>NZ_CP192032.1:0-4800000 GCF_050942475.1 Dactylosporangium sp. CS-033363 | reverse complement strand
GATCGTGGCGGCCGCGGTGTTCATCTGGCATTACCAGACGCGGCCGCTGCTGGAGAGCAGCGGGTACGAGGCCGCCTCCCTCGCCGTCGCCGGCCTCACGCTGGTGCTGGAGCTCGTCACCGTCTTCGTGATCGTCAAGGTCGCGCTGTCCGGGCACGTGTTCGTCGCCCGCGGCGCGCTGCACCTCTTTGGCGGCGGCCTGTTCGCGGGTGCCCTCAGCGGGGTGGCCCAGCGGTTCATCGTCGACCAGCCGCACCTGAGCCTGCCGCAGGTCACGGTGCCGGTGGTGCTGGCGGTGGTGCCGATCGCGGTGCGCCGGCAGTTCCGCACGCTCGCCGCGCCGGAGACGGCGATCGCGGTGTCGCGGCGGCCGTTCAGCGTGCTGCCGTACCTCGCCGTCGGCGCCATCGACGCGCTGCTGCTCGGCTCGATCTCGAACGGCGCCGACGACCTGGCCGTGACCGCGACGGCCGCCGTGGTGCTCACCGGGCTGGTCGTGTGGCGCCAGGTGACCGCGTTCCGGGAGAACACCGACCTGCTGGACCAGCTGGACTTCAACGCCACCCACGACGCCCTGACCCGGCTGCCGAACCGGGCGCTGTTCAACGAGCGGCTGGCCGGCGTGCTCGGCGGCAGCTCGGTGCGGCCGGTGAGCGTGGCCCTGGTCGACCTCGACGACTTCAAGATCGTGAACGACACGCTCGGGCACGGGGCGGGCGACGCGCTGCTCGTGGCCGTCTCCGCGCGGCTGGCCGCGAGCGTGCGCCCCGGGGATCTGGTGGCCCGCCTGGGCGGCGACGAGTTCGTCGTGCTGCTCGACGCCATCGACCCGGCCCAGGCCGAACTGGTCGCCCAGCGCATGGTCGCCGCCCTCGCCGAGCCGGTCCTCGCCGACGGCCACGAGCTGCTGGTGCGGGCCAGCATCGGCATCGCCGACGGCCGCACCGGCGACGCGCCGGGCGAGCTGCTGCGGCTGGCCGACATCGCCATGTACGCGGCCAAGCACGACGGCGGCAGCGGGTACCGCCGCTACGTCCCCGGTATGTCCGGCGCGGTCGCGGGCTCGGCGGCCCTCGGCGCCCAGCTGCGCCAGGCCATCTTCGGCGGCGAGCTCTTCCTGGAGTACCAGCCGATCGTGACCCTCGACGAGGGCCGCCTGTCCGGCGTCGAGGCGCTCGTGCGCTGGGCGCACCCGACCCGCGGGGCCGTGCCGCCGATCGAGTTCATCCCGGTCGCCGAGCGCACCGGCCTGATCGTCCCGCTCGGCGAGTGGGTGCTGCGCGAGGCGTGCCGGCAGCTGGCCGCGTGGATCACCGAGTTCGGCCCGGACGCGCCGCGCGTGGTGCACGTCAACGTCTCGGGCCGCCAGCTCGCCGCGGCCGGGTTCACCGACACGGTGGCCGCCGCCCTCGCCGACTTCGGCGTGCCCCCGCACCGGCTCACCGTCGAGATCACCGAGAGCGCCGCGATCGCGCTCGGCCCGGCCGCGGTCCGCCTCGAGGAGCTGCGCGCGCTCGGCGTGCGGGTCGCCCTCGACGACTTCGGCACCGACCAGTCCTCGCTGACGCTGCTGCAGGACCTGCCGGTCGACGAGCTCAAGCTGGACCGCTCCTTCGTCCAGCGCGACGAGACCGGCCGGCGCGGCACCATGCCGGCGGCGGTGCTGGCGCTGGCCCGCATCGTCGGGCTGGACATCGTGGCCGAGGGCGTGGAGCAGCAGGAGCAGGCCGACCGGCTCGCCGCGCTGGGCTACCGCACGGCGCAGGGCTACCACTTCGCGCGGCCGATGGCCCCGAAGGGCATCGCGCGCCTGATCGAGGCCGGAGCGCCGGCGCCGCTTTAGTCCAGATCGGACAGGTCGAGCACGATGCGGTACCGGACGTCGCCCTGCTTCAGCCGCGCGAGCGCCTCGTCGACCTTGGCGGACGGCAGGACCTCCACGTCGGCCGTGATGCCGTGCTCGGCGGCGAACCCGAGCAGCTCCGCGGTGTGCTTGGTGCCGCCGGTGCCGGACGAGGACAGGTTCTTGCGGCCGTAGGTGAGGTGCATCAGCTGGACCTGCACCTCGCGCGGGTAGCCGACCACGCTCAGCGTGCCGTCCAGGGCGAGCAGGCGCAGCAGCGGGGCCAGGTCGTGCGGGGCCGGGATGGCGTCGAGGATGAGGTCGAACCGGCCGGTCGCCCTGGCCAGGTCGGCGTCGTCGGTCGTCACGAGCAGGTCGGCGGCGCCGAGCGCGCGGGCGTCGCCGGCCTTGTCCGGGGTACGGCTGAGCACCGTCACCTCCGCCCCCAGCGCGACGGCCAGCTTGACCCCGAGGTGCCCGAGCCCGCCGAGCCCGGCGATCGCCACCCGGGATCCGGCGCCGATTCCGGCCGCGCGCATCGGTTCCCACATCGTGATGCCGGCGCACATGAGCGGGGCGGCCGCCGCCGGGTCGAGGGCGGCGGGCAGCGGGTAGGCGAACTTGGCGCGCAGGACGTACTCGCGGCTGTACCCGCCGAGGGTGATCGAGCCGTCGACGCGGTCCTTGCCGCCGTAGGTGCTGGTGGCGCCGCGCAGGCAGTAGTTCTCCTGGCCGGCCGCGCACATCGCGCAGTCGCCGCAGGAGTCCACGATGGTGCCGACGGCGACCCGGTCGCCCGGCTCGAAACCGGTGACGGCGGCCCCGACGGCGGTGACGGTGCCGGTGAACTCGTGGCCCGCGACCATGCCCTCGGTGGGCTTGCCGATGGCGCCGCTGAGCGCGTGCAGGTCGCTGTGGCAGACGCCGCAGTGGTCGATGCGGACGGCGAGGTCGTCGGCGCGCAGGTCGCGGCGCTCGATGGCGGCCCGCTGGAGCGCGGCGCCCGGGCCGGAGCCCTGCCAGGCGGTGGTGGTGCGCATGTCGCGAAGTCCTCTCGGGGGAGCAGACAGACCAGTCGGTCTGTTTCGACCGTAGCACAACGGCAGACCAACCGGTCTGTTTGTTATCGTGGACGCATGCCCGAGCTCCCGACCACCGCGCGCGGCACCGCCACGAGCCGCCGCATTCTCGACGCGGCGACCGAGGAGTTCGCGGAGCGGGGCATCGCGGGCGCCCGCATCGACCGGATCGTCGCCGCGGCACTGACGAACAAGGCCCAGCTGTACGGGTACTACGGCGGCAAGGACGGCCTGTTCGACGCCGTCGTGGCCGACCGCGTCGACCGCCTGATGGAGGCCGTGACCTTCGACGCGACCGACCTGCCCGGGTTCGCCGTCGCGATGTACGACGAGAACCTGCGCCACCCCGAGCTGATCCGCCTCACCACCTGGCTGCGCCTGGAGCGGCGCTCGGAGGGGCGGCTCGGCGACGACCGGCCCGAGGACGAGCCGAAGCTGCTCGCGATCGCCCGGGCACAGGCCGCCGGACTGCTCCGGCCCGGCCGCCCGAGCGACCTGTTCGCGCTGGTCCTGGGCATGGCGTGTGCGTGGTCGCCGGCGAGCGCGTTCTACGCCGCGACGCCCGCGGAGCCGGCCGAGGACCACGAGCGCCGCCGCGCCCTGCTGCGCGAGGCGGTCCGCGCGGCCGTGCAATTGGACTAAAAAGCGGTACGAGCGGGCAATGACACGGGCATGACGACCATCACGGCAGACGACATCCGGGCGCTCGCGCAGTCCACGCACACCGACCCCGCCCTCGCCGTGGCGCAGGACGGGGTCTTCCTGGTGCCGCAGGCGGAGGACGCCGACGGGCACATCGTGTACACCAAGGCGGAACTCGTCCGCGACTACGGCGAGGAGATCACCGACGTCCAGGCCGAGGTGCTCGCGGCCGGGCTCACCTCCCAGCTGCCCTGAACCGCGGCGCGGGCGCGTTGCGCGCCCGCCCGGGCCAGCTCCGCCGACAGGCCGAGGTGCCGGGTCGGGTCGAGCAGCGCGGCCAGGTCGCCGGCGGTGAGGTACGTGGTCACCCGCGGATCGGTGTCCAGCAGCGCCGCGAAGGTGCCCTCGCCGGCGGCCGCGCGGTGCGCCGCCTCCGACACGACCCGGTGCGCCTCCTGCCGGCCGATCACCTTGCCCAGCGCCAGCATCACCGCCTCGGACACGATCAGGCCGCCGGTCAGGTCGAGGTTGGCGCGCATCCGCTCCGGGTCGAGCTCCAGGCCCTCCAGCACCACCGCGAGCCGGGCCAGCTGGTCGCCGGCCAGGACGCAGGCGCGCCCGACGGCGTCGTCGAGCATCGCCGTGTACGCCCCGTCGGCCTCGTGGTCCTGGTGCATGGCTTCGAGGGCCTGCGGCACCAGCGCCCGGATCTGCGCCGAGATCGTCATCATGTCCTGCGACAGCTTCGGGTTGCGCTTGTGCGGCATCGTGCTGCTGCCGACGTCGCCGGGCAGCGCGGGCTCGAGGACCTCGCCGTACTCGGTCTGCATCAAGGAGTACAACTCCCGCCCGATCTTGCCGCCGGTCCCGCCCAGCATGGCCAGGACGCACACGTATTCCGCGAGCCCGTCGGACGCGCTGCGGGCGGGGACGTCCATCGGCCACAGCCCCAGGCGCTCGGCGAGGCGGGCCTGCACGCGCGGGCCGTCGGCGCCGAGGGCCGCGTGGGTGCCGACCGCGCCGCCGAGCATCGCCACGAAGACCGCGGGCTCGCAGCGCCGCAGCCGCGCCACGTGCCGCAGCAGCTCGTCGATCCACACGGCGGCCTTGAAACCGAACGTCACCGGTACCGCATGCTGCCCATGGGTCCGCCCGGCCATCGGCATCTCGGCGCCCCGCCCGGCCAGGTCGCCGGCCGCCGCCAGGACCCGCCCGAGCAGGGCGAGCAGCCGCTGATGGGCGTCGCGCAACAGCAGCGCGTCGCCGGTCTGCGTGATGTTCTGGGTGGTCGCGCCCCAGTGCACCCAGCCGCCGTAGTCGTCGCCCAGCACCCGGCTCAGCTCGGTGATGAGCGGCATGAGCGGGTGCCCGGTGGCCGCGATCCCGGCCCGGATGCGGCGCTTGTCCAGCTCCTCCAGGCGGGCCGCGGCGGCGATGGCCTCGGCCGCGTCGGGTGGCACCACGCCCGCGTCGGCCTCGGCCAGGGCGAGCGCCGCCTCCACGTCCAGCCAGCGCTGCCAATGCCCCGTGGTGGTGAACAGCTTGCGGATCCCGGTTTCGGGGACGCTGTCGTCGGTGAAACGGGACGGGCTCATCGCATTTGCATGCCCACAAACATCGCGATCAATCCTCGTCGGCGAGGACCTTCAGCACCCCGGTGATGTCCAGGACCCGGTGCACCATACCGGTCGCGCCGGTCGTGCGGAGCTTGATGTCGACCAATGCCCCGCGGCGGTACGCGTGCAGGAGCGTCGCGATGCCCGTGCTGTCCAGCAGGGTGAGCCCGCCGAGGTCGACGACGATCTCGCCGACCTCGCGCACGGCCAGGGCCTCGTCCAGGGCCCGTTCGAGGATGGGCTGCGTGCCCAGGTCGACCAGCCCGCGCAGGCGGATGCTCACCCGCACCCGCCCCTCGGCGTCGCGGCCGAGCTCCCGGTCCGCGGTCAGGTCGCTGCGCATCGCCCCTCCGCCCCACCACGCTGTTGGACGGGGACAATATACCGTTGCCCGACGGCAACCGAACGGGGTCGATGTTTCAGATCGCGTCAAGTTCCCCCAGCGCGTCATCCGGCAATTCCAGCGCGGCGCCCGCGACGTTTTCCCGCAGATGTGCTACGGAGGACGTGCCCGGAATCAGCAGGATGTTCGGCGAGCGCCGCAGCAGCCAGGCCAGCGCGACCGCGAGCGGGGTGGCGTCGAGCCGCTTCGCCACACCGGCGAGGGTCTCCGACTGCAGCGGCGAGAAGCCGCCCAGCGGGAAGTACGGCACGAACGCGATCCCCTGCGCCGCCGTCAGCTCGACCAGCGGGTCGTCGTCGCGCCGGGCGATGTTGTACATGTTCTGCACGCACACCACCGGCGCGATCGCCTGCGCCTCGGCGAGCTGCTCCGCGTTGACCGTGCTCAGCCCGAGGTGCCGGATCAGGCCCTGCTGCTGGAGTTCCGCGAGGGCCCCGAACGGCTCGGCGATGGACCCGGGCTCGGGCGCGTCGAGCCCGCCCATCCGCAGGTTCACCACGTCGAGCGCGTCGAGCCCGAGCCGGCGCAGGTTGTCGTGCACCTGCGCGCGCAGCTGCTCGGGACTGCGCGCGAACGGCCAGCCGCCCTGCTCGTCCCGGTACGCGCCGACCTTGGTGACGATGTGCAGCCGCTCGGGGTACGGCGCCAGGGCCTCCCGGATGATCTCGTTCGTGACGTGCGGGCCGTAGTAGTCGGACGTGTCGATGTGGGTGATCCCGAGCTCCACCACCTCGCGCAGCACGGCGATCGCGGCCGCGCGGTCCTTCGGCGGGCCGAAGACGCCGGGCCCGGCCAGTTGCATGGCGCCGTAGCCGACGCGGGTGAGGTCGAGGTCGCCGGTGCGGTACACGCCGCCCGGAAGATCGTTCGTAGCCATGCCCCACCATGCCCGCCATCGCCGGCATGAAGCTGCGCATCCGTTTTCCTGGGACTGCCGGTACCAGGTTCGTCTTCTTGACCGTCAATGCCTAGGATGCGAGCCGTGGCGTTACGAGTCGGAATCGGCCTGCCCCAGCTCAAGGAGTTCGACCCCCGCACCGCGGTCGTCCGCGCGGCCCGGGCGGCGGAGGAGATCGGGTACGACAGCCTCTGGGTCTTCGAGCGTTTCCTGCTCCCCGAGGACCAGAGCGGCCCCCACGGGCTCTACAACATGCCGGATGTGCCGTGGCCCGTGCGGTACGGCGGCGTCCTGGATCCTGTCATCGCCCTGACCGTGGCCGCGGCGGTGACCGAGCGGGTCGAACTGGGCACGTGCGTCCTCGTCGCGCCGCTGCACGTCCCGGCCCGCCTGGCCCGCACCCTCGCGAGCCTCGACGCGGTGAGCGGCGGCCGCCTCATCGCCGGCGTCGGCGCGGGCTGGAGCATCGACGAGTTCGCCGCCCTCGCCCCGCGCCCCTTCACCGAGCGCGGCGCGGCGCTGGACGAGTTCCTCGACGTCGCCGACGCCATCTGGGGCAAGGACCCCGTCTCGTACCGCAACGAGCGCTGGAATCTGGCGCCCGCCCAGGTCGGCCCCAAGCCGGCCCGCCGCATCCCGCTGTTCGCCGGCGGGTTCTCGGACGCGGCCCTGCGCCGGATCGCCCGCCGCGCCGACGGCTGGCTCCCGACGGGCCTGCCGGCCGCCGCGGTCGCCGCGAACATGACCCGCCTGCGCGACCTGGCCGCCTCCTACGGCCGCGACCCCGCCTCGATCTCGTGCATCTTCCAGGTCGGCCTCGCCCACGACCTGGACGAGCTGCCGCAGGAGGGCCGCCGCCCGTACACGGGCAGCATGAACCAGATCGTGGAGGACATCGGGGCCCTCGCGGACGCCGGCGTCGACCACGTCTTCCTGACGGTGTCCAACCTGGTGACGGACATCGACGAGTACGTCGACCTGGCGGAGCAGTTCCACGCCTGCCTGACCTCCGCCGGCCTCACCTCGTGACCGTCGCCGCGGCCGTCGACCTGCTGTTGTCGGCCCGGCGCCCGGTCGTGTTCACGGGCGCGGGGATGTCGGCGGAGAGCGGCGTACCCACGTTCCGGGACGACCTGACCGGATTGTGGGCCCGGTACGACGCCGAACGGCTGGCCACCCCGGAGGCCTTCCACGCCGACCCGGACCTGGTGTGGGGCTGGTACGAATGGCGCCGCTCCCGCGCCCTTCAGGCCCTGCCGAACGCCGGGCACCACTCGGTGGCGGCGCTGGCGGCCCGCATCCCGGCGACGACCGTGGTGACCCAGAACGTGGACGACCTGCACGAGCGGGCGGGCAGTACGGCCGTCCTCCACCTGCACGGCAGCCTGTTCGCGCCGCGCTGCATCGGCACCCCGCCGCACCCTGCTGTATTTCCTGACGCGGACGAGCCGGAGGAGGGCCGCCGCCTGGCCCCGCCGCGCTGCGTCTCCTGTGGCGCGCTGGTGCGGCCGGGAGTGGTGTGGTTCGGGGAGCAGCTGCCGGAGGACGCGCTGAGCGCCGCGGTGGAGGCCGCCGCGAACTGCGACGTGCTGCTGACGGTGGGAACCTCGGGCGTGGTGTACCCGGCGGCGGAGATCCCGCGGATCGCGGCCCGCTCCGGCGCCACCGTCATCCAGGTCAACCCGGACCCGACCCCGCTGGACGCGGTGAGCACCCTGAACCTCCGCGGCACCGCCGCCACGATCCTGCCGCAGCTCGTCCCCGCCTGACGCTCCCCCGGCGGCGTTTGAGGCCTTGGCGGTGGGTAGGCACCACCGCATGGTGGAGATCCGGCATCGGCGCGCCGAGGTCAACGGGGTTCGGCTGCACTATGTGACTGCTGGGCACGGGCCGGTGGTGCTGGGGATGCACGGGTGGCCGGAGTCGCATCGGCAGTACCGGGGGCTCATCGAGCGGTTCGGCGACCGGTACCGGTTCATCGCGCCCGATCTGCGCGGGTTCGGGGACAGTGACAAGCCGTTCGAGGGATACGAGCCGGAGTCGATCGCGCGGGACATGCTCGGGCTGCTCGAGGTTGAAGGGGCCGAGCAGTTCCACATCGTCGGCCACGATCTCGGGGGGCCGCCCGCCGTCGCGCTCGCCTATGCCGGCGGGGACCGGGTGCTGTCGCTGTCGACGATCGAGACGCCGTTCTTCGGGCTCGAGTACCCCGGGTACGTCGACCCCGCCGTGCACTACTGGCACCTCGCGATGCACATGCGCATGGACGTCACGCGGATGCTCGTCGAGGGGCGGGAGGAGCAGTATCTGCGGCACTTCTTCCGCGACTTCGCCTACGACCCCGAGGCCATGCCGGAGGAGGAGGTGCAGGCGTACGTCACGCTCATGCGCCAGCCCGGCACGCTCCGCGGCAGTCTCAACCTGTACGGGTCGATCCCGCGGCAGGCGGTACAGACGCGGGCGCTGACCAAGGAAAAGCTGCGCGTGCCGATGATGGCCTGGGGCGGTGCGGTCTCCTTCGGGGCGCACTGCATCGACAGTGCGCGGGCCATCGCCGAGGAGGCGCACGGCGGGGTCATCGAGCGCTGCGGGCACTGGGTGTTCCAGGAGCGCCCGGACTTCATCGCCGACAAACTCGACCGATTCTGGGCCGGAAAAGAGGTGTGACACCGGACATGGACAAGACGACGACCGACGGCGGAAACCCGGTTGCCAGCGACGAGTACTCGCTCACCGCCGGGCCGGGCGGGCCGAACCTGCTGCAGGACGCGTACCTGGTCGAGAAGCTCGCGCACTTCGTCCGCGAGCGGATCCCGGACCGGGTCTACCACGTGAAGGGCTTCGGCGGCTTCGGCACGTTCGAGGTCACGCACGACGTCACCGGGTTCACGAAGGCCGCGTTTCTCAACACCGTCGGCAAACGGACCCCGATGCTGGCCCGGATCTCCCTCGTCGCCGGCGAGGAGGGGTACCCGGACACCGACCGTGACGTGCGGGGATTCGCGCTGAAGTTCTACACCGAGGAGGGCAACTACGACCTCGTCGGCAACAACACGCCGGTGTTCTTCGTGCGCGATCCGATGAAGTTTCCCGATTTCATCCACTCGCAGGAGCGGCGGCCGGAAACCGGGTTGCGCGACAACAACATGCAGTGGGACTTCTGGACGCTCTCGCCCGAGTCGGCGCACCAGGTGACGTACCTGATGGGCGACCGCGGCACCCCGCGCACGCTGCGGCACATGAACGGGTACGGCAGCGACACGTACATGTGGACGAACGCGGGCGGCGAGCGGTTCTGGGTGAAGTACCACTGGAAGACCGAGCAGGGTGTGGAGAACTTCAGCGACGCCGAGGCCAAGGCGATGCGCGGCACCGACCCGGACTTCCACCGCCGCGACCTGCACGACGCGATCGCGCGCGGCGAGCACCCGGCGTGGCGGCTCGAGGTGCAGCTGATGCCGTACGCGGACGCGCCGGACTACCGGTTCAACCCGTTCGACATCACCAAGATCTGGCCGCACGCCGACTATCCGCTGATCCCGGTCGGCCGCTTCGTGCTGGACCGCAACCCGACCGACTTCTTCGCCGAGATCAACCAGGTCGCCTTCGACGTGGCCAACTTCGTGCCCGGGATCGGGCCGAGCCCGGACCGCATGGTGCTCGGGCGGATGTTCGCCTACGCGGACTCGGCGCGGTACCGCAACGGCGCCAACTACATGGAGCTGCCCGTCAACCGCCCGCTGACCGAGGTGCACAACTACAACAAGGACGGCCCGATGCGCCACGGCAGGCACAGCGGGCCCGTCTACGCGCCGAACAGCTACGGCGGCCCGAAGGCCGACCCGCGCTTCCCGGACGCGAGCTGGTCCTTCGAGGGCGGCGAGATCGTCCGCACCGCCTACGAGGCGCACCGCGATGACGACGATTTCATGCAAGCGCGGATGTTGTACCGCGATGTGCTCGACGCCCCCGCCCGCGACCGCCTCGCCGGCAACATCGCCGGGCACCTCGGCGACGGGGTGGAGCGGTTCATCCAGCAGCGGGCGATCGACGGCTATTGGAGCCAGGTCGACCCCGACCTCGGCCGGGACGTGGCGCAACGGCTGGGCCTGGCGGTCCCGGCGATGGCCCGCTGACGTTCAGGCGCGAGGGCCCCGGATCGCGGCGCGGGCACGGGCATAGTCCGCGACGCGGTCCGGCGGGTGCCCGCCGTGCTGGGCGTACGCGTGGTACATCGCCACGATCGCGTCCTCCAGCTGCCGCGACCGGCCCCGCTCGGCGAGCAGCACGACGACGGGCTCCCACATGCCGTACCCGATGTCCTCGATCGCCAGCAGCCCGTCGAGGTAGCGGCCGGGGCGCAACAGGTCGTCGGCGATGCCCGCGAGCTCGGCGGCGGCCGTGCACAGCGCGGTTTGAGCCGACTCCAGGTCGCCGGTCTGCGGATCGGGCGGCATGTGCACGAACCCGCGCTCGGGTTGCCGGCGGGATTCGACGAAGCGCATGCCGTACCGCAGCGTGCTCTTGGAAAGCGGCTGGGGCCCGAGGTTGTCCCGCCAGGTGACGTATTCCCACCACTCGACGGGCACCACGGCCAGCCCGACGTGCACCAGCACCGACCCGGGCAGCGTCCGCCGGCCGGTGCCGATCATCGCGATGCCGTCCGCCGTCTGCCGCAGCCACGTGCCGCGGGTGCCCTTGAAGCCCAGCGGGCGGATGACGGCGCCGACTGCCCTGTCCGCGAACACGCGCGGAGCATACATCGGCGTCACTACGTGGTGAGCTGCCACTCGCCCGTCTCGTCGGCGAAGCCGCTGTCCATGGTGAACTGCACGGTGGCGAGCCGATCGGCCGCAGGTACGGCGAACGTCACGTATCCCTCCGTGCTCGCCCCCGTGGCCACCTTGCCGGCGGCGGGGAAGGCCGGGCCGACGGTCGTGGCCGTGAACCGCGCGTCGAAGCGCTGCCCGCCGGTGTCGACGAGCGCCGTGCCGTCGTCGGGCAGGTCGTCGTAGACCACGGTGCCGGTGTTCGCGATGCGCAGCTGCACCGCCACGAACCGGTTGCCCTCCCCCGGCCCGCACACCCCGTCGGCGGCCTGCACCGCGTCGGCCACCCGCAGGACCGTCACCGTCACCTGCTCGCCGTCGCGGTTGCCGTGCAGCGTGAGCGACCCGCCGACGGCCGCCGGCGCGGGAGCCGTGTTCTGCTCGACGACGACCGCGGCGGGCGCCGGTGCGGCCTTCATGACCGGGATGGCCAGGCCCACCGCCCCGACCACGGCGACGATCGTGCCGGCCCACGTCCTCTTGTCGAAGTCGCGTGCCGGCCGCGGGTACATGTTCGGTTGCATGCGTGCTCCCCCACGACGGTGTACGAAAAGCGCACCATGTATCGGCGATCTGGACGTGAAGGTGAGCGGTTGTGTGAGCGTGGCTCGCGGTGGGCAATGACGTGCCATGCCATGGGTCCTCTGGGTGCTCGCCGGTGCCGTCGCCCTCCGCGGTGTCGCGGGGGTCCTGCTCTACTGGGACCGCCGCCAGGTCAAGCGCTGACAGCCTCAGATTCCTCTCACTCCCGCCGATAGTCCGACTGGCGCGGTGCGCCACTCGGAGCGGGCAGGGGAGAATTCGGTGGCACAGCGGGACGTACGGGTCACGGTCGCGCGCGGGCGGCTGACGGGGGCGGTCGCCGACCGCGGGGTCATCACCAAGGCGTTCCTGGCCGCGCTGCTGGTCACGATCGTGGCCGCGGCGGTCGCGGTGCTGTCGCTGAGCCGGATGTCGCGGCTCAACGCCGACCTGCACGACATCAAGACCCGCCACCTGGAGAGCGCCCAGCAGCTGACCGAGATGCGCGCGGGCATGGCCGACATGTACCGCAACATGCTCATCTTCTCGCTGTTCGTGGCCAACGGCGCCGGGAGCCAGGCCGGCCCGTACCGCACCGCCGCGACCACCGCCGACCAGCGCGTCGACGCCGCCGTCACGGCGTACCGGAGCCTCGCCGCCGGCTCCACCGCCCGGCTGGCCCAGCTGGCCGTGGTCACGGACGACCTCGGGCAGTACCGCACCCTGCGCAACGTCGTCGTCTTCCACGAGGCGCCCCCGGCCGGCTACACCGTCCCGGCCCAGGACCAGCTCGTCGCCACCTCGTCGAAGCTGGAGAACGGGGTCGCCGAGGCGCTCAACAGCCTGCAGAAGCTCGAGGAGCAGGAGGCGACGGCGACCGAGGCGCAGGCCAGCGAGGAGTACCGCGACGCCCGGCTGTACATCATCGCGCTGCTGCTCGGCGGCCTCGCCATCGCCCTGGCCGCCGGCATGTTCGTCGCCCGGATCGTGCGCCGCCAGCTCAGCAGCGTCTCCGGCGCGCTGCGGGCGCTGGCCGGGGCCGACCTGACCAAGCCCGCCGAGGTTTACTCCCGCGACGAGCTCGGCGAGATGGCCGCCGCCGTCAACGACGCCCGCGAGGGCCTGCGCGGCACCGTCGCCGCCATCAGTACCGGCTCCCGGACCCTCGGCGACAGCTCCCAGCAGCTCACCGCGGTCAGCGGCCGGATCGCCGCCAACGCCGTCGAGGCCGCCCGCCAGTCCGACGTGGCCGCGGGCGCCGCCGGCGAGGTCTCCCACAACGTGCAGACGGTCGCCGCCGGCGCCGAGGAGATGGGCTCCTCCATCCGCGAGATCGCCCGCAACTCCGGCGAGGCCGCCCAGGTCGCCGCCGAGGCCGTCGGCGTCGCCCAGTCCACCAACGACACCGTGTCCAAGCTCGGCGAGTCCTCCGCCGAGATCGGCAACGTGGTCAAGGTGATCACCTCGATCGCCGAGCAGACCAACCTGCTCGCCCTCAACGCCACGATCGAGGCGGCCCGGGCCGGCGAGGCGGGCAAGGGCTTCGCCGTCGTCGCCAACGAGGTGAAGGAGCTCGCCCAGGAGACCGCCCGCGCCACCGAGGACATCTCCCGCCGCGTCGAGGCGATCCAGGCCGACACCGGCAACGCCGTCGACGCGATCGGCCAGATCAGCCGGATCATCGCCCGGATCAACGACTACCAGCTCACCATCGCCTCGGCGGTCGAGCAGCAGTCGGCCACCACGGCCGAGATGACCCGCAGCGTCGGCGAGGCCGCGCACGGCGCCACGAACATCGCCGGCAACATCGCGGGCGTGGCCCAGGCCGCCCAGGCGACCTCGAGCACGCTCACCGAGGCCGACACGACCGTCACGGAGCTCTCCCGCCTGGCGGCCGACCTCCAGCGCGAGGTCGGCCGCTTCAAGATCTGACGCCGACTACTGCGTCTGGCCCGGCCTCAACAGGACCTTCGTCCAGCCCGCCGCGCGGCGGTCGACGGTCGCGCAGCTGCCGGCTGTACCGCTATATGGCCACATGACCATATAGCGCTACCTCCGCGCCGCGTCGATTTGCGGTGTCGGACCCCAGCGGCGGCTATCGTCCGGGGCATGGCCCAGTTCACGGTCTCGGTCGAGGTTGGCGCGCCCGCGGAGCGGGTGTGGGAGGCGCTGACCGACTGGCGCAACCACGCGCGGTGGGCGCCGCTGACCACGGTGCGGCTCACGACCGACCGCATGGACGGGGTCGGAGCCGGGTTCGTGGCGCGCTCCGGGATCGGGCCGCTCGGGTTCGACGACGTGATGACGGTGTCGCGCTGGGAGCCGCCGGTCGACGGGGCGGCGGGGCGGTGCGACGTCGACAAGCACGGGCGGGTGCTCAAGGGCACGGCCTGGTTCCTCGTCGTACCGCTCGATCCCACCCGCTGCCGCGTGGACTGGTCCGAGGACGTGACGGTGGTGCCGCACCGCCTCGATCGGGTGACCGGGGGCGTGGTCGGACTGGTCGGGCGGGCCGGGTTCGGGCAGGCGCTGCGGAAGATGGCGCGCGAGGTCGAGCAGGCACCCCGGGAGTAGGATCGCGTGGCTTCGAAAAGGGGGCTGGCGTGACGCGATTTGCGGCCGAGATTGTCGGGGATCTCCGGCGGCGCATTCTCGACGGTCAGCTCGTGCCAGGCGGGGCCATTCCCACCGCCAGGGACATCATGGCCGAGTGGGACGCGACGATGGCGACCGCGTACAAGGCGATGACGCTGCTGCGCGAGGAGGGGCTGGCGGCCAAGCACCGCGGTACCGGCCTGATCGTCACCGCCGACGCCCCCGCCGTCGCGGCCGCGTGGCAGCCGCCGCCCGCGCACGGGGACGTGACCCGGGCGCGGATCGTGGCCGCCGCCATCGAGCTCGCGGACGCGGGCGGGTTGGCGAACCTGTCGCTGCGGCTGCTCGGCCAGCGGGCGGGCGGGCTGGTCACGGGGACGTTCTACAAGTACGTGCGGGACCGGGCCGAGCTGGAGGTCCTGATGGCCGACGCGGTGTTCGCCAAGCATCCGCCGCCCCGCCCGGCCGGTCCGTGGCGCGCGCAGCTGGAGCAGCTGGGGCGGTCGCAGTGGCGGCTGTACCGGCGGCACAGCTGGCTGGCCGGGACCGTCACCTTCGACAGCCCGCACGTCCGCGCCCACCTGGACTGGGCCGATCGCGCGCTGTCGGCGGCCGGCCTGCCGCCGCGCGGGTCGGTGCTGGCGACGTTCGTGCGGGGGACGGCGCTGAACCTCGAGCAGGTGGACCGCCGCGCGCGCCGGGCCGAAGGGGACGCCGACACCGAACTGTTCGAATTCGGCCTGGGCGCACTGCTGGACGGGATCGCCGCCTAGTTCCGCATAGTCGCATGCTGATATGGCGATACGACGTCTCGTTATCCGAAATGAAAACGCGTATCGTCTCGGCGTCCCTCCCGGCCCGTTCGAGGAGCGCCGATGTCGTACGCCGCGCGCCACGAGCGCGTCAGTGCGCTGTTCCGCGCCCTGGCCGCGCCGCTGCGCCTGGCGATCGTCGAGCTGCTGATCGTGCACCACCAGCTGCACGTACACGAGATCGTGGAGGCGACCGGCGCCCCGCAGACGCTGACCTCGCAGCACCTGCGCATCCTCCGCGACGCCCAGCTCGTCGAGCGGGCGCAGGACGGGCGCAGCATCGTGTACCGGCTGACGGACCCCGAAATCGCCGGCCTCGTCGCGGCGGCGGTGCGGCTGTTCGGCGACCTGCCGTGAGCGGCTTCAAGGCCCTGCTCCACGGCCTGTACGTCGCGGCGGGCCGGCCGTCCTTCGCCACCGTCGCCGCCGACGCCCATGCGCTGGCCGCCCGCTACGGCGTCGCCCACGGCCCGACCCGCACCGCGATCGGCGCCATGCTGCGCGTGGACGCGGGCCTTCCGAGCGAAGACTATGCGGTACTGGTAGCAGCCGCCCTGTCCCGCACCGCGGGCCGCGACCCGGACGAGTCGGCCCGGGCGATCCGAGTCGCGTGGAAGTCGGCCCACGCCGCCGCCCGCACCCTGCGCGGCCGCCGCCCGGGCGTCCCGATCAGCGAGGCGGGTCTGCCGCTTCCCCCAGAAGCGGGTCTGCCGCTTCCCCCAGAAGCGGGTCTGCCGCTTCCTCCAGAAGCGGGTCTGCCGCTTCCTCCAGGCGCGGTTCACGCCGCACCGACAGATCCGGCGACTGCGCCTCATCCGCGCGCCGCGGGGTCTTCGCGCCGGCTGCACGACGAGTCCGCCGGGAGGACTGCGCCTCATCCGCGCGCCGCGGGGTCTTCGCACCGGCTGCACGACGAGTCCGCCGGGAGGACTGCGCCTCATCCGCGCGCCGCGGGGTCTTCGCACCGGCTGCACGACGAGTCCGCCGGGAGGATCGTCGACGCGGTGCGGGGCGGGGCGAGCCGGGTGATGGCGCTCGTCGGCGTGCCGGGCTCGGGGCGGTTCCGAACCGCGGCGCAGGCCGTCCGGACGCTGCCCGACCTGTGGCGGATCTGGTCCCCTCCGGATGGGGACCTGGCCGCGGCGGGGCCGTACACCGTGGTGTGGCCGGCCGACGCCGCGCCCCGCCTGCACGCCGACCCGGACCTGGGCCGCACGGGACTGCTGGCGGCGGTGCGTTCGCTGGTCACCGACCCGGCGCGCGCCCCGGTACTCGTGGTGCTCCCGGTATGGCCCGACGACTGGGGCCGGCTGACCGCGCCTCCGCTGCCGGGCACCACCGACGGCCACGACGACCTGCGCGCCATCCTGCACGACGCGGCCGTCGCGGTGCCGCCGCCCGACGGCAAACCTAAGGCGACCGATTCGGCGGAGGTCGACGCGGTCGTCGACGCCTGGCGGTTCGGCGCGTCCGAGCCGGCGCTTGCCGAGGCCGTCCTGTATGCGGGAGCCGTGCGGCGAGCGGCGGTGTTTCCGGACGCGGCCTTCTGGAAGCAGCTCGGCGCCGCCGGCGATTGGCACACGGTCGGGGTGCAGGCCGAGCGGCGGGGCCGGTTCGCGCGAGCCGCCGAGGCGTACCGGCGCGCCGCCGAGCCGCGCAGCTTCTCGGCCCTGTCCCTCCTGCGCGACCGAGCCGGCGACCACGCCGAGGCCGACCGGCTCGCGATCGCCGCGGCCGGGCTCGGCGACGGCACCGCCCTGCGCCGGCTGATCGCCCGCGGCGACCTCAGGCGCGCCGAGACGCTGGCCCAGGCCCTCGACGACGACCCGGACCTGCTGTGCGCGCTCGCCGACCGGCACGCCGGAACCGACCGCGCCGAGGCCTGGTACCGGGCCGCCGCCGAGCAGGGCTCCACCGAGGCCGCGATCGCACTGGTGCGCATCCTGTTCGACCGCGGCGACCCGGCCGAGGCGGAGCGGTACGCGCACCGGGCCGCCGACGGGGACGACACCCGCGGCCTGCGCAACCTGGCCGACCTGCACCGCCGCTCCGGCTCTCCGGAGGCGGCCGAACGCCTCGCCATCGCGGCCGCGACCCGGGGCCACGCGGCGGAGCAGCGCGTCCTGCGCGAGGAACGGTTGCGCCTCGGCAAGCCCGGCGCGGTGGCGGCGTTACGGCGGCGCGCGGAGGACACCGCCGACCCCGGCGAGCTGCACCGCCTCGACGCCTGCCGGGCCGTCAGCATCACCCGCGCCCTGGCCATGGCCCTGCGCCTGGCCTGCCGCCGCCACACCGGTCCCCTGCGTACCCTCTCCGTCGACCGCCACCGCCGCGGCGACCGGGCCGACGGGCTGCGGCTGGCGGTGATCGCCGCCCGCGCCGGCGACCCGTCGGTCCTGGCCGAGATCGCGGTCCTCACCGCCTCCGCCGAGGACCAGTTCGCCACCGCCCGCCCCGCCGACCGGCACCCATCCACGCGGTCCGCCGAGTCCGCCACGGCAGCACGGCCGCAAGAACATGACACCTCACGGACCGCGGAACACCACACCATCGACCCGATCAGCGAACGCGCCATAACCGGACGGCCGCGAGAGCTCGACACGACCTCGCGGGAACGGCACGCCAGCGCCGGACTCGGCGAACGTGGCACCGCGGCGCGTTCGGACGAGCGGGCCGGGGCAGCGCGATCCAGAGAACCGCACACCATCGGCCGGACCGGCGCGCAGGACGGGGCGGCCCAGTCCAGAGAACGGCATTCCATCGGCCGGACGGGCGGGCAGGACGGGGCGGCCCAGGCCAGGGAGCGGCACACCATCGGCCGGACGGGGGCGCGGGACGGGGGCGCGCAGTCCGGGGAGCTCCTCGCCGAGCGGGCGGCGCTGCTCGGGGACGGCTCGGCGCTACGCAGGCTGGCCAGGGCGCGAAGGCTCCGCGGGGACGTAGACGGAGCCGGGCGCCTGCTGGAGCGGGCCGTGGCCGCCGGTGATGCCGATGCGCTGTTCGACCTCGCGCGGATCGTCGAATGGGCCGGGGACGCCGAGGGGGCCGAGGTCCGGTACCGGGAGGCCGCCCGCCGCGGGGTCGCCGGGGCGGCCGATGCGCTCGCGCGGTTGCTGCAGGACCGCGAGCCCGCCGCGGCGGCCGCGTACGCGAGGCGGGCCGTCGAGCTCGGGCACGCCACGGCGCTGCACGAGCTCGGGCGGGCGCGGGAGCGGGGCGGGGACGCCGAGGGGGCCGCCGCGCTGTACCGGATGGCCGGCGACGACACCGCGGCCCGGCTGCTCGCCGAGCTGTGGGAGCGCGAACAGCAGGCCGACGCCGTGGCGCTCGCGACCGAGGCGGCCGAGAGCGGGTTCCCGGCGGTGCTGCGGCACCTCGCCGCCCTGCGGGCCGCCGATGGCGACGCGCTGCTGTGGGCCGCCTACGAGCACGGGGACGCCGAGGTCCTGCCGCTGCTCCCCCATCTGCGGGCCGAGGACGACGGCCGGCACGCACGAGCGGAGCGGCTCGCCCTCGACGCGGCACAGCAGGGGCATACGCGCGCCGTGTCCGACCTGTGCGCGGTGCGGGCGCTCACCGGCGATCTGGCCGGGGCCGAGCGGCTCGCGCTGCGGGCCCGGACAGCCGGTCTCGCCGTCGACGTCCGGGCGCTGGTTGCCGGGCGTCTGAGCAGCGAGGAAGCGGCGCCGGTCACCGTGCTTCGACTGTACGACGAAGCCGGCGCCCACCTCGTGCTCGCCCGTGCGGCCGACGAGCACGCCGCGGCGGTCGCGCGGTGTGTGCTCGCGGCCAATCTCGGCGACCCGGCGGCGGTGCCGGAGCTGATCCGGCTGCATCGGCGGCGCGGGGATCACGTGACCGCCGACATGATCGAGCGGTACGGGCTCGATGACGACGGGGGCCCCGCCCGCGCCTGGTGAATCTGCAGGCCGCAGGGTATCAGGTGGCGGGAATCGACGCACAAATCGACGCAATAGTTGAAGTCGGCCAAGATCGGGGTTACGGTCGAGGACATAAGGCGCTCAAGCAGCGGGCGTCCGGTACCAAATCCGGGTTCTTCCCTGCTGCCGTGAGGTCTGCCTTCATGACGATCCAACTCAACGCCCGCCGCCGCGCCGAGGATGCCGAGGCGTTGGCGCTGCTCAGCCTGCTTGCCGACCTGCCCGAGGGCGCCGACCGCCGGCGCGTGCGGGGGCGGGTCATCGAGCTGTACCTGCCGCTGGCCCACCATCTCGCCGGCCGCTTCCGCAACCGCGGCGAGCAGCAGGACGACCTCGACCAGGTGGCGATCATCGGGCTCATCAAGGCCGTCGACGGGTTCGACCCCACCAACGGGGCCGCGTTCGTCGGCTACGCCATCCCCACCATCACGGGCGAGCTCAAGCGGCACTTCCGCGACCGGTGCTGGGACGTGCGGGTACCGCGGCGCATTCAGGAGAACCGCCTGCACATCAACCGTGTCACGGGCGACCTGACGCAGCGCCTGGGCCGCTCCCCCACGGTCGCCGACCTGGCCGCCGAGCTGGAGCTGAGCGAGGAGGACGTCATCGAGGCCCTCGATGCCGGCCGCGCGTACCGGACGCTGTCGCTCGACGCCCCGTCCGGCTCCAACGAGTCCGACGGCCCGAGTGACCTGGGCAACCTCCTCGGCGCGGACGACGACGACATGGAGCAGGTCGAGGCCCGCGAGGCGCTGCGCCCGCTGCTGGCCCGCCTGCCGGAGCGCGAACAGAAGATCATCGCGATGCGCTTCTTCGGCAACCGCACCCAGTCCCAGATCGCCGCCGAGCTGGGCCTGTCCCAGATGCACGTCTCGCGCCTGCTGACCAAGTCCCTGGGCATCCTGCGCGGCCAGCTCAGCCGGGGTTGATGCCGGCCGCCAACGTCCCCGGGCACGAAGCCGCCGCGTTCGTACGCCCAGTCGGCCCCAATCACGGCCGCCACCGCACCGTGCGTGGGGCCGCAGCGACTGCGGGGTTGATCCCGGCCGCTAGCGTTCCGGGGCATGGAGGTCGCGGAGGCGGTACGGCGGATGGGGCTGGCCGAGAGGTACCGCGACCGCGACTGGACCACGGCGGTCAGGGTCACCGACACCGCGGTGCGGCGCGCGGCCCCGCACTGGCTGACCCGGCTGGCCGAGGCGCTGCTCGCGGTGCCGCGGCCGACCTATCCGCAGCGCTTCGGCTTCGAGGCGGCGCTGCGCCGGCTCGCGACCACGCCCGGGGATCCGGGACGTGTCACGTTTGTGCGGAGCGCGGCCCGGCGGGGGCTGGCGTGGGGCGAGGTGCGGTACGGCCTGCCGGAGGTGGCCGCGTACCTGGCCATGGCGCAGCGGGAAACGGACCTGCTGCCGGTGTTCGCCGGCGCCGAGGCCACGGACGAGCTCGCGGCGTGCCTGTGGCAGGAGATGGTCATGCGCACGGACGCCACCGAGGCCGTCGCGGGTGAGTTCGCGGACCGGCTCGCGGCGGCCGGGCATCCGCTGTCGGTCCTGCCACGGACGCGGACGGCGCTCGAACGGGAGACGACGGCTGCGGTCAAGCTGCCGGTCGCCGGGGCCGCGCGCGTGACGTGCACGGCCGAGCGCCCGCTCGGCGTGCACCCGTGGCCCGGCGTGGACGCGGACTGCGCGGATGCGTGGCTGTTCACGCTCGAAGGGCCGTTGGACGGTTTCGGCGCGGCCGAGTTGCGTGCGCTCGGCCCGCGCAGCGCCGGATCGTCGTTCGTCCGCGTGTCCCGCATCGGCGGCGGTGACGCCCTGCGCAAGCTGCACGAAACCGCCTCCTCCGGCCCGGTGTACGGGCCGCGCAAGTTCGCGGCGTACGGACGGCTCGCCGCCTGGGAGTGCCTCGCCGCGCTCGTCGGGGTGGACGCACTGGACTTCGCGGCGGTCGAGTCGGCCGCGCGGGAGTGCACGTTCCTGTCGTACGTGTCGGACTGGCACATCCAGCTGGCCGACTCGCTCGACACCGGCCTGGCGGCGCTGTGGCCGGACCGGCGCACGGTCACCCTGATCGCGGCCACGGACAGCGACTGATCAGCGGAAGTCGGCCGCGTGGTCGGTGGCCCATTGCGCGAACGTGCGCGCCCCGTGGCCGGTGAGCTCGCGCACGCCGTCCGCGACCGGTTCCGGATTGTCCACAAGGGACGCCCAGTACGGCAGGGCGGAGTCGGCGAAGCCCGGGTCCATCGCCGCACGGGCCTGGTCGGCGCTGATCTCGAGCGCCACGCCGCCCAGCAGCCGCACCTGTTCTTCCTGGGTGACCGCGGACGGTCCACTCAGGACGTACGAGCGGCCGGCGAACGCCGGGGACGTCACCGCGGCGACCGCCGACTCGGCCAGGTCGCGCTCGTGGATGAGCGAGCGCGCGGCCCGC
The DNA here is from genome assembly GCF_050942475.1 of Dactylosporangium sp. CS-033363. Classification (NCBI taxonomy): domain Bacteria; kingdom Bacillati; phylum Actinomycetota; class Actinomycetes; order Micromonosporales; family Micromonosporaceae; genus Dactylosporangium; species Dactylosporangium sp. CS-033363. Next base: position 4,778,384 of record NZ_CP192032.1, on the reverse strand, counting down.
ACGTACGGGATGCGGACCGGGTCGCCCGCGCGGATCGCCGGGGCCCACTGCAGGGTGTTCGTGGCGAAGCCGCTCGCGCGCAGGAACGTCCAGTCGGCGCCCGTCGCGCGGATGGCCGCCTCGACCTGGCCCCAGACGCCGTTCTGGTCCGGGGAGCGGTCGTCGCGGACGTGCATGGCGGACACGTACGCGATGCGGCGGCCGGGGCGGGCCAGCACCGGGGCGACCTCGTCGATGCCGCCGGCGCTCATGAACGGCCAGATGAGCACGACCGCGTCCACGTCGTCCGCCGCGGCGCGCAGAGCGTTCAGGTCGCGCACGTCGGCGCTGATCGCCTCGGCGCCGGATGGCAGGCCGTGCGCGTTCCGGGCCAGGCCGCGCACCTGGACGCCCTGTTCGCGCAGGAGGCCGACCGCGATCCGGCCGATGTTGCCCGTCGCGCCGACGACCAGGGCCCGCTTGATGTCCGTCATGACTCCATGAGAAGACCTCAACCGGCGTTGAGGTCAAGCTGGCATGCTGGGCCCATGAGCGACGAGATCATCGTGGTCACCCCGCCCGACGAGCCGCCGCCGTGGTGGGACGCCGCGGTGTTTCTCGCCGGGCCCACCCCGCGCAGCGCGGACGTGGACAGCTGGCGGCCCGCGGCGATCGAGCTCCAGCGGCGGTGGAGCGGCGGGCGGCTGGTGGTGTTCTCGCCCGAGCCGGCCACCGGGGTGGTGCCCGACTACCTGGGGCAGATCGGCTGGGAGGAGGCCGGGCTGCACCTCGCGGACCGGATCGTCTTCTGGGTGCCGCGCGAGCCGGCCACGATGCCCGCGTTCACGACCAACGTCGAGTGGGGTACCTGGCACCGCAGCGGGAAGGCGGTGTTCGGGGCGCCGCCCGAGGCGCCGCGCAACCGGTACCTGATCGCGGGGGCCACGGCCGAGCACGTGCCGACCGCGCAGACGCTCGACGAAACGCTCGCCGAAGCGCTCGACGGGCTGTCGCCCGGTGCGCGACGCGAGCGCGGCGAGCGGGAGGTGCCGCTGATCGTGTGGCGGACGCGCAGTTTCCAGCAGTGGTACCGCGCACACGTGGACGCCGGAAACGAACTGCTCAGTGCGCGGGTGGAGTGGGTGTTCCGGCGGGGGGCGCGCAGACGGCAGGTCGTGTACTGGGCGCTGCTCACCGACATCCGCGTCGCCGCCGAGGATCGGGTCAAGGCGCGCCAGATCGTGCTGTCGCGCGCGGACCTGTCCAGCGTCGTGCTGTTCCGGCCGGCCCCGACGCGAGACGAGACGCTCGTGGTGCTGGTGCGCGAATTCCGCTCCACCGCGTCCACAACAGACGGATTCATCCACGAACTGCCCGGCGGGGCCGGCCCCGAGGACGTCCCGCCGCTCGAGCAGGCGGCGGCGGAGGTGCACGAGGAGACCGGACTGTCCATTCGACCGGACCGGCTGCGCGCACACGGACACCGCCAGATCGCCGGCACCCTGTCCGCCCACCGCGCGCACCTGTTCTCGGCGGAGCTGACCGAGCGCGAGGTGGACACCCTGCGCGCGACAACGGACACCCCGTTCGGCGAGGCGGGTTCGACCGAGCGCACCTGGGTCGAGCTGCACACCTGGGCCGCGATCCGGGCCGGCGACCTCGTCGATTGGCCCACGCTTGGCATGCTCACCCAAGTGTTGACGGACCGCGCCTAGTGCTCGACCAGACCACCGACGGCGACCGGCCCGACGTGCCCGGTCGGCGGAAGGGTCCGGGCCAGCTCCAGGCCCACGTCGACCAGCGAGGACCGGCGCAGCAGCGGCACCTCGGCGAGCGCCGTCCACGACGCCTCAGCTTCCAGAAGCGCACCGCCCGTGATGCGGACCTCGTAGAAGATACCGACGTTCTGGTGCTCGATCCCCAACCGCGCCTGCGCCGCCGGGATGACCCGGGAGTCGACGCCCAGCAGCCGGGTGACCTCCGCGCGGCAACCCGTTTCCTCCGCCACCTCCCGGATGACCGCGTCGAACGGGTCCTCCGACGGTTCGACCCCGCCGCCGGGCAGGGTCCACACCGGTGGGCACCGGGCGAGCAGGACCCGGTCGGACGCGAGGCACACGGCGTACGCCGCCAGTCGGAAACTCATCGTGGAAGTTTCACACACAGTTGCCGAAAAGGTTTTCGGCGCGCAGAGTGGCGGATGCCATGGCATCGGAGATCGTTGATGAGAGGAGTCGTAGCGTGCATCGTCATCAGCTCCGCGGGGTCGCGGTCGCGGCTGCCCTGGTCGTCGCCGCCGGTGCAGCGGCGGCGGTCGCCACCGGCTCGGCCAGCGCGGCGGCGGCCGGGTGCCGGGTCGGGTACACGATCGCGTCGCAGTGGCAGGGCGGGTTCGGCGCCGCCGTGGCCGTCACCAACCTCGGCGACCCGGTCAACGGGTGGACGCTGACCTGGTCCTACGCCAACGGCCAGACCGTCACCCAGGCCTGGAACGCCACCGTCACGCAGAGCGGCGCGAACGTGTCCGCCACGAGCGTGTCCTACAACGCCGCCATCGCCACGAACGCCACGGTGTCGTTCGGCTTCAACGGCGCCTGGAGCGGCACGAATGCCGTCCCAACCGCCTTCAAACTCAACAACGTCACCTGTACAGGCACCGTGGGCCCGACCGCCAGCGCGACCAGAAGCGCCACGCCGAGCGCCACCCCGAGCGCCAGCAGTTCACCCGCCGGGCCGGCGTTGAAAACCGTCCGGGTGTTCTGGCTCAAGCCGACCGACGTGGCGTTCGACCAGCGCTACCCCGACGGCATCGCCGCCGTCATGCGCGAGGCCCAGCGGTACTACAAGCAGGAACTCGGCAGGACGTTCACGCTCAACGCCACCGTGGTCGAGGTGGTCAACGGCGAGCACGACCGCAACTGGTACATCAACACGAACTGCGACCCGAACGGCGACCGGTACTGGTGCGTCGTGGGCAACATGCACCAGGAGCTGATGCGCCGGTTCGGCATCGCCAACCCGGACAGCCGCTGGCTGTGCGTCGGGGAGATCAGCGCCGAGGACGTCGGCAAGTCCGGCGGCGGGGCGAGCCCCGGCTGGGTCACGCTCAGCGGCCACGACGCCGACGGTGGGGCGGGCCTCAACGGGCCGATGAACCGCTGGTACGGCGGCATGGTCCACGAGCTCGGGCACGGCTTCGGGCTGCCGGACTCCACCTCGACCGACGGCACGCCGATGTCGGCCTCGTTCTACAGCTACCCGAACACGCACTTCAGCCAGGCCCAGAAGACCGCCATCCTGAACGGGCGGTACGGCTCTTTCCTCGCCTGACTACCCTGGCAGGGTGAACCGACGCATCCTGGCCGTCTGCTCCCTCCTCCTTCCGGCGCTCGCGATCGCGGGCTGCGGCGGGCCCGACCCGCAGCACAAGCCCCAGTCGAAGCGCACCACGGCCCCGGCGAAGTCCCCGGCGGCCCGGCCCACCGCCGGGCCGCCGATCGCGCTCGGCCAGTCCGCGCGGGTCCTCGACACCGTCAGCGCGACCGTCTACGACTTCAAGCTGCCCAGCGTCGCCAACGGCCCGAAGGCGGGCCCGGCCGGCTACACCTGGGCCTCGGCCGACGTGCAGGTGTGCACGCTGGACGCGGCGAAGAAGGACGTGACCGTGGACTGGAAGACGTGGTCGCTGCACTACGCGGACAACTCGGTGGCGCCGGCGGCGGAGAAGAACGACGACGCCTTCCCGCGCCCGCAGTACCCGTTCACGTCCCGCTCGCTGGCCAACGGCACCTGCGTGCGCGGCTGGATCACGTTCTCCGCCCCGGAGGCGACCCGGCCGACCACTGTGGACTACACCCCGCACGGCGCCGTGCAGAGCTGGATCGTCCCGGCAGCGGCGGCGGCCCCGTCGGCCTCCTGACGGAGGTAGGAGAGCTCCGGGGAAGGCCTCCGGACGGAGGTAGGAGAGCTCCGGGGAAGGCCTCCTAACGGAGGTAGGAGAGCTCCGGGAAGGCGCGGCGGTACGCGGCGAGCAGCCGCCCGGCCACCGCGTCGGACGGGACGAGGGGATGGTGCCGGGCGCCCAGGTCTCCTCGCCGGGCCGGGGCAGGCGCCGCAGCCCGGCGAAGACGATGTCGAGGAACACGTCACCGGAGACGAACAGGTCCATGCCCGCACAATATGCCGGTTATCCCGATCGGCCTAGTAGAGATCGGGTGAGATCCTCGACCACCTCCCGGGCGTCGTCCTCGATGCCGTGGATGAACGTGGACTTGCGCCGGCGCAGGACGGGCAGGCCCAGGGCGTACAGGCCGGAGACGCCCTCGACGACGCCGCCGTCGTGCCGCAGCCGGCCCTTGGCGTCGAGCACCGGCACGTCCAGCCAGGAGTAGTCGGGCCGGAACCCGGTCGCCCAGACCACCGTGCGGATCTCGCCGCTGGTCAGGTCGAGCTGCAGCCGGCTCTTGGCGGGCACCCGGGTCGGCTCCGGCCGCTCGTCGGAGACATCCCCGGCCCACGCGTCGAACGTCTCCAGCAGCCGGACCAGCTTCAGGTCGGCCAGCGCGAACAGGTTGCGCAGGCCGCCGGAGAACAGCGCCCTGCCGTCGCGCACCGCCGCCCACCGCCCGACGAGCTCCACGCCCAGCTCGGTGAGCGCGTTGAGGTCGAGCGTGCGCCGCTTCTCGTCGCCGACCAGCTGCGGCGAGGAGAGCTTGCGGGCCCGCTCCAGGTCGTCGATCTGGTCGTGGCGCTGGTCCCACACCCCGGCGGCGTCCATCCACCACAGCACGTCCCGGCCGCGGTACAGCCGGGGCATGCGCACGTGCTCGCCGACGGACAGCGTCACCTTGCGGCCCGAGCGGTGCAGTTCGGCGGCGAGCTGCACGCCGGTCGCGGAGGCGCCGACGACGAGCACGCCGCCCTCGGGCAGATCGGCCGGCCCGCGGTACTGGTGCGGCGTGACCTGCGCGATCCCGTCGGGCACCCCGGCGGCGAGGGCCGGCACCACCGGGACGTTGCAGGCCCCACTGGCGATGATCACGGACCGGGCGTGCACCGAGTCGTTGAGCACATACCCGTCGTCGTCAGGGCGCAGCGAGGTCACCGGCGAGCCGGATCGCACCGGCGCGGCGGCGGCGAAGCGCGAGATGAACGCCGCCACCTCGTCGCTGGTCATGTAGCCGTCCGGGTCCGGCCCGTCGTACGGCTGGCCGGGCAGCCGGGTCAGCCAGTTCGGGGTGAGCAGCCGCAGCGAGTCCCAGCGCTCGCGCTTCCAGGAGTTCGCGACCTCGCCGCGCTCGAGCACGACGTGGTCGATCGAGCGTTCGCGCAGGAAGTGACTCGCCGCGAGGCCGGCGTGGCCGGCCCCGATGACGACCGCGGAGTACCGCTCAGGCAACTTCGACCGTGACGTCGGTCGGGTTGGTGAGCGCGTCGAACACGGCGGAGCGCTTCTGCGACTGCGCGACGAGCGCCTCGATCTCCTGGCGGGAGGCGTCGGCGTCGATGGTGAAGGTCACCTTGATGCCCTCGTAGCCGTTGCGCACGTCGCTGTCGGCGCCGAGGATGCCGCGGATGTCGTGCTGGCCCTCGACCTGCGCCTCGACCGAGCGCAGCTGGATGCCGCGGTTCTGCGCGACGCTCGCCACCCCGGCGGTCAGGCAGCCGGCCAGGCCGACGAGCAGGTACTCGATCGGGGTGATGCCGTTGTCCTCGGCCGCGAACACGGCCGGGTGGTCGGACGGGAACGTCGAGACGGCCTTGTGGGTCTGCTCCTGGCCGAGGCCGAAGAACTTCTCGATCGTGGTGGTGCTGTGCACGCCGTTGTCCCAGCGGGAGGAGGCGCGCCAGGTGAACTGCGCGGCCTCAGGGGCGTCCTTGAGCGCTTGGCGCGCATCGAGCAGTGCCTGAACGTTGACACCGTTGTCGGCGGAAGTCATATCGTGTTCTCTCCTTCGCGCTGCCTATAATCCTGGTCCGATTACCTATAACACCCACTAGGGCGATGGACAATACACCTTCAGTCGAGACGCAGTACATCGACCTTCCGGCTCCCGTTCAGCTTGACTGCGGCCGCGAGCTGTTCCCGGTCCGAGTCGCGTATGAGACATACGGCAACCTTGCTCCCGAACGGGACAATGTCATCCTCGTGTGCCACGCCCTGAGCGGCGACGCGCACGCGGCCGGCCTGTCGGCGAGCCCGTCCGCGGCCGGCACGCGGGACGGGTTCGCGGCCGAGGACCGCGACGGCGCCGCCGGGAAGGCTCTCGGATGGTGGGACGGCATGATCGGTCCCGGCAAGGCGTTCGACACCGACAGGTACTTCGTCGTGTGCACGAACCTGCTCGGCGGCTGCCGCGGCACCACCGGCCCGTCCTCGACCGACCCGGCCACCGGGCGCCCCTACGGCTCGGACTTCCCGGTCGTCACGGTGGCCGACATGGTCCGCACCGAGCGCGCGGTCCTGCGCGAACTGGGCATCGAGCGGCTGGCCGCGGTGGCCGGCGGTTCGCTGGGCGGCATGCAGGCACTGCAGTGGGCCGTCTCGTACCCCGGCGAGGTCGGCGCGATCGTCGTGATCGCCAGCACGCATGCGCTGCACCCGCAGGGCGTGGCCTGGAACGCGATCGCCCGCGAGTCCATCATGGGTGACCCGGCGTGGCAGGGCGGTCACTACCACGGGACCGGCCGGGCGCCCGAGGCCGGGATGGGCGTCGCGCGGATGGTGGGGCACATCACGTACCTGTCCGCGCCCGCGCTCGAGGATCGCTTCGCCCGGCGGCTGCAGTTCGCCGACGACGTGCGGTACACGATCACCGAGCCGGAGTTCCAGGTCGAGAACTACCTGCGGCACCAGGCGAACTCGTTCGTGCGCCGGTTCGACGCGAACACCTATCTCTACCTGTCCCGCGCGCTGACGTACTTCGACCTGGCCCGCCAGCACGGCGGGACGCTGGCGAAGGCCCTGTCGGCGGTACAGGCGAAGACCTTGCTCATCGCGTTCAGCTCCGACTGGCTCTATCCGCCCGCCGCCTCCCGCGACATCGAGGCGGCACTGGTCGAGCTCGGCAAGGCGGTAGAGTTCCACCTGATCGAGGCGCCCTACGGCCACGACTGCTTCCTGCTGGAAGAGGCCCGGCAGACGCCCATCATCCGCCGGTTCCTCGGCGAGGAAGGCGACAGCGAGTGACTTTTCGTGCTGAGCAGGACCGGGACTTCGGCTTCGAGACCCGGCAGCTGCACGCCGGGCAGCGGCCCGACCCCAACACCGGGGCGCGGGCGGTGCCGATCTTCCAGACCACCAGCTACGTGTTCGAGGACCCGGAGTCCGCGGCCGCGTACTTCAACCTGCAGGAGTACGGCAACACGTACTCGCGCATCATGAACCCGACGGTCGCCGTGCTCGAGGAGCGCATCGCCAACCTGGAGGGCGGGGTCGGCGCGGTCGCGTTCGCCAGCGGCATCGCGGCCCAGGCGGCGGCGCTGTTCACGCTGCTGCAGCCGGGCGACCACGTGGTCAGCTCCTCGGCGCTGTACGGCGGGACGGTCAACCAGCTCAAGCACCTCCTGCGCAAGATGACCGTCGAGCTGACCTGGGTCGACCCGGACGACCCGGACGCCTGGCGGGCCGCGGTCCAGCCGAACACCAAGGCCTTCTTCGCCGAGACGATCGGCAACCCGGCCGGCAACGTGCTCGACATCGCGACCGTCGCCGCGATCGCCCACGAGCACGGCGTGCCGCTCATCGTGGACAACACGTTCGCCACGCCGTACCTGTGCCGGCCGATCGAGTGGGGCGCGGACATCGTCGTGCACTCGGCGACCAAGTTCATCGGCGGGCACGGCACCAGCATCGGCGGCGTCGTGACCGAGGCGGGCACCTTCGACTGGTCGAACGGGCGCTTCCCGGTGATCGCCGACCCGTCGCCCGCCTACCACGGGCTGCAGTTCCACGAGACGTTCGGCACGTACGGGTACCTGATGAAGCTGCGCGCGGAGACGCTGCGCGACCTGGGCGCCGCGATGTCGCCCTTCAACGCGTTCCTGTTCCTGCAGGGCCTGGAGACGCTCAGCCTGCGCATGGAGCGGCACGTCAGCAACGCGCTCGCGGTGGCCGCGTTCCTGGAGGAGCACGAGCTCGCCAGCAACGTCACCCACCCCGGCCTGCCCGGCAGCAGGTACAAGGCGCTCGTCGAGCAGTACCTGCCGCGCGGGGCCGGCGCGGTGTTCTCCTTCGACTGCGCGGGCGGGCGCGAGGGCGGGCAGAACCTCATCCGCGGCGTCTCGCTCTGGTCGCACCTGGCCAACGTCGGCGACGCGAAGAGCCTGATCATCCACCCCGCGAGCACCACCCACCGGCAGCTCAGCGACGCCGAACTGGCCGCGTCCGGGGTCGGCCCCGGCACCGTGCGGCTCTCGGTGGGCACCGAGTCGGTCGAGGACCTGCTGTGGGACCTCGAGCAGGGCTTCACCAACGTCTCCAAGGCGGGCTGATGGACCTCCAGCACTACCAGGACACCCAGACCATTCAGCGTGTACTGCACACCGCGCGCACCATCGCGGTCGTCGGACTGTCCGCGAACGAACTGCGCGCGTCGTACTTCGTCGGCTACTACCTCAAGCGGCACGGGTACACCGTCATCCCGGTCAACCCGCGCGAGCAGCAGATCCTCGGCGAGACGTCGTACCCGTCCCTGGCCGACGTGCCGGTGCCGATCGACGTGGTGAACGTCTTCCGCGCCCCGGCCGCGCTGCCCGGCATCGCCCGCGAGGCGGTCGCCGCCGGCGCGAAGGCCCTCTGGTGCCAGTTCGGCGTGATCAACGAGGAGGGTGCGAAGATCGCCGAGGACGCCGGGCTCGACGTCGTCGTGGACCGCTGCCTGAAGATCGAGCACGCCCGGTACGTCGGGCGCATGCACTGGCTCGGCTTCAACACCCAGCGGATCACCTCCGTGCGCACCGGGCTGCAGTGACCGCGTTCGCGTACGTCGACGTGTTCGCGGCCGCCCCGCTCACCGGCGCGCCGCTCACGCTCGTGCCCGACGCGGACGGGCTCACCGACGCGCAGTTGCGCGCGATCGCGCGCGAGTTCAACCAGTCCGAGACCACGTTCGTCGTCACGCCGACCCGCCCGGGGGCCACGCGGCGGCTGCGCTCGTTCACCCCGACGGGCGAGGAGGTCTTCGGGGCGGGCCACAACGCGCTCGGGGCCTGGCTGTGGCTGGCCGGCACGCTGCTGACGCGTGACGCCGACACCTTTTATCAGGAAATCGGCGCCGACGTCCTTCCCGTGTACGCCACGCGCTCCCCCGACGGCCGCATCTCCATCGCGATGGAGCAGTCGCCGCCGTTCTTCGGCGCCGTCGCGTCCGACCGGGCGGCGCTCGCCGCCGCGCTCGGGCTGCGTGAGTCGTCCCTCGTGGCCGATCGCGACGCGCGGGTGGTGTCCACCGGCGCCGGGCACCTGCTCGTGCCGGTCGGGTCGCGCGCCGACGTGGACGGCGTCGCCGTCAACGCGGACCGGCTCGTGGCCGTGCTGCGCGAGTGCGGCGGCGAGGGCTGTTACGTGTTCACGCTCGACGGCGGCGCCTATGCGCGGTTCTTCAACCCGGCGATGGGCATTCCCGAGGACCCCGCCACCGGTACGGCCGCCGGGCCGCTCGCCGCGCTGCTCGTGTCCGAGGGACTCGCGCCGTCGCCGGTCGTCATCGAGCAAGGGCACGCGATGGGGCGGCCCAGCCGGATCACCGTGACCGTCACCGGCTCGCGGGTGGTCGTGGAGGGCTCCGGCGTGGTGTCGGCGACGGGGACGCTGCGCCTGTCTTGAGCCCGACCTCGACCCGGACGATCATGCACCTCGACCTCGATGCCGCGTTCGCCAGCATCGAGCAGCGGGACAAGCCGTCGCTGCGCGGCCGGCCCGTCGTCGTGGGCGGGATCGCCGGGCGCGGGGTGGTGTCGACGGCGTCGTACGAGGCCCGCGCGTTCGGGGTGCGCTCGGCGATGCCGATGGCCGAGGCGCGGCGCCGGCTGCCGGCGGGGGCGGCGTACCTGGTGCCGCGCTTCGAGGCGTACAGGCGAACCAGCCAGGTCGTGATGGAGCTGCTGCGCGAGGTGTCGCCCCTGGTCGAGCAGGTCTCGATCGACGAGGCGTTCGTCGACTTGGCAGCCGGCGGCCACGATTGCGTGACGCCGGCCGTGACCGCGCTCGCCCGCGACATCAAGGCCCGCATCGCCACCGCCACCGGCGGCGTGACCGGCTCGGTCGGCATCGGCACGTCGAAGCTGGTCGCGAAGATCGCCTCCGACCTGGACAAGCCGGACGGCCTCACGGTCGTCGGCCCGGGCGACGAGCTGGCGGTGCTGCACCCGCTCCCGGTGACCAAGCTGTGGGGCGTCGGCCCGGCCACCGCCGAGCGGCTGCGCCAGGCCGGGGTGCGCACGATCGGCGACCTGGCCGCGCGGGAGCTGATCGACCTCGTGGCGTGGTTCGGGCAGGCGCACGGCAACGGGCTGTTCCGCCTCGCGCGCGCCGACGACGACCGGCCCGTCGTCCCCGAGCGCGACACGAAGTCCGTCTCGGCCGAGGAGACCTTCGGCACCGACGTCGCCGACCGCGCCGCCCTCGGCCGCGAGCTCGACCAGCTGGCCGACCGGGTGGCGAAACGGCTGCGGGCGGCGGGGCTGTCCGGGCGTACCGTGACGGTGAAGGCCCGGTACTTCGACTTCACCACCATCACCCGCTCCGCCACCCGGGACCAGCCGACCGACGAGCCGGCCACGATCCTCGACGCGGCCCGGCGGCTCCTCGCCGACATCGACGTGACGAGCGGCCTGCGCCTGCTGGGTGTGGGCGTCTCGGCGCTGACCGAGTTCGCCCAGGACGGCCTCTTCCCGATCGGCGCCGAGGCCACCTTCGAACCACTGGAGCCGGCCGGCGCCCCGGCCCCTGCCGTGGACCTGGAATGGCGCACCGGCCAGGACGTCCACCACGACGAGCACGGCGCCGGCTGGGTCTGGGGCGCCGGGCTCGGCCGGGTCACCGTGCGCTTCGAGGGCCCGCGCACCCCGCCCGGCCCGGTGCGCACGTTCCGGGCCGGCGACCCGCTGCTCCACCGCGCCGACCCGCCGCCCTGGCGTTAGCTCGGTCGCCGTGACCGACGGCTGCGTGTGCCGCAGGCTCGCCGCCGCCGTCGAGGCCATCCGGGCGGGCCTCCGTCCGGGCGAGTGGGACATGGACTAGCGCGGCGACTCGGGCCGCAGGTAGATGTGCCGGGCGGTGGGGACGAAGTCCTGGATGTGGGCCCGGGCGCGGTGCAGGGTGGCGGGCACGTCGGCACCGGCGGGCAGGCCGACCCGGGCGGTGACCATGAGCTCGTCGTGGGCGAGGTGCACGACCGTGAGCTGGGCGACCGAGCGGATGTCCGCGGCCAGCAGGGCCAGCTCGATGCCGTCGGTGTCGACCGGGCGGGCCGGCGCGAGGGTGGCCAGGCCGACCAGCCGCGCCGCGAGGAGAAGGTCGACGGCGGCGATGGCGGCGGCGACGGTACCGGCGGCGAGCGTGTCCAGAAGCCGCGTGTGGCTCAGGTGGCAGGCGGTCGCCCCGGCCAGCACGGCGAACGTGGCGGCGGGCGCGGCCAGGTGCAGGCCGACGGCCAGGGACGCGGCGATGCGCGGGTTGAGCCGCAGGTAGGCCCGCCAGGACGCGGCGCCGCGGTCGCGGTTCGCGGCGCGCAGGAGGACCGCGGCCGCCGCGAGCTGGGCGGCGCACGCGGTGGCCAGGCCGAGCCGGGCCGCGCTGGACGGGCCGACGCACGGGATCGGGCCCTCGGGGGTGACGGCGGCCCACACCACGTACAGCGCGGCGAGCGAGGACAGCGCGACGCTCGCCGCCAGCGGCAGGAGCATGCGGTCGCGGCGCGGGGCGGTGCCGGAGCCGGACAGCTGGGTGAGGACGCCGGCCAGGGCCAGGGCGGCGACCGCGACGATCATCGTGGCGGCGGTGGCCGCGTAGGCGGCGGCGAGGAGCGCGACCGCGGCCAGGCCGCAGCCGACCACGACGCGGCGACCGGACGCTGTCATGCCCACGCCGCCATATTGACGGATCGGGGCCACCCGGCCAACCGGCAGAGTCGCCTCGCGGGGGATACAACGACGGGCGGGCGGGGGCGTTGCGCCACTCCCGGGGCCGCCATGCCATCGGGCTACCCCGATTGGTCGAACTTGCGCCGCGGGTACGCCGGTCGATGCGGTCCGGGTGTCTTGAACCGGTTGCGACCGATACGGTCGCCGTCATGCCCTTGGCCCGATTAGTCCGGAACATCGCCCCGCGCCGGCGCCGCCTGCCCGTGCTCGTGGGGGCGCTCGCCGTCCTCGCCGCCGTCCCCGCGGTGGCGTCCGTCTCGTCCGACCCGCTGCCCGCGCCCTCCTTCGACGGGCCGGTCTACGCGGTGGCCTACCGGGACAGCACGGTGTACGTCGGCGGCGCCTTCACCGCCGCGGTCGTCGACGGGCACCGGGTGCCCCGCCAGCGGCTCGCCGCCTTCGACGCGCGGACCGGCAAGCTGCTGCCCTGGGCGCCGGACGCCGACGCGACCGTGCGGGCCCTCGCCGTGGCCGAGCGCACCGTCTTCGCCGCGGGCGACTTCGGCACCGTCGGTGGCGCGGCCCGGCAGCGGCTCGCGGCCCTCGACGCCGACAGCGGGGCGGTCACCGCCTTCCAGCACAAGATCTCCGGCCAGCCGGCGACGATCGCGACCGGGCACGGCCGGCTGTACGTCGGCGGGCACTTCTCCGGCGTCGACGGGGTCACCCGCGCCAACCTGGCCGCGTTCACGCTCGCCGACGGGCGGCTCGACACCGGGTGGGCGGCCGCCGCCGACGACGCCGTGGCCGGGATCGCGGTGACGTCGACCCGGGTGTACGCCGGCGGCGGCTTCCACCGGATCAACGGGACGAGCATCCTGCGGCTGGCCGCGCTCGATCCGGCCACCGGCGCGCTGGACCGCGGGTTCCGGCCCAACCCGCCGGCCGTCGTGCTCGGCGTGGCCGCGGCCGACGCTCCGGCGGTCGCGCCCTCCCCCGCCGTTCCCGGGGCGGAGGCCGGCGGGGCGTTGATCGCGGTGGCGATGGGCGGGCAGGGGGGCCGGGCCGCCGCGTACGGTACCAACGGAGGAAACCGCTGGCAGCGGGTCTTCGACGGGGACGTCCAGGCCGTGACCGTGCTGGACGGCATCACCTATCTCGGCGGCCATTTCGACGCGGCGTGCACCACGACGCGCAACGGCTCGCACGGCATCTGCCGGGACGGGGCGGCCAAGCGGGTCAAGCTCGCGGCCGTCAGCTCGGGCGGCAAGCTCACCACCTGGGCGCCGCAGGCCAACGGCATCGTCGGGGTGCGGGCGCTCGCCGCCAGTGCGCTCACCGGCACCGTCACCGCCGGCGGGGAGTTCACGACGGTCGGCGGGATCGTGCAGAAGCGGGTCGCCGTCTTCGGCTAGGACCCAGAACACGGTGCGGCGGCGGAGCCGAAACTCCGCCGCCGCACCGCACCGTTACCGCAAAGCAACGAGTCAGCGAACGCCGCGCCGGCCGTAGAAGCCGGCCACCGCCCACACGCCGAGCGCCGCCAGGACGACCTGGATGACGATCTCCAGCCAGTCCACGCCGGACGTGTCCGCCCAGCCGGCCCCGCGCGCGATGGCGGTGCCGATCAGCGCGGCGATGATGCCGATGACGATGGTGAGCCAGATCGGGATGTTCTGCTTGCCGGGCACGACCAGGCGCCCCAGCGCGCCGATGATCAAGCCGACGACCAGTGCGGAGATGATGCCGCCGACGGTCATGTCACGCCTCCAAGTTCCGGGGTTGTTCTCGTGAACGTGAATGCCCCGGCGCCCGGAAAACCAAACCAGGGCCGACACGGCCCCCGGGGTGTTGATGATCTCGTTAGAGTAGGGATTTCAGCCTGCCGTGCCCGAGGAGTTCGCCCGTGAGCAAGAGCCTGCCCGGACGCGATCCGCGGTGGGCGCGCCTGCTCATCGCCGGCGGGGTCGCGCTCACCCTGCTCGCCGCCGTCGCGCTGATCAGCAAGCAGGTGCTGTTCTCGTACGCCACCCGCAGCGTCGCCCAGCAGAACCTCCTCGGCGACAGCGGGCGGCAGGCCCAGCAGAAGGGCCACGTCGACATCACCGGGGCGAAGAACATCCTGCTCATCGGCATCGACGCGCGGCCGGACCAGGACCCCAACGAGCTGGTCCGGGCCGACTCGATCATCATCCTGCACATCCCGGCGTCGCACGATCAGGCCTACCTGGTGTCGATCCCGCGGGACACCTGGGTGAAGATCCCGGAGTACGACAACGGGGCCAGGGTCTACGAGGGCGGGCACGACAAGATCAACGGCGCCTACGCCTGGGGCGGCAACGGGCTCACCGGGGCCAACCAGCGCGCCCACGCGGTCGAGCTGCTCGCGCTGACCATCAAGACGCTGTGGGGCATCACGTTCGACGGCGCCGCGATCGTCGACTTCACCGGCTTCCAGCAGGTCGTCGAGGTGCTCGGCGGGGTGGACATGTACGTCGACGAGGAGACCACGTCGATCCACATCGGCAAGGATGCCAAGGGCGACTATGCGGTGCCCTTCAGGCAGTACACCCGAAGCGACGGCGGACAGGGGCTCTCGCCGGTGCCGGGCGTGACCCCTCAGGTCTACCACGTCGGCTATCAGCACCTCGAGCCGTGGGAGGCGCTCGACTTCGTCCGCCAGCGCGAGCTGCTGCCCAACAGCGACTACGACCGGCAGCGCCACCAGCAGCAGTTCCTCAAGGCGCTGTTCAAGAAGATGCTCAGCCGCGACGTGCTCACCGACCCGGGCAAGCTCAACTCGGTGCTGCAGGTGGTCGGCAAGGCGATGACCATCGACAGCGGCGGCATCGACCTGGCCGACTGGGTGTACGCCATGAAGGGCATCGGCGGCGACGACCTGCTCACGATCAAGACCAACAACGGGACGTTCCACAACGATCCGGACGTGGCCAACGCCGAGCTGCTCGACCAGACGACGCTGGACCTGCTGGAGGCGATCCGCACCGAGCAGGTCCAGACGTTCGTCGCCGGCCACCTGGACCTCGTCGCGCCGAGCTGACGGGTTACCAGCGCAGGTCGGGGCCGTCGAGCGAGACGAACCGCGGCGAGGTGGGGTCGGGGCTGTCCAGCAGCCGCACGAGCCTGGCCGCCGCCTCCCCGGGCGGGGTGCTCGCGCCGGCCGCGCCCATCGCCGTCGTCAGGCTTCCCGGGTGTACGGCCCAGCAGCGCACCCGCCCCGCCAGCTCCTGCGCCAGGGCGATGGTGAGCATGTTCTGGGCGGCCTTGGCGATGCGGTACGCGTAACTGGTCGTCCGCCCCCGGAACTCCCCGGCCGCCTGGGCGCCGAGCGACCCGAGCCGCGACGACACGTTGAGGATCAGCGGCGCCGGGGCGGCGAGCAGGTTCGGCAGCAGCGCCTGCGCGAGCCGCAGCGGCCCGGCCACGTTCACGTCCACCGCGTGCAGCACGGAGCCGGGGTCGACCTCGGCGAGGGGCCGGCCGGGCGCCCCGACCCCGGCGTTGTTGATCAGCGCGTCGACCGGCCGCCGGCCGACCGCCGCGAGCAGGTCGGGCCCGACCGGGTCACGGACGTCCTGGATCACCCCGGGCCCGGTGCGCACGCACGGCACGACGTCCCAGCCCTGGTCGGCGAGCCGGTCAGCCAGGGCGGCGCCGAGCCCGCGGCCCGCCCCGGTGACGACCGCGAGGCGGCTCAGGTGGTCGTCGCGGTCGTCGCGGCGGTGGCCGCGGACACGGCCGCCATGGCGCCGATCAGCGCCTGGATGCGGGCGATCGCCTGGCGGACCGCCTCGGCCGCCCAGTTCCCCGCCTCGATCTCGTCCAGGCGCGCCTTGAGCTCCTTCGCCGGCCGCCCCGGGAAGACCTTCCTGGCCAGCCCGACCGCCTGCAGCAGCCCGAGCAGCGCGGCCGTGCGCGCGGAGACCGGCCCGGAGCCGTCCAGCGCCGCGGTCAGCTCGCGCCGCACCGCGGTCTCGGTCGCGGGTTCCGCCCCGGTCGCCGACGGGTACCGGGTCAGCGGAATCACCCACAGCAGGCGCTCCCGCTCGCGCCGCAGGACCCCGGCGGCCACCTGGCGGTCGAGCACCGCGGCGCGCAGGCCGTCGGTGAGTGGCTGAATCCAGTCGTCGGGCTTGCGCGGCCGGGGCGCCCCGGCGATGCGGGCCAGCACCCCGTCGGCCAACGGGTCGCCGGTCGGGCCGGGGTCGGTCACCGTGACCCGCTGCCCGGCCAGGTCGAGCCGGCCGGCGAGCATCAGGTCGAGCAGCACCGCGCCCGAAAGGCCGTAGTCGAGGCCGGGGTCGCCGGCCAGGTTGCTGCCCTTGTCGTCGAGGGCGAGCAGCAGGAAGTCGTCCGCCAGACCGTTGCGCATGATCCCACGGTAGGCCCGGGCGGACGGCTCCGCACGGTGGTCACCCGGGCAGGACCATGCGCCGGTACGGCCCTCCGGCGACCCTTGCACCATGGCCAAGATCCTGTTCGTGCTGACCGGAGCCAGCTACTGGACGCTCAAGGACGGCACCCGCCACCCGACCGGATACTGGGCGGAGGAGTTCGCCGCGCCCTACGCCACCCTCTCGGAGGCCGGCCACGAGATCACCGTCGCCACCCCCGGCGGCGTGGTCCCGCACGTCGACTCGATGAGCCTGCGCCCCGCCATGGCGGGCAGCGAGGAGATCTCCCTCCGGCAGGAGGGCGTGATCCGCGCCGCCGAGGAGTTGCGCCGCCCGATCCAGCTCGCCGAGGCCCGCCTGGAGGACTACGACGCCGTGTACTACCCGGGCGGCCACGGCCCGATGCAGGACCTCTGGGAGGACCCGGACTCGGGCCGCCTGCTGACCGCCGCCCTGGCCTCCGGCAAACCCCTCGCGATCGTCTGCCACGCGCCGGCCGCGATGCTCGCCACCCGCGATCATGGGATCTCGCCCTTCAAGGGGTACCGCGTGACGGCCTTCACCAACGACGAGGAGGACGCGGTCGGCCTGGCCCGCAAGGCCCGCTGGCTGCTGGAGGACGCCCTGAAGGACCTCGGCGTCGAGTTCACCCGCGGCGAGATGTGGAAGCCCTACACCGTGGTGGACCGCAACCTGTATACCGGCCAGAACCCCGCGTCGGCCGGCCCGCTCGCCGAAGAAATGCTGAAGGTCCTGAACTGATCGACCGTATGGTGGGTCCGTGCCTGAGCTGATCCCGCCCACCATTGACGTTCACGAGTCGTTCCTGGCCGCCATGGCCGAGTTCCGCGCCGAGGGGCGTGGCGGGCAGGACGACGGCAGCATGATCGCCTGGGAGATGCAGGACTACGGCGGAAGGTGGGGCACGGCGGCCGGGTTCGCGGAGTACGTGGGCGACCTGCGCGCGCAGGCCCTGGAGGACTCGCCCCGCAAGGCGGGCTTCGTGCCGTCGACGACGCTGTGGTGGGTCGAGGGCGCGGAGTACCTCGGCCGGCTCGCGATCCGGCACCGGCTCACCCCGCATCTGCTGGAGGACGGCGGGCACATCGGCTACGACGTGCGGCCGTCGGCGCGGCGGCGCGGGTATGCCACCGCGATGCTGCGCGCCGCGCTGCCGCTCGCGCGCGGGCTCGGGATCGAGTCGGCCCTACTTACGTGTGATGTCACCAATGACGCTTCGCGCCGGGTGATCGAGATCAACGGCGGCGTGCTGGAGGACCGGCGCGGGGACAAGTTCCGGTTCTGGGTACCGACGGGGCCGTAAAGGTTGCACCGATCCGCTGTCGGATTTGTCAACTTGAATGCGCGTTGCGCACCGCCTAGCCTCCCCTGCATGGCTTGCCCGGATTCGCCGGGCTTGCCCAGTTGCACGGGGAGGGCACACCATGGGTTTGAGCCGTCGCGCCGCACTCGCGGCCGGGACCGGGGCCGCCGCCGCGCTCGTCGCCGGGGGCACGGCATCCGCCGCGCCCGCTGCGTCCTCCGCGGCCGGACAGGACGACCTGGCGAAACTGCCCCCGAACGAGAAGATCCGCCGCGTGTACGGCCGGCAGAAGGCCAAGGCCGGCGGCACCTGGTACTCCCACGTCACCCGCGTCGGCGCGAGCGGCGCGTTCGAGACCGTCGTCGAGGACGACGCCGACCACGTCGTCAACGGCTACAGCGTGCAGAAGCTCGCCGTCGCCACCGCCGTCATGGACAAGGTCGACCGCGGCCAGCTGCAGCTCGGGCAGAAGCTCGACCTGCAGGCCGACATCATCCTGGGCGGCAGCGGCATCTACTTCCTGCACACGGTCTGGGGCGACGACATCACGGTCGCCAACTTCCTCACCGCGATGCTGCTCGTCTCCGACAACACGGCCGTGCGCATGTGCGGCCGGGTGGTCCCCGCGCTGGAGATCAACGACATCCTCGCGGCCAAGGGGTTCGTGCACACCCGCGTCGAGCCGGTGGCCAACCCGAACCGGTTCTTCCTCGGCACCACGACCCCGCACGAGATCACGAACCTGCTGACCCGCCTGGCCGGCGGCACGCTGCTGTCGCCGAGCTCCTGCACGTTCCTGCTGGGCATCCTGCGCTGGATCAACGGCTACCACGACGGCATCCGGCGCAACATGTCCTCGGAGGAGCGCAGCCGGATCGCCACGAAGTACGGCGCCGACTTCAACACCCTCGGCGCGGCCCGGCACGAGGCCGGCATCATGTTCGGCGCGGACGGCGCACCCGCGCTCGTCTACGGCTTCTTCGCCGAGGGCCTCGCCGACCTCGACAACTACGGCGCCACCCACCCGGCGGTCGAGGCGCACTCGGTGCTCGGCCGCACGCTGTTCGACTCGATCGCCACCACCACGGCGCCGGGCGCCCGCCTCAAGACGGTCGTCCCGAAGTTCCAGCCGAACCACGGAGGCTGACCCCCGCCGGTACCGGCTGCAGGGACCACTCCACGGTGACGGTGACGGTCAGCCGCTGCCGGCCCGGTTCGATCGGGATCGGCGCGTCCATTCCCGACCGGTAGTCCGGGCCGCCCGCGGGGACCGGGACCACGTCGCCGGCCGGCACCTCCCGCACCGAGACGACCGGGCCGAGCTGTCCGCCTGCCGCGCGGGCGTACAGCTCGGCCTTGGCCCGGGCGTCGGCGAAGGCCTTCCCGCGCGCCTCGGCGAGCAGGGCCGTGTCGTCCTCGATCGCGTACCAGACGCCGTTCAGCCGGGCCGCTTCGCCGCCGGCCGCGATGGCCTGCGACAGGACCGGCCCGGCCTGCGGCAGGTTCCGGATGGTCGCGGAGAGCCCCTGCGTGACCGTGTAGCCGGTGACCGTGCCGCGGTCGTCGCGTTGCGAGGCGACGCTGACATTCGCGGTCTGCAGGTCGGCCTCGGTCAGCCCCGCGTGCAGGAGCGCGTCGCGCATCCGGGTGGCCGCCGCGGTCGCCGAGCTCATCGCCTTGTCCACTGTGGACTCGTTGGTCTCGACCGCGAGGTCGGCGGTGAGCGTGTCGGGCCGGCCGGAGACCTCGCCCGTCCCGGTGACGACGATACTGCCGTCGAGCGGGACCTCCGCGGCGGCGGCGGGACGGAGCCCGAGCAACGCGGACGAGAGCACAACGAGGGTCGCCAGCGCGACGGCACGTGATCGGGACATGATGCACCTTCGGAGTCGTGTTCCTCCTAGTGAAGCGCCCGAACCCGCAGTTCAGCGGGGCTTTCGCGGATCTTGCCCGGATGGGTGAACGCCACGACCCGGCGCCCGTTCTCACGGTTCATGGACGAGGCGGCCGACCCGCCATGTTCGAAAAGTCTTGACTCCACCGCACAAATGCTGAGCGAACATGGTGGTTTACGTTTAAACATGTCCATGTTACGGTCTCGGGACTTCGCGCTCCCCTTGCCCCGCCAACAAGGAGTCCCATGCGCCGCACCCTCGTCGCCTCGGCGGCGGTGGCCGTGCTGCTGGCCGCCGGCATCGTCGTCGCCCAGCAAGTCTCCGCCGCCGTCTCGCCCAAGGCGCCGCCCCTGACCACGCCCTGGACCAGCCAGGTGTCCACCACCAACCCGCTGCCGGAGTACCCGCGGCCGCAGATGACCCGGCCCGACTGGCAGAACCTCAACGGTGAGTGGGAGTTTCTGAACCCCGCCACCGACGGGGCCGGCAACGTGAACCGCAACGCCGCGCCGCCGGTCGGGCAGACGCTGCCGGAGCGGATCCTCGTGCCGTACCCGGTGGAGTCCGCGCTGTCCGGCATCATGCGCAACGACAACCGCGACCTGATGTTCTACCGCCGCACGTTCACCGTCCCCGCGTCGTGGGCCGGCCGCCGGGTGCAGCTGCACTTCGGCGCGGTCGACTACGAGGCCACCGTGTGGGTCAACGGCCAGCAGGTCACCACGCACAAGGGCGGCTACGACCGCTTCGAGGTCGACATCACCCCGCAGCTCAACGGGGGAAACAACGAACTGATCGTGCGGGTGTACGACCCGAGCGACGGACGCGGCGAGAAGCAGCCCGTCGGCAAGCAGGTCAACAACCCCAGCGGCATCTTCTACACGCCGAGCTCCGGCATCTGGCAGACGGTGTGGATGGAGCCGACGTCCACCTCTTCGATCTACTCGGTCGACATCTACCCGAACATCTCGAACAACACGGCGCGGGTGCGCGTGTTCACCCGCGGCGATGTCAGCGGGCACACGGTGCTGGCGGAGGCCATGAACGGCACCACGGTGGTGGGTTCGTCGACCGGCGGGTTCACCGATTTCACGGTACCGGTGCCGAACGCCCGGCGGTGGTCGCCCGACGATCCCTTCCTGTACAACCTGCGCGTCTCCCTGCGCAACGGGTCGGGCTCCACTGTGGACCAGGTGGTGAGCTACTTCGGGATGCGTGAAATCGGCACCAAACTCGTGAACGGGGTGCTGCGCCCGACGCTCAACGGCGAGTTCGTGTTCCAGATCGGCACGCTCGACCAGGGGTTCTGGCCCGACGGGCTGTACACCGCGCCGACCGACGCCGCGCTCGCCTCCGACCTGCAGAAGCACAAGGACCTCGGGTTCAACATGGTCCGCAAGCACATCAAGGTCGAACCCGCGCGCTGGTACTACCACGCCGACCGCCTCGGCCTGCTGGTGTGGCAGGACATCCCGTCCACGCTCGCGTTCGACGCGAACCGGAGCCCCGCCCAGATCGCCGAGTTCGAGACCGAGGCCCGCGAGATCATCGACGAGCACCGCTTCTCGCCCGCTGTCGTCACCTATGTGCCCTTCAACGAGGGCTGGGGTGAGTGGAACCTCGCCGACACGCGCCGCGTCACGACCGACCTCAAGAACTACGACAACACGCGGCTGGTGAACGCGCACAGCGGGTACAACTGCTGCGCCTCGAAGGGTGATCCAGGGACTGGCGACATCATCGACTGGCACGTCTACACCGGCCCGGACGCGCCGCGCCCCTCGGCGACCAGGGTCTCGGTGCTCGGCGAGTTCGGCGGGCTCGGGCTGCGCACGCCCGGCCACGAATACAGCCCCGACGGGCAGTTCTTCGCCTACGAGCAGATGGGCAGCGCCGCGCAGCTGAACGACCGCTACACCGGCATGGTGCGCGACGTGCAGCAGCTCATGACGACCAAGGGCGTCTCCGCGTACGTCTACACGGAGATCACCGACGTCGAGGGTGAGTACAACGGACTGTTCACCTATGACCGCCGCGTGCAGAAGGTGGACACGAACCAGCTCCGGGCGGCGCACTCGGCGCTCATCAACGCCTCGCGCAACCTGAACGCACCGGTCGTACTGACGCTCGGGCATGTTCGTTCGTTCAAGGTGACGACGAGCGGGCTGACGAACCGGTACCTGCGGCACTCGAACTCGTTCGCGCGCACCGACGTGCTCACGTCGGCCGGCGGGGACGGGCCGCGCCAGGACGCGTCCTTCCGCACCGTGGCCGGCCTGGCCGACCCGCGCTGCTACTCGTTCGAGTCGGTCAACTTCCCCGGCCGGTACCTGCGCCACGCCGACAACCGCGTCCGGATCGACCCCGACACGGGTGGCCCGTTCGCCGCGGACGCGACCTGGTGCAGCCGCCCGGGCCTGGCCGCCGGCGGCACGTCGTTCGAGTCGCTCAACTTCCCGGGTGCGTTCATGCGCCACTACGCCGACAACGTGTACCTCGCGCGCAGCGGCGGCCCGAACGCCTGGGACACGGCGGCCGGGTTCGCGGCCGACGCGACCTGGGACGTGGCCGCCCCGGCGCTGTGGCGCAGCTCGGTCCTGCTCGCCACCGACGCGCGGCAGTCGCTGCGGGTCACCACGTGGGGGCACACCGACCGGTACCTGCGCCACGCCGACAGCCTCGCCTGGACCGAGATCGTCAACGGCGGGAGCAGCGCGCTGCTCAAGGCCGACGCGACGTACACGGTGCGGCGCGGCCTGGCCGACTCCTCCTGCTACTCCTTCGAGTCGGTGAACTTCCCGGGCCAGTTCCTGCGCCACAGCGACAGCCGGGTGCGCAACTCGCCCGACGACGGCTCCGCCCTCATGCGCGCCGACGCCACCTTCTGCGCGCGACCGGGCGTGGGTGGCACGGGGGTGACGTTCGAGTCGCTCAACTTCCCGGATTCGTACCTGCGCCACTTCGAGTCCCAGGTGTACATCGCCAACGGTACGGGTGACGGCGGCTTCAACCGCCCGCAGACCCTGACCGCCGACAGCAGTTGGGCCGTCTCGGCGCCTTGGGCCTAGTAAATTCGGTTGGTGCGAGCCGCTCATCTGCACCGGCTGGGAAGCCCTGATGTGATCCGGTTCGGCGAGTTCGCCGAACCGGATCCGGGCCCGACGGACGTCCTCGTCCAGGTGCGCGCGACAACGGTCAACCCGGTGGACACGTTCGTGCGCTCGGGTCTGTTCGAAACGCCACTGCCGATGCCGTTCGTCGTCGGCCGCGACCTGACCGGCACCGTCCTGTCCACGGGTCCCGGCGCCACGGCGTTCCGGCCCGGCGATCCGGTGTGGTGCAACAGCCTCGGCCACGACGGCCGCCAGGGTGCCGCCGCCGAGCGCGCGGTCGTCTCCATCGATCGCCTGTACCGTCTCCCGCCCTCCGTCGCGCCGGAGCAGGCGGTCACCGTGCTGCATCCGGCCGCCACCGCGTACCTCGCCCTGTTCACCCACGGGCGGCTGCGCGCGGGTGAAACGGTCGTCGTGGCGGGCGCCGCCGGCAACGTGGGCGCGGCCGCGGTGACGATGGCCGCCGAGGCGGGCGCCCGGGTGGTGGCCGTAGCGTCCGCCGCCGACGCCGAGTACTGCACGACCTTGGGCGCGGACGAGGTGCTGGACTACCGGGACCCGGACCTGCGCCCGGTCCGCCCGGACCTGTACCTCGACACCTCCGGCCACAACGACCTGCCGGCGGTCCTCGACACCCTGGCCTTCCGCGGCCGGATCGTCGTCATGTCGGGCGCGAACGCGCATCCGGTGCTGCCGGTCGCCGCGCTGTACATGCACGACCGCTCCATCACCGGCTTCGTGATCTCTCACGCAACAACGGCCGAACTGGCGGAGGCCGCGGCCGCGGTCAACCGCCACCTGGCCGCCGGCCACCTGCGCAGCCGGGCCACCCTGGACCTGCCGCTGTCCGAAACGGCCGAGGTCCACCGAATGCTGGAACGCGGCGACCTGCACGGCCGCCGCGTGGTCCTGCACCCGTGATTGATCCCGGCCGCCGCGGGTAGGTCGCGCGCCCATGAGTCTCGGACTGTTCCGCGGCGCGCTCGCGGGCGCGGCCGGCACGACCGCGCTGAACGCCGCCGGCTACCTCGACATGACCGCACGCGGCCGGGCGGCGAGCAGCACCCCGCAGGACCTCATCGAGAAGATGGCGGACGACGCCGGCGTCCAGGTCCCGAGCCCGAACCGCCGGGAGGGCCTCGGTGCCCTGTTCGGCATCGGCGTGGGCGTCGCGGTGGGCGCCCTGGCCGGCGTCCTGCACACCGCCCTGGCGAAGCGCGGCCGCGCGCTCCCGTCGGCGGTGGAGATCGCCCTCATCGGCGCCGCCGCGATGGCCTCGTCCGACGTGCCGCTCAAGCTGTTCGGCATCAGCGACCCGAGGACCTGGTCCGCCAAGGACTGGGCCGGCGACGCGGTCCCGCACGCTCTTTACGGCGCCGCCACGTACGCCGTCCTCCGCCGGACCTAGGCCCTGTCCTGTCGATCATGTCGAGCCGAGACGAGGTCCAGATTTCGTCTGCGTGCGCGCCGTGGAGGCCTGGCTACCGGTGTTGTAACCAGGCCTTCGCGGCGTGTGCGCAGGCGGAATCTGGGCCCGTCGCAGGCCGGCATGATCGGCAGGACAGGGCCTAAGCGCCGGCGCCTCGCCGCACGCATTCCGGGCAGCGGTGCCACCACATGCCGCCCAGCCGCTCCGCCTGCCAGCCGAGCTCCTGCGCCCGGACCCACAGGGCCGTCCGGTCGGCGCCCGCGGTGCGCAGTGCGGCGCCGCAGCGGTCGCACGAGACCTCGACCGTGTTCGGCTTCGCGGTGAGCATCATGCTCGGTCACCTCCAGGGGGCTCAGGCGCCGGCGGCCGCCACGGTGTAGATGGAGACGGTGCGCTGGCATGCGACGCCGTCGAGCTCGAAGGCGGCCGGGAAGCCGGTGTCGGGCTGGTCCAGGGCGCCCGCGATGGTGATGCGCGCCGGTGCGGTGCCGGTCCCGCTCAGGACGACCCGGGTGCCGGACTGGCTGACCGCCGACCCGGTCGCCCGCGTGACGCGCTGGCCGGGCGGGGCGGTGAAGGCCAGGGTCCACGTCGGGGCCGCAGCACCCGTGACGGCGAGGTCGGCGGTGAACGTCGTCGGGGTGCGATGCCCGACGTACCGGACCGAGCAGGCGGTGCCGTCGCCGCCCGGCTGGGGCTCACCGGCGGTCGCGGCGGGGGTCGGCCACAGCGGCCGCAGCCAGCCGCCGGCCGCGACGAGCAGGCCGAGGGCGACCAGGACGGCCGTGCGGCGGCGCCGGCGGGGCGAGCCGGACCGCCACGGCACCGTGCACGGGTGGCGGGGGCACTCGGGGCCGCGCGCCACGGCCACCGGCGGCGGGAGCGGCGGGGATGGTGCGGGCTCATCGGGGTACCGCTGCAGCGTTTCCCGCAGGATCTCGGCGATCCGGCGGCTGGACGGCCGGCGCTCCGGGTCCTCGGCGAGGCTCGCGTCGACGGCGGCGACGAGCTCGGCCGGCACCTCCGTCGTCGGGGGCAGGCGCACCGAGATCCCGGCCCGGCGGTGGCGCACGAGGGCGTGCCGGGTCGCGTCGGACCACGGCAGCGCGCCGGTCAGCATCTGGAAGAGCACGAGGCCGAGCGCGTACACGTCGGTGGCCGGCGAGACGGGCTCGCCGCGCAGCTGTTCCGGCGCCATGTACTCCGGCGTGCCGAGCAGCAGCCGGCTCGGGCCACCGGACACGGCGCCGAGGATCGAGGCGAGCCCGAAGTCGACGACCTTCACCCGCGACGCGGTGAGCATGATGTTGCCCGGCTTGATGTCGCGGTGCACGACCCGGTGCAGATGCGCGGCCGCGAGCCCGTCGGCGACCTGCACGGCGATGCGGGCCGCGGCGCGCCACGGCATCGACGACGGGCCGCCGAGGCGCCGGTCGAGGGTCTCGCCGTCGACGTACTCCATCACCAGGTACGGCACCCGCCGCCGGCGCCCCACGTCGTACACCGCGGCGATGTTCTGGTGGTTGATCCGGGCGACCGCCCGCGCCTCCGTCACCGCCCGGTCCCGCGCGCGGGCGGACCCCGCGAGCTCGGGCAGCAACAGCTTGACGGCCACCGTCCGGTCGAGGCGGGTGTCGACGGCCCGCCACACCTGGGCCATGCCACCCGACCCGGCCTGGCTGATCAGGCGGTACCGGCGGGCGATCGTCGGCATCGCGGCGACCCTCCCTCCGCGTCAGCTGGTCACCGGACCCGCCACGCTACCGAGGCCGGTTCCCGCCTCGCCAGGCCCGCCCGGGGAATGACACGGGACCGTCATAATTGTTGCACGAGCCAAATATTGCACTCTTGCAACATTCTGCGTTGTGCCCTGTCAACGGCACTCCGGCGGCCGATAATGGTCGTGGCCGGACCAGCGGCCCCCAGGAGCGAGGACGCGACGGCGCCATGGAACTGCACGGCCGGTACCGCCTGGAGCGCATGCTCGGCGCCGGCGCCGGCGCGGAGGTCTGGCGCGGCCACGACACGCTGCTGCGGCGCCCGGTGGCCGTGCGGCTGCTGCGACCCGAACGGGCCGCGCACGCCCAGGCGTTCCTCGACGCGGGACGGGTGACCGCGCGGCTGACGCACGCCGGCGTGGCGGCCGTGTACGACGTGGGCCGCGACCCGACCCCGTTCGTGGTGATGGAGCTGGCGGAGGGGCCGTCGCTGGCCGCCCGGCTCGGCGCCGGGCCGATGCCGTGGCGAGCGGCGGCGCGCATCGGGGCCGAGATCGCGGCCGCGATCGCCGAGGCGCACGGCCAGTGGGTGAGCCACGGCCGCCTGACTCCGGGCAAGGTCCTGCTGACCGGCGTGGGCGCCAAGCTGATCGGCTTCGGCGGGGAACTCGCCGACGACTTCGACGCGGCCGCCCGGGACGTGCGGGCGCTGGGCGGCATCCTGTCGGCCTGCCTGGCCGCGGGCGACGGCGAGCGGCCACCGGCCGCACTTACGGAGCTCGTCACGCGTTGCACCCGTGCCGACCCGGCGGAGCGGCCGGCCAGCGGTGAGGTGGCGGCGCTGCTGGGCGAACTGGCCGACGCCGCGAACCCACCGCCGGAGGCGCCCGTTCCACTGCGCAGCGGCACGGCGCGGTGGACGGCTCGGGCCCTGGTTCCCGCGTCCGTGGCCGCCGTGCTGCTGCTGGGTGCGGTGGCGGCGCTGGGTCAGGCGGTACCGGGCGGGCTGCCGTGGTTCGGCCACCCGCCCGACGTCGCCGCGGTCCCACCGGCCGGCACCGTCCCGACGCCGCCGCGCGCTCGGCCGACCCGGACCGCGACCGCAGCGCCGCACTCCCCCAGCCCGGCCGCGTCGTCCCTGTCACCGTCTCCCACGCCGCCGTCTTCGCCGTCGCCCTCGGCCTCGCCGTCAGCCTCGGCGTCGCCGTCCGCTTCGCGTTCGGTGTCGCCGTCCGCTTCGCGCTCTCTGGTGCCATCGGCGACGCCATCGAAGTCGGTGAGGGCGTCGAAGTCGGTGACGGCGTCCCGCTCGCCCGTGCCGCGATCGCCGAAGGCCAGCCGATGACGCGCCTGCCCGTGGTCGACGTCCGCTGCACCGGGCCGTAGCCCTCAGCTCGCGAACGGCCCGCGGACGGTCACGCCGCCGTCGACGGTCAGGGTCTGGCCCGTCACGTACGCGGACTGCGGCGAGGCCAGGTACACCGCGGCCGCCGCCGCGTCCTCCGGCCGGCCCAGGCGCCCCATCGGGATCTCCGGCACGTCCTCGCCGGCGCCCGCGGCGTTCGCGACCGCCGTGGCGATCGCGCCGCAGGACACGACGTTCATGCGGATGCCGTCGCGGGCGTACTCCGCCGCCACCGTCCGCGCCAGGCTCGCCAGCCCCGCCTTCGCCGCGCCGTAGCCGGCCTGCATGGGCGCCGCCATCGTGCCGGTCACCGAGCCGATGCTCACGATCGTGCCGCCGCCGCCCTGGGCGAGGAACGCGCGGATCGCCGCCCGGCAGGCGCGCATGACATAGCGCAGGTTCATCTCGTACGCGAGGTCCCAGTCCTCGTCGCGCATGTCGTGCAGCCGTACCGCCGGCACGAACGCGACCTGCCCGCCGACCACGGTCACCAGGGTGTCGAGGCGGCCGAACGCGTCGACGGCGCGGGACACGAAGCCGTCGACGTCGGCGGCCGAGCGGACGTCGCCGGTCAGCGCGACGGCCCGGGCGCCGGCGGCGGTCAGTTCGGCCGCGGCCTCCTCGGCGCGCGCGGCCGAAATGTCCGCCACGGCCACCGCGTCGCCCGCCGCCGCGAAGGCGCGGGAGACCGCGCGGCCGATGCCCTCGCCGCCGCCGCCGATGACCAGGACGTTCACGGGCACACCTCGTCGAAAATGTCCGCCACGGCCACCGCGTCGCCCGCCGCCGCGAAGGCGCGGGTGACCGCGCGGCCGATGCCCTCGCCGCCGCCGCCGATGACCAGGACGTTCACGGGCACACCTCGTCGAAGCGGTCGGCCAGGGTCAGGAACGCGTCGCCCCAGCCGCTGGAGATGGCGACCTCCTGGATCGGGCCGGTCGGGGCGAACAGGATGCGCAGCGCCGACGGTACCTCGCCGGAGGTGCGCACGCGTTCGGTCAGGGCGTCCAGCTCGGTCAGGGCCGCGTCCCGGTCGAGGAACGAGGACCAGGCGAAGTCGTTGCCGGGCCGGGCCAGCAGCACCCGTACGTCGGCCAGCACCGCCAGCAGCGCCGCGTTCATGACACGACCGTGATCACCGCGTCGGCCACGGCCGGATGGCGCAGCAGGCGCTCGCGCAGGTCCGTCACGCGGTCGACCAGCTCGCCGCCGGGGCGGGTGCGCAGCTCGCCGGACGGAGCGACGTCGAGCGTGACGAGCAGCTGGGAGGGTCCGACGTACACCGCGCGCAGTTCCCGGACCTCCTCGATCCACGGCTGCGGGCCGATCGAGTCGCGCAGGGTCTCCATCACGTCGTCGGGCGCGGCGGCGTCGATGAGCAGGGCCTTGGAGCGGCGCGCGAGCAGCCACGCGACGACGGCCAGCAGCACGCCGATGGCCATGCTCGCCGCCGGGTCCCACCAGGCCCAGCCGGTGATCATGTGCAGGACGATGGCGGCGAGGGCCAGCGCGATGCCGATCAGGGCGGCGGAGTCCTCGAGGTAGACCGTCGTGGCGCTCGGATCGGATGCGCGTACCAGATGCTCACGAACCGAGCGGCGGCGCGCCCTGGCGTCCTCGCGCAGCTGGCGGCGGGCCGTCAGCCAGGACCACGTCTCGAAGCCGGCCGACACGATCAGGACGACGATGCCGATCCACGGGCGCTCCAGCGGCTCCGGCACCAGCAGGCTGCGCACGCCCTCGCCGATCGAGAGCAGCCCGCCGACGAGGAAGATGCCGAGAGCGGCCAGGAACGCCCAGAAGTACCGCTCCTGCCCGTACCCGAACGGATGTTTTCGATCCGGCTTGCGCTTCGAGCGGCGCAGGCCCAGGAACAGCAGCACCTCGTTGCCGGTGTCGGCGAAGGAGTGCATCGTTTCGGCCCACATCGCGGCCGAGCCGGTGATGAGCGCGGCCACCGCCTTCGCCACCGCGATCGCCAGGTTCGCGCCCGCGGCCACGAGGACCGTTCTGGTGCTGCTCTCGTCCGCCATGGAGGCATCGGTACCCGCCGACGCCCCATTTCAAGCCGTCGGCCCCTTTTACTGAGGGCCGACACGAATGGGCGACACCGTTTACTCCACTGCACGCGGTATGCATCGACTGAGTCACGCTCCGCGCACGCGCCGACGTACGCTGCACATGCACGTGCATTGTGGCGCGACGACCGAGGGGTGACGGTGTTGACGGGTACCGACGAGCTGCTCCTGCACGATGCCCCGCGGTTGTTCGGCATCGTCGCAGACCCGGAGGACGACGGGCATCCGGCCGTCGTCGCCTGGGGCCACGAGCTGCCGGGACATGCCGTGACGACCTGGTACCTCGCGGACGGGCGCACCGAGATCGCCGTGTTCACCTCGGCCGAGGAGGCCCTGGAGGCGGCGGAGGTCCTCTACCCCGCCCGCCTGCTGTGGGCGTGCAAGTAGACGCCGTTGCTGTTGGGATCCTCACGGCGGCGCCGGGCCGTGCGGGGTTCGATTGCGGCCCTTCGCCAGAATCTGGGTACACGCACTGGCATGGATTCGGCATGGAGGACGGCGACGGTGACGGACGCGGTGACGCGGCGCTGGCAGGAGGCCGACGACGCCGTGGAGTCGCTGGTCGCGACGCTGGCCACGGCGGTCGCCCGGGCCGAGCGGGGGCAGAGCCGCAAGAGCCGCAACCGCACCCGGCCGAAGCGCGAGACCAAGAGCACCCGCCGGTACCTGGCCGAGGTGATCCGCTCGCACCGGCTCGCCCCTGGGCTGACCGTGGACCGAAACATGATCGCGGCCCTTTTTACGGGACACCGTGAGCTGGTCGCGAACCCGGTCCTGGTCGTCGCCGTGGCCCAGGCGTGCGGGATCATCGCGGGGCGCAAGGTCACCAGCAAGGAGGCGGCCAAGCTGCGGGCCGCGAGCGAGCGGGTCGCGAAGCTGATCGCGCGTGCTCAGGCCGCGGGCCCGGTTCCGGCTCCGGACTCGCTTGCCGTGCCGGACTCGCTTGCCGTGCCGGACACGCTTGCCGTGCCGGACACGCTTGCCGTGCCGGACTCGCTTGCTGCCCTGGACACCCCGGCCGCCCTGGACGGCGCTGCCACGCTCGACGCGCTCGCCGCCGTGGGTCCCGTGCCGGCCGCTCCGGTGCCGGCTCCTCGTGTGCCGGCGGAAAGCCTGCCGGTCGCCGAGGCCCCCGCGCAGGAGTCCGCGACCACGTGGCATGTCACCTCAGGCCCCGTCAGCGCCGGGCCGGTCACTTCAGGGCCGCTCACCTCGGGGCCGGTCATTTCAGGGCCGGTCACTTCAGGGCCGATCACTTCTGGGCCGATCACTTCTGGGCCGATCAGCGCGGGGCCGATCAGCGCGGGGCCTGTCACCTCAGGGCCGGTCAGCGCGAGGCCGGTCACCGCCGGGCCGGTCGCTTCGGGGTCTGGCGGAAAGGCCCCGGCACCCGCGGACGAGCCGGCCTCGCACCGGTTCTGGCTGGTGGTGGCGCTGGCGATCCTGGTGCTGCTGCTGACCGCGGCCCTCTGGATCAGCCTGGGTCGGTGATCTCGCGGCGGGCGATGGCCTCGTGGGCCTTCTGCCGCAGCTCCGGCGGGATCAGCTCGACCAGCTGGTCGGGGCGCAGCGGCAGGTCGAGCAGGCTCAGCTTGACCCGGCTGCGGCTGGCGTGTTCGGCCGCGGACAGGCGCACCACCTGCGCGGCGTCGCGGCGCAGCACGGTGGTGAGGCGGTGGCCGGGTTGGAGGGTGCCACCTGCGGTACCGTCGACGTCGACCAGAATCGGCGCACTGTCCGGCGCGACCGTCAGCGTGACCCGGTCCCCGGCGCCGAGCACGACCGCGCGGCTGATCCCGGCCATCGGCGCGACCGGCGTGACCACCACGGCGTCCGAGGACGGCGAGAGCACCGGCCCACCCGCCGCGTAGTTGTACGCGGTCGACCCGGTCGGCGTCGCGACCACGACGGCGTCGGCGCGGTAGTACCCGTAGCGGACGTCGTTGACCGACAGGTCCACCGAGACGGCGCCGGTGCGCGCCGCGCGGGACAGGACCACGTCGTTGAAGCCGAACGCGGTCACCAGCTCGCCGCCGTCGGTCTCCGCCTCCAGACCCGCGTGCCGCTCGATCGTGAAGTCCCCGGCGGCCAGGCGGGCCAGCGCATCGGGCAGCTCCGGCGGCGAGATCTCGGTGAGGAAACCCAGGTTGCCGTGGTTGACCCCGAGGATCGGCACCGGCCGCGCCACGGTCAGCCGCATCGCACCCAGCATCGTGCCGTCCCCGCCGAGCGCCACGATCCCGTCGACCACTTCGGCGAACGTTTCATCGTCCACGGTACCGACCGACTCCGGCACCCTCCCACGATCGTGCTCCCGCGCCAGGACCCGCACCGGGTTGTCCCGCGCGGCCGCCACGATCGTCTCGACCGAGGCCGCGACCGGCTTGCTCGGGTGCAGCACGAGGCCCACCGTGCCGAGTTTTGGCTCCACACTCATGCCGCCCAGTCTGCCCGGTGCGGCCCGCCCGCGCCGTGGCCGGGCAATGAACCCTCCGCAACCACGCCGGACCACGCCGAACACGCCGAGCCGCGCCAGACCGCGCCAGACCGCGCCGGCAGGCCATCACGGCACGATCACCCAGCGGCAAACGATTGCCCAAACGGACAACCCCCGCGCCACGACGGACACCGCGCCGCGAGCCACTCGACGGCAAACGATTGCTCAACCGGACAACCAAGCTTCGCGACGGACACCGCGCCGCGAAGGACACCGCGCCCGCGAGTCACGCGGCGGCAAACGATTGCGCAATCGGACAAGCACGCCCCACGACGGACACTGCGCCACGAACGACGCCATGCCGCGGCGGGCACCGTCCCGCGGCAAACGATGCGCGAATGCACGACCCCCGCGCCATGACGGACACCGCGCCATGCCGGACACCGCCGCGATCCCGGTCAGCACGAGGGTGACCGCTTCGCCACGAACGACGCCATGCCGCGGGGGCAAACGATTGCGCAATCGATTGCGCAATCGATTGCGTAGCGCACGACACGGCGGAGCTCGCGTTGCCGCGGTGGGAGGCGGGGTGCGATCAGCGGGCGGCGGATCCGGAGCAGCCGCGCAGGGCCGTGTCCACGTCGGCGTCCGTGAGCTGGGCGAAGTCCTGGTACCACTGCCCCACGGCGGCGAACTGGAGGGGGGCGTGGAGGCACACGACGGTACCGGCGAGATCGGAAAGGCGCGCACGAGCCTCGCGCGAACAGACGGGCACGGCCAGGACGATGCGCTCGGGGCGCTGCTCGGCCAGCCAGCGCGCGGCGGCGTGCGCGGTGACGCCGGTGGCCAGGCCGTCGTCGACCAGCACGACGCGGCGGCCGGTGACCGTGGGCGCGGGGCGGTCGCCGCGGTAGAGGCGCACCCGGCGGCTCAGCTCGGCGCGCTCGGCCGCCACCGTCGGTGCCAGGTCGTCCTCGGTGAGGCCGAGGTAATCCAATGCACCGGCGTCGAACACCGGCGGGCCGTCCTCGGCGATCGCGCCGACCCCGAACTCCGGGTGCCACGGCGCGCCGATCTTGCGGGCCAGGACCAGGTCGAGGTCGGCGCTGAGGCGCTCGGCCACCGGGACCGCGACCGGCACGCCGCCGCGGGGCAGCGCCAGCACCAGGGGCTTGCCGTCCGGGCCGGCCTCCAGTCCGTGCCGCGCCAGCTCCTCGCCCAGCGCGCGCCCCGCCTCGGTGCGGTCCACGAAGATCATGCGGCCTCCTCAACCCGAGCCACGCCAGGATGCGCTCGGTCTCCTCCGGCGTGGCCCGCGGCGTCCCGGATGGATAAGTCTCCGGCTCGCGAGAATCCACCGCGGCGAGGTGCAGCGGCAACACGGCATGGGCCTCGTCGAACCAGCAGAGCGCGTCGTACCGCGCCCCGAGCACGCTCGGCGGCCCCGAGCACGCTCGGCACGTCGTTGCTCCAGCGGTCGAGCTGCACGTCCAGGTCGCCCGGGTCCCGAAGCGGTGCCGCGGGGGCGGCGACCTCGTCCCCGTACCGTCCCATGGCCCGCCACTTACCCTTCGGCCCGCCGGTCATGCGTGACCCGGCCCGGGCGGGGTAGCCAGGGCGAAACGGCAAGGGAGGGATCATGACCGACACGGTGATGGCGGTCCCGTCCGCCGGGGTCGTCCTGGACGCGGACGTGTTCGTGCCGGCGCCGGCCCGCGGGGTGGTGCTGTTCGCGCACGGCAGCGGCAGCTCGCGGCTGAGCCCGCGCAACCGGATGGTGGCCGAGCGGCTCAACGGCGTCGGTTTGGCCACGGTACTGACCGACCTGCTCACCACCGACGAGGAGCGCGTCGACGCCCGTACGGCCGAGCTGCGCTTCGACATCAACCTGCTCGCCGAGCGCCTCACGGGCGTGATCGACTGGATCGGCGAGCAGCAGGCCATCGCGCGGCTGCCCCTGGGCCTGTTCGGAGCCAGCACCGGCGGCGCCGCGGCCCTGCTGGCGGCGGCCGACCGCCCGCGCCGGGTGCGGGCCGTGGTCTCCCGCGGCGGCCGCCCGGACCTGGCCGGCCCGCGCATCGCCGAGGTCGTGGCACCGGTCATGCTGCTCGTCGGCGAGCGCGACCAGCAGGTCATGGAGCTCAACCAGGCCGCGGCGCCGAACCTCGGCGGGCCGTGGACGCTGTGGGTGGTACCGGGCGCGACCCACCTCTTCGGGGAGCCGGGCGCGCTGGACCAGGTCGCGGGCGCGGCGGCCCAGTGGTTCGACCGCCACCTCGCAGGTGTCGACCTGACCCTCGACGGCTACTGAGGTCCGCGGCTCAGCCCCGGTCCAGGTGCGAGAGCGTGTACTGGACCGCCAGCACGACCGCGACGAAGCCGAGCATGGGCCAGGCGAACGTGCCCAGGATGACGCCGATGGCCGACCGCCCGCGCCCGCGGATGCCCCGCCAGATCCCGAGCGCGAGCGACGCCACGAACGCACCGAGCGCGAACTCCTGGAACAGCACCGTGTTGCGATGCGGCTGGTAGGGCGGCCCGGTCCGCGCGAGCACCACCCAGACCGCCAGCGCCAGCAGGTAGAGCCCGAGCGATTGCGCGAGGCCGCCGACCACCGAACCGGTCGGCGGCCGCTCGTCGTCGATGTCCATGCCGACACAGACGCCGCGGCTCGGTGATCGGTTCCCTGTACCTTTCACGCCGAAATGATTTCGGTGTGCCGTGGTTTTGGAACAACTCGTCACAACATTGACTCCCGACAATGCGGGCTGCCAGGGTGCCGAAAAGGATTTCGCCCCCCTGCCCCGTGAAGGGAGTCCGCCACCATGCCCAGATCCGGAACAGCACGGATCATCGTCGCCGCGGCCGCCGCCATCGGCCTCGGCGTCACCGGGGTCTTCGCCGGCACCGCGTTCGCCGGTGACCGGACCAGTCAGACCGCCGACCTCACGGCCGTGCCGGCCAACGAACCCGCGAAGGGCCTCGTGTACGACGGGCTGCAGCGCCGCCCCGCCGGCCCGTGCGGCGCCGGGCTGCTCGAGGTCAAGGGCACCAGCCCGACCATGTGCACGCACGGCCCGGACGCGCCGCCGGCCGGGTTGTCGGTCAAGGCGACCGTACCGGCGCTGGCTTCGGCGTCCGCGTCCGCGCAGTCCCTCGCCGTGTGCGAGGGCGACGGGACCAGCGGCCGGCGGGTCGAGGTGCTGTACATCCACGGATCGACGAGCCGCTACTCGCAGTACCTGGAGACGTTCCGCACCCTCGCCGAGGGCGTCGACACCATCTTCAACGAGAGCGCCAAGGAGACCGGCGGCGAGCGCCACGTCCGGTACGTCACCGAGACCGTCAACGGTGCCTGCCGCCCGGTCGTGCGCAACGTGCAGATCGCCGACTCGGCGCTGAACGCCAACGACTGGGCGCCCCTGCTCAACGCGGTGAAGGCGGCCGGCTACACGCGCACCGACCGCAAGTACCTGCAATTCGTCGACGCCAATGTGTACTGCGGCATCGGCGGCCTCGCGGGCGACACCCGCAAGAGCGACGCGAACCGTTCCAACACCGGACCGGAGTACGCCCGCGCGGACAACGGCTGTTGGACCGCCGGGGTCGCCGCCCACGAGCTCGGCCACACCCTCGGCGCCGTGAACAACAACGCGCCGAACGCCTCGGGCTTCGGCCACTGCACCGACGAGTGGGACGTCATGTGCTACAAGGACGACCCGAGCGTCACCGTGCGGACCGTGTGCACGGCGCAGTCCCACGACAACCGGCTGGACTGCAACCACGACGACTACTACAGCACCAACCCGCCGGCCGGGTCGTACCTGTCGCAGTACTACAACGTCGCCGACAACCTGTTCCTCATCAAGGGCGGCACCACCACCCCGCCGGACAGCAACCTGGCCCGCTCGGCCACGGCGGTCGCCTCGTACACCTCACCGTGGGAATCCGTCGCCGCGCTGAACGACGGCATCGACCCCACGTCCTCCAACGACACCGTGAACCCGCGCTGGGGCACCTGGCCCAACAGCGGCCAGCAGTGGGCCGAGCTGCAGTGGTCCTCCGCGCAAACCCTGAAACGCGCCCAGGTGTACCTCTTCGACGACAACCAGGGCATCGACGTACCCGCGAGCTGGAAGCTGCAGTACTGGACCGGCAGCGCGTACGCCGACGTGCCGGGGGCGAGCGGCTACCCGGTCACGGCGAACACGTACATCACGGTGACCTTCACCCAGGTCTCCACGACGCGGCTGCGGGTGCTGCTGCAGTCCAACGGCACCAATTCCGTCGGCCTGTTGGAAATCAAGGCCTACGCGTCCTGACCTGCGAGCGGCGGGCGTGGCACAGGCCGCCACGCCCGCCCCGCCCCGTCAGCCGACGACGGCGACCATCGCGATGGACACGAGAATCCCCGGCCGGTTGACGCCGAGCTTGCTGACACAACGCGGCGGCCGTACTGCGGGAAAGAACTCGTCGAACACCTCGATCAGGGCGTCGGCGTCCTCCGGGTCGCGGAGCAGCGTGTGCACCATGACGGCGTCGGCGAGGTCTGCCCCACCGGCCCGGAGAATGGCCCGGCAGTTGCGCAACGACTGCCGGGCCTGTTCGCGAACGGTCGCCCCGGCCAGCTCCCCGGTGGCGACATCGACCCCGACCGTCCCGGCGACGTAGATCGTGTCACCGGCCCTGACGGCCTGGCTGTAGGCGGAGAACTGCGGCGCATCGGGCGTGGAGATGACTTCCTTGGGCACGGGCCGGCTCCTTCGGTCGTGGGGAGGCTCCGCCGGGAAACACGGGCCCCGCATCGATTCGGCTCACGCGTCGGCCGCCCCTTGTCGGGTGCGGGTGGGCGGTAGGCTGCATCGGCGATATTCAACGGGGAGCGGAATTTGATCTATCACATCGCGTTCGAAAGCGACTGGGAGCGGGCCAAGCGGGACGGCGAGTACCGCCTGTCCACGAAGGGCCGCACCATCGAGGAGCAGGGTTTCATGCACGGCGGCACCGAAGCGCAGGTCGCGCCCGTCGCCAACATGATCTACGGCGACGACGAGGGCCTCGTCGTCCTCGCCATCGACGAGGAGAAGCTCACCTCGCCGCTGCGGTGGGACCCGGCGCCCGGCTGGGACGAGCCGTTTCCGCATGTCTACGGGCCGTTGAACGTGGATGCCGTCGTCGGTGTGCGGGCGTTGACGCGCGGGAGTGACGGGCGGTACGAGTTCACGGCGTAGGGCGCTGCTGAACCTCGATGACGGAACCGCTGGCCGGGTCGACGCGGAAGTGGCGGCCCGGGGGCAGCGGGCGGTCCAGCGAGCGCACCCGCAACTGGACGCCGTCCGGGGCGAAATCCCGCGCCGCTCGGATTGCGTACTCGTCCGGGTCCTCGCCGTCGTCGTCCGGCTTGCCCGAGCGGGACGTCGTCGCGGTGTAGCAGATGATGCCGGTGATCGCGTCGAACACGATCCTGTAGTGCTCCTGGACCAGCTGGCCGTACGGCAGCGGGGCGATCCCGGTGCGGAAGATCAGGCCCACGCCGCCCGCCCAGCCCTGGTGGACGAAGACGCGGAAGCCCACGGCGCGGCAGTCGTTGGATTCCGCCCGCGCCGCCACCGTGTAGTCCCACTTGCCCGTGGCGCCGTCCTGCAGCGACACGTACACGTGGGCGCCGGTGGAGAAATAGCGCGGTGCCGACGGTACGCCCGGGAAGGGGTAGTCCGGCGGCTGCACGTTGGACAGGCTGCCCACCGCGAGCACCTGGCAGCGCGGGATGCGCACGATGTGCTCGGCGATGACGTAGGCCTGGGCCGCCGGGCTCACTGAATAATCCAGGATGTTGTCGGCGGCGACGTCGGCGCTGGCGATGAGTTCCACTGGCCGCCGAGCGTAGGCCCGGCGGCCCGGGAACACATCAACGTTGGCGGATAGCAGACATCAGCACCACGGTCGAGCCCAGGGCGAACGCGGCGGCGGCCAGGAACGGCAGGCCGGGCGAGAACGCGAACGCCGCGCCGGCCGCGATCGGGACTGCCGCCTCCGCGAGGGCGCCGATGCCCGTGAACACGCCCTGGACGGCGCCCTGCTCGTCCGGGCCGGTGGCCTCCGACAGCCAGGCCTGCGCGGCCGCACTGCCCACCGAGGCCAGCACACCCAGAGCCTGAAGAACATAGAGCGCCGCCGGTACCTCCACAAAAGCCGTCCCCGCCAGCACCACCACACCGAGGGCGCTTCCGAGCACGGCCGCGCGCTTCTCCCCCAGCACGCGCACGAGCGGGCCGACCAGCCGGGCCTGGAATCCAACGCCGACCAGAGCGCCCGCGGCCATCACCACGCCGAGGTGGGCGGTGTCCCAGCCGAACCGCGACGTGACGAGGTACGTCCACACCGCCTGGTTCGTCATCCGCGCGATGTCGGCGCAGGCCCGCGCCAGGGCCAGCCGGCCCAGCACCGGGCGGCGGAGCAATCCAACAAGCGATGGACTCGCGACCGGGCCTTGGGTTCCGCGCCGCGACTCGGGCAGCAGCAACCATCCATAGAGGACGTTCGCGAACGCCAGCCCCGCCGCGACCAGGAACGGCAGCCGCACGTCGACCGCGCCCAGCAGGCCGCCCACCACCGGGCCCGCCACGAAGCCGAGGCCGAACGCGGCGCCGATCAGGCCGAACGCGCGGGCCCGGCCCGACGGCGGGACCACGTCGGCGATGTAGGCGTTGACGACCGTGTTCGTGCCCGCGCACGCACCCGCGAGGCCGTGGAAGAGGGCCAGCAGCCAGACCGAGGACGCCACCCCGTGCGCGAGGTAGTCCACGCCGAGGAAGGCGAGCGAGAGCAGCAGGACTGGGCGGCGGCCGTACCGGTCGGAGAGGCGCCCCAGCAGCGGGGCGGACGCGAACTGCAGCAGCCCGTAACTGGAGCCGATCACCCCGGACCAGCGGGCGGCCGCGGACGCGTCGCCGGTCAGCGCGGTCATCAGCGCGGGCAGGATCGGCACGATCAGGCCGAGGCCGAGCATGTCGACGAAGACGGTGACGAGCAGGAAGGACAGGGCGGGTGCCCGGCGCATCGAAACTCCTGTGGATCGAAGGGGACGGGCCCCCTCGACCTCACGGAGGTACGGAGGATCAGATTATCGGCACTGTCAACCGAATACTGGAATTGCAGTAGTCGCCAAGGTCAACCGGCACGACGACACCGGCCGGCGACCACGACATCGTCGTGATCGTGGCAAAACTCCTCGCCCGGCTCGGCCGGTTCTCGTTCCGGCGCCGGCTCCCGGTGCTCCTCGTGTGGCTGCTCGTCCTCGCCGGCGCGATCGTCGCCGGGCTGACCGCGCCCGCCGCGCCCGACGACGACTTCTCGATGCCCGGCACCGAGTCGCAGCGCACGTTCGAGCTGATGCGGCAGCGCTTCCCCGGCCTGGCCGCCGACGCGGGCGGGGCGACGATCGTGTTCGTGGCACCCAAGGGCGCGAGCGTCGAGGACGAGCGGTACCGGACGGCAATTACAACGGCCGTTGAAAAACTGGGCGGCGGCGAGCAGGTGGCCATGGTCGGCGACCCGTTCGAGGGCGGCGGGGTCAGCGACGACAAGTCGGCCGCGTACGCGAGCGTGATGTACAAGGTCCCGGCCAGCAAGGTCACGGTGGCCAGCCGGGACCAGATCAGCGCCGCGGCCGAGAGCGCCCGGGCGGCCGGGCTGACCGTGGACGCCGGCGGGGACGCGCTCGAGGCGCCCGGGCCCGGCGGGATCGCCGAACTGGTGGCCATCTCGCTCGCCGCCGTCATCCTGCTCGTCGCGCTCGGGTCACTCGTGGCGGCCGGGCTGCCGCTGCTCACCGCGCTGCTCGGGGTCGGCGTGACGATGCTGTCGCTGCTGGCGCTCGGCAAGACCTTCGGCCTGTCGCAGACGACCACGACGCTGGCGCTGATGCTGGGGCTGGCCGTGGGGATCGACTACGCGCTGTTCGTCCTCGCCCGGTACCGCGAGGAGCGCTCCGCCGGCCGCACCGCCATCGAGGCGGTCGAGGTGGCCACCGGTACCGCCGGATCCGCGGTCGCCTTCGCCGGCCTGACCGTCGTCATCGCCCTCGCGGGGCTGACCGTCGTCGGCATGCCGATGCTCACCAAGATGGGCCTGGCCGCCGTCGCCGCTGTGGTGATCGCGGTGCTGATCGCGCTCACGCTCGTGCCCGCGGTGATCGGGTTCGTGCCCGACCGGGTGCTGCCCCGCCGCGCGCCGGCCGACCGGACGCCGCCCAACCGGACGCCGCCCGACCGGACGCTGGCCGACCAAACGCTGGCCGACCAAACGCCCAACCAGCCACTCGCCGACCAGACATTGCCCGACCGGACGCCGCCCAACCGGACGCTGGCCGACCAAACGCTGGCCGACCAAACGCTGGCCGACCAAACGCCCAACCAGCCACTCGCCGACCAGACATTGCCCGACCGGACGCCGCCCAACCGGACGCTGGCCGACCAAACGCTGGCCGACCAAACGCCCAACCAGCCACTCGCCGACCAGACATTGCCCGACCGGACGTCGCCCAACCTGACGTCGCCCAACCTGACGTCGCCCAACCGGACGCTGGCCCGCCGGGCTCTGGAACGGCTGCGGCGGATCGGCGACGCCACCGACGGCTCGTGCGCGGCGGCGCACGAACGGCAACGGCCGGTGCGGAAATCCATCGCGATCCTGGGTTTCCTCGTCCTCGCCGCGCTTGCCGTGCCCGCGCTCGACCTGCGGCTCGGCATGCCGGGCGACGAGGCGCGGCCGGCGACGACCACGCAGCGCCGGGCGTACGACGCGCTCGCGAAGGCGTTCGGGCCCGGCTTCAACGGCCCGCTGATGATCGTGGTCGACGCGAAGGGCGCGACCGACCCGCAGTCGGCCGTCTCGGCCATCGCCGACAAGGTGGGCAAGGTCCGCGGGATGGCCTCGGTCTCCCCGCCGCAATTCAACGAGGCCGGGGATACCGCGCTGTTCGAGGCGGTGCCGACGACCGCGCCCACCGACGCCGCCACCCAGACCCTGGTCCGCGACCTGCGCGCCGCCCGGCCCGGGATGGTCGCCGGCACCGGGGCGACCTTCCACGTCACCGGCACCACCGCGATCAACATCGACCTGTCGGCCAAAATCCAACAAGCGTTGATGTTGTACCTCGCGACG
Source organism: Dactylosporangium sp. CS-033363 (assembly GCF_050942475.1). Lineage (NCBI taxonomy): Bacteria > Bacillati > Actinomycetota > Actinomycetes > Micromonosporales > Micromonosporaceae > Dactylosporangium > Dactylosporangium sp. CS-033363. Next base: position 4,737,342 of record NZ_CP192032.1, on the reverse strand, counting down.
GTCGTCGGGCTCGCGGTGCTCCTGCTGCTCGTGGTGTTCCGCTCGATCCTCGTGCCGCTCAAGGCCGCCCTCGGGTTCCTGCTCTCCGTGCTGGCCGCCCTGGGCGCCGTCGTGCTGGTCTTCCAGCGGGGCGTCGCGGCCGGGCTGTTCGGCGTCGAGCAGACCGGGCCGATCCAGAGCGCGGTGCCCATCTTCACCATCGGGGTGGTCTTCGGCCTGGCGATGGATTACGAGGTGTTCCTGGTCTCCCGGATGCGCGAGGCGTACATCAACGGCCTCGACCCCCGGGCCGCCGTCGAGACGGGCCTGCGCCGCAGCTCCCGGGTGGTGATCGCGGCCGCGCTGATCATGATGGCGGTGTTCGCCGGGTTCGTCACCGAACAGGACCCGTTCATCAAGATGCTCGGGTTCTCCCTGGCCGCCGCCGTGTGCTTCGACGCGTTCGTCGTCCGCCTGGCGATCGTCCCCGCGGTCATGGCGCTGCTGGGCCGGCGGGCCTGGTGGCTGCCCCGCGGGCTGGACCGGATCGTCCCCCGGGTCGACGTCGAGGGCACGAAAATCCAGCGGAAGCCCCCGGAGTCCGCGATGCTCGCGGCCGCACGCGGAGAACGGGCGGCCACACGCGGAGAACCTCAGCAGACGCAGGCCACTCCCGGAGAACGAGCGGCCGCACACGGCGAATGGGCCGGCCACACGCGGAGCGGAGATGAATGAGCGGCCACACGCGGAACGGAGGCGAACGAGCAGCCACACGCGGAGCGGAGGCGAACGAGCAGCCACACACGGAACGGAGGCGAATGAGCAGCCACTCGCGGAGACCTCCGACAGAAGCAGGCCACTCGCGGAGAATGAGGGCATGGACGGGCACGCCGCGCATGAGGGCATTGACGGGTACGCCGAGCGCAATCCGCGGCTCACCGACGCGGCCGTGGTGCTGGCCCTGCTGCTCGGCGCCGCGCTCGGGGTGAGCCTCGCCGGACCGGGAGACGGCCCCGCGGCCGACCGCTGGACCGGCGGGGCGATCGCCGCCCTCGCCTGTCTGCCGCTGCTGCGGGGCCGCGCCCATCCGCGGGTCGCGGTGCTGGTCACGACCGCCTGCGCGGTAATCCTCGGCGTGTTGGATTACCTGCTCACCCCGCTGCTGCTAGCCCCGCTCATGGTCGCGCTGTACTGGCTGGCGGCCACCGGCACGCCGCGCACGGCCTGGGCGTACGGGGCGGTCGCGATCGTCCCCGTCGTCGCCACCGCCGTCGGCACCGACAACTTCGACGACATGGTGGCCCTGCGCGCGCTCGGCCCGGCGCTGTGGCTGCTGCTCCCGCTCGCGATGGGGAGCCGGACCCGGCTGCGGCACGCCTGGCTCGACGCGGTGCAGGCCCGCGCCGAGCACGCCGAGCGCACCCGGGAGGAGGAGGCGCGGCTCCGCGTGGCCGAGGAGCGCATCCGCATCGCCCGCGACCTGCACGACATCGTGGCGCATCACATGGCGGTGGCGAACGCACAGGCCGGTACCGCCGCGCATTTCCTGGAAACGAATCCCGACCTGACCAGGCGCATGCTGCGCGACCTGCAGTCGACCACGTCGACGGCGATGCTGGAGCTGCGCGACACGGTCGGCGTCCTGCGCCAGGCCGGGCCGGACGTCGACAGCCTGGAGCCAGCACCGGCCCTGAAGCCGCCCCCGGAACCGAAGCCGGGCCCGAAGCCGCCGCCGGAACCGAAGCCGGGCCTGAAGCCGGGCCTGAAGCCACCACCCGGCCCGAAGCCATCGCCGGGCACGGAGGGGACCCGGTCGGCCGGACCGGACGCTGACAGCCTGCAGCCGCCGCCGGGCCTGAATCAGCTGCCGCGGCTGCTGGAGGCGACCCGCTCGGCCGGCCTGGAAGTCGAGGTCGCCGTCGAGGGCGAGCGGCGCGACCTGCCGGCCGGGGTCGATCTGACCGCGTACCGGATCATCCAGGAGGCGCTCACCAACGCCACGAAGTATGCGGCGGGCGGGACGGCGGCGCTCGTCCTGCGGTACACGAGGATGGAACTGATCATCACGGTGAGCAACGAGCGGCGGGCCGACCAGCCGGAGCGTGGCCGCGGGTTCGGGATCATGGGGATGCGCGAGCGCGCCCGGGCGATCGGCGGCGCGCTGTCGGTGCGCGACACGGACGGCGAGCGGTTCGAGGTCACGACCACGCTGCCGGCGGCGCCGTGACGACGCGGGTGCTGCTGGCCGACGACCAGGCGCTGCTGCGCGGCACGTTCCGGCTGCTGATCGACTCGTGCGCCGACCTCGAGGTGGTGGCCGAGGCGGCCGACGGCGCGCAGGCGGTCGACCTGGCGCGGCGGCACCGGCCGGACGTGATCGTGATGGACATCCGGATGCCCGGCACGGACGGGCTGCGCGCGACCGAGGCCGTCTGCGCCGATCCCGCGCTGGCCGGGACGCGGGTGCTGATCCTCACCACGTTCGAGAGCGAGGAGCACGTGGCCCGCGCGCTGCGGGCCGGGGCGAGCGGGTTCCTGGGCAAGTACGTGACGACCGACGCGCTGCTGGAGGCGATCCGCACCGTCGCGGCCGGCGAGCGGCTGCTGTCGCCCGGCGCGACCCGCGCGCTCATCGAGCGGTTCCTGGCCACCCCGGCGCCGGTGCCGCACCCCGGACTGCGCGAGCTGACCAACCGTGAGCTGGAGGTGCTGCGGATGGCGGCCGAGGGCCGGTCCAACGAGGAGATCGCCGCCGCCCTGCACCTGAGCGTGTTCACCGTGCGCACCCATGTGCAGCGCGCGATGACCAAGCTGGCCGCCCGCGACCGCGCGCAGCTCGTCGTGATCGCCTATCAGAGCGGTTTGATGGCGTAACCCTCGGCCGTCGCGCGCAGCAGCGGGAACCAGATCACGTCGACGATCTCGACCAGCTTGTCGTCCGGCACCGCCCGCATGGTCATGAGCAGGTCGTGCCGCAGAAGGTCGAAGGGCAGAACAACGACACGAGCCGGATATGGTACGTCCGGCAGCTCGCCCCTCCGCACCGCCCGCTCGACGATGACCTCGCAGCCGTTGCGCCGGCCCAGCGGCCGAAGGTGCGCCCGCAGTTCGTCGAAGCTGGTGCCGGTCTCCCGGAAGTACTCCATGAGCTGCACGCCGACCAGCATCATCGTCCGCGAGCGGCCCGCGTCGGCCGCGCGCAGGAAGCCGAGCATGTCCTCGCGCAGGTCCCCGGTGTCCGGGATCTCGATCGGCTGGGTCGCCCAGGACTTCGCCACGGTGGCCAGCAGCAGGTCCTCGCGCTGGGGCCAGCGCCGGTACAGCACCGGCCGGCTGGTCCCGGCCCGCTCGGCGACCGCCTCGTAGGTGAAGCCGTGGTAGCCGCGCTCGACCAGCACGTCCCACCCGGCCTCGAGGATCGCGTCCTCCAGCTCCGTTCCGCGTCGGCGGGTCTTAAGACTCACTTGCGTATCTTAACACGGGCACGTACCGTGAAGCTCGTTAGGTACAAACGCGTATCTTAAAAGGCGGAAACGGATGTCCAGCATCGATCCGAAGGCCCTGCGCACCGCCATCGCGGTGCTGGTGGGCGGCATCACGGTCATCCTCGACTCCACGATCGTCAGCGTCGCGCTGCACCAGCTCGCGGCCGATCTGGACACCGGAGTCGGGACCATTCAGTGGGTCAGCACCGCGTACCTGCTCGCCCTGGGCGTGGTCATCCCGCTCGTCGGCTGGCTGCAGGGCCGGATGGGGGCCAAGCGCCTGTGGATGTACGCGCTGGGCGCGTTCCTGCTCGGCTCCGTCCTCTGCTCGTTCGCGTGGGACGCGCCGAGTCTCATCGCCTTCCGCGTGGTCCAGGGCCTCGGCGGCGGCGCGATGATGCCGCTCATGATGACCATGGTCATGCAGGCCGCGCAGGGCCCGGACCGCGCCCGGCTCATGTCGGTCGTCGCCCTGCCCGCCGCCCTCGGCCCGATCCTGGGCCCGGTCATCGGCGGCCTGATCCTGGGCGTCGGCTCCTGGCGCTGGCTGTTCCTGGTCAACGTGCCGCTGTGCCTGCTCGGCCTGGTCCTGGCCGCGCGGCTGATCCCGGCCGACCAGCCCGGCCGCCGGGTGCGCCTGGACGTCGTCGGCCTGGCCCTGCTCTCCCCCGCGCTGGTCGCCCTGCTGTGGGGCCTGTCCAACGTCTCCGGCGCCGGCGGCTTCACCCGCGCGGACGTCCTCGCGCCGATGATCCTGGGCGCGGCGCTCCTGGTGGCCTTCGTCCTGTGGGCCCTGCGCGGCCGCGGCGAGCCGCTGGTCGACCTGGAGGTCCTGCGCTCCCGCCCGACCTGGGCCGCGACGTCCCTGCTGTTCCTTTCCGGCGCTTCGTTGTACGGCGCGATGCTCCTCCTCCCCCTCTACTGGCAGGAACTGCGGGGCAACTCGGCGCTGGGCGCGGGCCTGCTGCTGATCCCGCAGGGCGTGGGATCGCTGCTGAGCCGTACCGTCGCCGCGCGCATGCTGGACCGCATCAGCGCCCGCTGGGTCTCGATCGTCGGCTTCATCATGGTCGGCGTGGCGACGGTCCCGTTCGCGCTGGCCGACGCCCACACGGCGACCTGGCCGCTGCTGGCCGCCCTGTTCGTCCGCGGCCTGGGCCTCGGCATGGTGCTGATCCCGCTGATGAGCGTGGCGTTCCAGGGCCTCGCCCACGCGAAGATCCCGCACGCGAGCACGGTGACCCGCATCGCCCAGCAGGTGGGCGGCTCGGCGGGCGTGGCGTTGCTGGCGGTCATCCTGGCCTCGACCTCGGGCACGCCGGCGCACGCCTTCGACGTCGCCTTCTGGTGGACGGTCGGCTTCACGGGCGTGGCGATCGCGCTGTCCTTCGCGCTTCCGGGCCGCGCCACGGAGCCGGCGCCGGAGGCGACTCCTGAGGTCGCCAAGGCCGCCGCCTAGCGCTTCCCGAGGCGTGCGGCCAGCGCCGAGCGGTACGCCTCCACGGCACGGGCGCTCGCGCGCAGGTCGCACGGCGCCGTGTCCAGGAGCCGGGCGGCCCGCTCGTGACCGGAGGAGAGTCCAGCCGCGGCAGCATGGGCGACGTAGGCCTCCAGCCCCCCGCGCAGCTCGTCGCGGCGGCGCAGGAGGGCGGTCGCGGCGGCGTGCAGCTCGTCGGCGCGGCGGCGGGCGGCGGTCACCGCCTCGTCAAGTTCGGCGCAGTCGGCCGCGACGCGGGCCCACTGCCGCCGCCGGGCCATCGCGTCGGCCCGCCGCAGCCGGGCCCGCAACCCGGGCGCCGCTCGCGGCGGGGTCGGCAGCCCGGGCGCGGCAACCTTGGCCCGCACGACGGCGAACTCCCGGGCGGCGGCGGTCTCGGCCACCCCCAGCCCGTCGACGGCGGCATGCAGCTCCACCGACCGCTCCGGCCACGAATCGCGGAACCGGGCGAGGTCCCCCACCCCGCTCGGCACGGCCCGCACGGCCCCGAGCCGCACCGCGAGCAGGCCACTCATCGCGTCGAGATCCTTCACCGCGCCACCGCCGGCACCGCGAGTGGCGCGCAGCGCGGAACTGGAGTGCGCATGTCAGCGGCCCAGGTCTCGGGCCAACAGGTCGTCCAGCGACTCGCGGCGGACCAGCACCCGGGAGCGGCCGTCGGCCACGGCGAGCAGGGCCGGACGCGTCACCAGGTGGAAGTTCGTGGCCCGCGCATGGTGGTAGGCGCCCGTCCCCGCCACCGCCAGCAGGTCCCCCGGGTGCACGTCGGCCGGCAGCGAGGCGTCCGGCACCACCACATCGTCGGCGTCGTTGTGCCGCCCCACCACCACCGCCGGCGCGAGATCCGCCCCCGCCCGCCCGATGAGCAACGCGCTGTGCCGGCTCCCGCACAGCGCCGTAGCAGGGCAGTCCGACATGCCGCCGTCGACCGCGACCAACCGGCCCCCGGTCCGGGTCTCGGTCACGGCAAGCACCCGATACACCGTGACCCCGGCCCGGGCCACCACGGCGCGCCCCGGCGATACGGTCAGGCGAGGCGCCGGCAGCCCGTGCCGCCCGGCCTCCAGGTGCAACACGGCCCGCATCCGCGCGGCGAAGGCGCCCAGAGCCAGATCCAGCTCGGCCGGCCGGTACGCCACCGCATGACCACCGCCGAGGTTCAGCCGTTCCGGGACGATCCCGTTGGCGGCGGCGAACGAGCAGAGCCGGCCCAGCTCCTGCTCGTACAGGCTGAAGCGGTTCAACTGATGCCCGACCGAGCAGTCGAAGCCGGCCAGCCGCAGCCCCGGTTGCGCCGCGATCCGGGCCACCGCCGCGGCCGCCTCCCCGTCGGCGATGTGCAGCCCGAACCGGCGGTCGGCGCAGTCCGCGGGCCCGGCCAGGACCCGCAGCAGCACGCGCTGCCCGGCGGGAGCGGTGGCCGCGATCCGCGCGATCTCGCCCAGCGACTCGACGACGATGGTGCCCACCCCGGCGGCGTACGCGGTGTCGAGGTCCTCAGTGGACTTCGCGCTCCCGTACAGCACCACGCGGTCCATGGCGAAGCCCGCCAGCGCCGCCACGCGCACCTCGCCGGCCGAGCCCGCGTAGAGGCCCAGTCCCTCGGCGGCCACCCAGCGCGCCACGTCGATGCTCAGCAGGGCCTTCCCGGTGTACGCCACGTCACCCGCCCCGAACGCCGCCGCATAGGCCCGGCAGCGCTCCCGCACGTCCGCCTCGTCGACGACGTACGTGGGGGTGCCGTGCTCCGCGGCCAGCGCGGCGAGGCTGACGCCGCCGGCGCGCAGGTCGCCGCGCTCGGACCAGCGGGTGGTGCGGGGCCACACGCCGGCGTCGAGATGGGGCGGGAGGGAGGAGCGCAACGTGGGAAGGATTTCCGTGAGGGTCACGCCAGCAACGCTGACATCGGCGGGGCGGTTCGAGAAGGGTCCTTGACGCAATCTCTACGGCTGGAAGCGGTACCCCATCGCCGGCTCCGTCAGCAGATGCCGCGGCCGCGCCGGGTCGGGTTCGAGCTTGCGGCGCAGCTGGGCCATGTACTGGCGCAGGTAGTGGGTCTCGCCCACGTACGTCGGGCCCCAGACGTGCTGTAGCAGCTCGCGGTGCCCGACGAGCCGGCCGGGGTTGCGCAGCAGCAGCTCCAGCAGCCGCCACTCGGTCCGGGTCAGGTGCAGCCGCTGCGCGGGGTCGGCCGCGTGGCGCACGTCCCGGGCGACGAGGTCCACGTCGAACTCGCCCACGCGCACGACGGTGGCGGGCTCCGGCTCGGGGCGGCGCCGGGCCACCACGCGCAGCCGGGCCAGCAGCTCGTCGACGTTGAACGGCTTGGTGACGTAGTCGTCGGCCCCGGCGTCGAGCGCGGCGACCTTCTCGCTGCTGCCGAGCCGGCCGGACAGCACCACGACGGGCACGGGCGTCCAGGCCCGCAGGGCGCGCAGCACCTCGAGGCCGTCCAGGTCGGGCAGGCCGAGGTCGAGCACGACGACGTCCGGATGCTGCTCGGCCGCGGCCCGCAGCGCGGCGGCGCCGTCGCCGGCCGTGACGACCTCGTACTGGCGGGCCTGCAGGTTGATCCGCAGGGCCCGCAGCAGCTGCGGCTCGTCGTCGACGATGAGGACACGGGTGCGGTGCAACGGAATCCCTTTCCGCCGACGGGCCCGGCCCGCCACCCTGCTCGGGGGTGACGGGCCGGGGGCACTGGTCGGCTACCTCCGGTCGAGGGCCAGGTTGAGCTCGAGGACGTTCACGCCCGGCTCGCCGAGGAAGCCGAGCGTCCGGCCGTCCGTGTGCTCGTCGACGAGCTTGCGCACGTCGGCCTCGGACATGCCGCGCTCCTTGGCGATCCGGGGCACCTGCAGCGCGGCGTACGCCGGGCTGATGTCCGGGTCGAGCCCGCTGCCACTGGCGGTGACGGCGTCGGCCGGCACCACCGGGTTCGCGGGCGCGTCGCCGCGGATCGGGGTGATCGTGCCGTCGCTGTAGTCCTCGCCGGGCTTGGCGCACTGCACGGGCTTCCCCTGGTACTGCGCGACGAACGGGGCCGCCGGGCACGCCTCGTTGACGCTCACGGCGTGGTCGGCGTAGACCGCCAGGACCGCGCCGACGCCGCCGGGCGTGCAGTAGGGCCGGGAGCCGTCGACGCCCTCGAAGTCGCCGACGGCCTTGCTGCGGGCGCAGACCTGGGTGAGGAGGCCCTGCTTGCCCTCGTCGTCCTGCACGCTCGGGTCGGGCAGCGTGTCCACCACGTTCTCCGGGCCGAGGTTGGAGGCCGAGGTCGACGTCGGGTCGTAGCCGTCACCGGCGGCCGACGGGCGGGACTGGAAGTACTGCTTCAGGGGGTTGCCCTGATCGTCCACGAAGGACTGTCCGATGAGGGCACTGCCGACGACCTTGCCGTCGCGGTCGAGCAGTGAGCCGTCCGCGTGGCCGGACAGGCCCGGGATCCGGGCGATGGCGACCATGAGCAGTGGGTAGACCACGCCGAGCACGACGGTGAGGGCGAGCAGGGCGCGGAGGGCGGCCAGGTGTTGGGCGAGCCAGGCTGGGAGTCGCATCAGGAGATCCCCGGGATGTTCATGATGAGCAGGTCGATGAGTTTGATGCCGATGAACGGCACGATGATGCCGCCGGCGCCGTAGACGAGCAGGTTGCGGCGCAGCATCGCGGCGGCCGAGCCGGGCCGGTACCGGACCCCGCGCAGGGCGAGGGGGATCAGCGCGACGATGACCAGGGCGTTGAAGATGACCGCGGACAGGATCGCCGAGGTCGGCGAGTGCAGGTGCATGATGTTGAGCCGGTCCAGGCCGGGGTAGATCGCGGCGAACATGGCCGGGATGATCGCGAAGTACTTCGCGATGTCGTTGGCGATCGAGAACGTGGTCAGGGCGCCGCGGGTGATCAGCAGTTGTTTGCCGATCTCGACGATCTCGATGAGTTTGGTCGGGTCGGAGTCGAGGTCGACCATGTTCCCGGCCTCTTTCGCGGCCGATGTCCCGGTGTTCATCGCCACCCCGACGTCGGCCTGGGCGAGGGCGGGGGCGTCGTTGGTGCCGTCGCCGGTCATCGCGACGAGTTTGCCGCCCTGTTGTTCCTGTTTGATCAGGGCCATCTTGTCCTCGGGGGTGGCCTCGGCCAGGAAGTCGTCGACCCCGGCCTCCTCCGCGATCGCCTTGGCCGTCAACGGGTTGTCGCCCGTGATCATCACGGTCCGGATGCCCATCCGGCGCATCTCGTCGAACCGCTCCCGCATGCCCTGCTTGACGACGTCCTTGAGATGGATGACGCCCAGGGTGCGGGCCGACTGCCCGGCGACGCGCTCGGCCACGACGAGCGGGGTGCCGCCGGAGGTCGACACGGCGTCCACAATGGACCCGACCTCCTCGGTCGGCCGGCCGCCGTTCTCGCGTACCCATTTCATGACCGCGGTCGCGGCGCCCTTGCGCACCTCGCGGCCGTCGACGTCCACCCCGGACATGCGGGTCTGGGCGGTGAAGGGGACCCAGGCCGCGCCGTGCACATCGCGCTCGCGCAGGCCGTAGTGCTCCTTGGCGTACACGACGATGGAACGCCCCTCCGGGGTCTCGTCGGCGAGCGAGGACAACTGCGCCGCCTCGGCCAGTTCGGCCGCGGTGACCCCGTCGACCGGCAGCAGGTCGCCCGCCTGCCGGTTGCCCAGGGTGATCGTGCCCGTCTTGTCGAGCAGCAGCGTGTTCACGTCGCCGGCCGCCTCGACGGCGCGTCCGGACATGGCCAGGACGTTGCGCTGCACGAGCCGGTCCATGCCGGCGATGCCGATGGCCGACAGCAGCGCACCGATGGTCGTCGGGATCAGGCAGACGAGCAGCGCCACGAGCACGATCCCGGACACCGGGCCACCCGAGTAGATCGCGAGGGGCTGCAGCGTGACGACCGCGAGCATGAAGATGATGGTGAGCGAGGCGAGCAGGATGTTCAGCGCGATCTCGTTCGGCGTCTTCTGCCGGTTCGCGCCCTCGACCAGCCGGATCATCCGGTCGATGAACGACTCCCCCGGCAGCTGCGTGATCTTCACGACGATCCGGTCGGACAGCACCTTGGTACCGCCGGTGACCGCCGACCGGTCGCCGCCCGACTCGCGGATGACAGGGGCGGACTCGCCGGTGATCGCCGACTCGTCGACCGAGGCGATGCCCTCGATCACGTCGCCGTCGCCGGGAATGATCTGGCCGGCCTCGACGACCACGATGTCGCCCTGCTTGAGCTCGCTCGCGCGCAGCGTGGTGCCGTCCCGCAGGTACGCCATGGTGTCCTGCTTGGCCTTGCGCAGCGTGTCGGCCTGGGCCTTGCCGCGCCCCTCCGCCACCGCCTCGGCCATGTTGGCGAACAGCACGGTCAGCCACAGCCAGGCCGCGATCGCCCAGGCGAAGACGCTGGAGTTGGCGATGGCGAGCACCGTCGTGTAAATGGAGCCGATTTCAACGATGAACATGACCGGGTTGCGCCACAGCGTTCCCGGGTTGAGCTTGCGCAGCGCGTCGGGAACCGACTTCCACAGCTGCTTGGGATCGAGCAGACCGGCGGCGATCATGAGGTGCCGAGTCCTTCCGCGAGGGGGCCGAGCGCGACCGCCGGCAGGTAGGTGAGCAGCACGACGACGACCGTGACGGCCACGACCATGCCGATGAAGAGGGGTTGGTACGTCCTGAGCGTCCCCGCCGACGCCGGCACCGGCTGCTGCTTGGCCAGGGAGCCGGCCAGGCCGAGCACGAAGATGATCGGCAGGAACCGGCCGAGCAGCATGCACAGGCCGAGCGCCGTGTTGTAGAAGTCGGTGTTGACGCTGATGCCCGCGAACGCCGAGCCGTTGTTGTTCGACGCGGACGTGAACGCGTAGAGCACCTCAGAGAGCCCGTGCGCGCCCGGGTTGGCCATCGAGGCGCGCGCGGTCGGCGAGCCCATCGCGATGGCCGTGCCGACCAGCACGAGCGCGGGCGTCGTCAGCAGGTACAGCGACGCGAACTTGATCTCCCGCGCGCCGATCTTCTTGCCGAGGTACTCCGGCGTCCGCCCGACCATCAGACCGGCCACGAAGACCGTGATGACGGCCAGGATCAGCATGCCGTAGAGGCCTGATCCGGTACCGCCGGGAGCCACCTCGCCCAGCATCATGTTCAGCATCGGGACCATGCCGCCCAGCGCGGTGTACGAGTCGTGGAAGGAGTTCACCGCGCCGGTGGAGGTCAGCGTGGTGGCCGCGGCGAAGGTCGCCGACTGGGCGACGCCGAAGCGCGTTTCGACGCCCTCGGTGGCCGCGCCGACCGCGGTCGGGACGGTGCCCGGGTGGTGGATCTGGATGACGTTCAGCGCGATCGTGGAGCCGATGGCGAGGATGGCCATGATGCCGGCGATCGCCAGGCCCTGGCGCTTGTCGCCGACCATCCGGCCGAACACCCGCGGCAGGCAGAACGGGATCAGCAGGATCAGGAAGATCTGGAACCAGTTCGTCCAGCCGGTCGGGTTCTCGAACGGGTGCGCGCTGTTGGCGTTGTAGAACCCGCCGCCGTTCGTGCCGAGCTCCTTGATGGCCTCCTGCGAGGCGACCGGGCCGCCGGTGACGTGCTGCGCGGCGCCGGCGAGGGTCGTCAGGTCGGTACCGGCGGAAAGGTTCTGCACGACACCGCCCGCGATCAGCACGATCGCGCCGAGGATGGCCACCGGCAGCAGGATGCGCACCGTGATGCGGACCAGGTCGACCCAGAAGTTGCCGAGCTGGTCGGTCCGGGCCCGGGAGAAGCCGCGCACAAGGGCCACCGCCACGGCGACGCCCACGGCCGCGGAGACGAAGTTCTGCACCGCGAGCCCGGACATCTGCACGAGGTGCCCCATGGTGGACTCACCGGAGTACGACTGCCAGTTCGTGTTCGTCACGAAGCTGACGGCCGTGTTCCAGGCCTGGCCGGGCGCCACGGGGTCGAAGCCGAGACTGAGCCACAGATGGTTCTGGAAGCGCTGGAAGAGGTACAGCAGCAGGATCGACACCGCGGAGAAGGCGAGCACGCTGCGGGCGTAGACGCCCCACGACTGCTCGCCGTCCGGGTTGACGCCGACCGCGCGGTACATGACCTTCTCGGCGCGCAGGTGCCGGGTCGCGGTGACGGCGCGGAACATGTAGTCGCCGAACGGGCGGTACAGCAGCACCAGCACCACGATCAGCGAGGCGATGAAGAGGATGCCGGCCATCAGAACCGTTCCGGGAAGAGTAGGGCAGCGATCAGGAACGCGGTCAGCGCGACCGCGAGCACGAGGCCGACGAGGTTTTCGGCGTTCACAGCCGCTCCACCGCCCGCACCGCCAGGCCGAGGATCGCGAAGAGTGCGATCGTCAGCAGGACGAACACCACATCAGCCACGGGGGCTTGCCTCCTTGTAAGGGCGTACCGACGACGAGAACCCGTCGCCGTAGAGCCAGACGCGCATCCGGACGACGTCGCGCCGGTGCCGCAGCACCCGGTGCGTGCGCAGGATCAGCCAGCCGGCGGTGGCCGCGCCGAGCAGCACGGCGAGGCGGATCGCGTCCGCGGTGCCGTGCCACGTGAGCACGCCCAGCCGGTTCACCAGGAATCCGTTGAGCACGGTCCAGGCGATCCCGGCCGTGCCGAGCGCGGCGGGCAGGTTCCCGCCGAACACCCCGACCGCGGCGACGCAGGCCGCCATCGCGACGAGCCGGGCCACCAGCTCCGGCGGCGTGAACACGGCGGCCGTGAACGCCGCCGTGGCCACCACCGCGGCGGCGCCGCCGGCCAGGGTGATGCCGGTCGGCGCGGCCCACAGGGAACGCATGGGAAAACACCTGCCTCGACACTTGCGCGAGGGCCTTCCATCCGGCCCGCTGCAAGTGAAGACCTGGCCGTTTTCCCTGCCCAGGTGTCTTTGCAGAATCCCTACGCCAGGGACCCGTTTCTTGACGCCTTCTTGATGCCGCCGAGACGGCGGTCACACGTCAGCGGCGATACCCGCCCGGCGGAGGCGGCGGGTAGTGCGGGCCGCCCGGCGGAGGAGGCGGCGGGTAGTACGGCCCGACCGGCGCAGGCGGCCGGCGGCGGGCCGCGGCCCGCACGTTGAGCACCAGCACCAGGACCAGCGCGGCGACGAACAGCACCAGCACGGCCGCCAGCGTCCAGCCGTAGACCGCCGTGTACGAGCGCGCCGGCTCCAGCGCGCGCTCCGGCGGCGGCCCGTCGTCGCCGTACTGGTCCTCGCCGCTGGTGTAGTCGAGGGGCCGCGGCTGCACCTTGGCCGTCGCGCCCAGCCAGATCCGGTTGTGCGCGTCCGGCGCGCGCTGCTGGAAGGACTGGCCGACGGCCTTGGACACGTCGCCGTACTGCTGCTGGAACTCGCTCTTGGCGACGCCCGAGAACTTGACGTCGCCGAAGTCCACGCCGCCGTCGCTGTAGGTGAAGGTGTACCGGTAGCCGCCCCGATCCACGTTCTTCGTCACGTTGTACTCGTGGTCGCGGTAGGACTTCACGTAGGCGTCGAAGACCTGCTTCGGCTGCCAGGACTGCATCGCGGGCCAGCGGTGCACGTCGCCGCTGTCGATCATCGAGGTCAGGGCGCCGGTCTTGCGCTCGCGGTACCACTCGGCGGCGACCCGGGCCAGGTAGACCCGGCGCAGCTCGGCGAACTCGGGCGCGGAATTCACCGCGTCCTCGACCTTGGGCAGGATGAGCTGCTCGAAGACCTTCTCCATGCGGTCGCTGGGCGCGGGGCAGGACGGGTCGCCGAACTTGCCCTTGGACAGCTGCGACTCGGCCTTGACCTCCAGCGGGGCGTCGAGGATGTAGATCCCGCCGTCGGCCTGGTAGACCGTGGCCGGCTTCGGCACGATCCACTGCCGGGTGACCACGCACTCCTCCGGCGCGTTCGGGTCCGGCTCGCCCCAGAACTGCCGGCCCAGGTCGGTGTTCGGGTTGGTCAGCTTGGCCGACATCTTCTTCATGTCGAGGTCGGCCTGCAGCAGGATGCGCCCGACGTCGGTGGTGGCGAGCTTGGCGTCGATGATCCGGTCGGGCTCGCTCGGGTTGAGGTTGACCCAGAACTTCGACGTCGGCAGGTTCAGCCACACGTAGAACGCGTCGGACATCTGGGCCATCGCCGCCCGCCCGCCGTTCACGTCGGAGGCGGCGCCCGGCCCGGCCGGCGACGCGCTGTACGCGTAGCGCAGGTCCCCGCCGGGGCTCTCCGACAGGTACCGCAGCTGCAGCGTCGTGAAGTCGATCCCGCCCGGGTCGGTGCCGGCGAGCTCGGCCGGGCCGGTCGCGGCGGCGTTGCCGGAGCCGGTGCCGAAGCCCTTGCCGCCCATCGCCACCTGCGCGCCGGCCGCGACCGGGCGGCCCTGCTTGTCCCAGTCCTGCACGGACTGCTCGACCACGGCGTCGGAGTACTGCTTGTTCGCGAGCTGGTCGCGGGCCTCCTGCTTGGCCTGCTCGCTGACCTTCTTCTTGGCGGGCCCGCTCGGGTACGCCGTGCGCTTGAGCATCGACTCGCTCGGCAGGTCGGTGAGGATCACCCCGCGCTCGAGCTTCGGGAAGAAGGTCCGCTTCAGCTCGTTCACGCAGTCGCTCGGCCCGGAGCAGAACATCTTCTCCGACCCGACCTCGTCGACCAGGTTCGCCAGGTCACTGCGGTTGAGCGCCGGGCCGACCTTGCGGTCGAGCACCCAGCGGATGTTCGGCTCGGAGTGCAGCTTGCCCTGCCTGAGGTCCTCGGCCAGGGACGGCTCCTGGCTCATGTCCACGACCAGGCTGGCCTGCGAGGACTTGTCCCACGCGACGGGCTGCCCCTTGGCGTCCAGCAGCTGCTGCCCGGCCGGGTTCACCAGCCGCCACAGGCCGGTGCTCTCGTCGAACTGGAAGATGTCGACGAGGGCGACCTTGGTGTTGGCCTTGAACGGGCTGACGCTGGGCGCGGTGACGTACCAGTCGATCGTCCTGCCGTTCTCGGTGGTGCGCCAGTGCGCGTCGGCGAGGTTGCGCCCGTAGCCGATGAAGTTGTCGATGTTCGGGTCGTTGCGGGTCTGCTCGGTGTGCCGGTACCGCGACATGAGCAGCGGCAGGAGCAGCCGCTCGCCCTCGGCGAACCGGTCGATGGTGTAGTTCGGGTTCGGCTTCGGCGCCGCGAGGGCGGCGGGCGCCAGGCCGGGCGCGGTGACGGCGACGACGAGCGCGAGCAGTGCGGCCAGGCCGCGCCGGAAGAGCACGAGGCGGATCTCGTACCGCGGCATCAGTCGTACTCCACCGCATACTCGTTGAGCAGCACGTTCCACCGGGACTCGGCGTCCTCGAGCCCGTCGGGGTCCCACTCCTCCAGCTGGTCCCAGATCGTGTCGACGGCCTCGCCGACCGATTCCCGGGTGCCGAGCTCCAGGTCGTCGAGCTGGTGCTTGAGCAGCCCGACGGCCAGCACGAACCCGGCGATGCTGGAGTTGGCCGGGACCTCGAAGTCGGGCTCGTCGTGCAGGTAGCGCACCCAGCCCGTCTCGGTGTCGATCCCGTAGCGGTAGCGGCGCTGGGCCGCGACGACGACGTAGGACCGCCCGTCGCGCTCGAACAGCTCGCGCAGCCGCCCGTCCCGGATCGGCGTGATGTCGCGGATCTGGGCGTCGGGCAGCCCGACGGTGGTCAGGAAGTCGCGGGTGCGCGGCTCGACCCGCGGGTCGACGTGCTCGGCCGCGACCGGCACGAGCAGCTCGCCCCACTCGTCGCGGACCCGCTCGACGAGCTCGGCCCAGGAATGGCGCTCGGGTTCGGTCACGTCAAACCCCCGTGTGACGTATGCGCATGCGTAGATGGCCAGCACAGTGTACGCCCCTCCGCCACGCGGGCGGAGGGGCGTATTGACACGGATCAGCGGACGGTGACGGCGTCGATCATCCAGTACCAGTTGTTGTTCGCGTCGTACATGCGGAACGTGACGCGCATGGTCCGCGCGCCCGCCGGGACCGCGACGGTCAGGGCCTCGTCCTTGGCGATGGCGTCGGACCGGTACGCCTTGACCGTGGTGGCCGGGTCGCCGTCGAACGACACCAGCACGTCGCCCTTCTGGCTGCCCTCCTGCCGGTACAGCGTGGTGTACGCCAGGGTCACCGAGGTGCGCCCGGTGACGGTGTAGCCGGGCGAGCTCAGCGACGAGTCGAACGCGCTGCCGCCGGACTTGTCGGCGAACTCGTCGGTGTCGGCCACCGCGACCACGCCGCGGCCGCGCACGCCGAGCTCGCGGGACTGCCCGGCCTCGGCGCGGGTCCAGAACTCGTCGGTGGTCAGCGCCCAGCCCCGCCACTCGGTGACCCCGCCGGTGGGCATCCGGCTGTTGTCGACGCTCCAGCCGTTCACGCCGGCGTGGCTGAAGCCGAGGACTCCGGCCGGGATGCCGGTCTCGTCGACGCGGCCGGACAGCGCCGGGTACGCGGCGTCGAAGTCGTCGGCGCGGGACGAGAACAGCGAGCGGCCGTCGAGGTTCCAGGCCGGGTTGACCGCCACGCCCATGTGGGTGAGCGCGGTGACGGACACGTCGACGAGGCGGGTGTCGATCGGGCGCTGGCCGGCGGCGATGCCGGGGCCGTTGGCGATGACGAACGTGCGCCGCTCCGGGATCGAGTTGCCGCCGTGGCCGCCGGCGTCGGTGTGGCCGTGGTCGGTGGCCACCTCGATCAGCCAGCGCTCGCTGGAGTACGTGGGACGGGCCCGCACGGCCGCCAGCAGCTGCCCGATCTGCGCGTCGGAGCGGGCCAGCGCGGCCAGGTACGCGGAGCTCGCCGCGCCCGAGGAGTGCCCGGCCTCGTCGATCGCGCCCAGGTAGACGAACGCGGCGTCCGGGTTCTGCTGGCGCAGCACGCGGCCGGCGACGTCGGCGATGCGGGCGTCCTGGCCCGTGTACCCGTTGCCGTCGCCGTCGAGGATCACCCGGCCGTCGATCGCGGCGGAGAACGTGCCCTGGTTGCCCAGCGCCGCCCAGTCCACGGCGGCGAACGTGGACAGCGCCGGGCGGTTCTGCTCCATGCGGGTCAGGAAGTCGGGGAACTGGCCGTACTGCTTGCCCACGAAGCTGTTGTCCCGCACGCCGACCTTGTCCGGCCAGGCGCCGGTGGCGATCGAGGACCAGCCCGGCCCGGAGAGCGTCTGGGCCATCGGCTGGCTGTAGAGCAGGCTCGTGCCGTACAGGCCGCCGGTGATGAGGCTCCACAGGTTCGGCGCGTTGGCCTGGGTGATCTTGTCGTTGCGCAGCCCGTCGAGGCCGATCACCAGGGTCTTGTCCGTGCTCACGCCGCCCGGCAGCGTCGGCGCGACCACCGGGTCGGGCACGGGCGCGGGCGGGGCGGTGATCGGCGTGTTCGCGACCGTCACGTCGTCGATCGCCCAGTACCAGTTGTTGCCCGCGTCGTAGAGCCGCCAGGCGAACCGGGCCGTGGTCGCCCCGGCCGGGACGGCGACCGCCCGCGTCACGTAGGCGTTCTCGGCGTCGCCGCCGCCGTTCGCGTCGGCCGCGTTCGGTCCATAGTGGACGACGGTGCCCGCCGCCCCGCCGTCGAACGAGACGGTGACGTCGGCCTTCTGGTTGCCCTCCTGGCGGTAGTGGCTGGCGAAGCCGAGGTAGAGCGTCGCGGTACCGGCGGGGATGCTGACGGCCTGGCCGGTGAGCGTCGAGTCGAACGTGGTGGTCGCGGTGGGGCTGCCGCGGTCGTCCCACTCGTCGGGATCGGCGACCGCGAACACGCCGGAGGCCCGCGTGAAGTTGCCGCGGTCCTGGGTGTCGGCGCCGGTCCAGAACGGCATCGTGGTGAAGGACCAGCCGCGCCACTCGCGCACGCCGTCGGGCATGGCCGGCTTGACCGCGACCGACCAGCCGGACGGCGCGGTGTGGGTCCAGCCGAGGGTGCCGGCCGGGATGGACTCGTCGAGCGCCGGCTGCAGCTGCGAGGACAGGCCGTCGAAGGTCTGGGTGGCCAGGGTCGCGGCGGCGGCCGGCGGGGCGGCTGCCGCGGTCAGTCCGGCGGCGGCGAGGAGCGCGGCCACGGTACCGATAAACAGTCGTCGATAGGACATGCCGAGCAATTTCGGGGCCCGAGCTGAACCGCAGGCGCCGCCGCGGGGACGGCCCGACGAACGCGGCGGAAAGGTTCGTACCTGTTACCGATCCGAGACCAGGCGCGTCTCGAAGCCGATCCGGTCACCCCGGTACAGCGAGCGGACGTGCTCGATCGGCGTGCCGGACGGGTCGCGGCTGAGCCGCTGCATGAGCAGCATCGGCAGCGCGGGGTTGGTCTGCAGCAGCAGCGCCTCCCGCGGGCTGGCCAGGGCGGTCTCGATGCGCTCGGTCGCCTCGGCCCACACGACGCCGAGGCGTTCCTGCATCCACCGGTACAGCGAGCCGCTCGGATCGAACCCGCCCAGCAGGTCGGGGTACCGCTCGGCCGGCAGGTACGTGGTTTCGAGGCCCAGCGGCTCGCCGTCGGCCAGCAGCACCCGCTCCAGCTCGATCACCGGCGCGGCCGGCTTGATCTCCAGCCCCGCGGCCAGCTCGTCGTCGGCCGGGCGCTCCGCGAACGTCACCACGATCCGCGACGGCGCGCGGCCCATCGCCCGCAGCGCCTCGGTGTACGAGACGAGCGACAGCGGGTGGATGAGCTTGGGCGGGGCGACGAACGTGCCGCGGCCCTGCTGCGCGGTCAGCCGGCCCTCGATCACCAGCTCCGAGATGGCCTGCCGCACGGTCGAGCGGGCGACCTGGAAGCGGGCGGCCAGGTCGCGCTCCGGCGGCACCGGCGAGCCCACGCCGAGGTGCGCGATCTCGTCGAGGATCAGCGCCTTCACGGCGTAGTACTTGGGGACTCGGCCGTGATCGGGAATGCCGGTGCGCATGGGCTCCGACCTTAAGGCACGGCCCGTGGATAACGAAATGGTCACAGGTCCGGACCTTTGGCGCTCGTTTGCGAAAGTCGCCGCGCTCGTTCCCGCTGCGTTCACATCACCTCCCTACCTTGACGGCCGACAATCACGGGTTTGAACGACTGAGGTGAGTCATATGAAGTTCTCCGCTCGGGCGGCGTTGAGCCTGCTCACGGCGGCCGCACTGCTCGCCGGCACGGCGGCCTGCGGCTCGGATGACGACAGCTCGACGTCCGCCGACTCCTCGGCCGCGGCCACCGGCGGCAAGTTCGCCAAGGACCCCGGCACGCTCGTCTTCGGCGTGGTCCCGGACACCGCATCGACGCAGCAGAACTACCAGCCGCTGCAGGACTACATCGCGAAGATCACCGGCCTCAAGGTCGAGTACCGCGAGTCGTCCGACTACGCCGCGCTCATCGAGGCGGCCGTCTCCGGCAAGGTCGACATCGCCAGCTTCTCCGGCTTCACGTACGTGACGGCCAAGAACAACGGCGCCAAGATCACGCCGTTCGCCTCGATCATCACCAAGCAGGGCCAGGAGCCCGGCTACTACTCCGAGGCCATCGCCCCGGCCAACTCCCCGATCAACAAGATCGAGGACTTCAAGGGCAAGAAGGTCTGCTTCGTCAGCCAGACCTCGACCTCGGGCTACCTGTACCCGAGCTACAACCTGCTCAAGGCCGGCATCGACCCGACCAAGGACGTCACGCCGGTCTTCGCCGGCAAGCACGACGCGTCGGCGCTCAAGGTCTCCCAGGGCAGCGAGTGCGAGGCCGGCTTCGCCGAGGACGTCGCGGTCGAGGCGCAGAAGGGCCTGAAGACCATCGCCAAGACGTTCGTCATCGGCGCCCCCATGACGATCGCCGACGGGCTGCCGGCCGACCTCAAGCAGAAGGTCGTCGCCGGTCTGCAGAACGTCACGATCGACCAGATCAAGTCGGCCGGCATCCCGAACGCCGACAGCGACAACTTCAAGAAGACGTTCTACGCCCTTGCCCCGGTCGACGACGCGAAGTACGACATCATTCGCGACCTGTGCAAGCAGACCAAGGCCGCGGCCTGCAACGCGGGCTGAGGACATAACGCCATGACGGTCGACGACACGGCACCCGCGGTGGTCGAGGTGCACGGGCTCAGCAAGACCTTCGGACAGGTCGCCGCCCTGCGGGACGTGTCGCTGACGGTCGGCCGCGGTGAGATCGTCGTCCTGCTCGGGCTCTCGGGCTCGGGCAAGACGACGCTCCTGCGGCACATCAACGGGCTGGAGAGCCCGACCAGCGGCTCCCTGACCGTGCTCGGCGAGGACCTCGGCGCGCTGCGCGGCCGCGAGCTGCGCCGGATGCGGGGCCGCATCGGGATGGTCTTCCAGCAGTTCCACCTGGTCAGCCGGCTCACCGTGCTGGAGAACGTGCTGACCGGGGCGCTCGCGGGGCTGCGCGGGCCGCGGCTGGGGATCGCGGCGTACCCGCGCGACCTGCGCCGCCGCGCGCTCGGCCAGCTCGACCGGGTCGGCCTGCTCGACAAGGCCTACCAGCGGGCCGACACCCTCTCCGGCGGCCAGCAGCAGCGGGTCGCCATCGCCCGGGCCCTCATGCAGAGCCCGGAGATCCTGCTCGCCGACGAGCCGGTCGCCTCGCTCGACCCCGAGTCGAGCGACCAGGTGATGGCCCTGCTGCGCGAGATCGCCGCGGAGAACCAGCTCACCGTGGTCTGCAGCCTGCACCAGGTCGAGCTCGCGCTCGTGTGGGGGCAGCGGATCATCGGCATGCGCAGCGGCAGCATCGTGCTCGACTCGCCCGCGGCCGAGATGACCCGGGAGACGGCGATGCGCATCTACGGGCGGATGACGGCGTCGCTGGCGGAGTCCAAGTGAGCACGACGGACGCACCGGGAGTACCGACGCCGCTTGATCTTGAAAAGGCGGTGCGGCGGCCCGGTCCGTCGCGGGCCGGCGTGGTCGCCGGCGTGCTGCTCGTCGGGCTGCTGGTGTTCGCGGTCTGGTCGCTGAGCCAGATCGGGTTCACCGCCGAGACGTTCACCGAGAGCGCCGACAAGGTGCAGCCGTTCCTGGACCGCATGCTGCCGCTGCGGTTCCCGCCGATGGCCGACCTGTTCACGTCGATCGGCATCACGCTCGGCGTGGTGCTGTGCGGCACGGTCATCTCGGCGGTCCTCTCGGTGCCGATCGCCTACATCTCGGCCCGCAACACCAGCCCGCGGCCGTGGCTGATCCCGATCGGGCGGGCCATCGGGGTCGTCGCCCGCGCGGTGCCCGACGTGGTGCTGGCCATGCTGTTCGTGCTGCTGTTCACGCTCGGCTCGCTGCCGGGCATCCTGGCCATCGCGCTGCACTCGATCGGCATGATCTCCAAGCTCTTCGCCGACGCCATCGAGCAGATCGACGAGGGCCCGCGCAACGCGATCCGGGCCACCGGGGCCTCGCGCGGGCAGGAGTTCTGGTCGGGGATCTTCCCGCAGGTGCTGCCGTCGTGGATCGCGACCACCCTGCACCGCAGCGACATCAACCTGCGCGGGTCGGTGCTGCTGGGCTATGCGGGGATCATCGGGCTCGGGTACGACCTGCGGCTTGCGCTGGAGTCGTTGGCGTACAAGCGGGCCATGGCTTTTGCTCTGGTTATTTTCCTGCTGTGCGTCATCTTCGAGATCATCTCTACGTCCATTCGGGCGCAGTTGCTGGGGACCGCGCCCGCGGGGAACAGCCTGGGGGCGCGGCTCGCGCGGCGGCGGACTGCTTCTCCTTCTGCACAAAGCGGACATTTTGCCTCCGTTGACGCCGCCCTGCGCAGGCCGTGGACCCGGGACCGCGTCGTCTCGACCAGCGGCATCGTGGCCACCGTCGCGGTGCTCGTCGGCGCGGTGATCGTGTCGCAGGCCAAGTGGCTCGACCTGTTCACCTTCTGGAAGCAGCTCCCGCTGCTGTTCGAGCGGGCCTGGCCCCCGTCGATCGAGCCGCGCACCTGGTCCGACGTGTTCGACGCGCTGCTGGTCACCCTGGAGATCGCGGCCGCCGCCACGCTGCTCAGCCTGGTCGCCTCGCTGCTCATCGGCCCCCTCGCGTCGCGCAACGCCGCGCCCAACGGGGTCGTGCGCGGCGCGGCCCGGCTGGTGCTGCTCATCGTCCGCTCGATCCCCGAGCTGATCCTGGCCATCGTGCTGATCATCATCACCGGCCTCGGCCCGCAGGCCGGCACCATCGCCCTCGCGTTCGTCGGCGTGGGCCTGCTCGGCAAGCTCATCGCCGACTCCCTCGAGGAGGCGCCGCTCGGGCCGCAGACCGCCGTACGGTCCGTCGGCGGCACCCGCACCCAGGTGTTCTTCTCGGCCACGGCGCGGCTGAGCGTGCCCGCGCTGATCGGGCACACGCTGTACCTGTTCGACACCAACATCCGCTCGGCGACGGTGCTCGGCATCGTGGCGGCGGGCGGGATCGGGTACTACCTGATCGACGCCACCCGCGTCTCCCGCTACGACCAGGTCACCGCGTTCGTTCTCGTGCTCGTCGCGGTCGTGCTGGTCGTCGAGGGCATCTCCATGGTCATCCGCCGGGCGCTGCGGTGACGGCGGACGACACCTTCGACCTGGCCGTCGTCGGCGCCGGCATCGTGGGGCTCGGCCACGCCGCGGCCGCCCACGCGAGCGGCCTGCGGGTGGTCGTCGTGGACCGGGCCAGCGAGATCGTCGGCGCCTCCGTGCGCAACTTCGGCCACGCGTGCCTGACCGCCCAGAGCGGCCAGGCGCGCGAGTACGCCGAGCGCTCCCGCGAACTCTGGCTGCGCTACGCCGGGCGGGCCGGCTTCTGGGCCCGCGAGTCCGGCACGCTCGTCGTCGCCCGCGCCGCGGACGAGCTGGCCGTGCTGGAGCAGTGGGCGGGCGGCGAGCCCGGCGTCACGCTGCTCGGCGCGGAGCAGCTCGCGGATCGCGTTCCTGTCGCCGGTACCGTCGGCGGCGCCTTCCTCCCCCGCGACCTCCAGGTGGACCCGCGCGAGGCCGCCCCCGCCCTGGCCCGCCACCTCGCCGCCGAGGGCGTGGAGTTCCGCTGGCGCACGGCCGCGCTGGGCGTGACGGACGGCGTGCTGCACACCGCGCGCGGCCCGATCCGCGCCGAGTCGATCGTCGTCGCGGTCGGCCACGACGTCGACCACCTGTTCCCCGACGTCGCCGAGAAGGCCGGCGTCGTGCGCTGCGGCCTGGACATGCTCCTCGTCGAACCGGGCGCGCTGCGGGCCCCGCTGGCCGCGCCGGTGCTCACCGGATGGTCGCTGCTGCGGTACTCCGGCTTCTCCGCCACCCCCGCCGCCACCGCCCTGCGCGAACGGCTGTCGGCGGAGCACCCGGACCTGTACGAGCTGGACCTGAACCAGATGTACACCCAGCGCCCCGACGGCACCCTCGTCGTCGGCGACACCCACTACCGCGGCCTGGCCGTCGCCCCGTTCCAGCCCGAGTCCTCGTTCGCGGCGCTGGCGCAGGTCACCCGCGAGCTGTTCGGCCTGCGGGAGCTGCCGGTCCGCGAGCGCTGGCAGGGCGTCTACGCCTCGGCCCCGGAGCCGTTCCTCATCGCCGAACCGGCCGAGGGCGTCCGGATCGTCTCGGTCACCACCGGCATCGGGATGACCACCGGCCTCGGCCTGGGCGAGACAGTTGTGACCGACCTACTGAAATAAGGACGCGACATGCGATTCGAGACCGTGGTGCTGGACCTCGCCGGAACGACCGTCAAGGACGACGGCCTCGTCGAGCAGAGCTTCGCCCGCGCCTACGACCGGGTCCTGCCCGGCAACCCCGGCCGCGCCGCCGCCATGGAGCACGTCCGCGTCACCATGGGCCAGTCCAAGATCGAGGTCTTCCGCGCCCTGGCCGACGAGGAGACCGCCCAGCGCCTCAACACCGCGTTCGAGCAGTCGTACGCCGAACTCGTCGACGAGGGCCGCTGCGAGCCCATCCCCGGCGCCGAGAAGGCGGTCCGCGAACTGCGCGAGCGCGGCCTGCACGTGGTCTTCACCACCGGCTTCGGCCGGGCCACCGCCGACGCCGTCATCGCCGCCCTGGGCTGGCAGGACCTCGCCGAGGCGGTCCTGACGCCGGCGGACGCGGGACGGGGTCGCCCGTACCCGGACCTGCCGCTGACCGCCCTCCTGCGCACCCGCGCCAGCTCGGTCGCCTCCCTGGTGGTCATCGGCGACACCGAGTCGGACGCGGCGTCGGGCGTGGCCGCGGGCGCGGGCCTGGTCGTCGGCGTCCTGACCGGCGGCCGCCCGGCCGAGTCCCTGCGCGCCGCGGGCGCCCACGAGGTCCTCACCTCGGTGGTGGACCTGCCGTCCCTGATCGACGCCCGGTCCCTCGACGCCGGGTCCCTCGGCGCCGGGTCCCTCGGCGCCGGGTCCTGACGGTGGCGACCGCGCGCTACGCCCGCTGGGACGGTGTGGGCCGGCCGTTCGAGCTGGTCGAGACGGACCTGCCCACGGCCGGCGTGCTGGTCGAGATCGAGCTGGCCACGGTGTGCGGGAGCGACCTGCACACCGTGGCCGGCCACCGCTCGGCCCCGACCCCGACGGTCCTGGGCCACGAACAGGTCGGCCACGTCGTCGCCACGGGCGAACGGGTCGTCTGGTCCGTGGCCGTCTCCTGTGGACAATGCCGCCGTTGTACTGCCGGCAGGCCCCAGAAATGCCTGCTCCTGCGCAAGTTCGGCCACGAGCGCATCGACTCGGACTGGACCCTGAACGGCGGCTTCGCCACCCACGCGATCCTGCCGCCGGGCACCACCGTGGTGCCGGTCCCCGCCTCGCTGCCGGCGGCGGTGGCGGCGCCCGCGTCGTGCGCCACGGCCACGGTGGCGGCGGTCCTGGACGCGGTACCCCCGGTGGCGGGACGCCGGGTCCTGGTCACGGGCGCCGGGCTGCTGGGCGTGACGGTGACCGCGATGGCGGCCACGGCGGGCGCGGAGGTCATCGTGAGCGACCCGGACCCCGACCGCCGCGCGCTCGCCCTGCGCTTCGGGGCCTCGTCCGTCGTCGCGCCTTCCGCGTTGCCCTCAGGCGTGGACGTGGCGCTCGAGTTGTCGGGCTCGCCGGTTGCCGTGGCGGGGTGCCTGGCCGCCCTCGACGTCGGCGGGCATGCGGTGCTGGCCGGGTCGGTGTTTCCGGGGCCCGCGGTGCCGGTCGATCCGGAGCGGGTGGTACGCAACCTGCTGACGGTGACGGGGGTGCACAACTACCGGCCGGAGCACCTGGCGCGGGCGGTCTCGTTCCTGGCCTCGAACCATGAGCGGTACCCGTTCGCCGAGCTGGTGGCCGCGCCGTTCGGGCTGTCGGAGCTGGAACGGGCGTTCGCGGCCACCGGCCCGGCGCTGCGCCAGGCCATCGACCCCTCGCGCTGACCGGTGCTCCCGGTCAGGCGTCGAGTTCCTCGTTCGGGATCGCGCGGCGAAGCGCCTCGAGCAGCACCGCCTCGGAGACCGTGTCACCCGTGACGGTGACGCGGTTGACGACCGTGTCGTCGAGCTGCGTCACGATCTCGATCGACCGGCGCCGGTCGCGCTTGAACCAGAGATGGATGACCTGCACGACGCCGGCCACCGCCCCGGCGCTGCCGAGGCTCAGCCCGAGCTCGTGCGCCCACCCCTTCTCGCCGGTCAAGGGCGGCCGAAGCGGGCCACGAAGCAAATAGCGAGCGTCTCTCAAGTTTGCTTCGAGATCGGCCGCCGCCGATTGCCGGGCCGGATGGTCGCGCTCGACTCCCGAAATGCCCGGCTCGACCGTGATCAATAAACTCGACATCGCACTCCCCTGGTCGCCATCCGCGGTCGTACAGTAGACCATCGACATGGCGGCCGTCGGCAGGAACTGATGTGCACAAGGCGCTTCTGATCTGCAACGCGGAATACACGGACGATCCCGGCGGGCTGCCGAATCTGCGCGGTCCGCGCTGCGACGGACAACTCCTGCGGGATGCCCTCACGGACGACAAGACGGGCATCTTCGCGCCCGAGAATGTCACGCTCCTGCTGAATCAGCAATATCTGCAGATGCTCCGCGCGATCAATGTCTTCTTCCGCCAGGCCACGCCCGACGACGAGCTGCTGTTCTATTTCAGCGGCCACGGGTGCATCGAACATTCGCAGCTCTACCTGTGCGCGTCGGACTCCAACTCCGGGCTGCTCCCGAGTTCCTCGGTGGGCAGCGACTCGATCAAGTCGATCCTGCTCGGTTCCGTCGCCACCGCGAAGGTGTTTCTGCTCGACTGCTGCCACGGCGGCGCGTTCGGCAAGGGCGCACCCGCCATCGCCGAGCACCTCTCCGGCCGCGGTCTGTTCACCCTGGCCTCGGCCCCGTCGAGCGAGTCGGCGAAGGACGCGGCGCGGGACGGGCAGCCCAGCCCCTTCACCCGGGCGCTGGTCGAGGGCCTGACGTCCGGGGCGACGGCCGACGAGTCGGGCAACGTCAACCTCGAGAGCCTCTACAACTACGTGCGCCGCACGCTGGCCGGCAGCCCGGAACCCAGCTGGATCATTCAGGGCGTCGGCAGCCCGCTCATCGCCCGGCGGCCGGTCGAGACCCCGGCCGAGCCGGTCGCCCCGCCGCCGGTGGCGGAGGCCGGCGAGGAACCGCCGGCCCCGGCCGCCACGGTGCCGGCGGCACACAGCCCGGACTTCCTGTCGTCGATGACCGATGCGACCTCGGTCAGCGCGCTGCGGGTGGCGAACTTCCGCCGCGAACTGCGCGAGGACATCGCGCGGCGGATGCCCGAGCAACTGTCGGCGGTCGAGTTCCTCCAGCGGGCCCACCTGATGCAGGCCGGCCGGCTGACGGTGGCCGGCGCCCTGCTCTTCGGCGAGGACCCGGTGGCGGTGCTGGCGACCGCGATGGTGCAGTGCAGCCGGTTCCAGGGCGGCACGATCAAGAAGCTCGATCTGTTCGGCAGCATCCCGGAGCAGATCCAGGAGGCTCGCCAGTTCGTCGAGGACCTCGCGCGCCGCGGCGAGATGCCGACCGAGCACGACGCGCTGTCCCAGCCCGTGTACGACTACCCGATGATCGCCGTGCGCGAGATCGTCGCCAACGCGCTGGTGCACCGGGACTACGAGCACCGGACCGCATGCGTCCACGTGCAGATGCGCGAGGACCGGCTCCGGGTCATGAGCCCGGGGACCTGGGCGGGCGGCCCGTTGCCGGAAGGCGAGACGGTCCCGCTGGCCAGCCTCCAGACCGAGTCGCACAAGCGCAATTTCCGGCTCGCCTCGATCCTGACCTGGATGCGGGTCGTGGAGGGCGAGGGCTCGGGCATTCCGCGGTCGTTGCTCGACTGCCAGCGCATCGGCGCGCCGATTCCCCAGGTCACGCAGTCCCACGGGATGCTGATCGTCGAGATCTTCCCGCGCGCCGACCGGGGCGGCGGCGCAGCCGAACAGAGCGGTGCCCCACCCCGTGACGTCCAGGCGCTGGCCTCCGGCCTCGCCCAGATGCCCGAGTTGCTCGATCCGGGTGCGCGCCAGCGGCTCGTCGAGCAGCTCCCGGCGGCGGTGCAGAGCGCGATCGCGCGGCATTCGATCGCCCGGACGGACATCGAGCGGATCGTGACCACCGCCTGCGCGTTTCCCGGCGGCGCCCAGCTGTTGTACTCGGCCGTGCTCGGCACCGGGGTCTCGGGCAATTTCCGGGCCGCGTTCGGTCCCCTGCTCGGCCGGCCGGAGATCGCCGTGCCCGCATTCCGGGGCGCCCCGGGCGGCGGTCCGAAGGCGTACATCTCGGCGACGCAGAAGGACCTCCTCGACTGCCGCAGCGTCGTACATGACGCGTTGCGTCGCTTGGGCCTCGTGGACGTGGCGATGGAGGCGTACGTCGCCGACGGGCGCCCGCCGCTGGAGCGGTGCCTGGCCGACGTGGCCGCGTGTGACATCTACATCGGGCTGTTCGCCTGGCGGTACGGCTTCCGCCCGACCGGCCATGACCAGTCCATCACCGAACTGGAGTACCGCGAGGCGGTCCGGCTCAACAAGGCCTGCTACATCTTCCTGCTGTCCGAGGATGCGGCCTGGCCCCTGGTTCACGTCGACCGCGGCGAGGACTTCGAACGGATGACCGCGCTGCGGGAGGAACTGCGCACCAACCACGTCTGCAGCTTCTTCACCGGTCCGGAAGACCTCTCCGCGCAGGTCACGGTCGCGCTGGCCAATTATCGGGCCCCGGAGGACCGCGAACCGGCCGGGGAGGCGGGCGGGCCGCTGGCCCAGGACCAGGTCGAGGCCTATCTCGGCCGGCTGCGCCAGCAGTACCAGGGCGTCGAGCTGGACGTGCTCAATCCCGAGCCGACGATGGACTATCTCAGCGTCGGGCTGCAGTCGGTCTTCGTGGAGCCGTCGGTGCGCGAGGAGGCCGCGCCCGAGGTGCCCCGGGCCTGGAGGCAGCGGCTGCAGGCCGAGGATGATCCCGAGCTGCCCGACGACCGGCAGCAGGCGGTCCTGCTCCGGGAATCGTACGAGCTCAAGGCCCGCGAGCAGCTCTTCGACGTGGTGGCCGACCCCGGCCACCGGCGCGTCGTCATCCTGGGCGATCCGGGCTCGGGCAAGTCGGCCGTGACCCGGTTCCTGGCGCTGAGCCTGGCCGGCGGGTCCGTGCCGGCGCGCCTGACCGGGCTGCGCGACCACCTCCCGGTGCTCATCGAGCTGCGGTCGTTCCTGGCTCACCTGGGCGACGGGCGGTGCGAGAGCTTCTTGGACTACCTCGACCACCGGGCCGACACCGACCAGCTCGGCCTGCCCCGCGAGGGGCTGACCCGGCACCTGCGCGGCGGCGGCCGGGCGCTGTTCCTCTTCGACGGCCTGGACGAGATCCTCGACCCGCAGCGCCGGGACGCCACGGCCATCCAGATCGCCGGGTTCGCCGCCCAGTTCCCCAGCGCGCGGGTGGTGGTGACGTCGCGGGTCGCCGGGTACGCGCGGCGGACCCTCACCGAGGCGGGCTTCGACCACTTCACGCTCGACGACCTCGACGACGAGCAGATCGAGCAGTTTCTGTCCGGCTGGCAGGCGCACACCGCGCGCACGCAGGAGGACGAGGCCGCGGTGCAGCGGGCCCGCATCCGCGACGCGATCGCCGACTCCGCCGCGATCCGCGAGCTGGCCGGCAACCCGCTGCTGCTGACCATCCTCGCCGTGATGGCCCGCGACCAGGAGCTGCCCAAGGACCGCTGGAAGCTCTACGACCACGCGGCCGAGGTGCTCCTCGTGCACTGGGACGTGAACCGGCAGCTGCGCGAGCACCACAACGCCGAGCTGGACGAGTATGCGACGAAGGCGCTCCTGCAGCGGCTGGCCCTGTTCATGCAGTCGCGGCCGAGCGGCCTGTCGGGCAACTACATCGCGAAGCCCGAGCTCGTCGTGGTGTTCGAGGACTACCTCGTCGAGCGGTACTCGTACTCGCGCGGCATCGCGAACGCCATGGCCAACACGATGATCGACCAGTTGCGCGAGCGGAACTTCATGCTCGGGCGGTACGGCCCGCGGCTCTACGGCTTCGTCCACCGCGCGTTCCTGGAGTTCTTCTGCGCCCAGGCGATCGTCGAGCGATTCCAGCGGGGCGACCCCGAGTGGACCCTGGAGCGGCTGCGCGGGCTGTTCGCCGAGCACTGGGCCGACGCCGACTGGCGCGAGGTGCTGCGGCTGATCGTGGGCCGGCTGCGGGACCGGCCGGCGGGCGAGCTGATCGAGATGCTGGCGGTCGAGGTGAACCGGCCCTGGCCGGCCGAGGAGTTCCCGCAGCCGCCGTGGAACCTGGTGCTCGCCGCGCAGTGCCTGGCCGAGGTGGCCGACGTGCGCACCGTGGCGATCGCCGCCCAGGCCGTGCTGCGCCAGCTGATCCTGTTCATCGAGCACGGCATCTCGGTCGCGGACCGCACCACCGCCGAGATCGTCGAGGCCGCGATCCTGCCGACGGTCCGGGTGCTCGGCGAACGCTGGCCGGGCCGGGCGGCCTTCATGTTCTGGTACCGCCGCCGCGGCGTCCGCGTCAGCTGGATCACCGGCTCGTTCGCCACGCGGATCGCCGCCCTGCTGGCCACACCGCAGGACGGCATCGAGGACGTCCTCGACGACCTCCTGGGCGACATCGCCGATCGCCGGGCCCGGCAGGCCCTGATCGCCGGGCTGGCCGAGGTCGCGGCCGCGCCCCGGTCGGCCGGCCTCGCCCGCCGTGCGCGGTGTGCGGCGCTGCTGGCCGGCCGGGCCCGCGACGACCAGGGCGGCGCCGTGCGCCTGGCCGCCGTCGAGGCGCTCGTCGCCCATTTCGGAACCGATCCGCAGACCACCGAGCTGCTGGTCGAGCGCGCGGCCGACGATCCGTACCCGGAGGTGCGGCTGATGGCCGTGCGGGCCCTCGGCGCGCGGGACGAGCTCGGCGACGCGGCGGGCACGGTGCTGGTACAGCTGGCGGGCCGGGATCCCGCCGAGCCGGTACGGCGGGCGGCGGTCCAGGCCCTCGGGCGGCACCTCGCCGACCGGCCCAAGTTCGAACGGCTGCTCAGGGACCTCGTCCGGGACGACCCGGACGCGGGCATCGTCGAGTCGGCCACCCATGCCCTCGTCGAGGGGGCCGGGGCCGACGTCCGGGCATTGCTCATGGGCCGCGCCGCGGACGAGCGAAGCGAGGCGGTGCGCCGGTGTGCGCTGCGCCTGCTCGCCGAGCGGTACCCGGACGAGGACCTCCCCGTGCTGCTCGCCGACGCGCTGCGGCACGACCGCGATCCCCGGACCCGCGCCGAGGCCCTGGAGGTGCTCGTCCGCCTCGAGCAGGCCGGACCCGCGGTGCTCGCCGACGTCGCCGCGCACGACGGCGACGGCGGGCTGCGGCTCGTCGCGCTGCGGACGCTGACGGAGCGGTACCCGGCCGACCGCGACGTGCTCGTCCGCGCCGCGACCGCCGACCGCGACGCCGACGTGCGCGCCTTCGCCCTGAGCCGGCTCGCCGAACTCTGGCCCGACGACGACACCGCCATGCTGCTCGTGGACCGCGCCCGCCTGGACGATGCGGCCGTCACCCGCCTGACCGCCACCCGGCTGCTGGACGAGCAGTTCGCCGGCGACTCCCGGACCCGGTCGCTGGTCATGCGGCAGGCGGCCGAGGAGGTCGACCCCGTCGTGCGGCTCGCCGCCGTCCGGGCCCTGATCCGCCTGAGCGGCGGGTCGCCCGAGGTCCGCGAGCAGCTGCTGGACCGCATCGGCTCGGACACCGAACCCAGGATCGTCAGCGAGGCCGCCGAGGCCATCGCCGACTGGCCCGACTACCGCGGGCGGGTCCTCGACCGGCTCGCCGGGCAGGCCCGGCGCGGCACCGACACCCGCGTCCGGCTGGCCGCCCTCGAGACCCTCGTCGCGAGCTTCCGCCCCGACGAGCCGGCTGAGCTGCTGCGCGAGCTGGCCGCCGAGGAGCCCGACCCGCAGGTGTTCCGCCTGGTCGCCGAGAGCATTGGACCGGAGCACATCGGGGCGCAGGCCTTGGCGGCACTGCTGACGATCCGCGCCGCCGCGCCCGATCCCGCGATCCGCCGCGAGGCGTGCAGGCTGCTCGGCCGCCGGTTCGCCGACGACGAGCAGGTCCGGACCGTGCTCATCGACCGCGCCGAGCACGACGACGACGTCGGGGTACGCCGGGCCGCCGTGGCCGAGCTGGGCGCCTCCGCGTGGCCGCATCCGGAGGTCCGGACGCTGCTCGAGGCGATGGTCGACGACCTCGACTGGTCCGTGCGCCGCAGTGCCGTGCACGCGCTCGGGCAGCACTACGGCGACGACGAGACCACCCGCACGCTCTTCGCGCAGCGGGCCCAGGCCGGCCCGGACGAGGACACCCGCCGCCTCTTCGACCAGGCCCTCACCTGGCTGCCCGGGGCCGATCCGGAGGACCTTCCCTCGGTGGTGTGACGCTACGGCTTGGCCGGGGCCAGGACGTTGCGCGGGAGGCGGAGCGCCGACACGAGGAAGAAGATGCCGCCGACGAGGGCGTAGCCGGCCACGTTGGACAGCTGGGGGTTGTCGGCCGCGGCGGCCAGGATGAACGAGGTGCCGGCCAGGGCCGAGAGGCCGCCGCTGAGGATCATGGGCCATTGGCCGCCCTGGGTGCGGCGGCGGAGGGCTACGAAGAGCTGGATGAGGCCGGCCACGATGGCCCAGGCGCCCCAGACTCGCAGGACGGCCGGGATGCCCGACGCCGCCGCGAAGGCGATGCCGATGGTGGCCAGGGTGCTGATGGCCATGTTCGCGTAGAGGCCCGCGCGGGAGGCGTCAGCTTGCGCGTTGCCGGCGCGCGACGAGCGGGCGTCGATGATCGCGGCGGCCACGTCGAACGCCGGGTACAGCACGAGCAGGGTCACCGCCAGCGGGCCCAGGTCGGCCTTGGTGGTGAACAGCAGGACGGCCCAGATGGCGGCGAAGCCGAACCGCACGAGGTACAGCCGACGCAGTGCCGACGCGTTCATCGGGAGCTCCTTTTGAGAGGTAGAACGTTCTGTCTACCGACCACCATGACAGCTCTTCGTTCGCAATGCAAGACCGAACGTTCTATCGCGTAAGATGGCAGGCATGGTGCGCAGCAGTGATACCTCCGTGAAGCCGTCCGAGGCGCGGGAGCGGTTGCTCGGCACGGCGAGCCGGATCTTCTACGCCGAGGGCATCCACGCGGTGGGAATCGACCGGATCGTGGCCGAGGCGCAGGTGACCCGGGCCACGTTGTACCGGCACTTCCCGGGCAAGGACGACCTGATCCTCGCGTACCTGCGGCAGGCCGACCAGGACATCCGCGCACAGATGGGCGGGGCGCTGGCTGCCGGTATGCCGGCCGATGACGCCATCCGGGCCATTGCGAACGCGATCGCCGAGGGCATCCGCTCGCGCGGGTTCCGGGGGTGTGCGTTTCTCAACGCTGTCGCCGAGTATCCCGATCCGGCGCATCCGGTGCATCAGGCTGTGCTGGAGCATCGGCAGTGGTTTCTGGACACGGTCACCGGGCTGCTGGCGCACCTCACGGACGAGCCTGGACCGGCCGCGCGGCATTTCGTGATGCTGCGCGATGGAGCTATGGCCGCGGGGTGCCTGTTCGACCCGGCGCTGATCGGGGAGACCTTCCGCGACGGGGTAGAGGCCCTGCTGCGCCGCTAGGCATAGGGCGCCGTGATCGGCGGATCGGGGCTGTACGCCCTCCTCGACGACGCCGAGGAACACGTGGTCGACGCTGGACCAAAGCGCCGTTGAGCGAGGACGCCGTTGAGCGAGGGCGCCGTTGGACGAGGGCGCCGTTGGACGAGGACGCCGTTGGACGAGGACGCCGTTGGGCGAGGACGCCGTTGGACGAGGACGCCGTTGGACGAGGACGCCGTTGGACGAGGACGCCGTTGGACGAGGACGCCGTTGGACGAGGACGCCGTTGGACGAGGACGCCGTTGGACGAGGACGCCGTTGGACGAGGACGCCGTTGGACGAGGACGCCGTTGGACGAGGACGCCGTTGGACGAGGACGCCGTTGGACGAGGACGCCGTTGGACGAGGACGCCGTTGGACGAGGACGCCGTTGGACGAGGACGCCGTTGGACGAGGACGCCGTTGGACGAGGACGCCGTTGGACGAGGACGCCGTTGGACGAGGACGCCGTTGGACGAGGACGCCGTTGGACGAGGACGCCGTTGGACGAGGACGCCGCAAAGCCAGTGCGCTGTTAGGCGAGGTCGTCCCAGAGAGCATCGGGGATCGGGTGCTCCAGCAGGGCCGCGCTCTGTTCCATCTCGGCCGCCGAGCGGGCGCCGACCACCACGGCGGCTACCGACGGGTGGCGGAACGGGAACTGCACCGCGGCCGCCAGCACCGGTACGCCGTGGCGGTCGCAGGTCTCGCGGATACTCCAGGCCGCCGGATCGGTCTCGTCCAGCAGCGCGCCGCCCTGGTACACCCCGGCGGCGAGCAGGGCCACGCCGCGCTCCAGGCACAGGGGCAGCAGGTCGTCCGCGCCCGTACGGTCCAGCAGCGTCCAGCGACCCGCCAGCATGACGCAGTCGATGCCCGGGTCGGGTACGGCGCGGATGAAGCGGGCGGCTACGTCGGCGTGGTTGACGCCCAGGGAGATTGCGGCGATCCGGCCCGTCGCGCGCAGGCGGGCCAGGGCCGGGTACGCGGTTTCCAGGGCCGCTGGGAAATCCAACTCGGGGTCGTGAATGTGCAGGACGTCCACGCGGTCCAGGGCGAGTCGGTCGAGGCTGTCGGCCAGCGAGCGGTACACGCCGTCGGCGGTGTAATCCAGACGGGGGCCCAGTCCCGGTGGCGGGTCGGCCCAGATCGGTTGGCCGTCCGGGCCGCCGGGTTCGATGAGGCGGCCGACCTTGGTGCACAGGACGAACTCGTCGCGCGGGCGGGTGCGCAGGCGGCGGCCGGCTCGGCGTTCCGAGCGGCCGTAGCCGTAGACCGGGGCGGTGTCGAACAACCGGACGCCCAGGCGCCAGGCGGTGTCGATGGTCTCGTCCGCGTCCAGGGTGGAGACCGGGGTGTGCAGGCCGCCGATCGAGGCGAGACCCAGGCCCAGCCGGGTGACGGACAGCGTGGTGCGGCCCAGTGGGACGTGGTCGGCGGCTCGCACGCGGACCACGGTACCGAATCGCACCGACTACGGTTATCCAACAATGGATGGACGCGAGTTCGACATTCCAACGGCTGAGGGATTGTTCCTGCTCCGCGATGTCTCGGCCGACACGCGCGCGGCGCAGCGACCCGCCGCCGACGCGGCGCGGATTCCCGGCAGTCGCGGCGGGCGGATGATCGGGGCGGCCGGGGCGGTGCTGCGCGTGCGGTGCGCAAGCCAGTACAGCCGGCCGCGACTGATCCTGGAACTGCTCGACGGGCCGCCGACCGACGCCGACGCCGACGAGACCCCGCTCGACCGGCCGCCCGGCGAACCCAACACCAACGAGACCCCGCTCGACCGGCCGCCGGCCGAATCCAACACCAACAACCCCTTGCTCCATGGGTCGCCCGGCGAATCCAACGCCAACGAGACCCCGCTCGATGGGTCGCCTGCCGAATCCAAGGCCAACGAGACCTTGCTCGATGGGTCGCCTGGTGAATCCAACGCTGATGGGAGTTGGCATTGGGAGGTCCGCACCGTGTTGGATTTTCCGACCGGGCGCATCCTGATCGAGGGCGACACCGACGAGGGAGCGTTGCCCGAAATCCCGCTGCCCGGCGGGCCCGGGCGGTACGGGGTTGCGCTCGGGCACGCGGGGCGGGCGGAGCACCAGCGGCGCATCGCCGGAGCCGGGAATGAGGACTGGCCGGAGATTCAGCGGCTCGAACGGTACAAGATCAGGGTTTGGTTCATAGGCGTTTGAGGGTGCGGGCCGAGCGGGCGGCCGGCTCCGCGAGTTCGGCGTCGATGCGTGCGTTCTGGGCCGAGGTGACCACCACCGCGGCCGACTCGGAGGTCAGTGACTCCAGGGCCCGGGAGCGCAGGCCGTTCGGCGGGTGGGAGTCGAACAGCGACACGTTGTCCAACGAGGACTCCCGGCGCGCGGCCAGGTTGGGGCGGACCTCGACCAGGAGTTTGGCAATCGTCTCCGGCCACTCGGCCAGCGGGCGGCCGGTCCGGGCGTTGCGCATGACGAGCATGACGACGCTGTCCCGCAGCAGCAGGATATCCAACAGGTCGACCGCCGCCGTGCGGCCGCCGACCGTGGCGGCCAGGCGGTCCGCTCGGTACTCCGCCCGCTGCCCGTCCCGCACCGCCAGCAGTGCGATGCCCACGCGGAACGGCAGGATCGCCGCGCGCAGTACGCCCGTGACCAGGCCCAGCACGAGCCGGGTCACGATGCTGGCCACGCCGACCACCGGCTGCAGCCACTCGTCGACCCGTTGCAGGGCGATCACCGCCGGCGACACGAACAGGCCGCGGCGGGGGTCGCCGTTGACGAAGTGGCCGAGTTCGTGGCCCAGCAGGGCGACCCGCTGCTGCGCCGGGAGGGAGACCCACAGCGGCAGGCCGAGTACCAGCACCGGGCGGCGGCGTAATCCAACGAGTGTTGCGGAGGCGTTGAACACGTCCTCCTCGACGTAGACGGCCGGGATCGGGGCGGACAGTGCGGCCGCCACGTGGCCGATCAGGCGGTGCAGCTCGGGTGCCTCGGCCGCGGTCACCTCGGTGGCGTATTTCGGTACGCGATTGAAGCGCGGGCGCAGTTCCACCGCCATGGCCACCAGCGGCAGGCCTGGGACCAGGCCGAACCCCGGGAACGACAGGCTGCACAGCCACAGGCCGAGCGCGAGGAGGGCGAGGATCAGGAAGTACAAGAGCAGGCTTGTGATGATGAGCAACGCGGACGTCGCGCGGCCGCCGGGCCGGCCGGCGAGCTGCGCCCCGAACGCGCTCAGGCTGTGCCGCCGGGCCAGCGCGTGCGACCAGCGGCCGAGCCGGCGAAAGAAGAAGTCTCCCGTCACGGCGAAGATCATGCACCGCCGATCGCCGAAAGGATAGATTGCGGCGGTGGCGACATTCTGGACGCTCGGCTGTGACGCCGACGACCCGCAGCGGCTCGCGGCGTTCTGGGCGGGCGCGCTGGGCTATGTCAAGGAGGCCGGGTTCGACGAGCCCGGTAATGCGTCCATTGTGGACCCCGACGGGCGTGGGCCGGCCATTGGATTCTTGAGGGTGCCGGAGGGCAAGACGGCCAAGAACCGGATGCACATCGACGTACGCGTCGCCGGGCCCGGGCCGTGGGACATGGCCGAGCGGGCCCGGCTGATCCGCGCGAAGGTCCCCGAGCTCGTCGCGGCCGGGGCCACCGTGGTCCGCGAGGAGCACTACGGCGACGAGCTCGGGCACGTCGTCATGCTCGACCCCGAGGGCAACGAGTTCTGCGTGGCCTGAACCCGCCGCACCTGACGACGTGACCTGAGCCCGCCACACCCGATGACGTGACCTGGGCCCGCCGCACCCGATGACGCGGCCCGAGTCCGCCGCACCCGACGACGTGACCTGAACCCGCCGCACCCGATGACGCGGCCCGAGTCCGCCGCACCCGACGAGGTGGCCTGAACCCGCCGCACCCCGTGACGTGGCCTGAAACAATCCGCCTCACCCGGTGAAGTGGATCGCCTCCAGCCGCGTCGCCCCCGCCCGGTCCATCCGCGTGACCGAAGCGGCGTCGTGCGTCGCCTCGGCGCCGTCCATGAGCTGCCGCCAGTTGCGGCAGTGCGTCGCGAACGACGAAGGACGCACCCGCCGCCCGCGCGACTCCTGCCCGGCAAGGGCATCCCGCGGGTGTACGTCCAGCAGCAGCAGATGCACCGGCCGGCGCGACCGCCGCGCGGCGGTGAACAGCATCCGCCGGACCCAGGACTTGGTCGCGCACTCGTGGACGACCACGGGGCCCGGCGCGCGCAGGGCCAGCAGCACCCGCGCGTAGTGGGTCACGTGGACGATCGGGCGCCACCAGCGGTACGGAAGCCGGCCCAGGTACGGCCGCCACCACGTGCGCGTGTGGTCCGAGTCGAGCACGCGCACGCCCGCGGTCCCGGGCGGAAAGAGGCGCCGCAGCAGCGTTGTCTTGCCCGCGCCGGGGACGCCGGCGACCACCAGCACGACGTCCGCCCGATAGAAGAGAGCCGCAACGGCGGGGCGAGCCCCAGCCGCTACGGCGGAGCGAGCCTCAGCCACGACGGCGGCACGGGCCTCCGCCGCCACGGCGGAGCGAACCTCAGTCGCAATCGCGGCACGAGCCGCAGCCGCAACCGCCGGACGAGCGTCAGCCTCGACCGCGGCGGAACAAGCCTCAGCCGCGACGGCGGGGCGAGCGCCAGCAGCGACGCCGGCACGAGCCCCAGCCGCGACCGCCGGGCGAGCGTCGGCCGCGACCGCAGTCAAGGCCTCAGCCGCGACGGCGGACACGGGACACGACCTGCTGCAGACGGCGGCGGTTCTCAGGCTTGCGCAGCTCAACCTGCGCGCGGGAGACGAGGCGCTGCCCCTGCGGGCTGCTCAGGAACCGGCGAATGCGGTCGGCGATCGTGGGCATCGAGTGTCCTTCCCGCCGCCGACGCGAGCCGAACTCTCGCATGCGAGACCTCGACCCTGTCCGCGGCAACACGTATGTCACCTGCTGGGTCGAAGGTCTCGTCCACCCCGGGGCGGGGCCCGGCCACCGGGAGCCACAAGGGCCCCGAACTGACGGCGAACCGGCGAAGGACTACTCCCCTTCGCGACCAAGAGTACCCGGCCCCCGCGAATCCGCCACCTCCGTGCCGTGCGGCACCCGGACCAGCGCCGGCACGCCGGCCGTCCGGCAGCGCGACGGCGTCGAACCAGTCCCCGCCGGCCGCAGTCTCGGCGTCGGCGTCGGCGTCGGCGTCGGCGTCGGCGTCGGCGTCGGCGTCGGCGTCGGCGTCGGCGAGCAGGCTGCTCCGGCCGCGAGCAGCACCCGGAGCAGCACGGGCACCCCATCGGGCATCAGCTCGCGCTGCAGGGCGCCGATGAGGTCGCGGGCCTCGGCCTCGGCCACCCGCCGCTGGGCCGGGTGCCACTCCGCGGCTCGCCGGCGCGCTGCGACAGCTCAGCCATGACACACATCTGTCACGCCCGGCGCAGGGTGTGGCTCGGCGGACGGCCGTAGGTGGCGCGGTAGTTCGCGGTGAAGCGGCTGTGGTTGGCGAACCCCCAGCGGGCCGCGACCGCCGTGACCGTGGTCGATGCCGGGTCGGCGGCGGCCAGGTCGCGGTGGGCGTGTTCGAGGCGGACCCGCCGCAGGTACGCCGTCGGGGTGGTGTCCAGGTGGCGCCGGAACGCCAGCTGCAGCGCGCGGACGGTGATGTGGGCGGCTCCGGCGATGTCGGCGATGCTCAGGTCGCCGCCGGGGTTGCCGTCGATGAACGCGATCGCGCGGCGCAGGGAGGCCGGGTGGGCGTCGTGGCGGTCCTCGATGGTCGGGTCGGTGCGGGCGGTGTTCGGGAAGACGGTCAGGGCGGTGGCGGCGAGCAGGCGGGCGGTCGTGCCGGCGATGAGCGGGTTGTCGGTGCAGTCGTCGCGGCCGATCAGGCCCAGGGCGAAGTCCAGGACGTCGTTCCAGCGCGCGGTGGCGGCCGCGTCGACGGGGCGGTACGCGGTGAAGCGCACCGGTTCCGGCGGGGCGACCTCGGTGAGCAGGGCCGGGTCGAGGTAGGTGACGTCGGCGTCGAAGTGGTCGAGGTCGCAGCTCCAGGCGCGGTCCGGCTGGCAGGCCAGGAACGGGTCGCCGGGCGCGTAGTCGGTCGACACGCCGCCGGTGCGGTAGACGGCGGTGCCGGCGCGCACGCGGCCGAAGGTCAGCAGCCCGAACGGGTCGCCGGCGCCGGTGAAGGACATGCCGTAGGTGACCCGGGAGAGGGTCGCGTGCGCGCCGAGCGTGGTCCGCGCCATGCGCATGTAGGCGCGGCCGCCGATCACGTCCATCCGCATCCGGGCGAACGTGTCGCTGATCATCCGCTCGGCCGCGCCCGCGTCGCGCGTCTCGAACACCGTCGTCGTCATCGTCTCCGGGCACCGCCCTCCGGTCGCGACCATACGACCGGGGTGTGCCGCTGTACATCAGACGAACCGCCTATACGTTCCGCGCATGCGGCGGCCGGCCGGGACTTCGTCTGCGGGGGTAGCCGCCGAGCGGCGGGCGGGCCACGGTGACCAGCATGGTCGAACCAGCTCCGGCGCCGGCCATCTACGAGCGGGTCCCGGCGTCCGCGGTGGCCGAGGCGCTGGCCGCCTCGGCGGCGCTCATCGCGGAGTCCGAGCGCATCCACCGGCAGTCGCTGCAGCTGCGCAGCGCGGCCCGCACGCGCGACCGGCCCCGGTCCGCCGGGAACCCCGCCTGAACTACGGGGCGGGCGGGCCGTCGAGCACGGTCGGGACGTACTCCAGCAGCTGGAGCCGGCCGTCGAAGGTGCGGTGCTCGACCAGGTCCAGCTTCAGGTCGGGGTAGCCGTCGAAGAGCCGCTCCCGGCCCGTGGCGCCGGTGATGACCGGGAAGACCACGACCCGGTACCGGTCGACCAGGCCGGCCGTGAGCAGCGAGCGGCTCAGCGACAGGCTGCCCAGCGTGCGCAGCGGCAGGTCGGACTCCGCCTTGAGCTTGCGCACCGCCTCCACCGCACCGCCGGTGATCAGCCGGGAGTTGGCCCACGGGAGCGGCTCCTGCAGGGTCGAGGAGAACACGATCTTCGGCTGGGCGGTCAGCGCGTCCATGCCCTGCTCGCCGGGGGCCTGGGTGGCGAAGCCGTGCATCAGGCGGTACGTGGTCGCGCCCATGAGCGCCGCGTGCCGCTCCTGCTCCCCCAGCCAGGCCAGGTACTCCGGCCCCTCCATCCCCCAGAAGCCGGGCCAGCCCTCGGCCGCGCCGTAGCCGTCGAGCGACATGATGAAGTCCACCGTCAAGGTCTGCATCGACTCAACCTAACCGCAGCTCAGGCTTCCAGCACGGCTTCGGCGCGCTCCGGCGAGCCCTCGGCCAGGCCCCGGTCGATCGCGCGGCGGGACACGAGCCACATCGCGACGCCGACCAGGAAGACGATGATCTCGGTGACGGTCAGCGCCCAGATGATGCCGGCCAGGCCGAACCACACGTTGCCGAGGATCACGATCGGGATGAACAGCACGCCCTGCGACAGCGACATGACGATCGCCGGCACCGAGCGCCCGGCCGCCTGGAACAGCGAGGTCAGCAGGCCGGTGAAGCCGTTGACGACCATGGCCGTGAGCTGGGCCATGAGCACGGTGACGCCGATGCCGAGCACCGAGTGGTCGGCCGAGAACAGCGACAGGACCTGCTCGCGGAACAGGAAGACGCCGACGAAGAACACCGCGGCGACGGCGCCGACCGTGGTCGCCGCGGCCCGCAGCGCCGCGTTGAGCCGGGCGCGGTCGCCCTTGCCGTAGGCGTACGCGAGCAGCGGCAGGACGCCGATGGTGACGCCCATGATGAGGAACTCCGGCACCTGCGCGATCCGCACGGCGACGCCCATCGCCGCGAGCGGGCCGTCGCCGTAGCCGGCCGCGAGATTGTTGAGGACGAGGGCGGTGACGATCAGGAAGCCGGCCTGCAGCAGCTCGCCGGAGCCGACGCCGAAGACGGGCTTGAGCACGGACGGGGAGAGGGTGAACCAGCGCGGGGCGAGGCTCACGTGCTCGCTGTTGCGCTGCAGCCAGAAGGCCCAGTACGCGACGCTGACGAGGTTGGCCAGGCCGGTGGCGAGCGCGGCGCCGCCGACGCCCCAGGGCAGGACGAGGATGAACAGCACGTCGAACACGAGGTTGGCCACGGTGGAGGCGATCAGGCCGATCATCGCCTGGCGGGCGGCGCCCTCGGCGCGCACGAGCTGTTCGAGGCAGAACGCGGCCGCCATGACCGGGACGAACGCGAGCATGACGGCGACGTAGGAACGCGTGGCCGGTACCGCCGCCGCATCCGCACCCAGCAGCCCGACCAGCGGGTGCAGCAGGAGCAGCCCGAGCCCGCCGAACACGGCGCCGGCGAGCACCGAGCCCCACACGGCGAACGACGAGACCCGCTTGATCTCGCCGGCCTTGGCCGGGTCGCGCTCGGACGCGCCGAGCAGCCGGGAGATGAGCGCGCCGCCGCCGACCCCGAACACGCTGCCGACGGCCATGACCAGGCCGAGCAGCGGGGTGCCGAAGGTGACCGCGGCGAGCAGGGCGCTGTCGTGCAGCGAGCCGATGAACCCGGCGTTGATGACGTTGTAGACGGCGCCGACGATCATCGCGGCGGCCATCGGCACGCACAGGTGCACGAGGGCGCGGGCGATCGGGGCGGCGGAGAGGTACCAGCGGTTGCTGCCGACGGTCTCGGGTGGCGCTTCCAAGGTCATGGTGCTCATGGCGATCTCTTTCAAGGCAGGGTGGATCGCGCGACGGCGAGTCACCGGCGCGTGAGGAAAAGCGTGAGGAAAAGCGTGAGGAAACGAAGGGGTCAGCGCGTGGGCTGCGGCAGCTCCGCCGTGATCTTCACCAGCAGGGCGTGCAGGGTGGCCCGCTCGGCCGGGTCGAGCGGGGCCAGGATGGTGTCCTCGAGGCCGGTCATCGCCGCCTCGAAGCCGGAGATCAGCTCGATCCCGGCCTCGGTGGCGTAGACGCGCTTGCTGCGCTCGTCGCCGGCCTCGGTCCGCCGCTCGACCAGCCCGCGCCGCTCCAGGCCCTGCAGCAGCCCGGAGACGCTGGCCGCGCTGGTGCGCGTGATCTGGGCGATGTCGCGCTGGATGGCACCTGGGCTCTGGGCCAGGTAGCCCAGCACGAAGCCCTGCTCGAAGCTCAGCTCGCGGGCGCGGATCCAGTCCTCGCCCGCCTTGCGCTGCGCCCATCCGATCCAGCGCAGCAGCTCGAGCGTGCTGGTGAGGGGCCGGTCCATCGCGTCCATACTGAGAAAGCTAAGAGTTAGGACCCTAACTGTCAAGCCCCTAACTAAGTAGCACCCGGACGGCAGCCAGCCGCTCGACGGACTCGGCGCGGTCCGGTCCCTCCGGCACCAGGCTCAGGGCATTGAAGCCCAGGCGGGTGTACCCGCTGAGCCGCTCGGCGATCGCCTCGACGGACTCGGCGGACGGGTCGACCTGCACGTGGTACGCAAGGGTCAGAGAACTCGGGTCGCGCCCGGCGGCCTCGGCGGCGGCGTAGATCTTGTCGCGCATGGCCGGGACGCGCTCGGGCGGGGCCGAGCCGAGCGAGGGAATCCAGCCGTCGGCGAGCCGGCCGGTCATCGCGAGCGCGCGGTCGCCGAACGTGCCGAGCCAGATCGGGATCACATGCTCCGGCCGCGGTACCACATCCGCCTCCTCGACCCGGTGCACGCGCCCGGCGTGCGTGAACGACGGGGTCGACCAGAGCCCGCGCGCGATGTGGATCGCGTCGGCCAGGCCGTCGACCTTGTCGCGCGGGGTCGGCACCGGCAGCCCGAACGCGCGGAACTCGCCGTCCGAGTAGCCGCCGCCGAGGCCCAGGATCAGCCGGCCGCCCGAGAGCCGGTCGAAGGTCTCGGCCATCTTCGCCACGAGCGCCGGCGGCCGGTACGGCACCCCGAGCACCCGCGTCGCCAGCCGGATCCGGCTCGTGGAGGCGGCGATCCAGGACAGCGCCGTCCACGCCTCGTAGGTGCCGCCGGTGGCCGCCGGGTGGTCGGAGATGGACAGGAAGTCGAAGCCGAGCTCCTCCGCGCGGCGCCCGTACGCGATCGGATCGAAGCCCGGCTCGGGGCCCGCCGGCACGCCCAGCCCGAACGAGAGAGTTGACATGTAAACCAACCTAGGCCCGAGTCGGTTTACATGTCAACGAACTCGCTAGGATCTGGCGATGGCGTGGTTGAACGAGCGGGAGTTCCGGGCGTGGATCGGGTACCGGCGAATGCGGTTGCTCCTGGATGCCGAAATGGGGCGGGACCTGCTGCGCTCGTCCGGCCTGTCCGCGCCCGACTATGACGTGCTGTCGAACCTGACCGACGCGGACGGGCACCGGCAGCGCCTGACCGCCCTGGCCGCGCGGATGCAGTGGTCGAAGAGCCGGCTCTCCCGGCACATCGGGCGGATGGAGGAGCGCGGGCTGGTCGTGCGGCGCGAGGACCGCGCGGACGGGCGGGCCACCGACGTGGTGCTGACCGAGGACGGCCGCCGGGCGATCGAGGCGGCCGCGCCGGACCACGTCGCCTGGGTCCGGCGGCACTTCGTCGACCTGCTGACCGAGGAGCAGCTGCGCGTCTTCGGCGAGGTGACCGAGATCGTGCTGGCCAACCTGCCCGCGACCGAGGACGGTCGCCTACCGGACAGCGTCTGACGCCCCTCGATGCGATCCTCGCCGCGTGACCGGGAGATCGCGTGACGCGCTGAGCATCGTGCTGGGAGCGGCCGGGCTGCTCGTGCTCGGCTTCGGCCTGAACCAGCTGGCCAACACGGGCAGCTGCTCGTCGGGCGGCCCCTACATCTCGACCCGCAGCTGCCCGTCGGGCACCTGGACGATGACCTACCTGCTCCTCGCCGGGACGGTCGCCTGGGTCGCGGGCATCGCCATCAGCCGGGGCGGCCTGAACAAGGGCACCGGCCTGTGGCTGTGGACGGTCGGCTTCACCGCCCTGGGTCTCGGCGCGATCATCAAAGCCGCAACCCAGGATTCGGTACCGTCCGACGGCCGACTCGGCATCTTGATCATGGGCGCCGTCTTCATCCCGGTCGGCCTGGGCCTCGTCACCGGCAACTGGCTCGAGCGGCGCCGCAGCACGGCCGGCACCTCGGTGCGGGCCAGCCTGGGCCGGCTGCGCAGCGCGGGCGTGCTGACCCGCGACGAGTTCGCCCGCCTCAAGGGGATGCTGGCCGACCCGGGCACCGAGCAGCGGGTGGCCGTGCTGCAGCACCTGGCCGAGGACAACGCCCGCGGCCTGCTCACCGAGGCCGAGTTCGCGGACCGGAAGCGCTCCGCGCTCGCCTGATTGCAACGCCGACGGGATCGTGTTCCCGTGGACAAACATCACTGCGTTCCGCCAACCTGGTGCGTGCTCCAACCACGTCACCTGTCGGAGGATGCTTGATGGCGGCGGCCAACCGCGTGTTCCACGTCGGA
The DNA here is from genome assembly GCF_050942475.1 of Dactylosporangium sp. CS-033363. Lineage (NCBI taxonomy): Bacteria > Bacillati > Actinomycetota > Actinomycetes > Micromonosporales > Micromonosporaceae > Dactylosporangium > Dactylosporangium sp. CS-033363. The sequence goes on along the minus strand of NZ_CP192032.1, from coordinate 4,692,834 downwards.
CCGGACGACGAACCCGATCGATACCGGCTGCTGCGCCAGGTCGGCGGCGGGGGCGAGGCCGAGCTGTGGAAGGCCGACATGGCCTTCGCCGGCGGGCGCGAGCCGGTGGCCGTCAAGATCCTGCGGGCCCGGCACACGACGGAGTTCGAGCGGTGGCGGGAGCGCTGGGCCGAGCAGGCCGAGCTGCTGCGCCTGGTCCGCCATCCGGGCGTGGTCGGCGTGCACGGGCAGTTCGCCGGGGCCGCGATGCACCTGCCGGGCGAGGCCGACCGGGGCTCGGCCCAGGCGCTGTACCTGGTGATGAACTGGGTCGAGGGGCAGGACCTGCGCGACTGGGTGCCCGCGCACACCGCGACGGCCGACCGCGCCGAGGGGCTGCGCTACCTCACCCAGGTCGCGGACGTGCTGGACTGGCTGCACTCCGGCGGCGGCACGCCGTCCGGGCGCCCGGTCATCCACGGTGACATCAGCCCGGCCAACGTCATCGTCAACGGCGACGGGCAGGCCGTGCTCGTCGACTTCGGGCTGTTCCGGATCACCGGCCACGTCACCGCGCTGCCGGCCGGCACGCCCGGCTACTGCGCGCCCGAGGTGATCGCCGGCGGCGAGTACAGCGCGGGCTCCGACCGGTACGCGTTCGGCGGGCTGGCCCTCTACGTGCTGACCGGCGAGCACCCGCCGGTCGAGCGGGAGCGGCTGCGGTCCGCCCTGCGCGCGCTGGCGGCGACCGTGCCGCCGGCCGGCCCGACGTACGAGCTGCTGGCCCGGATGTTCGACCCCGGCCCGGCGCGCCGCCCGTCCGCCGGGGAGTGGATTCGCGGGCTGCGGCTGCACACCTCGACCGCGCCGGTGCGCACCACGGCGGCGCCGGCCCGATTACTCCCGCCGCGGCGCCCGGTCGCGGCCCGGCTCGACACCCGCTGGGCGGCGGTCGCCGCGGCCGCGGTGCTCGGGGCCGTCGTCGCGCTGGCGGTCGCGATCCCGGCCCTCTCGCGCGGCGGCGGCGAAACCCCGGAGGGCGCCGGCCCGACCGCGGCCGGCACGTCGGTGGCCGCCGGGTCGCCCGCGAAGTCGCTGGCGGCCCCGAAGTCGCCGTCGCTGGCCCCGTCGCCGGTGGTGGTGGCGCTGGTGAACCTCCAGCCGACGACCTCCGACCTCGTGCAGGGGGCGTGGACGCTCGACGACGTGACGTACGAGCAGAGCCTCGGCTGCAGCAGCTGCGATCTGCGGTCGACGGCCATCTACAACGTCGGCGGCAAGTACCGCACGCTGACCGGCGTCCTGGCCACCAAGGCGGACTTCAGCGAGGCGGTGCTCACGGTCAAGACCGACAACCGGGACACCGTCACCCGCCGGGCCCTGGCCGAGCATCCGACCCCCTTCCAGATCGACATCTCCGGCGCGCGCAAGGTGACCATCGAGCTGGAGACCTTCGGGTGCTGCACCCTGACCATCATCGGCCAAGCGGCGTTCGTCAGCTGAAGGGAGTTTCGTGGCCCGGCTCGTGGTGGAGGTCGACGATCAGCGGTACAGCCTGAGCCCCGACGACGAGCTCACGTTCGGGCGCGACCCCTCGTGCACCGTCTGCCTCGCCGCGGACGACCCCGGCGTGAGCAGGACCGCCGGGCGCATCCGCGTCGAGGACGGCGCCTGGTGCGTGACGAACATGAGCCGCAAGCGCCCGCTGCACATCGCCGACGCGAACGGGTTCACGATGCCGCTGCCGGTCGCGCGGGCGGGCTGGCCGCTGAGCCGGCGCGCGGTCGACCAGGAGCGGCTGACCGTGCTGGTGCCGGGGGACGCGTGGACGTACGGCCTGACCCTGAGCCTCGACGCGCCCGTGCTCGGCGACCCGGACCTGCCGCCGGTCCCCCGCAACCCGGTCACCACCCAGGTGCCGTCGCTGCGGATGACCGACAACCGGCGCGAGGTGCTGGTCGCGCTGGCCCGCGGCTACCTGCGGCCGTACCCGGAGTACGACCCGCGCCCGGCCGGCTACGACGAGATCGCGGCCGGCCTGGGCCTGACCCGCACGCAGGTGACCCGCCGGATCGAGGACGTGCGCGACCGGCTCGTCGAGTCGGGCGTGGAGGGGCTGGACGGCGCCCGCGACACCCGCCGCGCGCTGTGCGAGTGGCTGCTCGCCATGCGCCTCATCACGGCCGACGACCTCGGCTGGCTCGACGCCCGGACGGCCGCCGCGGGCCGCCTGCGCCCGGCGGTGCCGATCGTGCCGCCGGGACCGGACACCGACGGGTTCGCGGTGCGGCCGCAGGTCCGCGTGGCCCGGGCGGCCCACGCGGCGGCGTCGGCCCTCGCGCCGGTACTCACGGCGCGGCTCACCGCCCGCTACGGCCCCGGCTGGCTCGACGTCGTCAACGCGGCCCGCCGGTCCCGCGGACTGCCGGCCGGGCACGGGCTCGGCGACGACCGCTTCTGCCTGGCCGTGTTCGCCCGCGACGAGGCCGTGCGGGGCTGGGCCGCCGAGGCCGCCCGCGCGGACGCGGCCGCCCTCAAGTCACTCGCCGACTCGGCCGCCCACGGCCGGGCCCTCTCCGCCGACGCCGTCACCCGCGCCCAGCACGCCGCCGACCGCCTCACCCGCTGGGCCGCCGGCCGCCCCGCCGTGGGCTGACGCCACCGCCGCTCGCAGGGCCAACCGGAACTGCCCGGGCGCCTCCAGCCACGGGTGGTGGCCGGCGCCCGGGATGATGACGGTCGCGCAGCCGAGCTGCCCGCCCAGGCGGACCAGCGCCGCGGCCGGGCGGCTGTCGCCCGCTCCCCCGATGATGGTCGTGGCCGGCGGGCGGAGGGCGCGCAGTTCGTCCACATGGGACTCGAGCGGGTCCGCGCGCCGGGCCGCGCCGAGTTCGGCGTTCATCGCGTAGTTCACCGGGCGCACCGTGCGGGCCGACTCGGCCGCCCAGGCCCGGGCGCGGTCCCGGTCGGCGTGATCCGTGGACCAGGTCAGGGTCAGGAACTCGGTCTCCTCGGCGTCCGTGCGCACCTCGGTCGCGGCCAGCTCGGCCAGCCGGGCCAGCTGCCCGTGGGTCAGCCGCGCGCGCTCGGCCGCGCGGGCCGCCTCGCGCCACGGGTCCAGGAACGGGCCGGCGAGCAGGATCAGGCCCGCCACCCGTTCGGGGTGGGCGAGCAGGAAGGAGCAGGCCAGGCCGCACCCGTACGAGTGACCGGCGACGATCGCCCGCTCGTGCCCCCACGCGTCGAGGAGCAGGCGCAGATCGCGGACGTGCCGGGCGAGCGTGTGCGTCCCCTGCCAGGCGGAGTCGCCGGTGCCGCGCTGGTCGTACCGGTGGACGGTCCCGAGGTCCTCGATGAGCGCGCCGACCGGGGCGAGATAGTCGCGCAGGCCCGGGCCGCCGTGCAGCAGGACCACGGCCGGGCCGCCGGCGGTCCCCGCGGTCCAGGTGCGCAGGCGCGCGCCGTCATCCATCTCGATCATGGCCGTGGTCATGGCCCCAGTCTGCAGGCCGAGACGAATCCGTGATCTGGGAACCCCTTGACCGCATGGGGACCGATAGGGCCGGATGGCGTACATGAACGCGTGGGAGATCGACTCGCGAGGGGCCGATGCGGGGGTGCGCGCGGTCGAGCGGGTGCGCGCGTACCGCAAGTTCGCGGCGGAGGCCCGGGAGCGGGCGCGGCAGTCCGCCCTGGAGGCGCAGGACCACGCCGACCGGGGCGCGGCCGCGTGGCAGTTCGCCGAGCGGGCGGCCGACCGGCTCCGCACGCGCGATGCTTCGCTTCGGGGGGCATTTCCGGCCCCAGCTGTTCGCGTGACACGCTAGCCATTTCGGGGCCGGGCCGGTCAGGCTGAAGCCGGGCACCGTATGCCGCGCGGCTCCAGGTCGTGGCGCCGGCGGACCGGGACCGTGGTCAGGGGGCTCCATGCCGGGGCGGGACGTGGTGGTCATCGGCGCTTCGGCCGGCGGGCTGGGCGCGCTGCGCCAGCTCGTCGCCGGGCTGCCCGCGGGACTGCCGGCCAGCGTCCTGATCGTCGTGCACACCCGGCAGAGCACCACCTCGCGGCTGCCGCAGATCCTGGCCGGCCGCAGCCCGCTGCCCGCCGCCCACGCCGTGTCCGGCCAGGCCCTCACCCGGGGCGTGCTGACCATCGCCCCGCCCGGCCACCACCTGGTCGTGGCCGGCGACGACCAACTGCGGCTGCACCGCGGCCCGCTGGTGCACCACACCCGCCCGGCCGCCGACCCGCTCCTGCACAGCGCGGCCGCCGTCTGCGGGCGCCGGGTCATCGCCGTGCTGCTGTCGGGCCAGCTGCGCGACGGCGCGGCCGGCGCCGCCGCGGTCGCCGCGGCCGGGGGCACCGTGCTCGTCCAGGACCCGGCCGAGGCCCCGTACCCCGACATGCCCCGCGCCACCCTCGCCCGCGTCCCCGGCGCCGCCACGTGGCCCGCGGAGAAGCTCGGCCCGGCGATCGCGGACCTGGTCGCCTCCTCCGCCCCGGCCCGCGTCGCCCCGCCCCCGTTCCCGCCGCGCGTCCACGGCATCGACGACGCCCTGTGGCTGGCGGTCGCCCGCCTGCACGCCCACGCCGCCGCCCAGCACCGCCTCGAGGAGATCCTCGACTTCGACAGCCCGCTGATCGCCGAGGCCCAGAACCGCGCCGCCGACGCCCGGCGCGCCGCCGAGATCATCACCACCCACGTCCTGCCGCACTACCAACGCGACACCACCGACCCGCAGCCCTGACCGCTCCCCGGCCCTGACCGCTCCCCGGCCGTGGCCGCGCCACGGACCGGCCGCCGCGACACGGACCGGCCGCCGCGACACGGACCGGCCGCCGCGACACGGACCGGCCGCCGCGACACGGACCGGCGGCCCCGACACGGACGGGCGATTGTCCGGCCGCCGCGGCCGGGCTACGGTGACCGCCGTGGCCGGGCTGGCGAGAGACGCGGCGGAGCTGCTCGTGCGGGCCCAGCGCGACCCCGGCGACGACCGCCTCCTGCACCGGGCCATCGCCCAGTTCCGCAAGGCCCGCCAGGCCGACGACGGCGAGCCCGGCGCGGTCGCGGCCAACCTCGGCCTCGCGCTGCGAATGCTCGCCGAGCGCACCGGCAACCCCCGCCTGGCCGGCGAGGCCGTCGACGAACTTCGCAACGCGGTCGCGCGGGAAGCCACCTCAGGCCGGTACCTCAACCTCGCCAGCGCCCTGCACGTCCGGTTCCGCCTCACGGACGACAACGCCGACCTGGACGCCGCCGTCGAGGCCGGCCGGGCCGCCGCCGAGACCTGCACCGACGACCTCGCCCGGCCGGTACGCCTGGCCAGCCTCGCCGGGCTGCTGCTCGACCGCGCCGAGCGCACCGGCGACGGCCACGACGCGACCGAGGCCCTGGACCTCACCCGGCGGGCGTTCACGCTGCCGGCGCCCGAGGACGCGTTCTGGTCGATCGTCGCCAACAACCACCTGCTCGCGCTGCGGCTGGCGTACCAGCGCGACGGCGACCCGGCCCTCGCCGAGGAGGCGGTGACGGTCGGGCGACAGGCCGTACGACATCAGGCTCCTGACAGCGCGGGCAATCTCGGGCTGGTGCTGCTGGCCCGGCACCGCGCGACCGGCGACCCCGGCGACCTGCGCGAGGCCCTCGACGCGCTCGCCGCCGCGGCCGCCCGGCCCGGGCCCGAGCGGCACCTGTGGCGCGGCAACCTGGTGACCGCGCTGACCGACGCGTACCGCACCGACCCCACCGAGCCCGCGTTCGCCGAGCTGGCCGCGGCCGGGCGGGCCGCCCTCGACGCGCTGCCGGAGGCCGATCCGCGCCGCGGGCCGATGCTGGTGAACCTCGGCGGCGCGCACCTGCAGCGGTTCGAGCACACCGGCGACCCGGCCGCGCTCGACGCGGCCGAGCGGCTGCACCAGGAGGCCGTCGCCGCAACCGCGGACGTGCCGGTGCACCAGACCCTCGCCTTCGCCGGGCTCGCCGTCGCCTGGCAGCGCCGGGCCGCCGCGACCGGGGACGCCGAACTGCTCGACCGGGCCATCGAGCTCGGCCGGAGCCTGCTGGACCGGCCGTTCGCCCGCGCCGACGACCGCGCCGGGGTGCTGTCCACGCTCGGCCTCGCGCTGGCCGAGCGGTTCATCGCCACCGGCTCCGAGGCGGCGGTGGCGGAGGCGGCCGGGCACCTGCGCGAGGCGGTCGAGACGCTGCCCGAAGGGCACGCCCAGCGCCTGGAGCATCTGGCCAACGTGACGGTACTGCTCCTGTCCTGGGCCGAGGCCACCGGCGCGCAACGCATCGCGGACGAGGCCCTCGAAACCGCCCGCCAGGCCGTCTCCACCACGGGCGGCCCCGGCTACCTCGCCAACCTCGGCGGCGCGCTGTGGCGGCGGTACGTCCGCACCGGCGACCGGGCGGCGCTCGACGAGGCGGTCGCGGCCGGCCGGGCCGCCGTCGACGGGACGCCGGCCGGGCATCCGGACCGGCCGATGTACCTGTCCAACCTCTCCGGCATGCTCGCCCGGCTGGACGGCGGCCTCGAGGACGCCGTCGCCTGTGCGCAGGAGGCCGTCGACCGCACCCCGCCCGGCCACGCCGACCGGCCGATGCGGCTGTCGAATCTCGGGCTCGTGCTGCGGTACCGCTGGGAGCACGACCACGACCCGCAAGCCCTCGACCGGGCCGTCGCGGCCGCGCGCGAGGCGGTCGCCGCCACGCCGGACGGGCATCACGCGCTGCCGGGCCGGATCAGCAACCTGGCCGCCACGCTGCTCGCGCACGGCGACCGGGCCGAGGCCGCCCGCCGCTTCCACGACGTCGCCCGGCACGAGCTCGCCCCGGCCGCGCTGCGCATCCAGACCGCGGCCCGGGCCGGCGAGCTGGCCGCCGAGGACGCCGCGTGGAAGACGGCCGCCGAGGAGTACGCGCTCGCCGTGCGGCTGATGCCCCGCCTGGCCACGCACTCCACCGACCGCGGCGACGAGGAGCACGACCTGGCCCGCTTCGCCGAGCTGCCCGCCGACGCGGCCGCCTGCGCCCTGCACGCGGGCGACGCGCGGCTGGCGGTGGAGCTGCTGGAGGTCGGCACCGGCGTCATGCTCGCCCGCACCCTGCAGCTGCGCACCGACCTCACCGACCTGCGCGAGCGGCACCCGGACGCGGCCGCCCGGCTGGAGGCGGTGACGCAGGCGATCGACGCCGGCGGAGCGCCCGCGTCCGGCGTGGCCGCGAGCACCCTGGACGGGCTCCGCCGGCGCGGCGCCGACCGGGCCTGGCGGGACGTCGTCGAGGAGATCCGCCGCCTGCCGGGCTTCGCCGATTTCCAGTCCCCGCCGACCGAGGCCGACCTGCGCGCGACGGCGGCGGAGGGTCCGGTGGTGATGGTGAGCAGCAGCCGGTACCGGAGCGATGCCTTGGTTCTCGGGCGCAACGGCGCGGTGACCGTGGTCGAGCTGCCCGCCCTGGCCCACGGGGACGTGGCCGCGGCCGCGCGCGCCGAGGTGGCGACGGCCGAGCAGCTCGCGTGGCTCTGGGACGCCATCGCGGCGCCGGTGCTCGACGCCGTGGCCGCGTCCGGGCGGCTGTGGTGGATGCCGATCGGCGTCCTCGCGCTGCTGCCGTTGCACGCGGCGGGGCGCCCGGGCGGGCCGTACGTCGACGACCGGGTGGTCCCCAGCTACACCCCGACGCTGGGCTCGCTGCGCCACCACCGGTCCCGGCCCGTCCCCGCCGACGTGCGCGCGCTGGTCGTCGGCGCGCCCGAGGGCGGCACCCCGCTGCCGGCCGCGCGGGCGGAGGCGGCCCGGCTGGCCGACCTGCTCGGCCCGCGGGCCACGCTGCTGCCGGGCGCGGACGCGGACGCCGCGCGGGTCGTGCCGGCCCTGCTGGAGCACGGGTGGGTGCACTTCAGCGGGCACGCGCGGGCCGACCTCGACCAGCCCTCGCGCAGCCACCTGCGGCTGACCGACGGCCCACTGACCGTCGCCGACCTCGCCGCCGCGCACGTCGACGGGCAGGTCGCGGTGCTGGCCGCGGGCAGCAGCACCCGCACCCGCCCCGACCTGGCCGCCGAGTCGGTGCACGTCGCGGCCGCCTTCCACCTGGCCGGTTTCGGGCAGGTGGTGGGGGCGTCCTGGCCGGTCGCCGACCGGATCTCGCTGCGGTTCATCCAGCAGGTGTACCGCCATGTGCTCGACGAAGGCCGCCCGCGCCCGGACCGCCTGCCCGCCGCCGTCCGCTACGCCGTGCGCCGGTTGCGCGAGCGCTGGCCCGACGACCCGGCCGCCTGGGCGCCCTACGTCCACATCGGACGCTGAGGCAGCTCCACGGTCGCCGTGCAGCCCGCGCCCGGCCCGGATTCGACGGTCAGGGTCCCGCCGGCCTCGGCGGCGGCCTGCGCGATGAGCGCCAGCCCGACGTGCCCCGCCTCGGCCGCCCGCCCGGGGTCGAACCCGGCGCCGTCGTCGCGCACGACCAGCCGCACGGAGCCGCCGATGTCCAGCGAAACCGTGACGACGGCCGGATTCCCGTGGCGGACCGCGTTGCGGACGAGTTCCCGGGCGCTGCGGGTGACGAGCCGCGCGTGCTCGGCGGCCAGCCGGGGCGCCCGGTCGACGCGCACCTCCAGCGCGATCGGCTCCGGCACCACCCGGCGCAGCAGGGCCGGCAGGTCGGCGACGGTCACCGCGGCCGGCAGCACGTCGTCGGTCAGCGTGCGCAGCTCGCGGATGCTGTCCCGGAGCAGGTCGCGGGCCAGCGGGGTGGCCTGGTCCACGGACAGCACCACGTTCGCGGCCGCCAGCTGCTGGATCGGCCCGTCGTGCAGCCGCTGGGCCAGCTCCCGCCGCTCCCGGTCGGCCGCGGTCGTGGCCAGCGCGGACAGGCGGCGGGCCCGGCGCGCCGCGGCCAGGCTCAGCGGCACCGTCGCCACGGCGAGCGCCAGCACCCCGGCGAGCAGCGGCGGCACCTGCGCCTCGGCCGCCTGCACGGCGAGGTCGCCGGCGCTCACCGGCACGTACGCCTCCAGGCTCATCACGTGCCCGCCCGCGTCGCGGAAGTCCAGGAACGACTCCTGCAGCCCGCGGCGACGGCTGGACTCGTAGCGGTGCTCGCTGTCGCCGGGCACGTCCCGGCTGCGCAGCCCGCCGGTGCCGATCGAGCGCAGCGGCTCCTTGTCCCGGCCCCGGACCGTCCCCTCCAGCCCGGCCACGTCGGACACCACGATCCGCGCCCGGTCGTCCCCGTCGACGATCCAGAGCTTGATCCGGTACAGCGTGCCGGACCGCAGGAACGGCTCCAGCCGGGCCAGGATCGCGGCGCGGTCGTAGCCGGCCGGCCGCGCGAAGTCGTACTCGGCGAGGTCGGCCAGCACCGCGTCCGCCACGGCCCGGGAGACCTGGGTCGCGTCGCGGCCGGTCTGCTGGCGCCCGGTCCGCCAGGCCCCGGCCGTCGCGGCGAGCAGGACCACGGCGGACGCCACCACCGCGATCGCCGCGTGCCGGATGAGGACCCGCCGCCACACGCCGCTCATCGGAACCGGTCCGCGCGGGCCACGAGCCCCAGGCGATCGGCGGCCAGCACCGCGTCGAGCTGGGAGTGCACGCCGAGCTTGGCCCGGATCGCCTTGAGGTAGTCGCGGACGGTGTGCAGCGACAGCTCCAGCTCCCCGGCGATCCGGTTCGCGTCCAGCCCGCCTGCCAGCAGGGTCAGCACCTCGCGCTCGCGCGGGCTCAGGCGGGGCGGGCCGTCGGGGGCCGGGTCGGTACCGCCGCCGCGGATCGCGTCGAGCACGCTGCGCAGGGCGTCGTCCTTGGGCAGGAACACGTCGGCGCCGGCCCGGCGGGCGCGCTCGGCCAGGCCCGGCTGGTCGTGCCCGGTCAGCACGATGACCTGCGCCGCCGGGTGCGCGGCCCGCAGGTGCGCGACGACCGTGAGGCCGCCGCCGTCTGGGAGGTTCAGGTCGACGATGGCCACGTCGAACGGGTGGGCCGCGGCCGCGTCGAGGGCGCCGCGCACCGAGCCCGCGACGGCGGCGCAGCGCAGGCCGGGCTGGGCGTCGAGGGCGAACGCCAGGGCGTCGGCGAAGACCCGGTGGTCGTCGACGAGGAGGACGGACCGCATGGCGTCAGTTCGGCTCCTTGGCAGGACCCCCCTGTTTTGGGGGGTTGGCGTCACATGCAAGCACCGCGAGGGTGTCTTAGGCAAGCCTAACCTGACCGAAGGACCCCTCTGTGCTGATCAAACGCCTCCTCCCGGTGCTCGCCGTGCCGGTCGTGCTGACGCTGCTCGCCGCGTGCGGCGACGACGCGGCCGAGCCGGCGGGCGCCGCGGCCTCGTCCGGCGCACCGCTCGACCGCAACGTGACGCTCACGCTGTACAACGCGCAGCACGACACCGTCGGCAAGGCCTGGGCCGACGCGTTCACCGCCAAGACCGGCGTCAAGGTGCAGATCCGCCAGGGCAGCGACCTGGAGATGGCCAACCAGCTCGTGGCCGAGGGCGGCGGCTCCCCGGCCGACGTGTTCCTCACCGAGAACTCCCCGGCCATGTCGCTGGTCGAGAACGCCGGGCTGTTCGCGCCGATCGACGCCGCGACCCTGGCCCAGGTGCCGGCCGACTTCGCGCCGTCCACCGGCAAGTGGATCGGCATCGCGGCCCGCTCGACCGTCCTGGCGTACAACCCGACCCTGATCACCGAGGCCGACCTGCCGAAGTCGATCATGGACCTGCAGGACCCGAAGTGGAAGAACCGCTACGGCGCGGCCCCCAAGGGCGCCGACTTCCAGGCCATCGTCAGCGCGATGCTCGAGCTCAAGGGCGAGGCGGCCACCAGCGCCTGGCTCGCCGCGCTCAAGGCGAACGGGCAGGCCTTCACCGGCAACACCGCGGCGATGAAGGCGGTCAACGCCGGCACCGCCCCGACCGCCGTCATCTACCACTACTACTGGTACGGCGACCAGGCCAAGACCAAGGAGAACAGCGCCAACGTCAAGCTGCACTTCTTCGGCGGCGGCGACCCCGGCGCGTTCGTGAGCGTCTCCGGCGGCGGCGTGCTCAAGTCGAGCAAGCACCCGGCCGAGGCGCAGGCCCTGGTGAACTACATCACCAGCAAGGAGGGCCAGACGGCGCTCGCGGCCGGCACCTCGTTCGAGTACTCGGTCGGCAAGGACGTCGCCTCGAACGCCGCGCTCAAGCCCCTGGCCGAACTGGGCGCCCCGAAGGTCGACGCGGCCAAGCTCAACAGCAAGAAGGTGGTCGACCTGATGACCACCGCCGGCCTCATCTAGCCCCGCCCGATGCGATCACCGCGGCTGCTCGCACTCTGTGTCCCGGTCGCGGTGTTCGCGGCGATCCCCCTGCTGTACATCGCGTTCTCCACCGCCCAGGTCGGCTGGTCCGGCATCCGGCCGCTGGTGTTCCGGCCGCTCATCGGCGAGCTGCTGGGCAACACCCTGGCCCTGTGCGGGACCGGCGCCGCCGGCTGCGTGGTGCTCGGCACGGCCCTGGCCTGGCTGGTCGAGCGGACCTCGCTGCCGGGCCGCTCGGCGTGGCTGGCGGCGCTGTCGGCCCCGCTGACGATCCCGGCGTTCATCAACAGCTACGCCTGGATCACCGTGCGGCCCGACCTGCACGGGCTGGCGGGTTCGACGCTCGTGGCGACGCTGTCGTACTACCCGCTCGTGCTGCTGCCCGTCGCGGCGGCGCTGCGCGGGCTGGACGCGGCGGCCGAGGAGTCCGCGCGCTCGCTCGGCTCCGGCCCGCTGCGCGCGTTCGCCCGGGTGACCCTGCCGCGCCTGCGCCCGGCCCTGCTCGGCGGGGCGCTGCTGGTCACGTTGCATCTGCTCGCCGAGTACGGCGCGATCGAGCAGCTGCGGTTCCCGACGTTCGCGACGGCGATCATCGCGCAGTACCAGTCCACGTTCGCCTCGACCGCCGCCAACGCCCTGGCCGCCGTGCTCGTGCTGTGCTGCCTGGCCCTGGTGACGGCCGAGGTGCTGCTGCGCGGCCGGGCCCGCCTGAACAGGCTCGGCTCGGGCGCGCCCCGGCCGGCGGTCCCGGTGCGCCTCGGCCCGTGGACCGTGCCGGTGGTCCTGGCCCTGCTCGGCCTGCTCGGGCTGGCTCTCGGGGTGCCCGCGTACAGCGTGGGGCACTGGCTGTCGTACACGGGCGGGGAGCAGTGGGCACCGGGCGTACTGCTGCCGGTGGTGCTCTCGACGGCGCGGCTCGGGCTGCTGGCGGCCGCGGTCACCGTCCTCGCCGGGTTTCCGCTGGCCTGGCTGGCGGTGCGGCACCGGGGCGGGCTGAGCACGGTGCTGGAGCGCAGCACGTATCTGTCCAGCGCCGTGCCCGGGGTCGTCGTCGGGCTGGCGCTGGTCGGGGTGTCCATCCGGTACGCCCGGCCGCTCTACCAGACCACCGCGCTCGCGGTCGCCGCCTACGTGATGCTGTTCCTGCCCCGCGCCATGGTGAGCCTGCGCGCGGCGATCGGCCAGGCCCCGCCCGCGCTCGACGAGGCCTCCCGCGGCCTGGGCCGGACCGCGCTCGGCACGTTCGCCCGGGTCACGCTGCCGCTCTCCGCGCCCGGCACCCTGGCCGGCGCCGCGCTCGTGTTCCTGGCCGTGTCCACCGAGCTGACCGCCACGCTGCTGCTCGCCCCGATCGGCACCCATACCCTGGCCACCGAGTTCTGGTCGGCCAGCTCGGAGATCGACTACCCGCGGGCCGCGCCGTACGCGGTCGGCCTGATCCTGCTCTCGATGCCGGCGGCGTACCTGCTGCTGCGCCAGTCCACCAAGGGAACCGCCCCATGAGCACGCTGTCGATCCGGGACGTCTGCAAGAATTACGGCGCGGTTCACGTACTGGCCGGGGCCGACCTCGACGTCGCCGACGGCACCACCACGGCCATCCTCGGCCCGTCCGGCTGCGGCAAGACCACCCTGCTGCGGCTGGTGGCCGGGTTCGACCGCCCGGACCGCGGCACCATCGCCATCGCCGGCCGCGAGGTCACGACCCTGGCCCCCGAGCGGCGCGGGATCGGCTACGTGGCCCAGGAGGGCGCCCTCTTCCCGCACCTGCGGGTCGACGCCAACATCGGCTACGGCCTGCCCCGGCGCAGCACCGGCGCGGCCGCCCGCCGGGCCCGGGTGGCCGAACTGCTCGAGCTGGTCAGCCTCGACGCCGGCCTCGTCCGCCGGTACCCGCACGAGCTCTCCGGCGGCCAGCAGCAGCGCGTCGCCCTCGCCCGCGCCCTGGCCCGCCGCCCCGCCCTGGTCCTGCTCGACGAGCCGTTCTCCTCGCTCGACACCGGCCTGCGCGCCGCCACCCGGGCCGCCGTCGCCGCCGCCCTGCGCGCCGAGGGCGTCACCACGCTGCTCGTCACCCACGACCAGGGCGAGGCACTGGCGATGGCCGACCGGGTCGCGGTCCTGCACGGCGGGGCGTTCACGCAGGTCGGAACGGCCCGGGAGGTGTACGCCACGCCGGCCGGCCTCGCCACCGCCCGCCTGCTCGGCCCCGGCAGCACCCTCCCCGCCACGGTCACGGCCGGGTCGGCGACCTGCGCCCTGGGTGTCCTGCCGCTCGCCCGCCCCTGCCCCGACGGCCCCGCGCAGCTGTTCATCCGCCCCGAGCAGGTCCGGCTGCAGGTCCGGCTGAGTGCCGACGGGACCCCGGCCACCGTGGTCGCCGCCGAGTTCCTGGGCGCCGACACGGTCCTCACCCTGCGGCTGGCCGACGGCACCGCGCTGCAGGCCCGCACGGCCGGCCCAGACGGCACGACCGGCGCGAATGTCGCCGTCGCCGTCGACGGCCCGGTGCTCGCCTACTCTTGACGCCATGTCGTTTCCCGCGTCCGTCCGGATGGGATTCGTCGTCGACGTCGCCGGCTACAGCCGGCGCTCGGCCCGGGAGAAGGTCGACGTCCAGCACCGGGTCGCCGCGTTCGTCGACGAGGTGCTGCGCGACCTGGGCCTGCGCCTCGACCAGACCCACCACCACGGCACCGGCGACGGCATGGTGGTCTTCCTGCCCAGCGACGTCGAGGTGCACCGCGCCCTGGCCCGGCTCATCCGCGCCGCGACCGAGGTCCTCGCCGAGGACAACCGCCGCTACCGCGACCGCATGCGGCTGCGGATGGCCGCCGTCATCGGCCCGCTCGGCCCGGCCGCGATCGGCTTCTCCGGCGACGCGATCGTCGAGGCCGGCCGCCTGGTCGACAGCGACGCCCTGCGCCAGGCCCTGACCGGCCGCGACCTGGCCTTCGTCGTCTCCGACCAGCTGTACGCGTACGCCGTCCGCGAGCGCCACACCGCCCTGCACGCCGAGGACTTCACCCCGCTGGACGTGCGGACCAAGGAGTTCGCGGCCCGGGCCTGGCTGTGGCGCGGCCCGGCGGAGGAGCCGCCGTTGATCAAGCCGTCGGCCTGGACCCTGCCCGGCGTCGACTGCGTCCTCGGCGTCCGCCCGGGCCGGATCATGCGCGTCCACGACGTCGACATCTGGGTCAACAGCGAGAACACCGACATGGAGATGGCCAGGTTCAACGAGTTCTCGATCTCGAGCATCATCCGGTACAACGGCGCCCGCCGCGACGCCGCCGGCCACGTCGTCGACGACCTGATCGCCCGCGAACTGGCCGACCTCGTCGACGGCCGCCGCCCCGTGGCCCCCGGCGCCGCGTTCGTCACCGGCCCGGGCGTGCTCGCGGAGACGAACGGGGTGCGCTGGATCGTGCACGTGGCCGCGGTACACGGCGAGCCGGGCGCGGGCTTCCGGCAGATCCGCCACGTCGGCGCCTGCGTGGCGAACGCCCTGACCCACGCCGACCGCCTGGCCCGCGACGACACCGCGGTCCGCACCATCCTGTTCCCCATGCTCGGCACCGGCGGCGCGGGCGCCTCGGTCCCGGCCACGGCGACGGAGCTGGTGGACGCGGCGGCGGACCACCTGGCGGCCGTGCCGGGCACGCCGCTGCGCGGGATCTACTTCCTGGCCTTCAACGACGCCGAGCGCGCCGCCCTGGAACAGGCCCTGGCCGCGCATCCCGCGCTGCGGGGCGTCTAGGGTCCGATGTGGACATAGGCGGCCCAGGCGAGCGGATCGTCGGGGTACCGCGCGCGCAGCGCTCGCGCCATCCGGTGCACGGCGGCCGGGACGTCACCGTCGTCCGCGTAGAACAGTTTTGCGGCCCGGAGCGCCACCCGGTCCGGCACCGTCCACAGTGTCGCGACGACGTGCTGGTAGCCGGCGACGTGGAGTACCGACGCGATGTGGACGGTCTCGTCGGCCAGTTCGGGACTGGTCCGTGCCGTCTCACACGCGGACAGAAACGCCAGCCGCCCGCCGGGGCAGCGCACCCGGCTCAGCTCGCCGACGGTGAACGGCGCCTGCCCGTCCCGCGCGATCCCGCCCCGCGAGGGGTTGGTCAGGTCGGCGATCGCATGACCCGTCACGTGTACTCGTGAAACGTCACCGATCCGCGCCGGTCCCCCGTGCACCACGCGATGGCCGTAGCGTTCCCGCAGGAGCGCCAGCTCGGCCTGGACGGCGGGGAGGCTCCGACCGCTCGCCGCGACGACGAGGACCTCGCCCTCCTCGGCCGGCGTTGCCGCCCGCGCGTTGGCCAGCGCGCGCAGGCTCGGCGTGACGGAGCTGACGACATGCTCGGGAACGGCGGCGTGCAGCGGAAGCATGGCCAGAAGCCCGGTCGGGCACCACCACAGCCGCCGGACGTCGCCGAGCCGCTCGAGCACCGGCCCGGCGACGGTGTCCCGGAGCCACGCCAGCACCTCGCCGATGTTCGCGGGGAAGCGCTCAGCGTGGGCGCGCAGGATTTCCGGGTCGAGGCCGGGCAGCGGGAGCATGTCCACGGCGTCCTTGGTGACCAGGAGCGCATGGCTGCCGAACCGGCTGACGTTCACCATCGCGACCGTGCCCTCGACCACGTGGGGTTCGCCGTCGCCCCGCGGGGCGTCGGGCAGCGCGTGGGCGAGGACGATGCCACGGCCCCGCTCGAGGAGGTCGACGGCGGCGCCGGGGTCACCGGCGCGCACGGCACAGGCGGCGGCATCCCCGGCCACCCCACCGAGCCGGGTCAGCTCGAACTCCTGGTCGTCGCGGGGCAGCTCCCGCGGCGAGACGTGTGCGAGCAGGCCCACCGCCACCGTGTATCCGGCCAGGGCTTCCGTCCATCGCCCGGCCGTCGCGGCCCAGTGTCCCCAGCGGATGGCCGCCCGGATGCGGACCTCGACCGGCCCGGTGCCGGCCTCGGCGGCCCGGCGGGTGTCCCGCAGCGCCCCGTCGAGATCGCGCGGATGCCTGGCCAGCGCGAGGTTGGCGAGGCAGTTCGCCCGTGCGGGAGCCTCGGGCGGGCAGGCGGCGACGGCCTGCTCATACGCCTCGATGGCCGCGTCCTCGCCGCCGGCGGCCGCGAGGGCGTTGCCGAGGTTGGACAGATAGACCGCCCGCCGCCGATGGTGCTCGCCCGCGCGGACCGCCGCATAGCCGCGCTCGATCGCTGCTTGCAGGTCGCCCTCCCGATCCCGGGCCAGCAGGGCGTCACTCAGGTTGGACAGCCGGCCGGCGAGATCCGGGTCGTGGTCGGGGGTGGCCTCCACCGCGGCGGTCAGGTCCTCGATGGCCTGGTCCAGTTCCCCGGCGGAGTCGCGCCGGACCGCGCGCACGTGGCGGGCCAGGCCCAGGTTGGTCAGCGCCGCCGTGTGGTCCGGATGGCCCGGTGGCAACGCGGCCACGGCAAGCGCTCCCGCCTCGACGGCCCGATCCAGGTCGGCGGTGTTGGCGGTGTAGTGGAAACGGGCGCGCAGCGCGGTGCACCGGACGGAGTTGACGATCGCGGGTGGATCGGTCGCCGCGTCGAGGGCCGCGATCGCCTCGTCCAGGGCCCCGGGCAGGCCGGTGTCCTCCGCCGCGACCAGCAGTGCCGCGGCCAGGTTCGTGCGGTGGCCCGTCGCGCGCTGGATGGTGATCGCCTCGCGCAGGTCGGCCTCGTCGCCGGTCCACTCGTAGCGGTACAGCAGGGCCACGCCCAGGTTCGAGCCGCGGCCCAGGGCGATGGCGTCGTGCAGGTCGGTCAGGTTGCCGGTGTGGGCGGAGCGGCGGCGCAGGGCTACGGCGGTGGCGGCGGCCGGGACCGCGCGGCGCGGGTCGGCGGGATCGAACGCGGCCATCGCCCGGCGGCCGACGGTCACGGCCTCGTCGAAGCCGGTGGCGGAACCGAGCAGTTCGGCGTGGTCCTGCAGCGACATGGCGAGATTCGTGAGGTACAACGGAAGCTCTGGATCCTCAAGCGGCGTGGCCGCGACGATCAGGCGCTGCAGCTCCACGGCCAGGGCGGCGGCCTCAGGGTCGGCGGTCGCGCGGGAGTGGGCGGCCAGGGCCAGCGCCGGGCCCTGCCAGGCGTCGGCAGGGCGGACCGGGCCGAGGCCGAACTCCGCGAAGAACTCGCCGATCTCCGGCGGCAGGCGCGCCGGGTCGTCGCGCCAGACCGGTTCGAGCAGGGCCAGGGCCGGGATCAGGTCGTCGTGGTCGGCGTCCTCGTCCTGGTGCCGGCTGCGGCACCACAGCAGCAGGCCCGCGACCCGGGCGGCGTCCAGGGGAACAACGGGACCGGCCGCCGCGAGCAGGGCGCCGACGTCCTTGAGGGCGTCCGGGTGCAGGACGGCGCCGTCGTCGCCGTCGGCGTACCGGCGCAGGCGGGACCGGACCCGCTCAAGCTCCATCCGTGCCGCCGGTGTGGCCGCCGTGCGGTGCGACCGGCGGGCAGGACTCCAGCAGGGCGCGGACGTAGGCCGCGGCCACGGCGGCGGCGTAGCGGCGCCACTCGGTGTCGAGCCAGCGGTCGCCGTAGTCGCTGATGCCGCGGACCACGAACCAGTCGCGGCCGTCCGCGTGGCCGGCCCGGCCGAGGCCCTTGCCCTCCATCTCGATGGCGCGCAACTGGTGGCGGCCGGCGAACTCGTCGCGGGAGGCGGCGTTGCGGATCGAGCGCTCCGAACTGCCGATGCGGCCCTCGTGGACCTTCGGGCGGCCCGGGCGCGGGCGAACCGGGTGCGGGACCGGCACGGCGAAGTCGGTGTCGTCGGAGAACAGCACGTCGGTACGGTCGTCCGGCCGCGCGAAGTCCGGCAGCGCCGCCGTCAGCCGGTCCAGGTGCGCCTCCCACGGGCGCTGGCCCAGCAGTTCGCCGGCCGTGAGCAGCTTCACCCGCGCGGCCAGCAGGGCGGAGCGGCGCGGGAACTCCTGGCGGCGCTCCGGGCCGGAGGGACGGTCGACGATGTGGTCGAAGTCCACGACGTTCCAGGTGCCGATGACGACGTCGCCGAGGCGGACGTGGGCGGCGGGGTCGCGCGGCTTCGGCACCCCGGCGGCGATCCCGACCATGATCAGCTGGTTGACCGACGGGAAGCTGCGCACGAGGTGCGCCGCGGCGTGGGCGGCGGCGTCGTTGCCGGTCTCGCCGAGCAGCGTGAGCACCACCTCATGCGGCCGGCCGGGGTCGGCACTGGGGACGGTGGCCACCCGGTACGGCGCGCGGTCGTGCGCCACGGTCCAGTCGGCCGCCCCGTCGAGCAGCGTGACCATCGCCGCGAACTCCTCCGGCATCGCCGTCACCAGGCCGATCGTCGGCGCTTTGGGCACGGCGGCTTGCTTCGGCGCCCTTCCGGTGTGCCGGCGGTCGTACTCCACCTGCCGCAGCAGCGTCCCGGCCACGTCCCGGTCCACGGCGAGCGGGCCGCCGGCCGTGCGCAGCGAGCTCGCCATGTTGTCGCGCGCGATCTCCACCGCGTCGCGCAGCTCCTCCAGCCACACCCCGGCGTCGGGGAGCTCCCCGAGCCGGGTGGACATCGCGTCGCGGACGCGCCGCTGGTAGTACACCTTGGCCGCGTGCAGCAGGTAGTGCGTCAGCGGCGACAGCTCGACCCCGCCGCCGCGGGTCCAGATCAGCGCGTTGAGCGCGTCCTCGCGCGCCGCCTCCGCCAGCACCACGAGCCGGCGCCGCCGGCCGTCCCCCGGCGGCGGGAGCTGCCACAGCACCGACTCCCCCACGACCGTCCCGTCGGCCCGCCAGAACTCGTCGACCGTGCGGGGCAGCGCGCCCGCGATCGCCGCGGCCGTCTCGGGCGTGGGTTCGGGGGCCTTGGCGACGGTACCGGCGAAGATCGAAACGGTCGCCATCAGCGCGCCGTCGTCGCCGCCCCCGCCGACCGCCTCCCACCGCGAGGCCCACTGCGCCCAGGTCACGCCGGGCGCCTCCCCGGCGACCGAGAGCACCAGGGTGTCGTGCTCCCGCCGCAGGATCGCCTGCACCGCCTCGGACCGGCAGGCGGCGATGGCCCTGGCATCGGGCACCGCCGCCGGCAGCGCGGCGGGCAGCCCCAGTCCCCCGATCGGGTGAATCGCCCCGAGCGCGGCCCCGCAGCCGTCCCAGAGTTCGCGAACCCGTTCGTACGCGGCCGCCGCATCGGGCCCGTCGACCGGCGCGAACACGTGCACGACGAACGACTGCGTCAGCAGGCCCTCGGTCGTCCGGACTTCGCGAACCTGGGCGGCGGGCTCGCGGGGCAGCGGTTCAGCACCGAGCGCATGACACAGATGGTTGTACAACACCATGATCGGCGGCGGCGCCGGCACGGTCGCCACGGCGTCGAGGTCGGTGATCCGGATCGGACTGGCCAGCTCCAGCCGCGCGGTGGCCGCCTCGAGCGCCGCCGAGTCCCCGGCCGCGACGGCGTCGGCCATCGCCCGCACGATCGGCGCGATCTGGTCCCACCACGCCTCGGGCATCCGCCACTGCGGCACGTCGCCGAGCACGTCGAGCGCGTCGCCGACCGCCTCGCCATCGAGTCCGGACCCCATGACCGCACACTCTATCGACGCAGCGGATTGGCGACGTCGAGCTGCCCTCGGTCGACGAGCCACCGCACCGCCTCGAGGACGGCCTCCTCCGGCTCGTACCGCGGCGCGTACCCCAGCAGCGCCCGCGCCTTGTCGATACTGCAGTAGTGGCTGCGCACCAGATGCTCCCAGCTCGTCTGGGCCGGGCCCGGGTCGGAGGCGGCCCGGAACTCCTCCCAGGACACCGGCCGCAGCGTGGCCGCCTGCCCGAACCACCCCGCGGCGAACTCCGCGAAGCCCCGCACGGTCAGCGCCGACGGCGCCACCACGTCGAAGTCCTCGCCGGCGGCGGCGTCCCGGTTGGCGACGGCGAGCGCGAACGCCTGCGCCACGTCGTCGGCGTGCACGTGGTGCATGAGCTCCGCGCCGAGCCCGGGCACGTCCAGCGGCTCCCCGGCCGACAGCCGCCGCCACACCGACGGGTCGAAGTTGCCGAGCGGCCCGACCGGGTGCCAGCCCGGCCCGACGATGTGCCCGGGGTGCAGCGACGTCGTGACCAGCCCGCCCGAGCGGGTCTCGAACTTGAGCGCGGCGGCGATCGCCGCCTTGGCGATCCCGTACTCCCCGAACGGCGGCGCCCCGTTCGCCTCCGTCACCGGCAGCCGCCGGCTGGGCCCGTGCCGCCAGATCGACCCGCAGTGCAGCAGATGTCCCGCCGACCCGCGCAGCGCCACGACCAGCGCGTCCGCGGACGCCAGGTCGAAGCAGATCAGGTCGACCACGGCGTCCGCCTGCAGCGCGGCGACCAGCGCCGGGAACTCCGGATCGGTCCGGTCCCCGGTCACGTGCCGCACCTCGCTCCAGGCCGGGTCCTCGACGTAGGCCGACCGCTGCCCGCGGCTGAGGTTCAGCACCTCGTGCCCGGCCGCGACCAGGCGGGGAATCAGGAACGTGCCGATGTGGCCGCTGCCACCGATCACCGCGACTCTCATGGCACCCACCCTACGGAAGCGCGAGGTCCGATTTCCGCAAGCCAGGCAGGGTCACCGCCGGTCAGGATGGGTGGGTGACCGACTGGAACGCGGTGGCCCGCGAACTCGACGACGTCGGCTGTGCGCCGATCGGCCCGCTGCTCGACGACGACGAGTGCCGGGAGATCGCCGCGCTGTTCGACCGCGAGGACCTGTTCCGCTCGACCGTCGACATGGCGCGCCACCGGTTCGGGTCCGGCCACTACAAATACTTCAAGCGCCCGTTCCCGGCGCCCATGCAAGAGCAACGCCGCATCTTGTACCGCATGTTGCTCCCGATCGCCCGCGAGTGGGCCGAGCGGCTGCGGCGGCCCGCGCCGTGGCCCGACACCCTCGAGGAGTGGACCGACATGTGCCACGCCGCCGGTCAGCGGAAGCCGACGGCGATCCTGCTGCGGTACGAGCGCGGGGATTGGAACGCCCTGCACCGCGACCTCTACGGCGAGCTCGTGTTCCCGCTGCAGGTCGTGATCGGGCTGGACGACTACGGCACCGACTACACCGGCGGGGAGTTCCTGCTCGTCGAGCAGCGGCCGCGGGCCCAGTCGCGGGGCACCACGACGCCGCTGCGGCGCGGGCACGGCCTGGTGTTCACGACCCGGGACCGGCCGCTGCGCTCGGCCCGCGGCTGGACGGCGGCCCCGGTCCGCCACGGCGTCAGCACCGTCCGCTCCGGTGTGCGCCGCGCCCTGGGCCTCGTCCTGCACGACGCCGAGTGATCATGCGCTTTGGTTCAAGCGCGCCGAGTGACTACCGGCCGCCCTTGCTCACGACCAGCTCCACCGGGCCGCCCTTGGTGGTGGCGCCGGCGGGGTTGGTCCGGTCGACGGTACCGGCGGGGCACTGGGACTCGATCTGGGCGGCCGCGACCGTGACCGAGAAGCCCGCCTTCGCCACCTTGTCGCGGGCCTGATCGACCGGGAGGCACTTGACCGGCGGGATGTCGACCAGCTTGCCCTGCGCGCGCTCCTTCGTCGGCGGGGTGAACTTCACCTGCGGCTGCCCGGCCAGGCCGTCGCGCAGCACGCCCAGCGCCGCGTAGTTCACCGGCGCGTGCTGCATGTTCTGGTCGGTCTCGGGATAGTCCGGGTCGGTCAGGAAGCCCGACACCGCCAGCTGCTTGGTCATGACGGTGAACGTGGCGCTCTTCTCCGAGTCGGTGGTCCCGGACTTGCCGGCGATCTGGCGGCCGACGAACTTCTTGCCGTACTCCGCCGTCGCCCCGTTGCACTTGCCCGTCGCCGACTGGTCGCCCACCGGGCAGCGGGCCATGTCGACAGCGGCCCGGGCGACCTCCGGATCGACCGCCTGCCTGCACTTCGGGTCCAGCCCCTCGACCTTCTTGCCGCTGTTGTCGCGGACCTCGACGATCGGGGTCGGCTCGCAGTACAGCCCGTCGGCCGCGAGGGTCGCGTAGGCGTTGGCGAGCTGCAGCGGGGTGGTCGCCGACACGCCGAGGGTGAACGCGCCCCACTGCTTCGGGGCGGCCGCGAGCTCGGCGTCCTTCTTCGCGTTGAACTGGATCCCGAGCCGCTTGGCCACGTCCACCACGTGCTCGACGCCGACCTGCTGCTCCAGCGGCACGAAGTAGGTGTTGATCGAGCTGCCGAACGCGGTCCACATGTTGTACGGGCCGGACTGGCCGCCGGAGTTCTTCGGGCAGTAGTGCGGGCCGTTGCAGGACGCGGGCGCGCCGGCCTCGATCGGGAAGTCGGACACGAACTGCTTCTCGGTCTGGATCGTGGTGGCGAGCGGCAGCCCGGACTCCAGCGCGGCGACCGCCGTGAAGATCTTGAACGCGGACCCGGCCTGGTACCCGGGGATGTCCGCGTCCCCGGTGATCATCGGCACCGTGGTGTTCGGGTAGTTGCCCTTCTGGCCCGCCTTGGCCGGGTTGGTGTTCGGCTTGTTGTTCGTCTGGTCGTTGCTGTACGTCCGGTTGGTCGCGAGCGCGGTCACCCGCCCGGTGCCGGGCTGCACGGCGGCGAGCATCAGCGCGCTGGACGAGCCGAGCCGGATCTGCTGGTTCTTCGCCACCTCCTTCGGCTGCTCCTGCGCATACTTGGCCGCCGCCGTCTGGGTCTGCAGATCCAGGGCCGAGACGATGCTGTACCCGCCGGTGCGCAGCCGCGTCGCCCGCTGGTACTCGTCCTCGCCGAACACCTTCTGATCGCCCCACCAGCGGCGCAGGTAGTCGCAGAGGAAGCCGGCGCCGAGCCCGTCGCGCTGGATCGACTCGCACCCCTCCGGCGTGCGCTTGCCGGCGATCGTGAGCTTCTCGGCCGCGGCGGCGTCGGCGGTGGCCTGGTCGATCTGGCCCATCAGGACCATCTGCCCCAGCACGTACTTCTGCCGCTTGAGCGCCTCCGGCAACCCCTTCTCGGTCGCCGGGTCCATCGTGCCGGGCGCCTTGACCAGCCCCGCGATGAGCGCCGACTCGGCCAGCGTCAGGTCCTTCGGGTCCTTCTCGAAGTACACGTGGGCGGCGGCGTACACCCCGTAGGCCCCGTGGCCGAAGGGCGCGATGTTCAGGTAGCGCTCCAGGATCTCCCGCTTGGAGAGCTTCTTCTCCAGCGCGACGGCGTAGCGGATCTCCCGCACCTTGCGGATGTTCGTCTTGTCGGTGGCGTCGACCACCTCCTGCGGCGTGCGCGCGGAGTACGCGATGGCCTGCCGCACGTACTGCATGGTCAGCGTCGAGGCGCCCTGCTCGGTGCCGCCGGCCGCCTTGTTGGCCACGAACGCGCGGAACACGCCCTTGGCGTCGACGCCGCTGTGCTCGTAGAACCGGTTGTCCTCGGCCGCGACCATGGCCTGCTGCATGACCGGGGAGACGTCGCCGAGCTTCACGTCGCGGCGGTTCTCGTCGTACATCATCGCCAGCGTGGTCTTGCCGTCGCCCGCGTACACGTAGGTGATCTGCGGCGACGGCAGCACGTCGATGTCGGTCGGCAGGCCCTCGAACGTGTCCGCCCCGGCCTTCGCGGCGAGCCCCGACATCAGCACCGCGGGGAACGCTGCGCCCGCGATCACCAGCCCGGCGAGCAGCCCGCACAGCAGCAGCGAGGCCCCGTTGGGCAGGAGCTTGCGAACCCGCACGCGAATCGTCCCCCATGGTCGTGCGCCTGTGTGTCAGTACTGGAACGCGGCGTCCCGGCCGCGAGGTTGGCACCGACCCGCGAGGTTTTTAGGCTGTCGTCATGCGGCTCTCGGCGCTCCGGTCCCTGCACGGCGGCGAGAGCCCGTGGTGGTTCGAGGTCACGGCACCCGACCGGTCGGTGTACTCGCTGGTCCTGCGCTTGCCGAGCAGCCGGATCACGGCCGGCCAGATCGCCACGAACGCCGCCGCCCTGCTCGTCGCCGAGCGCCACGGCCTGCCCGCCCCGCGCCTGCTCGCGGCCGGCACCTCGGCGACGATCGAGACCGTCGTGGCCGGCACCAGCACCTGGCCCGCGCGGCCCTCGGCCGATCTGCTCCGCTCGGCGGGCGCGGCGGCCGCCCGGGTCCACGCCGTCGTCATCGACCCGAGCCCGGACCTGCCGGCGCGCCCCCGCCCGATCGCGGTGGACGACTTCGCCGCCGACCGCCGGGCCGGCCGGATGCCCACCACCGCGCTGCTCGCCGAGGCCGACGCGCTCGTGCGCGCGATCGACCCGCCGGCCGCACCGCGGGTCTTCGTCCACGGCGACCTGTGGCCCGGCAACACCGTGCTGGCCGGCGGCCGGGTCCACGCCCTCATCGACTGGAAGACGGCCGGCGTCGGCCACCCCGGCGTGGACGTGGGCGAGCTGCGCAAGCAGGCCGCGGTCGGCTACGGCGACGAGGCCCCGCGGCACGTCCTGGACGGCTGGGAACGGGCGAGCGGCCTGGCCCTCGAGGCGGTGGCGTACTGGGACGCCGTGGCCGCCCTGAACACCCCGACCGTCTGGTACAGCCCCGACGCCACCCGCCGCCGCGACGACTTCCTGCGGGCCGCCGTCCTCATCCTAAAGTCGGAGACGGAAGACCGGTCCACGGACTGAGGTGTCCGATCCCTCCGGTTTCGTATGGTTGATCCATGACGAAGAACGAAGGTAGCTGGAGCGGAACGGTCGCCAAGAAGTCGCGGGCCCTGCTGGACGGATCGAACATGTACCGCCGCCTGGAGGTCCGCCTCGACGACGGCACCGAGCTGCAGGTCAAGGTCGACCGGGAGCTGTGGAACCAGCTGGAGGTCGGGGACCGGCTCGTGCAGCAGGAGGGTGAGCAGCCAAGACGGGGCTGACCCGCTCAGTTTTCATTGTACGGGCCGCGCAACCCCTACGAATCGGCCCAAAGACCGATTTTCGCCGCTCGCGACGGACCTACGCTCGCTGGACACCCTGGACTCCGCACCGAGGGAGCACTGTGTCCGACACCAGAACGCTGGAGATCGCCGCCGAGCAGGAGATCGTCGACCGGGTCTACGCGCGCCTCGAGGACATGCGCGCGCAGTCCGCGTCGCTGGCCGCCGAGGGGCACCACCGCGCCTCCGGCAGCACGCTCACCGGCCTCGTCGAGCGCGACGCCATGGTGCTGCGGGCCGCCGCGCAGATGCGGGCCCTGGACGCCGAGGCGGAGGGGCTGGTGTTCGGCCGGCTCGACTTCGACGACGGCGAGACGTACCGGATCGGCCGTCTCGGCGTCCGCGACGGCATCGAGCCGCTGCTGATCGACTGGCGCGCGCCCGCCGCCGCGCCGTTCTACCGGGCGACGTCCGGGCAGCCGCTCGGGGTCGTGCGCCGGAGGGTCATCATCTGCCGGGGCCAGCGGGTGCTCGACCTCGACGACGACGTGCTGACCCCGGACCGGGCCGGCGACCTGCGGGTGCTCGGCGAGGGCGCGCTGCTGGCGGCCCTGCGCCGGTCCCGCGGCCCGCACATGCGCGACATCGTGACGACCATCCAGCAGGAGCAGGACGCCGCGATCCGCGCACCCGCCCGCGGCGTCACGCTGATCACCGGCGGCCCCGGCACCGGCAAGACGCAGGTGGCGCTGCACCGGGCGGCGTTCCTGCTGTACACCGACCGGGGCCGGCTCACCGACGGGCGCATCCTCGTCGTCGGCCCGTCCACGGTGTTCACCACGTACATCGGGCGGGTCCTGCCGTCCCTCGGCGAGGACAGCGTCCACCTGCGCGCCCTGGGCGAACTCGTCGACGGCGTCACCGCCACCCGTCGCGACCCGGCCGCCCTCGCCGCGCTCAAGGGCCACGACCGCATCGTGGGCGTGCTGACCGACCTGATGTGGCAGACCCCGCCGGCCGCCCCGAAACACCTCCGCCTCGTGTACGCCGGGCAGGTCCTCACCCTCGCCGAGCCCGACCTGACCGGGGTCCGCCGCCGGGTCCGCGACGACGGAAGGCCCAACAGCGCGCGGGCCCGGGCGGGCAAGGCGCTGCTGGACGCCCTGTGGACCAGGGCCGACCAGACCCACCTGGACCGCGCCCTGTTCACCGAGGAACTGCGCGACCGCAGCGAGTTCCTGCGGTTCCTGCACGCCTGGTGGCCGCCCCTGACCCCGGCCGACGTCCTGTCCTGGCTGGCCGACCCGGCCAGGATCACGACCCTGAGCCCGGCGGAGGCGGAGCTGCTGTCCCGGTCGTACCAGACCGATCCCGAGTGGTCGGTCGACGACGTCCCGCTGCTGGACGAGCTGGACGTGCTCCTCGGGCCACCGCCGGCAAAGCCCAAGGCCCCCGAGCCGGAGTGGCGCCTGCGGGAACTCGGCGCCGGTCCGAGGCTGGTGTCGACGTTCGTGCTGAGCTGCGGCCTGCGCGACGGCTGGGAGCTGTACGCGCCCGGCCTGCTGACCCCGATGGCCCAGGCCGGCCAGTCCATCGACAACGACCAGGTCTTCCAGGCCCAGCGCTGGGCCGAGGCCGTCATCCGCCGCGAGGGCCACGTGGTCACCGGCTGGACCGACGGCTTCGACCCGCACGGCGAGGAGGGCTACGTCCCGCTGCTCGCCGAACCCCTGCTGCCCGACCCGCCGGAGGACGACAGCCCGGCCCCGGACCCGTACCTCCACGTCATCCTCGACGAGGCCCAGGACCTCTCCCCGATGGAATGCCGGATGATCGCCCGCCGCTCGTCGTACGCGTCGATGACCGTGGTCGGCGACCTCGGCCAGGCGACGCACCCCCTGGCGTCCCCGTCGTGGCCGGTGCTGCTGGACCGCCTGGGCAAGCACGAGATCCGCATGCTGGACCTGCCGACCGGCTACCGCGTCCCGCAGACGATCGCCGACTACGCCGCCCGGGCCCTGGCGCCGGGCATCGAGCCGACCCGCTCGTACCGGCCGGGCGGCACTTTGGTTGTCCGACAGGCCGACGATCTGGCCTCGGCGGTGCGGGCCGCGCTCGACGAGGCCCCGGCGGAGGCGACGGTGGCGGTGATCGCGCCCGACGCCCTGGCCGGCGGTCTGCCGGGGCCGGTGGTGCCGGTGAGCCTGGTGAAGGGCCTGGAGTACGACCACGTCATCCTGGTCGAACCGGCCGCCATCGCCGACGCCGAACCGCGCGGGATGAGCCGGCTGTACGTGGCCCTGACCCGCGCGGTCGCCGGCCTGGTGGTGCTGCACCGCCGTCCGCTGCCGGACGTCCTCGTCGATCCGGAGGCCCGCGTGGCGGACAATTGACGGATGCCGAAGGGACTCAGCTACGCGGACGCGGCCCGGCTGCTCGACGGCAGGCCCGCCGGGGCCGAGGCGCTCGGCACCGCCGTGGCCGGCCTCGCGTCGGCCACCGGCCTGCCCGGCCTGAGCCTGTTCGACATCAAGGGCGCGGCGACGAAGGCCGGCGCGCGGCTGCTGACCGGCCTGCGCGAGCGGGCGGGCGACGCGCCGCGGCTGGAGCGCAGCCGCCGCCTGCAGGCCGCGAACTCGATCCTGGTCGTGACCGCGATGTTCGACGCCTTCGACGCCCTCGACCTGCCGATCCGGCTCCAGGACGCCGAGCTGTCCCGGACCGGGCAGGTCGCGCTGGCGGGTGGCCCCGCGGGTGGCCCCGACGGCGACGCGTGGCTGCCCGCGCTGCTCGCGGCGGCCGTGCCCGCGCCGGGTCCGGCGACGCCGTTCGGCGCGTTCCGGCTGGAGCTGCGGCAGTGGTACGTCCGGCAGTCCCGCCGCCTGCACGAGCACCTGACCGGTCTCGCGGTCGTCGACCGGCTCGACGACACCCGGCGGGAACAGCTGCGGGAGGCGCTGCTCGGCCGGTTGCCCGACGTCGCCGCGGAGCGCTACGAGTCCGCCTACCTGCGCCTGTCGGCGGAGATCGGCGAGTTCCGGCTGTGGGCGTGGCGCGCGGACGCCGACGCGCGGGACGTGCGGCTGGATGAGCTCGGCGCCGGCCTGCGGGAGCTCGCCGGCCTGCTCGACGCGCTGCGGACCGAGGTGCGGGGCGACGGCGCCGGCGAGCTGCGGCGGCTGCTCGCGGCGGTCTACGCCGCCGACCTCGACACGCCGGTCGCGGGCGACGAGCAGGACACCGGCGGCTGCGTCCTGCCGTCGCTGGCGCAGAGCTACCTCGATCCGCGCTTCGCGGTCCGCGCCGGGGGTCCGGGGGACAACCCGGCCGACGAGTCGTGGTGGCAGGAGACGGTGTCGCGGGGTGACCTGGCGGCGTTCCTGGCCGGGCACCTGACGACCGCGGAGGCGTCGGCGGCGCCGCTGCTGGTGCTGGGCCAGCCCGGCTCCGGGAAGTCGGCGCTCACCCGGGTGCTGGCCGCGCGGCTGGACAGCGGTGACTTCCTGCCGGTCCGGGTGCCGCTGCGCGAGGTGCCGGCCGACGCCGAGCTCCAGGACCAGATCGAGCTGGCCGTGCGGGCCACGACCGGCGAGCAGGTCGGCTGGCCCGAGCTGGCCCGGGCGGCGGGCGGGGCGCTGCCGGTGGTGCTCCTCGACGGCTTCGACGAGCTGCTGCAGACCACCGGGGTGAGCCAGTCGGACTACCTGCTGAAGGTCGCGAAGTTCCAGCGGCGGGAGGCGATGCTCAACCGGCCGGTGGCCGTGGTGGTGACCAGCCGGACGGCGGTGGCGAACCGGGCGCCGCTCCCGGAGGGCAGCACGATCGTGCGGCTCGAGGCCTTCGACGACGCCCAGGTCGAGGCCTGGCTCGCGGTGTGGAACCGGGCGAACGCGGAGTTGTTCGGGGAGCGCGGGTTGCGGCCGCTGACGCCGGACGCGGTGGCCCGGCAGCCGGAGCTGGCCGGTCAGCCGCTGCTGCTGTTGATGCTGGCCCTCTACGACGCCCAGGACAACGCGCTGCGGTCGGCGGCCGAGCTGAGCCGGTCGGCGCTGTACGAGCGGCTCCTGACCGCCTTCGCCGTCCGGGAGCTGCGCAAGGACCGGCCGGTGCCGGTCGACCGCCAGGCCGACGCGGTCGAGCGGGAGCTGCTGCAGCTGGCGGTGGTCGCGTTCGCGATGGCGAACCGGGGCCGGCCCTGGGTCACCACCGGCGAGCTGGACCAGGACCTCGAGGCGCTCGGCATGGCGTCCGCGCCGGCGCCCGGCCTCGGCTTCGCGGCGGCCCAGACGCCGGCGGAGCGGGCCGTCGGCCGGTTCTTCTTCATCCAGCGGGCGGAGGCGGTGCAGGACGTCCGCCGGCTGAGCACGTACGAGTTCCTGCACGCCACGTTCGGGGAGTACCTGGTGGCGCGGCTCGTCGTCCGGCTGCTCGGGGACGTCACGGCCCGGGAGGCGGCGGGGCTGCGGGGCTTGCGGACGGCGCCGGCGCACGACGACCTGCTGTACTCGCTGCTCAGCTTCGCCCCGCTGACCGGCCAGGGCTCCAGCACGCTGCCGTTCGCCCGGGAGCTGCTGCGGCCCGCGGACCCGGCGGTGCGGGATTGGCTGCTGCGCGCGTTCCAGCACGCGTACGCGCGGCTGGACGTGCCGGTCGGCGCCTACCAGCCGACCTCGCTGTCGGGCGGCGAGCGGCCGGCCCGCTACGGCCTCAACCTGGTGCTGCTGCTCACGGCGGGCGGTCCGGTCCGCGGCTCCGAGCTGTTCCCGGGCCAGGACGATCCGGCCGACCGGGTCGGCCGGTTGGCGCTGGGCTGGCAGTCGACGCTGAGCCACAGTGCCTGGCTGTCGCTCGTCGAGGTGCTCGACGCCCGGCCCGTCTGGGAGGCGGGCGGCCCGCGGGACGTCGAGCTGTCGGACCACCACGGTCCGGACGCCAGGCCGATCGACGTGTACTGGGTCCTCGGTGAGGGACCGGAGAGCTGGGTCCGGGCGTTCGAGCGCGGTGGCGGGTTCTCCGGCTACATGCCGGACCGGCTGGCGAGGTGGGCCCATGAGCTGCGCAACGACGTCGGCGGGGAGCAGTACCGGCATGCCCTGGAACCGCTCCTCGACCGGCTGCCCTATGCCGTCGAGGGCTTCGTCGCCCACGATGTCGGCGATCCCGAGTCGATCGCGCACAGCCTGATCCGGGTGTGGGTGTCCGCGACCGCCGGCGCTTCGCCGGACGTGCTCGGCGCGGCCTACGAGCGGCTGGTCATGGCGGTGGCCGGCGCGGCCTGGGGTCCTGGCCGCCATCCGCAGAGTTCCCTGGCCATCGGCATGGTCCTGCGGATGCTGGCCCGGGACCTGGACCGGCTGCCGCGAGCGAAGGTCGACGAGTGGGTCGAGACCATCACGACGTCCTACCAGTTCGATACGTTCGTACACACGAGCGAGGTAGTCGCCACGGTGCGGGGTCAATCGGAACCCGGGACCCTGGTGCTGCTGTGCGGGTTGCCCGGGTCGGGCAAGACCACCGTCGCCAAGCGGCTGGCCGAGGAGATGCCCGCCGTCCGGCTGTGCGCCGACGAGTGGCTGCTCGACCCGTTCGACCTGCCCGCCCGGCTCCAGCTGGAGCGGCGCTTCTGGCTCCTGGCCCAGGATCTGCTCGCCCGCGGTCAGAGCGTGATCCTGGAGTCCGGCTTCTGGTTTCGGGCCGACCGCGACGAAAAACGTGAAAGGTCCCGCGCTCTCAAGGCCAAAGTCCGGCTCTTGTACCTCGATGTGCCCGTCGACGAGCTCGCCCGGAGACTGGCGGCGCGCAACGACGACCGGCCCATCACGCGCGACATGCTCGACGCGCACCTGCCGCTGTTCGAGCCGCCGGACGCCGAGGAGCTAAGCCTGTACGACCGATAGCCGCCGCAGCGCCACGCCGATGACGTGGGTGGCCGGGAGGTAGCCGTACGCCCGCGAGTCGTGGCTCACCGCCGGGTTGTCGCCCAGCACCACCACCATGCCCGGCGGGACGACGGGCGAGCCGAGCGCGGCCAGGGCGGGCACGCGGTCCACCGGCGCCGGATCGCCCGGTACCGCGGCCAGCCGCTTGATGAGCAGCCGCTCGTCGGGCAGCACCCCGGTCACCGGATCGTCCGAGAAGGCGGCCACCTCGGCAAGGGTCGGCGCGTCGGGGCTGCGGAAGACCACCACGCTGCCCGGGCGGAGCTTGTCGAGTCCCGTGCGGCGGACCAGCAGGCGGTCTCCCCCGCGGTACGACGGGAGCATGGACCGTCCGTAGACCGTCACCACCAGATAGCGGCGGCGCAGGAACGCGGCGAGCACGATGAGGGCGCCTGCGGTCAGTACCAGCGAAGGGATCATGCGACCGCGTATCCCTCGGCCTGGAGGCGGAACAGGTCGGCGTAGCGGCCGCCCGCTTCGAGCAGGCAGGCGTGGTCACCCAACTCGGTGATGCGGCCCTCGTCCAGGACGGCGATGAGGTCGGCGTCGCGGACGGTGGAGAGGCGGTGCGAGATCAGCAGGTTGGTGCGGCCCCGGCGGGCGGCGTGCAGGGCCGCGTGGATCTCGTGCTCGGCCTCGGGGTCGAGGCCGGAGCTCGGCTCGTCGAGGATCATCAGGTCCGCCTCCGTTCGCAGGAACCCGCGGGCGATCGCGATGCGCTGCCACTGGCCGCCGGACAGCACGACGCCCGCCTCGGGGCCGCTGTCGTCGCCCTCGCCGAAGAACTCGCGGGTGAGCAGGGTGTCGTAGCCGCGGGGCAGGCGGGTCAGGGTCTCGTCGATGCCCGCCTGCCGGGCCGCCGCCGTCACGTGATCGCGTGAACCGGCCCGCAGGTTGCCCAGCTTGATGTTGTCGTGCGCGCTCAGGTCGTACACCATGAAGTCCTGAAACACCGCCCCCAGCCGGGCTCGCAGCGCGGCCGGATCGACCTCGCGCAGGTCGAGACCGTCCCAGGTGATGCTGCCGCGGGTCGGGTCGTAGAGGCGGCACAGGAGCTTGACGAGCGTGCTCTTGCCGGAGCCGTTGAGGCCGACGAGGGCGACGGTGGCGCCGGCGGGGACCGTGAGGTCGACGCCGCGCAGCACCCATGGATGCTCGTCGCTGTAACGGAACCACACGTCGCGCAGGCGGATCTCGCCGCGCAGGGCCGGGAGCGGCGCGGTGCCGACGGGCAGGTCCGGCTCGGCCCGCAGGACCGCGACGAACTCACCGAACAGCAGGCCCTGCCCGTGCAGCCCGGCCGTCGTGGCCACCACCATCGCGAGGCCCGACTGCACCGAGGCGACCGCCGTCACGAAAATGGAGACGTCGCCGATGCTGAGCTCGCCCCGGCGCGCGGCCAGCACCGCCCAGACCAGGCCGCCCCCGGCCACGGCCGCCGACAGCATCGCGAGCACCGTGTGCACGCCGACCTCGCGCTGTTCGAGGCGGCGCTGGGCGGCATCGGCGGTGGCCCGTTCGCCGAGCATCAAACCGCGCAGGAATCCGCCGGTACCGAACAGCCGTATCTCCTTCGCCGCCCGCACGCCGGTGAGGAGCTGGCTGTAGAAGTACTCGCGGCGGTGGTTGGGCTCGACCCGCCGCCGGGTGCTGGCCCGGCGCCGCGACAGCGCCAGTTCCGCGAGCAGCATCGGCACGGCGGCCAGCAGCAGGAGCCCGGTCATCGCCGGGCTGATGGTGAGCAGCGCCCCGATGAACCCGGCCAGGAGGAGCACGCCGCGGCCGAGGCCGAGCACGCCGTCGACGAGCGCGCCGGCCCCGTCGCTGCCCTGCCGGGCGAGCCGGATCCGGTCCAGGAACGCCGGGTCCTCGAAGCGGGCCAGCCCGACGAACCGCCCGGTCGCCGCGAACAGCTCGTCGATCGCGGCCGCGCCGACCCGGCGGTCGATCTCGTTGCGCAGGTACACGCCGAGCCGTTGCAGCGCCGCCGCGAGGACCCCGATCCCGGCCAGCGCGGCGACCAGCCCGAGCACCGGACCCGTGCCGGCGAGCCGGTCGAGGACGAGCTTGGTCAGCCACGCCATGGTCACCGGGGCGAGCGCCTCGGCGACCGTGACGGTGACCTGCGCCCCGGTGATCCACCTGGCCGATTTCCAGACCAGCCGGGCGACGTGCCGCGCGGTCGAGTCAGCCACGGCCCGCGAGTGCCTTGGCCCGCGGCAGGTCCTGCAGGTGCATCCCGCTGGCGGCGACGGTGCCGTCGGGCCCGATCAGGCACACGGCCGGGAAGCCGGAAACATCAAAGGCGGCGGCGACGGTACCGCCCGGCTCCTCCAAAACGACCCGCGCGACCGGCGACAGCAGGGCGAGGTACTCGGCCGGGTCCGCGTCCTGCACGACGATCGCGAGCACCCGCTCCCGCCCGCCCGGGACCGAGCGCGCGTAGTCCGCGAACTTCGGCAGCATCGCCTTGCAGGGCTTGCACGACGGGCTGAAGAAGCCGATGAGGGTCTCGGGCTCCAGCGCCGCGCCGGAGACGGTGTCGCCGTCGCGGGTGGTCGCCGCGAACTCCGGCACCGGGCTGCCCGCGGCCAGCACCGCGACCTCGGGCATGACCGACTTCGTCAATTGCGTGAAGCGCTCGGAGTGGTCCCGCAGCCGCCGGATGACGCCGAGCATCAGCAGGAGGTTCAGCAGCGTCAGTCCGGTCAGGATCACGACCGCCGCGGTCAGGTACAGCATGGATTTCTCTCCACTCGAAAGGGACGCGGAGCGCGCCGTGTGAGGCCGGCGCGCCCCGCTGGTCCAAGAACCGATCAGCAGTAGTAGCCGCAGGACGTGGACGTGGTGGTGCAGCCCTCGTTCAGGCAGCACGTGCGCGTGTGCTTGATGTCGAGGTACTTGCGCGGCGCCGGGCATTCGGTGCACCAGGTTGAGGTGCTGCAGCCCGCGGCGACCGGAGCGGCGGGCACGATCAGTGCCAGCAGCCGATCGGCGATCTTCCGCATGTCGTCTCCCTTTCGGTACGTCGGGTGGTGGGCCGCACGGTGCCACGACCCGCTACCAACGAACTACGCCGCGCCTACTCATACGTTTCCCGGCGATAGCGAGAGAGCGCTTTCACACCGTCTTGACCGAATTTGCCATGTATCGCCGCGACTTAGTTCAACACACGTACGAAGCGTTGAGCTGCCGGTTTAGGTCCCGCGAGATTTGTCTCAGTCGAACTTGCGGCAAGAATAGATATCGGCGTGTATAAGCCTTGCCCGATGATCGAGAGAGCGTTTACCTTGGCCGGGCCCGTTCCCCACGAACGAGAGGAACCACTTATGCGCAAGCTGAACAAGGCGCTGCGAGTCGCCGCCGTCATCGCCGCCGTCGGCGCCGGCGGTCTCGTCGTCACCGAGACCCCGGCCTTCGCCGCCGGCTGCAGCGGGGCCTACACGGACTCCGGCCGCGGCTACCGCGGCGGCCCGTGCACCGGGTACCCGTCGACCTTCCACCTGCACGCCCAGACCACCTGCAAGCCGATGGGCAGCGGCTCCTCGTACGTGCTCAACGGCCCCCGCGCCGTGATCGGCGGCACCTCGAAGGCGCTGTGCCAGTCGGGCTACTACGCCTCCGGCGGCAAGACCATCGTCGAGAACAACTAACTCGCCGCCGGCCGCCCCGGGACCCGCATCCCGGGGCGGCCGGTACCGTTCCGCCGATGCCCTTCCGCGAGCGCCACATCGACGTCGGCGACGCCGACCTGCTCGTGACCTTCGGCGGCGCCGGCCCGCCGCTCCTGCTGCTGCACGGCCCTTCGGACCTCGCTCTCGCCCTCGCGGCCCGGGTCACGGTCGTCCGCCCGCAACTGCGCGGCGCCGAGTTCCCGGACCGGACGATGGCCCGCGACGCCCTCGACGTGATGGGCGACTTCGGCTACGACCGCTTCACCGCCGTCGGCCACGACCTCGGCGCGCGGGTCGCCCTCCGGCTGGCTTTGGACCACCCGGGAACGGTGGTCCGGCTCGCCCTCATCGGGGCCGCCTTGCCCGACGTGCGGCGCCTGACGATGCCGCACCTCGTGGCGGACGCCCCGCCGCCCGGCCTCGCCCGGGCGATCCTCGACCTGATGGGCCTCTAGCGCCGGGTTCATGCCGGTCAGGTGAGCGCCGGACCGGGCGGGGGCCGAATCGTGGACACATGGCGACCACGCACTGGTATCGACGTGGCACCCGGTCGTCGGCCCTCTCCGACGAACCGTTCCTGCAGGTGCTGCTGCTCGGCATCGCCACCGTCCTGTTCGGCCTGGCCGTGCTGGCGTGGCCGGGCCAGACCCTGCGCCTGCTCGGCATCGTGGCCGGCGTCTGGCTGATCGTCCTCGCGGTGGTCCGCGCGGTCACCGCCATCCGCTCCGACACCAGTTCCTCCAGGCGCGTCCTGGCGGGGGTGATGGCGGCCGTACTCCTGGCCGCCGGCATCACCTGCCTGCGCAACGCGAACGGCGGCGTGGTGGTGCTGGCGACGCTCCTGGGCCTGGCCTGGCTGCTGAGCGGCTTCGCCCTGCTGCTGATCGCGATGCCGGCCCGCGGGACGGTCCGCGGCTGGCTGTCGGTGCTGGGCTTCGCCTCGGTGCTGATCGGCCTGGCGTTCATGCTGTGGCCCGGCCCGTCCCTGACCACGCTGGTCCTGATCAGCGGCATCGGCGCGGTCCTGGTCGGCGCCGGCGAGGTGGCGTTCGCGCTGCGACTGCGCGCCGTCTCCAGGATCGAGACGTAGCTACTTCGGCGTGGCCGCCGGTGGCGAACCGCCCGGCGGATCGGCGGCCGGCCCCGGCCCGGTGCTGAGCAGCCCGGCGACGGCGGCACCTGCGAGCGCCGTCCCCGCCGTCGTCAGCACCGACACCAGGATCGTCCCGACCGGCGCGGCCAGGGACCGCACGCTGCGCACGTTGCGCACGCGGTCCCACGAGTACCCGGCCGCCCGCGTCAGCCACCGCTCCCACAGCAGCGCAAGCCCGCCCAGCAGCATGACGAGCTGCCCGGCCCGGATGAGCACCGCGATGGCGAGGTCCTTGCCCGACGCAGGGTCCAGCACCGACGACTCGGCCCGCCCGCCCGCGGGCAGGTCGAGGATCGGCAGCACCTCGACCCCGAGCAGTGCCACCCCGAACGCCGCCGCCTTCGCCACCGGGTTGTCCCCGCGCAGCAGCGGATACAGGTAGCCGAACAGCAGCGCGTAGACGAACCAGCGGCCGAGGTGCGCCCCGATCGCCACCAGGTCGGCCACGGTCCGGTACGGCATCAGCTCGGCCGCGTCGACCGGCGCCAGGATCGCGAACAGCTCGTAGCCGGCGAACAGCAGGCCGATCGGCAGCGCATAGCCGAACGCCCGCACCGCGTTGGCCCACGGCGCCCGCCCGCCGCCGGTCGAGAACGCATCGGCCACGGTGATCTCCGATGTCGCCGCCGGCCGCCACGCCGCCTCGTCCAGCTCCAGCTGGGCCCGCTCGTACCGGGCGAGCTGGTCCTCGCCCGCCCCGAGCTTTCCGGGCGCCCGCCGGAACAGCTCGAACGCGGTCACCGCGGCCAGCCGCCGCCGCAGCTCCGCCCCGACGAGTTCGCGATGCCGCTCGGCGCCGACGCTCGCCAGCCCCGCCGCGCGCAGGCGCTCGTCGACAGGCACCAGCCACCGCCAGGCGACGACGAGCCAGAGCACTGCGGCGACATGCAGCGGTCCGAACGGGAACGGATCCGTTGCCGCGATCACGGCCAGGGCGAGCGCGGCCGCCAGCACGCTCCGGGAGCCCAGGGCCCGCCCCCACCGCCCGGCCTTGTGCAGGTGGACGAGCGCGGCGGCGCCCAGCCCCACCGCGACCAACCGGGCCAGCGGCGTGGCGAGCGTCGGCGTGGATGCCTGGTAGAACACCAGGAACGTGGGCAGGTCGGCGAGCGCGAGCAGCACCGGCACCGACGCCAGGCCGCCGAGCAGCACCCCGGCCCGGGCCCAGAGCGGCAGCGGTACCGCCAAAGCGACGCTCCCGGCCGCCGCCAGCCCGGCCAGCGTCAGCCGCAGCGTATTCGGCAGGGCGAGCCACGATCCGCCGGCACCGACGAAAGCGGCGAGCCCGGCGGTCCACAGCACCGCCGCGACCCCCCGCCACCGCCCGACCTCGAACCCGGCAACGGCAGCCGGGAACAGCAGCAACAGCAGCATGGCGGCCGGCCCCGCCCATGCCCCGCTGCCGGCCGGCGTCCCGGTCGCGGCCCTCATCGCGACCGCCCCGGCCCCGAGCGACCCGGCGCCGATCAGCAGCACGGCGGTGCCGCTGCGGGGCGGCTCCGCCGGCTCGGCGTCCCGGCGGCGCGCGGCGAACACCGCGCCCGCGGCGGCGAGCGGCACGGCGAGCCCGACCACGACGTCCAGCTCGATCAGGTCGGAATTCGCCAGCCTGAACATGATCGGGACCGGCAGCGACAGCAGCGCCGTCTCGAGCCAGGCCAGGCCGGCCAGGACAGCCACCGCAACGCCCGCCGCGCGCACGACCTCGGCGAACCGGTCGCGCACGCGCCGGACCCGCGCCACCAGCACCCACCCCGGCACCAGCACGACAATCAGCCACGCCGTCCGGTCGAAGACCGCCCGGAGCCAGCCGGCGACGAAGCCGGACGGGCTCGCCGGGGCGTTCATCGCGTCCGCGCCGGCCTCGTCGTCGGCCAGCGTCAGGTCCACGCCGACCGGGCTGCCGGTGATGGCGGCGAACCGTGCCTGCTGCAGGTTCGGGGCGGGCCGCACGCCGATCAGGACGGCCGGGCCGGTCCGCACGGTGAGCCAGCGGGTGGTGGCCCGGGCCGCCGGGCTCAGCAGGCCGCGGTCACCGAGCGAGACCCAGCGGTGCTCGCGGCCGGTGTACCCGAACCGGAGCTTTCCCGGGCCGGTCGGGCCGGACCGCTCGACCGTGACCGGCAGGTTGACGGGACCGCCGGCCAGGTACCGGCCGAGCGACGGGCCGTCGGGTACGGATTTGAGCAGCGGATCGCCGACGCCCAGCCGAACCTCGTACGCGATCGTCATCTCGGGGTGATCGGCCCGCCCGTCGAGCGCGACCTCCATGGTCACCTCGCGCGGCCGCTGGACCGGGTCGGTCGCCCAGCCAGGGTCCGCGAAGTCCTCGCTCACCTGCGCGTCGCGGTTGCTCGCGGGCGCGACCCTGGTCGCGCTCGCCGCCGCGCCGGCCACGAAGGCGAGCAGCACGACGAGCACGGGCAACGCGTACGGCCGGTTCATTGGGCGAAGTTACGCAGTGTGCCTGCCGGAACACATCGATCGGACGGGCAGAGCGCGGCGCCCCGCGGGCGAACCCGCGTGGGGTGTTACGGGGACGGGCCGGCCCCGCGGGGCAGCAGGATGGCCAGGACGAGGCCGAGCACCGCCACGACGACGAGGACCGAGAGCGACGCGGCGTACGGCCGGCCGCCGGGGTGGGCGGCCGACACGATCACCGAGCCGGCCAGGGCGGTGCCGAGCGAGGAGCCGAGGTTGGACACCGCGCGGGACAGGCCCGAGATGTCGCTCTGGTCGCGGTCCGGGAACGAGGACTGCACCAGGTTCACCGACGCGGTGAGCATGGTGCCGAGGCCCAGGCCGCCGAGCAGCAGGCCGGGTACGGTCCCCAGGAAGCCGGACGGGGCGAGGAAGAGCAGCAGTACCATGCCGGCCAGGGTCAGCACGAAGCCGCCGACGACCAGGGTGCGCTGGGTGCGGTTGCGGGCCAGGCGGCCGGCGACCGCCGAGGCGACCAGGATGCCGGCCGTGGCCGGGGTGAGCACCAGGCCGGTGCGGATGGCGTCGTAGCCCAGGGCGTCCTGCAGGTACACCGCGACGACGAAGAACATGCCCTGCATGACGAGCCACTGCACCGCCTGCGTGCCCAGGCCCAGGTTCGCCGCCCGGTCGCCGAACAGGCGCAGGTGCAGCAGCGGCTCCCGGCCCTTGCGCTCGGTGCGGCGCAGGTGCAGGACGAACGCGGCCAGGGTCAGCGCGCCCAGGGCGAGCACCGGCCAGACGGGGGAGACGCCGCCCGCGGGGATGACGACGTGCCCGGCGACGGTGAAGTCGGTCCGGGCCGCGCCCCAGCCGTAGGTCGAGGTCTGCAGCACGCCCAGGACCACGAGCAGCAGCCCGGCGGCGGACAGCAGCGCCCCGGCCACGTCGAAGCGCGGCGCCGGGCCCGGGCGCGGCGGGTCGGGCAGGCGGCGGATCAGCACGATGATCCAGCCGATGACGAGCACCTGCAGCAGGAAGGACGCCCGCCAGCTGAGCAGGCTGGTGATCACGCCGCCGATGAGCGGGCCGGTGGCCGCGCCGAGGGCGCCGGCGCCGCTGACGACGCCGAACCACTTCGCCCGGGTGGCGACGTCGGGGAACACGACCGTGATGAGGATGTAGATCGGCGGGATCATCAGCGCCGAGCCGACGCCCTCCAGCAGCGCGTTGCCGACGATCATCACGCCGAGGCCGGGTGCGAGCGCGGCCAGCAGGGCGCCGAGGCCGTACAGCACGAGCCCCGCCACCAGGCACCGCTTGCGCCCCCACACGTCGGTGAGCTTGCTGCCCGGGATCATCAGCGCCGCCATGGTCAGCGTGAACAGCGTGATGGTCGCCTGGATCCCGAAGACGGAGGTGTGCAGGTCGCGGGCCATCGGGGCGATGGCGACGTTCATCGCCGTGCCCGCGTAGCTGCAGATGAACTGGGCCAGGGCGAGGGGCGCGACCATCGCCCGGGCGCTGCGCACGGGGCCGATCCTCCCCGGCCCGGGAGGGAGCCCGGATCACACCGGCCGGGTGAGCGCGGCGAGGAGCAGCGTGCACACGTCGTCCAGCAGGGAGTCGCGGTCCGGACGGCGCCACTCCCCCGCGTGGGCCGGGTGGTGGAAGGACGACGTGGCCTCGAAGACCGTGCGCGCCGTCGCCGCCGGGTCCGGGACCTCGAACCCGGCGATGATGCCCGTCAGGAGCGCCAGCAGCGCCTCGACGTGCTCGGCCGCGGCCGCGCTGTGCTCCTCGACCAGGGCCTTGTACGTGGCGAACAGCTCGGGGTCCTCGACCGCCGCCCGGCGTTTCTCGGTGAACAGCGCCACCAGCCAGGCCCGCAGCCGCTCGGGCGGGGGCAGCGAGTCGTCGGCGGCCGCGGTCAGGGCTCCGAAGCCGCGGGCCAGCCAGCGGCGGGCCACCGCCTCTCGGAGGGCGGCCTTCGACGGGAAGTGCCGGTACACCGCCGCATGGCTGACGCCCAGCGCCCGCGCCACGTCCACCACCGTCGCCTTGGCGGGGCCGTAGCGGCGCAGCACGTCCTCGGTGGCGACCATGATGGTCTCGGCGTCCAGCACGCGAGCGACCCTAGCGCTCGCTGTCGAGCAGGGCCATCAGCGGTGCCGCGTACCGGGTGCCGGCCACGGCGTCGGCGGGGATCGCGGCCTCGATCTCGGCGAGGTCGGCGGCCGTGAGGGTCAGCTCCGCGGCCGCCACGGCGTCGGCGATGCGGGACGGGCGGCTGGCGCCGACGAGCGGGACGACGAACGGTTCCTGGGCCAGGACCCAGGCCACGGCCAGCTGGGCGATGGTCGCGCCGAGGCGCTCGGCGATCGGGCGCAGCCGCTCCACCAGGGCCAGGTTCACCGGCAGGTTCTCGGCGTTGAAGCGGGGCAGGTGGCCGACCTCGCCGCCGCCGGTGTAGGCGCCGGTGAGCAGGCCGTGGGCCAGGACGCCGTACGCCGTCACGCCGATGCCGAGCTCGCGGCAGGTGCCGAGGATCGAGCGCTCGATGCCGCGGGTGACGATCGCGTACTCGAGCTGGACGTCGGCGATCGGGTGCACGGCGTGCGCGCGGCGGATGGTGTCCGCGCCGACCTCGGACAGGCCGATGTGGCGGACCCAGCCCGCCTGCACCATCTCGGCGATCGCGCCGACGGTCTCCTCGATGGGTACCGCCGGATCGAGGCGCGACGGCCGGTAGATGTCGATGTAGTCGGTGCCGAGCCGCTGCAGCGTGTACGCGAGGGCGCTCTTGAGGTACGCCGGACGCGCGTCGATGCCGACGAACCGGCCGGCGGGATCGCGCAGGCCGCCGAACTTGTCGCTGATGACCACGCGCTCGCGGTCGCCGGTGCGCAGGGCCCGGCGCAGGAGCCACTCGTTGTGGCCGTTGCCGTAGAAGTCGGCGGTGTCGATGAGCGTGATGCCCGCGTCGACGGCCGCGCGGATCGTGGCCACGCCGGTGTCGTCGTCCGGCTTGGCGGACGAGGACATGGGGCCACAGCCGAGCCCGATCGGGGACACGAGCGGGCCTGCTGCACCGAGTTGTCGAGGATCCATGGGGCGAGAGTAACAGATTACAAATTTTGTAACCCGAACAAGTCGAACAGCCGCGGGTCGACGAACGTGACGCAGGCTCGGATCTGCCCGCGGTACACCGTGAAGGCCTGAATCGAGTGCGGACGAAGGCCTGGTGCGTAGGCGGCGAGGGCCGGGGCGCCGTTGCAGGAGATCGGGACCGCCCGCCAGCCGGGCCCGCGCATGGCGAACACGCGGGCCATGAACTCGCCGAAGTGGGCCCGCCCGGCCAGCCACAGGTTCACCGGCGGCATCTCCAGGACCACGTCGTCGGCGAGCAGGCGGGTCAGGCCCGGCACGTCCGCCGCCTCGAACGCCTTCAGGTAGCGGTCGATCACCGCGCGCTCGTCCGGGTCGACCGGCTCGCGCAGGTCGTCGAGGGCCGGCGCGGCCTGGCGCAGCGTGGCCCGGGCCCGCTGCAGGCTGCTGTTGACCGACGCCACGCTGCTGTCGAGGATCTCGGCGACCTCGGCCGCGGACAGCTGCAGCACCTCGCGCAGCACCAGCGCGGCCCGCTGCCGGGCCGGGAGCACCTGCAGCGCGGCGACCAGGGCCAGCCGCAGTCCCGCGCGCTGGTCGGCGGCGTCGGCCGGGTCGCCGAGGCGGGCGTCGGGGAACGGCTGCAGCCACGGCACGTCGAGGCTCGGCGTCA
This sequence comes from Dactylosporangium sp. CS-033363, assembly GCF_050942475.1. Lineage (NCBI taxonomy): Bacteria > Bacillati > Actinomycetota > Actinomycetes > Micromonosporales > Micromonosporaceae > Dactylosporangium > Dactylosporangium sp. CS-033363. The sequence continues at coordinate 4,650,737 of NZ_CP192032.1, read as the reverse complement.
GCGGCGCGTGCGGGTCGTCGCCGGCCGGTCCCAGCCCGCTCGGCAGCGGCCGCCGGGCCCGGCCCTCGAGGGCCGTGAGACACGCGTTGGTGGCGATGCGGTGCAGCCAGGTGCGCTCCGAGGCGCGCTGCGGGTCGTAGCGGTCGGCGGCCCGCCACGCTCGCAGCAGCGTCTCCTGCACCAGGTCCTCGGCCTCCTCGAAGGAGCCGAGCATCCGGTAGCAGTGGGCCAGGAGATCACCGCGGTACGCCTCGAACTGCATTCCCCGACAGTACGGCGATGAGTTCCGCGACCGGCGCCGGTATGTGCTGGCAACGAGAAGGGAGCCCCAACATGGGCGACATCATGGTGATCCAGTTCGCGACCCTCGACGGCGTGGTCTCCGACCCGGACGGGCGCGGCGGGACGAGCTACGGCGGCTGGGCGTTCCGGTACGGCTCGGGCCCGGTGGCCGACGACAAGTTCCGGCTCGGCGAGCGGATGGAGCAGGGCGTGCAGCTGTACGGCCGGCGGACCTGGGAGGCGTTCTCGAAGGTCTGGCCGGGGCGCGACAGCGAGTACGCGAAGCTCATGAACCGGGTGCCCAAGCGCGTCGCCACGAGCACCGGCATCGACGCCGAGGCCTGGGAGAACTCGGCGGCGATCGACGGCGACCCGGTGTCCTGGGCCGTGCGCGAGCGCGAGGTGCGGGACGTGGTGGTCATCGGCAGCCTCAGCCTGGTGCGCGCGCTGGCGGCGGCGGACGCGGTCGACGAGTACCGGCTGATCACCTTCCCGGTCGCGGTGGGCGAGGGCGACCGGCTGTTCCAGCAGGGGGAGTTCCGGTTCACGCAGGTGGAGCAGGTCGATGCGGCCGTCTACACCGTGCTGCGCCGGGCCAGCGAGTGATGTTCACCGTTGTTCCACCCCGGCCACGCTTGGCGTTCCGGGCGGATTGACAGAGTGACGGGCCATGACGCGTACCGCTCGAGCCGGCGCCGCGCTGGCCCTCACCCTGCTCGTCCTGGTCGCCCCCGCGACCTCCGGCGCCGCCCAGGCGCACGGGGCCGGCTCCGACCGGCCCAACTACACGACGAAGACGCCGTACGAGCCGCAGGAACGCCTGCGCGACTACCAGGCGGTGCCCCGCGGCTTCGCGCCGGTGTTCACCGAGACGGTGGGCCGGCACGGGTCGCGGGCCATGTCCGACAGCGACGACGGCGACGCGGTCCTGGCCGTGCTCCAGCGGGCGCAGGGCCAGGGCGGGCTGACCCGGCTCGGCGCCGACCTCGGCCCGCAGGTGCAGACCCTGCTCGCGTCCGGCGCCGCGATCGGCTACGGCAACCTGGCCGAGCGCGGCAAGCGGGAGCAGCGGGACATCGCGCTGCGGCTGGAGCAGCGGCTGCCGCGCCTCTTCGCCGACATCGACGCGCACCAGCGCCCGATCGAGGTGCAGACCTCCGGGGTCACCCGCGCGGTGGACAGCGCCACCGCGTTCACCCAGGGCCTCGTCGCCGGCGACCCGCGCCTCGCCGGGCGGATCCAGGCGCCGGTGACGAACAAGGATCTGCTGTACTTCCACAAGCAGCCCCAGAACGCCGACTACCAGGAGTACGCCGACAACGACCCGGCCCTGCTGGCCACGCTGGAGCGCATCGCCGGCCAGCCCCGCACCGCCCAGGTCGCCCGGCACGTCGACGCCCGCCTGTTCACCCCGGCGTTCCTGGCCACGCTGAGCACCGAGGAGCAGGTCGCGTTCGCCCGCTCGGTCTTCGAGCTCGCCAGCGTCGCGCCCGCGTTCTACCAGGACCTCGGCCGGTTCCTGCCGGACGGGGACGCGGCGTGGCTCGCGTACCTCGACGACGCCGAGGAGTTCTACCAGAGCGGGCCGGCCTTCGCCGGGCGCGACATCACGTACAAGATGGCCCAGCCCTTGCTCGACGACCTGTTCGCGCAGGTCGAGGCGAAGGCGAACGGCACCAGCGACAAGGGTGCGGTGCTGCGCTTCACCCACGCCGAGGAGGTCGAGCCGCTCGCGGTCCTGCTGCGGCTCCCCGGCAGCACGAAGGCGCAGCCGTTGCCGCAGCCCTACACGTACCAGAACAACCCGTGGCGCGGCGCGTCCGTCGCCCCGATGGCGGCGAACATCCAGTGGGACCTGTACTCCAACGGCCACACCCACGGCAACACGTACCTTGTCCGCATGTTCTACAACGAGCGGGAGACCGCGTTCCCGCCCAACTGCCGCCCGATCGCCAAGGGCAGCGCCTTCTACCAGCTCACCGAGCTACGGCGCTGCTTCGGTCGGTAGCAGCGCCCGGACCTCGGCGTCGTGGGCGCCGAGGTCCGGCCCGCTCCACCGGATCCGCCCCGGGGTCGCCGACAGCCGCGGCGCGACGTTCTGCATCGGAATCCGGCCGAGGTCCGGGTCGGGCACGGCCACGATGCTCTCGCGGGCCTGGAAGTGCGGGTCGGCGAGCATGTCCCGGGCCGTGTACACCCGCCCGGCCGGCACCCCGTGCTCCTCCAGGATCGCCAGCAGGTCGCCCGACTGGTGCCTGCTCGTCCACTGCGCGATGAGGTCGTCGAGCTCCCGCTGGCGCTCGCCGCGGGCCACGTGGGTGCCGTACTCGGCCGACGTCCCCAGCTCCGCCCGGCCCATCGCGACGGCGAGCCGGCGGAACACCGTGTCCTGGTTGGCCGCCACGAGCACGAAGTCGCCGTCCGCGGTCGGGTACACATTGGACGGTGCCACTCCGGGCAGCACCGCCCCGGACCGCTCGCGGGTCACCCCGGCGAGGGCGTAGTCGGGCACCAGGGCCTCGGTCATGGCGAGCACCGACTCGAGGATGGACACGTCGACGACCTGCCCGGCCCCGGTGCGCTCGCGGGCCAGCAGGGCCAGGGTCGTGCCGTAGGCGGCGTGCATGCCGGCGAGCATGTCCCCGATGGACAGTCCGGTGCGGCTGGGCGGGCGGTCCGGGTCGCCGACCAGATGCCGCAGGCCGCCCATGGCCTCGCCGATCGAGCCGTACCCGGCCCGCGAGGCGTACGGCCCCGTCTGGCCGAAGCCGCTCACCCGCACCAGGATCAGCCGCGGGTTGACCGCCGACAGCTCGTCCCAGCCGAGGCCGAGCCGCTCCAGCGTGCCGGGCCGGAAGTTCTCCACGAGCACGTCGGCCTCGGCGACCAGCGCGCGCAGGAACGCCCGGCCCGCGTCGGACTTGAGGTCGGCGGTGACGCTGCGCTTGCCGCGGGCGATGACGCTCCACGACAGCGACTTGCCGTCCTTGCTGTGTCCCCAGTGGCGCATCGGGTCGCCCTCGCCGGGCTGCTCCACTTTGATGACGTCGGCCCCAAAATCGGCGAGGAGCTGGCCGCAGAACGGCCCGGCGATGAGCTGGCCGAGCTCGATGACGCGGATGCCGTCCAGCGCCGGCAACTGCTGCTGCATCGGTACCGCCTTTCAGCCGATCCGCCGGAGCGAGTCGCGGTAGAGCCGGGCCGTCTCGACGTACCGCGTGGCGTTGAGCCGCAGCAGCTCCGGGTCGTAGGCCTCGTCCCGGATCTTCGCCGGCACGCCGAGGGCCATGGTGCGGGGCGGCACCACGAACCGCGGCGGCACCAGCGCGGCCGCGCCGACGAGGGCGCCCGAGCCGACGACGGCCCCGGACAGCACGACGGCCTGCGAGCCGATCAGGGCGCCGTCCTCGATGGCGCAGCCCTCCAGGTGGGCCAGGTGCCCGACGACGCAGCGCGCGCCGACCGTCGTCGGGTGCAGGTCGTTCGCGTGTACGACCGAGCCGTCCTGGATGTTGGTGCCCTCCCCGACGACGATGTCGTTGCTGTCCCCGCGCAGCACGGCGCCGGGCCAGACGGAGGCGTCCGCTTTGAGGTGAACCCGGCCGATCACGACGGCGTCGGGGTGGACGTAGGCGGACGGGTCGATGGACGGGACAAAGGAACCAAGGGCGTAGATCGGCATTCGTTCACAGCTCCAGCGACTTGCTGATGATGGTCTTCAGGACCTCGCTGGTTCCACCGTAGATGCGGGTGACCCGGGCGTCGGCGTACATGCGGGCAATCGGGAACTCCGTCACGTAACCGTAGCCGCCGTGCAGCTGCAGGCAGCGGTCGACGACCCGGCCCTGCATCTCGGTGCAGAACAGCTTCGTCTTGGCCGCGTCGGCCGGGGTGAGCTCGCCGTCGAGGTGCGCCCGCACGGCCGCGTCGAGCAGTGCCTGCCCCGCCTCGAGTTCGGCGGCCATCGCGGCGAGCTCGAACTTGGTGTTCTGGAACTGCGCGAGCGGGCGGCCGAAGACGGTGCGCTCCCGGACGTACCGGATGGTCTGCTCGTGGGCGGTGACGGCCTGCGCGACGGACCCGACGGCGATCGCGAGCCGCTCCTGGGCCAGGTTGTGGGTGAGCTTGGCGAAACCGGTGCCCTCCGCGCCCAGCAGGTTGCCGGCGGGCACGCGCACGTCGTCGAAGGCGAGCTCGACGGTGTCCTGAGTGGACAGTCCGATCTTGTGCAGCCGCCGGCCGACGGTGAAGCCCGGCGTGCCCTTCTCCACGACGAGCAGCGACAGCCCGGCCCGGCGGTCGTCGGGGTCGCGGCCGGTGCGGACCACGACGACCACGAGGTCGGCCAGCTCGCCGCCGGTGATGAAGGTCTTGGCCCCGTTGACGACGTAGTGCTCGCCGTCGCGCACCGCGCTGGTGCTGATCCCGGCCAGGTCGGAGCCGACACCGGGCTCGCTCATGGCGATCGCGGTGTAGAGCTCGCCGGAGGCCAGGCCGGGGAACCAGCGGGCGCGCTGGTCGTCGTCGGCGAACGCGAGGAAATACGGCAGGACGATGTCCAGGTGGGTGCGCAGCCCGCCCAGCGTCACGACGGCCCGGGCGGTCTCCTCCTGGATGACGACGTTGTACCGGTAGTCGTCGGACCCGCCGCCCCCGTGCTCGGCGGGCAGGGCGAAGCCCATGATGCCGACGGAACCGAGGGTGCGGAACAGGTCGCGGGGCACGATCCCGGCCTCGCGCCACCCTTCGTAATTGGGGACGACTTCACGTTCCAGAACCGTGCGGACCAGCTGGCGGAACTGCTCGTGGTCGGGCGCGAACAACGTGCGGCGCATCGGCTCAGACGCTCTCTTCCGCCATCGGCCGGCGCTGCTCGTCGTGGTCCTCCCAGAAGATGACCTTGCGGTTGAGCAGGCCGAGCAGCGCGTGCACGGCCAGGCCGATCGCGGCCATCACGATCAGCAGCGCGAACACCGCGTCCACGTGCAGCTGGGCGTTGGCCGTGAGCAGCATGTACCCGAGCCCCTCCGAGGAGCTGATGAACTCGCCGGTGATCGCGCCGAGCAGGCTGAACACGGCGGCGACCCGCAGCGCGGCGAAGATGAACGGCAGCGCGACCTTGACCCGCAGCTTCCAGAACGTCTGCCACTCCGAGGCCTGCAGCATCCGCATGAGGTCGCGCTGCTCGCGGGTGGACGACTTCAGCCCGACGATGACGTTGACGAACACGGGGAAGAACGCGAGCACGGTCGCCAGGGCCATCTTGGGGGCCATGCCGAAGCCGAACCAGGTGATGAGCATCGGCGCGATGGCGATCTTGGGGAAGTTCTGGAAGGCGATGATGTACGGCGAGAAGCCCCGCTCCAGCACCGGTATGCGGGCCAGCACGGCGGCGACGATGATCGCGGCGACCGAGCCGAGCACGAAGCCGACCCCGAACTCGACCACGGTCACCCAGAGGTTCTGGTAGAGCTCGGCGCTGCTGACCATCAGCCACAGCTCGTCGAGCACGTCGAGCGGGTGCGGCAGGATCAGCGACTCGACCTCGAACACGTCGACCGCGAGCAGCCAGGCGCCGAGCGCGACGAGCGCGATGAGCGGGGTGACGATCAGCGTGGGGTGGCGGCGCACGATCGAGCGGGGCGGCCGCTTGGCCGGCGGGGCCACGGCGGGGGGTGCGGCGGTGACGGTCATCCCACGGCTCCTCTGGCGTGCAGGTACCCACGGATGTGGTTGGTCAGGCGGGCCGCCTCGGGCGACTCCATGACGTCGAAGGTGCGCGGCCGGGGCAGGTCGATCGGGACCCGGTCGAGGATCTGCCCGGGCCGCCCGGACAGCACGACCACGACGTCGCTGAGGAACACCGCCTCGGCGATCGAGTGGGTCACGAACAGCGTGGTGGCGCCGGTCTCCGACCAGATCCGCAGCAGCTCGGCGTTCATGGTCTCGCGGGTCAGGGCGTCCAGCGCGCCGAACGGCTCGTCCATGAGCAGCAGGCTGGGCCGGCTCATCAGCGCCCGCACGAGGGCGGCGCGCTGCTGCATGCCGCCGGACAGCTCGCGCGGGTAGCGGTGCTGGAAGCCGTCCAGCCCGACCAGCTCCAGCAGGTCCGCGGCGCGCTGGCGGGCCGCCGGCGTGCGGTCCCGGGCCACGTCCGCGGGCAGCATGACGTTCTTGAAGATGGTCAGCCAGGGCAGCAGTACCGGCTGCTGGAAGACCATCCCGAAGTCGCGGCGGGGACCCTCGACCGGCGTGCCCGCCACCTTGGTCGAGCCGCCGCTACTGGTCTCCAGCCCGGCGACGATGCGCAGCAGGGTGGACTTGCCGCAGCCGCTCGGCCCGACCAGGGAGACGAACGAACCCTGCCGGACCTCCAGGTCGATGTCGGTCAGCGCGACCACGTCACCGGCATTGGTGCGGAAGGTCTTGGACACCCCGCGGACCTCGACCCCGGGCGCCGCGCCGACGGCCGCGCCCGGTCCGCTTGCTTGCATGGTCACGCCGACCTCCATCAGCTTGGCACCTTCACGGCGCGCACGGCCGTCTTGTCGAACTTGTTGATGTCGGGGATGAGCGAGCCGTCGTAGACCGCGCCGACCTCGACCGGCTTCTTGAGCTGCCCGTTGTCGGTGAGGTACTTGATGATGTAGGTCAGCTGGTCGCTGGTGATCGAGCCGTACTCGCCGTTGGCCGCCGCCTTGACGTTGACCAGCCGGGCCTTGACCTGCTCGACGCCGGTGGCCACGGCGGCCGCCTCGTCGCCGGCCGGCTTGGCGTCCGGGAACTTCTTGTAGTGCAGCTTGACCGCTTCCTCGGGGTTGGCCTGCATCCACTCGGTCGCCTTGGCCACGCCGCGGGCCCACGCGGTCAGCGCCGCCTTCTTGTTGGTCATCACGTTCTTCGTCGTGGCGGCGACCACGCCGATGACGAGCTTGTCGGCCACGGCGGTGTCGAGCACCTTGAGCTTCGCGCCGGCCTGCTGGTAGGTCACGATCGAGGTGTCGGTGTCGGCGATCGCCTGGACCTGGCCGCTCTTGACCGCGTTGGCGGCCTGGGCGCCGGTGCCGATCGCCACGAACTTGAGGCTGTTCGGGTCGACGCCGGCGTCGGCCGCGCCGGCCTTGGTGAACGTGACCGCGCCGCTGGCCAGGGTCGGCACGCCGATGTTCTTGCCCTTGAGGTCGGCCAGGCTGTTGACGCCGTTGCCCTCAGGGGCGGCGATCGTGACGATGCCGCGCTGGCTCAGCGAGTAGGGGATCACGAACGGCTGGCCCTCGGAGACCGGGGGGATGACCGCCTCGCCGGAGACCACCGCGACGTCGACCTTGTCGCCCACCATCGCCTGCAGGGCCGTGGCGGTGCCCTCGATGCGGGTGATCTCGACCTTGAGGTGGTCCTCGGCCCAGAAGCCGAGCACGTCGGGGAGCGAGGTGTACATGGCGGCGCCGGGCGAGAGCACCGCACCGGCGAACCCCAGCCGGATCGTCATCGTCTCGCCGGCGGCTCCGGGGGCGGCGGAGCCGTCGTCGTCATCGCCGCACGCGGCGAGGGGTAAAAGCGCCAGGGCGGCCAGCGCCGCGAGCGCCGTGCGCCTTTTCATTGTCGAGACCACCGAATTCCTCCAAGGGGCGAAAACAATTCCCGGGAATGCGCTCGCAATCATCGTCACGGGCGCCGGTAACGGTGGTCAACATTCGATTCGGTGAAGCGCATACCTACTTCCACTGCATCCATAGCGCGGAAGTATCGGTCGCTTTCTAGGCCGCCGCCGATCGGGCCGCGCGGGCGTCGCGGATGCGGGCGTCGACCGCGGCGCCGGCGGCCACCAGGCCCAGTCCGCGGTCCTGCTCCTCCTGCAGCGCGGCGACCCAGCGGCGGGCGTCGGCGTGGATCACGTCGCTGAGCGCGGAGACGCCGACCGAGCGGTCGCCGGGCCGGCGCAGCAGCCGCAGCCGGCGCACCTGGGCCGGGGCGATCTCCTGCACCACGGCCCCGCGGGCCTGGGCCTCGATGGCCAGCCGCAGGGTCAGGAACGTCGAGCCGACGCCGGCCAGCACGAGCGGGATGGTGGAGGCGGTGCGGGCGACCTCGACGACGACGTCGGCGGCGACCCCGCGGGCGGCCATCGCCCGCTCGACGTCGGTCCAGGCCTGGCCGCGCCGGTCACCGGCGATCATCGGCACGCCGGCGAGGTGCTCCAGCGGCACCGGGCCCGCCGCGCGGGGCGTGCCGGGCGGCGCCACGAGCACCACGTGCTGCTCGCTGACCAGCAGCTGCTCGAGCTCGTCGCAGACGATGGAGCCGGCGGTCAGGCCGAGGTCGCAGTCGCCGGAGCGGACCAGCTCGGCCACGCCGTCGTCGCTCTCGCTCTCCTCGACCCGCACGACCGTGTCGGGGTACTTGCGGCGGAAGCGGCCGAGCCAGGGCGCGAGCGGGTCGGCCACGAGCCCGGCCCCGGCCGCGATCGAGACCTGCCCGGCGTGCAGCTCGCGGACCCGGGTGACGGCCGCCTGGGCGCGTTCGAGGGAGCGCACGACCTGGCGGGCCGGGCCGACGAGGGCCTGCCCGGCCGGGGAGAGCACCAGCCCGCGCCCGACGCGCAGGAACAGGTCGGTGCGCAGCTGCCGCTCCAGGCTGCGGATCGCCTGGGACAGCGAGGGCTGGGACAGGTGCAGGGCCTTCGCGGCGCGGGTGACGCCACCGTGGTCGTGGACGGCCAGGAAGTACTCGAGCTGACGGACCTCGATGCTGCTCATCCCGCACCTCACGCATCATCGCCGGGTGTTGATGCGGGCGAGTGTTCCAGAATCGAGTCTGGTTTTCAACGGTTGTGTTAAATCCGTGTTGCGGGCATCGTGGCTGGTCAGGAGCAGTGATGACGATCGTGGTTACGGAGCGGGAAGAACCGGTTCTGCCGGCGGGAGATCCAGCAGCCGGCACGCGAGGGCGATCTCGAAGCGGGCCTCGTCGGCCGAGAGCAGGCCCGCGATCCAGTTGCGGGTGGCCGAGCCGAAGCAGCCGGCCACCACCCGCAGCACCATCCAGGCCTCGTAGCCGGGGGCCCCGTCGTGACCGTGCGCGATCACGCACAGCAGCCGCAGGTGCATCCGCTGGACCTCGTCGTGCGTCTCGCGGTAGTCCGGGTTGGTGCCGACGAGCACCCGGGCCAGGGCCGAGGTGATGTGCGGCTGGCGCTGCTGGGCGGCGAACTCGCGCAGCAGGTACTCGCCGACCCGCTGCCCGGGGGTCGTCCCGTCCAGGTCGATGTCGCCGCGCTGGACCCGGGCGAGGGCCCGCTCGAAGCGCGCCCGGGCCATGGCCAGCAGCAGGTGGTCCTTGGACGGGAAGTACCGGTAGACGGTCGCGAGGGAGACCCGCGCGTCCTCGGCGACCCGCTTCATCTGCAGGGCGTCCTCCCCGCCGGTGGTCAGCAGGGCCGAGGCGGTCGCGAGCACGCGGTCGCGCCGGTCGTACTGCGCCGGGGTCCGCGGCTGCGCCGGAGCCGCGACCGCACGCACTGCGGGAGCCTTCACATCGAACATCGTGGCATCATCGCCCCTCGAACCGCGCGGCCCGCCGCTCCCGGAAGGCCGCGATCCCCTCCTGCGCGTCGGCCGACAGCCGGTTCACCGACTGGGCCATGGTCTCCGCGGCCAGGGACTCCTCGACGCCGCGGGCGAACGAGTCGCGCAGCAGCTGCTTGGTGAGCCGGATCGCGACCGGCGGCCCCGCGGCCAGCCGCGCGGCCAGGGCGGCCACGTGCCCGGGCAGCTCGTCCGGCTCGACGACGTCCTCCAGCAGGCCGAGCTCGCGGGCCCGGGCGGCGTCGAAGATCTCCGGCAGCAGCGTCAGCCGGGTGGCCACCCGCAGCCCGACCAGCCGGGGCAGCAGCCACGAGGTGGCGAAGTCCGGCGACAGGCCGCGGGCCAGGAACATCGTGCCGAACCTCGCGCGGCTGCTGGCCACCACGAAGTCGCACGCGAGGGCCAGTCCGAAGCCGGCCCCGGCGGCCAGCCCGTCGACCTGCGCGATCGTCGGCTGCGGCATGGCCACGAGGGCCTGACACGTCCGGGCGACCGCGGCGAGCTGGGCCGTCGGGTGCGGGGCGCGGTCGCCGCCGTCGAGGTCGCCGCCGCTGCAGAACGCGCCGCCGGTACCGGTGACGACCACCGCCCGGGCATCGCTCGCGGCGGCGTCGCGCAGGGCCGCGCCGAGCTCGTCCCAGGCCCCGTAGGTCATCGCATTGCGCCGCTGCGGCCGGTCGATGGTCACCGTGAGCACGTCGCCGGCCCGCTCCACGCGAATGTCACTCACGCCGCCACCTGCTGCACGACGGCCGTCCGCAGCGTCTTGCCGGCCGCGTTCTTCGGCAGCTCGTCGATCACCACGATGCGGGCGGGCGTCTTGTAGCCGGCCAGGCGCGACCGGCAGTACGCCCGCAGCACCTCGGGGTCGGGGGCCTGGCCGGGCGCGGCGACCACCGCGGCCACCACGATCTGGCCCCAGCGCTCGTCCGGCAGCCCCACCACCGCCGCCTCGGCCACCTCGGCGTGCTCGACGAGGACGTTCTCGATCTCGGCCGGGAAGATGTTCTCGCCGCCCCGCAGGATCATGTCGTCCTTGCGCCCGGCCAGGTAGAGGTAGCCCTCGGCGTCCCGCCAGGCCATGTCCCCGCTGCGGATCCAGCCGTCGACGACCTTGGTCGCGGTCAGGTCGGGCCGCCCCACGTAGCCGCTCATCACCGTGTCGCTGCGGGTGTGGATCTCGCCGACCGTGCCCACCCCGACCTCGGCCCCGTCGGCGTCGCAGAGCCGCAGGTCGACGCCGAACATCGGCCGGCCGATCGAGCCGAGCAGGTGCGGGCGGCCGTCGAGCGCGGCGCGGTGGTCGGCCGGGCGCAGGATGGTCTGCCCGCCGCCCTCGGTGCCGGCCCCGAAGGTGTTGTACAGGTCGCAGCCGAACGTCTCGATCAGCCGCCGGACCAGCTCCGGCGGCATCGCCGAGCCGCCGTAGGCGATGCTGCGCAACTGCGGGACCGGTCCGGCGCCGGGGTGGTCCAGCAGCGCCACGGCCATGCTGGGCACGAGCAGGCAGCGGGTCACCGTCCCGGCGCGCAGGCAGCCGAGCACGGCGCCGGCCTCGAACTGCGGCAGCAGCATGAGCGCGGCGCCGCGGGAGATCGCGTAGTACAGCCAGCCCATTCCGGCCACGTGGAACAGCGGGGTGCCGGCATACAGGCACTCCCCCGGCTGAAAGCCCTGCTCCAGCACGCCCTTGGCGGTGTTCGCCTTGAGCATCCGCTGGGTCTGCGCGACGACTCTGGGAGTCCCTGTTGTACCGCTGGTCAGCATCCACAGCAGCACGTCGTCGTCCTCGGTGGCGGCGGCCAGGCTCTCCGGTCCGGAGGCGCCGAACTCCTCGACGGTGGCGATCCCGGGCAGCGGCCGGTCCAGCGTCAGCACCAGCCGCAGCCCCGGCGCGGCCGCGCGCAGCTGGTCGAGCAGGTGGGCGTACCGCGCCTCGATGACCAGCACCGCCGGGTCGGCCACGGCCGTGAGGGAAGCCAGCTCGGGCCCGGCGAGGCGGAAGTTCAGCGGCACGCCGACCGTGCCGGCCTTGAGCGAGGCGAACAGGGTCACCGCGTAGCCGACCCCGTCGGTGCCGAGGATCGCGACCCGCTCCCCCTTGCCCACCCCGGCCGCGAGCAGCGCCGCCGCCAGCCGCGACGCCCGCGCCTCCAGGCCGGCGAACGTCAGCGCGACGCCGTCGGGGGTCCGCAGCGCCGGATTGTCCGGGTACGCGTGCGCGCCGATGGTGGGCCAGTCGCCCGGCCCGACCGAGGACAACGATCTCACTGCCGCACTCCCGACTTCGGCACCATTTACCGAAACCGACGTTAGCCGCCCGGAAATGGGTGTCAAGGAAGCGGTCGATAGGCGTCCCCTATCAATTCGGCGGGCACGGGTATTGGACATATCCGGGGTCAGCCGCAATGGTCGAGTGGTCGATCGTGAAATGGGCGGCAGGAGAACGCATCGTGAATCTGGACAAGGCCACAGTGGTGGTGACCGGCGGGGCCTCCGGCCTCGGCCTGGCCACCGCGCGCCGGCTCGTCGCCGAGGGCGCGACCGTGGTGATGGTCGACCTGCCCACCGCCGCCGAGCTGGGCACGACCGAGGCGAAGGCGCTCGGCCCGGCCGCGACGTTCGTCGCCGCGGACATCACCTCCACCGAGGAGATGGCGGCGGCCGTGGACGTCGCCCGGCAGCGCGGCCCGGTGCGCGGGCTGGTGCACTGCGCCGGGCGGGGCAGCGACCGGCTGCGCATCCTGGACAAGCAGGGGGTGCCCGCCCCGATCGAGGGCTTCGCCGAGGTGGTGCGGGTCAACCTGGTCGGCACCTACAACGTGCTGCGCCTGGTCGCCGCCGCGATCGCCGAGTCCGAGCCGGTCGACGGCGAGCGGGGCGCGTGCGTGCTGACCGCGTCCGTGGCCGCGTTCGAGGGCCAGATCGGGCAGGCGTCGTACACCGCGGCCAAGGCGGGCGTGCACGGCATCACCATCACCACCGCCCGGGACCTGGCCGGCCGGGGCATCCGGGTCAACACCATCGCCCCCGGCGTGTTCGACACCCCGATGCTCGGGCGGCTGCGCGACGACCTGCGGGCCGGGCTCGCGGCCAGCGTCCCGCACCCGCGGCGGCTGGGGCAGCCCGACGAGTACGCGGCGCTGGCCGTACACATGCTCTCCAACGGGTACCTCAACGGCGAGACGATCCGCCTCGACGGCGCGATCCGCATGGCGCCGCGCTGATGGACGTCCTCCTCGAGCGCCAGGGGCACGTCGCGGTCGTCACGGTGAACCGGCCGCACCGGCGCAACGCGATCAACCGGGCCACCGCCGACACCATCGCCGAGACGTTCGCCGGGCTCGAGGCCGATCCGGAGGTACGGGCGGCCGTGCTCACCGGCGCCGAGGGCACCTTCAGCGCCGGCATGGACCTGCGCGACTTCCCGGAGCAGGGCCGCCCGAGCGTGCCCGGCCGCGGGTTCGCCGGGTTCGTGCAGTCCCCGCCCCGGATGCCGCTCGTGGCCGCGGTGGAGGGCTGGGCGCTCGGCGGCGGCTTCGAGATGGTGCTCGCCTGCGACCTGGTGGTGGCGGCCGAGGACGCCCGGTTCGGGCTGCCCGAGGTCACCCGGGGCCTGACCGCCCGCGGCGGCGGCGCGTTCCGCCTCCCGCGCCGGCTCCCCTACGCCCTCGCGATGGAGCTGGTGCTGACCGGCGCGCCGCTGGACGCTCCACGCGCGGCCGGGCACGGGCTGGTCAACCGGATCACCCCGCCCGGCGGCGCGCTCAAGGCCGCGATCGAGCTGGCTCAGACCGTCGCCGCGAACGCGCCACTCGCCGTCGCGGCCAGCGTGCAGGTGGTGCGGCGCAGCGCCGACTGGCCCGACGAGGAGTCGTTCGCCCGCCAGGACGAGTGGTTCGACCCGGTCTTCGCCTCCGCCGACGCCACCGAGGGGGCCCGGGCGTTCGCCGAGCGCCGGGCCGCCGTGTGGGCCGGGCGGTGAGCATGGATTTTCCTGAGCGTATCCACGCCTTCGCCGCCGCCGAGGGGCTGGCCCGCCGCGATCCCGAGGCGGACCCCTCCGCGTCCGGTGGGCTCGAGAATTCGATGGCCTTCCAGCAGCGGCTCTTCGACGCCGGGCTGGCCTGGTTCGACGGGCCGGTCGCGCTCGGCGGCGCGGGCCTCGACCCCGCCACGGCGGACGCGCTGCGCGGGGTGCTGTACGAGTACGAGCTGCCCGACCAGAGCTACTTCACCGTCAGCCGGCGCATCGTCGCCCCGACCATCCTGGCCCACGGCACCCCGGAGCAGCAGCAGCGCTGGATGCGCGCCCTGTGGCGCGGCGACGCCCTCGCCTGCCAGCTGTTCTCCGAGCCCGAGGCCGGCTCCGACCTCGCCTCGCTGCGCTGCACCGCGGTCCGCGACGGCGACGAGTGGGTCGTCAACGGCCAGAAGGTCTGGTCCTCGTGGGCCCACCTCAGCGACGTCGGCGAGCTGCTCGCGCGCACCGGGGCGCCGGCCGACCGGCACCGGGCCATCACGGCCTTTCTCGTCGAAATGGACCGGCCCGGCATCACCGTCCGCCCGATCCGCCAGATCAACGGCGACAGCCACTTCAACGAGGTGTTCTTCGACGACGTCCGGATCCCCGACAGCGCTCGGCTGGGCGCCGTCGACAAGGGCTGGACGGTGGCGATGTCCACGCTCACCAGCGAGCGCACCGCCATGGGCAGCCGCGACAAGACCTACCTCAGCCGGCCGTACCGGCGGCTCCGTGCTCTTGTCCCGGAACCGGGCGACGCCGAGCGCGAACTGCTGGCCGAGGCCTGGATCCGGGAGCAGCTCGCCGGGGTGACGGCCGACCGGGTCGCCACCGGCGGGGTGTCGCCGTCCATCGGCAAGCTGGCCCTCGTCGACGACCTGGGCTTCTACGGCCGCGCGGCCGCCCGGCTGCTCGGCCCCGATTTGGTCGCGGACGCCGGCGCGCCCGGCTTCGGCACCTGGTCGGACTTCCTGCTCAGCTCCCCCGCCCAGCGCATCGCCGGCGGCACCGACCAGATCCAGCGCGGCATCGTCGCGGAACGGGTCCTGGGCCTGCCCCGGGAACGTCACGAATCACCGAAGGGACCGCAGCAGCCATGATGACCGGGGAACAGTACCGGCAGAGCCTCCGCGACGGCCGCCAGGTCTACATCGCGGGCCGGCGCATCGAGGACGTCACCGAGGAGCCGCTGCTGCGGCAGAGCATCGCGATGACCGCCGCCAACTACGACGAGTTCTACCGGCCGGGCGACGACGCGTTCGGCCCGCTGTTCTTCATCCCGCACAGCGTCGAGGACCTCAAGTACCAGGAGGTCGAGCAGCTCAAGTGGGCCAACCCGACCCGCACCACGTCGGTCAGCCTGCTCATGCTCATGACCGCGGCCAGCCGCATCCGCGCCGACCTGCCCGACTACGCCGACCGCGTGATGGCCTACTTCGAGCACGCCAAGAAGGCCGACCTGCGCTGCGTGCAGACCATCACCGACGCCAAGGGCAACCGGGCGCTGTCGCCGATGAAGCAGGACGACCCCGACCTGTACGTGCGGGTCGTCAGCCGCGACTCCGGCGGCGTGACCATCCGCGGCGCGAAGCTGCACATCACCGGCGCCCCGATCGACCACGACCTCATCGTGATGCCGACCAAGCGGATGAAGCCGGGCGAGGAGGACTGGTCGATCGCCTGCGCGGTCCCGGTCAACGCGCCCGGCGTGAAGATCATCGCGACCACCTACGCGCCCCGCCCCGACCTGCCGGCCGACTACTTCCCCTACAGCGCCCGGCGCAACATGGCCGAGGGGTTCGTCATCTTCGACGACGTCTACGTGCCCAACGACCGCGTCTTCCTCGACGGCGAGGTCGAGCACTCGGCCACCTTCGCCCACTCGCTGGGGCTGTGGGAGCGCATCGGCAGCGTCGCGCACTACGTCGAGATGGCCGACACGCTGGTCGGCATGGCCCAGCTCATCGCCGAGGCCAACGGGCTGCAGCGGGTGCCGCACATCCGGCAGAAGATCGCCGAGCTCATCAACTACGCCACGATGGTGCGGGCCGGACTTGAGGCCGCGGTCAACAACGCCGGCTTCACCCCCGAGGGCTGGGCGTCGCCGGACGAGCTGATGACGAACGCGGCCAAGTACTTCGCCGCCGCCAACTACGCCGAGATGGTGCGCAACCTGCACGACATCGCGGGCGGCAGCGTGCTCACCGCGCCGATGCTCGACGACCTCAAGAACCCCGAGACCGGCGACTTCGTGGCCAAGTACATGCGCACCATGCCGGGCGTGGACGCCGAGCACCGGATGCGGCTGTTCCACGGCATCCGCGACTTCACCGCCGACACCTTCGGCGGCTGGCAGAGCGTCACGATCCTGCAGGGCGGCGGCGGCCTGCACGCGCAGCGGCTCATCGTCGAGAAGCACTACGACATGCACCACGCGAAGGGGCTGGCCCGCAAGATCTGCGGGATCGAGGAACCGGCATGACGGTCGCCGCCGAGCTGGGCTCCGCGCTGCGGGAGTTCCTGGCCGCCCACGCCAAGCCCGTCGAGGGCGCCGACCCGCTGTGGCCGCGCCTGCGCGACGAGCTGGGCCTGGACGGGCTGCTCGTCCCGGAGGCGCACGGCGGCCTCGGCCTCGGCACCGCCGAGCTGATCGCGGTCGCGTCCGAGCTCGGCCGGGCGGTCGTCGGCGGCCCGTTCATCCCGTCCGCGGTGACGGCGGCCACGGTACTGTCCACACTCGACCTCCCGCCCGCCACCGCGACGACCCTCGCGCACGTGCCGTTCCGCCCATCCACAGTGGACGGCGACGACCGGATCACGGGGGTGGTCGGGCCGATCCTGGCCGCGGACGGCCCCCTGCTCGTCCCGGTCGGCGACCGCCTGCTGCTGGTTACGGACGGTTTCACGCTTTCCCGGCTGCCCTCACTCGATCTCAGCCGGCCCGCGTTCCGGGTCGAGTTCCAGGCAACCCCCGCGGTTGTACTGGCTGAGGGGCCCCAGGTCGCCGCCGCGGTCCGCCGGGCCGAGGTCGCCACCTGGATCGCGCTCGGCGCCGAGTGCGTCGGGGTCGCCGGGCACGCCCTCGAGCTCACCGTCGAGCACGCCAAGACCCGCCACCAGTTCGGCCGGCCGATCGGGGCGTTCCAGGCGATGCAGCACAAGCTCGCCGACCTCGCGGTGACCCTGGAGGTGGCCCGCTCGGCGGCCGAATTCGCGGTGCGCGGCGCCGGCGCCGACGCCGGTGGCGGTGCCGGTGGCGGTGCCGGCCTTGAACGCGCCGCGCACGCCCTGGCGGTCAAGGCGTCCGAGGCCGCCGTGACCATCACCACCGAGGCGATCCAGCTGCACGGCGGGATCGGCTTCACCTGGGAGTACCCCGCGCACGTCCTGCTGCGCCGCGCGCACGCCGCCGCGGTGCTCGCCGGGACCCCGGACCAGCACCGGCGCGCCCTGTTCGCGCTGGTCGACGAGGAGTGAGCATGAGCAGTGTCCGGTTCGTAGCGCCCGCCGCGGTCATGGGCGGGGGCTTCTCCACCAGGTCCTTCCGCGCGGCGCTGGAGACCAAGCCCGACTTCATCGCCTGCGACGCGGGCAGCACCGACTGGGGCCCGTACTACCTCGGCGCCGCCGCGAGCTGGGCCGGCTACCGGCAGACCCGCCGCGACCTGGAGCGGATGGTGCTCGGCGCGCTGGACATCGGCGCGCCGCTGCTCATCGGCTCGGCCGGGTTCACCGGCAGCGACGCCGGGCTCACCTGGTTCCGCGGCATCGTCACCGACATCCTGGCCGCGCACGGGCGCACCGCCCGGATCGCCACCATCCGCACCGAGCAGCCGAAGGACTGGGTGCTCGGGAAGGTCCGCAGTGGACGGACGTGGGGCCTGGACGGGCGGCCCGAGCTGACCGAGGAGGGCGTCGAGAACGCGGCGCGGATCGTGGCCATGATGGGCCCGGAGCCCTACGCCGAGGCCCTCGACGCCGGGGCGCAGATCGTGCTCGCCGGGCGCTCCTCCGACGCCGCCATCTACGCCGCGGTACCGCTCATGCGTGGCATCGCCCCGGGCCCCGCCTGGCACATGGGCAAGACGGTCGAGTGCGGGTACGCCATCGAGGAGCCGATCGGCGCCGGCGAGTGCATCGTGGGCGAGGTCGACGACGAGGGCTTCACCGTCCGGCCCGTCGGCGGCAAGTCCCGCTGCACCGTGCGGTCCGTCGCCGCGCAGATGCTGTACGAGAACGCGACGCCGTACCTGCTGCGCGAGCCGCCGGGCACGCTGGACACGTCGAACGCGCGGTACATCCAGGTCGACGAGCACACCGTGCGCGTGGTCGGGGCGACGTTCACCCCGGAGCCGTACAGCGTGCGGCTGGAGGGCGTGGAGCGGCTCGGGTACCGCAGCATGTGCCTCTTCGGCGTGCGCGACCCCGCGGTGGTGGGCAGCGTGCGGGAGTACACGAGCGCCATCACCGACCTCGTGCACCGCACCGCCCGCGACCGCTACGGCCTCGACGAGGGCTCCTACACGTTCGGGTTCCGCCGGTACGGCTACGACGCCGTGCTCGGCGACGCCGAACCGAACGCGGCTACCGGCTACCAGGGCTGCTACGAGATCGGGCTGGTCGCCGAGGCGGTCGCGGCCGAGCAGGAGCTCGCGCACGAGATCGTCTCCGGGGCGATGCCGTTCTTCATGCACGGCGTGCGGGTGCCGGGCGTGGCCAACTCGGCCAACGGCGCCCTGGCCTACGCCCCCTCCGTGGTCGACGTCGGGCCGGTGTTCAACTGGAGCGTCTGGCACGCGGCCGCGCTCGACCACCCGATGGAGCCGTTCACGCTGGAGGTCTCCGACTCCTCCGCTGCCGTCAAGGAGCTGGTATGAGCGACATCCGCTCGGAGTGCAGCACGTTCCGCACGCGCAACGCGGGCGCCTTCCTGGTCTCGGCCGACATGGTGTTCAAGACCGAGGAGGCGTACGTGAGGTGGCGCGACTCCGGCGCCATCAACGCCGAGGCGGTCGCCGCGCTGCTGAAGGTCGACCCGGCCACCGTGCAGGTCATCGACTACCCGGCGGCCAACGCCATCAAGGTGACCCTGCCGCGCCGGACGATCGCCGGCGGCCCCGACGACACCGACCTGGACAGCGCGGCCCAGTTCGTGCCGCTGCTGTCGCTGCGCCTGCCGTGAGCCGTCCCAGCGGTCCCCTCGCCGGCGTGCGGGTGGTGCTGCTCGCCGGCGCGGGGCCGTCGCCGTTCGCCGGGATGCTGCTGCGCGAGCGCGGGGCCGAGGTGGTCCGGATCGACCGGCCGGGCGCCGGCGACGGGGTCTCGGGCCTGCCCGTCGCGCTCGACTCGCGGTACCACGGCGTCCGGACGGTCACCGCCGACCTCAAGTCGGCCGCGGGGCTCGCCACGGTCCGCGCCCTGCTCGCCGAGGCGGACGTGTTCGTCGACCCCTACCGCCCCGGGGTCGTGGACCGGCTCGGGCTCGGCGCGGACGCGCTGTGCGCCGAGTTCCCGGCGCTCGTCTACGTGCACATGACCGGCTGGGGGCACGGCGGGCCGTGGGCGCAGCGGGCCGGGCACGACATCAACTACCTGGCGATCGCCGGGGCGCTGTTCCCGACCGGCCCGGCCGACCGCCCGCCGCTGCCGCCGCTGAACCTCCTCGCCGATTTTGGGGCCGGCGGCACGTATTTGGTGATCGGGGTCCTGGCCGCGCTCCTCGAACGCACCCGCACCGGCCGCGGCACCGTCCTGTCCGTGTCCATGGTGGACGCCGTGCACTCGCTGACCACGCTGCTGCACGACATGCGGGCGGCGGGGCTGTGGTGCGACGAGCGCGAGTCGAACATCTTCGACGGCGGCGCCCCGTTCTACCGCACCTACCGGACGGCCGACGGCGGGTTCGTCGCCGTCGGCGCCATCGAGCCGGCGTTCCACCGGGCGCTGCTGGCCACGCTCGGCCTCGACCCGGCGGCGTGGCCGCAGCACGACCGCGACCGCTGGCCGGCCCAGCGCGCCGAGCTCGCCCGCGTCTTCGCGACCCGGACCCGGGCCGAGTGGGAGGCGGCGTTCGACGGGGTCGACGCGTGCGTCACGCCGGTGCTCACCCCCGCCGAGGCTCTCTCGCTGCGGAAGGACGGGGCATGAGTTCGCTGCTGGAGGAGGTGACGACGCTGCAGGCGCGGTACTGCCGGGGCGTCGACGACCGCGACCCGGACCTGCTGCGCTCGCTCGTGGCCGACGACGTGGAGATCGTGGGTGCGGACGGCGTCCGCAACTTCGGTGTGGACGGCTTCATGGGCGTGTTCGACCGGTACTGGGCGCGCAACCCCGGCCCGGTGCTGCACCTGGTGTCCAATGTGGAGCTGCTCGGGGACGAGGTCCGGTCGCTGTTCCACGCCGTCTCGCGGCAGCCGGACGGCTCGATCCAGCAGACCTGGGGCCGCTACCGCGACGCCGTCGTGCGGGCCGGGCACGGCGGCCTGGTGTTCGCGGCCAAGCGCATCGACGTGGTGCTACGCGTCCGGCTCCCGGTCGATCAGTAGGTGGTGCTACGCGTCCGGCTCCCAGTCGATCAGTAGGTCGAACTGGCGGCGGTCGCCCTCGACCTGGACGGCGTCGATCGGGATGCGGCAGTAGAGGACCAGGACCAGCTCGCTCGCCGCGCCCCGGACGGTGGCGTCGGCGGGGCTGTCGGGTGAAGGATCCCGGATGAGCTGGACCTCGTCCGCAGACAGGGCCAGGCGCCACGAGCGGCCCTCCGTGGCGCGGTAGTCGAGCGCGGCCGGCGGATGCGGCCAGTGGTACGCGCCGGCGCAGCACGTGGCCAGGAACTCGTCGACGCCGTCGAGCGCGATCGCCTCCGGCAGCGGCTGCGGCGCACCGATCGCGGCCTGGGCGTCGTAGGTGTGCACGGCGACCTCGTGCAGCTGGCGGCGGGCCACGGAGCCGGCGTTCTGGGGCGTCTCCGAGGACTCCCACCAGGTCCAGCAGCCCCGCTCCGGGCCGGCCCGCTCCAGCGAGTGCAGCAGCTCCCGGGTCGTCGCGTCCAGCCAGAACAGCAGCGCCTCGCGGATCCGGGGCGCCGGCGTCGGCGACGGGGTCACGGGCTCGCCGGACGGCCCGGCGTCGACGATGCCGGCCCACTTGCGGCGTCCCTCGCTCAGGTGCTGGGCCAGGTCGAACAGCGTCCAGCCGGGGCACGTCGGGACCGGCACGCCGAGGCTGGGAGCGGCCGCGATCGCGGCGTGGAAGGCCTTCGAACGTTCGTCGATCAGCCGGAGCAGCGCGGGGAACTCCACCGCGGCATTGTGTCAGTAATGCACCGCGGACGATGTCCCGCCGGAGACGGTCAGCACCTGGCCGGTCAGCCCCGAGGCGGCGGCGGAGGCGAGAAAGATGACGACGGCCGCAACCTCGGCCGGCTCCACGAACCGGCGCAGCGACTGCCGGGCGGCCAGCCTGCGCAGTTTCTCCTCGGCATCGGTACCGTCCTGGGCCCCCGCCAGCAGCATCGCCCGCACCTCGGCGGTGAGCACCACCCCGGGCTGGACCACGTTCGCGGTGATCCCGTCCGGGCCGAGCTCCCGGGCCATCGAGTGGGTGAGGTGCACGAGCGCGGCGTTGCGAACCCCGGAGCTGACGTTGTGCCGGGCGATCCGGGCCGCCTCCCCGCCGACGTTGACCACCCGCCCCGAGCCGCTCGCCCGCAGGTGCTCCGCGGCGGCCCGGACGACCCGCAGGTAGCTCACGACCTTCTCGTCGAAGTCGGAGCGCAGCAGGGTTTCGGTGGTGGTGAACAGGCCGTCGGGCACCCCACCGGAGACCCGGGCCGCGTTGTTCACCACGACGTCGAGCCCGCCCAGCGCCGCCGCGGCGCCGGCGACCGCCCGCTCGCAGCCCTCCGGATCGGTGATGTCGGCCGCATGTACGGAACGGGCGGGCAGGTCGGCGGCGGCCTCGGGGTGCCGGCAGAGCACCGCGCAGTGCGCGCCCGCCGCCGCGGCCGCCTCGACGATCGCCCGGCCGATGCCGCGGGAGCCGCCGGTCACCAGGACCCGGCGCCCTTCGAGTCCGGTCATCCGGCCAGCTCGACGATGGTGGCGTTGGCCATGCCGCCGGCCTCGCACATGGACTGCAGGCCGTACCGGATGCCGTGGTTTCGCATGTGATGCAGCAGCCTCGTCATCAGGATCGCCCCCGAGGCGCCCAGGGGGTGGCCGACGGCGATCGCGCCGCCGAGCGGGTTGAGCCGCTCCGGCTTGGCCCCGGTCTCGGCGAGCCAGGCGAGGGGCACGGACGCGAACGCCTCGTTGATCTCGAACGCGCCGATGTCGTCGATGCCCAGGCCGGCCCGGGCGAGGACCTTGTGCGTGGCGGGCCACGGCGCGCCCAG
Organism: Dactylosporangium sp. CS-033363; assembly: GCF_050942475.1. Taxonomy (NCBI): domain Bacteria; kingdom Bacillati; phylum Actinomycetota; class Actinomycetes; order Micromonosporales; family Micromonosporaceae; genus Dactylosporangium; species Dactylosporangium sp. CS-033363. The sequence goes on along the minus strand of NZ_CP192032.1, from coordinate 4,628,452 downwards.
CATGACCACCGGGTCGGCGCCAATGACCGAGCCGCTGTGGAAGCGGGCGAGCGGGGTGAGGCCGAGCGCGCGGGCCCGCTCGCTGGTGGTGACCACCAGGGCGGCGGCGCCGTCGGAGATCTGCGAGGCGTTGCCGGCGTGGATGACGCCGTCCTCGCGGAAGGCTGGTTTGAGTGCCGCGAGGGTCTCCACGGTCGACGTGCGGCGGATGCCCTCGTCGGCGGTGAGCGGGGTGTCCGGCAGGGTGACGAGCTGCCCGGCGAACGCGCCGGCGTCGGTGGCCTGCGCGGCCAGGGTGTGCGAGCGGACCGAGAACTCGTCCAGGGCGGTGCGGGACAGGCCGTACTGCTCGGCGAGCATCTCCGCGCCCTCGCCCTGGCTGAACGACTCGCGCCGGTAGCGGGCCAGGACGCGCGGGCCGTACGGCATGCCGGTGGCCCGCGCCGAGCCCAGCGGGACCCGCGACATCATCTCCACGCCGCCGGCGATCACCAGGTCGGCCATCCCCGACAGCACGGTCGCCACCGCGAAGTGCAGCGCCTGCTGGCTGGAGCCGCAGGCCCGGTCGATGGTGACGCCGGGCACCGCCTCGGGGAAGCCGGCGGCCAGCGCGGCCATCCGCCCGACGTTGGTGGACTGGTCACCGAGTTGGTTGACGCAGCCGAACATCACGTCGTCGACGTCGGCCGGGTCGATGCCGGTGCGGGTGACCAGGGTGGTGAGGACCTCACTGGCCAGGTCCACCGGGTGCCAGGGGGCGAGGGCGCCGTTGCGCTTGCCGATCGGGGTACGGACGGCGTCGACGATGACCGCATCACGGATTTCCACGCTCTCATGACAGCCCCTGCCCGGCCCTGGGCACAAAGACGTACCGTCCATCAGTCGATAGGCGCGGCCAATGCCTGTTCAGGCCCGCTCCAGCGGTAGCTCTGCCGAGAGGTGGGTGCCGTAGCCGCGCGGGCTGTCGACCACCAGGGTGCCGCCGATGGCCTCGCAGCGGTCGGCCAGGCCCAGCAGGCCGGTGCCGCGCCGCGGGTTGGCCCCGCCCTGGCCGTCGTCGTCCACGGAGAGGTACAGGCCGCCGCCCCTCACCTGCACCCCGACCCGCACGAGCTCGGCGTCGGAGTGCTTGGCCGCGTTGGTCAGCGCCTCGGCCACCACGTAGTAGGCGGCGACCTCGACCGGCTCGGGCAGCCGGCCGTCGAGGTGCACGTCGAGCTCCACGGCCACGGCCGAGCGCCGGGCCAGGGCGCGCAGGCCGGGGCGCAGGCCGCCCTGGGTGAGGATCGCCGGGTGTACTCCGCGCGAGAGCTCCCGCACCTCGTCGACCGTGCCGTTGATGCCCTGCACGACGTCGGCGAGCTCGCGGCGCACCCGGGCACACTCGGGCGGGACGTCGGCCTCGATCCGGCGGATGTCCAGGGCGAGGGAGATGAGCCGCTGCTGGACGCCGTCGTGCAGGTTGCGCTCCAGCTCCCGGCGGGACTCGTCGGTGGCCAGCACGAGGCGGGCGCGGGAGGCCACCAGCCCGGCGATCTGCGCGAGGGTGACCGCCTGGCGGATCACCAGCAGCGCCAGCACCAGCGTGGCGACGGCGGTGACCGCGGTGTCGGCCGGGGTGCCGCCGAGCCGCTGGCCCACGAGCACCGCGCCCATGGCGGTGACCGGGAGGTACGGCAGCAGCAGCCGTCCCCAGCGCGGCTCCGGGCGCATCGCCCACACCGGCGCGTCCCCCGGCGCCGTCATCGCCGCCACCGCCACGAGCGCGAACCCGGCGACGAAGCCGAGGTCGGCCGCCGCGGGCATCGAGTCGGCGCCAATCGCCACCTGGTAGGCGAAGACGCTGTCACCCAGGGACAGGAAGAACAGCCCGGCGCCGAGCACGGAGAGCTGCACCTGGTTGGCCCGGCCGATGAGCAGCACCACGATCACGGTCAGCACGAGGTCGGTGATCGGATAGGCCAGGGCGATGAGGTACTCCGCCCGGCTGGCCGCGCCGGCCCGCACCACCGGGCCGAGCACCGTGGCCCAGCTGATCACGAACAGCGCGCCGACGATGACCAGCCCGTCCAGGACCATCGCCACCCGCCCCGGCAGGTGCCGCGGCATCCCGTGCACGGGCCGGTCGGCGGCCAGCGCGACCAGGGCGGCGAGGGCGAGCACGGGCAGGATGAGATAGCCCGCGTCGGCGAGCGAGGGCGTGGGCAGGCCGACGTTCTCCCACAGCTGGTACCACGACCAGACCAGCTGCCCGAGCAGCCAGCCGAACGCCCCGGCACCCATCCACAGCCGCCACCACCGCTGCCGGCCGGCGTGCCGGGCCGCGGTGATCCAGCAGGCCAGGACCGCGGCCAGGGCGGCCAGCGTCTGGGCGAGATCGTCGACGAACAGTGACCACCACGGGTCGAGCGCGCCGGTGGTGTCCAGACCGGCGACGACGGCCACCGACCCGGCGGCGACCGCGAGCAGCCCCGGCAGCGACCGGTGTTCAGACGCCACGGCAGCTACGGTACCGCGATGAGGTGGCCGCAAAACGCACCGCTCGGCATGCGCTTTTCGCCATAGCGCGGATCGCCACCTGCGGCATCACCGATTCGCTGTCCATCGAACGAAGACCACGCCTCGCCGAACGGCCCATCTGTTGTCCCCGGACAACGGTCTGACCAGCGACATCCCTGCCAACCGCATTCACGAGCATTGACAGCGGAGCGAACAGGGTCCGAGACTGCGCGTAGGACCCGCACAGCAGAATCCGACGGCACCGGGCAGGGAAGCCGACATGCTGGACACCGCGATCACCGTGCGCGACAACGTCGACCTGGCCGTCGTCGAGATCGCGGCAACCGGCCGGTGGACCTGGCAGATCCGGGTCGACCTGATGACCGCCTTCCGCAAGGCCCTGGCCCAGCGCCCCCGGGCCGTCCTGCTCGACGTGACGGGCCTCGAGGAGGCGGAGCGGACGCTGACCGCCTCCCTGCTGCTGGCCGAGGAGCAGAGCGCCGCCCTGCACCCGCCGGTCCCGCTCGTCGTGGTGGCGCGCGAGCCGCAGCTGTTCCGCCTGCAGGCCAGCGGCCTGGCGGCGCGCATGCCGATCCACCCGACCCGCAGCGCCGCCCTGAGCGCGATGGCCGGCACCACCCCCCAGTTCGGCCAGGCCCGCGTGCGCCTGCAGCCCGGCCCGTTCGCCCCGGCCGAGGCCCGCAACCTGGTCGGCGACACCTGCCTGGCCTGGAACTTCGTGGCCCTGCTGCACCCGGCCCGCCTGATCGTCTCGGAACTGGCCACCAACGCGGTCGAGCACGCCCGCAGCCCGTTCACGGTCACCGTCACCCGCCGCCGCACCGACCTGGTCCACCTGGCGGTCGAGGACGGCCTGCCCCGCCTGCCCCGGCTGCGGCTGTGGTCGATGAACCCGGACGCGCCGCTGGCCCAGCGCGGAGCCGGGCTGCGCCTGGTGGCGGCGGCGGCCACGGCGTGGGGCGCCGACCTGACCGTCCACGGCAAGGTCGTCTGGGCCACCCTGCGCACCAAGGCGTGACGCCCTGCCTGATTGCATTGCGCCACCTGGTTTCAGGGCGGGCGCGTAGGGAATTATCGCGGTATATGCCCGGCGGAGGCCGGCGCGGAAGGACGGACGCGATGACGACCACCGCCAACCCTGCGCTCAGCGCCGACGAACTGCGCGCCGAGATCGTCCGGACGCGGGCCGCGCTGGGCGAGACCGTCGAGGCGCTCGCCGCCAAGGCCGACGTGAAGGCCAGGGTCAAGGACGCGACCGGCGAGCTGGCCGACCGCACCAAGGCCCGCGCGCTCGCGGCGGCCGACGTGACGAAGGTGCGCGCGCTCGCGGCCGCCGACATGACGAAGTCCCGCGCGCTCGCGGCCGCCGACGTGGCGAAGGCGCGCGCGGTTGCCGCCGCCGGCAGCGTTTCTACGGCCGTTCGCGATCCGAGGCTGCGGCGGCCGGTGCCCCTCGCGGTGCTCGGCGGGGCGGTCGCCGGCGTCGCGGCGCTGATCGTTTTCGGGCTCCGCGCGCGGCGGTAATCCGACACGGTGCAACCTGTTCCCGGGGCTCGGCCGTCTGGATGATGTGCGCCTGGGGATCAAGAAGCCGCCGTTGGCCGGTCTGCTCGTCGTGGCGGTGCTGCTCCTGCTGGGTACCGCCGCCCGCGACAGCGACCGCGTGACCCGCGCCGCGAACCCCGCCCAGGCGCCCGCGGCCCCGATCGCCCTGCCGGCCGCGCCGTCGCCGTCGCCGTCCGCCTCGCCGTCCGTGAGTCCGGCCCCGTCGCTGCCGGTGCGGCCCGGGGACGGGGTGGCGGGATCGTTCTCCACGACCGGTACACAAGCGGTCGCCCTCACGTTCGACGACGGTCCGGACCCGATCAACACGCCGAAGCTGCTGGCCCTGCTGCGCCAGCGGCACATCCACGCCACGTACTGCATGGTCGGGTTCCGGGTCCGCGACCGGCCCGACCTGGTGCGCCAGATCTACGCCGACGGGCACACCCTGTGCAACCACTCGTGGCAGCACCTGCTGGACCTGGCCAAGCGCGACCCGGCGTACCTCGACTGGGACCTGCGGCACACCAACGACATGATCCACGCGGCCGTCGGGGCGGACGCACCGATCAAGTACTTCCGCGCGCCCGGCGGCAACTTCACGCCCGAACTCGTGGCGAAGGCCAAGTCGCTCGGCATGGACTCGATCTCCTGGGACGTCGACCCGCGCGACTGGGAGCACACCCACGACGCGAACGCCTCCGCGCACATCGCCCGGGTGGTGAACGCCGTGCAGCACCACGTCCGCCCCGGCTCGATCGTGCTCTCCCACGACAACGGGCAGCCGAACACCATCACCGCGTACGACCACCTGCTCCCCTGGCTCCAGGAGCGCTTCACCCTCGCCGGGCTGCCACCGGAGGGCCTGTCCGGCTGAGGTTTCCGGTCCGCGGAACCGCAGCGGACCTGTGAAGCTTGGTCCGCGGAACCTCAGCGGACCTGAAGTTTGGTCCGCGGAACCTCAGCGGGCGGCCGCCCGGACCCGGAACACGACCGCGCCGATCAGCAGGAGCACGCCCCCGCCCGCGTACAGCGGTGCCTCCGAGCTGGTGCCGGCCGGTTCCGCGCTGTCGCCGCTGACCACGATCTGCGCCGGCTTGCCCGGCTCGACGTCCGCGTCGCCGAAGCCGACCCCGTCGTCGGTGTGTGTGCCCGCCGCGTCGGTCCAGGTCACCGCGCACGACTTGGTGTAGTGCCGGCTGGTGCTGCCGTTCAGGTCGCGGTGCGCCTGGAACCTGCACGCCCCCACGGTGCCGGTCGCCGGTTGCCAGGTCAGGGTGCGCAGCTGGTACAGCCCCAGCCCGACGAGCAGCACACCCAAGATGACCATGGCCCAGACCGCGCGCCGTCGCTTGTCGCTCATGCGCAGCAAGCTAAGCGATCATGGACCGGGCGTGTTCCCGGCGAGGCCGGGAATCTGCCCGGATGACTCGGGAAACTCCAGCGGCAGCACGGCGGTGACCGTCGAGCCCGCCGCGCCGTGCTCGACGCTCAGCGTGCCGCCGATCTGCTCGGCGCGCTCCCGCATGGACTCCAGGCCGACGCCGGGCGTCCAGGGCGCGCCGTGCGGCTCCCGGTCGCGCACGCACAGCCGCAGCGCGGGTCCCTCGGCGATGCCCAGCTCGACGTCGGCGACCGGCCGGGCGGCGTGCCGGGCGACGTTGGTGACGGCCTCGACGGCGATCCGGTACGCGGCCACCTCAACGGCGGCGGGCAGCCGCGGCAGCGCGGCGACGTCGAACGTGATCTGCAGTGCGTTGCCGCCGCGGGCCCGCAGTCCGGCCAGCTGCTGGCGCAGGGCGGCCTCGAGGCCGAGGTCGTCCAGGGCCTGCGGGCGCAGCCCATAGACGATCCGGCGCACCTCGGCGATCGCGTCGGAGGTGTCGCGGCGCAGCTGGGCGAGCACCTGCAGGGCCGCGTCGGGGTCGGCGCGCACCAGGTTGGCCGCCGCGTCGGCGCCGTACGCGACGCCGGTCAGCGTCGGGCCGAGCCCGTCGTGCAGGTCGTGGCGCATCCGCCGGCGGTCCTCCTCCAGGGCGGCCACGACCCAGCCCCGGGACTCGCGTACCTCCGCCGCGAGCTGCCCCGCGTGCAGGGCCTGGGCCAGCGGCGCGGCGACCAGACGCAGGACGGCGGCCGTTTTCGGGGCCAGGTGCAGATGCCCGGCCGGCACCGCGACGACGAGCTCGCCGGTCCCGTCGCTGCCGGCCTGCAGCTCGATCGTGTGCCGGGGCCGCTCCGGCGGCGCCGCGCCGCTGACCGCGACCTCGTCCCCGTTCCACCGCAGCACCAGCTGCGGCACGCCGACCGCCGACCGCAGCGTGTCGATCCACTGTGGAGGCGCCGATCCGGCCGACAGCTCCGAACCGAGCCGGATCATCGTGCCGACCGCGTCCGCCGGCCCGCCGAACAGCAGCTCATGCATGCTCGTGCGGACCCAGCGCAGCACCGGATGGAAGCCCGCCGCGATCGCCACGGCGATGAGCGCGCCGGTACCCCGCCCGGCCGGCGCCCCGGTGACGGCCAGGATCGCGCTCTGGGTGCCCTCGAAGGCGGCCGCGGCCAGGGCGAACATCACCAGCCCGACGACCAGCCGGTGCATGATCGTGCGCACGTCGGCGAGGTCCGGCCGCAGCACCGCGATCGCGGCCGTCACCGGCAGCGTCAGCGCGGTCGCCGCGGCCGCGATCGTCAGCGCGGTCGCGGGCAGCCCGGTCGTACCGACCGCGATCATGAGCAGGATCGACGTCGGCACGCTGACGATCACGCCGAGGAACACCCACAGCAGCCGCCGCCGCGCGACACCCGCGGTCCGCTCGAACTGCACCCACGCCGCGCAGAGCACGAACAGCGCCCCGCCCGTGACGGCCAGCGCCTCGACCGGCACCGCCCCGACGACCGCGGCCACGCTCGCCACCACCCCGGCCACCGCGATCGCCGGTTCGAGGGCCCGCACCCGCGGCCCGATCGCCAGCAGCGCGGCCGGCAGCGCCAGCGTCACCGCCGCGACGAACAGCCCGGCGCCGAGCTCCGGCAGTCCGGCCGCGGTCAGCACCGGCACCCCGGCCAGGGCGCCCCCGGACACCGCCATGAGCCGCGCCACCAGCCCCTGCTTCAAGATCCAGGCCGCGGTTGTACACCCAGTGCCCATCACCAGCTGCCAGATCACCTCACGCGCAGGGTCGGGCCGGTCCGCGAACCACGGCGCCAGAAACCCCGCGGCGAGCAGCATCGCGCCGAGCCACCTCATTCGCGGCCACCGTCACGTAATGCGACTCGCGCTCGCCGCGCATCGCCGCGACCAGTTCGCGGCGGGCCTCCGAGACGGCCCGCTGGAGCTTCGAGGCCGAGCCCGTCGATACACCACGCGAACCCCACGGCCGGCAGCATCGCGCCGAGCCACCTCATTCGCGGCCACCATCACGTAATGCGACCTGCGCTCGCCGCGCATCGCCGCGACCAGGTCGCGGCGGGGCTCCGAGACGGCCTGCTGGAGCTTCGAGGCCGAGCTGGTCGACGAACCACGGGAACCCTGCCGGCGGCCGCACCACGGCGAGCCGGCTCATCCGAGGCCACCCTCGCGGGCGCGGACGATCGCCTCGGCCCGGGTGGCGACCCGCAGCTTGACCAGGATCGCCGAGACGGCGTTGCCGACGGTCTTGACCGCCACGCCCAGCCGGGCCGCGATCGCGGTGTTGGCCAGCCCGCGCGCGACCAGCCCGAGGATCTCCCGCTCGCGCGGCGTCAGCTGCGGGAACGGGTCGCGCTCGGCCGGCGGGTCGAGGTGGGCCAGCAGCCGCTCGGCGACCCCCGGCCCGACGACCAGCTGACCGCCCGCCACCGAGCGCAGCGCGGCCAGGATCTCGTCCTGCCCGGCGCCCTTGAGCAGATAGCCCCGCGCTCCTGCGCGCATCGCGGTGAGCACGCTCGCGTCGTCCTCGAACATCGTCAGCACGAGCACCGCCACGCCCGGCATCAGCGCGGCCAGGCGGCGGGTCGCCTCCAGGCCGTCCATCCCGGGCATCTGCAGGTCCATGATCACGATGTCGGGCCGGGTCAGCTGGGCCTCCCGCAACGCCTCCGCCCCGGTGGTCGCCTCGGCCACCACCTCGACCCCGTCCAGCGAGGCGAGCAGCGCGCCGATCCCGCGCCGCACGACGAGGTGGTCGTCGGCCACGAGCACCCGCAGCGGAGCGTTCAGCATGACCGTGATCATCGCCGACCGGCGCGCCGCGGCAACACCCGCCGTTTTCCCGGTTCTGCGGTGAAACTTCCCGCCCGGCGCGGGAACCCGCACCCGTGTGCCCGGGGCGCAGCGGCGCACAGGCTGTCCGCGTACGCTCCTCCGGATCACCGCCAGGGAATGGATCCCATGCTGACCGTCAAGAACAAAATCGGACTCGTCCTCGCCGCCGTCTTCGGCCTGCTCGATCTGGCCGGGCCGATCCTCATGGGCGGCCGGCCGGCCGCCAGTGACGAGGTCGGGCCGCCGATGGCCGTGCTGGTCGCCGACGCCGTGCTCGGCCTGGCCACGCTGTTCGCCGTGGTCGTCACCTGGCGTACCGCCAACCGGACGGCGGCCCGGGTCGTCGCCGCCACCCGGATCCTCTCGGCCCTGTCGGCCGTGCCCGGGCTCTTCGCCACCGGCGTGGCGCCGGCCGTCGTCGCCCTCGTCTCGGGGGTCGTCATCCTGACCGCCGTCACCGTGATCCTGGTGCTGTCCCGTTCGGCCCCGGCCGAGCAGCCCGCCTGAGTCCGGCGCCGCCCCGCTCCACACCGCAGGGCAGCCGCCGTTCACGCCGGCGGGCGGCCACCGACCGCGCGGCCGAACTGAAACCCCCAGCGCCGCCCCGAGTCACGCACGCGGCGCGGCCATCGTGGACGCCGGCGGGCGGCCACCGGCACGGCGGCCGAGCTGAACTCCCGCGCCGCCCCGAGTCACACGTGCGGGACCGCCACGGCACGGCGGCCGAGCTGAACCCCAGCGCCGTCGGGCTTCACACGCGCGGGGCGCGGCCACCGGCACGGCGGCCGAGCTGAACTCCGGCGCCGCCCCGAGTCACGCGAGCGGGGCGGCCACCGTTGACGCCGGCCGAGTTCAACTCCGGCGCCGCCCCGAGTCACGCGAGCGGGGCGGCCACCGTTGACGCCGGCCGAGTTCAACTCCGGCGCCGTCCCGCTTTACGCGTGCGGGGCGGCCACCGGCAGTTCGACCGGGCTGAACACGTCGTTGACGCGGACCTGGCTGAGCCCGCCGCCGTTGAGCTCGGCCAGGAAGCTGCGGTCCAGGCGGAGCAGGTCGACCGGCAGGTCCGCGTAGCCGGGGCCGACCTCGTCGAGCGCGATCCGCACCCCGTGTGTGCGCAGCCGCTCCAGGTGCGTCACCGCCGCCGGGTCGCCGAGCAGGGCGCTCTCCCCCACGCCGAGGACCAGGCCCTCCGCGTCGAGGCCGGTGACGCCCAGCACGCGCAGCACGTCGTCGCCGAGGGCCTCGCGGCGGAGGTGGGCGGGGGACATGGGCATCGTGAGGTACAACCGCTGCCCCTGCAGACGCCACTCGGCGACCTGCCGGCAGGCGGTGCGCAGGGCCCAGGAGCCGATGTCGTGGATCAGTCCGGTGGCCTCGGCGACCGGCACGAACGCCGCCGGCTCCAGCAGCCCGCGGGCCGGGTGGCGCCACCGGACCTGGGCCTCGACGCCGGTGACGGTCGCGGTGGAAAGTTCGACGATCGGACGGTACAAGAGGATGAACTGCTGCTCCTGCACGGCCAGTGCGAGCTCGCGGGCCAGGACGGTCTCGGCGCGCTCGGCGTCCATGGCCGCGGCGCTGTAGAGGGTCCAGCTGGGTTCGTCGCGGCGCTTGGCGGCATACATGGCGAGGTCGGCCCGGTGCAGGACCTCGCTCTGGTCGGCGTCGCGGGCGGCGAGCGCGACCCCGATGCTCGGCCGCAGCCGCAGCGTGTGCCCGGACAGGTGCACCAGCGGGCGGCAGGCCTCCAGGATCCGCTCGGCGACCGCGATCGCGCCGGCCGTGCCGTGCACGTCGGGCAGGACGACCGCGAACTCGTCGCCGCCGAGCCGGGCCGGCACGTCGCCGTCGCGCACGCTGCGGCGCAGGACGTCGGCGAACGCGGTCAGCATCTGGTCGCCGACCTCGTGCCCGTAGGCGTCGTTGACCTGCTTGAAGCCGTTGAGATCGATGAGCAGCACGGCCAGCGGGGAGCCGGAGCGGCGGTGCCGGTCCAGGGCCGCGCCGAGCGCGCCGCGCAGCTGCAGGCGGTTGGCGAGGCCGGTGAGGCTGTCGGTGATGACGAGCGTGTAGTTCTCACGCGACGCGACGATCTGGCGCGCGGCCACGCCGAGCGTCATCACGAGCGCGCCGCCGATGAGCCCGAGCCACGGGAACAGCCCGGCCCGGATCGCGGCCACGGTGAGCAGCGCGTACCCGCCGGCCAGCGCGAGGTACGGCAGCCAGGACACCCGTCGCAGCGGCCGGTCGGCGACCACTGCGCCGTCCCGGGCCGTCTGCCGGACGAGCGCCGCGAGCAGAATCAGAAACATCGGCAGGTGCAGCAGCGACGGTACGAGCGCATCCTGCACGATGTCGCGCACGGTCGAGTACAGGAAGATCGTGTCGACGACGAGGTACCCGACGGTCCCGGCGAGCAGGAGCACCAGCGGGGTGCGGGCGGCGAGCACCGATCCGCGCAGCAGCACGGTGCCGACGCCGACGAGCAGGACCACGTCGCCGACGGCGAACAGGACCGCGCCGAGGCGCAGCGGGTCGAGCAGGCCGCCGCTCTGCAGGGCCGGGCCGAGCACCAGGTACCACATCAGCATCGCGCCCGCGCCGAGCACGGTGGCCACGTCCATGGCGAGCTTCCAGCGGGCCCGGCGGTCCATCGGCTTCGCCGCGAACGAGAGCAGGCCGAGCAGCAGTACGGGCGTGACGAGCACGCGGGGCACGATGGCGAGTACCGTCGCCGGGCCCCAGGTCTTGTCGCCGGTGGTGAACGCGATCGAGAACCCGACCCCGGCCACGACGAGCAGGGCGAGCGCGGCGCTGGTGAACCGGAACGGCCGCCGCGCGTCGGGTGCCAGCCGCCGGCTCGTCGCGGCCCGCAGGTGGAACCCGAGCGCGACGGTCTCCAGCAGGCACAGCGAGATCCCGGCCGCCTTGGTGTCGAACAGGTCGGCGAGGCGGACGGCCACGAGGCCCGCGAACAGCAGGCCGGCCGCCGTCAGCAGGCGCCGATGATTCCACACGGCACTGTTATCGGATCAGGCGCGGCCGATCTGAGCGATCGGCGGTAGGGAAAACCCCATCGCCGGGACGGGTGCTGGCGGGCCTGTGCCGGAGCTCGCGCTCGGCCACGCTCGTATGCATGGCCATCACTCGTCGCGCCGTGCTCGGTGCCGCCGCCGCGTCCGCGTTCGTCCCCGTGCTCGGCCCCGGGGGCGGCGATTCCCACGACCTGGTCGCGTTGCGCCGCGACCTGCACCGCCATCCGGAGCTGTCGGGGCAGGAGGAGTACACCGCGTCGGTCGTCGCGCGCCGCCTGCGCCGCGCGGGGCTGGAGGTGACCACCGGGGTCGGCGGCCACGGCGTGGTCGGGGTGCTGCGCGGCGCCCACCGCGGCCGGACCGTCGCCTATCGCGCCGACATGGACGCGGTGCCGCCCGAGGGCCAGATCCCGCCCGGCAGCGCGGCCGCCCACGTGTGCGGGCACGACCTGCACACCACCATCGGCGTCGGGATCGCCGAGCGGCTGGCCCAGCAGCGCCGGCACCTCGAGGGCAGCGTCGTCTTCCTGTTCCAGCCCGGCGAGGAGGCCCTGGCCGGCGCGGCCGCGATGATTGCCGGCGGCGTGCTGGAGGCGACCCGGCCCGCGGAGATCCACGCGCTGCACTGCGGCCCGTTCCCGGCCGGGCAGCTGGCCGTCATGCCGGGGTACGGCCTTCCCGGACTGGACAGAGCCGCCGTCACGCTCACCGGCGAGGGCGCGGCCGACCGTGCGGCTGCGCTGGCGGCGGCGATCAACGCGCTCGGCACCGTGACCGTCCCGCCGCCGGAGCGGCTCGGGCAGATCGTCGACGACCTGCTGATCCCGGACGGGCCGCTCGCGCGGTTCGTGTTCATGCGGGCCTCGGCGGCCGGGGAGCAGGTCCGGGCGTCGTACCGGACCTGGCCCGAGGCGCGCTGGTCCGAGATCCGGGCCGAGATCGGGCGGCTGGCCACGGTGCACGGGCCGGCCTCGGTCGCGTTCCCGGGCGATCCGTTCCCGGCGATGGTGGTGCGCGAGGAGGACGGGCGGGCGCTGGAGCGGTACCTGCGCTGGAGTACCGGGGACGAGCGGGTGGCGGTGCTGCACGCGGCCGTACCGTTCAACGGCGAGGACTTCGCGCTGTTTCTGCGGCGGCTGCCGGGGACGTTCACGTTCCTCGGGGTGCGCCGGCCGGGCGAGGGGATCGAGACCTCCTACCCGCACCTGGCCACGTTCGACCCGGACGAGCGGGCGATCGCCGTCGGGGTGCGCGCGATGGCCGGCTGGCTCACATATCGGGCGGCATCGCCGCGCTGAGCGGTGTCGCCGCGCTGAGCGGTGTCGCCGCGCTGACTGGCGTCGCTGCGCAGCAGGCGCCGGTCAGGGCGGCGTCGCCGCGCCAGCGCGCTTGCGAAGCTGCAGGAGGCGGCGGCCGCTCTCCAGGAGGTGCTCGCGCAGCACGGCGTTGTCGAGCGCGGCCAGTTGCGGGTCGTTGAGCGGGCCGCCGAGGCCGGTCAGGAAGATCAGCAGGGGCACCATGGTGGCCGGATCCGGGTCGGGTCCGGCCACGAGCATGCGAATCCGGTGCCACCACGTGATCAGGTTCGGGTGCTGCTCGATGAGCTTGGCGACGTACGGGTCGCCCATCAGCGCCGAGAACCGGATGCGGCTGTCGAGCACCAGGTCGACGAGGCCGATCACGAACTCCTCGATGCGGGCCGACCGGGCGCGGTGCGCCTCGGCCCGGGTGAGGATCGCGTCCAGCCGCGCGAACACGGGCTCCACGACGCCGAGGACGATCTCGTCCTTGGTCTTGAAGTGATAGTACACGCCGGCCTTCGTGACGCCCATCTCGTCGGCGATGTCCTGCAGCGAGGTGGCCTCCACGCCGTCGCGGCCGAACAGCCGCAGCGCGGTCTCCAGCAGCTGCTCACGCCCGTCGCCGCGCTTGCGCTGACCCATCACTCCCCTTTGTAGGTGCGTTGATCGTACCAACTGTCTGACTAAGCCGCTCGGCAAGTGTGATCTAAGCCGCTTGGCTAAGTTAAATACTAGCCGTGCGGCTTAGTTAAGGTCTAGCGTTCCCTTGCCGATCGGACAACTGACGGCACAGCTCTGGGGGGTTCCAATGGCGACGCTGCTGTACCGGCTCGGCCGGTTCTCGTTCCGCCGGCGCGGGCTGACGCTCGCACTGTGGGTACTGCTGCTGGCAGTGGTCGGCGTCGGCGCGGCGACGCTGTCGGGCCCGACGAGCAACGCGTTCTCCATCCCGGGCACCGAGTCCTCCCGGGCGATGGACGTCATCGCGGAGAAGTTCGGCGGCAACTCCGACGCCGCCTCGGCCAAGGTCGTGTTCTCCGTCTCCGGCGGCGCCAAGCTCACCGATACCAACCGGCGCTCCGCAATTGAGGCCGCCGTCACCCAACTGCGTAAGGCCCCGCAGGTGGCCGCGGTCGCGGACCCGTTCGAGGCCAAGACGATCTCGCCGGACCTGCACACCGCGTACGCCACGGTGTCCTACAACGCCTCCGCCGCTGACGTGCCGACCGAGGCCCGCGAGGCGCTCGTGGCCGCCGGTGACACCGCGAAGAAGGCCGGCATCGGCGTCGAGTACTCCGGCGAGGTCACCAGGACGGCCGCCGAGAGCCACTCCTCCGAGGCGCTGGGCATCATCGTGGCCGCGTTCGTCCTGCTCATCACGTTCGGCTCGCTGGTCGCGGCCGGCCTGCCGCTGCTGACCGCGCTGGTCGGCGTCGGGCTGGGCATGCTCGGCATCCAGCTCGCCACCGGCTTCTTCGACCTGTCCTCGAGCACGTCGGCCCTCGCCACGATGCTGGGCCTGGCCGTCGGCATCGACTACGCGCTCTTCGTCATCTCGCGGTTCCGGGGTGAGCTGACCGCGGGCCGTTCAGGGGAGGAAGCCGCAGGGCGCGCCATCGGTACCGCCGGATCCGCCGTCGTCTTCGCCGGTCTCACGGTCATCATCGCCCTCGTCGCGCTCGCCGTCACCGGCATCCCGTTCCTCACGGCGATGGGGGTGGCCGCGGCCGGTACCGTCGCCGTGGCGGTGCTCGTCACCCTGAGCCTGGTTCCGGCCATTCTCGGCTTCGCCGGCCGCCGGGTCCTGCCGAAGAAGCGCCGCAACGCGCCCGCCGTCGCCGGCCACACCGGCAAGGTCCCGTTCGGCCAGCGCTGGGCGCAGGGCGTGCTGAAGGCCCGGATCCCCGCGCTCGTCGTCTCGCTGGGCCTGCTCGTCGTGGCCGCGCTGCCGGCGCTGGACCTGCGCCTCGCCCTGCCCGACGACAGCACGGCGGCCGTCACCTCGACCCAGCGCAAGGCGTACGACCAGCTCGCTTCCGGTTTCGGCGCCGGCTTCAACGGCCCGCTGCTCGTGGTCGTCGAGGCGGGCACCGGCCAGGCCGGCGCCGCGGCCGCCAAGGTGCAGCAGACCATCGCGAAGCTGGACGACGTCGCCCTGGTCGTCCCGGCCACGGTCAACCCGTCCGGCGACACGGCACTGCTGACCGTCATCCCGGGCAGCGCCCCGACGAGCGAGGCGACCAAGAACCTGGTCTTCGCGATCCGCGATCATGCCGCCGGTACCGTCACCGGTGCCACCATCGCCGTCACCGGCACGACCGCCGTCAACATCGACATCTCCGACAAGCTCTCCGGCGCGCTGGTGCCCTACCTGGCGATCGTCGTGGGCCTCGCGTTCATCCTGCTGATGCTGGTGTTCCGGAGCATTCTCGTGCCGCTCAAGGCCACGGTCGGCTTCCTGCTGTCGGTGGCGGCGGCGTTCGGCGCGCTGGTCACCGTCTTCCAGCACGGCCACCTCGCGAGCCTCCTGGGCATCGAGACCACCGGCCCGATCGTGAGCATCATGCCGATCTTCCTCATCGGCATCCTCTTCGGCCTGGCCATGGACTACGAGGTCTTCCTCGTCACGCGGACCCGCGAGGAGTACGTGCACGGCGCCGCCCCCAACGAGGCGATCGTCACCGGCATGAACCACGGCGCCCGAGTGGTGACGGCGGCGGCGCTCATCATGATGAGCGTGTTCGCGGGCTTCATCCTGGCCGACGACACGATCATCAAGAGCCTCGGCTTCGCCCTGGCCTTCGGCGTGGCGGTGGACGCGTTCCTGGTCCGCATGACCATCGTGCCGGCGGTGCTGTCGCTGCTGGGCCGCTCGGCCTGGTGGCTGCCGCGCTGGCTGAACCGCATCCTGCCGAACGTGGACGTGGAGGGCGAGCAGCTGACGAAGTCGCTGGCTACTTCCGCCACCGCCCCGGCCGACCGCGCGCCGGCGCTGACGCGGGGCTGAGTTCATCCGTCGGGACGCCGGGCGGCCTGTCCACCCGGCGTTTCCGCCTGCCCGAACGGCGCTTGGGTTCGGAATGAAGCGCTGAGCGGTTTCTTGATATTTGCCGGTTTTCGCCCCATACGGTGCAGGGACACCATTTGGTACGGGGGAAGGAAACGTTGATGAACGCCAGGACTCGCCGCTCGCTCACGATCGTCGGCATGGGGGTTGTCGCGGGGGCCGCGCTCGGCTTGAGCGGGACGGCCGCCTCGGCCGCTTCAACCACCGCCTCGCCGACCGATGCATCTGCTGTCCCGGTCACGACGTCGGCCCACGCCACCGCGGACACTCATGCCGCCGCGACCACGCAGACCGAGCGCACCGCCGACCGTGCCACCGACCGTGCCACCGACCACGCCAAGCCGGCCAACACCGACCACGCCAGGCCAAGCAACACGGACGGCAACACGGGCGATGACACGGACGGCAACACGGTCGGCAACGACCGCGGCAACGACGGCAACTCCCGCGGAAACCAGCCGACCTCCCGCGGCAACGACGGCAACTCCCACAGCGACACCGGAAACTCCCACGGCAACGGGCACGGCAACGACAGCAACCCCCACAGCGACACCGGAAACTCCCGCGGCAACGACAGCGGCAACGGGCGCAGCGACGACGGCAACCCGCCCAGCGACGACGGCAACGGGCGCGGACACGACGGAAACTCGCGCGGAAACCAGCCGACCTCTCACGGCAACGACGGCAACTCGCGAGGCAACGACGGCAACAGCCGCGGCAACGACGGAAACACTCGCGGAAACGACGGCCACGACGGCAACGGGCGCGGAAACGACGGCGGCAACCGCGGAAACCAGCAGGACAACCGCGGCAACGACGGCAACAACGGGGGCAACGACGGAAACGGCCGCGGAAACCAGCAGGACAACCGGCACGACGACCACGGCAACGACGGAAACGGGCGGGGCGACGACCACGGCCGCGACGGGCGGCACGACCACGACGTGCGCCAGGTGCAGCAGCGGACCCGCACGTTCACGGTCGACCACTACCGCAGCAAGCACGCCTGCCAGTCCGACGCACGGACCGGGGTCCGGCGCGGCTACTGGGACAAGGCCACGTGCAAGCAGGTCGGCCACCGCCACCTGTACGAGCTGCGCGCCACCGTGTACCAGGGTCACCACCGCGCTCCCGCCGCCCGCCGCGTTTAGCCCGCACGCGGCCGGGCAGCCTGCCGCGATGCGCGCCATCGTGATCGAGCGGTTCGGGGGTCCGGAGTCCCTGGTGTACCGGGACCTGCCGGAGCCCGAACCGCTCGCCGGCCACGTGGTCATCGAGGTCAAGGCGTTCGGCCTGAACCACGCCGAAATGCACATGCGCCGCGGCGAGTGGGCCGAGGCCGCCCCGGTCAGCGGCATCGAATGCGTCGGCCTGGTCAAAGCCTGCCCCGGCGGCGAGTTCCCGATCGGGGCGAAGGTCGCGGCGCTCATGGGCGGCCTCGGGCGGACGATCAACGGGAGCTACGCGGAGTACACCCGCCCGCCCGTCTCGAATGTGGCCCTCATCGAGTCCGACCTGCCGTGGGCCGACCTCGCCACGATCCCGGAAACCTATGCGACGGCGTGGACCTGCCTGTTCCGCAACCTCGAACTCGAGGCGGGCCAGACCGTCCTGATCCGCGGCGGCACCTCCTCGTTCGGGCAGGCGGCCGTCCAGCTCGCCCGCAACGCCGGCGCCCGCGTGCTGGCCACCACCCGCCGCCGCGACCGCCGCACCATGCTGGAGGAACTCGGCGCGGCCCGCGTGGAGATCGAGGCGGCCGACCTCTCGGTGCGCATCGTCGAATCCAAAAACCTGGATGCGGTACTGGACCTCGTCGGCAACAGCACCATCCTGGACTCGCTCGACATGCTCCGCCGCGGCGGACGGGCGTGCCTGGCCGGCTGGCTCGGCGGCCTGGCCCCGATCCGCGACTTCAACCCGCTGCTGCAGATGGCCAGCGGCGTGTACCTCACCTTCTTCGGCAGTTTCGTCTTCGGCCGGCCCGGCTTCCCGCTCTCAGACGTCCCGCTGCAGGAGATCGCCGCCGACGTGGCCGCCGGCCGCCTGCGCGCACATCCCTCACGCGTCTTCGGCTTCGACGACATCCAGGAGGCCCACCGCGTCATGGAGTCCGGCGAGGGCGGCGGCAAGATGGTCGTCGTGCGCTGACCCCTTCCCCAGAGCCGTTGACCCGCTCCAGCAAACGTCGTGCGCTGATCGCTTCCGCCAGAGGCGTCGGCCGGTCCCAACAAGCATCGTGCGCCGACCCCGCCCCACGACCGATGATCAGCCCCAACAAGCGCGGGATTACGACCGGCGGGTCACTGCAGTGACGACCCGCGCACGACCGCCGTGACGACCGAAGGCCACCGCCGTGATGACCCGCGGGCAACCACCGTCACGACCGCAGACAACCGCCGTGATGACCCGCGGGCAACCAGCGTCACGACCGCAGACAACCGCCGTGACGGCCCGCGGGCGATCGCCGCGACGACCCCGTGACGGCCCTCGGGACACCGCAATGACGACCCAGTGACGGCCCGCGGGTCACCGCAGTGACGACCCCGTGCGCAACTACCGTGACGACCGCGGGCAACTACCCGTGACGACCGCGGGCCGCCCTTCAGGACTTGCGGCTCAGCGCCGCTCCCCAGGCAGCGGCGACCAGATCCATCAGCTCGTCGACCGCAGCCGGCGGATCAGGCGCATCGCGCGAGAGCGGCACCACGTCGAGCACGTACCGCGCGAGCGCCCGATCCGTCGCGCCCACCTCCACCCGCCCGAAGTCGCCCGCGATCGCGACGGCCAGGGCGTCGGCGTGCCGGGCCCACATGCGCGCCTCGTACTCCCGCAGGTCCGGCGAGCTCGCCACCAGCCGCCAGAACGGCGTGTCGCTCGACACCACGAAGTCGCGCACGATCACGTGCACCTCGGCCCGCAGCGCGTCCGGCGCCGCCCGGTCCGGCGCGCGGTCGGTCACGGCGGCGATCAGCCTGTCCTGCAGTCCCTGATCCCGGTCGAAGACCAGGGCCTCCTTGGACGCGAAGTGCGCGAACACCGTGGTCACGGCCACGTCGGCGGCCTGCGCGACCTCGCGGATGCCCACCGCGTCGTACCCGCGCTCCAGAAACAGCCCCAACGCCGTGTTGGCGATCGCCTGGCGCGTGGCGGCCTTCTTGCGCTCCCGCCGGCCCGTCTGCTCACTCACGCGCTCCACCCTACCCGTCTCGAAACAATAGCGGTTGTGAAACCCTAACGGTTAGGGTTATCGTCGACGCCATGACCACCACCCTCGTCCGCGCGCGCCGCTCCCTGCGGGATTCGTGGGTGGCCCTGACCGGGCTGTCCGCGGTCTTCCTGTTCGAGATGCTCGACAACTCGATCCTCAACGTCGCCCTGCCCACCATCGGCCGCGACCTGCACGCCTCCACCACCGCCCTGCAGTGGGTCACCGGCGCCTACGCCGTCGTCTTCGGCGGCCTGATGCTGACCTTCGGCGCCCTGGCCGACCGCTTCGGCCGCCGCCGACTGATGATCGTCGGCCTGGTCCTGCTGGCCCTGTCCAGCCTGGCCACGGCGTTCGTCGCGACGGCCGGCCAACTCATCGCCGTACGCGCCGCAATGGGCGTCGCCGCCGCGATGACCACCCCCGGCTCGATGGCCCTGGCCTTCCGCCTCTTCGACGACGACGCCCTGCGCGTGCGCGCCACCACGATCATCTCGACGGTGGGCCTGATCGGCCTGGCCGTGGGCCCGACCACGGGCGGCTTCGTCCTGGCCTTCGCCCCCTGGCAGGTCCTGCTGCTCATCAACGTCCCGATCGCGGCCCTGGCCATCGCCGGCATCCGCTACGGCATCGCCCCCGACGACCCGGCCGACCTGCACCGCGACCCCATCGATGTCGCCGGATCCGTCATCGGTACCGCAACAATCGTCCTCGCCCTCATCGCCCCGACCCTCTTCGTCGAGCAGGGCACCGGCTCCTGGCTCCCCTGGACGTTCACGGCCGCCGCGCTCCTGGCCGGAATCCTCTTCGTGTTGCGCGAGCGCACGGCCCGCTACCCGCTGTTGGATTTGGCCCTGGTAGCCCGCCCCCTGGTCTCGAGCGGCCTGGCCTTCAAGGCCGCGGCGGGCATGGCCACGGCGGCCCTGAGCTACCTGGTGACCCTGCAGCTCCAGCTCGACTGGGGCTGGTCCCCCACGCTGGCCGCGGTAGGCATGCTCCCCCAGGTGGTCGTGCTGGTGGCCGGCGGCGCCCTGATCACCCCCTTCGTCCAGCGGGTAGGCCTGGACCGCGCGGCCTGGCTGAGCGCGTCCTCGGTCGTCGCGGGCCTCGCCGTCTACGCCCTCTTCAGCCGGTACGGCTACCTCTTCGTCGCCCTCGCCCTGATCCTCGTCGCCGCGGGCATCCGCGTGGTCGGCGTGGTCGCGGGCGTCAACGTCCTGCGCGGCCTGCCCCAGAACCGCACCACCATCGGCGCCGCCCTCACCGACACCGCCACCGAGGTCACGTCCGGCGCCGGCATCGCGGTCACCGGCACCATCGTCGCGGCCCTGTTCACCGGCACCATCGCCGCCCCGAACTGGACCGCCCACCAGACCGTTCAATTCCGCGACGCGGTCACGACCGCCGGCCTGACCCTGACCGCGGTGGCCGCGGCGCTGGTCGCTTGGGGCTTCCTCCGCGCCCGCCGCGCCACCCCGGCGGAGAACGCCTGACCAACGGGCGTCACAGTGGACCGCACCCGGCCAACGGGTGCCCGAGTGGCCGCTGCCCTGGCCGCCCGGGGCCTCGTCCTCGCCCGCCGCGCCACTCCGGCGGAGAACGCCTGACCAACGGGCGTCACAGTGGAGCGCACCCGGCCAACGGGTGCCCGAGTGGCCGCTGCCCTGGTCGCCCGGGACCGCCGTCCACGCCCGCAGCGCAACCCCAGCGGGAGAACCTGACCATCGGGCAGCGTTTCCGGGGGCGGGCGGCACGGCACGGACTTCGGTGGCGGCCAGCCCACAGGGCACGCAGCCAGCCCACGAGGCACGTGGCCAGCCCACGAGGCACGTGGCCAGCCCACGAGGCACGTGGCCAGCCCACGAGGCACGTGGCCAGCCCACGAGGCACGTGGCCAGCCCACGAGGCACGTGGCCAGCCCACGAGGCACGCGGCCAGCCCACAGGGCTCCTGGCCGGCTCACGGGGCGCGGCCAGCTCACGGGGCACCTCGCAGGCCGTCGCAGCCGATAACCAACTGGCGTTGGATTCGATGGGCAAATGGCGTTGGATAGCCAGAGGGCGTTGGATTTCGGCGGCGGGGCGGCGGGGCGGCGGGGTGGTGGACGTGAGCGAGCAGGTCCGGCCCGGTCGGGCGGCACCGCTGTTCGCGGCCGGTTTCGTGACGGCGTTCGGCGCGCACAGCGTGGCCGCGAGCCTGGGCGGGTTCACGGCGGCCGGCCACGCGTCGCTGCTGGCCCTGGGGCTGCTGCTGGCCGTGTACGACGGTGCCGAGATCGTGCTCAAACCGGTCTTCGGCGCCCTGGCCGACCGCATCGGACCGCGGCCGGTGCTGCTCGGCGGGCTGCTCGCCTTCGCCGCCGCGTCGGCCGCGTTCGTGCTCGCGGACAACACCGCCCTGGTCGGCGCGACCCGCCTGCTGCAGGGCGCGGCCGCCGCGGCCTTCTCCCCCGCGGCCGGCGCGCTGGTCGCCCGCCTCCAGCCGAGCGCGCGGCACGGCCGGGCCTTCGGCTCGTACGGCGCGTGGAAGGGCCTCGGCTACACGACCGGCCCCCTGCTCGGCGGTGGACTCGTGACGCTCGGCGGCTACCGGCTCCTGTTCGCGACCCTGGCCGTTCTCGCGCTGGCGGTGGCGGTGTGGGCCGCGGCGGCCGTACCGTCGGCGCCTCCGCTCCCCAAAATCCGCCAGACGATCGCCGACCTCGCCCGCCGCCTCACCGCCGTTGGATTCGTCCGCCCGACCGTGGCCCTCGCCGGCTCCACGGCGGCGCTGAGCGTCGGCGTCGGCTTCCTGCCGGTGGCCGGCCACCACGCCGGCCTGCCACCGCTTGCCACCGGGGCGGTCGTCTCACTGCTGGCCCTGGTCGCCGCCGTCGTGCAGCCGTGGGCCGGCCGCGCCCGCGACGCCGGCCGCATCGGCGACGGCCCCGGCATGGCGACCGGCCTGCTCCTCGCCGCGGCCGGACTGGGAGTCGCCGCATTCACCGGGGACTCGCAGGTCACGGGCTGGATCACGCTGGTGGTGGCCGCCCTCGCCGTCGGCGCGGGCACGGGACTGGTGACGCCGCTGGGTTTCGCCCACCTCGCCGCGAACACCCCGCAGGAACGGCTCGGCCAGACGATGGGCGCCGCCGAGGTGGGCCGCGAGTTCGGCGACGCCGGCGGCCCGCTCCTGGTCGGCGCCATCGCGGCCGCGGCAACGCTCGGCGCCGGACTGGGCGGACTGGCGGTGCTGCTCGGTGCGAGCGCCGCGCTCCTGGCCCGAGCTCGCACCTCCCCAGCCGGCAAGGCCTAACCCAACGGGCGTTGGATTCACGAAGCAGCGAGCGTCGGCTTCTACGATCGGGCGGCGGGGAGCTGCTGCTCGATCTACGCCGACAGGGCGGTCAGGGCAGCCGGCGCGATGCCGTGACCGACCGGGTCCCGGCGGTCGACGCCGCGCACACCTGCGTCGCGCTGCCGCAACGCCGCTACGAGCGCACCTGAGGGAGCTGTTGCTCGAGCCACGCCGACAGGGCGGTCAGAGCGGCCGGCGCGATGCCGTGACCGACCGGGCCCGGCGGTAGACGCGCGCACACCTGCGTCGCGCTGCCGCAACGCCGCTACGAGTGCACCTGAGGGAGCTGTTGTTCGAGCCACGCCGACAGCGCGGTCAGGGCAGCCAGCGCGATGCCGTGGCCGACCGGGTCGCGCCGGGCGAGGACCTCGGCGCCGGACTCCTCGCGGGTGTACCGCCACGTCGCGTCGAGCAGCTCGCGCGGGATCACGCTGTCGTGCTCACCTTGCGCGACAAAGACGGACGCGCCCGCCAGACGGCCCGGCGTGGTGGGGAGGCCGGCGTCGAAGGGCAACGTACCGTACAAGATGGCCGTTGCCCTGTATCTGGACGGATCGTCGAGCAGCAGCCCGCCGGCAAAGGCCGCGCCGCCGCTGAAGCCGATGAGCAGCACGTCACGGCCGGGCGGGGCGGTCGCGTCGAGCCAGGCGCGGAACCAGTCCAGGCCCGCGCGCAGCGACTCCGCGACCGGGCGGCCGATCCCGCGGTTGGCGAACCACGCGAACCCGCCGCCCTCCGCGATCGGGGCGCGCACGGCGGCGTAGGACGGGCCAACCGGCAGGTGTTCGGCGAGCGTGAGGATCTGCCGCTCGTCGGAGCCGCGGCCGTGCAGCAGGATCACGAGCGGGGCGGCCGGGTCGGGGCTGCCGGCGTACGCCACGACAGGGGTGGTCATGCGGTCGCGACCCCGCTCCACTGTTGGATTTCCGCGGCGAGGTCGAGGCGGTCGACCGGGGCGGCGTGCTCGTACTCGCCCCAGGAGTCGCGCGGCAGGAGCCACATGATCTCGAACTCGTTGCCGTCCGGGTCGGCGCCGTAGACGCTCTTCGTGGCGCCGTGGCTGGACTCGCCGGAGTACGCGTCGGCGTTCACCAGGGCCAGCCGGGCCTGCTCGAGGTCGTCGATGGTGTCGACCTGCCAGGCCAGGTGGTACAGGCCGATGCCACCCGGACGGCGCGGCGGGGCGGACGGGCCGACGCCGAACAGGCCGAGGTCGTGGTGGTTGCCCGAGCGCGGCAGGCGCAGGAACACGGCGTTGCCGCGCGGCTCGCGGGCGGCGACGAGCATGCCGAACACCTCGGTGTAGAAGCGCTCGGCGCGGGCGAGGTCGGCGACGAACAGCACCGCGTGGTTGAGGCGGACCGGTCCGATCGGCATGGTGTGCTCCTGACTGCCGGGTTATTCAAGCTTGAACCAAATGTACCGCAAAAATTCAAGCTTGAACTAAGCTGCCGGTGTGGCGCGCAACGCAGATCCGAAATGGCTCACCCGGAGCGAGCGCGAGGCCTGGCTGAGCCTCGTGCGGCTGGTCACCGTCCTGCCCGCGGCCCTCGACGCGCAGCTCGATCGCGACGCGGGGCTGAGCTTCTTCGAGTACCACGTGCTGTCGATGCTCTCGGAGCGCCCCGACCGTGCGGTGCGGATGCGCCGGCTCGCCGAGCTCACCAGCTCCTCGCCGTCGCGACTGTCCAATGTGGCCAAGCGCCTGGAACAGCGCGGGCTGTTGCGGCGCGAGGCCGACCCCGACGACGGCCGCGCCACCCGGGCCGTGCTCACCGACGAGGGCCTGCGCACGGTCAAGCAGGCGGCACCGCGGCACGTGGCCGCGGTGCGCGCCCTCGTCATCGACGCGCTCAGCGCGCGGGAACTGGCCTGGCTGCGCGCCGCGAACGAGCACATCCTGGCCCGCGCCGACCCGGGCGGCGGCACCCGCCCGGAGTGGTTCGATTAGCGCTCGTGCACGCAGTGCGTGACCGCCCGCCCGATGGCGTGGCTGAAGAGCACGAACCCGAGGTACGCCGGGGTCGCGCCGTCCGGCAGGTCCAGGGTTTCCACGTCGACGGCGTGCACCGCGATGAAATACCGGTCCGGCCCGTTTCCCGGCGGCGGCGCCGGACCCAGATAGCGCGCCTGGCCCGCGTCATTCACGAGCGTCACCGCGTGGCCCGGCAGCGCCCGCCCGTCGCCCGCGCCGGCCTCCAGCCGCGTCACGGAAACCGGGAGGTCCGCCACCGCCCAATGCCAGAAACCCGATGCCGTCGGTACGTCCGGATCGTAGACCGACACCGCGAAACTCCGCGTGTTCGGCGGAAACCCGGACCAGGATAGCTGCGGCGACACGTCCTTGCCGCCGGCCCCGAGAATCCCGCTGACCTGATCCATCGCGAACTCGCTGCCGGCGTCGAACGACTCCGACGTGACGGTGAACGAGCTGAGCGGGGGCAGCAGGTCGTACGGGTTGTACGGCTGAATGGCCATCGTCAGTCCCACACCAGAACCTGGCGGCCCACCACGTCGCCGCGAGCGAGCGCTTCGAGACGGTCGTTGATGTCCTCGTACCGGATCGGCGTGACCGTGTGGTGAATGTGCCCGGCGTTGGCGAGCGCGAGCACCTCGGTGAGATCGTTGTAATTGCCCCAGAACGAGCCGGAGTACCAGCGCTCACCCGACACGAAGGAGAACAGCGACAGGTTCGTCTCGGTGCCCATGAGCCCGACCGACACCATGCCGCCCTCGGCCGCCAGCAGTTCGGCGCCGAGCTTCAGCGACTCGGTGCCGGCGCAGTCGAGGATCGCGTCGAGGTCCGGCCGCCCGGTGAGCCGGCGCAGCTCCTCCTGCACCTGCCCGGCGGTCTTGTCGCGGGTGTTGATGGCGTGGTCGGCGCCGTGCTTGCCCGCCTCGGCCAGCTTGTCGTGGCTGCGCCCGAGCGCGACGACGGTGGCCCCACCGCCCAGCAGTTTCGCATATTGTACGGCGTAGCTGCCCAACCCACCGATCCCGTGCACGGCCACGGTGCGCCCCGCGCCGAGCTTGCCGGCCGCCTGCAGCTTCTTCATGCCGCGGTACGGCGTGAGGCCCGCATCGGTCAACGGCGCGAGGTATTCGGGCCGGGGGTCGCCGTCCACCTTGATGAGGTGACGGTAGGGGACCAGCACGTACTCCGCGTATCCGCCGGGCGGGCCGAAGCCGACCCACCCGCCGCCGCCCGTGCACAGCTGCTCGTTGCCCTCGTGACACTGCCGGCACGTCCCGTCGCCCCAGCCGGCGTTCACGACGACGAGGTCGCCCTGGAACAATCCGGTGTTCTGTGGGATTTCGGCCCCGAACCGGTCGATGTGGCCGGTGATCTCATGCCCCGGAATGTACGGGAACTGCAGCGTGACACCGGACCGGAAGTACCCGTCCATGAGCTGCCAGTCGCTGCGGCAGACGCCGCACGCGGCCACCTTGACGAGCACCTCGCCGGGGCCGGGTTCGGGCACCGGTACCTCTTCCAGGACCAGCGGCTGCTTGTAGTCGTGCATCCTGGCTGCGCGCATCTTCTTCAACGTGGTCTCCCCGCTCTCGTCTCCCTCCGAACGTAGGGAGCCCGCGCGCCGGGAACCTCGCCTGCCGCGGGCGAGCGTCAGTTCACGGGTTCCGGGGACGCCGTGCCGCGGGGATCGGCCACGTCGCAGTACGCCGTGATCCGGGTCTTCGTCAGGTCCGCGGCCGGCGGCACGACCTTGACGACGGCCTGCTGCCGATCGCTCGACCCGGCGCACCGGTTGGCCACCTTGCTGTTGTCGAAACCGCCCCCGATGACGGTACCGCCGGTGTCACGGAACAACACCGCGATGCCACGCTCTACGCGGTCGTCGGCGCATCCGTCGCCGTTCTCCACGCCGAAATCCACGGTCATCGCGCCGCCGGCCCGGCTGATGTTCTGCACCCCGATGGGCAGCGGGCGCAGCAGCAGGTTGCCGGGATCGAGCTCGACGAGGTGCGTCCAGTTCACCTCGACGTCGAGCCGGTCCGGCTGTCCAAAGTCGACATCGCTGCCGGCCCCGACGACCGCCTCCTCGCCGGGAAGGATGACGGGGATCTCGAAATGCAGCCAGGTGTCGGTGCGCAGGACCGAATTCCCCTTGGCGTCGAGGGGATGCAGGCTGACCCGCGTGCGGTAGGCGACCCGGTCAGTGGTGTTGGCGATGACCGCGCCCATCGACACGGTCCGGCCGCTGCCGCCCTTGCTCAACCCGCGCTCGGCGACGGTGACGCCTTCGGGGTGCTCGCTGACCACGTCCTTGCCCTGTGGCGCCGACGCCCGCGGGCACTGGGGATTTCTCGCGGCCTCGCTGTCGTCCCGCGTCGCCTTGTCACAACCGGCGAGCGCTATGACGAGCAGCGGCGCGAGGGCCGCGATCAGGCGGCGGGCCCTCATCGGGCGGCCTCGCGGAGCCGCCGTATGGCGCTCGCATTCCCGTTCTTCGCGAGGGCGGCACGCGTCCTCATCGAGCGGCCTCGCGGGGCCACCCTGCGGCGCTCACGTTCCCGTTCTTCGCGAGGGCGGCGCGCGTCCTCATCGGGCGGCCTCGCACACGCGCATGGCACTTTCCGCGAAGACGGCGTACGCCTCGTCGGCGCCGAGCCGACCGGCGCGCAGCTCGTCGGCGGCGGTGTGCGCGAGCCCGATCACCGCGGCGGCCAGCCACGCGGCCGGCAGCGTGCGATCGAAGTCGCCGGATTGGCGGCCGCGCTCGATGAGCCGTTCGAGGTGCCCGGTGCCGGCGGCGTGGGCACTCTCGCTGCCGGGCGGGTTGCGGCTGAGGGCCGTCGACAGCAGGTACGGATGGCGCCGGATGAGGTCCCAGCCGAGCTCGAGGTAGCGCTGCAGCGCCTCGATCGGCGGGAGCGTGTCGAGCCCGGCGGCCGCGATGGCCCCGACGGTCTCGGCCCCCGCCGACTCGATGAGTGCCGCGATGAGCGCGTCGCGCGAGGCGAAGTGGGCGTACACGGTCTGCCGCGTGACGCTGGCGGCGGCCGCGATCTCCTCCATGCCGGCGTCGGGCCGCGCGCCGAGCACCGTGTGGGCCGCGGCGAGGATCGCGTCGACGCTGCGCTGGGCATCGGCACGGCGTCGGCGGGCGGGCGCATCGGTCATCGGCGATCACCATACCGTTCGCACCAATCCTTGACAACGTGTAAGAGTTCGACTAACCCTTACAGCATGTCAAAGATTGAGCGGCCTCAGTACGGCATCGACGCCCCACCGATCCCGGCGGTCCTGGGCGCGGCAGGCCTGGCAGCGATCGCGGGCGCCGTGTGGTGGCAGGCGGCCCGGATCCCCTTGGCGGTGGCCGGCGCGGTGCTGGTGGCCGGCGCCGGGATCTACCTGCACACCACGCTGCGGGGCAAACTGCGCGCCTGGGAATCCATCCTCGACCGGACCGGGCTGGCCGGCGACGAACGCTTGTTGGATTTGGGCTGCGGCCGCGGCGCGGTCCTGATCGCGGCGGCTCAACGCCTCCCCCGCGGCCGAGCCGTGGGCGTGGACCTGTGGACCGCCGACCAGAGCGGCAACCGTCCCGAGAAGACCCTCGCCAACGCAGCCGCGGCCGGCGTCGCCGACCGGGTCGAGGTGCACACCGGCGACCTGACGGCCCTGCCGTTCCCCGACGCCTCCTTCGACGTCGTCACGAGCGCCATGGCCATCCACAACATCAAGTCCCCCGAGGGCCGCCGCCGAGCCCTGGACGAGGCGGTGCGGGTCCTGCGCCCGGGCGGCCGCCTGCTCATCGCCGACCCGTCGATGTTCGTCCGCCGGTACGCCGACCACCTGGGCCGGGGCAAGCTGCGCGGCTTGGGCGCGGGGTACTGGTACAGCGGACCCTGGATCTCCGTCTCGCTGCTCGACGCCTGAGCTTCAGTCCCCCACCGGCGGCGCCCAGCCCGGCCGCGGGATCAGGCAGAACGGGTGCCCGGCCGGATCGGCGAACACGTGGTCCCCCGGCAGCCGCACCGCCCCGAGCGCGAGGACCGCGGCGGTCGCGGCCGCCAGGTCGTCGACCATCACGTCGTGGTGCAGCTGCTGCGGTACCGCCGGATCGGGCCACGTCGGCCGCCGGTGCCCGTCGACCCGCCGGAAGGCCAGCCCCGACGTGGTGCTGTCGGCCGAGACGACCACGAAGTCCGGAGTCTCGTACGTGATCGGCCGGCCGAGCAGCCCACTCCAGAACCGCGCCGCCACGGCCGGCTCAGGGCAGTCGAAGATCAGGTGATGCAGGCGACCCACAGGCATGCCCGCCACGCTACTGACGCCCCCACGGTGAGTGCGAGGTCCAGGCGGCGCGCTGCCGGTTCCGGGCCACGGTCCCGCAGACGATGCGCGGCCGATCCGACGGTGAGGCGGTGCAGGCGGCCCACGGCCATGCCCGCCACGCCTTCCCCGCGGCGCGCTGCCGGTTCCGGGCCCGGGCCACACACGATCGCGGCCAATCCGAAGGCCAGGTGCTACAGGCGTCCCACGGGCATGCTCACCACGCTCCTCATGCGGCGGCGCGCTGCCGATTCCGGGCCAGGGCACCGCAGATGATCGCGGCCAGTCCGAAGGCGAGGGCGGCGAAGCCACCGACGACACCGTTGCCGGTGCCCGACCCGCCGTCGGCGGTGAGCACCACCCAGGCGCCGACGAGCAGTCCGGCGGCACCGGCGCCGACGGCCGCCGCGGGCCCCGCCTTGCGGTACCGGCCAAGGCGCCCGGCGAGGGCCAGGGAGCCGGCGATGAGGCCGGCGAGTGCGAGCAGTGCGGCCACGGTGGCCACGATCCGGTCGAGTGTCAGCATGCGCTCGATCGTGGCCGCCCGGCCCGCCGGCGCGCATCGTGCCAGGGGTGGCATCGCGGTTGCCGTGGCCGTGGCAGCCGCACCGCGATCTACTGCCCCCGCAGCAGCCCGAAACCGTCCACGCGCACGAATCGCGGGGCATCCCGGTCCGCCGCCGCGGCGCACCGTGCCGGGGCCGGCATCCCTGTTGCCGCGCACCGCGATCTACTGCGCCCGCAGCAGCCGGAAACGGTCCCAGCGCACGATTCGCCGGGCTTACCGGTCCAGCTAGGGTGACCGGCATGGGCGGTGCGCGCATCGGGGTCCTGGACGGGGCGAGTGCGCTTGGCGTCGCGGCCATCCTTGTGCTCGCCGGTCGCGCCGAGCACCCGGTCGGCGGTGTCACCGCGGTCGAGTACGCGCTGCTGGCCGCCGGTGGACTCGCCCTTGTCGCGCACCGCCGGGCCCCGGTGACCGTGCTGATCGTCGCGGGCGTGTGTGCACTGGGGTACCGCACGGCCGGGTTGAACGTGTTCGCCGTGGCGTACCTGGTCGCGGTGTACGCCGCGATGCGCGCCGGTCATCGCGCCGCCACGATCGCCGTGAGCGTGGCCATGCTCGTGGGCCTGCCGCTCGCCGCGATGGCCTCGGGCCTGCCCGCCGGCGCCGCGTTCGTAGAGGCCCGCGACGTGCTGGAGCTGGCCTGGCTGATCGCCGCGGCCGCGGCTGGGGAGGCGCTGCGCCAGGCCGAGCGCCGCGCCGACGAGGCCGAGCGCACCCGCGAGGAGGCCGCCCTGCGCCGCGCCGGCGAGGAGCGCCTGCACATCGCCCGCGAGCTGCACGACTCCCTCACCCACCAGATATCGGTGATCAAGGTGCAGGCCGAGGCCGCGGTACACCTGGCCGGCAAGCGCGGCGAGCCGGTATCCCCGGCCCTGCTGGCGATTCGCGACGCCGGCCGGGAAGCGGCCCGCGAGCTGCGGGCGACCCTGGAGGCCCTGCGTGATGACGACACCACCCCGCCGCCGGGCCTGGACCAGGTTCCCGACCTCGTCGAACGGGCCCGGGCGGCCGGCCTCGCGGCGTCGCTGACCATCGAGGGGACGCGCACCGACGTCCCAGCGGCGGTACAGCGCACGGCGTACCGGATCGTGCAGGAGGCCCTGACCAACGTCGCCCGGCACGCCGCGGCCGGCGCCGCCACCGTTCGGATCAGCTATCGCCCCGGCGGCACCGTGGTGGTCCAGGTCGACGACGACGGCACCGCTACCCCGCGGCACCCGCCGAGCCCGGGCGTGGGGTTGCAAGGCATGCACGAGCGGGTGACCGCACTGGGTGGCCGCCTGCGCGCCGAGCCCCGCCGCGAGGGCGGCTTCACCGTCCACGCCGAACTGCCCACGACCCGGGTACCGTGATCCGGGTCCTGCTGGTGGACGACCAGCCCCTCATCCGCAGCGGATTCCGAGCCCTGCTGGACGCCGAGGACGACATCGACGTGGTGGCCGAGGCCGGCGACGGCGCGGAGGCGGTCGCCCTGGCCCGGCAGCACTTCCCGGACGTCGTCCTCATCGACGTACGCATGCCCCTGGTCGACGGCATCGAGGCCACGAGGCGCATCGCCGCCGACCCGGCCCTGGAGTCGGTGCACGTGGTGGTGCTGACGAACTACGGGCTGGACGAGTACATCCTCGACGCATTGCGCGCGGGCGCCGCGGGCTTCCTGGTCAAGGACATCCTGCCGGAGGACTTCCTGCACGCCGTGCGCGTCGCGGCGCGGGGTGACGCGCTGCTGGCCCCGTCGGTCACGCGCAAGCTCATCGACCGGTACGTCACCCAGCCGCCCCGCCCCGATCCCGCCGTCCTGCACCGCCTGACCACCCGCGAGCGCGAGGCGGTGGCCCTGGCCGCGCAGGGGTTGTCCAACAACGAGATCGCCGCGCGCATGGCCATCAGCCCGGTGACTGCCAAGACCCACCTCAACCGCGCCATGACCAAGCTCCACGCCCGCGACCGGGCCCAGCTGGTCGTCATCGCCTACAGCGCCGGCCTCGCCATCCCCGGCGCGCCCTGATGCCCGGATCGACTCCGCCCGCCGGTCGAATCCAACGCCCGCTTGGCAACCCCAACGCCCCGCCCGTCGAATCCAACGCCCGTCCGGTTAATCCAAGGACAGTCCTTCAAGGGCGCTCGTAGCGGCGGTGCAGCAGGGTGGCGCGGGTGTGGGCGGCCTCGACGCGGGCCCTTGCGCCGACGGTCACACCGGGCCGGGCCGGGCAGGGCGGCAGCGGTCCGGGCGAGGGGCGTGGCGTCGGGCGCGGCGTCGTGCAGTGGTGGACCCGCGGTGCTCGGCGTCGTGGTAGAACTGCGCGCAGTGGCGCAGACCGTCAGTCGGCACGCCCCTCCCCGGCGTCGCCCATGCTTTCACCGTACGTGCCGCGGCCCGGAATCCGCCGCGCGGCAGATCCACGATTCGCTCCCCCAGGCGAGGCCGACGGTCCACCGCAGCGGGGCCTGACCGGTCGGCCAGCCCTGCCCGATCGGCCCATCTACGCCCATCCAAGATCCGGTACCGTGCCCCGGTGCCCCGACCCTCGCGCGTGCCACTGCTGCTCGGCCTGCTCGCCGTTCTTGTCGCGCTCGGCGGCCTGACGGCGCTCTTCTATGCCTTCGCCGTCGGCGTGCGCAACGCTCGCGTGGAGCCGTACCTGTCCAACCTGACCTCGGCCGATGCGCTCGTGGCGGCCATCTCGGGCACCACGTTCGCGGTCCTGCTGCTCGCCGGCGCGGTGCTGCTGCTGGCCGGCCGCCCGTCGGGCCGCAGCGGGCTGATCTGGCTCTGCGGCACGGGAATCGCGCTGGTGCTGTTGCTGTCGTACACCTATCACCAAGCCATGTGGCCGGTCGGCTACGACTTCTGGATCGGCCCGCCGTCCTGGATCGGCGGCGCCGTCACCGCGCTCATCGTGCTGGCCCTGGCGACCGCGGCCGTCCTCTTTGGACACCCGGCGATCCGCGAAGCCCTGACCGACCCCGCGAATGCCACACCCGAGCACGCAAGCGCGATGCCCGGGCGCGCACTCGGCCGATCGCAGCACGCCAACGCGGTGGCCGAGCACGCGAACACGGTCGCCGAGCGCGCGGACACGGCGAACGAACGAGCGTCCGGCCGGCCGCAGCGCGCAAACGTGGTGGCCGAGCACGCGGACACGGCGAACGAACGAGCGTCCAGCTTGCCGCAGCGCAAGAACACGGTGGCCGAGCGCGCGAATGCGGTGGTCGAGCAGGCGGACTCGGCGAACGAGCGCGCGCCCGGCAGGTTGCAGCGCGCAGTGTGGTTGCTCGGCGTCGGCACCGCATTGAGCCTCGGCGCGCTGATCGTGGCGCTGCGGATCGACCCGTACCTCGGTGACCGGCCCGGTGCGCTGCTCGTGTTCGGGCTGTTCGCCGTGCTCATCGGCGCGGGCGGGATCGTGGCCACCGTCGCGGCCGGGTTCGCGCGCGGCGGGCGGATCGCCGCCGCGCACCTCGCCCGCGGGGGTGGGGCGGTGCTGCTCGTCGGGCAGTGGCTGGCCCTGGGCCTGACGCCGGAGTCGACGGTCATCTCCCTGGGCCGTTATTACAACGCCGGAGGGATTTCGGCCCCGCTCGGCATCGCGTTGTACGCCCTGTGCCTCCTCGGCGTCCTCTCGTCCCTCGTCGCGCTGACCGGCCTGGCCGACCCGCGCACCGAGCGGTTCATCCGCTCGGCCGAGGAGCGGCGCAACAGCCAGTGGGCCTCCTGGTCGAACCCGGCCCAGGTCGCTCAGTAAACGATCGCGCCCCGCCGCCACCGAAACGCAGGCCGCCGGCAAACGCACCCACCGCCACCAAAGCGCAGGCCGCCGGCAAACGCACGCCGCCGGCAAACGCGCCCGCCGCCACCGAAGCGCAGATAGGCGCCGCCGGTCGGATCGACGTGAAGGTCGCTCAGTAACCGATCGCGGCCGCCGCCACCGAGCGCAGGTACGCGGCATCGGCCGGGTCCACGTACAGGTCGGTCAGGTCGCGCGGCGAGTCGTGGAAGAGGATGCCGAAGAGCGTGACGGCGTCCAGGTAGATGGCCCGGTCGTTCGGGTGCTTGCCGTCCGGCACGATCAGGTAGGACGGCCCCCGCTCGGCCGCGATCGTCTCGAACTCGTCGCCGATCGGGGCGAGCAGGTTCGGCGTCCGCAGGGCCGAGGACAGGGCGGCGTACCCGGTGTCGATGGCGGTCTTCGCGGCCGCCCGCGAGGCGAACGGGTCCGGGTCGACCAGCGCCCAGTTCTTGAATAGCACCACCCGCCCGCCCGGCTTCAGCGCGCGGGCGAACGTTGGCTCGTACGTGTGCAGCAGCGTGCGCATGGCGTCGTCCGGGCTCAGCGCGACGAACGTGCTGTACTCCTGCAACACGATGTAGTCGTATCGCTTCCTTCCGTCGAGGGCCGGGCCGGCCAGGCCGTCGTCCCAGGAGTGTTGCAGCGTGTAGCCGGAGTGGATGACCTGCGTGACGTTCAGCGTGCGGCCGCGGGTCGTGGCCAGGTGGCGCACCAGCTGCGGGGTGTTCTCGCCCGACGCCTTGGTGAACGTGCCGAGCAGGCTGTTGCCGACGAACAGCACGTCGAGGGGCGCCGGCAACGCCGCGGAGTCGGTCACCGTGAAACGCACAGTGGAGTGCTCGCCACGCTCGGTCACCACCGTGAGGGTGTACTCGTCCGGCGTCGCCAGCAACGGGCAGTCCACATAGCCCTGCGGCCCGGTGGCCGTGAAGCTCGCCCCGCTCGCGCCGGTCAGGGTGAACGTCGCGGCGCCGGTCGACGCGGCCTGCAGGCCCAGGTCGCGCCCCGAGAGCCGGCTCAGGTCGACCACGGTGCCGCCGGTCAGCGGGCTCAACCCCAGCACCGGCCGGTGCGTGGCGTCGTTCACCAGCGCCACCCCGCCCACGGTCCGCGACGCGGCGGCCGCACCCGCGGACACCGGCGCGGTTCCCGGCCCCAGCGCGACCACGACGATCGCGGCGATCCCAAGCACGGCGGCGATCCAGAGCCGGTGACGGTACGGCATCGTGCGGTGACTCCCTGAGCAGACGAACAATTTCGTCCGCTAAGGGTGTTTTCAACCGCGTTCCGTGTCAATCGCGCAGACGGCTCCAGTTCGGCGGAGGCAGGTGACAAAAACCGCAGCAGTCACGCGAAAATGCTGCTGAACGGCGTCTGCGGCCGGGGCAGCGGCAAGCCGTCCACCGTCAGGTCGACCGCCTCGTTGTAGAACGCGATGAGGCCCTTGATCGCCCCGACGGCCGGCAGCGGCTCGTCGTAGTACCAGGCGACGTCCCGCGGCCCGTCCCCCGGCTCGCGCAGCGTCCAGTACGCGGCCGTCCCCTTGTACGGGCAGCCGGTCCGCAGCTCCGAGCGCTCGAACAGGTCGAGGCGCACGTCGACGGGCGGGATGTAGTACCGGATCGGCAGCGAGGTCTCGAACACCAGCACCGGCGCGTGGGTGTCCGCGACGACCGTGCCGCCGATCGAGACCACCACGTGCCGGCTGCTGGCGATGGCGTCCACGCGCTTGTGCGGGTCGCGCGGGTGGATGAAGATCTCCTCTTCCTCCTCGTACCAGCGCGCCGCCTTCCACGCGACCACGAGGTATCCGGCGAGTTCCGGGTCGGCATGGCGCCACGCGGCCCGGGCGATCCGCTCGTCGCCGACGACGAGGTCGAAGTGCGGCCCGGACGGATGCAGCAGGTCGGTCCGCACGTCGGCGTCGGGGAAGGCGTACCGCGGCACGGGCCGGTCGTCCTCCCACACGAGGATCGGCGCCCGGCTGTCCACAATGGTCACGTCACCGTGCCGGCCGCGAACCCAACGTTCGCTGGATTCCCAACGCATCAGGGCTCCAAGACAGACAAGACAGCGAAGGACGCTGTCAGCGAGGCCGACGAGGAGCCGCCGACCCAGACGTCGAACTCAGCGGCATCCAGCACCCAGTCCCGCACGGCCGGGTGCCAGTACCGCCGCTGCTCCGGTCCGACGGTGAAGGACACGCGCCGCGTCTCGCCCGGGTTCAGCACGATCCGCTCGAACCCCTTCAGCTCCCGCACCGGCCGCGACGCCCGCCCGTGCCGCTGGTGCAGGTACAACTGGACGACCTCGGGCGAGGGCGAGGGCGAGGGAGACGGCGACGGCGACGGCGACGGCGACGGCGACGGCGACGGCGACGGCGAGGGAGACGAGCGCGGTCCGCTGTTCGTGACGTCGACGCTCACCGTCACGGTGTCCTCCAGCCCGGCGCGCGCGGGTTCCACCGTCAGCCCGTCGTAGCTGAACCGCCCGTAGCCGAGCCCGTGCCCGAACGGGAACAGCGGCGTGCTCTCCTCGTCCCAGTAGCGCTTGAACTGGTGCTGCGGCTCGTGCGAGCGGGTGTGGCCGAGGAACATCGGCACCTGCCCCACGGTGCGCGGCCACGTGAACGGCAGCTTCCCGCCCGGCGACTCCGCCCCGAACAGCAGATCGGCGACGCCGTGCCCGCCCTGGCTGCCGGGGTACCAGATATCCAGGATGGCCGGCACATGCTCGGCCGGCCAGCGCAGGTCGAGCGGGCGGCCGTTCATGACGAGCAGGACCGTCGGCGTGCCGGTGGCCACGACCGCCTGGATGAGCTCCAGCTGGCGGCCCGGCAGCTTCAGCGACGAGCGCGAGGCCGCCTCGCCGATCATGTTCTGGTACTCCCCCGCCACGACGACCGCCACGTCCGCCCCGGCCGCCAGCTCCACGGCCCGCGCGAACTCGGCCGGCTCGTCGAAGCCGGAAGGGTCCTCGGGGCGGTTGCCGCCGAACATGTCGAACATGGACGGATACGTCCGCTGGCTCACCGCGACGCCCCGGGCGTACTCGACCCGCACGCCGTCGCCGGCCGCCCGGCGGATGCCCTCGAGGACGGTGACGGTCTCGCCGAGGTCGAAGTCGAACACCCACGGCCCGAGCGTGTCGCGCCTGGAGTCCGCGAGGGGCCCGAGCACGGCGATGGAGCCGAGCGCCCCGGCGTCCAGCGGCAGCAGGTCGCCCTCGTTGCGCAGCAGTACCGCACTGCGCCGCGCCGCCACCCGCGCCGCCTCGCGGTGCGCGGGGTCGGCCAGCACCGCCCGGGCCCGCTCCTCGTCCACGTACGGCTCGTCGAACAACCCCAGCCGCTGCTTCGCCGCCAGCACCCGCCGCACGCTGACGTCGACCGCCGCGTCGACCCCCGCGGACGGCAGGTGCACGTACGACGGCTCCGACACCGCCATCTCCAGGTCCACCCCGGCCAGCAGCCCGCGGGCGGCGGCCTCGGCGGGGGTGGCGGCGAACCCGTGCGTCTCCAGGTTCTTGACCGCGTTGGCGTCGCTGACCACGAAGCCCTCGAAGCCCCACGTGTCGCGCAGCACCTTGGTCAGCAGCCAGTGGCTGCCGGAGGCGGGGACGCCGTTGAGGTCCATGTAGGCGGTCATGATGTTGCCGGCCCCGGCCTCGACGGCGGCCCGGAACGGCGGGAAGTAGGTGTTCCAGAGCTCGTACTCGGAGATGTTGGCCTCGTCGTAGTCGCGCCCGCCGAGTGCGGCGCCGTACCCCGCGAAGTGCTTCGGCCCCGCGATGATCCCGCCGCCCTGGAAGCCGCGCACCTGGGCCGCGGCCACGGCGGCGCCCAGGAACGGGTCCTCGCCGGCGCCCTCGATGATGCGGCCCCAGCGCGGGTCGCGGGCGATGTCCACCATCGGCGCGAACGTCCAGTGGATGCCGACGGCGCGCGCCTCCCGCCCGGCGATGGCCTGCCCGCGCTCGATCGTCTCCAGGTCCCAGGAGGCGGCCATCGCGATCGGCACCGGGAAGATGGTCCGCAGCCCGTGGATGACGTCGAAGCCGAACAGCACCGGCACGCCGTGCGGGTTGCCCTCGATGCCGAGGCGCTGCAGCCGGTTGATCTCGGCCGGGTCGGTGACGAACAGCAGCGCGCCGACGCCGCCGCGGGCCAGCGCGGCCTCGACCTCGCGCGGCTGCGCGGCGGCGTCGACGCCGAGGGCCGGATCGGCCTCGCCGGGGAGTGTGAAGTAGAAGTACTGGGTCAGCTGCCCGGCCTTCTCCGCCGGCGTCAGGTCCGCCAGGAGCGCCTCGATCCGCTCGCCCTCGCTCGTCATCGGGGGCTACCTCACCTTCTTGATCGGCAGTACCACCAGCGCGCCGACCAGTGCCGCGACCCCGGCGCTGTACAGCAGCAAGGTGTAATTCTGGTTGGTCGCGCTGCCGACCGCCAGCAGTGCCGCGCCGAAAACGGGTGCGACGGTCTGCGGCAGCGCGTTGGCGATGTTGAACACCCCGAGGTCCTTGCCGGAGTCGTCCGGGTTGGGCAGCACGTCGACGACGAGCGCCAGGTCGACGCCGACGTAGATGCCGTAGGCGACGCCCATGACCGCCTCGACGGCGTAGAACTGCCCGACGGTCGTGACGTGCGCCAGGGCCACGATGCCGACGCCGAACAGCAGCGTCGAGCCGGCCACGAGCATCTTGCGGCGGCCGGTGCGGTCGGAGATCTTCCCGGCGATCCAGCCGGAGGCGACGAGCGCGATGGTGTACACGAGCACGCCGATCGTCACCGCCGCCGGCGCCGCGTCCTCGCTCAGCCCGAGCTCGTCCTGCAGGAAGAACAGCCGGAACGTGGTGAACATGAACGTGGCGAGCGTGATGAGGAACCGCGACGCCCAGGCGAGCGCGAAGTCGGGATGCTTGGCCGGGTTGAGCCAGAACGTCGAGAGCCACTCCTGGACGTTCATGGGCGGTGGCCGTACCGGCAGCCGCTGATCGGGCAGGATCACGGCGAACAGCAGCATGGCCCCGATCGACAGGATCGCCGGCACCACGAACATGATGACGATCTGGTGCTGGAACAGCTGGGCGATGTAGGTGCCGCCGAGGATGCCCACGTTCTGCGCGATGCCGACGAGGGCCGAGACGCTGCCCCGCTGGAACTGCGGGACCTGGTCGGAGATGGTGGCGATGAACGGCGCGAGGGTCGCGTTGGCGCCGAGCTGGGCCAGGCACCACCCGGCGGTGACGACGGCGACGGTCTGGCCGAGCGCCATCACGAGCAACGCCACGGTCATGACGACGGTACCGCCGACGATCCACGGCCTTCGCCGCCCGAACCGCGACGTGGTGCGATCGGAGAACCGGCCGAACAGCACGTTGCCGACGACGGCGAACAGGGCGCCGAACCCGGCCACGGTCCCCAGCGCGGAGGTCTTCTGCGCGTCGGGCACGATCTGCTGCACCTTGATGCCGATGCCGACGATGGCCGGGCCGAGCAGCGCCACGTAGAACACGAACTGGGCGAAGACCAGGCCGGCCACGTACCACCACGTGACCGGCCGCGACGGTGGGGCGAACCAGTGGTGCTCGTGCGGGTCCGCCTGCTGGCTCATGTCCGCCTCCCTCCCCCGGACTGCGCGAGGAAATCAGCGTCTGTCTATTGCCAGCGTGAACTACCCAGCCGCCGCCGTCCTATGCATCACCGCACCCCGGCGACCGCCGCGTCCGGCCCGCCGCGCCAGAGGATGCCGGCCTCGGCGTACCCGGCCGCGCGCAGTGCCTCGAGGTGCCAGGCGACCGGCGGGGTGTGCTCCGCCGCGTGGCCGGACGGGTAGATCTCGTGGCGGCGGGCGACCGGGTCGGCCAGCTCCGGCACCGTGGCCACGTGCTCCCACCATCGGCTCCACGACAGGGCGGCCCCGGCGGCGTAGCGCGCGTTGCGGGTCGCCTCCTCGGCCGCGAGCAGATTCTTGGTGAGCGTCGGCAGGTTCCCGTCGGGCATGTGGTCGGCATTGACGAACACCCCGCCCGGGCGGAGCAGGTCGCGGATCTCGCCGTACAACCGCCGCACCCGCTCGGCCGGGAGCCAGTGCAGGGCGGTCGAGGTGAGCACCGCGTCGAACTCGCGGGACGGCAGCGCGGCGGTCCACCCGGGGCCGGACAGGTCGGCGGAGACCACGGCGGCCCGCCCGGCCAGGCTGCCCTCCGCGATGGCGAGCAGGGCCGGGTCGAGGTCGAGCACGACCGCCTCCACGAACGGGAAGCGGCGCAGGGCGCGCAGGGTGATGGATCCGGTACCGCCGGCCAGATCGAGCAGCCGCACGGGACCCGGCCCGGCGGTGGCGGCCACGGCGTCGAGCATCGCGGTGAAGCGGTGCTCCCGGTCGGGCATGTACGCCTCCTGCTGGCGGTCCCAGCTCTCCTGCAGCGCGGCGGCGTCCACGATGGACAGTGTCATGACGGGATCCCCTCCAGGATGCGGTCGGCCCAGCGGGCGATGAGGGCCGGGTCGTGGGTGACGAGCAGGACACCGGTGCCGAAGCGGCGCTGGTGCCCGGTGATGACGGCGGCGACGTGCGCCTGGGTGGAGGCGTCGAGCATCGCCGTCGCCTCGTCGCAGAGCAGGTAGTCCGGCCGGTGGGCCAGGGCCCGGGCCAGGCAGGCGCGCTGCAGCTGCCCGTCGCTGACCGCGTGCGGCCGGCGGCGCAGCAGGTCCGGGGTCAGCCCGGCGATATCGGCGAGCTCCGCCACCCGCTCCCGCACCTCCTCCGCGGGGCGGCGCACCGCGCGCAGCGGCTCGGCGATGAGGTCGGCGAGGCTGAGGCGGGGATCGGCGGCGCCGCGCGGGCTCTGAAACAGCACGCCGATGCGCGTCCGGGCGGCGACCGGGGCCCGGTGCCGCGCGCCGCCGACCGGCTCGCCGTCGAGGCTGACGTGCCCGTGCGAGGGCCGGTGCAGCAGGGCGAGGACGCGCACGAGGGTGGACTTGCCGCAGCCGGACGGGCCGCGCAGCCCCACGGTCTCGCCCGGCTCGACGCGGACGGTGGCCCGGTCGAGCACGGTCCGGCCGCCGTAGGCGACGGTGACGTCGTGCGCGCTCAGGCCAGCGGATGGTGGCACGCGGCACCTCCCGTCCATGTGGGCAGCGTGGCACAGCCGGCGTCGGCCCGCGCGCACCGCGGCGCGAACGGGCAGCCCGGCGGCAGCGCGGTGAGCATCGGCGGGTGGCCCGGGATCGGCGTGAACGCGCGGTCCGGCCGGGCGTCGAGCAGCGCGGCGGCGTACGGGTGGGCCGGCCCGGCGAAGAACGCGGCGGCCGGGCGGTGCTCGGCGACGCGGCTGGCGTACATGACGGCGACCGTGTCCGCGACCCGCTCGGCCGCCGCGAGGTCGTGGGTGATGATCAGGACCGCGCCGCCGTCGTCGCAGCGCCGCCGCAGCAGGTCGAGGGTCCGGTCGACGAGCGGCCGGTCCAGGCCGGAGGTGGGCTCGTCGGCGAGCAGCACCGCCGGGTCGGGCGCGATCGCGAGGGCCGTGGCGAGCCGCTGGGCCATGCCGCCGGAGAGCTGGTGCGGGTACCGGTCCAGGTCGCCCGGCTCGAGCCCGGCCTCCGTCGCGATCCGGTCGGCGTCCGCTCCGGGCCGGCCGTGCACGCGCAGCGTCTCGGCGAGCAACGACCTCCCGGTCCGCACCGGGGTGAGCGCCGTGGCCGGGCTCTGCGGAATGAGGCCGATGTCCCGGCCCCGCGCGAACCGCACCCCGTCCCCGAACGACACCGACCCGCTGACGACGGCGTTGGCGGGCAGCAGGTCCAGGATCGCGTGCGCGAGCACGGACTTGCCGCAGCCGGACTCGCCGACGACCGCCAGGAGCTCGCCCCGGCGCAGCGTGAGGCTGAGGTCGGTCACCGCATGTACGTCGCCGTCGCGCCGCCGGAAGCGGACCGAGAGCCCGCGGACGGCCAGCGTGGTCAAGGCGGTCAGGGCGGTCACAGCTGCAGCTCCGCCCGCACGCGCGGGTCGAGCCGGTCCCGCCAGCGCGCGGCGACCGCGGCGACCGCCAGGGTGACCACGACGATCGCGGCGCCCGGCGCGAGGCTGGCCCACCAGGCGCCGGTCAGCAGCGACCGCTGCCCGTCGTTGATCATGTTGCCGAGCGAGGCGAGATGCGGCGGCAGGCCGAGGCCGAGGAACGACAGCGCGGTCTCGTGCCACACCGCGTGCGGGACCATGAGCGTGGTGGCCAGGGCCAGCCGGGGCAGCACGTGCGGCAGCAGGTGCCGGGTCAGCACGCGGGTGCGGCCCGCGCCGCCGGAGATCGCCGCGTCGACGAACGGCCGGGTGCGCAGCGACAGCAGTTCGGCGCGCACGATCCGGGCCGTGGACAGCCAGTGCGTCAGCGCGACGGAGAGGATGACGGCGCCGAGCCCGGGCCGCAGCATCGCCACGATGAAGATCCCGAGCAGCAGGTGCGGCAGCGCCGAGACGGTGTCGATGACCCGCATGAGGATCCGGTCGGTCCAGCCCCCGATGGTACCGGCGGCAGCCCCCACGATCCCGCCCAGCACCGCGGCCACGAGCGCGGCGACCGCCCCGACGATCAGCGAGACGCGAAGCCCGGCGAGGGTGCGGTGGGCGACGTCGCGGCCGAGGTCGTCGGTGCCGGCGAGGTGGGTCCAGGACGGCGGCTCGTTGGTCTGGTGCAGCGCGACGGCGCTCTCGTCGAGGGGCCACGCCGCCGGTACGAGCAGCGCGGCCGCGACGAGCACGGCCAGTACAACGGCGGGCTTAGTCAAGGCGCACCCTCGGGTCGGCGGCGCGATAGGCCAGGTCGGCGAGGAGGTTCGCGGCGAGCACGACGGCGGTGGTGATCAGCGTGATCGCCGCCAGCAGCGGGAAGTCGCTGCCCATCGCCGCGTGCACGGTCACCGCGCCGAGGCCGGGCAGCGAGAAGACGGTCTCGACCAGCACCGCCCCGCCGACGAGTTCGGGCAGGTGGGTGCCGACGAGGGTGAGGAACGGCAGCAGCGCGGTGCGCAGGGCGTGCCCGAACAGCACGATCCGGCCCGGCAGGCCGCGGGCCCGGGCGGCGAGCACGTAGTCGTCGCGCAGGCTCTCGGCCACCGCGTCCCGCACGAACAGCAGGAACCACGGCGCCTGCGAGACGGCCAGGACCGCGACCGGCAGCACCAGGTGGTGGGACACGTCACCGAAACTCGTGACGTCGGCCGCAACGTCGGTGAGCCCGCCGGCCGGGAACCAGCCCAGCACGAGCGCGAACACGGTGATCGCGGCGAGGGCGAGCCAGAAGACCGGCATCGCCTCGACGGCGTACGCGGCCGCGCGCAGTCCCTTGTCCAGCAGCCCGCCGCGCCGGTGCGCCGCGAGCGTGCCCAGCACCAGGCTCGCCGTCAGCACCAGGGCGAGCGCGAGCCCGACGAGCAGCAGCGTCCAGCCGGCCCGGGCGGCCAGAACGTCGGCGACCGGCTCGTGCCGGGTGGTGGACCAGCCGAGGTCGCCCCGCGCCAGGTTGGTGATCCAGCGCCAGTACTGCACCGGCAGCGGATCGTCGACGCCCCAGTTCGCCCGCAGCTGGGCCAGGTTCTCCTCGCTCGCGGTGAAGGCGGCCGACCCCGCGTACTGCTTGGCCGGGTCGTACGGCGACGCGGCGGCCAGCGCGAACATGCCCATGCTGGTGGCGATGAGCACGAGCAGCCGGGTCACGCCTTGGTCCAGGTGTGCAGGTTCCACCACAGGCTGTTGGCCACGTCGTGCTCGTGCGCCTCGACGCGGGGCCGCACGCCGCGGACGGACTCGCGCACGACGTAGGTGTGCTGGAGGTACGTGAGGAACACCCACGGCACGTCGGCCGCGAGCGCGCGCTGGAACCGGACGTAGGCGTCCCTGCGGGCGGCCGGGTCGGCGCGATCGCGGCCGTCCTGCAGCGCCCGGTCGGCCTCCGCGGACCTGTAGAAGCCGGGGTTGAAGTACGCCTGGCCGGCGAACCGGGAGCCGAACAGCTTGTAGGAGACGAAGTCCGGGTCGTACGG
Source organism: Dactylosporangium sp. CS-033363 (assembly GCF_050942475.1). Lineage (NCBI taxonomy): Bacteria > Bacillati > Actinomycetota > Actinomycetes > Micromonosporales > Micromonosporaceae > Dactylosporangium > Dactylosporangium sp. CS-033363. The sequence continues at coordinate 4,585,489 of NZ_CP192032.1, read as the reverse complement.
GGTGCCGTAGCCCATGATGAGCGCGTCGGTGCGCATGCGGGGATCGATCGCGTCCCACGTGAGCCCCTCCGGCCGCACCTCGATCCCGATCCGCTTGGCGTCGGCGGTCAGCGCGAGCGCGAGCTCCTTGCGCAGGCTGTCGCTCGCCGGGTACATCACGGTGAACGCGGCCCGCTGCCCGCCCTTCGCCCGGATCCCGTCGCCGCCGGGCATCCAGCCGGCCGCGTCGAGCAGCGCGGTGGCCGCGGCGGGGTCGGCGCCCGCCTTGCCGTTCAGGGCCGGGTCGGCGAACTCGGAGCTCGGCGGGATCGGCCCGAACGCGGGCTCGCCGGCCCCGCCGAGGATCCCCGCGACCATGGCCGCGCGGTCGACGCCGAGGCTGAGCGCCTTGCGCACGGCCGGATCCCCGGTCACCGGGTGCGCCATCGGGAGCATCACGCCGCGGTAGTCAGCGGTCGGCACCCGGTGCACGGTCTCGTTCTTGAAGCCGTTCGCCAGTTTGGGCGGCAGCTCGGCGGCGTCGAACTCGCCGGCCCGGGTGCGCTGGGCCCGCACGTTGTCGTCGGGCACGAACGCCACCACGACGCGCTCGTTCGCCGGTCTGCCGCCGAAATACCGCACGTTGGCCCGCAGCACCAGCCGGTCCCCGGCCGTCCAGGAGTCCACAGTGTACGGTCCGGTGCCGATCGGCGCGCGGTTGAACCCGGCCCTGTTGAGGTCCTGTCCGCGCAGCGCCTTCGCCGGCACGATCCCGAGGGCGAGGCGCTGGACGAAGGGTGCGTAGGCGTACTTGAGCGCGAAGACCACAGTGGACGGATCGGGCGCGCTGACCGATTCGAGCATGTCGAGGTCGGAGCGCAGCGTGGAGTCGACCTTCGGGTCGAGCACGGCCTCGTAGGTGAACACGACGTCGTCGGCGGTGAACGGCGAGCCGTCGTGGAAGGTCACACCCTCGCGGAGCCTCGCGGTGACCGTCCGGCCGTCGGCGGAGACGCTCGGCAGCTCCCGGGCGAGCGCCGGGACGAGCCGGTTCTCCGCGTCGCGGGCCACGAGGCCGTCGAAGATCAGCGAGGCGCCGTCGACGCCGTAGTTGAGCACCGGGTTGAGCGTGTCCGGCTCCCCGGCCGTTGCCACCACGATCGTCGCGCCGGCCGCGCCGGGCTGCACCCGGGCACAGGCGGCGGTCACGGACACGGCGGCGCACGCCAGGACGGCGGCGAGCAGGCGCATCGGGGCACTCCTTCGATCGGCTGCCACGATGCCACTATGTCGTACTTGCACATTAGTTGCAACAAGGTGAACGGAACCGCTCAATCGCGTGGTCAGCGCGCGACGGACGCCCGGAAGCGAGGCTTATGGACGAATTCCCATCGATTGACATGCCTATACGGGCGGCGAAGAATGCGACACACCAACGGCCCGTGTCAACGGCCCGCCACGCACCCTGACCTCACCTTCCGGCACGCCAGACATTCGTCTCATGGGGGAGCGGATGCCCGAGGAGAGTACGGATTTCCAACGCCTGTCAGATCTTCATCGCAAGATCGGCGCGCAGATCGTCGTCGGCGCGACCGACGCGACGATCGCGGCGATGTTCTATCTGAGCGAGGCCACCGTCCGGCGCAGGCTGGCGGAGCTGAAGAGGTTCACCCGCACCTCCTCGCGGGCGAGCCTCGCCGCCGAGATCGTGCGCCGCGGCTTGATCAACCCTGCCAACCCTGCCGTTCCGGCCGACCCGGCCGAACCGGTGTCCCCGGACGCCGGGCGCGGGCGGCCCGAGCGCGGATCCCCTTCCATTCCAAAGGAGCGGCCGTGACCAGCACTGTGAACGAGACCGCCGGCGCGACGGGCGTCGAGCGCCGCACCCTGCTCAAGGTCGTCGTGGTGGCGGGCGGCGCCGCGGCCGGCGTCGGGGCCTTCGCCGGCGGCGCCGAGGCGGCGCCCGAGGCGGCCGGCACCGGCGTGGTCGGCCGCATCGAGCGGATCGCCGGCGACGGGCTGTGGGTGCGCACCCGCGACGGCGACTACCTGGTGACCCCCACCGCCGGCGCCCGCATGTACAGCGGCGTGAGCGGCCGGGTGGAGACCGTCGACGCGTTCGTCGTCGGCGACCGGGTCGTGGCCCAGGGCGCGATCAGCCGCAACACCGTCGCCGCGACCGCGATCGGCAGCGTGCTGACCCCGCTCACGGCCACGGTCAGCGCGGTCGACGGGGCCCGGGCCCACACGTCGGCCGGGCAGATCCGCCTCGAGCAGGGCCGGCTGCCCGACTACGACCACGAGTCGGCCAAGGTCCGGGCCGGCGACGCGCTCACCGGGCTGTCCTGGCAGGACCCGCGCTCCGGCGAGCGGTACCTGATCCTGCACGGCTCCGCGCGGGGCTAGGCCGGCGTGGGCGGCCTGGCGGCGCTCGCGGCGCTGCTGCGCGGGGCGTGGCACCTGCTCGCCGACCCGTCCCTCGGGCTCGGGATCCGGCTGGCCGCCGGCGGCGTGTTCGTCGTGGCGGGCGTGCACAAGCTGCGCCGCCCGGCGGGCACGGTGGCGTCGCTGGAGCACTTCGGGCTCGCGGCCGTCGCCTCCACCGGGGCGGCCCGGGCCCTCGGCGCCGCCGAACTGCTCCTCGGGGCCGCGCTCGTCGCGCCGCCCACGGCCCGGGTGGGCGCGGCCGGATGCGCGGTGCTGTCGGCCGCGTTCACGTTCCTCACCGCCCGGGCGTACCGGCGCGGGGAGGCGTTCCCGTGCAGTTGCCTGTCCTCGTCGGCCGAGCCGGTCGGCCCGCTGACGATCGCCCGGGCGGCGGCGCTGCTGGCCGGCTGCGCGGTGCTGCTGGCCGTGCCGGGGTCCGCCGCTGACCCGGCCGGTCCCGGCGGCTGGGCGGCCGGGGCGGTGCTCGGGTGCCTGCTCGCCGGGGTGCCCCTGGCCGTCGTGGCGCTTGGGCGGCTGCGGCGGATGGCCGTGCAGTACACCGGCCGCGTCGACTGGGACGGGCTGGCGATGAACTGGTCGCTCGGCGAGAGCGACCTGCCGCAGAAGGGCGGTCGAGGGTGACGAACGGATTCGTGGTGACGGCGCTGGTGGTCCTGGCCGTCTGGCTGCTGGTGCTCTCGGTGCTGTTCGCCTCGGTGGTCCGCCACCTGGGCTCCATGCAGGCGACGATGCTCGGCATCGCGGCCGGCAACCCGTTCGACTTCGCCTCGGACGGCCCGGAGCTCATGCGGCCGCTGCCGGAGGGCGTGCGGGAGCTGTTCGCCCGCGAGGGCGTGGGCCCGGCCGCCGACCACGTCGTGCTGTTCGTCTCGGGTGCCTGCGAGCCGTGCCAGGAGCGGGTCGAGGCGTTCAGCCAGTCCCCGGCCGCGGCCGGGGCGCGGCTGATCGTGCTCGCGGCCGGGCGGGACACCGAGAAGGTGGAGCAGATGCGGGCCGTGCTCGCCCCGTCGACGGTCGCGTTCTTCACCGACCCCGACGCCCACGAGGCGGTGCAGGCCCTGAACATCAAGTCGACCCCGTTCGCCTTCCGCCTGCGGGAGGGGAAGGTCGTCGAGAAGGCGTACGTGTCGTCGGCGGCGGCGCTCGAGGACCTCCTCAGGCCGGTCGCGATGGCGGCCCCGGCTCAGTCCTAGCGTCCTTTGGGAGGAACAGTGTCCGATCTTTCGGTGTTGCAACGCGTCTCGGGCCGGCGGATCACCCTCGCCCGGCTCGGCGCGGCCATCGTCGGCGCGAGCGCGGCCACGCTCATGGCGGCCAAGTCGGCCGAGGCGGCCCCGACCCCGCGGGGGTGCTACGGCTACCCCGGCTGCGACTCCGGCTGCGGCTCGACCATCGCCGGCAAGTGCTGCTGGTACTGGTCCGACGACGCCGCCTGCCGCACGTACGCGTGCTGCGACCGCTGGGACCTGTCCCCGAGCCCGTGCATCTGCCGGTTCTACGTGGGTCACATGTGCTGACGGGCTCGCTCGTCCTCGTCCTCACGTTCTGCGCGGCGCTGCTGTCCGGCCTCGCGCAGGCGACCATTCCTTGAGCCCCCAACGCCGCGACCTGGATCGCGGACTTCGGTGGTCACCGGAGCAGGCAACGCACGGCGTCGCGCGCGATGCTGTCGCTGACGTCGATCCTGGCCGCGACCGGCGCGGGCGCGCTGGCCGGGGCCGTGCTCGGGCTCGTGGCCGGGCTGCTGCCGGCGCCGGCCCGCGCGCTGGTCGCCATGGTGGCGGCGGCCGGCGTGCTCGCGGCGGCGCTGCTGGACCTGCCGATGCCGCAGCTGAACCGGGAGACCGACCAGACGCTGCTGCACCGGGGCCCGTACCGCTGGGCGCTGAACAACGCGGGCCAGCTCGGGCTGGGCTTCACCAGCCGGATCGGGTTCTGGACGTGGTACCTCGTGCCGGTCGGGATCGTGCTGCTGGGCGACTGGCGGCTCGGCGCGGCCGCGTGGGGCCTGTACGGGCTGACCCGGCTGGCCATGAGCGTGGCCGCGGCCTTCGCGGCGACGAGCGAGGAGCGCCTGGGCCGGATCAGCGTGGCCATGCTGAGCCGGCGCCCGCTGGCCACCCGGGTCGCGCGGATCAGCGCGGCCGTGCTCGCCGCGGCACTGACGCTGATCGCGGCCGTCTGAGGGTCGCTACTCGCCGCGCAACGTGGCGGCGGGGGCGACCCGGGCGGCCGCGTAGGCCGGATAGAGCCCGGCCAGCATCCCGACCGCGAGGCCGAGGGCAGGGCACTCGGCCAGCAGGGCCGGGTCGAGGGTGACGAGCCAGCCGCGGGCCAGCGCGACCGCGGCCGTGACGTCCAGGCCCACGACGGTGCCGAGCAGGCCGCCGGCCAGCCCCAGGGCGCCGCTCTCGACCAGGAACTGCCCGGCAACGGCCCGCCGGGACGCCCCGACGGCCCGGCGCAGGCCGATCTCGGCGCGCCGGTCCAGCACCGAGACCAGCGTGGTGTTGGAGACCCCGACGGCGGCGATGACCAGCGACACGAAGGCCAGGCCGAGGAACAGCGCCCGGGTGTCGCCCTCCACCCCGGCCCGGAACGAGCGCAGGTCCGGCGGCAGCAGCACGGTGACCGCGCCCGGGTCCTCCGGGTGCAGGGCGAGCGGCAGTTCGTGCCCGGCCTGGTCGGCCGCCCCGAGGTCGGTCCGCACCACCACCTGCGGGGTGGCGAACGTGTCGTCGCGCGCGTCGAGGCAGGTCTCGTACGGCACCACGATCGCCTGGGTCAGCCGGGGCTCGTCCGCCGGCGCCGCGAAGATCCCGAGCACGGTATGCGCGACCCCGGCCAGGTAGACCGTCTGCCCGCCGTCGAGGCCGGCCACCCCGAGGGATCGGGCCGCCGCCGAGTCCAGCAGCGCCACCGGCTGGCGCCGCGCGCCGTGCCCGTCGTCGAACGCCCGCCCCTGCACCATCCGCACGCCGAGCACGTCCAGGGCGGCGGGCTGGGCGGCGACGAGGCTGTACCGGTCGGCGGCGGGCTCGGCGGGCGGGGCGAGCCGGGACAGCCGGACCTCCCGCTCGGCCGTGCACAGCGCGCCGGCCGCCCGGACGCCGTTGAGCCGCCGCACCTCGGCCACGTTCGCCGGGGTGGGCCGGGCCGTCTGGGCCGGGACCTGGGCGGTGATCCGGGTCGCCTTCAGCGCGTCGAACCGGTCGGAGATGGCCCCGGCCGCGGTCGCGCTGATGCCGACGGTGGCCACCACCGCGCTGATGCCGAGCGCGATCCCGGTGGCGGTCAGGGCCGAACGGGTGCGCCGCCCGGCGATCGCGTGGCCGGCCTGGACGAGCACGTCCAGCAGCGGGGTGCGCGGCCTACGCGGCATGGCCGTCGGTCACCGTGATGACCCGGTCGGCCCGGTCCCGCACCCCGGCGTCGTGGGTCACCACGACCACCGCGCGCTCCGGCGTGACCAGCTCGCGCAGCAGGTCCAGCACCGCGGCGGTGTTGGCGCGGTCGAGGTTCCCGGTCGGCTCGTCGCACAGCAGGACCCCGGGATCGTGGACCACGGCCCGCGCGATCGCCACCCGCTGCTGCTCGCCGCCGGACAGGGTGGCGGGCCGGGCGTGGCGCCGGTGGCCCATCCCGACCCGGTCCAGCGCGGCGTCGGCCCGCTCGCGCCGCCGGCCCCGCGGTGTGCCCTGATGGACCAGGGGCAGCAGCACGTTCCCGCGCGCGTCGAGGTGCCCGACGAGATGAAAGGCCTGGAAGACGAAGCCCAGCACGGTACTGCGCAGCGCCGTCACCTCCCGCTCGGACAACGTGCCGGTGTCGCGGCCGCCCACCCGCCGGATCCCGCCGGTGGGACGGTCGAGCAGCCCGAGCATGTTCAGCAGCGTCGACTTTCCCGACCCGCTCGGCCCGACGATCGCCACCAGCTCCCCCGGCCGCACGGCCAGGCTCACGCCGTGCAGCACCGGCACGGGCGGCGGCCCCGGGTAGGTCTTCGTCACCCCGTCCAGCTCGATCAGCGCCTCAGCCACCGCCGGGCCGCCCGTCGCGGTAGGCGACCACCACCCGGCTCCCGGCCGGCAGCGCCCCGGCCGGCGCGGTCACCGCGGCCCGCCCGACGACCGTGAGCCGCACGTCGACCGGCACGTCGCGCCGCTCGGGCCCGTCGGCCACGGTCACCATCGTGCGGCCGTCGAGGCCGGTCCACAGCGCCGAGACCGGCACGACGACCGCGCCGGGCGGGCTCTGGGCCAGCACGACCCGCACCTGCTGCGGGTCGCTGCCGGCCGCCGCGCAGCCGTCGACGGCGAACACGGCCTCGCGCCCGGCCGGCCGCTCCCCGGCCGCGCCCGTTTCCGCGGGGGCCGGCTCCGGGGCCGCCGTGTCGCGCACCTCGGCGAGGGGGGCCGCGCGGCCGTCGCAGGCCCCGCCGGCGAGGACGGGCGCCGCCCCGGCCGGCAACCGGGACAGGATCGTCTCGGTGGGACCGTCGACCGGGGCGACCACCCGCCGGCCGCCGGTGCCGACGGCCAGCAGCGGCCCCGTCCCGGGGTCGCCGACCCGGGCCAGGACCTTGTCGAGCGTGGCCGGCAGCTGCGGCAGGAACAGCACCTCGGCCGCGGGCAGCACCACGTCGGCCGGCGGCGGGGCCGTCGCCGACGGGGCCGGGGCCGGCGCGCGGGTCACCGGGTCGTAGCCGGCCGCGCGGTACAGGCGGCGCACGTCGGACCCGGTCCGGGCGTCGTACACGGCGGTGACCGGGGTGCCGTAGCGCGGCCGCAGCGCCTGCTGCAGCTGTTTCACGTCCGGGCCGCGGTCGCCGGGGCCGAGGTCGCGGTAGGCCGGGAAGGCGCCGGGCAGCGCGACGAGCGGGCGCCCGGAGAGCTCGGCGACGACGGTGCCGGCGTCGATCGCGGCACCGGCGGCGAGCGGGAGGGCGGTCACCACGACCCGGGTCGCGCCGGCCGCGGCGGGCGGTCCCGCGACGCGCAGGGTCGTCTCGCGGGCGAAGGCGCCGTCCAGGACGAGGTCCTTGACCAGCGGGTCGCCGCTCACGAGCGCGGTGACGACCGACGGCGGCGGAGGCGTGGCGGCCAGGGCGCGCTGCCCGGGGGTGCGGGCCCGCGCGCCCACGAGCCAGGCCGCGCCGGTCGCGGCCAGCAGCACCAGCACCGTGACCCCGAGCAGCACCGCCCGGCCCGTGCGCGCCATTCTCTAGCCGTTCCCGACCAGGGTCTGCGCGGCCCGCAGCGCCGACTCCAGCAGCTCGCGCAGGGTCACGAAGTCGCGCTCGTGGCTGCGCTGGTAGCGCTGCCGGGTGTCGGTCCAGGCCGCGTGCAGTACACCATCGGCATGGCTCTGCTCCGCACAGCCGGCGTCGGCGACGGCCTGGTCGATCTCCTTGGCCCGGGCCTGCTCCCGGGTCGGCGACGGGCCGCCGCGGGGCCAGTAGTAGCGGGTCGCGGCCACGTCGGCGTCGTCGAACGTGGCCAGGTCCGGGTAGCCGTGTTCGCGCATGCAGGCCGACCAGCCGCGCAGCGCGCCCGCCACCCGCTCGTCCTGCAGCGTCTCGTCGCGGACCACGTTGGGTGCGTTCTGGGTGACGGACTCGACCAGCAGGTACGCGTCGAGGTCGGGGTACAGCTTGCGCATGACCTGCTCGTCGCAGCCGCCGCGGGTGAGGCCGACGACGGTGCCGTCCGGCAGCGTGTAGGTGGCGGGCTTGCCGAGCGCGTCGAGGTACCGATGCTGCGCCTCGATCGGCAGCCGCGCGAACGGGTCGTCGGCGGCGGACCGGCTCGGCTCGGGCTCGGCCGCCGTCTCGCCGATGCCGGGGTAGCCGCCGGTGCGGGCCTGCTCCAACGTCAGCGGCGCGCGGAACGGGTACTGCTCCCCCGGCGGGTCCTTCGGGGTGTCCGAGTCGCCGTTGGGGTGCACGTGGAAGCCCTGGCGCTCCATGCAGGCGACGACCGCCCGCCCCTTGGCCGCGCGGACCTGGGCCAGCAGGTCCCAGGTCTGCGTGTCGAGGTCGGCGGTCACCCCGGCCGGTGCGCCCGGCGCGCCGCCGGCCGGGGCCGGGTGGGAGTCCCGGGCCGGACCGGCGGCGCCACACCCGGCCAGCAGCGCGCCGGCCGCGAGCAGCAGCACGGCCGACCGGGGTGGCCGCCCCATCTACCAGATCCGGATCTGGTACGAGAACTGCGTGTAGCCCGAGCAGGTGCTCACCCAGACGTTGGCCGAGACGAGGTTGTCCATCCCGTCGCTGGTCGTCTGCGCATAGCCCTTCTTCAGGCACTTGTTGGCTCCGGTACCGCCCGCGTAGTTGAAGAACCGCACGTTGCCGTAGGTGCTGGTGCCGTGGCTCTCCCACGAGCTCGACTGGTTGTTGATGTTGCGGTAGGGCGACGGGATGGCGGACCAGTCCCAGGCGTCGTCGTAGAACGCGGTGGCGGTGCCGTTGCCGTACTGGTCGTACCAGGCGCAGGCGTAGCCGGCCGTCAGGCAGCGCGTGCTGGACTCGGTGTAGTACAGCGCGGCGGCGTTCGCCGGTTGGGCGGTCGTCGCCACGACGGCCGCGGTGGCCAGGCCGGCCAGGGCCGCACCCAACTTGGTGTGTCGCATACGCACCCTCTCCTCGGACCCGCTCATCGGGTCAGCTCGGTCAACAGGTCCCGGGCCCGCCGCACCGCCTCGGTCCGGCGGGCCTGGTACTCCTCAACGTCCGCCGCCCGCCCGGCGAACAGCCGCCGCGCGTGCTCGCCGTGCAGCCGCTCCGCGACGGCGAGCAGCTGGGTGCCGGCGGTACACCGGGCGTCGGCCACGGCCGTGGCCTGCTCGACCGGCCAGGCGGCGGCGTGGCCGGCGGTGCGGTACAGCTCGGAGATCGCGGTGCGGCTGTCGTCCGGGGTCGCGGCGGGGTGCCCGGCGGCGGCCATGCACGAGCGCCAGGCGGCAAGCGCCGTGCGGTAGGCCGGGTCCGCGAGCACCTCGGGCACGAGCTGCTCGTCGAGGTTGCTCGCCCACACGTCCAGCGCGACCCAGCGGGCGAGGTCGCCGTAGAGCGTCTGGCGGGCCCCGGACAGGCAGCCGTCGCGGTTCGTGGTGGTCGTCGACCCGTCCTCGCCGGTGACGCTGATCGGGTCGGCGCCGCCGCCGAAGAACGCGACGCTGTACCGCTGCTGCTCCTTGCGCGACAGCGAGGCGACGTAGGCCCGGTTGGGGTCGGTGTGCCCGCCGCGCAGCTGTCCGCTCAGCGCCGGGCCGATGCCGTAGCCGTAGCGTTCGGCGAGCGCGGTGTCGGTGGTGCCGTACGGCATCAGGACGAAGTCGGGCTTGCCGTGCTCGACCACCCAGTCGACCGAGAACTCGTAGCCCGCGGCCGCCATGCACCGCCCGGCCAGCACCAGCTCGGCCCACTCCAGCAGGTCGTCGTCGCGGTCGGTGGGCGCGGGCATGGCCGCGAGGTGCAGCCGGGGCGCCGCCGCGGGCCGATCGTGGCCGCGCGGCCAGACGAGCGCGGCGACGGCGGTCGCGACAGCCAGGACGAGCACCAGGAGCGCCCGTTTGCCCGACATCGCCGCCCCCTGCCCGTGGTGTTGTGCGGACATCGTGGGTTCGGCGCCCGGAGCGCAACAAGGGCCCCGGCCGAAGCTGATCGGAACCGCTCACCGGCGGCGTTGCTATGGTGTGGCCGTGCGCAGCGTCGTCCTCGCGGTGATGCCGGCGCTCCTCGCCGGTTGTTCCGCCGCCCACCCCGAACCCGTGCCTGTGCCGGTGCCCGTGCCGTCCTCGTCCCCCAGCCCCATCCCGTTGGAGAAGATCCGCGGGTGCGACGAGTCGACGACCATGAACCTGCCGGGTGGTGTGGCGGCCGGCCCGGCCCGCTTCTTCGCGCTCGACATCCGCCTCGGCGAGCCGGCGCCCGGCTATTCGGTGCCGGCGACCGGCTGGACCCAGCTCAAGGTCGCGCTGTTCGTCCAGGCGGGCGCGCGGGTCACGATCAGCATCCCGGCGGAGCACCGGGCGCGGGCGCGGCTGCTGTACCTGGCCGGCGAGGACGCGACCACGACCTTCGAGAGCTGCCCGGGCGCGGCCGAGACGGCGTTTCCGGGCGGGTTCGCGATCGCCGGGCCGGTGTGCCTGCCCGTCGACGTGGCCTGGGCCGGGCAGACCGCCCGGGTGACGCTCGGGCTGCTCAGGGGCGGATGTTGACTTTCACCCAGGGTCAACCTTCAGGCTGGCACCCGGTGGCAATCCGGCCGCCGTGGGGGAAGGTGGGGGTGTCGATGGACGCGATTCGGTTGCGGGACGTGCCGGAGCAGCAGGTCGTGGCCGAGCGCCGGGTGGTGACCCAGGCCGAGCTGGAGGCGTGGCTGCCGGGCGCGATGGCCCGGGTCGCGGAGCGCGCGCGGGCGGCCGGCGGGCTGCTCGGCACCGCCGACTGGCCGTTCCTGGAGCGCACCGGCGCGGACGAGCCGGTGTTCCTGGCCATCTACGAGGGCAACCCGAACGAGGCGCCGACCGAGGTCGAGGTGTGCGCGACCGTCGCCGCCGGCGGGGACCGGACCGTCCCGGCGCACCGCGAGGCCTACCAGCGGGTGACCAAGGGCGTGGTGACCAGCGGCGAGCTCGGCAAGGTGTACGAGGCGGTCGAGCGGTGGGTCACCGACAACGGGCTGGCGGTGGCGCGGGCGCCGCGCGAGACGTACTGGACCGACTTCGGCGACGCGGCCGACGGCGACGAGGTGTTCGACGTCGCCTTCCCGGTGAGCTGACCGCGTGCGCGATCCCGGCCGCGCCCGCGAGCATCTCGAGCGGGCGCGGGCCGGGATGGCGATCGGCTCACGGGGCTGCCGGCTCCGCCGTGATGACGACGTTGTCGCGGTAGTGGCCGGTGGCCTTGTCGAACGGGCCGCCGCACGTGATCAGGGTGAGCCGGACCGGCCCGTCGCGGGCGAAGTAGCGCTCCAGGGGGATGCGCGTCTTGGGGTACACCTCCCGGGCCTTGACCTGAAAGCGGTGGACGGTGCCGTCGGTGCCGGTGACCGCAACCGGGTCGCCGGGGCCGAGGTCGCGCAGGCGGAAGAACGCGCCGCCGCCCTGTTTCGCGCTGTCCACGTGGCCGGCGATGACGATCGAGCCCTCCGTGGCCTCGAGGCCGGGGCCGAAGCGGTACCAGCCGACGACGTCGACGCTGGGCGGGACCGCGAAGTCACCGGCCTGGTCGACGCCGACGGGGTCGACCCGCGCGACCACGCCCAGCTTGTCGATGCGCAGCCCGGCCGGGGCGACCGGGGCCGGCGGTGCGGCGGTCGTCGGCGCGGGCGCCGCCGCGGAGGTTCCGGCGGGGACCGCGGAGGAGCCGACCGGGGGCGGCGGCTGCTCCGCGCAGGCGGTGATGCCCGCGGCCAGCGCGACCGCCGTGCCGGTGAGCACGGCGGTCCACGCGAGCATTCGGGTTCTCGGCATCAGCGCTCGGCGGCCGCGCGGGTGCGGCGCAGCGCGACGACCCCGGCGAGCACGACGAGCAGGCCGCCGACACCGGCGAAGAACACCCACGGCGACGGGCCCTGGTCGGCCGTACCGCCGCTGCCCGAGTTGACGCCGCCGGGCGTGCCGTGCAGGCCGGTGATGGTCTGCGCGACGACGCCGAGCGTCTTGCCCTCGGCGGAACCGACCGCGTACACGATCGTCGAGGTGCCCTCGGCGAGGTTGAGGTTCGCGGCGGGGATCGCCACGGTCGTGGTGCCGGCGAGGACGACGTCGGCACTGACGGTACCGGCGGCGAGGTCGGCTTTTGCCTCGTTGGGGTTGCTGAGGTTCTTGAACACCGGCTGGCCCCCGGCCCGCACGTCGACCGCCGGAGCGGCCGCGGTGTGCCGCACCACCAGCCGCGCCTTGCCCGCGGCCAGCTTCGACGTGTCGTTGACGAACGGCGTCAGGGTCGGCTTGCCGTCGGCGGTCAGGTGCGCGACGAGGCTGATGTTCGCGTCGCCGGGCACGGCCGCCTGGTCGACCTTGATGATCGGGCTGGTGACCGGGTCGCCGGGCTTCACGATCACGATGTCGTACTTCCCGGCCGCGAGCTCCAGCGGCCCGGCCACGGTCGACGGCTGGAAGTTGTCGAGGGTCTTCTTGCCGTTGACGTAGACGTCCACGGGCTGGCCGGGAATGCCGTGCACGACCGACACCTTGCTCGTGGCGGCGGCGTGCACCGGCGGTGCGGCGAGGATGACGACCGCTGCGGCGAGGGCAGCGGCGGCGCTCTTCTTGAGAATTGTCACGCCGGGGTGTTCGCCCGCCGGACCGTGCGCAGATCCGTCGCGTTGGATGTTCCACAAAGTGCATCCGCGGGGTCTTCGGTGCGCGAACGCGCATTCGCGTACGGCTGCTCCCGTGGCGTGGTGTGCTCGAATGAGCGGCGCCGAACCCCGGCGCCCGGTCGCACGGGGGTGCACCATGCTGTACAAACGCGCACAAACGGCCATCCTGACGCTCACCGCGGCCGTGTTGCTGCCGGCCGCACCGGCCGCTGTATTTTTGTCGGCCGCACCGGCCGCGGCCGCCCCTTCGCTCCTGCCCGCCGGTCAGGCCCGGATGATCCTGCTCGAGCGCTCGGGCGGCTTCGCCGGCGAGCGGACCTCGTTCGTCGTGGACCGCACCACGGTGGGCGGCCGCCCGGCGCTGCGGATGGCGGGCAGCCGGGCGTTCCAGCAGCTGCGCCGCTCGTACCAGCCGCGGAACCCGTGCTGCGACCGGTACGCGTACCGGGTGACCGTCACGTACCGGCTCGGGTACCGCAAGACCGTCGAGACCGTGCAGGGCACGAACGCCCCGCACGTCCTGTGGGACGTGATCAACCAGTCCGAGCGCTACGGCGTGCGCCCGTTCACGCCGCGAACCGCCACACCTTGATCTCGTCGCCCACGACGGCGATGAGGTGGGTGCGGCTCCAGCCCCAGCCGAGGGCGGCGCCGATGGCGCCCAGCCGCACGGGATCGCCGTTCAGCGGCGTCACGCCCAGCACCTCGTCGTCCTGCGTGAACACCAGCGCGGAGCGCGGGTCGATCCAGCCCTGGCGCCGGCCCGGCTCCTTGAGCAGCTGCTTCCCGGCGGCGTCGTAGATCCCGCCCGGCTCGTCGAGGCCGTTGACGAGGACCTGGCCGTCGAGGGCGTGCCAGTCGCGGGTCACGCCGTCGCGGGTCCAGACGGCCCGGCGGCGGCCGGTGTCGAGGTCGACCAGCCGCATGCCGTTGTCCGACTGCTCCGCGAGGCAGATCCGCCCGGGTCCGCACGCCAGCACCTGGCCGATCCGGGCGCCCTGAGCGGCGGTGTACACCGTCGTCGTGGCCGCGCCCGGCTTCGTCAGGTCGGTGGCCCGGACGGTGGCGCCGGTGCCGTGGTCGACCGCGTACAGCACGCCGCCCACCGCCACGCCGTCGTCGTGCTCGCCGCCGGCCCCGGACGGGCTCAGCACGCCGGCCCGGCGGGACGCCTCCGCGCCGGTGCCCACGTCCCGGACGATCGCCGTGCCGTCCCCGGTGAACTGCACGAACTGGCCGGTCGCGAGGAACGAGCCGCCGAACGCGCTGCGCAGCGGGGCCGCGCCCGGGCCGCCCGGGAGCTGCATCGGCAGGCTGTGCACGATCCGGCCCGACGGGTCGGGGACGGTCCAGCGCACCTGGCCGGTCGCCAGGTCGTACCCCCGGGTCGTGCCCTCCCCCCGCGAGCCGATCACCAGCGTGGACTCGCCGAGCACGATGTCGTCCTGCTCGAAGGCGTCCACGTCGACCTTCAGCAGCGTCTTGCCGGAGTCCGGGTCGAGCGTGAGGACCGAGCCGTCGGGCCGGGTCCCGTCGTCGTGGCGGCCCATGAGGACCACGAAGCGCGGGTGCCAGTGGATGACGGCGGTGTCGCGGAAGGTCGCCACCACGAGCGGCCCCCATACCTTGCGCCCCGTCGCCAGGTCCACGGCGACGACGCTGGTCTCGCCCGCCTCGTTCTGCAGGCACACGAACGCGCGGTCGCCCAGGACCTGCACGGTGGCCAGCCGGTTCGAGACCGCCGCGCCGAGCGCGATCGCGGAGCCGACCGGCGTCAGCTTCTCGAACCGCGGCGGCGCCTCGGTCGAGGTCGGGCCGGGGGTGGCGGGCTCGCCGCCGTGCGGCCGCCCGTGCGGCAGGGCGACCCCGATGACGAGCGCGATGACCGCGACGGCGGCGAACGCGGCCGCCCCGACGGCGAGCGCCCGGCGCCGCCCGCGCCGCCGGCCGAGTTCGCGGACGTGGGCCGGGGCCGCGGCGGGCAGCGCCTCGGCGTCGTGGCGCAGCGCGGCGAAGAAGGGATCAAGCTCCGTGGACATGGGTCCCCCCGCTGTTGGCCGCCGTGTCCACCGAGAGCAGCGCGGCCAGGGCGGCCCGGCCGCGGGTCAGCCGCGTCTTGACGGTACTGAGATTCGAGCCGGTCTCCGCCGCGATGTCGGCCAGCGACCGGTCCATGAGGTGGTACAGCACGATCGCCCGCCGCTGCTCGAACGGCACCTGCCGCAGCGCCGCGACGAGCAGGACGGTCGCCTCGGAGGGCGGATCGACGGCCGGCAGCGGTGGCGTGCGCGCCGCGTGGGCCCGCCGCACGAGCAGCCGCCGCCACCGGTCGTTGACGAGCCGCCCGATGACCAGGCGCAGCCAGGCCTCGACGTCGTCGTACCCGCTCACCCGCCGCCAGTGCTGCCAGGCCCGGGCGTACGCCTCCTGCACCAGGTCCTGGGCCTCACCGGGGTCGCCGGTGAGGCCGTAGGCGTACCGGGTCAGCCTGGACACGGTGCCGCGGTAGAACGCGTCGAACATCTCCGCCGTCATCTGCCCTGCCGTCGTGGGTCGGAAGTGCCTGCACATGACTACACGCGCGGGCTGCCGGCAAAGTTTCTCCGGCGGTACCCTGGTGGCATGTTGCTCGGATTGCTGCTCGCCACGCTGCTGGTCGGGGTGGTATCGGGCGTTTCACTGCTGCGCTCGGCGCTGCACCGGCGGGCCACCCGGCCCGATCGGGACCTGCTGCGCGCGGGCCAGGACGAGCCCGCCACGTCACCGGTCGCGGCGTTCGACCGGGCCGTCGGGCGGACCGCCTGGACCCGCGTCTGACCCGTTCGATCAGGTGTGCAGGACGTTGACGTTGAGCAGCGTCTCCGCGCGCCGGATCTCCTGGTACAGCGTGATGCAGCCGTCGTCGGCCCCGGCCACGAGGATGCCGTACGCGTTGTGCATGCTGTAGATCGGCGCGCCGCTGTCGCCCGGCACCGCGCACAGGTTGGTCCAGGCCAGGTGGTGCACGGTCGGCCCGTCGTAGTCCATGCTGACGTTGGTCAGCAGCACGAACCCGCACCAGCTCATGAACTGCCTCGACCCGGTCGTGCACACCCGCTGGCCCATGACGCTGAGCTTGTCGGCGGCGATGCCGTAGAGGTCGTTCTGCGTGGTGAACACGCCGGAGCTGACCCGCACCCGGGGCGCCGGTGACCAGCCGGACTCGTTGACGATACTCACGATCGCCGCGTCACCGTTGCCGTTGTACTCCCAGTGGTGCACCTTCCCGATCACGTGCGACGAGCCGTCGGCGAACTTCGTGCTCCAGTTGCCGGTCCGGTTCTCGCCGCAATGCCCGGCGGTCACCTGGTACAGCTCACTGTCCACCTTGGACTTGGCCAGGAACCCGCCGGTGCACCACGCGCCGGTGTGGGTGATCTTGATGCCGCCCCGCAGCGGCGGGTCGCACTCCGGCCCGGTGCAGGCCAGCGCGTGCACGCCGGCCGGGGCGGCCCCGACCACGAGCCCGGCGCCGAGGTCGCGCCTTGCCTGCTCGACGAGCGCGAGCTGGTCCGGGGACGCCTCGGCCGGTACGCCGAGCCAGACCGCGTTGAGATCGGGCCTGACTCCCCCGGCGAGGCCGTTGCGCGCGCCGGCGTTGACCCTGGCGATCTCGGGCCCGAGCCGGTCCATGCTGCGGTCGAGGGCCGCCGCCGACCGGGCCACGACCTTGAGGTCGTACGCGCCGGTGAGGGCCAGCGTTCTTGCGGCTTGATCGACGGCCGCGGTCGTCGCGGGATCGGCCGCCAGGACACCGACCTTGATCCGGTCGCCATCCTGGCCGTCGATCCACACGCCGCCGAACCGCTCGCCGAGCTCGGCCGGGAGGCGCTCGAGCAGGTCGGGCGCGTTGACCTGCCAGCCCAGCCGCCGCTCGGCCTCGGCCACGGAGATCCCCCGCTCGCGGGCGAAGGACGCCGCCTCCTCGCTCACCGTCGCCGCCGTCGCCTTGCCCGCGGCGGCCAGACCGCCCGCGACCAGGACCAGAACGGCCACGATCGCCGTCCGAATTCGCGGATGTCGCACATTGGTATGTGTCATGGGTCACTGGATAGGCGCCCGCCGATCCGATTGCCACGGACTGTCGGGACCAGGACTGTTGTGCAACCGCCACCGTCCCTCGGTCAGGACGTCGACCGCGGCACCGTCAACGCGCAGGGCGGTGTCGTCGTCGATGAAGTAGATCGGAAAGTCCGCCCGCGCGGCGATCCGGTCGGCCCAGGCGTCGTCGCGCTGCGGGAAGTCGGGCGAGTCCAGGTGGGGCTTCAGATACCAGTCGAACAACCCGAACGGCGGCTCGACGGTGGTCGCCCCGAGCATGTGCAGGTCGTCCGCGTCGTCGAAGATGTCGGCCGTACCGTGGGTCAGGTGCCGGCTGAACACCATCGACCCGGCGCTCATCCCGACCCAGACCCGGCGCTCCAGCAGCTCCAGCACGCCGGCGGCCAGCCCGTTGCCGGTGATGCTGCGCGCGAGGTGGTAGTGGTTGCCCCCGCCGGCGTAGATGACGTCGGCCCGGGCGAGCCGGTCGAGCACCACCCGCGGCGGCAGGCCGTTGAGTTCGAGCACGTCGAACTCCCGCCAGCCCAGACCGTGCACCCGGGCCATGTCGGCGAGCAGCCACCCGTGGTCCCCGGACTCGGCGAGCGACGCGGTCGGCACGTAGACGACGTTCGCCGCCGCGGTGGGCCGGCCGACCATCTCGCGCAGCGCGCCGGTCAGGGTCGGGTTGCGCAGCCCGCTCGAGGTCAGCAGCAGCTTCACGCGCCCGAGACTAGCCCCGGCAGCATCACGACCTTCCCGGCGGCCCGATCCGCCTCCATGTGGCGGTGGGCGGCGGCGAGGCCGTCCAGCGCGACGACCGAGTCGAGGTTCGGCTTGTACAGGCCCGCCTCGACGCCCTCGATCACCCGCTGCAGGACGGCGGCGCCCGCGCGGCCCTTGGCGTCGTCGCTGTGGAACGCGGTGAGCCGCGTCCCGGAGGGGATCATCGCGATCGGCTCGAAGTCCGGGATCAGCCACCCGCTGAGCGACCCGGCCACGCACACCGTCCCGCCCCGCCGCACGATCCGCAGCGAGTCGGCGACCGTCCGCGCGCCGACGAGATCGAGCACGTGCGTGGGCCCGTCCGCCCACGGCAGGCGCAGCGTCCCGCCATCGTCCGTAATTACGTGATCGCGGCTCCTTTCCGCCCGCCTGGTGGTGGCGGCGACCTCGATCCCGTGCGCGTGCGCGATGGACGCGGCGGCCAGCCCGACCGACGACGTCCCACCCCGGATCAGCAGCCGCTCCCCCGCCCGGATCCCGAGCGCGTCCAGGGCGCCCTGCGCGGTCAGGTACGACTCCGGCAGCGCCGCCAGCTCCGCCCACGGCAGCGTGGTCGCGACCGGCATGATCAGCTCGTTGGGCAGCAGCACATATTCGGCATAGCTCCCGTCGAACGCCCGCCCCATCTCCCCCATCACGGCGGCGACGGTCGCGCCCTCGGCCAGCGCCGGATCGCTGGAGGCGGCGACCACGCCGACGCACTCGATCCCCAGCACGCGGGGGAAGCGCACATTGGGTGAGAAGCCTTGTCTGGTACGGAGTTCAGCCCGGTTCAGCCCCGCCCCCATGACCTGCACCAGGGTCCAGCCGGCGCGCACCTCGGGCACGGGCAGTTCGCGGAGTTCCAGGACCTCGGGCCCGCCGGCTTTCGTGCAGACCACCGCTCGCATCGTCGTGTTCATGGTCTTCACTCTTGCCGCCGGTAGGTGCGGCGGCCCACCGGTACGATGCCAAGTCATGCCCATAGCCCGCCAATCCCGGATCTGGCCGGGCGGCGGCGTCCACCTGTGGCCGTCCGGCGCGACCAGTCCGGCGCACGCACATGCGCGCGGCCACCTGGTGTACGCGGCCCGCGGCGTCCTCACCGTCCACACCGGCAGCGGAATCTGGATCGTCCCCGCGAACCGGATGGCGTGGGTACCGGCTGGGTCGCGGCACCATCACCGCGCGCACGGCGAGACCGACATGCGGATCGTCTTCCTGCCGCCGTCCCTGGCCCGGCGGGCACCTGAGCGTCCGGCGGTGTTCCTGGCCTCGGGCCTGGCGCGGGAGGTGCTGCTGGCCCTGACCGGCGAGCGCCGGTTCTCCGCGGCCGCCAGTTCCCGGCTGCGCCATGTCCTGATGGATGAGCTGGTGGCGGCGCCGGAGCAGCCGCTGCACCTGCCGGAGCCGCGGGACGACCGGCTGCGCGCGGTGGCCGGGATCCTGGACACCGACCCGGCCGACGCCTCGGGCCTGGCCGACCTGGGCCGGCGGGTGGGCGCGAGCGGACGGACCCTGAGCCGGCTGTTCCACGACGAGCTGGGCATGACCTTCTACGAGTGGCGCACCCAGGTCCGGATCGCCCATGCGCTGGTACTCCTGGCCGCGGGCCACACCACGACGCACGTGGCGCACGCGTGCGGCTGGTCGAACCCGAGCGGCTTCATCGCGTCCTTCACCGCCGTGGTGGGCACGACTCCCGGCCGCCACCGCACCGCCGCCGCCCCCCGGGCTGGCGGGTGACGGCTACCATCACGCCCATGCCGTACCAGGTAGCGGAGGTCAAGGCAAAACCCCTGCTCGCACTGCGGGTAGCCGACGCGGACACCGGCGAGCCCCGCCGGATGAGCGTGCACACCGGCGAGGCGGTCCTGGCCACCCAGTCAACGGGTCTGCGGATCATCACCGGCATGCTCCCCCGCGAGCCGTGCGCCCTGTTCGTCCCGGACGCCCGCCCGATCGAACCGCACGAGAACCCGGTCGTCGCCCAGGCCGAGGCCTACCTGTGCGGCATCGTGATCGACGGCAACGTCCAGAAACAGGCCGGCTACGGCGTGGGCGACGCCGCCGCCACCTACGTCCCCGACCCCCGCGGCGGCCAGATGCGCTGGCTGCAGCTCACCTTCACGGTGACGACCCTGGTAGCGGTCCGCGTCGGCTACCGGGTCACCCTCCTCACGCCCGCCTGACGCTCCACCGACGTCGCCGTGGAACCGTGGCGGGATGACATCCGTCATGGCGTATCGATGAGGTTTGAGCAAGGCCCACCGCCCGCAGAACCCATAACGTCCTGAGACATGACGACGAACGCACTTCCGACCGCGATCCGCCGTAGCCAGTACGCCGTGTTCGGGGTCGCCACGGTCCACGTCGCCGCCATCGTGCTGCTGCTGACCCACCGGGACGCGATGCACGCCGGCCAACTCGCCCTGCACCCCGGCGGCGACATCGACGCCCTGACCAAGGCCGCCCTCCTGCAGTCGCTGGTGCCCCACGTGATCTTCGCCGTCCTGCTGCCCCTACGGGCGCTGCGCCTGACCCGCGGTCGCCGCAGCGGCCGGACCGTGCTGACCGCGGTACTGACACTGCAGATCGCCGCACACGCCACCCTGCCGATGGTGACCCGCGAGCTACCCGGCTACGGCGGCTGGATCATCGCCGTGCAGGCCCTGTCCTTCCTGTTCGAGATCGCCGCGCTGGTCTACCTGTGGAGCCCCTCGGCTCGGACCTTCTTCCGGCCGGGCCAGGCACCGGCACCCGCGAAGACCAGCGAGCCGGCCCTGCCCGTGGCATGAGCCGAAGGCCGGCGTGTGCCTCCGGGATCGGCGTCTTGCCTGGGTGGCCGTGTTCTTCGCCGAGGTCGGCGATGCTTGCCGCGGCATGAGCGGAACCCCGATCCGGCGCGCCCACGAGCTGAGGTCATCGCCGTGGAGTGCGCGGCCACCGAGAATCGGACGTGCCCTCATCGACGGCAGGCCGTACCGTCCGTGCCGTGAACATGGTGATGGTGATCTGCGGCGACCCAGGCGGCCCGTGCCCGATGTGTGGCGCCGCGGCCGCATTCCATGTTGCGGAGGCGATCGAAGCCGGTCGAGTCGTCTGGACGACCACATCACGGTGCACTCACTGCAACTACGTCAGCCAGGACCGTGCCTCGCCGGCCCTGTTCGACCGCGTCGCCGCCATCACCCGGCGGACCCTCCTGGCCCGGGTCGGCCTGACCCGGCTACGCGCAGATCCAGGCGAAAACCGCGACCGACGGCGCAGAACGCTCACAGTGTTCCGCAGGCAGGGCGCAACGATCGCCGAGGTCGCCGACGCGTACGCAGCCCTCACCGGCCCGGGACTCACCGGAACGCCCGCAGAGATGACGGTCCTCGCCGAACACCTGACCGCCGAAGGCGTCCAGGTGACACTGGAGCACTCCAGCGACGACCACGCCGAAATCGCGTAACCCCCAGGTCGCCGCCGGCCGTGCGGCGAGTGCTCATCCTCCGGTGATGTCGAGAAACGCGGGATCCGCTTCGACGTTCAGATGGCGGCACCCTGAGTGGGGTCATCAGATGACTAGGAGCGACGAACGTGATGCCATACCTTTTCGGTCTGGAGCTGACAACCCCGCGGACCAGACGTCAGCAGCACGAGCGTGACCTGCGCATGGGCCGGCTCATCGCTCGCCTGTCGCTCCGCCGCAACGCGAGGCTGCGGCGAGAGCCGTGTAAACCCATTTCGAGGCCGTCGGCATCAACGACTGTTCGGGCCACACATGTTGCCATGTGTGGACCCTGCGAAGCATCGTGACCGCGGGCCGCTTGCCGGAGGACTCGTGATCGTGGTGAGGGTGCTCGTGGGCCTTTCGAACGTGCCGGTGGAGGAGCCAGAGGCCGGTGAGCACAGCGAGTACACCCCGGTGAGCGCCGCCCGTCGGCCGCGTGGACAACGGGAGCGATCATGGAGACTGAGGGCATGTCGAGTCACGCCGCCCTCGCCGCCCTGGAGCTCACCGGCATCTTCGTCTTCGCCGTGTCCGGTGCGCTGACGGCCATCCAGAAGGGCTTCGACGCCGTCGGCATCGTGGTGCTGGCCGAGGTGACGGCCCTCGGCGGCGGCGTGGTCCGCGACCTCGTCATCGGCGAGACGCCACCCGGCGCGTTCCGGCAGGTGTGGTACCTCCTGGTGCCCCTCGCCGCCGCCGGTGTCGCGTTCTTCCTGCACCCCGTGGTGGAGCGGCTCAACTTCGGCGTGCTGCTGTTCGACGCGGCCGGCCTCGGGCTGTTCTGCGTCACCGGCACGCTCAAGGCCCTCGACCACGGCCTCGGCGCGGTCCAGGCGGCGGTGCTCGGCGTGACGACGGCGGTCGGCGGCGGCCTGCTGCGCGACATCATCGCCCGCCAGACGCCCGCGCTGGTCCGGCCCGAGACCGACCTGTACTCGATCCCGGCCATGGTGGGCGCGGCCCTCGTCGCCGCCGCCTACAAGATGCACCTGCCGATGACGGTGGCCGCACCGGCCGCGGCGGTCTTCGTGTTCGCGTTCCGCGTCGTGGCCATGGTCCGCCACTGGCGCGCCCCGCAGGCGTGGGTCAGGCGGCCGCGCGCAGCACGTTGAAGCAGACCTTCCGGCGCAGTTCGAAACCCATCGTCTCGTACAGCCTGATCGCACCAACATTGTCCGCCGAGGCATGCAGGAACGGCGTCTCGCCGCGCTCGCGGATGCCGTGCGCGATCGCGCGTACCAGGCGCGTCGCGAGGCCCCGGCCGCGGAAGGCGGGATCGGTGCACACGGCGCTGATCTCCGTGTACCCCGGCGGGTGCAGCCGCTCGCCGGCCATGGCGACGAGGGCGCCGTCGTGCCGTACACCGGAATAGGCACCCATGCGGTGGGTCTTGGGCAGGAACGGGCCCGGGCGCGTGCGTGCGACCAGGTCCAGCATCTCCGGCACGTCGGCGTCGCCGAGCGGGACCAGCTCCACGTCCGGCTCGGTCTTGAGCGCGTCGGCCGCGACCAGCTGCACGCCGTCGACCTGGGCGATCGCCGTCCAGCCGGGCGGGACCGGGAGCCGGTCGCCGGCCAGCAGGACCGTGCCGCCCGGGCCGGCCAGCGCCGCCAGGTCGGCCCAGGCGCGCACGTCCGGGTCCGGCGGGAGGGCGGCGAACGTCGAGACGTCGGCGGGGTAGCGGCGGGCCAGGCCCGTGCCCTCCGCGAGGCGGGCGTGCGGGCCGGTGAGCGCGGCCCAGGTGGCCTGGTCGAGCACGTGCACGCCGCGAATCGTAGCCGGTCCTGGGCGCGAACTCGCCGACCACGTCAGGCCACGAACCCGGCGTGTTCTAGAAGAAACGCTCCGCGATCGCGTCGACCACCTTCGGGTCGTCGGTGAACACCGGATCGCCCGGGCGCGGGTCGTGGAAGACGATGTCGGTGAAACCCATGCGCTCGTACCGCCCGACGAAGTCCTCGAACGCGCCCGCGCTCGCGAGCGGCCGCTCGTCGGTGTTGCCGACCAGGAAGTACCGCCGCAGCTCGCCCGGGTCGCGGCCGTGCGCGGCGCACCGCTCGTCCAGCAGCGCGGCCTGGGCCCGGACGGCGGCCTCGGTGGCGGCGGCGGACTGGTCGGCGGCGTTCGGCTCGCCGTACGTGATCCAGGCGTCACCCACCCGCGCGGTCAGGTCGAGCGCCTTCGGGCCGGCGGCGGCGATGGCCAGCGGCACCCGGGGGTGCTGGACGCAGCCGGGGATCGTGCGCGCCTCGTCGGCGGTGTAGTACCGGCCGCGGTGACTGTGCGCGGGCTCGCGCAGCACCGCGTCGAGCAGCTCGACGAACTCCGTGAACCGGGCCGTGCGCTCGCGGGGCGTGGGCGGGTCGCCACCCAGCGCGGTCGCGTCGAACCCGGTGCCACCGGCCCCGATCCCGAGCGTGAGCCGCCCGTCCGAGATGTGGTCGAGGGTCATCGCGTCCTTGGCGAGCGTGACCGGATGCCGGAAGTTCGGCGACGTGACCATGGTGCCGATCCGGATGCGCGAGGTGGCCGCGGCGACCCCGGTGAGCCAGGGGATGGTGGCGTGCCAGGGCAGGTCGCGGTACCGGCGCCAGGAGAGATGGTCGTAGGTCCACAGGTGCGCGTAGCCGAGCTCCTCCAGGTGCCGCACCCGTTCGAGGGTCTGTTGCCAAGGGTCGGCGGGCAGCAGCAGGACTCCGATACGCACCCGGCGATCCTATTGGCGCGAAATCCCCAGCGTGGCGATGAGGTCCTCGTGTAACTCGAACCACACCCGATGGCACGAGTCGACCTCGACCCCGGTGATCCACGCCCCGCCATTTTGCTGTGCTTTGGTGAAGCGGCTGTGGTACCCCGTGAAGCGCGCTCGCTGCCGCGCCAGGTCCGCTTCGATCTGGCGCAGTGCTTCCGCGAGCCGTTCGAGGGGCTCCGTGCTGGTGGCCCGGCCCAGTTGCCATTCCGTGAACGCGGCGCTGGCCTCGGCGTTGAGCGGCACGAACCGGTCGTGGACGGCGCTGACCGCCGCGCGGGCGTCACCGAGATCCGCGCGGAGCAGGTCCTCGTTCTGCCTGCGGCCGCGCTCGGTGAGCGACCACCCGCCGAGCCTGGCGAACTCGGCGCGGGCCACCCAGCCGAACGCCTCGGCGTCGAGCAGGTCCTCGGCGGTCTGCCCGGGGTCGAGGTTGAACCGCGCGGCGATGGCTTCCGTGTCGGCAAAGCCCTTCAGTCGTACGGCGTGCAGCACCAGCATCACGGCAGGACCTCCCCGGCGGTACCGTCGACGGTCACAACAACGCCGTCGGCCAGCTTCACCGTGGCATCGCGCGCCCCGGCGACGGCCGGAATGCCGAACTCACGGGCGACGATGGCGGCGTGGCTGAGGACCCCGCCGGTCTCGGTCACGACGGCGGCCGCGAGCCGGAACAGCGGCGTCCAGGCCGGGTCGGTGGTGCGGCAGACCAGCACGTCGCCGCGCTGAAACCGGTGGAACTCGTCCGGGGAGCGCAGCGTGCGGGCCGGCCCGCGGGCTCGTCCCGGGCTGCATGGCACACCGGCGACGATCGGCTCTGTGGTCACGCCAGCCGGCCCAGGACCCGCTCGTGGCGCTGCTGGGCGGCCTGCGCGGTCCGGAGCCCGAGCGCGGGGGCGATCTGCGACCAGGTGAGCCCCTCGGCCCGGGCCACGAACAGCAGCCCGGCCTCGACCTGATCGAGCTCAGCCCGGGCGGCAGCGAGCAGCGCGATCGCGGCGAGCAGGTCACCCGGGAGGTCGAGCGCGTCGGGATCGGTATTCGCCCGCCAGAGGGCGTGGCGGATGAGCGTGTACGCGTCGTGCGGCTGGGACTCGGCCAGCCACGGCAGGCGCGGCAACTCCCGCCCGTGAAGCCGCTCGCGCGCGGCCTGCTCGTCCATGCGGCCAGCCTGACTTTCAACAACTTGTTTGTCAACAACCTGTTGAGGTCGCCTGGCCACGTGAGCGGACGATCAGGTCCTGCTGTTCCGCGCCCGACTGCGGCCGAAGTGATGACCACTGTGGACGAAACGCGGTAACCAATGCCCTGCCGTTGGCTGCCGGCGTCCCGATCGCGCCAACGGCCGACCGCACACATGCGGCGCGGCGACTGGCTACTCGATGGGCGAGAGCGGCATCCGATCCAGCAGCATATGGACGACCATCCGCAGCCTGGCCGGGTCCGTCACCTCGCGCAGGGCATCAAAAGACGTCACGGTCACGTCGAACAGCGAGACCGCACTCGCGTGGTCGGCGGCGCGTGGGACGAACCAGATGAAGCAGCGGTACGACTCCAGGGTGTGCCGCAGCGCCGGCGCCAGGATCACCGTCGTGCCCGGGGCGACCTGCCGCTCCAGCGCCGCCCGCGAGCTCCAGCGCGCGCTCAGCCCCAGTTCCTCCGCCTCACGCTGCAGACCGACGAGATCGTCGAACTCAGCCACCCGCACGCTGAAGTCGGGGTCGCGCGCCGAGACGATGCGGGCGGGCCGGGCGTGGGGCGGCGCAGACATCAGCCCGGCACGACGGCGCTCAACGCGTCCGGATCGTCGGACGGGTCCGCGTCCACCGCGTCCAACAGGGTCACCGTCGCGCCCGGGCGCAGGGCGGCGCGCACCGCCGCCAGGTCCGCGCCCGGTTCCAGCACATGCCAGTGCCGCTCGTCGCCGACCGCCTCGAGCAGGGCACGCGACGACGAGGACGACGACAGCCGTTCGGAGACCGAAGACCACCAGTCGTCGCCCGCCATCGGCGGCGGGACCGTGATGGCCGACGCGCGCTTCGACAGCTCCAGCAGCGTCATCCGCTGCTCGCCACCGCGCGGTACCGCGGCCACGCCCGAGCGCAGCAGCGCCGCGTAGATGCGGCCCCGCACGCGCCACACGGCCACGCCCAGGACCACGGCCAGCAGCAGCCGCGCCGCCAGGATCGGGATCATCCACCGGAGCCGGACGTCGAAGTCGCCGGTGGCCATGAGGTCGGCGCTGGGCAGGACGCCGCCCGCGATGACGGTGGCGGCCACGCCGATCTGGAAGACGAGCAGGAAACCCGACCGCAGCACGTCGCCGGCCGCCTCACCGAGCCGGAGTTCGTCGACGGTGCGGGCGGCCAGCAGGCGCCAGGCCACGGCGGTCAGCAGCAGGGCGATGAAGAGGACGACCTCGGCGACGCCGAGGCCCTGGCCCGACTTCAGCGCGTCCAGGTCCGGGGTGGGCAGCGCGGCCCGGACCCGCACGACGGCGGCCAGGTCGAGCGCGGTGACCAGGACGTAGACGGCGCCCACGGCGGCGAGGACCCAGGCGGCGTACTCCACGCGGGCCGCCACTCCACCCGCCGCGCGGCGGAACGGCGCGGGAGCGGCCGCGGTGCTCACACCCACCACCCGTTGGCCACGGCCTTCAGCTCGGTCGCGCGGTCCACGTCGTCGGTCAGGATGCCCCAGCGGTCGCCGGCCACGACGGCGGCCGGCAGGCCCTGCATCTGGGCCATGAAGATCGTGGTCCGCTGCTCGTCGAACCAGCGGTCGCGCTGGGCGTTGTCCTCGAACGTGACCACGACGACGTCGTAGCCGCTCTCCTTGCACCCCAGCGCCTCGTACGCGCCGGTTGCGTGCAGGGGCGCGGGATCGGGGCAGCCGGCCAGGGCGGCGAGCTTGGCGGCCGACGGCGGGGCGCCGGTCGCGGCGTGGTCCGCGCCGATGGCGTAGGCGGTGATCGCCGCGACCGCCGCGAGCGACCAGAAGAGACGCAGCAGAGACACGCGCGCACTGTACCGGCCACAGGAACGCTAGGGAATGAGCGCCACCTTGCCGCCGGGGTGGCCGCCGCGGACCAGCTCGATCGCGTCCAGGGCCGCGGCCAGCGGGAAGGTCCGGGCCATCGGCACGAACAGCTTGCCCTCGCCGGCCCAGCCCAGCAGGCGGGCCCGGACGCTGTCGCGGTAGGCGGCGCTCTCGGGCAGGTTCCCGGCCACCGCCTTGATGCCGACGGCCCGCGAGCGGTCCGAGGCGACGATGGTGACGGCCCGCGCCGGGTTCGGCAGCAGCTGCTCGACAGCATCGATGGCCTCGCCGGTACCGACAGTGTCGATCACCGCCGCGATGCCCTCCGGCGCCGCCGCCCGCACCCGGTCCAGCAGGCCGGGACCGTACTCGACGGCCTGCGCCCCGGCGCGGCGGAGGAGCTCGAAGTTGCGGGCACTGGAGGTACCGATGACGGTGGCGCCTTTGAGGCGAGCCTGCTGCAGGACGCTGATGCCGACCGCTCCGGACGCCCCGTGCACGAGCACCGTCTCGCCGGGCGACACCCGGGTCACGTGCAGGCACTCCGCGGCCGTCGTCCCGGCCAGCAGCAGGTTGGCGGCGACCGGGAAGTCGACGGCGGCGGGCTTGGCGAACACGTCCCTGGCCGGCACGGTGATCTGCGTGGCCCAGCCGCCGACGATCCGGAACGACACGACGGCGTCGCCGACCGCCCCGCCGCCGGAGGCGATCTCGGTGTCCGGGCCGAGCGCGGAGAGCACGCCCGCGACCTCGTAGCCGATCGGCAGCGGCGGCTCCTGGCCCCGGTGCATCGCGATGTGCTTGTAGTCGGCCGGGTTCACGCCCGCCGCCCGCACGTCGATCGTCACCTCGCCCGCCGCGGGTGGCCGCACCTCGGCCTCGACGAGCTCGAGCACTTCCGGTCCGCCGAACGTCGGCGCGATCCACCGCAGAGCCATCCCACAGCAGTACCCCATCCCCGGACCGGTACGCCACCCCGCACCCCCGGCTCCGCTCGCGGATCTTGGGTGGCTGTCGTAGGCTCGCCGCTCGTGAGCATTGACTACGCAGCTGAGACCCCCGAGACGGTGGAGCCGGTCGAGCAGGCCGAGGAGCCGGGCGCCGGACCGTCGATCATCTACACCGCGTACTTCTCCGCCGTCGACGAGCTCGTCGAGCACGTCCGCGCGGCCGAGACGCTGAACCTGGGCTTCCGGGTCGAGTCGTACCTGGTCACCCCGGAGGACGCGCCCGACACCAACCAGGTCGAGTTCGAGTTCACCCTGCTCAGCGAGCAGCCCGTCCGCGACGAAGAGCGGGACTGACCCCCGCCCGGCCCAGCCCTGGACCACGGCTGGGCCGGCTCATCGCGCCGCGTGGCGGACCATCCGGTCGGCCTTCTCCCACCGCTCGCCCGTGGCCTGGATGAGGTCGCTGGACAGGGTCAGCAGCTGGGTGACCATGCCCTCGCCGTACTGCCCGAGCCCCCAGTGCGTCGCCTGCCCGGCCAGCCGCGCCACCTCCAGCGCCGCCTCCCGGGCCGCGCCGAGCTGCTCGCCGCGCCGCCCGGCCCGCCGCGCCCCGCGGATCGTCACCGCCAGCCCGGCCACGGCGCCCAGCAGCGGCTCCGGGAGCGGCTCGCCCCGGCGCAGCCCGTCGGTCGCCCAGCGGGCCAGCTCCCGGCACTCCAGCACGATGACGTCGACGTGGTCGACCGCCTGGCGGTACCGCTCCACGTCCCCCCGCCGCGCCCACCGCGCCGGCGCGATCGTCACCACCTCCTCCGCCCCGTGCATCGCCTCGTGCACCCGGGCCAGGTCCGGCTCGGTCGCCCGCAGCCGGTCGAGGGCCCGCGCCGCGAGGTCGGCGTCGCGCTCGGCGAGCGCCCGGGCCACGTTGTCCAGCTCGCCGGCGACCGTCTCGACGAGCGGCGCCGCCGCCCGGTCCAGCACGCGCATCGGGTTCACCGGCAGCAGCAGCGCGACGACGAGCAGCCCGACGACGCCGCCGACCGCCGCCTCCTCGATCCGGACCCACTGCACCGACGGCTGCGCCGGCCACAGCGTCGCGATGAGCACCGCCGTGCTGCCGGCCTGCGCGACCAGCGCGCTGCTGCTGCCGACCGCGAACAGCGACAGCCCGACCGCGAGCGCGACGACCAGCCCGGTCTGCCACGGCCCGAACCCGATCAGCCACAGCAGCGCGTCGCTGAGCAGGACGCCGCCCGCCACCCCGACGAGCAGCTCCACCGTGCGCCGCGCCCGCTGCCCGAGCGCGGCCACGATGGTCCCGACCGCCGCCGTGGGGGCGAACACCGGCGCCGCCACGTCGAACAGCCGGTGCGCCACCTCCCACGAGATCGCCGCGGCCAGCCCGCACTGCCCGGCGATGACGGCGATGATCTCCAGCTGCCGCAGCCGCACCCGGCCGGCCTCGAACGACACACGGCCCTCTTCCCGGCGCGGCCCGCCTTACGCGAGGGTGCGCACGCCTGCCCCCTTCAGGTGACACCACACGTCGAGGGTCAGCCTCGGCTCGGCCGTGCCGGGGTCGAACCCGATGCGGTGTCTCGCCCCGTCGGTCAGCGTCAGCTCGACCTCGTGCGGGCCGGTGAACGCCACGGAGGAGTACTGCATCGGCGGCGCATCGTTGAACTCCGCCCGCGCGCACAGCAGCGGCCGCCGCGACTCGCGCGTGTTCCACCCGGCGGGGCGCACCACCTTCACCTCCTGCCGCTCCCCCAGCCCGTCACCGCTTCTCACCACGACGATCTGGTACTGCCCGTCGGTCGAACTCCCCACCACGGTGCGCTTCCCCGGCTCGTCGAACAGCCACGCCAGACCGGCACCGCACAGCACCACCACGGCGAGCAGCAGTCTCCACATCGCGCGCCGCAGCAGCAGCAAGCCCACCGCGAGCGGCAGGAGCCACAGCGCCCACCTCCCGGCCGAGCGCAGATGCACCAGGTTCCACGGGTCCCACCACCCGAGCAGCGCGACAATCGACAGGACTATGACCAACCCGCCCGAGGCGGTGAACAAGCGACGCATGCCAGCCATGGTCGGGGCGGTACCGCCCCCGCGAAGCCCCAAGATCGCGCATGCGACAACCGCCGGAACGGATGCGTCGCGGAGCTGTCGGATCCCAGGCTGCGCCTCGCGTAACCGGCTTCTGCGGGGGTAGAGCCGCGCCATGACCCAGACCATGGCCCCGTCGTTCGAGGGCGTGCACCACATCGGGCTCACCGTCCGCGACCTCGACCAGAGCATCGCCTGGTACAAGAAGGTGTTCCGCGGCGACCTGGTGAACGGCAAGCTCCCCCACTACGGGCGGGAGTGGACCGGCTTCGCCGAGCTCGTCGTCGAGCCGCGCTCCGGCCTCGCGATCGGCCTGCACCACAACACCAACAACCTGGGCGAGGAGATGGACGAGGCGCACACCGGCCTCGACCACCTGTCCCTGCGCGTCGAGGGCCGCCAGGGCCTGCAGGAGTGGGCCGACTGGCTGGACAGCCTGGGCATCGCGCACTCCGGGATCCAGAGCGTCAAGGAGCCGTTCGTGTACTCCACGCTGGTCTTCCGCGACCTCGACAACAACCAGCTGGAGTTCATCGCGCTGGATACCTGACCCGGATGGTAGAAGTTGGGGCGTGAGCATTTCCGTGCTGCCCGCCGCCGAGGTGCCGTGGGCGGACCTGCAGGCGGTCTTCGGCGAGCGCGGCGAACCGCACCGCTGCCAGTGCCAGTACTTCAAGACCACCGGCCGCGGCTGGGCGGCCGGCCCCGTCGAGGAGCGCCGGGCCCGCCTGCGCGCGGAGCCGAACGGCCTGGTCGCGCTGGTCGACGGCGAGCCGGCCGGGTGGTGCGCGGTGGAGCCGCGGCCCGCGTACCGGCGGCTGCTCGCCGCGCGCATCCCCTGGACCGGCCGCGCCGAGGACCGCGACGACGAGGACGTGTGGGCGGTCCCGTGCTTCGTGACCCGCACCGGCTTCCGCCGCCGGGGCGTGGGCCGGGCCCTGGCGAGCGCGGCGGTCGATTACGCGCGGGATCGGGGCGCCCGCGCGGTCGAGGGCTATCCGCTCGTGACGGAGCCGGGGCAGCCGCCGGCCTCGACCGCCGAACTGTACGTGGGCACGCACGGCATGTTCGCCGCCGCCGGCTTCGCCGAAGTGAGCCGCCCGACCCCCCGCCGCGCCGTCATGCGGGTCGACTTCAGCTGAGCGCGCGCTGCATGAGGACGGTGTCGATCCAGCGGCCGTGCTTGAAGCCGACCCCCGTCAGCCGCCCCGCCTCGGTGAAGCCCAGCCGGCGGTGCAGGGCGGCCGAGGCGTCGCTGCCGGTGTCGGTGATGACCGCGATGACCTGGTGCAGGCCCGCCTGCGCGCACTCGTCCAGCAGGGCCTGCAGCAGCTGCGTGCCGAAGCCGCGGCCGGCCCACGGCGGGGCCAGGTACACCGAGTTCTCGACCGTGTGCCGGTACGCGGGCTTCGGCTTCCACGGCCCCGCGAACGCATACCCGGCAACGGTGCCGTCGGCCTCGCCGACCAGGAACGGCAGGCCCCGCTCGCGCAGGTCGGCCAGTCGCGTCTGCCAGGCGTCGAGGGGCAGGGGCGCCTCGTCGAAGGTGACGAGCGACTCGGTGGCGTAGTGCCCGTAGATGGCGGCCACCGCCGGCAGGTCGGCGGGTTCGGCCGGGCGGATCGACAGCATGCGCTCAGCGTAGGAGGCGCAGCGTCCCCAGCGCTGTGGCCGCGCACACGAACATGGTCGCGCCCATGGCGACCGCCGAGCCGGGACCGGCCAGGCCCATCACCGACGTGGCCACGCCGCCGACCAGGAACTGCAGCAGGCCCTGCAGGGACGAGGCCGCACCCGCGTTGGCGCCGTGCGGGCCCAGGGCGAGGGAGGTGGCGTCGGCCAGGATGACGCCGAGCATCGACACGACCGCGAACAGGCAGCCGAGCAGCAGGGGCAGCGGGGCGCCGGTCGCCGTGCACGCCAGGACGCCGGCCGCGGCCGCCACCGCGACCGCGAGGGCCGCGCGCAGCAGGGTGTGCGCCGCGGCGCCGCGGCCGATCAGGAAGCCGTTCACCTGCGCGAGGAGGACGATGCCGAGGCCGTTGCCGCCGAAGACGAGGCTGAACTGCTGGGCGCTCAGGCCGTACACGTTCTGCAGGACGAACGAGGAGCCCGAGATGTAGGCGAAGACGGCGGCGAACATGAGCGCGGCGGCGAGGACGTAGCGCAGGTAGGAGCGGTCGACGAGCAGCGCGCCCATGGACCGCAGGGTGGTGCCGAGGTGGGCCGGGCGGCGGCGCTCGGCGGGCAGGGACTCCGGCAGCGCGAACGTCACCGCGGCGATCAGGATGGCGCCGATCGCGGCGAGGACCACGAACACGGCCCGCCAGGAGGCGACGGTGAGCAGCTGGCCGCCGGCGACCGGGGCCAGGATCGGGGCCAGGCCGTTGACGAGCATGATCGTGGAGAAGAACCGGGTCATGGCCGGGCCCTCGAACAGGTCGCGGACGATCGCGCGGGCCAGCACCACGCCGGCCGCGGCGCCGAGGGACTCCACGGCGCGGGCGGTGATGAGCAGGCCGGCGTTCGGGGCGAGCGCGCAGCCGACCGATCCGAGCACGTACAGCAGCAGCCCGCCCAGCAGCGGCCGCCGCCGGCCCCAGGAGTCGGACAGCGGGCCGGCCAGGACCTGACCGACCGCCAGCCCGACCACGAACACGGTCAGCGACAGCTGCACGACCGGCGCGCTGGTGTGCAGGTCGCGGGCCATGCCGGGCATCGCCGGGAGGTACATGTCGATCGTGAGCGGGGCGAAGCCGCTGAGCGATCCGAGCACCAGTGCCAGGCGTACCCGCTGCAGTCTGCTCACCCCGCCATGATCGCCCCATGGCCGCGGTGAGCTCAGTTGAGGGCGCCGGTGCCCACCAGCCGCCGGCCGCGCACGACGACCACGCGGTCGCCCAGCTCGCGGCCGTCGAAGCCCAGCTGCATACCGTGTACGTAGTACCACAGTTCGTGGTCGTAGTTGATGGGCGCGTCGCGTTCGACGGCGCTGACCCGGAGCGTCAAGGTGCCGCTCCCGTAGAGGTAGTCCCGCTCGGCCAGGAGGAGGACGAGCCGGTCGGCATTCATGTGCATCGAGCGACATCGCCGGACATGGGCGCCTCCTACCCCAACGGGAACGCCGACGTTACATTTTGCTCGGCGCGGATTGCACGGGGCGCGGACGTTACGGTGTGCTTCGATGCGTTTCCCGGCTGTAACGTTCAAGCGTGGACAGGCCGGCCGCGCCGCGCCCGAACGCCGACCACAGCCGCAGCCCGGCGTTGACGACCAGCAGCACGGCGAACGGCAGGAACACCCATGCGTGCGCGACGAACGCGCCGAACGCGAGGGCGCCCGCCGTCAGGATCGCCGTGACGACCGCGGCGGTGCGGCCGGAGCGCAGCCGGTACCGTCCGTCCGCGACCCGCTCGCTGCGCATGCCCAGCAGGAGGCCCCAGGCGGTCGGCGGGTCGGTCCGGTCGTCGACCTCCATCCGGAAACCGGCGCGGGGGCGGAAGCCGTTCCACAGCCAGACCCCGGCGAGCAGCACCGCGAGCACCGCGAAGACCCCGGAGCCGTCCAGCGCCGCCCAGTACACGGCCGCGAAGAGCAGCGCCGCCGCGGTGATGACCGCCTGCGAGCGACTCGGCCGGAGCGAATATCTGGCCATGCCCTCACACCCTGTGCCGACCCACCTCGACGGGAAGTTCCAGCGCCTGCAAGGGTACCGCCGCCACGCCACGCGGGCGGCCCGTGCGCAGCAGCGCGGTGAGGTGGTCGGCGGGGGCGGGCAGGCCGAGGTGGTAGCCCTGCGCGTACGGCACCTGCAGCTCCCGCAGCACCGCCAGCTGCTCGTCGTCCTCGATGCCCTCGGCGGTCACGCTGACCCCGGTGCTGCGGCCCAGCTCGCCGAGCAGCTTCACCACCGCGTGGTCGTTGCGGTTGTCGAGCATGCCCGCGACGAACGAGCGGTCGATCTTGATGCCGGAGACCGGCAGCGCCGAGAGGTGGCGCAGGGTGGCCGAGCCCGCGCCCATGTCGTCCAGAACGATCCCGACGCCGTGCGCGCGCAGCTCGCCGAGCTGCTGGACCGCCTCCTGCAGTTGCGCCAGGTCGGCCGACTCCGGCAGCTCCACCCGGATCCGCTCCGGTCCCAGCCCGGCCCGGCGGATCGCGGCGAGCAAGTCGCCGGCCAGGCCGGGGCCGCGCAGCGTCTCGACGGTGAGGTTCACGTTGACGCTGCGGGGCGCGCTGTCGCCGAGCACGCGGTCCCAGGCGGCCAGGTCGGCGCAGGCCCGCTCGAGCACCCAGCGGTCCACGGCCGGCGTCTGCCCGGCCCGGGCCGCGTCGGCCAGGAACCGGCCCGGGGTCAGCAGCCCGTGCTGCGGGTGCTGCCAACGGATGAGCGCCTCGACCGCCCACACCCGGCCGTCGTCGACGCCGACGATCGGCTGGTAGAACAGCCGCAGCTCGCCGCGGTCGATGGCGGCCAGCAGCCCGTCGCCGGCACCGGGGCGGGGCGCGGCCGCGGCGCCGGCGTCGACGACCACCCGGACCTTGTCGCCGCCGGCCTGCTTGGCCCGGTACATCGCCGCGTCCGCCTCCCGCAGCAGCGTCTCCGGGTCGGCCGCGGCGGCCCCGATCGCCACCCCGACGCTGGCCGAGCTGTGCGCACCCGCGGGGAGCGACGCGTCGGGGGTGGCGACGGCGAGCCGGAAGCGCTCGCCGAGCGCGGCCGCCGAGAGCTCCGGCTGGTACCCGCCGACGACCCGGGTCAGCACCGCGAACTCGTCCCCGCCGAGGCGGGCCACGACGTCGTCCTCGGTGGCCGCGGCGGCCAGCCGGCGCGCGGCCGAGACGATGAGCCGGTCCCCGGCGGCGTGCCCGAGCGTGTCGTTGACCTGCTTCATGCGGTCCAGGTCGATGAAGACCACGGCGACGCCGGGGTGGGCGGCGTCGCGGCAGGCGGTGGCGAGCCGGTTGAGGAAGCGGGCCCGGTTGGCCAGGCCGCTGAGCGGGTCGACGACGGCCTGCATGGCCATCAGGTCCGCGAGGGACTCGTACAGCCGCGCCGCCGACACCCGCGCCAGCCGCCCGTCGCCCCGGCGCACCAGCACGTCGTCGTAGCGGCGCACCCGGTCGCGCCGGCTCACCTGCTCGCAGACGTCGACGACGAGGGCGTGCTCGTCGACGATCATCGGGGCCGGGTCCGCGGTCCGCCCGACGGGCGTCTTCTCCCACAGCGCGCGGCCGTACCCGAACGGCCCGGACATCAGCTGCCCGAACCGCTCGCGGCTGATCAGCCCGAGCCCGCC
This sequence comes from Dactylosporangium sp. CS-033363, assembly GCF_050942475.1. Taxonomy (NCBI): domain Bacteria; kingdom Bacillati; phylum Actinomycetota; class Actinomycetes; order Micromonosporales; family Micromonosporaceae; genus Dactylosporangium; species Dactylosporangium sp. CS-033363. Next base: position 4,550,243 of record NZ_CP192032.1, on the reverse strand, counting down.
GTCGAGGTACATGACGGCTACGCACGGTAGCGACGGATCGCCGCGGAAGCGCAGGTCCAGCTCGACGCAGCGCATGGTGGCCTCGACCACCGCGACCGGCCGCGCGAGGGATCCGACCGTGTCAGCCGGAATTCCCGGTGCCACCTGGGTCACGCCGTCCATCATCAATGCCCGGCGCCGCCACTCCAAGGGCGAATTTTGGCGCTCACCAGTTCGTTACTCAGCGTTCAGATGCTTCCCCTGGAACCGCTCCCGCCCCTACCGTCCCCGGGCCATGAGAGCTTTGCGGCTGACGCTGGCGAACCCGCTGTACCGGGGCGCGACCATCGCCATGTTCCTGTCCGGCCTGGGTTTCTCGGCCGCCGCGCCGCAGATCGCCTCGTTCCTGGTGCGCGACCTCGGCGCCTCGCTCACCGCGGCCGGGCTGTTCTACCTGACCAACCTGACCGCGCCGATCGCCGGCTACCTGGTCGGCGCCCGCTCGGACCGCACCGGCCGGCGGCTGGGCCTGTTCCGGATCTGCGCGGCGATCGGCTTCCTGGGCTGGGCCGGGATCGCCGGCTCGACCCAGCTGTGGATGCCCTTCGTGCTCAGCGCGATCGCCCTCGGGTTCGCCGGTGCGGCCGGCTCGCAGCTGTTCGCGGCGCTGCACGACGAGCTGAGCGCGCGCCCGGACCCGGACAGCGACGGGGTCGTCGCAGTGGTGCGGATGGCGCTCACCGGCGGCTGGGTGGTCGGGCCCGTCGCCGGCGCGTTCCTCGCGGCGCACACGTCGCTGCGGGTCATGCTGCTGGCCACGGCGCTGTGCACGCTGGCCCAGATCGCCCCCCTCGGCACGCTGCGGACCCCGCCCGCCCTTCCTGCCAGGACCGCGGATTCGGTACCGCATGTGCGCGCGATGCTCCCGCTGCTCGCGTTCACCGGGCTGTACGTGCTCGTGTACGCCGGAGAGTCGGTCAAATACGCGTACCTGCCGATCTACATGACCTCGCAGCTCGGGCTGCCGGCCGGGGTGAGCGGCGCGGTCATCGGCATCCAGCCGCTCGTCGAGATCGTGCTCATGCCGGTGGCCGTGCTCGTGGCCCGCCGCACCGGCATGCTCTGGCTGATGGTGCTCGGCGCCGGCTTCGGGGTGGCGGCGAACATCTGCTTCGCCACGACGGGTACCACCGCGGGCTTGTTCACCGGACAGATCCTGATGGGCGGGGTGTGGGGCGTGTTCGCCGCGCTCGGCATCATCGTGGCCCAGCGGCTGCTGCCCACGGCGGTCGCGACCGCCTCCGCGATCTTCCTCAGCTCGACCGCGATCAGCTCGGCCCTCGGCGGCGCGGCCGGTGGCGTCGGCGCGGCCGCGATCGGGCTACCGCGGGTGTTCCTGATCCCGGCCGGGCTCGCGCTGGCCGCCGTGGCCGGGCTGGCCGTCATGGCCCGCCGTGCTGCCCCGCGCGACCAGCTCGACCGGAAGGCAGCGCCGGTACTCGCTGCCGACCCCGCCCTCGAGCAGTAGCCGGGCCGCGGCCGCCGCCATCTCCTCGACCGGCATGCGCATCGTGGTGAGCGGCGGGTTGGCGCACACCGCGGCGATGCTGTCGTCGAAGCCGACCACGCTCACGTCCCCGGGCACCGTCCGGCCGGTCGCGGTGATGGCCTGCACGGCGCCCGCGGCCATGAGATCGCAGGCGACGAACATCGCGTCGATCTGGGGGTACCGCTCCAGCAGCCGCACCGCCGCCGCGTGCCCGACCTCGCGGCGGAAGTCGCCGCCGTCGCAGTACACGGGAAGGTTCAGGTCGTGTATTGCCTGCCGGACGCCGGTGCGCCGGTCGCGGGCGTCGGCGCTGAACTCGGGGCCGTGGATCTCGGCGATGTGCCGGCGGCCCAGCCCGTGCAGGTGCTCGACGGCCGCATAGGCGCCGCCGGTGTTGTCGGCGTCGATGGAGGCGACCGAGCGCGTGGTGGCGGCGAGCGAGACCACCCGGCGGCACAGCTGCTGGAACCGCAGGGTCATCGCGGCGGGTACGTCGGTCAGCACGAGGCCCATGCTGGCCCGGGCCGCGATCGCCTCGACCGCCGCGAAGTCGCCGGGCCGGGTGATGGCCTGGATGCGCACCTGCACGTCGGTGCCCTCCACGGCCGAGGTGACCCCGGCCAGGACCCGGCTGTAGTACGGGTGCGAGCCCAGCCAGCCGATGACCGGGCCGTCGGTGACCGCGACGACGTCGATCGCCGGCTGCCGCCCGGAGGCGAGGGCGCGGGCGGTCTGGTCCGGCACGTACCCGAGCTCGGCCATCGCCCGGTGCACCCGCTCGCGGACGGCGGGCGCGGCGCCGGGCACGTTGTTCATGACCCGCGAGACCGTCGAGCGGGAGACGCCGGCCCGCGCGGCCACGTCGCTGATCGTCGGCTTGGCGGCGCTCGTCGGCTTGGCGGTGCTCATCGCGGTTCGGCGGACCGGTCGAGCAGCGTGTCCATGCCCGCCAGGATGAGGTCGAGGTCGAAGTCGAGCTGGTCGCCGGAGAGCCGCGCCGGGCCGGCGGCCACGCTGCGGCGCAGCCACGGCAGCTCGTCGGCGGGCTCGTCGTCGAGCAGCCGCTGGATCTCGGCGACCTGCGGGTGCACGCCGTGGCGCTCGGTCAGCACGACGTCGCGGGCGCTGGAGACGATCAGCTCGGCGACCAGGGTGAGGACCCGGCTCGCGTCCTCGGGCCGGAATCCCGCCCCGACCAGGATGCCCAGCAGGCGCTCGGCGGGCTCGAGGGCGGTGCGGCCGCCGGCGATCGGCATCTTCACGTAGTCGAACAGGGCGCCGGTGCGGGCCATCCCGTCGCGCATGGCCCGGGCGAAGCGGCGCACCGCGGCCCGCCAGTCGCCGGCCGGCAGCGCGACCTGCTGCATCTCGTCCTGCAGTACGTCGATCGCGACCAGTTCCAGCAGCCCGTCGCGGTCGCTGACGTGGTAGTTGAGCGCCTTGCGGTCCACGCCCAGCCGCTCGGCCACGGCCCGCATGGTCAGCGCACCGGGGTCGAGCTCCCGGGCCGCCGCCACGATCCGCTCCCGGGAGATCCGCGGGGGGCGGCCCCTGCCCCGGCGGCCGTCTCCGCTGGCACTCGGCTCTCGCACGCATCAGACGGTACCAACCTTTTCCCCTTGTGGGAAATAAACGTTGACGCGCCGGAAATCACGGGTTTACATTTTTCCCCTCGGGGGGAAATTGTCCGCGAAGGGAGCCTCCCATGACTGCAACGGCCGTCGACGACGATGTGCGCCTTGCCGTGGCCAAGCCGCCGATGCGCGGCCCGCTGCGCCGGCTGCTGGTCTCGCTCTTCCCCGCCAACCTCAGCATCTTCGCGCTGTGGGGAGCGGTCCCCGGCATCCTGCTGCCGCTGCAGGTCGCCCGGATCAACGAGGCGGACAAGGCGGCCAACCTGGCCGTGGTGACCACGATCGGCGCGTTCGCGGCGATGCTGGCCCAGCCGCTCGCCGGGACCCTGTCCGACCGGACCCGCTCCCGCTACGGCCGGCGCGCCCAGTGGATGGTCGGCGGCGCCCTCGCCGGCGGGCTGGCGCTGCTCGGGATCGCCGCCGCGAACACCCTGGTGCAGATCGCGGTCGCGTGGACGATCGTGCAGATCGCGTACAACTTCGTCCAGGGGCCCTTGAGCGCGGTCATGCCCGACCGTGTCCCGGCCGCCCGGCGCGGCCTGTTCTCGGCCGTCACGGGCTTCGCGGTGATGGCGGGCGCGCTCGGCGGCCAGGTCGTCGGCACCGCCTTCGCCGATCACCTCGGGGGCGGCTACCTCACGTTCGCCGGGCTCGCGCTCGTCGCGATCGGCCTGCTGGTCGCGCTCAACCCGGACCGCGACAACCGCGGCGAGCCCCGGCCGGCCTTCTCCGCCGCCGGGCTCCTGCGCAGCTACTGGTTCAACCCCCGCCGGCACCCCGACCTCGGCTGGGCCTTCCTCGGCCGGCTGCTGCTGTACCTGGGCTACTTCCTGGTCACCAACTACCAGCTCTACATCCTGCAGGACTACATCGGCCTCGGCGACGACGCCGTCTCGTTCGTGCCGGTGGTCGGCGTCGCGACCCTGCTGGCCACGCTGGTGGCGACCGCGGTCAGCGGCCCGCTGTCCGACCGCGCCGCGCGCCGCAAGCCGTTCATCTACGCCGGCGCCGTCCTGTGCGCCGCCGGGCTCCTCGGCCCGTGGCTGCTGCCCACCAAGGCCGGCATGGTGCTCTTCGCGGTCGTCACCGGCCTCGGCTTCGGCCTGTTCCAGTCGGTCGACACCGCCCTGGTCAGCGAGGTGCTCCCGGCCCGGGAGGACTTCGCCAAGGACCTCGGCGTGGTCAACATCGCGGCCACCCTGCCGCAGGTCATGGCGCCCGCCGTGGCCGGCGCGGTGGTCGTCGCGGCCGGGTACAGCGCGCTGTTCCCGGCCGCCATCGCGCTCATGCTCCTCGGCGGCCTGGCCGTCGCCCCGATCAAGGCCGTCCGCTAGAAAGGCACCCGCTCATGACGTTTCCGTACCAGGACCCCGCGCTCCCCGTCGACCAGCGCGTCGAGGACCTCCTCGCCCGCCTCGACCTGGAGGACAAGGCCGGCCTCATGTTCCAGCCGATGGCCAGCGTCGGCGACCTCACGGCTCCGGGCCTGTTCGGCTCCCCGTCGACCCGGTCCCTGCTCGACCGGCGCATCAGCCACATGAACATCCTGTTCGCCGCCGGCGCCCGGGAGATCGCCGAGTGGGCGAACCGGCTGCAGGACGAGGCGCGCCGGCACCCGCTCGGCATCCCGGTCACCATCTCCACCGACCCGCGGCACCACTTCACCGACAACCCGGCGACCGCGATGCTGGCCGGGCCGTTCGCCCAGTTCCCGGAGCCGCTCGGCCTGGCCGCGCTGCGCTCGCCGGAGCTGGTCGAGCGGTTCGCGGACCTGGTGCGCCGGGAGTATCTCGCGGCCGGCATCCGGGTCGCCCTGCACCCGCAGATCGACCTGGCCACCGAGCCGCGCTGGGCCCGGCAGAGCTCCACCTTCGGCGAGGACGCCGCGCTGACGGCCGCGCTCGTCGTGGCGTACATCCGCGGCCTGCAGGGCGAGACGCTGGGCCCGGACTCGGTCGCGGCCATGGTCAAGCACTTCCCCGGCGGCGGCCCGCAGCTGGACGGCGAGGACCCGCACTTCGCCTACGGCCGCGAGCAGGTCTACCCGGGCGGCCGGTTCGACCTGCACCTGGAGCCGTTCCGGGCGGCCATCGCGGCCGGTGCGGCCCAGATGATGCCGTACTACGGGATGCCCGCCGGCACCGAGTACGAGGAGGTCGGCTTCGGCTTCAACAAGCAGATCATCACCGGCCTGCTCCGCGAGCAGCTGGGCTTCGACGGCATCGTCTGCACCGACTGGGGCATCCTGTCGAACACCTGCTGGGGCGTGGAGGACCTGACCTTCGAGCAGCGCATGCTCAAGGCCCTGGACGCGGGCGTGGACCAGTTCGGCGGCGAGTTCCGCACCGACGTCCTGGTCGGCCTGGTGAAGTCGGGCGCGGTCGGCGAGGCCCGCCTGGACGTGTCGATCCGCCGCCTGCTGCGCGAGAAGTTCCGCCTGGGCCTGTTCGACCAGCCCTACGTCGACGCGTCGCGCGCGGACGCCGTCGTCGGCGCTCCGGACGCCCTTGCTTTCGGCGTCGCTGTTCAGGCGGCTTCGTACACCTTGCTGGTGAACGCTTCGGACGGCTCCGCACGGCTGCCGCTGGCCCGCGGGCTGCGCATCTACGCGGAGGGCCTGACGGCGGACGACCTGGGCGACCGCGGCACCCTCGTCGCGACGCCGGAGGAGGCCGACGTGGCCGTCCTGCGCCTGCAGGCCCCATTCGAGCAGCGCGGCGAGGCCGGCTCGATCGAGTCGTTCTTCCGTGCCGGCTCGCTCGCGTTCCCGGCGTCCGAGGTGGAGCGCATCGCCGCGATCGGCGCGGCGGTCCCGACGATCCTCGACGTGTACCTCGACCGCCCCGCCATCCTCGCCGACGTGCTGGGCGCGGCGGCTTCGGCGACCGCGAACTTCGGCGCCGCCCCGTCGGCGTGCGTCCAGGTCCTCTTCGGCGAGGCCGCGCCGCAGGGCAAGCTGCCCTTCGACATCCCGTCCTCGATGGCGGCGGTGGAGGCGAGCCGCCCGGACGTCCCGTTCGACACTCCGGACCCGACGTTCCGCTTCGGCCACGGCCTGCGGTACACCTCCTGACACCGTTCCGGCCGATGCCGCAGTCGATCACCGTTTCCTAGGTTGGTCGGATGCGAACGACGTGGGAGTACGCCCGCCTGCAACTGACCTGTGACCCCGGCAAGAACCCGTACGAGTTCCACGGCCAGCTGGGCCTGCCGGGCACGACCTCCTGGCACGACCTGGGCATCCTGGGCAGCATCACCGCGACGCTCAACGACCTCGGCCGCGAGGGCTGGGAACTGGTCGGCACCCCGAGCGACCTCAACGCCGTCTACACCTACCAGGCGGCGAACGAGACCTACCACGACCGGGCGTACATCGTCGAACGGTGCTTCTGGTTCAAACGCCCGGCGGAGTCATGAACCCCGCCGGGCACGTCCCGGGCATGCACATCCCGGGCACCACGGTCCCGATCGCCGCGGTGGTGGCCCAGCAACAGGACGAGGCCGACCGCAAACGCCGCCGGGCGCGGCTCCTCCTGCTGCTGAGCAAATAGCCGCGGTTGGGCTGATCCTGGTCGTGGCCGCCGCGCCGGCGATGGCGCTCTACCGCTGACCGGAAAGTTTCAGGTCAAAAGCCAAGGTCGGGAGCGTGGGCGGCGACCATCCATTGACGGCGGGCGTGTTCGCGGCGCCACGATGCGGGCATGACAGCAAGAGCGAGAAGGGCCGTCGGCGGGGCCGTCGCGCTGGTCGCCGCCGCGGCCACCGTGATTGTCGCCGTCACGCTCAATGCCGGGACCGCGTCGGCGGGGACCGGGACCGGGTATCTGCACACCAACGGTAACAAGATTGTCGACTCGACCGGGGCCACCGTAAGGCTCACCGGCATCAACTGGTTCGGCATGGAGACCGACAACCACACCTTCCATGGGCTGTGGGCGGGGAAGCCGGCCAGCTGGACGCAGCAGATCGACCACATGGCGCAGCTCGGGTTCAACACGATCCGGGTGCCATACACAGGGGACTCGCTGCGCTCCGGGGCGACCGCCACGAGTATCAACACCGACACCAACCCGGATCTCGTCGGGCTGTCGCCGTTGCAGATTCTCGACAAGGTGGTCAACTACGCCGGGGGCAAGGGGATGCGCATCATCCTCGACCGGCACCGGCCGACCGCTTCGGGACAGACCGCGCTCTGGTACACCGCGTCGGCCAGCGAGGCCAGCGAGATCGCGGACTGGAAGAGCCTCGCGTCGCGGTACGCGAACAACCCGACGGTGATCGGCGCCGACCTGTTCAACGAGCCGCACGCCGAGGGCAACGAGCCCAACGGGACCGGGTCCTGCTGGGGCTGCGGCGACTCGGCCAAGGACTGGCGGCTCGCGGCCGAGCGGATCGGCAACGCGATCCTCGGGACGAACTCCAACTGGCTGATCTTCGTCGAGGGCGTGAGCTGCGACGGCAACGGCGGCTCGCCGAACCCGTACGACAACGTGCCCGACGATCCGATGGCGTGCGACTGGTGGGGTGGCAACCTGTCGAAGGCGGGCACCTACCCGGTGCGCCTCAACGTGGCCAACCGGCTCGTGTACTCCGCGCACGACTACGGCATCTCGGTGTACGACCGGCAGCCGTGGTTCAACGACCCGAACTTCCCGAACAACCTGCCCGACGTCTGGGACCACTTCTGGGGCTACCTGTACAAGCAGAACATCGCCCCGGTGCTCGTCGGTGAGTTCGGCAGCACGCTGCAGAACCCGCTGGACACGCAGTGGCTGAACAAGCTGATGGCGTACATGGGTCAGGGCACCAACGGCATCTCGTTCACCTACTGGTCCTGGAACCCGGACTCGGGCGACACCGGCGGCATCGTCGGCGACGACTGGAACACCGTCAACCAGACCAAGATGAACATCATCGGCCCGTACCTGAACCCGCCCGTCGGTGGCGGCGGCCCGACCTCGCAGCCGCCGGTCAGCTCCCGCCCGCCGACCAGTTCGCAGCCGCCGCGCAGCTCGCAGCCGCCGACCAGCAGCTCCCCGCCGCCGGCCACCGGGGCCTGCTCCGCGACGTACTCGGTCACCAGCCAGTGGCCCGGCTCGCCGGGCGGGTTCCAGGGCGCGGTGACGGTGAAGGCCGGCACGTCGGCCATCTCCAAGTGGACGGTCAAGTGGACGTTCGCGAACGGCCAGACGATCACCCAGCTGTGGAACGGCACGCTGAGCACGTCGGGTTCCGCGGTGACGGTGACGAACGCCGCCTACAACGGCACGATCCCGGCCAACGGCTCGACCGACTTCGGCTTCACCGGTACGTGGAGCGGCACCAACGCCGCGCCCACGCTCACCTGCACCGCGTAACGCACGAGGGGGTCCGGCCGCGCCGGGCCCCCTCGCACCACTCAGGTCAGCGAACGCTCCGCATCCGCCGGTAGGTCCTCGACGCCGACGCGCACGGCCTGCTCGTGGCGGCGCTTGGCCGAGGGCAGGATCAGCGCGGCGACGATGCCGATCACGGCCACCCCGGTGCAGAGCCAGAAGCCCTCGGTGAACGCCGAGTCGGTCGGCAGCCCCCGCGCGGTCGTGTTCGAGGCGATCACGGCCGCGATCACCGCGGTACCGATGCTGGATCCGATGGTCCTGGCGATCGCGTTGACGCTCGCCGCCTCGCCCGTGTGGGTCGCGGGGACGCTCTCGATGATGGCGTTGGACATCGCGGCGAACGCGAGGCCGATGCCGGCGCCGGTGAACAGGCCGGAGACCAGGATCTGCCAGATCTCGCCATGGCCCACCGCGGGCAGGGCGAAGGCCGCGGTCACCGCGATCGCGCCGAGGGTCATCGGCACCTTCGGGCCGAAGCGCCGGTCGAGCAGCCCGGCGAGGGGGCCGAACACGAGCATCATGAGCACGGTCGGGAGCAGGAACAGGCCCGCCTCGGAGACCGACTTGCCGAAGCCGTAGCCGGTCGCGGCCGGGAGCTCCAGCAGCGTGGGCACGAGCACGAACGTGCCGAACATGGCGAAGCCGAAGATGAGCGCGACGAGGTTGGTCGCCCACACCCCGCGCAGGGCCATCAGCCGCATGTCGACCAGCGGCTCGCGGACCTTCAGCTCGACCACCACGAACACGGCGAGCAGCACGACCCCGCCGAGCAGCAGGCCGAGGGTCGACGCGCTGGTCCAGCCCCACTCGCGGCCCTTGGAGATGGCCAGCAGCAGCGACACCAGGGACACCGACAGGATCGCGGCGCCGAGCACGTCGAGGCGGCCGGGCGCGCGGACCGGCGACTCGGGCACGCCGAAGAACACGCCGAGCAGCGCGATCCCCACGACCACCAGCGGCAGCCAGAACAGCCAGTGCCAGGACAGGTGGTCGACGATCGGGCCGGCGGCCACGATGCCGACGCCGGCGCCGATGCCGAAGATGGCCGAGAGCAGCCCGACGGTGACGCCGACGCGCTCGCGCGGCAGCTCGTCGCGGACGATGCCGATCGACAGCGGCATGATCGCGCCGGCCGCGCCCTGCAGCGCCCGGGCCACGATCAGGGTGGCCAGGTTCGGGGCGAGGGCGGCCAGGAGGGTACCCGCGGCCAGGATCAGCAGCACCACCAGCATCACGCGGCGCTTGCCCACCATGTCGCCGAGGCGGCCCAGGATCGGCGTCAGGACCGAGGCCGACAGCAGGTACGCCGTGAGAATCCAGCTGATGTCGCCCGTCGACGCGTGCAGGTCCTGCGCGATGATCGGCAGCGCGGGTGCGACGAGCGACTGCAGCACCGCGAACGCCAGGCCGCCCAGCGACAGGAACAGCACCACGAGCGTGCTGTTGGAGTGCCGGCCGGTGCGTACCGACTCCGTGACGGTAGTGGTCACGAGTACCTCTCATAATGTAAACGACTGTTGACTTTGACCGTAGACGGAGATCCACGGCCAAGTCAACAGCGGTTTACATCACACCCGAGCACCGAACGAGCGAGCCGTCAGCGCCGGCGGGTCCCCGCATCGGCGTACCGCAGGAGCGCCCCAACACCCCCTTCGACCGGCACCTCGTCCGCCGTCGCGAACACCAGGTCGGCGTCCGAGCAGGCGATCGCCCGTACAAGTGCCGCATCGGCCCGAACGCGGCGGGTGTCGCGCACGCCCATCGCCTGCAGCTCGGCCCGGTCGAACGAGAGCTGGGAGGGCTCCGGCCCGATCCACAGCTCCTCGTTCGAGGTCGGATCGTCCACGAGCACCACCGTGCTCACCTGCTCGCGCTGCAACGCGGTGACGACCGCCGGCAACCCGTCCCCCGCGGCGGCACCTCGCCCCCGCTGGCTCTGGTAGCGGTCGAGGACGTCCCGCACGCGATCAGCGGCGAGATCCGCGATCGCCTGCACCGTGGCGTCCTCGAGGACCGCCTCGCCGGTGGTGCCGCTGGTCTCCACGACCCGCTCCCGCCAGTGCTCCGGCAGCTGCGCGATGAGCATCGGCCGGGCCTGCGGATCGCCGGCCACCAGCACGATCTCGGCCCCGCAGCGCTCGGCGGCGTCGGCGACCGCCGCGGCCACCGTCCCGGCGTTGCGCTCCCACGTCACCTGGGCCGCCCGCTGGTACCGCGGCTGCGCCCACCCACCCGGCTTGACCCGGTGCAGCGGCCACTGCTCGGCCCCCTCCACGTGCTCGGCGTGCACGAGCTGGGCGGCGTCCACGGCCTCGAGGTCGCCGCCGGTGCGGTCGACGAGCACCCGCACGTACGGGATCGACGCCCCCATCTGCGCGAGCAGCGGCATGGCGTGCGGCAGCGGGCCGTACGCGGCGATGTCCCGGCGCGGCGGCGCGGGCAGCACCCGCAGCAGCGCCACCTCGCCGCCGGTGGCGAAGGCGGCCAGGCCGTAGAGCCCGTCCTCCTCCGTGTGCCCGAGCAGCGCGCGCTCGAGCGCGTCGAGGTTCTCCGGCTCGCACAGGGCCTTCTCGAGGGTCGTGCGGGCCGCCCGCCAGCGCCGCTCCACGGTGCCGGCGGGGTCTTCGTTGTTGCGCGTCCCGTCGAGGTAGACCGACGCCCACGGCCCGGGACGCCCGTACAACGGGCGCAGGAAGGAGACGTTCATGACTCGCACCTACCCCGTGTGCGGCGAAAGAACCGTTTCGCGCGTTAGGCGGCTTGCGCCCCGGGTAAGCACTCCTTATGTCACCTGAGGAACGGGCCGACCGCGAGGCCGACGAGGAGGCCGCCGCCGAGACCTGGCGCAACGGCGGGCCGACGGCGAGCGGCGGCATCCGCACCACGACCGGCTCCAGCGCGGGGCCGGGCGGTGCCGGACGCGCCCCGCACCGGGCCCCCAACCCGGGCGCCGCCCCGACGACCACCGGGGACGCGACGACCGGCGGCATGCGCTCCCCCGCCTCGGGCTCAACCAGCGACGCCAGCGGCCCGGCCGCCGAGACGGGCGACTTCGCCGACGAATAGACCGCACTCACCGTTGACATGGAACGATATTCCAAATACGAATATCGAGCATGTTCACCATGCGACGGATGGCCGCAGTCCTGGCCTCCGTGGCGGTCGCAGTGGGACTCCTCGCGTCCCCGGCCGCCGCGGTCAGCCAGTTGCACAAGCTCTACCAGGAGCCCGGCGACTTCGAGGCCCGGTTCCCCGACATCGTGAAGCTCGACGACGGCCGGTTGATGGCCGTCTGGTACCGCGCGACGGGCCACACCGGCCCCGACGGCACGGTCCAGCTCTCCTTCGGCGCCCAGAGCGGCACGGACTGGGATGCGCCGCACCCGGCGCTCGCCCACCCCGCCACCATGGCGAACAAGGACATGCGCGACCCGAAGCTCGGCAAGATGCAGGACGGCAGCGTGGTGCTGACGTTCTTCGTGCCGGGTGACGGGGTGTACTACTCGGTCTGGAAGCCGGGCTGGACCACCTTCACCGACCCGGTGAAGCTGCCGGTCCCCGCCCAGATCACGGGTGGCGCGCTCGCCGAGCACGGCGGCGTGCTCGCCCTCGCCGACCAGGGCGGCCAGACCAGCCAGGTGCTGATCCCGGTCTACAACAGCGCCGGCGCGTGGTTCATCCGGGCCACCTGGCGCCCGGTCTCCGACCCGCGGCTGCTGGTCGCCGACGCGTTCCCGCTCGCCACGAACGCCGCGGCCGGCAACGGGTTCACCGACACCTACACCGAGCCGAGTTTCGTCCAGGTCGCCGGTACGGTCATCGCCGTGGTCCGGCACGAGCAGAACAACGGCACCGTCTCCAACGGCCGGCCGGTCAAGGTCATGAAGTGGAACCCGTACACGTTCACCGGCACGGGCAGCTACTACGACGTGCAGGCGCTGGACAACGTGTGGGCGAGCTCCCATCACCTGGCCAAGGTGTCCGGCCCGAACGGCGACCGGGTGCTGTTCACGTTCGGCGACAAGGGGGTGGCGCTGCGCCCGACCTACGGCGTGCTCATCCAGAACCCGCTCGCGCTGTGGCCGACGTCGCCGAAGAAGGTGCTCATCTACAACTCCGGCACGTCGGACCAGGCCAACCCGTCGAGCGTCGAGACGTCCGGTGGCAACTACCTGACGCTGGCATACAACGCGAAGCCCAAGAGCACCACCGAGGGCAACGGCATGTCGCCCAACGGCGGCTCGCTCTGGGTCATGCAGAGCTCCGCGTCCGAATACTGAGCACCTGCCACCCCGCGCGGCGCGGCGGGTCGTCGCGCGGCTCGGTCGGGTACTGCCAGCCCTGATTCGTCCCGAAGAACAGGTGCTCGTCCCCGACCGGGAGGATGCCCCGGATTCCCCAGTTGCACGCGTTGTTGAACCCGGTGGTCGTCAGCGGCCGGGCGGGACTGTCGGCGTCGTCGAAGACCCACACCTGCCCGGCCGTGCGGCGGTCGCGGAACACCAGGCGCGAGGCCAGCTCCCGCCACACCGCGGTCTCCACGGCCGGCACGGGCCGCCCCAGCACCTGGGTGAGCACGCCGGTCTCCGGGTTCAGCGTGATGTCCCGCAGCACCTTCTCCGTGTTGAACGTCCCGACGTACAGCTTGCCCCGGAACACGCCCGCGCCCCAGCCGACGTAGTCGTTGAACCGGGTGCCGAAGCCGCCCCCGCCGAACTTCGGGTCCTGGTGCAGCAGGTTGTCGCGCTGCGCCCACTCCCCCGTGTCCGGCTCGAAGCACCAGTACCGCCGCTCGCCGTAGAGGAGCTCGACCTGCTGGTTCAGGGCGCCCGGGTCCTTGATCCGGTACACCACACCGCCCGGCGAGCTGCGCAGGTACGCCAGCGCCAGCTCCGGCACCGTCCCGCGCGGGATCTGCGGGTACGCCGCGAGGTGGTGGGTGAGCGCGGGCGCGACCGACGGGATGCCGAACGTGGCGTACACCCAGCCCTCGTAGGAGGTGACCGCGAAGGACACCATCGCGTCGGCGGTCAGCGGGTCCGGGAACAGCTGGGCCGCGCTGAACACCAGCCGCCAGCCGTGCACGGACTTCGGGCCGAGCTCGTGCAGCGGCGGGCTGAGGTAGACCCCGGCCGGCTCGGTGCTGCCGGTGGCCCGCCAGGTGCCCGTGACGATCCGGTTCTCGTGGACGGTGAAGTAGCTCGGCTGGTTCCCGAGCCGCCCGACCTCCTCGAAGCGGAAGGGGTGTTTCGCGGTACCGCTGAAGCGCTGCACGCTCCCGCCCGCCCCTCCGGCGAGCCCGACGCCGAAGTAGAGCTGCCCGCCGGCAACGACGAAGTTCTTGATGTTGTCCCAGTCCTCGAAGCGCCGCCAGCCCAGGAACGTCCCGTCGACGTGATAGGCCAGCAGCACCACGGTGCCGCCCGCCTGCGCGCCCGCCGTGAGGCTGGTCTCGATCCCGCCGAGCAGCACCACGTCGCCGATCGAGCCGGCCGCCCGCACCCCGGCCAGCCGCGCGAAGCCGGGACACTCGTCCTCGGTCGGCGTCCGCTCCACGGTCGTGCCGCTGCCGATGTCGTACTGCCAGATCTGCGCCGCCACCGCATCCCCCGCGACCCCCTCGGCGGGGCCGACTCCCTGCGCGGCGTTGTAGGACTCGGCGAACTCGCAGGTGACGTTGCCCGGGTCGTCCCAGGGCCGGACCGGCACCCCGAGCCCGGCCCCGGCGAACTCGGTCGCCAGGGTGGCCATCCCGCCGCCGGTGGCGTTGGACGCGGTCCCCCACCACAGGTGCCGCTGGGCCTCGTCGGCGGTGAACGCCCACACGTACCCCTGCGTGGTCTGCGGGCGTCCCCCGTCCGGGGCGCTCCCGCCGTCCTCGATCGGGCGGGTGGGCCGGCCCATCCCGAACCACCACCGGTCCGGCCGGGCCTGCGCGGCGACCGTCACCCCCTGGCGGCGGTCCTCGCCGGGCACGGGCGGCCGCAGGCCGAGCATCGTGGCAAGCATGCGGCCGGATCTACCCGGCGGGGTGGCGTCGAATCAGTCGGCGAACGAGCAGATCTTCCACTCCTGGTGCTCCTTGACCAGGGCCAGGCTGAGGTTGCTGGTCTTGGTCTGGGTGCCGATCGTCTTCACGGTGTACTCCGTGGTGACCGTCGCGGTGTCGCCGGTGATCTTCTCGCCGGTCACGTGCCAGTCGACGAGCGAGTCGTTGTCCGCGTCACCGTCGCCGGCGACCTGGTTGCGCAGCTTGTCGGCCTCGGTCTGGCACAGCATGCCGGCGATCTTCAGCCGGTCGGGGTGGTCCTTGCGGGCCTCGTCGATGTAGGCCGAGACCACCTCGCTGGGCGAGTCGGTGAACACCTTCTGGAACGCGAAGTACCCGCCGACGACGAGCACGATGACCGCGAGCAGCGCCCCGATCGCGATGAGGGCGCCCTTCAGGCCCTTCTGCGTGCTGCCGGTGTTCGGCGGCTCCGTCGACCACGGAACAGGCGGATATGGCTGCTGTCCGTAGGGCTGCTGCGGATCGGTTGGTCCCCCCGGGTACGTCACGCGGCAAATGCTATACGCGGACTCAGCCCGCCGCCGCGTCCGCGAGGAGGGCCAGCCGCAGCTTGATCTCGTCCTCCGAGTCCGGTGCCGCGGTCAGGATGACGATCTTCCGGTCGGCGTCGCCCTCGGTCACCACGTCGCAGTCCAGCTCGATCGGGCCGATCGACGGGTGGTGGATGACCTTGTGGTCCTCGCGGTGCGCGCCGACCGCACCCTCCGCCCACAGCGCCGCGAACCGCTCGTTGCCCTCCTCCAGGGTCCGGATCAGCCGCAGCAGGCGCCGGCTGTGCGGGAACCGTCCGGTGGCCTGGCGCAGGTCGGACACGATCGCCGCGGCCACGGCGTCGGGCCGGCTCGAGCGCACCTCGCGGTCGCTCAGGGCCGGCGTCTCGCCGTTGACCGGGAAGGTGGCGCGGGCGAAGTTGCGCCGCTCGGCCGGGGCCGCCGACGGGTCCCCGAGCAGCGCCGCCCAGCAGCGGTTCCACCAGATCAGCTGCCAGTCGGCGGCGAACAGCGCCACCGCGGTGTCGCCGAGCCGGTTCAGCACCCGGTGCAGGCCCGGCGTGATGTGGTCCGAGATCTCGCCCTCCGCGGGCGGGGCCAGGCCCGACAGGCGGTACAGGTGATCCCGCTCGCCGTCGCCGAGCTGCAGTGCCCGGGCCAGCGCGGCCACCACCTGCGGCGACGGGGTGGTCGAGCGGCCCTGTTCGAGGCGCACCACGTAGTCGACCGACAGCCCGGCGAGCTGGGCCAGCTCCTCGCGGCGCAGGCCCGGCGCGCGGCGGACCCGGCCGCTGGGCAGCCCGACCGCGGCCGGGGTGAGCCGGTCCCGCCAGGCCCGCAGGGTGGCGCCGAGCTCGGCCGGGGAATCGTGCATGGGATCATTCTTCCCCGGCCGGGGCCGCTCAGGGTGGTACCGGCATTCCCAGTCAGCCGGCGGTCAGCCCAGGGCCGCGTCCAGCCGGATCGCCGCGTTGATCAGGCCGAGGTGGGAGAACGCCTGCGGGAAGTTGCCCAGCTGCTCCCCCGTCGGGCCGATCTCCTCGGCGTAGAGGCCGACGTGGTTGCTGTAGGTGAGCATCTTCTCGAACGTGAGCTGGGCCTCGTCGACCCGGCCGGAGCGGGTGAGCGCGTCGACGTACCAGAAGGTGCACATCGAGAAGGTGCCCTCCGCGCCGGCGAGGCCGTCCGGGGACTTGAGGGGGTCGTAGCGGTACACGAGGCTGTCCGAAACGAGATGCTGGTCGATCGCGCGCAGGGTCGAGCGCCAGCGCGGGTCGTCCGGGCTGATGAAGCCCACGATCGGCATGTAGAGCAGGGCCGCGTCCACGACGTCGGTGTCGTAGTGCTGGGTGAAGGTCTGCGCGGCCTCGTTCCAGCCGCGGGTCATCACCTGCTCGTAGACCTGGTCGCGGGACGCCGTCCAGCAGGCGATGTCGGCGGGCAGGCCGAGCTCGCGGGCCACCCGGATGGCGCGGTCGAAGGCGACCCAGCACATGACCCGCCCGTACGTGTTGTCGTGCCGGCCCGAGCGGGACTCCCAGATCCCGTCGTCGGGCTGGTCCCAGGTGCTGCACAGCCGGTCGACACCCTCGGCGAGGCGGACCCAGCCCTCGTACGCCGGGCGCAGGCCGGCCTTGTGGCCGCGGTACACGGCGTCCATGGCCTCGCCGTAGATGTCGAGCTGCAGCTGTCCGTTGGCGTCGTTGCCGATGCGCACGGGGCTGGAGTCGCGGTAGCCGCGCAGGTGCGCCAGGTCGCACTCGGGCAGGTCCGTGGTGCCGTCGACGCGGTACATGATCCGCTGCTGGCCGGAGATGATCCGGGTGCGCATCCAGTTGAGGAACGCCTCGGCCTCGTCGCAGTAGCCCAGGCCCAGCAGCGCGTGCACGGACAGCGACCCGTCGCGGATCCAGGTGTAGCGGTAGTCCCAGTTGCGCTCGCCGCCGACGAGCTCCGGCAGCCCGGCGGTGGCGGCCGCGATCGGCGCACCGGTCGGGGCGTGGGTGAGCAGCTTCAACGTGATGGCCGAGCGCTCGACCTGTTCCCGCCAGCGTCCGGTGTACTGCGACTGCCCGGCCCACGTGCGCCAGTAGTCGCGCGTCTGGTGGTACAACCGCCACATCTCGTGCATCGAAATGGCATGCGGTTCCCCGGGTTCCCCGGTGGTGAGCACGACCCCGCCCACCGCCCCCTCGACCGCGTCGACCACGAGCCGGACACCGCCGCCGACCCGCTCGAACGGGCCCTGCAGGTCGCCGCCCACGGGATGCAGGGTCAGCGCCTGGCCGTGTCCGCCGTCGCCGCTGGTGAACACGGCGCCCGGGCCGCGCAGGTCGACGGTGGTCTCGGCCCGCCCGTAGTCGAAGGCGGGCCGGCAGTCGAAGACGAACCGGCCGTGGCCGCGCACCACGCGCATCATCCGCACGATGCGGTGCCGGTCGGTCTGCTCGTCCCCGGCGATCGGCATGAAGTCGATCACCTCGCCGACGCCCTCGGGGGTCATCGAGCGCGTGATGAGCATGGCGGTGCCCGGCAGGTACAGCTGCCGCGTGACGGCGTCGCCGCGCTCCGAGCGCAGCCGGCACTCCCCGCCCCGCTCGGGGTCGAGCAGCGCGGCGAAGACGCTCGGCGAGTCGAAGCGCGGCGAGCAGAACCAGTCGATGGTCCCGTCCTGCGCGACGAGCGCGGCGGTCTGCAGGTCGCCGATGAGGCCGTGGCACTCGATCGGGGAGGCGTTCCGGTCATCCATACCCCCGAACGTGACCCCGCGGGGTGACCGCGCCATCACCCGTTCGGGGTCGCCGTCACCGTGGTGCCCGTGCCGTGCGCGCGCCGGGCGACCCACCACGATCGGGCGATGGCGGCCAGCGGCGGGGCGAGGAACACGCCGCACAGCCCGCCGACGGCCGCGCCGACCACGGTCGCGGCGAGGACCACGACCGGGTGCAGGTTGAGCGCGCGGCCGAAGACGAGCGGGCGCAGGATGCCCTCGAGCACGTTCTGGGTGATCAGCACGATCACCACCATCCACACGGCCGTGTCGACCCCGCCCGAGCCCAGCGCCAGCAGGATCGCGAAGATGGCCGAGACCCAGGCGCCGAGGTACGGCACGAACGCCGACACGAAGGTGACGACGGCGATCGTGAGCAGGAACGGCACCCCGAGCACGGCCGCGCCGAACGTGATGACGGCGGCGTCCATGGCCGCGACGACCGCGGTGCCGACCATGTACCGCCGCAGCTGCACCGCCGCCCGCGGGAAGTCCATCCAGCCCGGCACGTGCGGCTCCACCGCGGCGACCACGCGGGGGCCGTCGCGCAGGAGGTAGTACAGCAGGTACGCGCCGATCAGCAGCCCGATCGCGACCTCGCCGGCGACGATCACGCCGTGCGAGACCGCGGACCCGGCCCCGAGCAGCGC
Source organism: Dactylosporangium sp. CS-033363 (assembly GCF_050942475.1). Classification (NCBI taxonomy): domain Bacteria; kingdom Bacillati; phylum Actinomycetota; class Actinomycetes; order Micromonosporales; family Micromonosporaceae; genus Dactylosporangium; species Dactylosporangium sp. CS-033363. The sequence continues at coordinate 4,531,722 of NZ_CP192032.1, read as the reverse complement.
GGTGCGCCACACCTCCGAGTGCAGCACCGTCTGCACCGGGTCGGCGCCCAGCGTCGCGCGCAGCTTCTTGCCGGCCGCGACGAGGGCGGGCCGCCAGTCGGCCGCCTGCAGCATGACCACCCACAGCAGCAGCGCGGCGACGGCGGCCAGGCCGAGCGGCACCATGAGGGCACCCAGCAGCGACGCCGGGCCGGCCTTGAGGCCGAGGCGGCGCAGCCGGGCCACGAGCGGCTGGACGGTGACCGCGATGACCACCATGAGCAGCAGCGGCATGAGCAGCGGGACCAGCACGCCGGCGGCGAACGCGGCGAGGGCCGCCCCGCCGATGACGCCCGCCACCGACCAGCCGGCCCGCCCGAGCCGCTGCAGGCCGCGCATGCTCAGCCCTTCTCCAGCGCGCCGCGGAACTGCCGCAGCTCCCGGCGGCCCTTGCGGTCCAGGGTCGGGTACTGCGGGTCGATGCCGATGAGCGTGTCGGCGATGACGGCCGCCGCGGCGATGCGGGCGAACCACTTGTGGTCGGCCGGGATGACGTACCAGGGCGCGTGCTCGGTGCTGGTGTGGGCGAGCATGTCGGCGTACGCGCGCTGGTAGTCGGCCCAGTGCTGGCGCTCGGCGAGGTCGGAGGCGGAGAACTTCCAGTTCTTGGCCGGCTCGTCGATCCGCGACAGCAGCCGCTTGCGCTGCTCGTCCTTGCTGACGTTGAGGAACAGCTTCACGATGTGGAAGCCGTCCTCGGTCAGGTGCCGCTCCCACTCGTTGATGGCCTTGAACCGGCGCTGCCACAGCTCCTTCCCGCGCGGTACGGCCGGCACGTGCTCGTCGTCGAGCAGGTGCGGGTGCACCCGGACGACGAGCACCTCCTCGTAGTGCGAGCGGTTGAAGATGGCGATCTCGCCGCGGGCGGGGAGGTGGCTGCCGTACCGCCACAGGAAGTCGTGCGCCCGCTCCTCGGCGCTGGGCACCTTGAAGCTGTGCACCCGCACGCCCTGCGGGTTGACCCCGCTCATCACGTGCCGGATGGTGCCGTCCTTGCCGGCCGCGTCGAGGGCCTGCAGCACCACGAGGACCCCGCGGGTGCTCTGCGCGGCCAGCCGCGCCTGGTGGTCGGCGAGCAGCGCCACCCCGCGCTGCAGCAGGTCCTCGCCGTCGCGGTGGCGGTCCAGCCCGGCGGTGTACCCCGGATCGTGGTCGCGCCGCAGCCGCACGCGCTCCCCCGGTTCGATACGCAGCGGGGCGATCAGCTCCGCGATGCGGTCAGGCTGTGGCTCGGCCATCGCGCGCTCCCTTCCGGCGCCGGTGCGCCTTCTGCAGTTCGGTGACGAGCAGGACCGGGGCCGCCGCCACGGCACAGATGGCCCACTGGCCCAGGTCGAGTTGGACGGTGTGCAGGAGCCGCTGCAGGATGCCGAGCTCGGTGGCCAGGATGATCGCGAGCAGCGAGATGCCGCTGGTGATGACGAACCGGCGATCGTCGAACGTGTCGAGGCTGAACACCGAGCGGGTGGCGCTGCGGACGGTGGCTGAGAGGTACAAGCTGAGCAGGGAAAATGTCGTGAGGCCCATGGTGCGGGCGGTGTCGAGGTCGTGGCGGGCGTCCGACCAGGCGATCACCGCGAGCGTGATCGCGCCGATGACCACGCCGAGCACGCCCAGCCAGGCGAGGGTCCGCCCGGCCAGCAGCGGCTCGTCGGCGGCGCGCGGCGGCCGGTCCATGAGGTCCGGCTCGGGGCGGCCGTAGCCGAGCCCGATCGACTGCGACAGGTGCACGGAGAAGTTGACCCACAGCGACTGCAGCGGCAGCAGCGGCACTCCCGCCGCCACGCCGAAGATTCCCGCGCCGAGGAACGTGACGATGAAGCCGATGAGCACGCCCATCTGGAAGTAGACGTACCGCTTCAGGTTCGCGTACAGCGCCCGCCCGATGGCCACGGCCTTGACGATGGTCGCGAAGTCGTCGTCGGTGAGGATCATCGCCGCGGCTTCCTTGGACACATCGGTGCCCGTGATGCCCATCGCGATGCCGATGTCGGCCCGCTTCAGCGCCGGCGCGTCGTTGACCCCGTCCCCGGTCATGGCCACGATGTGGCCGCGCCGGCGGAGGATCTCGACCAGCCGCACCTTGTGCTCGGGCGTGACCCGGGCGATCACCCCGATGTCGTCGACCTCGCGCAGCGCCTGCTCGTCGTCCATGGCCGCGAACTCGGCCCCGGTGATCGCCCGCCCGGTGATGCCGAGCTGCTTGGCGATGGCCCCCGCGGTGACCGCGTGATCGCCGGTGATCATGCGCACCTGGATCCCGGCCTTGTGCGCGGTGGCGATCGCGTCCTTGGCCTGCGGCCGCGGCGGATCGACGATGCCGGCGAGGGCGAGCAGCGTCAGCCCGTCCAGCTCCGCCAGCAGATCGCCCTTCGGATCGAAGGTGGCGGGGTCGTAGTCCCGCCGCGCGGTCGCCATGACCCGCAGCCCCTGCCCGGCCATCCGCTCGTTCTCGGCCAGGTACCGCGCGCGCTTGTCGTCGTCGAGCTCACCCCGCGCGAGGAGCTGATCGGGCGCCCCCTTGACGAAGCAGCGCACCACGTCACGGCCGGACTCGTCGGTCATCCGGTGATAGGTCGCCATCAGCTTGTACGCGGCGTCGAACGGAATCTCGGCCACGCGCGGATACCGCTGCCGGGTCGCCGCCACGTCGAGGTGCCCCTTCTCGGCCAGCACCACGAGCGCACCCTCGGTCGGGTCACCGACGAGCCGCCCATCGGTCACCACCGCATCGCCGGCAAGGGCCATGGGCAGAAGAAAAGGCTCCAGTGGTACGTCGGGATCGCCCGCCACCCGCTTGATGTCACCCTCGGACGAGTAGCCCGAGCCGGTCACCGTGTACCGCCGCCCCGGAATCGCCAGCTCGGCCACGGTCATCTGATTGAGTGTCAGCGTCCCGGTCTTGTCGGAGTTGATGGCCGACGTGGACCCGAGCGTCTCGGTCGACCGCAGCCGCTTCACGATCGCGTTGGACCGGGCGAGCAGCTGCGTGCCGAGCGACAGAATGGTGGTGACGACGGCCGGCAACCCGGTCGGAATGGCCGAGATGGCAAACGCGATCGCGGCCGTGAACACGACCTGGAACGTGTTGCCCCGGGCCAGGCTCAGCACGACCGACAGCAGCAGCGCGATGCCGGCGACGAGCAGGATCTGGTTGGTGAGCCGGCTCAGCTGCCGGGTGAGCGGAGTGGGCGCCTCCTTGCCGGTGGCGAGCATCCCCGAGATCCGCCCGACCTCGGTGTCCATGCCGGTCGCGGTGACCAGCAGCTCCCCGCTCCCCCGGGTGACGTTCGTGTGCATGTACGCCATGTCGGTCCGGTCCCCGAGCGCGGCGTTGTCGGCCGCGACGGCCCCGGCATCCTTCCCGGCCGGCACACTCTCCCCGGTCAGCGCCGACTCGTCGACCTCGAGCCGCGCGCTGCGCACCAGCCGCCCGTCGGCGGGCACCCGGTCCCCGGCCTCGACGAGCACCACGTCCCCGGGCACCAGTTCCTCGGCCGCAACTTCAGCCGTCGTCTCGTTTCTTCTGACCCGCGCCTTGGTGATCATCGCCTGCTGCAGCGCACTGACGGCGGCCGCCGCCTTGCCCTCCTGCCGCAGCCCGAGGACGGCGTTGAGCAGGGTGAGCGCGATGAGGAGGAGCCCGGTACCGTACTGCTTGAGCGGATAGATGCTCCCGATGCCGGCGACAAGCAGCACGATCTGCATGAGGTCGGCGTACTGGCGCAGAAAGGCCTTGAACCGCGGCTCCCGGCGCGCCTCGGCGAACCGGTTGGGCCCGTACTGCGCCCTCCGCCTGTCGACCTCATCCGCGGCCAGCCCTTGCTGCGCCTCGACGTGCTCGGCGGCTAGCGCCTCGGCCACGGAGAGTGCATGGAACGGCGGAGCTTCCTGCCTCTCCGGCAACGTGGACGTACCCATCGAGGGGAGCTACCCGGACGAGACTGTTTCTCCCAAAAGAGGCGGGGGAGCTTCGCTCCACCCACGCCCCCTCAAGACCGCACCGGGTCCGACTCGCGGCGAGGAGCAGCCATCGCGCACGACCTCCGCGTCGCCCTCGCCCTCAGCGGCAGCGCCGTCCCGGACTGCCGCCGAACTGCGGGACCGGGCCATGCCGCCCGGCATCATGGCCCTCGGCGCCGTCCTTCACGCTCACCTACGACCGTGACACCGCCAAGAACGCTGGCCGCAGCGGCTGCCGGCCTGACCCGAGACCGATCCGATCGTCATCGCCGATGCAGCGCCGGCACCCGGCGCTAAACCGGTCCTCGAGCCAGGTTGCAGAACCTCTCCCGATTGACACGGCACCTACCCTGGCGCTGCTCCCACCATCCAGCGTGGGAGCGCCAAGGCGCCGACGAAGCCAAGGTGGTGGGCACGGTGACGGTCGTCCTTCAACTCTTCTCGACGCTGGTCGGCGTAATCGTCGGTGGTGTGGCTACGCGGTGAAACGCGTGGCCTACCTGGCAACCGGCCTGGCGGCGGCCCGCGGATTCCAACATCTGACGCCACCGCTGCCAGCGGAGGAGTTCCTGCCAGAACTCAACGCGGCCATCGCAGAGCGCACCGCCCGCTGGGAATCGGTCCTGCTCCTGGGCGACCCCCAGACGATCCTGGCCGCGAGGACGTGGCATCAGTGCCTCTGGGAACTGGAGCACTTTGCGCGCGGCGAACTCAATGATCGCGACGAGTTCCGCTTGGCATGGCGCGAATTCGAGCAGTCTCGGCATCAGTTCTACCAGGCGGCACGGGCCGGCCTCGGCGTCCCGGGCGAGCTCCCTGACGTGACCTGGACGCCGCCATGGCGGGCGAGGGTCGGCCTAAGTCACCAGGTCGGGCGCGACACCGATGGCACTGACACCGGGGTGTGAGGTCGTTCATGATCGCGGATCGGCGTCCGCGCAGATGGGGAATCCACGATGGACCGCCGGGGATAGCCGTGGCCATCTGCGCGCAGGCGTCCGAGAAGGCGGGCCGGCCCCGCGCCGGCGCTGCAGCGCGCCACTCCGGTGCTCAGTTCGCCTCGGGCCCAGAGTCCGGACCGATGTAGATCTCGCTCCCGTCGCAACGCCAGGCTCTCATCCGGGAACCGCCGCTGGGCTGGTGCACAACGATCTCGCCCGCCTCCCGGTGGACCGCATCATCGTCCGCCCCGTCGGTCCACTCGACGGTGTGCAGCATTGAAATATCCGGCTACTTGTTCTTGTCGACCTCGATCTCGCCCCAGGCCTGGGGCAGCAGCTTCTCCGCGTCCGCCGCGGCGCTGAAGAAGAAGTAGATGATGCCGGAGTCATACTGGTCGGACCACAGGCACAGCGTGGTCGGCGTCGCCGCGCTGGACGCGTCCGCGCACCGCGCCGCGCCGCGCTTCGCTCCCGTGTCGACGGGCCGGAAGGTGTACCGGCTGAAGCCCTGCGTCGCCACCTGCTCCACGAACGCGGCGGGGTCGGTGACGTCGGACGTCGCCGCGGCGAAGAGAATCACGTTCTTCTTGCCGGTCGTACCGTAGGCGCCGGAGACCTTGGTCGCGCTCGGCCCGGCGTCCCAGGCATTGCCGACCTTGGCACCCTGCTCCTTGATGCCGGCCTCGGTGGCGGGCGCCCGCCCGAGCAACGTCTTCGGCTGCACCACGGTGTAGGCGATCACGTTCGTCGCGGCCGGCGTGGCCACCGGCGTCGCCGCCACCGTCGGGGACGCGGCCGCCGTCGTCGCCGGAACTGAGGCCGGGGCCGAAGCCGCCGCGGACGGGGCCGCCGGCTCGTCGCTGCAACCCGCCAACGCGATCATGCCGACCGCCAGTACTCCCACCATCGCTCGCACGGCGGGGAAATTATCATGATCATTGGCCGGCCCGCCACTGGCCGAACGACCCACTGCTTCCGCTTGCAGCAGACCGATTCAGCCGACGCTCGCGGCGGCGCCGATGCTGCTGTCCGCGCCCCTCACACGGATACCGATCGAGCTCCGGCGCAGCGGGACAAGCCCGGCTAGAGTGCCGCGTCATGGGCTGGTACGGCACGATCCTGATCGGCAGGCCAGGCGAAGAGCGTCTCCCGGCGTACCCGGGGGTGCGGCAGGCATTCGGGTCGCAGTTCCGTGTGCTGCATGACCTGGATGAGGGCTGGCAGCGCGTCGACGTGTACCCGTTCTACCGTGAGCGGCCGCGGTTCACCGCCGGCGTTCAGCAGCTCGCGGCCGCGACCGACGCCCCGGCGTTGGCCGCGTACGTCGCCGAGAGCTCGTGCGCCCACGTCGAAGCACGTACCCCGAAGGGCGCGGCCATCTCCATCCACCTGCCCAATCGCCACGATGCATGCTCCTACCGGCATCGGGAGGGCCAGCCAGGACCGCTCGTTCCCCGCCTCGCCGTCGAGGCGTTCGAGGCCTGGGCAGACGAGGCCGGGCGGTCACCGGACCCGGCGACACTTGCCGCCGTCGTCGGCGGCGACTGGGACGAGAGTCCCTTCATGGAGGATCGCGTGCTCGCGTTGATCGCCGCGCTCGGCTTCCCGCCCGGCCGGGAGATCCCGCCGCTGATCGACCCGGACGACGAGGCTTTCGCAGCGTACCGCCGGCTCGCTTTCCTGGCCGATGTCCGCGCGGCCACCCGGATCTCAATCGTCGAGCACGGCGAGACGCCCGGCGCCGAATGGGACCTCTCCCCGCGCGAGCATGACAGCCTGCGGTTCAGCGAGATCCTCGAGGCGTCGATGTACGGCGGAGCGCGGAGCCGTGCGCAGCTGCTCGCGGAGTGCGAGCGGCTGGCGGCGCGGTGAACGACCGAACCGTACTGAGTCCTCTGGTCCTTCGGCATGCCCCTCGACGTCTTCTTTGCGGAGGCGCTCGCTCTTCCCGGCTGGGCCTGGGCGCTGACCGGCGTTGTGGCTCCTGAACACCTCGCGATCGAGCTGAATCAGTTCTGAACGCACGCCGTCGGCTCAACTGCGCACGGCCGTGTGACCGATGGCGAGCTTGCTGCATCCTGCGCCCGGGCGGGCTCAGTAATGGGCGGGAACCTGCGTCACCTGATGTCCCAGGATGTTGCCGACGGCGGCAAGCTCCTCGTCGCTGAGATCCCAGGCATGCCGAGTCCAGTTCATTGCACTCACCTCGAACCGTGCGAATCCAACCGGCCCGTCGAAGCGCAACTCAGGCAATGTGAGCGCGGCTCCGCAGCACGGCACCGAGACGCCCAGCTCGTCGATGGTCGGCTCACCGATCCTTCGCCCACCGTTCCTCGCGATCAGCAGATCCCAGAACCAGTCCACCCCGATCGAGGCGGCGCACCGCGGGCAGACGACGTCCTCCAGGTACTCCCCGCTGTCGATCAGCGTGGTGCGCTCGTAGAACACCGGCTTGACCGACTCGACGTGATCGCCCGGCCCGGCGAACAGCGCAGCGACGTAGTCCGCTGCTCGGGCGGCTGCCTCTTCCGTCGGCTGCCACTGCGGATCCATCGGGATCACCCGGATGTAGAGCTCGCTCATCGCAGGCCACCCTCGTCATGAGTTCGTAGAGGTTCATGCCAGGATCCCTCACGCGGTCGCGTGCTTCGTCGCGGTGGTTACGACCACCGTGCGCATTCGGCGGCGAGGCGTGGGGCGCGCACCCATTCCTCGCCCGGGGCATCGGTTCGTTCGAGACCGAGGAACCCGATCAGGCGGAGCAGTTCGGCTCGGATGTAGAACTGGCCGCTCGGGTCGACGTAGCCGAATTGGCCCAGATCCGGGCGAGCGCCATGATGGCCTCGGCCTCAGTCGTGCCCGTACACCTAGGATCCTGGCGTGTGGTTCGTGGAGCGGTCGCGCGTGGATTCTCCGTTCAGCAAGCTGGTGTTCCACGTGCCGGAGACGACGGTGCTCGGCTGGTTTCAGCGCGCTTGGCGCCACGAGGATCCGGAAGCGCTGCTCGTCGCCGAGATCGGTGGCGGCCCCTACGGTTTCGACTCAATATTCGAGGCGATCGAGGAGCACGATCTGCCCTGCCCACAGACCCTGGACGAGCTGCGCGAGGTCCTGGAGGAGCACCTCTGGGTCGAGTCCGACGATCCGATCCAACAGTACGAACCTGGACCGGCGGGGAGTGACCGTCTTCCCCGGTGTCGCCCTGCCCGGGCTCGCCGACCACCTGCGCGGTATCGGCGACCCGGTGGCCCGGGAACACTTCGACGCCGACCTGTTGCGCGCTCTCGTCGGACCGGACGACGACGGCATCGGTCCTGCCATGGACCGCTACGTTGCCCTCGAATCCTATGACCTGTCGGTCGTCGGAAGGTGGACCGCGCCCAGCCACGAGCAGATTCTGCAACGGAAACTGCCGGAGCCACCACCGGAGGCCCGCGTCGCGGTGGGCGAGCGTCTCGCGCAAGGCGCCCGCTACATCGACGACTTCTTCGGCTACGAGCAGCTGTTCCTGTTCGACACGCAGTGGGCGGCCGCCCACCCCGACCTCGCGCTGTCCCTGCTTCGCTACGCCACGCACTGGGATCCGTTTGCGCCGTGACGGCTCCTCGAGCAGTTCGCCGACCCCGCCGGCAACGCGTCGTCAACCACACCCACGCCCGCGTTCGCGGCATCGGCAAACGCTCCGCCCACGAATGCGATGATCGCCGGTGTGGTCGACGACGACAGCGCCTTTGCCGGTATCCGCAACGAGAGCCGGGAAATGGCCAGATTCATGATCGACCGCCGGTTGGCGCGCCGGCGTCCGGTTTCGCTGCGGGACGCGGTCGAGCCGGTCGAGCCGGATCGCGCGGCCACTGGGTCGCTGGTGGCACGGCTGCTGCCTCGTGAACCAGGACGGCTGGGGCGGCCACCGCTGCCCCTATGTCAATGCCGGCGCGCTTTCCCGCCGGTCTGGATCGGCGGCCGGGGTTGCGGCGCGCAGTGCGGCTTCGACCCGGCGGTTGCTGGTCATGGTCACCGTGACCGCGGTCATGGCGAGCAGGAGGCCGCCCGCGGCGAAGAGCGGGGTGCGCACGTCGAACGTGGCGGCCAGCCAGCCGCCGAGGAAGGCGCCCAGCGGCGCGGCGCACATGGCGAGCATGCGCGAGGTGGATGCGACCCGGCCCATCAGGTGGGCGGGGACGATCGCCTGCCGCAGGGAGGGTGCGAGCACCATCGTGGCACCCATCGCCGCTCCGCAGACGGCGAGCGCGAGGCCGGCGACGTACGCGTTCGGGGCGGTGGCGAGGCCCAGGATGGCGAGGCCCTCGACCGCGGCCGTGGCGGTCAATGCGGTGCCGGTGCCGAGTCGCCGGCCGAGGGGTGAGGCGATGCCCGCGCCCAGCAGGCCGCCGGTCGCCTCGGCCGTCAGGAGCAGGCCGAAGCCGTAGGTGTTGATGCCGAGGCGGTCGTGGGCGAAGAGGGCGAGGACGGTCTCGACGGCGACGAAGGCGATGTTCCCGACCGCCGGGCGCAGCGCGAGGCCGAGCAGCAGCCGGTCCCGGAAGACGTACGAGGCGCCGGCCCGCGCCTGCCGCAGCAGCGACTCGCGGGCCGGTGTCGCGGGCCGGGGCACGGCGGGAAGCGACCGTACGAGCAGTGCGCAGAGCGCGAACGACACCGCGTCGGCGAGCAGTGGGACCGCCCGCCCGAGCGCGAGCAGGGCGCTGCCCGCGGGCGGTCCTGCGAAGCCGGACATGGCGGTCTGGGCTCCGCGGAGGCGGGAGTTGGCCCGCTCCAGGAGCACGGGGTCGCGGCCCAGCAGGTCCGGCAGGTAGGACGTGGCGGCTGTATCGAAGAACAGGCTGCCGAGGCCGAGCAGGAAGGCGACGACCGCGAGCAGCGGAATGCTCAGCATGTCCAGCGCGGCCGCCCCGGCCGGAATCGCGAGCAGCAGCGCCCGCGCGGCGTCGGTGACCCACATCGTGTGGCGGCGGTCCCAGCGGTCCACCAGCGCGCCGCCGAGTACCCCGAACAGCAGCCACGGCAGGGTCCCGGCGGCCGTGACGACGGCGAGCGCCATCGGGTCCCGGGTCAGCGTCAGCGCGAGCAGTGGCAGTGCCGCATGCGTCACCCCGTCACCGAGGGAGGAGATCGTCTGCGCGGTCCACAGCCGTCCGAACCCGGCCGGCAACGTCCGAACGTCCGCACTCATTCGGCGCCCCCGGCGGCCTGCCCGAGCCGGGCCGGGTGGAACAGCGCGAAGACGAGCGTCGCGTCCGGCAGTGCCGGGTCGGACAGCTTCCGGTACTCGTCGGCCAGTGCGTGCATCCGCGCCCCCAGCTCCGCGAACTGCTCCTCGGTGAGCCGCAGATGCGCCATCCGCACGTGCCGCTCGCCATCCGCCGCCGACGCCTCCAGGTCCGCCACGGCGTGTCGCATCACCACGTCCGGTCCTCCCTCGGCCGGATCGGGCAGCTCGATCGACCGGGCGGCCATCGCGTAGTACCGCTCGATGACCCCTCGCACCTTGCGCGTCCGGACCACCTTCACCAGGCCGGCCCGTTCGAGCAGCCGCACGTGGTAGCTGGAGCTGCCCTTCGCCAGGCCCACCCGCTCGGCGATCTGCGTGATCGTGGCCGGCTCGAAGCGGAGCACGGCCATGATCCGGTGACGCGTGAGGTTGGAGACGGCACGGAGCTGCTCGTCGGTGGTGACGTGGAACGTCTCGGGGAGATCATCCGCAGGCATGCGCTCAATGGTCAACGATTCTTGACCATTTCGCAAGAGGGCAGCCGTGTTGATCAGCGGGTGCGATAATCGCCGCAGGCGCTGACGAGCCAAAGGGGGGCGCTGTGAGCGGTACGAGCAGGGTGTTGGTGGCGGGAGCGAGCATCGCGGGGCCGGCGCTGGCCCACTGGCTGAGCCGGCGCGGCGCCGAGGTGACGGTCGTCGAGCGGGCGCCCGAGTTGCGCCCCGGCGGGCAGGCCGTGGACGCGCGCGGGGTGGCCCGGGAGGTCATCCGGCGGATGGGCCTGGACGCGGCGGTACGGGCGGCCCGCACCGACACCGCCGGCGCGCACACCGTCGACGCGGACGGCAAGGTCCTGGAGTCCTACAGCGCGGACGACGACGGCGGCGACGGGTACATCTCCGAGATCGAGATCCTGCGCGGCGACCTGTCGCAGGTGCTCTACGACGACACCCGCGGCGAGGTGGAGTACCGCTTCGGGGACCGGATCGCCGAGCTCGGCCAGGACGCCGACGGGGTCGACGTCGTCTTCGCGGGCGGCGACCGGCGCCGCTTCGACCTCGTGGTCGGGGCCGACGGGCTGCATTCGGCGCTGCGGGGCATGGTCTTCGGGCCGCGCGAGCAATTCATCCGGCACCTCGGCCTCGTGCTGGCCTTCTACAGCGTGCCCAACGAGTTCGGCATCGAGCGCTGGATGATCGACTACCAGGAGGAGGGGACCGGGCGCTCCGCCGGGCTGCGGCCGCTGCCGGATCCCGGCCGGGCGATGGCGATGCTCGGGTTCCCCGCGGCCGACCTCGACGTCGACTTCCGCGACGTCGCGGCGCAGCAACAACTGCTGCGCACGGAGATGGCCGGGCTGGGCTGGTTGACCCCGCGCATCCTCGCGCACCTGGAGGGCACCCCGGACTTCTATCTGGACCAGGTCGCGCAGGTGGTGATGGACCGCTGGTCGGACGGGCGGGTCGGGCTGATCGGGGACGCGGCGTTCTGCTCGTCGCCGTTCTCCGGCGGGGGTACCGGTCTGGCCCTGGTCGGCGCCTACCTGCTGGCCGGTGAGCTCGCCGCCGCCGGCTGGGACCCGACGGCCGGGTTCGCGTCCTACGAGGCCCTGATGCGCCCGTACGTCGAGGCGAACCAGGAGATCGGCCGGATGCACGTGGCCACCCGCACCGCCCCGGAACCGGGCGCCGAGCCGGGTCCGGAGCCCGACATGGAGGCCCTCACCGCGCTGGTCCAGCGGGCGATCAACGGCGTCGAACTGCCCGGCTACGCGGGACTGCCGGACTCCAGGGCCGCGCGGTAGGCCGCAGGCATCGGTTCGGCTCAAAGCGAACCAGGTCAACCAGGCCCACGGCGTGGCCTACAGTCGGTCCGGTGATCGCAACGCGGGAAGTCACGTACGACATCGACGGACTGACGATGACCGGTCACCTGGCCCGGCCGCCGGGCGCCGGGCCGTGGCCGGCCGTGCTGCTCGGACACGACGGCGTCGGGCTCGACGACTATCAACGCGGCCGCGCCGACGACCTCGCCGAGCGCGGCTACCTGACCTTCGCCCTGGACTACCACGGCGGCCGGACCTTCTTCGGCGAGCCGCAGGCGATGCTGGACCGGGTCATGCCGCTGCTGGCCGACCCCGCCCGCATGTCGTCCATCGGCCGAGCCGCGCTCGACATCCTCCTCGCCGAGCCCGGCGCCGACGACACCCGGCTCGCCGCGCTCGGATTCGGGGGCGGCGGCCGGATCGTGCTGGAGCTCGCCAGGACGGGCGTGTCCTTCAAGGCGGTCGCCGTCATCCACCCCGGCCTGCCGGCCCCGCGGGCCGAGGACTGGGCGAACGCCGGTGGAACCTTCCTGCTCTGCACCGGTTCCGAGGATCCGATCTGTACTCCCGCGCAACTGCTCACGTTCGGCGGCGCGCTCCAGGAGGCCGGCGTCGATTGGCGGGCCTGCATCTACGGCGGCGCCGAACACGCCTTCTGGGCCGCTCCCACTGGCCACCGCGTCCCCACCGTGCCCGGCGTGGGCTTCCACCCCGCCCACGCCACACGGGCGTGGCGGGCGGTTGCCGACCTGTTCAGCGAAAGCCTCTGATCGAGGGCGTGGCTGGCGGTACGGCCAGCCGGCAGCCCGGCCTGCACCGGGGAGGACCAGCGGGCCGACCTCGGCGGGAAGATCGACACCATGCAGGACGGCTGGGGGCGGCCACGACTGGCAGCAGATCCGGTTGTGGCTCTACCCTCCGTGGCATGCCTGACGATCATGTGTACGGTGTGCGGCTCCTCGTGCCCGGAACCGCGGCGACGATGGCCCAGTGGCAGGAGTCGCTCGGACGCTCGGGTCTGGCGCTGGACGGCCTGTCCCTCACCTCGCCGAACCTCGGCTTCGCCGCCCTGGCGGAGTGGGTGGCGAACGACGGCACGTTGGGCCAGGCCGGCAGCGCGCTGGTCCTCGATCTGCCGGTGTACCTCGATGCGGCCGCGCAGGACATCGCGCTGCTGATCGCCGCGCTGGGTGACGCCGGCGCGCTGGGTGTGCGGCTCGAGCAGTCGAAGCTGGAGTGGCCGGTCGCCGCCTGGATTCGGGCGCTCGAGGGGGGCGACCCCTTCATGCTGTACCGCTGCGCCGTTGTGGTGCTGCAGGACGGCGGTGTGGTGCGATCGTGCGGCATGCACGCGTTCGGGTTGCCCGACGCGCGGGTCGAGGCGTCGCCGTCCGAGGCCAACCAGCTCCTCGGCGTGTTCAACGTGTACCGGCTGGCGGAGGATCCGGTCCTGGTCAGCGGCGACACCTTCCAGCCCGACCGGGACACGCCGCGCCGCCGCGTCGAGCGCTGGCCGGATGACGGGTACCCGCCGGGCCACGCCTGCCACAACCCGTTCGGCACCTGGCGTCTGGGCGCCGAGGGCGGTACGGCGGACACGCGGGGCGACCTTCGGCCCGTGTTCATTCCCGCGCTGGTGGCCATCCTCACCGCCGCCGAGGAGAAGGCCGGTCGGCCCCTGCGCCGCGACGAGGTGGAGTGCCTCACCGACGAGGGCACCTGCATGATGATGACCCACGCCGACGCGCAGCAGCTCGAACGCCGCCGCGGGTACGCCGACCTCGAGCCCGATCTCGCGTGGCCACAATGGACGATCCACCGGAACAGGTAGGAAAGGCCGCCCCCGGGCGGTGCTCAGGCGCCCGGGGACGGCGGGCGAAATACCCGCTCAGGCCAGGTACTTCGCCGCGTACTCGCGGGCGTCCTGCAGGATCAGGGCCACCCGGTCCGGAGCGTCGTCCAGCGTCCCGTCCACGACGGTCAGCGTGGGCAGGACGCCCTCGCGCACCGGCAGCCGCCAGTGGGCGTTGTAACCGGCCTCGTGGACGCCCGTCGAGCCGTACGCGGGATCGCCCAGGCACACGTGCCCGAAGGAGCGGTTGGTCCCGGTGAACAGGGCCGCGTCCGGCTCGTCGTGCAAGGTCGGGACGGTGTCGCGGTGCCCGGCCTGCACGAGCGGGATGTGCCCGCCGATGGCGTCGAACCAGGCCTCCCCCGCGATGAGCAGGTCCGGGCTGCCCGCGCGGAGCAGGTCGACCAGGGCCTGCAGGCCGGCCGTGGTGCTGCCGCGCGGGTCGTTGTTGTACATCGCCGAGATGTCCAGGAACGCCGCGTCGAAGCCGTACTCGTGGTGCAGCCGGACGATCTGCTCGGCCAGGTGCCGCCGCCACGGCTCGTATGACGGGTTGATCAGGGCGCCCCAGCTGTGGTCGAAGTGGCGGGAGGCGTCCCAGTCCACCGAGCCGATCGGCATGTGGCCGCTCGGGTTGAGCAGCTGCCCGGGCGCCGCCCAGGTCTCGAAGCCCGGCAGGTCGCGGGCGGCCACGTTGGCGCCGAACATCGGCATGATCCGGGCGCCGAGGGCGTGGGCGCCGTCGATGAGCCGGCGGAACCCCGCGGCTCCGCCCAGGCGCTCGTCGACGTCGAATCGGCCGTACCAGCGGTAGTAACGCCCTTCCCAACCCGGGAGGTAGGCGAGGATGCGCTGCGGGTCGATCTGCTCGCCGAGCCGCTGCAGGGTCGCGAGCATGCCGTCGTAGTCGAGGAACACCCGGCCCGTGAAGTGCATGCCGTTGAGGCTGACCACGAGCGAGGTGCGCCGCAGCCAGTCCGGCACGTCGTCCCGCTCGGCCCACGCCGGCAGCTGATAGGCGTCACGGACGTGCGCCGTGTGTTCCCGCAAAACCAAAGAGACGTCGCTGGTACGCCGAAGCTCCCACACCGGCACCGCGAGCGAAGCGCTCGGCTGGGTGGCGTCGGCATCCACGATCAGCTCGAAGTCGCATTCCGAAGGCGACTCGAAGTGCGGGATGACCACGAATCGCTTGGCCCGCACCTGCGCATCGAGGCTGCGGGCGACCGTCACCGAGCCGTCCGGGCGCTTGAGGCCCAGCAGCGGGGTGGCCAGGTCGAACCAGCCGTTGGGGTACTGCACGACCCGCCCGGTGACCGGCACCGGCAGGTCGCCCTCGCGCAGGGCGGTCACGTCGCCGGTCGGCTGGTCGTGCAGGACCACGGCGACGCAGCGCACGCCGTCGCGGTGCGTCGCGCGGACCGTGACCCGCACGACGCCGTCCGCATCGTCGACCTCCACGACCGCGCTGCCGGGGCCGCGCTCCTGCCCGCCGGCCCACGTCAGCCCCTCGGAGACGGCCGTGGTCACGGTGCCGTCCCGGGTGATCTGGAGGGCGTCCAGGCCGTACACGTTCTCGCCGGTGTGGACCCGGACGCTGATCGGGCCGAGCGACGTGGCGATGCGGGGGTGCGGCCACCGGAAGCTCAGGTCGTGCATGTTCCTATCCCTTCAACAATTTCAGGACGCGAGGCGGCTGCTGAAGCCGGACTTGCCGTCGGAGATCGCCTTCGCGGGGTCGCCGGTGAACACCCAGTCGCGGATGAACTGCAGGTACGGGCCGGTCGGGTCGATGAACAGCGAGTTGTACTTCGCCGTGGCCGGCACCTTCGCCGTGGCCACGAGCTGGTTGGCCTGCAGCAGGCGCGGCTCGGCCTTGGTCAGCTCGTTGTCGGCGGTGTCGGAGCGCACCGTGAGCTGGCCGGTCTTGGCCACCACGGACTTCTGCACGTCCTCGGACATGCTCCAGGCGATGAAGTCCCAGGCGGTCTTGGCGTTCTTGGCCCCGCGGGCGATGCCGACGACGTCGCCGCCGAGGAAGGACGCGGTGCCCTTCGAGCCCGGGATGTTCGTGACGCCGAAGTTCAGGCCGGCCTGGGCCTTGTAGACGCTGATCGCGAAGCTGCCCAGGGCGATCATGCCGATCTTGCCGGACTGGAACCCGTTGAGCCAGGTGGCGCCGTTGTCGTCCTTGGCCGCGGCGGGCATGAGCTTCTCGTCCCACATGGTCTTGTGGGCGTCGAGGGCGGCCTTGACGGCGGGGTCGTCGAGCGTGGCCTGAGTGCCCTCGGCGTTCATGATGTCGCCGCCGCTGGCCCAGATGTACGGCAGCAGCGTGTACGCGTTGCAGCCCGCGCAGTTGCCCGCGAAGGTGAACCCGTACGTGTCCCCGCCCAGCGCGGTGATCTTCCGGGCGTCGGCGACGAGCTCGTCCAGGGACGCCGGCGGCTTCGCCGGGTCGAGTCCGGCCCTGGTGAACAGGTCCTTGTTGTAGTACAGCATCGACACGTCGAGCTGGTGCGGCAGCGCGTAGATCTTGCCGCCGACGGTGCTGATCTGCACCGCGGCCGGGGCCAGGGCGCTCTTGTACGGCAGCGCGTCCACCAGCGACGTGATGTCGGTCAGCAGGTTCTGGCTGGTGAGCGACTTGACGTTGGCGATGTCCACGGCGACCAGGTCGGGGGCGTCGCCGGAGCGGACGGCCTGGACGTACTTCTGCACGTACTGCGCGTCCGGCACGGTCAGCATCGTGATCTTGCGCTCGGGGTTGGCCTCGTTCCAGGCGGCGACGAGGGCCTTGTCCATCGGCTCGTCGGCGGCGCGGACCCACAGCGTGGCCGGGCCGGAGCCGGTGAGGTCGTTCGAGGTGGCGGGGGCGTTGTCGGCGCTGTCGGTGTTGGAGCAGGCGGCGAGCGAGAGGGTCAGGAAGGCGGCCAGGATCGGTGTGAGCCGGCGCATCGAGGGGGGCATCGATAACTCCTAGGGTTATCCCTTGACGGCGCCGCCGGTGAGACCGGCGACGTAGTAGCGCTGGAGGATCAGGAAGATGGCGATGCAGGGCACCGCCGCGAAGACCGCTCCGGTCTCCAGCACGCCCCAGTTGAGCGTGCCGCCGGCGCCGGTCTGCAGGTTGGCCAGAATGACCGGCAGCGTGTACTGCTGCTGCCTGGTCGTGAAGATGAGCGCGGCGAGGAACTCGTTCCAGGCCGTGAAGAACGCGTAGAGCGCAACGGTCGCCACGCCCGGGGCGACGATCGGCAGCAACACCCGCCGCAGGGTCGACAGGGTGCCGGCGCCGTCGCAGATCGCCGCCTCCTCGACCGCGGCCGGGACCGAGGCGAAGGCGGCGCGCATGGTGAAGATGCCGAAGGGCAGGGCGAACACGGTGTACACCAGCATCAGCCCGAACTTCGAGTTCGTGAGGTGCAGGTCGTCGAGGATGACGTACAACGACGGCACGATCGACTGGAACGGGATCATCAGCGTGGAGAGCACGACCAGGAACAGCAGCCCCCGGAAGCGGAACTTGAACCGGGCGAACCCGTAGCCCGCCAGCACCGACAGCGCGCTCGCGGCGACGACGTTGCCGGCGGTAACCAGGAGACTGTTGAGCACGTTGCGGAACAGGCCCGCGTCGAGCAGCCGGCGGTAGTTCTCCAGGCTCGGGTCGTGCGGCAGGAACGTCGGCGGGGTCTGCGAGAACTCGGCACCGGTCTTGAACGAGGCCACGATCAGCCAGCCGAGCGGGGCCACGAACAGCAGGGCGAGCAGGCCGAAGACGGCGTAGAACGGTACGGCGGGCAGCCAGGCCGGGCGCCGGGTCACGAGTCCTCCCGGGAGCGGGTCAGCAGCAGCTGCACGGTGGTCAGGACGAGCAGGATGAGCATCAGCGCGATCGACATGGCGGCCGAATAGCCGAGGTTGAAGTCGATGAACCCGGCCCGGTAGATGAGGTAGACGACCGGGATGGTGCTGTTGTCCGGGCCGCCCTGGGTGAGGATGAAGAACTGGTCGAAGGCCAGGTAGCTGCCGATCACGGTGAGGATCAGCACCAGCGCCAGGGTCGGGCGCAGCAGCGGCAGCGTGATCGAGCGGAACACCCGGAACCGCCTGGCCCCGTCGACCTCGGCCGCCTCGTAGAACTCCTTGGAGATGGCCTGCATCCCGGTCATCAGCAGCAGCATGGTCAGCCCGACGGTCTTCCAGACCACGAGCACGACCACGACGGCCAGCGCGGTCGGGAAGCTGCTGAACACCGAGACCGGCCCGTCGGCCAGGCCGGTGCGGCGCAGCAGGTCGGGCACGATGCCGATGCGGTCGTCGAGCAGCCACAGCGTCATGTAGCTGGCGGTGGCGAAGCCGATGACCACCGGCATCACGAACGCGGTGCGCAGCAGCCCGACCCCGCGCCGGCGGTGCCGGACCGCGGAGGCGAGCACGAAGCCGACCACGAGCAGGGCCGCGGTGACGATGACGGTGTACAGCGTGGTGAACCCGAGGCTGTGCCAGAACGTCGTGTCGCCGGTCAGCCGCCGGTAGTTGGCCAGGCCGATGAAGCGCCGGTCGCCCAGCAGCGACCAGTCGTAGAAGGACATGACCGCGGTGACGATCACCGGCAGCACGAACAGCCCGAGCACGAGCAGCACGGCCGGGGCCACCAACAGCAGTCCGAGCCGCTGCCGGCGGGCCTGAGGTCCGCTCCGCCGTCGCTGGGTCATCGCTGCTCCTTCCGTGATCCGTTTACGTAATCGTTTTCGTGGAGGGCACGTTACAGCGCCGAGTCCGGATCATGTCAAGTATCTCAGCTCGGCTTTCTGCTACAGTGTCGTTCGCCGAAGCTCAACGAAATCGGTTAAGGAGCGAAGTGACCGCCGCACGCAGCTCACCGGGCCGCGTCACCATGCGCGACGTGGCCTCCGTCGCCGGGGTGTCCACCGCGACCGTGTCGAAGGTGCTCAACGACCGCCCCGACGTGGGCCCGGAGGTCCGCCAGCGCGTCCTGGACACCATCGGCCGGCTCGGCTACCGGGTGAACGCCGTCGCCCGCGGCCTGCGCGCGCGGACCACCGACACCATCGCGATCCTGACCGACGACCTCGAGGGCATCTTCACCACGGCGCTCATGCGCGGCGTCGAGGAGGCCGCGTCCGACTACGACGTGTCGGTACTGCTGGCCAACAGCTACGGCGACCCGGAGAAGGAGCGCAAACACCTGCGCCGCCTGCTGGACCGGCAGGTCGACGGCCTCATCATCATGTCCGGCAACCGCGTCCGCCCCCGCTCGGGCCCCGCCCTGCCGCTGCCGGACACCCCGTACGTCTTCCTCTACGAGTACGGCATGGCCGAACCGGTCCCGAGCATCCTGCCCGACGACCGCGGCGGCGCCGCCCTGGCCGCGCGGCACCTCCTGCACCTGGGCCGCCGCCGGATCGCCTTCATCAACGGCCCGGCCTCCTGGGAGGCGACGGCGGACCGGCTGGACGGCTTCACCGCGGCCCTGCGCGCGGCCGGTCAAGAGCCAGACCCAGCGTTGGTACGGCATGCAGCGTCCTGGTCCCCCGAGGACGGCTACGAGCTGACGGCGGCGATGCTGGCCCTGCCCGACCCGCCGGACGCGGTCTTCTGCGCGAGCGACGACCTGGCCACGGGCGCCCTCGCGGCGATCCACGACCGGGGCCTGGACATCCCGGGCGCGGTCGCGGTGGTCGGATTCGACGACCGCTCCCTCGCGGTCCACCAGCGCCCGCCCCTGACCACCGTGGCGCTCCCCCTGCTGGAGATGGGCCGCGTGGCGGGTCAGCGGTTGCTCGCCGCCATCAACGGCGAGCCCCAGGAGCACGAACTGATCCGCGTGGCGTGCGAACTCAAGGTCCGCGCCTCGACCAACCGGAGCTGACCCACGCCACCGTCGATGCGCGGCGACCGGCCCCGTGCACCTCGGCGCTGCGCTCGAACCCCGTCAGGTGCCCGCATCTGCGGCCCCGAAAGGGTTCCCTTTCGATCTTCTTTGGTACGCCTTACATCTGCCTGAGGCCCCCGGCACTGCTGAACCGCTTGCCGGTGGCCGCGCGTACGAGCTGGTGGAAGGGCCGAACCGAGTACAGGAGGTCGCCTTGAAGCACGCCGCACCGGTGACTGCGACGTCGCTCGCCGAACTGTCGAAGGCGTCGATCCGCCGCCGGCAGATCCTGCCGCGCCGCCATGCCCCCGGGCCGCGACCGGCCGCACCCACCGGCCCGGCCGGGCCGGCTGTCCCCGCCTTCGCCGCCTTCGCGGCCGGCTCGGGGGATCTCGACCCGATCACGACGAGCTGGCTGAGTGCGGAGCTGGACGAGAGCGCACCGCCGGAGCAGGTACTGGACCGCGTCCTCGAGGCCCTGTCGAGCCTCTAGGTACGACTTGCGTCCGGCCTTCCCCCAGCGTGGCGGCAACCCGACTCTCGCTCGAGAGGCGCCGCTGGTCCCGATACCGTCATCCCGCGTGAACGCCACCAGCCTTGTCGCCGTGGCCGGCATCTTCCCGATTCCCGACGCCGGCGTCACGGCGTTGGTGTGCATGTTGCCGTGATCTCTCGTTCGGGCGGTCCCTCGTAGTGCGAGATCGTGAAGTTCTGCTGGTCGGAGGCCGGTTGAAGGATGACCGTCGCTTCCGGGCCGTCGGGAATGCACAGGAGGAACACGGGATCGAGATCGCAGAGCCAGGCAAACGCTTCTGCTTCTGCGTCTGCGTCGAGCAGGACGCGGCCGGTGCCGATCGTGGCGTGCTCCGCCGCGGCGGGGTCGAGCGCCACGGTGACGTCGAAGGTGGCCAGGCAGGTGGAGGGGTTGGCCCACCACTCGAGTTGGGCTGGTCCCACGTACTGATCCACGCAAGCAGTCTTGCAGCACAGGTGGCCGCCTCCGACGACTGGGTCCGCGCGTTGTGCGGTGTCCGTACAGTCCCGATGTGACAGTTGCCGCGCGACTCAATGATCGGCAATTCCGCGGCCACCGCGTCCGGCGTATCCCGCATCCCCTCGACGACGTGATCATCGCGGTGATTGCGTCGTACCGGACGGCGTCGCCGTCCGAACGGCAGGCGATGGCCGACGAGCTGAACGGGGTCGCGCTCGGTGCGTTGTGTACCTTCCCTGAGCGCTCGGCCGCCGTCGCGGTCCGTACCCAGTCCGTCGAGCCGCTCCGCCAGGGCCTGGCCGGGCTGGGCATGGTCGCCGGCCGGCTCAGCGATCCGCATGCTCATCTGTATCCGCTGGCAGCGGTCAACCATGCCGCCGATCTGCTGGGAACCGACCTCGCAACGATCATCGGAGCCATGGCCCGGGAGCTTTCCGAAGCCGCGTCGACCCAGTTCCGGCTGTTCGTCTCACGCAACGACCGAGACAAGTCCCTCAAGGCGTTCGGGCTGCAGACGCAGGGCGAGGGAGACACGTTCCGCTATTGGTGACTGCACGCGACTGGTCCTCCTCATCTACCGCAGGTTGAACGCCGCCCGGCGAGTGAAGCCCGCACCGCGATCCGGGCGCGAGGTCGGCGACGGCCGGTACCCTCGGCCGGTGCCCGACGATGCGGTGGTGCTGCAGTTGCTGGCGGAGACGCCGGACCTCTCCGACATCCTTCGGGAGCTGATCGACTTCGACGTCGAGGACCTGGCCTACGCCGGTGCCTTCGCGGCCCGGTTGTCGTCGGGCGAGGGCCTGGAGGCGATCGCCGTGGATGGGACCGGGGGACGGTACCTTCTGGTGGGCGCGCCGGCGCCGGTGCGGCGGGTGCTGTTCGCGACGTCGGAAGGCAGTGCCGGGCCGGTCGGACCGAGCCTGGCGGATGCGTTGGCGACGATGGTGGCCGTACCGAACTGGCGCGACCTGCTCGGGTTCTCCGGCGGCGGCCGGCTGGATGAGATGCGCCGGGCGCAGGCCTGGCTGGCCGACGGCGAGCAGCGACGGCATCCCGACCTCGGCGAGCTCCAGGTCGCGCTGGCCGCCGGGCTGGGCCTCGTGCTGCCGGACGATCCGGTGCTCGCGTTGTGGGCGGCGGTCAGCGCGGCCGATCCCGGCGTCGACTTCACCGACGGCGACGATGCCGAAGCGACGCCCTGGGACTCGCTGTTCGGCCCCTGGACGATCGAACGGCTGATGCCCGGGTCAGGGTGAGCCGGCGCCGGTTCGGCCCGCCGATCCAAGAACCTCAGCGGGGCGCCATCCTCAGCGCGCCGTCGAGGCGGATGACGTCGCCGTTGAGGTAGTCGTTGTCCACGATGGACAGGACCAGCTTCGCGTACTCGTCCGCAGTACCGAAGCGGGCCGGGAACGGGACGCCCGCGGCGAGGCCGGCTCGGTACTCCTCGGAGACGGTCTCCATCATCGGGGTCTGCATGATGCCGGGCGCGATCGTCATCACCCGGATGCCGTGCTGGGCGAGGTCGCGGGCGGCCGGCAGGGTCAGCCCGGCGATGCCGCCCTTGGAGGACGAGTACGCGGCCTGGCCGATCTGGCCTTCGAAGGCGGCCACGGACGCGGTGTTCACCACGACGCCGCGCTGGCCGTGCTCGCCGGGCTCGGTCTTGGCGATCTGCTCCGCCGCCAGGGTGAGGACGTTGAAGGTGCCGATGAGGTTGACCTGGATGACCTTGGCGTAGCGGGCCAGGTCGTGCGGGCCCTTGCGGCCCAGGATGCGCTCCGACGGGGCGATCCCGGCGCAGTTGACGACCGTGCGCAGCGGCTCCGGGCCGGCGGCCGCGCGGGCCACGCCGGCGGCGACGGACTCGGGGTCGGTCACGTCGACGATGACCCCGTCCTTGGTGGACTCCTGCAGGTCGAAGCCGTAGACCCGCGCCCCGCGGGCGGCCAGGGCGGCCGCGGTGGCGGCCCCCAGACCCGAGGCGGCTCCGGTGACGATGGCGGCGGTGCCGGCGAGTTCCATGTGCCCAATATTCCTTAGACGTCGGTGATGCGCAGGCCCGCGTGGGCCTTGTAACGGCGGTTGACGGAGATCAGGTTAGCGGTCAGGGCCTCGACCTGATGAGCATTGCGCAGGCGGCCGCCGTACAGGCCCCGAACCCCCGGAATTGTGGCGGCCAACTCCTGCACCAGGTCGGTCGCGGCGCGGTCGTCGCCGAGCACGAGCACGTCGGTGTCGACGGTCTCGGCCTCCGGGTCCTCCAGCACCACCGCGGAGACGTTGTGGAACGCGCCGACCACCGTCGACCAGGGCAGGATCGCCGCGGCCTGCTGGGCGGCCGAGCCCTCGGGCACCGTGAGGGCGTACGCGCCCTGCTTGTCGAAGCCGAGCGGGTTCACGCAGTCGACCACGATCTTGCCGGTCAGCTTCGGGGCGACCTCGCGCAGCAACTCGGCGTGGCCCTCCCAGGGCACGGCGACGATCACGAGGTCCCCCGCCCCGGCCGCGTCGAGGTTGGCCAGGCCACGCACCCGGCCGGGCAGCGCAGCCGCGGTCGCCTCGGCGCGCTCGGCCGAGCGGGAGCCGAGCACCACGTCGAGACCGGCGGCGGCGAACCGGCGGGCCAGGCCGCGCCCCTGCGGGCCGGTGCCACCGAGCACCGCGATCGTCTTGCCGTCAAGCGTCATCGGGACCCCGATCGGGAGAGGAAGGCATCGACCAGGGCGGCGTGCTCGGCGGTCTGACCCAGGGCGACCTGCTCCTTCGCCTCCGCGCGCAGGGCGTCCTCGAGCGGGCCGGCGAGGAGCCGCTTCGAGGCGGCCAGAGCAGCAGCGGGCCCGGCGGCGAGGCGGGCGGCGAGCTCCAGGGCGCGCGGCTCGACCTCGGCCGGGTCGACCACGTCGCCGGCGAAGCCCCAGCCGGTCGCCTGCTCGACCGTGAACGGCTCGGCCAGCAGGACCAGCTGGGAGGCCCGGGCATGGCCGACGGCCCGGGGCAGGGTGAACGACAGGCCGGAGTCGCAGGTCAGGCCGACCTTGGTGAACGCCGTGGACAGGATCGCGGCGTGCGACCAGACCTGCAGGTCGCAGGCGAGCGCGAAGCCGAGGCCGGCCCCGACGCAGGTGCCGGTGACCGCCGCGATCACCGGCTTGGGCATGGTGGCCAGCAGCAGCGTGATCGGGTTGTAGTGGGCCTCGACGGTGTCGCCGGCCGCGGCCGGGTTCTCCCGCAGCGCCGCCGCCAGCTCGCGCAGGTCCTGGCCGCGGCTGAACACCCCGGCCGGGCCGGTGAGCACGACCGCCCGCACGCCGTCGTCCTCTGCCGCCGCGCGCAGGTCGCGCAGCAGGGCAGTCTTGACGGCGAGGGTGAGCGCGGGACCACCCAGCCGCACGACGGCGACGCCGTCACTCACGACGGCAGCCGCTCGTACAGGACGACCGGGTTGCCGGCCGGGTCGGTGAGCACGGCCCGGCGCTCGTGGGGACCGACCTCCACCGGAATTTCCGGCCGATCGACCAACAAAGCGTCGAGGTCGTCGACCTGAACCGTGAGCACGACCTGACCCGGCACCGGCTGCTGGGACGCGTCGGCCAGGCCGATGGTCACCGAACCGTCGGTGAGCGCCGCGTAGCGGTCGCCGTCGCGGAACTTCGTGGTCAACCCGAGCGCGCCGTAGAAGGCGAGCTGGGCGTCGAGATCCCCGGCGGGGACGATGATGTGACCGATCTTCATGAGCGGAACCTCGGCATGATCTCGCGGGCGAAGCGCTCGACGATCTCCATCGAGCGCTCGATGGGCAGCCCGAGCCACTGGGCCCGGAACACGAAATGGTTGTACCCCCCGGCCGCGAAATCCGCGATCTTCGCCGCGATGTCGTCGGGCGAGCCGAAGAAGAGGGCCTTGTGCTTGATGCCCTCCCACTGCGACTCGAAGTAGTCCATGCCGTACTGGACGTACTCGCCGTACGAGCGGCGCACCGGCTCGCCCGCGATGGCCCACGCGTCGTCGAAGGAGTCGGCGACGCACAGGTCCCGGTGGATCGGGAACACCGCGCCGTCCTCGGAGAAGCCGGCCGCCGCGCGCGCCTCGCGGTAGTCCTTGAGGTTCCCGACCGCCCAGTTGCGCCGCACGTTGGACGGGGCGAGCCAGGGCAGCCCCTGCTTGGCGATCCGGGCGATGCCGATCGGGCCGTTGGCGCCCACCCACACCGGCGGGTGCGGGCGCTGGGCCGGCAGCACCGAGCAGCGCACCCCGTCCAGATTGAAATGCTGGCCCTGGTACTTCACGTTCTCCCCGGTCCACAGCCGCTGCATGACCTCCAGGGCCTCGTTCATGCGCGACACCCGCGTGCGGCGCTCGACGCCGAACGCGGCGAACTCGTCCTCGCGGTAGCCGGAGCCGATGCCGAGCACGAACCGGCCGCCGGACATCTGGTCGATGGTGGCGATCTCCTCGGCCCAGTGCACCGGGTGGCCCAGCGGCAGGATGAGGATGCCGGTGCCCAGCTCCATGGTGCCGGAGTGCTCGATGAGCCGGGACAGCAGCGGCAGCGGCTGCGGTGTGGACAGCGACGACAGGTAGTGGTGGATGCCGAAGACCGAGTCGAAGCCGAGGTCGCGCACGTGCTGGACGTACTCGACGAGCTCGCCGGTGCGCCGGCCGATGTCGTCGCCGGGCTCGTACTGGTGGTCCAGCAGGATCCCGAACTTCACTTGCCGTCGTCCTCTTTGGAGCGCGACTGCGACAGCCGGAAGTAGGGGGCGACGAGCCGGTCGCGGTCGGCGAGGGCCTGCGCGATGCCCTTCTCGCGGCGCTCCTTGAGGAAGTTCCAGTCGCCGTCCTCGAAGCTCACGTTGGTCGCCCAGCCGTGCCCGACCCAGCCGGTCATCGCGCCGAGGCCCTTGCCGCGGGCCTCCATCACGATCTGCATCATCGACTTGCCCATCATCAGCGAGTCGAGCGGCATGACGGCGATCGCGTCGGCGTAGTCGTCGACCCACTGCTGCAGCTCGTCGCGCTCCACCACCTTGGTGACGAGGCCCTTGCGCTCGCCCTCCTCGGCGCCGATCGCGCGCATGGTGAGCATGACGTCCTTCATGGTCGTCAGGCCGACCTTCTCGATCCAGTGGTACATGTCCTGCGGGCCCGGGCCGAGGTAGCGGAACGCCGGGTGGGTGAACCGCGCGTCGGGGGTCGCGATGACGATGTCGGCGGACAGCGCGATCTGGAAGTGGCCGCCGTAGCAGTACCCCTGGACCTGGCAGATCGTGGCCTTGAGCGACTCGATGATCGGGCGGGTGAAGCCGGAGCTGAGCACGTTGCGGTCGGGCAGGATCCGCTGGCGCTGGGCCGGGCGGCGGCGCGAGGCCTTGTCGGTGCCGGACTTGTACCCGATGTAGTGCCCCAGCTCCGCGGCGTCGGCACCGGTGCCGAAGTGCTCGCCCTCGCCCTTGAACACGATGACCTTCACCCGGTCGTCGGTCTCGGCCTCGCGCACCAGGTCACCGACGCGCTCGAAGGCGGCGACGGGGATCGCGTTGAGCCGCTCCGGGCGGTCGAAGGTGATGGTGGCGACGGCGCGGGCCTCGTCGACGTCGTAGCGCACGTACTTCGCGAGCACCTCGGGGTCGACTTCCATGTTCTCGACGTCCCACTGGTTTTCCAGCAGCTCGGCTTCGGTCTTCTTCACGGCGTAGTCCTTAGTGGTCGAAGGCGGGGAAGACTTCCTTGGCGAACAGGCGCAGCGACGCGCGCACCCGTTCGGCCGGCAGGCCCATCCAGCCGGGCCGGAAGATGAGGTGGTTGAAGCCCAGGTCGCGCAGGTAGCCGATGCGCTCGATGAGCATCTCGGGCGAGCCGAGCAGCAGGGTGTTGAGCACGAGCTCGTCGAAGCGGTCCCGCTGCCAGCGCAGGGCCGGGTACTCCGCGTAGGTGGCGTACTCGCTGCGGGCGTGCGGCAGCCCCTCGGCGACGGCCTGCTCGGTGGTCGGCGCGCAGTACAGCTCGACGCCGACCGGCCGCTCGACGGTCGCGGCGTCCTTGCCGTACTCGGCGAGGGCGGCGTCGTAGACCGCGAGGTGCTCGGGCAGGAACCTCTTGCTCGGGGCGTTGCCGGGCGCGTACCAGGCGTCGCCGAGCCGGGCCGCCCGCCGCACGGCCTTCTTGCCGCCGGCGCCGACCCAGATGGGCGGGCCGCCGGGGGTCAGCGGGCGGACGCCGATCGAGGCGTCCTGCAGCGGGAAGTACTCGCCCTCGTGGGTGACCGGCTTGCCGGACCACAGCGCGCGGATGACCCGCAGGCTCTCGTCCATCCGCCGGAACCGGGTCTCGGGGGCGACGCCGAACGCGGCGAGCTCGTTCTCCCGGTAGCCGGCCCCGACGCCGAGGATGACCCGTCCGCCCGAGAGGTGGTCGAGGGTGGCGAACTCCTCGGCCACGTGCACCGGGTGGAACAGCGGCAGCAGCAGGATGCCGGTGCCGATCTGCATGGTGCCGGTACGCGGAATCAGCGCCGCCATCATCGAGATGGGCTGCGGGGTGGCCAGGTTGGACTGGAAGTGGTTGATCGTCCAGACCGAGTCGTAGCCCAGCTCGGCGGCGAGTTCGACGGTCCCGAACAGCTCGTTCAGGTGCGTGCCGAGGTCCTCGTCGAACGGGTACTGGTGCGAGGCCATGATGCCGAACTTCATGCGCTCGTCTCCTTCGTTCGGCTGACCTTGCCGGCGGCGCTGCGCTCGAGGGCGGCGACGAACTCGACGCGGCGCGGGGTCTTGAAGTGCGCGAGCCGGTCGCGGGCGAACGCCGTGATCCGCTCGGCCAGCTCGGCGTCGGGCACCGCGGCGTCGGGCTCGCGCACGACGAGCGCGACCGGGATCTCGCCGAGGCGCTCGTCGGGCCGGCCGAGCACGCGCACGTCGCGCACGAGCGGGTGCGTGCGCAGCTCGTCCTCGATCTCCTCGGGCCAGACCTGGAAGCCGCCGCACTTGATCATGTCGCGGCTGCGGCCGACCAGGAACAGCACCCCGTCGGCGTCGACGTAGCCGGTGTCGCCGGTGTGCACCCAGCCGTCGCGGACCAGCTCGGCGGAGGCGGCGGCGTCGTCGACGTACCCCTTGGTGAGCTCGGAGCGCACGACGACCTCGCCCTCCTGGCCGACCGGGAGCGCGGTGCCGTCGCCGGCGCGGATCTCCAGCTCGACGCCGGGGTACACCTTGCCCGCCGAGCCCGGCTTCCACAGCCCGGCCTTCATGTCCCGGCCGGTCCAGCCGGCGATGTGGCCGGCCTCGGTCGAGCCGTAGTTGACCAGGATCGGCACGTGGTAGCGCTCCTCGAACGCCTTGCGCACCGGCCAGGAGATCGCCTGCCCGGCCACGAGCACCGACTTCACGCCCGCGAACGGGAGGTCGCGCTCGGCGTGCACGATGTCGAAGACCATGGTGGGCAGGAAGAAGAAGTTGTCGAAGCGGAACCGCTCCATGAGCGCGGCGAGCCGGTCGACGCCGAAGCGCTCCCAGACGACCGCGGCCCGGCCGACGTGGAACGCGAACAGCAGCGAGTGCTGCCCGCCGCTGTGGAACAGCGGCAGCGCGATGAGGTTGGGCTTGGCGTCCGGGGCGGCCGAGAGCTCGGCCTCGGTGCCGGTGGAGACCTTGGCCAGCCGGGCCAGGGAGGCGCGGGTGCCGCCGTGGGTGACGGAGACCGCCTTGGGCCGGCCGGTGGTGGTGCCGCCGGTGAACAGGATGCAGGCCTCGGTGTCGGCGTCCACCGCGGCGGCGGGGACGTCGGCCTCCCGGGTGAAGCTCAGCGTGCCGTGCTCGACGAGCAGCAGGGGCTCGGTCTTGGCCACCGACTCGGCCAGCTCGTCGGCGTTGTAGAGGCTGCTGATCGTGACCGGGACGGCGCCGAGCTTCCAGGCGCCGAATAGGAAGAACGCGATCTCCGGGCCGTTGGTGAGGTAGCAGGCGACCCGGTCCCCGGGGCCGATCCCGTGCTCGCGCAGGTCCTCGGCGACGCCGCCGGCGATCCGGTCGATCTGCGCGAACGTCCAGCTGCGGCCGTCCTCGCCGTACAGGCCGGTGCGGTCGCCGCGGCCCTCGATCAGCCCAGCGAGGTTGATCATGACGTCACCCGCGGGATGACCTCGGCGCCGAAGCGCGCGATCTGCTCCATGGTCTCCTCCTGGCCGGCCCCGACGAACTGCAGGCGCAGCGACACCTCGGTGATGCCGAGCTCGGACTCCCACCGCTGGAGCTTGGCCACGATGTCGTCGGCCGTGCCGACCAGGCAGTCCTCGGCGAGGTACTTCTCGATGTCGATGTTCTGGGCGTCGTCCCACGACTTGTAGCCGGCGTACTGGCGCTGCAGGTCGGGGCGGACGGCGGCCGCGGCGGCGTCGAACGTGTCGCCGATGTAGCCCTCGCGGCTCATCGGCTGCTCGCGCTGGGGCTGGTGGCCGTGTTCTGCCGCCTCAGTCCGGTACACCTGCAGCAGCCTTTGCAGTTCCTCGTCGTTGCCCTTCGGGCCGATCAGCCAGGGGCAGTCGAGGCGGGCCGCGCGGCGGATGGCGGGCTCGGCGAACGCGCCGATCCACAGTGGAGGGCCGCCGGGCTGGACCGGGCGCAGCGCGAGGGAGGCGCCGGGCACCTCGCCCCAGCTGCCGGACGCGTCGAGGGTCTCGCCGCGCCACAGCGCCCGCAGCAGCGGCACGTATTCGCGCAGCCGCCGCAGCCGGTCGTCCCAGGCCACGCCGAACGCGGTCGTCTCGCGCTTGCGGTAGCCGGCCCCGATGCCGACGGTGAGCCGGCCCTTGCTGAGCACGTCGAGGCTGGCGAGGTCCTCGGCGAGCGCGATCGGGTTGAGCAGCGGGGCCAGCAGCACGGCGAAGCCGATCCGGACCCGGGTGGTGGCGTGCGCGACGAACCCCGCGAGGGGCAGCGGCTGGATGAACGCGGACTTGGCCAGGTAGTGGTGGCCGAGGTACACGGCGTGGAAGCCGGCCGCTTCGGCCGCCGCGGCCTGGGTCATGACGTCGTCGATGCCGGCCGACGGGTCGGCGGCCGGGTCGAACTGGGCGCTCAGGAAGCAGCTGACCCTCACCCGACGACCGCCTCGGCCTTGCGGAAATGCGGGATGACCTTGGTGGCGAACTGCTCCATCGACTTGAGTGCGGCCTTGCGGTCCAGCGAGGGGATGCGCAGCCAGCCGATGTAGTGGTTGATGCCGAGCTGCTCGCGCAGCATCTCGATGGTCTCGATGACCCGGTCGGCGGAGCCGAAGTTGCCGCCGTGGGTCAGCGTCTGCTCCAGGGTGAGCAGGTCGATGTTCTTGGCCACGGCCGCGTAGTACTTCTTCTCCTGCTCGAGGGCCTCCTCCGAGCCGGGGATGACCTTGCCGACGGACTTGTAGTAGTTCATCGCCGCCGTGGCCGCCTCGCGCAGCCCGTCCTCGCCCTCGCCGACCCAGACCTGCTGCATGAACGGCACGTCGTAGCCCGACATGTCGAACCCATTCTCGGTCATCGCGTCGCGGTACAGGTTGTAGTTCTTCTGCATGATGCCCAGCGGCGTGAAGTTCGGCGAGGTGATGATGGACTCGCCGACGGCGCCGCGCTCACGGAAGCTGTCCGGGGAGACGGTGCCCTGCAGGATCGGCGGGCCGCCGGGGGTGAACGGCCGCGGATAGGTCGTGATGCCGTCATAGGTGAAGAACTTGCCGTGGTACGAGAAGTTCTCCTGCGACAGCGCCAGCCGCAGCACCTCGAGGGTCTCCTGGTAGCGCTCCTTGGACTCGGCCAGCGGGACGCCGAAGCCGGCGAACTCCTGCGGCTGGTAGCCCCGCCCGACGCCGATGGAGACGCGGCCGCCGCTGAGCACGTCGAGCGCGGCGATGTCCTCGGCCAGGCGCAGCGGGTCGTGCAGCGGCAGCACCAGCACCGCGGTGCCGATGGTGATCCGCTTGGTGCGCTCGGCCACCGCCATGCCGAAGTGCACGGGGCTGCCGAGGATGCCGTACTTCGAGAAGTGGTGCTCCGCGAGCCACACGGAGTCGAAGCCGAGCTCGTCGGCCAGCCCGATCTCCTCGAGGGTCTCCCGCAGCACCTGGTGGTCGGACACGCCGTCGCCCACCGGGAACAGGTTCATGATGCCGAACTTCACGACGTCTCCCAAACTATTCCGACCAGCCGGTATGTTACTGCTCTGAAGCTTTGACCTGCAAGACCTTGGTTGCTACGGGCGGCGCGACTGGACGCGGAGCTCGCCCGTGCGGCGGCGGTGCGACGACCCGCTGCCGCCCAGCGCGTCCAGCACGAACGCGCGGCGCAGGAACAGGTGCGGGTCCGCCTCCATGGTGATGCCCATGCCGCCGTGCACCTGGATGCAGCGCTCGGCCGCGAAGACCGCCGCGTGCCCGGCCGCCGCCTTGGCCGCGTGCACCTGGATCGCCGCGTCGGGCCGGCCGTGCTCGACGGCCCAGGCCGCGTACAGCGTCAGGTCCCACGCCGCCTTGCGGGCCACGGCCGCCTCGGCGAGCTGGAACGCCACGCCCTGGAACGACCCGATGATCCGGCCGAACTGGCGGCGGGTGCGGGCCTGCTCGGCGGCCTTGTCGATGGCGCCCTGGGCGACCCCGCACAGCTGCGCGGCCAGCACGAGCGTGGCGCGCCGCACGCCTTCAGCATGCTGTGTGTCGCTCTTGCGGTAAGCCACCTCGGACAGCGGCACCGACGGGTCGAAGGAGCGCCGTGGCGTCACCGTGGCGTCGACCAGCCCGCCGGGCGCGGCGAAGCCGTCGGCCTGCTCGGCGTACGCGGCGAAGGGGTCCAGCACCGGGGTGAGGACCCGGCGGCCCTCCAGCACCTCGGCCGGGACCTGCGAGTCACTGAGCAGCTGCACCGCCGCCGCGTGGAACGGGAAGCGGCTCGGCACCAGCGACTCGCCGAGCGCCTCGACCGCGACCATCAGGTCGATCAGGGCGGAGCCGACGCCGCCGGCCGCCTCGGGCACGCCGAGCAGACCGAAGTCGGCGAGCAGCGGCGCGTCGCACGAGGGGGCCCGCCACGGGGCGCTCAGCGCGTCGCGGGCGGTGAAGTCCGCGTCCTCGACGATGGCGCGGACCGTCTTGGCGATCTCCAGCTGTTCCTGGGTGAAGGTGGCTCGCATCGGGCGGCTCCGCTCAACGGGAGCGGGGCAGGCCGAGGACCCGCTCCGCGAGGATGGACTTCTGGACTTCCTCGGTGCCGCCCTCGATGGTGTGGGCGCGCGAGCGCAGGTAGCGGCGCATCCGGGCGGCCGCCCCGGCGCCGTCGAGCAGCACCCCGCCGGCCTCGTCGAGCTGCACGGCGAGCCGGTTGGCCCGCTGCACCGTGCCGGCCCAGAGGCTCTTGAGCGCCGACGTCTCAGGTCCCGGCACGCCGCCGGCCCGGCTCTCGCCGATCATGCGCATGGAGCCGATCCGTACCGCCTCCGCGTCGCACTGCAGCTGCCCGACGGTGTCCAGGAACGCGGCGTCGCCGTCCAGCCCCCGCTCGATCGCGAGGTCGACGATCCGGTCGACGGCCTGGCGGGCCCAGACCCACAGGTTCAGCGCCATGCTGCCCCGCTCGAAGGCGAGGGTGGTGAGCGCGACCTTCCAGCCGTTGCCGACGCCGCCGAGCACGTCCTCGTCCGGCACGAACACGTCGTCGAGGAACATCTCGTTGAACTCGGTGTCGCCGTTGATCATCACCAGCGAGCGGACGGTGAACCGGTCCATCGGCGCCAGCAGGTAGGAGATGCCCGCGTGCTTGGGCGCGTCCGGATCGGTGCGGGCCAGCAGCAGGCACTTCGACGCGTTGTGGGCGTTCGACGTCCAGATCTTCGAGCCGTTGACCAGCCAGCCGCCGTCGACCTTGCGCGCGGCGGTGCGCAGGCTGGCCAGGTCCGAGCCGGACTCGGGCTCGCTGAAGCCCTGGCACCAGTACGTCTCCCCGCGCAGAATGCCCGGCAGGTGGCGGGCCTGCTGCTCGGCGGTACCGTGCGCGATGATCGTCGGCCCGGCCAGCATCATGCCGACGCCGTTGAGCGGGTACGGCGCCCCGCGCACCGCGGCCTCCTCGTTGAAGATGGCCTGGGCGAGCGCGTCCAGGCCCCGCCCGCCGTGCTCCACCGGCCAGGAGAGCCCGGCCCAGCCGCCGGCGCAGAGCCGGTCCTGCCAGACCCGCGACCACGACTCGCGCTCGGCCTGGTCCAGCTCCTCCTGGTCGGGCACGTCGGCGAGGGCCTCGTCGAGCCAGCCGCCGACCTCGCGCCGGAACGCCAGATCGGCCTCGCTGTCATCGAAGTCCATGCGTTACCTCCAGCCGTGCCTTGTACAGCTTGCCGTTGGGGTCGCGGGGCAGGGCGGGGCTCACGACGTACGACACCGGGCGCTTCGGCTTGGCCAGCCGCTGCTCCAGGTGCGCGCGGATGCCCGCCACGGCCGCGTCGGGCTCGGGGGCGCCGTCGCGCAGCACGATGTGCGCCTGCGGCACCTCGCCGAACTCGGGGTCGGGCGCGCCGATCACGGCGGCGTCGGCCACCCACTCGTGCGCGACCAGCTCGGCCTCGATCTCGGCCGGGTAGACGTTCACGCCGCCGACCAGGATCAGCTCCGCGGCCCGCCCGGTGATGTAGAGGAAGCCGTCGGCGTCGACGTGCCCGACGTCCCAGACCGTCATCAGGCCGTCGCGGCGGGCGCCGTCGGTCTTGCCCGGGTCGTTGTGGTACTCGACCTTGTCCTCGCCCTGCCGCATGTACACGATCCCGGTCTCCCCCACCGGCACCTCGTGCCCGTCGGCGTCGAGGATGCGCAGGGTGGAGATGGACGCCGGGCGCCCGACGGTGCCGGGGTGGGCGAGCCACTCCTTCGGCCGCGCGATCGTGGTGCCGACCTCGGTGCTGCCGTAGTACTCGTAGACGACCGGCCCGAACCAGTCCATGATCCGCTGCTTGATCTCGCGCGGGCACGGCGCCGCCCCGTGCAGGACGTAGCGCAGGGACGAGATCTCGTACCGGTCGCGCACCTCCGCCGGCAGCTGCAGCAGCCGGTAGAAGTGGGTGGGCACCATGCTGGTGCCGGTGACGCGCTGCTGGTCGACCCGGGCCAGGAAGCCCTCGGCGGTCCAGCCGTCCATCAGCACCATCGTCCCGCCGGCGTGCAGCGCGCCCATGGCCGGCGTGATGTTGGCCGAGTGGTACAGCGGCGCGGAGACCAGCCACGAGGCGAACGCGGGCCGCTGCATGCCGAACTCGTTGAACAGCCACACATAGGCCAGCGCCCCGGTGTCGGCGTCGATCCCGCTCAGCGGCCGCTTGACGCCCTTCGGCCGGCCTGTCGTCCCGGAGGTGTACATCATGAGCGAACCCGCCGGCGTCTCGTCCGGGCTGGTCGCGGGCATGCCGTCGGTGAGGGTTGTCAACGATGGCGCGCTGTTCGACTCGCCGTCGACGTAGACCTTCGTCCCGGGCCCGGCGGCGGCGATCGCGATCTCCTCGACCCGCTCGGAGGCGACCACGACCTTGGCCCCGCTGTCGGCCAGGATGTACTCGACCTCGGGCGCCGTGAGGTGGTAGTTGAGGGTCACCAGGTACAGGCCGGACTGCATCGCGGCGAGGTACAGGGCGACGAAGCCCGGGCTGTTGGTCATCACGGCCGCGACGGTGTCGCCGACCTCGAGCCCGTCGCGCTCGCGCAGCCCGTGCGAGATGCGATTGACCTCGGCGTAGAGCTCGCCGTAGGTGATCCGCCGGTCGTCGGCGGTCACGATCGCGCACAGGTCCGGCTCGGCGGCGGCCCAGAGCCGGAAGCCGGTCCGCTCCTCGCTCATCGGACTCCTCCTGCTGTGTTCGTTCGCCGGTGGATTAGATTCCGACCATCCGGTATGTTGGCGCCAACAGTAAGGGAGCCGTCCGACGATGTCCATACCCGCGATCGAGGCGCACGAGGCGAGCTGGCGCGCCCGCGAAGTGCCGGAACCCGCCCAGGTCGTCCCGGGTGTGTGGGCCGTGCCGATCCCGCTGAACGGCCACGCCCTGCGCTCGATCACGGTCTTCCTGGCCGAGACCCGCGACGGCCCGGTGCTGATCGACGCGGGCTACGCGCACTCCTCGTGCTGGACCGCGTTCCAGGCCTCCCTGGCGGTCATCGGGCACCGGGTGGAGTCCATCCGCGCCGTCCTGCTGACCCACAACCATCCCGACCACGTGGGCTTCGCCGACCGCGTCCGCGCCGCCTCGGGCGCGACGATCGCGATGGGCCGCGCCGACGACTTCGCCCGCGTGGCGGCGGAGCGCGGCGGCTTCCTGGAGCAGCTGCGCCGCAGCCTGGACCTGACCGGCGCCCCGTCCTCGGTCACGGACGCGATGTACACCGAGGCCCTGGGCGTGGCCAAGCACCGCGAGGACCTGCAGCTCGACGTCGAGCTGGCCGGCGAGCAGGAGCTGGACTTCGGCGACGTGACGATCCGCGCCGTACCCGCCCCCGGCCACACCTACGGCCACACGGTCTTCCTGGACTCCCGCGGCGTCCTGTTCACCGGCGACACCATGATGGCCGAGGGACCGACGCAGCTGGCGATCGTGAGCCGGCCGTCCGACGACCCGGCCGGGGACCTGCTCGCCACGCTGACCCGCATCGGCACGCTGGGCGCTTCCGTCGCGTGCCCGGCGCACCAGTTCCCGTACGAGGACGTGGCGGCGCGCGCTGCCGCGCTGCACGCGTTCCACGCGGACGAGGTCGAGCAGGTGCGCGCCCTGGCTTCCGAGAACGCCGCGGCGTGGACGATCGCGCCGCACCTGACCTGGAAGAAGCCGTGGGACGAGCTGGGGCCGGGCACCCGCCGCTTCGCCCTGATGCACACCCTCGCCCTGCTGCGCCACATTCACGGACAACGCTAGCCGGACTGGGTCGCCTGAGTGGTCGATGCCGTTCCGTGTATGCGATGAATACGCTCCGCATGTGACGGATCAACCGCCGGTGCGGTCGCGGGGGCGCATGGTGACGG
Source organism: Dactylosporangium sp. CS-033363 (assembly GCF_050942475.1). Lineage (NCBI taxonomy): Bacteria > Bacillati > Actinomycetota > Actinomycetes > Micromonosporales > Micromonosporaceae > Dactylosporangium > Dactylosporangium sp. CS-033363. Next base: position 4,495,954 of record NZ_CP192032.1, on the reverse strand, counting down.
GGCTCGTGGTCGCGGTCGTGGCGCTCGGCGTGACGGTCGTGGCGCTGGTCGTCTTGGTGGTGTCGGGGCGGTCCGGGGCCGAGCCGTCCGCGCAGGCCTCGCCTTCCGCCGAGGGGCCCAGCATGCCACTGGCGGCGCCCATGGCGGTCAGCGAGGCGCCGTCCGCCACGCCGTCCAGTTCTTCCGATGTGGGGCGGGCGCTGCGGTACCTCGACGAGCTGGAACCCGCCCGCACGCACGGGTGTGCCAGCGCGTGGGAGGGTTCGTTCGTCATCGGGGACCATCGGCTGGATCGCAGCGTTTCGCTCTCGGCCGCGCCGTGTGCCGACGGAGGCGTGAACTATCTCGAGTACGCGCTCGACGCCACGCAGGGGTGCACCCACTTCAGCGCCGTGGTCGGGGTGCCGAACAGCCAGTACGAGAAGCTGCGGGCGTCCCTCGAGGTGGACGTCGACGGGGAGACGGTGCTGTCGGGGCAGGCGTTCGCGCGGGGGGTCAGCCGGCAGGTCGAGGTGACCATTCAGCCGGACGCGACCATCCGGCTCTCGCTGCAGAACACCACCCCGGACGCCGGCCTGTCCCCGGTCACCGGCGTCTTCGGCAACGCCATGCTCACCTGCGCGGCCTGACCCGGCCCGGCGCAACGCGCCCGGAACCGCCTGTTGCTCGTCGACGGCGTGGAAGGCGTGCGTGTCCGTCACGACGTCGGGGGGTTCGCCGGTCTGGCGCGCTGGGGGTGGATCGTCTCGTGGCGGGCCAGCATCGCCACGAACTCGGCGATCTTCTGGGTCCGCGTCCCGGCCCGTTTCACGGCGTTGACGCGGGTGATCAGCGAGAAGCGGTTGGCCTTGGTGAGCACGTCGAACATGGCCTGCGCCGCCGGCACCGCGGCGATCGCGGCGTACAGGTCGGCCGGCACCTCCGCCTCGGACGACGCCGCATACGCGGCCGCCCACCGGCCGTCGGCCTTCGCGGCCTCCACCACGGCGCGGCCGGCGGGCAGCATCAGCCCGGCCGCCTCCAACCGGGCCACATTGGCCACATTGCGCTGCGACCAGACGCTGCGCGGTCGGCGCGGGGTGAACCGCCGCCAGGAACTCTCCGCGTCGCGCTTGCGGGCCTGCCCGTCGATCCAGCCGAAGCACAGTGCCTCGTCGACCGCCTGCTCCCAGGTCAGCGTGGTGACGGAGCCGCCCTTCCGGCCCAGGGCGAGCCACACGCCCGGCGAGGCGTCGTGGTTGTCCAGCAGCCACGCCCGCAGCGCCGCATCATCGGCCACGACCAGCTCGTCCAGCTGTGCTCCCGTCACCGCTGCAGGCTAATACCCGGTGAAGCTCAGTACTTCCAGTCCGGAGTCATCGTCGGGCGCAGATCGCGGAGCGTGCGCTTGAGGACCTTGCCCGACGGGTTGGTCGGGAACTCCTCGACGATGTAGATCTCCTTCGGGAGCTTGAACTTGCCGAGGCGTTCGCGGGCGTGCTCGATCAGGGCCTCCGGCGTGAGCCCGGGGCGGCCGATGACGAAGGCGACCGGGACCTCCTGCCACTTCGGGTCGGGGGCGCCCACCACCGAGGCGGCCAGCACGAGCGGGTGGTCGGCCAGGACGTTCTCGATCTCGGCGCTGGACATGTTCTCGCCGCCGCTGCGGATCATGTCCTTGAGGCGGTCGCGGATGTACAGGTAGCCGTCCTCGTCGAAGCAGCCGACGTCGCCGGTGTGGAACCAGCCGTTGCGGAATGCGGTCGCCGTGGCGTCGGGGTCGTCGAGGTAGCCGGGGCTGACCTTCGGGCCGCGGGCGACCACCTCGCCGTCGACGCCCACCGGGACGTCGGCGTCGAAGGCGTCGACCACGCGGACCTGGACCCACGGCACCGGGATGCCGACCGAGCCCTGTTTGGACTCCATGTGCGCCTGGTCGAGGTAGGTCAGGCCGCTGCAGGTCTCGGTCAGGCCGTACCCCTCGATGAGGCGCGCGTTGGGGAAGAGCCCGCGGGCCACGCCGAACAGCGCGGTGGTCACCTGCGAGTAGATGAGCCAGCGTACCGAGGACAGGTCGGCCGCCTCGGCCTCGCTCGCCCGGCGGACCATGTCGAGCATGGTCGCGGCCATCACCATGCCGGTGATGCGCTCGGACTCGATCGCGCGCAGGACGGCGGCCGGGTCGAAGCGGCGCTGCAGCACCATGCAGCCGCCGACGTGCCAGATGCCGTAGCCGGGCAGGTCGGTGCCGCCGACGTGGTACAGCGGGGCGAAGTTGAGGATGCGGTCGCCGGCCCGCAGGCCGAGCTCGACGATCTGGGCGTGCATGTTCATGTTCACGTTGCCGTGGGTGAGCATGACGCCCTTGGGCAGGCTGGTCGTCCCGCTGGTGTAGATGATCCGCTGCAGCGCGTCATCCGACAAATCCGAATCGTCCACTTTGTGTCCGATAAATCCGGACAAAAGCCCACGCAAATCGACCCAACCGTCGTCGATCGGCTCCAACGCCAAACGCCGAACAGCAGGAAGGTCCACCAATGCGGCCGCCGTCAGCGACGCGAACTCCGGCACCGTAGCGACCGCATCGACATGCGCGTGGCCGAGCAGGTGCGCGAGTTCGGACGGGGTCAGCCGATAGTTCAGCGGTACGAAAACGGCCCCGAGCTTCGAAAGCGCGAGGGAGAGGATCAGGAACTCGGGGACATTGTTGGCGATGATGGCGACCCGGCTCGACCGCTGCACGCCCAAGGACAACAGCCCCGCCGCCAACGCGTTCACGTCGTCGTCGAGCTGCTTGTGGGTCCAGCGCCGCCCCTCGAAGACCAGGGCGTCCTCGTCGGCGAAACGGCGCGCGTTGCCGGCCAGCATCGCGGCGATGTTCGCGGTCATGCCGTCTCCCGCAGGCTCTTCTTGAGCACCTTGCCGGAGTCGTTGCGCGGCAGCGACTCCACGAGCTGCACGTACTTCGGCACCTTGAACTTGGCCAGGTTCGCCAGGCAGTGCGCCCGGATGTCCTCGCCGGTGGAGCGGGCGCCGGGATGCAGGATGACGAACGCCTTCGGCACCTCGTCCCACTGCGGGTCGGCCACCCCGATGACGGCGACCTCGGCGACGTCCGGGTGCTGGGCGATGACCCGCTCGACCTCGGCGCTGGCGATGTTCTCCCCGCCGGACTTGATGAGATCGGTGCGGCGGTCGACGAACCAGAGGTACCCGTCCTCGTCGATCCGGCCCACGTCGCCGGTCAGGAACCAGCCGTCGCGGCGGGTGCGCTTGGTGGTCTCCTCGTCCCGCCAGTACCCGGGCGAGATCTTCTCCCCGCGCACGATGAGCTCGCCCTCCACACCCGGCGCGACCTCGCGGAAGTGCTGGTCGACGATGCGGATGTGGACACCCGGGAACGGGGCCCCGAGCGCGCCCATCTTCGGCTCCTCGTGGGCGGCGTCCATGTACGTCACGCCGTTGCAGCACTCGGTCATGCCGAACGTGTCGATGAGCCGCACGTGCGGCAGCCGCGCCTTCACCTTGCGCCGCACGCTCGGCGCGACGCCGGCGAAGAGCAGGTACCGCAGCGACCCGAGGTCCGGCGCCGGATCGAGGTCGAGCATGCCGAACAGGATCTGGGCCGCGAGCACCATCCCGGTGATCCGCTCGGCGGTGGCGATCGCGGCGATGTCCGGCGCCTTGAACGTCGGGGTGAGCACCATCGTCGCGCCGGCCACGAAGATCGCCAGGCCGGGCGCCTCCAGGCCGGAGACGTGGAACAGCGGCGCCGAGATGAGGATCCGGTCGTGCTGGGTGAGCTCCAGCTCGAGGACCTGGGCGCGGTGGTTGGCGGCGACGTTGCCGCACGTGTGGATGACGCCCTTCGGATGCGCGGTGGTCCCCGAGGTGTACAGCAACCGGTGCACGTCCCCGGCCGCCTTCTCGGCGTCGGGGACGCGCACGCCGAGCGGCTGCCCGGCGAGCAGCTCCTCGAGCCGCCGCGGGCCGACGAGCACCCGCAGGCCGGGCAGCGCCTCGGCGATGCCGGCGAAGTCGTCGTCGTGCAGCACGACCGCGATGCCGGCCTGGGATACGACGTAGGACTGCTCGGCCGCGTGCAGCCGCCAGTTCAGCGGCACCGCGATCGCCCCGATCCGGGCCAGCGCCAGCAGTTCGAGCACGTACGTGGCCGTGTTGCGGGCCAGGATCCCGACCAGGTCGGCCGGCGTGATCCCGGCCGCGAGCAGGGCGGCCGCGTGCCGGTCGACGTCGGCGTCGAGCTCGGCGTAGGTCCACCGCCGCTCGCCGTCGACCAGGGCCTCCCGCCCGGACCGGCGCAGCGCCTGGACCCGCAGCACCTCGGCGAAGTTGCTGGTCGCCATGTCAGCTGCCGTTCTCGGCCCGGTAGGCGAGGATCTCCTCGCGGCTGGGCAGCGACACGAACTCGAGCAGGTTGCCGTCGAGGTCGCGGCAGGCGAACGCGGTGATGTACCCGTAGTTCTCCAGCAGCACCCGGTTGGGCTTGCCCAGCATCTCGGCGCCGAGGCCCTCGATGCGCCGGTGCAGGTCCTCGATCTCGTCGACCGGCACCTCGAAGCTGAGCAGGAACGTCCCCAGCTCCAGGTGCCCGGCGGTCGCCGTGCGGGTCTTGGTGCCGCTCCACTCGATGAGCTCGAGCTGCCCGACGCGGGTCGGGCCCTGCATGTACTGCACCTTCCCGGTCGTCCCGGCCGGAAGCCCGAGCGAGACCTCGATCCCGGGCCCGCCGACATCGCTGCGCAGGGTGCGGCGGTAGCCGAGGGCCTGCTCGTAGAAGTCCGCGGCCCGCTCGACGTCGGAGACCGTCATGGCCACGTGGTGCACTTCGGAGACGGGCATGAACAAGAACCCTTCTTACTGGGACAGCGCTTTTTGGATCAGCTCGATCTCGTCGGCACCCGACGTCGGGACGATGAAGTCGTCCAAGCGGCAGATGTCGTCGAGGTTGGCGAGGATGTCGTCGGGCGAGGCGGGCTCGCGGCCGGAGTACCAGCCGGGGGTGACGCCGAGGAAGATCCGCCCGACCCGGCCCCCGCCGACGGTCAGGATGTGCCGGTTGAGCTCGCACTGCTCGGAGGCGAGGAACGTGCCCACGGCGGCGACGTGGCGCGGGTCGAACCGGTCGGCCAGCTCGCCGAGCAGCCCGTCGGTCATCCGGGTGGCCGCGGTCGGGGCGATGGTGTTGACCAGGATGCCGCGGCGGGCGCCCTCCAGGGACAGCACGTGCATGAGCCCGACCAGGCCGGCCTTGGCCGCGCCGTAGTTGGCCTGGCCGAAGTTGCCCAGCAGGCCCGACGAGGAGCTGGTGAGCACGATGCGGCCGTAGCCCTGCCCGGCCATCAGCGGCCAGGCCGGGCGCAGCACGTTGAACGCGCCGGTGAGGTGCACGTCGATGACGGACTGGACGTCGTCGTCGGAGAGCTTGGCCAGGGTGCGGTCGCGCAGGATGCCGGCGTTGTGGATGACGGCGTCCACGCGGCCGAAGGCGTCCATGGCCCGGCGCACCAGCGAGGCCCCGCCGTCGGGGGTGGCGATCGAGTCGGTGGAGGCTTCGGCGGTACCGCCGGCAGCTCGAATCTCTTCCACGACGCGCTCGGCCGCGCCACCGCTGCCGGACCCGTCGAGGGCCCCGCCGAGATCGTTGACCACGACCTTGGCGCCGTGCTCGGCCAGGGACAGCGCGTGGGCGCGGCCGATGCCGTTGCCCGCGCCCGTCACGATGACCACCCGATCGTCGAGCCTGACGCTCATCGCTCACTCCCCAGCACGGCAACGAAGGCGACGCAGGAGCCGGGCTGGCCGCCGAGGTTCTGGGCGACGGCGAGCCGGGCGCCGGGCACCTGCCGCTCCCCCGCCTCGCCGCGCAGCTGGGTGAAGCACTCGAACATCATCCGCAGCCCGGTCGCGCCGATCGGGTGGCCGAACGACTTCAGCCCGCCGTCGGTGTTGACCGGCAGCGCCCCGCCCAGGTCGTACCGGCCGTCGAGGATGTCCCGCCAGGCCTTGCCGCGCTCGGAGAAGCCGAGGTCCTCCATGAGTACGACCTCGGTCGGGGTGAAGCAGTCGTGCACCTCGGCGAGGGAGATCTGGCTCGCCGGGTCGGTGACGCCGGCCTGCTCGTAGGCCTGCCCGGCGGCCGCGACGACCTCGGGGAAGGTGGTGAAGTCGTAGCCGTCGGTGGCCAGGCCCGCCCCGGAGCCGGCCACGAAGCCCATGCCGCGCAGGAAGATCGGCTTGTCGGTGTACCGGTACGCGTCCTCGGCCCGCACCAGGATCGCCGCGGCGGCGCCGTCGGAGACGCCGGAGCAGTCCATGACGCCGAGCGGGCCGGCGATGCGCGGGCCGCCCTCGACCTGTTCGGCGGTGACCGCCTTGCGGAACTGGGCCCGCGGGTTGAGCGCGCCGTTGGCGTGGTTCTTCATCGCCACCCGGGTCAGGGCGCCGCGCAGGCCGCGGTCGTCGACGCCGTACGCCTCCTGGTAGGCCGGGGCCAGCAGCGAGAAGCCGGCCGGGGCGGTCCAGTCGACGTCGGTGCCGTCGGCCGGCGGGTACACCGCGGACAGCCCGGACTGCGAGGCGTCCTTGAGCTTCTCCACGCCGGTCGCCATCACCATGTCGTACGCCCCGGAGGCGACCGCGAAGGCCGCGTTGCGGAACGCCTCGGAGCCGGTGGCGCAGTAGTTCTCGACCCGGGTGACGGGCTTGCCGACCAGCCGCAGCGGCCGGGCCAACGTCTGCCCGGACATGCCCGAGCCCTGGGTGCCGACCCAGAACGCGTCGATGTCGTCGAGCCCGGCGTCCGCCAGGTTGCCGACGCACTCCTGCACGGCGTCGACGAGCAGGTCGTCGGCCGAGGAGTTCCAGTGGTCGCGGAACGGGGTGCAGCCCATCGCGACGATCGCGACGTCGTGGGCCATGCGCCTACTCGCCATCGGTGCTGTCCTTTGCGGGTCGCAGCTTCCAGAAGTAGTTGTGGATGCCGTCGGTCGTCCACATGCGACGGAACGTCGGCTCCATCGCGGTGCCGACGGCGATCGCGCCGGTGCCGGGGGTGGCGTAGGCGCTGAGCCGTCCGCCGCCGTCGAAGTCCACGACCACGATCGCGACGTCCGGCTCGGGCATCGTGGTGAGGTGGTCGCGGGTGACCGAGACGACCGTCGCGGTCCTGTCGCGCAGGGAGACCTTGGCGGTGCCGTCGCCGGCGATCCCGCACGCGGCGCAGACCCGGCTGGGCGGGGTGGTGACCTTCCCGCAGGCGCCGCACTGGCTGCCTTCGAGGCGGTACTTCCAGCCCGCGCGGCGGACCATCGGCGGTGCCGCGGGCGCGGGGGCCGCCGGGCGGGCCGGGCCCTGCACGTCGAGCAGGCCGCGCCAGCGCAGGTACCGCCCGTAGCCGAGCTCCTCCCGCGCCTCGAGCTGCGCCCGCACGGACGGGCCGGAGCGGGCCTCCCGCACGCCGGCGCCGGCCCGGAACACGAACGCGTCGGCGCCCTCGGTCGCCGAGACCAGCAGGATGCTCTGCCCCGGCTCGGCCCGGTCGAGGGCGTCGGCGAGCAGCAGGCCGGGGTGGGCGGCGCCGGTGAACCCGGTGGCCTTCTCCAGCTTGCCGTCCTCGCCGGACCCGCCGAGCGCGCGGCGCAGGGCCGCGGCCGCGCGGGCGTTGGACGAGGAGACGACGACGTGGTCGGCCGCGTCGAGCCCGGCCGCGGTCAGGGCGCGCCGCGCGGCGTCGAGGCCGGCCGCGGCGAGGATGTCGGCCGTGAACCGCTCGTCCCACACCCGGTCGTGCCGCTCGCCGGGCAGCCGCCAGCGTTCGAGGAGCTCGGTGGTGTGCCCGGCCCGGGCGAGCAGTTCCGCCGCCCGTTCGCCGCCGCCGGTGAAGGCGGCCGCGGCGTCGCCCTGGGCCAGCTCGTCGGGGGCGCCGGGCCTGGTGGTGCGCAGGTCGGCCAGGGCGGCGTACCCGCCGGCCCGGGTGACGAGGTCGAGGGCCGTGGCGCCGGAGCGGTGGCCGCGCAGGTCGAGCGCGGCGACGCCCGCGTCCAGGCCCAGGGCCTCGTGGACCACACCGGCCGAGGTCTTCGCCTCGTACGGGGCGCTGGTCGTGGCCAGCAGCAGGCGGTCTCCGGAAGGATCGGACAGCTGCCGCAGGGCCTCGACGGCCATGGTGATGACGTCCTCGTCGAAGCCCGCGACGGACCGGGCGATGCCGCGCGAGCGCGGTGGGCCGTCGAGGGTGTTGTGGGTGAGCGCGTACGCCGGGAGGTAGGCCGCGTAGGCGTCGATGCCTGCCATGGTGGGTGTCAGCTCCAGGAGGGGATGGCGGCGAGCAGGCGCCGGGTGTACTCCTGCTCCGGGTGGTCGAGCACGTGGTTGACGTCGCCCTGTTCGACGACCCGCCCGGCGCTCATCACGGCGATGCGGTCGCAGAGGTCGCTGGCGAGCATGAGGTCGTGGGTGACGAACAGCAGCCCGATGCCGAGCTCGTCGACGAGGGTGCGGAACAGCCCGACGACCTTGGTCTGGGTGGTGACGTCCAGGGCGGTGGTGCACTCGTCGGCGATGACCAGCGACGGGCGGGTGACGACGGCGAGCCCGATGGCCACCCGCTGGCGCAGGCCTCCGGAGAGCTGGTGCGGGTAGCTGGCCAGGACCCGGGCGGTGTCGGTGATCCGCATCTGTTCCAGCACCTCGACCGAGCGCCGCTCGACGTCGGCCCGGGTGATGCCGGGGACGTGGCGGTGCAGCACCTCGGCGAGGTGGGTGCGCACCTTCATGAGCGGGTTCAGCGAGCGCGAGGCGTCCTGGAACACCATCCCAACCGCAGTGCCACGGACTTTTCCGGTACGGTCCGTGCCCGGCGCCACGATCCGCTCGCCCGACAGTTCGATCGCGCCGCGCTCGACGCGCACGTTGCGCTCCAGCAGGCCGACGACGGAGCGGGCGAGCGTGGTCTTGCCGCTGCCGGACTCCCCCACCACGCCGACGATCTCGCCGCGGCCGATGCTCAGGTCGACGTCCTGCAGCAGCGGCACGTCGCCGGCGCCGACCGTCGCGGTGATGGAGAGCCCGGTGACGTCCAGCAGGCCGGTCATCGGCGCCTCTTCCTCGGGTCGTGGTGGGTGAGCAGCGCGTCGCCGAGCAGGTTGACCAGCACGACGAGGACCGTGATGGCCAGGCCCGGGAAGAACGCGATCCACCAGGCCTGGCTGAGCTCGTTCTGCCCGGAGGCCAGCAGCGACCCCCAGCTGATCATCGGCGGGACGACGCCCAGCCCGAGGAAGCTCAGCGCGCTCTCGACGAGGATCGCGGTGCCGACCTGGAGCGTGCCGAGCGCGACGATGGTGCCGGCCAGGTTGGGCAGGATGTGCCGGAAGACGATCCGGCCCTCCGACGCCCCGGCGGCGCGCAGCCCGAGCACGAACTGCCGCTCCCGGATAGCCAGCGTGGCCGAGCGGGTGACCCGGGCGCAGATGGCCCAGCCGGTCAGCGACAGCACGAGGAACAGCACCGGCAGGGAGCTGCCCCGGTTCGAGATGATCGCGAGCGCGATGAGGATGAACGGCAGGGCCAGCTGCGCGTCGATGAGGATGGAGATGACCCGGTCGACCCAGCCGCGGAAGTACCCGGCGAGCAGCCCCAGCAGGGTGCCGGGCCCGATCGCGACGAGCGCGCCGACGAGGCCGATGACGATGGTCAGCCGGCCCGCGGAGACGAACTGGGTGAGCACGTCCTGGCCGAGCTTGTCGGTGCCGAGCGGGTGCGACCAGGTGCCGCCGCCGAGCCAGCCGGGCGGGCGGCGGGTCGCGTCGAGGTTCTGGCCGCCGTCGGGCAGCAGGCCGGTCAGCGGCAGGACGAACACGGCCACGGCGATGACGGCGATCGGCACCGCCAGCCAGAACGCGGACGTCCGCCGCCGGGTCTTCTTCGTGATGGTGCTCGCGGGCGCGATGGCGACCTCGGTCACGCTGTCACCTCACCCGGGGGTCGACGAGGGAATGGATGACGTCCACGAGCAGGTTCAGCACGACGAAGACGAGCGCGCCGAAGACGACGATCGCCTGCACGAGCGGGAAGTCGCGGAACTGGATGGCCTGCAGGGCGAGCTGGCCGAGGCCGGGCCAGGAGTAGACGTACTCGACGGCGACCGCCCCGGAGAGCAGGATGCCGGTCTGCAGCACGACGATGGTGAGGATCGGCATCAGCGCGTTCTTGAACGCGTGCCGCCACACGACCCGGCTGGGCAGGATGCCGCGGGCGCGGGCCGAGTCGATGAAGGGCTCGGCGAGCGCGTCGCTCATCGAGGCTCTCGTGAGGCGGGCGATCTGGGCCATCGGGTACACCGACATGGTCAGCGCCGGCAGCACCAGGTGTGCCGGGGTGCCGGACTGCCCGGCCGGCAGCCAGCCGAGCTTCACCGCGAAGAGCACCACGAGCATCATGCCGAACCAGAACACCGGCACCGACTGGCCGAGCAGGGCCAGCGTGGAGGCGGCCCGGTCCCACCAGGTGCCCTCGCGGGTCGCGGCGAGCACGCCGAGCGGGACGCCGACGAGCACGGCCAGGGCCATGCCGGCCGCGACCAGCTGCAGCGTGAACGGCAGCCGATCCATGATCATGGTGGTGTTGGGCTGGTAGAACTGCAGCGAGTTGCCGAGGTCGCCGGTGAAGACGCCCTTCATGTAGTCCAGCCACTGCACGAGCAGCGGCCGGTCCAGGCCGAGCTCGTGGCGCAGCTCGATGCGCTGCTCCTCCGGGGCCATCGGGCCGAGGATCGTGGCCGTCGGGTCGCCGGAGAGCCGGCCGAGCAGGAACGCCCCGGTCAGCGCGATGAGCAGCGACGCGAGCAGGGCCCCGACGCGGCCGGCGACGCGCCGGACCGTGCCGGCCCTTCGCGACGGGGCCTTCGGAGGAGAGGCCTTCTGTGCAGGCTGCACGGTGGTCGAGCTCATCGGCGGGCCCTCCATTTCGCGCCGGGCATGGCGGCCAGCAGCTCGCGCGTGTAGTCGTTCTCGGGTTCGGCGAAGACCCGCTCGCACGGGCCGGACTCGACGACCTGGCCGCGGTACATCACGTGCACCGTCTCGCACACCGAGCGCACGACGGCCAGGTCGTGGCTGATCATGAGCAGCGCGGCGCCGGTCGCCGTGCGGATCTCCTTGAGCAGGGCCAGCACGTCGGCCTGCACGGAGACGTCCAGGCCCGAGGTCGGCTCGTCGGCGACGATGAGCCGGGGCCGCATGAGCAGGGCGCGGGCGATGCACACCCGCTGGGCCTGGCCTCCGGAGAGCTGGTGCGGATACCGCTCCAGCAGCTCGGGGGCGAGCCGGACCCGGCCGAGCAGGTCGTCGTCGGTGATCCAGGCGGTCCGCTCGGGCTGCAGCGCCCGCAGCTCCCGCAGGCCCGAGCGCACCGACTGGCGCGGGTCGAGCGAGCCGTGCGGGTCCTGGAAGACCACCTGGACCTCGGGCCGCAGCCGGCGCAGCTGCTTGCGGCCGACCTTGGACAGCGAGTGCCCGAGCAGGCGGATGTCGCCCTCCCCGCGCGGGCCGAGCCCGGTCGCGGCGAGGGCGAGCGTCGTCTTGCCGGAGCCGGACTCCCCCACGACCGCCACGCTCTCGCCGGCGTCGATGCGCAGCGACACGTGGTCCACGGCCCGGAAGATCTCGCCGGTCGTGCGGTTGCGGTGCTCGACGACCAGGTCGTCGACCACCAGGACGGGTGCGTCCGTCTCGGGGGTGCCGGGGTGGCGGGCAACAGCGCCCGCCACCTCCGTCTTCGCTGCCTCAGGCATGTTCCCGTGGTTCCGTCAGTGGGTCGTCTTGGTGAAGTCGACGGTGTTCAGGGGGCCGAACACCACGCCCTTGACCGTCGGGCCGGTCGCGTAGTTGAAGATCTGGCGGTACAGCGGGACGTAGCAGTGCTTGTCGACCACGCCGATCGTGTTGAGCTGCTCGTAGATCGGGGCCGCGGCCGCCGCGTCGTTCTGCTGCAGCGCCTTGGTGGCCAGGTCGTCGATCTGCGGGTCGGCGCAGTTGCCGGTGATCGACTTCGTCCGCATGAAGCCGCTGACGAAGTAGTCCGGCGAGGCCACGTTCGGGACGCCGGCGAAGATCGCGATGCCGGGAACCTGGTGGCCGACGACCCGCTTGACCAGCGTGCCGTAGTCGATCGGCACGTAGTTCACCTTGAACCCGGCCTTCTCCAGCGCCCCGCCGACGGCCTGGGAGACCTCGGCGATGTTGGTGTACTGCGCCGCCGGGTAGGTGATCTGCACGGTCGGCCCCGCGGCGCCCACGAGCTCCTTGGCCTTGGCCGGGTCCGCGGTCACGCTGGAGGCCGGCTTCTGGCCCGGCGTGACGTTGAGCAGGCCGGCGTCGGCGACGGCCTGGCCGTCGAAGATGCCCTTGACGATCGCGTCCCGGTCGATGGCCAGGGCGGCCGCCTCCCGCAGCTTCGGGTCGTTGAAGGGCGCCTGGGTCGAGTCCAGGAACGCGATGATCTTGATCGCGGTCTCGGTGCTCGTCACGTTGACGCCGGCCTTCTTGGCCTCGGTCGCCTGCGCGGGCGGCAGGTCGAAGGAGACGTCGACGCTCTTGCTCTGGATCAGGGCCAGCCGCTGCGACGCCTCGTTGGCCCACGTGAACGTGATGCCGGAGTTCTGCGCCTTGTTCGGGCCCCAGTAGTTGTCGTTCTTCTTGACCGACATGTCCCGCCCGGCGTGGGCGCCGTCCCACACGTAGGGTCCGGTGCCGATCGGAGCGGCGGCGAAGCCCTCCGAGCCCTTCTCCTTGTAGTAGGCCGGCGGCACCAGGTACACGGTGGTGAACAGGTCGGGGTAGTTGTACTGCGGGGTCTTGGTCTTCATCACGACCGTGGTCGCGTCCGGCGCCTCGACGCTGGCGACGTTGGCGAAGTACGACTTGAGCTGCGACGACGGCGCGTCGCGGGTCAGCGTCAGGGTGTTGGCCACGGCGGCCGCGTCGGCCTTCTCGCCGTTGCTGAACGAGACGCCTTCGCGGACCTTGAAGGTCCAGGTCGTCGGGTCGGTGCGGGTCCAGCTCGTCACGATGCCGGTGTCGATCGGCTTCAGCGACGCGTCGGTGTTGATGAGCGGCTCGAGCATCGTGGCCCAGACGATCTGGGCGGAGCGCGCGCCGACGATGGGGTCGAGGGTGGCCGGCTGAGCGGCCAACAGGGCGCGGATCGGGGCGGTGTTCGGGGTGTCACCGCTCGCGCCGGAGTCTGACGTTCCGCCACAGGCGGCCAGGCCGAACGCCGCCACGGCAACCGTGGTGAGCAGCGATAACGACCGTCGGGGGTGCTTCATCATTATGGATGTCCTTCACAGCGATGAGGCTGATGTGTCACTGCGAATCGAGCCCGTGACGCTCGCCACAAAGTACCGACCAGCCGGTATCAAGTCAACAGGTCGAATCGGTATCCCGCTCATGACGCCGGTATGACAAAGCGCCGGTCAGAGGCCTGCGTTGTCTTCATACCGACTGGTATGTATGATCCGCCACGTGCCCATCTCACTGACCCGCGAACACGACGGCCGCGTCGCCCGGGTGCGCTTCGACAACGCCGGGCGCGGCAATTCCTTCGACGACGCCGCCCTGCGCGAGCTGGTCGCGACCCTGGAGGCCGCGGCCGCCGAGCCGGCCTGCGCGGTCGTGCGCCTGGACATGGCCGGGCGGCACTTCTGCGGCGGCTGGGACACGGCCTCGTTCGCGGGGCTCGGCGCGGCCACCACCGAGTCGGTCGCGGACGGCCTGCGCGACAGCGACGCCCAGCTCGGGCGGGTCCGCGACCTGCCCGTCCCGGTCGTCGCCGCGGTCCGGGGCCGGGTCATCGGCTTCGGCGCCGGGCTCCTCGCCGCGCTCCATCTGCCCATCGCCGGACAAAATGCCCGGCTGTCGCTGCCCGAGGTCCGCTTCGGCTTCGCGCCCGCCGGCGTCGGCTTCACCATCGCCCACCGGCTGCCCCGCCCGCACGCCTACGCGCTGCTCACCGGGGTCACCGAGGCCACCGCCGAGCAGCTGCTGGGCTGGGGCCTCGTGGCCCGGGTGGTCCCCGACGACGACCTCGACGCCGAGGTGGACGCGGTGGTGGCGGGGCTGGCCGCGGTACCCGGGGACACCCTGCGCGGCGTGGTCGGGGTGGTCGAGGCGAGCCTGGCCACCGGCAGCCCCGAGCGGGCCTATCAGATCTCCGCCGCCACCATCACCTCCGGGGAGCTCCGCGCATGAGTCACCGCTTCTCCGCCGGCGAGGCCGTCTGGGTCGAGCTGTGCACCCCCGATCCGGACAAGGCCGAGCAGTTCTACGCCGCCCTGCTGGGCTGGGAGGTCCGGCACGAGCAGCTGGGCAGCGCGACGTACCGGATGTGCAGCGTCGACGGCCGGGACGTGGCGGGCATTTCGGACGCCAACGCCCTGCACGGCGGCCGACCGCGCGGCTGGATCACCTACTTCGCCGTCGACGACATCGAGCGCTCCGCCGGCCAGGCCGTCGAGCTCGGCGGCGAGCTGGTCACCCGCCCCCGGTACCTCCCGGCCGCCGGCACCGGCGCCGCCGTCATCGACCCGTTCGGCGCGGTCTTCGGCCTCTACCAGGGCGAGTCCCGGGCCGGCGTACAGGCGGTCAACTCGGCCGGCGCGCTGTGCTGGAACGAGCTGGACACCGGCGAGCCCGAGCGCTCGGTCGAGTACTACCGGACCCTGTTCGGCTACACCGCCCAGCAGCGCGACGACTCCCCCACCGCCCGGCCGTACACCGTGCTCATGCTCGGCGACGTCCCGGTCGCGGGCGTGCTGGAGCTGGACAACGAGTGGCCGAACCAGCTGCCGTCCAAGTGGGTCACGTACTTCTCCGTCGCCTCCCTCGACGCGGCCCTCGCCCGCGTCACCGCGCTCGGCGGCACGGCCACGGTCGGCCCGGTCGACAGCCCGCACGGGCGCCTGCACCTGGTCAAGGACCCCGGCGGCCACACGCTGTGCCTCATCGAGCTCGAAGGCGGGCTCCGCCCCGATCACCCCTCCGACCCGGCGGTGCAACGATGATGACTGAGCCCCTCTTCGACTCGGCCGAGTTCCGCCAGGTGTGCGGGCACTTCCCCACCGGCGTCACCGCCGTGACCGCGGTGACCCCCGACGGCGCGACGGCCGCGCTGACCGTGAACTCGTTCACCTCGGTCTCGCTGACCCCGCCGAAGGTGCTGTTCTGCCTGGCCACGTCGTCGTCGAGCTTCCGGGTCCTGATGGACTCCGAGCGCATCGCGATCCACATCCTGGGCCAGGACCAGGAGGACGTGGCCCGCCGCTTCGCCACCTCGGGCCTGACCGGCACCGAGAAGCTCGGCGGGGTCGCCTGGGTTCCAGGCCCCGATGGTGTACCGCTCCTGCCTGGCACCCCCGCCGTGCTCGCCGGGCGCAAGGACGAGGTGATCACCAGCGGTGACCACGTCATCATCCTGCTGGACGTGGACCACGTGCATCTGAAGCCCTCGAAGGTGCCGGCCCTATCCTTCTACCGCGGCCGGTTCGTCGCCCCGAACGGCCCCGTCGCCGAGTGACTGCGCCGTGCCGTCCAGCGTGTACCGCCGCTGCAGCAGGATCGCCGCGGCCATGAGCACGGCCGGCACGAGCGTGAACCCGTAGCGGACCGCGGCGATCGCCCCGGCGGACTGGGTGACCTGCTCGCCGGCCGCGGTGGCCACGAACCCGCCGACGGCCAGGCAGGCCGAGTACGCGTACGGCCCCAGCGCACCCCCGGTCGCCTCCGCCGCGGTCCACAGCCCCGTGTAGCTCCCGGCCCGCGCGGCCCCGCCCGACCCGTTCGCGGCGATGACGTCGGGCACCATCGACAGCGGCATCAGCTGCATCGCCGCGAACGCCACACCCAGCACGGCCACCGCCCCGATCAGCACCGGCAGGCCGGCCGCCTTCCCCAGCGCCAGCACCAGCGACCCGGCCACGAACGCGGCCTGGGCGGCGAGCAGGCCGCGCTGCTTGCCGATCCGCCGGGCGACCAGCACCCACAGCGGCGTGGCGAGGACCGCCGGGGCCATGAACGCGCCGATGAGCAGCGAGGTCAGCGCGGCCCGGCCCAGCACGTACTCCGCGAAGTACGGCATCCCCGCCAGCACCAGGTTCATCGTGATCGCGACGGTGAGATACGACCCGGCCAGCCACCGGAACTGCCGGTCCCGCAGCGCGATGAGCAGGCCGCCGCGATGCCCGGGCGCGGTGCGCTCGCCGCCGCCGGGCCCGGGCGCGGTGCGCTCGCCGCCGCCGGGCCCGGGCGCGGTGCGCTCGCCGCCGCCGGGCCCGGGCGCGGACCGCGGACCTGGCGCGACCCTGTTCAGCCGTGCGACGCCGCCGATGCCGGCCAGCATCGCCAGCAGCATGACCGCCCCGAAGACCAGGGCCATCCGCGCGTAGTCGCCGACGCCCGGGTCCTCGCCCGCCAGCAGCGGCGCGAGGACCCCGCTGACCAGCACGCCGACCGTGATGACCACGTTGCGGTAGCCCATCAGGCGGGTTCGCTCGTGGTAGCCGATGCCGAGGTCGGCGGGCGTCGCGAGGTACGCCACCTGATAGCAGGCGTAGAGCAGGTTCCCGGCGACGAACACCACCGCGACCCACACCGCGGCCGGAATCCCGTGCAGGCCCCACGGCACCGCGAACATGGCCACGAACGTGAGCACGACGAGGCAGCCGACCAGCATCAGCCGGAGCCGGTGGCCGCGGGCGGACCGGTCGGCGTCGGAGAGCCAGCCGACCCACGGGTGCAGCACGACGTCGACGATGTTCGGCACCAGCAGGACCAGGCCGGCCGCGAGCGGGGGGACGGCGAGGACGTCGGTCAGGAAGTACAACAGGAACAGGCCCGGCACGGTGACCCAGATCCCCATGCCGACGGACCCGGCGGCGAACGGGGCGAGGGCGCGCAGGGGCAGTCGAGCGGTCGTCATGGGCGGCCTCCGGGACTTCGCCGAGTGTCATGGATGATAGGGGCGTGCCGGTCGGCGGATCCACGGTGTACCTCGAGGTGCTCGGCCCGCTCCGGCTGTGGCGGGACGGCGCCGAGCTGGACCCTGGCCCCCGCCAGCAGGCGTACCTGCTCGCCCTGCTGCTGGCCCGGGCCGGCCGCCCGACGAGCACCGGCGAGCTGATCGACCTCATCTGGGGCGACGACGCCCCGGCCAGCGCGCTCAACGTCATCCACAAGTACGTCGGGGCGCTGCGCCGCACGCTCGAACCGCTGCTGCCGGCCCGCGAGAACGGGTCGTTCCTGCACCGGCGCGGCAACGCCTACGTGTTCACCGCCGAGCCCGACCGGCTGGACCTGCTCACCTTCCGGCGGCTCGCCGCCGTGGCCGGGGCCGAGCCGCACCGGGAGACGGCGCTCGGGCACTACGCCGAGGCGCTCGCCCTGTGGCGCGGCCCGGCCGGCAACGGCGTCGCCGGCGGCACCGGGGCGGCCACCGTGTTCGCCGCGCTCGACGACGAGTTCTACGCCGCCTGCACCGCCGCGGCCGAGCTCGCCGTGGCGACCGGCCGGCCCGAACCGGTGCTGCCGGCACTGCGGCTGGCCGCGTCGATGGCGCCGTTCCACGAGCCGGTGCAGGCCGGGCTGGTCGCGGCGCTCGGGGCGGCCGGGCTGCAGGCGGAGGCGCTGTCGGTGTACCGCACGGTCCGCGGCCGCCTCGCCGACGAGCTCGGCATCGACCCGGGCGCGGCACTGGAGGCCGCCCACCGCCGCGTCCTCGCCCAGACGGCGGCAGGACCGGACCCCGCGGCCGGCGCCACTACCGGCGCCGCCACCACCGCCACCCACGGCGCTACCGCCACCACCGCCGCCCACGACGCCACCGGCCACGCCACTACCGCCCACGGCGCCACCACCACCGCCGCCCACGCCACCAGCGGCGCCGACACCCGCGGCGCCGACACCCGCGGCGCGGCGACTGTCGCCGTCGCGGCGGCCAACGGCGAGGTGTGGGCGGGCGCGGGGCCGGCGCTGGTCGGCCGGGTCGAGGAGCTGGCGATGCTGCGCCAGGCGGTGGAGGGTGCGGTCGCGGGCCGGACCGCCGTCGCCGTGGTCGAGGGCGAGCCAGGTGTCGGCAAGACCCGCCTGCTCGAGGAGGCGGCCGCGCTCGCCGCCCGGCTCGGGGCGCTCACCGTGTGGGGCACCTGCCTGGAGGGCGACGGCACGCCGGCGATGTGGCCGTGGGAGCAGGCGCTGGGAAGGCTCGTCGAGGCGCTGCCGGCCGCGGCCCGCGAGCAGCGGCTGGCCGGCGAGCTCGGGCTGCTCCTGGACTCCCGCGGACTCGGGCTGCTCCTGGAGCCCGGCAACGAACGCGTGCGGGACGGATCGGACAGCAACACCCGACTCGGACTGCCACAAGAACCCCGCGACGACGCCGGGCGGGGCGGATCGGACGGCAGCGCCGTGCGGGGCGGATCGGACAGCAACGCCCGGTTCCGGTTGTTCGAGCAGGTGGTCGCGCTCGTCGGGCAGGCCTCGGCGCAGCGGCCCACCGTGCTGATCCTCGACGACCTGCAGTGGGCCGACGCGGCCTCGCTGCAGCTGTTCCAGCACCTGGCGACCCGGCTGCCGGCCGGCGCCGCGATCGTCGGCGCGCTGCGGGACCGGGCGCCGGCGCCGCACGAGCAGCTCGCCCAGGTGCTGGCCAAGGCGAGCCGGGTGCCGGGCCACCGGCGGTTCCGGCTCGGCCCGCTCGGCCTGGCCGACGTCACCGAGCTGGTCCGCCGCGAGGCCGGGCTCGACCCGGACGCCGGGGTGGCGCGGGCCATCCACGCCCGCACCGCCGGCAACCCGTTCTTCGTGCGCGAGCTGTCCCGGCTGCTCGACGAGGCCGGCGCGCTGCGCGGCGGCGACGCGGACGCCCCGGCCCGGGTGCCGTCGACCGTGCGCGACGTGGTCCGCGACCGGATGGCCGGCCTCGACGAGCGCGCCCGCGACCTGCTGCAGGTGGCCGCGCTCATCGGCCGGGACGTCGACCTGCGGCTGTTGTCGCGGGCGAGCGGAGTACCGGTGGCGGACTGTCTGGATCGGCTCGAACCGCTGCAGGCCCTCGGGCTGCTCGAAGCGGGGCCCGCGGACCCGTCGGCGCTGCGCTTCGCGCACGACCTGGTGCGCGAGTCGGTGTCGGAGACCACGGCGGCGCCGAAGGTGGTGCGGCTGCACCTGCGGGTCGCCGACGCCCTCGAGGCCGTCCACGCCGACGACGAGGCCGCGGCCGAGCGCCTCGCGTTCCACCTGTGGGCCGCGGGGCCGCTCGCCGACCCGGAGCGGACCGCCGGGGCGCTGATCCGGGCCGGGCGCCGCGCCGCGAACCGGCTCGCGTTCGAGTCGGCGGACCGGCACCTGCGCTCGGCGGTCCAGGTCGCCCGCACGACCGGCCGGACCGAGCTGGAGCTGGACGCCCTCACCCTGCTCGCGATCGTGCTGCGGCGCCAGGCGGGCTACGACGCCTCGATCTTCGACCTGCTGGAGCGGGCCGAGTACCTGGCCATGGCCCTGGGCCGGGACGCCGAGGCGGCCGACTTCCTGTTCATCCGCGTGATGGGCGCGTACACGGCGATGGAGCGCGAGCGCGGCCGGCTCGCCAAGCGCATGCACGAGCGGGGCGAGGCGTCGAGCGATCCGGCCATCCGGCGGTACGGCCGCCAGGCGTGGGGCCTGCACCAGTGGGACATCGGCAACATCGGCGAGGCGCACCGGTCCTTCACCGCCGAGGACGACTCCTCCACCTCCGCGGACACCCCGCTGCGGCGCGACGGTGCCATCCCCGGCGAGGGGCCCGGCTGGCGCGCCGTGACCACCGCCCTGCACGGCGACGTCGAGACCGCGCTGGCCTTCGTCGACTCGTGGGACGCGCCGGGCGACCCGTACGCGGCCTCGGTCTGGGTCTACTACACGACGATGATCGCCTCGATGGCCGGGGACGCCGGGCGGGCCCGCCGGGCCGGGGAGCGCTGGGTCGCCGCCGGCCTGGACCGGCTGCGCTCGCAGATCGACCACTACATCCGGCAGAACTGGTGCTGGGCCCGCGCCCTGACCGGCGACGACCCGGCCGGGGCGGCGGCCGAGGCGGAGGAGCTGCTGGCCGCGAGCCTGCTCGACCCTCCGCAGTGGGGCGTCGCGTACCAGTACGGCCTGATCGCCGAGATGTGGCTCGCCGCCGGGATGCCGGACCGGGCCGCCGACGCGCTCGCCCGCGCCGACGCGGCCCTGTGGGACCACGGCCAGCGCTACGCGGAGGGGCTGCTGCTGCTGGTCCGGGCGCGGCTGGCCCAGGCCCGCGGCGAGCCCGCCGGCGCGGTCCGCCAGGCCGCCGAGCAGGCCCGCGAGCGCTCCGCCGCCGTCGGGTCGCACCTGTTCGCCGCCCGCGCGGAGCGGTTCCTGGCCGAGCTCGAGAAGGAGTGAAGCGTGACGCTCTCCGAACTGGCCCGCGGCCTGGCGCCCCCGAAGGCGTTCGTCGACGCCAGCCTCAATGCCCCCGCGGTCGCGGCGATCAGCCTGACCAGCGGCGTGCCCGCGCCCGAGGCGCTGCCGGTCGAGGCGATCGCGAAGGCCTCGGCGGCGCTGTGGTCGGACCCCGCGGCCGCGACCGCCGCCCTGCAGTACTCCCAAGGCCAAGGCCTCCCCCGCCTGCGGGAGTGGATCGCGGCGCGGGAGGGCGTCGACCCGGCCCGCATCGTGCTGACCAACGGCGGCATGCACGGCCTCACCCTCGCCGTGCTCACCGTCGTCGAGCGCGGCGCGACCGTCGCCGTCGACGACCCGGTGTTTCCCGGCTTCCTGTGGGCCCTGGAGGTCGCGACCACGCGGATCCTGCCGGTCCCGGTGCGGGCGGACGGATTCGACGTCGAGCACCTCGCCGCGCGCCTCGCCGCCGGGGAGCACATCGCGGCCGCCTACACCGTGCCCGACTTCCACAACCCGGCCCAGGTGAGCCTGTCCGCCGCGAAGCGGGCCGAGCTGATGCGGCTGGCCGAGCGGCACGGGTTCTACGTGCTCGTCGACGACCCGTACCGCGAGCTCCGCTTCGCCGGCCGCGACCAGGGCACGGCGGCGTTCCACGACTCGGACCGGGCGATCCACGTCAACTCCTTCACCAAGACGCTCGGGCCCGGCTGGCGGGTCGGCTGGCTGGTCCTGCCCGAGCACCTCGTCGCGCCGGTGACCGGGCTGCGCGGGCGGCTCGACGTGCACACGTCGTCGGTGACCCAGGCGATCGTCGAGCGGCTCGTGACGGCGGACGATCGGTGGTACGACGACCTGGTCGGCGCGGCCGCCGCCCTCTACCGCGAGCGCGCCCGGGTGCTCGCCGGCGCGCTGCGCGAGCAGCTCCCGGGCGCCTTCGCGATCGATGAGCCCGAGGGCGGGCTGTTCCTGTGGCCGCGGCTCACCGACGACCGCCTCGACCCCGCGGCCCTGTGCCGGCGGGCGGCCGCCGCCGGCGTGCTGTACCAGCCAGGGGTGTCGTTCGCGGCCGACCGGACCCGGCCGTCCCCGTCGGAGCGCCACCTGCGCTTCGCCTACAGCGACCGCACCCCGGCGGAGCTGGTGGAGGCGGTGGGCCGGCTGGCGTCGGTCTTCTGAACGGCCGCGCGGACCGCCCAGACGTGCACCACCAGGCCGACCCCCCAGCCGAGGATCGACCAGATCGGCCAGAAGTGCAGCTCCGGGGTGAACAGCCACCAGACCAGAACCTGGATCAGGTTGGCGGCGAGGTAGCACAGGGCGTGGATGCGCACGCCCCAGCGCATGGCGTTCGTGTTCTTGTGCATGGCGTCGGCCTCTCGTTCGGTACCACATCTGCGGTGTGCGGCAAACGCTAGGAGGGCGCACTGCACGGGCAGTGGACGCGCGTGAGCCGCGGATCCACGGGCCGTCCAGTGGCCGTCAACTCCGCTTCGTCACCCTGCGGGCATGGTTGAACACGAGGAAGCCGACGTCGTCGTCATCGGCTCGGGCATGGGCGGGCTGGCCGCCGCGCGCGCGATCGCGCAGTTCGGGGACAGGCGCGTGCTGGTGCTCGAGCAGCACTACACGCTCGGCGGGATGACGCACGAGTTCTCCCGGGCCGGGCGCTTCAGGTTCGGGACGGGACTGCACTACATGAGCGCGAGCGCCGGGCCGTTCCTGGAGTTCATGACCGACGGGCGGGCGCAGCTGGCCCCGCTGCCCGACGAGTACGACATCCTGCACTTCCCGGACTTCGACTTCGCCGTCCCGTCGGGGCCCGAGCGGTTCCGGGCCCGGCTCGTCGAGCGGTTCCCGGACGAGGCCGGCGCCATCGACGGCTTTTTCCGGACCGTCCGCCGGGCGATGACCGGGCTGGCGGCGCGCAACGTCCTCGCCTCGCTCCCGGCCGGCATCCGGGCGATCGGCGCGCCGCTCGTCGAGCGGCTCTACCCGTCGACCTTCCGGTCCTCGGCCGAGCAGGTGGCCCGCAGCGTCCGCGATCCGCGCCTGCGCGCGATCCTGGCCGCCCGGTGGGGCCTCTACGGCATTCCTCCGACCGCGAGCGCGTTCGGCTACCACGCCGCCGTGCCGCTGACGTTCTTCATGGACGGCACCGCACACCCCGTCGGCGGCCCGGCAGAGCTCGGCCGGATCATCGTGCAGATTCTGCGCCGGTACGGTGTCGAGCTCCGTCCCCGCCAGCTCGTCCACGAGGTGCTCGTCGAGCGCGGCCGGGTGACCGGGGTCGACGTCGAGGACACCGGCACCGGCGGCCGCTATCGCGTGAAAACGGCCGCAGTCGTCTCCGCCGCCGGGGTCCGCAACACCTACGCGCTGATCGGCCAAAGTGGACGGTTGAACGACCTGCCCGCCGAACCGTCGGCGCTCATGCTGTTCCTCGGCCTGGACCGCTCCCCCGCCGAGTTCGGGGTGCGCGGCGAGAACCACTGGTTCATGCCGGGCCTCGACGCGTACGACGGCACGCTGTACGTGTCGTTCCCGTCGCTGAACAACCCGGCCGCCCGCCACCACACCGTGGAGGTCCTCGAACTCGTCGACCCGGCCGTCGTGGACCGGTGGCGGGGCGCGAAGGAGGACGGGTACCGGGAGTTCAAGGCGGCGGTGACCGCGCGGCTGCTCGACCGGCTCGAACGCCAGTGGCCCGGGTTCCGCTCCGCGGTGGCGTTCGCCGAGCTGGGCACGCCGCTGTCGTTCGAGCACTACCAGGACAGCGCCCGCGGCTCCTTCTACGGCCTCGCCGCGACCCCGCAGCGGCTGCGGTCGGCGCGGGCGGGTTGCCGTACACCCGTGAAGGGCTTGTTCGTGGCCGGGCAGGACGCCTGGGGCTCCGGGGTGGTCGGCGCCCTCGCCGGCGGGCTGATGGCGGCCAACGCGGTGCTGCGCCCGTCGCAGCTCGGCACCATGTGGCGGACCGTGCGGGCGCGGCCGGCGGCCCGGGACGCCGCCGTGCCGTGGGAGGGTTTCCTGCGCGTGGCGGCGGTCGAGGCGCTGACCCCGCAGGTCCGGCGGATCCGGCTCGAATCGCTGGACGGCGGCCCGCTGCCGTTCACGTTCGCGGGCGGGCAGTACGTGAAGCTGGAGCTGCCGGTGGCCGTCGAGCCGATCGAGCGCTCGTACTCCATCTGCAGCGGCCCGGACGCGCTGGAGATCGCGGTGAAGCACGAGCCGGACGGGCTCGGCTCCGGCTTCCTGCACACCGACCTCGCACCGGGCGATGTGCTGCGGGTCAGCGGCCCGCACGGCGCGTTCACCCTGGAGCCCTCGGAGCACACGCTGCTGATCGGCGGCGGGGTCGGCGTCACCCCGTTGCTCGGCATGCTGGCCGGGGCGACCGGGCGCATCGACCTGCTGGTGAGCTACCGGACCGCGGAGGACGTGCTGTTCGCGGCGGAGCTGGTGGCGTTGCGGGAGCGGCTGCCCGGCCTGCGGGTGCACGAGTTCGTCACCAAGGAGACGGGCCGGATCGGGCTGGAGGCGCTGCGGCCGTTCGCCGGCGCGACCCGGGTGCACCTGTGCGGGCCGGCGGGGATGATGCAGGAGCTGATCGGGCACCTGACCGACCTGGGCGTGCCGCGCGAGGCCATCCACACCGAGGCGTTCGTGTCGGGCCGCAGCGCGCAGACCCGCCGGGAGCGGGCGCACGCGATCGCCCTGGCCGCCGGGGCCTCGACGTTCACGATCGGCGTGGCGGGCGACCGCGCGTTCCCGTGCCGGCCCGGGCAGACCGTGCTCGACGCGGCCAACGCGGCCGGGGTCGACCTGCCGCAGTCGTGCGGGGAGGGCTCGTGCGGGACGTGCCGGGTGCGGGTGCTGGCCGGCGGGTACGAGACCGACAGCCGCGGCCTGTTCTCCGCCGGCGAGCTGGCCGCGGGGTGGCGGCTGGCGTGCCAGACCCTGCCCACCGGGGACCTGACGATCAGCCGGTGACGATCGGCCGCCGGCAGCAGTAGACCAGGGCGGGCGGGAGGTTCGCCCACACCGTCCTGGTCACCAGCACCTCGTCGAACCCCGCCCGCAGCGCGCGCAGCAGCCGGCGGGCGGGGGCGGCCCAGCGGGTGTGGACGTACGCGAACGTGGTGAACACGCCGTCCGGGGCCAGGGTCGCGGCGACGGCCGACAGCACGTCGCGCTGTTGCGCCCGGGCGAACGCGGCCCACGGCAGCCCGCTGACGATGACGTCGGCGCGGGGGAGGCGGCGCTCGGACAGTACCGTCGCCAGGTCTTGGGCATCTGCGATCACCACCTCGACCGCGGGGTGCCGGTCGGCCAGGTGCTGCGCGAACCGGGCGTTGAGCTCCACGGCGACGTGGCGGCCGCGGCCCGCCAGGCGCCGCTGGATGACGCCGGTGAAGGCGCCGGTGCCCGGGCCCAGCTCGACGACGAGCGGATCGCCGGTGCGGGGCACGGCCGCCGTGGCCAGCCGGGCGAGGGCCGGACCGCTGGGTGCGACGGCCGCGACCGTCATCGGATCGCGAACAAACTCCGAAAGAAACATGGCTCAGGCTGGATCCGCGCAGTGGACGGGCACTGAATCGCCGCGTCCACTGGGCGTCAACTGGGCGATCGTACGGTCTGCGGCAACAGCTTCCAAGGAGAGGTCCTGATGATGCCAACCCGTCGCACCGTGCTGACCGGAACCGCCGCGATCGCCACCGGCGCCATGCTGAACCCGGCGGCCGCGGAGGCGCACCGCCCCAAGCCCACCGTCGTGCTCGTGCACGGCGCGTTCGCCGACGCGTCCGGCTGGAACGACGTCGCCGAGCGCCTGCTGCGCGACGGCTACCCCGTCGTCGCCCCGGCCAACCCGCTGCGCGGGGTCGCCTCCGATGCCGCGTACCTCGCGAGCATCCTCGCCACGATCGGCGGGCCGGTGGTGCTCGCGGCCCACTCGTACGGCGGGATCGTCATCACCAACGCCGCCGCCGGCAACCCGAACGTCAAGGCCCTCGTCTACGTCGCCGCGTTCGCCCCGGACCAGGGCGAGAACCTGCTGGGGATGCAGACCCGGTTCCCCGGCAGCCGGCTCGACGAGTCCGCGCTGGACTTCCGCCCGTACGGCGACGGCCTCATCGACGCCTACATCAAGCGCGACGCGTTCCCGCCGGTCTTCGCCGGGGACGTGCACCGGGGCACCGCCGAGGTGATGTGGGCCGGGCAGCGGCCGGCCGACGTGCGGGCGCTGGGCGAGCCGTCCGGCGCACCCGCCTGGAAGAGCATCCCGTCGTGGTACCTCGTGGCCCGCGAGGACAAGGTGCTGCCGCCCGCCGCGCAGCGGTTCATGGCCCAGCGGGCGGGGTCCCGGACCCGCGAGGTCAAGGCGTCGCACGTGGCGATGATCGCGCAGCCGGCGGCGACCGCGGACCTCATCCAGGAAGCCGGCCGCTAACCATGCTGGACGAGGAGCAGTTCCGCCGGCTCGCCGCCTATGGTGAGCCGGAGCACGCCGAGGCCGGCCGGGCCCTGTTCACGTCGGGCGAGCGCTCGTACGACTGCTTCCTCCTGCGCACCGCCGCCGTGGACATCGTGCGGGACGCGACCGCGCTCGAGCCGGAGCGGCTGCTGTTCCGGGCCGGGCCGGGCGACGTCCTCGGCGAGCTGAGCCTGCTGACGGGGCAGCAGGTGTACCTCTCGGCGCGGGTCGTCGCGGCCGGCGCGGTGGTGCGCATCGGCGCCGCGCGGCTGCGGCAGGCCCTCGCCGACCAGGCCGACCTCGCCGACCTGCTGATGGCGGCGTTCCGGGAGCGGCGCGAGGTGATCCGCGCCGCCCCCGGGGGCCCGCTGCACATCCTCGGCCGCGGGGAGACGGCGGAGACCCTGGCGCTGCGGACCTATCTGGCCCAGTTCGTGCTGCCGCACACGTGGCTCGACGCTTCCTCCGCGACCGGGCGGGCGCTCATGGCGCTGTCCGGGCTCGGCGACGCCGACCTCCCGGCCGCCGTGTCCGGCGGCGCGGTGCTGCGCCGGGCCACGCCGGGGGTGGTGGCGGAGGCGCTCGGGCTCACCTACCGGGCCGACGGGCGCCCGGTCGACCTGGTCGTGGTCGGCGCGGGCCCGGCCGGGCTGGCCGCCGCCGTGTACGGGGCGTCCGAGGGCCTGAACACGGTGCTGCTGGACCGGGCCGGGGTCGGCGGGCAGGCGGCGAAGAGCGCCCGGATCGAGAACTACCTCGGCTTCCCGGACGGCGTCAGCGGCGCGGACCTCACCCGGCTGGCGATGCTGCAGGCGCTCAAGTTCGGCGTGAAGCTCTCCGCGCCGTGCGCGGTGACCGGCCTCGACCTCGCCGACGAGCACCGGCCGGTCGTCGTGCTGGAGCACGGCGAGCGCATCCCGTGCCGGGCCGTGATCGCCGCGACCGGGGCCGACTACCGGCGGCTGGACCTGCCGCGGTGGGCGGCGTTCGAGCGGGCGGGCTGCATCCGGTACGCGGCGTCGGAGCTCGACGTCCGCGACTTCGCCGACCGGCCGGTGACCGTGCTCGGCGGGGCGAACTCGGCGGGGCAGGCGGCGCTGTCGCTCGCGGCGCAGGGGGCGGGCGTGCACCTGGTCATCCGGGGCGCGCGGCTGGAGTCCCGCATGTCGGCGTACCTGGTCGACCGGGTGCGGGCGCATCCGCGGATCCGGGTGTGTCCCGGCAGTACCGTCCGCGAGCTCGCCGGGGACGCCACGCTCACGTCGATCGTGACCGAGAACGCGGGCGGGCACCGGCAGCGCTTCGAGAGCCGGGCGCTGTTCTGCTTCATCGGCGCCGATCCGGGCTCGGGCTGGCTGACCGGGGTGGCGACCGACGACGACGGCTTCGTGCGCGCCGACGGCCCGCTGCCGTTCCAGACGAGCGCCGCGCGGGTGTTCGCGGTCGGCGACCTGCGGGCGGGCTCGATCAAGCGGGTGGCGGCGGCGGCCGGCGACGGGGCGAGCGCGGTCGCCTCCGTGCACGCGATCCTCGCCCAGCCGGCCGGGGCCGAGGTGGTCGCGACCGCCGAGACGTACGGCGACGTCAACGGCGCGTTTCAGCGGAAGGCGGGATAGCCGGTGGGCTCCGCGTCCAGGCCCCAGGTGTCCGTCGCCCACGCGCCCGCGTCGCGCAGGGCCGCCGACAGGACCGGGTAGTCGTCGCGCAGGTTGAGGGCGCCCCAGCGCCAGCGGGCGGTGAGCAGCTGCCGATAGGAGGGCCCGCGGCCGACCGGGCCGACGTGGGGCACGCCGTCGATGGCGCGGTCCGCGAACCAGCCGGTGTTGATCATTGTGTACGCCGCGCAGGCGTCGATCACCTCCCGCCGCCAGTTCGGGCCCACGGTGCCGAGGCCGTCGGTGAACGCGGCGAGGAGGTCCTCGGTCAGGCCGGGCGGCGGGTCGAACACGCACCAGCAGGAGGCGAACGGCAGCACCATGAAGGCGGCGGCGAGGGCCGGGTGGGCGACGTCGGCGCCCTCCAGGTCGAGGAACCACCACCGGCCGTCGATCAGCATGGCGTTGTCGGGGCACGTGTCGTCGGGCCAGAGCACGTCGGCCGGGCCGGGCTCCAGCAGCGCGGCGGCCCCGGCGAACTCGGCGCCGATCGCCGCCAGGTCGAGGCCGGGCAGGACGCGGGCCAGGTTGGCCAGGCCCCGCTCCAGCACCGGGAACGGGGCCTCGCCGGCCGGGCCGTGCGGCAGGCGGCGGCGCGCCTCGGCGACGGTGCTCCGGGAGCGGGCCAGCATCGCGCCGAGCTCGCGGGCCCAGCCGCGGGCGCCCGCCCAGGCCGCCTCGCGATCGGCGCCGAGCAGCAGGTCGGCGAGGGTGGGGTGCGGGCCGAGGTCGGACATGACGAGCAGCCGCCCGTCGCCGGAGCGGGCCAGCAGGTCGGCGGTGCGGTCGAGCAGGTCCAGCCCGACCGCCTCGCGCTCGTGCCCGCCCTCGTCGGCCAGGTAGTGCTTGACGATGACGGTGCGGTCCGCGGTCCGGCACCGCAGGACCCGCGATCGGCTGGAGCCGCCGAGGTCGCGGGGATCGTCCAGCGGAGCGCCGAGCGTCGTTTCGGCCAGGGCGAGGGTGTCGTCGGTGGGCACCCGGCAAGGATCGCAGCCTCAGGCGTAGTAGCGGAACACCGATTCGGCGGCGCAGCAGGTCTGGCCGTCCGCGGCGAACTCGATGACGACCGCGGCCTTGGCCTGGACTCCGCCGTCGATGCGGGTGGCGGCGGCCAGGGTGGCGGTGGCCTGGATCTCGGTGCCGGGCGGGAGGGGCTTGACGAACCGGACGCGGTCGAGGCCGTAGTTGACGCCCATGCTGTACGACTCGACCTCGAGGATGTCGGCGAGCAGCAGCGGGACGAGGGCGAGGGTGAAGAACCCGTGCACGATGGTGGAGCCGAACGGGCCGGAGCGGGCGCGCTCGACGTCGACGTGGATCCACTGGTGGTCGCCGGTCACATCGGCGAACGTGTTCACCTGCTCCTGGCTGATGGTGCGGGTGCCGCTGGCGCCGAGGTCCTTGCCGACGAGCGGCAGCAGGCCGTCGGGCGCGGCGACGGTGGTCTTGCTCGGGGTACGCATCAACGCTTCTCCTGGGACGCGAGGTGTTCGGTGAGGGTCTGCCACTCGCGGTCCCACGCGGTCTCGTCGACTGCGGGGCGGGCCACGCGCAGCATGCGGGCGATGGCGGCGGGGTCCAGGGCGGCCAGGTGCTCGGCCAGCGCGGTGACCCGGTCCCGCAGGGCGTCGGCCGGGACGCACTCGCTGACCAGGCCGTGGGCCATCGCCTCCAGGCCGGTCCAGGTCTCGCCGGTGAGCAGCAGGCGCCGGGCCGCGGCCGGGCCGATCGCCTGCGGCAGCATCACGCTGGAGCCCCAGCCGGGCACCTGGGCGGCGGCGATGTGCCGGTCGCCGATGCGGGCGGTGTCGGCCGCGACCGCGATGTCGCACGCGAGCAGCAGCTCCAGCCCGCCGCCGAACGCGACCCCGTTGACCGCGGCGATGGTCGGCACCGGGCTCGCGCGCACGGCCCGCACCAGCTGCCGGCCCCGGTCCAGGAACGCGCGCAGCGCCGGTTGGTCCCCGAGCAGCGCGGTCCCCTCGGTCATGTCGGCCCCGGCGCAGAAGTGCCGCCCGGTCCCGGTGAGCACCAGCACCCGCACGCCCGGTTCGCTCGCGCGGGCCAGCCACGCCTCCAGGCCCGCCATGACGGCCGATCCGCACGCATTGGCCGCATCGGTACGGTCGATCCGCGCCCACAACGCCGCCCCGCGCAGCGTCACCTCGACGGGGCCGCTCATGCGACGCGCACGCAGAGTTTGCCGAACGCGTCCCCGGCGAGCATCCGCCCGACCTGCTTGCCGGCGTCGGCGAGGTCGGCGGTGCTGTCGACGGTGGGCCGGATCCCGTGCGCGTCCACGAACGCGACCAGGTCCCGGAACTCCTCCAGGGTCCCCATGGTCGAGCCGCACACGGTGACCTCGCGGGCGAAGAGCCGGGCCAGGTGCAGCGGCGCGGTGAACCCGGTGGAGCCGCCGCAGACGACGATGGTGCCGCCGGCGCGGGTGGACAGCATCGAGTGCTCGAACGTGGCCGGCCCGACGGTCTCGACCACGATGTCGGCGAGCTGCGGCAGGCGCGCCCCGCTCTCCAGCGCGGCGGCGGCGCCGAGGGCCAGCGACCGCTCGCGCTTCCCGGCCGAGCGGGAGGTGACGACGACGGTGGCTCCGGCGGCGACGGCGAGCGCGGTGGCGGCGGTGGCGACCCCACCGCCGGCCCCCTGCACGAGCACGAGCTTGCCGGGACCGGCCTGGGCCTTGGTGAACAGCATCCGCCAGGCGGTGAGCCACGCGGTCGGCAGGCAGGCGGCCTCCTCCCAGGACAGCGCCTCCGGCTTCGGGACCAGGTGCGCCTCCGGCACCACCACGCGCTCGGCGAGCATGCCGTGCCCGGCGTCGGGCAGCAGGGTGGCGTGCGCGACCGTGCGGCCGGCGGTGTCGGCGGGCAGCACCGGGTACACGACGAAGGGTTGTCCATTGTGGACGACGGCCGCGTCGCTGCCGATGACGTGCGGGCCGGCGCCGGCGGGTTTGGCGATGCCGCGCAGGGTGAACACGTCGTGCATGTTGAGCGCGCCGGCCCGCACCTCGGCCTCGACCCACCCGTCCGGGGCCTCCGGAACGGGGAGCTCGCCCACCCCGACGGCGCCGGCCGGGTCCTCAGTGGACGGTTGCGCCACGAAGGCGGCCTTCATTTGGGGCCGTTCCACGATGCCACATCCTTCAGGTCGGCGCGGGCGGCGGGGCGGAAGTCGAGGCCCTTGGTGTACGCGACGGGCAGCAGGGTGATCGGCCGCCAGTCGTCGGGCAGGCCGAGCACCTCCTGGACCCGGCGGGCCTTGTGCGCCATCGCCGTGGCCATCACCGAGCCGAGGCCGCGCGAGCGCAGGGCGAGCTGGAAGGACCAGGCGAACGGGAAGACGGAGCCGTAGTACCCGGACGCGGCCCCGCCGACGGCCCGCTCGGGGATCGGCTTGGTGCTGCACAGGATCACGAGCACCGGCACCTCGGCGAGGTGGTCGACGAGGTACTTGACGGCGGCGAGCACCCGCTGCTGCCGCGCCGCCGCGACCGGGTCGGCCCGCACGGACGGCGACAGGCGCGTGACGGTCGCGGCCTCGCCCGTCTTCAGGGGTTCCTCGACGGTCTGGTACCAGACTTCGGTGTACAGCCGCGACAGCTGCTCCTTGAGCGCCGGGTCGTCGACCGCGACGATCCGCCAGTCCTCCAGGTTGGAGCCCATCGGCGCCTGCTGGGCCAGCCGCAGGCACTCCTCCACCACCTCGCGGCTGACGGGCCGCTCGAAATCCATCCGGTGCCGCACGGCCCGCGTGGTCGTCAGCACCTCGTCGATGTCGCGGATGACGGGTTCACTCATGCTTGCGCTCCTGGCTCGTCGAATGGCAGTGCCGCGCCCCACCGGTCGAGGTAGGCGACCTCGCTGACGGGCCGGCGGCGCGCGGGCCGGAAGTCGGTCCCGACGGTGTACGCGACCGGCAGCATCGTGATCTGCACCGCCTCGGCCGGAATCCCGAGCAGCGCCGCCGCCCGCTCGGCGTGGTGCAGGTGCAGCGTGGTGATGCAGGTCCCGAGTCCCCGGGCCCGCAGCGCGAGATTGAACTGCCAGATGGCCGGATACAGCGACCCGTACACGGCCGAGTGCGTCCCGGCCCCGCCGTGCGCCGGGTTGGGCCGGGTGGCGCAGGGAATGACGAGGTACGGCGCCCGCCCGATGTTGTGCGCCAGGTGCTCGGCCCCGTCCAACATCCGTTGGATTTTCGGCTCGACCCCGCCGTCCGCGCCCACGCCCCCGAGCCGGCCCTTCACCGTCCCGTGCCCGGTCCCTTCGGCGCTGTGCAACGGCTTGTGGACGTACTCGAGGTAGGCCTCGAGGTACATCGCGGCCAGCGCCTGCTTGACCTCCGGAGCCCCGACGACGACCCACCGCCAGTCCTCGGCCCCGCCACCGGTCGGCGCCTGCAGGGCGAGCTCCAGGCACTCCCCCACGACGCCGAGGTCAACGGGCCGGTCGTAATCCAACCGCTTGCGCACCGAACGCGTCGTGGTGAGCACATACCGCAGGTCGTTGGAATTCACAGCAGATCCTTGAGGTGGGCCGTGTCGCAGTACTCCCGGACGGCGGCGATCCGGTGCCCCCGAATCTCGACGATCCAGAGATACCGGTTCTGGTACCGCCGATCCCCGGCCAGCACCGCGTCCCCGCTGGCCTCGATCGCGATCAGCGTGTCGTCCTGAATCCAACGGTGCGGCGTGACGGTGACGGCGGGCGTGCGGTAGGCCCCGTCGGCAATGCGCCGGCGCATCTGCGCAAGCTTGTCCGCCATGGCCACGTTCCCGTGAAACGGCCCGTTGGCGTGAACGTCCCCCCGCCCGTGGTGGCGCCCTCGTGCGCGGTCCGGCCCGGTGTCGGTCCACCAGGTGGCGTCCTCGGTGAACAGTCCCGAAAACCCGGCAATGTCGCCGCGAGCCAGGGCGGGCCACATGTCCCCGACCGGCGCGGGCAGGGGTTCGCCTTGTTCCGGCACGCTGTCGAGCGCAGTGCGGGGAACGGTCGCGCCGCCACCGATGACGTCCTGCGCGTGCCACGTGTCGAGGTACTCGCGCACCGAGGTGATCGCGCCGAGCGCGTCGACGTCGAAGACGAACCCGTACCGGTTGGCGTACTGCTTGCCGCTCGCGTGCAGCCCGTCCCCGTCGACCTCGATCACGCACCAGTCGTCACCGACGACAACGCGGCGCGGAATCTGCCGGCACCCGGCCGGAAACGCGCCGGGCCCGAGCTCGCGCATGAGCCCGAGCTTGGCGTCCATCGCCATCAGCCCGTGCAACGGAAACCGCCCGCTGCCTTCAGGCGCAACCCCGGCGCGGCGATCGGGCCCGGTGTCGACCCACCAGGTGGCCCCGGGCGCGCAGAGCCGCTGCAGCCCTCCGATGGCGCCCTGGTCGAGCGCGCCGATGAACGCCATCCCCGCTCTGACCGCGCGCGTCATCGCGCCCCCTTCCAGCCGGTATGCCGTTCATACCGACTGGAAGGTATCTACCATGGCGCCCGGACCGGCGCAAGGCCCCTAGGCGACGGCGAGCGCCGCCACGGCGTGGATCAGCGTCAGCAGCGCCGCGCCCGCGATCATCGTCCACTTGCGACGGACGACGCCGATCGCCGCGTCACCGGCCTGTGCCGCGGCCGCCGCGAGCAGTACCACGGTGCCCGCCGGACCGGCCCACCACAGCGGCACGACGCCGGCGGCGACGCCGAGCGGGACGCCGCGGACCGCGTACATCCAGCCGTAGAAGCGCTCGCCGCCGGTCGGTGTGCCGCTGTCGCTCAGCGCCGCCGGGTGCACGCCGCCGATCACCGCGAAGGCGATGCTCGCGAGCGCCGCGATCGTGTTGGCCACCAGCAGGGCGGTCACGACGCGAACTCGGTGGACGGCTCGGTCCCGTACTTCGTCCAGACCTCCGCCACCGCGGCCGGCGTCAGCTGCTGCCCCGCCGCGACCATGTCCCGCAGGTCGCGGAAGTACTGCACGTACAGGTCCGGCGTGAAGGTGTTGAGCATGACCGCCGGCTCGTCGCCCAGGTTGGCGAAGGTGTGCGGGGCGCCCGGTGGCACCAGCACCCAGGTGCCCGGCCCGGCGTCGTGGTCGTCCGTGCCGACGGTGAAACGGACCCGGCCGGTCAGCACGTAGAAGCCCTCGTCGTGCTGGGCGTGGCGGTGCTGCGGCGGGCCCGGCGCGCGCGGGGGCAGGATGATCTCCGCCAGCCCCAGCCGGTGGCTCGTGTTGCCGCCGTCCTCGAGAATGCGAATCTTTGCCGGGCCGTTGACGATGAGCTCGCCCTCGCCCGGACCGACGATCGACACCGCGACCATGCTGACCTCCCGTAACCGGCTTCGTGAGAGTAGACTCTCACGAAGAGAGCGGGATCTCAAGACGGGAGTTGCCAGTGCGCACCAACCAGCTCGAACGGACCAGGGCGGCGATCATCGCGGCCGCGCGCGAGCTCGCCGACAGCGGCGCGGAGGTCACGATGTCGGCCGTCGCGGCCGCGGCGAAGGTGTCCGAGGCGACCGCGTACCGGCACTTTCCGGACCTGGTGTCCCTGCTGCGCGCCGCCGTCACGACCGACGACCAGCTCGCCACCCTGCGCGCCCTGGCCACCGGCGACGACCCGGTCGAGCGGGTCGGCCAGGCGGCGGAGGTGCTCGCCCGCGCGGTCCTGCGACGCCAGGGCGCGGTCCGGGTGATCGTCGCGGCGAGCATCGCGAAGCCGGCGATCGCGAGGGAGCGGCCGGTCCAGCGGTTCGCGCTGATCGAGCACGCGCTGGAGCCGTGGAACCAACCGCACAAGGCTCAGCTGGTACGGGACCTGGCCGTCGTCATCAGCGCGGAGTCCCTGTTCACGCTGCTGGATCTGTGCGGCCTCGAACCCGAGGAGGCGGTCGCCAGTCTGGTGTCGACCGCCCGGAGGATCGCCGAAGCGGCGGTTACGCCGTAGCCTCCAGGCCCTGCAGGACCATCGCGGAGAACTGCCGGGCGACCTCGTCGACGCTCAGCGGGCCGCTGACGTTGAGCCACTGGTAGGCCCAGGCGCACATGCCGACGAGGCCGAAGGTGGCGATGCGCGCGTCGACGTCGGCCCGGAAGGCGCCGCGCTGCACGCCGTCGGCGACCATGCCGGCGAAGGCGGCCTCGACCAGGTCGCGCTTGCGGGTGACCTCGGCGAAGAGGTCCCCGGTGAGGTAGCGGCGCTCCTGGTAGAAGATCGTCACGTGGCCCCGGTACTCGGCCACGGAGGTCAGGCTGAAACGGATCAGCTCGGCGATGCGGGTCTTCGGGTCGTCGCTGCCCGACTCGATCTTCTTGATCGCGGCGAGCTGGGCCTCGAGGTACTCCTCCTGGATGGTGCGCAGGAGGTCGTCCTTGCTCTCGAAGTGGTGGTAGAACGCGCCCTTGGTGAGCTGGGCGCGGTCGGCGATCTCCTGCACCGAGGTGCGGTCGAAGCCCTGCCGCTCGAACAGTTCCAGGGCGCTGTCGATCAGCGACCGGCGGGTGTTCTCCGGGTCGTAGCCGCCCGGCCACCGCTGCCGGCGCCGGGTGGTCTCCGGCCGCGCGGATGTCGTACGGGCCATCTGCGGCCTCCCATCTCCCCTGCCGACACAGCGTACCGTCCGGTCGGAAGGATATCGTCAGGGCCGCGGCGCGCAACCCCCGCGGGCGGCCGACGTTCACGATAGCCGATGCCTCTACCCCGCGGGGGGCGTGCGTTGCGCGCTCAGGACTTCGCGTAGAAGCCCGCGTCGAGGTCCGCGATCAGACCCTGCTCGGCCGGGGTCCAGCCGAGGTTCTTGCGCGTCAGCTCGCTCGACACGTGCGAGTCCATGCCGAAGAACGGGCCGATCCAGCCGAAGTGCGCCGCGGCCTCCTCCGCCGGAATGGATTTCGCCGGTACGTCCAGTCCGCGCCCGATCGCCTCGGCGATCTCGCGCGTGGGGACCCCCTCCTCGGCCACCGCGTGCACGATCGTGCCCGGCGCCGCCTGCTCCACCGCGAGCCGGACCAGCCGCGCGGCGTCGAGCACGTGCACGGCCGGCCAGCGGCCCGCGCCGTCGCCGACGTACGCGGCCACGCCCTTCTCGCGGGCGATTCCGGCCAGCACGGCGATGAAGCCGTGGTCCCCCTCGCCGTGCACGGTCGGCGCGAAGCGGAGCACGCCGCTGCGCACGCCGCGCTCGGCCAGGGCCAGGGTCGCGTTCGCGTTCGCCATCCGCGGCAGGAAGTCCGGGCCCGCGGTCTCCTCGGTCGCCGGCGAACCCGGCAGCCCGGCCACGCCGGAGGCGATGAAGAACGGGCGGCCGGTCCCGGCCAGGGCGTCGCCGATGGCGGCGATCGCGGCGGCGTCGGTCTGCGCGGCGTCGGCCATGCGGGAGAAGTCGTGGTTGTAGGCCAGGTGTACCACGCCGTCGGAATCGTCCGCCCCCGCACGAAGGGCGTCGAGGTCGTCGAGGTGGCCCCGGCGCACCTCGGCCCCCAGCGCGGCGATCTTGGCGGCGGACTCCTCGGAGCGGGCGAGCCCGACGACCCGATGGCCGGCCTCGATGAGCTCGGCGGTCACGGCGGACCCGATCCAGCCGCTGGCGCCGGTGACGAAGATGCGCATGGCAGTCCCCTTGCAGACGATGTCACTTGATGACATGACCCACGTTAGCACGGTGATGTCATCAAGTGACATGGACGCGGCGAGTGTGACGCAGGACCATGTGCGCATGCTGATCGCACTGGCGGACGGGCGCGAACTCGAAGTGCTGACGGTCGGGCCGGAGGACGGGCGACCCCTGGTGCTGCACCTGGGGACGCCGTCGGGGCCGCACGACGTACCGACGCTGACAAGACCCGCGGCAGCGCGCGGACTGCGGACGTTGATCTGCGGCCGCCCCGGCTATGCGAACTCCACGCCGCGGCCCGGGCGGACCGTGGGCGACGTCGCCGGGGACGTGGCCGCCGTGCTCGACCGGCTCGGCTACGACCGGTTCGTCACGCTCGGGCAGTCCGGCGGCGGCCCGCACGCCCTCGCCTGCGCCGCGCTGCTGCCCGAGCGGTGCGCGGCGGCCGCGAGCCTGGCCGGGGTGGCGCCGTTCGACGCCGAGGGACTGGACTGGCTGGCCGGCATGGGACCGGAGAACGTGGAGGAGTTCGGCGCGGCCGTCGCCGGGCCGGAGGCGCTCGCCCCGTGGCTCGCCGGCGCGGCCACCGAGCTCGCCGCGGTGACCGGCACCGAGGTGGCGGCGGCGCTGGGCGGCCTCGTCCCGCCGGTCGACGTGGCGGCGCTCACCGGCGAGTTCGCGGAGGCCGTGGCGGCGGGCTTCCGCTCGGCCGTCTCCACCGGTACCGCCGGCTGGCGCGACGACGACCTCGCGATGGTCCGGCCCTGGGGCTTCGACGTGTCCTCGATCACCGTGCCGGTCGACGTGTGGCAGGGCGGCCAGGATCGCATGGTCCCGCCCGCGCACGGCGCCTGGCTCGCGGCCCACATCCCGGGCGCGCGGGCGCGGCTGCTGGCGGAGGAGGGCCACCTGTCACTGGTACAGGCGGCGGCTTCGATCTTCGACGACCTGCTTCACGCGGCGGCTTGGTGACACGGCCCGCTTCACGCAGCGGCGCGGTGACACGACCTGCTTCACGCGGCGGCGTGGTGAGACGACCGCTTCACGCGGCGGCGTGGTGAGACGACCGCTTCACACGGCGGCGCGGTGAGACGACCGCTTCACACGGCGGCGCGGTGAGACGACCGCTTCACACGGCGGCGCGGTGAGACGACCGCTTCACGCGGCGGCGCGGTGAGACGACCGCTTCACGCGGCGGCGCGGTGACACGGCCCGCTTCACGCAGCGCGGTGACACGGCCCGTTTCACGCAGCGCGGTGACACGGCCCGTTTCAGGCGGCGGCGTGGTGCAGGGTGCCCGTGAAGGGGCCGTGCCCGGAGAGCTGGGCGGTGCACACGAACCCGCGCACCGCCTGCCCGGGGACGCCGTTCTGGAACTGCCAGAGATAGCCCGAGGTGTACCGCCCGTCGCGGCCACCCGTCCAGTCGCGCACCGCCCCGGGGCAGAGCGCGGTGTTGAGCCGGTCGATCTGGCGGTAGTCCGGCGTGGTCGGGAACTCCGCCGTCAGGTCGCGGACGAGGTCGACCTCGTCGGTGTGGGGGCCTGAGCACGGTACGACCGCGGCCGTGCGCAGGTTCGCGGCCTGCGCGATGCACGTGCCGACCTTGAGCGACGCGAAGACCTTGGGATCGTTCGGGTCCGGACCATCGGGCATCTCGGTGGCCGGCTTCCAGGAAAGCGTTTGCCCGGCCGCCGTCGGCGCCTCAACCGGCGTTGGATTCGAGGCCGCCTGCGCCGGCTCGGCGACCACCGGCCCGGAGTCGGAAGCCACCGGTCCTGAAGCGGACGCCGACGGCGGCGCGGCCTCAGGCGTTGATCGGCTGTTGCGCAGTTCGAACGAGACCAGCACGAGGAGCGCGAGCACGCCGAGGATGGCCAGCGCCGCGGGCATCCGGCGCGGGCGCGGGGGCGGCGGCGGGGTCCAGTTCCGCCACGGCTGCGGTCCGACCGGGCGCGGGCGGCGGTCCGTCTCCGTGTACTGCGCGGCCTTCACCCAGTTCTCGTCGAATACCGGCGGCTCCCCCATGAGCCAGGATGGTAGATCCACTGCCGGGCGCCGGGCCCCGCCCGGAACCGGGTGCTGTCCGAACCGATGTCCGGCGTTCATTCTCGCCGGGCAGCGCGACCCTCCCCGGAAAGCGCGACCCTCACCGGAAAGGGATGACGACAGGCGCCCGCGGCGATGGGATGCTTCGGCCATGCCGTCTCTCGTCTCCGTCAACGTCGGGCGGCCGAAGGAGGTGGCGTGGCAGGGGCGGACCGTGTACACGGGCGTGTGGAAGCGCCCGGTCTCCGGCCCGGTCATGGCGCGCCACCTCAACCTCGACGGCGACGGGCAGGGCGACCTGGCCGGGCACGGCGGCGAGCAGCGCGCCGTCCTTGTGTACCAGTTGGATTCCTATCGCTATTGGCAGCGGCACCTCGGCCGCGCCGGGCCCGGCGAGCACGGCCAGTTCGGCGAGAACCTCACCGTCGACGGGCTGCCCGACGACGAGGTGTGCATCGGCGACCGGTACCGCATCGGCGAGGCCGAGTTCGAGGTCACCCAGCCCCGCGTCACGTGCTACCGGGTCGGGCTGCGGATGGGCGTGCCCGAGCTGCCGGCGCTGCTCGTCGCCCACCACCGCCCCGGCTTCTACATGCGCGTCGTGCGCGAGGGCCGCGTGCGCGCGGGCGACCCGATCGTGCGCACCCGGCAGGGGCCGGGCGCGCTGTCGGTGGCCGAGACCGATGCGCTGTTGTATTTGCCGGGCCACGACCCGGCCCGCCTCCGGGTCGCGTTGGATATTCCCGCGCTGAGCCCCGGCTGGCAGGGCTCGTTCCGCGACATGCTGGCCGCGGCGAGCGCGCCCGGCCCGGCCTGGGACGGATTCCAGCCGCTGCGCGTGGTCGACGTGACGCCGGAGACGGCGACGGTCGCCTCGATCCGCCTCGCCGACCCGTCCGGCAAGGCGCTCCCGGCCGCGCTGCCCGGCCAGTACCTCACGCTCCGCCTCCCCGACGCCGGCCCGGTGCGCAGCTACTCCCTGTCGGCGACGCCCGGCGAGGACACGTACCGGATCACCGTCAAGCACGAGCCGCACGGCGCCGCGAGCGGGTTCCTGACGACGGCCCTGCGCCCCGGCGCCGAGCTGGACACCGCCGCGCCGCGCGGGGAGTTCGTGCTCGAGGACGGTACGACGGCGGTGTTGTTGCTTTCCGCAGGCATCGGCCTGACCCCGGTCCTGGCGATGCTGCACCAGCTCGCCGCCCGCCGCAGCGCGCGCCCGGTGTGGTGGATTCACGGCGCCCGCACGCCGGCCGAGCACCCGCTCGCCGCCGAGGCCCGCGCGCTGCTGGCCGGGCTGCCCGACGCGCACGAGCACATTTTCTACAGCGCCTCGACCGGCCGCCTCACCGCCCAACGGCTGACGGATTTACGGCTGCCCGCCGACGCGACCGCGTACGTCTGCGGCCCGGACGCGTTCATGGCCGACATGCGGACCGCCCTCGCCGCGGCCGGCGTGAGCCGGGTCCGCACCGAACTCTTCGCCGCCCACGCGGCCATCAACCCCGGCCTGACCCACGTCCCGTCCCGCCCGCCGCACCCGCCTCCAGGCGAGCCAGGTTCCGGCCCGCTGGTCACGTTCGCGCGCAGCGGCATCGCCGCCCCGATCCCCGGCTCCGGCAGCATCCTGGACCTCGCCGACGCCTGCGACGTGCCGACCCGCTGGAGCTGCCGCACGGGCGTCTGCCACACGTGCGTGACCCCGTTGCTGTCCGGTCGCGTTGGATATTCGCCGCAGCCGTTGGAGGAGCCCACCGTGGGTACCGTCCTGATCTGCTGCGCGCGCCCGCAGGCCGACGTGGTGCTCGACATGTAGGCTGGTCCTCGCTCATGGACTCCGCGCTGCTCGACATCCGCCGCATCTACGTGGAACCCGCGGCGGCCGACCTGCCCCGGGGGCGGGCGGTGCTGGACCGCTTCCCCGACGCCGAACGGGTCGAGGTCGAGAGCCACAACCGCATCCCCGAGTTGTACGGCGACGAGACCAACGTCGCCCGCTGGGTCCGCATCAAGCGCGGCGCCCTCGTCCTCGGCGTCAAGAAGTCGCTGACCGCCCGCCCGAACGGCCGCTCGGCGGACTTCATCGCCCCCTCGGCCGCCAACGGCTGCGCGATGGCGTGTGCCTACTGCTACGTGCCCCGCCACAAGGGGTACAGCAACCCGATCACGGTCTTCGCGAACATCGACAAGATCGCCGGCTACGTCCGCCGCCACGCTGGCCGCCAGGGCCCCAAGCCGGCCCCGAACGAGTGCGACCCCGACCTCTGGGTCTACGACATCGGCGAGAATTCGGACTGCAGCCTCGACGCCCGCGTCAGCGACAACGTCCAGGACCTGGTCGACCTGTTCGGCACCCTGCCCAACGCGAAGGCCTCGTTCGCCACCAAGCACGTCAACCGCGACCTGCTGACCTGGAACCCGCGCGGCCACACCCGCATCCGGTTCTCCCTCATGCCCGCCGCCGACGCGAAGCTCCTCGACATCCGCACCTCCCCGATCGCTTCGCGCATCGCGGCCATCGACGACTTCGTCGCGGCCGGGTATGAGGTACACGTCAACTTCAGCCCCGTCGTGGTCCGCGACGGCTGGCTGTTGGATTGGGCCGAGCTGCTGGACCAACTGGACGCCGGCCTCGGCCCCGCCGCCAAGTCCCAGCTGGCCGCCGAAGTCATCTTCCTGACCCACAACCGCGACCTGCACCAGGTGAACCTCGGCTGGCACCCGAAGGCCGAGGACCTGCTGTGGCGCCCGGACCTGCAACAGGCGAAGCGCTCGGAGAACGGCTTCTGGAACGTCCGCTACCGAACCGGCGCCAAGGGCGGCTACGTGTCGGCCTTGCGGGATCTGATCGCCAAGCACATCCCGTACTGCAGAATCCGTTACGCGTTCTAACAATGCACACCGTCGAACTGTTGCCGGATCCCGTGTTGGATTCCGGGATCCGGGCGCTGTGGGACCGGCTGCTGGCGGCGGGGCTGCCGAGCCTGGCCACGCACCGCCACCCGACGAACCGGCCGCATCTGACGCTGCACACCCTGCCCACGCTCGCTTCGCTGCCGCCGCTGACCCTGCCGGTCGCGGCCCACCTGGGCCCGGTCCGGCTCCTGGGGCGGGCGTTGGTCCGATCGGTCACGCCGACGGCGGAGCTGCTGGCGCTGCGGCCCGGCGGCGACTGGGTGCCGCACATCTCGCTCGCCCTGAACGT
This sequence comes from Dactylosporangium sp. CS-033363, assembly GCF_050942475.1. Classification (NCBI taxonomy): domain Bacteria; kingdom Bacillati; phylum Actinomycetota; class Actinomycetes; order Micromonosporales; family Micromonosporaceae; genus Dactylosporangium; species Dactylosporangium sp. CS-033363. Next base: position 4,454,484 of record NZ_CP192032.1, on the reverse strand, counting down.
TCCGCCGCCCGTGCGTGCCGCGGCCCTGGCGTTGCTGGCGGACGTGCCGGACGCGCACGGCCAGTTCGTCGCGGCGCGCAGCTACGACACGGAGACCCGCACCGTCACTGCCCTATGACGCCGGCCATGACGAGCACGGCGAGCGTGAGGAAGTCGGCCGCCGCGAGCACGCACACCGCGACGAGCAACCACCGCCGGCGTTTGCGCACCGCGGCGACGGATGACGGCACGGCCGGCACCGAGTCGAGCGCGGACCAGATGCGGCCGGCGGTCTTCAATTCCGCACCGCGGTAGTCCCAGCTGCGCATCGCCATGCCGTGCACGCCGACCCCGATCTCGACCGGCGGGTGCCCGGCGAGCTGCAGCTTGAGCCGGCCGCGCCCGGTCCCGGTCACGCCCTCGACGAGACCGCGCGGGACCACGGTCACCGCGAACGTCGACGCCACCACGACCTCCGTGGGCCCGACGACGACACGCGAGGCGAAACTCGGCAGCCCGAACGCGACGAGGATCGGCCCGAAGAAGGCCCAGAACAGCGGCGGCACGCCCAACCACAACGCGAGCGGAGCGAACGGCGCGACCGCGGCGAACGCCAGCAGCGTGTCGGCGGGCCACCGCCGGATGACGACCCGCCCGCGGCGCACCCGGACGCTCACGGCGGGCGGCGCCGTGATGGTGTGCCAGCGGGCGCGGTACAGCGTGATCAGCCGCCCCGACGTGGCGACGAACAGCCCGACCGCGCCCAGCACGCCGACCCTCATCGCGGCGTCGGGCCCGAGCTCGTGACGCAGCAGCACGGCCGCGGCGCCGACCAGCATGGACAGGGCCGCCACGCTGTAGGTGAGCGGCCGCGTCCACTTCAGGTCACCGGCGTCGTCGAAAGCCACGGTCCCACGATCGCAGCCGCTGTCACGCACCGGTCAGCCGACAAGCGTGGACACGACCTGACCGATGCCGAACGTGACCGCCATCGCCAGGGCGCCACCGGCGACGAGGCCGCGTCCACCTCAGGTCACCGCCGTCGTCGAAAGCCACGGTCCCACGATCGCAGCCCGCTGTCACACACCGGTCAGCCGGCGAGCGTGGACACGAGTTGGCCGATGCCGAACGTGACCGCCATCGCCAGGGCGCCACCGGCGACGAGGCGGGAGACGGCGCGTACGACGCCCGCTGAGCCGAGGCGGGCACTCACCGCGCCCGTGACCGTCAGGGCCAGGACCACGGCCACGAAGGCGATCGGGATGCGGGTGCCCGGCGGGGGCAGCAGGATCGCGAGCAACGGCAGCGCGGCGCCCAGGGCGAACGAGATGGCCGAGGCCACCGCGGCCTGCCAGGGGCTGGTCAGGGCGTCGGGGTCGATGTGCAGCTCGGCGTCGGCGTGGGCGGCGAAGGCGTCCTTGGCGGTGAGCTCCAGCGCGACCTGGCGGGCGGTGCGGGGGGTGAGCCCCTTCGCCTCGTACAGGGCGGTGAGCTCCTCCAGCTCGCGCTCCGGGAACTGTTCGAGCTCCAGGCGCTCGTAGGCCAGCAGCGAGCGCTCGGTGTCGCGCTGGGTGCTGACCGACACGTACTCGCCCAGCGCCATCGACACCGCGCCCGCCACCGCGCCGGCCATGCCCGCGGCGAGGATGGCTCCCGTCGACGCTGTGGTCGCGGCCACACCGACGACGAGGGCGGCCGTCGACACGATGCCGTCGTTCGCGCCGAGGACGCCGGCGCGCAGCTGGTTGAGGCGGCCGGAGAGGCCACCGGCGGTGTGCGGCTCGCCCGGATGCGGGGTGGCCACGGGCCCGAGCGGCACCACGTTGGTCATTGCGAATCACCTGCCCACCAGCGACGGTACGACCGCGAAAGCCTTTCCCGCAACGAAGGCAAGGCTGGGCTTGGTCGATGCCGCACGGCCCGGCGAGGCGGGACCAAAGGCTCTGATCGCGACGGTACGCCGTGCGGCAACGTCGAAGGATCGCCAGCGAAACTCGCCCCGAGGAGCCCGCCATGCCCGCCATCCACCTCGTCGACCGCGCCGGCGCCGCACGGACGGGCCGGACGCTGACCCGGGCCGCCCTCGCCGCGCTCGCCGCCCCGTCGGTGCTCGACCCCCAACCGTGGCGCTGGCGCATCGAGGAGGGGTGGGCCGACCTGCTGGCCGACCCCGATCCCGACGGTCGGTTGCTGACCATCAGCTGCGGGGCGGCGCTGCACCATGCGACCGTGGCGCTGGCCGCCGCGGGGGTGGGGATCGAGGTGGTACGCCTACCAGGCGGCCCTTCCCGGCTCGCCCGCCTGCGCCACACGGGCGAAATCCCGCTGGACGAGCACGCACAGCGGCTGGGCCGAGCCATCGCGGTGCGCGGCAGCGATCGCCGGCCGATCGGCCGCGACCCGGTCCCGGAGGAGCAGCTTCGCCTCCTCCGGCGAGCGGCAGCGGCCGCCGGGGCCGGGCTGTTTCCGCTCGCGGTGCATCCGGGCGCACGGCGTCCGCGGCCGGAGGGATGGGCGGTCATCACGACGGCCGGCACCGGTCCCCGCAACTGGCTGGCCACCGGCGAGGCGATCTCGGCGGTACTCCTGCACGCGGCCGCCGAAGGGCTGGTCACCGACGCCGTCACCGAACGCTCAGCGACTGTGCCGCCGGCGCTGGTCCGCCGCCTGCCGCGTGGGGCCGGCCATCCCGCCGCCGTCGTCCGATTCGGTGTCGCGTCCCGATAGACCCGGGCCGGAGGTCCTCCCGACGCGGGTTCTCCGACTCTGCAAGGCGGCCCCGCGCGGGACGCAACCTGGAGGCGAACCCCCAGCCCCAGGGAGGGCAACCATGAGACGCAAGACGCTCGACCTCATCGTCGGAGCCGGCCTCGTGCTGCTGGCCGGGCTGTTGCTCGTCGCCGGCATCGTGCTGACCAGCAACGCCAACTTTGCCAACGACTATGTCAAGGACCAGCTCGGGCAGCAGCAGATCACCTTCAAGACCGCCGACACGCTGACGGCGGAGGAGAAGGAGTCCGCGTGCCTGGTCGAGTACGCCGGGAAGCCGCTCAACTCCGGCAAGCAGGCCGAGTGCTACGCCAACGAGTTCATCGGGCTGCACCTCAAGTCGATCGCCGGCGGCAAGACCTACGCGCAGCTCGGCGACGTGCAGACCGAGCTCAAGACCAAGCTCGCCGACGCGCAGAAGAGCAACGACACCGCCGCCGTCGCCGACCTGCAGAAGCAGCTCACGGACACCAACACCGCGCGGGAGACGGTGTTCAAGGGCGAGACGCTGCGCGGGCTGCTGCTGACCTCGTACGGGTTCAGCGAGTTCGGGGCCAAGGCCGGGCAGGCCGCGCTCGTGGCCTATCTCGCCGCCGGTCTGCTGTTCCTGCTCGGCGCGGCCGGTCTGCTCCACGCCGCCAGGACGCCGGGGAGCCAGGGCTTCGCGGTCCCGGAAAACGAAGGCAACGCTCGTAGCGAACCGGCAACCGCGTGACGAAAGACCGACAACAGTCTTGATCAACGTTGCGGCCCCTCCGCACAATGGCGGGCGTGGATGCGGAGGAGGCCGCCCCGGGGAACCGGCGGCGCTGGTGGTCCGACCTGGACTGGTTCAGCGGCTGCGATCCGGGCTGTGACATCGGGTGCGACGGCTGCGACGGCTGTGACTGCAATCCGTTCATGCTGGGCTCGCTGCTCGGCCTGATGGCGATCGCCGCTCCGTCCCGGGCCCCGCGCCGCGACGCGAGTGGCCCGGGGCGGGCGGGGATGGCGGCGATCAGGGGGTACCAACGCTGGCTTTCCCCGCATTTGCCGACGCGTTGCCGGCAGACGCCATCGTGCAGCAACTACGGGCTGGAAGCCGTCCGCCGCTACGGCCTGGTCGTGGGTTCGCGCCTGACCGCCGCCCGCATCAAGCGCTGCAACGCCTCGACGCCCCGCGGAACGCACGACCCGGTGCCGTAGCGACCAGCGAAAACCTCAGCAGGCGGGCGCGGTCCCGCCGGTGGTCTTCGAGACGTAGCTGTGGCTGATGTACTGCCCGCTGCCGATCCGATCCCACCGCGTCGTCGTCCCGTACGGCCCGGCAACCGATTGCCCGGTCACCCAGCACTCGATCGGCACCTGCGCGTAGGTCGCCGCGAAGCCCTTGCTGGCGAAGGACGTCCCCGCGCCGGCCCGGATGTTCAGCGGCCCGCTGCCGACGACACCGCGCACGCCGCTGCCCGTCCACAGGTACGCCACGTCGACCCACGAGTTGTCGGTCAGCAGCAGCCCGTCCCAGAAGACGCCGTCGCCGAGGTCGATGCCCGCGGGGTTGCCGACGGCCCGCCCGAACTGGTCCTTCCCGCCGTTGTACCCGCTCTGGTAGGCCGCCTGCGCCTCCGGCCGGCCCTGCGGCAGATCCTTCCACGACTGCCGGGTCGCGGCCGGGTTCCAGTAGTCGTCGGTGGTGTTCCACGGCCCGACGTCCCACACCGGCGCGAACTCGCACCGCGACCCGCTCGTCGTGCAGACCCGCACGGTGTAGTCCCCGGTCCCCTTGGGCGCCAGGCCGCGGCGCGACGGCAGCGCGACGAAGTGGTCCCGGCTCACGATGACGTGTCCGTTCGCCGTGGTACCGCCGACAAGCCCCTCCCGCGTCGCATACACCCGGTACACGTTGCCGACCGCCGCGAGCCGGGCCGGTGCCGCCGGGCCCGCGGAGGCGACCAGGACGACGGCGCTGATTGCGGCCGAAGCGCCGGTGAGCACGATCCGGGCCTGCACGGCCGGGACGTCGGCGGCGAGCGCGGTGCCGGCCGGGGTCCACTCCGTCCACGTGCCGTCCGGGCCCTGACCCCGGTACTCGACGTCCACCCCCGTCGTCGCGCTCGTCGTGAACGCGCGCACCAGGTTGGCCGGCGTGGCGAGGGTGTGCGGGGCGAGCAGCAGCATGCCGGACACGATCGGGGCGCGCTGCCCGTCGGGTACCTCGGACGGGTCGGCGATGCGCAGCGCCCCGCCCGTCCAGGTGACGTTGACGTCGTCGTCGGACAGGATCGACAGGTTGGCGGGCCAGGTGTTGTCCGGCCCCGGTGCGGCCGCCGCCGGCGCCGCCGTGAGCCCGAGGAGCAGGGCGGCGAACGCGGAGACGAGCATCGTTCTGGTGGTGACCATGCCGTGAGACAATCATCGATATCGATGGACGTCAAGGCAACAGAGTGACGTTCGTTTTCCGGTACCCGGAGCTGGGCATCACGCCGGGCATGGAAACGAGCAGCAGGTGGCGGCCGAGTCTGTTGCCGCGCGCGTACGCCGCCCTCGTCGTGGGCCTGCGCTGGATCGTCGTCGCCGGGTGGGCCGCGGCCGCGATCGCCTCCGTCGTGTACCTCCCGGCGGTCGGCCAGGGCGGCAGCGACCTCGAGCAGCTCGTCTCCGCCGACAACCCCGCCGTCCGCAGTGAGTTGCGCTCGTTCGACAAGTTCGGGTTTCCGCTGCTCAGCCGGGTCGCCGTGGTCCAGCGCGACCCGAACGGACTCTCCCGTGCCACGCAGGAGGAGGCCGTGCGGCGGGCGCAGGACGTGAGCGACGGGACCTACGGCGACACCGGCCCGATCCGCGCGGCCGTCCCGGTGATGAACACCCTCGGGCTGTTCCCGGGCTCGGCCGAGGACGGCACGACGATCGTCACGCTGCTGTTCACCGACCCCGACGTCACGTTCGCGGGGCAGGTCAAGGCGGCCGAGCGGTTCGTCGCCGCGCACTACGGCGAGGGCGACGCCGTCGTGGGCATCACCGGCTCGGTGCCGGCCAGGGTCGAACAGGCGCGGATCGTCACCTCGTCGGTGTCGCGGCTGGAGATCATCACCGTGGCCGCCGTGTTCCTGATCGTCGCCTTCGCGTTCCGCTCGTTCATCGCCCCGCTGGTCGCGCTCGTCGTGGCCGGCGTCGCCACCCTGCTGACCCTGCACGTGGGCGGGGCGTTAGCGCTGAAGCTCGGGGTACCGGTGCCGCAGGAGACACAGCCGCTGCTCGTCGCGCTGTTGCTCGGCGTGGTCACCGACTATGTGGTGTTCTATTTGTCCGCGGTCAGACGGTCCCTGGCCGCCGGCGACTCGCGGCTCGACGCGGCCCGGCACGCCACCGCCCGGTTCACCCCGATCATCCTCACCGCCGGGCTGACCGCGGCCGCCGGCACCGGGGCGCTGATCGTGGCCGGCTCCCCCGCGTTCCGCGCGTTCGGCCCCGGCATGGCCCTCGCGATCCTCATCGGCGTGCTGGTCGCCGTCACGCTCGTCCCCGCCCTGTTGGGAATTCTCGGCGCGGCCGCGTTCTGGTCGCCGTTGCGCCGCCGGGTGGCCGAGCAGACACCGGTCAGCGCGCCGGCCGGCGGGCGGTGGTGGGCGCGACTGCTGACCCGGCGCTGGTTCGCCCTGCCGGTGCTCCTCGTGTGTACCGCTGGATTAATCGTGGCCGCGCTGCCCCTGCAGCACATCAAGCTCGGCGTCTCGTTCGTCGAGGCCCTGCCGCCCGACCGCCCGGCGCGGGCCGCCGCCACCGCCGCCGAGACCGGGTTCGCCGACGGAATCCTCTCGCCGACGGAATTGCTCCTGGAGGGCAATGCGGTCGCCGGGCGGCAGGCCGAGCTGACGAAGCTGCAGGAGGCGCTCGCCCACCGGCCGGGTGTCGCCGCGGTCCTCGGCCCGACGACCCAGGGCCTGCCGGAGGGTTACGACGTGTTCCGTTCCTCCGACGGTACGGCCGCCAGGTACCTGCTCATCCTCAGCGACGAGCCGCTCGGCGCGACCGCGGTGCAGACCCTCGACCGCCTGCACGACGACCTGCCGGGCCTGCTGTCGGCGGCCGGCCTCGACGGCACCCAGGCCAGCCTCGGCGGCGACACCGCGGTGGCCCGGGTCATCGTCGAGCAGACCACCCACGACCTCGGCCGCATCGCCATCGCCGCGCTGCTGGCCAACCTGCTGTTCCTGATGCTGTTCCTGCGGGCCCTCGTCGCGCCGATCGGCCTGCTGGTGTGCAGCGTGCTGGCCATCGGGGCGACGCTCGGGCTGACCACGTGGCTGTTCCAGGACCGCCTCGGCGCCGACGGGCTCACGTTCTACGTGCCGTTTGCCGCGGCGGTACTGCTGGTCGCCCTCGGATCCGACTACAACATCTTCGGCATCGGACCGGCCTGGCGCGAGGCCCGCACCCGCCCGTTGCGCGAGGCCCTCGCGCTGACGCTGCCGCACTCGGCGCGGGCCATCCGCACCGCGGCGTTCACCCTCGCGGTGAGCTTCGGGCTGCTGCTCATCGTGCCGCTGCGCCCGTTCCGGGAGCTCGCGTTCGCGCTGTCGGTGGGCGTGCTCATCGACGCGTTCGTGGTGCGCTCGCTGCTCGCCCCGGCGCTGCTGAGCGTGCTGGGCTCGACGGTCGCGCCGGAACCGGTCGCCGAGCCCTCGCCCTCGTTGGATTCCGCGCCGGCGGAGGTGCCGCTATCTGGCCGGGGTGCCGGTACCGGTGCCGTGTGAACGCCCGTGCCGGCTGGTGATCTCGGCCGCGGCCCAGACCCCGATGACGGCCAGCACGATCTGGATCGCGTGGCGGATCCAGTCGATGCCGTTCGTCTTGCCGACCCCGAGCCAGGTGGCGATCAGGCCGCCGATCAGCGCGGCGATGATGCCGACCACGACGGTGGCCACCACGGAGATGTTCTGCTTCCCGGGCAGAATCAGCCGGGCGAGGACGCCGAGAATGGCGCCACCGATGACCGCCCACAGGAGTGTCCCGATCATGTCGTCCTCCTCGTGCTGTTGCTACTTCCACTGCACTACGGCGCGGAACTGTCCGCCCGCACCGTTTCCCGCTCCTCCTGCCGCACCGGCGCCTCGTCGGGGTTGAGCGCCAGGAATGCCGCGGCCGCCGCGAAACCGGCGACGAGCTGCACGATGAGGTACAGCGCCGCGAGGTACCACGGCAGCGCTCCGATCGCGGTCAGCCCCAGCGTCACCGCGGGGTTGAACGCCGCCCCGGAGATGCTCCCGGCCACGACCGCCCCGGCGACCACGGTGAACCCGATCGCCAGGCCGTAGAACGAGTTGTTGGGGTTGCTGCGGCTGGTGGCCACGTTGAGCATCACGTACGCCAGCGCGAACGTGAACAACAGCTCCACCACCAGCGCGGACACGAGCCGGCGGCCGTCCGGCTCGAACGCCGCCACCGCCCCCGGGTTCGCCACCCACTGCGCGACCAGCGCCCCGAGGATGCCCCCGACGATCTGCGCCACCCAGTAGGCAATGGCATCGGGCCGCCCCAGCTTGTGCCGCACGAGCACGGCCAGCGTGAGCGACGGGTTGTAGTGCCCGCCGGACACGTGGGCGCCCGCGTACACCATCACCATGAGCACCGCCCCGATCGCCAACGGGGCGAGGGACGAGCCGGTCAGCACGCTCAGGCCGACGGTGAACATCAGGAAGAACGCTCCGATGAGCTCGGTCACGTACGCCGCGTACCTGTGCATAGCCCCTGCCCTTCCCCCGATCCCGGGTGTTATTACTCCTCGTGCCATTCCCGGCCTCGTTTGGAGCTCCCGTCCACCATCGCCGCCCTGGACCCGCCATCCCTCCCGGAGCCGACCGGCACCTGCACCCACGGCACCCTGACAACCGGCGCCGGGCGCATCGACCGCCGCCGCCGTCACGTGTCGCTCGATCCGGAACCCGGTGTCGTCCACCCATCGGCCGGCCGCGATCCGCTGCCGCAACCTCGGCGCCGCGTCGCGCCGGTCCGCGATTCGCCGGCGCGCGCCGGCCAGGTCGAGCGGGCCATGCTTCCGACCTCCCCGCCGCCGTGCGGGGCACACAGGGGCGAAGATCCTGAGTATCGTCGATCCATGGCGGACGCGTTCGGGCGTGGGGTGCTCGGGGTGGCCGGGTGGCACGCGCTGCTCGTCGCCGCGTTCGTGATCTACCTGCAGACGCTGTCCGATGTGTACCCCGCCGAGTGCGCGGGGTTCGGCTGCTCCAGTCCCCGCGGTACGGCGACGATGCTCGGCTTCGCGTTCGTCATCCCCGCGATGGTGGCCTCGTTCTTCATTGCCGTCCCGGTCACCGCGCTCGTCGCACGGCGTGTCCACAATGGACTCGTTGCCGGTACCGTCGCGGCGCTTTCGACCTGGCTCGTCGCCGGCGCCGTCGTCTGCGCCCTCGCGCAGTCCTAGGCCGGGCGCAGGAGCCGGCGACCGGGCGGCCGAACAGGGCCTAGACGAACACGATCTTTCCGCGGGCCCGGCGCGACTCGCTCAAGGCGTGGGCGGCGGGCGCCTCCGAAAGCGGGAAAACGGCCTCAACCGGCACCCGCAGCCGGCCCTGGTCCGCCAGCTCAACCGCCAGACCCAGCGCTCGTACCGCCAGTGCGTCGCCGAGGCCGCTCGAAAGGTGGACGCCGTGCCGGGCCGCGGTGAGGTCGGCGATGGTGACCACGCGGGACGGGTCGCCGGCGATGGCGATCAGGTCGGGCAGCGTCCCGCCGGCGCAGTCGAACACGGCGTCGACGCCGCTCACGCGGTCGGGCAGGCCCGGGCCGTACGTGGTCGGGGTGGCGCCCAGCGAGCGCAGCAGGTCGTGGTTGCGCTCGCTCGCCGTGGCGATGACGTTGAGGCCGCGGGCGACGGCGAGCTGGACGGCGACCGTGCCGACGCCGCCGGACGCGCCGTTGACGAGGACGGTCCGGCCCGCTTCGAGCGCGAGGCGGTCGAGCACGCGGGTGCCCGTTTCGACGGTACCGGCGGCGCCGCCCGCCTCGGGCCAGCTCCACGCGGCCGGCTTGGGGGCCCAGGCCACGAGCACCGCGAAGTCCGCGTTGGCGCCGCGGCGGCTCATCGCCACCCAGCCGAAGACGTCATCGCCGATGTCAACGCCGCTGACGCCGGGACCCAGCTCGTCGACGGTGCCGGCGGCGTCGAAGCCCGTGCGGTACGGCAGCGGGATCTGGATCTGGTTCTTGAGAGCGCCGGACCGGATCAGCGTTTCGCCGGCCGAGAGGCCCGAGGCTCGCACGGCGATGCGGATCTCGCCGGGGCCGGCGTGCGGCTCGGGGACGTCAGCGACGTGCATGACGCCGGCCGGCCGTGTCGAACTCGGTGAACTGCAGTGCTCGCATGGTTCGCAACGTAACGGAACACCCCGTCCGGTTGGCTAAAGTGAGAGCGGTGACGGGCGAACCGAGGCAGCGCTCCGACGCGCGCGACAACCGGGCGCGCATCCTGGCCGTGGCGCGGGCCGCGTTCGCCGCCGAGGGGCTCGAGGTGCCGATGCGCGAGCTGGCGCGGCGGGCGGGGGTGGGGCCGGCGACGGTGTACCGGCACTTCCCGACCAAGGAGGCGCTGCTCGCCACCGCGTTCGCCGAGCCGATGGCGCTGTGCTCGTCGATCGTCGAGGAGGGGCTGGCGGCCGCCGATCCGTGGGACGGTTTCCGGCTGGTGATCGAGAAGCTGATGGCGCTGCACGCGCGGGATCGGGGCTTTGCGCGGGCGTTCACCTCGCGCGGGCAGGACTATTTCGCGGCGGATCGGGATCGCACGGTACGGCTGCTGCTCCACCTCATCCGGCGCGCCAAGCGCTCCGGGGATCTGCGGCGGGACTTCGTGTTCGAGGATGTGGTGCTGGCGCTCATGGCCAACGACGGGATCCGCGCCGATTCGGAGGCGGCCCGGGCGGCGGCGTCGCGGCGGCTGGCGGCGTTGATGCTGCAGTCGTTCCGGGCCACGCCGGCACCGGCGAAGCTGCCGCCGCCGGCGCGCCTGCCGCTCACCGCCCGCTGACGGAGGCCGGGGTCGTCACGAGGGCGCGGAGGCGGGTGAGGGCCTCGTGGCGTACGCCGGTGTGGATCGGCTGGTCGGTGAGGGCCGCCGGGCGGATCGGCACGGTGCGGGGCAGGCGGGCGGCGGCGGTGCGGATCGGGGCGGTCAGGGCCGGGCCCCAGGAGCCGCCGATGACGATCTCCTGCGGGTCGGCGAGTGCCACCACGGCCGCGATCGCGCCGCACACCGCCGTGGCGAGGGTCTCGTGGTCCTCCGGGCGGGCCAGGAGGCGGTCGACGTCGATCGCGGTCGAGCCGGGGCGGCGCAGGCCCAGGCTCCCGAACACGTCGATGAGGTGGGTGGCGCGGCCGTCGGGGCCCTCGGTGAGCAGGTGGGCGATCTCGCCGGTGAGGCCGGTGCCGCCGCGGCGGACCTCGCCGTCGCTGACGATGGCGCAGCCCAGGCCCTCGCCGAGGTACAGGTAGGCGAAGTTGTCCAGGTGGTCGGTGTGGGCGCGTTCGGCTCGCGCGGCCCAGTTCACGTCGTTGTCGACGATCACCTGGCCGTCGGTGAAGGGGGCCAGGACGGCGACCGGGTCCAGCTCGCCGACCAGGAACGGGGAGTCCGGAAGCTGGATCAGGCGGCCGGTGCGGCGGTCGACGGGGTCGGCGGCGCTGACGATGGCCAGGCGTACGGGGGGCAGGCCGGGATCCGCGGACTCCTTGGCCGCCTCGCTCACCGCGGCCGCCACCTGGGCCGGGTTCGCCGGGCGATCGATCGGGCGGGCGGCACGGGCCACGGTGTCGCCGTAGATGTCCACGCGTTCGGCGACGATGCCCTCCGGGGCGATCACCACCGCGAGGGCGGTGCCGACGGTGGGTGACAGGGCGTAGTACGAGCCGACCCGGCCCCGGCCGCGGCCGCCCGGGGTGCGTTCGCCGGTGTCCGCGACCAGGCCGCGCTCGGTCAGGCGGCGGACGCTCTCCCCCGCGGTCGGCTTGGAGATGCCGGCCTCGGTGGCCAGCTCGGCGCGGGTGAGCCGGCGGTGGCGCATCAGGGCGCGCAGGACGTGCTCGTCGGTCGCCGCGCGGACCAGGTCGAGCGGGGACAGGAACGGCTTGTCGGGGTCCATGTGCCAATTCTAGTCAAGGGGGTTGCCTTGAAAGCGGGGCCACCCTAGTCTGAGTACAAGTAAAGGTAGCTGACTAGAAAGGACCTCCACCGTGTCCGTGTCGACGGTGCTGCCACACTGGGAGCAGACCCCCACCGATCTCAAGGCCGCGACCCGCGAGATCAAGGCGGCGCTGCGGGGACGGATCGCGGCTTCAGGCCGTACCGTCGACGAGGTTTTCGCGGTTGTCGAGGCGCGCGTGCAGGCCGCCGTCGACGACATCGTGGCCGCGCGGCGCCGGGGCGAGCCGGTCTGGCCGGTGATCGACTACGCCGACATCGCCAACGGGACGGTGACCGCGGAGCAGCTCGACCTGCTCAAGCGCCGCGGCTGCCTCGTCGTGCGCGGGCACTTCGAGCGCGATCAGGCCCTGCAGTGGGACCGCGACATCGTCGACTACGTGGAGAGCAACCAGTTCTTCGAGCAGTACCGCGGCCCGGGCGACGACTTCTTCGGCAGCGTCGGCTCCAAGCCCGAGATCTACCCGATCTACTGGTCGCCGGCCCAGATGCAGGCCCGCCAGAGCGAGCGGATGGCCCGGGTGCAGGCGTTCCTCAACGGCCGGTGGAAGCACGAGTCGGACGGCACGCAGTGGTTCGACCCGAATCGCGACTCGCTGTACCCGGACCGGATCCGCCGCCGGCCCGAGGGCGCCGACTCGGCCGGCCTCGGCACCCACCTCGACCCCGGCACCCTCGACCTGTGGATGACCCAGGCCTACCAGCAGGCGTTCCGGCACCTGTTCGACGGCAGCGTCGAGCAGTACGACCCGTGGGACGCGAGTTTCCGCACGTCCGGGCCGCAGTACCCGGGCTCGACGATGTGCTCGGCGTTCCGCACGTTCCAGGGCTGGACGGCGCTGTCGGACATGGACCACGACCAGGGCGTCCTGCACACCGTGCCGATTCCCGAGGCGATGGCGTACCTCATGCTGCGCCCCCTGCTCACCGACGTCCCCGACGACGACATGTGCGGCGTGACCGTCAACCAGGTCTTCCCCGCCGGCCACAAGTGGCACGCCCCGCTCATGGAGGCGCTGTCCGGCATTCCCGACGTCAGGGCGGGCGACTCCGTCTGGTGGCACTGCGACATGATCCACAGCGTGGCGCCGGTCGAGGCCCAGAAGGGCTGGGGCAACGTCATGTACATCCCGGCCGCCCCCTGGTGCCCCCGCAACGAGGTCTACGCGGCGTCGGTGCGCTCGGCGTTCGAGCAGGGCGAGAGCCCGAGCGACTTCCCGGCCGAGCACTACGAGCGCGACTGGGCGAACCGGTTCCAGCCGTCGGAGCTGAACGAGATCGGGCGGCGGGGGCTCGGGATCACCGACTAACCCTCCTCGGGGTGGCGGGAGAAGCGGGGCGTGCGGTCGTAGTACCAGGTGGCCGCCACGCCCAGCCCGAGGCCGATCGCCGCGCCGGCGCCGAGGTGCAGCCAGGCGCGGGTGAGACCGGCGGCGCCCCGGCCGTCGAAGAACATCAGGGCCCGCACGCCGTCGAGGAGCGGCGGCATCGCGGTGATCGAGGTGACGGTGCGCAGCCAGGCCGGCAGCGCCTCGGGCGGGATCGCCGGTCCGGCGGCCAGCGACAGCGCGACGAAGAAGAACGTGTTGACCAGTGCGCCCGGGCCGCCGAGGGCCGCGAACACCGACAGCGCGCTGACGCCGACGGCGGCGATCGCGGCGGTCAGCAGCAGCCACATGCCGAGCGGGTGGGTGATCGGCACGCCGACCGCGACGGCCGCGGTCAGCTGCAGGACCCCGGCCGCGACGGGAGCGACCGCCAGCAGGACCGCCGCCTTGGCCAGCAGGGTGGTGGTACGGGCGGCCCGGCGGTACGGGCGGCGGCTGGTCAGCGGCCCGAGCTCGCTGGGGGCGAAGCCGATCGCGGCGTCGAGCGAGGGGTGGATGGTGGACGCGCCGATGAAGCCGATCAGGATCGCCAGCAGGGCGAGATAGAACGGGGTCAGGCCGCCACCCGAGTTGGGCGGCAGGGCGCGGTCCGGGGCGGTGCGCACCTTGAAGAGCTCCCGCATCGCGGGCGTGCGTTGCGCCAGGCTGCGTTGCGCGGTGGCGAGCACCGGGGCCATGGCGCTGGTGACCAGGCTCGCCGCGAGGTTCCCGGCGGCGGCGTTGCTCACGATCGTCACCGCCGGCCAGGACGTGCCCAGGGTGCGGTCGAAGTCGGCGGGGATGACGACGGCGCCATAGATCCTGTTGTTGCGGAACGCCTCGGACATCTCGGCGGGAGCCATGTCGATGATCCGGATCCGCTCGGCGTCGGTTCCGGCCCGCACGGTGGCGGCCACCGAGTCCGCGGCCCCGTCGAGCGCGGCGGTGCCGGCGGCGCAGGCCTGCTGCGGCTCGACGACCAGCGCGACGGGCAGCCGGCGCAGGTTCGCCTGCGGATCGGCGATGCCGCTGAGGTAGCACGCCGGCAGGGCCCCGCTGAGCAGCACGATCATGATGACCGGCAGCCGCCACACGGCCGGGCTCCGGAACGCGCGCGCCGGCCTGGGTGCGTCCTCGGTGCCCATCACGGTCTCCTCGAGAAGGTTGCGGTGTACAGCAGCAGGCCGCCGGCGGTCAGGGCGAAGCCCGCCCAGACGGTGGACAGGGGCCCCCAGCCCGCGTCGATGGTGAGCGCGCCGCCGATCGCGCCGAGGGCGTTGGCGAGGTTGAGGGCGGCGAGGTTGAGGGCGCCCATCAGCGTCGGGGCGTCCGGCGCCAGCGCGGTCAGCCGGACCTGGATGGTGGGGATCGCGGCCATCATGGTCGCCCCGACGCCGAAGAGGCAGGGCAGCAGGACCAGCAGGTCGTCGCCGGCGACGCCGATCAGGACCAGGAGCACCAGCACCCCGGCATAGCCGCCGGCGAGGCCCCGGTGCGCGTACCGGTCGGCCAGCCGGCCGCCGAGCTGGTTGCCGGCCGCCATCCCGATGCCGAAGACGGCCAGGGCGACCGGGATGAGGGCGGCGTCCCGGCGCGCGGCGTCGGTGACGAACGGGCCGATGAACGTGTACACGGCGAAGATGCTGGAGATGCCGAGCGCGGCGACGGCGAACATCAGCCAGACGCTGCCCCGGCGCAGCGCCCCGAGCTCGTCGGCGATGGAGCTGCCGTGCAGGTCCTCGGTCCGCGGCAGCCAGGCGACGAGGGCGAGGCCGGCCAGCAGGCCCAGCGTGACCACGGTCCAGTACATGGCGCGCCAGCCGGCGTGCTGGCCGACGAACGTCCCCAGCGGCGACCCGACGATGGTGGCGACGGTCAGGCCGCTCATCACGGTGGCGAACGCCTTGCCGCCCCGGCCGGGGCCGTACACGTACGCGGCGACGACCGCCCCGGCGCCGAAGAACGCGCCCTGGACGCTGCCGGCGAGGAACCGGAACACGACCAGCTGGGCGATGCCGGGTGCCACCGCGGACAGCCCGTTGCCGGTCAGGAACAGCGCGACCAGGCCGAGCAGCAGGGTGCGCCGGTTGACCCGGGCGGCGAGCAGGGTGATCGCCGGCGAACCGACGACCACCCCGAGCGCGTACGCGGTGATGGCGTAGGTGGCGACCGGTACCGGCACGCCGAGATCCGCGGCGAACAGCTGGATGATGCCGTTGCTGCCGAACTCGCCGGACCCGATCGCGAACGTGCCCAGCGCGAGGGCGAGCAGCGCGAGCGACGGTCTGCGGATGGGCGCGGTGACGCGCGGTCGTTCGAGGGCACGCTGATGCACGGTCGTCCTTCTCAGCCGGAGGGGTGGCTCGGCGCGCGGTCGGGCACCGGCACGTCGAAGCAGTTGACCGCCACCGCGATGAGGCAGTAGCTGCCGATCAGGAACGCCAGCTCGCCGACGCCGTCGTGGCCCAGCAGCCGGACGGCGCGCTCGTACGTCGAGCCGGGCAGAATCCGCCCGCCGGTCAGCGCCGCCGCCACGTCGTGGGCGACGGCCTGCTCGGCGGTCAGGCCCGGCGGACGGCCGCCGGCCGCCAGGGTCGCGACGTGCTCCGGTGCGAGGCCGACCTGGTCGGCCGTCTGCTCGTGGGCGTACAGCACGTAGCGGGCGCCGTAGGCGGCGCCGACGGTGAGGATGGCGACCTCGCGGACGACCGGGTCGAGGCGCGCCTCGGCCGCGACCGCTCGCTGCAGCATCAGCGCGGGCACCCCGAACGTCGGGAAGTGCAGCATCGCGGCGAACGGCCCGACGAGCGCGCCGTCGTCGTCAAGGATGACGACGCGGTCCTGCTCCGCCTTGACCAGGCTCGCGATGCCGTCGTGCACCTCGCGCAGCTGCGGGCCGAGCTCGTCCGGCGGGATGGGTCGGATACGCATGGCGGTCCGCCTCACAGTCCGTCGGTGTACTGGCCGTCGATGAGCACGAACGCGACCCGGCAGGGCTTCGCCGACCGGTTCGCCCACGCGTGGCTGGTGCCGCGCTGGATCACGATGTCCCCGGCGTGCAGGACGGTCTCGCCGGCCTCGAGCACGAGCGTCAGCTCGCCGTCGATGACGATCCCGTAGTCGACGGTCTGCGTGCGGTGCATCAGCGGGTGCGGCGCACCGGCCCCGGCGCGAG
Organism: Dactylosporangium sp. CS-033363; assembly: GCF_050942475.1. Taxonomy (NCBI): domain Bacteria; kingdom Bacillati; phylum Actinomycetota; class Actinomycetes; order Micromonosporales; family Micromonosporaceae; genus Dactylosporangium; species Dactylosporangium sp. CS-033363. The sequence goes on along the minus strand of NZ_CP192032.1, from coordinate 4,438,001 downwards.
CGGCGCCGGCCCCGCCCATCTGCGCGAAGGTCCCCGCCGCCTCGGCCCCCGACAGGTTGCGGATCCGGTCGTCCTCCGGAGGGAAGTCGATCACGCGGAGGCGGGTGCCCCGCGCGGGCGGCGCGAGCACCAGGCCGTCCTCCGCCGGCTCGCCCGAGTCCCGGTCGATGCGGGCCGGCGTCTCGCCGGTGTGCCACACCTCGTAGAACATGGCGCCACCCGGGCCGCCGATCTCGACCGCGCGGGTCGGCGGCGCGTCCTGGGTGATCACCGCCCGGCCGGCGGGGTCATGGCCGGTCACGATCCTGCGGAACGGTTGCGTCTCGCTCACTGCGACTCCTGCGTCTCTCGGCTGGTGCCGGCATCGAGAGGTGATGCCGACATCGAGAGACTGTCGCGCCGCACTTGACGCGCACTGGATCGGCGGGGGCGGGCGATTCACTGTCCGTCAAGTTGCGTCGGCGAAACCTGGGGGCTCCGCGCGGAAACAGGGGAGGCCGTTCCCGATGCCGGGGGACGGCCTCCGCCGCGACGCTTGGACGGTATCGCCAACCGTCGTTGAGGAGCGCCCCCGATGGCCAGCCTTGTCCACCGCACCCTGTGCGGCACCGCCACCGCGGCCGCCGCCCTGCTGATCTCGACCGGCCCGGCGGCCGCCGCGCTGCCGCAGCCGGAGGGTTCGGTCGCGCCCACCCGCACGGTGGTCGTACCGATGCCGTACCGCGATCGGGAGGCGGAGACGGTGAACCTGCTCGCGGCGGCCGCGGCCGGGGCGATGCTGGCCGGTCTGCTGCGCCGGCGCCGGCCTGAACACCGGTGCCCGCCCCCGTCGTCGGTCGCGTGAGCGTATCCGGCAGTCTTGATCACATGAGTGACTGGGAGCAGCGGGTCGGGGCGGCGTGGGCGGCGATCGACGAGTACGACGGCCGCGAGGACGAGTTCCGCGCGCTGATCGACGGGCTGGCGGCGGAGCGGCCCGAGGGCGATCCGGTCGCGGCGTTCGAGCGGGCCTGCGCCTGGGACTCGACCGGGCATTCCGACCGGGCGGTGCCGCTGTACGAGCAGGCCCTCGAGCACGGGCTTGCCGGGTACCGCCGGCGGCGGGCCGTGGTGCAGATGTCCAGCTCGCTGCGCAACATCGGGCAGGTCGAGCGGGCCGTCGGGCTGCTGGAGGCCGAGCGGGCGGTCGACCCGGCGACGCTCGACGAGGCCACCCGCGGGCTCGGGGACGCGATCAGCGCCACCCTCGCGCTGTGCCTGGCCGACAGCGGGCGCGAGCGGGAGGCGGTGTCGGTCGCCGTGGCCGCGCTGGCGCCGCATCTGCCGCGGTACCAGCGGTCCATGGCCAACTACGCCCGCCTGCTCATCCAGCCGTGACTGTCCCATTGGCGACTGCGCTCGGCGACCGGATCGACTGACATGAACTCCTATGGGGGACGGCCTGCTCGAACGGGAGCGCGAGCTGCGCGTCCTGCTCGGTGCGGTCGGGGACGCCGCTGCGGGGCGGGGCTCGGTCGTGCTGCTCACCGGTGAGGCCGGCATCGGCAAGACCAGCCTGGCCCGCGCGTTCGTCCGCCGGGTGCACGGGGACGCCCCGGCGGCCCGGGTGCTGGTGGCCGGCTGCGACGACCTGATGGCGCCGCGCACCCTCGGGCCGCTGCGGGACCTGGCCCAGGGCGGCGACGGGCCGCTGAGCGCCGCGCTGGCCGACGACGCCCCGCCCGATCAGGTCTTCCCGGCGCTCATCGACGAGCTGACCCGGTGCGCGCCGGCGGTCCTGGTCGTCGAGGACGTGCACTGGGCCGACGACGCCACCCTCGACCTGCTCCTGTACGCCGCCCGCCGGGTCGAGCGGCTCGCCGTGGTGCTGGTGCTGACGTACCGCGACACCGCGGACGAGGCCAGTGGGCCGCTGCACCGGCTGCTCGGCGCGCTCACCGGCTGCCCGGTCCATCGCCTGCCGCTCGCACCGCTCTCCCCGGCGGCCGTGGCCACGCTGGCCGCCGGCACGGGCCGGGACGGCGCGGCGATCCATGCCACCACCGGCGGGAACCCGTTCTTCGTCACCGAGTCGCTCGCGGCCGGCACCGGACCCGACGGCCTGCCGGCCAGCATCATCGAGGCGGTGCTGGGGCGGTACCGGCGGCTCGGTACGGCCTGCCGCTCGGCGCTGGACCAGGTGTCGGTGGTGCCGTCGCTGCTGCGGCACGACCGGGCCGCCGCGCTGCTGGGGCCGGATCTCGACGTGCTCGCCGAGGCCGAGCTGGCCGGGCTGATCGAGGTGCGCCCGGAGGGGCTGGCGTTCCGGCACGAGCTGACCCGCCGGGTCGTCGAGCAGCACCTGCCGGCGCTGCGCCGGCGGCGGCTGAACCAGGCCGTCGTCGCGGTGCTGCGGGCCGAGGACCGGCCGGAGCGGTCGCGGCTGATCCACCACGCCGTGCAGGCGGGCGACGTCGGCACCCTGATCCTCGCCGGTCCGGCCGCCGCCCGGGAGGCCGCCGCGGCCGGGGCGCACCGCCAGGCGCTCATCTGCTTCGCGGCGGTCCTGCCGCACGCCGGCCGGTTCGCGCCGGCGGAGCAGGCCCGGCTGCTCGACGAGTACGGCTGGGAGCTCTACAACGCCCACCGCTTCGCCGAGGCGGTGCGGGCCGGAAGCCAGGCCGCCCGGCTCTATGCGGGGCTCGGCGACCCGGTCGCGCACGCCCTGTGCCTGGTCCGGCTCTCCCGGCACCGGTTCATGGCCGGCGATGTCGACGAGGCCGAGCGCACCGCCCGCCAGGCGATCGCGACCCTCGACGGGCCGGCGGCGCGGGACGTCGACGCCGGCCGCCGGGAGACCGCCCTGGCCCACGCCTGCCTGTATTCCGGGGTCGTGCTCGCCCTGACCGGCCGGGCCGAGGACGCGGCGCCGCTGTTGGAGCAGGCCCACCGGCTCGCCGACACGCACGGCGCCGGCGGGCTGGCCGCGCTGTGCCGCAATTACCTGGGCGGCGTCCGGGCCGAGCGCGGCGACCCGGACGGCGCGGACCAGGTGCGGGCCAGCATCGTCGACGCGGTGGCCGGCGCGCACTACGAGTATGCCGCGCGGGGCTGGACCAACCTCGCCGAGCTGTTGTACCGGGAGGGGCGGCTGGCCGAGCTCGACGCCTGTGTCCACGATGGACTGTCGTTCGCCCGGGAGCGGGGATTCTGGTCGCACGCGTACAACCTGGAGGTCCACCGGTGCCTGCGGCTGCTGCGGCAGGGAGACTGGGACGGGGCCGAACGGGAGCTGCACGCCCTCGTCGAGGGGGTGGCCGATCCGGGCATGCTGTTCGCGTACAGCGAGCCGTGGCTGCTGCGGCTGCGGGCCCGGCGCGGCGACGGCGCGGCGGGACCGGCGCTGGCCAGGGCCTGGGAGCGGGCGCGGCGGCAGCGGCTGCTGATCGGCCTGGCCTACGTCGGCACCGCGTACGTGGAGCAGGCGTGGCTGGACGACGACCCGGCGCTGGCCGCACGGGTCGCCGCGGAGCTGCTGCCGCACCTGCGCCGGCCGGGCAGCGCGCCGTTCCGGGCCGAGGTGCTGCGGTACCTGGCCCTGGCCGGGGCCGACGCCGAGGCGTTCCCCGGCGGCCCCGAGCCCTACGCGGCCGGGCTGCGCGGCGACTTCGCGGCCGGAGCCGAGGCCTGGCAGACCTACGGCGACCCGTACGAGCGCGCGCTGGACCTGGCCCGCACCGGCGACCCGGACGCGGTGGCCGAGGGGCTGCGGCTCCTGGACGACCTGGGCGCGACCGCGGCGGCCGACCGGATGCGGGCCCGCCTGCGCGAAGCCGGCGACCGGGTGCCGCGCGGCCCCCGCCCGCGGACCCGGGCCAACCCGGCCGGGCTGACCGACCGGCAGCTGTCCGTGCTGTGCCTGCTCGGCGACGGGCTGACCAACGCCGAGATCGCCGACCGGCTGGTGCTGTCGGTGCGGACCGTCGACCACCACGTCGCGGCGGTGCTGGACAAGCTCGGTGTCCGCTCCCGCCGCGACGTGCCGGCCGCGATCGCCGACCTCGCCCCCTGTGGGTGAGCACGCTCAGCGCTGCACGTCGACGTGGAAGTGGTCCCAGCCGTCGGCGAACACGTACTTGAGCATGTCCGTGGGATCGCTCGCCCGCAGCCGCTCGAACGTGGACCGCACGCCCGGGTCGACGAACCGGCCGATCACGTTGCCCACGTCCGGGGTGTCGCCGCCGATCTTCGCCTCGCGGGGCAGGAAGAACGGCCCGAACTTGGCCCACTCCGGCTTGAGGATGTAGTGCACGGTCGACTCGAGCTTCGGCGTGATCCGCTGTTCCCAGGTGTAGTACGGGCGCTTGAACGCGTCGCCCTGTTCCTTCGCCGCGCCGGCCGGGTCCATCTTGGGCAGCCGGACCAGGCCCAGCCCCAGCTTCGCGGCGACCGGCCCGGAGTCGCTGCCGTCGCCGAGCATGTCGGCGTAGAACTGCGACGTCGCCGCCATCGACGACTGGGGCGCGCTGAAATGCACGCCGTACCCTGCGTACCGGCCGATGTCGAGCGCGGAACCGTTGCGGTGCGGTGACGTCGAGTCCGGCTTCTCGGGCTTGCGGTTGAGGCTGTAGATGGTGATGTCGACCGCCATCGGCGCGTCCGGCCGGTCGGCAACGGTCTGGGCCCGCCGTTCCCGGGCCCGCTCCACCATCCGCAGCAGGATGTGCGCCGTGCCGAGCTGGAGCAGCTCGCCGATGTCCTTGTCGTCGGGCGCGGTGGCGATCTCCCGCAACTGCTGGCTGACGATGCCCTCCTTCACCACCTTCCCGTTCTTGACGACGTCACCGCCGAGCGCGACCAGCCCGTCGTCGCGGGCCTGGAGCACCTCGGCGGCGGCGATCATGCGGTCCGCCTTCTCCCACCGCAGCCGGGCCTTGTACTCCTCGACCATCTTGCCCATGACCTCCTCGCTGAGCAGCGTCTCGACGACGTCGCGGAGCTTGGACAGGAACGAAGGCGGAGGATCCGTATCTGGCGTGTCCGCGGTGGTGCCGGTGGTGTCGGTCCGGGTGGTCGGGGCGCCGCCGACGTAGCAGTACAGGTTGGGCCCGTCGCCGGTGCCGATCGGGTCGGGCGTGGTCCACCGGCCGAGCCAGGGCGCGTAGTAGCGGGCGCCGTGGTACGACAGCCCGGTCTCCGCGTCGCGCTCGCGGCCGGTGAACCGGTACCGCTTCGGCGCCTCCAGCGCGCTGCGGGCGGCCCGGTACGCGGTGCTGCCGTACGGGTGGTACTCCTCGTAGGAGATGACCTGGGCGGCCTCGTCGAGCTCCAGCACCGCCGAGCCGAGGTGGTTGCCGTACTGGTACCGCACCAGCCGCGTCGCCCCCGCATCGCTGCCGGCCGTGCGGGTCTCGACCAGCGCCAGCCTGGCCGAGCCGCCGGGCACGTGCAGCGTCTCGCGCTCCAGCACGACGGTCACCCCGTCGCCCGCGTACTCGCGGTAGATCTCAAAGCCGCCGAGGTACAGCCGCTCCGACGCCCGGGTGGGCGGCGGGCCGGCCGGCGCCGCCGAGCGGTCGGTGACCTTGCGGGCCCGCTGCCCGGCGTTGTCGTAGGTGTAGTACGTCGTCTCCGGGGTGCCGGCCGTCACGACCTGCCGGGCCGTGGCCCGCATCCGGCCGGCGTGGTCGTAGGCGAGCAGCGACAGGTGCGGCATCGCGGTGATGTTCCCGTGGGCGTCGTGGGTGTACGTCGCGCCGGGGCCGCCGCCGGTCACCGTGCGGGTCAACCGGTTGCCGGCGACCCCCGGTTCGAGGCCGCTGGGATCGTCGTACTCGTACCGCCGGGTCCAGCCGTCCGCCCCGTTCGCGGCCGCGTGCACCAGTTCCAGCAGGTTGCCGGCCGGGTCGTGGGTGTAGCGCTCGGTGTACCGCCCGATCCCCGCCCCGGCCGGGTCGTCGGGCCCGGCCGGTTGCGGCCCGCCGGCGCCGACCTGCTCGCGGCCGGTCGCCTCGACCAGGCGGTACAGCGCGTCGTAGGTGTAGTCGGCGGTCGCCTCGACGGCCTGGTTGCGGAAGAAGAGGGTCTGCTGGGCGAGGTCGGCGATCCGGGTCACGTTGCCGGCCGGGTCGTAGGTGTAGCGCAGGTCCTGCAGGGCCTCGGCGTTGCGGTGGGTGGTGAGGCCGCGCGGCCGGAACGTGAGCGGGTCGAACTCGAACCGGGTGACCGCGCCGTTGCCGCACTCGGTCAGGGCCCGGCGGCCCCGCGCGTCGTACTCGATGCGGGTCACCGCCGGCAGGTCGGCCGACGCGGCCGGCAGCGGCCCGGCCGGCACGGGCCGCCGGGACCACACGTCGACCCGGTCGAGCTGCCCGCCCTCGTCGTAGCCGGGCTGCACGACGTCGGCCACGTCGCCGGCGTGCGGTGCGACCAGCTGGGTCACCCGGTTCAGCGCGTCGTGGCGGGTGAGCGTCGTGTACTCGGCCGGCTCCATCGTCACGGCCGCCGACCAGTCCGGGGTGTCGCGGTAACCGGCGGTGAACGCCCGGCGGGTCTCGATCGCGTTGCCCTTGAAGTCGCGCCGGACGGTGGTGGTCGCCCCGGCCCCGTCGTACGTGCGGTACACGGCGCCGCGCAGGTTGCGCTCGGCCGCGTCGGGCAGATCCTCGCCGTAGACGGTGCGGCCGACGACGGTCTCGGGCCCGCCGTGCTCGGCGAGCCGCACGTCGGTGGGGCGGCGCAGGGCGTCGTAGCCGATGGCGGTGTGCCGGCCAAGGCTGTCCCACGAGTGGCAGGGCGCCCCGCCGACGTCGGGCAGGACCCAGCGCACGCCGGCGTCCATCGTCGCCTTGCGCAGGCTCTGGCCGTGCACGCTGAAGGTCTCGCGCTCCAGGGTCCGGCCGCGGGCGTCGACGAGCGCGATGCGGCGGCCGGTGACGTCGAGGAGCGCCCGGGAGGTCAGCAGCTCGCCGTTCGCGAGGCGCCCGTCGGTGCGGAAGGTGCGGCCGAGGCTGTCCAGGTGGGCCACCGACGGGGTGCCGGCGTGCGCGGCCGCCTTCGCCGCGGCCGCCGCCTCGGCCGGGCCGAGCGCTCCCCCGGCCCGCTGGGCGTGCCAGGTCGGCAGGTAGTCGGCCGGCGGGAGCTGTGCGGTGAAGCCGCGGACGACCGGGTCCGTGGCCGGGTCGAGCAGCACCGTGTCGTTGCCGTCCCACCGCTCCTGCCGCCACGGGTCGAAGACCGCCCGGTCGTAGGTGTGGTCGGGGCGCAGGACGGCGACCGACCGGCCGAGCGGGTCGAGGCAGGCGATCGGGCTGACGCCCACCGTGCGGGCGAACTCCAGCCGGTGGGTGGCGGTGAAGAACGGCTCGTACGAGCGGACCGGCCGGTCCTTGCCGTCGCGGACCGTCCAGCCGGTGCCCACCCAGCGCACCGGGGCGAGCGGGCCGCCGGGGGCGAGCGGGCCGGGCGCCACGAGGGCCTTGCGCTGCAGGTCGCGGCCGAGCCCGTCGGTGTACGTCAGGGCGTGCTCGATCTCCGTGCGCTCCCCCGGCCCGAGGTCGGCGGCGTGCGTGCGGCGGGCCAGGGTGTGCACGGCCGCGCCCTGCGGCTCCGGGCTCTCCCGGGAGCGCAGGTACGCGCCGAGGTCGTAGACCACGCGGGTGGTGGCCGCGCCCAGCAGCGGCTCGGGGTCGGCGAGCGGGTCGGCGAGGTCGGCCGCGATCGCCGCCTCGGGCAGGTCGGCGGCGATCCCGTCGAGGGTGTCGCCGACCGGCTCGCCGGGCCGGCCCAGCAGCGCGGTGGCGACGACCAGGCCGAGCGCGTCGTAGGCGACCGCGGTCCGGTTGCCGTTCGGGTGGGTCAGCACCGCCGGGCGGATCAGCCGGTAGTCGACCCCGGCTGTGGTGGTGTTGCCGAGCGGGTCGCGGACCTCCAGCGTGGTCAGGTCGTAGCGGTCGGGCTCGACAGTGGTGGTGTTGCCGAACGGGTCGGTGAAGCTGCGCTGGGTGAAGAAGTGCCGGCGGGCCAGCGCCAGCTCGTCGGCCGGCGCGATGCCCGGCGGGCCGTAGCCGGTCCGGCCGGACGGCACCCACCAGGCCCCGCCGCCGGGCACGTAGCCGGCGGCGGTGAGCATGGCCTCGTCGACCGGCGGCCCGTCGACGTCGCCGTAGGCCCGGGCGAGCAGTCCGGGCGTGAACGCGAGCTGCCGGGTGTCGTAGGGCAGGGCGAGCGATCCGGCGGTGCCCTCGGGCAGCGGGCCTTCAAGATCGTCGCGACGGTACCGGATGATGCTCCGGCTGAGGATGCGCCGGTGCGGTCCGGGTGCCGGCGGGTCCGCGTCGTGCGGGTGCTCGAACGGCAGGTCGTGCTCGGCGGCGGTGTCGGCGTGGCGGCGCAGCTCGTCGAAGGTGTACCGCCCGGAAGCGCCCGGCCCCGGCACGCCCAGCAGCTCGTAGGCGCTCGACTCGGCCGGCAGCGGGGTGCGGTAGGCCGCCGGGGCCAGGATCGGGCCGGTGAACCGCTGCTCGGACACGGTGATGCGGATGCGGGTCTGCTCGAACCGGTCGGCCGCGGTGAGCTCCGGGTCGGCGGCGGCGCGCCCGTAGGCGACGCTGGCCGAGCGCAGGACGTTGCCGTACTCGTCGACGGCGAGGGTCAGCGTGTGCGCGACCCGGGGATCGGCGGCGACGCGCTCGTGGTGCAGGTCGAGCGTCTCCCGGCCGTGGACGAGCACGACGGCGTGGCGGTTGCCCGCCGCCCGGGGCTGGATCAGCCGGACCGTCGCGGTCGTCTCGGAGACGGTGTACGGCAGCCCCGCGCGATCGGTGCCGTCCAGCGCGTACACCTCCCGGCGCAGCGGCGTGCCCCGCAGCGCCCGGCAGGCCTCCCGGCGCTCGTCGGCGCCGAGGCCGGGCGGCAGGACGGCGTCGTCGAGCAGCCCGGCCGGCCCGGCCGGATCGGTGCCCGGCGGCGTCCAGTACTCGGCGGCGTACCGGCGGGAGAGCCGCCCGTCCGGGTCCTCGGCCCCGGTGTGGAACCAGGTGCGGGTCAGCACGGGCGGCGCCGTCGGCACCACCGCCGCCTCGGGTCCGGCCGGGGGCGCGACCGCGTCGAGATGCTCGATGTCCCACTGCTCGACCATCCCGAAACCGCGGAACTCGCGCTCGGCGCCGTCGAAGTGCCCGTGGTGGTACGCGTAGCGGGTCACGAACCGGCTGCGGGCGACGTGGTCGACGATCTCGAACCGCTCGACCACGTGCACCGGGAACGGCAGGCTGGTCGCCCACGGCCGGCCGGCGGCCCGGTCGGCGAGCAGGAAGGCCGTCGAGGGGGCGTAGCCGATGCGGGTCTCGCCGCCGAAGTTGTTGCGGACCGAGGTGAGCAGGTGCGGCTTGACGCCGCCGGTCAGGTCGGCGTAGCGGACGTGGTGCCCGGCGTCGCCCGGCAGCGGCGTCGACCAGACCAGCTGCGCCGTACCGATGCCGAGCAGGTCGGTGACGGTGGCGGAGCTGCCGGCGTCGAGGCGCGGGAACCCGGCCAGCCGCCGCCCGCCGTCGAAGCCGTTGCCGGCCTCGTTGCGCCATATCCGGACCCCGTCGCCGTCGAGGTACAGCAGGTCGGCCGGGCCCGAGCCGTCGACGTCGGCGAGGCGCACGCGGCCCGGGTCGAACTCGGCCGGCGCCGCGAGCACCGGCGGGGCGGCCATCGCGACCCGGGCCCCGAACCGCCCGTGGCCCAGGCCCGGCCAGTAGCAGACCTCGCCGGAGCGGACCAGGACCAGGTCGGCCAGCCCGTCGCCGGTCATGTCGGCGAGGTGGACAGACTGCTCGCGGTCGTCGAGGAGGTGCGCCGGGTGGGCCGGCAGCCGGTTGGGCGGGCCGAAGCCGTCCTCGCCCAGCGACGGGTACCAGGTGACCGCGTCCTGCTCGGTGACCAGGACGTCGGCCCGGCCGTCGCCGTCGAGGTCGGCCAGGCGCACGTTCGGGTCGCCGAAGTCGACGGCGGGCAGGGCGGCGAACGGCGTGAACGGGCCCCAGCCGCCGGCCCCGTCGCGCTCGGCGAACCCGGCCGCACCGGCGGCGAACGAGACCAGGTCGAGGCGGCCGTCCCCGGCCAGGTCGACGAGGCGGGCCCGGCCGTCGGCCAGGCCCAGCGCGGAGGGCAGCGCCGGCACCGGCTGGGCGGGCGCGAACCGCCCGCCGCCGAGGTTGGGATGGAAGTGCCAGGACGCGGCCTGCTCGACGAGCAGCCCGGGCACGCCGTCGCCGTCGAGGTCGACCCATTGGGCGCCGGGCTGGCCGGGGCCGGGCAGGGCGGCCAGGGAGGCGGGGTCCAGCTCCACGACGGTGGCGGCCGGCTCCAAGGCCTGGTAACCGAACTCGACCGGTGGCATCGCGCGGGACAGGTAGCCGTCGCCGGAGCGCCGGTGCCCGCGCCGGGTGGCCGAGGTCAGCAGGGTCAGCACCGGCGACTCGGCGTAGCCGAGCTCCAGCGAGCCGACCAGGCAGCCGGCGCCGACCCCGGGCTCGTCCGGGAAGTGATGGAACATCAGCACCCGCCGGCACAGCCGGTACGTGCGGATCTCGAAGCCGGACCGGTGGGCCGACGACGGGTCGGCCCGGCAGGTCCACGGCCGGTCCTCGGCCGGGGTGGGGGCGCCGGTGTCGTGCTCGCCGTAGTCGAGGACCACCTCGAAGGCCCAGTCGGGCGCGGTGAGGTCCGGGTCGAGCAGGCGCGACACCCGGTTGCCGTAGCGGATGCGCTTGAGGTACCGGTTCGCGGCCACGCCGGCGGCGGTGCGGTGCGCCTCGGCCGGGTGGCTGCGGTCCACGCCGGCCAGGTCCTCGGCCTTGTACTCGTACGCGATGGCGTTGCCGCGGTCGTCGTGGCTGGAGCACAGCAGCCAGGAGTACACCCGGGCCGGGTCGTTCGGGTCGGCGATCCGCGAGCCGGGGCCGGCGCCGTACACGGTCGTGATGTTCTCGCGGCTCGTCGCCCGCCAGTGGGTGTCGCCGTCGCTGACCCGGGTCCAGCGCTCGATCCGGGCGAACGCGCCCTCGGTGCGCGGCCGGAACCGCTCGATGAGAAACTCCGGCCCGGTCAGGCGCACCGGCCGCCACTCGCCGCTCGCCTCGTCCCACACCAGCTCGGGCACCAGGTCCTCGGCCCCGGCCAGCAGGAAGACGTCGCTGCCGGTGGCGTCGGCGTAGACCGGCACCCCGCGGTCGGTGCGCCGGGTCACGGCCGGCAGCCCGAGGGACCAGCCGAGCCCGAACGGTCCCGTCCCGGCCCCGGAGTCGTACCCGAGGGAGTGCCCGGGGCCGAAGCCGCCCCGGCCGGGGGTGACGGGCAGCGGCAGGGTCACCTTCCCGGTGCCGGTGACCGGGTTGGTGGCGAACGTCTCGCCGATCCCGCGGACCGCGCCGCCGCCCTTGGGCAGCGACAGGGCCGGTGCGGCGCTCACCGTACGCCCCGGCCGCCGGCGGCCGGTCGCTCGTAGACGGTGCGGGCGGTCGGCATGATGGTGGAGCAGATCGAGTACGGGTCGGCGAGTTCCGCCGCTACCTCGGCCGGGGTGAGGAACAGCAGGTCGATGCCGATGGCGAGGCCGGACAGCCCGTCGACGACGTCCCGGCCGCGCAGCCGCCGGGGCAGGTCGTCGGCGCGGACCACGATGAGGTCGAGGTCGCTCGCGTCCGTGGCGGTGCCCTTGGCGTAGGAGCCGAACAGGTAGATGCGGTCGGGGTCGTAGAGGGCCGTCACCCGGCCGACCACGTAGGCGAGGTCGCGGTCGTCGATCACGGCGCCACCTCGTACCTGACCACGAGCACCAGGTCGTCGACCTCGGCCGGGTCCAGCGAGCGGAAGTCCGGGGCGCCGGTCCGGCGCACCTTCACCGTCCACAGTGGATACGGTTCGGGGGTGGGGGCGCGCCCGATCGGCACGGCCGGGGCGAGCGCGGTGCCGGCGTGGTGCAGGCCGCCGAGCGCCGGGTCGGCCCGCAGGGTCAGGGTGAGCTCGGGGCCGCCGGGCCGGGTCAGCACGAGGTCGTAGCTGCCGCCGGTGAGCGAGCCGAACACGTCGAGGCCGGTGGCGGTGAGGTCCAGCCCGCGGGTGAAGATCGGGAAGTCGTCGGCGCGGACCGGCAGTTCGAGGACCTGGTCGGTGCGCTCGCCCGGGTACAGGAACCGGTGCCAGGCGCCGCCGTGCTGCTGCCGCACGCTGATCAGCTGGTAGAGCCCGGCGTGGCCGGCGGCCAGCGCGATCTCGTTGAGCTGGGTCCGCACCGTCTGCCGGGCCGGGCCGGCCAGGGTCTCGCCGGCGTCGCGGGCCGTGTAGCGCACGTGCAGTACCACATCGCTGATCGTGGCCGGGTCGAACTGCGGGAAGACCGGATTGAGCCGCACCCGCCAGGTGCTGATCGCGCCGGCGCGTTCGAACGGCAGGTAGCGCTCGTCGTCGAGCCGGGTCTCGAACATGCCGCTGTCGCTCTGCCCGCCGCTGGTGACGACGGTGTCCACGCCGCCCAGGTCGTCGGCGAAGCGCGGGTCCTCGGCCGACGTCCGGGCGTACTGCGGCGAGGTGCCGGTGCTGACCCGCACGTGGTTGCCGAGCAGGGTCAGGGTGAGCGGGACCGCGGCGTACGGCCCGGCCACGCACGGCACGCTCACCGCGACGCTCTTGAGCCGCCGCTGGTAGTGGCCGGGGTTGTCCAGGTCGAACAGCAGCTCCGGCAGGTCGACCAGGCACTCGCCGGTGGCGCGCAGCCGGACCAGGGCGTGCGGGTCGAGCCGCACGAGCGACACGTGCTTGGTCAGCTCCAGCTCGCGGACGTGGTCGGTGTGGAAGGCGGCCTCCATCCGGCGCAGGTCGTGCAGCAGCCGGTCGCCGGCGAGCAGCCCCTTCTTGAGGCTGTCCCAGTAGCCGAACTGCACGAACGAGGACTGCGCGAGCCCGAGCTCGTGGCGCATCGCCCGCTCCGCCCGCCGGGCCACGGTGTAGGCCAGCTGGTAGGCCTGGAAGTACGTGGTGCTGGTCTGGCCGATCATCCACTCGTACAGCTCGCCGTTGCTGTAGCGGGTGTGCAGGTACTCGTCGACGGCCTTGGCGTTGCCGATGACGGTGTCGTGGTTCTCCCGGGTGCGCCGCGCGATGTCGTGGCGGACCTTCGCGGCCAGGTCCTGGCTGTCGAGCTGGGCGAGCTCGGCGGTGGCCAGGTCGTACTGCAGCCGCCAGTCGTCCTGGCGCCGGGCGTACTGCGCGCCGGTGGCGGTCATGCCGGCCTTGGCCTGCAGCACGGCGGCGGCGGTCTTGGCCACCGCGGACCACGAGTTCGCGGCCCGGCCGACGTTCTCGCCGCCGAACTTCGCGGTGGCGTGCGGGGTGCCGCCCACGCCGGACGCGCCGAACTGGAACATCGGCAGGGTGTGGGCCACGCCGGCGGTGATGTCGAGCGCGCCCGCCAGCGCCTGCGACACCAGGCCCGCGGTGTTGAGCGTCTGCGCGGCCGCCTCGGCGTCGTTGGTCGTGGTGTCCATCCGGTCGCGGTAGAACGCCTGCCGGGTGTCCAGCACGGCGCGGGTGCGCACCAGCGCGTCGATCTGGTGCTGGGCCTCGTCGACCGCGTAGTCCTGCAGCACGGTCATCCGCCGCTGCAGGTCGGCCTCGGCGCCGGCGCGCAGCCGGTCGAGGCCGTCGGCGTCGCGCTTCTCCAGCGCGCCGAGCAGTTCCTGGCCGAGCGTGCGCACGTACTCGGCCAGCTCGATCGCCTCGCGCAGGATGACCCGGAACCGGTACGGCGGCAGCGATCCGCCGGTCTCGCCGGCCACGCTGCTCAGGTCCAGCCCGGCCGCCTGGGCCTGGACCAGCAGCGCCGGGTCGATCGGCGGGGCCAGCAGGGCGAGCGGCCGGCTGACCCCGTCGAGGTTCAGCCCGTTGCGGACCTTGAACAGCCGGTCGGCGACGACGTCCCAGTAGCGCAGGAGGTCCTCGTTCGGCGGGATCGCGAAGTACCCGCCGCGGAAGATCGGCAGGTTCGGCGTGCCGGCGGGGACCGGCGTGAGGGCCTGGCTCGGCGCCACCAGGTTCTCGGCCGCGGTGACGGCGTTGCTGAAGTCGTCGAGGGTGGACTCGATCTCGGCGTACGTCTTGGCCGGCGCGTCCTCGCGGGGCGGCAGCAGCTCAGGGCGCGGGCCGAGCAGGTCGGCGGCGAGGACGTACAGCTGCGTCGCCTCGTTGACGGCCTCCAGGGTGTCCTGCCGGAACAGCTGGTCGCCCCAGTCGATGAGGTTGTCGATGTACCGCATGACGATGGCCCGCTGGTAGGCGACCGGTCGCAGGGCGGCGATCGCGTGCGGGTCGAACGGGTTGGCCCGCCAGACCGCCACCTGCTGCTCGACCTGCGGGTCGCGGTCGTGGATGAGCTGGAGCAGGTGCGCGATCTGCTGGTTCTGGTAGTCGGCGGCGTGCGCGAGGTGGAACGGTTTGGTCACCCAGTACCGCTGGGGCGCCGGGCCGCCGGAGGTGCCGGCCGGGTTGAAGATGTACTCGTACCACCGCTTCGCCTCCGCGAACCGCTGGTTGCGCGACAGGGCCCGGCCGATCTGGAACGGCGCGTGGAAGAACAGCTCCCAGTTGTAGATCGCGTAGCCGGCGTTGCTGTCGAAGTCGACGCCCTCGGCCGGCATGTACCCGATGATCATGTTCGGCACGTAGTACGACAGGAAGTTGAACGGCGTGGTCTTCGCGACGCCGGCCGGGTCGAGCTGCAGGCGGCGGTCGAAGAGCCGGTCGACGCCGCCGGCGTTGAGCTCGCGCAGGAACAGCGGCACGAACGCGTGGTAGAACGGGAACGCGTGGTACCGGATGAAGGAGTAGTAGCTGTACCCGGAGGGCGGCGGCGACGTGGTGTAGGAGCCGTGGCCGAGCGGGTAGTAGTAGATCGGCACGAGGAAGTACTGCCGGTTCGGGTCGCGGTAGAAGAACGGCAGCGCGGAGTCGAACTGGTGGAACTGGTGCGGCACGACCAGCCGGTACTTGTCCGCCTTGGCCATCACCTGGATGCTGTCGAGCACGCCCTCGTTGCGGCTCAGCGCGGTCATCGGCGCGACGCGGGGGCGGTTGGCGGCGGCCGGGGCGAGCAGGCTCGGGACGAATCCCATGCCGTGGCGCAGGCTGTTGGTCGGGCGCTTGATCGTGCTGAGCACCCGCTCGGCGGGCAGCGGCCCGATGTCGTCGGTGTCGGGGTCGATCTCGGCCAGCGTGTCCGGCGAGTCGGTGCTGTACACCTCGACGGGGTTGCCGACGCCCTGGAACACGAACTGGGCCCGGTGCATGCCGTTGATGAACACGTTGAGGTGCAGCTGGTCGAAGTACTCGGCGGTGCGCAGCGCCACGTGCGTCGAGCTGATCGCGGTCGACTGGCGCACGTAGGCCTGGGGCACGGTCTCGGTCGGCGACCAGCGGCCGTCCTTGAGCTCGCTGTAGGACAGCTTGATCTCGTAGTGCTCCCGGGTGCTCGGCGGCTCCTGGCCGGACAGGGACATCGGCGCCGTGGGCTGGACGTGGTCGGGCTTGCGGTTGATCACCGCCCAGAACAGGTGCAGCCGGCCGCGCCAGACCTGCGGCAGGACGTGGTCGCCGGTGACGTCGAGGTCGATCTTGGTCCAGGCGGTCCAGCGGGCCGAGTCGAGCCACATCCGGTGGTAGTAGGTGGCCGGCGCCCCGGGCTTGCGGGCCACGACGTGCATCCGCGGCGGGCTGCCGGGCTCGTGGTAGTAGCCGACGACGTTCAGCCGGGCCACCGCGCGCAGCTGCTCCAGGTAGCCGCGGAACGCGTCCTCGGCCGTGCCGCTGGTGACCTCGCCCTGCAGCAGGTCGCTCTCCAGGTCGGCGAAGAACGGGGACTTGTCGCGGCGCAGTGCAGGCTCGATCCAGTTCTCGGGGTACAGGAAGACCTTCCGGTTGGACTCCCAGACCCGGTAGCGGCTCATCCACTGCCACTGCAGCCAGTCGCCGTCGGCCCCGGCGTCGACCGGCACGCCGGGCTCCAGGTTGAGCACGCAGCGCTGCACGAACAGCTGGACCGACGCCGAGGCCTGCACGATGCGGGAGGTGGCCGGCTTGGCGCTCATGGCGACGTCGATCAGGAAGCGGGCGTAGACGTCGTTCTCGTCGTACCACCGCGACACCCCGGCCGGCGGGTTGGCCAGCAGCCAGCCCAGCAGCGCGTCGCGCTGGCGCTCGCGGAGCACGTCGCGGGGCGGCTTGGCGACCTCCGGCCACTGCTGTGCGGGGTAGCGGGCCTTGGCCGCCTGCCGGATCGAGGTGGCCTGGGCCGCCGTCACCGTCGCGCCGAGCCAGCCGCCGACCTGGCCGGCCGCGACCCCGAGCCGGTCGAGCGCGGCCAGCGCCGGGGCGAGCCGGGCCAACGCGACCTCGCTGCGGTACTGCGCCGGGTACGCCAGGTTCAGCAGCCCGGTGTCGTCGGGCTTGGCCGGGTCGCCGGTCAGCACCCGCAGGCTCTCGGCCGGCCAGCCGGTCCGCTCGGCGAGCACGGCGAGGTACTGCGCCTTCGGGGCGCCGTCGCGGGCGAGGTCGAGCAGGTCCGTCACGGCGCCGCCGGGCCCGAGCAGCGGGCGCAGCTCGGTGGCCTCGGCGAGCCGGCGCCAGCCCGCGTACCGGCCCTCGGGCGCCGCCACCGGCGTGATGGGCAGCGCCGCCGGGTCGAGCCAGCCGAGGCCCACCCCGTTGGGGTGCAGCCAGGTCACCTCCGCCGCGGTGAGCCTGAATCCGGCCACGACCAGGGCCACCTTGGCGAGGCGGCGGTAGGCGTCGAAGTACGGGGCGAAGCCGGGCTCGGCCCGCGTCACCGGTTGCTCCTCGGCCGCCGGCTCCCGGGCGAGGTCCGGCAGCGCCAGCAGCTCGCTGAGCAGCGTCCCGGCCTTGTCGCCGAACGCCCGGAACCAGTCGCCGACCAGGGTCGCGACGACGGCGGTGGGCAGGCCGAGGGCGTCGGCGAGCTCCTGGGTCACCACGCTGGTGCCCTGCTCGCGCACGGTGTGCTGCTCCAGGCGGGCCAGCACGTACTCGTACCGCTCCGTGCCGGGCCGCAGCGCCCCGCTGCCGACGAGGGCGGCCTGCACGACCGGGACGTCGACGAACGGCCCGAGGGCGCTCGCGATGAGCTGCCGCTGGGCGTCCTCCGGCAGTGGCGACTCGCCGGCCAGCAGGCGCAGCAGCTCGGTCACCGATGCCTCGGCCACCAGCCCGCCGAGGACCCGGCGGACGTGCTCGCCGCGCGGGTCGTCGCCCGGTGCGGCCTCGGTGCGCAGCTTGGCCAGCTTGGCCCGCACCGAGCGCAGCAGCGTGCCGATCGTGACGTCGTCCGGTGTGCCGGGGGCGCCGGGTCCCGCGGTACCGCGCAGCAGCCGGTCGAGCCCGCCGATGCCGAAGCCGCTGCGGCGGACCCGGTCGACCTCGGCCGCGAACTCCTCCAGGGCCTCGGGCCGGGCCGGGTCGAACGGGTCGATCGGCTGCGGGGTGCTGCCGGCCGTCCGCTCGGCCAGCGCCCGCATCGTGGCGAGCTCGGCCATGGACAGGCCGAGGCCGCGGGCCAGGACGGCGTGGCGGTGCAGCGCGGACAGCCCGGCGACGGTGAGCCGGCCGTCGGTGAACGCCCCGACCGCGGTCATCAGCTCGTCGTCGGCGAGCTCCAGCGCGGCCAGCAGCGGCGGGCGGTGGTCGGCCAGCTGCGGGTTCGACGCGATACCGGCGATCTCGGTGCCGTTGGCGTCGAGCGTGAACACCGGGTCGACCGGGTTGGTGACGGCCGGGTTGGCGAACAGCCGCCGGTACAGGCTGGGGCGCGCCGCGGGTTCGCCGGGGATCGCGGGCACGTCCCGGGTGTCGATCCGGCCGAACAGCGCAACCGCGGCGAGCGGCCGGATGCCGAACCGGCGGGCGGCGGTGGTCACCGCGGCGAGCTGGCGCAGCAGGAGCGGGTTGAGCCGCGGCAGGCCGGCCGGGGCCGCGGGCTGCAGCGCGGCGATCGCGGCGTCGGTGTCGTAGGCGTCCCAGCCGAGCCGCCGCTGCAGGCGCACGAACCGGTTGAGCCGGGCCAGGAAGTCCGGGGTCAGGCCGGCGAGCCGCATGTCGCCGAGATCGTAGGAGTCCGGCGGGTTGACGGTGATCGTCACCGCCTTGCCCGGGTTGACGAAGGTCGTGTTGAGCAGCCGGGTCAGCTCGCGGTAGGTCAGCCCGGCCCGGTGCAGCAGGATCCGGACGCGGGCCAGCACCTCGAGCCAGCCGCCGGTCACCACGGTCGCGGTCTGCACGGGGTCGCGCACGGCGTTGCCGGTCTCGGCCAGGCCCCAGTGGTCCCACGGCTTGCGCCCGGCCACGAGCGGGCCGGCGACGATGATGTCGGCCTCGACCGCGGACATCCCGAGCATCTCGGCGGCGGTTGTGACCGACGCCGGCGACCCGGGCGCGGCCGGCGCGGTGAGCACCCGGCGCAGCGCCGGGCGGTCGGTGTCGAGCAGGCCGAGGTACGTGCGGGCCTCGGCCAGCGGCAGGTCGAACGGCAGCCCCCAGGGGAAGACCGCCCCGGCCAGCTTGGTGTAGGCGGCGTCGTTGACGTGTTCCGGGTGGGCGTTGAGCTCGTCGGTGCTCAGCGTGGTCTGCCGGGCCCGGGCGGCCGCGGCCGGGTTCGCGGGCGGCGCGACGGCATCCTCGAGCAGCTCGTTGACCAGGTCCAGGTACGGCAGGACGGTCCCGGAGTTGGCGCAGCTCAGCTCGATCTGGGCGAGGTCGGGCCGGCGGGCCAGCAGCGCGGACTTGACCGACCCACCGGCGATCTTGCGCTGGCCGAGGAAGTGCAGCAGGTCGACGAGGTAGGCGGCCGGGCCGAGCACCGAGCGGCAGTGCTCGCAGGCGCACAGGTCGAGCGAGCCGAACAGCGTCTGCACGTTGGGGAAGTCCTCGCCGACCGCCGGTGCGGGCTGCTGGGCGGCGGCCGGGCCGACCCCGGCGAGCTGGCCGTTGAAGTTCATGGCGACGGTCAGGGCCAGCCCGTACGTCTGCTCGGCGGCGCGGAAGATCCGGTCGGCCTCGGCCGGGCCGATCTCCGGCCGGGCGCCGTAGGTCTGCCGGAACGCCGCGGGGCCCATCGCGTAGACCCGCTGCGCCGAGTGCAGCCCGTCGGCGAGCAGGGCGCGGGCGGCGGCGTACCGGCCGGTCAGCTTCAGGACCCGCTGCCCGGTCAGGAGGGCCTCGCGCACGGCGGGGCGGTCGGCCGGGCGTACCGCGGCGGGGTTGTCCTTGATGAACCGGTCCACGTCGGAGCGCAGCAGGTTGAAGCCGGGCTGGGCGTCGAGGAACCCGGTGACGAGGGCCTTGGCCGGCAGCGGCGCGGCCGGGTCGGCGGCCAGCCGGGCGGAGAACGCGGTGGTCGGGTGCAGCCGCTCGAAGGTTCGCTCCAGCACCCGGGTGTAGGCCTCCACGGCCTGGCCCGGGTCCTGCGCGGTCAGGTTCGGCGGCACCCCGATCACCGGGCCGCCGCCGGTGCCCAGCACGATCGCCTTCCAGCCGGCGGCGTCGAGGCGGGCCAGGTCCCGGGTGTGCGGGAACTGCCCGGCCTGCCGGCGCCCGAGCAGGTAGGTGATGAGCGGCAGGTGGCCCCTGGTCGCCTCGCCGACGGTGGTGACGAACCGCAGCGTCGCGACGTCGGCCGCGCCGAACTCGGGGCGGGTGGCGAGGTCGGCCCAGAACTCCTCGCTCGGGTCGTTCGAGCCGCGGAACAGGGTGAGGAACTGCTCCTGCTTCGCGACCGGGATGCCGGCCGCGTCCAGGACCGTGCCGATCGGCGTCTTGTTGGTCCGCAGCGGCACGCTCAGCGCCGCCTTCCCGGCGAGCGCGGTGAGCTTGGCCAGGTCGGCCTCGGCCCGCTTGGCGTAGCCCGCGGCCAGGATGCCGTTGC
The DNA here is from genome assembly GCF_050942475.1 of Dactylosporangium sp. CS-033363. Taxonomy (NCBI): domain Bacteria; kingdom Bacillati; phylum Actinomycetota; class Actinomycetes; order Micromonosporales; family Micromonosporaceae; genus Dactylosporangium; species Dactylosporangium sp. CS-033363. The sequence continues at coordinate 4,418,047 of NZ_CP192032.1, read as the reverse complement.
GCACGGCGTGCCCGACGGCGCTCGCGCGCACCTCCGGCCGGGCCGCGTAGACCGCCCGCAGCAGGGCGGCGGCGTTGCGGTCGAGGTCCGCGCCGCCGCTCGTCGCGGCGAGCACGATCACCTCGGCGTCGGCCGGGACGTCCTGGCGCAGCAGGGCGTAGAACAGCTCGTACGGCAGCGCGGTGAGCCCGGCGAGGCGGACGGCGACGGTGTAGAAGGCCAGGTGCTCGCGGGCGAACCCGGTGGCCTCGGCCAGGAAGCTCAGGTCGCGGTGCTGCTCGTTCTCGGCGAGCTCCTCGGGCCGCAGCGGGCCGAGCAGGCCCCGGACGGCGTCGGCGACCCGCACCGCCTCGGCCGGCTCGGTGCGCCCGTCCGCGCCGAGGGCCAGCGTGATCTCGGCCCGGGTGCCGGCCCGGTGCCGGACCTCCGAGCGGAACAGCCGCGTGCCGCCCGCGTCGAGCACGTCGAGCTGCAGGTCGACGGCGGCCTGAGTCTGGTAGGCGATCGCGTACCGGCCCTGCCCGTCCGTGACCGCCCGGCCGAGCTCGGCCGTGTCGCGCAGCCCGCGCCGCAACGCCACGACGGTGACGCCGGCCATCGGCGCCCCGTCGCCGTCGTGCACCGAGCCCTCCACCACGGACTGGTTCTCCCCCGGGTCCGCGGCGCGGCCGTTGCCGCCGTTGCCGAGCCGGGCGAGGGCGCCGCGGGCCAGCTCGATCGTGGTGGGGTCGATGTCGCCGCCGGCCGGCAGGCCCAGCAGGGCGTGCAGCCGGGCCACCGCCGCGCGGGTGGTCGGCCCGGCCTGCCCGCCGGCCCGTTCCGCCTCGTCGACGTCGATGCCGATGGCGTCGAGGGCGTCGTGCAGCAGCGCGATGTCGTGGGCGGTGACCGGGCCGTCGGCTGTCGTCATGGTGCCTGTCTACGCGGCGCCCGCGGCCGGCGGCATCGGTAACGGTCACGCACTTTAGCCCCGCGGCTGCCTATGTTGCGCGGGACTGCCTAGCTGCGGCGGCCGGCCACGATCATGCCGCCCAGGGTGCCGGCGGAGAGCAGGATCTGGGTCGTCAGCGCGGCTTCCGGGTGCTTGGTGACGATCGCGAACAGGGCCGGCCACAGGGCGATGAGCGCCACGTCGACGCCCGCGCCGAGCCAGACGAAGATGCCCGTGGGCATGATGCCGCCCATCGGCGAGACGACCGGGGCGGTGTCGTGGCGGACCTGGCGGCGGCGGGCCGAGCGCAGGGCGCCCGCGGCCAGGCCCGGGCCCGCGCACACGCCGAGCAGGGCCCAGGTGCCGAGGGGGCCGCCGCTCTGGGCGCCGACGGCGGTCATGGCGATCGTGGACCATACGGTGCACAGCAGCGCCGGCACCGCGACGCGGCCGGTGAACAGCTGGCCGTCGGTGAGGCCGAGCAACCGCGCGAGGGAGGGGTCATCGCGGTCGCGGCGGGCATTGGCAGTACCGGCGGAGGCTCCGAAAACCCCGCACAGCAACCAGGCCGCGGCGATCACCCAGCGCGACACCGGCAGCCCGGTGGCGAGGACCGGCACCGTGGTGAGGGCGGCGGCCAGCAGCAGCCGGACCGGCGAGCGGGCCACGAGCAGCAGGTCCTGACCCGTCGCGGCCCAGCGGCCCGGCAGCCGGAGGAGCTTGTCGGGGCCGACCCGGCGGCCGCGCCACCGGCGGTCCTCGGCGGCCCGCGAGGCCAGGCCCGGGTCCAGCGTGACGAACACGGCGGTGGCGGCCCCGCTGCTCTGCGCGGCGTCGGTGAGGTTGGCGAGGGTGAGGGAGCGCAGGCGGTACCAGAGCGGGATGGGAATCCCAAGGGCGGCCACCGCGACGAGCATGGCGATCCACTCGTGCCGGCCCGCGAGCAACGGCCAGCCCCACGGGCCGGTCGCGGCGATCGCGCCGACCGGGGTGCCCGTCGCGGACAGCACGCCGACGACGGCGGCCGCGACGGCCACGACCGTCGCGCTGGCGGAGAGCCGGCGGGCGGGGCGCCTGGACGCGGACTGCACGAGCGCGGCGGCCCCGAGCACCAGCACGCCGCCGGCGACCGCGGTGGCGAGGACCGCGCCGGCGCCCACTGTGGACAGTGTGAGCGTGAGCAGGCCCTGGGCGAGCCCGGCGAGCAGCCCGATCCCGAGCACCTGCGCGGCGCCCGGGGTGAGCAGCGCCCGCCGGTCCAGCGGCGCGGTGAACAGCCACTGCAGCGCCGGCGCGGAGGTCGAGATCGGCCCGAGCGCGGACGCCATCGCGAGCAGCGCGGCGGTCCACGCGAGCCCGGCCGCGAGCACGACGCCCTCCCGCACCCCCGGCGGCGCCGTCGTCTGTCCACTGAGGATGGACTGCAGCTGCGCCCAGATCATGTACCCGACCATCGCCACCAGCAGCGCCAGCGTGTAGATGGTCTCGAAGCGGTCCGATCCCCCGCCGGCGGCCCGCTGGCGGCGGCGGATGTACCGGCGGACCTGCCCGGCCCTCACTCGTCCTCGACCCAGTCGTGCCCCAGCTCGATGACCTCGCACCCGCCGGTGACGGTAGGATCGTGGGAGGCGAGCAGCGCGGCGCCGCCCTTGGCGAGATACTCGTCGATGAGCGTGGCCACCGTCGCCCGCCCCGCCTGGTCGAGGTGCCGCTCCGGCTCGTCGAGCAGCAGCAGCCGGCTCGGCCGGTCGAGCACCAGCGCGAGCGCGAGCCGCTGCCGCTGCCCCGACGAGAGACTGCTCGGCGTGGCGTCGGCGAACTCGTCCACCCCCAGCCGCGCGGCGAGCTCCCCCTCCGCGAACCACTCGGCCCTCACCGGCGCGTTGGCCAGCCGGACCAGGGTCAGATGTTCCTGGGCGGACAATCCGGGATACCAGGCCGGGGCTTCCAAGAGCGCGGCAACGGTACGGCGAAAGCTCGCACTCCGCTCATCAGCCGGCTCCCCGTCGATCGTGACGGTCCCCTCGGCGGGCGCGAGGAGCCCGGCCACGCAGCGCAGTACCGTCGACTTCCCGATCCCGTTGGGCCCGCGCAGCGCGACGCCCTCCCCGGCCCCGATGGCGAGACTGAGCTCCTCGATCACGACCCGGTCCCCGTAGCCGATCTTCAACCGGTCAAGCTCGAGCACCCGCCGAGTGTAGATCCCCGCTGGACGAGCGCTTCGAGCACGTCGCCGTACCGCGGCGTAACCTCGATGTCGAGCGCGACGCCGTCCTCCTGGGGCGTCACCGTGAACGTGAAGAACGAGCAGCATCCGGCCTCCCGGGCGGCCAGGTCCCGGACGGTGTCTTCCAGGCCTTCTGGTCCGGCGAGCACCATCCGGGCCCTGGTCGCCCCGAACACTTCGACTTCACGCAGCGCGTTCACGAACAACGCGTCGAACTCGGCGAGCCGGAGGGGCTGTTCAGCGGTCGGCAGGGTGCAGGCATCAGGTGCGTCCATGCCTCGACGGTAGGGCTGTACCGCGGTACCGGATGCAAGCTCAAACTGTCGTGCGGCGGTAGACGGCGGCGGTGCAGGCGTGCGCCGCGATCAGGATGCCCGTGCGCCAGGTCATCGCGGTCCGGCGGAGTCTGGCGATCAGCATCGCGGCTGCTCACTCACAGAAGACCTGCACCTTGGAGGTGGGGTCGTCGACGTCGATGCTGACCTCGTCGAGCTGGTCGATGAGCTCCTCGAGCTGCTGCGGCTTGAGCTGGGTGAGGTCGATCGGGACGCCCTTTTTCTCCAGCTCGGCGTTGGCCCGCTGCAGCGCGACCGGGGGGATGAGGCTGGTGAGCCGCACGCCGGCCCGCAGGAGCTGCAGCGGGACCCGGACGTTGATGCGGCTGGGGCTTTCGCTGATGCCGTCGTCCGCGTGGACCAGGACGCGGAGGTACTTCGGGCGGCCCTTCGGCGCGGTGGGCTGTTCCTTCTCCAGCGCGTCCATGAGGCGCTCGGCCTCATCGGCGGTGATCTTGCCTTCGGAGAGCATGTCCAGGATGCGGCGGCGCTGTTCGTTCACGGTTGGTCCCCCATATCTGGCTCATCTGACGTGTACCTCGAAGCCGATCCGACCGTCGTCGAGGTCGAACCGGCTGCCGGGCAGGGCCCAGAGCACCCGCCCGGCGCCGCGCAGGGCGGCCGGCGCGTCGATCTTGAAGATCAGGCAGGCGATCACGCCGCCGGCCACGGCCAGGATCAGCAGTGGCGAGAGCAGCAGGGCGAGCGGGAGCACCGGGATGAAGAACCGGCGCCAGCGGCGGTCGGACCGGCGGTACCGGAGCGTGACCAGCTGCGGGATCACCGGGACTGCTCCAGCTCGGCCAGCGCCTGCTCGACGCTGATCTCGCCGCGCTGCAGCCGGTCGACGACGTCGGCCTCGGCCGGGGCCGCGGCGGGCTCCGCGACCTCGAGGTGCTCCGCGAAGTCGAGGCGCTCGGCGATCCGGTTCAGCCTCGCCTTGATCGTCGGGTAGCTGACCCCGAAGATCCGCTCCATCTCCTTGATCGAGCCGTGGGCGCGGACGAACGCGGCCACGAAGACCTGGTCGTCCAGCCCGAGCTGGGCCAGCTGCGGCGGCTCGAACTGCCCCTCGATCGCCACGCCGCTGCCGGCGAGGCGGACCCGTTCGACCGTGAACGGCTTGCCCTGGGTCAGATCCGTCAGCTCCTGCCATTCCACGATTCATTTGTACCTTCAGAATCTCAAGGATTCAATGCCAGAACCTTGATTTTCTTGATGGCGACCTGAACATCGTGGCGACAGGGGTCAGAAGAGGTCGGGCGAGACGGGCTGGTCGACCCGGCCCTCGTCGGTCATGCTCACGACGGTCAGGCCGAGCGTGCGCACGAAGAACGTGGCCGCCGAGATGAAGATGACCTCGATCGCCCCGACGCCGATCTCGCTGTCGACGATCGCGGACAGGTCGGTGCGGATCTGGCCCGCGAGGAGGTACTGCGCCGCCGTCATGCACGCCGCCAGCACCATGATCGGGACCGACATCCGCCAGCGGACCGTCGTGCCGGTGGCCAGGAACACGGACACCGAGGTGACGACGGCGAGCCCGGCCGCGATGGCCACGGCGGCCGGCACGTCGATCGACACCGCGTACCCGGTCCGCGCCGACAGCACCGACTGCACCACCATCGCCCCGGTGAGCAGCCCGACGGTCACGCCGGCGGTGATCGTCCACAATGGTCGCGGGCGGGCGGCGGCGATGCCGAGCACGGCGATCGCGATGAGCATCGCCAGCACCGTGAGGCCCAGCCCGGGCGCGAGGAAGAAGCGCACGCCGTCGTCGCGCAGGTGTACCGCCGTCGCGAGCACGAACAGCGCGTCGTCGCGCGCGGTCTCGATCAGGCCCCAGGCGGCCGCGACGACGAGGAACGCGCGGTTGCCGACCGAGCGCCGCTCGTCGGTCATCCGCACCAGCGCGAACACCGCGAGCACGCAGCCGACCCCGTTGGCGATGAAGACACCGATGATGTACCAGACGTTGTACTCCACGGGCGCTTGAATCACCGCGGGAGCGTACCGCCCGCGCTACGGCGTCAGACGGACCGACCCAAGTCGTCGGTATCCCTGGTCGTGACCACCTGCCCGGAGGCGACGGCGCCGGTGAAGCGAATGGTGCCCAGGTCCTGGTCGGCCGAGTAGAGCGTCATCGTGAAGAACGAAAAGGGCGCCCAGTCGGGCATGGTCAGCACCGGCGCGGTCGACGTCACCCCGGCGGTACTGACGGCGGTGACCGACGTGACGCCCGCCGGAACCTTGCCGGCCACCCACAGGAAGCCCCGGTCGCCCAGCGTGGAGAACATGATCATGCCGGGCTCGTCGGTGACCTTGGGCGAGCCGTCGACGTTCACGTACGAGCAGAACGCGGCATTGCCGTCCGGGCGACGCACCCACGATCCGCAGAACTTGCCGTCCGCCGAGTACCAGACCACCATCGAAAACCGCTTCCGCGGCGGCAGGTTCGGCTGCGACGAGCGGTCGGACACCACCATGGGCGCACCGACCGGCGGGTTCTTGGTGAACAGATCCGACCTCGCGGCGGCCGCGATCGGATCGAAGGCCGGGAACAACGGCCGCGCACCCACGGCCGGCTCGAATCGCCTGTGGAGATACCCGCCGCCGGCGACAACCACCAGCGCCGCCAGCCCGAGGCCGGCCGCAAGCCATGGCGTCAGCCAGGGCAACCGCCGTCCACGGTCCACCTTGATCCGCACCGTGGACATACATTGAGGCTACACAACGCAGGCAACCGGTTACCGCCCCCCGCGCACGGACGGCTGGCGGTGCCCGCGCGTCACTCCGCGAAGTCCAGCGCGCGGGCAGCGGCCCACAGCGCCTCGGCCTCGGCGGTGAACGTCTCGAAGACCCACCCGTCCGAGGCGGTCAGGGCAAACTTCGGGTCCTCGGCGATGCGATACGCGAAGTACTCGGCGAACACCGCGGGCCGCCGACCCTCGCCGGCGAGGTCGGTCGCGACGATCCCGACGGCGGGCGGGTAGCCGGTCACCCGCACCTCCAACCGGCCCTCCGCGCGTTCGCTCAGCGCCCGCAGCAACCGCAACGAATGCTCGATCCGTGCGCGCATCGAGGCCGCGTCGCGGTCGGCGTAGTGCCGCTCGGCCGCCGCGGCCAGGGCCGGCGAGTCCGGGTCCAGGACGAGGAACCGCATCCGCGCCCCGGCCGCGAGCCGGCGCTGGAGCGTGGAAAACAGTCCGGTCAGGAACGTGTTGCGGGCCACGCCGACCACGAACAGGTCCTCGGCTGCCCCGATCGCCGCCGCCAGCTCCGGCCCGAACGACGCCGCGAACACCGGCCGCGGATGGCGGTCCAGATCCTCGCCCGGTGGCCGCGGCCACGGCTGCCCGTCGGCCCAGAGCCGCTCCGCCTCGTCGAGGAAATGGCGGTACCAAGGGCTGTCCTGCACGGTGAACCGCATGATCGGCGCAGGCTCCTCCGGGGCGCGGTACTCGTAGTGCTGCACAACCACCAGCCCGTCGCGCGTGCCGGCGTCGATCGCGTTGACGCCGATTCCCGGCACCGTCCGCGACACGCGCACCTCCAGCGAGCCGGTCGGCCCCGGGTCGAGGGCGGCCAGGGTCTCCAGCGACGCCAGGATCCGGGCCCGCAGCGCCTCGACGCCGCGCCGCCCGGCCGCTTGCGCGACGGCGGCGTCGTCGGTGGGATCCACCATCAACACACGAATCCGGCCGCCCCGGGCGAGCAGGGCCCGGAACCCCGCCGCCGAGGTCGTGCTCGTCCGGCTCATCGACAGGCCGACGAAGAGCAGGTCACGAGCCGCGACGCGGCGCCGGGGCAGGTCCTGCGGAAAGTCGGGCCGCAGCACCCCCAACGGGTCGGCCGCCGCAGCCGCGGCCAGCTGCGCCACGTGCCGCCGGGTCCGGATCATGGAGATCGCGAGCCCGGCCAGCACGGCGAGCGTCATCGACAGCGTGGCATTCAGACCGGTCACGCCGGTCGCGCCGAGGATGGTGAAGACCAAGGCCGCGGCGGCCATGACGTAGAGGTCGGCGTTCTCGCTGAACACGGTGTCGCGGACCCAGATCCCGGCGCGGCGCAGCATGCCTCATTACAGGGCGTGACGCGACGCCCGTCAATCGACGAGTTGCCGGTGAGAACAACGCCGGAGCCCCAGGGCTTCGAGCGAGCGCATGCCCCTGCTCACGGTGACGACGATCGCGGCGATCGCGAAGATGCCCGCGAACGCCCCGAACGCCACGGAACTGTCCCACCGCGCCAGCAGGAACCCCGCGAGCAGCGGTGCGACGGGATTCATCAACGTGACCAGCAGCCCCAGCGCGGAAACCACGCGGCCCTGCAGGTGGTCCGGTGTCACCGCGGTCTGGTGGCCGAACAGCGTGGCCGTCGTGGCCGGGGCGAGCAGCACCAGCACCGGCAGCGGGGCCACCACCCAGTACCCGGCCGGCAGCAGCACGCAGAGCGCGGCCATCGACGCGCTCAGCCAGGACAGCCCCACGACGAGTCGCCGCGGGCGCAGGGCCCGCTGCAGCCAGGGCGCTGTCGCCGCGCCGGCAATGCCGCCCACGGCCACCGAGGCCATGGCGAGGCCGATGCCCTGCGGCGGTGCGCCGGCGTCGTGCAGTACCACCACGACCACGAACACGATGCCCGTGAAGGCCATGTTGAGCAGCGGGCCGACGGTCGCCAGCGCGCGGAGGAACGGCTCCCTCGCCACGAACCGGATCCCGCCGGCGAAGGACGCGGCCCAGCCCTCCCGGGCGGGCGGTGGCTCGGACCGCAGCGGTTTGCGGATGGCCAGGACGGCCGCGAACGAGACGCCGTACGCGACGATGTTGAACACGAAGGGCGCCGCGCGGGTCAGGCCGTACAGGGCGCCGCCCAGGGCCGGGCCGAGCAGTTCGGCCGTGAACGTGCGGGCCTCGTTGCGCGCCGTCGCGGCCGGCACCTGGTGCAGTGGGACGATGTGGCGCAGGATCGTCCGCTCGGCCGAGACGAACAGTGCCGAGCCGCCGGCGTCGATGGCCGCCACGACGGCGATGAGCGCCGGCGGGGCCCGGTCGATGGCCACCGCGACGAGCGCGGCGGCCATCGCGGCGATCCGTACCGCCTCCGAGTACAACATCACCGTTCGCCGGTTCGCCCGGTCCAGCAGGACGCCCGCCGGGATGCGCACCGCGACCCCGGCGAGCGCGGCCACCGCGGCGACCACGCCGGCCGCCGAGGCGCTGCCGGTGATCGTGAGCACCAGCAGCGGGTACACCAGGTAGCTCACCCGCGAGCCGGTCGCCGACAGGGTCTGGCTGAGCCACAGCCGCACGAAGTCCGCGTTGCGGCCGAGCCGTCCGGCGGCGGCAGTGGTGCTCATGACATCGATTGTCGTCCGGCCGGCGGGACCCGATCGCGAATTCAGCTCAACGCTGAGCGACGGGGCCGCGTCAGGGAATGTGCAGGATCTGGTCGACGCCGGTGATCGTGTCGGCGTCGAGCGGGAAGTACCCCTGGCGCGGTTCCGTGTCGGTGCGCGTACGCGCAGCAGGCACGTCCGCCGCCTCCGTGAGGCCGGGCCGCAGTTGCCCCTCGTAGGTGTCCGGATCCGGGGCGCCGAGGCCGATCGCCGCGCTCGCGCCGAGGCTGCCGGCGATGACCTGGTACTGCGCGCCCAGCAGCGGCGCGACGATGGTGCCGGCGCCGCTCCAGGTCAGGTCGAGGTCGCCCAGCTGCCAGCGGCTCGGGGTGCGGCGCAGGTGCAGATTGTGACCGTACAAGAGGATCGGGGTGTCCCGGAGGTCCAGGATGTTCTCCGCGATGAGCACGTCACGCACCGCCATCAGCCGGGACACGCGGACGCTGTGGTCGAGGCCGGGCACGGCGCAGGCCCGGTGGTAGCGCAACAGGCCGATCCCGGCGCGCAGGTGGATGCGCGCCCGCCGCCACGCAGCGGCCGGCGTGGCGCGCATGTGCAGTTCGGTCCACAGGTCGTCGGCCAGCCGGCGCAGCTCGAAGGCCTCGGGTGTGGCGCCGGGTGACTGGGCCGGGTCGAGCACGGCCTCGGTGCGCGACCACCGCTCGTCGGCGCCGGCCAGCGCCGCGATGTCATGATCCAAACCCAGAACGCCGCACGTGTACTCCAGGTAAGCGCGCGGACTCGGAGCGCTCATGTTCTCGGTGGGCGCGTCGAACCCGTGGAACGCCAGCCGTTCGTGTTCGGGACGTGACGCGTTGTAGTCGCGCATCCACACGACCAGCTCGCGGTTGGGTTCCAGGGCGCCCCACTCGTGCGAGAAGCCGTCCCGCAGCACCGTGTCGAGGTCCCCGGCCCCGAGACGCACATGGTCGTCGACGGCCAGCGCGGCCACGCGGTCGATCTCCAGCGCGATGCCGCGAAAGCCCCGCCCGGCCAGGTCGGCGAGCATCTCGTTGCGCCGGCGCCCGAAGGCCGGCTCCTGATGGGTCGGCTCCCCGAAGGCGAGCAGGTCAGGTACGAAGGTCATACATCTGCATCGTACTGCTGCAACGCCGGTTGAGACTTCCGCGGCCGCCACCGCGCCGTTCCCAGGAAAAAGTCTCAATGCACCGGTGCAGCGATAGATGCGGACAGAACCTGTCCGCATCTGGCCGTAGCGTCAGCCGCATGATGCTTGTTGTCGGTGCCACCGCCTTCTTCGGCCGCCAGGCGGTCGAGACGCTCGCCGCGCGCGGAGTGCCCGTCCGCGCCCTCACCCGGAACCCGTCGAGCGCCGCGCTGCCGGCGGGCGTGCAGACGGTACAAGCGGATCTGACGAAACCGGAGACGCTGCCCGCTGCCGTGGAAGGCGTGTCGGCGGTCCTGCTCGTGCTCCCGCTGGGCCTCGATCCGGCCCCGCTGCTCGACCTGGTTCCCGGGCGCAGGATCGTGGTCCTGTCGTCGTCCACCAAGACCGCCTATCACCAGCGGCTGGAGGAGGCCGTGGCCGCCGCGACTCCACAGTGGACGGCGTTGCGCATCCTGTTCCCGGCCATCAACTCGTTCGCGTTCGCCCAGCAGCTGCCGCACGGCGACGTGCTCCGCGTGCCCTACCCCACCGCCACCACCACGGCGGTGCACGAGCGCGACGTCGCCGAGGCCGCGGCGGCCGTGCTCACCGGCGAGGGGCACGCGGGGCGGGTCTACGAGCTGACCGGTCCGGAGTCGCTGACCCAGGAAGACCAGGCGGGTGTACTGGCTGAGGCCCTCGAACGCCCCCTGCGCGTCGAGGCCGCCGACCCGGACGCGGTCCTGCGGCAGCTGTCGGCGTTCATGGACGCGGACTTCGCCGCCGGGCTGCTGGCCGCCATGGAGCGCACGACGACGGGGCCGGCCGCGGTGACGCCCGCCGTGGAGGAGCTGACCGGCCACCCGGCCCGCCCGTACGCCGAGTGGGTCCGCGACCACCTGGAGGCTTTCCGGTAGGCCCGTAGTAGCCATCGGTGATTATGATCGCCTCACCGATGTCGATCACGGGGGGCGGATACATGGGTACGAGTCGTGCTGTGCTGGCCGGGGTCGCGGTGTGTGCGCTGCTCAGCACCGCTGCCTGCGGGAAGTCGGACAGCCCCGGCGCGGCGCCGGCCGGGGCGGGTTCGACGGCCGCGGCGGCCGCCGGGAAGACCAGCGCGGCGCCGGCCGACGCGCGGACCGAGCTGCTGGACGCGACGGCCAAGACGAGCGGGACGACCTCGTCGTACACGACGGAGGTGATCTCCGAGGGCGACAAGGTGTCCAGCGGCACCGGCAAGATCGACCCGGCCCGGCACGCCAACAGCTCGAAGTCGGAGTTCTTCGGGCAGGGCGCCGGCTCGATGGAGATGGTGGTGATCGGCACCGACCTGTACCTGAAGATGAACATGGCGTTCGCCGGGACCGCGGCGGGCAGCTGGATGCACATCGACGGGCAGCAGGCCGGCTCGCTGACCAAGCTCGGCATCAACGCCGACGACCCGGCCAACCTGTCCTCGCTGCCCGCGGGGCTGGTCAGCGTCGAGAAGACCGGGCCGGGCTCGTTCAAGGGCATCCTGGACCTGACCAGGACCCCGGCCGGCAAGGCGACCATGCAGCAGCTCGGCGACGCCGCCAAGCAGATCGACTTCCGGGCCACGGTCGGCGACGGCCACCTCGTCGCGCTGATGATCATCGTGCCGTCCGCCATCCAGATGCCGGCGTACACGACGACCCTGCGCTACAGCGACTTCGGCGCCCCGGTGACCATCGCCGCCCCGGCCGGCGCCAAGCCCGCGCCGCCCGCGCTGCTGGAGGCACTGAAGTAGAGGTTTGAAACGCCGGATCGCGGTAGGCATGAGGGATGCGGCAGCTATTCCGATCTCGGCTGCGGAACCTGGCGTCCCTGCTGTTGCCGGAACGCCCGCCGCCCGCCGGCTACGGCTTCGTGACGGCGGCGGTCCTGATCGCCACCGAGACGCTGGTGTCGTTCGCGATCGCCGCGCCGCCCGGCGAGCCCCGGCGGGCCGGCATCTACCTGCTCGGCATCCTCGTGGTGGCGGCGATCTGGGGACCCGCGGTCGGCGTCGCGGCCGCGCTGATGAGCGCCGCCGCGCACAACTTCTACGAGGTGGCCGTGGGCGGCGGGCCGCGGTTCTCGCTCGAGCGGGACCTGCAGATCTCGCTGTCCTTCTGCGCGGCCGCCCTGTTCGTCGGCAGCCTGTCCCGGCTGGCGCGCAGCCGGGCGGCCGAGGCGGTCCGGCACCAGCGGGACACCGAGGCGCTGCTGGCCGAGCAGGCGGCCCTGCGCCGGGTCGCGACGCTGGTGGCGGCGGGCGGCTCCCCGGCCGAGGTGTTCGCGGCGGTGACCCTGGAGCTGCAGCGGCTCTTCCCCGGGTACGCCGGCATGCTCGTGCGCTACGAGGACAACGGCACGGTCACGAGTCTCGCCGGGCGCGACCAGTTCGGCGCCGACATGAACCTGGGCGAGTGCGTCCCGATCGAGGGCGACAACGTCTCGAATGCCGTCCGGCGCACCGGGCGGCCCGCCCGGGTGGCCAACTACGACGAGGCGACCGGCGCGTTCGCGGCCGGCCTGCGCGAGCGCGGCTTCCACGCCGGGGCGGGCGCGCCGATCCGGGTCGAGAACAGCCTGTGGGGCGCGGCCATCGTCATGTCCACCGAACGCTTCGGCATCCCCGACCACGCCGAGGCGCGGCTGGTCGGCTTCACCGAGCTCGTCGGCTGCGCGATCGCCAACGCCGACAGCCGGGCCCAGCTCGAGGCGTCCCGGGTCCGGCTGGTCTCCGCGGCGGACAAGGCCCGCCGGCAGATCGAGCGCGACCTGCACGACGGCGTCCAGCAACGGATCGTCTCGCTGGTGCTCGAACTGCGTACCGCGATGGCCGCCGACCTCGGCAACCGCGCCGAGTGCGAGCGGGTCCTCGCGCACGCCGCCGACGCCCTGAACGGCATCTACAACAGCCTCGGCGAGCTGGCCCGCGGCATCCACCCGGCGATCCTGGCCCAGGGCGGCATCGGCCCGGCGCTGAAGACCCTCGCCCGGCGCAGCACGCTGCCCGTCCAGGTCAACCTGCGGGTCGAGCACCCGATGTCCGAGCCGATCGAGATCGCCGTGTACTACGTGGCGTCCGAGGCCCTGACCAACGCGGCCAAGCACTCCCGCGCCTCCAGCGTCTGCGTCACCGTGCAGACCGACCCGGAGCAGGTCCACCTCTCCGTGTGCGACGACGGCCTCGGCGGCGCGGACGCGGCCAAGGGCTCGGGGCTGCTCGGCCTGCGGGACCGCTGCGAGGCGCTCGGCGGCCGCATGACCGTGCGCAGCACCCCGGGCGAGGGCACCACGCTCGACACGATCCTCCCGCTGGACTGCCGCGACAGCACCCTCGCCGCAGCGGCCCATTGACCAAGCTGCCAACCGTTGGCCGATAACGCTTTTCGGCAATCCGAGGACTAGTTCACAAACGCTGTCGGGACAACCGCCGCGTTCGTACCGTCAGCAGCCGTGCGAACCGCGGCGAAGCTCTTCGCGGCCATCAGCCTGGCCGTTGTGACGTGGCTCTGGCAGCGTGGCCTGGCCACGGCGCCGGGCGGGCTCGCGGCCGCGGGACGGCTCGCCGCGCTGTGGTCGACCGACCTGCTGCTCCTGCAGGTGCTGCTGTTGGCCCGCATCCCGTGGGTCGAGCGGGCGTTCGGCCGCGACGTGCTCGGCCGGTGGCACCGCTGGACCGGCGGGGGCTCGTTCGTGCTGCTGGTCGCGCACGTCGGGCTCGCGCTCGTGGCCTACGCCGAGCGGTCCGGCACGAACCCGGTCCGTCAATTGTGGACGTTCCTGGAGTCGTACCCCGGGATGTGGACGGCGCTGCACGGGTTCGCCGCCCTCACGCTCGTGGTGGTGACCTCGATGCGGTTCGTGCGGCGGCGGATGCGGTACGAGACGTGGCACCTGCTGCACCTGTACGCGTACGCCGGGATCGCCCTGGCCGTCCCGCACGAGCTGTGGCTGGGCAGCGACTTCGACACCCGGGCGGCGAAGGCCTTCTGGTGGCCGATGTACGCGGCCGCGGCGCTGTCCACCGTGGTGTTCCGGCTGGGGCTGCCGGTCTGGCGGACGCTGCGGCACCGGCTCACCGTGGACCGCGTCGTGGAGGAGGCGCCGGGGCTGGTCTCGGTGTACCTGCGCGGCCGCAGCCTCGACCGGCTGCCCGCGCGCGCCGGGCAGTACTTCGTGTGGCGCTTCCTCGACGGCCACGGCGTCCTGCACGGCAAGCCGTTCTCGCTGTCCGGCCCGCCGAGTCGCAATCGGCTGCGCATCACGGTGAAGGTGATCGGCGCGGGCACCCTGCGCGTCGCCGCGCTGCGGCCGGGGACCCGCGTGCTCATCGAGGGCCCGTACGGCCGGATGACCAAGGACACCTACTCCGGCGGCCCGGTCACGATGTTCGCCTGCGGCGTCGGCGTGACCCCGCTGCTGGCCCTGCTGTGGGACCTGCCCTACGGCCAGGGCAAGGCGACGCTGGTGTACCGCACGCGCCACCCGCACGACGTGGCCTTCCTGCCCGAGCTGGAGTGGCTCGCCCGCGACCGCGGCGTCCGGCTGGTGCCGCTCGTCGGCCCGCGCGCCTCGGCCGGCTCCTGGCTGCCCGTCGGCTACGGCGACTACGACGACCTCGCCGCGCTGCGTTCACTGGCGCCGGATCTGGCCGACCACGACGTGTACGTCTGCGGCCCGGATCCTTGGACCGAAGCGGTTCTGCGCGCGGCGCGGCGCGTCGGCGTGCCCGGCCCGCGCCTGCACCGCGAGCGATTCGCGTGGTGACCGGCCTGCCCTTATCCTCTCGCCCATGGATTCGGCGCTGCGGGACCTGCTGGACGAGTTGTACGCCGACGGCGTGGCCTTCGACGCCACCCAGAACGACCGGCTGCTGACCCGCCGCAACCTGGAGCCGGCCAGCGCCGGGCTGCTGTGGTCCCTCGTGCAGATCGCCGGGGTGCGCAACGCGATCGAGATCGGCACGTCCAACGGGTATTCCACGATCTGGCTCGCCGACGCCCTCACCCGCACCGGCGGCCGCCTCACGAGCGTCGATGTCGCCCCCGACCCCGCCGCGGAGGCGAACCTCGTGCGGGCCGGGCGCCGGGAGACGGTACGCCTGCACCGCGGCGACGGCGGCCGCTTCCTCGCCGGCCTGCCCGACGCGTGCGTCGACCTGCTGTTCCTGGACGCGGAGCGCACCGAGTACCCGCGCTGGTGGCCCCACCCGCTGCGCGTCCTGCGCCCGGGCGGCGTGATGGCCATCGACAACGTGCTGTCCCACCCCACCGAGGTCGCCGGCTTCCTGTCCCTCCTCGACGACCAGCCCGGCATCGAGGGCCGCACGATCGACATCGGCAAGGGACTCCACCTGGCCTGGCGGGACCTTCGCCTCTGATCCTTTCCATGTCGTACCGTGTAGCGCGTGAACGATCGCGCCACCGCCCCGGCCCACCTGTCCAAGACCCAGCAGAAGGCCGCCGCCAGGGCCGCCCAGCAGCGGGCCGCTGAGCGGGCCAAACGCCGCCGGGACTGGGGCATCGCCGGCATCGTGGCGGCCGTCGTCATCGTCGTCATCGCCGGCGTGGTCTGGCTGTCGGTGAGCGCGAACGACGACTCGACCCCGGGCACCGCCCCCGGCACCGGCGCCTTCCCGCCGGTCCCCCCGGGCGCCGACCCGGCCCTGTCCACCAAGCCGACCGTCGCGGCCGGCAGCGGCGGCCTCACCAGCCTCGTGAAGAACACCCTCATCGAGGGCACCGGCCCGGTCACCGCGAACAGCCAGACGATCACCGTCAACTACGTCGGCGTCTCGTACACCACGGGCAAGGAGTTCGACTCGTCCTGGAGCCGCAAGGAGGCCTTCTCCTTCGCCCTCGGCACGGGCAACGTGATCCCGGGCTGGGACCAGGGCCTGGTCGGCATCAAGGTCGGCAGCCGCGTCCAGCTCGACATCCCGTCCAACCTGGCCTACGGCGACGACGCCAGCTCCGGCAAGCCCACCGGCCCCCTCCGCTTCGTGGTGGACGTCCTCGGCACCCAGTGACCCGGAGTCCGGCATCCGTTCGCACGGCCGGGCGCGATGACCGGATGAGCCCGGGATGACGATCGGGTAGCCAACACGGGTCGAGTGATGCGCTCCGTAACCGCTCGATCGCCATCCATACTTTGCTGCGTGACCCAGCCGATCACGGCCTACCGGTACGAGCGGGCCGAGCTCACTCCGGGAGTGCTGGCTGACTGGACCGTCGACGACAACGCCGGTACGGCGACCGGAGCCTGCCCGGAATGCCGGGACACGACCACCCACGAACTGATCTCGACCGCGATCGCGCACTCGGTCGCGCCGTCGGAGCAGACCGCGGCCGTCCAGCTCGTGCACTGCCGCTGCGAGCAGACCCACGACGAGGGCCAGACCGCCCACCGCAACTGCGGCCGCTGGTGGTTGATGCGGGTCCGGCCGGAGGGGGTCGTCCCGCGGGTCGTGGAGGAGTTCGGCGACACCCACCTCGCCGTCGCGCAGGCGCTCGCCGACGCGCATCCGGACGACGAGAAGACGGTGCGGGGCGCCGCCGAGAAGTGGGTCGGCGGCGTGACGGCGCTGCTCGGGCTGTTCGGGTTGAGCGGCATCGCGATCGGCAAGGACGCCACCAGCGGGCTCGGCGCCGTGGCCACCGGGCTGCTGGCCGGTTTCGTGGTCCTCGCGTTCCTCGCCGGTGTGTCCGCGGTCGTCCGGTCCTACCTCGCGGCGTACGGCTGGCCCAAGCAGTTCGACGTGACGACGACGGACGGCCAGCGGACCTGGTTCGCGCGGCGGCTCACCAACACGGGCAATGCCGTCGACAACCTGCGGGAGGCCGTGGGGCTCGCCCTCGTCTGCGTCGTCGCGCTGGCCGGGGCCGTCGGCGTGCTGTGGTTCGGCGGCTCGGCGCCGACGCCGCAGGTCAGCCTCGTGCGGACGGACGATTCCAAGGTCTGCGGCGAGCTGCTCGACAGCCGTGACGCCGGGACGCTGCGGGTCCGGCGGCCCGGCGGCGCGGTCGAGCAGATCCCCGCGGCCGACG
The DNA here is from genome assembly GCF_050942475.1 of Dactylosporangium sp. CS-033363. Classification (NCBI taxonomy): domain Bacteria; kingdom Bacillati; phylum Actinomycetota; class Actinomycetes; order Micromonosporales; family Micromonosporaceae; genus Dactylosporangium; species Dactylosporangium sp. CS-033363. The sequence goes on along the minus strand of NZ_CP192032.1, from coordinate 4,400,987 downwards.
TCAGCAAGCTGACCGGCGTCACCAAGTGCCCGGGATGAGCCCGGTCCCGATCCCTGGGGCGCGGCCCTGCCCGCACAGCGGCCGGACGCTGCTGTACCACGCCTGCCCGGCGCCCGGCGAGAGCGCGGCCGGGGTGCACGCGCTCGTCATCGGGATCAGCCGGTACGACCGCCGGCGGCGGGGCGGCGCGCAGGTGATGGCGAACCTGCCCGGCGCCGCGACCGTGGCGGCACGGTTCGCCCGGTTCGTGGCCGGCGAGCTACGCGATCCCACCGGCGTTCCGGTGCGCACGGTGCGGCTGCTGACGTCGCTGATGCCGGACCAGACGGTGCCTGACAGCGACGAGGCGTCCCTCGAGCGGGTGCAGTACGCGCTGGACGACTGGACCGAGGACTGCAACCGCCACCCGGACAACGTCGCCGTCCTGTACATCGCCGGGCACGGGGTCGCGACCGCCCGCGACGCGCGCTGGGCGTTCCTGTCCCCCGCCGGGGCCACCGAGTCGCCGTACACGTTCGCGCTGAACCTGACCGCCATCAAGGAGAGCCTCGCCTTCTGCCGGGCCCGGTCGAACGTCTTCGTCTGGGACGTGTGCGCGCTGCGCGGCGAGCAGATCCCCGTGTACCGCACCGGAAACGTCGGCCTGACCGCGCCCGACCTCGACGAGCGGGACCGGCCGGGCGCCGTCGACCAGGTGACGATCATGGCGCGGATGGGCACCCGGACCTACTCCGGATACGGCCGCGAGCACACGATCCTGTCCCGGGCGTTGATCGGTCTCGACGCCGGCGAGGCCCGCAACCGGCTGCTGCACACCGCGGGCGAACTGCTGCCGGGCGGGATGTTCGCGGTGACCGCCCGGCGCCTCGGCGAGCTGCTCCTCCCGGCCATGCGCAGGCTCAATCCGGCGCTGGCCGACGGCGAGGAACCCGTCGTCGACCCGCGCGACTCCGCCGCCGGCATCAACCGCCCGGAGCCGCCCCCGGAGTTCCCCGTCGAGCTGCGCTGGGACCACGAGCCGGGCGAGGCACCGCTCGGCGTGACCATCACCGGCACGAGCGGCGGCGCGCCGATCGAGCAGACGATCGGCTCCAGTCTCAGCCTCGGGCTGCCCGCCGGCCGGTACCGGGTCACGTCCGTCCGGCGCACCGGCGACGGCCTGGAGCGCTCGTCGTACGACCTGCACGTCGACCGGGAGCGGCGGATCAACGCGCTCGACGGGGCGGATGTGCCGTGAGCCCGACGGTCGTACGGTGGACGACGGCCGGGCACCCGCCGGCGGCCGACCAGGATGTGCCGGCCCGGTTCGCGCCGGTCCGGATCGCCGTCGGCGCGAGGGTCGTCGTGGCGGCGGCCGGCGAGCCCGTCGACCTGCCGGAGGGCCCGTTCGAGGCGCGGGTCGCCGTGCCGGGATTTCTCCCGCTGGCCGTGCAGGGCCCGACGCCGCCGCCGGAGCTGTACTTCGACACGCACGACCTGCGGCCCGACCCGCGCGCGGCGGCGCCGGTCGACGGGCCCCGCGGTCTGGCGATCGACGTCGTGCCGTGGGATGCCGCGCCGGTCGGGGCGGCGTTCGAGGCGGTCCACTGCGATGGAGCCCTGCAGGTCCGGCAAAGCGCGGGACTGCCCGCATCGGCCGGGCTCCGGGTCGCCTCGCCGGTCACGCCGTACCGCCTGCTCGCCCTGCCACCGGCCGCAACGGCCGAGCCGCACCGGGTGGCCTGGTACCGCGCGCCGGACGCGACCCGGCGGCCACGCGTCGAGCCGCTCGACGGCGGCGGCCGGCTGATCATGGAGTACCTCCTCGCCGGCAGCGCGGACCTCGCCGCCGCGGCGGCCCGGGCGGTGGATCGCGACCGCGGCGCGGCCGACCCGCTGGCGTGGGTCACGGCGTCGTACACCCAGTTGCTGATCGGCTACGCGTTCGCGCTGGCCCGCGACACGGGACGGCTCAGCGACTGGTGCCTGCGCACCGGTACGACGACGGAGCTCGGCGGCGACGGGCTCGTGCTGGCCGCCGAGGCCGCCTGGCAGCGCCGCGACCTCGAGCTGGCGCGCCGGTTGCTCGCCCGGACCGGCGGAGCGGCCCAGCCGACGATGACGTTCGGCGGCGAGCTCGCCGTGCGCCTGGCCACCTTGCTCGCCGTCCGGACCTACGGCCGAGATGCTCGGCGGGGTCGACGCCTGAACCTGCTGAGGAGCAGACGCTTTGGCCACCTGCTACCGCCGCGCTACCGAGCACCAGAGTCGATCCACGCCGATCGCGTCCTGGATGACCAGCTGGCCCGGCTCAACACTGACGGAATGCGGGTGCTGTCCGAGGCCGACGCCGGATCGGCCGGTCTGTCCGTCCCGCGCACCGGCACATCCAGCCTCGACCTGAGCGCGGCGCCGTACTGGCGCCGGCTGCGCTGGCGGCTGCGGTTCGTCCTCACCCGCTGGCGGCACACGGCTGTCCGCGCCAGGGTGCTGCGTTTCCCGATCGACCCGACCGTCCAGGAGGTACCCATGGACCGGAACGACGAGCGCCAACGGACGGCGCCGGACAGGACCGGCATCATCCTGGCGATCCTGAGCCTCGCCGCGCTGCCGATCCTGCTCGCCCTGACCTACGTCGACCGGCTGACCGACGCGCTGCTCCCATTGTTCATGCTGGGCGCCATCACGGCCGTGGTCCTCGTCGGCATCGGTGCGACCGCCGCGGCCACCGTGTTCCAGCGCCGTCTCCGGGAGGTGGAGACACGCGCCCGGCAGGCCGAGGTGAAGGCCGAGCACTACCAGAGCGCCGCCATGCGCGGACGGGCTCTGCTTGCCGTCGTGCTCGTCGAAGAACAACGGGAGGGCGACCCGCACGCGGTCGGCGAACTCGTGGCGAGAAACCGCCGGATCGCGAGGGAACTCTTCGACCTCCCCGCCGAGGACGACCTCCCCGTGCCGAGAAGTCGCCGGATCGTCCAGGAAGTGCCCGCCGACCTCGACGAATAAGGCCGAACGGGCGGGGTAGCGAGCAGCGGTGTCGGAGGTCATTCCGCAGGCTGTACTCGGGCCGCTCACCCGATCCGCGCTCTTCCTCGTGGTCACCATCGACCACGGGGGTGAGGCGCAGGTGCAGGATGCGCTCCCCGAGCTGGCCAAGCTCCAGCGCGCCGTCGGGTTCAGAGCGCAGGCCGGACGACTGAGCTGTATCACCGGGATCGGGTCGGACGCCTGGGATCGGCTGTTCGTGGGTGGGAGGCCGGCCGGGCTGCATCCGTTTCGGGAGCTGCACGGGGCCAGGCATCGTGCCGTCAGTACACCCGGGGATCTGCTCTTGCACATCCGCGCGCAGCGGCCCGATCTCTGCTTTGCGCTCGCCGCCGAGATCATGGCGTTGCTCCGCGGGGCGGTGACGGTGCGGGACGAGGTGCACGGGTTCAAGTACTTCGACATCCGGGATCTGCTCGGGTTCGTGGACGGGACCGAGAATCCCGTCGGGGCCGAGGCGAAGGACGCGGTGCTCGTCGGGCCGGAGGATGCGGCGTTCGCGGGCGGGAGTTATGTGGTTGTGCAGAAGTACCTGCACGATCTGGAGAGTTGGAATTCGCTCCCAGTTGAGGCACAGGAGGCGGTCATCGGGCGGACCAAGCTCGACGATATCGAACTCGACGATGCCGTCAAGCCCGCCGACTCGCACGTCGCGATGACGTGTGTGATTGACCCGGACGGGACCGAGCGGCAGATCCTTCGGGACAACATGCCGTTCGGGCGGGTCGGGGACGGGGAGTTCGGGACGTACTTCATCGGCTACTCCCGCACGCCCGATGTCACCGAGCGGATGCTCGAGCAGATGTTCTGCGGCGACGGCAGCAACAACGCCAAGCACGACCGGATTCTGGACTATTCGACGGCCATCACCGGGTCGCTGTTCTTCGCGCCTAGCGCGGAGTTCCTGGAGCATCCGCGTACGGGCTAGCCCACTCGAAGTGGTCGGCCGCGTCCAGGCGAACGATCTGCTCCTCGGTCAGCTTGAGGTCCATGGCGTCCAGCGCGGCGTCGAGCTGGTGGACCTTCGAGCCGCCCAGCATCGGCCGGACGCCGCGCGAAACCAGCCAGGCGAGGACGACCTGGCCGCGCGTGGCGCCCGTCTCCGCCGACACCGCGTTCAGGGCCGCGAGCCGCAGGGTGTTGCCCGGGTGGTCGTACACGTCCGGGATGGGTTTTGCAGGGTTGTCATAGGCGCCGGACAACAGTGGCGTGTACGCCCACACCTCCATGCCGTGCTCCGCCGCGTAGTCGGACTGCTCGTCGCTCAGGACGCCGAAGCGGTGCACGACGCCCGGCGGGAGCGTGCCCGGACGGGGGCGCAGATACGAGCAGTTGAGCTGCATCGCGTCGAACGGGCGGGCGCCGAGGGAGCGGGCGTGCACGCGGCCGCGTTCGGTCAGCCAGGCCGGGAAGTTCGAGACGCCCACGCGGTCCGCGGGCAGCGTCGCCAGGGCCTCGACGGTCTGCTCGATCGGGACCGAGCGGTCCTCCTGGTGCAGCCACAACAGGTCGACGCGGTCCAGGCCGAGGCGGTCCAGGCTTCCCGCAAACGCCGCTTGTACCGCGTGTGCCGACAACCCCGCGCGCCGGTCGGGCCAGGAGCCTGGTTCGAGGGGCTCGGCGCCCAGCTTCGTGGCGATGCGGACCCGCACGCCGGGGCGGGCGGCGAGCCAGCGGCCGAGGACCTGCTCGCTGTACCCGCCGCGGCCGTTTTCGCTTGCCCAGAAGGCGTAGCAGTCCGCGGTGTCGATCCACTCGCCGCCGCGTTCGACGAAGCGGTCCAGCAGGGCGAACGCGGTGTCCTCGGCGACGGTGGTGCCGAACATCATGGCGCCGAGCACGAGCGGAGTCGTCATGCCCCCGAGCCTGGCACCTGGAGCGCGCTCCAGGTCAAGGGCCGGGACTGAGGTAGGTGAGGACGGCCATGACGCGGCGGTGGCGGTCGCCGGTGTCGGGGATGCGCAGTTTCTGGAAGATTGCGCGCATGTGGCTCTCGACCGTGCGCTCGGCGAGGTGCAGCCGTGCGGCGACGGCGGCGTTGGAGTGGCCCTCGGCGACCAGGGCGAGCACGTCGCGCTCGCGCCCACTGAGCAGGCGGGTCGGGGCGAGCAGGGCGGCGACCACCTCGGGGTCGAGGGCGGAGCCGCCGTCCGCGACCCGGCGTACCGCGTCGAGGAAGTCGTCGACCCGCAGGACGCGGTCCTTGAGCAGGTAGCCGAAGCCGCCGGACGCGACCAGGTCCACCGAGTGGCGGGTCTCGACGTGCTGGGAGAGCAGGATCATCGGCAGCTTCGGGTGGGTCTCGCGCAGGCGGCGGGCGGCCCGGGCGCCGTCGTCGGTCATGTCGGGAGGCATGCGGATGTCGATGATCGCGAGGTCGAAGGGCTGCTCGTCGACGGCCCGCAGGAGGGCCTCGGCGTCACCGACGGCCGCGGTGACCTCGTGGCCGCCCTCGGTGAGCAGGCGGACGATGCCCTCGCGGAACAGGACGGAGTCGTCGGCCAGCACGATGCGCATCTACTTGCTCCCGGGGATGTGGACCTGGACGCGGGTACCGCCACCGTGCGGGCTCTCCACGCTCACGCCGCCGCCCAGGGACGCCACCCGGTCCCGCACCGCCGTCAGGTCGCCGGCGCCGCCGATGCCGTCGTCGGCGATCGACACCAGCAGGGCGCCGTCGTCCGTGGCGGCGACGGTGATCTCGGCCGAGGTGGCGTCGGCGTGCTTGAGGGCGTTGGTCCAGGCTTCGGCGATCGCGAAGTACACCGTGGTGGCAACTGACTCGGTGGTCCGGACGTCTTCGACGCTGACCCGCACCGGCAGCGGGGCGTCGGCGACGAGGGCGTGCACGGCGGCGGGCAGGCCGTCGTCGAGGCGGCTCGGGCGCAGGCCGTGGGCGAGGCGGCGCAGTTCGGCGATGGTGGCCTCGAGCGCCTCGACGGCGAGGTCGAGGTCGCGGTGGGCCGGGCTGTCCGGGGCGAGGCCGCGCTGGGTCGAGCGCAGCCGCATGCCGACGCTGACGATCTGCTGCTGGGCGCCGTCGTGCAGGTCGCGTTCGAGGCGGCGGCGCTCGGCGGTGGCCGCCTCGACCAGGCGGGAGCGGCTGTCGCGCACGTCGCGCAGGGCCTCGCGCAGCTCCAGGCGCAGGCGGCTGACCTCGATGGGCAGGCGGGCGGCGAGGGCGACCTCGCGGGCGCGGCGCAGGCGGCGGGTCGAGACCGCCGACAGGACCAGCTCGCCGACGTCGGTGCCGGCGGAGCGCAGCGGCACGACCCGGTCGGGGTCGGCGAACGAGTCCTTCTCGCCGCCCGGCACCCACAGCACCAGCCGCAGGCCGGGGTCGCCGAGGACCTCGCGGAACACCGCCTCCGCGCCCTCGGGCTCGGCCTCGCCGTCGCGCACCTGCTGGACGAACCGCTGGACCCGGGCATCGCCGACATAGCGGTCGCGGTCGACGAACCGCCCGACGAGCGCGTCGATGCGCCGGTGCAGGGGCAGCAGCACCAAGGCGGTCGCGAACGCGGCGCCGGTGGCCTCCCCGACGACCGTCACGACCAGCGCGAAGATCCCGGCCGAGGCGGCGGTGGTGAGCAGCCACGCGAGCGTCGAGCCGAGGAGCCGGTCGACGTCAAGAAGATCATGCCGCAGTACCGCCACCACGATCGCCGCCGGCAGCGCGAGCAGCAGCGCGGCGAAGAGGCCCAGGTACGCGACGTCCGGCGGCGCTCCGAGGGCCTGCGCGACCCACCCGGCCGCCTGCAGGACCGGGACCGTCAGGGCGCCGAGCATCAGCCAGCGCACCTGCTGCCGCGTGGTCTCGTCGCCGCGGCGGTAGTGCAGGACGAGCGCGGTGACGGCGGCGGCGAGGACGAGGAGGACGACGAGGTAGGCGGCGAGGGCCAGGGGCAGAACGCCCCCGAAGGACAGCAGCGTGTGGACGCAGACCCCGGCGGCCGGCCCGCCCCAGGCGACGAACCGCCAGCGCCGCCCGGCGGGCAGGCCGGACGGGAAGACCAGGCACAGCGCGACGAACCCGGCCAGGTTCCAGACCCAGGCGTTCTCCCCGAACCGGCCCCAGGTCTCCACCCAGAACGCGGCGGCGGGGGCGGCGCCGACCCAGGCGAGGGCCGGGCCGACCGGGCTGGAGCGGGCCCGGACCCCGAGCAGCGCGCCGGCCGCGACCGGGACGCCGAGCAGCGCGGCGACCACGGCCGTGGTGAGCACGCCGTCGCCGACCGCGGCGAACTGCCCGGCCACGCCGGCCAGGTAGACCACCACGGGCAGCAGGACCGGCATCTGATCATCATGACCGACGCCGGGGCCGGAGGGCATCAGTGCCAGCACGCACCGCCGATTCAGTACCCGCCGGGAAGTCTTGAGGCCGGTCCGCGCGGAGCATTTCGGGGCATGGAACTCATCCTCATGGTCCTGCTGCCGTTCCCGATCGGCTTCCTCATCAAGCACCGGCTCGCGGCGTTCGTCACGTACATCGCGATCCACAACTTCGTGTTCACGTTCCAGACGGCGGAGCTCCTCGCCGCCTGGACCAAGGGCGACACCTCGGCGTTCCCGGCCGACCCGACCGGGTTCGCGATGTTCCCGTACGCGGTCGTCAACGCCGTCATCTTCGCCGTCGGCCTCGGCCTGGTGTGGCTGGGCAACCGGCTGGCCACCCGCCGCCGCGACCGCCGGCCCGTCGATCTGGCCGCCTAGAACAGGCGGTCTGACCAGGGGAATGCCGCAAACCCGACAACGCCGCATCAGGCCGGCCCCGGGGTGATCCGTCCGGGGTCGGTTGTTCCTTCACCACACACCCGAAATGCGGTGGGCACATGCGCACAACACACATCCTCCTCGCGGCGCTGCTGAGCGTCGTCTGGGTCGCGGCGTCCGCGCCCGGCCCGGCGTTCGCGGCCGACACGGTCCAGCTGACCGTGAGCCTGTACCGCGTCCAGGAACTGCACTGCGACGAGGGCGACGGGGAGTCGTGCGGCAACGACTACTACCCGAAGTTCGAGCTCGACGGCCAGGGGCTGTACGACGGCAGCGACGACTTCTGCTGCGCGCACGGCTCGGACTTCAACACCAACTGGACCCGCACGGCGACGGTCGACATGAGCCGCAGCCCGGTCGACATCCACCTCGAGCTGTGGGACCAGGACGACGCCAGCCAGGACGACGTCATCCACTGGGTCAACGGCGGGGACTACCTGGACCTGAAGTTCGACCTGAACACGTGCATCTTCACCGGCGGGAACCTGACCACGCAGCAGGGCGCGAACCTGCCGACCCTGGCCGGGGTGAGCGAGGGCAGCGGCGCCGACTCGGCGCGCGGGTACTTCTCCATCACCACTCCGGCGTGCCTGGACCTGGCGAAGACCACCGACAGCGACGGCGACGGCATCATGAACGCCTGGGAGACGCCGGGCCGGGGGCTGGACGTCAACAACGACGGCACGGTGGACCTGGCGCTGGGCGACGCGCCGTACAACGCCACGCCGTGGCGCAAGGACCTGTTCGTCGAGGCGGACTGGATGGCCGGGCACAAGCCCGACGGGAACGTGCTGCCCGACGTGGTCAAGGCGTTCAACGAGGCGCCGATCGACCCGAAGGGCAACACCGGCACGGACTTCCTCGGCATCAACCTGCACGCCTCGCTGGACGAGGAGATGCCGATCGTCTTCGAGGTGAAGTTCTCCTCCGACGGGCCGGGGCTCGAGGACGACTTCAACGACCTCAAGGCGGGCAACCCGGTCGTCATGACGGCCGGCGCCTGCAGCGGGCACTTCGGCACCGCGGCCGACCGGGCCAGCCCGAACTGCGTGAACATCCTCAACGCCAAACGCCAGGTGTACCGCTACATGATCTTCGCCAACAGCTACAGCGAGGCCAAGCGGTCCTCGGGCCGCGCCGAGTACGACTCGACGGCCACGGCCAGGGGCGGCAACGACTTCATCGTCACGCTCGGCTCGGCCTGGGACGCCGACGACATCGCCCGCGCCGGCGGCAAGCGGGTCGCCGAGGCCTCGACGTTCATGCACGAGTTCGGGCACACGCTGGGCCTCGGGCACGGCGGCAACGAGGACATCAACTGCAAGCCGAACTACCTGAGCATCATGAACTACACGCTGCAGTTCCCGACGTACGACACCGCCCGCCCGATGGACTACGCCAGTGCGGCCCGCGGCACGGCGCTACTGACGAAGCTCGACGAGGGGCACCTGAACGAGACCAAGGGCGTCTACAACAACCCGAACCGCAACCTGGTCTACGCGGTCGGCGGCAAGGAGCGGGTCGTCCCGGCCACGAACGTCAACACGGACTGGAACGGCATCAACGGCTCCGGCGAGACCGACGTCGCCGTGCCGGACATCAACTGGTTCGAGGCCAAGGGCGACGCCTGCCCGCAGGATCCGGTGGCGCAGCAGTACAGCGGCTACGACGACTGGGCCGGCCTGCAGTACAACCCGCGGCTCAACACGACCTACTTCGCCGACGGCGACCGGCCGGGCGGCCCGCAGGAGCTGACCGTCGACGACCTGCGCAGGATGACGCAGAAGGCGGACCTGGCGGTCACCAAGGCGGCCGACCAGGCCACGGCGACCGGCGGCGACACGCTCACGTACACGGTGGGCGTGCGCAACCTGGGCCCCGGCCCGGCGTCCGGCATCACGCTGACCGACACCATGCCCGACGGCACGACCCAGCAGCGGACCCTGGCCGACCTGGGCAACGGGGCCTCCACCACGGTGGCGCCGAAGTTCAGCTACCTGGTGCCGTGCGGGACCCCGGACGGCACGACGCTCACGAACCGCATCAGCGTCGACGGTACCGACAGTGCCGGCATTCCCGACCCGCTGCGCAGCGACAACACGGCGAGCGCGACAACGGTGATCCGCGCGCCGAAGCTGACGGTCCGGTCGAGCGCCACGGCCACCGCGGACGCCGCCGCCCCGATCACCGAGACGGTCGTCTACGCCAACACCGGCGGCGGCGCGGCCTCGGGCGTGGCGGTCACCGCGACCGTGCCGGCCGGCCTGTACTACAGCACCGCCCTCGACCAGGGCGCCGGCCCGAAGCCGAGCACGGTGACGCTCAACGCCGACGGCAGCCGGACCCTGACCTGGAACGTGGGGACGGTCCCGGCGAACTCCGGCGACCGGACGATCGCGTTCACCGTCCGGTCCAGCCTGCTGGCCGCGACCGGGACGGCGTACCCGGTGAACTCGGCCGTGCGCTACAGCAACGCGACCGCGGCGTGCACGTTCACGCCGGTGACCGCGGCGGCCACCACCACCCTGGCGGTGACCCCGTCGACCCGCAACGCGGTGAACCTGGCGTGGTGGACGTTGCACCCGTCGGCGTGGACGCCGGAGCTGCTCGCCCGGATCCAGGCCACCGACCAGCGCTACGACACCAACAAGGACGGGGCGCTGTCCACGGCCGAGGCCACCGCGGCCTTCCGCCTGGACGTGTTCAACCCGGTCCGCAGCGTGCTCGGCCAGCAACTGCTCACCACGTACCTCAACCTGGCGAGCAAGCGCGTCAACGCCGCGACGGCGATCCGGTCCGTCAACGCGAGCCTGCTGCACCTGAGCACGGTCGGCGGCGCCGTCACCTACGCCGGTGACACCCTCGCGCTGCCGGTCACCGTGAGCACGACCCTGCGCTACACCCAGATCACCGCCGTCCTCGACGGGATCAACAACAACATCATCGAGGTGTACTGACCGATCGCACCACCGCCCCGCCGGCCCGCTCAGGCCGGCGGGGCGGTGGTGCGCAGGTAGTCGTCGACGGCCTTGGTCGCCTCCGGGGCACCCTCGGCCGTGATGGTGAGCAGGGCCGTGCCGTGCAGGCTGCCCTCGACCAGCACGAGCTTGCGGGACTGGCCGGGGGTGGCGTCGTGCATCGCCTGCGCGGTGTCGGCGAAGCCGGTGTCGCCCTTGGCCGCGACGTACAGGACCGGTGCGGTCAGCTTCGGCACCGCGTCCAGCGCGCTCTCCCCGCCGTAGCTGGAGGGCCCGGAGAGGCTGATGACCGCGGCCGGCGGCGGGGTCATCGCGGCCGCCGCGATCAGGGTGGCCGTCGCGCCGCGGGAGGCGCCGATCAGCACCACCTTGCCGGAGCCGCCGGTGCGGGCGTAGGCGGCCGCGGCGGCCACGTCGTCGGAGTTCTTGCCGGTGTCGGCGCGGCGGGAGGTGCCCTCGCCGTTGAAGTCGAACGCCAGCACCCGGTACCCCGCCGCCGCCTTGCCCTTGGCCCACGACAGCCACGAGCAGCTCGTGGCGCTGGCCTGCGGGGCGAGCACGAGCGTGACGCCGCCGGTGCCGACCAGGTAGCCGCCCAGCTCGGCGCCGGTCTTGCCCGGGAAGCGCACCGCCTTGCCGGTGAGCTCCGGGTCGCCGCACACCGATGCCGCCGTGGTCGGCGCGGGATCGGCCGGACTGGCCGGACTGGCCGGACCCGCCGGTTCGGCCGTGGCGGAGCAGCCGGCGAGCAGCAGGACGCAGCAGACCCCCGTGAAAAGACGCATACCGATGCGACCCGCGAGCCGGCCATCCGGTTGCATCAGCGGCGGACGTAGTCCGCCAGATGCTCGCCGGTCAGCGTCGACTTCGCCGCGACCAGGTCGGCCGGGGTGCCCTCGAACACGATCCGGCCGCCGTCGTGGCCGGCGCCGGGGCCGAGGTCGATGATCCAGTCGGCGTGCGCCATGACGGCCTGGTGGTGCTCGATGACGATCACCGACTTGCCGCTGTCGACGAGCCGGTCGAGCAGGCCCAGCAGCTGCTCCACGTCGGCGAGGTGCAGGCCGGTGGTGGGCTCGTCGAGGACGTACACGCCGCCCTTGTCGGCCATGTGGGTGGCCAGCTTCAGCCGCTGCCGCTCGCCGCCGGACAGCGTGGTGAGGGCCTGGCCGATGCCCAGATAGCCCAGCCCGACGTCGGCGAGCCGCCCCAGGATCGCGTGCGCGGCGGGCAGCTTGGCCTCCCCCGCGGCGAAGAACGCCTCCGCCTCGGTCACCGGCATGGCGAGCACCTCGCTGATGTCCCGGCCGCCCATCTTGTACTGCAGGACGCTCGCCTCGAACCGCCGCCCCTCGCACTCCTCGCACACGGAGGACACGCCGGCCATCATGCCGAGATCGGTGTAGACGACCCCGGCGCCGTTGCAGGTCGGGCAGGCGCCCTCGGAGTTCGCGCTGAACAGGGCCGGCTTCACGCCGTTGGCCTTCGCGAACGCCTTGCGGATCGGCTCGAGCAGGCCGGTGTACGTCGCCGGGTTGCTGCGCCGCGACCCGCGGATCGGGCTCTGGTCCACCGCGACGACCCCCGCCGTCGCCGGGATGGAGCCGTGCAGCAGCGAGCTCTTGCCGGAGCCGGCGACGCCGGTGACCACGGTCAGTACACCCAGGGGAATGTCGACGTCGACGTCGCGCAGGTTGTGGGTGTTGGCGCCGCGGATCGGCAGCGTGCCGGTCGGCTTGCGCACGTCCGGTTTGAGGGCGACCCGGTCCGCGAGGTGCCGGCCGGTCGCGGTGTCGCTGGCGCGCAGTTGCTTGACGGTGCCGGTGAAGCAGATCTGGCCGCCCGCCGCGCCGGCGCCGGGGCCGAGGTCCACGACGTGGTCGGCGATCGCGATCGTCTCCGGCTTGTGCTCGATGACGAGCACCGTGTTGCCCTTGTCGCGCAGCTGCAGCAGCAGGTCGTTCATCCGGGCGATGTCGTGCGGGTGCAGGCCGATCGTCGGCTCGTCGAACACGTACGTGATGTCGGTCAGCGACGAGCCGAGGTGCCGCACGAGCTTGACCCGCTGGGCCTCGCCGCCGGAGAGCGTGCCGGCCGGGCGGTCGAGCGAGAGGTACCCGAGGCCGATCTCGACGAACGAGTCCAGGGCGTGCCGCAGCCCCTCCAGCAGCGGCGCCACCGACGGCTCGTCGAGCCCGCGCACCCACTCGGCCAGGTCGCTGATCTGCATCGCGCACGCGTCGGCGATGTTGATGCCCTTGACCTTGCTGGACCGCGCGCCCTCGGCCAGCCGGGTGCCCTCGCACTCCGGGCAGGTCTGGAACGTCACCGCGCGCTCGACGAAGGCGCGGATGTGCGGCTGCATCGCCTCGACGTCCTTGGACAGCATCGACTTCTGGATCTTCGGGATCAGGCCCTCGTAGGTGAGGTTGATCCCGTCGACCTTGATCTTCGTCGGCTCCCTGTGCAGGAAGTCGTTGAGCTCCCGCTTGGTGTACTTCTTGATCGGCTTGTCCGGGTCGAAGTACCCGCAGCCGGTGAAGATGCGGCCGTACCAGCCCTCCATGCTGTACCCCGGGACCGTGATCGCGCCCTCGTTGAGCGACTTGTCCGCGTCGTACAGCTGCGTCAGGTCGAGATCGGTGACCGAGCCGCGGCCCTCGCAGCGCGGGCACATGCCGCCGGTGCGGGAGAACTCCGCCCTGATCGTCTTCTGGTTGCCGCGCTCGACGGTGATCGCGCCGGTCGCGCGCACCGAGGGCACGTTGAACGAGAACGCGTTCGGCCCGCCGATGTGCGGCTTGCCGAGCCGGCTGAACAGGATGCGCAGCATCGCGTTGGCGTCCGTGGCCGTGCCGACCGTCGAGCGCGGGTCGGAGCCGATGCGCTGCTGGTCGACGACGATCGCGGTGGTCAGCCCCTCGAGCCGGTCCACCTCCGGCCGGGCCAGGGTCGGCATGAAGCCCTGCACGAACGCGCTGTACGTCTCGTTGATCATCCGCTGCGACTCGGCGGCGATCGTGCTGAACACCAGCGAGCTCTTGCCCGAGCCGGAGACCCCCGTGAACACGGTCAGGCGGCGCTTCGGCAGCTCGATGCTGACGTCCTTGAGGTTGTTCTCGCGCGCGCCATGCACGCGGATCAGGTCATGGCCGTCAGCAACGTGCTTTGCCATCTCGTCTCCCTATTGCAGCCAGTGTCCGTCGCGCATGACGTCGCGCCCGCGCAGCTCATTCTCCTCGCGCCAGGCCTGGACCCGGCGCGGCGTGATGCGGAACCACCGGTACCGGTCGCCGAGCTCGCGCGGATCGAACCCGCTGCGGGCGGCGAACCGGTCGCCGGCGTCCTGGGGCAGCGCGTCGATCGCGAGCACCTCGACGTCGCCGTCGATCATGTTCACGTCCCGGACGAGCCCGAGCCCCAGCCGTACCCGGCCCGACGCGATCAGGTTCCGGCCGGTCGGGCTGTCCGCCGACGTGGCGATGAGCAGCGCCTGCCCGTCCCAGTCGAAGGACAGCGGCACCAGGTACGGCACGCCCTCGCTCGACGCCGTCGCGACCCACAGGTCGACGTCCCGCTCGAGCCGGTTCTGCGTGTCGGCCTGGCGCTGCTGCCGCGTGCGCGGTTCGGGGTTCACTGCGGGTCTTGGAGCAGGCCGAGCACGTTGCCGTCGGCGTCGGTGACGGTCGCGACGAGCCGGCCGTGGCCGACGTCGCGGGCGTCCTGCTTGACGGCCCCGCCGGCCGCGGTGATCTCGGCGATCTTGCCGGCGATGTCGGTGACGTGCCAGTACGACACCGGCACCGTCTCCCCGTTCCCGCCCGGCACCAGCCCGATGTGCTGCCCGGCGACGTCGTAGCCGACGTAGTACGCCGAGTCGGTCTGCGGCTCGATGCCCAGCAGCGCGGTGTAGACCGCCTTGGCCTTCTCAACGTCGGAGACGGGGTGCAGCACGGTCTTGATGCCCAGGTTCTCGATGTCTGTCATGCCGAGAAGCCTATTGGGGCCCGGGACCTGGTGCTTCTTGATTCCTGATCGTTGCCGCCGGTGGCCATGTGGCCATCATGCCGGGTGCACCGGGCGCCCCGGCCGTTTTCGCCCCGCGCCGAGCGGACCGGGTCCCACCAGCGGTTATGGTCGCGCGTTGTTCGTGGACAGTTCTGAGGTACCTCATGGAGCACCGCTCGCAGTCCCGCCGCGGCCGTCATGCGGCTCCGCGCCGGGGTGTCACCGGCCGGTACACGGCCGCCGTCGTGATCGCGCTCGCGGCCGTCGCCGGCGTGCCGCTGCTGTTCACCGGCTCCGACGCCCCGCCCTCCCCGGCCCCGGCCGCGGCGCCGGCGGTGTCCGCCTCCAGCGCCGAGAACCGGATCGCCGAGGCCGAGCGCCGCGCGTCCCGGTCCGAGCCGCGCACGCCCGACACGCCCAGCCGGTCTGTGCCGCCGTCTCCGTCTCCGTCTCATGCGCGATCTACGACGCAGCCGCCACCCCCACCGCGGACCTCGACCACGACCGCCGCTCCCTCGCTGACGCCGAGCGAGACTCCCAGCGCTCCGGCCGGTGCGGTCGAGATGGCCAATGCCACCACGATCGTCGCGGCGGGCAAGCAGCTCGGCCTGCCCAGCAGCGCGTTCGTCGTGGCCGTCGCCGCCGCGCTGCAGGAGAGCCACCTGCACAACCTCGCCAACGCCGCCGTGCCCGAGTCGCTGGACCTGCCCAACGAGGGCGTGACCACCACGGACGGCGACGGGCTCGGGCTGTTCCAGCAGGGCGCGGACCGGGGCACGGTGGCGCAGCTGATGGACCCGGCCGCGGCCGCGGGGCTGTTCTACGCCGCGCTCGTCCAGGTCGACGGCTGGGAGCAGCTGCCGGCCGGCGCGGCCGCGCAGGCGGTGCAGGGCGCGGCGAGCCCGGACGGCTTCGCCCAGTGGCAGGACCTAGCCGAGCAGATCGTCGCCGCCACCGCGCCGTAGCAGCTGCTGGGTGGCGGTTTCGGTGAGCCACGTGCGGTACCGCTGCGGGGTCCATCGACAGTGCCGCCGCAGCAGCTGGTGCGTGTGCGGCGAGGCGAGCGCGTAGAGGATGTCCGCGGCCTCCTGCGCGCTCAGCCCGGCCCGCAGCTCGCCCGCGTCGTGCAGGGACTGGGTCAGCGTCAGCCAGACCGCCCGCGTGGCCCGCGCCCCCGCGTCGGCGGCCGCGCGCATGTCGGGGTCGGCGTCGGCGGCCTGGACGGTGACCATGATCAGGTCGCCGGCCCGCTCGAACAGGTCGGCGGTGTAGCCGAGCACCGTGGGCAGGTCGCCGGTGCGGATCTCGGGCCGGTCGGCCACCGCGACCGGCTCCTCGTCGCCGGCGGTGGCCACGTCGAGCACGTGCCGGAACAGCTCGGCCTTGCCCGGGAACGCCGCGTACACCGTGCGCTCCCCCACCTCCGCCGCCCGCGCGATGTCGCGCATGGTCGTGACGACGTACCCGCGGGAGACGAACAGCGCGGCCGCCGCCTCGCGGATGCGCGCCCGGGTCCGGGCCGCGGCCTCGGCACGCTTGACGGGTGGGGGCATGCGGTCCATATTAGCAGCAGTACTGCTGCAGCGAAATTCGGAGGTCGCCATGCCCACCCTCGAACTGGCCGGCGTGCACCACGTGAAGATCCCGGTGACCGACCTGGACCGGTCGCTGGACTGGTACCGGCGGGTCTTCGGGCTCCGCCCGGCCATGGAGTTCCGCGACGCCGACGGCGTGGTCCGCGGCCTCGTCTGCGAGGCACCGGGCCTCGGCCCGACGAGCGTCGGCCTGCGCGTCAACCCGGCCGCGGCGGAGGGCTGCGCCGGCTTCGACCCGGTCAGCTTCGCCGTGCGGGGCCGCGCCGACCTCGAGGCCTGGGCCGCCCACCTGGACGGCCTCGGCGTGGAGCACTCGCCGGTGATCGAGGCCTCGATCGGCTGGCTGCTGGTCTTCGCCGACCCGGACGGCCTCGCCCTGCACCTGTACACCTGGGACGAGCACGGCCGCGACCACGCCGACCGCCCCGGCTACGGCCGCGCCGTCTAGCCGTCTAGCCGTCGAACGCCACGCGCAGCTCGCTCGGGCCGCGCAGGGCCGGGTTCGGCCGGTACGGCGGCGGGTCGGTCACCAGCCGCGGGTTCTTCACCCGGTCCGCGAACGCCAGCAGCGCCACCTGGGTCTCGATCCGGGCCAGCGGGGCGCCGAAGCAGTAGTGGATGCCGCTGCCGTAGCCGAGGTGCTCGTTGTCGGGCCGGTCCGGGTCGAAGCCGTCGGGCTCGGCGAAGCGGGCCGGGTCGCGGCTGGCCGCGGCGAGCATGAGCATGAGCTCCGAGCCGGCCGGGATGGTGGTGCCGAGGATCTCGATGTCGGCGAGCGCGCTGCGGCCGGTGAGCATGTGCACCGGCGGCTCGTAGCGCAGCAGTTCCTCGACGAGCGGCACCACGCGGTCCGGGTCGGCGCGCAGCCGTTCGAGGTGCTCGGGCCGGCGCAGCAGGGTCAGGATGCCGTTGGCGATCAGGTTCACGGTGGTCTCGTGGCCGGCGACGAGCAGCAGCACGCTCGTGGCGACGACGTCGCCGCGGGTCATCGCGCCGTGCGGGCCGGCGTCGGCGAGCATGCCGGAAATCAGATCCTCGCCGGTACGGCCCGCGCGCCCGTCGACCAGGCGCGCCAGATAGTCGCCGAGGTCGGCCACGGCCGCGTTGCGCGCCTGCTGGCGTTCGACGAACGAGCCGGTGGCCGGGTCGAAGGTGCGGATCAGCGCATCGGCCCACGCGCTGAAGCGCGGCTGGTCCGACCGGGGCACGTCGAGCAGCCGGCAGATCGCGGCCACCGGCAGCGGGTAGGCGAACTCCGCGACCAGTTCGGCCTCGCCCCGCCCGGCCAGCCCGTCGAGCAGCTCGCCGGCGAGGCCGGTCAGCCACGGGCGCATGGCCTGGATGCGCCCGGGCGTCTGCGGCGGCCCGAACGGGCGCATCGCCGCGTCGCGCAGCCGGTCGTGGGCCGGCGGGTCGAGCCGGATGAACTCCATCGGCAGCCCTTCGCCCGACTCGGCCAGGGCCTCGCCGCCGGGATGGTGGCGCGGGTCGGAGCTGACCCGCGGATCGTGCAGCAGGGCGACCACCTCGTGGTAGGTGCTCACCACGTAGGTGCCGTCCGGCCGCCGCAGCACCGGCGTCTCGCGGAGGCGGGCGTAGAGCGGGTACGGGTCGGCCCGTCCCGCCTGGTCGAGGATGCGGTCGAGGAGCGCCGTGTCGGCCATGGTGGACCCTTTCAGTGGTGGTGGACCAGCTCGGCCCGGCGCTCGCTGGGCGCGTGCCCGGTGACCATGACCGTCGCCTCGAGCTCCCGGGTGCCCCGGTCCGGCACGCCGGGCGGGACGGCGCGGCGATCGGCCGGCGGGTCGACGGCCCGGGCGTCCGGCGGGAACGGCGCCGACCGCTCGATCAGGCGCTGGTAGTGCTCCAGCCACCGGCCCTGGTCGAAGGCGACCGCGGCGGTGATGCGCCCCTCCTTGCCGTACACGGCCACGAACCGGCGGCGCTCGGGGTCGCCCTGGGCGATGAGCACCTCGTCGGCGTAGGTCGGCACCCCGACGGACTTGATGTTGACGCCGAACTGCGAGGACCAGAAGACCGGGGTGGCCAGGTGCGGCCAGCGCTCGGGGGCGGCGCTGATCATGTTGTGCGCGGCGACCTCGGCCTGCGTGACCGCGTTGCCCCAGTGCTCCAGGGCCAGGAACTCGTAGTCGTACAGCGGGTGCGGGAACCGGGCGACGTCCCCGGCCACGAACACGTCGTCGGTGACGAGACCGTTGACGTCGAAGGCGCGGCAGCCGGCGTCGCAGCCCACGCCCCAGGCGGCCACCGCGAGGCCCGAGTCGTACAGCCATTCGGTGTTGCGCACCGCGCCGAGCGCGACCACGGCCACGTCGGCGTCGACGGTGGTGCCGTCGGACAGGTGCGCCCGCCGCAGCCGGCCCCGCCCGTCGCCCTCCAGGGCGGACACGGTGACGCCGCAGCGCAGATCGACGCCGTGCGACCGCTGCAGGTCGGCGGCGACCGCCCCGACCACCGCGCCGAGCGCGCCGACCAGCGGCGTCTCGCCCCGCTCGGCGACGGTCACGGCCAGCCCGCGCTCCCGGCAGACGGAGGCGACCTCCGAGCCGGTGAAGCCGGCCCCGATCACCAGCACCCGGTCCGGACGCGCGTCGAGCCGGCGGCGCAGGGCCGCGGCGTCGTCCCGGCCGCGCAGCACGAACACGCCGTCGAGGGCCGCCTCGCCGGCGTCGGGCCAGGGCCGGGCCCGGGCGCCGGTGGCGATGAGCAGCCGGTCGTAGTCGACCGCGCGCCCGTCGGCCAGGCGCACCCGGCGTGCGGCGCGCTCCAGGCCGGTCGCCGGGGTGCCGAGCATCCACTCGGCGTCGAGCTGTTCGCGCCGGGGCAGCTCGGTGCCGTCGGCGGGCAGCCAGCCGTCGAGCACCTGCTTGGACAGCGGCGGGCGGTCGTAGGGCCCAAACGGCTCGTCGCCGATGAGCGTCAGCCGGCCGCGGAAGCCGTCGCGGCGCAGGACCGCCGCCGCCCGGGTGCCGGCCAGGGAGGCGCCCACGATGACGATCCGCCCGTCGCGGCGCAGCGCCTCGAGGCCGGCGTCGAGGCGGCCGGGTCCCTCGCCCGCCGTGACGGGCCGCGCCGCCTCCCGGGCGCCGAGCCGGTCGACGAGGATGGCCTGGACCGGGCAGGCGGCCGCGGCCTGCTGGACGTGCGCGCGGAAGGCCTCGTCGGGCTCCGCGTCGTACAGCAGCGCCTCGTTCCCGTGCATCCGGAAGACCTCCGGCGCGAGGAAGGCGCACTGGGCGTACCCCTGGCAGCGGGTGAGATTCACGACTACTCGCATCGGGCGACCTCCTGCGGCGGAACGTCCCGGGGCTCTGCCCGGCCCGCCCACGCCCAAACTCCGCGCCGTCCGGCGGGCGGGACGGTAGGGTCTGGCCGTGCCTGAACTGCGGCGGCTGCACGCCGATGACGCTCCGGCGGTGCTCGCCTTCGAGCTGGCGAACCGAGCCTGGTTCACCAGCACCATCTCCGACCGGGGCGACGAGTACTTCGAGCAGT
This sequence comes from Dactylosporangium sp. CS-033363, assembly GCF_050942475.1. Classification (NCBI taxonomy): domain Bacteria; kingdom Bacillati; phylum Actinomycetota; class Actinomycetes; order Micromonosporales; family Micromonosporaceae; genus Dactylosporangium; species Dactylosporangium sp. CS-033363. The sequence continues at coordinate 4,381,093 of NZ_CP192032.1, read as the reverse complement.
TCGCCGACCGCCACCGCGCGGCCCTGGCCGAGCAGGAGGCCGGCGAGTGCGCCTACTACCTGCTCGTCGCCGAGGACGGCGGGATCCTGGGCCGGTTCAACCTCTACGACCTGAGCGACGGCGCGGCGAACCTCGGCTACCGGGTCGGGCTCGATGCCGTCGGGCGCGGGCTGGCGACCGTGGCCGTGCGGGAGCTGTGCCGGCTGGCGGCGGCCGAGCACGGGCTGCGCACCCTGCGCGCGGCCACCTCGCGCGCGAACGTCGCCTCGCAGCGGGTCCTGCTCAAGACGGGCTTCGTGCCGGCCGGGCCGGCCGAGATCGGGCTCGCGTTCCAGCGGGACGTGACGCCCTAGCGGCCGGCCACCACCGCGGTGTCGGCGTAGAGCTGGACCCGCACGATCCGCCCGCCGGCGAGCCCGAAGAGCCAGAGGTTCTGGAAGACCACAGGCTCGCCGGTCGCTCGGGGTACGGCGGTGTTGGTGAGCCGGGCGACGAGGTGGTCGTCGGCGGCGAGCACCTCGTCGACCGCGATGTCGAACGAGGCCCAGACCGGCCCGCCGCCCGGGCTGTGCGCGAAGAAGTCGTCGAACGCGGCGCGGCCGGTGTAGACGCCGCCGTACGGCAGGGTGGCGGGCAGCGTCAGCACGACGTCGTCGGCGAGCATCGGCAGGATCGGGCCGCGCTCGTTGTCGCGGAACAGGCGGGTGACGGCGTCGGTCAGGTCGGCCTTGCTGTACATGCGGCGTCCTTTGTTCTACAGGGGAGGGTGCTCGTCGCGGACCGGGCTCAGGGATTCCAGCAGCGCCGCGACGCGCAGGATGGTGGACTCGGCGTGCCACGTGGCGACCAGCTGCACGCCGATCGGCAGGCCGTCGCCGGTGGTGCCGAAGCGCATGGACAGCGCGGGGAGCCCGGTGAGGTTGAACGGTACGGTCGTCGAGCTCACGTGGAACGCGTCGACCGTCCGGCCGTCGATGGTGAACGTGCCGAGCCCGTGGGCGTGCGCGGGGATCGTCGTGACCGGGAGCAGCAGCAGGTCGTACCGGCGGAAGTAGTCCGCGAAGCCGTCCCGCAGGCGCTCCACGCCCTCCTCGGCGTCGACGTAGTCCACTGTGGACGTGTCCGGGGTGCCGAGCAGGGTCCTGGAGTACGCGAACATCTGCTCCTCGCGTCCCGCGGTGACCTCGCGGACCGGCGGCTTCATTTCCATGACGTGCTGGCGGGCGAAGAGGTCGAGCGGGTTGTCGCGCTCGAGGGCCGGGATGTGCACGGGCTCGACCCGGACTCCGGCGCCCTGCAACGCTTCCGCGGCCGCCTGGACCGTCGCCGCGACCTCGCCGTCGACCGGTCCGAGCCCGGAGTCGACCAGCCAGCCGACCCTGACGGTCTTGTTGTGATCGGCACCGAGGCCGGTGTCGTAGTCGCTCGCCACGCCGGAGAAGCCGTCGGCGCCGTCGGGTCCGGCCAGCAGGCCGTACGCGAGGGCGAGGTCGCGGATGGAACGGGCCATCGGTCCGGCGTGCCAGTCGCGGCGCGGCTCCCGGGGCCAGATCCCGGTCATCGGCACGCGCCCGTGGGTCGCCTTGAGGGCGGCGATCCCGGTGTCGGCGGCGGGCCCGCGCAGCGAGATGGACAGGTCGCTGCCGAGCCCCAGCGGCGACATCCCGGACGCGATCGCCGCGGACTCCCCGCCGCTGGAGCCGCCGGAGGACCGGCCGAGGTCCCACGGGTTGTTGGTCCGGCCGGTGAGGAGGTTGTCGGACTCGATCCAGTACGAGAACTCGGGCAGGTTGGTCTTCGCCAGCAGGATCGCGCCGGCCCGCTTCATCCGCGCCACGGCGGTCGCGTCGGTCTCCGGCACGCGCCCGGCAAAGATCGGCGACCCGCGCTGGGTCGCCACCCCGGCGGTGTCGAACGAGTCCTTGGCGGTGAAGGGCACGCCGTGCAGCGGCCCGACATCGGCACCGCCGGCGAGCTCCCGATCGGCCTCCTCGGCGGCGTCCAGCGCGCCGTCGGCGAGGGTGACGATCGCGTTGGTACGCCCATTCACGGCCTCGATCCGATCGAGGTGAGCCCGCACCACCTCGGCGGAGGACGCTTGTCCGGTGCGGATCAGCTCGGCGAGCGCGGTCGCGTCGGCGTACGTGAGGTCGGTACCCATGGTGGTGACCGTACCCTTAGATTAGGGTCGTAATCTAAGATGGCAGCATGAGCCGGGTGTCACAGGAACAGTCACGGGAGAACCGCCGCCGGGTCGTCGAGACGGCGGCGCGGCTGTTCCGCGAGCGCGGCGTCAACCAGGTGAGCGTGGCCGACGTGATGGCCGGCGCCGGCCTGACCCACGGCGGCTTCTACAAGCAGTTCACGTCGAAGGACGCCCTGGCCGTGGAGGCGCTGGCGCTGGGGCTGTCCGACATCGGCGAGCGGCTGGCCCGCCCCGGCTTCCTGGACTACTACCTGTCGGCGGAGCACCGCGACGACCCGGGCGACGGGTGCCCGATCGCCGGCTTCGCCCGCGACATGCCGGCCGCGGACGCGGAGCTGACGGCCACGTACGCAGAGGGCGTCGAGGACTTCGCCGGCAAGCTCGGCGGGACGGCGGCGGTGAGCATGGCGGTGGGCGCGCTGATCCTGGCCCGGGCCACCGCCGGCACCGAGCTCAGCGACCGCATCCTGCGGGAGGCCCTGGCCGCGCTGCGCTAAGCCTCCTCGTCCAGCTCCAGCAGGATGTCGGCGGCGTCCCGGTTGCCGGCCGCGGCGAGGCGGCGCAGCTCGTCGAGGTCCTCGCGCTCCTGGGCGAGCTCGACGAGCTGGTCCTCGGCGTCGCGGCTGCCGGCCGCGGCCAGGCGGCGCAGCTCGTCCAGGTCGCCGCGCTCGGCCGCCAGCTCGATCCGCTGGTCGATGTCGTCACTCATGCGTCCACCCTATGGGGGCGGCGGGCGTCCTCCCGATCGGCGCACGGTGGTGCAGCGTCGCTGCCGTCGCGCCGGGGGCCGGGTGCACCACGGCGACCGGGCCGGACGCGTGGTGCAGGACCGCCCGGCTGACCGATCCCAGCAGGAGCCGGCCTACGGTGCTGTGGCCGGCCGCCCCGACCACCACCAGATCGGCGCCGGACCCGGCCCGGATCAGGGCGCCGGTGGCCCCGCCGAGCTCCGCCCGGACCCGCAGGTCGGCGCCGGGTCGCCAGGCGGCCACGGCCTCCTCCAGGAGCCGGTCGGCCGCGGCGTGCCTGGCGCCGAGGTCGAAGGAGCCGGGCAGCCGCTGGCCGAGCATCGGATCGACCGGCACCTGGAACGCGTGGACCGCGGTCACGCCGGTGCCGCGCGCCGCCGCCTGCTCGACGGCGAAGGCGATGGCCGCGGCGGAGGCCGGCGATCCGTCGACGCCGACGACCACCCGCCCCGCGCCGGGCCCGGCCGGTCGGCGCTGCTCGCGGACGACCACGACCGGGCAGCCCGCACGGGCGGCGAGCTCGGCGCCGGTGGAGCCGCCGAGGGTCCGGCCGCGCGTCCCGGCGCCGCGCCGGCCGACGACGAGCAGGACGGCGTCCGCGGCGGCGGCGAGCAGCGTGGGGACCGGCGGGCCGCCCACGGCCTCCGCGGAGACGATGAGGTCGGGGCCGACCTGCCGGGCCAGGTCCGCCGCGGCGGCGAGCAGCCGTTCGGCGTGGGGCAGCGGGCGCGACGGGGCGGGCACGGGCATCGCGAGGCCCGCGGGCGGATGGACCAGTGGCGGGCCGGTGCAGGCGTGGACCAGGTGCAGCCGCCGGCCCGACGACACGGCGTCGGCCGCGGCCCAGCGGATGGCGACCTCGCTCTCCGCGGCCCCGTCCACGCCGACGACCGTCACCCCGCGCCCCGGCCCGGCGGCGTTCGCGTCCCTGGTCGCCATCGTCCGGTTCCCTCCGCCGTACCGCCGTCAGGGGCCAGTGCCCGCTGCCGGTCGGTTCATGCATCGGTCCGGAGCCCGCGCCCTCAGTTCCAGCGGTCCTGGTTCAGGAAGCGGGCGAAGCCGCGCCAGGAGTTGGGGCCCATCACGCCGTCCAGCGGGCCGGTGTAGCCGTAGCCGGACGCGAGCTGCTGCACGGCGCGCCACGAGTTCGGGCCCATGACGCCGTCGATCGGGCCGGTGTACCCGTACCCGCGCATCGCCCGCTGCAGCGCCGCCCAGGTGTTGGTGCCGGGGACGCCGTCGATCGGGCCGGTGTAGCCGTTGGTCAGCCGCAGCCAGTTCTGCATCCGCTTGTAGCACGTCGAGTCGGGGGTGCCGGAGGTCTCGGTGGCCGTCTTGGGCAGGCCGGCGGCGGGCGGGTGGGCCGCCACGTACTCGAGCGGGTTGATCCGCACGCCGCTCGGATCGATCATGTGCCAGTGCAGGTGCGGGCCGGTGGACGAGCCCGATCCGGGCGCCCCGGCCGCGCCGCCGGACCGCCCGACCGTCGCGCCGGAGGCCACCGCGGTGCCGTTGGCCAGCACGAAGGCCGACAGGTGCAGGTACTGGCTCTTGTACCCGTCCGCGTGCGCGATGGTCACCGTGTGCCCGCCGGTGCCGTTGTTCGGGATGTTCGTGACGGTCCCCGCCCCGCAGGCCGGCAGCGCGGTGCCGACCGCCATGGCGAAGTCGATCCCGCCGAGCGAGCCGTTGGCGCGGTGCTGGGCCCAGGTCTGGGTGATGGTGTACCCGGCGAACGGGTTGTAGATCACCGGCGCGGCGAACGCGGTGCCGGGCCGGGCGAACAGCGCGCCGCCGACCGTCAGGCCGCCGGTCAGGGCCGCGCCGCGCAGCACACCGCGGCGGCTGAGACCATGCGTCATCGGACACTCCTTTGATCAGGTCCGCCGAGGCTATCTACCGCATCCACCATAATCAATGAATTTCCGACAACGGCCCGGCGAAACGATGGACCTTGAACGTTCACCGGGCGCGCATTGAGGCCGTCGCCGTGCCCGTGACATAGATGAACCATGAAGTTTCGTCTGGCGGCCGCGCTCGGCATCGCCTGTGCCGCAACACTTGCCGTGCCGGTCGCGAGCCTGGCGGCCGCGCCCGGCGACAGCCTGCCGTTCGCGTCGGCGGTGTTCCGGGCCACCCACAACAGCTACTCGGGCAACGTCGACGGCAGCAAGGGCCCGATCACCGCGCAGCTCGACAGCGGCGTGCGGTTCATCGAGTTCGACATCCACGACAACGACTACGCCGCCAACCGCGACTACTCGATCGGGCACAACGGGCCCGGGGACGCCGTCGACCACACCGGGAACCCGGGCTCCAACCTGCTGCGCGACTGGCTGCAGACGGTCAACACGTGGTCTGCGGCCCACCCGGCGCACGCGCCGATCGTGGTCATGCTCGACCTCAAGGACAACCTGACCGACAACCCGTCGTACGCCGCCGGCAACCTCCTGGCCCTGAACCAGGAGCTGCGCGACGCGTTCGGGTCGCGGCTGCTGATGGCCAAGGACGTGCCGGGCGCGCTGGGCACCATCGGGTCGCTGCGCGGGCGGGTGCTGACGCTGCTGTCGGGCGACGCCGGGACCCGCACCGAGTACCGCCGCGACGTCGGCTACCACCCCGCGGTCGCGGTCAACGCGCGCGGCCAGGTCGTGGAGGTCCACGACTCCGGTTCCGGGACGCTCTGGTACTGGACCGGCTCCTACGGCACCGACGGCCGGATCACCTGGCTGCGGCACGGCAAATACGACACCGGCACCACCCCGGCGATCGCCCTGAACGACAGCGGCCAGCTGGTCGAGGTGCACAAGTCGCAGTCGGCCGACACGCTCTGGTACCACACCGGAACCCTCGGCGCGGACGGCGAGATCACCTGGTCGGCCAGCCGGCAGTACGACAGCGGGGTCACCCCGACGATCCGCTTCACCGGCGGCGGCACGACCCTCCGCGAGATTCACCGCGCCAAGTCGGGCGGCCAGAACTGGACGTGGACCGGCACCCTGAACGCGGCCGCGGGCACCGTCGCGTGGAGCGGGAACGCGAAGACCGCCGACGCCCTGTTCGACGCGGCGACCTCGACCAACGCCGCCGGCACCCGGGTCTCGGTGCGCACCGGCACCGACGGGGCCGCACCCGCCCAGACGCTGCTGTACTCCACCGGCCCGATCGCCACCGACCGCATCCGCTACCCGCAGACGGCGTTCGACGAGTACCAGTCCGGCGACGCCGCCATCCTGCAGGAGGGCGCCCTGTTCTACGCGGCCACCGCGTCCAACAAGACCTTCATCACGGCGAGCCGCCAGTCCGGGCACATCGTGCGCGGCTGGGACTTCGACAGCGCCTCGTACGCGACGAACCCGATCGCCAACTATCCGGCGACGAACCATCCCTCCGACAGCTGGTACACCACCCTGCTCACCCAGTCAGGCGCGGTCTCCTAGCGCGGCGAGCACCGGCGGGGCGGCCGGCAGCGGTTTGCCGGCCGTCTCGGGCATGAGCAGGACGGCGACGGCGCCGATCGCCCCGCCCGCGGCCAGGATGAAGCCCGGCACCAGCAGGTTGTCCGTGGCGTCGACGAGCGCCGTGGTGACGAACGGGGTCGTCCCGCCGAAGAGCGAGACCGAGATGTTGTACGAGATGGACAGCGCCCCCGCCCGCACGTCCGTCGGGAACAGCGCCGGCAGCGTGCCGGGCATGGTGCTGTCGAAGCAGACGTACATCAGGGCGACCAGCAGGCACCCGATCACCGCCGACGGCACGGTGCGCTCGCGGATGACGAGGAACGCGGGCACCGCGCCGACGACGAGCAGCAGGCACCCCGCGAGCAGCACCGGCCGCCGCCCGACCCGGTCGGAGAGGTGACCGACGAACGGCAGCAGGGCCATGAGCAGCACCATCACGCCCAGCACCACGGCCAGCCCGGTCGCCGTGGACAGGCCGATCTCCTCGGACAGGAAGCTGGGCAGGTACGACGTCAGCATGTACGCGGTCACGTTGAACACCAGCACCAGACCGGCGCAGACCAGAAACGGGCGCCGCTGGTACCGGAAGATCTGCTTGAGCTCGTTCGACATCCGCGTGTCGCGGTGGGGCGTGCGCCGCTCGAGGTGCCCGTAGGCCGGCGTCTCCGCCAGCCGCAGCCGCAGGTAGAGCCCGGCCAGCCCGAGCGGGCCGGCGACCAGGAACGGCACCCGCCAGCCCCACGCCAGCAGGTCCTCCGGCGGGAGCACCGCCGTCAGCCAGGTGACGAGGGCCGCGCCCAGAACATAGCCCGCGAGGGTACCGAACTCGAGCCAGCTGCCCATGAACCCGCGGCGGCGGTCCGGGGCGTGCTCGGCGATGAACGTCATCGCGGAGCCGTACTCGCCGCCGGTCGAGAAGCCCTGCACGAGCCGCGCCACGAGCAGCAGGATCGGCGCCCAGACCCCGATCTGCGCGTAGCCCGGCAGCAGCCCGACGGCGAACGTGCCGAAGGCCATCATCAGCACGGTGAGCACCAGCACCCGCTTGCGCCCGATCCGGTCGCTGAGCGGCCCGAGGAAGAGCCCGCCGAGCGGCCGGACGAGGAACGCGGCGGCGAAGGTGGCGAACGTCGACAGCAGCTGGGCGGGCGCGCTGGCCTCGGGGAAGAACACCGCGCCGAGGGTGACGGCGATGTAGCTGAAGACCCCGAAGTCGAACCACTCCACCATGTTCCCGGCCGCGGTGGCGACGATCGTCCGCCGCAACGCGACCGGGTCGACGACGGTCGCCGTCGCGTCCGAGGTCGACATGGCGCGGGTCTACCCGCGACCGCCCCCGGTAAGCGCGCCGGCCGGTCGCTGGGCCCGAAGCCTTGTCGCAAGGTGATGCAACCTCCCGCGGTGGGCGCGCCGTTATTGTCGGGACGCGGGCGGAAGGATGCCTACCGGTGCGAACCGAGATCCAGCAGCAGTACGTCGAGTACGTGACCGGCCGCATGCCGGCGCTGCGCAAGTTGGCCTACGTGCTGTGCGGGGACCGGCATCGCGCCGACGACCTCGTGCAGCAGACGATCACCCGGCTCTACGTCCGCTGGCGGCGGGTCGGCGGCGTGGAGCACCTCGACCAGTACGTGCGGACGATGCTGGTCCGGGCGTTCGTCGACGAGAAGCGGCGCCCCTGGTCCCGGGCGGTGCTGACCGGCGATGCCCCCGACCGGCCCGACCCGGGCCGGTCGCCGCACGACCACGTGGTCGACGCGGTGACCGTCCGGGCCGCGCTCCGGCAGGTGCCGCCGCGGCAGCGGACCGTGCTCATCCTGCGCTTCCTGTGCGACATGTCGGTCGAGGACGTCGCCATCGCGCTCGAATGCTCGACCGGGAACGTCAAGAGCCAGTCCTCCCGGGGGCTGGCCACGCTGCGCCGCGTCCTGGGGGACGACATCACCGTACGGAAGGACAGCTGAGGCAGATGGGTACCGACGAGCAGTACGGCGTGGCGGTCTTCCGTGCCCTGGACGGGGAGCCCGGCGCGTCCGCGGTGGACGTCATGCGGGCCGTCGCCGACGGGGAGCGCCACCACCGCCGGGTGCGGCTGGCCGGCTCGGCGGGGGTCGCCACGGCCGTGCTCGGCATCCTGGCCACCGGCTGGCTGGTGACCACGGGCTGGCGCGGTCCCGCCGCGCCGCAGCCCGCCGACTCGATGCCGGGCGCGCCGACCGCACCCGCGAGCGCGGCGCCGGTCTGCCGCGCGGCACAGCTGACGACCCCGGCCGGTCAGCCGCCGAAGGGCGTCGTGACCGGCGCCGACGCCAGCGGTCGGTACATCGCCGGCCGGACGTATCCGGACGACAACCATCCCAGTCCGGTGATCTGGGTCGACGGTGTCCCCCATCCGGTGGCCATCTCCGGCGACGACCCCATGCTGACCGATGTCAACGCGACCGGCGACGCGGTCGGCACCAGCCTGGTGCACGAGGTGTTCGCCTCCTGGGTGTACAAGGGCGGCACGGTGACCCGGCTCAAGGGCAACGCGGCCAGGGTTGTGGCGCTGAACGACCGGGGGACGATGGTCGGCTCGACGGCGAACGGGGCGGCCCGCTGGGACTCCCCCGCCGCGGCTCCGGTGTCGCTGCCGAACCCGGTGCCGGGCTGGAAGACCACGGCCTCGGACATCGGCGAGGACGGCACGATCGTCGGCACCGCATCGGGCGGCGGCTGGGAGAACGTCGCGGTGCTGTGGCACCCCGACGGCCGGGTCGAGACGCTGCCCGCCCCGACCGGTGACGGCGCGACGAGCAAGGACTACCGGGGCATCGCGATCCGCGGCGACTACGTCCTCGTCAAGGCCCTGTACGACCAGCCCGGCGGCAAGCGCTTCGAGGGCGTGGTCCGCAACCGGCGCACCGGCGCCATGACCGGCACGCCGGGGCTGTACACCGCGGTCAACGGCCGGGGCTGGATGGCCGGGTCCTCGGGGCTCGTCACGGCGACGGACAAGGTGACACTGCCGGGCCTGAACGCGGGGGACGACCCGCGCGGCAGCGAGGTGTACGCCCTGAGCGACGACGGCACCAGGCTCGCCGGCCAGGTCGGCGGCACCCCGCTGCCCGTCGTGTGGACGTGCACCGGCGGGTGAGCCGATGCAAGTTCCACACCGGACGCACGGTCAAGGGGCGCCGGACCGCTGCACGCGCTCGCGGGCGGCGGTCCGGGCCGTATCCTCAGCGCATCGACAGGTGCGCATGCGATCGAGAGGATCGGCCGCCATGAAGACCTTCACGAGAGTCGCGGCGCTGGCCGGGTCCGCCGTCGTGCTCAGCGGGGCCGCCGCCCTCGCCGGGTCCGGGGCGGCGTACGCGGCCGCCGGGTGCCGGATGTACTTCAACGTCGCCTCGTTCAGCCCCTTCTCCGGGACGATCGACATCGTCAACACCGGGGACCCGATCACCGGCGGGTGGGCGCTCACGTTCACCTTCACCGCCGGGCAGCGGATCACCAGCGGCTGGCCGGTGACCTTCACGCAGCCGGTCGGCAGCGGCACGGTGACCGTGGCCAGCAACGCGCCCTGGAACAGCAGCCTCGCCACGGGCGTGCCGTTCCACACCGGGTTCCTCGGGACCTCCCAGCCGATCGTCTCCCCGCCCACCGCCGTCGCGCTCAACGGCACCGTCTGCCGGGTCTGAGCGAAGGGCCGGGGCCGGCCAGGTGACGCCGAGGGCGAACACCGCGGGCAGCCCGGCCAGGGCGACGAGCCAGCAGGACAGCAGCCGGTACGCCACGACGACCGCGGCCGCCGCCGAGCCGTTCGCGCCGACGGTGACGAGCGCCGCGAGCAGGCTGGCCTCGACCAGCCCGGCCCCGCCGGCGACGAGCGGGATCTGCCGGACGAGCAGCCCGGCGAGGTACGCGCCGACGAGCGCCACCACGCCGGCGTCGAGGCGGTAGGCGGCGGCGACGGCCGCCAGGCAGGCCAGGTCGAGCAGCCGCCGGCCGACCGCCGAGCCGCCCGACACCAACCAGTCTCGGCGGGTGAGCGAGCCGCACGCGCGGGCCGCGTCCGCCCCGAAGCCGGCCAGCCGGCCCCAGCGGCCGCGCGGCCCCGGCTCGACCCGCCGGCGGGGTACCAGCCGCCGCCAGGTGACGCGGCGGGCGAGCAGCGCGACCGGGAGGGCCAGGACCAGCGCGACGGCCAGGCGGCCGAGCCCGGCGACGGCGATCCAGCCGAGGTAGAGCACCGCGACCGCGGCGCTGGCCTGCACGCTGGTCAGGGCGGCGACGGCGAGGGCTCGTGCGGTACCGACGCCGTGGTTTCGGTATTGCCGCACCGCGAACGCCGTCGACACCGGGCCACCGGCCGGCATCGCCGTGGACAGGGTGGTGCGGGCCAGGGCGAGCCCGGTCGCGCGGCGCAGTGACATCGCACCGCCGAGCGCGGCGACCAGCCGGCGCTGCTGCGTGCCGTAGCAGACGAGCGAGCCGGCGGCGAAGGCCAGTGCCGCGGCCAGCCACCACCAGCGGGCGCCGGTCAGGGTGGCCAGCACGGCGCGCGGCTCCGGCAGGGAGCGGCGCAGCAGCACGAACGCGAGCGTCACCACCCCGAGGGTGATGACGAGCCCCATCCAGGGCCGCCGGCGGACGAGCCCAGCGCGCATGCGGTCAGGGTCCGCGAACGACATGAGAATTCGCTGAACGCCGCACGACCGGAGAGGGTCGGGCACCGATCCAGCCTGCCCGGGGCCGGTCCGGGCAAACCCACCCGGTCAGGCGGCGGAGGTCCGCACGAGGGTGCGGATCTGGCGCAGCAGCACTGAGATGGCGGCCAGGTCGCCCGGGGACTCGCCGAACTCGCCGATCGCGCCGCGGGTGCGGGCGATCGAGGTGATGTTGCCCTGCTCCCACTCGTTGACGCGGGCCACGGCGTCGGCGCCGGGCGCCGTCGCGTCGAGGACCTCGGCGGTCAGGGCGGCCAGGGCGGCGTACAGGTCGAAGCGCAGCGCCCGGCGGGCCAGGGTCTGCCAGCGGTCCTCGCGCGGCAGGGCGGAGATCTGCGAGAGCAGGTCGTCGACGCGGAAGCGGTCGGACAGCACGTAGTAGACGGCGGCGACCTCGCCGACGTCCCGGCCGGTCCGGGCGGCGACCTCGACGACGTCGAGCAGGCCGAAGCCGTACGCGATGCGGGTGGTGCGGTCCGCGATCTCGCCCGGCAGGCCGAGGTCCCGCAGGCGCTGGGCGTTGGCGTGCAAGGCCTCGCGCTCCTGGCCGTGCAGCAGCGTCTCCAGCCGCGGCAGGAGGTGCGCGATGCCGGGGCGCAGGCGGGCCGTCTCGCCGGGCACGTCGATCGGGAGCCGCCGGTTGGACAGCAGCCAGCGTACCGCCCGGTCGAGCAGCCGCCGCAGCTCCAGGTTGACCGCGGTCTGCGCCTCGGTCGGGACCTGGTTGTCGAGGGACTCGGCGGCGTGGCGGAGGTCGCTCAGGCCGTACACCTGCTGCATGACGACGGATGCCCGCAGGATGTCCGCGGCGCCGGTCCCGGCCTCCTCCGAGGCGCGGTAGAAGAACGATGTGCCGCCGCAGTTGACGGCCCGGTTGACCAGCTGGGTCGCGATGATCTTGCGGCGCAGCGGGTGCTCGGCCATCGCCGCGGCGAACCGGCGGCGCAGCGGGGTCGGGAAGTAGCCGACCAGGACGTCGTTGGTCCAGTCGTCGGCGGCCAGGCCGGAGTCGAGGATCTCCCGCTGCAGCATGATCTTCACGTGCGACAGCAGCACCGCGAACTCGGGTGAGGTGAGCCCGACCCCGCCGGCCGCGCGCTCGTCGAGCTGCTCGTCGGTGGGCAGGTCCTCCAGCGCGCGGTCGAGCTGCCCGCGCCGCTCAAGATCGGACATGAGCCTCCGGTGTACCGGCAGCAGCGACCGCGACTGCGCCCGCGCGTTGCCCAGCGCGGTCGCCTGGTCGTAGTTGTCGCGCAGGACCAGCTCGCCGACCTCGTCGGTGGTCGCCGCGAGCAGCGGATTGCGCTCCCGGGGGTCGAGCACCCCGTCCGCGATCGCCCGGTCGAGCAGGATCTTGATGTTGACCTCGTGGTCGGAGCAGTCGACGCCGGCCGAGTTGTCGATGAAGTCGGTGATGATGCGGCCGCCGCCCAGCGCGTACTCGATCCGCCCGCGCTGGGTCAGCCCGAGGTTGCCGCCCTCCCCCACGACCTTCACCCGCAGCTCGGCGCCGTTGATCCGGACGTGGTCGTTGGCCTTGTCGCCGACGTCGGCGTGGGACTCCCCGGTCGCCTTGACGTAGGTGCCGATGCCGCCGTTCCAGAACAGGTCGGCGGGGGCCGACAGGATCGCGTGCACGAGGTCGTTCGGGGTGAGCGGGCCGGTGGTGGTGATGCCGAGCGCCGCCCGCGCCTCGTCGGAGGGGTCGACCGACTTCGCGGTGCGCGGGTAGACGTCGCCGCCGGGCGAGATGACCGACCGGTCGTAGTCGTCCCAGGAGGAGCGGGGCAGCGCGAACATGCGCTGCCGCTCGGCGAACGAGGTGGCCGCGTCCGGGTTCGGGTCGATGAAGATGTGCCGGTGGTCGAACGCCGCGACCAGCCGGATGTGCTCCGACAGCAGCATCCCGTTGCCGAACACGTCGCCGGACATGTCCCCCACGCCGACCACCGTGAACCCGGTCGTCTGGGTGTCCACGCCGAGCTCGCGGAAATGCCGCTTGACCGACTCCCACGCGCCCTTGGCCGTGATCCCCATCTTCTTGTGGTCATACCCCGCCGACCCGCCCGACGCGAACGCGTCACCGAGCCAGAACCCGTACCGCACCGAAATCTCGTTCGCGATGTCCGAGAACGTCGCCGTGCCCTTGTCCGCCGCCACCACCAGATACGGATCGTCCGGATCGTGGCGCACCACGTCCGGCGGCGCCACCACCTTGCCACCGTCGAGGTTGTCGGTCACGTCGAGCAGGGCGGAGATGAACAGCTGGTAGCAGGCCACCGCCTCGTCCCGGTCCCCCGGGTTCTGCTTGAGCACGAACCCGCCCTTCGCCCCCGTCGGCACGATCACGGCGTTCTTCACCATCTGCGCCTTGACCAGCCCGAGGATCTCGGTCCGGAAGTCCTCCCGCCGGTCCGACCACCGCAACCCGCCCCGGGCCACCGAACCGAAGCGCAGGTGGACACCCTCGAAGCGCGGGGAGTACACGAAAATCTCGAACCGCGGCCGAGGAGCCGGCAGATCCGGAATCGACTGCGGATCCAACTTGAACGCCGTGTACGACTTCGGCCGCCCACCATCACCCCGCTGGAAGAACGACGTCCGCAGCGTCGCCTGGATCAGGTGCAGGAACGACCGCAGGATCCGGTCCTGGTCGAGGCTCGTCACCTCGTCCAGGTCGGCGTTGATGGCCGCGACCATCTTCTTCGACCACTCCGAGCGCGCGGTCTCGGACAGCTGCAGCCGGGGGTCGAAGCGGGCGGTGAACAGGTCCACGAGCTTCGCGGCGATCGCCGGGTAGGCCAGCAGCGTGGTCTCCATGTAGTCCTGCGAGACCGTCGCGCCGGCCTGGCGCAGGTACTTCGCGTAGGCCCGCAGGATGACGACCTCGCGCCAGGTGAACCGGGCCTTGGAGACCAGGGTGTTGAAGTTGTCGATCTCGGTCTCGCCCCGCCACATCGCCGAGAACGCGTTCTCCAGGTGGCAGCGGACCCCGACGATCGCCCGGGCGTCCGGCGGCAGTTGCAGGCCGAAGTCGCAGAGGTGGACGGTACCGCCGGCGCGCTCGATCTCGTAGGGCCGCTCGTCGGTCACCCGCACGCCGAGGGAGTGCAGCAGCGGCACGACGGCGGACAGCGGCATCGGGTCGGCGAGGCGGAACACCTTGAACCGGATGTCGCTCTCGGCCTGGCGGCGCCGGTACACGTGCATGGCCAGCTGCCCCGGCTCGTCCAGCAGCTCCAGCTTGGCGATGTCCTTCACCGCCTCGAACGGGGTGTGCTCGTCCTTGTAGGTGTCCGGCAGCGCCCGGCAGTACCGCCGGTACAGCGCCTTGGCCTGGTGCTCGTCGCCGACCTCGCGCTCCAGCACGAGCCGGAAGTCGTCGTCCCACAGCCGGGTGGCGTCGGACAGCCGCTCGGTGAGCCGGCGGACGTTGATGACGCCGGGCGGGTTGCCGGGGTCGAGGCGGACGACGAGGTGAATCCGGGCGAACTTCTGCTCGCCGACCAGGGTGGTGTAGTCCACGCCGATCCCGTTGAGCTCCGCCTGCAGGATCTGCTGGATGCGCAGCCGGTTGGCCGTGGTGAACCGGTCCCGGGGCAGGTACACCAGGCAGGAGACGAACCGGCCGTACGCGTCGCGGCGCACGAACAGCCGCAGTTCCCGCCGCCCGGCCAGCCGCAGGACGCCCATCGCGGTGCGGTACAGCTCGCCGGTGGTGATCTGGAACAGCTCGTCGCGCGGGTACGTCTCCAGGGTCTCCAGCAGCTCCTTGCCGGAGTGGCTGCGCGGGGACAGCCGGGAGGACGCGACCACCTCGGCGACCTTGCGGCGCACGACGGGCAGGTCGCGGACGCTGGTGCGGTACGTCGCGGAGGAGAACAGGCCCAGGAAGCGCTTCTCGCCGACCACGGTGCCGTCGGCGTCGAACACCTTGAAGCCGATGTAGTCCAGGTACGTGGAGCGGTGCACGGTGGCCCGCGAGTTGGCCTTGCTGATGACGAGCAGGCGCCGCTCCTGCGCCCGGGCGTACACGTCGGCGGGCACCGGGCCGAGCACGCGCGGGCGGATCCGGCCGGCGCGCAGGATGCCCAGGCCGGAGCCGGGCGCCGCCTGCAGCACGTGCTCCCCCGCGGCGCCGGTCGCCAGCCCGTACTCGCGGTAGCCCAGGAACGTGAAGTGCTCGTCCGCCAGCCAGCGCAGCAGCTCGACGGCGTCGGTGACCTCCTCGTCCGGCACCGGCGGCCGCGCGCCGGCCATCTCGCCCGCCAGCTCGTCGGCCAGCGCCAGTGCCTGCCGGCGCATGGCGGCCCAGTCCTCGACGGCCACGCGGACGTCGTCGAGCACCCGGGTCAGGCCGGTGCGCAGCCGCTCGAGCTCGACCTCGTCGCGGATGCGGTCGACCTCGATGTGCATCCAGCACTCGACGACATCACCCTGCGCACCGTCCTGCGGTTCGTTGCTGACCCGGATCTGCTCGATCTCCCCCAGCGGCTCCCGCCGCACGACGAAGAGCGGGTGCACCAGCATGCGCACGTCGAGGTCGCGCGCCGACAGCGCGCTGGAGACCGAGTCGACCAGGAACGGCATCTCGTCGGTGGCGATGTCGATCGCGGTACCGCCGGACAGCCCCGTGCCCAGGCGCAGTTTCACCTCGCCGGGCGAGCGCTGCCGGGCCAGCTCCACGTGGGCCCGCACGGAGGCGACGAGGTCCGCCACCTCGCACCCGGTGAGCTCCTCGTCCGGGATCAGGCGCCAGTAGTGCGCGACCAGCTCGGGGTCGGCGCCCTGGTCCGCCGCCAGGGTCACCGCCTCCGCGATCATCGCTTCCGCGTCGGGCACGGGCGCTCCTCTCGACCCACCGCCGACTACCCAGCCACGGCCCGGTAACCGAGGCCCCGACTAGACTTTTTGCGGTGCACGTCGGCTCGCTGTCGTGGCTGGTGCGACCGGCAACCTCGCCGCGATGGCTGGGGATCACGGTTGCCGCCCTGCTGATCGTCGCGGAGACCTTCCTGGTGTATCCGCTGCGGCGGATCGTCACGCCGTTCGACCCCAGCATGGTGTACATCGCCGGGGTCCTGATCGCCTCGATGATGTGGGGCATGTGGCTCGGCATCGCCACCGCGGCGGCGAGCACCCTGGCCTTCGTCTTCTTCCACGTCCAGCCCATGGGCCGGTTCGCGGTCGCCGACGTGCGCGACATCGTCGGGCTGGTGATGTTCCTCGTCCTCGCGGTGGCCACGAGCGCGGTGGCACACCTGGCCCGGCTGCGGGCCGCGCACGCCGAGGAGTCCGACTGCACCGCCGAGATGGCCCGGCTGCTGCTGCGCGCGGAGGACCTCCCCGCCGCGCTGCCCGCGGTCGCCCGGTGCATCGCCCGCTCGTTCAACCTGCCTGGTGCGGCCCTGCACCGCACCGCCGTACCCGCCGACGACCGGCACACGGCGTTCCCGCTGCAGGCCGGGGCCGACCGGCTCGGCACCCTGGTCGTGCCGGCGGGCCTGCCCGAGCCGACCGTCCGGCGGCTGCGCCTGCGGGTCGTGCCCGCGCTGACGTCGTTGCTGCACGCCGGGTGCGAGCTCGCGGCGAGCCGTGAGCACCTGCGCCGGCTGGCCGCCGAGCAGGCCGCGCTGGGCCGGGTGGCGAAGCTCGTCGCGGCCGGCTGTGACCCGCTCGACGTGTTCACCGCGATCACGAACGAGCTGCACGGCCTGCTGCCGGAGTACAGCACCTGGCTGTGCCGCTACGAGCCCGGCGACGCGGCGAGCGTGGTCGCGACCAGCCTCACCGACCCCGGCGCGAAGTTGGCGCACTGGACCCTTGAGGGCGACAACGTCCTGATCAAGGTGCGGGACACGGGTCGCGCCGCCCGGGTCGACGACTTCGCGGACATGCCGGGCCCCGTCGCGGCGTTCGCCCGCGACCTGGGTGTGCGCTCCTCGGTCGGGGTGCCGATCCTGGTCGAGGGGCGGCTGTGGGGCGTCGCGGCCGTCGCGTGGACCCGGCCCGAGCCGCTGCCGGCCGGCACCGCGGAACGGATCGCGGCCTTCACCGACCTCGCGGCCACCGCCATCGCCAACGCCGACAGCCGGGCCGAGCTGGCCGCGTCCCGGGCCCGGCTGGTCGCCGCGGCGGACCAGGCCCGCGAGCGCATCGAGCGCAACCTGCACGACACCGCGCTGCAGCACCTCCTGGCCGTCGCCATGCAGTTCGGGATCATCCAGGCGGGCCTGCCGCCGGAGCTGGAGCAGACCCGGCGGGACCTGTCCCGCGCGGTGTCCGGCCTGAACAGCGCCGTGGACGACCTGCGGGAGGTCGCCCGCGGGATTCACCCGACGATGCTGGCGGCGGGCGGCCTGCCGTCCGCGCTCAAGGCCCTGGCCCGCCGGTCCCCGGTGCCGGTCGACCTCGACCTGCACGCCTGCCCGCGCATGCAGCCGGTCCTGGAGGTGGCCGCGTACCACGTGGTGTCCGAGGCGCTGACGAACGCGGCCCGGCACGCCGGCGCCACGGAGGTCCAGGTGCGGGCGGTGTCGGACGAGTCCGCGCTGCACCTGTCGATCCGGGACGACGGCGTGGGCGGCGCCGATCCCGGGCGGGGTGCGGGCCTCACCGCGCTGCAGGACCGGGTCGAGGCCCTCGGCGGGCAGTTCACCGTCAGCAGCCCGGCCGGGGCCGGCACGACGCTACTGGCGACCATCCCGAGCACGCCGCCCGAGACGTGCGATCACTGAACGGGCACGGTCTTGTGGTTGAGGTAGGCGACGACGCGCAGCGCGGCGCCGTCCTCGTACATCAGGTACGAGGACGACAGGTCGGCCGGGTCGCCGCCGGTGGTGCTGGGCAGGGTCCAGTCGGTGCGGACCAGCAGGTAGTGCTCGTCGAGGCGCTGCTGGTCGACGGCGGTGAGCTGGGCCCGGCCGTAGCCGGCGGCGGCGAACATCTCGGCCCGGCGGGGCAGACCGGCGAGGAAGTCGGCCCGGGCGATCGGCCGGGCGCCGCTCGCGTCGGCGAACAGGAACGGGTCGGCGAAGAGGTCCGCGGCGCCGGGACCGGTCAGGGCGGCGAGGAACGCGGGAACGTCGGGCTGTGTCTGCATGCGGCCACCGTAGCCATCACCCGCGTATATCATACCATAGCCGGACATTAATCTCTAGTACCGGTCGGCCAGGATGTGCCCGCCCGTTCATGTGAGGTTGTTGTCCACGGCGTACCTGGTGGCCGCGCTGCGGCTGTGCACGCCGAGCTTGTGGTAGATGGAGCGCAGATGCGCCTCGACGGTGCGGTCGCTCAGGTAGAGCCGCTGGGCGATCTGCCCGTTGGAGGCGCCCGTGGCCAGGACGGCGAGCACGGTCACCTCCCGCCGGGTGAGCGGCGGTCTCGCGCCGGTGGGCGGCTTCAACAGCTGTCCCGGATGCGCGCAGGTGCTGAGGATCTGATCCGCCGCGGTCCGCAGCCCGGCCGCGTCGTCCTGCCGGCCGAGCTGGTCGCGGGCGCAGGCCAGGTTGGTGAGCACCTCGACGTACTCCGGCCGGGCCGATCCCCGGCGGACCAGCTGATAGGCCCGGGTGAGCGCCGGCTCGGCGAGCTCCGCCCGGCCGTCGGCGAGCTCGAGCCAGCCGCGGACGAGGTGCCGGCGGTGGGTCTGGTAGTGCTCGTCCAGGAGGGCGAAGCGCTCGTCGCGGTCCGCGCGCTCGAGCCACTCCCGCGCCGCGTCGCGCTCGCCGCGCAGCGCGAACGCCTCGCACAGCCCGCCGATGGCCCGCACGGCGAGCAGGTGGTGGCCGGTCTCGCCGGCCCGCGACAGGGTGCGCCGGTGTCCCGCGATCGCCTCGTCGACATGGCCGAGGCGGGTTTCGACGAACGCCGCGTTCGAACGGCTCAGCTCGTACCAGACCTCGCTCGGCGGAATGCGCCCGAGGGCCTCCAGCGACCAGTCGAGCGCCCGGCCCATGTCGCCGCTGGAGTAACTGTGGAACTGCCGGACCAGCGCCTCCTTCGCCCCGAGGTCGGCCCGCGACGGCCCGCCGGCGTCGGCGTCAGCGCGCACCGCCAGGTCGATCCAGCACTGCGCGACGCTGAGGTCGTTGGCGATCAGCGCGGTCATCGCGCGGGCCCCGAGCAGCCTGGTGTCGGCCCGCACGGCCGGTTCGCCGACGGCCTCGAACCAGCCGAGCACCGTCGCGAGATGGCCGTCGTTGGCCACCCGGAAGTAGTCGGCGGCGATGAGCTCGCCGGCGGCGTCGAGGTCCCCGGCGGCCAGGGCGTGCCGGACGGCCTCGACCGGCAGCCCGTGCTCCTGGTGCCAGGCCGCCGCCCGCCGGTGCAGGACCGGGACGAGCTCGGGCTCCGTCCGTTCCAGCTCGCGCCGGAGCACGTCGGCGATGCAGTGGTGGTACCGGTACCAGGTTCCCTCGTTGTCCAGCGCGCTCATGAACTGCAGCTCCCGCTCGGCCCGGTGCAGCTGCCCGGCGGCGTCGTCACCGCCGGTCACCCGGTCGCAGAGCGACGCGCACACCCGGCCGAGGACCGAGGTCCGCCGCAGGAACGTCCGCAGCGGCGGCGGCTGCCGGTCGAGGACCTCCCCCACGAGGTAGTCGGTGATGTGCCGGACGGTGCCGGAGAAGACCGCGATGAGGCCGTGCGGGTCCGGGCAGCCCTGCAGGGAGAGCGCCGCCAGGTGGAGCCCGGCGGGCCAGCCCTCGGTCCGCTCGTACAGCAGGTCGACGTCGGCGTCGGTCAGCCGGGCGCAGATCTCCTGGGTGAGCAGCCCGCCCGCCTCGGCGCGGGTGAAACGCAGGTCCCGGGGGCCGACCTCGACGAGGACGTGCTCCGCGCGGAGCCGGCTGATCGGCCACGCGGCCGGCGGCCCGAACCGGCTGCCGATGACCAGGCTCAGCGTCGGCGGCAGGTGCTCGATGAGCCGCTCGAGGGAGGCGTGGATGGATGGATCGTCGATGAGGTGGTAGTCGTCGAGCACCAGCGTCACCGGCGCGGCCCGCGCACACAGCTCGTTGACCAGCGCCGGCACCACGTCGTCGAGCACACTCGTGCCGGGCGCGGCCAGCAGGCGCCGGGATCGGCAGTCGAGCCCGCCGCCGATCCCGGCCAGCACGTACGCCCAGAACCGGCGGACATCGTTGTCGGACTCGTCGACGGAGTACCACGCCACGGCCCCGGGCAGGGTCCGCACCCACGCGGCGAGCGCGGTCGACTTCCCCCACCCGGCGGGCGCCTCCACGAACGTGAGCCGCCCGGGCCCGGCGCGCGCCGCCAGGGTCCGGGTCGGCTCCGGACGCTCCAGGCACCCGGGCCACGGCCGCGGCGCCAGCAGCTTGGTGCACAGCAGCCCACCTGTCGGAATGCTCGTCATCGGCAACTCCCGGGATCTGCCTAGACCGCCGGCCTTCCCGCATTAGGCAGCGGCACCGATGCCCGCCAAGCCGCGCGTTCCTAGCGTTGACGGCATCACTCAACGTTCGCACAAGCTTTGTGGAAGAGGAGCGCGACACCATCATGCGAATCGGACTGGTCGCACCACCGGGCGCCGGCAAGGGAACCCAGAGCGCGCGCATCGCCGCGCACCTCGGCATCCCCCACATCTGCACGGGTGACATCCTGCGGGACCACGTCAGCCGCGGCACCGACACCGGCCGCAAGGTGAGCCACTACCTCGACCGCGGCGACCTCGTCCCCGACGAGATCCTGTGCGACACCATCCACCAGGCCCTCAGCGACGCGATCGCGGCCGGGGGCGACTACATCCTCGACGGCATGCCGCGCACCATGGAGCAGGCGCGGACCATCCACCGCGTCTCCTCGGAACTCGGCATGGCCGCCGACGTGGTCCTGCACCTGCGCGCCGACGACGAGACGGTCACCCGGCGCATGCTGGCCCGCGCCGCGATCGAGCACCGCTCGGACGACACCGAGCCGGCGATCCAGCGCCGGCTGGCGCTCTACCACGAGATGACGGAGCCGATCCTGGCCTGGTACGCGTTCCGCGGCATCCTCGTCACGGTCGACGCCACCCGGACCGCGGCCGAGGTGGGCCGCGAGATCCTGACGGTGCTGGAGGTGCTGCGCCCGGTGATCCGCAACGTCCCGGAGAAGATGCGCCGCCCGGTCGACCTCACCATGCTGCACCAGACCGCGCCGGTCTAGGCCGCGGTCGGTCAGACGCTGCCGTAGGTGGCGTTGGGGCCCCAGTGCGGCATGGTCTTCGCGGTGTCGATGCGGTCGTGCTGGTCGTAGGTGCCGTCGTCGTTGTTGTCGCGGTCCATCGTGTCGAGGCGGCCGTCGTTGTTCGTGTCGGTCTGGCGCAGCTCGGGGTGCCCGTCGTGGTCCGCGTCGAGGCGCACCTCGTCGATGCGGCCGTCCTCGTTGTGGTCGTACTCCTTCTGGTCGATGGACCCGTCGTGGTTGGTGTCGTAGCCGGTCATGTCCATCGTGCCGTCGCCGTTGAGGTCGTACTGCCAGGCGTCGTCCTTGCCGTCGCCGTCGGTGTCGGCGCTGACCACGTCGACCCGCCCGTCGTGGTTGAGGTCCTGCTCGTGGACCTCGGGGCCGTAGTGGTGCGGCGTGTACGCCTGGTCGATGTGGTCGGACAGCCCGGGGTGCTGCTCACCCAGGTCGTAGGTGTGGGCGTGGTAGGGGTCGTCGATGTGGTCGGAGGTGAAGTCGTGGTCGGTCATGTCCGAGGCCTCCTCAGCCGGTCTTGCATCGACGGTACGCGCGGCTCTGTCCACCGCTGCTCCCCAGTTCGTGCCGCGGGTCAGGCGGCGGCGGGGCGGAAGGTGAGCAGCGCGGCCGTGGCGTCGTCCTGCAGCTGCTCGTGCTGGTGCTCGAGGATGGCGTGGACCAGGCGGCGCATGGTCTCCGCCGTGGAGTGGTGGTCGGCGAGGGCCCGCGCGACGAAGGCGGCGAGCCGTTCGATGCCGAAGAACTCGCCGGAGGCGGTGCGGGCCTCGATGACGCCGTCGGTGTACAGCAGCAGGTTGTCGCCAGGCCGCAGGACGGTCTCGGTGACGTCCGGGATGGGGTCGGTGAGCTGGCCGAGGCCCAGTGGCATGGCGGTCGGCGCGGGCAGCGGGTGGACCAGGACGTCGTCGCGCAGCAGCAGCTCGCCCGGGTGGCCGGCGCTGATGCGGCGGTACACGCCGGTGCGGGTGTCCAGCTCGCCCAGCAGGGCGGTCAGGAAGCTGTCGGGGTGCTGGACGGCGACCCACTTGTCGATGGACCGGTACGTGTCGGCCAGGTCCAGGCCGACCCGCCGGGCGTTGCGGTAGGCGTTGAGCGCCAGCGAGGTGGTGGCGCTGGCGGCGATGCCGTGGCCGACCGCGTCGAACATCGCGACGTGCAGGATGCCGTCGTTGATCGCGTAGTCGAAGGCGTCCCCGCCGACGTCGTAGCAGGGTTCGAGGACGGCGCTGACCGCGACGTCGCGGCTGGCGAACGTCAGCGGCGGGAGCTGGGTCCAGATGATCTCGGCCGCGAGCTGCATCGGCAGCCGCCGGCGGGTCCGCTCGATCGCGTCGCCGTAGCGGCGGCGGGTCACCAGGATCTCGGCGAGGAGCGCGGCGACGGTGCCGTAGGCGGTGAGCGCGGCCGCGTCCGGTGCCGCGGCCGTGACCGTGTACAGGACCCCGAGCCGTTCGGCGCCGTCGATCAGGGGCGCCCAGACGTGGTACACCCCGCCGATCGCCGCATGCTGGATCGTGCCCGTGCCGTAGGACTGCCCGGCGAGGGTCCCGTCGATCGCCACCAGCTCCCCCGGCGGGGCGCCGGGCGGTGCGAACGGCGTGAACGCGGTCTGGGCGTAGTCGACCAGGTACACCGTCATGCCCAGGGCGCCGAGGTCCGCGCCCACCTGGCTCGCCAGCGACGCCAGGTCATCGGGCCCGGCCCGGTGGACGGCGTCGGCGAGCCGCTGGACGGCTTCGGGCAGGGCGATCACCGGTGGGTACCTTCCTGTGGCGCGTCGCCGGCCGCCCGTGCGGGAGTGGCCGGCCCGCCCGAGTCTGCCACTCCCGGCGACCCGCCGCCCACCGGCGCGACCGGCGCCGGGGCCGGCGGTACCGGATCAGGCCAGGTGGTCGGCGGCCGAGCGGACGCCCGCCGCGAAGGCCGCGGTGATCCACGCCGCGTCGGTGATCGCGGTGCCGACGACGACGGCGTCCGCCCCGGCGGCGACGGCCGCGGCGGCCTGGTCCGGCGTGTGCAGGCGGCCCTCGGCGACCAGCAGGACGTCCGGCAGCGCGGCCCGCAGCGCGGCCACCAGCCCCAGGTCGGGACCGTCCCGGCGCGGGTTCTGGGGCGTGTAGCCGGCAAGCGTGGTGGCGACGGCGTCCGCGCCGGCCGCGGCGGCCGCGATGCCCTCCTCCAGGGTCGCCACGTCGGCCATGACCAGGGCTCCCGCGTCGTGCACGGCGCGGACCGTGGCCGCGAACGGCGCGCCGTCCGGCCGCGGGCGCAGGGTGGCGTCGGCGGCCACGACCGTCGCGCCCGCCGCGGCGACGGCGACGGCCGAGGCGACGGTGGGGGTGATGTAGACCCCGTCGTCGCCCTCCTTGGTCAGCCCGATGACCGGTACGGTCACGCCGGCGGCGATCGCGGCCACGTCGGCGAGGCCGCCGACGCCGCCGCAGCGGATGGCGGCGGCCCCGCCCGCGGCCGCCGCGAGCGCCAGGCGGGCCAGGGTCGCGGTGTCGCGCAGCGGGTGCCCGGGGCCGGCCTGGCAGGAGACGATCAGCCGGCCGCGGACCGCCGCGGCGAACTCGTCGTGGTTCATCGGGTCGTGTCCTCCAGTGCGTCGGCGGCGAGCAGTGCGGCGCCGACGATCGGTGCGTCGGCGCCGAGGGCGGCGCCGAGGATCGGGATCGCGCGCAGCGGGGGCAGCACCTCGGCCCGCAGCGCCCGCTCCAGCGGGGTCAGGAACGCCGGACCGGCCTGGGCGACGCCGCCGCCGATGACGACGGCGTCGACGTCGAGCGCGGTGACGAGCCCGGCGAGGGCCCGGCCGAGCAGCGCGGCCGCGCGGGGCAGCGCGTCCGGGCCGCCGGCCGCGATCGCCGGGCCGGAGGCCACCGCCTCGACGTGGTCGCGCCGGCCGCAGCCGCAGGCGATCGGGCCGGTCCGGCCGGCCAGTAGGTGACCGACCTCCCCGGCGGTGCCGTGCGGGCCGCGGCGCAGCCGGCCGTGGCGGGCCAGGGCGCCGCCGACGCCGGTGCCGACGGAGACGAACAGCACGTCGGCGTACCCGCGGGCGGCGCCGGCCCGGACCTCGCCGAGGGCCATGGCCCGCACGTCGTTGTCGACGGTCACGGGCCGCCCGAGGCGCCGCTCCAGCGCCGGTCGCACCGGGGCTCCGGCCCAGCCCGGCAGGACGTCGGT
The DNA here is from genome assembly GCF_050942475.1 of Dactylosporangium sp. CS-033363. Classification (NCBI taxonomy): domain Bacteria; kingdom Bacillati; phylum Actinomycetota; class Actinomycetes; order Micromonosporales; family Micromonosporaceae; genus Dactylosporangium; species Dactylosporangium sp. CS-033363. The sequence continues at coordinate 4,356,570 of NZ_CP192032.1, read as the reverse complement.
GGCCGACAGGACCGTGCCGGCGGCCCGGTCGATCACGCCCGGGGCGCCGACGCCGACGCCCGCGACGGCCTCGCCGGCAAGCACCCGGGTCGCCAGGTCGGCCGCGGCGGCGAGCACGTCGTCCGCCCCGGTGCGCGGCGTCGGCACCCGGTCCGAGCGCAGCAGCCGGCCGTCGGCATCCACCAGCCCCGCGGCGATCTTGGTGCCGCCGATGTCCAGCCCGGCGAAGCGGGCGCTCACACCAGGCCGGCCGCGGCCAGTCCGGCGCGGACCCGCTCGACCTCGTCCGGGGCCAGCGGGATCTGCGGCGGCGCGGTCACCGGGCAGGCGATGATCCCGCGCAGGTGCAGCGCGGCCTTGAACGCGCCGAGCGCCGACGAGCCCGGGCCCATCCGGGCGGGATCGCCGGCCCGGACGATGTCGAACAGGCGGATCAGCCGCTCCTGCTCGGCGGCGGCCGCGTCCCAGTCGCCGGCGCGGCAGAGCCGGTACAGCGCGGCGAAGCCGTGCGGGTCGACGTTGCCCAGGCCCGGCACGACCCCGTCGACGCCCATCCGCAGGGCGGTGTCGACGGTGAGCTCGGCGCCGGTCAGCACGCTGAACCCGGCCAGGTCGGCGCGCTCGCGCTTGGCCAGGGCGAGCCGGCGCAGGCCGCCGTCGTCGCCGCTGGAGTCCTTCACGCCGCGGATGACGCCGTCGGCGGCCAGCCGCAGCAGCAGGTCCCCGTCGAGCTTGGAGTGCACGGACACCGGCAGGTCGTAGGCGTACACCGGCAGGTCGCAGCCGGCGGCCACGCCGCGGAAGTGCCGTTCGATCTCGGCCGGGTGGGTCCGGGTGTAGAACGGGGCGGTCACGACGATGCCGTCGACCCCGGCCTTGCGGGCCGCCGCGGCGTGGTCGAGCACCCGCAGCGTGGTCATGTCGATGACCCCGGCCAGCACCGGGATCTGGCCGGCGACGCGGGCGACGGCGACCTCCAGCACCTGCCGGCGGTGCCCGTCGGGCAGGAAGGCGACCTCGCTGGTGGAGCCGAGGAAGAACAGCCCGTCGGCGCCGCCGGTGACGAGAAAGTCGATCAGCCGTTCCAGCGAGGGGACGTCCACCTCCAGCTCGGGCGTGAGCGGCGTGCAGACCGGGGGCACCACGCCGCGCAGGTCTGGGTCAGTCATCGTTTCTCCTTGTTCGGTGTTGCGCGTACGGTCACGACTCGATCCGCCGGCGGATGCCGTCGAAGTGCCGGGCGATGGCCTCCGCGGCCCGGACCCCGTCGCGGGCCGCGACCGCCTCGAAGATGTCGCGGTGCACGCGCACGATCTCCTCGTGACTGCTCTCCACCGCCGGCAGCTCGTGGCTGAGGTCGTGGTACACGTCCCAGAAGACCCGCAGGAGCTGGCTCATCAGCTCGTTGCCCAGGGCCGTGTACATCTCGTCGTGGAAGGCCCGGTCCGCGGCGTCCCCGGCGGCGCCCTGCCCGGCGTGCGCCTCGAGGTCGTCCAGCCGCGCCCGGACCCGGGCCAGGGAGCCCTCGTCGATGCTCTCCACGAGCCGCTGGATGAGGCCGGTCTCCAGCGCCTGGCGCAGGTCGAGGATCTCGTGCAGCTCGCGGCGGTCCCCGCGCATCGATTTGCGCCCGCGGAACACCAGCGTGTCGGTGAAGGGGTCGAGCGAGCATTCCCCGACGTAGGTGCCGAAGCCGTGCCGGATCTCGACGATGCCGAGGGCCTGCAGGGCCTTGAGCGCCTCGCGGACCGAGTTGCGGCTGACCCCGAGGGTGTCGACGAGCTCGGCCTCGGTCGGCATCGGGTCGCCGGTGGCGAGCCGCCGTTCGAGGATCAGCTCCTTGATCCGCTCCTGGATGCCCTGCTGGGCCTGGCGCGACCGGTCGGCCGGCCGGTGCGTCCCCAGCAGGGCCGCGGCGGTGCGGGCGGGTTGGTTCATCGAGGCCCCCATGAGAATCGTCGGGTTGATGCGGTCACGGCAGGTCCTCCGCGGCGGCGCCGGCCAGGTCGGCCGGCGTCAGCACCGGGTGGTAGCAGTGGTACTGGTGCCGCGGCGACGCCGGCCCGGTGGCGGGCGGGGGCATCCGCTCGGCGCACTCGCCGGTGGCGCGCCAGCAGCGGGTCCGGAACGGGCAGCCGCTCGGCGGGTGCACCGCGGAGGGCACCGGGCCGGTGAGCCGGATCGGTGCGATGGGGTGCAGCAGGCTCGGTGTCGCCGACAGCAGCGCGCGGGTGTACGGGTGGCAGGTGCCGTCGATCGCCTCGGGCGGTGTCTGCTCGACGACGCGGCCGAGGTACATCGTGACCACCCGGTCGGAGACGCGCGTGACGGTCTGGATGTCGTGCGAGATGTACACCATGGCGAGCCCGAGCCGCTCCTTGAGCTCGAGCAGCAGGTTGAGCACCTGGGCGCGGACCGAGACGTCCAGGGCCGAGGTGGGCTCGTCGGCGATGAGCAGCCGCGGTTCGAGGGCCAGCGCGCGGGCGATCGACACCCGCTGGCGCTGGCCGCCGGACAGCTGGGCGGGCAGCGATGCGGCCGCGGAGCCCGGCAGGCCGACCAGGGTGAGCAGTTCGTCGACCCGGTGGGCCCGGTCGGCCGGCGTGCGCCAGCGGTGGATGTCGAGCGGGTCGCGCAGGATCTGCCGCACCGTCATCCGGCGGTTGAGCGAGGTCGAGGGGTCCTGGAAGACCATGCCGACCTGCTGCCCGATCAGCCGGCGGCGTTCGGAGCCGCGCAGCTGCCACACGTCGCGCTCGCCGTGCACGACCGTCCCGGAGGCCGGCCGCTCCAGGCCGACGAGGACCTTGGCGAGGGTCGACTTGCCGCAGCCGGACTCGCCGACGATCCCGACGGTCTCGCCCGCGGCGACGGTGAGGTCGACGCCGGTGAGGGCGTGCACCCGCGCGCCGCGGGCCCGGTACGTGACGTGCACATCGGTGAGCGCGACCGCTGCGGCGTTCATGACCCCACCCTCTCCCGGGGCTGCGCCCGCTCGTCGAGAGCGGGATGGTGACAGGCGAACGCGTGGCGGCCGGGCTCCCCGGACAGTACCGGTGCGACGGTGCAGGCCGGGCCGGCGAGGGGACACCGGTCGGCGAACCGGCAGCCGGCCGGGAAGTGCGCGGGCGACGGTACGACGCCGCGGATCTGGGTCAGCCGCGCCGCGTGCTGCTCCAGCGACAGCACCGCCCCGAGCAGCCCGCGAGTGTAGTGGTGCGCGGGGGCGGCGAGCACCTCGCTGACCACGCCGGTCTCCACGAGCTGGCCGCCGTACATGACGGCGACCCGGTCGCAGACGTCGCTGACGAGGGCGAGGTCGTGCGAGACGAGCACGAGCGCGAAGCCCAGTTCCCGGCGCAGCTCGAGCAGCAGGGCCATGACCTGTGCCTGGACCGTGACGTCGAGGGCCGTCGTGGGCTCGTCGGCGATGATGAGCCGCGGTTCGCGGGACAGGGCCATGGCGATGACGGCGCGCTGGCGCTGCCCGCCGGACAGCTCGTGCGGGTAGGCCCGCAGGGTGCGCGCGGGGTCGAGCCCGACCATGTCCAGCAGCTCGGCCGGCGTGCGCCGCCCGCCGCGCCGGGTCAGCTGTTTGAGCTGGGCGCCGATGGTCATCGCCGGGTTCAGCGCGCCGAGCGCGTCCTGGTAGACCATGGCGATGCGGGTGCCCATCAGCCGGCGGCGGGCCCGCGCGGACAGGGTGAGCAGGTCCTGGCCCTCGAACTCGACGGTGCCGCGCACGCGGGCGGTGCGCGGCTGCAGCCCCATCACGGTGAGCGCGGTGAGCGACTTGCCGCAGCCGGACTCGCCGACGAGCCCGAGCACCTCCCCCGGGCGGACCTCGAAGTCGATGCCGTCGACGATGTCGACCCCGGCGTGGCGGCCGGGGAAGCCGACGCGCAGGCCGCGTACGCGCAGCACGGCCGGGCCGGTCGGCAGCGGGCGGGCCCGGGCGGCGAGGCGGGCGGCGGCCGCGGCGAGCCCGGGCAGGGGCGTGACCTGCCCGCTGCCGGGGGCGGGAGCCTCCAGCGCGTCGCGGGCGTCGCCGGCGGTGGCCGCGCCGCGGCGGGCGGCGGGCGCGGCGAACAGGTCCGAGATGCCCTCGGCGAGCATGTTGAGGGCCAGCACGGTGAGCAGGATCAGCAGGCCGGGGAAGAACGTGGCCCACCAGCCGTGCACGGCCAGCAACTGCTGGCCGTAGGAGATGACGCTGCCCCAGGACGACGGCGCGTCCTGGCCCTGCAGGCCGGCGCCGATGAACGACAGCGAGGCCTCGAAGACGATCGCCGTGGCCACCATGACCGTCACGTAGACCAGCACCGGCGCCGCGCAGTTGCGCGCGACGTGGCGCACGAGGATGTGCCGGCGGCCGGCGCCGGTCACCCGGGCGGCGGCGACGTAGTCCTCGCTGTACTGCTGCTGCACGTTGGCCCGCACGATCCGGGTCACCTGGGGGACGAAGACGAAGCCGATGGCGGCGACGAGGACGAGCAGGTTGCCGTTGCCGAAGGCGATCACGAGGATCGCGGTGAGCACGATCATCGGGAACGCCATGACGACGTCGAGGACCCGCATGACGACCTCGTCGACGAGCTTGCCGCTGGTGGCCGCGAGGGAGCCGAGCACGGATCCGCCGAGCAGGGCCAGGGCGGACGAGCCGAGTCCGATGATCAGCGAGCGGCGGGCCCCGGCGACGAGCCGGGAGAAGACGTCGCGGCCGAGGCGGTCGACGCCGAACCAGAACTCGCCGTCCGGGCCCTGCGACGGCGGGGCGAGCCCCACCGAGGTCGGGTCGTGGGTCTGCAGCAGCGGGGCGAACACGCCGACGAGGACGATCACCCCGACGAACCCGAGGCCCATCCGGGCGGCGACCGGCAGCCGCCCCAGCCGGCCGGTGCCGCGCCGCACGGCGCGGGCGAGAACGTTGGCCATCAGTGCGCTCCCCGGAGCCTGGGGTTGAGGACAAGGTACAGGAGGTCGACGACGAGATTGACCACGATGAAGGCCAGGGCGATCGTGATGACCACGCCGCGGGCGAGCCCGATGTCGTTCTGCTGGACCGCGGCCATGATCTGGGTGCCCATCCCCGGCAGCGAGAAGATCGCCTCGATGATGACGGCGCCGCCGATCAGGTACCCGATCTGCAGGCCGAGCGCGGTGAGCGGGGTGACGAGCGCGTTGCGCAGCACGTTGCGCCCGACGACCACGACCGGCGGCAGCCCGGCCCCGATCGCGGTGCGCACGTAGTCGCGGTCGAGTTCCTCGACCATCGACGTGCGCACGACCCGGGCCAGGCCGCACCCGACCGGTACGGCCAGGGCGATCGCGGGCAGCGCCATGCTCTCGATCCAGCCGGCGAAGGAGTCGGCGGGCGCGATGTAGTGCCCGCTGGGGAACGGGCCGCCGCCGATCGTCGACAGCCGCTGGATGAGCAGGATGGCCAGCCAGAACGACGGCATGGCGATGCCGGCGACGGAGACGGCCCGGATGAGCTGGTCGGGCCAGCGGTCCCGGTACAGCGCCGCGACCACCCCGAGGACCAGCGCGACGAGGACCGCGCCGAGCACCCCGAGCCCGGTCAGCTGCAGCGTCACCGGCAGGGCCTGCCCGATGATCGAGCCGACCGGCTGGTTCAGGGTGTAGGTGGTGCCCAGGTCGCCGTTCAGCAGGTCGCCGAGGAAGGCCGCGTAGCGGACCAGCAGCGGCCGGTCCAGCCCGTGCGCGTGGTCGAAGGCCGCGATCTGCTGCGGGGTCGCGGCGTCGCCCAGCGCGTACACCGCCGCGCTGTTCGGGGCCAGGGCCAGCACGACGAAGATGAACAGGATCACGCCCAGCATCAGCGGGATCAGCGTCGCCAAGCGGCGCAGCACGAGTCCGGCAACGGTCCTCATCCTCGGCAGCCTCTCGCGCCTCAGGCCGCCCGGCCGGCGCCGAGGAAGTACGTACCGGTGGTGGACGTGCCGCCGAAGCCGGTGACCTTGCCCGGGTCGGAACCGGTGATGGTCTTGGTGTGGTACAGCATGTACAGCGGGACCTCGTCCGCCACGAGATCGAACACCTGCTTCCAGGTGGTCTTCTGCTCGGCGCCCTGCTGGGTGGCCGCCTTGTCGATGAGCTCGGCGAGGCGGGTGCGGGCCGGGTCGCTCCACCGGGCCCGGTTCACCAGCCACTGGTTGCCGTAGTAGTACCAGCGCAGCAGCAGGTCGGCGTCGGGACCGTAGATCGTCGGGTCGCCGGAGCCGGCGAGCACCCGGAAGTTGTCGGCCGGAACCAGCTGGCTGAGCACCTGCGCGGTCGGCGCGGTGTTGAGCTTCGCGGTGACCCCGATCTGCTTCCAGCAGTCGATGATGACCGGGGCGCTGTCGGCGATGAAGGCGACGTTGGTGGTGACGAGCTCGAAGGACAGGCCGGTGACGCCGGCCTCGGCCAGCAACGCCTTGGCCTTCTGGGGGTCGTAGTCGTACACCGTCGCGGCGCGCTGGTAGTCGGGGTTGGCGCTGTCGAGGTAGCTGGTGGCCGTCTCCCCGAAGCCGTTGAGCGCGGTCGCCATCACCTTCTTGGTGTCGATGGCATAGAAGAGCGCCTGTCGTACCCGCTTGTCGCTGAACGGCGCCGCCGAGCAGTTGAACATCAGGTACAGCCCGTTGAACGCCTGCTTCACGTCGGTCTTGTACGGCGCCTGGACCGTGGCGGCGTTGAGGAACGGGACCGCCTCGATCACCTGGGACTGGCCGCCCTGCAGGTCGTTGAGGCGGGCCGAGTTGTCGTTGTTGGTGCGCATGACGATCTGGGTGACCAGGGCGGGGCGGGGACCGTTGTAGTTCGGGTTGTTGGACAGCACGGCCCCGGCGGTGACGCTGGCGCTGTCGAGCTTGAACGGCCCGGAGCCGATCGGGGCGCTGTCGAAGGCCTTGGCAGCGGCCGCGTCGCCGGTCTTCGCCTTCGGCACGATCTTGATGACGGCGATGCGCTGCGGGAACAGCGCGAAGGGCGCCTTGAGCTTGAACTGCACGGTGCCCGCGCCGGTGGCCGTCACCGAGTCGAGGAACGCGGTGATGAACGGGGCGACCAGCGCGTTGCCGGCCGGGTTGAGCACGCGGGTGAACGACCAGGCCACGTCGTCGGCGGTCACCGGGGTGCCGTCGGAGAACTTGGCGCCGTCGCGCAGGGTGGCGGTCCAGGTGAGCCCGTCGGGGCTGGCGGTGGGCAGGGTCTTGGCCAGCGCGGCGTACGGCTGGCGGGTCACCGGGTCCAGGTCGACGAGCGCCTCGAAGATGTGCTGGTTGACGCACGTGCCGACGGCGCCCGAGGTGTTCATCGGGTCGAAGCCGCCGTTGAACTGGAAGGCCAGCGTGGTGGTGATGGTGCCGGCGGGGTGCTCGGCGGTGCCCATGGCCGCTCCCCCGGACGACTGGCCGGTCGGGGCGTTGCTGGTGCCGCCGCACGCCGAGAGGCCGGCGGCCACGGCGGCGGCCGCGCTCAGCGACCCGGTGAATCGCAGGAAACGGCGCCGGTCCATGCCGGCCGCGAGTACGTCACTGAACCTGTCAGCGTTCACGGCGCTGGTCTCCTTCGCATGTCTTGGGGGTGATCGGACGAGGGACATTGGACATCCCATGTCCGGCTCGAGCTGCACCGTAAGACCGCGGACCGGCTTCGGTCAACCCCTTGCCCGCCGGACGTAGGATGTCCTATGTTCCGAAGCATGGACAACGTCAGGTACGGCATCGTCGGCACCGGCTACTTCGGGGCCGAGCTCGGCCGGGTCCTCAACCAACTGCCCAAGTCGGCCGTGACCCGCATCTACGACCCCGTGGGCGCCGACCGGGTCGCCGCCGAGCTCGGCTGCACCGCCGCGGCCGACATCGCCGGCGTGACCGACTCCCCCGACGTCGACGCCGTCATCGTCGCCTCGCCCAACCACGCCCACCGCGAGCCCGTCGAACGCGCCGCCCGGGCCGGCAAACCGGTGTTCTGCGAGAAGCCGATCGCGCTGTCGTTCGAGGACTGCCGGGCCATGCTGGAGGCGACCTCGCGGGCCGGCGTGCTGTTCATGGCCGGGCACGTCATGAACTTCATGCACGGTGTACGGGCGGCCAAGCGCCTGATCGCCGAGGGCGTCATCGGCGAGGTCGTCTACTGCCACACCGCGCGCAACGGCTGGGAGGAGCGGCAGGAGTCGGTCAGCTGGAAGAAGCGGCGGGAGCTGTCCGGCGGGCACCTCTACCACCACATCCACGAGCTCGACCTGGTGCAGTTCCTGATGGGCCCGGCCCAGACCGCCACCATGGTCGGCGGCAACGTCGCCCACCGCGGCCCGGGCTTCGGCGACGAGGACGACCTGCTGCTGATCACCCTGGAGTTCGCCGGCGGCCGGTACGCCATGCTCGAGTACGGCTCGGCGTTCCGCTGGCCCGAGCACTACGTCCTCATCCAGGGCACGGCCGGCGCCATCCGGATCGACCTGCAGGACGTCGGCGTCGAGCTGCGCACCCCCGAGCGTTCCGAGCGCATGCTGCTGCACCGCACCCGCGAGGAGGACGAGGACCGCAAGCGCTTCTACGGCCTCGGCGACCGGGCCATGGACGGCGCGATCATGTACGGCGACCCGTCGAAGCGCCCGCCGCTGTGGCTGCGGGGCATCATGGAGGCGGAACTGCGCTACTTCGACGACCTCGTGCGCGGGGCGACGCCGGACGCCGAGTTCGCGCCGCTGACCGACGGTTCCGCGGCCACGGCGGCCATCGCCACCGCCGACGCGCTCACCCTGTCCCTGCGCGAGGGCCGCAAGGTCGCGGTGGCCGAGGTCACCGGCTGACGCCGGCGGGCCCGCTCAGGTGGTCGACGCGCGGAAGATCTCGGTGATCGAGGCCCCCAGCGCCCGGTCGAACTCGTCGTCGGTCTGCTCGTGCCGCAGGCCCTCGGTCAGCGCCCGGGAGAAGCTGGCGATCAGGCCGTGGTTGCGGGCGAGGCGGAGCGTGGCCTCCTGCCGGGAGTACCCGCCGGACAGGGCGACCACGCGAAGCACCTTGGGATGCCCGATCAGCTCGGCGTACCCGTCGTCCTCGGTCGGGATCGACAGCTTCAGCATCACCTGCCGGTCGCCGGGCAGCGCGGCCAGCCGCTCGAGAATGCCCTGCCGCAGCAGCCGCTCGGCCGCGGCCTTGGTGTCGCTGTGGATGTCGACCTCGGGTTCGAGGATCGGCATGAGATCGGCGTCCAGGATCTGCCCGGCGTACCCGAACTGCTGGTCGAGCACGGCGTCGATCCCGGCCGGTTCGGCCCGGGCGACGAACGAGCGCATCTTGGTGCCGAACACGCCGCGCCGGCCCGCCCGCTCCAGCAACTCGCCCAGCCGGGTGAACGGCTTCATCAGCCGCACACCGCCCGCCTCCTCCGCGAGCCCCTCATCCACCTTGACGAACGGCACGATGCCCTTGCGTTCCCAGAGGTACTGAGGGGCGGCGCTGCCGTCCACCTCCCGGTCCATGGTCTGCTCGAACAGAATCGCCCCGAGAATGCGCTCGGAGGTGAACGCCGGCGCGGTCATGATCCGGGACCGGAACTCGTGCATCAGGTCGAACATCGCGTCTTCGGTCGGGTACGCCGACTCCGGCACCCCGTACTCGGCCAACGCCTTCGGGGTGCTGCCGCCACTCTGATCCAGGGCGGCGAGAAACCCGCGCCCACCGGCGATCCTGGCCCGCTGCTCGTGCTGCATACCTCGATCCTGCCTCGGCAGCGGGCGCGCCGCTGGGTTTCGCGCCGCGTCTCGGGGCCGGCCACCCCTGGCCCGGGGGTGAGGTACGCGGCGATCGGCTCGCGCCGTTGTCGATGAGTGGATGCCGTCATGGGCCGGGCGGCGCTGACGGCGGACTGGTCACGCCGGGGCGGGGTGGTGGATCGGGGCGCGCTGCCACCAGGTGGCGCAGCGCCAGGCCCACTCGGCCGGGCCGTAGCGGAACGTGCGCAGCCACAGCGTGCTCCACACCGCCTGCACGGCCAGGATGCCCACGGTCAGGCCAATGATCCTGGGCAGGTCGTCCGTGCTGTCGATGCCGAGCAGCGGCCCGGCGACCAGGAACAGCACCGTCGCGCTGAGGTAGTTGGTGAGCGCCATGCGGCCCATCGGCGACAGGACCGCCGACAGCGCCGGCCCGGCTGGAGTGCGCAAGAGCAAGAGCAGGCCGCAGCAGTACGCGAACCCGGTCGCGATGCCCGCCAGTGGGCCCAGCAGGCTCACGCCGCCGCCCGGGCCGCCGAGGACGTTGACGAACGGCAGGTGCACGCCGCGCCACGCGAGCGCCATCCACGTGGCGGCGACGGTGGCGAAGAGGACGAAGGCCACCGCGATCCGGCCGGTTCGATGTTCCAGCGCCTGGGGTACGTCGAGCATGCTCAGCGCGTAGCCCAGTGCCAGCAGGCCGGGGATCGGGCCGTAGCCGACCACCAGCTGCGCGCCGGCGAACAGCAGGACCAGGGCCACCACGAGCGCGACGCGGCCCGGCAGGTAGCTCAGCGGGAGCAGCACGACGAGCCCGGCCAGCGCGTACGCCGTGAGGGCCTCGCCCGGATGGAACGCGAAGTGCACGGCGCCGATGACGAACAGGATCGCCAGGCGGCGGGCCAGCACCAGCCGGGGCCGGTCGGTGCGCAGGCGCGCGCGGCGCAGGAAGATGCCGAAGCCGATCCCGAACAGCACCGCGAAGATGGGGTAGAACCGTTCGTAGAACAGCAGTTGCACCGGCAGCGGCATCCTCGTCGCGGTGCCGGCGCCCGCGCCGTGGAAGACGACCTGCTGGTAGATGTTGATGATCAGGATGCCGCACAGGGCGAAGCCGCGCAGCGTGTCGAGGGCGTGGATGCGGGGGCCCGCGGTGGAGACGTCGGCGGTCTGCATGTGCAAACCCGTGCCCGGCGTCGATGTGCGGGAACCGCGACGATGGTCGTGAACCGCCACCGACGAAAGTCGCATGCGGGGCGCTCAGCAGGGCATTGACGGTACCGAAGCGTTATGGTTCTGGGCATGGATCGCCGGCGGATGCTCGCGGGCGGCGCCGATGGGCTCGTGGCGGCCGTGGCCGCGGTGGTGGGCGGCGGGCTGGCCTGGGCCGACCCGAACCTGGCCTACCGGTTCGTGGACCTGCCGGCGTGGGGGTTCGTCGCGCTGCAGCTTCTCGCCGCGGGCATGCTGCTCGTACGGCGCCGCCGGCCGTACACCGCGGGCCTGGTCATCGCCGCGATCAACGTCGTGTCGCCGGCGTGGGCCGCGTTCCTGATGCCGTACGCGGTCACGGCCTACGGCGACGGGCGGCGCTGGCGGCCCTGGGCGACGGTGGCGGCGCTCATGCTGACGTTCCTGGCCGGCATGCACGCCTGGACGGTCGACGACCCGTACACCGCGCCGATCCTCATCCTGTTCTCGGCATTGCTGGGACTCTATGTCCGGGCCCGGCGCACCCTGGTCGCCGAGCTCACCGACCGGGCCGAGCGGGCCGAGCGGGAGCGGCTGCTGCTGGCCGAGCAGGCCCGCGCCGAGGAGCGGGTCAAGCTGGCCGGCGAGATGCACGACGCGGTCACCCACCGGATCAACCTGATGGTGCTGCAGGCGGGCGCCCTGCGGGTCAGCGCGTCCGACCCGGCGACCCGGGCCGCGGCCGAGGAGTTGCGGGTGGCCGGCTGCCAGGCGCTGGCCGAGCTGCGGGACCTGGTCGGGGTGCTGCGCGACGGCACGGCGGGCGGCCCGGCGGCTGTCGTGCCGGGCCTCGACGAGCTGGTGCGCGAGTCGCGGGCGGTCGGCCTGCCGGTCCGGCTGGTCGAGGACGGCGATCCGGCGATCGTCGCGCCGACGGTACGCCGCACGCTGTTCCGGGTCGTGCAGGAGTCCCTGACCAACGTGCACAAGCACGCGCCCGGCGCCGACGCCACGGTGTCCGTCCACTATGGATCCGATGGGGTACGGGCGACCGTCGCCAACACGCCCCGCCGCCACGCACCCGACGCCGGGGTCACCGCCGCGGGCGGCGGCAGCGGGCTCGACGGGCTCCGGCACCGGGTCGAGGTGGTGGGCGGCACCCTCAGCGCGGGAGCCACGGCCGAGGGCGGGTTCGCGGTGCGGGCGACGCTTCCGGTGTTCGTGCCGACGGCGGTACCGCGGTGACCCGGGTCCTCGTGGTCGACGACGAGCGGATGGTGTGCGCGCACCTGCGCACGATCCTGGAAGCCGGCGGCCTGGAGGTCGTCGGTGAGGCGTACGACGGCGGGGCGGCGGTCGAGGCGGTCGTGCGGCTGCGCCCCGACGTGCTGCTGATCGACCTGCGCATGCCCGGCGTCGACGGGCTGGCCGCGATCGAGCGCATCGCCGCGCTGACCAGCCCGCCGAAGATGGTGGCGCTGACGACGTTCGACCTCGACGAGTACGTGCTGCGGGCCCTGAAAGCGGGTGCCGTGGGCTTCCTGGTGAAGTCGACCTCGCCCGAGGACCTGGTCGACCTGGTGCGGGTGGCCGCCGCCGGGCACACCGTGCTCTCCCCCGAGGCGGCGCAGCGGCTGGTCAGCAACACCGGCGACCGCCACCGGGCCCGCGACCTGCTCGACGGGCTGACCGACCGCGAGCGCGAGGTGCTCGAGGGCCTCGGCGCGGGCCGCTCGAACCTGCAGATCGCGCGCCACCTGCACCTGTCCGAGGCGACCGTGAAGGGGTACGTCTCGCGCCTGATGGCCAAGCTCGCCCGCGACAACCGCACGGCGCTGGCCCTGCTGGCCCGGGACGCCGGCCTCCGCGGTCAGTGCTCGTCGGGGTAGAGGCCCTTCAGCGGGTCGATCGGGTCCTCGATGTGGCCCGGGTCGGGGTCGGGGCCCTCGCTGAGGGTCACGCCCACCGGTGATCCGGGCGGCCACTCGCTGCCGGCCGCGACGTCCTGCGCGATGACGGTGCCCTTCGGCGCTTCGGAGTACTGGTAGAACCACACCTGGTGCAGCCCGGCCTGGGCGAGCAGGGTGACCGCCTCGGCCGCGGTGAGCCCGGTCAGGTCGGGGACGGTCGTGGTGGGTGGCGGCGGCAGTGGTTCGGTGACCGGGACGGTGGTCGTGGTGGTCCCGTGCGGGGTCAGCGGCGAGGACGTCGAGCCGTAGGCGCCCTGGCGCAGCTCGTACTCCCAGCCGGCGTCGGAGTAGATGTTGGTCAGCCCGGCCAGCCAGGCGATCCCGCCGATGGGCCCGGCCGTGAACGCCGCCGCGAGGTCGCCGGGGCGCACGATGTCGCCGCCGCTGTCGGTGTGGAAGAAGCGGATCGGGGCGAGGTGGAAGTCGACGGTCTGGTCCATCGCGTAGAAGACGCTGTCGCCGTCGGGATTGTCGTAGTCGCAGTGCGGCAGGACGTCGACGCGGTGCACGGCGAAGCGGGGGCGGGTCACGCCGGCGGTCGGGTTGGTCCAGTACACGTAGATCATGCCGAGGCGCAGGACGCCGAACGTGACGTCGTACTTGGCGTAGCCCTCGGTGCCCTGCAGGACGCCGTCGCTCTCGGACTGCATGCCGCCGGTCTGGCCGGGCCGGATCTCGGCGGGTGGCTCCCAGCCGCCCGGGGTCCACTCGCCGTTGCACAGGTGGGAGAACGTCAGGGTCAGCTTGTAGTTGCCGGTGGTATTGCGGATCACCGTACGGGCGGAGCGGAACGGCATGGCCGTCTCCTCGCTGCAGCGCGTGACAGGGCCGGTACGGAAGCGATCCTGCCACAGGCGCCGGCGGCCGAACAGGGTCAGGAGGCGGTACCGAGCAGCGAACGGGTGATGGATTCAGCCTGGGAGAGCATCTCGTCCAGCGCGGCCGCCAGGTGGGTGTCGTCCGGGGCGGTACCGGCCTCGGCGGCGATGAGGACCGCCCGGCGCAGCAGCTCCTTGACGAACGACGCCGTGACGCCGGACGCGCGGGCGGCCGCGTGGTCGAGGGCGGGCGGGGTGAAGGGGAGGCTCCGGGAGTACAACCGCAGCAGTCGACGGCGGGAATCCTCGTCGGGCAGCGGGATCTCCACCGCGAGGTCGACGCGGCCGGGGCGCTGGGCGAGGGCGGGTTCCAGGACGCTGACGCGGTTGGTGGTGAGCAGGAACGCGACGTCGGCGTCGTCGCCGAGCCCGTCGAGGGTCTCCAGGACGCTGAAGAGCAGCGGCTGCGGGCCGTGGTGCAGCTCGCGGGCCTCGGCGACGAGGTCGCAGTCCTCGAGCACGACGAGCGCGGGCTGCAGGGCGCGGGCCATCCGGGCCGCGTCGGCGACGTAGGCGATGGCCGGCCCGGCGAGCAGGATCGCGGTGACGTCGGGCAGCGCGGAGAGCAGGTACCGCACCGTGTGCGTCTTGCCGGTGCCGGGCGGGCCGTACAGCAGCAGCCCGCGCTTGAGATGCTGCCCGGCGGCCCGCAGCCGGTCGCGGTGGCTGGCGATCCCGGCGACGTGCCGGTGCACGCGGTGCAGGACCCCCTCGGGCAGGATGATGTCGTCCGCACCGAGCACCGGCCGGCGATGGAAGACGATCTCGCCCATGCCGCGCTCGTACTGCGAGCCGCCCAGCGACAGCACCTGCCCGCGCAGCACGGAGCGCTCCACCATCAGCGCGCCGACCGCCTCGATGAGCCGCGCGGCGACGCCCTCGGCCGGAGTGACAATCTCCATGGACGCAGCGGTACGGCCGAAGCGCTGGTCGGGCTGCCGCTGGAGCACGGCGACGGGCGTACCGTCGAACGTGAACAGCCGCAGCCCGAACGAGACCGCCTGCCGCGCGGCGTCCGGCCCGGTCGCGACGCTGGTGTAGTCGACGGCGGCGAGGTCGAACTGCCCGTACCGCCCGGCGCGCTGCAGAATCTCGCTCAGCGAGTGGTGCTGGCGCTGCTCTCCCCCGCCGACCCCGACGACCGTGCTGCCGCCGTCGCGCCGCTGCACCTCGTCGAGCGCGATGTCGAGGTCGACGAACTGGTGCGCGGGCACGTTCTCGGTGACGACCGGCAGCCGGCGCGGGTCGGCGCCGAGATGGTCCGCGATGATCGGGACGAGCTGCTCGCCGTCCGCGCCGGCACGGGCGCGGTGCTCGCTGACGACCTCCTCGAGGAAGGTCTTGAAGGCGTCGACGAAGTCCGCCGTGCGTGCATCCATGCTCGCATCATCGTGCTTCCTCGGTACCGCAACGCGCCCGCAACGCCGCCGGAGTGCCGGATTTGTCGAAGTCCGCGGGCTCCTCCGCCGGGAGTGAGGTGCCCGCGCCGGGCGTCGGCGAGGCTGAGTCGGTCCGTGCGGTGCGACGTCAGGGGGAGGCGCGTGACCGGCATGGACGACGGACGAGCCGGAGGCCGGTGGTCGCGGCTGCTGCTGCCGCCCGCGCAGCGCCGGACGATGGCCGAGCTGGCCGACGAGGTCGATCTGGGCCGGGGCGAGCGGGCCGCGAAGCGGTCGGCGTTCTGGTCGATGCTGACGCTGGCGGGCGTGATCGCCGCCGCCGGAATTCTGGCCGACTCGACCGCCACCGTGATCGGCGCCATGATCATCGCGCCGTTGTCGCGGCCGATCATGGGCATGGCCCTGGGCATCGTGACCGCCGACCGGCGCCTGCTGCGGCACGCGGCCGCGGTCGTCGCCGCCGGGATCGCCGTGGTCGTCGCCATCGGCGTCCTCGCCTCCCTCGCGGTGCCGAGCGGCGCGAACCTCCTCGCCAACACCCAGGTGTCCGGGCGTACCGCACCGCGCCTCGCCGACCTGATCGCCGCGGTCGCGACCGGTGTGGCCGGCGCCGTGGGCCTGTCCCGGCGCGACGTCAGCGACGTGCTGCCCGGCGTCGCCATCGCCATCTCGCTCGTGCCGCCCCTGGCCGTGACCGGAGTCTGCCTCGGCCAGGGCGAACTCGCACTCGCCGCCGGCGCCCTGGTGCTGTTCACCTCCAACGTGCTGTCGCTGGTCCTGGCCGGCACGGCGGTGTTCGCCGGGTACGGCTTCGCGCGGCAGGGACGCGGCCTGGCCCGTGCCTATCTGACCATCTCGCTGCTGATGGCGCTCCTGCTCGTCCCGCTCGGCGCGAACACGGCCGCGAACCTCGCGGTCAACGCCTGGACCAACCGGATCACCGCCGCCGCGACGCAATGGGTCGCGGCCGTCCCCGGCGCCGAGGTCCGCACGGTCACCATCTCCGCCCACACCGCGGTCATCGACGTGCTGGCGCCGCAGCCGCTGCCACCGGTCAGCGTCCTGCTCGACGCGCTGCACGGACAGGTGCCGGCCGGCGTCCGCATCGTCGTCACCGTCGCCGACGGCCGGCGCATCGACGCGGGCAGTGTCCGCTGACAACCCGGCGGCGACCGTGGACGGCCCGCGCCTCACGCAACCGTCTGGCGGTAGGTAGCCCATCGACGTGCCGCCGCGGCGAGCCGCGCAGCCCAAGCGTCGCCGGGCGGCCGTTCGGCGATCTCCGCCCAGATTCGGTCCTGGGCGGCGGCGAACGCCCGGAGTCCCCGATCCGGCGCGGTCGACCAGGTCGGAGTCGCTGCGGCGACGGATTCCGCTCCGGCCGGCGTATGGCCGGCCGAAACGAGCCAGATCACCCAGTAGGCGGCGTCGAGCCACGGGGCGCCGCGCGTGGCCCAGCCCCAGTCGACGAAGCACGCAGCACTCGGACCGACGATGATGTTGGTGTTGTTCAGATCGGTGTGCAGCAGCGACGTGCCCGCGAAATAGCGCACCTCGGCCGGATCATTGAGGTATTGCTGGAGGCGTTGGGCAGCGTCGCGAAGCTCAACTCGCGGACAGGGTGTCGCCGCAACGGAATCGAGCAGCGCGACCACGGCTGGAAGGTCCGCCGAGCCAGGCCGGAAATCGGCGTGGTGGCCGGGCAGGTCCTCGAACAGCAGCACGTCCCAGCCACCCGCCTCGACCCGGCCGAGCAGGCGCGGGGCGACACCCACCAGATATGGCGCGATCGCCGCTTCGCGGGCCTGTGTCCAGATCCAGCGGTGGTCGGCCGGGAGCGCCTTACAGAACACCGCACCGCTCGCGGTCGTGAGCCGGGCCGCCACGGCGCTGTTGAGACCCGCATCGACCGGCCGCGCCGCGACAACGGTGCCGATGACGTGTTCGATGCCGGCCCGGACCGCCGCGGGCAGTTCGTCGTACGCGATCCGGGCCGTCGCCACGCGGTGTTCCCTCAGTTGTAGGGGTTGCTGTCGTTGCAGCGACCGCTGTTGGCCGCGGCGGCGGCCTCGACGTCGTCGATGAACACGAGGGCGGCAGGAGCCGGGGTTCGGCCGGCGATGGGACGTCCAGTGGTGCGGGGCCGACGCGTGAGGGTGACGGGTACGGCGGTCATGCCGATGTCCTTTCGCCGTGCTGACAGTAAAGGTGCAGCGGTGCCTCCGCCTCCTGGTAGATGCGGGCCAGCGGCCGGCAGACCCGGCACGTGCCCGCCAAGGTGCAGCCGGAGCATCCACCGGTGCGGAGCATCTGGGCGTCCGCGATCGCGGGCAGACGCAGAAGACCCTGTGGTCCCTCGGTCATGAGGTTGACCGGGCTGTCCCGGCCAATCTTGCACATGGTGACCAGCCCGTGCGGGTCTACGTGGAAGAAGGTGTGTCCGGCGGGGCAGTCGTCGAACGCCCCGTCGCGGTCGAGCGCGCCGGGGGCCTCGGACTCGAGGAATCCGCCACCGATCTGGCTGGGCGCCTGGGCACGCAGTGGCCCGGCGGCGCCGGTGTAGGTCGGTGAGATCGAGCCGTACTCCTTGAACGGCGTCCCGAGGTCCTTCGCGAACTGCCGCATCGCCTCGACTTCGCCGACGTTGTGCCGGGTGACGATGATCGTCAGCTCCACCGGCAGACCGGCCGACTGCGCGGCACGGACGCCCGCGCGCATCGTGTCGAACGCTCCGCGGGTCCGAGTCAGGCGTTCGGCCGTCGTCGCGCCGGCGCCGTACAGGGACACCGTGATCCTGTGCGGCGGCCAGGCCTGGAACAGGTCGATGACGTTGGGCCGAGCGAGCCGCGAGCCATTGGTGAGTATCTCGATCAGCATGCCGGAGCGGGATGCGTGTTCGTACACGACCGGGAAGTCCGGATCGATCAGCGGCTCGCCACCCGTGATCTGGAACCAGAACACGCCCATCTGCACCAGCATGTCGATCATCCGGAGCTTCTCGGCGCGGTCGAGTCCGGCGAATGGCCGCTGTTCGAGGTAGCAGTGCTCGCAGGAGAAGTTGCAGCCCTTGTTGATTTCGTAGGTCGCCCGGCTGTAGGTGACCGGCCCCGGCGAAGGCCTGCGCACCATGACGGTCTGATCCACGCGCCTGCCTCCAAGGTCGATGCTCCATTGGCGTCGCGCCCCATCCACGAACCAGCCCGGAACCCGTTGGAACGTGCCGGCTGCGCGGAGCATTTCGGCATACAGCTCCGCCGGCAGGCTCATGCCCCGCTTCTGCCCCGGCCTGACGGCCATGAAGAGGTCCTCTTGCGGACTCACGATGGCCTCGTACATCGCGCTCGGCCCCTCCCTAGCGGGTTCTGCACACCACGCTAGGTCCGGCGATGCACATCCATCCAGGAAGTTGCAGAAAGTTGCAGGTTGACTGCGCGTAGCGCCGCCCGGAGGATGAATTGTCGGCACAATGACCAACGTCTTTCGATGGAGGCGAACGTGCAGATCACCTTCGTGGCAAAAGACCCTGGCTCGGAGCCATCGGGTTCACCGACGCTTTACCGCACCGATCGCGACTCCTGGCTCGTGCAGGGTTGGATGGTGACCGATCCGGCAGCGCTTGCCGCCATGGACATTCCAGAGGGAGAGACGTGCGTGGAGATCCCGGATCGGCTGGTGCCGTTCTTCCGGCAGACGTGAACCCGCCGTCGCTGCGGCGGGCGAGCTACCACGACCTCAACGCGCTGTGCCGGGGCATCACCACGTCGTTCGTGCATCTCGAGACCCGCGACGCTTACGGAACCGAGGTCGAACTGCCGCACATGGCCAAATGGCGCCGCGGTGAGGCTGACGACCTCGGGTGGCTGGGCTGGTGGCTGGACATGCTCCGCGAGCATCGCGCCGCGGGCCGGACCTGCCGCCGGGCTCGCGTTGTCTCCGAACCGGTCAGTGACTACCAGCAATGGACGCTTAGCCACGTCGAGCGATTCGTCGAGGCGGGCGAAGACATCCGCTACGTTCCGCGTCGGCACTTGGTCAACGTCGCGCTGCCAGGTTCCGGGGACTTCTACGTGTTCGACGACCGGCTGGTGCTGTTCCTGCACTATGCGGGGCGGGGCACGAACACCGGCTTCGAGGTCTCCGAAGATCCCGCGGTCGTCCGGTCGTGCCGGGACGCGTTCGCGGCGGTCTGGGCATACGGCATCCCGGCCCTTGACTACCGACCCGAGTAGCACCGGCGCCCAGGCGCGTAAGGACCTGGGCGCCCGGCTGCGCCAGATCCGCAAGCGGGCCGGGCTCACCGGGCGTGAGCTGGCGGCCGCCACCGGGCAGCACCCCACCAGAATCAGCCGGATCGAGAACGGTGGTCAGCCGCCGACGGAGAAGAACCTGCAGGACTGGTGCACCGTCTGCGGGGCGGCGGAAGACCTGCCGGATCTGCTCGCCACAGCGCGCGCGGTGGAGACGGCGTACATGGAGTGGGCGCGGGCAGCCCGTGCCGGGATGCGCCGCCTTGGCGACCTGCACTCGATCGCCACGTATCGGAGCACGTCGACGTTCCGTATCCACGAGCCCGCTGTGCTGCCGGGCATCGTGCAGACCGAGGCATACCAGCGCCGGATGCTCGCCTGGTGGTACTCCTTCCTCGACGCGCCCGACGACACCGAAGCCGTGCTGGCAATGCGCGCGCAACGGACGGCGATCGCCTTGCAGCCGAGCAAACGCATCGCCGTGGTCCTCGGCGAGCAGGCCCTGCACACGCGGCGGGGAACGCCCGAGGAACACGCCGACCAGCTCAACCACCTCGTGAGCGTGACCCGGCTGCCGTCCGTGTCCGTCGGGGTCATCCCCGCCGACGCGGAACGCCGGGCCATTGCCAGCATCGGCTTCTGGATCTTCGACAGCTCCGCCGTCGCACTCGAAACGCCGACCGCCGCCATCAAGGTGACCCGGCCACACGAGATCGCGCGCTACGCGGCGCTGTTCCAGCAACTGCAGACCGAAGCGGTCCACGGCCAGGACGCGCGACGGCTCATCGCCGACGTGCTCGCCCGCCTGTAGGTGCGGCCCGGTGAACCGGTCGCGGCGGTGGGGCGTGGTTGGGGTTATGGCATCTCGCCGCTTTCGTTCCGCGCTGACCGTGCTGAGCGCGGTTTTGCTGCCGCTGTTGGTCGCGTGTGGCCCGAGCCGTGACACCGCGTCGCCCGCCGAACGAGCGACGAGTGCAGTCGTGCCGGGGACCAGTGCGCCGCGCAACACGTACTCGCCGCCGCCGCCGGATGTGCCGTACGAGATGAGTGACTTCGGGAGCGTGTGCCGGGGTGGGGGGTATGTCGGGGTCGCGGCCTATCCCGGGCCGGTGCCGCGGTACGTCTACGCCGCCGGTGGGCTGCCCATGCCGGGCGAGTGGGCGACCGAGACGGTTCACCTGGTGCAGCTCGTCGCCTGCTCCGAGCAGAGCGAGGGCAAGCCGGTGCGCACCTGCCCGTACTCCGGGGACGGCGGGACTCCGGTCACCCGTACCGTCGTCGAGGGGATCACCACCGTCACGCTGCGCGCTGCGCGGACCGGGAACGTGGTGGCGACGGTGCAGCTGGTCGGGGCGGACGCGGACCAGTGTCCGGCGCTGCTGTACAACCAGGGAAAGGACCACACGGTTGCCACCGAGGTGACCGAGGAGCAGGTGCGCAAGGCACTCGCGCGGTACGTGACCGGCTGAGGCGTCAGGCGGGGCGGGCCGTTTCGTCATGATCCATCGACCGAATGGACTGTGATCAGGGCCAGGTGCTGCTCGTTCGCGGTTTGGCGTGGCAGGGTGGGCCGATGCCGTACACCGCGCAGATCAGCCGCTCCAGCCCGACCTGCTTCGTCTTCCTCGTCGACCAGTCGGCGTCGATGGACGACCGGATGGGTGGCGAGGACGCCCCCGGCGGGCAGGGTGGGCAGCGCAAGGCCGACGTCGTCGCCGACGCGCTCAACCGACTGCTGCTGGAGCTGACGATCCGGTGCACGAAGGAGGAGGCGGTCGTCCGCGACTACTTCCACATCGCGGTCATCGGGTACGGGGCCCGGGTCGGGACGGCGTTCGCAGGGAGTCTGGCCGAGCGGGACGTCGCGCCGATCTCGGTGGTCGCCGAGCAGTCGGTGCGCATCGAGCCGCGGACGAAGAAGGTGCCCGACGGGGCCGGTGGCCTGGTCGAGACGACGGTGCGGTTCCCGATCTGGGTGGATCCGGTCGCGGACGGGGCGACGCCGATGACGCAGGCGCTGACGTACGCGCGGCACGTGGTCGAGCGTTTCGTACAGCAGCATCCGGACTGTTTCCCGCCGGTGGTGCTCAACCTGACCGACGGCATGCCGACCGACGGTGACGCCGGACCCGCCGCGGCGGGGCTGCGGGCGGTCGCGTCCTCCGACGGGAACGTGCTGCTGTTCAACCTGCACATCTCTGATGCCGGTGGGCAGAAGGTGCTGTTCCCCGACCACGACGGTTCGCTGCCGGACGAGTACGCGCGGAGCCTGTTCGCGATGAGCTCGGTGCTGCCGTCGCACATGCGCGGGTACGCGATGAGCCAGGACATCAAGGCCGGCGAGGCGGCGCGGGGCTTCGGCTACAACGCCGACATCATCACCATCGTGCAGTTCCTGGAGATCGGCACCCGCGCGTCCGACCTGCGCTGACGATGGAGCTCGAGATCGCCGTACTGCACGCGCCCAAGCGGGGGTCGAGCGAGGCCGAGTACGAGGACGCCTGGCACACCGAGCCGATTTCAAGCAACGTCGCTCGGCTGGCGGTCGCCGACGGGGCGAGCGAGGCCATGCTAGCCGGGCGCTGGGCCAATGAGCTGGTCCGAACCTTCACCGACGACGTGGCCGGGACCGCGGCGCGGGCCGCTAAAGGGTGGGACGCCGTCGTCGCGGAGTACGTGGCCGACCGGGAAGAGCGCGAAAAACCGATCCGCTGGTACGAGGAGCCGGGTCTCGAACGCGGCGCCTACGCGACGCTGCTCGGCGTGGAGGTGCGCGCCGACGGTACCTTCGCGGCCTCTGCGGTCGGCGACTCGTGCCTGTTCCAGGTCCGGGCCGGCCGGTTGCTGCTCGCGTTCCCGATCGACGACCCGGCCGGGTTCGGCAGCGCGCCCGACCTGCTGCCGTCGCGGCGCCTGGACCCGGAGAAGGTGGCGGCCGTCCAGCGGCAGGTCAGCGGGGCCTGGCAGGACGGCGACGTGTTCCACCTCGCGACCGACGCCGTCGCCCACTGGATTCTCGCGCACGGCGGGCCGGACGGCGCCGCGGCGCTCACCGAGGGCGACATCGAGGGGCTGCGCGAGCGCGGCGAGCTGCGCGACGACGACGTCACCCTGGTCACGGCCGTGGTCACCGGATGACGGCCCGGGCGTTCCCGTCGCGGTCGGACTACTTCGACGCGCTTCAGCACGCCGACACCGCCCTTTTGGATCCGGTACTGCGAGCAGGTGAGCTCCGCGTCGCGGTGGCAACCGGCCTGCCGGCGGTGATGGGCTCCGGCACGTTCGCGTCCGTGTTCCAGGTCAAAGAGGCCGAGACGGGCAAGCGGTGGGCCGTGAAGTGCTTCACCCAGCACGCGGCCGATCAGCAGGAGCGGTACGAGCACATCTCGGCCGCCCTCGCCGGGCTCGACCTGCCGGAGCTGACCGGGTTCGAGTACCTGCCGGAGGGCATCGAGATCCGCGGCGAGCGGTACCCGATCCTCAAGATGGAGTGGGTCGAGGCCACCAGCCTCATGACCTGGCTCGAGGACAACTACCTGCACCGGGACCGGGTGGCCAGGCTCGCCGACGAGGTGCTCGCGCTCACGGCCCGGCTGGAGGCGGCCGGGATCGCCCACGGCGACCTGCAGCACGGCAACCTGCTCGTGGCCGGCGACGACGCGCTGCGGCTCATCGACTACGACGGCATGTTCGTGCCCGCCCTGGCCGGCCGCCCGGCCAACGAGTTCGGGCTGCCCGACTACCAGTCGCCGCGGCGGACCCCGGCGGACTTCGGGCCCGGCCTGGACCGCTTCTCGGCCTGGTCGATCTGCACGTCGCTGACCGCGCTGTCGGTCGCGCCGTACCTGTGGGAGACCCTGCGCGCACAGTACGACGACCGGCTCCTGCTCGGTGCCGCCGACTACGCCGCGCCGGGCGAGTCGGCGGCGCTGCGCACGCTGCGGGAGCTCGGCGATCCCCGGGTCGCCGAGCTGGCCGAGCGGCTGGCCGTCATGTGCACCGCGGACCTGGCCGACCTGCCGGCCCCGGCCGGCGCCGGGCTGCCCGCGGCGGCCGTCATCGCCCCGGCCCCCGCGGCCCCGGAGTCCGCCGCCGCCGAGCCGATCACGTCGGCGCCGGCCGACGACCCCCTCGACGAGGCGGCCGCGCAGGTCGCCGCCCTGGCCGAGCGGGTCGAGCTGCGCCGGTCCCTGGCCGCCGAGGACCCCGGCCTGTACCTGGCCTCGCTGGCGGCAGCCCTGCACACGTACGGGTACTGGCTGGCCCAGCGCGGCCGGCTCGCCGAGGCCCTGGCCGCCACCGGCGAGGCCGTCGGCATCCGGCGGGTGCTGCCCGATGCCGCCCCGGCCGACCTGGCGTCGTCGCTGCAGAACCTCGGCCTGTACCTCGCGCGGGCCGGCCGGTTCGCGGAGGCGGCCGCGGCGGCCCGCGAGGAGGTGGCGCTGCGCCGCGACCTGCCGGGCGGGGCCGGGAACGCGCTGTTCAACCTGGCCCTGTGGCTGCACCGGGCCGGGCGGCCCGAGGAGGCGATCGAGGCCTCCGGCGAGCTGCTGCACGTCCGGTACGCCAACGCCGAGGCCGAGCCCGACCAGTACGCGTACGCGCTGCGGCAGTTCGGCTGGCTCCTCAACGACCTGGGCCGCTTCGCGCAGGCCCTGCCGGCGCTCGCCGATGCCCTGGCCGCGTTCCGGGTCCACGGCGACGCCGACGACGTCGCCGAGACGCTCGACCACCTGGCCTTCACCTACGGCAACCTGTCGCGGTGGGCCGAGGCGATGACGGCCAACGACGAGTCGATGCGCATCCGGGCCACCCTGCCGGACACCGACCCGGCGGATACGGCCCGCCAGCTGCACCGCCGCCGCGCCGGGCTGGCGGAGCTGGGCCGGCCCGCCGAAGCCCTCGCCGCCGAGGACGACGCGATCCGGACGATCCGGCCGGCGGCCGCCGCGGATCCCGGGACGCACTGGCCGGCGCTCGCCCAGTACCTCAGAGGGCGGGCCCAGCTGCTGGCCGACGCCGAACGGTTCGCCGACGTCCTCGCGGCGGCCACGGAGGCCGTCGCGATCGGCCGGCAGCTGGCCGCCGACGGGCCCGACCGCCTCCGGGACCTCGCCTACGCGCTGCGGTTGCTGGCCCGCGGGCTGAGCGGTACCGGCAAGGTGGACAAGGCGATCGAGGCCGCCTCGGAGTCGATCCTCATCGAGCGCCGGCTCGCCCAGAGCGACCCGAAGGCCGTGCCGCGGGTCGCCGAGGCCGCGTGGCGGCTGGCGCTGGTGTACAGCGCGCACGAGCGGTGGGCCGAGGCGATCAGGCCGGGCCTGGAGACCATCGCCATCCGGCGCAACCTGGCCGGGTCCGACCCCAAGACGTACCTCGGGCTGCTGGCTATCAACCTGCGGCTGGTCGGGTCCTGGCACGCCAGCCTCAACCGCTGGGGCGACGTGCTGGTCTACGACGACGAGGCGATCGCGATCCGGCGGATGCTGGCGGCCGAGGATCCCGCCGGGAACCTGCCCGCGCTGGCCGGCCTGCTGGACCACCGCAGCATCACGCTCTGGCGCAGCGGCCGGGTGCCCGAGGGGGTACCGGTGTCGGCCGAGGCGGTCGCGATCTGGCGCCGGGTCGCCGCGGCCGACCCCGAGCGCCTGCACGACCTCGGCGTCTCGCTCGGCGTCTGGGCGGACCGGCTGAACCAGAGCCGCCGCTACCTCGAGGCCATCCAGCCCCGGGCCGAGGCCGTGGCCCTGCGCCGGCGGCCGGGCGAGGACCCGCTGGACCTGGCGCGCAACCTGGAGCAGTTCGGGTACTCGTGCCTGCGGGCGAGCTCGAACGTCAAGGACGGGCTGCGGGCGACCGGCGAGGCCATCGCGATCCTGGACCATCTCGCCGCGACCGGGGTGCGGGTCCCCGCCGACCGCCGGCACGCGGCCGTGGAGAACCACGCGTGCCTGCTGGAGAAGCTCGGGCGGCATCGGGAGGCGGCGACCGTACGATCGCGCGGGTAGTGACTC
The DNA here is from genome assembly GCF_050942475.1 of Dactylosporangium sp. CS-033363. NCBI lineage: Bacteria > Bacillati > Actinomycetota > Actinomycetes > Micromonosporales > Micromonosporaceae > Dactylosporangium > Dactylosporangium sp. CS-033363. The sequence continues at coordinate 4,331,143 of NZ_CP192032.1, read as the reverse complement.
GGCGGTTCGGATGACCTTGGCCCGCCGTTCGGCGTTGCCGCAGGTCCGGACCGGTCCGGCCGGATAACTTGCCCGACGGCAACGATCACCGCTCCCGGCAGAATGCTCGCCAGTTCAGCGGTGCCGGAGCATCGGCGCAGCTACATACGCTGCCAGGGCTGCTCGACGAGTTTGGAGCGTCCGAGGTTGCCCGACAACGACCCGTTCTACGACCCGATCACCATCGCCTGGAAGCTCACCAAGATGAGCACCCGCGCCATGGTCACCGGGTTCCGGCTGGCGGGCCGGGCCGCGAGCGGCGGGCGCAACCTGTACCAGCGCGGCCGGGTGGCCGGGCAGCTCAACGCCTCCCGGGCGGCGATGGCGACCGGCGTGCTCATGCCCGGCGACCCGCCGCCGGCGCCGAGCGGGCACGCCTTCCTCGACTACCGCGGCATCGCGGGCGACGCCGAGGCGCGGGCCCTGCCGCCCGGCGGCTTCCCCCTCGGCCGGCTGGTCAGCGGCCGGCGCGGGCCGAGCACCCCGGTCGCGGTGCCGTTCGAGGTGCTGCGCCGCCACGCCGCGGTCATCGGGCCCAACGGCAGCGGCAAGACCCGCGGCGTCGTGCTGCCCTGGATCTACGCCGCGCTGAAGGCCGGGCACACCGTCCTCGCCGTCGACGTCAAGGGCGACCTGCTCGACGACGTCGGGCGGTACGCGGCGGCCCACGGCAGGCTCGGCGTCAAGATCGGCAAGTGGGACCTGTCGGACCCCGCCGGCTCGGTCCGCTGGAACTGGCTCGACGAACTCGTCGACGACGGCTCGCTCGACGCCGCCGTCGTGGCCGTCATCGGCCGCGAGAACAAACAGAGCAGCGCCGATCCGTACTTCTACCGCCGCGACGCCGCCCTCCTGCGCGGCCTGCTGCAGCTGCGGCCGCTGCTCGGCGTGCGCAAGCCGGCCGTCGCCGACTTCCTGCGCCTGCTGACCGACCACGCCCGGCTGCACGCCCTGCTGCGCCGCAACCCGGCCCACCCCGGCGCGAGCGAGGTCCTCACCGCGGTCGGCGGCCTCGAGCCCGACGAGCACACCCGGGCCGTGTCCGGCGTCGCGACGGCGCTCGGCCGGCTCACCGGGGCCGGTCTCACCGCGCTCGGCGACACGTCCGCCCGCGGCCAGGGCCTGAGCATGTCCGGCTTCCTCGACAGCGGGGCCCTGCTCGTCGTGACCGCCCCGCTCAGTCACGGCGAGCCCGCCAAGGTCGCATCGGCGCTCGCCCTGAACCTCATCGTGCAGCGGTTGTACGGCCGGTTCGGCCGTACCGCCCGCCAGGTCTTCCTGGTCATCGACGAGGCGCCGCGCATCGTGGACCGGTTCGCGTTCGAGGAGGTGCTGTCGGTCTCCCGCTCGGCGAGCACCTCGGTCGTCGTCGCCGCCCAGGACGTGGCCCAGTTCAAGGACGCCAACGAGCGCTCGGCCATCTTCGGCAACTGCGCCACCCTGGTCACGCTCGCCGGATCGTCGCCGGCCACGGCCGAGCTGGTCCGGCAGCGGCTGGGCACGCACACCGTGCCGGTGATCGCCACCGGTACCGCATCCCAGTCCGCCGGCGGCATGAGCCTCAACCGGTCGATGGTCAGCGTGCCGGTCCTCGGCGACCGCGAGATCACCCAGCCGCCGTTCGGCCCGCGCTGCGCGATCGCCCACATCGCCGCGCTGGACCGCGGCATCACCAACAAGCCACTCGTCGTCGACCTCACGGACAACTGAGCACAGGAGCCACGCATGTTCGAACCTCGGGTGAACCCGGACAACCCCGAGCCGCGCGCCGCGTGCGCGCTGCTGCTCGACACCTCGGCCTCGATGGGCGGCCGCCCGATCGCCGAGCTCAACGCCGGCCTGCAGGTGTTCGCCGACGACATCAAGGAGAACACCCTCGCGCGCAAGCGGGCCGAGGTCTGCGTCGTCACCTTCGGCGGCCGCGCCCAGCGCGTGTCGGAGTTCCAGGAGGCGCAGCACTTCCAGGCCCCGATGCTGACCGCGGGCGGGGCGACCCCGCTGGCCGAGGCCATCCTGCTCGGCCTCAGCGAGATCGAGCAGCAGAAGAACGCGTACAAGCAGAACGGCCTGGAGTACTTCCGGCCGTGGATGGTCATCATGTCCGACGGCACGCCGACCGACAGCGACTCCACGATCCGGCAGGCGGTCGACGCGCTGCGGGCGGCCCAGGCGCGCAAGGCCATCACGGTGTTCCCGATCGGCGTCGGCGACGAGGCGGACATGGCCTTCCTGTCGACGCTGAGCACGGCCCGGCCGGCCGCGGCGATGCGCGACGTCAAGTCGTTCGCGAAGTTCTTCGAGTGGCTGTCGGTCAGCATGGCCCAGGTGTCGGTGAGCAACACGCAGGTCAGCAGCGACGCCGGGCTGGAGCAGTCCGTCCAGGTCGCCCTGCCGCCCACCGACGAGTGGCGCTCGGCGTGACCGACGGCGCTTCTGCCGACGCTGTTGCCGGCGCTCCTGCCGGGGCTTTTGCCGGCGCATCTGCCGACGCTACCGACGGCGCTCTTGCCGGCGCTTCTGCCGACGCTACCGACGGCGCTCTTGCCGACGCTTCTGCCGGCGCGACCGACGGCGCTTTTGCCGGCGCGACCGACGGCGCTTTTGCCGGCGCGACCGACGGTGCGGCGTCCACCGCGACCCACGGCGCGGCCGCCGGAGTGGACCGGGTGTGGACGGTGGTCGGAGGCACGGCCGCCGGCACCTCCCATCTTCGTTCCGGGCTGCCGTGCCAGGACGCCGTCGCGTGGTGGCAGGGGCCGCCGGGAATCGTCGCGGCGCTGGCCGACGGCGCCGGCAGCGCGGCCGCCAGCGAGATCGGGGCGGCCGCCGCCGTGCAGGCCGTCGTCACCGCGTTCGAGCACCTCGGCGGCCGGGGCCGGCCCGGCGGGCCGCGGCTCGTGCAGGTCCTGCTGCGCGCCGCCCGGTTCGCGGTCCTGCGCGCGGCCGCGGAGCACGACCGGCCACCCCGCGACCTGGCCTGCACCCTCGCCGTCCTGGTGGCCGGGCCGGACGGGGTGCACGCCGGGCAGATCGGCGACGGCGTGGTCGTGGCCCGCACCGCCGCCGGGCTGGACATCGCGGCGCCGCCGTTGCGCGGGGAGTACGCGAACGAGTCGACGTTCCTCACCACCGGCCCGGCGCTGCCGGAGATCGAGATCACCTCGCGGCCCGGGTCCGACGTCGACGCGTTCGCCCTGTCCAGCGACGGCCTGCGGCTGCTCATCACGCACGCCGGCGGGCGGCCCTACGAGCCGTTCTTCGCCGACGTGTTCGAGCAGATCGCCGCCGGCGCCACGGAGGAGCATCTGCGGCGCTTCCTCGGCGAGGTCGACGACCGTACCGGCGACGACAAGAGCCTGATCGCGGCGGTCCGCGCGGTGCCCGATGGCCGCTGACCACCCCTCGCTCGCCGAGGTCAACGCGACCCGGCGGGCCGGCGGCGGACGCATCCACGCGACCCGCTTCATCGCGTCCGGCGGCGAGGGCTGGGTCTACGAGCTCGCCGACGGAACCGCCCTGAAGTGGTACCGGCCGAAGGTGCTCAACGAGCGCGGCCCGGAACGGTTCGCGAAGCTCACCACCATGGTCGTCAACCCGCCGCGGGACCCCACGGCGAACCTCGGGCACGCCACCATCGCCTGGCCGACCGACATCGTGGTGACCCACGCCGGCGAGTTCCGCGGCTTCGTCATGCCGCTGCTGGACCGCTCCCGCAGCGTCGAGCTGCACCAGATCGTCAACCCGTCCGACCGGCGCAGCCCCAACCGCGACCCGGACTGGCTCGGCGCCTTCGAGGACTGGGAGCGGCTGCTGCAGACCGCGATGAACCTCGCCGGCGTGACGGCCGCCCTGCACGAGGCCGGCTACGTCATCGGCGACTTCAACGAGAGCAACGTCCTCGTCGACGACCGGGCCCTGGTCACCGTCATCGACTGCGACTCGTTGCAGGTCCCGTCGGCCAACGGCGCGCCGTTCCTGAGCCTGGTCGGCAAGCCGGAGTACCAGGCGCCCGAGGTGACCTCGTTCAAGCTGCCGCGCACGACGCAGTCGGACGGGTACGCGCTCGCCGTGCTCATCTTCATGCTCCTCATGGAGGGCAAGCACCCGTTCGCCGGCGTCTGGCACGGCGTGGGCGAGAAGCCGTCCCCGCGCGAGCTGGCCCACCGCGGCCTGTACTTCGCCTCGGGCGACCCGACGCTCACCGCCCCGACCCGCACCCCGGACACCGCGCTGCTGCCGGCCGAGCTGCAGCTGCTGTTCCGGCGGGCGTTCGCGGAGGGCGCCCGCAACCCGCGGACCCGGCCGACGGCCGCGGAGTGGCGTACCGCGCTGGACGGGGTGCGCCGGACGCTGACCCGGTGCCAGGTCAACCGCGCGCACAGCTACCCGGGCCACCTGACGTGGTGCCCGTGGTGCCGCCTCGACGCCGAGCGGAACAGCACGGGTTCGTTCAGCACGTCGCGGTCCACCAGCACGTCGCAGTCCTACAGCACGTCGCAGTCCTACAGCACTGGCTCCTACAGCACTGGCTCCTACAGCACTGGCTCCTACAGCAGCCCATCGCCGACCTACAGCGCTCCCCAGCCGTCGACACCGATCGCGGCACCGGCCGACAACAGCGTGCTCATCATGTCGGTGGTCTCCTTCGCGGCCAACTGCTGCTGCCCGATCATCTCGATCGTGGTGGCCGTCCTCGCCCTGCGCCGGGCCCGCCAGTTCGGCGGATCGGAGCTGCTGCCGAAGATCGCCCTCGGCGTCGGCATCGTCTTCACGCTGTTCCTGCTCTGCTCGTACGGCGTCGGCGCCCTCAACGACACCGGCACCACGGGGAGCACACCATGACCGACCCGGTGCTGCTCCCTGTCGGCTTCGGCCTCGGCATCTGGACCCCGGCCGACGAGCCCGAGTACTGCATCCGCCTCGGCGGCGAGGTCATCGCTGTCTCCCCCGCCGAGTACGACCTGTGGTGGCAGAGCCGCTTCCACCCCACCGCCGGCGAACTGCTCGACCAGGCCCGCGCCGACGGCGTCTCCAGCCCGGGCACGGCCGTCGAGGGACTGTTCGCCGCCGGCCTGCTCGCCGAGCCCGACACCGCGTTCGCCGCCGCCCACCGCCTCGTGACCACCGGCCTCGGCGGCGGCTACGACGAACAGTCCGCCGACGGCCTGCTCGGCATCGGCGACGCCACCGGCCGCCCGCTGGTGCGCGTCGACCCGGCGACGTACCTGTTCTGGGCCCTGAGCGACGGCACGGTCAGCCTCGCCGACGCCACGCAGGCGGCCCACCTCGACCCGGGCGCCGTCTGGCCGGCGCTGGCCGGTCTGCTCGAGGTCGGCGCCGGCTACCTCGATCGGATGGTGCCCTGATGCGCCGGTACCGCCTCGCCGCCTTCGCCGCCGGCCGCGCCTCCGACACCGCCCGGGCCGGCGAGTACCTCTCCTACGCCGTGGCCGCCGGCGCCGCGACCCGCGACCCGCGCGTGGCGGCGCCGGCGTTCCTGGCCGCCGTCTCCCTCCGCCGGGTCGCCGACACCGCGGCGGCCGCCCAGAAACGCTTCCGCGACCGCGACCTGCAACAGGCCCGCACCGCCGTCCTCCAGGCGCAGCGCGACCGCATCCGCCAGCAGCAGCAACAACGCACGGAACCGCCGCGCCCGGAACCGCCGGAACGCCGCCGCGACGACCGCCAGCGCCCCGAACGCCGCTGAGACCGCACGCATCGAGACCGGAAGGGACGACCATGACCGATCATTGGAGCCGGCTGGAGGAACAGACCCGCCGCCAGAACGAGCAGCATCGCAAGGACCAGGCCGACTACATCCGCCGCTTCGGAGGCGGGGCCAAGGTCCCGAAGACCCCGAAGCAGTACCCCGGACTGAACGACCCGCCGCCGGGAAAGGCCAAGTTCGCCGCCTACGCGATCGCCTTCGTGTTCCTGCTCCTGCTGCTCGTCACCATCTGCGGCGCCACCGTCTACGTGTTCTTCAACCGGATGCCGCACCCGTGAGCGAGGTGGCCGGACGGCCGCCCCGCCGCCGACCCTCCCCGGCGGCACACTAACCTGACCCAGCCCGCGCTACCCCCACTGCACAACGGTTGGTGTCATGTCTCGTCTCGCCGCCCGCTGGCGCCTCGTTGCCGCGGTCCCCGTCCTCGCCGTCACCGGCTGGTTGGCCGTCACCACGAATCCCGTGCCGCTGACGACGATCCTCGTCGGCGTCCTGCTGGCCGCCGCGGTCCTCGTCGCCACGGCCCTGGCACCCGGCTGGCGCTCCGGGGTCCCGATCACCGCGCTGCTGCTGGCCGCGCTCGTCGCGCTCGTGCTCGTCTCGGAGCACCGGCCCGGCTCGCTCCGGCCGCCGCAGACCGACTGGGTGTTCCCGTTCCTGGGTGCGGCCCTCGCCGGCTGGGTCGCCGCGTTCGCCGTACGGATCGTGCGGGCCCCGGCCGACAAACGGCCGAAGCTGCTCGCCGCCGCCGGTGGCGCCGCGGTCGTCCTGGCCTGTCTCGGCGCCGTCATCGCCGGCGGCCCGGGCGGCGTGCGCCCCGGCAACGGCGGGGACATCGGCATCGACCGCGCCGACTTCCCGCCCCTGGCCGCCCCGCCCGCCCGCCGGGTCGGCACCGACTGCGAGACCGGCACCGGCGTCTGCACCGAGCAGATCCTGATCTCCGGCCCGGCCGACGCCGTGACCGAACAGCTCGCCCAGCAGCTGCGGGCCAAAGGCTGGCCGATGACCCTCGGCGCCGACGACCACCTCTACACCGGCTGCCGCCCCATCCGCGGCGTGCTGAACTGGGTCGACCAGGCCTGCGCGACCATCGCCCCCGCCGACCAGTACGACTGGTCGGGCGACCTTCAGCCGCCCGACGACGCCGTCGTCCTCACCTTCGCCGCGACGCCCGGCGACCTCCCGCCCCATCCGGCCTGACGACGAGCCGGTTCATGAGCCCAGGGTGCCGGTGAACCGGGCGGTGTCGCTGCCGATCAGACAGGTGACTTTGCGGTCGTCGTGCTCCCGCCACGTGGCGCGGCTGGGGTAGAGGCCGTAGAGCTCGACCTTGTCGTCGTCGATGGCCTTGGCCGAGAAGCCCGCGAGCCGCTCGTTGCACCCGTTCTCGGCGAGCTTCCCCACCGCGTCCTCGCCCGGGTACGAGTCGCTGTCGGCGACGTCGAAGGTCGCGAAGACCTCCCATCCGTGCTCCTGGCTGCACGGCATCCCGGTGACGGACAGGGCGTTCGCGGGCCACGGCAGTTTGTCGATGCAGTCCCCGGCGCGCAGCTCGTCGATGGAGACGTCCCCGGCCTCCACGATCGCCCCGCCGGGGCCGCGGTCGGCCCCGCTCTGCAGGACCGCGATGAAGAGGCCGCCGAACACGAGCGCCCAGAAGGCGGACAGGCCGAGCGCGGTGTAGGCGAGCTTCTTGCCCTTCTGCCCCCCGCTCGCGATCTGCCTGAGGGCCACGATGGCGAAGACGACGCTGATCAGGATGAAGCCGATGGCCCCGAAGATGACGGCGACGATGGCGGCCTGGTTCGTCCGCGGTTCGGGGCGAGGCGGCGGATATCCGTGAAAAGTCCCGTATCCCGGAACCGCAGGCGCGACCGGATGGCCCGGGGGCGGCGGATACCCGGGATTGCCCGGAACGACCGGATGGCCCGGGGGCGGCGGATACCCGGGATTGCCCGGAGCGACCGGGTAGGCCGGAGCGTCCGGATAGCCCGCGGGCGGCGGCGGGGGAAAGTCGGGCCGGCGGGAGTACTGCGGGTAGTGCGGATACTGCAGCGGCTGGGGTTGCTGGCTCACAATGGCGTCCCTCCCTGGACTGCCCGTGAGAATCGTGCGCGCCGTCCGGGAAGTCAAGCGGCGGGCCGGGCGGCGATCGCCCGGCCCGCCGCGAGTGCCGGATCAGGCGTGGTTCCACCGCTGGTTGCTGCCGCCGTTGCACGACCAGATCTCCAGCAGGGTGCCGTTGGCGGTGCCGTTCGCCGTCGCGTCGAGGCACTTGCCCGAGCCGACGCCGACCACGGTGCCGTCGGCGTTGACGTTCCACTGCTGGTTGGTCTGGCCGTTGCAGTCCCAGATCTGGACGGCGGCCCCACTCTGCGCGCCGGCGCCGGCGACATCGAGGCACTTCGTCCCGCCGTACAGCTGCAGCTGTTTCGACGCGCTCAGTGTGAAGGCCTGGTTGGCGCCGCCGTTGCAGTCCCACAGCGCCAGTTGCGTGCCGCTGGTCTGCACCGCGCCGGGGACGTCGGCGCAGCGGCCGGATTGGGTGCCGCGCAAGGAGAAGGACACCGGTCTGGTACCGCACGTGCTCATGCCGGCGCTGTAGGGGCACACCACCGTCGCGAAACCGCCGCGGGTCGCCTCGGCGACGCTGAGGGTGTCCGCGTTCGTGACCACCCGCGTCTCGCGCACCAGGCCCGAGGTGCCGTCGCGGACGGTCTCGGCCAGGTACTGCCCGCCGCCGAGGAACGACAGCGGCGTGGTGAAGGTCTTCGCGTTCAGCGCCGAGATGCCGCCGATGAACCAGCGGGTGCCGCTGCGGCGGGCGAGGTACGCCTCCTGGCCCGGGCGCCCGCCGAGCAGCCGGGTCTCGTCCCAGGCGGTCGGCAGCTGGTCGAGGATCCGCAGCGCCTCGGGGTGGGCGTCGTAGCTCTGTGGGTTGTCGGCCAGGTGCTGCCAGCCGGACTCGAACACGATCGAGGTGCCCAGTTCGTGGCCGTCCGTGGTGTCGCGGTTGGCCAGGCTGAACACGACCGGCGTGAAGTCCATGCTCGCGATCGCGTTGCGGGTGAACGGCAGGATGGTGTTGAAGTCGGCCCGCAGGTACTGTTCGGCGCCGAACACCGCCTCGGCCGTCATGACGTGCGGCCAGGTGCGCTGCAGGCCGCGCGGGGTGGCGGCGCCGTGGAAGTTCACCATCAGCTGCAGCTGGGCGGTGCGGGCCAGGATGGCGTCGTACCACTGCAGCGTCGGCTGGGTGTCCTCGTAGATGAAGTCGACCTTGACCCCGGCCACGCCCCAGCCCTTGATGAGCGGCAGCCAGTTCTCCCGCTGCGCGGACGTCTTCAGGTCGGCGGAGTTGAACCAGAGGATGACGCCGACGCCCTTGGACTTCGCGTACGTCACGACGGACGGCACCCAGCTGGAGGACCAGCCCTCGTCGATGAGCACGGAGCTCCAGCCGTTGCGGGCGGCGAAGTCGACGTACTGGCGCTGCCGGCCCTCGTCCGACGGGCTCGCGTGCTCGGTCAGCCACGACCAGGCGACGGTGCCCGGCTTCACCCACGAGGTGTCGGCCACTTTGGACGGTGCCGCGAGGTCGTCGACGATCGTCGAGGTGGTCACGGTGGCCAGGTCGCCGACGGCGGCGGTGCGCCACGGCGTGCTCAGCGGCAGCGTGCCGGAAATGCCACCGGCCAAGGCGAGATTGTACGTCCCTGAGCCCGCGGCATGCGTGAGGTACGAGGCGGCGTAGCGGCCGTCGAGGTCGGTTTCGGCGACGAGCGCGAAGCGGCCACCGGCCTCAAATAGGGCCGGGATCCTGTAATTGTTGCCGGTCGGCGCGCCGCCGGCGGTGGTCTGGATCCAGCGGCCCTGGTCCTCGGCCTGCGGCGGGGCCAGCCACGCGTTCGAGGTGGACGGCACGGTCCACGACGACGCCTCGCGGCTGATCGTCACCGCGCCGCTGCCCGGCAGCACGTACCGGTAGGCGGCGCCGGTGTTCGACGCCCGCACGACCACGTCGAGGCGGGCGCCGCCGGTGCCGGTGAAGGACAGCGTCGACTCGTTGTAGGTGGTGCTGCGGGCGCGCTGCTTGCCGGTCGCCATGGTGTACGCCTCGGTGACGGTCCGGTCCGTGCGCGCCGTGAACGTCAGGTTGCGGGTCAGGTCGGCGGCGGTGGTGGCGATGCCGATCGGCGAGGGTGACAGCACCGTCTGCCCGCCGTTGGATATTGCGAAGGTGAGGGTGCCGTTGTCCAGGCTGATCTGCGCGGCGGTGGTGCCCGCGGACGGGCCGGTGACCGTCCACGTGGTGGCCGCGGCGGCGGTGCCCGCGAACGCGAACACCGCGGTGGCCGGGAGCAGCAGCAGGGCCGCCGCGAGGGTCGGGATTCTCATGAGCGCGCCCACTTCTGGTTGTCGCCGCCGTTGCAGGTCCAGATTTCGAGGAGGGTGCCGTTGGCGGTGCCGGCGCCCGTCGCGTCGAGGCACTTGCCGGAGCCGACGCCGACGACGGTGCCGTCGGGGTTGACGTTCCACTGCTGGTTCGTCCCGCCGTTGCAGTCCCAGATCTGCACCGCGGCGCCGTCGGCGGTCGACGCGCCGTTCACGTCGAGGCACTTCGTGCCGTACACCTGCAGCTGTTTGGATGCAGTGGAGGTGAAGGTCTGGTTGGCGCCGCCGTTGCAGTCCCACAGGGCGAGCTGGGTGCCGTTGGTCTGCGACAGGGCGGGGACGTCGGCGCACCGGCCGGAGCCGACGCCGCGCAGGACGCTCAGCGTGGGGCCGGCGTTGGCGGTCACGCTGAGGTTGTCGAACTGGTCGGTCTGGTAGCCCACAACGCCGACGCCGGCCTGGCCGCTGCCGTAGGTGAAGTCGTTGGCCGTACCGACGGTGGTGCCGTCGATCGCCGCCGTGATCTGCCCGCCGGAGAAGCCGAGTTTGAGGGTGTGCCAGGTGTTGAGGCCGAGCGCGGCGCGGGTGCCGGAGGCCAGGGTGGTGTCCGTGTTGGTGTTGCTGTGCCGCACGATCGACCACGCGCCGGTGTTGGACACCCGCAGCTGGTAGGCGGCCTGCCGGTTCTGCGGCCGGTTCTGGATGTTCGCCCGGCCGAGCAGGGTGACCGTGCCGGCCTGCTGCAGGTTCACGTCGAGGCTGACGGTGTAGTTGGTCCAGCCGGGGTCACCGAAAAGCGTGAAGGCGTCGCTGTCGTCCTGCCAGTTGATCGGCCGTTGCGGCGCGACCTGCTGCAGGCAGGTGCCGGACCGGCCGGCCGCGCAGGCGCGGGTCTCGAACGAGCCCTGCATGTCCTCGGTGTACTTCGGCAGTTTGCGCACGGCGTAGCCGTCGAAGGTGTCGGCGTACGGCAGCGCCAGGCCGTGTGCCGCGGGGCCGGCCGCGGTGCCCTTGCCCTGCCCGCTGGTCGTGCTCAGCGTGTAGATGCGGTTCGGTTGCAGGGTCAGGCTGTAGGCGCCGCCGGACGGGGTGATGTCGGCCTGCCGGACGAACCAGTCGGCGGGGTTCGCGGAGCCCATGTCGGTCGACCACACGTGTACCGTGCCGGTGCTGAGCCCGCCGGAGACGGTGACGTTGATCGTCTGCGGGGCGGTGGTGCCGCTGGTCTCGTACACCGTGCTGTAGTCGGTGTTGTTCGTCGACTTCAGCGACACGTAGCTGCCGTTGGCCCGGTTGCCGCCGAGGTAGCCGCTGGCCGAGGAGTTGAGGTACTTCCAGCCGGGCTGCGTGAACTGCGTGTAGTGCGCGCTGGCCCACAGGTTCTTCCCGACCCGGTAGGCGCCCGACCACGGCGAGCCCGCGTCCATGAGGCCGACGGTGGCGTAGGGCAGGTTCGGCGTGATGGCGGCGATGAGCGGCCAGTTCATGTAGCCGGAGATCTCCGCGTCGAGGTAGCCGCGGTTGAGCGTGCGGATGAACGGCACCACGCCCGACATGTCGTCCTGGGAGCCGAACTCGCTGGCCCACAACGGTTTGCCGCTGCTGCGGGCGTTGGCTGTCGTGCTGCAGGAGTCGGCCTGCGACAGGTACCCGCAGACGTAGTGGTTGCCGAGGACCCCGACCGCGTTCTTCAGCGCCGGGTCGGCGGCGAACTCGTCGGCCATCCCCCAGCCGCTGTCGTCGCCGACGATCTGCACCGCGCCGAAGCCCGCGTTGGTGAGGCCGGTGCGCAGGTTCTTGTACCAGCCGCTGTCGTGGCCGCGCTCGTTCCAGCCGCCGAGGTAGTTGACGGTGATGCCGTGGCCCTTCGCGCAGTTGAGCCACGCGATGTCGTAGTCGATCATGTCCTGGGACCAGAAGTTGCCGCCGCCGATCCAGCCCGGTGCGGCCCACGGCAGGGCGACGATGCGGATGCCGGGGTTGCGGGCCAGGGCCTGCTCGCCGAGCCAGAACTCGTAGCCGGCGTCGCAGTTGATGTCGCCGCGGACGTGTTCGTGGCTGGGCTCGGAGCCGTCGGTCGAGTTGGCGTCGCCGCCGATTTCAAGCTTCAGCAGCTGTACGGCCGCTCCGTACCCGGGCTTGAACAGGTAGTCGAGGATCTGGCTGCGCTGCGGTTCGGGGTAGTCGACGAGCAGGCGCGAGTTGCCGCCCCCGCCGCTGATCGCGCCGACGCCGTCGAACGTGCGCCCGGCGATGCCGCCGTTGACGTTGATCGTGGTGGTGGCGGCCGCGGCGGGTCCGGCGGTGCTGCCGATGAGGGCGGTGGCCAGCAGACTCGTCGCCGCGAGGGCGACGAGTCCGCGACGGGCATGGTGCATGGAGCTCTCCTTCACGTCTGGCGGAACGATGGGAGGCCTTGATCGAACATGTTCGATAGCGTTTGATTGTGAGGGTGGCCGCTCCCGTACAGTTTTGTCAAGAACTGACACGAGCGGGCCGGGCGGCCTGCGTGCGGGAGACGACGTGCGGCTTCGGCCGGTCGTCCACGACGAGCCGGAAGATGTCCGGGCGGTTGTAGTGCCCGACCGGGTCGAACAGCCGCCGGCGCGCGCGGGCGGCGTCCAGGTCCAGCTCCGCGTACAGGATGCCCTCCTCGCGGACGAGGGGGCCCGCGAGCACCGTGCCGCTGGGGTCGACGATCACCGAGTAGCCGTCGAGCATCCAGTCGCCGCGCTCCGGCGTGTCCCGCCACAGCCGGTCGCGGTCGGGGATGCCGGCCGGGACCTCGGAGAAGCGCGCCGCCGGGGCGACCCCGATGACGTGACACGCACCCTCCCGGGCGATGTGCCGCATCGCCGCCACCCACGGCTCGTGGGTGGCCAGGGTCGGCGCGATCCACACCTCGACGCCCTGCGCGTAGACGGCGAAGCGGGCCAGCGGCATGAAGTTCTCCCAGCAGATCAGGCCGCCGATCCGGCCGATCGCCGTCTGGTGCACCTGCAGGTCCGAGCCGTCGCCCATGCCCCACACCAGGCGCTCCGCGTGGGTCGGCACGAGCTTGCGGTGCTTGCCGAGGAGGCGGCCGTCGGGTCCGATGTAGACGGTGGTGTTGTAGACGGTGCCGCCGTGCTCCTCCCGCTCGTTGACGCCGATGACGAGGTGGACCCCGGCGTCGCGGGCCATCCGGCCGAGACGGTCGGTGACCGGGCCCGGGACGACCACCGACTGCTCGAGCAGGCGCACGTACCAGGCGGCGTCCTCGCCGGGCAGCACCTCGTCGACCCACGCCGGCCACGCGGGCAGGAACGCTTCGGGGAAGGCCACGAGCCGCGCGCCCTGACCCGCCGCCTCGGCCACGAGGGCAGCCGCCTTGTCGAGGCTCGCCGCGAGGTCGAGAAAGACCGGCGCGGTCTGAACTGCGGCCACTTTCACGTTCATCGCGCACCCGGCTTGCGGACGACGGCCTCGAGGTAGTCCATGCGCAGCACCAGCGTCGCGTCGTCGGAGACGTCGTACTCCTTGACCGTCTCCGCCATCTCGCGCCGCAGCTGGGCCGCGCCGGCTGCGTCGAGCGTGGCGAGGGCCCGGTTGGCCGGGCCGTAGCAGTCGGCGAAGAAGTCCGCCTGGTGCTCGGCGGACAGGAAGCGCCAGTGGAAGGAGCGCCGGGGCGCCTCGATGGTGACGTGCGGGCCGAACAGCTCGCGCAGGCGCGCCTCGTCGCCCCACTCGACCGGCGGCCGCAGACCCGGCGGCGGCGGGACGTGCCGGCCGATGGTCCGGAAGAGCGCGCCGACGTAGCTGTCCGGGGTCCAGTTCACCATCGCGACGCGGCCGCCGGGACGGCACACCCGCAGCAGTTCGCGGGCCGTCTGCTGCTGGTCGGGGGCGAACATCGCGCCGCAGGTCGACAGCACGGCGTCGAAGGAGCCGTCGGGGAAGGGCAGGTCCTCGGCGTCGGCCTCCTGGAACGTCGCCGCGAGCCCCTCGGCGGCGGCGCGCAGGCGGGCGCGTTCGAGCAGGGACGGTACGTAGTCGACGCCGGTGACCTGGCAGAACCGGCGGGCGGCGGCGATGGCCGCGTTGCCGCTGCCGCAGGCGACGTCCAGCACGCGCTCGCCGGCGCGCAGGTCGGCCGCCTCGCAGAGCAGTTCGGCGGTGAGCGGGAATCGGGCCCCGACGGCGGCGTAGTCGCCGGACGCCCAGGCGGTCTGCTGACGCTGTTTGATGATGGTGGTGTCCATGGGCGCAACGCTATGAACCGGCCGGTGCGGGCGGATCGGGAGTGGTTCCCTAGTTCCCGGGTTCCGGCTCCCCATTTCCCGCCGGGGTCACGCCGAGCCCGCGGGCCGCGGCGGCGGCCTGGTGCCGCGTGCCGGCCCCGAGTTTCTGCAGCAGCGCGGAGACGTGATGGCCGACGGTCTTGGGCGACAGGCACAGCCGGGCCGCGATCTCGGCGTCGGTCAGGCCCTCGACCAGCAGCCGGAGCACCTCCAGCTGGCGGTTGCTCAGACCGGCCGGGTTGGCGGCGGTGGCCCGCGTCGGCCCGGCCGGGATGCGCAGCGTGCCCCGGCGGCGCAGGTCCCGGCGCAGCCGCAGGGCGGTCTGGCGCGCACCCAGGCCGTCGAGCAGGGCCAGCGCCCGCAGCCGGGCGTCGTCGTCGCCGGACAGCAGCGCCAGGGCCCGGTGGTAGGGCCAGCCGAGCCCGTGCCAGGCATCGGCGGCGCCGCGCCAGTCCCCGGCCAGCAGGAGCCGGTGCGGCGCCGGCATCACCGCCGGGGCGAGCGGCGGCCCGCCGGCCAGGCGCGACCAGAGGGCGAGCTCGCCGCCGAAGTACGGGTGCCGGGCCGCCTCGGCCATCGGGTACACGGCCGCGACCTCCTCGACGGCGCGGGCGTCGTCGCCGCCGAGCCAGGCGTGTTCGGCCCGCGCGGCCGCGACCGGCGCGATCCACTGCAGCTCGCCGGTGGCGAAGGCGCGTCCGGTCGCGTCGTGCAGCGTGGCTCCGGCGGCCGGGTCGCCCCGGCGGGCCTGCACCAGTCCCAGCGGCACCAGGGCGTCGACGACCCGCCCGCCGCCGGACACCCGCTCGGCCAGCGCGGCCCGGGCGTCCTGCTCGGCGCCGGCCCAGTCGCCCAGGTCCAGGCGGAAGCGGGCCCGGTGCCCGAGCACGTGCTGGACCCAGCCGGCCAGCTCATGGTCCCGGACGAACGCGAGGGCCCGGTCGAGGTCCTGCCGGGCGCGGTCGTGGTGGCGCATCTCCGCGCCGATCGTCGCGAGGTTGCCGATCGCCCGGGCCGCGTGGTCCTCCAGGCCCGCCGCGACGGCCAGCTCGAACGCCTCCTCGAGCTCGGCCCGGCCACCCTTGTCGTCCGCCTGCAGGCGGGCCGAGCCGATGTTCGTCAGCGCGTGCGTCGATGCCTCGGCGTCGCCGAGCTCGCGGGCCAGGGCCAGCGCCTGCCCGGCCCAGTGCAGGGCCGCCTCGAGCCGCCCGGCGAGCATGTCCAGCTGGGAGCGGTTGCTGTACGCCAGGGCGAGCTGCCGCCCGGCCGGCAGTGCGGCCAGCACAGCGACGGCCCGGTCCGCGGCCGACTCGGCCTCCTGCCGGCTGCCGGCCCACCAGTGCAGGCGGGACAGCCAGCGCAGGCCCTCGCCGAGCCGCTCCCGGTCGCCGGCCGCCTCCCGCAGGGTCACGGCGGAGCGGCGGGCCGCGACCGCGTCGTCGGCGAGGCCCGCGAGGTACGCCTCGATGGAGTAGTCCTCGAGCAGGCCGGCGCTGGCCGCGGCGGGGAGCCGGTCGGCGTGGGCGAGCGCCGCCTGGTACTGCGCGACGGCCTCCCGGTGGGCCGCCACCGCCGCCGCCTGCCGGGCCGCCTCGGGTGCGTAGCGCAGCACCGCGTCGACGTCGCCCGCCTCGCGCGCGTGGTGGGCCAGGCGGGCGGCGTCGACCGGCCGGCCCGCCAGCGTGGCCAGCACCTGCCGGTTGAGCCGGTGCCGCTCCGGCACCGACAGCGATCCCTCGACGGCCCGCCGCAGCAGCTCGTGCCGGAACCCGATCCGCTCGTCGTCCATCACCAGCAGCCCGGACGCCATCCCCACCTCGACGTCCGGGGCCGCCGGGCCCAGCAGCCAGAGCTCGGCCCGGTTCGGCACCACGGAGATCAGCCGCACGGCCTCCCGGGCCGGCCGCGGCAGTCCCGCCAGCCGGGCCAGCACGAGATCCCGGACGGTGGCCGGGACCTCGGCGTCCGTAGCGGCCAGCACCTCGGTCAGCAGCAGTGGATTGCCGCCGGTGAGGGCCCGCAGGCCGGTTGCGGGCCGCCCGGCCCGCCGCGCCAGCTCCGCCACCGCGGCCTCCGACAGCGGCTCCAGCCGGACCCGCCGGACGACCTCCGCCGGCAGCCGTCCGATGACGGTGCGCAGCGGGTGGTCGGCGCCCAGCTCGTCGTCGCGGTAGGTCACGAGCAGCAGCGCCGGTGTCTGCTCCATCCGCCGCCCGAGGAATACGAGCAGGTCCAATGTGGCCTCGTCGGCCCAGTGCGCGTCCTCGACGACCAGGACCTGCCGCCGCGCCGCCGCCAGGTGGGCGAGCAGCGCCGCGAAGATGGTCTCGCGCCGATCCGTGGCCAGCGCGTCGCGCAGGCGGCCGCCGGCCTCCTGGGCGATGTCGTGGACCGGGCCGAGGGCCCGCGGGGTCAGCAGCGGATCGCACGAGCCGACCAGGAAGTCGGCCTGCGCCGACCGCTGCCGGCGGAACTGCCTGACCAACGCGGACTTGCCGGCGCCGGCCTCGCCGGCGAGCAGCACGACGCCGCCCCCGGCCAGCGCGGCGTCGAGCTCGCCCAGCGCGGCGGCCCGTTCGAGCAGCTCCACAGCCATCGACCATACGGCAGCCCCGGACCGGCCGGCATTCGCGTTTGGTGCATCAGGGTATATGGTGCACTAGTGCAAACCATACACGCGTACTCGTCCCCGGTCCGGCCGAAGAACGTGGCCCTGCTGTTCGGGGGGCTCCTGCTGACGATGCTGCTGGCCTCGCTCAACCAGACGGTGCTGTCCACGGCCCTGCCGACGATCGTCGGCGAGCTCAACGGCGTCGACCACATGACCTGGGTGATCACCGCCTACATCCTGGCGAGCACGATCATGATGCCGGTGTACGGCAAGATCAGCGACCTCCTCGGCCGCCGGCCCGTGCTCATCGCGGCGATCGTCCTCTTCGCCGGCGGCTCGGTCATGGGCGCGCTTGCCGGGAACATCGAGTGGCTGATCGCCGGCCGCACGGTCCAGGGCCTCGGCGGCGGCGGGCTGATGATCCTCTCGCAGGCGGCCATCGCCGACGTGGTGCCGGCCCGCGACCGCGGCAAGTACATGGGCATCATGGGCGCGGTCTTCGCGGTGTCCTCCGTCGCCGGCCCGCTGCTCGGCGGCTGGCTCACCGAAGGACCCGGCTGGCGCTGGGTGTTCTGGGTCAACGTCCCGCTCGCCGTGCTCGCCGTGCTGGCGGCCGCGCTGTTCCTGAAGATTCCGAAGCCGCCCCGGGCCGGGCGCCTCCGGATCGACTACCCCGGCATGGCCCTCGTCGCCGCGGCGACGACCGTCGTCGTGCTCATCGGCACCTGGGGCGGGCGCACCTACGACTGGACCTCGCCGCAGATTCTCGCGCTCATCGCCGCCGCCGTCGTGCTCGGCGGGCTGTTCGTGCTGGCCGAGACCCGCGCCGCCGACCCGGTGATCCCCATGTCGTTCTTCAAGGACCGCAACTTCACCCTCGCCACGATCGCCGCCCTGCTCATCGGGGTGGAGATGTTCGGCGTCATCAGCTACATGCCGACGTACATCCAGATGGTCACCGGTGTGGACGCCACGGTCGCCGGTCTGCTGATGATTCCGATGATGGGCGGCCTGCTCGTCGCGTCCATCGGCTCCGGCCAGGTCGTGTCCCGCACCGGGCGGTACAAGCTCTTCCCGATCGCCGGTGCGGCGGTGATGGGGGCCGGTCTCGTCCTGCTGTCGACGCTGCGGGTAGACACCGCCACCTGGGTCATGTGCACGTACCTCGCCGTCATGGGCATCGGTATCGGCCTGGCCCAGCAGCTCCTGACGCTGATCGTGCAGAACTCGTTCCCGGCCGCCATCGTCGGCACGGCGACCGCCGCGAACAACTACTTCCGGCAGGTCGGCGCCACGGTCGGCGCCGCGATCGTCGGCTCGGTCTTCGCGGCGCGCCTGAGCGACCTGCTGACGGAGAAGCTCTCCGGCCTCGGCGGTACGAACGCCGGCGGCAGCGCGAACTCCCTCACCCCGGCGGCCGTCGACCACCTGCCGGCGGCGATCCGCACACCGATCGTGGCGTCGTACAACGAGGCCCTCCTGCCGATCTTCCTCTTCCTGGTGCCGCTCGCCGTCGCCGCGGTGATCGTGCTGACGTTCGTCACCGAGCAGCGGCTCGCCACGAGCGTGGAGCGCGAGATCCCGGCGGAATCCCTGGCGGATTCCCTGGCAGAGGGCCGGCTCGCGCCGATGGACCTCACCGATCGCAGGTGATCATCCATCGGGCCCGGATTCGATTCGGCGATCGATGCACTGAGTGCATATCATGCACCTATGCAGGCTACCCTCACGCTCCGGGAACGGCAGCGCCGCGAGATTCTGCAGCTCCTGCACGAGGCCGCGATCGCGCTCGTCCACGAGAGCGGCCTCGCCGGTGCGACCGTCGACGCGATCACGCAACGCGCCGGCGTCTCCCGGCGCACCTTCTTCAACTACTACGCGTCGAAGGAGGACGCGATCCTCGGCACCACGGCGCCGGTCGTGCCCGAATCGGCGCTCGCCGAGTTCTTCGACGACGAGTCCGGGATCGACCAGTTCACCCGCACCATCCGGCTCATCAGCGCGATCGTCAGAACCACCCGGGAGGTCGGCCGGATCGAGGCCGCCGAACTGCGGGACCTGTTCGGGCGGTTCCCCGAGCTTCGGATGCGACTGCAGCAGCACACCGCGGCCGCCGAACGTCTGGTCGAGGGCGTGCTCGTCGACCACTTCTCCCGCCGCGACGCCGACTCGACGCAGGCCGCCGACTCCGCGCGCGCCCTGCTGCTCCTCGCGAGCGCGGTCATGCGATTCGCCTACTCCCGGGACCCGGACGTGCTCGACGCACCCGACCGGGAGGCGGTCCGGGCGGCGATCGACGTCTTCAAGACCGCGCTGGCCGGCGTCTCCTGACGCAGGTCCTCAGCCAGACACGGGCCGGCGCCGCACGACACCGCGCGCCCGCCAGGACTCCGCACCGATGTGACCGGCGCGAAGCTGTCCCAATTTTTGCGTTTTTGAGACAGAAAGTTCGTATTCCTGCACTATTTGCCCCATGAAGATCACCCTCCCGGCCTTGCCTCGCACGACGCGGTCCGCCGTTGCCGCGGTCGCGTTGGTCGCCGGGACCTTCCCTGTGGTGCTGGCGTCACCCGCCGGCGCCGCCGGTGATCCGGCGCCACTGGTCATCTCGGAGTTCCGGGTTCGCGGGCCGAACGCCGCGAACGACGAGTTCATCGAGATCGCCAACATCTCCGGCTCGCCGCACACCGTCGCCGCGACGAGCGGCACCGGGTACGGCATCGCCGCCTCCGACGGCACGACCCGGTGCACCATCCCCAACGGAACCGTGATCCCCGGCCGCGGGCATTACCTGTGCGTCAACAGCGTCGGCTATTCGCTGGCGAACTACCCCAGCGGCAGCGGAACGACCGCGACCGGTGACGCCACCTACACCACGGACATCCCGGACAACGCGGGTATCGCGCTGTTCGACAACAACACCGGCGGCGCGAGTTACACGCTCGCCAACCGGCTGGACGCGGTCGGCAGCACGAGCGAGGCGAACACCCTGTACAAGGAGGGCAGCGGCTATCCGGCGCTGACCCCGTTCAGCATTGACTACAGCTTCTATCGCAGCCTTTCCACCGACACCATCGCCGGCCAGAACGTGATCAGCACCCCCACCCCGGGCGTGCCGAAGGACACCGGCAACAACGCGGCGGATTTCGTGTTCGTCGACACCAACGGCACCTCGGCCGGGGCGGGCCAGCGGCTCGGCGCCCCAGGGCCGGAAAACCTGGCGTCGCCGGTGTCCGGCGGCGGTCTCGCCGTGAGCCTCCTCAACGACTGCGTTTCCGAGAGCGCCGAACCGAATGCGGTCCGCGACTTCACCTCCGACCCGCCGAACAACTCGACCTTCGGCACCATCACGTACCGGCGGACCATCAAGAACACCACCGGCACGCCGGTCACCCGGCTCCGCCTTCGGATCGCCGACGTCCGCACGTTCCCGGCTCCCAGCGGCGTCGCCGATCTGCGGCCCCGAACCTCTTCGGGCGGCACGGTCACCGTCGACCGCACGGCATGCGGTGGAGCCAGTGCGGACGTGCCGGTCGTCGCCACCACCCTCGAGCAACCAGCGTCCCAGCCGAACGGTGGCGGCTTCAACTCGAGCCTGTCGGTCGCGCTCGCGCAGCCGCTGGCGGCCGGCGCGAGTGTCAGCGTGAACATCCTGACCGGGGTCCAGCAGACGGGCATCAACGGCCTGCGCTTCATCGCCGAGGCGCTTCCCGGGGCCGGGTCCGGAACACCGGCGCTGACGTGCGCCGGCGCCTCGGTCACGGACGGGGCGAGCTACTGCTCGCTGTCCCCTCCGACGATTTCCGCTCCGGCCGCCAATGCGGTGCTGACGACTGATGCGGTCACGGTGACCGGCACCGGCGGCACCGAGGGCGCGACGGTGACGGCATCGATCGTGGGGCCGGCTCCGGCGACGACGGTGACGACGTGCACCGACAGCAGCGTCGGTTCGAGCGGGTCGTGGTCGTGCACGCCTTCGTCGCCGCTGGCCAACGGGGCGTACTCGGTGACCGTCGCGCAGCGCAATGCGGTGGACGATGCCGCGGACGACTCGGCGCCGGTCGCCTTCACCGTCAACGCGGCACCGGCGGTACCCACGGTTTCGGCGCCGTCGGCCGGTGCGGTGCTGACCAGCGGCGCCGTGACGGTCAGCGGCAGCGGCGGCAAGGACGGCGCCACCGTCACGGCCTCCATCGTCGGACCCTCGCCGGCCGTCACGGCAACGACCTGTACCAGCGGCGTCGGCTCTGGCGGGTCGTGGTCGTGCGGTCCCTCGTCGCCGCTGGCTGACGGGTCGTACTCGATGACGGTGCACCAGACCGACGCGGCGAACAAGACGTCGGCGACCTCGGCATCGATCGCGTTCTCGATCGACTCCGAAGCACCGGCGGTACCCACGGTTTCCGCGCCGTCGGCAGGCGCGATGCTGACCAGCGGCGCCGTGACGGTGAGCGGTGGCGGCGGCGAGCACGGCGCGACGGTCACGGCGTCGATCGTCGGGCCGGCGCCGGCTTCAACGGCAACAACCTGTACCAGCGGCGTCGGTTCTGGCGGGTCGTGGTCGTGCAGTCCTTCGTCGCCGCTGGCCGACGGGTCCTATTCCATCAGCGTGCAACAAACTGACGCGGCGACCAACGCGTCAGGGATTTCGGCGCCGGTCGCGTTCACGGTCGACTCCGAAGCACCGGTGACGCCCACGGTTTCGGCGCCATCGGCCGGCGGGGTGCTGGCCAACGACGCCGTGACGGTGAGCGGCAGCGGCGGCGAGCACGGCGCCACGGTCACGGCGTCGATCGTCGGGCCTGCGCCGTCGGTCGCGGCGACAACCTGTACCAGTGCCGTCGGTTCTGGCGGGTCGTGGTCGTGCGGTCCCTCGACGCCGCTGGACAACGGGTCCTACTCGATGACCGTCAAACAATCCGACGCGGCGGGGAATGTCTCGGTGGTTTCGGCGCCGGTGTCGTTCACGGTCGTACCGCCGGCGCCGACGGTGACCGGGTTGACGCCGCTCGTGGGGCCGGCGAACACGGCCGGCACCTCGATCGTGATCACGGGGACCCACCTGACCGGGGCGACCGCGGTGACGTTCGGCGGGGTGGCCGCGGCGTCGTTCACGGTCAACAGCGACACCCAGGTGACGGCCGTGGCGCCGTCCGGGCCGACCGGCTCGGTCGACGTCACCGTGACCACGCCGGGCGGACCGGCGACGTCGTCGATGAAGTTCGTCTACACCCAGACCGCGGACCCGGCGGTGCCGGCGACCGTACCGGCGCTGGCGGGCGAGATCGTCAGCTCGGCGGGCAGCAGCGGCGCCACCGTGACCGCTTCGCAGGACGTCACGTTCAGCGGGCACAACTTCGCTCCCGGCTCCACGGTGACCGTCGTGCTGTACTCGACGCCGGCGGTGCTCGGAACGGCCCTCGTCCAGATGGACGGCACCTTCTCCGTGACCCTGGCCATGCCGGCGGATCTGGCCGCGGGCACGCACACGGTGACCGCGTCCGGCTTCGACGCCTCGGGCAATCCGCGCTACCTGGGCCTGGCATTGAACGTTGCCGCGGCATCGTCCCCGGCCACTGCCCCGGCTCAGCCCAGCACCGGCGGCGCCCTGCCCGTGACCGGCAACGCCACGTCGACGCTGGCCGAGATCGGGCTGGGCCTGTTCGTCATCGGCCTGATGCTCGCCGCCACGGGCCGGCGGTCGCAGCTGTGGCGCCGCAGAACCTGACCGGATGCTGATGCCGTCGCGCCGGCGCAACAGTTCACTGTTGCGCCGGCGCACTCGTCTGCCGTTCGGATGTCAGAAGTATGCCACCCTGCGCCCCCCGCTCCTGGGCGCGGCAGAACTCTGACATCGCCGGGACGCGATATTCCGTGGAATTCCGAGGCCGACGCAGCTTTGCGGGATGCCGGTTACATAGTTGGAACGGTCGAGAAATGTCAGAGCAATGACATGGGACCAATCTGCTCTCACCTGCAGCAGCCGGCTGCGGACCCCGGCAGCACGCCTCCTCGACCAGGAACGGAGTTCCCGCATATGTCCACCCCCAGCAAGCGGTTGCGCACGCTTGTCGCCACGGGCGCCCTCGCGACGACCGTGGCCCTCGTGCTCGCCGGCTGTGGCGCGCGCGCCGGCGACGAAGCGTCCGCCAGCGGCAAGTCGGCCGGACCCAGTTGCGTCGACACCTCCGGCGGCACCATCAAGCTCGGCTTCCTCAACTCCCTCACCGGCGGCATGGCGATCTCCGAGAAGACCGTCTCGAACGTGCTGCACATGGCCGCGGACGAGATCAACGCGGGTGGCGGCATCCTCGGCAAGAAGATCCAGTACGTCCAGGAGGACGGCGCCACGGACTGGCCGACCTTCGCGGAGAAGACCGAGAAGCTGCTGACCCAGGACTGCGTCGGCGCGATCTTCGGCGGCTGGACCTCGTCCTCGCGCAAGGCCGTCAAGCCGGTCGTGGAGAAGAACAACGGCCTCTTCTTCTACCCGGTGCAGTACGAGGGCCTCGAGGCGTCGCCGAACATCTACTACACCGGTGCGACCACCAACCAGCAGATCATCCCGGCGATGGACTTCCTCGCCTCCAAGGGGGTGAAGCGGCTGTTCCTCGCCGGCAGCGACTACGTCTTCCCGCGCACCGCGAACGCGATCATCAAGCTCTACGCGGCCAAGCTCGGCATCGAGATCGTCGGTGAGGAGTACGTGCCGCTCGACAAGGACGACTGGACGACCCAGGTGGCGAAGATCAAGGCGGCCAAGCCCGACTTCATCTTCAACACCATCAACGGCTCGTCGAACGTCGGCTTCATCAAGGCCTACTACGACGCCGGCCTCACCGCGGCGACGACGCCGATCATCTCGGTGTCGATCGCCGAGGAGGAGGCGCCGGCCATGGGGCACGAGGTCACCGGCCACTACGCGTCCTGGAACTACTTCCAGTCGCTCAAGACCGACACCAACCCGAAGTTCATCGAGAGCTGGAAGGCCTACCCCAAGAGCAGCGGCGTCACGTCCGACCCGATGGAGGCCGCCTACATCTCGCTGTACCTGTACAAGGCCCTCGTCGAGGCGGCCGGCTCGTTCGACGTCAACGCGGTCAACGCCGCGGCGAAGAAGAACACCATCACGTTCGCCGCGCCGGAGGGCACCGTGACGCTCGACGGCGAGAACCACCACATCTCGAAGCCGGGTCACATCGGCCAGATCAACGCCAGCAAGCAGTTCGACATCGTCTGGTCCTCTGACAAGTTCATCAAGCCCGACCCGTTCCTCAACGGCTACGACTGGTTCCCGGCCAACGTCCGCGACCAGCTCGTCAAGGCCGCGGGCTGATCGCTCAACCCTCTGGAGCGGGGTTGCGTGCAACCCCGCTCCCTCCTCAGCAAAGAGAGCGAGAGCACGTGGACGCACTGATCCCACCACTGCTGAACGGCAGCGCCCAGGGTGCGCTGCTCCTGCTCGCCGCGCTCGGCCTCTCGCTCACGTTCGGGCAGATGGGCGTGATCAACATGGCCCACGGCGAGTTCCTCATGATCGGCGCCTTCACCGCCTACCTCGTCCAGCAGGTCATCGGCGCCAGTGGTCTGTCGATCCCGCTCGCGCTGCCGGTCGCGTTCGCCGTCGCCGGGCTGTTCGGCCTCCTGCTGGAGGTCAGCATCATTCAATGGATGTACCGCCGGCCCCTCGACACGCTGCTCGTCACGGTCGGCGTCGGCCTGATCCTGCAACAGGCGGCGCTGCAGATCTTCCCGTCCCAGGGCGTGCCGGTGGAGAAGCCGGGCTGGCTCGACGGGCAGCTGACCGTCCTCGGCTACGACTGGCCGCTGCGGCAGGTGTTCACGATCCTGCTCGCGGCCGTCTGCGTCGCGGCGCTGGCGGCCTGGCTCAAGTACTCCTCGTTCGGCCGCCGCATCCGGGCGACCGTGCAGAACCGGGACCTCGCCGAGACCACGGGCATCTCCACCCGTACCGTCGACCGCCTGACCTTCTTCGTCGGCTCGGGGCTGGCCGGGGTCGCCGGCGTCGCCGCGTCGCTCGTCGGCGGCACGAACTCGACGATGGGTGCGCAGTACATCATCCCGGCCTTCCTCGTGGTCGCCGCCGGCGGCATCGGCCAGCTCAAGGGCACCATCGTCGCCGCGTGGGCGGTGGGCGTCGGGCTGTCGTGCTTCGCCTACTGGACGACCGGCAGCCTCGCGCAGGTGCTCGCCTTCATCCTCGTGATCGTCTTCCTGCAGGTGCGCCCGCAGGGACTGTTCACGGTGCGGACCAGGAGTCTGGTATGACCAAGCTGAAGCCATGGCTCTCCCTGCTCGGCATCGGGGTGTTCGCCGTCCTGCTCCTCGCGGTCGCCCCGGCCGTGCTCACCGATCACTGGCTCGGCAACCTCGGCAAGTACTGCTGCTGGGCGATGGCCGCCGTCGGCATCGGCCTGGCCTGGGGCCGGGGCGGGATGCTCGTGATGGGGCAGGGGGTGTTCTTCGCCCTCGGTGCGTACGCGATGGCCATGCACCTCACGCTGGAGACCGCCGGTGACGGGGTCCCGGGGTTCATGGTGCTCTACGACCCGCTCGCGCCGCTGCCGGCGTTCTGGGAGCCGTTCCGCAGCACGGTGTTCACCCTGCTGGCGATCGTGCTGCTCCCGGTGGTCGTGGCCGGCATCCTCGGCTACGCGCTGTTCAAGCGCCGCGTGAAGGGCGCGTACTTCGCGATCCTGACCCAGGCGCTCGCCGTCGCGCTCGCCACCCTGATCAGCTCCACGATCCGCGAGACCGGCGGCGACACCGGGCTCAGCGACTTCAAGTACTTCTTCGGTTTCGTGCTGAACGACCCGGCGAACCGCAACATGGTGTACCTCATCACGGCCGGGCTGCTCGTCGTGTGCCTGCTCGTGGTGTGGCAGCTGTACCGCAGCCGCTTCGGGGAGCTGCTCGTCGCCACCCGCGACGCCGAGGAGCGCGTGCGCTTCCTCGGCTACGACCCGGCCAACGTCAAGCTCGCCGCCTTCATCGGCGCCGCGCTGATGGCCAGCATCGGCGGGGCGATGTTCGTGCCCATCGTCGGCATCATCACGCCGGCCGAGATCGGCGCGGCCGCCTCGATCCTCATGATCGCGGGCGTCGCGTTCGGCGGGCGGGCCTCGCTCTTCGGCCCCGCGCTCGGCGCGATGGCGGTCGGCTGGGGACAGTCAAGCCTCGGCTCCACCTGGCCCGACGGCTGGACCTACATCCTCGGCCTGCTGTTCATCGTCGTCATCCTCTTCCTGCCGAAAGGACTGTCGTCGTTGCCCGCCAGGTTCACCGCGGCGCGCCGCAAACCCGGTGCGGAGCCCGCACCGGCCACCGCCGCCCGGCAGCTCGAGGAGGCGACGTCATGACCGGCGCTTCGCTCGTCGTCACGGACCTGCGCGTCGAGTTCTCGGGCTTCGTCGCGGTCGGCGGCGTCTCCTTCGACGCGCACCCGGGCGAGGTCCGGTTCCTCATCGGCCCGAACGGCGCCGGCAAGACCACCTGCATCGACGCCATCACCGGGCTCTCCGCGGCCACCGGGTCGGCCCGGCTCGGCGAGCAGGAGCTGCTCGGCAAACCGGTGCACAAGATCGTCCGGCTCGGCGTCGGCCGCACGTTCCAGACCGCGAGCGTCTTCAACGAGCTCACGGTGCTGCAGAATCTCGACATCGCCGCCGGGCGCCACCGGCACTGGTCCTCGCTGCTGCGGACCCGCCGCGGCGTCGACCCGTCGATCGAGCAGGCGCTCGAGGAGACCGGACTCGCCGGCGAGCTCGCCACGCCGGCCGGCATCCTGTCGCACGGCCAGAAGCAGTGGCTGGAGATCGCGATGCTGCTCGTGCAGGACGCGCGGGTACTGCTGCTCGACGAACCGGTCGCCGGCATGAGCCACGACGAGCGGACCGCGACCGGCGAGCTCCTGCAGCGCGTCGCGGCGAAGCGCATCGTGCTGGTCGTCGAGCACGACATGGACTTCATGCGCCGCTTCGCCACCCGGGTGACGGTGCTGCACCAGGGCAAGGTGCTCTCGCACGGCACGGTGGCCGAGGTACAGGCCGATCCGAAGGTGCAGGAGGTCTACCTCGGCACGGCGGGCGCCGCGACCACGGCCGCGATGGCGGCCGTGCAACAGGAGGACTGACATGCTGGAACTCACCGACATCGAGGCCGGCTACGGGCGCACGCGGGTGCTGCACGGCGTGACGGTGCCGGCCGGGAAGGTCGTGGCCGTGCTCGGCCACAACGGCGCCGGCAAGACGACGCTGCTGCGCGTCGCGATCGGGCTCATCAAACCGACGAAGGGCCGCGTGTACTTCGACGGCGAGGACATCGCCTCGCTCGCCCCGAACAGGCGCGTCGCGCGCGGCATGGCGTATGTGCCGCAGGGTCAGCAGGCGTTCGGCCAGCTCACCACGCTGGAGAACCTGCAGCTCGTCGCCGACGGCCGCCGGCGCGGCAAGGCCCTCATCGACGCGCAGCTGGCCCGCTTCCCCGCGCTGGAGCAGTTCGCCGCCCGCAAGGCGGGCCTGCTCTCGGGCGGGCAGCGCCAGCAGCTCGCGATCGCCCGCGCCCTCATCACCGAGCCGAAGCTGCTCATCCTCGACGAGCCGACCGAGGGCATCCAGCCCACGATCGTCGCCGAGATCGAGCGGACCATCGTGCAGCTGGCCGCGGAGGGCATCAACGTGCTCCTCGTCGAGCAGCACATCGGCTTCGCCCTCGAGGCCGCCGAGCGGTACGTCGTGCTCGCCTCGGGCTTCGTCACCCAGACCGACGAGGGCGGCTCGGCCGCCGTCTCCACCGTGCGGGCCGCCATGGCGATCTGAGCCGACATTCCCGCTTCCCGGGCCCGCAACAGCTTCGAAACAACGAGCCCGGAGGATGCCCCACGCCCGGCGCGGGAGGGGATGCCACTGTGAGCAGGACAGGCAACGCGCGCGCGGCCGCGGAGGACAGCCTCGAGGACTACGCCTTCCGCTACGTGCCGCGCACCTTCCGGCGGTGGAGCGCGGCCTCCGTCGGCGCGACCGCCCTCGGGTCCATCGCGTTCCTCGCCGACTTCTCGATCGGCGCGAGCGTCGGTATCGACCACGGCACCCTCAACGCCGTGCTCGGCATCCTGTTCGCGTCGGTCATCATCGTCATCGTGGGCGTCCCCGTCGCCTACTACGCCGCCCGCTTCAACCTCGACCTCGACCTCATCGCCCGCGGCTCGGGGTTCGGCTACTACGGCTCGATCATCACCACCGTCGTCTTCGCCGGCTTCACCTGCATCTTCTTCGCCCTGGAGGGTGCCATCATGGCGCAGGGGCTGCAGGTGGCGACGGGGACGCCGCTGTGGCTCGGCTACCTCGTCTCGACCGTGGTCGTGATCCCGATCGTCATCTACGGCATGCGCGCGCTGGAGCGCCTGCACTTCTGGACCACGCCGCTGTGGCTCGCCCTCGCCCTGCTGCCGCTGCTGTGGATCCTCTTCTCCGACCCCGAGTCGGTACGCGCCTTCACGTCGTTCAACGGCACCTCCGACGGCTCGATCCGGTTCGGCGCCATCGTCTCCAGCGCGGCCGTCTGCTTCGCCCTCACCCCGCAGCTGGCAGAACAGATCGACTACATCCGGGCCATGCCGCCCCGCACGCCGTCGAACGCCCGCTCGTGGTGGACGTCGTTCGCGTTGTCCGGGCCGGGCTGGGTCATCTTCAGCAGTACCAAACAGATGATCGGGGTGTTTCTCGCCGTCTACGTGCTGGTGAAGGTCGATCCCACCCTCGGGCACTCCGCGACGGAACCGGTCAAGCAGTTCGTCGGCATGTACCAGACCCTGTTCCCCGACTGGCTCGCGGTCGCCCTCGCCCTCGTGCTCATCGTGGTCGCCCAGGTGAAGATCAACGTGACGAACGCGTACTCTGGCTCGCTCGCCTGGTCCAACGTCTTCACCCGGGTGGCCAAGCACTACCCGGGACGCACGATCTTCGTGCTGCTCAACCTGGTGATCGCCTACGGGCTCATGATGCTGGACGTCTTCACCCTCATCTCCTTCGTCCTGAGCCTGTACGCGAACGTCGTCATGGCCTGGCTCGTCACGATCGCCACCGACATCGCCATCAACAAGTGGGTGCTGCGCATCTCGCCGCGCTTCCCGGAGTTCCGCCGCGGCATGCTGCACGACTGGAACCCGGTCGGCCTCGTGTCGGTCGGCCTCGCCTCAGTCCTGTCCCTGCTCGCGTTCGCCGGGCTGCTCGGCCCCGCCGTCAAACCGTTCTCGGTGCTCATCGCGATCAGCGTCGCCTTCGTCACCACGCCGGCCATGGCCCTCGCCACCCGGGGCCGCTACTACCTGCGCCGCCGCTCCGACGGCATCGACTCTCCCCTGTTCGACGAGCACGGCAACCCCTCCGGCGAGCGGCTGCGCTGCCACGTCACCGGGTACATGTTCGAACGACCGGATATGCTGGCCTCGGCCCAGCGAGGGGCGCACGGGCAGGTGCAGTACGTCTCGTCGCTGGCGCTCACGCTCGACGATTCCGATCGCTACGTGCTCCCGCCGGACGTCACCGGCGCCCCGCACCGGGCGACCGATCGAGGCAGGGGAACGTGATGGAGGAGCAGGTCGACACCGCGACCGCGATTCTCGCGAGTGCGGCGGTCCTGCTGCGCGAGCACACGTTCGACGACATCTCCTACCGCGCCCTCGCCGACGAGGTCGGCATCTCCGAGCGCACGGTGTACCGGCAGTACCCGACGCGGGCGCACCTGCTCGTCGCGCTGTCGAACTGGATCGAGCAGACCCATTTCCCGCTGCCGCCGTTCGTGACCGTGGCCGACTTCCGCGCCGCCGTGCACGAGCGCTTCCGCGCCTTCGACGCGTCACCCGCGTACGCCTTCGTCGGTGCCCGGGCGTCGACGATCTCCCTGACGCTCGACGGCGAGCCCGCGTTCATCACGCGGGCGATCGAGGCGATGCTCGACGTGTCGGCCGCGACGCTCAACCGGCGGGACCGGCGGCGGGTCGCGGCGGCGCTGCGGTACTTCTCGTCGGCGATGTTCTGGGCCCGCCTGCGCACGGGCTTCGACCTGGACGCCGCGGAGATCTGCGACGCGTTCGACCGCGCCGTCGGCACCGTGCTGGCGAGGCTGCCCGACGCCAGGTGGGCGCAGCCGTGAGCGGGCCGGCGGCCGTCCTGCTCGCGCGGCTGCCCGACGCCACGTGGGCGCAGCCGTGACCGTCCCGGCATTGAGCGGGACGCAGACGGCGATCCTCGCCGCGTACGTCGAGCTGATCGAGGAGATCGGCAGCGACGACGTGTCGTACCGGCTCGTCGCCCGCCGGGCCGGCATCGCCGAGCGCACGGTCTTCCGCAACTACCCCACGCGGGTCGACCTGCTGCTGGCGACGGCGGCGTGGATCGAGGCGACGGTGTTCGTCCGCGAGGCGTCGCACTCGATCTTCGACATCCCCCTCGCGATCCGCGACGCGATGCAGCGGTACGACGAGCGGCCGGAACTCGCGCACGTCGTCGCCGAGACGGCGATGCGCGGCGTGAACGGCGCGGCGCCGTCCCTCGGCCGGGAGCACCTCGAGCGCCTGCTGGACGCCGAGGTGCCGTCCCTCGACGCGGCGCAGCGCCGGGCGGTCGTCGCGGCGCTGTGCCACCTCGACTCCGCCGCGACCTGGGTGACGTTTCGCCGCGAGTTCGGCATGGACCGGCGCGACATCGCCGACGCGGCCGCGTGGGCAGCCGAGGCAGTGCTCGACAGCATCCGCGACCGCGTCGTCCCCTAGGCGCAGGCGAAGGTCAGACGGTGAGCTTCCAGCCGTCGATGTAACCGGAGTCCGACGCCGCGGCGTCCTGGACCCGCAGCGTCCACGTGCCGTTGCGCACCTCGCCGCTGAGGTTGAGCGTCAGCGTGACGTCGACGTTGTCGGCGCTGCCACCCGCACGGTTCTGCAGGATGTACGGCGACCCGTCCGGCGCGACAAGGGTCACGACGAGATCGCCACGGTACGTGTGGACGACGTGCACCTCGACCGTGCTGGCGGCGAGCGCGTTGCCCGGGCAGCCGGCGACGGTGACGGTGCTCTGGGCGGTGCCCGGGTCGGGGATGTTCACGTTGGTGTCGTTCGAGACGGTACAGCCGGTCGTGGGCCCGGTCAGGTCGAGCGTCCAGGTGTTGATGTAGCCCGAGTCGCCGTTGGCGGCGTCCTGGACCCGCAGCCTCCAGGTACCGTTGCGGGCCTCGCTGCTGAGGTTCACGGTGAAGGTCTGGTCGATGTTGTCGGCGCTGCCGCCCGCCCGGTTCGACAGGATGTAGGGCGAGCCGTCCGGCGCGACCAGGGTCACCACCAGGTCGCCACGGTACGTGTGCACGATGTGCACCTCGACGGTGCTGACGTTCGACGCATTGCCGGTACAGCCGCTCAGCGTGACCGCGCTCTCGACCGTCTTCAGGTCGACGGTCGGCACGTCCGTGGTGTTCGTCGCCGTGCAGGGGGCGGCGGCCGCCACCGCCTGGACGGCCGGGCTCGCCGACGCCGGAGCGCCGGCCAGCGCCAGCATCACCGCCGTCGAAGCCGCCGCCAGTAACGCTGCCTTCGCGTTGCCCATCGTGGTTCCTCCCATGTCGTCGTGCAGACGAGCAACATGAGGGACCGACGGTGCCGCTACGGACAAAGATCAGCCGAACGGATGATCCGTCCGGCTTACCTGGAACTGTCGCCGCGCTGGGAGGCGGCGGCCTGGGGGTGCAGGTCGGCGAGGGTCAGCTGGTGGGCCGGCGGGGACGGGAGCGCGATGCGGGCGGTACTGCGCCGGTCCGCGCCCACGTGCAGCAGCTCGCCCGGGTCCAGGCGGCGCCAGCGCGGGTCCTCGTCCATCGGCTCGCTGGCCACGACCGTGCAGGGCGACTCGGACAGGTCGCCGGAGCGGACCCGGACCCGGCCGGAAGCGCTGGCGTGCTCGAGGTGGCGGTGGCCGTGCTGGCCGCCGGCGGCGCGGTCCAGCACGTACAGGTCGTGGGTCTCCGGGTACCGCAGCGCCCACAGGTCGGTCGGGGTGGTGATGATGAGGTTCAGCGCGTACACCGGCAGGTTCGCCGCGATCCAGGTGGCCGCCGTCGCGATCGCGCCACCCAGGTCGCCGTCGCGGCGGGCGTAGGCGGTGATCAGCGCGAACACCAGCTCCGAGTCGGTGTCGCCGTGGACCAGGCCGGCGGCCGGGGCGCCGAGGACCGCGGCCACCTCGTCGCGCAGCCGGTCCAGGCCCGTCACCACGCCGTTGTGCGCCAGCAGCCGGCCGTCTTGCAGGAACGGGTGGGTGTTCTGCGGGCTCAGGCCGCCGGTGCTGGCGTAGCGGATGTGCGCGAGGAAGGTACCGCTGGCTTCCTCTTTGGCTTCTCGCGCGAACTCGGCGTCGGTGTAGGCGGCGACCGGGCGCTTGTGCACCTCCGGGGTGCCGTCCGGCGTGAACGCGCCCAGGCCGACGCCGTCCGGTTCGCGCCGGCTCTGCACCGCGAGGCTGTCCGGGGCGTCGAGGAGCCAGAACGTGGCGGTGACGCGTTGCGGTACCGCGGAAAGCCCGAACAGCCGGCACATGCGCAGGTCCTTCCGTTGCAAGAATCAGTGGTGGAACCCGGCCTGCCCGCCCGACGGGTGCAGGGGTCCCGGCTGAGCCTGCAACTCCGGCAGCAGCCGGCGCAAGTCGTCCAGCAACAGGTCGGCCAGGTCGCGGGTGAAGCCGTTGCGGACCACGATCCGCAGGACGGCGAGGTCGGTACGGTCGGCCGGGAACGTGTACGCCGGCACCAGCCAGCCGTGCTCCCGCAGCCGCCGCGACACGTCGAACACGTCGAACGCGGTCACGTCGCCGGTCGTGGTGAACGCGAACACCGGCAGTTCGTCGCCGCGGCTGAGCAGCCGGAACGGGCCCAGCGCGGCGATCTGGCCGGACAGGTACACGGCCACGTCCCGGCACGCCTGCTGCACCGCCCGGAAGCCGGCCCGGCCGAGGCGGAAGAAGGTGTAGTACTGCGCGACGACCTCCGCGCCCGGCCGGGAGAAGTTCAGCGCGAACGTCGGCATGTCGCCGCCGAGGTAGTTGACCTGGTAGACGAGCTCGGCCGGCAGCGCGTCCCGGTTGCGCCACAGCACCCAGCCGACGCCGGGGTAGACCAGGCCGTACTTGTGCCCCGAGGTGTTGATCGACGCGACCCGGTCCAGCCGGAAGTCCCAGGCGAGGTCCGGGTCCAGGAACGGCGCGATCATCCCACCGGAGGCGCCGTCAACATGGATCGGGACATCCCATCCGGTACGGTCCTGCAGCCCGTCCAGCGCCGCCGCGATCCCGGCGACCGGCTCGTAGCTGCCGTCGAATGTGGAGCCGAGGACCGCGACGACGCCGATGGTGTTCTCGTCGCAGTGCGCCACCGCTTCCTCGGCGGACAGGTGGAACCGGTCGCCCTCCATGGGCACCAGCCGCGGTTCGACCTCCCAGTAGTTGCAGAACTTGTCCCAGCACACCTGGACGTTGGCGCCCATGACCAGGTTGGGACGGCCCGTGTGCCCGGGTGCCTGCCGCGCCGCCCACCGCCGCTTGAGCGCCATGCCGGCGAGCATCCCCGCCTCGCTGGACCCGGTCGTCGAGCAGCCGATCACGTCGCCCGGGTCCGGGGCGTGCCAGAGGTCGGCGAGGATGCGCACGCAGCGCCGCTCGAACTCGGCGGTCTGCGGGTACTCGTCCTTGTCGATCATGTTCTTGTCGACGCACTCGGCCATCAGGCGCGTCGCCTGCGGCTCCATCCACGTCGTGACGAACGTGGCCAGGTTGAGCCGGGCGTTGCCGTCCAGCATCAGCTCGTCGTGCACCAGCTGCCAGGCGGTGTCCGCCGGGACGGGGTCCTCGGCCAGCGCCGTGTGCGGGGCGGCGATCTGATCGGCCAGAGCCGGGTTGGCCACGGTCGCGAACGGGTTCCCGCCACCGGCGTGTCGCCGCCGCGGCGGGCGGCCACCGTGCAGCACCATCGGCTACCGCCGCGGTGCACGCCGGTCGCGGCGCTGCTCGAGTTCCGCCTCGCTCACGAGCGTCTGCATCGGCTGACCCGGCACCATGATCATGGTGGCCAGGAACCGCAGCCAGGTCTCCTGGTTGTTGGCGGTCTGGTAGTGGATGAGGTCCCCGCCCGGCTCGAACACCGCCTCGCCGGCCCGGACCACCCGCTCCGGCTGGCCCTCCAGCTCGAAGGTCATCTCGCCTTCGAGGACGTAGGCGGACAGCGGCCCGGAGTGCCGGTGCGGCGGGATGCTCTCCCCCGGCGGCACCTCGATCAGCACCGTCATGAGCTCGGGCGAGTCGGGGATGAACGGCGGCGACTCGTCGATCAGCGTCGTCCGCGTGATGGGGTCCTCGCGCATACCCCCATGCTCGCCAAGCCCTGCCCGGCAACCCACATCCGCGCGAGGTGACCGCGTCCGGCCAGGTCCGCCCTCGCTGAACGGACGGCCTGCGCCGTCCGTGCGGTTGACCAAGACAAACAGAACGTATGAGTGGTTTGTCCCAATCTGTCCGCGGGAACTACTTAAAGTAGTCGCATCGTCACAACACGAGGGGGATCAAGGATGCGGAACATTCAGCGCGTACTGACGCTGGCCGGCATGACCATGGCCGCGGGTGCGGTCGTCGGCATGGGCGCGCAGGCGGCGTCGGCCGCGACGGTACCGAGCGAGCGGTCGACGGTCACGCAGCCGCACCCGGGCGGCCACGACAACGACCGCAACGGCGGCGACCACGGCCGGCCGGGCCCCGACGGGCGCTGGCACGGCAACTGGGACGGGCACCGCAACGGCAACTGGGTCCAGTCCTGGACCGTGCGCACCTTCCAGAGCAAGCGCGCCTGCAACGTCGCCGGCTGGATCGGTGAGCGGCGCGGTGCCTGGGACGACTCGGACTGCTACCGCGTCGGCCACAGCGGCCGCTACGTGCTCGTCGCCCACGAGTACGGCGGCCGGCACCGCCGCTAGTCGACCCGATGCCGGCGCCCGCACGCGCCGGCATCCCCGCCGTCCGGTCGAGGCCCGTCGACCCCGTACGGCACCGCTGATGGCCGGGATGCGGACCTCCGCATCCCGGCCACCACCATGTGCGGCGCCGATCGCGACCCATCCGTACCGTGGACGGCTTCGAATCCTTTCTGTGCGACAAACGATCGAAGACCGTGGAGCCGCCCGGTGAAGTCCAGAAACCGCACCATGTCGTCCGAGCCGCAGCACGAGCTGGACCGCGAAGTCGTCAGCCTGGCCGGCGTCCTGGAGGCCAGCACCGTCCTGGACGGACACTGCCGCATCAAGCTGTGCGTCGACGACCGGCCCGCCGCTGTCCAGATCCACTACCCGGCGACGCTGACCGGCGCGGTCCACGCCGCGATCTGCGAGCGGGTCACCCTCCGCGGCACGGTACGGCCGTCGCCGGACGGCACGCTCCAGATGGAGCTGGTCAGCCTCGTCGTGCTCAGTGCCTTCGGCCGCGACGGGGAGCGAGCCGGGCCCTCCCGGCCGGGCACCGCCTGCCCGGCCGGCCCGCGCCACGCGTGACCACCGGGCGGCGCCGGCGTCCGGGTGCCCGGTGGTCACGCCGTGGGGTCAGCTCAGCTGGAAGCGCTGGGCGGCGGAGCCGTTGCAGTCCCAGATCTGCAGGGCCGCGCCGTTGGCGGTGGAGCCGCCCGGGGAGTCGAGGCAGCGGCCCGACTGCGGGTTGCGCAGGGAGCCGTTGTCCTGCTGGACCCACTGCTGGCCCCAGGTGCCGTTGCAGTCCCACAGTTGTACCGCGGTGCCGGCCGCCGGGTTGGCGCCGGTGATGTCCAGGCAGCGTCCGAGCGTGCGCAGGGTGCCGCCGGTCGCGGCGTAGTGCTGGTCGCGGGCGCCCGACTGGCAGTCCCACAGCTGGGCCCGGGAGCCGTTGCCGCCGGTGTCGTCGGCGGGGATGTCGACGCACTTGCCGCCCGGGCCGGCGATCGTCCACACCCCGCCGAACTGGAAGCGCTGGGCGGCGGTGCCGTTGCAGTCCCAGATGCGCAGCGGGGTGCCGTTGGCGGTGGCGCCGTTGGGTGCGTCGAGGCAGCGGCCCGACTGCGGGTTGCGCAGCGAGCCGTCGGCCTGCTGGACCCAGCGCTGGCCCCAGGTGCCGTTGCAGTCCCACAGTTGTACCGCGGTGCCGATCGCCGGGTTGGCGCCGGTGATGTCCAGGCACCGGTTGAGCGTGCTCAGGCCCCCGTTGCGCGCGGTGTAGTGCTGGTCCTGCGCGGCCGCCTGGCAGTCCCACAGCTGCACCTTGCCGCCGTTGCCAGCGGTGTCGTCGCCGGCCACGTCGACGCACTTGCCGCCGGGGCCGCCGATGGTGGCGCCCGAGGGCGGGAAGGTGCCGATCCCGGTGACGAGCTTGTCGTTGGCCGCCTTCATCCGGGCGATGTCCACCTTGGACACCTGCCGGTCGTAGGTGTACAGGCCGTTGAGCTCCATCTCGACGTCGGTGGGCTGGGTGTAGATGGCCGCCGACAGGCCGAAGCCGTCCTTGCGCTGCTTGACCAGCGCGGCGATGCGCTCGTACTCGGCCGTCACGTCGTTCGTGTCCGAACTGGCGACCGGCTGCCAGGTGTGGCCCTGGATCCGCTTGCCGATGCCGCCGTACTCGCCGAGGACCGCGGCCCGGGTCGCGGACGGCGGCAGCGTGTTGCCGGGGCCTTCGTAGATGTGGTTGTCGCTGACGTCGCCGTTGCCGCCGTCGCTGCCGCAGCACTCGCCGTTGCCGCCGGAGTTGTTGTTCACCAGCCGGCTCGGGTCGAGGCTCTTGGCGAGGTCCGCCTGGGCCGCGGAGTCGTACTGCCCCCAGCCCTCGTTGAACACGACCCACATGACGACCGAGGGCGCGCTGCGCAGCTGGTCGACCATCGCGCGGAGCCCGGCCTCGTGCGCCGCGCGGCCGGCGGTGCTCGCGTCGCCCGACGGCATGTCCTGCCAGACCAGCAGGCCGAGGCGGTCGGCCCAGTAGTACCAGCGCATCGGTTCGACCTTCACGTGCTTGCGCACGGTGTTGAAGCCCATCGCCTTCTCGGTCTGCAGGTCCCAGCGCAGCGCCTCGTCGGTCGGCGCGGTGAGGTTGCCGTCGGGCCAGTACCCCTGGTCGAGCACGCCGTCCATGAACACCGGCTGGCCGTTGAGCAGGGTGCGCATGGTGCCGCCGACCATGCCGATCGCGATGGAGCGCATCCCGCTGTACGAGCCGACGCTGTCGAGCACGGTGGCGCCGCTGAGCAGTTCCACGCGCACGTCGTAGAGGAACGGGTCGTTCGGCGTCCACAGATGCGGGTTCGGCACCGGTACCGCGATGCTCGAGCCGGCCGCGCCGGTGGCCGTGCCGACGACGGTGCCCGCGGCCGAGACGGTGACCCGGGCCGTAGTGCCGCCGGCGTTCACCGCGCGCGGGACGACCCGCAGGACGCTCGCGCCGAGGTCCGGCGTCATGTCGAGCCGGGTCACGTGCGCGGCCGGGGTCGGCTCGAGCCAGACGGTCTGCCAGATCCCGCTCGCCGCGGTGTAGTTGATGCCGCCCGGGCTGTTGGTCTGTTTGCCGCGCGGCTGGGACTCGGCGGTGGCGTCGTACACGCCGACTACCACGGTGTTGATGCCGGCCTTCAGCGCCGGGGTGATGTCGAAGCCGAACGCGTCGTAGCCGCCGGTGTGCGTGCCGACCTGGACGTCGTTGACCCACACCGTGCTGGAGTAGTCGACGGCGCCGAAGTTGAGCTGGACGTTGCGGCCGGTCCAGCCGGCCGGGACGGTGAAGGTCCGGCGGTACCAGATGCGGTCGTTGCCCGTCGGGTGGCGCATGATCCCGGACAGTGCCGACTCGACCGGGAACGGCACGCGGATCGCCTCGCCGAACGAGGCGGGGCGGGCGGCGCTCGACGCGGTCTGCTGGAAGTCCCAGACGCCGTTGAGGTTGAGCCAGTCGGCCCGGGTCAGCTGGGGGCGCGGATATTCGGGCAGCGGGTTGTCGACCGGCACCTGGCCGGTCCACGGCGTCGACAGCGGCGGGGTCTTGGGCGCGAACGACGCGGCGTAGCCGGCCGGTGCGCCCACGATGGCGACCCCGACTACGACGGCGAATCCGACGGCGGCGCGGATCAGGGATCTCATGCGCACGGTGCTCCTCCCGAAGCGGCGGCGTGGGCCTGGCGGGGCCGATCACGGCGGAGAGCGCTCTCCGAGGTCCGCCCAGTGTGTCCGCCGGCCGCCCGACCGTCAAGGCTGATCTCATCGCGGACGTCAATATTTGGCGAAACTGGCCCGGCCGGCGGCGGTGACGGCGGCACGAACCGGACGTACACCCGGCGCAAGACGCTTTGTTTGGGCAAGCCTTGACAAAACATGGGTGGCGGTGAATGTTTGTGGCGCCCCGGCTCTCGGTCTGGAGATCCCATGTCCATGCGATTGCGGCTGCCCGCCGTCCTGGCCGCCCTGCTGCTCGCGCCCACGGCCGCGCTCGTGCCCGCTGCGGAGGCCGCCCTGGCGGCTCCCCCGGCGGACCCAGCGGCGTTGGTCAATCCGCTGCTCGGCACGTCGCACGAGGGCAACACCTTCCCCGGAGCGGACGCGCCGTTCGGGATGGTCCAGTGGAGCCCGGACACGCCGTCGCGGCCGCCGGGCGGCAACTACGCCTACAGCGACACCACGATCACCGGGTTCAGCCTGACCCACCTGTCCGGCCCGGGCTGCAACGCGATGGCCGACATCCCGGTCATGCCGTCGACCGGCGCGGTGAACCCGGCGGCGACCTCGACCTTCTCGCACGCGAACGAGTCGGCGAGCGCCGGCGCCTACGCGGTGACCCTGGGCAACGGCGTCAAGACGGAGCTGACCACCACCACCCGGTCCGGCATGGCCCGGTTCACCTTCCCGGCGACGAACCAGGCGAACCTGCTGTTCAAGCTCGGCCAGGCGGCGACCACGACGACCGGGATCACCTTCACCGTGGTCAGCAACACGCAGGTGAGCGGGCAGATCACGTCCGGGCACTTCTGCGCGTCGAGCCCGACGTACACGCTGTACTTCGACATGGTCTTCGACCGCCCGTTCACCTCGAGCAGCACCGCGACGAACTCGGTGACGTTCGACGCCAGCTCGAACCGGGTCGTGCAGGCCAAGGTCGGTCTGTCCTATGTGTCCATGGACGGGGCCCGGGCCAACCGCGGCCAGGAGAACCCGAACTGGAACTTCGACGTCACCCGGCAGGCGGCCAAGGACGCCTGGAACTCGCTGCTGCGCCGGGTCGGCGTCTCCGGGGGCACGACCGACCAGCAGGTCGTGTTCTACACGGCGCTCTACCACGCGCTGCTGCACCCGAGCGTGCTGAGCGACGTCGACGGCCGGTACCGCGGCTTCGACCACCAGGTCCACACCGTCGCGGGCGGGCAGGGCGCGCAGTACGGGATGTTCTCCGGCTGGGACATCTACCGCACCCAGGCGCAGCTGCAGGCGCTCGTCGCCCCGAAACAGGCCGGCGACGCGGCGCAGTCGCTGGTGAACGACTACGCGCAGAGCGGGATGCTGCCGAAGTGGACCCTCGGCGAGTACGACACCTACGTGATGAACGGCGACCCCGCCCCGATGATCATCGCGGACTACCACGCGTTCGGCGCCCGGGGCTTCGACACCGCGGCGGCGAAGACGGCGATGGTGCGCCAGGCGACCACCCTCAACGGCATCCGGATGGGGGTGGAGTACCAGTCGAACTACGGCTATCTGCCCGCCGACGCGGCGTATCCCGCCGGGTTCTACGGCTCGGTGGCCACGCTGCTGGAGTACTCGGCGACGGACTTCGCCATCGGCGCGTTCGCCGGTGCCCTCGGTGACGGCGGCACCCGCACGCAGTTCGTCAACCGGGCCCAGAACTGGCGCAACGCGCTGAACCCGGCCAGCGGGTTCCTGCAGCCGCGGCTCAAGGACGGCTCCTGGCGGGCCGGCTTCGACCCGGCCTCCAGCGACGAGTTCGTGGAGGGCACGTCCTGGCAGTACACCGGGATGGTGCCGTTCAACGTGCGCGGCCTCGCCGACGCCAAGGGCGGCAACGCCGCGATGGCGTCCTATCTGGACAGTGTGCTGTCCCAGCTGCACGGCGAGGGCGGCAGCCACGCCGATCTGGGCAACGAGCCGTCGATCGAGCTGCCGTGGGAGTACGACTACATCGGGCAGCCGTGGAAGACCCAGCAGGTGGTCCGGCAGGTGGTGAACACCATGTGGCCGAACAACCCCGCGAACTGGAGCGTCGGCAACGACGACCTCGGCACGATGAGCGCCTGGTACGTGTGGGCGGCGATCGGGATGTACCCGATGACGCCCGGCACCGCCGACCTGGCCCTGGGCAGCCCGCTGTTCAGCACCGTCAGCATCGCCCTGGGCAGCGGCGGCACCATCACCGTCAACGCGCCGCAGGCCGCCACCAACACCCCGTACGTCCAGTCCGCCACGCTCAACGGCGCGACCTGGAACAACGCCTACCTGCCGGCGTCGTTCGCCACCGGCGGCGGCACGCTCAACCTGACGCTCGGCAGCACCGCGAACACGGGGTGGGCGACCGCGGCATCCTCGGCGCCGCCGTCCTACAACGGCGACGGCGGCGCCCAGCCGCCGGCGACCCAGATCGGCCCGACCGGCCCCGTCAGCTCCGGCATCGCCGGCAAGTGCCTCGATGTCGCCGGCGGCAACAGCGCGGGCGGCACCGCGGTGCAGACGTGGACCTGCAACGGCAGCGCCGCCCAGCAGTGGACCGTCCCCGGCACCGGCGCGCTCGTCGCGCTCGGCAAGTGCCTCGACGTGGCGAACAGCAACACCGCCAACGGCAGCCGGGTGCAGCTGTGG
Source organism: Dactylosporangium sp. CS-033363 (assembly GCF_050942475.1). Classification (NCBI taxonomy): domain Bacteria; kingdom Bacillati; phylum Actinomycetota; class Actinomycetes; order Micromonosporales; family Micromonosporaceae; genus Dactylosporangium; species Dactylosporangium sp. CS-033363. The sequence goes on along the minus strand of NZ_CP192032.1, from coordinate 4,290,173 downwards.
GACTGCAACGGCAGCGGCGCCCAGCAGTGGGTCCCGGACCCCGGCACCGCGGCGCTGCGCAACCCGCAGTCCGGGCGCTGCCTCGACGTGCCCAACTCGGCCACCGCCGACGGCACGGCCCTGCAGCTGTTCGACTGCAACGCCTCCGGCGCGCAACGCTGGACGCTGCCGCGGGTCCGCACCGGAGCGGTCCCGTCCGCGCTGGCCGGCAAGTGCCTCGACGACAACGCCGCCGGGACGGCCAACGGCACCCGCATCCAGCTGTGGTCGTGCAACAACTCCCCCGCCCAGACGTTCTCCCTCCCCGGCGACGGCACCGTGCGGGTCTTCAACCGCTGCGTCGACATCACCGGCGGCGGCACCGGCAACTACACCAAGGTCCAGCTGTGGGACTGCAACGGCGGCGGTGGCCAGCAATGGACCTACACCACCGCGACCGGGGCGCTGCGCAACCCGCAGTCCGGGCGGTGTCTCGACGTGCCGAACTCGAGCACGAACGACGGTACTCAGCTGCAGATCTTCGACTGCAACGCCTCCGCCGCGCAGCGCTGGACGATGCCAAGCTGAGCCGGCCCCGGTCGGGCGGTGATGTACCGCCGGATCGGTGCAGCCGTGCCGCAGCGGCGCGCTGCTCTGGCCTGTTCTGCGGGATGCGTGGGTGCGGTGGCACATGGCGAACGTGCCCGCGAGGTCCTTGAAGCCGGCCGGCCCAGAACGGCTGCCCTACGCGGCCGGGTCCCAGGCGTCGGAGCGCGCGAAGATCCGGACGAGATCGTGCATCCAGTACCGGCCGGGCCGGTCGGCCGCGCTCACCAGGCCGGCCGCGATCAGCTCGTCGAGCCCGGTCCCGGCCCGGGCGGCGGCGAAGTCCGGCGAGCCGGTCAGGGCGAGCCGGCGCGCCAGCGCACGGGCCGGGGCGCTGAGCCCGGTCCACGACGCGGACAGCGCGGCGGTCACGGACAGATCGCCGGCCGTCAGCGCGGACAGCCGGCGCCGCTCGTCGGCGAGCCGGTCGGCGAGGTGCGCCATCGTCCAGCCGGGGCGCCCGGCGAGCCGGTTGCCGGCGATGCGCAGCGCCAGCGGCAGGTACCCGCAGTACCGGGCCACCGCCCACGCCGGCGGGTCGATCGGCGCGCCGGTGATGGCGGCCAGCAGCGACACCGACTCGTGCCCGGTCAGCGGCTGCAGCGCCATCCGTACGGCACCGGCCAGACCGGCCAGCGGGCCGCGGCTGGTGACCAGGGTCGCGGTACCAGCAGCCGGCGGGAGCAGCGGAGCCACCTGCTGGTCGACGGTGACGCCGTCCAGGACGACCAGCCGGGCGGCGTCCCCGCGGCCGCCGGACGCGCGCAGCAGCCGGCGGTGGATGTCGGCCGGGCCGGCGTCGCGGCAGTCGACGAAGCAGACGCCGCCGGGGAAGTCGGCGCCTGCCCGCGCCGCGGCGTGTACGGCGAGGGCGGTCTTGCCGACGCCGGGCGGGCCGTGCACGACCGTGAGCGGGGCCGCACCCCGGCCGAAGCACCGCCGCAGGGTGGCCAGCTGCGCCGAGCGCCCGGTGAAGTCCGGTACGTCCCGCGGCGGCACGCCTACTCCGTCCGGGGCCGGGGGTGCGTCGCGGGCCGCGCCGGTCAGGGCCGCGCGGTCGGCCGGCGCGAGGGCGAGCGCGTCGGCCAGCGCGTCCAGGGTGTGCCGGTGCGGGGCGGCGGACTGGCCGCGTTCCATGTTGCTGAGGGTGCGGACACTGACGCCGGATGCGGTGGCGAGCTCCCGCAGCGTCATCCGGGCCGACCGGCGCAGGTCGCGGACCAGTTCGGCGAACGGTGGCGTCACATCGATTTCCATCAGGCGCCAGCCTGCCGCGCGGTCGCCGCCTGACGCCTGAGTCGAACGACTGCGGTCCTCGACTGCGCCGATGGCAGAATGACCCGGTGCAGAGCGAGGCGGGAGGCCGGCCGGACGCGCCCGTCGCGGCGCCGGCCCCGCTGTTCGGCCGCGACGCCGAGATGGCGCTGCTGGATCGGCTCCTGGCCGGCGCGGCGCGGGGCCGGGGCGGTGCGCTGGTGATCCGGGGCGAGCCCGGGATCGGCAAGACCGCGCTGCTCGACGCGTTCGTGGGTTCGGCCGCGCACCGCGACGTGCGGGTCCTGCGGGCGGCCGGGGTGGAGAGCGAGGCCAGCCTGCCGTACGCGACGATCCACCAGCTGCTGCATCCGGTCTCCGGCACGATCGACGCGCTGCGGCCCGGGCACCGTTCGGCGCTGCGCAGCGCGCTCGGTCTGGAAGACGGCGAGCCCGACGTGTACGCGGTCGCGCTGGCCGCCCTGGAGCTGGTCGTGGAGCTGTCGGCCGCCGGTCCCGTGGCGCTCGTCGTGGACGACCTGCACTGGATGGACCGGGCCAGCGGCGACGTGCTGGCGTTCCTGGCCCGGCGCATCGCCGCCGAGGCGGTGGTGGCGCTGGGCGCGACCCGCACCGTCGCCGCCGACGACCCGCAGCGCCGCTCCGGGCTGGCTGACCTGGAGATCGGCCGGCTCGGCAGCGCCGACGCGGCCGCGCTGCTGGACGCGCGGGCGCCGCTGCTGCCACCGGCGATCCGGCGGCGGCTGCTGGCCGAGGCGGCCGGCAGCCCGCTCGCGCTCGTCGAGCTGCCCAAGACCGCCGGGGAGGGCGTGCGGCCCGGCCCGGTCGACGGGGCGCTGCCGCTCAACCGGCGCCTCGAGGCGGCGTTCGCGGCCCGGGCCCGTGACCTGGGTCCGCGGGCCAAGGTGCTGCTGCTCGTCCTGGCCGCCGACACCACCTGCGACCTGCGCCGGCTGCTGGCCGCGGCGAGCGCGGCGGCCGGGATCGGTGTCGGGCTGCCGGACGCGCAGGAGGCGATCGACGCCGGGCTCATCGAGGCGGCCGGGGCGGCGCTCAAGTTCCGGCACCCGCTCATGCGCTCCGCGGTCTACCAGCAGGCGGCGGTGGCCGACCGGCTGCAGGCCCACCGCGCGCTGGCGGCCCAGCTCGGCGCGGCTCCCGACCGGCGGCTGTGGCACCTGGCCGCGGCGGCGCTGGGCACCGACGACACCTTGGCCGGGGAGCTGGAACGCTACGCCGGGCGGGCCCGGGCCCGGGGCGCGACCATGTCGGCGGTCGCGGCGCTGCGCCGGGCCGGGGAGCTGACCGAGTCACCGCCCGCCGCCCGCTCGCTGATGCTGCGCGCGGCCGAACTGGCCAGCGAGGTCGGGGCCCGCCACGAGGTCGAGCAGCTGTTTGCGGCGGCCGACCTGACCGGACTCGGCCCGGTGGAGCACGCCCGGCTGGCCAACGTCCTGGAGGTGGTGCGCTACCCGCAGTACCGCGATCCGCTGCACCGCGTCCACGAGCTGACCGACCTCGCCGTGGCCGCCCACCAGGCCGGCCGGCCCGAGGTGAGCATGCAGCTGCTGTGGCGGGCGGCGTCGCGCTGCTTCTTCCAGGCGACCGGCCCCGACACGGCCGGCGCGCGGGCCCGGGTGGCCGCGCTCGTCGACGTCCTCGCGCCCGAGCCGGATCCGCAGGCCCTGGCGATCCTCGCCTACACGGTGCCGGAGGAACGCGGCCGGGAGGTCCTGCAACGGCTGCGGGACGCCCCCGCGGACGCCGGGCCGGACGCGATGCGGTTCCTCGGCGGCGCCGCCCTGGTCCTCGGCGACTTCGCCCGCAGCTCCGCCTGCACCGACGTCGCCGTCCTCGACGCCCGCGCCCAGGGCCGCCTCGGGGTACTGGTGCGGCTGCTCGGCGGCAGCAACTGGGGGCGGCTGTGGCTGGGCCAGTGGGACACCGCCCACGCCGAGCTGACCGAGGCCCGGGCCCTGGCCCAGGAGACCGGTGAGGCGTTCTACGCCGTCGCCGCCCAGACCAGCATCGCGACCATCACCGCCATGCGCGGCGACCTGGAGCACGCCACGGCGCTGCTGGACGAGGTCGCGGCGAGCCCGCTGGCCGACGGGATGCGCTACATCCAGGTCGCCCTGGCCCACGCCCGCGGGCTGATCCACCTGTTCCGCGGCGACATGCAGGACGCCTACACCGTCCTGGCGCGCACGTTCGACCCGGCCGAACCCACCTACCACCGGTACATGCGCTGGTGGCTCGTCCCCGACCTGTTCGACGCCGCCGTGGGGGCCGGCCGCCTCGACGAGGCCCGCACCCTCACCGCCGAGCTGCCCGGCCTCGCCGATCGGGTCCAGGCGCCGATCCTGCTCGTCGCGGCGCAGTACGCGGCGGCGCTCGCGGCCCCGGAGGAGGAGGCGGCCGAGACCGCGCGGGTGGCGCTCGCCGGCGAGCTGGGCCGCTGGCCGGTGTACCGCGCCCGGCTGCAGGTGCACCTCGGCCGCCGGTTGCGCCGCCGCTACCAGTCGCTGCCGGCCCGGGAGCTGCTGCGCTCGGCCCGCGACACGTTCGACGGCCTCGGCGCCGGGCCGTGGGCCGAGGCCGCGCGGGCCGAGCTGCGGGCCGCCGGGGAGCAGAGCCGCCTCCGGGTACTGTCGGCCGGGGAACGGCTCAGCCCGCAGGAGCTGCAGATCGCCGCCCTCGCCGCGCAGGGCCTGACCAACCGCGAGATCGCCGAGCGGCTGTTCATGTCGCACCGCACCGTCGGCTCCCACCTGTACCGGATCTACCCGAAGCTCGGCGTCACCCGCCGCACCCAGCTGCCCGCCGCCCTCGACACCGGCTGACCCGGCACCGGCACCGCCCGGCCCGCGGCTGCGGACCGGGCGTGGAAGCCGTCATCGGGCGTGGCGCAGGGCCCAGTCCATGGCGGTGTCGGCGATCATCTCCCAGCCGGGCTCGGCGCAGGTCCAGTGCGACCGGCCGGGGAACTCGCGGTACTCGGTGACGGTACCGTCGCCCTTGTAGTGATGGGCGTTGGACCGGTTGACCGAGGGCGGCATGATGTGGTCGGCGCCGCCGGCGATGAACAGCAGCGGGGCCCGGTCCGGGTTGTGGTAGTCGACCCAGGTCTCCTGCTTGCCGGGCTTGAAGTTGGCGATCAGGCCGTAGGCCCACACCCAGCTGCCCGGGGCCGGGATGGCGTAGCGCTCGTACGCGGCCAGCGACTCCTGCGCCGACAGCGTGTTCGTGAATGCGTAGTGGAACTGCTCGGGCGTGAACCCGGCGGCCTGGTGGCGCTTGGCCGGGTTGTTGAGGATCGGGAACAGCGACCGGATCTGCGACGGCGGGGTGACCCGGATGCCCTCCGTCGGGGCCGAGTCGATGACCACGCCGGCGGCGCCGTGGCCGCGGTCGAGCAACAGCTGCGTGAGGGTACCGCCGAACGAGTGCCCGATGATGATCGGCTTCTCCGGCAGCGCGGTGATGATCTTCTCCAGGTGGGCCACGGTCTCGGGGACGGTGGCGGCGGCGATCGGGGCCGGGTCGGCCCGCAGCGCCTCCACCTCGACCTCGAAGCCCGGGTAGGCCGGCGTCAGGACGGTGTGCCCCTTGCCCTCCAGGTACGGCACCCAGTGTTCCCAGCTGCGCGGGGTGACCCACAGGCCGTGGACGAGAACGATCGTGCTCATGCGTCGTACTCCTTCAGGAACGCGAGCAGGTCGTGGCCGAGCTGCTCCTTGTGGGTGTCGGTGATGCCGTGCGGCGCACCGGCGTAGACGATCAGCTCGGCGCCCTTGACCAGCGCGGCGGAGGACTTCCCGCCGACGTCGAACGGCACCACCTGGTCGTCGTCGCCGTGGATGACGAGCGTCGGCACGTCGAAGCGGGCCAGGTCGTCGCGGAAGTCGGTGGCGGAGAACGCCGCGATGCACTCGAACGCCGCGCGGTGCCCGGCCGCCATCGACTGCAGCCAGAACGCCTCCCGGATGCCCGCCGAGACGTTCGCGCCGGGCCGGTTGTGCCCGAAGAACGGCCCGTCGGCCAGGTCCTTGTACAGCTGGGAGCGGTCGGCGAGCGACCCGGCCCGGATGCCGTCGAACACCTCGACCGGCACCCCGCCGGGATTGTCGGCGGTGCGCACCATGTACGGCGGCACGGCCGAGACCAGCACCGCCTGCGCGACCCGGCCGGTGCCGTGCCGGCCGATGTACCGCGCGACCTCCCCGCCGCCGGTGGAGAAGCCGACCAGCGTGACGTCGCGCAGGTCGAGATGCTCCAGCAGCGCGGCGAGGTCGTCGGCGTAGGTGTCCATCTCGTTGCCGTGCCAGGTCTGGCTCGAGCGGCCGTGCCCGCGCCGGTCGTGGGCGATGGCCCGGAAGCCGTGCTCGGCCAGGAACAGCTGCTGGGCCTCCCAGCTGTCGGAGTGCAGCGGCCAGCCGTGGGCCAGCACGACCGGCCGGCCGGTGCCCCAGTCCTTGTAGAAGATGCGGGCACCGTCGGAGGTGGTGACGTACACGAGCGGGCTCCTGTCAGTTCGTCGTGCGGACCTCGACCGTGCGGTCGCCGGTGAGCGGGCTGCTCGGCGATCACCGGTCTGCCGCCCATGCAACCAGCGGCCCATGGCGGGCACCATGCGGAACGTTAGGCAGAACGCCGGGCGGGCCCGTCCGGCGCCGCCGGCGGCTCTTCGGCCCGCAGCCGCTCGGCCGCGAACAGCCGGATCAGGTCGTGGAAGCGGTACTGCCGGTCGCCGTCAGGCTCCAGCAGTCCCAGGTCGAGCAGCTCCTCCAGGTGCTCCTCGGCCTCGGCGACCGGGCACGGCGCCACCAGGGCCGCCTCGGCCGGGCCGAAGGAGACCGCCGGCACCTCGGCCAGCCGGCGGAACACCGCCCGGACCGGGCCGGCGAGCTGGGCGTAGGACACCAAGAACGCCGCCCGTACCCCGGATCCGGGCGCACTGAGCAGCGCCAGCCGCTGGTCGGCGTCGGCCAGCCGCTCGGCCAGCACGGCCATCGACCATCCCGGACGGCTGTGCAGCCGGGTGCCGGCGATGTGCAGCGCCAGCGGCAGGTGCCCGCACAGCCGGGCCACGGCCTCGACCTGCGCCGGCGTGCCGTCGTGACCGGCCGCGGCGGCGTGCAGCAGCGCCGCCGACTCCGCCGGGGCGAACGGCGCCAGACCCAGCCGGTGTACCGCCTCCAGGCCGCCCAGCGCCCGCCGGCTGGTCACCAGCACCGCGTTCGCGCCGGCGCCCGGCAGCAGTCCGCGGACCTGGGCCTCGTCGGCGGCATCGTCGAGCAGCAGCAGGCACCGCCGGTGCCACAGCACCGCCCGGACCTGACCGGCCCGCTCGTCCTCGTCCCGGGCGATCCGCGCCGCGGGCACCCCCAGCGCCTTGAGCAGCGTGGCCTGCGCCGGCCGCGCACCGTTGCGCAGATCGCCGTCGCGCAGATCAAGATGAAAGACGCCGCCGGGGTACCGGTCGCGGTGTTCCTCGGCCGCCCGCACCGCCAGGGCCGTCTTGCCGACACCGGGCGGCCCGTGCACCACCACGGCCACGCCGGGTCCGCCCGCCGGCACCGCCGCCAGCTGCCGGCCGATCGCGTCGAGCTCGGCGACCCGGCCGACGAACGGGCCGCCCGGCCGCGGCAGTTCGCACGTCCGGGGCCGGCCGGTCGCCGCCTGCGGATCACGGCCGGCCCGGGCGAGTGCGGCGAACGCGTCCCGCTGTGCCGGGTCGAGCCGGAGTGCGGCGGCCAGGGCGGCGACGGTCCGCGGCTGCGGCACCCGGCTCCGGCCGCGCTCGGTGTCGCTGATCGCGCGCGGGCTCAGGCCCGCGGCCTCGGCCAGCGCCTCGATGGTGAGCCCGGCCCCGGCCCGCAGCGTGCGCAGGTGCTCACCGAACCCGATGTCCACCCGGCCGACCGTAACGGCGCCGGCCTGCGCCGACTCGGCTGTGCGTGCACCGCCGTCGGCCCACGCTGCACACCTGCGGCGGCCCGGGTGCGGGCCTTACGACCGGGCGTCGGCCGACGAGCGCCGCCACTGGTTGGGCAGCATGCCGTACCGTGCCTTGAACCGCCGGGTGAAATGGGTGGCGTCGCGGAACCCCCAGCGCCGGGCGATCGCGGCGACCGAGCGGTGCCGACTCTCCGGCAGCAACAGCTCGTGCCGCGCCCCCTGCAGCCGCTCACTGATGATCCACTGCTCGAGGCTGAGACCGGCCTCCGCACACACCTTGTACAGGTGGCGCAGCGACACGTTGTGCGCCGCGGCGATCCGCTGCGGGGTGAGGTCCGGGTCGGCCAGGTGCTGCCGCACGAACACCCGGACCCGGGTCAGCAGCGTCTCGGCCAGCACCTGCCGGGCGTGCTGCCCGCCGCGCCCGGCCGAGGCCAGCAGCGCCCGCACCAGGTCGACGCTCGCCGCGGCGACGGCGCCCACCGCCGGGTCCGCGACGATGCGCCCCGGGTCCCGGGCCAGGTGGGCGATGTGGTCGGTGACCATCCGGTAGAACGAGCTGGCCCGCACCTCCACGGTGGCCCGGCGCACGACGTCGACGGGCAGCCCGAGCTGGTCGAACCCGACCTGCAGGCAGCCGGCCGCGCCGTCGCCGGACCACGAGTAGTCGTACGGCCCGGACAGGTCGACCGCGAGCAGCTCACCGACCGGCACGACGGCCCGCCGCCGCTGCTGCTCGATCCGGCCGGGCGAGCGCCGCTGCACGGACAGGGCCACGACCGGCATCGCGTCCTGCCGGGCCAGCCGCGCCGTGCGCAGCAGCCGGATGCCGGACGAGCGGTGGGTGAAGATGTTCGCGTTGCCGAAGTCCCACACCTCCATCCGGGCGTGCACGTCGCCGTCCGGGTCCTCGTGGATGACGTGACACGGCGCCGAGGCGTACATCATCGCCGTGTGGACGGCCTCCACCCGCTCCCGCGGCGGCAGGTCCGCGGTGTCGAGCACGTACGGCATCGCCTCACCTCCGGGTTCACGCCCTTTGCCGAGGAGGTTACGGCTTCCCGGTCACCCGACGCTGCACGCGGTGACGGCCGACGATTCCGTCCAACCTGCAACTCGCCGAGCACGCCGATGAGCTGCAGCAAAGACGGTCAGGTCGGTCCGATCCAACCGTGGTCGAGGATGCGGAACCCCGCTTCGAGCATTGGATCGGTGTCGCTGGTCACGAGCAGCTGGATCTGCAGGGCGAAGCGGGCGTAGATGCGGATCTCGTCGCTCGGCTGCACCAGGCCGAACTCCTCAGCGATCGTCGCGGCGAGCGCGTCCTCATGGCGGTTCCACATCCGGGAGGCGTAGTCCTGCAGCGCGGGTGTCGCCTCCATGAGTGCCATGACTCGGCGGCGCAATTCGGCGTCGTCGCCCGACCACATGGCGACGAACTCCGAGCGGTAGTGGGCCTTCAGCGCCGTCGAGATCGAGGCGCCGGCCGGCCGGTCCCGCACGGCGGCGACGAGTCGTTCGCGCTGCTCGTCCTCCTCGTAGAACAGCAGCGCCTCCTTCTGCGGGAAGTGCGCGAAGACGGTCGTCGGGGAGACGTCCGCCCGATCGGCGATCTCCCGCACACTCACCGCGTCGAAGCCGCGCTCCAGAAAGAGCTCCAGCGCCGCGGCCAGGATCGCAGCGCGGGTCGCTGCCTTCTTCCGTTCCCGCCGCCCGCCCGGCCCCGCCCCGACTCCCATGGTCAGCATCCTACAAAATTCCGGCTTGACACCAAAACTGGTCTCGATACAGTACTGGTGTGATACCAGTTATCGAAGGACAGCGTTGTGTCGCCCAGCGCCGGTCCACAGGCGTCCTCCTGACTGCCGGGCCGGTGATCTTCCTGCTGCTTGAGTTCGTTGCCGCCGCAGCCTGGTCTGATCCCCCCTACAGCTACACGTACCACTACATCAGCGACCTCGGCGTGCACGGCCCGCTCACCGCACTCGGCCAGTACATGTACTCGCCGCTGGCCTGGGTTATGAACACCGGCTTCTTCGCCTTCGGCGTCCTGGTCTTCATCGGTACCGTCACACTGCGCGGCCTGCACGGCTGGCGGCGCTGGCTGGCGCTGACCCTGGGAACGCTCGTCGGTGCCGGCGGCATCGTCCTGGCGATCTTCCACGGCGACGGCGAGGCCGACCGGCTGGGCCGGGTCGACTATCACGGCTTCGGCGCCTTGGCCTCCATCGTCGGCGGCAACGTGCTGATCATCGTGCTCGGCCGCCTGCACGCCCGCCTCGGCCTCACCCGCCGGGCCGGGCGGGGCATCGCCGCACTCGGCGTGTTCGGGCTGGTCTCGATCGTGGCCTTCTCGGCCGCCGCCTCGGCAAACGTGCTGGTGGGCTTGGTCGAGCGCTGCGCCGTCTACCCGGTCTTCGCCGGCCTCATCTGGGCCGGCGTGTCGATGGCGGCTCGCAACGAACCCGACCGCGTACGACCGTGACTTCCCGGCGCTCTTGACGCCGAAGCCGACCGGCAGCGGGCGGCGTAGGTCGCCGCCCGCCACCGAGCACGCCGCTCTGCTGAGCGGGCACGTCGACGCCGTTCCGGCCGGCGACATCGGCCCGCATCCAGCCGACGCGCCGGCTTCCGTGCCACCACAGCGGGTGGCAATCCTCACCTCCGATCGGGCGGCGTCCGGTTCGGGGGTGATGCGGGTTGCGGCGGGAAGGTGCTCGAATGAGGTGAGATTGTCGCGCGAGGGGAACGGCCACTCATGCGAAGATGCCTGCCGGCCCTGCTGGCGCGCCCGGCGCCGCCGATGGCGGTCCGGGTCGCCGTGGCTGTCGCGATCGTCGCGGTGGAGACGGTCGTGCTGGTCGCGCTGCCGGTCGGCATCCTCGAGCAGACGAGCGGCATGGTGTACCTCACCGGCGTCCTGGCCATGTCCGTGCTGTGGGGCGCCCGGCTCGGCGCCGTCACGGCGCTGGCGAGCGTCGCCGCGCTGGGCTTCCTACCCGGCATTGCCCTGTGGCCGGCCGCGACCTTCCTCGCCGCCGCGTCGCTGGTCAGCGGCCTCGCCCACGTCGCAGCGCGCTCGGTGCCCCACGCCAGGGCGGAGCACCGGGACAGCCGGCGGGAGGCCACCTCGCTGGCCACGGCGCAGGCCGGGCTGCGGCGGGTGGCGACGCTCGTCGCGCGGGGCATCGATCCGGCCAATGTGTTCGACGCGGTCACCGAGGAACTCGGCCGGATCCTCGGCCGCGGCTTCCCCGTGATCCTCATCCGCTACGACCCGGACGGCACGGCCGCTCGGGTCATCGGGCGCAGCGAACCCACCGACATCGACTATGTCCCCGTCGAAGGCGACAGCCTGGTGGCCGAGGTGTACCGCACCGGCCGGGCCGCCCGGAAGACCAGCTACACGCACGCGGCGGGGCCCAATGCGGCCATCGCCCGCCGGGTCGGCGCCCGCTCCGGCGTCGGCGTGCCGGTCCTGGTCGGCGACCGGGTGTGGGGCGTGGCCATCGTCGTGTCCACCGGCCCGGAGCAGCCGCCGCCCGACGCGGAACGCCGCATGGCGGACTTCACCGAGCTCGTCGCCACCGCGATCGCCAACGCGGAGAGCCGCGCGCAGCTCATCGCCTCGCGGGCCAGGATGGTCGCCGCCACCGACGATGCCCGTCGGCGTCTGGAGCGCGATCTGCACGACGGGGTACAACAGCGGCTTGTGTCCCTCGGACTGGACCTGCGGGTGGCGCAGGACGGGCTCCCGCCCACGGCCGGCGTCGTCCGGCAGCAGCTCGGGCGGGCCGTCGACGGGCTGACCGCCGTCGCCCACGACCTGCAGGAGTTGTCGCGGGGCATCCACCCGGCGATCGTGTCGCAGGGCGGCCTCGCCCCGGCGATCCGCACCCTGGCCCGGCGCAGCGGGCTGCCCGTCGACCTCCGCCTGCACGTCGACCGGCGGCTGCCGGAGAAGATCGAGGTCGCCGCGTACTACATCGTCTCCGAAGCGCTGACCAACGCCGCCAAACACGCCCACGCGAACACGGTGCGGACGTGCATCGAGACCGACGAGTGTCAACTGACGCTCACCGTGCAGGACGACGGCGTCGGCGGCGCCTATCGCGAGGGCGGATCCGGGCTGCTCGGCCTGCAGGACCGGGTCGAAACCCTCGGTGGCACCTTCAAGGTGCTCAGCCCGCTCGGCCGGGGCACCACCCTGCACGCCGAACTCCCGGTGCGGCCGCACAGCTGTGCGGCAAAGCCGTAACCGATGTGCGGCTCAGCGCGGTCGCGCCGGCCGCCGGTACCGGCGACGCTGCACGTACACCGCCCCGGGAGGAGACAGGTCATCGGCGTCAGCAACCGCAGCCCCCGCTGGGCCAGGCTGTGCCTGATCGTCGGTGCGCTGCTGATGCTGGGCAGCGCCGGTTCCCTGGTCGGCGGCGACCTGGTGCTGGCCCACTACAGCGCCCAGATCACCCACCCCGGCGGCCTCGGCTCCGCCGCCGCGACCGGCCACAGCATCGACGGGCCGCTCAACCTGCTCCTCGTCGGCATCGACGAGCGGACCGGCGACGCGGCGATGGGTGCCCGCGCCGACTCCATCATCATCGCGCACATCCCCGCGAGCCACGACCAGGTCTATCTGACCAGCATCCCGCGCGACACCCGGGTGGCGATCCCACCGGACCGCATCAGCGGGTACCGCGGCGGCACCGACAAGGTCAACGCGGCCTTCGAGTTCGGCTACCAGCGCGGCGGCGGCCGCGACGAGGGCCTCACCCTGCTGGCCGAGACGGTGAGCACCCTCGCCGGCGGCCTGAAGTTCAACGCCGCGGCGATCGTCAACTTCGACGGCTTCCAGAGTCTCGTCACCGCCCTCGGCGGCGTGCACCTGTGCGTCGACGAGCGCACCACGTCGATCCACGTCGGCTGGAACACCCGCACCGGGCAGGAGGGCGAGCCGTACAACTTCAGCCCTGACGGCATCCCCACGACCCTGAAGCCGAACATGCGGCCCCAGATCTACGAGGTCGGCTGCTCCGACATGGCCGCCTGGCAGGCCCTGGACTACGTCCGGCAGCGCGACAAGCTCGCCGACAACGACGGCGACTACGGCCGCCAGCGCCACCAGCAGCAGTTCATCAAGGCCCTGCTCACCAAGGCGTCCAGTACCGGCGTCATCACCGACCCGCACAAGGTCGGGCAGATCCTCGACTCGGTCGGCAAGGCGGTGTCGTTCTACAACAACGACATTCCGCTCGCCGACTGGATCTTCACGCTGCACGGCATCACCCCCGGCAGCCTGGTCACGGTGAAGACGAACGACGGCCGGTTCAACACCGAGGTCATCGGCGGCCAGTCGTACGAGACACTCGACGCCACCACCGTGCAGCTGCTCGCGGCCATCGCCCAGGATCGGGTCGCCGCATTCGTCGCCGCCCACCCGGAACTCGTCGACACCACCGCCGGCGGGAGCCGCGGATGAGCACCCCGATCCCCCGCCGGTCGCTGCTGCTCGCCCTGGGCGGCGCCGCCCTGCTGGCCGGCTGCGGCACCGACCACCCGGCCTGGCACGGCGGCGACATCCCCGGCGACTCCCACCCCGGCGACAGCGCCGGCCCGGAGGCGACCGGCAGCGCACTGGTCGTTCCGCCCGCCAACCCCCCGACCGCAGGCACCTGCCCCACCAACCACGGCGTCGTCCAGCAGCCCGGCGGCCCGCAGCATTACCTGCCCTGCCACGGTACGGACATCGCGCTGACCGTCGACGACGGACCCGACCCGACGTACACCCCGAACATGCTGGCCCTCCTCGCCCGCCTGCACATCCGGGCCACGTTCTGCATGATCGGCCGCAGCGCCGCCGCGCATCCGGACCTCGTCAAGCGCGTCCTCGACGGCGGCCACCACATCGCGAACCATACCTACGACCACCCGCTGAACATCGCCAAGCTTGCCGCCAACGCGGTGCACGCCGAGATCGCACGGGCTTCCGACGCCATCAGTACAGCGGGCGGCGGGTACCGGCCCACGCTGTTCCGCGCCCCCGGCGGGGCCTGGTCGCCCACGGTGCTGCAGCAGTGCGGGTCGCTGGGGCTGCGGCCGCTGGACTGGAGTGTGGATCCGCGCGACTGGAGCCGCCCGGGCGTCCAGCACATCGTGACCACGATCATGACCCAGACCCGTCCGGGCGCGATCATTCTCGAGCACGACGGCGGCGGCAACCGGGACCAGACCCTGGCCGCACTGGGCGTGACGCTGCCGAAACTGCGCGACGCCGGGTACACCTTCGTCCAGCCCTGAACCGGGACGCGGGTACGAGCGCTACGCCGCGCAGGGCGGCGACTTCGGCGCCGGCATCTCCCTGACGCTCGGCGCCGCAGCGGAGGAGCACATGCCGATACTGGCGTGGGCGTCCAGCATGTACCCAGGGATGCTGACGGACGCGGCGACGCTCCTTAGCGCGTTGGGTCGCCACGCCCGAAATCCTCAGGCGCTATCCGCAACCGCTCCTCCATCGCCGCGCCGATCCGATCGTCCTCGGGCCGCCGCCCCACGAAGTCCCAATACGCGCCGCTGCGATTCCCCGCCAGCTCGACGTTGTCATGCTCGGCCGCAAGGTCGCGAATGAGTGCACCCAGGCCCGTCAACCCAAGGTAGTCACACGCGTCCGCAACCTTTTGCATGCGCTCCACCGGATGCCACTCGAGCGCCTCGCCGAGACCCGAACTCATGAATCGGTTGTTGAACCAGTTGAGGTACGCCAGGTGACGCAGGCCGGCCGGCACACCGTCGGCAACGGACTCACCCTCACGGGACATCCGGAGCGAGAGATCACAGCTTTCGTTCCAGACCTCGCCACCCGCCACACTGAACACCGACACCCCTCACCTCATCGGCCGGTTCCGCACCCGGCGCTGTACCGTCTCGTGTGGCCTACTTCGCGGACCTGACGCCCTATGCGTACTTCCACAGCGACGAAGACGACGAAGACGTCGTCTGGCGCGAGTGGGGCGAGCTGAGCTACCGCCCGCGGTACGAGCGGCGCAACGTCGGTTGGCTGGACGCGTCGCACCCGTTTGACAGGGGCCCGGTCCCGGCCTGGTTCGCCGGCGCGCTCCTCGACGTCATCGACGGCCCGCCCGTCAACGAAACTCGCGGCCTGCACGACTGCGAGCTCTGCCCGCCGGGCACGGGCCGCATCGCCCATCCGCGGCCGCGCCGGAACTGGCTGGCGTACTACGAGATCAGGGTGCCGGCTGGGCCCGGCGTGATGTTCGCGGCGCCGGCCCTGATCTGGCATTACGTCACCGCCCACGACTACCGGCCGCCGGCGTTGTTCGTCGAAGCGGTGCAACGCTACGACGCCGGCTGGGCCACCGAGCCGAGCCCCTGGATCCCGCCCGACGCGGAGCGCGACATCTGGAACCGCACCGCCAGGTAGCCGGCGCCAGCGCGACTCGACGATCGGGTCCAGCGGGCGCCACAGGTGTGGGGCGGCGGCGCGCCCGGACCACGCGTAGCGGTCGGCGTGTCTGCGCGACCATCGATGTTGATGCGGCCGCGGGTGGCCGGATGTCCCGACCGCGGCGCTAACCATCGGACCTGACTGACGAGCGGTGGGCGCTGGTCGAGCCATTGTCGCCGACTGTGAGCTGCGAGGCCGTTGATGACCGCCGTTCTCGCGCACGGAGGCGGTGATCGCGTCGACCCGCCTGGCAGAGCTATTGCCCGACCGCGCCTCCGTCCGGAGCAAGCTCGTGAGGGCAGATGGCGCGGTTGTGCACCAGAACGGGGACCGGGCCGGTCACCACGTAGTACGTGTGCACGCGCGCGACGGTCACCTCGAAACCTGCTCACTTTCGTCGATGACCCACACACGCAGATCGCCGCTGGCATGCACCGCCCCTGCTAGCCGCCGTCCGGGTCCGCCACGTCGACGGCCAGCCTGATCTGCTCCCAGTCGTTCAAGGGCTGAGCGATGTGGTCATAGGGCTCGACGAATTCGCGCAACGCACCGGCCGACGATCCCGCGATCTGCCGAAGAACGAGCCCGGGAAAGACAGGACTCGCCTTGGCCACGGTCTGCTCGGCGTCGAGCCAGACGGAGTCACACTCCTCACAAACCCACAGGGTGGTGCCCGTTGCCAGCACAACGCACTGCAGCACCCACCCCCGCTCGCAGACCCCGCACAAGTACTTCTCGAGCCCCGCGATCCGCTGCTCGCGAACCTCTAGCCAGTAGCGCATCAGAACGGCACCGGGTGTGCCGTCACAAACCTCGACGAGCCCTGCTCCACAACGATCTTGATGAACGTCTCCCCTCCAGTTCCAAGGACTCCACCCATACCACACGATGACCGGCAAGCCGCAGGACCAGGCTGGCAGCGAGGATGGGCAGCCGGACGCCGAGGCCGCCGGAGAGGACAAGCCCGACGTCGAGGTGACGGGCGAGTCCTGGGAGTCGAAGATCTCGCCCGAGCCCGGCCTGTCCGGCCCCACCCCGAAGGCAGGCCCATCGAGAGCGTCGGGCAGCCTTGATCGCATGGGTGACGGGGAGCGGCGGGTCAGGGCGGCGTGGGCGCGCATCGATGAGTACGAGGGCCGGCGGGCCACCATGCAGATGTCCAGCTCGCTACGCAACCTCGGGCGGGCCGAGCGGGCCGTCGGGCTGTTGGAGGCCGGGCGGGAGCGGGAGTCGGTGGCGATCGCCGTGGGGGCGCTCGTCCCGCATCTGCCGCGGTACCAGCGGTCCATGGCCAACTACGCCCGCCTGCTCACCCAGTCGTGATGACCGAGGGCTGGGACCACATCGACTGGGCGCAGCACGACGGGGCGTTCGGGCCCGCGCGCGAGGCGCCGGAGATCTTCCGGGCCATCGCCTCGGGCGGGGCGGAGGCCGCGGCCGAGGGGCGGTTCGCGTTCTACGAGAGCCTGCACCACCAGGGCAGCGTGTACCCGGCGACCGTCGTCGCGGTCCCGTTGCTCGTCGAGCTGGCCATGCGGCCCGGGGTGCACGGGCGCGACGACCTGCTGTCGACCATCGGGCGGCTGGGTGACCCGGAGCGGTCCTACGGCGACGTGCAGCCCGAGGTCCGCGCCGCCGTGGCCGCGCAGAGCGAGCGCCTGCGGCCGGCCCTGGACGATCCCGACCCCCAGGTGCGCGCGGCCGCCGCCTACGCCGCCGACGCCGCCGGTGCTCCCGCCGCGGGCGTCGCGGACGGGCTCGCGGGCGTGGCCCGGCACTTGGCCACGGCCGAGGACCGGCGGGCGGCCGAGACGGCGTTCGCCGCGCTGCTGCGGGTCGGTTCCCCCGCCTGGCGCGAGCCCGCCCTGACCGCTTGGGCCGCCGGGTACGACCCGGTCGCCGCCGAGCTGTTCTGGGACCATCCGCCGGCCTTCGACCCCGAGGCCCTCCATGCGATCCGGGGCCGGCTCGCGGCCGGCACGGACGGGGCGACCCCGCTCATCCGGCTGCTGCACCGCTGGGGCCCCGCCGCCGTCGAAGCCGCGCCCGAGATCGCGGCGGCGTATTGCGGCGTGGCGGCGGGGGCGCTGGCGGCGATCGGGGCCCATTCGGCGGTACCAATGCTGCTTGAACGTGCTTTCCAAGGCGACATCCGGGCGGCCCTGGCCGTGCGGGACCTGACCGGTGACGGCGGTGCGGTGCCCGGCGCGGTCGCCGCCCATGGGGCCAGGCGCCGGGTCGACGGGTTCGACCTGCATCTCGCGGCGGCGGCCGGGCCGGAGCTGGCGCCGTTGGTCCCGGCGTTGCGGGCGTGGCTGGCCGGCCCGGACCTGACCGACGACGTACGGTGCGAGGTCGCCCGGCTGCTGTGGCGGGCGACCGGCGACCCGGCCGAGGCCCTGCCGACGGCCCGGGCCGTCCTCGACCAGCGGGGCTCCTCCATAGGCTTCGCGGCCCGACTGGCGGCCGACCTCGCACCCGACCTCGACGGCGCCGATCCGGGACTCGCCGACGGCCTGTGGGCCGCGCTCAGCGGCGCGGCGCGCTGGGCCCGCCCGATCGCGGCCCGCGGACTGTGGCAGCTCGGCGTTGCGGTCGGCGACCTGGTCGGCCCGCTGCTGGCCGGCCTCGCCGAGGCCCGGGCGGAGGAGGCGGTCGCGTTGCTGGTGGACATGCGGGCCACCGCGGCGGTCCCGGTGCTGGCGGACCTGGCCGAGCGCGACGAGCGGGTCCCGCGCTACGGCTCGGTCAGCTACTACGGCAGCGACGTGTCCTGGCACGACGACGCACTGCGGGCCCGGCTGCGCGCGGCCGTAACAGCGCTCGGGGAACCATGAGCGGTGGGTGTGCAGATGACCACGGTAGGTGCCAGCCCCCTCGGCTCAGTGCGGCGCGGTGACCCGTTCGGGCTCGCTCTCCTCCGTGAGCTGGCGGGGTGCGGGGCGCTGCGGTGCGGGCGCCTTCTCCACCGGGTAGAAGAATCCCTTGACCGTTGGGGCGAGGGCACCGATGTGGTTCATTTTCTTCGGTACGACCCAGCCCGCGTACTCCAGCCCGTCGCCGCCGGCCGACGGCAGTGGCTGGTGGATCTCGACGAACCGCCCGTCGGGCAGGCGCCGGATGATCCCCGTCTCCACGCCGTGCGCCAGCACCTCGCGGTCGTGCTGCTGCAAGCCCAGCGCGATCCGGTACGCCACGTAGTAGGCCAGCGGCGGAATGACCAGGATGCCGATGCGCCCGGCCCAGGTCATCGCGTTGAGGCTGATGTGGAACTTGTCGGCCAGCACGTCGTTGCCGCCCGAGATGAGCAGCACGACGTAGAACGAGATCGCCATGGCGCCCAGCGCGGTGCGGAACGGGTTGTCCCGGGGGCGCTCGAGGAGGTTGTGGACGGCCTTGTCCTTGGTGAACCTGGCCTCGATGAACGGATAGAGGATCGGCAGCGTCGTCAGGATGCCCGGTAGGACGATCGTCGGCCAGAAGATCGGTGGAAGCGTGTAGCCGTCACCCCAGCCGAACAGATCGAAGCGGATCTCCCACGCCGGGAACAGCCGGGTGGACCCGTCCAGAAACATCATGTACCAGTCGGGCTGGCTCGCCGCCGAGACGACCGCCGCCTTGTACGGGCCGAACAGCCAGATCGGGTTGATCTGGAACAGCCCCGCCAGCGCGGCGATCATCGCGAACACGATCATGAAGAAGCCGCCGGCCTTGGCCGCGAAGCCCGGGAACATGCGCACGCCGACCACGTTCTCGTTGGTCCGGCCGGGGCCCGGCCACTGCGTGTGCTTCTGCTTCACGAGCAGTCCCATGTGGACGGTGATCAGCGCGAGCAGCGCACCGGGCAGGAGCAGCACGTGCACGATGTACAGCCGGTCGAGAATCACGTCGCCGGGGAACTCGCCGCCGAACAGCGACGTCGTCACCCAGGTACCGACGATCGGGACGGACAGCAGGATCGCGCTCGCGATCCGCAGGCCGGTGCCGGACAGGGCGTCGTCCGGCAGCGAGTACCCGGCGAAGCCCTCGAACAGCCCGACCCAGAACAGCAGCAGGCCGACGACCCAGTTCGCTTCGCGCGGCTTGCGGAACGCGCCGGTGAAGAAGACCCGGAACATGTGCACCACGATCGCGGCCATGAACAGCAGCGCGGCCCAGTGGTGCATCTGCCGCATGAACAGCCCGCCGCGCACGTCGAAGGACAAATGCAAAGCGGTGTTGTACGCCTGCGACATCTCCACCCCCCGCAAGGGCGTGTAGCTGCCGTCGTAGGCCACCTCGCGCATCGACGGGTCGAAGAACAGGGCCAGGAAGATGCCGCTGAGCAGCAGCACGATGAAGGAGTAGAGCGCGATCTCGCCCAGCAGGAACGACCAGTGGTCGGGGAAGACCTTGTTCAGCAGGCGCCGAAGCGGGGTGGCCGCCTGGAACCTCTCGTCCAGCGCGCTCGCAGTGTTGCCCGGCAGCGCCCGGGGCTCGAACTTGCGTCGTTTCATGCCCGCTCCCCCGTACAGGTCAGCCAGTCATGCCGCAGCACCTACCATCGTCCACCGCAATACGTAGTCTGTCTACCCTCCGGCTCGTGGCGGTCCGGGGCGGACCGCAGCGGGACGCTGCAGCGAAGCGTCGTGCCGTGCGCCGGCGGGCTTTGCAGCTGGCAGCTGCCACCGAGCGCGTAGATGCGGTCGCGGAGCCCGCGGATGCCGGATCCGGCGTTCGGGTCGGCGCCGCCGACGCCGTCGTCCTCGACGCTGATCTGCAGCAGGTCCGGGTCGGCCTCGGCGTGGATGCGAACGGTCGTCGCGCGGGCGTGTTTGACGGCGTTGGTGAAGGCCTCGGCGATGACGTAGTAGGCGTTGGTCTCGATCCGCTCGGGCAGCCGGTGCGGCAGGTGCAGGTCCAGGTCGACGGGTATCGGCGCGCGCCGGGCCAAGGTTCGCAGGGCGGCGCCGAGGCCGCGTTCGGTCAGTACGGCTGGATGGATGCCGTGGGCGAGCTCCCGCAGTTCGTCGATGGCGGTGGCGAGGTCCGTGCTCGTCGCGGCCAGCTCGCCGGCCAGCGCGGGCGACGAGCTGACGGCCTGCTGCTGGATTCGGCGCAGGTCGAGGAGCAACGCGAGCAGACGTTGTTGGGTACCGTCATGAATGTCCCGTTCGATTCGGCGCCGGGCGGTGTCGCCCGCCTCCGCCATCCGCGCGCTGGCCGCGGCGAGGTCGGCGCGGGCCTGCAGGTTGGCCACCGCCACACCGGCGAGCTCGGTGAAATCGGCGATCTGGTCGGCCGCGCCACGCAGCTGATCCGCGTCCGCGACCAGGACGAGCAGCACCCCCCACAGGCTGCCCTGGACGACGATCGGCGCGCCGACCGAGACCGTGATGCCGTGCTCGGCCAGGAACGGGTCGGTCACCGGTGTGCCGGCACCGACCGGCGACCACGCGGGCCGCCGGGTGGTGTAGACCTGCATGGCGGCGCCCTGCGGATGCAGCACCGTGCGGGTGCCGACGGTGACGGCGTCGCCGTGGTCGCTCCAGGACGCGACGGCGGTACCGTTGCCGTCCGGCTCGAACCGCAGCAGCACGGTGGCATCGGCGTCCAGCAGCCGGCCGACCTCCTCGGTGACCGCGCCGAACACCCGGTCCGGTGGCGTCCCGCGGGCGACGAGCGTGGCGATGCGGCGCAGGGCGCTCTGCTGGGTCACGAACCGGTCGAGGTCATGGTGCTGGCGCTGCAGCGACGTGGCCATCGCGTTGAAGGATCGCTGCAGCGCGCCGATCTCGCCCGGCCCGTCTTCGGACATGCGAACCGACAGCGCGCGGCCTGCGAGCGCGTCGGCCGTGACGGCGGCCGCGCGTACCGGCCGGACGATGCGGCGGTTCACGAACGTCGCGAACACGACGACGATGACGATGGAGCCGAGGAGCCCGGCGGTCCCGACCGCCCGAGCCCAGTCGGAGTCAGTGTCGGCGATGGCGGCCTGCCGGGCGGCGTCACTGTCCTCGGCCGTGCTGAACTGGGCGAAGTCCGCGTGGATGGCATCAAGCCGGGCCTGCGTGTCCAGCAGCTGCGACTGGTCCGGCGCGAACGACCCGTGCTGCAGACCGTCCATCGCGGGAACCGAGTCGTCGCGCAGGTAGTCCGTGATCTGCTGATCGAGCCGGTCGGCCAGGGCGTACTGCGCCGGATTGCCGGCCACCGAGTCGGCCAGATGCGCGGCCTGCTGCGGGATCGCGTCGCGGGCCTGGTCCCAGGCCTGCACGAACCGCTCGTCGTGCACGATGAAGTACCCGCGTTCGCTGCTCTCGACCGTCAGCAGCGATCCTTCGAGCCGCGCAGCATCGACCAGTGCCTGTTGCGCGCTGCGGGCCGAGCTGACCTCCCGCTGCAGGTCCGCCTCCGCGGCCAGGATCACCGCCAGCGCAGTACTCAAGGCCAGGCCGAACAGGAGGCACATCGCCACCACCTGGCGGGTCAGTGGCACACGGTCGAGTTTCGAGCGGATCCCGCGCCCGGAACGTCTCCGCGTGCCTGCATTCACCAGCGAGCTCCGTCCAGCGGTACTCCCCTCCCCTCCTTCGAACGTAGCGCGGCACGCGTCGCCCGTCAGCCGCGACCGACGCTGGCGAGGACCTCGGCCAGCACCAGCGGGTTGAGATAGTCGCGGTACGAGACGACCAGGCCGTCCCGAATCCGCAGCACGGCGATGATCGTCTGGTGCATCGGCGCACCTGTCGGGATGACGGTGCCGTACGCCTCGTACTCGACGATCACCACCTGCGGATCGGTGGTCTCGTGGATGACGGTGTCGCGGTACTCCTCGAACTTGACGAGGCCGCCGGCCTGCCCGATGACGAACTCGCGGACCCGGTCGCGGCCCTCCACGCGGCCCGGGACGCCATCCGGCCGGTACGGCCACTCGATGAAGCCGTCCGGCGCGAACAGGCCGACGAAGGTTTCCATGTCCTGCTCGAGGCTCGCGCGCAACAGCTGCTCGACGACGTCCCGTGCCGTGGCGGTCATGACTCCTCCAGTCGTTCAACGCTTGTTGATTGAACGAGCGTAGAACGACGAGCGTCGCCGGTCAACGTCCGTAGAATGACGTCGTGACCGAACCGGGGCCGCGCCTGACCAGAACACAGCAGCGCCAGCAGAGCGAGGAGCGCATCCTCGCCGCGGCGCGCCACATGTTCGCCGAGCTCGGCTACGACCGGACCACCATCCGGGCCGTGGCCGCGGCCGCCCACGTCGACGCCGGCCTGGTCATGCACTACTTCGGCAGCAAGGACCTGCTCTTCGCCCGCGCCGCCGAGGTACCCGCCGACGAACTGCCCGGCGGCACCTCCGGCGAGGTGGCCGAGGCACTGCTCACGTCCCTGAACCGGCGCCTGACCAGCGAACCAACCGCCTCCCTGGCCGTACTGCGCTCGATGCTCACCAACGCCGACGCCGCAGACCGCTACCGGGCCGCCGCGGAACCCCAGCTCACCCAGCTCACCGAAGCCATCCCGACGCCCGACGCCGACCTGCGCGCCAGCCTCCTCAGCGCGATCATCCACGGCGTGATCGCCGACCGGTACCTGCTGCGCCTCACGCACCTCGCCGACGCCACGCCCGAGCAGATCATCGAGCTGCTCCGCCCGTGCTTCCAGAGCCTGACCACGCCCCCACCCACATCAGCAACGCCGTCCGACTGACCGCAGCCCTGGTGCCGGCGCGGTACCTGCCCGGCGCCGACCTGGCCGCCGACCTCGCCACGGCTCACGGCCCGGCCGCGCGGACCCGCGTGCTCCTCACCGCGGTGGCCCGGCTGCGGCTCGCGCCGCTCTACGTGTCGACCGTGCTCGGTGTCGGCCTCGCGCTCGACCATCTCGCCGGCCCACGTACCCGGGCGACCATCGTCGCGGCGCACTCGACCAACGTGGCCAATCTGGCGCAGCACCGGATATGGACGCTGTTCACCAGCGTGTTCGTCCTGGGCGAGCCGATCGGGCCGTTGACGGTCCTGCCGCTGCTGCTGCTCACCGGCGCCGCCGAGCTGCTGTGGGGCTGGCGCCGCCTGGCCGAGGTCTTCCTGCTCACCCACGTGATCGCCAGCTGCCTGGTGTACACCGTCCTGCAGGAGGGCCTGCGCCGGCAGTGGTTCGGGCCGGCCGTGGTGCACGCCGCCGACGTCGGCACCAGCTACGGCGCGCACGCCGTCGCGGCCGCCCTGGCCTGCAGCCTGCCCGCGCGGGCCCGGCGGGTGGTCGTCCCGGCCGTACTCGTCCTCGTGCTCCTGCCGTTCGCCGATGCCCGCACCTTCACCAGCCTCGGGCACCTGCTGTCCACACTCATCGGCCTGCTCGCCGGCTGGCAACTGCGCCACCGGCCCCTCGCCGGCCGGCTGCGCAGGCCCGGCACCCTGCGCGCGGACCGCCCCGTGGTCTACGCCTTCGACACGGCCGGCCGCGCCCGCGAAGCCCTCGTCACCGTGCTGCACCTGGGCGAGCAGCGGCTGATCCGCCTCGACGACGCCGTCGTCGCCTGGTCCGATGCCCTCGGCGGGCGGCCCGGGCGCCCGTACCGCCTGCACGACCTCGAAACCCGCGACCTGGGCGTCGCCGACGGCGCGCTCGCCGGGGCGGCCTGGGGCGTCGTCATCGGTACCCTTGCCGGGTGGCCGGCGTTCGGCCTGGCCGCAGGAGCGGTCACCGCGGCCGCCGTAGCGGGCGTGCACGACGCCGGCCTGTCCGATGCGAGCATCGAGCAGGCGATCCAGTCGGTACCCGCCGGGCATGCGGTGCTCGTGCTCCTCACCCGCCCGGCCGACCGGCCCCGCCTCTCCCACGCGCTCGAGGGCTCGGGCGCGGTACGGCTGCCGGCTACTGCTTAGAACAGGCCGACCTGTTGTCGAACTCCTCGTGACTGAGGTACACCCCGGAGAAGCGCACCCGCCCGTCGTGCAGCTCCGCGGGTTTGAACACCTCGGCCGGTTCCCCGTCGTTGCTGTACCGGAAAATGACGACGTACTCGGTCGCCGGATCGAGCGGCACGGCCAGCGCGACGTCGAGCGTCCCCCCGTCCGGCACCGCGTCGCCGACCGTGATGGCCCCGGCGACGGTGGGCTCGGCGAAGCTCACCTGCCACAGGGCCGGCACGTGCGTGTCGAGCAGGTTGCCGTTCATCACCTCCGGGATGATGCGCGCGCCCTTCACCTCGGATGCGGGGCAGTCCGCCATGCGCACCTGCAGCGCCGAGCCGTCCATGGAGACGGCGATCGTGCTGTACGGCTCACTGGGCAGGCAGGCCGAGACAGCGGGCAGCGCCAGCACCACCGCTCCGGCAGCCAAAAGCCGCCGCCCTGCGCAGGCAATCGCGTTGGTCATACGCGTTACGACGGGCGACCCCGCAGCTCGGTTCCGTCACGGCGCCGGAGGCTGGATGCGCAGGGCGGCGAGGCCGCGGGCCGTGCCCACCAGCAGGGTGTCGCCGTCGGCCGCCAGCGTCGTGACCGGGGTGTCGAAGTACACGTCGCTCACCCATCTCCAGGTGAAGGGCGTGGCCGACCGATCCTCGCCGGGTTCGAGGCGCAGCAGCCGCACCACGGGGCCCCCGACCGCGGCGATCACGCCGCCGTCCGCCGTGCGCAGCAGCGCAATGTCGCTCGTATGGAACATGCCCCAGGAGTCGCGCCGGACCACGGAGTCGCTACCGATGTCAGCCAACTGGATCGATGCGAGATGCGTGCCGGTGTCCTGGTCACAGGCGTGCACGTCACCGTAGGCGAGGTAGACCGCCACCGGCGCATCGGAGAGCGTCGAGCCGCTGACCACGGGCCGGGGCCAGTAGTAGTAGAAGTCCATGGACGGTCCGGCGGGTCGTCCTGTGGCGGCATCGTGGACGCTGACGTGCCGGTTGGGCTTGTCGCCGCGCTGCCCCGAGTGGACGATCAGCAGGCGCCCGTCGGACGTGGTCATGGCGTGGACGCCGGCCACCGGAATGTGCCACCGCGGGCGGCCGTCGACCGCGTCCCAGGCCCGGACGGCATCGCCTTCCGCGGTGATCAGCAGTACCGCTTCGGGGGTCGCCGCGCCCGCGAGGACCGTACCGGTGACCGCGGACAGGCCGTGGTCGACCCGGCCGCCGTTGGCCAGGTCCCACACCCGCGGCGGGGCGCCGGCCGCGCCACAGACGAGCAGCGCGGCGCCGGCCGGATCGGACACCGTGAAGAGCTCGGTGACCGGCCGCTCGTGCTGCAGTTCGCGGACGATGCGCCCGTCCGCCCAGATCCGCACCACCGGGTCGGGGTGGGCGGTCGCCACGAGCCCGCCCGCGGCGACAACCCGCTCGATCGCCAGCGGCTTCGCCTGGGCGTCGTGCCGCAGCAGGGCACCGACCTCCCAGAGGCGCACGGTACCGTCGGCGTCGCCGCCGCCG
Source organism: Dactylosporangium sp. CS-033363 (assembly GCF_050942475.1). Classification (NCBI taxonomy): domain Bacteria; kingdom Bacillati; phylum Actinomycetota; class Actinomycetes; order Micromonosporales; family Micromonosporaceae; genus Dactylosporangium; species Dactylosporangium sp. CS-033363. The sequence continues at coordinate 4,264,477 of NZ_CP192032.1, read as the reverse complement.
GTGGCCAGCAGCACCCGCCCGTCCGCCGTCCGGCCGGCGGCGAGGGAACACACCGGGTCGGGGTGCAGGTCCACCAGCGCCGTCACCCGGCCCGCCGGGCGGTTCACGATCGCGACGGAGCCGTCCGCGAGCCCGCTCACCTCGCTGCCGTCCGGTAGCCAGGCGGTGACCGCGGACTGGGCGGCGATCCCGTGGCCGTCCTCGACGACCCGTCCGGTCTTCAGCTCCCAGGTGTACCGCCAGCCGTCCCGCGACAGGGTCACCAGGGGTTGCTCGTCGCCGCGCCGGGTCCAGGTCACCAGCGCGAAGTCGTGCCGATCGGTCGTGGTGTCCACCGCCCACACCGCGCCGTCCTGGCGCGCGATCACCAGGACCGGACCGCCCGGCGCCGGCGCCGACCGGATCCAGCGGATCTCCTCGGGAGGGAACTCGTCGATGCACCACTCGTCCATGAGCGTATCGAAGTCCCGGCCCAGCAGGTGCTCCAGATACTCGTCGGGGTACTCCCCCGGGTCGTCGGGCTCGTCCGGCGGCGGTTCCAGGGCCGTCAACCGCCGTGGCGCGGGCCGGCCGGACTCGTCAGGTTCGGTGGGCTCACCGATCTCGGGTGCGTCGACCGGCTCGGCGCGCCAGTCGAGTTCGCCGGGCTCCGGCGGCCCGGCGAGCCACACGGACGCCGGGGGCGGCGGCGCGGCCTCGTCCCACGGGTCGGCATCCGGTATGACGTGCTCGCACCCGTCGATGGGGAGCACCGGCCCCACTGGCAAGTGCTCCTCGGGGTCGACCCAGGGGTCGGCGATCTGCTCCGGCGGCTGCCACGGCAGGTCCCACGGCACGGCAGTGCCGGTGTCGACGTGCCAGGCGGCGACGTTGCCGAGGACGGTGCCGACCACGAAGACGTGGCCGGCGTCGGGCAGTTCGACGCAAGCGAGGGCCGAAGGCTCACCCGCGGGCAGCGGCCACGGCAGCTCCACCGGCGTGTTGCGGGTCCCGTCGACCACCCGCACGCAGTAGTACGGGCCGACGCTGACGACCAGCGTCCGGCCGTCAGCGCGGGGCACCACGGCCACCTGGTCCACCGCGTATCGATGGCGGGTCAGGATGGTGTGCGGCGGCTCGACGTACCAGCGCGCCCAGGCACAGCGCCACGGCGCCGACCCGGCCAGCCGCCCCGCACCGTCGGCGAGCGTGGCGGCACCGGCCTGCCGGGCGGCGAGCTCCAGGTACGCCGGCGACTCCGCCGCGGGCCGGTCCCGCAGATGGTGCACGATCCGCTGGTAGCTCAGCGCCGCGGCCCGGCCGGCCGCGGTGCGCGCCTCGGGGAGGCTCTCCAGCAGGCCCGGCGGCCGGGCGGCGAGCAGGAACGCCGCGTCCAGCAGCAGCGCGTCGAGGGCACCGGCGTCGGCCGCGTGACCGGCCAGGTGCGCGCGGCTGTACTCCCGTGCACCCGCCCAGTCTCCCGCAGCGTCAGCGCGCAGCGCCTCGACCAGACGACCGTTCGCCTCGGCGAGACCGTCGGGACCGAGGATCCGGCGCAGGTGCTCCCGCAGTACGTCGTGCAGGCGCAGCCGGTCCCCGCTGACCGAGATCAGGGCCAGGTCCGCCAGGGTCCGGACCAGGCGCCGCGCGGTGCTCGGCGACGTCGCCCAGAGCAGCTGCGCCACCTCCGCCGGGACGTCGGTGTCCTCGGGGAACACGCCGAGCTCGAGGCACCGTTGCCGGGACTGCGGGTCCAGCCGCCGCAGGCTGGCCTCGACGGTGGCGCGCACCGCCTGGTCACGGCGGTCGGCGCTGGCGAGGTCGAGGCTGTCCGGCCCGTCGGCCAGCAGCTCGGCCACCGCGTCGCCGGCGTCGTTCGGTGCCAGGCCGTCGTCGACCAACCGCAGGATCGCGCTGTTGACCAGGGCGAGCAGGATCGGCCAGCCGCCGGTACGCCGGACCAGGCGGGTCGTGCGCGTCAGGCCGGGCACCCCGAGACGCAGCAACGACCGGCTCAGCTCCAGGCCGAGCGGCGGCAGGTGCAGCACCTTCGCGGTGCCGGGCAGCGCACCGCGCGACCTGGTGGTCACGATGACGCGCGCGCCGCTGTGCAGGAACGGCACGAGCCGGCTGGCGGCCCACACGTCGTCGACGACCAGCAGCGTCGGCGCCCGCCGGGCGAGCAGCACGCCGAGGTGGTACCCGGCCGCGGCCGGATCGGTGAGCGCGGGCCGCGTGCCGTCGACCAGCTCGCTCAGGTCGTTGATCTTCTCGGCCAGCGCGGGGTCGGGCATCTGCTCGCCCAGGGTGGCCCACAGCACGCCACCGGCGAACGCGTCACGGAGCCGGTGACAGGCCTGGGCCACGAGGGTCGTCTTGCCGAAGCCACCGGCACCGAGCACGCCGACGACCGCGGCACCGCCGAGGACCAGGTCCGCCAGCCCGGTCAGCTCCTCGGTACGCTCGACGAGCATCCGCCCGGCCTCCGGCACCATCCACAGGGGACCCGCGGGCGCCGGGATTCCCGCGGCGGCGTCGAGGCCGCCGAGCCGTTGCCGCACCCACGTCTCGTGCGCCGCTTTCACCGCGTGCAGCACCTCGACGGTCCAGGTCGACGGCTGCGAGTCGATCAGCTCATGGTGCAGCCCGCACAGCAGGACCAGGTTCTCGTACCGGTCCCGTTCCGCCTTCGTCAGCACCGACGCCCCGCGCGGCCCGTTGGGACTGTCGGCCACGATGTGCGCCATCTCCCCCAGCGCGACGAGCCGATCGGCGCCGGACGCCGCCGCCGTCAGCGCGGTACGGCAGCCGGGGAACGCACACATGTCGCCCGAGCGCTGGAACAGCTTCCTCTGCTCGGAGATCGGTACCGCCAACGCCCACCCCCTCGCGCCAGAGGGTACCGGCCCTTCCGTACGGTCAGTCGCGACGAGGGGCGACGGGCGCGCTCAGACCCGCGGTGAACAGCCGGCGGTCGACCTCGTTCAGGGCCAGCTTCAACGCCCCCAACGCCACGCTGTCCGCGCCCAGGGTCGACGCGCGCACGTCCGGGACGCGCAGGCACAGCTTGGCCAGTTCGCGCTGCAGCGGTTCGAGGACCAGGTCGGCCGAGCGGGAGAAGCCGCCGCCGTACACCACGACCTGCGGGTCCAGGGCGAGGACGAGGGCCGCGGTACCGATGGCCAGGTCCTTCACGTAGCGGTTGATCGCGGTACGAGCGTCGCGGTTCCCGGCCCGCGCGGCGTTGAACACCCACGCCGCGGCGTCGTCCGGGTTCACCGACGCCGGCACCCCCGGGCAACGCTGCAGATGCGCCGGCGCCGCCAGCCACCGCACGGCCGGCAGCGCGCCGATCTCGCCCGCCGCTCCCCCGTACCCGCGGCGCAGGACGCCGTCGATGATGAGGCCGGCGCCCAACCGCATACCGGCCAGGAGGTACACGATGTCGTTGGCGTCGCTCGCCGCGCCCTGCCAGCGTTCGGCCAGGGCGGCCAGCTTGCAGTCGTTCTCCACCACGATCGGGCAGGTGAAGCGGTCGCTGAGATGCGCGGCCAGGTCGACCTCCTGCCAGCCGGGCAGGGGCGTGAACAGCGTCGTGCGGCCGCTCGCGTCGACCGGGCCCGTCACACCGACCGACACGGCCCAGATGTCGTCGGCGGTCTTGTCGCCCTCGCGCAGCACCTCGGCCAGCACGTGGTCCAGCGCGGCCAGGCGTTCGGCCGGGCCGGCGTCCGCGGCCACCGAGCGGCGGGCCGTGTGCACGACCTCGCCGTCCAGGTCGGCCAGCAGCGCGAGGACCTTGTGGCCGCCCACGTCGACGCCGATCACGTGGCCGGCCGTGGCGCGGAAGCGGTACCGGCGAGCCGGGCGGCCCACGACGCTCGAACCGCCCGGCTCCACGATCGTGGCCCAGCCGCCGGTCACCAGCCCCTGGGCGATCACGTCGACCGCGGGGCGGGACAGGCCGGTCAGCTTGGCCAGTTCGGTGACGGTGGCCGGGGGCTGATCCCGCAGCGCCCGGACCACCGTCAGGGAGTTGAGCTCGCGCAGCCGGGACAGGTCGGTTCCGGTGATGACCTGATCCGCCACGGTCTGTCCCCTCAGCTCCGCCCAATTTTGCTATGAACTTTACAAAGTACTATTGGAACCCGATGCTGTCGACGGTGACCGTGCTGTTGCCGCCATACCAGAAGCCGAGCGCGAGCTGGGACGGGCTCGCGCGGTTGATGGCGTTCGCCGCCATCGGGATCTTGATGTCCTGATACGCGGTCGTGATGGCCGGATGGCCGCCGCCGTCAAGAACAAAATCCCCGAACACCTTGGTTGTACCGCCGATGCTCAGACTGAAGTGCGCCTGTTCCCCGCCGGTCGCGCCCTTGATGCGCACGACGAGGTACGTGTAGCCGGACACGTCCTGGCCGACGTCGCTGCCGAACCAGCCGCAGTTGTTGTACTGCAACGCCAGCGCTCCGCCGGCCACGACGCCGTTGCCGCTGCCGTTGAGGAAGCAGTTGCCGCCCGTCCACCGGCCGAGGTCGTTCTTGGCCGCGGACGGATAGGCGGGTGTGCCGTCGAAGTCGTCGAGCACCAGCCCCACCGGCGGCGGGGTGGTCGGGCCGCTCACCGTCACGGTGACCGCGTTGCTCGACGGCGAGTCGTAACCCGCCGCGTCGCGAGCACTCACCGTGTAGGTGTGACTACCTGTTGGCACGTTCGTGTCGGTGTACGTCGTGCCGGTCGGCGATGACAGCAGGGTACCGTCGCGATACACACGGTAGCCGACCACGCCGACGTTGTCCGTGGCGCCGGTCCACGACAGCGGCACCGACTGGCCGTTCACGGCACCGGCGGACAGCGTGGGAGCCGTCGGCGGCGTGCAGTCGCCGGTGCAGGTACCCACGGTGACCGCGTTGGACAGGACGTTGTAGCCCTTGGCCGCGTCCCACGTGCCGCTGTTGGCCAGTCGCACGGAGTAGGCGGGGTTCGAGCGCAGGCCGGTGGCCTGGTCCGGCAGCCAGAGCGCCAGCTTGTACGAGCCCGACGCCATCGCCGGCAGCGTGACCGTCTGGGTCGGGACCGTGATCGCGCCCGACTTCCAGGTGCGCGGGTCGAGCCCGGTCAGCTGCACGTTGTAGCGGTTGGTGCCGTTGTCGAACACGAGGTACACCGGTCGCGGCTTGATGATCCCCGCGTACCCGTCGTTGACCAGGTGCGCCGAAAACGTGAAACCGGCTCCAGGTGCGGCCGAGTTGGTGAAGGTCGCGTCGGCCAGCCGCAGCCGGTAGCCGAGCTTGCGCTGGATGCGGTGGTACAGCGTCTCGGCCGGATCCACGCCCGAGGCCGGCATCTGCGCGTGCTTCCAGATGTCGGTGTTGACGGCCGCGTAGTCGGCGTTGATCTCCGTCCAGTGCTGGTGCGACAACTCGTACTGGGCGTTCACACCCGCCGTGTCGTTGCCGCCACTCGCGTTGCACGTCTCGCCGCCGACGATCTTGTTGCCGCCGGTCGACGTGGCGTAGTCGTACACCCACTGCTTCTTCTGGGCCACGTCGAACCAGCCGAGCCACGAGTTCTGGTCGTACGTGCCCATGTCGGCCGAGTCCGCGAGGAAGCAGTCGTCGTGGAAGCCGAGCCGGTCGAACTCCTGCGTGGTGAGCAGGCAGTTGTTCGGTAGCGTGCACCCGGCCGGCGGCGTCGTGCGCTGGGCGAACTCGTAGTTGAAGATCGGGTACCGGATCGCGACCGGGATCGAGGCCGGGGTACTGCTGAGGAGCTTCTTCACCAGCCGATAGCGAACCGGCGACTGGCTCTCCTCAGAAGCGGCGGTATAGGGCGATTCGTGCCATTCGCCCCATGCGCCGAAGAAGCCGGCCTCGAGATGCATGACGACGTCCGCATTTGCGGCCAGCACCGGGGCGAGCTGGTCGATGTGGCGTTCCATCTGGGGTTCGGTGACGGCCGAGTAGCCGTCCCACACGTACGCGGTGCGCAGGACGATCTTCAGGCCCTGCGCCCGGATCGCCGCCAGGCCGCTGGAGAGGTTGTCCAGCAACGCCTGCGGCAGGTCGGTCGTCTGGTACTTGTCGAGGTGGACGTACGAGTGGATGAGCGTGTTGCCGTCCGCTTTCGCGCGGGCGAAGGTGCGGTCGAGCATGTCCGGGTTGAAGCCGGGGATGGTGTTGCTGGCGTAGTCGTTGACGGACGGGTCGTTGATGATCTCGTACCGGTTGTGGAAGCCGCGTTCGGGGTTGGTGAACACCGTGGCGTAGTCGCCGGTGTAGGTGGCGGTGGTGGTGGCGGCCTGGGCCGGGAGTGCCGGGCCGGTCAGGGCGAGGGCCAGGACGGCCGCCGCCACGGCGGCCGTCCGGACTCGTTGGATTCCTCGCATCAGTTGCTGAAGGAGAAGCTGTCGATGGAGATGGTGCTGTTGCCGCCGTACCAGAAACCCATCGCGAGTTGGGCGGGGCTGGTGCGGCTGATGCCGTTGGCGGCCATCGGGATCTTGATGTCCTGGTAGGCGGTGGTGATGGCCGGGTGGCCGCCACCGTCCAATGTGTAGTCGCCGAACACCTTGGTGGTGCCGCCGAGGCTCAGGTTGAAGTGCGCCTGTTCGCCGCCGGCGTTGCCCTTGATGCGCACGACGAGGTAGGTGTACTGGGAGACGTCCTGGTTGACGTCGGAGCCGAACCAGCCGCAGTTGTTGTATTGCAGGACGAGCGCTCCGCCGGTGATGGCGCCGCTGCCGCCGCCGTTGAGGAAGCAGTTGCCGCCGGTCCACTTGCCGAGGTCGTTCTGGTTCGCGGACGGGTAGGCGGGCGAACCATCAAAGTTATCCAGCACGAGGCCGGGCGGGTTGCTGCTGCCGCTGGTCGTGACGGTGATGGACGAGGAGTCCGCGGACGTGTTCCCGGCCGCGTCGTAGGCCCGGACGGTGTAGGTGTAGGCGGTGGATGCGGTGAGCCCGGTGTCGGTGTACGACGTGGTGGCCGAGGTGCCGACCTGGGTGCCGTTGCGCAGCACCTTGTAGCCGGTGACGCCGACGTTGTCGGTGGCCGCGTTCCAGCTCAACGACACGCTGCTGGAGGTCTTGGCCGGCGAGGTGAGTCCATTGGGGACGGTCGGCGGTGCGGTGTCGGTGCCGCCGCCGGCGGAGGTGGTCACCGACAGGGCGGCCGAGGACGCCGAGGTGTTGCCGGCGGCGTCGTAGGCCTGGACGGTGTAGGAGTAGGCCGTGGACGCGGTGAGGCCGGTGTCGGTGTACGACGTGCCGGTCGCGGTGCCGACCTGGGTGCCGCCCCGCAGCACCTTGTAGCCGGCCACGCCCACGTTGTCGGTGGACGCGTTCCAGCCGAGCGTGACGCTCGTCGAGGTCTTGGCCGGTGAGGTGAGGCCGGTCGGGGTCGACGGCGGGGTGGTGTCGCCGCCGGTGGAGCCGCCGACGCCGATGGAGCCGAGGCCGAGCCAGCCGTCGGCGTTCTGGGTGGCGTTGCCGAACCGCAGCTTCTTCGCGGCCGGGCTCAGCGCCTCCAGGGGGTTGCGGACCTTCAACACCAACTGGTAGTTGCCGTTGGCGACGCCGGTCAGGCTGACGTTGGATTGGAAGTACTGCGGGTAGCCGAAGTCCCGGTAGGTCGGGTCGGCGCCCACGTTCCAGTCCGGGAAGGCGCGGACCTTCAGCGGCTGCACCGTGCGCAGGTCCCAGGGGGTGTCCCAGGTCTTGACGACGGTACCGGCGGAATCCTTGAGGCCCAGTTGGACCGTCCAGGGGTAATAGAACGGGGCGACGCCGTTGTTGGTGAGCGTGACGCCGATGTTCGCCGACCCGGTGACGCTGTTGCTGTAGTAGGCGTGGGTCGCGGACAGGTCGTAGCCCATGAGCCGGACGGCCGCGGCCACGTTGGGGTCGTTGGACGCGTAGCTCTGGCTGGTCTGGTTGATCTTCCAGGTGGTGTGTTCGAGCTCGATGCAGGCCTTCATGTTGTCGACCTGGCCGGTGCCGCCGGGCCACGACGTGAACGCCGAGGACTGGATTTCGGGCCGGACCTCGCCGCCCATGGAGTCGGTGACCCACTTGTTCTCGACGCCCATGTTGAGGGCGCGCTGGAGCTGGGCGTAGTCGGCGCCGCCGAGGGACTGCGGCAGGGTGACGCCCTTGAGGGGGCTGCCTTCCTTGTAGCAGAACGAGTCGTCGTGGTACCCGATGTCGCGCGTGTTCGCCGCCCCGCCGGCCGAGTCCGGGTAGCGGATCTCGAGCTTGGTGGTGTTGAAGGCGTTGTCGAACGCGGCGACGATCTGGGCGGCGTGCGCGTCGGTCGGCATCAGGTTGGGGTAGCCGTCGGCGGTGTCGGTGTCGAAGGGCCAGGTGTGCCATTCGCCCCAGAGGCCGACGATGCCGAGGTTGATGAAGCCGATGCGGGGGTCGCCGTCGTAGCGGGCGCCGAACGCGGCGATGAAGTTGCTGACGGCGGAGAGCAGGTAGGCGCTGTCGTAGTCGGGGCTGACGGTGCCCCAGAAGGTGTTGTTGCGGTAGGTGACGTGGCCGTCGAAGCAGTGCGGGATGGCGTTGCCGGGATGGCTGCCGGTGCCGCCGGGGTACTCCATGTAGAACCGGATGGCGGCCTGGTTGCCGTAGGACGCGATCTCGTTGAGGGCGTTGTCCACGATGGACCAGTTGTAGCTGCCGCAGTCGGTGGCGCTGGTCATCACCTCGGACAGGCCGAAGTAGCTCCAGGCGAGCGAGCGCGGGTAGCCGGAGTTCTGGTTGTCGCCCGGGAAGTAGAACCGGGCGAAGCCCTTGAGCGGGTTGTCCAGGGGGCTCGGGGCGGCGGTGAGCGGGTGGTCGGTCAGGCTCGGGCTCGGCGACGCCGGCGGGGCGGGCCTTGCGGGCGGGCCGGCCGGGACCGGGGTGAACGCGCTGGCGGTGTGCGGCGCGAACACGAGCACGGCACTGGCGGCGACCGTGCAGAGTGCGACGGCGCGGGCGAGGCGCTGCCGCAGGGGTGTGCGCATGGATCGACCTCCGGTTTCAGGGGGCGGAGTGCTCCTCGTACGCCGATTCGATACGAGGAGGTGTTGACAAACTTTCCATGAGCTTCATCATTATTAGCGGCCGAACACCCCCGGCCGCAAGACGCTAGCTTCGAAGATCTTCGATCCATGAAACGAGGTCGGATCGTGACGATGCGTAATGCCGTCGCGGCGCCGGTCGTGCCGGTACCGGAGCCACCTTTGCAAGAAGCGCCTGGGCCACGCCGCGCACGAGACGACCGGTGGGTCGCCTGGCTGTTCCTGGCGCCGGTCCTGATCGGCTTCGCCGTGTTCTACCTGTACCCCACGATCCGCGGCGTCTGGTACAGCCTCACCGACTACAGCCTGCTCAACACCCCGACCTTCGTCGGCGGCGACAACTACGCCGACCTGGTCACCGACGGGCAGTTCTGGGACTCGCTGAAGGTCACCGCGTACTACGTGGTGCTCAACATCGGCTCGCAGACGATCCTCGCGCTGCTGCTGGCCGCGCTGCTGCACCGGCTGACGAGCTCGGTCGTGGTACGGGCCACGATGCTGCTGCCCTGGCTGGTGCCCAACGTGACCGTCGGGCTGCTCTGGATGTGGCTGCTGGACGCCAACCTCGGCTTCGTCAACCACCTACTCGGCATCTTCGGCGTCGACAACAAGGCGTACCTGAACTCGCCGGACTGGGCCATGCCGTCCGTCGCGCTCATCAACACGTGGGCGTACACGGGGTACACGGCGCTGCTGCTGTATGCCGGCATGCTGCAGATCCCGGCGCACCTGTACGAGAGCGCGGCCATCGACGGCGCCGGCGAACTGCGGATGTTCCGGCGGATCACGCTGCCGCTGCTGCGCCCGATCCTCGCGCTGGTGCTCGTCGTGTCGCTGATCGGCTCGTTCCAGATCTTCGACACCGTGGCCGTCACGACCAAGGGCGGGCCGGTCGGCGCCACCCGGGTCATCTACTACTACATCTACCAGCAGGCCTTCACGTACTTCCACATGGGCTACGCCGCCGCGGCCGCGATGGCGCTCGTGCTCATCCTTGGCGTGCTCACCTTCGTGCAGATGCGCCTGCTGCGCGCCTCCCGATCCGATCTGACCTGAGAGGCGCAGCGATGACACGCCGCTTCACGCCGGGCAAAGTCGTGGCCTGGCTCGTGCTGATCGCGTTCCTGGTGCTCACGATCGCACCGTTCTACTGGATGGTCCGCACCGCGCTCACCCCCGCCGCGGACATCTACGCCGATCGCACCGCCGTGTTCCCGTCCCATCCGACGATGGTCAACTTCTGGCGGGTGCTCGGCCTGGTCGACGCGCAGACCGCGCGCGACGCCGGAGGTTCGGGCGCGCAGATCGACTTCGTGCGGTACACGATGAACTCCATCATCTACAGCACGCTCATCGCGGGCGTGCAGACCTTCTGCTGCGCCATGGCCGGCTACGCCTTCGCGCGGCTGCGTTTCCCCGGCCGGGACCTCGTCTTCGGCGTCATCATCGCGGCGCTGATGGTCCCCCCGATCTTCACGCTGCTGCCCAACTTCACGCTCGTGAAGAGCCTCGGCGCCATCGACACGTTCTTCGGCATGGTCGCCCCGAACCTGCTCATGACCCCGTTCGCGGTGTTCTTCCTCCGCCAGTTCTTCCTGTCCATCCCGCGCGAGGTGGAGGAGGCGGCGATCATCGACGGGGCCGGCAAGTGGGGCGTCTTCTGGCGGGTCATCGTGCCGATGAGCCGCGGCCCGCTCATCACCATCGCGCTCACCACCTCCGTGTGGGCGTGGAAGGACTTCCTGTGGCCGCTGCTCGTCGGCCGCGGGGAGCAGACCCGGGTGCTCACCGTGGCCCTCGGGGTGTTTCTCCAGCAGTCCCCCAACACCCAGCCGGACTGGACGGGGCTCATGGCCGCCTCCACGCTGTCCGTCCTGCCGGTCCTCGCCCTGTTGGTTTTCCTGGGCAAGCGACTGGTGCAGTCCCTGAATTTCACCGGCATCAAGTGATCCTGAAAGGGAATCCGATGTTCAGACGATCCCGCACGGCGGTGGCCGTCGTCTCCGCCGCGGCACTCGCCCTGCCGCTGCTTGCCGCGTGCTCCGACGAGTCCGGCTCCGACAGCGGTGGCAAGGTCACCCTCCAGTACTGGCTGTGGGACGACAAGCAGCAGCCCGCCTACCAGGCCTGCGCGGACGAGTTCTCGAAGGCCAACCCGAACGTCACCGTCCAGATCTCGCAGACCGCGTGGACGCAGTACTGGCAGAACCTCACCACCCAGCTGGCCAGCGGCTCCGCGCCCGACGTGTGGACCGACCACGCCTCCTACTATCCGCAGTTCGTGTCCAGCAACCAGATCCTCGACATCCAGCCGTTCGTCGAGAAGGACAAGGTCGACCTCGGCCAGTACCAGGGCGGGCTCGCGGATCTGTTCGTCAAGGACGGCAAGCGCTACGGCCTGCCGAAGGACTGGGACACCATGGCCCTGGTCTACAACACCAAGTTCGTCACCGACACGGCCGGGCTGGACAAGCTCACCTGGAATCCAACGGACGGTGGCACGTTCGAGCAGGCGATCGCCAAGGCGACCGTCGACGCCAACGGCAAGAACGGGCTCGACCCGGCCTTCGACAAGACCAAGGTGAAGGTGTACGGCTTCCTGCCCGAGTGGGCGGACGGCTCGCAGGGCCAGAACGGCTGGGGCGACCTCGCGGTGTCCAACGGCTTCACGTACCTGGACAAGAACCCGTTCGGCACCAAGTACAAGTACGACGACCCGAAGCTCGCCGAGACCATCGCCTGGTTCAAGCACATCACCGACGCCGGGTACGCGCCGAAGTTCGACAAGCAGTCCACCCTCGGCCGCGACGCCGTGATGGATTCCGGGCAGGGCGCGTTCACCGTCGCCGGGTCCTGGACCATCAGCAGCTATCTCGGGACCGGGGCGAAGCAGCAGTACGCGTTCGCGCCGCTGCCGACCGGCCCGGCCGGGCGCAAGACCGCCATCAACGGCCTGTCCGACGCCATCTACGCCGGCACCAAGCACCCGGCCGAGGCGTGGGCGTGGGTCAAGTTCCTCGGCTCGTCCGGCTGCCAGGACATCGTCGGTGAGAAGGCCGTCGTGTTCCCGGCCATCAAGTCCGCCGCCGACAAGGCCCTCGCCGCCCACAAGGCCGCCGGCCGCGACGTGCACGTCTTCACCGACGAGGCGGCCGCCCCCGGCGGGACGTTCTTCCTGCCGATCACCGACCACGGCAACGAGGTCAGCCAGATCGTCCAGGACACCCTGCAGGGCGTCATCCTCGGCCAGGGCACCCCGGCCGACGCCCTGAAGAAGGCCAACGACCAGGTCAACGCGCTCTTCAAGTAGTACGTCCGGCACCTTGAGGTAAGGAGAACCATGGCACAGGTCGTCGAGCTCGGCGGACGCCACTTCGCCCTGCAACACTCCGGCGATGGGACGCCGCGCCCCACCCCGGGCGGCATCCTGCTTCCCCCGGGCCGGGTCGCGATCCTGCACGGGCTCGGCGACGCCTCCTTCTACCGGCACGGCCAGAACTCGTGGAGCCCCTGCGGCTGGCGCCGGCTGAGCGAACCCCCGCTGCGCATCCCCAACCCGACCCGGCTCGTCACCGCGGACGACCCCGCGTTCGACGACCCGGCCCGCCACCACGGCTCCGCGGTCGCCGCGCTGCAGGGCCCCGACGGCAACACCCTCCTGCTCGGCGCCCTGGGCCTGGACACCCCGCGCCTCGCCGCCGACCACGACACCCTCACCGGCTGGTACGCCGGCGACGGGGCCGAATGGTTCGCCGCCTACGGCCCCGAGCAGGAGGTGTTCGCCGCGTACACGGACCTGCTCGCGGAGCGGTTCGGGCCGGTGCGGCGGCGGGCGGGCAACGTGTGGTGCAGCTGGTACGCGTACTACGAAACGGTCACCGAAACCCAGCTGCACAAGGACATCGCGGACCTCGTGGGCCTGCCGTTCGACGTGGTGCAGATCGACGACGGCTGGGAGGAGATGGTCGGCGACTGGCAGCCCAACGCCAAGTTCCCCAGCGGCATGCGGGACCTGGCCGGACGGATCACCGACGCGGGTTTCGTCGCCGGGTTGTGGCTGGCGCCGTTCATCGCGCTGCCGGGGTCGCGGGTGACGTCCGAGCACCCCGAGTACCTGTTGCGTGACATGTCCGGGAATTTGGTTGTGGCCGGCTCCAACTGGGGCGGCCCGTACTACGCCTTGGATCTGGCCCGCGACGACGCCCGCGCGCATGTCGCCGACATGATTCGCACCGTCGTGCACGAGTGGGGGTTCAAGTACCTCAAGCTCGACTTCATCAACGCGGCCGCGGCCTACGTCGAGGGCCGCCCGCGGGAGCGCATCTACCGCGACGCACTGCACCTGGTGCGTGAAGCCGCGGGCGACGACGTGTACCTGCTGGGCTCCGGCGCGATCCTGCTGCCCTCCCTCGGCCTGCTCGACGGCCTGCGCTCGGGCCCCGACGTCGCCCCGATGTGGGACAACTACGCCACCGTCGACCCGTCGGACGCCACCGCGCGCAACGCTGTTGTCAACAGCGTGCACCGGCTGTGGTGGTCCCCCTTGGCCGAGGTCGATCCGGATGTCATCTATTTCCGCAGCAAGCTCAACCTGCTCACCCCGCAGCAACTGCAATGGCTGCGGGACCTGGCCGACGTGTGCGGGTTCCGGGCCATCTCCGACCCGCCGTCGTGGCTCACGCCGCACGAGCTCGAGGAGCTGCGGGTGTACCTCGAAGCCACCCCCTCCATCCAGCGCCTGAGCCGCTACCGCTTCGCCATCGACGGCCGCGAGGTCGACTTCGCACCGGCGGTAGCCACTGACGGCCAGTTGTATCCGATCTCATGACCGACCTCCCGATGCTGCCGTCCGTTCGCCGCCAGCGGATCGTCGACCTGCTGGCGGCGCGGGAGTACGTCACCATCGAGGAGATCCGCGCCGCCACGGGGGCGTCCGCGGCCACCACCCAGCGCGACCTGGCCGAGCTCGCTCTGGCCGGCGCCGTGACCCGCATCCGCGGCGGGGCGACCCGGCCGCCGTCGCCCCGCGGCGAGGAACGGCTGCTCGCCGCGTGCCTGACCCGGGTACGGCAGGCCCTGGACCGCAAGGACCTGACCACCGTGGAGGTGGCGCTGCAGCAGGCCCTGGACGCCTGCGGTCGCCTCCGCCGCGCCTCCTGAACCTCGGTCCCGCCGGACGCGGTGGTGCCCGCCGGGCATCCGTGTGACCTCGGTAAAGAGGTTTGGGATAGCTCGGACTTAGGGTTCGGATAGCGATGGTCGGTAGGTTGGCGGCCGCTTGAAGGTCTCGGCTCCCTGCGCTTACGAACGCGTGACGCTGACGCGGATCCGGGCCGGGAGAGGAGACTCCGCATGCCCGACCGCATCGAGGTGGCGTTCGCCCGGCAGGTGCGCCGGACCCCGGACGCCGACGCGCTGGTGGTCGGGACCCGCCGGTTCACCTACCGCGACGTCGACGCGCGCGCCGATGCGGTCGCCGTCCAGCTGCGCGGGCAGGGCGTGGGCCGCGACGAGTACGTCGGGGTCTGCCTCGATCGCGAGGAGTGGCTGATCCCGGCGCTGCTCGGGGTGCTGCGGGCGGGCGCGGCCTACGTGCCGATGGACCCGGCCCATCCCGCCGAACGGCAGGCGTTCGTCGTCGGCGACGCGCGGCTGCGGCACGTCCTGGTCGACAAGCGGCAGGTCGACGCGGCGTGGCTGGGTGACGCCCGCCCGATGGTGCCGGGCGACGGCCCGCTCGCCTCACCGGACGACACAGGCGCCGACGACTCGGCCGACGACTCGGCCGGCGACCCGGCCGGCGGGGACGGCCCGGCGTACCTGATCTACACCTCGGGGTCGACCGGCAAGCCCAAGGGCGTGGTCATCAACCACGGGCAGACGCTCAACCTCGTCCGGTGGGCGGTCCAGACGTACTCGGCCGGCGAGCTGCGCGGCACGCTCGCCTCCACGTCGGTGTGCTTCGACGTGTCGGTCGTGGAGATGTTCGCGCCGCTGCTCAGCGGCGGCACGGTGATCCTCGCCGACTCGCTGCTCGCCCTCGCCGACCTGCCCGCCCGCGACGAGGTCACGTTCCTCAACGGGGTACCGTCGGTGCTCGCCGTCCTGCTCGGCTCGCCGCTGCCGCCGTCGGTGCGCACGGTGAGCCCGGCCGGCGAGGCGCTGACCCGGGCCCTGGCCCGGCGGGTCTACGCCAACCCCGGCGTCACCAGGCTGGTCAACTGCTACGGCCCGACCGAGTGCACCACCTACTGCCTCGTCGCCGAGGTGACACGCGCCGACCTGGAAGCCGCGCACGAGCCGCCGATCGGCGCGCCCATCGCCGGGGCGGTGGCGAGCGTACGCGACGAGCAGGGGCGGCCGGTGCCCGACGGCGCGGTCGGTGAGCTGTGGATCGCCGGGCCCGTCGTGAGCTCCGGATATCTCGACCGCCCCGAGCTGACCGCGGAACGGTTCCCGCCCGATCCCGCCGACCCGGCCCGGCGGGCGTACCGCACGGGCGACCTGGTGCGCCGCGTCGACGGCGTCCACCACTACCTCGGCCGCAGCGACCACCAGGTCAAGATCCGCGGCATCCGGGTCGAGCTCGGCGAGGTCGAGGCGTTCCTGGCCGCCTGCCCGGGCGTCCAGCACGCGGTCGTCACCGCGCCGGTCGACGCCGGCGGCGACCGGCGGCTGGTCGGGTACGTCCAGGGCACCGGCCCGGAGCCGATCGACGCGAACCGGTTGCACGACGACCTGAGCCGCCGGCTGCCGGCGCACCTGGTGCCGAGCCGGATCGTGGTGCTCGACGAGCTCCCGCTCGGGCCGACCGGCAAGGTCGATCGGGCGGCACTGCCCGTACCGGATGAACCCACTCGGGAACCGATCCCGCCGCGCACGCCCGTCGAGCAGTTCATGGTCGGCGTGTGGGCCGAGGCGCTCGGCGTCGCTCCGGAGACGATCGGCGTCGACGACCAGTTCATCCGGCTGGGCGGGCAGTCGCTGACGGCGGCCCGCGTGGTGGCGCTGCTGCGGCCGGCCCTGGACCTCGCCGTGCCGGTCCGCCTGCTGTTCGACCATCCGGTGCTGGCCGACTTCGCCGCGGCGGTCGAGGAGCTGGCGCTGGCGCAACTCGCCCGCCAGGCCTGACCGGGCCCGGGCAACGTCCACGGGGGGCGGATCGATGACGGAACAGATGCAGGATCGGGCTGCGCTGCGCGCGCTGCTGGAGGCGCGGCTCGCCGCGTTCACACCCGCCGAGCCGGCGGCCGAGCCGGACGACCCTCCACAGGGGACGGTACCGCTCACCGGCGCGGAGCGGGCGATGTGGCTCGCCTCCCAGCTCGACCCGGACAGCCCGGCCTACCACGTCCCGGTCGTCGTCCGGCTCGCCGGCCCGCTCGACCGGCCGGCGCTGCTCGCCGCCGTGCGCGACGTGATCGGGCGGCATCCCGCCCTGCACAGCACGATCACGCTCGAGCGCGGCATCCCCGTCGCCGTGGCCGGGCCGGCCGGCGCGGTGCCCGTCGACGAGCGCGCGGTCACCCCGGACACGCTCGCCGCCGCGCTGGCCGAGCACGCCCGCCGGCCGTTCCGGCTCGCCGCGGAGCCGCCGCTGCGTGTGACGCTGTTCGCGGCCGGCACCGGCGAGCACCACCTGGCGCTGACCGCGCACCACGTCGCCATGGACGACGCGTCGATCACCGTGCTGGTCGCCGAGCTGGCGGAGCGCTACGCCGCCCACCGCGCGGGCGACGACCCGCCCGCGCCGGTCCGCCCAGTCCGGGCGCGCCGGCGGGCGGCGGAGCCCGACGAGGACGACCTGCGGTGGTGGACCGCGCGGCTGGCCGGGCTGGTGCCGGCGCCGCTGCCGGTCGGCCGGGTGACTGCGCCCGACGGCACGTCCGACGGCGTGGACCCGGTCGGCACGCCCGACGGCACGCCCGACGATGCCGGGGCGCAGGTGCCGCTGACCGTGCCGGCCGCGCTCGCCGGCCGGGTCCGCGCCGTCGCGGCCGCGCACGGCATGACGCCGTTCATGGTCCTGCTGGCGGCGCTGCAGGCGATGCTGGCGCGTACCGGCGACGACCCCGACGTCGCCGTCGGCGTTCCCGAGGCGGGGCGCCGGGAGCCCGGCAGCGGGTCGGCGATCGGCTGCTTCGTCAACACCGTCGTGGTCCGCACCGATCTGTCCGGCGACCCCACCGGACGCGACGTGCTCGCCCGCACCCGCGAGGCGGCCCTCGACGCGCTCAGCCACGCCGACGTGCCGCTCCCCCGGATCGTCGAGCGGGTCAACCCGCGCCGCGACGACGGCTCGACGCCGCTGTTCCGGGTCCTGCTCAACGTGATCCCCGCCGACCCGCACCCGGCCCCGTTCCCGGGACTGGTCACGACGGTCACCGTCGGCGGCACCGGCCGGGCCCGGGCCGACCTGACCGTGCGGCTCACCGACACCGGCGACGGCCCGCTCGAGGGCGTGGTGGAGTACCGGCTGCGCGACTGCGACGCGGCGGCCGCGGACCGGATCGCCGGGTGGTTCCTGGCCCAGCTCGCCGCCCTCGTGTCGGATGTGGACAGTCCAATGCGGACGGTGCCGCTGCCGGGCACCGTCGACCCCGCCGTGGTCGGCGCACCGGTGGACGCGCCGACCGGCACCCTGCACCCGATGATCAGCCGGTGGGCGGCGGCCACTCCGGACGCGACGGCCGTAATTGCGGCCGACGGCACCATCACCTACGCCGAACTGGACCGCCGGGCGAACCGGGTCGCCCGGCGGCTGCTGGCCGACGGCGTGGCACCGGACGAGCCGGTGGCGGTGCTCACCGAACGCAGCACCCATCTGCCGGTGGCGCTGCTCGGCATCCTCAAGGCCGGCGCGGCGTACCTGCCCGTCGACCCGGCGTACCCGCCCGCGCGGCTGGCCGCCCTCCTGCGGGCCGCGGGCGCCACCACGGTGCTCGTCGCCGACGGGCTGTCCGAGGTGCTGTCCGAGGTGCTGTCCGAGGTGCTGTCCGAGACGCTGTCCGAGACGCTGTCCGAGACGCTGAACGAGACGCTGAACGAGACGCTGAACGAGACGCTGAACGAGACGCCGGACGAGACGCCGGCCGACGGGCTCGCCGTGCTCCGGCTCGACGATCCGGAGATCTTCCCGGCGGGCCCGGACGGGGACCCGGGGGTGGAGTGCGACCCCGGCCGGCTGGCGTACGTCATCTTCACCTCGGGGTCCACCGGCACGCCGAAGGGGGTGGCCGTGGAGCATCGGGCGATCACCCGGTACCTCGCCGGGGTCGCCGACCGGCTGCCGGCCGGCGCCGCGTCGTTCGCCCTGGTCTCGACGCAGGCGGCCGACCTCGGGCTGACCATGCTGCTCGGCGCGCTGACCACCGGCGCGGCCGCCCACCTCGTCGACGTCGCGACGGCCACCGACGCCGCCGCGTTCGCCGGCTACCTGGCCCGCCACCCGGTCGACGTGCTCAAGCTCGTCCCCAGCCACCTGCACCTGCTGGCCGCGGAGGCCGGCGCGGACCTCGCCGGCGTGCTGCCGCGCCGGCTGCTGATCCTGGCCGGCGAGGCGTGCCCGTGGGAGCTGGCCGACCGGGTCCGGGCCGCCCGGCCCGACCTCGCCGTCCAGGTGCACTACGGCCCGACCGAGACGACCGTCGCCGTCCTGGCCCTCGACGTGTCGACGGTGACCGACCGGGCCGGCGCCGGCGTGGTGCCGCTGGGCGGGCCGCTGCCGGGCGTGTGGTGCCGGGTCGCCGACCGCGCCGGCGCACCCCTGCCCGCCGGCCTGCCGGGTGAGCTGTGGCTGGCCGGACCGAGCCTGGCCCGCGGCTACCTGCACGACGACCCGCTGACCGCACAGCGGTTCATCACCAATTCCGGGATCCGCTGGTACCGCACCGGCGACCGCGTCCGCCTCCGCCCCGACGGCCACCTCGACTTCCTCGGCCGCACCGACGACCAGATCAAGATTCAGGGGTACCGGGTGGAGCCCGGCGAGGTGGCCGCGGCACTGCGAGGGCTCGACGGCGTGGACGCGGCGGTCGTACTGCCGGTGGGCCCGCCCGGCGAGCGCCGGTTGGCGGCCTGGTTCACCGGAATGGAGGACGGCGGCCCCAACGAGGCGCGGCTGCGCGACGAGCTGCGCCGGCGGCTTCCGCGCTGGATGGTCCCGGCGTCGATCGTGCGGCTCGACGCCCTGCCGCTGACCCCGAACGGCAAGGTCGATCGGGCCCGGCTGGCAGTACCAGAGACGGCCCTTGACACCGGCCCGGTGTCGCTCAGCCCCACCGAGGAGGCGGTCGCCGCCGCGTGGCGCCAGGTCCTGGACGGCCGCCCCGGCGCGCCGGCCACCGGTGCCATCCGCCCGGACGACGACTTCTTCGCCCTCGGCGGGCACTCCTTCGCCGCCACCCGGGTCGCGGCGCTGCTGCGCACGACCACCGGCCGGGACGTGCCCGCCCGGCTCACGTTCCGCCACCCGGTCCTGCGCGACTTCGCCGCCGCCCTGGACCGCATCGCACCAACCGCGAACGGCGTGGCGCCGTCGGCGGCCGGCGAGCGCGAGCCCGGGAACGGGACCGCGGCCCCGATTGCGGCCGGCGAGCGCGAACCCGGGAACGGGACCGCGGCCCCGATTGCGGCCGGCAGTCGCGAATCCGGGACCGCGGCCCCAACAGCGGCCGACCGGCGCGAACCCGGGACCGTCGTGCCGTTGTCGGCGGCCCAGGCCCGGCTGTGGTTCCTGGCCGGCCTCGACCCGGACAGCCCGGCCTACCACGTGCCGCTGGTCCTGCGCCTGCCCGCCGGCATCGACCGCACGGCACTGCTGGACGCAGTCAGGATGCTCGCCGACCGGCACGAGGTCCTGCGCAGCACCGTGACCACGGTCGACGGGCAGCCGTGCGCCCGGATCGGCCGGGCCGAAGACGTGCCGGTCCGCGAGCAGGCGGTACCCACCGCCGACCTCGACCGCGCACTGGCCGAAGAGCTGGCGCACCCGTTCGACCTCCAGCGGCACCCGGCGATGCGCGCCGTGCTGCTGCGGGTCGCCGACGGGGCCGACCACCTGGCGATCGTCTTGCACCACGTGGCCACCGACGCCTGGAGCCGCGGGCTGATCCTGGCCGACCTCGTGGCGCTCTACGGGTACCGCACCGGCACCGGCCCGCTGCCCCCGCCCGCGCCGCAGTACGCCGACCACGCCACCGCCCTGCGCGCCGAACCCGACGGTCCGGCCCTGGACTGGTGGGAGCGGCAGCTGGCCGGGCTGTCCCGGCTCGACCTGCCGACCGACCGGCCGCCGTCCACCGCGGGCGGGGCGTTCGCTGCGGACACCGCCGGCGCCGCCGTGCCGATCGAGGTGCCCGACGCGCTGGCCGCCCGGATCCGGGAGCTGGCCGGCAGCCGCGGCATGACGCCGTTCATGGTGCTGCTGGCCGGCCTGCAGGCACTGCTCGCCCGGGTCACCGGCGCGGGCGACATCGCGGTCGGCGTACCGGAGACCGGCCGGCACGGCCCGGCCACCGAGGACGTCGTCGGCTGCTTCGTCAACACCCTGGTCGTCCGCGGCGAGGTCGACCCGGCGGCGACCGCGGGACACCTGCTCGACGCGGCCCGGGCGGCCGCACTCGCCGCGTTCGCCCACGCCGACGTGCCGTACGACCGGGTGGTGCAGCGGCTGCGCCCGGACCGCGACGCCGGACCGCTGTTCAAGGTGAGCCTCAACGTGCACGACGCCGGCTCCGCGGTGGTGGAGTTCGGCCCCGCGCTGGCGGCGACGATCGTGCCGGTGCCGGAGACCGAGGCGAAGTTCGACCTGTCGTGGCACCTCGCCGCCGACGGGACGGCGCTGCGCGGCGGCCTGACCTACCGGACGGCGCTGTTCGACGAGCCGACCGCGCGGCGACTCGTCTCCTGGTACCTGACGCTGCTCGACGGCCTGCTGTCCACCGCGGACGCTGAACTCGGCGCGATCCCGCTGGCGCCCGTCGACGGGCCGGCGCTGGCCGGTCCGCCCCTGCAGTACGAGGGCGGACTGCTGCATCCGCTCATCGAGCGGTGGGCCGACGCCACCCCCGACGCGCCGGCGGTGGTGGCCGCCGACGCGACGCTCACCTATGCCGAACTCGACCGGCGGGCCAATCGCGTCGCCCACTGGCTCCTCGACCGCGGGGTGCGCGCCGACCAGCCGGTCGCGGTGCTCACCGAGCGCACGAGCCACCTCGCGGTCGCGCTGCTCGGCGTCCTCAAGGCCGGCGCGGCGTACTTGCCCGTCGACGCGGGCTACCCGCCGGAGCGGGTGCGCACGGTGCTGCGCGGGGCCGGCGCGGTCGCCACGCTCGCCGAACGCGAGTTCGCCGGCCACGCCGAGGGGACCGTCGCGATCCTCGACGACGACGCCGCCTGGGCCGGGCTGCCCGCCCACCGGCCCGACGCCGGGGTCCACCCGGACCGGCTGGCCTACGTCATCTTCACCTCGGGCTCCACCGGCGCGCCCAAGGGCGTGGCCGTGGAGCACCGGCACATCACCCACTACCTGGCGGCGGCGCTCGCGTACCTCGGCACGGCTCCCCGCGCGAGCTACGCGCTGGTCTCCACCCACGCCGCCGACCTGGGCATGACGAACCTGTTCGGCGCGCTGACCACCGGTGCCGCGCTGCACCTGGTCGACCGGCAGACCGCCACCGACCCGGAGGCGTTCGCCGCGTACCAGGAGCGCGAACGGGTCGACGTCCTCAAATGCGTGCCGAGTCACCTGGAACTGCTGGCCGCGCACGGCGACCTGGGCCGGGTGCTGCCCCGCCGGGTCCTGATCCTCGCCGGTGAACCGCTGCTGTGGAACCTCGTCGACCGCGTCCGCGCGGCGCGGCCCGACCTCACGGTCCTCAACTCGTACGGGCCGTCGGAGACCACCGTCGCGGTGTCGATGTGCGACGTGGACGCGGTACCGCGCACCGGCTCCACGGTACCGCTGGGCCTGCCACTGTCCGATGTGGACTTCCACGTCACCGACGCCGCCGGGCGGCCCCAGCCGGCCGGCATCCCCGGCGAGCTGTGGATCGGCGGCCCGACGGTGAGCCGCGGCTACCTCGGCCGTCCCGACCTGACCGCCGAACGCTTCCCGGCCGACCCGCTCGACCCCGCCCGCCGCTGCTACCGCTCCGGCGATCTGGTGCGGCTGCGGCCCGACGGCCAGCTCGAGTTCCGGGGACGGGCCGACGACCAGGTCAAGATCCGGGGGTACCGGGTCGAGCCCGGTGAGATCGTCGCGACGCTGCGCCGCCTGCCCGGCGTCCGGGAGGCCGTCGTGCTCCCGGTCGGCGAGGGCCACCAGCGCCGGCTCGCCGCCTGGATCACCGGCACGGCCGACGTCGACCAGGTGCGCCAGCGGCTGCGGCAGGACCTGCCGGAGTACGCGGTGCCGACCACCATCACCGGCCTGGACGCCCTGCCGCTGAACGCCAACGGCAAGGTCGACCGCGCGCGGCTGCCCGCACCGGCCGAGGCGGCACCGGCCGCCTACGTCGAGCCGGCCACGGCCACCGAACACCGGGTCGCCGCCGCCTACGCGCAGGTGCTCGGCGTCGAGCGGGTCGGTGCCACCGACGACTTCTTCGCCCTCGGCGGCGACTCCTTCCAGGCGGTGCAGGCCGCCCGCGCCGCCGATCCGGACCTGCGGGTCATCGACCTGTTCAACCACCCGGCGGTGCGCGACCTCGCGGCGTTCCTCGACCGGCGGTCCGGCGAACCGGCCGGGCTGCTGCACCGGCTCGGCGCTACGGCCGGCACGGCCGAGGTCACCGTCGTGTGCGTCCCGTACGGCGGCGGGTCGGCGGCGGCGTACCGGCCGCTGGCGCTGGCGCTCGGCCCGCGCGTGGCGACGTACGCGATCGAGCTGCCGGGGCACGACCCGGCCCGCCCCGGCGAGCCGCTGCTGCCGCTGCCGCAGCTCGTCGACCGGGTGGCCGCCGAGGTCGCCGAGCACGTCACCGGGCCGGTGGTGGTGTACGGGCACTGCGTCGGCACCGCGTCGGCGGTCGCGCTGGCGCAGCGGCTCCAGGCCGACGGCGCCGAACTGGCCGGCGTGGTACTGGCGGCGGCGTTCCCGAGCGCGCGGCTGCCCGGACGGGTCTCCGCGTGGTTCAACCGGGTGCTGCCCAGCGACCGGTGGAT
This sequence comes from Dactylosporangium sp. CS-033363, assembly GCF_050942475.1. Taxonomy (NCBI): domain Bacteria; kingdom Bacillati; phylum Actinomycetota; class Actinomycetes; order Micromonosporales; family Micromonosporaceae; genus Dactylosporangium; species Dactylosporangium sp. CS-033363. The sequence goes on along the minus strand of NZ_CP192032.1, from coordinate 4,241,266 downwards.
GTCCGACCGCGACTACCGCGACGTGCTGCGGGCCATGGGCGGGATGCTCGACGAGCTCGACGACACCGACCTGCGGACGATGATGAACAGCCTGCGCCACGACGCCCGGCAGGCCCAGCTGTTCCACACCGCCGAACTCGCCCGCGCCGACCGGGCCCGGCTGTCCGTCCCGGTCCTGTGCGTCGTCGGCGAGCGCGACCGCAGCACCGAGCTCTACCAGGAGCGCTACCGGGAGTGGGGCGCGTACGCCGACCGGGTCGAGCTCGCCGTGGTGCCGGACGCCGGCCACTACTTCCTCAAGCACCAGGCGACACGCGTCGCCGAGCTGATCGGCGAGCGGCTGGCGGCGTGGCGGGCCGGGCGCGTCCCGCCGCCGGTCGCCGACGTGGCGGTCGCCGGATCGGCGGCCCGCCGCAGCCTCCGCGCGTTCTCCCTCGTCGCCGCCGGCCAGACGGCCTCGCTGATCGGCAGCGCACTCAGCGCGTTCGCGCTCGGCGTCTGGGCGTACCAGGCCAGCGGCCGCATCGCCGACTACGCGCTGATCACACTGCTCGCGGTGATGCCGGCCATCCTCGGCGCGCCGGTCGGCGGCGCGGTCGCCGACCGGTTCGACCGGCGCCGCGTGATGCTGGTCTGCGACGCCGTCGCCGGGCTGACCGTCGCCGCCCTCGTCGCCCTGCTGTGGCTGGACGACCTGCGACTGTGGCACGTCGCCGTGATCGTGGGAACGGGGTCGCTGGTCACCGCGTTCCACCGTCCCGCGTATCTGGCCGCCATCACGCAACTCGTGCCCAAGCCGTACCTGCCGCAGGCCAACGCCGTCGCCCAGCTCGGCACCGGACTCGGCATGCTGCTCGCCCCGCTGGCCGGCGGCGCGCTGATCACCGCGTTCGGGCTGCCCGCCGTGGTGGCCATCGACGTGCTCACATTCGTCCTGGGCCTGGCCACGCTGCTGGTCGTGCGCTTCCCGGACCGGCTCTTCCGCCGCCGCGAGGAGACGTTCCGCGAGGCGATCGTGGGCGGCTGGCGGTACATCGTCCGGCGCCGCCCGCTCGTCGTGATGATCGTCTTCTTCCTGGTCGACAACTACCTCAGCTCGCTCGCGACGGTGGTGGTGGTCCCATTGGTACTGTCGATCGGCGACGCCACGGACGTCGGCCTGGTGACAGCGGCGAGCGGACTGGGCGCGGCATTCGGGGCCGTCGTCATGGTCGTGTGGGGCGGCACCCGCCGGCGGGCCACCGGCATGGTCGGGTTCGTCCTCGGCGTCGGCGCCGGCATCCTCATCATGGGGCTGCAGCCCACCGTCCTCGGCATCAGCGCCGGGATCTTCGTCTGGTGGGCGTCGACGAGCATCCTCAACGCGCACTGGCTGGCGCTGATCCAGATCAAGGTCGGGCTCGAGCTTCAGGGCCGGGTGCTGGCGACCAACCAGATGCTCGCGGTCGCGATGGCCCCGGCCGGCTACGTCAGCGCGCCGTGGCTGGCCGACCGGATCGCCGGGACCGGGATCGGCGCGGTACACGGGATGAGCCTGCTGCTCGTGGTCGTCGGGGCAGTGCTCATGGGATGGGCCGCGCTCGGCCTGCGCTACCGGCCGCTGCACCGGATGGAGGACGACCTGCCCGACGCCGTGGCGGGCGCGACGATCGAGGGCGATCTCGACCGGGTACAGGCCGAGGCGGACCGCGAACTGGCGTCGGCCAGGTCGTGACGGCTCAGGCGTTGGCGGCCACGTCGGTGCCGGCGCCGCGGCGGCGCAGCCGGACCTGGCTCCGCCGGTGCTCCGGCAGGGTCTCCTGCTCGGCGCCCTCCACCTCGAAGCCGGCGTCGGCGATCATGTCCAGGTCGCCCTGGCCCGGCTGGCCCTCGCTGGTCAGGTAGTCGCCCAGGAAGATCGAGTTGGCGACGTACAGCGCGAGCGGCTGCTGGCTGCGCAGGTGGATCTCGCGGCCGCCGGCCAGGCGCACCTCGGAGTCCGGGAACGCGAAGCGCACCATCGCCAGGATGCGCAGGCAGCGCTGCGGCGTGAGCTGCCAGGTTCCGGCCAGCGGCGTGCCCTCGAAGGGCATCAGGAAGTTGACGGGTACCGAGTCGGGGTCGAGCTCGCGCAGGCCGAGCACGACGTCGACCAGGTCGGCGTCGGTCTCGCCCATCCCCGCGATGAGGCCGGAGCAGGCCGACAGGCCGGAGCCGCGGGCCTGCTCGACGGTACCGACGCGATCGGCGTAGGTGTGGGTGGTGCAGATCTCCTCGTAGCGCTCGCCGGCGGTGTTGAGGTTGTGGTTGTAGGCGTCGACGCCGGCCGAGCGCAGCTTCGCCGCCTGACCCTCCTTGAGCAGGCCGAGGCAGGCGCAGATCTCCACGTCGGGAGACTCCTGCTTGATCGCGTCGATGACGCCGGCGACCCGGGAGATGTCCCGGTCACTGGGGCCGCGGCCGCTGGCCACGAGGCAGACCCGCTTGGCCCCGGACCGGACGCCGGCCGCGGCCGCGGTGGCGGCGTCGGCGGCGCTGAGCCACGAGTACTTCAGCACCTCGGACGTCGAGCCGAGCCGCTGCGAGCAGTAGCCGCAGTCCTCGGGGCACAGCCCGGACTTCAGGTTGACCAGGTAGTTGAGCTTGACCCGGCGGCCGAAGTAGCGCCGGCGGACCTGGAACGCGGCGGCGAGCACGTCCATGATCTGCTCGTCGGCGGTGCCGAGCACGGCGAGGAGCTCCTCGCGGTCCGGCCGCTCGCGGCGCAGGCCCTTCGCGACGAGGCCGGCGAGCAAGGATTCCGCTGAACTCAGCACTGCGACGAACTCCGTTCCCGTAGGGGTGTCGGCGCCTGCCGGCGTAACCGCGAAGGACAAACGAGTATACAAAGACAAGCGCGGCCCGCCTTCGACTCGGTCCCTGGTGACCGGCCCGCCGCACGGGGCCGTTCAGCGCCGGGGTCGGCGGGTCGCCTTGTCCGCGTACATCGCCGCGTCGGCCCGGTGCAGGACCTCTTCCAGTGCGCCGCCGACCGCCGCGCCGATGCTCACCCCGATCGGCACCGCCGTGCCGTCGATGTCCGCCGGTGCCGCGAGGGCGGCGCGGACCCGGCCGGCGACGGCGTGTGCCGCGTCGAGGCCGGCGTCGTCGAGCAGGATCACGAACTCGTCGCCGCCGAGCCGGATCACCACGTCGGAGGCCTTGACGCAGCCCCGCAGCCGCTGCGCGACGATCCGCAGCAGCTCGTCGCCGGCGGCGTGGCCCATGGTGTCGTTGAGGTCCTTGAAGCCGTCGAGATCCAGGTTGAGCACGGCGACCGGCGGGGGCGGCCCGCCGCCCGCGGTACGGGCCGCGTGCTCCTGCAGCAGCGTGCGGTTGCCCAGGCCGGTCAGCGGGTCGTGCCGGCTCTGGTGGCGCAGCTCGGCCCGGGCGGCGTGCAGCTCGGCGAGGTACCGCGCCGCCGCCCGCGACCGCATCCCGTCCAGCAGCGCGATGACGAGCCCGAGCCCGACCCCGGCCAGCAGGTTGTCCACCGGCATCGGCCGGTCGTACAGGCGCGGGGTGAACGCGAACAGCGCCGCGTAGGACGCCGAGACGCCGGCCCACGTGAGCATGGTGCCCAGCAGCTGCAGGCGCACCGCCGCGACGAGGATCGGCATGAGCATGAGCGGCCACGTCGCCGCCTGGGGCAGCGCCGACATGAACGCGGTCAGCGCGACCATCGCGACCGTGTCCAGCACCACCTGCACGATGCCGCAGCGGCGGTACCGCCGGTCGTCCTGCCCCGACCGCAGCGCCCCGAACGCGAATGCATTGGCCGCGACGAGCGCCACGAGCGCGGCCACCACGAACTCGCGGCGCGGGTGCAGCAGCACCGGCGCGCCCGGCGGCTTGCTGAACCCGATCATCGCCACCGCGACGAAGCCGATCGCGCGGATGACGATCCCGGTACGCTCGGTCGTACGCCGCCGCCGCTGCTCGGCCGGGTCGCCGGCCTCGGTGCGGGCGTGCGTGCTCATCGCCTTACCATCGGCCGGGCGGCGCCGACCCTATGGGTTCTGCGGTACCGCCTGGGGGTCAAGGGGTCGCGTCGGGCGGGACGACCAGGGTGTTGAACGAGTCGGCGGGCAGGACCGCTGAGATCGTCCGGTCGCCGAGCAGGTACCGGACGGGCAGGTCCTCGCCGAGGTCGTTCTGTGCCACGATGACGGTGCTGCCGTCCGGGTTGGCGAAGACGAGCTGGTTGTCGTAGCCGGCCAGGCTCCAGGTGTCGAGGACCCGGGCGCCGGGGCGGACGTGCGCGGCAATATGTTTGAGGACCTGGTAGTCGTGCGTGAACCGGTGGGCACGGGTGTGCGGGTCGACGACGACCAGGGAGTTCTGGGTCCAGCCCCACCGGCTGCGGCCGCCGTCGGGCAGGCTGATGTTCCAGTACATGTAGGCGTTGGCGCCGTTGCGCAGGAAGTGGCGCATCAGGGTCCAGGTGTAGCGGGCGTACCGCCAGTCGTTACGCCCGTCGCCGCATTCCTGTTCGGTCTGGTAGATCCGCAGCCGCGGGTACAGGCGGTGCAGCACGGCGACGGCCTTCTTGCCCTCCCACTGCACGCCGAGCCCGGTGACGTGGGCGGCGAGCGCGGGATCGGCGAGGACGTCGCCGAGGAGCCGGTCGTCGCCGCGTTCGAGGGTGCCGAGGAAGATCTCGACGCCGCGGCCGCGCATCTCGGGTCCGAGGTGCGCGAGGAACCGGGCGAGCCCGTCCGGGGTCCAGGTGCAGCTGGGGAACACCTGCGCGGAGTTGAACTCGTTCTGCGGCATCACCATCTCGATCGGGATGCCCAGCTGCCGGTACGCGTCGATGAACCGGCCGAAGTAGGCGGCGTAGGCGCGCAGATGGGCGTCGTCGATCCGGAACATGTCGGTGCCCTCGGCGCCGGCCTGCTCGGGCCGCAGGCCGTTGTCGACGTCGTGGCTCGCCGGACCCGGCATCGCGGCGGCGTAGTGGCCGTTCGTCTTCATCCAGGTCGGCGGGCTCCACGGCGATGCCCACAGGCGCAGGCCGGGTTGCCGGTCCCGGGCCGCGCGGATGAACGGGACCAGGGTGTCGAGATCGTTGCCGATGTCGAAGTGGTCCAGGCCGAGGTCGCCGGGGGTTTCGTCGTAGGAGTACCAGTCGCGGGCGAAGTCGTTCGCGCCGACCGGCATCCGGCACAGCGACAGGCCGGCGCCGACGCCGGGCGCGAAGAGCTCGCGCAGTACCGCGTCCCGGTCGGCGTCGTCGAGCAGCGCCAGGGAGGTCCAGCCGAGCTCGTTGAAACAGGCGCCGAACCCCTCGATCGTCTGCTGCGCGCCGGCCTTGACCATGACGTCCGGTACGCCGGTGACGCCGCTGACGTGCAGCCCGTCGCGGGCCTGCCAGGCGGCGTCCTTCGTGGTGACGATCCAGGTGGCGTCCATACGCTCGTGCCCTCCACCTCGTACCGTTCCGTCCACGATCTCACAGCGGGCTCGCCGCGGCCGGAGGCGCGCAATCGGCCGGGCCGGCATTTCACGACGGGCGTGCGGCACCGGCGGTCGTGCCGGGATCTGCGGCACGACCGGTGCTGTTGCGCAACACCAGCGCCGGTGCGATCAGGGCGTCCGGGGCCGGCCGGCCGGGGCTGCCGGGCTGGTCCGGCTCCAGCATCCGCAACAGTGCGGCCACACAGCGGCGGCCGATCTCGTCGAAGTCCTGCCGTATCGTCGTCAGCGGCGGCCACAGAAACGCCGCCTCGGGGATGTCGTCGAAACCGACCACGCTGACATCGTCGGGGACCCGCACGCCGTGCTCGTGGAACGCCCGCATGACGCCCAGGGCGGTCTGGTCGTTGGCGGCGAAGACCGCGCTCGCTTCTCCGCGGGACACCGGCCCGGCCAGCCGGACGCCGGCGCCCCGCCTGTTCGAGCGTCGCGCGCCAGCCGTCCAGCCGCCGGCGGGCCTCGGGCCAGTCCGGCGGGCCGCCGACGTGCCACACCGTGCGGTGGCCGAGGCCGAGCAGGTGGCGGACGGCCAGCGCCGAGCCGGCGGCGTGGTCCACGCCGATCGCGGGGACGCCCTCGCCCGGTTCGGCCGGCGCCGACGCGGTGACCATGGCCGCGGGACGGCCGGTCGCCGGGACGGGGATCGCGGCCAGCGGGGCGAGGAGCACGACCCCGGCCACCGACTGGTCGGCGAGGGCGTCGAGGGCGGCCCGGACGTCGTCGCGGGCCGGCCGTTCGAGCGAGGCGATGCTGACGCCGTAGCCGGCCCCGCGCGCGGCCCGCTCGATGCCGTGCAGGGTGGCGGCCGGTCCGTACAGGATGGTGCCGAGACTGACCACCCCGATCACCCGCGATCGCCGGCCGGCCAGGCCGCGGGCCATGGCGTTGGGGCGGTAGCCGAGTTTCCGCACGGCCTCCAGCACCCGTGCCCGCGTCGGCTCGCTGACCCTCGGGTGGTCGTTGAGGACGCGGGACACGGTCTGGTTGGACACGCAGGCCAGCCGGGCGACGTCCTTGAGCACCGGGCCCGTGGCGACGCCGCGCCGGGCCTGCCGCGGCGATGCGCTCATCGGACTCAGCGTGCCAGCCAGCCGCCGTCGACCGGCAGGATGCAGCCGTGGATGTACGCGGCGGCGTCGGAGGCGAGGAAGACCGCCGCACCCCCGAGGTCCTCGGGGCGGCCCCAGCGCCCGGCCGGGATGCGGTCCAGGATCGCCTTGCTGCGCTCCGGCTGGTCCTGCAGCGCCTGCGTGTTGTCGGTGGCGATGTAGCCCGGCGCGATCGCGTTGACGTTCACGCCGCGGCCGGCCCACTCGTTGGCCAGAGCGCGGGTGAGCCCGGCGATGCCCGACTTGGCGGCGGCGTAGCCGGGCACGGTGATGCCGCCCTGGAAGCTCAGCATCGAAGCGGTGAAGATGATGCGGCCGCGGCCGCGCTGCAGCATGCCGCGGCCGACCTCACGGGCGAGGACGAACTGGGCCGACAGGTCGACCTCGAGCACGTGGTCCCAGTCCTCGTCGGTGTGCTCGGCCGCGGGGGCCCGGCGGATGGTGCCGGCGTTGTTGACGAGAATGTCGACCGGGCCGAGCGATGCGGCGAAGGCGGACACGGCGGCCCGGTCGGCCAGGTCGACGCGGTGCGGGGTGAACGTGCGGCCGTGGGCCTCGACGCGGCCGGCCGCCGTGCTGCCGTGCTGTTCGAGGCTGGCGCTCACGCCGATGATGTCGGCTCCGGCCGCGGCGAGCGCGTCCGCCATCGCCAGGCCGATGCCGCGCCGGCAGCCGGTGACGACGGCCGTGCGGCCGGTGAGGTCGAAGAGGGTCATGACGCGCCTCCGCAGTCGACGAGCACCTTGACGACGCCACCGGCCTCGAGGGCGTCGAACGCGGTGGCGGCCTCCTGCAGCGGCACCACCCGCGAGATGAGCCGGTCGGCCGGGACCTCGCCCGCCGCGACGAGCCGGGCGGCCTCCTCGAAGTCGCCGCGGTCGTAGACCCGCACGCCGATGAGCTCCAGCTCGCGCCAGAACACCCGGTGCAGGTCGACCTCGCGCGGCTTGGCGTGGATGGCGACCACCACCAGGCGTCCCCGCACCGCGAGCACGTCGGTGGCCGTGCGAACGCCGCCGGGCGAGCCGGACACCTCGAAGGCGACGTCGGCGTCCGACCATTCGAGGTCCCGCAGGGGGTCGGCGGTGGCGAATCCGAGGTCCTGGGCTACGGCCCGGCGGTGCGGGTCGATCTCGACCACCAGCACCTCGGCGCCGACCGCCCGGGACACGCAGCCGATGAGCAGGCCGACGGGCCCCGCGCCGACGATCACGGCCCGCTCGCCCGCGCGCAGGCGGGAGCGGCGCACGTCGTGCACGGCGACGGCGGTGGGTTCGATGAGCGCGGCCCGGTCCAGCGCCAGGCCGTCCGGCAGCCGGACCAGGAGTTCGGCGGGTACGGTCCAGGAGCTCTGCATGGCGCCGGGCGCGTCGATGCCGACGAAGACCAGGCGGTGACAGATGTGGCGGTGCCCGGCGAGGCAGGCCGGGCACTCGCCGCACCAGGACAGCGGCATGACGGTGACCGCGTCGCCGGCCGACCATCCGGTCACGCCGGCGCCGAGCGCGCCGATCCGGCCCGACATCTCGTGACCGATCGGCTGCGGCGGGTGCACCCGGTGATCCATCGCGCCGTGGGCGATGTGCAGATCCGTGCCGCAGATGCCGGTGTAGGCGACGTCGATGCGGACCTGGCCCGGGCCGGGCGGCTCGGGCTCGGCGGCGGCGAGGGCGAACTGGCCGCCGCCCAGGTAGTTGACCGTGCTGGTCATCCGGAGTCTCCTCGTGTTCAGGCGTTCTCGGGCCGGCCGCTGGGCCACGCGTGGCCGAGCACCGGGCCGAGGACGCGTTCGATGTCGGCGAGCAGGTCGGGGTCGATGTCCTCCACGGCCCAGCGCACGTTGCGGGCCATGTCGAGCGGGTCGGCCGTGCCGACGAAGGTGGTGGCGAACTCGGCCGGGGCGCAGGCGAACCGGACGGCCACGCGGGCGATGTCGACGCCTCGGGCCGCGCACAGCTCGGCCGCCCGGGCCGCGGCCGCGCGCACGGCGGCCGGAGCCGGGTGCCAGGCGGGCGCGCCGCGCTCGCAGAGCAGGCCCATGCCCAGCGGGGAGGCGTTCATGACGGCGGCGCCGGCGGCCGTGAACGCCGGTACGGCGGCGAGCAGTGCCCGGTCCAGCAGTGTGTAGCGGCAGTAGGACAGCACCGTGTCGACGGGCGTGGCGGCGGCGACGCGGGCCAGGGCACCCAGCGGGTAGCCGGTGATGCCGACGAAGCGGGCGTGGCCGCGCAGCGCCGGGAGCGTCTCGGTGACGATCCGGTCGAGGTCGCCGAACTCGATGTCGTGGCATTGGATGAGGTCGAGGTGGTCGGTGCCGAGGCGGGCCAGGCTCTCCTGGACGCTCGCGACGACCCGGGCCGCGGAGAAGTCGAAGTCGTCGCGGCCGTAGCGGCCGCACTTGGTCGCCAGCACGTACGAGGACCGGTCGACGCCGCGCAGGGCCCGGCCGAGGACGGACTCCGCGGCGGTGTTGCCGTAGTACGGCGACACGTCGATGATGTTGACGCCGAGGTCGAGCGCGGTGCGCACCGCGCGGATGCCGAGTGCCTCGTCGATGGGCTCGAACACCCCGCCGAGCGAGGAGGCGCCGTAGCCGAGCATCGAGACCCGCAGGCCCGTGCCGCCGAGCGTGCGATACTCCATCAAACCTCCAAACATCTGATGACTTTATAGTCGAAGCGCCTTCGGGGTGCCAGTGTGCGCCGCCTGGAGCGCCATTCATCTGATGACCCGTTCTGTACGGGCCGGAAGATAAGATGTCTGCCGACGAGGGGAAGCGACGTGGCACTGACCGACCAGGCCATCACCTGGCTGCGCGCCTCGATTCAGGCGGGCAAGCTCCCGCCCGGGTCCCGGCTGCCGACCGAGGCGCAGCTGTCAGCGGAGATGGGCATTTCGCGCAGCGGCGTCCGCGAGGCGGTCAAGGTGCTCGAGGCCGCCCGCGTGCTGGACGTGCGCCGCGGCGACGGCACCTACGTGACCAGCCTCGCGCCGCGGCTGCTGCTGGAGGGCGTCGGCCTCGCCGTCGAACTGCTGCGCGACGACACCCTGCTGGAGGTCATGGAGGTGCGCCGGATGCTCGAGCCGGTCGCCACCGGCGTCGCCGCGCAGCGCATGTCCGACGCCGAACTCGACGAGCTGGGCAACATCCTCGAGGACATGCGGGCCGCCCAGGACGACGCCGAGCGGCTCATCGGCTACGACGCCGCGTTTCACCGCACGGTCATCGCGGCCACCGGCAACGAGACCCTCACCTCGCTGCTCGACGGGCTGTCCGGGCAGACGCTGCGGGCCCGGGTGTGGCGCGGGCTCATCGAGGGCAACTCCGCCCACGTCACCCTGAGCGAGCACGAGGCCATCTACAAGGCGCTGCGGGCCCGGGACCCGCAACTCGCCCAGGCCAGCGCGCTCATGCACGTCAACACCTCCGAGTCGTGGCTGCGTGCGGTGCTGTCACAGGCGTAGCCCGTAGACGCGCCGCGCGGTACCGCCGAAGATCGCCGCTCTTGACGCCGCCGGCAGCTCCGGCAGCGCGGCCTCGAGCGTGCTCCGCACGGTCCTGTAGTCCGTCACCAGCAGGCACACCGGCCAGTCCGAGCCGAACATGAGCCGATCCGGGCCGAAGCGGTCCACGGCATGCCCGACGAAGGGCCGCAGCGCCGCGGCGCTCCAGCCCGGCCCGGCCTCCGTCACCAGTCCGGAGAGCTTCGCGGTCGCATTCGGCCGGTCGGCGAAGGCCGCGAGCGCGTCCCGCCATCGAGCCAGGCCGACGGCTCCCCGATCGATGCGCGGCTTGCCGAGGTGGTCGAGCACCAGGCGGACGCCGGGCACGGCGGCGGCCGCGCGGGCCGCGGCCGGCAGCTGGTCGACCCGGATCACCAGGTCGAACGCCAGGCCGGCGGCGCCGAGCACCGCCAGCCCGCGCCGGACGTCCGGGCGGTCGAGGTAGTCCGGATCCGCCTCGCCCTGCACCTGCGAGCGCACGCCGACGAGCAGCTCCCCGCCCCGCTCGCGGCGGTATCCGGCGACGGTGCGCTCGAGGCCGGGATCGGTGACGTCGGCCCAGGCGACCACGCCGGCGATCTGCGGCGTGTCGGCCGCGTAGCCCAGAAACTCGGCCGCCTCGGCGGGGTGGCACCGGCCGCCCTCGACCAGCACGGTCCGGTCCACGCCCGCGGCGGCGAGCTCGGCCACCAGGTCGGCCGGGACGAACGGGCGGCGGATCGCCGCCAGCGCCGGCTCGTCCAGCCATCGGTAGCCGCGCTCGGGCCGCCACAGGTGATGGTGCGCGTCGACGATCACCGGAACGACCCCGCGCTCATCCCCTTGCGGATCACGCGCGACAGCGCCGCGTAGAACACCAGCACCGGGGCGACCGAGATCAGCAGGCCCGCGTACAGCAGCCGGTAGTCGGTGATGTACACACCCTGATAGGCGATGATCGCCGCCGGCAGCGTCTGCTTGCTCGGGTCGGTGAGCAGCACGTAGGAGAACAGCAGCTCGCTCCAGATGCCGATCGCGTTGACGATCGCGACCCCGGCGATCGGCCCGCGCAGCACCGGCAGCACCACCCGCGCGAAGATGGTCGCCTCACCCGCGCCGTCGACCCGGGCCGCCTCGATGAGCTCACGCGGGAACGCGCGGAACGACGCCCGCAGCAGCAGCACGCTGAAGGGCATCCAGAACGCGGAGTACACGAGGATGATGCCGGCGTAGGTGTTGCGCAGGCCGGCGTCGTCGAGCATCTCGAAGACCGGGATGAGCGTCGCCTGCACCGGCACCGCGAGCAGCAGCAGGATCGCCTGGGTCGCCCACCGCTCACCGGGGAAGGAGAAGCTGCCCAGGGCGTAGCCGGCGAACGCGGCGACCACCGTCACCACGAGCGTCGTGCCGAGGGTGACGATGACGCTGTTGAGGAAGTTCTGGGCCAGGGCCGTGCCGGCGGGTGCCCCGTGCCACGCGTCGGCGAGGTTGCTGAAGTGCGGCGGCCAGGGCAGCCCGGTCGGGTCGGACAGGATGCCGGCGCTGTCCTTGAGCGCGTTGGCCACGAGCAGCAGCAGCGGCAGGGCCGTCGCGGCGGAGCACAGCACCAGCCCGGCGACGCCGGCCAGGCGCGCGGCCCGCGAGCCGGCCCGGGCGTCGGCGGCCGCGGCGCCGCGCCGGCGGCGGGCGTTGGCGTCCAGAGCGGTCACGACTGGGCGTCCTTTCCCAGCAGGCGGCGGTAGAACACGAAGCTGATCGCCAGCATGATGACGGTCATGGCGACGGCGACGGCCGAGCCGTAGCCGTAGCGGCCCTCGGTGAACGCCTTCTGCACCAGGTACGTGCCCAGTACGTCGGTGGCGTGGCCGGGGCCGCCCTGCGTCAGCGCGAAGACGATGTCGAACGCCTTGAGCAGGCCGATGAACTGCACGATGGTCAGCGTGCCGAGGGTGCCGCGGATGTACGGCACGACGATCGACACCAGCCGCCGCAGCGCTCCGGCGCCGTCGAGCGAGGCCGCGTCGTGCAGCTCGGCCGGCACGTCCTCCATCGCGCCGAGAATGAGCAGCATGGTGAAGCCGCTGGCCTGCCACACGGCGACGAAGACGACGACCCACGGCGCGACCCGGAAGTCGCCCAGCCAGTCCGGCGGCACGTCGACGCCGATCCAGCCCAGCGCCTGGTTGACGGGCCCGCCCACGTCCAGCAGCAGCGCCCACAGCAGCGCCGAGATGGTCGTGGGCATGATGACCGGCACGAAGAGCAGGAACCGGTAGGAGCGCCAGCCGGGCAGGCGCCGCTCGATGCCGTAGGCCCACAGCAGGCCGATGAGCATCGAGCCGGCGGTGCCGGCGACGGCGAGGATCAGGCTGGTGCCGACGACCTTGCGAAACAGCGTGTCGGTGAGCAGTTCCCGGTAGTTGTCCAGGCCCACCCAGGTGGCCGCGCCGATGCCGTTCCAGTCGTAAACGCTGAAGCGGAAGCTCTGGATGGTCGGGTACACCAGGAAGACCGCCATCAGCGCGATGGCGGGCAGCCCGAACATGGTGGCGAACAGCAGCGGCCGCCGGCGGGCACCCCCGCGCCGCCGCGGGCCCCGGGGCGGGGTCGCGGCGACGCTGGGGCGTTGGTCAGAAAGGATCATGTTCAGCGCTTCTTGGCCTTGAGCTTCTCAAGCTCCCCGCAGAACGCGTCGACGGTCAGCGTGCCGGCGAGCACGGCCTGCAGGTTGGTGCGATCGTAGGTGATCATGTCGGTCGGTGCCGGGTCGTCCCAGCCGAACTGCGAGCGGTCCTTCTGGTTGGCGAACGTGACCATCGAGCCGCCGATCGGTCCGAGCGCCTCGACCAGGCCGGGCACGTCGGTGCGGGCCGGGACGGCCTGGCCGATCTTCGCCGACTCCAGCGCCGCCTCGGGCGAGACGAGGTACTTCATGAACTCCAGGGCCTGCTTGTGCCCCGCCGCGATGGCCGGGATCACGACGCCGCCGCCGGCGTAGACGGACATCTTCGCCGGCAGCGGCCCGATCGGCGGCAGCAGGCACCAGTCGAGGTCCTCCAGCGGGGTGCCGGCCTTGACGACCAGGGGCTGCCACACGTTCATGCCGGTGGAGAAGCCGACCTTCTTCTGGCCGAAGAGGGTGTTGCCCTGGTCGGTGGAGCGGCCGAGGAACCCGCGGGAGAAGTACCCCTTGGTGTTCCATTCGACCAGCTTCTCGATCGGCGCCCGCCACTCCTTGGAGGTGTAGTCGATCGTCAGCGGCGAGTTGATCTGGTCGGGCTGCATGACCGACGACAGCAGGCCGTCCTGCAGGTGCGAGAGCGGGTAGCCGTCCTTGCCGCCGACGCTGATCGGCTCGATGCCGGCCGCCTTGAGCTTGTCGCAGGCGGCGTTCCACTCCGCCTCCGACTCCCAGACGTGGTCCTTGGGCGGGGTGACGCCGGCCACCTGGAGCACCGACTTGCGGTAGAACAGGCAGCCGTACCGGCTGGTGTTGGTCGGCGCGCCGTAGACCTTGCCGTCGCCGGTGAACTCCAGATACTTCTTCTTCACCAGGTCGGGCACGTTGGCGTTGAGCCCGGAACTCTCCCAGAAGGCGGTGAGGTCCAGCAGCTTGCCGCCCTTGGCCAGGTCGGTGAAGCGCCCGCCGTCGATGAAGAAGCCGGCGATGTTCGGCGCGTCGGACGCGGTCGCGATGCGCGGGAAGTTCTCGGAGTAGGTCGACGAGTCGGTCTGGCGCACCTCGACCTTGACCTTGTTCGACGCGTTCCACTTCTCGGCGATCGGCTTGGCGGTCGGGTCGTCGGCGTTGGTCAGCAGGACCAGCTTGTCGACGTCCTGCTCGCCCGCGCCGGCGGCCGGTTTGTCCTCGCCCGGTGAGCCACAGGCGGCCAGCAGGACGGTGCCGGCCGCGACGCCGGCGCCGCCGGCCAGGAAGCGGCGCCGGCCAACGACAGTCGTGAGAGCCATCAGGTGCCTTTCTTGACGATCTCAGCAGGGTGCCCGCGCCGATTCTGCCGATCATGGCGCGACACCGCGTGCATGCGACGGGAAATACGAGGGGGGTGACACCGTCACGCAGTGTGTGAGCGTTCACATCGGCGAATCCGGGGTGTTGAATTCATCCGACGACTGCACCGAACGTTAGATCTTTGCCTTCGGCCTGTCAACGTTCATCAGGTATCTGTTCCGTGACGGTCGCACAGGCCCTTCGATTCATCGAATGACTAACCGTTATGACCGATTTCTGGCAAGCCGAATGACGTTCCACGATACGGGCGGCAGGACCAGGTCCGGGCCGACCGGGACCGCTCGCGGCGCGACCCGGTCCGGCGCATCCGCGCTGTTCGTCGCGCCAGGCAGGGCATCGTCCAGGGTCGTGTGACCGGTCACGCGATGGCCCGCGAAGGCGGCGTGGTCGAGCCGCAGCCGCAACGGCCGGGCCCGGTCGCGGTTGACCGCGAACACCGCGACCTCGCCCGCGTCCCGGTCGTGCGTGGCCACGGCGTCCAGCACCGGCACCCGGCCGTAGCGGGCCGTGTCGTAGTCCGGGCTGTCCATCGCCACCCGCAGGACCTCGCCCCGGGCCAGCCGGGCGGTCAGCGCGAAGGGATGGAAGATGCTCTGCCGCCAGGCCGGCCCGCCCGGCTCGGCGCGGATCGGGGCGATCGCGTTGACCAGCTGCGCCTGGCAGGCCGCGGCGACCCGGTCGGCATGGCGCAGCAACGAGATCAGCAGGTTGCCCACCACGACCGCGTCGGCCGCGGTGTAGGCGTCCTCGCTGATCGGCGGCGCCTCGGTCCAGTCCGCCGGCAGCCACTGCGGCAGGCGGCTCTGGTACCACACGTTCCACTCGTCGAACGAAATCGTGAGCCGTTTGCGGCTGCGCAGCCGCGCCCCCACGGCGTCCGCGGTGGCCGTCACCGCCTCGATCATGCGGTCCATGTCCACCGCGGAGGCCAGGAAGCCGCCGGGGTCGTCCGGGTCGGCCTCGTAGTAGGCGTGCGCGGAGACGTGGTCGACCTGCTCGTAGGCGAGCTCCAGCACGGTGGATTCCCAGGCGCCGAACGTCGGCATCGCGGCGTGCGAGCTGCCGCAGGCCACGAGCTCGAGGCCCGGGTCGAGGAAGCGCATGGCGCGGGCCGTCTCGGCGGCCAGCCGGCCGTACTCGGCGGCGGTCTTGTGCCCGGTCTGCCAGGGCCCGTCCATCTCGTTGCCCAGGCACCACAGGCGGATGTCGTAGGGCTCCCCGCCCCGCGCGTCCGACAGGCGGGTGCCGCCCGGGTGGTTGGCGTACTCCAGCAGGTCGAGCGCCTCCTGGACGCCACGCGTGCCGAGGTTGACGGCGAGCATCGTCTCCACGCCGGCGCGAGCCGCCCAGCGCTGAAACTCGCCGAGTCCGACCCGGTTCGACTCGATACTTCGCCACGCCCCGTCGAGCCGGCGCGGGCGGTCCTCGAGCGGGCCGACACCGTCCTCCCAGCGGTACCCGGAGACGAAGTTTCCGCCCGGGTAGCGCACCACCGTCACGCCCAGCTCGCGGACCAGCTCGAGCACGTCGCCGCGGAAACCGTCGGCGTCGGCGGTGGGGTGGCCGGGCTCGAAGATGCCGCCGTACACGCAGCGGCCGAGGTGCTCCACGAAGGAGCCGAACAGCCGCGGGCGCACCGGCCCGACGGTGTAGCGCGGGTGGATCGCGAGCGTGGCCTCGTTCATGCGGGGACTCCCGGCCGGTCGGTCGTGAACGTGAGCGGCCGGGCGACCCCGGCCGTCAGCCGCACCGCGGCCGGGCCGGCGACGCCGGGCGGAAGGACCAGCCGCACGTCCCGGTCGGCGCTGCTGCGAAGCGTCGCGGCCGTGAGCCGGCCGGAGCGCCAGGCGAGGTCGACCTCGACGCCGCCGCGGGCGCGCAGGCCGCGCACCGAGCCGTCCGGCCAGGCGGGCGGGAGCGCCGGCAGCAGCCGCAGCCGGTCGCGGTGGCTCTGCAGCAGCATCTCGGCGATGCCGGCGGTGGCGCCGAAGTTGCCGTCGATCTGGAAGATGCGCGGGGGGTGCAGGTCGAAGAGGTTGGGGGCCGTGTAGGAGGCCAGCAGCTCCCGCAGGCTCGCCTCGGCGGCGGCGCCGTCGCCGAGGCGGGCCCAGAGGCAGATCGCCCACGCCCGGCTCCAGCCGGTGCTGCCCCCGCCGGCCTCGAGGCGGCCGCGCAGCGCGGCGCGGGCCGCGTCGGCCAGCTCAGGGTCGTCGGTGGCGTCGATCTGGTCGCCGGGGTACAGCCCGTACAGGTGCGACACGTGCCGGTGGCCGGGCTCGAACTCCGGGAACGGCCCGGACCATTCGGCGAGGCGCCCGTCGGGCCCGACCGCCGGGCGCGGCACCAGGGGTAGCGCGGCGTCGATGCGGGAAGCAAGCTCGTCGCCGGCGAAGGGCCGGGCCGCGCCGAGCACCTCGCGGACCAGCCACCGGTCCATGGTCGCCGTGACGTCGAGGGCGACCTGCCGGCCCCGCTCGTCTACGAAGGTGTTCTCCGGCGACGTCGACGGGGCCATGACCAGCCGGCCCTCGTGCTCGACGAGGAAGTCCAGGACGAAGCGGGCCGCGCCGAGCAGCAGCGGCGCGAACCGGCCGGCGTCCTCGCCGGCGAACTCGGCGTGCTCGACCAGGTGCCGGCACAGCCACGGGCCGCCCATGGGCCACATCGCGTACATCGGATCGCCCTCGCCCTCCCCCACCGGCCAGCTGGTCCGCCAGATGTCGACGTTGTGGTGGGCCGTCCAGCCCTCGCAGCCGTAGAGGTCGCGGGCGGTCCGCGCACCGCTCTGCGCCAGCTCGCCGATCATGGTCAGCAGCGGCTCGTGGCACTCGGCGAGGTTGGTCGTCAGGGCCGGCCAGTAGTTCATCTGGACGTTGATGTTCGTGGTGAGGTTGCTGCTCCAGGACGGCTGGACGTCCTCGTTCCACACGCCCTGCAGGTTGGCCGGCTGCGTGCCGGGCCGCGACGAGGCGATGAGCAGGTACCGGCCGTAATCGAAGTAGAGCGCGGCCAGCGCCGGGTCCTCGGGCCGCAGCCGATCCGTCGGTACCGCGGCATCCGCGCCCAGATCGAGCCGCACCCGGTCGAACAGCGCGGCGTGGTCGGCCAGATGCGCGGCGAGCAGTTCCTCGAAGCCGGGCGCGGCATCGAGGGTGGCCACGACGGCCGCGCTCAACGCGGCGGCGTCCTCGTCCGGCGGGGTGTCCCAGCCGCGGAACGCCGTCGCCGCGGCGACCAGCACCACGACCTCGCCCGGGCCCGCATCCACGACGCGGGCGCCGTAGGCGAAGCGCATGCCGCCCCCGTAGCGCACCGGATCGGTCCGCCCGGCGTGCGGCGGCGACACGTGTTCCGGGGCCCGGCCGGTGCACAGCAGGGTGCCGTCACCGGCCGTGCGCACCACGGCGTCCGGGTGCGGGGAGCGCACGGCGACCTCGACCGGCCGCTCGGTGCGCACCCGGACGGCGAGCACGTCGTGCGGGGCCGAGCAGAACGCCTCGATCCGCACGCCGTCGCCGGTGACGGCGCTGACCGCCCGGGCCAGGTCCAGCTCGCGGCGGTAGCCGGGGCCCGGCTCGGCGCCGATGTGCAGCAGCAGGTCACCGAGCGGCTCGAACGATTCGCTGTTGGGTCCCTGCAGCGCGATCGACGCCTCGCCGGCGGCGACCCGGTCGCCGGTGCCGAGCAGGTGCCGGCGGACCTCGGCGAGGGCCCGCGGGCCGTCGCCGACACCGGCCGAGCGCGGCCCGCCGGACCACAGGGTGTCGGCGTTGAGCGCGATGCGCTCGGTCCCGACGTCGCCGAAGACCATCGCGCCGAGCCGGCCGTTGCCCAGCGGGAGGGCTTCCATCCAGGTGCGGGCGGGTGTGGTGTACCAGAGCATGAGCGTCCTCGATCGCCTTGAAGGGGGAGAACCAGTGAGGGCCCAGTCATCCAACCATTGAGGATCACTCCGCGCTACCTCTGGTCGCTGAGCAGCATTCTTGACAGTAGACCGGCGGCAACCCTAGCCTCGGCACCGTCCAGTCATCGAATGAATCAACCCGACGGCAAAGGCGGTGCGCAATGGCGCTCAGTGACGACGCGGTCGGCGCGATCAAGGCGATGATCCTCGACGGGCGGCTGCGGCCGGGCGATCGGCTGCCGGTGGAGAAGGACCTCGCCACCACGCTCGGGCTCTCCCGCGGCACGCTGCGCGAGGCGGTGCGGGCCCTGACGCTCATCGGCGTGCTCGACACGCGCCAGGGCGACGGCACCTACGTGACCAGCCTCGAGCCGCACATGCTGCTCGCGTCGCTGTCGTTCACCATGGACCTGCATCAGGGCAGCGCCGAGCTGTACCTGCTGGAGACCCGGCGGGCGCTGGAGTCGCACGCCACGGCCCAGGCGGCGGTCCGCCTGCACGAGTCCGCGCTCACCGACCTGCAGGACATCCTCGACCGGGCGGAGCTGCTGCTCGACGCCGACCCGCTCGACCACGACGCGCTGCTCGAGCACGACCGGGCATTCCACCGCACGATCGTGCAAGCGGCAGGCAATCCGGTGCTGTCCTCGTTCATCGAATCCCTGTCGGGGCAGACGATGCGCGCCCGGCTGTGGCGCGAGCTCGCCGACGACGGCGCCGCCCGGCGCACGCTCGGCGAGCACCGGGCGATCCTGGCCGCGCTCGCGGCCCGGGACCCGGAGCTCGCCCGCGTCCGCGCCGCGGTGCACGTGGCCGGGGTCGAGGACTTCGTGCGCGAGCAACTGCGCGCCGGGCGCGCACCGCTGGCCGGGCAGGCCGACCACCAACCCGTATAACCCGGCTCCGGACGGCCGGGCGTTCCGGCGCGG
This sequence comes from Dactylosporangium sp. CS-033363, assembly GCF_050942475.1. NCBI lineage: Bacteria > Bacillati > Actinomycetota > Actinomycetes > Micromonosporales > Micromonosporaceae > Dactylosporangium > Dactylosporangium sp. CS-033363. The sequence goes on along the minus strand of NZ_CP192032.1, from coordinate 4,222,315 downwards.
CCGTCGTGTGACCGGTCACACGAACAGGAGATCCGCTTGAACGCCCCCACCCCGCCGATGGGCTGGAACAGCTGGGACTGCTACGGCACGACGGTCACCGAGGCGGAGGTGCTCGCCAACGCCGAATTCATGGCGGCCCACCTGCTGCCGCACGGCTGGGACACCGTCGTGGTCGACATCCAGTGGTACGAGCCCACCGCCCGCGCCGGCGGCTACAACGACCACGCGCCGCTGCACCTCGACCCGCACGGCCGGCCGCTGCCGGTCGAGGCGCGCTTCCCCTCCGCCGCCGGCGGGCTCGGCTTCGGCCCGCTCGCCGAGCGCGTGCACGCCCTCGGCCTGCGCTTCGGCGTGCACATCATGCGCGGCATCCCCCGCCTGGCCGCCGAGCGGTCGCTGCCGGTGCTGGGCACGTCGTACACCGCCGCGGACGTCGCCGACCGCGGCTCCACCTGCGACTGGAACACCGACAACTTCGGGCTGGACCACGACCACCCGGGCGCGGCGGCCTACTACGCGTCGCTGCTGGCGCTGTTCGCCGAGTGGGGCGTGGACTTCGTCAAGGTCGACGACATGCTCGGCCCGTACCACGACCGCGAGATCGCGGCGTTCTCCGCCGCCGTGCGCGGCTGCGGCCGGGACATGGTGCTGAGCCTCTCGCCCGGCCGGGCGCTGTCCCTGGAGCACGCGCCGCACCTGGCCGCCCACGCCGACATGTGGCGGATCTCCGACGACCTGTGGGACCGCTGGGCGGACGTCTACGACCAGTTCGAGCGCTGCGCGCGCTGGGCCGGCTGCGCCGGGCCGGGGACGTGGCCGGACGCCGACATGCTGCCGCTGGGCCGGATCGGCATCCGGGCCGAGCGGGGCGTCGACCGCGACTCGCTGCTCACCTGGGACGAGCAGCGCACGCTCATGACCCTGTGGTGCATCGCCCGTTCGCCGCTCATCTTCGGCGGCGACCTGCCGCGCAGCGACCCGCGCACGCTCGAGCTGCTCACCAACGACGCCGTCCTGGAGGTGCTCAAGCGGGGCCGGGACGCACGCCAGGTGCTGCGCGAGCACGACCTCGTCGTCTGGACGGCCGAGGCCCCGGACGGCGGCCGCTATGTGGCGGCGTTCGCGGTCGGGGAGGAGCCGATCGCGGCCGACCTGCCGCTGTCGTCGGTCGGCGTCCGGCCCGGCGCAGCCGTCACGGACCTGTGGACCGGGCTCGATCTCGGACGGCCGGAGTGCGCCATCGCCCTGAAGCTGCCGGTCCACGGCAGCGTCCTGCTGCGGCTGGAACCGTAGCCGAACACCACAACGGCGGCATCGGGTACGAGCCGATGCCGCCGTTCCCGTCATGCCGTGGCCGCGACCTGCTCGGCGGCCGCCGGGCCCGCCCACTCCGGCCCGTCGGGATAGCGGAACGCAGCGACCGAGGCGGGCCGCAGCTGGCCGCTCATGCCCGGCGCGGTCGGAGCCAGATAGCGGCCGTGGTGGATGCGGACCGGGTCGACGAAGTGCTCGTGCAGGTGATCGACGTACTCGATGGCCCGCTCGGCGGTGCTGCCGCTGACCGCGACGTAGTCGAACATCGCCAGGTGCTGCACGAGCTCGCACAGCCCGACGCCGCCCGCATGCGGGCACACCGGCACCCCGAACTTGGCCGCCAGCAACAGGATCGCGATGTTCTCGTTCACGCCGCCGACCCGACACGCGTCGATCTGCACGACGTCGACGGCCCCCTGCTGCAGCAGCTGCTTGAACATCACCGCGTTGTGCACGTGCTCGCCGGTGGCCACCCGGATCGGCGCGACCGCGCGGCGCACCGCGGCGTGGCCGAGGATGTCGTCGGGCGACGTCGGCTCCTCGATCCAGTACGGGTCGAACTCACGCAACCGGTCCATCCACGCGATCGCCTGCCCGACCCCCCAGATCTGGTTGGCGTCGACCGCCACCCGCACGTCCGGGCCGACCGCCCGCCGGGCGATGCCCAGCCGGCGCACGTCATCCTCGAGGCTCGCGCCGACCTTGAGCTTGATGAGGTGGTAGCCGTCCCCGACCGCCTCCCGGCACAGCCGGTCGAGCTTCTCGTCGTCATAGCCGAGCCAGCCCGGCGTGGTGGTGTAGGCCGGGTAGCCCTCCTCGGCGAGCCGGGCGGCCCGCCCGGTGCGGCCGGGCAGCGCGCCACGCAGGAGCTCGAGCGCCTCGGGTTCCGTGAGCGCGTCGCGCAGGTAGCGGAAGTCGACCTGCGCGACGAGCTGCTCCGGCGTCATCTCCGACAGCAGCTGCCACAGCGGCTTGCCGGCCCGGCGGGCGGCGAGGTCCCACACGGCGTTGACGATGCCGCCGGCGGCCATGTGCACGACCCCCTTCTCCGGGCCGAGCCACCGCAACTGGCTGTCGCCGACCAGCCGGCGCGACAGTGCGCCGGGGTCGGCGATCAGCTCGTCGACCGGCCGGCCGACGACCAGCGCGGCGAGCGCCCGGACGCCGGCGACCTGCACCTCGGTGCCGCGCCCGACGGTGAACACGAGGCCGTAGCCCTCGGCGCCGGCACTCGTGCGCAGCACCACGTAGGCGGCCGAGTAGTCCGGGAACGGGTTCATGGCATCGGAGCCGTCGCGCTCGCGCGATGTCGGGAACCGGACGTCGAAGGTTTCCACGGATGTGATCAGCTCTGTCACCGTCGGTGCTCCAAGGAGGGGTTCGTCGAACGGCGTCCAGACCGGGCGCCGGCAAAGATGTCGCGTCGAACATCTGATGTATTTGTACTCGGTGGACCCTGACGCGTCCAGTCCCGGTGACGTATCGCAGCTCTACCAGCAGATCTGCTTCAGCGGTGCCGGTGTCGGCGGGCTAGATGTCCGATGAATGGCCCTCGACGGCCGCTCGGTCGGCCCGCCGACGTCAGGACGTGCCACGATCTGCGCCATCGGCTCCGTCCGCCGATCAATGTCGCGCAGCCTCGATCATTCATCTGATGTATCGCGCTCGCGAGCGGTCAGAGCACGCAGCTTCTGTCCGCAATTAGCCGCATTCGTTCGCGCATTCCTTTGACGAATCTTGACGCCAACGCCCGGCGCGGGTATCAAGACATCTCATCACTTCCGTGCAACTTCTGTCACCGGCATCCGCCGCGACGAAGGAGAAGCCGATGGCGCTCAGCACCACCGAACCGGACCTCACCGCCGCCGAGCCCCCGCCCCGCCGCGGCGGCGCCGGCCCCACGATGGCCCTCCGGCTGATCCGCACCGGGCCGCTGCTCATGCTCATCGCGATCCTCGCGGCGGCCGCGACCCTCTCCCCCGTCTTCCTCACCACCCGCAACCTGGGCAACGTGCTGGCCCAGAGCGCGGTGATCGCGGTGCTGGCGATCGGGCAGCTGCTCGTCATCGTCACCCGCGGCATCGACCTGTCGGTCGGCTCGACGGTGGCGCTCGCCGCCGTCGTCGGAGCGCTGGTGTTCGAGGCGGCGCCGTCGGCCACCGTCGTGGTGCTCGCGATGCTCGGCACCGGCCTGGCCGTCGGCGCGGTCAACGGCGCCGCGCTGGTCTGGGGGCGGCTGCCGCACCCGTTCATCGTCACGCTCGCCACCCTCAGCGTCGCCCACGGCCTGGCGCTGTGGCTCTCCGGCGGGCAGCCGCACCGGGGCATGCCGGAGATCATCCAGCTCGTCGGCGGCGAATCGATCGGCTGGCTGCCGTACTCGACGCTGCTCGTCGCGGCGGTCGCCCTCCTCGTGCTGCTGCTCACGACCCGGCTGGTATGGGGACGCTGGATCTACGCGGTCGGCGGCAACCCCGACGCCGCCCGCCGCGCCGCGATACCCGTGAACGGGGTGCTCGTGTCGGTGTACGTCATGAGCGGTCTCGCGGCCGGCGTCGCCGCGTGCATCACTGCCGGGCGCCTCAACGCCGGCTCGCCGACCTTCGGCGAACTGGCCGAGCTCGACTCCATCGCCGCGGTCGTCATCGGCGGCGCCAGCTTCCTCGGCGGCCGCGGCAGCGTCGTCAACGCCCTGGTCGGAGCCCTCATGATCGGCGTGATCCGCAACGCGATGAACCTGCTCGACGTCGACGCCTTCATCCAGCCGATCGTCATCGGCGCGGTCATCCTGCTCGCGGTCGAGCTCGACGTGATCCGCGGCTCGCTGGAGCGGCGGTTCCAGGTGCGCCGGGCGGTGCACCAATGAGCGCGCCGCACCGCACCGCCGCTGACACCCGGGCTCCGGCCCTGCGCATCACCGCCGCCGTCAAGCGCTTCGGCGCCGTCGTGGCCCTGGACGGCGTCGACCTCGCGGTGGCCCACGGCGAGGTCCTCGCCCTGCTCGGCGACAACGGCGCCGGCAAGTCGACGCTCATCAAGTGCATCAGTGGCGTGCACCGCCTGGACAGCGGCGCCGTCGAGATCGACGGCGCACCGGTCGAGCTCGGCTCGCCGGCCGCGGCGCGCGCCGCCGGGATCGAGACCGTCTACCAGGACCTGGCCCTGTTCGACAATCTCGACCCGGCCGCGAACTTCTACGCCGGCCGCGAGGACGCCGGGCCCGCATGGCTGCCGCGCGGGCTGCGCCTGGTCCGCCGGCGGTCCATGGCCGCGGCGACGGCCGAGGTGCTCGCCCGGCTCCAGGTGGCCCTGCCGGACCAGCACGCCGGCGTGGGGCTGCTGTCCGGCGGCCAGCGGCAGGCCATCGCCGTGGCCCGGGCGGCCGCGTTCGCCGCCGGGATCGTGATCCTCGACGAGCCGACCGCGGCGCTCGGGCTGCGCGAGTCGCGCCGCGTGCTCGACCTGATCCTGCGCCTGCGCGACGAGGACCGTGCGGTGATCGTCGTGTCGCACGCCATGGACCACGTCATGGAGATCGCCGACCGCGCCGTCGTCCTGCGCCGCGGGCGCAAGGTCGGCGAGGCCGTGCCGACGCCGGACAACCAGCAGCACATCGTCTCCCTGATCGTCGGCGGGACCCCGCCCGCCGGCGCCACCACCTGACCGGAGGGACCCACACCCCATGCACCGATTGCCGAAACTCGCCGCCCTGGCGGTGGCGCTGGCATTACCGCTGGCCGCCTGTGGCGACAACGCCACGAGCGACAGCGCGTCCGGCGGCTCGACCGTCAAGGTCGGCCTGATCACGAAGTTCCCGGTCGACTTCTACGACACCATGGTCGACGCCGTCAAGCAGTACGACGCCGCCCACGCCGACGTCGAGGTCGTCTACGGCCAGGGCAAGAGCGGCACGGACGACGAGGGCGAGATCGGCATCATCGAGAACATGATCACGCAGGGGGTGAAGGCGATCGCCATCACGCCGACCAGCCCCAACGTGCAGGGCGCGCTCGACAAGGCGGTCAAGGCCGGCATCAAGGTCGTGCTCATCGACAACGACATCCCCGGCTGGAGCGGGAAATCCTCGGTGGTGGCGACCGACAACCTCGCCGGCGGCAAGCTCGCCGGGCAGTGGCTGGCCAAGCAGCTGCCGGCCGGGGCGAGCGTCGCGATCCTGCAGGGCCGCCTCGGCAACCCCTCCCTCGACGACCGGGTCAAGGGCTTCAAAGAGGCCCTCGGCGGCGCGGCGAAGATCGTCGCCGAGCCGGCCACCGACTGCGACGAGACCAAGGGCCTCAACGCCGCCCAGGACATCCTCACCGCGAATCCCGGCGTCAGCGCCATCTACGGGGCCTGCGGCCCGCCGATCACCGGCGCGCTGCAGGCGGTCAAGGCGTCCGGCAAGAAGCCGGTCGTGGTCGGCTTCGACGCCTCGCCCGGCGAACTCAAGTCCATCGCGGCGGGCGACCAGGCGGCCTCCGTCGCGCAGTTCCCGGCCAAGATGGGCAGCCTCGGCATCGAGACGGCCGTCAAGGCCGCCCGCGGCGAGACCGTGTCGGCGGCGGTCGACACCGGCACCGAGATGGTGACCAAGGACAACGTCGCCAAGTTCAGCTAGGACCGCTGCTGCGGCGGACGATGAGCTCGGCCCGGCGGATGGGCGGCAGGAAGCCGCCCGCCGGGTCGAGCAGCGCGACACAGTCCCGGCCGAGCCCGACGAAGTCGAGCCGCACCGTGGTGAGCGCCGGGGCGAGATAGGCCGACTGCGGCATGTCGTCGAACCCGACGACACTCACGCTCGCCGGCACCGGCCGGCCGGCCTCGCGCAGCGCCGAGAGCACCCCGACGGCGAGGTCGTCGTTGCCGCACAGCACCGCGGTGACGGCCGGGTCGGCCGCGAGCGCGCGCCCGGCCCGGTAGCCCGCGGCGCAGTCCCAGCCGCCTGGCACCGGTACGGGCGGGTCGATCCCGGCCTCCAGCAGCGCCTCGCGCCATCCGGCGGTGCGCTGCGCCTCGCCGGTCGAGGACGGCAGTTCGATGTAGTGCACGGTGGCATGGCCGAGGTCCAGCAGATACCGGGTGGCCTCCCGGGCGGCCACCCGATCGTCCAGCCAGCACCAGGGCCGCGCCGGATCGGGCGCGTCGCCGCGGCTCTGCAGCGCCGCGGCGACGCGCACGCCGAGCGCCGGCGCCAGCTCTTCGACGACCGCGAGGGCGAGCTCGCCGGCGCGGTCGAAGGCGAGCACGACCACCGCCCCGCCCGGCATGAGGGTGCGCTCGACGGCCGCGCGCACGGCCGCGGGCTGCGGCTCGGCGAGCACCGTGATGCCGATCGACAGGCCGTTGCGGCGGGCCTCCTGCTCGATGCCGGCGATCGTGGAGGCGTAGCCGTAGAGCATCGTGTTGGACGTCAGCACGCCGATCGAGTCGATCTGGCCACCGGCGAGGGCGCGGGCCGCGCGGTTGGGCCGGAAGCCGAGCTCCCGGATCGAGCGCAGCACGAGCTCGCGGGTCACCGGTGCGACCCGCGGATGGCTGTTGATGACGCGGGACACCGTCTGGTACGACACGCCCGCGGCCTGCGCCACGTCACGGATGCTGGCGGGACGCCCGGGCCGGCGCGGGGCGGCGGCGCCGAGATCCTCGCTCACGCGGCACCGTCCGGCACGGCGACCCGTGCGCCGGTTCCGGACGAGCGGATGACCGCCTCGGCGAGCACGACCGCCCGCCGCCCCGCCGTGATCGGCACCGGCGGCGGCCCGCCGTGGCGCAGCGCGTCGAGCACGGCGTCGACGTGGCGGTCGAAGGTGGCGTGGAAGCCGCGATCGGTGTCGTTGAAGTACCCGGCCTGCCAGACCTGGGCGGTTTCGTCGCCGGCGCGCTGGAAGGTGTACCGCCGCACGGTGTCGTGCACGACGATCCGCCCGGCGGTGCCGTTGAGCTCCAGCCGGTGCGTGTCCTGGTAGGCGTACGAGGACTCGTAGCTGCCCAGCAGGCTGCCGACCGCGCCACCGGCGAAACGCAGCGCGACGGCCAGGGTCGCGTGGCCGGCGCCGAGGTCGTCGCTCGCCTGGGTCATCACCGACTCGATCGGGCCGCAGAGGTGTTCGAGCATGTCCAGGCCGTGGCACTGGGTCTCGATGAGATTGGCGTGCGGATGCGCGCTCGTGCCGGCCTCGCCGCCGAAGCGCCAGGTGGCGAAGGTCAGCCGGCCCAGGTCACCGGCGCCGATCGCCGCGGCCGCCATCCGCACCGGACGGGCATAGCGGTGGTTGAAGTTGATGGCGGCGAAGACGCCACCGGCCGCCGCCTCGGCGATCAGCGCGTCGGCCTCGGCCACGGTGAAGACGAGCGGCTTCTCCAGCAGCAGCGGCACGCCGGCCCGGATCAGGCGCAGCGTCGGCGCGAAGTGCTCCTCGTTGGGCAGGCACACCGACACGAGCCCGGGCTGCTCCCGCTCGAGCATGCCGTCGAGGTCGGTGTACGGGGTCGCGCCGTAGACGGCCGCCCGGGCCGCGGTGCGCGCCGGGTCCCGGCCGACGACCGCGACGAGCTCGGTATCGGGGCGCCCGGCGAACAGCTCGGCATGCTGGCGGCCCCACCATTCGCCGGTGCCGACCACGGCCACCCGCAGCGGCGGCCCGGATGTGGCCGCGACCGGCCGGGGCACGCCCGGCGCGAACGCCGCCGCCCGGTTCATCGCGGCCCGCCGGCGATGAGGACCTCGGCGCCCGCGCCGCGCAGGCCCGCCGCCACCTCGGACCCGTCGGCGCCGGTGACCAGCACCCCGATCCGGTCCGGGGGCACCGTCTGGCACATCGTGTCCCGGCCCAGCTTCGCGTGGTCGGCGAGCACCACGACCCGCCGCCCCGCGGCGGCCAGCGCCTGGTCGGTGGCGGCGGCGAAGACGTTGGGGGTGGTGAGGCCGCGTTCGAGCGTCACGCCCTCGCCCGACAGGAACACCTGGGCGCCGCGCAGCCCCCGCAGGTTGTGCTCGGCGATCGGGCCGACCACGGCGCCGATCGAACGGCGCAGCGCTCCACCGATGAGCACCACCTCGATCTGCGGCGCGCCGGCCAGGGCCTGGGTGACGGTGATCGAGTTGGTGACGACGGTGAGCTCGGTGAGCGAGGCGGCGCGGGCGGACAGGTGCCGGGCCAGGGCGGTGGTCGTGCGGCCGGGGCCGAGCAGGATCGCGCTGCCGGGCTCGACGAGGGCCGCGGCCCGGGCCGCGATCGCCTCGCGTTCGCGGTGCGCCGGGTCGCCCGGGGCGGCGGCCTGGGGTTCGGCCGGTCCGGGTCCGGCCGGACCTGAGGCGGCCGGCTCGGGTTCGGACGGCTCGGCGGGAACGGGGCCCACGCCGCCGCGGGTCGCCGCGAGCAGGCCGTCGTCGATGAGCGTGCGCAGGTCGCGGCGGACCGTCGACTCGGAGATGTCCAGCGCGCCGGCGAGCTCCTGGAACGAGGCGTATCCGCGGTCGCGGACCTCCTCGAGCAGCCGGCGGCGGCGCTCGGCGATCAGCACGTACGGGCACCTCCGGGCCGAAGCAGTTGGTCACGCAGAATATGTCAGATCCTGTCAGGCCGTGTCGAGCACGGCCAGGAACCGAGCGTAGGCGTCCTCGGCGCCCGAATCCGCGCGGGGCTCGTAGGTCCGGACAGGCAGCGACCGGGCCACGACCGCGCGCAGGTCGGCCTGCGAGGCGAGCTCCCCGGCCGCGCGGGCCTGGACGAGCAGGTTGCCGACCGCGGTCGCCTCCACGGGGCCGGCCAGCACCGGACGCCCGGTCAGATCGGCGGTGAGCTGACACAGCAACGGGTTGGCCGCACCGCCGCCGACGACATGCACCACGGGCACCGACCGCCCGGCGAGCACCTCGGCGCGCTCCAGCGCCCAGCGGTGCCGGCACGCCAGGCTGTCCAGCACGCAGCGGGCGAGGGCGGCGCGGCCGGCCGGAACCGGCTGGCCGGTCGAGCGGCAGAACCCGGCCAGCGCCGCGGGCATGTCGGCGGGGTCGGCGAACCCTGGCGCGTCGGGGTCGACGAGCGCCGCGAACGCCGGCGCGGCGGCCGCTGCGGCGACCAGGTCCACATAGGTCACCGCGCCCCAGGCCGCCCGGCACCGCTGCAGCAGCCACAGGCCGGTACCGTTGCGCAGGAAGCGGATCGTGCCGTCGACGCCCACCTCGTTGGAGAAACCGGCGAGCCGGGCCGCGTCGGTGAGCACCGGCGCGCCGAGTTCCAGCCCGACCAGCGACCAGGTGCCCGCGCAGACATAGCCGAAGGCCGGCCCGGCCGCGGGGACGGCCGCGACTGCTGAGGCCGTGTCGTGCCCGGCGACACTCCACAGCGGGATGCCGGGGTGTTCGCGCAGCGGGGCGATGTACGTGCCGGGCTCGGTGACGCCGCCGGCGAACAGGCGGGCGGGAATGCCGAGGCGTTCGATGACGGCGGCGGACCAGGTGCGGGCCGTCACGTCGAACAGCTGGCTGGTGCTCGCGATCGTGCGGTCGTTGACCAGGCGCCCGGTCAGCCAGTACCCGAACAGCCCCGGCATCATCGCGAGCCGCTCGGCCGCCACGAGCTGGGCCGAGCCCTCCATCGCGACGAGCTGCCCGGCGGTGTTGATCGGCAGCGGCGCGATGCCGGTCATGCGATAGAGCTCCGCGGGCCCGGCCCGCCGGTGGACGACGGCGGTGCTCGCCTCGGTGCGCCGGTCCCGGTAGTGGTACGGGTTGCCCAGCAGCCGTCCGTCCCGGTCGAGCAGCGCGAAGTCGTTGCCCCACGCGTCGATGCCGACGCCGGCCGCGCTCCGGCCGCCCGGTTCGGCGACGGCCGCGGCGAGGCCCTCACCGATGTCGGCGAACAACCGCAGCGCGTCCCAGTGCAGGCCGTCGGGGAGGCTGACCGGCCGGTTGGCGAACCGGTGCACCTCGCGCAGCGTGAGCCGGCCGTCCCGCAGGTCGCCGCGCAGCACGCGACCGCTCTCGGCGCCGAGATCGACGGCCAGGTACACGCCCACGCCGTGCAGTGTAGACATCTCATCAATCTCGGCGCGAGAGCCGATTTGTGACGCCATCAAGCACGGGTCGCCGCCAAACATCTGATGTCTGACTTGACATCGACGCTCGTTGGGCCCAAGTTGGTGATCTATCCGCCAATAGCCCACCTTCCGGAAGGAGCGTCGCCGATGCGGCGCACAATCCTCGCGGTGCTGGCCGCCGCCGCCCTCCTCGTCCCCGCCGGGCCGAGCTTCGCCGCCAACCCCGTGGTGAGCGTCGATCTCGCCGCCGGCACCGGACCCGTCATGTACGGCGCGACCGGCTGGCTGTACGGCCTCGCGTACGACAACGCCCCCGACCCGTCGATGCTCGCGGGACTGCGGCCGCAGTACACGGGGCAGAAGCCGCCCGGCGGCCAGCAGCACGCCGAGGGTGACGCGTTCGAGGTCGCCCCCGACTTCCTGCAGTCCGGCGGCAAGGCCGTCATGATCTACATGCAGGACGACTACGCCCAGTGGCCGTACCCGAACAACGGCATCAACGAGTACCTCACCCACGTCACCGCGATCGCCGACAAGGTCGTCGCCAACCCGAACCGCAGCCGCTTCGTCTACGTGCCGTTCAACGAGCCCGACTGGATCTGGTACGCCACCAGCGGCACGAAGTTCACCCAGTTCCTCAACGACTGGAAGGCCGCCTACCAGAGGATCCGCTCGATCGACCCGGCGGCTGTCATCGCCGGGCCGAACTTCGAGGCCTACAACGCCACGGCGATGCGCTCGTTCTTCACGTTCGCCAAGGCCAACAACGTGCTGCCGCAGATGACGACGTGGCACGCCCTGGACGACGCCTACTTCAGCAACTGGTACGCCAACTACGACGACTACCGCCGCATCGAGTCCGACCTGGGCATCGCCAAGCTGCCGGTGAACATCAACGAGTACGGCCGGCAGAACCGCGACCTGGGCATCCCCGGCAACCTGGTGCAGTACCTGGCCCGCTTCGAGAACAGCAAGGTCTACGCCTGCCTGGCCTACTGGACGCCGGCCGGCACCCTCAACGAGCTGCTCACCCCGGGCGGCCGGGCCAAGGCCAGCGCCTGGTACCTCTACAACTGGTACGGCAGCATGACCGGCAACACCGTCCGGGCCACACCGCCCTCGCAGAACGGCGCGCTGCAGGCGCTCGCGTCGCTGGACAACGGGGCCCGCCGCGCGAGCGTCATCCTCGGCGGCTCGGCCGGCAGCACCGACGTGGTCATCAAGGGCTTCGGGTCGACGGCCTTCGGCGGCACCGTGACCGTCACTGTCTCGGCCCTGGCGAACTCGGGCGCGAACGCCTCCAGCGGCCCGACCCAGGTGTCGCGGACCGTCCAGGCGGTCACCAACGGGCAGATCACCGTGACCGTGCCCAACATGGCCGCCGCCAACGCCTACAACGTCGTCGTCACCGCCGGATCCGGCTTCGACCCCACCCGCACGTACCAGCTGGGCAACCGGCGCAGCGGCAAGTCCCTGGAGGCCGCCACCGCGGGCGGCACCACCGTCGACCAGCGCACCGACAACGGCAGCGCCCTGCAGCGCTGGTACCTGCAGGACGCCGGCGACGGGTACTACAAGGTCGTCAACGCCGGCAGCGGCAAGGCCCTCGACGTGTACCAGGCCGCGACGGCCGACGGCGCCACGGTCGTGCAGTGGTCCTACAGCGGATCGGCCAACCAGCAGTGGAGCGTGACCGACGCCGGCGGCGGCTACTACCGGCTCACCGCCCGGCACAGCGGCAAGGCCCTCGACGTCAGCGGCGGCTCGACCGCCGACGGCGCCGCGGTCATCCAGTGGCCGTACACCGGCGGCACCAACCAGCAGTGGACGATCCGTCAGCTGTGACGCGACCAGCCGTGGCCGGGACCGCGAGTCGATCGCGGTCCCGGCTACACTCCGTGGACGGGCGGCGGCATCCCGAGGCGCTTCGCGGCCCGACCCGGTCGCCGCCAAGGCCCGGCAACCTGGGCACGCACGACCCGTCGCGGGTCATCGCCGACGGCGGGGTCCAGCACCGGCGGCACAGCGCCGCGGAAAGGACGCACGTGCAACGGTTCGGCACCGTCATCCGGCTGCGCCCCGAGCGCCGCGACGAGTACCTGCGGCTGCACGCCGCGGTGTGGCCGGCCGTCGAGCAGGCCCTGCTCGGCGCGAACATCCGCAACTACACGATCTTCCTGCACGAGGACCTGCTGTTCGGCTACTACGAGTACCACGGCGACGACCACGCGGCCGACCAGGCCCGCATCGCCGCCGACCCGGTGACCCGGCAGTGGTGGGCCCTGACCGACCCGTGCCAGGAGTCGCTGGCCGAGGAGGGCTCGGGAACCTGGTGGGCACCGATGCGCCAGGTCTGGCACCTGCACGAGGAACGCCCCTGAGGTCCGGGCCCCGCCGGCGGTTCACGTCGATCCCGGCCAGGAAGCGCTCGTCGTGGGAGACCAGCAGCAGGGCGCCCTCGTAGGCGATCGGGACGGCCGCCCCAGCGGGACGGCCGTCCGAGGCGGGCTACCGGGCCAGGTCGGCGCCGCGGCCCTTCATGTACGGCTGCCGGACCCAGGACTTGAACGCCGCCAGCGCGGCCGGGGACGAGCCCGGCGACCAGGGCTCCTCCTTGATCACGTCGAAGTAGGTGAGCAGCTTGACCGCCGGGTACGCGCCCGAGCGCAGCAGCGCGTTCATGTCGTCGATCCACTGGGCCTTGTTGCCGCCGTCCTCGGTCGAGGCGAACTCGCCGAGCATCACCGGGCGGCGCGGGGCGACGGCGCGGGCCTTGGCGTAGGCGGCGCCGAAGGTCGCGTCGAACGATGCCCAGTGGTCGGCGGCCGGGTCCCAGGACGGGCCGAAACCCCAGTTGTAGCCGTCGATGCCGACCCAGTCGACGTAGGCGTCGCCGGGGTAGGCGGCGGCCGGGTCGTTGTAGGGCTCGTCCGGGGAGGAGCCGTTGTTGAAGGCCCACGCCCACCGCACGTTGCGCGCGCCGGCGGCCGTGACGAGGCGGTGCACGTGGCGGTACGCCCGCACGTACAGCGAAGGGTCGTTGTTGTTGTTCGCGATGCCCCACGGGTACCAGTTGCCGTTGAACTCGTGGCCCCAGCGGACCAGGATCGGGCGGCCGACGGCGGCGAACTCGCGGGCGCGGGCCCTGATGTAGGCGTCCCACGTACCGTCGATGATGTCCTGCAGGTGGATCTGGGCGGGGTCGGCCGGGCCGAGGGTGGTGTCCCACGGCTCCCAGGTGTAGTGCGGCATGATGCCCTGGCGCCAGAGGGCCTTGGCCTCCGCGACCGGGAACGGGCGGCCGCTCGCCCAGCTGTCGAACCACATCACGCTGGCGGGCGTGACGCCGTACAGGCTCTTGACCTCGGCGGCGATCGCGGTGGGGTCGCCGTCGCGGAACATGCCCAAGAACCGGGCCGGCGGCGCCGCGTGCGCCTCGGCGGTGCCGGCGCCGAGGCCGGACACCACCAGCCCGGCGGCGGCCGCGCCCAGCAGTGCTCGTCTGCGCATGTTGCCTCCATGGTGATGAGAGCGCTCTCTCCGTCCGGCCTGACTATAGACGAAAGTCGTTGGTAGCGCTTCCAGCAATCCTTGACAATCGGCGGCCTATCCGCCCAAGCTGAGCCTAGGCCGAGCGATTGGAAGCGCTTCCAATCCGGCCGTGCACGGGATCCCGCCAAATCCCCTGTTCGCCGTACCAGATGGAGACGCACCATGTGGAGGACCCGATTGACCGCGCTGGTCATCGCGACGCTCGGCATCACCGCCGGGCTGAGCGCGACCAGCGCACAGGCCGCCATCGGCCCCAGCTTCACGGACAACTTCAACGGCTTCGACACCGGCCGCTGGCACAAGGCCGACGGCTACAGCAACGGCAGCATGTTCAACGCCGGCTGGCGCGCCGACCACGTCTGGTTCAGCGGCGGCGTGATGGGCATCAACCTCGACAAGACCCCCTGCCCGGGCGGCTGCTCCGGCAAGCCCTACGCGTCCGGCGAGTACCGCACCAACGACCTGTTCACCTACGGGCGCTTCGAGGCGCGGCTCAAGGCCGTCAAGAACCCCGGTACCGTGACGTCGTTCTTCACCTACACCGGGCCCAGCGACGGCCAGCCGTGGGACGAGATCGACGTGGAGATCCTCGGCAAGAACACCACCCAGCTGCAGACCAACTACTTCACCAACGGCGTCGGCGGCCACGAGACCGTCATCAACCTCGGGTTCGACGCCTCGGCCGGGTACCACAACTACGCGTTCGAGTGGTGGAACCAGGGCACCATCAACTGGTTCGTCGACGGCCGGCTCGTGCACCAGGAGACCGGCTCACGCGGGCCGCTGCCCACCCACCCGCAGCGCATCATGATGAACCTGTGGCCGGGCATCGGCGTCGACGGCTGGCTGCAGCCGTTCACCTACCCGGGCCATGCGCTGACCGCCACCTACGACTGGATGCAGTACACGAAGTACTGATCAGGCCGACTCCCGCACGACGAGCCCGGTCGGCAGGATGAGCGAGACCGGCTGGGCGCCGTCGAGGAGCTCGACCAGCATCCGGGCGGCCTCCCGGCCCAGCGACTGCACGGGCTGGTGCATGGTGGTGAGCTTCGGGTCGGTGTGCTGCGCGATCGGCATGTCGTCGAAGCCCACCACGGCCACGTCGCCGGGGACCGTGCGGCCGGCCTCGCGCAGCACCCGCATGGCCCCGGCCGCCATGTTGTCGTTCGCGGCGACCACGGCGTCGAGGTCCGGTCGTGCGCTCAACAGCGCATGCATCGCCTCGGCGCCGCTGGCCTCCATGAAGTCGCCGGGAGCGGTCGCGCACGGCTCGATCCCGGCCAGCCGCAGCGCCTCCGTGTAGCCGCGCAGCCGTTCCCGGCCCACGGCGGTGTCCTCCGGCCCCGCGATCATCGCGATCCGGCGCCGACCGCCGCGGATGAGGTGCTCGGTCGCGGTCCGGCAGCCGCCGGCGTTGTCGACGTCGACGAAGTACGGCGGGGTCCCGGTCACCGGCAGGCCGATGAACACCGTCGGCAGGCCGGACTTCGCGGCGATGTCGACCAGGGGATCGGCGCCGCGCGTGGCGACCAGCATCACGCCGTCGGCCCCGCGGGTCTGCAGGAAGGTGCGCAGCCGGCGCAGGCCGTGGTCGTTGATGGCCAGGCTGAGCATGAGATGCAGGTCGGTCTTCTCCAGCGCGGCCGACGCGCCGACGATGACCTGCGCGAAGAACGGGTCGCCGAACACCTCGGGCCCGTCGCCGGAGACGGCCAGCACCACCACCCCGGTCTGCCTGGTGGCCAGGGCCCGCGCGCTGCGGTTGGGGGTGTAGCCGAGCTCGCGGATCGCCCGCTCGACCGCGTCGCGCTTGGCCCGGCTCACGTTCGGGCCGTTGTTGATGACCCGGGAGGCGACGGTGCGCGACACCCCGGCGCGCTCGGCGACCTCGTCGAGGGTCGGCGGCCGGGACGGGACCGGTGACGGCATGGCTGGTCCCTCCGCTCGCGGGGCCCCGTCATGGTAGCAGCGAGGCCGGCCACCGAGCGGTGACCGGCCTCCCCCCGTTGCGCGGGAAACGTTCAGCAGTCCGGGATGACGACGCCGTTGTTGTCCTTGGCGACGTCGTTGCCCCAGCGGCTCAGGTAGTACGCCGAGACGTACTGCCCGGCCGGCCCGACGTCGAGGTCGGTGCGCAGCCAGTAGTGGTTGTAGGAGCTGCCGCTGCCGATCTGGCGGCCCCACACCTTGCAGTACACGTAGTTGGTGCCCGCGTACAGCGTGCCGGTCTGCGACGTGCTGCTCGCCGACGCGTAGCCGGGGGCGTTGGCGAACGTGTCGACCCAGTACTTCCCGGCGGGCGGCGGGGGCGGCGGGGCCGACGTGCAGTCCTTGATGACCGCGCCGCTGTTGTCCCGCGCCTCGTCGTTGCCCCAGCGGCTCAGGTAGTAGGCGGAGACGTACTGGTTGGCCGGGCCCTCATCCGGGTCGGTCTTGAGCCACCAGTGGTTGTAGGAGCTGCCGCTGCCGACCTGGCGGCCCCACACCTTGCAGTACACGTAGTTCGTGCCCGCGTACAGCGTGCCGGTCTGGGTCGTGCTCGTCGGCGAGGAGTACACCGGGGCGGCGGCGAACGTGTCGACCCACGCGGTGCCCGGGTTGGTCGGCGGCGGCGCCGGAACCGTGCTGCCGTCGGGGTTGTAGAGCCGGATCGCGCCGTAGTAGTCGCCGTAGCCCAGCACGGCCGAGACCCGCACGTAGGAGCCCGAGTTCGGCGACTCCACCATGTAGCCCTGGCCGATGTACATGCCGACGTGGTGGATGTTGCCGGAGGTGCCGAAGAACACCAGGTCGCCGGGGAGCAGCGGGGCCAGGCCGGAGCCGCTGTACCAGCGCCCGACCGCGCGGCTGGAGCCGAACTGGCCCTGCGCCGTGCCGGGGATGACGTCCGCGCCGACGGCCAGGTAGTAGGCGTACCGCACCATGCCCGAGCAGTCCAGCCCGCGCACGTGGCAGTCGTTCGGGGCGCCGTTCGACGCGTCG
Organism: Dactylosporangium sp. CS-033363; assembly: GCF_050942475.1. Taxonomy (NCBI): domain Bacteria; kingdom Bacillati; phylum Actinomycetota; class Actinomycetes; order Micromonosporales; family Micromonosporaceae; genus Dactylosporangium; species Dactylosporangium sp. CS-033363. The sequence continues at coordinate 4,205,422 of NZ_CP192032.1, read as the reverse complement.
CACGCCCCGTAGGACAACCCGGGCGTCGGGCCGTGGCCGCCGCCCCAGGAGTACGGGGTACCGATGAGTCCGCAGGCTTGGTTGACGGCATTGTTGGCCTGGGCCGCGGCCCCGGACTGCTTGATGTTGCAGGCCGTCGCCGCATCGGCGGGCGTGGCCCGGCCCGCGACCGAGAACACGGTCGCCACGAGGACGAGCGCGACCAGCAGGGCCGGCCAGCGCAGGCGGTGCAAGGTGTTGGTCATGCGCCGAACGTATGGACGGCGACGCATACGCCGGCTAAGCGCGGACTAAGCGGGCGGCAATCTGCCGCCGGACTGCCGCACGCCCAGCTCAACGGGTCCGCGCGAGGCATAGCCGCGACTCAGCGCCGCATATGGTCGCGCTCCATAGAGTCCGGCCCATGAGAAGGATCGCGGCGTTACTGCTGCTCTGCGCCGCGTTCGTCGTCCTCCCGGCGCTGCCCGCCAGCGCCGGGACCTGCGGGCAGACGAGCGCGACCACGGTCGACCCGAACACCGGCTGGCGCTTCACCAGCCGCTGGACGTGCGGCAACACCAGAGGCGCGCGGTTGTACGGCGACGCCGCCTACGGCACGCCCACCGCCTACATGGACAGCACGACCAGCTGGTTCCTGTGCTACCGGCGCGGTGAGGCGCACTCCGGCGGCAACGACGTCTGGTACTACACCCTCGGCGACCGCCCCTTCCCCGGCATGGAGGCGCGCGGCAACTGGGGGTACATGCCCGCCGTCGACGTGTACACCAGCACCGACCCCTGGCCCGGCATGGCCCCCTGCCCCGAGGCGTTCTCCCCGCCCGCCCGCACCGACGGCCGGCGCCCGGTGCTGTTCGTGCACGGCTACGACACCGCCGGCGACAGCTGCTCCTCGGTGTGGGCCAACGCCAAGCAGATGTACCGCAACCACGGCTGGACCGACGCGCAGCTCAAGACCGTCACCTACTACGGCGACTACACCGGCTGCGACTACCGCCTCTACGGCAACGGGACCCGCGACATCCCCATCGAGCAGCTCGGCAACTCCCTCGCCTGGCTGATCTGGAACACGTGGTCCAAGTTCGGGGTGTCGATCGACGTCGTGGCGCACTCGATGGGCGGCCTGGTCACGCGGGCGGCGATCACCGGCACGCAGTACCCGGGCACGTCGCCGTCGAATACCCAGGCCTGGCCGCCGTACCTGTACGTCGAGGACGTCAGCACGCTGAGCACCCCGCACGCCGGCGCCTGGGCGTCCTCCTCGATCACCTGCATCGCGGCCTGGCACAACACGCAGTGCCGGCAGATGAGCGAGGACGACCCGTTCATGCGCGACTGGATCCAGGGCCGGGCCAACCCGCAGGCGCAGGTGCGCGGCGGCCGGGGCGGCACCGACTGGACGATCGAGGGCTCGGCCGACGACGGGCTCATCTACTTCGACAGCGCCCTGGACTTCGACGCCACCGCCAAGATGGGGCACAAGATCCTCTACAACCCCGGCCAGGGCCTCAGCCACGCGGGCATGCGCACCGCCGGACCGGGCTCCTACGGCATGTACTACTGCGACTACTACAACCCCTGCAACATGACCCCGCCGTTCGCCAACCCGTTCTCGTACCCCAACTACGACCTGAGCGGCTGGAACACCAACGGCGCCGGCACCGCCCCGGTCGAGGTCGCGATGTGGGGCAACTATTACGCCAATGGACGCTGATCCGACACTGGACCGGGTGCCACCGAACCGGCAGAATCGACGCCGGCAGATTTCTGCCGCAGTCGCGCCTACCGGCACCCGGTCCAGAGGCATCGCATGGACGCATCGGCCCAGGCAGGGCCCCGATCGGTCCCCATCGGCGTGCTCATAGAACGGCACCGGCGGCGGGCCGGACTAACTCAGGAGTTACTCGCCGAGCGCACCGGGATCAGCGTCCGGGCCCTGCGCGACATCGAACGGGACCGGGTGCGCACGCCCCACGCCGGTTCCCTGCACCGGCTCGCCGCCGCCCTCGGGCTGAGCGAGCAGGAGCGCGACGAACTGCTCGCGGTGCTCGACCGGGACGGCCGCGAGCGGCGCGAGAAGACCGAGGTCGACGTGCTCGGCCCGCTGACCGTGTCCCGCGGCGGGCAGCCGATCGGCATCGCCACCTCGGCCCAGCGCGGGCTGCTCGGCCTGCTGGCCCTGCAGGCCGACCAGCCGGTGTCGCGGGACGAGATCGTCGAGACGCTGTGGGGCGCCCGGCCGCCGAAGACCGCGGCCACCCAGGTCCACGCCGCCGTCGGAAAACTGCGCGCGATCCTCGAACCGGACCACGGCCGGCGCTCGGCGGACGGGGTGCTGCCGTTGACGCACAACGGGTACCGGCTGCGCATCGACGGCGACGCGGTGGACGTGACCCGGTTCGCCGGGCTCGTCGCCCGCGCCGCGAAGGTCGGGGCGACGGTGCCCGGCGACGCGCTGGGACTGCTCGAGGAGGCGCTGCGGTGCTGGCGCGGGCCGGTGCTCGCCGACGCCAACCCCCGGCTGCGCGGGCACCCGGCCGCCGCCGCGCTCGGCCAGCGGCGCCTCGCCGCGGCCCTGCGACTGGCGGATCTGGCGATCGAGCTGCGGCTGTACGAGCGGGCCGTGACCCCGCTGTCCCGCCTGGCCCGCGACGAGCCGTTCCACGAGGGGCTGCACACCCGGCTGATGCTCCTGCTGGCCGGCGGGGGCGAGCGGGCGGCCGCCCTGCGCCTGTACGCCGAGGTCCGCGCCCGCCTCGTCGACGAGCTCGGCGTGGAGCCGTCGCAGGAGATGCAGGCCGCGCACGTGCGGGTACTGCGCGACGAGGTGCCGCAGGCGCACGAGACCGTCGAGCTGCCCCCGGCCGCGGCCGCCGCACAGGTCCCCGCCCTGCTGCCGCCGGACATCCCCGACTTCACCGGCCGCGCCGCCGAGCTCTCCGCGGCCCGCAAGCTGCTCACCGGCGGCAAGGACGCGCTCGTCGTGGTCGGCGTCGCGGGCATGGGCGGGGTCGGCAAGACGGCGTTCGCGGTGCACCTCGCGCACGGCGTCGCGGCCGGCTACCCCGACGGCCAGCTCTACGTGAACCTGCGCGGCATCGACCCGGCCCCGGCCACGCCGATCGAGGTGCTCGCCCGGTTCCTGCGCGCGCTCGGCGTCGACAGCCACGCCGTGCCCGACGACGAGGTCGAAGCCTCCGCGTTGTACCGCAGCCGCGTCGCCGGCCGCCGCATCCTCGTGGTCCTCGACAACGCCGCCGCCGAGGACCAGGTCCGCCCGCTCCTGCCCGGCTCGGCGACCTGCGCGGTCATCGTCACCGGACGGGCCCGGCTGGCCGGCGTGGAGGGTGCCCGCTGGTTCGACCTCGGCGACTTCGCCCTCACCGACGCCCTGCGCCTGCTGGGCGAGGTGGCCGGCGCCGAGCGGGTCGCGACCGAACCCGCCGCCGCGGCGGAACTCGTGCGCCTGTGCGGAAAACTGCCGCTCGCCGTCCGCGTCGCCGGCGCCCGCCTCGCGGCAAGGCCCGGCTGGCGGCTGGCCGACCTCACCGCGCACTTCGCCGACGAGCGCCGCCGCCTCGACCGGCTCACCGCCGGGGACCTGGAGGTGCGGGCGTCGCTGGCGCTGAGCTACCGCGGGCTCAGCGACGTCGCCAAGCGGCTGCTGCGGATGCTCGGCCTGTTCGACGCGCCCGACGTGCCGGTGTGGCTCGCCGCGTGCCTGCTGGAGGCGCCGCCCGACGACGCCGTCGAGCACCTCGACGCGCTCGTCGACGCGCAGCTGCTCATGCTCGCCCGGACCGACGCGATCGGGCAGGTGCGCTACCGGCTGCACGACCTCGTCCGGCTCTACGCCCGCTCGCTCGCCCTGGCCGAGCCGGACGAGGCGGACGGCGCGCTGACCCGCGGCCTCGGCGGCTGGCTGGCCCTGGCCGAGCGGATGGCGCCCGGCGTGCCCGGCCCGTGCTTCGCGGTGCTGTCCGGCCCGGCCGTCCGCCCGCCGGTGCCCGACCTGAGCCGCTTCGACCCCCTGGAGTGGTTCGACGCCGAGCGCTCCGCCCTGCTCGCCGCGGTGCGCCAGGCGTGCGAGCACGACCTCGACGACCTCGCCTTCAGCCTCGCCGGCACCATGGAGAAGTACTTCGACCTGCGCGGCATGTACGAGTCCTGGCGAACCACCAACGAGCGGGTCATGCTGCTGTGCCGGCGTACCGGCAACACCCTCGGCGAGGCGGTCATGCTGCGCGGCCTGGCCGAGGTGCGCGCCTGGAACAGCGCCGGCCCCGGCGCGATGGCGGGCCTCGAGGCGGACGCCCGCCGGCTCACCGACCTGTTCACCGCCCTGGCCGAGCCGCGCGGGATGGCCGACGCGGCCGTCATGCTCGCCTGGGGCCTCGTGGCCCGCGGCGCGCACGCGGAGGCCCTGGCCGCGGCCGAGCGCGGGCTGCGCCTGGCCACCGACGCCGGACACCTCGGCGGCCGCGCCCGCGCCCACGTGGCCATCGCCGTCGCCCTGCGCGAACAGGGCCGGTCCGCGGGCATCCTGGAGCACCTGTTCGCCGGCCTCGACGACGCCCGCGCCCTGGGCAACCCGCGCTACGAGGCGGCCGTCCTGCAGTTCCTCGGCATCGGCCACGGCGAGGCCGGCCGGCTTGACGAGGCCCTCGGATTCCTGGAGGAGTCCCGGGTCATCTCCCAGCGCTACCGGGACCACTACGCCCTGGCCCTCACGATGCTGGCCCTTTCCCGGGTGTACAGCAAGCAGGCCGACCCCCGCGCCCGCGCCGCCGCCGAGGCCACCCTGGCCCTGGGCCGCGAGTACACGATGTCGCACCACGTCGCCGACGCGCTGGGGGTGCTCGGCGAGCTCGACCTGGCCGAGGGCCGGCCCGCCGAGGCGCTGGAACGGCTGCGCGAGTCGGTGCGGCTGTGGCGTACCCGCGGCTGGTCCTCGTTCCTCGCCGGCGCCCTGCAGACCCTCGGCGACGCCCAGCGCGCCACCGACCCGGCCGCCGCCCGCGCCGCGTGGACGGAGGCCCGCGACCTGTACGCCGGGCTGGGCGCCACCCAGCAGACGGCCGAACTGGACGCCCGCCTGCACCCGTGAACCGGCGCCCCCCACGGGGAGTGACAACCATGTATCTTTGTGTCCGTCGATCGACCGGGAGGTCGAAGTCGGAGCGGGGGTAACGACATGGCAGCGACGGGCGGCGATCCGGGTCCACCGGGATACGAGCGGCGGCCGCAGTACCGCATGATGATCGTCTGCGGCGCCCTGGGCGTCGTGCTGGCAACCTCGGGCCTGGTGGTCGGCTGTGCGGTGGACACCGAGCAGTCGACGCAGATCCCGTCGGTTCCGGGGCTGCCCACCAACCTCCCGACCAACTTCCCGACCGGACTGCCGCCGCTGCCGCAGTTCCCGACGCGGGGGGCCGGGCGATGAGGGCGGCGATCCTGCGGGCCGACGCCGCGCTGAGCGCCGGGCTTCGCGGCATCCGGCCGGCGCCCGTGCTGGTGATCGCGCTCGCGATGTCGGGCTGGTACGGGGTCGAGATGCTGCTCGACGCGGCCGCGCCCCGGGTCGTCGACACCGATCCGGTGATCGGGCTGTTCGGCGATCTGCAGCAGCCGGTGGTCAGGGTCGAGTTCTGGTGCTTCATCGCCGGCTGGGTGCTGGCCGCGGCCGTCTGGCTGGCTTACCCGCGGCTCGCCGGCGAACGGCGCGGTCCGCTCGCCGTCGTGGTGACCGCCGGCGTGCTGCTGGCGCCCTACCTGGTGCTGTCGCTGTACTTCCTGTTCAGCGATGTCGGCATCCTGGTGCTGTGCCTGCTCAGCACCGCCGGTGCGGTGTGGACGGTGCAACGGCTGCAGCGGTACCGCCGGATGCCGATCTGGCTGCTGCTGGCCGGTGTCGCCTGGGGCGCGCTCGTCGCGGGCGGCTTCGGCGGTTCCACGAACATCTGGTACCTCGACTACGCCCCGCGCTACGCCAAGAGCACCATCGAGGCCGGCGTCGACGCCGGCGACCTGACCACGTCGATGCGGGTCATGCACGACATCAACGTCGGGCTCGCGTTCAACGCGGGCCTCTTCGAGGAGCTGGGCAAGGGCGCCGGGATCCTCCTGGTGTTCCTGGTCCTGCGCCGGTACTTCGACGGGGTCGTGTCCGGCGTGGTCCTCGGCGCGGCGATCGGGCTCGGCTTCAACCTCAACGAGAGCGTCGAGTACACCGCGGCCGCGCACGGCGGGGTCGCCTCCTTCCAGTTCTTCATGCGCCAGTCGGTCGGCCTGCTGGCGTCCCACGCCGCGTTCACGGCCGTGGTCGGGGCCGGGCTGGGGGTGGCGCGCCAGCTCGCCGACCGCCGGCAGCGCATCGCCGCCGTCGCGGGTGGCCTCATCGCCGGCATCGGTGGCCACTTCGCCTGCGACGTCATCTTTCCCTGGTTCGGCCGGGCCGAGTCCCGCTGGTTCGACGTCACCCCGACCCTCGACACGGTGGTGCTGCCGGTGCTGATCCTGATCGTCGTCCAGGCCCCGATCGTCGTCATGTACACCCTCCTCGTCCGCGCCGGCGGGCGCAGCCAGGCGGCGGGCTTGTCCGCCGAGCTGCTGACCGAGGCGGACGTCGGGTTCGGCACGGTGCGGGCCGCCGAGGTCCCGGTGCTGCTGAGCCCGGCCCGGCGCTTCTGGTTGCGCATCACGCTCCTGCGCCGGGACGGCTGGGCCGCGTACCGGGCGATGGACCGCCTGCAGCAGGCCCAGCTCGAGCTCGCGACCCAGCTGTGGCACCGCACCCGCGGCGAGACCGCACCCGACGCACCCGGCGACGACGAACTCCGGATGCGGATCCTGCGGCTGCGCCGCGACGCCGGCATCCAGCGCTCCGGCGCCCGCGCTCAGGCGGTCGCCGCGTGAGCCCGGCCCGGGTGTTCCGCGCGGCGCTGGTCCTCCTCGCCGCCGTCGCCGCGCTGCTGCTCGCGTCCCCCGGCGCCGCCCTCGCCTGCGGCATCAGCTACGAGACGATCCCCGGCTCGCCCGCCGCCGGCTGCTCCGAACCGGCCGCCCTCACCGGCATCGTCGTGGTCGGTGCCGCCGCCGCGGCCCTGGTCGGCACCTGGCTCGTCCGGTCCTTCCTGAGCGGTGCGATGTCCGCCACGGAGCTGGCGAACCTGATCGAACAGATCCAGCTCGGCAGTGCGGTCGGCGATACGGTCACCCTCATCGACGGCACCGAACGCGTCCTGCTCGACGCGGCCGGTCAGGCGGGCATGCGGGCGTACGCGCAGCGGCTCGACGCGGCCAACCTGACCCGGGCGGTGACCCAGGCCGGTCCCCAGTACGACTACCAGCGCGACAAACTGGGCGCCACCGAGTACAACGTGGCACCCGGCGGCGGGCGGCAGACCTGGGCCGACGGCCTGGACGGGCAGCGCGGCTCGGCGCAGGACGCCAAGTACCGGGGCTCGCACAAGAACAGCAGCTTCTACTATCCGCCCTCCATGCCGGAGAAGCTGCGCAACTTCGCCGTCGTCGACATCGACAAGCGGCTGCAGAAGTACCTCGATGCCATCGAGGACCCGGCGAACCCGCTCGAGATCCTCGAGATCGTCACCAACGACATCGAGGTCGCCACGTTCATGCGTGAGCGGATGGTCGCCGTCGGCGTGCCGGGATTCATCCGGGTCGAGATCTAGGATGTGGACATGAGCGATGCTGCGGCGGTGCCCATGGGAACCCCAGCGTGGCAGTTCGAACCGGGGGCGTGGCTCGAGACCGTCCGCGGCCGCTGGCCCCGGGCGACCGGGGCGGTCATCGGCCGCGACGACCGTGCGACCGCCGCCTACGCGGTCCTGCCGGCAGGCGACGGCAGCGTGGAGGTCGAGCTGCTGCGCGACGGATGCACGGTCACGTTCGAGCCGCTGCGGCCCGACGCGATCGCGGACTTCGTCGCCTGGTGGGCGTCGGTGCTGCCGTCCTACGAGCCCGAGGTGCACCTGTTCGTGATGTCCGACGCCGACCGTTCCCTCCCGCTGACGGCCGGGCTCACCGCCGATCAGGTACGCGACTTCCTGGGCGTGTAGGCCTGCACGCGCCGGGCGTCGAGGCGACCCTGCGCGGACTGTGTCCGGGCGTTTGACGGACGGGGCATCCCTGCACTGGATGGGTCAGACGGCGGTGCGGCCACCGTCGACCGGGATGGTCGCGCCGGTGATGTAGCCGGCGCCGTCGGTGGACAGGAACGCGATGACCTCGGCGATCTCCGCGGGATCGGCCGCCCGGCCAAGCAGCGTGGTGGCGGCAAGCCCATCGATACGGTCGGCCGACGTCCCGCTGGTGTAGACCGGGCCGGGGGCGACGGCGTTGACCCGCACGCCGGCCGGCGAGAACTCGGCCGCCCAGGAGCGCGTCATCGCGGACAGCGCCGCCTTGGTCGCGCTGTAGGCGGCGCCGCCAGCCAGTCCGACCAGGCCCGCCATGCTGGCGACGTTGACGATCGATCCGGATCCGCGGGCGGCCATGCCCGGGGCCAGTGCGGCGGTGAGCAGATACGCCGCGCGCACGTTGCCGTCGAACATCGTGTCGTAGGTCGCGGTTTCGAGATCACCGCTCGGCCCGAACCACGACCGGCCCGCGTTGTTGACCAGCACGTCCACCGGTCCCGCCCGCTCGGCCAGCGCGGTGACCTGCGCCGGGTCGGTCAGGTCGGCCGCGACGAACTGAGCGGAGCCGCCCGCCGCCTCGATCTCCTTGACCACCTGCTCGCCGTGCCCGGCGTCTCGTCCGTGCACGACGACGGTGGCTCCCCGTGCGGCGAGCGCGGTGGCGCTCGCCCGGCCGATCCCGCTCGTGGCCCCGGTGACCAGGGCCGTCTTGCCACTCAGCTCGTTCATGCGGACCTCCTCGCCGAGCCCGGCTCTACCCAGCTGATCCCGCTTTATGACGGCGCTGACACTGCCGCCGCGCTGGATGCCGATCCCGCCGCCGCGTCCGCCGTCCGCGGGCGGCGGACGCCGAAGATCAGCAGGTAGCCGACCATCCAGAACTCGCCGACCGACGCCGGGTAGGCCAGCGCCTCGGCGACGACGCCCAGGTCGGGGACGAGGTAGCGCACGAACGCGCTGAGCACGTAGCCGACCCCGCCGCCGACGAGGATCCAGCCGAGGACCTTGGGCATCCAGCCGGTACGCAGGACGCACCAGCCCATCGGGATCAGCCACAGGCCGAAGAACAGCGCGGCGACACCCCACACGTCGTCGCTGATCTGGTACAGCAGCTGCACCATGGCCGCCGCGTCGCCGAACGGCTCGGCGGCGACGCCGGCCGCCGTGGCCAGCAGCGCGGCGCTGACCAGGCCCGCGACCGCGTTGACCATGCCGAAGGCGGCGATGCCGGCGGCGGCGAGGGGCTGTGCGGCGTGGAACAGGCGCTGGAACCACAGCGCGGTGAGGGCCTGGGTGACGACCAGCATGAGCTCCACGGCGACGATGGCGCGGGCCTGCGACTCGTGCGCGACCAGGTTGGCCAGCGTCGCCTGCGGGTCGCCGGGGGCGAAGAGCCGCGGGAGGAGCGCGAAGTAGAAGCCGAACCCGGCGATGGCCACGCCGAGGTAGAGCAGCCCGGTCATGCGGGCGGTGCGGACGCGTTCCGTTTCCATGACCCCTCCTCGAATTGTTTGACGATCGGCCGCTTTGTTGATGCTCAGCCGCGCCGGTACGCGACGATCCGCACCACGGCGGACGTGAGCGCGGCCAGCACGAAGGCGAGATAGAGCGAGTTGGCGATCCAGAAGTGCTCGGCCTCGGCCAGGGCGAGGCCCAGCGGCACGAGCGACGCGATGCTCATGACGTAGAACCCGGCGTACTCACCCCGCCGGTTGATCGCGCGATCCCGCTCGTCGGTCCGGCCCAGGTCCTTCGTCGCGGCCATCCCGGACGTGATCCCGGTCAGGATCCCGGCGAAGATCGCGGTCAGGATGCTCAGCACGATGCTCGCGCCGATGGCGACCGCCGTCGCGATGAGCATCGGCCGCACGTAGGAGATCGTGGCCACGTCGGTGCCGGGCACCTTCGACAGCACGGTGGTCAGGTAGACGGCCGGGACGACGAGGCCCACGACGGCGTAGATCCAGGCGCGCTGCTCTTCGGACGACATGCCCCACGCTCCCATGTCCAAAAAACTTGACATGTCGAAGGTAAAGCACGGCCGACACCGTGTCTAGAATTTTTTACCTCGGAGTGCGGGCCTCAGGCGTTGAGGTAGGCCAGGACGGCGAGGACCCTGCGGTTGTCGTCGTTGGAGGGCGGCATGTCCAGCTTCGTGAGGATGTTGTTGATGTGCTTGCTGACCGCCTTCTCCGTGATCCGCAGCTTCACCGCGATCGCGGCGTTGGAGCGGCCCTCGGCCATCTCGCCGAGGACCTCGCGCTCGCGGGCGGTGAGCACGGCCAGGGGTTCGCGGCGGGCCAGCAGCTGCGTGATCACCTCGTGGTCCATGGCCGTGCCGCCCTCGGCCACCCGGCGGACCGCCTCGATGAACTCGCCGACGTCGGAGACGCGGTCCTTGAGCAGGTAGCCGACGCCGCCCTGCGGGGTGCCGAGCAGTTCGCGGGCGTAGAGCGGCTCGACGTGCTGGGACAGCATGAGGATCGGCAGGCCGGGGACCTGGGTGCGGGCGGCGATCGCGGCCTGCAGTCCCTCGTCGGTGAAGGTCGGCGGGAGGCGCACGTCGATCACCGCCACGTCGGGCTTGTGCGCGATGAGGGCGGGCAGCAGCGCCGGGCCGTTGTCCACGACCGCGACGACGTCGAAGTCGAAGGCCTGCAGCAGCCGGGTCAATCCGTCACGGAGGAGGGCATGGTCCTCGGCGATGACAACGCGCACGGCAACTCCATGGTGACGACGGTGGGTCCCCCGGGCGGGCTCGACAGCGCCATGGTGCCATCGAACGCGGCCAGGCGGCGCTCGATCCCGCGCAGTCCGGTGCCGGCGGCGGAGTCGGCGCCGCCCGCGCCGTCGTCGGTGACCACCATGCTCAGCACGCCGTCCGCGTGCCGCAGGGCCACCGAACCGCTGTGGGCGCGGCTGTGCCGGATCATGTTGGCGAGGGTCTCGGCGACGGCGAAGTACGCGGCCGACTCCACGGGCGTGTCGGGCCGGCCGGGCAGGTCGATCTCGACGGTGATCGGCAGCGGCAGGCTGATCGCCAGCGCGCGGACGGCGCCGCCGAGGCCGCGCTCGGCGAGCACGGGCGGGTGAATCCCCCGGACGAGGTGGCGCAGCTCGACGAGCGCGGCGCCGCTGGACTCGCGGGCCTCCGCCAGCAGCTGGTGCGCCCCGGCCGGGTTGCGGTCGATCAGCGCGTCGGCCAGGCCGATCATCATGCCCAGGGAGACCAGCCGGGCCTGGACGCCGTCGTGCAGGTCGCGCTCGATGCGGCGCAGCTCGGCGGCCTGGGCGTCGACCGTGTCGGCCCGGCTCACCGACAGCTGCACGACCCGCAGGCGCAGCTCGGCCGCCTTGGTCGGGGCGAGGAACAGCTTGGCGAACATCGCGTCGACCCGCCGCAGCCACGGCGCCAGCCACAGCCCGCCGACGAGGATCACGAGGCCCTGCGGGAGGCAGAGCAGGCCCTCCTCGAAGTTGGCGACCGACCAGAGGGCGCCGTACCCGTACCAGCCGGTACCCAGCCAGATCCACAGGGGCGTGAGGGTGAGGCCCAGCAGGCCGTACAACGGAATCGCCAGGGCGATCAGGCCCAGCGCGAGGCCGACGATCGCGCCCGGCACCAGCCACGCGAGGTCGCGCCAGGTGGCGGGGTCGGTCACGGTCCACCGGAAGCGCTGCCAGCCGCCGGCGACGGCCCGCTCCGGCGCCGGGTGGTAGGGCCGCGACACCAGGACACCGGCCCGCGAGGCGCACCGGCGCTCCAGGTCGCAGCGCATCCGCACCAGCGTCATCGTCCAGGGCACCAGCGCCAGGCCCAGGAACGGCACCGGCGTCAGCGCCAGCGCCACCACGGCCACCACGAACAGCAACAGGTTGGTCACCGCCAGTCCGGCCACGGCCATCCCGGACAGCACGGAGCGCACCCCGCGCCGGGCCCACTGGCCTGCGCGTTCACCCCATGCGGCAACCCTCACCTGTCATATTGTGCCTGCCCACCCATCCTCGGATGGTGGTGGTAGCACCCCCATGCCGGAGGACGTAGCGCTCCTGACGCGCGGGGCGGCCGCCGGTTGGATTAGGGCCATGACGACCACGATGACGCCGACGCGGACGGCGGCCGGCAGCGACTTCGCCGTCCTGACCCGCCGGATCAACGCCGAGGGGCTGATGGAACGCCGGCCCGCCTACTACTTCGCGCGGCTGACCGTCGTCGCGCTCATGGTCGTCGGCGGCTGGACCGCGTTCGTGCTCATCGGCTCGTCCTGGTGGCAGCTGGTCACCGCGGCGTTCCTCGCCGTCACCTTCACCCAGCTCGCGCTCGTGGCCCACGATCTGGCCCACCGGCAGGTGTTCCGCACCAAGCGCCCCAGCGAGATCGCCGGGATGGTCGCCGGGAACATCGGCATCGGGATGAGCTACGGCTGGTGGATGGACAAGCACACCCGCCACCACAACAACCCGAACCACGACGACCTCGACCCGGACGTGGCGCCCGAGGTGCTCATCTGGGCCACCGAGTCGGCGTTCGGGCGGCGCGGGCTCAAGGGCTTCATCACCCGCCACCAGGCCGGGCTGTTCTTCCCGCTGCTCACCCTGCTCGCCATCGACCTCAAGGTCTCGAGCATCAAGGCCATCCGCAACGGTACCGTGAAGCGGCGCCGCCTGGAGACCGCCCTGCTGATCGTGCACGCCGCCGCCTTCCTCGGGGCGCTGCTGCTCGTCCTGTCCCCGCTGCAGGCGCTCGCCTTCGTCCTCGTGCACCAGGCGATCTTCGGCGTCTACCTCGGCATGACGTTCGCGCCCAACCACAAGGGCATGCCGCACCCGACCGGCGACGAGGACTTCCTGCGCAAGCAGGTGCTCACGTCCCGCAACGTGCACGGCAACTGGCTGACCGACGTGGCCCTCGGCGGCCTGAACTACCAGATCGAGCACCACCTGTTCCCGGGCATGCCGAGCGCCAACCTGCGCAAGGCCCAGCCGATCGTGCAGCAGTACTGCGAGCAGATCGGCGTCCCCTACGCCCAGACCGGCCTGATCACGTCATACCGGCAGGCGCTTCGGTACCTGCACGAGGTCGGGGCACCGGCCCGCGCCGAGCACGCCGGCCGCTGACCGGCGGGCGGCGGCGGGGCGTCCAGTCCTTGAGCCCCAGCGCCGGCTTCTCGACCAGGTGCCAGGAGCCGGCGGCCACCGCGGCCACCGCGATCACGGACGTCAGCAGGTACACCGTCCAGCCGAACCGGGGCAGGCCCACGATCGCGAGGGCCTGCTGGATCGGGAACGCGTAGATGTACACGCCGTAGGAGTAGTCGTTGCGCCGGCCGACCCGGCGCAGCACCTTCGGCAGCCGGACGCCGGCCCACAGCAGCAGGTAGACGAACGCCACGATGCACGGGCCGAACAGCGGCCAGTCCAGCCACAGCGACGCCGCCACCAGCACCAGCGCGGCCACGCCGAGCACGTCGTTGAGCGGGATGACCGACCGGTACAGGTCGGCGGTCATCCCCAGCACGAACGCCAGCACGAAGACGACCAGGTAGAACAGGCGGAACCAGCCGAGCACCGGCACGTGCACCGAGTGGCCGTCGGCGAGCGGGCCGGGCTCGGACGGGCCCCGTACCGTATCCGCCACGATCACCGCCAGCAGCACCGCCGCGAAGGCCGGCACGACCCAGCGGGCTCGCCGCAGCAGGGTCGTCACCGCCAGCCCGAGCACCAGCAGGTAGCAGGTCAGCTCGGTCTTCAGCGTCCACAGCGAGCCGTTGATCGCGCCGGCGAACGCGGCCTCGCGGGTCACGCCGGAGATGTCGCCCTGGCCCTGGTCGGTCAGGACGTTGTTGAGCACGTAGCCGACCGGGCCGTCCGCGGCGGTGAGGAAGCCGGCGACCGTGTTGTGCTCGTACCAGTACAACAGGGGCGCGAGCACGAAGGCCATGACCAGCAGGCACACCCAGTACCCGGGAAAAATCCTGAGCATCCGGTGCCAGGTGAACCGCACCGGGCCGGTGCGCCGGCCGCTGCGCGAGATGAGGAAACCCGACAGCCCGAAGAATCCGGTGACCGCCACGCCGCCGGTGTCGAGCAGCATCCGGACCGGCTCGTGCCCCGGCCCCCACCCGATCACGCCGGCGTGCCCGACCATGACCAGCAGCGCGAAGCACAGCCGCAGGAACCCGAACGCATTGTCCCGCTGGTGCTCGTAGGCCTGTTCCAGGCGCACGTCAACCTCCCCGTTGTAGCGGACACCTTAATGAGTTCCGGGCACAGCAGGAAGGCCGCCCCGATTCGGGACGGCCTCCTGGTGTTTCCTCCGTCAGCTCAGCGCGAACTTCTGCGCCGCGCTGCCGTTGCAGTCCCAGATCTGCAGCCGGGTGCCGTTCGCCGTGTTGCCGCTCGGCGCGTCCAGGCAGCGGCCGGACTGCGGGTTGCGCAGCGAGCCGTCGGCCTGCTGGACCCACGCCTGGCCGCCGACCCCGTTGCAGTCCCACAGCTCGACCTGGGTGCCGTTGGCCGTGCCGTTGCCGATGATGTCCAGGCACCGGTTCAGCGTCCGCAGCGAGTTGTTGGCGTTGTGGAACCAGTGCTGGTCCACCGCGCCGGCCTGGCAGTCCCACAACTGCACCGCGGTGCCGTTGCTGCCGTTGTCGTCGCCGGCCACGTCGACGCACTTGCCGCCGGGGCCGTTGACGGTGCCGCCGCCGTTCACGGCGAACTTCTGCGCCCCGGAACCGTTGCAGTCCCAGATCTGCAGCCGCGTACCGTTGCCCGTGTTGCCGTTGGGCGCGTCCAGGCATCGCCCGGACTGCGGGTTGCGCAGCGAGCCGTCGGCCTGCTGAACGAACTTCTGGCCGCCGACCCCGTTGCAGTCCCACAGCTCGACCTGCGTGCCGTTGGCCGTACCGTTGCCGTTGATGTCCAGGCACCGGCCGAGCGTGGCGAGCGAGCCGTTCGCGTTGTGCGTCCAGCGCTGGTCGACCGCGCCGGACTGGCAGTCCCACAACTGCACCGCGGTGCCGTTGCTGCCGGTGTCGTCGCCGCTCACGTCGACGCACTTGCCGCCGGGCCCGGTGATCGTGCCCGCCGCGCCCGAGCCGCCGGAACTTCCGCCGCTGGTGATCAGGAAGCGGTTGTTGGCCGTGTTCCAGTGCGTCGCGAGGTACGACCCCGCGGGCGGGTTGGTGTTGAAGTAGTCGTCCTTGTTGCAGTCCAGGCGGTTGTCCTGGGCCTGGTCGCCGCAGACGATGCGCATGACGGTGCCGGGCCCGTCGTTGTAGCACATGATGTCGTAGTCGTCGGTGCAGTGGCCGTACGCCGTATGGTTCGGCGAGCTGCTCATCACCGCACCCATCGCGTGCGTCAGCTCGTGCGCCGCCGGCCCCGAGCTCCAGCAGCCCGAGTCCACGCGGCTGAAGCTCGCCCCGGAGTTGTTGTAGTTGTCCTGGCCGGGGCGGTCGTCGAGGGTCACGTAGGCCACGCCGCACAGCGCGGTCGCGTCGACGTACATGAGGTACTTGCGGTCGCTGCGGTTGTAGCCCTGGGCCTGGATGGCCTGCACCGAGGCGCCGAAGTCGCTCAGCGCGCTGTTGGCGATCGCCACGCTGGTGACCGAGATGTTGCAGGAGCTGTCGGTCACGAACCGGACATGGCGCGTGCCGCCGGTCTGGGCTGCGGACGCGCTGTAGATGTCGTCGACACCCTGCGTCCACGTCCGGATCGAGCCGAGGTACTGCCCGAGCCGGTCGGCGTTGCTGGACCCGCGCACGTACAGGACCTGCACCCGGTTGCCGGACTGGCCGTCCCCGTCACAGACGATGTTCGCGGCTTGTACTGCGCTTTTGGCCTCGGCGAGCGGCGCGACCGACTTGGTCACGTCCATGCCGGCGAACGCCGCGTCCGGACCGTGGGTACAGGCGCCGGGGACGTTCTTGACCTCGAAGAGGCCCTTGCAGCGCCCGGTGCCGACCTTGAACCCGTCGTAGTTGAGCCCCCGCGCGTGATCGTTGGCCGGGATCGTGGGATCCGGCGGGCCCTGCTGCTGTTGCTGCTGCGCCCAGGCGGGCGCGGTACCGATGCCGACGACGAGCAGGGCGCCCGCCACGATGGCGAACACCCTGCGTCGCGGCCTGAACTTCAATCGAATCATGGACATCTCCCGCTGGCGGACGGGTCAGGAATGCCCAGTGTGTGGCGTCTCATCGCCATCGAACAATGTCCAACAGTGAATTGTTGAACTTTGTTCAGTGTTCGCAGAGATTGATCAGACGCCGCAGGTGAAGCGGAAGTGCGTGTCCGGGATGATGAGGTTCGCGCGGTCCGAGTCGAAGACCTTCGTCGTGCGGTTGCCGCCGTTGAGCGCGGCCAGGAAGTGGTTGTCGAAGACCCGGATGCCGACGGTACCGTCGGACAGGCTGAACGTGGAGAACAGCTCCCACGTGCCGATCCGCGTCGCGTCGGTGTGCAGGACGTCCGACACCTGGGTGGTGTTCAGGCCGCCGCTGTTGACCGCCGTCACGTAGTTGCCGGTGAACGTGCGCAGCGCGAAGTGGCCGAACAGGTCGCCCTGCGGCACCTTGGTGAACCGCTCCCACGTGCTCGGCCGGGTGGCGTTGGTATGCATGACGTCCGTCGTGCGGCCTCCCCCGCCGACCGCGGTGACGTAGTGCCCGTCGGCCGTCTGGATGAAGCACGTGAACGGATCGATGGCGGCGTGCGCGGCGGACGGCGTCACCAGGATCGCCGCCACGGCGGCCGTGACCGTACCCACCACGCTGAGCAGCTTGCCGCGGATGTTCATGATGTCTCCCTCGTGGGCGCCGCTCGGCACCCTCAAGGCCGGACGCGTGCCATCCCGTGCCATCGCAGGGATCTGTCCGATTCCCGGCTCAGGCCAGCTGCGTGCCGATCACCGACAGCAGCCGCAGCTTCTCGTAGCTCTCGCTGCCCGGGATCGCCGTGTACACCAGCAGCGCGTGGGCCTGGTCGGGGTCGAGCAGCGACTGGCATTCGACCTCGAGCAGCCCCACCTCGGGGTGGAGGTAGCGCTTGGTGTGCGCGTACCGGACGCCGATCTCATGCTCGTCCCACACGGCCCGGAACTCCGCGCTCTCCTTGAGCAGCAGCCGCTGCAGATGCGCCGCCCACGACTCGGGCCCGCGCAGCGCCACGGTCGAGCGCAGCCCGGACGCGAACACGCGCGAGTGCAGCCCGTGGTCGTCCGGGTGGTACATGGCCCGGCAGGCCGGATCGGTGAACCACCGGTACCCGATGCTCCGGGCCGGCCCCGTGTACCGCGTGCTGTCCCCGGTCAGCGCCACCCCGAGCGCCGTCTGCCGCAGCGTCTCCCCCAGCTCGGTCACGATCTCGGCCGGCGTGTCCGCGAGCCGGTCGAAGATCCGCAGCATGCCCGGGCTGATGTAGTCCCCGCCGGTCCCCCGGCTCGGCGGATGGTGCCCGGCCAGCCGGAACAGGTGGTCACGCTCGTCGAGCGTCAGGTGCAGCCCCTGCGCGATCGACCCGATCATCTGCTCCGACGGATGCGGCCCCCGCTCCCGCTCGAGCCGGCTGTAGTAGTCGGCCGAGATGTGGCAGAGCGCCGCCACCTCCTCCCGGCGCAGCCCGCTGGTCCGCCGCCGCTGCCCGCGCGGCAGCCCCACGTCCTCCGGCTGCAACGCCTCCCGGCGCCGCCGCAGAAATTCGGCCAGCCCCGCCCGATCGATCATGGCTCCGTTGTACCACCGCCGCGGACCCGTAGCCTGGGATCGAGAGGCCGTGGATAACCCTGCGTAGCCGGCGCAGCCTGGACGCATGGACCTCACCGACCTTTCCGGCAAACTGGCCGTCGTCACCGGCGCGAGCGACGGCGTGGGCCTCGGCATCGCCACCCGCCTGGCGCGCGCCGGCGCGGAAGTCATCATGCCCGTCCGCAACACCGGCAAGGGCGAAGCGGCCATCGCGGCGATGCCGGGCGCCGTCTCCCTGCGCCGGCTCGACCTGTCGTCGCTGGCGTCGGTGGCCGCCCTGGGCGCGGAGCTGCTCGCCGAGCACCGCCCGATCCACCTGCTCGTCAACAACGCGGGCGTCATGACCCCGCCGTCCCGCCAGACCACCGCGGACGGCTTCGAGCTGCAGTTCGCCACCAACCACCTGGGCCACTTCGCCCTCGTCAACCACCTCCTGCCGCTCCTGCAGGCGGGGCGGGCGACGGTCACGTCCCAGATCAGCGTGGCCGCCCGCCAGGGAACCGTGAACTGGGACGACCCGAACTGGGAACGCTCGTACGACGGGATGCGCGCCTACGGCCAGTCGAAGATCGCGCTGGGCCTGTTCGGCCTGGAGCTGGACCGCCGCAGCCGGGCCGCGGGCTGGGGCATCACGAGCAACCTGGCCCACCCGGGCGTGGCGGCGACCAACCTCCTGCAGGCCCAGCCCGGCATGGGCCGCCCCCGCCCGACCCTCGGCGGCCGGCTGATCCGCACGCTGGGCCGCCGGGGAATCCTGTTCGGGACGATCGAGTCGGCGGCGCTGCCGGCGCTCTACGCGGCCACCGCTCCCGAAGCCAAGGGCGGGCGGTTGTACGGGCCGAGCGGCTTCCAACACCTCGCGGGCGCCCCGGCGGAGCAGGAGCTGTACGCCCCGCTGCGCAGCGAGGAGGACGCGGCCCGCCTCTGGGACCTCTCGGAGAAGCTGACCCGGTAGTCAGCCGAGCGCGGCCAGGGCGGCGGCCGCGGCGCGCAGGGTGCGGCAGACGGCTTCGTCGTCCCAGGCCATGCGCTCGGAGCTGGTGCCGAACTCGATGGCACGGTCCCGCTCGGCCAGCTCGGCCAGGTGCGGGCCGGTCGCCGTCGCGCCGATGGTGACCATGGCCCGCACCGCCCCGACCGGGTCGATGCCGCTCGCGACGACCGCCAGCAGGCTCGGCACCAGGTCCTCGGTGGGCACGCCCAGCCGCCACAGCGCCTCGGCCGCCGGGCCCGGACGGATGGTCCAGCGGAGGACGTCGAGCAGGTCACCGGTGAGGTCGGTCCAGCCGCGCTCGACGACGAGCGCGGCGGCCCGGTTGGCGCTGCTGCCGTCCTGGTCCATCATCGCGCGGACACTGGCCCGGATCCGATCCTCGGGCTCACCGGCCGCGAGCAGGACCCGGAACGCGGCGAGCTTCGCCTCGTGGACCATCGCCGGGGCGTCATCGGTCCGCTGAAAGTCCCGCAGCGTCTCCAGCAGCTCCGGCAGGGCCACACCGGCCTCAGCCGCGGCCGTCAGCCCATGGGTGATCAGGGACCATTCCCAGTCCTCGATCGCCTTGCGGATCGCCGCGACCACCACCGAGCGGTCGCCGGTCATTCGCCAGCACACGACGGCCGCCGCCGCGAACCCGTCGGCCGCCAGCAACCGCAGCGCGGGCAGGTCGGCCGCCTCCGCCGCGTTCTGGCAGACCAGCGTCCACGTCACTTCCTTCGGCGCGAGGGCACGGGCTCTTCGCAGCGGCGGCACCAGGCCGGCGGCCCATGCCGCCGAGAACCGCACCCGCAAGGATATCGTCGTCACGCACTCGACGTCGCCGGCCTCGATCGCCGCCGCCAGCACGCGGCCGACCGCCTCGGTCTGCGCGGCGGACGGCTCGGGCCAGGTCCATTCGGTCCAGCCGCCGAGCGTCGCCCAGCGGGGATCACCCAGCCGACCCAGCACCCAGATCGCCTTCTCGCGACCCGCGTCCGACTCGGCCACCCGCGCCAGGTCGTCGGCCCACGGCGCGGCCTGCTCACCGGTCGCGGCAATCGCGTCGACCGCCGCCGCCCGCACCGCCGGGTCGTCGTGCCGGAGCAGTGGCCCGGCCCAGGGCGCCGCCCAGATCCGCGCCGAGCGGTACCAGCGCGCGCAGTCCTCCACCGCCCGCGCGACCCGCACCGTGGGCGGGAGTGCGTCGAGGAGACCGCCGTTCGTCGCGAGGAGCAGGTCGGCCAGGGTCGACTCGCGCCGCCGCCAGTCGACGGGCACCTCGAACGCCGCCGCGCCGGGCTCGATCGGCAGTCCGGCGCGGGCGCGCACCAGGGCGGCCGCGGCCGCCTCCGGGCCGTCCGGCACGGGCGAGGACACCGCGGCCGGTCCGAGCGCCAGGATCAACGCGGCCCGCACCTCCGGCTCGGTCTCCACCGCCAGCCGGCGCCACAGCTCGGCCGGGTCGCCCTCGGCCTGGTGCAGGGCGTAGACGGCGGCGGCCCGCACCTCGGTGTCCGGGTCGTCGAGCAGCGGCACGATCCGCGCCGCGAGGGGCCGCAGCGCGGCGCGCGCCTCCGGCGAGGGCCGGAACGAGCGCTCGGGGTCGGCGGCCCGCCCGGCCGCGGCCAGGGCCGTCGCCCGGCGATGCGGGGCCGACTCGGCCAGCGCCACGAAGTGCGGCACGGCTCCGGCGACGCGGGGACGCAGGTAGTCCAGCGCCGGCCAGTACGTGTTCGCACCGAAGGTCCGCTGGAAGATGCGGTCCCAGGCGGCATCCGCCTCGGCCGCGGACGGCGAGGCCGCCAGCGGGTCGACGGGCGGGGCCGAGAACCAGCCGGGACGCGCCTCGACGAGGACGTGGTCCTCGACGAGATCCTGGCACGCGGCCGCGAAGGCCTCCAGATCCGCGAACCGGCCGGCGAACTGGGCCACCCGCCAGGCGTCGAAGATGGCGGTACCGTCGGCGGCGAGGTCGAAGTCGACCATGCGGCCGCGCGCGTCCACGACCAGGATGCCGAATCCGTGCCGCTCGTACTCCAGGCCCGCGACGACGCCCTTGCGGTCCGTCAGCTCCGCGCCGCGCACGATGGGTAGCACCGTGTTCAACGCGGCAACGTAGGTGAGAACGACGCTCCGCGGACGCATGGGCCTCAGTGTGACGGGTCGGAGACCAATGCGTCGCCCGCAGGCAGGGCCGAGGAGAGCGCGGGTGCTATTTGGCCAGATCCTCCGCTTGCGCGGAGGTTCCCGAATCGAACGGAAGAAGGAAGCGCCCGCATGGCCTCGGCCCGATTGGATTTTACGCCGGGAGGAGCTCGCCGAGACGGTCCAGGGTGTACACGTCCGAGCCCTCCGGCAGGCCCTCGGGCGCGTCGATGCCGACGTAGGTCACCGGCCCGGCCGGCGGCTCGCCGGTCCACAGCGCCACCGGTGCCTTGGTGCTCCAGCGCTCGACGAGGTACGACATCGTCAGGTACTGCCGCTCCACGAGCGCCCGCACCCGGTCCGCGGTCGTGTACGTGTTGCCTTCCACTCGGTTGAACGCCGGGCGGCCGTGCAGGTACAGGTGCAGCCACACGGCCTGCCAGCCGTCCGCGCCGCGGGCGAAGACCATCGGCAGCGCGATACGGCCCTGGCCGCGCAGCTGCGATCGGGCCCGCACGGTGCGGGCGTCGAACGGGGCGCCGCCCTGGTCGCGGGCGCGCGTCTGGTACCCGAACATCGACTCCGCCACCTCCTCGAACGACTCGCCGGCGTAGATGTTGACCTGCGGCACCACGTACGCGCCGCCGACGGTCAGCGGCACGTCGATGAACTCCGTCGCGCCGTCGCGGGCGTCGGTGATGTCGCCGGAGTGCACCATCCCGTCGTGGTGGTAGTTCGTCCACGACACCTGACCCGCCGTGTGGAACTCCTCGTCCAGCAGCAGTACCGAGAGGTCGTAGTCGGTCCGCTTGCGGGTCTGCCGCCAGTACATGAAGAAGCGCAGCAGCCCGCCCGGCACCGCGGCCCGGGAACCCCGCGGCAGTACCGCGAAGCCGCTCTCGGCCGCCTTGCCCGACAGCGGCAGCGCGACGCCGAGCACGTCCGGGTCGACCAGCAGCGGGTGCGCCGGCTCCGGCAGCCGCGCGGCGATCTCCGCGTCGAGCCGGTCCGACAGCTCCGCCACCAACTCGACCGGCAGCGTCGGCCGCGTGTCCCGCCCGACCCACGCGCGCCGCGAGCGGTTCGCGAACATGCGGGTCGGCGCGGGCGTCAACCGGTTGGCGACGTGCTCCCGCAGCGAGCACAGCACCCGGCCCGACGCCGAGCCGAGCGCGCCCGCGACCGCGTCGACGACCGCGGCCCGCTCGGCCGCGGACGCCTGCCGCAGCAGCCGGTCGGCGTTGCGCAGCAGCAGTCCCGGCGCGGCCGTGAGCACGGACGCGGCGGGCGCGATGGCGCCGGCCCGGATCGCCGCCTCGGCGCGCCCCGCGATGCCGGTGACCCGCCGCTCGCCGCGCGCGACCGTGAACACCTCGCGGGCGTGCGGCCACTGGGGGTACTCGTGCGGGTGCAAACGCTCACCGAGCCGCTTCCACGGCTCCGCGAACCGGGCGACGTCGCCGAGCTTGCCCGGGTTCGCGCCGACGACCGCGTCGAGCGCGGCCAGCAGTACCCGGCGCTCCCGGCGCGGGAACGCCCGGAACCGGGTCGGGACGGCCAGCGAGGCATCGCCGTTGGAGACGTGACAGGCCAGGCGCAGCACGTCGGTCGTCGTGTCCACGGCGACCAGCGGCCGGCCCAGCACGAGCCGGATACCGTTGAGCACGGCCCGGTTCTCGCGCACCGGAACGGCCGGCGGCTGCGGGCCGTCCGCACACGCGACCGCGAGCTCGGACAGGATCGCGAGGTCGGCCTCGCCCAGCGGCGCGGTGCTCCCGGCCAGCGCCAGGTACAGCCGCTCCACCTCGCGCTCGGCCGTCTCGCCGAGGTGCAGCACCGTCAGCCGGTCCCCCGCCGCCGCGACGAACGCGTCGTGGGCGGCCAGCAGCTCGTCGTAGGTGTGCTGGTACGTGCCGTAGCCGGGCAGCTCGAGCAGGTTCACCAGCCCCGCGCCGAGCAGCGCCAGCAGCTGCTCGTCGGTGGCCGCCGAGCCGCCGGCGAGCACGGCCGCCCGCAGCCGCTGGACCCAGAACTCGACGGTGTCGGGCACGTCGTGCGGGAAGCCGACGAAGTACGCGTTGTGCCGGACGTGGTCCCCGACGAGCTCGCGAACCGCCGACACGACGGTGGCCGCGAGGTCGATGGCCGGCCCGGGAGCCAGGCCGCCGATGTGCTCGAGCAGCGCCCGCGAGGCCGAGAACCCGACGTCGAGCAGCGCCGCGTCCAGCTGCCGGGCGACGGCCGCGCCGTCGCCGGCCGCCCCGGTGCTCGCCGGCACGCGCAGCGTCTTGTGGATGACCAGCTTCTCGAACACGTACGCAACGGTAGGCCCGAGCCGAACGCAATTCGAGTGGGTTTCGTACACTGGCCGACCTGTCAGGCGCGAACGGAGGGACGCACATGGCCCGCCCCTATGACCCCGGACCGAAGCAGTTCGTCTTCACCACCGGTGACGGCGACGACGAGCGCGTCGCCGCGGCCGACGCCCAGGAGGCCTACATGGCGTTCTCGGCGTTCTTCCGGGGCCGGGAGTCCGACACGTACGCCGTCGAGGACGAAGCGGCGGGGCAGCATCTGGTCCTCACGCCCCCGCTGGGCGTGGTCTCCCGGATCAAGGAAGGCGACGAGCCGCGGACGGAACACCTCAAGGTCGCCCGGGCCAACCGACTCCTGCCGAGTGCGATGCTGTTCTTCGAGCACGGCTACGCCGGCCTGGACCACGCCGGCCAGTGGTTCACCGACCTCGCCGACCTGAACGCGGCACCGGAGGACCGCGGGGCCGCCCGCGCCGCCACGGTCACGACGGAGGCCGAGGCGATCACCGAAGTCGCCCGGATCTGGGCCGACTCGGGCTACGTCGACCCGACCGACCAGTTCTACATCTTCTTCGACTCGCACGAGCTCGACGACGACCGGGCCGAACGCGCCGAACTGCTCCCGCTGATCGAGTTCCTCGGCCTCGAGCGCGTCGACGCGCCGGCCGGGGCCGCCTCGGGCGAGGTCTGGGTGCGCACCGACCCGCGCCTCGCCGCCGAATGCGCACGGTGGGCGTAGGCAAACCTCAGCCCAGTTCGGCGGCGTCGTCGAACGCGGGAGCGGCCCGTTCCGCCTCGTCCGGCGTGAGCTCGACGGATTTGGCGCGGGCCAGCATCTCGGCCGCGGTCGTCGGATCGCCCAGCACCAGCGCGAGTTCGGCGCGGTAGACCAGAACCTCGACCTGCTCGACCGGGTCGTCGCCTTCTTGCGGCCGGGCCAGCGCACTGTCGAGGATCCGGACCGCCTGGCCGGCGCTGCCCCTGGAGTCGGCCTGCACGACGGCATTCGCCAGGGCCTTGCCCAGCCGCCCGACGCGCGCCGTCGCGGGCACGGGCGCGGCCTGGAACACCCGGATCCAGGTGCCGCCCGGGTCGATGACGCTGAACCCGCCCACCCCGTCGGCGTTTCTTGCGTGTCCGCGGCCGGGTCATCCGCGGCGTGCCGGACACCAGGACCTTGCCGTACGCGGCGCGCATGCCGTCCGCGAAGGCCCGGTGCAGTGCAGCGATGTCCGCGGTGAGGACGGGACAGGAGCCGATGGCCCTTTGCGGCGCCGCTACTCGGGCCAGTTCAGGCCGGCACCGAGGGCCTCGGCAAGGCGGGCGATCGTCTTCCGCGCGGTGGGGTTCGCGACGTGCTCGGGGAGCCAGGCGCACGCGATGTAGGCGCCCACGACGTCGGCGGTGGCGCAGACGGCGGCCAGGCACTCCGCGATCTGCGCGATCGAGGGGCCGGGGCCGGACGGGAAGCGCGCGCCCGGCAGCTCGGCCCCGTCGATGACGTCGATGTCGAGGTGCAGGTAGACGGGGGCCGGACCGAGGCGCTCGAGGGCGGCGGCGAGCCCGGCGGGGTCGGCGGACACGCGGTGAACCTGGCTGGCGGCGAGGCTGTCGCGCTCGGCCGGGTCGAGGTCGCGGGCGTCGGCGAGGACCACGCCGGTGTCGGGCACGGGCCGCAGCCCGAGCTCGTCGTCGAACAGGCCGGGCGTACGGCCGGTCAGCATCGCCAGGGCCATGCCGCCGAGGTACCCGCTGGTCGAGATGGCGGGCGTGTTGAAGTCGCCGTGCGCGTCCAGCCACACCACCGCCAGGTCGCCGTGGCGGCGTTGCAGGGCGGCCACCGCCGCGCGGGAGGTCGGGCAGTCACCGGAGAGCACCAGCGGCCGCGGTACCCCGGCCACCGCGTCGGCGGCCGCCCGGTGCAGCCGGCTCATCCGGGCCGGCACGGGGCCAGGGGGCAGGCCGGGCCGTCCCGTCACCACCGCGCCGGCCGGGACGGGGAACGCCGGGACGATCTCGTCGAGGTGCCACGGGGTGACCAGCAGGTCCCACGCGGTACCGGTGCCGTGGTCGGTCACGGGCTCAGATCACCGCCAGGTCGACCAGGTCGGGGTCGCCGGTGCGCCACGCGGGCACGGTCACGGCGACGTACCGGGCCGATGTTCCGGCGCTGAACACGGTGTAGGCGGACCCGTCGGTGGACGTGTCGATGCGGGCGTCGGGGCGGGTGCCGGCGGTCCAGGTGAGCGTGACCCCGGCCACGGCGCGGACCGTACCGAGGTCGACGACCATCCGCCCGCCGGGACCCGGCCGCCAGGAGGTGGCTGGGTCGCCGTCGACGGCGCGGGAGGGCTCGCCCATCCCGGCCGGCAGCGGCGAGGTGGGGAAGGTGGTGCGGCCGCGGGCCAGGTCGGTGGACGGGGTGACCGGGCCGCCGGTCGTCGCGCTGTAGGAGCGGGTGGCGCCGGCCGGCACCTGTGCCTGCGTGGACCAGGCCCCGGCGGCGAGCCGGACGTCGACGGCGGCGCCGGCCGGTGCGGTGACGGTGAGGTGGTGGGAGTCCGCGACGTTGAACCGGGTCCCGGCCGGCGCCGTCCCGGTCACGGTGAACCGGGCGGGCAGCACGGCGCCGGCCCCGGCGGGCACGGAAGCGGTCAGGTCCAGTCCGCCGTCGGCGCGTTTGACGCAGAGGCCGCGGTACAGCCGGTCGCCGCGCGGCAGCGTCAGCACCGCGCCGCTGACCGCGGTCGTGGACAGGTTGAGCAGCGTCAGGTACCCGTCGGCGTCGCTGAGCCGCAGCGTCGCGGGGCCGCCGGTGGGCAGCCGTCGCGCGGCGGCCGCGGCCAGGTCGGTGCCGGCGCCGGCGTAGCCCTCGATCAGGGTCGCGGCCGGGACGGTGACCAGGGTCGGCGAGGCGGTGACCGGGCCGGTGCCGCCGTGCGCCACGACTCCGGCGCGGCCGTCGATCCCGGCCCAGGTGCCCAGCGTGACCGTGCCGGGGGCGGCCGCGGCGGTGGTCCAGGTGCTGCCGTCCGTCGAGGTCTGCACGAGGTACGCGGTGGCGTACGCGACCTCCCAGGTGATCGTCACGCCGGTGAGCTGGACGGCGGCGCCGAGGTCGACCGCGAGCCAGCTGTCGGTCCGGCCGCGCTCCTCGCGGGCGACGGCCCAGCGGGTGGCGGCGTTGCCGTCGACGGCGTTGGCGGCCGGATACGCCGGGTCCGCCGAGGACACGGTGACGGTACGGCCACGCGCCCGGTCCGTCCCGGCGGTGTCGAACGCCTCGAACGCGTACATCGAGTAGCCGTACTGCGTGGCGGCACTCCGGCCGAGGAACCGCACGTGCCGGGCGGAACGAGCGGGAAACGTCAACCGATCGGTGCCGCCGTCACCGACCCCGGTCTGGGGCGTGACCGTGCCGGACGGGCCGGTGAAGGACCGGTTGCCGTCCAGGCCGGGCACCCCGGGCATGGTCAGGTTGAACAGCGTCAGCGTCGACGGGCCGGGGCCGGCGTAGACGACGGTCCCGGTCGGCAGGGTGGCGTAGCCGGCCCACCCGGCGGCGGTCTGCAGGACGGTCGCGGTCGCCTCGACGCCGTCCCGGGCGGTCGTGAAGGCGCCCGTCCACTGTCGCGCCGGCGCGGCCGTCTGGGCCGGCAGGAACGCGGGCGCCCGGGTGTCGACCAGCCAGTTGTCGTGGCCGGGCTGCCACAGGAACTTGACCTGGCCGGCCTTGGTCACCGCGGCCGCGAAGCCGGCGGCGCTCTGGTGCGCGGTCAGCCCGACGACCGGGCCGAAGTCCCGGGTTCCGGCGGCGGCCGCGTAGAAGTCGGCGCTCGTCACCGGCTGCACCGGGGTGGCCCGCCAGCGGTGGAACAGGTACGCGATGGCAAGCTCGGCGCGGGCCTCCGGCTCGTACTTCTCCTCGCCGCTGAACTTGGTGAGCCGGTTCTCCGGCGCGTACTGCAGGTAGGGCATCAGGCGCGCGGCCAGGTCCGCCTCGGCGCGGGCGGCGTGCGGGTCGCCCTGCACCTGGGCGAGGAACGCCAGCGGCAGCACGTCGCGGCCGTACAGGTGGTAGCGGTCGGACACCATCGGCATCACCGGCTCACCGGCGTCGCTGGCGAGCAGCCGCAGCGTGGCCCACAGCTCCCGGCCGTTCGGCTGGCCCGTCAGCACCTGCGGCAGCGGACGGCCGGCGGCGAGGAAGTGCGCGGCCGCCCGGCCCGCGGTCCGCCACAGCTCGGCCTGATAGTGCGGGTTCGCCGACCCGTGGTTCTCCACGATGAACGTGTCGTGCAGATTGCGCGCCACGTTCCACGCGCTGACCGCCCGGCCGTCGATCACCGCCGGGTTGGCCCGGTCGGCGGCGGGCAGCCCGCTGGCGTTCGCCGCCCAGAACACGAACCGCTCCCGCCAGCGCGCCGCCTCGGCGTCCCCGTCCGGCGCCCACGCCAGTCCCGGCGCGAGGGCCTGCGCGTAGACGCCCATCTCCTCGAGCTTGGTGTCGCCGAGGTACCCGCCGGTGCTGCCGTTCGGCGTCCAGGAGCCGCTGAGCGGGTCGTTGCCGGTGCCCAGCCCGTACGCGTACGCGGCCTGCCCCCGCGCGATCGCGTCCACGTTCGCCCGGGTCGCCGCGTCCAGGCTCGTCCACAGCAGCCGCGCCGCAAGGACGAAGTACAACTCGAACGTCGAGTCCCAGAACAGTTGCCGCCCCCATTCGCCGCCGCCCGCGAGCCGGTTCGAGGCGGCGAACCGGCTGATCGTGGCCACGGTCCGGGCCTGCAGCGTCGCCGCATCGACCCCGGCCAGCGCGGCGTCATATCCGTCGGTCGTCAGCAGCACCGCGTTGCCGAGCACGGCGGCGAACCGGAAGTCGGCGGCGCGGTACGCCCCGATCGCCGGGTCCCACTGCTGCTGCACCCAGCGCGTGTGCACGAGCAGCAGGCGCCGGTACTCGTCGGCGACCGGGTCCACGACCGCGGCACCGGCGGGCAGCGCCAACGCGGGCAGGGCGACCGCACCCCCGGCGGCCCCGAAAGCGGCGAGCAAAGATCGACGGGTCAGCATTGTTGTACCTTCACAACGCCCACCGCACTTGGTCAACATCCACCAGCAAGGTTTACAAAACCCCGGGCGAGAAGGCGCCCTTAGCGGAGCGGACGATGCACCATGCGAACCGTCTGTTCCTCGTCGCGTCGACGTTCGCCCTTCACGGTGCATGTGCCGGGTGCCGAACCGTGGTGGCACGAACTTTGGCTACCGGTCGGCGACGCGGACTACGGCTTGCAGGTCATCGACATGCGGCCTGGACCATGCCGCGGTCGACTGGGCATGGCGCCGACGTCCAATCCTGCCACCGCGTGACGCGGACTCGACACGCGAGACATGGCGGCAGCGTGACAGGTCAGCCGCTCCGGCTCCCTGCGGGTCAATCCCGATCCGGGAGGTCCTCGTCGCCGTCGAGCTCCCGCTCGACCTGTGCGGTGCGGTCGGCGCGCTCCTCCGACTCCTTCTTGAGCTGGTCGAATTCCTCGTCCGCCCGCTGGATCGGGTCGTCCGCATTGGTGGCCTCTGACTCAGTCATGTTCGGCGTCGTACCCGCAGTCCTGCCCATACAAACGATCAGCCGGGCGAGACGATGCCGTACTCGTGGATCTTCCGGTAGATCGTCGCCCGGGACATGCCGAGCGACTCGGCGGCTTTGATCTTGTTGCCTTCCCAGTCGACGAGGCTCTGGACGATCGCGTCGCGCTCCATCGCCTCGAGCGGGCTGAGCAGGCGGCGGCTCACGGTGCGGCACTCCGGCGGCAGGTCGTCGGGCAGGATCGCGCCGCTGCGGCGGCGCTGGACGATGCGGCGCAGCACCTGCCAGAGCTGCTCGATGTTCCCCGGCCAGCTCGAGCGGACCAGCAGCTGCATCGCCTCGGGCGAGCAGGTCAGCCGGCCGTCGGGGGCGAGCCGGGACAGGATGAACGGCACCAGCGCCTGGACGTCCTGCACGTGGTGGCGCAGCGGCGGCAGCTCGACGGTGCTCGGGAAGAAGCGCAGCAGGCCGGCGAGCTCGTCGCCGTTGTGCCGCGGGCCCAGCGTGACCGCGACCCACGGCCGCGCCTCGGCCGCCCGCGCCTCCTCCAGCAGCCGGGAGACGCCGCGCCGCCGGCTGGGACTGAGCCGGTCGACGTGGGTCAGGACGATGGCGGCGCCGGGCGCCGGGGCCTGGGCGGGCAGCAGCTCGCGGCGGGCGTCGGCGAGCCAGCCGCGGCGGGCGGCGTCGGCCGCGTCGAGCACCGCGAAGTGGGCGCCCGGGCGGCGCTGCTGGTGCAGCGCGCGGATCACCGACAGCTTGCCGGTGCCGGGCTCGCCCTCCAGGGCCAGCCAGTCGCCGGCCTCGTGGACCGTCTGCACCTGGTGGCAGCCGCGCAGCCACAGCGCGCCCGCGCCGACCAGACCCGGCAGGAACATGCGCGGCAGCGGGGCCGGCTCGGCCGCCGCGGGCAGCGCGCGCTCGGTGATCTTGACGTGCACGACGCCGCCCGCGAGGCGGCTCGCGCCGCGCACCGGGCGGCAGTACATCCGCGCGTGCCGGCCGCTCGGCAGCTCGACGACGACCGAGGCGGCCGGGTTGCGGCCCGCGAGCACCTCGGCCGCCTGCGCCAGCAGGCTCGACTGCTCGGCCGGCTCCAGGGCCTGCCGGGCGTGGTCGTTCATCATCACGACGTCGTTGTTGAGCGCGAAGACGATGCCGGCCGTTCGCCGGCAGGTGCGCAGGTACTCCTGCAGCAGCTCCAGTTCCCGGATGCCGCTGTCGTTGAGCAGCGCCTGCTGGATCTGTCCGGCGGTGGTCTTGGCCAGCGTGAGCAGCAGCGGGTCCGCGTCCCGCCGCCAGCAGGTCAGATCGACGGCGCCGACGGTCTTGCCGGAGATCGGGTGATGGATCGGCACGCCGGCGCAGGCCAGGTCCTCGAGGTGCTCGGCGTAGTGCTCGTGGCCGAAGACGTGCATCGGCCGGCCACCCTCCAGGGCCGTGCCGATGCCGTTCGTGCCGACGTACTTCTCCGCGTAGCTGAACCCGGGCGCGAGCCGGACCCGGTCGAGGTGCCCGTCCAGGGCGCTGCCGGCGTCCAGGCGGGCCAGGACGAGCCCGGTCTGGTCGGTCAGGATGATGCTGATCGGCTGGCCGTCGAGGTCCTCGCGCAGGTGGCGCAGCACCGGCAGGGCGCTGCGCGACAGCGGGGTGTCAAGGTCCGGATCCCGCATGTAGTGCAGGTCGACCCGGTCGGCGGCCACGTTCCAGTGCCGGGAGCGCCACCAGGAGGCGAGGATCGCGTCGCGCACCTGGTTGGTATCGACGGTCTCGGCGGTCAGGAACTGTTCTCTGGTCTTGGCGAGCATCGGGTTGTCGGCGGAGTCGTCCGGACGTGCCGAACCAGGCGGCATGGGCGGACCCCCTTGTCCGCTGGAGCCCGGGGCCGGTTCGGGGTGGCCGGCCGGGCTCAGGTTACGACCTCGTTACACCGTACGCGCCCCGCCGCCCCGGACCGTCTCATGTTGAGACCCCATCGCGCTCGCCCGGGTGTGGGCTGGGCGGATGGACGAGTCGTTCAACCCTTGGACCGTGGTCAACGTCGTCTTCCACCACTTGGCCGCGCAGGGCCTGCATCCGACGCTCGGCGCCGCCGACCCCGGCGCGCCGGCGGCCGCCCTGCTGCGCGCGCTCGGCATCGAGCCGGTGATCGAGGGCGATCGGCGGACCGGCGAGCGGGTGCGCCGGGAGCTGGACGAAATCCGCGAGGCGATGTTCGGCGAGGCAAAGCAAGGCGGGGCTGACTCATTGTGAGACCGCCGTGACGCCGCCGGTGGGGTTGCATCCCTGGAGCAGGACGAGTCAACGGTGAGGAGTAACCCATGAGTCGGCAGAGTGTGGCCAAGGCTCACCAGAAGATCCAGGAGCTGTCCTGGGAGCCGATGTACCACCAGCCGGTCTCGCACTACGGGACCGACTACACCTTCCGCAAGGCGCAGAAGAAGGACCCGCTCAAGCAGGTGCTGCGCTCGTACTTCCCGATGCAGGAGGAGAAGGATCACCGGGTGTACGGCGCGTCGGACGGCGCGATCCGCGGCAACATGTTCCGCCAGGTGCAGGAGCGCTGGCTGGAGTGGCAGAAGCTGTTCCTGTCGATCATCCCGTTGCCCGAGATCTCCGCCGCCCGCGCCATGCCGCTGCTGTTCCGCACGGTACCCAACCCGGAGCTGCACAACGGCCAGGCGATCCAGATGATCGACGAGGTCCGGCACTCGACGATCCAGCAGAACCTCAAGCGCCTGTACATGAACAACTACATCGACCCGGCCGGCTTCAACAGCAGCCTGCGCAACTTCCAGAACGACTACTGCGGCACGATCGGCCGGCAGTTCGCCGAGGGCTTCATCACCGGCGACGCGATCACCGCGGCGAGCATCTACCTGACGATCGTGGCCGAGACGGCCTTCACCAACACCCTGTTCGTCGCCATGCCGGCCGAGGCCGCGGCCAACGGCGACTACCTGCTGCCGACGGTCTTCCACTCGGTGCAGTCCGACGAGTCGCGGCACATCAGCAACGGCTACGCCACGCTGCTCATGGCGCTGTCCGACGAGTCCAACCACCAGCTGCTCGAGCGCGACCTGCGCTACGCCTGGTGGAACAACCACCGGGTGGTCGACGCGGCCATCGGCACCTTCATCGAGTACGGCACGAAGGACCGCCGCAAGGACCGCGAGTCCTACGCCGAGATGTGGCGCCGCTGGATCTACGACGACTACTACCGCAGCTACCTCGTGCCGCTGGAGAAGTACGGACTGGTCATCCCGCACGACCTGATCGAGGAGGCGTGGAACCAGATCTGGAACAAGGGCTACGTGCACGAGGTCGCCCAGTTCTTCGCCACCGGCTGGCTGGCCAACTACTGGCGGATCGACCCGATGACCGACACCGACTTCGAGTGGTTCGAGAGCAAGTACCCGGGCTGGTACAACCGCTACGGCAAGTGGTGGGAGCAGTACAACCGCCTGTCGCGGCCCAACGGGCACCACCCGATCGTGGCCGAGGACGTCGACTACCAGTACCCGCACCGCTGCTGGGTCTGCATGGTGCCGTGCCTGGTCCGCGAGGACATGGTCATGGCCGAGGTCGACGGGCAGTGGCGCACGTACTGCCACGAGGCCTGCCGCTGGACCGACACGGTGGCGTTCCGCCCGACGTACCAGGGCCGCGAGACGCCGAACATGGGCCAGCTGATCGGCTCCCGCGAGTGGGAGACGCTGTACCACGGCTGGAACTGGGCCGACGTCGTGTCCGACATGGGCTTCGTGCGCGACGACGGCAAGACGCTCGTGGCCCAGCCGCATCTGGACCTCGACCCGTCGAAGATGTGGACGCTCGACCACCTGCGCCGGATGGGCCCGCTGCAGAGCCCGAACGTGCTGCTCAACCAGATGACCGACGAGGAGCGCGCGAAGTTCCACGCCGACTACATCCGCGGCGGCCCGGCCGGGCGCCCGTTCCGTCCCCAGGACTGAGCGGCGGCGATGGGCGACAAGCACCGGGTCAGGTTCGAGCCGGTCGGCATCGAGATCGAGGTGCCGGAGGAGCAGACGGTCCTGCGCTCGGCGTTCGAGCAGGGGCTGATGCTCATGCACGGCTGCAAGGAGGGCCAGTGCGCCGCCTGCAAGTCGTTCGTGCTCGACGGCGACGACATCGAGCTCGACCGGTACTCGACGTTCGCCCTGCCCGACTACGAGCGCGAGGAGGGCTTCACGCTGCTGTGCCGCGCCCACGTGTACGAGGACGTCACGATCGAGCTGCTCAACTTCGACGAGGAGATGATCCGCTCCGGCCTGCCGATCCAGCAGGCGGTGGCCGAGGTCGTGTCGATCACCCCGGTGACGCACGACCTGCGGCACCTGGTCCTGCGCCTGATCGAGCCGGCCGAGCTCATGTTCTTCCCGGGCCAGTACGTGGACATCGCGGTGCCGGGCACGGACGTGACCCGCTCCTTCTCGATGGCCAACACCGCGGGCGCGCTCGAGTTCGTGATCAAGGTGTACCCGGGCGGCGTGTTCTCCTCGTTCCTCGACGGCCGGCTCGCGGTCGGCGACCGGCTCGAGCTGACCGGGCCCTACGGGGTCTTCACCCTCCGCGATGCCCCGGACCGCGACGTCGTGCTCGTCGGGGGCGGCGCCGGGCTCGCGCCGATCCTGGCCCTGCTGCGCTCGATGGCCGAGCGCGGTATCCGGCGCAAGGGCACCTTCTACTACGGCGCCCGGACCCGCGCCGACCTGTGCTTCCTCGACGAGATCGGGGCACTCGTGGCGCGGCTGCCGGACTTCGCGTTCGTGCCGGCGCTGTCGGAGGACGAGTGGGACGGCGAGGTCGGCTTCGTCACCGACGTGCTCAAGCGGTTCGAGACCGACCTGCGCAACGCGGACGCCTACGTCTGTGGCCCGCCGCCGATGGTCGAGGCGGCGATGCCGGTGCTCGAGTCGCTCGGGGTGCCGGCGAAGCACATCTACTACGACAAGTTCACCACGACTGGTGGGGAGGACTGATGACGATCGCGACGGAACGCAGCGTTCCCAAGCCCGTCTTCACCGACGCCGAGGCCGGCGCCAAGGAGTTCCCGGACTCCAACGCGCGCCGGTTCAACTACTACGTCCCGCAGAAACGCAAGCAGTCCCACTACGAGGACGTGACGGTCGAGGTCCAGCCCGACCCGCGGCACTACCTGTCGCAGGGCTGGCTGTACGGCTTCTCCGACGGTCGCGGCGGCTACCCGCTGGACTGGACCGCGTTGAAGGCGTGGGGCTCGGACCGGCCGGAACCGGTGCGCGGGCCCGGGTCCGGCGGCAAGGGCTACGACTGGCCGGCGCACGGCTGGCACGAGTTCCGCGACCCGAACGAGGAGTGGGAGCTGTCGCTGTACCGCTACAACTCCAACGTCGTGCGGCAGGTCACGCAGAACGTCGAGGCGGCCCGGCACTCCGGCGCGTTCGCGCAGTGGAACCCCAACTGGGTGCGCTTCGTCGAGCGGCACGTCTTCGCCTGGATGCACGTCGACCACGGACTCGGGCTGTACCTGTTCGCCAACGCCAACCGGCGCGCACCCACCAACATGCACAACAACGCGATCTCGGTCAACAGCATGCACCGCATCCGGGCCGCGCAGGACCTGGCGCTCTACGGGCTGACGCTGAGCGAGGAGATCGAGGGGTTCGACGGCCGGGCGCACCTGGACGCCTGGGACGCGGACCCGGCGTGGCAGGGCGTGCGGGAGACCGCCGAGCAGCTGACCGCCATCGACGACTGGTGCGAGGCCGTCTTCGCGGCCAACGTGATCTTCGAGCCGCTCGTCGGCGAGCTGTTCCGCAGCCACCTCGTGCAGCAGGCGGCGCCGCGCAACGGCGACTTCGTGACCCCGACGATCGTCGGCGCGGAGGAGTACGACTTCTCCGAGCGCGACCTGCGCTACACGCGTGCGATGTTCGAGCTGCTCACCGCCGACCGCGAGTTCGCCGAGCACAACAAGACGATCATGCAGAGCTGGATGGCGGCCTGGGTGCCGAGGTCCATCGCCGCGGCGCGGGCGCTGCAGCCGCTGTGGTCGCAGCCGGACGCCAAGCCGCTGCGGTTCGAGGACGCGCTGGACGGCGCCAAGTCCCGGTTCACCGGCATCGTGGCCGACCTCGGCCTCGACACACCGAAGGAGCTGGCCCAGTGACGCAGTTCAAGACGGCCGAGAGCCCGTTCCGGTCCGACAGCACGGCTTCCAACATGTGCGGCTTCACGCTGATGAACAACCAGGTCGGCGTGGTCGTGGCCCAGGTCATGTCGACCCGGCCGAACGTGCGGGTGACGCCGCTGCCCTCGATGATCCGGGTCGACGCGCTCAACCGCATGGACGTCGTCTACGACGAGGTCTCCGAGGCGCTCGGCGAGGAGCCCGGCTACTTCGACGCGGCCGAGTTCGAGGAGAGCATGTCGACCCACTACGGCCGGATGATCCACGAGGACGACCGCACCATCATGTTCGCCAACCCCGAGGACGCCGCCGAGTACATCGGTTTCGACCTCACCGCCGGAGGATCGAGGTAGCCGCGTGTACGAGAAGGACGGCGAGCGGTACTTCATCGTCGACAGCCACATGCACTACTGGAACGCCGCGCCGGACAACTGGGTGGCGGGCGCCGAGCAGTACGCCAAGGGCTGGATCGAGTGCTTCCACGCCTACCAGTCCCTCGCGCCGGCCGAGACGCACTGGCCGATCGAGAAGTTCCAGAAGTACTCCGAGGACGACCTCATGCGCGACGTGTTCGAGGACGGATACGTCGACGTCGCGATCTTCCAGCCGACATACCTCAAGGAGTGGTACCGCGAAGGCTTCAACACCACCGAGCGCAACGCCGCACTGGGGGAGAAACACCCCGGACGGTTCATCGCCAACACCCGGTGGGATCCCCGCGAAGGCGAGGACGGGCTGAAGGAACTGGCCCGCAACGTCGAGCGCTACGGCAGCAAGGGCGTCAAGCTCTACACCGCCGAGTGGCGCGACGGATCCCGCGGCTGGACGCTGCGCGACCCGGCCGCGTACCGCTACCTGGAGGCCTGCCAGGAGCTGGGGATCGTCAACATCCACGTGCACAAGGGCCCGACGATCTGGCCGCTGGACAAGGACGCGTTCGACGTCTCCGACGTCGACCGGGCCGCGACCGACTTCCCCGGGCTGAACTTCATCGTCGAGCACGTCGGCCTGCCGCGCATCGAGGACTTCTGCTTCATGGCGACGCAGGAGCCCAACGTGTACGCCGGGCTGTCGGTCGTCATCGGCGGTCTCATGCACGCCCGCCCGCGCTTCTTCGCCAAGGTCATGGGCGAGCTGCTGTTCTGGGTCGGCGAGGACAAGATGACCTTCGGCAGCGACTACGGCATCTGGGAGCCGAAGTGGCAGATCGAGGGCTTCGTGGACTGGGACTACCCGGACGACGAATTCTCCGACTACCCGCGGGTCACCACGGCGACGAAGAAGAAGATCCTCGGGCTCAACGCGGCCAAGCTCTACGGCATCGAGGTACCCGCCCAGTTCCGGCTCGACGCCGGTCAGGGCACCCCCGGCGCCCGCGACGACGCCGCCGGCGTCTCGGCGGACTCACCCGCGGCCGCGACGGCATGACGGTCACCACCGCGGGAACGCTGCGGTCGCGCATCCTCGCCGCGCTCGGCGGGGTGCGCGACCCGGAGCTCGACGAGCCGATCACGGTGCTCGGGTTCGTCGCCTCGTGCACGGTGGACAGCGACGGGCAGGCGGAGGTGCACCTGCGCCTGCCGACGTACTTCTGCGCGCCGAACTTCGCCTACCTCATGGTCGCCGACGCCTACGACGCGGTGTCCGCGCTCGACGGGGTGCGCCGCGCGGACGT
Organism: Dactylosporangium sp. CS-033363; assembly: GCF_050942475.1. Classification (NCBI taxonomy): domain Bacteria; kingdom Bacillati; phylum Actinomycetota; class Actinomycetes; order Micromonosporales; family Micromonosporaceae; genus Dactylosporangium; species Dactylosporangium sp. CS-033363. The sequence goes on along the minus strand of NZ_CP192032.1, from coordinate 4,168,626 downwards.
GATCCTCGACGAGCACTTCGCGGCGGCGGCGATCAACCAGGGGGTGGCCGCCCGCGCCGGGTTCGTCGGGTCGTTCGGCGCGGAGGCGGCCGGCGAGCTCGATGCGCTGCGCGCCGACTTCCTGCGCAAGGCCGTGCTGGCCGGCACGGACCAGGTGTGCCGTCCGCTCGCCGCGGCGGGCGCGACGCCGGACGACCTGGCCGCGACGACGCTCGGCGAGGTGCCGGACACCCCGGCCCTGGCCCGGCTGCGCCGCCGCCGGGCGGAGCTCGGGCTGCCGGCCGGCGACGGGGCGCCGCTCGTCATCGACCCGGGCTCCGGCACCGGGGTCGGGGCCGCCGCGGTGCCGCTGCACCTGCGCCGGGCCCGGCTGACCCGCACCAGCCTGGAGGCGAACACCGGCATCTGCCGCGGCATGCTGCGGCACCGCTACCAGATCGACCCAGAAGCGGAGGACGAGTCATGAAGGCTGTACGGCTGCATGCCTACCACGAGCTGCCCGTGGTCGAAGAGGTGCCGGAACCGACCGTCACGGGTCCGTTCGACGTGGTCGTGAAGGTCGGCGGCGCCGGCGTGTGCCGCACCGACCTGCACATCGTCGACGGGCAGTGGGCCGCGGCGATGGGTGTGCCGCTGCCGTACACCCTGGGCCACGAGAACGCCGGCTGGGTGCACGCGGTCGGCTCGGCGGTCAGCAGCGTCGCCGTCGGCGACACCGTGATCCTGCACCCGACCCCGACCTGCGGGCTGTGCCGCGCCTGCCGGGCCGGCGACGACATGCACTGCACCGCGAGCTCGTTCCCGGGCCTGTCCACCGACGGCGGCATGGCCGAGCTGCTGCTGACCTCCGAGCGCGCCTGTGTGAAGCTCGACCCCACCACGCAGCCCCGCGACGTGGCCGCGCTGGCCGATGCCGGCATCACCGCCTACCACGCGGTGCGCAAGGCGGTCCCGCTGCTCTACCCCGGCACCACGTGTGTGGTCATCGGTGCCGGCGGCCTCGGCCACATCGGCGTGCAGTGCCTGGCGGCCCTGACGGCCACCCGGATCGTCGTGGTCGACCGCAATCCGGACGCACTCAAGCTCGCCGAGCAGATCGGCGCCGGGGACACCGTCGTCGCCGACGGCGGCCACGTCCAGGCCGTGCTCGACCTGACCGGCGGCCGGGGCGCCGACGTCGTGCTCGACTTCGTCGCCGAGGAGGGCGCGGAGCACGACGGCTTCGCGATGACCGGGCGGGCCGGCTCGTACTTCGTCATCGGCTACGGCGGGACGCTGCAGGTGCCGACCCTCGACATCATCTCGACCGAGCGCAACATCGTGGGCAACATCGTGGGCACCTACAACGACCTCGCCGAGCTCATGGTGCTGGCGCAGTCGGGCCGGGTGACGCTGCACACCCGGGCCTACCCGCTGGACGCGGCGGTCGACGCCCTGCAGGACCTCGACGCCGGCCGGGTCCGCGGCCGCGCCATTCTCGTGCCGTAAGGAGACCGGCGATGGCCAAGGAACTGCGCTTCGGCGCTGAGGCGCGAACCCTGCTGCAGGCCGGGGTCGACAAGCTCGCGGAGGCGGTCAAGTCCACCCTCGGGCCGAAGGGCCGCAATGTGATCCTCGAGAAGATCACCGGCTCGCCGGTCGTGACCAACGACGGCGTCACCATCGCGCGCGAGATCCACCTCGCCGACCAGTTCGAGAACATGGGCGCGCAGCTGGTGAAGGAGGCCGCGATCAAGACGAACGACATCGTCGGCGACGGCACCACCACCGCCACGGTGCTCGCCCAGGCGATCGTGCGGGAGGGGATGGCGGCCATCGGCGGCGGCGCCAATCCCGTGCTCGTCAAGCGCGGCGTCGACCTGGCCGTCGACCGGCTGGTCGAGCACCTGCGCGGGGTCGCCCGGCCGGTGTCGACCCGGGAGGATCTCGCCCGGGTGGCGGCGATCTCGGCCAACGACGACGACACGGTCGGCACGGTGATCGCCGAGGCGCTGCACACGGTCGGCGACGGCGGCATCGTCACCGTCGAGGAGTCGCCGCGGCACGGGATGAGCGTGGACTTCGTCGAGGGCTTCGAGTTCGACAACGGGTACCTCTCGCCGTACATGGTCACCAACCCGGCGAGCCTCGAGGCGGTCGTCGAGGACCCGTACATCCTGCTGTGCAGCGAGAAGATCACCAAGGTCCAGCAGCTCATGCCGATCCTCGACAAGATCATGCGGGCCCGCCGGCCGCTGGTCATCCTGGCCGAGTCGATCGAGGGCACGGCGCTGTCGATGCTGGCGCACAACCACGTCAACGGCGTCCTGCAGTGCGTGGCCGTGCGGGCACCCGGTTTCGGCGACCGCCGGCTGCACAAGCTGGAGGACATCGCGGCCATCACCGGCGGGGCGGTGCTCAGCCGGCACTCCGGCTTCACGCTGGAGACGCTGGGCCTGGAGCAGCTCGGCCGGGCGGCACAGGTGCGGGTGACCGCCGATCGCACGACGATCATCGACGGCGGCGGCCCGGTCGAGGGCGTGCACTTCCGGCTGGCGCAGCTGCGCGCCGAGCTCGCCCGGGCGAGCTTCGGCGTGGACGAGGACGTGCTGACCGAGCGGATCGGCTCGCTGTCGGGCAAGGTCGCCGTCATCCGGGTCGGCGCGCCGACGAACGCCGAGCTCAAGGAGCTGCAGCACCGGGTCGAGGACGCGCTGTCGGCGACCCGCGCCGCGATGGCCGAGGGGATCGTCGCCGGCGGCGGGGCGGCGCTGCTGCACGCCGAGTCCGCCCTGGACGATCTGCACGACCTCGACGCCAAGGGCGACTACGCCGTCGGGGTGGCCATCGTCCGCCGGGCGCTGGCGGAGCCCGCGTTCCTGATCGCGGCCAACGCCGGCTTCTCGGGTGAGGAGGTCGTGGCCCACGTCTCCGAGCTCGGGCGCGACGACGGGTTCGACGCGCTGGAGGGGCGCTTCGGCAACATGCTGGAGATGGGCATCGTCGACCCGCTGCGGGTGGCCAGGGCCGCGCTGCAGAACGGAGCCTCGGTGGCCGGTCTGCTGCTCACCACCAACACGCTGGTAGCCGAGGAGCAGACCCCGTGGGGCGGCAGCCGCGCGCTGATGACCGAGTTCGGACCGCTCGACGAGGGTCTGGTCCAGCCGTCGCCGGACTCCAGCACACCGCAGTCGCTCGGCCTCGGCCCGTCGGTCGGCTAGCCGATGCGGACAGCGGCGGATCCCGCGCTCGCGCTCATGCGGCCGCGGCGCGGGATCCGGGGGGTCGTGGCGCTGCTGGGACCGGCGTTCGTGGCCGCTGTCGCCTACGTCGACCCCGGCAACTTCGCGACGAACTTCTCGGCCGGGGCCCGGTTCGGCTACACCCTGGTCTGGGTGATCGTGCTCGCCAACGTCATGGCGATGCTCGTGCAGTACCTGTCGGCGAAGGCGGGCCTGGCCACCGGGCGGGACCTGCCGGAGCTGTGCCGGGAGTACCTGCCCGCGCCCGTGTCCCGCGCGCTGTGGGTCCAGGCCGAGGTCGTCGCGATGGCCACCGACCTGGCCGAGTTCGTCGGGGCCGCCGTCGGGCTCAACCTGCTCTTCGGTGTGCCCCTGTTCCCGGCCGGGCTCATCACCGCCGTCGTCGCCTTCGCGATCCTGGCCATGCAGCAGCGCGGCCACCGCCCCTTCGAGCTGGCGATCGTGGGCCTGCTGGGCGTCGTCTTCGGCGGATTCCTCTACGACCTGCTCGTCGTCGGCGCCGACGCGCCGTCGGTCGCGGCCGGGCTCGTCCCCGGCGTCGCCGGCGGCGAGGCCCTGCTGCTGGTCTGCGGCATCATCGGGGCCACCGTGATGCCGCACGTGATCTACCTGCACTCCGCCCTGACCAAGGCGCGGGTCGCCGGCCGCGACGCCGCCGAGCGCCGGGAACTGCTGCGCTTCCAGCGCCTCGACATCGTCGTCGGCCTCGGCGCGGCGGGCGCCATCAACCTGTCGATGCTGCTGATCGCGGCCTCGCTGGCCGGCCGGGCGGGCGGGGCGGGGCTGGAGTCGATCGAGGGCGCCCACGAGAGCCTCGGCCGGCTGGTCGGCGGCGGGGCGGCGCTCGCCTTCGCCGTGGCGCTGCTGGCTTCCGGCCTGTCGTCCTCCAGCGTCGGCACCTACGCCGGCCAGGTCGTCATGCAGGGCTTCATCCGCCGGCGGATCCCGCTGTTCGTGCGGCGGGCGATCACGATGACGCCGGCGCTGCTGGTGCTCGGGCTGGGGCTGCCGGCGACCGGAAGCCTGATCGCCTCGCAGGTGGTGCTCTCCTTCGGCGTGCCGTTCGCCCTCGTACCGCTGCTGATGCTGACGCGCCGGCGCGACATCATGGGATCGTTCGTCAACCGCCGCCGGACCGACATCGCCGCCGGGCTCGTGGCCGCGGTCATCATCGGGCTGAACGTCCTGCTGCTGTACAAGACCCTGTTCTAAAGCCGCTACAACAGCCGTGCGACGACGCCGGCCCCGGCCGTCACGACGCTGAGCAGCAGCAGCGTCCGGTTGTGCGCGCGCCACCACGAGATGCGCGCCTGCAGCCAGCCCGGCACCTCGTCGACGCAGACCAGGCGCAGCGCCACGGTGTTGAGCACCGCGGTGACCACGCCGACGCCGCCGAGCAGCACCGCTGGTTCGGCCAAGCCCTCCATAGAAGCATCCCACCCGTCGCGGAGGGCATCCGCCGTCTCACTGTGAGACATTGATGGTGGGCCGCCGGGGACTCGAACCCCGAACCAGTCGATTACCAAAGGAGAAGAAGGAAGCACTCCCATGACCGCTCGCGCGGGGGGCGGACGTGCTACTCGTTTCGACTGCTCTGCCAGTTGAGCTAGCGACCCAGGACCCGATCGTCGCACGGCGCGCGGCGGGCGGGCGATCGAGTTTCGTCAGCTGGGCGCCGGCGGGTCGAAGACCAGGGCGTCGTCGCGGAGGCGGCGGAACAGCGGGCGGTCCTTGGCGTAGTGCTGGCGCAGCCGCCACGGGGCCCGGTCGCCCTGCAGGGGCAGCCGGGCACGGGAGCGCTCGAAGTACCCCGAGGACATCTCGATCATCGGGGCGGTCGTCAGGGGCTCGGCCGGCAGGCGGGGCACCACGGTCCGCTTGCCGCGGCGGCGCATGGTGTTCAGCAGGCGGGTCACGTACGACGAGACCAGGTCGGCCTTCAGGGTCCAGGCCAGGTTCGTGTAGCCGAGCACGAAGGCCAGGTTCGGCACCCCGTCCAGCATCATGCCCTTGTAGACCACGCGCTTCGCCGGGTCCACGTCCGAGCCGTCCACGGTGAGCGCGATGGCGCCGAGGGGCAGCAGGTTCAGGCCCGTGGCCGTGATGACCACGTCCGCGTCCAGAGCGGTGCCCGACTGCAGCCGTACGCCGGTCGGGGTGAAGGTGTCGATGTGGCCGGTCTCCACCGAGGCCGCGCCCGAGCTGATCGCGGTGAAGAAGTCGTTGTCCGGGACCAGGCACAGGCGCTGGTCCCACGGGTCGTAGGACGGCTTGAAGTGCACGTCGACCGGGTAATCGTCCGGCAGGGCCTTGCGGACGCCCGCCCGGAGCATGGCTCGCATGCGGGCGGGGCGGCGCCGGCTGTACTGGTACAACCAGGTCGACATCTTGATGTTCTTCCAGCGCACGATCCGGTGGACGGCTCCCGGCGGGAGGAAGCGGCGCAGGGAGTCGGCGACGCGGTCGCGGGCGGGCAGCGACAGGACGAACGACGGGGAGCGCTGCAGCATCGTGACGTGGGCGGCCGTCCGGGCGAGGGCGGGGACCAGGGTGAAGGCGGTCGCGCCGCTGCCGATGACGACGACCCGCTTGCCCGTGGCGTCGAAGTGCTCCGGCCAGTGTTGCGGATGGACCAGTTCGCCCGTGTACTCCCCGATGCCCCGCCAATCCGGCGTGTAGCCCTCGTCGTAGCGGTAGTAGCCGGTACACAGGAACAGGAAGCGGCACGTGCGCGGCGCGGATCCCTCGACGGTCACCGTCCAGCGCGCGTCGGCCGTGGACCATGCGGCGCTGGTGACCCGGCTGCGGTACGTGATGTGCCGGTCCACGCCGAAGCGGGCGGCGGTGTCGCGGAGGTACCCGAGGATCCGGTCGCCGGACGCGATCGCGTCGCGGTCGGTCCACGGGCGGAAGGCGTAGCCGAGGGTGAACATGTCGGTGTCGGAGCGCACGCCGGGGTACCGGAACAGGTCCCACGTCCCGCCGCTCGCCGCGCGGGCCTCGAGGATCTCGTAGGTCAGGCCCGGCGCGCCGCGGGTCAGGTGGCAGGCGGCGCCGATGCCGGACAGGCCGGCCCCGACGATCAGTACATCGACGTCCGGACTGTCCACCCGGCCAGCATGGCACCGCCGACCCGCGTGTTGCAACACTTCTGAGAAATGTTGCACCGCTATCGTGGACGCGTGGCTGCCGACCCGATCGTGCGCAGCGCCGCCCGGTGGCTGCTGGAGGGGCGGCGCCTCGACATGCAGGGGCTCGCCGACGAGCTCGGGATGTCCCGGGCCACGCTGTTCCGGCGGGCCGGCGGGCGGGAGGAACTGCTCGGCCGGGCGCTGTGGCTCATCACGGAGCGCACCCTGCGCCTGGCCGAGCAGCGGTGGGAGGCCGAGCGTCCCCCGGATGCGATGCACACGCCCGGCACCGGCCGGCACCTCAACGCCCTCGTGTCGGCCTCGACGGCGTTGCGGCGCCTCCTCGACGACGAGCCGGCCGTCACGCTGCGCGTCCTGACGGACCCGCGCGGCCGCGTGCAGACCGGCATCGTCGCGTTCATCGAGGGCCTGCTGCGCCGCGACATGGCCGAGTTCGGGTTCGTCCCGATCATCGAGCCGAACTCGCTCGCGTACGCCCTGGTGCGCCTCGGCGAGTCGTTCGTCTACGCCGACGTGCTGGCCAACCGCCAGCCCGACGTCGAGACGGCCAACCGGCTGCAGCAGGCCCTCGTGGAAAACGTGCGGCAGTAGTCCTCAGCCGATCACCTGCAGTTCGGCGAGCTGGGTCTCGGCGGCGCCGTGGTTGGCGGTGATCTGCAGCCGGTACCGCGAGTAGGACCCGCTGCCGCTCACCACGAACGCCCGCGTCTGGCGGCGGTCGGCGAAGTCGATGCCGCTGCGGGTGTCCACCGTCGTCCAGGTCACGCCGTCGTTGGAGCCCTGCAGCGCCCAGTCCCGCGGGTCGCGGCCGGGCAGGTCGTTGGCCGAGGTCAGCGTGTACTGCTTCACGGCCATCGCCCCGGTGAGCTGGTCGGTGATCGTGGCGGTGTTCGCGAAGGTCAGCCACTTCGTCAGCGAGTTGTCGTCGACGAGCGCGGCGCGGCCCTCGCCGGGGCCGTTCTCGCCGCTGACGGTCAGCGTGCCGCCGGTCGCGCGGTCCTTGAGCTGGGCCGGGGCCGCGGCGCCGGACGTGAGCGACGGCGGGACGTCGTTCGTGCCGCTGCCCCAGGATGACGGGTTCGGGCCCATCACGAACGACAGCGTGCCGCCGGCCAGCAGATCCGCGTGGGTCAGATAGTTCCGCGTGTACTGCACGCCGTTCAGCGTCGCGCTCTGGATGTACCGGTTCGTGTCGCTGACCCCCGGCGCGTTCACGGTGAACGTCCGGCCGTTCTCCAGCGTCATGGTGGCCTTGGGGTGCAGCGGCGCGCCGATGGTGTAGTCGGTGCTGCCCATCCGCGCGGGGTAGAAGCCCAGCGCGGAGAAGACGTACCAGGCCGACATCTCCCCGTTGTCCTCGTCGCCCAGGTACCCGTTGCCGGTGCCCTGACCCGAGTCGTAGTAGCGGGTCAACGTGGTGCGCACATAATTCTGCGTCTTCGCGGGCGTGCCGGCGTAGTTGTACATGTACAGCATGGCGTGCGTTTCCTCGTTGGCGTGCGCGTACTGGCCCATATTGGCGTCGTACGTCTCGCGCATCTCGTGGATCGTCCCGCCGTAGCAGCCCGGCAGGTAGTCCCGCGGCGCGGTGAGCACCTGGTCGATTTTCGCCGACATCTGCGCGCGGCCGCCGTACAGGTTGGCCATGCCCTGCGGGTCCTGCGGTGCGCTCAGCGCGTAGTGGTAGGCCGCGCCCTCGACGTACTCGCAGCCCCACGAGTTGGGCTTGAAGTCGGCGTCGGAGGTGCGCCACTGGCCGTTGCTCTGCTTGCCGCGGAAGAATCCAACGGACGGGGAGTACAGGTTCACGTAATCCAGCGCGCGGTTGCGGAAGTACGCCGCGTCCTCGGATTTGCCCAGGCCCGCCGCCATCTGCGCGATGCCGAAATCGCTCGTCGCGTCCTCCAGGGTCCACGACGCCGAGTCACCGCGCACGTCCGTGGGCAGGTAGCCCTTGAACGTCGACACCTCCAGCCCGGCGCGGCCGTTGATCGCCGGGGAGTACACCATGGCGTTCTTGACCATCGAGGCGTAGGCCGCGGTGTAGTCGAAGTTGCGCACGCCCTTCACGTAGGCGTCGGCGAACGCCAGGTCCTGGTTGGTGCCCGGCATCGCCGCCTTGTTCCACGGCCCGGACCAGCTCGGCGTCCAGCCGGACGTCTTGTACACGTTCGTGAAGCCGTCGAGCATCTCGCCGGTGCGGGTCGGCGACAGCAGCGTCATGAGCGGCCACTCGGCGCGGGCGGTGTCCCAGAAGCCGTTGTTGACGTACATCTGTCCATCGTGGACCTGGCCGTCGTACGGGCTCTGGTAGCGCCGGACACCGTTGACCATCTCGGAGCGGTTGTTCGGGTACATGTACGCGCGGTAGAGGTTCGAGTAGAACGTGATGAGCTGGTCGTTGCTCGCGCCCTCGAGGCGCACCTTGCCGAGCACGGCCTCCCACTGCGCCTGCGCGTCACTGCGGACCGCGTCGAGGTTCTTGGACCCGACCTCCTGCGCGAGGTTGGCCGCGGCCTGCGCGACGCTGATCCACGAGGTGCCCACGCGCAGGGTCACCTGCTGGCCGGCGGTCGTCGCGAACGTGATCCCGCCGGTGCCGGCCGCGGAGAACGCGACATCGAGGGTCGCCGAGAAGTACAGCTTCCCGCCCTTGTGGTCGGCGTACCCGGAGATCGTGCGGGACCCGGTGTCCACAGTGTACGAACCGGTGGCGCTGTCGATGACGTCGAACAGGATCGCCGAGTCGGCCGCGGCCGGGAACGTGAACCGCAGGACGCCCGCGTGGTCGGTCGGGGCCATCTCGGCGGTGATGCCGTAGGTGTCGAGCCGGGTCTTGTAGTAGTGCGCCTTGGCGATCTCGTTGGCGTGGCTGAACGTCGACCTGCGCGCGTCCGGCGTCGTCTTGAGCCCGCCGGTCATCGGCATGATCTGCAGCTGGCCGTAGTCGTTGATCCACGGGCTGGGCTCGTGGCTGATCGCGAACCCCTGCACGGTGGTGGCGTTGTACTGGTACAGCCAGCTGTCGCTGTTGCCATTGGTGACCGGCGTCCAGAAGTTGAAGCCGTTGGGCACCGTCGCGCCGGGGAACGTGTTGCCGCGCGAGTAGTCGCCGGTCGAGTTGGAGCCGCGCCGGGTGTCGACGTAGTCGGCGAGTGCGCCGCCCGCGGTGATGCTCAGGTCGTCGAGGTAGCCGCGGAACGTGCCGGTGCCCTCGGGCTTGTCGTAGCCGATGAGCACCCGGTCGATCGTCTTGCCGGCCACCTTGGCGCCGATGTTCGACGTGACGTAGTTCCAGGTGTCGAAGTTCAGCACCCAGCCGGTCCCCTGGTCGTGCGGCGTGAGGCGGACCCCGTGCTGGTCGACCGCGCCGGAGTCGCGCAGCCGGGTGCCGTCGGTGAACACGAGGTCCACGGCGACGTCGAGGTTGCCGCCGCTCTGGGGGAACAGCCAGTACGACAGCGTGGTGGCGCTGCCGACGGGGATGTCGACGTCGAGGATCCGGTTGTAGGAGTAGCTCGTCGTGGCGCTCGTGTCGGCGCCGGAGTACATCAGCGCGGTGCTGCCGGTGTGCGCGGCCTCGGTGCGCAGACCGCTCTCCATGCCAGCCAGGCCGCAGCAGTAGCCGCCGACGCCGGCGCTGCTGTCGACGGTGTTGGTCCAGGTCGGCTGGGGGTCGCCGGCCTCGAAGGAGGTGACGAGGTCGCCCGCCGCGGCGGAGGCGGGCGCGGGGACGGTGAGGGCGGTGAGGAGGCCGGCGGCGAGGGCCGTCAGCGCGAGGGTGGCGGTTCGGCGGAGGATGCCCATTCCGTAAAGATTGCGCAGAACCCCGGAGGTCAGTCAAGGCTCGGAAAAAGTGTTATCCGCGCATCGAAATGTCGACGCGCGACAATCTCCCGGATCGGTCTGTCAAAAATTGACGGAACGGGTGCATACTGCCGATGCCCTAGGGAGTCCTTTCGTCCGCCAACGAAAAGATCCGCCAACGAAAGGGGTGCATCGTGCGCCGAACCCCCATGCTCGTCGCCGCCGCGGTCGCGCTTGCCGCCGGTACCGTCGCCGCCCTGAGCCTCCCGTCGGAGGCCGCCGTCACCGGGGCCCCGATCGTCGGCATCGGCGGCAAGTGCGTCGATGTCGACGGCGACGACGCCGGCGGCAACGGCCGGGCCGTGCAGCTGTGGGACTGCCAGAGCTACGCCGCGGACCAGCACTGGACGGCGGGCGCCGGCCAGTCGCTGGGCACGCTCGGCCGGTGCCTGGACGTCATCTCCAGCGGCACCGCGAGCGGCACCAAGGTCCAGCTCTGGGACTGCAACGGCACCGGCGCCCAGGCCTGGCAGTCCCGGTCCGACGGCTCGCTGTTCAACCCGCAGTCCGGCAAGTGCCTCGACTCGCCGGGCAGCGCCACCGCCAACGGCACCCGGCTGCAGATCTGGGACTGCAACGGCACGGGCGCCCAGCGCTTCACGGTCGGCGGCACGAGCTCGGGCGCGTTCACCTACCCGACGCCGGCCGGTCCGCGCGGCGCGGGCGTGCTGCCCCCGGCCAACACCGCCACCGACTACCTCGGCCGTCAGGACTACGGCCGCGAGGTGGCCCGCGACCTCGGCTTCTCCGGCGTCGTCAGCGGCCAGTCGGTCTGGACCTACGGCGACACGCTCATCCCCACCGGCAACGGCAACTACGCGATCACCGCCTCGGACAGCGTCGGGCTCGGCGACCGCGGCAATCCGATCCGCGTGTACGACACCAACGTGAACGCGTCCGGCTGGCCGCAGGAGTGGATCCCGCTCACCGCGCAGGAGAACGCCGAAGGCGGACTGGGCCGCTACGGCATGGGCGGCACCAACGTCGTCGAGTACGCGCCCGGCCAGGGTCTGGTCTGGTGGCTCAAGAACGACCGCGGCGGGTCCGGCTGCCACTGCATCGTCGGGGCGGGCGTCGCCACCGTGACCGCCGACGGCAGCGGGGCAAGGGCAAGCCGCGTCGGTACCGGCGTGCTGTGGAACGGTGCGACCGAGCCGCACTGGGGCGACGTCGGGGTCACCTACAACCCGCAGGACGGCAAGGTCTACGTCTACGGGTACGGCCCGGCCGGCCCCACCGAGTCCAGCGTCTTCCTGGCCCGCGTCCCGGCGACCCGTGCGACCGACGTGAGCGCCTACGAGTACTGGGACCAGTCCCGGCGCGCCTGGCAGACCCAGCGGCTGGTCAACCCGTCCAACGCGCAGGCGCTCTTCGGCAACCGCGAGCTCGGCCAGTCCAACGCGTTCTGGTCCGCCTACTACAACACGTGGATGTTCGTGGCCGGGGCCAACGTCGGCTACACGGACATCATGGTCATGACCGCCCCGAACCTCGAGGGGCCGTGGACGAAGGCGTTCACCGTCGCCTCGACGTGCCCCGCCAACCAGTGCAGCGCCATCCGGTACGCGATCGCGCCGCACCCCGAGTACGACCCGTCCGGGCGCACGCTGCTCGTCACCTGGACCGACTCCAACGTCATCTCCAGCGCCCGGCTCCACTGGCGCTGACCGGACCCGGAGGACCACACCCCATGACCCTCACTCGGCGGGCGTTCCTGACCACGAACGCCACCCTGCTCGCCGGCATCGCCCTGGACGGGGCCCTCTCCGAGCCGGCCGGGGCCGCCACCCCGGCCGGCCCGGACCTGGCGCTGTTCCGGCCGGTGCGGGCGTCCTCGACCGCCTACGCCGCGACCCCGGCCGCCTTCGCCACCGACGGGCTCTACGAGGTCGGCGTGCGCGGCTCCGGCTGGCGCGCCGGGGCCGCCACCGATCCACAGTGGATCGAGGTCGACCTCCAGGCCCAGTGCTCCATCGAGGCGCTCGTCGTCACCTTCGAGGCCAAGCCCGGCGACGCGGAGTTCACCACCGGCGGCGCCAGCAGCGACAACCCGCACGCCGGGACGACCGGCGCCGAGATCCAGTCGACCTACCCGACCACGTTCACGGTCACCGTTTCGTCCGACGGCAGCAATTACGCCCAGGTGTACCGCACGACGGCCGGAACTGGAGCCGCCGTCACCGTCACGCTGAGCCCCGCCGCGTCCGGCCGGTACGTGCGGATCACCGGCACCGCGCGCGCCAACCGGAATCCCCTGGGCGTCAACGGGATCCAGGTGTACGGCACCGCGCCCGGGCGACCTTCGGTGACCGGCTGGACCGACTTCGGCGTGCACACCGGGGCGGCTCCGGCGCTCGCGGTGGCGGCCGACGGTACCGTGGCGATCGAGAACGGCTGGACGCTCACCTATGACGCCCGGGTCGGCACCGCGACCGGCGCCGCGCTCGCCCGGACCGGCGTCGACACGTCGACCTGGCTGCCCGCCACGGTGCCGGGGACCGTGCTCGCCGCGCTCGTCGAGCAGGGGCGGTTCCCGGATCCGGTGCGCGGCTTCAACAACCTGCTCGTGCCGGAGGCGCTGTCGCGGCACGCGTGGTGGTACCGGCGGCAGTTCCAGGTCCCGGCGGCCCTGCCGGTGGGCGGGGACCGGCGGCTCTGGCTGGAGTTCGACGGCATCAACCACCACGCCGAGATCTGGCTGGACGGCACGCGGCTCGGCGAGGTGACCCACCCGTTCGCCCGGGCCCGCTTCGACGTCACGGCGCAGCTCGGCGCCGGTACCGGCGAGCACGCCCTCGCCGTGCGCATCGACCCGATGCCGATCCCGGGCAGCCCGGGCGACAAGGGGCCGGACGGCAGCTCCTACGCCGACGCCGGGTCGGACATGATGAACCGCAACTCCCCCACGTACCTGGCGGTGACCGGCTGGGACTGGATGCCCGCCGTCCGCGACCGGGTCAGCGGCATCTGGAACCACGTGCGGCTGCGCTCGACCGGGCCGGTGCTCGTCGGCGATCCCGGTGTGCGCACGACCTTGCCGGACGCGGCGACGGCGTCGGTGACCGTCACCGTGCCGGTGCTCAACCCGTCCACGTCGGCGCGCTCGGTGACGGTGCGCGCCACGCTCGCCGGGCAGCAGCTCAGCCAGACCGTGAGCGTGCCGGCCGGCGGGAGCGCCGACGCGGTGTTCCCCGGCGTGCGGATCAGCTCGCCGAAGCTGTGGTGGCCCAACGGATACGGCGAGCCGAACCGCTACGACCTCGCCGTGCGCGCGGAGATCGGCGGGGCGCTGAGCGATGCGCGCACCGTCAAGGTCGGGCTGCGCCAGGTCAAGTACGAGACCACGCCCGGCCTGAGCGTGCCGTCCGGCGGCTCGGCGGCGAAAACGAGCACGTTCGCGCGGCAGAACGCGCGCTATGTGCGCATCCAGTGCGACAAGCGCGCCACGAACTACGGCTCGTCCATGTTCACGTTGAGCGTCATCGACAGCGCCCGGCCCGGGACCGACCTGGCCCGCGGGCGCCCGGCCACCGCGTCCTCGACCGACGCCGCCGACCGCGGGCCGGAGAAGGCCGTCGACGGCGACGCGGGCACCCGCTGGTCGTCGAGCTACAGCGACAACCAGTGGATCCAGGTCGACCTCGGGGCCGGGGCCACGTTCGACGGCGTGACGATCGTGTGGGAGTCCGCGTTCGCGCGGGAGCTGCGCGTGCTCGTCTCCGACAACGGCACCGACTTCCGCCAGGCGGCCGCGGTCAGCAACGGCGCCACCCCGCTGCGGATCGTGGTCAACAACGTGCCGGTGTTCTGCCGCGGCGGCTCCTGGGGCTGGGACGAGCTGCTGCGCCGCGCGCTGCCGGACCGGCTGCCGGCCGCCGTCGCGCTGCACAAGGACCTCGGGTTCACGATGATCCGGCTGTGGATCGGCTCGGCCATCCGCGAGGAGGTCTACGACCTCTGCGACGCGGCGGGCATCATGGTGTGGAGCGAGTTCCCGTCGGCCTGGTACCTCGACCCGCCGGACCACCAGGTGTACCTCGCGCAGGCCGCCGACACCGTCCTGCGCTACCGCAGCCATCCCAGCATCGTGGTCTGGTGCGCCAAGAACGAGGGCGACCCGCCGGCCGAGATCGACGCGGGGCACCGGTCCGCGGTGAGCACGCTGACCGACACCTACTACGTCCCGAACTCGATCGGCGGCCCGGTCACCGGCGGCGGCGCGTACTGGTGGCTCTCCCCCGAGCAGTACTTCTCCGGCAACGCCTCCTACGGCCACTTCGGCTTCCACACCGAGATCGGCATGCCGACGGTCCCGGTCGAGGCGAGCATGCGCAACCTGCTCGGCATCGACGCGGGCTCCACCGCCGGCTGGCCGATCGGCGGCGCCTGGTTCATGCACGACTGGTCGTCCAAGGGCGCGCAGAACCCCAACGGCTACAAGGACGCCATCGACCAGCGGCTCGGCACCTCCAGCAGCCTCGGCGAGTTCAGCCGCAAGGCCCAGCTGATCAACTACGAGACCATGCGCGCCATCTTCGAGGCCTGGAACGCGCGGCTGTTCCGGGACGCCAACGGGGTGCTGCTGTGGATGTCGCACCCGGCCTGGCACAGCACGGTCTGGCAGGTGTACGACTACGACCTCGACGTCAACGGCACGTATTACGGCGCGCGTGCGGCCTGCGAGATGCTGCACGTGCAGGCGAACCGGCCGAACTGGGACGTGGTGGTGGTCAACCACACCGCGGCCGCCGTGTCCGGGCTGAGCGTCGCCGCCGAACTGCTCGACCTGAGCGGACGCTCGCTGAGCACCGTCCAGCGGGCGACGGTGAGCGCCGGCGGGTCGGGCGTGACGGCGGCGTTCACCGTGCCGTGGCCGTCGAACGCACCGGCGGTACACCTGCTGCGGTTGACCCTGACGGACGGGTCGGGGGCTGTTCGTTCGCGCAACGTCTATTGGCGCTATCGCAACCCGGCCGATCTGCAGGCGCTCAATTCGGTCGCGGCGACCGCGGTGTCGGTGACGCAGACGCGCAACGGGAACGTCGTCACCGCGCACGTGAGCAACACGGGCGCGACCGTTGCGTGCATGCTGCGGCTGACGCTGCGCGACGGGGTGAGCGGTGCGCGCGTGCTGCCCACCACGTACAGCGACAACTATCTCTGGCTCGCGCCGGGCGAGGCGCGGGACGTGACCGCGACCTGCCTGGCCCGCACGGTGCCGGCGCAGCTCGTGGTGACCGCCGAGGGGTACAACGCGCCGGCCGTGATGTCGCTCCGCGCACGCGCGAACGGCCAGTACGTGTCGGCCGAGAACTTCGGCGGCGCGCCGCTCATCGCCAGCCGGACCGCGATCGGCGCGTGGGAGCAGTTCGACCGGATCGAGCTGGGCGGCGGGCGGATCGCGCTGCGCTCGCACGCGAACGGCAGGTACGTGACCGCGCCGAACGGCGGAGCGTCGGCGCTCATCGCGTCGAGCTCCACCGTCGGTGCCGCCGAGACGTTCGACCTGCTCTACAACGCCGACGGGACGGTCGCCCTGCGCGCCACGAACGGACTGTACGTCTGCGCGGACGTGTTCGGCGGCAGCCCGCTCATCGCGAACAAGAGCATCGTGTCCACCTGGGAGTCGTTCGATCTCATCTAAGCCGCGAGCATCGCCGCCCGGTCGTCCCTGACGTACCGGGCGGCGAGCAGCATGCCGAGGGCGGCCACCGCGAAGGCGATCGGAATGGCGATCATCATCGCGGTGCGCAGCCCGTCGGCCTCGGTGCTGCCGGCGGCCAGGGAGTCGGACATCGCGCCGACGACGATCGGGCCGCCGGCCCCGCCGAGCAGGTAGCCGATCGCGGACATGAGCCCGATCGCCGTCGAACGCTGGTGCGGGCGGATCACGTCGGCGGTGACCGGGACGGCGGCCGCGAGGTAGATGATGCCGAGCAGGTAGCCGAGGCCGAGCAGCACGATCAGCTGCCACAGCGCGCCCTTGCCCGCGGCCAGCCCGGCGAGCGAGCACAGCGCGGCCCCGGCCAGGCACACCGCGGCCACGACGACCCGGGCGGCGGGCGAGCGGCGGGCGGCCCGGTCGAGCAGCCGGCCGCCGACGAGCAGGCCGAGCAGGCCGGTCACGCCGATGACCGCGCCGCCGACCAGGCCCGCGTCGACGAGGCCGAGGCCGTAGTACCGCTGCACGACCGGGGTGAGGAAGGTGCCGATCGCGTAGGCGGCGAAGTTGTAGCCCGCGAAGGCCAGGATCAGGCCGTACATCGACTTCACGCGCAGGATGCCCCGCTTCTCCCCCACCACCGGCGGCGCGGGCTCGGCGGCGCCCCGCTCCGGTTCGCGGATGCGCAGCACGAGCAGGGCGACCACGACGCCGGGGATCGCCGCGATCAGGAACGGCGCGCGCCACGTGTCGAACGCGACGGCGAGCCCGCCGGCGGTGAGGTACGCGAGCAGGGTGCCGATCGGGAAGCCGAGCATGAAGACGGCGTTCGCGCGGGCGCGGCGCTCACTCGGGTACAGGTCGGCCAGCAGCGATCCGGTCGCCGGGGCATAGCTCGCCTCGCCGGCCCCGACGCCGACCCGGGAGCCGAGGAAGGCCCAGAAGTTGGTCAGCACGCCGCCGGCCGCCGTGAAGAGGCTCCAGACGAGCAAACCCCAGCCCGCGACGGTACGGCGGGCAACCCGGTCGGCCAGCCGCCCGAGCGGCACCCCGGCGATCGCCGCGACCACCACGAACGCCGAGGCGAGCACGCCGACCTGCACGTCGTCGAGCCGGTACTCCTCCTTGATCGGTTCGAGCACCACGGCGGGCAGCGCGCGGTCGTAGAAGTTGAGCAGGTTCCCGGCGAACAGGAGCGCGAGCACATATGCGGAGGAGCTTCTGGCTGGAGCAGTCATCGTGAACCGTCCCTGTGCGGATGGGGGTGGGGGTGTCACGCTCGCGCGATGGCGGTACCGGCGAGCGCGGGGTCGACCAGGACCTTGGCGTGGGTCCCGGGGTTCGCGAGGGTGTCGAACGCGGCCGGCACGCCGTCGAGGCCGACGCGGCCGGTCAGCAGCGGTGCGGGGTCGAGCCGGCCGGTGGCGAGCGCGTGCAGGGTGTCGCGGAACTCCAGCGGCGTGTAGCCGACGACGAACCGCAGTTCGAGCTGCTTGTTGAGGGCCATCGCGGGGCGGAGCGTGTCGGCGCCCATGCAGACGCCGACCACGACGACCCGCGAGTACAGCGGGGCGCCGGTGAGCACCCGTTCGAGCATGCCGGGGATGCCGACGCACTCGAACACCACCGGCGCCTTGGGGGCGGTCTTGCCGAGCTTTTCGAGGATTCGCCACGAGTGCCACCAGGGCACCGGGAGCCTGCCGAGTCCGGTGACGGCGTCGAGGGCGGCGCCGATCGGGGCCTGCATCGTGGTCAGGTGGCCGTATCCGGGTGCGCCCGCGAACGGGTCGTGCTCGCCCGGGTCGACGACGGCGTCGGCCCCGCAGGCCAGGGCGAGGATGCGGCGGCCCGGGGACGGATCGCTCGCCACGACCGTGGCCACGCCGCGCGCCTTGAGCACGAGGATGACCGCGAGGCCGACCGGGCCGCAGCCGAGGACCACGGCCACGTCCTGCCTGCGGACCTCGCCGCGGTTGACGGCGTGCCAGGCCACGGCCATGGGTTCGGTGAGCGCGGCGATGTCGAGGGAGAGGCCGTTGGGCACGGGGAGCGTCAGGGCGGCCTGGACGACGACCTGCTCGGCGTACCCACCAGGGGCTTTTCGGGAAAGGCCGACGGCGTGCAGCTCGCCGCCGTGGCGCACGAGGGGCAGGGCGACGACCGGGGTGCCCGGGCGGGGTTTCGCCCCGGTGCCGGAGTCGAGGACGACGCCGCTGAATTCGTGGCCCATCACGACCGGGTCCGCGGCCCGCATGTAGTCGTCGTAGCCGATCTCCGCGAGCACGCCGGCGAGGTCGTCGGCCGAGTGGCGGGCGTGCAGGTCGGAGCCGCAGATGCCGCAGCGGCGGACCTCGAGCAGTATCTGCCCTGGTCCCGGCACCGGGTCCGGCACTTCTGTGGTCTTCAGCTCGCCGTCACGGCACACGACCGCCCTCATGACGGTCAAAAGTACGCGCACGGTTCCTTTGAAATCAAGATTGGAGCAGGACAGCCTCGTAGATCGCGACGATCGGGGCGACCAGGCGGCCCAGGCGCGGGGCGCTGCCGGGTTCGGTCGCGCGGATGGCCCGCGTGGCGAGCTCGTCGGCGGCCCCGATCACGCCGATCACCTCAAGCTTGGCCGGCCGGCGCACCCCCGGGTCCTCGGCCGCGGCGGCCTCGGCGAGCCGGCTGAAGTTGCGGGCGTGCCGGTCGACGATCCGGTCGCGCTGGTCGAGCAGCCGCGGCCCGGCCCCGCGCAGCTCGACCATGAAGCTCACCGCGTAGGAGGGCGCGCCCTCGAAGCCGGCCAGGTACGCCTCGACGCCGACCCGCAGCCGCCGCCGCCAGTCCTCGTCGGCGCAGGCCGCGACCCGCTGCCGGATGAGGTCGAGCAGCTGCTCGCTCGCCTCCAGGTGGGCGTGGGCGAACGCGTCCTGCTTGTCGGCGAACTGGTCGTAGAACGCGGTCCGCGACACCCGGGCCCGGCTGATCACGTGCTGGACGGTGGTGGCGGCGTACCCGCGGGCCGCGACCTCCTCGGTCACCGCCTGCAGGATCCGCCCCCGCTGCGACGCCGCGACCTCCGACTCCGGCAGCGCCGACCGCCCGCGGGGCAGCCCCAGCCGGTCGGGCATGAGCGTGAGCAGCGGGGCGTCGTCCTCGGCGGGTCCGGTCACGCTCGAACGATACCCACTCCGCACACCGGGCAGGTCTTGGCCGGCCAGAAGAGCCGTTCGTGGTGGAGCACGGCGGTCGTACCGTCCGGGGCGACGACCTCGACGTGCGCGGCCCCGCGGCGCTCGACCCACCACCAGCGCGCGTGCCGGCCGTAGTACGAGAACGTGCCCGGCCCCTCGGGGTCCGCCTCCGACCGCCCGCCGTCGGCCATGACCACGGTGACGGTCCAGCCGGAGCCGGGCCGGCCCGCGGGCAGCACAAGATGCAGATCCCCGTCGATGTCGGACCGGAACCGCAGGTCGTCGATCAGCGTCACGCCCGAACGATACCCGCTCCGGTCACGGGATGTTCACATGATCCCGGTCGCGCCGCATACTCAGACACATCGATATTTGCGGAGTCCGACGAACGTCGACCACCGAAGGGTTTGCCTTGGAACACGCGTCAAAGCCGAGGCGTCGCCGCGCCGTGTCCTGGGTCGTGGCCGTGACCGCCGCGCTCGGGATCCTGCTGCCCGCGACGGCGGCCTACGCCGACTCGCTGCCCAACCTCCCGCAGAACGCCAACGGCTACGAGCAGTCGTTCTCCCCCGCGTACGACTACGACACCGACGGCTGCTACGCCGTGGCCGCCATCAGCCCGAGCGGCACCCTCAACGCCGGCCTGAACCCGACCGGCGCCCTCAACGGCAACTGCCGGGACCAGTCCGACCTGGACAAGTCGCAGACGTACTCCCGCTCGAAGTGCAACAACGGCTGGTGCGCGATCGTCTACGCCAGCTACTTCGAGAAGGACCAGGCCATCCCCGGCCTGAGCATCGGCGGCCACCGGCACGACTGGGAGCACGTCATCTCCTGGGTCAACCAGTCGACCAACCAGGTCGAGTACGTGACCACGACCCAGCACTCCAGCCAGGTGACGTACCCGCGCTCGCAGGTCCGCTTCGACGGCACCCACCCGAAGACCGTCTACCACAAGGACGGCGTGTCGACCCACTTCTTCCGGCTCGCCAACTCCAACGACGAGCCGCCGGAGAACCACTACCACACCTGGCGGTACCCGCCCCTGGTCGGCTGGGACGGCTACCCCAGCACGGCCCTGCGCGACCGCCTGATGACGGCCGACTTCGGCTCGGCCACCATCAAAATCAACGACGGCCGCTTCGTGCCGCTGCTGACCGCCTCGAAGCCCACCGGCATCCCCTTCAACCCGGCCGGCTGACGTAGCGCGTGCTGCCCGGACCCCCGTGCCGGGCAGCACGCACGCATTCAGTCCAGGCAGAACTCGTTGCCCTCGGGGTCGGCCATGACGATGTGGCCGAACTCCATCGGCGGGGCGGGCTCGTGCCGGGCCAGCCGCGCGGCGCCCAGGCCGGTCAGGCGGTCCGCCTCCTGCTCCAGCGCGGCCATCCGGTCCTCGCCCTGCAGGCCCGGGGCGGCGCGGACGTCGAGGTGGACGCGGTTCTTGACGGTCTTGCCCTCCGGGACGCGCTGGAAGAACACGCGCGGGCCGGTGCCCGCCGGGTCCAGGATCGCCGAGGCGCGGTTGCGGTCCTCGGCCGGCACGCCCATCGCGTCCAGGGCCGCCTCCCAGGTGTCGAAGCCGGGCGGGGGGTCCTGCAGCTTGTACCCGAGCGCCTCGATCCAAAAGGCGGCCAGCGCGGCCGGGTCGGCGCAGTCGAAGGTGATCTGCACGGTACGCGTCGTCGTCATGCCAGCAGTCTTACCCCAATCGCGGACAGGTACGGTCCGGGATTCGTGGAATGATCGGCCCGTGACCGCCGAACGGGTGTTGCGCCTTCTCGCCCTGTTGCAGCGCCGGGCCTCGTGGACGGCGGCCGAGCTGGCGGCGGAGCTCGGGGTGACCGACCGGTCGGTGCGGCGGGACGTCGAGCGGCTGCGCGCGCTCGGGTACCCGGTCCGCGCGACCGGCGGGGTCGGCGGCGGGTATCAGCTCGGCGCGGGCACCCGCCTGCCGCCGCTGCTGCTCGACGACGAGGAGGCGATCGCGACCGCGGTCTCGCTGCGGCTGGCCTCCGCCGGCACGGTGGCGGGGGCGGGCGAGGCGGCGCTGCGGGCCCTGGCGAAGCTCGACCAGGTGATGCCGCCGCGGCTGCGGGCCGAGGTGCGAGCCGTGCACGGGGCCACCGACACGCTGCTCGGGCCGGGCGTGGAGATCGACGCCGACGTGCTCGTGACCCTCGCCCGGGCGTGCCGCGACGAGGTGCGCGTGCGCTTTCGCCACGCCGGCTCCGACGCGGAACGCACGGTCGAACCGGTCCGGCTCGTCACGACCGGGCGGCGGTGGTACCTCATGGGCTGGGACCTGGACCGCGACGACTGGCGCACGTTCCGCCTCGACCGCATGCGCGACGTGCACGCGACCGAGTGGCGGTTCCGGGCGCGCGAGCATCCCGATCCGGCTGCGTTCGTGCAGCGGGCGGTGACCGAGTCGCCGTACCGCCACGTCGCCCGTGTTCGGTTGCGCGCACCGGCCGACCGGGTCCGGGAGCTGGTGCCGCCGCAGGTCGGGCGGGTCGAGGAGGACGGCGACGGGTGGTGCGTGCTCGTGTCGGGGGCGGATCGGCTGGACACTATCGCGGTACACGTGGCGCGGCTGGGCTTCGAAACCCGCATCCTCGAACCGCCCGAACTGCGCGAGGCGGCCAGGGACCTCGCCGCGCGGCTCACCGCCATGACGAGCGCACCATGACGCGAACGCTGGACCTTGCCGAGCTGTTGGCCGCGCCCGACGACGCCGTGGTCCCGGCACTGTGCGACCTCGACGGCCCGGCCCGGGCCGATCTCCAGCGGCAGGTCGAGGCCGCCTTCACCGCCGACATCGCGTTCCGGATTCGCCGGGAGGGCAACGGCCCGGAGCTGACCGGCCGCGACCGCAAGCGGCTCAAGCTGTGCCTGGTCGCGGTCGAGCCGCCAACCGATCGCCTCCCCCGCGACGACGACGAGATCCGCGTGGCCACCGCCCGCGGCCGGCGGTTCCTGCAGGCCTCCGCCGAGCACGCGGTGCGGATGATGGCCGGGGCGGGGTACCGGGGCTGGGCCTGGGTCGCCGTCCGCGAGCTGGAGCGGCGCGGCCTGGTGGACCTGCCGCCCGACGACGACTACGCGCTCGCCGCCGTCGGCGCGTTCGTCGACGCCGCCCGCTGGTCCGACGGGTACACCGGGCCGCACCCGCACGCGACCGCCCGTACCGCCGACCGGCTGCTCGCCGACCCCGACCTGTTCGACAGGGTCTTCTGGCGCCTGTTCGAGGCCGACCGCGACCGCGCCGCGAGCCTGACCAGCACCGACCGCGACCCGGGCTGGCCGGGCAGCACCTGGCACGAGGCGGTCCTCGACCTGATCGCCGCCGGCCGGGCCGACCGCTCGCGGGTGCTCGACGCCACCCTGGCCGCCCTGGCCCGCGCGACGTCGGGCTACCGCGCCGGCTGGTTCGTCGGCCTGCACCGAGCGCTGGCCCCGTCTGCGGCCGAGATCGCGGCCCGGCAGCCGGCCTACGACCTGCTGCTGCGCTCCGAGATCGGCCCGGTCGCGATGCTCGGCCTGGACGCTGTGCAGAAAGCGCGGTTCGCCGCGCCCAATCTCGCCGCGGCGGTGCACGCCCCGGGCAAGGCGGTGGCCCTCAAGGCCCTGAAGCTCGGCGGCGCCCCGCTCGCGCCCGCCGCCCTCGACCACCCGAACGCCGACGTGCGCGCGGCGGCGGCGAAACTGCTCGGCCGGACCGTGTCGACGAGCACCGCACAGCCGATCGAGCGCGCATTCGTGCAAACCGCCGCGTTGGTACCGCTCGTGCCGATCACCGACCCCGCCGAGCTCGCCGAGGCCGCCGCGATCCTGGTCGAGCACCCCGAGGACGCCGAGCTGGCCGAGCGCGTGCTGTGCGCATGTGCGCGTCTGGGCGCGAATCCCGAGCGCATGGCCGGGGTCGCCAGACGCGCAACCCGCCGCGCGGCCGCGGATCCCGTCGCGGCCGAGGCGCTCTCGGTGATCGGCCAGGTTCTCGCCGCCTCGGCCGGGCAGCGCCGGTTCCGCGACGCGAAGGTCCCCTTCAAGGCCGGCCTCCTCGCCGCCCGCGCCCGCGAGATCGCCGACGCGCTGCTGGCGGGCACCCCCTTCACCCCGCTGGCCGAACCGACCCACGCCGGGGGCTGGATCGACCCGCGCGAGCTCGTCCGCCGCCTGTCCACTGTGGACCCCCACCCGGCCGACGCGGTGGCGGCGCTGCTGCGGCTGGGCCCCGACCCGGCCTCGTTCGGCCCGGCGCTCGCCGCCGACGTACCCGGCCCGTTCGGCGCGGCCCTGCGGCACGCCCTCGGCGGCCCCGCCCCGGCCGAGCACGACAGCCCGTACGCGATCGCGGCCGCCCAGCAGCGGCCCACCCTGGAGCCGCGCCTGTTGCTGGACGGCACCATCGGCTTCAAGGCGATCGGCTCCTGGCCGCCCGCCGACCCCGGCCCGCTGCTGCCCACCGTCGCGCTGGGCACCATCGACGACAACCGCGACCAGTACCTCTACCCGGTCTGGGGCCCCTGGCTCGCCACCACCTGGCCGGCCAACCTCGACCTGCCCGCCGCACTCGCGCTGCTCCAATGGCCGGACGGCACCTTCGGCGGCTTCACCGCACAGTCGGCGCACGCCCCGCTGCCGCCGGTCGCCCGGCTCCTGATGGCGGCCATGCTCGGCGCGCCCCGCCTCACCGACCGCGTCGCCGGCACCGACGCCGTCCTCGACCTCATCCCGCACCGGCTCGCCCCGGCCGACCTGGGCGCGGCGATGGCGTGGCTGGCTCCCGCAGTACCGCTCCAGCGCTGGTCCGAGTCCCTCCGCACGCTGCCATCGGTGGACGTCGCCGCGATCCTGGCGGCGCTGCTGCCCACCCTCGACCGCTCCCGGGCGGGCCTGTTCACCCTCGTGGAACTCCTCGCCGACACGGCCGTCCCGGTCCCGGACGGCGACCTGCGCGACTGGCTGGCCTCCTTCACCGGAACGAGCAAGGCCGCGCGAGCCGCCCGCGCCGCCGCGAGGACGTGACTGACAATGGCGGGATGGACGCGCCGCTGCTTGACGTCGCCGGAGTCAGCCGCCGGTTCGTGTTGCCGGCGGAGACGATCTGGGCGGTGCGCGAGGCGAGTCTGACGGCGTACCCGGGCGAGTTCATCGCCGTGTTCGGCGCCAGCGGATCCGGCATGTCCACCCTGCTCAACCTCATCGCCGGGCTGGACGCCCCGGATGAGGGCCGCATCCTCGTCGGGCCGGTCGAGGTCGGCCGGCTCGACGAGGCCGGGCGGGCGCGGCTGCGCCTGGCCACGGTCGGGGTCGTGTTCCAGGATCACAACCTGATCGAGGAGTTCACCGCGCTGGAGAACGTCGCGCTGCCGCTCGAGGTGCTCGGCACGCCCCGGGCCGAGGCCGCGCGCCTGGCCGAGGTGGAGCTGCGGCGGGTCGGGCTCGCCGGGATGGGGTCCCGGACGGCCGATCAGTTCTCGGGCGGTCAGCGGCAGCGCATCGGCATCGCGCGGGCGCTGGTCGGCGACCGTCGCATCCTGCTGGCCGACGAGCCGACCGGGGCCCTCGACTCGAAGAACTCCCGCGCGCTGTTCGAACTGCTGCGAGCGCTGTGCGATCAGGGCGCGCTGGTCGTGGTCTGCTCGCACGACCTCATGACGCACGAGTTCGCCGACCGGGTCTTCGAAATGGTCGACGGACGGCTCGTGGCGGCCGGTCGATGATGTGGGTGCTCGCCGTCCGCTTCGGGCGCAGCCGGACGCTCGCGTGGACCAACCTGATCGTCGCCGTGACGGCGGCCGTGCTCATCGCCATGTACGTCGCCATGCAGGCGTTCACGCTCTCCGGGGCGCAGGTCGCCGACCGGGATCTCGGCCGGCGGAGCAACCTGTTGGATCTGAGCGGCGCCGGCTCCCTCAAGGCGGGCGAGACCGGGCTTGCCGACACGGCCTACTGGGCGGCGGCCGGGGCCGGGGCGGCCGATCCCGGGCTCGCGATCACCTCGCTGGACGTCAAGCTCGACACCGCCCGGCCGCCGCTGACGCTGTTCTACGAGACGGACTGGTCCGCCGATCCGTTTCCCGGCCGCTACATCCTGACGCACGGCCGGTGGCCGAACCGGCCGGGCGAGGTGGTGCTGACCCGGCGGGCGGTCGCCGCGGTCGGTGACGTCACGTCGTTGCCGGTGATGTCCGGCAACGAGCGGTTGCAGGTGGTCGGGGTGGCCACGGACCGGTACGACTCGCTGGCGCGCATCCTCGCCGCGCCCGGGACCTGGGCCGCGTTCAAGCCCACGACCGCCGAGCGGTTCACGACCCTGCGGGCCACCGCCACGCTGACCTGGGACGGCGACACCGACGGCGTCCTGGCCGCGGTGCGCACCGCGCTGGGCGGCGACGACCTCGCCGTGGCGCTCGGCCAGGGCCTCCGCACCCGCGCGAACGAGATGGCCCAGGCTCGCCGGTCGTGGGTCGAGCGCATCCCGATCGCGTACACGATCCCGTCGCTGGCCCTGCCCGTGCTCGCCGTCCTGACCGTGTTCGGGCTGAACCGCCGGCGGTTCCGGCGCAACCTGCGCGTCCTCACGTCGGTCGGGGTCGGGCGCGGCGCGGCGTCGGCGGCGATGACCGTCGCCACGACCAGCTGGGCGCTGGCCGGCACGGCCGCCGGCGGGGTCGTGGGCGTCGGGCCGGGCGCGGCCGTGCGCCCGCTCTGCGACCTCGTCCTGGCCGGGCCGATCTCGCCGATGGCGGATCCGGCCGTACCGTTGCTGCGTCTGCTCCTGGTGGCTGCCCTCGGCTGCCTGCTCGGCGGCCTGGTCCTCGCCACCACCACGGTCCGCGCCGAACGCGCCGCACCCAGGGCCGCGCGCGGCGGACGCCTCCTGACGACGGCCCGCCGCTGGGCCGCGCTGCTCGCCGGCCTGGCCGCCGTCGGCCAGATCGTCACGCTGGACACGGTGCCGAAGGCGATGATCTTCGCCGGCACCGCCGGGCTGGCCCTGCTGCTCATCACGCCGGAACTCGTGCACCTGGCGCTGCGACTCGTGCCCACGCGTGACCCGCGGGCCCGGCTCGGCGTCCGGCAACTGGCGCACGACCGCGATCGAGCCGTCGCGGGCATCGCCGTGCTGACCGCCGCGCTCGGCGCACCGCTGTGCATGCTGACGCTGCTCGCCACGCTCATCACGAGCGCCGAGGCCGACATCGTCCCGGAGGCGCCGCCCCATCAGGTCGTGCTCTCGGCCGCGGGTGGGCGGTTCCATCCGCCGTCCCCGGCCGTCGTGTCCGCGGTCACCGCGCGCGTCGCCTTCGACCGGCCGCCGATTCAGCTGGGGTACCTCTACACCGACACGGCCGTCGTCACGGTGCAGGGCGGCTCGCGGCTCGGCACCGTGCTCGTCGTGGACAGCCCCGACGCGGTGGCCCGGCTGAACGGCGGGGCACTGTCCCCGGCCCAGGCGGCGTTGCTGCGCGACGGCGGCATCCTGACCTGGGAGGGCGCGGCGACCGGCGAACGCGCGCTCATCGTCCACGATCCGCGCACCGACGCGGTCACGGCGACGACCCGTCCGCTGCCGGCCGGCCGGATCGCCTTCGAGCCCTCGTGGACCCGGTCGACCAGCGGCGTGCTCCTGACGTCGACGGCGCAGGGCCTCGGCCTGGACGTCAGGCGCGGTGGCCTGGTGTACACCGGGGCGACCGACCAGCAGGCGCACGCGGCCCGGCAGGCGGTCATCGACGCGGGCCTCGACCCGTACGAGATCACCATCTACGAGCCGCCGCAGCCGGTCGCGGTGCCGCCCGCCTACTACAGCGCCGCGCTCGGCTTGGCCCTCGTCGTCCTGCTCACCACGATGACGGTGGCGCGCGCACAGGTGCACACCCTGCGCGGATACGTCGGCCGGCTGATCGCCGTCGGCGTCCCGCCGCGCTGGGTCCGGCAGGTGCTCCTGCTGCAGAGCGCCGTCATCGTGGCCACCGGCACCGTCTTCGCGCTCAACCTGGCCGTGCTGCCCGTCGTGGTGGCCGTCCTGCGCATGCCGGCGCTCACCCTGTCGGTGCCGTGGAGCTGGCTCGGGGTGGTGATCGCCGCCTTCTACGCCGCGACGGGCCTCGCCACGCTGCTGTCGAGCCGCTCGCTGCGCGCCGTGGTTCGCGCCGACTGAGTCCGGCCCGCTCTAGGATGTGCCGGTGACGCCGCTGAAGATTGTTGAGACGCGACCGGGGAACTTCTCGCTGCTGTTGAACGCCGGCTCGGCCCCCGCCGACGTGGTGGTGGACGAGCTCGGGCACGAGCCGAACGGGTACTTCTGGGAGGGCGTGGCCCAGCTGCTCGTCGCCACCGAGGCGCCCGGCCTCGACGGCCGGTTCAAGTACGACCCGGAGGGCAGCATGTTCTGCGCCTACGGCGAGGACCGCCCGGCCCTGGAACAGCTCGGCGCGCTCATGGCCACCGTCGCCAACGACCCCGAACGCATGCGCGCCGTCATCGCCCTCGCCGGGGAGCGCGGCGTCGAGTTCGACGACTGAATCAGTCGACCTCCGGCAGCAGCGCGTCGACGATCGCGGTGAGTGGCGCGCGCAGCTCCTCGGCCGAAGCATCGCGCAACGGCTGCAGGCCCACGGCCGAGCGCACCACGGCGATGCCGACGCCCAGCGCCACCACCATCTGCGCCTCCAGCAGCCGCTCGTCCGCCGGCGCGCCCGTCGCCTGCAGCACCTTGTGGCTGAAGTCGAGCAGCGCCTTGCGCCGCAGGCTGTCCACCTGGGCGTCGCCGGAGACGCGCAGCAGCATGAGCACCGGGTGCTCGTCGAAGTCCGGCCACGCCTCGCGGGAGAGCTGGTGGGCGAGCGCGTCCGCCAGCGCCGTGCGGTCCCGGGCCTCGTCGCCGAACCGGGGCTGGTCCTCCAGGGCGGCCTTGAGCAGCCCCTCCTTCGAGCCGAAGTACCGCTTGATCAGCGCCAGGTTCACGCCGGCGTCGGCGGCGATGTCGCGCAGCGTGGTGCGCTCGTACCCGAGCCGCGTGAACCGTTTCCGCCCGGCCTCGAGCAGCGCCCGCCGGGTGGCGGACGCATCGCGCCGGCGCGGTGTGGTCATGGCCACGGCACCCTCCTCTCCGCTCGCCGCAGGGTCTACGGTGCACAAGTAATCACATGATGACTTGTCCCGCCGCCGCGATCAAGGAGGCCGCCCAGTGCCCACCACCGCCCTGCTCGTCATGGACGTCCAGCGCGCCGTCGTCGCCCGCTACCCGGACCCGGAGTACCTGCCGCGGCTGCGCTCGGCCATCGCGGCCGCACGCGCCGCCACCATGCCGGTCATCTACGTGGTCGTCGGCTTCCGCGCCGGGCGCCCCGAGATCAGCCCGCGCAACCTGATGTTCGGCCGCCTGGCGGGCGCGCCGGTGACGGACGCCGAGACCGCCGCGATGGAGATCCAGCCCGAGGTGGCCCCGGAGCCGGCCGACATCGTGGTGACCAAGCGCCGGGTGAGCGCCTTCGCCGGCAGCGACCTCGACGTGGTGCTGCGCGCCGGGGGCATCGAGCACCTGGTCCTCACCGGCATCGCGACCAGCGGCGTGGTGCTGTCGACGCTGCGCCAGGCGGCCGACCTCGACTTCGGGCTCACCGTCCTGGCCGACGCCTGCCTCGACAACGACACCGAGGTGCACCGCGTCCTGACCGAGAAGATCTTCCCACGCCAGGCCGCGGTGACCACCGTCGCCGACTGGCGGAGGTAAACACAAAAAAGGCGGAGGCGAACACAAAAAGGCGGCGGTAAACACAACAAAATCAGGACAGCAGCTCGACGTACCCCTCCGTGCCGTGCACGCGAATCCGCTCGCCGTCGCGGATCAGGCGGGTCGCGTCGACCACGCCGACGACGGCGGGCAGGCCGTACTCGCGGGCGATCACCGCGCCGTGCGTCATCAGCCCGCCCACCTCCGTCACCAGGCCGGCCGCGGCCACGAACAGCGGGGTCCAGCTCGGGTCGGTGTGCGGCGTGACGAGGATGTCGCCCGGCGCCAGGTCGGCCTGGGTCATGTCCAGGATGACCCGGGCCCGGCCCTCCACGGTCCCGGCCGAGACCGGCAGCCCGGTGAGCGCCCCGGCCGGCACGTCGTCGCGCCGGTACGAGCCGGTGATGGTCTCTCCGTCCGAGGTGAGCACCCGCGGCGAGCGCAGCGCCTCGAACGCCCGGAACTCCTCGCGGCGCCGCCGGACCAGCTCGTCGTCGACCCGGCCGGTGCGCACCACGTCGTACAGCTCGTCGAACTCCAGGAAGAAGATGTCCTCCGGCTCGGGCAGCCCGAGGCCCAGCAGCGCCTGCTTGTAGAGGAAGTAGCGGCTGATCATCCCGTACTTCGGGTACTCGCGGTACCCGATGAAGGTCCGCACCAGGTCGATCCTCCGCTTGGTCTCCCCGGCCTTGGCCGCACCGTCCGCGAGCGCCCGCAGCCGCTCCAGCAGCACGCGCTCCCATTCGAGCGCTTCGAGGCGGCCCTGCTCGAAGCGGCGCCGGCTCTCCCCCGGGGCGAAGTTGCGCACGTTGCCGAGGATGAGCGGCACGAGCATCGACGGCTGTTCGCGCCACCGCGGGCGGGTGATGTCGATCTCGCCGATGCAGCGCATGCCGTACCGGTCGAGCCAGCCCTCGATCGCGTCGCGCGCCTGCGCGCCGCCGGGCACCGTCGGCAACTCGTCAAGCGGACCGGAAGACTCGAGGAAGGCCACCACCGCCGGGTGCGGGCGGATCGCGTCGGCCACGTCGAGCAGGTCCAGGCCCATCTCCGAGGTGATGTTGTGCGGTACCGACTGCGTGAGCACGTCCGCCGCGTTCTTCTCCCCCAGCCAGGTCTCCAGCCGCTCGTTCAGCCACCACGTCGCCTCCATGGCCGACATGAACACCTGGTGGCTGCGCCGGTCGAACAGCAGCCGCCGCAGCTCCTGCAGGTCGGCCCGGATGAAGTCGAGCAGCGCCTCCCCCGACTTGGTGCGGATCTCGCGCGCCGCGGCGGCGACGGAGGCCTCGTTCGCCGCGATGAGCTCGGCGACGACGGCCGGGTCGGGCTCGATCGGGTCCGGCGTGCCTCCGGCGATGGGCGGCGGCGGGACCTCGGCCGGTACCGTCGCAATGAACTCCCGGTCGAGCACGCTCCGCAGCGCGTCGCCGGTGAGCGGGTCGCCCTTGCCGATGAGGTCCACGAGCGCGGCCCGGCTCGCCGGATCGGCCACCCGCGCGGTGACGTCGACGAACAGCCGCCCGCCGGCGACGGCCATCGGGGCGGGCGTCGTCAACTGCCAGAAGGAGATGCCGAGCGGCCGCATCGCCTCGGTCATCATCTGCTGGTGGCCGACCGAGAGGTACACGTGATTGCCGGAATCGCCGCGCGCCGGCACGGGGAACAGCGTGGTGATCGGCCGGCTCTGCACGATGTGGAAGCCCGAACCGTCCAGGCACCACTCGATGTCCTGCGGCCGGCCGAAGTGCGCCTCGATCCGCCGCCCGAGCCGCTCCAGCGCGACCACCTGCTCGTCGGTCAGCGCCGGACGCCCGCCCGCGACGGACCTGGCGACGATCGCCCCGTCGCGCACCTGGAACGTGTCGGGGGTGACCCGGCCGGACACGAGGTCCTCGCCGAGGCCGAGCACGGCGTCCACATTGGTCACCCGGCGGTTGCCGGTCACGGGGTCGGCGGTGAACATGACGCCGGCCGACTGCGCGTCGACCATCCGCTGCACGACCACCCCCATGTGTACCGCCCGATCGTCGATCCCCTGCTGCCGCCGGTACGCCACCGCCCTGTCTGTGAACAGCGAGGCCCAGCAGCGCCGGACGTGCTCGAGCACGGCGTCCGGACCGGTCACGTTCAGGTAGGAGTCCTGCTGGCCGGCGAACGAGGCCGTCGGCAGGTCCTCGGCCGTCGCGCTGGACCGCACGGCGTAGGCCGCCTCGGGGTCAAGGGCCGCGGTGATCGCCGCCGCGACCTCCTCCGGAATCGGCGTAGCCTCGATGGCCCGGCGAATCTCGGCGCCGGACGACAGACCACCGGCGTCCAGAAGGCGGAACGCGTCCGTCGTCACGCAGAACCCGTCCGGCACGCGGATGCCCTCGATCCGCCGCAGCTCCCCCAGATTCGCACCCTTGCCCCCGACGCTCGCGCCCCGCGAACCGTCGACCGCATCCAGCCCCACCACGTACTGCACGCTCACCGCAACACCTCCGAGCCGACGATTCTGCAGCGCGACCCGGGTCTTGCCGCAAGCCCCCCAGCCTGCTATATGTTAAAAGTGGCAGGGAGCGATGACTCCTTGCTTTTTTCATATCCCCAACCAACGTGTACGGCTCGGCCGCCGGGGTAGACACCGACGCTCGGGACGGCGCGGAGGTGCGGGATGGCGGTAGGCCGGTTGGCGGCCCTCGGATGCGCGGCCCTCGCCGCGGTGCTCTACGGCCTGAGCTCCCTGCTGCAGGCGACCGGGGCCAAGCGGGCCGCGAGCCTCATGCGGGTCGTGCGCCAGCCGTGGTACGTCGCCGGCGTCGCACTGGACCTGCTCGCCTGGCTGCTGTCCGTCGTGGCGCTGCGCTCCCTGCCCGTGTACCAGGTGCAGGCGGTCCTGGCCGCCTCGCTCGCGGTGACCGTCGTCGCCGCCCGGTTCTTCCTCGGGGTCCGGCTGCGCCGGGTCGACGGGGTGG
Organism: Dactylosporangium sp. CS-033363; assembly: GCF_050942475.1. Classification (NCBI taxonomy): domain Bacteria; kingdom Bacillati; phylum Actinomycetota; class Actinomycetes; order Micromonosporales; family Micromonosporaceae; genus Dactylosporangium; species Dactylosporangium sp. CS-033363. The sequence continues at coordinate 4,136,819 of NZ_CP192032.1, read as the reverse complement.
CGGTCGCCGCGATCGTCGCCGCGCTGGTCGTGCTCGCGATCAGCTCGGGGCCGCTGCCGCCGGTGCACGCCTCCGTCGCCCTGCGCGCCGGCCTGCTGGCGGCCGCCGCCGTTGTCGCGGCCCTCGGCTACGCCATGGCCCGATCGGGCCGGGCCGCGGCCTGTGCGGCAGTGGCCGGGCTGGGGTTCGGCGGTGCCGCGCTGGCCGTCCAGGCCGTCGCGGTGCCGCCCAGTCCGGTCCGGCCGAAATGGCTCCTCGCCCTCGCCACCGACCCGGCCGTGTGGGCCCTCGCGGTGTTCGCGGTGGCCGGAGCCCTGCTCTACGCGCGCTCCCTCGAGGCGGGCGACCCGTCCCGGGTGACCGCGGTGCTGTGGGTCGTCGAGGTCGTCGCGCCCTCCGCGGTCGGCGTGGCGCTGTTCGGCGAGACGGTCCGGGCCGGGTGGGAGCCCGCCGCAGTGCTGGCCCTGCTCGCCGCCGTCGCGGCCGCCGCCGTCCTCGCCAAGAACTCCGCGCACCGGGTCCTGGAGGCGGCCCGATGAGCGAGGGCGTGCCCGACCGGATGATCGTGAAAGTCAAGGCGGACGCGACGGTACTGGTCTGCAGCGACCTGCACCTCGGGCCGCACGCCACGGAGGCGAGCGCGCTGCTGGAGCGGGATCTCGTCGCGCGCCTGGAGCGCTGGTCCGGCCCCGGCGCCCTGGTGTTCAACGGGGACACGTTCGAACTGTGGGGCGAGCCGGGCAGTACCGTCGCCGAGGCCCTTGACGCCCATCCCCGTTTGGCCGCCGCGGTCGGGCACTTCGCGGCCGAGCCGGGCCGGGACGTCGTCGTGGTCGTCGGCAACCACGACGCCCCGATCGCCTGGGACGGCGTCTCCGCCGACGTGCTCACCGCCCGGCTCGGCGCCTGGTGCGCCCTCGCCGCCGACCTCGTCATGGCCACGCCGGCCGGGGACCGGGTGGTGCGGGTCGAGCACGGGCACGCGTTCGACCCGGCGAACCGGTTCACCGACCCCCGCGACCCGCTGGACTCCCCGCTCGGCCAGCACATCGTGCAGGAGGTGCTGCCCGAGGCCCGGCGCACGCCGCTGCTCGCCGACATCGGCGGGCTGGCCGACCCGAACGCGATCGGGCGGTACATCGCGTCGCGGCTGGTGTACCGCCGGCTCGGCAGGCACGTGTGGTGGCTGGGGCTGCCGATCCTGCTCACGGTGCTGCTGCCGCAGATCGAGCGGTGGACCACGCTGATCGGGCTGGGGCTGCTCGCCCAGGCGCTGCTGCTGTTCGCGCTGGCGGTGCTGACCTCGCGGACGGTGTACTCGGCGATGGCGGGCAGCCGGTTCGGGCCGCGCGGCAGCAGCCTCAACGCGATCCCCAAGGCGGCGGCGGCCGCGCTGTGCGGCGACGGTACCGTGGCCGGGCTCATCACCGGGCACACCCATCAGCCCGAGGTGGCCGCGGTCGAGGGCGGCTTCTACGCCAACACCGGGTCCGGCACCCGCCAGGTCGAGCAGCGCCGCGCCCACTGGTTCCTGCCGCCGGTCTTCGACGCCGTGCTGCGCCGCTGCTGGGTCGAGCTCGACGTCGACCGGGACGTGCGGGTGCGGCTCGTCGTCGCCGAGTCGCCGGCCGGGGACGCCACCTGGCTCGAACGCGTCGCGATGCGCCGGGTGCCGGCCCTCCCGGCCGTCCCCGAGGTGGTCGCGACCGTGCCCGGCTGCACGGCCTGGCCGCTGCACCAGGACCTGCTCGCGGCCCGGCGCCGGGCGGCGCGGGTGCGGGCGGTCGCGGCCGGGCTCGTCGCCGCGGTCGCGGTGCTCGGCATCGCCTCGGCCGTCACCGTCCCGCTGCGGGGCCGGCTCGCCGCGCTGCTCGACGTGCTGCCGGTCGCCGCGCCGCAGGCCGCCGGGACCGCGGTCGTGTTCGTCAGCGCCGCGCTGCTGCTCGTCGCCTGGGGCCTGCACCGCGGCCGCCGGCTCGCCTGGGTCGTCGCGGTCTGCCTGCTGGCCGGCAGCGCCCTGCTGCACCTGCTCAAGGGCCTCGACGTCGAGGAGGCGGTGGTCGCCCTGGCCGTGGCCGGCTGGCTGGCCAAGCAGCGCGGCGCGTTCCCGGCCCGGCCCGACCACCACCAGGCGCGCCGGGCCGCGTTCGTGCTCGGCATCGGCGCGGTGCTGACCGTCGGGCTGAGCACCGCCCTCGTCGCCGGCACCGGGGTCCGCGGCCGCCGCGGGCACAACGCGGAGACGATCGCCGAGATGCTCGCCGGGCGCGGCGGGCCGCTGCCGAACACCTCGCCGCTCATCGCGCCGATGCTCTTCGCGACCGGGCTGAGCGTGCTGCTGCTCGGCGGCTGGCTGCTGCTGCGCCCGCGGCTGGGCCGCCGCCCGACCGCGGCCGACCACCGCGCCGACCTCGAGCGGGCCCGGCGGATCGTGGCCGAGCACGGCGGCGACACCCTCGGGTACTTCGCGTTGCGCGCCGACAAGGAGTGGTACTTCACCGGCGACTGCGTGGTCGCCTACGACGTGCGCGACGGCGTCTGCCTCGTCTCCCCCGACCCGATCGGCCCGCCGGAGCAGCACGCCGAGGCCTGGGCCCAGTTCGTCGCGTTCGCCGACGGGGAGGGCTGGCCGGTCACGGTGGTCGGCGCGACCGAGTCGTGGCTGCCGATCTACCGCACGGCCGGGACGCACCCGGTGTACCTCGGCGACGAGGCGATCGTCGACTGCTCCGCGTTCACGCTGGACGGGCGGGCGATGAAGTCACTGCGCGGGGCGTACAACCGGGTACGCAAGGCGGGCTACACCGTCCGCTTCCACGACCCGGCCGCGCTGCCCGCCACGCTGGTCGCCGAGCTGCTGGACCTGGCCACGCAGAGCCGCCAGGGCGGGGAGGAGCGGGGCTTCTCGATGACGCTGTCCCGGCTGTTCGAGCCGGCCGACACCGGGCTGCTGCTGTCCGTGGCCTACGGGCCGGACGGGCGGCCAGCGGGTTTCGTCCAGTGGATTCCGGCCGCCGACATCGCCGGCTGGTCGCTGGACGTGATGCGGCGCAGCACCGCCGAGGACGTGCCGAACGGGCTGACCGACTTCGTCATCATCGAGACGATCCTGCACCTGCAGGCCCGGGGCGACTGGGGGCTGGGGCTGAACTTCGCGGTGCTGCGCGGGGTGCTCGCGGGCGAGCGGGGCAGCGGGCGGCTCAGTGAGGTACAGCAGCGAATCCTGCGGCGGGTGGGCGGGCGGACCCAGATGGAGACGCTGTGGCACTTCAACGACAAGTACCAGCCGCTGTGGCGGCCCCGCTACGTCGTGCTCGACACCCTGGCCAGCGCGCCGCTGCAGGGCCTCGCGGTCGCCGCGGCCGAGGGGGTCACGCCCGCTCGTCCGGGCCGGGAAGCAGCGGCCCGAGTGGGCCCAGGTCCAGATTGAGGTCCGCCGGTTCGAGGCCGAAGTGCTCGCGCAGCTCGGTCATCCGCTCCTCCAGGGCCATCAGGGTGGCCCCGATCTCCTCGACCTGCTCGTCGCTGAGCCCGCCGGCGTCGATGCGGCGCAGGGCCTGGCGCTCCATGAGCTGGCGCAGCAGCTCCACGACGGTCAGCACGAGGCTCGCGAAGCCCCGCTCGACCGAGTCGCGGTCGACCTCGATGCGCTGGGGCGGGGTCATCGCGGGACCACCGTGCTCGCGGAGGCGAGGAGTGCGCGCAGCGAGATGTACACCAGGTCGACGCCCGCGATGGAGATGGTGAGCTCGCCCGACACCACGACGCCGGTCGCCAGGACGCGGTCCAGGAGGTCGACCAAAGCGACGGGCTGGTTGTTCATGACGCGGTGAACGAGTAGGGCGGCCAGGGTCCGGTGAGTTCGAGGCGCAGGTCCTCGTGGCGGGCGGCCTGTTCGGTGACCAGCCCTGCGAAGTCCTCGGCGGCGGCCCGGTCGACCAGGTAGGCGGCGTTGAGCAGCATCGGCTCCGGGCGCCCGGTCAGGCGGCGGGCCTCGGCCGCGTTCCCGGCGAGCGCCTTGTCGGCCGCCTCGGCGCTGTCGTACGCGCGCTTGCGCCGGTCGTCCTGGGCCCGGCGCCGGTTCAGGTACGCCGTGCCGGGCCGGTCGGTGTCCACAGTGGCGGGTTCGCCGGATGCCGCCTGTGCGTACATCTTGACGCCCCACTCCGCGCGGCCGTCCACCCGGTCCAGCACGGCGTCGAGGTCGGCCCGGCGCTCGCGGAGCATGGCGCGCACGCCGTCGTCGTCGCGGTACACGGTGGCGAGCTGGGCCGGGACCACCGCGTGCCGCTCGGCGAGGGCGGCCACGACGGCGTGGTGGGCGCGGGCGGTGCGGTCCAGCCACTCCAGGTTCTCCAGGTTCGTGCGCAGCGCCTCCTCGTCGAGCTCGACCGGGCTGACGACGGCGGCGAGGCCCGCGCCGGCGACCGCGCGCACGGGGGTGCCCGCGATCCCGGCCAGGTCCTGTACCGCGCCGGGGTCGAGGCCGCGGGCCACGGCGTGCAGCCACTCACCCATCTGGGCCCTCCTCGATGGCCTTGCGGGACGCGCCGGGCGCGAGCGGCTCGCGGGCCTTCGAGGTCAGCCACGGGTCGTGCTCCCACCAGTCGATGCCCATCTGCCGGGCGGTGTCGACCGAGGCGACGACGAGGCGCAGCTTGAGGGTGAGCAGCTCGATGTCGAGCAGGCTGACCCGGATGTCGCCGACGATGACGATGCCCTTGTCCAGCACCCGTTCCAGGATGTCGCCGAGGTTCGCCGGCTCATGGCCCGTGGTGAGCACCTGGTGCGACGACGGCTCAGGGCGCATCGCCGTTTCCCTTTCCGCGTTGGTACTGCTTGATCCTGCGCAACCCGGCCAGATCCCCGTCGGGCGTGAGGTCGGCCCGGTACACGGCGAGCATGTCGCCCGACGACGGGATGCGCCGGTCCTCGACCACCTCGACCTCGACCTGCCAGCCGCCGTCGTCGCAGGCCTCCAGCGCGGTGATGCCGGAGGCCGACTTGCCGGTCAGCTGCCCGATCTCCCGCAGCGCCGTGCGGGCCACCTCCGCCGTGCCGAGCGGCTCCATCTCTTCGTAGTCATCGCGCACGGTTCGGCTCCTACTCCGCCGGCCGGATCAACCGGCTCAGCAGCTCACGCTGGCGCTCGTCGGCCGTCGCGGCGTCGATCCGCCCGGCCGCCCGCGCCTCGTCGACCTCCTGCAGTTCGTGCCGGATCACCGTCGGGTCGTACAGCTCGCGGTCGACCTCGTCGCGGAGCAGCCCGCCGACCCACACGACCGCGCGGACCGGGGCCAGCGGGGCGGTCAGCAGCGCGGTCACGAGTCCCATGTCCGGGCCTCCGGGCGCAGATCGGCGACGAACTCATAGGGAGCCAACGGACCCAGCAGCCGTACCTCCAGCTGCCCGGCCCGCCGCTCCGCCAGCACGGCGACGGCCCGCTCCAGGTCGTGCTCGCGGGCCAGGTCGGCCAGGATCGCCACGTCGGCCGCGCCGTACTCGCCGGGCGGCTCGCGGGTGACGACCCCGGTGGCCAGGGGCGCGACGGCGTCGGCGACGGACCGGGTGTCGGCCTGGCGGCGTTCGTCCAGCGCCGCCTGCACCAGCCGGCCGAGCGCGATCCGCTCGTCGCGGGCCGCCTCGGTGGGCCGGTCCCGGATGGCCGCGCGCAGCTGGTCGATGCGCGGGTCGGCCGCGAGCACGTCGCGCAGGACGGCGTCGGGGACGTAGCGGGCGCTGATCACGTACTGCGCCTTGCCCTCCAGTCCCGCCAGCGCCGTGAGGAACTCGTCGTGGTGCGTGGCGAGCAGTTCGTCGACGACCGCGGTCCGGTTGGCGAGGACGGCGCCGAATCGCACCGGCAGGACGGGTACGACCGCTGCGGTTTCGTCCAGCAGCGCCTCGTGGGCCAGCAGGTCCTCGGGTGTCCCCAGTGGACGGTCCAGGTCCAGCTCGCTGATGAGCGCGGCGAGCTCGCCGTGGCGGACCGCCGTGACCGTGGCGCCGCCGATGCCGCGGGCCTGCGGGTCGGTCTCGATGCCGGCCGGGACGATGCCGTAGACGTAGACGGCCGAGTCGGCGGGCATGTCAGTCCCCCTCCCGGCGCCGCCGCGGCACCCGCTCCGGTTCCGCTGCCGGCTCTTCCGCCGGATCGATGATGTCCTTCACCTTGTCGCCGGCCGCCTCCAGCACGCCCTTGGTCTTGTGCTTGGCCCCGCCCTCCTGCATGTCCTGCACGAGCTCGGGCAGGCCGGCCTTCTCCTGGGCGATGTCCAGGCGGTTGACGGCCTCGGCGAACTTCAGGTACGTGTCCACGCTGGCCACCACGATCCGCGCGTCGACGGTGAGCAGCTCGATGCCGACGAGCGACACCCGCACGTACGCGTCGATCACGAGCCCCTTGTCGAGAATGGTGTCGACGACCTCGGCCAGCGACGTCGAGGTCGGACGATCGACGACTCCGCTGCTCATGACCGGCTCCTTCGGTGATGGCGATGGTGGCCGTTGTGGGCACTGCCGTTGTGGCCGTTACCGCTCTGCCCGTTGCCGTTGTGTGCGGCCTGTTCCTCACGCATGGCGGTCTCGTGGTCCTTCACCACCTCGCCGTCGTGGATCTCGCCGCGCCAGCCCTCGACGCCGTCCGGGTCGAGAATGGACTGGGTCATCACGTGCCGCCGGTAGTGCTTGAACTCCAGCCGGGCGCGGCGGCCCTGGGCCCGCCACAGGTTGCCGGTGCGCTCGAAGAGGCCCTGCGGGTGGTACTCCATCGCCAGCATGACCCGGGTCAGCCGCGGCCCGATCTCGTGGAAGGTGACCGACCCGTCCACGTGGCCCTTGGCGCCCTTGGAGCGCCAGACCACGTTGTAGTCCGGGATCTGCTGGACGATGGTCGCCTCCCACGTGCGGTGCGACCAGAACACCTGCGCCTTCCAGTTGGTCTTCTCGTCGGACTCCTGCTCGACGCTCTCGACCTTCTTCATGAAGCTCGGGAAGTCCGCGAACTGCGTCCACGTGTTGTACGCGACCCGCACCGGCACGCCGACGTCCAGCTGCTCCTCGATGTTGGTGAGCTTGAGTTTCTTCGGCTTCGATCCCCCGCCGCCGAAGACGCCCTTCACCTTCTCTTTGAGCCCGGCCCAGCCGCTGGACAGCGCCGCCCGCATGGGCGACCTGCCCTCGGCGAGCTTCTCGGCCCCGGCGGCGGCCGCCTTCATCTTGGTGCTGCCGCTCTCGCCCGCGTACTCGGTCAGCCGGTCGGTCAGCGAGCCCACCCGCTTGCCGGCCGCGTCGACCGCGCGCCGCCCGGCAACCGCGGCGAGGTCCCCCAGCAGCCCGGACATCTGGCCGCTCGCTTGCTTCGCCATGGCTCGCTACTCCTCCCGGCGGCGACGCACCGGAGCCCGGCGGCGCCTGGGCGGCGGACCGGCGGTGACGAGTTCGTCGTCCTCTTCTTCGTCCTCGTCGTCGTACTCGTCCCGCGGCTCCGGCTCCCGCCGCTCCGGCTCCCGCCGCTGCCGCTGCTCCTGCTGCTGCGGCGCCCGCGCTTCCTCGGGCTCCTCCTGGCCCCGGCCGCGCAGGCGGTCGCTCACGGACCCCACCCGGTTCGACACGGCGGCCATCGCGGCGTCCTTGGTCGCGGCGAGCAGCGGGGCGCCCATCTCGCCGAGCTTGCCCAGCTCCGGCGTCGACTTGAGCGCGCGCAACCCGTGATCCAGCGCGGACCCCGGCCGGCTGAGCCGCCCGCTCGCGGCGGCCGCGCCCAGCAGCAGGCCCCAGCGCAGTTTGCGTTGCCGCCCGAGCAGGTAGCCGATGCCCGCAGCCAGAACGACCTGTGTCTTGCAGTTCATGGTTTCTCCCTCGGCTCGTGTGAGGGCTTCCAGATCAACTCGGCTACCCGGGCCCCTCACCGCGAAACAGTTGTCCGCCGGTAACTCCACTCGATGAGGGGTTGCAGGACGGACAACAGCTGTTCTCCCTCCCCGGTGAGCGCGTAGCGGATCTGCACGGGCGTGCTCGGAATGACCGTGCGCGCCACGAGGCCCTCCTGCTCCAGCTCTTTGAGCCGCAGGGCGAGCAGCCGGTCGGAGATGCCCTCGATGGCCGCCCGGTACTCGCCGAAGCGCCGCGCGCCCCGGTGCGCGGCCAGCAGCACGGCCGCGGTCCACCGCCGCCCGACGAGTTCCAGCGCGTCGGCGAAGACGCGGCAGCTCGGTTCGTCGATACTCACTTACCATAGGTTAGTAACTCACCAGCAGTTTGGCCACGGTACTTCGCGGTCGCATCGTGGAGCGCATGACCGACTACGGACACCCGATCACCTTCGGGCTGAGCCTGGACCCGGCGGCCGATCGGCTGCCGGAGACCCGCCGCCTCGCCCGGGCCGCCCAGGCCCACGGCCTCGAGTACCTCGCGGTGCAGGACCACCCCTACCAGCCCGGCCACCTCGACGCCTGGACGCTCATCAGCCACCTCGCGGCGCAGACCGAGACCGTCACGTTCCTCACCGACGTCGCCGACCTGCAGCTGCGGCCGCCCGCGATGCTCGCCAAGGCGGCGGCGTCGCTGTCGGTGCTCACCGGCGGGCGGTTGACCCTCGGCGTCGGCGGCGGGGCCAGCACGGACGCGATCGCGGCGATGGGCGGGGCGCGGCGATCGCGTGGGGACATGGTGACGTACACCGCGGAGGCCCTGCAGATCATGCGCGCCGCGCTGGCCGGGCGGGGCGTCCGGCTGGCGTCGGGGCAGCATGCGATCGAGGGGTACGACGGCGGCCCCCTGCCACCGCGGCCCGTCCCGCTGTGGCTGGGCAGCCAGGGCCCGCGCATGCTGGCGGTGACCGGGGCGCTGAGCGACGGCTGGATCTCGCCGCTGAACATCTACGTGCCGCCCGCCGAGGTGCCCGCCAAGCAACGGGCCATCGACGAGGCCGCCCTCGCCGCGGGCCGGCAACCGCGCGACGTGCGGCGCGTCTACAACGTCATCGGGCCGCTCGCCGACGCCGCGCACCTCACCGAGTGGGCCCTGGAGCTCGGCTTCGACACGTTCGTGTTCTGGCCGACCGACGCGCCGCAGCGGCAGCTGGACCGGTTCGCGGCCGAGGTCGTCCCGGCCGTGCGCGCGGCCGTGGAGGCCGGACGATGATCGTCGGACCGGGCGACCGGCGGTACTCCGCGCTGCGCTCGACGTACACGAAACGCGGGACGCCGGCCGGAATCGCGCTGCCCCGCACCGCCACCGAGGTCGCCGGCGCGCTCGCCCACGCCCGCGAGCACGGCCTGGCGGTCGCGGTCCGCAGCGGCGGGCACGGCCTGGCGGGCACCTCCACGAACGACGGCGGCCTGGTCGTCGACCTGTCCGCCATGGACGAGGTCACCGTGCTGGACCGCGACGCCGGGCTCGTGCGGGTCGGCGCCGGCGCGCGCTGGGCCGACGTGGCCGCGGTGCTGGGCCGGCACGGCCTGGCGATCAGCGCCGGCGACCACGGCAACGTCGGCGTCGGCGGGCTCGTCACCGGCGGCGGCATCGGCTGGCTGGTGCGCTCGTACGGCCTTACGATCGACCACGTCCGGGCGGCCGACGTCGTGCTCGCCGACGGCCGCCTGGCCCGGGCCGACGCCGAGCACGACCCGGAGCTGCTGTGGACGGTGCGCGGCGCGGGCGCCGGGGCCGGGATCGTCACCGCGTTCGAGATCACCGCGGCCCGCGTGCGCGACGTCGGCATGGGCCAGTTCGTGTTCGCGGCCGACCGGGACGGCGGCGTGCTGCGCCGCTGGGCGTCCACTGTGGAGGGTGCGCCGCGCGAGCTCAGCACCGCGGTCACCGTGTTCCGCGCCGGCGGGTCGGCGGTCGTGCAGGTGACGGCCGTGGTCGCGGACGGCAACGCCGGGCGGGTGCGGAAGATCCTGCAGCCGATGCGCGAGCTCGGGCCGCTGCTGGACAGCCGGGTCGACGTGGTGCCCTATCCGGCGCTGGTGTCCCCGGCGCACAAGCACCCGAACGTCGGCCAGCAGCCGGTGACGCTCACCAACGGCCTGTTCACCCGGCTGCCGGCCGAGGCGGTCATGGGGCTCGTCCACTCCGGACGGTCGCTGGTGCAGCTGCGCTCGGTCGGCGGCGCGGTCAACGACGTGGCGGCCGATGCGACGGCCTACGCGCACCGGCACCAGAACGTGCTCGTGCTCGCCTCGGTGTTCCCGCCCGAGGGCCGCGCGGCGCTGGAGTCGCAGTGGCGGGGCCTGGCCGGGAGCGCCGACGGGGCGTACGTGAACTTCGAGAGCGCCCGGGACCGCTCGGCCTTCGCGCGCGCCTATCCCGGCCGGACCGGCGCGCGGGTGGCGGCGGCGTGGGACCGGTACGACCCCGGGGGCCTGCTCCGGCCCGGGACTTTCGGCCCGGGCTGATCGGGCGGTCCGGCACAGGTGCGCGGCGCCGCGAGGGGCCACGATGAATGTGTCAACGAGGAACACGGCACAGGAGGCCGAAGATGAGCGCCACCAACATCCAGCAGGCGGGCCGGCTCGAGCACGTCGAGGCGCCCGGGAGCATGCTCACCAAGGCCGCGGCGCGGGGTCTGGCGGTGCTGCGGTACGCCACCGGGTTCGTCTTCCTCTGGGCGTTCCTCGACAAGGCGTTCGGCCTCGGCTACGCCACCCCGTCGGCCAAGGCGTGGATCCACGGCGGGTCGCCGACCAAGGGCTTCCTCAGCTCGGTCGACGTCGGACCGCTGCAGGGCTTCTTCCACACCATCGCCGGCACCTGGTACGCCAACTGGGGCTTCATGCTCGGCCTGCTCGGCATCGGCATCGCCCTGATCGCCGGCATCGGCCTGCGCATCGCCGCCGTCTCGGGCACCGTGCTCATGGCGTTCATGTGGCTCGCCGAGTACCCGCTCGCGAGCGGCTCGTCGAACCCGATCGTCGACTACCACGTGGTCTACGCCATCGTCATGATCGTCAGCGCCGCCGCCTACGCCGGGCAGACCTGGGGGCTGGGCAGGCTCTGGGCCAAGCTGCCCCTGGTGCAGAAGAACCGCTGGCTGATCTGAACAGGCTGCACACGCACGAGCGCGAGGCCCCGGGACGCGACCCCCCAGCGTCCCGGGGCCTCCGTGCGTTCAATGCCGAACAGGGGGTAGGGCGTCGCGATGATTCCAGAACACAGTGTCGTCGTCGGCGTCGACGGCTCCCGCGAGAGCCTGCAGGCCGTCGTCTGGGCGGCCGCCGACGCGTCCCGGCGCGGGCGGCCGCTGCACATCGCGCACACGTTCACACGGCTGCCGGTGTACGCGCCGATCGCCGCCCAGGCCCTCGCCCAGCTGGAGCGGGGCATGCACGAGGCGGCCAACGCGATCATCTCGGAGGCGTCGGAGCGGGCGCAGGCGGTCGCGCCCGGAGTACGGCTGACGACGAGTATCCAGATCGAATCGCCGGCCCAGCCGCTCCTGCGCGCGTCCGAGCGGGCCGACACGCTCGTGGTCGGCAACCGGGGCCGGGGCGGCTTCGCCGGGCTGCTGCTGGGCTCGGTGAGCATCGAGCTCGCCGCCCACGCCTCGTGCCCGGTCGTCATCGTCCGGGAGGCCGACCGACCACCCGGGTCCGAGGCCGGGCGGGTGGTCATCGGGGTCGACGGCTCGCACGACGCCGATCGGGCGCTGCAGTTCGCGTTCGAGCAGGCGTCGTACCGCGGCATCGGTCTGACCGCCGTGCTCGCCTACGACCCCGATCTCCCTTCTCACCGCGACGATCTCGAGGACTTGGAACGGCGCACCCTCGCGGAGTCGACCGCGGGGTGGACCGGGAAGTACCCCGACGTCGACTTCCGCCAGGACCTCGTGCGCGGCGGCGCGGCCGAGCGGCTCACCGAGCGGTCCGCGGGCGCCGAGCTGCTCGTGGTCGGCTCCCGCGGCCGCGGCGGCTTCCGGGGCCTGCTGCTCGGCTCGGTCAGCCAGATCGCCATCCAGCACGCCGCCTGCCCCGTCGCCGTCGTGCGATGACTACATTCGGAGTACGGCGGCGCCGGTCACGCGATCGGCGGCCAGATCGGCCAGGGCGTCCTCGGCCGCGTCGAGCGGGTACGGCGTGACCGTCACCCGCAGCCGGTGCCGCTCGGCGATCTCCAGGAACTCGCGCCCGTCCCCGCGCGTGTTCGCGGTGACGCTGCGCATGGTCCGCTCCTGGAACAGGTGCTCCTCGTAGTTGAGCGACGGGATGTCGGTCAGGTGGATGCCGGCGATGGCGAGCGTGCCGCCCCGGTCCAGCGCGGCCAGCATCGGCGGCACCAGCGTGCCGACCGGCGCGAACAGGATCGCCGAGTCGAGCGGCTCCGGCGGCGCGGTGGCATCGGCCGAGGCGGCGCCGAGCGACAGGGCGAGCTCCCGGGCGGCCGGCGAGCGGGTGACCACGTGCACGGTGGCACCCTGCGCGACCGCGACCTGGCAGGCGAGATGGGCCGAGGCCCCGAAGCCGTACAGCCCCAGCCGCCCACCCTCCGGCAGGTCGCTGCGGCGCAGGGCCCGGTAGCCGATGATGCCCGCGCACAGCAGCGGCGCGACCTCCTCGTCGCCGTAGCCCTCGGGCAGCCGGTAGACGTAGCCGGCCGGGGCGGTGCAGTACTGCGCGTAGCCGCCGTCCGCGTCCCAGCCCGTGTAGCGCGAGTACGGGCACAGGTTCTCGGCGCCGCGCCGGCAGTACCGGCATGTGCCGCACGTCCACCGCAGCCACGCCACGCCGACCCGGGTCCCGACCGGCGGGTCGCTCACCCCGTCGCCGAGCGCCTCGACCGTCCCGACGACCTCGTGCCCGGGCGTGGTGTCCGGCCGTTTCGGGGCCAGGTCGCCCTCGGCCAGGTGCAGGTCGGTCCGGCAGACGGCACACGCCCGGACGCGGACGAGCACCTCGCCGGGGCCGGGTTCGGGCACCGGCTTCTCGACCCGGCGCAGCGGATGCCCGCCGATCGGCCCGGGCGCGTGGACCTGCCACGCGGTCATCGTCGCCATGGTTCTCAGTGTCGCGTGCCGATCGGCCCTGAACCCTCGCCCCGCGGAGGGGCAGCATCGGAGATGGGGACAGCTCAGAAAGGAGCACGGCAATGACCTACCGATATGGCCCGGTCGTCGTGGGCGTCGACGGCTCGGCACACAGCATGGGCGCCCTGCGGTGGGCCGCGGACGAGGCCGGCCGCAGCGGCCGCACACTCCTGGTGGTCGCGGTCGACCCGGAGGGAGCCGGCATCGCCGACCTGGCGGCGGAGGAGGCCCGGCGCTGGCGCTGCGGGATCGCCGCCGAGGCCCAGACCCTCTCCGGCGACCCGGTCGAGGTGCTGCGCGAGCTGGCCCGGGACGCGCGGCTCCTGGTGGTCGGCGGCCGCGGTACCGAACCGGGCGAGGACCAGGCGATGGGCCCGGTGAGCCAGGCCCTGGCCGACCGGGCCGAGGCGCCGGTCCTCATCGTGCACGCGGCCGACCGCTGGGCGGCTCCGGACGCGACGCTGCCGCTGAGCGCCCCGGTCGTGACCGGCTTCGACGACTCCGAAGCGTCCCGCCGCGCCCTGCGCCTGGCCTTCGAGGAGGCCGCCGCCCGCGGCGTCCACCTCGTCATCGTCCAGGCCTGGACGCACCCCGACCTGTGGCACCCGGGCGCGGACCGCGGCGGCGACCTGCACGCCGAGCAACTGGCCGTCCAGGCCGCCCTCGACGAGGCCGCGGCCCGCTGGAAGGCCGAGTACCCGGTGGTCGAGGTCGAGGTCCGCAGCGAGCCGGGCGACGCCGTGCAGGCCCTGGCGGTCGCGTCCCAGTGGGCGGGCCTGCTGGTCGTCGGCACCGGCTGCGCGAACGGCGAGTCGGTGGTGGACGGCGTCCTGCGGCACGCGGCCTGCCCGGTGCTGGTCGCGCACACCTCGTCCCACGTCACCAGTAGTTTGGGAACATGACCGACGATGTGCTCGCCGAACTCCTGGCCGCCGACCGCCGCCTGCAGGCCGCCCAGCGCACGGGCGACCTGGCCGCGCTCGACGAACTGCTGGACGACCGCCTGATCGCCATCGGCCCGGAGGGCGGCGAACACACGAAGGACGAGGACCTGTCGGCGTACCGCGACGGCACCTCGGTCATCACGAGCCTCGTCGAGGAGTCCCTGCACGCCCTGCACTCGGGCGACGCGGGGGTGACGTTCTTCCTGGGCACCGTCGCCGGCACCTACGCGGGCGGGGCTTTTTCGGCGCGGCTGCGGTACACCCGGACCTGGGTTCGTGACAGCGCCGGGCAGTGGCGCATCCTGGCCGCCCACATCGCCCCGGTGAGCTAGAGCCGCGCCGCGCCCACCACAACGCACCCCACTCACCGGGCCGGGGGCGGCCGCAGCCCAGCGCGGCGTACGACGAGGCCGGGACGACGGCGAAACCGGCCAGCGGGAACGCACCACGGCCGGCAAGTACGCTGCCGCGCATGGAGTACCGCCCGGGCGACGTCCTGCGGATCTCGTGCCCGTTCACGCCCGCGACCGTCAGCGGGGTGGACCGCTGGGACGTGTCGCTGCGCTGGCCCTGGTGGCGGGTCGATCCGGACTCGGTCGGGGTGCGCTGGAACGGCGAGGTGGCGCTGGCGCGGAACGATCCGCGGGAGCTGTACGCGACCGAGCCGCCGGCCCGCGACCTCCGCCCGGGTGACGCCTGCCGGGTGGGCATCCCGCCCCGGGTCGTGCATGTGGTCGAGGTGGACGAGTACGACGCGGACCGGGAGACGGGCTATCTGCCGCGACCGACCCGGAGCCTGCTCGTGCTGCCCGCCGGGGTGGCCGCCGATCCGACCCTGGAGTTCCAGGGCACGAGCGTGGACCTGGACGACGGCATTCCGCTGGTACTGGAGCTGCTCTTCCGCCCCTTCGCGTACCTGACCCCGGGCGACGACGTGGCCGACGCGGCGGGGCGGGCCTGGCGATTCGACGGGCCGTGGACGTGGACGGCCTACGACGGCGGCGATGGCGTTCCGGTGTGGCCGCTGACCCGGCTGGTGGAGGGCGCGCAACCGGTGCCGGGCTCCCGCGAGGTCGAGCTCACCCAATGGTTGACGGCGGCCGGATTCGCGTGAAGCGGGCGGCTTGTCGGACGCCGGACATTTGGCTGAGTTCTAGACCGTGAAGCGCTCGGCGAACCGTGCGGTGAACAGGTCGCGGCCCTTGCGCTCGTAGACCGTCGCGAAATCCGCCGCCGCGACCCCGGCCGGCGTCGGGAGCTGGCCGACGCCGGCGCGCGTTCCCAGCGGCAGGAGAATCCGGCGCTCCACCGGAGGCACGTACACCGCTTCCGGCTGCTCGCCGGCCAGCTGGGCGGCGAGGTTGCGCACGATGACCTCGGCGTGGGTCTGCGCGTACGAGGCCATCTTCGGATCCGGCAGGTCGACGATGTCGCCGAGGGCGTACACGTGCTCGTATCCGCGCACGTTCAGCCGTTCGGTCACCGGGACCGTCGCCTGAGGGCTCAGCGGCGTCAACCGGCCGTCGCGCAGGTAGTCGGTGTTCACCTGGACGCCGAAGGCGCGGAACCAGATGTCCGCGGCGAGCACCCCGACCGGTCCGCAGCGCCCGGGCTCGATCGCCGGGAGTGCGGGCAGGACGGTACCGAGGCGGAGTTCGATGCCGAGCGCGTCCAACTGGCGGTGCAGTGCTGCACGCACCTCCGGGAGGAAGCCGGGCAGCAGCTGCGGGCCCCGGTCCACGACGAGGACCGACTTGTCCGGCCAGACCTCCTTGATCTCGCCGGCCAGCTCCAGGCCCACCGGGCCGGCGCCCACGATCAGCACGCGGCCCGCCCCGGCCAGCTCCTTGTGCGTCGCGCGCAGGTCGTCCAGCTGCTCCGCGATGCCCGTCGACACCGGCTTCGCCGGGAACGGGTAGTTCGAACCGGTGGCCAGCACCACGAAATCAGCGTCCATGCGCGCACCCGAAGTGAGCGTCACGCCGCCCGGGTCCACCGACAGCGCGCGGTCGCGCACCACCCGTCCCCGGGCGAGCAGCGATGCGAACGGGAAGAACGCGTTCGGGGCGAAGTCCGGGCGGGTCAGGGCGCGCAGTGACGCCGCCGCGTTGACGAAGCCCTCGCGGGGATCGATCAACGTGACGTCCGCCAAGGTGTCGAGGGACTTGGCGACGAGTGACCCGCCGTAGCCGCCGCCCACCACGAGCACACGATGCATGGTCCGACCTCCTTCGTGAGTTGACGCGTCAACTCTAGAGGCGCCGGAGTTGATGCGTCAACTCTGCGCTAGGCTACGCACATGGACCTGCGGCCCGACGAGTGGGAGCTCTGGAACGAGTGGATGCAGGCCCAGCGCCTGCTCGCCCGCGAGCTCGACCGGGGACTGCAGCGCGACCACGGCATCTCCAAGGCCGAGTTCAGCGTGCTCGTCACCCTGCACCAGGCCCAGGGCGGCCAGCTCCGCGTCGGGGAACTGGCCGAGAAACTCGACTGGGAGAAGAGCCGCGTCGCCCACCAGCTGACCCGCATGGAGCAGCGCGAGCTCGTCGAGCGCAGCGCGCACGAACCCGGCGGCCGCCGTGCCGGGATCGGGCTCACCGCCAAGGGGCGCGACGCGGTCCGAGACGCCATCCTGGGGCACGCCGAGAACATCCGGCGGTACTTCTTCGACGCCCTCACCCCCGCGCAGACCGACGCCATCCGGGCGTGGAGCCGGCACGTCCTCGACCGCAACGCTTGAGGGCTCAAGTTCCGGGCCGAGCGGCCGACGTCAGGGCGTGGTGCGAACTCGTGGTGTACACCAGGCGTCGCTGACCGCCGCCGCAGCGATGGTCGCCGCGAGTGCGGCGTGGGTGGTCGTCGGCATCGGGCACGTGTGGAGCCAACCGGTCATCGGCTGGTTGCCGCTGCCCGCGATCTCGCTGCTCGCCGCCTACGCGTGCTGGACGGCGGGGCGGCGCGCCGACCTCGACCAGGCGACCCGGCGGTTCTGGCGGCATCTGAGCATCGCCTCGGTACTGCTCTCCCTCGGCACGATCGCCAACGCCGTGGACGCCACGGGCGGCGCGGAGCCGTCGCAGAAGGTCGGGCCGTTCACCCTCGCCGGGTACCTGTCCGTGCTCGGGACCGTGCTGTTCGCGCTCCTGCGGCTGCCGTCGTGGCAGCGCAGCCGCAGCGACTGGATCCGCTTCGGCATCGACGCGTGCGTGGTGCTGATCACGGTCAGCGCGGTGCTGTGGCACTTCATGCTCCGCGACCACCGGGCCTGGGTCGGGCAGACCGGCAACGCCGGGGCGATGCTCTCGATCAGCCTGGTCGCGTTCGTGTCCGTGGCGACGTTCGTGAAGGTCGCGTTCGCCGGGGCCGGCCGGCTCGACCGGCGCGCCCTGCGCATCCTGGCCGGCGGGGCCGCGGTCAGCGCCGGGTTCGGCAGCCTGACGCCGCTGCTGGTGTCCCGGCCGTACCTGTCCACGAGCCTCATCTCGGTGCCGCTCGCGGCCCTGGCCATCCACCTGGCCGCGACCAGCCAGCACCGCGCCGGCGACCGGCCGGCCGAGAAGCCGCGCAGGCGCCGGATCAGCATCGTGCCGTTCCTGGCCGTCGCCGGGGCCGACGGGCTGCTGCTGGCCACCGGCACCGACCAGCCCGGCGAGGTCCGGGCGATGGAGGCGGTCGCGGTCGCGCTGACCGGCCTGGTCATCGTCCGGCAGATCATCGCGCTGCGCGACAACCAGCGGCTGCTGGCCACCGTCGACACCCAGCTCCGCGAGCTGCACCGCTACCAGGACCGGCTCACCCACCAGGCGACCCACGACGCGCTGACCGACGCGGGCAACCGGATCCTGTTCGAGGAGCACACCCAGCGCCTGCTGGCCGAGGACCGCCGGTTCCGGGTCGCGCTGCTCGACCTCGACGACTTCAAGCTCGTCAACGACCGGCTCGGGCACCACGTCGGGGACCGGCTCATCACCACCACCAGCACCCGCCTCGCGGCGACGGTCGGCGACCACGGCACCGTCGTGCGCCTCGGCGGTGACGAATTCGCGTTGGTACTGCACGACGCCGACGACGTCGAGCTCCTCCTCGCCGACGTGGTGGCGGCGGTCCAGGAGCCGGCCGACCTCGACGGCACCGTCGTCACCGCCGGCGTGAGCATGGGCGTCACCGACGCACGCCCCGGCGACGACCCGGCCGAGCTGCTGCGCCGGGCCGACGTCGCCATGTACGCGGCCAAGGGCTCCGGCGGGCGGCACTGGCAGTGGTTCGACCCGGGCATGGACCTCGCCGGGGCCGAGGCCGCCCGGCTCTCCGACGACCTGCGCACGGCGCTGCGCGACGAGCAGTTGTTCCTGCTGTACCAGCCGATCGTGGAACTGCCCTCGGGCCGCCCGGCCGGAGCGGAGGCGCTGCTGCGCTGGCAGCACCCGACGCGCGGGCTCGTGCCGCCGGACGTGTTCATCCCGCTCGCCGAGCGCAGTGGGGCGATCGACGAGATCGGCACGTGGGTGCTTCGGCGGGCGTGCCGGCAGCTCGCCGACTGGCGGTACACCCACGGGGAGAACGGGCCCCGGATCAGCGTCAACGTCTCGGCCCGCCAGCTCGCCGACCCGGGCTTCGTGGACACGGTCGTCGGCATCGTGCGCGAGACCGGCGCCGACCCGGCCGGGCTGATCCTGGAGGTGACGGAGACCGCGGTGCTCAACACCGAGATCGCCGCCGACCAGCTGCGCCGGCTCAAGGACCTGGGGCTGCGGGTCGCGCTGGACGACTTCGGCACCGGGCACTCCTCGCTGAGCCTGCTGCTGAACTGCCCGGTCGACGTGTTGAAGGTGGACAAGTCATTCGTCAGCGGGGCGGCGGCCGGAAGCGCGGGCGCGGTCATCGTCAAGAACCTCATCGGCTTCACGACCGACTTCGGCATCGACGCGGTGGCCGAGGGCGTGGAGACCGCGGAGCAGGCCGAGCGTCTCCACGCGGCCGGGTACCGCCTCGCCCAGGGCTATCACTTCGGCCGGCCGATGAGCGCGGAGTCCTTCGAGGCGGCCTTCACCGGCTCCTTCGCCGGGACCTGAGCGCCGGAGTTGTCCGTCGGCACCTGGCCGCCGGGGTTTTTCGCTGGGACCTGAGCGTAGGCGAGCAGTCCGAGCGAGCAGACCAGGCCGACGAGGCCGCCGTCGAGGGCCGCGCCGTGCTGCCAGGCCCACGCGATGCAGGCCGCGGCGAGCGCGACGCCGGCCAGCGCCGTCGCCGGTCGGGCCCGGGTGCCGAGCGCGGGCAGCCGCACCGACTCGAAGCGGTGGAACACCCGGACGAGACCCACGAGGATCGCCACGCAGCCGACCAGCCACAGTGGACGGACGAGCCACCACTGTGGACCGGCTTCCGGGAGGAGGGCGGGCGCGACGAGTCCGGCGCCGACGAGCAGTACCATCGCGGGCAGATGCCAGAGGTAGACGGTCATCAGCGGCTTGCCGGCCTCGTCGAGCATGCGCCGCCGGCGCTCGGTGCGCAGGGCCGGGCCGAAGCGCCGCCCCAGCCAGGTGATCGCGGCGAGCTGGGCCACCGCCAGCGCGACCAGGGCGCCGGTGGGCGGCGCGAGATTCGACACCGGCACGTCACTGAGGCCGATCATCGAGGGTGGGTACGGCCCGAGCGCCACCATCCCCACGCACGCGGCCACCCCGCCGAGGCCGACCGCGGCGAGCGTCCCGGGCCGCGCCGAGCGCACCGCGCCGAGGGCGTAGGCGATGCCGAGCTGGTGCGCGAACAGCCAGACGAACGCGTAGTTGAGCACCGCGGCCCACTCGTGCCCGGCGAAGCGCACCGCGTCGACGCCCAGCGCGGCCGCCGCCAGCGCCGCCGGCACGCCCCAGCCGAAGCGCCGCTGGGCCGCCACCATCGCCGGGGCGAGCGCGAGCACGCCGAGGTACACCGCGAGGAACCACAGCGGCTTCATCGCCGACAGGCTCACCGCGCGGCCGATCGACGGGTGTCCGAGCCCGCCGGCCGCGCTCGCCATCAGCGCGACGACGCCGACGAGGACGACGGCCGGCGCGACCAGCCGCGCGCCGCGCACCGCGAGGTACTGCGCGTACCGCCCCCGGTACGCCCCGGCGACCGCGGTGTTGGCCACCCCGCCGGCCAGGAAGATGACCGGCATGACCTGGATGCACCAGCTCGCGATCCAGGCGAACGGCCCGCTGGGCAGGATCTCGACCCGGATCTGCCCGCCCGGCGCGGTGATGAGCGGCGTGAGCCAGTGCATGCCCAGCACCACGCCCATCGAGAGCACCCGGAGCAGATCGATGAACGGATCGCGGACGGACTTCGTGGCAGCGACGGTCATGTCTACGATCGTTCAAAAATCGGGCGCCGAAATCGGTACCCCGGACCCCCGAATGCGCCGGGGGTAAACCCCACCCCGCAGGGTCAGGCCGGCACCTCCCACACCCCGGCCCGGCTCGCGTCCAACCGGCACGCCAGCAGCGCCCCGGCGATGAAGCACTCCTGCGGATCGGCCTTGGCGTCGGCCCGGCCGAGCACCGTCGCCCGGCCGGTCGCCGGGTCGAAGACGCCGAGCAGCGGCGCGGTGCTCCTGGGGTCGTGGCCGACGACGAGCAGGCTGGGCTCGTCCAGGGCGCCGACCGGGGTCCAGCCGTCGAGCTGGGTCACGAGCCGGCCGGTCGCGGGCTCGTAGATGCGGATACCGACGGTGCCGGGCGGCTCCATGAGGTACTGCCCGGTCAGGCGGATCCCGGCCGGACTCCCGGCCAGCTGCCACCGTTGCCCGCCGGTGTCGCGGTCGAACACCTGCGTCGGCCCCTCCTGGTCGCCGGCGCACAGCATCGGCCCGCACCAGACCAGGTACGGGGCCTTGCGCTCGAACAGCCGCTTCCCGGTCGCCAGGTCGAACACCGTGCCGTCCAGGACGGTCGCGTCGCCGACGCGGTAGGCGAGCAGCCGGTCGCCGGACATCGCGAACTCGTTGACGGGCCCGGGGTTGTCGAGCTTGACGGTCCGCACGACCGCGCCGGTGTCGGCGCGGTGCAGCCGCAGCGTGCCGTCGGCGTCGAGTACGGCCACCTGGACGCGCAGGTCGCCGGTGAACACGAGCCGCTGCACGCCGCCCGGGGGCGGGGCGAGGGTCCAGCGTGCGGCGCCGGTGCCCGGGTCGAGGCCGGCGATGTCGGCCGTGGCGACGCCGGGCGCGACGTGCTGCGCGACCACGACGCCGTCGGCGCAGGTGCAGCCGTAGACGGCCGGCATGTAGCCGGTCTGGCGCCAGACCTCCGCGCCGGTACCGGCGTCGAGCCCGATCAGCACCGGCTCGCCCTGGGTCGCCACGACCACCCGCGTCGCGTCCGTGTGCACGAGATGGGTGCCCTCCGGGACCGGGGTCGACCACGTGCGGGCGCCGTCCGGCATGCGGTACGCGGCGACGGTTGCGGCCGACATCACGTACATCGTGGACGTGTCCCCGGCGATGCCGCTGATCCGGTCGCCGGGCAGGATCGCCACCGGATCCCGCAGCGGCGCCGCGCTCGAGCCGCCGATCAGCAACGGCACCAGCAGGATCGCCGCGGCCCACCAGCGGCGGTGGCGGACGGGCCGCGGTTGTTCGGGGTCCTCGGCGGGCCGCTCGTCAAGATCGATGACCGTCGTCACGCAACAAGCATCCAACAGATCGATCATTTCCACCGCCCCGCGCGCCGCTGTACAAATGTCGGACATCTGCATAAGATCTTGGCGTGTCGTTGCGCAGTCCCGTCCGCCAGGCGCCCCTGGTCATGCAGGTGGCCGAGCAGTTCCGGACGCTCATCCGCTCGGGGAGCTGGCCGGTCGGCCGGAAGATCCCCGGGGAGCATCAGCTGGCCGAGGAGCTCGGGGTCAGCCGGGGTACCGTCCGCGAGGCCCTCCGCGCGCTCAGCGTCACCGGCCTGCTCGAACCGCGCATCGGCGACGGCACCTATGTGCGTGCCACGGACGAGATCACCGGCGTGCTCGTGCGCGACGAGGTGGCCGCCGCACTCACCCCCGTGCTCGACGTGCGCGCCGGGCTGGAGGCGGCCGCCGCCCGGCTCGCCGCCCGCCAGGCGACCCCCGACGCCATCCGCGCGCTCGACGCGGCCCTTGCCGCCCGGGCCGCCGCCCACGAGGCGCGCGACCGGGCCGGGTACGTGGCCGCGGACGCCGAATTCCATCGCGGGGTCGTGGTCGCCAGCGGGAATCCATTGCTGCTGCGACTGTACGACGCCGTGGCGGGCGCGATTCAACAGTCCATTGAGGACACCGCCGTCTTCCCCGAGGACCCCTCGGTGCGCGACGCGCACGCGGCCATCGCGCGGGCGATCCGGGACGGGGACGCGGACGGAGCCGTCGCCGCGTCCTACGGGCTCATCGACGGCGTGAAGGGAACGATGTGAGCGTCCTGCGGCTGCACCGGGTCACGTTCCGGCGCGAGGGCAAGGAAATCCTGCACGGCGTGGATTTCACCGTCGAGGCGGGCGAGCACTGGGCGATGCTCGGGCCGAACGGCGCCGGCAAGAGCACGGTGCTCGGGTTCTGCGGCGCGGTGACCCACCCGACGACCGGCTCCGTGCACGTGCTCGGCCATGAGCTGGGGCGGGTCGAGCTGCAGGCGCTGCGCCGCCAGATCGGGCACGTGAATCCGCGCCACCCGCTGCGATCGCCGCTGACGGTCGGGCAGGTGGTGCTGACGGGCATTACCGGTACCGTGGAAACACCCAACCGCTGGGAACCGACCGCCGCCGAGCGGGCCCGCGCGCACGAGCTCATCGACCTGCTGGGCCTGGGCCCGCGGATCGACGACCGGTGGCCGACGCTGTCGCAGGGCGAGCGCGGGCGGACCCTCATCGCGCGGGCCCTGATCGCCGGGCCGCGGCTGCTGCTGCTCGACGAGCCGTCGACCGGCCTCGACGTGGCCGCGCGCGAGCAATTGCTGGACACGATCGCCATGCTGCCGCGCACCCATCCGGGGCTCACGTCCGTGCTGGTCACGCACCACCTGGAGGAGCTGCCGGAGACCACCACGCACGCCCTGATCCTGGCCGGCGGCCGGGTGCTCGCTTCCGGACCGGCGACCGAGGTGCTCACCAGCGCGAACATCTCCGCGGCGTTCCGGCACGAGATCGAGGTCGAGCACCGCGACGGCCGGTGGAGCGCGCGCACCGCCCGGCCGGCGGCGTCACGACGCTAGGTCGCGCACCAGGTTGGCCCGGCGGCGTCACCGACGCGAGGTCGCGCACCGCCCGGCCCGGCGGCGGCCCGGCGGCGGCCCGGCGGCGGCCCGGCGGCGTCACGACGCCAGGTCGCACACCGCTCGGCCCGGCGGCGGCCCGGCGGCGTCACGACGCTAGGTGGCGCACCGAGTTGCGCACCCGCCCGGCCCGGCAGCGTAACCGGCGCGAGGTCGTGCACCGCTCGGCCCGGCGGCGTCACGACGCCAGGTTGCGCACCGACGAGGCCACGACGGCCAGGCCGATCGGGTCCTCGGCCCCGTACCGCGCCAGCGCCGCCCGGTCGAGCTGCCGGACCAGCCCGGACACGGCCACCAGGTCGTCCACCGCGACGGTCACCGCCGCGTCGGACACGACGAGCTGCCCGGACGGCGGCAGGTCCACGTCCGCGATGAGGAACGCGTGCGCGCCGAACACCTGGGACACCGCGGCGGTCAGCTCGACCTGCGCGCCGGCCCGCAGCCGCGGCACGGCCTTCGACGGGGCGGCGGTCGACGTCGGCGCCGGGTCGGCCCGCCCGCGCGAGCACCCGCCGGTCAGCAGCACGGCGACCAGCGCGAAACCGACGACATTGACGAGCCTCATTGTCTTCAGCGTACGCCGCTGAGCAGGCGCCGGACCAGGGGCGTGAGCGCGGCCAGCAGCGCGCCGAAGAACAGGGCGGTGGCGCCGAGGATGCCGAAGTACGCGACCTCGCGCTCGGCGCTGTAGTAGCGGGCGAGCACCCCGGACAGCGCCGTGCCCAGCGCCACGGACAGGAAGAACAGCGCGACCGTCTGGGTGCGGAACGCCGCCGGCGCGACCTTCGTGGCCAGCGACAACCCGACCGGGGAGAGCAGCAGCTCGGCGACCGTGAACACGAGCAGGATGCCGGCCAGGGCGAGCAGCGGCGCGCTGTTGGGGCCGCCGCCCGCGAGGGGCAGGAACAGCAGGAAGGCGGCGCCCATCAGTGCGGTACCGGCGGCGAATTTGACGGGCGTCGAGGGCTGGCGGTCGCCGAGGCGGGTCCACAGCGCCGCGAACGCGCCCGACAGCACGATGATGAAGACCGGGTTGATCGACTGCACCCAGGAGACCGGCATCTCCCAGCCGAACAGGTCGCGGTCCAGGCGCTGGTCCGAGTAGATCGTGACGACCGTGAACTGCTGCTGGTACAACGACCAGAACACGGTGCTCGCGAGGAACATCGGCAGGAAACCCAACATCCGTTGACGCTCGAGGCCGGTAATCGAACGGCTGCTGAGGATGACGGTGAAATAGGCCGCCGCGGCAACGGCGCTCACGACGACGACCGCGGTCGCGAGCCGGCTCGCGGGCAGCAGGCCGGTGGCGACGACCACCGCGATCACGGCGACGACGGCGAGCGCGACGGCGGCCACCAGCCAACGGCGCCCGGGCGGCAGCGGATTGGGCACCTCGCGCGCCGGTCCACTGAGCTTTTTCCTGCCGATGGTGTACTGCACGAGCCCGATCGCCATCCCCAGCGCCGCCAGCCCGAAGCCCCAGTGGAATCCGGCCTCCTGCTGCAGCAGCCCGGTGAGCAGCGGCCCGACCAGCGCGCCCAAATTGATGCCGAGGTAGAACAGCGAGAAGCCGGCGTCGCGGCGCGGATCGTCCTCGGCGTAGAGCGTGCCGACGAGCGAGGTGGCGTTGGCTTTCACGCCGCCGCTGCCGATCGCGATGAGCACCAGCCCGACCGCGACTCCGGCCAGCCCCGGCAGCAGGGCGAGGGAGATGTGCCCGGCCATCACGAGCACCGCGGCGGCGAAGAGCACCCGCTCCGGGCCGAGCAGCCGGTCGGCCACCCAGGCCCCCAGGATCGTGGAGAGATAGACCGCGCCGCCGTACGCCCCGACGATGCTGGTCGCCGTGTCCTCGTCGATGCCCAGGCCGCCGCGGGCCGCCGAGTAGTAGAGGTAGATCAGCAGGATGCCCTGCATGCCGTAGAACGAGAACCGTTCCCACAGCTCGACCCCGAACAGGTTGGCGAGCACGCGCGGCTGCCCGAAGAACGTACCCGGCTCGCTCATACCCGTCCCGCCTACCCGCCGCAGCGGCGAGTATGCATGTTCGGTTATGTACGTTTCACATTCCCTGAAGTGCTCTGAGCAGCGACGACGGTAAATGTCACGCCGTCGTGTCGCCCCATTCCGCGAGGTTGCCTAGCGTCCGCGTCCAGGAGTGTTTCCGCACGCAAGGAGGGAACCCATGGGCAAAGCGCTGCGCGTCATCGCGGCGGCCGGCCTGTTCGCCGCGGGCGTGGTGGCGGTGATGAGTGCCGCATCGCCGGCGAGTGCCGACACCCAGATCTGTGAGCAGTACGGGTCGACCACGATCGGCGGCCGCTATGTCGTCATGAACAACAACTGGGGCAACAGCGCCCAGCAGTGCATCAACGTGACCGGCAGCGGCTTCTCGATCACCCAGATCAATGCGAACAAGCCGACGAACGGGGCGCCGGCGTCGTACCCGGCGATCTACATCGGCTGCCACTACAGCAACTGCTCGCCGGGCACCAACCTGCCGATGCAGATCAGTGCGATCAGCTCGGCGAACACCAGCATCTCGTACAGCTATGTCGGCGGCACGTTCGACGCCGCCTACGACATCTGGCTCGACCCGACGCCGAAGACCAACGGCGTCAACGCGACCGAGATCATGGTGTGGTTCAACCGGCAGGGCTCGATCCAGCCGGTCGGCTCCCGGGTCGGCACCGGCAACATCGCCGGCCGCTCGTGGGAGGTCTGGCAGGGCAACAACGGCGGCAACGACGTGGTTTCGTACGTCGCGCCGTCGGCCATCTCCAGCTGGAACTTCGACGTCAAGGCCTTCATCAACGACGTCATCTCCCGCGGCAAGGCCACCAACTCCTGGTACCTCACCAGCATCCAGGCCGGCTTCGAGCCGTGGATCGGCGGCCAGGGCCTCGCCGTGACCGCCTTCTCCGCCTCGGTCAACGGCGGCGGTGGCGGCGGTCCCACCACTCCGGGTGGCGGCGGCCCGACCACGCCGGGCGGCGGCGGCTCCGCGGGTTGCTCCGCCACCTACCGCACGACGAACAGCTGGCAGGGCGGCTTCCAGGGCGAGGTGACCGTGCGCAACACGGGCTCGTCGTCCATCTCGGGCTGGACCACCACCTGGTCGGGCGCGAGCGCCACGATCAGCAACCTATGGAACGGCCGCGTGACGTCCACCAACCCGGTGACGGTGCGCAACGAGACGTACAACGGCACCGTGGGCGGCGGCGCCACCACGACCTACGGCTTCACCGCGAGCGGCACCGCGCCGTCCTCGGTGAGCTGCGCCATCGCGTAGTTCTTACGTGACGCCGGCCCCGTCGCTCGCCGCGGCGGGGCCGGTTCACGTCTCCGACGCGGCACAGGACGCGACGGCGGCGCCGGTTTCACGTCTCCGGCGCGGCACAGGGGGTGGCGGCGGGGCCGGTTTCACGTTTTCGGCGCATCGCGGCCGGAGATGCGGCGGCGGGGCCCAGTTCACATCTCCAGCCCGGTCGCGGCGGCGGGGCCGGTTTCACGTCTCCAGCACGGTCGCAGCCCAGGACACGGCGTCGGGGCCGGCTCCACGTTTCTGGGGCGCGGATGCGGAGACGGGGCCGCCTTCACGTTTTTAGGGCGGGGATGCGGCGACCGGGCCAGCTTCACGTTTCTGGGGCGCGGATGCGGCAACGGGGCCGGCTTCACGTTTTTAGGGCGGGGATGCGGCGACGGGGCCGATTTCACGTTTCTGGGGCGGCGGGCGTGGCCCGGGCGGCCCGGGACGCGGCAATGGTCGCGACGGCCATGGTCACGATGGCGCCGAGCACGAGGGCCGCGGGTTCGCCGGGCGCCAGGAGGTGCTCCTCACTGCCGAGCGTGGCCGCCGCGACGGGCACGCCGACCTGAGCCGCCGCCAACCCGGCCAGGGCGATCGGCTGCCCGGTGACGAGCGGCGCGAAATGGGTGACGGCGGCCCCAACCCCGAGCGCGACCCCGAGCCCGATGAGCGCGGGCCGCGCCCCGAGCGCCCGCACGTCAAGCGAGGCCCCGAGCCAGACGAAGAACACCGGCCCGATGAACCCCTCGGTGACCGCGAACAACTGCTTCGCGAGCCGCCGGGGCTCCCCGACGGCGGCGACGGCGAGCCCGAAGCCGAACCCGGCGAGCATCACCGAAACCCGGGCGGCCTGCGCGACGGCGGCGAGCCCGAACAGCAGCGCGAGGTTGATCCGCAGCTCGAGCGCGAACTTCCGCCGCTCGGACAGCCGATGCAGCCGCTTGCGCCAGCCGTGCCGCTCGACCAGCCGCAGCCCGAGGTACAGCAGGATCGAACAGCCGACCAGGACCGCGGCCCCGATCGCGGACCGCCCGGCCCGCCCCGGATCGATGGCGAGCGGCAGCGCGATGATGCAGAGCGCATCGGCCAGCGCGACCTGCGGCAGCAACGCCAGGACGGAAGGCCCGCCGAGCCCGGAGGCGTCGACGATCGGCAGAATCAGCGCGGCCGACGAGGACGCGAGCAGCACCACGTACAGCGCGACGTGCCCGGTCCCGAACCCCCGAGCGATCACGAACGCCACGGGCACCGACGCGACGGCCACGAGCCCGGCCCGCAACGCTCCCATCGGCAGCGCGGTGCGCATGGCCGGGTCCCGGATCGGCACATGGGATCCGGCGACGAACATGACCAGCGCGAACCCGACGTTGGCCAGGAACGCGAACGTCGGCTCCTCCGTGTGCAGGACCCCGGCACCGGTCGGCCCGAGCGCGACCCCGGCGAGCAGCTCACCGAGGATGACGGGCAGCCCCCAGCGGCGCGGCAGGGCCAGCAGCGGACCGAGCAGCCCGACCACGGAGATCAGGGCCAGCAGGCCGAGGCTCACCCCGGACTCCTCCCCACGCCGCGAATCCTGCCGTCACTCTAGAACCGGCCTCGCCCTCGGCAGCCAGGATCGGTGGAATCCATCGCACGACCGATTCGTTCAGGACGCGATGCGCGGCCGGCGGCGAGGACGGTGGGATCAGCCGGGGGTGAGCAGGAAGTCCCGCAGCCCGTCGACCGCCCGCGCGATGTCGTTCTCGTCGGTGTACGGCGCCAGCCCCAGCCGCAGACCGTACTCGTCCGGCACGGCCAGCCGGCGGAACGGCTCGTAGGCGTAGAACGACCCCGCCGGCGCCAGCACGTCCCGCGCCGCCAAAAACTCGAAGGCGTCCCACGTCCGGCGGCCCGGCAGCGTGACCAGCAGCGTCGGCGTCCGCGAGGCCGCGCGCGAATGCACGACCGCATCCCCGCCAAGCGCGGCGATCCCCGACTCAAGCAGAGCCAGAAGCCGCGTCTCGTGTACCTCGATCGCCTCCCACGAAGCCCGCAACCGCTCACGCCGCCCAGCAGAAGCACCCGGCGCAAGCGCAGCGAGAAAGTCGACGGCAGCCGTAGCACCGGCCATGATCTCGTACGGCAGGGTGCCCAGCTCGAACCGCTCCGGCACGTCGTCCGTCGCCGGCAGCAGCTTGTCCGGCCACAACGAAGCAAGCAGCGAAGGATCCGCGCCAAGGACACCACAATGCGGCCCCAGCAGCTTGTACGGCGAGCACACGAACAGATCCGCCCCCAGAGCAGGCACGTCGATCAGCGCATGCGCGGCCAGATGCACACCGTCGACGTAGACCAGGGCGCCCACGGCATGCGCGCGGTCGGCGATCAACCGCACCGGCGGCCGGGTGCCGATCAGGTTCGACGCGCCCGTGACGGCGACCAGCCGCGTCCGATCGGTGATCGCGGCCTCAACCGAAGCCGGGTCCACCTCCGACGTCACAGGGTCGAAGTCGATCCAGCGCACGGTCGCCCCGGCCCCCTCCGCCGCCTGCACCCAGGGACGGACGTTGCAGTCGTGGTCGAGCCGCGACACCACCACCTCATCCCCCGGCTGCCACTGCTTGGCCAGGGCCCGCGAAAAGTCATACGTAAGCTGCGTGGCACTCCGCCCGTACACCACCCCGCCGGCGGGCACGCCGAGCAGGTCGGCGTACGCCGAACGAAACGCCGTCACCGCATCATCGGCGTTGCGCTGGGAGCGCGAGGTCCGCCCCCGGTTGGACAGCGGCCCGGTCAGGGCAGAAGCGATCGCCGCGCCGACCGCCGAGGGCGTCTGCGTCCCCCCAGGACCGTCGAAATAGGCGATCCCAGTGGAAAGAGCCGGAAACTGACTGCGCAAGGCGGCGACGTCGTACGACATGCCGATCAGTCTCGCAGCGCCAGCGGCCCGCCGTGCCCCGGGAGGCCGCGGTCGGGTGGGATCGCGGGTTCCGTGCCGTCGCTCGCCGTGATCCCCTGAGCGCGGGTCATGTCACCCAACTGCGTGAAATAGGCACCGACCGCGGCAAGCGCGGAGCGCACCGAGGCGAGCAGCACCGAACCCGCGCGTTCGACCACGTCGGCCTCGAACCGCTCGAACGCTTGCACCCCTTCGAGCACCGCCTCCTTCAGCTCGCGCAGCAACCGCACGTCAGCGTCCGCGTACGCGTGGCACAGCGCGGTCACCTGGCGGTGCGAGACATCTGCGAGCAGCAGCTCCTTGGCGGCGGTGAGCGAACCGCGCACGAACGAGCCGTCCAGCGCGGCCACGTCGGTGTCGTAGGCGCGCACGTCCTGGTTCGGGTCGCAGAAGCCGACCGTGTACTGCCACAGCACGCGCAGGTCGTCCTGCAGCAGGCCGTCCAGGTAGCTGACCAGGAAGCGACGGTGCGCCTCCAGGACGTACTGGGCCTTGAACGGGGTCAGCTCCGCCGGGTCCTCGCCCAGCGTGGTCACGGCCGCGGTGAAGCCGTAGTCGGCGGTGAGCGCGTTCTCCATGCCGACCAGCAGGTAGACGAACCGGACCCAGGTGCGGAACAGCTCCTCGAGGGGCAGCGCCCGCAGACCGGCCTCGGTCAGGACCACGCCCCAGCGCGAGCCGAAGGACAGCCGGCGCAGGTGGCCGATCTGGTACATGGCCAGCTGGGCGTCGATCTCCGCGTGCGCGTGGTGGAGCACCTTGCGGTAGGCGGCGGTGGCGTCCAGCCCGGTGTGGTTGCGCACGATGTGCGGGCCGCCGATGTGCAGGTGGACGAACTCGGTCACGTCGAAGACGGCGCCGCCGATCGCCATCCAGTGGCCGGCCCCGTCGGTGTTGTGCCGGGCCAGGTCCGACACGTCGAAGCGGGGGCCCTGCTGGGCGTGGCCGAGGTACGTCGTGAAGACGTCCTCCCCCAGCCGCCCCTCCGCCACGAGGCGGCGGATGAACTCGCGGCCGTCGCCCGGCGCGATCTCGGTCAGGGCGCGGACCACGGCGGCGGCGAACGGGGCGCTGCCGCAGATGTAGACGTGCGCGCCGCGGCCGCCGTCCTCGACCGGGCGGAGGAGCTCACGCAGTACAACCGCGTCGGTTTGCATCATGGCGTCGACGCGCCGGCGGTGACCGTCGACCACGGTGTGGGTCTTGCCGTCGAAGGCGACGGACTTGTCGGCGCGCGAGAACGCGACCTCCAGCCGGAGCCGCCCGTCGGCCGCAGCGGCGTCGAGGACCTCGTGCTCGACGAACTCGGCGGGGGTGCGGATGCCGAGATAGAGGTGGCGCTCGCGGCCGGCCAGGAAGCCGAGGAACGGGGCGATGCCGGAGCCGGCCGCGAACATGACGACCGGCACGTCCGGGTCGGCGGGCAGCCGGAACCGGGGCGTGGGCACGATCTGCAGCGGGATCCGCTTGCGGCCCTCGGCGGCGGCGCGGCGCAGGAAGTGCGAGGCGGTGCCCTGGCGCGGGCGCGGGTACGACCACGGGGTGCGGGCCGACGTGTACTCCAGGCCGGCCACCACCAGCCGCAGCGTGGTCGCGGGTTTGCCGGGCGGCGGGGCGGAGGCGATCGAGTACAGGCGGAACGGTTCGGGCGGCACGAGCGCGCAGAACGCGTCGGGCTCCCCCGGGCCGGCCTTCCACAGCCGGGTGACGTCGTAGCCGCCCGCGTACAGCAGGTTCAGCACGTCCCACAGCTCCCACTGGTCCTCCATGCGCGCGTCGACGACGCGCTGCCAGGAGCCGACCGCGGTGAGCCGGACGAGCCGCTTGGCCACGTCCCGGCCGATCGGGCGGAGCCGCGCGAAGCGGAGCAGGGTGCGCAGCGGCAGCACGTCGACCTCGCCGAAGCCGGCCCGGCAGGCGACGGCGGCCCGCCAGCGCGGGGTGAGGCCGACGAGTTCGTCGCCGGTCGCCTGCAACGCCGCCACGGTACGGCGGACAAGCTCGTCATCGTGCTCGGCCAGCACCCCGACGCGGTCGCCGGGCTGGTGGTGCACGCCCTGCCCGGTGACGTCGAGGTCGAGGTAGCAGGTCCACCGGCCGGAGTCGCCGGTGACGACCCGGCCGCGGCGGGCGGTGCCGAACACCACCGGCGGCCCGACCGGCGGGCGGCGCTCGTCGCGGACCACGGCCAGCTCGCCGTCGACCTTGTCCCACGTGCGGTCCTTGAACAGGCCGGTGAACCGCGCGCCGGTGGTCACCTGCCGGCCGACCTTGAACGACACCTCCAGGAACCCGTACGCCTTGATCCGGTGCAGGCCCATCCAGCCCCGGTCGCCGACGTAGGCGTCGAGGACCGCGTTGTACACGCCGCGCAGGGTCGTGTTGCGGGTCTGCTCGATGTACTGGCGGACCGACACCTCCCGCAGCGCGGCGACGAGCTCCTGCCAGTGCCGCGGGAAGTACCCGGCCAGGTAGGTGCTCTGCTGCCCGACGAGCGAGCCGTAGTCGCGCCGCTCCAGGAACGCGTCGATCGCGTGGACCTGGGGCTGGGCGGTGCCGCTCGGGCTCGGCGCGCCGTCGAAGATCGGGACGCCGGCGGTGCCGACGGTCTTGGCCCACAGCACCTGGTCGAGCGGGTTGCGGGCGCGGGGGTTGGGGTC
This sequence comes from Dactylosporangium sp. CS-033363, assembly GCF_050942475.1. NCBI lineage: Bacteria > Bacillati > Actinomycetota > Actinomycetes > Micromonosporales > Micromonosporaceae > Dactylosporangium > Dactylosporangium sp. CS-033363. The sequence goes on along the minus strand of NZ_CP192032.1, from coordinate 4,104,660 downwards.
GATCTGGGGGTACACGACCTGGGTCACGTGCTGCAGGCGCTCGAGCACGACCAGCAGGGCCCGCTCGACCGCCTGCGGATCGTCGGCGACCACCGCCTCCTGCGCCTCGACCATCGCGCGCAGGACGGGCGTGAGTCCCATCGCGAACTCGGTGGTGACGAGGTAGAAGACCCGCTCGGCGGCGTTGTTCCAGGTCGGCACGAGCAGATCCAGGTTCGCCAGGGCGCGTGGCCCGGCCGGATCGCGCAGCCGCCAGTTGTAGAAGAACAGGTCGATGTAGGACACCGCGGGCTGCTGCTTGCCGAGCCGCTTCGAGACCGTCTGCCACGGCCGCAGCAGCGCGTCGGGCAGCGCGGCGGGCGGGTCGATGGCCATGTACTGGTACGCGTGCGCGAACACGCCGAGCAGTGTGGAGGCGCGCAGGAGGTACTTGTCGGGCAGCGCCTCGGGCCGCGCGTCGAGGACCGGCAGCGCGTCGAAGGCCCGCCGCAGCCCGAGCCGCCGGAACAGCTCGGGCAGCCGGTCGGTCATCTCGTCCCAGGGCCGGTGCGACTCCGGGAACGCGGTCAGCGGCGGCTCGACCGGCAGGAACCCGTGCTCCAGCGACAGGAACCCGTCCAGCTCGTGCCCGGCCTGCCGGTTGTGCGCCTCGGCCGCCTCGATGACCCGCCGGGCCGCGATGCTGGGCCGCCCCACGGGGTGCAGCGTGGTGAGCTGGCCCGCGTCCATGAGTGCCGTGACGTCGGGATCCACGAACCAGAAGGCCAGCTCGTACCGTCCGATGCGCAGCCGGTCGCCCGCTTCCAGCACGTGCCGGGTGACCCGGACGTCGTTCACGAAGGTGCCGTTGGTGCTGCCGAGGTCGGTCAGCACGAGCCGGTCCCCGTCGAATTCCAGCCGGGCGTGGCGGCGGGAGACGTCCCGGTCGTCAAGGGCGACCACAGCCGGCGCGGTGCCGCCGCCCGAGCCTCCCGCGGTGCCGCCGCCCCGGCCGAGCACGATCGGCAGCGGGCACACCCGCTCGGTGGTCTCGCGGGTGTGCCGGTCGGTGAGCCGCAGCCGGAGGTCAGGAATGGTAGATCACCGCGCGGCACAGGTCGGCCCGCGACAGCGTCCCCACGAGGGTGCCGTCGTCGACCACGGGGAGCCGGCGGATGTTCCGCTCGAGCATCACGATCGCGGCGCGGGCGAGCTCGTCGGCCGGCCGGACCGTCGCCGTGTCCCGCACCACGAGCGGGTCCACGACCCGGTCGGCGAGGGTCCGGCCGCGCTCCAGGAACAGCGCGAACGCGTCGGCGAGGGTGCCGCCGGCCGCGGTCACGTCGTCGAACCCGGGCAGCATGGCGCGCACCAGGTCCTCCTCGGCGAGCGCGCCGACGAACCGCCCGTCGTGGTCGAGCACCATGAGCTGCCCGACCTCGGACACACTGATCACCTCGGCGGCCCGGCGGATGGTCGCGCCGAGCCGGATGTACGCGGGGAACGCCGTCATGACCTCGCTGACGAGCACCCACTCAGTATCGTGACCTTGGCCACGTCTGAAGATCGGGCTTTCGGCCGATGCTTACCACGGAGCAACGGTTCCGTCGTATTGATGGAACAGTCCGGTCGGGCCGTCGTCGTCCAGCAGTGCCAGCTTCACCGCCGCCTCGGCCGCCTCAGCGGGATCGCCGTCGGCGGTCTGCGCGCGGGGGTTCAGGTCGGTCCGGCGCAGGCCCGGGGCCAGGGCGTTGACCCGGAACTCGGGCAGCGCCTGGGCATAGAACAGCGTCAGCGCGTTGAGGGCCGCCTTCGAGGAGCGATAGGCCGCGCCGGTACCGGCAGTCTGGTACATCCCGCCCGCCGCGCTCCACGTCAGCGACCCGGTTCCGCTGGAGATGTTCACGATCCGCGGATGCTTCGAGCGGCGCAGCGCCGGCAGGAACGCGTTGGTCACGGCCAGCACGCCGAACACGTTCGTCTCGTAGGTCTTGCGGAACGCGTCCACGCTGCTGTCCGGCGGCGCGCCGCCGTCGGCGATGATGCCCGCGTTGTTGACGAGGATGTCCAGCTCGGGCACGCCCGCCGCGGCCGCGTCGATGCTCGCCTGGTCGGTCACGTCGAGCCGGATCGCCCGCCCGCCGAGCGCGGCCGCCGCCTCCTCCCCCTTCGCGAGGTCCCGGGCCCCGACGTAGACGGTCAGTCCGGCCGCCGCGAGCTGCTGGGCGATGTGCCGGCCGATGCCCTTGTTGGCGCCGGTCACCAACGCCGTGGAAAAGTTGGTCATGTCATCAGCCTGGCGCGGACCGATCGGCTGTTCCAGGTACAACCGATGCCTGGAATGAAGGTGGCGCCATGGCACGGGCGGAACTGGGACGCTTCCTGCGCGACCGGCGCGAGGCCCTGCGCCCGCACGACGTCGGACTGCCCGCCGGACCCCGGCGCAGGACCCCCGGCCTGCGGCGCGAGGAGGTGGCCGGGCTGGCGGCCATGTCCGTCGAGTACTACGCCCGCCTCGAACAGGCCCGCGGCCCCCAGCCGTCCCGGCGCATCCTCGACGCGCTCGGCGCCGCCCTGCGGCTCAACCCGGCCGAGCGCACCCACCTGTTCCGCCTCGCCGGCACCGCCCCGGCCGCGCCGCCCGGACCGTCCCGCCGGGTGCGGCCCTACGTCGCCGGGCTGCTGCACCGGGTGGACGCGGCGGCGGTGGTCACCTCGGCGGCGTACGACGTGATCGCCTGGAACCCGCTCGCCGAGGCGCTGCTGACCGGCCTCGGCGACCGCCCGAACCTGGCCCGCCGGCGCTTCCTCGGCGGCCCGCCGGCGACCCCGAGCGCGGAGGAGTTCGGGCACATCGCGGTCGCCCGGCTGCGCGCCGCCGCCGACCGCTACCCGCACGACGGCCACCTCGCGCGGCTGCTCGATGAACTCAGCGTGAGCGAGGAGTTCCGCCACGTGTGGGCGCTGAACCCGGTCCGCGCCGCGGGGCACCGCTCCAAGACCGTCGAGCACCCGGCCCTCGGCAACCTGCACGTGCACTGTGACGTGCTCGAAGTCCCCGACGACGACCAGCAGGTGGTCTTCATCACGGCCGACCCGGGCTCGCCGTCCGCCAGAGCGCTACAAAAGCTTGCCTGAGCTGTGACTTTTCCGGCTCCGGTCCGGTGCTATACGGTCAGTGAGTGAGAATTGAGCGTCATTGGTGGAACGGCGACAACAGCGTGCGGGGACGTCGGGACATCTACATCCGGACCAATGGCGAGTCCTGGGAGGTCGAGGCCCGGGTCGGCGGGGGTTCCGGCCGCTCGAAGATCCACCAGTGCCCCGGCCAGCAGTCGGCCGAGATCCTGGCCGGCGCGTGGCGGGCCGGGAGCAGCCGGTGGCAGGTTGTGACGCCCTGATCACCTTCTCGGGGGATCAGGTAGACTGACGACGAGGCCGCCTGCGTGGCGGCCGCGCTCGATGTCCCTTGCCACGTTGCCGCGGCCACGACGGCCAGCGCCGGGCGGGATATCCCCTTCGACGTTCGGAGAGTTCATGGCGGCCCGCCGCCCTACGTTTGCTGATCTTGGCGTGCCCAGCGCGCTCACCCGTGTCCTCGCGGCGAACGGCGTTGACAGCCCGTTCCCGATCCAGGCCGCGACCCTGCCCGACGCGCTCGCCGGGCGCGACGTCCTCGGCCGGGGCCGCACCGGCTCCGGCAAGACCTACGCCTTCGTGCTCGCGGTCCTGACCAGGCTCGCCGCCACCGCCAAGCCCAAGCGGGCGGCGGGTCGGCCGCGCGCGCTGATCCTGGCCCCGACCCGCGAACTGGCCACCCAGATCCACACCGTGATGGCGCCCCTGGCCCAGGCGGTCGGCCTGCGCACCGCCACCGTCTTCGGCGGCGTCGCGTCCGGCCCGCAGGTCACCGCGCTGCGCAACGGCGTCGACGTGCTGGTCGCCTGCCCGGGCCGGCTCGCCGACCTGGTCGACGCCGGCCACGCCCGCCTCGACGCGATCGAGATCACGGTGCTGGACGAGGCCGATCACATGGCCGACCTCGGGTTCCTGCCCGTGGTACGGCGCCTGCTCGACCAGACCCCGCGCACCGGGCAGCGCCTGCTGTTCTCGGCCACGCTGGACGCCGGCGTCGACGTGCTCGTGCGGCGGTACCTCGACAAGCCGGTCGAGCACAGCGTCGACACCGCGCTCTCCCCGGTCGCGGCGATGACCCACCACGTGCTGCACGTGCACGCCGAGGACCGCTTCGCGGTGCTGGTCGAGCTGACCGCGGCGCCCGGGCGGACCGTGGTGTTCACCCGCACCAAGCGCGGGGCGAAGGCGCTCACCCGCCGGCTCGTCACCGCCGGGGTGCCGGCCGTGGAGCTGCACGGGAACCTGGCCCAGGCGGCCCGGACCCGCAACCTGCGCGCCTTCTCCGACGGGGACGTGCGCACGCTCGTGGCCACGGACATCGCGGCGCGGGGCATCGACGTGGAGGACGTGGCGCTCGTCGTGCACGCGGACCCGCCGTCGGAGCACAAGGCGTACCTGCACCGCTCGGGCCGCACCGCCCGCGCCGGCGCGACCGGCACCGTGGTCACGCTGATGACCGCCGGCCAGGCGGCCGAGGTGCAGGAGCTGACCCGCAAGGCCGGGATCAAGGCGACGACCACGCGGCTGCGGCCGGGTGACCCGCTGCTGCACACCCTGGCCCCGGGCGAGCGGGTGCTGATCCCGCAGCCGACGGCGTCGCCGGAGTCGGCCGCGCCGATCTCGAACGGCCGTTCCCAGCGCAAGCCGCAGTCCACCAACAGCGGCCGGGGCCGGCGGACCGGTGCCAAGCCGGCGGCCGCCTCCACCCGGCACGCTCCTGCGGAGACCGTGGCGGCGCAGCCGCGATCCGGTGGTGCCGCCGCCTTCTCGGCCCGGGCTCGGGCCGGCCGGCGCGGCGGGCGTTAATCACCAACAGAAACGGCGCCCGGCCACATTGGCCGGGCGCCGTTCACTGTTCATCTGTGGTTCAGATGGCGCGGATGTTCGCGGCCTGCGGGCCCTTCTGGCCCTGCGTGATCTCGAACTCGACCCGCTGGTTCTCCTCGAGGCTGCGGAAGCCGCCCGCGGAGATCGCGGAGTAGTGCGCGAACACGTCCGGCCCGCCGCCATCGGGCGAGATGAAGCCGAAGCCCTTTTCCGCGTTGAACCACTTCACAGTGCCGACGGTCATAGCTGTCTCCTTCGCAGAGCAGTCGGAGGCCACACCGTGTGACCTCGCTCGCGTCGCCGCTTTGATGACCCTGCTTCCGGAAACCCGGCAATACTGACCGCGCCCGTGGGTGCGATACCCACGGGCGCGGCAACGTATGTGGAAATCAAGCTTGCAACACGCCAACTTTAGCACGGGCCAGGCCGGCGCAATGGCCACCGCCATCGATTTCGCCCAGTTGGGGGAGCGGGTGAGTCAGTAGGAGAAGGTCGTCGCCCCGGCATCACCGATCCACTCCCACATCGGCACGGTCCCGCCGAGGGTGGCGCCATCGATGAGCGCGCCCTTGTCGAGATGCCGGGCGTCGAAGCAGATCGGGCAGACGAGGTACCGCCCGCCGGCCGCCGCGTACCGGGCGATCAGGGCGGCCAGGGGCGGGCAGCCCTCGCAGGCCACCGCCGTCGCCACCCCGGCCACGGCCAGCCGGGCCGCCTCCTTGGTCAGGAACATCAGGGTCGGCCGGCCCGACTCGGCCGCCCCGACGGCCACGAGGAACGCCACCGTGACCCGTTCCGCGTCCTCCAGGCCCGTGATCAGGCTGACCACGGCCTTCCCGCTCGCAACTGTCATGGCCGGGACGCTAGCCACGGCGCCGGGGCCGGGCCTGGGCAGAAATCCCCATATTGGCACGCGCCCGGCGAGGTGGCTGAACGCGACATAAGGTCAACAGGGTGAGTCCCGAGACGTTGCTGCTGCTCGCCCTGGGCGCCCTGGCCATCGTGGCGGCGGTGCGCTGGATCGGCGAGCGGACCGGCCTGCCCGCCGCCGCGCTGCTGCCGGTCGTCGGCATCCTCTACGCGCTGCTGCCCGGGCCGAACATCTCGCTGGACCCGCACATCGCGCTCACGTTCATCCTGCCGCCGCTGCTGTACTCCGCGGCGCTCGACTCGTCCCTGCTCGCCATTCGCGCCAACCTGCGGATCGTGATCGGCCTGTCGGTGCTGCTGGTGCTGGCCACGGCGCTGCTGATCGGGGCCGGGTTCGCGCTGTTCGTGGCCGGGGCGACGCTCGCCGCCGGGGTGGCCGTCGGGGCCGCCTGCGCGCCGCCGGACCCGGTGGCGGCGCTGGCCGTCGGGCGCAAGGTCGGGCTGCCGCCGCGGCTGATCACGATCATCCAGGGTGAGGGGCTGCTCAACGACGCCACGGCGCTGACCATCCTCAACGTCGCGGTGGCGGCGGCCGTCGGCGGGCACTTCTCGGCCCCGATGGCGGCCGGGCTGTTCCTGCTCGCGGCGGCCGGCGGCACCGCGGTCGGCATCGGGGTGGCCTACCTGGTGCGGATGCTGCGCCCGATCGCCAAGGACGCGCTGCTGGCCAACGCCCTGTCGCTGGCCACGCCGTTCGTCGCCTATCTCGTCGGCGAGCGCCTGCACGTCAGCGGCGTGCTCGCGGTGGTCGTGGCCGGGCTGATCGTCGGGCACGACACGCCGCGCTCGGGGACCGGGGCCAGCCGGCTGCAGACCAGTGCCGTGTGGCGGCTGGTCGACTTCCTGCTCGAGGGGCTCGTGTTCCTGCTCATCGGGCAGCAGCTGCCGGCGGTGTTGCGGGGGCTCAGGCAGTACACGGCGGGAACCATCGTGACCGCGCTGGTCATCTCGGTGGGCGTGACCCTGCTGCTGCGGCCGGTGTGGCTGGTGCTGACGCAGGCCGCGCACCTGCTGCTGCGCCGCGAGGACGAGGGGCTGGCCGGGCGCGAGATCGCCGCCCTGAGCTGGGCCGGGACCCGCGGCGTGATCAGCCTGGCCGCGGTGTTCACGATCCCGCTGACGACCGACGCCGGCGAGCCGTTCCCGGACCGGGACCTGCTGCTGTTCTGCACGTTCGTGGTGGTGCTGGTCACGCTGGTCGGGCAGGGGCTGTCGTTCGCGCCGCTGGTCCGGCTGCTGAAGCTGCGGCACAACGCGGTCGACGACGCGCGGGAGCGCAACGAGGCGCGGGCGGCGACGGTGCACGCGGCGCTCGACCGGCTCGACGACCTCGACCAGGACGAGCCGGCCGAGCGGGCCGAGATCGACGCGCTGCGGCGCAAGCTCAAGGAGCGGCTGCAACGGTACGAGCACCGCCTCGACCTGCTCAAGGACGCCGATTCGGACGAGTTGCCGGTGTCGGAGCGCTACGAGGCCGGCCTGCGCATCCGGCGGCTGGCGATCGAGGCGCAGCGCGAGGAGCTGCTGCGCCGCCGGGACGCGGGGCTGCTGTCGGACGAGGCGCTGCGCCGGTTGGAGCGCGAACTCGACCACGAGGAGCGGGTCCTTCCCGACCGTCCCGCGTAATCCCATCTGGTGAGTGGGATTGACGAACGAGGGCCGTCTTCACTACATTACCTACTCACTAAGTAGACAACGTAGAGAATGACCTCCCCCCAAGGATGGCCCCCCGTGAAGCTGCGTACCCGCGCGCTCGCCGTCAGTGCCGCGTTCCTCCTCCCCGGGACCGCGCTGACCGCCTGCGCCGGCACCGCCGACAACTCGACCTCCGCGGACAGCGGCGGCGCCGTGACCCTGTCGCTCGTCGCGTACTCGACCCCGCAGGCGGCGTACGAGCAGCTCATCGCCGCGTTCCAGAAGACCGCCGCCGGCAAGAACGTCAAGTTCACCCAGTCCTACGGCGCCTCCGGCGACCAGAGCCGGGCGGTGGCCAGCGGCCTCAAGGCCGACGTCGTCGCGTTCTCGCTGGAGCCGGACATCACCCGCCTGGTGACCGCCAAGCTGGTCGACGCCAGCTGGAACAGCGACCAGTACAAGGGCATGATCACCGACTCCGTCGCGGTCATCGGCACCCGCAAGGGCAACCCGAAGAACCTCAAGACGTGGGACGACCTGACCAAGCCGGGCGTGCAGGTGCTGACCCCGAACCCGTTCACCTCGGGCGGCGCCAAGTGGAACATCCTGGCCGCCTACGGGGCCAAGACGAACAAGGGCAAGGACGCGGCGGCCGGGGCGGCGTTCCTCGACTCGCTGTTCAAGAACGTTCCGGTGCAGGACAACAGCGGCCGCGCCTCGCTGCAGACGTTCACCAGCGGCAAGGGGGACGCCTTCATCTCGTACGAGAACGAGGCCCTCTTCGCCCAGAAGAACGGGCAGGCCGTGGACTACACCGTGCCCGACGACACCATCCTGATCGAGAACCCGATCGCGGTGACCAGCAACAGCACCCACCCGGCCGAGGCCAAGGCGTTCGTGGACTTCCTGCACACGGCCGAGGCGCAGAAGATCTGGGCCGACAACGGCTACCGGCCGGTGGTCAAGGACGCCGGCGGGCGCACCTTCCCGACCCCGTCCGGCCTGTTCACCATCGCCGACCTGGGCGGCTGGTCGAAGGTGAACAAGGACCTGTTCGACCCGGGCAACAGCGTGATGGCGTCCATCGAGCAGAAGCTGGGCATCTCCACCTCGGCCGCCCCGAGCCCGGCGGCGTCCAAGGGATGACCGCCACCGCCGTCAGCAAGCCCACCGGGTCCGGCACCGCGCCGGGCCCGGCCGGGCCGCGTGCGCACCGCCCCCGGCCCCGCGTCGGCACGGCGCTCAGCCTGGGCACGGCGGTGCTGTACCTCAGCCTGATCGTGCTCATCCCGCTCGCCGCCGTCGTGTGGCGCTCCACCGAGGGCGGCTGGGACACGTTCTGGCGCGCCGTGCGCACCCCCGACGCCTGGGCCGCCCTGGAGCTCACGGTCGGCGCCTCGTTGATCGTCGCACTGATCAACGTCGTCATGGGCACCGTCATCGCGTGGGTGCTGGAGCGCGACAAGTTCCCCGGCAAGGGCGTCGTCGACACGCTCATCGACCTGCCGTTCGCGCTGCCGACGATCGTGGCCGGCCTGGTGCTGCTGGCGCTGTACGGGACCAACAGCCCGATCGGCATCAACATCGCCTACACCCGCATCAGCGTCGGGGTCGCGCTGCTGTTCGTGACGCTGCCGTTCGTGGTGCGCACCGTGCAGCCCGTCCTGCGCGAGCTGGACAAGGACATGGAGCAGGCGGCGTACTCGCTCGGCGCCTCCCCCGCCACCACGTTCCGCCGGATCATCCTGCCGAACCTGGCCCCGGCCATGATCTCGGGCGCGGGGCTGGCGTTCACGCGGGCGATCGCGGAGTACGGCTCGACGAACCTGCTCACCGGGAGCATCCCGTTCGAGACCCAGGTGTCCGCGGTGAACATTTTCGGTCGCATCGAGAGCGACGACACCACGTCGGCGGCGGCCATCTCCACCGTGCTGCTCGTTGTCGCGTTCGTCGTGCTGATCGCCCTCGACCTCTTCCAGCGCTGGAGTGCCCGCCGTGGCTAAGTACCCGTTGCGCATCCTGGCGCTCGTCTACCTGCTGTTCCTGCTCGTGCTGCCGGTCGGCCTGGTCATCTGGCGCACGTTCGAGCACGGGCTGAAGCCGGTCATCGACACGCTCACGTCGGAGACCGCCACCCACGCGTTCGCCGTCACGCTGTCCGTGGCGGTCTGGTCGGTGCTGGCCAACACGCTGTTCGGCATCCTGGCCGCGCTGCTGCTCGTGCGGCACCGCTTCCCCGGCAAGCGCCTGCTCGGCGCGCTCATCGACCTGCCCCTGGCCGTGTCGCCGGTGGTCGTCGGCCTCGCCCTGATCCTCGTGTACGGCAAGTTCGCCCCCGCCGGCGGCTGGCTCGAACGCAACGGGCTGCAGATCATCTTCTCGCTGCCCGGCATGGTCCTCGCCACGATCTTCGTCTCCCTCCCCCTCGTCGTGCGCGCGATCGTGCCGGTGCTGGAGGAGATGGGCGACGAGCAGGAACAGGCCGCCCACACCCTCGGCGCCTCGCGCTGGCAGACGTTCCTGCGGATCACGATCCCCGGCATCCGCGGCGCCCTCGGCTACGGCGTGGTGCTCTGCCTGGCCCGCGCGCTCGGCGAGTACGGCGCGGTCGCCGTCGTCTCCGGCCGCCTGGTCGGGCAGACCCAGACGGCGACGCTGTTCGTCGAGGAGCGGTACCAGAACTACGACCAGACGGCGGCGTTCACCACCGCCAGCGCGCTGGCCCTGATCGCGATCGTGATCCTGCTCATCACCAAGCTCCTGCGGCCGAAAGAGAACGCCTGATGGCCATCGAAGTGCGCGACGTGAACAAGTCGTTCGGCAAGACGCCGGTGCTGCGCGACATCTCCGTCGACATCGCCTCCGGCTCGCTGACCGCGCTGCTCGGCCCGAGCGGCGGCGGCAAGTCGACCCTGCTGCGCGTGATCGCCGGCCTGGAGCGGCCCGACACCGGCTCCGTGCACATCAACGAGGTCGACGCGACCGGGCTCACCCCGCAGCGGCGCAACGTCGGCTTCGTGTTCCAGCACTACGCGGCGTTCAAGCACATGACGGTGTACCGCAACGTCGCCTTCGGCCTCGAGGTGCGCCGCCGCCCGAAGGCCGACATCCGCAAGCGGGTCATGGAACTGCTCGAACTCGTGCACCTCGACCAGTTCGCCGACCGCTACCCCGCGCAGCTGTCCGGCGGGCAGCGCCAGCGGATGGCCCTGGCCCGCGCCCTGGCCCCGGAGCCGCAGGTGCTGCTGCTCGACGAGCCGTTCGGCGCCCTCGACGCGCAGGTGCGCAAGGAGCTGCGCACGTGGCTGCGCCGGCTGCACGACGAGGTGCACGTGACCACGGTGTTCGTGACCCACGACCAGGAGGAGGCGATGGACGTCGCCGACTCGATCGTGGTGCTCGCCGACGGGGTCGTGCAGCAGGTCGGCACCCCGCACGACATCTACGAGAACCCGGCCAACCCGTTCGTGATGAGCTTCCTCGGCCCGGTCACGCACCTGGACGGCAAGCTGGTGCGCCCGCACGACGTGGCGCTGTCGCGCGAGCCCGGAGGCACGCCGGCGACCGTCACCCGGATCGTCTCGCTCGGCTTCGAGGTGCGCATCGAGGCCCGCGCGGGCGAGCGCGACGTCTGGGCCCAGCTGACCCGGGCCGGCGCGAAGGCGATCGACGTCAAACCCGGCGACACGGTGTACTTCAGCCCGTCCGCCGAGGCCCGCACCCTGGCCGCCGTGTGACGGCGTCGGTCCGCATGCTGCCCAAGCGCATCGAGTACTCGATCCGGGCCCTGGTCGCGCTGGCCGGGGCCGCCCCGCAGACGGTCAAGGCCCAGGACGTGGCCGACGCCCAGGCCATTCCGGCCGGGTACCTCTACGACCTGCTCGCCGACCTGCGCCGGGCCGACCTGGTGCAGGTGCAGCGGGGCACCGGCGGCGGGTACGCACTCGCCCACCCGCCCGCGTCGCTGACCCTGGGCGAGATCGTGCGCCGCCTGGACGGGCCCGGCCAGGACCCGCCGGCGGGCGACGACCTGCCGCCGGACCGGGCGATCGAGCGGCTGCACTCGCTGTGGGACCGGGCCAACCGGGTCCGCCTGGACTACCTCGACGCCGTCACCCTCGCCGACCTCATCAACCACTGACCCGCGGCTCGGTGTACCAGGCCCGCACGCTCGGCTGGACCAGCAGCACCAGGTACACGACCGGCCAGAGCGCCTGCGTGATCCCGCCCCGCACGTTGCCGGCGACGACCCAGCCGGCCGCGAGCACGAGGCCGAGGGCGCAGAGCACGAACAGCACGATCCGGGCCCAGTACCTGCCCAGCTGCAGCGCCCGCGCCAGGCCCAGATACAGCGCGCCGTAGACCAGCTGGCCGAGGCTCACCAGCAGGTGCACTCCGAGGCCGAGCAGCGCCGAGGCGACCAGCAGCGCGCCGCCGATGTACAGCAGCACCGCCAGCACGGTCACCAGCGGCGGCGCGGTGCGACGTCCGTTCACGCTGTCTGCTCCCGTCAGCCCTTGATGGCGAGTTCCTGCGGCGGCGCCGTGAAGTCCCGGGCCGGCAGGGGCGCGAGGCCGTCGCGCTGCACGGTGGCGATCGCGGCGATGGCCTTGCCCGGGACGTCCGTCGCGAGCGGGGCCGTGGCCGTGCCGCCGTACTGGCCCGGGGCCGCGCCGATCATGCCGGCCGTGACCAGCTGCGGCGCCGCGACCACGAGGGAGAAGTTCTGGCGGTTCGCGCCCTGCCCCGACTGGCCCGCCACGGGACGGCCGACGGTGGCGCGGACAGTGGTCGCGGGGACGGTACCGCCGCCGCATTTGTCGCCGAACGCGGACTTGTCGCCGACCGGGCACCGCGCGGCGTCGAGCGCGGCTCGGGCCACCTCCGGGCGCAGGACCTGCTCGCAGCGCGGGCCGATGCCCTCGACTGCCTGCCCGCCGGCGTCGTCGACCTTGGCCACGGGCACCGGGTCGCAGCGCTTGCCGTCGGCGGCCAGCGTGGCGTAGGCGTTGGCCAGGTCGAGCGTCGTGGTCGCCGAGACACCCAGCGTGAACGAGCCCCACATCTTGCCGTTGTCGCTGAGCATCTTGTCCGCGGGCGCCCGGAACCCGATGCCGAGGCGCTTGGACATGGCGATCACGGTGTCCGCGCCGAGCTGCTCCTCCAGCGGGATGAAGTACGTCACGACCGCGTGCCGGAACGCGTCCCACATGGTGCGCCTGCCCGACAGGTACGCCGGGTCGCCGCTGTTCGCCGGGCAGTAGTGCGGCCCGTCGCACGCCGCCGGGCTGTTCGGGTCGATGACGTACTTCGACGTGTACCGCCGCTTCGTGTCGATCGCGTGGTCCAGCGTCAGCCCGCTCTCCAGCGCCGCCGCGAGCGTGAACATCAGGAACGGCGCGCCGGCCTGGTCCCCGGGCGTCTCGGCGTTCCCGGCGACCAGCGGGTCCACGAGGTCGGGCCCGGACGCGCGCCACGGCGGCTGCCCCTGGTCCGTCGGGCTCGGGCTGGGCTGCGGCGGCCGCCGGAAGTTGCGGTTGACCGCCATCGCCCGGATCAGGCCGGTCCCGGGCTCGATCGTGGCCAGCGTGAAGAGCTTGCCGTCGCCGACCGCCACCACCTGGTCGACCCGCTGCTTGGCGCCCTGCTGCAGCTGCGGGTCGAGCGAACCGCCGATCTTGTACCCGCCGTGCCGCAACCGATCGCGCCGCTGCCCCTCGTCGTCGCCGAAGGCCGCCTGCCCGAGCCACCACGTGACGACGGCGTCGCAGTAGTACCCCCAGTCGTTCACCGGCACCCGCAGGCAGCTCTCGCGGGGGTCCTCGGTGTCGAACCGGGCGACGAGCGTCTTGCCGTCGGCCGCGTACAGCTCCGACGCCTTCTGCTCGCTATTTATTGACGGGTCGTTCGGGATTGGCGCTGCCTCGTCGCGGGTCTGCCACACGACGATCCCGGCGACCGCGGCGAGCACCGCGACGGCGGCCGCGGCGATCACGGCCCTGCTCCTGGACCGCCCGGGCCGGCGCGGCGACTCCAGGATCGACTCAGTGTGTGACTCTCCGGCCATCGCTGCCCCCGCTGCTCGGTCACCGTGAGGGCATGAGCATACCGATCTATGCCCCCGGTGCTTGGTCAATGTGCTCACGGTTTGGTTGCGTTGGCTCGCCGCACTGTCGGCTATCCGGCACCGTCTGGATCTCGGGGGTGCGCGCTCGACCTCGTGGCGTGGCGCGTCTACCCTTCGCCGGGGGCGACATCCGGCCGCCCGCCTGGAGGAACGAGCATGAAATCCAGCAGTCGCGTGCTGCTCGCGGTGTTATTGTCCGGCGCCCTGGCCCTCACGTCGGCCTGCAGCGGGGACGACAAGACCGATAAAACCGACAAAGGCGGCGCCGCGAACACCTCGGCGGGCCCGGCCGGCACCGGCGACGCCCGCGCCGACCTGACCAACGCCTTCAACAAGCTCGCCGGCGTCCCCGCGACCTACTCGACGTCGTCCGCGGCGGGCGGCAACGCCGGGACCAAGCTCACCGGCTCGACCGACCCGGCCAAGAAGTCCAGCACCGCCAAGATGACCGTCACCGCGGCCGAACAGCAGGTCAACGCCGACGTCATCATCGTCGGCACCGACGTGTACGTGAAGGTCAGCAAGGAGATCCCGAACGTCGACGCCAAGAAGTGGATGCGCGTCGACAGCGCCAAGACCTCCCTGGCCAAGCTGGGCCTGGGCAACCCGGCCGACCCGGCGGGCATCAAGGGCTTCGCCGACGCGATCGTGACGGCCGAGCGCACCGGCACCGGCGCGTACACGGGCACCTTCGACCTGACCAAGCGCCCGTCCCCGGCGACGACCGCCGACATGATCCAGAAGATGGGCGACGCCGCGAAGAAGGTCCCGTTCGAGGCCACCGTCAGCCCCGACGGCTACCTCGCGAGCCTGTCGTTCAAGACCGAGGCCGTCGGCCGCCAGGTCCCCCCGACCACGTCGACGACCACGTTCAGCGACTTCGGCAAGGCCGTGAAGATCAGCAAGCCGGCCGCGTCGGAGATCCAGCCGACGAACGCCGCCTTCCTGGCCCAGTTCGCGGCCTGACACTCCCGGGTATCGCTTGCCTCACAGCGGCAGGCGATACACCGAGACGTGCGACCCTGACTCCCCCGTGAACTCCGCGCCGGACCAGTCGGCGTGCCGGGTCTCCAGCGTGAACCCCGCGAGCTGCCCCATCAGGTCGAGTTCGGCCGGCCAGATGTACCGGTGCGGGCTGCGCGTCAACCGGGCCTGCCGCGCCCCGCCGAAGTCGAACGTGAAGTGGTGCGACACGATCCGCTGATTGAGCACGTCGAAGGTGTCGAGCCCGACATATCCCGGCTGCGACCCGAACACCACGGCGTCCTGCCCGGGCGGCAGCCGCCGCAGGTCCGGCACCCACAGCTCCACCACGAACCGCCCGCCCGGCCCGAGATGCCGGGCCGCGTTGCGGAAACACGCGACCTGCTCGCCCTGCGTCAGCAGATTCGAGATCGTGTTGAAGACCAGATAGACCAGGGTGTACTCCCCAGGCGCCGTCGCATGCGCCATGTCCCCCGCCACCACCGGAATGGTCGCCTCGTCGGCCTTCTCGCGCAGGCGCCGCAGCATCGGCCCGGACAGCTCGATCCCGGTCACCGGCACGCCCGCGGCGCGCAGCGGGACCGCGATGCGCCCGGTGCCGATCGCGAACTCCAGCGCGGGCCCGCCCGCGGCCAGCGCGGCGAGGCGGGCCACGGCCGGTTCCACCACGGCCGGAGCGAACATCCCCTCGCCGGGGGTGTCATAGGCGTCGGCGATCTCGTCGTCCCACGGCTCGTCAGGTGGCATGGTTCGACCCTTTCGGACCGCGACACCCCATGTCCAGCGATTTCGGCCGAATGGCGGTATCGCCCTACGTCACTTTCCGCGACCGCGCTGTCACACGTCGCCCACCGTGCGGGCAGCGCGATCGTCACGGGGCGTCGGCCGACACAGGGTCACGGGCCGGTCCGGCAGCGCGTCGCCGCCGCGGATCGCCGCCAGGGATCGCCGTTCAGTCCGGCCGCGTGGCGTCGTCGTCGCCGCGGGGTCACCGTTCCGTCCGGCCGCGTGGCGTCGTCGTCGCCGCGGGGTCACCGTTCCGTCCGGCCGCGTGGCGTCGTCGTCGCCGCGGGGTCACCGTTCCGTCCGGCCGCGTGGCGTCGTCGTCGCCGCGGGGTCACCGTTCCGTCCGGCCGCGTGGCGTCGTCGTCGCCGCGGGTCGCCGCTCAGGTCGACGGCATCGCGTCGTCGCGGATCACCGCTCAGTTCGGCAGCGTCGCGTCGTCGTCGCGGATCACTGTGTGGAGGTGGTCGGGGATGCTGCGGCCTGCGGGGAGTCCGGCCGCTTCGGGGTCGTCGGCCGGGAAGAGGGTCACGTGGTGGAAGCGCCGGAAGCCGCCGTCGCGCCGTTCGTGGGACCACCGGGCGGGGGGTGCTTCGGTGTGGTGGGGGAGGCTCGTGCGGTACAACTGCCGCAGTTGTTCCTGGGTGGCCTCGACCGCGCGCCAGGTCGTCGTGATGTGGCCGCCGCCGACCGCGTAGGTGCGGCGGGTGCCGAGGAGCAGGGTGCCGAGGGCCGGCTCGTCGATCAGCAGCGCGCCGGCCACGACCGCGTGCCGGGGGTGGCGCAGGACCAGCGGGTCGCCGCCGATGAGCCGGGCGATCGCCGGTTCCGCCGAGCCCCGTCCGGTGAGGAACCACGGCGTGCCGGGCCCGCCTTCACGCGCGTCGCCGAGCATCGACCGGGCGGCCGCGACCCCGAGGTTCTCGTCGCCGAGCGGGAACGGTTCGGTGGCGAGCACCTCGAACGTGGTGTCGCGCCTCCGCACCGCGGTCGCCTCGCCGCCGCCCGCTCCGAGATGGAACACGAGCGCGGTCCCGCCGTCGGGGATCTCGCGCCCGGGCAGCCGCGAACAGTACGCGGCGGCGGCGACCGCCCGTGGCAACAGCGCCGGCGCCGGCATCCCGGCCGCCACGGCCGCGTCGGCGAGCGCCCGCCGGCGCGGGTTGGGCCAGCTCGCGGGCACGGTGAGCACCAGCCGGTCGGCGGGCGCAGCCTCGGCGACTCTTCGCAGTGTCGCCGTGACGAACCGTTGCCCGATCGTGGCCGGCGCCTGCTTCGGCGTTGCGTGATAGCGCCACGGATCGATCCGCGCCCGCCGCACCGCATCCTCACCCGTCGTGTACGTGCCGTCCGGGTTCTCGTACACCGCCGACGGCAGCTCCTCCCGCCCGTCGAACCAGACCGGCTCGAGCGTCCCGTCGGCGTTGCGCCGCAGCGCGAACGTGAACGCGGTCCCGTAGTCGACGGCGAGCAGCGCGGGCATCCCGACAATCTAGACGATCAATACACGTCCCGGACGTATCGCTTGTCGGCCGACAACTGTTTCACATACGCCGCGGCGGCGCCGGCATCCATCGCACCGTACGCGCCGACGATCTCACGCAGCGTGGCGTCGACGTCCTTGGCCATGCGGGTGGCGTCGCCGCACACGTACACCTGCGCACCGTCCTGCAGCCACGCCCAGAGCGTGGCGCCGTGTTCGCGCATGCGGTCCTGCACGTACACCTTCGCGCGCTGGTCGCGGGAGAACGCCAGATCGAGCCGCGTGAGGACGCCCTCGGCGCGCAGCTGATCGAGCTCCGCCTCGTGGTAGAAATCGGTCGCCCGCCGCTGCTCGCCGAAGAACAGCCAGTTCGCCCCGCGGGCCCCGCGCGCCTGCCGCTCCCGCAGAAACGCCACGAACGGCGCCACCCCGGTCCCCGGCCCGATCATGACCATCGGCACCCCGTCGTCGGCGGGCGGCCGGAAGTGCGGGGACCGCTGCAGAAACACGCGCACCTCGGTGTCCATTCGCGCATCGGCGAGGTACGTCGAGCACACTCCCTTGCGCATCCGCCCACTCCCGTTCTCGAACCGCACCACGGAGACCGTGGTGGCGACCCGCCCCGGCTCCCGCAGCGGCGTGGACGAAATCGAGTACTGCCGGGGCTGCAGCCGCTTGAGCACTTGTGTCCACTCGCCGGGCCCGGCCTTGACGAGATGCTCACTGACGACATCGATGGCCTGCCGCCCCCACGTGTACTTCGCGAGCTCACCTTGATTGTCCGGCCGCAGGAGTGTCCGCAGTGGACTGTCCGGCCCGCGTTCGGCCACGAACCGCATCAGCCCCGGCGTGATCTTTGTGATGTCGAGCCGATGCAGCAGGGCGTCGCGCAGCTCCACCTCCCCGCCGACGTCCACGATGGCCACCGGATCAAGCCCCGTGACGGCCAGCCATTCGTCCACAAGCGACGGACAGTTGACGGGCCACACGCCGATCGCGTCCCCGGCCCTGTATCCGAACTCGCTGCCGACGTCGAACGTGAACTCGCGCACCTCCTTGGCCGACCCGGCGCCGCTCAACAACCGATTCCCGCTCAACGTCGCCGTGACCACCTCGCCGCGACCGCCCACCCGCGGGCTGGATGCCGGCTGTGGATTGCGCGCTTGGGACATCGCCGACCCCGGACTGCGCGCTTCGAACACCCCCGACCCCGGAGTGCGCGCTACGGACACCGCCGACTCCGGACTGCGCGCTTCGAACACCCCCGACTCCAGACTGCGCGCTTGGGACACCGCCGACCCCGGAGTGCGCGCTTCGAACATCCCTGACTCCGGACTGCGCGCTTCGAACACTCCCGACTCCGGACTGCGCGCTTCGAACACCGGCGACCCGGGACTGCGCGCTTGGGACACCGCCGACCCCGGAGTGCGCGCTTCGAACACCCCTGACTCCGGACTGCGCGCTACGGACACCGCCGGGTCCGGACTGCGCGCTTCCGACCGAGGCTGTTCGGAAACGCGCACCTCGGGCGTGGGCGCGGAAGTGCGCAGCCCGTGCAGCACCGCTTCGAGCCAGCCATGCGCGGCGGTCTCGAAGTCCGGCTCGCAGTCGACCAGGGCGGTGAGTCGTTCGCCGCCGAGTTCGGCCAGGCGGGCGTCGAGGCGGCGGCCGTGGCCACAGAAGTCGGCGTAGCTGGAGTCGCCGAACGCCAGCACGGCGAAGCGGCGGCCGTCGAGGCGTGGTGCTTCGGCCTGCAGGGAGTCCCAGAACGCGGCGCCGTTGTCGGGGGCGTCGCCGTCGCCGTACGTGCTGGTGATCACCAGGAGGTTGTTCGCCCCGCCCAGCAGTTCGCCGGCGTTCGTTGTCATGTCACGCAGGTTGGGCTGCCATCCCTCATCGGACAGGCGGCGCGCCACCTCGGCGGCGAAGTCCTCCGCGTTGCCGGTCTGCGATGCCCACAGGATCTCGACGGTTCGTGTCGCGAGATGACGGTCTTCCGCGTTGCCGGTCTGCGGTACCCACAGGACCTCGACCGTTCGCGCCCCGAGATCACGGTCCTCCGCGTTGCCGGTCTGCGATGCCCACAGGATCTCGACGGTTCGCGCCGCGAGATGACGGTCTTCCGCGGCGGCCGGTCGGTTGTAGGTGCCCGCCAGGTAGCCGTCGACCCAGGCCGCGCGGGCCGGATCGAACGGTGCGTCCGCCGGCAGGCGTGGCACTGCCCCGGGCGCCGGAGGGTTCTTGGCGATCGCGTTGAGGAAGCCGCCGAGGTACATCCGCTCCAGCTCGGTGAAGACCGGCGGCCCGAGTTCGAATTCGTCCACAGTGGAGCCGGCTGGGAGAAGGCCGGGCGTCGGGGTGGTGGGCTCGACCCGGGTCAGGCGGACTGCGCAGGCCTTCAGTTCCGGCTGGTACGAGATCGGGTCGACCGCGTCCGACGTCAGGGCGTTCACGGCGATGTTCGCGGCGAACATGTCGTTCCAGTGGAACGGGGCGAAAACGTCGCCTGGGCGGACATTTTCGCTCACCGAAGCGCGCAGGACCGCGCGGCCGCGGCGGGAGGTCAGTTCCAGCTGGTCGCCGTCGGATGCGCCGAGCCTTGCCGCGTCGGCTGGGTTGAGTTCTGCGAAGGGGCCCGGGTTCAGCTTGTTCAGCTTCGCCACCCGGCCGGTTTTGGTCATGGTGTGCCATTGATGCGGGACACGTCCCGTGTTGAGCAGGAAGGGGAAGTCGTCGTCCGGCAGCTCCTTCGGGTCCAGATGGGGGCGCGGGAAGAAGACGGCGCGGCCGGTGGGGGTGGCGAAGGTGAGGGCGGATCTCGTGCGGTACCGGATGGGGTTGCGGCTCTTGGAATCGGGCGGGGCGGGCCACTGCACGGGCTCCCGGCGGAGTCGCTCGTAGGTGACGCCGCGCAGGTCGTAACCGGTTTGCGGGTTGTGGAAGGCGCGGATCTCGGCGAAGACGTCCTCGGCGCTGCCGTAGCTGAAGGCGTCGCCGTAGCCCATGGCGACCGCGATCCGGGCGATCAGCTCCCAGTCCGCCAGGGCCTCACCCGGCGGGTCGGCGGCGGCGCTGAGCAGGGTCAGGTTGCGCTCCGAGTTGATCATGACGCCGTCGATCTCGGACCACATGGCGGCCGGCAGGAGGACGTCGGCGTAGGTGTTCGTCTCGGTTTCGGCGAACGCGTCCTGAGCGATGACGAGCTCGGCGCGCTCGAGGGCGGCGGTCACGGTTGCGCGATTGGACACCGAGGCGACCGGATTCGTGCAGATGATCCAGCAGGCCTTGATGTCGCCGGCGGCCATGCGTTCGAACATGTCGATCGTGCCCTTGCCGACGTCCGTACGCACACTGCCCGGCGGCAGGTTCCACTGCTGCTCGACGAATGCGCGGTCGGCGTCGACCAGGACCGAGCGCTGGCCGGGCAGGCCCGGGCCCATGTAGCCCATCTCGCGGCCGCCCATCGCGTTGGGCTGGCCGGTGAGCGAGAACGGGCCGCTGCCGCGCCGGGCGATCGCGCCGGTCGCGAGGTGGAGGTTGATGAGCGCGTTGGTGTTCCAGGTGCCGTGGGTGCTCTGGTTGAGGCCCATGGTCCAGCAGCTCATCCACTCCCCCGCCCGGCCGATGAGGTCGGCCGCCGCGCGCAGGTCCGCCTCCGGAATGCCGGTGAGGTCCGCGACGACCGCCGGCGGGTAGTCGGCCAGGAACTCGGGCATGGCCGGCCAGCCCTCGGTGTGCGCCTCGATGAACTCCTCGTCGAGGTGACCGTTCGCCGCGAGCAGGTGCAGCAGGCCGTTCAGCAGCGCCAGGTCGGCGCCGGGGCGGACCTGCAGGAACAGGTCGGCCTTGGCGGCGGTCGCGGTGCGTCGCGGGTCGACCACGATGAGTTTGGCGCCCGCGCGCAGCCGGTCGAGCATGCGCAGGAAGAGGATCGGGTGACAGTCGGCCATGTTCGAACCGATCACCAGGAACACGTCGGCGTGGTCGAAGTCGTCGTACGAGCCGGGCGGGCCGTCGCTGCCCAGTGACAGTTTGTAGCCGCTGCCGGCGCTGGCCATGCACAGCCGGGAGTTCGACTCGATCTGGTTGGTCCGCACGAAGCCCTTGGCCAGCTTGTTCGCCAGGTACTGCGCCTCGAGCGTCAGCTGCCCCGACACGTAGAACGCGACGGCGTCCGGTCCGTGCTCGTCGACGATGGCGCGCAGCCGGTGCGCGGTGTGCGCGATCGCCTCGTCGATGCTCGTTTCGCGCATCGGTTCGTGGCGATTCGGCCGGACGCGGGCGCGCTCGAGGCGGCCGGGGGCGGCGAGCATCTCGGCGCTGGTCGCGCCCTTGGTGCACAGCCGGCCGGCGTTGGCCGGGTGCTCCTTGTCGCCGAGCACCTTGAGCACGCGCCGGCGGCCGTCGGGGTCCGTCGCAACGTCGAGGACCATGCCGCAGCCCACCCCGCAGTACGAACAGACCGTGCGGATCTGCGTCACGCGGCGACGGTACAAACGCTGCGTTTCGGCAAGCGCGCACAAAGACGCACAGCCGCGCGCAGACCGATGTGAGGCCGGAGCGTCAGCCGGTGAGCGTCTGGTGGGCGAGGTCGAGCTGCGTGCGGTACCAGCTGACCTTTTCCTGGATGCGCTGCTGCTCGTCGCGCAGGGCGGCGATCTTGGACTCGATGTCGCGGTCGTGTTCCTCGAGGAGCTCGGCCCGCTCGGCGAACGTGGCGTCGCCGCCGCGGGCCAGTTCGGCGTAGCGCAGCATGCGGGCGATCGGCATGCCGGTGTCGCGCAGGCAGCGCAGGATGCCCAGCCAGGTCAGGTCGTCGTCGGTGAAGACGCGCTGGCCGCCGGCGTTGCGGTCGACGCTGTCGAGCAGGCCGATGCGCTCGTAGTAGCGCAGCGTGTCGAGCGAGAATCCGGTGCGCTCCGCCGTCTCCCCCGGGGTGTATGTCATCCCTCAGTTGTACAAGCAAGCGGGCCGACCGGTGCCCGTCATATACCTGTCATAACCATGCTGACCGATTTCAACCCTTCTTTGACCAGGGAAGGATGAGAAAATCAGGCAAGCAGAAGGTTGACAGCGGTCGAACTTTTCCAAGGAAGCTCCTGAGCGCTGTTGCCACCAGGCCGGAAGCGCGACGATCAAAGCGTGACAGAAACCACCGTGGTGCTTGTCCTGGTGATCGTGACCGCCCTCGGGTTCGATTTCACCAACGGCTTCCACGACACGGCCAACGCGATGGCCACGTCCATCGCCACGAAGGCGCTGCGGCCGAAGACCGCTGTGCTGCTGTCGGGCATCCTGAATCTCGTCGGCGCGTTCCTCAGTGTCGAGGTCGCGCTCACCGTCACCAACGCGGTGGTGAAGATCCAGAACTCCGACGGCACACCGAAGGCGAACCTGCTCGAAGGCGGCGGATTCGCCCTCCTGCTCATCGTGCTCGCCGGCCTGGTCGGCGGGATCGTCTGGAACCTGCTGACCTGGCTGCTCGGTCTGCCGTCCAGTTCGTCGCACGCGCTGTTCGGCGGCCTGGTCGGCGCGACGATCGCGGGCCTGGGCTGGGCCGGGGTGAACTGGAACGGCAACGGCACCAAGCTCGACGGGCTCGTCGGCAAGGTCCTGCTCCCGGCCATCATGTCGCCGATCATCGCGGGCGTCATCGCCGCCGTGGGGACCTGGCTGATCTACAAAGTGGTCGTCGGCGTCGCGCAGCGGTTCACCGACAACGGCTTCCGCTGGGGCCAGATCGGCTCGGCGTCGCTGGTGTCGCTGGCCCACGGTACAAACGACGCCCAGAAGACGATGGGTGTGATCACCCTCGCGCTGATCGCGACCGGCGACTGGACCGACACCAAGAACATTCCGTTCTGGGTCAAGGCCGCGTGCGCGCTCGCCATCGCGCTGGGCACCTACCTCGGCGGCTGGCGGATCATCCGCACGCTCGGCAAGGGCCTCGTCGAGATCGCCCCGCCGCAGGGCATGGCCGCCGAGGCCTCCTCCGCCGCGGTCATCCTGGTCTCCAGCCACCTCGGGTTCGCGCTGTCGACCACGCACGTGGCGACGGGCTCCATCCTGGGTACCGGCGTCGGCAAGCCCGGCGCGCAGGTCCGCTGGTCCGTGGCCGGCCGCATGGTCCTCGCCTGGCTGATCACGCTGCCCGCCGCGGCGATCGTCGGCGCCGTCATGTGGTTCATCGGCAACCTGATCGGCGGCCTGGCCGGCGCCATCGTGGTCTTCCTGATTCTCGTCGCGCTCGCCGGGTACATGTACTGGCACTCGCGCAAGAAGCCGGTCGACCACAACAACGTCAATGACGAGTGGGAGAACCCGAACCAGCGGGACGAGCTCAACGCCGAGGTGGCTGCCTGATGTCGCAGAATCTGCAGTTCGCTCTTCAGGCCGCCTGGAAGGTGCTGCTCGTCGGCCTGATCCTGGGCGCCGGCCTGCCGACCCTGTTCGCGCTCGGCGTGCGCTCGCTCGCCTGGGGCGCGGGCGGCTCCGCCGAGGTCACGGATGACGGTACCGTCGCCAAGGCCAACCCCATCGGCACGGTCCTGGGCTGGGTGTGCTTCGTCGTGGTCCTGCTCGGCGTCGCGCTGGGCATCACCTACATCGTGGCCAGCGGCTTCGGCAAGATGCTGAGCTTCGAGCACGTCTTCCCGACCATCGTCGACAAGAAGTAGGGGGCTCCGTGAGCGACTCCCGTTCCAACTTCGTGGTTCGCGCCGTTGACTGGCTGCGGGCCGGGTACCCGACCGGCGTGCCGCGCCAGGACTACGTTGCCCTGCTCGGCATCCTGCGGCGCAAGCTCAGCGAGGACGAGGTGCGCAAGATCGCGCGCGAGCTCGCCGACCAGTCGACGCCGGGCGACCCCATCACCACCGAGGACATCGAGGCGATGGTGAAGGAAGAGGTGCTGCAGAACGCCACGCCCGAGGACGTCGTGCGGGTGTCGGCGCATCTCGCGGCCGGTGGGTGGCCGTTGGCCGATCCGCCGCACGAGGACTAGCGTTTTTGGCGTTTCGCTTTTGGCGGTTCGCTTTTGCGGTCACTTTTGCGGATCACTTTTGTTCGCAACGGCCCGGTGCGCGCTTGCGTTCGCCGGGCCGTTGCGCGTTCGCGTTCGCCCGGACGTTGCGTGGGATCGTTCGGGGCGGAATGATTCGCTCGTGTTCACCACCGATGAGTCGTTCCGCGGCGGCGGCGAGAAGATCTGCGACTGCTGCGGCAACCCCAGCCAGCGCACGTGGACGATGGTCGAGCGCGACGGGCGGCCGTACGCGGTGTACTTCGCGGCCTGCTACGACCACGGCCACGAGCGCGAGAGCTGGATCGACGTCGTCTTCGGCACGTGGGGCGAGGGCGACGAGTACGACGACCACCTGACCTTCGGCTGCCGCTTCGGCCCGGTCGTCAACAGCCCGCTGCCGGCCGCCACCGCGGTCGACGCCGCCTTCGTGGCGCCGGACGGGCCGCTCTACGGTGAGAAGCTCAGCCGTACCGCGGCGCTGGCCCACCCCCGGATCGCGGACTTCTGGCAGGTCGTCGACTTCGTGGTGGAGTGCGACCCGCTGGTGCACGAGCACCATTACGGCCACCGGCCCCAGTCCTAGCTTGCGGCGCCCGGTTACGGTCGAATCATGACCGCACCCGAGCTTGCCTGCCCCCTCTGCGGCTGCACCGAGTTTCAGCAGGAACAGTCCCGCCAGGACAGCAAGTGGGGCTTCACCAGCCACACCATGACGCTGCTCATCTGTGTCCAGTGCCGCTATGTCCTGCACTTCTACGACCGGCACAGCATCTTCGACTTCGACTGAGCTTCAGGTGTCGTACTCCCCGCTGTCCCACGGCGGCGCGAAGGCCATGTAGTTGCCGGGGTGCAGCTCGACGTACCAGTCGATGTCGCCGTCCTCGTCGTCCTCGTCGTCGCGCGGGATGAGCCCGAACGTGGTCCCGAAACGCTCAACAGTGAACGGTGCGATTTCGATCCGGTCGTACGTCACATCGCCCAGCTCGCGCAGCCGCTGCTCATATGTGGACGTTCGCTCCGCGCGGTCCATCGTGCCGCGCGGCCCGAACGAGTCGATGCGCGCTTCGAGCAGTTTCCCTTCCGGATCGAACAGGTAGAGCGCGACGAACTCCTCGCCCGGATCCTCGTTGATGCCCGGGCGGAACGGCGTGGTCAGGAAGAACTGGCGCCCGTCGCTGGTATGGCCGATGTGCTCGGCGTGGTAGTCGTCATGGTCGATGGCGATGCGCTCCGGCGGCGGCCAGATCGTCACGGTCTCCCCCATTTCCGCCCGATGTCCGACCGTCACCCTAGCCCGGCACCGCCCCGCGCCGTGCTCCGGATGCACAGGAAGAACATCGGTCGCCGAACCGATGTGGCCAAGATCGCGGCGCGGTTAGCATCCGGTGTCGCCGATGGCGCGGAGGGGTGGTCCGGATGACCGACGTGGCGTTCGCGGGGGACGGGGCCGGGGAGGGCGAGCTCTCCTGGGGCCAGCAGGACATCTGGCGCGCCATGGTGCGGCAGGAGTCCTGGATTCCCAACGGGGCGTGGGGCCCGCTGCCCGAGGGAACCACGCTCGACGATGTGCACGACCGGCTGCGGTACCTCATGAGCCGCTTCCCCACCGCCCGCACCCGGCTTCGTTTCCGCGCCGGCGCCGACGAACGCGGCAGCGGCCACAGCGGCAGCGGTGGCAGCAACGGCAGCGGCATCAGCGGCGACGGCCGCAGCGGCCATGGCGGCGAAGGCGGCGTCGGCCACAGCGGCAGCAGCCACAGCGGCGAAGGCGGCGTCGGCATCGGCGAAGGCGGCGGTCCGCTGCAGGTGGTGGCCGATCGTGGCGAGGTCGCGCTCGGCATCTTCGAGGCGGCCGCCGACGAGGACCCCGCGGCGCTGGCGGAGCGAATCCGGCTGAAGCTGCAGAACGACCCGTACGACTTCGAGCGGGACTGGCCGATTCGCATGGCCGTCGTGCGCCAAAACGACACGTTCACGCATCTCGTCGTGGTCATGTGTCACCTCGTGACCGACGCGTTCGGCGCCGGCGTGCTGCTCGAGGAGCTCGACAAGCGCCCCGAAACGCCGGTGCCCGACCTGCAGCCCCTGGAGCAGGCCCGATGGCAGGCCTCGGCCCCCGGGCAGCGGCAGAACACGATGGCGCTGCGGCACTGGGAGGCGATTCTGCGGGAGATGCCGCTTCGACGGTACCCGCAGTCGCGCGCTCCCCAATCGCCCCGGCACTGGCGCGGCGAGTTTCAATCACCGGCGCTCAGCATGGCTCTGCGCTCGGTCACGGCGCGGACGGGCATCCCCGCGGCGCCCGTGTTGCTCGCGGTGTTCGCGATCGCGCTCGCTCGCGTCACCAGCCTCAATCCGGTCGTCGTGCGCCCGATGGTGAACAACCGTTTCCGGCCCGGGCTGGACCGGGTCGTGTGCATGCTCGCCCAGTACGGTCTGTGCCGCCTCGACATCGCCGGCCTCACCTTCGCCGAGGCGTTCGAACGTGCGCGGAAGTCGGCGCTCAGCACGTACAAACACGCGTATTACGACCCGGCGGGACTGGACGCTCTGATCGATCGCGTCACCGCCGACCGCCCGGGGCTGCAGCTCCCGTGCTACTTCAACGACCGCCGCGACGACGCCGCGCTCGCGGGCGTTCCGGTGCCGGGCAACGAGGACATCGCCAAGGCCGCGCACACGGGCATGTTCACCTGGACAACCAAGCAGGACGTGCCGTTCGAGCCGCTCATCGTGCACATCGACGAACTTCCAGGTGCGACGCAGGCAATCGTTTTCTGCGACACGCACGTGATCGCCCCGGACGACGCCGAGGCGCTGTTGCGCGGTCTGGAGGCGGTCGCGGTGGAGGCGGCGCTGGACCCGGACGCGCCTACCGGGGTGTCGTGAACGAGAACAGCTCGCAGGTCATGTTGTAGTACCGGTCGGTCTGCCCGAGGTGCCGCATGCCGGCCCGCGTGCAGACCGCCCGGGACGCGGTGTTCTCCGGGTAGGTGACCGCGAGGACCTCGTCGAACAGCCCCTCGCGCAGGACGGCGGCGGCCGCCTCGGTCGCGTACCCGTTGCCCCAGGCGTCGGGGTGCAGGTACCAGCCGATCTCCGTCTCGCCGGACGGCTGCAGCGGCAGGTCCGCCCCTGACGCGAGAATGCCGATGAGCAGCAGCGTTCCGAGCGGCGCACCGTCGGCGCGGCGCCGGATCGACCAGACGGCGTGCCGCCCGTCGTCGTACCCCCGCCAGCGCGCGATCGTGGCGCGGGCCTCGTCGAGGCTGGTGAGCACGCGCGGGTGGGCGCCGACCCACCGCTGCACCTCCCACCGCGAACACATGTCGAACACGAACGGCGCGTCGTCGTCGCGCCATTCGCGCAGCAACAGCCGGTCGGTGGTCAGCTCCCGCACTCCTCCGATCGTACCGACGCGGCCGCCCTCGTCGACCCGGACCACGATTGTCCAGGCGTGGGCCCGGGCGCACGCTCAGGCGGACAACGATCGTTCGGCCACGGATGCCGTGAGCGCGCACAGGCGGACAGCGAACGCTCGCATGCGGGCTCCCGCGGGCACACTCAAGCCGACAGCGAACGCTCGCATGCCAACACCCGCGGGCACACTCAAACGGACGGCCAACGCTCGCATGCCAACACCCCGCGGGCACACTCAAACGGACGGCCAACGCTCGCATGCCGACACCCGCGGGCATGCTCAGGCGGACGGCGATCGTTCGGGTGCGGGCTCTGTGGGTGTGCCGGTCGC
Organism: Dactylosporangium sp. CS-033363; assembly: GCF_050942475.1. Classification (NCBI taxonomy): domain Bacteria; kingdom Bacillati; phylum Actinomycetota; class Actinomycetes; order Micromonosporales; family Micromonosporaceae; genus Dactylosporangium; species Dactylosporangium sp. CS-033363. Next base: position 4,076,998 of record NZ_CP192032.1, on the reverse strand, counting down.
CGGGGTCGCCGTGCGGGATGTCGGCGCCGAACCGACGTGCGCGAGGTCGTAGCCGTCCGGATAGGACTTGGTGACGATGCCGTCGGCGAACAGCGGCGTCGTGCGCGGACGCGCGAACCAGCGCAGCAGCAGTGCGCGAACGCGCAACGCGGTGTGCAGTCCGGCCCGCGCCCACAGCGGCGGCCGCGGCACGTCGTACGCGGCGCGCAACGGCTCGTCGTACAGTGCGCCGATGAGCGAGTCCGCCGCGCCCCGCAGCCGGGCCGGGATGCGGCCCCGGAGCAGGTCTCGGGTGGTCCGCTCGATCTGCGCGGCCTCCGGCGTCGGGTGCAGGTGCGCACGTTCGTACTGTTCGAGGTACGCCTCGAAGTCGGCGTAACGGTCAGGCAGGTCGCGCACGCCCATCAGACGGCCGACGCGGCGGTAGAAGACGGCCGCCGCTTCCTGTTCGTTCGCGCAGGGGCGGCGCCAGCCGTACCGGCGCAGCCAGCGCATCGGGATGACGACCAGTGCGGCGACGACGTAGATGCTGTCGCCGTTGTCCAGGGCGAACCCTTGGTGCGCCCCGTTCAGCCGGCGGATGGCCAGCTTGCCGCGCGCGGATTCGGTGCCGTGCAACAGGATCTCGTACATGATGATGCCCGTGTCGTCCGCCCGTTTGCGCGGTGCGCGCAGGATCGCGCCGGTCGCGACGAGCTGGCGCGCAACCCGCGGCAGCGCGAACGAGCGGTTGAACGCAAGGTTGAACGCCATGCGCATGTCCCACGGGAACTCTTCGGTGAGCGTGAGCCGGTGGATCGCCAGGTGGTCCGCGTCCGGATCGAGCGCCTCGATCCTGCGCAGATTGTCGAATCGTCCCCGCATGGATCGAAGTCTACGAACCGGCAGCATCCAGACGCAGCGGCGGCGCGTCGCGGTGATGGTCTACGAACTGGCGGCATCCAGACGTGGCGGTGCCGCACGGGGCGGTGGACTACGAACCGGCGGCATCCAGACATGGCGGTGCCGCACGGGGCAGTGGTCTACGAACCGGCGGCATCCAGGTACCGGCCCGCCAGGTCGCGGAGGAAGTCGCGCAGTTCCGGCGGGTCCAGCACGGTGAACGGAATGCCGATCTTGCCGAGGTAGGTCACGAGGTCGAACAGTGAGTCCGTGCCCGTGACCAGCTCGCAGGCGTCGTCACCGAGCGGGGTGAGGCGGCCCGAGGTCGGGGTGTTCCAGTCGGCGAGCGCCTCGGCCGGGGCGGCGAAACGAATGCGTACGCGGTATCGGAACGGCGCCGCGGTCACGCCCCGCAGGACGTGGGCGGCGGCGTCGCCGCCGGGAGGCTCTCGCGGTACGAAATGCTGCACTGGAACTTTGGACGGCAGTGGCGTGATCCGATCTGCGCGAAACGTGCGCCAGTCGCGGCGGGCGCCGTCGAACGCGAGCAGGTACCAGCGGCGGCCGGTGTAGACGAGGGTGTGCGGTTCGACGTCGCGGGTGCTCGTTTGGCCGTCGTGGGATGCGTATTCGAACAGCAAGCGCTCATGGGCGTGGGCGGCGGCCGCGATCGTGGTGAGCGTGTCGACGTCGACGACCGGGCCGCCGCCGGCCGCGGAGACCGTGGTGCTGCGCAGGGCGTCGACGCGGGGGCGCAACCTGCGCGGAAGTGTGCGTTCGAGTTTGGCCAGAGCGTGCAGGGACGCGTCCTCGATGCCGGCGACGCTGCCCGCCGCGGCCGCGCGCAGTCCCACCGCGACGGCGACCGCCTCGTCGTCGTCGAGCACCAGGGGTGGGAGCGCGGTGCCGGCCGCGAGCCGGTACCCGCCGCCGGGGCCGGTCGTCGAGTCGACCTGGTAGCCGAGCTCACGCAGCCGGTCGATGTCGTGACGCACCGTGCGCGTGGTGACTTCCAGGCGTTCGGCCAGCTCGGCGCCCGCCCATTCGCGGCGCTGTTGCAGGAGCGAGAGCAATTGGAGCACTCGAACGAGCATTGAGGAACGATATCTTCCGCAACTGGCGCGACGATATGGGCATGACATTCCGAGGCATGGCCACCGTCTCCTACTACGCCGCCGATCACGCCGCCGCGCGCGCCTGGTACACGCAGGTCACCGGCGTCGAGCCGTACTTCCTCCGCGACGGTTACGCCGAGTGGCGGCTCGGTGACCGCCAGGCCGAGCTGGGGCTGGTCGACGCCCGGTACCGCGCGCCGGGCACGCCGACCGGCGCCGTCGGGGCCGTCCTGTACTGGCACGTCGACGACATCGAGGGCGAGCTCGCGCGGCTCCTCGACCTCGGCGCCACGCTGCAGGACAAGCCGCAGGACCGCGGCCGGGGCTTCATCACCGCCACGGTGCTCGACCCGTTCGGCAATCTGTTGGGGATCATGTACAACCCGCACTACCTGGAGATGCTGTGACCGCGCGGACGATGGACGCGCCGACCTTCGACGCATGGTTATCCGAAACCACGGAGCGTGAGGTCTGGCTGGTCCTGGCGCGCAAGGGCCAACCGGGCCTGACCGCCACCGAGGCGCTGGACGTCGCGCTGTGTCACGGCTGGATCGACAGCCACCGCCGACGGCACGACGATCGGCATTTTCTGCAGCGGTACTCCCCCCGCCGCCCCGCCAGCCCCTGGTCCCAGGTCAACGTCGAACGCGCCGAGCACCTCGAGGCCGCCGGCCGGATGCGCACGGGCGGTGACGCCGAACTCGCGACCGCGCGCGCTGACGGACGGTGGTCGGCCGCGTACCCACGGCAGTCGAACGCCGAAGTTCCGCCGGTCCTGACCGAGGCGCTCGCGGCCGATCCCCGGGCGGCGGCGACCTTCGCGGGGATGTCGCGCAGCGGCCGGTACGCGCTGATCCTCCCGCTGCTGAAGGCGCGAACGGACAGGACTCGCGCAACCGCACTCACCCGAGTCCTGAAATCGTTGGCGTGAAGATGTCGATTCGCGCAGCCGGCGTTCGACAAAGGGGTGCACGACAATCGTGATCTCGTGAAGGAGAGCGACATGGCGCAGTACGCGGTGCTCATCTACGCAGCCGACTCGGCCGCCGAGGGCTCGGACGAGCTGCAGGAACACGATCGGCACGCGCAGGACCTGGAGGCTTCGGGCGGGCTGGTGGCGGCGTTCGCCCTGGAGCCCGTGGCGACCGCGACCACACTGCGTGCCGACACCGTGACCGACGGCCCGTTCGTCGACGCGAAGGAGGTCGTGGCCGGCTTCTACGTCATCGATGCGCCCGACCTCGACGCCGCGCTGCGGATCGCCCGCGGCAACCCGGTCCTGCGCCAGGGCGGCGCCGTCGAGATCCGCCCCATCGCCGGCGGCTACGTGCGCCCAACCGCGTGAACACAAACGCGCAACCGGCTACGGGCGGGAACGCAAACGCGCAGTCACTCGACCGCGCGGACGCAAACACGCAGTCGGCCGCGGGCGGGAGCACAAACGCGCAACCGGCGGCGGGCAGGAACGTAAACGCGCAACCGGCGGCGGGCGTGAACACAAACGCGCAACCGACCACGGGCGCAGGCGCAAACGCGCAGTCACCCGACCGCGCGGACGCAAACGCGCAACCGGCGGCGGGCGTGAACACAAACGCGCAACCGACCACGGGCGCAGGCGCAAACGCGCAGTCACCCGACCGCGCGGACGCAAACGCACAACCGACCACGGGCGGGAACGCAAACGCGCAACCGGCCGCGGGCGGGGACGTGAACGCGCAGCTCGCCGATGCGCACCGGCGCGGGTGGGGCCTTGTGCTCGCCGCGGCGGTGCGCGTGACGCGCGATGTGGACATGGCCGAGGAGTGCGTGCAGGAGGCGTACGCGTCCGCGCTGGCGACCTGGCCCGTCGACGGCGTTCCGGCCAACCCGGTCGGCTGGCTGACCACCGCCGCCCGCCGGCGCGCCATCGACGGGATCCGCCGCGAGCAGGTGTACCGGACCAAGTTGGCGCTCCTGGCCGTGCCGCCGCCGGCCGAGGAGCCCGCGCCCGATCTGCTGGGGCTGATCTTCACCTGCTGCCATCCGGCGCTGTCGGCGGAGGTCCGGCCGGCCCTGACCCTGCGGCTGGTCTGTGGCGTCTCGACCGCCGATCTCGCGCGCGCGTTCCTGGTCCCGGAACCGACCATGGCCGCCCGGCTGACCCGCGCCAAGAAGAAGATCACCAAAGCGCGCATCTCGTACCGCATGCCGGCCGCGACCGAACTGCCCGATCGGTTGCGGGCGGTGCTTGAGGTCGTGCACTTGCTGTACACGACGGGACACACCGCGCCATCGGGGACTGTTCTTCTGCGCAATGACCTCGCCGACCTCGCGCTGTATCTCGCGCGCACACTGAGCGAGTTGATGCCGGATGAGCCGGAAACGCAAGGGCTGCTTGCGCTGTTGCTCGCCACCGACGCGCGCCGCGGCACGCGGACCGATGCCGAGGGTCGGCTGGTCCGGCTCGAGGATCAGGATCGGTCACGCTGGGACCGGGCGGCGATCGCCGAGGCGGACACGCTGATCGTTCGCGCACTGCGCGCCGGGCGCCCCGGCCGGTACACACTGCAGGCCGCGATCGCCGCGTTGCACGCACAAGCGCCCACATTCGAGCAGACCGACTGGCCGCAACTGCTGCACCTGTACGGCGAACTGCTCGCCATCTGGCCATCGCCCGTCGTCGCCCTGAACCGGATCGTGCCGCTGTCCCGCGTTTACGGCCCCGAACACGCTTTGCGTGCACTCGAAGTGCTGGCGCACGACGAGCGGCTGGCGGGCTACCAGTACCTGCCGGCCATCCGAGCCGACCTGCTCGAACGCCTGGGCCGCCGAGCCGAGGCAGCCGCCGCGTACCGCGAGGCCCTGGCCCGGACGACGAACGAGCCCGAGCGCGAGTTCCTCGCCCGCCGTCTCACCACGCTGACCGGCCCCGCGAAGACATAGCAGCGACGTCCCGAAGTCCCGCCACCACGACCCGCCGACCGGACCCGCGAGGACACAGCCGAGACGTCCCGAAATCCCGCCACCACAACCCACTGGCCGGGCCGCGAGGACACAGCCGCGATCTTCCGAAATCCCGCCGCTACGACCCACTGGCCGGGGCCCGCAAGGACACAGCCGCGACCTCCCGAAATCCCGCCGCCGCGACCCACCGACCGGACCCGCGAGGACACAGCCGGCGCCGCGCGATGCTCGAACGACCGTGAAAGCGGCAACGAACGGACACCCGGTTCCGCGCGTTCGGGCGGAGCTGCGAGCATGGTCGATGTGACGTGGTTGGGCGAGGCTCCCCCGGACGACGAAGAGCGCAAGACCAGGCGGACCGGCGCGGCGCTGGTCGTCGTCGCGCTGACGGTGCTCGCGGCCGTAGGTGCGGCCGTCGTCCTGTTCACCTCCAACGACGAGCAGCCCCCGGAACAGGCGCACCGGGGCGAGCAGCGGGCGACGTTCGAATCCGCCGACGGCAAGCTCGAAGCGGCCATCTACCGGTTCGACGGCCGCACCGAGGTGGTCCTGCGCAAGCCCGGGGCGACCGCCGACCGGGACATGGTGTCGTTCGGCTGCACCCTGGAGGAGGACGGCCTGTTCATCGCGGCCGTCACCGTGCGCGCCGGCAGCCTCGTCACGCGCAACCGCAACGGCGACGAGCGGGAGATTCCGTTCGATCCGAGGACGCTGCGGCCCGAGACCACGCTGGGCGGTTGTTAGCCCTCGAGCTGCTTGCGGAACCGCTCCTGCTCGGCGCGCTGGTTGGCCTCGTGGACGGCCATCATGTTGATCCGCGGGTCCTTCTCGTCGAAGGACGCCTCCGTGCCGTCCGGGTGGACGAGCAGCGGCACCTCGCTGCCGATCGCGACGTCGATGGTTTCCAGGTCCTGCTCGATCTCCAGTCTGGTCCGCTCGCCGTTCGGGGCCGTGAACTCGACGACGTAGTTGTGCAGCGTGATCGAGCCTCCGCCGCGGTTGCCGGACAGCTTCGGGGTGTACACGTCACGAATCCGTGAGTCGAGCACGCGTCCGGTGGTCCTGACCCACTTGCGGCGGCGGAAGAACATCTCGCCATCGTCGGAAGTCGCGGCGCGGTGCGCAATGGCGAGGCCGGAACGCGACAACAACCGGTCCCTCGGCGGCAATGCGGTCTTCGCCTCGGTGTCGGGCCGGGGTCAGGTGGCGGGACGAGCGTGCGAGTCGCATGCTTCGAGCCCCACCGGAGGCCATCAATGTCCGAGTTTTCCCGCAGAAGCTTCCTCGGTACCGCCGCCGCCGTGACCGGAGCCGCCGCCGTCGGCGCGACGCTGCCCGGCGAGACGGCGCAGGCCGCCGACACCGCACAAGCGCAGGCGGCCGCTGAGCACCAAAAGCGCCACGGCGACATCCGCGACATCAAGCACGTCATGGTCATCATGCAGGAGAACCGCAGCTTCGATCACTACTTCGGCGCGCTCAAGGGCGTGCGCGGGTTCGGCGACCGCTCGACGATCCTGTTGCCCGGCGGCAAGAGCGTGTGGCAGCAGCCGGTCACACCGACGAGCGGGGCGGCGACGCAGTACCCGTGGCGGCTCAGCGGCGCGAAGACGTGGGACGGCTCGATCCCGTCCACCGCCGAGCTCGGGGCCGCGAACTACGGCGGCACGAGCCACGGGTGGGAGGACCAGCACGGCGCGTGGTACGGCGGGCTCATGAACGGCTGGCAGTTCGCCAAGGGCGGCCCGACCACGCTGGGTTACCTCGACCGGCACGACCTGCCGTTCCACTACGCGCTGGCCGACGCCTACACGGTCGGCGACGCGTACCACTGCTCGGTGTTGAGCGCGACCGGGCCGAACCGCACGTACCTGTGGAGCGGCACGATCAACGCGAACAAGGCGCACGGCGACTTCACCGCGTACTCCGGCGGCGACGAGCTCGGCAAGTTCCTGCCGTGGAAGTCCTACGCGGAGCACCTGCAGGCGGCCGGCGTGAGCTGGCGGGTGTACCAGTGCGAGGACGACTACGGCGACAACGGCCTCGAGTACTTCGACACGTTCGCGAAGCTCGACCCCACGCAGGGCGGGACGGCCGCGCCCGGCAACGTGTTCTACGACAACGGGGTGAAGAACGTCCCCGAGCCGATCGGCGGGCTGTCCGGCAACGCGGACAACATCGTCAACGCGATCCGCGCGGACGTCGAGGCGGGCACGCTGCCGCAGGTGACGTGGGTCGTGAACAACCAGTTCTTCTCCGAGCACCCGGTCACCGCGCCGAGCAACGGTGCGTACTTCCTGCGCGGTGTGCTCGAAGCGCTCAACGCCGACCCGGACGTGCTCAACTCGACCGTCGTCATCATCAACTACGACGAGAACGACGGGCAGTTCGACCACGTGCCGCCGCCGCTGCCGGCCCCGGGCGAGGCCGACGAGTTCGTCGCGGGCACGCTCGGCGAGTACGGCGTCACCGCGCCGGTCCCGGTAGGCCTCGGGTTCCGGGTGCCGCTGATCCTGATCTCGCCGTGGACCCGCGGCGGCTGGGTGACCAGCGAGGTTTCCGACCACACATCGGTCATCCAGTTCCTCGAGCGGTGGACGAAGTCCATCGGCAAACCCGCGATGTGCCCGAACATCAGCGACTGGCGGCGCCGGGTGTGCGGCGATCTGACCTCGGCGTTCGATTTCAGTCAGCCGGTGTACGGCCTGCCGCACCTTCCCGCGACCGGCCCGCTCGTCCCGGAGATGGAGTACACGCCGCTCCCCGGGGACAACGCCATGCCGGCCCAGGAACCGGGCACGAAGCGGGCGCGACCGTTGCCGTACCAGCCGAACGCCACCCTGACCGGGTTCACGACCGGCCCGTCCGGCGTGGTGGCGAACCTGCGCCTGAGCAACGTGGCGCCCTTCGCGAGCAAGTCGAGTCATTTCGCGGTGTACAACAACCGCTCCGGCATCCCCGCGCTCACCCAGTACCCGGCGGCGTTCCCGGGCCAGTACACGGTCCCCGCCCGCGCGACGCTCAACGGCACCGGCCCGGTCGGCGCGGCCAACGGCGACACCGTGTATGACCTGACGGTCACCGGCCCGAACCGCTTCCTGCGCCGCTTCACCGGCGACCTGGCCAAGGCGGGCAAGGACCTGGCGGTCGAGGCGTCGTACTACGACGGCCGCTTCTCCGGCGAGCCCAAGCTGCACCTGGAACTGCGCAACCGCACCAAGCGCCCGGTGACGTTCACGGTCACGCACAACAACTACGTCAAGGGCCGCCCGCAGACCGTCCGCGTGTCCGCCCACGGCAGCGGCACCTGGTCGATCAACCCCTGCGACGCGACCCACGGCTGGTACGACCTCACCGTCACCGCCGACTGCGACGCCTCCTGGTCGCAGCGCCTCGTCGGCCACCTGGAAACCGGCCGCCCGAGCATCACCGGCTGACGGAAACCCCAGGCCGGCCGACGGAAACTCCCGGAAACCCCACCCGGAAACCGGCCGCCCCGCATCACCGGCCGACGGAAACCCCAGGCCGGCCGACGGAAACTCCCGGAAACCGGCCGCCCCGCATCGCCGGCCGACGGAAACCTCAGGAAGCCGGCCGCCCGAGCATCACCGGCCGACGGAAACCCGCGGAAACCCAAGGAAACTCAGGGAAATTCGCGGAAACACTCGGAAACCGGCGCCCGGCTCGCAAACCAGCGGGCCGGGCGCCGATGCGCACCAAGTGGATACCCGCCGGACCCGATGAGTTCGTTCGTCCTCCTCCGCCGGGAGGTCTCGGCCCGCCCCGGCGCCGCCAGAATGTCGCGGGGAGGTCCACAATGTCGTACGCTCCTCAGCCGCCGCGGCGCAGCCGTACCGCCGCCGTCCTCGGGCTCGTCCTCGGCCTGGTCGCGATCGTCGCGATCGCCGCCGCCATCGTGATCGTCCGCCGTGGCACCGATGTGCAACTGGAACCGGTGAACTCCGCGGGCGCGAACCCGTTCATGCAGAACGTCGGCAAGGACGAGCCGGGCGCGGGCGAGGTCGGCACGTCCAGCGGCATCGGCGGCCGCTATCCGGCGGAGACCGTCGGACTGTACGGCGGTACCAAGGACAACTCCTCGTGCGACAAGAACCAGATGCTGCAGTTCCTCAAGGCAAACGAGGAAAAGGGGCGGGCCTGGGCGGAAACCGTCGGAACCGATTTTTCCGGCCTCGACGGGTACTTCGCGAGGCTCACCCCGGTCGTCCTGCGCGCCGACACCGCCGTGACCAACCACGGCTTCAAGGACGGCAAGGCGAACCCGCTCCAGTCGGTCCTGCAGGCCGGCACCGCGGTCCTGGTCGACGACCACGGCCGCCCGGTCGCCAAGTGCTACTGCGGCAACCCGTTGACGGCGCCGGCGGCGATCCGCAACCCGAAGTACCAAGGCGTCTCCTGGAACAGGTTCGCCCGCGAGCACGTCGTCGAGGTTCGGGCGGCCGCGGCCGTCATCGACGTGTTCGCGCTGGTCGACGTGCAGAAGAACACGCCGTTCGGCCGGCCCAGGGGCACGTCGGGCGAACAGGACGGACCGGCACCGGACCCGAAACGGGACCCGTCGCCGACGCCGAGCGGCGGCGGCGACGGGGGCGGCGATCTCAGGGTCAAGGCGCTGCGGCTGTTCGACGACCGGTTCACCAGCTGCCACAACTCGATGCACACCGTCGATCGCGTGGACACGTACCAGTTCATCAAGGGCGCGCCGGCCGACAAGCCGGGCGTGTACGACATCACCGTCGTCATCCAGCCGGGCCAGCGGACGACGGAGTGGCGCGTCGACGTACCGAATCAGAAACTGGAGCCGGTGAACCAGGAGGCGTTCATCCTCGGCGGCGGCTGCCAGGACTTCATGCGCTGAAACGCGCGGAAACGCGCGGAAGCGACAAGAAACGCGCGGAAACGAACGGCGGGCCCGCGCAACACGGGCCCGCCGCCACGGAAACCGAATCAGTTGTTCGAGGCGAACAACTGCCGGATCTCGTCCGCACTCAGCGCGCGGTCGTAGAGGTGCACCTGATCGACGGTACCGTCGAGGTAGTCGACCGGGTTGCCGCCGAACTTGCCGCGGCCGATGACGGTGTGCCCGGTCGGCCCGGACTGGGGCAGGCAGGCGCTCGCGGTGCCGGCCAGTTCGCCGTCCACGTAGAGCCGCAGCTCGCCCTTCACCGTGTCGCGCACGCCGACAAGGTGGTACCACTGGCCCACGTTCGGCTTCACCGGGGCCAGGGCCCGCACGCCCGCGAAGCTCATCGCGAAGCGCTGGTCCGCGCCGGAGTACTGCAGGTAGAAGTCGCTGTTGGTCGGGCCGTCCTGGCTGACGACCGTCTGGAAGGCGCCGTCGGCCTTGTCGAGCTTGACCCACGCCGCGGCCGAGTAGTCCGAGGCGGTGTTGAGCAGCGGCTTGCCGGCGTCGAGGTACTGCGTCGAGCCGTCGAGGGAGACGCCGTTGCCGGTGTGGGCGTCGACGAACGCGGCGCCGCCGACCAGGTTCGCGTCGTTGTCGCCGGCCGCGTCCGCGGCCACGGTGCCGCCGGTCTCGTCCAGCGGGTAGAACACGACGCCGGTCAGGCCGGGGGTGCCGGGCGGCGGCTGCGGGACGTTGGCCGCCGAGCCGTCGGCCTGCTTGATGATCTTCTGGTTGATGGCCTTGACCTGCTTGAGGTCCATCTTGGTGACCTGGCGGTCGTAGGTGAAGAAGCCGTTGAGCTCGGCCTCGACGTCGGTGATCTGGGTGTAGATCGAGCCGCTGATGCCGCAGGCCTTGGCCGAGGTGATGACCGCCTCCTGGTTCTCCACGTACTTGCGGGTGAGCGTGGCCGAGTCCGGCTCCATCTCGTACGCCTGCCCGTCGCCGAACCACATGTGGTTGGACGTCTTGAGGCCGAAGCCGCCGTGCTCACCGTCGATCGCCACCCGGTTGCCGGACGGCGATGGTGACGCCGGCCCGAGGTACTGATGGAAATCGATCACGTCGCCACGCCCGGAGTCGCCGTGCGAGTTGCAGCAGTTCACGCCGCTGTGCGCGTCGACCAGGCGGGTCGGGTCCTGGGCCTTGACGTCGTCGGCGATGCGGCCGGTGGCGGCGCGGTCCCACTCGCCCCAGCCCTCGTTGAACGGCACCCAGGCCACAATGGACGTGAACGAACTGTGCTCGCGCACCATCTCGTGCAGCTCCGACTCGAACTGCCCGCGCCACGCCTCCGGGATCGGGCCGGTGTTCGCGGCCGGCATGTCCTGCCAGATCATCAGGCCGAGCTTGTCGGCCCAGTAGTACCAGCGGTCGGGCTCGACCTTGATGTGCTTGCGCACCGCGTTGAAGCCCATCGCCTTGTCCTGCTCGAGGTCCCACTTCAGGGCGGCGTCGGTCGGCGCGGTGTACAGGCCGTCGGGCCAGAATCCCTGATCCAGGTTGGCCAGATTGAACAGGATCTTGCCGTTGACGGTGATCCGCAGCTTGCCGTCGGCCCCCGGCGCCGTGCCGATGGTCCGCATGCCGAAGTAGGAGCCGACAGTGTCCACGGTCTTGTTGCCGTCGAGCAGGCTCACCTGCAGGTCATAGAGGAACGGGCTGTCCGGCGACCAGAGCTTCGGATTCGGTACCGGCAGTCGCAGCTCCGTCCCCGCCGCCCCCGTCACCGTGCCGACGACCTTGTTGCCGTTCTTGGCCACCGCCTTGACCTTGAGGTTCGTCCCGCCGGCGACGCTCGCGGTCAGCTTCAGCGCGCTGCCGGCCACGTCGGGCGTGGTGGCCAGGCCACTGATGGAGGCCGCGGGAACGGGTTCCATCCACACGGTCCGCCAGATGCCGGAGCTGCCCTGGTAGAAGATGCCGTGGTCGGAGGTGCGCCGCTGCTTGCCGATCGGCTGGCCCGTCGCGTCGGTGAGGTCCTCGGCCCACACGATGAGCTCCTGCGGCCCGCTCGCCGTCAGCGCGTCGGTGACGTCGACGTCGAAGCCGTCGTACCCGCCGCGGTGCGTGGCCACCTGGGCCCCGTTGACGTACACCCTTGCGTCGTAGTCCACGGCGCCGAAGTGCACCTGCAGCCGCTGGCCCGACCCCACGTTCCAGTTCTTGGGCACGGTGAAGGTTCGCCGGTACCACATGCGGTCCTCGTGCCGCTGAATGCCCGACAGCGCCGACTCGATGGGGTACGGCACCAGCACGCGCTCGCCCAGGCTCTGCCCCGCGGGCACCGCCTGGTTCACGTCGGCGCGCGCGAATTCCCACACGCCGTTGAGGTTCTGCCACTTGTCCCGGGTCAGCTGCGGGCGCGGGTACTCCGGCAGCGCGTTGTCCGGGCCGACCTTGCCGGTCCACTTGGTGGCCAGCGGCGGGATGCCGGCGTGCCAGGCGGGCGAGGTGTCCGGCGGCGGCGCGGCGGCGGCGGCCCCGGCCGGGATGGTGAGGGTCGTGACGACGGCGGCGGCGGCCAGCAATTGGCCAAGTCGCCTGTCCAGTCTTCGCATGGTGGAATGCCCCTTCGGCGTTGGCGGAGCTGCGGAGAGCGCACTCATCTGAACAAATATGCTCAGCAACCGTCAAGAGAAGACGATCAACACGTTCCAATCGAACACATTCACACACGTCCGGGGCCGGGTACCCTGTGCCGGTGTCGGAGCATGTCATCGAGGACCTGGTGTTCCACTCGATCCTGACCCTGGACAAGCACGGCGCGCCGCTGCGCGATGCGTGCACGGCCCTCTATGCCTTCCAGCGCGGCCACGACTGCTCGCACACCATGGGCCGGGTCGAGGACCTCCTGCTGGAAAGCGGGCACACGTATCGATTTCCGCTCAGCGAGTTTCCCGAGCTTGCGCACCTTACGGACGATTTCATCCAACTCGGTGACGACGAGTACGACGAGGGTGTGCAGGACGGCTATGTCCGCCCGCCGTGGCTGTACTGCGAAGCCGGCACCCGCCTCTGGCAGCGCATGGTCGACGAGGGCCGGCTGCGCGGGGCCGACGCCGAGCCGCCCCGCGCCGTCCCGCTGATCGACGTGGTGGCCACCGTGTGCGCGGCTGCCGAACAGGACGGCGACGCCGAGCTCATCGCGCTGTGGTGGGGCCTCGGCCACCAGTCGATCGTCGGCGGCACCCCGTTCGACCCGGCCGACCTCGAGGCGGTCCCGGCGGTCCGGAAACTGCGGGAAATCGTGTGCCGCAGCGGCGCCCTCGAGGTCGAGCTGCCCGACGGGTACCGGCCCACCGACGCCGAGCTCGATGCGCTGGACGACGAGCTGGAGTCGTGGTGGTACCGGATCAGGTGATGCCGTTCAGGACGGTCTCCAGGTTGCGGGCGAACGTCTCGCCGGGGTCGAGGTGCGCGCCGTCGATGACCAGGCGGGCGACGGTCGGATAGCGGCCGGTGTCGAGCATCCGGGTCAGGTACGGCCCGAGGCTCGACTGCCACGCCGCCAGCTCGGTGCCGGTCGCGCGGGCGGTGCGGCGCTCGGCGATCTCGGCGCGCAGGGCGCCGATCATGAAGGCGTTCAGCGCGCCCAGGGCCCGCTGCAGCTCGTCGAGGCCGCGCACGCCGGGGGCCTGACTCAGCGCCGCCGCGGTCGACTCCCCCACCGCGAGGGCGTTGGGGCCGAGGTGCGGCCGCCCGCCGAGCAGGTCGGCGAACCACTCGTGCCGCAGGGCCGACCCCCGGGTCCGGTGCTTGATCGCCAGGACCGTGGCGCGCCAGTCGGACCCGTCGCCGGCCTGCGCGATCTCGGCGTACACGGCGTCCACCATCAGGTCGAGGATCTCGGCGCGGTTGGCCACGTAGTCGTACAGCCGCATCGGCCCGACGCCGAGCGCCCCGGCCAGCTTGCGCACGGAGAGGCCGTCCAGCCCGTGCTCGTCGGCCAGCCGCACGGCCGCGGCGGCGATCTTCGCGCGGCTCAGCGGCACCGGCGCGGCCCGCGGCTGCGGCTCCGGCCGTTCCCAGACCGGCACATTAGCGTACGGCGTATCCACAAGATACAGTGTACGGTAAGGACATGCGAATCGCGATCGCGGGCGGCGGGCTCGGCGGGTTGACGCTGGCCCGAATCCTGCACCTGCGGGGAATCCAGACCATCGTGTACGAGCGGGAGGCCGGCCGATCCGCCCGCTCCCAGGGCGGCTCGCTCGACCTGCACCCCGAGTCCGGCCAGCACGCACTCGCCGCGGCGGGGCTCGACGGGCGGTTCCGGTCGCAGGCCCGCCCCGAGGGCGAGGAGCACCGCATCCTCGACCCGTCGGGCCGCGTGCTCGTGCACCACCTGCCGCGCCCCGGGACGTTCGACGGGCGGCCGGAGATCGACCGGAACGCGCTGCGCGACCTGCTGCTCGACTCGCTCCCGGACGGCACCGTGGCGTGGGGCCGGCGGCTCCTCGCGGCGACGCCCCGCGACGGCGGCGGGTTCGAGCTGTCCTTCGAGTGCGCTCCAACCTCCGGCTGCGACGTCCTGGTCGGCGCGGACGGCGCCCGGTCGATCGTGCGGCCGCTGCTGACCGACGCGCGACCGTCCTATGTGGCCACGCTCGTCGAGCTGAGCATCGCCGACGCCGACCGCCGCCACCCGGAGGTCGGCGAGCTGGTCGGGCCGGGGAACCTGTGGTGCATCGGCGTGAACCAGATCCTGGCCGCGCAACGCCTGGGCGACGGCACCATCCGCGTCGGCGTGTCCATGCGCGAGGAGGTGGGCACAGTCGGTACAAGAGCGGAACTTTTGCAGTTGTTCGATGGCTGGGATTCCCGCGTGACCGCACTCATCGAGGCGGCCGACGGGGAGCCGGTGCCGCGGCGGATCGAGGCGCTGCCGATCGGCGTGCGCTGGGACCACCGCCCGGGCGTCACCCTCATCGGCGACGCCGCCCACCTCATGCCGCCGGTCGGCGAGGGCGCGAACCAGGCGATGCTCGACGCCGCCGAACTCGCCGCCGCGCTGGCCGCGAACCCGAACGATCCGGACGCCGCGATCCGGGCGTACGAGGCGGCGATGTTCGTTCGCGCACAGGAGATCGGCGAGATGTCGGCCCGGGTGCAGGCGATGATGCTGTCGCCGACCGCGGCCGAGGACGTCACCCGCTTCTTCACGCGATCGTAGGGTACGCTATCCGGAGAGTTCTCCAGAAAAGGGCGATCACATGGTACGGGCTGATGCGCGGGAGAACCGCGCCCGCATCCTGGAGGTGGCGCGGCAGGCGCTGGCCGAGGACGGCGGCACGTCGATGAACCAGATCGCCCAGCGGGCCGGGGTCGGGCCGGGCACGCTGTACCGCAACTACCCGACCCGCGAGGCGCTCGTCCTGGCCGTCTACCAGCTCGACCTCGACCGGCTGATCGAATCGGTGCCGGACCATCTCGCCGCGCAGCCGCCGCTCGAGGCGCTGCGCGGGTGGACCACCGAGCTCGTCGACGCCATGCGGCGCAAGCACGGGCTCGGCGACGCGCTCAGTCCGGGGCTGCACCAGTCGATCACCGAGCGCTCGTACGGGCCGGTGATCGGCGCCATCACGCAATTGCTGGACGCGGGCAAGGCGGCCGGCGTCATCCGCGCCGACGCCGATCCGCGCGACTTCCTGCAGCTCACCGGCGCGCTGTGGCGGGCCGCCGCGCTGCCCGAGGACCGCTCCCAGCCGATGCTGTCGCTCATCCTGGACGGCCTCACGACGGGCGCCGCCCGCACGCCACTCACGGCGAACACCGACCGCACGCCACTCACAGCCGGCGCCGGCCGCACGCCACTCACGGCGGACACCGCCCGCACGCCACTCACGGCGGACACCGCCCGCACGCCACTCACGGCCGACACCGACCGCGGGCCACTCACGGCCGGCGGCGGCCGCACGCCATGAGCAGCAGGTCCTGTGCCGGGGCGCGCACCGGTTCGCCGGTGCCGTAGTGCCAGTCGAGGTCGGTGGCCTCCAGGCGTTTCCCGGTCAGGTCGACGCCGAAGAACGCGATGTTGCGCGGGCTCATCCCGCCCAGCACCATCGCCATCCGGTCCAGCGGCACCCGCCGGTCCAGGCCGAGCCCGACGGTGATGTCCAGCCCGTGGATGACGTCGTGGGACAGCGCGCCGACCGGGCCGCCGCCGGGTGGTGTCCACGGGTGCGCGATGTTGTCGCGCACCGAAGCGAGCAGTTGCGCACTGCTCATGCGCGCAGCGTCGCGCCGGGCCGTGCGGTCGGCCATGCGGTTGAATCCGCCCGAACGGACAAGCTCGAACGCCACTTTGAGCGCACTCGAACGGAACGGCAGCGTGATGTGCGCGACCACTTCGCGCACCCGCCACCCCGCGCACAGCGTCGGCGCGTCCCACTGCTCGGGCGCCAGGGCGGCGAGCACGTCCGCGAGGTCGGCGCGCTCCCCCGCCACGGCCGCCCGGATGTCGTCATCGGTCACGTCCCGCTCCTTCAAGGTCAGAGTTCCTGGAAGGTGTACGGCCGGGACGCGCGAAACTCATCGCCTGGCGTTGAAATCGGGCCAGGGCGGCATGTCGGGATCCTCGCCGCCCTCGAGCCGGTCCCACCAGCCGGTGCGGTTGACATAGCCCTCGAACCACGATTCGAGGCTCGGAGCGTCGACGTACCACGCCATCTCCGGAACGCCCGGGTTGGGCTCGAACAGCAGGACAGTCCCCTCGTCGGTGCGGCAGTCGACGCACGCGTACATGGCGCACCCCCAGTTCAGGATGGGCAGGACTGCTTCGGGCCAGGCCCATGCGGTACCGGCGGCGTCGTGGCGTTTGGTCTTGTAGACGTCCACGGCCTGCTCGCCGGTCGGCCCCGACACCAGGCTGAGCAGCTGGTAGTCGGGGCCGAATCCGCCGTTGGCGATGGTGCCGTAGACCGCGGCCAGCAGCGGGTGCAGCGGAAATCCAAGCTCGCGCTCGGCCCGGTCGAGGTCCGCGGCGCTCAACGGGGCGGGGCGCGCGTCGAGCGGCAGCATCGGGTCGTCCTCGGCGGCCCGCGCCGCGATGCGGGCCAGCAGAGGTCCGTAGTCGGTCATGGTCACATCATCGCCGCCGAGGTCAGCTGCGGCGCCACCGGCGGCGGGGTCAGCTGCGGCGCCACCGGCGGCAGGGTCAGCCGAGGCGCCATCGGCGGCGGGGCCGGGGTTCGGCCGCGGCGTCGGGCCGGCGGTGCCAGGTGCGTTCGGCCTCCGCGTGCCACCAGGCCGGCGGGGACGGCCCCACGATGCGCGCGGTCGGCTGGTCCGGGTGCAGACCGAGGCGGCGCAACGGCTCGGGCGCGACCCAGATGTCGAAGAAGCCGCGCCAGCGCCCGAGCGCGGGGTCCGGCCCACAGCAGAGGTTGACGCGAATGTCGTCAGCGTCGATGGGCATCCAGTCGATGCCCCGCTCGCGCAGTCAGGCCCGCACGGCCGACGCGGGGCGCGGGCAGCCCGGCAGGTTCTCGTACGACGCGATCGATATCCAGCCGTCCATGCCGAAAATGGTGACACATCATCTCAACCGATGCGTCGATCCCGCGTCGTACAGTACGTGACGGTTCCGGGGACGCTCCGAGAGGCGGGCCGGTTGGCGGGGCACGACGACGCGCGGCGAGACTTCTTCGCGGCGAACTACGCGCGCCTCGCCGGCTGGGTGCGCCGGCAGGTCGACGACGACGAGACCGCGCACGACATCGCGGCCGAGGCGTTCACCCGGCTGCTGTCGCGCTGGTCGGACTCGTACGATCCGCACGCCTACCTGTACAAGGTCGCCGTGAACCTGCTGCGCGACCACTGGCGCCGCGCACAGCGGGAACGCCGCGCCCTCGGTCTCATCGCCTCGGACGACCGCGGCGGCCCGGACGGACGCCCCGAACGCGGCGGCGACCTGCGCGCGATGCTCGAACCGCTGCCCGAGCACCAGCGCACCGCCCTGCTGCTGCACTATCTCGCCGGCTTCTCGGTCCGGGAGGTCGCGGCAATCGTCGGCCGCCCGGAGGGCACCGTGAAGTCAGACCTGTTCCACGCCAAGGCGCGCATCCGAGCGGGACTGGACGGCATCGATGACTGACCCCGACGACCAGTTCGACGACTGGCTGGACCGGCACCGCGTCGAGCCGCTGCCCGCCGCGCCCGGAGCGTACGACCGGATCGCCCGCACAGCCCGCCGCCGCCGCACGGTGCGGGTCACCGCCGTCGCCGCGGCCGTGACGGTCCTGCTGGCCGGCGTCACGGGTGTGGCGTACCGGATCGCGACCGTCCCGGCACCCACTCCCGAGCCGGCCTCGTCCGCGTCGCCGGCGCCGTCCGCCACGTCCTCACCCCCGGCGCCGGTCAGACAATCGCCGTCCCCGCCGGCGACCACCACGTCCGCCGCGCTGCCCACCCGGTGCCACACCGGGGACCTCAAACTCAGCACGGGCGGCGCCGGCGGGGCGGCCGGCAGCCTGTACGTGTACCTGGTCTTCACCAACGTCTCCGGCCGCACCTGCACGCTACTGGGCTACCCGGGCGTCTCCTGGACAACAGGCCCCACGGGACAGCAGATCAACGACCCCTACGCGCGGCGAACCGACACCCCACCCGACCGCGTCGTCCTCGCCCCGCACGCCACCGCCCACGCACTGCTGCAACACGGCCAGCCGGACTTGTACAACAACTGCAACCCCGTCGACGCCGCCGGCCTACGCGTCTACCCGCCCGACGAGACAACCCCAGTGTTCGTACCGCTGCCCGACCGCGTCTGCTCGACCAAGGGCATCGGCGTCGGCGGCGTCCACCCGATCGAGCCCGGCCCGGCGGAGTGATGAAACAGCTCAACCTCCGCCCGAACGACCCGCGGAGGGCTGCGCCGGCGCCTCGACCGCGATGTCGGCGATCTCCCACGCCCCCGCCTCGGTCGGCTCGATCTTGAGCGTCAGCACCCTGGTGTCGTGGCCGGAGACGACCGTGACAGAGCCAGTGCGGTCCTGCACGGAGGCCTTGATACAAGCCGCGTTTGTACCGCCTGTGCCCACCACAACCCCCGCCAGCTCCTCCTCCGGCAGGCGTTGCCGATAGTCCCCGGTCAGCCACTCGTGAACCGTGCGGAAGTCGCGGCTCCGCACGGCCTCGCACACCGCGGCAACGAGCTCGAACGGACCGCCCGCGGGTCGCGCCGCCGGACTGGGCGACGGCGAGGGGGACGGCGACGGCGACGCGCTCGGGGCTGCGACCGGAGGCGGCGGCGCGCCGCGGGCGGCCCAACCGGCGAGCCCACCCGCGGCGGCGGCCAGCACGACCAGCGCGACAACCGCAGCGGCGAACCCGCGCCGCGCCCGGACGGGCGGGGCCGGGTCGTCGGGCGGCACGGGCGGCCGGTACGGCTCGCAGCGCACCAACGGCTCGGTCGCCGCCGCCCCGTGCCCGCCGAGCTGAATCGGCCGCGACGCGGGCGGATGGAACGGGCCGGTGGCGGACCAGAACGCGGCGTACGCGTCCCGCACCTGGCGATGCGCCTCGCCGATGTCGGCCCGGGTGATGCCGGCCGCCCGCACGCGCTCCGCACTGTCGCGCACGGCGAGCCCCTCGCGAACCTCGATCGTCCGCCCGGCCGCGTCCCGGAGCGCCTCGTCCCCGCCGACCCCGAAGTCCGCGCCGCGGGCCGCGACGATCCAGTACACCAGCGTCAGCGGTGCCAGCGCGGCGTCCTCGATCTCGCGGATCACCACCAGGCCCGACGTCAGGGCGGCCTCGGGCAGCGCGTGGCCGTTGGTGGCCGCTTCGAGCACCGAGGCGAGCCGCTCCGCCGGCTCGAACGCCGGCCGCAGCACGGTCCGGAAGTCCTGCCGCCGCGACGACCCGACCGCGTACGGCCACGCGGCCAGTCCGCCGCCACTCACGAGGTCGCCGACCGGTCGCGCGGCCGCTGGTACCGGTCGAGCCGGCAGGCGCGGAACTCGCTGTCCAGCTTCAGGGTGAGGTTCGCGAAGTAGTTGCTGGCGGTCTTGCCGTGCGATCGCGGATAGAGCCACGAGACGGCGGGGCGGGCACCGGCGCCCGGGCCTCGCTGCGCGTCCCCCGGGGGGCTCGCGTCGCCGCCGCCGATCCCGACCGAGACGAACGGAAACGCGACCGTCAAACGGAACGGCGACGCCGCCAGCCGCGCCACCAAGCGCCCCAGCGCGCTGTCGCCGGCCTCGCTCTCGCGGATCAGGACGTGATCCTCGGGGGTCAGCGCACAGGCCAGTGGCATCTCGACCTGCCTCGGGTCCAGGCGCTTGCCCTCGTGGCGCACCATCGCCTTCCCGTCGTGTTCCGCGTACCCCGGGCCGACCGCGCTGACGGGAATCAGGCGGCACGCGACACCATGCTTGATGTGGAATTCGGCGAAACGCCGGAAGTGCTCGATTTCCATGAGGCGTTCGACGACTTTCTCCAGCTTGTACGTATCGAGCAGCAGGTCCCACTTGGTGAGGACCAGCTGCACCGGCCGATGCAGCTGGGTCAGACTGCTGAGCAGGGCACGCAGCTGATATTCGAAATCCTCCTCCGACGCCTCCTCACGGATCCCGTCCAGAAATCGCCGGAGCTTGAATCCGTCGATGACGCCCAGCACCGCGTGGGCCGATTTGAAGGCCTGCAGCACAACCACGGTCTGCGGATCATCCGGATGCCGGAACAAATTCGCGAAACTGTGGCCGGGATAGTCGAAGTAGTCGATACGTAGAACGTCGAACACCTGCGACGACGCCGTGCGCACCTTGACGGTGAACTCCCACTGCTCCAGCCCGTCCTCGATCGTCATGGCCGGCCAGGACGCGCGGCCGCCCTCGCCGGCGGTCTCGCGCTGCAGCTCGAACAGCCTGGCGACCTGCTTGTCGGAACCGATCACGAACACGCCGGCCCCGTCCATCGACATGAGCCGGGTGAACGAACTGCCGAGCAGCACCGTCTTGCCCGCCCCGCTGAACCCGACCACCGCGACCGTGATCGTCCCCGGCTTGGCCCGCTGCACCCGCGGCCGCCGGCTCCGGCGCAGCAGCAATACCGTACCCATCACAACCAGCAGCGAAAGCAGGCCGGCAGCGGCGATGACATAGCGCTCAACAGGCACGAACCTCTCCTATCACCGGCGCTTCGACTTCAAGCGCCGTGATGGTATCGCCGCGCCGGTGACCATCAATATCGACTGATTGTGCGCGGGGGTGGAGGCACGTTCGGCTGACGCATTCCGAATAGCGCGTCAGAAAATGTCCGCGAGCCGGAACACCTCATCGGTCTCTTCGACGTGAACTCTTGCCGATTCGGGCAGGTCGAGCCCGTCCATCACCGTGGCGAGCCGGGCCAGGGCCTGATCCTGCGTCATGGGCCGGGTCGTCAGCTCCACGATCCGGTCCGGTTCGGCGTACCCGAGCGACGACACGGTCATCGCGTCCTGCCGAGCCACCGCGGCCGCGATGCAGTCGACGTCCGCCGGCGCGTGGGGTGCGAAGAACACGCGCAGGGTCCACGCTCTATCGCCGCGGTCGGCCCGCGCCTGCGCGATCGTGACGAAGTAGGGCAGCGCGCGGTGGACGGGCAGTGCGCAGTCGTCCCAGCCGGCCAGCGGCTCCGTCGGCGGCTCGGTGCACGCGGCCAGCATCCGGCGCACGGCGACGGGCACGTGCCGGCCGTTGCGGTACGCCAGGGCCGCGGCCGCCGTCAGCCCGACCGTGGGGTCGGCGGAGGCCAGGCCCTCGTGGAGCCGCTGCTCGATGCGCCGGTCGCGGACGTCGACGACGGCCAGGGCGAGATTCGCCGAGGCACGGGCCGGCGCGCCGGCGGCGAGCAGGGCGTCCAGGATCGGCTCGGTGACCGGGAACCAGGCGAGCAGGGCCGCCGCGCGGGTGGCCACCTCGCCGTCGGGGTCGGCGACCCAGCGGACGACGGTGTCGAGGCGGGCCGCGCACGCCTGGTACGCGCGGTAGGACCAGCGGTCGCTGAGGTAGCGGTCCGAGAAGTACGGGTCGTCGAGCTCCACCTCGTGCTCGTCGTCGTACAGCCACGCGGTCTGCTGCCGCTCCTGCTCGTCCGTCAGCCCGCCGGCCAGCGGATAGGCGGCCTCGGCGGAGAACGGGAGGTCGCCGGCGTCGCGCCGGCCGAGCGAGGCGTTGGCCAGAGTGGCGAGCACTTCCGGCCGGTCGGGCGTCGCCGGGTCGTCGACCAGCTCGACCAGGAACGGCACCGTCGCCGCGGCGACCTGCCACACGCTCTGGCCGCAGATGTGGCTCGCCAGGTCGCGGTGTGCGGCATCCCGTACCGCCGGATCGGGGTCTCGCAACGCCCGCAGCAGCTCGGGCACGCGCGTCGACGGGCCGTCGAGGCCGTACAGGTCGGCCCAGGGCACCTCGTCCAGCGCGGGTCCCGACCTCATGCCCGGCAGTATGCCGCCGCAGCATAACGGTTCGGGCGCTGCGGATGGGTCACACTCGTCTGGTGGAGCTCGAACAGATGCGGACCGAGCTGACCGGGTACTGCTACCGCATGCTCGGTTCCGGCTTCGAGGCCGAGGACGCGGTGCAGGAGACGCTGGTGCGCGCGTGGCGGGCCGCGGATCGGTTCGACGAGCGGCGGGGGTCGGTGCGCACGTGGGTGTACCGGATCGCGACCAACGTGTGTGTGGACATGCTGCGCAGCGGGCAGCGGCGGGCGCTCGCGATGGACTTCGGGCCGCCGGCGCGGGACGGGGACGCGTTGGGGGCGCCGCTGGAGGAGGCGGTGTGGGTGCATCCGATCCCGGACGCGCGGGTGCTGCCCGAGGACACGGTCGTGGCGCGGGAGACGGTCCGGCTCGCGTTCGTGGCGGCGTTGCAGCACCTTGCGCCGCGGCAGCGGGCGGTGCTCATTTTGCGCGATGTGCTCTGCTGGAGCGCCGGCGAGGTGAGCGTTCTGCTCGAAACGAGCACGGCGTCGGTGAACAGTGCGCTGCAACGTGCGCGCTCGACGTTGCGCGAACACGCACCGGCGCCCGGCGATCCGTTCGAACCGCACAACATCGCGCAGCGGGAGCTGCTCGATCGGTACTGCGCGGCGTTCGAGCGGCACGATGTGGACACGCTCGTTTCGCTGTTGCACGAGGACGCGACGATGTCGATGCCGCCGTTCGCCTGGTGGCTGCGCGGGCGGGACGCGATCCGGCTCGCACTGCTGGATCCTGAGGCATCCTGCGCCGGTGCGTGGCTGGAACCGGTGCGGGCCAACGGATCGCCGGCGTACTGGCAGGTTCGGCCGGGCACAGACGGTACAAACGCGGCGTTTGGGCTTGTGCTCTTGGACGTGCGCGACGGGCGCATCAGCGGGATCGTCACCTGCCTCGACGTGCCGCGGCTGCAGCCACTGTTTGCCTGACGGCGAGGGCGGCGAACGCGACGATCACGAGGGCGGCGAAGGCTTCGGGCGGGACGAGGCCGATCGTGTTGCTCCACGCGGCGTGGACGGCGCCGAGGAACCCGCCGGGGGCGACGCCGGCGGCGGCCAGCCAGACGTCGCGCTCCAGCAGGGCGTGGACCGCGGCCAGCAGGCCCCCGGCGAGCAGCAGCAGCGGGGCCGTGCGGGCCGTCCACGCCCGGGCGGTCCGGGGTACGGCCGTGCGGACCGTCCATCCCTCGGCGGCATGGCGCAGGCCCGGGCCGACCGCCGATGCCCCGGCGGCGCGATGCCCCGTGTCGGCCGTCGATGCCCCGGCGGCGCGATGCCCCGTGTCGGCCGTCGATGCCCCGGCGGCGCGATGCCCCGTGTCGACCGTCGATGCCCCGGCGGCGCGGGGCGGGGCCGTGCGGACCGTCCACGCCCCGGCGGCGCGGCGCACGGCCAGGCCGGCGGCGAGGATCAGTGTGAGGGTGGCGGTGATCGCGAGCCAGAACACCAGGAGCGCGGCGAAACCGAACGGGGTGTCGCGCAGGGCTCGGACCATCTGGATCGCGGGACTGAACTCCTGGTCGGTCCAGGCCCCGTTGTGGCTTCCCGCCCAGCGGTCGTACAGGTACACCTGCGCCAGCGCCGCCAGCAGCACGCCGCCGGCGGTCCAGGTGAGCGCCGTGGCGAGCGGGCGGCCGGAGTCCAGCGGGTCGCGTTTCGGGCGGCGGATCAGCAGCCACAGCCCGAGGGCCGCGGCGACGATGCCGCCCACGATGGTCGCGACCAGAAGCTCCGCGGGGAAGTCGCTCAGGGCCAGGCGGGCGGCGCTGTCGCCGCTGTCGGAGTAGTGGCCGACGCCGGCGAGCAGGAGCGCGGCGGCGGTCCCGAAGGCCAGCGTGGCGCCCAGGCCGGCCCAGGCGCTGCGGGTCAGGATCGCGGCTGCCGTGTCGGCGAGGGTGCGGATGGGGCCGCCGGCGCCGATGTACGCGACGAGGGCGAGGGCGGGCAGGAGCGCGGTCGGTTCGGCCAGGGTGCGGGCACCCGCCACGAAGTTGTACCGGCCGTCGGCGGTGAACACGGCGATCAGCAGGACGGCGGCCACGAGCGACGCGCCTGGCAGCGGCGTTTTCCAGACTTTCCGCGGCGCCGCCACCGAAGTTTCCTTCGCGGTTTCCGTTTCCGCGTCGGACGCCGCCGCAGTTGCCGTCGCGGTTTCCGTTGCCGCCGCAGTTGCCGCCGCAGTTGCCGTTTCCGCCGCAGTTTCCGCCGCGGTTGCCGTCGCAGTTGCCGTTTCCGCCGCAGTTGCCGCCGCAGTTGCCGTTTCCGCCGCAGTTGCCGCCGCAGTTTCCGATTCTGCCGAAGTTTCCGGCGAGGTTTCCGGCGGAGTTGCCAGGGCCTGGACGGAGCGCAGCGCTCCCTGCGCGACGACCAGCTCCGGCTGCTCCAGCACGACCGGAGCGACCCCCAGCGCCCGGTGCAGCAGCGTCGCGACCAGCGGCATCCGGCTCGCCCCGCCGACCAGGAACACGCCGGTCAGCGTCTCCAACGTCACCCCCGCCGCGAACAGCGTGGTCGTGGTCAAGGCAACCGTGCGATCCAGCCACGGCCGGGCCAGCGACTCGAGCTCCTCGCGGGTCATGTGCACATCGCGCTCGAAGAGCGGCACCGGCAACCCGGCCTGCGTGGCCCGGCTCAGATGCTCCTTGGCCGCGCGGGCGTCCTCCCACAGCTGCCGGCGCAGCCGACGGTCGGGCACGGACCCGGGCGAGGTCAGCCGCCGCCACCGCTCCAGGTCGTCGGCGGCGACCCCGCGGCCGACCCAGTCCACCACAGCGGCGTCGAGGTCGAGCCCGCCGACGTCGTCGAGCCCGTCCGCGCGGACCACCTGCCAGCCGCCGGCCCCGCGCCGGACCACGGTGACGTCGAACGTGCCGCCGCCGAGGTCGTACACGACGAGGGACGCACCGTCGCCGGCCTGCCGGCCGACGACGGAGGTGAAGTACGCGGCGGCGGCGACCGGCTCGGGCACCAGCCGCACCGGCCCGAACCCGGCGGCGCGGGCCGCGGCGAGCAGCAGGCCGCGGCGGGTCTCGGCCCAGTTCGCCGGGTGGGTCAGCACGACGTCGGGGATGGGGCCGCCGGTGGCACGCTCGGCCTCGACGCGCACGCGGGCCAGGACGGCGCCGATCGCCTCGGCCAGGGGCACCTCGCAGTCGCCGAGCAGCAGGGTGCCCTCGTTGATGCGGCGCTTCGGGTTGGGCTCGAACCGGGTCGGGTCCAGCCGCGCGCCGCGTTCGGCGTCGCGGCCGGTCTGCAGGCCGCCGGTGTCGTCGGCGAGGATCGCGGACGGCAGCAGCGGCGAGGCGTCGAACAGCAGCGGCTCGAACCGCCCGTCGGCGAGTTGCAGCACGGCCACCGTGTGCGAGCTGCCGAAGTCGATCCCCAGTCGAGCACCGTGATCCACCACGGTGCTCGACCGTAACGCGCGCTGTGTTGCGAGGGATCAACCAAACGGTTGCTAGGGCAGGACCCAGCGCTGGTTCGCGCCGGCGAAGCAGTCCCAGATCTGCAGCCGCGTGCCGTCGGTGGAGGTGTTGCCGGTGACGTCGAGGCAGCGGCCCGACGCGGTGTTCACGAGCGTGCTGTTGGCGGTGTTGTAGGACCACTTCTGCGCACCGGTCCCGTTGCAGTCCCACAGCTGGATCTTCGTGCCGTTGGCGGTGCCGGCCGACGTCACGTCCATGCACTTGCCCAGGACGCGCAGCGAGCCGTCCGTAGCGACCGTCCAGTTCTGCGCGTTCGTGCCGTTGCAGGTGTACAGCTGGATCGCCGCACCGTTCGCCGTGCTCGCCGCGGCCACGTCCGCGCACTTGCCAGCCAGGCCCGTGATGCGGCCCGTGCGACCGGTCGGCGGCGGGGTGGTCGGGCCGACGCCGCCCGTGGCGATCTCGTACGCCGCGCTGATGAGCGAGTTGGCGCCGGTCGCGTCCTGGGACAGCTCCCAGAACATGATGCCGCCGCCGTTGGACATGGCCCACTGCGTCTTGCGACGGACGGTGGTCAGGCCGTTGTAGCACTCGTTCACGCCGTTGACGGTGGTGCAGTCGCGGTTGGCGTTGGCCGGGTCGCGGGCCACGAGATCGGCGTAGGTGACGTAGCTCGGCCGCGAGTACACCGGCACGCCGATGACGGCCTTGTTCGCCGGCAGGCCGCGACCCTTCCAGAAGTTGACCGCGGCGACCGACCAGTCGTAGTTGGCGTGCGGGCTGCCGCCGTCGTACGTCATGATGTTGAGCCAGTCGACGTAGCCGAACACGGCCGGCTGGACCCCGTTGGCGGTGCCGCCCTCGGAGACGACGGCCGCGGTGAGCAGCTTGCCCCGGCTGTGCATGGCGGTGCTCAGCTGCGACATGAGCGCGGTGTAGTTGTTGCCGGAGGTGCCCGGGTCCGGGTACTCCCAGTCGATGTCGACCCCGTCGAGGTTGTACTGGCCGACGAGGTTGACGACGTTGTTCACGAACGCGGTGCGGGCGGTGGCGTTGCCGGCCAGCGACTCGAACGCGGAGTCGTTGCCGTCGTTCCAGCCGCCGATCGAGATCGACACCTTGGTGTTCGCGGCGTGGCCGAGCGAGACGATCTGCTGCAGCTTCGAGGGGTTGTCCAGGCCGCCGAGGCTGCCGTTCGCGTTGGGCAGCACGAACGCGTAGTTGATGTGGGTCAGCTTGTTGTACTGGATCGCGGTGGCGCTGCCGGCCCACGAGGGCATGTAACCGATGGACCGGAAACCGTTGGGCAGCGTGGCGGCGCTGGCCGACGGCTGGACGGCGAAGGCCACGGCGGCGCCCGCGGCAATCGTCACCGCCGCGATGGCTAGGACGGATCGGCGCATAGGGGCTCCTTCGGGTAAGGGGTGAGCTCCTTGGCCAGGGACGATAGGAAAGTTAACTGTCTGTTGTCAATGTGTGTCTTAGTTCAAGTCGCATATTGACGCAGGCCACCGCGGGTCATAGGGTCCTATGGATCTGTTAAGTAACCTCACAAATCCGCCTGGGAGGTAAGCAGATGCGCAGACTCAGGTCATTGGCGTCCGCCGCGCTGATGGCAACGATCGTCGCGACCGGCCTCGTGGTGACCTCGCCCGGCGCCGCGCAGGCCGCGGTGGTGTGGAACGACGAGTTCAACGGCGCGTCCGGCCAGGGCGTCGACGGCTCGAAGTGGAACTTCGACACCGGTGGCGGCGGCTTCGGCAACTCGGAGCTCGAGTACTACAACAGCGGCACCAGCAACGTGTACCAGAACGGCCAGGGGCAGCTGGTCATCGAGGCCCGGCGCGAGAGCGGCGGGCGCAGCTGCTGGTACGGGACCTGCCAGTGGACGTCGGGGCGCATCCAGACGGCCGGCAAGTTCACCCAGCAGTACGGCCACATCGAGGCCCGCATCCAGGTGCCCAAGGGCAACGGGCTCTGGCCCGCGTTCTGGATGCTCGGCGGGAGCAACTGGCCCGGCGACGGCGAGATCGACATCATGGAGAACGTGGGCCGCGACCCGAACACGGTCTACGGCACCATCCACGGTCCCGGGTACTCCGGCGGCAACGCGGTCGGCGGCACCCGCAACATCGGCCAGCCGCTCGGCAACGCTTTCCACAACTTTGCCGTCGACTGGTCGCCGAACCTCATCATCTGGACCATCGACGGCTCGGAGTACTTCCGGGCCACACCGGCCAGCACCCGCGGCAACCCCTGGGTGTACAACCACGGGTTCTTCATCATCATGAACCTCGCGGTCGGCGGCAACTTCCCCGGCAGCCCCGACGGCAGCACGCCGTCGGTCAACCGGATGCTCGTCGACTACCTGCACGTCAGTACCAGCACCACCACCCCGCCGCCGACCGGCAACGCGTTGCGCGGCAACGAAAGCGGACGGTGCATCGACGTTCCCTCGGCCAACCCGGTCGACGGGGCGCGGCTGCAGATCTGGGACTGCAACGGCACCGGCGCGCAGCAGTGGACGATCGGCTCGGACGGCACCGTCCGCGCCCTCGGCAAGTGCATGGACGCGGCGGCCGCCGGCACCGCCAACGGCACCGCGATCCAGCTGTACACCTGCAACGGCACCGGCGCCCAGCGGTTCACCCTGACCGCGGCGGGCGACCTGGTGAACATCAACGCCAACAAGTGCGTCGATGCGGCGGCCCACGGGACCGCCAACGGCACGAAGCTGCAACTGTGGGACTGCAACGGCGCCGCGAACCAGAAGTGG
Organism: Dactylosporangium sp. CS-033363; assembly: GCF_050942475.1. NCBI lineage: Bacteria > Bacillati > Actinomycetota > Actinomycetes > Micromonosporales > Micromonosporaceae > Dactylosporangium > Dactylosporangium sp. CS-033363. The sequence continues at coordinate 4,048,465 of NZ_CP192032.1, read as the reverse complement.
GCCCGAGCCTGAATTTGTCGTGCTGTGCCCCGGCTTTTCCGGCCGGGGCACGGTACAAAAGGCCTATGACGACACTCGATGAGCTCGAGGGCCTGCACGGCGTCGTCGCGGTCCGCCGCGGCGAGACGATCCTGGAGCACTACGTCACCGGCCCGGACGCGTCCTGGGCCCGGCAGCTCGGCGTCGTCGCCTTCGGCCCCAAAACGCTGCACGATCTCCGCTCCACAACCAAGAGCATCACCGCCATCTTGTACGGCATAGCGCTCGCCGCCGGGCACGTCCCCGAGCCTTCCGAGCCGCTGCTGCGGTACTTCCCGCGCTACCCGGATCTCGCCGCGGACCCGGCGCGCGCCCTCCTCACCGTCGAGCACGCGCTGACGATGTCGCTGGGCCTCGAGTGGCGCGAGGACGTGCCGTACACGAGCGCGGCCAACGCGGAGATCGCGATGGAGTTCGCGCCGGACCGGTACCGCTTCATCCTCTCCCGCCCGATCGCGGAGCCGCCGGGACAGCGCTGGAACTATTGCGGCGGCGCCTCGGCGCTGCTCGGCGCGCTGATCTCCGAGGGCACGGGGTGTGCGCTGCCGGAGTACGCCCGGCTGCACCTCTTCGAGCCGCTGGGCATCGACGCCTTCGAGTGGATCACGGGCCAGGACGGGGTGCCGTCGGCCGCCTCGGGGCTGCGGCTGTCGCCCCGCTCGCTGGCCCGCATCGGCTCGGCGATCCTCGCGGACGGCGCCGACATCGTGCCCGCCGCCTGGGTCTCGGCCATGCTGAAGCCGCGGCTGGCGACCGACTGGGGCGGGCAGTACGGGTACCAGTGGTACATCGAGCCGGTCGACGGGCACCACATGGTCGCCGCGATGGGCAACGGCGGGCAACGCCTCTTCGTGTTGCCGGAGCTTTCCTTGGTCGTGGCGGTGACCTGCGGAAACTACGACGGCAACGAGCAGTGGGTCACGCCGCTGACGGTCCTGCAGGATTTCGTACTGCCGAACTGTCGAAATTGAGCGCCCAGGTTCGACGTACCTGTATCAGGTCTTTTCTGTCGAGGGGGACGCATGGCACTGCCTGAGGTGGTTGGGCGCGACGAGTGGCTCGCGGCGCGGCGGGAGCTGCTGGAGCGGGAGAAGGCGGCGCGGCGCGAGCTGGATTCGGTCAACGCGGAGCGGCGGAGGCTGCCGATGGTACGGATCGACAAGCCGTACCAGTTCGAGGGCGCTTCCGGCACCGTGGGGCTGGCGGAGCTGTTCGAGGGGCGGCCGCAGCTGATCGTGCAGCACGTGATGTTCGGGCCGGACTGGGATGCGGCCTGTCCCAGCTGCACCGCGGGCATCGACGAGATGGCGCCGGCGCTGCTGGACCATCTCGCCAACCGGGGGACGACGTTCGCGCTCGTGTCGCGGGCGCCGTACGCGAAGCTCGCGGCGTACGCCGACGCCCGCGGGTGGCGGATTCCGTGGTACTCCTCGGCCGGGGACGACTTCAACTTCGACTTCGCCGTTTCGTTCGACGAGGCCGTGCAGCCGCCGGTGTACAACTACCGCGCGCTGCCGGTCGTGGACACCTCGGAGCTGCCGGGGGTGAGCTGTTTCCTGGCCGCCGACGGCGCCGTCTTCCACACCTACTCGACGTATGCGCGCGGGACCGACTTCGGCGGGGCGTACGCGTGGCTGGACCTCACCGCGCTGGGCCGGCAGGAGGATTGGGAGGAGCCGAAGGGCCGCGCCGACCACGCGCGGGCGGCCGTTCCGGACTTCGCGGTCTGACTCGGTTTCAGCCGACCGCGCGTCTCGGCCAGCTCGACGGATCGTCGAGGTTGGTACTCGGGGTGAGGCGCGCGGCGTACCAGGTTGCCTCGTCGGGGGTGAACCAGGCGGCGGGCTCGCGCTCGTAGTCGGTGACGTACAGGTCGATGCCGCCGAAGTCCGGGATCCACAGCCCGTGCGCGAGGCCGCCGGTGCCGGTCCGCCATTGCGCGGGCCGGCCGGCGACCGATCGGTCGGGGGCGAACGAGGACTTCGGCAGCGGGCGGCCGTCGGCCCAGATGAACACGATGCGCCCGTCGGCACGGCGGACCGTCAGGCCGGAGTAGACCCACGCCGTCTCCGGACCTGAAGGCTCTCCGCGCCGGATCGCCGTCTGACATTCCAGCCAGGTCGCCCCCATTTCCATCTCCGAGAGTCGCAGCGGCATCGCGCAGCGTTGCGTAACGTCGAACCGCAGCGCCTGGACCGCTTGCGATAACAGGTCGCGGTCGGCCCACCGCATGATGGTGACGCCCTCGACGCCGTCGCGTTGCCAGCGCAGGGCCCGGTTGTCGCCGGCCCCGTTGGCCGCGACGGCGGCGTCGAGCCGGGCGGTATCGGTCGCGAGGAGCACGGACACGACGAGCTTCGACTCAGCGTCAAGACCCATGAACCGCTCGTAGCCGTCGCCGGAGACCCATTCGGTCACCGCGATCCGGTCACCGAGCGTGCCGGGCAGTCGCGCCGGGTCGACGTCGAAATGCAGCAGGCCAGGGTCGCTGCCGATCCCGCCGGGCGGGGCCGCGGTCTCGGCGGGCAGCGTCGTGTCCGTGAAGTCCCGCTCGGCGCCGGCCCGCGGCAGGAGCGCGGCGAGCGCGAGGGCGACGATCGCGGCGGCGACGGTACCGACGACGAATCGGCGCTGCCGGACCGCCCTTCCCCGCCGGGCGGCCCGCTCGCCCAGGCCGGCCGCGACGGGGGTGCGCCCGGCCCGCTCGACCAGCACCTCCCGGACGCGGCTCTCGAGATCAGTCATGGGTGTTCACTCCCTCGTAGGCGGCGCGGAGGCGGTGCAGGGCGCGCATCGCGTGGGTACGGACGGTGACCGGGCTGCAGTCGAGAATCCGGGCGATCGTGGCGTCGTCGAGGTCCTCGTAGTAGCGCAGGACGATGACGGCGCGCTGCTGGTCCGGCAGTGCGTGCATGAGCCGCCACATGGCGTCACGCTCGGCCGCCTCCGCGTCGAGGGCGCCCGGCACCGGACGCTCGTCACTCACCGTGACCACGAGCTCACGATTGCGGGCGCGCCGCCACCAGGAGCGGGAGGCGTTGAGCACCAGGCGGCGCAGGTACACGTCCGGATCGTCGGCGCGCCGGATGTGCCCCCAGCGCAGGTACGCCTTGGTCAACGCCTCCTGCACCAGGTCCTCGGCCCGGTGTTCGTCCCCGGTCAGCAGCGCCGCGAACCGCACGAGCGCCTGCCCGCGGGCCGCGGCGTACTCCTCGAACGTCACTGCTCCTCCGCCCTCACATCAAGCAGAGTCCTCGCCAGGGGCGCTGCGTTGACATCGCCTCGGGAGACTTCGTCGCGTGGAGCACGTGACGTGGGTCGCCGCCGCCCGCTTCCCGGCAGGCGCCCTCGTCCAGGGCGCCGCGCAGACACCGCATCGGGGAGACTTCGGCGCGTGGAGCACGTGACGTACCCGAAGATTCCGGCGGTGCTGGCCGGCGCCTCGTCGGCGGGTCCGTGGATCGCCACCGAGAAGATCCACGGGGCGCAGCTCGCGGTCGCCTGGGACGGCGCCACGTTGCGGGTCGGCAAGCGCAAGGCCTGGCTGCGCGACGACGAGCCGTTCTTCGGCTGGCAACTCCTGCGCGCCACCCTCGAACGCACCGCGCGGGCCGCCCTCGCGCGCGGTGGCTCGAGCGTGCGGCTCTACGGAGAGTTGTACGGCGGCCACTATCCGTCGGTCCCGCCGGTGCCCGGGGCGAGCGCGGTGCAGACCGGCGTCTGGTACTGCCCCGATGTGCGGTTCGCGCTGTTCGACGTGCTGACCGACGACGGTCCGGCCTGGCTGTTCGCCGATGTCGTGGCGGTGGCGGCGGAGGGGGGCGCGGATGCGGTACCACTGCTGGCTCGTGGATCAAGGTCCACTGTGGACGCCGTGCCGATCCGGTTTGCCACGCGGGTGCCCGCGTTGCACGGGCTGCCGGCGCTGGAGGGCAATCTCGCCGAGGGGGTCGTGCTGCGGCCGGACGCGCGCGTGCCGCTGGCGGACCGGCCGACGCTCAAGCGCAAGATCCCCGAGTTCGACGAGGCGCGCTTCGACGAGGCGCAGCCGTGGCATCCGCACCTGGCCGCGGCCGACGTCGGGCCGCTCGCGGCGACGCTGGTGAACCTGGCGCGGGTCGCGAGCGCGCGCTCGAAGGCGGGGCCGTCCGACCCGGCGGCGCTGCTGGAGGAGCTGGTCCTGGACGTGATGCTGGACCTGGTCGACGCCTATCCCGCGCTGGCCGCCCGGGCCGATCTGGAGGCCCTGGTGCGACCCGCGGTGGTGGCACGTTTCCGGGATTCGACGGTCCCGGGTTCCCCGTAACCTTAGTGGTGTCACCAGCGACAACCACTTCCCAGGGGGATACCGAAGATGAGCGACATCGACACCTACGACAGCGGCGACACCGGCCACGGCGACGTGGACTACGGCCACTACTCGGCCGGCCAGGAGCACGACGCCCTCGACCAGCTGCACCAGGCCCAGGGCTCGGAGCACGACGCCCAGTCGCAGTTCGGCGTCTACGAGAACGACCACCACGCGCAGGAGTCGACGGACTACTCGACCGGCAACCACGTCGAGTACGACCAGCCCGCCGCGGTGCACTACGAGGCCGACAACTACACCAACTACAGCCACGACGCGTCCGAGGACGACCACGTCTTCGCCGCCGAGGGCTCCGAGTCCTCGCACTCCGCCGAGTTCTCCGAGCTCGACGCCCTGTCGCAGCGCTTCGACGCCGCGTTCGCCGAGGGCACCCAGTTCCACGGCGAGGGCGGCCAGTACGGCGTCGCCGCCAACTAGCACTTCCAAGGGCTACCCCTGGCTCGAGGCCGGTCACCGTCGCGGTGGCCGGCCTTCGCCATGCCCGCCGGCGGTTCAGGCCGGGACGTGCAGCAGCTCTCCCCCGCGGGCCTGGGCGTGTACGAGGATGGCGAGCACCACCAGGTCGGCGAGCCCGAGCAGCACCCCGAGCGCGGCGAACCGCCGCCCGCGCCGCCCGACCGACGACCGGCGCAGCGCCCACAGCCCGAGCATCACCGCGAGCGGCCCGAACACCAGGTTGAAGGCGAACAGCCCGGCCACCCCGAACGCGATCGACGCCACGATCCGGCCGTCGGGCCGCCGCCGCCGCGCGCTGGTACCCTCACCCTCAGTGGCCATCACCGCGTTGGCGGAGGGTCGATCCGTCACTGCCTGCCCCCTCACCGGTCGCGCGGGCAGTGGGAAGGCCACCGCCGGGCGACCAAGAGTACGGCGCCGGCGGGCTCGTGGCCACGGCCGAGGCGCGCGGCCCGATTGCCGAATTACTGGATTATTGGATTACCGATTGCAGTTATTCGGTAATTCGGCGACCGTCGCTGAGCGTGACCGACGGGGCCGCAAGAACGTCGGGGCAAATCGGGACGACGCCCGCGGCTGCGGTGCGCGACCCTGGACCGGTGAGCTTCAGCGCGTTCGCCAACCACGTTCGCGACCCGGCGTACCCTCACCGGCGGCGGGTCTCGGCGCTCCGGTCGTGCGTGCAGCTCTACCGGCCCATCGGTTTCCAGGCGAGCTTGAGCTACCTGCGCGAGATCGCCGGACCGTACGATGCCGACGAGGCCGCCCTCCTGCGCGCCCTCGCCGCCCTGTCGCAAAGCCGCGCCGGATGGCATGAACACCAGCGCCGCTACGACGCCGAGCGCCGTGCCGCCAAGCGCCGGGGTGGGCGCCGGCCGCCGAACGGATTGCCGAACCCGTATTTCGGGCCCGCGGTCTGGTACGGCGCCGTCCGTCCCGCCGCCCGGCACGCCGTACAGTTCTGGGAGCGGCGGCGCCTGCCCGCGATGGTGGCGACCCGCGATCCGCTCGCCGCCCAACTCGCGGTGCTCGCCGAGACCAGCCGGCTCGGCCTCGGCGAATTGTCGGCATCAGCCTGCGACACCCTGGAGCGCACCGCGGCGGCGTTGCGAGACCGCCTCGGACCCGATCTCTATGCCGACGACACGGTCGCGTACTTCCGAACCCGCGACCTGCTGTTCCTGACCCACCTGCTGCGCACCGCCGCCGAACCGAACGCCGCCGCCTAGGCAAGCGCCGCCGCCGCGGCAGGCAAGCACCGCCGCCAAGGCAAACGCCGCGCCGCCGAGAGAAGCAAGCACCGCCGCCGAGCCAAACGCCGCGCCGCCGTGGCAGGCAAGCACCGCCGCCAAGGCAAACGCCGCGCCGCCGAGAGAAGCAAGCACCGCCGCCGAGCCAAACGCCGCGCCGCCGTGGCAGGCAAGCACCGCCGCCAAGGCAAACGCCGCGCCGCCGAGACAAGCAAGCACCGCCGCCAAGCCAAACGCCGCGCCGCCGCGGCAGGCAAGCACCGCTGTCGACGGAAGCGCCGCGGGAAGGGCCTGAGCAGGCCACGGATAAGCTCGCGCCATGGTCACGGAATTCGGGGTAGAGCTGGACGACGGCCGCCTCCTGCACGCCTACGACTCAGGCGGCGAAGGCCCCGTCGTCTACTGGCACCACGGCTCCCCCAACATCGGCGAGCCCCCCGCCCCGCTCTTCGAGACCGCCGACCGCCTCGGCATCCGCTGGCTCTCCCACAACCGCCCCGGCTACGGCGCCTCCACCGCGGTCCCCGGCCGCACCATCGGCTCGGTCGCCGCCGACGTCAAGGCCGTCGCCGACGCGGCCGGCGTGCAGCAATTCGCCGTCATGGGCCACTCCGGCGGCGCCGCCCACGCCCTCGCCTGCGCCGCACTCCTCCAGGACCGGGTCATCGCCGCCGCGGCAATCTCCGGCCTGTCCCCGTTCAACGAAAAGCCGTCCAACGAAAAGCCGTCCAACGAAGACGGAATGCCCGACTGGTACGCGGGCATGGCCGACGGCGCGGCAAGCTCCCTACGCGCCGCCAGCCAGGGCCGGCCCGCCCTCGAACAGCACTACGCCCAGGCCACCGGCGAAGAGGACATCGGCTTCCTCCCGGCCGATTGGGAGGCGCTGCAATCCGACTGGTCCTGGTTCGACCAGGTCGTCGCCCCCGCCCTGCTCATGGGCCCCGGCGGCCTCATCGACGACGACCTCGCCTCCACCCGGCCGTGGGGCTTCGACCTCGCCGCCATCACCTGCCCGGTCCTGCTCATCCACGGTGCCGCCGACCGCATGGTCCCCGCCACCCACAGCGAGTGGCTCAAGGCCCACATCCAGCACGCCGAACTCCGCGAAATCCCCGACGCCGGCCACATCACCGCGATGCGCCAGGGCCACGCGGCACTCGAATGGCTCAAAAACCAAGGGGCGGCCACCGAAACCGGCGGCCGCCCCAAGGGACAAACAGCTAGGCGTACGCCTCCAGCTCGTAGATCCGGGCCGCCCCGTCCGTGGTCTGGGTCGGGGTGATGACGTTCAGCCGCACGTACCGGCCGGTCACGTTGACCGCGTGCGTCGTCACGTCCGCCGTGTTGCCGCGCGGCGAGGCGACCGTCGTCCAGGTGCTGCCGTCGCTGGACACCTGCAGGTCGAAGTCCCGGGTGTCCCAGGTGTTCGACTCGCCGCCGGCGCCCGCGTGGCGGACCACGATCGAGCTCAGGTGGTTCGAGGCGCCCATGTCGACCTGCAGGAACTTGTTCGTGCCGAGCGAGCACCACTTGTCGGCGTTGCCGCCCGAGACGCTGCCGTTCACGGCCTTCTCCGGGCCCTCGGTCGAGGCGCAGGAGGAGTCCGCCGTGGCCGCCTTGTTGAGCAGGAGGTTGCCGCCGGTCGCGGCGCCGTAGACCTCGAACTCGTAGATGCGGGCCGCGCCGTTGCCGTCGTTGGCGGGAGTGCCGATGTCGAGCTTCACGTAGCGGGCGGTCCGCGCCGTGAACTGGTTGAGCGTGCGGCTGGAGCGGTTGCCCGAGACCGAGGCGGCCTGGCTCCAGTTGGTGCCGTCGGTGCTGGTGGAGATGGTGAACGCGCCGGTGTTCCAGCCGGTGTTCTCGGCGCCGAGGCCGGCGTGCTTGACCACGACCGCGCCCACGGACTGGTTCGAGCCGAGGTCGACCTGCAGGAACTTCGTCGCCGCGGAGGTGCAGAACTTGCTGTTGTTCATCAGGGTGCCGTCGACGGCCTTGTCGGCCGACTCGGCGGCGGCGCAGGTGGCCGAACCGCTGGCCGCCTTGCCCTGGGCCAGGTTCGTGCCCAGGTTCGGCGGCGTGGCCGGCTGGGTCGCGCCGTCGGTGAAGGACGGCGGCACGTTGCCCGCGCCGGTGCCCCACGAGGACGGGCTGGTCCCCATCGTGTACTGCAGCGTGCCCCCGGCGGCGAGGTCCGGGTAGCGCAGGTAGTTGTTCGCCACGGCCGAGCCGTTGCGGGTCAGGCTCTGCACGTACTGCGAGGTCGCGCTGCCGCCGTTGATCTGGATGTTGCCGGCCGAGCGCTGGATGAGGATCGACGGGAACGACGGGCCGTGGATCGCGAGGGTGTCGGCGCCCGGGGTGGCCGGGTACATGCCCATCGCGGACCAGACGTACCACGCCGACGTGGCGCCGAGGTCGTCGTTGCCCGGCAGGCCGCCGGCGCCGGTGGTGAACTGCTCGGTCATGACGCGGCGGACGGCCGAGGAGGTGCCGGCCGGGTACTGCGCGAAGTTGTACGCCCACGGCACGCCGTGCTCCGGCTCGTTGCCGAGGTAGAAGTACGGCCGCGACAGGCCGGCGTTGAGCTCGGTGAAGTGGTGGTCGAGCCGCTGCTTGGCGGTCTGCGGGCCACCCATCAGGTTGATCAGCCCGGCGAAGTTGTAGGGCACCATCCACGTGTACTGCGCGGCGTTGCCCTCGGTGAACGGGCTCTCCTGGGCCGGGTTGAGCGGCCAGGGCCAGGTGCCGTCGCTGTTGCGCGGGTGGATGAAGTTCGACTCGGTGTTGAAGGTGTTGCGCCAGTACTGCGCGCGCGTCATCGCCGAGTTGTAGGTCGTGGTGTCGCCGAGCGCCTTGGCGAACTGGGCCACCGCGAAGTCCGACGCCGAGTACTCCATGGAGTCCGACGGCGCACCCGAGATGTACTTCTTCGACTCGTACTCCGCCTCACGCCCGCGGATCGGCGAGCCCTGCGCGCCCTGTCCGGCGATCGCGTTCTTCATCAGCTGCAGCGCGGCCGCGGTGTCGAAGTCGCGCGCGCCGAACTGGTACGCGGAGTCGACGATGATCGGGCCGGGGTCGCCGGTCATGACGAAGTCCTCGTTGGTCTGCTGCGACCACTTGGGCAGCAGGCCGCCCTGCTGGCCGTCGAGCACCATCGACTTCATGATGTCGCTGGTGACGTCGGGCGCGATGAACGCGACGAGCGCGGCCCACGAGCGGTAGATGTCCCAGCCGGAGTAGTTCTGGTACACCGGGTGGGTCGCACTGTGGATCGCGTTGTCGAAGCCGCGGTACTGGCCGTTGACGTCGCTGGAGACGTTCGGGTTGACCAGCACGTGGTACAGCGCCGTGTAGAACTTCTGCTGTTCGGTGGCGCTGCCGCCGGTGGCCTGGATGCGGTTCAGGGCCGTGTTCCAGGCGCTGTTGGCGTTGGTCCGCGCGGTGTCGAACGACGCGGTCTCGGCGTTGAGGTTCGCGGTCGCGTTGGCGACGCTCACGAACGACACGCCGATCTGGGCGTTGACGGTCGCGTTGGAGGTGGTGTCCCACGTGACGAAGCCGCCGGTGTTGACGCCCGAGGTGCTCGTCGAGCCGTTGCTGATCGTCGAGCCGTTCCAGGTGCCGACCGACGACGGGGCGCGGTCGAACTTGATCGAGAAGTAGATCGGGTACGTCTTGCCCGAGCCGCAGAACCCGCCGGCGGTCTGCATGCCGGTGACGGTGCTGCCGGAGATGCTGATGTTGCCGGTACGGTTGCCCGTCGCGCTGCGGCTGGTGTTGATCAGCAGCCGGGACTGCGTGTTCGACGGGAACGTCAGGCGCATGACGCCGGTGCGGGTGGTCGACGTGACCTCGACGTTCGTCGAGTACTTGTCCAGCCGGTTCTTGTAGTAGCCGGCCTGGGCGACCTCGTTGGACTTGGTGTACGCCGATGCGTAGCTGGTCCACGCCGTGCCGGGCGAGGAGCCGAGGGCGCCGGTGACCGGCAGCATCCCGAGGTCCTCGTTGTTCGGGCAGCCCGCGCCGTTGAAGTGGGTGAGGCTGAACTCCTCGATGGTCCGGTCCTTGTCGCGGTACCCGGACGGCGAGGCGGTGGGGGTGTCGGGGCTGAACTGGAGCATGCCGAAGGGCACGGTGGCACCCGGGAAGGTGCTGCCACCCGCGCCACCGCCGACCGGGTTGGGCGAGTTGCTGTCGTCCGTACCGATGAGCGGATTCACGTATTGGGTCAGGTTGAGGTCGGCGGCCTGGGCGGGGGCCGCGAACTGCACAACGGCGAGGGTGCTGCCCAAGAGGGCGGCTCCCGCGCCGGCGAGCAGCCGGTCGACCTTGCGGGATCGGGGCATGGTGTCTCCCGTTCGGTGGCGGTGAGGACGGGAGAGCGCTCTCGATGGATATTCATAGTCCCTGATCCGCGTTTGGTCAACATTTGTCAATACACCCGCAGGTCAGGCCCTCGTCACCATCCGTGAGCGTCAGCAAACCCACCGGAACGGCTCGCCGCCGAAGGTGTTGGCGTCCATCAGGTGCTGGGCCACGCCGCCGATGACCCGGCCGTCGGCGCTGATGCCCCCCATCTGGTACTTGCTGAAGCCCGCCGGCAGCGGCAGGTCCACCGGATCGCCGAAACCCCACAGCGACGCCGACTTCGAGCCGCTCAGCGTCACCGTGCCATCGGCGGCCAGGGCCCGCACGTAGATGCCGTCGGCCACCCCGAACGGCTGCGGGAGCGGGGTGCCCGGCGTGGTCAGCCGCCAGCGCAGGTGGTTGTCGAAGTCGACCGCCCACTCCCCGGCGATCGCGTTCACCATGCCCTTGCCGACCCCGGCCGGCAGCGGCAGCTCGAACCCGGTGCCGTCGGGCCGCCACACGTACGGCCGGTACGCGTCGTAGACCTGCCCGACGAGCCCGCCGACCCATCCGTCGTCGCTGATCCAGTTCGCGGCGCCGCTGCCCCCGCCGGGCACCGCGAGGAGCTCCGCCTTGCCGTCGCGCCACAGCACCGGCTTGCTGACGTTCGACGAGGCGGTGGTGTACCCGACGACGGTGCCGGCCCCGTTGATCCCGGTGCCCCACAGCGAGGTCGTGACCGGCATCCCGGCCGGCAGCGGCAGGACGTTCATCCGGTCCGTGAACGTCACCGCCGCGGCCCTGCCGGCGACGTTCGCGGAGCCCACCGCCGTACCGGACGAGTTCACGGCGTGCAGGTATTGGACCTGCTCGTCGCCGTCCACGCCGAACACCACCCCGTCGCGCCAGATCACCACGCCGGTGTGGTCGTCCATCAGGCCCGCGGCCCAGTGCCCGGTCGAGTCGATCACGGGCGGGCCGGTGCCCTCCACACCGCTGGGCAGCGGCAGCATCTGGACGTCGCACGCCGCCGGGGCCGGGGGCAGGCCGCTCATCGGCCCCGGGTACGGCCGGCCCCGGTCGGCCGGGTGCGGCGGCTGCTGCAGGCCGGCGACGGCGGCCGTGCCGACGGTCAGCACGAGCACGAGCACCGCGGCCAGCCCGGCCACGGCCTGGCGGCGCCGCCGGACCCGGGCCCGCCCGGCGCGGACCAGCCCCTCGGCGGTGAGGGCCGTGCCCGGCCCGTCGAGGTCGCGCAACTCCTGCAGCGGGTTCATGCCAGCGCCCCCTCAGAACCGACCAGAATCCGGCGCAGTGCGCGCAGCCCGTGCGAGGTCTGGCTCTTCACGGTCCCCTCCGAGCGGCCGAGCACCCCCGCCACCTCCTCCACCGACATGTCACACAGGAACCGCAGCACGAGCACCGTGCGCTGGCCCTCGGGCAGCGACCGCAGCGCGTCGCGCAGCACGAGGCGCTGCTCCACCCCCGGCGTCTCGACGACCGGCAGCGTCGGCGGCGGGCTGTCCCAGAGCAGCACCTTCGACCAGAACCGCCGCCGGTCCGACAGGGCCGAGCGCACGACCATGGTGTGCACGTACGCGTCGAGGTTCTCCACCTCGCGGATGCGCGCCCACCGCTGGTACAGCACGGTCAGCGCGTCCTGCACCGCGTCGTCGGCCCGGTGCCGGTCGCCGACGAGCTGGTACGCGATGCGGTGCAGCCGTGGCAGCCGGGCGGCCACGTACTGCGTGTAGTCGTGCTCGAGATCCGGTCGCACCCGTGACGGTCCCTTCGCCGGCGGTCACAGGGTAGAGGCGGCCGATCGCCCCCGGGGTTGTGTCGGGATCTCAATCTGTCAATGATTGGCAGAAGTCCCGCGCGACTTTCGCAGAGTCAACAACTTCCAACAGGTACCGAGGAAATTCATGGGGATCGTTGACACGTTGCGTCGGAAAATGTTTGCTACGTCACGTGAACCCGACCCGCCGTGACCTCTTCCGCCTGGCCGCGCTGGGCGGTCTCGCCGGGTCGGCCCTCGGGCCGATGCTGTTCGAGACGGCCGCCCACGCGGCGACGACCTTCAGCCCGATCCGCCCGCCGGCCACGCCTCTGGCCGTGCGCTCGCCCTACCTGTCGACGTGGCTGCGCGCGGACACCCTGCCCGGCAACTGGCCGACGTTCTGGGCCGGCGCCGTCACCGCGATCACCGGCCTCGTGCGCGTCGACGGCCAGCCCTACGTGTTCATGGGCGCCCCGTCCGGCGGCTGGCCCCTGGCCAACCAGACGAGCCTGGTGGTCACCGCGACCCGGTCGACGTTCACGATCACCGCGGGCGCGATCCGCCTCGAGGTCGAGTTCCTCTCCCCCGTCGACCCGGCCAACCTGCGCCGGCAGTCGGTGCCGATGTCGTACCTCAGCATCACCGCAACTTCCACGGACGCGAACACCCACCAGGTGTCGCTCTACGTCGACGTCTCCGGCGAGTGGGCGCACGGCGACCGCACGAAGCAGATCTCCTGGACCACACAGACCGTCGGCACGCAGCGCGTGCACAGCTTCCAGCCGGCCGCGCCGTCGGTGCTCGCCGAGGCGGGCGACCAGGCCTCGTGGGGCACCGTCGTCTTCGCCACCGACGAGGCCGCCGGGCTCACCTGGCAGACCGGCGCCGACGCCACGGTGCGGGCCGCCGCCGCGACCGGCGGGGCGCTGCCGAACACCGCCGACGGCAACCAGCCCCGCGCGATCAACGCGAGCTGGCCGGTCTTCGCCTTCAACCGGGCCCTCGGCGCCGTCGGCCCGGCCGGCAGCGGCCCGGTCGTGTTCGTCATCGGCCACGTGCGCACGCCCGCCGTGTCGTACCTCGGCGCGCAGCTCGACCCGTGGTGGCGCACCCAGTGGGCGGCGTGGCCGGACATGCTGACCTGGTTCCGCGCCGACCGCGACGCCGCCCGGGCCGGTGCCGCCGCCCTGGACGCGCAGGTCACCGCCTGGGCGAACCAGGCCGTCGGTACCGCACCCGCAAGCGACCAGTACGCCGCGATCTGCGCCCTCGTGGTCCGCCAGGCCTTCGGCGGCACGGAGCTGGTCAACCGCAACGGCTCGCCCTGGGTCACCCTGAAGGAGATCTCCTCCAACGGCGACTTCAGCACCGTCGACCTGATCTACCCGGCGTTCCCGGCGTACCTGCAGATCGCCCCGCGCTGGCTGGAGCTGCTGCTCGCCCCGCACTTCGACTACACCGAGGTGCAGGGCTTCAACAAGCCGTTCGCCCCGCACGACCTCGGCGTGTACCCCAACGCGTTCGGCCGCATCGGCCAGGACGAGGAGGACATGCCGGTCGAGGAGTCGGCGAACATGCTCATCATGGTCTCGGCGCTGCTGAGCCGCATGCCGGCCGCGCGGGCCACCGCCTACGCGACCGCGCACTACGCGAAGCTCAAGAGCTGGGCCGACTACCTGGTGGCGAACCTGCCCGACCCCGGCAACCAGAACCAGACCGACGACTTCACCGGGTTCATCGCGCACAGCGTGAACCTGGCGCTCAAGGGGATCGTCGGCATCGGGGCCATGGCCGACATCGCCCGTTACGCCGGGCAGAGCTCCACCTATGCCGCGACCGCCCGCCAGTACATCGCGCAGTGGGCCACGATGGCGCAGAACGGGCCGCACTCGCACCTCAAGCTCACGTACGACGGCGCGGACTCGACGTGGAGCCTCAAGTACAACGGGTTCGCGGATCGGATCGCGGGCACCAACCTCGTCCCGCCGGCCGTCGCGGCCGAGGAGGCCGGCTGGTACCTGCAGAACCAGCACGCCTACGGGGTGCCGCTCGACCCGCGGCACACGTACACGAAGGTCGACTGGGAACTGTGGACCGCCGCCTTCCTCACCGGGCAGACCGCCGCGCGCGACATGCTCATCGGCAAGGCGTACACCTTCGCGAACACGACATCCTCGCGGGTGCCGTTCACCGACTGGCACGACACGGACAGCGGCAACCAGTCGGGGTTCACCGCGCGGCCGGTCATGGGCGGGGCGCTCGCCCTGATGGCGCTGCGGCACACGCCGAACGGGCTCACCGGCGCCTGGCCGCTGCGGGGCTCGCTGCTGGACGCGAGCGGCAACCTCGGCGACCTGAGCGAGTCCCCGGCGGCCACCGCGCGGCCCGTGGTGCGCACCGACAACGCGTTCACGGTCATGGCCCGGGTCAACCCGTCGGACCTCTCCGGCTTTCGTACCGCCCTGAGCCAGGACGGATCCCGCGCGAGCGGGTTCTACCTGCAGTACTCCGGCAGCGACAACCGGTGGGCATTCGCGCTCACGGCCGCCGACGCCGACAACACCACCTCGGCCCGCGCCCTGTCCACGGCCGCGCCGGCCCTGAACACGCCCGTCCACCTCGCCGGCGTGTACGACGCCGACGCCGGCCGGCTGCGCCTGTACGTCAACGGCGCCCTGCAGGGTCAGGTCGCCTACACCGGCGGCTGGCAGGCGAACGGGTCACTGGTGATCGGCCGGGGCAAGTGGAACGGGGCCGCCGCCGACACCTTCGCCGGCACGGTCGAGGACGTGCGCACGTACGACCACGCGCTGCCGGCCGCCACGATCGCCGCCGCCGCGGGCCTGGCCACGAGCCAGGTCGCGGCGTTGCAGTTCGACTCCGCAGACGCGTCCCTGACCCTCAGCGGCGGCGCGGCGCTCGGCGGCGGCTACAGCGGCACCGGGCTGGCGCTCAACGGCAGCACCGGGTTCGCGACCACGGCCCGGCTGGTGGACACCGCGGCGAGCTTCTCCGTCTCGGCGTGGGTCCAGCTCGCGGCGACGTCGAACTTCGCCACGGTGGCGGCGCAGGACGGCGCGCAGGTGAGCGGCTTCTATCTGCAGTACTCGGCGGCGGACAACGCCTGGGCGTTCGCGATGCTCGCCGCCGACGCACCGAACGCCGCGGCGACCCGGGCGGTGTCGCCGTTCCCGCCGCGAACCGACGGGTGGACGCATCTCGTGGGGGTGCGCGATGCGTCCACCGGCCGGCTGCGGCTCTACGTCGACGGCGTCCTCGTCACGAACGTGGCGATGGGCGGCGCGGCGTGGGCCGCGGGCGGGGCGTTCACGATCGGCCGGGGCAAGTGGAACGGCGGCGACGCCGACCACTTCCCCGGCCGCATCGACCAGCTGAAGGTGTGGACCCGGGCATTGACGGACGCCGACGTCCGGGCGATCGCGTAACAGCCGATCTGGCAGGTCGACTGCCAGTTGACCGAGAGGCAAGCACCGACGTACAACGTTGTGAGAGCGCTTTCTGTAAAGGAAGTTTAACGTGGCCGCCATCCACATCCGCAGATTGCTCGCCGTCATGCTCGTCGTCGTCGCCGGCCTCGCGGTCGCGCCCACGGCCGCACAGGCGGCGACCGCCGTCTGTGCCCAGTACTGCGACACCCGCGACCCCTCCCAGGCCCGCCAGGAGACGTTCCCGGTCGGCACGCTGCTGATCAACAACCGCCGGATCGTGCTGCACGTGTCCGACCTGGACGGCATGGCCTGGGGCTCGATCGACGCCGGCACGCAGGACGAGTCCGTGTGGCTCGACCGCACCTTCGACGGCGGCGCCACCTGGGACGGCCTGCTCGGCAAGGCCTGGATCCCGGCCGGCTGGACCGGCACCCGGACCCTCATGTACAACCTCGCCGACCCCTCCCACCACCGCCGCGGCATGATCCGGGCCTGCGGCGACGCGCACGGGGTCGCCTGCACCGGCTGGGTGCACGCGCAGGTCTGCAACCCCACGTGCGACAACGCGAGCGGCGGCACCGACGCCGACCCGGTGCGCACGGTGACCCTCAGCGGCCGCACCATCGCCCTGCACATCGACGCGGGCGGCCTGGCCTGGGGCGCGCTCACCGGCAACCGCGCGGGCGACGAGGTGTGGCTCGACCGGTCCTTCGACGCCGGCGCGTCCTGGCCAGGCGGCTCCTCGCTGGGCCGCACGACCAGCGGCCGCACCAACCGCTTCAACGTCACAGACCCGGCGTCGCTCTTGTACGGCGGAGCCGTGCGCGCCTGCGGCCGGGCCGTCGAGAGCCAGAGCGGGGCCTGCACCGCCTGGGCCCGCCCGTCGAGCAACCGCCTGCGTGGTGCCGCCGACGCGCTCATGTACTCCTACGACCCCTATCCGGCCTGGTACCCCTCGAGCTGGTGGAACTCCGCGGTTGCCCTGAGCACGCTCATCCAGTACACCCGCAAAACCGGCGACCAGACGTATGCCTGGGCGGTGAAGCGCACCTTCGACGTGAACCGCGTGGCGTTCCCGGCCGCCGGCCGGTCCAGCGACCCGATCGACGGCCACTTCATCAGCCGTTCCATCGACGACACCGCCTGGTGGGGCCTGACCTGGATCGACGCCTACGACCTCACGCACGACCAGGCGTACCTCACCGAGGCCGTGACGATCGCCAACTACGTGTCCGGCTTCTGGGACACCTCCACCTGCGGCGGCGGGGTCTGGTGGGACCGCGAGCGGACCTACAAGAACGCCGTCACCATCGGGCTGTACCTGCGCCTGACCGCCGCCCTGCACAACCGCATCGCCGGCGACACCGCGTGGCTCAACAAGGCGGTCACCGGCTGGAACTGGCTGCAGAACAGCGGCCTCATCAACGGCTCCAACCTGGTCAACGACGGCCTCACGACCGACTGCCGCAACAACGGCCAGACGGTCTGGAGCTACAACCAGGGCCTGGCCATCGGCGCCGCCATGGAGCTCTACCGGGCCACCGGCAACGCGACCTACCAGGACACGGCGCGCCGCCTCGGCACCGCCGCGATCGGCTCCACCGCCCTCGTGCGCAACGGCATCCTCACCGAGTCCTGCGACCCCGGGCAGTCCTGCGACGACAACCAGAAACAATTCAAGGGCGTGTTCATGCGGTACCTCGCCGAAGCCGGCCAGTTCCAGACGTTCGCCGTCACCCAGGCCAACTCCCTGTGGTCCACCCGCGACCCGATGAACCGCATCGGCAGCCGCTGGGCGAGCCCGCCCTCCCCGCCGGATTGGCGCACCCAGGCCAGTGCCCTGCAGGCGCTGCTGGTGGCCTCGTGAGCGCGCGGCACGCGCGGCACGTGGGAATCCTCCTGCAGCTGCGCTCCCGCCCGTGGGTCTCGGCCGCGGCGCTGTCCTGCCGGTTCGGCGTCGACGTGCGCACCATCTACCTCGACATCGACCTGCTGACCGCGGCCGGCCTGCCCATCGAGGCGGTCCCCGGCCGCGCGGGCGCCTACCGCCTGGCCGCCCACGCGGTCCTGCCGGCCGTCGAGGAGCCCCTGGCCGAGACGGTGGAGCCGCTGGACCACTACCTGCGCGGGACCAGGAGCCGGGAGCAGCTGCGCCAGCTCGGCCAGCGCGCCTACGCCGGCCAGCAACGGCTCCTGCTGCACCGCCTGGCGGGTTAGGACGGCCGGAGTTCCAGGATGGATCGAGAGCCCGCCTTGTGTACGGCGGCCACGGCGAGCCCCGCCGCCGCCGCGACGTCCCGCAGCCGGCCCAGGGTGCGCTCGCGGCCGTTGAAGTAGCACAGCATCCGCAGGTCGCCCTCGGTGTCGAAGGCCTCGCCGATGTGGTCCACGACCAGGACCGCACCGGCGGGCCCGGCCGCCTCGGCGCACCGGGTCAGGATCCGCAC
Source organism: Dactylosporangium sp. CS-033363 (assembly GCF_050942475.1). NCBI lineage: Bacteria > Bacillati > Actinomycetota > Actinomycetes > Micromonosporales > Micromonosporaceae > Dactylosporangium > Dactylosporangium sp. CS-033363. The sequence goes on along the minus strand of NZ_CP192032.1, from coordinate 4,030,319 downwards.
CGCGTCCTCGTCGTTCCAGTCGTGCAGCACCCCGGACAGCAGGTACCCGCCCGCCCCGGCCGGCAGCGGATCGAAGAAGCTGCCCGCCGCGACCCCGGCCCGGCCGGCGAGCCCGGCGGCGGCGATCGCCCGCTCCGCCCGCCCGGTCGAGCCCGGCAGGTCGACCACGGTCCCGCGCAGCCCCGGATGCGCGCGCAGGATCGCGATCAGCATGCTGCCGTCGCCCCCGCCGACGTCGACGACGTGCCCGAGCCCGCCCCACGGGAACCCGGCCGCCACGTCGGGCAGGCCCGCGGTCAGCCGCCCGCTCATCAGCCCGTCGAACTGCGCCTGCCGCCCGGGATCGGCGGCCAGGTCGTCCCAGAACGGCCGCCCGAAGCGCACCGGGAACGCGGCCTCGCCGGTGCGGACCGTGTGCAGCATGTCCACGAAGCACAGGTCCCCGCGCCCGACCGAGCCCTCCAGGTCGAACCAGGCCCGCTGCCCCTGCGGATGGTCGTCGCGCAGCTGCTCGCCGAGGTCGGTCAGCGCGTACCCGGCCTCGGTCCGCGCCACGATCCCGGCCGTGGCCAGATGCCCGAGCAGCCGCCCGAGCGCGTCGGGGTTCGCGCCGACCCGCGCGGCCAGCCCGTCGGAGGTGGTGATGCCGGCCGCGATGTGATCGGCCAGCCGCAGCGTCGCCGCCACCCGGATCGCCATCGGCGTGGCCAGATCCGCGGCCGCCCACAGGCTCTGCTCACTCATGGTTTTCAGCGGCTCCCCTGGTACTCCTTCGCCGCCGCCTCCGGGTCCAGGGTCGGGCCGGACGGCAGCAGGGCGACGAACGGCAGCGGCAGGCGGGCGGCCGCGGATGGGCTCATCTGCAGGCGCTGGACCGCGTCGGTCGACACGATCGGGAAGCGCTGGCCGGACTCGGTGACCAGGTTGTAGCCGCCGTCCTGACCGGCCGTGGTGGTGGCCAGGACCAGCACGCCGGTGCCCGGGACCAGGGCGACCGAGGTGGCCAGGTCGGTGTCGGTGCCGGCCTTGGTGGCGATCGGCGGCGCCGTGCTGGAGGCGGGCATGGCCGGCGGCAGGCTCACCGTGACCGCCCAGGGCGCGTCGCCCGGCGGGGTGCCCGGCTTGGTGCTCACGCACAGCGGCTGCCCGCGCACCGGGTCGACGCCCGTCGGGACCTCCTTGGGCCAGCCCGCCTTGCCCGGCACCGGCTGCTGCGAGGTGGCCGCGTTGGCCGCGCCCGGGTCGCCCTTCACCAGCTTGCTGTCGCCGGCCAGCAGCAGCGTCGCGGTGAACGCCGTGATCGGGCTGAGGCCGTCGGGCTGCACCAGCGAGTAGCTGGCGGCCTGCCCGGCCACCTGGGTCTGCACCACGTCGCCGACGTTCGCCTGGACCGGCAGCGTGGCCTTCGGCGCGCCGCCGCGCTGGATGGCCGGGATGGCGACCTCCGGCCCCTCCGGCAGCGTGTCGAGCACCCGCGGCGGCACCGCCATCGAGCGGGCGTTCTGCAGGCCGAGCACGGCCCGGGTGTTCCCGGTCAGCCGGTACCGGCGGCCGGACGTGACGAGCCAGCTCGTCCCGCCGTCCTCGGCCACGACGGCCGACGTCGGCCCGAGCACGTTCTCGGTCGGCGCGGGCGCACCGGCCAGCACCTCCACCTCGGCGCGCACGACGGTGGAGCCTGAGGGCAGTACACACACGGTCCAGGGACCGGTGGTAAGCCGTTGCGGCAGGCCGTCGGGCGCGCCGGGGATGCCGACCGGAAGCCCGCGGCGCTTGCCGTCCAGCACCGACGGCCGCACCTCGGTGGGCTTGCCGCCGCCGACGAGCAGCGCCGAGCTGAGGTTGAGCGCGGGGTGCAGGACGCCGTCGACGAGCACGTACCGGTCGCCGGTGCCCTTGACCAGCACGGCCCCCGAGTCCGGCAGGGCCGGCCCGCTGCCCCCGCCGAGCAGTCCCGCGATGCCGAACCCGGCCATCACCAGCACGGCGATCACGGCGCTGCCGATGAGCGTCCGGTTCAGCCGCCGGTTCGGGTCCTGCCCGGCCTCGTCGACGCCGAGCACGAGGCTCGTCACGCGCCTGCGGCTCTCGTAGTCGTAGGCTGCGACGTGATCCCGGGTGGTCGCCATCGCTTTGGTACATCCTCCGTCGGTTTGTCCCCCGCGCCGTGCGGCACCATGATACGTGCACCAGACTCGATACCACTGACCGGAACGGGGGCGGCGACGAAGTGACGGCACAGGTGGCGGACCCGACCGCGCTCGACACGACCCCCCGCCGCACCGGCCGCCGCCTGCGCATCGGCCGCGGCCGCCTGATCGCCATCGAGGCGGCCGTGGGCGCCGCCCTCGCCGGCGCGGCCCTGCTCGGCGTCGGCGGCTGGACCATCCTCGGCGTCGCGATCGCCGTCCTGCTGATCGCCCTGCTGCGCCGCGACCGCCGCTGGCTGACCGAGGTCCTCGCCGCCCGGGTCCGCCGCGACGCCACCACGAGCGTGCTGGCCGCCGGCCGCCCGGTCCCAGCCACCGACACCCCCGGCGTCCTCACGGGCGCGGACCACATGGGCGCCGTGGCCGAGGTGGCGCCGCACCTGGAGATCGCCGAGTGCACCGACCGCAACGGCTACCCGCTCGGCGTGGCGTGGGACGGCCAGGGCTTCGCCGCGGCGGTCGAACTGGACACCCGCCGCCCGCTGCGGCTGGACCTGGGCCGCCTGGCCGCGCACGCCGCCGACGACGACGTCCCGCTGGCCGCCGTACAGCTCCTGATCGAACAGGTCGGCGTGGCCCGGATGAACGGCCACGGCGCCGTCCCGCACGCCCGCGACCCCTGGCCCGGCGCCGACCTCCCCCTCATGCGCCGCGCCTGGGTGGTCGTCCGCTACGAGCCGATCTGGTCCCCGGACGCCGCCCGCCGCCGCGGCGAGGGCGGAGCCGACGGCGCGAGACTGGCCGTGGCCGCCGCCCTTGCCCGCCTGCGGGTGAGGCTGCTCGGCCGCGACCTGGCCGCGGCCCCGCTGGACGCCGCGAACCTGGCCGCCGTCATCCGCACCGTCGGCGACCCCGGCCCACGAGGCGAACTGGACCGCGACTGCTGGTCGACGAGCACCGCGTACCACCACACCCTCGGCGCCACGATCGGCTCCCCGGCGGACTGGCTGGCCCTGTTGGACGCGGCTGCCCGTACAACCGCGGACCGTGCAGTGATCTCGCTGACCGTCGAACTGGACGGCCCCTCCACCCGCACCCGCGCCGCCGTGCGCCTCGTGGCGGCGGACAAGGTGGTGGCCCAGCAGGCGACCCAGCGGCTGCAGACCTCCGCCCTGACAAGCCCGCTGACGGGCGCCCAGACGGCCGGGCTGCTGGCCACGCTCCCACTGGGCGGCGGCCCCCGCCCGCTGACCGGCGCGATCGGCTGGGTGGCCCGATGAAGCCCCGCACCGGCGACGCCGACATGTCGCTGCTCCCCTCGGTACGCTGGCCCGGCCCGACCCACGTCGACCTGCCCCTGGAGATCCCGCTCGGCGGCGTGTTCCTCGGCGTCGACCGCTCCGGCCGCCCGGCGTCGATCCCGGCGATCCAGCCCCGCCCGGTGCGCATCGGCGTGCTGGGCCATCCGGCGCTGGCCGGCGCCTTGGCGTACCGGCTGCTCGGGGTCGGATGCCAGGTCGCGGTGTTGACGGCCGACCCGCGGTACTGGGCCGCGTTGCGCGGCTTGGTCAACACCCCGGCGTTGACGTGGCTGGATGCGCCGTCGAACTGGCCGCCGTCGCCGGGGAGCGCACCGGGCACGTACCCGGGGCCGCAGGTGCTGATCGTGGACTATCCGACGCCGCCGCCACTGTGGATCGGCGAGCTGCCGTGGTGCACGGTCCTGCACGTTTCGAGCGTGGCGCCGGAGAGCTCGGAGTTCTGGGCTCGCACGGACGCGATTCTGCTGACCGAGTCCGGGTTTTCTGGCGCTGTTACTCGGCGGTGGGGGCACTCGGACGCTGCGCTCGCTGATGACCTGCGCGAGGGTGAGATCGCGCTGGCCGATCGGCATGGGGTCGTTCCGCTGGCATTTCCCAGAACACCCTGAACCGGACCGATGGGCACCAAAGTTTGTGCCCTCGTCCGATGGTTCGGCCGCCTATCGGCAGCCCACAGGGTTGGCGTGGTACAGCTCAGGACGTTGTTCTTCTTCTTCCATCTGGGCGGTGGAAGCAGGGTTCAGGCAATGTCGGCCCGCTGCCAGCCCGGCGGAAGTTTCTCCAGGCTGATCAGCACATCGATGCCGAGATGCTGCTTCAGCAGATGTTTGAGGTTCCGGCCCTCAATGATTTCGATACGGCCGTTCGCCGCCGCGAAGTCGCGACTGGCCTTGCCGACCCACGAGGTGGTGACCAGGACCCCCTTGGCGGGACGCTTGTGGTCCATGACGCCGGCCAAGGCGTAGACGGCCTCCAGACCGACGATCCTGCTGTAGCGCTTGGCCTGGATGATGCACAGTCCACCGACGATCGGGTCCTCATTGATGGCGACGCCGTCGACGCCTTCATCCTTTGACGCCTGCGTGACCCACGACTTCATGCCGATCGCCTCGAGCAACCGGCGGATGAGGTGTTCGAACTCCCCGGGCGCAAGCGCCAGCAGGTCCATACGACTGTCCATGCCGGCGAGGACGTCCATCTCGTCGATGAACTTGTACTTCGACAGATCGAAGGAGACCACCGGTCGCACCGCTTCGAGGTCGTAGGGGTGCGGGGACACGATGGCATTGAGGTGGCTGCGGAGGCACAGCACAGGGTCGAGTTCCGGCTCGTCCAGGTCCACCTCGGCAAACCGGTCCCGCTCCGCGTTCACGCTGATCAACAAGGGACGGACGGCGCGCCGGGTGGCCTTGTCCTTCGTCGATGCGTAGCCGTTGAAGACGATGCCTGCGACGACCTCCGGCGAGGTGGCTTCGAAGGCTTCACCGATCGTCCGGAGGGTGAGTCTGGCAATCAGGTCGCCGTACAACTTCTTGATCTCCGGCTCCCTGCGCGGCGCGGCAGTCATGCCCTTCGCCGGTGTGAACCGGTAGGCGACGACGGCGGGCACCGCGGTTTGCAGCGGCAGTTCGTACTCGATCAGAAGGTCTCGGGAGGCCGGGTCGTAGTGGGCAGCGGCCTTGCCCGTCAGACCCTCGGGATAGCGGGATTGGGCCAGGACAAACTGGAGGCGCTCGACGAGCGCGGCGGGCCCGCCGTGTTGGAGGGCCGCGGCAAGCTCCAACGATGACCTACCGGTCCGGTTCCTTGCGACCAGGAGCTGCTTGAAGTCGGCAACTTTGGCGTTGAGGGCCTCGGTCCGGAAGTCGGCCTCGGCCGCCTTCTGCGCGCGTTCGTCCTGATCGGCCTGACGTTTCGCCGCAGCGGCCAGTTGGGCGGCAGCGCGGGACTCTGCTGTACGGCGCATTTCCTCGGAGCGTTCGCGCTGCGCCGCGTCCCGAGTCGCCTTCGCCGCCGCCTGCTCGGCGAACCGGTTGGCTTGGGCCTCGTGGCGGATGCGGGCAGCATCAGCCTTTTTCGCGGCCGCCTCGGCCTGCCGCGCCTCACGCAGCGCCTCCGCCTGCTGACGCTTCTGTTCGGCGACCAACTCTCGGTGCCGACGCGCGTCAGCCTGCGCCTCACGTTTCCTCGCTTGCTGGCGGGCATCAATGAGCTGGGCGATGAGCCCCTTGCGTCGCGCCATGTGACCTCCGCGCCAGCACCCGATGACATCCACGACCGTAACTCTATCGGATACGCCGTGGAAAGAGTTGACCACATTGAGTGACTTCGCGGTCCTTCGTCGAGTTGCGCGGCCATGGTGATCAGCCGCCATCTGCCGGACGGGCGCCAAATGGCCGTCCCATGGACGTGCCGCCGCGACCGCGCGGCCGACTGGGTCCCGAATTTCGCCGGCCGCGGCGGCCTTCGCGCGAATCCGGTCGATCAGGAGCTCGTACGACACCGTCGTTCCTTCTCACGAACGCCGCCCAGAGCAACGCCGCCGCCCCGATCCAGCCGTCCCGAGTGGTTCGTCAGAGAGCAAAAGGTGCTACGAGCCGATGTAAGCAATCTTGAAACCGGCGTTGTGCGCGTGTCAGTCGGCTGGGTTCCGATCGGGTTCAGTCGCCAGCCATGCGTCGCTCAGGCAGCCCTCTTCGTAGTCCCACCAGCCATCGTCCACGCCGTCATACAGTACGTGTTTCGTGGCCACGAGATCGGCGGTCTCTGGGACGTCAAGGGCTACAATCCTGAATCGGCTGTGACCTTTTCCTGAAACCCCAAGCGGCGCGAACGCTCCAATGACCCGTTCACGCGAGCCTTCCAGCGGGCCCTTTCGGAATGGGACTATCCTGATGGTGCAATGTCCCGACGGTTCCAGACGGTCGAGGGCTTCCCACGAGCCGGTCCCGATCCTGCGTACTCGAAAGACGTCACCCTTCGCGACATGGCGCGCAAAGTAGGGACATTCTCGCAGCTGCACGGTGTCGTGCGCCGCCAAGAGCGCCTCAAGCGTTTCATTGCCGACGGGCGGCCAGTCGTCATCCCGGGGAAGGTCGAAGGTGACCCGGACAGTGGAGCCAACTGTCACGTCGCCGGGGTTCAGGTCGTTCATAGCTCAATCATGCCGGACGCCCGGTCACGAGGGCCGCGAAACGGATAGTTCGGAACTGGGAAGTTCCTTCTTTCCTCTTTCCAATTTCTCCGCCTGGACCACCGAACGTCGACCACTGCGGACCCGGCTCCTGGATGTACGGTCTGGACCACCGAACGGTGACCAAAGTTGGTACCGGGACGACGCTAATACATTCCGGTCGCCCCGGCGGCCGGGGACCATCGGACGAGGGCACATATGTGGTGCCCATCGGTCCGGCTTAAAGCTTTCCACCGGACCGATGGGCAACCGCGCAGTGCCCTCGTCCGATGGTTCGGCCCGCCTGTCGGCGGCCCACAGGGTTAGCGTGGTCCCGGTTCCGACTCTGGTCAAGGTTCGGTGGTCCAGACCGTTGGGGGCTGCCGGGTTCGTCGTGGTCATCATTCGGTGGTACAACTCAGGGATTTCGCTTTATATGGAATCGTTTGAGGTTGTCGGGGCCTGGTGGGACAATTGTTGTGTGGGGCAGATGTCATTGTTTGGCCGGGCCGAATTGACAGCGATGCGGGACACGACGAGACGAAGAAATTACTGTGCCAGCACGGAGAAATTCCGGCAGGAGCACAAAAGGCATCGCGATTGGGGGCTCGCCCAGCGCCACGCCGAGAAGCTGCGCCAATTGCGTGCGGCCGAGCTAGTCGAGCGCAGGGAACCCGGGCCGCAGGTAGACGGTGGTCCGAGCGCTGTCCCCGGAGTAGGCCCGCGTGAACATGCTGTGCAGCCGGCCGACCTTGTCGGGCCAGCCGGGCAGGAGCCGCCGGGCGACGGCGTCGAACGCGCGCCGGTCCCCGGTGCTCCCCAGCCAGTCCCCGACCCGGCGGGCGATCTCGGTGTGGCCGATCATCGGGCGCATGAAGGCCGAAGCCGACGACACCTCCGTCACGGCCCCCGACGGCAGACCGACGCGGAGCATGATGCCCGCCCGGTGCGAAGCCGCGACCTCCTCGGTCAGCACCCCCGGAATGCGGGGCACGAGCGGGGAGGGATCGGCAGGCAGCCCGGCGTCGGTCAGCACGGCGGCGACGAGGTCAGGACGCCAGCCGGGCAGCTCGTAGTACACCTTGGCGCCGAGACGTCCGCCGCGGCCCAGGCCGATGCCGAGCTCCTGGCAGAAACCCGCCGACTCCAGGCGGGCGAACGCGGCCGGCGCGGGGGCCGAAGCCGGCATCCCCAGGCGCTGCAAGGCGGTGGCGACGCGGTGGAAGGCGCGGCCGTCGGCGAGGTCGTGGTGCAGGGCGCTGAGGTAGATCTTCAGGACCTCGCCGCCGGAGGCTTCAGCGTCCACGCCGGCCCAGACCCAGAAGCGGCAGCCCTCTGGGACCGGGAGCGACGGGTCGACCATGGCCTCGATCGCGGGGCGGGCGCGGGCCCAGGACTCGCCGAAGCCGAGCAGTTCCGCGGCGCGGCCGATCGCGTACAGGCCGCTGACCGCGCGGGGGAAGGCGGGCAGGACCGGGTCGCCGACCTCCACGGTGTAGCGCAGGGACGGTGGTCCGTCCGTCACCGACAGTTCTACCGGCAGGCCGCCGGCCAGGCCGGACAGCTGGGCGGTGGGCCACGGCACCGGGGCGGCCAGCGACTCGCGGGTCAGCTCGCGGAACACCCGTACCGAGCGGTCCGGGTCGATGCCCAGGTCGGCGGCGACGGTGGCGATCAGGCGGTCGTAGCCGAGGCCGGCGTCGGAGCGCTGGGGCTGGGCCGGGGGTCGGTCGTCAGCAGCGGGCGCGGCCACCAGCAGGGCGCGCAGGGCGGTGGCCGTGGTGAAGATGCCGCGGGCGTCGATGCTGCGCTCCGTCAGGCCGCCGCCGCTCGGGTCGGGGACCAGGAGCTCAGCGTCGCCGGACCAGCCGCCGCCCGGGCGTTGGGCGTCCAGCAGGGGAAGCGGGTCGGCGGCGGCGCCGGTCAGGGTGAGGCTGTGCAGCCACAGGGCGTGGCCGAAGGCCGTCTGCGGAGGGCGGACGGGGGCCGGGACCGGGGTCAGGCCCGGCCGGCCCGCCGCCACCCAGGCCTCCAGGGCCGTTGTCGTGGCGTAGCCGTCCTCGGCCCACCAGATGCTCGTCCAGCGGCCCGGTGGGCGCTGCCAGGGGGCGATGAGGCGGACGAAGGCGCCGGCCAGGGCCGCCCGGTCCAGCTGGCCGGCCTCGTGCCTGGCCAGCAGGGCGGTCGCGGTGACGTCGGGAGTGGGCTGGGACCAGCGGCGGGTGCGGGAGACGTCGTTGTACGTGCGGTACCCGCCGTCGCTCTCGTGCGCCGCCAGGAACGTCAGGGCGCTCTGCGGGACTGCGCGGCCCCTCGCGGCCAGCAGGCGGACGGCCCAGGCCGTTGAGTCGGCATCCGGGGCCACGCCGGCGTGGTAGCCCCAGGCGCCGCGGGGGCCGAGGACCGACAGGAGCCAGTCGGCTGCGGCGTCGGCGCCCTCCGCGGCGGCCTTGCGGACGGCCGGGTCCAGGTGGTCGGCGGCGGCTGCGGTGGCCAGGGCCGTGCCCGTGTAGCCCGTCACCCAGGCGTCCGAGGTGCCGACGGCGACCATGAAGTCGCTCCAGCTGCCGCGCGGGTGTTGCAGGCGTCGCAGGTACTCCACTGCCCGTGCCGCAGCAAGCATCGTTCCCCCCGTATCCGGACCGGCCGTGACCTCGGCGCATGCGCGAGGCGCGACTTATCGACGTGCATGGCACAATACGGGGTAACCGTGATCCTTTTCGAAGCGCCGCCCGCGGGGGGCAGGAAACGGGAGCGTGATGAGCGACTTCTCGCAAGCGTCACTGGTTGCTGCGGCCGGGGTTGACCCGTGGAAGCTGCGCGACCAGTTCACCGCCGGTGATCCGGAAGAGATCTACGCCATGGCGCGTGGGTTCAACCAGGCCGCGGCCCAGCAGGGCGACGCGGTGACCCTGGCGACGAAGGGCCTGGAGAAGGCCGGCGACGGGTACAAGGTCAACAATGCGACGCCGATCGACGTCGATGCGCAGGTGGCCGAGGCCAGCAAGCAGCTGGGCAACAACGGCGAGAAGCTGGGCAAGATCGCCAAGCTGCTGTCGGAGACGGCGAGTGACCTGTCGCAGCGCACGACCAAGGCGAACACCCAGATCAACACGCTGGTCAGCGACGTCAACGGGATCATCGGCGAGTGGAACCAGCAGGTCAGGCAGTACCACAACGACCCTGATTTCCAGCAGAACCGGCAGCAGTACATGCAGCCGTTCATCAACCGCGCCGTGCAGAAGGTCAAGGACGCGGGCGGGCCGCTGACCACGTCGATCGGCGAGTACGAGAAGTACCTGTCCGACCACCTCAAGGCCATGGCCGACCTGGGCTTCATCCCGCCGACGGCGCTGGACGAGGGGCCGGGCGACGTGGACGTGCCCGACCCGACGGCCGCCGGCAAGGGCACCGTCGACGCGACGAAGCTGACCGACCCGGCCGCCGCCAAGGCCGCGTTCGACAAGAACACGCAGTACCTCGACCTGCTCAACGCCAAGCAGAAGGCCGGCGTCCCGCTGACCGAGGCGGAGAAGAACTGGCTCAAGGGGTACTACGAGGAGGTCACCCCGCACTTCGGGGAGATCAAGGACTGGGCCGACAAGCAGATCGGGGTCAAGCCGGGCGAGAAGCCCGACCAGAAGAACCCGTTCGTGCAGATGGTCAGCCGGGTCGGCGACGGCTTCCTGAACCTGTCGCAGAACGTGCCGTACAACGAGCTGCCGAAGTCGGCGCGGGACATCATCGCCAGCAACCTCGGCGTCACCGACCCGTCCGACCAGGTCGGCTTCTTCGCCACGCCGGGTGAGCGGCACATCGGCGAGCCGTGGCCGCCGAAGACCGACCCGGCGCTGCTGGCCGCGGCCGGGTTCACCGGGCTGCTCAACGACTACTCCAGCGACGGCGTGGCGCCGAGCAACGAGCTCGCGTCGAACCTCAAGGACGCGTCGCTGCGCTGGAAGCACCAGATCAACGTCATGTACGCGAACTACAAGGCCGACTACCCGATCGCGCACGGCTACGACCCGTCGCTCAAGGAGCTGTCGGTCGACGACTGGAACAAGCTCATGCCGGACGAGCTGTCGTCCGACGCGCTCGGCGTGGTGGCCCGCAACCGGCCGTTCACCAACGACTGGATAGTGAACAACGCGGCCGAGCGGCGCGAGGTCATGGGCATGAACTGGCAGTCCGGCCAGGGCGCCTCCGACGTCCTGCTCTCGGCGAGCATGCGCGGGCACGGCCTGTCCGACGACGCCGCCGCCAAGGCGGGCCTGGCTATCGTGCAGGACGCCGGCACCGACTACGACGGCCTGGCGAAGATGGCCAACGACAAGGTCAAGGGCGCCATCGCGAACGTGGGCATGACCTACGTGGACTCCTTCGCGCAGTACGACACGGGCCCGAACGGCGTCACGACGATCACGCTGCCGGACGGCACGAAGATCTCGGGCTTCCAGATGGACGCCGCCACCCGCGGCAACTTCCTGAAGTTCGTCGCGGCCAGCGACCCGGGCGTCTACCAGCACTTCCGCGAGGGCACGCTGGCCCGCGGCGGGGACTACCTGGAGATGGCCATGAAGGCCGGGCACACGGACCCGAGCGATCCGGTGTACCAGCGGGCCATGGCCGACGCGATCCGCCTGACCAGCAGCACCGACGCCGCCGCGGCCGGGGTCATCAACGACATGGTGCTGCAGGGCGGCATGGACGACAAGGCCAAGAAGACGGCCGAGGACCTCGCATACGCGCAGGCGATGTCGGACTACAACGTCAAGAAGGGCTACATCGACGGCGTCAACACGTTCTTCGACATCGCCGGGCTGATGCCGCTGCCGCCGCAGGCCAGCACCGCGCTCGACGTCGGCTCGACCGCGTTCGGCATCATCACGGACGCCGCGATCCAGGAGCCCGAGGCGCCGGACCAGAACCAGTACATCACCAACCTGCAGCAGTACGTGGTGGACCTCGCCAACGGCAACAACGCCGAGGCCTCGGCGCACGCCCGGGTGCAGGACAACATCGTGGCCATGACGATCGACGCCAGCGCCAAGTCCGGCCACCCGATCATGGTGTCGGACGGCAACGGCGGCATGGTGCCGGTGACCGCGGACTCCGACGGGCAATACCCGGAGGCCGTCGTCCGCCAGATCTACAACAACCTCGACAACTACACGGTCGACCTCGGCGGGCGCACCGTCGACGGCACGATCGGCGCGCCCTCGACGACCGACAAGCAGCACGGCGGCGGGTACAACACCCAGTTCGCCACGGACGCCTCCGGCACGGGCGCGGACCAGGTCGGCTCGCTCGGCGACGCCGGCGGCAACTGGTCGAACACGGACGACCAGTACCGCATCTACTACGGCGACGAGACCCGCTTCACCTACCACGAGCCGACCACCTGGGACGGCGCCTACGTCGACAAACAGGTGCCGGACAACAAGGGCGACACGAACACCACGGCGCCCGTCATCCCGGTCAAGTGAGGCTGACCCGACTCGGGGCGGTGCTGGCCGGCCTGCTGCTGCTGGCCGCCTGCACCGACCCCGCGCCGGACCCGGCGCCGAGTGCCACCGGGCCGGCACCGTGCCGCACTGACCGGCTCAGCGGCCCGTCCACTGCGGTGCTGTGGGCCGGGCCGAAGCCGGACGCCGTCCCGGGGCAACCGGCCCGGGCCGCGCTGCCGGCCGCCATCACCGCGGTCGACGTGCGCACCGGCCAGATCCTCGCCTCCTGCGAGCTGCCGAGCCCGTCGGGCGGCGCGGTGTACGCCCAGGATCAGGTGCTGGGCATGGCGGGCTACCCGGCATACATCGCCGACGCCGACCTGATGCTGCGCACGCAGTACTTCTCCCCCGGGTACCAGTGGTTCAGCGCACCCGGCCTGCCCCTCGTGGACGTGGCCGCGGGCAAGGTGGTCGGCACCGACTGGACCGGCGCGACCGTCGGGCTGGGCCGGGACGTCGCGCTGATCCGCACCGGCTCGTCCTGGTGCACCCACACGCTGCCGCCGAAGCCGGGCGAGGCCTGCACCGCGCTCGCCACGCCGGGCGACGGCAGCTTCGTCATCGGCGCGGACGGCACCCCGGTCTGGCTGCCCGCGGCCGTGCAGCCCTTCGCCTTCGACGCGGCCACCGGCTACGCGAGCACCGACGGCACCCGCCTCTTCGGCGCCGAGAACCGGACCGCCGCGGACCGCCAGTCCGGCCCGATGCGCCCCGGCGATCCCCCGGTCGACCTCGACCCGTCCGGCCGCGGCGGCTTCGCCACGGTCGTGCCCGGCCAGCCGCAGGGGTGGACGAAGGTCAACGACTGGTTCTCGGTCGAGTCGATCGGCGGCGGCCGGATCAGCACCCGGTACCACCACACCGCGGCCCGCAACACCGACATCAGCTGGATGTGGGGCAGCGTGAGCGACCGCTCCCGGGCGATCGCCGACGGCGGCACGGTCGCGGTGACCGCCGCCTACCAGCGCGACGGCAGCACCCGCTTCGGCGCCCTGCAGGACGGCTCGACGAAGGTGACCGAACTCCCCCTGAAGTGCCCGCGGCCGGACTCGTTCTGCCGCATCCTGGCCTGGCCGGACGGCAGCCTCGGCAACGAAAGCGCGCCCGCACCGTAGAACGATGCGGGCGCGCAGAAGAACAAACGCTCAGGACATGCCGTCGACGACCTGTTGCGACACGCCGCTCTTCGCGGCCACCGTGGTCACCTGCACCAGCTGATCCCCGGCGTCGGCGGTCACGTCCGCCCGCTGCCCGGAGACGTCGGTGTTCACGGCGGCGCCCTGGGCGCCCTTGGCGTGCTCGGCCTTGGCCTGGTCGAGCACGTTGGCGAGCGAGCCGGCCGGCCCGACGTCGCCGAACGCGCCGGCCGAGACCAGCGTGCCGTTGACGGTGGTGCCGGCCTGGTCGGCCTGGTCGCTGGCCTGCCGGCTGATCTTGCCGCCCTGCCGCAGCTGCTCGGTGTCGTACGCCATGTCCGCCACGGTGTGCCTCCTGCCTAATCCTCGGGCTAATCCTCGCCCAGCACGCGCGGGCCGGCTTCCAGGTGCGCCGACCACACGTCGTCCTCGACCAGCCAGTCCGGCCGCTTGCGCCGCTTGTCCTTGCGCTCGTCGGCCGCGCCCGCCTGGGTCGGGGGCAGGTACGCCCCGCGGCCCTGACCCTGGCCCTGACCGCCGGCCCGGCCCGCGCCCGGCTCGATCGGCTCGCCGGGCATCCGGCCCGCCCGGCCCCGCGACGCCGCCGCGGCGCTGGAGCCCGGGCCCAGCATCGACTCCTGGGCCATGCCCCGGCCGCCGCCGGCCCGTCCGCCGCGACCGGACGCCAGCAGCCCCTCTTCCTGGACGCCACCGCCGCCGGCCCGGCCGGTGGCGCGGTTCAGGTTGCGGGCCCGGTTGGTCCACGTCGACTCCGGCTCGGTGACGAGCGAACGCCGGCGGTTGGCCCCGCCGCGGCCGCCGTCGAGGCCGCCCGCCATGCCGCCCTGCATCGGCGGCACGTAGGGCCGGCCGCCCTGGCTGGCCTCCTTGAGCGCCAGCTGCTCGGCCGCGTACGCCTTGGCCGCCATGCGATCGGCGGCCTGCTGGCGCAGCTGGGCCGAGGCCGGGTTGTTCGGGTCCAGGCTCGGCGGGACGAGGCCGCCGTAGATGCCGCCGGTACCGCCGCCGCCTCCGGCCCCGCCGCCGCCACCGAGGGTCGGGGCGAGCGCGAGGGGACCGTTGCCGCCGAGCAGCCCGGTCGGGTTGCCGCCGCCGTCGAGGCCCTCGAGGCGCGACGCGTACTGCTCCACGTCGCCGAAGGGCTTGCCGGTGACCGGGTCGATCCAGCGCCCGGTCGTCGGGTCGTACTCCTGGCCCGTCGACGGGTCGATGAGGTACCCGGTGCGCGGGTCCTTGACCCAGCCGGCGAAGTCGCCGTCGCCCGGCCCGACGACCGAGGAGCCCGGGAAGGTCCCCGAGCCGACCTGTGAGCCGTTGCCGGTCGTCGTCGTCCCCGCACCGACGCCACCGACCGTGCCGATCACGGCCCCGTTGCCGTTGCCATTGCCGTTGCCGCCCGACGAGATCGGCTGCGCGCCGCCCGACGAGCCGTTGGTGCCGCTGCCGGAGCCGGCGCCGCCGTCGTCGGCGCCGCCGCTGCCGGCCCGGGTGGGGGCCGTGTCGAGCGCGCCGGGCTGGAAGGCCTCATACGCGGCCGACCACTTGTCGATCTCCTTGTTGAGCACCGCCGCGGCCTGCGCCTCACGCCGGTCGATGGCTTGGACGCGGCCCATGGACAGGGCGCCCTCGGGACCGACGATCTTGTCGACGTCCTGGTTGAACTCGTACTCTTCCTGGTACATCGTCATCTGGGCGCTGCTGCCCGTGGTGGAGGCCTTCGACAGGCCGCCGGCCACCGCGTCGGCGTAGCCGCTGACGTTGCTCATCCAGTTCGCCACCGGGACGGCCCGATCGCCGAAGTTCTGGTACGGGTCGCCGTACTGCTCGGTGACCTTGGCCGACGTGCCCTGCAGGTGCCCGGCCGCGTTGCGCAGCGCCTCGGCGAAGTTGCGCCAGGTCGTCGCCACGGACTCGAGCGAGTAGGGCTCGCCGCTCTCCAGCTTGGTCTTGGCGGTGTAGTAGTCGTAACCGGCCATGGTCGCTCCCGTCAGTAGGCGCGGGACTGGCCCATCCGGGCCGCTCGCTGGGTGGCCGGGTCGGCTTGCCGGGCCAGTTCCGCCGCCGCGAGCGTGCGGCTGGCCAGGTCGGTCATGTCGATCCCGACCTTCTTGAGCTCCTGCACCATCGAACGGTAGGAGTCGGACAACCGGGCGAAGGCCGCGGCCCCGCCGGGGATCTCACCGAACGCGGCCTGCGGGATCAGGTTGCTCAGCAACTGGTCCTGCAAGTCGGCCGGCTTCTGGTTCTGTCGCAGGTCGAGGGCGGCATCTTCGAGCCGCTTCGGGTCGAAGACCTGCCGGCCGTTGTCGGTCCATCCGTACGCGTCGCCCACCGTCATCCCTCCAGGCGCTCTGACGTGACGGGCCGGGACGCAGCCCGGCCCGTTCCCGTGGAAATCAGCCGGCGATGACCCGGCTCATCTGCTGGTTGGTGTCAGCCGAGATCGAGCCGACGTTGTTCACCGCGAGGTGCTGCGAGTTGAGGTCGGCGGTGTACTGCGCCGTGCGCTGGTGGTAGCGCGCCGTGCGGTCCTCGAGGGAGGCGCCCGTGAGGGCGTCCAGGGCCTCGGAGACGACGCCGGTGAGCTTGCCGCGCACGCCCTCCCAGATCCGGTCCCAGTCGGCCTGGGAGTTCCGGGTCACGTTGGCGATGGTGGAGATGTCCTCGTTCTTGAACTCGATGTAGCCGCTGCCGCTCATCCGATGACCCTCTCTCTCACATGCCCTGGGCGACGGACGAACCGACACCCGCCTTGGCGGCCTGGGTGGCCTGGTCGGAGCCGGACTCCGCGGTCGCCCGCAGCTTGGCCAGGTCGTTCTGCAGCTCGGTCAGGGTCTCGGAGAGGGCCTTGCCGCCGCCGCCCAGACCGGAGAACGTCGACGAGGTGATCTGCCCCGCCGGGGCCTTCATGGCCGCCTCGCTGAGCCCCGCCTGGGCGAGGATCTTCTGGGTGACGCCCTCCATCTCGGAGACGGCGTTGTTCACGACGCTCTCCGCGGCCAGCACGGCCGCTAGATCGATCTTCACACCGGACACTGCGCACCCTCCTCAAGGTGGTGGATCGTTTGCCAGTCGTTCACTCCAGCGCCGAGCACGACTCGACCAGGTGGTCCTCGGCCGTGCGGGCCTTGAAGTAGATCGACATCACGTTCGAGCTGTCCTTCGCCTTGGCCGCCGCGACCGCCTCGGTGATCGCCGCGTCCGCGTCGGCCAGGTCGCCGTACACCGGGAAACTCTCCGGCACCTTCGCGGCCTTGATGTCGCCGCGGGTGATGCCGATCCCCTGGTGGTAGTTGTCGGTGACCTGGGCCGTCTCGGCCCACACGTCATCGGGCACCTTCTGCCCCAGCGCCACGTACTTGACCTGGTTGGCCGCCCACGACGCCGCGAAGATGTGGATGTCCCCCAGCGCGGTCGAGCAGGCCGAACCCGGGATCGCGGCCACACCCGCCGGGCGGGTGAGGTTGCGCGACGGCGGCTTGGTGTAGCTCGGCGCCGCCGAGGGTCCGGTCGTGGCCGGGGTGCTTGACGGGGCGGCCGGGGTCGTGGCCGGGGTGGTCGGGGCCGTGCTGGTCCCCGCCTGGGGGTCGGACGAGTCCGAGCAGGCGGCCGCGAAGGCGAGCGCCGCGGCCGTCAGGGCCACGGCACGGACGCCCCGTGCGGTCGATCGCTCGTGCATGTCGTTGAACAAACCTGGCTCCCCCGTCGAACACCATCTTCAATATATCGTTCTAGGACAAGTATCGGCGGCCACAAGAATATTTACCTGTTCCGCGCCATGATCACTCCACCTCGGGGCGGGCGTCCAATCGGGCGAGCTGAATGGGCACGTTTCCGTACCGGCGATGCACGAGCGTCCCCCGCCCGGGCGGCAGCTGCGCGGGCCGCACGCCGAACATCGGAGCCTCGTCGCGGGGCGCGCTGAGCACCACGGCCGGGAAGCTCAGCTCGCGCATCGCGCCCAGGAACGGGTCCATGAGCGCCCGCGCGGCACCGCCGGCCCGCCGGGCGACGTACGGGTACATGCCGATGTCCCGGGCCTGGGACAGGAACGGCAGCAGCGGGATCAGCGGGTTGACCCCCGAGGCGACCAGCTCGTAGTCGTCGACGAGCAGGTAGATGTCGGGCCCGGTCCACCAGCTGCGGGTGCGCAGCTGCTGCGGGGTCACGTCGGCGCCGGGCAGCCGCTTGGTGAAGCCCTCGACGAGCCCGGCGACCAGCTCCTCGGCCTGCGACTGGTTGGCCGCGTAGCCGAGCAGTGACTCGCCGGTGAACTCGCCGAGCAGGCTGCGCCGGTAGTCGAGCAGGATCACCTTGGCCTGCTTCGGCTGCCACGTGTCGACGACCTGCCGGCCGACCGCCCGCAGCGTCGAGGTCTTGCCGGACTCCGCGTCGCCGAGCAGGACCAGCCCCGGCTCGCGCCACTCGAACTCGACCGGGCGCAGCCGGCCGCCCTCCAGGCCGAGCACGATGCCGTGCTCGCGGGACTCCTTGGGCAGGTCCGCGAACTCGACCAGGGGCGGCAGCAGGCGCACCCGCGGGGCCGCCGGGCCGTCCCAGTAGTCGGCGACCGCCTGGACCAGGCCGGAAACGCCGGTGGAGAGGTCGTCGGCCTGGCGGCGGCGGTCGATGCGGGGTACCGCCGCCAAGAACTGCATCTTGTCGGGGCTCACGCCGCGGCCGGGCCGGTCGCCGGCCACCGCCAGCTGGGCCTTGCGGTCGATCTCGGAGTCGAGCGCGTCGCCGAGCTTGAGCTCCAGCTTGGTGCCGATGAGGTCGCGCAGGCCGAAGCGGAAGTCGAGCCAGCGGTTCGCGGTCAGCATGAGGTGCACGCCGTAGGTCAGCGACCGGGCGGCCAGGCTGATCAGCGCCGACTCCAGGTCCTCGTAGTCCTGGCGCAGCACCGCCCAGCCGTCCACGACCAGGAACACGTCGCCGAACCGGTCGTCGTCGACCACGCCCTGCTCGCGCAGCCGCCGGTAGTCGGCCATGGTGTCCACGCCGAGCTCGCGGAAGCGCCGCTCGCGGTCCTCGATGATCGCGCCGACCTCGGCCACGATCCGGCGGGCGACCTCGGCCTCCTGCCGGCCCGCGACCCCGCCGACGTGCGGCAGCCCGGACAGGCCGAACAGCGTGCCGGAGAAGTCGAGGGCGTAGAACTGCACCTCGGCCGGGGTGTGCCGCAGCGCCAGGGCGCAGATCACGGTCCGCAGCAGCGTCGACTTGCCCGAGCGGGGCCCGCCGACGACGGCCGCGTGCCCGCCGGAGCCGGCCAGGTCCACCCACATCGGGTCGCGGCGCTGGTAGAACGGCCGGTCCACGATGCCGACCGGCACCCGCAGCGGCTCGGCGCGCGGGTCGGCGCCGTAGCCGCGGCCCGGGCGGACCCGCAGGTCGGCCATGAGGGTGTCGAGGGTGTCCGGGGCGCCCAGCGGCGGCAGCCAGACCCGGTGCGCCTCGGTGCCCTGCCCGGTGAGCTGGTTCACCATCGTCGACAGGATGGTCCGCTGCGCGCTCTCGACCTCCTGCAGGTTGACCGTCTCGGTGGTGTCGGCCGGGTCGCCGCCCGACCATGGCATCCCTGGCATCCCTGGCAACCGGCCCGCCTCGGAGGCCTGCGGCGCCTGCTGGTACTCCGCCGTGAACACCCGCACCTCCAGCCCGCCGGCCAGCAGCTGGTCGCCGACCTGCTCCTGGGTGCCGTAGGGGCCGGAGACGTACGCGGCCCGGAACCGGCGCAGGTTCGCCGACTCGCCGCGCATGTAGCCGTGCCCGGGCGCGCTGGGCAGGCTGAACGCGTCGGGTACGCCGAGGACGGTGCGGCTCTCCTGCTCGGTGAACGTGCGCAGGCAGATCCGGTAGGACAGGTTCGCCTCCAGCCCGCGCAGCCGGCCCTCGTCGAGCCGCTGCGAGGCGAGCAGCAGGTGCAGGCCCAGTGAGCGGCCCAGCCGGCCGATCTGGGCGAACAGGTCGGCGAAGTCCGGCTTCTGCGACAGCAGCTCGGAGAACTCGTCGACGACGATGAACAGGCTCGGCAGCGGCGGCAGGTCGGCCCCGCGCTGGCGGGCCCGGTCGTAGTCGCGGACCGAGACCAGGTTGCCGGCCGCGCGCAGGATCTCCTGGCGCCGGTTCATCTCGCCGGACAGCGCCTCCTGCATGCGGTCGACGAGGGCGAGGTCGTCCTGCAGGTTGGTGATGACCGCGGCGACGTGCGGCAGCGTGGCCATCCCGGCGAACGTGGCGCCGCCCTTGAAGTCGACCAGCACCAGGTTCAGCGCGTCCGGGCCGTGCGTCGAGGCGAGCGCGAGCACGAGGGTGCGCAGCAGTTCGGACTTGCCGGAGCCGGTGGCGCCGATGACCAGGCCGTGCGGGCCCATGCCGTCGTACGCCGACTCCTTGATGTCCAGCTCGAGGACCGCGCCGTCGGCCGCGATGCCGATCGGGGCGCGCAGCCGGTCGCGCAGCGCCCGCGGCGCCCACAGCGACGGCAGGTCGAGGTGGCCCGGGTCGTCGATGCCGAGCAGGCCGGGCAGCGTCTGGTCGACCGTGGAGAGGTCCTCGGCCTGCGCGGTCACCACGTCGAGGCGGAACTCGGCGACCTGCTCGGCCAGCGCCGCCGCCACGGCCGGGCGCAGCGTGTCGGGCCGGCCCAGCGGGGTCAGCGAGGTGCCGACCCGGGTGTCGAGGCGGCCGTCGGCGGCGACGAGCTCCACGCCGTGGCCGCGGACCAGCTCGGCGGTCCGCCCGTCGAGGTCGACGATCGTCGCGGCCTGCAGGCCGTCGGGGTTGAGCAGCAGCTCCAGCCCGGTCGTCATGCCGCCGTCGAGGACGATGAGCAGGTGCGGCACGTCCGGGTCGGCGGCCGCGTGCCGGTTGAACCCGGGCCGGTTGGCCAGCTCGACCTCCAGCCACTCCTCCAGCACCGCCAGCGACGGGTTGACCAGCCGCACCGGCCCCGCGTGGTCGAGCTCGGTCGGGTGCTGGGCGTGCGGCAGCCACTTCACCCAGCCCCACTGGGAGGCCTCGGCGTCGCCGGTGCACACGACGAGGCGCAGGTCGGTCGGGGCGTGCCAGGTGACGGCCTGGGCGACCAGGGCGCGGGCCAGCGAGCGGGCCTCGTCGCGGTCACCGGACAGGGCGATCGCCGCGTACCGCCGCAGGGACAGCTGCACCGGCAGGTCCGGCACCGCGGAGTGGCTGGCGATGAACCGGCGCAGCGCGAGCGCGCACAGCGGGTCGAGGTCCTCGACCGGCCCGGTCTCGCCCGGCACGAGCTGCGTGGACAGGTACTGCGGCCCCTGCCCCAGCCGCAGCCAGCCGAAGTCCGGATCGAGCGGCCGGCGCTCCCACAGCCGCGCCCCGGCCGCCACCGACCACAGCTGGTCCGGGGCGGGCGCCACCCACTCGGCCGCCTCCCGCTGGGCGTCGGCCGTGCGCCGCACCCGCTCCCGCATCCGGCCCAGGTACCGCAGGTAGTCCCGCCGGTTGTGCTCGGCGTCGGCGCGCTGGGTGGCCCGGGCCCGCAGCAGCGACCCGGCCACCATGGCCAGCGACGAGAACAGGAAGAACGACCCGGCGACGTAGGTGATCGGGTTGCTGGGCGCGGCGAAGAGGTACGCCACCGACCCCAGCCCCGACAGCGCCGGCAGCGCGGTGAGCCAGACGTTGCCCGAGTCCGGCTTGGTCAGCTCGGGCGGCGGCTGGAGCAGCACCTCGCCCTCGGGCACGCTCGGCCGCGGTATCCGGGGCGGGCGGCGGAACGCCGTCGTGGGCAAAGCGGAACCCCCGTGTGACATATTGTGACCGTCGATGCGGCCGCTGGAACTCTTCGATCGATGAAGTTACCCTACGGACCGGCATGACAAGGCACACGAGCAGCACCGGCGTCGCCGGCGGGGGAGCGCGATGACGCGGAGTACGACGACGTTACCGTCCGTTGACACCGGCCACGGCGGGGCGTTCTGCCGGGTCCGGCTGGCCGCGCCCGGGGTCCAGGTCGACCTCGCCGTGCCGTCCGCGGTGACGCTCGCGCGGCTGCTGCCGATGCTGCTGCGCCAGGTCGGGCAGGACGAGCACGAGGCCGGCGGCTGGGTGCTGTCGACCGCCGACGCCGAGCGGCTCGACCCCGGCACGACGCTGTCCGAGGCCGGCGTGGCCGAGGGCGCGCTGCTGGTGCTGCACCGCGCGGCCGAGCACACCCCGCCGCCGGTGTACGACGACGTCGTCGAACTCATCGCGCAGGACGGCGTGCCCCGCCCCTGGGCGACGAAGGACCTGCGGCTCGCCTGTGCGGCGCTGGTCACCGTCGCCGTCCTCGGCGGGCTTGGCGCCCTCGCGGCCGCGGGCGGTCACATCGCCGGCGGGCTCGCGGGCGGCCTGGCCCTGCTGCTGCTCGCCATCGCCTGGGCCATGTCCCGGGCCGTCAACGACCTCGCGGCGGCGACCCTCGCGGCCGCGCTCGCCGTGCCCAGCGCCGCGCTGTGCGCCGCCGAGCTGCTCGGCGGCGACTGGGGCCGCGGGCACCTGCTCATCGCCGGAGCCGCCGCGCTGCTCGTCGCCGCGGTCAGCCCGGCCGTGGTCGGCGGCGGCGACCACGTCTTCGCCGCGTTCGGCATCGCCGCCCTCGCGGCCACGCTCGGCGCCCTGATCGCGATCCTGGCCGACGCCCGGGCCGCCGCGGCCGCCGCCGTCGTGGCGCCGCTCGCCCTCGGCGCGACCACGCTGCTGCCGACGGTCGCGCTGCGCTCGGCCCGGCTGCCCCGCCAGCCGCTGCCCCGCTCCGCCGAGGACCTCGCCGAGGTGTACGGCCGCCTCGACCTCGAAGGCGCCACGCACCAGATCGCCCGGGCCCGCCGCCTGCTGTCCGGGCTGCTCGCCGGCTGCCAGGCGGTCATCGCGGCCGGGGCGCTGGTCCTGGCGGCCGACCCGTCGCTGTGGTCGCGGCTGCTGGCCGGCGTCCTCGCGCTGCTGGCCCTGCTGCGCGGACGGCTGTTCCGCGAGCGGGAACAGGTCGGCGCGGTCGCCATCGCGGTGTCGGCGACGCTGCTGGTCGGGGCCGGCATCCTCGTCGTGCGGTTCATCGGCCACCCCGGCATCCTCATGGGCGTCCTCGCGCCGTCGCTGGGCGGGATCGCGCTGCTCGCCGCGGTCATCGGCGGGTTCGCGGGCCGGCGCAAGGCGACCCCGCGGCTGGCCCGCGGCCTCGACGTGCTCGAAACGACGCTGATGCTGTCGGTGGTCCCGCTCGCGCTGGCGGTGTGGAACGTGTACCGGACGCTCATGGACCTGCGGGCGTGAAGCCCGGTAGGCCGCTGGTCGCGCTGGCCGCGCTCGCCGCGCTGCTCGTCCCCGGGACGGCGGCGGCCGCGCCGGTGGCCCGCGCCCCGGGCGACTGCCGCAATCCCCCGGCGCCCGGCCAGCCGCTGCCGTCCAACGCGCCCCGCGACCCGACCATCGCCCGGCTCGGCCTCGAGCGGGCCTGGGACCTGTCCACCGGGGCCGGGGTCACCGTGGCCGTGGTCGACTCCGGCGTCGACGGCGGCCAGGCCAAGCTGCAGGCCGCGATGGCGCCCGGCTTCGACTTCGTGCCGTCCGCGACCCCGCCCGGCTTCCAGCGGGTGGCGGGCGGGCTCGGCGACTGCGGCGACAACGGCGCCAGCCACGGCACCGCGATCGCCGGGCTCATCGCCGCCCGCCCCGGCGACGACGACCGGGTGATCGGGGTGGCCCCGGCGGCGAGGATCGCCCCGGTGCGCTTCCTGGACGGCATCGACAACTCCTCCCCCGAGATGATCGCCGCCGCCATCCGCACCGGCGCCGAGTCGGGCCAGGTGCTCAACCTGTCGTTCGCGGTGTCGGTGGACCGGGCGCCGATCCGCGACGCGATCCAGTACGCGCTGAGCCGCAACGTGGTCGTGGTCGCGGCGGCCGGCAACGAGGCGTCGAACGGCGACACGAAGTGGTACCCGGCGGCCTATCCCGGCGTGCTCGCCGTGGCCGCGCTCAAGCAGGACGGCACGCCCCTCGCCCAGTCCAACCGGGGCGACTGGGTCGGCATCGCCGCGCCCGGCGAGGGGCTCACCGCGCCCGCGTCCGGCGGCGGGTACGCCGGCGTCAGCGGCACGAGCTTCGCCACCGCGCTCGTCTCGGGGGTCGCCGCGCTGGTGCGCGCCCGCTTCCCGGGGATGTCGGCGGCCGAGGTGGTCCACCGGCTGACCGCGACCGCCGTCCCGCTCGGCGCGGCCCGCGACGACCGGGTGGGCGCCGGGATGGTGGACCCGTTCGCGGCGCTGAGCGCGCAGGTCGGCGCCGGACCCACGGCCTCGGCGAGCGCGTCCGGCCCGGTGCCGGCGCCCGGCTCGGTGCGGGTCCTCCCCCGCCCGGACGAGGGCGGCGGGATCGCCGAGCGCTGGGGCCGGCTGCTCGGCATCGTCGGGGTGCTCACCGTGGCCGCCGTCCTGGCCTACCTGGGCCGGCTGGCGCTGCGGGCGGCCCGGCAGCGGCGCAACCGGACGGGGCCCCGCAAACCGGTGCGGGACCCGGGCGCCGATCCCCCGGATGTCCGCCTGGTCTGAGTGAGGCGGTCACGCCACGGACACGAGACCGTGGGTGGCATGGCCTTCGCCGGGTTCAAGGCGTTCGACATCGCCACCACGGGCACGACGATCCACGGGCGCACGGCCGGCAGCGGGCCGCCGCTCCTGCTGCTGCACGGCATCCCGGAGACCCACCTCATGTGGCGGGACGTCGCCCCGCGGCTGGCCGAGCACCACACGGTGGTCGCGACGGACCTTCGCGGGTACGGCGACAGCGGCAAACCCTCCAGCACGCCCGACCACGAGCCGTACAGCATGCGCGCGATCGGCCGCGACCAGCTCGAGGTGATGCGGCAGCTCGGCTACGACCGCTTCGCCGTGGCCGGCCACGATCGCGGGGGGCGGTGCGCGTACCGGCTGGCCCTGGATCACCCGGAGGCGGTGGAGCGCCTGGCGGTGCTGGACATCGTGCCGGTCGGCGCCGCCTATGCGCGAGCGGACCGCGAGTTCACCATGGCGTACTGGCAGTGGGCCTTCCTCGGCGCCCCCGAGCCGGTGCCGGAGCGCTACCTCGCCGCCGCGCCCGAGGTGCTGGTCGACTACATGACCACGTCCTGGACCGGGGCGACCGACGCGATCCCGGCCGACGTGCGCGCGGTGTACACGGCGAAGCTCGCCGACCCGGCCACCGCCCACGCGATCTGCGAGGAGTTCCGGGCCGCGGCGACGATCGACGTCCGCCACGACGACGAGGACCTCGCACGGGGCCGGCGGATCACGGCGCCGGTGCTGTTCCTGTGGGGCGCGCGGGGGGCGGTGGCGCAGCTGTACCCCGACCCGCTCGCGATCTGGCGCGAGTTCGCCGACGACGTGCGCGGGGAGCCGGTGCCGGTCGGCCACTTCATCCCCGAGGAGGCCCCGGACGACACCGCCCGGCGACTGCTGGAGTTCCTGCGATGAGCCACATCCGGTACCAGAGGAGCAAAGTCGGCGGCCGCGAGCTCTTCCACCGCGAGGCCGGCCCGCCGGACGCCCCGGTGCTGCTGCTCCTGCACGGGTTCCCGTCGGCGAGCCACATGTTCCGCGACCTCATCCCGCTGCTGGCCGACCGGTTCCGGCTGGTCGCGCCGGACCTGCCGGGCTTCGGCCACTCGGACCCGCCGGAGCGCAACACGTTCGAGAGCCTCACCGACGGCGTGGACGGGCTCACCGAGGTGCTCGGGCTGGAGCGGTTCGCGCTCTACGTGTTCGACTACGGCGCGCCCGTCGGCTTCCGGCTCGCCGTGCGCCACCCCGAGCGGATCACCGCGATCGTCACCCAGAACGGCAACGCCTACGAGGAGGGGCTGAGCGCGGACTGGGCGCCGATCCGGGAGTACTGGCGGGATCCGTCGGCGGCCAACCGGGACGCGGTGCGGGTGATGCTGGCGCCGGAGACGACGATCTGGCAGTACACGAAAGGCGCTCCTGATCCTTCGCTCGTCAGCCCGGACGGGTGGTCGCTGGACAACTGCGCCCTCGCGCGGCCGGGCGCCGACGCGGTCCAGCTGGACCTGCTGCTGGACTACGCGAGCAACGTGGCCGCGTATCCGGTGTTCCACGAGTACTTCCGGACCGCGCGGCCGCCGCTGCTGGCCGTGTGGGGGCGCAACGACCCGTACTTCCTGCCCGCCGGGGCGGAGGCGTTCCGGCGCGACCTGCCCGACGCCGAGGTGCGGTTCGTCGATGCCGGCCATTTCGCGCTGGAGACGCACGCCTCAGCGATCGCCGGCGCCATCCGCGACTTTCTGTAGAAAAGCGCCGGCGTCGGCCTCCGGGAGCGGCCGCGCGTAGAGGTAGCCCTGCCCGTAGCGGCAGCCCATGTCCCGCAGCAGCTCGTCGTCGGCCGGCGTCTCCACGCCCTCGGCGACCACGCTCATCTGCAGGGTCTCGGCGAGCTGGACGATCCCGCGGACCAGGGCGCGCTGCTTGTCCGACACCGCGATGGTGTCGACGAACGACTTGTCCAGCTTGAGCGTGTCGACCGGCACCCGGTGCAGGTAGGACAGCGAGGAGTAGCCGGTGCCGAAGTCGTCGATGGAGATCCGGATGCCGGCCGCGCGCAGCCGCGAGATGTCCGACGTGATCTCGTCCTGCTCGCCGAGCAGCAGGCTCTCGGTGATCTCCAGGTAGAGCCGCTCCGGCGGCAGGCCGTGCCGGGCCAGGGTGGCCAGCACGACGTCGACGAAGCCGGTGGTGCGGAACTGCCGGACCGAGACGTTGACGCTGGCATAGACCTCCGGCCAACCCGCCACCGTCTGTACCGCCTTGTCGAGCACCCACGCGCCCAGCCGTACGATCGCGCCGGTCTCCTCGGCCAGCTCGATGAACTGCACCGGCGGGATCATCCCGCGCTGCGGGTGGTGCCAGCGCACGAGGGCCTCGAAGCCCGCGGTGCGGCCGGAGGCGAGCTCCACGATCGGCTGGAAGTGCAGCAGGAACTGGCCGGCCTCGATCGCGCCCTCCAGCTGGCCGCGCAGCTGGCGGCGGGCGGCCACCTGGGCGTGCAGCTCCGCCTCGTAGCGCCGCCAGCGGCCCTTGCCCTCCCGCTTGGCCGCGAGCATCGCGATCCGGGCCTGGTCGAGGTCCGCCCCGACGCCGATGCTGGCCGTCACGCGCAGGACGCTGCCGTCGATCACGAACGGGGCGGCGAGGGCGTCGAGCGTGCGGGCGGCGGTGGCGTCGTCCGGTACCGTCATCGCGAACTCGTCGGCGTTGAGCCGGGCCAGCGTCTCGTCGCCGTCGATCCCGCGCAGGCGCTCGGCCACCGCCACCAGCAGCTGGTCGCCGACCTCCTGCCCCATGGCGTCGTTGAGCGGGCCGAAGTCGTCGAGGTTCAGCACCAGTACCGTGGCCGGCTGTTCATGCAGCGCGTCGGTGAACCGCAGCCGGTTGCCGAGGCCGGTGAGCGGGTCGAGGTAGAGCCGCTCCAGGTGGTTGATCTCGCGGTTGAGGGCGATCCGGTCGAGCATGCTCGCGGCCTGCCCGGCCAGCACCGGGACCGCCTCCTGCAGGTCGAGCAGGACGGGTTCGGCGGCCGCGACGTAGAGTTCACCGAGGTCGCGGTCGCCGACGCACAGCGGGCTGAACAGCGCCAGCTCGTGGTCGCTCAGCCCGGTGCGCAGCGGCTCGGGCAGGTCGCGCACGTAGACGAGGCTGCCGTGCTGCTCGACCCGGCCGAGGCTGAGCACGATCCGGTGCGGCGTGCCCTCCTCCAGCAGCCGCCCGACGGCCCGGTGCACCACCGCCCGCACCTGGCCCTCGTCGGCCGTGCTCAGCAGCTCCTCGCAGGCCCGGCGCAGCTCGCCCTCGCGGGCCATGCTGTGCCGCAGGCCGGTGACCACGGTCGACACCCGGCCCAGCGCGAGCAGGACCAGGGCCCCGGAGACCACCGCCACCACCACCCCGTCGCGCACCGGCCCGGTCACGGCCTGGACGAACAGCACGGCCGGGGCGATGAGTGAGGCAAGACCCAAAATGCCGCGCCGGTACTGGACTGAGGCGCGCCCGGCCACCCGCGGCTCGGTCAGCCGGGTCATCGCGGGGTGCAGGGCGGCCGCCCCTCCGGCCAGGAAGAACACCACCCACAACAGGTCGACGGCGGACCCGACGGTCCAGTCCGCGTTCAGCCGGCGCAGGGCGAAGATCACGTCCCCGGCCAGCAGCGAGCCGATCGAGAGCAGCAGCATCGCCACGGACGGGCTGCGCGGCACGGTCAGCACCAGCCGCGCGAGCAGCGCGAGGGTGGCCAGGTCGACCACGGGGTACCCGATCGCGACGACCTTGGCCAGGACGCCGAGCTGGTCGTCGCG
This sequence comes from Dactylosporangium sp. CS-033363, assembly GCF_050942475.1. Taxonomy (NCBI): domain Bacteria; kingdom Bacillati; phylum Actinomycetota; class Actinomycetes; order Micromonosporales; family Micromonosporaceae; genus Dactylosporangium; species Dactylosporangium sp. CS-033363. Next base: position 4,002,625 of record NZ_CP192032.1, on the reverse strand, counting down.
CAGGTTCGGGTTGACGAGGTAGACCCAGAACAGGAATCCGACGGCCGTGGTGACGATGACGGCGTCGATCGCCCCGGCCCGGTCGCGGACCGAGGTGCCCTCGCGGCTGAGCCCCCACAGCGCGAGCACCAGCACCGGCGTGGAGACGACGAGGTTCCACCAGTCGCCGATCGACGGGGAGCCGCCGTACAGCAGGCCGAGGACCGAGCCGGTCAGGAAGGTGGTGTAGTTGAGCGCCAGCAGCCGCCACGGCCAGCGCCGGCGGGGCTTGTGCCGGCGCACCCCGAGCAGGATCGCGACGACCGCGCTCGCGGTGACCGCGATCCACATCGCGCCGAGGGCGTCCTCGGGCATGACGACGTACAGGGCGAGCAGCACCAGCGACCACACGCCGTAACCGACCATCCGCGCCCCCCTCCGCCCCGGCTATTCGGTATCTGGACAGAGTTGTTTAGGGTGATCCGATGGATTCGTCTTCGGTCGAGCCGCTGTCGATCGGGCTGCAGATCGGGCTCCGCGTGCCCGTGATCCTGGTGGCGCTGGCGGGCGCGCTCATCGCGCTGCTCATGCTGCGGCGGCTGGGGGCGCTGTCGGGGATTCTGGCCGCCGGCGGGAGCCTGCTGATCGCGGCGGACCAGGCGGCGAACATCGCCTGGGTGCTGCATCTGCGGTCGATGACGTCGGGCGGGGATCTCGACATCGACTCGTTCAACATGGTCTCGAACGCCTACCTGATCGCGGACGCGGTGCTGATCACCATCGGGGTGGTGCTGGTGGTGGCGTCGTTCGCGGTTCGGCGGCCTGCCTCCGGGCCGGGTTTTGCCGTCGCCGGGCCTGCCGGGCCTGTTGCTTTCGGCGGCCCGGGGCCCGCTCCTCAGCCTGGCCCTGGGTTCGGCGGACCTCCGTTCAGGCCTTGACATTTCGGACATATCGGGTATGAGCACCCTCGGGGGCAGCTGGCAGCGGCCGATGCCGGACGCGCGGCGGCTGCGGATCGACATCGCCATCGGGCTCGCCGTCGCCGTCGTGGCGCTGGGCAACCTCACGCTGACCCGCAGCGCCGGCGCCTTCATCGGCCACCCGCCCAGCCTCGCCGAGCAGATCGTCTGGGCGCTGCTGTGCACGCTGCCGCTGTGCTTCCGCCGCCGCTGGCCCGACGCCGTCGCCGTGATCGTCTCGATCGCCTTCATCGCCGGCCAGACCCGCTCCGCGCCCGAGCAGCAGTTCGCCACGGGCTCCCTGTTCGCGGTCATCTACACGCTGGGCGCCTGGGGCCGCGACCACCGCCGCTCGCGCTGGCTGCGGGCCGGGATCATCGTGGCGATGTTCGTCTGGCTGGGCATCACCTACCTGATCGCCCTGCCCCACCTCTCGGCGGCCGAGTTCGTCAAGGCCGACGGCCCGGTCTCGCCGATCCTGGCCGCCCTCATCAACGGCGTCCTCGTCAACGTCGTGGCCTTCGGCTTCGCGTACTACTTCGGCGAGCTCGCCTGGACCGCCGAGCGCCGCCGCCAGCAGGTCGAGGCGCAGTCGGCCGAGCTCGTGGCCGCGCACGAGGAGGAGGCCGCGCGCACGGTGCTGCACGAGCGCCTCCGCATCGCCCGCGAGCTCCACGACGTCGTGGCCCACCACGTGTCCGTGATGGGCGTCCAGGCCTCGGCGGCGCGGCGGGTCTTCGACCGCAACCCGCCGAAGGCCAAGGAGGCCCTGGCCGCGGTGGAGCAGAGCGCTCGGACGGCGGTCGACGAGCTGCACCGGATGCTGGGCCTGCTCCGGCACACGGACGCGCCCGCGATTCCGGCGCAGGCCTCGCCCGCGGACATGGAGCCGCCCGGTGGGACGCCGGACTCCTCACCGGCGACGACCGCCGCCGCGATGGGGCTGCACCGGCTGCCGGAGCTGCTCGACTCGGTGCGGCACGCGGGGCTGGAGACCTCGCTCGGGGTGTTCGGCGACGCGGTCGAGCTGCCGGAGTCGCTGTCCCTGGCGGGGTACCGGATCGTGCAGGAGGCGGCCACGAACGCGCTGAAGCACGCGGAGGCCACCAAACTGGACGTGCGCATCCGGTACCACGCCGACGAGCTCGAACTCGATGTGGCCGACAACGGGCGCGGCGGGCCGGTGCGCAAGGCCGGCGGGCTGGGCCTGATCGGCATGCGGGAACGGGTCGCCGCGCACGCCGGGTCCCTGGAGGCCGGTCCCCGTACCGGCGGCCCCGGCTTCCGCGTGCGGGCCCGGTTCCCCCTGCACCGCCCCGCCCCGGCCGTCACACAGGCGTGACGGCCCGCTCTGCCGGCTCTTCCGCGTGCTGCTCAACTGGCTTTCCGGCCAGTTCGATGACGTACTCGACCCGCTGCTCGGTGGCTTCGGGCTCTGCCGCGGGTTCGGGGGCCTTCGTGGGTGCCGGCTCCTGCGCGGCCTCGGGCTCGTCGGCGGCGGGTGCGGTGCCGACCGGCCCGACCGCGGGTGCCGACGGGTAGAGCTCCCGCGCGAGGTGGATGGCCAGCACCAGCACGACGGCGAGCATGACCAGCGCCGGGACCTGCGGCGAGGCGGCCTTGGCCCCGAACAGGAACGGCGCGTACGTCGTCGCCGACGCGTACTGCGTCAGCAGCGGCACGAACCACAGCTTCCGCGGCGCCAGGAACGCGACCGCCACGCTCAGGACGTCGCCGGCGTAGAAGTACCGCTCGTGCATGGCCGGCAGCAGGAACGGCACGGCGATCGCGAACAGCGTGGCCGCGACGACCAGCCGCTGCGGGGTGAGCCGCTGCCGGCTGGCCGCGATCGCGGTGACGAGCAGCAGCACGACCGCCCCGGCGAAGCAGATCCCGGCGGTGCGGATCTCGTCCACGGCGAGCTCGGCCGGCAACAGCGCGTAGAGCGAGGGGGCGTTGAGGGCCAGCTGCTGGTACCCGCCGACCTGGCTGGTGTAGATCGTCAGCAGTTCGCCGATCGGCCGCCCGATGATCAGCGCGGGCACGTCGAGCAGCAGGAACGCGGCCGGCGCGGCGACCAGCGCGCGCCACGGCAGCTCCCGGCGCAGCGCGAGCACGAGCAGGATCGGGAAGAGGAACATCGCCTGCTGCTTGAACGCGTACGCGACCCCGAACAGCGTGCACGCCAGCCACGGCCGCCGCTTGATGAGCGAGTACATCCCGCCGAGCAGAAACGCCGTGTAGATCGCGTCGCACTGCGCCCACAGCGACCCATTCATGATCACGGTCGGCAGCAGCAGCACGGTCAGCGCGGCGGCCCCCGCCAGCCGATATCCGGGCCGCCGGTATTTGATCAGCAGATACATCAACGCGGCCAGCACAAGATCGAACCCCGCCGATACCACCTTGATCGCGGCGAGCGGATGATGCGGCGCCACGGCGTGCAGGGCCACCATGATGTACAGGTAGGGCACGTTGTAGTCGGAGAACTTGTACTGCAGCGCGCGATAGCCGCCGTGCTGGTCGATGAACGTCCACCAGGGCAGCAGGAAGCCCCGGAAGTCGTACGTCTGGTGGTGCACCAGCTGCGCCCGCGCGACCACGGCCAGCAGCACGATCAGGCCGGCCATGACCCCGACGAGCGGGATCGGCAACGGCCGGGGCGCCGGCCCCTCGTCCGTTTCGGGCGCACTTCGATCCGTGGCCATTGCACTACTCCCCCGTACTGCGCCCGGCCCCGGGCACACGAGCACGGATATTAGGGGTTTGGGAGCATGCGCGACACTGGCCCGTTCGACCCGCGTGAATTGCCGAAACGGCCGACCGCTTTCGAAACAGCCGCCGCTTCACCTTGCCGTTCATCCACCGACGCCACTCGGTCAAACAGTGTGTGCCCGATAGTTCGGTTGATGCGCTATTTGTAGCCGCGCCGCACGCCGCCTCACAGCGCGGCGGCGGGTCCTTCGAGGTCGGCCGCGCTCAGCACGGGGCGGCCGAGGCGGTCGGCGAGCGACTGCCGCTGGTGCGCGTCCAGCTCGTTGACGAACACCACGACGTCGACCCCCTCGGCGGCACAGGCCGTCGCCAGCTCCTCGAGCCTGCCCGGGCCGAGCAGGAAGCGCCGGGACAGCGGGGCGCCCATGAGCTGCACGCCGCCGTCGGAGACGCCGCGGCGCTGGACGATCCGCGCCACCACCTCGCCGCCCAGATCGCGGACTCGCGCGGCCACGGCGTCGACCCGGTGCTGGTACTCGCGGTCCTTCGCCGAGAACAGCCCCGCGACGGCCACGAGCCGGCCGGGGCCGTGCGGGTCCCGGGAGCTCATGCGCACCATTGTTATCGTCGGGCCGGTGATGCACCACGGCAATGGGCGTGACGGTGCGCGACTGGCCTGGCACGAGGCCGGTACCGGGCGGCCGCTCGTCCTGCTGCACGGCCTGCTCGGCGACTCCGCGCTGTGGACCAGGAGCGGGCACGCGCAGGCCCTCGCCGCGCAGGGGTACCGGGTGATCATGCCCGACCTGCGCGGGCACGGCGGCAGCGCGCGGTCGCACGACGCCGCCGCCTACCCGCCCGACGTGCTCACCGACGACGGGCTGGCACTGGTCGAGCAGCTCGGCCTCGACGACTACGACCTCGGCGGGTACTCCCTCGGCGCCCGGATCGCCTTCCGCATGGCCGTCCGCGGCGCCGCCCCGCGGCGGATCGTCGTCGGCGGGCAGGGGCTGCGCGAGCTGCTCGGCACCGGCGGCGGGGCCGGGAACCTGTTGCGGCGCGTGTTCGCCGGCGGGCCGTTCGCACCCGGGTCGGCGGAGGAGCGCACCGAGCGGTGGCTGCGCACGAATGGTGAGGACCCGGTCGCGCTCGGTCTCGTGCTCGACTCCATCGTGGATACCCCGCTCGCGGACATCGAACGCGTCACGATTCCCGCACTCGTGGTGATGGGCGCCGACGACGAACGCGCCCCGTCCGCGGACGAGCTGGCCGTGGCACTGCCCGGCGCCGTGCGGGCCACCGTGCCCGGAGACCACGGAGCGGCGGCCACCGCGCCGGAACTCGCCGCGGCGATCATCCGGTTCCTCGGCGGCGCGCCGCTGTAGTCTCCCGGCCGCGCGCAGCTGTAACGAAAGCGACTGCGATCGAGGAGCTCCAGGCGGGACAGTGAACCTCCGCATCGACCATAGTCGATTGGAGTGTCCATGCGTCCACGTCCCCGCCAGGTCGTCGCTGTTGTCGTGGCCCTGCTGGCCGCGTTCCTGCTCGTCCCCGCAGCACCGGCCGCGGCCGCCACCGCCGACCGGTTCGGGTTTGCCCTGGTCGACAACCCCACGGTGCCGCCGTGGACCGCGCTGCCCGGCGCGTACCAGTACGGCAGCTGGGCCCCCGGGCCCCTCGCCACCGGCGGCAAGGTCGCGACCGGGCGGTTCCTGGTCCGCTTCCCCGGCATCGCGGTCGGCTCGCGCGGCAACGTGCACGTCACCGCCGTCGCGTCGGACGGGCGGTTCTGCGAGACCGTCCGCTGGTACGCCTCGGGCAGCGACGAGATCGTCGACGTCCAGTGCTTCAAGCCCGGCGGCTTCCCCGTCGACACCCCGTTCACGGTGCTGTGGACGGTCAGCTCGGGCACCCTCCCGCCCGGCGTCGGCGGCTACGCCTCGGTCCAGGTCACGAGCAACCTCATCGCGCAGTCGTACGACTCGGCCGGCGGCGCGGTGACCGTCACGCCGCTCGCCATCGGCGTGTACAGCGTCCGCTTCAACGCCGTCGGCGACCCCGCCGGCGTCCTGGCGGGCAACCTGCAGGTCACCGCCCTCCAGCCGAACGCCAACCCGCGCCGCTGCAAGATCCTCAAGTGGGGCGCCACGGGTGCGGACGTCGTCGCGTACGTCGCCTGTCACAACCCGGCCACCGGCGCACCGATGAACAGCGACTTCACCGCGTCGTTCGCCCGGGAGCGCTCGGTCTACGCGTCGTTCGCACCGCCGAAGTACTTCGGGTACCTGGCCACGCCGTTCGCCGGCCCGACCAACTGGTCGTACCCGCTCGGCGTGGGCGCGAACGGCTGGGGCCCGTCGGGCTCCGGGACGTACACGGTGAAGTTCCCGCAGCTGCACCAGAGCGCGACGACCGCCCAGCTGACCGCGATCGGCGACGGCCCCGCGTACTGCACGATCCAGGCCAAGTGGCTGCAGTTCGGCCCCGACGCCGTGGTGCCGGTCGCGTGCTTCACCAACGCCGGCGCACCGGAGAAGAGCGACTTCAGCGTGGCCTTCGCGTCCAGCGTCTGACCCACAGAACCCGGCCACAGAACCCGGCCCCCGCCGCGCGCTCGAGGCGGGGGCCGGGCGCAGCCCCGGTGCGCGCCGCGCGCTCGACGTGGGGGCCGAGCGCAGGCCCCGGTGCGCGCCGCGCGCTCGACGTGGGGGCCGGGCGCAGGCCCCGGTGCGCGCCCGCGGCACCGCCCGCCGCGGGCTCGGGGTGGCTGCTGGGAATCGAGTAGGACTCGAACGGGAGTCGATGCTAGGACTGGTGCAGTGCAGGTACGACTTCTCGGGCCCGTCGGCGTCACGGTTGACGGTGCGGTGCTGGCGCTTCCCGGACTGCGGCGCAAGGCGGTGCTCGCCGTGCTCGGGCTCCATCGCGGGTCCGTGGTCGGCGTCGACCGGATCGTCGGGCTGGCGTGGGAGGACGACGACGCCGCCGTGCAGCCGAACACGGTGCAGCGGCACGTGTCCGACCTGCGGACCGTACTGCGGGACCGGTCGTCCATCGAGGCTCGGCCGCCCGGGTACCTGCTGCACGCGGAGACCGATCTCGCGCTGGTCGAGGAGCTTGTGCGGGCCGGGCGCGCCGCCGAGCGGGCCGAGGTGGCCGTCGAGCACTTCCGGCGGGCGCTCGGGTTGTGGCGCGGGCCGGCGCTGGCCGATCTGCGCGACCTCGCGTGGTTGCGCGCGCAGGGCGAGCGGCTCGATCAGGTCCGGCTCGACATCCAGCTCGACCTGGTCGATGCGCGATTGCGCAGTGCGGACCTGAGCGATCGGGAAGCGCTCACGAGTGAACTGCTCGAACGTGCAGCCGAGCGGCCGTTCGATGAGCGGGTGCACGGGCAGCTCATGCGCGCACTGTTCGAAAGCGGCCGGCCGCGACGGGCCGAGGAGGTGTACCGGCGGCTGGAGGAGGCCCTCGACCGCGAGTTCGGGCTGCGCCCGGGGGCCGCGCTGCGCACGCAGTGGGAAGCCATGCGCCCCGGCCGGCCCGCGCAGCTGCCCGCCACCGTGCGCGGGTTCGCCGGCCGGACGGACGAGCTCGCGCAGCTGGACGCGCTCGCCGACGGGGGCGGCGGCGTCGTGGTCATCGAGGGCACGGCCGGCGTCGGCAAGACCGCGCTGACCCTGTTCTGGGCCCACCGCGCCGCGCACCGGTTCCCCGACGGCCAGCTGTACGTCAACCTGCGCGGCTTCGACCCCGGCGCCACCGCGCTGCGGCCCGCCGACGCGCTCGCGGTGCTGCTGGACGGGCTCGGGCTGCAGGTGCCGAACGGGCCAGACGAACGCGCGGCGCTGTTCGCCACGAACATCGAGCAGCGCAGGTTGCTGGTGGTGCTGGACAATGCGCGCGATCGTGAGCAGGTGCGCACGTTGCTGCCGGAGGCCGCGGCGTCGTCGCTCGTCCTGGTCACCAGCCGGGCGCACATCGACGCGCCGGCCGCCATCGGGCTGGACCTGATGACCCCGGACGAGGCGCGCGAGCTGCTCCGGCACCGGCTCGGCGGCGCGCGGCCGGCGGCCGAGCCCGAGGCGGTCGACGAGATCGTCGCGCGCTGCGCGCACCTGCCGCTGGCGATGGGTGTCGTGGCCGCACATGCGGCCGCGCGGCCGCAGGTCGCCCTCGCGCAACTGGCGGGCGAACTGCGCGACGCGGCCCGCCGCTGGCACGTGCTCGACGGCGGCGACGCGGTGTCCGACGTGCGCGCGGTGCTCTCCTGGTCGTATCTCGCGCTGCCGCCCGAAACGGCCAGGATGTTCCGGCTCCTCGGCGCGCATCCCGGGCCGGTGCTCGGCACCGCGGCCGCGGCGAGCCTGGCCGGGGTCGAGCCGGAGGTCGCCACGGAACTGCTCGCCGAACTCTGCCGGGCCAGCCTGCTCACCGAGCCCGAGCCGGGCCGCTTCACCCACCACGACCTGCTGCGCGGCTACGCCCTGGAGCTGGCCGCCGCGCAGGACGAGCCGGCGGCCACGCGGCGCGTGCTCGACCATTACGTGAACACGGCGGTAATCGCGGCCGCGGTCATCAACCCGTCCTGGCCGCCGGTCGGCCCGCCCGAGCCGGCGCCCGGCGTGACCGTCGACGTCAAGGCCGATCAGCGCTGGCTCACCGAGGAGCTGCCGACGCTGCTCGCCGCGATCGACGCCGCCGCGGTACACGGGCTGGACATGCACGCGTGGCAGCTCGCGTGGGCGCTCACCGACCTGCTCGAACGGCAGGGGCGGTGGGACGACTGGGAGGCGGCGCACGAGACCGGGCTGCGGGCCGCCGAGCGCCTGCGCGACGGGCAGGCGGTCGCGCACCTGCACCGCGGGCTCGGGCGGCTGCGGATGTGGCAGTGGCGGTACCCGGAAGCGCAGGAGCATTTCGCGCAGGCGCTCGAGCGCTTCCAGGCGCTCGGGGACCGGCACGGGGAGGCGCGCACCGAGCACAACCTCTGCCAGCTCGCCGACCGCGAGGGCCGCCTGCCCGACGCCGCCCGGCACGCCCAGCGCTCGCTCGACCTGTGCCGGGCGCTCGGCGATCTCGCGGACGTGGCCAAGGAGCTCAACGCGCTCGCCTGGTGTCACATGGAGGTCGGCGATCTCGACCACGCCCGGGCGGCGTGCGAGGAGGCGGCCGCCATCTACCGCGAGGTCGACGATCCGGCCCAGGAGGGCGCGGCCCAGCACACGCTCGGCGGCATCCACCAGCGGCGGGGCGACCTCGCGGCGGCCGGCGCCTGCTACGAGCGGGCCGTGGCCCTGTCCAGCGGGGTCGGCGACCGGTACGCCGAGGCGCTCGCCCTCGACGGGCTCGGCGACACCCGCACGGACCCGGACGGGGCCCGCGCGCTGTGGGAGCGGTCGCTGACCATCCTGACCGAACTGGGCCGCCCCGAGGCCGATGCGGTACGGGCGAAACTCAGTAGTCCGGCGGCCGGATGAGCTGCGCGTTGACCACCAGGGCGGGGTCGACGCCGAGGTTCGCCTGCGGCTGGGTGTCCTCCTGGTGGCGCCGGGCCAGGATCGCCGCCCCCGGGCCGTCGCCCTCCTCGATGGCGCGGATCAGCTCGGCGTGGCTCTCGATGCTGCGCCGCGTCGCCTCGGTGCCGGGCAGCTCGCCCTCCATCGCGGTGCGGGCGGCCCATTCCTCCTCGTGGGCGTACCACAGGCCCTCGAGCATCCCGAAGAGCAACTCGAACGTCTGGTTGCCGCAGTTGCGCACCAGCGCCTCGTGGAACTCCTTCATGCAGGCCACGAACTTGGCGAAGTCGCCCAGCGAGGCCTCGGTGCGGGCGTGGATCTCGCGCAGCGCCGGTACCACGGTGTCCATACGGTCAGGGCGGGTCGCGCACATCTCCGCGCACATCGGGTCGAGCCGCCGCACGGCCAGGCCGAGATCGCGCACGCTGACGGTGCGCGACTGCAGCACGAGCCCGAAGACGTAGCCGGCCCGCTCGATCTGCGGCGGGTGCACCTCGGCGCCGCCCCGGTTGCCGCGGCGGATGGTGATCAGGCCCTCGGTCTCCAGGGTGCGCATGGCCTCGCGGACCGACGGCATGCTCACTTTGAACTGTTCGAACAGCTCGTCCTGTTTGAGCAGCCCATGCTCGTTCGTGAGCTCACCGCGCAGGATCTGGTCGCGCAGCTCGTCGGCCAGCCGTTCACCCACGCGGCGGCGCGGCAGCAGCGGGCCCCTCGCGCGCTCCGCCATCGACTCCCCCTTGCTCACTTGGCCAGTACCGCCCGGAACGCGGCCACATTCGCGAGCTTGATGCTCTCATATCCGCGGACGAGATCCGGCGCCTGCGCCACGGTCGCGCACCGTTCGGCGTCCGAATCGCGCAGCGCGGCGAGCACCGCGCTCGTGTACTCGGCGGGAAGTGCGCGCTCGACTCGCCGTACCGACGCGAAACCGAACGGGTCGATGGCCGTTCCGCGCACCGGACGCATCGCGCGCAGCACCGCGAACGCCGGGCGAATCCACCCGCCCAGCGCCAGTTTGTGGCGCAGTCCGAGCGCCCGCAGGAAGGGCGGATGGATGTGGTACTTGACGCCGGCCCCATATCCAGCCAGCAGGTGCAACCGCGCGACCTCGTACTCGTCCTTGTACGCCATCAGCTTGTACAGGTACCGGGCGAACTCCACGGACACCGCGTCCGTCCCGAACCGCTCGGCCTCGGCCGCCGCGACCCGGCGCACGGCGTCCACATAGCGCTCCGCGAGCCGGGCGTGCTGGTAGTCCACGAGATCACCGGCGCGCGGCAGCGCGACCTCGTGCACGGCGGCCGGCAGACCGGCGGCGTCCAGCAACCGCCCGGCCACCTCCCGCGCGCGGGGCGACGGATTCAGCGAGTCGGCGGCCTTCGAAGCGGCGACAGTGACCGGCGCGAGCACGTGGTTGCGCCCGGCCCTGAATGCGGCAATGTTGTCCTCGACCGCGACGCCGTTGAGCCGGATCGCCTCCTCGATCGAGGCGGCCGCCAGCGGCACCGCCCCGGCCTGGTACGCCACCCCGAGCAGCAGCACGTTCGCGGTCGTCTCGTTCCCGAGCAGCGCCAGGCTGATCCCGGCCGCATCTACGGCCGTGGTACGGCCGACAGCGCCCCGAATCCGCTCCAGCAGCTCGTCCGCGGGCGGCAGGCTGGTCGCCGTGTTGGTCACCACCGCCGACGTCGGGGTGAGCGACGACGCCACGATCGCGACGGTCCGCGCCGCGTCGGTGCGGGCCAGGTGCTGCGGCGCCGCCCCGCTCAGCGCGTCGAAGACCAGGTACAGGTCGGCCTGCCCGTCGGAGACCGCGGCCGTGCGGGCGTCGACGGGCGCGGCCCCGATCTGCAGGTGCGACACGACCGCGCCGGCCTTCTGGCTCATGCCGGTCTGGTCCAGCCCGGCCGTGTGCAGCCCGTCGAGCAGCGCCGCGGTCGCGAGGAGCTGGTTCACCGTCACGACCCCGGTGCCGCCGATGCCGACGAGATAGATGCCGTAGGTACCGTCACCGACGGACGCCTTGTGGTTCGGCTCCGCCGGAGCGGCGCCGGCCGCACGGCGCGGACCCCTCTTGGCAACGCCGGCGGGCACCGTCACGAACGACGGGCAGTCGCCGTCGAGGCAGCTGAAGTCCGAGTTGCACGACGTCTGGTGGATTCGGGTCTTGCGGCCCAATTCGGTGTCGACCGGCTGTACCGACAGGCAGTTGCTCTGCACGCCGCAGTCGCCGCAGCCCTCGCAGACCCGCTCGTTGATGACCACCCGCCGCTCGGGCTTGGGCAGCTTGCCGGTCCGGCGCAGGCGACGGGCCTCGGCCGCGCACACCTGGTCGTAGACGAGCACCGTGACGCCCTCGATCCCGGCCAGCTCCTCCTGTACGGCCAGCACGTCGTCCCGGTGCCGCACCGTCACGCCGGGGGCGAGGTCGCGCACGCCGCGGTACCGGCCGGGGTCCTCGGCGCACACCACGACCCGCCGCACGCCCTCCGCGTGCAGCTCGCGGGTCAGCGCCGGCACCGTCAGCCCGCCGGCGATCTCCTGCCCGCCGGTCATCGCGACGTACCCGTTGAACAGGATCTTGAAGGTGATGTTCACCCCGGACGCGACACAGGCGCGCACCGCGAGGAGCCCCGAGTGCGTGAACGTGCCGTCGCCGAGGTGCTGGAAGATGTGGCCGGTGCTGGCGAACGGGGCCATCCCGATCCACGGCACGCCCTCCGAGCCCATCGGCACCACCGGCAGCTTCTCGTTGGAGGCGAGCCGCGGGTCGAAGTACGACATGCCGTGGCAGCCGACGCCGCCGCCGACGACCGCCCCGGTGGGCAGGACGGTCGAGCGGTTGTGAGGGCAGCCGCTGCAGTACGCCGACGTGCGGTTCAGCAGCGGCAGGGCGATCGGGCCGCGGCTCTTCGGCTGCGCGGGCGCCGGCAGACCGAGCTCCCGGCGCAGGATGGGCTTGAGCCGGTCGACGCCGAGCTCGCCGTGGGCCGGCACGAGCAGCCGGCCGTCCCGGTCGCGTTTGCCCACAATGGACGGGCGGTGCGGGGTGGAGTACAGCGCGCCGCGCAGCGCCGACTCGATGAAGTCGCGCTTCTCCTCGACCACCACGATGTGCTCGAGGCCGTCCGCGAAGCGCTCCACAATGGACGGATCGAGCGGGTAGATCATGCCGAGCTTCAGCAGCCGGATGCCGCGCTCGCGCAGGGCCGCGTCGTCCAGGCCGGCGTCGGTGAGCACCTGCCGCACGTCGTAGTACGTCTTGCCGGCCGCCACGATCCCGATCCGCGCGCCGGTCGCCGCCCCCTCGATCCGGTTGAGCCCGTTGGCCGCGGCGAACGCGACGGCCGCGAGGTGCCGGCGCTCCAGCAGGTCCCGCTCCCGGTCGACGAGGATCGTGGGCACGAGCTCGATCCGCTGCCGGTGCTGCCACGGCTCGCCGTCGATCTCCAGCTTGGGATGGTGCAGCGAGAGCCGATCCGGGTCCAGGTTCACCGACCCGACCGAGTCCGCGACATTGGTGACGACTTTCAGACCGACCCAGCAGCCGCAGTACCGTGAAAGCTCAAGTCCTTGCACGCCGAAGTCCAGCAGCTCCTGGGTGGAGCCGGGCACCAGCACCGGGATCAGCGCGTCGTAGAACGCGGTCTCGCTCTGGTTCGGCAGCGACGAGGACTTCGCCGCCGGGTCGTCGCCCGCCACCGCCACGACGCCGCCGAACGGGCTGGTGCCGAACTGGTTGGCGTGCTTGAACGCGTCGCCGCAGCGGTCGACGCCGGGCGATTTGCCGTACCAGAGGCCGAAAACGCCTTGAAGACCGTCGCGAAATCCGCCGGGCGAGGGCTGCTGGGTGCCGAACACGACGGCCGCGGCGAGCTCCTCGTTGACGCCGGGGACGTGCCGGATGTCCTCGGCGGCCAGGGTTTCGGCGGCCCGGTGCAGGGTCAGGTCCAGCCCGCCGAGCGGCGATCCGGGATAGCCACTCGCGAGGCCGCCGGTGCGCAGGCCGGCCGCGCGGTCGAGGCGGTGCCGGTCGAGCAGGATGCGCGTGATCGCCTGGGTGCCGGTGAGGACGACGGTACCGTCGTCGGCGTCGTACCGGTCCGCGAGCCGGTACGCCTTCGCGTTCACCACGTCGGTCATGGGGTGTGTGGCCCTTCGTCGCGGGGTTCTGGAGCGGGCACCCGGGCTGCTGCGGCCGGGTTGCGCGGGTCCTTGTACAGCAGGATCGTGCAGGCGCCGCCGTCCAGGCCGGACGGGCAGCGGTTGACCGGCCAGGGCGCGCCGAGCCGTTCGCGGGCCATCTCCACGTGCCAGATCGGGACGTGGGTGCGGTAGATCGTGGTGGGGCGGCCGCCCCAGGCGACCGGGTGCTCGTCGGCGACGACGGCGAGGCCGAGCCCGGCCCCGAACCGGCCGTCGAGGACCTGCCGGGAGCAGGTGCCGCAGGGGTCCTGGACGATCGTGTACTTCTCGTCGTCCTCGCTCACCGCGAGGTCGGTGAAGTGCCCCTGCAGCAGGCGGACCAGGTTCACCAGCCGCTCGCCCGCGGGCCGGTCGATGTCGGCCATCAGGCCGCGCAGCGCGTCCTCGCCGCGCCGGCGGTGGAAGGCCTCGAGCTCGTCGGGGCCCCAGGTGGAGTACACCTCGGACAACAAGGTGGACAGCCAGTCCCGCAGCACGTCGATGGCCTGTCGCCACTCGCCCTCCCGCCGGTCGAAGATCTCCAGCGCGCCGCCGGGGTCGTCCCACCCGGCCGCCGCGGCGATCTCGTCGGCCATGGGAGCCGGCGCCTCGGCCCGCACGGGTTCGACGTCCGGGTAGGCGGCGAAGTAAACAAGCGTCCGATTGGTCAGAATCCGCAGGCCAGCAGGCCCGTGGCGCTCGGCCGCGGTGGCGAGGATCGTCGAAACCCAATCGAGGTACCGCTCGCGCTGCCCGCGGTGCTCCCGTTCGAGCGCCGCCAACTCCTCGCGCAGGGCCGCCACTTCGGACCCGCCGAGCCGGCGGACCAGGCGGGCGCGCGGCGACATGGACAGCTCCCGCAGCGCCTCATCAGTGAACTCCCGCAACTCGACCCCCTCCCTTGACGCTAAGGGTATAACCTTATAACCTTCGCGCTGTGATGCACAACACACCAGCCGCGAACGAAGACACGGAGCTCGCGACGCTCCGGGTCACGGTCGACGCCGGGGTCGCGTGGGTCGAGCTGAACCGCCCCGAGGTGCTGAACTCCTTCAACGACACGATGCTGCGGGAGCTCGCCGCCGTCTGGGCTCGGCTACGCCTCGACGACGCGGTCCGCTGCGTCGTCCTGACCGGCGCCGGCGAGAAGGCCTTCTGCACCGGCTACGACCGCTCGGGCCTCGACAAACCCGCCCCGACCGCCACCCGCGCTGACCACGCCGCTGACCACGCCGCTGACAACGGCGTTGCCCGCAGCGTTGACCACAGTGCTGACATCCGGGCGGCCCACGGCGCTGACCACGCCGTTGACAACGGCGTTGCCCGCAGCGTTGACCACGGTGCTGACCATGCCGCTGACAACCTTGCCGACAACCGCGGGGCCCACGGCGCTGACCGCGGCGTTGACAACGGCGCTGACAACCGCGTGGCCCACGGCGTTGACAACGGCGCTGATCGGGATGCGGGCGCGCTGCTGAAGGCGGCCAGCCCGTTCCTGCGCGCGGACGTGGGCGACTTTCTCGGCCCCAAGTCGTGCGGCCTGTGGAAGCCGGTCGTCGCCGCGGTCAACGGCATCGCCTGTGGCGGGGCGTTCTACCTGCTCGGCGAGGCCGACATCATCATCGCCGCCGACTCCGCCACGTTCTTCGACCCGCACACCACGTTCGGCATGCCGGCCGTCTTCGAGCCGCTGCATCTCCTGCGCCGGATGCCGCTCGGCGAGGTGCTGCGCCTGGCCCTGCTCGGCTCCGCGGAGCGGATGTCCGCCCAGCGCGCGCTGGAGATCGGCCTGGCCTCCGAGGTCGTGCCCGCCGCCGACCTGCGCACGGCCGCTACCACGGTGGCCGCGACGATCGCCGCCCTGCCGCCGCTCGCCGTGCAGGCCACCCTGCGCACCATCTGGCTCGGCTCGGACCTGGGTGCCGGCCCCGCGCTGGACGTGGCGCACGCGCTGGTCGCCGCCGGCACCGACCCGGCCGAGATCGCCGCCGGGCAGCAGACGTTCCGCGCCGGCAACCGGCCCCGCTGGCGGCTGCGATGATGGACTTCTCGCTCACCACCGACCAGCTCGACCTGCGGGCGGCCCTCACCGCGCTGCTCGCCGAGCACTCCACGCCGAGCCGGGTCCGGGCCGCCGAGCCGCTCGGCTTCGACGCGGCGCTGTGGACCGTACTCGGCGACTTCGGCTTCCCCCAGCTGGCGAGCGCCCGCGAGGCGAACCCGGCCGGACTGGTCGAGCTCGCCATCGCCGCCCGGGCCGCCGGGGTCGCGCTCGCCTCGGCCCCGCTGATCGAGTCCGTGGTCGCGACCCGCCTGCTCGACCGCCTTGACCGCGCCGAGCTCGGCGACACCGGCGGGCTGATCACGTTCGCGCCCCGCCCTGCCGCAGCCGGGATCGCCCGCACGACACCGGCCACCACCGAGACCGCCGAGACCGCCCGCACGGCCACCGCCAGGACCGCCCACGCAACGCCGACCGCCGCCGGGATCGCCAACACCGCGTCGGCCGCCGGTGGGGTCGCCCGGACGGTGCCGTGGGGTGCGGTCGCCGATCGCGTGCTCGCCTGGGACGGCACCGGGATCGTCGCCTCCCGGACCGGCGCCGCGGTCGATGCGCCGAAGCAGACCCTCTCCGGCCTCGCGCTCGGCCACGTGGACCTGACCGGGGCGGCCGTGCTCGCCGTCGGGCCCGAGGCGCGCCGGCAGTTCGCCGAGGCCGTGGCCGACTGGCGGGTGCTGACCGCCGCCGCGCTGGCCGGGATCGGGGCGGAGGGGCTGCGCCTCGGCGTCGAGTACGCGAAGAGCCGCCATCAGTTCGGCCGCCCCATCGGCACGTTCCAGGCCCTCGCCCACCAGCTCGCCGACGCCGCGACCCTCGTCGACGGGGCCGAGCTCCTGGTCCTCGAGGCGGCCCGGGCGATCGACACCGGCAGCCCGCGCCGGCACGGGCTGGCCGCGATGGCCGCCGCGTTCGCCGGGCGCGCCGCGCGGCAGGCCACCGACCGCGCCCTGCACGCCCACGGCGGCTACGGCTACACCCTCGAGTACGACGTCCAGCTGTACTTCCGCCGCGCCAAGGCCCTCGACCTGCTCACCGGCGGCGAACGGGCCGCGGTCGACGCCGCCGCCGACCTCGCCCTGGCCGACCACGACGAGGGCGCTACCACCGGCACCGCGAGCTTCATCCCGGCCGCGGAACGAAACCCGGCCGCGGAACGAAACCCGGGCGCGGAACGAAACCCGGGCGCCGTCCAAGCCGCGCAACAAAACCCCGCCACCGCCGAAGACGTGGAACAAGACCCGGCTGCCACTGGCACCGCGGAACGAAACCCGGCCACCGCCGGAGCCGGGGAACTAAACCCGGGCGCCGCCGAAGCCGCGGAACGGAAACCGGGCGAACACCACGAGGGGCGGGCGGCCTAGATGGACTTCGAGCTTTCCCCCGCGCAGCAGGAGTTCCGCGCCGAGGTACGCGAATTCCTCGCCGACCTCCCGCCCACCACCGACGCCGCCGTGCACGACTCCGGGACGTTGCACAGCTGGGACGTGCACCGCGCCATGACCGAGCGGGGCTGGCTCGCCGCCGCCTGGCCCGTCGAGCAGGGTGGGCAAGGGCGCGACCCGTTCGAGATGGCCACGCTGAACGAGGAGTTCGCCCGGGCCGGCATTCCGATCGAGGGCTGGCTCATCTCCGAGCTCGTCGCCAAGACCCTGCAGATCGTCGGTACCGCACAGCAGCGCGCCGAAGTCATCCCGGCCATCCTCAGCGGCGCCGCCCTTATGAGCCTCGGCTACTCCGAGCCCGACTCCGGCTCCGACGTCGCCGCCGCGCGCACCAAGGCAGTGCAGGACGGCGACGGCTGGGTCATCGACGGGCAGAAGATGTTCACCACCATGGCCCACGAGGCGAGCCACGTCTTCCTCCTCGCCCGCACCAACCCCGACGTGCCCAAGCACCGCGGCCTGACCATGTTCCTGGTCCCGCTGGACGCCGACGGGGTCGAGATCCGCCCGGTGCCCACCCTCGGCGGCGAGCGCACCAACGCCACCTTCTACGAGCAGGTCCGCGTCCCCGACAGCGCCCGCGTCGGGGAGGTCGACGGCGGCTGGGACGTCATGATGGTCGCCCTCGCCTTCGAGCGGCAGCCGGCCGCCGCCGGACATCTGCTGCACCTCGTCGGCCGGGCCATCGAGTGGGCCCGCACCCCCGACGCCGACGGGCAGCGGCCCATCGAGCGGCCCGAGGTGCGCGCCGCCCTCGCCCGGGCCGCGACCGATCTCGAAGTGAGCCGCCTCATGGGGTACCGGATGACCTGGCTCACCGCCCGCGACGTCCTCCCGCACACGGAGGGCTCGCTCGCCAAGCTGTTCAGCTCCGAGGCGCTCATGCGGGCCGCCGCCGAGTTCGCGGACGTGCTCGGCGCCGACGGGCTGCTCGCCGGGCACGGCACCGGGGCGCCCGCCGACGGCTGGATCGAGCACGAGTTCCGGCACTCGGTCGTGACCACCATCTACGCCGGCACCAGCGAGATCCAGCGCGGCATCATCGCCGAGCGCCACCTCGGCCTACCCCGGAGCCGCTCATGACCGCCGAAGACGAAGCCAGGAAGCCGGTCGTGACCGTCGAGGACGAAGTGACGCACACGGTCGAGGACGGCGTGGCCCGGATCGTGTTCAACCGCCCCGAGAGGCTCAACGCACTCGGCCCGCCGCAGCGCGAACGGGTCATCGCCCTGCTGGCCGAGGCCGGGGCGACCGTGGAGGTCCGGGCGGTCGTCCTCACCGCCGTCGGCCGGGCCTTCTGTGCCGGCGGAGACCTGAGCGGTACCGGAAAACCGAAAGCGAAGGTCGTCGGCGGCACCGGACCCGGCGTGCGCAGTGCCCAGGCCCTGATCGCCGCGGTGCTCGACTGTCCCAAGCCGGTCATCGCCGCCGTCAATGGGGTCGCGGCCGGCATGGGCGCCCAGCTCGCCCTCGCCGCCGACTTCATCGTGGCGTCCAGCAAGGCGCGCTTCGCCGAGCTGTTCGTGACGCGCGGGATCGTGCCGGACGCCGGGGCCGCGTACCTGCTCCCCCGGGTGCTCGGGCTGCACACGGCCAAGCGGCTGCTGCTGCTCGGCGGGGACCTGTCCGTCGCCGAGGCCGAGCGGCTCGGGATCGTGCACCAGGTCGTCGAACCCGACGAGCTCGACGCCGCCGCACAACAGCTCGCCGCGCGGCTCGCGGCCGGCCCGACGGTCGCCCTCGGGCTGGCCAAACGCCTGCTGAACCAGTCGCTGGACTCGGACCGGGTCGCGGCGTTCGACCGGGAGGAGATGGCCGTGGCCATGAACGTGTGGACCGAGGACAGCGCCGAGGGGCTGCGCAGCTTCGCCGAGAAGCGCGATCCCGTCTTCCGGGGGTGGTGAGCGATGCCCCGACCGACCGACATCGGCGTCGTCGATCTCATGATGGGCATCCCGAAGGGGCCCGGGGACGACAGCTGGCGGCGCTTCCTCGGCAGCCAGCTGCGCGACCGGGAAAGCCGCGAGACGTACCGCTTCCCGGCCGAGTACATGTACAAGAGCCTCCCCGGCGAGCGGTTCAGCGCCGACGGGGCGAAGGCCGTGCTGCTGGAGATGGACCGGTGGGGCGTCGAGCGGGGCATGATCACCGTGAGCTTCGACGACGAGCTGTCGGTGGCGGCGCTGCGCGACCACCCGGAGCGCTTCCTCGGCGCGTTCCCGGTCGACCCCAACGCCGGGATGGAGGGCGTCCGCGCGCTGCGGCGGGCGGTCGAGGAGCTGGGTGTGGTGGCCGCCAGCGCCATGCCCAGCGGCTGCAACCCGCCGGTGCCGATCAACGACAAGCGGTTCTACCCGCTGTACGCGGCCTGCATCGACCTCGACATCCCGATCTTCGTCTGCGCCGGGGTGCCCGGGCCGCGGGTGCCGTTCGCGGCGCAGGACGTGGCGCTCATCGACGAGGTCTGCTGGTTCTTCCCGGAACTGCGCTTCGTCACCCGGCACGGCTGCGAGCCCTGGGTCGACCTGGCCGTCAAGCTGCTGCTCAAGTGGCCCAATTTGTACTACTCGACGAGCGCCTTCGCCCCCCGCTACTACCCCAGGGAGATCGTCGACTTCGCGAACACCCGCGGCGCCGACAAGGTGCTCTACGCCGGGTACTTCCCGATGGGCCTGTCCCTGGAGCGCATCTTCACCGAGCTCGACGACCTCCCGCTGCACGACGACGTCTGGGAGAAGTTCCTGCGCACCAACGCCCTGCGAGTGCTGGGAATCGGCGGCTGACATGGGCAGAAGAGCCATCGTCTGCGGTACCGGCTTCGGCCTGCGCGTCCACGTGCCCGCCCTGCGCGCGGCCGGGTTCGAGGTGGCCGCGCTCGTGGGCCGCGACGCCGACCGCACGGCCCGGCGCGCCGACCGGCTCGGCATCCCCGCCGGGTTCGACTCGCTCGTGGCCGCCCTCAACGCCACCGCCGCCGACGTCGTCACCATCGCCACCCCGCCCGACACCCACGCCGAGCTCGCCGCCCTCGCCATCGCGGCCGGCCGGCACGTGATCTGCGAGAAGCCCCTGGCGCTCACCGTCCCGCAGGCGGAGGCGGTGACCGACGCGGCGGCCGCGGCCGGGCTGGTGGCCCTGGTCGGCACCGAGTTCCGCTGGGACCCGGCGGTCGAGGCGGTCCGAGCCGCGATCGCCACCGGCCTGATCGGGCGGCCGCACACTGCCACGATCATCCGCTCGTACCCGATCCTGGCCGCCGCCGACGCACCCACCCCGGCCTGGTGGTTCGACCGGTCCCGCGGCGGCGGCTGGCTGCGCGCCAACGGCACCCACCTGATCGACCAGCTCCAGCTGTGGCTCGGCCCGATCGCGGAGGTGTCGGCCGTCCTGGGCCAGTCGGTCCCGCGCCAGGCCGGCGACGCCGACGACGGCTACGCCGTGCTGCTGCGCACCGCGGGCGGCGCCACCGCCGTGCTGCAGGAGTCGGCGGCGACGTGGGGCGAACCGACGGAGGTGACCCGGATCGCGGGCACGGAGGGCACGGTGTCCATCGTGGACGGCCACGCCTTGCTCGCCACCGCCGGCGGCACCCGGCGGCTGACCCCGGAGCCGCCCCCGCCGCCGCCCACGGACGCCGCCGACGCGCGGCCCTGGACGGCGCAGGAGATCGCCGCCTACACGGGTCTCGCGCAGTGGCTGTACCGCCGCCTCGACAACCCGCACCTGACCGAGGTCCCGACGCCCGCGACGTTCGCCGACGGCCTGTCCGTTCTCCGGATCGTCGAGGCGATCGAGGCCGCCGCCGTCGCGTTCCCGGGAGGAGCCCGATGAGACTCGACCGGGAGCTCGTCCGTCCCGTAAATACGGCCGTCGTCACGATGGAGCTGCAGCGCGGCATCGTCGGCCCGGAGAGCCTCGTGCCCGACCTCGGCGAGCAGCTGCGCGCGACCGGTGGCTTCGACGCCGTCGAGCGGCTCCTCAAAGGCGCCCGCCAGGCCGGTGTCGCGGTCGTCCACGCCACCGTCGCCCACCGCCCCGGCGGCCGCCCCGCCGGCGCCAACGCCCCGATCCTCAAGCGGGCCGAAGCCATGCCGGACAACCTGCTCATCGGCTCCGCCTCCGCCGAGCCCATCGCGGAGGGGCCTGGCGACGTCATCGTCGAGCGGCACCACGGCGTCACCCCGTTCACCGGCACCGAGCTCGACGCCACCCTGCGCGGCCTCGGCACAAGCACCATCGTGCTCGTCGGGGTGTCGCTGAACATGGGCATCCCGGGCGCCTGCGTCGAGGCGATCGGGCTCGGGTACAGCGTCGTCGTCCCCACCGACGCGGTCGCCGGCAGCCCGCCCGAGTACGCGGCGGACGTGGTGCGCTACAGCCTGCGCCACCTGGCCTGGCTGTCCACCGTGGACGAGGTGGTGGCCGCATGGACCTGAGTGGACGGTGCGCCGTCGTGGCCGGCGTCGGCCCGGGACTGGGCCGCGAGCTCGCCCTCACGTTCGCCGCGGCCGGGGCCGGCCTGGCGCTGCTGGCCCGCCGGACCGCCTCGCTGGACGAGCTGGCCGCCCTCGAACCGGAGGCGCTGTGCCTGCCCACCGACCTGACCGACCGGGACCAGTGCGCCGCCGCCGCGCGGAGCATCGGCGAGCGCTTCCCGACCGTCGACGTGCTGGTACACAACGCCTTCACCCGCCCGCCGCTCGGCTCACTGGGCGAGCGCACGGCCGCCGACTGGCACGCCGCGGTCGACGGCAATCTGGTGTCGGCGACGAACCTGCTGTACGAGCTGCGGCCCTTCCTGAAGGACGGCGCGTCGGTGGTGCTGATCAGCTCCATCTCGGCCCGGATGCCACACCCCGGCTCCGGCATCTACGCGGCGATGAAGGCCGCGCTGCTCACCCTGGTGCCGGTCCTGGCCCGCGAGCTCGGCCCGGACGGCATCCGGGTCAACGCCGTCGTGCCCGGCTACATCGAGTCCGACAACCTCGAGGCGTTCTTCGGCGGCCCGCAGGCCCGGCGCGAGGCCGAGGCCGGCACCTGCCTGGGCCGGTTCGTGACCGCCCGCGAGGTGGCCCAGGTGGTCGCGTTCCTCGGCTCGCCCCTCTCCGCCGGGGTGACGGGCCAGACCCTCGACGTCAACGCCGGCCAGTGGTTCGGCTGAACACAAAAAGCTGGACACCCCGAAGGAGCACCATGGACACAGCGGCGCCACCGAAGACCCAAACCAAGCTGCAAGCAAGCGGCGTGGAGCGGCAGTTCATCGCCGGGAAGCGCAAGGTGCACGCCCTCGGCCCGCTCGACCTGACCGTCGCCGACGGCGAGTTCGTCTGCCTGGTCGGCCCGTCCGGCTGCGGCAAGTCGACGTTCCTGCGCGTCGTGAACGGGCTGCTGCCGCCCACCGCCGGCACGCTCGACCTCTGGATCGACGAGGGCAAGGCGGCCACGTCGATGGTCTTCCAGGACTACGGCGTGCTGCCGTGGAAGACGGTGCTGGCGAACGTGCGGTTCGGCCTCGACATGGCGAAGATGCCGCGCAAGGAGGCCAACGCGCAGGCGATGGAGTGGATCCGCCGGCTCGGGCTGAACGGCTTCGAAAAGGCGTACCCGGCCACTTTGTCCGGCGGCATGCGGCAACGGGTGTCGATCGCGCGGGCACTGGCGGTACAACCGCAGATTTTGCTCATGGATGAGCCGTTCGCGGCCGTGGACGCCCAGATGCGGGTGGTGCTGCAGGAGGTGCTGCTCAAGGTCTGGGAGGAGGACCGGCGCACCGTCATCTTCGTGACCCACAGCCTGGAGGAGGCGCTGGTGCTCGGCGACCGCGTGGTCGTCGTCTCGGCCCGGCCCGGGCGGGTGGTCAGCGACATCACGGTGCCGTTCGGCCGGCCGCGCCCGAGCGACCTGCGCGGCACGCCGGAGTTCGCGGCCCTGCACCAGAACGTCTGGGACGTGCTGCGCGACGAGGTCCAGGCCTCGCTGGCGGAGGAGAAGGAGTAGTCGTGACCCAGGTGACCGAAACCGTGCCGCCGGAGGAGCGCGCCCAGGGCCGGCGGGTGCGCCGCGAGCCCTCGGCCACGCCGGAGCGGGCGTCCGTCCGCCGCCGGCGGCGCCGCATCGCCGAGATCGCGCTGGGCTTCAGCGCGCCGATCGCGCTGTTCGTGGTGTGGCAGGTGGCCGCCACGAGCGGCGCGGTGAACCCGCTGTTCTTCCCGGCCCCGACCACGGTCTGGAAGGCCGCGCTCGAGCTCGTCGAGAGCGGCGAGCTGTTCAAGCACCTGTGGGTCAGCCTGACCCGGGTGCTCATCGGCGGCGGCATGGGGGTCGTGACGGGCGTGGCGGCCGGCGTCGCGCTCGGGGCGTCCCGGTGGGCCCGGGCCACGTTCGAGCCGCTGTTGTCGGCGCTGTACACGGTACCGAAGCTGGCCGTCTTTCCGTTGTTGCTCCTCATCTTCGGCCTGACCGACACCGCGCTGAACGTGGCCATCGGGATGACCGTCTTCTTCTTCATGTGGGTCAGCACGATGACCGCGTTCCTGGCCGTCAGCCCCGGGCACCGCGAGGTGGCGCAGAGCTTCGACGCCGGGCCGTGGCAGACCTTCCGGCACGTGATGTTCCCGGCCGCGCTGCCGCAGATGTTCATCGGGCTGCGGATGTCGGTCAGCGTCGCCGTGCTCATGATGGTCGGCGTCGAGTTCACCCAGGCGAACCAGGGCATCGGCTATCTCATCTGGTACTCCTGGACGCTCTTCCAGGCCCCGCGCATGTACGTCGGGATCGTCGCCGTCGCGCTCATGGGCCTGCTCCTGTCGAACATCGTCAAGTGGATCTCCCTGCTCGTGCTGCCCTGGGCCCGTGTCGAGATCGAGGGCGGCGACCGCAACCTGCTCTGAACTCGTGTCGCTTCGTTGAAAGGGTTTCCTGCTATGCGCCGATTAGCTTTGGTCGTCGCCGCCGCCCTGCTCCTCGCCGCGTGCGGCGACGGTGCGGACACCCCGGCCGCCGCTCCGACCGCGAACCAGCCCACGACGGCCCTGAGCGCCGGCCCGACCGGGCCGAACACCCCCGCGCCCAAGCCGCTGCCGAGCGAGGTCACCGTCAACGCCTCGCTGCCGTTCCGCAACATCGAGGCGTACGCGCCGCTCCTGCTCGCCGAGTACTTCGGCGAGTTCAAGAAGGAGAACATCAACATCAAGATCCAGCTCGTCCAGACCAACAACCTGGTCGTGCTGATGCAGAAGGGCGACATCGACTTCGCCCCGGCCGCCCCCTCGGCCGGCCTGTTCAACGCGATCGCGGGCGGCGCCGACATCAAGGGCATCGGCGGCGGCGTCGGCTGGAGCCCGGCCAACCACCAGGGCTACTACGTGCGCAAGACCCTGCTGAAGGCCGACGGCTCGTTCAGCGCCTGCGACCTGAAGGGCAAGAAGGTCTCGACCGGTTCCGCCACCGGCCTGGGCTCCCCCGCGGTCGTGGAACTGGCCGCGTACCTCAAGACCTGCAACCTCACCGTCAAGGACGTCACCATCGTCCCGCTCGGCGGGGCCGACCTGCTGGCCGGGCTCGAGTCCGGCTCCGTCGACGCGGGCAACCTCAGCGACCCGGTCTGGTCCACGGCCGAGAAGAACGGCCACAAGCTCATCATCCCGTTCACCGCGTCCATCACCAGCTACTGGATGGGCAAGATCCGCACCGAGAAGCCCGACGTGGCCGCGGCCGTCCTGCGCGCGCTGGTGCGCACCACCCGCACGTACCTGCAGGGCGACTACCGGGCCAACCCGGAGGTGAAGGCGGCCCTCGTCAAGGCGATGGAGACCAAGGAGGAGACGCTGGCCGGCCCGTCCAGCCTCGTCTTCGACCCGGACTTCAAGTTCCCGGTCGGCAACATCGCCCCGATCGAGACCGCCTGGGCGCAGATCGGCGGGATCGTCAGCTTCGACAAGCCCCTGTCCGACGCCCAGCTCTTCGACGACAAGCCGCGGCAGACCGCAGTGGCCGCGTAGATGGGCAAGTTCCTGGCCATCGGCCACCACGGCCCGGTCGACCCCCAACTGGGCCTGCGCATCGCCGACGAGGCCGTCGGCTGGATCTCGGAGCGGCTGGCGGACGGGACGTTCGACTGCCTGTACTCGATGGCCGGCGGCGGGCGGATGCTCGTGGCCAATGTGGACAGTGAGGAGGCGCTGCGGGCCATGCTGCGGGATGCCCCGGACGCGCCGCGCGAGTGGACGGTCACCGAGCTGTTCGACGGCATCGAGGTCATCCGCCAGTACGTCGCATCGATGCGCCCGTAAGGAGTTTCCGTCATGCAGGACATGTGGGCGGCCCGGCTCGTGGCTCCCTCGACCTTCGCCCACGTGCGCGCGCCGGCGCCGCTCGCGGAAGCCCTCGCCCCCGGTGAGGTGCTGCTGCGGGTGGTCGCCGGCGCCATCTGCGGCAGCGACATGCCGCTGTTCAAGGGGGCCGTCCAGCGCCAGGGCGGCCTCGGCAACCATCCCGACGGGGCGCCGCCCGGCGTCGGGTGCCCGATGCACGAGGTGGTCGGCGAGGTGCTCGCCTCCCGCCACCCCGGCTTCGCGCCCGGCTCCCGCGCGGTGGGCTGGGCGCTCGGCCAGGACGCGATCGCGGAACTCGTCATAACCGAGGGCGATTCCCTGGTACCGGATGACGGCCGCCTTCCCCCAACCCAGGCCATCGTCACGCAACCGCTCGCGTGCATCATCTACGCCGTCGAGCGGATGGGCGACATGGCCGGGAAGCGGGTCGCCGTGCTCGGCCAGGGCCCGATCGGCGTGCTGTTCAGCCACGTGCTCAAGGCCCGCGGCGCGTTCGTCGTCGGCGTCGACCGGGTGGACCGCTCCGCCGTGGCGCCGGCGTTCGGCGTCGACGAGTTCGTGCACGCGTCCTGCGACCGGTGGGTCGAGTCGCTCGGCCCGGCCGACCGGCCCGAGGTCGTGGTCGAGTCGATCGGGCACCAGGTCGGCACCCTGGCGTGCGCGATCGAGGCGGCGGCGCTCGGCGGCCTGGTGTACTACTTCGGCGTCCCCGACGACCTGGTGTACCCGGTGCCCATGCACGCGTTCTTCCGCAAGGACCTGACGCTGCGGGCCGGGACGACGAAGGACCGCCCCCGGGTACTGCGAGCGGCCCAGGACTATCTGCGCGAGCACCCGGCGATCCTGGACGCCTACGTCACCCATCAGCTGCCGATGTCCCGCGTCCAGGAGGCGTACGACCTCGCGGCCGCCCCGCGCGCGGGTCAGCTCAAGGTGGTCTGCGAGGCCGTGTGAGCGTCGCGCGCGTCGAGCAGGGGTTGCAGGAAGTCCGGCAGCTCCTCGGCGGACTGCACGAAGGCCAGGGGGTGGACGATGACGCAGTCGGCGCCCGCCTCCCACAGCGCCTGCGCCTCCTCCAGCACCGGCATCGCCCCGGCCTCCTCGGCCGTCTGCCCGTGCGCGACCAGGGTCGTGGCCACCGTCACGGTGATGGAGCCGGGGTCACGGCCGACGCGCTCGCACTCGGCGCGGATGGCGGCGATCGCCTCCCGCACGCCGTCGAGCGGCATCGGCTGGCCCCACCAGCCCAGCCCGTGCCGCACGATCCGCTCGACGGCCCGCGGCGTCGGGTTGAAGCCGAACGACAGCCGCAGATCGGCGCCTTGCACGGGAACCGGGACGCTGTGCAGATCGGTGAAGTCGACCCGGCGCCCGGTGTGCGCGGCCGGCCCGCCGCCCCACAGCGCCCGGCACACGGCGACCTGCTCCTCGAGGATGCCGAAGCGGCCCTCGAAGGCCCGCTCGCTCACCCGGTACTCCTCCTCCTGCCACCCCACCCCCAGCCCCACGTCGAGCCGGCCGCCGCAGATGACGTCGAGGGTCGCCAGTTGCTTGGCCAGCAGCACGGCGGGCCGGATCGGCGCGATGAGCACGTTGGTGCCGAGCCGGGCCCGTTCGGTGACCCCGGCGACGGCGGCGAGCGCGATGAGCGGCTCGAACCAGTTGGTGTCCAGCGGATACGGGAAACCGGCCGCAATCCGCTCGCGGTGCGTGCGCTCGCTCATCGTCACGTGGTCGGGGAGCGCGAGCAGGTCGACGCCCATCCGGTCGGCCAGCGCGGCCGCCTCGAGCAGCCCGCCGAACCGGCCGCCGTAGAGCTCTTCCACGGCCATGAGATTGAAGCCCAACCGCGCCATCGCACTCCCTAAACCAAGCAAGTGCTTGTTAGCTTATGTGCGCGGCCCGGATCGCACCAGGCCCGCCACGAGGAGGTCTCATGAGGAACGAGGACGCGATCCGCGACCTGGTCTGCCGGTACTGCCGGGGCATCGACCGGCTCGACATGGACCTGGTCCGGTCCTGCTACCACCCCGACGGGGTCGACCACCACACCGGCTTCGACGGCCCGATCGAGGACTACATCACGTGGGTGGAGCCGAAGGTCCGCGGCTTCGACGGCACCCAGCACCTGGTGGCCAACCACCTCGTGGAGGTCGTCGGCGACCGGGCGCTGTCGGAGACCTACGGCATGGCCGTGCACTGGGGCACCCCGACCGACGACGCCCGGCTGAACTTCACCAGCGGCTTCCGCTTCGTCGACGTGCTGGAGCGCCGCGACGGCGAGTGGCGGATCCTGGAGCGGTTCGCGTCCCGCGAATGGACTCGCTCGGACGCGGGCGCGTTCGTGCCGAGCGAGGGCCCCGGCCCGCGCGGGCGCCGCGACCGGGAGGACCACATCTACCGGCTCCGGGAACGGCTCTCCGCGCCGTAGGCACACACCAGGTCGCCGACCTGCACGACCGCGATGCCGGCGGCGCGGGCGCTGCGGGCGGCGTCGGCAGGAGTACACACGATGGGCTCGTCGTGCAGGTTGAACGAGGTGTTGACGAGCCCGGGCCGGCCGGTGCGCCGCCGGTACTCCTCCAGCAGCAGCGCCAGCCGCGGGTTCTCGCCCGGGTGCACCAGCTGCGGGCGCGCCGTCCCGTCCAGGTGCACGGCCGCGGGCAGCGCGGCGAGCGCCTCCGGCCGGCAGCGCACCGACGTCGTCATGAACCGGGTCGGCCCGGCGACCGGTTCGAGCCCGTCGAACAGCCCGGGCGCGTCGGCCGCGGACACCACCGGCGCGAACGGCATGACGTGCGAGCGGCGCAGGCGGTCGTTC
This sequence comes from Dactylosporangium sp. CS-033363, assembly GCF_050942475.1. Taxonomy (NCBI): domain Bacteria; kingdom Bacillati; phylum Actinomycetota; class Actinomycetes; order Micromonosporales; family Micromonosporaceae; genus Dactylosporangium; species Dactylosporangium sp. CS-033363. The sequence continues at coordinate 3,974,610 of NZ_CP192032.1, read as the reverse complement.
AGCGCGGCGGCCACCGACGGGTCCCCGGCGGCGGCGAGGACGCTGCGGTGGCCGAGGGCGCGCGGGCCGTACTCGCAGCCGCCGGCGAACCGGGCCACCACCTGCCCGCCGGCGAGCGCGGCGGCCAGCGCCCGCTCGGGTCCCTCCGCGGCCGGGACGACCTCGTAGCCCTGGTCCCGGAACGCGGCCGCCGCGGCGTCGTCGGCGAACGACGGCCCCAGGTCGACCCGGCTCAGCGGCCGCGGACGGGCCCCCGCGATCCGGGCATGGACGGCCGCCGCGGCCCCGAGGGCGATCCCGCAGTCCGTCATTCCAGGATGGACATGCAGCTCTTGTACCGCAGGCAGCCCCGCCAGCCGCCGGTTCAGCGTCACGTTGGCGAAGACCCCGCCGGAGACCACGAGCGCCGAGGCGCCCGACCGGCGCAGGTGGTGCTCGACGAACGCGACGACGACCTGTTCGAGGATCTCCTGCACGGTCGCGGCCACATCGCACGGATCGAGGCCGGCGATCAGTTTGGCCATCCGCTCGTTGTGGAAGCCCGGAAGGCGATCCGGGTACGGCCCCTGCACGATCCCCGCGCCCAACGTGCCGCGCGGCACCCCGGCGGCCGGGTCGAAGCGCATTACGGCCGACAGCCGTTGTAGCAGCCGAGCATCAGGAGTGCCGGACGCGGCCATCGCCGTCAGCTTGCCCTCGTCGCGCTGCGGGCGGAGTCCACAGGCGACGGTCGCGGCGGAGTACAGGTGGCCGAGCGAGGCCTCGGTCGGCACCTCGGCGACGAGGTCGAGGCGGTGCCCGTGTCCATCGTGGACACTGCCGCTGAGGTCGTCGCCCTTGCCGTCGAGCGTGACGACCAGCGCCGCGTCGACCGGGGCGAGCAGGAAGGCGGCGGCGTGGCAGGTGTGGTGCGGCACGAACATGGTGGGGATCCCGGCCGGGTCGAGGCCCGCCTCTTCCACGGTCCGCAGCGCCTTGGCCACCCGCGCGCGCTGGGTGACCAGCGGCATCTGGAGCAGGTCGTGGGCGTCCAGCCCGAGTTGGTGGCGCCGGTCGAGCCGTTGCCGCTCACCCGCGGCCACCAGGTCGAGGAACGTGTTGACGGCGCGCCGGTGCAGGGCCTCGGGCTCCTCCAGGCCGATCGCGATCGCCGTCACCTCCTCGGTGGCGGCGGCGAGGCACCAGGCGACGCTGTTGACCGGGCCGGGGGCGTCCGGCGGGCGCGCGTCGTGGTTCTTGATGCGCGAGAACCGCTCCTCCTCGACGGCGGCTTCGACGGTACCGTCGGAGGAAATCAGGGCAGCTCCGGCATTGTGGCCCTCGTAGACCCCGAGGATCGCCATCAGCCGACGGCCCTTCCGCCGATCTTGATCCGGATCAGCTCCCGGCCGCTGTCCTGCTCCAGCAGCGGGCCGCGGTGCATGACCCGGTGGTTGTCGAACATGACGAGCCGGCCGGGGGCGGTCGCCGGCTCGCACCACGGCACCGCACCGGCGAGCGCGGCTTCGAGCTGGAGCACGCCGCGGGCCAGCGCCGGCGACATCCGCTCCCGCAGCGGGTCCACGGCCGGGCGGACCCAGCGCGGCACGGCCGGGTCGAGGATCGAGCCCCACAGCTGCGGCAGGTGCGGGAAGTTGACCCGCCACGGCAGCGCCTCGCCGCGCAGGGCGGCCAGGGCCTCCGGGTCGTCGAGCAGCGCCGTGTGCAGGCGGCGGATCGGCAGCACCCCCGTCGGCTCGGGGTGCGGGCCGGGGGCGGAGAGCAGGCCGAGCACGGAGTACCGGTTGGGCAGCAGCCACGGCGTGCTGTCGGTGTGCCAGGCCTGGTCGTGCCGGTGCCCCACGCCGGAGACGACGTGGCTGACGGTGCCGCCGACGTCCTCGTGCACCCCCTCGGCCGGCATGCCGAGCCAGGCCGCGAGCAGCGTGGCGGCGACGGTCGCCGGAACGTGCGAGGGGTAGCCGACGACCGCGTGCCCGGCCTCCCCGTCGAGCGCCGCGAACAGCCCCTCTTCAAGTTCCCGGGCGGGTGCACGGGAGGTGATCTCGCGCAGCCGGGGACCGTCGTCCCGCAGCGCGGCCGCGCAGTCGGCCACGGTCGGAAGCTCGGGCAGCGGGCCCTCGAACCAGGACGCCGGCAGCCGGATCACGCGAAGTGCCTTTGCAGCATCTCGCGCACGGCCCCGCGCCGCTCGGGAGTGGCCAGGGCGGTGACGTACACGTCGAGGTCGGCGTCGTACTCCAGCTCGGCGAAGCGCCCGTCGAACAGCGTGCGCATCCCCTCCAGCACGCTCAGCCCGAACGACGGGTACGCCGAGTCCAGCGAGTGCGCGAGGTAGAACGCCAGGCTGCGCTGCCGGGTGGTGTGCGCGTCGCGCTCGCGGTAGTTCTCCAGGCTGAACACCGGATGGCAGGCGTCGAGCAGCAGCTTGGGGGCGCGCCACACCGGCATGACGATCCGCTGCTCGCCGAGGGGGCGCAGCGGGTACGCGAGCGGGGTCTGCCCGTTCATCACCATGAACAGCAGCTCGGCCAGCAGGTCCTCGCGGTTGTACCCGAAGGCCAGGTCGCCGAAGCCGCGCCGCTGCCCCAGGACGCGCGCCGTCTTGAGGATCAGGAAGGTACCGAAGAAGTGCACCGCCTCGTGCCCGAACGCGTTCGCGAAGTCCTCGTAGAGCGCGTCCACCGACGTGCGCATGTCCAGCAGCCGGGCCAGCTCGCCCGGCTCGTAGACGGCGTGCTCGATGCCGAGGTCCTGGCACAGCACCGTGGCCCGGTCGGCGGCCGCCCTGGTCATGACGTCACGGAACGTGAGGGTGAAAGCGAAGAGCTTGTCCGCCGGTACCGCCTGCCGGAGCCCGAACGCCAGCGCGTTGCTGTCGCCGCCGCCGGACACCCCGAACACGCAGCCGCGCCCGGCCGTCCCGTGCTCGCGGACGAACGCGCCGACCTGGTCGACGATGAGCTTCTGGGCCTCGACGTGGGTGACGACGGTACGGCGGGCGGTGGCCGCTCCCCCGTCGCCCGGCACGATCGCCTCGAACCCGGTGCCGTGCTGCAGCTCCGCTTGCTGGAAGAGCGGCAGGATGGTGTCGAACAGCGTGTTGCGCAGCGCCCGGATCACCACGCCGTCGGTGCTGTCGCGCAGCGCGTCGTACGCGGTCCAGGCCGGAATCGGCGTCAGCTCGCCCCCGTTGACGGCGTAGGCCTGGAACATCGTCTGCGGCATGCGCAGCCCGCCGAGGGTGTGCGCGATGGTCGGACCGATCGGGTCCACCGGCACGGACCCCGTGACGAGTTCCAGGGTCACCGGCCAGTTCGTCATGCGCTCTCCTCGGCTTCCAGGCAGGCCGACCGTCCCTCGGCGAGCACGGTGCGGGTCGTGGCGGCGGGCTCGGACGGCGGCAGCTGCCCCAGGGTGGCCCGCAGGTAGGCACGGGACCAGGTCTCGGCCGGGCAGCGGCGCGGCCCGGCGCTGAACGGCAGGTACCACGGGCTGCGCCGGGTCCCGGTCCGGTCCGGGTCGAACCGTCCGGGATCCCGCCAGCCGCGCGGGTCGCGGTGCAGCAGCCACGGGCTCAGCACGACGAGGGTGCCGTCCTCGATGTACTCGCGCACGACCAGCCAGCCGGGCGCGGCGATACGGAACAGCTCGGTGACGGCCGCGTCGGTGGCGGCCCCGCCGGTGATCCCCAGGCAACGGCCGGACCTGGTCGCCGCGCCCAGGCTCGCCCGGCCCGCGAACGCCAGGGTGACGATCTCGGCCGCGATCCGCGGCCGGTCCCAGCCCCGCTCGGTCAGCACCCGGACGAACGCCGACCGCTCCGACAGCCTGGGGGCCAGCTGGGCGACCGCGGCGGCGCGGTGCTCGACGGTGTCCGGCTCGGCGCCGGCGTCCGCGATGCGCCGCAGCGCACCGAAGGCGGCCGTGAGGTCGGGAGCGGTGCCGGCCAGATGGGCGACCAGGTCGGTCGGCCCGTCGGCGCTGCTCGCCCTGAGGGCGGCGATGACGTCGGCGCGGGCCGCAGCGAAGTCGGAGCCGGTCAGCCCGATATAGCCGCCGAGGTCGCGCAGGGACGCGGCGGGGCGGCCCTTGCGGGCTTCGGGCGAGGTCAGGACGGCGCGGGCGGCCTCGGGCTCCCGCACGAACCGGCCCGGCCGCCCGCCGAGGGTCACGGGGACCACGTCGGCGGTGCAGCGGGCGTCGAGGTCACGCAGGGCCGTGAACAGCGCCGCCCGATCGGCGAGCGCCAGGCCCGGAAGGTCAGTGAACAATCACATCTGGGCGGTCAGCGCGGAGGCGCAGAGCACGAACTCGACGCCGCCCTCGGTCATCGTCTCGAAGCCGGTCTCGGGCAGGGTCGCGAAGACGACGTCCTCGGCGGTGGTCTCGGCTGCTTCGACGGTCTGCTCGGGCATCCTGGCCTCGCTCTCTTCTTGATCGTTGTCTCCAGCCAAGTATTCAGAACGGGCGTCGGCTGCGTCAACCGCGGCCGGCTAGGTCAACGCGATCGGCACGTCGCGCTGGTCGGTGACCTTGGTGAACAGGCCGCGGTAGCGCATGCGCAGCTTGTACTCGCCGGGGGCGTCGGCGGGGATGACGAACGTGACGTACAGGCCGCGCTCCTCGTCGCCGCCGCTGAGGCTCTCGTTCTTGTAGTCGGTCGGGGCGACCTCCGAGCCGTCCGGCCGGACCAGCCGGAACGCCTCCATGGACGCGTCGATGCCGATCTCCGTGCCGTCGTAGCGGACGTCGTACGTGCAGTGGATCGACTGCTCCCCCGCCTTGACCTGCCGGAACCGCTCCGGGACGGCCCCGCCGGCGGCGCAGGTGACGTTGGTGAACCGGAGCTGGTGCATCTCCGCCTGGGTGGCGGTGAGCACCGGCTTCGGTTCCAGCGTGACGAGGCCGTCGGTGCCGGTGAGCGGGATCATCGCGAGGCGCTGGGAGTTCTCGCCGAGCACGAGGACGCCCTTGGCCGGGTCGGCGACGCTGTCCCGGATGCGGAAGGCGATCGTGACGTCGGCGTACGAGCCGGCCGGGATCGTCGGGACGCTGCCCTGGTAGCTGCCGGAGTACGGCTGGGTGCCGAACCGCACCGAGAACTGGACGGCGCCGGTGGGGCTCTGGTCCTGCGTGGTCAGGTTGGTGAGCGTGGCCTTGAGGACCAGCTCCTGGTCGTCCTTGGCCGGGTCGAAGACGGCGTCGCCGGCGTGCACCTTGAACCCCGCGTACCAGGCGTCCTTGTTGACCGCGAACGTCTGTCCTTTTGTGGTGCCGGCATTGGCCGCGGTTCCGGTCGTGGTTTCGTGGCTTCCCTGATTGGTGCCGAGGCCTCCGCCCCCGCCGTCGTCCCCGGGCGGCCAGCCCGCGCGCCAGATCCCCAGGCCGATCACGAGCGCGGCGATCACGATGGCGGCGGCCACGAGCGGACCCCGGCTCCGCCGGTTGACCGGTTTGGCGACCGGCGCCTGAGGTGGCTGAAGCGGCGGAGGTGGCATGGGCGGCGCCGTGAAGGTGGCGCCCTGCGGGGCCTGCACCGGGGTGCCGGCCGCCGCCACGCTGCCCGCGGCGACCACCGTCTGCGGCTCGTCGACCAGGGTCGGGGCCAGCCCGAACCGCTGGTGCAGCAGGGTCGCGACCAGCGGGATCCGGCTGGAGCCGCCGACGAGGTACAGCCCGGTGAGCCCGCGCGGGTCGACGCCCGCCTGGCGCAGCACCGCGTCGACCAGGTCCACCGTCCGGATCAGCGGCCGGGCCGCGACGGCCTCGAACTCCTCGCGGGACAGATACGCCTCGACCTCCAGCAGCGGTACGCGCACCGTCGTCGACGCGGTCCGCGACAGCTGCTCCTTGGCCCCGCGCACGTCGTCGCGGAAGCCCTTGAGCACCCGCCGCCCGGCCGCGTCGACCGGCTCGACCAGCCGTCGCCACTTCCGCGCGTCGACGGCCCCGGCGGTGCGCCCGATGTGGTCGGCCAGGGCGGCGTCGAGGTCGATCCCGCCGACGTCGTCGAGGCCGGCGGTGGCGAGGATGGCCCAGCCTTCCGCGGTACGGCGGACTACGGACACGTCGAAGGTGCCACCGCCGAGGTCGTACACCGCGATGACCGCCCCGGCCGGCAGCGGACGCCCCGAGGCGCGGGCGTGGTACGCGGCCGCCGCGACCGGCTCCGGCACCAGCGTCACCCCGGGCAGTCCCGCCGCCTCGGCCGCGCGCAGCAGCACGTCGCGCCGCTGGGCGCCCCAGGACGCCGGGTGGGTCAGCACCGTGCCGTCGATCGACCGGCCGGCGTGGCGGACCGCCTCCTGGTACACCCGGCGCAGCGGGGCCGCGATCAGGGCGTGGACGGGCAGCTCCGTGTCGCCGAGCAGCACGGTGCCGTCGTCGACGCGCAGCTTCGGGTTGGGCTCGCTGCGTCCGGGATCGGACAGCGCGCCGCGCGCCGCGTCGTGCCCGGTCAGCAGCTGCCCGTCGGGCGCGAGGTGCACCCCGGACAGCAGCAGCGGCGACGCGTCGAAGAGCAGCGGGACGGTCGCGCCGTCCGGATCGACCAGGACGGCGACGGTGTGCGTGGTACCGAAGTCGATGCCGAGAAGCACGCGGCCGATGCTAGTGGCGCTGTCAACACCCTCCGCGGATCTTCACGACCGGCACTTCTTAGGTTAGCCTAACTTCGTGGATGAGATGTTCTCGGCGGCCGTGCGTCGCAGCACCGAAGGGCGCCACCGCGACGCCGAGCGCGCGACGTTCCTCGGCGACCTGGTGGGCGGGAAGCTGCCGCTCGCCGGCTACGCGGGCATGGTCGCCCAGCACCACCACATCTACGCGGTACTGGAGGAGGCGGCGGCCGTCATGCGCACGGACCCGGTCGCCGGAGCGTTCGTCCACGATGGACTGACCAGGCTGCCCGCGCTGGAGGCGGACCTGGTGGCGCTGCTCGGCCCCGGCTGGCGCGACCAGGCGCCGGCGAGCGCGGCGACCCTGCGGTACGCGGACCGGCTGCGCGAGGTGTGCTTCGACTGGCCGGGCGGGTTCGTGGCCCACCACTACACGCGGTACCTGGGCGACCTTTCCGGCGGGCAGTACATCGCGTCGGCCGTGCGCAAGGGCTACGGCACGACGGCGACGAGCTTCTACGTGTTCGACGGCATCGGCAGCCCCGCCCAGTTCAAGACCCACTACCGCGAGGCTTTGGATGCCGCCCCGTGGTCCGCGGACGAGCGGCGGCGGATCGTGGACGAGGTCCTGATCGCGTACGAGCTGAACATCGCGGTGCTCGAGGACCTCGGGCGGGAGTTCAGCGCCGGGCAGGCGGCGTGATCCTGGTCCGCCGCCCGCGGATGCCTGCCGTTCCTTCCGGCGTCGCGGCTTCCACCACGGGCGTCACGGTGCGGCTCGGCGGTCGCCCGGTGCTGTCCGATGTCGACGTGGAGGTGCGGGCGGGCGAGGTGCTCGCGCTGGTCGGCCCGAACGGCGCCGGGAAGTCGACGCTGCTGTCGGTGCTGGCCGGTGACGTGACCCCGGACGCCGGCACGGTGACCATCGACGGCCGGCCGCTCGGTGATTGGAGCGCACTCGAACTGGCGATGCGCCGGGCCGTCCTCCCCCAGCACCATCTGCTGTCGTTCCCGTTCCCGGTGATCGACGTCGTACGGATGGGGCGCGCCCCTTGGTCGGGCTCGGATGTCGACTCGGACGACGCCATCGTCGCGGCATCGATGGAGTCCACTGGCGTTTCACACCTTGCCGCGCGCTCGTTTCTGTCGCTCTCCGGCGGTGAGCGCGCACGGGTGGCGTTGGCGCGCGTGCTCGCGCAGCGCACCTCGGTGATCCTGCTGGACGAGCCGACGGCCGCCCTGGATCTGCATCACCAGGAGCTGGTCCTGCGCATCGCCCGCGAGCGCGCCACGGCGGGCGATGCCATCCTGGTGGTGCTGCACGACCTGGGCCTGGCCGCCGCCCACGCCGACCGTGTCATGATCCTGGATGCCGGCCGCGCGGTGGCGTCGGGGCCGCCGGCCGAGGTGTTCACACCGGAACTGCTGAGCGACGTGTACCGCCACGAGATCGAAGTCCTGTCCCACCCCCGCACGGGCGCCAAGATCGTCCTGCCGGTCCGATAGAGAAGTGGAACGATGATGACCCAGCCGTTCACCGAAGACGTCATCGCCGCGGTCAGCCGCCACATGAACGAGGACCACGAGGACGACAGCCTGTTGATCGTCCGCGCCCTCGGCGGCCGGCCCGACGCCATCGGCGCCACGATGACCGGCATGGACGGCTCGGGCATCGACTTCACCGCGACGGTGAACGGCCAGCAGATCCCGGTGCGCGTGCCGTTCAGCCGGCCCCTGACCGAACGCGCCGAGGTCCGCCCCGAGGTGGTCCGCATGTACCGCGAGGCGTGCGCAGCGCTGGGCCTCCCCGCGCGCTCGTAGCTTTGTTCATTGCCATCCTCCGGCACGGGAGCGGGTGCGGCGCAGCAGCCAGAAGAAGCACGGTCCCCCGACGAGCGCGGTGAGCACCCCGAGCGGCAGCTCCTGGTACTCCACGATCGTCCGCGCCGCCAGATCCCCCGCGACGAGCACGATCGCACCGCCGAGCGCGCTGGCCGGCAGCAGGACGCGGTGCCCGGGCCCGGTCACCATGCGCACCAGGTGCGGCACGACCAGCCCGATGAAGCTGATGATCCCGGTGAACGCGACCGCCCCGGCCGTGAGCAGCGCGGTGACCGCGATCAGCAGCAGCCGGAACCGCTCGACATTGACGCCGAGGTGCCGGGCCGGCCGATCCCCGAGCGCGAGCAGATCGAGCCGCTTCGCGCCGGCCCCGGCGAACACCAGCCCGGCCAGCACACACGGCGCGACCACGGCGACCGCCGGCCAGCTCGCCTGCGCGAGACTGCCCAGGTTCCAGAACGCGATCGCGCGCACTCCGTCGTCGTCGGTGACGAACATGAGCAGCCCGAGGACGGCCCCGGCGGCCGCGTTGACCGCGATCCCGGTCAGCACGAGGGTGACCACTTCGGCCCGTCCACCGGACTGCGCGAGCGCGTACACGAGCAGCGCCGTGCACAACCCGCCGGCAAACGCGCAGGCGGCGATCGTCCAGTTCCCGAACACGCTCAGCCCGGTCACGATCGCGGCGCCCGCCCCGACCGCCGCCCCGGACGACACCCCGATGATCGCCGGCTCGGCGAGCGGATTGCCGGACAGCCCCTGCATGAGCGCACCCGCACAGCCGAGCGCCATCCCGACGAGCACCGCGAGCGCGACGCGCGGAAAACGAACGAACCAGAGCGCGCTGTCGCCGTGCACCGCGCTGGGCCGCGGCCCCACCGGAATCCCGAGACGGTGCAGCAACGACCCGAGCACCTCATCGGGCGGCACGTGCACCTGCCCGGTCCCGGCCGCGACGATGCACAACACGACCAACCCGACTGCCAGCCCGCCGACGAACAACGACCTGGTCACGTGCACGTCGCAGCGACGGCGTCGGCCAGGGCGCGCACGGCCTCGCCGACGCGGGGGCCGAAGCTCAGCAGCACCCCGTCGGCCATGTCGACCACGCGGCGGCTCGCGCCCGCGGGGGTCTGGGCCACGCCCGGGAGGCGCAGCAGGCCGTCCACGCCGCCGACCGAGTTCAGGCCCTCGGTCATCACCAGGAGCACGTCCGGGGCGGCGTTGATCAGGCCCTCGCTCGTCAGCGGGCGGAACCCCGACAGGCCGATCGCCGTGCCCGCGTCCTGGGCGCCGATCGCCTCGATCATCGCGTCCGAGCCGGCGCCCTTGCCGCCCATCAGGTACACGCCCGCGGCGCCGCGCACGTACAGGAATGCCACGCGCAGGGGTGTGCCGCCCGGCGGGGCCACCCGCGCCGCGGCGATGTCCGCCTCGACGCGCTCGACCAGTTGCTCGCCCGCCGCTTGCACGCCCAGGGCGGCGGCGATCGCGCGGATGTGGCCCGAGACGCCGGGCAGGGTCTGCTGGTCGTCGACGAACACGACCGGGATGCCCGAGCGGCGGAGCTGTTCGATGACCTCCGCCGGTCCGATGCTCTTGTCGGTGATGATGACCGACGGGTCGAGCTTCAGAATGCCCTCGGCCGACAGGTCGTGGCCGCTCGGCGTGACCAGCGGCAGGTGCGCCGCCGACGGGAACGTGGTCGACGTGTCCCGCCCGACGACCCGGTCGCCGAGGCCGAGGCTGAAGACGATTTCGGCGATCGAACCGTACAAGTTGACGGGAAGTATTCTCGAGACGTCCCGCACGGTCACCTTCTGCCCGTCGGCGGAGTCGACAGTCACCGGCAGCGCGGGCGCCGGTTTGCCGGGCAGGGGCGTGATGTCCGCCTTGTCGAGGGTTGCCGTCACCGGCTTGCACACCCCGGAGCCGCCCTGGGCCGCGTCGACGGTCGTCGTCTGCCCGTCGCATCCCGCGAGCGCCGCGGCGAGGAGCACCGCCGCCAGAGCGAAGCGTTTCATGCTGAAGCCTTCCTGAAACGGCGCACGGCCATGGCGGCGACGACGAGCACGAGCGCGCCGCTGAGCCCCATCCACCAGCGGTTGGCCGACTGGCTGGCGCTGGTACGGGTCAGGGTCAGCTCCTCCGGCCGCGCCGGTGCCACGCTCCCGAACGTCGGTGGGACAGCCGGCGCTGGAACCGAGGTCACCGCTCCGCTGGGTTGTGCTGTGGTCCGGCCCGGCGTGGCCTTGGCCGTGGTCGGCGCGGCCGGCGCCGCGTTGCCGGCGAAGGAGACGCCGACGCGCACGTCCTGGGTGCGATCGCTCGTGCGCGTATGGTCGGCCCGCGTCACGACCGCGCACCGCTTCGTGCGGCAGTCGACGCCCTCCGCCAGCGCGGCCGAGACCTTCAGGGAGACCCGGAACGTCCCGCCGGCGCCGTACGGTTCGGCCAGGCCCTGCCCGTACGCGGGCGGGTTCGACGAGATCCAGTGCGACGCGCCCGAGCTGCCGGTCATGTCCATCCCGCCGCCGCACGGCGTGGGGATCTGCCCGGCGCCGTTGTCGACGCAGAACGCGACGTAGATGCCCTTGGTGACGTCGTACCCCGCGCCGGAGACGGTCACGGTCTCGCCCGCCGGGCTCAGCCCGGACGTCTTGGAGACCGTGAGCCGCTGGCCGGCCGGGCCGTTCGCGGTGGTGTCGGCGGCGGCCGTTCCCGGCCAGGCGAGGGCCAGGACCACCGCGGCACAGCAAAGCAGTGCAGTGCGCATAGTTAGGTGAGGCTAACCTAATTTGGCCACGAATAGCACCAGTGAAATGGATCGCATCATCGCGCCGGCCGAGGGATGTTCCGACCCGGCTTAGGTAAGGCTAACCTCACGAGGTCAGGGACGGGTATGCCGCCCGACCCGCGGCGCCTCGCGGCCTGGACAGCCGGCGCCGGGCGGGCGGCACGCCCTGTCACCCATCTCCTGAGAGGCAACGGATGACGAAGACAAGATTACGCTGGACCACCGCCGCCACCGCCGTGGTGCTGGGCACCGCCGCGGTGTTCGCGACCGCGGCGCCGGCCGCCGCCGCTCCGGCCGATGTGGACAGTGGCTACCTCGACTGGGGTTTCAAGGCATCGTTCCGCGCGTACGTCTCGACGGGCAACGGCACGCCGCCCCTCGGTGCGAGCAACGGCGCGAGCATCAACCCCAACGGCACGTTCCGCTTCCCCGTCACCAGCGGCAGCTACGACGCGGCCAGCGGTGCCACGACCGTCCACTATGGCGGGACGGTGGTCTTCTCGTACCCCGCCCACTTCTTCACCATCACGCTGAAGAACCCGACGGTGGAGCTCAGCGGGGCGACCCGCGCGCTCAAGGCCGACGTCGACCTGACCGTGACGGGCGGCGGCTTCGAGCCGGTGCACGTCGAGCAGGCCGTCGTGGCGACCATCGGCGCCGGCACGCCGGCCGTCGACGGCGGCAACGTGTCGTGGACGAACCTGTCCACGACGATGACGGAGACGGGCGCGTCGGCATTCGCCGGCTTCTACGCGGCCGGCAGCGCCCTGGACCCGCTGTCCAGCGCGCTCGTGCTCGCGGGCGACGAGCCCACCGATCCGGGCGAGCCGGGCAACCCGGGCGGCGGCAGCGCCAGCCAGGAGCTCGCGGTCGACATCCCCGGCGGCCCGCTGACGCTGTCCAGCGCCGGCGGCACGGTGAACCTGACGGGCGCCAGCATCGGCGGCGCCGCGACCGGCACGCTCAACCCGAACACGGTGAGCGACCTTCGCGGTACCAATGCGGGCTGGAACCTCGTCGGCCAGGTCGAGGACTTCACGGGCGACGCCGGCACCATCGGCGCCGACCAGCTCGCCTGGGCCCCGACCGCGACCGCCGCCCCCGGCGCGGGCACGGTCACCGCGGGCGGGGCGGCGACCGGCCTGAACACCGGCCGGACGCTGTGCAAGTCCGACTCGGGCGCGAGCGCCGGCGTGTTCACGTGCGGCGCGGGCCTCACGCTGAACATCCCGGCCACGGCCAAGCCGGGCAGCTACACCGCGACGCTGACGCTCACCCTGTCCTGACCCCGACCGCCGGCCCGGCCCAGCGTCGTGCCGGGCCGGCACCCCAAGACGAAGGCCACACACCCATGCGAACACGCGCAACCGCCGCCGTCGCGGCCGTCCTCGCGGCGCTCGCCCTGCCGGGCACCGCGCACGCGGACGACCAGGGCTGGTCGGTGCAGCCCGCCGGGGCCGCCAACCGCAGCTATTTCGTCTACGACGTCAAGCCCGGCCAGCAGCTCGACGACACCGTGCGCGTCACGAACCGCGCCACAATCGCGCAGACCTTCACGGTGTACGGTGCGGACGCCTACACCACCGTCGATGGCGCCTTCGACCTTCAACCGGCCAGCCGCAAGCCCGCCGACGCCGGCTCCTGGATCGCGCTCGGGCAGCGCGCGTACACCGTCGAGGCGGGTGCGCAGCTGGACATCCCGTTCCGGCTGACCGTGCCCGCGAACGCCACCCCCGGCGACCATGCGGCCGGCGTCATCGCCTCGGTCGTGACCCAGCAGAGCACCGGCGACGGCGCGACGGTGAACGTCGACCGGCGGGTGGCCGCCCGGGTGTACCTGCGCGTCGCCGGCCAGACCCGCCCGGCCGTCGCCGTCGAGACGGTGAGCATCGCCTACGACAACCCGCCGTACCCGTTCGCGGGCAGCACGATGACCGTGACGTACCGGCTGCGCAACACCGGCAACCTGCGCCTCGGCGGGGCGGCCCGGCTGCACGTGACCGGCCTGTTCGGCGCGTCCCTCGGCCGTACGCCCGACATCACCGTGCCCGAGCTGCTGCCGGGCGCGAGCATCACGGTCACCGAGCACATCGCCGGGATCGCCCCGGCCGGCCCGCTGAGCGCGAACGTCACCGTCGACCCGGCGACCGCGGAGGGCCCGCTGCCGTCGGTCACGCGATCGGCGACCTTGTGGGCGGTACCGTGGACGGCCCTGGCGGCGATCCTGCTCGTCGCGCTCATCGTCCTCGGACTGCGCCGGCGGCGCCGCCGGCGTGCCGAGAACACAGCGTGAACCGGGTCGCGATCGTGGCCGGGCTCGTGCTGTTGTCGATCGGCGGCGCCACCCCGGCCTGGGCAGAACCGTCCGCTTCGGTGCGGGTCCGCCCGGACGGGTTCGCCGTCGGCCTGGCGGGCTGGCCGCCCGGCACCGTCACGATCGCGCTGTGCACCGAACGCCCCGGCGGCGACTGCGCATTCGCGCACGGTGTGCAGACCGGCGTGGACGCCGAGGGCAACGCGAGCGCCACCCTGCCCGCCGCCGCGCCGGCCACCGGCTGCCCGTGTGTCGTTCGGGTCCGAACGCTCACCGGCGCGCTCAGCCGCGACACCCCGGTGCCCCTCGACGCGGCCGCCGCACCGGCGAGTGCGCAGCCGGACGTCCCGCGCCCGCTCGTCATCACCGGCGTGGAGGTCCACAGTGGATTCGAGTGGGCCGGCTTCTTCGGCGGCCCGGTGCACCGCGAGCTCGTCGTGACCGTGCGCAGCGACGCCCCGGTCATGGTCACCGGCTCGACCGTGAGCGTCACGGCCGGCCGCGGCGAGCACCCGACCGGCCTCGTCACCGCGCCCGTGTTCCTGCCGCTCAAGCCCGGCGACGTGCGCGTCTACCGCATCCCGGTGACGTTCGAGGCGCCGGCCGCGGGCACGTACACGGTGCACGGCGAGATCGACCCCTTCGGCCCGCTCGGACCGGCCGGGGCGACCGTCGCCTTCCAGGCCGAGACGACCGCGCAGCCGTGGGGCCTGACCGCGGCGGCCGGCCTGCTGCTCATGTGCGCAGCAGCGCTTCGGCGGTATCGACGATGGTCGTCTCGGCGGGCCGCGGCCGGAAGCCCAGCTCATCGCGCGCCCGGTCGTTGTGGATGACCGGCCGCGGCCGGTCCTCCCCCGGCGCCTCCTCGGTCGGGGCCTTGGCCGCCGCCGCGCCGAGCTTGTCCCGCAGCACCAGCGCCACCTCGAGGTAGCTCATCGTCGGGCCGTCGGCGACGCAGAGGTACCGCTTCCCGGCCGCATGCGGCGCGTCCATGGCGCGCATGTGCAGGTCGGCCACATCGCGCACGTCGGCCAGCCCGAAACGCGCACGCGGCGCGACCGGCATCGACCCGTCCAGCATCATCCGGACCAGCTGCGGCGAGGAGCGCCCGTCGGCGGTCAGCCCCGGCCCGAGGATGAACGTCGGGTTGACCGTCACCAGCTCCGTCCCGCCGCCCTCGCGGGCGATGAAGTCCCACGCGGCCCGCTCGGCGACCGCCTTCGAGCGCGGGTACGGCGCGAGGCCGGGCGTGTCCGGATCGGTCCAGTCGTCCTCGGTGAACTCCGCGCTCGCCTTCGGTGAGTAGCCGATCGCCGCGAACGACGAGGTGAGCACCACCCGCCGCGCGCCGGCGTCCCGGGCGGCGCGCAGGACCCGCAGGGTGCCGTCGCGGGCCGGGCCGATGAGCTCCTCGGGGTCGTCGGGCTGGACGATCGGCATCGGCGAGGCCACGTGGTGTACCAGCGAAATCCCCTCGACCGCCGCCGCCCAGCCGCCGTCGGCGGACAGGTCGGCCTCGACGAGCTCCAGGCCGCCGTCGTCGACTCCGGCGGTGCGCAACGCGTCCCGAAGGCCCTGCTCGCTCTTGAGCGAACGCACGGTCGCGCGCACCGGCTGCCCGGCCCGCAGCAGCCCGGCGATCAGCCAGGATCCGACGTATCCGGTGCCGCCGGTGACCAGTGTCGTGCTCATTTGACCATCCCCAGTCCGATCAGGGCGTCGCGAACGCGCACCCATGCCTGTTCCTCGGCGGCGGTGTCGCCGCGATCGCGCGCGTCCCACACGGCCGCCTTCTCGCGCAGGTACGCAAGCCGCGCCTGCTGGGCCTCGATCTCGGCCTCGATCCGCCGGCCCGCGCGCAGCAGCAGGTCGCGCTGCTCACCCGCCGCGTCCCGGCCGCGGGCCCGGTTGGCCTGGTAGGTGCGCATGTCCTCGATGCCGACGCCGACCGCGCGCAGGCACGCGAGGACCTCGAGATTCTCGACGTCGCCCTGGCTGTACCGGCGATGCCCGCTGCTCTCGTCCCGCTCGATCGGGCCGACCAGCCCGACCTGCTCGTAGTAGCGCAGCGTGGGCTCGCTCAGGCCGCTGTGCCGCGCCACGTCCTGAATCGTCATGGCGTTCATACGATCAGCGTGCCAAAGTTCAAGCGCTTGAAGTCAAGCCTCGGGCATCTCACACCGCGCTGGCGATGGTCGGCGCGCGAAGTGCGCCGATCGTTTGTGGCGTGACCACTGCTGCCATCCGAGACATCAGGGCCGAGAACGGGACGCTCGTGACGTCCGCCCGCGGGCCCGACCTGCTGGAGATTCCGCTGCTCAACAAGGGCACGGCGTTCACGCCCGAGGAGCGGCGCGCGCTGGGGCTGGAGGGGCTGCTGCCGGCCGTGGTGCAGAGCCTGGACGATCGGGCCGCGCGCGCCTACGAGCAGTACCACGAACAGCCCACCGACCTGGCCAAGAACGTGTTCCTGAGCATGCTGCAGGACAACGACGAGGTGCTGTTCTACCGCCTGCTGGGTGAGCACCTGCGCGAAATGCTCCCCGTCGTGTACGACCCGACGGTGGGCGAGGCGATCAAGCGGTACAGCCACGAGTACCGCCGCCCGCGGGGTGTGTACCTGTCCATCGACGAGCCGGACCGGGTCGAGACCGCGCTCGCCGACCTCGGACTGGGCCCGAACGACGTGGACCTCATCGTCGCCTCGGACGCCGAGGAGATCCTGGGCATCGGCGACTGGGGCGTCGGCGGGATCGACATCGCGGTGGGCAAGCTCGCCGTCTACACCGCGGCCGCCGGGATCGACCCGGCGCGGGTGATTCCGGTGTCCCTGGACGTCGGTACCGACAACGAGGCCCTGCTCAACGACCCGATGTACGTCGGCAACCGGCACGGCCGGGTGCGCGGGAAGCGCTACGACGAGTTCATCGACGCCTACGTGCGCGCGGCGAGCAAGCTGTTCCCGAAGGCGCTGCTGCACTGGGAGGACTTCGGGCCGGGCAACGGCCGGCGGATTCTGGAGCGGTACCGCGATCAGATCTGCACGTTCAACGACGACATGCAGGGCACCGGCGCGATCGTGCTCGCCGCGGCGCTCTCCGCTGTCCGGGTCGCCGGGACGCGCATGCGCGATCAGCGCATCGTGGTGTTCGGCAGCGGCACGGCCGGCATCGGCATCGCCGACCAGCTGCGCGACGCGATGGTGCGCGACGGCGCGGACCGCGACACCGCGATCTCGCAGATCTGGTGCATCGACCGGCAGGGACTGCTCACCGCGGACATGCGCGATCTGCGCGACTACCAGGTGCCGTACGCGCGCCGCGACCTGCGCACGATGGACCTGCGCGCCACGATCGCCCAGGTCAAGCCGACGATGCTCATCGGCACGTCGACCGTGCACCGGGCGTTCACCGAGGACATCGTGCGCGAGATGGCGCGCCATGTGGACCGTCCGATCATCTTCCCGCTGTCCAACCCGACCGAGCGCATCGAGGCCATGCCCGATCAGCTGCTGAACTGGACCGATGGCCGCGCGCTGATCGCGACGGGCATCCCCGTGGCGCCGGTGACGTACAACGGCGTCACCTATGCCATCGGGCAGGCGAACAACGCGCTGCTGTACCCCGGGCTGGGCCTCGGCACCATCGTGTCCCGCGCGCGGCACATCTCCGACGGCATGTTCGCCGCGGCCGCGGACGCCGTCGCCGCGCTGGTGGACCCGTCGACGCGCGGCGCGTCGCTGCTGCCGCAGGTGGAGAACCTGCGCATGGTCTCGGCCACCGTCGCCGTCGCCGTGGCCGAGCGGGCCGCCGCCGAGAGCCTGGCCCGCACCGAGGTGGTCGACGCGGTGCAGCAGGTGCAGGACGCGATGTGGCAGCCCGAGTACCGCCCGATCAAGGCCGGGTGAGCGATGCCGACCCGACACGACGACCCGCCGGTCATCCGGGACGTCCCGATCGGCCTGGACGCCACCGGCACCCGCGTCGAGACCGACTCGCTCGGCTCGATCGAGGTGCCGGCCGGGCACTACTGGGGCGCGCAGACGCAGCGCTCACTCGTCCATTTCGACATCGGCGACGACCGGATGCCCAAGGCGGTCTACCACGCCTACGGATACGTGAAGAAGGCCGCCGCGATCGTCAACGCCCGCGCCGGGCGGCTGCCGCGGTGGAAGTCCGAGCTCATCCAGCGGGTCGCCGACGAGGTGATCGCCGGAGCACTCGACTCGGAGTTCCCGTTGTACGTCTGGCAGACCGGATCCGGAACCCAGTCGAACATGAACGTCAACGAGGTCATCTCCAACCGCGCGATCCAGCTCACCGGCGGCCGGCTGGGCAGCAAGACGCCCGTGCACCCGAATGACGACGTGAACATGGGGCAGTCGTCCAACGACACGTTCCCGACCGCGATGCACATCGCCGCCGTCACCGCGATCGAGGACGAACTGCGCCCGGCGCTCATCCGGCTGCACGACGCGACGGCCGAGAAGAGCCGGCAGTGGGTCGACGTGGTCAAGATCGGGCGCACCCATCTGGAGGACGCCACCCCGCTGACCGTCGGGCAGGAGTGGTCGGGGTACGCGGCCCAGGTCGCCGACGCCGGCACGTACCTGCTGGACTCGGCCATGCCGGGGCTGTACCGGCTGGCCATGGGCGGCACGGCGGTCGGCACCGGGCTCAACGCCCCGCCCGGCTTCGACACCGACGCGGCCGCGGCCATCGCCGACCTGACCGGCCGGCCGTTCGTGACCGCACCGAACAAGTTCGCGGCGCAGGGTTCGCTCGACGCGCTCGTGCGCGCGTCGGCCGGGCTGCGCGGGATCGCGGTCGCGCTGTTCAAGTTCGCCAACGACATGCGCTGGCTCGGCTCCGGGCCGCGCACCGGGCTGCACGAACTGTCGCTGCCGGCGAACGAGCCAGGCTCGTCCATCATGCCGGGCAAGGTGAACCCGACCCAGGCCGAGGCGATGCTCATGGTGTGCATCCAGGTGCAGGGCGCGGACACCGCGGTGGCCATCGCCGGCTCGGAGGGCAACTTCGAGCTCAACGCGTTCCGGCCGATCATCATCGCCAACGTGCTGCACTCGATCCGCATCCTCGCCGACGCGGCCGACCACTTCCGCAAGTTCCTCGTCGAGGGGGCGGAGCTGGATCGCAAGCGGTTGCAGTACAACGTCGAACACTCGGTGGAAACGGTCACCGCGCTCGCCCCGGTCATCGGCTACGACCGCGCGTCCCAGATCGCGCACCACGCCGTCGACCACGACCTCACCCTGCGCCAGGCCGCGCTCGACGACGGCGTGGACGCCGAGCTGTTCGACCGGGTCGTCGTCCCGGCCGCGCTGACCCACCCCGGCACCGCCGACCTCAGCCGTCATTGATGCGCGTTTGGCGTTTTCTGGTCGGTCCGTCGCTGCGCGCACGCCAGATCGCCAAGGAGCGGCTCACCCCGCTCGAGGGGCTGCCCGCCCTGTCGCTGGACGCGCTCACCTCCGTCGCGTACGGCCCGGAAGCCATCCTGGCCGTGCTCGCGGTCGGCGGCGCGGTGGCGCTGCCGCTGGTCCTGCCGATCACGGTGGCGATCGTGGTGCTGCTGGCGATCCTGGTCTTCTCCTACCGCCAGGTGATCGAGGCCTATCCGGGCGGCGGCGGCACGTACGCGGTGTGCCGGGCCAACTTCCCGCCCGGCGCCGCCCTGCTCGCCGCGGCCGCGCTGGTGGCCGACTACACGCTCACCGTGGCGGTGTCGATCGCGGCCGGGGTGGCCGCGCTGACCTCGGCGTTCCCGGCGCTCACGGCGGCCACGGTGCCGCTGTGCCTGGCCATCCTCGCCGTGATCACGCTGCTCAACCTGCGCGGCCTGGGCGACACGGCGCGCGCGTTCCTGCTGCCGACAATGGTGTTCATTCTCGGCGTACTGGCCGTCATCGCGATCGGACTCGCGCATCCACTCGCGCATCCCGAGCCGTTCGCGGCGCGCGGCCCGCCGGCCGAGGCGGTCGGCACGCTGCTCGTGCTGAAGGCCTTCTCGGCCGGCTGCAGCGCGCTCACCGGGGTGGAGGCGATCGCGAACGGGGTGCCGCTGTTCAAGGAGCCCCGGGTCGCCCGGGCCCGGACGACCGAGCTGCTGCTGGGCGCGATCCTGGCCGTGATGCTGCTCGGCCTGGCCGTGCTCGCGCACCGCTGGCGCCTCGGCCCGCAAGGCGACGAGACCGTGCTGAGCCAGATCATCGCAGCATCGGTGGGGCGCGGCTGGGCGTACTACACGCTGTCCCTCGCCGTCACCGTCGTGCTCATGATCGCGGCGAACACGTCCTTCGGCGGGCTGCCGGTGCTCGCGAGCCTGCTCGCCCGGGACAACTACCTGCCACATCTGTTCGCCCTGCGCGACGAGCGGCAGGTGTTCGCGGTGGGCATCTGGGCGCTCGCGCTGCTGGCCGGGACCCTGCTGGTGGCGGTGCGGGGGCAGACGCTCGCGCTGATTCCGCTGTACGCGATCGGGGTGTTCACCGCGTTCACCCTCGCGCAGGCGGGTCTGGTCAAACACTGGCTGCGCACCCGGCCGCCGCCGTGGCGCCGCCGCGCGCTCGTCAACGGCATCGGCGCCGTGACCACGGCCGCCGCCACCGTCGTCTTCCTGGTCACGAAGTTCACGGCCGGCGCGTGGGTGGTGGTGCTCGCGATCCCGGCGCTCATCCTGCTGTTCGTCCGGATTCATCGGTACTACCACCGCTCGGCCGCCCTGCTCGAGTTGAACCGGATCCCGGCGAAGCCGCGGGTCCGCCCGACGATCGTGGTCGTACCGGTCGCGGAGCTGTCGCGGCTGACCCGGCACGCGCTGACCGAGGCGCTGTCGATCAGCTCGCAGGTGGTGGCCGTGCACGTGGTGGTGGACTCCACCGGCGCCGACGGCGACGATCTGCGGCGGCAGTGGGCGCAGTGGGATCCGGGGGTTCCGCTGCGGGTGCTGCACACCGAGTACGCCTCGGTCGCGCATCCGATCGCGCGCTTCATCGACGAGCTGCACGAGCATCACGACGAGCAGGTGGTGGTGCTCGTGCCGTTCGCGCTGCCGGAGCGGTTGCGGTACCGCATCCTGCACAACCACCTGGACGTCGTGCTGTCCGCGGCGCTCAAGCACCGCCCGGACGTCATCGTGGCGACCGTCCCGATGCGGCTCTGAATGCGGCTCTGAATGCGGCTCTGAGCGCTCAGCCCTCGTCGACGAGGCGGCTCAGATGGTCCAGATCCGCGCGCAACCGCGCGATCGCACCGTGCACGCCCTGTTCGGACGGCCGGGCGTGCTCGGGCCGGGCGAGCATCGCCACCGCGGACTCGGCGATGCTCGCGGCGACCGCCTTCGGCTCGGGGTCGCGCCCGGGGTGGTACCACCAGGCGACCCAGTTGCACATGCCGATCACGGCGAAGGCGGTGATCCGCTCGTCGGCCGGGCGGAACTCGCCGGTGCGGATGCCGTCGGCGATGATCGTGGTCATCGCCGACAGCGACTCGCGCTTGGCCCGGATGTGCCGCTCCGCGATCGGTTCGGGCAGCGCGGTCTCCGAGCGGTCGAGCATCCGGAACCGGTTCGGCGCGTCCGCGCGGTCGAGCACCAGCTCGTGCACGGCCGCGCGCAACCGGGCCGTCGGGTCCTGCTCGCTGCGCGCGATCTCGCGCAGTTTGCCGGCCGCGCCGGCGCTCTCCTGCTCCACCAGGGTCGCGAGGATCTCGTCCTTGCTGGCGAAGTAGTGGTAGAGCGCCGGGCGGGTGAGGTCGGCGGCCTGCGCGATGTCGAGCAGCGAGGTGCCCTCGAAGCCCTTCTCCGCGAAGAGCCGCGCGGCCTGTTCCAGGATCGCGGTGCGCGCCGCCTCGCCGCGGGCCGACCCGCGGCGCCGCCCGGCCTTGGCCTCCGGTTCGGTCACGTGCTCAAATCCGCGGTGATCGCAGCGCGCAGGTCACGTTTGAGCACTTTACCGACGTTCGTGCGGGGCAGGGCGGTCAGGTGCTCGAGGCGCTCCGGCCACTTGTACTTCGCGACGCCCCTGGCCTCCAGGTACGTGCACAGTTCGGGCAGGGTCGGCGGCTGCGCGCCCGGGCGTGTCACCACGAACACGCACGCCCGCTCACCGAGGCGCGGGTCGGGCATGGCGACGAGCGCGGTCTCCTGCACGGCCGGGTGCCCGGCGAGCAGCGTCTCGACCTCCTCGGCGTTGATCTTCTCGCCGCCGCGGTTGATGAGGTCCTTCGAGCGGCCGCGCAGCACGTACGTGGCCTGGCCGGCGATCCGCACGCAGGCGGCCAGGTCGCCGGAGCGGTAGAAGCCGTCGGAGGTGAACGCCTCGCCGTTGCGCTCGGGCTCGCCGAGGTACCCGCGGATCGTGTACGGCCCCCGCGCGCACAGTTCGCCCACCTCCCCCTCGGCGACCGGCGTCTCGGTGCCCGGTTCGAGCAGCCGCACCTCGTCGAACGGGCTGATCGGCACGCCGACGCTCGCCGCGCGCACGTCGGCCGGCGCGTCGGCCGGGGTGAACATGAACATCCCCTCGGTCATCCCGAACGCCTGCGTGGTGTGCACCCCGCGCGCCTCGAGCGCATCGAACACGTCCCGCGGCACGGGAGCGGCGGACAGTACGAGCGTCCGGATATGCGCGAACGCGCCGTCGAAGCGCTCATCGGCCAGGAACGCGGCGGCGAGCCCGGGCGACAGCAGCGTGTAGGTCGCCCCGTGCCCGGCCATGAGCCCCAGCAGCTCGTCCGGCCGCGGCGTGGACAGCAGCAGCGCGGCCCCGACGCCGTGCGCGGCGAACAGCGCGTTCGCCATGCCCGCGTTGTGCACGATCGGCAGCGCGAACGCGCACCGGTCGGCCGCCGTGAGGCTCCACCAGTCGGCGATGGCGGCGCCGTTGTACCAGTACTCCGGGTGCAGCCGCGGGATGACCTTCGGCGTGCCGGTCGTACCGCCGGACAGCTGCAGCACCGCGGGCGCGCTCAGGTCCGTCTCCCGCTCGATCTCGGCCAGTCGCTCGAGCTCGGCCGCGCTCGGCTCCCGCGCGGCCAGCTCCTCGATGGCGACGCCGTCGGAGCCGCCGCCGAGCGTCAGCAGCAGCCGCATCGACGGAATCTCGGCCGCGATCTCCCCGGCGAAGGCGACCAGGTCGAACCCGGGAAGATCCGCCTGTACGACATGCGCGACTGCACGTGTCTTTTCGGCGATCGCGCCGATCTCGTGCCGCCGGTGCAGCGCGAGGGTGCACACGGGCAGCGCACCCGCGCGCATGATCGCGTAGAGCGCGGCAACGGCATGCGCGGTGTTGCCCATCTGCAGGATGACCGGGTCGCCCGGCCGGAGCCCGGCCGCGACCAGCCCGGCGGCGATGTTGTCGACGGTCGCGGTCAGCTCCGCGTAGGTCCACGAGCCGGCCGTGGTCACCAGCGCCGGCGCATCGGGGTGCGAGCGCGCGGTCTCGCGCAGGGCGGCGGGGATGGTCCGCTCCTGCCAGAGCCCCTCGCGCCGGTAGCGGTCGGCGAACTCGGCCGGGTAGCCGACGACGTCAGTCATGGCACATCACACTCTCTCAAAGCGGACGAGGTCGATCCGACCGGCGATGACGGCATCGACCAGGTCGTCGGTGTGGGCGGGGTCGGCCGCGGCGGCGACGGTGCGGTCCGTGCGGCGGCGGACGTGTTCGGCGAGGGCGAGGCGGTCGAGCAGCCGTTCGCGGCCGGGCGGGCCGGCGATGACGACGGTTCCGGAGCAGGCCCCGGCGGCGGCCGCGAACTCGACGGCGGAGGCGCCCCAGGGGTCGCGGATGTCGGCGGTCAGCGTGGTCCCTGCACCGGCGGGCAGCGTCCGCCCGTCGAGCACCCGGTCGAGCGACCCGAGCCCGGTCTCGGCCAGCGCGGCCGCCACGACGTGCGGATCGGCCTGCGCGACCTTGGCCGCGGAGACCGCGCCGCCGCGGCTGAGGTACGCGAGCATGAGCGCCGCCGGCGGCAGGTCCAGCCGCACGCCGAGGGTCTCCCACCACCACCGGCTGCGGTCGGCGAGGTCCTGGATGTGCCCGACCCGTGCGCGCCGCGCGGCCTCGTAGCCGGCGAGCGCGTCCGGAAGTGAGTCGTGTTCGCGCACGGCGGCGACGAGCGCGACCGCGTCCTCCATGGCCATTTTCGTGCCCGAGCCGACCGAGTAGTGCGCGGTGTGCGCGGCGTCGCCGAGCAGCACGACGTTGCCGGCGCTCCAGCGGCCCGTGGTGACCGTCCGGAAGCGCATCCAGCGCGAGCGGTTGCCGAGCAGGTTGCCGCCCAGGACCGGGCCGAAGACCTCCTGGAGGTACTCGATGCTGCGCTTGTCCGAACGCTCGGCGGGCGTTTCGGCCGTCCACTGCTCCATGCCCGCCCGCCGCCAGGTGTCCGGGTCGGTCTCGACGCCGATGGTGCTGCGGTCCTCGGCGTACGGGTAGCAGTGCACGTTGAACAGCCCGTCGGCGGTGCGCACGGGAGCGAACAGGTTGGACTCCAGCCGGCGGTCCAGGCCCAGCCACATGAACAGGCCGCGGCCCTGGCTGACCTCGGCGGCGAAGTCGCCGGCCCGGGCGGTGCGCACCCGGCTGGCCACGCCGTCGGCCGCGATGACCAGGTCAGCCCCGGCGGTGTCGGCGAGGGTCGCCTCCCGGCCCAGCTCGACCTCGACGCCGAGGGCGCGCGCGGTGGCGGTGAGCGAGGTGAGCAGAGCCGAGCGCGCGATCCCGATCGCCCCGCCGTTGCCGTCGACCGATACCGCGCGGTCGCGCAGGCGGAACTGCTGGCTCGGGATCGGCACGCTCGCGGCGCGCAGCTGCGCGACGACCGCCTCGTCGGCCTCGGCGAGCAGGTCGAGGGTCCGGCGGGTGAAGGCCACGCCGAAGCCGAAGGTGTCGTCCGGCACCGAACGTTCCCAGACCCGGACGCGGCCGTCCGGCCATGCCCGTTTGAGCAGGATGGCCGCGAACAGGCCGGCCGGTCCGCCGCCGATCACGGCGGTGTCGTCGAGCTGCATGCGTCCAAGGACAGCACGATTTGACGGTACCGTCAAACTATTGACGCTTGCGTCAGACCAGCGCTACCGTGGGGCCATGACGTTGAGCCATCTGGTCCGTGGCGTGGACCATGCCGCGTTTCCGACGTTCGCGCCCAAGGAGACGATCCGCTTCTACCGCGACGTCCTCGGCTTCCCCGTCGTGCACGCCACGTGCGCCCTGGGCTGGGGTCCGGCCAAGCACCCGGACTTCATCCACTTCTTCTTCGACATCGGCAACGGCGACCGGCTCGCGTTCTTCTACTACTTCGGCGTCGAGCCCTACCGCGACGAGGCGATCCCCGAGCTGGTCGCCCGCGCCCGCCACCTCGCCATTCACGTCGAGAGCGAAGAAGACCTGCTCGAGTACCGCCGCCGCCTCGACGACAGCGCCTGGCCCTGCGAGCTGCAGGTGCGCCACGAGACCGTCGAGTCCGTCTACGTGACCGATCCGAACGGCTACCTGATCGAGTTCGCGCGTCCACTTCGCGCGATCACGCAGGAGGACGACATCGATGCCGGCCTGAGCGTCGACGCCCTTCTGGCCGCGGCCGACGAGCCGGAGCCCAGCTTCGCGCGGTTCCTGCAGCTCAAGGCCGAGCTCATCGCCGACCGGTACGCCGGCGAGGCCGCGGAGACGACGCTCGTATGACCACGCTGTACGTCCTGGACATCGACGACTTCCGGCCGCTCGCGGTCGCGGCCGCCGCCGATCCCGCGGTCGCCGTGCGCCGCCGCGGGCCGTACCTGGAGCTGACCTCCCCCGGCCCGATCACCGTCGACCGCGCGGCCACCGGCTGCCGCAACGCCATCTGGTACAGCGCCGTCGCCGCCGTGCGCGACGGCGTCATCACCCAGTGGGACGGCAAGGGCATGCGCATCGAGGCCTCCCATGGCGACTGAGGCGATCGACCGGCTCGGCGCCGGGCGCGAGGTCGCCGGGGTGACCTTCCCCGCCGCGGTGACGACGACCCACCACGAGCTCACCACCGCCGACGGCGCCCGCGTGCAGGGCCTGCTGCACCGGCTCCCGGGCGCGACCGGTGTCGTGTCGCTCACCCATCCGCGCCAGCTGCTCGCGCACCACCCGATGATCGGGCACCTGCTGCGCATGGGCCTGTCCGTCTGGACCCAGGACGGCCGGTCCCCGAACAACGACCTGAACCTGGTGCACGAGCAGGCACTGCTCGACGTCGCCGCCGGCCAGGCGTTCCTGGAGGACCTCGGCTTCGAGCGCCGGCTCACGTTCGGCCATTCCGGCGGCGGCGCGCTGTTCGCGTTCTACATCGAGCAGGCCGCGCTGGCGCCCGAGACGCGCATCGCCACCACCCCGGCCGGCCGCGCGGTCGCGCTCGCCGGTGCGCGCATGCCCGTACCCACCGGCGCGATCTTCCTGGCCCCGCACCCCGGCCAGGGCCAGGTGCTGCTGCACTGCATCGACCCGTCGGTCACCGACGAGTCCGACCCGATGTCGGTCGACCCCGCGCTGGACATGTACGACGAGGCCAACGGCCACGGCCGCCCCGCCGCCTACTCCCCCGCATTCCTGGCGAGCTACCGTGCCGCGCAGCGGGCCCGCATCGCGCGCATCGACGCCCGGGCGCGCGAACTGGCCGCCGAGGCGTCACATGCGCGCAAGCGATTCGCGCAGACGAACGACCCGCGCGACCGGCGGGCGTCGCTCGCCCCGCGCATCATCACGACCTACCGCACCGACGCCGACCCGCGCTACGCCGACCTGACGCTGGACCCGAACGACCGGCACGCCGGCTCGCTGTTCGGCCGCCGCCCCGAGCTGACCAACTACGGCCTGGTCGGCTTCGGCCGGCTCACGACCCCGGACGCCTGGCTGTCGACGTGGTCGGCGAACACCTCCAACGCCGGCTTCGTGCGCTGTGCGCGCGGGATTTCCGTGCCCACGGTGTACGTCGAGCTGTCCGGCGACGCCGCCGCGTTCCCGGCCGACGCGGACGCCATGTTCGCCGCGATCGCCGCGCCGGACAAGACCCGGTTCCTGGTGCGGGGCCAGCATTTCGGCCAGCCGCTCGCGGCCGGGGAGCCGACCGGGTACGCGGCCGCGGCCGAGGTCATCGG
Source organism: Dactylosporangium sp. CS-033363 (assembly GCF_050942475.1). Classification (NCBI taxonomy): domain Bacteria; kingdom Bacillati; phylum Actinomycetota; class Actinomycetes; order Micromonosporales; family Micromonosporaceae; genus Dactylosporangium; species Dactylosporangium sp. CS-033363. Next base: position 3,947,891 of record NZ_CP192032.1, on the reverse strand, counting down.
GCCGTGGGTGGAGGAGCGCGCGTGAGCATCCGCTACGCCGACGATCTGCGCGTGGGCGACACGTTCGCGCTCGGGACGTACACCGTGAGCAGAACCGAACTGCTCGAGTTCGCGCGCCAGTGGGACCCGCAGGCCTTTCACATCGACGCCGAGGCCGCCGCGCGCGGCCCGTTCGGCGACGTGATCGCCTCGGGTGCGCACACGATGGCCGTGTTCCAGCGCCTGTCGGTGCTGGGCGCCGAGTCCGAGTGGGCCGTGATCGCCGGCGTGCGGCTCGTGGACGTGCGGTTCCCGCGCCCGGTCCGGCCGGACACGACGCTCACCGGCGGGGTGCGCATCGACGCCATCGACTTCGACCCGGTCAAGAAGCGCGCCCTGATCCTGAAGGCGGGCTGGCTCGACGACGACGGAGGCCGCGTGCTGGAGATCCGCTCCGAAGCGCTGTTGCAGGCCCGATGACCACCCTCCGCGGCGTGACCATCGTCGATGTTCGCTCCGGCGCGCTGGTCCCCGGCCGGGACATCGTGCTCGAGGGCGGCCGGATCGCGGCCATTGTGGCGTCGACGTCCGGCACGAGCGGCACGTTCGTCGTGCCCGGCTTCCACGACATGCACGCCCATCCGCTCGAACTGCCCGATCCGAGCGGCGCGCTGCGGCTGATGCTCGCGCACGGCATCACCGGCGTCCGCCAAATGTCCGGCTCCGATCGCATGCTGCGCCAGCGCGCACGTGGCACCCTGCCGTTGCCGGACGAGTCGCCCGAGATCGTGGCGATGCCCGGCTCGGTGCTCACCCCGCTCAACGCGGGCAGCCCGAAGGCGGCCGTCGCCGCCGTCGCCGCGCAGCAGGACGCCGGCGCCGATTTCATCAAGGTCGGCCTGGTCCCCGCCGAAGCGCTCTACGCCGCCCAGGCCGAGGCGGCCCGCCGCGGCATCCCGATCCTCGGCCACCTCCCGCTCGACGTCGACGTGCGGCGCGCCTCGCGCAACGGCATGCGCTCGATCGAGCACCTCGGCCCCGGGCTGGGCATTCTCGGCGCCTGCTCCACGGACGAACAGTCCATTCGCGCAGCGCTCGCCGCGAAGCGCATGCCGCGGCTGCCCTCGCTGCGGCTGCCGTTCATGGACCAGATCGTCGCCGCCCTGGTGCGCCGGATGGCGGTCAACCCGACCAAGCTCTCCAAGGCCGCGGACCTCGCCCTGACCCAGCGCGCGATCGACACGTTCGCCACGGACAAGGCCGCCGCGCTCGCTTCGCAGTTCGCCGCCGATGGCACGTGGCAGTGCCCGACCCTGATCCGCAAGCGCACCACGCAGCTGTGCGACGACCCGGCGTACCGCAATGACCCTGAGCTGCGCTACGTCGCCCCGCCGCTGGTGGAGCGCTGGAACGCCGAGGCCGACGCGTTCGCCGCGCGCCCCGAGCAGGAACGCGCGACATTCCGCGCCGAGTACGCCCTCCAGTTGCGCGTCACGCGCATGTTCGACCGCGCGGGTGTGCGCATGCTGGCGGGCAGCGACGCGTGCGGCGCCGTGTGGCAGATCGCCGGGCACTCGCTGCACCAGGAGTTCGACGAGCTGGCCCTGGCGGGACTGTCGCCGCTGCGGATCCTGCAGATGACGACCATCGACGCGGCGGAGTTCCTGGGGCGTTCGAGCACGGCCGGTACCGTCGAAGCAGGAAAAAACGCGGACCTGGTGCTGCTCGACGCCGACCCGCTGGCCGACGCCGAGCACCTGCACCGCATCTCGGGCGTCGTCCGGGCCGGCCGCCTCCACTCCCCCGCTGACCTGCGGGACCGGGTGGCGGCCGACCAGAACGTCGGCTGATGACCTACGGGACTGCCGGCAGTGCCGCGACCGCCTCGGCGATCGCGGCCTCGGACAGCTCGCGGTCCTCCATCTCGCCGGCGAGGAAGCGGCCGTAGGCGGGCAGGTCGAGGTGGCCGTGCCCGCACAGCGCGGTCAGGATCACCTTCTCCTCGCCGGTCTCGCGGCAGCGCAGCGCCTCCTCGACGCAGGCCGCGAGCGCGTGGGTCGGCTCCGGGGCGGGCACGATCCCCTCGGCGCGGGCGAAGCGGATCCCGGCCTCGAAGCACTCCCGCTGCGTCTTGGCGACCGCCTCGATGAGCCCCAGCTCGTAGACGTGCGAGATGAGCGGGGCCATGCCGTGGTACCGCAGCCCGCCCGCATGGATCGGGTCGGGGATGAAGTCGTGGCCGAGCGTGTGCATCTTCATCAGCGGCGTCATGCCGGCGGTGTCGCCGAAGTCGTACGCGTACACCCCCTTGGTCAGCGACGGGCAGGCCGCCGGTTCGACCGCCCGGATCACCGGGTCCATGCGGCCGGCCAGCTTCTCGCGCAGGAACGGGAACGCGAGCCCGGCGAAGTTGGAGCCGCCGCCGGTGCAGCCGACGATGACGTCGGGGGTGTCGCCGGCCTTGGCCAGCTGCAGCAGCGCCTCCTCGCCGATGATCGTCTGGTGCAGCAGCACGTGGTTGAGCACGCTGCCGAGGGCGTAGTTGGTGTCGGCGGCCTGCGCGGCGACCTCGACCGCCTCACTGATCGCGATGCCCAGCGACCCCGGCGAGTCGGGGGCGTCCGCGAGCACCTTGCGCCCGGCGGCCGTGAGCGACGACGGCGACGGGTGGATGGTCCCGCCGAACGTCTCGATCATGAGTTTGCGGTACGGCTTCTGATCGTACGAGGCGCGCACCTGCCAGATTTCGCACTCGAGCCCGAACTGGGCACAAGCGAACGCCAGCGCGGTGCCCCACTGGCCGGCGCCGGTCTCCGTGGTGAGGCGGCGAATTCCGGCGGCCGCGTTGTAGTACGCCTGGGGCACCGCGGTGTTCGGTTTGTGCGAGCCGGCCGGCGAGACCCCCTCGTACTTGTAGTAGATCTTGGCGGGGGTGCCCAGCGCCTTCTCCAGCCGGTGGGCGCGGAACAGCGGCGAGGGCCGCCACAGCTTGTAGACGTCCAGGACCTCGTCCGGGATGTCGACGTACCGCTGCGGGGTGACCTCCTGCTCGATGAGCGCCATCGGGAACAGGGGTGCGAGATCCTCGGGGCCGACCGGCTCCAGCGTCCCCGGGTGCAGCACCGGCGGCGGGGGCGTGGGCAGGTCGGCCACGAGGTTGTACCAGCGGCGGGGCATCTCCGCCTCGGACAGCAGGATCTTGGTGACGGCGTCGTTGCTCATGCCGTCCATCAAACTCAGATACTGCGCAGTTCGCGATCCCGCCACGCGGCGGACCAGGACGTGCGCGCGTTTGTGCGCAGCAGTGAACCCTCGTACAAGCGAGCACCGATGAGCAGCGCGCCCGCCGCCGCCAGCGCCAGAATCACCAGCGACACGAACGGTTCCCAGCCGGCCGCGGAGCCGTCGAACAGGCGGACGGGCATCGCGGTGGGCGCGGAGAACGGCACGTACGACAGGATGCGCATCGCCAGCGGGTTGTCGTTGAGGAAGATGACCAGGAAGAACGGCAGCATCACGATGAGCTGCACCGGCATGCCCGCGTTGCCCACGTCCTCGAGCCGGTTCACCAGCGCGCCGACGGCCGCCCACAGCGCGGCCAGCATGATGAAGCCGAGCACGAAGAACGGGATGAACCAGCTCATCGCCGGGCCGAGCAGCGGCAGCAGGGTGTCCGCGTCGTCGGTGAACTGCGCGCCGGTCACGGTGACGACCGCGATCAGCGCGACCTGCGCGAGGGCCAGGATCCCGCCGGCGGCGACCTTCCCGATGAGCAAAGCGCGCACCGGCACGGCGGCGACGAGGATCTCGACCATGCGCGTCTGCTTCTCCTCGACCACGCTCTGCGCGATCTGGATGCCGAACGTGAGCGATGTGAAGAAGAAGACGAGCGCGAACATGAACGGCACCAGGAACGCGGCCACCGGGTTCACCGCATCAGGATCCAGCAGTTGTACCGCGGGCTGCACCGACAACGCCGACACGACATCGCTCGGGGCGTCCTTCATCGCGAGCACTTCGGGTTGCGCGTTCTTGTCCACTACCGCGGCGTCGGCGTCGCCGTCGCGCACCGTCTGCTCGGGGTTGGCGACGACCTTGACATCGAGGCCCGCGTCGCGCAGCTTGCCCTCGTACGGCGAGCCCTGCGCGACCGCCACGGACGACGGGCCGCCGGCGAAGAGGGCCGGCAGGACGGACGAGCCGAACGCGAACAGCAGGAAGAACAGCGTGCTGATCAGGAACGTCTTGTCGCGCAGCTTGACCTTGAGCTCGCGCGCGGCGACGAGGCGGACCGCCTCCAGCATGTTCATCGGGTCACCTCTCGGACGAATTCGCACAGCGTCGACACGCGCGGCGTTCGCTTCATCGGGTCACCTCTCGGAAGATTTCGGCCAGCGACGGGACGACGGGTCCGAAGGAGCGGACGGGGCCGCGGCGGAGGGCCTCGTGCAGTACAACCTGGTCGTCTGTTCCTTCGGCGAGGTCGAAGACGGCCCGGTCCCCGTCGAGGTCGACGAGGCTGACCCCGGCCTGGTCGCGCAGCCAGCCGGCATCGCCGTCGACGTGCAGCTGGTAGCGCGGCTCGGCGTACTGCCGGCGCAGGTCGTCGCGGGTGCCCGTGGCCCGGATCTGCCCGGCCGCGATGATCACGAGGTCGTCGCAGAGACGCTCGACGACGTCCAGCTGGTGACTGGAGAACAGCACCGGCACACCCGCCGATGTCCGTTCGCGCAGCACGCTCACGACCGTGTCCACGGCGAGCGGGTCGAGGCCGGAGAACGGCTCGTCGAGCACCAGCAGCACCGGATCGTGCACGAGCGCCGCGGCGATCTGCGCACGCTGCTGATTGCCCAGCGACAGGTGCTGCAACTGATCGTGCGCGCGCTCCCCGAGCCCGAGCCGCTCGAGCAGGTCGTCGGCGTTGCGCTTGACGCGCTCGAGCGGCATGCCGTGCAGCCGGCCCAGGTAGACGAGCTGTTCGTGGACGCTCATCTTCGGGTACAGGCCGCGCTCCTCGGGCATGTAGCCCACCTGCCGGCGGACCTCCTTGCCCAGCGGCGCGCCCTGCCAGGTGACCGTGCCCGAGTCCGCGGCGAGCACACCGAGGATGATGCGCATCGTCGTGGTCTTCCCGGCGCCGTTCGCCCCGACGAAGCCGGTCATCCGCCCGGTTCCGACGTCGAACGTGATGTCCGAGAGCACCTGCCGGTCGCCGAAGCGCCGGTTGACCCCCTCGACCCGCAGTGCGTCGCTCATGACCTTCACGGTAGGCGTCCCGCGGGTCCGGCGAATCCGGCTGGCGATTTACCCCCGGGGTCCCTCGCGCGACGGACCCTTTTGTTTTCGCGCGGCTTTGTTTTAGCGCGGCTTTGTTTAGCGCGACGGACCCGGTGTCACCACTCCATGTTCATATGCGAACACCACGGCGGCCGTTCGATCACGCAGCTGCAGCTTGGTGAGCACCCGGCTCACGTGGGTCTTCACGGTCGCCTCGCCGAGGTGCAGGCTGACCGCGATCTCGGCGTTGGTCGCGCCGCCGGCCAGTTCGACGAGCACCTCACGCTCGCGCGGGGTCAGTTCGCTCAGCAGCGCCTCGCCGCCGCCGGACGGCCGCCCGCCCGGCCGCGCGAACGCCGCGATGACCCGCCGCGTGAGTTCCGGCGCGAGCAGCGCGTCCCCGCGCGCGACGATCCGCACGGCATCGATGAGCGCCTCGGGCGTACCGTTCTTGAGCAGGAACCCGCTGGCCCCGGCCTCGAGCGCGGCGAACAGATAGTCGTCGCGATCGAACGTGGTGAGCATCAGCACGGCCGGCGCCGGCCCGGCCGCGGTGATCTCGCGGGTCGCCGCCAGCCCGTCGAGGCCCGGCATTTCGACGTCCATGAGCAGCACGTCGGCCGGGGTGCTGCCGGCGATCTCGACCGCCTGCCGCCCGTCGGCGGCCTCCCCCACCACGGTGAGGTCGTCCTCCGACTCGAGGATGACCCGGAACCCCGTGCGGACGAGCTGATGGTCGTCGGCGAGCAGCACGCGAATCATGCCCGCACCCTACAGCGACCGGCAATCGGCCAAGATCACCACTGGAGAGACCCGGCGGCCGCGGCCGGCAAGCTGCGACCGGCCAAGATCACGCCGGTGAGGCCGGGCGGCCGCGGCCGGCAGTCCAGGCGGAGCGGCCGATTGCCGGTCGCGGCCATTAGGCTGCTCCCTCATGGGTGCGATGGTGTTCACGGGTGGACCGATCTGGACAGGAACGGACAGCCGTCCCGACGCGCTGGCCGTTTCCGGTGGCCGGATCGTCGCCGTCGGTGATCGATCCGAGGTGCGGACAGCTCTTTCGGGCCCGTACGAGCTCGTCGACCTGGCCGGCCGGCTGCTCGTCCCCGGCCTGCACGACGCACATGTCCACCCCGTGCAGGGCGCGCTCGAACGGCTGCGCTGCGACCTTTCGCACCTGAACGATCGGGCGGCCTACCTGGAGGCCGTCGCCGCCTTCGACCCGGCGCAGCCCTGGGTCACCGGCGGCGGCTGGTCGATGTCGGCGTTCCCCGGCGGCCTCCCGTCCCGCGAGGACCTCGACGCGGTCGCCCCCGACCGCCCGGTCTTCCTGCCCAACCGCGACCACCACTCGGCCTGGGTCAACTCCGCCGCCCTGCGCCTGGCCGGCATCGACGCCTCCACCCCGGACCCGCGCAACGGCCGCATCGAGCGAACCCCCGACGGCCTTCCCTCCGGTGTACTGCACGAGGCCGCCATGGACCTCGTCACGCCCCTGCTCCCGGAGGACACCGAGGCCGACTACCACCGAGCACTGCTCGAGGCCCAGCGCTACCTGTTCTCTCTGGGCATCACGAGCTGGCAGGACGCCATCGTCGGCGCGTACGCCGGTTCGCGCGACCAGTACGGCACCTACGTGCACGCCGCCGCCACGGGCGAACTGCGCGCCCGAGTGGCCGGCGCCCTGTGGTGGGAACGCGACCAGGACCTGTCGCAACTCGACGGACTGCGCGAACGCATGGTCCTCGACGGCCGTTTCACCGCGCGAACGGTCAAAATCATGCAGGACGGCGTAGCCGAGAACTTCACGGCGGCGATGCTCACGCCATACGTCGGCAAGGACTTCTGCGGTACGTCCAATGTGGACCCCGACCGGCTCCGCTCCTATGTGTCCGCTCTGGACGCCGCCGGTTTCGCCGTGCACTTCCACGCCATCGGCGACCGCGCGGTGCGCGAATGCCTGGACGCGGTCGAGTCGAGCGGCAACACCCAGCGCCACCACATCGCGCACCTGCACGTGGTCAACCCGGCCGACGTCCCGCGTTTCGCGGCGCTCGGCGTGACCGCGAACATCCAGTCGCTGTGGGCGACGCATCACGAGCAGAACGACACCCTGTGCGTACCGTTCTTCGGCCCCGCCCGCGTCGCCCACCAGTACCCGTTCGGCGCCATCGCGCGCTCGGGCGGGCGGCTGGCGGCGGGCAGCGACTGGCCGGTGTCGACGCCCGATCCGTGGCAGGCGATGCACGTCGCGGTACACCGAACGGAACCTCCGGGATCGGCCGAGTCCGCCTGGCCCGCGTCCCAGACCCCGATGCTGCCCGAACAGGCGCTGACCCTGACGCAGGCGCTGACGGCGTACACCGCGGGCTCCGCGTACGTGAGCCACCTGGACCACGAGATCGGCACCCTGGCCCCGGGCAAGGCGGCGGACCTGGTCGTGCTGGACCGCGACCCGTTCGCCCCGGACACAACGCTGCACGACACCCGCTCCGACCTGGTGTTTGTGGACGGCGAGCAGGTCCACGAGCACTGAGGCCGCACCGGGCCGTGCGCGGGGTCAGGTCCAGGAGCGGGTGAGGCGGCGGACCTCGCGGTGGATGCGCGCCTCACCGGCGAGCGCACGGACGGCGACGCCGGCGAGTGAGCCGAGCAACCAGATGCACGGCACGAGCACCAGCCCGGCCACGACCGACAACATCACGTCGACTCCTCCGTTCATGGAGTCCACGACCATAATCGGCCCGACGGGTGACCGTACCGGTGAGTCGGCCTTGCGACCAAGGTGCCGGTTGCGAGCTGGTGCCAAACTTCCTTCAAGACCACATGACACAGGTTCGGCAAGTTGTTGAGCCGGGCGCCCGAACAGGGCTAGTTTCACACTTTGGAGGGCGTGACACCCAGGCGTTGCAATGTTGTGGGGCCGCCGACGATGATCCGGAACAATTGCTATCTTGCTCCGGTGCTTTACATAAGTTGGGAAGTCAGGTGACCAAGGCGCAGCACCCCGCAGGTCCCGATCGTGGGCCCGCGGTTGTGAAGGTGGCGGACAAGGACGCCGCCGCCGTTCGTGCGCTCGCGGAACGCGTGATCGCAGAAGCGCCCGGGAAGCCGCTCGATTCACAGCTGCGGCGGTTCGCGGTGCTCTGCCACGAGCTGCCGATCGATCTGCGGGAGGCCCTCGTCGGCCTCCGTCTCGCCGACGGGATGTCCGGCGGACTGGTGCTGAAGGGGCTCGACGTCAACGAGGCCGACCTGAGCCCGACTCCGGCCGCCGGCAAACACGAGGACAAGCTTCCGGGCGAAGAGGGCTATGACCGCGAGCTCACCCTCGCCGACGCCACCCTGTTGCTCGTGGCTTCCCTGATCGGCGACCCGGTTTCGCACGCGGACATCGAGAACGGGCGGCTCGTCCGGGACGTGTGCGCCAAACGGGGCGATGAGACGCGGCAACTGTCCACCGGCTCGCGGGGCGAACTCACCTATCACTGCGAGGATGCGTACCACGATCTCCGCGCGGACTGGGTGCTGTTGTTCTGCCTGCGCAATCCCGAACGCGCCGCCACCACGTTCGCGAGGATCGACGACATCGAGCTGTCGGACGAGGTTCGAGCGGCGCTGTTCGAGGAGCAGTTCTCGATCGAACTCGACTCCTCACACGGCCCCGACGCGTACCAGCCGGCTCCGACCCGCCAGATCGCGGTGTTGAGCGGCCTGCGAGAGCATCCCTTTGTCTGTCTCGATCCCGAGTACATGACGAAAGTTCTGCCGGCCAAGGCGCGCCACGCGCTGGAGACTGTCGAGCAGAAGGTTCGCGAAGGCCTTCAGGACGTCGTGCTCGAAACGGGCGACCTGTTCATCATCGACAATTTGCGCTCCGTGCACGGACGGCGTTCGTTTCATGCACAGTACGACGAGAAGGGTCGTTGGCTGCGCACGGTACACGCGGCCGCGGACCTTCGCCGGTCGGAGGGCCACCGCGCCGAGGGTTCACACGGCCGGGCGATCCTCGCGAGTGTGTGAGTCGAGCGTGGGCCGCTGCTCGACCTCGGCGGCGGCCCACAGCTCCTGAAACAACAGCACCCGGTTGCGCACGGCCGTCGGGTCCAGGACCAGCCGCGTCGCGAGCTGACCGGTCTCACCCCAGCTCGTCACCGGCGAGGTTTCGTGCGAGATCTCCTCGTCAAAGACCACGAAGTCGCCGACCGACATGTCGAGCAGGGCGGGGCCGCCGAGCAGCCTGATCTCGACGCCCATACCCTGCTGGGTGGCCAGGATCCGCCGCACGAGCGAGCTGTTCATATCGTCCAGCTTCTCGAATATGAACAAGCGCTTGATAGTCACGTTCCGGTGCAATGCCTGCCGCTGCCGTTCGAGGTAGCGCAGGCCGAGATCGGTGAACCACAGCTGACCCTCCCCGCCCGCGATCGTGGTCCACGCGGTGGCCATAATGGACTGGCGGGTCTGTTCGGTGAGGGTCAGCAGGAATTCACGATCCTCGCCGTCGTACAGGAGATCCCGCCCCTCGGACAGGTGGTGCAGCATTCCGCCGAGCCGCGCGGTTTCGACGTCGGCCAGGCGCAGCACCAGCGGGCTGCGTGAATTCGAGAACTGCCCGGCACGACTGATCACGTCCTGCAGCGCTTCGTGATTCAGGGCCGAGTGCCCGAGGGCCTCGATCAGGCGGGTGGCCTCGCTGACCCCGGCGAACCCCCGCCGCATCGAATCCTGCATCTCCCGGAGGACCCTGCGCTGGTCTCGCTCGAATGCGCGCAGCCGCTGCTCGAAGTCGGCCAGATACTGCACCAGAAGCGCCGACCCACCCGCGATGAACGTGAGCACCAGCTGATCGGCCAGCGAGACCATCAGCACCTTGTCCAGCAGCGCGGACCCGCTGAATGCGATGAACCCGGTCAGCGCGGTCCAGCCGATCTTCTCGAGGAGCGGTTTCTTGACGGCGACCTCACGACCGCGATCGTCGGTCATCCCGGCCCACCCCCGGCCATGGAATTGATCAACATAGATATAGTTTACGGTCTGTGGTCCACTCCGCGCCGGTACCGGCGCCGTGAATAGCAGTACGCCGCAACCGCCCGCCGTTCAGCCGATGGCATTCCGGACGCCTTCATTCATTGCGTGCCGTTCTGATCAGGTATTGCACCGCGCCGCCGCTCTCGACCCAGGCACGGCAGCGCTACGCACATTTCGAGGTCCGCCACATTCCCCCGCGGCTCATAGCGCAGGTGGCCACGAACGGGCTCCTCGACGGTGCGACGCGGCCGATGCCGCCCTGGCGCGCGCGTCGCTCTTCATCGCCCAGCATGTGGGCGCTCTTCATCGCCCAGCATGTGGGCGCTCTTCATCGCCCAGCATGTGCGCGAATGAGCAAGCATGACGAACGGTCCGGCAACGCCGTCCACGGGCCAGGTGCGCAGCGGGGCGAGACGGTTCGGCTCTGGCGGTACACCATCGCAGCCGCCGCGAAATCGACGCCCTGATCGCGGCCGCCGGGCTTGCCGTGGCCGCCGGGGGCGAGTTCGGCCGACGGCCGGTTTCTGTCGGTCGGAGCCGTGCGTGGGGTCAGGTCCAGGAGCGGGTGAGGCGGCGGACCTCGCGGTGGATGCGCGCCTCACCGGCGAGCGCACGGACGGCGACGCCGGCGAGGGAGCCGAGCAACCAGATGCACGGCACGAGCACCAGCCCGGCCACCACGGACAACACCACGTCGACTCCTTGCCGCTCTCGGGTACGCACCGACCATCGTCGACCGGCCGAGTGACCCTACAGGTGCGGCGGCGGTTGCTTCCACGGTGCGGTTCACCCGTCCCTGGTGCCTCGCAATCGCCCCGCCGCCGGTCACCATGGGTGGCGACGGAGGACGCCAAGCGTTGGGGAGATCGATCGCCGTGGTCAGCCTACGTGAGCTCGACGCGCAACTGCGCGAGCCGCACGCACAGCAGTTCCGGACCGTCGAGCAGTGGCGGGCCGCGTTCCGCGACATGATGGCGACCACCCTGGTCCCGGACGGCACCCGCACCGCGTGGACCACCCTCGGTCCACGCCCCGCGCTGCTCGTGGAACCGCTCTCCACCAGCGAGAACGGCCTCATCTTGTACTTCCATGGCGGCGCCTTCATCGCCGGTTCGCCCGAGACGGCGCTCAGCCTGACCGCCAATCTCGTGGTGCGCACCGGCATCGCGGCATTGTCGGTGGACTATCGGCTCGCCCCGGAGCACGAGTTTCCGGCGGCGATCGAGGACGGGCTGGGGGCGTACCACACCTTATTGGACCGGGGCGAAAACCCGGCGTCGATCGTCATCGCCGGTGACTCCGCCGGTGGGGGTCTGGCCGTCACGACGTGCCTCGCCGCGCGGGACGCCGGGCTGCCGATGCCGGGGGCGCTCGTTGCGTTCTCGCCCGCGCTGGACCAGTCGCGCACGGGCGAGAGCATGTTCACGAAGGTGGGGCTCGACCCGATCTTCCAGCCGGAGGACTTCGCGCGCTCCGGCTCGTGGTACGCGCCCGGCCAGGACCCCAACCAGCCGCTGCTCAGCCCGGCCGTGCTCGCCGACCTGCGGGGCCTGCCGCCGATGCTGCTGCAGGTGGCCACGAACGAGCTGCTCCTCGACGACGCGACGCGGCTGGCCACCCGGGCCCGCGACGCCGGGGTGGACGTCATCCTCGACATCACGGCCGGCGCGCCGCACGTCTTCCAGTCGTACGCGGGCACCCTGGCCGAAGCCGACGCCGCCCTGGCGCGCGCTTCGCTCTTCATCGCCCAACACGTGCGCGAATGAGCCGTTCTGCATGTGCACAACGAGCAGTGCCGCGCATGCGTGGATGAGCACTGTTGCACATGAGCAAGTGAACGGCGCGGCCGGGGCAAACATGACGAACAGTCCGGCAACGTCGTCCACGTGGGCCATGTGCGCGGGTCGATCGCGGTGTTAAGAACGGGGAATGCTCCCCGGTGGCACGATGCCCGTCACCCAGGTCGTCGCGATGATCCGCAGCTCATCGCCCAAGTCGGCGGCCGGACTGCTCATGGCCATGCCCGCCGAGCGGCTGCCGATCGTCACCGCCGCCATGCGACCCGCCGATCTCGTGCGGCTCGTGCCGGCGCTGCGGCCGGATGCGCGCCGCGGCCTGATCCGGGCGCTGCCGGAGACGCACCTGGCCGAGGTCATCAGCGGCGTACCGCCGAAGGAAGCCGCCGCCCTCCTGCCCATGGTCCCGACCGAGCGCCTCGTGCCCGTGGTCGCCGGGCTCTCCGACGGCGCGCTGGCCGAACTGCTCGGCGGCCTCCCACCGGAGCAGCGGCAACGGGTCGAGTCGGTCGCCGATCCGCGACGCGAGCAGCGCGTCCTCGGCCTCGCGTACGGTGATGCCGTCGCCGCCGCCCTCGAGCGCGGCAACCTGACCGTCCAGCGCGGCCCGGACACGCTCCTGATGGTGACGAAGGGCCGGTGGCGGATCGCGGTGGCGGCCCGGCACGGCGGCGACGGGCGCGAGGCCGTCCGCGACGCCGAGAACCTCGCGTACCAGGCCAAGACCAACGGCGCCCTGGCGGTCATGGACGGGTTCGCGGCCGGCGACGTGGTGCGGTACACCCGCGAAACCCGCGCCGCCGGCCGGCCGCTCGAGATCGTGACCTGGGTCGATGAGCGGCACGACGGGCACCTTTTGCGCGCCGTGGTCACGTTGTTCCAGTGACGCGGCCGGGCACGGCGACCGCGCAGCGTCTGGTCGCGGCCGACCAAGTGACGCCGCCTCAGCAACCGAGCACGGTGGCCGCGCGGCGCTTGACCGCGGCCGGACCAGTGACGCGGACCCGCACGGTGACCGCCCAACGCCTGGCCGCCGCCGGGCCAGTGACGCAGCCTCAGCAACCAGGCACGGTAGCCCGCAGCGCTGGGCCGCGGCCTGCCCGGTGACGCGGCCTCAACAGCCGGGCAGGGTGGCGGCGCAGCGCTTGGCCGCGGCCGGGGCCAGGTTCGCGGCCAGGCCGGGCGAGTCGGTGCCGATGCTCGTGGTGTTCAGCCAGATCACGTAGTTCCCGCGGCGCGCGGCGATGATGTCCGCGGTGACCGAGATGCCGATGTCCGTGCTGCCCGTCATGCGCAGGCCGACCGCTTCCTCGCCCAGGTTCGCCGGCGGTTCGGTCGCGGAAAGCGTGAACTTGACCGTAATTCCGGCCAGTTGCTGCTCAAAACTCTTGCACCCTTCGACGGTACTGCGCAGCGCCTTCACCGCGTCCGCCGCCTGACCCGCCGGGAAACGCACAACCGCGTGCGTCAGATATGGACCCATCGCGCCCTTGGCGAAGGTGACGGCGGCCGAAACGGTCTGGTCGGTTGTCATCGGTTCGAGCGCCGGACAGCCGGGAAAACTGCCGCCGCCGATGCTCACTTTGCCGGTGTGACTGCTCGCAACGGCCACCGGCGTGAAGCCGCCGCCGGGAATGTCGGACTCGCCGAGCAGCGCCGCGCGCATGTCGTCACTCGCCGCTGCGGAGGACCCGGACGGCGCGGAAGATCCGGACGGCGCGGAAGATCCGGACGGCGCGACCATCACCGGCGCGGCCGACTCGGATGCCGCGGCCAAGCGAGCAAGGCCGGTCATGCGCACCGCGGTCTCGGCGTTCGCGTGCTCGGAACAGCCGGTCAGGGCCAGGGCGCCGAGCACCAGCAGGGCCGCCCCCTTCGTACGATTCACGCTCTTCTCCCTCCGAATCGGGTGCCCTTTGGCTCGACGTTACGGGAGAAATCGGGCAAATATGCGGAAAACGCGATCCGGGACGATGCACGCTACGCTGCCGTCCATGAGCGTGCGGACCTTCATCGATGCGGCCGAGCGAACCATCGACGCGCTGCACAGCCTGGTGTTCCTGCGCGGCGGCGAGGTGGTGGCCCAGGGCGCGTGGCACCCGTACGCGCTCGACCGGCCGCACCGGCTGTTCTCGCTGAGCAAGAGTTTCACCAGTACTGCCGCCGGGTTCGCGATCGCCGAGGGCCTGCTCGACCTGGACGACCCGGTCGCCAAGCACTGCGACGGCCGCGGCGACCCGCGCCTGCGCATCCGGCACCTGCTCACGATGACGACCGGCCACGTCGAGGACCCGTCGGACGCCATGACCCGCAGCGACGACTGGCTCGACGCGTTCCTGAGCGTGCCGATCGAGCGGGAGCCGGGGACGCACTTCCTGTACAACACGGCGGGCACCTACACCGTGGGCGCAATCGTGCAGCGCCTCACCGGTGAGCGACTGGTCGACTATCTGCGCCCGCGGCTGTTCGATCCGCTCGGTTTCGGCCCCGTCACCTGGGAACAGTGCCCGCACGGCCGGGACGTGGCCGGCTGGGGCATGTCCGCACGGACGCCCGAGATTGCGCGTTTCGGCCAGTTGTACCTCCACGACCCCGACGGCATCCTCCCCGCCGGATGGGCCGCCGAGGCGACCCGCAAGCACGTCGAGAACGACAACGGCGACGGCGAGCCGCTGCCCGACTGGAAGCAGGGGTACGGCTTCCAGTTCTGGCGCTGCCGCCACAACGGCTTCCGCGGCGACGGCGCGTTCGGCCAGTTCTGCGTCGTCCTGCCGGACCAGGACGCGGTGCTCGCCCTGACCTCCGGCACCCAGGACATGCAGGCCGTGCTCAACCTCGTGTGGGAGCACCTGCTGGATGACCTGTCCCCGACCCCGGACCTGGACCTGGCGCTCCCGACCGTCCCAGGTGGACCGTCCACGGTGGAGGGCCGGTTCACGGTGGCGGAACCGCGGCGGCTGCGGCCGAGCGACTGGCGGCCGAGCCACGAGCAGGCCCCGACGATCCGCGCCGTGACACTCACTCCCGGCCGCGTCGTGTTCGAGGACGCCACCGGGGTGCACGAGCACCCATATGCGCACGACGGTTGGATCCCCAATGGCGCCACCGCGGCGACGGGCGCCTGGTCGGGCGACGACTTCACGCTGCGGGTGGCCTACACGGACGGCCCGTTCGTGCGCACGTACCGGTTCCATGTGGACGGCGACGAACTGCTCATCAGTCCGAGCGACAACGTATCGTTCGGCGCGACCGGCTACCCCCAGGTGCGCGCCGCGCGCACCTGACGCCCACGAAGGACCGTCCACACCTGACGCCCACGACGGACCGTCCACACCTGACACTCACGGCGGACCGTGCGCACCTGACGCTCTCGACGGACCGTTGTGGGCGTGACGGTCAGCGGCTGTAGCGGTGTTTGACGCCCACCGGGAACCACTCCGGGTCGCCGGGCTCGCGCAGTTCGACGACCGGCGTCTGGTACTGCGGCGGCACATAGTTCGCGAACTCGCTGTTCAACCGCAGCAGCGCCGCCCGGATCGCCGCGGACACGAGGACCCTCTCGGGCGCGGGGCGGTCGGGTGCGCGCTCGACCACGACCGCGAACCGGCGCTCCTCGTCGGCGTCGCTGCGCACCTGCATGACGAACCTGCCCGTCACGTCGTCGGCGATGTCCGGATGCTCGAGCGCGACGGTGACGTTCTCGGGGTAGATGTTCGCGCCGAAGTACGACACCGTGAACAGCGACCGCCCGAACACGAACACGAACGGACGCTCATCGCCGGCGCCGTCGGAGGTGGGGTCGAAGTCGTGCGCCCGGCAGAAGGCGAGCACGTCGGCGTGCGACAGCAGGCCGCCCTCGTCCGCGATGTGGTACCGGATCAGCGGCACCCCGCCGTCGCCGGTGAACAGGAGCGTGCCGTCGTGCGTCTCGAAGTACCGGGTCATCGGGTCGTACTGGACGAGCGTCGGCAGCCGCGAATCGCCGAACAGTTCGCGCGCCAGCTCGGGACGGCCGGCGAGGAACCGGCGCACGCGAACGCTCAAAGGTGTTTCGTTGCCGAGCACGCCGGCGTCGGCGGTGCCGTACAGCGACACCGTGTCAGCGTTCGCGTCGAGCATGCCCGCACGGCGGCCCATCAGGTCGCGCCACTCCTCGCTGAACACCTCGCCGGCCAGCAGCATGCGCACGCCGAACGCGGGCCAGTCCACGCCGCGGCGGACGCCCTCGTCGACGACGTTCTTCACGAACGGTGGATATCCGGCCAGAACCGTGCGCTCGTACTGCGCGGAAAGCTCCGTCACCACGCGCAGGATCTCGTCGACGCTGTTGCCGGGCGTGGCCACGGTGATCGGGTACCCCTTGGCCGCGAGGTGCCGGCACGCGGCCGCGGTATACATCCCGCCGACCCAGCTGCCCAGCGCGAAGCACACCACGACGAGCGTCGGGTGCCGGTCCGCGCCGAACCCGTTGACCAGCGCGTCCTCGAACCGGCGGGCCACCGCGAGCTCGTCGACGACCGAGCGCGGCCACACCGTCGGCCGACCCGAGGAGCCCGACGAGACCGCGACGGTGTCGTTCCCGTCCAGGCGGCCGCCCCGGCAGCGCTCGGCCAGCGGAAACTTCCGCAGGTACGACTCCTTCGCGACCATCGGCAGCGCCGCGAAGTCCTCGGGCGTCCGCACCGCCGCGGGGTCGACCCCGTGCTCGGCCAGGAACGCCGCGTACGCCGGCACCGCGCCCGCCACCTCGCGAAACAGCTCCAGCGCCCGGGCCGCCGGATCTCCGCCCAGCGGCGTGGCGGGCGCCGCATAGAACTCCGAGAGCCGCTCCACCGTCCGCGCCGCGCGCTCATGCATGTCCGGACCGTACCGTGATCCTGCTACGGTGGGCCAACTATGGCGCGCATCCTGGTCACCGGTTCGACGGACGGCATCGGGCTGGAGACGGCCCGCACCCTGCAGCAACGCGGCCACGACGTGGTCTTCCACGCCCGCAGCGAGCAACGCGCGACAGCGCTCACCGACACGCAGGCGGCGCACAACGACGCGACCGCGCGAAACGACAAGCCGTCGGCGCACAACGACGCGACCGCGCGAAGCGACAAGCCCGAAGTGCTCATCGGCGACCTCGCCGATCTGCAGCAAACGCGTGAACTCGGCCGCACCGCCGGCGCGTTCGACGTGGTCATCCACAACGCGGGCATCGGCGGCCAGGACGAGCGCCGCGTGACCGGTGACGGCATCGAGCGCACGTTCCAGGTGAACGTGCTCGCGCCCTATGTGCTCACCGCGCTCATGCCCCGCCCGCAGCGGATCATCTACCTCACCTCCGGCCTCGAGTCGGTGGGCGTGGCGGACCTCGACGACCTGCAGTACGAGCGCAAACCCTGGAACGGCATGCAGGCGTACAGCGACTCGAAACTGCACGACGTCGCGCTCGCGTTCGCCGTTGCGCGTCTGTGGCCGGAAGTGCGCAGCAACGCGGTCGACCCGGGCTGGATTCGCACCAAACTGGGCGGTCCGAACGCCACCGACGACCTGCCCGAGGGCGCCGAGACGCAGGTCTGGCTGGCCGCCGAGGACGGCGACGCGCTCGTCACCGGCCGGTACTTCAAGCGCCGCGAGGACCTGCGCCCCAACCCGGCCGCGCACGACCTGCACTTCCAGGACGGCCTGCTCGCCGCGTGCGCCGAACTGTCCGGCGTGACCCTGCGATGAGGTACGCGATCGGACTGCCCACCGTCGGCCAGTTCGGCGATGTGCGCGCGCTGCTCGAGCTGGCCGTCTCCGCCGAGCGGCACGGGTGGGACGGGGTGCACCTGTGGGACCACGTGCTGTACCACCAGGAGGGTTGGCCGGTCGCCAGCCCGACCGTCGCCGCCGCCGCGATCGCCGCCGCCACGAGCCGCGTGCACATCCTGCTCACGGTGGCCGTCCCGCGCCGCCAGGTGCAGGAGGTCGCGCAGGACAGCGCGGCGATCAACGCCCTGTCCGGCGGCCGCCTGACGCTCGTGGCCACGCTGGGTTCGATGGACCGCGAGTACACCGAGTTCGGCCTCGACCCCGACCTGCGCACCCGCGGCCGCGCCATGGACGAGCGCCTCGCCCGGCTGCAGGACCTCTGGCGCGAATGGAACGTCCCGCCCGTCCCGATCTGGTGCGGCGCCCGCTGGCCACGCACCGCCGGCCTGCGCCGAGCCGCCCGCTTCGACGGCGCAATGCCGACATTCGAAGAGCAAAGGACTTCGCCGGTACCGCTTGACGCTCTACAAGGCGCCGCCGCCTTCGTCCCGGGCAAGGACCTCGCCCTCGAAGGCTTCACAAACGGCCCGACCGACGCGGCCCGCCTCACCCAATACGCCGACGCCGGCGCCACCTGGTGGATCGAGGCCCTCGGCTGGTGGCGCGGCGACCTCACCGCCGCCAAGACCCGCATCGAAGCCGGCCCACCTCGGGGTCAGTGACCGGTCGGAGGGGCGACGAGGAGATCGGTGCCCGAGGCGTGCTCGACGGGCGCCGGACCAGCGATGATCATCGTGGCTCGGGCCCATGGTCGTTCCCGCACCATGAACGGCAGCTCCTCACGCAGCCAACGTTCGACGTGCTGCCGCTGTTCCGGCGACTCGCCGTCGCGACGGGCGAGCAACCGCTCCTGTTCATGCAGGTCGCCCTGCAGGTACACCGAGGCGTCGAGCCACGGGTCGAGCTCGTCGCGGATCACGCCCGTACCCTCGACCCAGACCACGTCGACACCGGCACGCACAGCGACCGAACCCGGCCGGTCACGGGCGCGCCACGCCTCGGGCCGGAAATCCACCGCCTCGCCCCGATGCAGCGGTCGCAGCACGTGCTCGACGAGCACCGCACCCCAGTCGAAGTACGCGTGGTGCCAAGCGACGTCGTCGGTGTGCACGACGGCCGAATTGGGCACCACACCGCGGAACCGCTCGGCCAGTGTCGTCTTGCCGGAGCCGCCGCGCCCGTCGATCCCGACCACCCGCGGACGCCCGGAAATCCCGGGTGCGGCATCGAGCAACTGTTGCACAGTGTCGCGCACCGGCACGACCCGCCAGCCGGCGGCCGCGGTCTCGCCTGGATGAAGGTGCATGCCCCACCTCCCGGCCGCGAGGGTCACGCGGTCTTGAGCAGGTAGGCGCGGGCCAGCTGGCGCAGGCGCTTGCGGTCGAAGCTGTCGCCGTGCCCCGGATGCACCACCGACACGTCGAGGTCGGCGAGGAAGGTCAGGCTGCGGCGGTACGCGGGGACGTCCGAGTTCGGCAGGTTGTCGACCAGCCCGCCCTCGTAGACCACATCGCCGCTGTACAGCGTGCCGGTCCGCTCCTCCAGCAGCGCGACGCTACCCGGGGTGTGGCCCGGCAGGTGCAGCGCGGTCAGGACCCGCCCGCCCAGGTCGATGCGGTCGCCGTCGGTCAGCGGGCGGGTCACGGTCATCGGCTCGACGCGGTACGCCGCCGGGTCGTAGTCCGGATCGGGCAGGGCGTCCAGCATCAGCTCCGGCACCGGTTCGTCGCCGGTGTCGACGCCCAGCTTCGCGAAGAGCTCCGGTCCGTACAGGCTCGCCGGGACGCCCGCGGCCAGCACCTCGGCCTCGGCCGGGTGGGCGGCGCGGTCGGTGAACTCCGGGGCGCCGCCCACGTGGTCGAGGTGGGAATGGGTCAGCACGACCAGCGGATCGCGGGCGAACAGGGCCGGAATCGCCGTGCGCAGCGCGACCACGCCCAATCCGGCGTCGATCACGATGTCGCGGTCGCGGCCGTGCAGCCACCAGATGTTCGCCGAGAGCCATTCGTTGGCGTGCGGTTCGGTGATCC
The DNA here is from genome assembly GCF_050942475.1 of Dactylosporangium sp. CS-033363. Classification (NCBI taxonomy): domain Bacteria; kingdom Bacillati; phylum Actinomycetota; class Actinomycetes; order Micromonosporales; family Micromonosporaceae; genus Dactylosporangium; species Dactylosporangium sp. CS-033363. The sequence goes on along the minus strand of NZ_CP192032.1, from coordinate 3,927,976 downwards.
GGATGAGGTCGCTGCCCACGTCGGTCTGGGCGAACCAGTCGGCCATGCCGCCCAGTCTGCCAGCGCGGCGCGGGCCGCCGCCAGGTCCAGGTCAATGGGCGACGTCGATGGCGATGCGGTCCGGGGCGTGCAGGACCAGCACGCGGAACCCGGATCGGGCGGTGACGCCCAGGCCGAAGCTCGCGTAGCTCTCGAAGTAGCCGCCGGACTTGATCTGCCGCAGCGCCGGCAGGTTCGGGTTGTAGACGGTGGTGAGGTCGAGTGCGGGGGTGCAGGCGTCGCTGAAGACCACCAGGAGCGTGGCCGCGCCCGCGAGGGGGATGGTGGTGCCCTGGCCCTGGCTGACCAGCGGGGCATACTCCACCCGCCAGCCCGGGGTGCCGCCGATGAAGTCGAAGACGGCGCGGTCGTACTGGTCGTGCCGGCCGGTCCGCACGCCCGTCAGGACGGGGCCCTGGCAGCCGGCCGGGTCGCCGGAGACGGGTGCGGTGCTCGTCGGGGCGGGCAGGTCGTCCGTGGCCCGGGCCGCGGACGGGATCGCGAGGATCATCGCCGTACAAGCGATGGCTGTGACAAGGGATCGAATCATGCACCGTTGACGCCGGATCATGCCCGCCGGTTTACGTCGGGTCGTTGACACCGTTCGATGCGGAGTCGTGTGATGGTGGGATGCGCAGCGTTGCCGTCATGGCCGTTCTGCTCGGCCTCCTCACGTACCCGGGGAATGCGCACGCCGCTCCGCCCGCGTGCGTTCCGCCCGTCGCGAGCACCACCCAGCCCGGCTATCTCGTCGCCGACCCCGCCTGCGATCCGGACGGCACGCCGTTCGTGCCGGTCGCGGGCTCCACGGTGTACACCGGCATCCTCAACGGCGCCGCCTACCGCCTCGAGCGGCCGGCCCGCTGGAACGGGGAGCTCGTCGTCTTCGCCCACGGCTACCGGGGCACCGGCACCACCGTCTTCGTCAGCAGCCCGTCGCTGCGGGCGCACTACCTCGCGCGCGGCTTCGCCTGGGCCGCCTCCAGCTACCAGACCAACGGCTACGACGTCGGGCAGGGCGTGCGCGACTCGTACGCCCTCATCGACCTGTTCAAGTCCCGCACCGGGCACCGGCCGAAGGACGTCTACATGGCCGGGGAGTCGATGGGCGGGCACATCACCGCGGTGGCGATCGAGCACTATCCGCGGACGTTCGTCGGCGCGATGCCGGTCTGCGGGGTGCTCGGCGACGCGGAGCTGTTCGACTACTTCCTCGACGCGAACCTCACCGCGGCCGCGCTGACCGGCGTGCCCGTCCCGTTCCCGGCCGACCCCGCCGCCTACGAGGGGCTGGTCCGCCAGGAGCTGCCGCGCCTCGACGGGCGCTGGGCGGACGTGGTCGAGCAGCGCAGCGGCGGCACCCGGCCCGGGTTCGACCAGGCCTTCGCGTTCTGGAGCGCGTTGCCCTCGATCCCGCCGCTGACCACGGTGCCGTTCCTGTTCGGCCTGTACCCGGGGCTGACCGGCGGCACCGCCGGCATCGCGAAGGGCAACGTGACGTCGAACCGCTTCACGCTGTACCAGGAGGATGCGAACCCGTGGCTGTCGCGCGACGAGCTGCGGCTCAACCGCGACGTGCTGCGCGTCGACCGGACCGATGTCCCGAGCCGGGGGCTGGACGGCATTCCGAAGGTGGACGGACGCCCGCCGGTGCCGACGCTGTCGATGCACACGGTCGGGGATCTCTTCGTGCCGATTTCCATGGAGCAGGTGTACGCCCAGCGCGCCCGCGCCAACGGCCGCTCCGGCCTGTTCGTGTCGCGGGCGATCCGGGCCCTCGGGCACTGCGAGTTCACGCAGCCGGAGCTGCAGGCCGGCTTCGACGATCTCGTGAAGTGGGTGCGCACCGGCCACAAGCCGGGCGGTGACGCCATCCTCGATCGGAGAACCGTCGCCGATCCGCGGTTCGGCTGCCGGTACACCCTGTCCGATCGACCCAACTTCGGTGCGGCCTGCCCGTCACACGCGGCGTAGGACCGCCACGACCTTGCCGAGAATGGTGGCGTCGTCGCCCGGGATCACGGTGTACGCCGGGTTGCGGGGCACCAGTTCGACGTGGCCGTCGCGGGTGCGGTAGGCCTTCACGGTCGCCTCGCCCTCGAGCATCGCCGCGACGATGTCACCGTTCTCGGCCACGGCCTGCTGGCGCACCACCACGATGTCGCCGTCGCAGATCGCCGCCTCGATCATCGAGTCGCCCTTGACGTGCAGGGCGAAGAGCGTGCCGTGCCCGACCAGCGTGGTCGGCAGGGTCAGCTCGTCGTCGGGCACCTCCTGGGCCAGAATCGGGCCACCGGCGGCGATCGTGCCGACCAGGGGCACCGCCACCCCGGGATCCGAGCGCTCGGCGCACTCCCACGGGCTGCGGATGTCCACCGCCCGCGGCCCGTGCGCGTCGCGGCGGATCAGCCCGGCCTTCTCCATCGCCTTGAGATGGTGGGCGACCGAGGACGGCGACCCCAGGCCGATCGCCGCGCCGATCTCGCGCACCGTCGGCGGGTATCCGCGTTTCTCGATCGAATCGCGGATGACCGAAAGAATGCTCTGCTGCCGCGGGCTCGTCATGTCCGCACGATACCCGAATCCTTCGATCAGGTGTACGAATCGGCCCGAATTTTGATCCATCCGTGCGAACGGGACCGCGCTGTTCGGCCCAGTACATCGACGTCCACGAGACTTATGCTGACCGCCATGCTCGACAGGCCCCTCGTGTCGCGGGACAAGTACCCGCACCGCGCCGCCCACATCCACGGCCTGATCGAGGCGGGCGAGGACGACGGCCTGGCCGCCGAACTCGTCGAACTGGCGGCGGCCAACGGCGACGTCTGGCGGTACGACGGAGCCATCGTCAGCGCCGAGTTGCTGGCGCTGCCGGACGCCCGGCGCTGCGCGCTGACCCTGCGCGTCATCGAGCGCGCGACGGCCGCGGCGCCCCCGGTGCCCGTCGGGCGGCTGCTGGTGCAGATCGGGCGGGGCATCCCGGCGGGCGCGCTGTCGTGGGGCGCCGCGCGGTACCTCATCGACGCCGTCTCCACCTGGAGCACCGAGCGGCCGGAGACCCTCGCGGTGCTGGCCGAGGTGGCCGAGCGGGAGACCGGCGAGTGCCCGCCGGCGCTGCTGGCCGTCATCCGCCGCACCGCGCACGACGTCGACAAGCGCTGGCCGACGGGCGCGAGCGACCCGCTGCGGCCGTGGCTGGACCGCTTCCCCGGCCGGCTCAACGTCGGCGAGGCCTGGGCGGAGGCGGCCGACGCGGAGACGCCCGGCCCGGAGCTGATCGCGCACGCGCTGACCGCGTCCGGGGCCAAGCCCGCCTCCCGCTGGGCCCAGCACAGCAAGGACCTGCTGCCCGACCTCGGCGGCGACGCGACCCGCGCGCTCATCCGCCGCTGGCTCGCCCTCGTCCCGCGCCCGCGCACCATCCCGCTGGCGGCCGGCGACCGTTTCGACCCGAACGAGGTGCCGGACCCGCACAACGCCAAGGCACTGCGCGGCCTGCTGTACCTGCTCGCCGTCACCCCGTCGCGCGAGGACGACGTGGCGGCGGTGGGGCGGCTCGTGCAGTACAGCGGCGAGAAGGTCCCCGGCCACGGCCCGCGCAGCCAGATGCTCGCCCACGCCGGGATCTACGCCCTGGAACGGTTCTCGACGGTGCCGGCCCTGCGCGAGATGGCCCGGCTGCGCTCGCTCGGCCAGCCGCCGGGCATCGGCGCCGCCCTGACCGGCGCGATCGCCCGCCGCTCGGTCGCCCTCGGCGTGGACCCGGCCCGGCTCGCTCAGTAGCAGTTGTTGTGGAACGTGACGGAGTTCGACGTGCGTGAGGTCGGGCTGGTCACCGTGTACCAGAAGTCGGTGGTGGCGGGCTTCGAGCCGATCCCGACCAGCAGGCCGAAGCTTGTCGAGTAGCTGCCGTTCGACGCGGTGCCGGTGAACGCGCTGCCGTTGAAGCCGTCGGTGGAGTGCATCTCGAAGCGGATCGACGCCGTCGGGGTGCTCGTCCTGATCGTCACGGACACGGTGACCTGCGTCGAACTGGGGCCGCAGTAGCCGGAGTACGTGGTCGAGCTCAGCGACAGCGACGCCCCGGTCGTGGCCGGCGCGGGTGGCGGTGGCGGCTGGGCGGCGCCGGTCGTGGTCTTGGCGGCCGGTTTCGTCGTCGTCCTGGTGCCGGCCGGGCGGTCGACCTCGACGGCCTCGGTGGTCGGCGGCGCGGCGGCCGGCGCCGCGGTGGTGGGCGCGGCGACGTCGCTCGGCGAGAGGCTGGGCGCGGCGGTGGCCGGCGCCGAGGGCGGGGGCGGACTCGAGACCCACTTGATCGGGAGCCGCATCCAGACCGGCATCCAGGCCGGTGTCGTTGCCGGTGTCGTTGCCGGCGGCGGAGGGCGGTTGCTGCGGCGTCAGGTCGTGGTGCGCGGTCGGCACGTTGTCCGGGGCCTGATCCGGCGTCAGGTCGTGACCCGCCGTGGGAGCTCCGGCCGGCACCTGCTCCGGCGCCGGGGCCGCAACGTCCGCCGCATTGTTTGACGCCAGAGCCGGGGCGTTTCCGAGCGCCGCCCGGCCCTGAACGGTGTCCCCCGGGAGAACCGCCGGCCCGCCTGCGCCTGCCGCTACCGGTCGATCACGGCTCGCCGAGATCTGAAGAGAGCCAATGCTCCGGCTCCAGCTCGATCCGGTACTCGCCCCGCGCGAAGCTCACATACGGCTCGACCTTCTCCGGCACGAGATACCTGCCGGCAATCACACGGAGATCATCATCGCTCGAAGGCCCGATCACGCTGGCTCGTCCCTCGACCGAGACATAGCGCGTCGTGGGCGCCACCCGATCGACCATCAGTGAGAACCGACCGGCCTCGGCAATCAGCTTGCCCTTACGCGAATTCCGATGGGTCGAGATCCAGAGCGGACCGCCCGGGACGTAGTGGTACCAGATCGGGACGACCAACGGCCCACGGCCCGGGCCCGCGCTCACAGACAGTGCGGCAACATGCGGCTGGGCGAGAAACTCCTCGCGCTCTGGAATCGAAAGCGACATGAACCAAGGCTCCTACCCGCCACCGATAAGATCTAGACCCCCGGCGCCAAGGGTCTCTCGCCTGTTTCGGACTGCACCTCGGCGTGGACCGGTTGTATTTTCTGGGCCGCAACGGGCTCTGTCAGGAAGGAATCGACCGGAGGAACAGACCATGCAACCGTGGCAGCAGGCCCATCAGCAAGCCGCTCAGCGCGCTCACAACCAAGCCGTCCAGCACGCCCAGCAGGCCCATCAGCACGCCGTGCGCCAGCACCAGGAGTCGTCGCGGCGCTTCCGCGAGCGCGGCCAGGCGTACCGGGTGGACACCGGCTACCGGCCCCGCACGGCCGCCGGCCGCTTCGCCGCCGGGGTCTTCAGAGTCATCGGGATGCTCTTCGCCCTCGCGGTGGTCGGCTTCATCGGTACCATCGCCTATCTGATCATCACCGGGCGCTGAGCCGTCCGCGCAGGCAGCAGGCGCGGTGGAGCGAAGCTCCCCCACCTGCTCTCGGCGACTCAGCTAGATCCGCTTGCGGACCACAGCGAGCAGCTGCTTGGCCCGCTCCAGTTTGTCCTCGGCCTTGATGTAGGCCATGTCGATCCACACGACGTCCTTGCCGAGCTGGACCTCGAGGTTGTGCTCGTCGTACCAGAAGGCCTTGCCGCCGAGCCCGGACACCGGCACCTCGCCCTTGTCCTGCTGGGCCACGCGGTTGCGGAACACGGACACCTTGACGCTCGTGTTCATCTGGGCGACGTCCGACAGCAGGTACCAGCATCCGCCCACGGCGACCAACGTGGAGCGGATCGGTTCGTCGATGATGCCGGAGACCTCTTCCGGGGTGGCGTAGCGGCACTCGGCCGGGGTCGTCTTCGGGGTGCCCGGGGTCGTCCTGTCCAGCGTGACCGTCTTGAGCGGGCTGGGCACGTACGCCGGCTCGGTGCTCTTGCTCGCCGACGGGATCGGCTGGGCCAGCGGCACGTCGATGCCCTTGCCGCCCCCACCGCCGCCGCAGCCGAGCAGGCCGGCGATGAGGCCGGCCGTGATGGCCGCCGCCAGTCCGTAGCGAACGAGATCCCCCGATGTCTTCACCCCGGGCATGCTACTCGATCTTGCTACCTGGCAAAGAGCCAGCCCGGACGAGCCCTGTCTCGTACGCCACGATCACCGCATGCACGCGATCGCGCAGCGCCAGCTTGGCCAGGATGCGCTTGACGTGCGTCTTGACCGTCGACTCCTCGATGGTCAGCGCCTCGGCGATGCCGGCGTTCGACAGCCCTTGCGCGATCAGCGTCAGCACGTCCCGTTCGCGCGGTGTGAGCTGCTGCAACCGGCGCAGGGCCCGCGGGTCGGGCGCCGCCGGTCCGGCCAGGTGGGCCACGACGGTCCGGGTCACCTCCGGCGCGAGCAGGCTGTCCCCGCCGGCCACGGTGTGGATGGCGGCGATGAGCTGCTCGGGCTGGATGCGCTTGAGCACGAACCCGGCCGCCCCCGCGCGCAGCGCCCCGAGCACGTAGTCGTCGTCCTCGAACGTCGTGAGGATGAGCATGCGCACGTCCGGCGCGGCGGCGGCGATGCGGCGGGTCGCTTCGATGCCGTCCAGGACCGGCATTCGGATGTCCATGAGCACCACGTCCGGCGTGAGCGCGACGGCCCGCTCGACCGCCTCCGCCCCGTTCGCCGCCTCGGCCACGATGTACAGGCTGTCGTCGACGGACAGGATCGCGCAGAGTCCGGCGCGCATCAGGTGGTCGTCGTCGACGACCATCACGCGCAGCTGCGCGCTCATCGGTGCGGCAGCACGGCGGTGAGGCGGAACTGGCCGTTCGCGCCGTCGGCGCGCAGCGTGCCGCCGAGCAGGCTTGCGCGTTCGCGCATCCCGACGATGCCGTGGCCGTTGCGGATGTCGCCAGGCACGAACGGGTTGGTCACGTCGATCTCGATCCGGTCGGGGCCCGAGCGGACGGCGACCGCGGCGCTGCCCTCGCCGTGCCGGGCCGCGTTGGTCAGGGCCTCCTGCAGGATCCGGTACGCCGCCCAGGCCACACTGCGCGGCAGCGGTGCCGGCGCGGCGGGCAGGTCGGCGGCGATCCGCAGCCCGGAGCCGCGGTGCCGGTCGATGAGCTCGTGCAGGGCGCCCGGGTCGGCGGGCACGTCCTGCTCGTCGCGGTTGTCGCGCAGCGCCCGGACCAGGCGGTCGATGTCCTCGATGGTCTCGCGGGCGACCGCCTCGACGGTGCTGAGCGCCTCGCGGGCCCGGTCGGGGTCGCGGTCCTGCAGCAGCCGGGCCGCGCCGGCCTGCACGAGGATGACATTGATCGCATGGCCGGCCGAGTCGTGCAGTTCGCGGGCGATCCGGGTGCGTTCGTCGGCGGCGGCGAGGCGGCGGTCGCGGTCGGCATCAGCCAGTACACGTGCGGCGTTTTCCTCTGCTTCGGCCAGTCGGAGCGCGCGCAGCCGGGTGCGGTCGCCGGCGATCCACAGGCCGGCGAACGTGGCGGCCCAGGCGAGCAGTTCGGTGGAGATGTCCCAGACGCGCACCCCGACGGATGCGTAGGCGAGCGCGACCGCCGGGACGAAGGCGGTGACCCCGGCCAGCGCCAGGAACCGCGGGCCGGGGCGGGCGCCGCTGTACGCCACCGCGACCGCATAGGCCGCCGCCGCCGTGGCCAGCGGCGCGTCGAGCGGGTAGCCGAGCCGCAGCAGCAGCACGCTGGCCAGGGCGCTCACCGCGTACCCGGCCGCGGGCGCCCGCCGCCGTACGGCCAACGGCGCGCCGGCCAGCACCGCGAGCGCGACGCCGAGCAGGTCCAGGTGGCGCGAGCGCGGGTCGGGCGTGCCGAAGCCGTCGCTGCCGAGGATGGCGAGGGTCGCCACGAGCCCGGCCACGGCGAGCGCGAGGTCGGCCGCCGTCCGCCGCGCTCCGGTGTTCGCCATGCGCTCCAGCGTAAACGGCGTCTGGGCTGGGCGGATCGTGCCGCGGAGGGAGCCCGTGTACCCCCGTGGAGGTACGCCGGGTGGCTACCGCGGAGGGTTTCGGCGCGGCGGGCGGCGTTCATACGGTCGGGCCATGTTCGAGCGGATCGCAGGTTGGGCGTACCGCCGGCGCTGGCTGGCGCTGGCCGTGTGGGTGCTGGTGCTGGTGGCGGTGAGCCTCGGGTCGCAGGCGGCCGGCGCGCGGTACCACAACGACTTCTCGTTGCCGGGGACCGAATCGCAGCAGGCCCTGGAGGCGCTGCGCGAGTCGGCGCCGGCGCAGGCCGGAGCGAGCGTGCAGGTGGTGCTGCAGGCCGCGAACGGGCTCGACGCGCACCGGGGCCGGATCGACCCGATGCTTGCACGATTGGAAACCTTGCCGCATGTGACAAACGTGCAAGAACTGCAAAAGTCCCGCGACGGTACCGTCGGCTACGCCACCCTCACGCTCGACGGACAGTCCCAGGACGTCCCGCCGGAGGACGTGCGGCGCATCATCGACACCGCGCAGGACGCGGCCGGTGACGGGCTGCGCGTCGAGCTGGGCGGGGACGCGGTGCGCGGCGCGCAGGAGGCGGCGGGCGGCGCGGCCGAGGGCGCCGGGCTGCTCGCGGCGCTCGTCATCCTCGTGCTCATGTTCGGTTCGCTGCTCGCCGCGAGCCTGCCGATCATCATCGCGGTGTTCGCGGTGGGCAGCGCGATCGGTCTGGTCGTGCTCGCCTCGCACGTCGCCACCGTCGCCGACTTCACCACGCCGCTGCTCATTCTCGTCGGTCTGGGCGTCGGCATCGACTACGCGCTGCTCGTGTTCTCGCGCTTCCGCAGCGAACTGCTCGCCGGGCTGCCCCGCGCGGACGCGGTCACGCGCGCACTCGACACGGCCGGCCGCACGGTGTTCTTCGCCGGCTGCACGGTGATCGTGGCGCTGCTCGGCCTGGTCGTGCTCGGCCTGGGCTCGCTGCAGGGCGTGGCGGTCGCCGTCGCCGCGACCGTGCTCGTCACGATGCTCGCCGCGCTCACCCTGCTGCCCGCGCTGCTCGCGGTGTTCGGTGCGCGCATCGAGCGATCCGTGCAGCAACGCGCGGCAAAACGCGCACACCGCGACGGCGACCGCTGGCGGCGCTGGTCCGGTGCGGTGCAGCGCCGGCCATGGCTCGCCGCCGTCCTGCCGACCCTGGCCCTGCTGGCGCTGACCGCGCCGCTGCTCGGGCTGCGGCTCGGCTTCGCCGACTCGGGCACCGACCCGGCCGCGACCACCACGCGCAAGGCGTACGACCTGCTCAGCGAGGGCTTCGGCCCGGGCTTCAACGGCCCGCTGGTGGTGGTCGTGCGCGGCGACCAGCAGGCCGCCACCGCCGCGCAGGAGGCCCTGGCCAAGGCGGACGGGGTGGCCCAGGCGTTCCCCGGCGGCGGCTCGACGGTGATCGTCGTGCCGGCCACCGGCCCGCAGTCGCCGGAGACCACCGCGCTCGTCGACCGGCTGCGCACCGGCGTCCTGCCGCCGGTGGCCGCGCGCACGGGGGCGACGTTCCTGGTCGGTGGCAGTACCGCGGCCGTGGTCGACTTCTCCGGCGCGGTCGGCGGGCGGCTGCCGGCGTTCGTCGGGGTCGTCGTCGCCGTCTCGGCCCTGCTGCTGCTCGTGGTGTTCCGCTCGGTCCTCATCCCGATCAAGGCGGCGCTGCTCAACCTGCTCAGCGTCGGCGCCGCCCTCGGCGTGGTCACCCTGGTCTTCCAGCGCGGCTGGCTGGGCGAGCAGCCGGGCCCGGTCGAGGCCTACGTCCCGGTGATGATCTTCGCGATCGTGTTCGGCCTGTCCATGGACTACGAGGTCTTCCTGCTGGCCCGCATGCACGAGGCCTGGCGCCGCAAGCCCGACCCGGCCGCCGCCGTCACCGAGGGCCTGGCCACGACCGGCCAGGTGGTCACGGCCGCCGCGGCGATCATGGTGCTCGTGTTCGGCTCGTTCCTGCTCGCCCCGGACCGGATGCTGCGCCAGTTCGGCCTCGGCCTGGCCACCGCGGTCCTGCTGGACGCGGTCGTGATCCGCTGCCTGATCGTGCCGGCGGTCATGCAGCTGCTGGGCCGGCGCGCCTGGTGGCTGCCCGCTCCGCTGGCCAGGCGCCTGCCGGTGGTGGCCCTGGAGCACGAGTGATCCGCGGCCTGATCGTGCCGGCGGTCGTGCAGCTGCCGGCCCGGCGGGCCTGGTGGCTGCCCGCCCCGTTGGCCAGGCGCCTGCCAGTGTTGGCCCTGGAGCACGAGTGAGCAGCGGCTAGGCGTTCGACGCGCGGCGGGCGCGGTACGAGGCGGCCTTGACCTTGTTGCCGCACTCGTCCATACCGCACCAGGTGCGGTTCCCGGCGCGCGAGCGGTCCACGAACAGCCGGGTGCACTCCTCGCCCGCGCACTCCCGGATCGGCGGGCGGCTCTCCAGCAGCGCGAGGGCCGCCCCGGCGATCGCCGCGCCCACCGCGCCCGCGTCCCCGGTCCGGCGCACCCCGTCGGCGGTCAGCGCCAGTCGAGGCCCAGGCCGCGCGGCCGCCCGGTTGACGGTGCGCACATCCGAGGCGCGCTGCGCGGATATCGACGGATGCAGCAGCCGGTACACCGATTCGCGCAACTCGAGCAGCTCGCGATGCTCGTTCGCGCCGATCCGGGGTGCGCGAGTGAGCACTCCCGCCTCGACCGCCCACCGGCCCGCGTCGGCGCCGGCCGCCAGCAGCTCGTCGGGGGCCGGTCGGCGGCGCCACTTCAGGGTCGCGGCGAAGTCCAGGGCGAGGTCGCCGCTCACGAACACGAACGTCACGTCACCACCTTGACAGGTGACGCGGTCGGCGCGCAAGGTGTCCCCGTCACCGGTCAAGCCAGTGACGGAGACGGAGGGGCGCGCGGTGGTCACCGTGGAGGAGTACCTGGACGCGACCGGGCGGGCGCTGTCCGGCATGGCGGGGATCGTGGGCGGGCTCGGCGACGACCTCGCCAACACCCGGCCGCCGGTGCAGGGGGCCAGCTCGCCGTACGCGCTGCTGACGCACTGCCTCGGCGTGGTCGAGTACTGGGCCGGCGGCCTCGTGGCCGGGCGGGCCGTCGAGCGCGACCGCGAGGCCGAGTTCACCGCGACCGGTCCGGTGGCCGAGCTCCTCGACCGGGTCGAGCAGGCCCAACGGCAGCTGGCCGCGGACGCGCGGGCCGCGGACTGGAGCGAGCCGCTCGCCCAGGCGCCCAACCCCGGCTTCCTCGGACCGGCCGGGATCGCCACAAAAGGGGCCGCCCTCCTGCATGTGTACGAAGAGCTCGCCCAGCACCACGGCCAGCTGGAGATTCTCCGGGACCTGCTGCGGCCGAAATCCACCATTCGGCGCGGGACCGGGGTCAAGTGGGGCGCCGTCGCCCCCGGCACCATCGGGGCCTGGGTCGCCGACATGGACCTCGGCGTGGCCCCCGCCGTCCGCCACGCGCTGCTCGACGCCGTGGACCGCGAGGACTTCGGCTATCCACATTGGCCGGACGGCGACCCGGTCCCGGCCGCGTTCGAGGCGTGGATGGCCACCCGGCACGGCTGGACGCCCAGCGGCGGGCACACCCGCGTCTTCACCGATGTGCTGCAGGTCCTGCAGGTCGTCATCGAGCAGACCACCCGGCCCGGCGACGGGGTGGCGATCCACGTGCCCGCGTACCCGCCGTTCCTGGCCGCGATCGTCCGCAGTGGACGGCGGATCGTCCCCATTGGACCCTCCCCAATGGACGGCGTGCGGCTCATGGTGCTCGTCAACCCGCAGAACCCCAGCGGCCGGGTGTTCCGCCGCGACGAGCTAGCGGCGCTGCTGGACCTCGCCGAGCGGCACGACCTGCCGGTGCTGGCCGACGAGATCCATGCCGACCTGGTGTACGCGCCGCACCGGCACATCCCGTTCGCGTCGCTGTCGGAGCGGGCGGCCCGCCGGACCATCACCGCCACCTCGGCCACGAAGGCGTTCAACCTCGCGGGGCTGCGCTGCGCGGTCGCGCACGTCGGGCCACCCGACCTCCGCGCGCGACTCGACGACATGCCTCCGGACTTCTTCGGTACCCCGAGCACGCTCGGCCGCCTCGCCACCGTCGCGGCGTGGCGGGACGGGGCCGGCTGGCTGGAGGAGCTGCGGGGCACGCTCACCGCGAACCGGGCCGCGGTCGGCGCGTGGGCGGCCGGGCTCCCGCTGCGGTACCGCGAGCCGGAGGGCACCTACCTCGCCTGGCTCGGCGGCCTGCGGGAACCCGCGCCGGCGGGCTGGCTGGAGCGGACCGCTCGGGTGCGGCTCAGCGAGGGTGCGGAGTTCTCGGACGGTACCGACGTCGACACCAGCGACTTCGTCCGGCTCAACTTCGCGACCAGTCCCGCCGTGCTCGCCGACATCCTCGAGCGCCTCACCCCAGCGCTGCGGTGAGGGGGAGCGCCCGCGGCGGTGCCGGCCCCGGACGCTCCCGCACGTGACACTGTACGGTTACCCGCCGGTCAGTCCAGCGGCCGGCTCATCCACACCGAGTCCTGGGCCGCGAACCCGTGCCGCGCGTAGAACTCGCGGACCCGCGCGTTGGGGGCCTCGGTCTCCAAAAACATGACGGCGGCGCCAACTGCGGCCGCGGCCGCGGTGGCCGTTTGCAGCAGACGGGCGCCCAGCCCGCGGCCCCGCTCGCGCACGAAGATCTCGTCGAGCAGCGCCTCCCGGCCGCCGGACTCGAGGCTCCAGCCCCAGGTGACGACCGCGTACCCGGCGTCCGGACCGGCCAGCCAGACCTGCCCGTGCTCGTCGTCGCGCAGCAGCGGCCCGAGCGCGCGGGTGACCCGCGGCTCGTCGAAGTCGTGGCCGTCGACGGCGCAGAACTCCGCCACCAGGGCGAGGAGGGGGCCGAGATCTTCCGGCCCGGCGCGGTACACCCGGATGTCCGTCACGATCGCGAGCCTACGCGTGGGAGACTGGGTCGTGCCCGCACCGCTGCTTGTGGCCCTGCTGATCGCGCTCGCGTACGCCGGCCTGATCGCCGCGCACGCCCGGCTGATCCGCCGCGACCGCCGCCCCGGCGCCTACGAGCCGCGCGCCGCGCTCTGGCTGGCGTCGCGGTTCGGCCCACTCCCCGAGCCGCTCTCCGAACCACGTGCCGGTCTCGCACGGCCCGAATCACGTGACGGATCACGCGACGGTCTTGCGCGGCCCGGATCACGTGACGGATCACGTGACGGTCTCGCGCGGCCCGGATCACGTGACGGTTTCGCGCGGCCCGAATCGCGTGACGGATCACGTGACGGTTCCGCGCGGCCCGAATCACGTGACGGATCACGTGACGGTTCCGCGCGGCCCGAATCACGTGACGGATCACGCGACGGTCTTGCGCGGCCCGAGGCTCCCGACAGTCTGGCGCAGGTCGAGGCGGAGGCGATCGAGCGCTTGCTCAGCGGGCGGCTGGAGCCGGCCGAGTACCGGGCGGTCATGGCCGACGTCGCCGCCCGATCGTCCGCGCGCTAGCCCGCCTGCGCTTCTTCCAGCGTGCGCTCGACCCAGGAGCGCAACGCGGCGGGTGAGGAAGCACCGGCCTGCCGGGCGATCACCCGGCCGTCCTTCACGATCATCAGCGTCGGTACCGCCCGCACGTCGAAACGCCGCTGCAAGCCCGGCGCGTCGTCGATGTTGACCTTCACGAGCTTGACGGTGCCGGCCAGCTCGCCCGCCACCTGCTCCAGGGCCGGCCCGACCATCCGGCACGGCCCGCACCACGGCGCCCACAGGTCGACCACGACCGGCGTCGAGGAGCCCTCGGCCACCTCGCCGAACGACGACTCGTCGGCGTCGACGATCCACGGCACGGCGGCGCGGCACTTGCCGCACACCGGCTTCCCGGTGGCGGCCGCCGGCACCCGGTTGCGCTGGCCGCACTGCACACAGCTCACGATCCGCGAACTCATGCCAGATGAGACACCCGCCCCGGCCCCGGCATTCCCCGCGCGACGTTCTCGACGGGTTTGAGTACGTGTGCGGAGTCGAATCTGGGTAGGTGTACTCGACCGGACGTCGTGCCGCTCGTGCACGCTGCATGACATGGGTACGCCTGTTCAGCGGAAACCGACCGCCGCCTTCACGATCCAGGCCGCGCTGTCGTTCGCGATCTCGGTCGTGGCGATGCTGGTGGGGATCGCCTATCTTCCCGTCACCCCCTGGATGCGGGGCTTTCTCGCGCTCGGGCTGCTCTACGTGGTCACCTCGAGCCTCACCCTGGCCAAGACGATCCGCGACCAGCACGAGACCAGCGACATCGTCTCCCGCGTCGACCAGGCCCGGCTGGAGAAGCTGCTGGCCGAGCACGATCCGTACCGGGCGCCGGCAGGCTGAGCGGCCGCGCCACTACCCCGGCGGCGATCGCCGGGGCAGTGGCCTGTCCGAGACCGCTCAGCGATCGCGGGTGCGGTCGTGGCCCCGGTACGGGAACTGGTGCTGGGCCCCGGCCGCCTTGGCCTGCGCCGCGTTCGCCTTCGGCGGGAAGGCGTTCTTGGCGCGCGCGAAGTACCAGGCGGCATGCACGAGCGTGTTCTTGAACTGCTGCAGCGACCGCAGCGCGTTGCCGCACAGGCTGTTCGCCTGCTGCTGGGCGAGCGCCGGGTTCGTGGCGAACGTCTCCATCGTCGACGCGGGCGGCTGGCCGGTGACCGTGGAGTACGTGTCGCAGGCCTCGTGGTAGCACGGGTCGAGCTGCTCGCCCTCGACGCCGCCGTACTTCGCGACCTGCTCGGCGGTCTTCGGCGCCTCGGCCCCGGCGAACACGCCGCCGGCGGGGATGCCGCGGTTGACGAAGCCGACGTAGTCCGAGCGGCCGTCGAACGGGATCGGCTCGCTGACCATCCCGCGCTGGGACCAGTACTCGGTGAGGACCCGCTCGATCGTGCCGGAGCCGGCGGGACCGGCGTTCTCGGCGCCGAACGTCGAGCCGTCGCCGTCGTAGACGAGCCGCGCGAAGTTCGGCGAGGCGATCATGTCGGTGTCGAGCATCATGTCGATGCGCGCGACCTCGCGGTCGGAGAGGTGGGCCGCGTAGTACTGCGAGCCGACCAGGCCGTCCTCCTCGCCGCCGAACCACAGGAAGCGGATCTTGTTGCGCGGCGGGGTGCCGGCCTTGGCGAGCTGTTCGGCCAGTTCGAGCTGGAACGCCGTGCCCGACCCGTCGTCGTTGATGCCCGGGCCCGCGGTCACCGAGTCGAGGTGGGCGCCGAGCATCACCACGTGGTTCGCGTCGCCGCGCCTGGTCTCGGCGACCACGTTCGGGTACAGCCTCTCCTCGTCGACGCCGTTGGTCGTGAGGTTCACCGTCGGGTTCTGGCCCGCCTGGTAGGCGTTGTAGAGCTCCTGGCCGACGGCGAGGCTCGACGCGACCGCCGGGATCGGGTAGTTCAGCGGGGCCGACCGGAACAGGGCGTTGGTGCGGGCCGGCGTGTCGCCCTCGTTGAACAGGATCACGCCGATGGCCCCCGCCTGCACGGCGTTCTCCAGCTTCACCGTGAACGCGCAGGTGCCGCGCTGGATCAGCGCGACGGCGCCGCTGGTGGCCGCCGGGAAGTCCGCCATCTCGCAGCCGGAGGTCGTACCGCCGGGGCTCGGGATCGCGATGTCCGTGGTCGGGACGACCCTGACGTTGGTCAGCGCCTTGGTCGGCGTGTGCTCGAACGCGATGAAGTCGACCGACGCCGAGTCGTCGTCCGCGGCGCTGCCCGCGACATAGGTCTTGGCGTTCGGCGCGGTCTGCTGCAGGACGGGCGCCGCGTTCTCGTGCCACTCCGGCATGTTGAACATCTCGAAGCGGACGTTGTACCCGGCTTTCTCCAGCGTCGACTTCACGTACGCGGCCGACGCGGTGTAGCCCGGCGTGCGCGTGGCGCGCGTGCCGCCGTTGCGGTCGGCGATGCGCTGCAGTGCCCGCTGATGGTCGGTGATGCCGTCCACCGTCACCAGCCGTTCCAGCCGTGCGGCATCAAGGTCCGGTGGTGCCGCGGCCGCCGGCGGTGCGCCCACAAGTGCCACGACGATGACGGCCGCAGCCACGGTGCTGATCCGATGCATCTCGCCTCCCGACTCGTGCTCCTGGACAGCAACCGTCCCATGGCTACATGTCGATAACAACCCCCATCTATGCGCGGCGGCCCCCGCCCGGCAGGGCGGGGGCCGCGTGGCGTGCTGTCAGTTCCCGGCGGAGTTGAAGCCGGCGACCTCCGACGCCGACAGTGCGCGGCTGTAGAGCCGGACGCTGTCGACCGCGCCGTCGAGGTACGGGTCGGCGTACTGCGACCGGCCCAGCCAGTTCTGCGTGGTGTTGCCCAGGCTCGACGGGCTCAGGGTCATCGCCGTGTTGCGGGCCACCTCGGCGCCGTTGACGTACAGGATGCCGAGGTTGCCGTTGCGGGTGATGGCGACGTGGGTCCAGGCGCCGACCGGCAGGGCGGCCGGGGCGTCGATGCGCTGCTCGCCGCCGGAGCCGCCGGTGGTGATGGCGAAGCGGGCGGTGCCGGTGCTGGAGCGCGGGGTCAGGAACATGTTGACGCCCGTGCCGGTGCCGAAGTCGAAGACCCTCGTCCAGCTGGTGAGGGTGTCGATGCGCACCCACAGGGCGATCGAGAACGCGGTGGCGCCGTTGAGGATGCCGGCCGGCAGCGACACGTACCCGTTGGTGCCGTTGAGATTCACGGCCGAGCCGGTGCGGCCCGTGACGTACGTCGTGTTCGACAGCGTGGCCGTCTTGCCGTTGCCCGTGGCGTCGGCGGCGCTGTTGTCGAACGGGTAGTGGGCCACGAACGCGGGCAGGGTCTGGCCGCCGGTGACCGACCAGTACACGGAGTACCGCTGGCCATGGACCTTGTAGAACGGCTGCAGGGTGACGCCGTTGGCCGTGTATTGCAGCGGGGTGCTCGTGGCCGTGAGCGTCGCGGGGTTGAGCACCGGCAGGGCGGAGAGGTTGCTGGTGCCGAACAGCCCGCCGAGCACGATCGGGCCGACCTTGACCGCCTGGACGGTGCTGTTGTCGTTGGTGGACTCGCGGGTCAGGGCCATCGGCAGCGAAAGCGTGACGACGTCACCGGAGGCCCACGTGCGGCTGATCGTGGCGTAGGTCCCGGGCTGCGGCACGGTTTCCGAAACCCCGTTCACCGCGAGCTGCGCGCCGGTGGCCCAGGCCGGGATGCGGACCTTGACCGTGAACGTGCCGGAGCCCGTCACCGTGAGCTTGGTCGAGCCGGCCTCGGGGAACGTGGTGTCCTGGCGGATCGTGACGCCGCGCGCGGACCAGGTCAGCACCGAGGGGATGAACAGGTTGACGTAGAGAATGCTGCCGCCGTCATGGAAATAGATGGAGTCGCCGTACTTCGTGTTGCTCTCCATGCCGGTGCCGTGGCAGCACACGAAGCTGTTGTAGTCGTTGCTGTAGGTCTTGATGCCGCCGGCCCGCAGCGGGATGTAGTAGCACTGGAACCCGTGGCTGGAGTTCGGGTCCTGGGAGGCCAGGGTCTGGTTGTACAGCGCCTTCTCGTAGTAGTCCATGTAGTCGGCGCGGGCCGGGTTGGTCAGGAACAGCTGCCGGGTCAGCTTGAGCATGTTGTAGACGTTGCAGCATTCGGCGGTGGAGTCCGACAGTTCGCTGGCGATGCGGTCGGGGGCCTTGAAGTACTCGCCGTTGGAGTTGCCGCCGATCGCGTACGTGTGGTGCTTGGTGACGATGTCCCAGAAGTTCACGGCGATGTCGCGGTAGCGGGTCGTACCGGTGGCGTGGTATTCGCGGATCGCGCCGACGATCTTCGGGATCTGGGTGTTGGCGTGGTAGTTGTTCAGCGCGTCGGTGTTGCTGGCGAGCGGGTCGAAGATCTCGGCGTGGTCGAACTGCTGGGCGGCCGCGAGGTGATTGGCGTCGCCGGTGAGCTGGTACAGGTTGGTCAGCACCTCGTTCATGCCGCCGAACTCGGTGTCGAGCATGTTCTGGCGCTGGGTCTGCGTCAGCCGGTCGTTGCGGAACTTGACCCAGGACGCCATTCCCGTCAGTACCGTCAGCGCCTGCGCGTTCCCGGCCAGCAGGTGCATGTCGAGCAGGCCGGCCATGATCTTGTGCAGGGTGTAGTACGGCGCCCACACCGACTGCCGCGCCTCGACCCGGTCGATGAAGCTCTCCGGGAACGCCGACAGGTAGCCGGTGTTGTAGCCGGCCGTGCCCGCGCGGGACTGGCACTGGGCGAGGACGGTGACGATGGCGTCGCCCTTGGTCTTGAACGCGGTGTTGCCGGAGCTGGCGTAGGCCTGGGCCAGGGCGCTGAGCAGGTGGCCGAGGGAGTGCCCGCGCAGCTCGGTGGTCGGCGACTCCCAGCCGCCGCAGGCGGTGGCGGACGAGGAGAGCCCGACGTTGAGCCGGAACGTGTGCAGCATCCGGTCGTTGTCGAGGTACAGCAGGTAGGACTGGGTCCGGCCGGTGTTGGCGGTGAACGGGCTGGACAGCAGCTGGACGGCGGTGAGGGGGAAGGCGTAGGCCTGGACTCCGGTGTCCGGCCGGCTGGCCGCTGACGCAATTCCCGGGCGGACCAGAGCGGTGGCGGCCGCTCCGGCGGTGGCGGTGACGAGAATCGTGCGGCGGGTGGGCATGGCTCCTCCAACTGGGGGTCAGCCGCGCAGGGCCCCCGACATGAAGCCGCGGACGTAGCTGCGCTGCAGGATGAGGAACAGCACCAGACAAGGCACCGCCATGAACGTCACGCCGGCCTCCAGCGCGGCGTAGTCGATGGCGCCGAACGTGGCGGTGCGCATGTTCACCACGGCGAGCATCATGGTGAACTTGTCGGTCGAGTTGAGCAGGATCAGCGGCGCGAAGAACTCGCTCCACGAGGTGAGGAACGCGAACAGCCCGACGGTGATGAGTCCGGGTTTCACCGCGGGCAGCATGATCCGGGTCAGGGCGCGGAAGCTGCCGCAGCCGTCCAGCAGCGCGGCCTCCTCGAGCTCCTTGGGCACGGCCTCGAAGGAGTTGCGCATCATGAACACCGAGAACGGCAGCTGGAACATGACGAGCACGGCGCTGAGCCCGATGATGGAGTCCTGCAGCCCGATCCAGCCCAGCAGGACGTACAGCGCGATGAGAATGGTCGCGTAGGGCACCATGAGGATCGCGAGGGTCAGCAGGAACAGCGCGTTCTTGCCGGGGAACTCGAAGCGGCCGAACGCGTAGCCGGCCAGGCCGCTGATGAGCAGCGTGCCGGCGACGGTGAGCAGGCTGAGCACGACGCTGTTGACGACGTGTTCGAAGCGGATGCCGTTGTCGGAGGTGAACAGCCGCGCGTAGTTCTCCAGCCCGAACCCGGAACCGACCCGCACGGAGGCGAAGGCACTCCAGGCGAGCGGGAACAGGAACAGGATGGCCAGGGCGGCGCCGGTGAGCCGTCGCATGTCAGCCCCTTCTGCGCAGCATGCCGAGCTGCACCACGTTGAACACGATCAGGACGACGAGCAGGACCACCGAGATCGCCGCGGCCGAGCCGAGGTCGAGCTCGATGAACGCCTTGCGGTAGATGACCATCACCAGGGAGGTGGTGGAGTTGTCGGGCCCGCCGCGGGTGAGGATCCAGAACTGGTCGAAGGCGAGCAGCGACCCGGTCACCATGAGCGTCAGGACGAGCGCGAGGGTGGGGCGCATGAGCGGTACCGTGATGCGCCGGAAGGTTTGAATGCGGGTCGCCCCGTCCAGCTTGGCCGCCTCGTAGACGTCGACGGGGATCGACTGCAGGCCGGTGAGCAGGATGAGCATGTTGAACCCGGCGAAGCGCCACAGCACCAGCCCGACCGCGGAGCCGAGGGCACCCTCCGGGCTGCCGCTGGTGAACGACACGTAGCCGTCGACCAGCCCGAGCCCGCGCAGGATGTCGTTGACCGGGCCGATCTCGTCGCTGAGCAGCCCCAGGAACAGCAGCGAGGCGCTGGCGAAGCCGACGGCGGCGGGGATGAAGTAGGCGGTGCGCAGCAGCCCGATGCCGCGGCCGGGGTGCTGCACGAGCAGCGCCAGGCCGAAGGACAGGGCGAAGAGCAGGACGGTGACCACGACGGTGTACTTGAGCGTGAACCATGCCGCGGTGGCCAGCAGCTCGTCGTCGGCCATGCCGGCGTAGTTCTCCGGCGCGTTGAGCTCCGGCGCGCCGAGCAGCGGCCAGTGGTGCAGCGACATCCACGCCACCAGGCCGAGCGGGACGAGGAAGAACAGGCCGACCATGAAGGCGGTGGGCGCGGCGTACAGGGCGCCCACCCACTGCCGGCGCATCCGGCGGCGGGGCCGGGCGGCCGGCGGGGTGACCGCCGGCCGCTCGTCGACGAGCAGGGTCATTCGAGATCTCTATTTCTTGAGCGAGGCCGTGAGGGCGGTGGCGCCGTCGTCGAGGGACTTCTTGGCGTCGCCGTACAGGGCGCCGCGGAAGGCGGTCACCCACGGGCTCTGGGGGTCGTTGTAGGTGGCGTTGAAGTTCTTGGCGTAGGGCGTCTTGCCCTTGCCCATCAGGCTGTTGATCTTCACCACGCGGGGGTCGGCGGAGGAGTACTTGTTCTCCGCCAGGTCGGTGCGCACCGGCACGCCCTTGCCCTTGGCGATGACCTCGACCTGGGCCTCGTCGCCGAGGGTCCAGGACAGGAAGTCCCAGGCCGCGGCGGCGTTCTTGGTGGTCGCGCCGATGCCGATGGCGTCGCCGCCGACGAACGTCGACTCGCCGCCGTTGAGGCCGCTGATCGGGGCCACGCCGAGCTTGAACGTCGCCTTCTCCTCGATGAGGCCGAGCCAGGCGGCCGGGCCGGGCGCGATGCCGATCTTGCCGCTCTGCAGGGCGCCGAGCCAGGTCGGGCCGGCCTCGTCCTTGGACGCGGGGGCGGCCACGCCCTCCTCGTAGAGCTTGCGGTACAGCGCGAACACGTCGGCCATGTCCTTGCTGTTGATGCTGCTGCTGGTGCCGTCCTCGTTCATCACGTCGCCGCCGGCGGCCCAGACGGACGGCCAGAGGGTGAAGACGTTGCAGCCGCCGCAGTTGCCGCCGAAGTACGTGCCGTTGACGTCCCCGCCGAGCTTGTCCACGGCGCGGGCGTCGGCCGCGAACTCCTGCAGGGTCGTCGGCGGCTTCTCCGGGTCCAGGCCCGCCTTGGTGAACAGGTCCTTGTTGTAGAGCATCACCGACATGTCGATGGTGTGCGGTACCGCGTAGACCTTCTTGTTCCAGGTGCCGTTGCGCACGTGCGCGGGGGCGACCTTGTCCTTGAACGGCAGCGCCCCGAACTTGTCGGTGATGTCGAGCCACAGGCCCTGGGAGGCGTACTGCGGCGCGAACACGACGTCGGAGGCGAACAGGTCCGGCAGCGCCTTGGCCCCGGCGGCGGAGGCGAGCTTGGCCGGGTACTCCTCGTTCGGGTACGCGGTGACCTGGACCTGGTTCTTGTGGGTGGCGTTGTACGCGGCCGCGTAGGCCTTCGACTGGGTCTCCGTGGCGGCCCGCGTCCACAGTGTGAGCGTGGCGCCGCTGTCGGCGTTCGCGGGGGTCTCGGCCGCCGTGTCGTCCCCGCACGCGGCGGCGCCGAGCACTAACGTCGCAGCGACGATGCTGCCCATCCAGCGTTTCACGATCGTCCCTTCCCTAGGCCATTCATTGTTTGTGAGCGTTCTCAATACGCAAGGGGTGTGGCGGTGGAACTGCGCACGATCAGGCTCGGCGCCGAGCGGAACTGCTCGCCGCCGCGGGAGCCTGTCGAGATCTGGTCGACGAGCAGGGCCAGGCTGTGCCGGCCGAGCTCGGCGAAGTCCTGCCGGACCGTGGTCAGCGGGGGCAGCAGGTAGGGGGCCTCGGGCACGTCGTCGAAGCCGACGACGCTGACGTCGCTGGGCACGGGCCTTCCCGCCTCGTGCAGGGCGCGCAGTACGCCGATGGCCATCTGGTCGTTGGCGCAGAACACGGCGGTCACCTCGGGCATCCCGGCCAGGGCGAGCCCGGCGCCGTGCCCGGCGGCGGCGCTCCAGTCCCCGGCTAGCACCGCCGGGGCGGTGCGCCCCGCGTCCTCCAGCGCCGTCCGCCACCCGGCCTGCCGCTCCCTGGCCTCGGGCCAGTTGGCCGGGCCGGCCACGTGGTGCACGGTCGCGTGCCCGAGGGCCAGCAGATGCCGGGTCGCGAGGGCGGCTCCGGCGGCATTGTCGATGGCGACCATGGGTACGCCGGCGCCGTCGCCGTCGGGGCCGACGATGCCCAGGCCGACGATCGGCACGTCCAGGGGCTCCTGGCGCAGCGCCGTCCAGGCCGCGGCGACCGGGGCGAGCGTGACGATGCCCTCGACGGCCTGCTCGCGCAGGCGCCGGATGGCGTCGCGGACCTGTGGCACATCGGGCTCCCGGGCGCTGGCGATGCTGACGAAGTAGCCGGCCTCCCGGGCCGCCCGTTCGATGGCGTGGACCATGAACGAGGGCCCGAAGAGGGTGGTGTCGAACGTGACGAGCCCGACCGTCTGGCTCCGGTTGGTGGCCAGGGTCCGGGCCGCGACGTTGGGCTGGTAGTCCAGCGCCCGCATCGCGGCCAGGACCCGGGCCCGGGTCTCCGACCGGACGTTGGGGTGGTCGTTGACCACCCGCGAGACGGTCTGGTGGGAGACCCCGGCGAGGTGGGCGACGTCCCGCATCGCCGGAGGTCTCCGCACGGTGTGCATGTCTAGCCGAACGCCTTGACCTCGAGCAGCCCCAGCGAGGCGGTGCCCGTCGCGGTCAGCGACACCCGCAGCCGCGTCGTGGAGACCCCGGTGAAGGTGACGGTGTTGTAGGCGTTCTTCGTCAGCGTGTAGCCGCTGGCCCCGGCCACGTCGACGTAGGCGCTGCCGTTCCAGTACTGCAGCTTCCACGCCGAGGGCATGTCGATGCCGCCCTCGTCGTCGAAGAAGTACACCTGCGCCTTGTTCACCGACTGGGCGGTGGACCACTGCAGCTCCGCGGTCTGGGTGCCGCTGTTGGGCCAGGTCCCCCACCGGGAGCCGTCGTTCGCGGCGCCGATGTTGGAGCTCGCCGGCTCGTCACCGTTGTTGATCGCCGCGCAGCTTTCCCAGCTCGAGGTGTACGAGCAGACCGGCGTCGCGCTCAGCGCCAGGTTCGTCACCGGCGGGGGCTGGGTGCCGCCCCGGTTGTACACCTTGATCTCGGTGAGGCCGGTCTTCGCCCCGGAGGCGTTGGTCGCCAGCACCCGCACGCGCTGGGCGCTCACCGCCGGGAACGTCACCAGGTTGTAGTTGCCCTTCGGGGTGCTCGGGCTCTTGGCCTGGCTGGGCACGCTGACCCAGGCACTGCCGTTGTAGTACTGGATGTCGTACGCCGACGGCGCCCGATAGGTGGCCGAGGCGGGGCGGCTGTCCTTGAAGTACAGCCGGACCTCGTTCACGGTGCGGGCGGTGCCGAAGTTGACCTCGTACCAGTCCTGGCTGTTCGGCGAGCCGCCGGCGCCCCAGTAGGGCTCGTTGGTCGGGTACCCGTCGCTGGCGCCGCCGGTCGACGTGCCGGAGCCCGTGTAGGAGGCCGAGACGGTCGCGCCGGTGACCAGGTTGGTCGGCGGGCTGGTGGCGTTGTCGACGCCGGCCTTGGCCATGATGTCCACGACCCGGCTGTCGCTCTGCACGACCTGCGTCGGCGCCTGCAGCCCGGAGTAGGCCTGGCTGTAGGCGACGGTGCCGGAGGTGGTGACGGCACCGGTGGCGGGGTCCCAGGTGAACGGCACGAGCGAGTTGACGGTCGCCACCCGGGTGCCGTTGATGAAGATGCTGTAGCCCTGCGGCACGCCCGGGTAGCGGGTCACGCCGTCGGCCGGGTCGTCCCACACGATGGTGAGGTCGGCGTTGCGGTAGCGCAGGTTGTTGACGGTGAAGTGGTCCCAGCCGATGTTGATCGGGGACAGTTCGACCTTCGCGTCGTTGCGCGGGCGCAGGCCGGCGACGTCCTCGATGAGCGTCCAGTTGCTGCTGCCCAGGATGTTGTGGTGAATCCAGGAGCGGTAGGTGATGGACGAGCCGTTCCAGTTGGCCCAGAACTCGTTGGCGTCGGGGTAGGCCACGTTGCCGCCCACGTATTGCGCCCAGGCGTTCCAGTACAGCAGCTTCTTGTACCAGTCGTTGGTCAGGTACGTGGTCGGGTAGTTGCGCAGCGCCGAGCTCAGCAGCCGGAACTGCACCGTGGAGTTGATGGTGGAGAAGTTGTTGCTGCCGGTGCCCGAGGCCGCCTTGTCCGCCTGGTTGGCGGTGTAGAACGGGAAGATCGGGTACTGCGCCGGGTCGTCGAAGAGCCGCAGGGCCTGCTTGTACTGCGTGGTGTTGGGGATGGCACCGACCGCGAACGGGTAGTAGATGTTGATCTCTTTCCAGGGGTTGAACGCCCCGTCGGAGGCCATCCGGTTCTCGAACAGGTTGTGGCTGGGGTTCCACAGCACGTTGACGATCGCGGCCTGGATCTGGTCGGCGAGCGTGTTCATCTCGGCCGCCTTGGCGGTGTTGCCCACGGCCGCGTAGGCCTGGGCCGCCGCGCGGGCGCCGCTGTACTGATAGGCCGCCTCGCCGCGGTCCATCTTCCCGGCCCGCCAGTGGAACGACACCGCGTCGGCGTCGTTGCCGGTCAGCGCGCCCCAGTCGTACTCGATGAGCTTGTTGTTGTTGCTGTCGTACGTCGCCAGCTGGCCCTTCACGTCGCCCTCGGCGTACTTGGCGAGGTTCTGGGCGAGCGCCGGCTGGCCGCCGTGGATCTGGTAGCTGCGCCAGGCCGCCTCGGCGATGTACTGGGTGTAGCTGTTCGACCAGTTCTCCGGGTCGCCGGGGTTGTCCACGAACCGGCCGTTCTTGGAGACCTGCCCGACCGACAGCCAGTCGCCGTAGGCGTACAGCGGCGTCCGCAGGTACTTCAGGTCGTCGATGTGCATCGGCTGGGTCAGCGCGATGGCGTTGTTGTAGCCCAGCGCGCCCTCGACGGACGTCGGGAACTGGAACGTCTGCCCCGGGATGTTCGCGTCGAGGTTGTTGAACCGCATGAGCCACCAGCGGTAGTAGTAGTTCTTCGTCAGCGCCGGCTCGGGCGAGTCGAAGTACGGGATGTTGTCGGCCCACCATTGGTTGTAGGCGCGCACGTGGGTGGCGAACGCGGTGGCGTTGGAGTAGCCGGCGTACGCCGAGTACTCGGTGGCCGACTCCGGCAGCTCACTCGCGATGAAGCCCATGACGACCTTGGCCGTGGCGGTGGCGCCGGCCGCGATGGTGAGCGAGCGGTTGAGCCCGCCGGAGGAGACCGCGAAGCCGTCCCCGGACAGCTTCGTCTGCAGCGTGGTGAGGCTGTTCTTGGTGCCCGCGGTGCCGGTCAGCTCGTTGCCGCTGCCACTGGTCGCGTACGGCGAGACGGCCCGCAGCGAGATCGTGGTCGACGCGGTGCCGTTGTTCTTGATCGACAGGTTGGTCACGGCCACGTTGTTGTTCGTGATGAACTTCTGCTGGGTGATGGACACCGAGCCGCTGTTGAACACGCTCTTGGCGTAGCTGGGCGCCTGGAAGCGCTGCGACGTCTGCTCGGTGAACGTGCCCGGGCTCGCCGTGATGGAGTAGGCGTTGGCGTTGCTGATGCTCTCCCAGTAGGCGACCTGCCCGGCGAAGCCCATGACGCCGGGGTTGTACGTCTTCATGAACAGCGCGCGGCCGCGGGTCATGAGGATGGCGCCGTCGGCGTCGGCCGGGTCCGAGCCGCCGGTGCGGCCGAGCATCCGGTCGATCCAGAAGTCGGTGCCGCCGCTCTCGGCGTTGTACGCGGCCTGCATCATGTTGCCGGTCGTGTAGCCGACCGGCGCGGCCGGCACGTTGGCCGCGCCGGTGAACGTGGGATAGCCGATGGTCTGGGCCGCTGCCGCCGGCGTGGCGGACGTGACGACGGCGGCGGTCGAGGCGGTCAGGACGGTCGTGAGCGCGAGTGCCAGCCTGGATTTCCAGCGGGGGTGTGGCATCGCGTCACCTCCTCGGGAGTCGGGTTACGACGGTGTGGTGGGCAGCCAGACGCGCATCGTGGACGGGCCACGGCGGGCCCAGCGGTGGTACGGCACGAGCGGCACGACGATCGGCTCGGGGCGCTCGGTCGCCGTGGTGCGGTCGCGGTACGGCCAGGTGTGCTCGACCGGCCGGACGGCGCGTCCCTTCACCGCGCCGGACTCAGGGGCGACCGACGTGTCGACCTGCAGTTCGTCGAGGTTGACCCCGTCCTCCTGGTCGATGGACTCGGCGCACATGACGACCGGGCCGACCTCGACGGCGGCGCACCCGCGCACGGCGTCGACGCGCGGGTCGGGGAACGTCCAGCGGGGCCGCACCGGCAGGTCGAGGACGATCTGCTCGCCGGCGGCGAAGACCCGCCGCTCGGCGTGCTGCCCGCCGCCCGCCCACTGCGGGACGCGCAGCGCGACGGTGCGCTCGGTGTCCGGCGCTTCCAGGACGGTGACGGTGACGGTGCCGTCCTCCGGATAGGCGGTGTCGACCTGCAGGCGAAGACCGGCGGCGTCGACGGTCATCGGGGCGTACTGGTGGATCTGCACCCCGTCGGCGGTCTCGGTGACGAAGTAGGTGCCGAGGGAGGCGGTCAGCCGGGCGACGTTGGTCAGGCAGCACGACACCTCGAACCAGGGCGCCCGCTGCCCGCCGCCGAAGCGCAGCTGCTCGTGCTCGGCCGACGGGACCTCGGCCCGGGTGCGCTGGTGCAGGGTGTGGGCGTAGAAGAAGGACCGGCCGTCGTCCGCGACCGCGGCCGCGATCACGTTGTGCAGCACCCGGTCCACGACGTCGCCGTAGCGGCTGTCGCCGGTCGCCAGCAGCAGCCGGTGGGCGAGCATGACGGTGGCGACGCCGGCGCAGGTCTCGGAGTAGGCGCGGTCGGGCGGCAGCGCGAAGTCGTCGCCGAACGCCTCGTCGAGGTGGCGCGAGCCCATCCCGCCGGTGAGGTAGGTGCGCCGGGCCAGGGTCCGCGCGAACTGCCGCACGACGGCGTCGAGGAGCTCGTCGTCGCCGGTCTCGACCGCCACGTCGACCGCCCCGCACGCCAGATACAGCGCCCGCACGGCGTGCCCGCCGAACACCTCGGCCTCGCGCACGGGGGTGTCGTCCTGGAAGTACCGCCACCCGAACTCGTGCTCGGGCAGGCTGCGCCGGCCGCGGCGGTCGATGAACCGCGCCGCCTGCTCGAGGTAGCGCCGCTCGCCGGTGATCCGGTAGAGCTCGACGAGGGCCGGCTCGATCTCGGGGTGGCCGTCGAAGCCCTCGGTGGCGAACCGCTCGCAGACGTGGTCGGCGACCCGGCGGGCCACGTCGAGCAGCTGCGGGGCGGCGCCGGTGCGGTGCGCGGCCACGGCGGCCTGCAGGAAGTGCCCGGCGCAGTAGAGGTCGTGGCCGAAGTTCAGGTCGCTGTAGCGGCCCGGCTGCCCGGGGCGGCCGTAGGCGGTGTGCAGGTAGCCGTCGGCGTCCTGGGCCCCGGCGATGAGCCCGGCGAGCTCGCTCAGCAGCGCGGTGTGGTCGGTGCCGCCGGGCCGGCCGGTCTCCCAGCTGGCCGCCTCGGTGAGCTTGTACACCTCGGAGTCGGAGAACTCCCGCCCGCGCCGGCGCAGCGAGGTCTCCGGGTCGCGGAAGTTGCCGGTCCAGCCGAGGCGGTCCAGCCAGAACGTGCAGTGCTCGATGGTGGCGGTGCCGTTGACCGCCTGGCGCTGTCCCCAGAACCCGCCGGTGAAGCGCACCTGGTGCGTTCCGACGGGCCGCAGCGCCCCGCGCGCGGGCGCGACAGGTCCCGGATGGGCTGTCACGGCCACCACCTTTCCCGAATACCTCGAAAACCTTTTCGGGAATGGTGGCAGCAGGCCGGGGTCGTGTCAACGGTCTATTTTCGCTCATACAGTCGGTGTGACAGTTGTGACGGCGTCCTGCCGTTCGCTATGCTGCCCGAAAAGTTTTCGAAAGGACGTTGCTTCGTGGGTAGGAAGCGGGCGCAGGTGACCCTGACTGACGTGGCCAAACGCGCCGGGGTCTCGATCGCGACGGCCTCGAAGGCGCTCAACGCGCGCGGCGAGGTGGCCCCGGCGACCCGGCGGCGGGTCCAGCAGGCCGCCGAGGAGCTGGCGTTCCAGCCCAACGTGCTGGCCCGCGGCCTCATCTCGGGCAACACCCGCACCATCGGGCTGCTCACCGACGAGCTGTCGGCCGCCCGCTTCGCCATCCCGGTCCTGCTCGGCGCCGAGAACGCGCTGGGCAACGAGCAGATGAGCGTCCTGCTGTGCGACGCCCGCGGCGACGCGATCCGCCGCCGGCATTACATCCGCACCCTGCTGGCCCGCCAGGTCGACGGCTTCATCATCCTCGGCGACGCCAACGACCTGCGCCCGTCGCTGACCCGCGACATCCCGGTCCCGGTCGTCTACGCGTACTGCGAGTCCGACGACCCGTCCGACATCTCCATCATCGCCGACGACGCCGGCGGCGCGCGCCTGGCCGCCGAGCACCTGGTGTCGCTGGGCCGCAAACGCATCGCGCACATCACCGGCGACCCCGGCTACCGGGCCGCCCGCGACCGCGCCGCCGCGTTCGCCGAGGTCCTCGACACCGCCGGGCTGGCCCCGGCCGGGGAACCGCTGTTCGGCCAGTGGTCGCAGCGCTGGGGCCGGCACGCCACCGCCCGGCTGCTCGCCGCCCACCCGGACGTCGACGCCATCTTCTGCGGCAACGACCAGATCGCCTCGGGCGCGGCGGAGGCGCTGCGGGAACTGGGCCGCTCGGTCCCGGACGACGTGGCCCTGGTCGGCTACGACAACTGGGAGGTCTTCGCCACCGAGTGCCGCCCGCCGCTGACCACGGTGGACCTGAACCTGGAACAACTCGGCGCGACGGCGGTGCAGCACCTGTTCGCGGTGCTGGACGGCGAGCAGCACTCCGGCGTCGTACGCCAGCCCGGCCGCCTCGTCGTGCGCGAGTCCACCGGCGTCGCCCCGGCCCGCTGACCGCCGCTTGCCGGGCGCGGTTGCCGGGCGCCGCTTGCCGGGCGCCGCTTGCCGGGCGCCGCTTGCCGGGCGCGGTTGCCGGGCGCGGTTGCCGGGCGCGGTTGCCGGGCGCGGTTGCCGGGCGCGGTTGCCGGGCGCGGTTGCCGGGCGCGGTTGCCGGGCGCGGTTGCCGGGCGCGGTTGCCGGGCGCGGTTGCCGGGCGCGGTTGCCGGGCGCGGTTGCCGGGCGCGGTTGCCGGGCGCGGTTGCCGGGCGCGGTTGCCGGGCGCGGTTGCCGAAAACTTTTCGGGACCCGGATGTGGGATCATGGGCCGTGCTCGTGGTCGACTTCGGCACCACCTCGACGGCGGCCGCCCTCGTCACCGGCGACCGCATCCAGCTGATCAAGGAGCCGGCGAGCGGCCTGTACGCGTGGCCGTCGGCGGTCTGCACCGACGGCGACACGCTGCTCGTGGGCACCGCGGCCGAGCGCCGCAAACGGGCCGACCCGGCCGCGTACCGGGCCGAGTTCAAGCGCGACCTGGGCGAGGCGGCCCCGATCCCGCTGGGCGGGCGCGCCTATCCGGTGCACGCCCTCGTCGCCCACCTCCTCGCCGCGGTCCGCGAGCAGGCCGCCCGGCTGCACGACGGCCCGCTCGACCGCCTCGTGCTCACCGTCCCCGCCTCGGTGACCACCGACGACCCGCGCCGGGACCTCATGCTCGCCGCCGGGGAACGGCCGGTTTCACCGAAGTGGAGCTGCTGGCCGAACCGGTCGCGGCCGCCCTCGCCCCGGTGGCCGGGCCCGGGTTCGCCGCCGACGCCCTGGTGCTCGTCCACGATTTCGGCGGCGGTACCTTCGACGCCGCCCTCGTCCGCGCCCGCCACGACGTGCTCGGCCACACCAGCCTCGCCGACGCCGGCGGGCGGGACATCGACGCCCTCATCGCGGCCCGCATCCCGGTACCGGCGCCGCTGCCCGGACCGGCCGGGCTCCGGCTGCGCCTGCAGCTGGCCGACTTCGTCCGCGGGCTCAAGCACCAGCTCACCGACCGCCCCGACGTCGAGGACTACTTCGCCGCCGACGCCGACCCGGTCCGCCTGCGCCGCGACGAGCTCACCGCGGCCGTGGCGCCGCTGATCGGCCGGACCGTCGAGGCGTGCCGGGAACTGCTGCACACCGCGGGCGTCGCGCCGGCCGACCTCGCCGGCGTCCTGCTGGTCGGCGGCTCGTCACGGGTCCCGGCGGTCGCCGACGCGGTCGCCGCGGCGCTGGGCCGCCCGGTGCACCGGGCCGAGGACCCGGAACTCGCGGTGGTCCTCGGCGCCGCCGAATGGGCCCGCCACGCCGCCGGCCGCCGGGTGACACCGGTCCCGCCCGGCCCGGACGAGACCCCGCTGCGCTGGACCCTGCCCGGCGGCGGCACGGCCACCCTGGTCCGCCGCCTGACCGAGCCCGGCGAGCCGATCGCGGCCGGCGCCGACCTGGCCGTGGTCCGCCACGCCGACGGCAGCCTGTGGCGGCTCAACGCGGGCGACACCACCGGCGTGCTGCGCGCCTGGCACACGCTGCCCGGCGCGCGGGTCGCCCCCGGCGACTGGCTGGCCACCGCCGGCCCGACCACTGTGACCGACCCGGCCGCCGGACCCACCGCCGCCGCCGGACCGGCCGCCGCCGCCGGACCGGCCGCCGCCGCCGGACCGGCCGCCGCCGCCGGACCGGCCGCCGCCGGACCGGCCGCCGCCGCTGGACCCGCCGCCGCTGGACCCGCCGCCGCTGGACCCGCCGCCGCTGGACCGGTCACCGCTGGACCGGTCGCCGACCCCGCTGGAGCGGGTGCCGCTGAAGCGGGTGCCGCTGAAGCGAGTGCCGCTGAAGCGAGTGCCGCTGAAGCGAGTGCCGCTGAAGCGAGTGCCGCTGGAGCGGGTGCCGGGGCCGAGCAATGCGCGGTGGCCGAGCACCCGGCGGCCAGGCGGCTGCGGGCCGCGCCGCCGCTGCACACCGACGGCGTGACCTCCGTGGCCTTCAACGCCGACGGCTCGCTGCTCGCGTTCGCCCGCGACACCGTGGTAACCGTCTGCGAAACGGCGACGGGCAGGCAGACGGCGCAGGCCGGGTTCCGCACATTCGTCAGCCAGGTCGTGTTCGCCGGCGGCGGCGCGGCCCTCGTCGTGCGGTTCCACACCGGCGGCACCACGTTCTGGGACCTCGAGCAGGGCCGGGACGCCCACGGCAGTTTCGACGGGCGGGTGAACCGGCTGGCCGCCAGCGGGGACCGGCGCCGGGTCGCGGCCCTCACCGACGGCCGTGCGATCAACGTCGGTCACATGGCCTCGGCCGACACCCGCCAGTGGCGGCCCCTGGCCCAGCTGAGCGGGCTGCACGCCTCCAACGACGTGGCCCTCGACGCAACCGGAACCCTGCTCTACGGGCCGGGCCGCACCGGCCAGTGGGGCTGCTGGGAAGCCGAGACGGGCCGGCTGGTGCGCGAGTACCACACCGAGCAGTCGTTCGGCCAGATGTGCGCGCTCAGCCCGGAGGGCGATCGACTGGCCGTGGAGGCGACGAGCGACACCGTCCTGGTGGTCGACCCGCACACCGGCGTCCCGGTCGTCACCCTGCCCGCGATGGCCTACCGCGGCGCGCTCGCCCCGGGCGGCCGCTGGTTCGCCGCCGCCGAGCCCCGGGGCGTGCTGATCTGGGACACCACGACCGGCCGGGCCGTCGGCGACCCGCTGCCGCACGCGCGGGCGGCGGTCGCGTTCAGCCCCGACGGCCGGCTCCTGGCCACCGGCGGCGACGCGGCCCGCCTGTGGGACGTCACCGCCCTCGTCGAAGGCTGACCTCCGCCTCAGGCCGGCTCGGCGACCCAGCCGGCGCGGCGGTCGCGTGCAGCCGCGGCGGGCCGCACCTGGCTACCGTCGCGGCCATCGCCAAGGCCGGCGCGACTCAGGCCGGCCCGGCGACCCAGCCGGCGCGGCGGTCGCATGCAGCCGCGGCGGGCTGCACCTGGCCGCCGTCGCGACCATCGCCAAGGCCGGCGCGGCTCAGGCCGGCTGGGCGATCCAGACGGTGCGGGCGGCGCGGATGGTGAGGTCGGCGCGGTGGGACAGCGACTGCGGGCCGTCGCCGAGCAGCTCGTCGAGGGCGGCGAGGTCGGCGGCCGGCAGCACGTCGGCGAGGCCCTCGCGGGTGCGGGACAGCGACGCCCGCGCGTACGACACGGCCTGGTCCGGCAGCGGGGCCGGCACGGTCACCGCGAAGCGGCGCTCGGCGGCGACCTTCAGGCCCGCGGCCTCGATCAGGGCGCCCCAGTCCGCCTGCATGTGCGGCATGTCCTGCTCGCGCTTGGCGGCCATCGCGGCGTGGGTGCGGTCCTCGAGGCCGTCCGCGGCGCCGTCGGGCAGGAAGCGGGGGAACGAGTCCAGCTCCGACATCGCGAGGCGGCCGCCTTGGGTCAGGGCGGCTGCGATGTCGCGCAGGACGCGGGGCGGGTCGGCCATGTGGTGCATCGAGTTCGCGGCCCAGATCAGGTCGAAGCCGGTCAGGTCCGCGGGCCAGCCCGCGTCGAGGTCGGCCTGCCGGGTGCGGACCCGCTCGCCGAGACCGCGCCCGGACGCGTGGTGGGCGAGGCGGTGCAGCATCGACTCGTCGCTGTCGACGGCGGTGACGGTGGCGTCCGGGAACGCGGCGAGGAGGCCGAACGTGCCGGCGCCCGTCCCGGCGCCGAGGTCGGCGATCTGCCGGGCCGGGCCGTGGCCGGCGACCCAGGTCACGATCTCCGCGTGGTAGTCGCGCAGCACCGCGGCGTCGAGGTCGAGCAGGTCGGCGAGCCCGCCGTGGCTGTGGCCGTGCCCGTGATGTCCGTGACCGTGATTGTGCATGCCTGAACGGTAGCCGCCCTTTGCGCCAATCGCATACCATCTTGCGTATGAAGCAAGGCGGGGACGATCTCGACGGGCTCGTGCGGACGCGCATCCGGGGGTTGCGGGCGGCGCTCGGCATGTCGCTCGACGACCTGGCCGCCGCGTGCTTCATGAGCCCCTCGACGCTCAGCCGGATCGAGACCGGGCACCGGCGGATCAGCCTCGACCAGCTCACCGCCATCGCGCGGGCGCTCGGGACGACGCTCGACGCGCTCGTCGAGTCCGCCGACGCCGACGTCGTGATCCGGCCGCGGCACGAGCCCGACCGCGGGGTGACGACGTGGACGCTGCGGCATGAGGCGGGCCCGGGCGGTACCACCGTGGCGAAAATGCGCATCGACCGGCCCGTTCCCGGGCCGGAGCAGTTGCGGGCCCACCCCGGGTTCGAGTGGTTCACGGTGCTGTCGGGCACGATCGCGCTGCGGCTGGCCGAGCGGCTCATCCTGGTCGAGACCGGGGAGGCGGCCGAGTTCTCCACGATGGTGCCGCACGCGTTCGGGGCGCACGGCGGGCCGGCCGAGCTGCTGGGCATCTTCGACCACGACGGGCGCCGCACCCACCTGCGGAAACTGCCCTAGAGCGCGTCCCAGGGCACGCTCGCCTCGGCGTCGGCGACCAGCCGCATCAGCGCGTCGTCGACGCCGAACGCCACGTCGTCGATGCCGGCGACCGCGGCCACGCCGATCGAGTTCGCCGCGAAGGCACCCCGGAAGCCGCCGACGTCGGCGAGGGCGACGCGGGCCGAGCGCGACGGCAGCCGGGGCGCCAGCAGCTGCATGGCGATCCCCGGAAGGTGCGGCGAGGACGGCCAGATGACGTCGGTACCGTCGAAAAACCCGACATTCGCGATCGCCGCCTCGCACACCGCCCCGCCCGCGTCGGTCAGCAGGGCGTCGTCGAAGCCCTCGGCCTCGGCGCGCCGACCGAAGTACGCCTGCCCGAACCCGCCGACGTGCTTCAGGTGCGCCGCGGGCCGCACGTAGGGCACCGAGCGCAGCCGCAGCGGCGCCGCGGGCGGCTCGGCCGGCGGGCGCACGAACACCATGACCCGCGACGGCCCGTACACGTTGATGCGCACCGACGCGTCCGGCACCCCGCGCACGGCGTGGGCCAGGAACCCGTGCACCCGGCCGGTGTCCAGGTCCGTGCCGAACAGCTCGCGGGTCGCCCCGGCAAGGCGCTCCAGATGCAGGTTAAGCCCCCGGACCCGCCCGCCGCGAACCTGCATCGCGGTGAAGTGACCGAAGTTGGTCAGCAGCGGCCCGTACAGCTCCTCGAGGACCGGCTCGCGGCCGTCAACCTCCACCCGGATCGGTTCCACGACCGCCAACCATAGTGCGGGCGAACGCGACGAGATCCAGCCGGGCGAGCATCCGGGTGCCGATCTTCACCAGCGGGCTGCCGGCCAGCGACAGCGGTACCTCCGCCTCGGCGGGCACCCGCTCCTCCCACGTCGACTCCTCGATCGCCCGCAGCGCCGGCACGATGAACCCGACCCCGCCGACCAGCAGCACCCGCGCCATCGCCGGGTCGATCTCGGCCGCCTCCCCCAGCAGCGCCGGCAGGTCGACCAGCGGCACCGACGTGCGGTGATGGGTGAACACGCCCCGCATCGCGCCGCCGCCGGCGAACGGGATCACGTCCTTCGGGTGCGGCACGATCTCGGCGATCTGGGTCAGCGGCGTGGCCACCTCCGGCCCGGCCAGATAGGTCAGGTACTTGCGGACCCGGTGCTCGATGACCCGCCCGTCGCCCTCCGGCGGCTCCTCCTCGCGCGCGTCCCGCCGCGCCGGCGTCCCCGCCCCCGGCACCGGCGTGCCCAGCGCGGCCAGGGTCCCCAGGTCGGCGTCGGCGCGCAGCCGGTCGCCGTCGATCACCAGGTACGACCCGCCGGCCTGCCCGGGCAGGATGCCGACCGAGAAGTCCGACGCCGGCAGCCCGATCCCCGGCAGCGGCAGCACGTCGCCGTCACCGACCGGCACGATCGACTCGACCTCGGTCACCGCGAACGTCAGCAGCCCCCGCTCGTAGGCCATCGCCACGCCGCGCTTCACGTCGATCGGCGCCAGGGCCCCCAGCCCCATCACCGCCAGCGCGTCGACCGTCGGCACGTAGTGCTCGCCGAGCTCGATCACGCCGTGGATGATCCCGCCGTCGATCGGCGAGGACTTCAGCACCAGCTCCGGCACGACCGAGTGCACGTGCGCCACGTCCACGCACAGCCCGATGTCGCCCGCGCGCAGGAGCATCATCATGTTCCTGCCCGCGGTACCCCCGTCGCGTCCCTCGTCCTTCGCCTGCGCCAAAGCACCGCTCGGCCCGCCCGTGTCGGTCGCGAAGACCATCCCCGGCAGCCGCTTGATCGCCGCGCAGTCCAGCACGCACACCACCGCGCCGTCCTCGGCCCGCTCGAACGTGCTCGCGAACACCTGCGGCAGCGCCACGTTGACCGAGATCCCCAGCTGCTCGTGCTCCTCCACGTCGACCACCCCGCGCACCCCGCACGCCAGCAGCCCGAACACCGAGCCCTCGTAGGAGGCGACGACCACGATCTCCGGGTCGGCGGGCGAGTCGACGCCGACCATCCGGCGCAGGTCCAGCACCGGGATCACCTGATGGCGCAGCATCACCGCGCCGATCAGGCCGGGTGCCGAGGCCATCAGCGGGTTGAACGACGCCGGGCACGGGATGACCTCCCGCAGCTCCGACAGCGGCAGGGCGACGTGCACGTCGGCGACGGTGAACACGCCGTACAAGATGCCGCTCATGGCTTGTCGCTCACTGGTCCAGACCCACCTCGGCCGCCGGTGCCGCCCCGACGAGGTCCCCGATCAGCGCGTTGACCGTCCGCGACGCGTCCTGCTGCATCTGCGTCTGCGTCACGATGTGGTGGATCGACTCGGCGGTCTTGCCGACGCTGCGCAGGATCTCCTCGAACGCGTCCTGGGCCCGCTGCGCCACCTGCGAGCCCTGGTTGATCCGGGTCGCCGACTCCTGGATCAGCCGGCTGATCTCCCGCGCCGAGTCCGAGGACCGCTCCGCGAGCTTGCGCACCTCGCCCGCCACCACCGAGAACCCGACGCCGTGCTCACCGGCCCGGGCCGCCTCGATCGAGGCGTTGAACGCCAGCAGGTTCGTCTGGCTCGCGATCTCCCCGATCACCTGCACGATCCCGGCGATCTGGTCCGACGAGCGCTCCATCAGGTCGATCGCCTCGATCGACTTGCGCAGCTCCTCGAAGCCCCGCTGCGCGTTCGTCTGCGTCTCCCCGGCCAGCTCGCTCGCCTGCCCCGCGTTGCCGACGATCGTGGCGATCGACGTCGACAGCTCGTCGATGGCCTTGCCCATGTCCCGCGTCTTCACGCTGAGCCGCTGCTCCAGCTCCATCTGCTGGGTCACGTCGGTGGCGAACTTGATGACCTTCACCGGCTGGCCCTTGAGATCGAAGATCGGGTTGTACGTCGCCTGCAGGAACACGTCCCGCCCGTACTTGCCGATCCGGTGGAACCGGCCCGACAGGATCTCGCCCCGGCTCAGCCGCAGCCAGAAGTCCCGGTACTCCTGCGACGTGATGTACTCCTGCGAGCAGAACATGCTGTGGTGCTGGGCCAGGATCTCCCGCATCGAGTAGCCCATGGTGCGCAGGAAGTTGTCGTTGGCGTGCAGCACATTGCCGTCCAGGTCGAACTCGATCACCGCCTGGGCCCGGTTGATCGCCGCGACCTTCCCCTCGAACTCCGCCGTGCGCAGCTTCGCCTGGGTCACATCGGCCGCGAACTTCACGATCTTGTACGGCCGGCCGTCCAGATCCAGGATCGGGTTGTACGTCGCCTGAATCCACACCTCGCGCCCGTCCTTGCCGACCCGCTTGTACTCCCCCGAGTCGAACTCGCCCCGCCGCAGCCGCTCCCAGAAGTCCTCGTACTGCTCCGAGGCGGCCTCCTGGGCGTCCACGAACATCTTGTGGTGGCGGCCGCGGATCTCCTCCAGGCCGTACCCGAGCAGCTCCAGGAAGTTGCGGTTGGCGTCCAGCACCACCCCGTTCGGATCGAACTCGACCACCGCCTGCGCCCGGTTGATCGCCGCGACCTTGCCCTCGAACTCCGCGTTGC
Organism: Dactylosporangium sp. CS-033363; assembly: GCF_050942475.1. Taxonomy (NCBI): domain Bacteria; kingdom Bacillati; phylum Actinomycetota; class Actinomycetes; order Micromonosporales; family Micromonosporaceae; genus Dactylosporangium; species Dactylosporangium sp. CS-033363. The sequence continues at coordinate 3,890,898 of NZ_CP192032.1, read as the reverse complement.
GCTTCTTCGCCTCGGTGACGTCCAGCGCGTACTTCACCACCTTGTACGGCCGGCCCTCCAGATCGAAGATCGGGTTGTAGGTCGCCTGCAGCCACACCTCGCGGCCGCCCTTGCCGTGCCGCTTGTACTCCCCCGCCTCGAACTCGCCCCGCCCCAGCCGCGCCCAGAACTGCCGGTAGTCCTCCGACGCCGCGGTCAGCGGATCGACGAAGATCCGGTGGTGCTTGCCCTTGAGCTCGTCCGCGCTGCCGTAGTTCATCGTCTCCAGGAAGTTGCGGTTCGCGGTCAGGATCATCCCGTCCAGGTCGAACTCGATCACCGCCTGGGCCCGGTCGATCGCCGCGACCTTCCCCTCGAACTCCGCATTGCGGTTCTTCGAGTCGGTGATGTCGGTCGCGTACTTCACCACCTTGTACGGCCGCCCGTCCAGGTCGAAGATCGGGTTGTAGCTGGCCTGCAGCCACACCTCCCGGCCGCCCTTGCCGTACCGCTTGAACTCCCCCGACTCGAACTGCCCCTTGGCCAGCCGCTGCCAGAACCCCCGATAGGCGTTCGAGCGGCCCTCGTCCTCGCTCACCAGCATCTTGTGCGGCTGCCCGACCAGCTCGTCGGGCTCGTACCCGGTCACGTTGCAGAAGTTGCGGTTGACCGCCCGGATCGTGCCGTCCAGGTCGAACTCGATCACCGCCTGCGCCCGGTCCACGGCCGCCACCTTGCCGATGAACTCCGCATTGGCGAGCTTCGACTCGGTCACGTCCAGCGCGTACTTCACGATCTTGTACGGCCGGCCCTCCAGGTCGTAGATCGGGTTGTACGTCGCGCGCAGCCACACCTCGCGCCCGCCCCGCCCGATCCGCTTGTACTCCCCGCTCTCCACCTCGCCGCGCGCCAGCCGGGCCCAGAAGTCGGCGTACTCGGCGCTGTTGGCCGTCGCCTCCTCCACGAACATGCGGTGGTGCTGGCCCACGATGTCGCCCAGCGCATACCCGGTCAGCTGCAGGAAGTTCTCGTTCGCGGTCAGGATCTCGCCGCTGAGGTCGAACTCGATCACCGCCTGCGCCCGGTCCACCGCCGCGTACTTCCCGCGCAGCTCGGCCACCAGCCGCCGGTCGTTGGTGATGTCGTACGCGGTGATCAGGATGCCCTCGGTCTCCCGCCCCGCCCCGCCGATCGGCCCGCAGTTGAACCGCAGCCACCGCTGCCGGCCGCCGCTGTCGACGATCGGACTGACCTGCTCCACGAACTTGCGCGCCCGGGCCGCGTCGAGCAGCTGGTCGACGGTCTGCGACTGCAGCTTCCACAGGTCCTCGAGGCGCCGCCCGACGATCTCGCCGATCGGCGCGTCGGTCGTCTCCAGCACCCGGTCGTTGACCGACACGACCGAGCCGTTCTTGGCGTTGAGGACGATGACCAGGCGCTCCTGCAGCAGCAGCGCGAGCGACGCCTCGGCCAGCGCTGGCGTCGGGTTGTCGTTGACGAGGCCGGTGGATTCGGGCACAGGTTGCTCCTCGGGTGCCGCCGCGTTGCTGTTCCCCGGCCTGTTCGGCGATTTCGGCCCGTTCTTGAGACAAACCGTTCGCTCCGCGTCACATGCGGCACACCGCCCTAGGAAGCTAGGTCATAAGGCCTCGACAAGCTTGGCGCGGGCATGTTTCCGGGGGTGAGGGGGGCGGCGCCCCTCACAGGCAGTCAACTTCAGCAACGAGCACGGTGAACCGCCTCGATCACCGGCCGATGACCGGAGGCATCTGGACGTGATCAGGCCCCGCACGGGCCGTTGCAGCGTCGGCGGGCTGGTCGCCGCATGGAACACGTTGAACACCGCCGCTCGCGCAGCGCCCGCACCCAGTTCAGGCCCATCGAGGGCGCGATTCCCACGGCGGCGGCGAGGTCCCGGTTTGTGTGCCGGGCATTGCGCTGGAGTTCCCCGACGGTCGCCGCATCAAGTTCGTCCACACCAGCATTCGAGTCTCTTGCCGAACGACGTTCGGTTTCGGGCGGTCCGGCCCGGCGTTGTGCCTGGCGTTCAGGCATGGAACACGAACGGATCGCCATCCGGCGCGGGCCCCGCAGCGGCCTGCCGATCATCGTCGCCGTCCACTCCACGGCACTGGGCCCGGCGCTCGGCGGGTGCCGGATCAAGGAGTACGCCCGCTGGGAGGACGGGCTGGCCGACGCCCAGCGCCTCGCCGCGGCGATGACCGCCAAGTGCGCGGTGGCCGGACTCGACCACGGCGGCGGCAAGACCGTCGTCGCCGGCGTGGTCAGCGATCGAACCGCGGTCCTGCACGACGTCGGCGACCTCGTCGAGGAGTTCGGCGGCGCGTACTCGACCGGCCCCGACGTCGGCACCGGCCCCGCCGACATGGACGTCATCGCCGAGCGCACCCGGCACGTCTTCCGCGGCGACTCCTCCCCCGCCACGGCCACGGGCGTGCTGGCCGCGCTGCGGGTGGTCGGCGGCGAGAGTTACGCCGTGATCGGCCTCGGGCACGTCGGCGCGGACGTGGCCGGGCGCCTCCTGGAAGCCGGTTACCGCGTGCTCGTCACCGACGTCGACGCCGGCAAGCGCGAGCTGTTCCCGGACGCGGAGTGGGTCGCCCCCGGCGCGATCCTCGACGCCGAGGTCGACGTGCTCGTCCCGGCGGCGCTCGGCGGCCTGCTCACCCCGGCGACCGTGCCGCGGCTGCGCTGCCGGGCGATCGCGGGTCCGGCCAACAACCAGCTCGACACTCCGGCCACGGCGGACCTGTTGCATGAACGCGGCGTCATTTGGGCGCCCGATCACGTGGTCAGCGCCGGCGGCGTGGTCTACGCGACCGAGACCGACCTGCACGGCGCCAGCCCCGCGGCAGCAACCGTGCGCGTCGAGAAGATCGGGGAGACGCTCCAGGCGATCCTCGACCGTGCGGCCGGCGAGGGCACGACGCCGTTGGTGGCCGCCGAAGCCCTCGCCGCCGCCCGGTTCACGCGGAGACCGTGAGGTTCTGGAACGTGGCGGTGCCGTTGAAGGTGTTCACCCCCAGATAGCCCGAGGCGTACGTGCTGTCGGAGGCGTCGATCACCTTCGTGCCGTTGAGGTAGACGGCGAGGCTCGGGCCGCGCGCGACCACCCGCAGGTGGTACGTGCGGCCCTCCAGGATCTGGGTCGGGTACACGGCGATGTCCCGGCCCGGGCGCCACAGCTTCACCACGCCGGAGGTGTCCACATTGGCCGAGTACTGGTCGCGGAACGTCAGTGCGGCCGCGGTCCCGTTCACCACCTTCACGTCACCCTCATACGTGAAGTCGGCCGCATTTGTGGAGCTCAGGTAGAACGCGTCGCCGCCCGCGTTGCCCTTGAGGCCGGCGCCGGGGACGGTCCACGTGCCGCCGGCCGGGCGCCACGGGCCGGCCAGGTTGGTGCGCAGGCCCACGCCGTTGAGCGTCGGATTGGCCAGCACCGCGGTGCCGTGGAAGACGTTCAGACCCAGGCGCCCCGAGGTGTACTGCGTGTCGGTCGCATCGATCACGGGAGTCGCACCGTGATCGAGGTAGACCCGCAGGCGCGAGCCCGCCGCCACCACCTTCAGGTGGTAGAAGCGGCCGGTGGCGATCGGGGTCGCGAACGTGGCGATCTCGCGGCCGGGCCGCCACAGCTTCACCACGCCGGAGGTGTCCACGTTGGCCGAGTACTGGTCGCGGAACGTCAGCGCGGCCGCGGTCCCGCTCACCACCTTCACGTCACCTTCATAGGTGAAATCGGCCGCATTTGTGGAGCTCAGGTAGAAGGCGTCGCCGGTCGCGGTGCCCTGCTTGCCGCCGGCCACGTCCGTCCAGGTGCCGCCGTTCGCGGTCCACGGGCCGGCCAGGTTGCCATCCAGTGTGGACTCTCCGGTGCCCCAGGCCTTGCCGAGGCGGTAGAACTGCAGGGACGTGAGGGTGACGGCGCCGTTTTCGGAGTACACCTGCAGGCCCTGGCTCGTCGTGGCGGAGTTGAAGTTGACGTTGTCACTCACCGAGAGCCGGCCGTCGTTGCCGAACACCTCCAGCTGGCCGCGATCGACGAGCACGCGCATCTTGACCCGGCCGTTGACGGGGGTGAGCGGGCGGCCGTAGAGCGTGCCCGCCGCCCGGTCGTAGGCCACCGCGCGGTCGTACGTCCCGTCGGCGCGGGTGTGCAGCCGCAGGCCGAACGAGCTCGCGGTGGCGCCGGCCAGGTCGAACTCGGCGGTCACCTCGTACGTGTCGGCGGCCGTAATTGCGAGCGGGCCGTTGATCGTGCGGCTGCCGAGGGCGATGCCACCGGACCGCAGCGAGGCGAGCTCGCGGATCGGGGTGCGGGTGAGCCGTACACCCTCGGGGAAGCTCTTCAGCGCGAGCTCGGCGGGGAACGTCTGGTCGCCGGTCCACGTGCTGCCGTGGTTGCCCGGCTGCCAGCTCATCTGGATCACGCGCCCGTCGGGGACGCCGGTGAACGTCTGGCCGGCGTAAAAGGTGCCGTCGGCCGTGTTCGTGCCGAGGTCCATGCGCTGCGGCGACGACCAGTCGGGCCGGAACGCGGTGCCGTCGAACGAGCCGATGACGTATTCCCCGGAGGCGTCGGTGAGCACCCACTTCTGGTTGGCGGCGCTGCCGTCCACGTTGAGCGGGAACATGTCCGGGCACTCGAAGAACCAGCCGGCGGCGAGGCGGCTCGCGTACGTCCAGTCGAGCAGGTTCGCCGACGTGTAGAACGTGGCCCCGTTGCCGCCGCCGTCGTTCCACACCACCATGACCCAGCGATTGGAGGCGGCGTGCCAGAACACGTGCGGGTCGCGGCTGGTCCCGCTCGGCACGGCCACCTTGCGGCCGTGGTCGAAGGACTGGAAGGTTTTGGCGCCGTCGGTGCTGTACTGCACCGTGACCCCGTTCGTGCCGGCGAACACGAGAATCGGGTCGTCGTCGCCGGACTTGAGCCCGGTGACGTTCGCGGTGTCGACGACCCCGTTGCCGGACCACAGATCCCCGGCGTGCACCCCCGGCTCGAGGGCGATCGGGCGCTGGGTCCAGTGCACCATGTCGGTGCTGGTGGCGTGGCCCCAGTGCATCGTGTCCCAGGCCAGCCCGTGCGGGTTGTGCTGGAAGAACAGGTGGTACGTGCCGCGGTAGTAGACCATGCCGTTCGGGTCGTTCATCCAGCCCGAGCGGGGGCTGAAGTGGAACTGCCCGCGGTACGGCTCGTCGTAGGCGGTGGCGGGGTACGGAAACTCGGGATAGTCGGCGACAGTGCCGGCCGAGGCGGGCGCGGACGGCAGCGCGACCAGCGCGGCCGCGGCCAGGAGCAGAACGGACAGCAGACGTCTCAACGTGCCCTCCCTGACAACGTTGTCAAAACCCGCCCGCTGCGGTGGCGGCCGCAAGCCACAGGCGGGTACGTCAACGTTGTCAGTCTTCGCCACAGCACGACGCCGGTCAATACGTCCGGCCAAGGTCGATTACAGTGGTCCCCGATGCCGGCCAACGACGCCCACGCCCTCGCGAGGCTCCGCGGCCTCGCCGCCAACCCGTCCCTGTCCGGCGAGCCGCTGCTGCGCATGCTCGCCCTCGGCGAGCGCGTCCGGCCGTTCGTCTTCAGCCGTCCGATGTGGACGGACGCGGCCTTCGAGACGCTCGCCACCCACCCGGACAACCAGCTGCGCGGCGCCCTGGCCGAGGCACCCGGCATCACCCCGGCCCAGCGCGCACGGCTGGCGGCGGACCCGGCGCCGTTCGTCCGCGTCTCGGTGATCCTCGGCCCGTTCCGGTACCGCTGGGAGCTCGGCAAGCCGCTGATGCCGCACGAGGCGTACGCGCGGCTGGCCGACGACCCGCACCCGAACGTCCGCCTCATGTTCGACACCTGCGACCACGCGCCGGCCGACCTGCTCCCGTCCTCGGCCCCACGGCCCGCGCCCGACCCAGAGGAGCTCGCCGAGGCGGCCCGCGACGAGTACGCGCCCCGCCGCGCCTGGGCCGCCCGAGCCGCGGCTGCCGCCGGACCTCGTTGCGGCACTGACCCGGACGCCCCGCCGGCGCTCATCGACCGGCTGAGCCGCGACGAGGAGCCCATCGTGCGCGGCTGGGTGGCCAGCGACCCGCGGCTCTCCCCGGCGCGAATCCTGCAACTGCTGGACGAGCCGACGGCGGCCGGCCGCGCCGCCGCCAACCCTTCCCTGCCCGAGCCGACGTGGGAGCGCATCTTCACCGACGCTGCGTAACTTTCACGGGCGGTGCGGGGAGTTTCGAAAGCGATTGCGGTCGTCAGCCATCGATGGATCTCGGGAGCCCGGCGACGGCCCCTGATCGACATTTCGGGCCCAAAGGTTTCGTGGCAGCATCGCGCTCGCGTGGAGTCCCCATCTGGGGAGACGGGCGTTCTGGCGAAAGCTGATCTTCCGGGGACTCCGCGCCCCGCACTCCCGGGTGGCTTGCAGCGTAAGTTTCAGGCGCGTTACCAGGCACTTACGAGGTAGACGGCGCATCCGTCGGCGACCGCCTTGACGCGGTCCCGGGACGGTACGGACGGTAATCCCCACCTCGATTCCGACCCGTCAATGTAAGGAGAGTCGATGAGGCGCAAGATCGCCCTCATATCGGCCGCCGCCCTCGTGGCGACCGCCGGTGCCGTCGTGGTCGCCAACCAGGCGTCCGCGGCCGCCGGGTGTTCGGCCAAGTACGCGATCGTGAGCTCGTGGCCGGGCGGCTTCCAGGCCCAGGTCGACGTCACCAACCTCGGTGACGCGCTCACCGCCTGGAACGTCGGCTGGGACTTCGGCAACAGCTCGCAGACGATCACGCAGATCTGGAACGCCAACAAGACCCAGTCGGGCGTGCACGTCAACGCCACGAACATGCCGTACAACGGCAGCGTCGGCACCAACGGCGTCGTGTCGTTCGGCTTCACGGGCAACTGGAGTGGCAGCAACCCGGCCGGCACCAACTTCACGCTCAACGGCACCGCCTGCACCGGCGGCACCACGGGCGGCCCGTCCTCGCAGTCGCCGTCGGCCTCGACCTCGCCGTCGAACCCGACGAACGGCACCCCGACCGTGTCGTTGACGAGCCCGACCAACGGCTCGTCGTACACCGCGCCGGCCACGATCAGCCTGGCCGCCAACGCCAGCGTCAACGGCGGCTCGATCAGCAAGGTCGACTTCTACAACGGCTCGACCCTGCTCGGCACGGACACCTCGTCGCCGTACACCTACAGCTGGACCAACGTCGCGGCGGGCAACTACACGCTGACCGCCAAGGCGACGACCGCGGCCGGCACCACCGCCACCAGCTCGGCGGCGATGGTCAGCGTCACCACCGGCGGCGGCAACAACGGCACCCACGTCGACAACCCGTACGTGGGCGCCAAGGTGTACGTCAACCCGGACTGGTCGGCCAAGGCCGCGGCGGAGAGCGGCGGCAGCCGCGTCGCCAACCAGCCGACCGGCGTCTGGCTCGACTCGATCGCGGCCATCTCGGCCCCGTCCGGCTCGGGCTACACCACCAGCCTCGCCAAGCACCTCGACAACGCGCTCGCCCAGGGCGCGACGCTGGCCCAGTTCGTGATCTACGACCTGCCCGGCCGGGACTGCGCGGCGCTGGCCTCCAACGGTGAGCTCGGCCCGACAGAGATCGACCGCTACAAGACCGAGTACATCGACCCGATCGCGGCCGTCGAGGCCAACTCCAAGTACGCCTCGATCCGCATCGTCAACATCGTCGAGATCGACTCGCTGCCGAACCTCGTGACCAACGCGGACGGCCAGGCGGGCGCCACCGCCGCCTGCGCGACGATGAAGGCGAACGGCAACTACCAGAAGGGCATCCAGTACGCCCTCGGCAAGCTGCACGCCGCTGGTAGCAACGTCTACAACTACATCGACGCGGCCCACCACGGCTGGCTCGGCTGGGACACCAACTTCGGCCCGTCCGCGCAGCTGTTCGCGCAGACCGCGCAGGGTGCCACCGGCGGTTTCGCGACCGTCGACGGCTTCATCACCAACACGGCGAACTACTCGGCCCTCTCCGAGCCGTGGGTGCAGCCCACGACCACGGTCGGCGGCCAGAACATCCGCCAGTCGAAGTGGGTGGACTGGAACCAGTACACCGATGAGCTCACGTTCGCCCAGGGCTTCCGCAACCAGCTGGTGTCCTCGGGCTTCAACTCCAACATCGGCATGCTGATCGACACCTCCCGCAACGGCTGGGGCGGCTCGGCCCGGCCGACCGCGGCGAGCACCTCGACCGACGTGAACACCTACGTCAACGCCTCCCGCATCGACCGGCGCATCCACGCCGGTAACTGGTGCAACCAGAGCGGTGCGGGTCTCGGCGAGCGTCCGCGGGCCACGCCGGCCGCGGGCATCGACGCCTACGTGTGGATCAAGCCCCCGGGCGAGTCGGACGGTTCCAGCTCGCTGGTCCCGACCGGCCCGAACAACCCCGGCGGCAAGGGCTTCGACGGCATGTGCGACCCGTCCTACGGTGGCAACGGCCGCAACGGCAACAGCCCGTCGGGCGCGCTGCCCAACGCCCCGGTCTCCGGTGCGTGGTTCTCCGCGCAGTTCCAGCAGCTGATGCAGAACGCCTACCCGGCGCTCTAAAGCACCTGTAGCACCACCGCACCACACGAGGGCCCCCGGGTTCGCCCGGGGGCCCTTCCCTGTGCCGCAGTCGGAATGGATCACCGGTACGGCGGGCGGCACCCACCCGATCGTGGATGGCGGGAGTTGCGGCCCGGAGTCATCATGAGTGCACCCAGAGCGAGGGGGTGCGCATGGCTCGACCGCCGATCAGGCGCCGGTTCCACCCGCTGCCCACGGCCGCCATGCTCCTCGTCATCGTCGCCGCCGGGCTCATCGCCGCCCTGACCGGCTCGGACCGCGCCCACCTGTTCGCCTTCGCCCTGGCCGGAGCCGCGATCGGCGCCGCCGGGCCGCTCGTGGTGACCCGCGTGCCGCCCCGGCCGCCCGGGTACGTCCCGCCCTCCAACCTGCCCCCGCCGCCCACGTTCATCACCGGGCGGGAGGAGCTCGTCGCCGGGCTGCGCCGGCACCTCGGGGGCGCGCGCACCCGCCGGATCGTCAACCTGCACGGCGTGGCCGGGATCGGCAAGACCGCGCTCGGGGTCTACACCGCGCACCTCGTGGCCGGCGACTTCAAGGCCGGGCAGCTCTTCGCGCGCTTCATGCCCGAGACGCCGGTCCCCGTCGCCGTCGGCGAGGTCCGCCGGCGCTTCATCGCCGCGCTCAGCCCGGCCGATGCCGCACCGCCCGGCGACGAGCGGGCGGCGCGGGCCCAGTACCGCCGCCTCGCCCGCCAGCTCCGCCGGGACAACCAGCTGCTCATCGTCCTCGACGACGTCCACCACGCCGCCCTGGTCCGCCCGCTGCTGCCGCGCAGCCGCTGGTGCGCCGTCGTGGTCACCTCCCGCGAGCGCATCCCCGGCCTGCTCGGCAGCCGCGGCTTCCCGCTCGGCCCGCTGGCCGAGGACGCGGCCCTGCGGATGCTGGGCGCGATCGTCGGCGAGCGCGTGGACCAGGAGCGGACGGCGGCGACCCACCTCGTGCGGGCCGCCGCGTGCCACCCGCTCGCCATCCACCTCGTCGGCATGGCCCTGGCCAACCGGCCCAACAGCCGCCTGGACGTGGCGTTCTGGCGGATGAGCCGCAACGGCAGCGAGGGGACCTTCGACGACGCCCTCGACCTGGCCTACTCCATGCTGACCCGCGGCGAGCAGCGCGCCCTGACCACCCTGGGGCTGCTCGGCCGGCCCCACTTCGCCCACTGGGAGCTCGGCGCGCTGCTCGACGAGGACGGGACGGGCCGCGCCGAGCGGGAGGCGTTCGAGTACTGCCTCCGCCTCACCGGCATGGGCCTGCTCGAACGGCGCAGCAGCGACGCCGTCGGGGTGCAGGAGTTCCGCCTGCTCGACCACGTCGAGCGCTACGCGGGCCGGCTGACCCGGGCCGAGGCCGAGCGGGAGGACGGCCGGCGGCGGCAGGCGGCGGCGCGGCGCCGGCTCGAGTCCCTGCGGCACGGGCGCCGGGCCGTCCGGCAGGTGGACCTGCGGGGCGTCTTCGAGCGCGAGCACGCCACCATGGACGCCGGCAGCATCTCGCGCGCCTTCAAGAACGCCCGCGACGCGGTGGCCCTGGCCCGCGACTGCGGCGACGGCCTGGCCGAGGCCGAGGCGACGGTCCTGTGCGCCGAGCTGCACGCCGAGCTCGGCGGCCTGCAGGACGTCCACGACCTGCTGACCCTGCCGCTGCGCAGCGACCTGCCCGTCGCGCGCATCCGGGCCCTGCGGCTGCAGGCCAAGCTGCACCGCCGGCAGCGCCAGCTCGACGAGGCCCGGCGGCTGCTCGACGAGGCGACCGCGGCCGTCACCGCCGACCCCGACCCGCGCGAGGCGATCCGGCTGCTGCGCGAGCGGGCCATCGTCGAGTCGCTCGGCGACGAGCCGGCCGAGGCCCGCCCGCTCATCGCCGAGGCCCGCCGCCTCGCCCGCGACGGGCACCCGGAGCAGCTGGCCGCCATCGCCTACGCCGAGAGCCGGGTCCTGCTCGCCCTCGACCTGCTCGACGAGGCCGACGAGGCGCTGGCCGACGGGGCCGCGGAGGCCGACCGGCACGGCCAGGAGCTCGCCCGCACCTGGATCGGCTACGAGCAGGCCCAGGTGGCCCGGCACCGCGGCGACGACCGGCAGGTGGTGACGCTGGCCCTGGCCGCGATGGAGCGCTTCGACCAGATGCGGCACCGCTACGGCAGCGCCCACTGCCGGGAGATCATCGGCCGGGTCAAGGCCGGCGACGACCCCGAGGACGCGGTCCGGTTCCTGGCCGAGGCGCTCGAGACGTTCCACAACTGCGGCGACGAGTGGATCGAGGCCAACACGGCCGAGCGGCTCGGCCGGGTCCAGGCCGAGCTCGGCAACCACGAGGAGGCGGCCGAGCTGTGGCGGGCGGCCGAGCGGCTCTACGAGTCGATCTGCCACCACTACTCCTCGGCGCGCGCCATCGACCGCCTGGCCCGGGTGCGGCGCCGCTTGGCCCGGACCCGCCGGCGACCGGCCCTGGAAGCCACCGGCGCACGAGCGGAGGTGCCGCGATGAACGGCCTGCAGTGGCGGATCACGGCGGGGCTGGCGATCGCCGCCGGCGTGGTCCTGGTCAGCGGCGGACCGCTGTGGCTGCGCGGGCTCGCGGCGTTCGGCCTGGGCCTGGCCACGGCGCTGACCGGCGTCGCGACCGGCCCGCCGGCCCGCACCGGGCCGGACGCTCCCCCGGCGCCGGTGCGCGCGACCGGCGGCCGGTTGCCGCGCCTGGCCTCGTTCCGGGGCCGGCGGCGGGAGCTGGACCTGCTCGCCCGGCGGTACCGGGAGCTGCGTGAGCCGGAGGCGGCCAACGGCGCGATCATCCTGGCCGTCCACGGCATGCCCGGCGTCGGCAAGTCGGCCCTGGCCCGCGAGCTGGCCCTGGAGCTGTCCGGGCAGTTCCCCGACGGCCAGCTGTACGCGAACCTCGGCAACGCGGGCAACCTGCGCCCCGAGGCCGAGGTGCTGCAGAGCTTCCTGTCCACGCTGCGGCCGGACATGGCGGTGCCGCCGTCCACTGTGGATCGCGCCGCGCTGTTCCGCTCGCTCACCGCCTCGGCCCGGCTGCTCGTGGTGCTCGACGCGGCCCGCGACCACGAGCAGGTGGCCCGGCTGATGCCGGCCGGCGAGGGCTGCGCGGTGATCGTCACCAGCCGGCGCAATCTCGGCCCGGCGCTCGGCGTGCGCTCGCTGCCCCTCGGCGTGCCCGGCACCGACGACGCCCTGGCCATCCTGCGCGCCGTCACGGGCACGACCGTCGAGGACGAGAAGTTCGCGATCGAGATCGTCGACCGGCTCGGCCGGCTGCCGCTGGCGATCCGGGCCTTCGGCGACGCGGTCGTGCACCGGCTCGGCTCGCTGGAGCCGGCCGCGCGCCGGCTGCGCGACATCCGGGCGGAGCGCGGGGCCGCCGACGACACCCACACCGCGATCGTGCGCGAGCGGGTCGAGAGCGAGTACGCGCGGCTCGACGGCGACGAGCAGCGCGCGTTCCGGGCGCTCGCGCTGATCGAGTCGGCGAGCTTCGTGCCCTGGGTGCTCGCCCCGCTGCTCGGCCAGGACCGCACCGGGCACAGCCCGGAGCAGATCTCCGCCGAGCGCACGGTGAGCCGCCTGGCCGAGCGGCAGCTGCTGGACACCGCCGGGTCGGACGAGGTCACCGGCCTGGACCGCTACCGCCTGCATCCGCTGTACCGGGCGTTCGCCGAATCCCGGCGCGAGGACGGCGAGGAGGCCGGGGCGGCGGCCCTCGCCCGCGTCGACGACGCCTATCTGGAGGCCCTCGACCTCATCTTCGCCAAGGCCGAACCGGGCTACCGCGACGCCCATCCGGCCCCGCCCCACCTGCGCTGGTTCCGCGACGCCGAGGCCCTCTCGGCCGCCCCGGACGGGCTGCCGGAGCGATGGGTGCGGGCCGAGTACCGCAACCTGCTGCGCTGCGTCACGGCCGCGCACGAGCGCGGGCAGTTCGGCCTGTGCTGGCGGCTGGCCGTCCGGCTCGGCGCGACCGTCGCCGACGACGTGCTCCCGGCCCGGGTCGAGCTCGCGTTCACGCTCGGCGCCGACGCCGCCCGCCGGCTCGGGGACGAGCCCGCCGCGATCGCCGTGGCGCTGGCCCGCGGCTCGTTCCTGGGCCGGCTCGGGCGCTACCAGCCCGACCCGGACCGGCCCGAGCAGCTGCGGCCCGGCCTCGCCGCGGCCTACGACGCCCTCGACGGGGCCGCGGCGCGGGCCAACCGGATGCCGGCCGGCACCGTGGCCGGGCCGCGGCTGGAGGCGGAGGCGCGGCGCCGGCTGGCCGCGATCCACCTGCAGCACGGCGCCTTCCGCGACGCCGCCGACGAGCTGGCCCGCGCCGGCCAGCTCGCCGAGCTCGGCGGGGACAAGGAGCAGCAGCACCTCGTGGACGTCATGCGGGCCGCGGCCGAGCCGGGGCGGCGGCTGCCGGCGCTGCGCGAGACCTCCGGCGACGAGGCCGCGTTCTGGCACGGCTGGGCGCTCGCGGAGCGGGCGCTGGGCCAGGGCCGGTGGCGCGAGGCGTCCAAGGAGCTGCACCGGCTGCGCGAGCGCTTCGCCGACGACGCCTCCCGGGTCGCGATGGTGCTGCGGCAGCTGGCCGAGCACCGGCTCACCCAGCTGCGCCGCGATCCCGAGACGGACGCCGAGCGGTCCCGCGAGCGCTCGGTGCACCGGGCGGCCGAGGCGCTGTACCGCTTCCAGCGCATCACCGACCTGCCCGGGGCGGCGGGCGCCCGGTGCGTGCTCGTCCGCGCGCTGGTGGCCGGCGACCGGCTGGACGAGGCCATTGTCCAGCTCGCCTACGCCCGCGAGGAGGCCGACCGGGTCGAGCCGCTGCTCGGCCACGACCGCGCGCCGCTGCGGGCAGCGCTGGCGTGGGCCGAGGGCGAACTGCACCGGCGCCGCGACCCCGACGGGCCCGGACGGGACCTGCTGCGCCGCGCCGCCCTGCTGTTCCGCATGCACGGCGATCCGCACGGCGAGGCCGGCGCGCTGCACGGCGCGGGCCTGGACCGGCTGCCCGACGACGCCTTCGAGCCGCTCCCGCCGGGCCGCGCGACCGAGGTCTGGATCGAGTCGGCGGACCCCGAGCTGCACCCCGACCGCCCGTTCACCGTCTGCTACCGGATCGGCCCGCCCGCCCTGACCAGCGACCTCCCGCCGGCCGGGGCCCGCCGCATCGAGGTGGTGCTGCACGCCGACGGCGGGCACGCCGAGCCGGCCGTGTACGCGCTGCGCCTCGACCCGTGGGCGCCGACCCCCGCACTGCGCTTCGCCGTCACCCCGGGCGCGGGCGAGCCGCCGGTCCTGCGCGTGCTCGTGTACGACGCCGACCACGGCGTGCTGCTGCGCCAGACCGCCGTCGCCCCGCGGCCGGCCACCGGAGCCCGCGCGGCATGACCGGAACACATCGCCACCAGGCCGACTTCCACGACGAGTACGACGGCGCCAACCGCCTCCACGACCCGGTGCAGCCCTGCCCGGGCAACCGGCGCACCCTGCGCATCCGGTACGTGCCGGCCGGCGACGGCTTCGACGTCATCGTCACCGGCGTGGCCGACGACAGCCCGGCCGGCCCGATCGCGCACCTCGCGGCCGACGCCGACGACATCCGGTTCTGGGTCAACGACCTGTTGCGCGCCTGGTCGACCTGGCTCATCGACTGGCCCGACCCCGACGGGCTCGACGAGTACCCGTTCGCCGACCGGGTCGACCACCGCGACCTCGACCCGCGGACCCTGCGCGCCATGTGGCAGCGGCTGGCCCAGGCCGGCCACGAGCTGTTCCAGAACCTGTTCCAGGGCAACGCCGCCCTGGAGGCCCTCGGCACGGCGGTCGCCCGGGCCCTGCACGCCCGCCCGCAGGTCATCACCGTCGTCGCCGACGAGGTGATCGTGCCCTGGCCCATGCTGTACGTCCCCGCCGACCCGTGGGCCGACCTGCCCGGCGACTTCGACGTCGACCTCGACACCTTCGTCGGCCACCGGCACCTCGTCGAGCACGCGTTCGCCCGGCACGGCGCCAACCCGAGCAGCATCCGCCTCGACGGCAGGGTCGCGGCCGGCGCCTACTACGACACCCGGCTGCATCTCGCGGCCAACCCGACCCTCGGGGCCGCGATGGACGCGCTCGCGCTGCACACCCGGCTGGTGCGCACCACCTCGGCGGACGAGCTGACCGAGCGCATGCGGGCCGACGGCGCGGCGGACCACCTGGTCTACTTCTGCTGCCACTGCGTGACCCGGCCGGGTGAGGAACTGCTGCGGTTCAGCCGCGACGTCGGCGACGAGATCTCGGCCGGCAACCTGGGCAACCGGCTGCGGCGGAAGTTCCAGCGGTTCCCGCTCGTGCTGCTCAACGCCTGCCAGGCGGGGAAGGTCGAGCGGGTCTCGCTGCGCCAGTTCGGCCCGGTGCTGTTCGAGCGGGGGGCCGGGGCCGTGATCGGGCCGGTGGTGAACATCCCGACCGTCTTCGCCGGCGAGTTCGCGCGGCAGTTCTTCGAGCGCGTCCTGCCCCACCGCGGGCTGCTGCACTTCTCCACCGTGGCCCGCGAGCTGGTCCAGGGCTTCGCGCGGGACCAGCGCAACCTGCTCGCGCTGACCTACATGCTGTACCAGGGCATCGACGGACACTTCTGCCGGAGGGAACAGGATGCGGGACCCACTGCCGGCCGGTGAGGACTTCACGGCGTTCGACCGGATCCGCCTCGACGAGCACGGCACGCTGCTGCTCAACGACGGCGCCGGCGGTGACGGCGACGGCGGGGAGGACCGGCCGGTGCCGGTGGGCCGGGCCGGCGCGCTGCTGGAGACGCTCGTCGACCTGCCGCCGCGCACGACCGACATCTTCGTGTTCGTCCACGGCTGGCAGACCGGCCGTGCCTCGGCCGACGCCGCGTCCCGCCGGCTGTTCTCGGCGATCTGGCGGCAGTACCGCGAGCGGCCCGAGCGCTACCCCGCGCTGGAGGTTTTCCGGCCGTACTGCTTCTCCGTCCAATGGCCGTCGCGGAGCCTGCCGACGACGGCCGGGTACCGCCGCATCCGCGACCGGGCGCACGCGATGACCAGCTCCGGATACGCCGCCCACGTGATCGCGGCGCTGCTCGGCCGGCTCGACCACGTCCGGGAGAGCCCGCGCGGCCCGGCGACGCTGCGCACGGCCGGCGGGCAGTACCTGCACTGCGTCGGGCACTCGTTCGGCTGCCGGTTCCTGGGCGAGGCGATCCGCCAGGCCGCCGACCCGCCCGAGCGCGTGCTGGCCTGGCCGTGGGCGTCCTCGCACGCATACGCGGTCGACACCTTCCTGGGGTTGCAGATGGCCGCCCCGGCCGACGTGTTCCAGCACCGGTTCCGCCCGCTGGTGGACAAGTCGGCGCCGATCGCCGGGCCGGTGGTGCTGACCGTCTCGCCCCACGACCGGGCGCTGTCGACCTGGCACCGGCTCCCGGAGGGCGGTCCCGGCCTGGGTGCGGTCGGCGCGACCGGCGCCCGCACCATCCCGCTGCGCCCGGTCGAGGAGGACTACACGGCCGCCCAGTTCGAGAAGCTCACGAACGTCGACGCCCAGTGGGTCTTCCGCGACGGTCCCGTCACCCAGGGCGCCCATTCCGACATCTGGTACGCCGAGACCGTCCATCTGCTGCTGTCGCTGGCGGCGCTCGCCCGCTGACCGGGGCAGGAGGACAAACGTTTCAAAACCGCCACATGCGGTACAGCTAGGGCCGTGAAACGATTCGTGGTGGTGGCCAACCGCCTGCCGGTCGACGCCGGCCCGGGCGGGCTGGTGAGCGCGCTGCAGCCGATCACGCGCAGCTCCGGCGGGGCCTGGGTGGGCTGGACCGGCAACCCCGACGAGCGGCCGGAGCCGTTCGAGCACGAGGGCGTGCACATCCACCCGGTCGAGCTCACCGCCGAGGACGTCGACCGCTACTACGAGGGCCAGTCCAACTCCACGATCTGGCCGCTGTTCCACGACGGGGTCGAGCCGTCGGTGCACCACCGGCCGTGGCGGGTGGCCTACCAGGCGGTGAACAAGCGCTTCGCCGAGGCGGCCGCGGCCGTCGCCGCCGAGGGCGCCACCGTCTGGGTGCACGACTACCAGCTGATGCTCGTACCCGGCATGCTCCGCGAGCTGCGGCCCGACCTGCGCATCGGGTTCTTCCTGCACATCCCGTTCCCGCCGGTCGAGCTGTTCATGCAGCTGCCGCGGCGGACCGACTTCGTGCGCGGGCTGCTCGGCGCCGACCTGGTCGGGTTCCAGCAGCCGCTCGCCGCGCAGAACTTCCTGCGGCTCACCACGCAGCTGCTCGGGCTGCGACCGGAGGGTGAGCGGGTGGAGTACGAGGGGAGAACCGTCACCGCCCGGGCCTTCCCGATCTCGATCGACGTGTCCGAGATCGACGAGCTGGCCGCCGACCCGCAGGTCCAGGAGGACGCCCGCCGGCTGCGCAAGGACCTCGGCGGCGACCGGCGGCTGCTGCTGCTCGGCGTCGACCGGCTGGACTACACCAAGGGCATCGACCAGCGCATCGAGGCCTACGGCGAGCTGCTCGCGGACGGCACGGTGAGCAACGAGGAGGCCGTGCTGGTGCAGGTGGCCACGCCGAGCCGGATGCGGGTCGCGCAGTACCAGCAGCTGCGCGAGCGGGTCGAGCGCGAGGTCGGCCGGATCAACGGCGAGTTCGGCGACGTCGGCCGGGCGCCGCTGCACTATCTGTTCCAGTCGCGCAGCCGGGCCGAGCTCGTCGCGCTGTACCTGGCGGCCGACATCATGCTGGTCACGCCGCTGCGCGACGGGATGAACCTGGTCGCCAAGGAGTACGTGGCGGCCCGCCGGGACGAGGGCGGCGCGCTCGTGCTCAGCGAGTTCACCGGGTCGGCGAGCGAGCTGTCCGACGCGTTCCTGGTCAACCCGTACGACGTCGACGACCTCAAGCGCGGCATCTCCGCGGCGATCGCGGCGGGCCCGGAGGACCTGGCCGCGCGGATGCGCAAGATGCGCGAGACGGTGCGGGCCAACGACGTCGGTCGCTGGGCCAAGCAGTTCCTGGAGGCCCTCGGCACGCACTGAGATGGGCTACGCTGCCGTCCGTGCACACGCTGGAGGCTCCGGTCGGTGGCGGCTACGCGATCCTCGTCAGCGACTTCGACGAGGACACCCGGTACCTGTCGCTGCGCGTGCCCGGCGCGGACGGGTCGACGACGCTCGGGTACGTCGACTCCGCCCACCCGATGCCGCACGCCCTGCGCTGGTCCGAGCTGGACCTGGTGGCCCGGGCCGCCGCCGCGCTCGACCCGGCGCTGCCCCACCCCGGCCCGCTGGTCGCGGCCGCCGCCGACTTCGTGATCGTCACCGCGGACACCGAGATCGACGCGGCCGCCCCGCCGCTGACCGCGGCCCTGGGCTCGGAGCGCGCGGTCCGGCGCTGGCTCTACCGCGCCGACGCCCGCGAGCGGGGCGTCGTGTGGGAGCGCACGCCGGACGGCGACCTGGTCCTGGCCGGGGCGGGCGTCCACACCCGCCGCGTCCCGGGATCCACGTTCCCGTTCGCCGGGTGGCGGGCCGCCCTCGCCGCGGCCGAGCAGACCCTGGGCGGGCCCGTCGCGCTGCCGGACCCGGCGCCGAGCCCGCTGCGCGCCGCCCGCCGCTTCAAGCTGAACCTCACCCTGCACGTCCCCCCGCGCGAGATCGTCGCGGCGCTCGACGCCGCGCTGCGGGAGCGCGAGCTCGGCTCGGCCGACGGGTCCGGCGCCATGTCGACCGCGGCCGGCGTGTTCACCGCGTGGTTCGTGGACGTCCTGGTGCACGACGACCTCGAGGCCGGCCGCGCCGTGGTGCGGGCGGTGCTCGATCGGCACGGGCAGTACGAGACGGAACCCAGCCTTTCCTGAGTGCGTCGGAAGAGGCATGCGAAGCCTCGCGGTCGCCGTCCTCGCCCTCGCCCTGCTCACCGCCTGCGCTGCCAGGGACGCCGGCGGCCGGCAGCCCGGCGTCCACCCGGCCTGGACCTCCTGCGAACAGGTCGGGACCGAGACCGTCGCCGGGCCGGGGCCACTGGAGCTGCCGCGGCTCCCGGCCGGCTTCACGCCCGCCGCGGTCGTCGTGTGCGACGAGCCCGTCCAGCCCCGGGCCGACGGCGGCGAGGACGTGGTGCAGCGGGAGCGGCGCGGGACGAAGGTCGACGCGCTGACCGCGGCGCTGCGCCTGCCCGACCAGCCGCGCACCACCTCGCCGTGCACCATGGACCTGCCCGGCATCGCGTGGTTCGCGGTGCTCGACGCGGCCGGGCGGTGGCTGCGCCCGGGGGTCGCCACCGACGCGTGCGGCAAGCTGCGCATCGAGGCCCGGCAGGCCGTCGAGCGGCTGGAGCTCACCACGGTGCGCACGCGGGTGCTGCGGGAGATGACGTCCTCGGCCGCGGCGAGCACCGGCTGCCAGATGGCCTGGGCGGACATGGTCGGCGCGGTCACGGCCGACCAGGGGAGCATCGACTACGCCGGTCGCCCGGCCGACGCGCCCAAGGGCCAAGTGCGGCTCTGCTTGTACCGTGTGCAGCCCGCCGAACAGGGCAGCGGCAAGCCTCGCGGCGATTTCGACCGGGGCGGGGCGCTGTCCGAGGAGCGCTGGACGCCGTTGCGGGCCAAGCTGCTCGCCGCCGGCCCGCCGTCCCCGTGCACGGCCCACGCGAGCCGGTTCGCGCTGTTCCTGCGGCCTGACGGCACCGGCGGCACGGTGTACGCCGAGCTCGACGGCTGCCGGCGCCTGTTCTTCGACACCATGGGCGGCGGCGCCCTCCGCCAGGGCGACCAGGCCCTGGCGGAGGAGATCGAACGGGCGGTGTGACTCAGGGCGCGATGTGCAGCGCCGGGTCGAGGGTGAGCGCGGCCAGCTGCTGGTCGTCGAACGGCAGCTGCTGCAGCGGCTCGGCCGCGTGGTCCAGGGCGAGGCCGAAGTTGCCGTAGCGGGACAGGGCGACGTACACGACCGTACCGTCGGGGTGGATGTAGGCGGCCCAGCGGTCGATCCGGTCGTCCTGGTTGCCGCCGGTGGCCACGGCGACGTCCTTGCCGCCGACCTTCACGATCTTGCAGCTCGTCGCCTTCGACCAGAACTCCAGGTCGCACGGGCTGGCCACGCCGGTGTTGCGCAGCCCCGGCTCGTAGACGGCGACGACGATCTGCCCGGCCCGGTCGCCCTTGCGGACCTCGACCGAGGACTGGTAGCTCCACATGTCCCTGCCGCCGGCCCGGCTCTCGAACTGGGCCTGCGTGTTGCGCGACGGGATGGCCTGGTCGCCGCCCTTGTCGTCGGGGGCCGTGAAGCCGGCCGGGACGAGCGTGAGCAGGTGCTCCAGCAGCGCGTTGGCCTTGTCGTACTTCACGCCGGCCCGAGCCGTCCGGTCGCCCTGCGGCGTGCCGTTCGGGCCGGTGGGCCAGACCTCCTTGGTGTCGGTGCCGATGGGCACCGGCGACGCGCCGGTCCGCACCGGCGACGGCGCGGTGGCGGCCACGCTCGGCTGCCCGGGCCCGGCGGCCTGGCGCGAGGCCGGGACCCCGCCCGCGGTCGCCGCCACCCCGATCGCGGTCAGCGCCGCGAGCACGCCGACGCCCGCGCCCCCGATGGCGGCCGTGCGGCGGCGGGCGGCCCGGCGGCCCTCCGCCACCGCGGCACCGGGCCGCATGCTCGGCGGCTGGTTGCTCTGGTCGAGGGCGTCGCGCAACGAGGCCCGGAAGTTGTGTTCGTCCATTCCTATTCACCCATGCCTATTCGTGCTCTCTTCGGTCCGCAGCGGTGGGTCAGTCGGTCGAGAACGTCGGGCTGAGCCGGCTGCGCAGGGTCTGCAGTCCCCGCGACGCCTGGCTCTTGACCGTGCCCTCGGAGCAGCCGAGCAGCTCGGCGGTCTCCTCGATGGACAGGTCCTCCCAGTACCGCAGGATCAGCACGGCCCGCTGCCGGGCCGGCACCGCGGACAGCGCCGCGAGCACCGCCACCCGCTCCTCCGGCCCCGGGTCGACGGCGACCCGCTCCGGCGGCGTGCCGGTGGTGCGCACGCGCCGCCACCAGCCGAGCCGTCGCTCATCGAGGTACGTGCGGACCAGCGTGCGCCGCAGGTACCCGTCGAGCACCTCGTGCCGCGAGACCCGGTTCCACGCGAGGTACAGCTTCGTGAACGCCTGTTGGGTCAGGTCCTCGGCCCGGTGCCAATCCCCGCACAGCAGAAACGCCGTGCCGCGCATCGCGTCCGACCGCGCGGCGAAGTACTCGGCGAACGCCGTGTCCCGATCCGTCATGCGCTACTCACGACTCCCGGCCCGCTGCGGGTTGCATGACTTTTCATTTTTCTCCGTGACGAAGCATCGTTTTCTCCGGGACGGAGGATCGCCAGGCGCTGCGTCGCCCGGGTCATCGCGACGTACCGGTCGACGGCCCCCTCGATCCCGGCCCCGAACGTCTCCGGCTCGACCAGCACGACCAGGTCGAACTCGAGCCCCTTGGACAGCTCCGGGCTGAGCGAGCGGACCCGCTCCGTTCCCGGGTACGACGGGTCGCCGATCACGCACGCCACCCCCTCGGGGTGCTCCGCGAGCCACCCGTCCACGATCGCGTGCAGGTCGGCCACCGCGCCGTGCAGGACCGGGGCCCCGCCGGTGCGGATCGACGCCGGCACGTTCGCGTCGGGCAGGGCGGCCCGGATGACCGGCTCGGCCTCGGCCATGATCTCGGCCGGCGTCCGGTAGTTGATGCTGAGCGCCGCGAGCTCGACCCGGTCCAGCCCGCACCGCGCGAGCCGCTCCCGCCACGACTCGGTGAACCCGTGCCGGGCCTGCGCCCGGTCCCCGACGATGGTGAAGCTGCGCGACGGGCAGCGCAGCAGCAGCATCTGCCACTCGGCGTCGGTGAGCTCCTGCGCCTCGTCCACCACGATGTGCGCGAACGGCCCGGCCAGCGCGTCCGGGTCGGCCCGCCCGAGCGCCGCGGCGTCGACGAGGGCCTCGTGAAAGTCCTCGCCGCGCAGCATCGTGACGAGGCCGACGCCGTACTCGTCGTCGACCGAGGCGATCAGGTCGTCCACCACCCGGTCCATCCGCTCCCGCTCGGCCCGCGCGGTGGCGTCCTGCCGCCGTTGCCGCCGCGCGCTCTCCGGATCGCCGAGGCGCTGCCGGGCGGCGTCGAGCAGCGGCAGGTCGGAGATCGTCCACGCCTGCGCGTCGGGGCGCTGGAGCCGCCGGATCTCCTCGGCGCTGAGCCACGGGGCGCATCTGCGCAGATAGGCCGGTACCGAATAAAGATCCCCGACGACGTCGGCCGCCTCGAGCACGGGCCACGCCCGGTTGAACGCCGCCGCCAGCTCACGGTCGCGGCGCAGCTCCGGGTCGCCGCCGATCGCGAGCAGCTCCTCCCACACCTGCGCGCGCGCCTCGTTGTGCGGGGTCCCGAGCTCGGCCGCCTCGAACGCCTCGGCCCAGTCGGCGGCGCTCAGCCCGGAAACCTCGCGCGTCGGCGGCTCCTCGTAGAAGCGCACCGCCGCCTCGATCGCCTTGACCATGTCCGCCGAGGCCTTGAGCCGCGCCACCTCGGGATCGGTCTCGGGCCGTGCTTCGGCTCCCTCGGCGACCAGGTCCCGCAGGGTGCACGTCTGCACACCCTCCTCGCCGAGGCTGGGCAGCACGTCGGACACGTACGCCAGATAGGGCTGATGCGGCCCGACAAACAGGACGCCGCCGCGGCGGTGCCCGAGCCGCGGGTCGGCGTACAGCAGATAGGCCGTACGGTGCAGCGCGACGACGGTCTTGCCGGTCCCGGGCCCGCCGTCCACGACGAGCGCCCCGCCGCACCCGGCCCGGATGATCGCGTCCTGGTCCGCCTGAATGGTGCCGAGCACGTCGCGCATCCGCCCCGACCGGTCCCCGCCGAGGCTGGCGATGAACGCCGATTGGTCGTCGAGCGCCGCGCTGCTTTTCAAGCCGTCGGCGGTGAACACCTCGTCCCAATAGTCCTTGATGCGGCCCCGGATCCATCGGTACCGTCTGCGGCTGCGCAGCCCCATCGGGTTCGCATGGGTGGCGCCGAAGAACGGTTCCGCGGCCGGGGAGCGCCAGTCCAGCAGCAGGCGGCCGCCGTCCTTGCCGGTCAGTCCGAGGCGCCCGACGTACACGGGAGGCTCGTTGGGGTTTTCCGGGTCCATGCGGCCGAGGCAGAGGTCGAGGCTGTAGCGGCGCAGGGTGCGCAGGCGGGCAGTCAGGCGCCGCACCTCCTGGTCGCGGTCGAGCGCCGCCTGCCCGATCCGGCCGGGCGCCTTCCGGGCCTCGTCGAGCCGCCCTTTGATTTCGGCCGTCACCTCCTCCAGCCGCTCGGCGATGGCCGTGAAGTGTCGTTGATCGGCGGTGATGAGCGTTGGATCGGCCTTCGCCGGCGTGGACAGGTCGAACACGGGCGTGGTGACTGGGTGCATGCGCTGGTCCCCCCGGACGAATCGGTGCAAGGGCGCTGATTCTCCGCGCCGTACGGGGTCTTGCCGCAAGCCCCCTGGTCCGGTATACGTTGATTATGGAGGGGATCGGGCCTCCATTCCCCCGCTGCTTTCCGCCGGACCGATGGGCACCAGAATGTGCGCTCGGCCGATGGTTCGGGCCGCCTGCCGGCGGCCCACAGGGTTAAGTGGTCGCGGTTCGACGCTGCTTACGGGGAGGTGGTCAGACCGTTGGGGACTGCCGGGTTCGTCGTGGTCGACGATCGGTGGTACAACTCAGAAATCCATCTTTTTTGCGATTTCTCTCCTGGACCACCGAATGACGACCACTGCGGACCCGGCTCCCGAATTTACGGTCTGGACCACCGAACGGTGACCAAAGTTGTTACCGGGACCACGCTAATACATTCCGGTCGCCCTGGCGGCCGGGGACCATCGGCCGAGGGCACATAGCGGTGCCCATCGGTCCGGCCGTTGCTTTTAAATTCCGGCAGGAGCACAAAAGGCACCGCGACTGGGGCCTGAAACAACGCCACGCCGAGAAACTCCGCCAACTGCGCGAGGCCGAGGCAGCAGCGGCACCCGAAGAGCGGCTCGAGGACCACCTCGCCGCCGAGGTGAACCAGAACCGCCAGGATCTCCCCGTCGGGCGAGAAGACCAAGCCGACGATGCGCTCCCCCACTCGGGCTCGACGGCGACCGCAGTGCCAGCCAAGGCCGTCGCACACCCTCGTGCTAAACTGCTAACGTCGTTCGCAGTTGTGAGGCGGAGGGGGAGGCATGGAGCAGCGGGTGCAGGCGCCCGACGGGGCGGACATCGTGGTGCACAGCTTCGGCAGCGGGCCCGGGATCGTCGTGGTGCACGGCGGCGGGGTGACGATCGCCGTCTACCAGCGGCTCGCGCTCCGGCTCGCCGACCGGTTCACGGTGCACCTCTACAACCGGCGCGGGCGGGGCGATGCCGGGCCGCGCCGCGAGCCGTACACGTTCGCGCAGGACATCGACGACCTCGGGGCCGTTGTGCAAGCCACCGGCAGCGGCAACGTCATCGGGCACAGCTCCGGCGGGTTCATCGCGCTCGAAGCGGCCAAAACCCTGCCAATCGAGCGGCTCGCCGTCTACGACGCGGCGGTCGGCGTCGATGGGATGAATCCCGGTGAGTGGCTCGACGACGCGCGGCAGGCGGCGGCCGACGGGGACATTCCGCGCAGCATGGCCATCACGACCGGCGGGATCAATACGCACTCGGGGCTCGCACGGCTGCCGCTCGGGGTGCGGATCGGGCTCTGCCGGCTGTTTCTGCGCACGCCGGTCGGGCGGATGATGGGCGGGCTGCTCGCCCAGACACTCGACGAGACGCAGCAGATCCGGCTCGCCGACGGGCCCGCGGAGGAGTGGTCGACTGTCAAGGCCGATGTGCTGCTCGCGTACGGGGTGGCCGGGCCGCCGTACTACAAGCCGGTCAACGAGGCGCTCGCCGGGGCCATCCCGCGGGCGCGGGTCCTTCCCGTGGCTCGCTCCGGGCATGACGGGATCAACCGGGCGCCCGAGCGGCTGATCGAGCCGATCAAGGCGTTCTTCAGTGGATCCAGGGAAGATCTGGAGGCATCTCGTACGTCACGCTGACGTCGAACGCGCCGTCGCCCTGCACCGTGAAGGTCAGGCCGAACCTCGACGGGCTGCCCTGCGCCACCATCACCGCCCGCAGGGCCAGCAGGGTGTCGCTCAGCTCGTCGGTCCACGGGTCGGCGAAGACGACCCAGCCGCTGCTGTCCAGCGGGCCCGTTGCCGAGTGGAACTCCATGCGGGTGCCGGTGTAGTGGTCGTCGACCTCGGCGAGCAGGACGGACCGCACGGCGTCGGGCGGAGAGACCTTGCGCACGATGCCCACGATGGTGTCCACACAGGACGTGGCATCGACCATCGTCACAGGATACGGGGCTCCTCAGCCGCGGCGGCGCCGGGCCGCACGGTGTTTGCAGCGAGAGCCCGCACGAGGGCGCGGCCGCCGCTGACGGTGCCGTCCTCGTCGTTGCCGACGGCGGCCGGGGGCAGGCGCAGGACGATGAGCCGGCCGTCGGCGGTGTCGGTCGCGTCGACGTCCAGGTCCGCGGTGTCGGTGTGCGCGGCCGTGGTGCGCAGCCAGGTGGCGAGGGAGAAGACCGGGGCGCCGGGTTCGTTCCACAGCTCGCGGACGTGGGGCAGGTCGATCCAGGCGTAGTCCGCGTCCCAGGCCTCGCCCAACTCGGCGACCAGCCTGGCCACCGCCGGCAGGTGTTCCTCGAGGACCGGGTTCAGCAGGGGCTTGGTTCCCACGTGCAGCGCGGACCGGCCCGGCTCGGGCTCGTGCCAGGTGAGCCAGAGCCGGCCGCGGCCCAGGGTGAGCGGTTCGGGGCCGGCCGTCTCCAGCTCGCGGACGAGCGAAGGCGCATGGACGGGGGTCTGGTCGCCGCCGGGCGTCATCCGGACGGTGTCGGCCTCGCCGGGGAACGCGGCGGCGAGGGCGTGCAGGGCGGTGCGCAGGCGGCCGGCGCGTTCGGCCGCCGTCCATAAGTGGGCCGGGCCGTCGGTGCGGATGTCCCATCGGTACGTCACGCGAAATCCTCCGCATCCACCCTGTGCAGCGGCAGGTTCGCGCGCACCCCTGAGCGCCGTCCGAGCGGCGCGGGATCTTCTTACCCGAAGTGATCGCGGCGCACGCACCATCGGCGCGCCAACCGCATGCTAACCGGCCGTCGCGCAGCCCCGCTGTCCCGCTTACCCACCGTCACCGAGCGCGGCGAGGACGGCGGGCGCGTGGGTCTTCAGGATCGGGTCGGCCAGGGCGGCCGTGGCCCGGCCCAGGGGCGTTACGCCCGTGTGGTCCGCAATGTCGGGACGGGCGCCATGTGCGCGGGCCCAGCGGATCTGCGCGAGGTGGCTGTCCAAGGTGGACGGCGGGGCGGTGAGCGCGCGGTGCACGGTGTCGTCCAGCGCGGTCTGGCCGTTGATCGCCGGGCGCTCGTTCAGGGCCGCCGCGAACGCCAGCGGGGGCATGGCCGCGGCGATCAGCCGCAGGCAGTCGAAGTGGTTCAGCACCGCCGCGCGGATCACCGCGTCCACCCCCATCGGGTGGCGTTCGGGCAGGTCGGGGTCGGCGCCGCGGGCGAGCAGGTCGGACACCACCGACAGCCGGGCGGCCGCCGTCCCGGGGTCCGGATCGGTGCCGGTCACCGCCGCGATGATCGGCGTCTGCCCGAGCGGGCCGCCCCGCCCGTTGATGTCCAGCCCCGGCGCGGCCAGCGCCGAGCCGATCGCGGCCGAGTCGCGCGGGTCCGCCAGGGCCGCCACCAGCGCGTCCACCGCCGGATCCGGCGCGCCCGCGATCGTTTCCAAGAGCCGGCGTCTGTACTGTTCCGTCTCCAGCACAAGGTCCGGCAGCACGGCGAGGATCGGCTCGTTGTGCCACAGCTGGGCCATCGTCCGAGCCGTGTAGCCGCGCACGTTGCAGGCGACGAGCAGCTCGGCGGCGTCGAACGTGGACAGCAGCCAGGCGATGAGGTCGCGGTGTCGTGCGGTACCGAAGAAGACGGCTTGTAACAACACGGTGTGACCGTTGACCTTGCTGATCGCGTGCACGTGCTCGGGACACCGCTCCAGCAGCACCCGCACCGTCTCGACGTCGCCGTGCTGGGCCGCCCAGAACACGGGGAGCGCGTCCGCGTCGGGCACCCGCAGGGACGGGTCGGCGCCGGCTGCGAGCAGCATCCGCACCGCCCCCGACCGCCCGCGCACCGCCGCCGCGCACAGCAGGGTCCAGCCGCGCAGGTCGCGCAGGTCCGGGTCGCCGCCGCCGCGCAGATAGCGCGCGAGCGCGTCCAGGTCGCCGGAGCGGGCGGCCGCGAACACCGGCGCGACGAGCCACTCGATGACGCTCAGCCGCTGGTACGTCTGGTCGGCGAACGATCCGTCCACGGCGGGCACCGGAAATGGAGCCGGCGTCATGCGCATGAGGCCGAGTGCGCGCATTGCGCAGTACAGCGTCCAGAGGTCGCCGCCGAGGGCGTGTTCGAGCAGCAGCTTGCCCACGGTGGACGGATCGCGCAGCGGCACCCCGATGCGCAGCAGGGCGCTCGCGGCGATGGCGTTGTCGAGCGGATCCGGGCCGAACGTGCCGTCGTCGCGCTCCATCGCGCGGAAGTAGCTGATCGGACCGTGCAGCACCGTGCGGTCGGCGACGCGGCACTCGTCGGCGACCGCGATCGTCATGAAGTGGTCCTCGCGGGTGCGCGCCCGCGCGGCCATGTCGGCCAGGGTCGGCTCCAGGCAGCAGGCCAGCGACGCGCGGTCGCCGACGGCGTTGAGCCGCAGCAGCGCCCCGGCCAGGGCGAGCACCGGGCCCCCGGCCGGCCACAGGGCGAGGACCTCGTCGCGCACGTCGTCCGGGTGCGCGGTCCGGCCGCCCAGCGCCGCCAGGGCCTTCAGGGCGCTGAGCGAACGGTCACCCGCGAGCGCCGCCAGCAGCCGGCGGCGCTCGGCGTCATCGATCATGCGTGAAGCCGAAGACCCGCAGTTCCTCCGTCAGCGCCCGCACCATGACCTCGCCGCACAGGTCGGACTCGCCCACCGAGCGGCTGGTCAGGAACGGGTGGTCGAGGATGACGGAGAGCCGGTGCCCGACGTTGCCGTGGAAGCGCCCGCGCGGCCCGACGGCGTCGCGCAGGATGTACTCGAGCGAGAACGGCGGCGCCCCGAACACCAGCGGCGCGCCGTTGGCGGTCACCTGCCAGCCGGCGGTGTAGTCGTACTCCATCGTGTGCCCGGTGACGTGCCGCCCCTCGATGATCGGGCGGCGGTCGTCGAGCTCGCGGGCGAAGGCGAGGCAGGTGACGGCGTAGCACTCGGCCGCGATGAGCTTGCCGGCCGCGTGGAAGCCGAGCACCAGGTCGTGCACGCGCGGGTTGTTCACCATGTCCACGATGGGACCGCTGCCGCCGACGAGCAGCAGCCCGTCGTACCGCGGCAGGATCTCGTCCCAGGCCGCCTGCCGCTTGGCGTAGTACTCCTCCATCGCCGCGATGTAGCTGCCCGAGCTCAGGTACGGGCGGACGGGCAGCAGGCCGGCGAGGCTCTGCCGGTCCTTGAAGTACGTCTCCCAGTCCGTGGTCCGGGCCCGCTCCCCCATCTCCGGCGAGGTGACCGGGCGGCCGAGCGGCGGGTCCACATAGGAGCTGTCGAGGCTCCCGCCGTCCGGGGCCGGCTGCGCGCCGGTCGGCGTCGCGAAGTGCACGGCGATGCCGGCCTTCTCCAGGCGGTCCACGGGCAGCAGCAGCTCCTGGGCCCAGAAGCCGTGCTCCGACACGACACACAGCACGTTCCTGCTCATCGGCCGCCGACCTCCACTGTGGACGACTCGAACAGGCGCGGGACGAAGATGTCGAGCAGCTGCGGGCACCGGCGCTGCGGGTACGCGGCCAGCAGCGCCTCCCGGAACGAGTCAGGGTCGTCGTGGGCCAGGCGCTGCTCGGCGAAGGCGAGGTAGTCGGCGTTGTGCAGCACCTCGGCGGAGTCGGCGATCGGCCCGTGCCCGGCCAGGAACACGTCGGAGCCGGAGGTGGCCATGATGCGCAGCAGCGCGACCGTGTTCGCCGCGTCGCGGGTGACGTAGACGTGCGTGCCGCTGTACACGAGGTCCTGCGCGATCGTCACGCCGTGCCCGGGCAGGGTGATCACCAGCTGCGCGCCGCACTCGGCGTTGCGCACGACGTCGACGTGGTAGTCGACGCCGTCGACGGTGTCGTGGCCCGGCTCGGCCACGTGCTGGGGCATCACGACGGCGTCGGGGACCATCGGGCCGTACTGCATCCGCCGGGCGGCCCGCTCGGACTCGGCGGTGTGCCGCAGCTCCTCGATCGTCGCCTCGGCGGCCCAGACGGGCACGTCCGGGAACGCCGTGCTCAGGCCGAACCAGTGGTCGACGTGGGCGTGACTCAGGTACAACTTGCGGATCGGCTTGTCGAAGGCGTCCACGAAGCGCCGGAAGGCGATCGCGTAGGGCGCGACGAACTGCCCGTCGATGACGACGAGCGCGCCGTCGGTCTCCAGGACGTGGGTCGAGTCGGCGAGGAAGTCGTCGGGCGCCGTGAACGTGTGGATCCGCAGGTCGCCGCGGCTGATGGAACTGATGGTGGGATCGGCTAGGTCAGGCACTTGCACTCACCGGCTTCCGGTCGAGCACCTCGACGAGCTTCGCGCCGAAGGCCTGCGCCGACTCCACCGAGAGTCCGGTGACGAACGGCGGGTCGTAGACGACGCTCGGGCGTTCGCGCGAGGTGGTTGGGTCCGACGCGACCGAGCCCGACGGGCCGACCGCGTCCTGCACGAGGTACTGCAGCGGGAACACGAACCCGCTGGTCTTCAGCCGCAGCCGGGGGTTGTCCTCGGTGGCCCGCACGACGTCGTACTCGAGGTCCTCGACGAAGTCCCAGGCGTGCGGGTGCGCGGTGACGTGGCGGCCGTAAATGACGCTGCGCATGTCGTCGTCCGGGTCGCGGGTGAACGCGAGCGCGCCGACCGCGTAGCACAGCGCGCCGATCGTCTTGCCGGACTTGTACGCGTCGAGCACGAGCCGGTGCACGAGCCCGCTGCCGGCCACGTCGAGCGCGGACCCGGCCCCGCCGACGATGACGAGCGCGTCGTAGTCGGCCATGTCCGCGTCGCGGGTGCGGATCGGCGCGGCCCACTCGCCGGAGTCGAGGATCTGCCCGATCCGCGCGAGCAGCTCCGGCGGGTTCATCCTCACCTTCTGCATCGGGTCGACGAACTCCGGGTCCATGCTGATGGCGCCGGGCAGCGGGGTCTTGCCGAGGTAGGTGGCCAGCGTCAGCTCGTGGCCCGCCCCGCGCAACGCGTCCCACGGGCCCTGCAGCTCCTCGGCCCACACGCCGTAGTTCGACGCGATCACCAGGACTCTCATCGCTCCTCCTGCGCTTCGGCGCCCTGCAGCTGACGGATCGCGGTGCCCCAGTCCTCCAGGTGGTGCAGCACCGACAGCAGCCCGTCGCCGCCGATCTCGTGCACGTCGATGGTCATGATGCTGAACGAGCGCCCGGTGTGCGGGACCATGAAGTCCGCGGCCGGCGTCCCGGACAGCTCGCTGCGCACGGCGACGTAGATGCCGTCCACGCTCAGGTGCTGGATCTCGACGTTGATGTCGGGGACCAGATCGAACAGCCCTTCGATGTACGGCCTGGTGTCCGTCTTCGTGCGCCAGCGCCCGTTCGTGTAGTACGACCGCCAGTCGTCGGACAGCACCGCGAAACCGGCGTCCCAGTCGCGGCGCTTGCTGCGGAACAGGTCGTAGAACGGCTCGATCAGCCGCTCGGCCTCGGCGTGCTGCACGGTTGCCCCCTCTCAGACCGGCGCCGGGACCGCGGCCGCGACCCGGTCGATGACGGCGCGCGCGAACAGCCCGGCCTGCGCGCCGGTGCGCCCGGTGACGAGGTCGCCGTCCACGACCACGTCGCGGTCGACGTAGCGGGCGCCCATGTTGAGCACGTCGCCGTACAGGTTGGGATGGCACGTGACGTCGCGGCCGCGCACGAGCTCCGGGGTGCGGGCCAGCAGCCACAGCCCGTGGCAGATGACGCCCTTGACGATCGTCGGCTCGGCGAACGCGCGCTGCAGGAACCGCGTCGCGGGCGGCAGGTCGGCCAGGTTTTCGCTGTACCGCAGCCGGTCCGAGACGAACGCGCTGGGCACGATGACCGCCGAGTAGCCGCGCAGCCCGTCGTCGCCGAGGTCCTCGAAGGACCGTTCGCACACGAACGGCGCCTTGTACTCGTGGCCGGTGAACGTCAGCCGCGGCTGGCCCCACAACCGGCTCAGGAAGTGCACCTCGGCGCCCTCCTCCGGGAAACGGTAGGAGTAGTACCAGATCTCGTGCTCGTAGAAGTCGCTCTCGATGAGCACGGCGATGCGGTGGCCGGCGAGTCTCATCGGACCATTTCCTGGTTCAGCTCGCTGTCGCGCAGCTCCCGCTCGACCTGGCCGGCCGCGCCGGTCACCCGCAGCTCGAACTCGCGGTGCTGCTTGAGCGTCGCGAGGTAGCGGGTCGCCTCCGGGTCGAGGTACACCAGCGCGGCCGCGTCGAGCTCGACCCGCCGGCAGCCGTGGTCCAGCGCGCCCTCGACGGCCTCGCGCAGGACGCCCAGCCGCGGCGGGGTGAGCGAGCCGGACAGGCTGATGCTCGCGGTACCGTCGCCGATCCTGAGCGTGTCCGCGCCGAACGCGACCGCCTTCGCCGCCAGCCGCACCCGGACGGTCTGCGGTTCGGTGCTGTGCGGCAGGTTCACCGTCATCGCGTTCGCGTCGAAGTCGGCGTGCTCGTGGCCGTCGACCCAGACCTGCATGATGCGCACCGCCTTCGGGGGCAGCAGGTCCGGCGCCACCCGCAGCGTCCCGCCGAACGCGCCCGGGCGCGGCGCGAAGTACAACTCCAGCGGTTGTTCCTCGGTTTCGAGGTTCTGGTAGACGGCGGAGAGGTAGCACAGCTCGGCGCTGTGGTACATGGCCATCGAGTGCGAGCCCTTGCTGCGCTCGCCGCCGAGCATGAACGGGTTGCCGTTGGCCAGGACGTTGAAGTAGACGCCGCCGGCCGTCGTGTCGAGCATCCAGCCGTTGTAGAAGGCGGCGCTCTCCCGCGCGTACTTGGCGTAGAACGGGTGCGCGAACACCGCGTCGAGGATCTGGTACGCGAGGATGCCCTGCTCCTGCTGCCACCACGCCTTGCGGTCGTGCCAGACGAGCCGGTGGAACCGCTCGCCGGGCGCGGTGTGCCGCTCGACCATGTCGTACCAGCCGCCGCGCTGGCGGTCCATGCCGACCGTCGGCATGACGTCGGCGATGCGCCGCGCGAACGCGACCCAGCCGGCGTTCGGGCGCAGGTTGTTCACCCGGGTCAGGTTCCACGCGATCTTCAGGTTGTGCCCGACGATCGCGCGGTCGAGCTGCTGGCCGTACTCCCGGTCGGGACTCCAGTCGCCGTGGAACTTCTCCTGCACGAACGGGCTGCTGTCGTAGTCCTGGAAGTGCTCGGTGATCAGGTCGCACAGCTCGGCGAGCTCGCCGGCGTAGCGCTGTTCGCCCGTGGCCAGGTACAGGTTGATCAGGTACGCGGGGATGTGGTCGCCGATCGAGTTCCAGTTCTTGCGGGCGCGGTTCGTGCGCGTGCCGTCGTCCAGCGACGGGCTGTGCGGGTCGAACGTGACCGGGTCGATGTGCGACCAGTAGCCGCCGCGGTCGGCGTCCTTGAAGTAGTGGTGGAACAGGTTCACGGTCAGGTCGATGATCTCGCGCAGCTTCGGGTCGCCGGTGATGCGGTACACCTGCGTGATGCCGGCCAGGGCGTAGATCTGCTCGTAGCAGGGGATGGCGTCGAAGTCGTCGCCGGACTCGGAGGCGAACACCTTGCGCTCGGTGCCGTCGGGGTTGATGACGAGCGCGTGGTACCAGTAGGCGATCTGCTGGCCGCGGTCGATGCTGCACAGGTTGTCCACCATGTACTGCGCGCCGGCGCTCGCCGCGCGCAGGTACCGCTCGCGGCCGGTCATCAGGTACGCGGTCGCCAGCCCGTAGACCAGCCGCGAGATGGTGTCCGTCTCCTGGCGCGCGGTGCCCGCCTTGGTGCCCTCGACGGACAGGTCCGTGCGGTACGTGCGGTAGTCGAACGCCGTCGCGCCCGGCCCGAACTCGTCGTCGAGGTAGAAGTCGGCGATGCGCGCGATCTGGTCGACCCACCAGCCGGGCGATTCGAACCGGAACTCGTCCGGCTCCTTGCCGAACATGAGCAGGTGCTTCGCCTCGAACCTGACTTCGTCCTCCGGGTAGTAGACGCCGTAGATGTGCACCAGCCGGCCGTGCTGCAGCATCTTGGCCAGCTGGGCGGTCGCGTCGAGGTAGCCGTCGCCCAGGTTGCGCACCAGCTCCGCGGTGGTCGTGTCGGTGAGCCTGATCCGGTACGGGCGGCCGTCGGAGGTGTTCAGCTCGATGGTGCGGTTGCCCTCGTCGTAGCTGATGACGTAGCCGGCGACGAGGTCCGAGAAGGTGAAGTCGATGGCGTTCGGCACTGCGGCTCCCGAGTTCAGTGAGACAGCAATACGGCGATGCTCCGGCCCTGGAGGGTGCAGCTCGTGTCGACGGTGTCCCCCACGGGCCGGGCGGTGTCGATGGCCCGCACCCAGCGGCGGCCGTCGGCGGGGAGCTGGAAGTTCAGCGGCTCCCAGTACATGTTCATCATCACGTGCAGGTCGGGCCCGCCCTGGCGGCCGCGGATCGTGCAGGCCAGGGCCCGCGCCTGCGGGTCGTCCCAGTTCGGCGCGCCCAGTTCGGTGCCGTGCCAGGCGACCTCGTCGGGGGTCCAGAACTCGTTGGCGCGCAGGGTCGCGTGGCGGGCCCGGAAGGCGATCAGGTCCTGCCAGAAGCCCAGCAGCCCGGCGTTGAACCCGGCGAGGTGCCAGTTGACCCAGCCGACCGGGTTGTCCTGGCAGTACGCGTTGTTGTTGCCCTGCTGGGTGCGCGCGAACTCGTCGCCCCCGAGCACCATCGGCACCCCGCGGGACAGCATGAGCAGGGTCGCCAGGTTCTTCATCTGCCGTTCACGCAGCGCCAGGACCGCCGGGTCGTCGGTGGGCCCCTCGGCGCCGCAGTTCCAGCTCAGGTTGTCGTCGTTGCCGTCGCGGTTGCCCTCGCCGTTGGCCTCGTTGTGCTTGCGGTCGTAGGACACCAGGTCGGCGAGGGTGAAGCCGTCGTGGCAGGTGATGAAGTTGATGCTGTTGCCCGGGGCGTGGCCGCGCGCCTGGTACAGCGAGGCACTCCCGCCGAGCCGGTCCGCGACCTCGCCGACCAGGCCCCCGTCGCCGCGCACGAACCGGCGCATGGTGTCGCGGAACCTCCCGTTCCACTCCGCCCAGCGATAGCCCGGGTACCGCCCGACCTCGTACGCCCCGGCCGCGTCCCACGCCTCCGCGATGATCTTCGTGTCGGCGAGCGTCTCGGACAGCTCGAGCTGCCACACGATCGGCGGCTCGTCGAGCACCGCGCCGCCGGCCCCGCGGGTGAGCACCGCCGCCTCGTCGAACCGGAACCCGTCGACGTGCATGTCGCGCACCCAGAACTCCAGGCAGTCCTTGATGAGCTTGGTGACGATGGGGTGGTTGGCCATCAGGGTGTTGCCGCAGCCGGAGTAGTCGGCGTAGTGCCGCGGGTCGGCCGGGTCCAGGTAGTAGTAGTTCGCGTTGTCCAGCCCGGCGAAGCTGAACAGCGGGCCGAG
The DNA here is from genome assembly GCF_050942475.1 of Dactylosporangium sp. CS-033363. Classification (NCBI taxonomy): domain Bacteria; kingdom Bacillati; phylum Actinomycetota; class Actinomycetes; order Micromonosporales; family Micromonosporaceae; genus Dactylosporangium; species Dactylosporangium sp. CS-033363. The sequence continues at coordinate 3,856,513 of NZ_CP192032.1, read as the reverse complement.
CTGGTTGCCCTCGTCGGTGTGGTTGAACACCACGTCGAGGATCACCTCGATGCCGGCCGCGTGCAGGGCCCGCACCATGTCGCGGAACTCGTCGAGGTGCTGGCCGCCGGCGGGGCGCTTGCAGTAGCGGGCGTGCGGGGCGAAGAAGGCGGCGGTGCTGTAGCCCCAGAAGTTGCGCACCGTGTCGTCGAAGTCGGCGGCCGGCATCAGCTCGACCGCCGTCACGCCGAGCTCCCGCAGGTGCGGGATCTTCTCGGCCACGGCGGCGAACGTGCCCGGGTGCGACACCGTGGCGCTCGGCGAGCGGGTGAAGCCGCCGACGTGCAGCTCGTAGATGACCTGGTCGGCGAGCGGGCGGTTGAGCGGCCGGTCGCCCTGCCAGTCGTACGCGTCGACGTCGATCGCGACCGAGCGCAGGGAGGTGGCCGCGTTGTCGCCGGGCCGGCACGCCGCCTCGCGGTCCCAGCGGGCGCGGGCGACGCCCTTCGCGTACGGGTCGACGAGCACCTTCTGCGGGTCGAAGCGGTGCCCGCCGCCGTCCGGCCCGGTCACGCGGTACCCGTAGAAGGCCGGCGCCCGCAGCCCGCGCACGTAGCAGTGCCAGGTCGCGAAGCTGCGGTTGGTGCGCGGGTCGAGCCGGAAGGTCTGCGCCGGTTGTTCGGCGTCGTACGAGTCGAACAGGAGCAGCTCGACCCCGGTCGCGTGCTCCGAGAAGAGTGCGAAGTTGACGCCCTCGCGGTCGCATCGCGCACCGAACGGGTGAGCTCGTCCCGCTTCGAGGCTGTACACGGGCTGATCGAGCGCCTGCGTGGTCATGGCGCCGACCGTAGCAAGATGATCACCCGGCGTTAGCGGATCGCGCGTTCTGGGTATCCCGCACCCCGCGCGCCGTACCGTATGAGCGCGTGGAATTGTGGCTCGTCCGGGACGTCCCGGCCTGGCTGGTCGGGCTCGTGCTCGTCGCCGGCCTGCCCGCGCTCACCCTGGTCTGGGACGCCGTGGTGCACCGGCAGCTGCCGCACACCCGGCTCAAGCGGCACAACGAGGTCACGGGCGTCATCGTGGCCACGGTCGGCGTCGCGTACGCGATCGTGATCGGGCTGTGCGTGGTGTCGCTGTGGGAGGGCTACAAGGACGCGCAGGACACGGTGCGCCAGGAGGCCGTCGCGCTCACGCCGCTCGTGCCGGGCAGCGTCGTCTTCGGCAGCTCGGCGCAGGCGCAGATCCGGGCTGAGATCGTCCGGTACCAGCAGGACATCATCGCCGGCTGGCCCGCCCATCGCAACGCGGAACCGGACCCGCGGCGGATCGCCGACCTCGACCACCTCACGTCCGTCGTGGCGGCGCTGCAGCCTGCGACGGAGGCGCAGAGGGCCTACGTCGTGGACGCGCTGCGCACCATCGGGCAGGCGGAGGCGCTGCGGCAGGCGGCGAAGTCGGAGGCGGACGACCGGCAGATGTCGCCGGTGATGTGGATCGGGGTGCTGGCGGCGACGGTGGCGCTGCTCGGGTTGTGCCCGCTGTTCGGGCTGGACGACACGTCGGTGCGGCGGGTCCTGCTGGGGCTGGCGGCGGCGGTGATCGCGACGAACCTGTACCTCGTGGTGGAGATGAACTTCCCGTACTACGGCTCGTTCTCGGTGGGGACGGACGCCTACCGGGCCGTGGTGGCCGCGCTGTCCTGAGCGTGCCTGTGCAGGTTGCGCATGGCGAGGATCGACGAGCGCACCTCCTGCAGGAGTTCGGTGGTGCTCAGCGGGCGGCCCCATGCGGCGGTCGCGGCGTCGTCGTAGCCGACGGTCTCGATGCCGCAGCCGTACCGGCTGCCGAGCAGCCTGATCGCGTCGCAGTGCTGGTGGCGCACGTACGGCGCGTTCGTCACGAGGAGCACGCGCTCGTCGGGCTTCGGTTCGTGCACGATCTCGGCCCAGCCGATGAGCGTGTCGGCGGTGTTCGCGCGCAGCGGCGGCCGCGTCGACGGGGCGGCGAGCACGTTCCGGTCGCCGGGCCATGCGCGATGGTGCTCGTGCACGTTCGTGGGCTCGCCGAGGGCGAGGAACTTCCGGAACGCCTCGGCCATCATGTCGGCCTCGGTCTCGATGGTTCCGAGTCCGAGCCGTTCGGCCTCGCGGAACTCGCGGTCGTCGCGGTGGCGGTGGCTGCCGAGGCCGGTGAGCGTGCGCGTGGTCGTTCCCGCGGCCAGGAGGCGGGCGGTGTAGTCGGTGCGGCCGAGCGCGACGCGGATGCCGCCGCCGAGCACGAGGATGTGGTCGTATCGCCCGTGCTTCGGCGCCGGCGGGCCGCCCATGCCGAGGCCGTGCATCAGGGTGCGCACCCGCGCATCGCGCTCGGGTTCGAAGTCGATCCGCTCGGTGTCGAACCGCTCCTTGACGCCGGCCCGGTAGTCCCAGACGGCGGAGAAGCCGGCGAGCGCGTCGAGGTCCGTCATGGCGCCGCCGCCGAACTCGGCGACCAGCTCGGCCATCGCGTCCGAGCGGGCCCAGGCCTCGACGGCGGCGGCCACCTCGTGCAGGTCCTGAAAGCCGGGCTCGCAGGGCGGCAGGGGGAACGGCTCCATGGTCACCGGAGCCTACTGGACGCGATGTGCACGAACGAGCGCACGAGCGGGGTCACGCGATCGGCGCGCCAGGCGATCAGCAGGCGGCTCGGTGCGCGATCGCGCACCGGCACGGTGACCAGGCCCGGCGGCAGCGGCTGATCCAGCGGGGCGAGGGCCGACGTGCCGTTCCACAGCACCGACTGCAGGCACTCCTGGATCGTGCGCAGGACCGGGGCGTCCGGGTGCGGCGGCCCGGTCCAGTACGCCGCCCACGCCGGGTCCGTCCCCTCCGGCAGCCGGATCCACCGGCGATCGCGCAGTTCGGCCACGGCGACGGACGATTCGCGCACGAGCGGGTCGTCGGCGTGCATGACGACGCCGATCGGTTCGCTCGTGAGTGCGTGCACGCGCAGTCCGGTCTCGTCGAACGGCGCGCGGGTGAACGCCACGTCGACGAGCCCCGCGCGCAGGCCGGCGGTCGGGTCGCTCAGGTCGGACTCGTGCACGGAGACGGTCACGTGCGGATGCTCGGACCGGAACGCGGCCACCAGCCGGCCGCTGAGCAGTTCGGCGGTGTCGGCGAGGGTGCCGACGGCCAGGGTCGCGGTGCCGGCGGCGTCCCGGACCCGCTCGCGCAGCCGGTCGACCTGCTCCAGCAGGGCGCGGGCCTCGGCGTAGAGGGCCTCGCCGGCCGGGGTCGGGCGCACCCCCTGCGGGGTCCGGTCGAGCAGCGTCGCGCCGAGGTCGCTCTCCAACTGGCGCAGCGCGCGGCTCAGCGGCGGCTGGGTCATGTGCAGGCGCGCCGCGGCCCGCCCGACGTGGCGCTCCTCGACCACGGCCTGGAAGTAGCGCAGCAACCGCAGGTCCACCTGCGCACGATACCCAGAAGGTATGCGGCCCGCCCGTTCGGACTTGGACGGCCGGGGTGCGCCGGGGCGACGGTGGTCATATGGACAACCTTCGCGTCATCACCAGCCGGTCGGACGCCACCGAGGCGCTGTTCGAACGCGCGAACGTGCAGACCCGGCCGACCCTGCCCGACATCTTCCGCGCCCTCATCGCCGGCGAGGCGGACGTGGCCGAGTTCGGGCTGACGTTCTACCTGCGGGCGCTGGACAGCGGCGCACCGTACACGGCGATCCCGGTCTTTCCGACCCGCGTCTTCCGGCACTCGTCCGTGTTCGTGCACGCCGAGAGCGACATCACCGGACCGGCCGACCTGACCGGCCGCACGATCGGCGAGTTCGGCGTGTACGGCCAGGACTCCGGCGTGTGGATCAAGGGCGCCCTGATGGACGAGCACGGCTTCCGCCCCGCCGCGAACCGCTGGGTGATCGGCGGCCTGGACCGCCCGATGCCGCCGTTCGACTTCACCACCCACCCGCACCCGGCCGATGTCGACGTGCGCAGTGCGCCGGACGGCAAAACGCTCAGCGGCATGCTCGCATCCGGCGAGATCGACGCGCTGTTCACCGCGAACGTGCCGCAGCCGGTGCTCGATCGCTCACCGGCCGTCCGCCGCCTGTTCCCCGACTACGAACCGGTCGAGCGCGACTACTTCCGGCGCACCGGGATCTTCCCGATGATGCACCTGCTCGCCGCCCCGCGCGACCTGCTGACCGGCAACCCGGGCCTGGCGCGGACGGTCTACGACGCGTTCCTGGAGGCGAAGGACAAGGGCCTGCAGCGGTACCGCGAGAGCGCCCGCCTGTACCAGGCGCACCACCTGCTGCCGTGGACGAACGCGCTGTACGAGCGCAATGCCGAACTGCTCCCGGAGGACTGGTGGCCGTACGGCATCGCGGCGAACCGGACCGCTGTGGACACGTTCCTGCGGTACCACTACGAGCAGGGCCTGTCGCCGCGCCGCTGGACGGTCGAGGAGATCTTCACGCCGGAGCTGCTCGACACGTGATGCTGAGCGGGCGGACAGGTTCGCTCAGGGGCGGCACAGCCGGCACGCAGAGACTGGCGTCCATGGACAACACACTGCCCCGCTGGGCGCGGGTGGCCGGGATCGTCGGGTTCGCGGTGCCGGTGTTCGGGTTCGTGCCGATGCACGTTCCGTGGCTGCTCGGCATTCCGTGGCTGGCCCACCGGGCGAGTTTCGACGACTGGTACCACGGGCGCGCGCACGGCACCGAGGGCTACCACGCGGTGCTCGGCCTGCCCGCCGGCGCGCTGTACCTCGGCGTCCTGATCGTGCTGGCCGTGCTCGGCGGGATCCTGGCGCTCGGGCTGACCAGCGAGTGGGGCCGGATCTACCCGCGCTGGGTGCCGTTCCTGCGCGGGCGGCGGGTGCCGCCGTGGTTCCCGCTGACGCCGGCCGTGCTCGGATCCCTCCTCCTGATCGGCTATTCGCTCACCCTGCCCTTCCAGTTCCCGCGCGCGATCGCGCAGGCGAGCACCGACGACCCGTTCACCCTCGCGGGCGCGTTCGTGGGGCTGCCGATCCTGCTCGCCTGGACGGTCGCGCTGCCGGTCGCCGGATGGTCGTACTACCGCCGCACCCGGGTCACGGCCGGGCCGTGAGCGACGGCGTCAGGCCGGCAGGGCGCTGCGCTCGCCGCCGTTGGCGAGGATGACGGTGCCGTTGATGTAGCTGCTGCGGTCGTCGGCGAGGAACAGGACGACGTCGGCGATCTCGTCCGGCTCCCCGACGCGGCCGCGGATGTTGGTCCGGCCGAGCAGGTCGACGTGTTCGCCCATGATCTGCCGGGTGCCGTCGGTGCGGACCGGGCCCGGGGAGACGCCGTTGACGCGGACGCCCGCGGCGCCGAACTCCGTGGCCCACGAGCGGGTGAGCAGTTCCATGGCGGCCTTCGACGCGCCATAGGCGGTACCGACGGGGGCAACCGCGGTGGCGGCCGTCGACGTGACGTTGACGATCACCCCGTGGCCGCGCTCGGCCATCGCGGGGGCCAGGGCGCCGACGAGCAGGAACGGGGCCCGGGTGTTGATGGCGAAGTGGCGGTCGAAGTCGGCGGCGCTCGTTTCCGGGGTGCCGATGAACGCGTACACGCCGGCGTTGTTGACCAGGATGTCGACCTCGCCGGCCGCGGCGGCCAGGCGGGCCACGTCGGCGGCGTCGGTGAGGTCGGCGGCGACGAACCTGGCGCGGCCGCCCCGCTCGGCGATTTCCTGCACCACCTGGGCGCCGCGCTCGGGATCGCGGCCGTGCACGACGACCTCGGCGCCGCGGTCGGCGAGCTGGACGGCGACGGCGCGGCCGATGCCGGCGGTGGCGCCGGTGACCAGGGCGGTACGGCCCTCGAATGCGGACATGTCCGGACCCCTTTCTGGGTTGACCTACCCAATTTCTAGCACGAATTTTGGGTTGAGCAACCCATTCGGTAGGCTCGGTGCTCGTGAGCGACGCCACTGCGCCGAGGCCGCACCGCCTGACCAGCAAGGGCCAGGCGACGCGGGAGCGCATCCTGCTGGCCGCGACCGAACTCATCGCGGCGCGCGGCGTGGCCGGAACCGGCACCGAGGACGTGCGCCGGGCGGCGGGGATCAGCGGCTCCCAGCTGTACCACTACTTCGACAGCAAGCAGGCCCTCATCCGCGCCGTCATCACCCGCCAGGCCGAGGCGCCGCTGGTCCCGGGCCGGCCGATCATGGGGGCGCTGGACAGCTTCGACGCGCTGCAGGCCTGGGCCGATGCGGCGATCGAGCATCTGGAGTCGACCGGGGGGCGCAACGAGTGCACGCTCGGGTCGCTCGCCGGGGAGCTGGGGTTCGCCGACGAGGCGTCGCGGGAGGATCTGAGCCGCGGGTTCCTGCACTGGCAGAGCATCTTGCACGACGGGCTGCGCGCCATGCGCGATCGCGGCGACCTGCGCGCGGACGCCGACCTGGAGGAGTTGGCGCTCACGCTGCTGGTGGCGCTGCAGGGCGGCAACCTGCTCGGTCAGACGATGCGCAGTTCTGCCCCGTTGCGGGCGTCGATGCACGCGGCGCTTGCGTATGTTCGCTCGTTCGAGCGATGAGCGCGCGTCAGGCTGGAATGGCGGCGGCGCCTCGGCCCTTGAGCGACGCGGTCAGTCCGGTCTTGCCGGGCAACAACGAAACCACGCAGCCGGTACGGCCGTCGCGTGGCGAAGCGAGCACATATGAACGCAGGTCCTTGCGCGCGGCGAAATCGTCCACCGGCTGGCCCAGGTACGCGGCGGCGGCCTGGCGGCAGCTGCCCTCGTGGTCGCCGCCGTCGACGGCCGAGCCGACGTACTCGGCCGAGTGCTCGTCGGTGCAGGCGCGGTACTCCAGCCGGCCGTCGTCGTAGCGGCCGCATCCGATCGCGATGGGGCGCTCGCCGGTCATCGCGCCGTGCAGGGTCCCCACGTACTCGGTGGCGGCGTCGTCGGAGTCGGTGGTGACGACGAGCGCGCAGGCGAGGGAAGTAAAGTCCTCGCGCACGTACGGCAGTCTGCGCAGTTCGATCCGCGCGTCGGCGAGCGGGCCGCCCAGGAAGTCCTCGGCCGCCTTGTGACAGCCGGTCTCGGCGCCGTCGGGGTAGAAGAAGTCGACGATCTCGGCCTGGTGGGGCTCGCTGCACGGGGCGGGTTCGAGCTTCTCGACGTCGGTCGTGCTCGCGTAGCAGCCCTTGTCGCCGAACGCGTGATGATTCGGGGCGAAGTGCCGGTACAGGGTGAAGCCGCAGCAGGACAGGACCAACGCGACCGCGACGCCGATGGCGACCCTCATCTTCACGAGCGGAACATACACGCCCCACGCCCGCGGGATCAGCCCGCGACCGGCCGAGGGGGCCGCGGTTCGCCGCGCCAGCCCAGGGCCGCCAGGATTACCGCCAGGGCGACGGCCTCCGCGGCGGCGGTGGCGGCGGCGGTGCCGAGGGGGCCGAAAAGCGGTACACCGGCGGCGACCGTGACGGTGAGGACGCCGGCGAGGATGGCGATCGCCTTCGTCGCGCGGCTGTAGTGGGCGTCGCCGATCCAGTTGAACAACAGGGCGCGGGTGACGGCCATGAACGGCAGGGCGAGCATGAACACGGCCAGCCACGCGGCCGCCTGGTGGTGGGGCAGGGACAGCACGGTGCCGGTCAGGAACGGGGCGAGCAGCGCGACCGCGGCGGCCATCGGGACCGCGCAGGTCAGGGCGACCGCGATCGAGAAGCCGGCCGGGTGCGCGGAGCGCTCGATGCCGAGCCGGTCGCGGGCGCGGGCGACCATCGGGACCTGCAGCGCGGACTGCACCACGCCGCCGATGGCCTGGTAGGCGGTGACGACGGCGCCGAAGCTGCCCATCACGGCCGGGGTGGCGACCAGGGAGAGCATCAGCGTGCCGAACCGGGCGACGTACAGTTCGCCCAGGGAGTAGCCGAAAAGATGACGGCTGCTCTTGTACCCCTCGATCGCCCGCCGCAGGGACAGGCCGCGCAGGAGGTTGGCGCGCAGGGAGCCGTGCTTGCCCAGGATCAGTTCGCCGGCGAGCAGCTGCGCGAGGCCGATCACCGCGAGCGCCAGGGTGAGCGGCACGCCGAGCACCACGAGCACGAGTGAAACGGCCTTGCTGGTGCAGATGAGCACGGCGCTCTCGAGGAAGCGCATCCGGCGGCTGAAGTCGGACAGCTGCAGCGTGGCGAGCCCGTTGCCGAGCGCGATGACGCCGGCCGCGGCCAGGGCGCCGATCCCGTAGCCGCGCGCGGCGTAGAACGCGCCCGCGGCCACGGTGCCGAGCAGCAGGCCGGGAACGACGACGAGCATCCACTGGCTGCGCACGAGGGCGCGCTGTTCCTCGGTGCCGTTGAGGTAGAGCAGGGTGGAGCCGCCGCTGAGGAAGATCACGACGAACGCGAGCGCGGACGTCATGACCGTGTACGCGCCGATCTCGGCGGTCTGCCCCAGTTTCGCGCACAGCGCGAGGATCGCCGCGCTCAGCAGCCCGTTGGCGACCACCGCCCCGGCCGCGATCGCCGAGTTGCGGGCGAGCGCGCGATAGCCCGGCCGCGTCTCGGGGACCGGGTCCGCGACCAGCTCTGCCATGGGCCGAACGTAGCAGGCGCGCTCAGCCCGGATCGCTCGCCTCGCCTGATGGTTGCATGAGCTCCCTCAGCAGAGTGAGGTCGATCGTGGGTGAGCCGGCCGGCTTGGGGTTGCGCTGCGCGCTGGCCAGGTGGGCGGCGACGAGCTGGTGCACCGCCGCCGGGTCGCCCGCCTCGATCAGGGTCAGGATCCGGCCGTGGACCTCGCCGGACTCGCGGCGCTGGGTGAGCGGTACACGACGGGGCTCGGTGCGGCTCGCCCAGCTCTCCTCGTGGCTGGACCACAGTGCCTCCAGCGCGCCCGCCAGCACGATCAGCGGCGGGTTGCCGCACAGGCCGACCAGGGCCTCGTGGAAGCGGCGGGACACGCCGACCACGGTGGGCAGGTCGGCGATGCTCGCGAGGTACTCCTCGTGCAACTCGCGCAGTCTCGGCACGACCGTCTGTGCGCGATCGGGACGGGACGCGCACAGCGCCGCGCAGGCCGGTTCGACGTGCCGCAGGGCGACGGCCACGTCGCCGATGTCCGCGTGCTGGGCGGCCAGGACGAGGCCGAGGTTGTACCCGAGGTTCGCCGGGGACGGCCGGTGCACGACGGCACCGCCCAGCCGTCCCCGGCGGACCGTGATGAGACCCTCGGCCTCCAGGATGCGCATCGCCTCGCGCAGGGTCGGGAGGCTGACCGGGTACCGCCGGCTCAGCTCCTCCGACTTCGGCAGCGGGTCGCCGTCGGCGAGGTCGCCGCTGATGATCTGCGCCCGGATGCGGTCGGCGACCTGCTCGGCGAGCCGATGGACGCGTACCCGGGGCTCCACGACATCGAGCCTAGTAGGCGTCGGGGTCCTGCTGCACGGCGGCCGGAACCGGATGCCGGTACAGCTTGGAGGCGTTCTCCCAGGTCATCTTGCGCACGTCCGCGGCCGGCAGGCCGCCGATCTCCTCCTCGATGGTGCGCTGGGTGTGCGGCCAGGTCGAGTCGCAGTGCGGGTAGTCCTGCTCGAGCAGGATGTGGTCGACGCCGATCACGTCGCGCAGGGCGAACGAGGACGGGTCCTCGACCGCGCAGAAGTAGAAGTTGCGCAGCAGGACCTCGGCCGGGGTGAGCTCGATGCCCTTCCAGGTGCCGTACATCGCGTGGTAGCTCAGCATGTGGTTGAGCCGGTCGACGAGGCCGGGGACCCAGCCGATCCCACCCTCCGAGAGCACGATCTTGATGTCCGGGAACCGCACCGGGATGCGCGAGTACAGCCAGTCGACGGCGGAGAACATCGAGTACCCGAAGAAGAGCACGCCGACCACGTCCGGCGGGGCGTCCTCGGCGGTCGACGGGGAGGTGCCCGACGATCCGATGTGGAGGTTCACCACGGTGCCGGTCTCGGCGCAGGCGCGCATGATCGGGTCCCAGTGTCCCGTGTGGAGGGACGGCAGCCCGAGCATGTGCGGGGCCTCGCTGAACGTGACGGCCTTGAAGCCGCGCTCGGCGTTGCGGTAGATCTCCTGCGCGCCGACCTCCGGGTCGAGGAAGTACGGCAGCTGGCAGGGGATCATCCGGTCGGGGTACGCGCCGGACCAGGCCTCGATGTTCCAGTCGTTCCACGCGCGGGTGGCCGCGAGGGCGAGCTCGGCGTCCTGTGTGGACAACTGGAGGCGCTGGCCCGCGAAGCCCGGCAGGAACGACGGGAAGCACAGCGAGGCGTACACCCCGGAAAGGTCCATGTCCTTGATGCGCTCGTGAATGTCCCACGATCCGCGGCGCATGTCGTCGAACCGGCACGGCTCCATGCCGTACTCGTCGACCGGGCGCCCGACCACGGCGTTGAAGCCGACGTTCGGGAACTCGTTGCCGTCGTACACCCAGACGTGGCTGCCGTCCTTCTCGATGACGTGCGGCGCCTGGTCGGCGTACTTCGCGGGCATCCGGCCGTCGAACGCGTCCGGCGGCTCGACGATGTGGTCGTCGACGGAGATGAACGTGTACTTGCGCTCCTGGCGGGGCGGGTCGGGCAGGAACGTCACCTTGTTGCGGTCGGCGGTCGTGAAGCCGGTGTTGCGCAGCAGTTCGTCGATCGAAGCCATGCTCTCTCCTAATCGAGGACGTCGGGTTCGTGGCGCAGCAGCTTGCGGACCGCGCCGGCCCAGAAGTAGTCCGATCCCCGCTCCAGCAGGGACTTCTTCATGCCGTGGCGCAGGCCCGGCGCGATCGCGAGCGGGTCGCGACCCAGGAGCATGACGTCGTACGCGAGGCGGCACGCGCGGTCGATGCTCGCGGAGCGGTAGGTGGCCTCCTGGATCGTCGGCGCGGTGACGATGATCCCGTGGCTGGCCAGGATGACGACGGACTTGTCCCCGATGCGCCGCGCGAGGTCGGCCCCGAGCGCCGCGTCGTCCACCTCGCCGGTGTACTCGTGCACGAACGCGAGGTCGCCGTCGAACATCGAGCCGGTTTGATGCACGATCTCGGGCAGCACCCCGACCGCGGCGAGCACGGTGACGTAGTACGGATGGTTGTGCACGACCACGCGCGCATCCGGCCGCGCGCGGTGCAGTTCGGTGTGGATGTGGAACGCGGGGGTGACGTCCCAGCGCCCCTCCTTGACCGCGCCGTCGCGGTCGACGACGCACAGGTCCGAGGCGCTCACCTCGTCCCACCAGAGGCCCCACGGATTGATCCACATGTCGCCGTCGTCGTTCTTGACCATCGTGATGTGCCCGGCGATGTTCTCGCTGAAGCCGGACTGCGCCAGGATGCGAAACGCGCACGCCAGGGCCTGCGCGTCGGTGAGCTCGACCCCGATGGGCGGGGTGATGCGCGGCGACCAGACGGCGGCCCCGCCGTCCTTGACGCCGCTCTCCGCGACTGCTGTCACGTCTCTTCACCTCCGGAGGTGACTGCCAAAAATCCTTTAAAAGATTTAGCAGGGGTACCGCCCTGAGGCAAGCAAACGCTTGGTTGTTTCTGTGCCATCTTCCGGGCCCGGCGCCGACGGCCGGCAGCGGGTCCGCCGCCGGCCGTCGTGGTCGCGCGGCCGTCAGCCGGTGGCGCGGGGCAGGGCGACGGTGGCCGCGCGGAGCAGGCCGAACTGCAGGTACGCCCAGCCGGTCTGCGCGACCGACGGGTCGGTCACCGCCGCCACGTCCACGGCGCTCAACCTGCGGCGGATCGTGAACGTCCGCGTCGCGCCCGGGGCGAGGGCCGGCACCGAGCAGTGGGCGATCGGCACGCCGTTCTGCGCCCCGTCCGGGCACTCGGTCTCGCCCGTTCGCGCACCGTGCTTGAACACCACGTCCAGAAGGGGCTGCTCGACCGTGTCCGTTCCGCCGTTGCGAACGGTCAGCATCAGCGCCGCCTCGCGCGAACCGTCCGAAGCGAGCGGCTGCAGGGTGAGCGTTGCGCTCACGACGAGGCCGCGGCTGTCCGTGGCGAACGTCGTGGGCCCGGCGTCCTGGGTGAAGGACGAGCCGGTCCAGCGGTACCGGCGCCACTGGGGCACGGCCGGGTCGTCGGGCTCGCGGCGGTCGCTCACCCGCAGCCACACGTGGCCGTCGGCGTCGGTGCCGAGGTCCGGCACCCAGTGGATGCCGCCCGGCAGGCTCTCGGAGGTGACCAGGTCGCCGAGGGTGCGGATGCCGTCCGCGGCGCGGGTGAGCACGACGGCCGCCTGCGAGCCGAGGTCGGTGCCCGTGCAGTCGTAGAGGGCGATCGTCTCCGGCCGGCCGTCGCCGTCGACGTCCGTCTGCGCGACCTTGCGCACATGGACGGTTCCGCTCACGCCGGCGGTGAACGTCGCCGCGCGGTCCGGGCATTGGCCGTTGTGCGCGGAGGCGGGCATCGTGACGGTGCCGTCGCAGAGGTCCTTGACCGTGACGAGCCCGTCGAGCGACGGGTCGGCGCAGTTCGCCACCCACGACCGCAGCGTCGGCGCACCGGGGATGGCCTCCGGCGGCCCGGGTCGGTCGGCCCGGGGCGAGGCGTCCACCGGCCGGCCGGACGGGTGCACGCCGGGCGCCGAGTCGGCCGGGACCGGCGATGTGTCGTTCGTTCCGTTGCGCGCCGCGTACGCCGCCACCGGCACCACGATGGCCAGAACGGCCGCAAACGCGCAGCCGAACGTGCGCACATTGCGCCGCCTGCGGACCGTCGCGCGCACCGGCGCCAGGCCCGCGGGCTTGATCTGCGCGCCGCCGGCGTCGGTGAACCCGGCGAACGCGGCGTCAAGCAACTGCTCGGTGTGGTCACGCATCGCGGTCCTCCCCCGCATTCGTGAAGCCGCTGTCGCGCAGGTGGGCGGCCAGGGCGGTCCGGCCGCGGTGCAGCCAGACGCGCACCGTGCCCTCGTTCGCCCCGAGCTGCGCGGCGATGGCGCTGATCGGAAGGTCGGCGAGATGGTGCAGTACAACCGCGGCCCAATGGTTCTTGGGCAGTTTCGCGAGTGCGGCGGTGAGCGCGACGCGGTCGGGCCCCGGCCGGCGACGCCCGGCCCGACGAGACTGACACGCGCGGACCCGCCGCGGGGTTACACCCGGGATCGGCGTCGTGCGATATCGTCAGACGCTGTGACCGAGCCCGCGGAACCCGCCGAGCCGGAGGAGCACCGCGAGCCGCCCCGCCGGCGCCGGCGCATCACCCCGATCGACCCCCGCCTGAGCCCGGAGCAGCTGGAACGCATCGTCGGCGGCGAAACCGAGCCCGCCCCGGACCGGCAACTCGACGACTAGCCGGCCCGGCGGAGGCGGTCGATCACGGTCGCCGCGGCCGCCGCGTCGTGCTCGCCCCAGTAGTAGCCGATCTCGATGCTGATCTCCTGGGCCTGGGTCAGCTCGGCCCGGGCCGCCTCCGGGTCGCCGGCGTGCGCGCGCAGCTGGGCGAGCACGATCCGGGCGTCGACCTCGTACAGCCGGTAGCCCCCGATGATCGCCAGGTGCAGCGCGTGCACCGCGTGCGTCAGGGACTCGCCGCGGTCCCCGGTGGCGATGTCGAACCGGCTGCGGCCGAGCAGCGCGGCGACCAGCACGTCGCGGCGGGTGATGCCGCGGGCGACCCGCAGCGCCTCGTCGTACGCCGCCCGCGCCTCGTCGAGGTCGCCCGCGGCCACGTGCAGGTCGCCGATGCCCACGTGACTGCGGGCCACGTCGGCCAGCCAGCCGGCGGTGCGGCAGATCTCGACGTTGCGGCGCAGGACGGCGAGGGCCTCGGCGGACCGGCCGGCGCGCATGAGGTGCTCGGCGTAGCGGGTGCCGCTGGAGCTGTACAGCGCCGGGATCGGGGTGTGCGCGGTGGCGATCCGCAGCGCGTGCCCGAACGCCGCCTCGGCCTCGGTGGAGCGGCCCTCGATGTGCGCGAGCGCGCCGCGCAGGGTCTCGGCGACGAGCTCGTCCTCCTTGTCGGCCGCCCGTTCCGCCAGGTCGAACGCCTCCGGGATGAGCCGCCGGCAGCTGGTCAGGGCGCCCAGGTGCAGGTACAACTCGGTCACGTTCTGGCAGCTGACGGCCGCCTCGTGCCACGATCCGAGGTCGACGAACGCGGCGCTCGCCCGCCGGAACATGCTCGCCGCCTCCCGGAGCCGGCCCAGCATCTGCAGGCAGGCGGCGACCTCGTGCAGCAGCCAGCCGCGCGACTCGGGGTCGGTGAGCAGCGGCTCGGCGTGCACGTCGCCGCCGGGGAAGAAGCCGGTGAACATCGACAGCGCCGCCTCGTACGCGTTGAGCTCGCTGGTGACCAGCGCGCGGTCGCCGAGGTAGACGTGGTCGTACGCGATGTCGCACGCCTCGTCGTAGCGCCCGGCCCTGCACGCGTGGTGCACCGCCTCGATCGCCGGCTCCAGGTCGTCGAGCGAGGCGGGGGCCGGGGCGAGCGCCGAGCGGTAGTAGGCAAAGGCCAGCTCGTGCTCCTCGCGGCTGCCGTGCGCCTGGTAGAAGTCGCGGACCAGCGGGTGCAGCATCAGCCGGGACCGGGAGTCGCGCCGCAGCACCCGGGCGACCTCGAGATAGAGCAACGTGCGCGCCACGGTACGGTCCCAGCCCGCGTCGTCCCCCGCCAGCCCGAGCACGGCGCGCAGGGCGTCGTCCTCGACCGGGCCGCGGAACAGCGAGCAGCGGACGAGGACCTGCCGCTCCTCCTCGGCGAGCAGGTCGTCGTACTCGCGCAGGATCCGCCGCACCCGCTCGCCCTCGGACAGCCCGGACCCGGGCGGCGGCAGCGAGCCGATCCGGCGGGGGTCGCCCGCGTACCGGCGCTGCAGGTAGGCCGCGACCAGGGTGAGCGTCAGCGCGTGCCCGCCCCAGTCGGCGGCCAGCTGCTCGAGCGACGCGTCGGGGCCGATGACGCCGAGCTTGCGCAGCAGGTCGCGGCCCTCCGCGACGCTGAGCGGGACGATCGCGAGGTGCTGGTAGGTGCTGTAGGCGGCCAGGTCGAGCGCCGGCACCCGGCTCGTGAGCAGGCAGAACGACTGGTGCCCGGGTGTCGCGGCGAAGCGCAGGAAGTCGTAGAGCTCCTGGCTGGTGACGGACCCGTACTGGTCGCCCCGCTCGTACTGCAGCGCCTCCAGGCCGTCGAGCACGAAGAGGTACCGGCGCTGCTGCATGACCCCGGCGACGACCGCGGCCCGGCTGCCGGCCTCGCCGCCCACGTCGGCCGGGCGCAGCCGTCCGCCGCTGAGGAACTCCACCGCCGCCGACAGGAACTCGTCGGTGCTGGGCCGCTCGGTGAAGCTCCACCAGAAGATCCCCGCGACGTCGTCGCCGCGCTCGATGACCGTGTCGATCCAGCGGCGGGCGACGCTGCTCTTGCCCTCGCCGCCGAAGCCGATCATGCCGACCACGAGGATCCGCCGGCCCTCCCAGGCCTCGTCGAACAGGCCGATCAGGTCCTCGCGGCCGACCCAGTCGGTCACCACCGAGGGCGCGTCGGCCAGCCGGTGCCCGGGGACCGGCACCGCCTGCCGGGCCAGGGCCTCGTCGAAGACCGGCGGCTCGGCCCGGCGCAGCGGGAGCGGGTGGTCGCTGAGGTCGATGCCGAGCCGGGAGAAGCCGATCACCCGGGCGTCCACGGCCCACGCCGTCTCGCTGTCCTTGCCGGTGGTGTCGGGGATCCAGGTCTCGGACACCACCCCGACGATGAGGTTGCGCACGGTGTCGAGCACGGGGCTGCCGCTCATGCCGGCGTTGATCTGGGTCGAGCGCAGCTGCACCGGGTCGGTCAGCGCCACCGCCTCCTCGGGCGGCTCGACCTCGCCGAGGATCAGCCCGTCGGCGATGCCGCCGAGGTACTTCTGCAGCCGCCGGAAGCCGTAGCTGCGGAACCGGTTGTCCTGGGAGTCGTGGGCCGAGCCGAGCGCGGCGACCCGGTCGGCGGGCAGGTCGACCCGGCCGCGCAGGCGCAGGCACACGATGTCGTCGTCGAAGCCGTCGGGGTACCAGACCACCCGGGCCACCGCCGACCAGCCCGGCCGGTCCTGCCGGCGCGGGATGTCGACGGTGACCGACGCGCCGAGCTCGGCCGGGTCGACGGCGGCCGCCCGCAGCACGTGGGCGCAGGTGATGACGAGGCCGTCGCGCGAGACGATGATGCCGGTGCCCACCACCGCGGCGCCGTCGAGCGTGCGGATGCGCACGGTGCAGTTGCGCAGGTCCTGCAGGATGACGCGGTCGGTGGGGGCGGTCACGGGGTCGGCTGCGGCGGTACCGCGACCACCGCGAGCTCCAGCGGCGCTTCGGCTTCGGCCAGGGTGTGCCCGTCCCAGCGGAACACCACGTTGATCGAGGCCTCGACGCCGGCCTTGGCGATGACCGCGCCCGCCTCCCCGTCGAACTTGATGCCGAACGCGACCTCGACCTCGGACGGGCGGCCAGGCATGGTGCGCACGGTCTGGCGCACCCGTCCGGCCATCTGCCGGATGATGCCCATGGCGTCGTTCATCGCGCGTACGGAGCGGTCGAGCGCCTCGGTCCCGCCGAGCGCGACCTGGCGGACTCCTGGGCCGTACGAGAACTCCACCCGCAGCGGCGGTTCAACCTGGGCGTCCACGGCCCCGATTATCCCGAGCGGCCGTCACAAGGGTCAATGGACGACTACGGAATGCATCCGACCGGCGCCGCGGGCTGCACCATTCAGCTACGCGTTCCGGTTCCCGGCGGACTCCTCGGCCAGCGCGGCGAGCTGGGCGGTGACCAGGCCCCAGCCGTCGTGGAAGCCGAGCTCCTCGTGCCGGGCCCGGGCGGCCGGGTCGCCGTGGCGGACGATCACGCGGTAGTCGGTGCCGTCCGGGTGGTCGAGGAGGGTGATCTCGGCGGTCATCGGGACCGGCGCCGGGCTCGCCGGGCGCCACGAGCTGTCCAGCGCGTTGGTCCACACGATCCGCTCGAACTCGTCGACGACCAGGAAACAGGCGTCGAGGTGCGGGGCGAACGTGGTGCCGTCCTCACTGAATTGGGTGACGAAGGCTCCACCGGGGCGGACGTCCAGCCGGTCGACGAGCGCGCGGGCGGGGGCCGGCACCCACCACTGGGCGAGGCGGTCGGGATCGGTCCAGGCGCTCCACACCGACTTGCGCGGGGCGCGGATGACGCGGTTCAGGGCGATGTCGAGGTCGGGGTTCATGTCTTGTCCTCCGTGGTGACGAACTGTTCGAGGCGGTCGGTGCGGCCCAGCCAGATCCGGCGCTGCTCGGCGAGCCAGTCGTCGACGAGGGCCAGGCGCTCGGGGTTGAGGGTGCAGGTGCGCACCCGGCCGGCCTTGGCCGTGCGGATGAGGCCGGCGCCCTCGAGCATGCGGACGTGCTTCATGAACGACGGCAGGGCCATCGGGAACTCGCCGGCGAGGTCACCCACGCTGGCCGGGCCGCCGCCCAGGCGCCGGATCACGGCCCGCCGGGTCGGGTCGGCCAGGGCCACGAACACCCCGTCGAGCTGGGCCGAATACTGAGCCATGAGGCTAAGTATTGCCGCCGCCAACAGTTAGCGCAAGGGCTAAGTGTTCAGGAGGGTCAGGGTGGCCGTCGTGGCGGCGTGGTCGGGGCCGAGGTGGCGGGTCTGGTCGGCCGCCAGCCGGCGCAGCACCCGCCTCGCCGCGCGGCGTCGGCCCTGTTCGAGCAGGGCCAGGCCCAGCCAGTACCGCGGGCGCGTGTCCAGGGTCTCCGGGTGCTCGGCGCCCAGCACGCGCAGCCGGTCCGCGATCAGCGGTCGCAGCTTCCGTTCGGCCTTGCCGAAGTCCGCGCTCAGGACATGCAGCTCGGCGATCGAGTGGCGGGCGTCGAGCGTCTCCACGTGGTCGGCGCCGAGGACGCGCCGGCGGTCTCTGACGACCGCCCGGTACCGCCGCCGGGCCTCCTTCGGCCGTCCGCATCGCCCGACCGCCCAGGCGTAGCAGCACCGGGTGTGCAGCGTGTCGGGATCGCGTTTGCCGCACACGGCGATCCGGGCCAGCAGGACCTGCTCCAGCTGCGCCCGGGCCGACTCCCAGTCACCGAGCCGGCCCGTGGCCCAGGCGAGCTTGTGCCGGGTGTCGAGGGTGTCGGGGTGGCGGGGGCCGAGCAGGCGCGTCCGGGCCGCGCAGACCTCGGTGAGCTCGGCGTGCGCCTCCGTCCAGCGGCCGAGCCGGCCGACCGCCCAGGCCCGCTCGTTGCGCAGCGCCAGGATCGCCACCTGGTCCGGGCCGAGGCCGGACGCGTGGCGCAGCGCCGAAACGGCGAGAGTCTCGGCGGCCGTCTCGTGGCCGCGCCAGGTGCTGGCCGCGACGACCCGGGCGACGGTGGAGACCAGGCTCGCGAGGTGCTCCTCGCCGAGGGTGTCGCTGAACTTCAGCAGCTGCTCGACGTGCGGGGCGAACAGCCCGAACCAGCGCCACTCGGCGCTGTCGTCGAACCGGCGGGCCGCGACGGCCGCCACGAGCAACTCGACCGCGGTGCGGGCGGCGGCCGGATCCTGGCGGCTCGTCTCGGCCACCAGCGGTTGCAGCATGAGCATCCGGCCGCCGTCCGGGTCCGTGCTGTTCAGCTGGTCGATCAGGCCGTAGTCGGCGAGCCCCTCCAGGCCGCGCTGCACGAGGCGCCGCACCTCCAACGCGTCCACAAGCTGCAACACCTTCTCCGGTACCGGCACCGCCGGCGCGAAGTACCCCAGCACCTGCAGCAGCGGGCGGCACTGGGGCAGGCCCTGGCGGTCGAGGGCGCTCAGCGACAGCTCCCAGGTCAGCGCCACGTTGCCGCGGTGCCCGCGCGAGTCGTCGCCGTCCGCGCCGAGAACCGTGCGCACGCCCAGCTCGCGCAGCGCCTGGCGGTAGTCGTCGAACGTGCGCCAGATCGAATACGGCGAGGCGAGGTACTCGCCCGCAAGGCGCAGGGCGAGGGGCAGGCGGCCCAGGTCGGCGGCGAGGCGTTCGGCGGCCGGCCGGTCCCCGGCCTCGGGGGCCCGGTCGAGCAGGACCTGCGCCGCGTCGGGCGCGGTGAGCGGCCCGAGCTCGGTCACCTCGGCGTCGCTGCGCTCCCGCTGCCGCCGGCCGATCCGGCTGGTGACCAGGACGAGCCCGCGGTCCGCGCAGCGCGCCACGCCCGAGCCGAGCAGGCCCGCGATCACCTCCGGTTCGTCGAGGTTGTCGAACACGAGCAGCCACCGGCGCGGGGTGCGGCGCAGCGCATCCCACAGCTGCTCGACGGCCCGCGGCGAGCCCTGGCGGATCGCGGTCACCTGGGCGCGGCTGAGGTCGAGCTCCTCGGCCAGGCTGACCAGGCCGTCGGTCAGGGCCGCCGGGTCCTCGGCGGCGATCCACCAGGCCGCCCGGCCGCGGCGCCGCTCGAACCAGCGGCACATCGACACCGCGAGGAACGACTTGCCGACACCGCCGAGGCCGGTCAGCACGTGTACGGTGCCGTCCGGCCGGCGCAGCGCCCGCCGCAGCCGCCGCAGGTCGCGGTCCCGGCCGCGGATCAGTGCGGTACCGATGCCGGTGGGTGCGGTCAGCGGGGCACCCGTGAACGTGGCCCCGGAACCGGTGCGGCCGGTCGCCCGCCGCCGCAGCTCGGTCAGCAGCAGCCCGGCCACCGCCGCGGCCCCGCCGGCCACGCTCGCCCATTTGTCGGCCCGGTCGAGCCCCTCCCAGAGCAGGACCGCGACGACGGCGGCGAGCACCGCGGCGACGGCGATCCAGCTGACCCGCGGCGACCAACGCATGCGGACATTGTCACCGACCGATGCCAACGACGCTTTCGTGGAGGGCGGGCCGGTAGCCGGCGGCCAGCGCGGCCACCGACGCGGGCGGGGTGAGCAGGTCGGCGCGGGCGGGCAGCGGGCGCGGCGGACCATACCCGGTGCTGGTCCACGGCAGGAACCGCTCCCCCGCGACCAGCCCGGCGGCGCCGTCGTGGCGGATCATCGCGCCGGTCGGCAGGCCCGCGCAGCCGGTCGGGCGGGTGATCTGGCGGCGGGTGCGCGGTTCGACCCGCTCGCCGTGCAGCCGGGCGTCCATCTCGTGCGCCCACGGCCGGCGGGCCGAGCCCTCCGCGGCCCGCCAGGCCTCGGCGTAGGCGAGGAAGTCGGCGCGCCGGCAGTAGGCGCACGGCCGGTGCCCGGCGGCCAGCGCGGTCGCCTCGTCGAGGAAGAACAGCGCCGTCCAGCGGCCCGGCGGCATCGGGTCGCGGCGGACGTCCTTCCAGGTCAGGGTGCAGCAGATCCAGAGCTTGGAGCGCCAGCGGGCGCTGCCCAGCGTGCGGCCGGTGCCGTGCAGGCAGCCGCGGTTGCCCATCAGCGTCCCGCGGGCGGGATCGGCGACGATCTCCCCGGTGGGCCGGACCCGGTTCTGCAGCGGGCGTGCGGAAATCAGCCCAGGCCGATCTTCTGGTGGTCGGGTTCGATGACCGCGATGATGCGCTCCTGGCTGCGGTCATAGGGCCCGCCGGTGTACTTCGCAGCCACCCGGTCGATCATCGCCCAGCCCTCGTCGCCGCCGATCCAGCGGGTGACCCGGCCGCGGACGATGACCGGCTGGTACGGGTTGTCCGGGGTGGCGATCGACACCGCGACCCGCGGGTCGTGGCGCAGGTTGCGGGCCTTGCGCGAGTCCGGGCCGGTGAAGAACACGACGGCGTCGCCGTCGGTGCCGATCCACACGGGCGAGCTGTGCGGGGCGCCGTCCGCGTCGACCGTGGCGACGTGGGCGAGCGGGGTGCCGTCGAGCACGCGGCGGACGTCGGCTTCAAGCATCGTCGGGCTCCTTCGGAAAGCGGGCTGCGCGAACGAGTAGTGGGCGGTGTCCCCCGCGAACTCTACCGTCGGCGACGTGTACGGATATGTGATCGCCGACGTGTTCACCGAGACCGCGCTCGAGGGCAACCCGCTCGCCGTCGTCCCCGACGCGGCCGGGCTGACTGCCGGGTGCATGCAGCGCATCGCGCGCGAGATGAACCTGTCCGAGACGACGTTCGTGCTGCCGCCGCTGGTGGGCGGGGACGTGCGGGTGCGCATCTTCACCCCGGTCGGGGAGCTGCCGTTCGCCGGGCATCCGACGTTCGGGACGGCGGCGGTACTTGCGGCCACCGGCCACAAAAGCGTGCACAGGGGAACCCTGCGCATGGAGACCGGCATGGGCGTGGTGCCGTTCAAGTTCGTCGGGAAAACGAGAGGCAGGACGGGCGACCAGCGCGCGCTCACCGCGCGCATGCTGCAGCCGATCCCGGTGTGGGAGCCGTACGCGCGCGCGAAGGAACTCCTCGCCGCGCTCGGCGTCGCGCGGTCCACGCTGCCGGTCGAGGTGTACCGCAACGGCCCGCGGCACGCGTTCGTCGGCCTCGAATCCGTGGAGCAGCTGTCGGCGCTGCGGGTGGACCTGCGCGCGCTCGCCGAGCACGAGGACCTCGCGGCGAACTGCTTCGCGCCCACCGCCGACCCGCTCGTCTGGCGGGCCCGGATGTTCTCGCCCGCGTACGGGGTGACCGAGGACGCCGGCACCGGCTCGGCCGCCGGGCCCCTCGCCCTGCACCTCGGCCGGCACGGGATGGCGCCGCTCGGCGGGGCGATCACGGTGCGGCAGGGCGTCGAGATGGGCCGGCCCTCCACGATCCGGGCCCAGGTGACGATGGCCGGCGACCGCGTCGAGCAGGTCGAGATCGCCGGCAGCGCCGTGGTCGTCGCCGACGGCAGGCTGTACGTCTGAAACCTGCAACAAACCTGCAAACGCCGCGTATTGCCCCCAGGAATGCGCTTTCCTACATTCAATTACATGAATAGAAACCTCAAGTGGCCGATCGCCGGAGGAGCGGCCGTGGTCCTGGCCGCCGTCACGCAGGTCGCGTTCGCCGCCACGACGTTCAGCGCGACCTTCGAGGACGGCTCCACCAGCGGCTGGTCGAAGTCCGGCGGCACGTGGAGCGTCGTCACCGACGGCAGCAAGGTGCTGCAGCAGTCCAACGCCGGCAGCGAGAACGCCCGCGACTTCGCCGGCGACAGCGGCTGGACCGACTACACCGTCCAGGCGAGCGTGAAGCCCCTCGCGCTCGGCTCGGGCGGGTTCGCCGGCCTGCTGGCCCGCTCGACCGGCGCCACCACGTTCTACCGGCTCGCCCTGCTGCCCGGCAACCAGGTCCAGCTGCAGGCGGTGAACGGTGGCACGGTCACCGTGCTCGGCAGCGCGGCGCGGACCGTGAGCACGGGCACGTGGTACACCCTGGCCATCTCGGTCACCGGGAACTCCATCCGCGGCACGGTCGACGGCACCACGATCGCGACCGCGAGCAGCAGCGCCCTCGCGAAGGGCCGGATCGGCCTGCAGACCGCGTACTCCAGCGCCAACTTCGACAACGTCACCGTCACCACCGGCGGGACCACGAACCCGACACCGACGCCCTCCCGGACGAGCGGTTCCCCGAGCCCGACGCCCTCGGCGAGCCAGCCACCGACGAGCCAGCCGCCGTCGTCCGCCCTCTACGTCTCCCCCACCGGCAGCGCGAGCAACCCGGGCACGCAGGCCAGCCCGACCACCCTGGCCGCGGCGATCACCCGGGTGACCGCCGGCGGGACGATCTACCTGCGCGGCGGCACCTACAGCCAGTCGTCCACCATCACCATCGCGGCCGGCAACAACGGGACGTCGGGCGCGCTGAAGAACATCGTGGCGTACCCCGGCGAGACCCCGGTGCTCAACTTCGCCGCCCAGAGCGAGGATCCCGCCAACCGCGGCCTGGCCGTCAACGGCAACTATTGGCACCTCAGCGGGCTCGTGGTGGAGCGGGCGGGTGACAACGGCATCTTCGTCGGCGGCAGCAACAACACCATCGAGCGGGTGGTGACCCGCTACAACCGCGACAGCGGCCTGCAGCTCTCCCGGATCGCCTCCGACACCCCCAAGGCGAACTGGCCCGCCAACAATCTCATCCTCAGCAGCGAGTCGCACGACAACGCCGACTCCGACGGGGAGGACGCCGACGGCTTCGCCGCCAAGCTCACCATCGGTACGGGCAACGTCTTCCGCTACGACGTCTCCCACAACAACATCGACGACGGCTGGGACCTGTACACGAAGACCGACACCGGCGCGATCGGCCCGGTCACCATCCAGGACTCCCTGTCGTACGCGAACGGCACGCTGAGCAACGGCACCGTCAACGCCAACGGCGACCGCAACGGCTACAAGCTCGGCGGGGACGACATCGCCGTGAACCACGTCGTCCAGCGCAGCATCGCGTACAAGAACGGGCACCACGGGTTCACCTACAACAGCAACCCGGGCGCCATGACCATCTCGAACAACCTGTCCATCGACAACGCCGAGCGGAACTTCTCGTTCGACACGGGCAGCTCGACGTACCGGAGCAACACCTCGTGCCGGTTCGCCAGCGGCGGCTCGAACGACAAGACGATCGGCGACAGCGACAGCTCCAACCAGTGGTGGGCGGGCACCAACGGCTCGCGCTGCGCGAACTACAGCGGCGCGCTCGCCTGGTCGTTCGCCTCCGACGGTCACCTCGTCGTCACCCTCGGCGGGCGCACCGTCAGCCTCTGACGCGAGCGCTAGCCCCGCCCCGCCGTGCAAGACGCGCGGGGCGGGGTAGTCGCGCGCGATGACGGATTGCACGATCGGCGAGTACCTCCTCACGCGGTTGCGCGAGGTCGGCATCCGGCACGTGTTCGGCGTGCCCGGCGACTACCAGCTCGAGTTCCTCGACCAGCTCGAGGCGGCCGACGGCCTGGAGTGGGTCGGCAACTGCAACGAGCTCAACGCGGCCTACGCCGCCGACGGCTACGCCCGGCTCAACGGCATCGGGGCGGTCGTCACCACCTTCGGCGTCGGCGAGCTGAGCGCGCTCAACGGGATCGCCGGATCGTACGCCGAACGGGTCCCCGTGGTGTCCATTGTGGGCACCCCGGCGACGTTCGTGGTGCGCGAGCGGCAGCTGGTGCACCACACCACGGGCGACGGCGACTTCACCCGGGCCGCGCGGTGCGCCGCGGAGTACACGGCGGGCCAGGCGCTGCTGGACCGGGACAACGCCGGGGCCGAGATCGACCGGCTGCTGCGCCTGTGCTGGCTGGAGAAGCGTCCGGTGTACCTCATGCTGCCCTCCGACGTCGCCGGTCAGCGGATCGCGGCCCCGGCGGCGCCGCTCGCCCTGCCGGAGCCCTCCTGCGACCAGGCGATGCTGGCCCGCTTCGCCGCCGAGGCGCGCGAGCGCATCCGGACCGCGGACTCGGTGGCGATCCTCGTCGGGCCCGGCGTCGACCGCTACCGGCTCGGCCCGCAGCTGCTCGAGCTGGCCGAGGCGCTGGGCTGCCCGGTGGCCACGCTGAGCAGCGCCAAGGGCGTCTTCCCGGAGACCCACGACCAGTTCGCCGGCGGGTACGCGGGCGCGCTGAGCTCCCCCGAGGCCCGCGCCGCGGTCGAGGACGCCGAGTGCCTGCTCGCGGTCGGATGTCAGTTCACGGATTCGGTGACCGGCGGCTTCTCCCAGCACCTCGACCCCGACCGGATGATCGAGCTGCACGCGGTGGCGGCCGACATCGCCGGGACGCCGTTCGCCCACGTGTGCATGAAGGACGCCCTCGCCGTGCTGGCCCGCGCGCCCGAGCGCACCGGCCGCGGCCCGGTCACCCACCGGCGCATCCCGTCCAGCCCGGAGCCGATCACCGGCCAGCCGCTCGTGCAGGACCGGTTCTGGCCGCTGGTCGCCGGCTTCGTGCGCCCCGGCGACGTCATCGTGGCCGACCAGGGCACCTCGTACTTCGGCTTCGCGGCCCAGCCGATGCCCCGCGACTGCGCGTTCATCGGGCAGCCGCTGTGGGGGTCGATCGGGTACACGCTGCCGGCCGTGCTGGGCACCATGCTCGCCGCCCCGGACCGCCGCCACGTGCTGCTCATCGGCGACGGCTCCTTCCAGCTGACCGTGCAGGAACTGGCGACGATCCTGCGCCTCGGGCTGAACCCGGTGATCGTGCTCGTCAACAACGACGGGTACACCGTGGAGCGCTGCATCCTCGGCGAGCACGCGGCCTACAACGAGATCGGCGCCTGGCGGTACGACCGGCTGGTCCAGGCCTTCGACCCGCACGACCGCACCGTGACCATCACCGCGGGCACCGAGGACCAGCTCGCCGCGGCGCTGGACAAGGCGGCGGCGACCCGCGACCGCGCCGTGTTCATCGAGGCCCGGATGGGCGCCCTGGACGCCCCCGAGCCCCTGGTGCGCCTCGGCAAGGCCTTCGCCCGGGCCGACTACCACCACGCCCCCGTCTAGCCGCTTGAGGTGAGGCGGGTGTCCGGGGCGCGGTCCACCGTGGACTCATGGACCAGGTCGCGGTCGCCGAGAGACCCGTACAGTCCCGAAAACCCCGCCTGACGCCGCTCGTCGGACCGGCCGTCGTCGCCGCCGTCGCGTATGTCGACCCCGGCAACGTGGCCACGAACCTCACGGCGGGGGCGACCAGCGGGTACCTGCTGGTGTGGGTGGTCGTCGCCGCGAGCCTGGTCGCGCTGCTGGTGCAGTTCCAGGCGGCCAAGCTCGGCGTGGCGACCGGCCGCAGCCTGCCGGAGCTGTGCCGGGAGCGGCTGCCGCGCTGGGCCAGCCTGCTGCTGTGGGGGCAGGCCGAGCTGGTGGTGCTCGCGACCGACCTGGCCGAGTTCGTCGGGGCGGCGATCGGCCTGAAGCTGCTGTTCGGGCTGCCCGTCCCGGCGGCCGCGGTGATCACCGCGGTGGTGTCGATGGTCCTGCTGGAGCTGCGCCGCCGCGGCCGCCGCCGGTTCGAGGTGTTCACCGCCGGGGCGCTGCTGCTCGTCGGGGCCGGGGTGCTCTGGGACATCGTCGCGGTCGGGCACCAGTCCGCCGCCGGGCTGGCCGGCGGGCTCGTGCCCCGCCTCGACGGCGTCGGCAGCGCGCTGCTGGCGATGGGCATCGTCGGCGCGACCGTCATGCCGCACGCCATCTACCTGCACTCCGCGCTCGCGGTGCGGCCCGAGTTCCGGGTCGCCGACGCGATCGGCGGGCGCACGCCCCGGCTGGTGCGCCGGGCGCTGCGGCTGGACTGCGGGGTCGCGCTGGGCGGGGCGGCCGTGGTCAACGTCGCGATGATCGCGCTCGGGGCCGGCCTCGGCGCGCTCACGGCCGGCGGCTGGACCGGCGACATCATCGCCGCCCACGGCGAGATCGCCGCGCGGGTCGGCGGGGCCGCGGCCCTCGCGTTCGCCGTCGCGCTGCTCGCCTCCGGAGTGTCCTCGTCCGGGATCGGCACGCTCGCCGGGGACTTCGTGATGCAGGGCTTCCTCGGGTGGCAGATCCCGAGCCGGGTCCGCCGGGTGCTCACCATGCTGCCGGCGATGGCCGCGCTGCTGCTGGGCGCGCCGCTCACCGCGCTGCTGGTGCTGAGCCAGATCGTGATCTCACTGGGCGTACCGGTGGCGCTGTTTCTGCTGGTGTATTTCTGCCGGGACCGGGCGCTGATGGGCGGGCTCGTCAACGCCGCGGCCACGACCCGGGTGGCGGCGAGCGCCGGCTTCGTGGTCGCCGCCGTCGGCCTGTCCCTGCCGGTCCTGCTGATGCTGTAGATGGAGTCCGCGTGCCCTCCGTCACCTGTCTGCGCGCGCGATCCCTCGGCTTCGCGCTGGCCGCCGTCGGTGCCCTCGCGCTCGGCGCCGCGCCCGTGACCGTCCTCGCGCTGTGCTTCGCCGCCGCCGCGATCCCCGCGGCGGTCGCCCTGATCGGAGGTGTACCGCGGGTCCGCGCCCTCTGCGGCCTGCGGCACACCGAACCCCAGAAGGAGCGTTGATGAGCAACCCCGAACGCATTCCGCAGCCGGAGCGCGGCCTGAAGGGCGGCCCCGACGTCGGGCCGCGCAACGTCGCCCTGGACCGGCAGAACCCCGACCTGCTCGCCCCGCCCGCGACCGACCGCGGCACGCTGCCCAACCTCAAGTTCTCGATGTCGATGGCGCACACGCGCATCGAGGACGGTGGCTGGACGCGCGAGGTGACGCAGCGCGAGCTGCCGATCGCCACCGAGCTGGCCGGCGTCGACATGTCGCTCGACCCGGGCGCGTACCGGGAGCTGCACTGGCACAAGCAGTCCGAGTGGGCGTACGTGCTGTCCGGCAGCTGCCGCATCGGCGCCGTCGACCAGGAGGGCCGCAACTTCCTGGAGGACGTCGAGAAGGGCGACCTGTGGTTCTTCCCGCGCGGGGTGCCGCACCACATCCAGGCGCTCGACGAGGGCGTGGAGTTCCTGCTCGTGTTCGACGACGGCGCGTTCTCCGAGAACGCCACGTTCATGATGAGCGACTTCTTCGCGCACACCCCGCGCTCGGTCATCGCCAAGAACTTCGGCTGGACGCCGGAGCAGCTGGACCGGCTGCCGGAACGTGAAAAGTACATCTTTTCCGGCCAGGTGCCGCCACCGCTCGAACGCGACCAGGTGGTCAGCCCGACCGGCGACGTGCCGCGCACGTTCAAGCACCGGATGCTGGCGCAGGAGCCGGAGTACTTCAACGGCGGCAAGGCCCGCGTGGTCGACCAGACCAACTTCTCCGCGGCCGACTCGATCTGCGCCGCGCTCGTCGAGATCGACCCGGGCGGCCTGCGCGAGCTGCACTGGCACCCGACCGACGACGAGTGGCAGTACTACATCTCCGGCCAGGGCCGGATGGGCGTCTTCGCGAGCTCGGGCGAGAACGGGACGTTCAACTACCAGGCGGGCGACGTCGGCTACGTGCCGTTCGCCTACGGCCACTACGTCGAGAACACCGGCAGCGAGCCGCTGGTGTTCCTGGAGATGTTCCGCAACCCGAAGTTCGAGGACATCTCACTGAGTCAGTGGATGGCGAACACGCCGGCCCAGGTGTCCGCGGACACGCTCAACCTGCCGCGCGGCGTGGTCGAGTCCATCCCGAAGACCAAGGCCCGCATCACCGCCTGAGATCGCCGGTGCACGGCCCCGTCCACTCACGGACGGGGCCTCGCATTTCTCAGACGGATGCCGCTGTACCGCATGCTGCTCGCAACCACCGCATCCCAGAACGGCCACAGGTTGCCGAGCAGCCGCAGCTGGATGCCGGCCGCTTCGTGCAGCTCCAGCAGGTCCCCCACCGGCTCGGCCGGCCCCAGCGGCACGACGGTCTCGGTGGCGACGTACGCGTGCCGCTCGAACGGCCGGAATTGCGTGATGTCGAACCGGTACGCGTACAGCCGCGTCGTGCGCAGCTGCTCGAGCCGGCCGAACTCGATGGCGTGCACCCGCGGACCGCAGCCCGCCCCGGCGATCCGCTCCCGGTCCTCGTCCGTGGTGCCGTCGCCCGCCCAGGCCATGGCGCGCGGGCACTGCCGCGGGAACCAGTAGTCCGGCGCGCGGGCGGCGTCGACGGCCCAGACGTACGGCTCGGGCTGCTGCGCGGTCGCGGCGACGTGCGGCGCGAACCGCTCGATGCGCGGGTCCTCGGAGAAGTGCAGGACCTCGCCGGGCCCGGGCCGCACGTCAGGCCTCGCCGGGCGCGACGTCCAGCAGGTACCAGTTGCCCTCCACGAACGCGGCGGACAGCAGCACCCGCCACCCGACCTGCGCGAGGCCCGCGATCTCGGCCGGCACCGCGACGGCGCCGATGCCCTCGAACGTGACCTC
This sequence comes from Dactylosporangium sp. CS-033363, assembly GCF_050942475.1. NCBI lineage: Bacteria > Bacillati > Actinomycetota > Actinomycetes > Micromonosporales > Micromonosporaceae > Dactylosporangium > Dactylosporangium sp. CS-033363. The sequence continues at coordinate 3,827,868 of NZ_CP192032.1, read as the reverse complement.
GCCCTTGCCGACGGCGGTGATGGCCCGGGGCTCGTCCTCGACCATCTTCTCCGCGAGCTCGACCAGCTCGGCCGGGTCGGGGGCCTCGGGATCGTCGGCGATGTGCTCGCCCAGCGCTTCGACGAACGTCCCCATCGACCCCGCTTTGACCGGCGCCGGGGCCTGTTCGATCGGCTCAGCCTGCGGAGCGTTCTTGACCCGGACCGGCACGGCGTTCGCGGACGGCGGGGCCTTCTCGATCGCCGCGATGGCCAGGGCGAGGTCGGCGAGCTGCCCCTTGCGGGCGGTCTCGACCGGGTCCTCGCGCGGGACGACCAGCGCCTGGGCCTGGGTCAGCTCCTCGTACTCGCCGGACCAGCGCCAGGTGACCCGGTGCCGCCCGGCCGCGGCCTTGAAGCGCTCCCGCAGCTCCCCGTCGCCGCCCCGCCGCACGTAGTCGTTGTGCACCCGCACCTCGACGGACGTCGGCCGGGTCAGCGCCTCCAGCCCGGAGATGACGGCGGTGATCGCCATCCGGTCGGCGGACGCGCCGGGCTCGCTCCCCCGCAGCTCGCGCCGGTGCGCGCCGAAGGTGAGCACCACCGCCCAGGCCCCGGCGCCGCCCGCCGCGTGCAGCAATGCCTGCTGGGAAGTCTGATCCGCCACCGGCCCATCTTGCCATTGCGGCGTCCGGCGATCAGTTTGCACCGCCCGGCCGGTCTGTTCCTGGCAGAACCGATGCCAGGAGGAGCGATGAACGACGTGTCATTGGCCGCGCGTGAACCGAGCGCGACCGTGCGGGAGCGGTGGGTGCTGGGGCTGACCTCGCTCGGGGCGGTCATGGTGGCGCTGGACGCGCTCGTGGTCGCGGCGGCGCTGACGACGATCCGGCGGGACCTGGGCGCCTCGGCCGAGCAGCTGGAGTGGGCGGTCAACGCGTACAGCCTCGCCTTCGCCATGCTCATGGTCACCGCCGCGGTGCTCGGCGACCGCTGGGGCCGCCGCCGCACGTTCGCCGCCGGGCTGGCCGTGTTCTGCGCGGCGTCCGCGGCCTGCGCGCTGGCCCCGTCGATGCCGGCCCTGATCGCGGCCCGGGCGGTGCAGGGGGCGGGGGCGGCGGTCGTGATGCCGCTGGCCATGGGCCTGCTCGCGGCGGGCTTCCCGGCGCACCGCCGCGGCCGGGCGATCGGCCTGTTCAGCGGGCTGACGGGGCTGGCCGTGCTCGCCGGGCCGGTGCTGGGCGGCGCCGTGACCGAGGGCCTGGCCTGGCAGTGGATCTTCTGGATCAACGTGCCGGTCGGGGTCGTCGCGCTCCCGCTGCTGGTGCGCTGGGTTCCGGAGAGCACCGGCCCGGCCCGGCGCCTCGACCCGGCCGGGCTCGCGCTGCTCAGCCTGGGCGTGCTCGGCCTGGTGCTGGGCGCCGTCCGGGGTCCGTCGGCGGGCTGGGGCAGCCCGGGCGTGCTCGGCGCCCTCGCGGCCGGCGCCCTGCTGCTGGCCGGGTTCGCGGCCTGGGAGCGGCGGGCGCCCGCGCCGATGGTCCCGCCGGCGTACCTGCGGCTGCGCTCCTTCACCGCCGGCAACGCGGCCGGCCTGCTGCTGACCGCCGCGCTCTACGGCGCGGTGTTCTTCAACGCGCAGTACATGCAGCTCGCGTTCGGCTCCGGCCCGGCCCTTGCCGGGCTGCGGCTGCTGCCGTGGACGGCGACGCTGTTCCTGGTCGCCCCGGTCGCGGGCCGCCTGGTCGACCGCATCGGCGAGCGCCCGCTGGTCGTGGCCGGGCTCGCGCTGCAGGCGGCGGGACTGCTCTGGATCGCCGCCGCCGGAGCCGCGAGCTACGCCGCCGTGGTCGCGCCGCTCGCGCTGGCCGGCTGCGGGGTGTCGATGGCGATGCCCGCCGCCCAGAGCGCGAGCGTCGGCGCGCTGCCGGCCCCGGCGGTCGGGCTCGCCTCCGGCATCTACAGCATGATGCGCCAGCTCGGCGGCGTCCTGGGCGTCGCCGCGGGCTCGGCGGTGTTCGCGGCGGCCGGGGGCTACGCCGCGCTCGGCCCGGCCTACGGCCGCGCGATGGCCGCGTGCGGCGTACTGTCGCTGCTCGGAGCGGTCGCCGGCCTCGGCATCGCGGCCCGGAGCACGGCGGTGGAGACGGCATGACCCTCGAGGACGCGTTCGCACGGTTCCGGGGCGAGCTGCTCGCGCACTGCTACCACATGCTCGGCTCGCTCCACGACGCCGAGGACGCGGTGCAGGAGACCTACCTGCGCGCGTGGCGGGGGTTCGCCGGGTTCGAGCGGCGGTCGTCGGTGCGGACCTGGCTGTACCGCATCGCCACCCGCGTCTGCCTCAACGCGCTCGCCCACAGCAGCCGCCGGCTCGTCCCCTCGTCCCTGGGCGCACCCGGCACGGACCCCGCCGACCTGGCCCCGCGCGACCCGGAGATCCGCTGGCTGGAGCCGTTCCCCGACCCGGCCGACCTGGTCGGCACGCGAGAGTCGCTGCGGCTGGCCCTGGTCGCCGCCCTGCAGCACCTCCCGGCCCGGCAGCGGGCGGTGCTCATCCTGCGCGACGTGCTCGCCTGGCCGGCCGCAGACGTGGCCGGCCTGCTCGGCACGACCGCCGCGGCCGTCAACAGCGCGCTGCAGCGGGCCCGGGCCGAGCTGGCCCGGCTCGCCCCGGCCGAGGAGGGGCTCAGCGAACCGGCCGAGCCGGACCGCCGCGCGCTGCTCGACCGCTACGCCGACGCGTTCGCGCGGGCCGACCTGGCCGCCCTGGAGGACCTGCTCACCGAGGACGTGCGCTGGGAGATGCCGCCCGTGCCGACCTGGTTCGCCGGGCGCGCCGGCGTGCTCGCGCTGCTGCGGGCGAAGCTGCGGCCGGAGCCGGGCGCGCGCCTGCTGGTGCCGGCCCGCGCGAACGGGCAGCCGGCGTTCGCCTGGTACGTCCGCGATCCGGCGGGCACCTACCGCGCCCACACGATCAAGGTGCTCACGCCGGCCGGGAACCGCGTCCGCGCGGTGCACGCGTTCCACCGCCCCGACCTGTTCCCGGCCTTCGGCCTGCCCGAGCTGCTCACGAGCGGACCGAGTTCACCGGCGACGTCGGCGGCCGGCCGGTGAGCACGCGGACGGCCTCCTGGGTGGCGATGGCGCGGACGGCGCGCAGGGACTGCTCGGAGTAGTACGCGGCGTGCGGCGTGATCACCGTGTTGTGCAGGCTGAGCAGCGGGTTCACCGGCCGCCAGTCGCGCTGTTTGGCCGGCTCCTCCTCGATGTCGTCCAGGGCCGCGGCGGCGATGGTGCCGTCGGCCAGCGCGTCGGCCAGGGCCGCGTCGGACACGATCGGGCCGCGGGCGGTGTTCACCAGCACCGCGGTCGGCTTCATGCGGGCGAGCGTGGCGGCGTCGAACAGGTGGTGCGTGTCCGGGGTGAGCGGCGCCTGGATGACCAGGTAGTCCGACTCCTCGACGAGCTCGCCGAACGTGACCGGGCGCACGCCGGCCGCGCGCAGGCGGTCGTCGGCGACGAACGGGTCGTGGCTGCACAGCTCGACGCCGAACGGGCGGGCCCGGTCGGCGATGAGCTCGGCGATCGCCCCGAAGCCCAGGATGCCGAAGACCCGGCCGCGCAGCCGCCAGATCGGCTCGCCGGTCTGCCAGCGCCAGTCCCCCGCGCGGGTCGCCGCGTCGTACTCGTTGATCTTGCGGGCGGCGCACAGCCACAGGGCGATCGCGTGGTCGGCGACCTCGTCGGCGCACCACTCGTTCGGGGCGTTGGTCACCTGGATGCCGTGCCGGGTGGCCGCGTCGACGTCGACGATGTCCACGCCGGTGCCGTAGCGGGCGATCACCCGGCAGTTCGGCAGCTGCTCCATCGCCGCCGCGCCGATGTGCGCGTACTGCGTGAGGATGCCGGCGGCCTCCCGGCCGTACCGGATGACCTCCTCCTCGCTCTTGCACTGCCGCGCGTCGAGGGCGAAGCCGGCCTCCTCGGCGATGGCGCGCTCGATGTCGGCGTCGCCGAAGTCGGAATCGGCGATCATGATGGTGCCGAGCTCAGTGGGAGTCACGGGGAAGACCCTTCGTGTGCACGATGTCACGGTAGGCGACCGCGAAGTCGAGGCAGGCGCCCGTGTCCATCTGTCCGGTGTGCGCGCGGAACAGCTCCTGCCACGGCGTCTGATCGGACAGCGGCGGCGGGCGGTAGGTGCCCCAGCGCGCGGCGATCTCCTCGTCGGTCAGGTCGGCGTCGAGCCGGTGCCGCGCGATGTCCAGCGTGATCCGGTCGCCGGTGCGCAGGATCGCGAGGTTCCCGCCGACCGCCGCCTCCGGGCTCGCGTTCAGGATCGAGGGCGCGTCGGAGGTGCCGCTCTGCCGCCCGTCGCCGAGCGTCGGCAGCGCCTCCACCCCGCGCAGGATGAGCGCGGTCGGCGGCTGCATGTTCACCACCTCGGCCGAGCCCGGGTAGCCGATCGGCCCGGTGTTGCGCACGACCAGGATGCACCCCTCGTCGATGCCGAGCGCCGGGTCGTCGATGCGCGCGTGGTACTCCTCCGGCGAGTCGAACACGACCGCGCGCCACGACACGACCGGGTCGCGCGTGAGCCGGGCGCGCAGGTCCTCGGTCACCACCGACATCTTCATCATGGCCGAACGGAACAGGTTCCCGTGCAGCACCAGGAACCCGCCGCGCGGCGAGAATGCGCGATCGTACTGCGCGATCACGTCCGCATCGCCGCTGCGCGCATCGCGCACGTTCGCCGCGACCGTGCGCCCGCTGACCGTCATGGCGTCCGCGTGCAGCCGGCCGGCGTCGAGCAGGGCGCGCATCACCGCCGGCACCCCGCCGGCGCGGTGGAAGTCCTCGCCGAGGTACTCGCCCGCCGGCGCGCAGTTGGCCAGGACCGGCACGTCGCCGCCGACCCGCTCCCAGTCGTCGTTGCTCAGTTCGATGCCCGTGTGGCGCGCGATCGCGTTCAGATGGATGGGGCAGTTGGTCGAACCGGCGATCGCCGCGGTCACCACGATCGCGTTCTCGAACGCCGCGCGGGTCATGATGTCGCGCGGGCTCACGCCGGCGCGCACGAGCTCGACGGAGCGCCGACCGGTCTCGTAGGCGATCTGCCCGCGCTCCCGGTACGGGGCCGGGATCGCCGCGCACCCGGGCAGCGACATGCCGAGGGCCTCGGCGATGCTGTTCATCGACAGGGCGGTACCCATCGTGTTGCAGTGCCCGGCGCTCGGCGCCGAGCGCGCGACGCGGTCCATGAACTCCGCGTAGTCGATCTCCCCGGCGGCCAGCAGCCGGCGCGACTGCCAGATGATGAGCCCGGAGCCCGCGCGCCTGCCGCCGACCCAGCCGTTGAGCATCGGCCCGCCGGACAGCACGATCGCGGGAATGTTGACCGTCGACGCGGCCATGAGGCAGGCGGCGGTCGTCTTGTCGCAGCCGGTGGTCAGCACCACGCCGTCCAGCGGGTACCCGTACAGCACCTCGACCAGCCCCAGGTACGCGAGGTTGCGGTCCAGCGCGGCGGTCGGGCGCTTGCCGGTCTCCTGCAGCGGATGCACCGGGAACTCCAGCGGAATCCCGCCGGCGTCGCGGATCCCGTCGCGCACCCGCCCGGCCAGCTCGACGTGGTGCCGGTTGCACGGCACCAGGTCGTTGCCGGTCTGCGCGATCCCGACGATGGGCCGGGCCGACTGCAGCTCCTCGCGGGTCAGGCCGAAGTTGAGGTAGCGCTCGAGGTACAACGCCGTCATGTCGGGGTTCGAGGCGTTGTCCCACCACTGGCGGCTGCGCAGCGCCTGTCCGTTCATCGCGGCGCCGGGCCCTGCGATCCGGCCGGATACTCCTCCAGCGGCACCAGGTCCTTGGCCCAGGCATCGAGCACCGGCGACACCACCCGCCACGCCTCCTCGGCCTCGTCCGCGCGGATGGACAGCGCCGGATCGCCGTTGAGAACATCCAGGAGCAGTCGTCCGTACGGCGGCAGCTCCGCCGGTTCCGGCCGGGCCCGCAGCGTCAGCGGGGTGAGCACCTCGGCGCCGCTCGTGGTGCCGGTGAGCTCCAGCTCCACCGACTCCGGTTCGAGCCCGAAGCGCAGCACGTTCGGCGCGGCGCCGGCGGCCCCGGTGAACGGCAGGTGCGGTACCGGCCGGAAGTGGATCGCCACCTCCTGCCGGTCGGCCCCCAGCGCCTTGCCGGTGCGCAGCCGGAACTGCGTGCCCGGCCAGCGCCAGTTGTCCAGCTCCAGCCGGATCTCGGCGAAGGTCTCGGTGTGGTGCTGCGGGTCGACGCCGTCCTCGTCCACATAGGACGGGACGCCGGCCCCGGCCGTGTAGCGGGCCCGGCGGGTGCGGTGGGCGACGTCGTCGAGGCTCAGCGGCCGGATCGAGCGCAGCACGTCCATCTTGCGGTCGCGCAGGTCGCGGTCGCCGAGACTGATCGGCGGCTCCATCGCGACCAGGCACAGCAGCTGCAGCAGGTGGTTCTGCAGCATGTCCTTGAGGGCGCCGACGCCGTCGTAGTAGCCGGCCCGGCCCTCCAGGGCGAGCGACTCGTCCCAGACGATGTCGACCCGCTCGATGTGGGTGCTGCTCCAGATCGGCTCGAGGACGCGGTTGGCCAGCCGGACGCCGAGCAGGTTGAGCACGGTGGCCATGGCCAGGAAGTGGTCGACCCGGAAGATGCTGCGCTCCGGGTAGAGCCGCGCCAGGAGCCGGTTGAGCTCGACCGCGTCGTGCAGGTTCTCGCCGAACGGCTTCTCCAGCACGATGGTGCTGCCCTCCGCGGTGCCGGCCGCGTGCAGCGCCGAGACCGTGGCCGGGAAGATGGCGGGCGGCAGCGCGAGGTACGCGGCGACCGGCTCGTCGTGCGGGATCGCGGCCGCCAGCGCCTCGGCGTCGGTGACGTCCGCCTTGTGGTACCGCATGCTCGCGATCAGGTCCGCGTGCCCGTGCAGGTGCTCGGCGGCCCAATTGCGGAACGCCTCGTCGGTCCAGTCCTCGCGGCCGACGCCGGTGAGCCGGAACCGCTCGTCGAGGTGCCCGCGGGACCGCAGGGCACCGAGGGCGGGCAGCAGGTACCGCGCCGTCAGATCCCCGGTGGCGCCCAGGATCACCAAGTGCTGGATCATCGTGCCACTCCCTCCGTCGCGTTCTGTCTCGCACGGGCGAGGTTGACCCCGCTGGCGATGACGCCGATGTGGCTGAACGCCTGCGGGAAGTTGCCGACGAGCTCCCCGGTGCCCGGGTCGATCTGCTCCGAGAGCAGGCCGAGCGGGCTGGACCGGTCGCACAGCGACGCGTAGAGCGCCTCGGCCTCGTCCAGGCGCCCCTGGCCGGTCAGGTTGTCCACGAGCCAGAAGCTGCAGAGCAGGAAGGCGCCCTCGTCGCCGGGGATGCCGTCCGGGGACTCGTCGTGGCGGTAGCGGTACAGCAGGCCGTCCCCGGCGCCGAGGCGCTCCGCGACGGCCCTGGTGGTCGCGACCATCCGCGGGTGGCCGGCCGGGATGACGTGCCGCAGCGGCAGGGCGAGCAGGCTCGCGTCGACGCCGCCGGGCCCGTCGAGGTGCTCGCCGATCGTCTGCGCCCGCTCGTCCCAGGCGTCCTCGACGATCGCGCGGCGGATCTCGGCGGCCGTGGACCGCCACTGCCCCACCGGTCCGGGCAGCCCGAGCCGCTCGGCCATGCCGGCCGCGCGGTCGAGCGCCACCTGGCACATTGCGGCCGAGTACGTGAACACGCGGCCCTCGTTGCGCACCTCCCACAGGCCCTGGTCCGGCCGGCGCCAGGTGCGCGCGGCCCCCTCGGCCAGGTCGGCCAGGCGGCTCCAGAGCCCGGGCTCGACGTGCCCGCCGGCCAGGGACCACTGGTCGGCGCAGTCGAGGATCTCGCCGTACACGTCGTGCTGGCGCTGGTCGGCGGCCCCGTTGCCCCAGCGGACCGGGGCCGAACCGCGGTACCCGCCGAGCGCGGCGTCGATCCGCTCGTCGGGGACCGGCCCGCCGGCCAGGGTGTACATGATCCGGGGTTCGCGGCTCTGCTCGAACGCGTCGAGGACCCAGCCCAGGAACGCGTCGGCCTCCTCGCCGAACCCGATGCGCCGCAGCGCGAACACGGCGAACGCGGCGTCGCGGATCCACGAGTAGCGGTAGTCCCAGTTGCGCACCCCGCCGACCGGCGCCGGCAGCGAGGAGGTGGGTGCGGCGGCGACCGAGCCGTCGGCCCAGTGGTCGCACAGCTTGAGCGTGACCGCGGCGCGGCGGACCATCGCCTCCTGCGGCCCGTCGTAGGCGAACCCGGTCATCCAGCCCCGCCAGGCCGCGGCGGTCTGCCGGAGGCTCGCCCCGGCGTCGAGCCGGTGGTGGCGGTGAATCCGGCCCCAGGACAGCACCAGCTCGACCCGGTCGCCGGCGCGCAGGTCGTAGCGGTTGTGCAGGCCGCCGCCGAGCGGATGGCTGGAGCGCAGGTGCAGCCGGACGCCGGGCAGCCGCGCGGCCCGGAGCTCCAGCCCGCCGAGGGCCGCCCGGGCGGTGGCGCCGCCCCGCGGCTCCACGTCGACGTGCAGGTCCACGGTCCCGTCGAGCACCTCGGCGAGCCGCACCAGCTCGCCCCGGTCGGCGGGCGTGTCGTCGGTCAGGTCGGCCCCCGAGCGCAGCGCGAGCGCGTCGGTGAGCCGCACCAGGCCGGTCGGGGTGCGCAGCTCCGTCACGAGGACGCCGGTGTCGCTCTGGTACCGCTGGCGAGCCTCCACCACCCCCGCCGGCGCGACGCCGAACCGCCCGCCCCCGGCCGCGTCGAGCAGCCCGCAGAACAGCGGCTCGGCGTCGAAGCCGGGCACGCACAGCCAATGGACGCCGCCGTCAAGCCCCACGAGGGCGGCGGTCGCGCCGTCCCCGATCAGCCCGAGGTCCTCCAGCGGCGGGTACCCGTCGCGCCGGCGCGGCGGACGGAAACGCGGTTCCACATCCACGTGGCGGTGCCTACCCGGCCGCCGGGGTACTACACCGCGACCATCGTCTCGGGCTGCATGTCGTAGGAAGACTGCAGCTGCTTGGGTCGCGTGCCCAGCCCGTCCGTGGTCCTGCGCTCCCACGGCACCTGCTGCAGGTGCTTGGTCTCGTCGATCATCGACTTCGGTTCGAGGTTGCGGAACGAGTCGACCTCGCCGGCGGCGACCGCGGTCATCGTGGCGAACACCGGCTCGGGGTCGAACTGGGCCCGCGGGAACGCGAGCTTGGAGTAGTCGAAGAGCCGCTCGGACGGGTCGTCCTCCCAGCTCTGCCAGGTCTGGAACATCCGGTCGTTGAAGCCGGTCAGGAACGGCCCGGGGTTCACGGTGGCCACCTCGACGCCGAACTCCTGCAGCTCCATCGCCATCGTCTCGGCGATCGCCTCGATCGCGTGCTTGGACGCCGCGTAGATGCCGGTGAACGGGTTGACGTTGAGCCCCTCGCGGGACGAGACCCAGACGATCCGCCCCTTGCCCCGCTTGACCATCTGCTTGGCGATGCCCTGGGTCAGCAGCAGCGGCCCGGTCACGTTGGTCTCGAACTCCCGGCGGATGTTGGCCCCCGGGATGTCGAGCGTCGAGCCGCCCTCGCCCACCCCGGCGTTGTTCACCAGCACCTCGACGCCCCACGACAGCGCCTTGCGGCGGTCCCCGTCGTCGGTCACGTCGAGCTTCTCCACCTGGAGCCGCACCCCGCGCCGCTCCGCCTGCCGCTTGAGGGTCTGCACCTGGGCCCAGATCTCCACGGAGGCGATGACGTCGAAGCCCTTCTCGGCCAGGCGCATCGCCACCTCGTGCCCGAACCCGGTGCCGCATCCTGTGATGAGTACCTTCGTCACGGCACGGTGGATACCCGCCTCCTGCGCCCCTACCGGCCCGAACCCCGAATCACCCGGCGCGGACATGCGGCCGTGGCCTGCTGGCGCCGGGCCCGCGGGCGGGTAGATTCGCAGCGTGAAGACCCTGCGGCGGTACGCGCTGCGGCGCGGCGACCTCGACGCCGGGACCATCCCGGTGCCCGAGGAGTGCGACGGCGCGGCCACCGTCGTGCTCGAGCACAGGGCGCACGGGGTCACGCCGGGGCGGTACACCTTCGAAGCCGAACTCGACGGGGACACCGTGAACGTGGCGTGGCCCGAGGACGTGCAGGTCGGCGTGCTCGTCGCGATCTCCTGGCAGCCGGCCCGGCGGCAGATCGTGTTGCGCACGGCGCCGCTCGACGAGCCGCTGCGGGTCGACGGGGTAGCCTACTTCCACGCGTACGACCCGCTGACCGTCACGCACGAGTTCCGCCCGGCGAGCTCGAACCGGGGCAAGGTGCTCGACGCGGTCCGCCGGCACGGGCGGGCGTTCCCGGACGGCAGCGCGGTCTTCCCGGAGGCCGACCTCGTCAAGCGGGCCGGGCTCGGCAAGGGCACCCGCGGCACCTTCCTGCTGCGCAACGCGATCGACCAGCTGATCCGGGAGGGGTACGTCACCCGCGTCGACGGCAGCCTCGACCCCAGCGGCCGGCCCACGTTCCCGCCGGCGCCCGGGGCCGAGGTGCTGCCGATGCTGTTCTACGCCCCGCTCATCGATCCTGCGACCCGGCCCGATGTCGACGAGCACGACCCGTCCAACCGGCACGAGCACTGGGTCACCGGGTTCACCCGCAAGCTGCAGCCCGGCACCCGCCCGTCCCCGCGCGCGCTCGCCCTGCACCGCCAGGCGATCGACAATGGACAGTTGCCGGACGAGCCGCTCCCCGACGGGTACACGTTCGTCAAGAAGCACCACCGCAACGGCTAGAGGGGCTTCGTGCACACCACATCCGGTACCGGCAGATAGCCCAGCGCCTGCCAGAAGCCCAGGCCGGCGGCGTTGTCCGGCAGCACGAACAGGTTGATGCGGGGGCAGCCGAGCGCCTTGAGCCGCAGCTCCAGCTCGGCGACGAGCCGGGTGGCGAGGCCGCGGCGGCGGTGGGCCGGGTCGACGGCGAGGCGCAGGATGAAGCCGCGGCGCCCGTCGTAGGTGCCCAGGACCACGCCGGCCACCGCACCGCCGTCCTCAGCTATCAGGAACAGCTCCGGGTCGCGGATGAGCTTCGCCTCCAGCTCGGCGCGCGGCAACGGGTCGCTGCCGACCGCGCGCCAGATGGCCACCACGGCGTCGTAGTCGTCCCAGGCGAACGCGCGAATGCTCGGGTGGCTGTTCACTGTGCCGCGAACCCGTCGAGGAGGTACGTCACCAGGCGCGCCGAGTCGTCGACGCCGCAGTTGGCCTGGAGCACCATCAGCAGGTCGCCCGGCTCGAAGTCCGGCCGCAGCCTGCCCGCCGCCTGGGCGCGGTGGACGAGCCCGGCGAACGCCGCCAGGCCACGTGCGGTCTCGCGGTCGCAGTCGAGCACGTCCGGGAACGCCTCGAGGGCGGCGGCCGCGAACCCCCGGTCGGCCGCCTGCATCGCGCACAACCGCGCAACGAGGGTGCAGAAGCCGCGCCACGGATCCGGGTCGGTGAGCGCGTCGTCGAGCACACCCGTGCACGCCGCGAACTGCTCGGCGAAGACCTCGGTGACGAGCGCCTCGCGGGTCGGGAAGCGGCGGTACAGCGTGGCCACCCCGACCTCCGCGTGCCGCGCGATCGCCGCCATCGGCACGTCGATGCCCCGCTCGGCGAACAGGGCGCCGGCCACCTCGACGATCCGGTCGCGGTTCTGGCGCGCGTCGGTGCGCAACTGAGAGACCCCGTGGCTCATGTCGCTCACTTTAGGCGCAACTGGACGGGGGTCTCCACTTGGCCGGTACGGTGGCGCCCGTGGAACTTCCCAAGAACACCGTGCGCCGGGTGAACGCCTGCGTGCTGCGACTGCGCGATTCGCCGCGCTTCGGCCGGATGGTGCGCCGGCACCTGACCGTCGTCACATACACCGGGCGCCGCTCGGGGCGGACGTTCAGCACGCCGGTCGGGTACCGGCGGGACGGGGACACCGTGCGCATCGGCGTACAAGTGCCGGACGCGAAAGCGTGGTGGCGCAACTTTTTGGGTGACGGCGGCCCGATCAGTCTGCACCTGGACGGCGCGGACCGACCGGGCCACGCGGTGGCGCACCGCGACGAGAAGGGCCGGGTCAGCGTCACCGTGACGCTGACCCGGCCGTCCGCTCAGGAAACCGTGTAGGGGATGGTGAGCGCCGACTGGTTGCCGTTGGCGGCGCTCGCATCCACCCGGACGGTGGTGTTCGCGTTGCCGATGGCGTTCCACAGCTCCAGCTGGACGCAGCCGCGGTTCATCGCGGACAGGGTGCCCGACGACGAGCTGAGGCCGACCGCCTGGGTGTACTGCTCGGTGCCGGCGACGGGATCGGTGGCGAAGTACCGGTACGTCTCGACCCGGCCGTAGCTGCCGCCGCCGGTGAAGTCGTACGACACCCGCGCCTGGATGCCCTGCCCGACCGCGGCCCCGGCGTCGACGTGGAACGCGAACTGCGTCGCCCCGCCGTTGGCGCTTCCCGTGATGCCGCAGACCCGGTAGGTGACCGGGTTGTGCGGGGTGCCGTCGTAGTTGCCGTTGGCGGCCGTGACCGTCTGCGTGGTCGCGCCGCCGCCGGCCGTCGTGTTCAACGCGGGCCCGGAGCGCAGGAAGAACTTGTTCGAGCCGACATTGGGCGGCGGCGACGAGGACGTCGAGGGCGACGGCGACGGCGAGGTCGGCGGCTGGGACGTCGGCGGGTTGCTGGTGCCGTTGCCCCCGCTCCAGGTGTACGCCCCGTTCGTCGCCGTCTTGCCCGCCCCGACCGTCAGCGTGTGGCCGTCGGAGAACGTCACCGTGAGGGCCGACGTCCCGAGGTTGGTGGCGGCGTACGTGCGCGCACCGTTCTTCGTGAACACCCCGTACAGCGGCGTGTTCGCGGTCACCGAGGTGTCCACTGTGCCCAGTGCGGCGAGGTTGCGGATCCAGTGGAAGGTGTGCGCCTTGCTCTCGCCTTCCTCCGGGGTGTACCCCGAGTTGTTCCGGAAGTTCGCCAGGGCCTGATCGCCGTTGCCGAGCGCCTGGAACGACCACAGGATGTCCTGCCACACCGTGGGCGGGCCGCCGTTGTTGGTCGTCATCTCGTTGTAGTTGGTCGCGATGTAGCCCGGCTTGTAGCCCATGTAGAGCGAGCCGCCGGTCACCGGCAGCATGTTGATGCCCTGGATCATCTCCGGCTCGGCGCTGAACCACGTCGCGTAGGCGCCGCCGTCGCCCCAGACCATGCCGACGGTGTTGTGCGCGAACGTGGACGGGAAGTTCTGGTTGGACGAGTCGAACCAGTACTCCTGGATCGCCTGCGCCTGCGTGGAGTAGATGTACAGGCCGGCGTCGCGGACCGCGGTGTTGCCGGTCGCGATGCCCCACTGGATGAGCGCGTTGGCGAAGTTCATGCCCTCCGACGACGACTCCTGGTTGTTGCCCGCGCCGAACGAACCGTGCCCGGACGCCCAGTCGTGCCCGGCGTAGATGTCGAAGTCGCGCAGGAACGGGAACATGGTGTCGCTGCGGTCCGGGTTGTTGGCGTCCCGGATGAGCAGGTTGACCATGCCGCCGTACGCGCTCGTGGCCGCCCAGGCCTTGTCGAACTTGGCGAGCGTGGCGGCGGCCGCGATGTAGTAGCCGTAGTGGAAGTGGTGGTCGTTGAGCTCCTGGTCGGAGCCGTACGACGCCGGGTAGCCGATGAGCGTGCCCCAGGCCTGGTTGTACACGAACAGGCGCCCGCTCTCGCCGGAGCCCGCGGTGAACCAGTCGGTCAGGCGGGTGCGGATGGCGTTCAGCAGCGCGTCGCGCTGGCTGGTGCGGCCGAGCTGGTCGGCGAGCTCGGCGGCGCGGGCGGCGCGGCCGAGGCCCTTGCCGGTCCAGTACGTGTCGTTGCCGAACGCGGCGAGCGGGTCGCCGGTCGCGACCTGGTCGAGGTACGCGCCGACCGTGGTGAGGTCGGCGCCGGAGGAGTCGGCGACGGCCGGGATCTCGGGCAGCACGCCCTGGTACTTCGTGCCGGTGGTGAACGCGCCGGCCCCGGTGAGCACCTTCATGGTGCCGCGCGGCGACACGTACGTCTGCGCGATCGGGGTCGAGCCGGACAGGTTCTTCCACTGGTGCGGGTACAGCGCGAGCACCGTGCCGGAGCCGGTGCCCTCCCGGGCCGTGGTGGTGAACGTGTACGTGGCGTTCACCGTGCTCGTGGACTGGTTGAAGCTCCACGCGACACGCGTGCCGGTGACGTGGTTGTGCGCGTACTGGCCGTAGGTGTTGGCAAGCGCCGTGCGGTCCGCGGCGGACGTCGACGTGGTGGTCGGCAGCAGCGCCACCGAGAAGTAGTTCTTGCCGGCGAGCGTCGAGGTGATGTTCGCACCGCTCACCGTCCACGTGGCTCCGGTGGGCGCGTAGGCCATGTAGTCGTGGCCGCGGACCGTGAAGCCGATGCGGTTGGCGCTGTTGGACCACACGCTCGGGGCGCCGCCGAAGGACAGCTGGGCGTTGCCGCCGGAGGTCTGGGCGTACACGAACGGGATGCCATGGCCGATCGTGGTCTTCAGCGTGCGCGTGCCGTCCGACCACGAGGGCGTGACGGTCCAGTCGGTCCAGCCGTCGACGAGGGTGCTGGGCGCGTTGAGGCCCGTCACGCCGAGGGTGAACTCCGTCGTGTACGGGAAGTGGTACTCCCCGACGCCCGTGGCCGTGCCGGAGATGGCGGCCTCGGTGGTGTACGAGACGCCGAGGCCGTTGTTGGCGGGCTTGAAGGCCATCGGGTGCGCCTCGAGCGGCGTCGAGTAGTTGCAGTCGGTGCGTTTGAACAACAGCGACGACCACCAGTCGTTGGTGGGCACGGCGCCGGCGGGGGCGTTGGCGGTGACGTACTGGCGGGGGTTGGTGGCGATGTTGCCGCAGCCGGTCGGGCCGGTGGTGCCGGCCGGGTTGGCGGTGGCGTACGAGCCGGAGCCGAGGGTGGCGGCCTCGGCGCTGGGCAGGACGACGAACGTGAGGGCGGTGGCGACTGCGGCGAGGGCGAGGGCGCCGGCGACAACAGGCCGGCGTCTGGGTATGCGCATTGATGGACTCCGTGGGATCGAAGTGGGCGGCTTCGGGGGGTCCTTGCGAATTCTGCGGCCGAAATGCGACCAGTGTCAATGACGGGTTTATGGAGAGCGCTCTCAATCGTCGTCTTGAGCTGGGAAAACGTTATGAGAGCGCTTTCAGGAAGATGGCCCGATAAGCTGAGGCCATGTTCAGCGTCTCACTGGGCGACGGGGCGCGGCTGCGCCCGCTGGAGCCGTGGCAGGCCGAGGAGTTCCTCGCGCACATGGACCGCGCGCGCGAGGCCGTCGACCCGTGGATCCCGTGGGCGTCGGTGAGCACGGACCTCGAC
This sequence comes from Dactylosporangium sp. CS-033363, assembly GCF_050942475.1. Lineage (NCBI taxonomy): Bacteria > Bacillati > Actinomycetota > Actinomycetes > Micromonosporales > Micromonosporaceae > Dactylosporangium > Dactylosporangium sp. CS-033363. The sequence goes on along the minus strand of NZ_CP192032.1, from coordinate 3,812,502 downwards.
TCGGCCCGGGCCACCCTGCAGCGCTACGCCGACCTGCAGGCCCGCGACGCCGGGCGGCTGTTCGGCATCTGGCTCGACGGGACGCTCGTGGGCGGCACGATGTTCGTGAGCTTCAGCACCGAGGCGGGCAAGGCCGAGATCGGCGTGTGGCTGGAGCCCGCCGCGCAGGGCCGGGGCCTCATCACGCGGGCGGTGCGGGTGCTCATCGACTGGGCGTTCACGACGCGGGGCCTGCACCGCCTGGAGTGGAAGTGCAGGCCCGACAACGTCGCGAGCTCCGCGGTGGCGAAGCGGGTCGGGATGCGGCTGGACGGTGTGCTGCGGGACGAGTATCTGTACCGCGGCGCCCGCTACGACACCGAGGTGTGGTCACTGCTCGCTACGGACACCTTCGAGGTGCCGGCCGTCTGAGGGCTCGGGGTCCTCGTGGCGGCCCTCGGCCTCGTGCCGGCCCTTGATGGTGGCCGGCCACCAGAAGCGGTCGCCGAGCAGCAGCGCCAGGGCGGGCACGACGATCGTGCGCACGATGAGCGTGTCGAGCACCACGCCGATGCCGACGATGACGCCGATCTGCGTGAGCACGATGACCGGCAGCACCCCGAGCACCGCGAACACCGCCGCGAGCAGGATGCCGGCCGAGGTGATCACCCCGCCCGTGGTGGCGAGGGCGCGCACCATGCCCTTGCGGGTGCCCAGGTGCGCGGCCTCCTCCCGGGCCCGGGTGGCCAGGAAGATGTTGTAGTCGACGCCGAGGGCAACCAAGAACAGGAAGGCCAGCAGCGGTACCGCGGTGCCGAGCGCCGGGATGTCCAGCACGTACCGGAGCACGAGACTGGCGGCCCCGAGGCTCGCCGCGAAGCTCACGACGACCGTGAACAGCAGCAGCAACGGTGCGACCAGCGAGCGCAGCAGCAGGACGAGGACGAGCAGGACGACGGCGAGCACGAGGGGTACGACCACGTAGTCGTCGCGAAGGTTGGCGTCGCGCTCGTCGAGGTCGGCCGCGGGGTCGCCGCCGACCAGCGCTCCGGCGGTGCCCTTGAGCGCCGCGCGCAGGTCCTGCACCGTGCGATCGGCCGTCGCCGTGCCGGATCCGCTGGTCAGGTCGACGTCGAAGGTGACCAGCGCGCCGTCGTCGGAGCGCTCGGGCTCGCCGACCTTGGCCACCCCCGCGACCCCCTTGGCGGCGCTCACGGCCTGGTCGGCGGCGGACGCGTCGACGATCACGGTGACCGGCTGGGCCGCCCCGGCGGGATAGTGCCGCGCGAGGGCCTCGGCCCCGGTGACCGACTCGACCTCGGTGCGGAACTGCTCGGTCTGGGAGAGCCCGATCTTCGTCCCGGCAAGTCCCGCCGCGAGCCCGGCGAGCAGCAGCACGGCGACGCCGAGCACGACCCGCGGGCGCTTCTCCACCCCGCCGGCCACCCGCGACCAGAACCCGGCGTGCGCGGGATCGTCGGAGCCGACGCGCGGTACGAACGGCCAGAACACCCCGCGCGGCAGGCACACCAGCGCGGCCGGCAGCACGATCAGCCCGAACGCGAGCGCCACGACCACCCCGAGCGCGGCGGCCGCACCGAGCGTCCGGTTCGTCGTGAGCACCGCGAACAGCAGCGTGAGCAACGCGAGCACCACGGTCGTGGCACTGCCGATGACGGCGGGCGCGGCGCCTCGCAGCGCGATCGCCATGGCCTCGCGGCGGCTCTCGGTGCGGCGCAGTTCCTCGCGGTAGCGCGCGATGAGCAGCAGCGCATAGTCCGTCCCGGCCCCGAACACGAGCACGGACACGATCCCGCTGACCTGCCCCTCGGTGGGCTGCCCGGCGACCTTCGCCACCCAGGGCAGCAGCTTGGCCACCACCTGGTCGGCGGTCCCGATGACGGCGAGCGGAACGAGCCAAAGGATCGGGCTCCGGTACGTCACCAGCAGCAACACCGCCACGACGATCGCGGTCGCGGCGAGCAGCGTGAAGTCGGCCCCCTCGAACGCGGCGGAGATGTCCCGCGCGAACGCCGGCCCGCCGGTCACGAGCACGGTCAGCCCGTCGGGCGCCTGCACGTTGTCGATCGATGCGCGCAGCTGCACGACCTCGTCCGCGACCTGCTCGATCCCGCCGCTCTTGAGCGGAACGGCCACGAGCACGGCCTGCTTGTCCTCGGACGGCACCGGCGGCGCCTGCGTGTTCACGGCCTGCCGGACCCGGTCGACGGCCTGCATGTCGTCCGCGGTGAGCGGCCCGCTGGTGCGTTCGAACACGACGAGCGCCGTCTGGGTGCGCCCGCTCGGGAACCGGTCCTCGAGCTCGGTGACCCGCGTCGACTGCTTCCCGGCGGGCAGCCCGTCGGTGGCGCTGGCGGCGGGCTGCCCGGGCGAGGTGACAAACGCGAGGGCGGTGAGCCCGACCGCGATGAGCAGCACGAGGATCGCCCCGAGACGCCCGGTGATCGCCGACGCAACCCGCATGACACACCCTTCTCGGGGCCGATATTTCGATGATGGAAATACTGCCCCCGAGTGATACCCCGCAAACGGCTCCCGACGCAACTATCGACGCAACACGCGTTCGCTCAGCGGTGGACCGTGCCGCGGCGCTCGTACTCGAACAGCGCCTCCACGGCCAGGGCGACCGGTGCGCCGTACTCCCGCTCGACGAGGTGCAGTCCCAGGTCGAGCCCAGAGGTCACGCCGCCCGCGGTGACCAGGTCGCCGTCGTCGACCACGCGGGCGCGCACGGCCCGCGCGCCAGTCGCCGCGAGCGCCTCCATGCCGAGCGTATGGGTGACCGCCGGCCGCCCGGCGAGCAGGCCCGCCATACCCAGGGCGAGCGACCCGCCACACACCGTCGCGACCGTGACGCGCGGGTTGCCCATGGCCGAACGCACGAGCGGTACCGCGGCGGACTGCGCGAACCGGCCCAGCAGCACGGGGATCGCGTCCACGGCGCCGCTCGCCCCCGGCACGATGACGTATCCCGGCGCGTCCGGGTCGATCGCCGCCGCCGCGTGCAGGGTGAGCCCGCGCGTCCCGCTCACCACCGCGCCAGGACCGTCCGCCGCCACCAGCCGCACCTCGTCCTCCGGCCGCCCGGCCAGGTCGGCCCCGGCCGCGAGCACCTCGAACGGGGCGACGACGTCGAGCGGGTCGAACCCCTCGAACAGCACAATCTGCATCAACATGCCCACATGCTCGCGCTCGCGCCGGGGCCGCAACCAGTGGCAGGATTGCCGTTGTCCGGCTGTTTCCTGCCATCCTCTGTTTCGGAGACATGCGTTGCACACGGTCGCCGTCCTCGCCCTCCCCGACACAATTCCGTTCGACCTCGCGACGCCGATCGAGACGCTGGGCCGCATTCCCGGGTATCGCGTCGAGGTCTGCGCCGCGACGCCGACGGTGGCCGCGGGACCGATCCGCATCGCGGTGGACCACGGGCTGGACGCGCTCGAACGCGCGGACACCATCGTGGTCCCCGGCCGTGACAGCTTCGAGCCCCTGGACCCGGAGATCCTGGACGCGCTCCGCAAAGCGGCCGCGAACGGCTGTCGCATCGTGTCCATTTGCGTCGGGGCGTTCACCCTGGCGGAGGCGGGCCTGCTCGACGGTCTGCGCGCCACCACCCACTGGCTGGCGGCCGACGAGTTCCGCCGCCGATTCCCGGCCGTGGAACTGGATCCCGGCGTCCTGTACGTCGACTGTGGACAGTTCGTCACCTCGGCCGGCGCCACCGCCGGGGTCGACATGTGCCTGCACCTCGTCCGCCGCGACTACGGTGCCGCGGCGGCCGCGCACGCCTCCCGGCTGGCGGTGGCTCCGCTGCATCGGGACGGCGGGCAGGCCCAGTACATCGCGCGGCCCGCTCCCCCACCGGACGGCGCCGGACTGGCGCCACTGCTCGCCTGGCTGGAGGCGAACGCGCATCGGGACCTGTCGCTTTCGGACATGGCCGCGCAGGCGGGACTGAGCGTTCGCACCTTGAACCGGCGCTTCCACGACGAGACCGGGCGCAGTCCGATCCAGTGGCTGGCCGCCGCGCGCATCCGCCGCGCGCAGGAGCTGCTGGAGACCACCGGGCACGGCGTCGAGCGCATCGCGCACCTGGCCGGGTTTCCGTCGCCGACGAACTTCCGCGAACAGTTCAAACGCACGACCGGCGTGACCCCGCAGGCCTACCGCGCGACGTTCACTTGAGCTGTGAGGGAGCTGGAAATGCTGGACATCAACCGGGGTTCACGTCATACGGTCGGATCATGAGCATTCGCGGAGACCGGCCGGCGTTCTTTCACCTGCTCGTGAACACCCTGCTGGTGTCCGTCATGAACTTCACCGTCTGGTTCGCGATCACGTTCTACGTGTTCCTGCAGACGCGCTCCGTGTTCGCGACCGGGGTCGTGTCCGGGATTTTCCTCGTGCTGACGGCGCTCACCGGGATCTGGTTCGGCAGCCTGGTCGACCATCACGGCAAGAAGACGATGATGCAGGTCTCGGCGGCCGCGTCGCTGGTGATGTACGGGGCGGCGCTCGTGCTGTACCAGACGGCACCTGAGGGGGCGTTCCGCGATCCGGCGGGAGTGCGGCTGTGGTCGCTCATCGTGCTGCTCATGATCGGCGTGATCGCCGGGAACATTCGCACGATCGCGCTGCCGACGCTCGTGACCGTGCTCATCGAGGAGGACAGCCGGGACAGGGCGAACGGGCTCGTGGGTACCACATCCGGGGTCACGTTCCTGGTCACGTCGGTCATCAGCGGGGTGCTCGTCGCGGCCGGCGGCATGACGTGGGTGCTCGTGCTGGCGCTCGTGGTGCTCGCCGGCGGGCTCGCCCACCTCGCGCTCGTGCGCATCGACGAGCGGGGCGCCGACCACGTGCACACTCCGGAGTCGGCGCTGGTGGCGGCCGCGACCGGGGATGCGGCGGCCGGGGATGCGGCGGGCGCGGGGTCGGCGGGTGGTGCGGGCGAGTCCGGGAAGCGGCGGGTCGACCTGCGCGGGACGTTGCGCGTCGTCGCGCAGGTGCCGGGGCTGAACGCGCTCATCATCTTCTCCGCGTTCAACAACTTCCTCGGCGGCGTGTTCATGGCGCTCATGGACGCATATGGACTGTCGCTCGTGTCGGTGCAGACGTGGGGGCTGCTGTGGGGCGCGCTCAGCACCGGGTTCATCGTGGGCGGGCTGCTCATTGCGCGCACCGGGCTCGGGCGCAATCCCGTGGGGCTGCTGCTCGCGGTGAACCTGGTGCTGTGGACGGTGACGCTGCTGTTCCCGCTCAAGTCCTCGATCGTGCTGCTGACCGCCGGGCTGTACGTGTACATGCTGCTCGTGCCCTACGCGGAGGCGGCCGAGCAGACGATTCTGCAGAAGGTGGTGCCGTACGAGCGGCAGGGGCGGGTGTTCGGATTCGCGCAGAGTGTCGAGCAGTCCGCGTCGCCACTGACCGCGTTTCTCATCTCGCCGATCGCGCAGTTCGTGTTCATTCCGTTCATGACGGACGGGTTCGGGGCGCGCACGATCGGCGGCTGGTTCGGGACCGGCGCCGACCGGGGCATCGCGCTCGTGTTCGTGCTCACCGGCGTCGTGGGGATCGTCGCGACGGTGCTGGCGCTGCGCTCACGGCCGTACCGGCGGCTGAGCCGTCGCTACGCCGCCGCGCCGGTGACCGGGGCTGAGTGGGCCGCCGCGCCGGATGAGTGAGGACGAGCGGCCGATGGACCGGTGATCGCGACGCGCGGAGAATCCGTGCCCGGAGGTGGGCGCGTGGAGCCGTGGCAGTTTCCGCGGGAGGTCACGATCGCCGGGACCTGGTCCGTCCAGTACGGCAACTACGCCATGGTCGAGTTCCGCTCGACCGGCGCCGGCTTCTCCATCGTGGCGTACTCGAACGTGGTCATCGGCACCACGCGCTTCGAGCTGCCGTCCGGCACCGTGCTCGGCGATGTGCGCGGCGCCGGGGGCAGCGCGTACGAGGGGCGGCACGCGATGTACCAGCTCGCGAACGGCCAGTTCGCGCGGTGGTCGACGATGCGGCTCAACCGGGAGTCGAACTGGCGGCTCGTGGGCAGCATCTTCGACATCCACGGCGTCCTGCCGATCACCTTCCACCGGGCGGGCTGAGCCGGCCGACGCGATAGGTCACGTGCGTCGCGCCCGGGGTGTCCACGGTGTCCAGGTGGTGCAGGTCCGGGCCGGGGGCGCCGTCGAACAGGGCGGTGCCCGAGCCCAGCAGCACCGGCGCGATGTGCAGCCGCAGCCTTTCGACCAGGCCGGTGCGCAGCGACTGCTGCACGAGGGACGCGCCGCCCATGATGTGCACGCGCTTGTCGCCGGCGGCGGCCGCCGCGGCCTTGAGCGTTTCGGCCACGCCCGCGGTGATGAACGTGAACGTCGTTGCGCGCGTTCGCACAGGTTCGTGCGCGCGATGCGTCACGACGAAGACGGGCATGCCGTAGTAGCCCGCGTACGCGGGCTCCTCCCAGAACTTCGCGTGCCCGGCCCAGCCGCCGGTGTCGTCGAACACGCGGCGGCTGGTGACGAACGCGCCGGACGCGGCGAACGTCGCCTCGCTCAGGCGTGCGCCCTCGCGCTCGTCGAGCCATGCGTGCAACTGTTCGCCGCCCTTGCCCAGTCCCGGGAAGGCGTCCAGGTCCGGGCCGGTGGCGAAGCCGTCGACCGACATTGAGATGTCCGCTTCAACAAGTGCCATACCCGGGTAGACGATGCCGCGCCGGAAAGTCATCGGTGGGGTAGGAAGTTTGTGTGGACATCGCCGACCTTGCCCGCCGGTACCACCGTGAGCTGCACGTGCACTGCTACCGGATGCTCGGCTCGTTCGAGGCCGCCGAGGACCACGTGCAGGAGGTGTTCCTGCGCGCGTGGCGGTCGCGGGACGCGTTCGAGCAGCGGTCGAGTGCGCGAACGTGGCTGTATCGGATCGCGACGAACGTCTGCCTGGACACGCTGCGGCGACCGGCGCCGGCATTGCAGCCGTACCCGGACGAGCTGCTCGACGAGCGCCCCGGTCCCGACGCGCTGGCCGTCGACCGCGAGACGATCTCGCTGGCCTTCCTGGCCGCGATCCAGGTGTTGCCGGCGCGGCAACGGGCAGTACTGATGCTGCGTGATCTGTTGTCCATGTCGGCCGATGAGACGGCGGAGATCCTGGACACGACCACGCCGGCGGTGAACTCTGCGCTGCGGCGGGCTCGGGCGGCGTTGCGCGAGCGGTGGCCCGGCGGGCGGCTGGAGTGGGCACCCGTGAGCGAGCCGGACGCCGATCAGCGCGAACTGGTGCGGCGGTACATCGACGCGCACGAGAGCGCGGATCCTTCGGCGCTGATCGAGTTGCTGCGCGATGATGTCCGGTTGAGCATCGAGCCCCGCGTCGGTTCGTGGCACGGCAAGGATCGGGTGGCGCCGGCGCTGCGACGCGACATGATGTCCGAGGGGTCCTGGCGGATGCTGCCGACGGCGGCGAACCGGCAGCCGGCGGTGGCCGCGTACATCCTGCGCCCGGGCGACACCCAGTTCCGCGCGTTCGTGCTCATTCTGTTGCGCGTTTCCCGCGGTTCGGTGGTCGCCATGGACGTGTTCGAAACGCCACAACTGTTTGGCGCTTTCGGGCTGCCGTCAGTCCTCGGCACACCGGGGGCATGAGCCCGCTGCCGTGGGGGTCAGCGCGGCCCACCATGAGGCGGGGGCCCGCCGTGCGGCGGAGGCGGGGGCCCGCCATGCGGCGGCGGAGGAGGCGGCGTCCCGGGCGGTGGCGGCGGCGGAGGTGTCGTCACCAATGGCTGCGACGGCCACACGAGCAGCACCGGACAAGGCGCGTGATCCACCACGAACCGCGTATGCCGCCCCAGGCTGCGCGGCCCCACCCGAGTCCGGTCCCCGTCCCGCGCGACCACCAGCAGCTCCGCGCCCAGCTCGTTGCAGGCCGCGATCACCTCATGCTCGGTCCGCCCCCGCCGCACGGCGGTCTCGGCCGGCCGATCGAGCTGCGCCGCCGCCGCGGCCAGCAGGTCACGCTCCGCGGCATCGGACAGGGCCGCCATCGCCGGCGCCGGATCGCGGTGCCCGCGTCCCAGCAGCCCCGTCCACGCCCCGGTCACCTCCGCGGCGGCCGCCGGATCGACCACGTGCAGCAGCGTGATGCGCGCATCCGCGGGCGCCAGGCGCACGGCGGCCGAGGCCGCGGCCTCCCAGGTGCCCTCGGCAAGCCAGACGAGCACGTTCATGCACTGAGACTTGCAGAAACGCGCAAGATCCGCCACAGCAGCATGGAATCCGACATATCGCCTGTCAGAGTATAAATCCGGATATGTCGCGGCGCGCCAGCGCCCGACATATCGGGCCTAAACCCCCGCGATCCGCAGCCCGGCCCACAACGCAGCCACGGCCGCGACCAGCGCCATCGGCACGGTCAGAGCACCCAGCCGGAGAAACTGCGTGACCGAGGGAGCCGCGTCCCGAGCATGCAGGATCTGCCGCCAGAGCAACGTGGCGAGCGAGCCCACGTACGTGAGGTTCGGGCCCACGTTCACCCCGATCAGGACAGCCAGCAGCAGCCCGGGCGAGTGCTGCACCGCCGGCACCAGGACCAGCGTGGCCGGCAGGTTGTTCAGGACGTTGGCCAGCAGCGCGGCCAGGGCCGCCACCGCCAGCAGGCCCAGGAACGTCGCGTCGCCCGGGGTCAGGGCGTCGACCAGGCGGCCGAGGCCGTGGTTGCGCACGGCGAGCACGACCACGCCCAGACCGAACACGAACGCGCAGAACGCCGGGTTCGCCGCGCGCACCACCGCCGGAACGCGCAGCTTCCGCGCGATCGGCACCGCCAGCGCGAGGGAGCCGGCGACCGCGGCGAACGCCGGGTGCACGCCCAGCGGCTGGCCGACCGCGAAGCCGGCGAGGGTGAGGACCAGCACGATCAGCGCGTACCGCGGCGCCTTGATCGGGTCCGCCGCCGGTGGGGGTGAGGCCACGGCGAGGTCGGCGGCGAAGAAGCGGCGCAGGACCAGGTACTCCACCCCGACCACGGCCAGCCACGGGGCCGCCATCAGGCCGGCGAAGGCGGCGAAGCCGAGGCCGCTGGCGGCGAAGGCGAGCAGGTTGGTGAGGTTCGACACGGGCAGCAGCAGCGACGCCGAGTTGGCCAGGTGCGTGCAGGCGTAGACGTGCGGCTCCGGCCGGGCCCGGATGCGCAGCGCGGCGGCGAAGACCACCGGGGTGAGCAGGACCACCGTCGCGTCGAGGCTCAGCACCGCGGTGACCAGGGCGGCGGCCGCGAACACGGCGCCGAGCAGGCGTTTCGGCCGGCCCTGGGAGTGCTGGGCGGCCAGGTCGCCGATGTACGCGAACACGCCGTGCAGCTCCGCGAGGTACGACAGCAGCAGCACGGCGGCGAGGAAGCCCACGGTCGGGCCCAGCTCGCGCACCTCACCCCAGGCGTCGCCCCAGCTGACCAGGCCGAACAGCACCGCGAGCAGCGCCGCCGGGACCGCCGCCACGGCCTCGGGCAGGCCGAACGGGCGCGCCACGGCGAAGCCCAGCACGGCGATCAGGAGGACGACGGCGACGACCAGCACGGCGGCAGCCTACGGCCATGATCGGGGTCACGCAGCGGAGGCGTCCGCAAACCCCAAAAGGCCGCAAACGCCAAAAGGCCGCAAACCTCAAAGAACCGGAAAGAGCGTCACCAGCAGGCCGGGGTGGTCGGTCGCCTGCTGCAGGTCCAGCGCGGTGCTGCCGACGAGCCGGTGGTCGGGGGTGGCGATCACGTACTGCACGGCCCCGTCGTCCGCCCGCACGTACGCGCCGTCGGGGACGCAGCCCTGCGCGCGGTCGAGCAGGTTGAAGTCGCCCGCGGCCACCGTCGGGGCGTAGCCGGCCCGCGCGTGCAGGGCCGGGATGGCGGTCCCGAACAGGTACCGGCACTGCGCCACCGCCACCGCCGGCACCGTGTTGGCCAGGTGCGTCGTGCACGCCTGGTACGCCCCGCGCGCGTGCACGCAGACCCACGCGCGCTCCTCGGGGTCGTTGGTGTCCTGGTCCGGGTACAGCCCGCCGTTGATCACGGTCGGCCGGCGCGGGCCGGCGACGCGGGCGACCAGGCCGATCCCGTAGTCCTGTCCGTTCACGCACGCGTAGGCCCCGCCGCCGGTGCGCCGGTCGCCGGCGGGCTGGAACGCGCGCACGATCGTGTCGCCGGGGAAGATCTCCTGCAGCACGGCGCCGAGCGCGTCGACGTCGCCGGCGCAGATCTCGTTGAGGGTGACCACGTCGGGCCGGTTGGCGCGCATCGCGGCCGCGGCCACCGGGATCGCGCGGCCGCTGTAGCAGCCCGCGTACCCGCTGTCGCACAGGTTGAGCTGCAGCACCCGCAGCGGCGCCCGGGACGCCTCGCCCGGCGTGGGGGCGGCCCCGAGCACGGCGGCGACGACGCAGGCCAGCATCGCCACGGTGCGCCGCACCACGCGCCCCCTCATGCCGCGGAGTCTATCGATCGGGTTACCGTCGCGATATGCCCTCGCACGCCGCCACGCTGCTCGTGTTCGGGCGGGGCGTGGTCGAACAGGCAGGCCGGTACGTGCTCACGGCGGACAGCCTCGCGCGCGTCGCGGCGGCCGTCGCGCACACGGCGGCGGCGGGCGCACCCGAGCGGATCGTGTTCACCGGCGGCTGGGCCGGCGCCTCCGAGAACGCGCCGGAGCCGCCGCCCGGCAGCCGCGAGGGCGACCTCATGCTGCGGGCGGCCGAGGAGGCCGGCCTGTCCGAGATGACCAGGTTGTACGCCGAGACGCGCTCCACCAGCACGCTCGAGAACCTGCTCAACCTGGTCCGGGACGGGCTCGTCGGCGGCCCGTACTCGGCGAGGGAGCCGCTCGGCCTCGTCTCCCACGCGTGGCACCTGCCGCGGGTCCGGTTCCTGGCCGGCAAGATCCTCCGGCTGCGCGGCCGGGCGCTGCTCGACATCCCGGCCGACGGGCCGTGGCAGTCCGAGCGCCTGCTGCGGCTCGGCTCGCGGCTGTGCTTCCTCGGCGCCTCCCGCGACGCGACCCTGCGCCGCCGGGAACGGCTCCTCGTCGCGTTCATGCGCCGGGCCGGCGGGGTATCGACGAGGGATGATCCTGCTGCTTCCGGTGTACCGCCCGGGCTTCCACCTGCCTGAGCTGCTCACCGCCCTCGGAGGCAAGAGCCCGGCGGTCGTGGTCGACGACGGCAGCGGCCCGCGGGCGGCGGCGGTGCTGGACGCGGCCCGCGCGCTGGGCGCGACCGTGCTGCACCACCCGGCCAACCGCGGCAAGGGCGCCGCCCTCAGGACCGGGTTCGCCCACATCGCCGAGCATCACCCGGATGAGGCCGTGGTGTGCGCCGACGCCGACGGCCAGCACAGCGCCGGGGACATCGCGCGCGTCGCGGGGCACACCGAGGTCACCGGGCGGATCGCGCTGGGCGTCCGGAGGTTCGATTCCGCGGTACCGCTGCGCAGTCGTTTCGGCAACGGCGTGACCGCCGCGCTGTTCCGGGCGGCGACCGGCCGGGACCTCCGCGACACGCAGACGGGCCTGCGCGCGTTCCCGCCGGGCCTGCTGCCGTGGCTGCTGGACGTCCCGGGCGACGGCTTCGACTACGAGATGCGGGTCCTCATCGACGCCGTGCGGGCCGGCCGTCCGCTCGACGAGGTCGAGGTGGCCACCACCTACCTCGACGGCAACGCATCCTCGCACTTCGACCCGCTCGGAGACTCCGCCCAGGTGTACCGTCCGCTGCTCGAAGGGCTCATCCGGCGCTGACCCCCGCGAAGGCCAGGTCGAGCACGTCGCCGAAGCCGCCGGTGCCGTCCCAGCCCGCGTAGGCGGCGTCGAGGCAGGACAGCGCGGCGAACACCACGGCCTGCGCGGGCACGTCGCCGCCCGGCCCGTCGCCGAGCCGCGCGCGCATGATCGGGGTGAGCAGCCGCGACCACATCAGGTGCTTCTCCAGGTGCCGGGCCCGCAGGGACGCGGAGCCGTTGACGACCCGCATGACCCGGACCGTGCGCTCCGCGTTCGCCTGCGACAGCTCCACGATCGGCTGCAGGGCCGCCCGCATCGCCCGCCACGGGGACTCCCCCGCCGGCCGGGCGGCGAGGGTCTCGGCGACCAGGTGCCCGGCGGCCGCCGAGTCGCCGATGACGGCGTCCTCCTTGGCCGGGAAGTACCGGTGGAAGCTGCGCCCCGAGATGCCGGCCGCCGCGGCCACGTCGTCCACGCTGGTGGCGTCGAAGCCGCGCGCGTCGAACAGCTCGAGCGCGCGCTCGGCGATCGCCGCGCGCACCGCCGCCCGAGTCTGTTCCCGCAAGCCCACGTGATCAGGGTAACCCGCCGCCAAACTTGTCAGCCACTGACAGATTCGGCGTAGGCTGACAGTCATGCAGACACGCACACTGGGCCAGCAGGGGCTGACCGTCTCCGCGATCGGGTACGGCGCCATGGGCATCCACCTCGCCTACGGCCCGGGCGACGAGCAGGAGGGCATCGCCACCATCCGGCGGGCCCACGAGCTGGGCGTCACGTTCTTCGACACGGCCGAGCTGTACGGCTGGGGCGAGAACGAGAAGACCGTCGGGCGGGCGGTGAAGGACTTCCGCGACGAGATCGTGATCGCGACCAAGTTCGGCTTCACCCGGGACTTCGGCTTCGACAGCCGCCCGGAGCACATCCGCGAGGTCATCGACAACAGCCTGCGGTACCTCGGCGTGGACCACATCGACCTCATGTACCAGCACCGCGTGGACCCGACCGTGCCGATCGAGGACGTGGCCGGGACGGTCAAGGAGTACATCGACGCGGGCAAGGTGAAGTACTTCGGGCTCTCCGAGGCCGGCCCGGAGACGATCCGCAAGGCGCACGCCGTGCAGCCGGTCTCGGCCCTGCAGACCGAGTACTCGCTGTTCGAGCGGGACGTCGAGGCGATCTTCCCGACCCTGACCGAGCTCGGCATCGGCTTCGTGCCCTACTCGCCGCTCGGCCGCGGGTTCCTGACCGGCACCGCGAAGCCGGCCGACCAGTACGACCCGAGCGACATGCGCCGCACCGACCCGCGCTGGCAGCCCGGCAACTACGAGCGGAACCTCGAGGCGGTCGAGCGCCTGACCAAGCTGGCCGAGAGCACGGGCGCGACCGTGTCCCAGCTCGCGCTGGCCTGGCTGCTGACCCGGGGCGAGCACGTCGTGCCGATTCCGGGTACCCGCAGCGTGTCCCGGGTCGAGGAGAACACGGCGGCCGCGGACCTGGCGCTGAGCAAGGAGGACCTCGCCGCGATCGACGAGATCCTCCCCACCGGTGGCTTCGGGGCGCGCTACGCCGGTGGCCGCACGCCCACCTGGGTCTAGGGCAAACTCAGTCGTCGCCGAGCGGGTCGAGGCCCCCGACCAGTCCGGACACGCCGCAGTTCGGGGCCGACCAGAAGCGCGACGGGCGGCCGTCGACGTGGGTGTGGTCGTTGTGGTCGGGGTAGCCGGGGCCGAGGATGCCGGCGAACCCGTGGTTGCGGGCCTCCTGGGCGAGCTGGCACAGCGTCCGGGAGCCCGACACCAGGTCGGCCGCGTCGCCGTACAGGTGCCGGCTGCTGGACGCGCCCCCGACCGCGGCATTGCAGGACGTACTGCGGAATCCGCTGGTGACCGTGAGCGGCGCGTCGCCCAGGGCGTGCCGCAGAGCCTGCAGCTTCCACATCGTGACCAGGGCGTTGGCCTTGGCCGTGGCGGCGGAGACGTTGCCGCCGGCCCAGGTGCTGTTGCACTGGTTGAGCTCGCCGTAGGAGAAGTTCACCGGGGTGCAGTCGTCGTCCTGCAGGGCATAGATCTTGGCGAAGGTCTGCGGGCCGGCGATGCCGTCGGCACTCAGGCCGTACGCGCTCTGGAAGCGCTGCACGGCGGCCTTGGTGCCGGGCCCGAACTGCCCGTCGAGGGCCAGCACGCCGCCGGAGCCGGGGTAGCCGGACACCCGGATCTGCAGCTGGCGCACGGCCTCGCCGGACGAGCCCTGGGCGAGCGAGCCGCTCCAGGTGTAACAGCCGTCGGCGAGGGCCGGGGTGGCGGACACGGCGAGGACCGTGCCGGTGGTACCGAGTGCGAGCATGACCGCGGCGGCCAGGCGTCCCAGACTGAGCATGCATCGAAGTATTCAGATGTATTTATGAAACGTCAATGTCCCATGTGGACGCGGATGGCGGTGCCGGTCGGGTCGGTGCGCACCTGGACGAGGTCGCACATCTGGTGGGTCAGCAGCAGCCCGCGGCCGCGCTCGCTGGTCGGGTCGACCGGGAGCCGGCCCGCGAGGGGGTCGCGCAGGTGGCCGCCGTCGGTGACCTGGCAGACCAGGGTCTCGCCGTCGGACCACAGGTGCAGGGTGCCGCCGCCGGTGGTGTGCCGCAGCGTGTTGGTGGCCAGCTCGGTGACCACGAACTCCAGGTCGGCCGCCCGCTCCCCCGGCAGCCCGGCGGCCGCGGCGTGCTCGGCGACCGCGCGGCGCAGCAGCCGCAGGCCGCCCGCCGCGTCGTAGGCCATGGCGGCGGCGTGGGCCGGGGCGGGCAGCGGGCGGTTGTGCTCGGCCAGGGCGGCCGACGGGGCGAAGCCGGCCCCGGACTCGGCGACCCCGGCCCCGGTCAGGTGCGGGTGGGTGCGCCGGGCGTCGTGGACGTCGTCCGGATGCAGGCCCGCGATGTCGTACGGGCACAACGCCGTCCCGTCCACGCCCGCCATGGCCGCGTTGACCAGCGCCTCGTGCACGATGACGGCGGAGCGCTCGGCCCCGGTCCGCCCGACCCACATCGGCTGGCCGAGCAGGGCGGGGCGGCGGCCGGGGTGGCGGGCGCAGTACTCCAGCAGCGCCGGAATGATCCGCCCCGGGTTGCGCGAGGTGGCCTCGGCGTCCCAGAACGTCACGTCGCCGCCGGGTCCGACGCCGTCCCGGATCCGCTCCAGGTCGGCCCCGGGGACGGCGACGAGCACCGGGCGGTCCTCGTCGCGGGCGGCCCGCACGTAGGTGACGGCGGTGTCGAGGTACTCCGCGGCGCTCGCGTACAGCAGCGCGGTGTGGGCGAACCGGGTGCCGGTCATGCGAACTCCACCGGGCCGCGGCCGCACAGCTCCACGATCCGCTGCAGCGTGGGGCCCGCGCCGACGATCCGCAGCCCGCCGGAGACCGTGCCGGCCGCGCGCACCAGGGTCCGCAGCGCGCTGAGGTCGGCGAACTCGAGGCCGGTCACGTCGACCACGAGGGGCGCCCCGGCGGCCCGGGCGGCCAGGCCGGCCAGCACCGGCTCCAGGCAGCCGCCGTTGGAGGCGTCGAACTCGCCGGTGAGCCGCATCCCGAGGGGCTCGTCGGTGGCGGCGACGCGGGCCAGGGGCCGGTCGCCGTCGCCGTCGGCGTGCGCGGTGTCGGGGTGCACCCGGCCGAGCGCGCCGAGCGCGGCGGGCTCGAACCGGCGGACGTCGTACAGGCACAGCCCGATCGCGTCGGTGCCGGCGTACAGGGCGTTGATCCGGCTCTCGTACGCGAGCAGCTTGTCGTCCGCCAGGTGCCCGAGCGACCAGACCATGTCGCCGGCGAAGCGGACGCCGGTCCAGCCGTCACGGCGGGCCGCGTCGATGATCTCGACGAGCATCGCGATCCAGGCGCCGGCGTCGAACGGGCGGGTCCGGTCGACCGGCTCCGAGGTGAACTGGCCGGTGCGCCGGGCCGCGGCCGCGCCCGGAACGTCGGGTTCGGCGGCGTCCGCGCGGTAATGCACGATCTTCTGGCCGGCGCGCACGCCGCCCGCGATGTATCCGGCCAGGGCCGCGCGGTGGGCGGCATCGTCGGAGTACCGCCAGCAGACGTGGTCGCCGGGGGCAAGGTCGGCGGCGCTCGGTGCATGCGCCCTCATATCACCAGGATAATGGCTCAGACCGGCAGCTTCGAGCGCGGCATCGACGGCTGCGGGCGCGCGAACAGGTAGCCCTGGGCCTGGCCGCAGTGCAGGGCGCGCAGCCGGGCCGCCTGCCCCTCGTCCTCGACGCCCTCGGCGACGCAGGTCAGGCCCAGGCCGTGGGCGAGCCCGACGATGGCCTCGACGAGCACCGCGGAGCCGTCGACCCCGTCCAGGTCGCACACGAACGAGCGGTCGATCTTGATGATGTCGACGGGCAGGCGGCGCAGGTAGGACAGGGAGGAGTACCCGACGCCGAAGTCGTCCAGGGCCACCCGGACCCCGAGCCGGCGCAGCTCGCCCAGGCTCCGCGCGGCCGCGTCCAGGTTGTCCACCAGCGCCGTCTCGGTGACCTCGATCACCAGGGCGTCGGCGGGCACCCCGTGCGCGGTGAGCTCGCGGCGGACGTCGGCGGCCAGGGTACCCGCGGCCAGGTACTCGGCCGACACGTTGACGTGCACGTGGTGCTCCGGCTCGACGGCCCGGTGCGCGGCGAGGGTGCCGACCGCCTCGGCGAGCACCCAGCGGTCGAGCGCCGGCAGCAGCCCGGCGGCGCGGGCGGCGGGCAGGAACTGGTCCGGGGCGACGAGGCCGAGGCGCGGATGCTGCCAGCGGACCAGGGCCTCCGCGCCGACGGTACCGCCGGCGGCGAGGTCGACGATCGGCTGGTACACGAGACGCAGCTGACCGCCGGGAACCGCCGCGCGCAGGTCCTCCTCCAGCATCCGCCGCTGCTGCAGGCGGGCCGCGAGCTCGTCGTCGAAGATCCGGTAGCCGCCCTTGTCGAGCTCCTTGGCCTGGTAGAGGGCGGCGTCGGCGTCGCGCAGGAGGGTCTCGCCGTCGCCGCCGGAGCGGGCCCCGGCCACGCCGATGCTGGCCCGCAGCTCGACGTGGCCCTCGCTGAGGCGCACCGGGGCCGAGAAGCGGGCGAGGATGTCGCGGGCCAGGGCGGTACCGCTGCCGGCTCTGGAAATGAGCACGGCGAACTCGTCGCCGCCGAGGCGGGCCGGGGTCGCCCCGTCGCCCAGCGGAACGGTCGCCGCCCGCAGCCGCCGGGCGGTCTCCCGCAGCAGCTCGTCACCGGCGGCGTGCCCGCGCGTGTCGTTGACCGCCTTGAACCCGTCGAGGTCGACCAGCAGCAGGGTGGCGCCGGGGCCGGCCCCGTCCAGCGCGGCCTGCAGCCCGGCCCGGTTCGGAAGACCCGTCAGCGGATCGTGTACCGCGTCGTGCGCGAACCGCACCCGCTCGCGCTCCAGGTCGCGGGCGAGGGCGGCGTTCGTGCGCAGCGCGAAGAACTGGCGGCCGAGCACGCCGCCGAGCATGAGCACGGCGGCCGCGATGACCTCCGGGTCCAGCCGGCCGCTCATCGCCGGGTGCACGGCGGCCGCGACGAAGCCGGCGACCGGCAGGTACGGCAGCGCCGAGCCCGAGGACGCCGAGGCCTCGGCGCGGGCGACGGACTCGGTGCGCTCCGGGAGCCGCAGGAGCGGGGAGACGGCCAGGAGCGCCACCGCGAGCACGTAGCCGCCGCGGGTCCAGGGCTCGTACCAGTCGCCGGAGTCCGCCGCCCAGGCCGCGATCTCGACCAGCAGGGTGACGGTGAGCACGACGACGCCGCCGCTCATGACGGTGAGCGCGTTGCCGCGGCGCAGCGGCTGCCCGGCCAGCACCGTGAAGCCCGTGGACAGCACGGCGATCGCGCCGAGCGGGTAGGCCATGTCGACCAGCGCGCCCATGGAGTCGCCGGTGACCCGGGTGAGCGGGGCCAGGATGAGCAGCCAGCCGACGCCGAAGAAGCCGCTGACCGCGACCAGCCCGTCGAGCGCCATCCGCACCTTGCCGGCGGCGCTGCGCGGTGCGGTCGGCACGGAGCACATCGCGATCACGGCCAGCGCGAGCGCGGAGAAGTTGGTGATGTCGGCGAGGTTGCTGTGGGCCCCGATGCTGCCGGTGATGAGCGTGGGCACGCCGACCGCCCACTCGCCGCAGGCCCAGAGGGCCAGCCCGGCGCCGGTGAGCCACCAGACCCTGGGCACCCGGCCGCGCCCGCGCCAGGCGTAGCCCGCGTGCCAGGCGGCGCCGCCCGTGGTCAGCACCATCATGCAGACGCTGTAGAGGCGCAGCATGGTGGCGCCACCGAGATGCAGGCCGGCCTCGGCCGCGGCGAGCAGCACGATCCCGGCCACGACGGCGAGCCGGGTCCGATTCACCTCGATCAGATCGGCGCGCGCCCGGCCCAGCTGAGGTGTGGTGGCTGTGAGTTAGGCCCTGTCCTGTCGGGCAGGTCGAGCCGCGGGCCGGCCGCGCGTAGCGGCCGGGCCGCCCTTGGCGTCGGAATCTGGGCCCGTCGCAGGCCGGCATGATCGGCAGGACAGGGCCTAAGCCAACACCAGCGCGGCCTCGCGCAGCAGCCTTCGGGCGAGGACCTTGCGATCCTCGTCGTCGAGCCCCGGAAGGTCCCCGACCCGGTGCGGGCGGCCGTCCAGCACGGTGCGCAACGCGTCCGCGCAGGACTCGGGCAGGTGCAACGTGCGGTCCGGCAGGTGTACCGCGACCCGCCCGCCCGAGGGGTCGTCGAGCCGGAACGGCAGCCCGGGCCGGGCCGCGACCCGGACATCCGGGCCGAGGCCGGGCAGGGCGGCGGCCTGGGCGACCGGGCGCAGCGGGGCCGGCCGGGCCCCCGCCCACGCGTCCCGGCGCAGCTCGGCCGCGAGGTCCTCGGGCGTGAGCGCGTCGAGCCACTCGTGCAGGGCGGCGACGGTGTCGGCCAGTGCCGGCGCGACGGACTTGGCGTCGGCCGGGTCGAGCCCCATCGGCAGCCCGGCCCGCAGCGCCGGCGCGGTCGCGGCCAGCCGGGCGAGCGCGTCGACGAGCGTGAGCCGGGTCGGGGCGTGGATGCCGACGGTCAGGTGCAGCGACCACTCCCCCTCGGTCGTCGCCGCGTGCACCCACCCGCGGGGCAGGTACAGCGCGTCGCCCGGGGCCAGCACCGCGTCGATCTCGGGCGCGGCGCCGGCGGCCGCGGCGACCTCCTCGGCCACGCCGCCCCACGGCTGGCGGGGCACCGGCGCGTCGAGCACGGGCGCGTGCACCCGCCACCGCTTGTGCCCGCTGACCTGCAGGACGAACACGCCGTGGGTGTCGTAGTGCGGGTCGAAGCCGCGGCTGCCGGGCGGGGTGAGGTACGCGTTGATCTGGACCGGCGTGCCGAGCTCCCGGCGCAGGGCGGCGGCGAACCCCACGAGCGGGGGCCACATGCGGTGCAGGCCCTGCAGGACCAGGGTGGCCCCGTCGGCCAGCAGCGCCAGGACCTTCTCGTCGTGCACCTGGTCGGCGATCTCGGCACCCGCCCCGCCGCCGCCGGTGTAGCGGGCGGCCGGGATGACCTGGCCGTCCTTGGCCATCCGCACGAACGGGGTGCGCAGGGCCCGGCCGCCGAGGAGCTCGTCGACGCCGTCGAGGGAGAGCAGGTCGCGATAGTCGCCGTGGGCGGGGGTCAGCAGCGGGAGGCGGTCCCAGTACCGCTCGGCGAACTCCTCTTTCGCGACCGGGACGCACCGCGCCAGCGACGATCCGGAGCCATCCTCGATCATCGCGGTCTCCTCCTGGGCACGTCCGGACGGGGGTGACTCGGGGTTACCCACGCCGGACGGTCCCAATCGGATGCGGTGCTCAGCCCTCGATCGATGCCGCCGCTTGACGCAGGCGGGCGGCGGTGCGCTGGGCGCCCAGGGCCACCATCGTGTCGTCCAGGGGCGGCGAGACGGGCTTGCCGACCAGGGCCAGGCGGGCCGTCATGAACGAGCGGCGCCGGTTGAACCCGGACTCGGCCACGACCCGGTCGAGGGTGGCGGTGATCTGCTCCTTCTCGAACGGGTCGAGCTGCTCGAGGTTCTTGGCGAACGCCTCCAGCACCGCGCGCGCGTCGTCGGCGGGCAGGCCGTGCTTGGCCAGGTCGGCCGGCTGGACCGTCACGGTGTCGGCGGCGAGCCACTCCAGCTGCTCCGGCAGCTCGGCGAGCTTCTTGGTCCGTTCCCGCAGCGGTACGACCAGTGAGCGCACGTCCTCGCTCGTCAGCCCGGCCGGCAGGAACGGCCCGGCGGCCCGGAGGAACGCGTCGTCGTCCAGGGTGCGCAGGTAGTGGCCGTTGAGCCAGTTCAGCTTGTCGATGTCGAAGACCGGCCCGACGGGGTTGACCCGGGCGAAGTCGAACGACTCCACCATCTCGTCGAACGTGAAGATCTCCCGCCCGTCCGGCATCGAGTAGCCCATCAGGGCCAGGAAGTTGACGAGCGCCTCCGGGAGGTACCCCTCCTCCTGGAACCACTTGAGCCGCGCGGCCGGGTTCTTGCGCTTGGAGATCTTCGAGCGGTCGATGTTGCGCAGCAGCGGCATGTGCGCGTAGATCGGCGGGGTCCAGCCGAGCCACGTGTACAGCAGGATGTGCTTGGCGGTGGAGCTGATCCACTCCTCGCCGCGGATGACGTGGGTGACGCCCATCGCGTTGTCGTCGACGACCACGGCCAGGTGGTACGTCGGGAACCCGTCCGCCTTCAGGATGACCTGGTCGTCCGGCTCCGGCGGCGTGATCTTGCCGCGGATGAGGTCCTCGAACGAGATCTTGGCGTCGTTCGGCACCAGCATCCGGATCACTGGCACGTCGGTGAAGCCGGGCAGCTCGGCGCGCTCCTCGCGGGTCTTGCCGTAGCACATCCGGTCGTACCCGGTCGGGATCTTCAGCTGCTGCTGGCGGGTGCGCATCTGGGTGAGCCGCTCGGACGAGCACCAGCACTGGTAGGCGTGCCCGTCGGCGACGAGCCGCTCGGCGACCTCGCGGTAGCTGGGCAGCCGCTCGGACTGCCGGTAGGGCGCGGCGGGCCCGCCGACGTCCGGCCCCTGGTCCCAGGCGAACCCGAGCCAGTGCAGGGTGTCGAAGACCTGTTCCTCGCTGCCCTCGATGTAGCGCGTGCGGTCGGTGTCCTCGATGCGCAGGATGAACTCGCCGCCGTGCTTGCGCGCGAACGCCTCGTTGAACAGCGCGGCGTACGCGGTCCCGACGTGCGGATCCCCGGTCGGCGACGGGGCGATGCGGGTGCGTACCTCGGAAGTGCTCACCGTCCGAATTTAGCCTACGGCCGGTGCTTGCCCGCCTGCAGGATGACGTCCCACTCCTGCAGCGGCAGGGCCGGCACGGGAAACCCGGTGCCGCCGGGCGCGCGCAGGCCGTCGAGGAGCAGCGCGAGGTACCGCCGCCACACCTCGGTCCCGGTGACCCGGCTCATCGTGAACACCGGCCCGAGCATGGCCATGATCGCCCCGACGTCCTGCACCTCGGCGTCGGCGCGCAGCTGTCCGCCGGCCCGCGCCCGCGCGACCAGCTCGGTGACGGCGGCGATGATCCGGGGCCAGATCGCCGCCTGCAGCTCGGGGTCGCCCTGCCCGGTGAGCGTCTCGTAGAGCCCCCGGTCGGCCGCCTGGCGCTCGGCGTTGCGCAACAGGAACAGCTCCAGCCCCGCCCACGGGTCGTCGAGGGCGAGCGCGGCGTTGGCATCGTCGAGAATCGCGGTCGTCGCGTCGGCCAGCACCTCGGCCGCGATCGCCTGCTTGTTGGCGAAGTGCCGGTACGCCGTGCCGGTCCCGACCCCGGCGTGCCGGGCGATGTCGTCGAGCGTCGCGCTGAACCCGCGCGCCGCGAACACCTCCCGCGCCGCCTCGACCAGCCGGGCCCGGTTGCGGGCGGAGTCCTTGCGCATCACACGCTTTGTACCACGCCATGCTCCCGAAGGCTGCGCGCACAGTCGGCAACGGTCTCGGCCACCGGCCGCGACGCCCACCCGAGCACCCGCTCGGCCTTGGCGGTCGTGTGCCGGTTCCGCCGCCCCAGCGAGATCGTGATGTCCCGCAGCGGCTTGTCCCAGATGGACGCGACGCGCACGACCAGATCGGGCAACTGCCGCGTGGACACGCCGAGGATCCGTGCGATGTCACGCATCCAGATGAACTCGCCCGTACCGAGAAACCGCTCGCCGCTAGCCGCCGGTTCGCGCATCGCCCGGATGTGCAGGTCGGCCAGATCGCGCACGTCGACCACCTCCAGCCCGATCCGCGGCGCCCCCGGCATGTCCCCGCGCAGCATCCGGGCGACGATCTGCGTGGACCCGAGCGTGTGCGCATCGAGCACCGGCCCGAGCACGGCCCCCGGCAGCACGGTGGCGAACTCGGTCTCCCTGCCGGCCATGTACTCCCACGCGGCCAGCTCGGCGAGCGTCTTCGACCGCCGGTACTGCGGCAGCTTCGGCGAATCGACCGTCCACAGTGTCTCGTCGGTGACACTGTCCTCCTTGTACGAGGTGGGACTGGCCGCATTCGCCGCGGAGGTCATCACCACCCGCCGCACCCCGTGCCGGACGGCCGCCCTGAGCACGCGCAGCGTCCCTTCCCGCGCGGGCGTGATGAGGTCCGCCCGTCCCCCGAGCGGCGAGGCGACGTGCAGCACGTAGTCGACGCCCGCCATGGCCGCGTCCCACCCGTCGTCGCTGAGCAGGTCGGCCTGGACCTGCCCGTCCTTGGGCGTGCCGCGAACGGTGGCCCGCACGTCGTACCCGTGCTCCCGCAGCGCCACGACACACCATCCGGCCACATACCCGGTCCCACCGGTGACCAGCACAGTCTCACCCATGCCGGCAACGCTAGCACAGAAACGGAGAAGTTGTCTCCGCTTCTGTGACGGCCGCTACGATCACCGGTGTGAGCGGACGTTCGTACCTGCTGGCGGCCCGGATCCCCATGTCCCGCACAGCTTTCGAGACCTGGCTGGACGGACCGGAGGCCCGCGAACGCCTTTCGGCCCGAGCCGCGGACGGCACCTCCCTGGCCAGACACCGCGACGGGATACTCGAGGTGTACCTGTACGACTACTACGAGGCCCCGGACGTGACGGCGACCGAACTGCGCCTCCTGACCGCCGCGGGCCGCCTCGCCGATGCCGAGTCACCGATCATGTACTGGGGCGGCGACGTGTCCTGGGAACTCCCGCTTCCCGGCATGGACCCGATCACCGTCATGCTGGTGGGCCCGGAGGGTTCGCGGGTCACGACGGCGTACCGGCTGGACGAGGTGCTGACCTGGCTGCGCCCGGCCGAGGAGGCCTTCCTGGCCGCGATGGAGGACGTCTAACGGGCTTCGCGCGCGGCGAGGCCATGGAAGAGCCGCTTGGGCTCCCAGTGCCCGTCGTCGTAGGTCCGCACCACGGCATACGAGGCCAGGTCGAGATCCCGCAGAGGCTCGCCGGCGCGATGCGGCAGCTCGGGCGCCGCGAAGGTGAAGACGAACGCCCCCGTGGCGCCCTCTTCATCCAGGATGCGCAGCATGTCGAGGACTTCCCGCGCTTGAAGGTCCTCGTCCCGCTCGTACCGCCCATCGAGCGTCGCACCGTCCGGCCCGACGATCGCCCACGCCATGGCGCCGCGCTCCTCGGCCCCGCGATAGGCACAGCACCCGACCTCGGTCGCGTAGACGGGCTTCCCGTGCGCGAGGTGCCGCTTGAACCGCTCCCCGAAGTCGTGCCGGTTCCGCTTCCCCCGATAGGTGTCCACGCAGACGAGGTCGAACGGCGCCCAGTCGACCTTCTCGATGGGCGCGGACGCGTAGGAGACCCGCCCGTCGAACACGGCCCGCACTGCACGGGCGGCCTGGCCGAGGAATGCGTTGAGCGGCTTGTTGTGCGCCCCGAGCAGCCGCATGCGCAGCAGCTGCTGCGGCCGCAGCCTTTCCGCGAGCGTGTCGCCTTTGAGAATCCCGCGCATGAACAGCGTCAGCTCACACCCGACGAGGAACACGATCCGCCGGCTGCCCAGCTCTTCGGCCGCCCGCGCAAGCGCAACGGCGTTGGCAAGGGTCTCGTCGGCGTCGGCGTCGTGCACCTGGGGCGAGAGCCAGACTTCGAGCCCGATTTCGAGCGCGATCTCGGTGGCCGCGAGCAGTCTTCGACTGTCGGTCCCGGAGATGCGGACGGCATCGCAGTGCAACTCGTCGCGGATGACCGTCAGATCCCGGCGGGTCGCATCGAGATCGAACGCCACCCGCGAGAGGTACGGCCCCGTCCGCGTCCCGATGTCGTAGTTGATCCCCCGAAGCCCCATGCGTCAACCCTAGTTGACGACCAGCGAGTCGTCAACTTTAGTTGACATGGCGATTCAATGGGACCGGGGACGCGCTCGTCGCGATGACCTCCGCGAGAACATCTCGTTTCATCCCCCGCCAGCGTTTCGGCAGCTTGACTTCGATGTCCCGTACGAACGACCACAACGTGCTTCCGGGCAACCGGTTTCTGGGCGCAAAGTGGTAAAGCGGCGCCCAGGCAACGACATGCTCGCTATAGATCTCCGGATGGTGGAGATCAGGCGCAAGGTCCCAAACATCAGGATTCCTCGTCCAATGCGCGAAGATCGCCAAGGCTTGCCGGCTTCGCGAGGTCTTGGCGAACCAGGGCACAACGCGTTGAACCACCAGGGGACTGGCGGGGCGGCCGAGTCGCACCGCCTTGCCGACAATCCACAGCGCGACTTCCACCTCAGACTTCGACGTTTCAGGAGTCGGCTCCGGCAATTCCACCGAAGTGCGCATGACGTCCTCGTGACTCAGAAGGTCTGGCAGCACGGCAGTTACGACCGTGTCGTACCAGGCCTCGTCCGGATTCGAATAGTGCACACCCGCGGTCGCAGCCAACCCGTACCGCAACACTCGTTCCAAGTCGGAGTCGCCGATCAGCCTGGCATGCGCAATTTCGAGGGGAACCTCGGCAGGTTCGAGAGCCGCCACGGTTGCCTGCCATCCGTCGGCGTCCAGCCCGGCCTTCCACAACGCCACCGCGCTGGTCCAGGACGAATCTTTGTCGATCGCCGTGGCCGAATTTGCCGCGGTGCGCAGCAGGGCCAGGTTGGCGGAGTAGGCGGCCATCTCGCGCAGGTGGTCGACCGGCAGCGGCCGGTAGTCGAGGAAGCGGACGTTCGCGACGCGTTGCCGATAGCGCGAAAGCAGCAGATCCAAGAGTTGCGGAACCCAGTCCCGCTCCTTCGGCTCAAGGTAGGCGAGCAGGCCACGGACGAAGTGCAGGATCGGCTTGCCGACCGCCAGCGACTGGTGGCTCAGCAACGCGAACAACAGATTGTCGTCAGGCTCGCGACGGCCATAGCTGCCTGAGTACGTCTGCTCCGCCGTCTCCGCGAGGACGCCCACGATCCGGCGTGCCACCAGATACTCGCCGAACGTTGCATGCAAGAACTCGTAGGCCCGGCGTTGTTCGTCCTTGGTCTGGGCCTCGGCGATGTGGACGAAGAAGAACTCACCGAGCAGCCGTTGGCCCGGCAGCGTGTCGCTCGGGACATCTCGCTGTGCCATGCCCAGACTCACCAGGTCCGCCGCGAGCTCGGCTCCGGTCACATGCTGCCGGCCACGGTTGAACATCGCCAGGGCGGCAACGGACAGGCGGTCGAGCTGCTCGCGGACAGCCTGATCGCGGTCCAGCGGTTTCGGTGGGGTGGCCCGGTTACCGATCTCGCGGCGGGCGAACACATCGAAGAGGCGGCGGTAGAGCTCGGTCGTAGAAACCCCCGCCGCGAGTTCCGGGTTCTGCGGATCAGCTGCGTACAGCGCGAGCATGAGCAGCAGCAGGGGCTGTCGCGCGAGTTCCGGCTGCCCGAGGGCCGACGACCGGCTCAGCGCCCGGACAGTTCCGGCGGCGACGCCGGCCCCGTTCGTGTGCGCCCACTCGTCGAGCCAGTATCCGACCTGGTCGTCGTCGAAGTCTTCGAGCTTCACGACGACCGTGCCGTCCGGAATCTCGACACGATCGGCCACAACGGTCCGCGAGGTCACCACGACCGCTACCGGGCAGCGGAGTCTGGCCTCGGTCTCCTGGAACTCTGCGACGTCCTCGAGGTACGTCGTGCGGTCGTCCGGCGTGGCCTGCAACAGCTCGTCGAGGCCGTCCAGCAGCACCACCCGAATGGCGTCCCGACTCTGGTCGGCCAGCGATCGCCACTGCACCGCATCGTTCGTGGCGCGCTCCAGAGCCTCCTGGATCTGTGCGGCGACCCGGCCGTTGGCCTTGACCGACCGCAGGGGCACCCGCACAACGGTGTACGCGTTCATCGGCAACCGTGCCGCGAGGACCTTGGTGAGCATCGACTTGCCCGCGCCGGGATGACCGAGCAGCAACAGCGGCCTCCGGGTGGCCTCCGTCGACACGAAATGGGCGGTCAGGCACAGGTCGAGATCCGGGCGCACCGGCACGTCATCCCACCAGCGTTCGTCGCCGGGGCGGGACTGTCCGCGCTCGATTCGGCAGACGCGGTACCGCGGGTTCAGGTGCACGTTTCTGATCAACGGGAACCGCACCCCGCCGGCGTCGACACCCGTCTGGGCCCGGAAGACGGGTTGATCGAGCACCGCCGTGTTGACGAGGTTCAGCCGTGCGCGAGGGTCGTTCGCACCCTCCACCGTGGCGCCGACGAGGCCTAAGAGCGCCTCAATGCGGGCGAACGACTGGCTGTGGCCGGCGAGCGCTGCACCAACTGCCGAGCCCATCTCCCGGACGGTTTCCCGGGTGGCGGCATGCTCGCCGAAACTCGCCCAGATCTCGAACTCCGGAATCTCGGCCGCGAGTTCCACATAGCGCGACGAATAACGCGCGACGGCATTCTCGACGAGCTCGTCGTCGAGGACAGCCGCCGCGGCCTGCCCGTACTGCAGACCGCTCAGGAACAGCCGGACAGCCTCACTCAGCGCGGAACACCAGGTCGAGACGCGCGGCTGGTTCTCCCAGTAGCCGATCGTCGCGCTCGGCGCGGGCACGCCCATGGCGAGAATCCGATCGAGCACGCCATCGGTCTCGCGAGGCAAGCCGCTGGAGGCCAGGCTCTTCATCTCGGAGTCCTTGATACGAAACGCGCGCAGCCCGGCGGCGTCCAGACGCTCGTGAAGGACCTCGAAGTAGGACGAGACCACGAGCGTCGTGTGGGCCGCGGCGACCAGTTCGGCCCGCTCGTACGGCGCGGTCTTCGCCAGCCGGCCCGACAGCTTCGCCAGGCCGCTGCGCAGCATGGACATGGCCTCGTTCTTCTGGTCGACCGAGGACCACAGCGCAGCCAGCAGTGCGGCACCGAACAACGGCGCGCCCCAAGCCGCCCCAGCCACCCCGGCGGCCAGGATGGCCCCGCCAAGTAGCACATCGAGGCGGCGGAGCCAGGGCTGATCGTCGTGCCCGAGGATCTGCAGGGCCCCACGGAAGGTCATCGGCGGCTCGTGACTCACCCGCCAAGTTAACCAACGACGGACGTGGAACGGCTGGGCCGTTTGGGCGAGGTTGTGCCGCTAAGCATCGACCGAGTTGGTGGCGATGACCTTCTTGTACCAGTCGGCGCTCGCCTTGTGGGTGCGGCGTTGCGAGGCGAAGTCGACGTTCACCAGGCCCCAGCGCTGCGTGTACCCCTCCGCCCACTCGAAGTTGTCCATCAGGGACCAGACGTGGAAGCTCTCCAGCTTCACGCCGGACTGGATCGCTCGGTGGGCCGCCGCGAAGTGGGTGCGCAGGAACGTGATCCGGTCGTCGTCGCGCATGGGGTTCGTCGTGGCCATGCCGTTCTCCGTCACCGTCAGCGGCACATCGCCGTAGTCGCGTTTGATGCGGGTCAGCAGGTCGTACAGCCCGTCCGGCGAGATCTCCTGCCACGTGGCCTGGGACGTCGGGTGGACGAAGACTCTGGCGCCAGTACCGGTGATGTGGGTCGTCCCGTAGTAGTTGACGCCCAGCACGTCGTTCTGGGCGCTGATGATGGCGAGGTCGCCGTCCCGGATCGCCTTCAGCACCGGGGCGTCCGGGGCCTGCGACGCCAGCCAGTCCTGGGGGTAGCGGCCCTTGAACAGCGGGTCCAGCCAGCGGCGGTTCTCCTCGCCGTCGGTGACCAGGGCCTGGCGGGCGGCCGCGGCCGAGGCGTCCGTCGGGTACGTCGGGGACAGGCTCAACGCCGCGCCGATGCGGGACTTCGACGTGGTGGCGCGCAGGGCCTGGACCGCCAGGCCGTGGCCCAGCAGCAGGTGGTGGCCGACGACGTTGGCCAGGCTGCGGTCGCGCTTGCCGGGGGCATGCGTTCCCGCCGTGTACCCCACGTCGACCACCGTCTTCGGCTCGTTCAGCGTGAGCCAGGTCGGGACGCGGTCGCCCAAGGCGGCGAACATCACGGCGGCGTAGTCCGCGAACCACTTGGCGCAGTCGCGGGTCTCCCAGCCGCCCTGGTCCTGCAGGGCCTGCGGGGTGTCCCAGTGGAACAGGGTGGCGACCGGGGCGATGTCGCGCGCCAGCAGGCCGTCCACCAGGCGCTTGTAGAAGTCCAGGCCCTTGGCGTTCACGGTGCCGCGGCCGGTGGGCAGGACGCGGGGCCACGAGACCGAGAAGCGGTACGACTGCAGGCCCAGGTCCTTCATCAGGTCCAGGTCCTGGACGTAGCGGTGGTAGTGGTCGGCGGCCACGTCGCCGGTGTCTCCGTTGCGGATGCGGCCGGGCTCGTGGGCGAAGACGTCCCAGACCGACGGGCCGCGGCCATCGTCTCGCACCGCGCCCTCGATCTGGTACGCGGACGTTGCGGCGCCCCAGGCGAAGGAAGGCGGGAAGGCCGTGCGTGGAGCGTCGAGCATGCCGCGTGTGGAGACGGCGACGGTACCGGCGGCGGAGAGCTGCAAGAGGTGGCGGCGGCGCATGCGGCGAACCTAGCTCGCCCCGTACATACCTACAAGAATCGCCCCAATCACCTCGTATACGGGGAAGTCAGACGCATATGCAAGGGGGACTGATGACCCGGCTCGTCGGCGGGTTGCTGCTGTATCTGCTGGCGATGGGCGGGGTGGCCACCGTCGTGCTGGCCGCCGTCGCCGAGCAGCGCCAGGCGGACAGATACACGGCCCGGGCCGAGTGGCTCGACGAGGCGGCCGGCGGGGTGGAGCAGATGCTGCTCGACCTCGACCGCACCGAGCGGGGCTACCTCGTCACCCACGACACGCAGATGCTGGTGGCCTGGGGACAGCAGCGGGACCGGCTCGACGGCGGGATCGCCGTGCTGCACGGGCACATGCGCGACCCGGCCCAGGCCGAACGGATCCGCACGCTCATGCGGGACAGCGACGCCTACCTGCGCGACCACGAGCAGCCGCGGGCGGGCACGGCCGCGGTGCAGGACGGGGACCGGCGCATCGCGCACCTGCGGGCCGAGCTCGACGCGCTGGCCGACGCGGACAAGGGACGGGCGGCCGAGCACGAGCGGGACGCCCGCTCGCTCGCCCGGGTCGCGGCGGTCGCGGTGGTGGCCGGCACCGTGGCGTCCGTCGTGGTGGGGGCCGGCCTCATCGTGTACCTCCACCGCTCCGTCGTCCGCCCGGTCCGGCGGGCCGCGGCGATGGCGGGCCGGCTCGCCGACGGCGACCTGGACGCCAGCGTGCCGGAGGACGGGGCCGGCGAGGTCGGCCGCCTGTCCCGGCTGCTCAACACGATGAGCGGCTCGATGCGGCACAGCGTCGCCCAGCTGATGCGGTACGGCCGCATGCAGGCCTCCCTCCGCCGGATCGCCACCGGGATCGCGCAGGGGGCCCGGCCCGCCGAGACCCTCGACGCGGTCGCGGCCGAGCTGGGCCGGCTCGTGGGCACCGACGAGGTGCACATCGTGCGGTACGACGACGGCGGGACCGGCCGCGCCGCCGTGCGCGAGGACCGGGTCCCGCGCGGGACCGTGGTCGCCGCCTGGGGCACCGGCCACGTCGGGCTGCCGGTCGGCGCCACCATCCCGCTCGACGGCGACAGCGTCACGGCCCGGGTCCGGCGGACGGGGCGGGCGGCCCGGATGGACGACTACGCGGGCGTGGACGGCTCGCTCGCCCACCACCTGCACGCGCACCACGCCCGGGCCGCCGTCGGGGCGCCGGTGCGGGTCGACGGGCGGCTCTGGGGCGTGGTCGCGGCCACCGTGACCAGCGACCGGCCGCTGCCGCCCGACGCCGAGCAGCGGCTGTGCGACTCGACCGAGCTCATCGAGACCACGATCGCCACCGCGCAGGCCCGGGCCGACCTGTCGCGCTCCCGGGCCCGGGTGGTGGTCGCGGCCGACCAGGCCCGGCGGCAGATCGAGCGGAACCTCCACGACGGGGTCCAGCAGCACCTGGTGACGATCGCGATGGGGCTGCGGGCGACCGAGGAGGAGGTCCCGTCCGAGCTGCCGCGGGTGCGCGGCGGGCTGTCGACCGCCATCGAGCGGCTCACCGCCGTGCTCGACGACCTGCGGGAGATCTCCCGCGGCATCCATCCGCCGATCCTCACCGACAGCGGGCTGGGCCCGGCGCTGAAGGCCCTGGCCCGCCGCTGCCACCTGCCCGTCGAGCTGCGCATCGACCTGCCCGGGCGGCTGCCGGAGCCGGTCGAGGTGGCGGCGTACTACGTCGCCGCCGAGTCCTTCGCCAACGCGGCCAAGCACGCCGACGCGGAGCTGGTGCAGGCCGAGGCGCGGGTGGAGGGCGACCGGCTGCGGCTGTCGGTGCGCGACAACGGCACCGGCGGGGCCGACCAGGCGCGCGGCTCGGGCCTGGTCGGCCTGACCGACCGGGTCCAGGCCCTGGGCGGCGCCATCACGATCACCAGCCCGCCCGGCGCCGGCACCAGCGTCGCCGCCGAACTACCCCTGGACCTCGCCGCCGCCCCGCCCGCCGTCGTGTGAGGCCGCCAGGGCGTGCGTCACGCTCAGGCGGCGGACCCGCAGGCCGAGGTCGATCAGCGCGCCGAGCACGGTCAGGGCGCACGCCTCCCGCATCAGCTCGTCCGTCGGTCCCGCGGTGAAGATCGGCGTGGCGATGATCCACGTGAGGCCGGCCGCGAGCACCAGGCTGTACACGAGGTCGGCGGTCTGCAGCGGCGCCCGCCAGCGGCCCAGCCAGGCGAGCACGACCTGCAGCGCGATGCCGCTGAGCAGCAGCGCGAGGAGCACCGGCCCGCGGTACCGCAGAAACGCCGGATCGTAGGCGAACGCGTCGTAGGCCGCCTGGGCCGCGCGTCCCCCGGTGACGAGGCGCAGTGCGGCGGCGGGATCGAGGAGAATGACGGTACCCAGGAGATAGAACGCGACGGCGAAGAGCCGGCCGGTGCGGTTGATCCGGTCGGTCGGCAGCGGGCGGGGCCGCCAGCGCGCGGGATGGCGGCGGCGCCACCACGCCATGGCCGCGAAGACCGCGAACAGCACGCCCAGCCACCCGAACACGAGCGGCCAGGCGTCGTCGGCGGCGCCCCGGAAATCGCGGACCGGCTTGATCAGCTCACCCAGGAACGCACCCAGCTGGATGATGACGGTGCCGCCCGCGGCCAGGGTGAGGAAGCGGCGGGTGTCGACGGGATCGATCAGGGCGACGGGGGTACCGTACCGGGCCGCCACCTCCGCCGGATGCCCGAACCGGCGGAGCATCTCCGGCACGTCCGGCGCGTCGCCGGCCTCCTCGTGCAGCAGGGTGCGCAGTTCCATCGCCACGTCGTGACGCTGGCGGCGCGGCAGGAGCGCGACGACGTCGGCGACGTAGCGCTCGATCAGATCTTCGGTGGTCATGACGACGCTCCGCTCTCCAGCAGTTGCCCCATCGCATCGTTGAGCCCGCGCCAGGAGCCGGTCAGCCGCTCGTACAGCGTCAGGCCCTCGGCGCTGAGCTGGTAGTACCGCCGCGGCTTGCCCTCCGCGGTCTGCCACTCGCTGCTCAGCACGCCCTGCGCCTCCAAGCGGCGCAGCAGCGGGTACAACGTGCCCTCCTCGATCGGCAGGCCGCGCTCGCCGAGCGACTGGCGCAGCTCGTAGCCGTAGCGCAGCTCGCGCAGCTGGGAGAGCACCGCGAGCACGACGACGCCCCGGCGCAGCTCCTGCTCGAGCTTTTCGTAGACGTCCCCGGTTACCATGCGCCACACAGTACCATGCGGCGCACAGCACGAAAATGCGATTGTCGGCCCTGCGACGATGGCGGCGTGGATGTGCGACGACTCGGCCCCGAAGACTGGGAATTGTTCCGCGATGTCCGGCTGCTGGCCTTGGCCGACTCCCCCGGCGCCTTCGGTTCCTCGCTGGAGCGGGAGCGGGCCTACACCGAGCAGCACTGGCGCGACTGGATGGCGCCGGACCGGGGACTGAAGGCGGTCGTGGACGGCACGGCCGGTGTCGTCGGCGTCTGGCGGCCCGAGGACCGCGAGGCGGAGCTCTACAGCATGTGGGTCGATCCGGCGAGCCGCGGCCGGGGCGTCGCCGACGCGCTGCTGCACGAGGCCCTGCGGTGGGCCCGCGAGCAGGAGCTCGGGTCCGTCGACCTGTGGGTGGTCGGGGACAACGAGCGCGCCCGGCGCCTCTACGAGCGGCACGGATTCCGGCGGACCGGGGAGGAGCAGCCCTACCCGCGCGATCCGTCCCTCGTCGAGTACGTCATGCGGCGAACGCTGTAGCCAGCATGAACCCGAGCGCGGCGGCGCCCAGCCCGGCCACGAGGGACGCGAGCACGTTCATCGCCGCGTAGAACCGCGCGCCGGTCCGGGCCAGCCGCAGGGTCTCGTAGCTGAACGTGGAGTACGTGGTCAGCGCCCCGCAGAAGCCGGTGCCGAGCAGCGCGGTGACCACAGTGTTCGCGGGCAGCCCGGCGAGCAGGCCCAGCAGCAGCGAGCCGCAGACGTTGACGGTCAGGGTGCCCCACGGGAACGCGGAGTCGTGCCGGGACTGCACGAAGCGGTCGGTGAGGTACCGCGCGGGCGCCCCGACCGCCGCCCCCAGGGCGATCAGCAGCAGCGTCACCGCGCCACCCGCCGGACCAGCGCCGAGGTGAGCGCGCTGCCGGTCCACACCGCGAGCAGCGCGCCGACCAGGGTCGCGGCCAGATAGCCGAGCGCGGTCCAGGGCGCGCCGGCCGACGCGGTCCGGTGGACGTCGACGACGTAGGTGGAGAACGTGGTGTACCCGCCGAGGATCCCGACCCCGGCGAACGGTCGCAGCAGGGGCCGGCCGGTCGCCACCTCGGTGACGACGACCATCAGTGCGCCGATGAGCAGGCAGCCGGTCACGTTGATGACGAGCGTCGACCACGGGAAGCCGCCGGGCGCGTGCGGCCAGGCCCGCGCGACGCCGTAGCGGGACAGGGCGCCGATCACGCCGCCGGCCGAGATGGCCCCGAGCACGGGCCACGGGCTGGGCCGCAGCTCGGCCCGCTGGGCCGGCACATGGAGATCGACATCGGGGTCCACGTCCACGGACACTCCTCCCCTGAAGGCATGGGAGGGACCGTTGGCGTCGTCGCGGTTCACCCCGGAAGGGTCGGCGGGCCCCACCGCCGTACGGTCAGTTTAGCGTCTCGTACAGCGCCAGGTGCCGCCGGGCCGCCGCCTCCCAGGTGTAGCCGAACGGCAGCGCGGAGTGCACCGGGCCGCCGCGGACCGCCTCGACCAGCGCCGCGCCCAGCGTCGCCGGGTCGTGGCCGTAGCGCACGGCGGCGCCGAACACCTCGCGCAGGACGGGCAGGTCGCGCACCACCACGGGCACGCCGGCGGCCAGGGCCTCCAGCGCGGCCAGCCCGAACCCCTCCTTGGTCGACGGGAACGCGAACGCGGCCGCCCCGGCGACCAGCGGCGGCAGCTCGTCGTGCGGGATCGGGCCGAGAACCTCCGGCACCACCCCGAGCGCGGCGGCGCGCTCCTCCCACGCGGCGCGGTAGTCGCGGTAGTCGAACAGCGTCTCGCCGCCCGCGATCACCAGCTTGAGCTCCGGCAGCGCCCGGCGGGCGGCGGCGTACGCGGCCAGCAGGTCGATGGAGCCCTTGCGCGGCTCGATGCCGCCGACCGAGAGCACGTAGCGGTCCGAGCGGGACGGGGTGGCGGCGGCGAAGCGGGCCGCGTCGACGCCGTTGGGGATGACGGTGGCGGCGAGGCCCCAGCCGGCCCGCAGCTCGGCGGCGACCGCGGCCGAGACGGTGACGTGTGCGAAGGGCCGGACGATCGCCCGCTCGTGACAGGCGGCCAGCTCGGGGGTGGTGAACTGG
Source organism: Dactylosporangium sp. CS-033363 (assembly GCF_050942475.1). Classification (NCBI taxonomy): domain Bacteria; kingdom Bacillati; phylum Actinomycetota; class Actinomycetes; order Micromonosporales; family Micromonosporaceae; genus Dactylosporangium; species Dactylosporangium sp. CS-033363. The sequence goes on along the minus strand of NZ_CP192032.1, from coordinate 3,778,477 downwards.
TCGAGGTGGTGGACCGTGCGCACGCAGCGGTCGACGGCGTTGGCGCTGATGCAGTCCTGGGCGTGCACGATGTCGTAGTCGCCGGGCCGGAACGCGTCCCGCAGCAGCGCGATCGACCGCAGGATGCGCGCGCCGACCGGCTCGCCGGGGACGTCGGGGAACGGCACGAGCTCCTGCCGTACACCCGCGGCGACTGGACGGAAGAATCCCCCGCCGCGGGCCAGGGTCCACACCGTCACCTCGGCCCCGGCGGCGGCGAGCGCCTCGGCCAGGGCGAGGGTGTGCACGACGCCGCCGCGGGGGCGCGTGGAGTAGGTCAGCAGCGCGATCCTCACCGCTTGTAGACCTCCGGCCGCAGCTCGTCGAGGTGGCGCAGGACCCGGCGGGCGTTCGCGATCTCGCCGGCCACGTCGAGCTCGGCGACGGCCAGCCCGGCCTTGGCCCAGGTGCGGGCGAGGATGTTGCCGGCCGGGCCGACGACCTTGGCCTGGCCCAGGAAGCGCATGCCGCCCACGGCGCCGGTCTGGTTGGAGGAGACCACGACGATCTGGTTCTCCGCGGCCCGGGCGCAGTCGTAGAGGTCGAACAGCCGGGACTGGCGGTCCTGGGAGAGCTTCGGGGCGGCGTTGGTGATGCTGGCCGGCCAGGCGGAGAGGCAGGCGACGATCTGGGCCCCGTCGAGGGCGAGGGTGCGCGCCGACTCGGGGAAGGTCTTGTCGTAGTCGATGAGCATGCCGAGCCGCCCGACCGGGGTATCGAAGGCGGCGAAGGCGTCCCCGGCGCGGTACGCGATGTGCTCGGCGGCCGGCAGGTGCACCTTGCGGTGCCGGCCGAGCACGCCGTCGCCGGTGAGGCACACGGCGGCGTTGTACCGCTCGTCGCCGTCGGCCTCGCAGAACCCGACGCACACCACCATCTCCCGGGCCATGGCGGCGACCTGCTCGAAGATCGGGTCGTCGGGCTTGAGCGCGGGCGGCAGCGCCTCCGGGTCGGGCCGGCGCAGGTCGGCCAGGTAGCCGCCGATCGCCGCGTCCGGGAGCACGAGCAGGTGCGCGCCCTCGGCCCGGGCGTCGGCGATGAGCTTGCCGATCCGCCCGAGGTCGTGGTCGAGGTCGCGGCCGAAGTGGGCCGCGGCGGCGGCGATGCGGGTCACTGGCTCATCACGGGGGCACGGTACGCGTCCGGCCGCCGGTCCCGCAGGTGGGCCATCGAGCGCCGGGCGGCGGCCAGGGCTCCGGCGACGTCGACGTCGGCGACCGCCATCCCGGCCGCCACCCCGGTCGTGGCCAGCACGTCCCCGCCCGGGTCGACCACCTTGGCGCTGCACACGAACCGCAGCGACCCGAACCGGCCGGCCTGGTTCGCCGACAGCCACACCACCTGGTTCTCCAGCGCCCGGGCCCGGTCGAACAGGTCGAAGCGCCGCGTCCAGCGGTCCTCGGCCAGGTCCTCGGGCGCGTTGGTGCGGCTGCCCGGCCACGCCGAGACGCACACGATGATCTCCGCGCCGTCCAGGGCCAGGTCCCGGGCCGACTCCGGGAACGCCTTGTCGTAGCAGATCAGCAGCCCGAGCCGGCCGACCGGGGTGTCGAACGCGGCGAACGAGTCGCCGGAGTCGTAGCTGGCGTTCTCGCGCAGCGGCTGGTGCACCTTGCGATGGTTGCCGAGCACGCGCCCGCCGCCGACGCAGACGACGCTGTTGAACCGGGTCCCGTCGCCGCCGTCCTCGCAGTACCCGGCGCACACCACCAGGTCCCCGGCGATGGCCGTCAGCCGCGCGATCTCCGGCCCGTCCAGGCGCAGCGCGGGCGGCTGGTCGGCGCCGCCGTCGAGGTGCGCGAGATAGCCGCCCAGACAAGCCTCGGGCAAAGCCAGCAGGTGTACTCCCTGTGCCCGCGCCGCCCCCGCCAGTTCCTCGACGCGCGCGAAATCGGCCTCCAGGTCCCGGTCGAACGCCGCCGCCACGGCCGCCATGCGAATCATGCCGCTCTCCCCATTCCCGTGACTCCACTGTGGACGGCCTCGGTCAGCTCCCCGTCGGGCCAGCGCAGCCGTACCCCGCTGCCGGGCACCAGCACCCCGCACTCCACCGTCACCGCCGGCCCGGCTGGGGTGTCCCTTGTGGACCCCGTCGTCAGCATGGCGAAGCCCGGGAAGCAGGTCAGCCAGTCGCCCATGCTCGCGCCGGCCGGTCTGGGCACGGCCCCCACGTCGAGGACCGCCCCGCAGCCGCTCGCCTCGGCCAGCATGCCGAGCGTCCCGGCGATCCCGGCCATCGACACGTCCTTGGCCGCGGCCGGGCGGGCCGCCGCCACGTAGCCGAGCATGGCCCGCAGCTCCTCGCCGGTGCGCCGGCTGGTGGAGTCCCACTGCCGGCCGTGGTACCCGGGCCGCCAGTCCCCGCCGAGGTCCACCGTCAGCCGCACGGCCTGCCCGGGCCGTCCCCCGCCGCCGGGCACCGGGTGCGCCGCCCGCCCGATCGCGGTGGCGGCCAGCGCGGCCGGCACGCCGAGCTGGGTGTGCCCGCCCAGGATCGGCACCCCGTAGGCGTCGGCGGCCCGGCGCAGCCCGGCGAGGACCTTGGCGACGGCCGCCGCGTCCTTGCCGGCGACCGTGTTGAGCAGCCCGACCGGGGTCGCCCCCATCGCGCTGAGGTCGTTGACGTTCACCAGGACCGCGCACCAGCCGGCCCAGTCCGGGTCGCGCTCCACCATGGACGGCAGGATCGCGTCGCAGGCGGCGATCAGGTCCGACCCGGGCACCGGCGCGCCGTCGTCGCCGACGAACCCGGCCCCGCCGGGCCGCAGCCCGTGCAGCAGCCCGCCGAGCGGCGCCTTGGTCGCGGCCGCGAGGGCGGCGATCCGCCCGATCGGCCACCGCATGAGCGTGTGCGGACGCCCCGCCACGGTGACCGGCCGGACGGCGTGCCAGCCGAGCCGTTCGAACATCCGCTGCCACCGGGTCTGCACGGTCGCGTCGAACCGCAGCGCACCGTGGCGTTCGGCGTGCGCACAGGCCGCGCGAATGAGCGCCGGTCCGATCCGCTGCGCGCCGCGCACGCCCGCGTCGACGGCCAGGCGGCCCCCGGCCCACCAGCCGATGTCCGGCCCGTCCGCGGCCGGCCCCAGCCGGACCCCGCCGAGCAGCGCACCGTCCGGGCTGCGCGCTTCGAGCACGATCGTGCGCGGATCGTCGTCGCGATCGTCCCGGTCCGAGCGAACGAACAGGCGCTGCTCGTCGACGAACACCCGGCTGCGCAACCGCGCATAGTCGCGAACGTCGTCCGCCTCGCGAATGAGCATCGCCGGTGGCGCCCCGAGCAGCGCCGGCACGAGATCGGTCATGCGCCGGCCGCCTGCAACACGCCGCACGCCCCGCACGCCGCACACGCCCCGCACGCCGCACAGCCCGCCTTCTGGTCCGCGCCGAGCACGCCCGCCACCCGCGGCAGCCCGGCCACCCGCGCCGTCATGCGCCGGCCGCCTGCAACACGCCGCACGCCCCGCACGCCGCGCAGCCGGCCTTCTGGTCCGCGCCGAGCATGCCCGCCGCGCGCAGCAGTTCGGCCACCCGCGCGGTCACCTCGCGCACGAGCGACGGGGCCGGGCCGGGCACCCCGTCGCGGCGGGCGAGCGTGCCGAGCATCGGCCGGAAGGGCACCACGAACGGGTACACGCCGCGCTCGATCAACCGCGCGCAACCGGCCACGAGCTCGTCCGGCTCCTCGCCCAGGCCGATGAGCAGGTAGGTCGACACCTGGTTGCGGCCGAACACCGCGACCGCGCGGTCCCAGGCGGCCTCGTACTCGGCCATCGGCACCGCGCCCTTGCCCGGCATCCAGCGCAGCCGCACCTCGTCGTCCAGCGACTCGGCGTGGATGCCGATCGACACGGCGCCGGCCGCGCGCAGCTCGTCGATCGCGGCCAGGTCGCGCGGCGGCTCGATCTGCACCTGGATCGGCAGCCCGGGCACGGCTTCGAGCACCGCGCGCACGGCCTTGACCAGGTTGCGCGCGCCGCGGTCCGGGCCGGCCGTGGTGCCGGTGGTCATCACCATCTGCCGGATGCCGTCGAGCCGGACCGCGGCCTCGGCCACCTCGGCCAGCTGGGCCGGGGTCTTCACCGCGGTCGTCGCGCCCGCGCGCAGCGACTCCTCGATCGTGCAGAACCGGCACCGCTGGGCCTCGGCGTAGCGGATGCAGGTCTGCACCACGGTCGTGGCCAGGACGTCGCGGCCGTGCAGCCGGGCGATCTGCTCGTACCGCACGCCGTCCGCCGTGACCAGGTCGTAGAACCGCGGCCGGTGCACCACGTCGAGGGACAGGCCGGTGTCGGCCTCGCCGAGCCAGACCCGGTTGCCGCGGACCTCGTAGGGGCTCGACGGGTCGATCGGCAGCGCCGCGTTGCGCCCGTCGATGACCACGTGGCCGTCGTCGCTGGGGCCGGCCCCGGCCGGGCGGCGCACGGGCACTGTCGCCCGCACGCCGCGCACGGCCAGGTCGGAACGCACGTCGAGGGACATGTCAGAACATGTACGTCGAGTTGATGATCGCGCCCTTGCGCGCGTAATGGATGAGCGCGTCCTGCACGTCGAGCGGGTGCGTCGGGATGACCCCCTCGATGAGGTCCTCCTCGCGGGCGCCGTGCAGGGACAGGCCGAAGCGGCAGCAGTACACCTTGCCGCCCTCGGTGATGAAGGTCTTCAGCGAGTTGTTGATGTTGTGCTCGCCCGGGAACGCGGAGTTGCCGGTCGTCGGGAAGCCGCGGGTGGCCAGGCAGTTGAGCGAGCCCGGGCCGTAGAAGTAGATGGCCGACTCGAAGCCCTTGCGCAGCGCGCGGGTGGCCTGCAGCACGGCGACGAAGCTGACCGAGGACTCGTGCGCGATGCCGTGCACGAGCGTGAAGTAGCTCTGCCCCTCCTCGGCCTGGTAGTCGGGGAACACCTTGGTGCCGCCGTAGATGCTGGAGCCCTCGGCGAGCGCCGGGTGCGGGATCTCGTTGAGGCTCTTCTCTTCGAGCTCGGTCAGGTCGGACATGCCGTGTTCTCCTTCAGCCGTAGAGCTTGTCGAAGTTGGTGTGGAAGACCAGGTCGGACAGTTCGGTGCCGGCGACGGCCGCGCGGAGCCGGGCGTGCTCGCCCGCGTGGTCGCCCCACGGCTCGTCGCTGGCGAACAGCACCCGGTCGTGGCCGAGGCCGCGCCGGTCGATCTCGGCGGCGAGCCAGCGCGGGGTGAACCCGATGGCCCAGGACAGGTCGGTGTAGACCCGTTTGCCGGCCGCGATCCAGTCGAAGAAGCGGCCGCCCACGAGCTTGATGTGGCCGCTCATGCCGCCGCCGAAGTGCACCAGGTGGATCCTCACGTCGTCGCCGTACCGCTCGACGAGCTCGCCCACCCGGTCGATGTCGGACGCCGCGCCGGGCGAGGTGTGCACGTGGACGACGAGGTCGTGGGCGCGGGCGGCGGCGAAGACCGGCTCCAGCCCGGCGTCGTCCGTGCCGCCGCCGAGCAGGAAGCTGAGCTTGAGCGCGCGGACCCCGGGCTCGGCGGCGAGGGCGAGGGCACGTGCGGTACGAGCGGCGTCACTGTCCTTTGCGGACACCCACAGTCCACATCGGATCCGCTCGTCCCGCTGGGCCGCCTCGACCACGAGCTCGTTGAACCCGAAGGCGACGTCGGGGTCGGGGACACCGTAGTTGGGCAGCACCAGGGCGCGCTCGGTGCCCTCCCGGTCGAGGTCGGCGAGGAGCTCGTCGATGGTGGCGCGGGCGGTGGTGTCGGGGCTGACCGGCGGGCCGCCGTAGAACGGGTAGGCCGGCAGGACGCCCAGGTGCCGGTGCGCGTCGCGCATGCCGTTCACGCGGCCCATTCCAGGTCCGGGTACGTCTCGGTGGGGGTGCCGGCGAGCCAGCTGACGCCCTCGGTGATCTGGCGGCGGCGGGTGGCCGTGATCCGGTCGGCGAGGAACTGCGCGTCGCGGGCCACGCCGGCGAAGCGGCCCGAGCCCCACGTGTGCTGCCAGGGCAGGCCCAGGAAGTACAGGCCGGGGCAGCTGGTGACGCCGCGCTCGTGGGTCGGGTAGCCGCGCCCGTCGAAGACCGGGACCTCGATCCAGCGGTGGTCGCGGTGGAAGCCGGTGCTCCACACGACGGCGGCGATCCCGTCGAGGCGCAGCTCGGCCTCCGTCCCTTGTGGACGCCAGACCGGCGTGTACCGCGGCTCGTCCGGCGCGTCGAGCCCGGTCCGCGCGATGTACCCGTCGATGGCGTCCTTGATGCCCTCCGCGACCGCGTCCGCGTGGTCGAGGTTGGCCGCGAGGTCGTCCGCGAACGTCGCGCGTTCGCGCTCGATGGTGCGCAGCCGGCCGTACAGTCGCATGCCTTCCAGCGCGAAGCGCCGCAGGTCGATGTCGCGCCCGCCGCCGCGGCCGGTCATGTAGTGGTTCGCGCGGACCCGCACCTCGTCGGCGTCGCCGAACTCGTCGACGCCCCGGTCGTAGTGCCCCATCGCGTCGAGCCAGGCCAGGGTGTCGCGCCCGCGGTAGCGCCGGGCCGCCCGCGGTGCGCCGCCGACGGCCAGGTGCACGGTCCGCCCGGCGAGGTGCAGGTCCTCGGCGATCTGGCAGCCGGACTGGCCGGTCCCGACGACGAGGACCGCGCCTTCGGGCAGCTGCTCCGGGTTGCGGTACTGCGAGGAGTGCAGCTGCGCGATGTGCGCCGGCAGCCGCTCGGCGACCCGCGGCACGGCCGGGCGGTGGTACGGCCCGGTCGCCACCACGACCTGGTCCGCGGTGCCCCGGCCGGCGCTTGTGCGCAGCTCGAACAGGCCCGCCGGGGTGCGCCGCAGCCGCTCCACGGCGACGCCCTCGCGCAGCGGCGGGTCGAAGCTGGCCGCGTACTTCTCCAGGAACGTCACCACCTCGGGCCCGGCCATGAAGCCGTCCGGGTCGTCCCCGGCGTACGCGAACCCGGGCAGGCGGCACTGCCAGTTCGGCGTGACCAGGCAGAACGAGGACCAGCGGCGCTCCCGCCACTCGTGGCCGACCCGCTCCCGCTCGAACACGACGTGGTCGACGCCGAGCCGGCGCAGGTGCCAGCTCATCGCGAGGCCCGCCTGTCCCCCGCCGATGATCGCGACCGCCACGTGCTCGCCCATGCCGCCATCCCTCCACCGGGCCATCCGCCCAGGTGGGGCGGTTGGTGATGGCGGTCAGTCAAGGAATCGCGCGTTTCGGCGAGGTTTCATCCGGAACAACTCGCCGTGAGATGGTGCTCACCGGGCCGCGCGATTTCGGGCCCGTTTCGGGCGTGCTTTTGGGGTGTGGCCGCGTTAGCGCGTCAGTCGCGTGTCGAGGCGTTCGGCGCGGCGGGCCAGGCGGCTCCAGTCCTTGTCGCCGCGGCGGTCGGCGGCGGCGACGTCCTCGACGAGCCGGGCGTAGTCGGCGGCGACCGAGCGGTCCTTCTGGCTGCGCCCGTCCGAGTCGATGATCTTCTGGGCCACCCCGGCCAGGGTGGCGGAGAGGATCGTGCGGCTGTCGGCGACCTTGTCGCGCTGCTCGCGGCGGGCGGCGGTGACCCGGCCGGCCCGCCTGGCCCCGTAGTACAGCACCGCCGAGCCGATCAGCACGGCCAGCACGGCCGCGGCCGCCACGAGGTACCGCGGCAGCGACGGGCTGATGCTGCGCGCGTCGGCCGGGACCATGTCGGCCTTGACGAGCTTGTCGTAGTTGACGGCGATCACCTTGACCGCGTCCAGGGGCCGGTCGGCGAACGGGGCGATGCCGTCGCCGATCGTGGTCTCGGCGACCGCGGCGGCGCCGAAGTGCTCGTCGCCGGCGCCGGGGAGGCGCGAGCAGCCGTACCGGTCGTAGCCGTCCTCCTTGCGGCTGATCGCGACGACGAGGGTGCCGTCGGCGGCGTGGTTCACGTCGTGGCAGGCGTCGCGCAGGTCGGCGCCGGGGCGCATGAGCAGCACGACCAGGCGCCGGTTGCCGATGACCCGCTCGGCCGCGGCGACGTCGAGGCCGGTGCCGGGATCCGCGTACACCGAGTGCGCCCGCACCTGCCGGGCCACCTTGCCGTCGAGGATGCCGCCGCTCCAGGCCGCCCAGCCGGCGAAGATCAGGCAGGCCACGACCGCGACGGTGAAGACGCTCGGTTTCTTCATTGCGGCGGCCTTCTTGGGCTTCTTCACTGCAGCGGCCCTCGCAGGTATTCGGCGGGACGGTAGCCGGGCACGCCGACCGCCCGCCCGACGCGGTCCAGGTCCTGCTCCGCCTTGTCGAGCTCGAGGTCCAGCGCGAGGTCGGGCGCGTTGCCGGCCAGCAGCTCGCGGACCCCGCCGAGCCGCTTGATCGCCCGGGTCAGGTCCGGGTCGGAGCCCTTGCCGGTCAGCCCGGACACCTCCACCGCCAGGGCGCTCAACCCGGCCAGGCGGGCGGCCGGGGCCGTGCCGCGCCGGGTCCGCACCGGGGCCAGGCTCGTCGCCGACAGCACCAGGAAGCCGGCCACGCACAGGCCGAACAGCCACGGCAGCGCCGGAAGCGCCACCCTGAGAGGATCGAAGGGAAGGTAGGGCAGCGGCCGATCGAACACGCCCGAGTACCGCACGTCGGCGACCCAGCCCAGGTACGCGAAGAGGACGTTGTCCTGCGGGTACGCGTACGTGCTGATCCGCTCGTCGAAGCGCGCGTAGAACCCGGCCGCGGCGATGTCGGCGAACTCGGCCTCGTGCGGCCCGTGGTACTCGATCCAGTCGCCGAGCATCAGCACCAGCGGCCGGTCCGGGAACGCGCGGGCCAGGGCCGGGCCGTAGTCGGGGGCGGCCGCGTCGCGGGCCTGCGCCGGCAGCGCCACGACGAGCGCGTCGTCGGTGCCGAACGCCGCCCGCAGCGATTCCGGCGACGGGTTCACGCTGCCGTACTTCCCGTTCTCGCGCAGCCCCGCCACGATCGGGTCGAGCTCGGCCGCGGTCGGCTCCCGCCACAGCCCGTCGGTGGACGGCGCCGGGCCCTCGGTGTCGTCGATGCCGTGCACGAGCGCCACGAGCTGCGCGGTGACGTCGTTGCGGGCGAACTGCGCGCGCCACTCGCCGAGCAGGCTGGAGCTGGCCTGGTACAGCCCGCCGGTCACCTCGGTGCCCATGACCCGGATGTCGGCGTCGTCGACCTCGCGCACCTGCTTCTGCTGGTCCTCGCTGAGCCCGGGCGGCGCGACGATGATCCGCACCTCGCGCCCGCCCGCCGCGGCGCGGACCGCGGCCTCGTCCCACTGCGCGATCGCCCCGGGCAGCCGTACGATCGGGTCGGCCTTGACCCGCGCCCGCATGTCCTCGACCGAGGGCAGCGTGGCGTCGGAGAGCTCGCCGGCCGAGCCCTCGGGGAGCTTGGCGGTGGGCGGCGACTGCCCGTACGTGGTGTTCGCGCTCTGCCGCTGCGCGACCAGGAACCCGGTGACGCTCAGCGCGGCGATCGCGAGCAGGAGCCAGCGGGCCGGCTGGGCGTACCGGCGGATCCGTTCGATCATGCGTGCTCCTGCCACAGCCGGTCGGCCTCGCGGGCGCACCGGGCCGCCTCGTGCGCCGCCTCGATCCCGCCCCGCCCGGCCGCGATGGACTCGGCCCGCGCGAACAGCTCGTCGGCCTCCTGGACATCCCGGTCCGCCGCGTCCCGGCTGACCACGGCGACGTCGATCGCGGTGCGGGCGTCGGCCCAGGCCAGCGCGCGGGCGCGGGCGGCGGCGCGGACCCGCGGGACGTAGGCGGCGGCGAACCCGGCACCGGCGAGCACGGCCGCTCCGATCACCCAGAACACGACCTCGATGATCCATGATCACCGCAAGTTCCGCCTCTCGGCGCCGCGCAATGCCCGGTTACAGCACTTCCGGGCGGATCGCGGCGGCCGCGGAGCGCAGCCTCGTCGGTGCGCGGGACCGGCTACCGCGCTTCCGGGCGGATCGCGGCGGCCGCCGAGCGCAGGGCCTCGTCGGTGCGCGGGACCGGCTCGATGAAGACCTCCTCGACGTCCGCGAACCGCTCGCCCAGCACGTGGTGGAAGCGGACGCAGGCGTGCTCGGCCTCGCTGGAGGTGACCTCGTCGGCGAAGTCGACGCGGGCGCAGACGAGGACGCGGCCCGTACCCATCATCATCGTCCGCACGTCGACGACGGAGGCCACCTCGGGCTGCTCGGCCAGCGACTCGGCGATCTCCCCGACCAGCCGCGGGCTCGCCTGCCGGCCGATCAGCAGCGTCAGGTTGGTGCGCACCAGCTCCAGGGCCACCACCACGAGCAGCGCGGCGATCGCGAGCGCGGCCACGCCGTCCCACAGGTCGTCGCCGGTGAGCTGGCGGGCGAGCAGACCGGCGCCGGCCAGGCCGAGGCCGACCAGCGCGGCCGAGTCCTCCAGGACCACCGACTTGACCGTCGGGTCGTCGGGGTCGCGCACGTAGGCGGCCACCGTGGTCGACGCGGCCCGCGACGCCTGCCGGGCGCGGCGGACGGCCTGGGTCAGCGACACCGCCTCGCTCGCCGCCGACAGGACGATGACGATGTACCCCACATACGGCGCGCCGGCGTCCGCCTCGCCGTGCAGGATCGTGTCGACGCCCTGGTACACCGAGAAGCCCGCGCCGAGCGCGAAGATCGTCAGGGCGGCGAGCAGGGACCAGAAGTACCGCTCCTTGCCGTGCCCGAATGGGTGCCGCGGGTCGGCGGGCAGGCGCGAGCGGCGTAGCGCGGTCATCAGGAACAGCTCGGTCGTGCAGTCCCCCACCGAGTGGGCCGCCTCCGCCAGCAGCCCGGCCGAGGCGGTGAGCACGCCCGCCACCGCCTTGATCACCGCTACCGCGAGATTGACCAGCAGAGCGATGACGACGGTACGCACGTTGACCGCCTACCCGCCGCCGGATCCACGAAAACGTGGGGCCGCTTACAGCCAGCGGTTCTTGCGCAGGTACCAGTACAGGAGTGCGCCCAGGCCGAGCATGATCACGCAGCTGGCGATGAAGCCGTCGAGCTTGCCGAAGCCCGGGTACGGGATGTTCTGCCCGTAGAACCCGGTGACCGCGGTGGGCACGGCGATGATCGCGGCCCAGGCGGCCAGCCGCTTGGTGATCTCGTTGAGCTCGGCCGCCTGCTCGTTGAGCTGCGTGTCGGCGATCCGGTCCACGCGGTCGCGCGCGGCGTCCACGGACTCCACGGTGCGCAGGGCGTGGTCGTAGACGTCCTGGTAGTACGGCGTGAGGACCTCGTCGCGCAGGTGGCTGTCGGCCCGGGAGAGCCGGCTGACCACCTCCTGCATGGGCGCCACGACCCGGCGCAGGGCGGCCAGGCTCGCCCCCAGCTCGTAGGCCCGGCGGCGCACGTCGACGTCGGTCTGCGCCTGGAACAGGTGGGTCTGCAACTCGTCGACGGCATCGTCCAGTTGCTCCACGGCGTGGTAGTGCCCATCGACGACGACGTCGATCAGGCCGTACACAAGGGCGCTGATCTGGTTTCCGGCATCGACGAGATCGGCGTTCAGGTCCCATCGGGCGATCAGGGTGTCGATGTCGAATTCGTCCTTGCGCACCGTGACCAGCGCCCGGGGCGTGATGAACACCGCGATCTCGCCGGCCGTGAGCGTGGTCCCGGTCTCGTCGACGCTGACCGCGTACATATTGGCGAACAGGTGCGACCGGTAGCGATCGACTTTCGCGCGCTGATGCGAGGTGATGGCGTCCTCGACCGCCAGCGGGTGCAGCCCGAACTCGTCGACGACGACCTGCAGGTCGGCCTGGTCCGGGTCGTACAGGTCGAGCCACACCACGCAGTGCTCGTCCTTCGCCAGCCGCTCCGACAGCTGTTCGGCCGGAAACCCCTCGTCGAGCAGCTCACCGTCGCGGTACAGCCGGGTGCGCGTCGGGCACAGCGGCGGAACCGCACTGGTCACACTGGGCGCGGACGGCCCCGGCGTCTGCGGGTCGCCGGCCGCCTCACACGGCTCGGCCACGAGCTCGTCGAGCGCGGCCAGGTCCTGCTGCGTATCGGTGGTGTCACGGGCCATGACCTTCAGGTTTCCCCAACCCGGCGACGGCTAACGGCGCCGCTTTTTTGTCGTACCCGGGGGGCATGATGTGGGGTGCCGGAAGGGAGAGGGACATGATAGGCAAACTGGAGATGATCGTCCTGGACGCGGCCGACATCACGGGGCTGGCGGCGTTCTACCGGGCGCTGGCCGGCTGGTCCGAGATCAGCGCGGAGGACGACTGGATCACGCTGGGAACGCCCGACGGGTGGCGGGTCGCGTTCCAGGAGGCCCCGGACCACCGCCCGCCGGACTGGCCGGGTCAGTCCCTCCCGCAACAGGCCCACCTCGACCTGCGGGTGGCGGACCTGGAGGCCCACACCGAGCGGGCCGTGTCCCTGGGCGCGCGGGTGCTGCGGCGCAACGAGGCCTGGCACACGCTGGCCGACCCGGCGGGCCACCCGTTCGACCTGTGCCTGTCCCCGGACACGGCGGGCGTGTCACTGATGGGCGTGATGCTGGACTGCCCGGACGCCCGCGAGCTGGCCCTGTTCTACTCCGCGATCCTGGACAAGCCCCTGACCTACGACGGCGAGGGCGCCTCGATGATCGGCGAGGACGGCGCCCAGCCGATCCTGTTCCAGCAGGTGCCGGACTACCGCCCGCCGAGCTGGCCGGACCCGGCGCAGCCGCAGCAGTTCCACCTGGACATCGAGGTGGACGACCTGGACTCGGGCGAGGCGGCGGTGCTGAAGTTGGGGGCGGTGCGGCAGCCGAGCACGGGGAAGTTCTTCCGGGTGTACACGGATCCGGCTGGGAAGCCGTTCTGCCTGACGGTGCAGCCTTCCTGACGCTGGGAGCGTCACCTGACTGCTGCGCCACTGGGCCGGCCCGCGGATTGGCCTCGGCGCCGCTGAGCCGTTGCGGATCGGCCTGGGCGCCGCTGGCCACGCCCGGCCGCCGTTCCGTTCGCCTCGTCGTGGATTCGCCCTGCCATCGATTCACCTCGCCGCCGATTCGCCTCGCCGCTGTTCCGCCCCGCCGCGGAATCGCCCCCGCCACGATTCCGCCCCACCGTGGTTCCACCCCGCAGATCGGCCGGGCACAGCCGGGCCGCCACGCCGCTGGGCCGTTGCGGCGAATCGGCCTGGGCGCCGCTGAACCACGCCCCGCCCTGGTTCCGCCCCGCCGCCGTTCCGCCCCGCCGCCGTTCCGCCCCGCCGCTGTTCCGCCCCGCCGCTGTTCCGCCCCGCCGCAGAATCGCCCCCGCCACGATTCCGCCCCACCGTGGTTCCGCACCGCAGATCGGCCCGGGCGCCGCCGAACCACGCCCCGCCACGGAATCGCCTCACCGTGTTTCCACCCCGCAGGTCGGACCGGGCGCCGCCGAACCACGCCCCGCCCTGGTTCCGTCCCGCCGCCGTTCCCGCCCGCTGCCGTCTCGTTCGCCTCGCCTGGATCCGCCGCGCCGCCGATTCTTTCGCCTCGCGGTGGAATCGCCTCGCCGCCGTTCCACCCCACCGCCGTTCGACCCGCCGCCGTGTCGTTCGCCCCGCCTAGATTCGCCCCGCCGCCTCGCTCGCCCCGCCGTGGAGTCGCCCCGCCACAGATTTGCCCCAGCGTCGTGGCGGTTCAGGGGACGACTCCGCCCTCATGCAGCCGACCGGCGACACGTGGCCCGTGCGGCGGTCACGCCTTCACCTCGTCGCCGCCGTGGTGCAGGGGCGACTGCGATCGCTTTCAACCGACCGATGACAGGGAGCCGCGGCAAACCAGCGAACGGCAACGCGCTCAGGACCAAGCCGCCGGTCCCACTCGCGCGTCGGGCGAAGCCAACTACCGGCGGCTCACAGCTTGCCCGAGCTCACAACCCGGCCGACAGTTCACGAACGGCGCGCCGACGACCCGGCCGCAGCCCACGGCTGGCGGGCGCGAGAGCCCACGGCCGCCCTGACGATGGGGCTCACGACTCGGCGACGCGGGGACCTGGAGCCGCCCTGGACTGTGCGGCAGTCCCGCCGACCACAGGCGGAGCAACACCCCGCCACGGGCGCCGCCTGGGTGGCTTCGGTGAGAGCGGGTCCTTCCGGTCGGGCGGGACGGCGGTGCGGACCTCGGACGGGCGTCGGCCGGCTCGGGCGGGGCGCGGGTTCGGTGCGCAGGTCAGGCGGCGGTCGATGGCTCGTCGGCGGCGGCGACGAGCAGAGGGCCGCGCCGGCCCAGGGTCCAGGTCAGCAGGGCGAAGGCGCTCAGGATCAGGCCGGCGGTGGTGATGGCACGCCAGCCGCCGGCTGACCAGAGGAGGGCGGCCGCCGCCGAGCCCAGTGCGCCGCCGATGAAGTTGCCGGTTACGTACGCGGTGTTCAGGCGGCTGCGGGCCTGGTGGGAGACGGCGAAGATGCGGGCCTGGTTCAGGATGGCCTGGGTCTGCATGGCGACGTCCAGCACCACGATGGCGACCAGGATCAGGAGCACCGAGCGGGCGGCGAAGGCGGCGATCGCGAAGGACAGGAGGATCGCGCACCAGGACAGGCCTGTCGCGGGGAGGGACCAGCCGCGGTCGTGGAGGCGGCCCGCTCGCTGGGCGGCGACCGCGCCCGCGAGGCCGGCCAGGCCGAACAGGCCGATGACCGAGACCGGGTAGTTGAAGGGCGGGCCGCTCAGCAGGAACGTCAGGGCCGTCCAGAACAGGGTGAAGCTTGCGAAGCCCGTGGCCGCGATGACGAGGGTCCAGCGGACCGCCCGCTCGCGCAGGGCCACGGTGGCGATCGAGGCGATCAGGGCCGGGTAGCGCAGGTGGTCCTTGGCGGGCAGGGGCGGGATGGCGCGGAACAGGACCGCGGCCAGGGCGACCATGACCACGGCGGCCGCCAGGTAGATGGCGCGCCAGCCGGCCAGGCCCGCCACCAGGCCGCTCACCGTGCGGGAGGCCAGGATGCCGGTCAGGATTCCCGAGGCCACCGTGCCGACCACGCGGCCTCGTTCGTGTTCCGGGGCCAGGTCGCCGGCCAGGGGCGTCAGGATCTGGCCGGCCACCGTCGTGACGCCGAGGGCGGTGATCGCGGCCAGCAGGATGCCGATCGACGGGGCCGCGGCGCACAGGAGCAGGGCGGCGGCCGAGCACAGCAGCATGACCGGGATCAGGCGCCGGCGGTCCAGGACGTCGCCGAGCGGGACGATGAGGAGGATGCCCGCGGCGTACCCGAGCTGGGTTGCCGTGATCAGCCAGCCCGCGGCCGCGCTGGAGGCGTGCAGGTCGTCGGCGATCAGGTCCAGCAGGGGCTGGGCCCAGTAGAGGTTGCCCACGGCGGCGCCGGCGGTCGCGGCGAAGAGGAAGATGAGCCAGCGGGGCAGTGGGGCGGCGGTCACTTGGGTCATTCAACCGGACGTGATCGCCGGAGCAGAAGTCCCCAGCCGGTCGGGAACACGGTGCGTGACGGGCGCCGAATTATCGATTATTGATTGCCGGTAATTCGGTAATCAATAATCCGTCCCCGCGCCAAGATCAAAAGCATCCGGGCCTCACCGGTCCAGGAGGCCGCGGCCCCGGGAGGACGGGGACGGGTCGCACAGGGCCTGGCGGGTGCCCGTGGCGTCCAGCACGCGCGCCGGGAGGCCCTTCGGGTGGAGGACCCGGAAGCCGCGGCCGTACTCGGCGGCCAGGTCGCGGGCGTCCAGCAGGGCGCGCAGGATGGCCGGGTCGATCAGGGTGGCGCGGTCGATGTCGACCTCGACCGCGTCGTAATCGCCCTCGATGGCTGTGCGAAGTGCCGCGGCCAGTTGCGGGCGGTTCAGCCGCTCCAGGCGGCCGCCGGCGACGACCAGGATGGTGCGGGACTGCGGGCGGTTTCTCGTGGTGATCCAACCGGCTTTGTCGTCGCCCGTGGCCATTGTCGCCCCCACCTCGTTGTGCGCACGAAAGGGCCCGCCCGCGGTGCGCCGGCAACTCGGCGGCTCGGCGGTGGCTACAGCGTGGCCAAGGACGCGCGGTGCTCACTACCCGCAGGAGCGAAGGATCGCCGGGTCGCTTAGCTTGGAAACGAAGGTGCGTTTTCCGGACAATAATGTCACTGAGCGGGTAACGTCCCGGTGATCTGGAGGTGGTCCGTGGAGCCGACCGCAGGTCAGCCCGGTCTGTTGGAGATCCGTACGCGTGATCGTGAGGTCATCGCGGAGGCGCTGAACCACGTCGTGACCCACCGTGCCCGCATCACGTTCGACGACCCCGGCGACGTGGACCTGTCGATGCGGTCGCGGGAGCACGGCGAGCTCGGCGCGATCCGGCTGCGGCTGGGCGGGGTGAGCTACTCGGCGGCCTCCGAGCCGGTGGGCTATCTGCTGGCCGGGGTCGTCGAGGGCGGTGAGATCGCCGTGCGTGTCCGGGGGCGGGACTTCGCTTTGGGCCCCGACGACGGCATGCTGTTCCCGGTGGGTCACCCATTCGTCGGCGAGTACGGCCGCTCGGCGCTCGGCGCGGTGAGCCTGCCGCTGCCGTACGTGGCGGAGCTGGCCGAGGCCGAGACCGGTCTGCCCGCCGCCGACCTGCGCTTCGAAGGGGCCATGCCGGTGTCGGAGGCGATGCGGCGGTACTGGGCCGGCGCCGCCGGGTACCTGTGCCGCCAGCTCACCACGCCCGGGGTGGAGTTACCGCCGCTGCTGGCCGAGCACCTGCGGCGGCTGGGAGCGGCGACCCTGCTGAGCGTCTTCCCGAACACCACGATGACCGTCGCGCGGACGCCGAACGACGGGCGGGTCGCGCCGGCCGTGGTGCGCCGGGCGGTCGAGTTCATGGAGGGCAGCCCCGAGCGGCCGCTGACCGTGGCCGAGATCGCGACCGCGGCCGGGGTCGGGTCGCGCGGGCTGCAGGTGGCGTTCCGGCGGCATCTGGGGTGCACGCCCATGGAGTACCTCCGCCGGGTCCGTCTGGAACGAGTGCACCGCGAGCTGCGGGCGGCCGGGCCGGGCGACGGGGTCACGGTGCGTGAGACCGCGCGGCGGTGGGGGTTCGCCAACCCGGGGCGGTTCGCGGCGGAGTACCGTGCGCTCTACGGTCAGCCGCCGAGCCGGACGCTGCGGGTGTGAGCATGACGACGCTGTTCGAGACCACCGATGTCGAGGCCGCGCACCAGATGCTCGTGTCGACCTACGGCGCGATGCGCTTCACCGTGTCCGGCGAGCAGCGGCACCGGTGCCGGGTCGCGCGGCACACCGTGGGCCCGCTGGAGCTGCACCACAACACGTTCACGATGCGCTTCCACGTCGACGCCGATCCGATCGGCGTGGTGACCATGGGCCGCGTCATTTCCGGCTCCTTCTCGTACCGCAGCCGCACCGGCGAGTCCGACAACGAACCCGGGGACATCTTCCTGCTGGCCCAGCCGGACGTGCCGTACCAGTCGATCAACATCGACGTCGACCTGGAGTTCGCGGTCATCGATCCGCCGCTGCTGGCGCAGGTGGCCGACACCGGCCCGGCGCACTCCGCCCTGCCGTTCCGCTTCACCGGCTTCCACCCCGTCTCGGCACAGGCGGCCCGGCTCTGGGGCACCACGTACGACTACGTCCGCGACCACGTCGCCGGCACCCAGGCCGCCCGCGAGCCGCTGCTGGCGGGCAACGCCGCGCGGCTGCTGCTGGCCACGGCCCTGGCCACGTTCCCGAGCAACGTCAGCCACGAGCCGACGATCGAGGACCGCCACGACGCCCACCCGGTGACGCTGCGCCGGGCGGTGGCCTTCATCGACGCGAACGCGCACCGTGACATCAGCCCGGGCGATGTGGCGGCCGCCGCGCACGTCACCATCCGTACGCTCCAGCTCGCGTTCCGTCGCCACCTCGACACGACGCCGGGCGCGTACCTGCGGCGGGTCCGGCTCGAGCACGCCCACCGCGACCTGCTCGACGCGGACCCGGCGGCGACGACGGTCGGGGCGGTCGCCTCCCGCTGGGGCTTCGCCAGCCACAGCCGCTTCACCGCGCACTATCATGCGGTGTTCGGGCAAGCTCCGTCGGAGACCCTGCGACGGCAGTGAGCCGAAACCGCCAAGGACGGGGACTCTGGCGATGAGCGGAACGGCACTGCGCGACGACCCGGCACGCGACCGCCGGCGGAGGGTCCAGGGCCTGGTGACGATCGCGGTCTGGCAGCTCGCCGCGGTCGCGCTGCCGATCGCGCTGGGCGCCGTCCTGTTCGGGAGCAGCTTCTTCATCAACGTCGAGGACCAGCTGATCCAGCCCTGCGACGACCCGATGGAATGCGGCGGTATCGTCCCCGGCGCGGATCAGGTGCTCAGGTTCATGGTGCCGTTCGCGCTGGCGAGTGTGGTGGTGGCACTGCCGGTACAACTGCTGCTCCTGAAAAAGGTGCATCCGATCGCGGCGGGATCGCTGGCGTCGTTCCTCGCCTGGGGGGTCTGCCTCGCCGGACTGTGCCTGCTGGGCGTGCTGGCGGGCCTCACGCATAGATAGCCAGGGTCCACGTGCAGTCGTCGCCGGTGACGACGGTGAGGGTGCGCGCGCCGGCGCTGCCGCCCTGTTCGAACACGCCGCTCTCCCCGGTACCGCGCCGCTCCACGATGTGCCGCCCGCCGAGCTTGTCGTCGGCGATCGCGAAGCTGCCGGCGGACGGGCACTGGTACCCCCAGGCCAGCTTCCACGGCGTCTTGAGCGCCGGCGTGTCGAGGTTGTCGTTGCCGTGCCCGGCCTGGCGCCACACCGGGGTCTGCGCGTCCGCCCCGCCGCCCTCACCCTGGGTGACGAAGTCGAGCTGGAACTTGCAGTGGCCCTCGCTGAGCACCTCGACCGGGTAGTGGTTCGTGCCCTCCGGCCCGGCGCCCCAGATGTGGATCAGGCCCTCGCCGGTCGGGGTGGTGGCCTCGACCGGGTTGCGGTCCATCTCGTCGTGCCCGTCGAGGTACCCGTTGCTGCCGCCGGTGCCGACCTCGATGCGGAACACGACGTTGTTGAACACGTCCGCCGGGGCCTTCTGGCAGTCCCAGTACTTGAACCTCACGGCGTTGCCGGCGTTGCCCGGCTGGTAGTCGGGCGAGTTGTCGGACCACTCGAAGTTGCCGTACGGGTTGGGTTCGGTGACCGTCACGGTCTTCAGCACCTGGGTCGTGAGACCGGCCCCCGCGGTGGCCTGGACGGCCGTTGTCGTGGGGGGCGGCCCCGCCGGCACCGTGGTCGGCGGGACGCTCTCCTGCGGTTGAGCTGCCGGATCACCACCCCCGCAGGCGCTCAGGAACAGGACCGCGACCAGGACCGGAAGTCGATGAGCAGCACGCACGCCAAGATATTTGCACCCCGGCAAACGGAATGCATCCGCCGTCCGGACGGATGGTCAGTGGTGTTCGATGCAGAACTCGTTGCCCTCGGGGTCACGCAGCGTCACCCAGCCGCGATCCTCCGGGCCACGGTGGTCCTCGTGGACGGCGGCGCCCAGCTCGACGGCCCGCGCGACCGCCTCGTCCCGGGTCCGGTCCTGCGGCACCCAGTCGAGGTGGACGCGGTTCTTGGCCGTGCGCGGCTCCGGCACCCGCACGAACAGCAGCCCCGGAACCGGCTCCGGCGCCTCGACCAGCACCTCGTCGTCGCCGGGCGCGTCGATCGCGGACACCGGCCAGCCGGTCAGGCCGCTCCAGAACGCCGCCAGCTCGTACGGCTCCCGGCAATCGACGGTGATGTGTCGCAGTCGCATTCCGAGCAGACTACCTAGCCCGCGACCTCGAGCGGGTGCACCGCCAGGTGGCTGCGCACCGGAGCGTCGCCGCCCGCCCACATGGTCGCCATCCCCTGCCAGATCTCCCCGACCGCGGGGTGCTCGTGCGCGTGCGCGGCGGCCTGCTCGTTCGCCCACTCGAAGATCTCCACGACCGGCACGCCGCCGTCGATGTCGGGCGACCCGGCGAAGTACTGCGGCGGCCGGTTCGTCACGAGCTCCAACTGCCGCAGCACGGGCCAGTGCCGGCTCAGCAGCTCCTGAAAGTCACCGTACGCATCGGCGCGCACGCGGTACGTGCTGATGATGGTCAGGTCCATGCCCGCAGCCTAGTCCGCGACGCCCCGCTCCCGGGCCGCATCGCGCGCTCGCGGTCAGCGGCCGGCGAGGTAGGCGTCGGCGAGGGGCTGCGGGGCGCGGGCCAGCCAGCCGTCCACAAGGGACTCCCGAAGCTGCTCCAGGTGTACTTCGGGCAGGGCGACGAGCACAGCGGCGTACCCGTCGAAATGGGGGATCGTGAAGAAGCCCGGGCGGTCCTCGGCCAGCACCGCCTCCTTCTCGCCGAGGTCGGCGCAGGTGATGGCGACGATCGGGCCCTCGGGCGGCGGGGTGGCGCCGAAGCGCTTGAGGTCGGCCTTGCTGAACGGGCGCTCCCACGCGAAGGACTTGCCGCCGACCGTCCAGACCCGGGTGCCGCCGCGCTTGGCGGTGGACTCGACGGCCTCGGGCAGGGCGAGCGCGATCGCCGCCACGTCGTCCAGGGTGAGCATGGCCCGACGCTACTCCAGGCCGGCCTCGTCGAGGATCTTCCGGCGGCGGCGGGTCGAGAGCAGGTCGACGTACACGACGCCGTCGAGGTGGTCGAGCTCGTGCTGCAGGCAGCGGGCGAAGTAGCCCGTCCCCCGCACGGTGAGCGGGTTGCCCTCGACGTCGAGGCCGGTGACCGTGGCCGTGGCGGCGCGGCGGAACTCGGTGTGCGGGCCGGGGACGGACAGGCAGCCCTCGGTGTCCTTGGTCGTGGCCGGGCGGCGGCCGGGGACCTTGAGCACCGGGTTCACGATGTGCCCGGTGTGCTGCTCGCCCTCGGCGTCGGGGCAGTCGTACACGAACACGCGCAGCGGCACGCCGATCTGGTTCGCGGCCAGGCCCACCCCGTCGGCCGCCCGCATCGAGGCCATCATGTCGTCGACCAGCTTCGCCAGCTCGCGGTCGAACGTGGTCACCTCGGCGCACGGCGCGTGCAGCACCGGCTCCCCGTACAGCACGATCGCGCGCGCCCTGCCCTTACCCATTCGGCACAAGTTACACGGCGAAGCGCCGCCGCAGCTCGCGCTTGAGCACCTTGTGGCTCGGGCCGAGGGGCAGCGCGTCGACGAAGCGGATCTGCCGCGGATACTTGTGGCGGCCCAGACGGTCCCGGGACCAGTCCAGGAGTTCCTGCTCCGTCAGTGGTACCTCCTGATCCCGCACCACCACCGCACAGATCTCCTCGCCGTGCACGTCGTCCGGCACCCCGATCACCGCGACCTGCATGACGCCGGGGTGACGGGCGAGGGCCTCCTCGACCTCCCGCGGGTACACGTTGAAGCCACCCCGGATGACGAGGTCCTTCTTGCGGTCGACGATCGTCACGAAGCCGTCCTCGGTCTTCGTGCCCAGGTCGCCGGAGCGGAACCAGCCGTCCACCACGGCCTGCTCGGTGTCGGCCGGCCGGTTGAGGTAGCCGGCGAACACGTTGTGCCCGCGGATCACGATCTCGCCCAGCTCACCCGGGGGCAGCAGCTCGATGCGCTCCTCGATCTCGGGCCGCGCGACCTCCACCTCGACGCCCCAGACCGCATGCCCGACGGTACCGGCGCGGGTCCCGAAGTGCGGCTGGTTGGTGGTGGCGGTGGGCGAGGTCTCCGACAGGCCGTACCCCTCGAAGATGCTCGTGGAGAACGCGGCGTTGAACTTCTCCAGCACCGGCAGCGGCAGCGCGGCCCCGCCCGAGATGCACAGCCGCAGCTGCGGCAGATCGCCGCGCCCGGCCGCGGCGGCGAGCAGCGCGACGTACATCGTCGGCACCCCGTGGAACACGGTCACGTTCTCGCGCACCATGAGGTCCAGCGCGGCCTCGCCGGTGAACCGGGCCAGCATGACGAGCGTAGCGCCCAGCCGGAACGCCCCGTTCATGCCGACCGTCTGCCCGAACGTGTGGAACAGCGGCAGGCAGCCCAGCACCACGTCCGACGAGCGCGCGTCGTTCGCGTCGAACACGTTGACCATCGTGTTCATGACCAGGTTGAGGTGGGTCAGCACGGCGCCTTTGGGTTCCCCCGTTGTACCGCTGGTGTACAGCACGACCGCGGGGTCCTCCGGCGCGCACGAGGCGTACGAGCGCACCGGCTCCGCGCGCAGAAGCTCGCCGGGCGCGACCACCGGGATGCCGGCGATCTCGGCCGCCGCCGCCCCCATCGCCGCCTGGCTCGGATGGCACACGAGCAGCCGGGCCCCGCTGTCCTTGAGCGTGTAGGCCGCCTCATCAGCGGTCAGCAGCAGGTGTACGGGTACCACGACGGCGCCCAGTGCGAGCACCCCGAAGTACACCCGCGGAAAGTCGACCACATTGGGAATCTGCAGCGCGACCCGATCGCCGGGCGCCACCCCGAGCTCACGAAGGGCGGCCGCGCACGACCGCGCCTCCCGCCAGAGATCGTCATACGTGACCCGCTGCTCCCCGTCGACAACGGCGATCTTCTGCGGGTACCGGCGGGCCGACTCGGCCAGCACGGCGGCGAGGGACAAGGTCGCGCTCATGGCTCTAAACTAACGCTGGAAGTTTTTCCCCGCCAGCTTCAATTTGCACCGCGTCTGCACTAACCTCCACCGGCATGGAGCGCTTCCGCACCTCCGACGGGATCAGCATCGCCGTCCACCGCTGGGGCGCCCCCACCGCCGGCCTCCCGCCGGTCGTGCTGCACCACGGCTTCATCGTCGACGCCCTGACCAACTTCCAGTCCCCGGGCGTGGTCGCGGCCCTGGTCGAGGCCGGCCGCGAGGTGATCGCCCCCGACGCCCGCGGCCACGGCGCCTCGGGCAAACCGCACGACACCGCGGCGTACGGCGAGGAGGGCATGGCCCGCGACCTCTCCCAGCTCCTCGACCACCTCCGCGTGCGCGAACTGGACCTGGTGGGGTACTCGATGGGCGGCGTGGTCGCGGCCATCTTCGCCGCCCACGACCGCCGCGTCCGCCGCCTGGTCCTGTCGGGCGTGGGCGCCGGCGTCGCCGAACTGGGCGGCCTCGACACCCGGGCCATGCCCCCGTCGGAGGTGGCCGCGGTCCTGCTCACCGAGTCCCGCACCGCGGTGGAGTCCTCGCCGGCGGCGGGCTTCCGGCTGCTGGCCGACGCGGTGGGCGCCGACCGCCTGGCCCTGGCGGCGCAGGTGAACGCGGCCCACCGTACGCCGATCGCCCTGCACGCCATCGCCGCCCCGACCCTGGTCCTGGTGGGCGCCGACGACCCCCTCGCCGTCCGCCCGCAGGACCTGGCCGCGGCCATCCCGGGCGCGCGGTGGCGGGTGGTGAGCGGCGACCACCTGACGGCGTTGCGCTCCCCCGAGTACGTCCCGGCGCTGCTGGACTTCCTCGCGTAGCCTGCCGTTCCGTGCCCTTCCACGCCTTCGGCCCGTCCGCGGACGACCTGGCCCGGGCGATGGGGGTCGAGCTCGACGAGGACGACCTACGCCGCGTCGCCGAACTCCTGGGCCACCCGGTCACCCAGATCTTCGCGCACTACTGACGCGGCCGGAACGGCGCGAGGGTGGCGCGGACCAGGTCGGCGGTGCCCCACACATCGTCGTACTGCGCCAGCACGGCCAGATGCTGCCGCAGCTGCATGACCGGCATGCGCTCCTGCCACCCGGCGTCGAGTCCGGTCAGGTCCGCGTAGACCCCGAAGCACCGCGCCGCCTCCGGGGGTGGGGCCGTGCTCCAGACGTGGGCCAGGTCGACCTCCGCCCACATGTACGACACGGCCGGATCGATCAGCGCCGGCTCGCCGGAGGCCGTGGCCATGACGTTCTGGGCCCACAGATCCCCATGCGTCAGGCACGCGGGGCGCACCGGCAGCAGCGACGGCAGCCGGTCGCACAACCGCTCCAGCGCCGCCCGGTCCGCGGCATCGAGGGCGGCCTCCACCCGCGGCTCGGAAAGCCAGCGCAGCAGCCGGTGCTCCGCGAAGAACGCGAACCCGTCCTCGCTCCAGGCGTTGTGCTGCCGCCGCCGCCCCAGCCAGTTGTCCCGGTGCCAGCCGAACCGCGGATGCGCCGTCGACGTGTGCAACCGCGCCAGCATGTGGGCGAAGCGCTCCCAGAACGCCTCGCTCGCCGGGCGCGGGGAAAGCGGCGACAGCACCAGCACGTCCTCGTCGACAAGGAGCACCGAAGGGGTCGTCGCGCCGCCCAGGTCGTGCAGGGCGGTCAGGCCCTCGGCCTCACACGAAAACACGTCCGGGAGGTCGTCGAGCGCCTTGACGAACACCGTCGATCCGTCGCGGCGCGTCGCGAGTCCCGCCTCGGCCGCCAGCCCGCCCGACACCGGCTCCACGGCGACGACGTCGTCCAACCCGGCCCGGTGGAGGCGGTCCAGCAGGGGCGAGATCACCCCGCCAGCATAGGCAGGTCAAGTTCGCGCGTGCGCGTTCCGTCGCCGTCGCGGCGGTACACGGTGAGCGAACGCGCCAGGCCCGAAACCGGCAGGGACAGCTCGCCCGCCGCAACGATGCCCGCCGCCCGGCCGATCGTCATGTGCGGCACGAACCGCGCCGGCCGCTGCAGGCCCGGAAGTGCAAGCCCATAGACCGAATCGTGCAGCCGCCGCACCTGGTCGTGACCCGCGCCGAGGAGCAGGAACAGGTACTCGTCCTCCCACACCGACGGTTCGGTCAGCTCGACCGGGAACGGCGGGCACGCGGCGAGCACCGGCCGCAGCGCGCCGGCCAGCGACAGCGCCGTCCCGGGCCAGGTGAACGGGAACGCGATGGTGATGTGGGCCGGCACCGCGGCGGCCAGCGGGTCCCACCGGGCGCGGAACCGCTCGATCCCGGCGGTGTCCAGGTCTGGAAAGATCGCCAGCACGCGATCGGTCGTCATGGCGCGACACCGTACGCGATCGCCGGCGGCAGTAGTGTTCCCGTGCGTGGAGGAACGCGAATTCCTGTCCGTCACCATCGCGCGGCTGCTCGCGGCGCACGACCGGCTCGACGTCCTGCGCGCCGAGGCGGCCCGCGGCGACTGGAGCTGCGGCGTGGCCCTGGGCGAGGAGCTCATCCGCCGCGGCGAACTACACAATGCCCTTCGCGTGTACCGCACGTTCCTCGAACCCGCCCGCTGGGGCGGCGCCGCCGAGCGGGCGATCGAGGTGCTGGAGGAAGTGCACGGCGTGGAGCGGGCGCTCGAGTTCGTCCGTCCGTACGCCGACGCCGGAGACCGCAACGCGATCCGGCGCCTCGCGCTCGTACTCGGCCGGCAGGGCCGGATCGACGAGGTGTTCGCCCTGCTCCGCCCGCACCTCACCGACTGGTGGCTGGCGGAGGCGCTGGTCGAGGCCACGGCCGGCCACGGGCGCGACGAGGAGGTCATCGCCGCCCTGGCCCCGCTGGCGGACCCGGAACCCTGGAACGTGCGGCTGCTGCTGGCGACGGTCCTGGAGCGCGGCGCCCGCCGCGGCGAGGCGATCGACCTGCTGCGCGGCGGCGCGTTCGGCTCGACCAACGAGGCCGAGCGCCTCGCCGAGCTGCTGCGCCGGGAGGGCCGCGAGGCCGAGCTGCGCGACCTGATGACGGTCCGGGGCCGGGAGGAGGCCGCGTACGCCCTGGCCGCCCTGCTGGAGGACCAGGACCGCCTGCCGGAGGCGGTGGACACCCTGCGCGCCTACGCCGACCGCGGCCGCGTCAACCCGTCGCTCGCCCTCGGCAAGCTGCTGCACCGGCACGGCCGCGGCGAGGAGGCCGCCGACGTGCTGACCGTGGCCATCCGCGCCGAGGGCACGGACCACGGCTGCACCCGCCAGCAGCTGTGGACGATGCTCATCGAGGACGGCCGCCCCGGCGCCGCGCTGGCCCGCCTCGAGGACCTGGAGCGCGAGTTCGACCCCGCGGACCTCGTCTGGGACCGCGTCTGGCTGCTGCGGGAGGTCGGCCGCCCCGAGGAGGCCCTCACGCTGCTGCGCACCCGCCCGGACCCGGCCGACGCCATCGCGCTGCGGACCGAGGCCCACATCCTGACGAACCTGGGCCGCCGTGACGAGGCGATCGCCGTGCTGCGAGCGCACGTGACGGCGCCCTACGTCGCGCCCGTCCTGGCCGAACTGCTCATCGAAGCCGGCGCGATCGACGACGCGCTGGCGGTGCTCGGCCGGCCGCCGCGTACCACCAACTGTTGACTCGCAAGTGTACACTTTCAAGTATGATCGACGTGAAAGGGCTGATCAAGCGGTACGGACGACACACCGCGATCGACGACATCCATTTCGGCGCCGCGCCCGGGGAGGTCGTGGCGGTGCTCGGGCCGAACGGCGCCGGGAAGACCTCGCTCATCGAGATCCTGGAGGGGTACCGCACCCGCGACGCCGGCCGCGTGCGGGTCCTCGGCACCGATCCGGCCGGCGCGGGACCCGCCTGGCGCGACCGCATCGGCGTGCTGCTGCAGACGACCAGCGTCGACCCGCAGCTGACGGTGCGCGAGGCGACAACCCTGTTTGCGCGGATGTACAGCAACCCGGACCGTGACGTGCTCGCGCGGCTCGGCCTCGAACAGGTGGCGAACCGGCGCACCGGCGAGCTCTCCGGCGGGCAGCAGCGCCGGGCCGACCTCGCCCTCGCCCTCGTCGGGCGGCCCGACGTGCTGTTCCTCGACGAGCCGACGACCGGGTTCGACCCCGAGGCCCGCCGCGACACGTGGCAGGTCGTGCGCGAAACGGCCGCGCGCGGCTGCACGGTGCTGCTCACCACGCACTACCTGGACGAGGCGGCGGAACTGGCCGATCGCGTGATCGTGGTGAGCGGCGGGCGGATCGTCGCGGAGGGCGATCCGAAGACGCTCGGCGGGCACCTGGCCGCCGAGACCACGATCCGGTTCCGCCGGCCGTCCGGCGAACTGGCCACGCTGCGCACCCGCACGCCGACCGCGGCGCTGGCCGAATATGTGTGCAACGGACACGAGCTGGCCGAGCTGAGCGTGACGCGGCCGACGCTCGAGGACACCTACCTGAGCCTCATCGGGAGTCGCCATGCTGTATGAGCTCTGGCGGTACCAGATGCGGGTCTTTGTTCGTGCCCCGCGCACGCTGATCGCCTCGGCCGGGACGCCCGTCGTGCTCATGGTGCTGCTCGCCGCGATCAGTGACCACGTGGACGAGCCCGGCTACCACTGGCGCCTGGTCGCCTCGATGATCACGCTCGGGGTGGCGTCGACCTGCTACACCACGCTCGCCGCGTCCCTTGTGGCCAGCCGCGACAGCGGGGTGCTCAAACGGCTGCGCGCGACCCCGCTGCCGCTGTGGCAGCACGTCGGCGGGCGGGTCGCGGCGACCGTCGCGATCGCAATCGTGCAGAGTGCGCTGCTCGCGGCGGTCGGGTTCGCGCTCTATTCGGCCACGCCGGATGCGTACCTGCGCACGATCGCCGGCGTGGTGCTCGGTTCGCTCACGATCGGACTGATCGGGGTCGCCGTCACGCAATTCGTGCCACGCGGCGACGCCGCCGCGACGCTGCTGTCCACCACGCTGCTGCCGGTCGTGCTGCTGTCCGGCGTGTTCTTCCCGGTCGGCGAGCTGCCGGGGTGGGCCGCCGCGCTGGCCGAGGCGTCGCCGCTGACCCACCTCAACCGGCTCGTCGGGGCCGCGCCCGCGAGCACGACCGAGGCCTGGATCGCCGCCGGCGTGCTGTGCATGTGGGCAGCCGTGGCGCTCACGTGCGCACTGTGGCGCTTCCGCGTGGAGCCGATGCCGGCGAAACGGCCAAGGGGCAGACTGAGGACGTGACACGCAAGCTGTTGAAGCGCGACGAGCGGGTCGCCAGCATCCTCGCGGCGGCGGCCCGCGCGTTCGGCGTGGCCGGTTTCGCGGCGACGTCCATGGAGGACATCGCGGCCGAGGCCGGCGTGACCAAGCTGATCATCTACCGGCATTTCGAATCCAAGCAGCAGTTGTACGAACGTGTGCTCGACGAGACCCGCGAGCGCCTCGCGCAGGCGTTGCAGTTCCGCGCGCGCACGCCGAACCCGGACATGATCGGGCAGCTGCTCGCCGCCGCCCGGGCCGAGCCCGCCGCGTTCACGCTGCTGTTCCGCCACGCCGCGCGGGAGCCGCAGTTCGCGTCCTACGCGGCCGGGTTCCGGGACCGGGCCCTGGCGGCGGCGCTGCGCGGGCTGCCCGACGCGATCCCGGAGGACCTGCGCCGGTGGACCGCCGCGCTCTCGTTCACCGTCGTGGTGGACGGCATCGTGCTGTGGCTGGAGGAGGGAACACCGGACCGCGACGACGAGGCCGCGGCCCGGCTGCGCGCTATCACGGCCGCACTGTCGAAGGACGTCACCCCTTGACGCCCGACGCCGCGACACCCCGGACGAAGAAGCGCTGGAAGACGATGAACACGATGGCCACCGGGATGATGGTGAGGATCGAGCCGGCCATCATCACCGGATAGTCGAAGCTCTGCCCGCCGGCGCCCCCGCGGCCCAATGTGGACAGTCCGAACGGGAGTGTCCACAGTGACGGGCTCGCCCGCACCACGATCAGCGGCAGCAGGAACTCGTTCCACACGCCCTGGAACGACAGGATCGTCAGGGTCAGCAGGGCCGGGCGGGCGAGCGGCAGCACGATGTGCCAGTACGCGCCGAAGATGGAGGCGCCGTCGATCCGCGCCGCCTCCTCCAGCTCCCGCGGCAGGTCCATGAAGAACTGGCGCATCAGGAAGATGCCCATCGCGTCCACCGCGAGCGGCAGGATCAGCCCGGTGTACGAGTTGAGCAGCGTCAGCTCCTTGAGCACCAGGAACCGCGGCACCGTGAGCACGATCGGCGGCACCGCGAGCACCGAGACGACGCCGGCGAACACGAGCGCGCGGCCGCGCCACTCGAGGCGGGCCAGCGCGTAGCCCGCGAGGGAGTCCAGGAACACCCGCAGCAGCGTCGCCACCACGGTCACCAGGATCGAATTGAACGTCCACAGGGGAAAATCGCTGTGCAGCAGCACGTCGTTCCAGGCCCGGAAGTCCCAGGTCAGCGGCCACGGGGTGACCGGGTGCGCGGCGACCTCGGGCCGCGACTTGAACGACGTGGCCAGGGAGAGCACGAACGGATAGATGAAGATGATCGCGAAGAGCGTGAGCAGGGCCCGTCGTACCATCACCGCTCCTTGCGCAGAACCAGCCGCTGCAGGCCGGTGAAGACGAGAATGATGACGAACACGATGAAGGCGATCGCGGCCGCGCGGCCCATGGCGGAGTTCTGGAAGCCCTCGCGGTACACCAGATACGCCGGGGTCAGGGTGGTCTTCTGCGGGCCGCCGGAGGTCATGGCGTACACCTGGTCGAACACCTGCCAGGTGCCGATGAGCCCCAGCGTGATGACGAGGAACAGGGTCGGCTTGAGCATCGGCAGGGTCACCCGCCAGAACAGCTGGCGCCGCGTCGCCCCGTCGACCTGGGCCGCCTCCTCGATCTCGACCGGGATGTTCTGCAGCCCGGCCAGGAACATGAGCATGAAGGTGCCGGTGGTGGTCCAGGTGGCCAGGATCATGATGGAGGTCAGCGCCACGCTGGGCCCGGACAGCCAGTCCCACCACGACAGGTCGAGGAACTCGCCCCGCAGCGGGCCCGGCGGCGCGTCGACGCCGACGGTGCGCAGCAGCAGGTGGATGAGCCCGTCGGAGTCGTCCAGCCAGACCAGCCCGACCTTGCCGGGCAGCAGCGCCGACAGCACCGTGTTGACCACGCCGCTGGGGCTGAACAGGAAGACGAAGATGAACGCCACCGCGATCGAGCTGGTGACCGACGGGAAATAGAACGCCGCGCGGAAGAAGGTGCGCCCGCGCAACAGCTTGGCGTTGACGATCACCGCCAGTATCAGGGCCAGGAAGGTCTGCGCGGGTACGACGCCCAGCACGTAGTACACATTGTTGCGAAGGCTCTTGGCGAAGTCGCCGCGCACGACACCGGTGTGGGTCAGCAGGTCCCGATAGTTGTCCGCGCCGGCGGGCGTCGACGCGGACAACTGGGCCAGGCCGCTCCAGTCGCGGAAGCTCACCCACAGCGCCAGCAGGATCGGCGCCACCATGAACACGCCGAGCAGGACGAGCGCGGGCGACACGAACAGCCAACCGGCCAGTCCCTGCCGCCCGCGAATGCCGTTCCGGCTCATTAGCCGAGCACCGATCCGCCGGCCTTCTGCGTGCTCGTCACCACGTCGTCGACGGACTTGTTGCCCTTCGCCAGGCCCTGGATGCCGTCGTTGAACGTGTCGATGACGGTGCTGAAGCCGGGCACGAACACCGACTTCTTGGCGTAGTCGGCGCCGGAGACGAACGCCTTGAGCTCCGGCTTGTCGGTCAGCCACTTGTCCGCGAGGGACTTGCGCGACGGCATCACCGGGAACTCCTTGGTGATGGTGAGCTGCTCGTCGGGCGAGGTGAGGAACTTGACCAGGTCGATCGCGGCCGCCTTGCTCTTGGACGCCTTGGCCACGCCGTAGCAGACCGAGAACGACATGGTGCCCTTGCCGGACGGGCCCGCGGGCAGCTCGGCGACGGCGTACTTGGTGTTCGGGAAGTCGTTCTTCATCGCGCCGACGATCCAGTTGCCCTCGATGGTCATCGAGGTCAGGCCCTTGCCGAACGCCTCGCCGCCCCAGCCCGCGCCGACCGCGGCCGGCGTGCCGAACCAGCCGGCCTTGTGGTTGTCGGTGAGGTACTGCAGCGCCTGCTTCATCTGCGGCGTGTCCATCGTCATCTTGCTGATGTCGTCGTTGGTCGGCCACGCGCCCGCCTGGGCGAAGAACGCGCCCCAGCGGTAGAACTCGGGTGCCAGTACCAGACCGGGATGACCGGGCTTGGTCAGCGCCTTCGCGGTGGTGGCGAGCTCGTCCCACGTCGTGGGCGGCTTGAGCCCGGCGGCCTGGAAGTCGGCGGTGTTGTAGACCAGCTGCAGGGTCGAGAAGTCCTTGGGCGCGCAGTAGTAGGTGCCCTGGTAGGTGAACGACTGCTTCAGGGTGTCGTAGAAGTCGCCGGGGTTGTCGGTCTGGTCGCCGATCGGCTCCAGCGCGCCGCTCTTGCCCAGGTCCGGCAGCTTGTTGTCGTTGACGTAGAAGACGTCCGGCGGCTGCCCGCCGGCGAGCGCGGTGGTCAGCGCGGTGTCGTACTCGGGCAGCACCTTGAGCTCGACGGTGTTCTTGCCCTGCTTGTTGTAGTCGTCGATGGCCTTGCGCAGCACGGCGTCCTCGGCCGGGGAGGACGAGAAGGCGAACATGGTCAGCTTCGCGCCGGAGGCGGCGCCCTGCTCGCCGCTGCCGTCGTCACCGCAGGCGGCGGTGGCCGAGAGCGTGCCGGCGAGCAGGAGGGCGAGGGCGGGTCTCAACATTCGCATCGGTTGCTCCTTGGGGGTGTCAGGGCGAGACGCTGGACCCCCGGACGATCAGCTCGGGGGGCAGCAGGCGGGCGGGCGTCGGGCCGTCCGCGGGCGGGGGGTTGAGCAGGGCGGCGATCATCGCGTGCCCGGCGGCCTCGATGGGCTGCCGGACGCTGGACAGGTCGAGGGCGGCGGCGGTCGGGCTGTCGTCGAAGCCGACGACGGCGAGACCGGCGCCGCGGGCGCGGACGGTGCGCAGGATGCCGGCGGCGAGGGTGTCGGTGGCCGCGACGACGGCGGTCGGCGGGTCGGGGTCGTCCAGCAGCCGCGCGCCGAGGGCCGCCCCGGTGGCCAGGGAGTCCTCGCCGCGCAGATCCGGCCCGAGGGGCAGGCCGAGCGCGGCACACGCGTCGCGCCAGCCGTCCGCGCGCCGATCGGAAACTGCGAAGCCGCGGGGGTACCCCACGAAGGCGATCCGCCGATGCCCGCTCTCGGCGAGGTGCTTGGTCGCGGCGGCGGTGCCGGCCGAGTTGTCGACGTCGACCCAGGGATGGCCGGCGTCGTCCCCGGTCCGCCCGAACGCCGCGAACGGCACCCCGTGCGCCCGCAGCGCCGGCGGCCGCGGGTCGCCCGGGGACAGTCCGTAGAGCACGAGCGCGTCGATGGCGCCGGCCTTGTAGAGCGCGACGGCCCCGGTGACCTCGCCCTCGGCGTCGTCGGCGGTGTAGAGCAGCAGGTGGTGGTCCTCAGCGCGACCGGCGTCGGCGAGGGCGTGCAGGAAGCGGTCGTGGATGCTGCCGAGCGCGTGCGGATGGACCGGCTCGAGGCGGTACCCGATCATCCGCGACGACGAGGCGCGCAGGCCCTGGGCGAGGCGGTTGGGGCGGTACCCGAGCTGGGCGATGGCCGCCTCGACCCGCTCGCGCGTCTCCGGCCGGACCCGCTCGGGCGCGTTGAGCACGTTGGACACGGTCTGCCGGGAGACCCCGGCCACCCTGGCCACGTCCTCGACGGTGGGCTGCACAATCGCTCCCGGATGTCGTATGGTGCGTCGTGTTGAACGTTCAAATCCGCCGAAGCCGGGCGTTTGAACGTTCAACACCGGATGTCGGCACCGTCCCACTCGCTTGCCGAGTTGTCAAGAGGAGGCGGCATGCGCCAGCCGTACCTGCACGAGCACGTCACGTGCGTCGCCGCGCCCGCGACCTGGCTGTCCGGTCCGTCCGGCGATCTCGCCACCGACCCCGACGGCCTGTATGTCGAGGACCGCCGCGCCGTGTCGAGGCTCGCCGTCACCGTGGCCGGCCATGTGCCCGTCCCGATCGGCGCCCGGCGCGACGGCGCGGCCGCGGCCGAGTTCACCGCTGTGATCCGCGAGCTCGGCGACCCGGGCCCCGACCCGACGGTGACGCTGACCCGCCGCCGCGAGGCCGGGCCGCGGGGCGGCACCGAGACGCTCGTGCTGGCCAACGCCTCGCACGTGACGCTCACCGTCGCCGTCGTGGTGCGGGCGGCCACCGACTTCGCGCGCATGGGGGCCGTCAAGGACGGCCGGACGGCTTCGTTGTCCACAGTCGAGCTCGGCGACTCGGTGACGTCGCCCGACGGCATGACCGTGGCTGTGGACAGTGCGCCCGCGCCGGACGGGCCCGGACTACGGTGGGACGTGACGCTTCCGCCTCGGCAGCAGTGGACGGCCCGGCTCACGTTCACCCGGTCCGATGTGGACGGTGCCGCCGGCTTCGATTTTCGGAGCGCCTTGGAGGTGGTGGCCGACGACCGGAGACTCGACGCGCTCGTGCGCACCGGGGTGGAGGACCTCGAGGCCCTCCGGCGCACCGACGGCCCCGACGTGTACTACACCGCCGGCAGCCCGTGGTACCTGACGCTGTTCGGGCGCGACTCGCTGTGGGCGGCCCGCCTGGCCCTGCCGATGGGCACCGAGGTCGCGGCCGGCACCCTGCGCGCGCTCGCCCGCCGCCAGGGCGAACGGCACGACCCCGACACCGACGAGGAGCCCGGCAAGATCCTGCACGAGGTCCGCCCGCCCGACGCGTCCTACCACCTGCCGCCGGTGTACTACGGCACCGTCGACGCGACCGCGCTCTGGGTCAGCACGCTCGCCGACGCCTGGCGCTGGGGCATGCCCGCCGCCGAGGTGCGGGAGCTGCTGCCCAACGTCGAGCGGGCCCTGGACTGGCTGGCGGGGCACGAGGGCTTCATCGCGTACCGGGCGAACGGCAAGGGCCTGACCAACCACGGCTGGAAGGACTCCGGCGACGGGGTGCAGCACGCCGACGGGCGGATCGCCGAGGGTCCGCTGGCGCTGAGCGAGGTGCAGGCCTATGCGTACCGCGCGGCGCTGGACGGTGCCGCCCTGCTGGACGCGTTCGCCGGGCCGGACGCTCCTGCCCGCCCCGGCGCTTCTGCCGGGCCTGACGCCTCGGCCCGACCTGACGCCTCGGCCCGACCGGGCGCCTCGGCCCGACCGGGCGCCTCGGCCCGACCGGGCGCCTCGGCCCGACCGGGCGCCTCGGCCCGACCGGGCGCTGCGCATTGGCGCGCCTGGGCGGCCGACCTGGCCGAGCGCTTCCGCAAGGCGTTCTGGTGCCCCGGCGGCTACCCGGCGATCGCCCTGGACGGGACGGGCGCGCAGGTGGACAGCGTGGCGTCCAACATGGGCCACCTGCTCGGCACGGGCCTGCTCAACCCCGACGAGAGCCGCGCGGTGGCCGACCACGTCGCCGCGCTCACATCGCCCTACGGCGTGCGCACGGTCTCGCCGGACTCGGCCGGGTACAACGTGCTCTCCTACCACCTCGGCTCGGTCTGGCCGCACGACACGGCGATCGCCCTGCTCGGCCTGGTCCGCGACGGCCACCGCACCCTCGCCGCGGAGCTGGTACGGGCGCTGCTGGCGGCCGGGGAGCGCTTCGGGTTCCGGCTGCCCGAGCTGTACGGCGGGGACGCCGCGGCCACCGCCTACCCCGCCTCCTGCCGCCCCCAGGCCTGGTCCGCGTCCACCGGACCGGCGCTGCTGGTGGCGCTGCTCGGCCTCGACGCGGACGTACCGGCGGGGCGCATCACGCTGCGGCCCCTCGCACCGTCCCCGGTCGGCGCCTACCGCGTCCGGGGCCTGCGCATCGGCGGCGCCGACCTGGACGTCTCGGTGACCGCCGACGGCGTGCCAACAGTCCACAGTGGACCCCCTGGCCTCATGGCGGGGTGAGCCCCTACAATGCGGGGTCATGCGACGTTCGGGGGCGATCGTGCTGGCACTGCTGCTGCTCGGTGCGGCGGGGTGCGCGTCGCCGCCGCAGTCGGAGCCACCGGCGCAGGATCTGCCGGAGGTGGCGAGCTCGGCGGGGCTTCCGGCGGGCTGGCGGTGGGAGTACTTCGGCGGGGTGCGGGCCGGCGTGCCCGGCGAGTGGGGCTGGGACAACGGCTCCCAGCGGCTCAGCCAGTGGTGCCTCCCCGACAAGCCCCCCGCGCCGGCGGTCGGGCGGCCCGGGTCGAGCACCCTGGTCGGCTGCCCGGACGGCGGCGACCCCGCACCGGAGACGCTGATCGCCAAGACCGGCTCGCTGCTCGCCTTCGACTGGACCGCCGAGCCGGACGGCGTGGCGAAGGCGGGGGATCAGACCGCGGTGCGCCTCGACGGCGTCCAGGTCACCGTCAACGCCCCGGCCGAGCTGCGGGACCGCATCGTGTCGACGATCGGCCGGGTCGAACACGACAGCGACGGCTGCCCGACCACCCACCCGATCAGCGAACGGCCCGACGTGCGCCCGGGCAAACCCGTCGACGTGAGCACGCTGCGGGACGTGCGGAGCGCGACGGCGTGCAAGTACCGGCTGCGCGACTTCTCCGCCCGCGGGCAGTTGCGCCTGCTGGCGGCCCTGCGCCTGGACGGCCCGGCGGCCGCGGGCGCGATCCGGGAGATCGCGAAGGCCCCCGTCGGCGGCGGCCCGGACACGCCGAAGGAATGCTCGGCGGAGGTCTCCTACGGCGACGACGCCATCGTGCTGCTGGTGCGGTCGGCGGCCGGCGTGTCCGACGTCATGGTGCGCTACTCCGGCTGCGACCACAACGGCTTCGACGACGGGGTACGGGTACGGGCGCTGACCGCCACGGCCATCGCCCCGCTGATCAC
Organism: Dactylosporangium sp. CS-033363; assembly: GCF_050942475.1. NCBI lineage: Bacteria > Bacillati > Actinomycetota > Actinomycetes > Micromonosporales > Micromonosporaceae > Dactylosporangium > Dactylosporangium sp. CS-033363. The sequence goes on along the minus strand of NZ_CP192032.1, from coordinate 3,742,998 downwards.
CGGGCCGAACACCCTGTTCAGCTTCTCCGGCTCGGCCAAGCGCCCGATCCTGCGCCCGTCCGACTGACCCCTGCTGTCACTGGACTTCCGGGGATCAGGTCGCGGTGAACAGGACCGCCCGTCCCGCTTCGGCCGCCCGGTCGTAGAAGGCGCGCACGTCCTCGAAGTTCCCCCACGTGTACTCGAAGTCGCCGTCGTCGAGGGCGCCCCGGTACTCGGGGTCGTCGATGGCGTCGAACCGCGCCCGGAACCACGCCCGGTCCACGCCGTGCAGGGCCTTGGCCACGTCGCCCGCCTCGGCCGCGGTGACGTGGACGACGTAGGAGTCGTCGTGCAGGTGCCGCCCGCCGGCGATCGCGTGGGACAGCGGGTACTCGCCGCCGTCCGGGTCGAGCGTGCCGTCGGTCAGCGCGCGGTGGATGGCGTCCCAGGCCTTGTCGGTGTCGACCTTCAGGTCGTCGTCCCACGACTCCTCGATGTCCTCGAGCAGCCCGGCCACGGCGTCGGCGTCCCCGGCGTCATCGGCCGCGAGCAGCGCGCGCTCCTGCTCCGGCGTGATCGCGAAATGCACCCCCAGCATGTCGTGATCATACGGTGGGCGCGGGCGTCCAGGACGTCGACGGCGGAGGTTTCGGGTGTGACCTCAGCCGATGGGTATGGTGTACTTTGATCGACCGCATCTACGGGGGTAAACGCGTGCGTCGATCGATGGGCTGTGTGCTGCTGGCCGGGCTGCTGCTGGCGGCGGCCGGGTGTGAGGCCGACCACACGGCGGCGCCCGGGAGTTCGGCTTCCGTGAAGGCGCCGCCGCTCACCAAGGCGTGGGAGCGCACCGACCTCAAGCCCGCCGGGCAGTTCACGGCCGTCGGCGGGGTCGCGGTCGGGTACGTCGCGGACTCCGGGCGGCTGCAGATCGTCGCGCTCGACCCGGCCACCGGCAAGACGCTCTGGGGGCGCGCCGCGTCGCCCGGGGAGGTCACGCTCGGCACGCCCGTCGGGGTGCACGTCGTCGACGGCAAGGTGGCGTACTTCCGGGCCGATCCCAAGGGGAACCTGTTCGCCCAGCTCGTGGTGGCCGATCCGCGCACCGGCGACGACCTCGCCGTCACGGCGCCGACGCTGTTCGACTCGCCGCCGCTCGCCTGCTCGAACGGGACCGATGTGTGCACCACGTCGCGGGCCTCGTACAAGGACAAGGCGACGCCGCACCGGCTGCGGATGAGCGACAAGCAGTACGTGGCCGAGGACACTGGCGCGCCGGCCGGGTCGCGGTCGGTCGGCGTCAAGGGCCTGACCGACCTCGGCACCCGCGATCCGGAGCGGGTCGCCCTGATCCGCGACGGGAAGCTGGTGTGGCAGCGGAACATCGGCGACGCGTTCCCCGCCGGGTTCACGTCCGACCTCGGGTGGAGCTGGTCGCTGTACCCGCAGCCGAAGCTCTACGTGGGCTCCGTCTACGGTGGACAGACCAGCTCCGGCGCCGACGGGTTCACCCGGGACCTCGCCGCCGGGTCGGCCACCGCGGCGCTGTCCGAGGCCGACGGCTCGGTGGTGTGGCGCGACGCCGGCAGCGCGCTGGGCTGCGACGGCACCGTCGAGGTGCCGCTCGACCCGGCGAACCCGGACAGCGCGAGCATCCCGGTGCGGTGCCGGTACAAGGGCACCTCGACCTGGTCGGCGGCGACGAAGTCGCTGTCCCGGTCCGGGCTGGACGTCGTCGTCGAGGGCTTCGACCCGGCCACGGGCAAGACGACGTGGTCGGTGCCGGTCGGGGCGGCCGACGAGCTCGCCACGGTCACGGAGGGACACGCCCTGGCCGGACCCGGACGGCTGCTGGTCAGCGGCGGGACCGGCCCGCTCGTCATCGACCTGACCAGCGGCAAGACCGAGAAGCCGGCCGCCGACGCGACGTTCTGGTGCGGCAAGCGGGTCGAGTTCGAGTACGGCGAGGCGTACTACATCGACGGCAAGCCCGAACACCAGCGGATCGGCGGCGAGGTCGGCACCCCGTGCGGTGTCGACGGCAAGCCGGTCGACCGCGTCCCCGCCTCGGAGTCGACCCGCGCGTTCGGCACCGTGCTCGGTGCCGATGTGCTGGTGGCCAAGGCCGACGGGGTCATCGGCTACCACCAGGGCTGACGTCCGGCCCTGAACGACGTCGCAGGGCGGCGACGTTCGGCCCCGAACGACGTCGCAGGGCGGCCCGGCCGGCGAGGACCAGCAGCAGGACGTAGCCGACGGTCATCGCGGCCGAGGTCCAGGCGAACGGGTCCGCGAAGCCGACGTCGGCCGTCCAGTAGCGGTCGTCGTCCGGGGAGTACGGCGAGGGTGCCGACGGGCCGAGGAGACCCAGCGGCAGCAGGGCCGGGCCGCCGTACATGGCGATCAGCGCGAACGGCCACAGGCAGACGGACAGCACGGCCGTGCGCAGCGTGCTCGATCCGAGCAGCCCGAGCAGGGCGGCGATCGTCAGCAGCAGCACCGTGCGCATCACCATGAAGCCGACGTTGTTCAGGTGGAGCAGGTCGAGCAGTTCGTAGGTGTCGTTCGCGAGCAGGGTGTACCGCGCCGACAGCAGTCGATAGACCGACGCCAGGACCGAGCTCAACGCGGCGCCCGCGACCACCGCGACCGTGAACTTCCGGGCGGCCCAGGCACGTGGCGACACCGACTGGGTGTGCACGAAGTCGCCTTGTTCGGGTGCGAACAACGGGATGCCCAGGAGCAGGCCGAGCACGGACGGCACGAACGCCGCGACGAGCTCCATCACCAGGATCGCGCCGCCGCTGGAGTAGCAGCGGTTGGGGTTGACGCAGCCGGGCAGGCCGAGCACGTCAAGCGAATGCTGGACGGCGGCCGCACCGGCCACGAGGGCCACAGTGGACAGTGCGGTCAGCGCCGCCGCCGTCAACAGCCAAGGGCGCAGCAGTCGTACCGCGAGCCAGATCACGAGCGCCCCCGCAGGTATCCGAGCACGAGCTCCTCCAGGCTCGGGTGATGCCAGGCAAGGGTCCCGGCCGGGACGGCCTCGCCGATGCGCACGAGGGCCGTGAAGCCGGTCTCGTCGCGGCGCACCTCGACGACCTCGGCCCCGTCCAGCGCCGCGAAGTCCCCGGTCGCGCCGTTGACGAGGCGGTGCCCGGCGAGGGCGGCGTCGACCTCCACCGCCGCGCGCACGTGCCCGTGGTCGAGGACCACCACGTGGTCGCACACGCCGGCCAGGTCCGCCACCGCATGGGTGGAGAGCACCACCGTGGTACCGCGCGCCGCCGCCTCCCCCATCAGCACGCTCACCGCCTCGGCGCGGGCCACCGGGTCCAGCGCGGCCAGGGGCTCGTCGAGGAGCAGCAGGTCGGGGCGCTTGCCGAGGGCCATGGCGAGCGCCAGCCGGGCCCGCACGCCGGGGGCCAGCGTGCCGACGCGAGCCTCCGGTGGCAGGTCGGCCGCCAAATCCAACGCCCGTTGCATATCCCATCCCGGGTTGAGCCGGGCGCCGAGGCGCAGGGTCTCGGCGACGGTCAGCTGGGGGTACAGCGACGAGCAGTAGCCGATCCTGGGCCGCGTGCGGTCGTCGAAGGGGCCGCCCAGCACGGTCACCGTGCCGCGGTCCGGCCGCAGCAGGCCCGCCGCCGCCCGCAGCACCGTGGTCTTGCCCGCCCCGTTGCGCCCGACGAGGGCGGTCACCGAGCCGGCCGGGACCGCGAACGAGCAGTCGTCGAGGGCCGGCCGGTCGCCGAAGCGGTGCGAGACGGCGTCGACGATCAGCGCCGGCTCAGCCGTCGACACGGCAGGCCTCGTCCAGCAGCGCGTGCAGGTCGGCCCGGTCCAGCCCGGCCGCGGTGGCCTTCGCGACCCAGCCGGCCAGCTCCTCGCGCAGGTCCCCCAAATCCAACGGCCGTTGGTCGAGCACGTAGGTGCCGGACCCCTGCCGCGCCGCGACCAGCCCCGCCGCCTCCATCTCGCGGTAGGCCTTCAGCACCGTGTTGGGGTTGATGCCGAGGCCCTCGGCGACCTCGCGGGCGGTCGGCAGCCGGTCGCCCGGCTGGAGCCGCCCGACCCGGACGGCCTGGCGGACCTGCTGGACCAGCTGGGCGTACACGGCCGTGCCGCCGCGCCGGTCGACGCGGAACAGCGTCAAAACCGTCATTGCACTAGTGAACTAGCGCAATTTCGAAATGTCAACGCGCCCGGGACGCAATCCAACGCGCCGCGAAAGCCGGCCTCAACGCTTGCGCAGCGCCTCCGCCAGCAGCTCGACCAGGTGCTTGCCCGGCTTGTGCGCCAGGTCCTCGGCCTGCGTGCGGCACGAGAACCCGTCGGCCAGGAACACGTCGTCCGGCGCGGCCCCCTCCAGCGCCGGCAGCAACTGCTGCTCCGCGACCTGTACCGACACCTCGTAGTGGCCCCGCTCGACGCCGAAGTTGCCGGCCAGGCCGCAGCAGCCGCCGAGCCGCTTGACCGTCGCGCCGGTGGCCTTGAGCAGCTTGGCGTCGGCCTCCCAGCCCATCACGGCGTGGTGGTGGCAGTGCGGCTGGGCGACCACGCTCACGCCTTCGAGGGACGGCGGGGTCCAGCCGGGAGTCCGGGCGAGCAGCTCGGCCACGGTCACGGTCGCCGCGCTCACCGCCCGGGCCGCGTCGGAATCCACCAGCTCGACGAGATCACTGCGCAGGACCCCGGTGCAGGACGGCTCCAGGCCGACGATCGGGATCCCGCGGTCGACGGCGCCCTGCAGCGCGCCGACGGTCGAGCCGAGGATGCGCTTGGCCGCGTCGAGCTGGCCGGTGCTGATCCAGCTCAGCCCGCAGCAGGCGGACTCGCTGGTCAGCTCGGGCGCGTAGCCGGCCGCGGTGAGCACCTCGACGGCCGCCTTGGCGATGTCCGGCGCGAAGTGGTCGGTGAAGCTGTCCACGAACAGCAGGACCGGCTTGCCCTCGAACGTGCGGCGGCCGAACCAGCGGCGGAAGGTCTTGTTCGCGAACCGCGGGATCGAGCGGCGGGCGTCGACGCCTGCGGTGTACAACGCGAGATTGCGCAGGCCGGGCGCCGAGGTCAGCGCGTTGGCGATGCGGGGCATGCGCGAGGCGAGCCGGGACCACATCGGGAGCCGGCCGAGGGAGTAGTGCGAGCGCGGGCGGATCCGGCCCTTGAAGCTCTGGTGCAGCACCTCGGCCTTGTAGGCGGCCATGTCGATGCCGGTCGGGCAGTCCGACGCGCAGCCCTTGCAGGACAGGCACAAATCCAACGCGTCATGGATTGCCGGCGCGCGCCAGTCGGGGGCGAGGTCGCCGTCGAGCATCTCCTGCAGCACCCGGGCGCGGCCGCGGGTGGAGTCCTTCTCGTTGCGGGTGGCCAGGAACGACGGGCACATGACGCCGCCGAGCGCGGTGGTGTCGGCGCGGCACTTGCCGACGCCGGTGCAGCGGTGCACGGCCTGGTTGAAGTCGCCGTGGTCCGCGTGGTACCCGAACGCCAGCGGCTGCCCGACCGGCCGGGCGGCCGCGACGCGGATGCGGGCGTCGACCGGGTCGGGGTCGACCAGGACGCCGGGGTTGAGCAGGTTCGCGGGGTCGAACGCGTGCTTGACGGCGGCGAAGAGGCCGATGGCCTCAGCGGAGTACATCCGCGACAACAACTCGCTGCGGGCCCGGCCGTCCCCGTGCTCGCCCGACAGCGAACCGCCGTAGCTGACGACGAGGTCGGCCGCGTCCTCCAGGAACGCGCGGAACTTCGCGGGGCCGCCCGGCCTGTCGAGCGGGAAGTCGAGCCGGACGTGCACGCAGCCGTCGCCGAAGTGCCCGTACGGCATGTTGCTCAACCCGTGCCGCTCGCACAGCACGTCGAAGTCGCGCAGGTAGTCCCCCACCCGCGCCGGCGGGACGGCCGCGTCCTCCCAGCCGCCGTGCCCGGGCTTCCCGGACGGCGCGCGCCCGGCCAGCCCGGCGCCGTCCTCGCGGATGCGCCACAGCGGTGCCGCCGCGGCCGGGTCCTCGACGATCAGCGCGTCCACGGCCCCGGCCCCCTCGGCCAGGCGGCGGGCCCGGTCGCGGCACTCGTCGAGGTCGTCGCCCGCGATCTCGACGAACAGCCACGAGCTCCCGCCCGGCAGCGGCGGGACGGCATCGGGGCCGCGGCGGCTCCGCACGATGTCGACGATGCGGGAGTCGATGCCCTCGCAGGCGGTCGGGTCGAAGCCGAGGACCGTGGGAGCGGCGTCGCCGGCCGAGCCGATGTCGGGGTACCCGAGCACCACGAGCAGGCGGTGCTTGGGGTCGACCACCAGCCGTACCGTGGCCGAAGTAACAATCGCCAGGGTGCCCTCGCTGCCGACGAGCAGCCCGGTCAGGTCGAGGCCGCGCTCGGGCAGCAGATGCTCGACGGCGTAGCCCGACACCTGCCGCGGGAACGTGGCGAACTCGGTGCGGGCGACGGCCAGGCTGCCCTGCACGACCGCCTGCAGCTGGTCGGCGATCGCCTTGGCGCCCTCGACGGTGGGGCGGTCGCGCTCGTCGCGCCCGGTCGAGAACCGCTCGCCGTCGATCGTGAGCGCGTCCAGCCCGACGACGTTGTCCGAGGTCCGCCCGTACCCGAGGGTGCGCGACCCGCACGAGTTGTTCCCGATCATCCCGCCGATCGTGCAGCGGGTGTGCGTCGACGGGTCCGGCCCGAAGCGCAGCGCGTGCGGGCGGGCGGCCGCCTGCAGGGTGGCGTGCACGGTGCCGGCCTGGACGCGGGCGGTGCGGGTGCCCGGGTCGACCTCCAGGACCTTGTCCATGTGGCGGCTGAAATCCAACACGACACCGGGGCCGATCGCGTTGCCGGCGACCGAGGTGCCGGCGCCGCGCGCGGTGATCGGCACGCCGAGCGCCCGGCACACCTCGAGGGTGGCCGCGACCTCGTCGTCGGAGCGGGGGCGGACGATGGCCCGCGGCACGATCCGGTACAGGGAGGCGTCGCTGCCGTAGGCGGAGCGGTGGGCGGCGTCGGTGAGCACGTCCCCGACCCCGGCCCGGGCCAGGCGAGCCACCAGGTCGTCAGCAATGTCGGGCGCCATTTCGGCAATCGTACTGGCTCGGCCGGACGGGCCGACTACCGCCACCTGTCACCCACTTTACGGTGTTTTGTCCGGAATGTCGCTTCCGGTGTACCGGTAGACGCTGAACACGTAGTCGGGGCAGACGAGCTGGCAGGCGGTGCATCCGGTGCAGCCCTCGTGCAGCAGCGGGTACCGGTACCCCAGCTCGTTCACCTCGCTCGACATGGCCAGGACGCTCGGCGGGCAGGCGGTGATGCACAGCTCGCACCCCTTGCACTTGTCGGCGTCGATGACGAGCGTGCCGCGGGTCGTGCGGTTCATGCGTCGCTCCCTTCCACGACGCGCGCCGCGTCGTCCCAGCCGTCGTCGTCCTCTGTCGGGTGCTCGGGAAACACGCCACGACTGCGCAGCGCGGCGATCGCGTTCTCGGCGGTGAGGCGGATGTGGGCCAGCGCCGCCTCGCCCGCCGCGGCGGGACGGCCGGAGCGCAGCGCCAGGAACTCGGCGTGCAGCGCGGCCCGCTCCTCGGCCAGGTTGTCGTCGATGGCGAACCGGGCCGCGACCGGCACCAGGCCCGAGAACGTGCGCAGGAGCGCCCGCAGGTGGTTGCCGGCGCCGGCGACGTTCACGACGCGGCGGAACTCGCGGGCGAGCGACTCGTACTCGTCCGGGTCGTCGCAGCCGGCCAGCGACTCGTCGAGCTTGGTGAGCGCCTCGAGCACCTCCGGGTCGCGCCGGCGGGCGACGCGGCGGTTGGTGAGGGCGCTGAGCATGCCGTACAACTCGAAGGCCTCTCGCACGGTCGCGTCGTCGAACTCGGCCACGAACGCGCGCTTGTAGTGTGCGCGTTCGACCAGTCCGTCGCGTTCGAGCTGGATCAGCCCCTCCCGGACCGGCACCCGGCTCACGCCGAGCTCCTCGGCGATCGCGTCCAGGTCGAGGCGCTGGCCGCTGGTGAGCTCGCCGGCGAAGAGCCGCCCCAGCACGTACGCCGCGACGGCCTCGCTCGTGTTGGCCCGTTCGAGTTTCATGATGTCCGCAGTTCTCCCAGCTGGTAGGTCTGCTCCATCGTGCCCTGCTGATACGACGGGCCCTCGGCGGTGGGCACGAACCAGCCCGTCGGGCACATCGTGAGGATCTCCACCAGCGAGAACCCGCCGCCGGCCAGCTGCGTCTCGAACGCGCGCTTGATCATGCGCTTGGTCTGCAGCACCGCGCCGGCGGTCGAGACGGCGCCGCGCGCGACGTACCCGACCCCGCGCAGCGAAGCGATCAGGTCGGCCACCGGGATCGGGTAGCCGTGCGTCTCCGGGTCGCGCCCGTCGATGCTCGTTTTCGTGCGCTGCCCGAGCACGGTGGTCGCGGTCTGCTGCCCGCCGGTGTCGCCGAACACGCCGTTGTTGAGCATCACGCAGGTGATGTTCTCCCCGCGCGCGGCCGCGTGCAGCACCTCCTGCAGCCCCTCGTTGACCATGTCCCCGTCGCCCTGCAGCGTGAACACCGCGACGCCGGGCCGCACCCGCTTGATCCCGGTCGCGCACGCGGGTGCGCGACCGTGCAGGCACTGCAGCACGTCGACGTCCATGATGCGCACGAAGCTGCCGTAGCAGCCGTGCCCGACGACGCCGATGGTCCGCTGCACGATGTCGAGCTCCTGCAGTACCTCCAGCAGAATGCGCAGCGCGACCGGCTCGCCGCAGCCGGGGCACAGCGAGTGCTCGCCGAGGATGAGGCTGGGCTTGAAGTCGGCGACCTGCTTGGCGTCCCGGGTGGGAGGCCGCGTCGTGTCGATGTTCACAGTGCCCCCAAGATGCGCTGGCGGATGACCGGGGCGTCCAGCAGCGGCCCGTACGACAGCCCCGACTCGGCGATGCTGACCCCGCCGATGAACCGGACCGCGCGCCGGTCGTGCGCGTACATGCGCACATCGTCGACCATCTGCCCGCCGTTCAGTTCGAACACGAGCACGTTGCGCGCATTGCGCGTGGCCGCCTCGAGCGCACCGCCCGGAAACGGCCACAAGGTGATCGGCCGGAACCAGCCGATGTCGTGCCCCTCGGCGCGCAGTTCGCCGACGACGTGCTCGACGAACTTGGCGGCCGACCCGAACGCCACGACGACCGTTTCCGCGCCGGTGTTGTCCGACTCCTCGTAGCGCTGCTCGAGGGCACCGATCCGATCGAACTTCTCCGCGATCGCGCGCCAGTGCCCGTCGGGCCCGGGTCCCGGGTCGGTCGCCTTGCCCATCGCCCAGGTCCAGATCTGGCGGCTGTGTCCGGTGCCTCCGCCGGTACCGTCGAGGGCCCAGTCCTTTTCGGGAAGTGTCCCGTAGTCGCGGCGCGCGACCTCGACCCCGACGCGGGTCTGCGCGAGGAGGGGGTCGCCGTAGAGGACGACGGGCGCGCGATGCTTGTCCGCGAGGTGGAACAGCAGCTGCGTGTGCTCGACCGCCTCCGGGATGTCCTTGGGCGCGAGCGTGATCGTGCGGTAGTCGCCCCAGCCGCCGCCCCGGGTCGCCTGGAAGTAGTCCTGCTGGTTGCGCGCGAGGTTGAACACCACGAACGGCGTTTCGTTCAGCGCGGCCTCGGCGATCGCCTCCTGCATGAGCGCGATGCCCTGCCCGCACGACCCGGTGGCCGCCCGCGCCCCGGCCGCGGCGGCGCCGAGGGTCATGTTGACGCCCTCGATCTCGCTCTCGGCGTTCAGGCAGACCCCGCCGGCCGCGGGCAGCCGCTGCGACATCTGCTCGAGCAGCCCGGTGAACGGCGACATCGGGTACCCGGCGAAGAACCGGCACCCGGCCGCAATTGCGGCCTCGGCCATGGCGGCGGATCCTTCGAGCAGTTCGAGCGTCATACGGTCACCCCATCCAGGGCCTGCGCCCCGGCCTCGATCGCGCGCGCGTTCGCGGCCGCGTGCTGCCGGCGGTACGGCGGGAGCAGTTCCTCCATCGCGGACACCAGGGCGGCCGGCGCGACCATGTGCGTGAGCGCGTTGTACGCCCCGAGCAGCACGAACCCGGACGCGTTGGGCGCCTCGACCCCCTTCGCGACGGCCATCGCGTCCACCGCGAACACGCGCAGGTCCGCACGGAACGCCGCCGGATCGACCAGCGGCGTGTTGGCCAGCACGAGCGCACCGGTACGCAACCGGTCCTCGACCCCCTCGCTGTGCCGGTGATGCGCGAAGACGGCCGACCACGCCGACGGCAGGATGGGCAGCGCCTTCAGCGGGGCGTCGCCGATCACGACGCCGGCCTTGGAGGGCCCGCCGCGCATCTCCCCGCCGTAGTCCGCGGCGAGCATCGCGTACTGCCCCTGCCGGGTGGCGGCGAGCGCCAGCGTCTTGGCGAGCAGCTGAATGCCCTGCCCACCGATGCCCGTGACGAGCACTTCCCGCTCCACGCGCGCCTCCTTCCGCCGTCACCCACGATCTGGCCTTGACGTGGTTTGAATATTGAATACAAAATCTGATTCAGGCGTCAAGGGAGGTCGGGGATGCGGGCACTGGTTCTACGCGGCTTCGGCGACGCGGCCGTCGAGGAGGTCCCCGACCCGGTCCCGGGCCCGGGCGAGGTCGTCGTCGACGTGTCCTGCGTCCAGCCGAGCGTCACCGAATGCATGCTGCTGGCCGGCGAGCCGATCGCCATGCACACCGTCCTCGCCGCGCGGCTGGCCGCCGGCCCGACCCGCTTCGGCGGCCACGAGTTCGCGGGCGTGATCAGCGCGCTCGGCCCGGACCCGGGCGACCTGGCCGTCGGGGACCGGGTCACCGCCGTGGAGACCGCGGCCTGCGGGCACTGCGCGGCCTGCCGGCGGGCGCGCCCCGACGCGTGCCCCTCCCCCGCCGTGCTCGGGTTCACCGGGCCGGGTGCGTTCGCCGAGCGGGTGCTGGTCCCCGCGCGGACCGTCGTGCGCGTGCCCGACGGGGTGTCCGCGTCGCACGCGGCGGCCATTCAGCCCCTCGCGGGCGCGATCCACGGGCACGCCCTCGCGAACGTCAAGCCGGGCGACACGGTCCTCATTCTCGGAGCCGGGGTCATGGGTGTGCTGCACACGCAGGTCGCCCGGCACGGCAACGCGGGGCTGATCATCGTGACCGGCCGCAGCGAGGCCAAGCGCGACCTGGCCAAGCACTCCGGGGCCGACCTCGTGCTGGACGTCGGCCGCGATGACGTGCACGCGGCCGTGCTGGAGGCGACCGACGGGATCGGGGCCGACGTCGTGTTCGAGTGCGCGGGCGAGTTCACCCAGGCGGCCCGCTGCGTCCGGCGCGGTGGCACCATCGTGATGGTGTCCGTGCTGCCCGACCACCATCCGGCCCCGCTCGCCCTGATGCGCGAACGGTCGGTCCTGCTCGTCCATCCGCGCTCGGGCGCCGGCGGGTACGCGCCGGGCAGCACGGTGTTCGAGCACGCCCTGCGCCTCGTGCAGCGCGGCGACGTGGACGTGCAGGGGCTGATCAGTCACCGGCTGCGGGGCGTGGACGCGCTGCCGGAGGCGCTGGAGATCACCCGGCACAAGTCGAAGTACGGCGCGCTCGGACCCGCGCAGGTGGACCTGTTCGACTGGGGGACGCGCGCGTGAGCCTGCTCATCGGCGACATCGTGACGACGGCGGCGTTGACGGTGCCGGACGGGATCGCCGCGACGCTCGGGCCCGACCAGCTGACGTTCCGTGAGCTCGACGCGCGGGCCGACCGGGCCGCCAACGCGCTCGCCGGGCTGGGCGTGGGCCGCGGCGACACGGTGCTGTGGTGCGTGACGCCGGCGTTGCGCTCGGTCGCGGCGTTCGTCGCGTGCGCGCGGGTCGGGGCGGTGTTCGCGCCCGTCAATCCCGGCCTGCCCGGCGAGGAGCGGGACCGCATCAGGTCCTATGTGGACCCGAAGGTCGTGCTGTCCGATGTGGATTTCTCGGCGGCGGTACTGCCACCGTCCACCCTCGACGGCGGCGCGCCCGGCTTCGCGCGGGTGCCGGTGGACGATCGGGACCCGCACATCCTGTACCTGACCAGTGGCAGCACCGGCGCGCCGAAGGGCGCCCTGGTCAGCCACCGCGCGAGCTGGCTGCGCGCGGCCCCGGGCGGCGGCACGTTCACGAGCGGGCTGCGCGGCGACGGCGGCGTCGTGTGCACGTTTCCGCTGTACCACTACGGCGGCTGGCACTACGTCATGGAGGCCTGGCAGCACCGCACCGCCGTGCACCTGGTCCGCCGGGCCGACGCCGCCGACATGATCGACGTCGTGGAGCGCCGCCGGCCCTCCGCCCTCTACTGCATCCCGGCGGTGTGGGAGCGGCTGCTCGACCACGAGCACCGCCACGCGGACCTGCGCTCGCTGCTGCACGCCGACACCGGTACGTCCGCCGTCGCCGCCGATCTGGTCCAGCGCATCAAGTCGCGGCTGCCGGGGACGACCACCACCATCCTGTACGGCTCGACCGAGGCCGGCCGGATGGCCGCCCTGCACGACTGGGAGCTGGAGCGCCGCCCCGGGAGCGTCGGCCGCCCCGCGACCCCGAACGCGCTGTGGCTCGACGCCGACGCCGAGGTGTGCACGAGCGGCCCGGCGCTGATGAACGGCTACCTGGGCGCGGACCCGCTCGACGGCGTGTACCGCTCCGGCGACGTCGGCCGCTTGGATGACGACGGCTATCTGTACTTGACGGGCCGCACCCGCGAGGTGATCCGCACGGGCGGCGAGTCGGTGGGGCCGGCGGAGGTCGAGCACGCGCTGCGCGGCCTGCCGGGCGTGCTCGACTTGGCCGTCGTGGGTGTGCCGGACGCGCGCTGGGGCGAGGTGGTGTGCGCGGTCGTGGTCGTGCCGCCGGGCGCCGAACCCCCGACGGTCGCGGACGTTCGCGCGCATGTGCACGGCCGGCTGGCGTCGTTCAAACAGCCGCGCCGGGTGTCCGTCGTGGACGCCATCCCGCGCACCCCGGCGACGGGCCAGATCCAGCGCACCCGCCTGCGCGCGCTGGTCCAGGACTAGCCGCGGTCCAGCCAGGCCGTGAGGCCGTCGATGTACTCGGGGACGTACTCCGGGTTCCACTTGGCGAAGTAGACCGCCGTCGCCAGGTTGTGGATGGCGGTGCCGAGCCGGACGCGCGCTTCCCAGTCGTCGGGCAGCGGTACCACGGCGTCGTAGGCGCGCAGGAACGGGTCGCGGCCCTCGGGGTACGCGGCGAAGATGTGCTCGTCGAGCTTGCCGAAGTCCAGGAACCGGTCCCCCCAGCGGCCGTGCTCGAAGTCCAGGACGCAGCCGATGCGGCCGTCCCGGAGCAGGAAGTTGGGCCGCCACAGGTCGCCGTGGACGAGCGAGGGCGCCGCATCGGACGGTACCGCGGCAATGGCCTTGTGCAGGGCCGGACCGGCGCGGTCGAGGAGGTCCGCGGGCAGGACGCCGGGGGCCTTGGCCAGCTGCGTGTCGACGCGCGCGTGCAGGAAGTCGTGCACGGTGGTGAACGCTTCGCCGCCCGCGAGGACGTCGCCGAACCACGGGCCGGTGCACGCGTGGATGCGGCCGACGACGGTGCCGAGCTCGGCCGCGAAGGCCAGCCGGGCCTCGGCGGGCATCGCGCCCCAGACGGCGTCCGCGGGCGTGCCGGCCTGGAACTCCTGCACGAGCAGCGGCCCGCCGACGAGCGCGGAGTGCGGGACGAGCGCGCGGAACCGCACGACCGGCACGCCCCCGTCGGCGGCGCGGCGGGTCGCGGCGATCAGCCGGCGCATGTGCGACGGATCGGGATTGCGCACCGGGGTCTTCGCGAGCAGCGGGCCCTCGTCGGTGTCGGCGACCCACTGGCGGCTGGTGTACCCGGCGTCGAGCGGGCGGAGGTCCGTGACCTGCAGCCCCGGACAGGCGTCGAGCAGGGCCGCACGTACGTCCTCGAGTCCGATCGTCACTGCGCCCATCCTAGGCGAGCCTGTCCCGAACCCGACGGTCGGCATCGGTGGAACGGAATGTCACGCGCATCGGGTGTACCTGAACGAACAGGAAAGGACATCAGCCCCGTGCACAAACGAACGTTCGTCGCCACCGCGATCGCCACCCTCGTGGCCGTGCTGTTCGCCGCGAGCCCGGCCGGCGCCGCCGACCTGAACTGGCGCCACTTCGTCGGCAACGGCAGCGGCCGGTGCCTCGACGTCGACACCAACACGAACTGGAAGGTCCAGCTCTGGAGCTGTGACAGCGGCGCCGACGAGTCCTGGGGCCTGCAGTACGTGGGCACCGCCGCCGGCGGGGTCGACTTCTACAACCTGGTGAACAAGCGGACGAACACCTGCCTCGGCATCTCCGGCGACAGCTCGTCGTCCGGCGTCGCCGCCGTCATGAGCGCCTGCAACAGCGGCCACACGCAGTGGTGGTACTTCCCGGACAAGACCGGCCCGTCGACGCGCATCATCAACATCTGGACGGGCCTGTGCCTGGACGCGCGCGGCAACGGGACGGGCAACGGCACGATCGTGCAGCAGTACACCTGCAACGGCACCACCGCCCAGTCCTGGAAGGACGTCGACGTTCCGTAGCACCCTGGGCACCGTGCGCGGCCGCGAGGTTCGGGGGACCCCGGATCTTGCGGCCGCGTTCCCGGCGTGGAGGATTGGCCTCGACACGTTCCCGGGAAGGAGCCCCCATGCAGGTCGGCGACGTGGTCGAGGACTTCGAACTCCCCGATGAGACCGGTACCCCGCGCAAGCTCAGCACCCTGCTCGAGGACGGCCCGGTCGTCCTGTTCTTCTACCCGGCCGCCCTCAGCGCCGGCTGCACCCGCGAGGCCTGCCACTTCCGCGACACCGCGGAGGAGCTGCGCGAGGCGGGCGGCCAGCCGGTCGGCATCAGCGGCGACGAGGTGGAGCGGCAGGCGGCCTTCGCGGCCAAGCACAGCCTCGGCTATCCGCTGCTCGCCGACCCGGCCGGCGCCGTGCGCGAGCAGTTCGGCGTGAAGCGCGCGATCGGGCTGATCCCGACCAAGCGCGCGACGTTCGTCATCGACACCGACCGCCGCGTGCTGGCCGTCATCAAGAGCGAGATCCGCATGGACGTGCACGCGGACAAGGCCATCGAGGCGCTCAACGCCCGCGCGGCGTCCTGAGGTTCAGCTGGGGCGGAGGCGCTGCCGGAGCTGCGCCTTCGCCACCTTCCCGCCCGAGCCGCGGGGCAGGTCGTCGACCAGTTCCAGGCGCTCGGGCCAGTTCTCCCGGGACACCCCGCGCGCGTCCAGATGTGCGCGCAGGCCGTCCAGGTCGAGCGTCGTGTCCGGCCGGAGCACCACGAACGCGCACACCCGCTCACCGAACGTCGGGTCCGGGACCGCCACCGCCGCGACCATGGCCACCGCCGGATGCGTGCCGACCTGGTCCTCGACCGCCGCCGCCGAGATGTTCTTGCCGCCGCGGATGATGAAGTCGGACTTGCGGTCGACGACGCGCAGGTACCCGTCCGCGTCGACGGTGCAGATGTCGCCCGTGAGCATCCAGCCGTCGGAAGTGAACAGCTTCTCGTTCGCCTCGGGGTCGTTGAAGTAGCCGAGGCACGTCGCCGGCCCCGCGCACGCCGCCTGGCCCGGACCGCCGATCGCGGTGACGTCGGTGCCGTCCTCGGCGAACAGCCGGACGCGCATCTCGTCGATGACCTTTCCGGCGGTACGGAGCCGCTGGTCCACGGTGTCCGTGACCGACGTCCGCGACAGGGCGCCGGTCTCGTTCGAGCCGAAGAACTGCAGCACCCGCGCCCCGGTGCGCCGCTCGAACTCGGCCGCGCGCTCGAACGGCACGGCCTCGCCGCCGGTGAACATGCAGCGCAGCGACGACAGGTCGACCTGTTCGAGGATGGCCGAGTTGAGCATCATGATGAACTGCGTGCTCACGCAGCACACCACCGTCACCCGCTCGCGCTCGATGAGGCGCAGCGCCTCCTCGGCCGTGAACCGCGGCATGACGACGGTCGGCGAGCCGAGCAGCGTCGGGGTGAAGTTGGCCGTCCACTGCGCGAATCCGTACGGCGCGGGGATGAGCGTCAGGAACACGTCGTCGTCGCGCAGGTCGCCGCACTCGACCGCGAGCTCGTGGTAGTAGAACCAGCGGTTCTGGTTGTGCACCACGCACTTCGGCATCCCGGTGGTGCCGGACGTCGAGTTGAGCAGGTGGATGTCGCCGAGCCCGAGCTCCCGCCCCGCCAGCTCGGCGGAGGGCTCTGCCACGGTCGCGAGGGTGCCGTCGGCGACGACGATGTGCGTGTCGATGCCGAGCCCCTCCACCAGCCCCGCGACCGGTTCGCCGCGGTGGGACTCCTGGCTGACCAGGGCCGTCGCGCCGCCCACGGTGAGCAGGTGCCGGACCTCCAGGCGCGCCGCCCGCGGGCCGATCGCGACCACGACGACGCCGGCCTTCATCGCCGCCAGGTACACCACGTGCACCTCGACGCCGTCCGGCAGCAGCACGCCGACCCGCGCGCCGCGGTCCAGGCCGGCGTCGACCAGGCGCTGTGCGAACGCGGTCGACCACGCGTCGAACTGCTGCCACGTCATGCGATCGTCGCCGGCGATGAACGCGAGGCCGTCGGGGTGCTTGGCCGCGTGCCGGCGCACGACGTCGGGGAGCGTCTCGTCGCCCCACCTTCCGACGTCGGCGTTGCGGTCCGCGACATACCGTTCGTGAACACTGCCCGCCACCGGAGCCGTACCGGGTGGGAACTGCACGAGCCGCCCCTTCCGCACTACCAAACAAGCGCTTGGTTGTGCCATTCTGTGTCGGTCGGAGAGACGGTGTCAAGGCGGGAGTGTGCGCGTGGTCGACATGTGGGAGGCCCCCATCGGTGAACCCCTGGAGCTCGCGGTGGTGGCGGGCCTGCCGCCGGTACCGCTGCCGGAGCACTGCCACGTCGAGCAGCTCATCTGGCACGGGGACCCGTTCACCGGCCCGCTGCGCGTGTGTGTCGCATCGCGCGGCGCGAACGTGCTCACCTTGCGCATCGCGAACAACGACGATCGGATCGTCGCCGACGTGCGGGTCCGCCGCGGACCGGCCCGCACCCCGCGGCCGCACACGTTGCTGCGCACGGAACTGCGGCCCGGCGTCACGTACACGCGGCTGTTCGCGGTGACCAAGGAGGTGACGACCGACCACGTGCCGGACGCCGAGCCGGTGCTGAGCACGCCGGCGATGATCGCGTTCATGGAGGACACCGCGGCCGACATCCTGCGCGCGGTGTTCAACCCGGGATCGGCGTCGCTGGGTACCTGGATCGGGGTGCGGCACTCGGGGCCGGCGCTGGCCGGGCAGACGGTGACGGTGACCGCGACGCTGGCCGACGTGCGCGGGCGCCGCTACCTGTTCGACGTCCGGGCCACCGTGGACGGCCGCGAGATCGGCGGCGGCCAGGTGGCCCAGACCCTGATCAGCCAAGGTCTGTGACCGCCCATCAGTCAGGTTCCGTGACCCCGTAGCGCGCGGCGGCGTCGGCGCGCAGGGCGGCCTTGTCCACCTTGCCGCCGGTGCTCAGCGGCAGGGCCGGCAGCTCGACGAGGTGCTCGGGCCAGTTCTGCTTCCCGACCCCGCCCGCGTCCAGATGCTTGCGCAGATCGTCCAAGGTGAGCGGACCGCGCGTGACGACATAGGCGCAGGCGCGCTCGCCCAGCACCGGGTCCGGCGCGGCGACGACGGCCACGGCCGCGACCGACGGATGCCCCGCCACCGCCTCCTCGACGACGAGCGCGCTCACGTTGTGCCCGCCGCGAATGATGAAGTCGGCGATCCGCCCGGTGATGGACAGGTACCCGTCGGCGTCGATGGAGCCGATGTCACCTGTTCGCAGCCGGCCGTCCGCATCGAACAACACGGCGTTGGCCGCCTCGTCGTCGAGGTAGCCGGGCGTGCACCCGGGGCCGTTCACGCTGATCTGGCCGCCGTCCACCAATCGCAGCCGCATCT
Source organism: Dactylosporangium sp. CS-033363 (assembly GCF_050942475.1). Taxonomy (NCBI): domain Bacteria; kingdom Bacillati; phylum Actinomycetota; class Actinomycetes; order Micromonosporales; family Micromonosporaceae; genus Dactylosporangium; species Dactylosporangium sp. CS-033363. The sequence continues at coordinate 3,725,033 of NZ_CP192032.1, read as the reverse complement.
CCGGAATGGGGCGGCCGGCCGTGGTCAGGCGGGCCTCCGGCGGATCGTCCACCGTGGTCACCGAGATCGGCCCGGCCTCGTTGGAGCCGTAGAACTGCAGGACCGCGCACCCGGTGCGCTGTTCGAACTCGCGCGCCCGGGCGAGCGGCACCCGCTCGCCGCCGGTGAACATGAGGCGCAGCGAGGACAGGTCGGTGGCGGCGAACGCCGGGTCGTTGAGCAGCATGATGAACTGGGCGGTCACCGCGCACAGCACGGTCACCCGGTGCCGTTCGATGAGCCGCAGCGTCTCGCCGGCATCGAACTCGGCGGTGAGTACGGTCGGATAGCCGTACATGGCCGGGACGACGTGCGCGCTCCACAGCCCGAACCCGTACGGCGCCGGCAGCACGCTGGCGAACACCTCGTCCGGCCCCATCCGACCGGCGGCGTGGGCGAGCGGCCCGAAGTACTTGCGGTTGTCCAGCGTCTGCCGGACCACCTTGGGCAGCCCGGTCGTGCCGGAGGTCGAGTTGAGGAAGAAGATGTCGCCCGGGCCCAAAGGACTCCGGCCGTCCGGCAGCGGCCCGCCCGGCAGCGCGGCGAGGGCGTCCAGGTCCAGCACCAGGTGCCGGGCCGCGCCGCAGCGAGCCGCGATCTCCGCGCCGGACCGGCCGCGGTGCGTCGCGCGCGTGGCGAGGGCGGCACCGGTCTTGCGCAGCAGGTGCGCGATCTCGGCGTCGCCCGCCCGCGGACCGATCCCGACCGTGACCAGACCGGCCTTCTGGGCGGCCAGGTAGGCGATGTGGGTGAGCGCACCGCCCGTCAACAACACCGCGATCCGCGCACCCGGGGCGAGGCCGCTGTCCACGTAGGACCGTGCGAGCCGGGACGACAGGTCGTCGTACTCGGCCCACGTGAAGGTGCCCTCGGGTGCGTGAAACGCCACCCCCGAGTTGCGCCCAACGTAGTCGGCGATCGTCTCGTCAGACACCCGCTCCCCCATCCAGCCGCAGCACGGCCCCGGTCGCGAACCGCGCCTCCGCCGACCCCAGATACGCGATCGCGGCCGCAACCTCGGCCGGATCCGCCACCGGCGGGTCGATGAGCGCACCGCCCATGCCCATCAGACGCGGATGCGCATTCGGTACCGGACTGAGCCCCGCCCGCAGCGGCGTGTCCACCGACCCGGGGCACACGCACGTCACCCGCACGCCATGGGGAGCGAGCTCGACGGCGAGCGACCGGGTCAGCGCGACCACGCCGCCCTTGGCCGCCGAGTACGCGGCGCTGTACCGCCATCCGCGCACACCGGCGAGCGAGGCGACGTTCACGATCGCGCCCCGCGCCGCCACCAGAGGATCCAGCGCCGCCCGCGCGACCAGGAACGTGCCGGTCAGGTTGATGCCGATGATCCGCTCCCACTCGGCCAGCGTCACCTCGGACGTGTGCTGGTAGGAGGCCACCCCGGCCACGTTGGCGACCAGGTCGAGCCGCCCGCCCCAGTCCACGGCGGCCCGCACGGCGTCGGCCACGGCGGATTCGTCGCGCACGTCGACGCGCACCGGCAGGACGTCCTCGGACTCCTCGGCGGCGTCCAGATCGAGCGCCGCGACCCGGGCACCTTCGCGCACCAGCCGGCGGACGGTGGCCGCCCCGATGCCGGAGGCGGCCCCGGTGACCAGGGCGACGCTGCCGCGGTACCGAAGCGCGCTCATGACGACGCGTTGCGCATGGACCTGGCGTCGTGCCCGCCGAGCGCGTCCTTGCCCACCTCGGCATTGTGCGCATGCGCGACGTGGTGCAGACCGAACACCGAGTCCATCCCGGCGCGCAGCCCCATGAGGTCCTCGGCCTGGTTGACCGCCTTCTTGGTCAGGGCCAGGCCGAGCCGTGGCATGGCCGCGATGCGCTGCGCGATGTCCATCGTGGACGTCTCCAGGTCGGCCCGCGGCACGACCCGGTTCACCATGCCGAGCGCGAGCGCGCGATCGGCGGGCACCCGCTCACCGAGGAACAGGAACTCCTTGGCGTACCGCGGCCCCATCACCCACGGATGCGCGAAATACTCCACACCCGGAATGCCCATGCGCACAACCGGGTCGGCGAAGAACGCGTCGTCGGCCGCGACGAGCAGGTCGCAGCACCAGGCGAGCATGAGCCCGCCGGCGATGCACGCGCCCTGCACCATGGCGATCGTCGGTTTGGGCAGCTCGCGCCAGCGGCGGCACATCCCGAGGTACACCTCGGACTCCCGGGCGTAGCGGCTCTCGGCGCCCTCCTTGCCGACGTGGTCCCACCACAGGCCGGCCCGGCGCTCGAAGCTGGTGTCGATGTCGCGGCCGGGGGTGCCGATGTCGTGCCCGGCCGAGAAGTGCTCACCCGAACCGGCCAGGACGATCACCTTGACGTCGTCGTCGGCGGCCGCGCGGTAGAACGCGTCGTCGAGGGCGTACGTCATGGCCGAGTTCTGCGCGTTGCGGTACTGCGGCCGGTGCATGGTGATGACCGCGACCGGGCCATCGGTGCGGTACAGCACGACGTCGTCGCTCATTGGACGTCCTCCAGAAGGGATGCGGCGAGGCGGTCGAGGCGGGTTCCGGTGTCGGCCAGGGCCTCCAGGGCCCATGCGCGTTTGAGGTACCGGTGCAGCTCGTACTCCACCGTGTAGCCGATGGCGCCGTGGCACTGCACCGCGTGCCGCCCGGCCTCGTGCGCGGCCTCGGCGGCGAGCACCACGGCGGCGTCGACCGCGCGTTCGGCGTCCGCGTCGTGCTCGATCGCCCAGGCCGCCGCGAGCACCTCCGGCGCGGCGAACTCCAGGCCGAGCAGCGCGTCGGCGAGGTGGTGCTTGACGGCCTGGAAGCTGCCGACGGGCGCGCCGAACTGGTGGCGCTGCTTGACGTACGCGACGGTGAGGTCGAGCATCCGGCGCCCGAGCCCGACCAGCTCGGCGGCGAGCGCGAGCCCGGCCCGCAGCCGCGCCGCGCGCACGAGTGCGCGGTCCTCGGTGAGCACCTCCGCCCCGGTCGAGTACACCGCGTGCAGGGCGGTGTCCACGGTGGACACCGGCGCCCCGGCCGCGGCGCCGATGCGCGCGACGCCGTCGTCCAGGTGCACGATCCAGTCCGCATGCGCACCGAACGGGGTGAGTCCGCGCGGACCGGCCAGCGCGATGCGCGAACCGTCGGTGCCGCGCGGATCGCCGAGCGCGGCGAGCAGCGGGCCGGCCACGAACGCGGTGGCGGAGAACGGCGCGTCGATCGCCGCGTAGCCGGCCGCCTCGAGCACGCCCACGAAGTCGGTCGGCGCGAGGCCGAGGTCGGCGAACACGTCCATCGCGGCGAGGGCGTCCCAGTCCCCGGCCGCGAGGGGGGCCCGGACCGCGTCGGCGAAGGCGAGTTGCTCGTCAGTGGGCGCGAAACGCATGGCGGGCCGACCTATCGGGGCAGGCCGAGCACCCGCTCGGCGACGATGTTGCGCTGGATTTCGTTCGTGCCCGCATAGATCGGGCCGGCCAGCGAGAACTGGTACCCGCGCGTCCAGGCGGTGTCGAGCAGCGCCTCGGCGCCGAGCAGCGACAGCGCGACCTCGTGCAGGTCGATGTCCAGTTGCGACCAGTACAGCTTGTTCAGGCTCGCCCGCGCGCCCGGCGGACGCCCCTCGACGAGGCCGGTCACCTGGTGCAGCGTGAAGTGGCGATAGGCGCGGGCGCGCAGCCAGACGCGCACGATCCGCTCACGCAGCGCCGGCCGCAGCCGGTCCGGGTGCGCGATCGCCAGCGCGATGAGCCGCTCGGCGGCGTGCAGGAACCGGCCCGGGGAGCGCAGGGTGAGGCCGCGCTCGGAGCCGGTGGTCGCCATCGCCACCTTCCAGCCCCGGTCGACGCCGCCGAGGACGGCCGCGTCGGGCACGAACACGTCGTCGAGGAACACCTCGGCGAAGCCCTCGTCGCCGTCGAGCCGGCCGAACCCGCGCACCGTCACGCCGGCGGCGTCGAGCGGGACGAGGAAGTACGTGAGGCCGCGGTGCCGCGGCGCGTCCGGGTCGGTGCGGAACAACCCGAACAGATGTGTGCAGAAGGCGCCACGGGTCGTCCACGTCTTCTGCCCGGACAGCCGCCAGCCGCCGTCCGTTCGCACCGCCCGGCTGGCGATCGCGGCCAGGTCGCTGCCGGCCCCGGGCTCGGACCAGCCCTGCGCCCACAGGTCCCGCGCGGCGGCCATCCGCGGCAGCAGCGTGTCGCGCTGCTCGTCGGTGCCGAACTCGAACAGCGTCGGCGCGAGCAGGAAGATGCCGTTCTGGGTGACCCGCTGCGGCGCGCCGGCTGCGTAGTACTCCTCCTCGAAGATCAGCCACTCCCAGAGCGACGCGTCGCGCCCGCCATACGCCCCGGGCCACGACACGACCGCCCAGCGCGCGTCGAACAGCCGCCGTTCCCATTCCAGGTGTACGGCGAAGCCCTCACGCGTGTCGCCCGACGGCAGCGGCTCGGCCGGCACGTTCGCGCGCAACCAGTCGCGCGCCTCCGCCCGGAACGCCGCCTCGGCCGGCGAATCGGAGAGGTCGACCGTGCTCATTGGCCGAACTCGTCGCGCACCCGGTCGGCGACCCCGGTGAGGTTGAGCTCGAAGGTGAAGCCCTGCTCGTATCGGTACGACCGCTTCGGGTCCCACGGGTCGATGCCGTTGAGCGACTCCTTGGCCGCCCTGATCACATTGGGGTCCTTGGCCGCGATGTCGTGCGCGATCGCGCGCGCGGTGTCGCGCAGTTCGGCGCGCGGCACGACCCGCAGCACCGACCCGAACGCGTGCAGCTCGGCGGCGGTCGCGGTGGCCGAGGTGTACATCATGGCGCGCATCTTGTGCTGCGGGACCAGCCGCGAGAGGTGGGTGGCGGCGCCGAGCGCCCCGCGGTCGACCTCGGGCAGCCCGAACGTCGCGTCCTCGCCGGCCACGATGATGTCGGCGTTGCCGCACAGCCCGATCCCGCCGCCGAGGCAGAACCCGTGCACGGCCGCGATGACCGGAACCGGGCAGTCGTACACGGCGGCGAACGCGGCCGCGCAGCCCTTGTTCACGTTGACGAGCGCGCCGAAGTCCTTGGCCGCCTGCAGCTCCTTGATGTCGACGCCGGCGTTGAACCCGCGCCCCTCGGCCCGCAGCACGACGGCGCGCACGGCCGGGTCGGCGCCGGCCGCGTCCAGGGCGGCCGCGAGGTCGAACCAGCCCTTGACCGGCAGCGCGTTGACCGGCGGGTTGTTCATGACGATCTCGGCGACGCCGCGCTCGTCCACAGTGGACTCGATCATTCGGTACCATCCGTTGCGAAGGTCGCCCAGCCGTACACGGCGACGGTGCCGTCCTGTTTGGTGCAGGTCATCTCGACGTCGAACTCGCCGGGGCGGCGCGCGGTGACCGAACCGTCGCAGGTCACGGTGTCGCCGGGGAAGACCCGCGCGGCGAACCGGACGCGGAACGCCCGCACGTTCTCGGCCCCGAACCGGTCCGTGGCCCAGGTGGCCAGGAAGCCGGCCTGCAGCATCCCGAGGGCGAGCGGCGCGGCCAGCCCGGACGCGCGCGCGAACTCCTCGTCGTGGTGGATCGGGTTGAAGTCGCCCGACGCGCCCTGGTACCTGACCAGATCCGTCCGCGTGAGCGGCCCGACGACGAACCCGCTCATCCGGCCTCCACCCCGGTCAGTTTCGCGGTGGCCACGAGGCGGCCGGTGTCGTCGCGGAACTCGGTCACCATGACGGCGAACGCGAGCGGCCCCGACCGGCCCTCCTTGCGCGTGACCGATTCGATCCGGGACACGCCGGTGAGCCGGGTGCCGGCCCGCGGCGGCGGCCCGTGGAACACGAACTCCTGCTCGGCGTGCAGCCCCTTGTGCTGATCCATGGCCACGGCCTCCCACGGGTCGGCCGCGCCGTGCTGCCAGAAGAACGCGGTGGTGAGGAACGTCGCCGGTACCACCGGATCGTCGCCCTCCAGATACGCCGGATTCGCCGAGTGCGTGGCCCGGGCGAACTCGCGGATCTTGCCGCGCTCGATGTCGAGCGTGAAGGCCTCGCCGGTACGGCCGGCGGCGCTGTCGTCAACCATGCGGATCCCCTACGGATGCTGACTGCTGACGGAGACGACCTCGCCGGTCATGTACGTGCTGTAGTCGCTGGCGAGAAAGACGATCACGTTCGCGACCTCCCACGGCTCGGCCGGCCGGCCGAACGCCTCGCGCTGCGACAGCTCGGCGAGCAGCTCCTCGGTGGTCACCTTGGCCAGGTGCGGGTGCATCGCGAGGCTGGGGGCGACGGCGTTGACGCGCACCCCGGCCCTGGCCGCCTCGACGGCGGAGACCCGGGTCAGCGCCATCACGCCGGCCTTGGCCGCGGCGTAGTGGGCCTGGCCCTCCTGCGCGCGCCAGCCGATCACGGACGCGTTGTTCACGATGGCGCCCCGGCCGCGCGGCATCATGTGCCGCAGCGCCGCGCGGGTGCACCGGAACGTGCCGGTGAGCGTCACATCGAGCACGGACGACCACTGCTCGTCGCTCATGTCGACGATGTCGGCCGTCCCGCCGAGCCCGGCGTTGTTCACCAGCACGTCGAGGCCGCCGAGCCGCTCGGTGACGGTGTCGAAGAGCCGCTGGACCTGGGCCTCGTCGGTGACATCGCACGGTACGGCGACCGCGCCCAGCCGTTCCGCCGCCTCGGCGAGCCGGCGCTCGTGCCGGTCGCTGATCGCGACGGTGGCGCCCTCCTCGACGCAGCGCTCCGCCGTCGCGTACCCGATGCCGGTGCCGGCGGCCGCGGTGACGAGCACCGTACGCCCGGCGAGCAGCCCGTGAGCCGGGGGTTTCTCCACCATGGCGGTCACTCTACCAAGCGCTTGCTTGGTTCACCAGAGCCGCGGGCGACGTCCAGTGGCACCGACGTCTCGGCCCCGGTGGAAAGCGCCGGCCGGTCCTGCTCGATCTCGGCCAGGGGTGCGCATTCGCGCAGGGACGCGCGGCTGCGGGCGGCGAGTTCGCGGTACACCCGCGTGCCGTTGGCCTTCCAGGCGAGCTCCTGGGCCGTCAGCTCCCGGACGACCCGCGCGGGCGAACCGGCCGCGAGCGTGCGCGGCGGCACCGCGAACCCGGCCTTCACGAACGCGTGCGCGCCGACGAACGCCTCGGCGCCGACCTCCGCGCCGTCCATGACGACCGCGTTCATGCCGACGAGCACGCCGTCGCCGATCGTGCAGCCGTGCAGGATCGCGCCGTGGCCGACGTGGCCGTGCCGGCCGAGCACCGCCTCGGTGCCGGGGAACGTGTGGAACACGCAAGAATCCTGCAGGTTCGAGCCGTCCAGCATGACGATTCGGCCGAAGTCGCCGCGCAGGCTGGCGAGCGGGCCGACGTAGCAGCCGGCGCCGACGTGCACATCGCCGATGAGCACGGCCGTCGGATGCACGTACGCGTCCGGATGGACGACCGGGATGACGCCTTCGATCGAGTACGCGGGCATCAGGCCAGCCGTTTCAGCGCGGCCTCGGCCTCCGCCATGATCCGGTCGATCAGCTCGGCGCAGCTGGGCAGGTCGTCGATCAGGCCCGCGACCTGCCCACTGGCCATGACGCCGGCGTCGGGGCGGCCGTCGACCATCGCGTTGCGGATGAGCATCGGGGTGTTCGCGGCGAGCAGGACCTGGTCGTAGCGCAGGCCGTGGCCGCGCATCGCGCGGCCCTCGCGCACCAGCGACACCCACGAGCGGCCGGACAGCTTGCGGAACGCGCGCGCACTGCCGAATGCGCGCATCAGCCGGCGGCCGGGCACCGACGGCGCGGACAGCGTGTCCACGAACGGGGTGCGCAACACGCGCTGCGGCACGCCGTCGAGGCTGTCCGTGACGACGGTGTCGGTCACCGAGGCGGCCAGGTAGCGGCGCTTGACGTCCTCGGCGATCGGGCTGTCCGCGGTGAGCAGGAAGCGGGTGCCCATGGCGATCCCGGCCGCGCCGTACGCGAGCGCGGCGACCAGGCCGCGGCCGTCGTGGTAGCCGCCGGCCGCGATGACCGGGATGCCGACCGCGTCCACCACCTGCGGCAACAGCAGCGAGATGGGCACCGGGCCGGTGTGCCCGCCGCCCTCCCCGCCCTGCACGACGACGGCGTCGGCGCCCCACGCCGCGACCTTCTCCGCGTGCCGGCGGGCGCCGACGGACGGCACGACCACGACGCCGGCCGACTTGAGCTTGTCGATCAGCTCCGGCTTGGGCGCGAGCGCGAAGGACGCGACGCGCACTTCTTCACGGATGAGCAGCTCCGCGCGGCGGGCGGCGTCCGGTGCGTCGGCGCGCAGGTTCACCCCGAACGGCTTGTCCGTTCGCGCACGCACGTCGGCGATCGCGGTGACCAGCTCGTCGTACGAGAGGGTGGCGCTGGCGAGGATGCCCAGTCCCCCGGCGTTCGCGGTGGCGGCGGTGAGCCGGGCGTCGGAGACCCAGCCCATCCCGGTCTGCACGATCGGGTACCGGATCCCGAACAGCGCGCAGATCGGCGTGTTGAGCGCCGCAGCACTCACCCGGACACCTCCCGCTGGCGAGCGCCGCGCGGGTCGATGACCTCGCGGATGAGGGCGAGTTCGGCGTCGGTGGGCGTGCGCGTTTCGGGGAGATCGGACGGTACGACCAAATCGAACGCGGTGGCGGCGAGCACTTCGGCCACCGTCACGCCCGGATGCACGCTCACGATGCGCATCCGGTGGTCGTCCGTGTTGAAATCGAACACGCCGAGGTTGCTCACAACTCTGCGCAGTTCGTGGAACTTGGCCGCCGCCGGCGCCGCGGCCGCGCGGTCGTAGCCGACGCCGCTGACCATGTCGACGGCGGCGACGAACGAGCGCGGGCCGTGCTTGGGCACCCAGTAGCTGGTCGGGTGGCTGACCGTGTTGCCCGGCGCGCCGCGCACCCCGAGCAGCTGGCGGGTCGGGCGCGCGAAGTCGCCGATCGCGGAGATGTTCGCGTTGCCGTACTGGTCGATCTGGCTCGGCATCATCATGACGTGCCGGTGCCCCGTGTAGAGCAGGTCGAACACGGCGCGGAAGGGGATCCAGCCCTCGATCCCGGGCGGCTGCTCACCCAGCGCCCAGGTGCCGCGGCCGAGCATCGCCTCGCCGTCGGAGAGCAGCAGGTCGGGCGCGAACGTGGCGCGGGCGAGGCGTACGCCGATGGTGGGCACCACGCCGGTCGGGCTGGCGAGAATCTCCCCGTCGCCGAGCCACGCCTCGGCGCACGCGATCGCGCAGATCTCCGCGCGGGTGACCTCGCTCATGCCGACACGCTCCTGGTCTCCACGGCGGCCCGGTAGGCGGCCTCGTCGCCGTTGAGGTAGCGCTCGTAGAACGCCTGCCACCGCTGCGGGTCGCCGGCGGCCTGGACGTACTCGCGCTGGAAGGCCTCGTCGCGCCCGTAGTCCGGATCGCACGAGGTGAAGTGCGCACCGCCGGGCGCCTCGACCACGCCGTGCACCATCCAGCGCTGCAGCAGCAGGCTCTGCACCGGCGCGTCGCGGGTCAGCTCCTCGGTGGGCACGATGCGCTCGACGGACACGTACGCCTGCTCGGCCGCGGTGCAGAAAAGGTCGTCGAAGTACGGGTCCGGCCCGAGGTACTGCGCGTTGCCGAGCACATCCGCGCGGTTCAGATGGACCAGCGCGGCGTCGAGGTGCAGGGCGGGCACGGCGAGCAGTTCCTCCCCGCCGTACGGCGACGCGACCATGCGCAGCGCCGGGTTGACGGTCAGCACGTCCGAGCCGAGCCCGACCCGGCTGGGCAGGAACGGCAGCCGGCAGGTGGCCGCGTAGAGCGCCCATCTGAGCATGCCCTCGTCGTACTCGCTCACCTCGACCGAGCCCGTCTCGCGCGCGGCGCGGAAGTGCGGTTCGAGGGCGATCGAGTCGAGCGACACGAACCCGTAGATCAGGCGCCGAACCTTCTTCGCGGCCAGCAGCAGGCCGACATCGGGCCCGCCGTAGGTGACGATCGTGAGGTCGGTGAGGTCGGAGCGCAGGATCGCCCGGACGAGGGCCATGGGCTTGCGCCGCGACCCCCAGCCGCCGATCCCGATGGTCATGCCGGAGCGTAACCGGGACACGACCTCGTCGGGGGACATCTGCTTGTTCGCCATCGCTGTGTTTGGCCGCCTTACTCCCGCAGGCTGACTTGCCCCACGACCGTACCAAGCGCTTGCTTGATTACGCTACACTCGTTTTCTCGCGGGGTCGGTACACTCCGGCGGGATACATCTCCTTCTCTGTAAAGGACCATGGGATGGCGCGGGAGTCTGGGGAACGACGCGAGCGGATTCTCGCCAGCGCCGCAGCGTTGTTCGCGAACAAGGGCGTGGCGGCGACCACGGTGCGTGAGATCGCCGACGAGGTCGGCATCCTCTCCGGGAGCCTGTACCACCACTTCGAGTCGAAAGAGGCGATGGTCGACGAGATCGTCACCTCCTACCTCGAGGATCTGCGCACGCGCTACAAGCGGGTGCTCGCCGCGGACACCGATCCGCGCACGCGGCTGCACGACCTGATCGTGGCGTCGCTGGAGGTGGTCGAGGCGCATCCGCACGCCACCGAGATCTACCAGAACGACGTCAACTACCTGATCCAGATCGAGCGGTTCGGGTACCTGCGCAACGCGGGCAAGGAGGTGCAGGCCGCCTGGCTGCAGGTCATCGAGGCCGGCATCGCCGACGGCGTCATCCGCTCGGACCTGGACCCGAAGATTTTGTACCGCCTGATGCGTGACGCGGTGTGGCTGTCCGTGCGGTGGTTCAAGCCGACCAAGGAGTACCCGATCACGCGCCTGGCCGAGGACTGCACGTCCCTGTTCCTCGATGGCCTCGCCCGGCGCTGACGCTTTCATACCGCCAGGAGCCACCCGGCACCGATGGCGCCCGCCACGAGCAGCCAGCGGACCAGGTGCTCGGCGCGGCCGCCGGTGCCGAAGCGCAGCATGCGCGGGGTGCGCAGCCGGCGCCAGCGGCGACCGCCGATGGGCAGCGGGAACAGCGCCGGGACGCCCGTGTTGGTCATGGCGTCACCGGCGATGTGCGCAAGGCAGCCGAACGCGACGGGCACGCCCAGCCACCACCACCCGTCCGCCGGCCCGAACGTGACCAGGGCGGCCGCCGTGACCAGGCCGCCCAGGGTCGCCCCGAGCGTGCCGCGCTTGCGCTTGGGCCATAGTGCGCGAATGGCCAGTCCGGTCGTGGCGAACGTCACCACCGCGGCCGCCACGATCCCGCCGAGCCAGCCCCCGGCCGCCGCCAGCAGGCCCGTGACCAGCGCGAACAGCACGGTGTGGGTCAGCGTGCGGTGCCCGTCGAGGTCGCGCACGTCGAGCGGGGTGCGCGTGCGCGCGTGCAGAACCGCGCACGCGCGGCCGATCCGGCGGCACACGAAACGACTGACCGGCCCGAAGGTGTACGCCACGCACGAGCTCGGGTGGTCACAGTCCGGCAGAAGCGCGGCGCCGGCGGCGATCACGGTGCCCACGACGACGACCGGCGGACCGGCCGGGGCACCGGCCGCGGCCAGCACCGCACAGCCGCCGAGCCAGCCGGCCGCCCCGGACACCGCGTGTGAGGATCCCATCACGCCCTCGATGGTGATCCATGGGTGCAAATCGCTCAGGCCGTGCGGTGCAGTCCCACCGGGCTGATCGGGCCGACCGAGCCGGACGCGAACGCCGCCGCCACCGCCGAGGCGGTCCAGGCCGGGTTCTGGGCGCCGTGGCCCTGGACGGTCGGGTGGGCGACCATCGAGAGCTCGTCGCCGTCGATGCGCACGATCTGGCCATGCAGGTCCGCCGACGCGTCCGACAGCAGGTACACCACGGCCGGGGCGTTCTGGGCCGGCGACTTGGCCACGTTCTGGCCCTGCGCCGCGGCGCCCAGGTACGAGTCGTACGCGTCGGCCATGCGCGTATGCGCATTCGGGGACACCGCGTTCACCCGCACGCCGGTGCCCGCCAGGTCCGCCGCCCAGCAGTACGTGAGCGACGCCACCGCGCCCTTGCTCGCCCCGTAGGCGCCCATCGCGGCCGAGCCGGCGTGCGAGCCGGACGTCACGTTCACGATGGATCCGGTACCGCGGGCCAGCATCGCGCGGATCGCGTGCAGCCCGCAGTACGCGGTGCCGAGGACGTTCACTTCGAGCACCGCGCGGAACTCGTCCGGGTCCTGTTCGACCGGGTTCGCGAGGCGGAAGATGCCCGCGTTGTTGACCAGGCCGTCGATCGCCCCGAACGCGTCGACGCACGCCTGGACGACCGAGCCGGCCCCGGCCCAGTCGGCGATCGAGGCGACCGCGGGCTCGGCCGCGCCACCCGCCGCCCGGATGTCGGCGACCACGGCCTCGGCGGCCGCGGCGTCGACGTCGTTGACGATGACCGACGCGCCCTCGGCCGCGGCCAGTCGCGCATACGCCGCCCCGAGTCCCCGGCCCGCGCCGGTCACCACGACGGCCTTCCCGGCGAGGTTCACGACAGCCGCTCCAGGATCAGCGCCATGCCCTGCCCACCCGCGGTGCACATGGTCTCCAGGCCGAACTGCTTGTCCCGGAAGGACAGTCCATTGAGGAGCGTGGTGGCGATCCGCGCGCCCGTCATGCCGAACGGGTGGCCGACCGCGATCGCGCCGCCGTGCACGTTGACCTTCTCCGGATCGGCGCCCATCTGGCGGTACGACGGAATCACCTGCGCGGCGAAGGCCTCGTTGATCTCGATCAGGTCGATGTCCGACATGGACATGCCGGCGTGCGCGAGTGCGCGGCGGGTCGCCTCGACCGGGCCGAGGCCCATGATCTCCGGGCTGAGCGCGGACACGCCGGTGGCGACGATGCGCGCAAGCGGGGTCAGGCCGAGCTCGCGGGCCCGCGACGCGCTCATGACGACCAGCGCCGCCGCGCCGTCGTTGAGCGGGCAGCAGTTGCCCGCCGTGACGGTACCGTCGGGCCGGAACGCCGGCTGCAGCGTGCTCACCTTCTCCAGCGTGACGCCCGCGCGGGGGCCGTCGTCGCGGGCCAGTTCGGTGCCGTCGGGCAGCGTGACGGGCGTGATGTCGAGCTCCCAGAACCCGTCGGCCTGCGCCTTCTCGGCGTTGTTCTGGCTGCGCACGGCGAACTCGTCCTGCTCGCGGCGGGTGATCCCGCAGATCGCGGCGACGTTCTCGGCGGTCTCGCCCATCGCGATGTACGCGTCCGGCAGCTCACCGGACGCCCGAGGATCGGTCCAGGTCAGCGACGAGGTGTGCTCGGGCCAGCGGGGGTTCTTGGTGCCGGGCATGCCGTCGGCCTTGCCGGCCGGGTAGTGCGAGACGACCTCGGCCCCGGCCGCGACGAACGCGTGCCCCTCCCCCGCCCTGATCGCGTGGAAGGCCATCCGGATCGCCTGCAGCGATGACGCACAGTAGCGGTTCACGGTCGTGCCGGGCACCATGTCGAGCCCGAGGTGCATGGCGACCTGGCGGCCGAGGTTGTACCCCTGCTCGCCGGCCGGCTGCGCACACCCGAGGATCAGGTCGTCGAGGGTGGCCGGATCGAGCGCGGGCACCTTGGCGAGCGCCTTGGTGACCATCTGTGCGGCGAGGTCGTCGGCGCGCACACCGATGAGCGAACCCTTGTAGGCGCGGCCGATCGGCGAGCGCACGGCGGAGACGATGACGGCGTCCACAGTGGAACACCCCTTTCATTGGGAGACGGTCCAGCCCCCGTCCACGGGCAGCAGGACGCCGTTGACGTACGCGGCGGCCGGGGAAAGCAGGAACAGCACGGCCGCGGCGACGTCCTCCGGCCGCCCGGCCCGGCCCATCGGGTTGCGCTCGATGAGCGAACGGCCGAGGGGCGTGCCGGCGAATCCGGCCATGCGCGGCGTGTCGATGAACCCGGGCGCCACCGCGTTCGCGCGCACCCTCGGCGCGATCCGGGTCGCCAGATGTCTGGTGTACCCCGCGATCGCCGCCTTCCCCGCCGAGTACCACGCGGAGTCGGTGCCCACCAGGTTCCCCGCCACCGAGGCCACGTTGACCACGGCCGACCCCTCGGGCGGGCCGGTGGCCAGCCAGGCCGACGTCACCAGCTCCATGCTGCCGGCGGTGGCGGCGAGCCCGTCGGTGAACGCCAGCGCCGGGCCGCCGCTGGCCGGGCCGGCGTTGTTCACGAGGTAGCGCACCGGCCCGGCCGCGGCGAACGCCTGCGCGACCGCCTCCGGATCGCGCACGTTCACGACCGAACCGCCGTCGACCGCGACGAGGTCCCACACGATGACGCGCAGCCCCTGCTCGGCGGCGAGCCGGGCGACGGCGGCCCCGATGCCGCTCGCGCCCCCGGTGACGATGACGGTGTCCATTCACGCACTCCGGAGGGTCGTTTTGAGCACCTTGCCGCTCGCGTTGCGCGGCAGTGCGTCGACGAACACGAACGAGCGGGGTTGCTTGTAGTTGGCCAGGCGCTCCTTGCAGTACGCGGCGAGCACGTCGGCCTGCACCGGACCGCGCGAAACGACGAACGCGCGGGCGACCTCGCCCATCCGCTCGTCCGGCACGCCGATGACCGCGACCTCGGCGACGGCCGGATGGCGGGCGATGACCTGCTCGATCTCGGCCGGGTAGGCGTTGAAACCGCCGACGATGAACATGTCCTTGAGCCGGTCGGTGATGCGCAGATAGCCCCGCTCGTCCAGGACGCCGACGTCGCCGGTGTGCAGCCAGCCGTCCGGGTCGATGGTGTCGGCGGTGGCGGCGGGGTCGTCCCAGTACCCCCGCATGATGTTGTAACCGCGGATGAGCACCTCGCCGCTGGACTCGTCGACGCGCACCTCCACGCCGGGGACGGCGGCGCCGCAGGTCGTGGACACGGTGACCGGGTCGTCGTCGGGGCGGCACATGGTGGCGGTCCCGCACGACTCGGTGAGCCCGTAGGCGGTGAGGACCGTCTCCAGCGCCAGCTCGGCCCGGAGCCGCTCGATCATGACCACCGGGACCGTCGTCGCGCCGGTGATCGCGACGCGCAGCGTCGACAGGTCGTAGGCGGACCGGGCGGGGTGGTCGAGCATCGAGGTGTACAACGTCGGCGGTCCGGGCAGCACCGTGATCTTTTCGCGCTGCACGAGCTCGAGGCTGGTCGGCACGTCGAACACGGCCTGCGGCACGATGGTCGCCCCGCGCAGGAGACACGCGATGACGCCGGCCTTGTAGCCGAACGTGTGGAAGCAGGGGTTGATGAGCAGATAGCGGTCGCCTTCACGCAATTGCGCGAGGTCGCTCCACGTGACGTACAACTGCGTCGTCTGTTGGTGCGTGACCATGGCGCCCTTGGGCCGCCCGGTGGTGCCGCTGGTGAAGAACAGGTCGGACAGGTCGTCGGGGTAGACGACGGCGTCCACGCCCTTGCCGACCGCCATGAACTGGTCCCACTCGGCGAACGGCACGATGTCGGTGAGCGCCGGCGTCGGCGTTTCGGGCGCGGCCTCGGTGAGCGAGGCGACATAGCGGTTGCCGAGGAAACCGTCGTCGACGAGCAGGAGTCGCGCACCGCTGCGCGCGAGAATGTACGCCGCTTCCGGCCCCTTGAATCGGGTGTTCAGCGGCACCAGGACGCCACCGGCTGAGACGATGCCGAGGGCGGCGACGATCCACCGCCAGCCGTTCGGGGCCCACAGCGCCACCCGGTCGCCCTTGGCGATGCCGCGCGCCGCGAGCGCCTCGGCACACCGGGTGACCTGGGCGCCGAGGTCCGCGTAGGTGAGCCGCACGTCCCCGTCGACGACGGCCTCGCGGTGGCGGTAGTGCGCGGCGCCGGCCCGTACCAGGTCGGGGATGGTCCGGGCGTCCAGCGGTTCCATGCGAGGCACCTTACCAACCAAGCGCTCGCTTGGTAAGGTCTCGGACATGACGGAGGCTTATCTGGTCGAGGCGGTCCGCACGCCCGTCGGCCGGCGCGGCGGCGGGCTGAGCGCGATCCACCCGGCCGACCTCGGTGCGCATGTGCTCAACGCGCTGGTCAAGCGCAGCGGCGTGGACCCGGCGGCGGTCGACGACGTGATCTTCGGCTGCGTCGACGCGCTCGGCCCGCAGGCGGGCAACATCGCTCGCACCAGCTGGCTCGCGGCCGGGCTGCCCGAGCACGTGCCCGGCGTGACCGTCGACCGGCAGTGCGGTTCGTCGCAACAGGCTGTGCATTTCGCCGCGCAAGCGGTCATGTCCGGCACCGCCGACCTCGTGGTGGCCGGGGGCGTGCAGAACATGAGCGCCATCCCGATCTCCTCGGCCATGCTCGCCGGACAGCAGTACGGCTTCGACGACCCCTTCCGCGGCTCGACCGGCTGGCACGCGCGCTACGGCACCCAGGAGATCAGCCAGTTCCGGGCGGCCGAGCTGATCGCCGCCGAATGGGCGCTGACCAGGGAGGAGATGGAGCGGTACGCCCTGGAGAGCCACCGCCGGGCCGCCGCCGCCATCGACAGCGGCCGCTTCGAGCGGGAGATCGAGCCGATCGCCGGAGTCTCGGCGGACGAGGGCCCGCGCCGCGACACCACGCTCGAGAAGATGGCGTCGCTGCCCACCCTCAAGCCCGGCGGTGTAGTCACCGCCGCCCTGGCCAGCCAGATCTCCGACGGCGCGGCGGCCCTGCTGATCGCCTCCGAGCGCGCGGTCGCCGAACACGGACTGCGCGTCCGTGCGCGCATCCACCACCTGAGCGTTCGAGCGGACGATCCTGTCTACATGCTCACCGGCCCCATTCCGGCGACCGAACACGCGCTGCGCAAGGCGAAGCTCACCATCGACGACATCGACCTCGTCGAGATCAATGAGGCTTTCGTACCCGTGGTGCTCGCCTGGCAGCACGAGACCGGCGCCGACCTGGCCCGCGTCAACCCCCTCGGCGGCGCGGTGGCGCTCGGCCACCCGCTCGGCGCGACCGGGGCGCGGCTCATGACGACGCTGCTGCACGAGCTGGAGGCGCGCGGCGGCCGGTACGGTCTGCAGACCATGTGCGAGGGCGGGGGTACGGCCAATGTCACCATCATCGAGCGCCTCTGACCCGCGGGCCGCCCTCGTCACCGGCGGCACCCGCGGCATCGGCCGGACCATCGCGGCCCGGCTGGCCGCGGAGGGGTACCAGGTGATGGTCTGCGGTCGCAACGATCCGGGCGACCTGCCCGACGGCGTGTCGTTCCACCGCGCGGATGTGCGCGAACCCGAACAGGCCGCATCGCTCGTCGCCGCCGCCGTGGACGCATTCGGCCGGCTCGACCTGGCCGTGAACAACGCGGGCGGCGGCCCGCCGGTGCCGGCCGCGACCGCCTCGCCCAACCTGGTCACCGCGATCGTCCGGCTCAACCTGCTCGCGCCGTTCTTCGTCGCGCAGGCCGCGAACGCCGTCATGCAATTACAGCCGTCCGGCGGGCTCATCGTGAACATCGGCAGCGTGTCGGCCCTGCGCCCCGCACCGGGCACCGCGGCCTACGCGGCGGCCAAGGGCGGCCTCGAGGTGCTCACTCGCGCGCTCGCTTTGGAGTGGGCGCCGCGTGTGCGAGTGAACACCGTGACGGCGGGCGTGGTGCGCACCGACGACAACGCCGCGCACTACGGCGACGAGGCGGCGCTGGCGGCGGTCGCGGCGACGGTACCGCTGGGGCGCATGGCCACCCCGGACGACGTCGCCGACGCGGTGCTGCTGCTGGCCTCGCCGCTGGCCGGGTACGTCAACGGCGCCTCGCTGCTCGTCGACGGCGGCGGCCAGCTCCCCCGCTACTCGGACGCCGCGCACGCATAGCGGTGCACCCGGCTTTTCGCCCGGTTGCACGCTCGCCGACCGGGCGCCGTGCGCGTTCGGCGGGCATTACGATCCCGCGCATGGTTCGGTCCTCCCCCCTCGCGGCGCGCGTTGACGCGTTGCTGCGGGCCGTCGCCGCGTTCGACGTCGACGGGTTCTACGCCGCCTTGCCCGCGATCGCGCAGAGCGCCGGGGAGGCCGCGCCGGAAGAGATTCAAGCTGCTCTGGTACGGCTCGAGCCCGCACTTCGCCCCGCCACCTTCGCCCTCGGCGGCGGCCTGGCGGGGCTGCTCGGGCAGATGGCGTGGAACGGCACCGATCCGGCCGCCGTCATGCATTTACTTGCCGACCGCGCGGCGGATGTACTCGAACAGGCCGTGCGTTTCCGCGCGCTGCACCGCGAGGCGCTCGGCGACCCGCCGTCACCCCGCGACCAGGACGCGGCCGGCGCGGTGCTGGAGCGCTTCGTCGGCTCGGCCCAGCGCCGCGGCATCGACCCCGACGCGGCGGAGATGCTGGTCCAGGCCTGGTTCTGCGCCGAGGAGTGGGTGCAGCCGGTGCTGTACCTCTGCCAGCGGGCCGAGGTCCGCGCGAACCTGCCGCAGCGGGAGCGCCTGACCGCGGCCGTGGCCGCCACCCGCGAGCTCTACGGAACGGCGTCCTGGCTGTGGGGCCTGCTGCGGGTCGTCGACAACGAACAGCTGATCGTGCTCGACCGCGATTTCGCTCGTACCGGCCGTGGCTACCGCATCACCGTCGGCGGCATCGGCGACAACTTCCAGCTGCACATCCTGCTCGCCGCGACCCTGATCGGCGACCCGGGCCGCGGCCTGCTGCCCGGACGCCGCCCGACCGCCGCCGAGTTCGTGGCCGCGACTGACGGCAACCCCCAACCGCCGGGCGGCATCCGCGGCTGCTGGAACCTGGTCGACGCCCGCGGCGAGTGGATCTGGAACGAGGGCACCCCGGCCGACATCCCCCGCCTCGACGGCGTGCGGCTGATCGCCCTCGACCGCGAACCGTACGCGCGCACCTGGAACGCCGGGCGCGTGTACCCGCGCATGGCGCCGCGGATCCTCATCGACGGCGCCCTCTCCCCCGGCGAGGCCGCACACTGGCTCGGCCGGATCGGCGCGCCACGCACGTAGTCAGGCCGCGTAGCCGCCGTCGACGTCGAGCCGTCGGGTCAGGCCGCGTAGCCGCCGTCGACGCCGAGCCGAGCCGTCGCGGTCAAGCCGTCCGCGTAGCCGCCGTCGACGCCGAGCCGTCGGGTCAGGCCGCGTAGCCGCCGTCGACGTCGAGCTTCTGGCCGGAGATGAAGCGCGCGCGATCGCTCGCCAGGAAGCAGACGGCCTCGGCGATGTCCACGGCCGCGCCGAACGTGCGCAGCGGGATGTTCGCGCGGGTCACCGCGAGGGCGTGTTCGTTCAGGTCGCCGTTGGCCATGAGCCGGGTCGCCATGCCGTCGGTCAGCATGCCCGGGCCGACGCAGTTCGCGCGGACGCCGAAGCGGCCCTCCTCGGCGGCGATACCGCGTACCAGGGCCTCGACCGCGCCCTTCGGGACGGCGGACAGGCCGTCGCGGACCGGGAAGCGGCGCGTCGCCGCCGTGGTCACCGCGACCAGGCTGCCGCGGCTCGCGCGCAGAGCGGGCAGGGCGGCGTGCACGATGTTGTACGCCCCGAGCACGTCCTGCGCGATCTGCTCGGCAAACCGTTCCGGGGCGACGGTGCTCAGGTGCATCATCGGCACATGGGGACCGGCCGCGTGCACGAGCGTGTGCACCTCGCCGGCCGCTTCGATCAGGGTCGCGCACGCCGCCGGGTCGGTCAGGTCGGCGCGGACGGCCGTCGCGTTCGGCAGCGCGGCGGCCAGTTCCTCGGCGGCCCGAGCGTCCGAACGATAGGCGAGCACGACCGCGCAGCCGCGAGAGGCGAGCATGCGCGCGATCGCCGCGCCGATCCCGCCGGTGGCCCCGGTGACGACCGCGACGCCGGCACGGGCGGCGAAATCCTGCTCCATGGCGGCTACGTTACCAAGCAAGCGTTTGGTAGAGTACCGGCCGTGGAGCTGAAACTCGGGGTCATGCCGGCGCACGGCGGCGCCGATCCGGCCACCGTCGCGCGGTTCGTGCGGCTGCTGGAAGAGCTCGGCTGCGAGTCGGTCTGGGCCGTCGAGCACGTGGTGGTGCCGGACGCCTACGACAGTTCGTACCCATACGATCCGACCGGCCGGATGAGCCTCGGACCGGACGACGACATCCCGGACCCGTTGCACTGGCTGACGTTCGCCGCCGCGCACACCACCACGCTGCGGCTCGGCACCGCGATGCTGATCCTGCCCGAGCACAACCCGGTGGACCTGGCCAAGCGCCTGGCCACCGTCGACGTGCTCAGCGGCGGCCGGCTCCTGGCGGGCATCGGCGTCGGCTGGCTGCGCGAGGAGTACGACGCGCTCGGCGTCCCCTTCGCCGAGCGCGGCGCCCGCGCGGACGAGTACCTCGAGGCGATGCGCGCGCTGTGGACGCAGAAGCCCGCACGGTACGACGGCCGCTTTGTCTCGTTCGGCCCCGTCCATTCCCGCCCGCGCCCGGTGCGCGGCACGGTCCCGATCGTCGTCGGCGGCCACAGCCTCGCGGCGGTGCGGCGCGCGGCCCGGCTGGGCGACGGCTGGTACCCGCTCGGCGTGCGCGGCGAGGAGTTCGCCCGCCTGCGCAACGCACTGCGCGAGGAGTGCACGGCCGCGGGCCGCGACCCCGACGAGGTCGAGGTGACCGCCCGCGCCCCGGGCGACCGCGGCGAACTCGAAATGCTCCGCTCCCTGGGCGTCGCGCGCGTCGTGATCCGTGCGGACCCGAACGACCTGGTCGGGGTGCGGGACAAGGTGCGTCGCTACCAGCGAGAGGTCCTCGGAGCATGAGAACGGTCATCATCACCGGCGCCGGCCAGGGCCTCGGCCGCGCGCACGCCCTTGCCTTCGCCGCGACCGGGCACCACGTCGTCCTCAACGACCTCAGCCCCGACCGCCTCGACGCCGTCGCGACCGAGTGCGTGGGCGGGAAGGTGACCGTCGCGCCCGGCGACATCGCGGACTGGTCGTTCGCGGCCGAACTCGTGCAGACGGCGATCCGGGCCTCCGGTCGCCTGGACGCGCTCGTGAACAACGCCGGGCTCGCGCGCGATCGCATGACCACGAACGTGACCGAGGACGAGTGGGACTCGGTCATCAGGGTCAACCTGAAGGGGCACTTCGCGCCGCTGCGGCACGCGTCGGCGTACTGGAAGGGGCTGGCCAAGTCCGGCACCCCGGTGGCCGCGCGCATCGTGAACACCACGTCGGGCGCCGGGCTCATGGGCAGCGTCGGACAGGTCAGCTACAGCGCCGCGAAGGCCGCCGTGGCCGCGATGACGCAGGTCGCCGCGGTCGAGCTCGCGCGATACGGCATCACGGTGAACGCGATCGCGCCGAGTGCGCGCACGCCGATGACCGAGGACGTGTTCGCCGACGCCATGCGCGCGCCGGAGTCGGGCTTCGACGCGATGGCGCCCGAGAACGTGTCGCCGCTCGTCGTGTGGCTCGCCTCGGAGGAGGCCGGCTTCGTCACCGGCCGCGTGTTCGAGGTCTCCGGCGGCACCGTGAGCGTCGCGGACGGCTGGCAGCACGGCCCGGCCGCCGACGTGGGCCGCCGTTGGGACCCGAACGAACTCGGCCCCGTCGTGCGCGACCTGCTCGCCCGCACACCCGAACCGGCGGCCGTCTATGGCGCCTGAGTTCCGCGACGAGGTGCGGGCCTGGCTGGCCGCACACCTCACCGGACGGTTCGCGCCGCTCGTCGGCAGCGGTGGGCCCGGGCGCGAGCACGAGCACCTTGAGCTGCGCGCCGAGTGGGAGAAGGAGCTCGGCGCCGGAGGGTGGATCGGGCTGGGCTGGCCGCAACCGTACGGGCGCGGCGCGTCCATCGCCGAGCAGGTCGTGTTCTTCGAGGAGTACGCGCGCGCCGGCGGGCCCGGGCGGCTCAGTCACATCGGCGAGTACCTGCTCGCGCCGACGCTCATCGCGCACGGTTCACATGAACAGCAAGCGCGCTTCCTGCCGCCGATCGCGCGGGCCGAGGAGCTGTGGTGCCAGGGGTACTCCGAGCCCGAGGCCGGCTCCGATCTCGCCGGGGTGCAGACGCGCGCGGAACTGGCCGGGGACCGGTGGCGCATCGATGGACAGAAGGTCTGGACGTCGCTGGCGCACATTGCCGACTGGTGCTTTGTGCTCGCACGCACCGGGCCGGAAAAGCGCAAGGCCGGCCTCTCGTACCTCCTTGTGCCGATGCGGCAGCGCGGTGTCGAAGTACGGCCGATCGTGCAGCTGACCGGCACCTCGGAGTTCAACGAGGTCTTCTTCGACGGGGCGGAGACCGACGCCGACCTGGTCGTCGGGGCGCCCGGCGACGGCTGGAAGGTCGCGACGAGCACCCTGGCCTTCGAGCGCGGTGTCGCCACCCTCGGGCAGCAGCTGGGGTTCGCCCGCGAGCTGGAGTCCATTGTGGAGCGGGCCCGCACCGTCGGTACCATGGAGGATCCTGTTTTTGCGGACGGCGTCATGCAAGCCTGGGCGGGATTGCAGGGCCTGCGCCACCACGCCCTGCGCACACTGTCAGCGACCGAGCCCGATCCGACTGCGGCGTCGGTGGCGAAGCTGTTGTGGGCGAACTGGCACCGCGACCTCGGCGAACTGGCCATGGCGGCGGAGGGGCCGGCGGCCACGGTCGCGCGGGCGGCGCCGTACGACCTGACCGACGCGCAGCGGCTGTTTCTGTTCACTCGCGCGGACACGATCTACGGCGGTTCGAACGAGATTCAGCGCAACATCATCGCCGACCGTCTCCTCGGCCGCGTCCCCCGATCGTAGGAGTGTCCACTGTGGAGCCGTTCGCCGGGGAGTTCACACCCGAACAGATGGCGCTGCGCGAGTCGGTGCGCGGGTTCCTGGCCTCGCCCGGGTACAGCTGGGCGCGGCTCACCGGCGAGCTCGGCCTCACCGCGCTGGCCGTCGGCGAGGAGCACGGCGGCTTCGGCGCCACGGCGGTCGAGGCCGGCATCGCCCTGGAGGAGGCCGGCGCCGCCCTGCTCACCGCCCCGCTGCTGTCGACCACGGCCGCGATCCTGGCCCTGGACCCGGCGTCCGACCTGCTCAAAGGCCTGGCCGAGGGCACCTCGATCGGCGCGCTGGCACTCGGCGGCAACGTCGAGGCGCGGCCGACCGCGCAGGGTACGGTCCTCGACGGCCGCGTCCACCACGTCCTCGACGGCGACGCGGCCGACCTGCTGCTGGTCGAGAGCGACGGCGACCTGTACGCGACGGACGCCGCGGTCGTGCAGCCCGTGCCCACTGTGGACACCACGCGCAGCCAGGCCACCGTGATCCTGACCGCCGCCCCGGCCCGCCTGGTCGCCCCGGCCGGCGCCGCGCACGGCCTGGCCGTCATGCATGCATTGCTCGCCGCGGACTCGGTCGGCGTGGCCCGCGCGGCGCTGCAGTCCACCATCGACCACTTGCGCACGCGGCGTCAGTTCGGCGTGCCGCTCGCGTCGTTCCAGGCCCTGCGGCACCGGGTCGCCGACCTGTACGTGCTGCTCGAACAGGCGACCTCCACCGCGCGCTACGCATTGCGCGTGTTCGGCACCCCCGAGTTCGCCCTGGCCGCGCCCCTGGCCAAGCTGGCCGCCACCGAGGCCGCGTGGACGGTCACGCGCGAGTCGATCCAGCTGCTCGGCGGGATCGGGTTCACCTGGGAGCATTCCGCGCACCGGTACCTCAAACGCGCAACCGCCAACCACCTGCTCTTCGACGACCCGCCGGCGCTGCGTCGCCTTCTGCTCGCGCGCGCGTTCACCTGATTGCGTGATTCGTCACCCAAACGACCGCGTGCCGCCCGCGATCGCCCGGCGGAGGCGTGCGCCTCCGCGCAGATCTGGCCAGATCGGCTAACGTCGATATACTCCGGTACATGAGACGTCCATTGGTCATCGTCGGCGCGTCCATGATCGCCGTCGCCACCGCGGCCGCACCCGCCTCTGCCGCGTCCAGCGCCGCCTCGTCCAGCGCCGCTCAGGTGCGCGCGTTCGGCACGGTGGTCGAGGCCGAGTCGTACGACGCGCAGCACGGCGTCCGCACGTTCACCGACCCGGCGGCATCGGGCGGCCGCGCGGTCGCGTTCTCCCCCGGCGACCGCCTCCGCCTGAGCGCGGTCGACTTCGGCGCGCCGGGCCAGGCCAGCGGATACGCCACGTGGCGCTCCTGCTCGACCGGCCCCGGCACGATCGACCTGCGCCTGGACTCGCCGACTGCCACCCCGTTCCTGACGTTCACGATCGGCACGACGGGCAACTGCACGCAGTGGTACCAGTCCAGCCTCCGCCTCGGCCTCGCCACCACCCCGACCGGCGTGCACGACCTGTACATCACCGCCGCCGGCGCCGACCGCTGCGAGTTCTACCGGCTCGACAGTTTCCAGATGATCAAGCAGACCAGCCCGCCGATCCCGTAACGATCACGTGAGCCTGCGCCGGCGTCGGCGCCCCGGCCGTCGATCCAGGTGCCGCGCCGCCAACCGGGAGCCGGAGCCGAGACGCGGCCGGGAGTCCGAGGCGCGCCGCTCACGCCAGCGGGCCCGCGTCATAGGCGTTACCGCGAACCGCGCCGCTCACGCCGGCGGGCCGGCGTCATAGGCGTCACCGCGAACCGGGCCGCTCACGCCGGCGGGCCGGCGTCATAGGCGTCACCGTAAACGGGGCCGATCCCGGCGGCGGGCTCTCCTCGCGTGTCGAGCAGCCGGCGCAGGACCTCGGCCACGCCGACGGCGATGACCGGCATCTCACCCACGAGCCCGTACCTGTCCCAGAACGCGTCGTAGTACCGCCCGGCGCGGGCCGGGTGCAGATCGACCACGACGAGCGAGGCGGTGCCGCCCGGGCCGGTCTCCGCGAACACGAAGCACCCGTTCGTCAGGTCATCCGGCTGCGCGGCCGCCACCTCCGCGGCGAGTTCCGGCCCGAGCAGCCGCGGACTGGCCGGGACGAGCTGTTCGGGCCCGCTGATCGTCCATGCACCTTCGAACAGGATCGCCCCGCCGCACGCTTCGTAGAAGAGGCGGAGATCGTCCGGAACGCGCAGCCCAGGGACCGGCCCGACCGGCGGCAGCAGGCGGCACCCGCCGTGCTGCGCGATGTCGGCGAGGACGGTGAGCAGGGACGCGCGTTCCACAACGCGGAAATGTACCGAACCGCCGGCGTGAGAGGCTTGCGCGCATGCGATCGATCAACGAGCGGTACTTCGAGGACTACGTGCAGGGCGCGGTGCACGATTACGCGCAGGCGGTCGAGACGGTCGACGAGGCGGAGATGCTCGCTTTCGCGCGGCGGTTCGATCCGCAGCCGATCCACGTCGACGCGGAGTACGCGGCCGGGGGGCCGTTCAAGGGGCTGATCGCCAGCGGCTGGTTCACGGCCGGGCTGCTCATGCGGCTGTTCGCCGACAACTACCTGTCCCGCGTGGCCAGCCTCGCCTCGCCCGGCGTCGATGAGCTGCGATGGCCGGTGCCGGTGCGCGCGGGTGATCGGCTGTGGCTGCGGGCGACGGTCGACCTGGCGCGCCCCTCGAACAGCAAGCCCGACCGCGGCATCGTGCGCACCCGGTGCGAGCTCATCAACCAGGACGACCAGGCCGCGCTGACCTGCGTCGCCGTCAACCTGCTGCTCAAACGGCCATAGCCACCCGCGCGATCGACCGGGACCGCCGTCAAACGAGCGCGAAACGGCCGAAGACCGCCGTCAAACGAACGCGGAACGGCCAAAGGCAGCCGTCAAACGAGCGCGGAACAGCCGAAGACCGCCGTCAACCCGACTCAGCAACGGCCAAAGGCAGCCGTCAACCCGACTCGGCAACGTCCGAAGGCAGCCGTCAACCTGACCCGGCAACGTCCGAAGGCAGCCCACCAAGGCGCAGGGTGAGCACATCTGTCGTTTCGCGCAGGACCGACAGCACGTTTGCGTCCGCTTCGGCGAAGATCTGCGCGTAGTCGCGCTCCCCCGCCGCCAGATCGACCGGGAACGCCAGCCGCGGGCCGTCCAGGGAGAACTGTGCGTCCACGCCGGGCTTGTTGCCGCGCGGGTCCTGTTTGTGCCAAGCGCCGTCCAGGTACACCGCCGCCAGACCGTGCAGCACGAAGCCGTCGCCGGTGGACAGGCGCTGGTAGCACAGCCCAGCCGGTACACCCGAAGAACGCCACAGCGCGGCGAGCAGGTGTGACTTGGCGAAGCACAGGCCGACCCGGTGCTCGAGCACCTCGGATGCGCGAACGGTCACCCGTGGGTCGTCGGCGTCGAAGGAGTGGCGCACCTCGTCCCGCACGAATTCGTATGCGGCCTGCGCGAACGAGCGGTCCGAGGGGTGCGAGGAACGCAACCGCGCAGCCAAGGTGCGCACGGCCGGATGCGGAACCTGCACGATGTCGTCAGCGGCGAGGTACGGATCGTGCGACACGTCACGCAGCCTAACCGGCCGGCCGGCGACAGAGCTCAGACCGCAGGCCGTGGAAAGTGCGGTCGCAGGTTCGCGGCCGTGAGCCGGTCCAGGGCGCGGTCCGGCAGGATGCGCGCGAGCCGGGTCATCAGCGCCGCGTCGCGGCCGATTGTGTACCGGGTGCGCGGGTTACGCACGGTCGCGGCCCTGGCGATGACCTGCGCCGCGAAGTCGGCGGTGCGGCCCGCTCTGGTGAAGGCGTCGGCGTGCGAGACGACGGCCCGCATGAGGTCGCCGTAGCGGGAGCGCTGCTCGCCGGTCATGTCCGCGGCCAGCCTGCCGGCGGTCGCGGCGCCGCGTTCGTTCATCTCGGTGCGGACGCCGCCCGGCTCGACGACCACGACCTGGACGCCGTGCGGGGCCAGCTCGCGGCGCAGGGCGTCGCTGACCGCTTCGAAGGCGAACTTGCTCCCGGCGTACGCGCCGTACGCCGGCATCGCGATGCGGCCGCCCACCGAGCTGATGTTCACGATCCGGCCGCGGGCGCGCAGCAGGGCGGGCAGGAGGGCCTGGGTCATGGCGATGTGGCCGAACAGGTTGACCTCGAACAGCCGGCGCCACTCGGTCATCGGCAGGGTCTCGACCGGCGCGTTCACGGCCACGCCGGCGTTGTTCACGAGGGCGCGCAGCGGGCGGTCGCCGATGCGCGCGGCGAGCGCGGCGATCTGGTCCGGCTCGGTGATGTCGAGGATCACCGGCTCGATGCCGGCCGCGCGGATCGCGTCGCCGTCCTGCTCCCGCCGTACGCCGGCCAGCACGTGCAGGCCGCGCCGGGCCAGCTCGCGCGCGGTGGCCGCACCCATGCCGGTGGACGCGCCGGACACGATCGCGATCTCATGTGACGTTGTCATGTGAAAAACGGTAGCGGCGTTCATGTGACGCTGTCAACCGTAGAATGGGCGGCATGATCGCCCGTGCCGAGACGGCCGCCGCCACCCGCCGAGCCCTGCTCGATGCCGCCGCCGAACTGCTGGACGAGGGCGGGACGGAGGCGGTGACGCTGCGCGAGGTCGGCGCGCGGGCGGGCGTGAGCCGGGGTGCGCCGTACGGGCACTTCGCCGACAAGGAGAGCCTGCTGACCGCGGTCGCGGCCGAGGCCTGGGACCGCATCGGCGCGCAGGTCCAGGCGCTGCGGGCCGATCCCGCGCTGGCGCCGACCGAGAAGCTGCGGCTGGGACTCGCCGGACTGATGGCCCTCGGGCGCGGTCAGCCTCACTTGTACCAGCAGATGTTCCACGTCCCCACCGGCGACCCGACCGTCGTGGTCCGGGCGGCCGAGCGCAGCCAGGACGAGTTCCTCGCCATCGTGTCCGAGGTGACCGGGCCGGCCGACGCGCGCCGCTACGGGGCCCTGCTGCTGACCAGCGTGCACGGCATCACGGGAATGGACGTGAGCGGGCACCTCGGTACGGACAAATGGCGGACGACGGCCGAGGAGCTGCTCGACACGCTGGTCGCGATGGTGGCGGGCCGGGCCGCCTAGAGCAGCGCGAAACTTTCAGAAACGAGCAGGAACGAACAGGAACGATGCGCGGACCCGGCCGGAGGCGTTGACGCGGCGGAAGGGTGCGGCGGGACACTCGGCCGCGTGGACATCGTGGTGGCGTTCGAGGGCGAGGGCTCCGGCATCGCCGAGCTGACCTGGGGACAGCGCGACGTGTGGGACCTGATGCGGCGTACCGGCAGGACGATGAACATCGGCGGCACCGTCCCCGCCGCGCCCGGCGAGACGGTCGAGCACCTGGCCGCGCTGCTGCGGTTCATCGTCGGGCGGCACCAGGCGCTGCGCACCCGGCTGGTCCCGACCGAGGGCGGGCCGCCGCGGCAGGAGGTGCACGCTTCCGGCGAGATCGTGCTCGAATGTGTCCACGCCGGGCCGGATGCGGCGGTGACCGCGGAGGTGCTGCGCGTCCGGTACCAGACCGCGCACTTCGAGCCGTTCGCCGAGTGGCCGGTGCGCATGGGTGTCGTGCTCGACGGACAGACTCCGACGCACGTGGTGCTCATGTACTACCACGTGCTCGTCGACGGGTTCGGCATCGACGCGATCGTGCGCGATCTGGCCAACTTCGACGGTCAAGGCGACAGTGGCGCACCCGTGCAGGGTGTGCGGCCGCTCGAACTGGCCGCGCAACAACAGGAGCCGGCCGCGATCCGGCAGAGCGAGAAGGCGCTGCGCCACTGGGAGCGTCAACTTGCGCGCATCCCCGCGATCGCGCACAGACAGCCGCTCGATCCGGGACTCGGACAGCCGCGGCACTGGGAGGTCGTGTGCGAGTCGCGCGCACTGGCGCTCGCGGTGCGCGCGATCGGGGCGCGCACCGGGCTCGCGTCCGGGCCGATCCTGCTCGCCGCGTACGCGAACGCGCTCGCCCGCGCGGCCGGAACGAGCACCGCGGCGATCCAGGTCGTCGTCAGCAACCGGTTCCGGCCCGGGTTCGCCGAAGCGGTGACCAGCCTGCGCCAGTTCGGCATCTGCGTCATCGAAGTCGCCGAGCCGGCCGAGGAGGCGATGCCGTTCGACGACGTCCCGGCGCGGAATCGGACGGCGGCGCCGTCCGATGACGTCGCCGCGCAGGCCTGGAGGGCGGTGCCGTTCGACGACGTCGCGGCGCGGGCCTGGGCGGCGATGCTCGGGGCGTTCAAGCACGGCTACTTCGACCCGGCCGGCCTGCCCGCCATCGCCGAGCCGGCCTGCGTGCTCAACGACCGCCGCCGGGCCGTCGACGACACCGACGGCCAGGTCCCCACGGCGGCCGAGATCCGCACCGCGCGCATGGACACCAGCGTCCGGTGGGGTGTGCGCGAAGCGACGTACGACGCCACGTTCTACCTGCACCTGGAGGACGAGCCGGGCCGGATCGTGTACACCCTGTGGGGCGACACGCACCGCTACGCGCCCGAGGTCATCGACCGGTGTGCACGGGATCTGGAGGCGGCGGTCATCGATGCGGCCCTCGCGCCCGCTACCGTGGACGCGTGAGGAGCAGAGTGGTTGCCTGCGCCGTGCTCGGCGCCGGCTGGCTGGTCGCGGTCGTCATGCTCACTCGCGCGGTGCTCGCCCGGGTCGTCGGCGGGACGGACAATCAGCCCGATCCGATCACCGGGCGGCTCCAGTTCGTGCTCGCGATCGTGCTCATCGCCGGGCCGCTGATCGTCGCCGCCGTCGCCCGCTGGCTCAAGGTCGCCCGGTTGCCGCAGATCGCGCTGATCGTCGCCGGCGTCACCGTGCTGCCGGCGGTCATCGTCGGGCTGGCCGGGTCGCGCACGCTGCAGACCCCCGAGCCCAAACCGACCCACCGGCAGTGCGTCGTGCTCAGCGGCGGGACCAACACCTGCCCGGGCGGCTGAAAAGCGCGGAACGCGAAGGCTCACACACGGAACGTCGCTAAAGCTGAAAGCGCCGGAACGCGAAGGCTCGCACACGGAACATCGCTAAAGCTGAAAAAGCGCCGCAACGCGAAGGCCCGCACACGGAACGTCGCTAAAGAAGATTTAAGAACGGACTTTCCAAAAAATGTAATCGGGACGGCGGACCGCGCCTGGCAACGATCTTCCAGAGAGCGCTCTCTAAGTTTTCCTTTGGTCTCTTGAACTGCATATGGGCGCTTTGAATACTGGCTGCGCACCCGAGCCTAAGAAAAGGATCGACATGCGCAGTGAAGGACAGCGCGGCGCCCAGAGCCGCACTGCAAGGCGCAAGACCCGCGTGCTGATCGCCGCCGCGGCCGTTGCCGTGGTCGGCGGGGCCGGGGGCGTGTACATGGCGACCGCCAGCGCGGACGAGAACTCGGCGCCGAAGCTGGAGGCCGAGGCGTTCTCGGCCCAGTCCGGCGCGCAGACCGAGGGGACCCGCGACGCGGGCGGCGGCAAGAACGTGGGCTGGCTCGCCAACGGCGACTGGCTGCAGTACGACAACGTGACCCTGAGCGGGGCGGACCTGAGCGTCCGCATCGCCGCCCAGAACAAGGCCGGCGGCTCGATCGAGCTGCACCTCGGGTCGCCGACGGGCCAGCTGCTGGCGTCGTTCCCGGTGACGTACACGGGGAACTGGCAGACGTGGAAGACCGTCACGGCCACGGCCACCAGCGTCCCGGCCGGCAAGCAGACGGTCGTCGCGGTGATGAAGAGCGCCCAGCAATGGGACTTCGTGAACATCAACTGGTTCACCCTGGGCAGCGGCGGTCGTCCGCCCGCCACGGCGACCGTCGCGCCGCCCACGACCAGCGCACCCACGCCGACCACGCAGGCCAGCCCAACCACTGGCAGCGGCAACACCGGAGGCAACACCGGCACCGCAGGCTGGGTGGACGTCGACCAGGCAGCCTGGCAGCAGCAGCTCGCCGCGTTCGACAAGCTCCAGCAGCTGCCCGTGCCCGCCGGTACGACCAGGGTCTCGGAGTTCCACACGGACTGCTCGGTGTCGGGCGAGGCGCCGGACGACCCGATCGTGTTCCCCGGACTCGCCGGCGCGTCGCACATGCACACGTTCTTCGGCACGAAGGTCACCGCGAACAGCAAGCCGGCCGACCTGTTCGCGCAGAGCACCAACTGCAACGCCCCGGGCGACAACAGCGCCTACTGGGTGCCGCAGCTGCAGAAGAACGGCCAGCCGGTCAAGATGAAGAGCTTCCGGGTGTACTACGGGTCGCGCCTTCCGGACCCGTCGGTCACCAAGCCGTTCCCGCCCGGACTGGTCATGATCAGCGGTGACGCCAAGAAGCAGACGCCCACCCAGAAGGGCGCGCCGGGGCAGTTCTGGTGCGCCGGCAGCGCGGAGGTCGGCCGCAGCGCCGACGGCAACTGGCCGGTCTGCGCACCGGGCGGCAACCTGATCTTCCAGCTGACGTTCGCGGACTGCTGGGACGGCAAGCACATCGACTCGCCGGACCACAAGTCGCACATGGGCAACGCGGTCAACGGCAAGTGCCAGGGCAACTTCCCGGTCGCGATCCCGAACCTGTCGTTCATGGTCAACTACGACTCGCTGGGCGGCGACGGTCTGGCGCTGTCCTCCGGGATGGCCTCCTCGATGCACGGCGACTTCATGAACGCGTGGAAGCCCGAGAACCTCGGCCCGCTGGTCAAGGTCTGCCTCGACGCCCACGCCAAGTGCGGCACCACCCCCTCGTTCACCGGCGGCTGAGCCGTCCCGGACGAACCGCGGGCGTCCTCCACAAGGGGGGCGCCCGCCTTTTTTCATCTGTCGGAAACCCAGGTCGGGCGCGCAGAGGGTAAGGTCCCGTCATCTTTGACGACGTAGATCCTTTCATCGGCACCGCCGCGACCGACCTGCCCAAGGCGCATGGTCTGGCCGCCAGCTGGTGGTGGCCGAAACCCCAGGTCGGCAACACCCATCCGGGCGCCACCTCGCCCCTGGGCATGGTCTCCGCCTGCGCGTACTCCGGCGCGTACCCGACGGGCTACGGAAGGTACAAGAAAAACACGGAGGGCGTGCCGGAGCTGCTGTTCGACCGGTTGCAGGCGTCCGGCTTCACGCACTTCCAGCAGTCCGGCACCGGCGCGATCCGCAAGTACTACAACTACGTGCGCGTCACGCCGATGGTCCAGCAGCTCGACGCGCTCGGCGAGTCCTGGCCGCTGCGCGACGAGGTGGCGGAGCCGGGGTACTACGCGGCCACCCTCGACACCGGCGTGCGCTGCGAGATCACGGTGGGCGAGAAGGTCGCCGTGCACCGCTACACGTTCCCGGCCAGCAGCTCCGCCCGCATCGTCATCGATCTCTCGTGCGGCGGGCTGGCGATCGAGCTCGGCCGGACGGTACCGCTGCGGGCTCATGCGGAGAGCCTCGGGCACGGCAAGGTGCAGGGCACGGTCGTGATGGAGGGTGTGCCGCTGTCGGTCCATGCCGAGGTGGAGAGCCCCGGCTGGCGGCAGATGCTCTGGTACGACCGGCGGCTCATCGACGGCGGCACGCGCCTGGACTTCGACAGCATCCGGCACACCACCATGCGCCCGTTCGGCATGCTCTTCATGGGACCGACGAAGGCCGGGCAGACGGTCGAGATCCGGCTGGGCTTCTCGCTGCGCGGCTGCGAGCAGGCCGCGCGCAACCTGCACAAGGAGTGCGGGGAGGAAGAAGAGGCCTTCGACACGGTACGGGAGGCGACCCGCGACCGCTGGCGCGAGCACCTGGGCCGGGTGTGGGTCGACGGTGGCACGCCGGCCCGCCGCACGGTCTTCGCCACCGCGCTGTACCACTCGCTGATCAAGCCGTGCTTCGCCGACGACGAGAGCCCGTTCTGGCCGAACTCCGGGCCGTTCGCGTTCGACGTCTGCACGATGTGGGACATCTACAAGACGCAGCTGCCGCTCCTGGCCGCGATCGCGCCCGACCGCGCATCCGATCTGCTCGAATCGCTCATCCGGGTGTGCGAGGAGGAGGGCAACTTCCCCATCGGGTACCGCATGGCCCGCGGCGCCGACCGCTTCTTCCGCCAGGCGAGCACCCTCGCGCACACCGTGCTCGCGGACGCGCACGCGCTCGGCCGGGCGCCCCTGGACTGGAACTGGGCGCTCGTGCACATGGTCGACGACCTTCGCCGCATGTACGGCGAGGACTTCTTCGAGCACGGCATCGTCCACCCGATCAGCCACACCCTCGACCTCGCCTACGCGCACCACTGCACGGCCAAGGTCGCGCGGGCGCTCAACGACGTGCACCTGGCCGAGGACCTGGAGCGGCGCAGCCGGCACTGGATCAACGCGTTCGACCCGGTCACCGGCCTGCTGCGGGACTCGGAGTTCTACGAGGGCGGCAAGTGGAACTACTCGTTCCGCCTGCTGCACGACATGGCCGCCCGGATCGCCCTCGGCGGCGGCGACGCGGAGTTCATCGAGAACCTCGACAAGTTCTTCGGCTTCGGCGCCCCGCCCGTCACCCAGCCGGGCCGCCGCCCGCAGCCCGCGGAGATGCTCGCCGGGTACGCCCTGAACCGCTTCGAGGGCCTGAACAACGAGCCGGACATGGAGGCGCCGTGGGCGTACCACTACGCCGGCCGCCCGGACCGGACCGCCGAGATCGTGCACGCGGCGCTGACCTGGCAGTTCGGCACCGGCCCGGGCGGGCTTCCGGGCAACGACGACTCCGGCGGGCTGAGCTCGTGGTACATCTGGGCCTCACTCGGCCTGTTCCCGATCGCCGGGCAGAGCCTGTTCCTCATCAACGCTCCCGCGTTCGAGCGAGCTGCCGTGCAGGTCGACGGCGGGGAGTTCATTGTGGAGACAAGCGGACACCGCTCGACGCCCATCGGCGCGGACGGGCTCGACGGTGCCGCGCCCCCGCAGTACGTGCAGTCGGTGAGCCTCAACGGCAAGCCGCTGGACGCCACCCACATCAGCGCCGCCGAGATCCACCGGGGCGGCCGGCTGCACGTGCGGCTCGGCCCGGAACCGTCCGGCTGGGGCCGCAAGCACCGGCCGCCGTCGGCCTCCGACCAGGCGTTCGCAGCGAAGGAGACCAGGTGACGTACATCAACCGCCGCCTCGTCATCGTGGTCCGGGCCGATCCGGTCATCTGCGGCCACTCCGGCGAGGCGCGCAACCTCGCCGAGGTGGCGCTGCAGCGGGGCTTCGACGACGTGCGGCTGCTGACCTGGCCGATCCCGGCGCTCCAGGCGGCCGGCCTGCCGCTCAAGCCGCTCGATCGGCTGCTGCCGTACAGCCCCGGGATCACCGTCGAGCGGCCCGAACCGGTCGGCGACTACCGCGTGCCCGACGGCCGGTTCCTCGCCGGGCTCACCGGCCGGCTCACCGAGCTGCTCATGGAGCCGGTGCCGACCACGTGCCTGTCGATGTACCTGGTGCCGCACTCCACCGTCGTCGCCGACGCCGTCGCGGCCACCCGCGCGGCCGGCTTCAACCCGGACGTGCGCACCGTGGCAAAGGCGGTCGGCTCCGACGTCACCAACGTGATCCGCTCCTGCCTGCGCGAGGGCCGGATGGGCGCGGCGGTCGCCCTGTTCACCACGTTCCTGGGCAACGACGAGCTGGTCGCGGTCTCGGAGTACACCCGCGACGAGATCGTGGCCGCGGCCGAGCAGGTCGACGCCCGCTGCGGCACCCGGTTCGCCGAGCAGTGCCGCCGCCGGGTCACCATCGGCTACCCGCCCATCGACGCCTCGGCCTACCTCGATCTCGACCCGGCCGCCGTCGACCTCGAACTGCAGCGGCGGGGCCTGGAGCGGGACGGGTACATCCTGTTCCTGTCCCGGGTCGCCCGCGCCAAGGGCATTCACGACCTGATCAACGCGTACCGGAAGATGCGCTGCCGGCCGAACGTGAAGCTCGTGGTCGCCGGCAACGGCCCGGCGCTGGAGGAGGTCCGCGCCCTGGCCGCCGGCGACGACCGGATCATCTTCCTGACCGACGTCGACGACGCCGAGAAGCCGCTGCTCATGCGGGGTTGTGCGGCCTACGCCCTGCCGACCCGCCCGGAGCCCGACTTCGTGGAGACCTTCGGCATCGCCCTGGCCGAGAAGATGCTCGCCGGTGGCGGCCCCGTCGTCACCACCCTCACCGGCGGCACCGGCGAGGCGGTCGGCGACACGGCGGTCATCGTCGAGCCGTTCGACGTCGACGGCCTGGCCGCGGCCCTGGACCGGGTCATCCTGGAGATGCCCGCGGCCGAGCGCGCCGAGCGGGAGACCAAGGCAAGGGCCTTCGCGATGGCCTTCGAGCGCACAGCGGTCTTCGATCGGCTTTTTCCGGATACGGTACCGTCCGTGCGGTGACCGACTACCGCTCGCTCGGCGAGTCCGCCTGGGCGTGGGTGCTGGACCAGGTGCAGGACGCCGACGGGCCGTGGCTGCCCGAGACGGTGCCGGGTTCACTCAAGGACGATCGGGACTCGCTGTACGCCGGGATCGCGGGACTGGCGCCGGTGCTGGCGGAGATCCGGCAGTACCGGCGATGGTCTTCGAAGGAATCGGCGCTGGCGGACGCGATCGCGACCCGGCTGTCCCGCGAGGCCCTGACGCGCACGGACGTGTCGCTCTTCGACGGCCTCGCCGGGGACGTGCTGGCGTTGCGGCTGCTGTCGCCTGGCGCCGAGTCGCTGCCCGTGTCCCGCCTGACCGCCGCGCCCGAGTACTACGACGTCATCTCCGGCACCGCGGGAGTGCTGCTGACCCTGACCTGGCTCGGCGCCCCGACCGGGCCGCTGGCCGCCGCGCTGGCGGCCGGGGGCGAGCCGGCCGAGGGCGGCCTCGACTGGCGGATGAGGCCCGGCCACCCGTCGAGCAGCCCGAACTTCTCGCACGGCACGGCGGGCGTGGCGGCGGCGCTGGCCCTGTCCGGTGCCGTCGACGCCGCGGTGCAGGGCGCGTCGCATCTGCTGGCGATCGCCGACCTGTCGGACGGCGGGTTCGTGCTGGAGCACACCATTCCGCGCTCGAAGCGGGAGGTGGAGCCGGTGACGTACAACTGGTGCCACGGCCCGGCCGGCACCTCACATGTCTTCGCCGCCCTGGCCCACGCCGGCGTCGAGTCGGTGGGCGGCCATTCGGTGGTCGAATTGCGGCGGCGGTGCTTGCATTCGGTGCTCACTTCGGGCGTTCCCGAGCGGCTGCGGCCGGGGTTCTGGGACAACGACGGACGCTGCTGCGGCACGGCCGGCGTGGGCGACATCCTGCTGGACGCGGCGCAGTCCCTCGCCGACGAGCAGTACCTGGCGGGCGCCCGGACGATGGCGGACGCCCTGGTGTCGCGGGCCGTCGACGGCCGGTACTGGCGGTTCGTGGAGTACCGGATCGAGGAGCCGCTGCTGCCCCCGGGCACGGGCTGGATGCAGGGCGCGGCGGGCATCGCGGCGTTCCTGCTGCGTCTGGAGCGGGTGCTGGAGTCAGGCCTGGGCGCCCCGATCGTGGACCGCCCGGACAACTGGTTCGCGGTACCGCAGGCCCTGCGCGTCGCCTGACACCCGGCGTCACGGCCGGTCCTGCTCGATCATCGAGTGAAAGAACCGGATCGTGGCCGCACAGGCGGCCGCGCCGGCCAGCAGGCTCTCCGGCACCGAGTGCCGGGCGGCGGCGGTCCACCACCCGGCGGCCGCACCGGCCAGCACGCCGAGCAGGACCACGACGGTCGTGCGGAGGCTCACCAGGCCCCGGCCTTGCTTCGCCTTCTGTCTCATGACCCCGACCATGCCGGGTCCGCCGTCCACGCCGGTCCGCACTGGACAGCGGAATGCCATGGACCAATTGGACAGAATTGGATATTGGACAGGCTGAATCGCCCGGTTCGTCTTGCCTGGACCTCGGCACCGTGGGAGAACATCGAGTTGTGACGGATCGGGACCCCCTCGCTGCGCTCCGCGACGCGCTCGGCGCGCTGCGGGCGGGCGCGGGCGGCCCGACCTACCGGATGATCGCGGACCACGCGGCCCGGCACGCCGAGCGGATCTCGACCTCGGGCATCGGCAACCTGCTCAGCGGCGCGACCACGCCCCGCAGCGGATCCGTGCTGGCCTTCGCCGCCGGGTGCTGGAGCTATGCGAAGGCGCGCGGCCTGGAGCTGACCGAGCAGCAGCTCGACCGGCGGTACTGGCTCGGCCTCGTCGATGCGGTGCAGGCGGCCGGGGCGGTGGAGCCCGATCCCGGCCCGGTGGACGGATTCGACGACCGGTATCACCCCGGCCCGGCCTGGAACCGCATCGCCGGGCTGATCCGGGCGCTGCCCGCTCCCCTGACCCCGGACCAGTTCGCGCGGCTGCTGTGGGACGCCATGGACGACATCGGCCCGCTCACCGTCGCCACCACCTACGAGCTGCTGCCGCTGTTGAGCACGCTCGACACGATGTACGTGCCGCCGGGCAGCATGCCGCGGGCGCTCGCGCTGGTGGAGTACGTCGCGGTGACCCAGCCCGCCGGCGTCCGCGCCGGTCTGCAGCGGCTCGTCGACGAACTCGCCGCCGACTCCCGCGTCGCGCCGGAGGAGGCGGCGGCCGTCCGGGAACGCGCGGGCCGGCAGCGCCAGGATCCCAGCCCCGTGTCGGTGTTCCTGAAGGTCGAACCGTCCGACGGCCCCGGCTACGGGCTGACCGCCTGGCTGTACCGCCCCGACTCGGTCATCACCTTCAAGCGCGAGGCGCCGGAGCGCTACAGCCCGGCCGAGCTGCGCGGCGCCGTCGAGGGGCTGATCTCCGAGATCGGGCCTCTGGTGCGCGGGGTCGAGCTGGGGCAGCTGACGTTCGAGTTCGTGCTGCCGTGGAACCTCCTGGGCGAGATCGTCGAGTGGTGGCGGCTGGACGACGGCCGTCCGATCGGCTCGCGCAGCCCGGTCGTGGTGCGCTCCCTGGAACGCATGCGCGACCCGTGGGCGGCCGGGGAATGGCGCCGCCGCAGCGATCTGCTGCACCGCGCCGACTCCGGCCGGGCCGAGGAACTTGTCGTGACCGGATCGTTCCGGCAGGGCCGGCACGGCCTGCGCCGGCACTCCGCCGCCTACCTCGCCGCCGACGGCCCGTACGTCGCGCCCGCGAGCTGGCGCGACGACCATCCGCTGCTCACCGCGCTCAAGGACGGGCTGCCCGTCGCGGTCTGGCAGCGCGGCGACGGCGACCCCCAATGGCTCGTGGAACTGGTGCAGAGCACGGTCACCGATGCCGGGCTCGACCGGCTGCCCAGCGAGGTGCTGCGGCTGCGCAGCGACGGGCCGCCGCACGACGACGCGGCGGTGTCGATCTGCCTGCTGTGGGACGACTACCACCGCCAGCCCGAGTCGATCTCCAGTCTGACGCTGCCCTCGATCCAAGGAGACGACCGATGAGCGCGCCGCAGTGGTGGGTGTACCTGGGCGACGGCCGGCCGCACGCGTGGACACTGCCGGACGCACCGCCGTGGCGGCGCTTCTCCGGCAAGGCCCCGGAGCCGCCCGCGGGCCGCGACGACCTCATCCCGGCGGGCCGGGGCGGCCGGGCCCGCAACGAGTCCCGGACCGTCCTCGCGATGGCGTACCGCGCGGAGGCCGAGGAGATTCGCATGGTCAACGCCGCCATCCACCTGCGCCGCCCGCTGCTCGTCACCGGCAGTCCCGGCACCGGCAAGTCCACCCTCGCCTACAGCATCGCCCACGAGCTCGGCCTCGGCGACGTGCTGTACTGGCCGATCAACAGCCGCAGCACCCTGCACGACGGCCTGTACCAGTACGACGCGATCGGCCGCCTGCAGGACGCCAGCCTCGCCGAGAAGCGCCGCCACGGTACGGCCGGCGGGTCCGACCCCTCCGCGCACGTCGGCCGCTACCTCACCCTCGGGCCGCTCGGCACGGCGCTGCTGCCCGGCGACCGTCCCCGCGTGCTGCTCGTCGACGAGCTCGACAAGGGCGACGTCGACCTGCCCAACGACCTGCTCACGGTCTTCGAGGAGGGCGAGTTCACGATCCCCGAGCTGCAGCGCCTGACCGACGGCGTGGTCAGCGTGATCACCAACGACGGCGGCGTTGCCGACGTGTCCCGGGGCGTGGTCCAGTGCGCCGAGTTCCCGATCGTCATCATCACCAGCAACGGCGAGCGACAGTTTCCGCCCGCGTTCCTGCGGCGCTGCATCCGGTTGCAGCTCGGCGCGCCACCCCGCGACAAGCTGGAGCGGATCATCGCCGCCCACCTCGGACCCGCCGCTCTGGAGCCGGCCTGGGCCCGCCGCCTGTTCGAGGACTTCGCCGCGAAGATCGAGCGGCCGGACGACATCCTCGCCACCGACCAGCTGCTCAACGCCCTGCGCATGGGTGCCATGGCCGACAACGGCACCGACGACGACTGGCTGATCGTGGTCCAGGAGCTGCTGGCGCCGCTGAACGAGCAGCCGTGAGCACCGACGGCCCCGATCTGTACGACCTGGCCGACGCCATCTGGCTGGCCACGACTCTCGGCGGCGGCCCGCCCCCGGCCGGACGGTCCGGCCCCCGCGCTGCCGAGCCGGCTCCAGGACCCGCCCCGCGGGCCTGGGAGGCGCCCGAACGACCCCCGCCGCCGGCGGCCGAGGACCGCGGCGAACACTGGCAGCGGACCGTCGCCTCGCCTGTCCCGTCCGTGCCCGGTCGCGAGGCCGGCGGCCTGGGCCGCCGCACGATCGACGCCCGCGTGGCCCGGGATCGCCCGCTGCCCCACCGGGAGCGCATCGCCCGAGCCCTGCGCCCGCTGCGCCGCTCAGTCGTCGCCGGGACCGGCCTGACCGTGGACGAGCCCGCCACCGCGCAGCACCTGGCCGACGTCGGCACCATGACGCCGGTGTTCCAGCCGCTGCGCGAGCGCTGGCTGGAGCTCGCGATCGTCGTCGACGGCGGCAGCACCATGCGGTTGTGGCAGCAGACCGCGCGCGTCCTGCGCGGCATCGCCGAGCGCCGCGGCGCGTTCCGCGACGTGCGCGCCTACCGCCTCGACAGCGACGGTGCCGCGGCCGGCCTCGTCGACGACGGCGGCAACGCGCACCACTTCCGCGAGCTCGGCGACCACGCCGGACGCCGGCTGATCCTGATCGTCACCGACGGCGTCGGCCCGCTGTGGCGCACGCCGGCGGCCCGGACCATGCTGGGCGCCTGGGCCCGGCACAACCCCGTCGCGATCGTCCAGGTCCTGCCCCAGTCGATGTGGCACCGCACCGCGCTGCCCCCGGCGACCGTCGTGCTCCGCTCCACGACACCGGGCCGCATCGCGCCGGTCGGCCCGGAGCGCACCGGCGCCCCGTGGATCCCCGTCGTACCGCTGCGCGCGGAGCCGCTCGAGGCCTGGGCCCGGCTGCTCGCCGGCAACGAACTCAACGGCATCGCCATGCCGGCCGTGCCGGTCGGCCGCCTGCCCGCCGTGCCGGTCGCCGGTGAGCCGACGCCGCCCGCCACCCCGCGCGAACAGGTGGTCCGGTTCCAGTCGACCGCCTCCCCGGCCGCCTTCACCCTGGCCGGACGGCTGGCCGCCGCGCCGCTGACGCTCCCGCTCATGCGCGCCATCCAGAACGTGCTGCACCCCGAATCGGGGCTCGGCCACCTCGCCGAGATCCTGCTCTCGGGGCTCCTCGTCCAGATCCCGGCGGCGGGACCGGGCGAGGATGTGCAGTACGAGTTCCGCCCCGGCATTCGCGAGGAGCTGCTGCGCACCCGGTCGCGCCGCGACGCCTACTCGGTGCTGGAGACCCTGCGCGACATCGCGCCGTTCGTACCCAACCCGTACGGCTCACTCGACGTCTGGGCCCTCTCCGCCGAGCCGGATCGCGAGCTGGGCGAGCGCCGCCAGGGCCGCCGCTTCGCCGAGGTCGCAATCACGGTCCTGGGCGGCCTGGGCGGTCAGTACGCGGACATGGCCGACCGCATCGAGTCCTCCCTGGCGGCCACCGGCTGGACGCCCGCCCGCCCCCGCCCGGCCGGCCCACACACCGACGTCCTGATCGTCCACGAGTCCAACGACCAGGTGTGGGCGGAGTGGATCCGCCGCCAGCTGACCGACGCCGGCCTGCGCACGAACCTGCGCGAACTGTCGGCCGGCCTTCCCCGCTTCCCGGCCGACCGGACGATGCTGCTGCTGTCGCGCGACTTCCTCACCGCGCCGGAAGCGGAACCGCTGTGGGAGGCGTTGCATGAGCGCGGCACCAGGACGATGACCGCCCGGCTCGACAGCATGCGCTACGGGCCACCGTTCACCGAGTTGCTGCCCGTCGACCTGGCCGGCCTTCGCGCGCGGCGAGCGTACGAAGTCCTGATGGAGGCATTCGGCCGATCCCCCGCTCCGGACTGGGAGGACCCCCGCGACCCGCGCTTCCCCGGCGAGCTGCCGGCGGTGTGGAACCTCCCGCAGCGCAATCCCGGGTTCACCGGCCGCCGCGAGCTGATCGACCAGCTGCGCGCCGCGTGGTCGGCGCCTGCCTACGGGGTCGAGCCGCAGGTCCTGACGGGGCTCGGCGGCATCGGCAAGACGCAGGTCGCGGTCGAGTACGCGTACCGGTATGCCGCCTTCTACGACGTCGTCTGGTTCATCCCCGCGGAGCAGCCGACCCTGATCCGGTCCTCCCTCGTCGAGCTGGCCCGCGAGCTCCACCTCGCCGAGGGTGAAACAGTCGACGACAGCGTCCGCCTGCTCCGCGAGGCGCTGGGCGAGGGCCGGCCGCTGCGCCGCTGGCTGCTCATCTTCGACGACGCCGACGATCCGGCCTGGTTCCGTGACTTCGTCCCGGATCGTGGGGGTCACGTCCTGATCACCACCAGGGTCCGGGCGTGGGCGCAAGTGGCCCCGGCGTCGGAGGTCGCCCCGTTCGCCCGGGACGAGAGCATCGCCTTCCTGACCCGTCGGGTGCAGGGGATGGCTGTGCGGGACGCCGAGGCCGTCGCCGACCAGCTCGGCGATCTCCCGCTGGCGATCGATCAGGGCGGCGCGTGGATGTCGGAAACGGGCATGCCGGTCGACCGATATCTGGAGTTGCTCGACGCCCAGCCGCTGTTGATCCTGGCCGAGAACCCACCGCCCGGTTATGACCGGACGGTCGCCACGACCTGGCGGCTGGCACTGGCACGCCTGCACCACGACGATCCGGAGGCCGCGGAGATCCTGGAGCTGTGCGCGTTGCTCGCGCCGGAGCCGATCCCGTTCGGAATCTTGCCGTCATCGGAGCCGCTGCCCGCGATCGACCGCCTCTCGCTCGCGCTCATCGACTTCCACGAAGGCACGCTGCAGCTCCACCGCCTCATGCGGATCGCCATCCTGGGCGGACTCAGCGATGAGCAGCAGGCCGAGCAACGCCGCCGGGCCCACCATGCGCTGGCCACCGCGAGGCGCTCCGACCCCGACGAGATCGGCGGCTGGCCCGACTACGCCCTCCTCGCGCCACACGTGCTTGCCTCCCAGGCCGAACGATCCGCCGACCCGCTGGTCCGCCGGTTCGTGACGGACGTGACCCGCTATCGGTTGGCCAGCGGCGACTTCGCCGGGAGCCGGCTCCTGGCCGAGGAGGCGCTCGCGGCCTGGAACGCCGACCCGGACGGGCTGACCGTCGAGATGCAGGTGCACCTCGGCAATGCACTGCGCGCCGAGGCGGACTTCGAGCGCGCGCTGGAGGTCGACCAGGACGCCCTGAACCGGGCTGGCGGGCCGGACGTATTCGCGGCGACCGCCGGCGTGGTGGCCGACACGCAAGCCCTCGGCCGATATCTCGACGCCCTGCAGCTGGCGGAGGAGACATATGAGCTTGCGCGGCAGACGTTCGGCGACGACGACCGCCGTACGCTGACGGCCACCGCCCACCTGACACGGTCGCGCCACTTGTCCGGCCATATCGAGCAGGCCTACGAGCTGGCACGGGTGACGCACGCCAGGCGCCACGAGTTGCTCGGGCCGGAGAGCCTCGACACGCTGCAGTCCGCCGACCACCTCGCCGAGGAGCTCAGGGAACTCGGACGCTTCGGCACCGCGATGGAGCTGCTGGATACCACGCTGCAGGCTCGTCAGCGGCTCCTCGGTGATGCAGCCCCGGCGACGCTGCGCACGGCCATGGGTACGGCCACGACGCTGCGCAAGCTGGGGCGGCTCGACGAGGCTCGGCACTTGACCAGGGCGACCCTGGTCCGGTGCCGCGAGGTGCATGGGGAGCAGCACCCGGACACCCTTGCCTGCCTCACGAACGCGGCCCTCGAAGCGTCCGCGGCGGGCGACGGCGAGGCCGCGCTCGACCTGGCCATGCGGGTGCGGGACGGCTACCGAAGACTGTTCCGCCCGACCCACCCGCTGCACGCCGTGGCGCTGAGCAACGCGGCGGTCTGCGACCGGAGCATGTCGTCCGGGATCAACGCGCAGGATGCGGTCGAGCAGTTCACGGCGCTGCTCGGCGCGAGACACCCGTACACCCTGGCCGCTCGGGTCAACCTGGCCAACGCCGTGTTCGCGCACGGCCGGGACGGCGCGCGGGCCCAGCGGCTCGACCGGGAGACCTGGACGGCGATGCGGGAGGTGCTCGGACCCGACCATCCGGACACGCTCGCCGCCGCCGCGAACCTGGCGATGTCGGCCGACGATTCCGACCTTCGCGTGACCACCATGGCGCAGAGCCGCGGGCCGTTCGGCGAGGCGCACCCCGTCAGGGTCGCCCTCAGCACCGGACGGCGGCTCGGCTGTGACATCACGCCGCCGCTGGTGTGAGGCGCCGCCAGGCGAGGATCGCGCACAGCCCGAACCCCAGCGCGTTGGCCAGCCCGTGGGTCGCCACCATCCACGACAGCGGCAGGTGCGGCACCCCCGACACGTGCCCCAGGGCCCAGTCCAGCGCCAGCAGCATCGTGGCGGCGAGGACCGCCGACGACACGACCATCAGCGCCCGCGTCACCGCGTCGGAAACCTCGAGCCGCACCGTGATCCAGGCGACCAGCCACATCCCGGCGGTCAGCACCGCGGCCCCGGCGAGCTCGAGCCACTCCCCCACGAAGAACCCGGCCAGCACCAGCCCGGCCCCCGCCGGCACGGTCAGGGCGGCGAGCCGGCCCAGGCGGCCGTCGTGCGCCTGCACCAGCCCCGCCACGAGCGCCGCCGCGAACCCCGCATAGTGGAAGTGGGCCTCGGTCAGGGCAAGGACATCAAGCCGGAAACCCATCAGCTCGTACCCGGCCCGCTCCGCCACCAGCGCCCCCGCCGCGATCGACGGCGTGGCCAGCGCGGTGCACACGGCGACGCCGAGGCGGGGCCGGGCGCGGGCGGCCAGGGCCAGCGTCACCGCGAGGTACAGAACCGCCAGCGCGGTCGCCACCGGCCCGCGCGGCAGCCACAGCGAGACGGCACCCGGGACGGCCCCGGCGAACCACAGCCGCCGCCACGGCCACGTGCCCGGGATCAGACCCAGGCCCAGCGGCACCACGACCAGCATGCCCAGCCCCACCAGCGCGGCGACGAGCATGCGCGCCCACTCCGACAGCCCCATGACGAC
This sequence comes from Dactylosporangium sp. CS-033363, assembly GCF_050942475.1. NCBI lineage: Bacteria > Bacillati > Actinomycetota > Actinomycetes > Micromonosporales > Micromonosporaceae > Dactylosporangium > Dactylosporangium sp. CS-033363. The sequence goes on along the minus strand of NZ_CP192032.1, from coordinate 3,680,752 downwards.
CCTCCGACTTGAACGTGTTCAAGTTTGAGGATAGACGTGGGTGAGGGATAGGCAACGGACAACTCGCCCCCCAATGTGAGGCCCTCATCACCAGGCGTGGCGCTTAGCTTCCCGTGTTCTTGCCATCAAGCCATTGGGAGGCTTCATGTCGCGGCTCGCTGTCCGCGTGTTCGTGCTCGCCGGCGTCGGGATCGCTCTGCTGATCGCCGGACCGGCGGTGCTGCCGAGCTGGTCCGGCGTCACGCCCGCCACCAACACCACCACCGATCCCGCGGACGAGGGCTGGCAGCCCAAGCCGACGAAGACGTGGGATCGCCACACCAAGTCGCCGTCGCCCTCGCCGACGCGGACGCACTCGAAGTCGCCCTCGCCGTCGAAGTCGCCCTCGAAGTCGCCGTCCAAGCCGCCGACGACGTCGCCCGCGGCCTCGGTCACCGCGACCTCGCTGCCCGTCACCGGCGGCGCCACCAGCGGCACGCTCACCGGCATGGTCGTCGGCGGCATCGCGCTCACCGGCGTGGGCGGCCTGCTCTACAAGTTCGGCCGCCGGCGCATGCGGCTCCAGTAAACGACGATCAGACGGCGCTCTTGAGGACACCCATCCTGGCCTGGTACTCCGCGTCGAGCGCCCGGCCGCCGTCCTCGCACACGGCCACGGTCTCGCCGCGGACCAGGACGTAGCCGCGGTCAACGGCACCGCGCACCGCGCCCAGGGCCGGTTCGGCCATGAGCACCGCCACCCCGTCGCGGGCCAGCTGCGTCACCGTGCGCAGCAGCTCCTGGACGATGAGCGGGGCGAGGCCCGTCATCATCTCGTCCAGCAGCAGGACCCGCGGGGAGCCCATCAGGGCCCTGGACACCACGAGCATCTGCTGCTCGCCGCCCGACAGCACGCCCACGAGGCTGCGCAGCCGGGTCCGCAGGATCGGGAACCGGTCGATGGCGGTGTCCACGGCCGAGCGGGGCAGCCGCAGCAGCTCGGCCATGACCATTAGGTTGTCGGCCACGTTGAGCTTCGGGAAGAGCTGGCGGCCCTGCGGAACGACGGCGATGCCGGCCCGGGCACGTGCGGCGGGCTTGAGCCGGCTCACGTCCTCGCCGTCGAGGAACACCTTGCCGGTGGAGCCGACCGAGCCGTAGGCGGCCAGCAGCGCGCTGCTCTTGCCCGCACCGTTCGGGCCGACCAGCGCGGTGACCTGGCCGCCCGGCGCGGTCAGGTCGAGGGCCTTGACGGCGCTGGCGTGGCCGTAGCGGACCGTCAGGCCTTCGAGGCGCAGTTCATGAGACGGCATGCGGGGCGTCCTCCTCGTCGGGCTCTTCGACCACACCGAAGTACACCTGCTGCATTTCCGGGCTGGCCAGGCATTCCTGCGGTGCGCCGTCGAACACCGCCCGGCCGCGGTCGAGCAGCATGATCCGGTCGACCAGCCCGGCGACCAGGTCGACGTTGTGGTCCACCAGGATGACGGCGTGGCCGCGGCGCTGGACGGTGCGCACCACCTCGGAGATGCCGTGCACGCCGTCCGCGTCGGAGCCGGCGAACGGCTCGTCGAGCAGCAGGACCAGCGGGTCCTGGCCCAGCGCGCGGCCGACCTCGACCAGGCGCTGCTCGCCCAGCGAGAGGTCGCCGGCCGGGCGGTCGAGGCGGTCGATGCCGAGCTCGTCGGCGAGCTTCCGCACCGCCTCGGCGTCGGCCGGGCGGTACGGCCGGAACGCACCGGCGAAGCTGCCCGCGATCATCTGCCAGGCGGTGCCGTGGCGGCGGGCGGCCCGGCCCAGCAGCAGGTTCTCGGCCACGGTGAGTTCCAGGGCCAGCTGCGGGTACTGGAACGTCCGCGCCAGCCCCGCCTTGGCCCGGCGCGCGGCCGGTCCGGCGAGCCGCTGCCCGCGCAGGGCGAGCTCGCCCTCGGTGGCGGACTGGGCACCGGAGATCAGGTCGACGAGCGTCGTCTTGCCGGCGCCGTTCGGCCCGACCAGGCCCAGGATCTCGCCCGCCCGCAGCTCGAACGACACGTCCTGCAGGGCGGTGACGCCGCCGTACCGCTTGGTCAGCCCCGTCCCGACGAGCAAGGTGTCAGCCACGTCTTCCCCCCACGAGTCGGGCCAGCTTGGTGGCGTAGCCGATCACGCCCTGCGGCGCGAGCAGCAGGATCACGAGCACCCCGAGCGCGAGGATCAGCGTGCCGCTGGTCTCCACGGCCGGAAAGTTCAGCGTCAGCTCGACGGCGATGACGGCGCCGAGCACCGCGCCCCACGGGGTCCCCGAGCCGCCGATGAGGGGCATGAAGATGGCCAGGAACACCAGGTTCAGCGTGAACGTGTCCGGGGTGACGCTGCCGGCCGAGTAGGTGAACAGCCCGCCGCCGACGGCCGCGATGGCCGCGCCGATGGCCAGCGACACCAGGTTCATCACCGAGACCCGCACGCCGGCCGCCTCGACGGCGCGGGGCGCGTCGCGCATGGTGCGCACGATGACGCCCCACGGCGACATCCGCAGCCGGTCGAGCAGGAACGCGATGACGCACACGACGAGCAGCGAGCCCACCACGATCTGGTAGTGCGAGGGCTCCCAGCCGAGGATGTTGAGCTTGCGCAGCGAGCCCAGGCCGCCGGAGCCGCCGGAGAGGCCCTCGGCGTCGACGAGCAGCGCGGTGAAGGCCATCCCGAACAGCAGGGTGACGGCGGCCAGGAAGAACCCGGACAGCCGGCGGGTGGCCAGCCCGAGCAGCACCGCCACGACCGCGGCCACAATCGGGCCGGCGATCCAGGCCAGGATCAGCGGCAGGCCGGTGCGCGAGGACAGCAGCCCCACGGCGTACCCCCCGATGCCCGCATAGGCGCCGTAGGCCATCGAGAGGGAGCCCGCCATCAGGTACGGCACGTACATGCCCAGCGCGATGAGCGCGTAGGTGGCCGTGGTGGTGACGAGGGTCTGCTTGTAGCCGTCTGCGCCGACCCACAGCAGGATCAGCACGGCGCCGACGACACCGAGCACCAGCCCGAAGGAACCGGGAACGCGTTTCATGTTCGGATCCTCCGCACGAACAGGCCGCTGGGTTTGAAGGCGAAGAACAGCAGGGCGACGAGCAGCAGCCCGTAGACGTGCGACTGGCCGCCGAAGTAGTACGGCACGAACACCTCGACCAGGCCGAGCAGCAGGCCGCCGACGAGCGGGGCCCAGACCGAGCCGGTGCCGCCGATGACCATGGCCAGGAAGCTCGACAGCGCCCAGCTCAGCCCGGACAGCGAGCTGACCCCGGCCTTGGGGGCGAACAGCAGGCCGGTGATGCCGGCCAGCAGCCCGGAGATGATGAAGGCGATGAGCCGCACCCGGTTCACCGGCAGGCCGAGCAGGCCCGCCGCGTGCGTGCTGTCGCCGACCGCCCGCAGCAGCCGCCCGGTCCGGGTGTACCGGATCCACAGGGCGGCCGCCGCGAACGCGACGACGGTGAAGCCGAGCAGCACGATCGTGCTGGGCTGGACGACGGTGTCGCCGACGGTCACCGGGTCGAAGGTGAACAGCGCCTGGCCCGGCAGGGTGGTGTACCCGAAGAGGTACCCGGCGAGCTGCTGGATGGCGAACATGATCGCGGCGACCGCGACCAGCGCCGGCAGCTCGCCCCGGCCGGAGCGTTTCTGCACCTGCCGGACCACCGCGACCTCGGTGAACACCGCGAGCGCGGCGGACGCGAGCACGGCGATCCCGGCGGCGGCCCAGACGTTCATGTCCTCGTAGAGCACGAGGTAGGACGCGCAGAGGCCGCCGACCATCGCGTACGGGCCGATGGCGAAGTTGAAGAACCCCGCCCCGACCAGCACCAGGTAGTAGGCCAGCGCGAGCAGGCCGAAGAAGCTTCCCATCTCCAGCGCGGACAACCACAGCTGCAACTGGCCCACGACGTCTCTCCTTGCCTGGGTGGAGTTACTTCTTACACGGAGGCTGGAAGGTCGCCCAGGGACCCTTCGGCTTGTTGTCCGAGCCGAATTCCACCAGGGACAGACCGCACGCACCGTCCGCGCCCAGGTGCTTGTCGGCGCTGAAGCTGAGCGTGAAGTTGCTCTGGCCGAACGTGGCCGGGTAGCCCTGGATGCTCTGGATCGCCGCGTTGAGCTTCTTCGGGTCGTCGACCCCGCCGGCCTTCTCGATGGCCTGCTTGAGCACGTGCACGGCGTCCCACGCCTGAGCGTCGTACGCGGTGATGTCGTAGTCCTTGCCGTTCTTGGCCTGCAGCAGCTTGATCAGTTCCTGGGTGCGCGGGTTCGCGGTGTTGATGGAGCCCATGAAGATGAGCCCGTTGAGCGCACCCGGGGAGGCCAGCTTCCACGAGGAGGGCTGGTTGCCGATCGAGGCGAGCGAGAAGCGCTTGGTGCCGGCCATCTGGGTGCCGAGGGTGTTCTGGGCGAGCACCTCGAACGCGCCGCCGACGCTCGTCACCAGGATCGCGTCCGGGGCGGCGTTCTTGAGCCGGGCCACCTGGGCCGACAGGTCACTGGCGTTGGCCGCGCCCTTCTCCGTGGCCACGAACTGCACGCAGGTCATCTGCGCGAACAGGGCCTTGTCGAGCGCGGCGATCGTGGTGGTGTCGTCGGTCAGCACGCCGATCTTCTTGATGCCGGCCGCCGCGAACGCGCCGCAGTACACCTGGGCCCAGTCGTTGGTGGTGTTGGCCAGCATGTAGATGAGCTCGTTGTCCGGCGGCGTGACGAGCGTGGCGGTCACGCCGGTCGGGGCGATCGCCGGGAGGCCGAGCTGGGTCAGCGTCGACTTCGCCTGCAGGATGGCCGCGCTGCCGCTCTGCAGGAACAGCGCCTTGGCACCCTGGCTGGCGAGCTTCTGCAGCGTCGCCGGCACCTTCGTCGGGTCGGACTCGTCGTTCTCCACGACGAGCTTGATCGGCCGGCCGAGGACGCCGCCCTTGTCGTTGATGTCCTGGATGGCGAGGCGGATCGTCTTGCCGGCGATCACGCTGTACGCGGCGCCGGAACCCGTGCTGTCCTCGTCCATACCGATGATGATCGGTTCGCCGGTTGCCGTGCCGTTGCTCGGCTTCTCGTCGCCGGCCTTGTTGCCGCAGCCGGCCAGCGCCAGCGTGGCGACCGCGAGGCAGGTGACGATCCGACGAGACCTCGTCGCTAAAACGCCCATGTGTACCCCTGTCGGAATTGTACGAATCGTCAGCCTTGGGCCGTATTGTCCGCTCGATTCAAAACCTAACAAGCGCTTGGTTTTTACATCTTGGCGAGGGCCGACGAGCGTGTCAAGGACACGCCGGACACCTGGACGTAACAGAACCGTGAAGGTCCGGCCGCCCTGAGCAGCCCATCGACGGTGCTGTACAACTGCGGCATGATGCTGATCAAAACCTTCCCCGGTGACCGTTTCGCCGGGGCGCTGGAGTCGTGGCAGTGGGCCGATCTGGCGGGCAAGGAACCCGCGTTCGCCTCGCTCTTCGGCGACGTCTTCCTGCGCGGGCCGGACGGCATCTGGTGGCTGGACACCGTCGGCGGCGAGTGCACGCTGCGGTGGCCCAGCATGGAGGCGCTCTCGGCCGAGCTCAACACCGAGGAGGGGCAGCAGCGGTACCTCCTCGCCGGCCTCGCCGCCGAGCTGGCCCGGCGCGGCCTGACCCCGGACGACGAGCAGGTCTACGACTTCACCCACCCGCCGGCGCTGGGCGGCGCCCTCGACCCGGACAACGTCGACGTCATCGACTTCGTGGTCGGCGTGAACGTCGCCGGCCAGCTGCACGACCAGCTGCGCGACCTGCCGCCCGGCACCCCGATCAAGGGCGTGACCTTCGACGACGGCCGCCTGGTCGTGGACTACTAGTCGCCGATGCGCCGGACGGTCTCCGTGGCCCAGCGCACGGCCTGCAGATAGGACGTGACCAGGTCCCCGGCGCTCACGGGCGCCGGGGTGCCGTGCAGATAGGCGTTCACGGCCGAATACGTCGGGCCGAGCGGGCCGGACCCGTCGGCGAGGGCCGACCGGGTGGCGTCACTCAAGGGCAACTGCTGCGACAGTACTGCCGGTGCCTGCCCGATCAACTCCGCGACCGACGAGAGCAGACCGACCACGAACGCCTCGTCGCCGGCCTGCCCCGCCTGCTCGGCGACGAGCCGGCACAACTGGGCGCGGATCAGCGCGTCGGCCATCCGCTCGTCGCCGGCCAGGGTCAGGTCGCCGACCAGCATGAGCAGGACCCAGTCGCGGACCTGGGCGATGCCGAGCAGCATCACCGCGCCGTGCACCGTGGACACCTTGCGGGCCGAGCCGTTCCACGCACAGTTGGCCGCGCGCAACAGCCGGTAGCTCAGCGCCGGGTCGGCCGACACGTGCGCCACGATCGCCGGTACGTCGCTCTCGGCCTCCATGAACTCCCCGAGCAACTGGATGCAGCGCATCCGCGAGGCGCTCAGGCTGCGGGTGCTGGCGACGACCGGGCGGTCCAGCGCGTACCCCTGGAACAGCTCGTACCCCAGCCGGCGCGCCTCGGCGATGTCCGGCTCCGTCTCCAGCCGCTCGGCGACGAACCTGAGGTGCGGGTGCCGCTCGCGCAGGCTGTGGACGATCGCCCGCCCGGCCGCGTCGAGCCCGAGAAAGTCGATCTTCACGTAGCTCGCGACCGGCAGCAGCCGCTCGTGCTCGGAGCCGGGCACGAAGTCGTCGAGCGCGATGGCGTACCCGGCCGCGGCCAGGGCCCCGACCCCGTCGACCACCCGATCGTCGACCTGCACCGTCTCGAGGACCTCGAGCACGACCCGCCCGGGCACCAGCGGCACGGGCAGGTCGCCGCGCAGGAAGTCGTCGGTGAGGTTCACGAACCCGGGCAGCCCGCCGGTCAGCTCGTCGAAGTCGAACGCGGTGAACGCGCTGACGATGACCTGACTGGTGGCGGCGGCGCCGCTGCGGCTGGCCTCGACGGCCTCGGGGCCGGAGCGGAACAGCAGCTCGTAGCCGAACACGGTGCCGGCGGTGTCGTAGATCGCCTGCCGGCCGACGACGACGTCGGGCGAGGCCGGTTCGGTGGTGGTGCGCGCGTGTGGGTGCCCCATGTCCCGCCCTGTCAGAACGCCGCCGAAGGAGATGTTGCTCCAGCCTCGGCGTCGCTGGTTGCAGGGTGGCTGCCGGGCCGGTTGCCGCCCGGTTGCGGCGACTTGTCTGACCTATCGGCATCGGCGCTCTTGTCCCGCGCAATTTGGATCTCGATAAGTCGGGCGCTCCGCGCCGCGACTTATCGGATTTTTCGCCTGACGGGCGATAAGTCTGACTTGCGGCTTTTTCTGACCACGGTCGCTCGATTCGGACATGACCGATTTTTCGCCTGACGAGGGATAAATCCGATAAGTCGCGGCGCGTCAGCGCCCGACTTATCGGCCCACGAGCAGCGAGGTCCGCCCCGACCATCTCTGTCAGCACCGACCGCAGGGCCAGGTAGCCGCTCGGGAACGCGGACAGGCGGTCCACCAGGTCGCGCATGAGCGACGTGAGCTTCGCGCGGTCCGCCGGGCCGGAGACGCTGCCGACCCACGTCCGGGCGCAGCTCGGGATCGACGCGCCGAACCGGCGGTTCGGCACCGTCGTCATGGGAGCACGTCGTCTCCACCACGCTGCCCGGCGGGGTGCGCGATTCCCTCGCGCTGGTCCGCGAGCTCAAGCGGCAGGACGGGCTCGGGATCTGGCTGTGTGGGGGCGGGCGGCTCGCGGCGGCGCTGCTGCCGGAGATCGATGAGCTCGTCGTCAAGCAGTACCCCGTCGTGGTGGGGGCGGGCCTTCCGCTGTTTGCCGGGCGGTACGGGCCGCTGCCGTTCGCGCTGGACGACGCCGAGACCTTCGCGAGCGGAGCCGTCATCCTGCGCTACGCACGGCGCCCCGAGTAGCGGTCGAGCGTTGTGCGCGGGCGGCATTCCGGCCAGCAGGGTGGGGGTGCGGGTGATCGCGCTGGCACGCTCGTCCGGATGCGCCGAGCCATTCCTATCCTCGCAGTCGTGTCCGTACTCTCCGTGCTGCTGGTGTTCGGGTTCCTCAAGCACCGGCCGTCCACCGCCCGGCCCGTGTCCGCCCCGGCGCCGACCGGCGGGCTGCACGTCAAGGGGACGGACGTCGTGGAGGGCGGCGGCGAGCCGTTCGTCATGCGGGGGATCAGCCACGCGTACGCCTGGTTCAAGGACCAGGGCCGCGCGTTCACCGACATCAAGCGGCTCGGCGCCAACACCGTGCGCGTGGTGCTCACCGGCGACACGTCGGCCGGCGAGGTGGCCCGGATCGTCGAGCAGTGCAAGGCGGACCGGCTGATCTGCGTGCTGGAGAACCACGACACGACGGGCTACGGCGACCGGGAGGGCGCGGTCACCCTCGACCGCGCGGCGGACTTCTGGACCGGGCTGAAGCCGGTGCTCGCCGGGCACGAGGACTTCGTGGTGATCAACCTGGGGAACGAGCCGTACGGCAACGGCGACACCTCCGGCTGGACCGGGGACACGAGCGCGGCCGTCGCCAGGTTGCGCGCGGCCGGCCTGCACCACCTGCTCATGGTCGACGGGCCGAACTGGGGCCAGGACTGGTCCGGCGGCATGCGCGACGGGGCCCCGGCCGTGCTGGCCCGCGACCCCGAGCACAACGTCGTGTTCTCCGTGCACATGTACGGCGTGTACGGCACCCCGGACAAGGTGACCGAGTACTTCGACGCGTTCAAGCGCAACAACCTGCCGCTCGTCGTCGGCGAGTTCGGCTGGCAGCACACCGACGGGCCGGTCGCCGCGGACACGATCATGCGCGAGGCCGACGCGCGCGGGATCGGCTACCTGGGGTGGTCGTGGAGCGGCAACGGCCAGGGTGTCGAGTACCTCGACGCGGCGGACGGGTTCGACCCCGCCCGCCTCACCGAGTGGGGCCGGCGCCTCTTCGCCGGCATCCGGGCGAGCGCCAAGGAGGCCGCCGTGTTCACGAAGGCTTCGCAATGACCATGAAGCGGTTCGGCGTACGGCGGGCGAACTTGACGAACCCGCGCAGCCCCGGCAGGCCCTCCATGAGGCCGAAGACGGGTATCAGCGCGATCACGGCGACCGGCTCCCACCAGCGGCGCCGCCCGTCCGCCGAGACGCCGGCGTTGACCCGCAGGCCCTCCCAGTACATCCACACGACATAGGCCATGTTCACCGCCCAGAGCGGAATGATGAGCACGGTCGTCGGCGACGTGTTGGGATCGGCGATCAGGAGGCCGACAAGCAGTACAACGGCGACGTTCTGCAGGGGTCCGATGACCCACGACAGCACGGAGTAGCCCAGCAGCACCCGGTTGCGCAGGGGCAGCGACCGGTTGAACACCAGCGCGGCCAGCCCCCACGACCAGCGCTCGCGCTGCCGGAAGAAGTCGCGCATGCTGGCCGGGGACGCCCCGTAGCAGCGGCCGCCGAACCAGGCGCTGCGGCCCGGATAGCGCTCGCTGAAGATGAGCGCGAACTGGGCGTCCTCGACCAGGCTGCGGGGCCCGAAGTCCCAGCCGATGGTGGCCTCGATGGAGGCCCGCACCAGCAGCAGCTCGCCGTGCACGCCCGCGCGCGGGGTGCCGCTGCCGGTCCAGGCCGAGAACCGCCCGACGTCCTCGGCCGGGCGGGCCGAGTCGGCGAGCCAGGTGAGCCGGTTGACGGCGTACTCGCGCGGATAGGTCAGGATGCCCTGGGCCAGGTGCTTGGCGTCCGGGCCGGCGACCCGCTGCTCCTCGATGAACCAGGCCATCGCGAGGGCGGTGTCCGGGCCGACGCCGGTGTCGTCGTCCATGTGCAGCACCCAGACGTTGTCGCGCGCCTCCCCCTCGCGGACGCGCAGCTCGTGCGCGTAGTGCGCGGCCCGGGCCTTGAACCGGGTGCCGTTGGGGGTGGCATAGTCCGACGGGACGGCGACCACCCGCACCCGATCGCTGTCGGCGGCCAGCTGCTTGATCCGCGCCTCCGCCTCGCAGCCCTCGTCCACCACGATGTCGACGCGCACGTTCGGAAAACACGGCGGAAGCCAGCTCGTGTACGAGTGGACGGATCGCTCCAGCGCCGGATGCGTATCGTCGCGGCCGACCGTGGGTACCACCACGATCAGCAGCTCGCCGGAGCGCGGTGGCTCCTGCCCGTGCCACCGCTCCGCCGCCGCGCGCAGGCGCTTGCGGGTGCGGCTCAGGCCGAAGATGCCGGTGAGCGTGGTGAAGATCGGCCATGTCCAGAGCACCGTCAGCGGCCAGCCGAGCATGCCGGGATGGGGCTGGGTGAGCCAGGTCTCGCTCACCACGATGATGAGGTACGCCAGCACCAGGGGCAGGTAGGCGGGCCGCCAGCGGGCAAGCCGGCGCTGCGAGGCTCCCACCGAACGCAGCTACCCGGGAAAACACGGGGGTATGCCTTCCGGCACACCCCCGTCTCAAAACGTCAGAACTGACCCGCGGTGTTGCACTTGGCCTTCTGCCGGATGCAGTCCTTGACGCGCTGGCCCATGGCCGTGTTGTCCCACGCCAGGAACGAGTCCCCGTGGATCGACGAGGCCATGCCCGACGCCAGGGTGAAGCCGGCGGTGGAGCCGTGGGTCGGGTACGCGATCACGAACGAGATGTTCGGGACCGCGACCGGGTACTGACCCTGGCACTTGCCGTTGACGGCGTTGCCCATGTGCGACTTGTGGTCCGGGCTGTCCAGGTGGACGCCGTCCCAGCAGTCCGGGAAGACCAACTGGTAGTTGAGGTACGCCGTCTGGGCGCACCGCGGCCAGTTGCCGTCCGCGCTGCGGCCGATCTCGCCGCCGGCCCCGGCGCACCAGAACTGGTTGGGCGAACCGGCCGGGGTGGCCGTCTGCAGCTTGGCGTCACCCGAGATGATCCGCAGGCCCTGCGGGAACGGCATCGTGACGCTCGGGTCCGGCAGGCGGGAACCGTAGTACACGGTCACGCCACTGGGCTCGACGGCCACGCCGTTCTCGTACAGGGTCGGGATCCAGTACGCCGACAGGTCGTTGGCCGGCCCGCAGCTGGTCTGGGTGTAGGCCAGCAGCGACTCGGTCGTCGAGTTGGCGTTGGCGCTCTTGTTGCCCAGGAAGCTGTGCATGTGCGACGCACCGGCCAGCCCCGGGAACACGATCGGGTCGTCCTTGAACGAGTGGTCGTACGTGCAGGCGGCGTTGAACTCCGACACCCGCACGGCGTTGGCCGGGTACGGGTGCGTCGGCAGCGCGTTGAACGCGGCCACCTGCGCGTTCCACTTGTTCATGTCCATGTTCACCCAGCCGGCCCCGCTGCTCGGCGGCGTGGTGGTGCCGCCGGTGCCGAAGACCTGGAACTCCCACAGCGACACGCCGTACTGGGTGGCGCGCTTGGTGGTGTTGAGCTTCACGTAGCGGCCGGAACCGCTCACGTTCAGCGTCTGGGTGCCGCCGGTCCCGTTGACCGTCGTGTTGATGGTGGTCCAGGCGGCGCCGTCGGCCGAGGTCTGGATGGTGAAGTCCTTGGCGTAAGCGGCCTCCCAGTTGAGCACCACCTTGGTGATGGTGGCGCTCGAGCCCAGGTCCACCTGCAGCCACTGCGGGTCGCTGAAGGCGCTGGACCAGCGGGTGCCGGCGTTGCCGTCGACGGCGTTGGCGGCGGCGGACCCGCCGTTCTCGCTCGACGAGGCGGTCGCGGGCTTGCCCTGCGAAATGGGAGTCTCGGCAGCGTCAGCGGAACGCAGCGCGAGGCCCGTGATGAACGTGGCGACGAGCGCGGTGGCGGCGGCGCCGAACGTGATCGTGCGCAGCCGTGATCGGCCCGCGCGTGCGGGTCGGGGCATGAAGCATCCTCCGGGGTTTGGCGGGTCAACCGGGGGCGGAGTCCGGTCGATCTTGCCAGAGAGCGCTCTCTGAGGTTCCCACTGTGAACCGCTGGGTAGACCCGTGTCAATAACTACAGAGAATCGGAGAGCGCTCTCCCACGATCGCTTCGTTCCTGGGCGGCGAGAACGTCGTCTCCGTAGCGCAGCGCCCACTGCCCCATGGCGCGCATCGGTTCCAGCAGCGCCTGCCCCGCTTCGGTGAGCGCATAGTCGACCCGCGGCGGCGCTTCCGCGAAGGACGTTCTTACGACGAGGCCGTTGTACTCCAAGCGCCGCAACGCATCGTTGAGGACCTTCGCCTTGATCCCGCCGATCCGTGCGGTGAGCGCGGACGGCCGCATCGGCCCGTAGGCCCCGAGCGTGAACACGACAACGCTGTCCCACCGGTTCGCGAGCACCTCGAACGCGATCCGGGCCTGGCAGTCGGCGCTGAACTCGTCCTCGTGCGGCTCCATCCCCCGATTCTCCCCCGCCCGACGGACACCGCGCGGTGTGCATCGGCGCTCCTAGCGTTCTCCGCATGAAGATAGGCATCATCGGTACCGGCAACATGGCCACCGCCCTCGGCGCCGCCTGGACCCGCGCGGGCCACGACGTCCTCATCCGCGGCCGCGGCTCCCTGCCCGAAGCCGCGAAGCACGGCGACCTCGTCCTCTTCGCGGTACCCGCACCGGCCGCACCGGTCCTGGCCGCGGAGCTCGCCGACCTCCTGGCCGGCCGGATCGTGCTGGACTGCACCAACCCGATCGCCCCGGGCCCGTCCGGCCCGATGCTCACCGTGCCACCGGGTTCCTCGATCGCCGCGCAGATCGCCGCCGCGGCCCCGGACGCGTCGGTGGTGAAGGCGTTCAACGTCGTCCACTCGAGCATCTGGACCGCGGACGACCTCGCGCTGACCGTGCCGTTCTGCGCCTCGGACACGCACGCCGCCGACCAGGTCGCATCGCTGATCGCGTCGATGGGCTGCGTTCCGGCCTCGTGCGGCGACCTGTCCCGCGCGCCCTACCTGGAGGCGACCACTGCCTTGGCGATCGGCATCTGGTTCGCGGGCGGCTCGGTCCGCGGGATCTTCCCGGAGCCCGCGCAGCGCTGACGTTCGCTTGCTCCTCGCCGCGGGCTGCTTTTGTGGTCGCGTTTTGCGGTCGCGTTTTGCGGTCGCGTTTTGCGGTCGCGCTTGGCGGTCGCGTTTTGCGGTCGCGCTTGGCGGTCGCGCTTGGCGGTCGCGCTTGGCGGTCGCGCTTGGCGGTCGCGCTTGGCGGTCGCGCTTGGCGGTCGCGTTTCGCGGTCGCGCTTGGCGGTCGCGTTTCGCGGTCGCGCTTGGCGGTCGCGTTTTGCGGTCGCGTTTTGCGGTCGCGCGCGGCCGTATGCGCCGCCTAGGCTTGGCGATCGTGCTTGCCGACCTCGTCTCCGCGTACCGTCCCGCCGATCCCGCCGAGTCCGCCGACGTCGACCGCCTGCGCGAGTTGCTCACTTCCGGCGGCGACGTGTGGTCCCGGGACACGCCGCTGCACGTGACCGCGTCGGCCCTCATCGTGCACCCGCCGACCGCAAGGGTCCTGCTGCGCTGGCACGCCCGCCAGGAGTCGTGGCTGCAGGTCGGCGGCCACGGCGACCCGGGCGAGACGGACCCGGTGGCCGTGGCCCTGCGCGAGGGCGAGGAGGAGACCGGCCTCGCGGACCTCGCCCGGTTCGGCGAGGGAATCGTGCACGTGGTCGTGGTACCGGTGAAGCCGAAGGGCGACGAACCGGCCCACGAGCACGCGGACGTGCGGTTCGTCCTGTCCACCGGCACCCCGGACGCGGCCCGCCCCGAGAAGCCCGACGCCCCGCTGCGCTGGCTCACGGTCGCCGAGGCGCTGGACCTGGCCACGGAGCCGAACCTGCGCGAGACCATCTCCCGGGTCGGGCGCCTGCTCCAGGCCTCATAGCGTCACGCGACTGTACGGGCGGCCCGGCTGATCGATCGCGCCCGCGGCCGGCCCGCACACGATCCCGGCCGGCATGCGTGACACGTCGACGGCTGCCGAAGTTGGTTCACCCGCGACCGGCCGGGTAGCCGGGGCGTGAACCCGACTTCGAGGAGCGTGACGACATGCGGATCGCGGTAGCAGGCGGCACCGGTACGGTCGGACGCCACGTCGTGGACATCGCCAAGCAGGCCGGCCACGACGTGGTGGTCCTGAGCCGCTCCCGTGGCGTCGACGTCGCGGGAGGCGGCGCCGGCCTCGACGAGGCACTGAGGGGCGTCGACGTCATCGTCGACGTCACCAACCCCGACACCATCGAGCGCGAGCCAGCATCGAAGTTCTTCACCGCGGTCTCCGCCGCCCTGCAGCAGTCCGGCGCCCGCGACGGTGTCCGCCACATCGTGACCCTGTCCATCGTCGGCGTCGACCGCACGACGTTCGGCTACTACCAGGCCAAGCTCGACCAGGAACGCACAGCCGCCCGCGGCCCGGTCCCGCACACGATCCTGCGCGCGACCCAGCTGCACGAGCTGCCGGCCCAGCTCATGGCCATCACCCGCCAGGACTCGCACGCCAGCGTCTTCGACGTCCAGTCCCGCCCGGTCGCCGCCCGCACCGTCGCCCAGGTCCTGGTCGAGCTGGCCGAGAGCCGCCCGCGGGGCCGCGTCGCCGACCTGGCCGGCCCCCAGGAGGCCAACCTGGTCGACATGGCCAAGGCCTTCGTCAGCCGCCGCGGCCTGGACCTGACCGTCGACCCGGACACCCAGTCGATGTCCGGCGTACCGGCCGGCGCCCTCCTCCCGCCCGACGGCGCCCGCATCGAGGGCCCCACCTACGACCAGTGGCTCGCCACCGAGGACGCCGCCGCCCTCACCGTCTGAGCCCCCACCTCGCCTCCAACCCGCCCGTCAGCCCACCTCCACCCACGGCGCCGTCTTCGTGTCCACATTGGACCCACCTGCGTCCGGCGCGGCTCCCACCGTGCGCGGAGATGCCGCGCCCAGGCAGGCGCTCCATGCTGTCCCCGGCCGCGCCGACTCTCCTCACCCCGCGCCGCCCTCCGACGTTCCTACGCGCTGCCCCCGACCCGCCGACTCCCCTCCGCCCGCGCCGCCCTACTCCGCGGCCCGCGACCCCGACCCGACCCGGCCCGCGACCCCGACACGGCCCGCGGCACCGACCCGACACGGCCCGCGGCCCCTCCCCGGCCCGGCCCGCCACCCCGGCCGATGTCAGCGACAGCCCCTGCCCTCTGCCGCACTCCCGCCCCCTACACGGCAACCACCACCCGACTGGCCAACCGCTCGACGGCAACGAACGCCCCATAACCCAGCACCCGCACCAACTCCTCGTCCCCGCGCCGCCCGACCGTGCTCCGCCACTCGGCCACCGCGCTCTCCGTCAACCGGTACGGTGCCAACGCCGCCAGCACCGCCAACCGCGCCCCCGGCCGCTCGTCCTCCGGCACCGACTCGAGCACGCTCCCCGGCCACCCGCCGAGCTCCGGATGCTCGCCCCGCCATCGCCCGACCGTCTCGTGCAGCACCGCCCGAGCCGTCGCCCCGAGCAGCCCACCGCCGGCCTCCGCCACCCGCGCGAACGCCGCCCACGCCACCCCGACCGGCCCGTCCCCCGCCCAGGCCGCCGTCGCCGCCGACGCAGGCACCGGCACCGGCACCCGCACCGGCCCGGACCCCAGCAGCGCCAGGCTCTCCCCCGGCACGACGCTTCGCCTGACCGTCCGAGCCAGCGCCAGCCCGGCCGCCCGCCGCGACGGCGACCGCAGCGCCCCGCCCGGCAGCGGCGAGCCCGGCCGGAGCGCGTCCACCATCCGGTTGATGAAGTGATTCGCCAGCGCCGTCCCCACGAACTCGGGCGCCTCGGAAGCCGGGAACGGCCACGGCTCCGGCTCCGCCGACCGCGTCGACTTCGCCCAAGCGACCAGCGGATCCGGCACCTCGCCCCGCACCACCGCGCCCGCGAGGTCGTGTTCGCCGGTCGCGTGCAGCATCGCGGCGTGGGCGTCGATGCAGAACGGGCACCGGTTCGCCACCGCCACGGCCGCCGCGACCGCCTCCTTGCGCGCCCGCGGGACGGTGCCGGCGACGAGCGACTCGCGCAGCACCGCCCACAGTGCGGCGTGCAGGTCCGGTGCGGGCGAGAGGTGCGGGGCGAAGCGGGCCCCGAGCTCGCGGGCGGACGCGGCGTACACCGCGGCCACCGTGCCGGTGGCGGCGCGCTTCGGGATCGGGGTGACGAACCGGTACGGCGTTGGCATCGGGACCTCCTCGGTCATCTCGGTGATGAGGAAATCCTTCCAATCGCGGGCTCCGCCGTCGTCAACCCAGTGACGTCACTTTCACGTACACCCTGGGTCGTACTCGCCGCAGGAGCGCGCATCGGACCAGGGTCGTCAGTTTCGGGTCCACCCTGGGTCGTACGCAGCAGCCCGAGCACGGCAAGTCCGCCGACAACCGCGATCGCCGCGCTGATGACGAAGATCCGGTCGAGGCCGTCGGCGAACGCGGCCGCCGACGCGCCGCCGTGCAGCACGTCGCCCGCTCCGGTGGCCAGGACGGTCGCGTAGACGGGCAGGGCGAGCGCATAGCCCATCTGCCGGAACGTGTTCGAGGCACCGGTGGCCATGCCGGCGCGATCCGGCGGTACCGTGGCCAGGGTCGCCGACGCGAGCACCGGCGTGCTCAGCCCGACGCCGACGCCGACCACCGCGAGGCCGGGAACCACCGCGGACCAGCCCGAGCCGGGGCCCACCAGCAGGCACAGCGCGTCTCCGGCGCCGACGAGCAGCAGGCCCACGCCGATGCTGTACCGCGCCGGCACCGCGTGCAGCAGCCGCCCGCCCGCACCCGCGACGACGAACGCGACCACCGCCATCGGCGCGAGGACCAGCCCGGCATCCATCGCGTCGAGCCGCAGGACCGACTGCGCCCACACTGACACGAACACCAGCCCCGCGAAAGCGGATGCGGTGAGTGCGGCCGCACCGAACATGAGCACACTGAACGCGGGCCGGCGGAACAACCGCAGGTCGAGCATGGGTTCGCGGCGGCCCCGCTCCACGAGCACGAACACGAGAATCGCGAACCCGCCGGCCACCAGCGCGCCGACCGCCGGCCGGTCGGTCCAGCCGGCGTCACCGGCTCTGATCAGGCCGTACACGAGCAATGTCGCGGCCGCCGTGAAACTCGCGACGCCGGGGAGGTCGAGGCGGCCCGCGCGCCCGGCCCGCTCTGCGCTAACGTGTCGGGCGAGTAGCAGCGCCGCGGCCGCGACCGGCAGGTTCACCAGGAAGATCGCGCGCCAGCTGACGTGCTCGGTCAGCAGCCCGCCCAGGATCGGCCCCGCCGCGGCCGCCGCACCGTTCGCCGCGCCCCAGACGCCGAACGCGATCGAACGGTCCCGGCCCCGGTACGCGAGGCCGAGCAGGGCGGCGTTCGTGGCGTACATGGCGGCCGCGCCGAGCCCCTGCACGCCCCGCGACACGATGAGAGCGCCCACGTTCGGGGCGAGCCCGCAGGTCAGCGACGCGATGGCGAACAGGATCAGCCCGGCCACGAAGACCCGCCGATGCCCGATCCGGTCGGCCAGCGACCCGGCCACCATGAGCAGCGCGGCGAGGACGAGCACGTACAGGTCGACGGTCCACTGCAGCGCGCCGAACGACGCGTGCAGGTCCCGGGCCAGGGCCGGAGCGGCGATGCTGACGATCGTGATGTCGATCAGCAGCATGAGGGTGCTCAGCGAGACCGCGAGCAGTGGCAACCATTTGCGCATGCCCCGAGCCTGCCGCCGCGCCCGCGCAAGCGACGCGTGCCGGGCCGATCACGGCGCTATCCGGCACGCAGTACCGTGGAAATGGTGGATCCACTCACACTCGACGACCTCGACCGCCGCATCGCGCACGCGCTGCAGGTCGACGCCCGCGCCCCGTTCAGCCGCATCGGCGAGGTGCTGGGGATCTCGGATCGCACGGTCGCGCGCCGTTACCGCCGCCTCCGCTCGACGGGTATGCTCCGAGTCGTCGGCCTGCCTCACGCCGCGGCCCTGGGACACGTCGACTGGCTCGTGCGCATGCGGTGCACACCCGACGCCGCCTTGCCCGTCGCAACCGCACTCGCCCGGCGCGCCGACACCTCCTGGGTGCTGATCATGTCCGGCGGCACCGAGATCTCCTGCGTGACCCGGACCCGCCGCCAGGCCGACGAGGGCGAACTGCTGCTCCAAAAACTGCCGCGCTCCCCCAAGGTCACCGCCGTGAGCGCCTACTGCGTGCTGCGCGGCGTGGCCGGACTCGATGGCTGGCCGGGCCGCACCGCCGCGCTCACCGACGGCGAGATCGCCGCCCTGCGCCCCGAGCCCCCGCCGGCCACCGCCTCCGCTGCCCCCACCCCGGCCGACAATGCCCTGCTCACGGCCCTGGCGCGGGACGGCCGCGCCGACTTCCCGACCCTCGCGCGGGCCACGGGCTGGTCGGAGACAACGGTCCGCCGACGCCTCGAGGAACTGCAGAAGAGCCGGATTTTGTACTTCGATGTCGACGTCGAACCCGCCCTGTTCGGCTACCACGCCGAAGCCCTGCTCTGGCTCACGGTCACGCCATCCGCTCTGACCCCGGTGACCCGGGCCCTCGCCACGCACCCCCAGATCGCCTACGCGGCGGCGATCACCGGCCCGGCCAACATCACCGCGACCGTCATCTGCCGCGATCTCGACGAGCTGTACGACTATCTCGCCGAAGGCGTCGGCGCGCTGCCGGGCGTCACCGGGGCGGAGACCTCGCCGGTCGTCCGCCGCCTCAAGGGCGCGGGCACCCTGCTCGTACCGTGATCGCGCCCGGTCGCGGGCCATGGTGGGAGCCCGCCCGCTCGTTACCATTTCGTGACCCGCGCCCGCGAACCAGGCCCGTCAAGGCGGCATCACACATGCCGACCAACCAAGCACGAGCCTTGAGGAGACTCCCATGCGTCACATCACACTGGCCGGTGCGGCCGCCGGCATGCTGCTGCTGCTCGCCGCGTGCGGCCCGGTCACCCAGCCCGGCGACGCCGCCCCGGCCGGCGGGCGGACCTCCACCGGTGCGACGGCCGTTGCCCAGAGCGGCTCCGCCCCGAGCGGAGGCCCGCCGGCCGGATCCACCGGACCGACCACGGCCACCACCACCGCGGCCGCTCCCACCACGAAGGCGCCGACCGGCTCGACGTTCGTGCCGATGGAGCGCTCGACCGGCGGCGCGTTCCTCTCCCCGTCGGGGAACATCAGCTGCGAGGTCCATTACCAGGACGCGGGGCTCACGGAGGCGTACTGCCAGACGTTCACGCCGGCCCGTTCGGTGACCCTTCAGGCCACCGGCACGTACAAGACCTGCACCCAGGGCGGGTGCATCGGCAACCCGGGCGAAGGCACGCCGACCCTCGCCTACGGACAGGCGACCGGCGTCGGGCCGTTCCGCTGCGAGTCGGCCTCGACCGGCGTCACCTGCACGGCGAACGGCAAGGGCTTCCACATCGACAACACCGGGATCACCGCGGCGACGTCGTGACCCGCGCCGGCTGCCGCGTCGTACCGGCGGCCTGCACGGTCATGGAGGTGCCGACCCGCAGGCTGCCGAGGATCGTGTCGGTGCGGTCGTGGTCGTCGGTCTGGCGGATCTGCACGTACACGCCGAACCCGCGCTGCGCCGGCACGAACACGATCTCGTCGAAGGCGGTGGCCGTCCCGTCGCAGTGGACCCAGCGGTGCACCTGCGCCGTGGCACCGTCCACCGTCACGGTCCGGTCGGCCACCCGGGAGCAGCCCGTGTGCTCCGGCAGGGCGGGTTCCGTCGTGCCGGTGGCCAGCGCACGGCTGACGCCGACGAAGACTCCCGGGACCACGCGGTGCGGGTCGGCCCAGGCCGACAGGTCACTGGAGACCACCAGGCCCGGCGCGTGGCCGTCCGGCAGGCCGAGCGCGGCCGGATTCCACCCGCCGTCGCGCAGCTGGCTCGCCCACGCCGCCGGCACCGCGACGGACAGGCCGCCCGTCTTGTCGGTCACCCGGACCGTCCCGGTGTGGGCGCGTACCAGCAGCACGCCCCCCGTGGCGGCAGCCGCCAGGACGGTCCCGGCGGCAACGGCCGCCACGCGGGCCCGGCGCGAGCGGCGGCGCGACGACGGCGGCTCGGGACTCGCGAGCCTGTGCAGGGCCTCGGCGACGGCTGCCGCGGACGGCCAGCGCCGGGCCGGGTCGGCCTGGGTCGCCCGGGTCACCAGGTTGTCCACGGCGGACGGAATGCCGGGCCGGATCCGCGACGGCCGCAGCGGCTGCTCCTTGCCGTCGCGGGCGGGCGGCATCTGCCCGGTCAGCATGTGGTACAGCACGGCGCCGATCGCGTACACGTCGGAGCGCACGTCCAGAGCGCTGCCCAGCCGCCCCTGCTCCGGCGACATGTAGCCCGGCGTCCCGGCGACCACGGTGAACCCGGACGCATGGGCCAGCGCCTTGGCCAGCCCCAGGTCGGTGACGAGCACCCGCTCCTCGCCGTCGGCCTCGTCGAAGAGCACGTTGGAGGGCTTGAGGTCCCGGTGCAGCACGCCGATGCGGTGCAGCTCGGCCACCGCCTCGGCGATCTGGGCCCCCACCGCCAGCGCCTGCTCCACGGCCAGCGGCCCCTCGCCGAGCCGGTCGGCGAGGGTGCCGCCGGCGGCGTACGCCATGACCAAGTACGGCCGCCCGTCGGGCAGCTCGTCGATGTCGAGCATCCGCACGATCCGCGGCGAGTCGGCCCGGCGCATCATGCGGGCCTCCTGCAGGAATCGCGCCCGGATGTCGGGATGGTGGGCCCAGTTGTCGGCGAGGACCTTGATGGCCACCAGCGCGTCGAGCGTGTCGTCGGCACCGAGCCACACGGTCGCGAAGGCGCCCGAGCCCACCCGCTGTAGGATTCGGTACCGGCCGATCTTCTCGGGATTGGGCACGTCATCATTATCATCGCTGCGGACCAGTCCGCCGGTCCGGGAGGGTACGGGGTGACGTTGTGCCAGGCGAGCTGAGGGCCGGGGCCGACGAGCTGGAGACCGAGGAGCTCGCGCACCGCGCCGCGGCGGGCGACCGGGCCGCTCTGGACGGCCTCCTGCGCCGGATCCGTCCGCAGGTGCTGCACCGCTGCATCCGGTTCCTGCCGTGTCCGCAGGACGCCGAGGAGGCCTGCCAGGACGCGCTGCTGCAGGTCGCCACGCAGATCCACACCTTCGGCGGCCGGTCGAAGTTCACGACCTGGCTGTACGTGGTCGTCACCAACTGCGCCCGCCAGACCTACCGGTCGCTGAAGCGCCGCTCGGCCGAGCAGCCGAGCGACGTGCTGCACGTCGATGTCCCGGATCCCCGTACCACCAGTGTCATCGCGGGCTCCCGGCTGGACTTCCTGGAGGCGCTGGAGCAGCTGGGCGCCGAGCGGCCGGAGCTGGTGACCCCGCTGGTCCTGCGCGACATCTGCCAGCTGGACTACGAGGAGATCGCCGACTATCTCGGCATCCCGAACGGCACGCTGAAGTCCCGGATCCACGCCGCTCGCCAGCGCGTGCGCGCTTCCCTTTCGGCCTGACCCTCCCGGCGGTCCGCGCACGCGCTCCGAACCGCGATCCGTGCCGTAGGTCCCGTACCCGGATCGCGATCCGGGTCGTGGGTCCCATGAGCGCGATTCGGCATCGCAACGGCGTGGGACGCCGCGGGCCGCGGACCCCGGACTGTCGACGCACCGCGCTCTCTCACCGAGCCCGGCGCCCTCCTGCGCCTCGGCCCCCACGCCAGCTCGTCCATTGTGGACTTTGCGCGGCGATTGTCGTCGTACCCCCCGGATAGACTGTCGGCGCACGGATCGGACCGGGGCGGCCGGCGTCTCGGGGGTCCGGGCGAGGTGCCGGTTGCCGGGGCCTGCGTGGGATCATCCGCCCGCGATCAGGCGATGGGCGACACGGTCTGCGCGCGGGGTCAGGCGCCCGCGAGCAGGCGGAGCAGGATGGTGGCGTCGGGCGTCAGGGCGTACAGGACGGCGTTGCGGGCCCGGTGCCGTTCGACCAGGCCCGCGGCGAGCAGGGTCGCCAGGTGCTGCGAGACGGTGCTGGGCGCCAGGCCGAGCTCGCGGGCCAGGCCCGTCGTGGTCGCCGGGGCGGTCAGCGCGCGCAGGACGGCGGCCCGGGCCGGCCCGGCGAGCAGCGCCAGGCGGTCGTCGGCCCGGCTCTCGGGCCGGCTCGCGGCCAGCACACCGGCGCCGCGGGCCTGGTAGCTCACCATGAGCACCTCCGGGTCGTCGGTGGAGCACATGAGCATGTCCTGCGCGAAGAGGACCGGCACGAGCAGCAGCCGGCGCCCGGTCGCGTCGACGGCCGATTCGACCGGCTTGATCAGGCCAAGTACGGGAGGTTTCCATTGCACCTGTCCACGCAGCTCACCGAGCACGGCGCCCGGGCCGGCGGTGGCCAGTGACCGCGACCGGGCGAGCACCTCCTCGTCCAGGGCGGTGCGCATCGCCGGCCAGTACGGGGCCATCGCCACCCGCCAGAACGCCTCGACCGCGGTCGCGAGGCGGTCGAGGGCCGCCGCCGGGTCCGCGCGGTACGGGGCGAGGGCCGCCGGCACGCCCTCCGGGTAGTGCTTGGCGAGCTGCGCCCGCACCAGCTCCGGCGGCGTCGCCCGCAGTCCGTCGAGCTCGTCGGCGATCGTCGGGCCGGGCGAGGACGGCGGTGGCGAGAACACGTCCGGCGTCGGTCGCTCGTGCCGGCTTCCGTACAGCACACGGTACAAGTGCAGGGGTTGGAAACGCGGATCGTCGCGCAACACGGCGCGGGCGCGCCCGGCCCAGTCGGTGTAGGGCCACGGCACGGCGCCGGGGCTGCGCGTGAGCAGGTAGAGCGCGCTGACGACCTCGTGCAGGGGGCTGACCGCGAGCCGGGTCCGCGCCAGCGCTCGCCCGTCGAGCCGGATGTGGATCACGCACCCACCGTACGCACGCGGGCAACGGTGATCCCATCGGCGACGGGCAGCATCACCGAGTCGACCCGCGGGTCGGCGAGCACCTGCCGGTTGAACGCGGCCACGACGCGGCTCGGCTCGTCCTCGGGCGCCAGCACCCGCCCGGCGCGCAGCACGTTGTCGACGACGATGACCCCGCCGGCACGCATGCGCGGCACGACCTCGGCCCAGTACCGCGGGTACGACACCTTGTCGGCATCGATGAACGCGAGATCGAACAACGGCTCGGCGGGCATCGCGGCGAGCGTCTCGGCCGCGTTCCCCAGCCGCAGCTCGACGCGGTCGGCGACCCCGGCCCGGGCCCAGTACCGCCGCGCGACCGCCGTCCACTCCTCGGAGACGTCGCAGCAGATGAGCCGCCCGCCCTCGGGCAGCGCCCGCGCGACCGCCAGCGAGGACAGCCCGGTGAACGTCCCGATCTCCAGCGCGTCCCGGGCCCCGGTGATCCGGGCGAGCATCGCGAGAAGCCCGGCCTCCTCGGAGGAGACCTGCATGTCGTGCTCGTCGGGCAGCGCCGCCCGCGTCTCGGCGATCAGCTCGGTGATGAGCGCATCCCGCGAGCTGTCGTGCACGGCGACGTAGTCGAGCAGCGCATCGGAGAGCTCAATGGTTCGTGTGGTCATGCCCCGGACCGTACGAGCACCCCCAGACCCCCGTGAAGCCTTTCGGCCCCAGCCGAATGTCAACCAGGGTTGACGCTCACGAGCGTGTCAACTACGGTTGACGCATGACGGGGATTCAAACTCTCGTGGCGGCGGCAGCGCCCGCCCGGCCACCCCACCGCCCGAACCGCCTCCTGCGCGCCGGCCTGATCGCGGGCCCGCTGTTCGTCGCAATCTTCCTGCTGGAGCAGGCGTTCCGCGCCGGGTACGACCCGATGCGCCACCCGGTGAGCTCCCTGGCCCTCGGCCCCGGCGGCTGGGTCCAGGTCGTCAACTTCACGATCGCCGGCGTGCTGTGCCTGCTCTTCGCCGTGGCCCTGCGCCGCGCACTGCGCCCGGGTCCAGGCGCGGCGGCCGCCCCACTCCTGCTGGCAGTCTGGGGCGTCGGCCTGCTGGGCGCCGGCGCCTTCCGGACCGACCCGGTCAGCGGCTACCCGGCGGGCACTCCCCCGATTCCCGACCCGCCGACGTGGCACGGCCAGCTGCACGACCTGGCCTTCGCACTGCCGGGCTTCGCCGCCTTCGCCGCCGCGATGCTCGTCCTCGCGTACGCGTACGCCCGACGCCGCTCCCCCGCCTGGTCCATCTACTCGTTCCTGAGCGCCGCGGCGTTCGTGACGCTGTTCGTGCTCACCACGATGGGCTTCAGCCAGCACACCACCCTGGTCGACGTGGCGGGCCTGCTGCAGCGCTGCACCGTGGGCGTGGGGTGGCTGTGGATGGCGCTGGTCGCGGCACGCGAGATCCGCGCCGACCGGCCAAGGTAGCCACCAGCCGCACGTGGCGCCGCTCGTCCGCGGCGCCGCTCTCCCACGGCGCCACGGACGAACGCGCGTCAGACATCACGGCACCGTCCGCACGCAACCGCCTTTTCCACAGCGCAGCGACGAGCGGGCGTCAGTCATCACGGCATCACCCGCACGTGACCGCACTTCTGCGGCACCACGAACGGACGTTAGACATCACTGCAGCGCTGCACCGTGGGCGTGGGCTGGCTCTGGATGGCGCTGGTCGCGGCACGCGAGATCCGCGCCGACCGGCCAAGGTAGCCGCCAGCAGCACGTGGCGCCGCTCGTCCGCGGCGCCACCGACGAACGGGCGCCAGACATCACGGCAACGCCCGCACATGGCGCCGCTCTTCAGCGACGCCACCGACGAACGGACGTCAGGCGCCACGGCATCGCTGCCTGACACCAGTGCTGCACGGTGCCATTGTCCCTGACAGCATCAGGCCCGTCGCCGGGCGGACGGTCGGCGCAACAGCCGGCGCCGGCCGGTCGCGGTTTCGTCAGCCCAGCGGTTGCAGCACCACCGCGAACGTCGCCGGAGCCGCATGCAGCACGTACTGCGGCAGTACCCCCGGCCCGCACGCCGCGCTCCCCAGCCCGTGGTGCGCGTGGTCGAGGTGCAGGTGGATGCGGTCCGACGGCACCAGGTCGGCGCGGTGCAGGGCGGCATCCAGCGCCGCCGTCGACCACCGCCGCGCGGTGAAGTCGATCCGCGGCAAGCCCTCGACGCGCAGCCCGCCACCGTCCGGCCCGGTGAGCGTCAGCCAGCGCGCGTCGGCCCGATTGCCGTTCTCCTGCGGATACACGTACGGTGTGGCCAGCCCGTCCACAGTGGACTCGTACCGGCCGATCAGCGCGGCCGTCCGCGAGTCGGGGTAGGCCTCGCCCGGTCCCGCGCCGAACCAGGTGACGTCGCCGAGCTCCGGCGGAAGTTCCAGCCGCACCCCGAGCCGCGGCAGCGGGATGTCCCAATCGCCGGTCGGCTCGACGCGCAGGGTGAGTTCGAGCGCCCGCTCGCGATTGCGCCAGGTGTACCACGTCAGCAGCGCCCGATCCGATGCCGCCGGTGCCACCCGGGTCGCCACCACGAGGGCGTCGCCGGTCAGTTCGATGCCGAGCAACCGGTGGGTCATGCGGTGCAGTCCCGCGGCCCGCCACCGATCGGCGACCGGGTCGGGCCCGAGGCGGTCGTTGTCGATCGGCGCCCGCCACACGTCGAGCACGGGCCCGTTCAGCGAGAGGCCGCCGAGCCGAGTCAGCCGTCCGTGCACCGGCTCGAACTCCGCCAGGCCCAGCCGGATCACGCCGCCGTCCCAGCGCGGTCCTTCCTCAGCGCCCACCCGAGTCGGCGACGGAAGCGACGCCGAGGCGTGTACCCCAGCGGCGAGCGCCTCCGATCCGTTCGCGCCGGGCATCGGCGGCTGGTGCTCGAGCGCCTCCGCCGAACCCGAGGTCTGTGCGACACCTGGCGCCCCGGGTGCCACCGCCGAAGCCGACGTCCCCGACGCCGCCGACTCTCCCGGCACCGACGCTCCCGACGCCGCCTCCGACCCCACGTCCGGCTCTGCCAGACCCGAAGCCCCTGCCGCGGCCGCCGACCCCGCCGAAGCCGACGCCCCCAACGCCGCCGACTCTCCCGGCACCGACGCTCCCGACGCCGCCTCCGACCCCACGTCCGGCTCTGCCAGACCCGAAGCCCCTGCCGCGGCCGCCGACCCTGCCGAAGCAAGCGGACCCGGCGTTGTCGCGGAATCCTCCCGAATAGGCGCCGTTCCCGAGGATGGCGTCTCTCCCGAAGCCGGCGCGGAGTCCAGCGCGGGCGACACCGGGACCCAGCCGGGCGCCGCTCGCAGCTGGACCTGTCCGCTGCCGAGCACCAGGCCCGCACCGTCCACGGCGTCGACGGTGAGCCAGGCCTCGCCGGCAGCAGACGGTACCGATGCGATTGGAAGTGACAGGATCTCCGCCTGGCCCGGCGCGATCGGTGGCAGCCCCAGCGTGCCCTCGCTGACCGTCACGCCCTCGACGGCGATGGTCCAGCGGAGGGCGACGCCGGCCAGTGAGCGGAACACGTAGCGGTTGCGCACCGTCACCTCGCCCGGCCGGGCGGCGAGGCGGACCGGCGCGTACACGGCGCCCAGCTCGGTCAGGCCCGGCGACGGTGTGCGGTCCGGGAAGACGAGGCCGTCGATGACGAAGTTGCTGTCGTGCAGCGGCTCGCCGAAGTCGCCGCCGTAGGCGTAGTCGCCCGCCGGGCGGCGGATGCCGTGGTCGAGCCACTCCCACACGAAGCCGCCCTGGCAGCGCGGGTGGCGGTCGAACAGCTCGTCGTACTCCGCGAGGCCGCCCGGGCCGTTGCCCATCGCGTGCGCGTATTCGCACAGGATGAACGGCAGGTGCGGCACGTGGCTCTCGCCGCGGCCGATGGCGTCGACCTCGGCGTGGCTTGCGTACATGCGGCTGTACACGTCGACATGCGCACAGCTGCGATCGCCCTCGTAGTGCAGGGGGCGGCCCGGGTCGCGCTCGCGGGCCCAGTCGGCCATGAGCCCGAGATTGGCGCCGACGCCGGCCTCGTTGCCCAGGGACCACATGATGACCGAGGGGTGGTTCTTGTCCCGCTCGACCATGCGGCGCATCCGGTCGACGAGGGCGGCGGCAAAGCGCGGGTCGTCGCTGGGGTTGCCGCGCCAGCCGAGCCCCTCGAAGCCGTGGGTCTCGTAGTCACACTCGTCGATCACCCAGAAGCCGAGCTCGTCGCACAGGTCGAGCACCGCCGGGTGGGGCGGGTAGTGGCTGGTCCGGATCGCGTTGACGTGGTGGCGCTTCATCAGCTCCAGCTCGGCGCGCACCACGTCCGGCGGCACGACCCGGCCGAGCTCGGGGTGGAACTCGTGCCGGTTGACGCCGCGCAGCACGATCCGCCGGCCGTTGACGGTGAGGATGCCGCCGACGATCGCCACGGTGCGGAAGCCGATGCGCAGGGTCGCCGTCTCGGTGGCGGTGGCGACGATCAGCTCGTAGCGCCGTGGGGTCTCGGCGGTCCAGGGCTCGACCGGCCCGGCGTCGTGCCCGGCACCGGTGGGCAGGTCGGCGAGGCCGAGCTCGGGGATGCTCACCAGTGCGTCCGCCGGACCTTCGACGCGCAGCCGGCCGCGGCCGTCGGGCTCGAAGGTGGCGTGGACGAACACGTCGCCGACGCCGCCGTCGGGCCGGGCGAGCAGCGTGACGTCCCGGAAGATGCCGGGCAGCCACCACATGTCCTGGTCCTCGAGGTAGCTGCCGGCCGACCACTGGTGGACCCGCACCGCGAGGACGTTGACGCCGCCGGGCCGCAGCGCCGCGGTCACGTCGAACTCGGCCGGCAGCCGGCTGCCCTGCGTGACGCCGAGCTCGACGCCGTTGAGCCAGACCCGCCCGCACGAGTCGATGCCGTCGAAGCGCAGCCGGGCGCCGAGCCCTTCGAACGCGGCGGGAACGTCGAAGACCAGACGGTGGTCGCCGGTCGGGTTGTCCGTCGGCACGTGCGGCGGGTCGACCGGAAAGGGATAGACCACGTTGGTGTACGCGGGACGCCCGTGCCCGTGCATCGGCCAGCTCGACGGCACCGGCAGATCCGACCAGCCGGTGTCGTCGAAGTCCGGTTCCCAGAATCCCTCGGCCGACTCGGCCACGCTCGGCGCGAGCCGGAACCGCCAGGTCCCGTTGAGGCTCAGCCGCGGCGCGTCCGTATCGAACGCGGCGCGCGGGGCGCTTGTTCCGATTGGTTGGCCGAAGCCGGTCTGGTTTTCCACGCGGCCAACTTACGCGGATTCCGGGTTTCCGGCCCAGGGTGCCTGCACCCCGATTCAATTCAGGTGCCTGCACCCTGGGGCAGAAAGCCGCCGCGCGACTAGGTTCCGAGGCATGTTCATCAGGCTTCTCGGATCAGTCGACATCGCCGCCGAAGGCAAGTTCGATACCGTCGTCGGGGTGCGCCGCGCGGCGCTCCTCGCCGTGCTCGCCCTCGCCCACGGTGAGGTCGTCGGCAACGATCGGCTCATCGACGCCCTGTGGGGCACGGACCCGCCCGAAACCGCGCAGAACACACTGCAACAGCACGTGTCGCAGCTGCGCCGCTTCCTGGGCGACGCCGCCACCATCACCGCACGCCCGCCCGGGTATGTCCTGCACGTCGCCGGAGACGGTGACCCGACGGACGTGGCGCGGGCCGAGCGGCTCATCCGGTCGGCCGCCGAGAACGACGATCCGCGGGAGCGGGTCCGGCTGCTGCGCGCCGCCGTCGGCCTCTGGCGCGGCCGGCCGCTGGAGGACCTCACGAGCCTCGAAGCCGACGCGGAGCGGTTGGACGGCATGTGGGTGCGGGCGAAAGTCGGGCTCGCCGAGGACCTGCTGGCGCTGGGTGAGCACGAGGACGTGCTCGAAGACCTGCACCTGCTCGCCGACAACAATCCGCTCGACGAGCGGGTGCACGGGCTGGTCATGCTCGCGCAGTATCGGTGCGGTGAGTGGAAAGGCGCTCTGGACACGGCTGGGCTGCTGCGCCGGCAGCTCAGGGAGGTCGGGCTCGATCCGGGCCAGGCGATCCGCGACCTGGAGGCGGCCATCGGGCGCCGCGATCCCGCACTCACCGCCGACCCCGTTCCCGCCCCGGCGCCGCCGCTTGTCCCGGCCCAGCTGCCGCCGGTCGTTCGCGGGTTCAGCGGACGCGAGGACGAGCTGTTCAGCCTCGACGCGGCCAAGCACGACGAGCGGCCGGTCGTGTGCGCGATCACCGGCCCGCCGGGCGTGGGCAAGACGAGCCTCGCCGTGCACTGGGCGCACCGGGTGGCTCCGGATTTTCCAGACGGCCAGCTGTACGTCAATCTGCGCGGCTTCGACGCCGGCGGCACGGCCGCCGAACCGGCCGAGGTGCTGCGTGGGTTTCTGCGCACCCTGCGCGGGCCGGAGACGCTCCCCGACGACCCGGACGAGCTCACCGACCTGTTCCGTGACACGATCGCCGACCGCCGGATGCTCGTGGTGCTGGACAATGCCCGCGACGCCGAGCAGGTATGGTCGCTGCTGCCGCAGGGCAGGGACACGATGACGCTGGTGACCAGCCGGACGACCTTCCCGGCCACCGGAATGCGTCGGGTGGCACTGGGGCTGCTCGACGACCACGACGCCCGGAAGTTGCTGGCGAGGCGGCTCGGGCGGACCCGCGTAGCAGCCGAGCCGGACGCCGTCGACGAGATCATCGCCCGTTGTGGCCGGCTGCCGCTGGCCCTGGCGATAGCCGGGGCGCAGATGGCGATCCGATCCCGGGTACCGCTGGCCGACATGGTGGCGGAGCTTCGCGATGCGGGCGACGGGCTGGACGCGCTCGACGGCGGTGACCCGGTGACGGACGTGCGGGCCGTGTTCTCGTGGTCATACCGAGAGCTCGACCCGGACACGGCCTACATCTTCCGCATGCTGGGGCTGCATCCCGGCCCCGAGTTCACCGCACCCGGAGCGGCCGGTCTCGCCGGTGTCACGCCGGAGGCGATCCGGGGGGAGCTGTTCCAGCTGCAACAGGCGAACCTGCTCACGCAGCCGGTGACGGGGCGGTACGTGATGCACGACCTGCTGCACTCGTACGCGGCCGGGCTCGCCGAAGCCGAGCATCCGCCGAAGGAGCGGCACGACGCGGTGCACCGGATCCTCGACCACCATCTGCACACCGCGCACGCGGCGGCGCTGCTCATCGACCCGGGTCGGCGGCCGTTGCATCCGCCCGCGCCGGTGGGTGGGCTGCCGGTGCCGAGCCTCGGCGGCCCGGGACTGGCCCTGGCCTGGTTCGAGGCCAACCACGGCGTGCTGAAGGCGGCGGTGCGGCTGGCGGCCGACGAGGGGTTCGACGCGCACGCCTGGCAGCTGCCGTGGACGATGACGACGTACCTGGACTGGCGAGGGCACCGCACCGAGCTCGTCGCCGCGCAGACCGCCGCGCTCGAGGTCATGGAGCGCATCGGCGAGGTACCGGGGCAGGCCAGCGCCCACCGCGAGATCGGCCGGGTGCTGCACCGGCTGCAGCGGCCGGACAGGGCCGCGGCGCACCTCGCCGAATCCGTGTTCCTCTACGCGGAGCTGGGCGACACGATCGGGGAGGCGCGGGCGCGGTACAGCGTCGGGATGCTGCTCACGTCCCGGCGGCAGCACGCGGAGGCCAAGGAGGAGTTCGAGCGGACGCTGAAGCTCGCGGAGGCGGCCGGGGACCTGCTGTGGCAGGGGCGCACGCTCAGCGCGCTGTCGTGGTCGCACGTGCAGGCCGGCGAGCTACCGGCGGCGCTGGAGCTCGGCGCACGGTCGCAGGAGCTGCTGCAGCGGGTCGGCGACCGGCACGGGGAGGCGTTCGCGTGGAGCAACAACGCGGAGATCCATCACCGGCTCGGCGAGTACGACCAGGCGACCCGCGCGCACCGGCAGGCGATCCGGCTCATGCACGACTTCGGCGACCGGGCCTCGCACGCGCGGATGCTCGTCGAGCTCGGCGAGACGCGGCTGGCGGCCGGGGACCGCGTGGGACAGGCGGAGGCCTGGCGACTGGCGCTGCGGTTGTACGAGCAGCTCAGCGATCCGGCCGCGGACGAACTCCGGGATCGGCTGGATCATCCGTGAACGGGAACGCGATCAGGCACGGTTCGCCGGCGAGACGATGGCCGCGCCATCACGAGTGGACCACCTCGCGAGACGACGAACCGCCGACTATAGCGCCGGCTTGGTCGGTGCTCGGTGGCGCCGGCTTGGTCGGAGCTCGGTGGCGCCGGCTTGGTCGGAGCTCGGTGGCGCCGACTGGGTCGGAGCTCGGTGGCGCCGGCCCGCCGGTGAGCGGTGAGCTGAGGCCGTTCAGTCGCCCGAGGCGCCCCAGAAGTAGATCTCGATCGGTTCGGCTCTGGTGTCGTGGAGGACGGCGCAGCGGCCGAAGCCCACGTAGTACCGGAGGTCGTCGAGGGCGGTCAGGTGCTCCCGGGTCAGGGTTGCGGTGCCGGTCAGTTCGAGGGCCTCGGCCGGCGTCACCTGGGTGACGGTGCCGAACTCGGGCCGGCCGAGGTGCTCGATGGCGTCGGCGCCGCGGCCGGCGTTGAGGATCGCCTGGATGTCGCCCATCCAGCCGAGTTGTGGTTGCTCGCCCAGTGGAAGGACACGGTTCATGTCGAGGATCGAGTGGGTGCCGGA
The DNA here is from genome assembly GCF_050942475.1 of Dactylosporangium sp. CS-033363. Classification (NCBI taxonomy): domain Bacteria; kingdom Bacillati; phylum Actinomycetota; class Actinomycetes; order Micromonosporales; family Micromonosporaceae; genus Dactylosporangium; species Dactylosporangium sp. CS-033363. The sequence continues at coordinate 3,649,261 of NZ_CP192032.1, read as the reverse complement.
CTGCTGGACGTGGTCGTCGGCGAGGAGGGCGGCCATGGAGCGGGGACGGTTCGTACAGTCGCTCGCGCGTTTGCCCTCGGCGGCCCACCAGTAGTCGCCGTCGGCCAGGACCCGGGCCTGGAGTTGCTCCAGGGCTCGCTGCAGGTCGGGCTGGTACTCGGTGTGGTAGCCCCAACCGGATGCACCCATGATCACTACCCTAGGTCACCGCGGGGCGCCGTTGTCGGAAAGGGCTGTGAGGGTGTCGGGGAGGTTCGGTGCAGGTCGGCCGGACCGGGGTCGGACGAGCCTAGCTTCGCAAGGGTGGAGACGATTGACGTGCTCGTTGTCGGTGCTGGGCTCGCGGGACTGCACACCGCTCGGCTGATCGCCCGCCAGGGGCTTTCCGTCGTCGTGGTGGACAAGCGGCGGTCGCTGGCCGCGGGGGTGCGTACGACCGGGATCTTCGTCCGGCGGACGCTCGAGGACTTCGACCTCCCCGAGCACCTGCTCGGGCCGGGGGTGCGGGACGTGGTGCTGTATCCGCCGTCGCGGCGGGAGCCGATCCGGTTGACGAGTGACCGGGTCGAGTACCGGGTGGCGGACATGCCGGGCGTGTACGAGCACGCGCGGCGGCAGGCGGAGGCGGCCGGGGCGCGGGTGCGGCTCGGGGTGCGGTACGACGGGTCGGTGCGCGGGATCACCGCGGGGCAGCGGCTGGTGAAGCTGCAGGGGCACGAGCCGGTGCGGGCGCGGTTCATCGTCGGGGCGGACGGGGCGCGGTCGCGGGTGGCGCGGGACCTCGGGCTGGACGTCAACCGGCGGCTGCTGGTCGGGGCCGAGATCGTGCACGCGGTCGACGCGCCCGCGAGTGTGCCGACGTTTCACTGCGTGCTCGATCCGCGGGTCGCGCCCGGGTACCTCGGGTGGGTCATCGAGGACGGGCGGCACGCGCACATCGGGGTGGCCGGGTACCCGCAGGCCATGCGCAAGGGGGTGCGGCATCTGCTCGACGACTTCGCGGCCGGCGCGCCGGGGACGCATGCACCGGTGGGGCCGGTCGAGCGGCGGGGCGGGCCGATTCCGGTGGGCGGGGTGCTGCGGCGGCTGGCCGGGCCGGACGGGCTGCTCGTCGGGGACGCGGCGGGGGCCGTGTCGCCGCTCACGGCGGGCGGGCTCGATCCCTGCCTGCGGCTGTCGGAGCTGGCGGCGGCGGTGACGGTGGCCTTTGTGCGGACGGGGGAGGTGGGAGAGCTCAGGAGGTACGACGGGGGGATGCTGCGCTCGAAGTTCCGGGGGCGGTTGCTGCTGCGGCGGGCCTTTGCCGGGCTGACGTCGCCGGCGTTGGTCGAGGCGGCGGTCGCGGCGATGCGGGGGCGGGCCGGCCGGGCGATGGCCGCGCGGGTGCTGTTCGGGGACGGGTCGTTCCCGGACGTGGAACCGACGACCAGCGGCCGGACGCTCTCGCGCCCGGCCACGGGATGACGGCCAGAGAGGAACCGGCCACCGGATGACGGCCAGAGAGGAACCGGCCACCGGATGACGGCCAGAGAGGAACCGGCCACCCGATGACGGCCGGGGGGAGGGAGAGCGGCCCCACGATGTGCGGGGCGGAACGGAGGGAGGCCCGAAGGCGCCGGCCGTCGGTCACGGGACCGGACACGAAGCAGGAGACCGAGGCCGCCAACACGCCAACCTCGCCGTCCTCGCCCACCGAAACACCGGGCAGGCAGGGACGGGTAGTGACGTGGCCCCGGCCACTGGAGAGGGACAGGGCCAGGGACACGACAGGAGGTGCGGACCGGGGAGCGGTACCAGCGCAAGGAAGCGTCAGAGGTCGCGGCGGGAGAAGGCGGTCGCGGCCAGCCCCAGGATCACGGACACCCACAGCAGCGACCAGGCGACGTACACGCCGGTGACCGGGTCGGCGCTCAGGAACGGATGGCCGGCGAACGAGGCGTCGGCGCTCATCAAGCCCGGGCTCTGCAGGCCGTTCATCGCGCCCCGCCACAGGCCGTCGGTCGGGAGCAGGACGCGGGACACCTCGCCGACGCGGGCGACGCTGTCGTTGTGCAGGGCCACGCCGATGCCGCCGACGACGCCCGCGACCCAGGTTGCGCCGAACAGGCCGACCGCGACGACGCCCGACGCCATCGGGGAGATGACGGCGGAGAGGAGGAGACCGAGCGTGAGCAGCACCGTGGTCTGACCGGCGAGCAGGGCCAGGGCGGCGATCGGGTGGGGCGGCCAGTAGTCGACGGTGACCTTGACGATGACGAGCTGGGCGACGCCCGCCAGGACGACGAAGCTGCCGCCGAAGACGACGAGACCGAGCCACTTGCCGAGGAGGACGGCGTAGCGGCGTACCGGGCGGGCGAGCATCGACAGGGCGATGCCGGACTCCATGTCGCCGGCGAGGGTCGGGCCGGCGAGGAAGGCGGTGCCGAGGGCGGCGATGAGCGACAGGCCGAACATGACGAGATTGAGCACGATCGACGCGGCGATGCGGGCCTCGCCGCTGGTGAGGCCGCCGAACTCGGCGTTGAGGCGGTTGAAGCCCCACGCGCTCAGGCCGAGCAGGATGACGGTGAGCACGGCCAGGGACCGCAGCACCTTGCGCCGGGCCGCCTCGTGCAGCGTCAGCGCGGCGATGGTGAAGACAGTGCTCACCGGTCGTCTCCCTTTCCGGTCCGCAGGATGTCGAGCAGGCGCTCCTCGAGGGTGATGCGGCCCGGCTCGACGGCGTGGACGCGTACGCCGAGGCCGACCAGGTCGGCGACGAGGCTCGGGACCGTGGACTCGTCGGGTTCGGCGGGAAGGGTCACCGTGTAGGTGTCGCCGTCCTTGGTCACGGGGCCGGCGGTCGCGAGCCGTGCCGAGGCGTCGGCGCCGACGTCGCCCAGGCGCAGGCGGAGTTCGCGGCGGCCGAGGAGCTCGGCGAGGGTACCGGCGGCGGCGACCCGGCCCTGGTCGAGGATGACGACCCGGTCGCAGACGCGTTCCACCTCGCCGATCAGGTGCGAGTTGAGCAGGACGGCGACGCCGCGGTCCTTGAGGGAGAGGAGCAGATCGCGCACGTCGGCGCGGCCGATCGGGTCCAGGGCGCTGGTCGGCTCGTCGAGGATCACGAGCTCGGGCCGGGCGACCAGCGCGACGGCGAGCCCGAGGCGCTGCTGCATGCCCTTGGAGAAGCCGCCGACGCGGTCATCGGCGCGATCGGCGAGACCGACGAGGCCGAGACACTCGCGGCGCTCCGCTTCCGCGACGCGGGCGCCCGCGAGCCGGACATGCAGGTTGAGGACTTCGTGGGCGGTGAGCCACGGCTGGTACCGGAAAAGCTCAGGGAGATAGCCGACGCGCTCGCGCGACATGGGGTCGGCGGCGGGGCGGCCGAGCAGCAGCACCTCACCGGCGTCGGCGCGGACCAGCCCGAGCAGGATCTTGATGGCGGTGGACTTGCCGGCGCCGTTGGGGCCGAGCAGGCCCAGCACCTCGCCGCGCGCGACGGTGAACGAGACGCCGTCGACGGCGGTGCGTTTGCGGTAGCGCTTGCGCAGGCCGGAGCACCAGACGGCGGCGGACGGCTCGGCCACCACCGCGGCCGACGGCTCGGCCACCACCGCGGCCGGCGGCTCGGCCACCACCGCGGCCGGCGGCTCGGCCACCACCGCGGCCGGCGGCTCGGCCACCACCGCGGCCGGCGGCTCGGTCACCACTGCAGCCCCCGGGCGGCCGCGAGGACCTCGTCGGCGCTCATCGATCCGGCGACCGCGGTGACGATGCCGCGGTCGACCCACAGTACCGCGGACATCGAGCCGTCGCGCAGGCTGAGCACGAGCGCCTGGACGCCGTTGACGTCGGCGGTCGCGTTGGTCTCCTGCGCCGACTTCACGATCAGCGGCAGCGTCGTGCCGTCGCCGGTGAACGCGCGCAGCTGGGCCGCGACCGACTCGGGCAGGCCGGGCAGCGTCAGCATGTAGTCGCGCGCGGTCGCGAACGGGATGCCGGACGAGTCGGCGGTCGGCGCGAACGCGCGCCCGACGATCAGGGCCGGCGCGCCCGACGCGGAGGCCCACACCACGGCGAGCCCCGGCCCGGCGGTGAGCCGGAAGTGGCTGCCGTCGAGCCCGGCAGGTGGCGGCGGCAGCGGCTTGCCGGCGGCCTCGGCGGTGCGGGCGGCCTTGGCGGCGGAGAAGGTGAAGACCGCACTCGCTCGATCCCCGATATTGTACCGCGGGCTGCCCGTCACCCCCCGCGGCGTCGACGCCAGCCGGGGCACGGCGAGCCCGGTCGCCGCCTTCGCCGCGGCGGCATCGGGGACCTCGCGGACGCGGGCCCGTTCGGTCATGACGACGTCCCCGTACGCGGACAGTTCCGGCAGCTGCACCAGATCCGCCGGCGTGACGGTCACCGGCGCGACCCGCTCGGTGCGGAAGATCGGCAGCCAGTTCGTGGCGGCCGCGGCGGTGGCCCCGGTCAGCAGCGCGACGGCGGCGGCCGCGGCGATGAGGGGACTGCGCCACGCGGTACGCCAGCGCCCGGGCCTCGCCACGCTCGCCGTGCGCGCCTCGGGGTTGTCGAGGTTCGCCGACAGCCGCCGCCACCCGGCGTCGACGTCGACGTCGACGTCGATCTCGGCGTGCAGCAACGGCTCGGCGGGCAGCAATGGCGCGGCGGGCAGCAATGGCGCGGACAGCAGTGTCTCGGCCACGGTGGCGTCCTCCTCGGCGGCGGCGAGCGCGGCCCGGCAGACGGGGCAGCCCGCGACGTGTTCACGGTCGGCATCGGCGACGCCGTCCGGCTCGTCGAGGAGCCGGCGCAGCGTGCCGTCACTGGGATGGCGCATGACGGTTCAACTCCTTGCGTAGCGAGGACTCGGCGCGGCGGACGATGGTGCCGACGCTGCCCGGCGAGAGTTCGAGGGCCGCGGCGACCTCGGCGTAGCTCAGCCCGCTGTGCCGCAGGACCAGCGCGACGGCCTGCCGGCGGGGCAGCCGGGCCAGGGCGGCCCGCACGCGGCGGCGTTCGTCGCGGGCCACCACGTCGTCGGCGATGTCGGGCGCGAACGCGTCCGCGCCGCCGGCCGCCGACTCGCGGGTGGCCCGCCGCCGGCCGGAGCGCAGCAGGTTCAGCGCGGTGTGCGCGGCGGCGACGCAGAGCCAGCCAACCGCCTCCCCCGCCGGTACCGTCGAGCGGCCGAACGCCAGGAACGCATCCTGGGCCACATCCTCGGCCTGGTCCCGCGAGCCGAGGACGCGCGCGGCGACGGCGACCACGCGCGGGTACGCGGTGCGGAACACCTCTTCGAGGTCGGCCCGCACGGCCGGTCCTCGCCTCGGCGGACTCGACACGGGTTCGGCGTCCCTCCGCTCGGCCGGCAGCACATCCTGCTTCACATCTACCAAGCACCGCCGGGACCAGGAATGTGACAGCCAAAAAATCGCCACGAAGTACGCGAATACCCTGACGGGGTATAAGTCCGAAAAGTCGCGGCGCGCCAGCGCCCGACTTTTCGAACAAGATCACGCCGGGAAGGTCGAACGCAGCTCCGCAGCAGCCGCCCGATGCCGCCGGGCCCGCGCCTTGTGACCCGCGGCCTCGTCCAGTGCGGCGATCCGGTCGTGCACGTCCGCCTGGGCCAGCGGTGAGGCGGTGTCCTCCGGGTCCAGCACCGCGCGCCGGCGGCGGCTCGACAAGGCCTGCCGGTACAGCGTCCGCGCCAGGACGGGGTCGCCCGTGTCGCGCAGCCAGTCGGCCAGGCGTTCGCGCGCCACGGCCAGGTCGCGGTGCAGTGCGCCGGTCCGCGGGAAGCGGTGGACCAGCGCCTCGGTCGTCTCCAGGGCGAGCTCCAGGTGCCCGCGTACCTCCTCGGGGTGGCCGGAGGCGAGCGCGAAGTCGGCCTGCCGGCGGAATCCCCCGGCCAGGTCGCGCTGGGCGTCGGCGCTGCCCGGGTCGCCGTCGGCGAGGCGCTGGGCGAGCACCGCGGCGGCCTTCGCGTGCCCCTCGGCGCACGACAGGTCCCCGGCGCGCACGTCCAGGTCGGTCAGCCGCCAGTACGAGAGCAGCAGTTTGCGCTGGTATCCCGCATTGCCCGGGTCGGCGTCGGTCAGGCGGTCGGCGATCGCGGCCGCCTCCATGGTCAGCTCGCGGTAATGCTCCCCGTCCAGCTCCGACAGCGCGTCCAGGCAGTCGAACTGGTGCTCCAGCAGGCCGCCGTTGTCCGGGTCCGCGGCGACCAGGGTGCGCCAGACGGCGAGGGCCTCCTCCAGCAGCGGACGGGGTTCCGACACCAGGGCGGCCGTTCCGAGGCAGACCGCCAGATCCCACTGCAGGCCGGCGTTGTCGGGGTCGGCGGCCAGCAGCTCGCGGCGGATGCGCAGGGATTCGGTCGCCGCCGCGACGGCGCGGTCCGCGTCGGAGTCGTCCAGCGCGACGCGGACGAGTTTCTGGTGGCTCAGCCCCAGATTGCGCTGCAGCACCACGTCCGCAGGGTCGGCCGCGGCCAGCCCCGCGTCGATCTCCAGGGCGCGCTCGTAGTGCTCGCGCGCGTCGGTGAGCCGGCCGAGGCGGTGCAACAGCTGCGCCTGCCGGTCGAGGGCTGAGCTCAGCGCGACCGGGTCGTCCTCGGTCAGCGCCAGCACGACGGCACCCTTTTCCAAGGCCGCGGTGGTACTCCCCGACGCGCCCAACGCCTCGCGCTCGCGGATCACCAGCCCGAGGTAGGCGGGATGCTCCCGGGGCAGCGAGTCCGTCACGTCGCCGAGGAAGGCCGCCACCGCCACCGCCCCGGCAAGCTTCGGCAGCACGGCTTCCGCGAACGCGGCGAGCTCGTCGCCCTCCAAGTGATACACCCCCTCGAGGACCGTGGCAAAATCGGCCTCGCCGGCGTCGACCCGCTGCCGGCACACGGCCCCCGCGCGCGCGTGCCGCTCGGCGAGGCGGTCCGCCTGCGCCTTGGTCAGCGCCTCCCGCAGCCACGGCTCGACCACCGCCCCGCCGTCGGCCACGCCGATCAGCGTCAGGTCACGCAGCCGGTCGAGCTGCGCGGCGACGGCGTCCGTGTCCCCGTCGGCGGCCAGATCCGCGGCGCTCACCGGAATCCGGAACACCGCCGCCTGCAGGAGGGTCTCCCGCTCGGCCGGCGTCACGAGGTCCAGCAGCTCCGTGAGCAGCACGTCCTGGGCGCCGAGGGCGATCGCCTGCCGGGCCGCCTCCCCCGCCCCCGACTGTCCAATGTGGTCCAGCTTGGTCAGCGTGCGCAGCCGCTCGGTCACCTCGGGCAGCCGGGCGCCGCCGTGCAGCAGGGCGTCGACGAACTCGACGAGGCGCGGGTGCCCGCCGACCGTCGCGACGATCAGGCCGATGTCCTCTGTGGACAGTTCGCGCACGGCGGGCAGGCGCAGCAGCAGCCGGGACAGCTCGGCATCGCTCAGCGGCGGCACGTCGAGACGAGCCAGAAGCGGCGCATCCGGTACCGGATAACGGCTCGTGATGAGCAGCTTGCCCCGCTCGGCGGCGGCCGTCAAGGCGGTGACGAGCTCGCCGAAGCCCGGGTCGGCGAACGCGTCGCCGCCGACGGTGAGGTTCTGCTCGAAGTCGTCGAACACCAGCAGGACCCGCCGGGTGCGCAGGGCCTCGGCGAGCGCGCCGGGATTGGGCGCGTCGACGTCGGCCGCGGTAAGGTCGGCGAAGAGTCGCGGCGGGTTCCAGGCGCCGGTGTGGACCACGATCGCCCACGGGTCCTCGACGTCGTCCCGGAGCCGGCTCACGACCCGGCCCGCGAGCGCCGTCTTGCCGATCCCCGCCGGCCCGGTGAGCACGACGCCGTTGACGAGCGGTTGCCCGGCGGCCTCGTCGCGCAGCGTCTGGGTCAGCGTGCGCAGCAGGGCGCGCCGACCGACCAGGTCGCCCAGCGACAACTCGCGCACGCCCGCGCCCGTCGGCAGTTCCGTCGGGTTCCGCAGGTGTACCTCCCGTGCCCCCGCCTCCCACAACGGCCCGTCGGAAGCGGCGAACAGGGCCGGCACCGCGTACTCGGGGCGCCGCCCGTCCGCCTCCGCGACCAGCGCCACCCGGGCCCGCGCCACCGCCTCCGCCACGCTGACGTTGTCCTCGGCGAGCGCCCGGTACACGCCGGTGAGCAGGCGCGTCGCGTACCAGTCGGTGATCGAGGTCTGCATCGCCAGCACCCGGTCGGCGCCGTGGCGCAGCAGGGTCACGGCCAGCCCGGCGTCCGCGTCGGCCGCCCCGCCGCAGCTGGACAGCACGATGAGCGGCAGCGCCCGGCCACCCCGGCGCAGCGCGCGGACCAGGTCCTCGGCGCGCACGTCCACCGCGTTGCCGTCGCGGTCCTCGAGCTCGACCCCGTACGGCGACCCGTGCGCGGACAGGTGCAACACATGGTACGCGTCGCCGCGCAGCGCCTCGGCGATCTCGCGGACCCCGGCGACCTCCAGGATCGTGATCTCGGCCCGCCCCACCCCGCCGACGACGGACACGATGGCCTGCATCTCGGCCTCGACGTCCAGCGGCGGGTTCTCGGTCCGGTCGGGCGCCCCGACCGCCACGAGGATCTTCAGCGGCCCGGGCTCCGTGTGCTGCTCCGGTACCCGTACGCCGGCCACCATCCGCGTCAGCCGCACCCCGTCCACCGCGACGAGCGCCCGCTGGTCGGTGAGCCGCAGCAACTCGAACGGCAGCTCGTGGGCGGGCCCGTCGGCCTCGACGAGCACGTTGAGGACGGTGCCGGCGACGCCCTCGCTCAGCAGTACCGTCACGTAGTCGAGCGAGTCGGCGTCGAACAGCGCCGCCGAGAGCCGCTGCCCGAGCCGGGCCACGCGGGCCTCGGCGCCGGGCCGGTCGAGCAGGTCCCAGACCTCGTCCCGGCCGAACGGCAGCGGCTGCTCGCGCTCGCACAGCAGCTCGCCGGCGAGCGTGACCGTGCTGCGCACCCGGCCGCCCTCGACCCCGACCGCCAGCCGCAGCTCGTGCGTGGTCGCCGTCGCCGCGCGGTGCTTGCGCAGCCAGTCCAGGTCGTCGCCGCGCAACGCGCCGAGGGCCACCTCGCGGCGATGGTCGCCGACCTCGAGTACCACGGCGTCGGTCTCCAGACCTTCGCGGGACTGCACGCGGGCGTCGAAACCGGCCGCCCGCACAAGAATCCACAGGTCCCGCACCGCGTCGACGTGCCCCGCGTCCCCGGGCGCGCAGGCGACCGTGACCACTGCCTTGTGAGCCATGCGCGACATCATGCCGGTCGCGCCGTGTGTCACGATTCCGGGGTGCAGCTGCCGGAGCGGAACCGCGGGCCGGCCGACTACCTGCGGGTCGCGCGCGATCCCGCCACGGGCGCGGCCGACCTGCTGGAGCTGTCCGGCAGCCCGTACTCCTTCGTACGCCTCGCCGTGGCCGGGCGCGCCGACGCCGCACTACCCGCGCTGCGGCGGGTGTGGGCGGCCGGCGAGTACGATGCGTGGGACCGCAACACGCTCCTGCGCGCCCTCGCCGGGCACCCGAACGCGGACCGGGCGCTGCTGCTGGAGGTCCGCGACGAGGCGGCGCGGCTGCTGGTGGCGGGGCTGCACCGGCCGTACGCGGCCGTGCTCGCCCTCGCCACGCGCCCCGAGCTCACCGACGCCGAGGTCCGCGCCCTGACCAACCTGCCCGGCGCGTCCCGCCGGCTGCGGGCCGGCATCCTGCGCGCCCTGGAGACCCGTCAGCCGCAGTGAACGGACGCATCCTGCGCGCCCTGGAGGCCCATCAGCGGCGGTGAGCGAACGCCGGTTGCGGGCGGCATCCTGCGCGCCCTCGAAGGCCGTCAGCTGCGGTGAGCGATCCCCCAGCGCGGTCGGTCCTCGGACGGCGGGGTCAGGTCGTCGGGGAGATCGGCGAACGAGGCCGAGTCGTCGGCGGGGTGGTAGCCGGGCAGCGTGCAGCCGTAGACGCGCGGGGTGTTGGCGGAGATTCCGTGGTACACGCCGAAGCGCACGTCGGCCGCGAGCGCCGCGCCCACGAGGCGGTTGAGGTCGCCCGGGCTCAGCCAGCCGCCGCGCCAGCTCGCGCCGAAGGGCCGCTCCGCCACGCCGCCCAGCCGCAGGCACACCGTGGACAGGCCCCACACGTCGGCGTAGCAGCGGGCCAGCTGCTCGCCGAGGACCTTCGCGGCGCCGTAGGGGCAGCAGGCGTACGGCGGAAGCTCCTCCGGCACGAACACGCGCCCGGCGTCGACGTGCCCCGCCATCGCGTGCAGCGACGAGGCCAGCACGACCCGGCGCACCCCGGCGGCGGCCGCGGCGTCGAGGACGTTCACGGTGACGTCGGCGTTCGGCCCGCGCAGCCCGGCCCAGGGCGTGCTCGGGTCGGCCTGGCCCGCGAGGTGCACGACCGCGTCGGCGCCGGCGATCACGTCGCGCGCGAACCCCGCATCGGCGAGGTCACCCGCGACGATGCCCGGTCCTTCGATGATATCGGTACGCCGGAGCTCCCCGTCCAGCCGCAGCCGGCTCGCGACCCCCGCCCGCGGCCCCCGTGATCACGATCATCGCCCGACCCTACGGCACCATGGAACGGTGATAAGCATCGAACTCGCCACCGAGCTGCGCGAGGCGGGCCTCGCCTGGCGCCCCGCCCCCGGCGACCGCTTCGCCATCCCGGACCGGGGCCTCGACGACCAGGCCTTCGTGCTCAGCGACATGATCATCCAGGTGCACGACCTGCCGGGGGGCGAGGCGGTGATCGGCTTCAACGGTACGACCGAATGGGCTTTGGACGACATCGAGCGCGACGAGGCGATCTGGCTGCCGCACGAGCACCAGCTCCGCACGCTGCTGGGCGACGCCTTCCACGCGTTGGACCGCTCCGGCGACGGCTGGCGGGTGCGCGTCGCCGACCGCCCGGACTCGTTCGGCGCCACCCCGGAGGACGCCTACGCCCTGGCCCTGCTCCGCGTCCTGCTCGGATAATTCGGACATGTCCCTTTCACCACGTGCGCGTGCGTGCGATAGCCTTCGCGACGTGGATCTTCCCGATGGCCTGCGCGACCTGCTCGAGCGCAACAGTCTCTGCTACCTGACCACCCTGATGCCCGACGGCTCGCCGCAGATCACCCAGACCTGGGCCGACACCGACGGCAAGCACGTGCTCATCAACACCGTCCGCGGCCACCAGAAGGTCCGCAACATCGAGCGCGACGCCCGCGTCGCCGTGGCGATCGGCGACCCCGACGAGCCCCGCCGCTACTTCCAGGTCCGCGGCCGCGTCACCGCCGTCACCGAGGACGGCGCCGCCGAGCACATCGAGGTCCTGGCCCAGCGCTACCTCGGCGCCCCGTACCCGTGGTACGGCGGCCGCGACCAGGTCCGCCTCCTGCTCACCATCGAGCCGGAGCACATCACCGGCCGCTGACCGCCGCCGTCACCTCACGCCGCTGCGACGCGCGGGGCCAGGGTGCCCCGCACGACGTACATGCCGCCGCGCTCGTCGGGCCGCCAGCCGCGCTCGAGCGCGTACTCGACGACCGCCCGGACGTCCTTCGGCGTCGCGAAGCACGACTCGTCGGCGACGACCGGCTGTCTCCATCCTGCGCCGAAACTCCACAGTGGATGGACTGGTACCCGGGGAGGGAGTCGAACCCTCAACACGCCGGGTCTGAGCCGACGGCCTCTTCCATTGGGCTACCCGGGCAGGGTGTACTTCTGGTGCATGGGGCCTGCCGCCCCACCGAGCCAACGGGGAGAGTCGAACTCCCTCCTCCGGGTTACGAATCCGGTGCACCACCACTCGTGCTGCATTGGCAATGTCCATCCACTGTGGAGCTCCGGGGGCAGGAATCGAACCTGCGGGTTCCGCGTTCAAAGCGCGGCCACGGACGCCAGCGCCGTACCCCGGAACAGACTGTGAGCCACCGACGGGAATCGAACCCGTTACTCCTGTTTGGAAGACAGGCATGTCGCCGTGAACACCCCGATGGCCTGGTAGCGAGTAGGGGAGTCGAACCCCTGTTTCCGCGCTGAGAACGCGGCGGCCTGACCGCTGGCCGAACCCGCCATGAAGCAATCCATCCGCTGTGGAGTTGTCAAGGAACACGCTTGCGCAGGGGTGACAGGACTCGAACCTGCAACCTTCGGTTTTGGAGACCGGCGCTCAGCCAGTTGAGCTACACCCCTAGGGAGATACAGAAAACCGCCCGGGTCCCTGAGCGGGGCGGGCGGCTGGAGGAGGGCCTGTCGTAGGCCTTACCCCTGCCACCGCCCGAGCTCCAGCCACTCGGCCAGGGCGACGAGCGCACCGCCGAGCGCCGGCTGTAGCCGGGTCCCGGTCGTGGTCCGCGTCGTCGTCATCAGTCCGGCCTCTCGTGTGTGTGGCGCCCGTTTCGCTTGTGACACCAACGGTACGCGCGGCCCCGGGCGCGGGCAACGCATTAACTGCGTAAGGTCGACGACATGCACGGCGACGGGTACACGGCGCGGCTGGCTCCGCGGTGGAAGCGGCTGCTCGTCGTGGGCTCGGTCGTGGTGTCGGCGCCGGTGCTGGTGTTCGGCGGGCCGCTGTGGGTGCGGGCGGTGGGGTGCGGGCTCATCGCGGTACAAGCGGCGGCGCTCTGGGTTCTTGATGTGCGGCCGCGGGCCGGGACCGCCGTGGTGCTCGCCGTCAGCGCCGGGTTTCAGCTGCTGGTGCCGGCGTTCGGGCCGGGCGTGGCGTTCGTGGTGCTGTGCACGTTCGCGTGGCTGCGGCCGGCCGGGGAGTCGCTGTGGATGCTCGCGCTCGCCGTCGCCGCGGTGTGCGGGCCGCCGCTGGCGCAGCAGCGCTGGTTGCCGGCGGGACTGTGGCTGGTGGCGTGCCTGCTCGCGTGGAGCTGGGGTGCGCAGGCCCGGGCGCGGGGGGCGCGGCGGGTCGCGGAGCGGCGGCAGGCGGCCCTGGAGGAGCGGGCCCGCATCGCGCGGGAGCTGCACGACGTGCTCTCGCACACCGTGTCGGTCATGGTGGTGCAGGCGGCCGCGGCCGACGACATCTTCGACGTGAACCCCGGCAAGGCGCGGGAGGCCCTGCGCCGCACGGAGGAGGCGGGGCGGCAGGCCTTGGCCGAACTGCGATGGTTCCTGCGTACCGCACGCGACGACACCGACAGCGAGCGCGGGCCGCAGCCGACGCTGGACGACGTGGCCGAGCTGGGACGGACGGTCAGCGCCGCCGGGCTGCCGGTCGAGGTGCTGCGGGAGGGCGCGGGCGAGGTGCCGATGGCGGTGCAGCTGGGGGCGTACCGCATCGTGCAGGAGGCGCTCACCAACGCGCTGCGGCACGCGCGCGGATCGCGCGCGACCGTCAGCGTGCGGGTCGGGGACGGGGCCGTGGAGGTGCTGGTGCGCGACGACGGCAACGGCGGGGCGGTGCCGTCGGCGAACCGCGGGAGCGGGCAGGGCCTGGCGGGCATGCGGGAGCGGGCGGCGCTGCTCGGCGGGACGTTCGCCGCGGGGCCGCGTCCGGGCGGCGGGTTCGAGGTGTCGGCGCGGCTGCCGATCGACGAGGGTACGGGAGGACACGCGTGACGATCAGGGTGCTCATCGCGGACGACCAGGCGCTGGTCCGCTCCGGCTTCCGGATGATCATCGAGGCGCGCGACGACCTCAAGGTGGTCGGCGAGGCCGGCGACGGCGAGGAGGCCGTGCGGCTGGCCGGTTCCACCGACCCGGACGTGGTGCTCATGGACGTGCGGATGCCGGGCACGGACGGGGTCACGGCGACGGCCCGGCTCACCGCGGCGGGCGAGCGGCCGCGGGTCATCATCCTCACGACGTACGACCTCGACGAGACGCTGTACGCCGCGCTGCGGGCCGGGGCGAGCGGGTTCCTGCTCAAGGACGTGCGCCCGGCCGAGCTCGTCGAGGCGATCCGGGTCGTGGCGCGCGGCGAGGCGCTCCTCGCACCGACGGCGACGCGGCGGCTGCTGGACCGGTTCGTGGCCACCGACACCACTCCCCCGGCGCCGGTCGGGGCGCTCGCGCAGCTGACCGAGCGGGAGCGGGAGGTGCTCGGACTGCTGGCGCGGGGCTCGGCCAACGCGGAGATCGCGGCGCAGCTGGTCGTCACCGAGGCGACGGTCAAGACCCACGTGTCCGCGATCCTGCGCAAGCTCGGCGTCCGCGACCGCGTGCAGGCGGTCGTGCTCGCGTATGACCTCGGGCTCGTGAAGCCTCGGCCCTCAGCCTGAAGCGAAGCGGCCGCCCTCGGCTGAAGCGAAGCCTCGGCCCTCAGCCTAAAGTTCTGCGGTCCGCCCGTCCTCGGCCAAAAGACTGAGCAAAGAGACCGGTCTGCGGGCCGAGGTGTTCAACGCCCGGATTTCCTAGCGTCAACGGCATGACAACCCAGCAGCGCAACGCCATCCGCGTGGTGGTCGGGCTGCTCATCGCCAGCCTGACGGTGAGCGTCACCACTGCCGTGCTCACGCTCGTCTTCCACCCCGGCGGCCTGACCGCCACCACGTGGACCCGGTCCGCGATGGTGCTGGCGCTGGCCGGGCTCTATCTCTGGCTCGCGCCCCGGTTGCTGCACGGGGTGGCCTCCGCCCACCGGCGCGTGCGCATCGCCTCCGCGGCCGGGTTCGTGGCGGTCGCGTTCGTGTTCCTGACGGCGCAGAACCCGGGGTGGTTGCGGGGGCTGCAGGCCGTACAACTGGGGCTGCTGGCGGTTTTGATCGTTGCCGTGAACCGTCCGGTGGTGCGCTCGGCGTTCCCGGCCGTGCTCGACGGGCGGCCGCGCAACCGGCGGGCCGCGTGGCTGCTCGTGCTGGCCGCGCCGGTCGTCGCCGAGCTCACGCTGGGCACGATCCCGCTGCGGCAGGAGTGGGCGCTGCTGGTGTTCACGCCGATGTACGGCGGCGGCGCGCTGCTCATCCGCGAGCTCGTCCGGCGCACCGGCGGCGGCTGGACGAACCTGCTGCTCATGGGCGTCGCGTACGGGGTCGTCGAGGAGGGGATCGCGCTGCAGAGCCTGACCAGCCCGAACCTGTACCACGCGGCGGAGTGGGCGCCGCGGCTGTTCGGGCTGAACACGGACTATGCGCTGCTGAACCTGGTGTACCACGCGGTCTTCAGCGTCACGATCCCGGTGGCGCTGGTGGAGCTGTGCTTCCCGGCGCACGGGACCCGGCCGTACCTGCGGCGGGGCGGGGTGATCGCGACGGGGCTGATCGCGGCGTTCGGGGCGCTCGTGGTGCGGGTGAGCGTGCCGCCCTCGGAGGACCCCGGGTACACGATGCCGCCGGCGGCCGTGCTGGTCTTCGCGGGGGTCGCGCTTGCGCTGGCGTTGGTGGCGCTGCGGGTGCACCTGCGGCCGGCGACGGCGCTGGCGCCGCCGGCTCCGCTGGTGGTGGGGCTGGTGGCGGCGGGCGGCGCGCTGGCGTTCTTCTTCCTGGTCTGGCCGTTCGGTGGGGCGCATCAGCCCTTGTTCACGCATGGGGCGTGGGCGCTGGTGCCGATGCTGGGCGCGACTGCGGTCGTGGTTTCGCTGGTGTACGGCATGAGGCGCTGGTCGGCGGACGCTGGCTGGACTTCGGGGCATTTGATCGCGGCGTGCACGGGGGCGTTGGCGGCGCACACGGTGTTCGGGCTGGTTGGGCAGGCTTCGGGGGTGCTGGATCGGGGGTTTCTGGGGGTGGTGGTGCTGGGGACGGTGGCGCTGGGGGTGGTGGCGGTTCGGCGGCGGGCGGGGGCGGCGGTGATGGCGGGGTGACGGTTGGGGCGGGGCTGGGGCTGAGGTAGGGAAGGCGGGGGCCGGGGGGCCGGGGGGCCGGGGGGCCGGGGGGCCGGGGGGGCCGGGGGCAGGGAGGAACGGAGGCCAAAGCTGAGGTCAGGGCAGGGGCTGAGGTAGGGGAAAAGGTGAGGTCAGGGTAGGGGCTGAGGTCAGGGCAAGAGCGGAGGTGGGGCAGGGGCTGAGGTGGCGGAGGCGGCGGGCGGACTTGGGTCGCTCGCCGTTTTTGTGTCCACAGTGGACTTCGCGGTGGGTGTCGTGAGAGGTCTGGGTCGGGCGGGTGTGGCCGGGCTCACGGGGTTGGTGTCAATTGGGTGAATGAGTTGAACCGGAGGTTAACGGCAGACTGAGGGCACCTTACGAAGTGCAGGTCAAAGGAGCATCTCATGTCGGTCGACAGCAACTCGCGCAAGCCGAAGGCCGCTTGGACTACCCGTCGCACCGAGGGCGGGCGTACCGAGCTCGTCATGCGGTGGGAGACGCCCAAGCGCAGCCTTGACTGAAACAGCAGTGCGGCGGTGCGCACCACCCACGCCGCGGGGGCCGGGTGCCGGCTCACCTTGGTCCGCGCCCGCCGCCGCCAGCAGCCCGCGCGAACGCCTCGGCGACCAGGTCCTTGGCGAGCGCGCGGTCGGCCTCGGTGGCGAGTACGGCGCGCAGGCAGGAGTGCCGGGACCCCGTAGAAGTCCGCGAAGTCCTTCCGTTCACGTTTCACACCTGTCTTACGCATGGGCGCCCCGATTCCTGTGCACGGGTCTTGCGGCAGGTCCGTGCTTGCTGTCTATAGTGTCTATGTACAGTCGGGCACCGGATGGAGGGCCGTCGTGCGGGTGGTGTTGTCCAACAGTGCGGGCGTGCCGCTCTACGAGCAGATCAAGGAGCAGGTCGGGATGGCCATCCTGGCCGGTGAGCTGACCGAGGGCGAGGTCCTGCCGTCGGTCCGCGCCCTGGCCCGCGACCTGCGGATCAGTGTCATCACGACGACCCGGGCGTATGCGGAACTGGCGAGCGCGGGGTTCATCGCGACCGTGCCCGGCAAGGGCGCCTATGTCCTGCCGCTGGACACCGCGCTGGTCCGTGAGCAGTTGCTGCGGCAGGTCGAGGACGGGCTGCAGGCCGCCCTGGACGCGGCGCGCCGGGCCGGGCTCGACCGGGACGAGCTCGTCCGCATGCTCGACGGCCTGCTGGCGGCGTCCGAGGAGGGGGTCTCCAGTGAGCGATGAGGATCTGGCCTTCGCGCTGCGCGGGGTCGGCACCGCGGCGGTCGGCAACGGGTTCGCGCTGCGGGACGTGAGCTTCGAGCTGCCGACCGGGTTCGTCATGGGCCTCATCGGCGCGAACGGGGCCGGCAAGACGACCGCCATCCACTGCCTGCTCGGCATGCGGCCGATCAGCTCCGGGGCGATCGAGCTGCTCGGGCGGCCGGTGCCCGGGCCTGTGGCGCTGCGGCAGGACGTCGGCGTGGTGCTCGACCACGCGTTCCTCGTCGGGGACTGGCGGCTGAGCGAGGTCGAGCGGGCGCTGCGGCCGTTCTACGACCGCTGGGATCCGCTCCGGTACCGGCAGCTGCTCGACGAGTTCGGCCTCGACCTCCGGGCGAAGGTGCGGGAGCTCTCGCGCGGCATGTCGGTGAAGCTCATGATCGCCGTGGCGCTGTCGCACGGGGCCCGGCTGCTGGTGTTCGACGAGCCGACGAGCGGTCTCGACCCGGTCGCCCGGGACGAGCTGACCGGGATCATCGGCGAGTTCCTGCTGGACGAGGGGCACAGCGTGCTGTTCTCCACGCACATCACGGCCGACCTGGACCGCATCGGCGACTACGTGACGCTGATCCACGACGGACGGATCGTGCGGACCGGGACCAAGGACGACGTGCTGGCCGCGTACCGGGTGGTCCGCGGCGGCCCCGACGACCTCGACGGCTCCGGCGTGCACCTGATCGGCATGCGGCGCACCCCGACCGGCGCGCAGGCGCTCGTGGCCACCGAGGACGCGGATCGGCTCGGCGGGCACGTCCTCGTCGAGGCGCCGACCCTGGACGACATCGCCGTGCACATCGGCGCCCGCCCGCCCAAGGACCGGGCCGCGTCCGTGCCCACCGGAAAGGCCGCCGCATGAACGCCACCGCCCCGACCGCCGCCGTGCCCGAACGCGGGAGCCGTCGCGTGAACGCCACCGCCTGGACCGCCGCCGCGCCCGAATGCGGGAGCCGTCGCGTGAACGCCACCGCCCGGACTACCGCCACGCCGCCGCGCCCGAACGCGGGAGCCGCCGCGTGAACGCCACCGCCCGGACCGCCGCCGCGCCCGGCCGCGCGAGCCGCCGCGTGAACGCCGGCGCGGCGGGCCGTGGGAGCCGACGCACGAAAGCCGTGGAACGGGGCGCCGGCGGGGTCGCTGGGAGGGTCGCATGAACGCCGTCGGGCGGGTTGCGGTGCTGGATTTGCGGACGATCATGCCGTACAAGATGCAGGCCTTGTTGCTGTTTGGCGTGGGCGTGCTGATCTTCGCGAACAAGCCGGCGGTGTTCGTGCCCGCGCTCGTGCTGCTGTTCACGGCGCAGTATGCGGGGATGCCGTTCAATGTGGCCGACAAAGCGGGGCTGGAGACGCTCTACGCGGTGCTGCCCGTGCCCCGGCGGGCCGTTGTCGCGGGGCACTACGCGTGGGCGGTCGGGCTCTATCTGGCCACCGCGGCGGCGGGGACGGTGCTCGCGGCCGGGTTCGCGCGGGTGCAGGGGGTGGCGCTCAGCGCCGGGACGCTCGCCGCGGCCGTGGTGCTGTCGTGGGCGGTGTTCGCGGTGAATGTGGCCATCCAGTTTCCGCTGCTCATCCGGTTCGGGTACACCCGGGCGAGCGTGCTGGGCACCGCGCTGCCGATGGTCGCCGTGGTCGGGATCGTGTACAAGACGCACGTGACGATCGGCTCGATCGGCGACTGGCTGCCGTTCATCGCCGCCGCCGGGATCGCGCTGCTGGCCGCGTCGGCCGCGGTGGCGCAGGCGGCCGACCTGCGCCGCGTGCACCCGCGCCGGGCCGGCGCCTCAGGTGCGTAGCGTGCGGCTGGGGAGGTGGCCGTAGACGTTGCGGTACTCGGCGGTGAAGCGGCCCGGGTTGGCGAAGCCCCAGCGCCGCGCGATCGCCTTCACCGTGGCGCCCTCGCCCGGTTCGGCCGCCTGCAGCTCGCGGTGGACGCGTTCCAGGCGGATGCGGCGCAGGTACTCCAGCGGCGTCTGGTCCAGGTGCCGGCGGAACGCGACCTGCAGGCCGCGCACGCCGATGCCGGCCGCGGTGGCGATCGTGGCGGCGGTCAGCGGCTCGTCGGCGTGGGCGTCCATGAAGGCGATGGCGCGGCGCACGGCGGCTGGCGGGACGCGGCCCGGCTCCGGCAGGCGGGCGGCGGTCATCGTGGTGTTCGGGAACACCGACAGCAGCGAGGCGGCGGCGAGGCGGCGCAGGTGGTCCAGCAGCAGCGGGGGCAGGTTCGCGTCCGGGGTGGCTAAGTGCCTGGTCAGGTGTACGGCGGTCGCGGCCCAGTAGCGCCGCATCGGCTCCGACACCGGGGTGACGGCCTCGAAGCGCAGGTCGGCCGCGGGCAGGCCGGTCGCCGCCTCGGCCACCTGGGCGATGACCGGCATCGGGATGCGGACGGTGGCGAGGGTCGCCTCGTCGTACTCGGCGGCGAAGGGGATGCCCATCGGGTACAGGAAACCGCCGTGCCGCGGGATCTCGCTGCTCGTGTCGCGGGCCTGCACGGCGCCGCGGCCGTCGACGATGAACCCGGCGAGCAGGAAGTCCATCGGGTCGACGGCGGCGCCGTAGTGCAGCCCGCCGAGGCGCATCAGGTCGGCGCCGAGGCCGTCGAAGTTGGCGTTGCGCAGCGACACCGCGACCGCCTCGGGGTCCTCGAAGCGCATCCGGGGCCGGTGCACGGCGACGCGTTGCAGCGCGTCGGCGGCCACCTCCCGGTCGCGGGTGCGGACCTCGAAGTACCCCGGAGCTGCCAACGCCGACCTCCCGTCACAACGAAACCCTTGATTCATGGTGCCGCAATCGTGGCCCGCGCGGGAACTCCACGCCAGGTAAGCCACCCGGCGGCGAGCGCGGCCGGCAGCGCCACGAGCGCCGCGGCGGGCCCCGCGTGACCGGCGGCCAGGGCGGTGACCAGGGCAAATGTCCCGTAGCAGGGCAGTGAGCGGACGAGCCCGGCCAGCGCGTGCCCGGCGGCGCGGATTCCGGCCGTTCGGGCGACCGCGACGGCGAGCGTGGCGCTCATCGCCGGGAACGCGGCGACCGCACCGGCGGCGACCGGCCCGGCGACCGCGGCGGCCCCGATCGCGGCGGCCACGACGGCGGCGCTGGCCGCGCAGGTGAGCAGCGTTCCGGAGGAACGGCCCGGCACGGCGGCACCACCGGCCGCGCGGGTGCGGGGCGCACCGGAGGAACGGCCCGGCACGGCGGCACCACCGGCCGCGCGGGTGCGCGGCGCACCGGAGGAACGGCCGGGTTCGCGGGGGCCGGCCGGGATCAGCCGCGGGGCCAGGACCAGGGCGGGGACGGCCAGCGCGATGCCCACCACGGCCGGCATCCAGGCCAGAGCGACATACGCGCCGGTACCGGCGGCAAGCCCGGCCACCAGCCCCCGGCGGGCCAGCACCAGGGCGAAGAGCACCGCGAAGCCGACCTGGGCCGGCAGGTGCCCGGCGGCCGAGTACGCCATCGCGCTCGCCGCGCCCGGACCGGCTCGCAGCCCGACGGCGGTGACGGCGACGGCGAGGCTGACCGGCAGCGCGGCCACCCAGCCGGCGGCGGACGGTCCGAGCCGGCGCTCGGCGAGCGTGGCGAGGGCCATGAGGAGTGGTGCGAGCACTACGGGTACCAGAGCCATGGTTGTAGGTTTGTGGTCGTTATTCGTCGGGACAAGCGCACGTTTTCGACGGGAAACCGTGGGAGGATCCGAACGATGGAGCTGCGGCGGTTGCGGTTGCTGCACGAGCTGTCCCGGCGGGGCACGGTGGCGGCGGTCGCGGAGGCGTTGTCCTACAGCCCGTCGTCGGTCTCGGTCCAGCTGGCCGAGCTCGAACGGGAGGCGGGGGCGCCGCTGCTGCGCCGGGTGGGGCGCAACGTCGAGCTGACCGCGGCCGGGTGGCGCCTGGCCGAGCACGCCGCCGAGGCCCTGGCCGCCGACGAGTCGGTGCGCACCGAGCTCGCGCACCTCGGCGGGGGCCCGCGCGGGCGGCTGCGGCTCACGCTCGTCCAGTCGATGGCGCTGGCCCTGTTGCCCGGGGTGCTGGCCCGGCTCGGCGACACCGCGCCCGGCCTGGAGGTCGACGTCATCCAGCGGGAGACCGCCCCGGCCCTGGAGGAGCTGCGGTCGCGGGCGGTCGACGTGGTCGTCGGCATCGAGTACGAGGCGGTGCCGGTCGGGCGGCACCGCGACGTCGACCGCCGCGACCTGCTGCGCGAGGACGTGCTGCTGGCCCTGCACCCGGCGCATCCGGGGCTGCCGGTGCGCGGACCGGCCCGGCTCGCCGCCTGCGCCGGGTCGCCGTGGGCGTCGGGCCATCCCGGGACCGGGCTGGACGCCGTCATCCGCAACGTGTGCAACCGGCTGGGCGGGTTCGCGCCGGACATCCGCCACCGTACGGACGACGGCCTGATCCTGGCCGCGCTGGTCTCCTCGGGGCGGGCGGTGACGCTGCTGCCGGCGCTCCTGGCCACCGGGGTGCCGCAGCTGACCGCCCGGCGGCTGCGCGAGGAGCGGGTGCAGCGCACCGTGTTCACCGCCGCCCGGGCCTCCGCGGCGGGGGCTCCGGCGGTCGAGGCGGTGCGGGAGGCGCTGGTGCACACGGCCCGGCCGATCGCGGCCCGCCGCCGCGTGCTGGAGCTCTGTCCTTAGTGGAGCGTCATGCGAGGTACCCGGCGGCCTGCAGGCGGAACAGCTCGCTGTAGCGGCCGGCCCGCTCGATGAGCTCGTCGTGGGTGCCCTGCTCGACGATCCGGCCGTGGTGCAGCACGTAGATCCGGTCGGCGTGCCGGACGTTGGCCAGCCGGTGGGTGATGAGCAGCGTGGTGAGCCGGCCCTGGCGGTCGCGGATCGCCTGGAACAGGGCGTCCTCGGCGCGCGGGTCGAGGGCCGAGGACGGCTCGTCCATGATGAGCAGGTCCGCGGTGCGCAGGAAGCCGCGGGCGGCGGTGATCCGCTGCCACTGCCCGCCGGAGAGGTCCTGGCCGTTGGCGAAGGTGCGGTCGAGCAGCGTCTCGTACCCGTGCGGCAGCTCGACGATCATCTCGTGGGCGGCGGCCCGGGCGGCCGCGGACTCGATGCGCGGCTGCGACGGTTCGGCGGCGGCGTCGCCGATGGCGATGTTGGTGGCGGCGGTGAACGGCCACTTGTGGTACTCCTGCGTGACGACGGCGATGCGGCCCTGCAGCGCGTCGGGATCCCACGCCGCCAGCGGGCGGCCGTTCCACTCGATCGTGCCGGCGTCCGGCGAGCGCAGACCGGCGATCATCGAGGCCAGGGTCGTCTTGCCCGAGCCGTTCTCGCCGACGAACGCGACGGTCTGCCCGCGGTGGATGCTCATCGACACGTCGTCGACGGCCGGCGTGTCGCGGTCCGGGTAGGCCAGGCACACCCCGCGCACCTCGAGGGTCCGCAGCTCGTCCGGTTCGGTGAGGTCCGCGGCGTCGTCGCCGTCCGGCAGGTATTGCGCGGCCCGCTGCATGAACCCGGTGTAGTCGCCGAAGTGCCGCCCGTCGGTGTAGATGCGGTCGATCTGCAGAGTCACCGTGGTCAGCGAGCGCTGCGCCGTCTGCACCGCGATGACGCAGGTGGCGGCGGCCGCGATCGGGATCTGGCCGCGCAGCAGGAGCAGGCCCAGCAGGGTGTACACGCCGACGGTGGCCAGGCCGCCGATGACCGACCCGACGCTGGTGGTCGTGGTGACCCGCCGGGCCAGGGCGAGCTGGATGTCGGTCTCGGCGCCCATGACCCGGTCGTACTGGTCCAGCAGGAACTTCCGCAGCCCGTAGGAGCGCAGTTCCGTCGCGGAGTCGCGCTCGGCCATGAGCCGGTGCAGCAGCCACAGCCGCCGGCGGCGCACCGAGCCGGCGATGAACGTCTGGTACCGCTGGTGCCCGGCCCGCAGCGACGCCCACGCGTTCGGCACCGTGGCGACCAGCAGCGCGAGCAGCAGCAGCGGGTGGATCACGATCACCGCGGCCGCGACGGCGAGCAGCCCCGCGAGCCCGGCGAGCAGGTTCATCGCGCCCTGCACCAGCCCGACGGCCGAGTCGGTGCCGCGCGAGGCCCGCTCCATGTCGTCGGCGAACGCGTCGGCGTCGAAGGCATCGAGCCGTACCGCCGTGGTGACCTCGAACAGCGAGCGCTCCACCTCGCGGTCGACCCGTGGGGTGAGCCCGTTCTGCGCGTAGCCGCTGGCGATGCCGAGGGTGGCCCGCAGGCCGGTGACGGCGGCGAGCGCGGCGAGGGCGGGCAGGGCGGCGGTGATCCGGTCCGGGGTGGGGCCGCCGGCGAACAGTTCGACGAGGACCTGCCTGGTCGCGAGCAGCCCGAAGGACGCCAGGACGCCGGAGCCGATGGTGGCCACGCCGACGAGCAGAGTGCGGGCCTTGTCGGCGCGCCAGCTGAGGCGTACCGCTTCGGCGAGCAGCTTCGGCAGCTCGGCGAAGACCGCCCAGGTGCCGGCCTCGGCCCGGGCGCGCACGCCGCTCTCCCACCACATCTCGCGCAGCTCGGGCAGCACCGAGTCGGCGGGCTGCTGGGGTTTTGCCTGCTGCTGCGGCACGTTCCGGACACGGGTTTCGGTCACGGTGGGCCTCCGTCCGCTTCGACATCCGACGATGCCTGATGGCGGTACGGCGGACAAGGCGGCTCCACCGGAAGGGTGCCGATGTTCATGCGTTCATTCATGAGCGGCCGTGTGCGCGGCGCCGTCGGCCGCCGATCGACCGCTACGGGCCGGGCCGGAGCTTCCAGGCGAAGCGCTTTGCGGCTTTTATGCCGATTTGACCGTTTCGTGGACCTTGATATCGCGCGGCCCCACTCGAGAAAGCGAAAAGCGAAAAGCGACAGGATTTAGATTTAAAAAGGGGAAAAGCAATGATTTGGGCGATTCGCGGAGACTTTTAGAGCCACTACCTAGTCGCTTCGCTCAAGCAGACGCCGCCCGCGGCTCTGAACCCAGGACGGGGCCGGACGGTGCGCGACGGTGGCGCACCGCGGGAGCAGCACGAGGCCGGACGGCACGCGGATAGGGACTCAGGGCGCGAGTAGCGCGGCGCCAAACGGTGCGCGGCCGGGGGCACAGGGCGCGGGTAGGGCAGACTGCGCGGCATGAGCATCGAGGTCCACGAGTACGACCCGGCCTGGCCCGACCACGCGCGCGCCGCGATCGCCGAGCTGCGCGCCGCCCATCCCGGGGTGTTCGCCGAGATCGAGCACGTCGGCAGCACCGCGGTTCCGGGCCTGCCCGCGAAGCCGGTCATCGACCTCATGGCGGCCGTTCCCAGCCTCGACGCGGCGCCAGGCGAGGTCGGCGGAGGGTACGCGCTGATCGAGACCGGGATGCCCGAGCGGCGCTTCTACCGGCGCGAACCGAGCGCCAGCGGCAGCACGCCGGCCGTCCACCTCCACGTGGTGACCGAGGACTCGTGGGCGACCCGCAACGAGCGGATCCTGCGTGATCACCTCCTGAGCCATCCCGCCGCTCGGGACGAATATGGGCTGCTCAAACGCGAGCTCGCTGGGCAGGATCTTGATGGGCCGGCCTACACGCGCGCGAAGACCGAACTGATTCAGCGGCTCGTCGACGCTGCGAGGACCGAGCGCTCCCTGCCGCTCGTGTCCGTGTGGGAGGAGTAGTCGTCACGCGGGTACTCGGTGGTGGCGCCGGGCCGTTGATCTGCCAACCGTAATTGGTGAGTGAAATTCACATCCGTTCCGTCACCGGCTGCGAGCATTCGTCCCGCCGTCGTGACGCACGGTCATCGCCGCCCAGACCGGTCAACGAGTGTGCTATCGGGCGTCACCATCGTCGGCCGGGACCCGGGTCGGAGATCTTGAGGGGGTGCGGGTGGAGCGGAGCTCCCCCGCAATAGGGGTAAACAGGGTGATACTGGCGACATGAGCAGTACCGTGCTCGCCGAAGATGCCCAGCATGCGCCGGCAGTGCTGAGCCGGCGCCAGGTCAATGTCGTGTTCACCGCGATCCTTCTCGGGATGCTGCTCGCCGCGCTCGATCAGACCATTGTGTCGACCGCGCTGCCGACGATTGTGGCGGATCTGGGCGGGGCGGGGCACATGTCGTGGGTCGTCACGTCGTACCTGCTGGCCGAGACCGTCGCCACCGTGCTCGCGGGAAAGTTCGGGGATCTGTTCGGGCGGAAGCTCGTGTTCCAGGTCAGCACCGTCGTGTTCGTCGCCGGGTCGGCGCTCTGCGGGCTCGCGCAGGACATGATCATGCTGATCGCCTCCCGCGCGGTGCAGGGCATCGGCGCCGGCGGGCTCATGGTCACCGCCATGGCCCTCATCGCCGACGTCATCCCGCTGCGCGACCGGGGGCGGTACCAAGGGGCGCTGGGGGCCGTCTTCGGGTCACCACCGTCGTGGGCCCGACGCTCGGCGGGCTGTTCACCGACCATCTCAGCTGGCGGTGGGCGTTCTACGTCAACGTGCCCGTCGCCGTTGTCGTGCTCGCCATGTCGGCGCGGGCGTTGCCGTCGGTCCGGTCGGCCGTCAAGCCGGTCATCGACTACCTCGGGATCGCGCTCGTCGCGGCGGGGGCGTCCAGCATGATTCTGGCGCTGTCGTGGGGCGGGAACGAGTACGACTGGGGCAGCCCCGTCATCATCGGCCTGTTCGCGGCCGCCGTTGTGCTGCTCACCGCCTTCGTCGTCGTCGAGCTGCGGGTGGACGAGCCGATGCTGCCGATGCGGCTGTTCCGCAACTCGGTGTTCACGGTGTGCTCGGGGCTGAGCTTCATCGTCGGGTTCGCGATGCTCGGGGCGATGACGTTCCTGCCGACCTACCTGCAGTACGTGGACGGGGTCTCGGCCACCGGCTCCGGGGTGCGGACGCTGCCGATGGTGCTCGGGCTGTTCACCACGTCGATCATGTCGGGGACGCTGATCAGCCGGACCGGGCGGTACAAGGCGTTTCCGATCGCCGGCGGGGCCGTGATGGCGGCCGGGCTGTACCTCATGTCGACCATGCATCCCGGCATGAGCGTGTGGCTCGAATCGCTCTTCATGTTCGTGCTCGGGCTCGGGATCGGGCTGTCCATGCAGGTGCTGACGATCGCCGTGCAGAACACCGTGCCCTACGCCGACCTGGGCACCGCGACGTCCGGGGTCACCTTTTTCCGTACCCTCGGCAGCTCCTTCGGCACCGCCATCTTCGGCACGCTGTTCTCCAACCACTTCGGGCCCGCGCTGGCCAAGGCGATGGCCGGTGACCCGGGCGTTCCGCTCGCCGCGGCCGAGAACCCGGAGCTGCTCAACCGGCTCCCGCACGCGCAGGCCGCGCCGATCATCGCCGCGTACGCCGGCAGCATCACCGACGTGTTCCGCTGGGTGGTGCCGATCGCGCTGCTGGGGTTCGTCATCGCCTGGTTCCTGCGCGAGGTGCCGCTGCGGGACAGCGCGCGGGCCGCCGCGACCGACGTCGGGGACGGGTTCTCCGCGCCGCCCGCCGACCGGGTCTGCCGGCTCGAGCGGGCGATCAGCGACACCATCCGGCAGGAGCGCGGTACCGATCCCGGGTTCCTCAACCGGATCCTCGGCGATGCGGGCGGCGAGCTCAGCCCGTCGCAGGCCTGGGCCGCGGGGCAGGCGCACCTGCACATGACGGTGCGCGGGGAGGCGACCCTGACCGCGATCGCCCAGCTGCACAGGATGCCGCGCGAGGTGCTCGAGCCGACGTTCGCCGACCTCGCGGGCGCGGGGCTGGCCCGGGTCGACGGGGACAGCGTGGAGCTCACGCCGGCCGGGCAGGCCCAGCTCGACCGGGTCCAGACGGCGTGGAAGCAGTGGCTGGACGCCAAGCTCGACGACATCACGCTCGCCGACGCCGAGGACCGCGTCCTGCTGGACAAAGCGCTGTCCAACATCGCGACGAAGCTGGTGGACGAGCAGAGCGAGCTGCAGCCGGCCGCGCGGTAAAGGCTCAGAACGTCGCGCGGTAAGGGCTCAGAACAGAAACGCCGGGTGCCGGGCCTGCAGCCAGAGTTCCAGGTCCGCGGCCGGCATCGGCTTGGCGTAGTGGTAGCCCTGGGCGATGTCGCAGCCGAGCGCCCGCAGCGCCGCCACGTGGGTCTCGCGCTCCACGCCTTCGGCGACCACGGTCAGGCCCAGGTTGTGGCCGAGCTCGACCGCCCCGCGGACCAGCACCGCGTCGTCGTGGTCGGTGTCCATGTTCATCACGAAGGTGCGGTCCACCTTCAGCTCGTCGACGGGCAGCTGCTTGAGGTACGCCATCGAGGAGTACCCGGTGCCGTAGTCGTCGATCGACAGGCGCACCCCGAGGTCGTGCAGCTGCTTGAGGGTCGCGGTGGCCTGGGCCGGGTTCGCCATCACGGCCGACTCGGTGACCTCCAGGCGCAGCCGGGCGGCCGGCACCCCGTGCGTGGACAGCAGCCTGGTCACGTCGTCGACCAGCCCGGGGTCGAGCAGGCAGCGCGGGGACAGGTTGACGGCGACCGTGAGCTCGCGGCCGGCATCCATCCAGGCCCGCGACTGCGCGACGGCGTGCCGCAGGACGTACAACGTGAGGCGGTTGATGAGGCCGGTCGTCTCCGCCACCGGGATGAAGTCCCCCGGTGCGATCGGGCCGCGCTCCGGGTGCCGCCACCGCACGAGGGCCTCGACCCCGCAGACGGCGCCGTCGGCGAGGGACACCTTCGGCTGGTAGTGCAGCGAGATCTGGTCCTCGGCCTCCAGGGCCCGGCGCAGGTCGCCGAGCAGCTGCAGGCGGGAGCTGTCCTCGGTGTGCATGCCCGGGTTGTAGGCGGCGATGCCCGCCTTGGTCTCCTTCGCCGTGTACATCGCGATGTCGGCGCACCGGACGAGCTCGTCGGCGGTACCGGAGGCGGCGGAAGCCAGCCCGATCGACACCTCGATGTCGACGGTCACGGTGCCGAGCTCGAAGCTGCGGTGCAGTTCGGCCTGGACCCGACCGGCCAGCCGGGCCGCGTCCTGCGCGCCGGTGGCCGGCAGCAGGATCGCGAACTCGTCGCCGGCCAGCCGCGCCACCGTGTCGGTCGTGCGCAGCGCCGCGGCGCAGCGGGCCGCGACCTGGCGCAGGAGCTCGTCGCCGCACTGGTGGCCGAGGGTGTCGTTGACCTCCTTGAACCGGTCCAGGTCGACCATGAGCACCGACGGGCCGCCGGGCAGGGCGTCGGCGGTGCGGGCGATGAACACCGAGCGGTTCGGCAGCCCGGTGAGCTCGTCCTGCATCGCCTGGCGCACCAGCCGCCGCTGGTAGCCGGACGCGACCAGCGCGAACACCACGATCATGCCGAGCCCGACGGCGAAGGACGACAGGGTCGCCACGAACACCCACCGCTCGACCTTGTCGAGGCGGTTGCTCGCGTCGAGGCTGGTCGCGTCCTGGGCCTCCTCGGCGTCGTGCAGCAGGTTGCTGATCTGGGCCGAGGTCGGGCCGGCCTCGTTGTCGTCGATGCGGCGGATCTCGGTCGGGTTGGCCCGGTCGACGGCCAGGAACAGGTCCTCGATCGCGGCCAGGTACTGCCGTTGCAACGTGCGCACCTGCGCGACCAGGGTCTGGTCGGCGGTACCGCCGCGGGCCTCGATGTCCTTGAGCGCGACCTCGAGCGCGACGGCGGCGTCGGCGTGGTCGGCGCGGGCGTGGCGTTCGGGTTCCAGGCGGTACTGCTGCTCGGCGATGTCCTCGGCGGAGACCGCCTCGTGGGCCCGGTGGAACGCCTCGGCCAGCAGCGACGCGGTGCGGGCGGTGGTGGCGACGTGCCGGGTCGCGACGGTGCCGAGCACGCTCACCCCGGTGAGCGCCAGCAGCACGGCGCCCAGGCCGATGAACGCGGCCCGCCGCCTGGCTTGCGATCGTGGCACCGCCCGCTCCCGTCCGCGCCCCGCGCCGGGTCGCACACCGGAATCGTCGGCACCGGACCCGATCCGGTTGACCTCAAAGCCGGTTGCCAAACGGGATCACCGCAGCCGAAATATCCTAGGATCCTAGGCGCAATTCCCCCGCTTCGTCGCATTCGGTACGTTCTCCAGCGCGATGAGTACTCCCCCGGACCCCACGCGCATCGACGACCGTGCCACCTTCGCCGCGGCCCTCACCCAGCTGCGCGAGCGGGCCGGGCTCTCCGTCCGCCAGGTCGCCGCGAAGGCCGGCGCCCGCACCTCGCTGAGCACCCTCGGCGACTGGTTCTCCGGCAAGGGGCTGCCGTCGCTGAACTCCCAGCCGCTGTTCACCCGGGTCCTGGAGGCGTGCGCCGTCCCGGCCGGGGAGGTCCCGGGCTGGCTGGAGGCCTGGCACCGGATCCGGCACCGGCCGGTCGGCCGCGGCGCCGACGGGGAACCCTACCGGGGCCTGGCCAGCTTCCAGCCCGAGGACGCGGCCTGGTTCTTCGGCCGCGAGCGGATGACCGCCGCCCTGCGCGCGCGGGTCGAGGCCCGCCAGGCGGCCGGCGGCGGGCTCCTGCTCGTCGTCGGCGCCTCCGGATCGGGCAAGTCGTCGCTGCTGCGGGCCGGCCTCGTCGCGGCGCTGCGGGCCGACGGGTGGAGGGCGGAGGTGGTGACCCCCGGCGCCGACGAGCCGGCGTTCCCCGCGATGGCCGCCGGCCGCGCCCTGCTCGTCGTGGATCAGGCGGAGGAGCTCTTCACCAGCGGTACCGAACCCGCCGCATTTCTGACCGCCTGCCATCCCCCGCCGGGCGCGGTCGTCGTGCTCGCCCTGCGCGCCGACCTCTACGCGCAGGCGCTCGCCGACCCGGCCCTGCTGGCGGCCGCGCAGGAGGACCAGTTCACGGTCGGCCCGATGACCCGCGAGGAGCTGCGCGCCGTCGTCGTGGAGCCCGCCCGCCGGGCCGGCGTGGACGTCGAGGCCGGGCTCGTCGAACTGCTGCTCGCCGACCTGGGGACCGAGCAGGCCGGGCTGCCGCTGCTGGCGCACGTGCTGTACACGATGTGGAAGGCCGACCGCCGTCTGACCCTCACCGGCTACCGGCGGGCCGGCGGGATCAGCGGCGCCGTCGCCGCCACCGCCGAGGAGGTCTGGGCGGGCCTGCCCGACGACCGCCGCGCCCTCGCCCGGCGGCTGCTCACCGCGCTCGTGCACGTCGGCGTCGACACCGTCGACACGCGGCGGGTCGTGCCGACCGCGCGCCTGCTCGAGGAGCTCGCCGCCGACAGCGCCGACACCGCCGAGGCCGAGGCGATCCTGGAACGGTTCGTGCGGCACCGGCTCGTCACCGCCGAGGCCGGCACCGTCCAGCTCAGCCACGAGGCGCTGCTGACCGCCTGGCCCCGGCTGCAGGACTGGCTGCGCGCCGGGCGGACCGGGCTGGTCGTGCGCCAGCAGCTCGCCGCGGCCGCCACGACCTGGCAGCAGGAGCGGCGCGACCCCACCGCCCTCTACGCCGGCACCCGCCTGGCCGCGGCGCAGGACTGGGCCGCCGAGCACCCGGCCGAGCTGGCGCCGCACCTCGCCGAGTTCCTGCGGGCCAGCGCCCGGCATTCCAGAAGAACGACCCGCCGCTTGTACCGCACGATCGCCGGCCTCACCGCGCTCGCCCTCAGCACGCTGCTCCTGGCCGGGTATGCTTTCCAGCAACGGCACGCGGCCGTCGGGCAGCGCAACGAGGCCCTCTCCCGGATGATCGCCGGGCGGGCCGACTGGCTGCGCGAGCGCGACCCCACCCTGGCCGGTCAGGTCGCCCTCGCCGCGTACCGGACGGCGCCGACCGTCGAGGCCCGCTCCAGCCTGCTCGACGCGGCCGCCACCCCGGCCCCGGCCCGCCTCGGCCCGTTCGAGCGCGCCGCGCAGGCGGTCGTGCTGCTGCCGACGCGCGGGCTGCTGGCGGCGGCGGGCGCGGACCAGACGGTGCGCCTGTGGGACACCTCCGTGAGCCCGCCCCGCGCCGGTGCCGCCCTGCAGGGGTCGACCGGTGCCCTGTTCGCGCTGGCCGCGAGCCCCGACGGCCGGCTGCTGGCCGCGGCGGGCGCCGACGCCAAGGTGCACGTGTGGCGCCTCGGCAGCCTCACCGACCCCGAGGCGCTGCCCGCCCTCGACGGACCCGGCGGCACCGTCTACGCCCTCGCCTTCAGCCCCGACGGGCAGACCCTGGCCGCGGCCGGAGCCGATCGCGCCGTGCACCTCTGGCACGTCGATTCCTCGGGTGTACTGCCTGGTGTCTCCCTCCCCGGCTCCCCCGCCGTCCTGCAGTCCCTGGCCTGGAGCCCGGACGGGCGTTCCCTGGCCGCCGGGGCCGCCGACGGCGCCGTGCACCGCTGGGACCTCGCCGACCCCGCAAGGCCCGCGCACCTCGCGCCGCTGACCGGGCACACCGGCAAGGTCCTCGCGCTCGCGTACAGCCCCGACGGCGCGCTGCTGGCCAGCGGCAGCGGCGACGCCACGGTGCGGCTGTGGGACGCGGGCCCCGGCACCGCCCACGGCGCCCCGATCACCGGCCCGACCAGCTGGGTCAACGCGCTCGCATTCACCCCGGCCGGCGACCGGCTGCTGGCCGGGTCCAGCGACAAGAGCGTCGCCGTGTTCGAGGTCGCCTCCGGCCGCCGGCTGCAGTCGCTGCACCACCCGGCCCCGGTCACCGCCCTCGCCCTCACCGCCGACGGCCACGGCCTCGCCACCGCCAGCACCGACGGGTACGTGCGCACCTGGACCCTGCCCGGTCCGCTGCTCACCGGCCCGACCGGCGGCGTGTTCGCCACCGCCTACAGCCCCGACGGCAATACCCTCGCGGTGGCCGGCAAGGACCAGACGGTGCGGCTGTGGCACGTCACCGACCCGGCCGGCCCGTCGCTGTGGGGCGCCCCGCTGCACCGCCCGGCGGGCGGCGACGGGTACGCGGGCACCACCGCGTACGCGCCCGGCGGCAAGCTGCTCGCCGCCGCCACCCGCAAGGGCGAGATCGACCTGTGGAACGTGGCCGACCCGGCGCGCCCGGTGCCGGTGGGGGCGCCGCTGACCGGGGCAAAGGACCTCATCGAGACGCTCTCCTTCGGCCCCGACGGCTCGGTGCTGGCCGCGGCCGGCGACGACGGCAGCGTGTACCTGTGGGACGTCGCCGCCGCCCGCCCGCTCGCCACGATCCCGGGCAGCAAGGCGATCGTGTTCTCGGTCGCGTTCCACCCGACCCGGCCGCTGCTGGCCGCGACCGATACCGACGGCAGCGTGCGCCTCTTCGACCTGGCCGACCGGGCCCACCCGCGGCTGGTGAGCACGCTCGGCGGGTTCGGCGGGTACGCGTACAGCGCCGCCTTCAGCCCCGACGGCCGCCTGCTCGCGGCGGGGAGCGCGGACAAGACCGTACAGCTGTGGACGATCGCCGATCCGGCCCATCCGGTGCCGCTGCCCCGGCGGCTGACCGGGCCGGCCTCCTATGTGGACTGGGTCGCGTTCAACCCGCGCGGCGACCGGCTGGCCGCGGCCTCGACCGACGGGACCGTGTGGATCTGGGACGTGCACGACCCGGCGCAGCCGTCGACGGTGGCGACGCTGGGGCGGGCCGACGAGGCGTACTACGTGGTCGCCTACAGCCCGGACGGGCGCACCCTCGTGGCGGGCAGCGACGACGCCACCACGCGGCTGTGGCCGACGGATCCGGACGCGGTGGCGGGGGCGATGTGCCGGTCGGTCGGGAGCGCTTTGAGCCGGGCGGAGTGGGAGCAGTACGTGCCGTCGGCGCCGTTCAGCCCGCCCTGCTGAGCTTGCTTTTCTGCCGTCCGCGTCGCTCCATCGCCCGCCCGCACCGCTCCATCGCCCGCCCGCACCGCTCCATCGCCCGTCCGCACCGCTCCATCGGCCGTCCGGACCTGTCCGGACTGCTGGACGCGGACGGGGCCGGACGGTTGGCTGGAGGGCGCGCGTTCCGAGGGGGGCGCCGCCCGCCGGGGGAACTCCAGCTTCCCGGCGGGCGGCTCTTTTCCATTGGCCTGCTTGCTCAGTTGGTCTGCGACAGCGCCTCGCGGCGGTTCGCGATGAGGCTGGTGGCCGTGACCGCGACCAGGGTCACGATGATGACGATCAGCGACAGCGGGGTCGGCACGTCCGGGACCCAGGACCACACGGTGTGCGCCCAGTGCAGGACCAGCTTGGCGCCGATGAACGCCAGGATGATCGCCAGCCCGTGGTTGAGGTGGCGCAGCTTCGACAGCGCGTTGCGCAGCACGAAGTACAGCGCGCGCAGGCCGAGCAGGGCGAACGCGTTGGTCGCGAACACCAGGTACGGGTCGCTGGTCACCCCGTACACCGCCGGGACGGAGTCGACCGCGAACACCACGTCGGTCAGGAACACCGCGGCCACGACCAGGGCCATCGGGGTGAGCGCGCGCTTGCCGGCCTGGCGGATCGTGAGCTTGGTCCCGTGGTACTCGTCGGTGACCGGCATGAGCCGCCGCAACAGCTTCGTCGCGCGCATGTTGCCGGGGTCGACCGCGTGCTCGTTGTGCTTGACCGCGTCCCGCATCACCTTGATCGCGGTCACGATGAGCACCGCCCCGAACAGCAGGAACGCCCAGGTCCCGGCCGACAGCAACGCCGCCCCGGCCGCGATGAAGATGCCGCGCAGCACCAGGGCCCCGATGATGCCGTAGAGCAGGACGCGCTGGGTGAGTTTCGCCGGTACCGCGAAGGCGCTCAACAACAGCATGAATACGAACAGGTTGTCGACGGAGAGCGACTTCTCCACGACGTAACCGGTGAAGAACTCGACGCCGGGCTCGCTGCCGTGCGCCAGCCACACGTAGACGCCGAACACCGCGGGCAGCGCCAGATAGAACACCGACCACGAGACGGCCTCGCGCATCGGCACGTCATGCGGCTTGCGCGTGAGCACGAAGTCGAGCGCGAGCAGCCCCAGCAGGACCGCGATGGTCACCGCCCAGAGCTGCGGCGACGCGATGGACTCGGTAGGCATACAGGTCTCCTCGAACGCAGCGTGACACGTTCGAGGTCTCCCCCACCCACCGTCTTGCCGCGGGTGGCCGCCCGGGAACCGCAACGGCGGCTCGTACTGACCGGGACAGCGCTTACGGGGTACTCCCCTCAGCCGCGAACTATACGGGCCCTCCCTGGACGTTTCCTGAAAGCGCCCGGTTGCCCCTCGGTTGCCGCCACTCCCGGCCGCTTCTGCTGAGCCTTACCCCCGGTTTGTCGCCAAGTTGCCGCCGCCGACCACTGAGTTTGCCCGCCACTTTCCGAAACCCACCGCGAAGTTGCCGCCACTTTCCGCAGCCCGCCGGCCGAGTTGCCGTCCACTTTCCGCACCCACCGCCCACCGAGTTGCCGCACTTTCCCGCACCTTCCGCCGCCGACCCGTCCAGTTGCCGCACCTTTCCGCCGCAGACCGCGAAGTTGCCGCCACTTTCCGCAGCCGCCGGCCGAATTGCCGCCCACTTTCCGCACCCACCGCCCACCGAGTTGCCGCATTTTCCTGCGCCTTTCCGCCGCCGACCG
This sequence comes from Dactylosporangium sp. CS-033363, assembly GCF_050942475.1. Classification (NCBI taxonomy): domain Bacteria; kingdom Bacillati; phylum Actinomycetota; class Actinomycetes; order Micromonosporales; family Micromonosporaceae; genus Dactylosporangium; species Dactylosporangium sp. CS-033363. The sequence goes on along the minus strand of NZ_CP192032.1, from coordinate 3,614,837 downwards.
CCCACCGAGTTGCCGCACTTTCCCGCGCCTTTCCGCCGCCGACCGCCCCATTCCGCCGCAGACCGCCGAGTTGCCGCGCCTTTCCGCTCCAGGCCGCCGAGTTGCCGCGCCTTTCCGCCGCCGACCGCCCCAGTTGCCGCACCTTTCCGCCCCAGACCGCCCAGTTGCCGCGGCTTTCCCGCCGCCGACCGCTTACTTTGCCGCCGGGCCGCCGGGCCGCCGGGCGCTGGGCGCTGGGCCGCCGGGCGCTGGGCGCTGGGCGCTGGGCGCTGGGCGCTGGGCGGAGATTCCGGCAACTTTCCTCAGGTCCGCAGCAATTTGCCGCCGGTTTTCCGCAGCACGCCACTGAGTTGCCGCCGGGTTTCCGCAGCACCGACTGAATTTGCCGTCGGCTTTCCGCAGGCCACGACCGCGACACCGGCACGTTGGGCTTGAGGCGACCCGCTCGTGGCCGGCGGTTTCCATTCCGCGCGGGTGGTTTCCGTCCATCGCCAAGCACCAAACCGTCGATGCCCGCTCGACGCGAACGATCGGCTCGGAACCCGACCCCATCGGCGCCCCAGCCCCCGAATGCAGCGGACGGCGGGCTGCCGGAGACGCCCGGAAACCGCGCCGCGGAACCCAGCGTCGGTCTTCGGCAGCGCGTCGCGCCGGCACCGAGCGACAGGCAGCAGACTCCAGGCAGCAAGCGTGCTGGCGACCAACCCCGAACCAGCGCGGCGGCAACCCGGCGCCGAGCTGCGGCAAACGGCCTGCCTCAGTGGCTGGCTGCCTCAGTGACGGTGGCCGGATGTCGTCTGTGCCTGCGGCGGGACGCCGGCGGTGGACGGCCGGTAGCGGTGCGCGGCCAGTGGCGGTGCGCGGCCCGTGGCGGTGCGCGGCCCGTGGCGGTGCGGCCCGTGGCGGTGGACGGCCCATGGCGGTGCGGCCCGTGGCGGTGGACGGCCCATGGCGGTGCGGCCGGTGGCGGTACGCGGCCCGTGGCGGTGGACGGCCCGTGGCGGGCTAGCCGGAGATGATCTCGAAGCCGACCGGTGGCGAGGCGGCGCTGGTCTCGGGCTGCGGGTTGGTCTCGGTCGCCGGTTGGCTGCCGACGCTCGCCGGGGTCGACTCGGTCGGGTCGACGGTGGCCGTGGGCGTGGGCGTGGGGTTCGTGGTCGGGGTGGCCGTCGGGGTTGCGGTCGGCGTCGGCGTGGGTGACTTGGTCGGCGTGGCCGAGGCGGACTCGGCCGGGCGCGTGGTGGGCGGCGGGTTGCCCGGGCCGCCGCCGCCGTTCGCGGGGCGGGTCGTGCTCGTCACCGGGCGGTTTCGCGTCGTCGTCGCCGTTGCGGTCGGACGGGGGGCGTCCGCGGTCGGGGCGGTACTCGTGCCGGGCTGGGCGACGTCCTGGCCGGTCGGCGGGGCGTCGATCGGGGGCGGCACGGCGGCCACCTCCGGGGAGTGGCCGAACCACGGGACGACGCCGCTCTGGGACGAGCCCAGGGCGCCGACCGCGCCGGCCAGGACGACGGCGACGCCCACGCTGACGGCTCCGGTGCGGAAGGCCCACCGGCGCGTGCGGAAGCGTTCCGACTGCTCCCAGGCACGGCGGCCCAGGGCGCGGGCCGAGGCGATCAGGGCGGTGCCGTCACGTGCGCCGGCGAAGCGGCCGGCCGCGGGACGGGCGCCGCGATTTCTCGACGGGCCGGAGGCGTCGGCGGTCGGCTCCGGGTCCGGGGCCGCGTGGTCGGCGACCGGGCCGCGATTGCCCAGGCGCCCGAAGCGCGCGAACCGGCCGCCCGCGGCGGAAGCCGGCCCGGCGGCGGCCAGGTCGGAATCCGCGTCCGCGCGGTCGGCGAGTGGGCCGCGATCGGAGAGTGGGCCGCGATCGGTGTTCGGGCCGCGGTTGGTGTAGCGGCTCAACCGGGCGAACCGGCCCGCGGTCGGGGACGGCGGCGCGGCGTGGGCCGGGTCGGCGTTCGTGGCGGCCGGCTCCGTACGCATCCCCGCGAGGTCCGCGGGTGACATCGGGCTCGTCGGGTCGAAGTCGGACGCCGACATCGCCGAGCGGAACTCGCCCGCCGTCATCGGGCGGGTCGGGCCGAAGTCGGACACGTGGTCCAGCCGCTCGGACGCGAAGGCACCCCCGAGCACGCCGGCCCGCGAGGAGTCGTCGAAGCCACCACCGAGCACGCCGGCCCGAGAGGAGTCCTCCAAGCCACCGCCGAGCACGCCGGCCCGCGAGGAATCCTCGAAAGCGCCGCCGCGCGCATCGCCAGCCGCGAAGGCACCCCCGCCGGCGCGCAAGGCGGCGTCGGAGGACAAAGCGCCGACAACACCCGCGCCGGCGTCGGAGGACGAAGCGCCGACAACACCCGCGCCGGCGTCGGAGGACAAAGCGCCGATCACACCCGCACGGGAGGAGTCCTCGATGCCGAAGCCAGCGGCGTCAGCGGGCACCGGCGGCCGGGGCGAGGCGTCGGTCAGCCCCGCCCGGTACGCCCCCTCGGCGTCCGACATCCGCTGGTCCAGCCACGTCTCGCGGGCCGCGCGCGACGGGCGGTCCGACTCGAAGGTGGCGTCGGGGACGGAGCGCGCCACGCGGCGGGGCGGGCGGTCCGACCAGGTGCCGGCGCCGTCGGTCTGGGCGTGGCGGCCGGGGCGGGCGAAGCGGCCGGCGATCGCGGTGCCGCCGAACAGGATCGAGCGGCCCAGGCGCGAGGCCAGGGACGGGCGGGAGTCGTGGTCGAACTCGGCGGGGCGGATCGTGGCCAGGACCGCGGTCCGGCGGGACTCCGCGGCCTCGCTCAGCCAGGCCGGCAGGTCGACCGTGGTGCCCGACAGCTCGGCCAGGATCAGGGCGACCTCGTCGCTCGACGGGCGGGCGGCGGCGTCCGGGGCCAGGCAGCGGTCGACCAGGTCGAACAGCTCGGCGGGAGGTGAGCCGGCGACGCAGCGGGACAGGACGCCGCCCAGGGCGTGGATGTCGGCGGCGGCCGCGGCCGGGTCGTACTCGGTGCGCTCGGAGAAGCCGACGACCTTGGCGCCGAGCTCGCCGATGAGGATCTTGGCGGTGCTGAGGTTGCCGTGCAGGACCCACTGGCCGTGGGCGTGGGCCAGGGCGGCGGCGACCTGGGCGCCGAGGCGGGCGGCCTCGCGCCAGGACATCGGGGCGGCGGCCAGGCGGGCGTCGAGGGACGGGCCGTCGGCGAGCTCCATCACGACGTACGGCGTGCGGCCCCGCTCCGGCAGCTCGGCGATGCCCACGTCGTAGACGGCGGCGATGTTGGCGTGGACCAGCCGCGCGGCGGTGCGCCCGTCGGCGAGGAACCGCTCGGGGTCGCCGGTGTGCGGGATGCGAACCGCGACCGGCCGATGCAGCAATCGGTCGGCGCCATGCCAGATCTCTGCGGTGCCACCGGTCCCGGCCAGCCGGTCCAGGCGGTACCGCCCCTCAAGCTCCATGGTCTCCTGCAACGCCCCCCAGCTCTGCCCGGATGCCCACCCTCTGCCGCACTGCAACAGTACCGTCCGCCGACCAGCCACCACGTGACGGTTAGGTGTCAGTTCGGCTGGTCCCGGTGCATGTTGTTCCCCTGTTGGGGGACCATTCACCCCCTCGGGGTGTGGCCGGTGTCACCGGACGGTGTGACGGCGCACGCCACACTGGTGCGATGAGCGCACGCGCCGCCTATCGACTCGCCGTCCTGGGGGTCATCGCCGTGTGCGTCGTGGTGTCGTACACCGTCGTCCGGCACCGGCTCGCGAACAAGCCCCCGCCGGAGCCGCCGGGGCCGCGGCCCGCCTTCCAGCTGCCGTTTCCGTGCGGGGAGTCGTGGACGCTCACGACGTACGCCGGACACGACGACTTCGACATCGACTTCTTCGCGAGGTCCGGGAACACCGGCGGGCGCACGGTGCTCGCGTCGGCGGCCGGGACCGTCACGTGGGCGGGCTGGAGCGCGACGCTGGGTGACGGCAAGCCCGCGCCGCCGGGGTCGTCGGGGACCCGCGGCGGGCTCGGCTACGGCGTGATCATCGACCACGGCGGCGGCTGGTTCACCGAGTACGGCCACCTCGCCGCCGAGCCCAGGGTCCGCACCGGCGACGCGGTCGGGCTCGGGCAGCCGCTCGGCGCGGTCGGGCACACCGGCTCGACGACCGTCGACCACCTGCACTACGAGCAGCTCAACGACCGCCTCGACGCGAACCGGACGCGGGGCAACGGGGACAAGGTCGAGGCCGTTTTCGACGGCGTGCCGTCCGGGATCACCTCCGACGACACCTCCAAGGACCAGGTCCGCACCAGCCGCAACTGCCCGCCCGCCGGGCCGTGAAGGGCAGTGCAACCCGCGGGCACCGGCACCACACCGCGGACGCACTCGACGATCCCCACGCTCATGGTCGACGCCGTCCCCGAAACCCAGGAGGCCCGCCATGAAGCTCGTCCGACCGCTCACCACCGGGATCGTCGCCGTGGCGGCGTTCCTGGCCCTGCTGCCCGCCACCGCCGAGGCCGCGCCGGCCGGCAACGCCAAGGGCCAGGTGCTGCACTCGACCGCCTGCAAGTTCCGGTCGCCGTCCTGCCGCTGGAACTGAACCGTCAAGACACTGTCATGATCCGGCGGTAAGGCCGTCGTACTCAGGGTCCAGAATGACCCGCGATGTCCGCCGTGAAACGCATGCCCAGCCCCGGCGCGCTCCGTCGACGGACCGCGCCGGGCGCCGGGGCGGGACGATTGCTGCAGTTCGCCACCGTCCTGCCCGTCCTCGCCGTCACCGGCTGGCTGCTGGTGGCCGTCCCGCTGGCCGCGCTCGGCGCCTTCCACCGGTGGACGGTCCTTCCCGCCGCCGTTATTTCCGCTCTGGTACTGCTCAAGCTCGCCCGACCCGCCCTGCTCGCCGTACGGGTGCGGCCCGCGCCGTGGTGGGCGAGCGCCGCGACGCTCGCCATCGCCGTCGCATTCGCCGCCGTCGCCGTGGCGACCCACAGTGAGCAGGCGGTGCTGCATCGCGACGCCGGGACGTACGCCCAGATCGGGCTCTGGCTCAGCGGCCATCCGGGGCTCACGTCGCCGGTGCCGGCCGACGCGTTCGGGACCGCCGCCGACGAGGTCACCTTCGCCCACCCCGGCTTCTACGAACGGGACGGGCGGATCGTCCCCCAGTTCATGACCGGCTGGCCGACGCTGCTCGCGGCCGCGCACTGGTTCGGCGGCTGGACCGGCATGTTCATGCTGCCGGGGCTCATCGGCGGGCTGGCCGTGCTGGCCGTGGCCGGGCTCGCCGCGCGGGTCGCCGGCCCGCGCTGGGCCCCGGTCGCCGCGCTGCTGCTGGCCGCCGCCTGGCCGATGCTGCGGGTCAGCCAGACCACCTACTCGGAGCCCCTCGCCGCGCTCATGCTGGCCGGCGGGCTCGCCCTGCTGCTCGACGGGTGGCGGGGCCGGCGGCCGATGCTGCTCGGCCTGGCCGGGCTGGTGCTGGCCGGGGGCGAGCTCGTCCGGCTGGACATGGGCGTCGATTTCGCGTTGGTACTGCCGGCGCTAGGTTGGTGGTGGCTGCGCCGGCAACCCGGAGTCCTCGCCTTCGCGGCCGGGGCGGCGGTGGGCGGCGGCCTCGGGTACCTCGACGCCCGGTACGTCACCTGGCCCTACGTCCAGGTCAACTGGGAGTCGGCCCGGCTCATGGTCGCGCTGCTGCTCGCCTCGGCGGGTGCGACGGTGCTCGGGGTGCTGATGCTGAGAACCCGCCGCACAACAAAGCTCGACCCGCACGGGACCGGGGCGCCGGTGCTGGGAAACCGCCGCGCGGCAAGGCTCGACCCGCACGGGACCGGGGCCCCGGCGCTGGAGAACCACCGAAGCCCCGACCCGCGCGGGAGGGGGGCGCCGGTACTGGAGAACCACCGAAGGCCCGGCCCGCGCGGGACGGGGGCGCCGGTGCTGGGAAGCCGCCGCACGGTGCGGCTCGATCCGCGCTGGGCGGTGGCGCTGGTGGTGGCCGGCGGGCTGCTGCTCGCCGCCCGGCCGTGGATCTACACCGACCGCTCGATCACGGCCGTCAACACGATGGACTACGTCGCCTCGCACCAGGAGCGCCTGGGGTTGCCCGTCGACGGCGCCCGCGGGTACGCCGAGCAGAGCCTTTCCTGGGTCGCCTGGTATTTCGGCTGGCCCGCGCTCGTCCTCGCCTGGGGCGGCCTGATGGCGGCGGTCAGCGGCGTCCTGCGCGGCCGGCAGTGGATCATGCTGCCGGTGCTGCTCGTGTACGGCGGGTCGGCCGCCGCCACCCTCCTGCGCCCGGCCATCACGCCCGACCACCCTTGGGCCGACCGCCGGCTCGTGGTGGAGGTGCTGCCGGCCGTGGTACTGCTGGCCGTCGTCGCGCTCGCCGGCCTGGCCCGGATACGGCTGCGCCGGCCGTGGCTGGCCCTGCTGCTGGTGCTGGCGGCCGGACCGGCGCTGTGGGTGACGGTCCCGCTGGCGCCGCTGCGGACCGAGGTCGGCGAGCCGTACGCGGCGGCCAAGGTCTGCCGGTCCCTGCGCCCCGACGACACGGTGATCATGGTCGACACGCAGTGGGCCCCGACCGTGCGCAACCAGTGCGGGCTGCCGGTCGCCGCGCTGCCCGACCCGACCGTGGACCGGATGCGGATGGTCGCCGCCGCGGTCCGCGCGGCCGGGCGCGACCCGGTGCTGCTGTCGACCTCGACGCTGCCCCTGCTCCCGTACGGCCTGCCGCTCGAACGCGTCGTCTTCCAGGACGAGCTCGAGGACCAGCATCAACTCGTACGCCGCCCGGACGGCGTCGACCCGCGCCTGCTGGAATGCTGGCTGGTACGGGCATGACCGCCGAACGCGAGCAGCAGGTCGGCGGCGATCAGCGGCTGCCGGAATGCTGGCTGGTACGGGCATGAGCGCCGAACGCGAGCAGCAGGCGAACCGCGACGGCGATCAGCGGCTGCCGGAACGCTGGCTGATGCGGGCATGAGCGCCGAACGCGAGCAGCAGGTCGGCGGCGGTCATCACGGCCCGGGACAGCAGCGCGACGGCGGCCGCCGCCTCGCCGCCGGCCTGGGTGGCCAGCAGCCCGACGAGCACCAGGTCGCGGGCGCCGGCGCCGGCGGGCGCGATGACCACGAGGAAGCCCAGGCACCAGGCGAGCGCGAACCCGCCCACGCACACGGCGAGGGCCGGGCCGGCGCGCTCGGCGAGCGGGCGCAGCAGCAGCCAGGCGTGCACGCCGAACAGCAGCCAGGAGACGATCGCCCAGCCGGCCGCGGCGAGGACCGCCCGGCCGGGCAGCGGGGCCTCCAGGGGCGGGCGCCGGGTGAGCCGCAGCGCGCGGCCGACGACGGCGTTGAGCACGGCCGGGTGCAGGGCGGCCGCGGCGAGCGGGGCGGCGGCGAGGAGCCAGCGCAGCCGGCCGTCGTGGCCGGCCAGGGCGAGCGGCAGGGTCGCGGCCGCGGTCAGCGTCCCGGCGACGAGCGAGACGCCCATGGTGACCAGCCCGGCGGCGGCGGTGCGGAAACGGGGCACGCCGTGGGCGCGGGCCAGCTCCATCTGGGCCAGGATCGGCCAGACGGAGCCCGGCAGGTACTTGCCCAGCTGCCCGGCGAAGAAGACCCGGGCGGCCGGCCCGGCGGGCAGCGGGGAGCCGAGCCCGGCGAGCACGGCCCGCCACGACTGGAAGGTGGCCAGCAGCCCGGCGACGGCGGCGAGGGCGCCGAGGCCGATGGCGGCGATCCCGACCTCGCGGGCGGCGGCGGCGATCGCGGCGCGGTGCGGCCAGATGGCGGCCGCGCACCCGGCGAGCGCCGCGGCGAGGAAGCCCCAGCGCAGCCAGCGGCTCGCGAGGACCTGCCGGGCGAGTCGGAGCATCGGGCGATGCTAACCGGTGGCGGCGGGCCGCGGATCGTGTTCTTCGGCACCTACGACACGGCCATGCACCCGCGGGTCGCGGTGCTCGCCGAGGGGCTGCGGGCCCGCGGGGCCGCCGTGGCCGAGTGCAACGCGCCGCTGGGGATCGGCACGGCGGAGCGCGTCGCGGCGGTACGCCAACCCTGGCGCGCCGTCCCGCTCGCCGCGCGGCTGGCCCGGCGCTGGTGGACCCTCGCGCGATCGGCGCGCCGGTTCGGCCGCCCCGAGGTCGTGGTCGTGGGGTATCTGGGACTGCTGGACGTACACCTGGCGCGGTTGGTGTTCGGAAAGACCCGGCTGGTGCTGGACCATCTGGCGTCGGCGGCCGGGATCGCGGCGGACCGGGCGCTGGGCGGGCGGCTCCGGCGGGCGATGCTGTCCACTGTGGACCGTGCTGCACTGGCCCGGGCGGACGTGGTGGTGGTCGACACCGACGAGCAGCGCGCCGCCCTGCCCGCGCCCGGTAAGGCCGTCGTCTGCCCGGTCGGCGCCCCGGCGGCCTGGTTCGCGGCCGGGGAGACGACACAAACGCCGGCCGACGCACCAGCGGCCCGGTCCACGGCCGCGGACGCAACACCAAAGCCGGCCGGCGACGCGAAGCCCGACGCGAAGGCCATCGCGAGTGCGCTGCGGGTGGTGTTCTTCGGGCTGTACACGCCGCTGCAGGGTGCGCCCGTGATCGGGGCGGCGGCCGGGCTGCTCGCCGGGCGGCCGGTGCGGTTCACGATGGTCGGCGGCGGGCAGGACGAGGCAGCCACCCGGCGGGCGGCGGGCGGGGCGGCCGTCGAGTGGCTGCCGTGGGTCGCCGCCGGCGAGCTGCCGGCCCTGGTCGCCGCGCACGACGTGTGCCTCGGCATCTTCGGCACCGGGCCGAAGGCGGCGCGGGTGGTGCCGAACAAGGTGTTCCAGGGCGCCGCGGCCGGGTGCGCGATCGTCACCTCCGGCACCGGGCCGCAGCGGCGGGCGCTCGGCGACGCCGCGGTGTTCGTGCCGCCCGGCGACCCCGATGCGCTCGCCGCGACCCTGCTGTGGCTGGCCGGCGACCGGGCCGAGCTCGACCGGCGGCGGGCCGCGGCCCGGGCGCTCGCCGAGGAGCGGTTCACCGCCGAACGCGTCGTCGAAGCATTGTGGGAGAGGATCGCCCGTGCGTGACACCCAGCCGCCGCTGTCGCTCAACGCGTGGCTGCGCCTCGGCGCCGTCGCCGGGCTGCTGCCGGACGGTCCCGCCGACGTCCTGGAGGTCGGCTGTGGACAGGGCGGGTTCGCGGCCCGGCTCGCCCGGCGGTACACCTATGTCGGCCTGGAGCCCGATCCGGCCTCGTGCGCGGTGGCCCGGCGGCGGGTCGGCGCCGCGGGGCGGGTGCTCGGCGTGCGGCTGGAGGACCTGCCGCCCGGCCGGTTCGACGTGGTGTGCGCGTTCGAGGTGCTCGAGCATCTGCAGGACGACAAGGCGGCGATCGCGGCGTGGGCGGACCGGCTGCGGCCCGGCGGGCGGCTGCTGCTGTCGGTGCCGGCGTACCAGCGCCGCTTCGGCCCGGCCGACGAACTCGTCGGGCACTTCCGCCGCTACGACCCGCCCGTGCTGCGCGACCTGCTCACCGGGGCCGGGCTGGAGTCGGTCGAGGTCCGCCACTACGGGATGCCGCTGGGGTACGCGCTGGAGTCCGCCCGCAACCTCGTGGCGAAGCGCCGGCTCGCGGCGGCCGCGGAGCGCTCGGCGGACGAGCGCAGCGCGGCGTCGGGCCGCCTGCTGCAGCCCGAGCGGCCGCTGCGCGGCGTCCTGCACCGCCTCGCGTCCGCGCCGTTCCGGGCCGCGCAGCGCCTCACGCCCGGCCGCGGTCCGGGGCTCGTGGCGATGGCCCGCTCACGCGTCGGGGCGTGAGCGGACCACCAGGTCGGCCAGCAGCGCCAAAGAGGCGATGATGAGCCCGGTCAGGAACACCATCACGGTGTTGGTGGCCAGCCGCACCGGGTGCAGGACGACGTCCACGACGCTCTTGGCCGCGCCGACGCCGATCAGCAGCAGGGCGACCGGCATCAGGGCCTTGAGCGGGTTGAAGTACATGATCATCCGTAGCACCTGGAGGATGTAGCGGTAGGCGTCGCGGACGAAGCGGAACTTCGAGCGCCCGGCCCGCTTGGCGTAGTCGATCGGCACGTAGGCGACCCCGTGGCCGTTGGACAGGAACGCCAGGGTGATGGTCGTGACGCAGGAGAACCCGGCCGGCAGCAGCCGCAGGTAGGGCGCGGCGACCGTGCGGCGGAACGCGCGCAGCCCCGAGTTGAGGTCGGGGATCTCCTGCCCGGCCAGCCACTCGGCAATCTTGCGGATGGCCCACTTGGCCGGGATCCGCAGAAGCCGGTGGCTGCCCTGCTCGGAGGTGCGCGCCCCGACGACCTGGTCGATCGACTCGTCCTCGCGCAGGCGGTGGACCAGCTCGGGGATGCGCTCGTTCGGGTACGTCAGGTCGGCGTCGGTCCACACGACGATCTCGCCCCGGGCCATCCGCGAGCCGAGCCGGCGCACGGTGCCCGCCCCGCCGTTGCGCGGCATCCGCACGACCTGCACGGCGGGCAGCGCGTCGGCGGCCTTGCGCAGCTCGTCCAGGGTCGCGTCGGTGGAGGCGTCGTCGATGGCGAGGACCTCGTAGCGGTACCCGGCCCCGTCGAGGGCGGCGCAGATCCGCTCCAGCTCGGCCCGTACGTGGGCCGCCTCGTTGTAGCAGGGCAGCACCACCGTCACGTCCATCACGACGGCTCCGGGGCGGGTTCCAGGGCCGGGCCCTCGGCGCCGCCGCCGCGCCGGCGGGCGATCCGCCGGCTGAGCGGTTCCAGGGAGCGGGCCAGGATCGGGCCGAGCACGGCGAGCACGAGCACGTAGGCGGCGGCGAGCGGGCCGATGCTCTCGTTGAGCCCGGCCGACACCGCCAGCCCGGCGATGACGATGTTGAACTCGCCGCGCGGGCTCAGCGCCACGCCGGCCCGCGCCCGGCCGATCGGGCTGATCCCGGCTCTTCGCGCCGCCCACCAGCCGGTGGCGAACTTGGTCAGCACGCCGACGAACGCGAGCAGGACCGCGATGCCGAGCATCGGCGGCAGCGCCCGCGGGTCGGTGTGCAGGCCGAAGAAGACGAAGAACACCGCGGCGAAGAGGTCCCGCAGCGGGCTGAGCAGCTGCCGGGCGGTGTGCGCGAGCGGGCCGGACAGCGCGATGCCGACGAGGAACGCGCCGACGGCCGCGGAGACCTGCAGCAGCTGGGCGACACCGGCGACGAGGACCGTCAGGCCGAGCGCCTTGAGCAGCAGCACCTCCTCGTTCGGGGAGGCGACGAACATCTCCACGTACCGGCCGAAGCGCAGCGCGATCACCAGGATCACGGTGATCGTGGCGGCCGCGATGGCGAGGGTCGTGAGGCCCGCCACGAGGCCGACCCCGGCGAGCAGGGCGGTGAGGATCGGGAGGTACACGGCCATGGTCAGGTCTTCGAAGACCAGCAGCGAGAGCACGACCGGCACCTCGCGGTGGCCGAGCCAGTTCAGGTCGGCGAGGACCTTCGCGGTGATGCCGGAGGAGGTGACGTAGGTGACGCCGCCGAGCGCGACGGCGGCCACCGGGCCCCAGCCCAGGATGAGCGCGGTCGCCACCCCGGGCGCGGCGTTGAGCACCAGGTCGACGACGCCGGCCAGCGCGTTGTGGCGCAGGGTGCCGACGAGCTCCGGCGCGGTGTACTCCAGGCCGAGGGTGAACAGCAGCAGGATGACGCCGATCTCGGCGCCGGTCGCGGTGAACTCCTCGCTCGTGGCCAGCGGCAGGATGCCGCCCTGCCCGAAGGCGAGCCCGGCGATGAGGTAGAGCGGGATCGGCGAGATGGCGAACTTCGCCGACACCGCGCCGAGCAGTCCCAGACCGAGGATGACCGCCCCGATCTCGATCAATGCGGCAGCACCGTGCATGCGCTCAGCCGTTGGCGAGGATGTCGGTGACCGCGGCGGTGCCCTCGGCCGTGCCCACGACGACGACGAGGTCGCCGGGGAAGAACGTGAAGTCGGGGCGCGGGCTGGCGAGGATCTGCCCGGAGCGGATCACGGCCACGATCGAGGCGCCCGTTCTGGTACGGGCCTGCGTCGCGCCGAGGTCCCGCCCGTCGTACGGCGAGCCGGCGGTGATCGGCACCTGGACCGTCTTGAGCCCGGTGACCTGGCGCTGCAGGTCGGCCAGGCGCTCGACGATGCGGGCCGTGCCGAGCAGCTCGGCGACGCCGTTGGCCTCGTCGGTGTTCAGCGAGAGGGTGGCCAGCACGGTGTCGGGGTCCTCGCTGCTGTACAGCACGATGTCCCGCCGCCCCGACACGTGCGACACGACCGCGGCGCTCTGCCCCTTGGCGGTCTTGAACTCGTGCCGCAGACCGATGCCGGGCAGTGCGGTGCGTTCGACGTCCACGTGTGTGCTCCCTCCATGAACGCGGGCGGGACGCCGGTCTCCCCGGTGCCCGCCCGCGTGGTGCCGCAGCCAATCTGACGAATCGATATGACCGAACGTCCGCGGCGCTATGACAGTCCTGTGACGATTTGCCCGGAACCATCCAGTGCCGATGGACGCTTTTCTACGAGAAGTACCGCAGCCAGACATACCCCCACGCGATGACCGTCGTGAACGCGGTGGTGACGATGCCGTACCGCGTGAACTGCCAGAAGCTGATCGGCTCGCCCGACTTCGCCGCGATGCCGAGGACGACCACGTTGGCGCTCGCCGCGACCGCCGTACCGTTGCCGCCGAAATCCGCCCCGAGCGCGAAGGCCCACCAGAGCGACCGGCCGGTCTCCGGGTCCGGGGTGGTGACGACCATGTCCTCGACGATCGGGGCCATGGTGGCCACGTACGGGATGTTGTCGAAGAACGCGCCGAGCACGGCCGAGCCGAACAGCAGCCCGGTCGCGGCCAGGAAGTAGTCGTCGCCGACCTGGCCGACCACCCAGCCGCCGATGCGGTGGATGACGCCGGTCTCCACGAGGCCGCCGACCATCACGAACAGGCCCATGAAGAACACCAGCGTGGACCACTCGACCTCGGCGAGGTACTTCTCGGTCTCCACCCGCGAGACGAGCACCATGAGCCCGGCCCCGAGCAGCGCGACGATCGCCGGGTCGACGTGGATGACGGTGTGCAGCGCGAACCCGGACACCACCAGGCCGAGCACGACCATGCAGCGGACGAGCAGCTTCCGGTCGGTGATGGCCGCCTTCTCGTCGAGCTCCATGATCTCGGCGACGCGCTCGGGGTGGAACTCGAAGCGCTTGCGGAACATCACCCACGAGAGCAGGACGAACAGCACGAACAGCAGGGCCACGATCGGCCCCATGTGCACGACGAAGTCGTTGAACGACAGGCCCGCCCGGCTGCCGATGATGATGTTCGGCGGGTCGCCGATGAGCGTCGCCGCGCCGCCGATGTTCGACGCGAGCGCCTCCGCGATCAGGTACGGCGCGGCCGGGATGCCCAGCTTGCGGCAGACCAGCACGGTCACCGGCGCCACCAGCATGATGGTCGTGACGTTGTCCAGGAACGGCGAGGCCACCGCGGTGATGACCATGAGCATCACGAGCAGCTTGTACGGCCTTCCGCGCGAGCGTTTCGCCGCCCAGATGGCCAGGAACTCGAACAGCCCGGTCTGCTTGATGACGCCGACGATGATCATCATGCCGAGCAGCAGGAAGATGACGTTCCAGTCGATGCCGGCGTGCTCGGAGAAGAACACGTCGTGCCCCGGGACCAGGCCGAGCAGCGCCATGGCCCCGGCCGCACCGAGCGCGACGGCGACCCGGTGCACCTTTTCGGTGGCGATGAGGACGAACGCGACGGTGAAGATCGCGATCGCCAGGACAGCACTCATATGGGATGTACCTCCTGAAGGCAAACGGGAATCGGCCGTCGACCCCGAGGGGGCCACGGCTGGGCGGTGCTGGAGTGCCTTCAGGAGTTGGGCGGGCCCCGGCAGCCGGCGGTCTCGACGGACCACCCGGAGTGGGTCGGGCCGGGTTCCGATTCCGGTGTACCGTCGGCAAAGCGCGGCTCGTCGCCGCCCTCGCCCGCCACGGGTGACTCGGCCGCGGTGTCGCGGACTTCGGCCCCGGCAACGGTCTGAGCGTGCGCGGCGCGCAGCACCTGGAACGTGTCGCCCGGCACCGCATGGTGGGCCATGGTGAGCCCGAGCAGCAGCGCGCAGACCGACAGCGCAAGGCTGACGGCGGTCGCGCGCATTCGCATAGCCTTACCTTACCAGGCGCCTTCAGTCCACAATGGACGTTTGAGCCGCCGGCAACGGGGTAGTCGCGCGCGCATGACACCCAGGCCGCCGCTGCCGCCGTTCACCCTCGAGACCGCCCGCGCCAAGGTGCAGGCGGCCGAGGACGCCTGGAACACCCGCGACCCGCAGAAGGTCGCGCTCGCCTACACCGAGGACTCGGTCTGGCGCAACCGCGACGAGTTCTTCACCGGCCGCCCCGAGATCGTGGCGTTCCTGACCCGCAAGTGGGAGCGGGAGCTGGACTACGCGCTGCGCAAGGAGCTGTGGACGTACCACGACAACCGCATCGCCGTACACTTCCAGTACGAGTGCCACGACCCGACCGGGCACTGGTACCGCAGCTACGGCAACGAACTGTGGGAGTTCGACGGCGACGGCCTGATGGCCCGCCGCGAGGCCAGCATCAACGACGTCCCCATCCTGGAACACGAGCGCCGCATCTTCGGCCCCCGCACGCCCTGAGCAGGACGGCCGCCCACGTGTCCGGGACCCCGAGCCTCAGCTGGCCATGAGTCCGTCCATCACCAGGACCGGGCGCGGCGTCAGGGAACGGTCGGCCTCGCGGGCCGCAGGCTCTCCGGAGAAACCGCGCAGGTCATGGGTCAGGACGGCAACCTCGCGGGCCCGTTCCGGATGGTCGTGCAGTACATCCTGAAAACGGCTCCGCCACTGTGACACCTCGTCGTCGACGTCGGCGGATCCGAGCCGTATTGCATCCCGCGTCCGCTCCAGCCGCTTCCTGTGACCGCCCATGCACTCGGCGTCGCCCCGGGCGAGGAAGGTCGCCGTGCGATCGCGGACCTCGGCCCATGCCGCCGTGCCCAGTCCTTCGACGACGGCTCGGGCCGCGTGGTCCACGGCAGCTCCCGCGACATCGACGAACATGTTGTTGATCCCACCCGAATGCAAGCGGTAGGCGTCGGGCAGCGCACCAGCGGAAGTGGCGCCGTTCTCATGGATCCCCTCACGTGCACGACGCACGTTCAGCGTGTGGACGAGCTGATCGAACAACGGGCCCCGATGGTCGTGCTCCGCGGTGGCCAGGATGGGCAACACGCTCGGCGCGTCACCATAGGTGGCCGGATCCCGCAAGATCCCGAACCTGTTCAGCAGCTCCGGGTGGGCCGCGACGGCCGACGCCAGTCCGGCCGGGTCGGATCCCACCACATCCGGGAGCGTCAGGTACCACGCGACCACGCCGTCAATGACAGCGCCCCTCATCTGATGGGCCCTCAGCTTCAACAGCTGTGAAGCCGCGGCCGCGACGTTCCGAACCTCCTCCGCAGCGGCTCCGGGCGGTGGCGAGAGCAGCAGCAGGTTCCGGCTCGCATCGCCCGGGGCAACCGCCGCCCGGAGGCACGCGAGCATGGCGACGTGCCAATCGTCGCCGGGATACCAGTAGTGCAGCCCGTCATCGGAAGCCATGCCATAGCGAAGCCAGGTCTCCAAATTGCGGTCCGCGACGAGCCGGGCGTACGCGGCCTCAGACGAGAAGAAGAGGTGTTCGCTCAGCCATATCCCGTCGTCTTTGCGCGTCAGGGCCATCAGGATCGTGCGCAAACTCTCGGCGTCGAGACCGGCCTGCCAGCCGGTCACCATGGACCGCCATTGCCCATGCCAATCGTCGTCGAAAAGGCTCGGCAACGGCAGCCGTCCGGGTTCCGGGACAAGCAGGAGCCGGAGCAGGACGAGATTCGCCGAGTACGCGGCGAATGCCCGGAGAAGGTCCGGCGGCGTGGGCCGGTACGAGTCCAGGTTGCCCGGGTAGCGCGGCTGCCGGACGGCCCGCACCAGCCGCTCCAGGGTCACCGCGAGCCGCTCGCGTTCGTCGGCCGGAATCTCGGCGATCATCTCGGCGGCGAACGTCAGGGTGGCCCGGCGCGTGGACAGCGGCTGGTGCGAAAGCAGGGCCCGGAGACGGCCGTCGTTGACGTCGTCGCCATACGACTCGTCGGCGTCGCGAGCGAGGCGGCGAAGCGTCTCGACGGCCTCGGCGGCCACAAGGTACTCGCCGAAGGTGGCGTGCAGGAACTCGTATCGGCGGTGGACGTCTCCCGGAGCGGAGCCGCGAGCCTGCGAGGCGTGCACGAAGAAGAACTCGCCCAGGACGGCACGGCCGGATCGCTCGGCGTCGCGGGCGGACACCGACAGCGAGGCAAGGTCGTTCGCCAGTTCCGTCTCGGCGATGTCCTGCCGGCCCCGGTTGAACATGCCGAAGGCCGCGACGGCCAGCCGGCGCACGTGATCGCGCACACCGCGGTCCAGGGCGCTCGCATCGAGAGACCCGGACGTCGCCTTGAGGACCTCGCGCCGGGCGAAGCCGACCAGCAAACGCCGGTACAGGCCGGCGGTGGAGAGGTCTGCCGTCATCTCCGGGCTGTCCGGATCCGCAAGGTGGACGGCCAGCATCATCAGCAGCAACGGCTGACCGGCCAGCTTCCGCTGGGCGTCGATGGCGTCCCGGCTGACGTCGCGCGCACGGCGGGCACGTACGGCGGAGAGGTTGGTACGGCGCCAGACGTCGAGCCAGGCATCGATGCGGCTGTCGTCGAACTCCTCGATGCGCACGACGGTGGTGCCCTCCGGGACGTCGACCCGGTCGGCCACCATGGTCCTCGAGGTGACCGCCACGATCACCGGGCTGCCCTGCGCCGCTTCACGCTCCTGAAACTCCACCACACGGTGCAGGTAGTCGCCGCGATCGAGCGAGGTGGCCTGCAGCAGCTCGTCCAGGCCGTCGAGGAGTACGACGCGGATGCGTGCGCCGGTCTGCTCCGCGAGCTGCGGCCAGTCGACGCGCCGGTTCGTCAGCTCGTCGAGCGCCTCCTGGACCTGCTCGAACACGCGCGCGTTGGCATTGACCCGGCGCAGCGGCACCCGCACAACCGTGTGGGTGGCCGCCGGCAGGCGGGCGGCGAGGATCTTCGTCAGCAGCGACTTGCCGACTCCCGGCTCGCCGAGTACCAGCAGCGGACGGGTGAACGCCGCGGCGGCGGCGAGATGGGCGGCGAGCATCAGATCGACGGAGTCGCGGACGGCGCGCTTCTGCCACCAGGCGTCATCGGCGGGACGGGCGGAGGGACCGGCGGGGGCGACGCGGTACTGGGGCTCGACATAGCCCTCGTCAACGCTCGGGAACCGCAGATCGCCGTAGAGGTGGGCCGCGTCGCGCGGAACTACCGGCTCGCCGAGCACCGCGACGTTGGCATCGTGCAGCCGGGCGCACAGGTCGTTCGGGTGATCCGTCGCGGACAGCAGCATGAGCCGCTCGATGCGGGACAGGGCCCCGCCCTGTCGCCGCATGGCCGCGGCGAGGTCGTGGTGCACATGCTCGATCTCTGTGCGCGTGGCGGCGTGCTCGCCGAGGCTCGCCCAGATGAGAAACTCGGGCACCTGCCCGGCGAGCCGCAGGTAGTACGTGCGGTACCGGCCGGTCATCGCCTCGACGACACCGGCCTGCGCGACGTTGTCCAGCCGGTGGAGTGCCACCGTGTCGAGTCGGTCATGGAACCAGTCCTCGATGCGTCCGACGTTCTCCTCGAAGCCGCAGGCGGCCGATGGCGCCGGGATCTCGGCCTGTCGCAGCGCGTTCACAAAGTCCGTGCCGTCGTCGATGACTCTCCCCGCGAGCAGCTCGTCCCGTTCCACCGCGCGAAGCCGGCGCCGGTGATCGCCGGTCTGTTGCAAATGCTCGCCGAGCACGTCGAAGAACGCGGCCGCGACGATGACCGTGTGCGCGGCGTTGACCAGGTCGTGGTGCTCGGCGCCCGGTGTCTTGCGCAGCCGGTGCGCGCTGCGGTCGAGCAACTTGCGCAACAGATCCATCGCCTCGTGCTTCTGGTCCACCCATCCCCAGAGCGCGGCCATCGCGGCCAGCGGGACAGCGGCCGGTGCCCCGGCGACCGCGGCCACCCCGGCGACCACACCCGCGCCGAGAATCAGCGAGCCGAAAATCGTGTCGAGGCGATCCACCACCGGATGCTCGTACCTGTCCATGACCTGCAACGCACCCCGGAACGTCAACGGTGCGTGACGACTCACGGAGACCTCCCAGACAACGCCCGCCTCAAGTCAGCCGAGCGTATGCCCCGGGCGCCAGGATTCCCGCGATGCGTTGCTGCACGACTCACCCATTCGAGCGGCTCAGCCGGCCGGGCCGGTGGCGAGGCGGACGTTGGCGGCCCGGGTGCGGCCGCCCTGGTCGATCCAGGTCACGCGGACGGTGTCGCCGGGCTGGTGGGTGTCGATCAGGCCGGTCAGGGCGGCGGCGTCCTGGACGTCGCGGCCGTCGAAGGTGCGGATGACGTCGCCGGCGCCGATGCCGGCGCGGTCGGCCGGGCCGTCGGCGAGGACGCCCGTGACGGCGGCGCCGCCCGCGCGGCCGTCGGCGTCCTTGGTGGAGACGCCGAGCAGGGCCGTCGGTCCGATGTGGACGGTGTCGGAGGACTCGCCGTTCTCGATGCGCTGGGCGATGGCGAGGGCGGCGTTGCTCGGGATGGCGAAGCCGATGCCGGCGCCGGTGTCGGTGGACGCGGCGGTGTTGATGCCGATGAGCCGGCCGTTGCGGTCGACCAGCGGGCCGCCCGAGTCGCCGGGCTTGATCTCGGCGGCGACCTGGATGAGGCCGGTCAGCCTCCGGGAGCCCTCGCCCTCCGGGTCCTGGGCGGTGATGGTCTTGTTGAGGCCGGTGACCGAGCCCGCGACCGCCTCCGGGGTGCCGCCCTGGCCGCCCGCGTTGCCCACGGCGACGATCGGGTCGCCGACCTGGACCTTGGCCGAGTCGGCGACGCCGAGGCGGGTCAGGCCGGTGGCGTTGGTGAGCTGGATGACGGCGATGTCGTGGGTACGGTCGAATCCCACCACCGTCGCCGCGAACGTGCGCCCGTTGGCCACGGTGACGCCGCTGATGGCCGTGGCGCCCGCGATCACGTGGTTGTTGGTGAGCACCAGGCCCGTCGAGGAGAGGATGACGCCGGTCCCCGCGGCGCGGGCGTTGCGCAGGCCCAGGGTGCTGGTGATGTTCACGACGCTCTTGTTGACGGCGGCGGCGATGGTGGCCGTGTCAGGCGGTACCGTCGCCGCGCTTGGAACCGGCGCGGAAGGCTGATCCGAAAGCGCGTCGCCGGGCGTGGCGGGGGCCGCCGCGCCGGGCCGCACGGCGGTGGGCGTCGGGCGCGGCTTCGGGGAGTCCGAGCGCGCCTGCAACGTTGCCACCAGCCCGGCGACGCTGACCATGGCGGCGAGACCGACGAGCATGATCACGCCGACGGTCCACTTCAGCACCGACCGGCCGCGGTGCGACGGGACCGGTCGCTCCAAAAGGCGCGGCGGCGGGGGTCCCCAGTCGGGGCCGCCCCACTCCGACGGGCGGGACCACTCCGGCGGGCGGGGCGGCGGCACCGGCCCGTCACCCCACCCGGTCCAGCGCCCGGAGTCGGCGATGGCGGTCACCGGCACCGCCGTCACGGGTGTGTCGGCGTCGCGGGCGACCGCGACACCCTGCGCGTAACGCGCTGCTGACATGCGTTCCACCACCGCCCGGAGTCGGCCATCTATCCGGGACTACGGCGCCGACGGGTGAACGGTTCGATACGTTCCGTAAAAGGTTCAAGCTAGTTGGTTAGGCTTACCTACCTGCGGATTCATCCGCCGTTCATCGCACGGTCATCAATGCGATAGTCGTCGACGCCTCTGCATTCGGCCGTGGCGTAGCAGAGTGCCACCATGACCATTTCTCGTCGTCAAGTGCTGTCCGGAACGGCTGCCGCGGGTGTCGGTCTGACCGTCGCGGGTGCGCTCCCGACCCTGGCTGAGCCGGCGGCCGCCTCCCACGGGCAGGACGACTACCGCCCCGGCCACGACAACGGCCACGGTGGCAACGGCCGCCCCTTCCCGCCGCTGCAGGACGACCCCAACGGCATCCTCGCGCTCCCCGCGGGCTTCTCGTACAAGATCGTCACCCGCGAGGGTGAGACCGACATGGCCGGCGGGCAGGGCAAGACTCCCGCGTACCACGATGGCACCGGCGTGGTCGGCTCCGACCGCAACGGCCTGACCATCATCCAGAACCACGAGATGACCCCGTACATGTCGACGTACGGCGTGCCGCACATCGAGGGCACCGTCTACGACCCGGGTGCGGAGAACGCCAGCGGCTGCACGGTCATCACCACCGACCGCGACGGGCGCAAGAAGAGCGAGTGGGTCGGCATCTCCGGCACCGTGCGCAACTGCGCCGGCGGCGTGACCCCGTGGGGCACCTGGCTGACCTGCGAGGAGACGTTCATCAACGCCGGGACCACCTGGACGGCGGCCGGGCACACCGGCACCTACCAGAAGGACCACGGCTACGTCTTCGAGGTGCTCACCACCGACTCGAAGCACCAGCTGCCCAAGCCGATCAAGGCGTTCGGCCGGTTCGAGCACGAGGCCCTCGCGGTCGAGCCGAACCTCAAGCACGTGTACCTCTCCGAGGACTCCTCCGGCCCCAACGGCCTGTTCTACCGCTGGACCGCCCCCAACGGCACCCGCCTGCGCCAGGGCCTGGCCAACCAGCTCAGCGACACCGCGGGCAAGCTCGAGGCGATGCAGATCCGCCTCGACGACGGCAGCATCCTGCCCGACGTGGCGTTCCTGACCTCCGCCCAGCTCGGCCGCCCGTTCAAGGTCAGCTGGATCGAGGTGCCGGACCGCGACGCCCGCACCAAGACGATCCGCACCCAGTTCACCGACGCGCAGGTGACCCGCGGCAAGAAGTTCGAGGGCGTCTGGAGCACCTCCAAGGGCTGCTACATCGTCAACAGCTTCGCCTTCGGCGCCAGCGACCTGCCGGCCGGCGCGACCAAGCACGACGGCATGGTGTGGTTCTACGACTACGAGGACCAGACCATCACCCTCGTGACGTACTTCCCGCACAACCCGGAGTCCGAGGGCGAGGGCGCCTTCCCGAAGTACGCCGACATGGTCTTCGACGGCCCGGACAACGTCACCGTGACCCCGTGGGGCACCCTGGTGCTGGCCGAGGACGGCGTCAAGGCGTCGCACGTGCTGAGCTCGGTGCCGGGCGGCCCGACCTACGCGATCGCCCGCAACATGATCGTCAACGGCACCTCCAACGGCGCCTCGACGTACTCGGAGTTCACCGGCCCGACGTTCTCCCCCGACGGCCGCGTCCTGTTCGTCAACATCCAGGCGCCGGGCGTCACGCTCGCGATCACCGGCCCGTGGGAGAAGTACCTCGGCTAGTCCTGGCGATTTCGCCCATGGCCGTCGTTGTGCCCGCCACGGCACAATGGCGGCCATGTTCGCTTTCGGGGTCGACCGGCAGGACTTCACCGCCACGACGATTGTCGAGGCCGCGCCTGCGCAGGCGGGTGACGGCGAGGCCGTGCTGCGCGTCGACCGGGTCGGCGTGACGGCCAACAACGTGACCTACGCGGTCCTGGGCGACGCCATGCGCTACTGGCAGTTCTTCCCGCCCGCCGCGTTCGGCCTGGAGCCGCGGTGGGGCCTCGTGCCGCTGTGGGGTTTCGCCGAGATCGTTGCTTCTCGTGTACCGCATGTGCCAGTGGGCGGACGCGTCTACGGCTACCTGCCGCCCGCCGGGCACCTGGTCGTGCGGCCGGGCCGGATCGACGAGACCGGGTTCCGCGACGAGAGCCCGCACCGGGCCGGACTGCCGTCGCCGTACAACGCGTACCGGCTCACCACCGGCGACCCCGTCTGGCGGGCGGAACATGAGGACCTGCTCGTGCTGTACCGGCCGCTGTTCTTCACCTCGTTCATGCTCGCCGACCAGGTGCTCGACCAGGACTCCTACGGGGCGGAGCAGGTGGTGCTGTCCTCGGCGTCGAGCAAGACCGCGTACGCCGCCGCCTTCGAGCTGCGCGGCCACGGCCCGCGGGTGGTCGGCCTGACCTCGCCGGGCAACGTGGCCTTCACGGAGTCGCTGGGCTGCTACGACGAGGTTGTGGCCTATGACGGGATTCGGGACCTGCAGGCGGTACCGTCGGCGTATCTGGATCTTTCAGGTTCTGCCCCGACGCGGGCGGCGCTGCGGGAGCAGCTCGGCGACCGGCTGGTGCGCGACATCGCGGTCGGCCTGACGACCCAGTCCCCCAACGCCATGGCGGCCGGCGAGGTGTTCTTCGCCCCGACCCAGATGCGCAAGCGCTCGGCCGACTGGGGCCGCGAGGGCCTGGACGCGCGGTTCGCGGCCGCCTGGGAACGCTTCGCCGCGGTCGTCGCGTCGTGGGTGGATGTGCGCCTGGGGCACGGCCCGTCCGGCTTGCGCGATGCTTGGCTGGAGGTGGCCGCGGGCCGCACCCCGCCGAAGGTCGGGCACGTCATCCAGGTGTGAGCGGCACGACGTACTGGATGAAGCCCCGGTTCTCCGCCACCTTGTCGTAGAGCCGGCGCGCGGTCGCGTTGTCCTCGCGGGTG
Organism: Dactylosporangium sp. CS-033363; assembly: GCF_050942475.1. Lineage (NCBI taxonomy): Bacteria > Bacillati > Actinomycetota > Actinomycetes > Micromonosporales > Micromonosporaceae > Dactylosporangium > Dactylosporangium sp. CS-033363. The sequence goes on along the minus strand of NZ_CP192032.1, from coordinate 3,592,192 downwards.
TGCCAGTAGACGCGCTCGCAGCCCTGGTTCCGGGCGACCTCGGCGACGGCGGCGATGAGCGCGCGGGCGACACCTCGGCCGCGCAGCTCGGCGTCGGTGAAGAGGTCCTGCAGGTAGCACACGTCGCCGCCCGTGGTGCTGGGGTGGAACATGAAGTGCGTGAGCCCGACCGCCTTCCCCTCGAGGCGCGCGACGAGGGCGTGGATGCGGTCGTCCTGGCGGAACCGGTGCCAGGCCTGCTCGTACCGCTCCTCGGGCCATTCCCGGCCGTAGAAGGCGTTGTAGCCGCGGAACAGCTCCTGCCACGCGGGGCGGTCGCCGTCTTCCAGGCCGCCGATCTCGATCTCCGTCACGCGGGTCAGCCTAGTCACGAAATGTCGGGCGCTGGCGCGCCGCGACATTTCGGACATTTCGTATATGGACTATTTCAAGCGAGGGGTTGCGATCTTGACGATCTGGGTGGCGACGGCGGCCTGGTGGCCGATCATCATCTGCGAGGCGAAGTCGATCGACAGCTGCCCGGCCGGGACGTTGACCAGCACCTTGCCGAACTGGCCGAGGTCCGCGTGCCAGGCCCCGTCGACGCCGGCCAGCCGCGTGGCCCCGGGGTACGGCTGGTCCTTCCCGCCCGGCTTCCACGCGAGCGTGACGCTGCCCGTGCCGCCGGTGTACTCGGAGATCACGTAGGTGCACGAGTTGTCGTCGGCCTTGCCGGTGCCGACCAGCATCACCTGGCCGAACTCGGCGTTGAGGGCCTGGATCAGCTCGCCGACCTCCAGGAACCGGCACCCGGGCGCCAGCGATTGCGGCGGCGGGGCCGACGACTCGGTCTGGATCACCGGGGCGGACGGCGCACCGCCGGGCGACTTGAGCGGCAGCGTCAGGGTGGTGCCGCAGATCCCGTACGCCCCGACGCCGGCGTACGCCGCCCGCCCGTCCACGTCGATCCCGCACCGCAGCCGGTACGTGTTCGGCGTCGCGCCCTTCACCGACAGCTGCAGCTGGATGTACCCGGTCCCGGCCGGCACCTCGACGTCGGCCCGCCACGACGGCACGATCGTCGGGAAGGACTCGGTCCTGGTCCCGGCGCCGGCGGTGTACGTCATCTGCTGATCGCTGTTGATGTTCCCGCCGCTGGACGCGTACCAGTAGGTGACCTTGTGCGGCGGGCCCTCGGTCTTCGCGGCGCGCGGCGCGGAGTGGTCGCGGTTGAAGGTCAGCCAGAACGGGACGAAGCTGAGCGCGCCGAGGCCGACGACGATCCCGACGATGATGAGCACGATGGCCCGCGCGGAGAGCTGCCCCTTCGGCTTCGGCCCCGGCGGCGGTCCCGGCGGCCCGGGCGGTCCCGGCGGCCCGGGCGGTTCCGGCGGCCCGGGCGGTTCCGGCGGCCCGGGCGCGAACGGCGCCCCTGGCGGGAACGGCGGCTGTGGATGGGGCTCGGGCTCGGGCGCTGCCGGACGCATAGATCCGATCGTATATGAAGGGCGCCCGCGTCGAGGTCTAGTCCCCTGAGGTCCAGCGGACGATCGCCTCGGTGCGGCTGCGGACCTGGAGCTTGGCGAACACGTGGTTGAGGTGGTTCTTGACGGTTTTCTCCGTGAGGCGCAGGCGGTGCGCGATCGAGGCGTTCGACAGCCCCTCGCACAGCAGCCGCATCACGTCCTCCTCGCGTTCGGTGAGGCCGAACGTGCGGCGGGCCAGGCGCTGCTGATGGCGTACCCGCTCCCGGGCCTGCTGGTCGCGCACCATCGACGCGGCCACCGAGGCGGCGATCGGGGAGAGCCAGCCGCGCCCGCCGGCCACCTCGCGGACCGCGCGCAGCAGCTCCGGCGGGTCGAACTCGCCGTGCACGAGGTAGCCGCGGGCGCCCTGGTGCAGCATGCCCGCGATGAGCTCGGCGTCGGAGTCGCTCGTCAGGACCAGCACCGAGCTGTACTGCGAGATCGTCGCGATCACCGACAGGCCGTCCGCGATCGGCATGCGGTGGTCGAGCAGGGTCACGGTCGGCTGGAAGCGGCGCGCGGCGGCGATGGCCTCGCGACCGTTGGCGGCCTCGGCGAGCACGCGCATGCCGCCGTCGCTCTCGATGATCCCGCGCAGCGCCGCCCGGACGATCGGGTTGTCGTCGACGATGACCAGGTCGGTCACGGCGCACCGTCCACGGCGGCGTACGCGCTCGTGGGGACCCGGACGGTGATCGTGGTGCCGGCGCCCGGAGTCGAGTCCACGTGCAGCTCGCCGCCGACGTTCCGCGCGCGTTCGGTCATGCCCACGATGCCGAAATGGCCGGCGGTCTGCAGGCGGGTGAGATCGCGCGGTACCGCGAAACCCTGGCCGTCGTCGGAAATCTCCAGCAGGATGCCGCGCCGCGTCGGGGCCAGGCGGACCGTGACGCGCCTGGCGTAGGCGTGGTTGGCGATGTTGGCCAGCGCCTCGCGCACGATGCGGCTCAGCTCGTAACCGACGGTGATCGGCGGCTCGAGATGCTCCAGCACGGTGCGGACGGGCACGCCGGTGGCCGCGGTCCAGGCGTCGCAGAGCTCGCGCAGGCTGGTGGCGAAGTCGCGGTCGGGCACGTCCAGCCGCATCTCCTCGAGCAGCTCGCGGGCCTGCCGGGCGGCGGCCGTGGCGCCCGCGGCGACCGTACCGGCGAGCTGCTCGGCCAGGGCGGGCTGGCGGCGCAGCGAGGTCGGCAGGGCCAGGGCGGCCAGGGACACGCCGCGCAGCGTCTTGCTCACCGAGTCGTGCAGCTCCCGCGCCAGGCGGGCGCGCTCCGAGGCGGCGGCGGAGCGCTGGGCCGAGGCGACCAGGCTGCGCGACAGCTCCAGGTACCGCGCCAGCGCCGACGTCAGGATCGACGCCCCCAGCCCGGCCAGCGCCCCCGCGAGCGGGAACGCGACCACGAACGCGGCCAGCTCGGCGGGCGGGTCGAGCCGGTGCAGGACGCGGCCGATCACGGCGAAGCTCAGCGCGGCCTGCACGATCCAGACCGGCACCGCGCGCAGGCCGAGCACGACCCCGGCGAGGGCGCCGGCGCCGGCCGCGAACGCGAAGTACCCGACGTCGCCCCCGCTCACCGCCAGCACCCCGAGCAGCAGCACCGAGTCGGCGGCGATCGCCACCAGCGGGCGCGCGGCCAGGCGCGGCCAGCGGGCGAGCAGGCCGACCTCGACGCCCGTGCCCAGGGCGACCAGCGCCAGCACCTCGGCGACCCGCCACTTGTCGTCGACCAGCATCAATCCGGCCGCGGCCGCGATGATCGTCGCCACCGCACGGCCGATGAGCACCGCGCGGGCCAGCGCGGCTGCGGCGACCGCACGGTCGGTACTCACCACGGAGGCGACGCTACTGTGCGCACGTTCTCGGCCGTATCGGGGGCTCGGCGCTTAACCGGGATTTGAACCCATCCTAAAGTCAACCTACGACAATTTCGTCGAGGTCCGGCGCCGGCGCCGAGTCGTTGTACAGCGTCAGCTCCACGGACCCGGCCGGCAGCTCGGCGGTGAACCGGAACGACTGCGGCACCGTCCAGTCCGGCCCGGAGGCCGGGAACGTGCGCGGCGCGCCCCCGTTCACGCGCACCTTGAGCGACCGGTCGCCGTCCGACTCGTAGTACACGGTCACCGTGCGTGCACCGGCGCTCGGCAGCGTGAAGCGGACCACGAGCGTGCAGTCCGCGCACATGTACCGCACCCGCTTCCCGCCCCGGCACGTCGAGCACGACACCGGGGAGGCCCCGCCGGTGAGCTTGTTGCCCGGGTCCTCGGCCTGGATCGCGATCGGCTTCTCGCCCGGCTGAAACGCACTGGCGGGCGGTTGCGCCGGCGCCGAGGACGACGGCTTGAGCGATGGCGTGACCGAGGCCGAGTCGTGGTCCGGGAGGATCAGGGGCGGCACGATGATCGCGGCGCCGGCGATGCCGACGGCCACCACCGTCACGCCGATCCACTGCCGCACACGCGCTCCTCGCTCGCCGATCCGGCGTCAGACAATACGCCACGACGGCGCCGCCGCCCCAAACTCGGGACGGCGGCGCCGCTTCTTACCGGAGGGGGTTTACGGGAGCAGGTAGTTGTTGTTCAGCACGTACGGCGCGGGCTGCTGGTCGTCCCGCCCGTCGTGGCCCTGGGCGTCACACTGCCGGGCCGCCACGATGCACCCGTCGATCATCGCCTTGAGGGTCCGGTCGTCCCACGCGTTGACGAAGTCGTAGTGGAACGTCGGGCCGGCGCCGCTGGCGAAGTGCACCTTCGACATGTCGCCGTTGACCGGCCACGCCATCTTGAACTCGAGCTTCGGCACCGCCACCGGGTGGTCGTCGGGGCAGACCACGCCGGCCGCCGTGTGGGTGTCGATCGGGTACGCCATGTGCGACTGGTGGTCCGGCGAGTCCAGGTGCAGGCCGTCCCAGCAGCTCGGCGCCTGGTACCGGATGTTGAGCTTCACGCTGCGCTCGGTCGGGCAGCTCAGCGGGATGTTCTTGTTCTCGTAGCTGTCGCCGCACTCGAAGCCCTTCTCGGTCGCGGCGAGGAACTTGTCGGCGTCGGTGTTCTTGGCGTTGCCGACCACGAAGCGCAGGCCCTTGGGGAACGGCCGGACCGAGCGGTAGTCGTACACGCCGGTCTTGTAGTAGATGGTCATCAGCCCCTCGGGGTTGACCGCGACGTCGCCGTTGTACAGCGTCGGCATCCAGTACGCGGACAGGTCGCCCTTGGCCTTGCAGGTCGTCTGGCCCTTGGAGAGCGAGTCGACCGTGGAGGCCGCGTTCGTGGTCGTGTTGCCCATGAACGTGTGCATGTGCGACGCGCCGGCGAGGCCCGGGAAGACGATCGGGTCGTCCTGCAGGTTGCTGCGGCTGACCGAGCAGTTCGCCTGGAACTCGTGGAACCCGCCCTTGTTCGGGGGCACCTCGTGCGACGGCTTCACGTTCGTCACCGGGTTCGGCGCGTCGATCCAGCCGGCCTGGGAGGTGCCGCCACCGCCGGTGCCGGTGGAGGTCGGCGTCGGGGTGGCGGCACCGGTGGTCGGGACCGGGCCGGTGCCCGACGGGCCGCCGGTGACCGGGCCGACCGTCGCGGTGGCCGGGGTGCCCGCGGCGCCGAAGACCTGGAACTCCCAGAGGGAGTAGCCGTAGCCGCCGGAGCGCTGGGTGCCGTAGAGGCGCACGTACCGGGCCATGCCGGAAACGTTCAGGGTCTCCTTGCCGCCCTTGGAGTTCTCGGTGGAGTACACCGTGGACCACTGGGAGGCATCGGAGGAGATCTGGATCTGGTAGGCCTTGCCGTAGGCCCGCTCCCAGTTCAGCACCACCTTGCCGATGGAGGTGTTGGCGCCGAGGTCGACCTGCAGCCACTGCGGGTCGCTGAACGCGCTGGACCAGCGGGTGCCGGTGTCGCCGTCGACGGCGGCCGAGGCGGGGTAGGCCCGCCCCTCGCTGGACGAGGCGGTGGCCGGCTTGCCCTGGGACACGGGCGTGGCGTCGGCGCTTGCGGAGCGCAGCGGGCCGGTGGCGAACCAGCCGGGCAGCCCGAGCAGCGCGACCGCGACGCCGGCCAGCACCAGCAGCCGTGACCGCGGCTGGCGTCGGAGGGACAGGGTCATCGAATTCTCTCCCGTTTGGGGTTTGGATCACCGTTTTCGCCACGAACGGTAGTGATCGCGGGGGCGCCGATCCTGGGCCCAAAGACCCAGGATGGGTCCCAATCCATGGGCATTCATGCGGTGATTCCCCCCACCAAATCGCGGGTCTCCGCATCGGCGTTCCTTGGCTACCCTCGGTGGATGGGCAGTGAGCGGGAGGACGGGTACGTGCCGCGGTCCCGGGTCGGGACCGTGTTCGTCGCGCTGCTGGCGGGCGACGAGGACGCGGCGGCGCGGGCGGCCGAGGCGCCGCCGGACGAGCACGACACACCGGTGCTGGCGGCCGCGATCCGCCTCGCCGTGCGCAGCCTCTTCGACGAGGACACCCCGCCGGAGGCGATCGCCGACTTCGTGGCCACCATGGCGCAGGACGTGGAGATCGACCCGGCCGTGGCCGAGGCGCTGCTGCGCACCCAGCTGGGCGAGGAGGGGCTCGTCGACGGCTTCGGCCAGCAGGACGTCTCCGACGCGACCTGGACGATGCTCGGGTACCTCTGCGAGCGCCGCCTGGGCCCCGAGGACTCCCTCGAACTGGTCGAACTGGCGGAGCGCGAGACGCTGCCCCAGACGTGACCTGGCGACCTGCGCTGCGGCGGTGCGCCAGGCGGGTTACGCTGCCCTCCTCATGAACAATGACCAGCGTTCCGGTTCGGGGCTGCACATCACGACCGGCGCCGGCCCGGAGGGCGTGGTGCTGGAGGTTTCGGGCGCCCTGGACTACACGTCGTCGGAGCGCTTCGGCGCCGCCGTCAGCGAGGCGTACTCCGACGGCGCGGCGGTGGTCACGGCCGACCTCGGCGGCCTGGGCTACTGCGACTCGTCGGGCGTGGCGTCGCTGGTCCGCGCGCACAAGCTCGCCGCGCGGGAGGGGCGCCGGTTCGTGGTGCGCGCCCCGGACACGACCCTGGCCCGGGTGTTCGCCCTGACCGGCCTGGACGCGGTGCTGGAGATCGAGAGCTGAGCGGTCAGCTCGGCAGGCGCGCGGTGTCCAGCCAGAACTGGTTGATCTGGCGCACCACGTCGACGAACTCGTCGTAGCCCGACGGCTTGGTGATGTACGCGTTGGTGTGCGCCCCGTAGCAGGCCACGACGTCCTCGACCGCGCTCGACGTGGTCAGCACGACGACCGGGATGCTCGCCACCGCCGCGTCGGACTTGACCTGGCGCAGCACCTGCCGCCCGTCGATGCGGGGCAGGTTCAGGTCGAGCAGGATGAAGTCGGGCCGCGGGGCCTCCGCGTGCTGCCCCCGCCGGTACAGGAAGTCCAGCGCCTCCTGCCCGTCCCGCGCCACGTGCAGGTCGCTGGCCTGGAAGTCTTCCTCGAACGCCTCGCGGGCCATCAGCTCGTCGCCCGGATCGTCCTCGACGAGCAGGATCGTGGCGGCGCGGTCGGCGGTCGGCACTTGGCGGTTCCTTTCACCGATCGTCGGCAGGGTGGGCCGAACTGTACGGCAAACCTCCCCCCGTCGCACTCCGAGCGCGCCCGCCCGGAGCGAGCAGCCGAGCAAGGGTCCCGGCGCTGGGCAGCGCGACCCCGACAATGGCGTCGAAACCTCCGAGCGGCCGCCGGATCTCGCCGAGATCGCTGAGCCGCACGTGCACCCGCCCGGCCATGCCCGCCGCGACGACCTTGCGCACCGCCGCCTCCCGCAGCACGGCCGACGACGTGACACTGTGGACGATCGCGCCCCGCCGGGCGGCCCGGATGGCGAGCTCGCCGCCGTCGCTGCCCACCTCGAGCAGCCGCGTCCCCGGCCCCACCCCGACGGCGTCGAGCAGGCGGTCGATCCGGCGCCGCCGCGCGGCGTTGAAGTCCAGCACGCCCGTGATTCGGCGCCGGGACGGCTTCGGATGGTCGGCGCCGGGGCGGCTTCGGACGGTCGGCGCCGGGGCGGCCGGATGGTCGGCGCCGGGGCGGCTTCGGATGGCAGTGGCACCCGGTTCCCAGCGGACCGCCGGGTCCATGGTGTCGAATGATCGGCATGAGCCCGTCGCCCCGCCTGGTCGCCCGCGGCCCCGCCGCGCCGAGCGCGCTGGTCCTGCTGCTGCCCGGCGGCCGCGCGCGGAGCACAGCGTCGGGCGGGCGCAGCGTGGCCGACCTGCGGATGCTGCCCTTCGCCCGGGCGGCCGCGGCTCCGGGCATCGGGGTCTGGCGCCTAGCCTACCGCTTCAAGGGCTGGAACGAGCCGGCCCGCCACCCGGTCGCGGACGCGCGCTGGGCCCTGACCGAGGCCGCCCGCCGCCACCCGGGCGTGCCGGTCCTGCTCATCGGCCATTCGATGGGCGGGCGGGTCGCGCTGCACGTGGCCACAGAGCCGGGGGTGGCCGGCGTCCTCGGTCTCGCACCGTGGATCGAGCCCGATGATGTTCAACTGCCAACCGATCCGCTTGTACCGCTTGTGCTCGCCCACGGATCCCGCGACCGCATCACCGACCCTGCTGCCACGGCGCGGTTCGCGGCCGACCACGGTGCCCGGTTCGTCCTGGTGGCCGGCGAGAACCACGCCCTGCTGCGGCACTACCGGACGTGGAACCGCCTGGTCACCGAGTTCGTGACAACGCACCGCCGCGCCGACGGCCGCTGAGCCGCGGTCCACCGGAACGCCAGGCCGTCACTCGACCGCGGCGGTCGCTCTCGACCGCGGCCGCCACTCCACCACGGCGGCCACTCCACCACGGCGGCCGCTCCACCACGGCGGCCACTCCACCACGGCGGCCGCTCCACCATGGCGGCCGCTCCACCACGGCCGCCACTCACCCTCCGCGGTCGCTCACCACCGCCGCCACTCCACCACCGCCGCCACTCCACCACCGTGGTCGCTCCACCACCGCCGCCACTCCACACCGTGGTCGCTCTACCACCGCGGTCGCTCACCACTGCCGCCACTCCACCACCGCGGTCGCTGCACCACCGCGGTCGCTGCACCACCGCGGTCGCTGCACCACCGCGGTCGCTGCACCACCGCGGTCGCTCCACCACCGCGGTCGCGGCAGACCGAACGTTCTCCTCAGCCGCGATCCGGCAGACCGAACGTTCTCCCCGCCACGGCCTTGCGGTGGACAGAACGTTCTGCCTGCCGGCCGCCTCAATAGCCGCGGTCGGGGTCGTAGACGTTCCGCAGCGGTTCGCCGGCGAGGTACCGGCGGAGGTTGTCGCAGAACAGGTCGGTGATGGCCGCGTTCTCGGTCGCCACCGTTGAGGCCGAGTGCGGCGAGACGAGCACCGAGTCGAGGTCCCACAGCGGCGACCCGGCGGGCAGCGGCTCGGTCGCGAACACGTCCAGCGCCGCCCCCGCGAGCCGGCCGCCGACCAGGGCCGCGACCAGGGCGGGCTCGTCGACGACCGGGCCGCGGGCGATGTTCACCAGGATCGCGCCCGCCGGCAGCAGCTCCAGCTGCTTCGCGCCGATCAGGCCCTCCGTCTGCGGGGTGAGCGGGCAGCACAGCACGAGCACGTCGGTGCCGGGCAGCACCTCGTCCAGCCCGGCGATCCGGTCCCGGCCCAGGCCGAGCACCTTGCAGCCCAGCGCCGCGAACGCGCTCGCCACCTGCCGGCCCATCCCGCCGAGCCCGATCACGGTGACGGTGCGGCCGGCGAGCTGCGCGGTCGTGTACCGCTCCCAGTGGTGTCCCGCCTGCCGCCGGCGCAGCTCCGGGATGCCCTTCACGAAGTAGAGCGCGGCGGCGACGGCGAACTCGGCGAGCGGTACCGCGTGGATGCCCGCCGCCGTCGTGAAGACCATCCCGCTGCGCTCCAGCCCGGTGCGCTGGACGAACCCGCCGATGCCGGCACTGGTGGCCTGGACCCAGCGCAGGTTCGGCGCGCGGACCGGCAGTTCGGCCGGCGCCTGCCAGTCGAAGTCCCAGGCCACGTCGGCCCGTCCGAGCATCGTGACCCACCGTGCCCGATCGAGAGCGCTGAGTTCACGGGCGGTTCCGACATGGTCGCACTTGTACCGCGGGATCGGCAGCAATCGCGGCTCGTAGAGGACCTCGACGCCCGGCGCGGCGGAGGCGATCCGGTCCACGTGCTCCGGCTCCAGATACGAAGCGATCAGGACTGCCGTGTGGGGCATGCCTGCACCCTAGTACCGGCGCGGCTTTTGCGGGTTATCGCCAAAAAAGCGGGGGTTCGCTACTCGGAGCGGACAAGTTGGCGATTGGTCCTTGGCGTGGCGGCCATGCATCGACCAAGATGAACGCATTGTCGCGATCGGGGGGTTCAGATGACTGCCGTGCGTGAGCACGAGAGCGAGCTGCCGCCACTGCCGCTGGCCGGCGCCCAGGGCTGCCCGTTCGGGCCGCCGCCGGAGTACGCTGAGTTGCGCGCCGAGCGCCCGGTGCTCCGCGTGGCCTGTCCGACCGGCCTGAACGCGTGGCTGGTGACGCGGTACGAGGACGTGCGCGAGGTGCTCAGTGACCCGCGGCGCTTCAGCAACCGGCCGGGAACCGCCGCCCACATCCTGATGGGGTACGTCAGCGACCCGCCCGGCGAGGGCGACTTCGCGCGCATGGACGGCCCCGAGCACCTGCGCTTCCGCCGCCACATGGCGCCCGAGGTCTCCAACATCAAGCGGATCACCCAGCTGCGCCCGCTCGTGCAGGACATCGTCGACCGCCGGCTCGACGCCCTGGCCGACGCCGCCCCGCCGATCGACCTCTACGCCTCGTTCGCCCGCCCGGTCACCACCGCCGTCATCGCCGAGCTGCTCGGGGTGCCCGAACCGGACCAGCCCCTCTTCCAGCGCGCCGCCGAGGCGCTCTTCGCGGGCACCTCGAGCGGCGAGGACGTGGCCGCGGCGATCGGGCCCCTGTTCCAGTACCTCTACGGCATGGTCATGACCCGCCGCGCCACCCCCGGCGACGACATCCTGAGCCGCCTCATCGCCCGCAGCGACCAGACCGACCGCCCCTTCACCGACAACGAGCTCATCGCCATGGCCGCGGGCCTGCTCATCGCGGGGTACGACACCACGGCGAGCATGATCGCGCACGGCATGCTGGCGCTGCTGGAGCACCCGGCCGAACTCGCCCGCCTGCGCGAGGACCCGTCGCTGGCCGCGAACGGCGCCGAGGAGCTCGTCCGCTACCTGGGCGTCGGCGGGGGCCTCATGCGCGAGGTCCTCGAGGACACCGAGATCGCCGGCCAGCCCCTGGCGGCGGGCGACTTCGTGGTGGTGGCCATCCAGTCCGCGAACCGCGACAGTGCCCTGTACGCCGACGGCGACCGCCTCGACATCGGCCGCAACCCCGGCGCCCACGTCGGCTTCGGCCACGGCCCCCACCAGTGCGTCGGGCAGCAGCTCGCGCGCCTGGAACTGACCACGGTCCTGGCCACGCTGCCGCGCCGGATCCCGTCGCTGCGGCTGGCGGTGCCGTTCGACGACATCCGCTTCAAGACCGAGACCGCGGTACTGGGCCCGCAAACGGTCCCGGTCACCTGGGACGCGGTACTGCCCGCCCCACCCCCAGCCGAAGGCTGAGCCTGATGCGGGTCGTCGTCCACAAGGACAAGTGCATCGGCTCGGGCGTCTGCGCGCTGGTCGCCCCGGACGTCTTCGACCAGCGCGACGACGACGGCGTGGTGATCCTCCTGGAGGAACACCCGCCGCCGGCCCACCAGGAATCGGCCTACGAGGCGGCGACCCGCTGCCCCGCCTCGGTCATCGAGATCCACACGAACCGCGGCATGCACTAACCCGCACCGGCCTGACTCGCGGCCGGTTTTCTTGCGGCGGCCGACAGCCCGCGCCGACGCCCGTTCACGGCCAGTCCGGTGCGGCGCGCAGCCTCATCGCCGCGGCTCGCGGTCAGTCCAAGGCGGCAGGCACCCCCGCCGGCGCCGCTCGCGGTCAGCCCGTGCGGCAGGCAGCCCCGCCGGCACGGCTCGCAGGCAGCCCCGCCGGCACGGCTCACGGCCAGCCCGGCGCAGCACGCAACCCCACCGACGCCACGCACGGCCAGCCCGGCTCAGCAGGCAGCCCCACCGGCGCCGCGCACGGCCAACCCGGCGCGCCAAGCAACCCCATCGGCGCGGCTCGCGGCCAGTCCGGTGCGGCGCGCAGCCTCATCGGTGCGGCTCGCGGTCAGTCCAAGGCGGCCTGCAGTGCGCCGAGCAGTTCGCCGTCCGGGGTGTCGCCGCCCAGTTCCCAGCAGAACACCCCGGCGAGCCCCTGATCGCGCACGTACGCCGCCTTGCCCGCGAGCGTCTGCGGCGTGTCGTAGGACCACCATTGATCGCCGCAGCGCGCGTACACCTGCCCGCCGACGGTGCCAGTCGCCGGGCAGGCCGTGCGCAGCACCCGGTAGTCCTCGGCCCCCGACCCGCGCCCGCCCGGCGCCGGCCCGGTCGCGCTGCCGCCGGGGCTGTCCTGGCTGACCCCGGTCCACCCACGCCCGTAGAACCCGACCCCGAGCAGCAGCTTCCCGGCGGGCACGCCGTCCTGCCGCAGCCGGCCGATGGCGGCGTCGGCGTCGCTCCCGGCCCGGGACTCCCCCGGATACGACCGCAGCGCCGAGTGCGGAGCGGTCGGCCCGGCCGGATCCCCGGTACCGGCGTAGTCGTAGGTCATGGCCATCATCCAGTCCAGGCTCCCCGCCGCCACGGCGTAGTCGGCCCGCCCGAGCCGCCCGCCGCTCGTGGCATCGGCCGTCACCGCGGCGGTCACCAGGCGGTCCGGCCCCAGCGCCTCCCGCATCGCCGCCACGACGCGGGCCAGCGCGTCCGGCCCGCTGGTGTCGCAGCCGGCCCCGCACGCGTTCGGGTACTCCCAGTCCAGGTCGATCCCGTCGAACACCCCGGCCCACCGCGGGTCGTCGAGCACCTCCTTGCACGAGGCCGCGAACGCCCGAGGGTCGCGCGCGGCGTCGGTGAACCCGGCCGAGCCGTTCCAGCCGCCGAACGACCACAGCACCTTCAGCGCCGGGTTGCGCTGCTTGAGCCGGCGCAACTGCCCGAACTCCCCGCCGTCCGCGGCCGCCCCGTCCACGCTGTCAGCCGCGGCGACGGTGTGCTCGTAGTCGGTCGCGGGCGCCGCAGCGGCGCAGCGTCCCCCGGTCACGGCCCCGAACGCGTACACGAGGTGGGTCAGCCGCCTGGCCGCCCCGCTCCGCTCGACGTCGAGGACCCGGTAGGGCGCCGCTCCCCCGCGCGGCAGGTAGTACCCGACGAGCAACCCGCCCGGGGCCGGCTTCCCGGGCGCGGCGCTCGACCCGCACGCGGCGAGCAGGAGCAGCAGGACGAGCAGCACAACCGCACGCGGCCGCAGGGATGGCATACCCGTCCAACGCACCACTTCGCTCCGGGTCACGCCCGACTCCGTCGCCCTCAGCCGTAATCCGTGGCGCGACGCCGAACGCTCCCCATCAACGCGATGTCATTCCTGGTCCCATCTGCCTCCCTCCACGGCTACGACCGATCCTTTCAGAGCCCCGGTGTCATCCAGGTGTCAACGCGAGGCGGACGGTGACCAACCAGGACCCCACGCACCCGCGCCAGGCGAACAGCACGGGCCACCGGCGAAGCCGGGCCGAAAGACGGTGAGCCGCACGTCACGCGAGGGGCGCAGCGCGAGGCGGACGGTGACTAACCAGGGCCCCCACGCACCCGCGCCAGGCGAACAGCGCGGGCCACCGGCGAAGCGTGAGGCGGACGGTGACCAACCAGGACCCCCGCACCCGCGCCAGGCGAACAGCACGGGCCACCGGCGAAGCCGGGCCGAAAGACGGTGAGCCACACGTCACGCGAGGGGCGCAGGCGGTGGCGTGGCGAACGGCTCAGGTGCCCGGCCGCGCGGCCGATGCCCCCGCTGAAGCGGTCTCCGGCCGCACGGGAGGTGTCATGGCACCACGGTCGTCGCACGGCGGGCTCGCGCGTGATCCCGTTCTGCTCGCCATGGGCGTCGTCGCCGTGGCCGTGCCGGTGTGGTTTCTCGCCGGGCCCGGCGGGAGCGCACTGTCCTGGGGCATTCAGGCCGCGCTCGACGTCGGCATCATGGTGTTCTCGCGGCGGCTCGTCGCGCTCAACGCCGACGACAAAGCACCCGACGCAGACGACAACGCACCCAACGCGGACAACACAGCACCCAACGCGGACAACAACGCACCCGACGCGGACGACCGGGCACGGAGCACGCGGGCCAGAAAGGCGGCCAGGCGATTCTGGCGCGGACTGGGTGTCGCCGGGTTGCTGTGCGCCATCGGCGACAGCACCCAGACCGCGCTCGTCGCCATGCACGGCCCGGCCACGCCGATCAGCCTCGTCCAGTCGTGCGCGGTGGTGTGCGCGATGACGCTCATCGTGGTCCTGATGCTCCGCCACCCGATCGGCGACGCCGGACGGCTGCGGCTGCGGTTGTGGCTCGACGCCGCAACGGTGCTCGCGGGTGTGGCGGTGCTGCTGTGGTACTTCTCGATCGCCGAACAACTCGACAACCCGCGCATCGCCGATCGGGTCGCCGCCGCGGCCGGGTCGGTCGTCATGCTCGTCATCGTGCTCGGGGCGCTCAAGCTCATCCTGAGCGGAACCGCGCCCTTCACGCGGCTAGCCGGGGTGGCCGGGTGCATCGGCGTCAGCGGGTCGGCCCTGGGGTCGGCGGCCAGTATCGTCATCGTCGGCGGGCCGAACCCGCGCGTCGACGCCGTCACCTCCCTGCTGTCATGCCTGCTCACCGTGGCCAGCCTACGCATGCAGGAGGTGCAGCTGCGCCACCCGCGCGAGGACCGGCGGCGCGCGCGGCAGCGGTTCAGCCTCATGCCGTACGTCGCCGTCGGGGTGACCGAGCTCCTGCTCGTGTACGCGCTGCACATGTCCGGCGCCGACGCCGGCCTGTGGGGCGTGGCCGGCGGGGTGCTCGTCATCACCGGCCTGGTCGTGACCCGGCAGGTGGTCGCCTTCCACGACAACGACCGGCTGCTCACCGACCTCGACCGCAGCGTGCTCGAACTGCGCGCGCTGCACGGCGAGCTGCGCCACCAGGCGACCCACGACGCGCTCACCGGGCTGGCCAACCGCGCGCTGCTGGCCGAGCACATGGGCACGCTCCCGCCCGCGGGCCGGCTCAGCATCCTGGTCCTCGACCTCGACGGGTTCAAGCAGGTCAACGACCGCCACGGCCATCACGCCGGCGACGAGCTGCTCGTGGCAGCCGCCCGCCGCCTTGCCGCCTGCGTGCGCGCCGAGGACCTCGCGGTGCGGCTGGGCGGCGACGAGTTCGCGGTGGTACTCCCGCACACCGACGCGGCCCGCGCCGGGCGCCTGGCCGACGAGGTGACACAAGCCCTCAGCCGACCGTACGCCATCACCGGCACCGTGGCCCGCGTCGGCGCCAGCGTCGGCGTCGCCACCGGCACCCCGGCCGACCTCGACGCGCTCCTGCGCGACGCGGACGCGGAGATGTACCGCATCAAGTCAGCCCGCAAGGCCGCCGTGTGACCGGACTGTGAATCCCACGGAACGAGAGAGCGCTCTCACAAATTTCTGCACCCCCACCAGCGGAAACATCGATATCCATCGGTGACGGTCTGGACACCCATGGTGATCTATGGAAAGGATGGTGATCGATGGCAATGCCTACGGGGAAGGAGGACAGAAAATGGCAGAGCTGTTCGCGTTCAACGTCGCCGTCCTGGAGCCCGAGCCGGCCGCGACGCCGGATCTCGGGTACTACGACCCGCAGCTCCAGCAGTTCGTGTGGGCCGGCGATGACGAGGTCACGCTCGGTGCGGCCCTGTGCAGCCGCGGGCCCGCCGGCTACAACCGGTGCAGCTCCACGGGTACGGCCTGCAACATGAGCGGCTCCGGGTGTCAGAGCCCGGGCTTTCCCAACTGCTACATCCGCTGCGACTACGGGTGATCCGACACCTGAGCCGTCGCACGTGACGTAGCGATTGATGGGAGTGTCATGGGGGAGAGCCGGATCCTGGTCGTCACCGACTACATCGACGCACACGCGGACCGCCTGATCGCGCTGCTGCGCGAGCGCGGTGCCGAGCCGGTCCGGCTCAACTCCAGCGACCAGAGCGCGACGCTGACCGGCCGCCCGCCGAAGGGCGTAACGTTGCACCTGCCCGACGCCGGCCGTACCGCCGACCTCGCCGGCCTCACGTCGATCTGGTGGCGCAAGCCCGGCCCGTTCGGGCTGCACGCCGGCCTCGACGACCGGCAGCGCGAGTTCGCCCTCGAGGAGACCCACCACGCGGTGCTCGGCCTGCTCGGCAGCCTGGGCGCCCGCTGGGTGAGCCACCCCGACGCGATCCGCCGGGCCGGGTACAAGGCCGAGCAGCTGCACCGGGCGGCCGCCCTCGGCTTCGAGGTGCCGCGGACCCTGGTCACCAACGAGCCCGAGGCCGCCCGGGCGTTCCTCGACGCGTGCGGCGGGCGGGTCGTCTACAAGGTGCTCTCCGACCCGTACCTGGCCGCGCGCAAGCACACCGGGCACGAGCCGCCCGACAACCTGTTCGTGGCGACCACCCCGGTCACCGCGGCGACCCTGGGCGACGGCGAGTCCGTGCGCGCGGTGCCGTGCCAGTTCCAGGAGGAGCTGGCGATCGCGAGCGAGCTGCGGGTGACCGTCATCGGCGACGAGGTCTTCGCGGCCGAGGTGGTGGCCGGCACCATGGACTGGCGGCTGCCCGGCGCCGACGCGACGTGGCGCTCCGCGGCGCTGCCCGATGCCGTGGCCGGGCGGTGTGTCGCGCTGACCCGAGGGTACAACCTGGAATTCGGCGCCATCGACCTCGTGCGGACCGCGGACGGGCGGCTGGTCTTCCTGGAGATCAACCCCAACGGGCAGTTCCTGTTCGTCGAGGACCGCGTCCCGCAGCTGCGCCTCGGCGACGCGATGGCCGCCCACCTCATGCGCGGTGCGGCGTGAGCCAGTTGAAGCCGCTGCCCGAGCTGAGTAAGGTCCGAGACAGCCACGCGGTGTTGTTCCGCGGCCCGATCGACCACGACGCCGCGGCCAACTGCTACGAGCACCTGCGCGCCGCCGGACCGGCCCCGCGGCTCGACCTGGTGCTGGCCACCACCGGCGGCCCGGCGACGGCGGCCCGGCGGCTGGCGTTGCTGCTGCACGAGTACACCCAAAGGCTCACGATCCTCGTCCCGCATCGCGCGCGCTCGTCGGGCACGCTGCTCTGCCTGGCCGCGCACGAGCTGGTCCTCGGGCCGCTCGCCGAGCTCGGGCCGCTCGACCCGCAGATCGCCGCGGCCGGCCCGCCGCAGCCCGGGCAGCCGGCGGTGCTCTCGGCCGAGGACCTGCGCGCGTTCCGGGCCATGGCGGAGGACTGGTTCGGCGTCGACCGGCCCGAGGACCGCCTGCAGGTGCTGGCCCTGGTCGCCCAGCGGGTGTTCCCGGGCACGCTCGGCGCCTTCTACCGGGCCGAGCGGCTGGTCCGCGGGATCGCCGCCGAGCTGCTCGCGTTCCAGCTGCCCGAGGCCGAACCGGCTACCCGGGAGGCGATCGTCGAGCACCTCGTCACCGGCCGGCACGCCCACGACGACGTCGTCACCCGCGGCCAGGCGCGCAACCTCGGCCTGCGGGTCACGTACCCCGACGCCGAGCAGGAGGACCTCATGTGGGCCGCCCTCGAAGGGAGCACCGAGTGATCGCGCACCTGTTCGGCGTGACCGTCATCGCGCTCACGTTCGCCGCGTCCGCCGTGAGCAAGCTGCGCGACCGCGGCGGCTTCGTGCAGTCTATCCGCGCCTTCCAGGTCCTGCCAGAGCGCCTGACCGGCGCCACTGCCATAGCCTTGACCTCCGCGGAGGTCGCCGTCGTCGGGCTGCTGACACTGGCACTCCTCCCCGTCTTTTCCCCGTTTGTACCGTACGTGCTCGGTATTGCCGCCGTCCTCCTCGTCGCCTACACGGCCGGTCTGGTCTCGGTCCGGGCCCGCGGGCTGCATGTGCCGTGCCACTGCTTCGGCGCCAGCCCGGTGCCGGTCTCCTGGTTCGACATCGCGCGCAACGTGCTGCTGCTCGGCATCGCCGGGCTCGCGCTGGCCGCCGGCACTCCGGCCGATCCGCTCGCCGGGGTCGACGCGGTCCTCGTCGCGCTGGCCGGCGCGGCCACCACGCTCGTGGTGACGAACCTCGCGAACGTCGTCCACACCGTTGTCACCGCCGCCGGTACCGACTGAGGAGCCCCCATGGACGTGACCTCCTTCGTCCTCGTCGCACTGAGCCTGCTCTGCCTGCTGAACCTGGTGCTGGTGCTGCGCATCGGCGCCCGGCTGCGGGCCGCCGACCACGTGCGCTACGAGCGCGAGCACGACGGCGAGCCCCTGCCGCTGGGCTCGGCGGCGCCCCAGTTCAATGCGATGACCCTCGCCGGGCAAGGCATCACCGGGCAGCGGCTGGCCGGCCGCCCGGTGCTGTACCTGCTGCTCTCCCCCAGCTGCGACCACTGCCGCGACGTGCTGCCGCTGCTGGGCGACCTGACGCCGCTCGCCGGGCGGGCCGGGACCCAGGTCGTCGTCGTGGTCGACGTCGGGCCGGTGCGCGCCCGCGACTGGCTGGCCCTGGTCCGCGACGAGGACGGCGTCAACGTCACCGTGCCGGTGCTGGCCGCGCCCGCCACCCGCACGACGATGGTGGTCGACTTCAACCCGCCGGGCCTGATGCCGTACTTCTGCCTCGTCGACGCCGCCGGCCGCATCGCCGCCCGCGGCCCGGTCGGCGGCCCCGACTGGCAGACCCAGCTCGCCTCCTGGCAGGAGCCCGTCGGGGCGCACGATGGCCGCTGAGCTCCACCCCGGCTACGGTCCGGACCTCGCGTTCGCCCACGCCGACGGGCACACCGGCTTCGTCGAGCTGGCGATCCCCACGATGCTCGAATTCCTGCGCGAGGCCGGGATCCGCGACGGGCTGGTGGCCGACCTCGGCTGCGGCAGCGGGGTCCTCGCCCGCGCCCTGCTGGACGCCGGCTACGACGTGCTCGGCGTCGACCTGTCCCCCGCGATGGTGGACCTGGCTCGGCGCAACGCCCCGGGCGCACGGATCGAGCGAGCGTCCTTTGTGGACGTTGAACTGCCCGAGTGCGCCGCGGTACTATCAGTAGGCCAATGCCTCGGCTACCAATTCGATCCGCGGGCCACGCTTCCGGCCCTCTTCCAACGCATCGGCACCGCCCTGCGGCCGGGCGGGCTGCTCGCCTTCGACCTCAACGCGCCCGACCCGGCGGAGCGCGGACACACCATCCTGCACCGCGACGAGCCCGGGTGGTCGCTCATCGCCGAGACCACCGTGGACACCGACACCCTGACCCGGCGCATCACCTTGTTCCGGCGCGACGGAGACGCCTATCGACGCAGCGACGAGCGGCACGTGGTACGGCTCCACGAGCCCGCGACCGTCCTGAGTGGACTGCGCGCGGCCGGATTCGACGCCCGCACCTTCCACGCCTACGGCGACTCGCCCTTCCCGGCCGGGCTGGTCGGCTACCACGCCCGCAAGCCGTCATGACCGGCAAGCCGTCAGCACATCGCGCTGACCCGCCGGCGCGGCGCGCGGCGAGGACGCAAGCCGTCGTGAAGTCCGAGCCGTCAGCCGACGCACGCAGTCCCGAAATCCAAGCCGTCACGAGCGGCAAGCCGTCAGCACATCGCGCTGGCCCGCCAGCGCGGCGCGGGGCAAGGACACTAGCCGTCGTGAAGTCCGAGCCGTCAGCCGACGCACGCCGTCCTGAAGTCCAAACCGTCGCGAGCGGCAAGCCGTCAGCGCATCGCGCTGGGCCGCCGGCGCGGCGCCTGGCGGGGATACAAGCCGTCGTGAAGTCCGAGCCGTCAGCCGACGCAGGCCGTCCCGAAATCCAAGCCGTCGCGAAGTCGCAGCCGTCATGAGACTCCGGTCCGTTTTCGGGCTGGCCCTGCGCGCCGCACCCGGGCACCTGATCGGCTACGTGCTGCTCGTCGTCGCCTCCGGCGCCGCGCCGGTCGCGGGCGCCTGGCTCACCCGGGTCGTCATCGACCGGATCGTCGGCGGTGGCGGGCAAGGCAGTGGCGGGCTCGGCGGCGGGACTGGCGGTGGCGGGCTCGGCGGCGGCGGGATCGACGGCGGCGAGTTCGGCGGCGGCGGGCCGGTCGGCGCCTACCTCGGACCGGCCGTGCTGCTCGCCGGTGTCGGGGTGCTGCTCGGGGCGACCCCGCACCTGGCCGCGTACCTGCGCCAGGAGCTCGACCGGCGGGCCGGGCGCACCGCCCAGCGCCGGCTGCTCGAGGCCGTCGACCGGCTCAGCGGGCTGCGCCGGTTCGAGGACCCCGAGTACCTCGACCGGCTCCGCCTCGCCCAGCAGACCGGCGACCTCACGTGCGGCGAGGTCGTCGACGGTACCCTCGGCGTGCTCCGCTCCGCGATCACCGTCGCCGGGTTCGCCGTCTCGCTCGCCCTCCTCGGGCCCTGGGTCACCGCGTTCATGCTCGCCGGCGGCGTCCCCACCGTGCTCGCCGAGCTCGGGCTGGCCAGGCAGCGCGCCCGCATGTTCTGGCGGATCGGACCCGTCCAGCGCCGCGAGATGTTCTACACGCACCTGCTCACCACCATCGGCGTCGCCAAGGAGCTCCGGCTCTTCGCGGCCACGCCGTTCCTGCACGCCCGCATCCTCACCGACCGGGCCACCGCCGACGCCGCCCGCCGCCGTGTCGACCGTATCCACGCCGTCGTGCAGACGGCGCTGGCCGTGCTCGCCGCCGCGATCGCCGGGGCCGGGCTGCTGTGGGCCGTCGCCGCCGCCCGCGACGGCCGGCTCACCGCGGGCGACGTCGTCGTGTTCGTGACCGCGATCGCCGGCGTCCAGGCCGCCCTGGCCACCCTCGCCGACGACGGCGCCCGCGTACACTTCGCGCTGGAAAACTTCGCGCACTACGAGACCGTCGTCGGCGCCGGTCCCGACCAGCCGTCCGGCACCCGCGCGCCGGCCCCGCTGCGGGAGGGCATCGAGCTGCGCGACGTCTGGTTCCGCTACTCCGACGAGCACCCCTGGGTCCTGCGCGGCGTCGACCTCGTCATCCCCCGCGGCACCGCCGTGGCGCTCGTCGGGCGCAACGGGTCCGGCAAGTCCACACTGGTCAAGCTGCTGTGCCGGTTCTACGACCCGACCCGCGGGGCGATCCTGTGGGACGGGGTCGACCTGCGCGAGTTCGACGTGGCCGCCCTGCGCCGGCACATCGGCGCCGTGTTCCAGGACTACGTCGCCTACGACCTCACCGCCGCCGAGAACATCGCGCTGTCCGAAGTGGACGGCAAGGGACGGGTCGCCGCAACGGCCAAGAACACCGCACCGCCCGAAGTGGACGGCAGGGAGCGGGTCGCCGTAGCGGCCAAGAACACCGCACCGCCCGAAATGGACAGCAGGGAGCGGGTCGACGCAGCGGCCGAGAACATCGCACTGTCCGAAGTGGACGGCAGGGAGCGGGTCGATGCAGCGGCCAAGAACACCGCACCGCCCGAAATGGACAGCAGGGAGCGGGTCGACGCAGCGGCCGAGAACACCGCGCTGCCTGAGGTCGACGGCAGGGAGCGGGTCGGCGTAGCGGCCGAGGACATCGCACTGTCCGACGTGGACAATATAGTGCGGGTCCGCGCGGCGGCCGAGGCGGCGGGCGTGCACGGCACCGTCGAACGGCTCCCCCGCGGCTACGACACGCTGCTGTCCCGGGTCTTCGCGGCCGGCGAGGAGGACCACCCCGAGGCGGGCGTGGTGCTGTCCGGCGGGCAGTGGCAGCGCCTCGCCCTGGCCCGGGCGCTGTATCACGCCGGGCGCGACCTCATGGTGCTCGACGAGCCGTCGGCCGGGCTGGACGCGGAGGCGGAACAGGCAGTACACCGGACGCTTTTGGAATCGGCCGCGGACAGCACGAAGCTGCTCGTGTCGCACCGGCTCAGCGCCGTGCGGCAGGCCGACCACGTGGTGGTGCTCGACGCCGGCGCCGTGGTCGAGCGCGGCGACCACGCGTCCCTGGTCGCGGCCGGCGGCGAGTACGCGCGGCTGTTCACGCTCCAGGCCGCCGGCTACCAGTGACCGCTACAGGCTGCGCGGGAGGCTGATCGTCGCCACCGTCGGGCCGCCGGGCGGGCTGTGCAGGTGCAGCGTGCCGTCCACCGCGTCGAGGCGGTCCGCGATGCCGCGCAGGCCGGTGCCCGCCGCCAGGTCCGCGCCGCCGTGGCCGTCGTCGCGCACCGTGATCCGGAGGGCGGCCGTCGTGGCCTCGAAGGTGACCGCGGCCGCCGTGGCGGCGCTATGCTTGACGACGTTGGCAAGGCATTCGGCGATCGCGAAGTAGGCGGAAGTCTCGACGGCCGGCGGCAGCTCGTCCGGGACCTCGCCGGACACCTCCACGGGGACGGCCAGGTCCAGGGCCAGGGTCCGCACGGCGTCGCGCAGGCCGCGGTCGGCCAGCACCGCCGGGTGGATGCTGTGCATGACCGCGCGCAGGTCGTCGAGGGCCGCGACCGCCGTGGCCCGGGCCTCGTCGAGGAGCTTCGCCGCGCCGTCCGGGTCGAGGCGGATCAGGCCGCCGGCCAGGCCCAGGGTCAGCGACAGCGAGACCAGCCGGGCCTGCGCGCCGTCGTGCAGGTCGCGCTCGACGCGCTTGAGCTCGGCCGCCTGCCGGTCCACGGCGCCGCGGCGGGAGCGGGTCAGGGCGGTGACCCGGCCGGCGAGCCGGGCCTCGCGCGACCGGACGAACACGAAGCCGCCGAAGAGCAGGGCCAGGCCGAGCCAGGTCCAGGCGGGCCAGAAGTACCCGCCGCCGGTGAACACCCAGACCGCGAGGTCGACCACCGCCAGCGCGGCGGCGGCCAGCCCCACGGTCCGGGTCGCGAACCTGGTCACCGGTAGGCGAACTTCCGCAGCAGCATCTCCGCGGGCCCGCGAATACCCCGAAGCGCAAGGGCCTCGCCGCCGCCCGGAAGCGCAGGAGTCTCGCCGCCGCCCCGCAGCGCAACGGCCTCGCCGCCGCCGCGAGGCGCAGGAGCATCGCCGCCACCCCGCAGCGCAACGGCCTCGCCGCCGCCCCGCAGCGCAGCGACATCGACGCCGCCCTGAAGCGCAGACGCCTCGCCGCCGCCGCGAGGAGCGAGACCGCGAACGAGACCGCGAACGCCCCGGTTGGCCAGCGCCTGCGCGCCGAGGGCCGAGACCGCCCACACCCCGATCGCCGCGAACAGCGCAGCCCACGTCCCGCCCAGGCCGAGCGCCCACGGGCTGAAGAGGACGAGCCAGCAGACGGACTGCAGCAGGTACCCGCTGAGCGACCGCTGCCCCAACGCCACCACGGGCTGCAGCACCCGCGGGGTGCCACCGGACAGCCGGAGCGCGAGCAGCCCGAAGAGGGCGACATACCCGGCGCCGCCGTACTCGCCGGTGATCGCGTGGACACGGGCCATGGCCTCGACGGTACCGGGAGCCGCGTGCACCAGTCCCGCCGCCATCAGAGCGTACGGCAGCGCGCCCAACGTCGAGATGCCCAGCCCGACGCCCGCCGTCCAGCGCAGCAGCGTCCGGTGCGCCGCCGGGTCCTCGAGCACCCGCCGCCGCGCCGCCCAGATGCCGAGCCAGACGATGACGATGAACGGCAGCACGGTCGCGGTGTGCACGGGCCACTCGGCGACGCGGTCCAGCAGCGACGCCCAGTACGACGGGGCGGCGAGGGACGGGTTCGGCGCGTTGGAGATGCCGGCGGTACCCCCGCGGAAACCGGTGCAGGCAAGCACGGCCAGGATCACGGCGTTGACCGTCTGGATGCCCCACAGCCACAGCACGATGCGGTGCACGCGATCGCTGCGGCGCACCAGCAGCACGGTGGCGACCAGCCCCACGATCCCGTAGGCGCCGAGGAAGTCGCCGAAGTACAGCAGCGTGGCGTGGACGGCCCCGAACACGATGAGCATGGCGTTGCGGCGCAGCAGGACCCGGTCCGGCTGCCGCCGGGCGAGCTGCACCAGGCCGTACCCGAACATGATGGCGAACACCGGATACGCCCGCGCATCGACGAACGTGGCCATCAGGAAGTTCACCACCCGCCCGAGGCCGTGCGGGTTCGGGTCGAGCCCGGGTTGCCCGGCGAATGCGCAGTTGGCCGCGTTCGCGAGCGCGATGAACAACAGCATGGCGCCGCGGGCCAGATCCGGCGCGAGGACGCGCGTTTCCTTTGGCATGTGCACAACGCTCGTCTGTGCGAACGCTCAATTCGAGGACACTGGAACCCGTCCGATGGGGGTACTACTACCCCTGTTCCAGGTATGCGAGCACCGCCAGCACGCGCCGGTTGTCGTCCTCGGACGCCTGCAGGCCGAGCTTGGTGAAGATGTTGTTCGTATGCTTGGCCACGGCCTTCTCGGTGATGAACAGCGCGCCGCCGATCGCCGCGTTCGTGCGCCCCTGCGCCATGTGCGCGAGCACCTCGCGTTCGCGCGCGGTCAGCCGGTCGAGCGGGAGCGTTCGCTCACGGCTGTCGAGCAGTTTGGCCACCACGGTCGGGTCGAGCGCGGTGCCCCCGTCGGCCACGCGGCGCACCGCGGCCACGAACTCGTTGACGTCGGAGACGCGGTCCTTGAGCAGGTACCCGATGCCGCCCTGCCCGTCCGCGAGCAGCTCCCGGGCATAGAGGCGCTCGACGTACTGCGAGAGCACCAGCACCGGAAGCCCCGGCACCGCCGCCCGCGCGGTGAGCGCCGCGCGCAGTCCCTCGTCGGTGAGCGTCGGCGGCAGGCGAACGTCCACAACGGCCACGTCCGGACGCTCGTTCATGAGCGCATCGAGCAGCTCCGGCCCGTTGTCCACGGCGGCCACGACCTCGAAGCCGTGCGCCTCGAGCAGCCGGATCAGCCCGTCACGCAGCAGGGCCAGGTCCTCGGCCACAACGACTCGCACCCGGCTCACCCTACCGCGCCGAGCAACCGACACCGATCGCCCCGAGCACCCGACACCATCGCGGCGAGCAACCGACACCCATCGCGCCGAGCAACCGACACCATCGCGGCGAGCAACCGACACCCATCGCGCCGAGCAACCGACACCATCGCGGCGAGCAACCGCTCATCCGACCGCGCTGAGCAACCGTTCCGCGGTGCGCGTTCCCGGCTCCGGCTGGTACACGATGAGCGTTCGTTCATCATCCCCCGCCACCGCGAGCCGCTCATAGGTGAACACGAGCGAACCGAACACCGGATGGTTGAGCCGCTTGGTGCCGAAGTCCTTCTCGCGCACCCGATGCCCGGCCCACAGCCGCCTGAACTCGGCACTGCTCTCCCGCAGCTCCGCGATGAGCGCGGTCATCCACGGGTCGCCGGGGTGCCGGGCCGCCTCCAGCCGCAGCGAGGCGGTGACCGTTTCGGCGTCCCCCGCCCAGTCCGCGAACAACGCGCGCGACCGCGGGTCGAGAAAGAACGCCCGTGCGCGATCGTGCGTGGCCGGATCGTCGTCAATCCCGAACACCGCCTTCGCGAGCCCGTTGGCGGCCAGCACGCGCATCCGGAAATCGACCAGGATCGCAGGAGCGTGTTCAATGCCTTCAAGCAGCAGGTGTACCGACTGACGCACCGCCGGCCGCCGCTCGTTCGCCGCTCGTTTCGGCCGCACGAGCGCGCGCAGATATGCACGTTCGGTCGCATCGAGCCGCAGCGCCCGCCCGACCGCATCGAGCACCGAATCGGACACATGCGCACCGCGCCCCTGCTCGAGCCGAACGTAGTAGTCGGTGCTGACCCCGGCCAGCTCCGCGACCTCTTCCCGGCGCAGCCCCGGCACCCGCCGCCGCCCGTACTCGACCAGTCCCACCTGGGCCGGCGTCAGGCGAGCCCGCCGGGTCCGCAGAAAGTCACCGAGCGCGTCCACACCTCCAGGGTAGTTCTGCCGGACCCTGGTTGCCGTGCGCGAACGAGCACAGGCTGATGCTCATGACTGAGCGTTTGAACACGGTCCGTTTGGGTGCGAACGGCCCGCTCGTGGGCCGCCAGGGCTTCGGCGCCATGGCGATCAACACCGAGTACTACGGCGCCACCGACGAACAGGCGGCCCGCGCCACGCTGGAACGCGCGCTGGAGCTGGGCGTCACCCTGATCGACACGGCCGACACGTACGGCGACGGCGCGAACGAGCGCTTCCTCGCCCCGTTCCTGGCCGACCACCGCGCCGAGGTGGTGCTCGCCACCAAGTTCGGCCTGGGCGACCGCGCGGCCGGCATCGTCAACGACCCGCGGCGCATCCGCGCGTTCGCCGAGGCCAGCCTGGAGCGCCTGGGCGTCTCGCACATCGACGTGTACTACATGCACCGCCGCGACCCCGCCGTGCCCATCGAGTCCGTGGTCGAGGCGATGGCCGAACTGGTCGCCGACGGCCTGGTCGGCCACCTGGGCCTGTCCGAGGTCACCGCCCCCGAACTGCGCGCCGCGCACGCGGTCCACCCGATCGCCGCCGTCCAGTCCGAATGGTCCCTGTTCAGCCGCGACATCGAGGCCCAGGTGGTACCGGCGGCCGCGGCCTTGGGCGTCGCCCTGGTCGCCTACTCCCCGCTGGGCCGCGGCGTCCTGACCGGCGCGATCCCCTCGGCCGACCACCTGGACCCGGCCGACTACCGCCGCCGCATGCCCCGGTTCGCCGAGGGCAACGCCACCCGCAACCACGACCTCCTGGCCCCACTGCGCACGGTAGCGGAGGCCCACGCAGCGTCATTGGCCCAGGTCGCGCTGGCCTGGCTGCACGCCCGGGAAGCTCGTTTCGGCCTCCCGGTGATCCCGATCCCGGGCACCCGCAGCCCTGCCCGCCTGACCGAGAACACGGCCGCCACGCGCCTGACCCTGACTTCAGAGGACGAAGCCCTGCTGAACTCCCTGGCCACCGCGGTCTCCGGCCCCCGCTACGCCGACATGACCTTCGCCTCAGCCGGCCGCGAGTAGCCGGAAACTCCGCCCGACGCGGCGGAAACCGTCGGAAACCGCACGCCACGGAGGGAAACCCGCCGGAAAATGCGCACGGCGGCAAGGCAAGCCAGCCGGAAACCCCGCACCGCGCACGGAAACCCGGCCGGAAACCGCGCGGCCGCCGAAGGAAACCGCCGGAAACTGGGCGGCGGGGAATGTGGGCGTGGCCGGGAGTAGCCGTTCGCGGGGCGGAAGGGGTGGCGGACATCGCGTAGGGTCACGGCGTGAGCTCGTTCGCGCTGGCGGTGGACTACGGGACGTCCAACACCGTGGCCATTCTGCGGTGGCCGGACGGCAAGACGCGCCCGCTGCTGTTCGACGGCTCCCCGCTGCTGCCCTCCGCCGTGCACGCCATGGCCGACGGGCATCTGGCCACCGGGCGGGACGCGCTCAACAGTGCCAAGCTCGACCCGGTCCGCTTCGAGCCCAACCCCAAGCGGCACGTCGACGAGCCCGAGCTGCTGCTCGGCGACGCCACCGTGCCCGTGGTCGCGGCCGTCGGGGCCACGCTCCAGCGGGTCGCGGACGAGGCGCGGCACGTCGCCGGGCACACCATGCGCGAGATCGTGATGACGCACCCGGCCGAGTGGGGGTCGACGCGGCGCAACGTGCTGGTCGAGGCCGCGCGGCGGGCCGGGTTCAATGCGCCGCGGCTCGTGCCCGAGCCGGTCGCCGCCGGGCTGTACTTCACCGCCGTGCTCGGGCAGAAGGTGCCGGCCGGGAGCTGTGTCGTCGTGTACGACCTCGGGGCGGGGACGTTCGACGCCTCCGTGGTCCGGCGCACTCCGAACGGCTTCGAGACCCTCGCGTACCACGGGCTCGACGACGTCGGCGGGGTCGACCTCGACGAGCTCGTGGTGCAGCAGATCGGCGGGGTCGTGGCCACCGGGCATCCCGAGGCCTGGGACCGGCTGTCCAACCCGCGGACGGCGAGCGACCGGCGCTCCACCCGGGCGCTGCGCGACGACGCGCGGATGCTCAAGGAGCGGCTGTCCCGGGAGGCGTCGGCCGGGCTCCTGGTGCCGATTCTCGACCGCGACCTGCACGTGACCCGCGAGGAGCTCGAGCTCGGCGCGCGGCCGCTCATCGCGCAGACCGTCGCCGTCACCACCGCGACCATCGCCGCGTCGCGGGTGCCGCGCGAGCAGATCGCCGGGCTGTTCCTCGTCGGCGGCTCGACCCGGATGCCGCTCGTCGCGACCGAGCTGCACCGGGCCACCGGCATCACGCCCACGGTGCTGGACCAGCCCGAACTCGTCGTCGCCGAGGGCGCCCTGGTCACCGACCCGGCGGGGGGACCGGCCCGGAGCGTCGCGCCGATCTCCGCCGCGCCCGTCTCGCCCTACCCGGTGTCGCCCGGCTACACGAGCCCGGCGCCGGCCAGCCCAGCGCCGGCCAGGCCAGCGCCGGCCAGCCCGCCCATGGTCCAGCGCCCGATGATGCCGCCCCAGCAGCCCATCGTCGCCCAGCGCCCGATCACGCAGCCGATCACCCCACCGGCCGGCATGCCCCAGCAGCCGATGATGCCGCCCGTCGGCATGCCGCACCAGCAGTCGCTCGCACCGCACCCCGGCATGCCACCACAGAGCGCGCCGCTGCGGCCGTTCTTCCCGGCCGGCGGGCGCGTCCCGGCCGTGTTCATGACCAGCACCGGCGTCATCATCGGCAAGGCCGCGGCCCGGCTGCTGTGGATCCTGCCCTTCTTCCTCGGCAGCATCCTCGCCTTCGGGGCGGTCTACGAGCCGACCGGCAACGACGATCTCGGCATCATCCCGACGCTCCTGATCTGGGCGTACAGCCTGATCTGGATCGGCAGCTCCATCGTCCGCATGGTGCGGGCGCCGTCCGAACCCCAGCGCCTGATCATCGACGAGGCCGGCCTGACCGTCTTCGTGCAGAACCGGCCGATCCACATCCCGTACAGCCAGGTCGAGCGCATCGAGGTCCGGCACCGCGGCTTCTTCCTGCGCCCGACGCTGCTCGTGGTGCCCCGGCCCGGCACCGGGCTCGCCGTCCACCCCGACCTGCGCAACCGCATCACCCGCGACGGCACCGCGATCCGCCTCGCCGACCTGCGCACCCTGGGCGCGAACAAGAACTCGGTCCGCGCCGCCATCCGGCAGTATCACGGAACATGAAGATCCCCAGCGACAGGAACCCCAGCGACAGGATTCCCAGCGACGAGGAGATCCGGGACCTGCACGAGCGCCTGGCCCCCAGCCCACAGGCGTTCGCGAGCGTCTGGACGCACTGCCAGATCGTCGCCCGCATCGCGGAGCAGCTCCACGCCCCGGACGCGGACCCGAAGCTCGTCCGGGCCGGCTGCCTCCTGCACGACCTCGGCGTCTACCGCCTGCGGCCCGGCGAGCACTACATCCGCCACGGCCTGCTCGGCCACGAGATGCTCGCCGAGCTCGGCTACCCCGAGACCCTGCGCCGCTTCTGCTCCCACCACACCGGCGTCGGCCTGACCGCGCAGGACGTCCTCGCCCAGCAGCTCCCGCTCCCGCCCGGCGACTACCTGGCCGAGACCGGGGCGGAGCGGCTCGTGATGTACGCCGACAAGTTCCACAGCAAGTCGACCCCGCCGCGGTTCGTCTCCGCCGCCGCCTACACCGTCGCCGTGACACGCTTCGGCGAGGACAAGAGCGCGACGTTCAAGGCCATGGTCGCCGAGTACGGCGAGCCCGACCTGCGCGACCTCGCCGCCGAGTACGGCCACCACCTCGTCTAACTAGAGCGAGTCGATGAACGCCCGCGACCGCGAGAGCACCAGGCCCGTCGCCAGCCCGTCATAGGACGGCAGCGAGGCGTCGAGGAAGAGGTGCTGGTCGCCGTCGTACAGGTACAACTCCCCCGGCAGTTCCCGCGCGGCGTCCACATCGCCCTCACCCGCGAAGAACGGGTCGCGGTCCATCCCGTGCACCTGGACCGGCAGGCCCTCGGGCCACGGGCCGATCGCCCACTCGCCGCTGACCGGCAGACAGGCCTCGTAGAGCAGCGCCCCGCGGGCCCCCGGCCGGGTCTGCGCGAGGCGCTGGGCGGTCATCACACCCCAGGAGATTCCGGCGTACACCATCCCGTCGTACACCGACCAGTCGCGCTCCCGCAGCTCGGGCGCGAGCCGCTCCGCCAGCGCGGAACCCTCCTCCAGGGAGGCGGGCAGCTCCCCGCCGAACAGGTCCGGGGTGTGCACGGTGTGCCCGCCGGCCCGCAGCCCGTCGGCGAACTCGAGCACCCCGTCGGTCAGCCCCAGCAGGTGGTGGAACAGCACAACCTCAGCCATGACCCAACCCTAGCCGCCGACTACGATGACCGCGTGACGCGCAAGGCCGAGAGCATCGTCGCGGAGTTGCGCCGGCGGATCGTCGCGGGTGAGCTGAGGCCCGGCCGGGCGCTGCCGACCGCCCGGGAGGTCATGGCCGAGTTCGGCGTCTCGATCGGCCCCGCGTACCGGGCGCTGACCATGATGCGCCAGGACGGCCTGGCCGAGCCGGTGCCCGAGGGCCGCGGGTCGGTCGTCGCCGCGGGCGCCGCCGAGGCCGTGCAGGCCCCGCCGCCGCTGCCGGAGGAGGGCGCCGAGACAAGGGCCGCGCTGGTACGGGCGGCGATCGAAATAGCCGACGCGGAGGGCCTGGGCGCGCTGTCGATGCGCCGGCTCGCCCAGCGCTTCGAGGTGGCCAACGTCTGGCTGCTCACCTTCGTGCGGGACAAGGCCCAGCTCCAGGTCCTCATGTCCGACGCCGTGTTCGCCGGGCGCCCGCCCCCGGAAACGCACAACAGCCCGCGGGAGACGCTGGAGGCGCTCGCAAGGCTGCAGTGGGAGATGTACCGCGCGCACCCGTGGCTCGCGGTCACCGTCTCGTTCAAGCACCCGCGGCTCGCCCCGCACATCGAGGCGCACACGGCGGCGGCCGACCCGCGCCTGACCCGGACCGTGCAGAACTTCGTCCGCGGCAGCGCCATGACAGCCAGTACAACAGCGTTCGAAACGGGGTTGCGGTGCCTCCTGGACGGGATCGCCGCCCAGGAGGCACCTGCCGGTTAGTTCGGCGAGCCGTTGAACACGAACTGCGAGCCGGGTTCCTTCACGACACTGCCCGTGGCCGAGTTGGTGATGGTCACGTTGGTCAGCGTCGCGCTGCCCCGGGCGCTGCCCATGGCCAGGATGCCCGCGCCGTTGTTGGACTTGTCGATGCGGACGTTGGTGATGGCCACGTTCGGGTACTGGCCGCTGCCCGCCTTGAACTGGATGCCGTCGTAGGTCGAGTCGATGACGTCGGTGTCCTTGATGGTGACGCCGACGATGTCGCTCGACGGCGCGAACAGCGTGATCGCGCCGAACTTCTGCTGCTCGCCCCAGAACACGCCGCCGCACCGGTACAGGCCGTTGTTCGCGATCGTCGTGGTGCCGGAGAAGGCGATCGGCGAGTGGTCGGTGGCCAGCATGATGCCCGGGTAGTTCATGGTGTCGGAGATCAGGTTGTTCTCGATCCCGTTGCCGTAGCCGCCGTAGATGGCGATGCCGTTGGCCCGCCACGGCAGCTGGATGGTGTTGTTCGTGAAGTGGTTGTCGTGCCCGACGTCCACCGACTGGTCCTTGACGTAGGTGCTGGACCAGACCGCGAGCGAGTCGTCGCCCGTGGTGCGGAACGAGGAGTTGAACACCTTGGAGTTGCGCGTGCCGTTGGAGAAGTTGATGCCGTCGGCGTAGGTGTCGCGGATGCGCATGCCGGAGAACTCGAGCCCGTCGCCCGGGTTCCAGTAGGCCGGCGTGTCGCTGTAGTCACGGCCGACCCAGGCCCCGACGTTCGTGTGCTCGATCCACACGTTGGAGACCTTGGTGTTCTTGCCGAAGCGACCGTTGAGGCCGTGGCCGCGGTCCTTGCGGTTGGTCGTGCCACCCCAGATCGACAGGTCCGAGAGCTGGACGTTGTCGTCGATGTCGAAGCCGACGTTGCCCTCGTGCGGGTGGTTGATGCCGCCGACCACGTTCTGCGGCTCGGTGGTCGTGTACAGGTTCGAGTACCACATCCCGGCGCCCTTGATGACGACGTTGCGGATGCCCTTCTGGTTCCACTGGCCCCGCGTCGGGTCCGGCGTGAGGATCTTCTGCTCCTGCCGCCACTGCCCGGCCGGAATCCACACGCAGCTGATGACGCCGTTCTGGTCGTCCATCACCGCGCGCTGGATGGCCGCCGTGTCGTCGACGCCGTCGTTGGGCACCGCGCCGTACTGCGTGATCGACGTGCACCCCGCCGGCTGCGACAGCGCCGGGGCGACCTGCTCGAGGTCGATCATGTCGATGTAGTAGAACGACGCGTTGTCGCCGCTGTCCCGCTGCAGCTTGAACTTCGTGCCGACCGGGTAGCTCGACGTGAGCAGCGCGTGCGACTCGTCGAACAGGCGCCGGGCGTCGCCGCCGGGCGAGTTGGACAGGCTCTCGGTGTCGTCGCTCGTGCCGTACAGCCAGCTGAAGTGCGACGAGAGGGTCAGCTTCTGCACGAAGACGTTGTTCGCGTAGAGGCTGAGGGTGTAGTCCGCGCCGCCGCCCGAGGGCGAGTCCGGCACCGAGTTGCGCACCACGATCGAGTTGGCCTGGTTGGTGGACGTGAACTCGACGTACTGCCCGGTGCTGTTCAGCCGCACCGACGCCCGGCCCGAGCTCTCGGTGCCGAAGTTGGTGTGCCCGAACGTGCGCAGCGAGTCGGCGGTCACCAGGGTGCCGTTGTAGTTCGCGGCCTCGGCCTCGTACTCGGTGTACGGCACCGCGGCGCCGCGCCCGACCACGACGGAGCGCGAGAGGGAGTTGTTGTCCTCGCGGGTCTCCGCGACCACGTTCGTCGCGTCGGCCGTGGCGGTGATCGTCGCCCCGCCGGCGACCGCGGTCCACGTGCCGGGGACGGCGACGGTGACCGTCGAGCCGGCGCCGATCGCGCCCGTGTTGGCGTTCAGCGTCGTACCGCCCACGCTCACCCGGGTCACGGTCGTCGCGCTGACCGCCGTGGTGCCGGTGTTGGCGACCGTGACGGTGAAGGAGACCGCCGCGCCGGCCGCCGGGCTGGCCGGGTTGGAGGCGACCGCGGTCACCTGCAGGTCCGGGCCGGGCGCCTGGGTCACCACGAGCGGGCTCGCGGTGGTGAAGCTGTTGTTGTCGTTGTTCTGCTCGACGACGGTGTTCGCCGGGTCGACCGTGGCGGTCAGCGCGTAGCTGCCCATCGGGCGGGTGCCGGCGTTGTAGGTGACGGTGGTGGAGGCGCCGGCGGCGAGCGCGCCGACGTTCGCGGTGCCGGCGACGGAGCCGCCGAGCGAGAAGTTGAGCGAGGTGGCGGCCGATGCGGCGGTACCGCTGTTGCGCACCGTGGCCGACAGCGTGATCGCGGTCGTCTCGTTGACCGACGCCGGCGACCAGGAGGCGGTGGTGACCACGAGGTCCGGGTTGGGTGCCATCGTGCCGAACACCTGGAACTCGGCGACCTGGCCGCCGGGCGCGCCGGTGTTGCTGAAGAACTGCAGCTGCACGTCGGCCACGCGGGCGCTCACCGAGATGGTGACGGTGTTCTGCGTGCCGCCCGGGGCGAACGCGTAGTCGGCGCGCGCCTTGAGCGTGGTGAAGGTCGTCGCGGACTGGTCCCGGCCGAGCACGGCGATGCCCTGCGTGCGCGCGCCCCAGGCGGTGTCCGGGTTGAGCTTCACGACGATCGAGTTGACGTCGGCGTTGGCGCCCAGGTGCACCGTGAGGGTGCCCGGGTACCCGCTGGACTCCCAGTAGGTGGCCACGTTGCCGTCGACGGCGTTGGCGGCCACGAACGAGAACACCGAGGAGCTCGCGTCGACCGGCTTGCCCTGCGACAGGTTCGTGCCGCCCGGCGGCTGGGTGCTGCCGTTGCGGGTGACGTGGTTGCTGTCGGCGCTCTCGGTGCCGGCGGTGTCACGGGCCCGGACGAAGTACTCGACGGTCGTCCCGCTGGGCTGCGTGTCGGTGTACGTCAGGGTGCCCGCGGCGACCGTGGCCCGCGCGGTGCCGTTGGCGTAGACGGTGTACCCGCCGATGCCCAGCGACGACGAGGACGCGGTCCAGGTCAGCTTGATCTGCCCGTTGCCGGGCTCGGTGAACGCGAGGTTCCCGGGCGCGGTCGGCGGGTTGGTCGTGGTCGTGGCGCCGTAGACCTCGAACTCGGACACCTGCCCCGCGGGCCAGCCGGTGTTCGCGGTGATGGTGGCGCGCACGTACCGTACCGTCGCGGCGTTGAAATTGATCGTGGCCGTGTTGGCGGCGGCCGGGTCGAACACCCGCCCGGCCGAGGCCGAGAGCGTGGTGCCGAAGTTGGTGCCGTCGGTGCTGCCGGTCAGGGCCAGGGTCTGCGTGCGGGCGCCCCAGCTGCCGGTGGGCAGCTTGAGCTTGACCTGGTCGACGCTGACCGCCGAGCCGAGGTCGACCTGGATCCACTGCGGGAACGCGTTGTTGGCGCTCTCCCAGTAGGTGCCCTGGTTGCCGTCGGTGACGTTGCTCGCGCGGTAGACGTCGGCGAAGCTGCTGGCGGTGGCGGTCTTGCCCTGGGCGAGGTTCGGCCCGCCGGCGGCGACGGCGGGCTGGGCGGCGGTGAGTCCGACGGCGCCGGCGACGGCCAGCATCACCGTCAACGCACCGGCGGTGAGTCTTCTTCTGGGCATGGGGTGTCCTCTGCTCCGAATCAGGACAGCGCGGATCACCCGACCTCGGCGGCCTGGTACGGCTGCCCAGGTCAGGGCGAGTGGGGTGGGTGCCCAGCAGACGGTTGGCGGTGCGTCAGCCGGAAGTTGCAGATCTTTGCCTCGTTTTTGCGGACGGGGACTATAAGGTTGCAGACATTCGGCCATTCGTCAACGTCTACATGCAAAAGGCCGACCCCGTTCGGGGTCGGCCTTTAGCAGAAGTGCAGGTCAGATCTGAGCGCCTCCGTCGGCGCCGCCGTCGGTGCCGTGCGGGTCCGCGCCGCCGTCGTTGGGCCCCTCGGCGGACACGTGCGTGCGCACCTCGTGCTCGTCGTGCTCCGAGTCGTGCGGCACGCCGTTGACGTTCGAATGGTGCTCCGAGTGCGAGTGGTGTTCGTGGTGCTCCGAGTGGGAGCTGTGCGAGGTCGTGGTGATGTCGTTGTCATTGAGTCCCATGCCGCCTGGGTACCCGTCCGCGCACCCGCGCAACCGCTCAGCTTGCCGCCGCGGCCGCCGATGACCCGGACGTTGACGGGAGGAGTGCCCGTGGTCCGGCCGTTCCGGCTCACCGCCGGCCTGCTGACCGGCGCGGCCGCCGTGGTCGTGCTCGCGGTCTGGCTGACCGGCGTGCTGCTGCGCGCGTGGCAGGCGCCGCTCGCCGGCTGGGCGATGCTGCCGATCGTGGCCGGCGTGGCCACCGCGCAGTGCTGGCGCGCGTCCAACGCCGGGCTGAGCCCGTCCGCGCGGAACTTCTGGCGGTACGTCGCCGTGTCCTCGGCCATGCTCGGCGCCGGCGCGATCAGCAACGCCTTCGACGCCCTGTCCGGCCCCGGCGGCCCGACCCAGCGGATGGGCGCGCTGACCCTCGGCTGCTTCATCGGCGCCTCGTTCATCACCCAGTGGGGCCTGCTGCGGCTGCCCGGCTCCCGCACCCACCGCGGCGGCACCCTGCAGCTCGTGCTCGACAGCGGCACCGTGATGATCTCGATCGGGCTGGTCGCCTGGCACTTCTCGTTCCGCGACGCCGCCGCCTGGGAGAAGGTCTCCGGCTCGGTCTGGCCGTCCGTCGTGGCCGTGGTGGCCGGCTGCGCCACCGTCGCGGTGTTCGTGAAGCTCTCCTCGACCGGCATCGGCGCGATCGAGCGCGTCGCGCTGCGCATCCTCGCCTTCGCCACCGTCGCCGCGGCCACGGCGGGCGCGATGGCGCCGATCTACATGGCGTACCCGGCGATCAGCGACGCCCACGTCACCGTCACCGTCGCCGCCGTCTTCGTCGCGCTCGCGGCCGACCGGCAGCGCCGCGCGGCCGACCTGCCGCCGCCCCCGCCGCTGCCGGCCCGGCGGTGGAGCGTGGTGCCGTACCTCGCCGTGGCGGGCGCGAACGGGCTGCTGCTGGTGGCCGGGCAGGGCAGCGACGGGCGGATCCTCACCGCCGGGGCGGTGCTGCTGACGCTGGTGGTGGTGGCCCGGCAGGTGCACGCGTTCCGGGACAACGCGCGGCTGCTGGAGACGGTGGACCGTACCGTCGCCCAGCTGCGCGAGGCCCGCGACCAGCTGGCCAGCCAGGCCGCCCAGGACGCGCTGACCGGCCTGGGCAACCGCCGGATGCTGAGCCGCCGGATGGAGGAGATGGCCGGCACGCCCCCGCACCGGCTGCACCTGGCGATCATCGACCTTGACGACTTCAAGCAGGTCAACGACCGCCTCGGGCACAACGTGGGCGACGAGCTGCTGCTGGCGGTGGCCGAGCGGCTGACCGGCGTCGCCGGCCCCGCCGGCACCGTGGTCCGCCTCGGCGGCGACGAGTTCGCGGTGCTCATGGACGCCGAGCCGGACGTCGCCGACGCGCTGATCGCCCGCATCGCCGAGGCCCTCCAGCAGCCGCTGACGGCCGGCGACGTGGACCTCATGATCCGCGCGAGCATCGGCCTGGCCAGCGCGTCCGGCGGCGCCGACGCGCGGGAACTGCTGCGCCGGGCCGACGTGGCCATGTACGCGGCCAAGGACCGCGGCAAGCATCGCAGCGCCCGGTTCACCCCCGACCTGGACGCCGTGGCCACCGAGGACGCCCGCATCGCCGCCGAGTTGCGCCGGGCGATGGACACGGGCGAGCTGCACATGGTGTACCAGCCGATCGTCCGTCTCCCCGACGGCAGCATCGAGGCCGCCGAGGCCCTGATCCGCTGGCGGCACCCGGAGCGCGGGTTCGTGCCGCCGTCGGTCTTCATCCCGGTCGCCGAGCGCACCGGACTCATCGCCCCGCTCGGCGAGTGGATCCTGCGCACCGCCGCTGTTCAGGCCGTCCGGCTGGCCCGCGCGGGCCGCCCGGACGTGCGCGTCACGGTCAACGTCTCCGCCCGCCAGCTGCGCGACCCCGACTTCCCGGCCACGGTGCGCCGCATCCTGGCCGAGACGGGGGCGGGCCCGCACCGGCTGACGGTGGAGGTCACCGAGACCGCCGTGTTCGACGACGACCTGGCCCTGGCCTCGGTGCGCACCCTGCGCGAGATGGGCCTGCGCATCGCCCTGGACGACTTCGGCACCGGGCACTCCTCGCTGGGCCTGCTGCAGATCTGCCCGGTCGACGTGCTCAAGGTCGACAAGAGCTTCGTCGACGAGATCGGCGCCGGCGGCTCACCGGCGGTCATCGCCACCGCCCTGCTGCAGATCGCCGACGGGCTCCACCTGCGCGCGGTCGCCGAGGGCGTCGAAACCCAGGAACAAGCGCAGCAGTTGTACTCCCTGGGCTACCGCTACGCGCAGGGCTACCACTTCCACCGCCCCATGCCGGCCGACGACCTGATGAAGGTCCTCGCCCAGCCGGTCCCGGCCTGACCGCCCGGCGCAGTTCGTCGTTTCGGGGCCGGGCGTGCGGGCATGCGAGTGCACGCCGAGTCGGCCGAGTACTGGGACGCGCCGCACGGCCGGGCGTATCGCTGATCCAGTACGGGGCCGCGGCCCTGCTCGGACGCACCCCTCCTGAGGGCGAGAACGAGGTCGTCGACCTGCGCTGAGCAGGTGTGCACCCGAGCCAACGCCCGTCCTGCAAGAATGCTGATCATGCGGCCGATGGACGAGCAGCGGTTCTGGCAGCTGATCGACATGGCCGGCGGCTCGGTCGACGGCCTCGACCGGCTGCGCGCGGGGCTGGAGGGGTTGAAGCCCAAGGACGTGGTGCGCTTCCAGGAGCGGCTCGCCCGGGTTCTGTATGACCTCGACCGCGAGGTGCTGGCCGGTCAGCCGGTGCGCTTCGACTACGATGACGAGGACGACGAGGACCCACCGCTCCCGCTGAGCGACGACTCGTTCCTCTACCTACGCTGCGGCCTCGTGCTGCGCGGGCGGGACACGGTGGCCGCGGTGCTCGCCGACCCGGCGATGCTGGCCACCGGGCGCTGGCCCGACGCCGAGGCCCTGCTCTACCTGGCCGACGAGGTGGTCGGCGACGACATCGAGACGAAGTACGACTTCGAGACCGGCAGCAACGAGGCGCACTGGTCCGAGCCCGACGAGGAGCCGCGTGAGGCCTGGGACACCGGTCCCCGGCCGGTCGTGGTCACCTGCGAGGACCGCACGAAGCCGCTGGACTTCACGCGCATCCACGAGGACGGGACCGAGACGCCGGGCCGCTCGTACGGCCTGGTGCGCTTCCTGTCCCGCGAGACCGAGTTCGGCCTGACGCTCGACATGTCCCGGGCGGTGGCGCTCTCCGGCGGGCTGCCGGGTGACCTCGGCACGGAGCACCTGCACGTCACCATCGGCTGCGGCCTCGAGTGGCAGACCGTCCCGGAGGTCGTGGGGCTGGTCGAGGACGAGATCGTGCACGGGCCGGTGCTGCTGGTCCTGGCCGAGCTGCCGATCGCGACCGCGAGGGGCTGGTCGCCGGTGGAGCGGCGGACGGGGCTGACCGCCCTCGCGGCGGCATGCGTACTGGCCGCGCTGCCGACCGGCCACGGCGCCCGGCCCACGCTCGAACCGCTGCACGCGGCCGGCGCGCACCTGCTACGAGCGGCCCCGTAGGTAGGAGACGGCCTCGGCGAGGGCCAGGTCAGTGAGCACCGGGTCGTGGCGGGCGCCCACGTCGCGCATGAAGGCGTGCTCGCCGCCCGAGTAGACGTGCAGCTCCAGGTCGTCGTGGCCGGCCCGGTACAGGGCGTCGAGGATCTGGACGCGGGCCGGGGCGGGGACGTGCGGGTCCTGGGCGCCGAAGACGAGCATCAGGCCGCCGCGGATGTCGGCCGCGCGGGCCAGGGAGCCGGCGTCGTCCGCGCCGAGCTTGCCGTCGTGCAGGCCGGTCGGGTAGAAGCAGACGGTCGCGGCCACCCGCGGGTCGAGGGCGGCGCGGAAGGCGAGGTGGCCGCCGATGCAGAAGCCGGTCGCGTACAGCTCGGTCAGGTCGGACCGGGCCGCCAGGAAGTCCAGCACCGCGGTGCGGTCGGCGTCGAACTCGGCGGTCGTGGTGGCGGCCGCGGCGGCGAGGCCGGTGGCCTTGCCCTCGTCGTCGAACTCGAGGGCCACGCCGGCGAGGCGGCGCGGATAGATCTCCGGGACGCAGACGAGGAACCCGTCGGACGCGAGGCGGCGCGCGGTGCGCAGGGTCGACTCGGTGAGCTGGAAGATGTCCGTGTACAGCACGACCCCCGGCACCCGCGCCGCTCCCACCGGCGCGATGACCCGGGCGCGGATCTCGTAGCCGGCGGCCGGAACCGCCACGTCTTCCTCGCGCAGCTTCATGGCCTGGAACCTTACCGGCGCATCCGGCGCGGCATCGCCAGGTGCGGGGACACCACACCGAAAAGGACGCCTGCCGCCAGCCGGACCGGCCGAGACGCAGGCGGTGCCACTAGCGCAGCGTCGCCAGATCCAGGCTGTGCCACACGTCCCCGCGGGACCACCACAGCATGTGGCCGCGGGCGAAGACCTGGTCGGCGTCGTCGGCCACGGTGATCAGGCGGTCGGTGCGCAGGTCGTAGAGGGCGAGCCGGTGCGAGGAGTCGTACGCCGTGCGGGTGCCGGTCTGCAGCACCGCCGAGAACCGGTCCAGCAGCGCGGGCGGGCCGGCGGCCGGGAACGTGTCCACGCCCCCGACGCGGCGGCGGGCGGTGCCGTCGGGGTGGAGGAGCGCGAGGCTGGTGTCGCCGCCGGTACCGGAGGAGACCACGGAGCGGCACCAGGACGGGCCGCAGTCGACGGTCTCGGCCGCCGACTTCACGATCGTGATCCGCTTGCCGGTGGCGAGGTCGCGCAGCTCCTGCCGGCCGGCCGCGCGGGCCGCGGCGCCGGTCTGCAGCCACGGCCAGGCCGAGAGCTCGTAGGAGCCGTCGACGCTCGTCGTGGTCACCGGGCCGCCGTCGAGCGGGACCGAGCGGATCTCGGTGGCCGGGCCCGCCACCGCCGCCCAGGACAGCAGGCCGTCGTGGGCGACGAGGTCGTACTCCCCGCCGGTGAACTCGGCGTCGCCGGTGTCAGCGGCGAGCGGTACACCCGCGGAATCCTCGCGCCAGGCCAGCCGGAAGATCCGGTGCTGCAGCGGCTGGGTGGTCGTGGCCGTGGACTCGACCCAGAACACGTCGTCGCCGGCGGCGGTGAAGGCGGCGAAGCGCGGATAGCGGTCCTGCCCGGCCCGCGCCACCTCGCGGACCGTGCCGCCGGTGCGCAGCAGCACCCGCTGGGCCGTGCCGTCCGGGGTGGGGGCGACGCCGATCGAGGTGGTCGCGTCGAGGTACAGGCCGGGCTGGTACCTCGTCCCGTCGGCCAGCCGCGCCGGCGCGTCGGCGATCGTGGCGGCCGGGAACGCCTGGCGCAGCGGGCGCTGGGCGGGCGCGGAGACGGCGG
The DNA here is from genome assembly GCF_050942475.1 of Dactylosporangium sp. CS-033363. Classification (NCBI taxonomy): domain Bacteria; kingdom Bacillati; phylum Actinomycetota; class Actinomycetes; order Micromonosporales; family Micromonosporaceae; genus Dactylosporangium; species Dactylosporangium sp. CS-033363. Next base: position 3,552,099 of record NZ_CP192032.1, on the reverse strand, counting down.
GGGTCGACGGGCCGGACGGATCGGTGAACACCAGCACGCCGCCGATCAGCAGAGCGACGCCGAGGGCGATCGGGCGGATGATCCGCGCGGGGGCCACCCCGGCACCCTACCCGCCCAGGCTGGGCCGTTCGGCCCTGCCCGCGCGCGCCCGGCCGCGTCACGCTGGCAGGAGGGAGTCCACAGTGAGGAGGACCCGATGAGCACACACGCGGACCCGTACGGGATCGTGGTCGGCTACGACGGCTCGCCGGAGGCCCGGCGCGCGGTCGAGTGGGCCGCGGCCGAGGCCGGGCTGACCGGCAGCCGGCTGCAGATCGTCACCACCTACGAGATCACCTGGCCCGGCGCCTACTACGCGGCCGTGGCCGAGCAGGTCGACGCGGCCCGGCAGGCCGCCGAGGCGATCCTGGCCGACATCACCGAGGAGGTGCGCGGGCGCTCGGCCGTGGACGTGTTCGGGGTGTGCGCGGCCTCCTCGGCGGCGGCGACGCTGCTCGACCTCGGCGACGCCGGTGCCACCATGCTGGTCGTGGGCAACCGCGGCGCCGGCGGGCTGGCCAACCTGCTGCTGGGCTCGGTCAGCCAGCAGGTCGCCACGCACGCCAAGGTCCCGGTGGCGGTCGTGCGCGGGCGGCCCGACCCGTCCGTCGGGCCCGTCGTGGTCGGCGTGGACGGCTCCGCGTCCGGCGACTCCGCGCTGGGGCTCGCGTTCGAGGCGGCCCGGGAGCGCGGGCGGGCCCTGGTCGCGGTGCGGGCGTACCCGCCGGACCACACCGACGAGGCCGCCGAGCGGGCGGCTCTCGAGGACGCCCTGGCCAACTGGGCCGGCAAGTTCCCCGACGTGCCGGTGGCCCAGCTGGTCGCCGCCGGTCGCCCGGCCGCCGTCCTGGTCGACGCCTCGCGGACCGCCACCCTGGTCGTGGTCGGCAGCCGCGGCCACGGCGGCTTCACCGGGCTCCTGCTGGGCTCGGTCGGCCTGCAGCTCATGCACCACGCCGACTGCCCGGTGCTCATCGTCCACTGATCACGACCAGCCCAGCAGCCGGGCGCCGAGGACCGCGGTGTGCAGGGTGAAGCGCTGAGTCGGCTCCCCCGGGTGGTAGCCGGTCAGGTCGCGGATGCGGTCCAGCCTGTACGTCACCGCGCGCACCGACAGATGCAGGTGCCGCGCGGTGGCGGTGTAGTTGCCCTGGTGCTCGAACAGCACGGTGAGCGTGTCGAGGTAGGGCCGGGCCCCGCCGCGCGCCTCCCGCAGCGGCCCGAGCACCGTGGTCACCAGGTCGGTGATCGCCTCCCGGTCGCGCAGCAGCACCGGGAACACGAGCAGGTCGGCCGCGTGCAGGACCGGGGTCGTGAAGCCGAGCTTGGCCGCGTGGTCGAGGCTCCCCCGGGCCTCGCCGAGGGACCGGGCCAGGCCCGGCAGACCCTGATGGGGGCGGCCGACGGCGATCTGCCAGCCGCCCGGCCCGAGCTCGCCGACCAGCAGGCGGGCGAGCTCGGCGGCGATCCCCCGCAGCCCGCCCGCGCTGATGCAGACCAGCTCGCCGTCGCGCAGCGTGGTCAGCGTGTTCCCGTCGCCGTACCGCGCGGCCAGGGCCCCGTCGACCCGCTGGGCCAGCGCCGGGCTCACCTCCGCGCCGCGGGCCACGAGCACGACGTGGGTGGCGGAGAGGCGGATGCCGTACCGCTGGGCCCGCTCGGCCAGGCCGCCCGGGTCGGCGCGGCCGGTGAGCAGGTCGGTGACGAACGCGGCCCGCTCGGTGTCGTGCCGGGCCAGCTCGGCGCGGTTGGCCCGGGCGTACCCGTCCAGGGCCGCGCCCATCACCGCCTCGAGCAGCCCGTGGTCCGCCCCCGCGCCTGCCTTGAGCAGCCCGAGCACGAGGTCGCGGACGGGCGCGCCGTCGTCCGCGGCGCGGGCGCCGAGCAGGGCCGCGGCCCGGACCGGATCGGGCTCGCCGAACGGGCTCATACGCCGACGTCGCGCCGATCGAACCAGAGCACCCCGGCGAGCGCGGTCACCACCCCGGCGGCGACGGGCACCGCGAGCTCGACCGGGTGCCAGCCGGTGTGCAGCGGGTCGGTGCCGAACGCGTAGTGGAACGGGGAGCCGTACCGCAGCCAGCCGAGCCCGTCGATGACGCCGCCGAGCGCGTTGGCGATGTAGGTGGCCACCGCGAGCGCCCCGGCCACCGCGAGGACCGTCCCCCGGCGGCCCGAGGCGGCCCCGGCCAGGAACGCGACGCCGGTGAAGCACCAGGCCACGGCGACCAGGCCGAAACAGGCGGACGAGACGTCGGACAGCCCGATGTCCATGCCGGCCGCGGGCACGATCGCCAGGAGCAGCACCCAGGGCACGGCCGCGATCGCGGTGATCCCGGCGGCCGCGGCGAGCAGGCGCTGAGCCGCAAAGGCACGACGCCGCAACGGTACCGTCAGCAGCAACTCGAGCCCGCCGTCCTCCTCGGGCCCGGCGATCGTGCGGGCCGCCACGGTGATCGCGCACATCAGCACCAGCAGCGGCCCGAGCAGGCTGAACACCGTCGCCTGCAGGTAGCCGGCGGCCGAGGTCAGGTCGGCGATGCCGAGGAAGTCCATCATGGACTTGGGCAGCGCGTCCTGCTTGAGCTGGGAGACGCCGGCGAAGTTGCGATAGAAGGACGTGTACGCGCCGGTGAACGCGGCCACGCCCACGGCCCAGCCCAGCAGCGCGCGGCGGTCGTCGGCCCAGGTCTTACGCACCAGCGCGGGCAGCATCCGGGTCCCCTTCGGCGTGGTAGTAGTACGAGAGGAAGGTCTCCTCAAGATCTGGCTCGGCCGACAGCAGGTCGATGACCTCGTGCCGCGCCGCCGCCTTGACCAGCGGGTCGAGCTTCCCGTCGACGGTGCAGCGCAGCACCGGCCCGTCCACGCGGACCTCGGCGACCCCGGGCAGCCCGGCGAACTCGGCGGCGCCGACCGGGTCGGCGAAGTGGATCTCGACGGTGCGCACGGCCCGGCGCCCCAGCGACTCGACCCGCTCGACCGCGGCCAGCCGCCCGGCGCGCACGATCGCGACCCGGTCGGCGGCCTGCTGCACCTCGGCCAGCACGTGCGAGGACATGAACACGGTCTGCCCGGCCGCCCGCGCGTCGCGGACCAGGCCGAGGAACTCCTGCTGCATCAGCGGGTCGAGGCCGCTGGTCGGCTCGTCGAGCACGAGCAGGTCGGGCTGGTGCATGAAGGCCTGCACGAGGCCGACCTTCTGCCGGTTGCCCTTGCTCATCGCGTGCACGGGCCGGGACAGGTCGAGCTCCAGCCGCTCGGCCAGCTCGGTGACCCGGCTCCACGCGACTCCGCCGCGCGCGTCGCCGAAGAAGCGCAGCAGGTCGGCCGCCTTGCCGCGGCGGCCGGGGAAGGCCAGCTCGCCGGGGAGGTAGCCGATGCGCCGGTGCAGGGCGGCCTTTTCCCGGCGCGGATCGAGGCCGAGCACGGTGACCCGGCCGCCGGTGGGGCGCAGGAAGTCGAGCAGCAGCCGGATGGTGGTGGTCTTCCCGGCGCCGTTGGGCCCCAGGAAGCCGAGCACCTCCCCCGCGCGGACCTCGAGGTCGAGCCCCTCGATGCCGCGGTGCGCGCCGTAGAACTTGGTGAGTTCCTCGGCGCGCACCGCGATGTCTGTGGTCATGCCCCCATCCTGCGACCGGCGGGGCCGGCGCTCCAGGCCGGGAGCCGGACGATGTCGCCGGGCCCGCGTTGCCGGGGCCCGGCAACGGGCTAGCCGCGCACCTCGATGACGTCGGCGGCGGGCAGGCGCGGGGTGTGCGGCGGGCCGGCGTGCTCCGGGTCCGCCACGCCGAGGCGCAGCACCAGGTACGGCCAGCCGGTGTCGCCCAGCATCCGGCGCAGCGCGACCCGGGTGAAGTCCAGCTCGACCGGGCTGCTCAGCGGGAGCACCGCCGTGCCGCGGCCGGTCGCCGTCAGCCAGAGCTCGCCCAGGGCCTCGCCGGCCGCGAGCCAGTCGGGGCGTTCGTCGCCCTCGCCGTACAGGATGGCGTAGTGGGCGGCGTTGTCGTGGCCCTCGCCGGCCGCCAGGGTGCCGGCCACGCCGAAGTCGCGCTCGGCGACCGTGGTGCGCGGGTTCTGGGCCGGCAGGGCGCTGTCCGGGATGCCGCTGCCGGCCGCCCGCTCGCCGCCGACCCAGGCCTTGGTCTCGTCGCGCATCCGCTCGTCGTGCTGCTCGGCCTCGCCCGAGTGCTCGATCATCACCGCGAGCTGGAGGACCTGGTCGCGGTTGAGCACGTGCAGGCGGGCCCCGCCGCGGCGGGCGCCGGCGGCGAGGGCGTCCAGGGCGGCCGGGGCCACCGCCTCGTCGGTGACGACCCGCCGGTCGGTGCGCCGCACCTGCAGCAGCTGCAGCCGGTGCATGTCGTGCGGGTCGGCCGCGGCGTGCGAGACCGCGCGGACGATCGCGAGCGGTTCGCCGGCCTCGGGCGCGCCGGCCGGGCGGTCCACCTCGGCCTTCCAGCCCGCCGCGGCCAGCGCGACGAGCGCGTGGTGCAGGGCGGCGCCACAGCTCAGTACCATCAGCCGCCCTTCGGGGTCCTGCTCGCGCAGCTGGCGCTCGGGCGCGGCGAAGAGCTCCAGCCGGTCGCCGTCGACCACCCAGCGCCACGGCTGGGTGTTGTGCACGGAGGGGGCCAGCCGGGCGGCGTCCGCCGCCGCGGCCAGTGCCCCGGTCGCTGTCGTGGTCATGACAGGCTCCAGTCCCGCACGTCGGGCATGTCCTCGAGGTGCTCCACGACGTACGTCTCGTGCTCGGCCAGCTTCCGCTCGCACCACGCCTTGAGCTCGGTGGCGCCGGGCGGGAGCCGCTTGGCGTTGTTGATCGCGTCCATGACCAGGTGGTACCGCGAGACGCGGTTGCGCACGGTCATGTCGAACGGGGTCGTGGTGGTGCCCTCCTCCACGAACCCGCGCACCCGGAACCGGTCGGCGTCGGGCCGGCCGTGCACCAGCTGGTGGATGGCGCCCGGGTACCCGTGGAAGGCGAAGACCACGTCCACCTTGTCGGTGAACAGCTCGGTGAACTGGGTCTCGCTCATCCCGTGCGGGTGGTCCTTGCGGCGCGGCAGGGTCATCAGGTCCACCACGTTGACCACCCGGACCCGGAACTTCGGCAGCCGCCGGCGCAGGATCTGGGCGGCCGCGACGGTCTCCATGGTGACCACGTCGCCGGCGCAGGCCAGCACGACGTCCGGGTCCTGGGTGCCGTCGTCGGTGCCGGCCCACTCCCACACGCCCGCGCCGCGGGTGCAGTGCTCGATCGCGTCCTCCATCGACAGCCACTGCAGCTGCGGCTGCTTGTCGATGACGATGAGGTTGATGTAGGAGCGCGACCGCAGGCAGTGGTCGGCCACGGAGAGCAGGCAGTTCGCGTCCGGCGGCAGGTAGACCCGGGCGATGTCGCCGCGCTGGGTCAGCACCACCTGGATGAGGCCGGGGCCCTGGTGGCTGAAGCCGTTGTGGTCGTTGCGCCAGGCGGTCGATGTCAGCAGCACGTTCAGGCTGGGCACCTTGGCCCGCCACGGCAGCCGCTTGGCCTCCTGCAGCCATTTTCCGTGTTGTACCGTCTGCGAGGCCGACACCATCGCGAAGGCCTCGTAGGTCGCGAACATCCCGTGCCGCCCGGACAGGTTGTAGCCCTCCAGCCAGCCGTGGCAGTTGTGCTCGGAGAGCACCTCCATGACCCGCCCGTCGCGGCCGATCGCCGTGTCGGCGTCGGTCACGTGCTCCATGAAGGCCCGGTCGGACACCTCGAACACGGCGCCGAGCCGGTTGCTGTTGGTCTCGTCGGGGCAGAACAGCCGGAACCGGTCGCCGTTGGCGCTGTAGATGTCGCGCAGCAGCTCGCCGAGGCGGCGGGTGCTCTCGGCGTGCTCGCGGCCGGGGAGGTTCACGTCGACGGCGTACTTGCGGAAGTCCGGGATGTCGAGGTCCTTGGTGAGCAGGCCGCCGTTGGCGTGCGGGCTCGCGCTCATGCGCAGGTCGCCGCCGGGTGCGAGGGCCCGGACCGCCTCGACCGGCGCACCGCTGGCGTCGAAGAGCTCCTCCGGCTTGTACGACCGGAGCCACTCCTCCAGCAGCCGCAGGTGCTCCGGGTTCTCCTTCACGCCCGCGAGCGGGACCTGGTGCGCCCGCCACGTGCCGGTGACCTGGACGCCGTCGACCTGCTCGGGCCCGGTCCAGCCCTTCGGCGAGCGCAGGACGATCAGCGGCCAGCGGGGGCGGGAGCCGTCCCAGCCGCCGCCGCGCGCGGACTCCTGAATCGACTTGATCTTGTCGTACGCCTCGGCGAGCACGGCGGCGAAGCGGTGGTGCATGCCGGGCAGGTCGGCGCCCTCGATCTCCAGCACGTCGTAGCCGTGCCCCTCGAGCAGGGACCGCACCTCGGCCGGGGCCTTGCGGCCGAGCACCGTCGGGCCGGCGATCTTCGCCCCGTTGAGGTGCAGGATCGGCAGCACGGCCCCGTCGCGGGCCGGGTTGATGAACGAGATGCCCTTCCAGGAGCCTTCCAGGGGGCCGGTCTCGGCCTCGCCGTCGCCGACGACGGCCACGGTCAGCAGGTCGGGGTTGTCCATGACGGACCCGAAGGCGTGCACGAGCACGTAGCCGAGCTCGCCGCCCTCGTGGATCGAGCCGGGGGTGGTGACGGAGACGTGGCTGGGGATGCCGCCGGGCGCGGAGAACTGCCGGAACAGCTTGAGCAGGCCCGGCTCGTCGAGGGTGACGTTGGGGTAGATCTCGGTGTAGGTGCCCTCGAGGTAGCCGGCGGCGACCAGCGCGGGCCCGCCGTGCCCGGGGCCGGCCAGGTAGATGGCCTGCTGCCCGGTCTGCTTGATGAGCCGGGACAGGTGGGCGTAGATGAATGACAGGCCGGGGCTGGTGCCCCAGTGGCCGAGCAGCCGCGGCTTGATGTCGTCCGCCTCCAGCGGCCGCCGCAGCAGTGGGTTGGCTTGCAGGTAGATCTGCCCGATGGTGAGGTAGTTGTTGGCTCTCCACCACGCATCCAGCTGTGCGACCTCGACGTCCTCAAGCTCGGCACGCAGGCGCTGTGTCATGACCTCTCCTGTACTCCTCGCACGACCTCCACTTCCAGGGTGACCGTAACGGCGGGAGGCGTGCAGGGCCGGAGGTCCCGACAAATGGGGGACTGCCGGGACCGGTCCGATCGGCGTTGCCCGAGGTGACCGGCGGGACGGGGGGCCCGGGTGATGCGGGTCACGCCGCGGCGAGGCCGGCCAGGGCCAGGGCCGCGTGCTCGCACCAGTGCGTGTGGCCGAGCTCGGCGAAGCGGTCGTGGGCGGCCCGCAGCAGGGTCCGGGCCTCCTCGACCCGCCCCTCGGTCGCGCACAGCCGGCCCAGCTCCAGCCGGGCCCGGGCCGCGCCGGTCTCGTCGCCGTGCCGGGTGAACAGGGTGAGCGCCTCGGTGAAGTGCTCGGCCGCGGCCGGGCCCCGCCCGCCGGCGGCGTCGAGGCGGCCGAGGTCCAGGCTCAGGTACGCCACCCCGGTCTCGTCCCGCAGCTCCTGGGCGTCGCGCAGGCTGCCGCTGAAGCAGGCCAGGGCCTCGTCGTGGCGGGCGTGGGCCTCGTACCACATGCCGAGCCGCCGCTCCATCATCGCCGCCTGGCGGATCGCGCCCATGCCGCGCAGCCGGTCCCGGCAGTCGCGGTAGGCGTCGGCCACCGCCGGGGCGTCGGGGTCGTCCTCGTGGTCCCAGCGCACCAGCTTGGCCTCGGCGTTGACGGCCATGTACTCGTCGCCGGCCTCCCGCGCGGCGGCGATCGCGCGGCGGAAGTAGTGCCGCACGTCCTCGCCGTCGTGGCGCCACTCGGCGATCTCGGCCATCGCGAACAGCGCCACCGAGCGGCCCACGGCGTGGCCCTCGGCGTCGAAGATCTTGTAGGCGGCGACGGCGTCGCGGTCGTCGACGCAGCCGCCCTCCGAGGCCACCCGCTGGGCCAGGGAGACGAGCATGCAGGCCTCGCCGACCCGGTCGCCGCTGCGCCGCGCCGCCTCCAGCCCGGCCCGGGTCGTCTCGTCCCACAGCTGCCAGCGGCCGCGGGCCTCCAGGTAGTTGCGCAGCACCCAGGCCAGCCGCCAGCACAGCTCGTCGAGGCCGAGCTCGTGGGCCTGGTGCACGGCCGCGGCGACCGAGTCGACCTCGGCGTCCAGCCAGGCCAGGGGGTCGGCCGAGACCGACCAGTCGGAGATCTCGGCGAGCTCGGTGACGCCCCAGGCCTGGGCCGGCCGGTCGCCGCTGAAGCGCTCCACGGCGGCCAGGGCGGCGGCGAGCCAGCCGCCGAGGATCCGCTCGGCCGCGGCGCGTACCGACGCCGGTTCCTCCTCCTCCGCGCAGCGCTCCGCGGCGAAGATCCGCACCAGGTCGTGCAGGTGGTAGCGGGCCGCGCCGACGCTCTGCACCAGCTGGGCGTCGGCGAGCTCGTCGACGACCAGGTCGGCGTCGAGCGGCTCGTCGGCGTCCGGGCCGGGTGCTCCCGGTGTGGCGGCGACGGTCCAGGACCGCTCATCGGCGTCGGTGCCGGGCGACCCGGGACTGTGCGGGCCGGGGCCGAGCGGGCCCGGGCTGAGTGGGCCCGGGCTGAGTGGGCCTGGGTTGAGTGGGCCTGGGTTGAGGGGACCAGGGCCGAGGGCGCAGGCGACGGTCCAGGCCGGGAACGGGCGGGTGGCGAGGGCTCCGAGCCGGCGCAGGGCGGTGCGGGCCGGGGCGCCGAGGCCGCGGTACGACACGAGCAGGCTGGCCCCCACCCCGCCGTCCGATGTGGACAGCGCGGCGAGCCGGCGCCGCTCGTCGGCGAGGCGCTGCGAGTAGGCGGCCACCGGCAGCTCGTGCCGGCCGGCCAGGCGCGCGCCGGCGACGCAGAGGGCGAGGGGCAGGCCGCCGCAGTACCGGATGACGTCCCCGGTCGCCGCCGGCTCGGCCCCGGTGCGCCCGGCCCCGACGATCTGGTCGAGCAGGGCGCGGCTGGGTCCCGGGCCGAGCAGCCCCAGTTCGAGGTGCTCGGCCTCGGTCAGCCCGAGCAGCCGCGGGCGGCTCGTCACCAGCACGACGCCGCCGGTGCCGGGGCTCAGCGCGCGCACCGTGGCCGCGTCGGGGGCGTCGTCGAGCACGAGCAGCACGCGGCGGCCGCCGAGCCGGGCGCGGTACAACGCCTCCCGCTCGCCGGGGCCGGCCGGGATCGCCGCCGGGGGTACGCCGAGCGCGATGAGCACCGAGGCGTGCGCCTCCCACGCCCCGCCGGGCGCGCCGAGCCGCACGTGCAGCTGCCCGCCCGGGAACTGCGCCCGGACCCGGTGCGCGACCGCCATGACGAGGGCGCTCTTGCCGATCCCGGCCGCGCCGCACACGGCCAGCACCCGGGTGGTCTGGGCATCGGTGTCGACGCGGCCGAACTCACGCCGGGCTGTATCGAGGCGGGCAGTATCGAGGCGGCCGGTGTCGAGTCGGGCAGTATCGAGGCGGCCGGTATCAGGTCGGGCGGTGTCGAGGCGGTCGGTGTCGAGACGGTCGGCGTCGAGGCGGTGCAGCAGCCAGGCGACCGCGTCCTCGCGCCCGACCAGCAGCCGCGGGGGTGGCGGCAGCAGGCACGGCGCCTCCCGCTCGGGCTGCGGCTCGGGCGCGGCGGGCGGCACCTCGGCGTCGAGCAGGATGCTCTGCTGCAGCTCGCGCAGCTGCGGGCCGGGCTCGATGCCGAGGTCCTCGACCAGGCGGCGGTGCCCCTCGCGGTACACGGCCAGCGCCTCGGCCCGCCGCCCGGCCCGGTGCAGCGCGGTCATGAGCTGGCCGCGCAGCCGCTCGGCGTACGGGTGCTCGGCGACCAGCGCGGTCAGCTCGGGCAGCGGGTCGCCGCCCACGGCCAGCTCGGCGTCGAAGCGCTCGGCGAGCACGGCCAGGCGCAGCTCGGCCAGGCGGGCGCCCTCCACGGCGAGCGGCGGGGTGTCCAGGTCGGCCAGGGCCGGGCCGCGCCAGAGGTCGGCGGCCTGGCGGTACAGCCCGACGGCGTCGTCGATCCGGCCCGCGGCCGCGGCCCGGCGGGCGTCGGCGGCGAGCTCGGTGAACACGGCCACGTCGACCTCGGCCGGGTCGGCGGCGAAGAGGTACCCGGACGCCACCGTGCGCACCGTCTCGTCGCCGAGCACGGCCCGCAGCCGGTGGACCGTGCTGTGCACCTGCTGGCGGGCGGTGGCCGGGGCGGCGTCCCAGGTGGCGTCGATGAGCTCGCCCAGCCCGATGGGCCGGTTGGGGCGCAGCAGCAGCACGGTGAGCATGGCGCGCTCGCGCCGGCCGCGGGGCCGCCACACGTGGTCCCCGGTGCCGACCTCGAGCGGGCCGAGCAAGCGGTACCGCACGCTACCTCCCCCGTGTGCACTCGGTATCCAGTTCGTAGCCCGACGATAGCCGTGAATGCCATCGTCGCTGGACGGGCGGCTTCCCCCCTCGGCCGCCCGTCTCGCATGGCGCGGTGGGCCTCTCACGGGGGGAGGTCACCCGCGCCGGGCGCTCAGCGGAACAGGGCGGCGATGTCGTCGTACGCGGTGACGATGACCCCGGCGACCAGCCCGGCCCCGCCCGCGACGACGGCCCCGGGCACCGCGACGGCCCCGGTCCCGGCCGCCGCCACCAGGCCGGCCAGCGAGATCAGGATCAGCACGCCGTTGCGGACGACGTGCCCCTTGCCCAGCGGCGCCGTGGACGCGCCGAAGCACCGGCACGGCGCCCGGTTGCCGGCCCGCAGGCTGATCGCGATCGCGGCCGCGAACACCGCGAGCAGCCCGGCCGCGATCACGAACCCGGCCACCGCGGCCCAGCGCAGCGGCACCGCGAGCAGCACGACCACGGCCGCCTCGGCCGCCACGGACGCGGCGGCGGCCGGCCGGGCCAGCCGCACCGGCACGACGTCCATCCGCAGCAGGGAGTCGACGAACGCGGCGTACGCCTTCGCGCCGCTCACCTTCCCGGCCAGGGCCACCACGAACACCGTCGCCACCAGCAGCCGAGCCGCCACTTCCAGGTAACCCAACGCACACCCTCCCCCGTGATCGACCTCAGACTATCTCGCGGCACTAGGCTGAAGCGATGGCCGAGCGCTTTGTGGACGTTCCGGGCGGTTCCCTGTACAGCCGCACCACCGGCGCGGGGCCCGACGTGCTGCTCCTGCACGCCGGGGCGGCCGATCTGCGCATGTGGGACTCGACGGTCGAGTGGCTGCGGCGCGAGGCCCGGGTCACCGCGTTCGACTTCCGCGACATGGGCCTTTCCTCAAGGGCGCGGCAGCCGTACCGCGAGGTCGACGACATCGCCGCCGTGCTCGACGCGGCCGGGGCGGACCGGGCGGTGCTGGTCGGGGTCTCGGACGGCGCCCGCCGCGCGCTCGCCTTCGCCTGCGCGTTCCCGCAGCGGGTGGTGCGCGTGGTCGCGGCCGGGGCGGTGCTCGGCGACTTCCCGGACCCGACGCCCGAGGAGTCCGCGGCCCGCGCCGAGATGCACGCCCACGTGGAGCGGACCGTCCCGCTGCTGGAGGCCGAGGGGATCGCCGCCTACGCCGCCGCCGACATCGCGGGGTGGGGACCGGCGCTCGGCCCGGCGCAGCGGCGCAAGATGGAGGCGCTGCAGATCGCCAACCGGTTCTGGATCGAGCTGCCGGAGTCGCTCGGGGCCGAGCTCGACCCGCCGGTCCGGGATCGCTTCGCCGAGCTGGCCATGCCGGTCGACGTGGTCGTCGGCGAGCACGACTTCGCCGGCACCCGCCTGTGGGCCCGCCGGCTGGCCGCGCAGGCCCCGAGGGCGACGCTCGTCGAGCTGCCCGGCGCCGACCACTTCCCGATGCTGTCCGCCCCGGAGGCCTTCGAGCGCGTGGTGCGGGCGGCACTCAACCTTTTGTAGTCCCGGTCCCGTCGGTGGGGTGACGGCTACCGAGAGGACCATGGATGCGGGCGGAAACCCAGGCCGCGTACGTCGACTACGTGTCGGCCCGGCTGCCGGCGCTGCACCGGGCCGCGTACCTGCTGAGCGCCGGCGACGCCCACCGCGCCGACGACCTCGTGCAGATCACCATCACGCGGCTGTACCAGCACTGGAAACGGGCGGCGCGCAGCGACAACCTCGACGCGTACGTGCACCGGATGCTCGTGCACACGCTCGTCGACGAGAAGCGGCTCGCGTGGGCCCGGGTACACCTGACCGAGCGGCCCGGCGATCTCCCGGCCGCGACCGCCGGGGAGGCGCACGGCCAGGTCGAGGACCGCAGCCGGCTCGTGCAGGTGCTGCGCAGACTCCCACCCCGGCAGCGGGCCGTGCTCGTGATGCGGTTCCTGCTGGACCGGCCCGTCGAGGAGGTCGCCGAGACCCTGCGCTGCTCCGTCGGCACGGTGAAGAGCCAGAGCTCGCGCGGCCTGGAAGCGCTGCGGGAGATGCTTTCGAAGATTGAGGAGCACTGAGGTGTACGACGAGGAGACCGCCGGGGCCGACCTGCGCCGGCTCATGCTCACCACCGACGTGCCGGCCGGCCGGGCCGACCTGGCCCGCGCCATCGCCGACGGGCAGCGGGCGAACCGCCGCCGCCTCGCCACCCTCACCGCCGCGGCGGCCGGGATCGCGGTGCTCGCCACGGCCGGCGGGTTCGCCGTGCTCGGCCCCGACCGCGCCACCGACGCCCCGCAACCGGCGCTCCCGTCGCCCAGCGTCTCCGTGTCGACCGCGCCCGCCGGCTGCAAGCTCGCCCGCCTGCCCGAGCCGGACGGCGGCGGCGCGGAGGTGAGCGCCATGGACCCGAGCGGCACCGTCCTGGGCGGTATCGCGCACGACCGGCCGGTGCTCTGGAAGGACGGCCGGGCCGAGCTGCTGGAGGGCGTCCAGGGCGGCGTCTACGACATCGCGGCGGACGGCGCCGTGCTCGGCAACGACGAGGCGACCGGCGGCTGGGTCTGGCGCGAGGGTCAGGTCACGCACCTGGCGAAGCTGACCGGGTACCAGGCGATGTACCCCTCCGCGATCAACGCCAAGGGCCAGGTCGCCGGGTATGCCACCGGCCGCACCCTGGACGACGCGGTGCCGGTGCTCTGGTCGGCCGACGGCAAGGCCCACAAGCTCAGCACGCCGTCCGGCATCGGCGCCGCCGACGTCCAATACGCGATGGCCCGCGACATCGACGACGACGGCCTGGTGGTCGGCGACGTCCGCGGCGCCCCGGTCTACTGGACCCCCGACGGCGTGGCCCACGCGCTGCCCAAGGCCGGCCGGGCCGACATGATCGTCTGGGCGATCGCCGGCGACAACGTCTACGGCGTGGCGAGCGGCGACTTCGCGGTCCGCTGGTCGCTGTCCACGAAGCAGGTCTTCCAGCTGCCGAAGGGCGGCGACTTCGGGGCGAAGGCGGGCTCGGCCAACGGGTTCGCGGTGCTGCCCGGCAACCTGCCGGAGACGAGCCACCGGGTCGGCCCGGGCCGCGACGACGAGCTGCGCGGCCCGAACGGCGAGCCGGCGATGGCCCTGGTGATCAGCAACGACGGCCGGACGGTCGCGGGGTTGGTCGCGACCGCCGAGCCGTACTCCGTGATCTGGACGTGCAGCTGAGCGGTGTGCGGTCAGTGATCGAACATGACGGGATGCCTTTCGGGGGTCAGGGGATCAGGACGACTTTGCCGGCGACGGTGCCGGACTCGGCGAGGCGGACGGCCTCGGCGGCGTCGGTGAGGGGGATGCGGGCGGCGACCTGCGCCTTGAGTGAGCCGGCGGCGAGCAGGGCGAACACCTTCGTGAGGTCCTCGCGCAGCTTCGCCTGGTGCGCGGGCTTGTTGCGGCGGCCGGCCCACAGGTTGTAGAAGCCGGCGCGGCGGCCGTTCGGGGTGAGGTTCCACCACAGCAGGCGGCCGAAGAGCAGCAGCACCGGCAGGCGGGAGCTGCCGCGGTCGTCGCGGGTGGCGGCGGTGCCGTAGGAGACCAGGGCGCCGCCGCGGCGCACGAGGCGCCAGGACTCGGCGATGCCGGGGCCGCCGACGTGGTCGAAGACGGCGTCGTAGCCGTGCGGGGACAGGTCGCGCAGCTGGCGGTACACGTGCGGATCCTTGTAGCTGACGGGCTCGGCGCCGAGGGACCGGACGGCGTCGTGGTGGCGCGGGGACGCGGTGCCGACGACGCGGATGCCGGCGTGGCGGGCCAGCTGGACCAGGGTCGAGCCGACGCCGCCGTTCGCGCCGAGGACGAGGATGGTGCCGCCCGGCCGCACGCGGGCGATGCGGTGCAGCATCTGCCAGGCGGTGACGCCGTTGACGACGACCGTCTCCGCCTCGGCGGGGTCGACGCCGTCCGGGACCGGGACGAGGTCGCCGGCGTCGACGAGCGCGGCCGTGGCCCAGCCGCCGATCTTGGTGACCGCGGCGACGCGCCGGCCGACGAGGGCCGGGTCGGCGCCGGGGCCGGCCTGCTCGACCCGGCCGACCAGGTCGTAGCCGGGGACGAAGGGGAACCTGGGCTGGTCGTAGTACTTGCCGCGGCGCATCTGCTGCTCGGCAAACGAGACGCCGCTCGCCTCGACGCGGACCAGGGCCTGGCCGGGCTGCGGGGCGGGGAGTTCGCGGTCGCGCAGCTGCAGGCCGTCGGGCTCGACGAGGCCGGGAAGCACGATCTCGGTGGTGTTCATGCGGGTGTACCTCCAGTGCTGGTGAGTATGTGTGCACACACTTACAACTGCGCGCACGAAAACGGGGCCTACGGGTGGCGCATGCCGAACGTGAGCGCGGTCGCCCACGACTCGTCGACCTCGTCGAGGCCGGTGGTCACGATCAGGTGGCAGAGCTGGCCGTAGGCCACGAACTGCTGGATCTGCCGGTCGTCGGCGCCGGCCGTACGCAGGAACGCGACCAGGCGCTTGTAGCCGTGCTGGACCGCGGCCTTGATCTCGGGGACGTCGCTGACGCTCTGCGCGTGGACCTGCAGCAGGAGCAGGTCCTTGTCGGCGATGAGCTCGGCGTAGGCCCCGCCGAGGTAGTACAGCAGCTTCTCCGGGTCCTTGTCGGGGGCCTGCTCGGCGGCGGCCTCCAGGGTGGCGAGGATCCGCTCGTAGCACGCCTCGACGGCGGCCAGGAACAGCCCGAGCTTGCCGCCGAAGAGCCGCAGCGCGTACGCCTCGGAGATCCCGGCCGCCGCCGCCACGGCCGTCACCGGCGTCGCGTGGAACCCGTTGCGGGCGAACACGGCGACGGCGCGATCGAGGAGGACGGCCCGGCGGGCCTCGGCGGTGCTTCGCATGTAAGTGAGTACACACAAACAAACTCAGCTTGTCAAGGGGACACCGCCGTGCGGGCGTCGCGGGGCAGGGTCGGGTCGAGCACCCAGTGCTCGGCGATCGTGGCGCTGTACAGGCGGAACGGGCGCCCCTCCCCCACCTTCTCGGTGGTGAAGGCCGACGCACCCTTGGCCAGGCAGCCGCGGTTGTACGCGTCCAGCGCGTCCTCGTCGATCGCCACGGTCCCGGTCATGTAGACCGCCTTCGCCCCGCCGATCGGCACCGTCGAGTCGAACACCACGAGGCTCACCCGCGGCTGGACGGCGACGTTGCGCGAGTGGCGGGTTTCCGGGTCGGACAGCCAGAGCACCCTCGAGTACCCGTCCAGCGCGTAGAACACCGGCGACACCCACGGCACCCCGTCGCCGTCGGCGGTGCCGAGCACCACGTACCTGTTCTCGTCCAGCATGCCCCGCGCGTATGCGGTCAGGTCGATCCGATCTTCGCCCATCAACCGAGCGTAGCGGCGAGCGGGCCGAGCAGCGCGAGCTTGTCGGCGGCGTCGGTGGCCGGATCCGGGTGATACACGACCAGCACGATCCCGTCCGTGCCGGTGACGAGGAGCTTCTCGCGGTTCAGCGGCAGGTCGCCGACGAGCGGATGGCGGAACGGGACCGTCGCGGCGGTGCGCGGGCGCACGTCGTGGCGGGCCCACAGGCGGCGGAACAGCGGGCTGGCCACCGAGAGCTCGCCGACGAGCTCGATGAGCCTGGGGTCGGAGGCGTCGGCGCCCGCGGCCTCGCGCAGGTGGGCCACCAGCATCGCCGCGCCCGCCTCCCAGTCCGGGAACATCGCCTGCTCGGCCGGGTCCAGCAGCAGGTCGCGCAGCCGGTTGCGGCCGGGCGCCAGACGCGGTGAGAGGGCCTGCGCGAGCGGGTTGGCGGCCAGCACGTCGAGGCGGCGGCCCTCCACGAAGGCGGGCAGCGGGAGCAGGGCCACCAGCTTGGCGGTGCCGGCCGGGACCCGCTCCGGGCGGGGGCGGCGGGCCCGGCGGGGCTTGTCGGCGGCCAGGCCCAGCAGGTACGCGCGGGAGTCGTCGTCCAGGTGCAGCACCCGGGCCAGGGACTCCAGCACCTGCACCGACGGGTGGCGGTCGCGGCCGCGTTCGAGGCGCAGGTAGTAGTCCGCGCTGATGCCGGCGAGCATGGCCACCTCCTCGCGGCGCAGGCCGGGCACGCGGCGGACGCCGGTCACCGGTACGCCCGCCTCCTCCGGCGCGACGAGTTCGCGGCGGGCCCGCAAAAAGGCGCCCAGCTGGTTGTCCTCCATGGGGCAACCGTAGTTCGCCGGACCCCCGGAAGAGGGGGTCCTGGCGGGACCCTGGCTCGTCCGGCGCCCGCGCGTGATGGTGTGAGGCATGACCGAACTCGCACTCATCACCGGCGCCTCCTCCGGGATCGGCCGGGCCTTCGCCGAGCGGCTCGCCGCCGACGGATACGACCTGATCGTCGTCGCGCGGCGGCGGGAGCGCCTCGACGCCCTCGCCGCGGCCCTGCCGACCAAGGTCGAGGTGGCCACCGCCGACCTCGCCACCGACGAGGGCATCGACGCCGTGGCCGCGCTCTGCGCCGACCGGCCGCTCACGATGCTCGTCAACAACGCCGGGGTCGCGCACTACATGCCCCTCGCGCAGCTGCCGGCGGCCAAGGCCCGCGAGCTGATCAGCGTCAAGGTGCTCGCGCCCACGCTGCTGACCCGGGCGGCGCTGCCGGGCATGCTGGAGCGCGGCCGCGGCACCGTCCTCAACGTCGCCGGCATGATCGCGTTCGGCGGGCCGGCGGCGGCGATGCCGGGCTCGGGGCGGGCGGTGTACACGAACACGCTCGCCGGTACCGTCGCCATGACCCAGACGCTCAACACCGAGCTGGCCGGCACCGGGGTCGGCGCGCACGTGGTCTGCCCCGGCATCGTGGCCACCGAGTTCCACGAGGTGCAGGGCATGGACCTGTCCGCGCTGCCGCGGATGGCCCCCGCCGACGTCGTCACCGCCGCCCTGGCCGGGATCCGGCTCGGCGAGGTCGTCAGCGCCCCCGGCGTCGAGGACTACGGGCTGCTGGAGCGGGTGTTCGCGGCCGACATCGCGGCGTTCGGCGGGCAGGCGCCGGCGCTGGCTTCGCGGTACAAGACGGCCTGAGGCTTTCAGAACTTGGGGATGACGGCGGCGAGCGCGCTGACGACGAAGGGGCTCACGATCACCAGCCCGCTGCGCAGCTCGCCGAACGTCGTCTGGTCGATGCCGAGCAGCTTCTCCAGCTTGCTGCGCTCGTCGGCCTTGTCGACCAACTCCTCGATCGGCACCTCGGACAGCGGGAAGTGCCGGTCGACGAAGAGGGCACAGCGGCGGCGCAGGGTGGTCGAGGCGGGCACGTACATCACGCCGACCACGAACGACGCCACCGCGCCGGAGAACAGGACCACCGACGTGGGCAGGTCGGCGCCCCAGCCGGTGGCCGCCCCGTTGACCAGCGTCACCAGCAGCACCAGGAAGCCGAGCTGGTTGAGCAGCCGCGACACCAGCTTGCGCAGGCCGAGCAGGGTGCCCAGCTGCTCGCCGGGGGTGCCGGTGAGCGGGCGGCGGGCGACCCGGTGCACGGCGCCGAGGGTGGCCGCCGACGGCAGCGCGCCGCAGATGGCGATGGCCGAGAGGGCCACCCCGCGGCCGGTCAGGCCCTGCTGGCCGAGGACGTACGGGGTGGCCGCGACCAGGCCGACGGCGACCGCGACGGAGGCGAGCACCAGGTGCAGCACCTGGTACAGCCGGACCCGGTGCAACAGGCCGATGTCCCGCCAGCGGGCCGCGCCGAAGCCGAACGCCTCGCCGCTGGCCGCACCGAGCACGGCGGCCAGGATCGCGAACAGCACCCAGCGCGGCTCGTGCTGGTGCCCGGGGCTGGTCCAGGCGATGAGGGTGCCGAGCACCGCGCCGGCCAGCATGGCGAGCAGGCGCAGCTCGCCGGTGATGGTCTCCTCGGCGTCTTCGAGCTCGGTCACAGGACCTTCGGGGGTGTGTTGCCGGCGGCCTCGATGGCGCGCCGGACCGGTACGAGCAGCAGCATCACCAGACCGGCGACGAAGAAGACCAGCGTCGAGGCGATGGCGATGCGGTAGGTGCCGGTGAGCTGGAAGGCCAGGCCGAACAGCAGGGGGCCGAGCCAGCTGGTGCCGTCGGAGGAGATCTCGTAGAGGCCGAAGTACTCCGCCTCCGAGCCGCGCGGGATCATCTGGCTGAACAGCGAGCGGCTCAGCGCCTGCGAGCCGCCCAGCACGATCCCGATCAGGGCGCCGAGGAGCATGAACAGCACCGGCTGCCGCTCGGGCAGCGGGTAGGCCAGGCCGACCGCGACGCACCAGACGACGAGGCTGGCGGCGATCGTGCGCCAGGCGCCGTACCGCTCGGCGATCCGGCCCAGCATCCAGGCGCCGCCGAACGCCACGAACTGCACGAGCAGGATGGTGGCGATCTGGATCGACTGGTCCAGGTGCAGCTGCTGGTCGGCGTAGATGGTGGCGACCGTGATGACGGTCTGGATGCCGTCGTTGTAGATGAGGTAGGCGGCCAGGAAGAACAGGGTCAGCGGGTACGCCCGCGCGTTCCTCAGGGTGTGCCCGAGCTGCCGGAAGCCGTCGGCGAGCGGGTTGCCGCGGCGGTCCGCGCCGGCCACCGCCGGGAGGTCGCGCAGCTTGGCGATGGCGACGGTGGCGAACACGGCCCACCACACGCCGGCCGAGACGATCGACCAGCGGGCGACCGTGCCGGAGTACCGGTCGTCGAGGCTGAGCAGGGCGCCCAGGTTGATGACGAGCAGGATGCCGCCGCCGATGTAGCCGATGGCCCAGCTGAAGCTCGACACCCGGTCGCGGTCGTCGGGCCCGGCCAGCTGCGGCAGGTAGGAGTTGAAGACCACCTTGGCCGCGCCGTACGCGATGTTGGCGATCAGCAGCAGCGCGGCCCCGAGCAGGTAGCGCTGGCCGGTCAGGAGGACCATCGCGATGACGCTGCCGGCCCCGATGTACGCGAACAGCGCGAGCAGCCGCTTCTTGTGCGAGCTGCGGTCGGCCAGCGCGCCCACCAGCGGCAGGAGCGGGACGGTGAGCAGGACCGAGGCGGAGACGGTGTAGGTGAACAGCGAGCCCGTCGCGACCGGGATGCCCAGGACGGACACGAGCCCGTCGGGACCGGCCGCGCGCTCGGCGATCGTCGTCAGGTAGGGGCCGAGGAAGACGGTGATGACGGTGGCACGGAACGCGGAGATGGCCCAGTCGTACGAGTACCAGCCGATCCGCTCCGAGCGCGTGGCAGCGAGGGCCGGCGCGGTCATGGCCGACATGCTGCCACGCGCCCCGGCGGTTAGGCCAGACGCGCTTGTCGTTCAGTCCAGCCGCGCTTGTCGTTTCAGGCCAGACGCGCGGGGAATCCGCCGGTGGCGATCGGGCCCCAGCGGTCGATCGTGATGCGGATCAGCGACTTGCCCTGGTCGCGCATGGCCTGGCGGTACTCGTCCCAGTCCGGGTGCTCGCCGGAGATGCCGCGGAAGTACTCCACCAGCGGCTCCAGCGCCTCCGGCAGGTCGAGCACCTCGGCGGTGCCGTCGACCTGGACCCAGGCGTCGTTCCACTCGTCGGACAGGACCAGCACCGAGACCCGCGGGTCGCGGCGCAGGTTGGTGACCTTGGCCCGCTCCGGGTAGGTGGAGACGACGATCCGCCCCTGCGAGTCGACGCCGCACGTGACCGGCGAGGCCTGCGGGCGGCCGTCGGCGCGGTTGGTGATGACGATCCCGTGGTGCCGCTTGCCGAGGAACTCCACCAGCGCGGCCATGTCGACGTGGTCGTTCGTCGCGATTTTGCGTGCCATGCCCCCAACCTATCCAGATCTGGCTCTTGGGAGGGAGGCTCTGGCAGTACACCCGGGGCAGAATGACCGGCATGCGTGAACGGCTGATCGACCTGCTCATCGCCGCGGCGGTGACGGCCGCGACGACGTTCCCGGCGATCTGGTACCCGCCGTTCCACCCGGGCGCGGTCGTGCTCGGCCTGTTCGCGTCGGTGCCGCTGATCTGGCGGCGCCGGGCCCCGGTCCTCGTCGCCCTGGTCACCGGCGTCGCCACGACCTGGCTCTCGCTGATCCAGATGCTGCCGGACATGCCGTACGGGCAGCTCGTGGCCACCTACACCTGGGCCGAGCTGGCCTCCCCGGCCTGGCGGATCGCGTCCATCGTGGCCACCACCGCCGGGGTCGTGTTCTCGCTGGTGATGCCCCAGGAGAAGCCGCCGTCGTTCGGGTACGTCGGGCTGATGTTCGTCACCGCCTACGCCCTCGGCGCCGGGGTGCGGGCCCGGCGCGACCGGATCGCGTTCCTGGAGGAGCGCACCCTCCGGCTGGTCGAGGAGCAGGCGGCCGCGGCCGGCAACGAGCGGGCCCGGATCGCGCGGGACATGCACGACGTGCTCGCCCACTCGGTCGGGCTGATGGTGGTGCAGGCCGAGGGCGGGGCGTCGGTCGTGCGGGCCGACGCCGGGCGGGCGGAGGCCGCGTTCGACGCGATCGCCGAGACCGGGCGGGAGGCTCTTGTGCAGCTGCGGCACACGCTGGGCGTGCTGCGGGAGCAGGCGCCGGAGCCGGCGGGGGTGGACGCGATACCGTCGCTGGTGGAGCGGGCGCGGCGGACGGGTCTTGACGTCTCGCTCGACCGGGTTTCGCTGCCGACGGTGGATCCGGTGGTTGGGGCGACGGCGTTCCGGGTGGTGCAGGAGGCGTTGACCAACGTGGTGAAGCATGCGGGGGCTCGGCGGGTTTCGGTCACGTTGTCGTTGTCGGACCGGCTTGATGTTTGCGTGCGGGATGACGGCCGCGGTGGGGACGCCGTTTTCGGGCATGGGCTTCGCGGGATGCTGGAGCGGGTGCAGGCGGTCGGGGGGACGCTGCGGACCGGGCCGCGGGGCGACGGGCCGGGGTTCGAGGTCGTGGCTTCGCTGCCGGTGGGTGGCCGATGACGCTGCGCGTGGTCGTTGCCGACGATCAGGACCTGGTGCGCGGCGGGCTCTGCATGATCCTGGAGTCGCAGCCGGACATCAGCGTGGTCGGGGAGGCCTCGGATGGGGAGCAGGCGGTGGCGCGGGCGCGGCAGACCTCGCCCGACGTGGTGCTCATGGACGTGCGGATGCCGGTGATGGACGGGATCGCGGCGACCCGCGCGATCTGCGCGGCGACCTCGGCCCGGGTGCTGGTGCTCACGACGTTCGACCTGGACGAGTACGTGTACGACGCCCTGCAGGCCGGGGCCAGTGGCTTTCTGCTCAAGGACATGCACCGGACCGAGCTGGTGGCGGCGGTGCGGACGGTCGCGGCCGGGTCGTCGCTGCTGGCGCCGACGGTGACCCAGCGGCTGATCGCGGACGTGCTGCGGCACCGGGCGTTTCGCACGGACGATCGTCTCGGCGCGCTGACCCCGCGCGAGCTCGACATCCTGCGGGAGGTCGCGCGGGGTCAGTCCAACGCCGAGATCGCGGCGGCCCTGTTCGTCACCGAGCACACGGTGAAGACGCACGTCTCCAACCTGCTGGCCAAACTCGGTCTCCGGGACCGGGTGCAGGCCGTGGTGCTCGCCTACGAGTCAGGGCTGGTGCGGCCTTCAGCCTAGTGGCGGTCCCAGGTCCAGCGGTCGTCCCAGGTGGCCTGGTTGCAGGCGCCGGTGAACAGCTGGTTGCCCGTGCTCGACGTGTTGACCCGCAGGCAGAGGCCGCCCTGCCGGTTCTGCAGCCAGTAGTAGTCGATGTCGCCGTTCTGCTTGATCGTCGGCTTCCACTGGTCGTTGAGGCCCGACGTGCTGCAGCCGTACTGGATGACCCGCGTGCCGGTCGTCACGTTGCCCGCCGCGTTGAGGCACTTGCCGGTCTGGCGGTTGAAGATGCGGTAGTAGCCGTTGGTGGTGTCCTGCCAGTACCACTGCTGGTAGAAGTTGCTCGCCGTCCCGCAGTTGCGGATGACCACCGGCGCGCTCTGGTTGGCGTTGTCCACCTTGGCGCACCAGAAGATCCCGCCCCACGGATGGAGCTCGTACGGCCCCTGCGTGGCGGCGAGCGCCGGCGTCTGCGTGACCACGAGCGTCCCGGCCACCGCGGCCAGGGCGACGAGCAGCATGCGAATGAGTCGCATCGATCCCCCGTTTCGTTCGGATTCGAAGCGTCCGAATCTATCGATCTTTCCCCGCCGCTCGCAAGACTTGCCGCGGGCGGTCGTGGTGCCGATCCTTGGGCGCATGTTCATCGAGGTGCCGTTCGCCGGGGTGGGGTCCGGGCGGGCCGAACTGACGTGGGGTCAGCGGGCGATGGTGCAGGCCATGGCGCGGGAGGACTCGTGGCTCCCGATGGGCGGGTGCCGGGCGCTGCCACCTGGGACGACGCTCTCGGAGGTGGCTGCTTCGCTGCGGTACACGATGGAGCGGTGGCAGTCCTTCCGCACGTTGTTCCGTGGGGGGATGCAGGAGGTGGTGGCTTCGGGGGTGGCGCGGTTCGAGGTTGTTGTCTCGTTGGCTTCCGGTTCGGGGGTCTCCGCTTTAGCCGCTTCCGTCGAGGCTCGTTATCGCGCGGCGGCGCCCGATCTGGCCTCCGACTGGCCGATGCGGATGGCCGTCGTCTGCCGGGACGGCGTGCCCGTGGAGATGGTCGCGGTGATGCCGCACCTGGTGACCGACGGGCTGGGGGCGGCCATCATGGTGGACGAGTCCACGCGCCGGGTCCCCACGCCGCCGGTCGGGCTGCAGCCGCTGGACATCGCGGCGTGGCAGCAGGGCCCGCAGGGCGTCCGGCAGCACGCGGGGGCGCGGCGCCATTTCGCGCGGCACGCCGACGGTCTCGAGGGGTTCGCGAGCGTCGTTGCGTCTCCACGGTACCGCAAGTGCCTCCTCGAATCCCCCTCGCTCGCCGCCCGCCTGCCGGTGGCCGCGGCGCGCTTCGGCACCGACGAGTCGACGGTGCTGCTCGCGGCCTATTTCGTGGCCCTGTCCCGGATCTCGGGCCGTTCTCGGCTCGGGGTACGACAAGTGGTGAGCAACCGGTTCCGCGGTGGACTGTCCGATGTGGTCAGTCCGCTCACCCAGCTGGGACTGTGCGTGGTGGACGTGCCGTCGTCGTTCCCGGAGGCGGTGGCGGCGGTGGCCCGGGCGGCGCTGCCCGCTCGCAAGTACGCCTACTACGACCCGCTGGACATCCCGTTGCTGGCGACGCCGTGCTTCAACGACCGGCGGACGGTGTCGACGACCTCGTTCGGGGCGGAACGTGCACCGGGGCCGGGAGTCCTGACGTTCTCGGCGCAGGCCGGTCCTACTGAGCCGCTGTTTTTGCACGTGGATGCGGTACCGGATGGACTGCGGTTGATCTTTGATTTTGACACCGGGTGCTTTTCTGCTGATTCGGTGGCTTTGCTTGCCGGGCTCATTGAGGAGCTTGTGTGACCGATATGTCGGGCGCTGGCGCGCCGCGACATATCGGAAATATACATTATGCTCGATTTTGCGGGAGTGGCTCGCGCTGGACCAGCCAAAACTCTGGGATTCCGGCTCGGCCGGTGTAGGCCGCCACGATGCCGCCGACGATGGCGCTTGTCGTGTCGACGTCGCCGCCGGCCTCGACGCAGGCGCGGATCGCGGCGGGATAGTCGTCCAGGCGGGTCGCGGCCACCCACAGGGCGAACGGGACCGTGTCCTGGGCGAGGACCTGGGAGCCGTTGCCGAGCTCGTACGCGGCCTCGGCCACGCTCGCCTTGAGCAGTCGTCCGGCCCGGCGCACGCCGTCGAGGACGCCGCCGTCGACGAGGTACCCGGTCACGGCGTCGAGCAGTTCGGCGGGCGTGGGGCGGTTGCGGATCAGGCGCGCCCAGCCGGCCTCGGCGGCCGCGACCGCCACGGCGACCGCGCCCAGGATGCCCTCGGGGTGGGCGTGCGTGACCTCGGCCTGGCGCATGGCCTCGAGGGCGGCCGTGCGCGAGTCGCCGGCGTGGAAGGCCCCGAGCGGCGCGACCCGCATCGCCGCGCCGTTGCCCATCGATCCCGCGCCGCCGAACGCGTCCTTGGCGACATCCCGCCACGGCTCGCCGTCCCGGATGCGGTGCAGGATGACGACGGCGCCGCCACCGTACCCGCGGTAGGGTTCGAACCGCCGCGCGAACGCCTCGGCGAGCCGGTCCTGATCGATGCTGCTGCTCCTGCGGAGTTCGTCCACGAGCGTGCAGGCCATCTCGGTGTCGTCGGTCCACGGCCACGCGCCCGCCGGGGACGTGGAGTCGAGCAGGTCGGGCCAGGTCGTGCCCGGTACGAAGAACTGCGCCCCAAGGGCGTCTCCCACACTCAGCCCATCCAGGCTGTCCATACAGCGTCCGAAGTCGGTCATCGCGGAAATTGTCGTACCCCGGGTCTACCGTCTGCCACGTGAATGTTCAGGAGTTCCGGTATCTGGCCCCCTCCACGGCGGGCGCGAGCGGAGTCGACCTGCAGACCAGCGGCGGCCCCGAGGCCAATCCGCGCTTCTTCGCCGGCTTCCTGACCACGCCGCCGGTCGCCGCGGCCGGGCTGCTCGCGGTGGCGGATGTGGCGCGCACGCGGTATTTCCAGCCCCGCGACCCGGCCAGCCTCGACCCCGTCGTCACCGGCAGCGAGGACCGGCTGCGCTTCGAGTCCTTCTCCGGCTGCGGCGGCGTCTACGCCCGCCTCGACATCCTCCCGCCCGGCCTCGACGGCGAGGTGCTCGGCCACGGCACCACCAACGTCGACGTCAACCCGCCGCTGCGCGAGGCGCTGGCCCGCATCGCCGGCCTCGACCCGCTGCACCTGTCGGTCGGCCCCGACGCGCTGACCGCCTCGACACTGGACGGCACGGTCGTGGAGAAGAAGGTGCCGCTCCCGCCCCGCTGGCTGCGCGGCTTCGCCGAGGTCCACGTGCTCGCGTCCGGCTTCGACCTGCGCGCCGAGCTGCCGGCCGCCGAGGCCAACGCCTTCCTGCGCCGCCTGCCCGCCGCCGGCGACCGCTCGACCCTGTGGGCGGTGCCGGCCGGCCGCTCCCTGCGCCTGACCTCCCGCCCGGGGCCGGGTGCGGTGTGCCTCGCCGGGGCCGGACGGCTCGCCGCCTTGAAACCCCTGCTCCGGTACGTCACGGGCCTGCGCGTCTACGGCCCGCCCGCCAAGCCCGGCTCCCCGCCGGTGCCGAGCGCCTGGGAGGTGCACACGCCTGCGCTGCGGCTGACGCTGACCCTGTCACCGGAGGTGCACCGCGGCTTCTCGGGCGAGGGGGCGGCGCTGCTGTCGCTGGCGGCGGACGAGGCCACGGACGACGCGGAGCTGGTCGGGGCGCTGCTCTCCTGGGACCCGACCATCGACATCGCCGCGCTGGCCGACGCCGCGGGGCTTGTGCCGGAGCGGGTGCGGGCGGCGCTGGCGCAGCTCGGGACGGCGGGGCGGGTGGGGTACGACGTGGCGGAGGCGGCCTATTTCCACCGGGTGCTGCCGTACGACGCGGCACGGGCGGAGCGGGACAACCCCCGGCTGGCGGGCGCGCGGGCGCTGGTCGAGGCGGGAGCGGTTGTTCTTGACGGCCCGGCGGCGGCGACGGTGCGCAGCGGCGGCGAGACGTACCGGGTGCGGCGGCTGCCCGACGGGACGCTGACGTGCACGTGTCCCTGGTGGGGCAAGCACCGGGGGAACCGCGGGCCGTGCAAGCACGCGCTGGCGGTGACGATCGCATGAGCGTTGTCGACGCTCTTCGGAAGGGCCCGGCGCCTGTGGTGCTGGCCGCGGTGGCGGTGACGATCGCATGAGCGTTGTCGACGTTCTTCGGACCGGCCAGGTGCCTGTGGTGATGGCGGCGGTGGCGGCGCTGTCCGAGGCCGAGCGGCGGGTCGAGTTCAAGGCCCTGGAGGCGCACGTCAAGCAGGATCGCGAACCCTGGTACGGGCCGGCGAGCATCGCCCTGGCCGTGGCCACGGTCGGCACGGCGCCCTCGGCCGCGGCGGCCGCACGCATGCTGCGGCGCCGGCTGTTCCCCTTCGCGACGGACGCGATCGTGGCGACCGGCCGGGCCCGCGGGGTGCCGTGGCTGGCCGACCTGGGCGCGCGGCTCGACACGGTGTGGCCGGTGGCCGCCACCCTGGTCGAGACCCCGCCGGACGGCGACTGGTTCGTGACGGGCTGGCTCGACGACCTGAACTTCCCCGCCGCGCAGGAGCTGCGGTCCGTGCCGATCGTGGACCGCCTGCGCACCGACCGCTTCCTCGACGCCCTGGTCCCCCGCGTGTTCACGTCGCCCGAGGCGGCCAACCACCTGGTCATCTGGGACCCGCACACCAAGCGCGGCGGCGACCTGGCCATCCCGGCGGCCCTGGCCGCGCTGGCCGGGGAGGGGCGCCTGGACCGCGCCGAGCTGCTGGCCGCGGCGCTGTCCCGGCTGGTGCGCGGCGGCGATCGGCGGCAGGGGACCCGGGCGTTCCTGGCCATGCTGACGGCCCTCTCTCCCACGCCGGCCGAGGTCTCCGCGCACGCCGGCGACTACCTGCGGCTGCTGTCCGGCGGCCCGGTGACGGTGGCCGCGGCCGCGCAGAAGGCCCTGCGCGCCGTGCCGGAGCTCGACCTGGACGCGGTGCTGGATGCGTCGCGGGCCGTGCTGCTCCGGCCGGACAAGGGCCTGGTCAAGACGCAGCGCACCTGGCTGACCGCGCTGGCCCGCGCGTTCCCGGACCGCCGTCCCGAGATCGAGGCGCTGCTGGAGGATCCGGCACCGGCGCTGCCCGTCGCCGTCGCGCTGCCCGCTCCCCCGCCGGTTGCGCCGGCGCCGGCTCCGATCGCCGACCCGGACGAGCTGGCGGAGGAGGTCGCGGCGTTCTACAGCGACCGGCCGTTCTCGGCGCTGCTGCCCCTGGAGCGGATCCTCGACGGCGTCGTACGGCTCGCCGCCACCGACCGGCCCGCCCTGGCCCGCGCGCTGCAGCCGGTCGTGGAGCGGCACCGCGACGGGATGGGCGAGCACCGATGGGACCCGAACTGCCTGTGCGGCACGTTCACCCGGCTGCTGCAGACCGTGATCGACCCCCGCCTGGCCCCGGCGGCGACCTCGGGCTGGGCCTCGCTGCTGACCGCGGCACGGCGGTTCCTGTCGCTGGGCGAGTCCCCGCCGGACCGCCGCATCCCGCCGTTGCAGCGGCTGTTGCGGGCCCGGCTGGCCGAGATCGGGCTGCACCTCGGCTCGGACGCGCTGCCGGCGGGCGGGTTGCTGAGCGCGCCGACCTGGAGCAACGGCGGCCTCGACACCGACGTACTGCTCGCCCGGCTGGCCGCCTTCGGTCCCGGCGACCCGTGGCCATGGGACCTGGCCCAGGCGATGCTGCGCCTCTCACCCGGCCCGGATCTGGGCTCGGCGGCGCGGGCCGAGGTGCTGGGAACACCGGCGGGGGCGAGGCTGGGCGCGTGGCTTCGCAGCGGCGGTCTGCCCGAGCCGGCGTGGCAGGTAGGGGTCAGGCCGCGCCGGCCGAAGAAGCACGGCGGCGACTGGGACTACGAGACGTTGCCGGCCCTGCGCGTCGAGGTGACCACCGCACCGTCGGATGGGGCGGAGACGTTCGGGCTGCTCGGGGTGGCGCCGCCGCCCGTCGGGACCGGGAGCAACGGGTGGCACGTGCTGTGGCCGGGCATGCTGCCATGGCACCGCGGGCTGGTCGCCGCCTTCGCCCTGCCCGACGTGGCCGCGACCGCCGACATGGACCAGCGCGGGGGTGCGGCTGTCCTGCCCCTGCTGGCCGAGACCGACGGCGCTGGCGGACCGGCGCTGGCGATCGCCATCGCGTACGGGTTGACGGCGCGCCACGAGACCGACCGCCTTGCCGCCGTGGATGCGCTCCTGCTGCTGGCCGCCACCGACTCGTTCGACGCGGAGACGGCCGGGCACCATCTGGGGCTGCTCGCGGTGGGTGGGGCTGTGAAAGTCATCCGGGCCGTGGAACCGCTGCGCGATGTGGCCGCCGCCGGGGCGCCGGACGTCGTGTTCCGGGTGCTGGTCGCTGCGCTGCCGGCTCTGCTCGCCGCGCCGACGCCGCCGCGGGGCACGCCTGATCTGCTCGCGATCGCCGCAGACACGGCGGCCGCCGGGCGAGGCGCTACCAACGCCACGAACTTCAGGGACGCGGCCGGTGCGGAAACGGACGCCGCCCGGCCCGACGCGGAAACAGCCGCCGTCCACGCCGGGGCCGCCCTTGGCAGACACGACGCTGCGGGAGGGGTTGCGGTGGCTGGCCGGCCTCGGTTTGGCGCGGGTCACCGCGGGTCGGACGGCGGTCACGGCGAGGGTGGCGGGGAGCGGGCGGAGGAGATCGCCGGGCTTTCGGAAGTCGCGGCGCGGAAGGGGGCGTCGCGCCTCGTTGTTGAGGCGCGACGCCTGGTCGGTGCGCTCGGTGGTGGGGAGCGTCAGAAGTCGTCGTCGAAGGAGACGGTGCCCGTGACGCCTACCTGATACGCCGAGACGCGGCGTTCGAAGAAGTTGGACAGTTCCTGGACGTCCTGGAGTTCCATGAACGCGAAGGGGTTGCGGCTGCCGTAGAGCGGGTCGAGGCCCAGGACGGCCAGGCGGCGGTCCGCCACGTGCTGGAGGTATTCGCGCATGTCGGCGAGGGACAGGCCCGAGATGCCCTGGTCCAGCAGGTCGGCGGCGAACTGGACCTCGCATTCGACGGCCTCGGCGAGCATGTTGCGGACCTCGGCGGCCATGTTGTCGTCGAAGAGGTCCGGTTCCTCCGAGCGGACCGTTTCGACCACGTCGAAGGCGAAGGCCATGTGCATGGACTCGTCGCGGAAGACCCAGTTGGTACCCGAGGCCAGGCCGTGCAGGAGGCCGCGGGAACGGAGGTAGTAGACGTAGGCGAAGGCGCCGTAGAAGAACAGGCCCTCGATGCAGGCGGCGAAGCAGATCAGGTTGAGCAGGAACGCGCGGCGGTCGTCGCGGGTCCGCAGCTCGTGCAGGTCGCCCAGGGAGTCGATCCAGCGGAAGCAGAACTCGGCCTTGCGGCGGATCGACGGGATGTTCACCACGGCCGCGAAGGCCGCGAAGCGCTCGGTTTCGTCGGGGACGTACGTGTCGAGCAGGTTCAGGTAGAACTGGACGTGCACGGCCTCCTCGAAGAGCTGGCGGGAGAGGTACAGCCGGCCCTCGGGGGAGTTGACGTGCTGGTACAGGTTCAGCACGAGGTTGTTGGCGACGATCGTGTCGCCGGTGGCGAAGAAGGCGACCAGCCGGGAGACCAGGTGCCGCTCGGCGGGGGTGAGCCGGGCCAGGTCGGGCAGGTCGCTGTGCAGGTCGACCTCCTCGACGGTCCAGGTGTTCTTGATGGCGTCCTTGAAGCGGTCGAAGAAGTGCGGGTACCGCATCGGCCGCAGCGTCAGGTCCATGCCGGGGTCCAGCAGCATGGGGCGCCGATCGGCGGGGCGCGGTTCGGGGATGGTGGTCACTGGCAGGCCTCGCAGGACTCGGGGTTCTCCAGGGAACAGGCCAGCGCATCGGCGTCGGCCACGGTCAGGGCCGGCCCCAACGAACCAGTCGACGCCACAGCAACAGGCGGCGCGATGGAGACCGTTGCCTGCTGGATCCGGGTCGCCGGGCGGGAGCGCAGGTAGTAGGTCGTCTTCAGGCCGGACTTCCACGCGTGCAGGTACATCGAGGAGAGCTTGCCGATCGTGGGAGCGCTCATGAACAGGTTCAGCGACTGCGACTGGTCGATGTACGGCGCGCGTGCGGCGGCCAGGTCGATCAGGGCGCGCTGCGGCAGCTCCCAGGCGGTGCGGTACAGGTCGCGGACGTCGGCCGGCAGCTCCGTGATGCCCTGGATCGATCCCTCGGCCCGC
Source organism: Dactylosporangium sp. CS-033363 (assembly GCF_050942475.1). Classification (NCBI taxonomy): domain Bacteria; kingdom Bacillati; phylum Actinomycetota; class Actinomycetes; order Micromonosporales; family Micromonosporaceae; genus Dactylosporangium; species Dactylosporangium sp. CS-033363. Next base: position 3,521,888 of record NZ_CP192032.1, on the reverse strand, counting down.
TTGATCTGCTCGCGGATCGGGGCGGTCCAGAGGCCGCGGGACTTGAGCTCCCGTACCAGATAGGTGTTGATCTGCAGGAACTCGCCGGACATGGTCTCGCGCTTGAACAGGTTGGAGACCTGCGGCTCGATGCACTCGTAGCAGCCCGCGATCGACGCGATCGTCGCCGTCGGGGCGATCGCGATCAGCAGCGAGTTGCGCAGGCCGGTCGCCGCGATCCGGGTGCGCAGCGCCGGCCAGCGCTGACCCGAAGCCGCGGCCGGGACGGCGTTCCACAGGTCCGGGTGCAGCACGCCGCTGGCGGCGCGGGTCTCGGCGAACGCGGGGTGCGGGCCGAACCGCTCGGCCAGCTCCGCCGACGTCTCCAGCGCGGTCAGGAAGATCTCCTCCTGCACGCGCGTCGAGAGCTCCTGCGCGCCGGGCGAGTCGAACGGCAGGCCCAGCGTGAAGAACGCGTCCTGCAGGCCCATCAGCCCGAGGCCGACCGGGCGCCAGCGCGGGTTCGACGCCGCCGCCTGCTGGGACGGGTAGTAGTTGATGTCGATGACCCGGTCCAGGAAGACGACCGCGGTGCGGACCGTGGCGCGCAGCTTGTCCCAGTCGACGCCGGCCGCGGTCACGTGGGCGCCGAGGTTGATCGAGCCGAGGTTGCACACCGCGGTCTCGCCGTCGCTGTTGACCTCGACGATCTCGGTGCACAGGTTCGACAGGTGAATGGTGTTCCCCGGTGCGCCGGTCTGGTTGGACAGCGCGTTGGAGCGGTCCTTGAACGTCATCCAGCCGTTGCCGGTTTGCGCGAGGGTGCGCATCATCCGGCCGTACAAGTCGCGGGCCTTGACGGTGCGGACCGCCCGCTTCTCGGCGACGCGATAGGCGGCGTCGAATGCCTCGCCGAACAGGTCGGGCAGTTCCGGGGCGTCGGACGGGTCGACCAGCGACCATTCCTCGTCGGCCTCGACGCGGCGCATGAACTCGTCCGGAATCCAGTTCGCGAGGTTCAGGTTGTGCGTGCGGCGCGCCTCCTCGCCGGTGTTGTCGCGCAGCTCGAGGAACTCCTCGATGTCCGGGTGCCACGGCTCCAGATAGACGCACGCCGCTCCCTTGCGCCGCCCGCCCTGATTCACCGCGGCGACCCCGGCGTCCAGGGTCTTCAGAAAGGGCACGATGCCGTTCGATTTCCCGTTGGTACCGCGAATCAGCGCCCCCCGCCCCCGCACGCGCGACCACGAGATGCCGATCCCGCCGGAGAACTTCGACAGCTTGGCGACCTGGTGGTACCGCTCGTAAATGGAGTCCAGCTCGTCCTTCGGGGAGTCCACGAGGAAGCAGCTCGACATCTGGGTGTGCCGGGTGCCGGAGTTGAACAGCGTCGGCGAGCTCGGCAGGTACGCCAGCGACGACATCAGCCGGTAGAACCCGATCGCCTCGGCCGGCGTCTCGGACAGGCCGCAGGCGACGCGCAGCAGCCAGTACTGCGGCGTCTCCACCACCAGCCGCGACTCGGGATGGCGCAGCAGGTAGCGGTCCGCGACCGTGCGCAGCCCGAAGTACTCGAAGCGCAGGTCCCCCTGCGGGTCCACGGCATCGTCCAGTTTACGCGCGTTGCGGCCCACGAACGCGGCCGTGTCGTCGCCGATGAGCCCCTGCTGGTGCGCGTACGCGATGGACTGGCTGAAGCTCGCGACCCCCTGCCCGCGCACCTCCTTGTCGACGTACGCGGCGAGCAGCCGGGCCGCCAGCCGCGAGTACTGCGGCTCCTCCCCGATCAGCTCGGCCGCCGTCTGGATCGACAGCTTGTCCAGCTCGGCGGTGGTCGCGCCGTCGTACAGCCCGCTGATCGTGCGGGTCGCCACGCGCAGCGGGTCGACCTCGTCGAGGTCCCCGGCCCAGCGTTCGACCGCACGCACGATCTTGTTGACGTCCACCGCTTCGGCGTCGCCGTTGCGTTTCCGGACCTGCATCCGCGTTCCCTCTCCTCGTGCCCTCGACGGTTTCCGGCCGAAAAGACACGCGGAGACGCCACCGGTACCCCGCGGCGGCATGCGGCCAGGGCCCGGCACTCGGCGTCGGCCGTCCCGCGCGGCCTTCGACCGCCGCCCACCCTCATCGGTGCGCGGCGCGCTGGCAGGTCTTCGGACTCGTGGGCGCCGAGCGCATGCCTACTGGCCGTCGCTTCCCAGGCTTGATCGAGCCCAGTGCACATGACGGCTGTCGTTCCCACTGACCGCTGCGGGGCAGTCCCGGATTCGCACCGGGTTCCCTCTTGCCTCGGCCACCCTGGAAGAGTGGCCGAACCAGCTACGGTCACCACCATATATGGGTACCGCCACGAATGCACGCCACTATCCCTTGTGGCGTGTCGCGCAGATTTCAGCGCACGCGGCGGATGGAGCCGGACGGCGCCGGGGCGGCGGCGTCCGGGTGCAGGATCGCGGCGAGGGCCTCGACGCCATCGATCAGGCGGGGGCCGGGCCGCACCACGATGCCGTCGGCGTCGATGGCCCAGACCTGCGCGTCCGGGAACCGCGGGGCGACGAGCGCGGCCTGCTCGGCGGCCCCGTCCAGATGGAAGCCGCACGGCGTGACGACCACGACGTCGGGGTGCGCGCCGGTCAGCTCGGACCAGTCGACCTGCACCGACCGCGCGCCCGGGCGGGCCGCCACGGGCTCGCCACCGGCGGCGGTCACGAGGTCGGGGACCCAGTGCCCGGCGGTGAACGGCGGATCGACCCACTCGACGACCGCCACCCGCGGCCGGGCGCGCCCCGAGACCCGCTCGGCGACGGCGTCGAGCCGGGACCGGAGGTGGGCGACGACGGCGGCGGCCCGCTCCGGTACCCCGGCCCGCTCCCCCACCGTCGCGATCGTCCCCAGCACCTCGTCGAGCGTGTGCGGGTCGAGGGACAGCACGTCGGCGCGGCAGCCGAGGTGGTCGAGAGCGTCCTCGACGTGGCCGGACGGCAGGGCGCAGACGCGGCACAGGTCCTGGGTGAGGATGAGGTCGGGCGCGAGCGCGGCCAGGGCGCCGGCGTGCAGCGTGTAGAGGTCCGCGCCGGCCGCGAACTGGTCGCGCACGTAGGCGTCGATCTCGCCCGGCCTCATCCCCTTGGTGTCACGCCCGCCCACCACGACGGTCTTCTCGGTCCGCGCGGCGGGCGGCTCGTCGCACTCGAACGTGACCCCGACGAGCCGCTCACCGAGGCCGAGGGCATAGACGATCTCGGTGGCCGACGGCAGCAACGACACCAGGCGCATACCCCCGACCCTATGCCGCGCCCGCCCGCAGCGATTCCAGTCCCGGGCCTCGCAGCTGATCCAGAGCGGCGAGGCGGCCGCAGACCAGGAGGAGCAGCGCGCTCATCGGGCCCTCGATCGCCGGGCCGTTGCCGAACTGCCAGGCGGTGTCGTCGGCCAGCAGGGAGTACCGGAGCAGGGTCTTTTTGATGGGAAACGGGCGCGGCCAGTGCATCGTCATCATGCGCGTCGCGGCGGCCGCGGCGGCGTCGGGGGGCATCGGCAGGTCGCGGCCGAGGGGGATGGCGATGTCCTGGCCGTGCACGAGCATGTCGGTCAGGGTCTCGTACGGGGTGACGCCGGTCTGCGCGCGCCGCGAGCCGATCGAGGCGCGAATCAGGGCGACCAGGCCGGCGTCGTCGACCTCGGCGGTCCGGGCCACGGCCATGTCGTGGATGCCGCGGTCGAGGTTGCCCTTGGCCCGGACCAGGAGGGGCGTGCGGGCCAGCAGGTCGCGCACGGTCAGCTGCTGCAGGGTGAGGTGGGCGGCCACCTCGCGGACGGTCCACTGTGTACAGAGTGAGGGGTGCGACCACTCGTCGGGCGTGAGCGACGCGAGCAGGTCGGCGACCGCCGCGCGTTGCTCGTCGACGGCCGGCCACCAGGAGAACTTCATCGCGGTACCTCCAGAGCGAGGACGAGCGCGCGCAGGCGGGCCGTCGGGTCGAAGGCGGGATCCGGCATGGCGAGCTGGTGCAGCACCAGCCCGGTCCAGTAGTTCATGATCAGCGAGGCGTCGCGGTCGGGGTCGGCCGAGCCGCTCGCGCGGACCCAGTGGGTGGCCCAGGCGTTCACGCGGGCGCCGGTCTCCAGCAGCTGGGCGCGCAGTTCGGGGCGGATGGCGGCCTCGAGGAGGATCGCGTACCGCGCCAGGGTCAGCGACCGCTGCGGCCCCGTGCTCAGCTTCGCGAACCGGCTGAGCACCTCGGCCAGCTCGGACGGGCTCTCCGGCACCACCACGGTGGCGATGCGCTCCCAGTTGGCCTGCTCGCGCTCGGCGAAGCGCCGCACGACCGCGTCGATGAGCGCCTCGCGGGTGCGGAACAGGTTGGACGCCGAGCCGACCGGCAGCCCGGCCCCGGCGTCGACGGCCCGGTGGGTGAGCGCCCGGATGCCGCCCGTGCCGATGACCTCGATCGCCGCGTCCAGCAACCGCTCCCGCCGGGTCCGCATGCGACCGAGACTACATCTGTAGTGCCGGGAACTACAGATGTAGTCTCGGGCCAAGTTGCCCGGGGAAGAGACCGATTACCGGCTTTCCGCCAGGTGACCGACTGTTATCCTCGCCGACCATGACAGCTGCGCGCCTGCGCCTCGGGATCGACTTCGGCACCTCCACCACGATCGCGATGCTGCAGCGCCCCGACGCGCGGGTGCAGCCGCTGCTGTTCGACGGCTCGCCGCTGCTGTCCTCCGCCGTCCTGCTCGGCCCCGACGGGCAGCTGCACACCGGCCGCGACGCCGCTCACCTGGCCCGCAGCGCCCCCGAGCGGATGGAGCCGAACCCGAAGCGCCGCATCGACGACACCGCGGTGCTGCTCGGCGCGGCCGAGGTCGGGGTGCGCGACCTGATCGTCGCGGTGCTCGGCCGGGTCGCCCGCGAGGCCGCGCGGGTCGCCGGGCCGGTCCAGGACGTGGTGCTCACCCACCCCGCGAACTGGGGCCAGAACCGCCGCGCGCTGCTCGTCGACGCCGCCCGCCACGCCGGGTTCGTGAACATCGAACTGGTGGGCGAGCCGACCGCCGCCGCCACGTACTTCGCGCACACCCGCGGCGCCGCGCTCCCGCTCGGGGCGTGCGTGCTCGTGTACGACCTCGGCGCCGGCACCTGCGACGTCACCCTGCTGCGGCGCACCCCGACCGGCTTCGAGCAGGTCGCCTCGGACGGCCTCAACGACGTCGGCGGCCTGGACGTGGACGCCGCGATCATCGGGTTCCTGCAGGCCACGTACGGCCAGCTGTGGACGGACCCGGCCACCCGCAGCCGGCTCTGGGACGACGTCCGCTCGGCCAAGGAGATGCTCTCCCGGGCCAGCGGCACCGTGGTCGGCATCCCCGCGCTCGGCCGCGAGGTGCCGCTGGGCCGCGAGCAGCTGGAGGGCCTCACCCGCCCGGTACTGCGCTCGACCGTCTCGATGACCCGCGCCCTGGTCAACGAGTCCGGCGTCGGCACCGCCGCGATCGCCGGGCTGTTCCTGGTCGGCGGCTCGAGCCGCATCCCGCTCGTGGCCACCATGCTGCACGAGGCCCTGGGCATCGCCCCGGTCGTCGCCGAACAGCCCGAACTGGTGGTGGCCGAGGGCTCCCTCTACGTCAACCGCACCCCGAACGCCGCCCCGGTCTCCGCGGTCCCGGCCTCGGGCGCGCCCTACCCGACCACCGGCGAGTTCACGGCGCCGGCCACCCCGGTGTCGTCACCCGTGTTCGCGGCCGCCCCGGTCTCCCCGGCCGCCGCCACCGGCCAGCCCCTGACCCCGCAACGCCCCTTCACCCCGGTCATGCCCCCGCCGCTACCGGCACCGGCGCCGAGGCGGCGCGGTCCGTCGCCGGCGGTCCTCATCGCGATGGTGCTCGCGGGTGTACTCCTCGTGGCCGGCACCGCCACCGCATACGTCTACGTCTTCGCCAAGGACCGGACCGGCGACCCGGGCCCGACCGGCCCGACCACACCCGCTGCCACCGCGGGTGCCCAGAAGGCGGGCGGCCCTGGGAAGTACGCGCTGGAGAAGTTGCCCGAGGACGAGTGCAAGGCCTCGGACGCGACCCAGTACTTCGACCTGTACGAGGGCGAGCTCGCCAAGCCGTACGCGTCCCGCTCGCCCAACTCGGTCGCGAACTCGACCAGCTGCCAGTACAGCCGTGTGCGCGCCCTGGGCGATTCGAAGCAGCAGCGCACGGCGAACATCTCGTTCCTCGTCTACGCGTACAACGACGTCTCCCTGGCCGAGAGCCAGCAGGCCACCGGCGAGGCCAACGCCAAGCTGGCCGGCCCGAACGCCCCGGTCACCGGCCTGGGCGAGGCGGCGATCGCCTGGGAGACCACGGGCACCGGCGGCACCCAGGACCAGGGGCAGCTGAAGCTGAACGTGGCCATGCGCGACAGCAACTTCCGGATCGACACGTACTTCGTCGCCATCCGCGGCGACGGCGCCGCCTGGAGCCAGCAGGAGAAGGACGACCTGCGCGAGCGGACCATCGCCGCCACGAAGGCGACGTTCGCCAAGACCGTGGCGGCCATGGCGAAATGAACCGTCGCCGCGCATTGCTGATCATGGCGGGCCTGCTGGCCGTCCTGGCCCTGTGCGCGGGCGGCGCGGTCGCGGCCGACCTGGTCCACTACGCGACGGGAACCCGCGGCACGATCACCGTGCGGGCCTGCACCGCGGCGTACGCGGGCCGCAGCCGCCACTACGACTGCACCGGCGAGTTCACGTCGGCCGACGGCTCGGTACACCGCGAGGCGACCTTCACCGAGACGTTCGCCGAGCCGCCGGGCGCCGCCCTCCCCGCCACCCTGGACGGCGACACGGTGCACGAGGTGAACCCGGCCGCCACCCTCACCGGCGTACTCGTCGCCGTCGCGGCACTGGCCGGCCTCGTCTTCCTGCTGCTGCGGCGGCGCGGCGAAAACCGGCACGGTGACGGCGGACATGGCGAAGGCCGGCCACCGCGACGGTGACCGGCCTCGAGCCAGGGGTAGCCCTTGGAAGTGCTAGTTGGCGGCGACGCCGTACTGGCCGCCCTCGCCGTGGAACTGGGTGCCCTCGGCGAACGCGGCGTCGAAGCGCTGCGACAGGGCGTCGAGCTCGGAGAACTCGGCGGAGTGCGAGGACTCGGAGCCCTCGGCGGCGAAGACGTGGTCGTCCTCGGACGCGTCGTGGCTGTAGTTGGTGTAGTTGTCGGCCTCGTAGTGCACCGCGGCCGGCTGGTCGTACTCGACGTGGTTGCCGGTCGAGAAGTCGGTCGACTCCTGCGCGTGGTGGTCGTTCTCGTACACGCCGAACTGCGACTGCGCGTCGTGCTCCGAGCCCTGGGCCTGGTGCAGCTGGTCGAGGGCGTCGTGCTCCTGGCCGGCCGAGTAGTGGCCGTAGTCCACGTCGCCGTGGCCGGAGTCGCCGCCGTCGTAGGTGTCGATGTCGCTCATCTTCGGTATCCCCCTGGGAAGTGGTTGTCGCTGGTGACACCACTAAAGTTACGGCGAACCCGGGACCGTCGAATCCCGGAAACGTGCCACCACCGGAGGGCGCGAACACTTTGCCGCCGATCGGCGAACAGGTGGTGTGAGGGAGCTGCTCCAGGACCGGTTCGCGGAGGTCTTCGACCGCCACTACGAGCACATCTACGCCTACGCCGCGCGGCGCCTCGGGCCGGATCTGGCCGAGGACGTGGCGTCGGAGACGTTCCTGGTCGCCTACGACCGGCGGGACGGGTTCGATGCGGCGCGCGGGGACGTGCGGCCGTGGCTGTACGGCATCGCCTCGAACCTGATCATGCGCCACTCGCGGGCCGAGGCGCGCCGGCTCAAGGCGTTCGCCCGCAGCGCCGAGCCCGACAGCGGGCCGGACGACACGGAGCTGGTGCCGGGACGGGTCGACGCCGGCGGGGCGCGCGGCCGGCTCGCCGCCGCCCTCAACCGCCTGTCGCTGGCCGACCGCGACGTGCTGCTGCTCGTCGCGTGGGCCGGCCTGAACCAGCAGGAGGCGGCCGCGGCCCTGGGCATCCCGCCCGGCACCGCGCGCTCCCGCCTGCACCGCGCCCGCCAGGAGATGCGCAAGGCCCTGGAACTCGACTCGGAGGTGGCTCAGTGATGGATGAGATGACGGCACTGCGGGAGGCGTTCGGGCCCGATCCCGCGCCCCGGCCGCACGCGCGCGACGGGGCCCGCGCGGCCCTGATGCGGCACATGGAGGACAAGCCGGTTGCGGTGGCGCCTCGTACGGTACACAAGCGATGGGCCTTCCGGGTCGCCCTCACGGCGGCTGCGGCGGCCGCGGCGGTCATCGGCGTCGTCGCGGTGGAGAACCTCGGCACGGTCGACGACAGCGGCAAGGGCTACTCGACCGTCGGGCTGCCGTTCCCCAAGCCCGCCAGCGCGGCCGAGGTGCTGACCAACGCGGCCTGGGCGGCCACCCACAAGCCGTGGGCCGACCCGCGGCCGGACCAGTTCATGTACAACGAGGCGCAGGAGCTGCGCAACGACGCCGCGTTCGAGCGCGAGCACCCCAACGACCCGATCCGGCCCGGCAGCACGCGGGTGATCACCAGCCAGAACTGGAAGCGCATCGACGCCAAGGTGATGGCCACGAACGAGAGCGGCAAGCTGGAGGTGTACGAGCAGGGCGGCAACGTCAGCTGGAGCCAGCTCGACTACGCCCAGCTCGAGAAGCTCGACACGCCGGACAAGGTACTCGCCTGGGACAAGGCCCCGAAGAACTTCGGCGTCGACCTGGACCGGCTGCTCGGCCAGTACGTGCTGCCGCCCAAGGTGGAGGCGGCCTTCTACGGCGCGCTCGCGAAGGGCGACGGGGTGCGGCTCAACCCGGACGCGGTGAACCTCGACGGGCGCCCGGCGATCGGCCTCGGCCGGGTCGAGCAGGGGTTCCTGGCCCAGGAGCTGCTGTTCGACCCGGCCACCTACCGGCTGATCGGCGAGCGCGAGGTCGCCATCGCCGAGCGGCACGTCACCGACGAGCGCGGCAACGACGACTACACCCGGGTCGGCGACCTGTTCCGCCAGGTGATCTACACCAAGGCGGTCATCGTGGACAAGGTCGGCGACACACAGTAGATGCACGGACAGTGCCGAATGCCCGGCCGACGGCGTATCGTCGGCCGGCATGGTGCTCAAGGTGGACGTGCCGCAGGAGCTCATCAGCGGCGGCGTCGATGAGGGGTACGGCCCGGTGGCCGACGCGTTCCGCCGGAACTTCGCCGAGCGGGGCGAGATCGGGGCGGCCTGCGCCGTCTACCGCGACGGGCAGAAGGTCGTCGACCTGTGGGGCGGCTACCGCGACGGCCGCCGCCGCGAGCCGTGGCGCGAGGACACGCTCGTCACCGTGTTCTCGACGACCAAGGGCGTGTCCGGGCTCGCGATCGCCGTCGCGCACGCCCGCGGCTGGATCGCGCACGACGAGCCGGTCGCGACCTACTGGCCCGAGTTCGCGGCCGGCGGAAAAGCAGCGGTGACGGTACGCCAGCTGCTCGCCCACCAGGCCGGCCTGCCCGCCATCGACCGGCCGCTGAGCGTGTCCGACCTCGCCGACCTGGACGTGGTCGCGGCGGCCCTCGCGGCGCAACGGCCCGCCTGGGCGCCCGGGACCCGGCACGGCTATCACGCCATCTCGCTCGGCTGGTACGAGGGCGAGCTGCTGCGGCGGGTCGATCCTGCCCACCGTACCCTCGGACGCTTCTTCGCCGAGGAGATCGCCGGACCGCTCGGCGCCGAGTTCCACATCGGCGTCCCCGACGCCGTCGACCCGGAGCGGATCGCGACCGTCCACGGCTTCAAGCCGGCCGAGCTGCTGCTGCACATGGGCACGATGCCGCGCGGGTTCGTGCTCGGCTTCCTCAACCCGCGCAGCGTCACGGCCCGTTCGTTCGCCAATCCCAAGGTCCTCAGCGAGACCGGCAACTACAACCTGCCGGAGGTGCGGCGCCTCGAACTGCCCGCCGCGAACGGCACCGGCGAGGCCCGCGCGATCGCCCGCGTCTACGGCGACGCCGCGACCGGCGGGACGGCCCTGGGGCTGACCGCGGCAACCCTCGACGCGCTGATCCAGCCGGCCCAGCCCCCCACCGGCGGTCTCGATGATGTCGTACTGCGCGTGCCCACCCAGTTCTCGCTCGGCTACGTGAAGCCGTTCCCCGCCTTCCGCTTCGGCGCCGCCGGGGATCGCGCGTTCGGCACGCCGGGCGCCGGCGGCTCGTTCGGCTTCGCGGACCCGGAGACCGGCGTCGGCTTCGCGTACGCGATGAACCGCGCCGGCTTCCACCTCTGGGACGACCCCCGCGAGCTGGCGCTGCGCGAGGCGCTGTTCCGCACCGTGCTGGGCGAGCGGAGCCAGCGCCCGTAGTTTCAGGACTCGCGCTCGACCCGGGCGCCGATCGCGGCGAGACGCGAGGTCTCGTCGCGGCGGCGGACCCACCACACGCCGAGGAGGAACACCAGCAGCGGCAGCAGGACCAGCGCGGCCCACTGCCCGAACACGAGCGGGATCACGTGACCCCGCTGCATGGTGGACACCGCCCAGCCGTTGAACGTGAGGTTGACGAGTTCGAGCATGGTGACCACCGGCGCCGCGGCCACGAGCAGGCGGCGGCGGATCGGGCCGGGCAGCCGTGCGAGCGCGACGGCGAACGCGATCGCGGCCGCGACGATGCCGCCGAGCATCAGCCACAGCACGGCGGGGCCGGTGGCCTCGACCGCGAAGGAGCCGCCGGCCGCGCCGATGAGGTCGGACAGGTAGAGCGCGCTGTAGCTGCCGCCGTCGTACCCGCGCATGAGGATGCCCGAGCCGGCGATCACCCCGAGGGCGCCCATGAACAGCGGCGCACCGAGCAGGACGGCGAGGCGCCGGCGCCCGGCGACCGCCCACGGGCTGCGGGGGCCGGCGGCGGTGAGGGCGAGGGCTGCGACGAGCGCGGCGACGAACCACCACAGGGCGTACACCACCGGCACCGGGTCGGCGGTGAACTGCCGCACCATGGGCACGACCTCGGTGAGGAACGCGACCCAGCCGAGCCAGACCGCGACCCGGTGCAGCCCGGCGAACGCGGCCACGGTGACCAGGCCCCAGGCGGCGATCTGGATGAGCAGCGTGGAGCCGGAGAACATCGTGAGCCGCAGCGCCTTCGTCGCGCTCAGCACCAGGATGGCGAACGCGGCCAGGGGCCCGATGAGCGCGCAGGCGTCGGCCCAGCCGGGTCCCAGCAGGCCGCCGGTCGGGCGCTTGAACAGCCGCAGCCGCAGCGCGTGGAAGGCGATGTCGGCCGCGTCGCCGGGCCGGGGCCAGCGGCGCCGCTCCCCCGCGTCGGCCAGCATCGTGCCGAGCATGTCCTCGCCGTGCGCGCGGCGGAACGCGGCCGGGTACAGCCGCAGCAGCCGCTCGTAGCGCACCTCCAGCGGTGTCGTCACGCCACACCTCCGCCCGCGAGCAGCCCGCTGTTGCGCAGCCGGCGCCCGGCCGTGTTGGCGGCGGTGCGGCGGCGCTCGACCTCGCCGGCGAGCCGCTGCGCCCCGGCCGCCGTGAGCCGGTAGGTGCGCCGCAGCCGCGACTGCACCACCTCCTCGGCGGCGATCTCGATGAGCCCGTCCTCGACCAGTTCGGCGAGCACGGCGTAGAGGGTCCCGGGGCGCAGCCGCACGGCGCCGTCCGACTGCTGCTCGACGTCCTTCATGATCCCGTACCCGTGCGTGGGCTCGGCCGCGAGCGCCGACAGGATGTGGAAGGCCGACTCCTTGAGTGGCATGGTTCGAGCATATATCTAAGTTAGGTATATGCCTAGCTCGGGCGGTAGTGGGTGATGACGATCCGCCCGTCGACCACCCGCGAGCGCTCCATGTGCAGGTTGAGCCGCCGGCCCGGCTCGCGGAACAGCGGGCGGCCGCCGCCGAGCACCACCGGGTGTACCGCCACGTGGTACTCGTCGATCAGTCCGTGCTCCGTGAGCGCGGCGGCGAGCCCGGACCCGCCGGTGAGCAGGACGTCGGCGCCGGCCTCGGCCTTGAGCGCCCGGATCGCCCCGGGGAGGTCGTCGCCGATGACGCGGTCGGTCCACTCGTCGCCGGCGAAGGTGCGCGAGCAGACCACCTTCGGCGTGGCCCGCCAGAACGGCGCGAAGGCCTTGGTGTGCGATCCCTGGTCGAACTCCTCGGCGCGGGGCCAGAAGCCGACCATCATGTCCCAGACCGGCCGCCCGTACAGCAGCGTGCCGACGCGCTCGTCCAGCGCCTCGGAGTACGCGGACAGCTCCGGCCCCATGACCGGCCAGTCGAACTCGCCGTTCGGCCCGTCGATGAAGCCGTCGACCGACGCGTGCACCCAATAGATGAGGTTGCTCATGCCCTATTGTCGGAGCCGATCGCGGCCCCTCGACACGATCGCGCAGAATTTCTCCATGCCGCCGCCGCTGCTGTTCCTCGACGTCGACGGACCCCTCGTCCCGCTGGCCCACCGCGGGGCGGAGCCGCACCCGGCGGCCGAGGCCGCGGCCCGCCGCTACGGCAACCCGCTGCTGCTGCGCGCCGACCCCGGCGACGGCCCGCGCCTGCTCGGCCTCGGCTGCGACCTGGTGTGGGCGACCACCTGGGCCGAAGACGCCAACGAGGTCATCGCGCCGCTGCTCGGCCTGCCGGCGCTGCCGCTCGTGACGTTCTCCGACCGCGACTCCGACGGGCCGGAGCACTGGAAGACCCGGGACCTGGTGGCGTGGGCGGCCGGGCGGCCGTTCGTCTGGGTCGACGACGAGCTCACCGCGGCCGACCGCGCCTGGGTCGCCCGCCACCACCCGGCCCGGGCGCTGCTGCACCGCGTCGACGGCCGCGCGGGCCTCACCGCCGCCGACTTCGCGGCGATCCGGGACTGGGCGGCGGCCGGTTGAGTCACTCCGGGGCGAAGTGCGCCTTCGCGAAGGCGAGCGCCCCGGCCAGGTCCTCGTCGCTCGTACCCCACGCGGCCTGCACGACCGCGCCCCAGGCGTCGAGGCTGCCCGACGCGAACGCCTTGGCCTGCGGCGTGTCCTGCCACGTGGCCGGGTCGTAGTCCGCGCCCGACAGGTGCATGAACAGCCCGGCCAGGGCCAGGTCCCAGCCGCCCCCGATGCCGAGGGTGCCGCCCGGGCCGTACTGGGCGACCATCGCGTCCACGATCTCGGCCGGCGACGAGTGCTCCAGCTCGAGGTCGGTCCGATCGTCGCCGGACGGCGACAGGCGCAGCTCCACCTCGGTGTCCATGCCCTCGCCGAACGCCCAGGTGACGCGCAGCAGCGACGGTGGCGAGCAGCGCTGGATCTGGCCGCCCGCGTTGCCCTGCAGCTGGTACTTCCCGCCCAGCCGCAGGTCGCCCTCGACCGGCGCCAGCCAGCGGGCCAGCCGTTCGGGGTCGGTGCAGGCGTCCCAGACGTCGTCGACGGTCGCGTCGTACGTGCGGCGCAGCAGCAGCGACCGGCCCGAACCGCCGGTGGACAGCGGGGCGGTGCCGAGCTCGCGGTGGGTGGCGTTGATCTGGTTGACCAGGTCGATCACGGGTCCTCCTTGCGTTGGCGCCGGCCCCGGGCCAGCTCGGTGGCCAGGGCGTCCAGGCGCTGGGTCCAGAAGCCGCGGAACCGCTCCAGCCAGGCGTCGACCTGCTGGAGCGGGGTGGCGTCCACGGCGTACAGGCGGCGGGTGCCCTCCGCCCGCACCGTGGTGAAGCCGGCCTCGCGCAGCACCTTGAGGTGCTGGGAGACGGCCGGCTGGGAGATGCCGAACTCGGCCCGGACGGCCTCGCTGATCGCGCCGGCGGGCTGCTCACCGTCGGCGAGCAGCTCGAGAATCCGGCGGCGGACGGGGTCGCCGAGCACGTCGAACGCGTGCACGGACCGAGAATGTCACCGAGCGCTTATATAAGTCAAGACTGAAATAGCGCCGGTACGGTTCAATAGCGGGATGGACTGGCTCGTGGCGCTCGCCTTCACCGTCATCGTGATCACCGGCGTGTCCCTGCTGACCGGCCGGCGCGGCGAGGACCCGCAGACCACCCGCCGCCTGGTCGCGATCGAGCGCAAGCTGGACCTGATCATGGACCATCTCGGCATCGTCGAGCCGGAGCCGGAGGCGGACCCGATGGTGCTCGAGGAGCTGCGGCAGGGGCGGAAGATCCAGGCGATCAAGCGGTACCGTGAAATCACCGGCCTCGGCCTGAAGGACGCCAAGGACGAGGTCGAGGCGCTCGGCCGCCGCTACGGGCTGATGTGAGCCGATGATGTGGCCGGCCGCCCGCTGCCCCGTGCGCGACGAGGAACAGGTGTGGATCGAGCGGAACCTGGGCTGGCTGAGCGCCCAGTTCGGCCGGACCACGCTGTTCGGCCCGGTCCTCACCCCGAGCGACGCCGACTTCCCCGGGGTCTGGACCGGCGGCATGGACGAGATCGAGGTCCTGGTCGCGCGGCTCTGCACGCACATGGGCACCGACCGGTCCGCGATCGCCCTGGAGTTCGAGCACGCCGGGCCCGATCCCGGCCTGGCCGGGCACATCCCGCTGGACACGGTCGGCACGGGCGCGGCCGGGCACTACCACGAGCGCGACGGCCGCCCGGTGGTCACGATCCGCGAGGACCTGGTCGAGCGCCCGACGGCCCTGGTCGCCACGCTCGCCCACGAGCTGGGCCACGTGCGGCTGCTGGGCGAGCGGCGGGCCGACCCGGACGCGGTCGACTGCGAGCCGCTGACCGATCTGGCCACCGTCTTCTTCGGCCTGGGCCTGTTCGCCGCGAACGCCGCGCTGGACTACGCCCGGCTCACCCGCGGCGACTACGCCTACTCGCGCACGAGCCGGCTGGGCTACCTGACCGAGCCGATGTACGGGTACGCCCTCGCCCGCTACGCCTGGCTGCGGGGCGAGCCGAGCCCGGAGTGGGCCCGCTTCCTGGACACCAACCCGCGCACGTACCTCAGGCAGGGTCTTCGGTACCTCGCCCGGTCGCAATAGCCGCCAGGGCCGCGAACACGACCGCGGCCGGGACGGCGGGCAGCAGTCCCCGGGACCAGTCGGGCGGCGCGACGACCGGCGGCAGCAGCCGCGGCGGCTCGGTGCTGACCGCGATGGCGACGATCGCCCCGTCCTGGACCCCGGCCTGCGCCCGCGCGCGGGCGATCAGCGCCAGCCGCTCCTGCGCGCTGATGACCGGCTGCAGCGAGGACGGGTCCGGCGGCTGGGTCCACGCGTACAGCGCCGGCGCGGTCAGCACCGCCAGCAGCGCCACGACGGCGAACCCGCGGCCGAGCGCCGCGACGAGCAGCAGCCCCACGCCGAGCACGAGCAGCGTGCCCTCGACCGCGTGCCGGGCCGGGTCGGCCGGGTAGATCAGGCAGTTCGGGAAGCCGTGGCCGCCGGTGCGCGCGTCGATCGAGGCGGCCAGCACCGCGAGACACGCGAACCCGGCCACCCGCGGGCGGGGGCCGGGGACGCTCAGGGCGTACAAGAGCAGGGCCGTCATGGTTGTCGTGCCGGTCCACGGCAGGACGTGCCCGGCGAGGATCCCGGCCACGTGGGTGGCGGCGAGGCCGGTGACGATCAGCCGCACAGCGCGCCGCCGAAGAGGTGGTAGACGTCCGGCACGGCGACGCAGGCCGGGCGGATCGGGGCCCCGGCCGTGCGGGCCGGCGCCGCGGGCAGCCCGGCGAGCACCGACACCGCCGCGACCGCCGCCAGCCGCAGGCCCGGCCGGCGCTTCCACCGTGCCGGGCCGCGCGTGGCCGGCACGGCACGGTGGTCGAGGTCGATCACCCGGCCAATGCTACGCGCTCCGGCGCTTCCACAGTGGAGCGTACGACCGGCGGCCGCGACGGCCACCAGTTGGCCCGGCCGAGCAGGGTCATCGTGGCCGGCACGAGCAGCATCCGCACCACGGTCGCGTCCAGCACGATGGCCACCACGAGCCCCACGCCGATCTCCTTGATGGGCGCGAACCCGCCGAGCAGGAACCCGGCGAACACCACGACCAGCAGCAGCGCGGCGGACGTGACGATCCGGCCGGTCTGCTGCAGGCCGTAGCCGACCGCGGCTCTGGGGTCGCCCGTTTCGAGGTACCGCTCCCGGATCCGCGCCAGCAGGAAGACCTCGTAGTCGACGGAGAGCCCGAACGCGATCGCCGCCACGAGCACCGGCACGGTCAGGTCGACCGCGTCCAGTCGTTCGGCGCCGAACCAGCTCGCGAGGTGCCCGTCCTGAAACACCCACACGATCGCCCCGAACGCCGCGGCGATGCTCAGCAGGCTGGTCAGCACCGCCTTGACCGGGAGCAGGACGGAGCGGGTGAACACGGCGAGCAGCGCGAACGTGGCGACGAGCACGATGAGCGCGGCCCACGGGCCGTACCGCAGCAGCATGGCCCGGTAGTCGACGAGGCGGGCGACGTCGCCGGCCACGAGCACCTCGAACGGGGCCGGCAGCGCCCGCACGGCTTCGAGCGTCGCCCGGCCCTCGGACGTCCACGGCTGGTGCACGGGCGTCGCGCGCACCACGCTCACCGCGTCCGACACCGGCACGACCTCCACTGTGGACACTCCGGGCACGGTCCGCACCCGCGCGGCGAAGTCCGCCGTGGCCGGGGCGTCCGCGGGCGAGCGCACCACGGCGGCGATGGCGTCGGGCCCGACGAGCGCCGGGAAGTGCGCGGCGAGCGCGTCATACTGCTTGCGGGTCTCGGTCGTCGCCGGAAGGGCGCGGGCATCGCTGTTGGTCAACCGCAAGTGCAGCGATGGTACCGCCAGCAGCAACACCCCCGCCGCCGTGACCACGGTGACCAGCAGCGGCCGCCGCTGCACGGCGTGCGCGAGCCGGGCGAACAGCCCGGTCCCGGACGCGGGCCGGGCGGGCTTGATGCGCCGCCCGACGAGCCGGAGCACGGCCGGCAGCAGCGTCAGCACCGCGAGCATGTCGACGACCACGACGGCCGCCCCGGCCAGCCCCATCGAGCGCAGGAACGCGTCCGGGAACACGGTGAGCCCGAGCAGGCTCGCGGCCACCGTCAGCCCGGTGACGGCGATCGTGCGGCCGGCCTTGGACACCGCGCGCCGCAGCGCCTCGTCGCGGTCGGCGGTGGCGGCGAGCTCGGTGCGGTACCGGCTGATGAGCAACAGTCCATAGTCGACGGCCAGGCCGAGGCTCAGCATGGTGGCGACCTGGATCGCGTAGACACTGATGTCGGTGACGAGGCTGCCGAGGTACAGGATGCCGAGCGTGGCGGCGGTCCCGGCGAGCGCGACGATCAGCGGCATCAACCCCGCGACGAGGCCGCCGAACACGACGATGAGCAGGATCAGCACGATCGGCAGCGTGAACAGCTCGGCCCGCTGGACGTCCCGCTGCGCCTGCGTGCCGAACTCCATGTCGGTGAGCGGCCCGCCGGCCACCGTGACGCGCTCCGATCGCAGCGCCTTCGCGACCTCCTCGGCCTGCGCCTCGGTCGCCCCGGGCGTGAGCGTGATGTCGGTCAGGGTGGCCCGCCCGTCGGCGCTGGGCAACGGCGGCGCGACCGCGGCCACGCCCGGCATGCCGCCGACGGCCGCGGTGTCCACCGTGGACCCGACCGCGACGACGGTGAGATGCTGCCCCTGCGGCCCCGCCGCATCGGCGCGCAGGTCGAGCGCGCGCTCGTTCTCGCTGCCGGGCACGACCGCGACCTGCGCGGTGAGGTTCTCGAACACCCCGCCGCCGAAGCCGGCCCCGAGCCCCACCACGGCGAGCCAGATGGCAATGGTCAGTATTGTCTTGGACATGCGTCGATGCTCTCGCCGCGGCCCGGCCGGCCGCATCGCCGACAAGAGCGGGACGGCTCCCTCGTGAGAGTGAGCTGGGCGGTCCGCGCCGCGTTCCGTTCCGGCCGGCCGTTCGAAGCCCAGGGCGCCATCGTACCGGCCCAGCTCATCGCCGAACTCCTGCTCGACGGCCCCAGCGCCCGGGCGGGCCGCACCGCCCGCGTCGACCTCTCCGGCGCGCACATCACCGGCCGCCTGGACCTGACCGGCGCCCGCATCGACGCCCCGATCCGCCTGCGGGGCTGCACGTTCGCCGAGCCGTTGCTGCTCGACCACGCCGAGCTGGGCTCGGCCAACCTCGACGAGTGCACGCTGCCGTCGCTGGACGCCGAGTCCCTGCGGGTACGCCGCTGGTTCGGCCTGCGCCGCGCCACGGTCACGGGCGAGGCGTGGTTCCATCACGTCCGCGTGGACGGCGGCCTCGACCTCACCGGCACGGCCTTTGCCGGCGCGGTGAACCTGCAGCGCGCCGTCATCGAGGGCGACGCGAAGATCGGCCACGGCGCCGTGTACTCCTCGGGCGCACGCCTCGACGGCGCCCGCATCGCCGGCGACCTCAACATCGCGCAGTGCACCGTCCGCTCACCTCGCCCCGGCGCTCCCGCCATCGCGGCGAACGGCGCGGTGGTGGGCGGCGGCGTGTGGGCCCACGAACTGCGGGCCGACGGCATGGTCATGTTCATCGGGCTGCGCGCGGCGGGTGCGATCGTCCTGCAGGGGTCGCTCCTGCAGGCACCTCCTTCGGACTCGGCTCTGCTCCTCATCGAGGCCGAGACCGCGATGCTGACGCTGCGCCCGGCCCCTGCGTCGTCGGGCGCGATCAGCCTGCGCGACGCGCACGTGGGGCGGCTCGTCGACGATCCGGTCGGCTGGCCGGCGGGGTGCACGATCGAGCTGGCGGGGCTGACGTACGACCGGATCAGCCGCCGCTCGGACGACACCCGCGCCTGGACCGCGCGTGAGCGCCTGGCGTGGATGGCGCGCTGCGATCCGGCGTTCGCGCCGGGACCGTACGACCAGCTGGCGGCCGCTTTGCGCCGGGACGGGCGCGAGCAGGAGGCCCGCCAGGTCCTGCGCGTCCGCGAACGCCTGCGCCACCGCGCGATGGGCCGCCTCGGCGCGGTGTGGGGCGCGGTGCAGGACGCCACGATCGGCTTCGGGTACCGCCCGGCGCGCGCCCTGTTGTGGCTGCTGGCCGTCTTCGGCGCGGGGTCGGGTTGGTTCGCGTGGAGCGGGCCGCTCAGCCCGGTGAAGCCCGGCGAGGCTCCGACGTGGGATCCGCTGCTGTACACCTTGGATCTTCTCGTGCCGCTGGTCGATCTCGGGCACGAGCACGCGTGGAATCCCACCGGCCCCGACAAGGCGGTCGCGGTCCTGATCATGGCCGTGGGCTGGGTCCTCGCCACCACGGTGATCGCGGGCGCCGGGCGGGCCCTGCGGCGCTGAGAAGACGGGGTGTCGCGCGAAGTTACTTGCCAGTACCATCGCGCCACACCCCTGGTTCCATCACGCAAGGAGGCTCGATGGCACCGCCCGCCCGACGCCGCCGCTCCGGCTACTGGTTATTGGCCGTTCCGACGATCGCGCCGCTGCTCACACCCCTGTACGACCGGGCCGACCCGAAACTGTGGGGGCTGCCGTTCTTCTACTGGTACCAGATGGCCTGCGTGCTGCTGGCCATGGCGATCATCGCCTTCGTGTTCCTGCGCAACCGGCGGCCGGAGTTCGAGCGGTGAGCGGCGGGGTCGAGACCGTCGTCTTCGCCGGGCTGATGGGGGCCATGCTGCTGCTCGGCATGTCGGCGGCGCGCTGGCGGCGGCCGCAGGACATTCACAATCTTGAGGAGTGGGGGGTCGGCGGGCGGGCGTTCGGGAACTGGACGACGTGGTTCCTGCTCGGCGGCAGCATGTACAGCGCCTACACCTTCGTCGCCGTGCCCGCGCTCACCTACGGGGTCGGGGCGATGGGCTTCTTCGCGGTACCGTTCGCGACCATCACCACGCCGCTCTCGTTCATCTTCACCACGCGGGCCTGGTCGGTCGCCCACCGGCACGGGTTCGTGACGCCGGCCGAATTCACGGCCGCCCGCTTCGGATCCCGCGGGCTCGGGGCGGCCGTGGCGCTGACCGGGATCGCCGCCACCATGCCGTACATCGCGGTGCAGCTCAGTGCGCTGCAGGCGGTACTGCAGACGGTCGGGATGGCCGGCGAGTGGCCGCTGCTCGCCGCGGTCACCGTGGTGGCGCTGTGCACGTTCCGCTCCGGGCTGCGCGCGCCCGCGCTGCTGTCCATCGCCAAGGACGTGCTGCTCGGCTGGGTCGTCGTGGCCGCGCTGCTCATCGTGGCGATGAACGGCGGCTGGAGCGAGGCGTTCCGCAAGGCAGGGCAGCACTTCGCCACGACTCCCTCGCCGGGCGACGGGCTGCTGCTCGGCGGCTCGGCCGGGCAGAGCGCCTACCTCACATTGATCATCGGCTCCGCGTTGTCGATTTTCGTGTACCCCCACGCGCTCACGACGATGCTCGCCGCCAAGGATCGCTCGACCGTCCAGCGCAACGCCGCCGCGCTGCCGATCTACTGCCTGGTGCTGGGGCTCATGGCGCTGCTCGGCTTCTTCGCGCTGTCGCAGGGCGTGCGGCCGGTGGGACGCGACCTGAACACCGTCATCCCGCAGCTGTTCCACAACCTGTTCCCGGCCTGGTCGTCCGGCATCGCCCTCGCCGCGTTCGGCATCGCCGCGCTCATCCCGGCCGCGGTCATGTCCATCGCGGCGGCGAACGCGTTCACCCGCTCGATCTACCGCGCCTACCTGCGCCCGGCCGCCGGCCCGGCCGAGGAGGCGCGGGTCAGCCGCTGGTCGTCGCTGGTGGTCAAGGTCGGCGCGGTGTTCTGCATCCTGCTGCTCAACCCGCAGTTCTCCGTCGACCTGCAGCTGATCGGCGGGGTCATCATCCTGCAGACCATCCCGGCCGGCTTCCTCGGGCTGCTGACCGGCTGGTTCCACCGCATGGCCCTGCTCGCCGGGCTGGCCGGCGGGCTCGGGGTCGGGCTCGTCCTGCTGTACCGGATCCCGCAGCCGGGCCCGGGCGGCCAGGCGCACTTCGGCGGCTCGATCACCACGGTCGCGGGCTGGCCGGTGTACGTCGGCATCGTCGCGCTGGTCGTCAACCTCGCCATCGTCGTGCTGGGCACGCTGCTGCTGCGGGCGGCCCGGGTGCCGGCCGGGCGGGACTCGACCCGCCCGGACGACTACGACGCGGACGCCGACGACCCGATGGTCAAGCGCCTCGAGAACCTCCTCGACGGCCTGCCCAGCAGTCCCGCCGGCGTCCACGCCGCACCGCGCTACATCCGTCAGAACACGCGCAGCTCGTAGATCCGCGCCGCGCCGCCGGTACCCTGCTCCGGGGTGCCGGCGGTCAGGCGCACGTACCGCCCGGACACGCCGCTGACCGGGTGCGTGGTGTTCGCCGCGGTGTTGTTCGTGACGCTCACCGCCTGGGTCCAGGTGGTGCCGTCGTTGGACACCGCGATGGTGAAGGCCTTCGTGTTGTACGCCGCGGCCTCCCCGCCGGCCTGCGCGTGCGCGACCTCGAAGCGGCTGATGCTCTTCGTCGCGCCCAGGTCGACCTGCAGCCAGGGCCCGGCCACCGACGAGCAGAACTTGTCGGCGTTGCCCCCGGCCACGCTGCCGTTGACCGCCTTCTCCGGCCCCTCGGACGCCGCGCACGGCGTGGATCCGGTGGCCGGGCGGCCCTGCGCGAGGTTGGTGCCCGGGCCGGTCGGCGCGCCCACGGCCACGTTGTCGAACGCCGCCGCGGCGTTGAACACCCGCACCCCGTCGGCCCCGGACGCGAACGTGGCGTCCGTGACACTGATCTTCGGCGTGGTCAGGTCGTCGACGTACACCTTGATGGACGAGCCGGCCGCGGTCACCCGCAGGTGGTAGGTCGTGCCCACCGCCACGGTGAGGTTGGCCGTGCCGAGCTGGGTCCAGTTGTTGGCCGCCCGGCCCAGCACCACGCGGCCGGCCGGGCTGATCCCGGCGTAGTACCCGCTGTAGGCGTCGGTCCCGCTGCCCAGCCCGGTGGCCCGGAACACCAGCCCCGCGTCCCCCGTGCCCGAGGTGACGGCGACGTCGGCGTCGTAGCTCAGGTCGCCGAAGTTGGTGTCCAGCATGGCCTTGCCGCCCAGCGAGCTGCCCGCCTGGTAGCGGCCGCCGGTCACGCTCCAGCTGCCGCCGTAGGTGCGCCAGCCGTACGCGTTGGCGTCGGCGAAGTTGTCCTTGACCCGCATGGTCACGCGCTGGATGGTGCCGTCGGCGTTGAAGTTCATCCGGTCGTACGCGAGCGCGCGGTGGTTGCCGTCGGTCTCGCTCAGCGGCCGGCGGTGGTAGAAGATGTACCAGGTGTCGGTGCCCGGCACGTTGACGACCGAGTTGTGCCCGGAGCCCTTGGCCACCGCCGCGTCCTGCGCCAGGACCCGGTCCAGCTTGGTGAACGGGCCGGTCGGCGAGGTCGACATGGCGTAGGACACCGAGTAGTCCGGGCCGGTCCAGCCGCCCTCGGACCACATCAGGTAGTACTTCCCGTTGCGCTTGAACATCTGCGGGCCCTCGGTGTATCCGGACGGCGTGATCTCCTTGTAGGTGCTGCCGTCCGGGAACGTGCCGATGCTCGTCATGTCGGCATTGAGCCGCGCCACATTGGCATGCCCGTGCCCGCCGTAGTAGATGTAGGCCTGCCCGTCGTCGTCGATGAAGACGTCCTGGTCGATCGGCTGGGCGCCGTTGTAGTACTGCCCGATGAGCGGCCGGCCGATCGCGTCGCGGTACGGGCCGGCCGGGTTGTCGGCGACGGCGACGCCGATGCCGCCCAGGGCCGAGTTGTTCTGGATGTCGTTGGCCGCGAAGTACAGGTAGTACTTGCCGTTGCGGGCGATCGGGGCCGGCGCCCACACGGCGTACGAGGCCCACGAGACATTCGCGGTCGTCAGGATGTTCGGGTGCTTGGTCCAGGTGACCAGGTCGGTGCTGGAGAACGCGTCGAGGTAGGTCTGCTCGGTGTAGCCCTTCGAGGTGGTCGGGTAGACCCAGTAGGTGTTGTTGTAGATCGCGATGTCCGGGTCGGCGTACCAGCCGTCGGCGAACGGGTTGCCCGCCTCGGCCGTGCTGTAGTCCGGGAGGGCGGCCGCGGCGGGAACCGCGGGCGCGAGGGCGGCGAGCAGCCCGGCGGCGACGAGGCCGGCGAGCAGGCGTCTGTTCATCGGTGGCGGCTCCGATGCTGAAGGGAAACGCTCAGGTTCCGTCAAAGATGCACACAACCCAACGCCCCAGTCAAGCGGGTCGATGCCGCGTTCTGTCAACGCTTGACGAATATGCGTCCGCCCGGGCTGGTGGCGGCCAACCCGGGCGGACAGTGAGAGAGCGCTCTCACATTTTTCTACGTCGATGTCTTCCCGTTGTCAACGGTCGTCACCAATCCCAGAAGAAGATGGCACCCGCGAGCGCGCCGACGGCCATGAGGATCCACAGCCCCTCGACCACCCACAGGGCGACCGTCCAGGCGTGCGAGGTGTGCGCGCAGGGCTCCAGGTTCGGGCGGTGCCGGCCGGCCGCGTCGCTGTGCACGCGGGTCTGGTCGCCCAGCGCGAGGACGTTCTCGTTGCAGCCGATCCAGCCGAGGTCCTGCTCGGTGCGCCGGTCGCTCACGCGGTACACCCACGCGCACCCGCTGTCGGTCGACTGGCACTCCTTGCCCGTGACGACGGCCGCCTGCCACTGGCCGGTCCGGACCTCGATGTCGATCGCGGTGAACCAGATCGTGGCCACGACGAGGGCCGCCACCGGGAGCAGCAGGATGGAGCCGACCTCCTCGCCGGCCTCCAGCGCGATCAGCGGCACGAGGAAGGTGGCGACGATCCAGGCCACCACGCCGAGGAACAGGACGACCAGCCACCGCCACCACCCCGCCGAGCCGATGTGACCGGCCCAGACGGCGATCCCGCCCGCCGCGAGCGCCGCCGCCGCGCCCCCCAGTCCCCGCAAGATCCGCATGCCCGCCAGCGTATACATGCCTGGCAATGTCAGAAGTTGCTCAGGACCGAGACGAACACGTCGTCGATCGCGGCCGGGTTGCGCGCGTCGTAAGCCGCGGCCCGGGACGAGCGCGCGATCGCCGACAGCGTCTTGAGGTCGGACTTGTCGCCGAACGCGATCGCGAAGACCCGCACCGAGCGCTCGAGGGAGTCGGCGTTGACGTCCCGCAGCAGCGCGTCGAGGTCGTTGTCGCGCGGGTACTCGTTCTTGCCGTCGGTCAGCACGACGATCGCGTTGATCCGGCCGGGGTCGTAGTGCTCGACCATGCTGCGCTGGGCGGCCCGCACGGTTGTGTACAACGCCGTCCCACCCTCCGGATGCAGCCCCTGGATCGCCGTGGTGAGCGGCGCCCGGACGTCGCGCATGGGTCCGAAGGGGACGAGCTCGGCGTACGGCCGCGGTCCCCCGGCGTCCTCGGTCGAGAACTGCCACAGCGACACCTCGTCGTCCGGGTGAAGCCGGCCCAGCCCGGCGATCGCGGCGTCCTTGGCCGCGTCCAGCCGGCTTCGCCCATTTCCGGCCGACTCCCGCATCGAGCCGGACACGTCCATGACGAGCAGGACGCGCGCCTTCTTGCGCAGGTCGTCCCACCCCGCCAGCATGCGGGACAGCACGTTCGGGGCCGGCGGGTCGATGAGCGACAGCGCCGGCTGGTCCGCGGGCAGTCCGATCGCCGTGGCCAGCGCGCTTCCGGCCCGGCCCTGGTAGTCGCGGAACCCGAGGTCGGCGAAGCGCTGCTGCTGCGCGGGCTGCCGCAGGAAGTCCAGGAAGTCGGCGGCGGCGGCCCGCTGCTCGGCCGAGGCCGCGGCGAGGACCACATACGGGTGGTCCATCATGAGCGTGCCGTCCTTCGGGTGTACCGCCACCAGCGGCACCGAGGGACGCCGCCCCTTGCCGATCTGGCCGGGATCGCCGTCCGGGGCGCCGGAGTCGTAGAGGTACAACAGCTGCTCTTGCATGGCGATGGCGCTGACGTAGGACGTCGCGCGGCCCTGGGCGTCGGCCTCGGCCATGTTGCCGAGGAACTTCACCGCGTCGTCGGCGTAGTGCACGACGCTCGCCTCGACACCGCGGACGAATTCACGCACTTGCGGCCGCTCCAGGTCGGCCGGGGTGAGGTCGCTGGACTTGCCGCTGGCCGCGTAGAACGCCGCCGCCGTGGCCGCCAGCCCGGACGTGGACAGGTGCGGGTTGTCCTTGCCGAGCGTGAACCGGCCCCACTCCGGGTGCCCGTAGGCGCCCCAGCCGCGCGGGTCGTTCGCGAGGGCGAGCACGTCGGACCAGCCGAGCGGCTTGCCGGGCCAGCCCAGCGCCTCCGCCATCGGCCGCGGCATGCCGATGGTCAGCGGGCTCTGCGCGATCGAGGGCACGTCGGCGTCGGGCGTATCGTCCAGCGGCGCCGCGCGGTCCTGCGCCGTGGCCCGCTCCCGCGCCAGGCCCAGCCACAGCGACGACGACGGCGCCCACACCTGCGGGGCCGGCGCGCCGTCCGCTTCCGGGTTCCAGCCGTCCACAAGGGACTCCATCGCGGCGCCGGACGTTCGCTTGTGGACGGACACCCCGGCGCAGCGGCCGTCGAACACGCGGCCCGCGGTGTTGTACCGCTTGGCCAGCTCGGCGAGCAGGTCGCCCTTCTCGGTCGACGCACTCAGCTCAATTTGGACGCAGTCGTCACGGCCCCGGTTGCCCTCGGCCTTCTCGGGGCGCAGCCACAGGTAGGTGCCGGCGACGGCGGCCAGGCCGAGCACGACCGCCGCCGCCAGCGGAGCCTTGCGCGTCACGGCTGCACGACCTCGGCGACCCGCGGCGCTTCGCGAACACTCGCGCGCCGCTCCTCCTTCGCGAACGCCAGCCCGACGCCGGTCAGGGCGAGGGCGACGAGCACATAGACGGAGACGCTGAGCGCGGAGCCGGTGGCGGCGACGAGCTTCACCGCGATGATGGGCGCCAGGGCCCCGCCGAAGATACCCGCGATCTGGTACCCCATGCTGGCCCCCGAGTACCGCAGGCGCGTCGAGAACTGCTCGGCGACGAAGGCGGCCTGGGGCCCGTACATGGCCGCGTGCGCGACGAGCGCCACGACGACCGCGAGCACGATCGCGGCCCGGTTGGCGGTGTCCAGCAAGGGGAAGAACGCGAACGCCCACAGCGCGGCCCCGATCGCCCCCGCGGCGTACACCGGCCGCCGCCCCACCCGATCGGACAGCGCGCCGAACAGCGGGATGAGCACCAGCTGCAGCGCGGACCCGATGAGCACCGCCGACAGCGCATAGTCCCGGGGCAGCTTCACGGTGCCGGTCACGTACGTGAGCACGTACAGCGTGAACACGTAGAACGCGACGTCGGTGCCGACCCGCGCGGCCATCGCGACCAGCAGCGCCCGCGGGTGCCGGGTGAGCACCTCGAGCAGCGGCAGCTGCGCGGTCTTGTCCACCGCGACGAACTGCGGCGACTCCGCGACCGTGAACCGGATCCACAGCCCGACGAGGATGAGCACGCCGGAGAGCAGGAACGGCACCCGCCAACCCCACGACAGGAAAACCGCATCCGTTTGTACCGTGTTGAGCAACCACAACACGCCCGCCGCCAGCAGGTTGCCGGCCGGGACGCCGACCTGGGGCCACGACGCGTTCAGGCCGCGCCGCTCGTCGCCGCCGTGCTCCATCGTCATGACCACCGCGCCGCCCCACTCCCCGCCGAGGCCGAGCCCCTGCAGGAACCGCAGCGCGACGAGCAGGATCGGGGCGGCGGCGCCCCACGTGGCGTACGTCGGCAGCAGCCCGATGGCGAAGGTCGCCCCGCCCATCAGGACCAGCGTCACGACGAGCACGCCCTTGCGCCCGAAGCGATCGCCGAAGTGCCCGAACACGATCCCGCCGAGCGGCCGGGCCACGAACCCGACCGCGTAGGTAGCGAACGCCAGCAGGGTGCCGGTGACGCTGGCGAACGAGGGGAAGAAGAGCTTGCCGAAGACGAGCGCGGCGGCGGAACCGTAGAGGAAGAAGTCGTACCACTCCAGTGAGGTACCGACGAGGCTCGCGATGATGACCCGCTTGGGGGCCGAGTCGTGCTGGGCTGTCCGCTTTGCCATGGTGGGCTCCTAACGGATCGTGCTCCTTGTTGGTGACGGTAGAGGATTGTTCAACGATCCGGCAATGGGTCTATCGGTGTTCGTCGCTTTTTCTTGACGGAGTGAGTACTCACTCCGTATGCTGCCCGGTATGACGGAACCCCAGGCCCCCCGGCGGCGTGCGCCGGGCATGAGCACCGAGCAGCGCCGCGAGATGATCCTGCAGAGCGCGTTGCCCCTGGTCGCGGAGTACGGCAACCGCGTCACCACGGCCCAGATCGCCCGCGCCGCGGGCATCGGCGAGGCCACCATCTTCCGCGTCTTCGCCGACAAGGAGGAGCTCCTGCGGGCGTGCATCGCCCGCGCCCTCGACCCGTCGCACCTCATGCAGCAACTGGAGACGATCTCGTTGGACCAGTCCCTGGACGACCGCCTGATCGAGGCGGCCGAGGCGCTGCAGGCCCACCTGGGCCGCATGGGCGCGGTGGTCGGCGCCCTGCACTCGACCGGCATGCACGCCCAGCGCACCCCGCCGGGCCCGGACTCACCGGCCCCGGACCGCGCCCGCTCCCAGGCCGAGACGCATGCCGCGGTGGCGGAACTGTTCGAGCCGGACAAGGACCGCCTGCGCCTGCCGGTCCCGGTCGCCACCGACGCGTTCCTGGGCTTCATGTTCGCCCGCGGCCGCTCGCCTTTGGCCCCGGAGGTGACGACGGCGGACCTCGTGGACCTGTTCCTGCACGGAGCCCTCAGCCGCTGAAGGCGTTCAGCAGCTGCCGCTCGGCCGCGTCAAGATAGACCGCCAGGGCCTTGTCGGCCGCCTTGGCCTCGCCGCGCGCGAGCAGCTCGTAGATCTCCCGGTTCGTCTTCAGATACGGCTCGTGAAACTCCCGCGGCGCCGACATCACGAGAAAGACCAGCCGAAGCTCAGCCAGCAGCCGGCGTACCGTCTCACTGACCCGCCGGCTCCCGGCCAGCCCGGCGACGGCCTGGTGGAAGCGCATGTTCGCGGTACCGACCTCGACCCAGGCGCCTTCTTTCGCCGCCGCCTCGGCCGACTCGACCGCCTCCCGGATGCGCTCGACCGCGCCTTCCGGTGCCTCCTTGACCCCGCGCACGGCGGCCCCCTCCAGAATCCGCCGGATGCGGTAGAGGTCGCGCACGTCGTCGGCGGTCAGCTCCCGGACGAACACACCCCGGTTGAACTCGTGGGTGAGCAGTCCTTCGTGCGACAACAACCGGAACGCCTCACGGAGCGTGTTGCGCGAGACGCCGAGCGCCTCGCGCAACGCCTCCTCACTGAGCCGCGTACCGGGCGGGAACACGCCTTGCGTAATCCGGTCCCGCAGCACGTCGGCGACGCGCTCCCCGTACCCGCCCCGATCGAGCTGAGCACGGTCATCGGCCAGCGCAAGGGTCCAGTCACCAGGGGCAGCAGCAGCGCGCGTCACGTTCAGCAGCATCGCACAATGCCGGATCGTTGAACAATCACTGCACTCCCCTCCCTGGGGGAGCTCCGCTCCACCCAGACCCCCTCAGGACCGCACCGTAGGCTCTTCCCCGTGTCCGTGATCCGCATCGTCGCCGCCGTCGTACGCGACTCCCATGGCCGGTGGCTCCTCGTCCGCAAGCGTGGGACCACGGTGTTCATGCAGCCGGGCGGCAAGCTGGAGCCTGGGGAGGCCCCGGCCGACGCCTTGGTCCGCGAGCTGGCCGAGGAGCTGGGCCTGTCGGTCGACCCTGCGGCGCTGGGCCACCTCGGGCGGTTCGAGGCCCCGGCCGCAAATGAGGCCGGCTTCACCGTCGACGCGGACGTGTTCACCGCCCCGCTCACCGGGCCGGTCTCGGCGCAGGCCGAGATCGAGGAGTTGTACTGGCTCGATCCCGCCCGCGCCGCTGACGTCCCGCTGGCGCCGCTGTTGCGTGAGCACCTCCTGCCGAGCGCCGAGGGCTCCCGCTGAGCCGGGCCGCGCTCAGCCGATCAGCTCGTACACCGAGTCAGGCGCCTCGATCGCGCCGGCCGGGGCGGTGACCTTCTCGATCGAGCCGTACGACGTGAACGTCAGCTCCATCGCCAGGTTCTCGTCCACCGACGCGCCGTCGATGGTGAAGACGGTCAGGCGGTTCTGCTCGTCGACCGTGGCCGTGAACGGCAGGGTCTTCGCGCCCGCCTTCTTCGCCGCCGCGTCGGTCGGGGCCATGATGCCCTCGGCGCCGGTGACGTCGATGGTGCCGGCGTAGTGGGTCTTGTCGGTGCGCTTCACGTCCGCGACGTCCGACAGCAATTCGGTGATGCCCGTGTCGAGCTTGCCCGACGCGTCCAGCGGGATCTGCGCGCCGGTGATCTTGCTGTTGTCGACGTGCATCCACGCCGTCGGGTTCATGCCGTAGTGCTGGTTGATCGTGTCGCCGAAGTCGGCCTTGATCCAGAATTCAGGGGCGACGATGGTGTACGCCACTGAGACGCGCGTCTTCGCTCCGTCCCCGAGGCCGAGGTCGACGTCACCTCCGATGCCGAACGCACCGGTTCCCGCGGCGGAGTCGACGCGGCCGCCGCCGGTCATCACGCCCTGCTTGATGCTGAAGTTGTACGCGGTCGAGTCGAGCTGCTTGATGGCCTTGGTCAGCGCCTCCTGCGGCGGTACCGCGGCCGCGTTGTTCACCGTCCGCGCCGAGCCCGGCACCGTGGTGGTGCTGGTGCTGGTCGAGACCTGACAGGCGCTGAGCGACAGGACGGCGACGGTACCGACGGCGATGGCAGTTATGTATTTCATGGGATATGTCCTCCAGAAGAATGTGCTGTCCCGGAGGTTAGGTGGGCCGCCGAAATCGGGGCTACGACGGCTTTCACAGTGTCGGGAAGCTGCGGCAGATCGGTCGGGTGCGTTGCTGGTACGACACCGCCGCGATCGCCAGCGCCCAGCCGTACCCGGCGAACGCGATCGATGCCGCACCGCCGAGGCCGAGCACGCCGTACTTGCTGAACAGGCCGTAGAAGAAGCTGCCGGTGCCGTACAGCGCGAGCGTCGGCGCGATCAGCCAGACCGGGGCGAGCGGCAGGAACCGCGGCACCCGCCGGCCCGCGAGCCACACCGTCCACCGTGGAAACACCATGCCCCAGGGCCGGACGAGACCGAGCAACAGGAAGCAGGCGAGCCCGATCCCGGCCGCGCCCGCGAGGACGGCGGCCCACGGCGGGCGGAAGCCGTGCGGCTCGATGCCGGGAACGCCGGCGGCGCCGAGGAAGTGCAGCACGAAGTACGGCAGGAAGGCCGCGCATCCGGCGTCGGCGATGCGGCGCACGAGCGGTGGCGCGGTGTGCGGTTCGGGATGCTCGAACGCACACGTGACGCCGGCCGCATGTACGTGAACACGGCGCCGGTGCGCGATCGCGCTCGCGGTGAACAGTGCGCTCACCGCGACCAGCCCGAGCCGCTCGGCGAACGCCACCCAGCCCGGGCTGCCGTCGCGGTTCGTCACGGCGCCGGTGAGCGCGAGCTCGACGAGGCTGAGCAGCACCCAGCAGCTGCCGGCCAGCGCGAGTCCGGCCACCGCCCACAGCAGTGGCACCACGGCGCGGAACGCGGCCGCCGCCCCGACGAGCAGGACGGCGGCCGCGGGCCACGCCGCGTACGGCACATCGACGAACGTGGTCACGCCCGCGGCGGCGAGCGCCCCGAGCACCACGGCGTACACCAGCGCGACCGCAGCAGCCCCCCGTGACATGTCACGGATTCTGCGCGACATGCGCTGTGATGAACCTGAGCGGTGCGCGCAGCCGTTCGCTGCGCGCAGCCGTTCGCTGCGCGCAGCCGCTCGCTGCGCGCAGCCGCTCGCTGCGCGCAGCCGTTCGTTACGCCAGTCTGAGGAAGTCCAGTTCCGCGTAGCCCGTTGCGCGCGTGAGCACGATTCTGTTCGCTCCCGCGCGCAAGGTGACGGTCGCGGTGGCCAGCCCCTCGTTCGCATCCTGCGCGGCGGTGTCGAACCAGTGCCCGGTCGGCGCGTAGGCGATCGTTCCCTGCGCGTTGCCGTCCACCGCGATCGCATGCGTCGCACCGGCGCCCGTGCCGTTGTTGTAGCCGACCTCGATCCGGTACGTGCCGTCGGCCGGCGCGTCCACCACGAACCCGACCGAGCTGTCCGCGTAGTCGATGCCCCCGACGAAGTCCGGGAACTCGTTCCAGCGGAAGCCGTGGATGCCCGCGTGCGTCACCGCCGCGAGCTCGGCCTCGTACCGGTGCGTGTCCGGGCGCACGTCGATGGCGTCGAGCTCGGCGTACCCCGCGCCCTTGGCCAGCCGGATGGTGTTCGTTCCGGCGTGCAGGCGCACACGCTTGCTCGAAGTGCGCAGTTCCGCCGGCGACCAGCCCGCGGCCGTCGGCTGATACGCCACCGAACCCTGCGCGTTTCCGTCCACCGAGACCAGGTGCGTCGCGGCGGACGTGGTCGAGTTCGCGTACCGGACGCGCATCGTGTAGATGCCCGCGCTCGGCACGTTCACACTGAACGCGACCGAACTGTCCGCGTAGTCGATGCCGCCGACGTACCCTCCGGAGGTCGTGGACGCGGTGCCGTACCGGATCGCATGGGTGACGGTCGCGTTCTCGGCTTCGTACTTCGTGGGGTACACAATGGACGATCCCGGCGCCGAAATGACGATGCGGTAACCGTTGTAGCCCTCCATGCGCCGGATCGGGACGCGCAGATGGCCGTCCGAGCCGACCGTCATCGTCTTGTCGAACAGGTTGTAGGTGGCGTCCTGCGCATCGCCGCCGCGCGCGACCGTGCGATCGGCCGCGCCCGGGTCGACGTCCCACAGCGCCGCGTCGAGCTGCACGCGCACGTTCGGGCCGAGTCCGCGCGCGGCCAGGCCGGTGACGTCCACATCGATGTCCGCGTCCTCGCCGCCGAGCAGCACGGTGAGGTTGCGCGCGCCGGGATCCCAGCTGGCCAGGCCGTCGGCGGCCTGGTAGTGCCTCGTGTCCCAGCGGCTCACGAACGCGCGCTGTCTCTGCATCGACTTGTACCAGTGCATCATCTGCCACCCCGCGTTGGGTTTCGCGGTCGTACCGTATGTGCGTCGCAGGGTGTTCCCCAGCAGCCCGGGGTTGGTGTAGATGCCCATCGAGGCATAGTCCACACCGGAGCGCTCGAACTCGGCCCAGTGCTTGACCATCGTCCCCGGAACGCCCTCGAAGTCGCCGGTCCCGGGACCGTACTCCTCGATCACGACCGGCAGCGGACGCCCGGGCACGCCGAGCTGTGTCTCCAGTGGACGGTAGTAGCGCGCGAGGTCCTCGGGCACGTCGCCGGGGCTGGGGCCGAGGCTGTGCCAGCCGATCAGGTTCGGGCTGGTGCCGGTCGCGACCGCGTTGGCCAGGAACGCGCGCATGCGGTCCTGCTCGGCCGGAACCCAGCCGGAATAGTGCTCGAAGTTCGGCCCCATGATGGGAATCGACTGGTCGATCGCGCGAATTCGCCTGAACGTCTGTGTCCACAACCAGTTGAACTTGGCATCGTAGGTCGCGCCCGGGATGGACGCGTCGGTGCCGAAGCCGCCCTGGAGCTTGTTGTCCGGCTCGTTGAACGGCGCGACGGCGTACAGGACGTCCTTGTAGCTCTGGATGGAGCGGGTGGCACTGTCCACCTTGGACATCCAGTCGTTGAGCCCCTTCCACTGGTACGGCCAGCCGCCCATCAGGTCGTTGTAGCGCCCGATCATCTTGGTGCCGGTCCCGCGCAGCGTCGCGGCGACGGCCTCGGTCGACGTGGGGTAACTGGCGTCGCCCTGCGCGCTCTGGTGCTGACTCAGGTACATCTGGGATCCGGCGATCAGGTCGCGCGGCGTGGCGGGGGTGGACGCGACGCCGAACAGCGTGCCGAGGCCGGCCTTCTTGAGCGGGCCGGACAGCTGGTTCGCGTCGACGGCCACCACCTCGACGGTCGCGTCGGCGGCCTGGGCAGGCGGAAGTCCGGCCCAGACCGACGTCGCGACCAGCAGGGTGGCGGCTCCTGCGAGTACGAGTCTCCTCATGACAGCACAGCGTGATGTGGGAGCGCTACCGGGACAAGATGTTTCGAAAACCATGGATGTACTGCCCGACAAGGAATTAACGTTCCTCGTTGTCCCGGGCACCGCCAAGCCCCTCACGAGGAGTCACATGCTGAAGCGTTTACGCGCACTCCTGCTCGCCACGGCCACCGGCGCCGCGGCCGTCACGATCGGTGTCGCCTTCGCCCCGAGCGCGCACGCCGACACCGCCATCTGCGAGAAGTACGGCTCGACCTCGATCGCCGGCGGGAAGTACATCGTCCAGAACAACAACTGGGGCGACGACACGACCCAGTGCATCAACGTGACCGGGTCCGGCTTCAGCCTGACTCGTTCGGACCACAACAAGCCGACGAACGGCGCGCCCGGGTCGTACCCGTCGATCTATGCGGGCTGTCACTACGGCAACTGCTCGAGTGGCTCCGGCCTGCCGATGCAGGTGTCCAACTCCGCGTTCCAGAACGTCAACACGAGCGTCTCGATGAGCTACGCGGGCGGGCAGTGGGACGCGGCGTACGACATCTGGTTCGACCCGACGGCGCGCACCGACGGGCAGAACACGGGCGCCGAGCTCATGGTGTGGCTCAACCACGCGGGGGCGCCGCAGCCGGTCGGCGGACGGGTCGGCACGGTGAACATCGCCGGCGGCACGTGGGACGTGTGGTTCGGCAACATCGGCTGGAACGTGGTGTCGTACGTGCGCACCGCGGGCACCGGTTCGATCGCGTTCAACGTGCGCGACTTCTACAACGACATGCTCGGCCGCGGCTACGCGCAGAACAGCTGGTGGCTCACGAGCGTCCAGGCCGGCTTCGAGCCCTGGCAGGGCGGCGCGGGCCTGGCCGTCACCAACTTCAACTACAGCACGTCGGGCAGCACCAACCCCGGCGGCGGCCAGACCATCGTCGGCCAGGGTTCTGGCCGGTGCGTCGACGTCAACGCGCAGGGCACCGCGGACGGCACCAAGGTCCAGCTGTGGGACTGCAACGGCAGCGGCGCGCAGAAGTGGACGCGCAGTGGGAACACGTTCGTCAACCCGCAGTCCGGCAAGTGCCTGGACGTGCGCGGGCAGGGCACGGCCAACGGTACGCAGGTCTGGCTGTGGACGTGCCTGGGCAACCCGGCCCAGCAGTGGGTGGTCAACGGCAACGGCACCATCGTGAACCCGAACTCGGGCAAGTGCCTGGACGCGACCGGCCGCGGCACCGCCAACGGCACCGGCCTGCAGATCTGGGACTGCTACGGCGGGGGCGGGACGCAGTCGAACCAGGTGTGGAGCCTGCGGTAGTCAGTTCGCGCTGTACGTGCTGCAGGGCGTCGCACTCGCGGCGCCCTGCGGTGCGTGGTCGACCTGCAGGGTGCTGTGCGTGATGCGGTACTCGTCGCGCAGCAGTTCCTCGATGGACACCCGCGCGGCGTGGCAGTCCCCGTGCTCGGCCACGAGCACATGCGCGGAAAGCGCCGGCTGCCCGCTCGTGATCTCCCAGACGTGCAGGTCGTGCACGGCGGCGACCTCGGGCAGCGCGGCGAGCCGGCTGCCGAGCGCGGGCGGGTCGATCCCGCTCGGCGCCGCCTCCAGGAAGATCCGGCCGGACGCGCGCACGAGCCCGATCCCGGCCTTGACCATGAGCGCGACGACGACGAGCGTGGCGATCGCATCCGCGCGCGCGAATCCGGTCGTCACGACGATGAGTCCGGCGACGGCCGTGGCGATGAACGCGTACAGGTCGTTGAGCACATGCTGGAACGCGCCCTCGATGTTCAGGCTCGAACGGTTCGCGCGCGACATCGCCCACGCCGCGGCCACGTTGACGACCACTCCGGCCAGCGCGGTGACCAGCACCAGCCCGCCCTCGACGGCCGGCGGGTGGATCAGCCGTCGCACGGCCTCGACGGCCAGCCACGCCGCGAGCAGCAGCATCGTGAGCCCGTTGGCCTGGGCGGAGAGGATCTCGGCCCGTTTCAAGCCGAAGGTGTACCCGCCTTTCGCCGGCCGTTCCGCCAGCCGCATGGCCACCAGAGCGAGCACGATCGCACCGGCGTCGGTGAGCATATGAGCAGCGTCGGAGAGCAGCGCGAGCGAACGCGCGGCGATGCCCACCACGACCTCGGCCGCCATGAACGCGCCGATCAGGCCGAGCGCGAGCCCGAGCCATCGCCGGTCGGCGTGCCCGTGTACCGCGTGATCGTGCCCGTGCCCCATCGCTCGCCCCTCACATATGCGTGACTCCGCATATGAGGCTACCCTAACTTTGGCGTCAAGGACAGCGACTGTCCAGTTCGTGCAGCTGAGCGGCGCTCCAGCGCTCCTCGCCGTGCCGGTTGACCAGCACCAACCCGCCAACGGCGGGCTGGCCGGCGGGGCACAGCGCGCCGGCGGCGTCGCCCCTGGCTCTGAGCAGGCTCACGAACCCGGCCCGGTCGAGGTCGTGCTCGGGCCGGGTCGGCTCCAGATAGACGACCAGGACCTCGCCGTTCGCCGGTCCGCCCGTGGCGGCGCCGGCCGCGGGCAGCACGCCGTCCCCGGTGACGACCGCCAGCCGGTACGTCGTGTTCGTTCGCGCATCCACCAGCGTCGGTGTCTGTTCGTTCAGCCGCAGGTGCGCGTTTCCGTCGTTCCTGAGCAGGTTCGCGGCGAACTCGAGCTCGCGCCGGAAGGCCAACTGCTCGCCGGCCGGCGCCGCGCCGGACGCATTGCGCAGGATCCCGGTGAGCGCGGCCAGGTTCTCGACCCGCCCGGACCCGGTGATCGCCTGCATCTCCGGGATCAGCTGACCGGAAACGCTCAGTTCGAGCGCGGCGGTGAACAGCTGTCGATCCTGCGGCGTGAGCGAACCCCGCCCGCGCACCATCGCGTCGGCCGCCCCGAGCAGGATCGTCTGCAGCGCCGGATCGAGCTCCCGCACCCGCCCCGACAGCGACGGATCGAACCCGAGCGCGGCCAGCCGCTGCCGGGGTGCGGGATCGAGTCCGTCGAGCGCCGGGCAGTACACCTGCGCATGGGCCGTTGTCTTGCGCCCCGGATCGGCGAACGTCATCACCGGCGTGGTCGCGGCCTGCCCCGGGGTGAGCACGCCGAGCTTCGAAGTGCGCAGTCCCATGCCCGGATCGACCGAAGCGAGCACCGTCACGTCACACGGCGCGTCCCCGACGTTGACGATGCGCACACTCCACGAGCACTGCCCGCGCACACACCCGCCGTCGTCGGGCTGCACCGAGAACCGCGGCGCCGTGAGCCGCACGGCATCCTGCACGGCCGGCGCCTCGGGCGCGTCGGCGGCGGCCGCCTTGTCCGGCGGCGGCAGCACCTGTCCGACCTGGTCACGCACCTTGGCGAGGGTGGCGTCATCCGGCACGGACAGCGCCACCCCGACGTACGGCGGCACATTGCTCGGCTGATACACCGGCCCGAACCGCACCGTCCCCCGCTCCCGCAGCACGGCGGGCCGCACGGGCGCCGATGCGCGTTCGTGCAATGCGGCCGGTTGCAGCGGCCCGAATCCGGTCAGATGGCCGCCGAACCACACCACGGCGCGCGGTTCACTGCGCGTGACGAGCAACAGCCAGTCGTCGTTGTCGATGACATCGGCGTCCTTGCCCTGCCACGGCACGGTACCGCGCACCTTGGGATGCCCGGCCGCGGCGAAACGTACGGATTCGGCCATCCCCTTGGGCGTCAGCGCGCGCGTGATGTCGATCGGCAGGATCAGCCCGTCCTTCGGCAGGATCCACCGGTCCGCGAGCGCCGACGCCTGCCCGGGCGCCCGCCGCGACCACCAACCGACGTCCGCGCGCACGACCGTCCGCGTTCCGTTCGTGCGCACTTCGGCCCGCCCACCGCCGGGATCGCTCACGACACCGGCCCCGAGCCCGTCCGCGGTGACGGTGAACTCGGCATCGACCAGCGCTCCATTGCGATCGCCAAAGGTCAGGGCCGCTGTTGTACCGTGTGCGCCCCCGATCGCCCGCACCGCCGCACCGACGTCGGTGACGTTCGTTCGGTGCTCACGGCCGAGCAGTCCGACGATCGCCACCACACCGACGGCCGCGACGGCGAGGGCCAGCCCACCCGCGATCAGCCCGATTCGCAACCGCCCTGGGCCGCCCCCACCTTGTGCCGGTGGCGGTTCGGACCCCTCCGGACGACGGCCCCGGACCGGCGCCGGCGCGACTTGCCCCTGCTCAGCCCGGCCAACGGACCGCCTCAGCGGTTCCGTCTCGTCGCCGGACCACGTCAGCGGCTCAGCCCCGTCGGTGGACCGCACCGGCGGATCGGCACCGTCGACGGAGCGCGCCGGCTGCTCGGTCCTGTCCGCGGAGCGCGTCGGCGGCGACGCCCAGGGCGATGGTCGTTCGAACGGTGCGCTCTCATCCGGCTGGGGCCGGGCCCAGGGCGATTGTTCCCCCTCGCGATCGGCCACGCCGCCACCCCCGGTCACCGAACGTCATCGATGCACAGCGCAGCGATCGTACCGCCCGGGCCGACCGTCGAACCTGCCGCACGTCTAGGCCGCGCCGCGAGCGAGCACGGCAAGCTGCGCGTGACTGATCGAATGGACAAGCGCGTCCGCGTGCCGGTGCACGAGCCGCCACTCCCCCTCGTCGCGCCGGAAGACCAGCGTGACCCGCAGCGACCAGTCCTGCTCCGGCAGCCCGCCGACCACCCCGCGCTGGCGTTCGATCGCCGCGATCACCGCCATGTCGCCGGCCCGGTAGGTCTGCACGACTTCGAGCTCCGCCTCGCCGCCCTGAAACCACGCGGAGGTCGCGTCGAGCGAGGCGTCGGAGTGGTCGAACCCGTGCGCGAACCCGCCGTACGGCGACATGAGCGAATAGTCGTCCGCGTGCGGCAACAGCTGCACATATGCGCGAATGTCGCCCCGAATGAACACCGCCGCCGCCTCGCGCACCCGCCGCACGAGCTCCGCCAGTTCCCCGTCATCGCTTGCCGTCATGCCCTGCCCCACGCACGAACGGCCGGTCCGGTTCAGCTACCCGAAGTGCTCCACGTACTCGGCATCGGCGCAGCTGCCCCAGTCGTCGAGCGACCACCGCGCCCAGGCCCGGCCCGGCCCCGGCCCGACCCGCTGCGCGACCTCGACCGGACGCCCCTGGAACAACAGCTCCGCCCGCTCGAGCGCCGAGACGTCGATCGCATCGAGCACCTCGTCGGCCACGCCGTAGCTGCGCCACTGGCCGAGAAAGTCGCGGTGCGGGTACGCCGACGCCGGCGTGGTCGGACTGTCCATCTCCACATCGCCGAGCACCGAACGGTCATTCTCGGCCCGGCGGAACCACAGCCCCTCGGCGCGCCACGGTTCCCCGCCGCCGGCCGGGATCAGGCGCACCTCGTCGTACCAGTACTCGCAGATCCGCCAATCGACACCCCCGACCATGCCGGCGCTCCGATGCCCGATCCGGTCGAAGTCGTCCCCGCTGTCGAGGTACCGCACCCACACCGACCGCAGCCGCGCCCCGATCCCGTCCCAGATCTGCTCGACCGCGGACACCCCGGACCACCGCGCGCCGTACTGCAGGTCGACGACCCCGTCCGCGGCCCGTCGCCACACCGGCACGTGGTAGCTGCCCCGCTCGGGACTCATGAGCAGCCCGAGCACCTCGTCCGCCGCCACCTCGACCCCGGCGAGCGGCTGCACCCGCACGAACACGCTGGCGATGTTGGCCACGGCCCCTTCCTACCAGGCCACCGCCCTCCCGGGGGCGTACCGAGCCGACGCGTTCACCCCCGCCGCCGCGGCGATGCGCTCTCGCCCGACCCCGCGGCGACACGCTCCAGTCGCGAGCCCCGCGGCGACACGCTCCAGTCGCGAGCCCCGCGGCGACACGCTCTCGTCCGACCCCCCGCGGCGACGTGCTCTAGTCGCGACCCCCGCGGCGACACGCCCTCGTCCAACTCCCGCGCGCGACAGGCTCTCGTTCGGCCCCCGCGGCGACACGCTCTGGTCACGACCCCCGCGGCGACGCGTTCTCGTCCGACTCCCGCGGCGACGTGCTACCAGGGCGCCAGGAAGCTGCGCACCGGGTGCGGGTGATACGAGTCGAACAGCGCGAAGTTGATGAACGGCGTCGCGGTCACGCCGAGCAGCGCGAAGATGCGGTTCCACTTGAGCATCGATGCGCGCCGCGGCCCGTTCGAAGCGAGCAGGTTCGCGGCGCCGGTGAGCACGGTGCCGGCCACGAGCACCTCCTTCGCCGTGACCATGATCTTCGCGTCCTTGGCGAGCGACCGTCCGTACAATGTGCGCCGTTCACTCAGCCAGCCGGTCGCAATGGCCGCGTTGAGCAGCAGGTCGTGCTTGCCCGGCCGGCCGAACGCCGCCGCGGCCAGTCCGAGCCGCCCGATCGAGGCGGCCGTCGTCTGCGCGATCGTCATGATGGACACCGTCCGTTTCGTCAGCTGGACAGCTCGTCAGGGAATCGCTCGTCACGTGAACAGACTCGTCACGTAGACAGAACTCGCGTCACGTAGACAAAGCTCGCGTCACGCAGACAAGCTCTCGTCACGTTGATAGAGCCCACGTCACGTTGATAGAGCCCACGTCACGTAGATAGAGCCCACGTCACGTAGATAGAGCCCACGTCACGTAGATAGAGCCCACGTCACGTAGATAGAGCTCACGTCACGTGAACAGCCGGAAGACCGTTCCGGGCCGATACGAGCGCAGGACGTTGAAGTTCACGCGCGGTGTGAACCCGATGGCCGCCGCCGCGAACGTGCGGTTGAGTGTTCGCATCGCGGTGTACCAGCGGTAGTAGCGCTGCCCGCGCGCCGACGTCTCCGGCGCGAGGTTGCCGTCCTCGTCCAGCGGCACGCCCTGCGGAAACTCGCGCTCGACGAGTTGCCCGGCCGCGATCCCGGCCAGGTTGGTGAGCGCGGAACCGGCCACGGCGAAGTCCTTCAGCCGCACCGCGTCGTCCGTAGGCCGGTCCAGGTGCCGCTGCGTCCTGAGCGTGTGCTGCTCGATCACCCAGCCCCCGGCCAGCATCGCATTCGCCGCGAGGTCGAACCTGCCCCACAGCCCCTTGCCCCGCTGCGGACCGCCGACAAGCGCCGCGGCCGCGCCGAGCTGGTGGATGGACGCCGCTGACGTCGTGAGCAAACTCATCGGTGACCCCCTAGCGGAGTACGGTCACTGGACAAATCACCACGTCTCGTGACCAACGGTACCCGCCGTCCGGCGGGCCGCCCCCGAACCGCTCCGCGTGCGAGGATGGCTCGATGTTCCAGCCCATCCCCGCGGTGCGCACAACGCTCACCCATACGAACTGTGTCGTGTCGACGCCGCTCGGATACCGGCCGCTGATGCTCGACCTGCACGTCCCGCCCGGCGACGGGCCGTTTCCGGTCGTGTTGTGGGTGCACGGCGGGGGCTGGATGACCGGCAGTCGCATCTGGACGGTCGATCAGCAGTTCCACGAGCGCATGGTCGCCCGCGGGTACGCCGTCGCCGACGTCGACTACCGGCTCGCGTCCGAGGCCACGTACCCCGCGCCGCAGGCCGACATCGAGGCGGCCGTCCGCTGGCTGCGCCACCACGCCGCGGACCTGCGCATCGATCCCGGGCGCTTCGCGGTGCTCGGCGAGTCCGCGGGTGGACAGCTCGCCGCGATCGCCGCGCTCACCGGCACCGGCGACACCGCGATCCAGGCCGCCATCCTCTGGTACGGCCCGGCCGACCTGTCCCATCTGCGCGACGAGGACGATCCGTTCACGAACCTGGCCGTGCTGTTCGGTGGCCCCCTGCGCGAACGCGCATCCGTTGCGCGCATGGCCAGCCCGCTGTACAACATTCGCGCGGACGGACCGCCGTTCCTGCTCGTGCACGGCACCGAGGACGACATCGTGCCGTTCCCCGAGGCCGTCGGGTTCGCCGAGGCCCTGCGCGCCGAGGGCATCCGGTGCGACGTGCTGCCGGTCGATGGCGCGGGCCACGTCTTCGTCGGCGCGTCCGTCGAGGTCGGCACGCTCACCGAGGCCGGCGCGGACTTCCTCGACGACGTGTTCGGGCCGCGCTGACGCTCGCCGCCGGACCGCCGCCGGACCGCCGCCGGGCCGCGCTGACGCTCGCCGCCGGACCGCCGCCGGGCCGCGCTGACGCTCGCCGCCGGGCCGCAGCCGGACCGCCGCCGGGCCGCCGCCGCCGGGCCGCGGCCGGGCCGCCGCCGCCGGGCCGCGGCCGGGCCGCCGGCGGTGAACGGCGGTCGATCAGGCGGTACCGACGAGGAGGTCGGCTAATTCGACCGGCATCGTGGTCAGCACGTTGTGACTCGTCGGCATCGTGTGCACTGTCCATTCGGGGTCGTTGCGAACCTTTTCGAACAGGTCCGCGAACGGCGTCGCGCGCCACTGCGTCATGAAGACGTACGTTCGCTTGTGTCGCATCGGATGCCGCAGCCGGATGCCCTGCAGCAGCGACGCCAGCGGATGCGCGGTTGCGCGCGGATCGAGCCGCGGCGGGGGCTGCACCGAATAGCCGTCGCCCGAAGCGCCCGCCGCGAACGTCGCCCGGAACGCGTCGGTCGTCAGCGTCCAGCACGAATCGCCGTCGTTCGGCACGTACGCGTCCACGTACACCAGGCCGGCCACGCGCTCCGGTGCGCGATCGGCCACGCCGGAAACGACCATGCCGCCGTAGCTGTGGCCGACCAGGATCACATCGCGCAGGTCGGACTGCTCGATCACGGCCAGAACGTCCGCGATGTGCGTGTCCAGATTGACCGCCGGCTGCGCGAGGTGCGCACGATCGCCCACACCTGTCAGCGTCACCGGCACCGGCGTGTGGCCACGCGACCGCAGGGCGTCGGCCACCGCGCTGTACGCCCAGCCGCCGTGCCAACCGCCCGGAATCAGCACGAAGGTCGCCATACCGGTCAGGGTGCCACAGCGCTTAGACCAGGCCCGGCCGGGTACACCCCGACTATGGACGACAACACACCGATCATCTCGGGGACCCCCGCCGCGGCGCGCACGGTGGACGCGTCCGGCAACCGCACTGCCCGTACCGGCGCGGACCAGGAATGGACGGCGGAGGACCTGGCCGTCGCCGAGGGGCACGACCCGACCCCGGCCAATGTGCGCCGGGCGCAGCAGGAACTCGACGAGCTCGGGCCGGCCGCAATTGAGCGAACAGTCCCCTAATCCTCGTCTCAGCGGATTTTGAGCACCGGGGCGAGCATCGTGACGAACGGCTGCGCCTCGTTGCTGAGCAGGCCGGCGAGGCGTTGGACCGCGGTGCGGGCCAGCTCCTCGACCGGCAGCGACACGCACGTGATCGGACGCGCGAGCCGGTCGGCGGCGTCGTCCGGACAGATAGCGACAATATCGATCACGTCGGCGACGCGATCGATCACGAGCGGCAGCGCCCACTCGTTGTAGACGACCATGGCCGTGATGCCGGGGTCCTGCGCGCGCAGGCCGTCCAGCGCATCGGCCACACCTTGCGCCGATGTCACGCACGGCGTCCACGTGGCCCGGGCGCCGCCGTCGCGCAGCGCGTCGAGCGCTCCATCGCGCGCATGCGCCGCATAGGCGACACCGCGGCGGTACGTCTCCGGATGCTGGCCCAGGAATCCGATGCTCGTATGACCTCGTTCGAGCAGGTGCTCCGCGGACATTCGGCCACAGGCGGCAAAGTCGAAGTCGACGTACGGCAGCCCGTCGGGATCGTCCGGGGTGCCGACGAGGACGGCGGGACACTTGAGCGAAGTGAGCAGATTCGCGCGGGGATCCTGCTGCTGTACTTCCATGAGGATGACGCCGTCCACCAGCGCACTGCCCACCGCGTCACGAATCGCACTCGTACCGTCATCGTCGGTGAGCATGAGCAGCTTGAGCCCCGCGTCCTGGGCGGCGTTGAGCGCGGCCCACACGTAGGGCATCTGCACCTCGTTGTGCGGTCCGTGCACGAGCGGCAAGGCCATCGCGATGACGCCGGTCCGTTTCGTGCGGATCGAACGCGCACCCGCATGCGGCCGGAACTGCAGTTCGGCAATGCTCGCTTCGACCCGCGCGACCGTCTCGGCGGAAATCGAGCGATTGCCGCTGAGCACGTACGACACGGTGCTCCGCGACACCCCGGCGTGCCTGGCCACATCCGCGATCGTGACTGCCATTGCCGGACCGTATATATCGGCGCCCGGCATGGGCAAGACCATCAGCGCCGAGTGACCGGAACCAAACAGAACTGCGCACCGTCCTTGATGACGAACGGCTGATTCACCTCCGGGCACCGCTCGGCCTTCGGGATCTGCTTGGTGATTTCGAACGCCCCGCGCGCATCGCAGTCCACCACGGTCGCACGATCGGCCGTCTGCGCCACGCACTTCCCGACTTCGAACTGCCGTTCCGGCAGCGACCCGGTCATCTTGAGCGCGACGACCGTCCCCGAGCCGAGCGCCACCAAAGCGACAAACAATGTGAGCGCGGCGCTCACCGGCGGACTCAACCGCTTGCGCCGATGCGCCCGCGGCCGCGTCTGCGTGTCCGGTTTCGCCTTGGGGCGGCTCCGTTCCCACCGCCACCTCGTCCGCGCATCATTGCGCGAGCGATCGGCCAAGGTGAGCTTCGGCGCCGGAAACCGCGGCGCCGGCGAAACGGCCACATCCGACAACGGCGGCTCGGCGTCGGCGTCCGCGTCGGCGCCGTCCTCCAGCGGATCGGCGAGCGCTCCTTTGCGCGCGGATTGCATGTACCGCCGCACGACTCGAACAAGCGCCCCGAAGTCCTCGGCGTCCGGCTCGGCCTCGACCCGGGTCGCGGTCCCGGCCCGGCTCTCCTCCCCACTCACCGCCGCGGCCGGCTCGGCCTCGACATCGTCAGCGGGCTGCTGCACATTCGCGCGCAATTGCGCAAGGAACGCGTCGATATCGACATCGGCGCCCGGCTCCGCCTGCGGATCGCTGATGGCGCGCAGGGTGGCGAGCAGATCGGAGTCCTCGACGGCCTCGCTGCCGGAAACGGACCCCCAAGGAACAAACAGCTCCTCTTGTACCGCCTGTGCCGTCTCCTCCTCGCGCCCGTCCCCGGAATCCGCCTCAACCGATTCGGGCTCGTCATCAGCCGCCAGCTCAACCGACTCCGGCTCAACCTCGGTCGCTGCGGCAATCGCTTCGGGCTCGGCCGCGGCGGCAATCGGCTCCACATCGTCGTCCACCGCGGCGACGGACGATTCCGGCTCGACGTCCAGTTCGACTTCGACCGATGCCGGCTCGAACTCGATGTCGTCTGCTTCGGCTTCGGGTTCTTGCGTTGCCTCAAGCGCTTCGGGCTCCGGCTCGGAAACTTCCGCAACCAGTTCGAGCTCCGGCTCGTCGGCAACGGGCTCGGAAACCTCGGAAACCGGTTCGGGCACGGGCACGGAAACTTCGGAAACCAGTTCGGGCTCGGGCTCGGAAACGTCCGCAACGGGCTCGGGCTCCGGCTCGGAAACCTCGGCAACCGGCTCCGGCTCCGGCTCCGGTTGGAAAACGACGGCAACCGGCTCTGGCTCCGGCTGGAAAACGACGACAACCGGCTCTGGCTCTGGTTCTGGCTCGGAAACCTCGGCAACCGGTTCAGATTCGGCTTCCGGTTCGGGTTCGGGCTCGACGACAACTGCGACGGAATCCGGTTCGGACTCGGCTTCCGGCGCGGATTCGGGCTCGACGGCAGTGAGTTCGGACTCGACGGCGACGGG
This sequence comes from Dactylosporangium sp. CS-033363, assembly GCF_050942475.1. Lineage (NCBI taxonomy): Bacteria > Bacillati > Actinomycetota > Actinomycetes > Micromonosporales > Micromonosporaceae > Dactylosporangium > Dactylosporangium sp. CS-033363. Next base: position 3,477,161 of record NZ_CP192032.1, on the reverse strand, counting down.
TTCCGGCTCGGGTTCGACGGCGACGGGTTCTGGTTCGGGCTCGACGGCAGCGGCGACGGAATCCGGTTCGGATTCGGGCTCGACAGCAGTGAGTTCGGACTCGACAGCGACGGGTTCCGGTTCGAGCTCGACGGCATCAGCGACGGGTTCCGGCTCCGGCGGGATCGGGGCGGCCGGTGCGACCGGGGGCGGCGCGACTGTTCGTTCGGACTGTTCGCTTTCGCGCAGTGCACGGACCTTGGTCACCACGAGGTCGAGCTCGGCCTCGAAAACGTCCATCTCCGCGCTCGCCGAGCGCAGACCGACACCGGCCGCGTTCAGGTCGGTCTCGGCCAGGTCCATCTCGCTGCGGAGCTGCATCACCTCATTGGCGATCGACACCAGGTCGGCGCGGAGGGTACGCGACTCGATCTCCGCCGCCCGGAACTCGGCCCGGATGGCCCGCAGTTCCTTTTCGAAGCGCCACGGCTTGTCCTGTCCCAGGGCCCACAGCTCGGCCCGGATCTCCCACGGTTCCAGCTGCTTCGGCCGCACCGGAGCCGGCTGGGACGTGGCGACCGCCGGAGCCGGGGCGACCGGCGCTGGAGCCACCGGAGGCGGCGCAACGGGAGCCGGAGCCGCCGCCGCGCGAGCGTCGTACAGCGCCCGGCCCGGCCGTCGCGTGGCCGGCGGCTCCGAAGCAGGCGCCGCCGAGGCCGGAGCGGACGCCGCGGCCGCCCCGGTGCGCCACGGAGTCGACGGCCGCCCCCCACTCGCGCTCTCACGCCGTAGCGCGGCCCACGGATCCTCCGGTACCGCCCCCGCCGCCAACGATCCGCCGATAGCCGAACCCGCCACACCCGACTGTCCACCGCGCGCACCCGCGCCCAGCTGCCCATCACGCGCACCCGCGCCCAGCTGTCCATCACGCGCACCCGCGCCCAGCTGCCCATCACGCGCGGCCGCACCCGACTGTCCGCCGCGCGCACCCGCACCCGACTGTCCGCCGCGCGCACCCGCACCCATGCCCGGCTGAGCGCCACCCGCACCCTGCTGCGCGCCGCGCGAGGATGAGGCCATGCCCGTGGAAGCGCCGGCCGGTCGAGCGCCTCGCGCGGCATCCGCCGCCCAGGACGCCGCGGCCTGTGCGCCCGCCGAAGCCGAAGCGGCCCAGGTCGACCCGGCCGCGGCCGGGTCGGTGGTGCGAAATTGCGCGGGTGACACCGATCGCGCGGCGTCAGGTGACTGTTGTTGCAGCGCGGCCCACAGCTCGTTCGGGTCCACACGAGGACCGGCCGGGGACGCCGGGGACGCCGACGCCGGGGACACCGGCCGTTCGGCGACGGGCGGGCGGGGGCGGCGCGGCACCGGCGACGGCTCCGCGAGCAGGGCGCCTTCGGCGAGGATCGGGCCATCGAGGAGTACCGGCAGAACGCCGAGGATGTCGACGAGCAGCTCGGTGACGAGGGGCGTGCGCGCGAGTCCGCCGGTCAGGAGCACGCCCTGCAGCTGCGGCACGGCGGCCCCGGCGACGAGCGAAGCGACAGTGTGGATTGCGCGTTCGAGCACCGGCCGGGCGAGGTTGTCGAACTCGGTGCGCGTGAGCGTCATCCCCGAGGCTGACCACGGCACCGGGATCGTGGTCGACTTCGCGCTGGTCAGCTCCTCGCGGCCGGCGCGAGCGCCGTCGAGCAACGCGCGGTCAGGGTTCCAGCGCCACACCTTGCGCCGCGCGAACGTGCTGCCCAGATGGGTCAGCATCGCGGCGTCCAGGGCCAGTCCGCCCGCCTCGGGGAGGCTCGCCGATGCCAGAACGCTCACCGAGCGACCCGTTCGCTGCACGACGGAAGCGTCGACGGAGCCCGCCCCAAGATCCAGAACCACCGCCGCGGTACCGTCCGGCAGCGGCAAAACCCCCTGCTCGTCGGCGTGCAGCGCGGCGGCGGCGGGTTCGGGTACCAGACGGAGCGGACGCAATCCGACGAGCGCCGCCGCCTTTTCGAGCACCTGCGTCTGCGGCCGGTGCCAGTGCGCGGGATGCGCGATGGCGACACTCGACACCGGGCCGCCGACCGTTTTGCGCGCGACCGAAGCGACGTGCGTGAACACCGCGGCGAACAAACTGCGCACCGGGCACTCGACGCCGCCCAGGACGACGGAGCCCTTGTCGATCGTGCGGCGCGGGTACGGCTCGAAGCGGTCCGGGCTCTCCTCCCCCGCCGCGCACGCCGCCGGCCCGGCGACGAAGTGGGGCGCGTTGTCCAGGCACACCGCGGACGGCTCGAGCAGCAGCAGCTCGCGCCGTCCGTCCGGCCGGACCAGCACCGCGGCGGTGCGGGCGGTGCCGAAGTCGATCCCCAGGTGGTATCCCCCCACGACTACCAGTTAATACGAACAAAGCAGGCCAAAGGCCACAGAACGGCGAGGACGGATGCGTACGTTGCGCGACAACCGGACGGCCGTGCGTCCGCCGGACAAATCGCCCTCGTACTTTGGTCGGATACGTCCCGGCCGCACCGCCCATACCATGAGGGGGATGCTGGCTCGACTGCGCTCGTTCTGGGAAGAGCCCGGCCCGGCCGACGCCCCCAGGCGGGTGTGGCGGGACTGGGTGCTCGTCTGCGGTTTCGCGCTCGCGGTCGGGCTCGAGGTCATGCTGCGGCCGGGGCTGCCCTTCCGCTGGTACGCGGGGATCGTCGCCCTCCTCGTGCTCCCGACGCTGCTGATCCGGCGCACGCGGCCGCTGCTCGCCGTCGGGCTGGCGTTCGGCGCGTGCGGCCTGGCGCCGCTGGCGACCGGGCTCGACCTGGGCCTGAACGCGTTCGTGTTCGTGCTGTTCCTCGGGTACGCCCTGTCGCGCTGGGGCTCCGGCCGCCAGACGATCCTGGGCGCGAGCATCATCGTCGCCAAGCTGGCGTTCTCGCTGATCCTGGGCCATTCGGGACCGAACGACACCATCGGCGGCGTCGGCGTCCTGTTCGCGGTGACCGCGCTGGGTGCGGCCGTGCGGTACCGCGTGCGCGCCCGCAACCGCGAATTCGATCAGGTGAAACTGCTCGAACGTGAGCGCCTCGCGCGCGACCTGCACGACACGGTCGCCCACCACGTGTCGGCAATGATCATCCGCGCCCAGGCCGGCCTGGCCACGGCCCCCTTCAACCCGGACGCCGCCACCGACGCACTGCGCCTCATCGAGTCCGAGGCGACGCGCGCCCTGGCCGAGATGCGCGGCATCGTGCGCGTGCTGCGCACCGACGAGCCGGCCGAGCTCGCACCCACGCCGGGCCTGTCCGACCTGCACAACCTGGCCGCGCAGCACCGCGTCGGCCCGTCGGTCGACGTGGACATCCGCGGCGACGTCGCGGACCTGCCGGCCCCGATCGGCACGGCCCTGTTCCGCCTGGCCCAGGAGTCGGTCACCAACGCCCGCCGCCACGCCCGCAACGCGACGCGCATCGAGGTGAGCGTGGTGGCCGACGACGCCGCGGTACGCCTGCGAGTCACCGACGACGGCGAAACCGCCCCGGCGCGCGCGTCACATTCGAGCGGATTCGGCCTCCTCGGCATGATGGAACGCGCAGGCCTGGTCGGCGGTACCTGCGAGGCCGGCCCGGCCCCCGTCCGCGGCTGGATGGTGACCGCCGTCCTCCCCCGCGCTTGACTGGTCCGCGGCACGCGAGGAACGGCGGCGGTGCATTCGTGCCGTACTCGCGCCCGGCCGTGGCGCATCGCGCAGTCGGAACGGTGCGTTCGTGTTCGTTTCGCGACGATCGCGAGGGCGAGGGCGAGCTGGTCGTACCGGGGGCCGCCGAAAGTACGGGAGAGCCGCGGCCCATGTGCCGATGAACACAAGCGCGCAGCAGCCGAGCATCGATGGCATGAAGGCGATCGTTCAGGAACGGTACGGCTCCGCGGAGGAGCTGCGGCTCATCGACATCGACCCGCCCGCGGCCGGCGAGGGCGAGGTGCTCGTGCGCGTTCGCGCGGCGGCGGTCAATGCGCGCGACTGGCACGTCATGCGCGGCGACCCCTACCTGGCGCGGCTCATGATGCCGTCCAACTTCGGCCCGCGCGGCCCCAGACGCGCAGTGCGCGGCAGCGACTTCGCCGGCGTCGTCGAGGCCGTCGGCCCCGGCGTGACGACCTTCGAGCCAGGCGACGAGGTGTACGGCGACCTGCGCGAGGCCGACGGCACGTTCGCCGAGCTCGTGGCGGTGCCGCTCGGCTTCCTGGAGCGCAAGCCGGCCGGGCTCACATTCGAACAGGCCGCGGCGGTACCGCTCGCCGGCACCACGGCCTTGCTCGCCCTGCGCGACTTCGCCAAGCTCCGACCGGGCGAGACGATCCTCATCAACGGCGCTTCCGGCGGGGTCGGCACGTTCGCGGTACAAGTGGCGAAGGCTTTTGGCGCAACGGTCACCGGAGTGTGCAGCACGCGCAACCTCGGCCTGGTCACGGAGCTGGGCGCCGATGACGTCATCGACTACAAACGGGACAACTTCACGCAGGCCGGCGAGCGGTACGACGTCGTCCTGGACCTCGTCGGCAACCACGCCCTGGGCGACCTGCTGCGCGCCGTGAAGCCCGACGGCCGCCTGGTCCTCGGCGGAGGCGGCGTCTCCGGCGGCGGCCGCCCGACGGTCTTCGGCCCGATGGCGCTGGTCATTCGCGCACAACTGGCCGCGCGTTTCGGCGACAAGCGCGTCATCCCGCTCATCAACATCGCGCCGAACCCGCAGGCCCTGGCCACCCTCCGCCACCACCTCGAATCCGGCGACATCACCCCGGCCGTCGACCGCACGTTCCCGCTGGAGAAGGCCGCCGACGCCATCCGCTACCTGGAGCTCGACCACGCCCGCGCAAAAGTCGTCATCACGGTCTGACGGAACCGACAACGCCGGCTGAGCGTCAGTACGGTATGCGAACGTTGATGGTGATCGCTGCGCTGTTCGTCGGGCTCGTCGCCGGAGCGCTCATCATCCGCGCGGGGTGGGAGGTGCCGGTCCGGGAGTACTGCCCGACCGACGCCTGCGTCCAGGGCTCCTGGTTCGACGTGGACTGGGGCCGGGTCGACTGGAAGCTCACCCCGACGCGACTGGCGTGCTTCGAAACGAACCCAAGCGAGCACAGCGTCCTGATCGGCCCAGGCGACGAGTGCGTCCGAGCGAACGGGACCGGCACGATCGAGCGCCGGGCCACCTACGAGCAGCTCCAGACCGAAGCGCGCCAGCAGCGCATCCAGTCCCTCGTACTGGCCGGCGCCGCACTCGTCACGCCGCTGATGGTGGTGCTGGCGCACGCTCGCATACGCGCAATGACCGGTGCGACCACGACCGGCCGAGGTGGAGCTTGACGATGCTCAGGTCCAGAAGCCCTGGTGCACGGCGACGGCGCTCGGGAGCGGGACCGGGCCGTCGAGCCTGATCGGGCGGCCGCCGCGGGCGAACACCTCGAAGGCGGGCAGGCTCAGCGGCGGGATGCCCTCCTCCTCGGCGACCATCCGGGCCAGCTCCTGCTCGGAGAGGGCGAACACGACGCGGCCGATGCCGGACCAGTAGATCGCGCCGGAGCACATCGCGCACGGCTCGGTGCTCGTGTACAGGGTGCTGCCGGCCAGCACCGCCCGTTCCAGTTTGCCGGCCAGGCGGACCAGGTTGGTCTCGGCGTGGCCGGTCGGGTCGGCGCCGGTGACGACGCTGTTGAGCGCCTCGAGCACCGCGCCGTCCGCGGTCACCAGCAGGGCGCCGAACGGGTGATCGCCGCGGTCGCGGGCCTCCCAGGCCAGGACCACCGCCCGCTCGAGGTTGGCCTCATCCGCCGGAGTGATCGAGCCTGACGTCACGGTTGTCATGAACGCCTCCTGCCCCGACCTTACCGGCCGGCAGCGTGACGGTCGTGACCTTTCGCGGCGGAGAAGCGGGGAACGGGACCGCGCAAAAACGAACTGCGCAGACGCGCTCCGAGCACAAGGATGGACAGACGAACAACGAGCGAACGCAGGTGGCGGCAGTGGGCGGCGGGAGTGACGGGCGTTACCTTTCGCGGTACAGGGGAAGAGGGCGGAGGCGGCATGCCTTGTCATCAGCTGTGGCCGAGACCCTGACGACGACCCGATCCGACGCCCGGACCTCACCCGGTGAGCTGCTCCCTCCGTGGCGCCGCTTCCGCCTGGTGCTGCTCCTGGGCTTCCTGACCGCCCTTGGTCCGCTCACGATCGACATGTACCTGCCGTCGCTGCCGACGATCACCAGTGATCTGCACGCGACCGCCGCGGCGGTGCAGCTGACGCTCACCGGGACGCTCGCCGGGCTGGCGATCGGGCAGCTGATCGTCGGGCCGCTGTCCGATGCGCTCGGGCGGCGGGTACCGCTGCTCGCCGGGATCGGTGTGCACGTTCTCGCGTCCGTGGTGTGCGTGTTCGCGCCGAACCTGGCCGTGCTCGGAACGCTGCGCGTGCTGCAGGGGCTCGGCGCCGCCGCGGCGTCGGTCGTGGCCATGGCGGTCGTGCGCGACCTGTTCCGCGGGCTCGCCGCTGCGCGTTTGTTGTCGCGACTGATGCTCGTCGTCGGCGTCGCCCCGATCCTGGCGCCCACGGTCGGCGGTCTGGTCCTGCGGCTCACCGAGTGGCGGGGTGTTTTCGTCGTACTGGCCGTGGCCGGTTCCGCCATCCTCACCGCCACGGCACTCGCGCTGCCCGAGACGCTCCCCGTCGACCGCCGGCGCTCCGGCGGCGTGGCGGGCACGCTGCGCGATTATGGCCGTTTGTTCGCCGACCGCGTGTACGTCGGGCTCATTCTCGTCGCCGGTCTCGGCATGGGCGCGCTCATCGCGTACGTGAGCGGTTCGAGCTTCGTGTTCCAGGACGAGTACGGCATGAGCGAGCAGCAGTTCGCATTCGTCTTCGCCGGCGGCGCGATCGGCCTGATCGGCGCGACGCAGCTCAATGTACGTCTGCTGCGCTGGTGGTCGCCGCAGCGCATCCTGACCGGAGCGCTCATCGCCGGGGTAGCCTCCGGCGCGGTGCTGCTCGTGCTCGCCGCCACCGGCACGGGCGGCCTGCTCGGCGTGGTCATCCCGCTGTGGACGGTGCTCGCGACAGTCGGCCTGGCCATGCCCAACGCCCCGGCGCTGGCGCTGTCCCGCCACGGTGAGGCCGCCGGTACCGCCGCCGCCCTCCTCGGCGCGGTCCAGTTCGGCGTCGGCGCGCTGGCCGCCCCGCTGGTCGGCGTCCTGGGCATCGGCGCGGAGGCGATGGCGATCGTGGTCTTCGGCGGCATGACGTCGGCGGCCCTGGTGCTCTGGCTGATTGTCCGCCCGCAGCACCTGCCGGCGGAAAGCCTCGAGCCCGTCGTCGCGGTCGCGCACTGACCAAACGCGCACAGCGCAACAACGGGCGCCGCAGCAGCGGCGCCCGTTGCGCGAAGCGAACACAACCGGCTAGCGCATTCCGCGCCCGCTGTACGTCGGCTCCTCAGGACGCCGCTGACCAGGCGTCCGCTGCTCCCCGGCCGGGCCGAGCGAACTCAGCCAGGTGCGCAACACCTCGACGCTCATCGGCTCGCCCGGCAGCACGCCCTGCACACCCGCGCATCCGGACAGCGTCACCGCGTCCACCATCTCGCGCGAGTCGACGCCCTCCGCGACGACCGTGATGCCGAGCGAACGCGCAAGTTCGACCGTCGAGCGGATGACGACCGCGTCCTGCGGGCTGTTCACCATCGGCGCCGCGAACGCCGGGTCCAGCTTCAACTCGTCCACGGGCATGCTGCGCAAACGCGCAAGCGAGGGTGCCGAGCGGCCGTAGTGATCGAGCGCCAGTCGTACACCGAAATGGCGGAACTGGCCAAGTGCGGTCTCCGTGCGGCGGGCATCGATCAGCATGACGTCCTCGGCGATCTCCAGGGTGAGGGCCGAGGGCGGGACGATGAGCTTGTTGACCATTTTCGCGACGTCGTAGGGCAACCGGGAGTCGAGCACGTCCGCCGCGGACACGTCGCACGCCACGCCCAGCTCGAAGCCCTGCCGCCGCCAGCCGGCGCAACTTTCGAGCGCGGTGCGCAGCAGGAAGCGGGTGAGCTGGCGGGTCAGGCCGACCTGCACGGCGAGGCGCTGCAGCACCTCCGGCTCGATCCAGCCGTGGACCGGGTGCCGCCACCGCAGCAGGGCCTCCAGCGCGACCGGGCGGCGGGTGCTGAGGTCGACCTTCGGCTGGTAGTACACGAAGAACTGCTCCTGCTCGACCGCCCGGAGCAGGTCCGGCAGCAGGTGGGAGCCGACGTCGCCACGGTGCCCGGGGTCGTAGATCTCCACCTCGGAGCGGGCCGACTTGGCCTCGTGCAGGGCGTCGGCCGCGCACCGGATGAGTTCGGCCGAGTTCGTGGCGTGCATGGGCGCGAACGCCACCCCGGCGCTGAGCTCGATCTGCACCGGCACCGGGCCGGCCGGGACCGGCGCGGCGAGGCTGCGCAACAGCAGCTCGGTGTCGCGCGCGATGCTGTCGGCGGTGCCGGCGGAGACCGTGCGCAGGATGGCGATCTCGGCCCCGCCGAGCCGCACGGCGACCGCCTCCGGGGGCAGCGCCTGCTGGAGCCGGTTACCGACGGTGTTCAGGATCATGTCGCCGGCGGTGTACCCGAGAATGCGGTTCATTTCATGCAAATGGTCGACGGCGACGATGGTGAGCGGCAGCACCGCGCCCTGCGGCAGTTCCTCGAGCATGCTCGGAAGCGCCGAATCGAGCACCCGCCGGTTGCCCAATCCGCTCAGTTCGTCCGTGGCCGCCTCGCGCCGTGTGCGAGTGAGCTCGCGGGTCTGCTCGAACGTGAGCGCCGTGCGCGCCCCGGCGGCGAGCAGACACGCACTGGCCATGACGATGGTGAACGGGTGCAGGTGCACGAACGTGCCCACGATGAGCACCACGAGCGCGCACAACGAGAACAGGATCGGTACGAGCAGGGCCGCGAATCCGCGCACCTCGTCGATCGCGCGGCGGCGGTACACGGAGCCGGCGAGGGCCATCATGGTCAGGCCGATCATCCAGGTCCCGTCGACCCAGCTCCCGTCGGTGTAGGAGTTGTCCGCGAGGCCGAACAGATAGGCGGTGTCGGCCACCGTGAACGCGGCGGCGCCGAGGCCGGCCATCCACCAGACCGGGTCGTTGCGCCACCGGACCATCGCCAGCGCCGCGACCGCGACGACCATGAGGATGAGGTCGCCGATCGGGTACGACAGGCTGGTGACGGTCGCCGCGAACGGCTTGCCCGCGTTGCCGTCGAGCAGGCTGTTGAGCGTGAACGCCGAGAACGCCGCGCCGGCCGCGAGCGACGTGACCACACCGTCCAGCCAGACGGACGCGGGCAGGCGGCGGACCGATGCGCGAGCGAGCAGAATGAAACCGATGTACGCGAGCGGATACAGCCCGACGTAGAACACGTCCGCGAGCGACGGCACCGGGATCGCGTTGGCATCGACGTCGGTGAAGCTGGCCTGCCAGTAGATGTCGCCGGCGGCCCAGGACGCGACCCCGCCGCCGACGAAGGCCCAGGCCAGCCGGTTGCGCCGGACGAGGACGGGCCGGGCCAGGGCCAGCAGCGACGTGGCGATCAGCACCGCCGAGTAGAACCAGGTGTCCAGCAGCGCCGGGCGTTCCCCGCCCATCGGGAACAGGGTGCTGAGCGCGTAGATGACGCCCAGACTGGCGACGACCGTTTTCACCCCGCGGTACACCGGCGAACCGAGAACCGCCAGGTCGGCGTCCACCTCGACGTCGGGCTCGGCCGCATGGCTGCGCGTCATTGCAGATCCCCCGCTTGTGTTCGAATGTGCACGACCGGCGGCTGAACGCCGTCGAAAGCGTCAAGAACGTCCACGCCCGACGGCTGCGCGCCGTCGGAAGCGTCATGAACGTCCACGTCCGACAGCTGAGCGCCGTCGGAAGCGTCATGAACGTCCACGGCCGACGGCTGCGCGCCGTCGAGAGCGTCGAGAACGTCCACGACCGGCGGCTCGAAGCCGTTGAAGCTCGATGCGTAGACGGTGGTGTATGCGCCGGCGCTGCCGAGATGCACGCGATCGCCGGTCGCCAGCCCCTCCGACAGCTCGACATCGAAGAGGATCGTGTCCTGGCTGTCGCAGGTCGGCCCGGTCAGCTGGCAGCGCCGCAGCTGCGGGCCGCCGAGCTCGTCGCGGACCGGGAAGCGCAGCTGGTTGCCGGTCTCCAGGCTCTCCATCAGCGCGTTGAACGCGCCGACGTCCAGGTGCACCCAGCGCCTGCCCATCCGGTCGGCGACCCCGATGACGTTCGCGATCAGCGTGCCGGCCTCGGCGACCAGGGCGCGCCCGGGCTCGATGACCGAATGCACGGCATACGGCAGCGCGGCCAGACCGGCCTCGATGACCGCCGCATAGTCCTCGAGCGGAGGCGGTTCTCCCTGGTACCGCGCGGGAAAGCCGCCCCCCAGGTCAACCAGCCGCACACGAACGTCCTCGGCGAGCAGCTTGTCCATCAGCTCGCCCACCATCTCCAGCGGCTGCGCCCACGCGCGCGGATGCATCATCTGCGAGCCGACGTGAAAGGTCACGCCGTGCGGGTCGAGCCCCAGGTCACGGGCGGTCAGCAGCAGCTGGGCGGCGCTGTCGAGGTCCACCCCGAACTTGCCCTCACTCGGCACCTCGCTGTGCAGATCGGGCACCGCCAGCCGCACGTACACGGACGAACCGTGCGCGGATCTGCGCAACTTGTGCAGTTCGTCGACGGAATCGAAGGCGAACCGGTGCACGCCCGCCGCGAACGCCCGCGCGATGTGCGTCTCGGGCTTGACCGGATTGCTGAACAGCACCTCGCGCGGGGGCACCCCGATGGCGAGGAGCTGCTCGAGTTCGGCCGCCGAGGCGATCTCGAAGCCGCAGCCGAGCGCCGCAAGGTGCGCGATCACGCGCGGATGCGGGTTGCACTTCATCGCATAGTGCACAGCGACGTCCGGCAGGGCCGCGCGCATGGTCCGGTACGCCGCGCCGACCCGCGCCAGGTCCATGACGAGCCGCGGCGCGCTCATGCGGAACTCCGCACGGTGCGGGCCGGCAGCCCCTTGCGCGCTTTGGCGCGCGGTCCGGCCTTGCGCTGCGCGGGAATGCGCACCGGGCCAGGCTGCAGCGGAATCGGCTGCGTGATCTCGTCCTCCACGCGCCGGGTGAGCTCGACGGTGTCCTCCTCGGCGGCGAACCGCTCCTTGCGCCGGCGGCGGATCAGCTCGTAGCTGACGATCGCCACGCCGTAGAAGGCGACGTCGGCCATGAGCTTGCCGAGCAGCGTGCCGGAGCCCATGCCGCCGGTGATGCCGGGCCCGAGGTACATGAAGAATGGCCGCAGGATCGTCGAGTCGAGCACCTCGATCACCCCGAATTCGGCCACCAGCAGGCGCGCGGTCGAGGTCGTGGTGCGCCGCAGCCCGTAGCCGCGAGCGCGTTCCCGGCGCCATTCGACAGTCGCGATCAGCCCGTAGAATCCGACGATCTCGCCCACCGTGCCGGCCACCGCGGCCAGCACGCGATCGGTGAACATGCCGTAAATGACAGCGGTGCCGATAAATGCACAGATGGTGCCGGCAATTTCCGCCGGAACGTAACGGCGGGCCCACACCCACAATTTCTGGCGCCATCGTTGACGCATGCCAATGGCTTCGGTCGCCATCCCTCTGCTCGCCCCGTTCGAGCCGGCCCCACACGCGACCGCGCCCAGGGTTGGATTGCCTGCCTCATTGCCGCGGGGAAAGCTATCACGGGGGTTCGATATCTACAAAACGATGCCGGTCACTACTTTCTGTAGTTTTCCACCGCGCCACCTCCCCGCCATGAAGGGATTCGGCGAAGGAGTCTCACGTTCCATACATAGACGCTGGTCAGCAGGATCCGTTCGCTGCGCAAGTCGTACTTTCGGCCGACGCACATGGTCCGAACGGGGCCCGATTCCGGGTCCCGAAATTATCCGAGATCTGTTAAGAGCGTTTTAAGCGTTCGCCGCGCGGCCGCCGCCGATACGCAATAGCACCAGGCCGGCGAGCAGCCCGGCGACGCCCATCCAGGCCGCCAGCGTCACGCCGTTCACCTCTTCCGGCTTGCCGAGGAAGAGCCCGTCGAATCCGACCTGCGACACCACGAAGATGCCGACACCGGCGAGCACCACGCCGAGCGCGGCAATCACCGCGCCGCCCCCTCCGGCGGACGGACCGGGGATGCGCTCGGCCCGGCGGAACAGCGCGACGAGCCCGGCCAGCGGCACCGCGCAGGCGAGAATCCACAGCGGCAGAATGGCCCACCATCCACCGGTACCGGCGGCCGGCGGTTTGACGCCGACCAGCAGCAGCACGCCCTGCACGACGAAGACCGCCGACAGGTGCCAGCAGAACAGGGTCATCACGACGCCGTTGCCGTACACCACGGTCAGCCACACCCGCGCGCGGCGCAGCCATCGTTCGGCCGGTGCGCAAACGAGCAGAACCAGACCGATCTGACCGATCGCGTACGCGAACAACGCCATGTTCGGCGGGGCCATGTTCGACGCCGGGCTGCCCGGAAGACCGACCATCAGCACCGGATACCAGTGCGCGCCATAGGTCACCGCCACTGCCGCCCCGATGCCGACAACCGCGCAGACGGCCGGGATCCAGCCTCGGCTCAGTACACCATCGGCCCAGAAGAATCCCAGTTGGTGAATTGCCAGCCAGATGATGACGAGGTTCACCACGCCCGCCCAGAGCTGGCCGTAGCGGAACTCGAGCAGATCGAAGCCGATCGCGAGCACGGCGAGCAGTGCGAGCACGCCCCAGCCCAACCGCCGGTGCGCGAATTCCATGAGCGGCGCGAACAGCACGACCATGAGGTACACACCGATGAACCACAGCGGCGTCGTCACGCGGTCGACGGCCAGTCCGACCGGCCCCTGCTCCCAGCCGCCCGCCTCGAGCACACCGGCCAGAACCGCCCATACGCCGAGCAATACGAGCACAGGCGGCAGCAGACGCGCAGTGCGCGAACGATAGAAGTCACCGAGCGATCCGCCCTTGCGCCGCAGCGATGCGAGCGTCATCGAGTGCGCGAATCCGCCGACGGCGAAGAACAGCGGCATGACCTGCAGCACCCAGGTGATGATCTGGAACGGCAGGCGGAACGGGAGCTCGCCGGCCCCGTACAGCGTGACCATCGCGAGCAGCCAGTGCCCGACAATGACCGCGCAGATGGACACGACCCGAATCAGGTCGACATACCGGTCCCGACGATCCGGCGTCGCGGCGGCCAGCTGCGCGGCCGACTCCGGGACGACGGCGCTCATGCCGCGGCATTCAGCGGAATCATTGCCACATCATGAGTTGGACCGCCCGCGCGAGCAAGAGACAACCGCCAGTTCATCGCTTGTACTGTCAAATGCCCATCGAACGTCACGAAGCCGTTATCGGCCGGCGCACATCCCGCGGCTCGCGCAACGCTTGACCCTGACACTGTGACAAGGTCTTCACTGGGGTCATGACGACGCTGCAGGGTCTCTCCCACACCAGCTCGTCGGTGCGGCTGCAGGCGGCGCTGGCGATCGGAACACATCCGGACACCGGGTATGTCGACTCGCTCGTTGCGCGGTGCGCGATCGAACCGGACTTCTACGTGCGCGACATGCTCACCTGGGCGCTCACCCGGCACCCGGCGGCGCTCACCGTCCCCCGGTTGATCGCCGAACTGCGCGACGAACGTGCACAAGCGCGCAGTCAGGCGCTGCACACGTTGTCGAAGATCGGCGACCGCGCGGCGTGGCCGGCGATCACCCACGCACTGCTCACCGACGCCGACGACCAGGTGGCGCGCACGGCCTGGCGGACCGCGGTGGCGCTCGCCCCGGACGCCCCGGACGCCCCGGACGCCCCGGGCGCCCCGAGCGCCCCGAGCGCCCCGGACGGCGCGGACAGCGGCGCGGACGGCGCGGACGGCGCGGACGGCGGCGCGGACGGCGCGGACGGCGGCGCGGACGGCGCGGACGAGCGGGCCGCGCTCGCCGCCGTGCTGGCCACGCAGCTCGGCCGGGGTGACCGGGAGACGCAACTGAGCCTGAGCCGCGCGCTGGTGGCGCTGGGTGACACAATCGAGCAGGTTCTGCACGCCGCGGCGAACAACCGCGACGTGCGAGTTCGCCGGCACGCGGCGGCGACCGCACGCCTGCTGCGCGACCCGGACGCCGCGTTCGAGCTCGGCGTCGAGGAGGCCAAGCGCGTCTTCGCCCTCGGGCCGACCGGCCAGGAGGCGTGAGAGCCGGCAGGAGACCTGAACGGCCGGCCGGAAACGTGTGAGGCCGGCCGGAAACGTGCGAGGCCGGCCGGAAACGTGCGAGGCCGGCCGGAAACGTGTGACGACGGCCGGAAACATGTGACGACGGCCGGAAACGTGCAAGGGCCGCCGGAGCCGTAAAGCCCCTGCCAGGAGGCGTGAAGGCCCGCGCATCGGAAGGCGTGACAAGGCAGTGTTGATCGGTGACGTGGCGCGGCGCTCCGGCGTCAGTGCGCGCATGCTCCGCCACTACGACTCGCTCGGCCTGGTGCGGCCGACGGGTCGCAGTGGCGCGGGCTACCGGGAGTACTCCGACGGCGACATCCGCCGCATCTTCCACATCGAGAGCCTGCGCTCGCTCGGACTGTCGCTTCGCGACGTCAAACGCGCACTCGACGACCCCGCGTTCGCGCCGGCGGCGCTCGTCGACGACCTGATGCGCCGGACGCGCGAGCGCATCGCGCGCGAAACCGAACTGCTCACCCGGCTGCAGCGCATCGACGCCGCCGAGCCGAGCGGCTGGGAGGACGTGCTCCAGGTCGTCGCGCTGCTGCAGGCGCTCGGCTCGGAGAGCGCCGGCCGCCGGCAACGCGCCGCGCTCTCCGCCGAGGTGCCGGTGGCGGCCCTGGTCGAGGCCGCGCTGCACGAAACGGAGCCGAACGTCGCCGGCGCGCTGCAGTGGGCACTCGCGCGTTCGGGCGACGCCGGCCTGGCGCCTTTGGCCGAAGCGCTCGCGTCGCCGTCGCCCGAGGTGCGCAAACGCGCAGTCCGGTGCATCGCCGAAATTCCCGAAGACGCCGCCACGGTACTGCTCGAAGGCGCCCTCACCCACGCCGACCTCGCGGTCCGCCGGCACGCCGCCCTGGCCCTCGGCGCCCGCGGCGTCCCCGCCACCGTGCCGACGCTCATCGACATGGTCGTCGACGAGTCCAACGACGTCGACGCGGCCGACGCCCTGAGCACCGTGGCGAGCGACCCCGCGCAGGCGGAGGCCATCGCGGGCGAGCTGGTGCACCGCCTCGCGCACGTCACCGACTCCGCGGCCCGCCGCCGCCTGGCGCAGTCGCTCGCCGGCATCCCGGGCGCCACCGCCGACCGCGCGCTCGACGAGCTGTCGCGGGACGAGGACCGGGGTGTCGCCGTCACCGCGCAGTACGTCCGCGGGCTTCGGGCTCAGTAGTCGGCGTAGACGCGCCGGGCGACGCCATCGACCGTCATGGTGCCGCCGTGCGGGAGGATCCACTGTGGACGGGTGTGGCCGAACGGGACGCCGACGCACACGACCGCGTCCGGGTTGTAGCGGGTCACCTCCGCCACGACCGCGTCGCGCTGGTCGGCCCGCAGCCGCGCCCGCTCGTCCGGCTCCGGGCGGGTGGTGAAGTCGGAGACGGGTGGACGCGCCAGCAGTACCGCGGAAACGGCCCCCAGCAGGCCCCGCTCCCCCAGTGCGCGAACAATCCATGCGACATTGCGCGCGGGGAGCAGTTCCTCCGACGTCTCCAGCAGCATGACCCCGCCATCGAGGACGTCCGGTGCGAACGGGAACCGGCCGGCGGTGAGCACCCACTCGAGCACCTCGATGCAGCCGCCCCACGTGCGGCCGGTGACCGTGCGCGCCGGGCCGTGCCAGCTCCACGGGTCGGTCGGCTCGCGCTCGCCGTACTCTGCCAAGGCGCGCGGGTCGTCCCAGGGTTGTCCGATGTCCTCGGACTCGCCGGGGTCGGTGATGTCCATTCGCTCACCGGTGAGCAGCGCCGCGCGCAACGAGCGGGCGTGCACATCGTCGACGGCCGGGCCCGGGCCGAGGTGGACCTGGCTGGAGCCGCCGTAGAAGCTGGCGACGCCGTTCGCCCAGAGCCACTGGTGCACGTTCGTGTTGTCGCTGGTGCCGAGGAACGGCTTCGGGTCGGCGCGGGCCAGGTCGGGGTCGAGGTGCGGTACCACCGTGATCTGATCCTCGCCGCCGACGACCGCCAGGATTGCGCGAATGGACGGATCCGCGAACGCCGCGTTCAGATCCGCCGCGCGTGCCTGTGCGGACGCGCCGACCTGCCGCGTCGTCGGGAACTCCACCGGGATCAGGCCGGTGACGTCCTGCAATCTGCGCATCGCCTGTTCGTGCACGGCCGGAAACGCACCGGCCGCCGCGAACGACGGCGACAGGACCGCGATGCGGTCACCCGGACGGGCCTTCGGGGGCAGTATCAGCTCGAACACGCTGTTAGCCTCGGCATCATGACGGAATTCGTCAATCGGAATCTGCGCGGTGCGCACTTCAGTCAGGTCGACCTCACCGGCGCCACGTTCCGCCACGTCGACCTGCGCGATGCGAGCATCGAGGGCGACGTCGACCGCCTGGTGATCAACGGCGTGGCGGTCGCGCCGCTCATCGAGGCCGAGCTGGACCGCCGCGATCCCGAGCGGGTCAAGATGCGCCCGACCAGCGCCGACGGGTTCCGCGAGGCCTGGGACCTCGTGGAGCGGCGCTGGGCGGAGACCGTCGAGCGCGCGCGGCAGTTGCCGCCGGAGCGGCTGCACGAATCGGTCAACGGCGAATGGTCGTTCATCGAGACGCTGCGCCACCTGTCGTTCGCGTCCGAATGCTGGGTCTACCGCGGCATCCTCGGCGACCCCGCACCCTGGCACCCCTTGTCACTGCCGTGGGACCAGATGGAAGACACCCCGGGTGTACCGCGTGATCGCACCGCCCGCCCCACGCTCGACGAGGCCCTGGCCCTGCGACACGATCGCGCGGCGACTGTCCGTTCGCTCATCGCGGCGCTGACCGACGAGCGCCTCGCCGAGAAGACCACGCCGGTCGACGCCCCGGGCTGGCCGCCGGCGCACGCGTTCGAGGTGTCCGAGTGCCTGCTCGTGGTGCTCAACGAGGAGTGGTACCACCGCAAGTTCGCCGAGCGCGATCTCGCCCTCCTGCAAGCGGACGCATCGTCGCCCGGCTCGTGACGCATCGTCGCCCAGCTCGTGAGGCCGCCCGCCGCCGCCCGCAACGGCGGAGCCGCACCCTCCGCCGGCCCGCTCGTGAGGCGGTTCGTCGTCGTCCTGCTCGTTTCGGCGCTCACCTATGGCTGTTTCGTGCACATCTACCAGCTCGCCACGGGCGGATGGCCGCCGTACGCGTGGGCGCCCGCCTGGCTCGCCGCGTACTACACCGCGCTGACCGTGCTCGACCCGCTCGCCGCGGTCCTGCTCGCCGCGCGGCGCACCGCCGGGGTCCATCTGGCCGCCGCGGTGCTCGTGAGCGACACGATCGCCAATGTGTACGCCTCCGTGTATGTGCGTTCGATCGAGCAGCCCGCCGGCCTCGTCGTCATCGGGCTGCTCGCGATCGTCGCCGTGGTGTCGGTACCGATGCTCAGAAGTTGGACAGCACGTCGTTGAACACGTTGCGGATGTCGAGCGCGTTCGTGGCGTCGTAGCTGCCGCCGCGGGACGCGCTCGCGATGCGGTCCAGGGAGGCGTTGTCGGCGTCCGAGCCGTACGCGATCGTGAACACCCGCACCGGCTTCTCCAGGCTGCCCTTGCCGAGCTCATCGACGAGCTTGTTCAGGTCGTCGTCGGCCGGGTACTGGTTCTCGCCGTCGCTGAGCACCACGACCGCGTAGATGCGCCGATCGTTCTGCGCGTCCTTCATGCGCGAAACGGCCGATCGGATCGTCGCGTACAGCGCGGTCTCGCCATGGGCGCGCAGCACCTGGACGGACTGCCGGTACTTGTCCTTCGCCGCGCCGACCGGGCTGAGCGGCATCAGTTCCCGCCACGGATCCGCGCCGCTCGTTTCCGGCCCGCTGAATGCCCACAGCCCGATCTCGTCGGTCGCGGCGAGCGTGTCGACGGCCGGGGTGGCCGCCTCCTTGGCCAGCTGCAGCCGGGTCTTGTCCGAGTCGCCGACCTCCTGAATCATCGAGCCGGATTCGTCGACGACAATGAGCACGCTCGCCGGTTTGCGCACCTGGTTCCACAGTGCCAGCAGCGTCTCGACGGTCTTGGCGTCCGGCGGCGCGACCGTGGTGAACGACGGCTCCGACTGCAGGCCCGGGTCCGCGAGCAGCCACTTCCCGGCGTGGTCCTCGACGTCCCGGAACCCCTCGTCGAGGAACAGGGCGGCCTGGGCGGGCTCGTGAATGTACCGGAGAAAATCCTCGGCGGCGGCGGACTGATCGGGACTGACCCAGCTCTCGTGCAGGATCGCATAGGGATCGTCGGACGCGATCGTGCCGTCGGACGGGTAGATGGCGACCAATGGCGTTTTCGGGGGCGCCTGTTGTCCGCCGTCGAGCAGATTGCCGCGGTTGTACTGGAAGATGACCTGTTCCTCCAGCGCGATCGCACTCACGTATTCGAGTCCGCGACCGACCTGATCGGCCTGATACAGGTTCTTGGTGAACGTGGACGAACTGCTGCCGTAGTGCACGGTCGCGAGCTCGAGACTGCGCAGACGCTCAGGCGCGGAACCGAGCGCCTTGGCCGTCGAGGCGAACGAGAGCAGCCCGGTCGTCGAGGTGTTCGGATTGGTCTTGCCGAGCGTGAACGGTCCCCACTCGGGGTGTCCCTTGGCGCCCCAGCCGCGCGGGTCGGCGGCGAGGGCGGCGAGGTCCGACCAGCCGATCCTCGCCTTCGGCCAGCCGAGCGCCTCGGCCATCGGCTTCGGCATGCCGATCACCACCGGCGTGCGCGTGACCGACGGCAGCTCGCCCGCCGGCAGCACCGCGGGGCGCGCCGCGCGCAGCCGCTCGGTCCACACGCTGGACGACGGCGACCAGATGTCGGGACGCGCGCGGCCTTCCCACGACGCCCCGGTGGCGAGCGCGTCGGCGACCATCCGCGAGCTGCCGATGGTGACGCCGATGTCGACGCAGCGGCCCGCCGTCTCGCGGCCGGAGTCGCGGTACTGCCGCGCGAGTTCGGTGAGCACTGGCGCCTTCTCGTCCGAGCTGACGAGGCTCAGGGTGAGGCAGCGGTTGAGCCAGGCGTTGCTCGCGTACGCGGCGCCGGCTGCGAGCAGCACGAGTACCGCGAGCACGACCGGCCAGCGGCGCCGCTTCTTCGGCATGATGCCCGGCCTGGTCGCCGGCCGCGCCCGCGGGGGCCCGGGCGGTGCGGCCCGCGGCGGTCTCGGCGGTGTGGCTCGCGGCGGCGGTGCGGTTCGCGGCGGCGGTGCGGCTTGCGGTGGCGTTGTCGCTTTCGGGGTGAGCGTTGCTCCTTCGGCCACGATGAGTTCCGGTCGCTCGGTGGAGACTGGCGTTCTGCCCAACCGGCGGTGCAGCATCGTGGCGACGAGCGGCAGGCGGCTTCCTCCGCCGACGAGCAGTACGGCATCCAGGTCTTCGGCTTGCATGCTCGCTTCGCGCAGAACCGCGCGGGCCTGGTGCACGGTCCGGTCGAGAATGGGCGAAGCGAGCAGATCGAGTTGTTCGCGTCCGAACGGTGCGTCGTCCGCGAACAGGGGCACGTGGATGACGGTCGCGGTGGCGCGCGCGAGGCTCTCCTTCGCGGCGCGCACATCGTCCCACAGCTGCCGGGCCGCGCGTCTGTCCTCATTGGACTGTGGGTGCATGAGCCGGCGCCACGTGCCGGCGTCGCGGCCGGAGTAGACCGCGCCGAGGTACGTCACGATCGCCGCGTCCACCTCCAGCCCGCCGGCGTCGTCGAGCCCGGCCTCGGCCAGGACATCGAACCCGTCCGCGGTGCGGCGCAGCACGGACACGTCGAACGTGCCGGCGCCGAGGTCATAGATCAGCGCCGTGCCGCCGGGTCCGAGCCCCGCGCTGGTGTTCGGCTCCCCGTTGTCACCGGCGCGCAGCCCGCCGTGCGCGCGAGCGGCCGCGACCGGCTCGGCCACGAGCTCGGCGCCGTGCATCCCGGCGTCGCGGGCGGCCTCGAGCAGCACCTCGCGCCGCCGCGGCCCCCACCCGGCCGGGCACGCGATGGTCACCTGCGCGGGTTGCTCACCGGCGACGCGCACCGCCTCGTCGAACACCCGGCGCAGCACGGCCCCGATCACCGCCGCGACCGGCACCTCGTGCCCGCCGAGCACCACGGTACCGTCGTCGATGCACCGTTTCGGATGCGGCTCGAACGCGCTCGGATCGGTGCGGGCGGCCCGGATCGCGTCCCGCCCGACGAGCAGCGTCCCGTCGACCGCCCGGCAGACGGCCGAGGGCAGCAGCTCGGAGCCGTCAAAAACGAGCGATCGAATCGTACCGTCGGCAAGTCGCAGAACCGCCGCGGTGTTGGATGTGCCGAAGTCGATACCCAACCGAAGCCCGGTCACGCCGGACACAGTAGGCGCAGGACGCAAGCCCTCACCCCGCCCACCACGATGTTCACCGACCGGCTACCCCAGCGACTCTTACCGATGTCTCCAGCGCGCGCAGCCACCCTCGCGCCGACCGCTCCGATCGTCTGCTCGTTCGCCCGTCCGTCCGTCCGCCCGCTGGTCGTTTGATCGGCTGCTCGTTTGATCGGCTGCCGCGGGTTTCGACCGTCCGTTTGCGCACGGCGCGCAGTTCGCCGCCCGGTCTGGCACCCTTGCTCGAATGCACATCGTGGCGTTGGGCAGTTCGTTCGCGGCGGGCCCCGGGATCGAGCCGGTCCTCGATCGGCGTACGGGTCGTTCGGGCCGGAACTATGCCCGGCTGCTCGCCGAGCGCCTCGGCGCACGGGTGACCGACCTGTCGGTCTCCGGAGCCACGACGGACACGCTCCTCGTCGATCGGGTCCCGGCCGACGCCGACCTGGTCACGATCACGGCCGGCGGCAACGATCTCGGCTACGTCGGCGGCCTGGTGCGCACCGCGATCAGCGGCCGCCTCCGCGCGCACCGGCTGACCCGACCCCTGGGCCGCCGCCTCGCCCGCAACGCCGTGCCGACCGTGGGCGAAGCGGACCTCGAACGCGCCACGGCCGGCCTCGTCCGCGTGGTGACCACGGCCCGCGAACGCGCACCGCGGTGCCGGGTCGTGCTCGTGGACTACCTGCCCTTGCTCGGCCCCGACACCACGTGGACGCGCGCGACCCCGTTCGATCCCGCGCAGATCGCCGCCTTCCGGCGCATCGGCGAACAGCTGGCCGACGCCTTCGCGCGCGCATCCGCGCAGACCGGGGCCGACCTGTTGCGCGCCTCGGAGCTCGGGGCCGGCCACGCGCTGGGTTCGCGCAACCAGTGGGTGACCGGCTTCCGGCGGCCGGCTCCCTTCCACCCCAACGCGGCGGGCATGCAGGCCATCGCCAACGCCCTGGCCGCGCTCATCGGAACGCCGGACCCGCCACCGCCCGCAGGTCGCGGCGCGCGCGGCGCGCCTCAATGACCGTCGCGGCCGGCCAACGCCCGCCATCCGCCGGGCCGAACTCACGATGCCCTGGACTGGCTGCGGCCGATCCGCGCCCGACACGTCAGCACCGCCCACCGACCCAGGCCGCAGTGCGCCGGGCGGCGCAGCAGCGGCCGATCCGCGCCCCGACACGTCAGCACCGCCCACCGACCCAGGCCGCAGTGCGCCGGGCGGCGCAGCAGTGGCCGATCCGCGCCCCGACACGTCAGCACCGCCCACCGACCCAGGCCGCAGTGCGCCGGGCGGCGCAGCAGTGGCCGATCCGCGCCCCGACACGTCAGCACCGCCCACCGACCCAGGCCGCGGTGCGCACGACGGCGGCGGCGCGGCATCCGGCGCACAAGGATGGCCTCGGCGGGCCTCGATGACCTTCGCGGCCGGCCGACACCCGCCATCCGCCGGGCCGAGCTCACCGGGGCGTCAGGACCTCGACCGAACGCAGGTCGCGGTGGGCGTGGTGGACCTCGATGATCTCGGCGAGCGCGTCGCGGCCCAGGGCCCGGTACGCGCCGGTCAGGAGTTCTGTCGACTCGGCGCGGTACTCGTCCGCGTCCAGCCAGTGCAGTTCGCCGCCGACCATCAGGGCCAGGGCCGGGCGGCCGGCCGCCAGTTCGGCTCGCGCCTCCGCGATCACCAGGGCCGCGGCGGCCGGGTCGCGGTAGGTGTCCAGGCGGGTGCCGGCCTCGGCCGCGCGTGGGTCGCCCGCGGCCGGGGGCAGGATCGGGCCGATGGTGATCGCGGCACGCGGGCGTGGGGCGTCGGCCCAGCGGGGCGGGCCGTCGGCGGCGAGGGCTTCGGCGTCGGCCTGCGCGTACGCGTCGAGGGCGGCCTCCAGCGGTTCGAACGGCGGCATGCCCTCGTAGTGCTCGGGGCCGTCGAGTTCGACGTCGCGGCGCATGTCCGCCAGGCGGATGCGGATCTGTTCCAGCAGCGTGGGTGCGCGGTTCGTCCACGTCTCGGCGGAATCGCGCGCGTAGTTGTGCGCGATGAACGACGGGAGTTCGGCCGGGTCGTCGTACCACAGGCCGAAGTGCAGGCCGTCCGTGTCGCCGCCCATGACGGTGACGAACTCGGCCGGATCGCGCCGGAAACGACAGTGCAAACGCTCATCGAGGCCGTCGCGCGGGATGCGGTCGAGGCCGCCGGGTTCGAACAGTTCGGTGATGCCCCACGGGTACAGGCCGAGGCGCTCGCCGAGACACTCGGCGGCGTCGGCGGACATGCCTTGCCAGAACGCGGCGTAGACGGCGAGGTGCCGGGGGAGCCTCAGGGAGTACACCTGGCGAAAATGCGCATAGATCAGCGGGAAACGCTCATGCATCGCCGCGACCGACGCGGCGGGGTCCGTGCCCTCGGGCGACCGTGAACTCGACATTTGCTCTTGATATCAGACCGCACAAAACGGTGAGATCGACGCATGGTCGACATGGCGCGAATTGCGAGTTGGTGTTCCGGGGTGACGAGGTCGCGGGCCTTCGAGGTGGCGATCGTGCTGCTCATCGGGGCCAACGCGGTGGTGCTGGCCATCGAGACCTATCCGCATCCGGGCGCGGTCGGCGAGCTGCTCGACGAGCTGGAATGGGGCTTCCGGCTCGCGTTCGTGGCCGAGATCGCGATCCGCATCCTGGCCCACGGGCGGCGGCCGCAGGACTTCTTCAAGCAGGGCTGGAACGTGTTCGACTTCGTCGTGATCGCGGCGGCGTTCGTGCCCGGACTGCACGGCGACTCGGCCGCCCTGCGCGTGATTCGCATCGCGCGCGTGCTGAGCCTTGTGCGTTTCTCCCCCGGACTGCGCACCATCGTCACCGCCCTGTTGCGCAGTCTGCCCGGCGTGGGCGGCTTCCTCGCCCTGGCCCTGGTGACGCTTTACGTGTACGGGATGGCCGGCTGGCTGATCTTCGGCGACGCCTACCCGCAGCAGTACGGGACGATCGGCGCGGCGGTGCTCACATTGTTCGTTCTGCTGTCGCTGGAGACCCTGCCCGACCTGATTCAGCAGGGGCTGGACCTGTCGCCGTGGACGCTCGTGTACTACGTGAGCTACGTGCTGCTCACGGCCAACCTGCTCATGAACATCCTGATCGCCGTCATCGTGAACTCGATGGAGGAGGCGCGGCGGCTGGAGATGACCGACGGCCTGGCCCCGGACTACGACGTGGACGGCGACGGCGTACCGGACGAGATCGACCGGATCGCGGTCAGCCAGCGCCTGGACGATTTGCGCACACTCGTGCAGGAACTCGAGCGCGAACTGCGCATCGACCGCACTCCGGGCGGCGGCAAGTGATCGCTTCGGCTGCGCACATCCGTTCATACGTGCGCGGGCCCGTCGCTTTGGGCGATCGCGCCGGGCCCGTGGATGGTCAGCCGATCTGCGCGGCCCAGGGCGTGTGCTGATCGCGCCGGGCCCTCGGGTGGCCGGCTGATCCGTGTGGGCCCGGCGCGCGCTGATCGCGCCGGGCCCGCGGATGGCCAGCTGATTCGTGTGGGCCCGGCGCGTGCTGATCGCGCCGGGCCCTCGGGTGGTCAGCTGATCTGCACGGCCGCGTCGTCGAGGACGAACGAGGTCTGCAGGGAGGAGTCCTCGGTGCCGTTGAACTTGAGCGCGACGGTCTGGCCGGCGAAGGCGGTCAGGCTGTACGACTTCTGCACGTAGCCTGTCGCTTTGTTCAGGTTCGACAGCGTCGCGAGCGTCGTCGAGCCCGCCGTGATGGTCAGTTTGTCGTAGGCGGTCGACGTCGTCGTCTCCGCGGAGTCGATGTGGACATAGAACGACAGCGTCGCCGTGCAGCCGGCCGGGATGGTGACCGACTGGGACAGGCTCTCGGTGTGCGTCGAGCCGTAGCCGAGCAGCCAGGCGCTGTACGTGCCGCCGTGGGCGGCCTGGCCCTGCGACGACCACTGGCCGATCGCGCCCGTGGTGCCCGACCAGCCCGTCGCGCCCGACTCGAAGCCCGGGTTGGTCAACAGCTGCGCGGACGTGCAGCCGGTCGGCGGCGGGGTGGTCGTGCCGCTCACCGAGGTGGCCCAGATGGTCGAAGCGACACCGTCGGCCGCTCGGTTGAGCAGTGTCGCGTTGATGTTGCTCGTCGTGTCGCAGGACTGGTGGTAGCAGGAGTCGTACGCGCTGTTCGCGGTGCCGCCCCACTTGGCCGCCTGCGCCGAGGTCTTGCGCGCGCTCGCACCCGCCGCGTAGCCGGAGGTCGGGATGCCCACCCGCTCGAACGAGTAGTCGTCGGAGCGGCCCGCGCCCTCGGTGTTCTCCTCCGGCTGCAGGCCGAGCGAGTCCCAGTAGGCCTTCATGGGCGCCGCCGCCGAGGACGTGATGTGGTTGATGAAGTAGCCGCCGTTGGGCGAACCGACCATGTCGAAGTTGTAGTACGCCTTGATCTGCGTGCGCTGCGCACTTGTGAGCGCATTGGCGTAGAAGGCCGAGCCCTGCAGGCCCTGCTCCTCCCCGGCCCACCAGGCGAACCGCACGTGCCGGCTCATCGTCGGGTGCTGCTGGGCCAGGACCAGCGCGTTCTCCAGCAACGTGGCCGACCCGGAGCCGTTGTCGTTGATGCCCGGCCCGGCCGCCACGCTGTCCAGGTGCGCACCGAACATGGTGATCTGGTCGGACGGGCCGCCGGGCCAGTCGGCGATCAGGTTGTTCGCGCGGTACGTGCAGCTCGTGCACGTCTGCTCGGCCACCGTGTAGCCGGCGGCCTGCAGCTTGCCCTTGATGTACGCGACGGATGCCGTGTAGCCGGCGGTGCCGGAGCGCCGGGTGCCGCCGTTGCTCGATGCGATCGTGCCGAGCTGCGCAAGGTGGGCCTGCACGTTGGCCACCGCGATGTCGGGCGCGGCGGCCAGGGCGGGCGTGAGCTGTGCCGGGGTCGCGGCGCCGGCCGGGATGGCCAGGCCGGCACCGATGAGCGCGGCGGACACGATCAGTGTCAGCGCCGCTGGACGGGATCTCATGGGAGAGCTCCTCGATCTCGGGGAGAGGGGTGGCGCGAGATTCGCACGCGTCAATTCCCGAGATCAAGCAGCAGGTCCATACCACCTTGGCCATACCGCGCACGCGCGACACGGTCCTGAGCTGCGCAGACGTCTGCCGGTCGGGCGGTGCACACCACCCGCGCAGAACCCTTTGCGACACCCGCGCGAACACGCAACGGTCCTCGCCCGTTCGACATACACCGAGTGCGGCAGAGGTGCGATCAAGCAGAGGTCCACAGAGTGCGCGGATGCGTGACACGAAAAAGTAAACCGAGTGCGCGGTTGCGCGATCACACCGAAGTACACCGGGTGCACGGATGCGCGACCATGCCGAAGTACACCGGGTGCAGGGATGCGCGACCACGCCGAAGTACACGGAGTGCACGGATGCGCGACTACGGGAAACTGACGACAGGTGTCGCGTGCACCACCCAGGCGGTACCGCGCGTGGGTGACGCGCGCCGGGTGCGGCGGACGGCAGGATTGCGGCAATGTTGCCGGACACTCCCGCGGTCGCGGCCGCGCTGTCGGTGGCCGAGCGCCACTTCTCGCCCGCGATGCTCAATCACTCCGTGCGCTCGTACGAGTGGGCGGCGGCCTATGGCACGGCCCGCGGGATCGACCACGACGACGAGCTCGTCGGGGTGGCGGCGCTCCTGCACGACATCGCGCTGGCGGCCTCGTTCGACAGCCACACGGTGGCGTTCGAGGAGGCCGGTGGCGACCTCGCCCGGGTGTTCGGGCGCGCCGCGGGGTGGTCGGCGCGGCGGGCCGATCGGGTCGCCGAGATCATCGTGACGCACATGCGCGACGACGTGTCCGCCGGCGACGATCCCGAGTCGCACCTGCTGCAGGTGGCGACGAGCTGGGAGATTGTCGGACGATGGGAGGAGGAGTTCCCGCCGGACCTGCGGGCGGAGACCCTCGAACGGTATCCCCGGCTCGGCTTCACCAAGGAGTTTCTGGGGTACTTCGAAGATCAGGCCCGACGCAAACCGGCCAGCGCCGCGGCCGGCTCGGTGCGCCGCAACCTCGCGATGCGCATCACGGACAACCCGCTCGACACCTGAGGCCGACACGTCGGCGGCCCCGCAGGCGACGGTCCGGAACGCCCTCGCGGCCGGCCGGAAACTGAAGGTCAGCGCCGACTCGCGGTCAGCGCGTGGGCGCCGCTCGCGGCTACCAGGTCCGCGGTGCCCGCTGCGAGGGGCCGGAAACCGAACGTCAACGCCGACTCGCGGTCAGAGCGTGGGCGCCCGATCGGGCCAGGGTGGTCTTGCCGCTGCCGGACTCGCTCGCGGCCACCAGGTCCGCGGCACCCGCCGCGGGAGTCGGAAACCGAACGTCAACGCCGACTCGCGGTCAGCGCGTGGGCGCCGCTCGCGGCCACCAGGCCCGCGGCGCCCGCCACGGGGGGCCGGAAACCGAACGTCAACGCCGGCTCGCGGTCAGAGCGTGGGCAGCGCTCGCGGCCACCAAGTCCGCGGCGCCCGCTGCGGGGGCGGGACGGCGGTAGTGCAGGGACAGGACGCCGTGGATGCGGCCGTCGGGAGTCAGCAGCGGGTAGGAGCGGATCGCCCGGGAGCCGGCCGCGCAGATCGGGGCCAGGGTGGGCTGGCCGGCGAAGATGGGGTTGCGGGTCACGTCGTCGACCACGACGGTCTGGCGGGTGCGGACGGCGACGGCGCAGGCCGTGGGCTGGCCCTCGCCGACGGTGGCGAAGTACTCCAGGAATTCGTCGCTGAAGCCGCGGTGGGCCTCCATGCGCAGGGCGGCCGTCGTCGGGTCGTAGATCTGCAGGTCGCAGAAGTCGGCGCGGCCGACGGTGCGGGCGACGTCGAGCATGGCGGCGACGATCGTGGGGCGGTCGGCGACGGCCAGGAAGTCGCGGTCGATCAGCATCAGGGCCTCGGCGCCGGCTCGGCGGCGTACGGCGTCGAGCAGGATGCGGCGGGTGGCGCGGACCTCGGCGTCGATCATGCCCTGTTGCTCGTGAGCGCGGATCTCGGCCACCTGGTCCTCGATGCGCTGGCGGTCGGTGGCCGCGCGGTGGTAGTCGGCCCGGGCCGTCAGGAGACGGCCCAGCGGCGTCTCGTCTCGACGGGCGTCGGCGGCGGCCATCTCTCCAGTATCTCCCCGCGACGCGGTACGACCGAGGTAGCCACCCCGCGACACAATGCAGCCGAGGCACGCCAGGACCGTGACACGGTACAGCCGAGACACGCCAAGACCGCGACACGGTACAGCCGAGACACGCCAAGACCGCGACACGGTACAGCCGAGACACGCCAAGACCGCGACACGGTACAGCCGACGTGGCCAGGACCGACAATGTACGGCGCGGCATCCCGCGGTCGCGATTCGGCTCGCCTTGCGCGGGATGCGCACCAACTCGTACTTCGCGAAAATTGGTCGGAGCCGAGGCGAAATGCCCCAGCGTCACACGCGGAAGCGGCTCACCGTCGCCTGCAGGTCGCTCGCCACCCGGTTCAGCTCGTGCACCGTCTGGTCCACCTCGGTCAGCGTCGCCGTCGTCGACTGGGCCGCCTCGGCCACGCCGGCGATGTTGCCCGCGATGTTCGTCGCGCCGTGCGCCGCGTCGCCCACGCTGCGGCTCATCTCGCCGGTCGTGGCCGTCTGCTCCTCGACCGCCGAGGCGATGGTCAGCTGGTAGTCGTTGATCCGCGCGATGATGCGGCTGATCTCGCCGATGGCGTCGACCGCGTTGGCCGTGTCGGACTGGATCGCCTCGACGCGGCGGGAGATGTCCTCGGTCGCGCGGGCGGTCTCCTGGGCCAGGTCCTTCACCTCGCTGGCGACGACCGCGAACCCCTTGCCGGCCGCGCCCGCGCGGGCCGCCTCGATGGTGGCGTTCAGGGCCAGGAGGTTGGTCTGCTCGGCGATCGAGGTGATCACCTTGACCACGTTGCCGATCTCGGTGCTCGAATCGCCGAGTTTGGACACGGTGTGGTTGGTCGTTTCGGCCACGCCGACCGCCTCGGAGGCGACCCGCGCGGCGTCGTTGGCGTTCTGCGCGATCTCGCGGATCGAGGCGCCCATCTCCTGGGATCCCGCGGCGAGCGTCTGCACGTTCTGGGAGACGGTGCCCGCGTCGCCGGCGACGACGTTCGCGCGGGCCGCCGCCACCTGGGCGCTCTCGCCGATGCGCGCCGTCACGCCGGTCAGGCGGCCGGTGCTGTCGCCGAGGGTGCGGGCGGCGGTGGCGAGCGTGTCGACGGTACGACCGATGCTTTCGTTCGCTTGGTTGACGGCGACGGCCATCCGGCCGAGTTCGTCGCGGGCGAGCACGGCCGCGCGCTTGGTCAGATCGCCGTCGGCGGTGGCGCGCAGGGTCTCGGACACGGTGCGCAGCTGACGGTTCATCCGCCGCCCGATCAGGCCGGCCACCGTGAAGGCGACCAGCAGGCCGATGACCAGGGAACCGATCGTCCAGTTGCGCGCGGTGTGGTATGCGCCGAGGGCGTTGCTCGCCTCGGCCGTCGCCTCGGTGTTCTCGAGCGACTGCAACTGCGCGAGCGCGTCGTTCATCTGCGCCTCGAGGCTCTGCCACAGCTTGGTCCGCTCGGCCGCGTCGCTGGTCACCGTGGTTCCGGCCTTCGGCTGCTCCTGGAACACCACGACGTTGCGCAGGTTGGCGTAGCCGTCCCAGGCCGTCGCGAACGTGTCCAGGGTCGTCGCGCGCGCGGAGGAGTCCGAAATGCGCATCCGGTACTGCTCGATCGCACCACTGATCAGCGTGTCGCCATTGCTCCGGGCCTGCTGCGCGCGCGGGCCGAGCGTCGGGTCGTACGACGACCAGGCGAACAGCGACTGCGCACGGTAGTTCTCGGCCACGCCCTGCCGGATGACGACCAGCTCGGCGACGCTCTCCAGGTGCTCGGACTTGAGGCTCTCGAGCCGGTTGTTGATCCGGGCCATGCTCGCGATGGACAGCGCGCCCACCCCGATCGCGACGAGCGCCACCAGCGCCACGCCGATCAGGGTCTTGATGTTCACGGACCGGTCGGCGACCAGCGCGGCCACCGGGTTGCGCCGGACGGTCACCTCGATCGGCGTGGTGTTGGCGGTCATGCCGGTTTCCGTCCCGTCGGGCCAGCTGCTGTCGGATACAGCGGATGTCCGTGTCATCGGCACCTGATGTCCGAGGTTTAGGCATGATCCAATGACGGCATGGAGCCCGACTCGGACCTCGTGGCCGCAAGCTGTCACGTGCTGGAGTTCTCGGTCAGCCCGGGCGGCGCCCGCCAGGGTGACCTGCACGGCGCGCTGGACGTCGCCCGCCTGCGGGCCAGGTTCGAGGACCGCTACGACACGGACCATCTCGCGTACCTCGTGCTGTGGTACGGCGCCTTCCTGCACCTCTGGACCGTCCAGGCCGGCAAGCTCACGGCCGGCGTCGACCTCCACCCGCACCTGCGCACCGGCGACCCCAGCCTGGACCGCGCGGCGAGCGCCCTGCTGGCGAGCGGCCGCCCGAGCGAGCTGCGCGACCTGTTCAACAAGATCCACCTGCTCACCGACGAGACGATGACCGCCCTGCGCGTCCTGGCCCACGTCCTCGACCTGCGCGAGCACGCCCCGGACGACCTCGCCGCGGCACTGGCCGGAATCGACCGCCGCACGCTGCCCGACCTGCCGCCGATCGCGGCGACCTACGAGCTGGACTGGTCCGCGGTGGCCGCGACGGCCGAGCCGCTGCGCGACCCGCTGCTACGCCCGCACGAGACGACGGCGGTCACCTGGTCGCAGGACGGCCTGGCGCCACCGTGGGACAGCTACCTCCGCCACGTCGACGGCGTGATCCTGGGCCTCGTCGACCTGGAGGGCGGCGACGAGGAGTGGGACGACGCATGACCCGATCCATGCGTCAGCCGCACAACGTGCACGTGTTCGTGTTTCGGCGGGCGGCGGCGGAACCGGAGTACGCGCTGTTCCGCCGCAGTGACGACGGTCAGTGGCAGTCGGTCAGCGGCGGCGTGGAGGGCGAGGAGAGCCTCGGCGCGGCCGCGCGGCGCGAGTTCACCGAGGAGACCGGGCTTCCGGCCGGTGCCGACCTGTTCGAGCTGGACATGCGCAGCGGCGTGCAGAAGGCCTCCTTCAAGGCCGCCGACCTGTGGCCGGATGACCTGTACATCGTCCGGAAGCACTACTTCGCGATCGAGGTGCCCGGCGCCGGCGCGCGGATCGAGCTGTCCCGGGAGCACCGCGAGTGCCGGTGGCTGGGCTATGCCGACGCGTACGTGACGCTCAGCTACGACGACGACCGCAACGCGCTCTGGGAGCTCGACGCCCGGATCCGCCGCGACGACCTGCGCCGCTACTGATCGCCGTGCCCAAAGTCAGGTGAGCGCCGGCGCCGGCGGTTGACGGCACGACGCCGGATGCCCCCGACGAGGAGCGTGTCAAAGGGGGCGGTGGTGTACTGAGCCGATGGCGGTACTCACCGAGCTCGAACGACGCCTGCCGGCCGATCGGGTCGTCACGGACCCGGACGTGCTGCGCTCCTACGCGCACGACGAGGCCGAGTGGGCCCCGTACGACCAGCCGGTCGCGCTGGTACGACCGCAGTCGGCACAGGAGGTACAAGCGACGGTCCTTGCTTGTATTGCCACCGGAACGGCGATCGTGCCCCGTGGGGCCGGCACGGGGCTGTCCGGCGGGGCCAATGCGGTGGCCGGGTGCGTCGTGTTGTCGCTGGAGAAGATGGCCGCGGTCGTCGAGGTCGACCCGCTTGAGCGCCTGGCCGTCGTGCAACCCGGCGTCGTCAACGATGCGCTGCGGTCCCACGTCGCGCGTTTCGGCCTCTGGTACCCCCCTGACCCCGCCAGTTCGCCCTGGTCCACGATCGGCGGGAACGTCGCGACCAACGCCGGCGGCATGTGCTGCGTGAAGTACGGCGTCACCCGCGACTACGTGCTCGGGCTGCAGGTGGTGACCGGCACCGGCGAGCTGGTCCGGCTCGGGCGCCGCACCGCGAAGGGGGTCGCCGGCTACGACCTCACCTCGCTCATGGTCGGCTCGGAGGGCACCCTCGGCGTCATCACTGAGGTGACGGTGAGGCTGAGGCCGGCGCGCGCACCCGAGCGGACCGTCGTCGGGTACTTCGACTCCGCCGCCGACGCCGGCCGGGCCGTCACCGCGGCGGCCGCGGCCGGGCTCACCCCGTCGGCGCTGGAACTGGTCGACCGGCACTGCCTGGCCGCCGTCGACGCGTGGAAGAACATGGGCCTGTCCGCCGACGCGGCCGTCGTACTCCTCGGGCGGGTCGACACGCTCGGCGCGGAGGGTGACGCCGAGGCCGAGGCGCTGCGCGAGGCGTTCGCGGCCGGCGGCGCCACCTGGTCGGCCGTCTCCACCGACCAGGACGAGGCCGACGCGCTGTTCTCGGCCCGCCGGCTCGCGTACCCCGCGCTGGAGCGGCTCGGGCCGGTGCTCACGGAGGACGTCTGCGTACCCAAGGCGGCCGTCCCGCAGATGCTCGCCCGCATCGACGCGATCGGGGTCGCGCACGACATCCGGATCGCCAACATCGCGCACGTCGGCGACGGTAACCTGCACCCGCTGCTCATCACCCCGGCCGGGGATGACGCCGCCCGCGTGCGCGCCCAGGCCGCCTTCACCGAGATCGTCGCGGCCGCGCTCGACCTCGGCGGCACCGTCACCGGCGAGCACGGCGTCGGGCTGCTCAAGCGGGAGGGGCTCGAACGGGAGCTCGCGCCCGCGGTCCGGGCGATGCAGGCGGCGGTCAAGGCCGCGCTGGACCCCCATGGCCTGCTCAACCCCGGCAAGGCAATCTGAACACCATGACCGGACGGATCGACATCGACGACCTGTACCGCATCGCGCTGGTCGAGCAGCCCGCCCTCTCCCCCGACGGCGCGCAGGTGGTCTACGTCCTACGCAGGGCTGACCGCGAGTCTGACAGAGACGTCCGCTCCCTGTGGCGGGCCGCGGCGGTGCGGCGGCGGCGAGCCCCACCGGCTGACCCGCGGTCCGGCCGACAGCGCCCCGGTCTGGTCCCCGGACGGCACCCGGCTGGCGTTCCTGCGCTCCGTGGACGGCCCGGCCCAGCTGTGGCTGCTGCCGGCCGCCGGCGGCGAGGCCAAGCCGCTGACCGCGCTGCCGCTGGGCGCCGGTACGCCGGTCTGGTCGCCGGACGGCCGCGCGATCGCGTTCGCCGCCGCGACCGGCGCTGACGAGGGTTCCGCGCCCGTCGCCACCGAACGCCTGGACTACAAGGCCGATGGCACAGGCCTCATCGGTACCGTCCGCCGCCACCTCCACGTGCTGGACCTCGACAGCCGCGAGGTCCGCGCGGTCACCGACGGCGACTGGCACGCGAGCGACCCGGCGTGGTCGCCCGACGGCACCATGCTCGCCTTCGCCGCCGCCCGTCATCCCGACGCCGATCTCACGATGCGCTCCGCGGTGTACGTCGTCGACGCCGGCCCGGACGCCGCCGAGCCGCGCCTGGCCGGGTCGGCCGACGGCCAGGCCGGCCCGGTCACCTGGACCCCGGACGGTCGGGCGCTGCTCGTCGTCGGCCGCCGCGACACCGCCACCGGCCACGCCGGCCTGCTGCGCGTCCCCCTGGACGGCGGCGACCCGCTCGACCTCGCCGCGCCGCTGGACCGCAACGTGATGCCCGGCGGCCCCGGCTATCCGGGCGCGCTCCCGGCGGCGGCCGGCGACCAGGTGTACTTCTGCGTCCGCGACCGCGGCTGCTCCCACCTCTACGCGACCGGTCTGGCAGGTGGCACACCCCGGCTGATCCTGGGCGGCCCCGGCGACGTCGTGCAGGGCATGTCCGTCGCCGGCGGCACCGCAGCGGTGGCCCTCGCGACCCCGTCCTCCTATGGCGAGATCGTCCGCGTCAACCTGCAAACCGGCGAGAGGATGACGCTCACCGAGCACGGCGCGAGCCTCGGCGATGTCGAGCTGTTCGCGCCCGAGGAGCGCGAGTTCACCATCGCCGACGGCACCGTCGTGCCCGGCTGGCTGATCCGCGGCCCGGCCAGCACCGGCCCGCGGCCGCTGCTGCTGGACATCCACGGCGGCCCGCACAACGCCTGGCATCCGGCCGCCGACCCCGCCCACCTGTACCACCAGGCGCTCGCCGCCCGCGGCTGGACCGTCCTGCTGCTCAACCCGCGGGCCAGCGACGGCTACGGCGAGGCGTTCTTCACCGCGGCGCTCGGCGCGTGGGGCGAGGCCGACGCGCGCGACCTCCTGGAGCCCCTCGACCAGCTCGTCGCCGACGGCACGGCCGACCCGGACCGCCTGGCCGTCAGCGGGTACAGCTACGGCGGCTTCATGACCTGCTACCTCACCAGCCGCGACGACCGGTTCGCCGCCGCCGTCGCCGGCGGGGTGGTCGCCGACCTGACGAGCGAGGCCGGCACCGCCGATCTCGGGCACCACCTGAGCGCCGCGGAACTCGGCGGCACCCCGTGGGCGGACCGCGACCGGTTCGCCGCCCTGTCACCGCTGGCCGCCGTCGAGAACGTGCGAACGCCGACGCTGGTACTGCACGGCGCCGACGACGAGCGCTGCCCGGTCGGCCAGGCCGAGCAGTGGTTCACCGCGCTGCGGGAGCGGGGGGTGCCGAGCCGGCTGGTGCTGTACCCCGGTGCGTCGCACCTGTTCATCCTCAACGGCCGGCCGTCGCACCGCGCCGACTACAACCGCCGCGTCGTGGCCTGGGTCGAGCGGAGGCCCCCGATCGACGCCGCGCACTGGCAGCGACGGCTGGAGGTGCTGGCCCGGCGGCACAGGGTTCCGGGGGCGGTGCTGGGGGTGCTCCGGATCGGTACCGACGGGGCCCAGGACGAGACGACGGTGGCCGCCACCGGCGTGCTGAGCACCCGCACCGGCGTCGCCGTGACCGAGGACTCGCTGTTCCAGATCGGCTCCATCACCAAGACCTGGACCGCGACGGTCATCATGCAATTGGTTGACGAGGGCCTCATTGACCTCGACGCGCCGATCGCCGACATCCTGCCCGGCCTGCGCCTGTCCGACGAGGACGTGGCAGCGCGGGTGACGATGCGCCACCTGCTGAGCCACACCAGCGGCATCGACGGCGACATCTTCACCGACACCGGCCGCGGCGACGACTGCCTGGACCGCTATGTCACCGAATTGGCGACGGCGGCCCAGAACCACCCGCTGGGCGCGACCTTCTCGTACTGCAACTCCGGCTACACCCTGGCCGGCCGCGTCATCGAGCACCTGACGGGCATGACGTGGGACGCCGCCGTGCGCTCCCGCCTGATCGCCCCGCTCGGGCTGGAGCACACGGTGACGCTGCCGGAGGAGGCCCTGCTGCACCGCGCCGCAGTCGGCCACGTCGGCCCGGACGTCCGGCCCGCTCCAGTGTGGACACTCCCCCGCTCGGCCGGCCCGGCCGGCCTGATCTGCGCCTCGGCGGCCGACGTCCTGTCCTTCGCCCGCCTGCACCTGACGAGCGGCGCCCCGATCTCGGACATGACCGCATTCCAAGCCGACGTCCCGGACAAGCACACCCTCGGCGACTCGTGGGGCCTGGGCTGGATCCGCTTCGGCTGGGACGGCGCCCGGCTCATCGGCCACGACGGCAACACCCTCGGCCAGTCCGCCTTCCTGCGGCTCCTGCCGGAGCAGGGCCTCGCGGTCGTCCTGCTGACCAACGGCGGCAACACCAAGGACCTCTACCAGAGTTTGTACCGTGAAATCTTCGCCGACCTCGCCGACCTCGCCATGCCCGAGCCGCTGGCCCCGGCTCCTTCGCCGCCGGCGGTCGACGCATCGCGGCACCTCGGCGTGTACGAGCGCGCCGGCGTACGCCTGGAGGTCTTCATGGAGGACGCGCGCCTGCGGATGCGCCAGACCACCACCGGCCCGCTCGCGACGCTGGTCCCCGATCCGGTGCAGGAACACGACCTCGTGGCGATCGACGACGCCCTGTTCGTCCTGCGTCCGCCCGGCACGCAGACCTGGATCCCGGTCACCTTCTACACCCTGCCGACCGGGGAGCGGTACCTGCACACGGGCCTGCGCGCCAACCCGAAGGTCTCCTGATCCGGGCCGGCCGGCGCTACCGTTGACGCGTGGACGCGGATCAGCGGATCAGGGCCGCGATCGAGGAGCACTGGCGGGCATCCGACGCGGGTGAGGTCGAGGCCGAGCACGCCCTCTACGCGGACGACGCCGTTCTCGACTACCCCCAGTCGGGCGAGCGCTTCCGCGGCCGCGCCACCATCGCCGCCCAGCGTGGTGGGCATCCCGCCGAGCGCCGGTTCGCCGTCCAGCGCATCAGCGGGGCGGGCGACCTGTGGGTGAGCGAGTGCACCATCACCTACGACGGGGCGCCGACCCACTCGGTGAGCATCATGGAGTTCGCCGGCGACAAGGTCGTGCACGAGACCCAGTACTTCGCCGACCCCTTCCCCGCGCCCGAATCGCGGGCCGGCCTCGCCGAGCGCATCCGATAATTCGGTTGCCGCCGACGCGACCGGCCGCGATCCTGGACGGCATGACGTACTGACGGACCACCCCAGTCGCAAGACCCCCATCCGTCCGTGTCGTCTTCGAAGGACCTCTCCTTTTGCCTGCCAGCGTTTCCATTTTTGCGTCCCCGAACAGCTGGATCGAGTCCGACGCCGTCGCGCAGTGTCAGCAGGTGGCCGCGCTCGACGGGATGGAGCATGTCGCCGGCATGCCCGATCTGCACCCCGGGAAAGGGGCGCCCATCGGGGCCGCGATGCTCTCGTCCGTGCTGTACCCGTTCCTCGTCGGCTCCGACATCGGGTGCGGGATCGCCGTGTTCCCGATCGCGCTCAAGAAGCCGGTGCCGGAGAAGCTCGCGGCCCGCTTCCCCGACCTCGACATTCCCGTCGACCCCGCGCCCGGCGAGGACATTCCGGCCGGGTACACCGACCAGCTCGGCACCGTCGGGCGGGGCAACCACTTCGTCGAGCTCGCCCGCGTGCAGGACGCCTTCGCGGAGCGCGCCGGGCTGCACGAGCGCGACCTCGTCCTCATCGTCCACAGTGGATCTCGCGGGCTCGGGGAGCGGATCCTGCGCGAGCACACCGAGGTGCACGGGGCCGGGCCGGCGGAAAACGCGGAACAGTACCTCCAGGCCCACGACGAGGCCGTGCGGTGGGGGTCGCTCAACCGGCGGCTCCTGGCCGAGCGGGTCGCGCTCGCCCTCGGCGCCGAGCCGGCCGAGCCGATCGTCGACGAGTGCCACAACCTGGTGGAGGTCCGTGACGGGAAGTACCTGCACCGCAAGGGGGCCGCGCCGGGCGATGGGAAGGACGTGCTCATCGCCGGGACCCGGGGCACGCCGTCCTATGTGGTCGCGGCGCACGCCGGGCGGGATGCCGGGTGGTCGGTCGCGCACGGGGCCGGGCGCAAGATGTCCCGGGCCGACGCGCTCAAGCGCGGGAAGGCCAAGCACACCGTCGAAGAGCTGCGGCGTACGCCGGTCGGGTCGTTCGTGGTGTGCGGGGACCGGCAGCTGCTGTTCGAGGAGGCGCCGACCGCCTACAAGCGGATCGAGCAGGTGATCGCCGACCTCGTCGCGCACGAGCTGGCGACGCCCGTGGCGGTGACGGTGCCGGTCGTCACCTACAAGACGGCCGAAGCGAAGCGGCGCCGATGACGGTGTACCTCATGCTGTCCGCCGGCCGCGGCCCGCGCGAGTGCGAGTGGGCCGTGGCCGAGCTCGCCAAGCGCCTGGAGCGGGACGCGGCCGGGAACGGGGTCCGGACAAATCGCCGCGAGAGCACGCCACGCTCCATAGTCATCGCCCTCGACGGCGCCGAAGCGGTGGCGTTCGCCGGCTCCTGGACGGGCACGCTGTGCTGGCAGGCGAACAGCCCGTACCGGCCGAATCACGGACGCAAGAACTGGTACGTCATCGCGCAGCCGTGCACGCTCGATGCGCCGCGCACCGAGTTCCGGGAGTCCGATGTGGACCTCGTGCCGTGCCGGACCGGCGGGCCGGGCGGGCAGCGGCGCAACAAGGTCAGCACCGCCGTGCGGGCCACCCATCGGCCGACCGGGCTCGTCGTCGTGGTGGACACCGAGCGGCACTTCGGGCTCAACCGGGGACTCGCGCTGCGGCAGATCCGCGAGCGGCTCGAGCGCGACGCTGCAGTACAAGAACAATCGCAGGTCAAGGCCCGTTGGCAGATCCACGACGAGATCATCCGGGGCGATCCGATCAGGACCGAGCGTCCCTAAACTTTCGCTGAGTCCGACAGAAGTTGTCGACATTTCGGCGGAAGTCCTTTAGCGTGGCGTACCACATCGACGTTCGTCGGTTCCGCCAGTACCGATGGACGGCGATGACCCGTGCCCGTCTTCGGCGAGCGCGCGCGGGAGTCCGTGACGGCTCCTACCATCCCTGGAGCGATCCATGAAGCGATGGACGACCCTCTTCGCCGCGCTGCTCGTGGGCGTCGGCCTGTTGCCCGCGGTTCCGGCCGCGGCCGCCGTGCCACCGCAAGAGCCCGGCGTCACCCTGCGCGTGTTCGACCTGCAGACCCCGCAGAGCTCCATCTGCGTGCTGAAGACGGGCCAGACGCCCAACATCGACAAGCTCATGCCGACCGTCAACTGGACGACGGCGACCGACTTCGGGCTGGAGAACTCCTTCCAGGCCCAGGTGCTCGGCAACGTGAACATCGCGGCGGCCGGCACGTACGCGTTCCGGCTCACCAGCGACGACGGCTCGCGGATGGCCCTGGACGGGGCGACCGTGATCAGCAACGACGGGCTGCACGGGGCGACCGCGGTCGAGGGCAGCCTGGCCCTGACCACCGGGTACCACGCGCTGCGCATCGACTACTTCGAGCGCGACGGCGGCCAGCAGCTGACCCTGGAGTGGCGGCCGCCGGGCGCCACCGCGTTCGCCGTCGTGCCGAACTCGGTGCTCAGCACGGACTCCGGCGTCGTGCGGGTCACCGCGCCCGGCCGCAAGGAGTGCGAGGGCAACGGCGACTCCGCCGGCGACGGGCTGCCGCTCACGTCGCTGCACCCGGGGTACACCCTGACGAACCTGCGCCCCAACGGCTTCAACCCGCAGGTGAGCGCCATGGACTGGTTCCCCGACGGGCGCCTGGCCATCGCGACCTGGGGCGGCAGCCTCAACACGACGGGCGAGGTCTACATCCTGCGCAACGTGACGGGCGCGACCTCGCCCGCGCAGGTGCAGTACACGAGGATCGCCAGCGGGCTTCGAGAACCGATGGGGCTCAAAATCGTCGACGGCATCATCTATGTCTCGCAGAAGCACGAGCTGACCGAGCTCACCGACACCAACGGCGACGGGCAGATCGACCGGTACCGTACGGTGGCGACCTGGCCGTTCGACGGCAACTTCCACGAGTTCGGGTTCGGGCTGCTGTACCAGGACGGCTTCTTTTACATGAACCTGTCCGTTTCGATCAACCAGGGCGGCGCCACGACCGAGCCGCAGGGCTCGCCGAACCGCGGCACCAGCCTGAAGATCAACCGCTCGACGGGAGCCGTGCAGTACGTCGCCGGCGGCCTGCGCACGCCCGACGGCATCGGCTGGGGCCCGGCCGGCGAGATCTTCGTGACCGACAACCAGGGCGGCTGGCTGCCGGCCTCGAAGCTGGTGCAGATCAAGCAGGACCGCTTCTTCGGCCACTACACCAACCCCGACGGCCCGTTCGACAACCAGCCGATCACCCAGCCCGTCCTGTGGCTGCCGCAGAACGAGATCGCCAACTCGCCGAGCACGCCGCTGGTACTCCACAGTGGACCCTACGCCGGCCAGCTCGCGTTCGGCGACGTGACCTACGGCGGGGTCCAGCGCGCGTCGCTGGAGAAGGTCGGCGGGGAGTACCAGGGCGCGGTCTTCCGGATGACGCAGGGCCTGGAGATGGGCGTCCTGCGCCTCAGCGAGGGGCCGGACGGCGCGCTCTACGCGGGCGGGCTCGGCGCCGGCGGCAACTGGGGCCAGGAGGGCAAGCTGACCTACGGGCTGCAGAAGATCACCCCGAACGGCGCGACCCCCTTCGACTTCAAGGCGATGCGGGTCAAGCCGGGCGGCTTCGAGCTGGAGTACACGCAGCCGGTCTCGACCGAGACGGCGGCGAACCTCGCCTCGCGCTACAGTTTCAAGCAGTGGCGGTACGTCTCCACGCCGGCCTACGGCGGCCCGAAGGTCGACGAGGAGTCGCTGCAGGTCACCTCGGCCACCTTGTCGGCCGACCGGCTGAAGGTCACGGTCCAGGTGGCCGGGCTCAAGCCGGGCCGGGTCGTCTACGTGCGCTCGCCGCGGCCGTTCACGTCCACGACGGGCCAGTCGCTGTGGAGCACCGAGGCGTGGTACACCCTCAACGCCCTCGCCGACGGCACCCTCCCGCCGACCGGCCAGCAGGAGGCGGAGAACTCGGGCCTCAGCGGCAGCGCGGGCGTCGCCACCGACCACAGTGGATACACGGGCAGCGGGTTCGTGGCCGGGTTCGGCAACCAGGGCGCCGCCGCCACGTTCAGCGTCGCCGCCCCGAGCGCCGGCTCCTACAACGTGGCGCTGCGGTTCAGCAACGGACCCAACCCGTCCGCCGGAGCCAAGACCGTCAGCCTGTACCTCAACAACGCCAAGGTGAAACAGGTCTCGCTGGCCGACACCGGCAACTGGGACACCTGGGCGACGCAGACGGAGACGCTCACCCTGCGCGCGGGCGGCAACACGATCGCGTACAAGGTGGACAGTGGCGACATCGGCCACGTCAACCTGGACAACATCGTCGTCACCCCGGCGGGCGGCGGCTCCACGGCCGACCACACCGGCACCATCACCGGCATCGCCGGCAAGTGCGTCGACGTCAGCAACGCC
Source organism: Dactylosporangium sp. CS-033363 (assembly GCF_050942475.1). Classification (NCBI taxonomy): domain Bacteria; kingdom Bacillati; phylum Actinomycetota; class Actinomycetes; order Micromonosporales; family Micromonosporaceae; genus Dactylosporangium; species Dactylosporangium sp. CS-033363. Next base: position 3,436,661 of record NZ_CP192032.1, on the reverse strand, counting down.
GGCACCGCCAACGGCACGAAGATCCAGCTGTGGACCTGCAACGGTTCGACCGCCCAGAGCTGGACCCGCACCGGCGACACCCTGCGCGCCCTGGGCAAGTGCCTGGACATCGACAACGGGGGCACCGCGAACGGGACGAAGGTGCAGCTGTACACCTGCAACGGCTCGGCCGCCCAGGTCTGGCAGGCGCAGTCCGACGGCACGCTGCGCAACCCGCAGTCCGGCAAGGTGCTCGACGCGGCGGGCGGCGCCTCGGCCGACGGTACCCAGCTGCAGATCTGGGACAACGCGAACGTGCCCCAGCAGAAGTGGGTCCACAGTGGTGCGTCGCGGGTGACACTGTTCAACGGCGGCAACCTCAACGCGTTCCAGAACGCCGACGGCACCGCCCCGACCTGGCCCATCTCGGGCGGCTCGGCCGAGGTGCTCGGCGGCGACCTGCGCACCAAACAGACGTTCGGCGACTTCAAGCTCCACGTGGAGTTCTGGCTGCCGAACCTGCCGTCCGACGTCACCGGGCAGGCCCGCGCCAACTCGGGCGTCTACCTGCAGGACCGCTACGAGGTCCAGGTGCTGGACACGTACGGCAAGTCGCCGCTGGCCAGTGACGACTGCGCCGGGATCTACCTCAAGCGCGCGCCCGACAGCAACGCGGGCACGGCGCCGGAGACCTGGCAGACGTACGAGATGACCTTCCGCGCGGCCCGCTGGAACGGCACCACGAAGACCGAGAACGCCCGCGTCACCGTGGTGTGGAACGGCGTGACGGTACACAACAACGTCGCCATCGACGGCCCGACGGGCAACGGCGCGGCCGAGTCCGCCGCGGCCCTGCCCATCCGCCTGCAGGACCACGGCGACCCGGGCGCGAACGTACGGTACCGAAACATCTGGATCGAACCGGTCTAGCCCTGGAGGCGCTCGCACAGCCAGGCGAGCGCCAGCGGGTACCGGTACTCGATCCCGCCGTGGCCGGCGTCGAACAGCTCGAAGTACACCTGCTGCTGTTGGACGCCGGCCGCGAGCACCCTGTCCAGGAACGCCGAGGCGCCGAGGTCGAGGTAGTACTCGTCGCGCCGGCCGGCGTCGATCCAGATCCCCCGCATCGACCGCAGCGCCTCGGCGTACTGCTCCTGCCCGGCCATGACCACGGGGTCGCACGCGAGCCACCGCTGCCAGACCTCGGGAACCACCTGCCCGTTGGCGTCGAACGGCATCAGCACGCGGCCGTCGGGCTCGGCGGAGTAGGCGGCGGCGTACGCGTACATCTCCAGCAGCTCGATGTCGCCCTCGCGCGGGATGGACCGCTGCCGGAACTCCTCGAGGAACGTCTCGTACGAGCCGCCGGCCCGGTCCCGCAGCTGCCGCGCACACCGCGGAAACTCCGCGCGATGGCAGACGTCGAACAGCGCGTCCCCCGCGTGCGTGGCGAGGGCCCCGAACACGTCGGGCCGGAGCATCGCGGTGACCATGGCCCCGTACCCGCCGCTGGACTTCCCGGTGATCGCCCGATGGTCCCGTGCGGCGAGGGTGCGGAACCTGCCGTCGACGAACGGCACCACCTCGTCGCAGAGATAGGTGTGGTACTGCCCGGTGCCGGGCGAGTCGAGGAACTGGCTCCCGCCGAGCGAGGTCCAGGCATCGAAGTAGACGACAATGGCGGGCGGCGCTTCCCCACGGGCGAACATGGCATCGGCGAGCTCGGGGTACGGCGTGCGGAACGGAACCCGGTTCCACCACATGGCGATGTGCCCGGTGTACCCCTGCGCCACGTAGACGGTGGGATACCGCTTCGCCTCATCCTCGTCATAACCCGGGGGGAGGTAGACCAGCAGTGGGCGCTCGTGCGGATCGCCCAGCGGGTTACCGCGCAGGGCGGCGCTGTCGACGACGAGCTCCTCGAAGCGTCCGGCGAGCGGCGAAGACCAGGGCAACATGTGGCAACGATATCCAGGCCCCGTCGCGGGCGAGGGTGAGGGCGAGTGCGGCGACCGCGGCGGCGCCCGTCAGGAGCCAGCCGGTGCCGCTGGCGCTCCAGTCGCCGTAGTCGCCGCCCGAGGCGTACGGGAAGACCGGCAACCGGCGTTCCAGCGGGCGGACCAGCGCCCACACGGTGACCGCCGGGATGACGGCGATCGCCCAGCGCTGGCCCGGGGTCGCCTCGCCGCGGGTGCGGCGCCACGTCACCCAGGCGGTCGCGACCGCGGCGGCCGCGTAGCCCTGGACGAGGACGGTCCACGGGTGGCCGTACAGGCCGGGGCGGGCCCACCACACGGCCGCGGACCAGGCGGCGAGCAGGGCGGCGATGCCCGCGGCCCGGGCCAGGGTGCGCCAGGCCAGGCCGCGCGGGGCGGGGTCGACGACGGCGGCGGCCGGCTCGTCGAGGCACCAGCCGACCGCGCCGGCGAGCAGGGCGACCGCGGTGCCCTGCAGCGGCCAGAGGGTCCAGTTGTCGAGCCGGACCGCCGCGAGCAGGCCGGCGATGAGCAGGGCGGCGACCGCGACCAGGGGCCAGGGCACCGCCCGCGCGGCGTGGTGGCGCATCAGAGGTCGGGGCCGGCGATCGGGTTGGGCACGGCGTCGGGCAGGCCGAGCAGCATGGTGAGGACGAGGGCGGCCACGGCGACGGCGAGGGTCACCGCGATCAGCACGCGCAGGCGGGTCCGGTCCGGCTCCGGGTCGTGGTAGAGGGCGACCAGCAGGCCGAGCGCGCACAGGGCCAGCAGGTAGACGATCCACCACTGGGGCGAGCCGGGCAGCGCCACCCAGTGCCCGGTGCCGCTGGACCAGCCGATCGGGCCGTACCAGTACGTCCACGGCCAGATCACCCGCCAGCGCCAGGTCGACTCGAAGTTGCCCTGCATGAGGATCGTGACGAGGACGAGCAGCACGACGGCGAGCGGGGTGACGCCGCGGCCCGGCAGCCAGCGGGCGAGGACGAGGCCCAGCAGCGGGCCGCCGACGGCGGGCAGCACGCCCAGGGCGAACATGACGGCGAACACGTGGCCGTCGCCGAACGGGCCGAACGGGACCGTCGAGGGCGCGGGCGGGTGGACCTGATAGGCGATCAGGGCGGCGGCGTACCAGAGCAGCGCGGTCGCCAGCGGCACGACGACGGCCCCGGCGAGCGCGGCGGTGCGGGTGCGCTCCGGGACCGCGACCGAGCCGGCGGCCGCGGCGGCCCGGTCGGAGCGGCGGGTCAGGCCGGCCATCACGATCAGGCCGAGGACGCCGAGCAGGGCGGCCGGCCCGATCATGCTCAGCGCCGACGACGACTGGTCGCCGCCGCCGGTCCCGGCGAGGTCCACGGCGGAGACGAAGGCGAGCAGGGCCGCGCCGAGCCAGTACAGCTTGGCCGTGAGGTAGTGGCGGATCTCCCGCCGGGTCAGCACGCCCAGCATCGGCGCGGTACGGGTGACGGCGGTCATGCCACGGCTCCTTGGACATCGGCGCTGCGCAGCAGCAGGTAGGCGTCCTCGACCGTCGGCTCGACGGCGGAGGCGCCGGCGGCGGGACGGCCGCCGACCGAGCGGATCTGGCCGGTCCCGGTCCGCCAGGTCTGGACCGCGCCGGCACTGGGCTCGGGGCCCTGGTGGACCCGGCCCGCGGCGGTGGCGAGCAGTTCCGGGACGGTGCCGTCGAAGCGGACCCGTCCGCCGTCGAGCACGACGACCCGGTCGCAGAGGGCCGACACGTCCTCGGTCTGGTGGGTGGAGATCAGCACGGTGCCGGGCCGGCCCGACAGCAGGCCGCGCAGCGATGCCCGCTGCTCGGGGTCGAGCCCGGTGGTCGGCTCGTCGAGGATGAGCAGGGCCGGATCGCCGAGCAGCGCCTGCGCGATCGCCAGGCGGCGGCGCTGGCCGCCGGAGAGGGCCTTCACCTTGACCGTGGCCCGCTCGGCCAGGCCGACCAGGTCGAGCACCCGGCGTACCTCCTCGTGCCGGCGCGCGGTGTCCGCCCACTCCTTGAGCACGGCGATGTAGTCGAGGAACCCGAACGCGGTCATGCCGCGCGGGAAGACGACCTCCTGCGGCAGGTACCCGATGCGGCGCCGGGCGGCCGTGCGCTCGGCGTGCGTGCCGGTGACGGCGTGCCCGGCCACGCCGACGGTGCCGGTGCTCGGCGCGAGGGCGCTGGACAGCACCCGCAGCATGGTGGTCTTGCCGGCGCCGTTGGGGCCGAGCAGGCCCACCACGCCGGCCTCGAAGTGAAGGGTGGTCGGGTGCAGCGCGACGGTGCGGCCATAGGTCTTGGACACGTTGACGAGTTCGGCGGTCATCGGGCGGCTCCCCGGGCGTGGTTGGTGGTGGTGACGTGCACGAGCGCGGCTGCGAGGACGGCCGTGACGAGCGCCGAACCGGCCTGCCCGGCGGCGGTCGGCAGAGCCTGGATCGCACCGGTACCGCCGGCGACCGACCCCAGCACCAGCCAGCCGGTCGCGACGACGGCGGTCGCGACCCGGGCCGTGAGCCAGGTCAGCAGGATGAGCGCGGCCACGGTCAGCGCCAGACCCGGCAGCAGCCAGGTGGCGAAGTAGCCGTGCAGGGCCGGCACGGCGAGCGCCGCGGCGACGGTCAGCGGCACCGCGGCGACGAGCGCGGCCACGGTGCGCAGCAGCGCGAGCCGCAGCCGCGAGTACGGCGTGGTGCCCGCGACCTCGCGGAAGGGGTCGGTGGCGTCGTAGGTGGCGATCACCGCGAGCACCGGGATGAGCGGCGCGAGCAGCAGGAACACCGCGGCCGGCCCGCCCGGTAGCGGGACCGGGGTCAGCCCGGCGAGGAAGGCGCAGCACACCGCCGCGCCGACCGCCACCGACCAGGACAGCCGCAGGTCGCGGGCGGCCGCCACGACGACGAGGTCGGACTCGGGCACCCCGAGCCGGGCCAGCAGCCGCAGCGGCCAGGGCGGGCGGGGCCGGACGATCTCGGCGTGCACCGCCGCCCAGAGCACGCCCACGTCCGGCACGAGCGGGCGGGCACCGGCCCGGCACGGCGGGCACGCCGTCACGTGCTGCTCAAGGGCGGCCGCGGCCACCGGGTCGAGCCGCCCGGCCGCGTACCGCTCGAAGGTCTCCTGGTCGACGTGCCAGCTCATGCCAGTCCCTCCAGCAACTGCCGGCGCAGGCGGGCCTTGGCCAGCCGTACCCGGCTCTTCACCGTGCCCTGCGGCACCCCGAGCAGCAGGGCCGCCTCGCTCGTGGTGAGCCCGTCCAGCACCGTCGCCTCCAGCGCCTCCCGCAGTTCCGGGGACAGGCCCCGCAGCGCCGCCCCGAGATCGCCGTGCTCGACGGCGGCCAGCAGCTCGTCCTCGGCGCTGCGCAGGCTCGGTGACAGCGCGGCGACGACCTGCTGACTGACCGGAGTCGGCCCGCGCCGGACCCGCAGCCGCGAGACCAGCTGCCGGATCGCGATGCCCCACAGCCAGGCCCCGACGTCGCCGTCGCCGCGGTACCGCCGCGCCTGCCGCCACACCGCCACGAACGTGTCCTGCAGGGCCGAGGCGGCCAGCTCCTCGTCCGGGGTGCGCCGCCGCAGCCGCAGCGCGAGCCAGGCCGAGTGCCGCTCGATCAGCTCGCGCAGCGCGCGTTCGTCACCGGCCGCGACCTGCACCAGCAGGTCGGCGTCGCTCGGTGTTGGCGTCTGCATGCCACCACTGTCGCGGTCCGGACCCCGAACGGATCACCGCCGCGGCGACTTTTTTCTGCCGCCGTCCGGGCGCAGACTCCAGGGATGCTGCTGTTGCTGCACGGGCTGGGCGGGACCGGGTCGGTCTGGGACCGGTGGGCGCCGCTGCTGGCCGGGGGCTGGCTGGCGCCCGACCTGCCCGGCCACGGCAAGGCCGCGGAGCTGGACGAGTACACCTTCGAGGCGATGGCCGACCAGGTGCTCCCCCTGGTCGAGGAGCCCGAACGCACCGTGGTGCTGGGGCACTCCCTCGGTGGCGTGGTCGGGCTCGCGCTGGCCGCGCAAGTCCCGCTCAAGGCGGTCATCGGGCTCGGCATCAAGGTGGCCTGGACGCAGGAGGAGCTCGACCGGTCGCAGGCGCTCGCGCGGCGGCCCGTGCAGTGGTTCGGCACGCGCGAGGAGGCGGTCGCCCGGCACCTCAAGGTGTCGGGGCTCGCCGGGATCGCGACCGGGGACGAACGGGCGGCGCTCGACGGGGTGCGCCAAGAGGACGGGCGGTGGCGGCTCAACCTCGATCCGCGGGCGTTCGCGGTCGGGGCGCCGGACATGGACGGGCTGCTCGCGAACGCGAATACCGCCGTCACGCTCGCGCGGGGCGGTGCGGATCCGATGAACACGGACGAGCAGCTGGCCCGGTTCGGGGTGGACGTGGCGAGCCTCGACGGGCTCGGGCACAACGCGCACGTGGAAAGTCCCGAGCGGTGTGTGACGCTGCTCAGGCGGTACACGTGAAGCCCTAGGAAACGGTGTCGAACACCACCGACCAGGGGCCGGGTGCGCCCAGGATGCGGCCCGGGGCGTCCGGGCGGGGCGAGAGCACCTCGCCGGCCAGGGTGCCGAAGCGCTCCGCGGCCGGGTGAGGTGCGCGGCGGGGCCAGACGGCGGAGGTCTCCTGCCACAGCGGGTCGCCGGCCAGCGGGCGCCACGCCACGCGGGGCTCGCGGCGCACGGCGTCCTCGCGCTCCAGGCCGATGCCCAGGCCGGCCAGGACGAGGCCGCAGAGGAATTCCGGGTTGCGGGCGTGCCGCACGCGGGACGGCACGAAGCCCAGTTCGCGGCAGGCGTTGATGAGGGTGTCGTACCACTCCGGCGCCGTCGCCCGCGGGAAGATCACGAGGCCCTGGCCTTCGAGCTGGTCCACGGTCAGCTCGGTGAGCCGGGCCAGGGGCGAGACGCGGGGCAGGACGACGCCGAGCCGTACTTTCGTGACGGGGCCGCGGCGCAGGTCGGCCGCGGCGACCGGGTGGTGGACCAGGCCGACGTCCAGCCGGGCGGCGGCGAGCAGGTCGAGCTGCTCGGCGGTGGTGAGCTCCTGCAGGTCGACGTCGAGCCCGGGGGCCAGCTCGGCGAGGCGGCGCAGCAGCTCGCCCAGCGCCGCGGCCGGGGTCTCGGGCGGGACGCCGGCGCGCAGGGTGCCCAGGTCGCCGTCGCGGATGCTGTGCATGAGCGCCCGCAGCCGGCGTTCGGCGCCCAGGAACTGCGGGGCCTCGTCGCGCAGGGCCCGGCCGGCCGCGGTGAGCTCGGTGCCGCGCGGCAGGCGGTCGAACAGGGTCACGCCGAGTTCCCGCTCCAGGCGGCGCATCGCCTGGCTCAGCGGCGGCTGGGCGATGCCGAGCAGCTCCGCGGCCCGGCCGAAGTGCAGCTCCCCGGCGACGACGAGGAAGTACCGCAGATGCCTGGAAAGGTCGGCCATACAGTGACCCTATGGTGATCGAGGAGGTCTTCGCCGCCGCCGGGGTCCGGGGACGGCTGCACGCGTGCGACATCGACTCGGGCCGCGCGGTCGGGGTCGGCGCGGGCGAGCCGGTCGTGCTGTCCTCGATCGTGAAGGTGCTGCTGGTCCTGGAGTTCGCGCGGCAGGCCGCTTCCGGGGTGCTCGACCCGGCCGAGCGGGTCGTGATCGGGGCCGGCGACCGGTTCGGCGGCTGGGGTACCGCCGGATGCGCCGACGACGTCGAGATGTCCCTGCGCGACCTGGCGTACTTCTCGATGTCCATCAGCGACAACACCGCCGCCGACGTGCTGCTGCACCGGCTCGGCGGCCCGGACGTGCTGGGGCTGCTCGCGGCCGAGCTCGGGCTGCACCGCACGCGGATCGTCGGCGGGCCGCGGGAGATGCTCGAGTCGATGTTCGCCGACATCGGGGCGCGGGACGACGCCGAGTTCGCGCGGCGGTTCCCGACGCTGGAGCCGGAGCGGGTGGCGGCGCTGCGGGTGTTCGACCCGGCGCGCACGACGTCGAGCACGCCGGAGGAGCTGACCCGCCTGCTCGGGCTGATCTGGCGGGACGAGGCCGGGCCGCCCGCGGCCTGCGCGGCGGTGCGCGGGCTGATGGCGCGGCAGATGTCGTGGACCCGGCTGCGGTCGGGGTTTCCGGCCGACGTGCGGGTCGCGGGCAAGACCGGGACGCTGCCGGGGCTGGCGATGGAGATCGGCGTCGTGGAGTACCGGAGCGGCAGTCGTTTTGCGGTCGCGGTCTTCATCGACGGCGGCCCGGCGCCCCGCATCGACGCCGACACCGCCCTCGGCCGGGCCGCCGCGGCCGCCGTGCACCTGCTGCGTGACCTGGGCTGATATCCGATCGGCTATCGGTCGGGCGGCCCGTCGGTCTTGGACAGGCCGGGCCGGGCGATGCTTGGGTGGTCGACATGTCCGACACGACCGACCTGAACCGACGCACCCTGATTCGCACCGCCGTCGCCGGCACCGCCGTGCTCACCGGCATCGCGGCCACTTCGGCCCCCGCGAGCGCCGCACGGTCCGGCAACGGCACCTTTCGATGGTTTGGTACCTCCGGCTGGCGCATCGACGTCGCCGGCCGCACGGTGCTCGTCGATCCGTACCTGAGCCGCTACCCCACCGGACTGTTCACGGGCGCCTTCGACCCGGCGACGCCCTTGCGCGTGGACGCCTCCGCGGTCGCGGCGCGGATCGGGACGCCCGAGACGGTGCTCGTCACGCACACGCACTGGGACCACTTCAACGACGTGCCGCACATCGCCAAGACGGTCGCGGGCGTGCGGGTGCTGGGGACGCTCACGGCGTACCACCTCGGGCTCGCCTCGGGGGTACCGGCCGCGCAGGCGGTGCCGGTCAAGGGCGGCGAGGTCCTCGACTTCGGCGGCTACACCGTCGAGGTGGTGGCCGCGCTGCACAGCCGCAATCCCGCGTACTCCCTCGCCTTCCCGGGCGTGCGGGTGACCCAGCCGGCGGCGCCGCGGACGATCGCGGACCTGCCGGAGGGCGACACGCTCGCCTACCAGGTGTCGATCGCGGGCGGGCCGAAGGTGTTCTTCATGGGCGGCAGCGACTTCGTCGAGCGCAACCTGACCGGGCTCGCGCCGGACGTGGCGATGGTGGCGCTGCCGTCGGGCGGGGTCGTGCACGAGTACACGGCGCGGCTGCTCTCGGCCCTCGATCATCCGCGGGTGGTGGTGCCGGTGCACTGGGACGACTTCGAGCGGCCGCTGCAGAACCCGCCGGTCGCGCCCGCCGCCGACGCGGCGAAGCTGGACGCGTTCGTGGCCGAGATCCGGCGGGTGTCGCCGCGGGCGCGGGTGCTGCGGCCGGAGTACGACACGCCGTACACCTTCTGACAAGACTCTTACATTCAGGGCATCGACTTACTTCTATCGTGGTTGGAGATCGTCGATGGGAGTGAGTTATGTCAATGCAACGGCTGACGAGGGCCGCCACCGTCGTAAGCCTGATCACCGCGGGGGCCGTGCTGCCCGGCACCGCCGCGAGCGCCGCGATCCCGGCCCCGCCCGCGGGCTTCACGCAGATCTGGGCCAGCGACTTCGACGGCGCGGCCAACACCGGCCTCGACACCGGGACCTGGATCTACGACACCGGCCCGGGCAGCAGCTTCGGCACCGGTGAGATCGAGACCATGACCAGCAGCACGCAGAACGTGTACCGCGACGGCAACGGCCACCTGATCATCAAGGCCAAGCACGCGGGCACCGACCCGGCCACCGGCTGGACCTCCGGACGCATCGAGACCAAGGCGACGTTCGGGGCCGGCGCGGGCGGGGTGCTGCTGGTCAAGGCCTCGATCCAGCAGCCGGACGTGACCACGGCCAACGGCGCCGGCTACTGGCCCGCGTTCTGGATGCTCGGCGCCCCGCTGCGCACCGGCACCCCGTGGCCGACCTCCGGCGAGGTCGACATCATGGAGGACGTCAACGGCCGCAGCTCCGTCTTCGGCACCCTGCACTGCGGCACGAACCCCGGCGGCCCGTGCAACGAGTCGACCGGCATCGGCAGCGGCGAGCGCGCCTGCAACGGCTGCCAGACGGGCTACCACACCTACGCGGTCCAGATCGACCGCTCGGTCAAGCCCGAACAGATCCGCTGGTACCGCGACGGCGCCAACTACTTCACCGTGAACGCCAACCAGGTGCCGGCCGCGACCTGGAGCAACGCCGTCGACCACCCCTTCTTCATCATCTTCGACCTGGCGATCGGGGGCGGCTTCCCCGGTGCCTTCGGCGGCGGCCCCAACGCGGCCACGGTGGGCGGCCAGGCGATGAAGATCGACTATGTCGCCGTCTACCGGAAGTGAGGCCCTGATGCGCCGCCTTCTCGCTCTCCTGGCCCCCGCGGTGCTGCTGGTCGCTCTGGCCGCCTCGCCCGCCTCGGCCGCCGACTTCTGGGGTCCCACGACCGGCATCCCGGTCTCCAGCCGGGTCATGACGTTCAAGGTGCTCAATCGCACGAACGGGCAGTACCCGGACAGCAAGGTGTTCTGGACCTTCAACGGCCAGACCCATTCGATCGCCGAGCAGCAGTTCGTCGACGTGCCGGTCATCTCCGCCGCGCGGATGTACTTCCACCTCGGCACCCCGACGAGCGAGTACTCCGACTTCGTCGAGCTCAACACCACCGCCGCCTGGATCGGCGTGAACACCACGCGGGTGGACGGCTTCGGCCTCAAGCTCGCGCTGCGCGTGCACACCAAGGGCGGCCAGGAGGCGACGGTCGGCGAGACGCAGGCGGTCTTCGCGCAGGGTCGCAACGCCACGTTCCAGGAGTTCGTGAACGCGATGCCGGCCCAGTTCAAGCACCTCGCCCAGGTGCAGGCGCCGTACCGCATCCTCGCGCCGAGCAAGTCCGCCCAGTTCCTGCCGGGCGGGCAGTACCAGAACTACTACAAGGCGTACACGTCATCCCTGGGTTTGAACGTGTCCACCGGTGACGTGTTCGGCTGCGCCGGCTCGCTGGCCTCGAACGCCGCGCTGTGCGGCGCCCTCAACCGCCACGTGGCGCAGCTGCCGCAGGGCCAGTGGGGCGACGTGAGCAAGTTCTACCAGGCGGCGCCGGCGAACTACTACGCCCGGTTCTGGCACAACCACGCGGTCGGCAGCAAGGCGTACGGGTTCCCGTACGACGACGCCGCCAACCAGAGCAGCTTCATCGCGCTGAACAATCCGCAGTACATGCTGATCGCCGTCGGCTGGTGACGCTCGGCTGAGGCTCAATTCTGGCGGGTCGGCCTGATCGTGAGGTCGCCGATCTCGACGTCGTCGGGCTGGTCGATCGCGAACGCGATGGCCCGCGCGACGGCGTCGGGGTCGATGCCGAGCTCCGCCATGTGCTTCTGGGCCTGCTCCCGCACCGCGGGATCGTCGACGGCGTGGTCGATGAGCTCGGTCCGCACGTACCCCGGCGAGATCGACGTCGTGCGCAGCACCCCGTCGGTGCTCTCCTGGCGCAGCGCCTCCAGCAGCGTGCGGACCGCGTTCTTCGTCCCGGCGTAGACCGCCTGCGTCGGCACGATCTTCAGCCCCGACGTCGACACGACGGTCACCAGGTGCCCCGAGCCCTGGCGGCGGAACACCGGCAGCGCCGCGGCGATCCCGTGCAGGATGCCCTTGACGTTCACGTCGACCATGGCCGACCACCCCGCGAGGTCGAGGTCGGCCACCGGCCCGATCCGGCTGACCCCCGCGTTGCCAACGAGCACGTCGAGCCGCCCGAACCGCTCGACGGCCAACCCCACCAGCGCCTCCAGGTCCGCGGCGTCGACGACGTCGACCTTCATGGCCGCAGCGGTACCGCCGGCCGCCTGGATCTCCCCGACCAGCCGGTCGAGCCGCTCGACCCGGCGGGCGCCGAGCACCACGGTGGCCCCCCGCCCGGCGAGGTGCCGAGCGGTGGCGGCACCGATCCCACTGCTGGCCCCGGTGATGGCGACGACCTTGCCCCGAATGGCCATGGCGGCCCTCCCCTTATAGTGGACACATGTCCGGTTCTCCTTCCGAGTCTAGCGGACACGTGTCCGCTTCTGCGCCGGGTGCGCTGCGGGCCGACGCCCGGCTCAACCGGGAGCGCATCCTGCAGGCCGCGCGCGAGCTGGTCCGCGAGCCCGGCGAGCTGAAGCTGAACGCGGTCGCGAAGGCGTGCGGGATCGGCCAGGGCACGCTCTACCGGCACTTCCCGACCCGCGAGGACCTCCTGTCCGAGGTGTACCGCCATGAGGTCGGCGAGCTCGTGGCCGCCGCGCCGCACCTGCTGGAGACCCTTCCCCCGCTGGACGCCCTGGCGGCGTGGTTCGACCGCGTGGCGGCGTACGCCCGCATCAAGCGCGACGTGTTCGCCGCCGTCGAGGCCGCCACCTGGCGCGACCTGGCCGCCCACAGCCTGGGCCCGATCGGCGACGCGGTGGAGCTGCTGCTGGTCGCGGGCCGCGCGGCGGGCACCGTCCGGCCGGACGCGGAGGCCCGGGACGTGATCGTGCTGATCAGCTGGCTGTCCCGGCTGGACGACGCGGAACTGGACGCGCGCGGTCCGCGTTTGCTGTCCATCCTGGTCGACGGGCTGCGAGCTGCGACAATGTGAGCCATGCAGGCGGTGCGCTTCAGCCGATTCGGCGGCCCTGAGGTTCTCGAACTCGCCGACCTCCCCGAGCCTCATCCCGGGCCGGGCGAGATCCGGATCGCGGTTCACGCGGCCGGGGTCAACGCCAGCGACTGGAAGAAGCGCGAGGGGCTCATGGACCAGGAGCTCCCCCAGACCCTGGGCTACGAGGCCGCGGGCGTCGCCGACGAGCTGGGGCCCGGCGTGGCGGGCGTGGCGCTCGGCGACCGGGTGTACGGCTTCTCCACCGCGGGCGCGGCCCAGGCCGAGCTGGCGGTGCTGTCGCACTGGGCCCCGATCCCGCCCTCGCTGAGCTTTCCGGAGGCGGCCGCCCTCCCGGCCGCGGTGGAGACGGCCTGGCGCGCCCTGGACCAGCTCGGCGTCGCCCGCGGCAGCACGCTGCTCATCAGCGGGGCGTCGGGGAGCGTGGGCAGCGCCGCGGTGCAGCTGGCGGTGGCCCGCGGCGCCCGGGTCATCGGCACGGCCGGCGCGGACAACCAGCACTACGTGCGTTCGCTCGGCGCCTTCTCCGTGCCGTACGGCGACGGCCTGACCCAGCGCGTGCGCGCGCTCGCCCCGGACGGCGTCGACCTGGCGCTGGACGTGGCGGGCAGCGGCGTGCTCCCGGAGCTGATCGCGCTGGCCGGCGGCGACCCGGACCGCGTCGTGACGATCGCCGACTTCGCGGGCGCGCAGCAGCACGGGGTGCGGTTCAGCCGGGGCGACACCGGCCGCGCCCTGCACGCCCTGGCCGAGATCGGCCCGCTGATCGACGCCGGCCGGTTCGCGCTGCCGGTCGCGCAGACCTTCCCGCTGGCCGACGTGGCCGAGGCGCACCGCGTGAGCGAGCACGGCAGGGTACGCGGAAAGCTCGTGCTTCTGGCACATTAGGGCGCCGTGGCACCTGACACTCCGCTCATGGTCTGGCACCCCGGCGAACGGGACTCCTGGCTGTCCCGCGCGGCCGCCCTCGACCACGGCCGCGAGGAGCCGGACTGGGCCGGGCTGGCGACCCGCGCGGGCCGGCTCTCCGACCTGACCCCGCCCCAGGTGGCGTGGCTGCTGTCGCGCGGCCCTTCGGCGGCGGCGAGCCGGCTGCTGCCGTCACCCCTGCCGGTGTGGCAGACCCAGCGGATCGACCTGGTCCGGGTCGCCGTGGCCCGGTTCGAGCTGGACGCGCTGTCGCTGGCCCTGCAGGAGGCGGAGGCGAACGCGGACGGGCTGGGGTTCGTGCTGCTGCCGTTCCGCGCACCTGAGGTCGCCGTGCTGGTCGCCGGGTGGCTGCGCAACCTCGGATCGTCGCGATTGTTCGCGCGGCTGTGGTTGCGGCGGCACGCGGAGACGGCGGTGCGAACGCTCGAGCCGCTCGCCCACGGCAAGCCGGGGCGGCCGCGGCAGAACGCGGAGGACGCCCTCGAATATCTGTCCGCCGCGGTGCTGCCGGAGTCGCTGCTGCCGCCGGCCATGGTCGCCGCGCTCGGGTCGGAGGGAAGGCTTCCGCGGTGGGCGCGGTCCGTGCGCGGGACGCTGACGGATGACGAAGCGACCCGGTTGATCCGCCTGCTGACCCGGTCGCGGCTGGCGGAAGCGCCCGAACCCGCGCCCGGCGATCCGACGGTCCCGGTGGTCGTCGAATCCTCCGCGGCCGTGCAACCGCTCGTCGCCGCGGCCGGACCGGAGCTCGAGCGGATGGTTGCGCGGTGCGAGCGGGCGAGTCTGGCGGCGTTCGGACGTGCGTTGCTGCGCGCCTGGCTCGACGACAAGATGCCGGCGGCCGAATCGTGGGTGCTGCTCGCGCAGGCGCACATCGGCGACGACGCCACCATGGACGAGCTGGCCCCGCTGATCCGGTCCTGGCCGCCCAAGAGCCGGTACGCGCGGGCCATCGACGGGTACGCGGTGCTCGCGACGGTCGGCAGCGACGCGGCGCTGCGGCACCTGCTGGCGATCGCGGCGAACATGTCCGGCGGCGCCATGAACGATCGCGCGGACGACTACCTCCGCCAGGCCGCCGCGCGGCGCGGGCTGTCGCCGACGCAGCTGGCCGACCGGCTCGCCAGCACGCACGGGCTCGACGCCGGGCTGACGATCGACTACGGCGGGCGGGTGTTCGCGGTTGACACGGACGAGCATCTGACGCCGTTCGCAACAGACAGCGACGGGCGTCGAATGGCGCGTCCGCCCAAGCCCGGAGCCAAGGACACCAATCCCGACGCGTACAAGCAGTTTCAGCAGCTGACCAAGGAGCTGCGCGCGACCGCGGTGGCGCACACTGTTCGCTTCGAACAGGACATGCTCACCCGGCGGCTGCGTCCCGCGCGGGATCTGCACGAGGTGCTGCTGCCGCACCCGATCCTCGGTCCGCTCGCGCGCCGGCTGCTGTGGGGCGAACGCGACCGGGCGTTCCGCGTCGCCGAGGACGGGAGCTTCGCCGACGTGCGCGATGTGAGCACGACCGTGCATCCCGACGCGCAGATCGCCGTCGTACACCCCGCAGACCTCGGGGCCGACCTCGCCGGATGGTCGCAGCTGCTGCTCGACTACGAGGTGTTGCAGCCGTTCCCGCAGGTCCACCGGCCCGTGGCGGTGCTGACCGAGGGCGAGCGCGCGGCCACGAGCCTGGCCGGGTTCGGGCCGGTCGCGACCGGGCGGGTGGACGCGCTGCTGAACGGGCGGCGGTGGCACGGCAACGCGTATCAGACCGCGAGCAACCGGCACACCCAGCTCGCCCATCCGCTGCCCGGCGGACGGTCGCTGCTGATCGAGCTGAGCCCGGGCGTGCCGACCGTCGTGCGCGACCCGGACCAGCCGCAGTGGATCACCGAGATCTGGGCCGACGACGCCTGGTCGAGCCACTGGCAGCTCGCCCGGCGCACCCCGCTGGGCGACTGCGACCCGGCCGCGCTGTCCGAACTGCTCGTCGCGCTCTTCGCGTTGAAGGAATGATCAGTGCGCGTACCGGTCGCCGGCGTGCTGCTCCAGGGCCTCCTTGACCAGCTCGTCGCCGAACGCGCTGGTGCTGGTCAGGAAGAACACGCTGTACGGGCGGGACCAGAACCTGGCCGTGCCGTGGTCGCTGCCCAGCGCCGTGTTGCTCGCGGGCGTGCACACCAGCCAGCGGCTCGCGCGGTACGGCCGGATGTACACCGTCGCCATGAGCGACCACGGGAACGTGGTGTCGTGGCCGCCCAGCGTGACCGTGATGCCGCTCGCGTCGATGCGCGTCGGGCGGGTGTCGCGGGCGCTCACCGCCCACTGGAACAGCTTCCACCCCAGGCCCGCGCCGCCGCCCAGGATGAGCAGCCAGCTCAGCAACGTGAACAGGACGCCGTCGAACAGGCCGAGAATCACGCCGAGCACGAACACCGCGGCGAAGCGGAACGTGGCCGGGCCGTGATGGCGGTACGGGTTCGGGATCAGCTTGCGCTTGTCCTGCTGCGGCGGGCCGTAGGCCCCGGCCGCACCCGGAGGCGGCGGCGGAAACGCGGGCCCGGGCGGCGGCGACGGCATCTTCACGGTGACCGATTCGCGCCGCGTCGGAGCGGCCTGCGGCACGCCCTGCGGCACGGCCTGGGGACCGGTCGGCGGAGCAAACGGAGGACCGGTCACGACCGGCTCCTTCAGCGTGCCCCCGTCCTGCACGGGAATCCACGGCGGCGGCGAGACCGGAGCCGAGGAGGGCGTGGCCGGCAACGGCGTCGTCCGAAGGCGGGGCGGCGGCTCGTTGGCCTGCATCGCGAGGTACCGCAGCGCCCCCTCCGCCACCACCAGCTCCGGATGCTCGACCCGCCGCGGCGACCGCCCCGTCGCCTGGCCCAGCAGCGTCCCCACCAGCGGCGTCCGCGTCGCCCCGCCGACCAGGAACAGCTCCGCCCGGTCGTCCCGCCCGATCTTCGCCCGCCGCAGCACCTGGTCGGTCATCGACACCGTCCGCTGCAACAACGCGCGCGCGTCGCGTTCGAAGTCGCCGCGCGTCACCGACACGTCCTCGTCGACGAGCGGCACCTGCACCCGGGCCACGCGCTCGGTGCTCAGCCGCTCCTTCGCGCCGCGGCAGTCGTCCCACAGCAGCCGGGCCGACCAGCGGTCCGGGCCCTCGGGCTCCATGAGGCGGGCCCACTCGTCGGGGTACCGGTCGCCGACCGAGCGCCCGACCCGCTTCTGCACCACCTCGTCGAGGTCGAGGCCGCCCACGTCGGCGAGCCCGGCCTTGGCCAGCTGCTGGAACTCCCGGCCGGTCCGCAGCACGGCGGTCACGTCGCAGGTTCCGGCGCCCAGGTCGTACACGACAAGGGGGTCTCCGTCGGCGACCGTGGCCCCGGACGCGATGAGCTGTGCCGCGGCCGCCTCCGGCTCGCTGACGAGCGTCGGCTGGTGCAGCCCGGCGTGCCCCGCCGCGGCGCGCAGCACGCCCTGCCGGTCGGCCGACCACGCGGCGGGATGCGTCAGCACCACGCGCAGGCGATCGGTTCCGGCCAGCCGGACAGCCTCGGCGTACACCTGCGCAAGCGTCGCCCCGATCAGTTGCGCGATGTCGAACTCGTCGCCGCCGAGCAGGACCCGCTTCTCGCCGATGCGCCGCTTCGGGTTGGGTTCGTAGCGGCCCGGGTCGAGGCGGGCCGAGCGCACGGCCGCGTTGCCGGTGACCAGGGAGCGGTGCTCGTCGGCCCACACCGCCGAGGGCAGCAGCGGCCGCCCGTCGAACTGCAGCGCGAACGGCATCTCGCCCGGCGGCTGCAGGTACGCGACGGTGTTCGTCGTTCCGTAGTCGATGCTCAGCCGGAATTCGCTCACTGGGAACCCCCCTGCAGGGCGAAGATGACGACCGCGACGACGGCGACCAGGACGAGCGCGGCCCCGCCGACCATCAGCAGCAACCGCGACGAGATGCGCGAGGCCGGCGACGGCGCGGCGGACGAGCGCGTGACGGTGCCGGCGAGCGCGGCGACCGGGCGCTGCCGGACGGTCGTGCGGCGCTCGGCGAGCAGCAGCTCGGCCCGCTCCGGCCAGATGTCGTCGAGCCCCGCCGCCAGATAGAAGTCGCGCGCCGCGAGCTGGTCGACCCGCGCCTTGCCCACGAGGGTCTGCGGAAACCTGCGAAGAGCAAAGGCAAGCGGCGGCGGTACTTCCGGTGCGTCCTCCCGGGCCAGAAACTTCAGCACGTCGTGGAGCGCGCGGCCGTTCTCGGTCTCCAGCTGCGCACCGAACACGGCGAACAGCAGCCGGTACCACCGGTCCTGCGCGACCTGCGCATCGCCGGGCAGGAACGGGATGCAGTAGATGAGGAAGTCGGTCCGTTCGAGCGCGGTGTGCGCGGAGTCGAGCGCCTCCTGCTCGAACCGCCGGTTCTCCGCCGCGCTCAGCAACAGCTCGGTGATCTGCACATCGGAGCCGGTGTGCCGGTTGGCCAGTTCGATCAGGTCGGCGAGCGCGATCCGGTCCATGAGTGCGCGGATCCCGGGCGACTGCAACGCCGGCGGCACGCCGAACGAGGACGCCAGCTGGGCGAGCTCCACAATGGACGCCGGGGCGGCGCTCGCGTTGCGGCCGTGGCCGGCCCACGCGCGCAGGTGCGCGTCGATGAGCGCCGGGTCGAACGCGGAGCGGCGCAGCGACTCGCGCAGCGCCTTGCTGGCCCCGGAGCGCATCGCCCGCTGCACGACGAGCCGGGTGATGACCTGGCTCGCGCCCGGGTACTGCGCGCCGAGCGCACCGGAGGGCTGCCACGCCTGGTAGGTGGTGGCGAGGTCGCCGTCGTTGAGCTTGGCCGCCTCGGCCTCGATCTGGCGCTGCCCGGCCTCGGTGCGCAGCAGGTCCAGGTGCTCGGGCGCGGCCTGGCCGGAGGCGACCGCCTGCAGGAGCGTGGTCTGCAGGATGCGCCCGCCGACCACCACGTCGCTCTGCCACTGCCGCACGTCGGCGGCCCCGGCGAGGGCCCGGCCGCCGCGCAGTGGGGCGAGCTCGGCCGCCCCGCCGCGCCGCCACATGTCGGCGAGCTGTTGCGCGAAGCCGTCGATTCGGGCGGTACCGTTGCCGGGGTAAAGACGCTCGCGGGTGGCCGCATAGCCGCTCCCGCCCGTGACCGCGTCGAGGAACACCAGCCGGGGCAGATCCGGGTCGGTGTCGTCGTCCTCGTTCGCGGCGAACGTCAGGTCGCGCACATCGCCGAGCACGTCCACGAGCCCGCGCACCATCGCGGTGGCGGGCGCGTCGGGCATGACGACGGTGAGCGGGGCGGCCGGGTTGGCCAGCACCCGGTCCAGGAGCTCGTCGAAGGCGGCGCCGGGGTCGGCCGGCGGGCGGGCGTTGGCCGCGTCGGCGTGCTCGCGCAGGGCCGCGTAGGGCACCGCGCCGAGCCGGCCCGGCGGGTACGCCCCGGGGTCGTTGTGCCCCGCCCAGTGCGGCCAGTGCTCGAGTCCGAGCGCGAGCTGCACGTTCACGAGCTCGGCCGGGCCGATGAGGGCGTGCGCGATCGCGGCGCCCGGCCGGTTCTTGTCGTCGCGGGCGGGCACCTTGTGCAGGATCACGCCGGTGCCCTCGATGCGCAGATACGCCAGAGACGGACGCTCGTTTCGCCCGGGCGCGCGGGTGATGCGCAGGGCCAGCCGTTCGTTCCACCACGCGACCGCCGACTCGGCCAGGGAGGTGGCGTCGGGGCCGACCCCGTCCTGGCCGCCGCCGGCCGCCGCCCGGGCCCGCCAGCGGAACACGATCTGGTCGATGCGGCCCGTAGGTTGCGTCATCGGCGCTCCTTCAGTTGCCGAGCACGGACCGGTCGAGCACGCCGGTCATGGCGAACAGGGACAGCAGCGGGCGCAGCACCCGCCGCGGGCCGAAGCCCTCGGCCGGGAAGTGCCCGTCCACCGGCGCGACACCGGCCGCGGAGGCGTAGTGCAGGCTCACGTCGCTGACCCGGTTCACCGGCGGCAGGAAGCGCTCGGCGCCGTTCGTGGCGAGGAACTCGTACACCTCCTCGCTCTCCTCGGCGACGGTGTTCAGCCGCACGTTGTCGTCGCGGTTGAGCCAGCGCGCGACCTCGGGGCGGCGCGGGGCGAGCAGGTCGGACTTGGCCACCACCATGGCCGCCGGGATCGGCAGGAACTGGGTCGCCTTCTCGCCGCGGACCTCGACGAGCCGGTCCATGACCGCGTTGAATGCCGGGTCGCCGTACACCGTGGCCGGCTCGCCGAGCGCCGAGGGCAGCGCCTTCTCCGGGTCGACGACGAAGACGAGCGCGTTGACGGCCGAGAGGAACGACGTGTCCAGGAACCGGTCGCCCGAGCGGCGGCGGCGCAACTGCTCGCCGGCCACGTCGAAGAAGGCGACGGCGAAGTCGCGGCGCGCGTGTGCGCTGTACACCTTGGCCACATAGCTGAACGCGATCGGGCTGATCTGGGTCAGTGGCAGCTGCTCGCGCCGGTGGCAGAACGGCTCCACGAACCGGGTCATGTAGTTGTGCTCGATCGCCTCGTCCAGCCGTTCGACGCGCAGCCCGAGGTCGGCCAGCTCCAGGTTGTTGCGCAGCGCCTCGACCATCGCGGCCAGCAGCAGGGTCTTGCCGGCCGCCCGGTGCCCGACGAGCCCGATGACGATCGGGTCGCCGTAGTCGCCGTACCGGTCGGGCAGGTAGTGCGTGGTGGCCATCCCGTCGCGCATGAGCGTGCACGAGCGCTGGGCGCCCAGCCGCCGCTCGGCGAACGCCTCCTTGGTCTCGTCGGCGCCGCGGGGGCGGAACGGGCGGTGCTGCTGGGTCTCCACGTCGACCTCGACCCGCTGCGCCTTGCTCCAGTGAATCCACTGCAGGCAGATCGGGCAGAGCACGCGGCCGAGCAGCCGGCTCGGGCTCGCGAGGTTCACTTGGAGCCTCCCAGATTGGTGGCGATCAGGATGACGAGCAGCAGGGGGACGCCGACCACCACGAGCGCGATGGCGCCCATGATGATGCGGCTGGAAAGTTCGTCGCGGCTGTACCAGAGCACGTCGAGCAGCCCCCGCGAGAACCGCCAGGCGACGCGCTGCGGGGCGTTGCGCTCCTCGCGGTACTGCCGCTTGGCGTCCACCAGCCGCCGGAACTCGTCGCGCGAAGGGCTCAGCGGCACGGCGGCCCGGGCGACGGCGGCGGCGGTGGCGGCGGGCATCGGGGAGTACTGCTGCGGGATCTTGATCGTGGCCGTGGTGGCGTCGGACGGGTCGCTGCTCTGCCAGACCGGCTCGTAGCGCGCGTCCTCGACGCGCCGCAGCAGCTCGTGGGCGTCGGGGCGGTCCCGCGGGTCGTCGGCGAAGACCCCCTCGAGCAGCGCGGACAGCGCCGAGCCGCCGCCGATGCCGAGTTCCTCGCGGGCCGCCGCGGCCCCCGCCGGCCCGTGCTGCAGCGCGATGCAGAACACGACCATGCCGGCCTGGTAGACGTCGTGCGCCTCGGTGGCCAGGCGCAGCCCGTCGGGGCCCGGCGGCGGCTGCCACTGCGGGTCGAGGGCGGCCCGGGCCGGCTCGCCGACCGCGACCGTCTCGCCGAGGTTGACCAGTTGCGCGTGGCTGCCGTCCCACAGGACGAACTCGGGGATGATCGAGCCGTGCGTGAGCCCGGCCTTGGCCAGGTTCTGGATCGCCGTGAGCAGGTCGCCGAAGATGGTCAGCAGCGTCTCGGGCAGCGGCGCGCCGGGCTGCCCGGCCACCGGCACCCCCCGGTACGTGCTGGTCACGTGCGGACTGGCCGCGTTGAGGTCGTGGTCGACGACCCGGGACAGCTGCGGCGGGTAGGTGCTGCCCGGCAGCGCGCCGAGCAGGTTCCCGGCGTGGACCTCGGCGTGCACGAGCCGCTGCGCGTCGGCGTTTCGCGCAGTTCTGCGCAGCACTCGCTCACCGGTCGCGCTCAGCCGGCCCCACTGCAGCTCGAACTGGTCCGTGAAGCGCCGGTCCGGATCGAACTCGATGTGCACCGTCATGTGGGCAGTCGCTCCCCGTCGTCGGCGTTGATGGCGAACAAGGTGTAGCCGTTGTCGACGTACAGGACACCGTCGCCGACGACCGGCGCGCGGGTGACGACGATGTCCGGCGCGGACCATCGGGCGGTGCCGTCGTGGCGTTCATATGCGCACAACACGCCGGCGTCGACCACGAACACCAGTGTCCGGGTCGCGTGCACACCCGGCCACACGGCGACCCCGGGCACCCGCCACAGGATCTCTCCGTCCGGGCTCAACGCGGTCACCCCGCCGGGTTCAGTGACAAAGACCGTCCCGTGTACTGCCTGTGCCACGCCGTCCCCGCTCCGCCTCCAGCGCAGCGTCCCGTCGGCCGGATCGAGGCCGAGCAGTTCACCGGCCGCGGGCTGCACCACGATCTCGGCGGTCGCGGTGGGCGCGACCCGCGGCGGCAGCCCGGCCCGGCGGAAGCGCGGCACGCCGTCGTGCACGCCCAGGGCGAGCAGCTCGTCACCCGCCCGGACCAGCACCAGGTCGCCCGCGGTGGCGAGGGCGCCGGCCGGGGCGGGCAGTTCGCCGTGGCCCCATCCGGCGGTGCCGTCGCCGCGCCGCTCCCGCACCATGCGCCCCTGCACGATGGCGACGCCGCCCGGCAGCGGCACCGGGCGCAGCGCCGCGGCGGCCGTGCGCCACGTCTCCTCCCCCGTGCCCGCGTCGACGGCGAACAGGTTGCGCTTGCCCGGACCGAGCACGTGAATCTGGCCGTTCGCGTACACCGGCTCACTGTGCGCGACCACCGGGACGCGCCACTGCTCGGTTCCGGTGCGCAGGTCGAGCGCGACGGTGCTCGTCTGTGTCGTGTTGATGAGCGTTTCGCCGGCGACCACCGGGCGGTGTCCGGGTGCGGCGGGTTCGGGGTGGCGCCAGCGTTCGGTACCGTCGCCGGCTTCCAACGCGTGAAGACCGTCGTCCGCGCTCACCACCACGGTGTCCCGGCCGACGACGATCTCGCTGCGGGCCATCGCGTGCCCGGCCCGCCACGGCCGGTTGCGGCCGGATCGCAGCAGGGTGCGGGCGGCCTGCTCGCGGGCGGCGATCGCGGCGAGCACCGGCGCGGGCAGCCACGGCCCGGCCGCCTCGCTGAGCCCGGTGGCGAGCCGCTCGCGGACCTGGCGGGCGGTGGGCCGGTCCTCGGGGGCCGCTTCCAGGCACTTGCGCAGCGTCCAGGTCATCCCGGCCGGGACGCCGACCAGGTTCGGGGCGCTGTAGTGCACGGCGTAGAGGTACTCGGCCATGGTCCGCCCGTCGAACGGCAGCCGGCCGGTGGCCGCGCGCACGAGCACCGCGGCGAGCGCGAACACGTCGGAGGCGGGCGTGCCGGCCTTGCCCGCGAAGCGCTCGGGGGCGATGTAGCCGACGGTGCCGTGGAAGTACTGCGAGGCCGTGAGCCGCGGCGCGTCGTCCGGCCGCGCGATCCCGAAGTCGATGATCTTGATCTGGTCCTTGAGCACGAGCACGTTGCTCGGCTTGAGGTCGCGGTGCACCACCCGCGCGCTGTGGATCGCCGCCAGCCCATCGGCCAGCGCCGCCCCGAGCCGCCGGACCAGCTCCTCGGGCAGCGCCCCGGCCAGCTCCTCGACCTCCGCGAGGGTGATCCCCGGGAGGTACTCGGTGGCCAGCCACGGCGGCGCCCCACCCGGATCGGCGTCGAGCACTCGCGCCGTGTGTGCCGAGCGGATCTTGGCCGCCAGCTCCACCTCGCGCCGGAACCGCTCGACGAGCTCGGCGTCGTACCCGCTCCCGTCGTGCAGCGTCTTGACCGCCGCGGCCGCACCGGAGGCGTCGCGGCCCAGGAAGACCTGCCCCATGCCGCCGGCCCCGAGCCGCCCGAGGAGGCGGTAGGGCCCGAGGCGGCGCGGGTCGTCCGCCCGTAACGGGTCAACCACCGCTGCTCACGAGGTCCATGGTGCCTGCCTCGCGCAACTGCCGGTGCCTGTGCGCTGGGTGATCGCTCCACCACAGACCGGAGTGCTCATCGAAACGATATTCCCGCTGGAGCCAGGGACCGTACTCGGCGATGAGGTGAACCGCGTCGACGACGTACTCGGCCTGCGCCTCGGACAGGTAGTACGCGAAGCTCACCCGGGCCCACCCCGGCTTCACCCCCAGTCGCCCGTCTCGTGCCTGCCGCGCCAGCTCCTCGGCCTGTGCGGCGTCGATGCCGAGCAGGTCGTGCCCGTACGGCCCCGCGCACGAGCACCCGCCCCGCGCCTGAATCCCGAACAGGTCACTGAGCAGCGTGACGACCAGGTTGTGATGCACGTTCCGGACCGTGAACGACACGATCGGCAGCCGCTCGCCGTCGAGATCGCCGAGCACGGTGATCGCGGGGTTGGCGCGCCACGACCGGATCGCACGTTTGTGGAACGCATCCTCGCGCGTCTGCATCGTGCGCTGGCCGACCGCGCGGTGCAGGTCCATGACGAGCCCGGCCCGGATGGACTCGATGATGGCGGGCGTGCCACCTTCCTCGCGGTGCACGATGTCGTCCGTGTAGTAGTGCGCGTTCTGGTGCACGTAGACGATCGTTCCGCCGCCCGGGACGGTCGGTATTGCGTTGCGGACCAGGTCCTTGCGCACCACGAGCACGCCGGGCGTGCCCGGCCCGCCGGGAAACTTGTGCGGCGACAGGAACACGGCATCGCGCCCGTTGCCCGCGTCGATGTCCACATGCGGCCCGGCGGCGGCGTAGTCCCAGGCGGCGACCGCGCCGTACTCGTGCAGCAGCGCACTGATCGTTTCGACGTCGGTCTTCGCCCCGGTCACGTTCGATCCCGCCGAGAACGAGCCGATCATTGCGCGTCTGCTGTGCACTTTGAGCTGGCGTTCGAGGTCGTCCGGGTGCACCCGGACGACCTCGGCCCCGGACTCGCGCCACAGCAGCTCGTTCGAATGATGCTCGTACGGCCCGACGAACACGACCGTCTCCCGGTCCGGCCGCACGATCCGCACGAACTTGTCGATCGCCGCGGTCGACCCGGACCCGGTGAAGATGACGACCTGGTCCTCGCCGGCCCCGGCCGCCTCGTGCACGGCCTTGCGCGCTTCCTCGCGCATGGCGGTCATCCGCCGCCCGGTGGCGCTCGCTTCGGTGTGCGTATTGGCGTACCACGGCATGACCCGCGCACGGATGTCGTCCTCGATGAGCGCGAGCACCCGCCCGGACGCGGTGTGATCGGCGTAGACGAGCGGCCGCTCCCCGAACGGCCCTTGCACCGGCATGCCGTCGCCGATGACCGACTCCCTGACCCGCCGCACGATGGGCGGCTCTTCCAGCACCATGACGACTCCCTGGCAGACGTGGTCCCTTGTGATCCGGGCCACGCACGCCGGGCACTTTTTCGCCGGGCCTCGTCAGGAACCCGACTCCCCCGCCCCCACGCTCTCCGGCCGCCTCGGGCCGCCGGTCCACGCGGCGTCGCGGGCGGGGTCGCTGAAGGCGACATGCCCCGGGCGCTGCTTGGCCCGGTACATCGCCTCGTCCGCCAGCCGCACCAGCCGCTCCGGATCCGTCGCCGCCTCGTCCGGCGATTCGACCACCGTGACGCCGATCGCCGTCGTCACCGAGACCGTGTCGCCCGAGGACAGCAGCGCCGGTTCGGCCACCGATTCCAAAATCCGCTCCAGTACCGCCGGAATCCGCGCCGCCGAGCCGATGTCCTCCAGCAGCACCACGAACTCGTCGCCGCCGACCCGGGCCGCGAAGTCCGAGCCGCGCACGGTGGCGGTCAGGCGGTGCGCGACCGCGACGAGCAGTTCGTCGCCGGCGGCGTGGCCGTATCGGTCGTTCACCGGCTTGAAGCCGTTCAGGTCCAGGAACAGCACCGCCATCGGACCGCCGCCGCGGTGGACCCGGCCGGCGGCGTCGTGGATGCGGTTCATCAGGCGGCGGCGGTTGGCCAGGCCGGTCAGCGCGTCGTGCGAGGCCGCGTGCTCCTGCCGGCGCTGCTCGGTGACGTCGCGGTTGACGTACACGAAGCCGGTGCGCGCGCCGTCCGGGCCGGTGAGCGTCGAGACGGACGACAGCACGGTCAGCGGGGCGCCGTCGAAGCGGCGTTCGCGCAGTTCGCCGTCCCAGCGGCCGAGCGACTCCAGGTCGTCGAGGACCTGGCGGGGGCCGGTCCCGGTCGAGGTGGCCAGCAGCGCGAAGAGGTCGCAGCCGACGGCGTCGCCGGCCGGGTAGCCGTACAGGCGCTCCGCCCCGGCGTTCCACGACACGATCACGTTGTCGGGCGTGCACGAGATGACGGCGTCCGAGATGGCATCGAGGAGCTGGCTCTGCCGCTGGGCGTCGTCCAGCAGGCTCAGCGCCGCCTCGAGGGCGCGGCCGTGCTCCAGCGCCGCCGACGCGACGGACGCCAAGGCCTGCACGAATTCGTCGTCTTCCGCGGTCAAGGCGCCATCGACGCGCACGGCACCGATCGCCCGGCCGTGCACCACGAGCGGAGCGCCACCCTCGGCATCCGGGTCCAGGGTGACGGCCACCGCGCGGTTCGGCAGTTCGTCGTTGAGCGCTTTCGTGAGGTACCGGAGCATGCGCACTTCATCGGGTGCGGCATCGAGCAGCCGCGCACCGACGGCTGCGACCACACCGAACCGGGACACGAACCCCTATCGGCCGGACACCGCCCAAGATGAACCAATGTAAGCTGGCGCCATCATGGCGCCACGAAGGGACGGCGGATGCGCACGTTCGACACGCCAGGTCCGGTCGCGGTGAAAGTGGTGCTCGACACCGGACGCGTGCGGGTGGTCGCGACCGAGCGCTCCGCGAGCACCGTCGCCGTCCTGCCCGCCGGGACGAGCTCGTCCGCGGTGGCCGCCGCCGAGCAGACCACGGTCGAGCACGCCGCCGGAACGCTGACGGTGAAGGCGCCGCACCGGATGTTCCTGCGCCCGGGCGGCGGGATCGACGTGCACCTGGAAGTGCCCGTCGGCTCCAGCCTGGAGGTGCAGACGGTGCGCGCCGACATTCGCACGGAGGGGCGGATGGGCGACTGCCGCTTCGGTACCGTCTCCGGCCCGATCCAACTCGAGCACGTCGGCGCCCTGCACGTTTCGACGTCCGGTTCCGACGTCATCGCCGGCCGCGTCGACGGCAGGGCCGAGGTCTCGGGCGCCACCGCCAGCGTCCGGCTGCAGGAGTGCGCGGCCGACGTCGAGGTCGCCACGGCCAACGGCGGCATCACGGTCGTCCGCGCGGCGGGCAGCGTGAGCGCGAAAACGGCCAACGGCTCGATCCGCGTGAGCGAACTGTCCCGCGGCAAGGCCAACCTGAGCACCGCGCGCGGCTCGATCGAAGTGGGCATCGCCGCCGGCACCGCCGCCCACATCGACGCTCACTCGACGCTGGGCAGTGTGCACAACCTGCTCGAAGTGCGCACCGGCCCGGAGGGTTTCGCCGAGCGGGTGCGCGTGTTCGCCCGCACCTGGTACGGCCAGATCACCATCCAGCGCGCGATGCCCTGACAACCCGACCCTTCGCACCGACTCGCTGCGCGCCCTGTCCATCGCGCGCCGC
Organism: Dactylosporangium sp. CS-033363; assembly: GCF_050942475.1. Lineage (NCBI taxonomy): Bacteria > Bacillati > Actinomycetota > Actinomycetes > Micromonosporales > Micromonosporaceae > Dactylosporangium > Dactylosporangium sp. CS-033363. The sequence goes on along the minus strand of NZ_CP192032.1, from coordinate 3,409,611 downwards.
TCTACCGGGCGTGGCATTCATCCCCCGAGTTCCACTTGCGTCGGCGGACCGGCGAGTCGGGCGGCCGCCGAGGCGCGGTGCGATCCGTCGACGCGTCCACCTTGCGGACTCATCTCCAGCCGCGCGTCGGGGAGTTTCCGCTGCCACCAGGTCGCATGGCGTGACCAGGCCAAGCGGCGGGCCGAAGCGCGGCGCCGTTCCTCGGCCCCGGCCAGGTCAGGCGGCGGCCAGGGCGCGGAGGCGCTCCTCGGCGCGGTCGGGGATCTCGGGGCTCAGCTCCCCCAGGACGCCGTTCGTCCAGCGCAGCGCGGACAGGTACGCGGCCACGATCGCGCCCGGTTCGCCGTGGTCGTTGTCCGGGTCGGGATCGGTGTAGGCGCGCGCGGCGAACAGAATCGCGCCCAACGGACCGTCCCCCGCGCGCAGTGCGGCGCGCAACTGCGGGCTCAGCGGCAGCCCGGCCACCACCTCCTCGACCGGCGCGCCGAAGTGGTCGGCGACGGCGGAGAGCAGGCCGCCCAGGTACGCGGCGTCGGACTGCCCCTCGGCCCCCGCGAACTCGGACGAGTCGACCAGCAGCTGACACAGCCGGGCCCGGACCAGCATGCGCGCGAGTTGCTCGTGGTTGGCGGTCGTCAGGTCCGAAACGAGCATCAGCGTGACCCACTGGCGCAGCCGGTTGAGCCCCATGGCGACGATCGCCTCGCGCACCGACGACACCGTGCGCGTCAGACCGAACGTGGCCGCGTTCGTCGCGCGCAGCACGCGCATCGACAGGCCGGCATCCTGCGACACGAGCGCCACGACCTCATCCATGTCGACATCGTCGGCCGTGAGCGCGGCGAGCACGCGCAACCGCGCAAGCCGCCCCGGCGTGAGCGCCATGGTGGTGTCCACATGCGGCCGCCCGAGAATGTGCCCCTGGAACAGATCGAACCCGAGCTCGAAGGCGAGCCGCAGCGACTCGGCGCTTTCGAGCCGGACAGCGACGAGCTGCAGATGTGGGTACCGCCGGCAGACCTCCACACACGCCCGCACCCCGGCCTCGTCGACCCCCAGCATGTCGATCTTCACGTAGCTGACCAGCGGCAGCAGCACCTCCCGGGGCCCGCCGCACACGAACCGGTCGATGGCGAGCGTGAACCCGCGCTCGGACAGCACCGTCAGCCCGGCCTTGAGATCGTCCCCGACCTCGACGCTGGAGAGCACCTCGAGGACGGCCTGGCTGTAGTCGAACGGCAGCGGCAGCGTGCCGGTGAGGAACGCCTCGGTGACGTTGAGGAAGCACACCTTGCCCCCGGTCAGCTCGTCCAGCCCGAACTCGGTGAACGCCGCGACGAGCACCCGCGCGGTGGCGTGGTCGTCCGCGCGCCCCGCCGTGGACGCGTCCATGCCGGCCCGGAACAGCAGCTCGTACGCGACGACGGCGCCCTCCCGGTCGTAGATCGGCTGCCGCCCGACGTGCGCCGTCGAAACCTCACTGGTGCCCAGTTCCTCCACGGGTTCGATTCTCTGCCGCCGACGCCGACAATGCGGCGAAAACCGACAAATCGCCACCGCGGTCCGCCCCATGCCGGTGGCCCGGGCATCCGACCGAACCGGAGCGGGCCACCGGCGGGTCCGGTCCCGTCACCGGGCATCGAAGCGGTCGGACTCGGTGCGGGCCGCCGTGCCGGGGTCAGGGGGCTGACCGGACTCCACTGCTGGCGCGTTCCATCCCGTTCCATCGGATGGCGGTGCCGATCAACAGGAGCACCGAACCGAGCAGCACGGCGAGCCCGCCCATCCTCGCCTGCCCCGCGACGTCGCCGCCGGTCACGGGCAGGAAGGCGTCGTCCGGCCGAGCGCGGACGACCGAGCCGCCCGAATCCGCCCGCAGGCCCGTGCCGCCCGAATCCGCCCGCAGGCCCGTGCCGCCCGAATCCGCCCGCAGGCCCGTGCCGCCCGAATCCGCCCGCAGGCCCGTGCCGCCCGAATCCGCCCGCAGGCCCGTGCCGCCCGAATCCGCCCGCAGGCCCGTGCCGCCCGAATCCGCCCGCAGGCCCGTGCCCTCCGAATCTGCCCGCTGGCCGGTGCCGTCCAAGGCTGCCTGCACGATCGCGCCCGGAACGGCCGGCAGAATCGTGCTCCCGGGCGACGGGCCGGCCGCATTGCGCGCCCACACCACGACCGCGTACTGCACGCCGTTGCCCAGTCCCCGAACCGAACCCGTCAACCGGTCCCCCGCGACCGCCGTGGTCAGCGGCTGCCACGTCTGGGTGCCGTCCAGGCTGACCTCATAGCTGGAGATCGGCTCGGTACCCGGATCGAGCGGTGCGCGAAACGACACCTCCAGTGCCCGATCACGCGGCGCCACGCGGAGGTCCCGCGGCGCGCTCGGGGTGGCCGGCCCGATGCGATGCACGCCGTCGGGCGCGGCGACGAAGACCGTGCCTGCCGCATTGGCCACAGCCGAGCGTCCGGAGGTGCGCGAACCACGCAACGTGAGCATGCCGTCCGGCGCGATCGCGGCGACGGTACCGGCGGCCGCGTCGGCAACGTACAGCACATCGTGCTCGTCCGTGCTCAAATGCGCAGCCGGACCGAGCCGGGAGTCGAGCGCGCGGCCAGGGACCGGACGACCGCAGCCGCGACCGGCGTACGTGCTGCGCTCACCCGATGGCGCAATGCGCGCGATGGTGCAGTCCGGCCCCGAAACGAACAGGTTCCCGAGCGAATCGACGGCAACACCGCGCCCGGCGACCTCAGCATCCGAGCCGCGACCGTCCGAACCGGCCGACCCTGAACCGGCCGACCCTGAACCGGCCGAGCCCGAAGTGACCACAACGCTCAACGCGCCGGCCGGCGTAACGCGCAGGATTGACCCGGCATCAGCGATGTAGAGGTTGCCGTCCCGGTCGGCGGCGAGCCCGGCCGGGGCGGTCAGCGGCGACGCGAGCGCAAGGCCAGGAACAGCAGCGCCCGCCGAACCGTTGCCGGCCACGATCCGCAGGCGCCCGTCCGGCGTGATCCTCGCGACACGGTGACGAGCGTCGCTGACGTACACCGTGCCGTCCCCGCCGACCGCCACCCCCTCCGGCCGATCCAGCCCCGCCGCGGCCCCGCCGGCCACCTCGGTCACGTCGCCGCCCGGCGCGATGCGGACCACGCGATCGCCCGTCGGATCGGCCCCGACCAGGGAACCGTCGGCTTCGGCGGCGAGTTGGGCCAGCTTCGCGGTACCGGCGAAACGGCTGAAAGCATCGGGTCTCACGGCGGCAACAGCCGGAGCGGCGAGCAGCGTGGCGAGCAGGGGCAGGACGAGCGCGGCGGCGAGGCGCGGGTACCACACGTCAGGAAAAACGCGCAAATGGGGCAAAAGTTACCGCCGGCCGCATACAAAGCGCAACGCAGAAGTTGTACCGTCCGGCAGGTGCACTGGATCAGCCGCTTCTACGACGCGCACTGGCAGGTCACGGCCGGGCAGTCGATCAGCTATCGGGAGATCGTCGGCAACGCCTTCGGGCTGGCTTCGGCGCTTTTCGGGCTGCGCCGCAGCGTGTGGGCCTGGCCGGTCGGGATCGTCGGCAACGTGCTGCTGTTCACCGTCTTCGTCGGGCAGGCGGCGGGCACCGAAGCGCCGACCACGCCGTTGTACGGCCAAGCCTCCCGCCAGGTCTTCTTCGTCCTCACCAGCGTGTACGGCTGGTGGCGCTGGCGCCAGACGCGCAACGCCGAGGGCGGACCGGCCGTCCACCCGCGCTGGGCGAGCACATTCGAGCGCCTTTCGCTCATCGCGGGCTCACTCGCGCTCGTGATCGTGTGCTTCTACGTGTTCCGAGCGGTCGGCGCCGGCTTCCCGGTCCCGTGGTGGTACTACCTCGCCGACTCCTGGATCTTCGTCGGCTCGATCGCCGCGACGTACGCGATGGCCCGCGGCTGGGTCGACTTCTGGCTGTGCTGGATCGCCGTCGACCTGGTCGGCGTGCCGGAACTGCTGCATTTCCGGTACTACCCGTCCGCGGTCCTCTACGCCGTGTACGCCGGCTTCGTGGTCTGGGGCTTCGTCGTCTGGCTGCGCATCTCCCGCCGGGAACGGCTCCAGCGCCGGTCGATGGGACCGGCGCTGAACCCCGCCTGACGAACCGGTTCGGGACGGCCGCCAGGACGAACCCGCCGGCCCGGCTGGTCGCTGCAGCCGGGCCGACGGGCAGCACCACATCAGCTCGTCGGGAAGTTGTCCGTCGTGCGGATGCGGTTGCGCAGGTACGTGCCCGACTCACTGAGCGAGTTCGGGTTGGTGTACGAACCGGCCGAGCACGTGCCCGGCTTGAACGCGGCGCTGCTCTCGTTCGCGTCCGAGTACGTCCAGTTCGCGTAGCTGATCTTGTTCTGGTCGAGCAGGTCCAGCCACGCGCCGGTGCTGGCCAGGTCGACCGTGCCGCCGCCGGTGTACGTGACGCTGCCGAACTCGGTCACGAACAGCGGGAGCGAACGCGCGGCGCGGGCCACGACGTTGCGGTAGTCGTCCTTGTGCGACGCGGCGTAGAAGTGGAACGTGTACATGATGTTCGCCGCGTTTACGGGATTGTTCACGATCTCGGACTCGTTCGAGCCGTCCGAAACGCCCAGCGACGACCAGCCGCGGGTGCCCACGATGACCACCGCGTCGGGGTCGGCCGCCCGGATGATCGGGATGACCGTCTCGGCGTAGCTCTTGATGCCCTGCCACGAAACGCCGTTGGGCTCGTTGGCGATCTCGTAGATGACGTTCTTCTTGTTCGCGTTGCGCTGCGCGACGCTGGCGAAGAAGGTCTTGGCCCGGTCGATGTTGTAGTTCGGGTCACCGGGGGTCAGGGTGTGGAAGTCGATGATCGCGTACATGCCGCGCGCCTCGGCCATGTCCACATAGTTGTTCACCTGCGCGGTGAAGCCGGCCGGGTTGGTCTCGTACCCCTGCTCCTGCACGTACATCGCGATGCGCAGCAGGTCGGCCTTCCAGTCGTTCGCGAGCGCGTCCAGCGAGGCGTTGTTCAGGCACGACGAGAACCACTGGATGCCGTGGCTGCTCATGCCGCGCAGCTGGATCGCCTTGTTGTACTGGTTGCACAAATTGACACCGCAAACGTGCAACTGGCCGTTGATGGCCAGCGGCGTGGTGCCCTGCGGCGGCGGGCTGCTCGGGCTGGGGCTCGTGCTCGGCGACTTCGACGGGCTCGGGCTGGTGCTCGGCGACTTCGACGGCGTGGGCGACTGCGTCGTCGGCGTCGGCGTGCTCACGGAGCCGGTGCAGGCCATCCCGTTGAGGGTGAACGACGCCGGGTTCGGGTTCGACCCGGTCCACGTGCCGTTGAAGCCGATGTTCGTCGATGCGTTGGTCGCCAGGTTGCCGTTGTAGTCCAGGTTCTTGGCGGTGACGGCCGAGCCGCTCTGCGCGTACGTCGCGGACCAGCCCTGGCCGACCTTCTGCCCGGCGTCGGGGAATGTCCATCCGAGCGTCCAGTTGCTGATCGGATCGCCGAGGTTGGTGATCGCGATGTTCCCGGTGAAGCCGCCGGGCCACTGGTTGGTCGTGTACGTGACGCGACAGCCGGCAGCGGCGGAAGCGTTGACCATCGGCGCCAGGATCAGGCCGCCGGCCACGAGGGCGCCGGCAACCCCGGCCACCCCCAGGGTGCGGCCGCGCGGCAGGCGTTTGAGCAGGCTCATGACGATGTTCCTCCGGGGTGCAGGTGTCGCCGGGCGGCGGGCTCGCCCGGGGATGGAGATCGTCACGTGTGTTTGCTGCACTGCTCAAATGCAAGAACCGCGCATCTTGTACCGCACGTGCTCTGACCAGCGCTTTCATCGCGCACAAAGACTGAAATATTCACCTCGAAGCGCTTCGACACATCTGTACCGTTTCACCCCGGTCGTTGCCTCCGCCGCGCCGGCGGGGAGCGGTCAGGAGCGCGCCGGGGCTGAGGAACGTGCCAATCTCGTTCGGCCCCGAACGCTTGAGCTGCGGCGGGGAGCCGTTGCCGGAATGCGGTGGCCGAACGGCGATGCAATGCCGGGTGCTCGCCTGCGCACAATGGCGCCGTGCCCGATCCCGAACTCGCCGCGCTGCGCGATGCGATCCGCCGGCGCGGTCCGGCCGATGTGCGCGGTGCGGCCGCGGTCATCGAGGAGTACCTCGGCGCCATCCTGCGCGACGCGGGCGCCCCCGGCAGCGACGCGGCGCGGCGGTGGGCCCGCGACCGGCTCAAGCTGTTCATGGTGGTCAGCTGGGGCAACTGGTTCGGCGTGCTGGAACGGCTGCCGCAGGAGTACCCGGCCCTGCGCGACGAGTGGCGCGACCTGCTCGCCGACCCGGCGCAGTACGGGCCCGAGCACCTCGTGGCCTGGTGGTGGAGTCTGCAACCGGCCATGTTCCAGCCGCTCGTCGCCACGCAACTGCGCGAAATGGGCGCGCCGCTGCGCGACGGGGTGGCGAACATCCTCAAGGACGGCGGCGACTTCGACGGCCGCCTCGTCGACTGGGCCGCGTTCGGCGCGACCTGAGCACTTGCGGTGGTGTCCGCTCGTTACCCGAAGGCGCGGGCGGCGATCGGGCCGGGCACGAGCGGTTCGCTCGCTACCCGAACGCGCGGGCGGCGATCGAGTCGAGCACAGGCGGTTCGCTCGCTACCCGAGGGCGCGGGCGGCGATCGGGTCGGGCACAGGCGGTACCAGAGACAAATCGAAGGCGTATCGGAGCAGTCCGTCCTCGTAGGAGGGGCTCTGCTCCGGGCCGGCGAGGGCGCGGATCAGGCCGTTGCTCGCCTTGTTCGCACCGGACACGTCGGCCTGGATGGTGCGCACCCCGGCCGCGATCATCCGGTGCACGAGTGCGCGAATGAGCATCGTGGCCAGGCCGGTGCGCTGCCATGGGTCGGCGACGAGCACGGCCAGGTCGGCGGCGGGTGAGGCGGCGGGCAGGCGACCGTACTCGGCCCAGCCGCACAACTCGCCGCCCTCGACGGCCACCTGGGCGTCCCATTCCGGACGGGCGCCGGCCGCGATGTGGCGCAGGTAGAAGGCGGGCAGGCGGCCGCCGCTGCCGACGAGGAAGCGGCGGTCGATGCTGCGCGGGGACAGGTTCCGCTGGGCGGCCTCGACCAGGTGCTCGTCGCCCGTTTGCCATGGCCGGATGAGCATGACCTGAGTCTAAGACTCGAACCCAGGGGTTGTGACCGTGTACGTGACCGGACCCACACGGAGCAACCCGTCGTCGAGCGGGGTGCAGCGGACGCCGCCGCGGTTGCGCAGGGCGCGCCAGGCGCCGGGGGCGATCATGACGTCCATCCAGGCGCAGGGGTTCGCGCGGCGTTTGACCGCCAGTCGTACCGGGCCGTCGCCGGAGTCCAGCGTCAGGACCTGCCCCACCAGGTCGTCCACGGGGATGCCCGCCACCAGGATGTTGCGCCGCACCTGGGCCAGGCCGGCGCCCGGCGGCAGCGACTCCTGGGCGATGACGGTGACGCTGGCGTCGCGGTGGGCGGGCCTGGCGTAGTACCGGTCGCCGATGATCCCCAGGCCCTTGCGCAGCTCGACGCGGTCGACCAGCTCGCCGGGCGGGGCCGGGGCCGGTCCGTCCTGCGGGCGCCCGCCGAGCCGGTGCACGGGCGAGCGCAAAAGCTCCACTATCGAGATCATCGGGACGATTCAACACCGTCCGGCCATACCCCGGTCGTCTGGCCGTCGCGTGTTTGGGGTACAACCCCTGATCATGTTTGCCGTCGTGCTGTCGGTCCTCGCCGCTGCCATGTTCGCCACCTCGGCGGCCATGCAACAGCGCGCGGCCCGCCGGGCTGCTCCCGATGTGCACGATCGGGCACTGCCGGTGCGCGTGTTTCTGCTCGTACGGCGGCTGGTGAAGGACCGTTGGTGGCTGACGGGCTGGATTCTCAACGTGTTCGCGTTCGCGGCGCATGCTGTCGCTTTGCACGTCGGGTCGCTCACCGTGGTGCAGGCGTTGCTCGTTTCGCAGCTGCTGTTCGCGATGCTCACGATCCGGCGGCCACCCGCGCGGGCCTGGCTGGGCACGGCGGCGGTGTGCACGGGGCTGGCACTGCTCGTGATCGCCCGGCCGTCGGCGCCGCACACGCTCAACCGCGGGGACGCCGGGCCGGCGGTGCTCGTCGCGGCCGGGGTGATGGTGCTGTTCATCGGGGTCGCGCACGTGCTGCCGAGCAAGACTGAGGCGAAGCTGCGCGGTGCGCTCGCCGGCGTCGCGGCCGGGGTGTGCACCTGCCTGACGGCGGTGTTCGTGGTGCTCGTGACGGACACCCTCGCGCGGGACGGCGTGTGGGGACTGGCGAGCGACTGGGCGACGATCGGCGTGATCGCCTCGACGACCGCGAGCGGGCTGCTGACCCAGGACGCGTTCGCGGCGGGCTCGCTGCCGACGGCGCTGACCGCGATCAGCATCGCCGACCCCCTCGCGAGCGCGGTGTTCGACGCGACCGTGTTCCACGCCGGGTGGCGCGGGGTGCTGTGGTGGCCGTGGAGCCCGATCGTGGTGATCGCCCTGCTCATCGCGGGCGTGGCGCTGCTGGCCGCCGCCCGCGTGCAGGACCGGACCCCGGTGCCGGTCGGCTAGCCCACCTTGGCGCGGCCAGTGGCGGTGGCGAACACGTCCAGCAGCCCGTCGACGGTCGCCGACCACGGGAACTGCTCCCCCACCGCCCGGGCGTCCGCGCGCCGCAGCGCCGGAGGCACGGCCAGCAGCGACTCGACCCCGTCGGCCAGGCCCGAAGGCGTGCCGTCCGTGACCCGCCCCGACTCCGGCCGCAGGATCAGCTCCCCCGCCGCGCCCTCCGACGGCACCACGACCGGCACCCCGCACGCCATCGACTCGAGCGTGGCCAGCCCGAACGTCTCCGCCGGCGACGGGGACAGCGACACGTCCGCCGAGGCCACCAGCTCCGCAAGCCGGTTCCGCTCCGCGACGTGGCCCAGGAACCGGACCGGCAGGTCGCCCGCGAGCTTCCGCAGCCGCTTCTGCAGCGGGCCGGTACCGATGACGTCAAGCGTTGCCGGAACCCCCCGCCGGCGCAGCTCGCGCAGGGCCTCGATGGAGAGCTCCGGATGCTTCTCCGTGGAAAGGCGCGTGACGGTGACCAGGCGCACCGCCGAGGTGTCCATGAAGGTGCCGGGACGGAAGGTGTCCAGATCGACACCGAGCGGTACACGATGAATCTTCGAAGCCCCGAAGACCTCGAACTCGGCGGCCGAGAACGCCGAGGCCAGCACGATGTGGTCGACCAGGCGGTGCAGGCGGCGGTTGGCGGCGGTGGCGGCCGAGTCGAGCGGGAACCAGCGCGGCACCCGGGTGCGCAGGATGGCGTTGATGCGCTCATGTGAAACCAGAATGAGCGGCACGCCGCGCTTTCGCGCCCAGGGGGCCAGCCAGCTGATGCTCAGTTTGTCGTTCGCTTCGAGCACATCCGGCTCGACCCGATCGAGCAGATCGCACACCCGGCGGCGGGCGGTGAGCACGCGATAGCCGCCGGTGCCGGGCAGGAGCGGGCTGCGCACGGTGAGGTGGCGCCCGTCGGGCAGCGTGATGTCGCGATCCTCGGTGCCGGGGACCAGCGTGACGCGCTCGTGACCGGCCGCGATGTACCCGCGCCCGGTCTGCTCCACGCACGTGCGCAGGCCGCCGGAGACCGGCGTGTAGAAGTTCGCGAGCTGGACGATCCTCACGACGCCGCCGCGTCGAGGACGGCGCCGTAGGTGGTGGCGCGGGCCCCGGCCTTCAGCGCGCCCTCGATCGCCCGCAGCGTGTCGTCGCGCAGGCCGGGGCGGTGCAGGTCGTCGGGGTGCAGCGCGACGCGCACCAGGCCGCGGCGGCGGGTGGCCCAGGCCGCGCCCGCGCGCAGGACGGCCGAGCCGAGCCGCTCGCCGGTGCCGCCCGGACGGTGCGAGAGCGCGAAGCCGCGGCGGGCCCGGGTGAACCGCGGACCGCGCAGGTCCTTCACCCCGAAATGATCCGTCGTGTACCGGAAGCCGGCCCCCGCCAGCGCCCGTTCCGCGGCCGGCGAGGCCAGCCAGCCGGGCGGGGTGAAGCCGGTCGTACTGAGCCCGAGGCGATCCATCACCGCCTTCGCCTCGCCGAGCCGCCCGGCCGCCTCGCGCTCGTCCAGCGCGGCGAACTCGGCGGCGCCCCGGGCGACGGCCCGGCCGACGGCGCGGCGCACGGCCCGCCCCTCCGGCCCGGCCTGGTGGCACCAGCCGTGCAGCACCAGCTCGTCGCCGTGCGTCGCACGTTCGCGCAGCACCTCGGCGTAGTCGCCGTGCTCGCCGAGCGACATCCCGCGCCAGGGGCCGGGGATCACCAGCAGCGACACGGGGATGCCGAGCGCGTCGGCGTCGGCGCACCAGCGCGCGGTCTCGTCGGCGGTCGCCGGCGCCACATCGTGGACGCTGACCACCATCAACGGTTCCACAGTTGTCATATGGGCCCATCACACCAGGTCAAGGCGGCGTGCCGCGCCGAGTCGGGGTACCTGTCGCCGGACGTTAGCACGGACCGCACAACGCCTTCAGACCCCGAGCGTCCGCCACCGGACAATGCGGCGCACGTCACGATCACATCGATGAACATGCTCCCACATCGGGGTGAACCAGACATGTACACCCGGGGTTTTGGCAAGTATTGACAGTTGTCATATGGACAGCGACCCTAATCAATATGCGCCGCCGCCTACTCGCGCTCCTCCTCGTCCTCGCCACCGTCCCGCTCGCCGCCGCCACGGTGTTCGCGGGGTCCGCCGAGGCCGCCATCGCCAGCCGGCCGATCCGGGTCATGCCGCTCGGCGACTCCATCACGTGGGGCGCGGGCAGCGCCACCACCTCCAGCTATCGCGCCGCGCTGTACAACCGCCTGGTCACCCAGGCGGGGTACGGCATCGACTTCGTCGGCTCCCAGCAGTCCGGCGCCCTGCCCGACACGGACAACGAGGGCCACTCCGGCTGGCGCATCGACGAGATCGCCGCGCAGATCGACGGCTGGCTGGCCACCTACCAGCCCGACGTCGTGCTGCTGCACATCGGCACCAACGACATGAACCAGAACTACCAGGTGGGTACCGCACCCCAGCGCCTCGCCGCGCTCGTCGACAAGATCCTCGCCGACCGGCCGGCCGCTCAGGTGCTCGTCGCGAAAATCGTCCCCGCGCTCGATGCGAACATCCAAGCGCGCATCAACACGTTCAACGCGGCCATCCCCGGCGTCCTTTCGGGCAAGGCGCGCACCCGGATCGTCGACCTGAGCGGCCTCTCGAGCAGCGACCTGAACGACACGCTGCACCCGAACGACACCGGCTATGCGCGCATGGCCGTCCGCTGGTACCAGGCGCTCGAACCCGTCCTCGGCGACGGCCGCGACTGGCCGCTGTTCGGCACCGCGTTCGAGCCGTCCGGCACCGCCCCGACCTGGACCGACAGCGCGGGCGCGGCGATCGGCGTCGGCGGGTACTGCTGCGCGCTCACCGCCGCCGAATCCTCCCCGCGGGCCGAGGTCGCGCACAGCGGCACGAGCGCGCTGCTGTACTCCGGCTCCGACAACTCCACCACGCAGTCGTACTCCTACCAGCGCATCTACGCCGCCGACGTGCCACTTGTCGCGAGCAGCGTACTGTCGTACTGGATCTACCCGCAGCAGGCCACCGGCACCTTCGTCGGCGTCGACCTGCAGTTCACCGACGGCTCGGCGCTGCGCGACTCCGGCGCGGTCGACCAGTTCGGCGTGCGCGCCCACCCGCAGTTCCAGGGCGAGGGCGGCCGGCTCGTGGTCGGCCAGTGGAACCTCGTGCGGGTGAACCTCGGCGGGCTCGCCGGGCGGACGGTGTCCCGCATCGATGTCGGCTTCGACCGCCCGACCGGCACCGGCCCGTTCCGCGGCTATGTCGACGACATCGCGATCGCCGACGAGGGTGCCGCCTACCCGGGCGTCAACCTGGCCCTCGGCGCGCCCGTCAGCGGCTCGGCCCCGTGCGTCGCGGCCGAATCGCCGGCCAAGGTCACCGACGGCGTCGTCACAGGCAACAGCAAATTCTGCTCCGGTACCGCCAGTGCCTCCCTCCAGATCGACCTCGGCGCGACGAGGACGGTGCGGCGCTTCGTGGTCCGGCACGCGGCGGCCGGAGGTGAGCAGCTCGCGTACAACACGCGCGCCTTCACGATCGCCACGAGCACCGACGGCGCGACCTGGAGCACCGCGGCCACCGTCAGCGCCAACGCCGACGGCGTGACGACACACGCGATCGCCGCGCGCAGTGTGCGCTATGTGCGCCTCAGCGTCACCACCCCGAACCAGGTCGATGGCGCAACGCGCATCTACGAGCTCGAAGTGAACGGAGCCTGAGCATGCGCCGTGCCCTGATCGCGCGCACCGCGCATGCACGCGTCCGAAGCGAACAACACCCGAGCATCCGCCGCGCACTGCTCGCCGTCGTCCTCGTTGGAGTGTCCATGGTGGACGGCACACCCGCGCATGCGGCGGTCTCCCGGCCGGCGCTCACCTTCAGCGACGCGGGCGCCCAGGCCACCCTGGGCGCCGCGTACACCAAGGCGCTCACGAACCTGCTCGACACGAACACGGTCGCCTACGACCCGGCCGTGTACAACCAGTCCGGGCTGCTCACCAACCCGCCGGGCACGTTCGTGCGGGCCGGCGGCGCGTACCCGCAGCCGTGGACCCGCGACGCCTCGGTCAACTCGTGGAACGCGGCCAGCCTGCTCTCCCCCGAGGCCGCGCGCAACACGCTGTGGTCGGTCGTGCGCCGCCAGACGAACGGACAGCTGCAGGTGGTGCAGGACGACCAGTGGTGGGACCAGGTCGTCTGGCTCACCGCCGCGTGGAACCACTATCTGGTCACCGGCGACCGCGCGTTCCTGAGCGATGCGTACCAAACCGCGCAGAACACGCTCAACACGCGCCGCGCGGCGAACTACAACGCCACGTACGGACTGTTCCAGGGCCCGTCCTTCTTCAACGACGGCATCGCCGGCTACCCCGCCCCGCCGGCCGACGCGACCGAGAGCCACGGCAGCTTCGTGCTCAGCTACCCGACCGCCGGCGACCTGGCCCTGTCCACGAACGCCCTCTACTACAACGCCTACCGCAGCGCCGCCCGCATGGCCGAGGCGCTGGGCCAGTCCCCCACCGCCCTCGACAGCGCCGCCGAAACGCTCAAGGGCAACATCAACCGGTACTTCTGGATCGCCGCCAAGGGCACCTACGGCTATCTGATCCACAATGGACAACTCGACCAGTCCGAGGAGGGCACCGGCCAGTCGTTCGCGGTGCTGTTCGGGATCGCGAGCGCCGACCAGGCCCGCCTGGTGATGCAGAACAGCCACATCCAGCCGTATGGCATCGTCGACGTCTGGCCCCACTTCGCCCGCTACAGCGACACGAAACCGGGCCGGCACAACGTCTCCGTGTGGCCGATGATCCAGGGGTACTGGGCCGAGGCCGCCGCCCGCGCCGGCGACCCCGCGCGGTTCGCCGCCGAGACCCTGACCCTGGCCTCGCTGGCCAACACCTCGGGCGGCTTCTACGAGATCTACAACTTCCGCTCCGGCGCTCCGGACGGCGGCTGGCAGACCGGCTCCCACTGGGGACCGCTGGCCGACCAGACCTGGTCCGCGACCGCCTACCTGCGGATGATCTACAGTGGACTGTTCGGCCTGCAGTTCACCACCGCGGGCCTGGCCTTCCGCCCGACCCTGCCGCCGGGCTGGGGCGACGTCCGGCTCACGGGCCTGCGCTACCGCGGCGCGGTCCTGGACCTGGCCCTGCACGGCGCCGGCACGGTCATCACGGACGTGAGACTCGACGGCACGTCGACCACGGCCCGCTCGGTCCCGGCCACGCTGACCGGCTCGCACACCCTGGACATCACGCTGTCCAGCGGCGCGCCGGGCCCGGTGCGCGGCTACGCCAACCTGTGCCTGGACGTCAACAACGCGGGCACCGCGAACGGCACGCCGATCCAGCTGTGGGGCTGCAACGGTACGAACGCGCAGCAGTGGACGGTCGCGGCCGGCGGCACACTGCGCGTGCTGGGCAAGTGCCTGGACGTGAGCAACGGCGGCACGGCGAACGGCACCCTCGTCCAGCTGTGGGACTGCAACAACACCGGCGCGCAGGTGTGGGTGCCACGCGCGGACGGCTCGCTGCGCAACCCGCAGTCGGGCCGCTGCCTGGACGACCCGAACGCCTCGACCTCGTGGGGCACCCGCCTGCAGCTCTACGACTGCAACGCCACCGCCGCCCAACGCTGGTTCCTGCCGGCCTGACAACCGTCACGTGAGGTGGAGCGCCGCCACCGGGAGCATGCCGGGCTTGGTGGTGGCGCTCGTGTCGGGGCGGTACACGTTGACGACCACGTTGTCGCGGTCCAGGTCGCCGGTCGCGGTGAACGTGACCGCGCCCTGGGACAGGAAGAACGGCCCGTCGGCCAGGAACGCCTGCACGGCGGCGCGGTCCCGGGCGCCGTCGGCGATGGCGTTGAGCAGCAGCGTAGCCGCATCGAAGGCGAGCGAGGCGCGGCGGCCCGGCTCCTCCTTGAACTCGGCCCGGAACGCCGCCGCGAAGGTCGAGTCGAGCGGCTCGCCGCAGCCGCAGGTCGCGAACGTGTTGGCGCCCGCCGGGCCGGCCACGGCGGCGTACTCGGGGTCCAGCAGCGCCTCGCCGCCGACGAGCGGGCCGGCGAACCCGCCCGCCCGCAGGGCCTTGGCGAAGACGGCCGCCTCCCCCGCGAAGCCGGTGAAGTACACGGACTGGGACCCCAGCGAGCGGATCCGGTCCACGACCGCGGTCCAGCTCTCCGGCGCCACCCCGACCTCGGCCGTCGCCACGACCTGCACGTCGGTGCTGCGCTGGAGCCGCTCGGCGATCCGCTTGTCGTTGTCGAAGCCGTGCCGCACCACGAAGACCTTCGGCGCCTTGAGCCGGTCCTTCAGGAGCGAGGCGGCGGCATCGGCGACGTCCAGGTCCGTCGGGTACAGCCGGTGGAACGTCCTGACCCCGAACGTCGCGGCGATCGGGTCGCCGACCGAGGGGGTGATGAACGGCAGCCCCGCCTCGTCGAACCAGAACCCGGCCTGGCCCACGTCGGCATTGCGCAGCGGCCCGACGACGCCGAGCACGTCCCGCCCGAACTGGTTCAGCGCCGCGGTCACGTCCGACGGGGCGGCGTGCTTGGTGTCGGCCTCGACCAGCCGGACATAGCACCGCGAAGAGCTCTTCCGGTTGTACTCCTTGACGGCCAACTGCACCGCCTGCCGCACATGGAACGCGTCCGGCCCGAGCTCGGCCGCGCCCAGGAACCCGATCGCCGGACAGCTCGCCGCCGCGGTCGACTCGACCACCCGCGCCGGCGGCACACCGGCGCCTGAGTCGTCGTCCCCGCCGCCGCTGTTCCGCGCGACCGCACAGCAGATGAGCGCCACGGCGATCACCGCCGCGACGATCACCCACACCGCCGTCCCGCCCTTGGCCTTACCACCGGGCTGAACCTTGATCACCGGCACGACCGGCGGCGGCCCCGACGGCGGCCCAGCGCCATGCCGAGACTGCCCCGCGCCACTCCGGGACTGCGCCGCACCAGTTCGAGACTGCGCCCCGCCACTCCGGGACTGCCCCGCGCCACCCCGAGACTGCGCCGCCTTCTGCTGCGGGCCGCCCTTCTTCTGCGTCGAGGTCCGCGCAGGCCGCACCGACGCCGCCGCTGGAGCCTTCGACGTCGGCGTGGACAACGACGTCGGCGCGGGCAAAGACGCGGGCGTGGACAACGACGAAGGCGTGGACAACGACGACGGCGCGGGCAAAGACGCGGGCGTGGACAACGACGAAGGCGTGGACAACGACGACGGCGTGGACAACGAGGCCCCGGCGGGCGGCGCGACAGGCGGCTCCACCGGCGAGGCAGGCGACGGAATCTCGAACGGCTTCAGCTCCGGAAACGCCTCCTTGCCGAACGACTCCGGCAGCCGGCCATCGGGCATCTCCATCCCGCCAAGATAGAGGCCCCCACCAAACGGCCAGCTCGCCCACCCGCAGCCCGCCCCGCCATCGACCGAGCCGCACGCCGAATAATCCCCAAATGCGTGTGCTGATCCCGGTCCTGACGTGCCTGCTCCTGGCCGCCTGCGGCACCCCGGCACCCACGGCAACCCCGCCGCCGCCGACCCAGAGCGCCCCCGAAAAACCGGCACAAGGCGAAAGCCCGAAACCAAGCGAACCCCCGAAGCAACAACTCCCGGCCGGGTTCGTCGACCTGTCCGATGTGGACGCGAGCATCCTGTCGGACATCCGGTACGCCACCCCGCACAACTTCGTCGGCCGCCCGGTAACCGGCTACCTGCGCCCCCGCTGCCTGCTCACCAGCCAGGCGGCCGAGGCCCTCCACCGGGTCCAGCAGCAAGCACAACAGCGCGGCTACAGCCTCAAGGTGTACGACTGCTATCGCCCCCAGCGCGCCGTGGACGACTTCGTCGCCTGGTCCAAGAACGCCGACCAGCGCATGAAGCCCGAGTTCTACCCGGACGAGGACAAGGACGCGCTCTTCGACGACGGCTACATCGGCGGCCCCACCGCCCACAGCCGCGGCAGCACCATGGACCTGACCATCGTCGCGCTCCCCGCCCGCACGCAGCCCGAGTGGCGCCAGGGCGACCCGCTCGAGGCGTGCACCGCCGCACAACGATTCCCGGACAACACCGTCGACATGGGCACCGGCTTCGACTGCTTCGACCCGCTCGCCCACACCGCCGCGACCGGCATCAACGAGCAGGAGCGCGCCAACCGCGACCTGCTGACCGGGCTCATGGCGGCCGGCGGGTTCACGAACTACCCCAAGGAGTGGTGGCACTACACCCTCACCAAGGAGCCGTTCCCCGACACGTACTACGATTTCCCGGTCGAATAACCCACGCATCGACATCGACCGGCATCTCCGGCACAATCGTCGCGGTACCAGGCATTCGGGGGCCTGGCCGCCACGACGGGGGATCATGGACCACAGCGGTGCGGCACGACTGGGCGAGCTGCTCCGTCGGCACCGGCTCCGCGCGGGCATCGACCAGCAGGAACTCGCCGGCCGCGCCGGGCTCAGCGTGCGCGGCCTGCGCGACATCGAGCACGACCGGGTCCGCCGGCCCCGCCCCGAGTCCGTCGAGCGGCTCGCCGACGCCCTGCGCCTGTCCGAACCCGACCGGCACGCGCTGCGATCGGCGCTGACGGGCGGAGGAACAAGCGCACCGGGCGGCGGAACAAGCCGGAAGGGCGCGGCACCGACAGTACAAGTGCAGGTCCTTGGGGCTTTGTCAGTGGCGCGGGAGGACGCGGCGGTCGAGGTCGGCTCGCCGATGCTGCGGTCGCTGCTCGGGCTGCTCGCGATCCATCCGCGCCAGACCGTGTCCCGCGACGAGATCGTCGATGTGCTGTGGGAGCGCCCGCCGCGCAGCTGTTTGAACCTCATCCATGTGTACATCGGGCAGCTCCGCCGGCTGCTCGAGCCCGACCGGCGGCGGCGCGGCACCGCGGCGACCGTGCGGCTGGCGCCCGGCGGGTACCTGCTCGACCTGGACGCGACGGGGCTGGACGTGGCCCGCTTCGACGAGCTGCTGGCCCGCTCGCGGGGGGACGCGGACGCCCTCGGCGCGGCGCTGGACTGCTGGCGGGGGCCGGTGCTGGCGGGCGCCGATCCGCGGCTGCGCGCCCACCGGACCGCGGTCGCGCTGGGCCGGCGGCGGGTCGAGACCGCCCTCGCGTACGCCGATCTGGCCCTCGAAACCGGCGACAGCGCGCGGGCCGCGGCGCGACTGCTGGCCGTCGCGCCCGACGAGCCGCTGCACGAGGGCCTGCACGCCCGGCTGGCACTGCTGCTGGCCGAGGGCGGCGAGCGGGCCGGGGCGCTGCGGGTGCTGGCCGACGTGCGGACCCGCCTCGCGGACGAGCTCGGGGTGGAGCCGGGCGAGGAGCTGCGCGCGGCCCAGCTGCGGGTGCTGCGCGAGCCCGGCACCGACCTCGCCCCCGCGGTGCCGCTCGTGGTGCCCGGTCAGCTGCTCGCCGACGTGGCCACATTCACCGGGCGCGCCGACGCCCTGCGCGACCTGGACGCGAGCGCGGGGGTGGTGGCCATCGCCGGTACCGCCGGCATCGGCAAGACCGCGCTCGTCATGCACTGGGCGCACCGGGTCAAGGAGCGCTTCCCCGACGGGCAGCTCTACGTCAACCTGCGCGGGTACGCCCAGGGGTCCCCGCTGCGCCCGATCGAGGCCCTGGCGCGGTTCCTGCACGCCCTCGGCACGCCGCCCGACGAGGTACCGCTGGAGGTCGAGGAGGCCGCCGCCGTCTTCCGCAGCCTGCTCGCCGACCGCCGCGTGCTGGTCGTGCTCGACAACGCGCGCGACGCCGAGCAGGTGCGCCCGCTGCTGCCCGGCGGCGTCGGCTGCCTGGCCCTGGTGACGAGCCGGGACCGGCTGGCCGGCCTGGTCGCCCGGGAAGGGGCCGCGCTGCTGGTCCTCGACGTGCTGGCCGTGGACGAGGCCCGGGACCTGCTCGGGCGGATCCTCGGCGCCGAGCGGATGCGCACCGAGGCGGCCTGCGCCGACGAGCTGATCGGGCTGTGCGGCGGGCTGCCCCTCGCGCTGCGGATCGCCGCCGCCAACCTGCTGTGCAACCCGCACCAGAGCGTCGCGGAGTACGTGGCCCGGCTGCGCGGCGGCGACCGGCTCACCGCGCTGCGGATCGAGGGCGACCGGCAGACCGCCGTCGGGGCGGCGCTCGACCTGTCGTACGCCGCGCTGCCCGAGCCCGCCCGGCGGATGTTCCGGCTGCTCGGGCTGGTGCCGGGGCCGGACTGCGGCGCCGCCGCGGTGGCCGCGCTCGCCGGAACCGACCCGGCCGGCGTCACCGGCGTGCTGCGGCAGCTGGCCGAGGCGCACCTGCTGGAGGAGACCGGGCCCGGCCGGTACGCGTTCCACGACCTGCTGCGCGTCTACGCCCAGGCCCGCGGGGCCGAGGAGGACGACGAGGCCGGCCGCCGCGCCGCCGTGGACCGGCTGCTGGAGCACTATCTGTCCGGTCTGGACGCCGCCGCCCGCCTGTTGTACCCGGAGAAGCTCCGCCTGCCCCTGCCCGGCCTGCCGCCGACCGTGTTCGCCGACCACGCGCACGCCCTGGCCTGGGTCGACGCCGAGCTGCCGAACCTGGTGGCGGCGGTCGAACACGGCACCGACCCGGGGACGTGGCTGCTCGCCGACGCCCTGCGCGGGTACTTCCACCTGCGCATGCACACCATCGACTGGCTCACCGTGGCGCACGCCAGCCTGGCCGCCGCGCGGGGCGCCGGGGACCTCGCGGCGCAGGCGGTCAGCCACCTGAGCATCGCCGACGCGCACTGGCGGCGCAGCCGGCACGACCTGGCCATCGAGCACTTCCGGCAGGGGCTCGCGGCGGCCCGCCGGACGGACTGGGCCGAGGGGCAGGCGAGCATTCTGGGCAACCTCGGCGCCGTACACTGGCAGACCGGAAATCTGCGGGCGGCGGGCGACCAGATCGCCGAGGCGCTCGAACTCAACCGGCGCAGCGGCTGGCTGGCGGGGCAGGCGGTCAGCCTCGGCAACCTCGGCCTGGTGCGCATGGAGGCCGGCCAGCTCGACATGGCGGCCGGCCATTTCCAGGAGGCGCTCGAACTCGCCCGGCGGATGGGGGCCCGCAGCAGCGAGGCCAACATCCTGGGCAACCTCGGCGAGGCCTGCCAGCTGCTGGGCCGGCTCGACGAGGCCGAAACGCACCTCAACGCGGCCCTGGAGCTGCACCGCGAGCTCGGCGGGCGGGGCAACGAGGCGGCCAACCTGCGCACCCTGGCCGCCACCCACCGCGACGCGGGCCGCCTCGACCGGGCCCTCGCCGCGGCCCGGGCCGCGCTGGACCGGGCCCGCGAGACCGAGATGCTGCGGCTGGAGATCGACGCGCTCAACGTGCTCGGGACGGTGCTCGTCGCGCTGGGCCGGCCCGCCGAGGCGGTCGACAGCCACGAGCGCGCACTCGACATGGCGCGGGAGACCGGCGAGCAGCTCCCCGAGGCGGAGGCGCTCATCGGGGTGGCCGCGGCCCGCCGTCACCTGGGCCGGCTCGACGAGGCCCAGGCCGACATCCGGCGCGCGGTCACGCTCACCCAGCGGGCGGGCTTCCACCAGCTCGAGGGCGCGGCGCTGACCGGGCTCGCGCAGATCCACCTGGCCCGCGGCGAGCCGCAGTGGGCCGTGCAGGTCGGCGAGCGGGCGGGCGCGATTCATGAGAAGACCGGGTACAGGATGGGCATGGTTCTGACCGACGCGCTGCTGGACCGCGGGCCCGGCGAACCGGGCCCGCGGCCTCCGGCGGTCAGGCCGGACTAGCAGCCGTCCCACGGGTCGTTGCAGGCGGTCGAGCTGGTCGTGCAGTTGGGGTTCACCCAGACCTTCTTGTAGATGTTCCCCGAGCAGACCTGGCACCACGACTCGTACGGGCAGCGCGCGGCGGCCGTCGCCTTCGGCAGCACGCGGGCGAGCATCCACTCTCCGAGCTTCACCATGCCGTCCATCCCTTCCCATCAACGCCCGGCCCCGTGCCGGCGCGTGTCGTACCCCCGGCGGCCCGGTCTGCCCGGGCGCCGAAGTCCTGGGGCGGCCCCGGCGACAGCCGCCGCACGACGACCCCGAGCAGCCGCTCGCCGGGCAGGAAGCCCAGGCGGCGCGAGTCGAGGCTGAAGGCGGGGTTGTCGCCGAGCACCACCATCCGGCCGGGCGGCACCGTCCGGCCGTCGAGCACGGCCGTCCCCGTGACGTCGATGGCGGGGACCGGGTCCCCGGGCACCGCGACCGCCCGCTTGATCATCAGTTCGGCGCCGTCGTCATGCAGGACGACGACCTGCCCGGCCTTGACCGTGCCGAGCCCGGCCCGCCGCACCAGCACCCGGTCCCCCGGCTGCAGCGTCGGCTGCATGCTGACCCCGCTCACGGTCACCGCCATGAACCGGCGCCGCAGCACGGCGAGCGCAGCGACGAGGAGCGCGAACGCCGCCCCCAGCGCAAGCACTGTCATCCCGGCACCCCGGCGTCGGTGTACCCGCGGGCCTGCACGTCGAACAGCTCCGCGTAGCGCCCGCCGAGCGCCATCAGCTCGGCGTGGCTGCCGTCCTCGACGATCCCGCCGTCGCCCAGCACCACGATCCGGTCGGCCTCCCGCACCGCGCTGAGCCGGTGCGAGATGAGCAGCGTCGTCAGCCCGGCGCGGTGCCGCCGCAGGGCCGCGTGCACCTCATACTCGGCCTGCGCATCCAGCCCGGCACTGGGCTCGTCGAGGATCACCAGATCCCGCCGCGCCCGCAGCAACGCCCGCGCGAGCGCCACCCGCTGCCACTGCCCGCCGGAGAGCACCACGCCCGTCTGCGGGTCGTCGCCCGGCGCGCCCTGATAGAAAAACCGCGAAAGCAGGGTGTCGTACCCCCTGGGCAGCGCCTCCAGCGTCGCATGCACCCCGGCCCGGACCGCCGCCCCCTCCACCCGCGGCCGATCGTCCAGCGCACTCAGGTCGCCCACGGCGATGTTCTCGGCCGCCGTCAGGTCATAGGCGGTGAAGTCCTGGAAAATGGCCCCGATCCGCTCGCGCAGCGCCGCCGGGTCAAGGTCCCGCAGGTCGACCCCGTCCCAGGTGATCGAGCCGCGGGTCGGGTCGTAGAACCGGCACAGCAGCTTCACCGTGGTGCTCTTGCCGGCCCCGTTCAGCCCGACCAGCGCGACCGTCTGCCCGTGCGGGACGAACAGGCTCACCCCGCGCAGCACCCACGGGTGCTCGTCGCTGTAGCGGAACCACACGTCCCGCAGTTCAAGCCCCAACCGCAGCTCTGGTACCGCCTGTGCCTCCACCGCCACCGGCAGGTCCGGCCCGCCGGTGACCACGGCCTGGTAGTGCTCGAACAGCAACAGCGCCTGATGCGCGGCCGCCGCCTGCTGCACCCCGCCCGCCAGTCCCATCTGCACCCCGGCCATGGCCGCGATGAACATCGACACGTCCCCGAGCGTCGCCCGCCCGGCCGCCGTCTCCGCGATCATCCACATCAGACCGCCGCCGGCGACGACGGCGGAGAGCACCCCGAGCAGCCCGTGACTGCGCAGCTGCCGCAGCCCGATCCGCCGGTACTCGTCGTTCACCGCCGTCAGCTCGGTGCGCATCCGCTCCCGGAAGAAGTCCCCCAGCCCGAACAGCCGCACCTCCTGGGCCACCCCCGGCGTGGTGAGCAGCCGAGCGAAGAACATGTGCCGCCGCTGCGCATGCC
Organism: Dactylosporangium sp. CS-033363; assembly: GCF_050942475.1. Taxonomy (NCBI): domain Bacteria; kingdom Bacillati; phylum Actinomycetota; class Actinomycetes; order Micromonosporales; family Micromonosporaceae; genus Dactylosporangium; species Dactylosporangium sp. CS-033363. Next base: position 3,387,271 of record NZ_CP192032.1, on the reverse strand, counting down.
CGGTCCGGAACAGCATCGCCGCCTGCTCCCGGCTCAGCGACAGGTGCACGAGCAGCATCGGCAGCGCCGCGACGAGCACCGTGCCGGCCGTGACCGGGCTGACCGCGACCAGCGCCCCGGTGAACCCGACGACCCCGATGAGCGCCTGGACGAGCCCCAGCGAGCTGGACACGAGCTGCCCGGGCCCGCTGCGGCTGGCCTGCTCGGCCATCTGCAGCCGATCCTGGAAGCCGGGGTCCTCGAGCCGGGTCAGCCCCGGCTGCCCGTTGACGGCGATGTACAGACGCTCCTGCGCCCGTACTCCGATGCGGCGCTCGGTCTCGGCGGTGACGTACCGCAGCGCCTGTGGCGTGACGCCGGCAACGAGCCCGGCAAGGCCCATCGCGGCGGCCAGCCCGAGCAGCGGGGCGAGCTGGGCGCCGGCACTCAACCGGTCGAACACCTGCTTGGCGAGCACCGCGGTCACCACGGGCAGCACCCCACCGGCGACGGTGAGCACGACCTCGGCGACGAGCAGCCCCGGCGCGGCCGACCAGGCGAGCCCGAGCGCGGCCCGGGCGTGCCTCACGTGGCGGCTCCCGCCTTGGTCCTGGCCGCACCCGACCGGATCTTCGCGCCGTACCGCTGCGGATCGGGGAACCCACCGAGATCGGTCCCGGAGGACAGGATGACCCCGTCGGCGTCGAGCAGGTACATGGCGGGCAGCCCGCGCACCCCGAACGCCTCGTACACCGACCCGCCCCCGTCCGGCTCGTCGACGACGTGCGCGGTGGGACTGAGCTCCCTGGCCAGTTCGGCGGTCTCCTCGGGCGAGCCGACCACGACGGCGAACACCTGATCGCGCTCAAGCCCAGCGGCGCGCGCGTACTTCAGGAACTTCGGCATCCGGTCGTGACACAGGTTGCAGTGCGGCGTGAAGAACCCGACGAGCCGCCCCTTGCCCCCGGCCGTCTCGAACGCCTCCCCGTCCCGCGAGCTGACCGCGAACGGTTCGGGCCGCTCCCCCGGCGGCAACACGGGCCGCGCCCCTTCGTCGCTGATGACGCCGGGCGCCTCGGCCTTCTGCAGCCGCTTGATGACCCCGAGCAGCAGCACCAGGTTGAGCCCCGTGACAATACCGAGCAGCACAACAGCGGCGGTGAGGTACGTCATCGGTCGCAACGCTCCTTGGTCTCGGCCTGCCGAACCGGCGACACCAAGCTATGCAGGACCATCGGCAGGTTCACTGAACCCGGACTGAACCCATCGACCCCCACGTCGACCTGCCTCTGCGGCACCGCACCGGCAGGACCGGCAGAACCCCACCGGCAGAGCGCCGGCGATTTCGCGTCAGAGGGGCGGCAGGGGCTCGCCGGGGGCCGGGCCGCGGCCGTGGTCGAGGAAGTGGAGGTACACGCGCAGGTCCGTTGCCAGGCCGCCGTCGAGGTAGGCCAGGTAGTCCACCAGGCCGGCGGCCTCGTGCTCCTCGAACGGCTCGCCCTCGGCGCCCCACTCCAGCTGCATGCACAGGATCCAGTCGCGCACGCGGCGCCGGTCGCGCCACCACGCGCGGACGAGGTCGGGCGTCCAGTGCTCGTCGCCGTCGCAGGCCCAGCCGGACCAGGGGTCGTAGCGCATGCCGATGAGCACGTCGCGCAGTTCCGGGGCGGTGGTGGGCTGGCGGTAGAGGAACTCGCCGTCCTCGCAGTACATGATGTGGCGGGGTGCGCCCTGGCGGCCGACGAAACAGGTGTCCGTCATCCCGCCGTAGAGGGGGCCCGGGACGTTGCGCCAGTTGAGGTCCTCCCATCGGCCGCGGAAGACGTCCTCGGGGTCGGGGCGCAGGCCGAACGCCGGCAACTCGGCGAAGACCGGCTCGATGTGCGGCAGCGGATCCCAGTACGAGTCAGGCATCGCCGCGGGCCATGGCGATCAGGCGGTCCAGGATCGCGCGGGAGCTCACGCGCAGGGCGTCGTGCTCGTGTTCGTTCGTGATCCAGGTGCGGGCGCCCCTGATGGCGGCGGCCGTCGCGAGCGAAAGCGAACGGTCCACGTACATGTCCTCGTAGTACACCGCGGCCACCACCGGCACCTCGTTCGCGGCGAGCCGGGCCGGGTCGTACAGCCGCGGCCAGGAAGCGCGGGCGGCCAGCAGGTGCGCCGCCTCCCGAAGCGGGGTCAGGGCCGGGTCGACGTCGAACTGCCACGGGTACGTCATCTCGCCGGTGAAGTACACGACGTCGGAGGAGGCGTCGAACGCCGGGTGCTCGGAGCGCACGCGCTGCGCGGCCCAGCCCGTCGCGTTCTGCTGGCCGTAGCAGGCCTCGTGCAGCAGCGGGAAGATCGGGTTGCTCGCGAAGCCGATGCGCGCGTGCACCTGCGCGAGGAAGGCATCGGACAGTACACCCGGGGACTCGAACGCGTCCTCGACGAGGTAGTGCAGTTCGTGCGAGCCGGTGCTCGAACCGAACGCGATGCCGAGCGTCTGGAAGGACTCGACGGTCAGCCGCGCACCGTCGGGCAGGCGGACGTCGCGATCGCGCAGAAACGCGCAGATGTCGCGCACCGCGGCGACGTCAGAAGGGTAGCGGTCGTAGTGGGCCTCGTTGCGCCCGGCGACGCGGGGGTAGGTGGCGCGGTACACGTCCTCCGCCCGCGCGTCCAGGCCCGGCAGGCCGCCGGTGATGAGGACCTCGCGGAGTCCTTCGGGGGCGAACGACAGGTAGTTCACCGCGCAGAAGCCGCCGAAGGACTGGCCCAGGACGGTCCAGCGCTCGTCGCCCAGCAGCGAGCGGCGCAGCAGCTCGGCGTCGCGCACGATGCTGTCGGCGCGGAAGTGGGAGAGGTACTCGGCCTGCGCCTCGGGCGTGCCCCGCCGGGTCACCGAGTGCCGGCTGACCCGCGTCGAGCGGCCGGTGCCGCGCTGGTCGAGCAGCAGGACCCGGTAGTCGTCGAGGGCCCGGCCGACCCACGAGTCGCGGCCGATCGGGCGGGGCGAGGCGCTGCCGGGGCCGCCCTGCAGGAAGAGCAGCCAGGGCTTGTCGGCGTTACCGGGAGTGACGACCGCGCGGGCGAAGATGTCGATGGTCTCGCCCGCGGGGTCGCCGTGGTCCAGCGGCACCGTCAGGACGTGGTCGGTCAGGACGGTGCCGGGGTGGCGGAAGCTGCTCATGCCGCCATTTCTAGCGGATCGGCACGTCTACATACGATCCACCCGCGACCGTGACGGCCGCGCCGAGGGTGTTCGCGTCGTAGTACAGCGGGTCGGCGGTGTCCACGACGAGCGTGAGCGAATGGCCGGCCGGCACGTCGTACGCGGTCGCCGACAGCGCCACGTCGAGCGAGCGGCTGCCCGTCGCGGTGCCGAGCCAGCTCACCGGGGCGTGCGTGATGAGCTTGGCGTTGCCGAGACTGTCCAGGTCGTAGAGGTACGCGACGACCGTGCCCTGCGCGGCGGTGCCCGTCATGTTCAGGTGAACCGTCGGGATGCCGCGAATGCGCAGTGCGGTGCCGGGCCGCTCGGAGGCCCACACACCCGCGCGCAGACGGTCGACGGCCGGCAGCCAGATTTGCGGCTGCTGTCCCGTAAATGCGCCGACGCCGTTGGTGAGCAGCACGACGCCGCCGTTCGCGACGGTGTCCAGGTCGCCGGGCAGGGTCTTGCTCCAGCCGCCGCCCGGGGCGCCGCCGAGCAGGCCGGTGCCGTCGAGCCAGCGGATCGCGCCGAGGCCGTAGCGCCGGGTCGAGGTGTTCAGGGCCGACCAGGACGCATAGGACTCGGTTGCCGCATTCAGAGGCCGCAGTTGTACTGCCGGTTCTCCCCCGATCCCCGTGTCGGTCCCGGCGAGATACTGGTCGAACCAGCGGTACAGACTGGTCCAGGCGTCGTTCGGCAGGCCGAGGATGCCGGTGAACTCCGCGATCGCATGGTCGCCGGGGCGCAGCTCGAGCCGCTTCGGGGTGTTCAACCGGCCGAAGAAGTCCACGAGCTGATCGGGCGGGAAGAACGAGTCGCCCCACGCGTTCGCGATGAGCACGGCCGGCCTGTTCGCATTGATCGCGTCGAGGTACGTGGCCGCCGAGCGAACGCGCGCCCACGCCTGCACCTGCGCGACGTTGCGGTTGGCGTTGAAGTCGGCGAGCTTGCCGGACAGGTCCGCGCCGGGGTGCCCGAGCAGGCTCGCGGCCAGGCTCAGCAGCCCGGCGGACTGCTGGTGGCGGGTGTTGTCGCCGTACAGGCTGTACACGAGGTCGGTCCAGCCGCTCATCATGACCACCGCGCGGATGCGCTTGTCGAACGCCGAGCCGAGCAGGCTGATCCCGGCGCCGTAGGAGACGCCCGCGGCTCCGATGCGCGCGGGGTCGGCGGCGGTGTTGGCGATCGTCCAGTCGATCACCTTGGACAGGTCGGCCATGTCCTGCGGGCCGGCGGTGTCGATCTCGCCGCCGGAGGCCCACCAGCCGCGCGGGGTGTAGGAGACGACGACGTACCCGCGGCCGGCCAGGATGTTCGCCTGCGCGAGGTACTCGAGGTCGTTGAGACCCCAGCTGGACGGGAAGACGATCGCCGGGCGTTTCGCGGTGCCGGCCGGGGCGACGACGTTCGCCTTGAGCACGACGCCGCCGGCGCCGGCGATGTCGACGAACGTCGTGGTGTTCGCGGGCGCGGCGGCGGCGGCCGGCGCCTGGAGGGTGACCGCGGCGAGCAGCGCCACGGCGAGCAGGGTGAGGACTTGGCGGGTACGGGTCATACGCACGCTCCTGGCGGGGTAGCGCTTCGTGGTGGCGGCAGCGTAGGAGCCCGTTCCGAGAATTAGAAGTTCGTGACATTCTCATTACCGGTCGGTAACATACCCTGGTGCTCTACGGGTCTCCGACGCCGCAGCGCCGCGACGCGCAGCGCAACCGCTCGGCGATCGTGCGCGCGGCGAGCGAGCTCGTGCTCGCGCGCGCGGCGGTGCTCATGCCGGAGATCGCGCGGCGGGCGGGGGTCGGGCAGGCCACGTTGTACCGCCATTTCCGCGACCGGCACGCGCTGGTCGCGGCGGTCGTCACCGACCAGCTGGAGCGCCTCGAGGCCGACGAGTCGTGCGACTTCCGCGGGCTGCTCACGGCGGCGCTGCGGCTGTACACCGTGATGGGTCCACTGTCGAGCGGCGGCCTCGACCGCCGGCTGTCCGTCGCGCTCACCCCGGCGCTGCGGCGCGCACAGCAGCAGGGCCAGGTCCGGCCCGACCTCGTGCCGGACGACCTGGCCCTGCTGTTCGCGATGCTCTCCGGCGCACCCGCGGACGCCGAGCGCTCGATCGCGCTGTTACTGGACGGGGTATGCCGTTAGCGTCTGGCGCTGCCGGCCGAGGCCCTCGATCTCCAGCTCCATCACGTCGCCCCCGCGCAGGTACGGCTGTCCGGGCAGGCCCATCGCCACGCCCGCCGGGGTGCCGGTGTTCACGATGTCGCCCGGGTACAGCACCATGAACTGGCTCAGGTACCAGACCAGGTGCGGTACCCCGAAGATCATGTCGGCGGCCAGCTCGTCCTGCCGCGCCTCGCCGTTCACCCAGGAGCGCAGCCGCAGCCCGGGCACGTCGACGCCGTCCGCGGTGACCAGCCACGGGCCGAGCGGGTTGAACGTCTCGCAGTTCTTGCCCTTGTCCCACTGCCCGAGCCGCTCGAGCTGGAACTCGCGCTCGGAGACGTCGTTGCTCACCGCGTAGCCGGCGATGTGGGCGGCGGCGTCGGCGGGGCTGTCGAGGTACCGCGCCGTCTTCCCGATCACGATCGCCAGCTCGACCTCGTAGTCCGTCTTGACGCTGGCCTTCGGGATGCGCACGTCGTCGTTCGGCCCGACGAGCGTGTCGGCCGCCTTGAGGAACACGATCGGCTCGGACGGCGGCTCGGCCCCCGACTCGGCCGCGTGCCGCGCGTAGTTCTGCCCGATGCACACGATCTTGCCCGGGTCGCGGACCGGCGGGCCGATCCGGGTGCCCTCGGCGACCACCAGGCGGGGCAGCTCGTCCAGCGCCGCCCGGGCGCGGTCGAGCCCGCCGCCGGCCAGGAACGCGGCGTCGATGTCGAGGGTGACGCCGGACAGGTCGAGGTACGTGCCGTCCTCGGCGACCACCGCGGGCCGCTCCTGACCGGCACGGCCGATACGGGCAAGTCTCATACCGGCCAAACTATGCCCGCCGTGGTCAAGTGGTCAAGCCAATCACGCCCGCGCGGCCGCCGCCCGCCGGGCCTCCTCCGCGATCCGCGTCAGGTGCGCGGCCATCGCCGCCCGCGCCCCCTCCGCGTCCCGCCGGTCGATGGCGTCGACGATCGCCCGGTGCTCGGCCGCCGACCGGCGCAGCACCCCCGGCCGCGAGGCGGTCATCGCCCGGCTCGCCAGCCCCAGCGTGGACAGCGTCTGCAACATCGTGGCCAGCAGCGCGTTCCCGGCCGCGTCCGCGATCAGCCGGTGCAGCGCGAGATCCGCCGCCACCCGGTCCGGCTCCGCGAGCGCGGCACGCATCGCCGCCACCTGCCCCGCATCGGCGTGCGCGGCGGCGAGACCGGCCAGGGCGGGCTCGATGATGAGCCGGGCCTCGAAGAGCTCCTCGACGGTACGCCCACTCAGCGCCATCACGAACTGCAGCGGCTCCAGCAGCGCGGCCATGTCGAGCGCGGCGACGTACGTGCCGGATCCGTGCCGGCTCTCCAGGATGTTCAGCCCGACCAGCGCCCGGATCGTCTCCCGCAGCGTGGGCCGGCTGATCCCGAGCATCTCGCTGAGCTCCCGCTCGGCCGGCAGCCGCTGCCCCGGCACCAGCCGCCCGTCGACGATCATCTCCTGGATGAGGCGGGTCGCCTGGGCCGCCGCGGAGGAGCGGTGCACCGGCGTGAACTCGGCAGTCAACGGCTGCTCCCGGGTGACTAGGTGACCTGACCATTTTAGGGCCAAGGTCGCCACCTGCCCGGCACAGACGCCGGGGCGGGCGCCGATCGGGCGCCCGCCCCGTCTCCTGAACCCCCAGTAACGACTGTGTGCTAGCGGTGCGGCTTCTGCGGCACCCGCGGCTGCACGAGCGGCGGCCCCGCGGCGGCCAGGTCGCCCTGGACCGTGCGCAGCGCCTTCTTCGGCTGGTAGTTCGCGTCCCACAGGCAGCCCGCGCCCTCCGGCGGGTTCTTGAACCAGCCCGGGATCCACGAGTGTTTGTCGGTGAAGCCCCACACCGTGAAGGACAGGCAGTGCCGGTTCATGAGGCAGGCCTGCAGCAGGACGTGGTAGTTGTACGCGGCGGCCTGGTCCCGGGCGTTGAGGTCGGCGCCCGCGGCGTCCAGGGCCGGGTCCTTGGCATCCTTCAGCAGGCTGCGCACGTCCACCTCGGTGAGCGCGACGGCCAGGCCGAGGTCGGTGAAGCGCTGCAGCGAGTCGGCCACGGCGAGCACGTCGTAGTTGCCGTACTGCGTGCTGAGGTGCCCCTGGCTGCCCACCCCGTCGATCGGCACGCCCTGCGCCCGCAGCTTCTTCACCATGTCGTACACGAACTGCGTCTTGTCCCCGGCTCCACCGTCACCGAAGGCGTCGATGTTGTAGTCGTTGTAGAACAGCAGCGCCTTCGGGTCGGCGGCACGGGCGGTGCGGAACGCGTCGGCGAGGTAGTCCGGGCCGAGCAGGTCGGCGAACTTCTGCTTGAGCGAGCCGGTGTTGCCGCCGAGGTGGATCGCCGACGGGGTCTCCCACGGGTCGGAGACGGCCTCGTTGACCACGTCCCACTGCCAGATCTTGCCGCGGAAGTGGGTCACCACGTCGGTGATGTGCTGCTTGAGCAGCGCGCGCAGCTGCGGGCCGTCGATGGTGCCGTCCTGGATGCCGGTGTTCAGCCAGCCGGGGAGCTGGCTGTACCAGGCCAGGACGTGGCCGCGCACGAGCTGGTGGTTGCGCTGCGCCTCGGCGACGAACGCGTCGGCGACGGCCCAGTTGTAGGTGCCGCGGGTCGGCTCCAGGCTCTCCCACTTCATCGCGTTCTCGGCCGTGACAGTGGAGAACTGGCTGTTCACGAGCGACTTGTACTGCGGGTCGGCGGCATCGGCGTACGCCGCCGGGTCGACGGCGGTGCCGAAGTACAGCCCGTTGCGCGCGGCCAGTCCGCGCAGGCTCTGGTCCTGCGTCGCCGGCGGGCGGGGGCCGCCGGCGGACGCCGCGACGGCGCCCAGCGTCACCACGGCCACGGCCGCCGCGAGGCCGGCCGTGGCCATTCTGCGTAATGTCATGAGCGTGGCTCCCGATTGTTTCGAAACAATTGCAGGGAATCGCCTTGAGACACCGACGCTATTGGGCCGTCAATACACCCGTCAATACGCCTCCGTTATCGAAACATTGCCAATCACTGGGCCGAGTTGGCGACCCGCTTGCTGACGATGTCGAACGCGACCGCGGCGATCAGGACGAGCCCCTTGATGGCCTGCTGCCACGCCGCGTCGACGCCCAGAATCGACAGGCCCATGTTCAGCACGCCCATGATCAGTGCCCCGATCACGGCCCCCGTGACCTTGCCGATTCCGCCGGTCACGGCCGTGCCGCCGATGAACGCGGCGGCGATCGCGTCCAATTCGTAGTTCGTCCCGGCGCCCGCCACGCCGGCCCCGGCACGCGAGGTGGTGACGACCGCGGCGACGCCGGCCAGGATGCCCATGTTGACGAAGATGAGGAAAGTTACACGCTTCGTCTTCACGCCCGACAGTTTCGCGGCGGCGAGATTCCCGCCCATCGCGTAGATGTGCCGGCCGAACACCGTGTTGCCCATGATGTACGTGTAGAGAATGACCAGTGCGCCGACGATGATGAGCACGTTCGGGGTGCCGTCGGTGCTCTCGGCGAGCAGATAGGTGATGTACGCGATGAGCGCCGTGAACACCGCGAGTTTGCCGATGAACGCGGCCCGCGGCTCCAGCCGCAGGTCGTAGCGGATCAGCTCGCGGCGGGTGCGCAGCTGCGTGTACGCGAGCCCGCCGATCGCCACGCCGCCGACGAGCAGCGTCATGCCGTCGAGGTTGCCCAGGAACCCGAGCGCGTTGGGCAGCGACTTGGCCGCGATGGCGCCGAAGCCCTGATCCTGCACCGGCACGGTCTGGCTCACCGCGAGCACCGCGAGGCCGCGGAAGAGCAGCATCCCGCCGAGCGTGACGATGAAGGCCGGGATGCCGACGTACGCGATCCAGAACCCCTGCCAGCAGCCGACGACGATGCCGATCGCGACGGACGCGGCCACCGCGACGGGCCAGGGCCAGCCCCACTCGGTGATCATCAGGGCACACACGCCGCCGATGAACGCCACGATCGAGCCGACGGACAGGTCGATGTGCTGGGCCACGATGACCATGACCATGCCGATGGCCAGGATCAGCACGTAGGCGTTCTGCTGGACCAGCGCGGCGACGTTGTCGGGGTACAGCAGCCGCCCGTCGGTCAGGATCTGGAACGTGATGACGATGGCGATGAGGACCGTCAGCATGCCGTACTGCCAGAGGTTCTGGCCCAGGTACCCGCGCAACGACGAGACCTCGGTCGGCGTCGTCTCCGGCGGCAAGGTCTCCGTCGTGCTCACCGGCTGACTCCGCTCTTGTCCATCGTCATGTACCGCATGAGGCCCTCCTGGGTAGCCGCCGCCCGGTCCATCTCGCCGGTGATCCGCCCCTGGCTCATCGCGTAGATCCGGTCGCAGATCCCGAGCAGCTCCGGCAGCTCGGAGGAGATCACGACGACCGCCTTGCCGGCGTCCGCGAGGGCGTTGATGATTTCGTAGATCTCGTACTTGGCGCCGACGTCGATGCCACGGGTCGGCTCGTCGAGGATGAGCACCTCGGGCTCGGTGAAGAGCCACTTGCTCAGCACGACCTTCTGCTGGTTGCCGCCGGAGAGCTTGCCGGTGAGCACGGCGACGGAGTCGGCCTTGACCCGCATCTCCCGGCGCAGCCGCTCCGCCCGGTGCACCTCCTCGGCGTTGTTGACCACGCCGAGCTTGGCGACCGCCGCGAGCTTGGCCGCGGTGATGTTGCGCTTGATGTCCTCGATGAGGTTCAGGCCGTACCGCTTGCGGTCCTCGGTCGCGTAGGCGATGCCGTGCCCGATGGCCTCGTCGACGGAGCGGGCCCGGACCTCCCGGCCGTGCAGGTACAGCCGCCCGGAGATCCCGGTGCCGTAGCTGTGCCCGAACACGCTCATCGCGAGTTCGGTGCGGCCGGCGCCCATGAGCCCGGCGACCCCGATGATCTCGCCGCCGTGCACGCGCAGGTTCGCGCCGTCCACGACGACCCGGCCGCGGTCGATGGGGTGGTGCACGGTCCAGTCCTCGATCCGCAGCACCTCCTCGCCGATGCGGGGCGTGTGGTCGGGGAACCGGTGCGCGAGGTCGCGGCCGACCATGGCGCGGATGATCCGATCCTCCGTGACGGGATCCGCACCGTGCATGTCGAAGTCCGCGACGGTACGGCCATCGCGCAGCACGGTCGTCGTGTCCGCGATCGACGCGATCTCGTTCAGCTTGTGCGAGATGATGATCGAGGTGATGCCCTGGCCCTTGAGCTGGCGGATCAGCCCGAGCAGGTGCTCCGAGTCGGCGTCGTTCAGGGCGGCCGTCGGCTCGTCGAGGATGAGCAGCCGGACCCGCTTGGACAGCGCCTTGGCGATCTCGACGAGCTGCTGCTTGCCGACGCCGATGTCGAGGATCTTGGTGTCCGGCTGCTCGCGCAGGCCGACGCGGGCGAGCAGCTCGGCCGCGCGCCTGTTCGTCTGCGGCCAGTTCACGATGCCGCGGGTCGCGCGTTCGTTGCCGAGGAAGATGTTCTCCGCGATCGACAGGAACGGGCTGAGCGCGAGCTCCTGGTGGATGATGACGATCCCGCGCTGCTCGGAGTCGCGGATCGAGCGGAAGTGGCACGGCTCGCCGGCGAAGTCGATGTCGCCCTCGTAGGAGCCGTGCGGGTACACCCCGGACAAAATCTTCATCAACGTGGACTTGCCGGCGCCGTTCTCGCCACAGATCGCGTGCACCTCGCCCTCGGCCACCCGCATCGTGACGTCCTGGAGCGCTTTCACGCCTGGAAAACTCTTGGTGATGCCGTGCATCTCGAGCAACAAGGGCATGGGGGCTTCCCTTACAGGTCGCGTGTGGGCCGGGCCCGCACTCGGCGGACCCGGCCCGGCTGGCTCCGGCGGTTACAGGCCCAGGTCGGAGGCCTTGAAGAAGCCGGAGTCGACCAGTTTCGACTTCACGTCGTCCTTGGTGACCACGACCGGCGGGAGGAGGTAGGAGGGAACGACCTTGATCCCGTTGTTGTACGTCTTGGTGTCGTTCGTCTCGACCTGCGTGCCCTTGCTGATCGAGTCGACCATCTTGGCCACCTGGTCGCCGAGGGTCCGGGTGTCCTTCCAGACCGTCATCGACTGCTTGCCGGCCAGGATGTTCTTGGTGTTGGCGAGGTCGGCGTCCTGCCCGGTGAGGATGGGCCAGTCACCGCCCGGCTTGTACCCGTGCGAGTCCAGCGACTGCGCGATGCCCAGCGCGAGGGAGTCGTTCGGGGACAGTACGACATCGACCTTCTTGCCGCCGGTGTAGAAGGAGTTCAGCCGGTTGTCCATCTCGGCCTGGGCCGTCTCGGTCTTCCAGCCGTTGATCGAGACCGTCTTCCAGTCGTCGTTGGTGGCCAGCTTCTTGCCCGACGGGATGACGAGCTTGCCGCTGTCCACATAGGTCTTGAGCACGTCCCAGGCGCCGGCGAAGAAGAACTTGGCGTTGTTGTCGTCGGACGAGCCCGAGAACGGCTCCAGGTTGAACGGGCCCTTGCCCTGGTCGAGGCCGAGCTTGGAGACGATGAACTGGCCCTGCAGCTGGCCGACCTTGTAGTTGTCGAAGGTCGCGTAGTAGTCCACGTTGGGGCTGGAGTTGATCAGCCGGTCGTACGCGATGACCTTGACCTTCTTGTCCGCCGCCTGCTGCAGCACCGGCGCGAGCGCGGTGCCGTCGATGGAGGCGATGACCAGGATCTTGGCCTTGTCGTTGATCATGTTCTGGAGCTGGGTGATCTGCTGGTCGACCTTGTTGTCGGCGTACTGCAGCGAGGTCTTGTAGCCCGCCTTCTTCAGCAGGTCCTCGAGGTGGGCGCCGTCGTTGTTCCAGCGCTCCAGACTGCGGGTCGGCATGGCGATCCCGACCAGGGCCGGTCCGCTGTCGGCGCCGCCGCCGGCGTTGTCGTCCTTGCGGGTCTGGCTGCAGGCCGAGGTCGTGGCGAGCAGGGCCGCCAGGGCGGTGGCGGCCAGGATCTTGAGGGTCTTACCCATCCCTGACGCCTCCTTTCGTATCGGGAGGAGAGGGTGTGCGTGCAGGGTGGTGGGGTTTGTTATGGCCGCGAACATACCTCCCTTCGCCGGTGATCAGTGGTCACAGATCGGTAACACCATGGTCAACTCCGTTGCGCCGTAACATGTTTCGAAACTTCTTTGTTTAGCTCTAATGTAATTAGTGCTAATGTACTTCCCGTGAGCGTGGATCTCCGGCAGGTCTTCGAGGACCTGGTGCGGTTCGAGACCGACCTGTGGAACGGCGTGGACGCCAAGCTGCGGGAGGCGGGGGCGATCCCCCTCGGCAGCCTCGACGTGCTGCGCGTGGTGGCCCGCACCGAGGCGTGCCGCATCAACGACATCGCCACCGCCCTGTGCATCACCATCGGCGGGGCCAGCCAGGCGGTCGACCGCGTGGTGGCCCGCGGCCTGCTGGAGCGCCGCCCCAACCCAGACGACCGGCGATCGTCCATTGTGGAGCTCACCGCCGACGGCACCGCCGCGATCGCGGCCGCCGAGACGGTGTTCGACGCCGAGCTGGCGGCGCGGTTCGGCGGCGCCCTGACGGGTAGCGCCCTGCGGAGCTTCGCCCGCTCACTGTCCACCCTGCGCAGTTGGAGGAACTCATGACGGAGACGATGACCGGGGCCACGGCCCGGGCCGTGCGGTTCGACGGCTTCGGCGGCCCCGAGGTGCTGTACCTGGCCGACATCCCGATGCCCTCACCCGGCCCCGGCGAGGTGGTGGTGGCCGTGCGCGCGGCCGGCGTCAACCCGGGCGAGAGCGGCATCCGCAGCGGGGCGCTCGAATTCCTGTACCGGACCTCGTTCCCCAGCGGCGAGGGCAGCGACCTGGCCGGCGTCGTCACCCAGGTCGGCCCGGGCGTGACCGGGTTCGCGGCCGGCGACGAGGTGCTCGGCTTCTCCTGGACCCGCTCCAGTCACGCCACCCACACGGCGGTGCCGGTCACCCAGCTCATCCGCAAGCCGGCCGCGCTGTCGTGGGAGGTCGCCGGCTCCCTGTACGTCGTGGGCTGCACCGCCTACGCCGCCGTCCGCGCCATCGGGGTGAAGCCGGGTGAGACGGTCGCCGTCTCGGCCGCGGCCGGCGGCGTCGGCACGCTGACCGTCCAGCTGCTGCGGCACGCCGGCGCCCGCGTCCTCGGCATCGCCTCACCGTCCAATGGGGACTGGCTCGCGGCGCACGGCGTCGTCCCGGTTCCCTACGGCCCCGACCTGGCCGACCGGTTGCGCGCGGCCGCCCCGGACGGGATCGACGCCTTCATCGACCTGTTCGGGCCGCAGTACGTCGACCTCGCCCTCGAGCTCGGCATCCCCAAGGACCGGATCAACACCATCATCGCGTTCGAGGCCGCCCAGCGCCTCGGGGTGAAGGCGGAGGGCAGCGACGACGCGTCCACTGTGGAGGTCTTGCAGTACGTGGCCGACCTGCTCGTGGACGGCACGCTGGAGCTGCCGATCGCGGCCACCTACTCGCTGGACGACGTGGCCAAGGCGTTCGAGGAGGTCGACCGCCGCCACACCCGCGGCAAGATCGTCCTGCTCCCGTAGGCGCTCACGAACATCGCCGCGTAGAGGAGCGTGATCCACGGCTGGTAGTCCACGTAGAGCTCGTGCGGCGTGAGCGACCACGGGTTCTCGATGAGCACGAAGCCCACGAAGTCGACGAGCATCGCCGCGCCGGTCCAGGCCACGGCGAGCGCGAGGGCCTCGTGCCGGCGCCCGGCCGGACGGCGCCAGTAGAGCATCCCGAACAGCGTGGCGACCACGAGCATGATGACGACGTGGTACGGCACCGTGGCCGTGAACGACGGCGCCAGCACCATGCTCCCGGCGCGGGCGTCGGCGTCGGCGGTGTGGTTGACGGCCCCGTAGATCAGCGTGACGGCCCCGGCCAGCACGGTCACGACGGCGTAGGCGGCGAAGAAACAGACGGTGGCGCGAAGCACTCTCATGGCGTCTCCCCGTGTTTGTGTAAGGCTTACACTAAAGACGATGGCAGACTGAGTCAATGCTCGAACGTTCCTGGACCGCGCCGGCCTCCGTGCCGCGCGGGCGGCCGCGGACCATCGACGTGCCGACGATCGTCGCGGCGGGGGTGGCGCTGGCCGACGCGGAGGGCGTGGCCGGGGTGTCCATGCCGCGCGTGGCACGGGAGGTGGGGGTGACGCAGAACGCGCTGTACCGCCATGTCGCCTCGAAGGAGGACCTCCTCACGCTCATCGCCGACGCCGGCAGCGGTCCGCCCCCGGCGCTGGACGCCGCGCCGGGGTGGCGCCCGGCCGCGCGGGCGTGGGCGGACGCGCTGCTCGCGCGGTACAGCAGCCGGCCGTGGCTGCTCGACGTGCGGCTCCGCACGCCGTTCACCCGCAACATCGTGCTGTGGACCGAGTGCTTCCTGCAGGCGACCCGATCCAGCGGGCTGGCCACGGAGGTCCGGCTGGAGTTCGCGATGCTGCTGGACGGCCAGGCCCGGCTCCGGGCGGCGCTGCACCGCGATCTCGCCGCCGCGCCGCCGGACCTCGGCGTGCTGATCCCCTTGCTGGAGGCGAACGACTGCCCGGAGTACGCGGCCTATCTGCGCGCGCCGGGTGCGGAGCCGCCCGGCTTCGGGGTCGAGCGGATCCTGGACTCGATGGCGTCCTACGCGCCCTGAGCGCGCGCCACGGCCCGGCGCACGGCGGCCAGGGACTCCTGGATGTCGGTGTCGTCGGTCGACCAGTTGCTGACCGAGACGCGCAGAATCGCGCGGCCACGCCACCGGGAACCGGACATCCACGCGCGGCCGTCCTCGAGCAGCGCGCGGGTGACCGCGGCCGTCCGCCCGTCGTCGCCGAAGCTCGCGCAGACCTGCGTGAACACCACGTCGTTGAGCACCTCGGCGCCGTCGATCGCGGCGATGCCCTGCGCGAGTTGCGCCGCATTGCGCGCGAATCCGTCCACCATTTCAGCCACCCCGCGCCGGCCGAGTGAGCGAAGCGCCGCCCACACGGGCACGCCGCGCGCCCGCCGCGACAGTTCGGGGACCTTCTCGAACGGATCTGCCGGTCCGCCGGGCCCGGCCGGTTCGATGAGATAGCTGGCCTCCACGCCCATCGCCGCACGCAGGGCCGAGGGGTCGGCGACGATCACGATGCCGCAGTCGTACGGTACGTTCAGCGTCTTGTGCCCGTCCGTGGCCCACGAATCGGCGCGATCGAGCCCGTCCACGAGGTGCCGCAGGTTCGGCGAGGCGGCGGCCCAGAGCCCGAACGCCCCGTCGACGTGCACCCAGGCGCCGTGGCGATGGGCGAGGTCGGTGGCCGTACCGATGGGATCGAACGCTCCACTGTGGACGTTTCCGGCCTGCAGGCACACGATGGTGGGCTCGTCGGCGGCGTCGGCGAGGGCCTCGGCGAGCGCGTCGAGCCGGATGCGCCCCTGCTCGTCGGCGGCGACGGGCGTGGGCGCGCCGAGCCCGAGATAGCGCAGCGCCAGGTCGAGCGTGTCGTGCCGCTCCTCCCCGACGAGCACCCGGATGCGCGGCGCCCCGAACAGCCCGTCGAAGTCGAGGTCCCACCCCCGCCGGGCGAGCACGTGCCGGCGCGCGGCGGCCAGCCCGGTGAAGTTGGCCATGGTGGCGCCGGTGACGAACCCGACGTCCGCGCCGGCCGGCAGCCCGAGCAGCTCGAGGATCCAGGACCCGGCGGCCTCTTCGAGCGCGGCGGTGGCGGGCGTCGGGTACCGCATGGCCCCGTTCTGATCCCAGGCGCTGACCAGCCAGTCGGCCCCGAGCGCGGCGGGCAGCGTGCCGCCGATCACCCACCCGTAGAACCGCCCGGACGGCATCGCCATGAGCCCCGGCTCGGCCTCGCGGGCCAGCAGCTCGACGACTTCGGCGGGATCGGCCGGCCCCTCGGGCAGCGGACCCCCGAGCACGGACGCAAGAGCGTCGGCGTCGGCGCGGGGCGGCACGGCCCGCTCGGGCAGCGACCCCAGCCAGGCCCGGGCGTGCGACTCGGCGGCGGTCAAGACGGCATCGTAGGCGTCCTTCTTCGCACTCATGCCGTCTACTGTGTTGGCCTTCGCTCAGCCGGTCAATCGCGTCAGCAGGATGGCCAGGCGCTGTTGTTGCGTCTCGCGCGGCAGCCGTCCTCCACGCGTCAGCGTGGCCAGCCCGTGCAACCCGGCCCACAGCGTCTCGGTGAGCAACCCAAGATCATCTCCCCGTGTGTACGGCGCGATCGCCGCCGACAGCGCCTCGAACCCGGCCCGCAGCTGCGGTGGCGTCTCCTCACTGGCGAACGCGAGGTCGACGGCGTGCGAGAACATCGCGTCGTACAGCGCCGGTCGCCGCTCCGCAAAGTCCAGGTAGGCGGTGGCGACCCCCGCGAGCCCGCCCGCGGCGTGCAACTCGGCCGCCAGCTCGGCAAACCCCTCGACCGCGACCGCCGCCATGATCGCGTCCTTGCTCCTGAAATGGCTGTACAGCACCGGCTGGCTGTACTCGACCCGCTCGGCCAGCCGCCGCGTGGTCACCGCCTCCCACCCCTGCGTCTCGGCCAGCTCCCGAGCCGCCGCCACGATCATCCGCTCCCGGACCGCCCGGTCCCGCTCACGCCGCTCTTCGCTAGCCACGCTTGCAATCCTAGCACCGCTAGGCCTAGCATCGACAGCGTTCCTAGCAACGCTAGCGTTTAGAAAGGACGCGAACGATGCTCACTCCCCTCGCGTACGGCCTGGCGATCGTGCTCAACCTCTTCATCCTGTTCATCGGCGCCCGCTTCCTGCTCCAGCCGATCCCGTCGGCGGTCGGCTACGGCGTCCCGGGCACCGGCGCGTACCTGACGGTCAAGGGCGTCCGCGACGCCACCTACGGCCTGGTGGGCCTGGCCCTGCTGGCCTTCGCCGGCCCGACCGCCGAGGCCTGGTACATGCTGGTGGTCGCCCTCGCCCCGTTCGGCGACACCGTGATCGTCCTGCGCAACGGCGGCACGAAGGCCACGGCGTTCGGCATCCACTTCGCCACCGCCGTCGTCGTGCTGATCAGCGCCGCCCTGCTCTTCGCCGTCTGAGGGCTCCATATGATCGGCACATGCGCATGCTGCTCACGGGGCCCTGCTCGTCGCGGCGGCCGCGGCCCTGACCGCCTGCACCGCCTCGGACGACTTCGACACAGTTCAAGGACGACCCGTCCCTGGCCGCCGCGGTGGCCGGGGTCCCCCTGCCGCCCTCGCTGCGCTTCCAGTGCGCGACGCTCGAGGAGTGCAGGAAGGCCCTCACCCCACCCCCGACGCGCTAGCCCGGGCGAGGACCTCCAGCCGGTTGGACAGGAAGCTGCTCATGGCCCGCACGCCGAGGGGGATCGCGCGCTCGTCCACGGTGAAGTTCGGGGCGTGCGGGATGCCGTCGAGGCCGACGCCGAGGAAGAACATCGCGCCCGGCGCCCGCTCCAGGAACAGGCCGAAGTCCTCGCCGTTGAACGGGAAGGCCGCGTGCATCGTGGTGATCGCGTCGACCCCCGGCACCGTCAGCAGGTGTGCCGCGGCGAGGGTGCTGAGCTCCTGCGAGCAGACCATCGCCGGGAACGGGTCGCCGTCGAAGACGACTCGGCGGTCGCCGGCCAGGCGGCGGAGTTGCGCGCGCAGCTCCGGGTACCGGTCGTGCGGCCAGGCGCGCACCGCGAACCACGTCGTCGCGTCGCCCGGCGGGATCCAGGCCTCCGCGAACACGAAGCGGCGCAGCGGGCCGTCCGGGGTGAGCAGGTCCGCGAACAGCTGCTGGAGCTGCGCGTCGTTCGCCGGCCGCCGCACGGTCGACAGGTCCGCGATCGACGAGACCAGCGCGGCGTCCGCGCCCTCGACGTGGCCGATGTCCTGGCCGGGCTGACCCACGCCGGGCATCACCGCGAAGGTGCCCACCGGGAAGGGTCCACAGTGGAGGGCGTACACCTCATCCGGTACACCCGAGGCGAACACGCCGGCATCGAGCATCGCCCGCGCGCCCTCGAGCGTCTCCTCGGCCGGCTGGAAGAGCACCAGCACGCGGCCCGCGAACGACATGCGCGCAAACGTCTGCGCGATACCGACACCGATCGCGGTGTGCACATCGTGGCCGCACAGGTGCGCGGGGCCCGTGGCGGCGACCATCGCGTCCATGTCGGCCCGGTACGCGACCGTCGGGCCCGGCGCGCCGCCCTCCACCACCGCGACGAGCCCGTGCCCGCCGACCCCCCTCGTCACCGCGATCCCCGCGGCCGCGAGGTGGGAGGCCACGGTCGCCGCCGTCCGCTCCTCGCGACCGGCCAGCTCCGGGTGCCGGTGCACGTCCCGCCGCAGGGCTATCAAGTCGGTCATGTTCGCAAGGATACAAAGGGGTGCAAAAACTGAACGAGCGCCAGGTGCAGGGCGAGGCGCTGGTCCGGGTCGTCCAGGGCGTCGCCGAACAGGTCGCGGAGGCGCCGCAGGCGGTACCGCACCGTCTGCGGATGCGTGTGCAACTCCCGCGCCGCCGGGATGACCTGGCCCTGGCAGCGCAGCCAGGCGAGCAGCGTCTCGGTCAGCGCCGCCCGCGCCGCCGCCGAGACACCGTCGAGCGGGGCGAGCGCGCGGGCGGCCAGGCGATCGGCGACGCCGGGCTCCCAACCGAGCAGCAGCGGTACAAGATGGTCGTCACACCCGAGCACCCCGTCGGGCAGCCGCGCCGACTGCTGCAGCTCCAGCGCCCGCCGCGAGATGCGATACGACCGCCGCGCCGCGCGAATGGACACCAGCGGCCCGATCGACGCGCGCCGGCCGGACAGCGCACGGTCCAACGTGGACGGCGATGCGCGCAGCAGGCGGGTGGCGCCGTCGATGACCGTCGCGATCGCCCCGCCGCCGGCCGCGCGCGCCAGGTGCTCGGCGTCGGTGCCCTCGATGCTCACCGCGCACACCGAATCGGGCAGCGGCCAGTTCGCCTCCTCGGCCGCGGCCAGCAGCGTCGGCTCGGCGGGCGGCTCCGGCTGAATGAGCAGCGTGATGAGGCGGCGGCGGAGCTGCGCCCAGTCCCGGGCGGCGTCGCGCTGTTCGTCGAGGTAGCCCTCCGCCGCCGCGCCCGCGAGGGCGTCGACGTAGGCGAAGAGGGCGGCGGCAGTGGAGTACAACTGCGGCGGTTCGAGCGAACCCGGGCGCTCGACGAGCGTGGCCCAGAAGGTCTGGGCGCCGAGCGTGAGGATCGAGCGCAATGCGTCGACGCGGTGCCCCTCGCGGTATTCGGTGCGGCCGAGCTCGGCGAACAGCGACAGGGTCGGGGCGAGGTCGGCGCCGGAGATGAACGTGGCGACCGCGGTCTCGACGCCCAGGGTGAGGCCGTGGCCCTGGCCGCCGGTGAGGGAGCGACCCTGCTCGCGCATGGCCGAACGAACAACAGCGAGCACCGAATTTGTCACCGGGATGACAAATTCCGCCGGGAGATGTGATTCGGGCACCAACGATTTTGGCACGGAGATGCCTAGTCTGGTCGGGTGGATGCGGATGTGATCGTGGTCGGGGCCGGGCTCGCCGGACTGGTGGCGGCGGCCGAGGTGGCCGATGCGGGCAAGCGGGTCATCCTGCTCGACCAGGAGGGCGAGCAGAGCCTCGGCGGGCAGGCGTTCTGGTCGTTCGGCGGGCTGTTCCTGGTCGACTCGCCCGAGCAGCGGCGGATGGGCATCAAGGACTCCGCCGAGCTCGCGTGGCAGGACTGGCTGGGCAGCGCGCAGTTCGACCGGCCCGAGGACGAGTGGCCGCGGCGCTGGGCGGAGGCCTATGTGCACTTCGCCGCCGGCGAGAAGCGCGCATGGCTGCGGGCCATGGGGCACCGCGTGTTCCCGGTCGTCGGGTGGGCCGAGCGGGGCGGCGGACCGGCCGACGGGCACGGCAACTCGGTGCCGCGCTTCCACATCACGTGGGGCACCGGGCCGGGGATCGTCGAGCCGTTCGAGCGCCGGGTGCGCGCAAGCGACAAGGTCGAGCTGCGCTTCCGCCACCGCGTCGACGAGCTGCTGCCCGGCGGGGTGGTGCGCGGCACGGTGCTCGAAGCGAGCACAGTCGCGCGCGGACAGACCAGTTCGCGCACCACGGTCGGCGAATTCGAACTGTCCGCCTCGGCGGTCATCGTGACGTCCGGCGGGATCGGCGGCGACCACGACCTGGTGCGCAAGGCGTGGCCGCAGCGACTCGGCACGCCCCCGAAGCGCATGGTCTCCGGCGTGCCCGCACACGTCGACGGCCGCATGCTCGGCATCACCGAGGCGGCCGGCGGGCGCATCATCAACCCCGACCGGATGTGGCACTACACCGAGGGCCTGCGCAACTGGGACCCGATCTGGCCCGACCACGGCATCCGGATCCTGCCCGGCCCGTCCTCGCTGTGGCTGGACGCGACCGGCAAGCGGCTGCCCGCCCCGTGCTTCCCCGGCTTCGACACGCTCAGCACGCTGCGGCACATCACCGCCACCGGCCACGACCACAGCTGGTTCATCCTCACCCAGAAGATCATCGAGAAGGAGTTCGCGCTGTCGGGCTCCGAGCAGAACCCGGACCTGACCAACCGCAGCGTCGGGCAGGTCCTGCAGCGGGTGAAGAAGGGCGCGCCCGGCCCGGTCGAGGCGTTCAAGCAGCACGGCGCCGACTTCGTGGTCGCCACCACGCTGGACGAGCTCATCGCCGGGATGCAGAAGCTCGAGCCGGGTGTACCGCTCGACGCCGCCGCCATCCGCGAGACGATCGTCGCCCGCGACCGCGAGATGGCCAACACGTTCACGAAGGACGCGCAGATCACGGCGATCCGGGGTGCGCGTTCGTACCGCGGGGACAAGCTCATTCGCGTCGCCACGCCGCACCGGCTGCTCGATCCGAAGGCCGGACCGCTCATTGCCGTCCGTTTGAACATCCTCACGCGCAAAACGCTCGGCGGCCTGGAGACCGACCTGTCCGGCCGGGTCCTGCGCGCCGACGGCAGCCCGCTCCCCGGCGTGTACGCGGCCGGCGAGGTCGCGGGCTTCGGCGGCGGGGGCATGCACGGGTACAACTCGCTCGAAGGCACGTTCCTCGGCGGCTGCCTGTTCTCCGGGCGCACGGCGGGTCGCGCCGCTGCGCAGGCGGTCTGAACGCAACGCCGGTAGCATCGGCGGGCATGCGACGACCGCCCCTCTCGGGCCTGCTGGCGCTCGCGGCGACCGTCCCCGGAGTGGTCGTCGCGCTCGCCGGCATCGACCTGCCCGCCCCCGCGGCCGCCCTCGTCTTCGGCGGGGCGATCGTCGGGGCCGCGTTCGTGCTGGCCTGGGCGGCCGAGGCGGCGCAGGTCGACGTGTCGGCCGGGCTGGCGGTGGCGGTGCTGGCGCTGATCGCGGTGCTGCCCGAGTACTCCGTCGACTTCGTCTTCACCTGGCGGGGCGGGGAGGCGGCGGCGCAGTACGGCGCGGACTGCCACCCGCCCGGCGACCCCGGCACGCCCGCGTGCTCGCTCGCCCTGGCCAACATGACCGGCGCCAACCGGATCCTGGTCGGCATCGGCTGGGTCGTGGTCGTGCTCATCGCCTGGCGACGGTCCAAGAAGCGCGGGATCACGCTCGGGCGCGCCGACGCCGTCCCGCTCGCGTTTCTCACGATCGCCTCGTTGTACTGCCTGATCCTCCCCTTCAAGCGCACCCTCACGCTGTGGGACACGCTGGTCCTGGTGGCGGTGTTCATCGCGTACAGCTGGCGGGTCTCGCGCGCCCCGGCCGGCGAGCCGGACCTCATCGGCCCGTCGGCCTGGGTCGGCAACCTGGCCAAGGTCCCCCGCCGCAGCACGGTCATCGGGCTGTTCCTGGTCGCGGCGGCCGTCATCCTGCTGGCCGCCGAGCCGTTCGCCGAGAGTCTCGTCGACACCGGCCAGGAGCTCGGGATCAGCGAGTTCCTGCTCGTGCAGTGGGTCGCCCCGCTCGCCTCGGAGGCGCCCGAGCTGCTGGTGGCGGGCCTGTACGCGTACCGGCTGCACACCACCGAAGCCCTCGGCGCGCTCGTTTCGTCCAAGGTGAACCAGTGGACCCTGCTCGTCGGGACACTGCCGGCGGTGTTCGCGGTGTCCAGCCGCGGCTGGTCGGGGCTGCCGATCGAGCCCGCCCAGCGCGGCGAGCTGCTGCTGACCGCGTCCCAGTCGCTGCTCGCGATCGCGCTGCTGCTCGGCTTGACGCTCAGCCTGCGCGCGGCGCTCGCCCTGCTCGGGCTGTTCCTGGTGCAGTTCGTGCTCGCGGGTGTACTGCCCGTGCAGTGGCACGATCGCAGCCTGTGGATCCTCAGCGGGGTGTACCTGGTCCTCGCCGCGATCGCGGTCTACCGCAAGCGGACCTGCCTGATCCCGATGCTGCGCGACGGCCTGCTCACCCCGTACGACCAGCTCGGCGACGGCCTGCGCTGCATGACCACCGGCGGCGGCCGGCTGCGGCTGCGCACCCGCCTCAAGGAGGCGATCTCGTCCCACCCCGGCGGTTGATCTCGGCGGCGGGCCCTGGCCTGCCGTAATCTGCCCGCGTGACGGATCGACGGCGGCTCACCAGCCAGCGGCTCTTCGCGCTGACGATCGGCGCGATGACCCTGCTCATCGCGCTGGGTTCCTGGGCCGGGTACGCCTCGCTGGCCGAGACCACCCGCGTGACCGACCGGCTGCAGCTGCGCATCTCGCCCGCCGCCACCGCGGTCGTCGAGCTCGGGGCGGCGCTGGTCGACCAGGAGACCGCCGTGCGCGGTTTCGTGCTCGCACGTGAGCGGACGTTCCTCGATCCGTACAGCGCGGGCATCGAGACCGAGCAGCGCCTGGCCGACCGGTTGCGCGGCCTGCTCACCGACGAGCCGGCCGCCCGTGCTCGTCTGGAGGCGGTCGAGAAGGCGGCCGCCGGCTGGCGCACGGCCTATGCGCAACCGCTCATCGCCGACCCCGACCCGCAGTCGCCGCTGGTCGTGTCGAGCAAGACCGCCTTCGACGCCCTGCGCGCCGACGTCACCGACCTCCAGCGGCTCGTCGACGATGCGCGCACAGCCGGACGCGCGGATCTGGACACTTCGCGCCACCGCCGCGACACGATCTTCGGCATCATCGTGGGCGGCCTGCTCGTCGGGCTGTTCGCGATCGCGTTCATGTTGCAGCGGCTCGTGCTGCGCCCGCTCGAACGCCTGCAGGCCTCGGTGCGCCGGATCGCCGACGGCGACTTCGAGCACCACGTCCCGGCCGGCGGCCCGCCCGACCTGGCCGAACTGGGCGCCGACGTCGAGGCGATGCGCGACCGCATCGTGACCGCCCTCGATGCCAGCCGAGCCCAGGAGGAGCGGCTGCGGCGCTCGAACTCCGACCTCGAACAGTTCGCCTACGTCGCCAGCCACGACCTGCAGGAGCCGCTGCGCAAGATCGCGTCCTTCTGCCAGCTGCTCCAGCGCCGGTACTCCCCGCAGCTCGACGACCGCGCCCGCCAGTACATCGCGTTCGCCGTCGACGGCGCGACCCGGATGCAGGCCCTGATCAACGACCTGCTGGCGTTCTCGCGGGTCGGCCGCGTGTACGACAACGTCACCGAGGTCGACCTCGCCACCACCATGCGCCGCGTGCGCTCCGACCTCGAGGCGCGGCTGTCCGCGGCCACCCTGGAGTGCGACGACCTGCCCGTCGTGCAGGGCGACCCGACCCTGCTCGCGATGCTCCTGCAGAACCTCGTGAGCAATGCCGTCAAGTTCCGCAAACCGGACACGGACCCGCACATCGTCGTCCACGTCGAGCCCGAGGACGGCTTCCACCGCTTCTCGGTGCAGGACAACGGCATCGGCATCGAGCCGCAGTTCGAGGACAAGATCTTCGTCATCTTCCAGCGCCTGCACCCGCGCGACGTCTACCCCGGCACCGGCATCGGCCTGGCCATCTGCAAGCGCATCGTCGAGCACCACGGCGGCCGGATCTGGCTCGACGCCTCCTACACCGACGGCGCGCGCATCTGCTTCACGCTCCCCCGCGCATCCGGCTGACCACCAGCACGGCCAGTTCGACCCAGCGATTTCCACAGACGCAGCGCCGGTACCGGATGATGCCCTCGCTCGTCGCATGCTCCGACTCCACGACGGCGGTGGCCGCCGCCCGCCCACACGTCCCACACGGTTCCATGCGTCCCAGCGTGCTGTAATGGCCTTGTGCACTTCAACCATTACGGCGGCTCGGGCACGTTCCTCGCGGCCGACCTGCTGAACTGCGCCGACTTCACCCCGGCGGTGCTGCGCGACCTGCTGACCTCGCACGAGATGGCGTCGCGCAACCTGACGACCGCCCAGTCCGCGGCCCTGGCCACCTGGGTCGAGGGCGCTCGGCCGCTGTTCGGTGAGCCGGACGTCACACGCCAGGTCACGCTCGTCAACGCCCTCCTGACCGCCGTCACGACCTCGGTCCGCGTCTCGATGCACGACGGCAACGCCCCGCACCTGCACTACATCACCGGCACCGACGACCCGGTGGAGCGCATCAGCGCCGCGATCGCCGGCGGCCTGGCTGTGGCGGTCTGCGGAGCGGGCGGCGGCCGGCTGGGCCGCTGCTCCCGACTTGACTGCCCCATCGTGTACGTGGACACCTCCCGCAACGGCCGCCGCCGCTTCTGCTCAACGGCGTGCGCCAACCGCGTCAACGTGGCCGCCCACCGCGCCCGCTCACTTCCTCGCCCGTAAGTGTCGTACCCCTCCCGTAGCCTCGACTCGGGGGCTGGTCATGCAGATCCACGGCCACTCAAGCCGATACGTTGATCGCCCGCCCTCGGCAGCGGTAGCGTCTTGGTTCGATGTGGAGCGAAGTACGCCCGCCGACGACGGCCCAGATCCGCGACGCCTTCGGTGTCGAGGTGGGCGAGCTGCGACCGCATCCGAGCGGGTTCGAAGCGGATGCGTTCACCGACGGGCGCTGGTTCGTGAAACTCTGGCGCCAGCAGCCCGACAGCGACGCCGCGCTGGCGCTGACCGCCGAGCTGGCGGCTCGGGGCATTCCCGTTCCCGCGGCGCACCGGGCGCTCGGCGGCTCGTTCACCTCAGA
The DNA here is from genome assembly GCF_050942475.1 of Dactylosporangium sp. CS-033363. Classification (NCBI taxonomy): domain Bacteria; kingdom Bacillati; phylum Actinomycetota; class Actinomycetes; order Micromonosporales; family Micromonosporaceae; genus Dactylosporangium; species Dactylosporangium sp. CS-033363. The sequence continues at coordinate 3,361,912 of NZ_CP192032.1, read as the reverse complement.
GCATCATGGCCGGCACTACGCACTGTTCCCGTTCGTCGACGGCCGCCAGGCAACGTGGAACGACGCCGACGCGATCGCGCGGGCGATGCGCACCGTGCACGAGATCGCCGGCCTCGTCCTGCCCCGCACCGAGATGGACGAGTGGTGCATCGAGGTGCTGCGCGACCGGCACGACCATCCGTGGATCGCCGACCGCCGCGACGAGGTGATGGCCAACGTCGACCGGCTCGAAGCGGTGATCGAACGGGCCCGCGCGATCGAGGTGCCCCACATCGTGTGCCACCGCGACCTGTTCCCTCACAACGTCCTCATCGACCGCGACGGTCGCGTCGCGACGCTGCTCGACTGGGGTCAGACGATGCTGGCACCGCGCGAGCACGACCTGTTCACCGCCTTGTGCGGACCCGACCCGGCACGCTTCCTGCACGCCTACGGCGCGCAGCGACTCGACCTCACCCACCTCGAGTACGCCAGGCTCGCCCGGTCGCTGAACGACCTTGCGGTTCGCATTTACCACGAGGTCGACCTGGACGGCGTCAACACGTGGGGCTTCGACCTGTTGCGCCGAGTGGACGCCGACCTCGCGCTCGCCCGACCATTTTGCGACCGCATGTGATCCGGTTGACGTGGCCTTCGACGGCGCCGGCGTTGTGGGCAGCGCGAGGCCGTTACGGACGGCGGGCTGCGTCGGCGAACCTCGCGCAGGTGCGGGCGGGAAGTGTCGTACCCCTCGCGTAGCATCAGGTCACGGGCTGCGGGTAGGCGACCTGGCTGCGGTGCCCGGTCTTGTCGACGGCGCGCACCCCGAAGTGCACGTTGTCCTTGGCCACGTCGATCGTCGCGGTGGTCACGTCGCCGACCGGGATCACGTGCGTCCATTCGGGAGCGGTGCTGTCCCGCCAGAGCACCTCGTACCCGGCGAGGTCCGGCTCGCTGCCCCGCGTCCACCGCAGCGTGGTGTCGTTGGTCAGCACCGCCGCCACGATCCCGACGCCGCTCGGCGTGGCCGGCCCCTGCGCGAGTGACCAGAGCGTGGCCGCGTTGACCTTGGCCACCCGCACCATGTACCCGAAGTCGCAGAACTGCGCCAGGTCCCCGAACTGCGTCCCGCCCTCGACGCGCACGTCCTGGTGCTCGTGATCGAAGTTCTCGCGCGCTCGGTGAGCCGCCCGGCCGGGTACCCCTGCTGCAGGAACGGAATGTGGTCACTCCCGCGCAGGAAACGATCACGCCGCCACACCACGCGAATGCGCATGCCGGTCGCGTCGTTCTCGGCCACGTCGCGCACGAAACGCGCAAGCTGCCGCGACGGCCCGTCGTCCTCGCCGCCGACACTCTGCCGCGTGGCCGTCTGCGCGGCGGTCTCACTGGTCGGCACGCCCTCGACGAACAGCCGCACGGTGCGCGGATCCGGCGCCGTACCGTCCCAGGCCTGGCTGGCCCCGACGATGTCGTTGCTGAACATCGCCGCGATCCTGGCTCCGGCCGCCTTGAACTGCGCCGCCATGTACGTCGAGCCGAACAGCCCCTGCTCCTCCCCCGCGAACGCCACGAACACGATCGTCGACTCGACCGTGCGCGAGGCGAACACCCGGGCAAGCTCGAGCACCACGGCGACACCGGAAGCGTCGTCGTCGGCCCCGGGCGCGTCATCGGTGAAGTTCATGACGTCGGTGATGCGCGAGTCATAGTGCCCGGACACGACATGGATCCGCTCGGGCGCGACCGACCCGCGCAACGTCGCCACGACATTCGTGACGGTGACCGGTTCGGGATTGCGCGCACCCGGCGGCTGCACGAACGACTGCAACTCGACGCTCATCCGCCCACCCGACGCGGCGGCGACTGCTTGAAACTGCGCGAACAGCCAATCCCGCGCGGCCCCGATCCCCCGGTTCGGATCGGTCTGACTGGACAGCGTGTGCCGCGTCCCGAACGCCACGAGCCGGTTCACGGTCGCCCGAATCCGCCGCTCGTCGATCTCCCCGAGCAGCCGCCGCAGATCACGATCGGGCACCTGCGGCTGCGGCCGCCGCCCCGGCCCTCCGTTGTCGAAGTCCGCGCTCACGGCTTCCGCGTGCGCCGGCCCGGCCGCGCCGAGCCCAAGAGCCGCCGCCGGCACAGCGGCGGTGGCCACGGTGAGGAGCGCCCGCCGCGTGGTGGCCGGCTGGTTGTGTGGTTCGCGATCGGTCTCCATGCCTTCGCATCCTGGCCCGACCCCACGACCAAGTAAACAAGTATCAATATCCAACCCAGCCGCGCAGGGTATCTACGCGGGTCCCCCGGCGCGCGCGAGCCTGCGCGTCCGCACGAGCCTCCACCACCGCGCGGGGTCTCAGCGGCCGCAGTCGCGGGAGAGCAGGTCGTGCTGCGTTTCGCGGCGGATCAGCAGGCGCGCCCGGCCACCGGCGACGGCGAGCAGCGGCGGCCGCGGGACCAGGTGGTAGTTCGAGGCGCGCGCATGGTGATAGGCACCGGTGGCCGAGATGGCCAGGAGATCGCCCGGATGCACGTCCGCCGGAAGATCCGCCGCGGGGACCACCACGTCCGCCGGGTCGTTGTGCCGGCCCAGCACCGTGGCCGGGACGACCGGCGCGACCGATCTGCGCGCAATGAGCATGGCGCGGTGTCGATCCGCGCACTCCACGGCCGGGCAATCGGTCAGGCCGCCGTCCGTGGTCACCGTCAGGTGGCCGTCCGGGCTGGTCGTCACGGTCAGCACGCGGTACAGGGTGACACCGGCCCGCCCCACGACCGCGCGGCCCGGCGACACCGTCAGGCGCGGGATCGGCACGTCGTGCTGCGCGAATGCGCAGCGAAGCGTTGTTCGCATGCGATCGGCGAACGCATCCAGCGCGAAGTCGTGATCGCTGTGCCCGCCGCCGAGGTTGAGCTGTTCGACCGCGACACCGCGCAGCCGGCCGCAGAGGTCGGCGAGCCGGCGGATCTCCTGCTCGTACCGGCGGAAGTGGCCGATGTCGTGCCCGATCGAGCAGTCGAGGCCGGCGAACCGCAGGCCCGGCTGGCCGGCGAGGCGGCTGACGGCGGCGGCGAGTTCGCCGGTGCCGGCCGCGAGACCGGCGGTACCGTCGCCGCCGACGCGCAACAACACGCGCTGTCCGCGCGGGGCGGTCGCCGCGAGACGCGTGATGTCGCTCATCGACTCGGCGACGATCGTGCCCACTCGCGCACCGTACGCGGTGTTCAGGTCCTCGGGCGTCTTCGCGCTGCCGTAGAGCACGATCCGCGCCGGGTTCGTCCCGCCCGCGAGCGCCACCCGGATCTCGCCGGCCGACCCCGCATACAGGCCGAGCCCTTCGGCCGCGATCCAGTTCGCGACGCCCGCGGTCAGCAGAGCCTTCCCGGTGTACGCCACGTTCCCCGCACCAAACGCCGCCAGATACGCGCGGCACCGATCACGGACGGCGGCCTCGTCGAGCACGTACAGCGGCGTCCCGTACGTCTCGGCCACCTCCGCCAGGCCGACGTCACCAACGCGCAGATCGGCGGACATCCACCGCGCGGACGGCGGCCATACGCCCGATTCGAGCCGGGTGGGAAGCGACTGAAGCGTCATGCCTCGACGCTCGCACCGCGCAGGGCCGCCGCCAAGGGATCCATACGACTTCCATACGCCGAAATCGTTGCGGCATAAGGGATGCATATGAATTCCGTCAAGGGGCGGCGCCTTTTCGACGGTACCGTGGCAGCGTTGTGCTTGTGAGCAGCACCTCGGTGACTCTTGATCCCGCCGCCGCCTGGCTGATCGACCGCCTGGCCGCGACCACGTCCCCCTGGATCGTCCTCGACGGCGGCCCCGCGCCGGCCGGTTCCCTGCACCTGACCGTCACCCCCGCCGGCCCGGCCCGCGACCGCCCGCTGGTGGTGCGCGGCGACACAACGGCCGGCGTGCCGACGTTGCGTGTGTGCGCACCCGATCTGGTCCCAGCGGTCGCCGCCGTCCTGCTGACCATTCGCGACCGAACGAGCACCGTCCCCCGGCTGTCCTGCGCATGGCCCGAACGCCGCCGCCTGAACGAGGTGATCGCGCTGGTGGATCCGGGCGTGTTCTCGATCCCGCGACTGCGCACGCTGCTCCGCCGCGCGGAACCGGTCGTAATTCGCCGCCCGATCGTGTGCGCAAGCCTGGCCTAGAACTCAGATGGCGTCGGCCAGGACGTTGGCGACCGCCACGCGGGTCGGGTCCGGGTTGGCCCAGCTCCAGTTCGGGTGCGCCCGGTTGGTCAGCAGGACCAGCACCAGCTTGCGGCGCGGCTCGACGACGATCTCGCAGCCGGTGAAGCCGGTGTGGCCGTACGCGCCCGAACCGGCCAGCCGGCCCATGAACCAGGACTGATCGAGTTCCAGGCCGATCCCGTGCGTGGATGAGCGGTTCGGACGGTCCACATCGGTGGCGGGCAGGCCGGCGTTCTTGTTCGTGAGCATGTTGCGCACGGTCGCTTCGGACAGGATGCGCTTGCCGTTGTACTGGCCGCCGCCGAGCAGCATCAGGCCCAGCACCGACAGGTCGGCCGCGGTGGTGAAGATGCCCGCCGAACCGGCCACGCCGCCCAGGACGTTGCAGATGTCGTCATGCACAGTTCCGCGCAGCAGACCGCGCGACGAACGCGCGTCCGTGGCCACCAGGCGATTGGCCTTGTCCGCGGCGGACAGCCAGCCGAGCGGCTTGAAGCCGGTGTCGCGCAGCCCCAGCGGGCCGGTGAGCTCGTTCTTGACCTGCTGGTCGAGCGGCTTGCCGGTGAGCTTCTCCAGGATCTGCTGGGTGAGCAGCAGGCCGAGGCTCGTGTACCGGAACAGCGTGTTGGGCGCGACGCCGTCGGCGAGCGGGGTCGAGATGATGTACGCCCACTTCGCGGCCAGGTCCGGCTTCTTCGACGTCTCCGGGATCGACGGTCCGACGGGCAGCCCGCTGGTGTGCGTGAGCAGCATCTGCACGGTGACGGCCGCCTTGCCGGGCCCGTCGAACTCGGGCAGGTACTGCGCGACGGGCGCGGACAGGTCGAGCTTGCCCCGATCGACCTGCTGCGCGGCGAGGATCGTGGTGTACACCTTGGTCACGGACGCCACGTCGAAGATCGAGTCCGGGCGCATCGCCACCCGGGACTTGGCCGGCAGCTCGACCGGCCCGGCGCCCCAGTGCAGCGCCTCGCCCACCGCCGCGTGCGTGGTCACCTTGCCGCCGACGTTGACCAGCACGACCGCGCCGGCATACCCCGGGTGCTTCGGGTTGTCCGCGGTCGGCACCAGATAGCGCTTGAGCGTGTCGACAAGCTTGCCGCTGTACGGCGCGGACAGGATCTGGCCCGGCCCGCTCGCGCTCGCCGAACCGGACGCCGACAGCCCGGCGACCCCGTCCGCGGCGGCGGGTTCGGCCGCGACCACGTCCTCGGCGCCCGAGGCGGACGGTGCGGCGGACCCGCCCGGCGCGGGATCGCCGGAGGGGCCACACCCGGCGAGAGCAGCGACAGAGGACGCAAACCCGGCACCGAGCGCGGCGCGCCGGCCTAACCGGCGATCAGACAGCACGAGCGGGATTCTTGCACTTGCACGCTGCGCCGTCCTACCCGCCGAACAGCCAATGCGCCGCCACGCAAACCCACGAACCCGATCATCCGGTACGCGAACAGCCGAAACGATCCGCGCAAGCCCGCCCACCGCGTGCACAAACGCGCATTTCACACCTGGCCGTTTGCCAAGCTGGGCGCGGCGGCACGAATGCGCACTGGGAAGATGGACAGGTGAGCAGCGAACACACCCGGGGCGCCGTGGTCGCGGTGGCCGGGCTGGCCGCGGCGACCGCCGTCCTCGAGCCGCTGCGCGGGCACCTGTCGCTCGCGTCGGTCACGCTGCTGTACCTGGTCCCGGTGGCCGGCACCGCGGTGGCGGGCGGGCTGTGGACCGCGCTCGCCGCGGCCGTCGCCGCCGATCTGCTGCTCAACTTCTTCTTCGTGCCGCCGCTGCACACGTTGAGCGTGGCGAGCTTCGACAACGTGCTCGCGCTGGTCGTGTACGTCGTGGTGGCGGCGTCGGTCGCGGTCGCCATGGACGTGGCCGAACGCCGCCGGGCCGCGATCCGCCAGACCCAGGAGCTGGCCGAGGTCGACCGGTTGCGCACCGCACTGCTCGACGCGGTCAGCCACGACCTGCGCACGCCGCTCGCCGGGATCAAGGCCGCCACGTCCAGCCTGCGCAGCCCCGACCTGGACTTCTCCGCCGAGGACCGGGCCGAGCTGCTGGCCACCGTCGAGCACGCCACCGACCGGATGACGGCGCTGGTGGAGAACCTGCTCTCGCTGAGCCGGCTGCGCGCGGGGGTGCTGTCGGCCACCCCGGAACCGACGGCCCTCGATGCGGTGGCCGCCGAAGTGGTACTGCACCTGCCCGATCCCGAGCACGCGCGCGATCGGGTGGCGGTGGAGGTACCGGATGATCTGCCGCTGGCGATGGCCGATCCTGGCCTGTTGACCACGGTGCTGGCCAATCTCGTGCAGAACTCGCTCAAGGTCGCACGGCAAGTGCGCATCACCGGCGCGGCGGACGGGTCGCGGGTGCGGCTGGTCGTGTCCGACGACGGACCGGGCGTGCCGGCGGCCGAGCGGGACGCGCTGTTCGAGCCCTTCCAGCGGCTCGGCGACCGCGGCGGGGCCGGGCTGGGGCTCGGCCTGGCGATCGTGCGCGGTTTCACGGAGGCGATGGCCGGTTCCGTCACCCCTTCCGAAACCCCTGGTGGAGGCCTGACGATGACGGTGGAGTTGCCGCGCGCATGAGCAAGGTCCTGATCATCGACGACGACGAGCCGCTGCTGCGCGCACTGCGGCTGAACTTCGCCGCGCGCGGGTACCAGGTGCAGACGGCCGGTTCGGGTGCCGCCGGGCTGGCCGCCGCCGCGCATCACCCGCCGGATCTGGTGATCGTCGACCTCGGCCTGCCCGATCTCGACGGGCTGGATGTGGTGGCGGGCATCAGGGGGTACAGCGGCGTGCCCATCATCGTCCTTTCCGCGCGCCACAGCGGACCCACGAAGGTGCAGGCCCTGGACGCGGGCGCCGACGACTATGTGACCAAACCGTTCGGCATGGACGAACTGCTCGCGCGCATGCGCGCGGCGCTGCGCAGGGCCGCCCCCGCCCCGTCGGCGCCCGTGATCGCGACCCCGGCGTTCACCCTCGACCTGTCGACCAAGCAGGCCACCGGCCCGGACGGCGCGCTCATCCGGCTCACCCCGACCGAGTGGCACCTGGTCGAGGTGCTGGCCCGGCACGAGGGCAAACTGGTCGAGCACAAACGGCTGCTGCGCGAGGTGTGGGGCCCGCAGTACGAGACGGAGACGAACTATCTGCGTGTGCACTTCGCCAACCTGCGCCGCAAGCTCGAACCCGACCCATCACGGCCGCGGTACTTCGTGACCGAACCCGGCATCGGCTACCGCCTGGAGGTCACGCCCGCGGGAGGGTGAGCGTCATCGTCAGCCCGCCGCCCGGGGTCGGTTCCGGGGTGAGCGTTCCGCCCATCGCCTCGGCCAGCCCGCGCGACAACGCCAGCCCGAGCCCGACCCCGGTCGAGTTGTCGCGGTCGCCCAGGCGCTGGAACGGCTGGAAGACCCGGTCGTGATCCTCCGCCGGCAGCCCCGGCCCGTGGTCGACGACCCGGATCTCGACCCGCTCGGCATGCGCGCTCGCGCCGAGCGCCGGTGGGCGGTCGGGCGGGCTGTACCGCAGCGCGTTCGCGAGCAGATTCACGAGAATGCGCTCAAGAAGGGCCGGATCCGCGCGCACGGGCGGCAGCTCCGGCGGCACGTTGATCGGCACGGCCGCGTCGAGGTCGTCGGCGGCGCGGGGCAGCGCGTCGGCGAGGTCGATCGGCTCCAGGGCCAGGGCCAGCGCGCCCGCCTGCAGGCGGGACATGTCGAGCAGGTTCTCCACCAGCCGGGTCAGCTTGTCCAGCGACTCCTCGGCCGTGGCGAGCAGTTCCGCCTGGTCCTCGTCGGAGAAGTGCACATCGGGACTGCGCAGGCTGCCGACCGCGGCCTTGGCCGAGGCGAGCGGGGTGCGCAGGTCGTGGCTCACCGCGGACAGCAGCGCGGTGCGCAACTGGTCGACCTCGGCCAGCGTGCCGGCCGCGGCCGCCTGTTCGCTCAGCCGGCGCTGGCGCAACGCGATCGCGGCGTGCGCGGCGAACGCCTCGACGAGCCGGCGGGTCTCCGCGGGCAGGGCGTGACCGCGCAGGACCAGCGCGACGTTCTCCTCGATCGGCACCTCGGTCTCGCCCTCGGCGGGCGACATGCACGGTGCGTCGCCGCCGACGGACGCGGCCACCCGCCACGGTGCGGGTTCGGCGTCGCGTTCGAGCAACGTCACGCACGTCAGACCGAACGATTCGCGCACGCGTTCGAGCAGCGCCTCGAGCGGGTTGTCGCCGTGCAGGACGCTCCCGGCGAGCGTGGACAGGGTCTGCGCCTCGGCCGAGGCCCGGGCGGCGTCGCGGGCCCGGCGCGCGGCACCGTCGACGACGGTGGCCACCGCGACGGAAACGAACACGAACGCGATGAGCGCGAACACGTTTTCCCGCTCGGCGATGGTGAACCGGTTGACGGGCGGCGTGAAGAACCAGTTGAGCAGCAGAAACCCGCCGACGGCGCAGAACAGCGCGGGCAGCAGGCCGCCGACGAGGGCGGCGGCGACGGCGAGCACGAGGTACGCGAGGATCTCGCTCGGCAGCACCATGTCCTCGCGGAACTGGGACAGCACGAAGGTCAGCAGTGGCAGCCCGGCCGCGGCGAGGAGCAGCCCGCCGAGGCGGCGGCGCAGGCCCAGGCCGCCCGCGCGGCGGGCGCGGAAGGCGAACCGGCGCGCCTCCTCGTGGGTGACCAGATGAACATCGATCGCCCCCGACTCGGCGGTGGTCGTCACGCCGACGCCCGGCGACAGGATCTGCGCGAGGCGGCCACGGCGGCTGGCGCCGAGCACCAGCTGGGTGGCGTTCACACCCCGCGCAAAATCGAGCAGCGCTTTGGGCACATCGGCGCCGAGCACCTGGTGGTACGTGCCGCCGAGCGACTCCACGAGCAGCCGCTGCCGCGTCAGGTTGGCCGGGTCCGCGCCCGCGAGACCGTCGCCGCGCACGATGTGGACGGCCAGGAGGTCGGCGGCCTTCGTGCGCGCGGCGACCCGGGCCGCGCGCCGGATGAGCGTGTCGCCCTCCGGGCCGCCGGTGAGCGCGACGACGACCCGCTCGCGGGTCTCCCACTTCTTGTCGATGCCGTGGTCCGCGCGGTACTGGTCGAGCTGGTCGTCGACCTTGTCCGCCAGCCACAGCAGCGCGAGTTCGCGCAGCGCGGTGAGGTTGCCGACGCGGAAGTAGTTGCCGAGCGCGGCGTCGATCTTCTCCGGCTTGTAGATGTTGCCGTGCGCCATGCGCCGGCGCAGCGCCTCGGGGGTCATGTCGACGAGCTCGATCTGCTCGGCGCGGCGCACGACGGCGTCCGGGACGGTCTCGCGCTGCGGTACGCCGGTGATGCCCTCGACCACGTCGTTGAGCGACTCCAGGTGCTGCACGTTGACCGTGGTGAGCACGTCGATGCCCGCGTCGAGCAGCCGTTCGATGTCCTGCCAGCGCTTGTCGTTCCCGCTGCCGGGAATGTTCGTGTGCGCGAGTTCGTCCACGAGCGCGACCTCGGGCCGGCGCGCGACGACGGCGTCGATGTCCATTTCGGTGAACGTCGAGCCGCGGTACGCCACGTCCTTGCGCGGCAGGACCTCCAGCCCGTCCAGCATCGCCGCGGTGGCGGGGCGCGCATGTGTCTCGACGAACCCGACGACGACGTCGGTGCCGCGTTCGAGGCGGCGCCGCCCCTCCTCGAGCATCTTGTACGTCTTGCCGACGCCGGGCGCCGCCCCCAGGTAGACGCGCAGCGTCCCGCGTCCCATGTCAGCGCCGATCCAGGGCGCGGTTGAGTTCGAGCACGTTCACGGCCGGCTCTCCCATGAAACCGAGCGTACGACCGTCCGTGTGCGCGTCGACGAACTTGCGCACTTGCGCATTGCTCATGTTGCGCGCTTCGGCCACCCGCGGGATCTGCAACGCGGCATACGCCGGGCTGATGTGCGGATCGAGCCCGCTGCCACTGGCGGTGACCGCGTCCGCCGGCACCACCGGGTTCGCGGGCGCGTCGCCGCGGATGGGGGTGATCACGCCACCGTCGACGTGCTCATTCGCGCATTCGACGGGCCTTCCCTGGTACTGGCGGATGAACGGCGTTTGCGGACAGCGCTCGTTGACGCTCACGGCGCGGTCGGGGTAGACGGCCAGCACGGCGCCCGTCCCACCGGCGGTGCAGTAGGGACGCGACCCGTCGACGTGTTCGAGCTCGCCGACGGCCTTGCTCCGCTCGCACACGGAGTTGAGCAGGTTGAGGTTCTCCGGGCCGAGGTTGCTCGCGCCGGTCGCCGTCGGGTCGTAGTCTCCGGCGGAGGGGCGCGACTGGAAGTACCGTGGCAGCGGTTTGCCCTGAGCGTCCATGAAGGACTGTCCAATGAGGTCGGACCGGTCCGGGAAGAGTTTCCCGGCGGCCACCATGACCAGCGGATAGGCGATGCCGAGCACGATGGTGAGGGCGAGCAGGGCGCGGAGGGCGGCCAGGTGTTGGGCGAGCCAGGCTGGGAGTCGCATCAGGAGATCCCCGGGATGTTCATGATGAGCAGGTCGATGAGTTTGATGCCGATGAACGGCACGATGATGCCGCCGGCGCCGTAGACGAGCAGGTTGCGGCGCAGCATCGCGGCGGCCGAGCCGGGCCGGTACCGGACCCCGCGCAGGGCGAGGGGGATCAGCGCGACGATGACCAGGGCGTTGAAGATGACCGCGGACAGGATCGCCGAGGTCGGCGAGTGCAGGTGCATGATGTTGAGCCGGTCCAGGCCGGGGTAGATCGCGGCGAACATGGCCGGGATGATCGCGAAGTACTTCGCGATGTCGTTGGCGATCGAGAACGTGGTCAGGGCGCCGCGGGTGATCAGCAACTGTTTGCCGATCTCGACGATCTCGATGAGTTTGGTCGGGTCGGAGTCGAGGTCGACCATGTTCCCGGCCTCTTTCGCGGCCGATGTCCCGGTGTTCATCGCCACCCCGACGTCGGCCTGGGCGAGGGCGGGGGCGTCGTTGGTGCCGTCGCCGGTCATCGCGACGAGCTTGCCGCCCTGCTGCTCCTGTTTGATCAGGGCCATCTTGTCCTCGGGGGTGGCCTCGGCCAGGAAGTCGTCGACCCCGGCCTCCTCCGCGATCGCCTTGGCCGTCAACGGGTTGTCGCCCGTGATCATCACGGTCCGGATGCCCATCCGGCGCATCTCGTCGAACCGTTCGCGCATGCCCTGCTTGACGACGTCCTTGAGATGGATGACGCCGAGCGTGCGGGCGTCCTCGCCGCCCGTGCGGGAGGCGACGACGAGGGGCGTGCCGCCGGACGAGGAGACGGCGTCGACGATGGCGCCGACCTCGGTCGTGGGGTGCCCGCCGTGCTCGCGCACCCACTTCATGACCGCCGTGGCGGCGCCCTTGCGCACTTCGCGGCCGTCGACGTTCACCCCGGACATGCGCGTCTGCGCGGTGAACGGCACCCATTGCGCGCCGGTGACGTCGCGCTCGCGCAGGCCGTGGTGCTCTTTCGCGTACACGACGATGGAACGGCCCTCGGGGGTCTCGTCGGCGAGCGAGGACAGCTGCGCGGCCTCGGCGAGCTCGTCGACGCTCACGCCGTCGACGGGCAGGAGGTTGCCCGCCTGCCGGTTGCCGAGCGTGATCGTGCCGGTCTTGTCGAGCAGCAGCGTGTTCACATCGCCGGCCGCTTCGACCGCGCGACCGGACATCGCGAGCACGTTGCGCTGCACGAGTCTGTCCATACCGGCGATCCCGATCGCCGAGAGCAGCGCACCGATCGTGGTCGGGATGAGGCACACGAGCAGCGCCACCAGCACGATCCCGGACACCGGGCCACCCGAGTAGATGGCCAGGGGCTGCAGCGTCACGACCGCGAGCATGAAGATGATGGTGAGCGAGGCGAGCAGGATGTTCAGCGCGATCTCGTTCGGCGTCTTCTGCCGGTTCGCGCCCTCGACCAGCCGGATCATCCGGTCGATGAACGACTCCCCCGGCTTCTGCGTGATGCGCACGACGATCCGGTCGGACAGCACCTTCGTGCCACCCGTGACGGCGCTTCGATCACCGCCCGATTCGCGAATGACCGGCGCCGACTCGCCGGTGATGGCCGACTCGTCCACGGACGCAATGCCCTCGATGACGTCGCCGTCGCCCGGGATGATCTGCCCGGCCTCGACCACGACGACGTCGCCCTGCTTGAGCTCGTTCGCCTGGACGGTGGTGCCGTCCCGCAGGTACGCGACGGTGTCCTGCTTGGCCTTGCGCAAGGTGTCGGCCTGGGCCTTGCCGCGCCCCTCGGCCACCGCCTCGGCGTAGTTCGCGAACAGCACGGTCAGCCACAGCCAGCCGGCGATGGCCCAGGCGAACACTCCGGGATGCGCGATCGCGAGCACCGTCGTGTACATGGAGCCGATTTCAACAATGAACATGACGGGGTTGCGCCACAGGGTCGTCGGGCTGAGCTTGCGCACCGCGGTGAGCAGGGAGGTCGTGTTCACTGGATGCCCTCCGCGAGCGGACCGAGCGCCACGGCCGGCAGGTAGGTGAGCAGCACGACGATGACGGCGACGGCCACCACCATGCCGACGAACAAGGGTTGGTACGTCCTGAGCGTCCCCGCGGACTCCGGTGTCGGCTGCTGCCGCGCGAGCGAGCCGGCCAGTCCGAGCACGAAGATGATCGGCAGGAACCGGCCGAGCAGCATGCACAATCCGAGCGCCGTGTTGTAGAACGTCGTGTTCACACTGATGCCCGCGAACGCCGAGCCGTTGTTGTTCGACGCCGACGTGAATGCGTACAGCACCTCGGACAGCCCGTGCGCGCCCGGATTCGCGATCGACGCGCGCGCGGTCGGCGAGCCCATCGCGATCGCCGTGCCGACGAGTACCAGCGCGGGGGTTGTGAGCAGATACAGCGACGCGAACTTGATCTCCCGCGCGCCGATCTTCTTGCCCAGATACTCCGGTGTGCGGCCGACCATGAGCCCCGCCACGAACACCGTGATGACCGCCAGAATCAGCATGCCGTACAGGCCGGATCCGGTACCGCCCGGAGCCACCTCGCCCAGCATCATGTTCAGCATCGTCACCATGCCGCCGAGCGCGGTGTACGAATCGTGGAACGAGTTCACGGCACCCGTCGAGGTGAGCGTCGTCGCCGCCGCGAAGGTGGCCGACTGCGCAACCCCGAAGCGCGTTTCGACGCCCTCGGTCGCCGCCCCGGCCGCCGTCGGCACCGTGCCGCCGTGGTGCAGCTGCAGGGCATTGAGCGCGATGGTGGAACCGATCGCCAGAATCGCCATGATGCCGGCGATCGCCAGGCCCTGGCGCTTGTCGCCGACCATCCGGCCGAACACGCGCGGCAGGCAGAACGGAATGAGCAGGATCAGCAGGATCTCGAACCAGTTCGTCCAGCCGGTCGGATTCTCGAACGGATGCGCGCTGTTGGCGTTGTAGAAGCCGCCGCCGTTCGTGCCCAGTTCCTTGATGACCTCCTGCGAGGCGACCGGCCCGCCGGTGATGTGCTGCGTCGCGCCGGCCAGAGTGGTGACGTCGTGGCCGGCGGACAGGTTCTGGATGACGCCGCCCGCCATGAGCACGAGCGCGCCGATCACGGCGACCGGCAGCAGGATGCGCACGCAGACGCGCACCAGGTCGACCCAGAAGTTGCCGAGCCCGTCCGTCTTCGAACGCGCGAATCCGCGCACGAGCGCGATCGCCACCGCGACCCCGACCGCCGCGGAGACGAAGTTCTGCACGGCCAGTCCGGACATCTGCACGAGGTGGCCCATTGTGGACTCACCGGAGTACGACTGCCAGTTCGTGTTCGTCACGAAACTCACGGCGGTGTTCCAGGCCTGGTCGGGCGCGACGGGGTCGAAGCCGAGACTGAGCCACAGGTGGTTCTGGACGCGCTGGAAGCCGTACAGGAGCAGGATCGAAACGGCCGAGAACGCGAGCACACTGCGCGCGTAGATGCCCCACGACTGCTCGCCGGCGGGATTGACGCCGATGGCGCGATACATGAGCGTTTCCGCGCGCAGGTGCCGGGCCGAGGTGATGGCGCGGAACATGTAGTCGCCGAACGGCCGGTACAGCACGACCAGCACCAGAATCAGCGAGGCGGCGAACAGCGACCCGGCCATCAGAACCGCTCCGGAAACAGCAGCGCCGCGACCAGGAACGCGGTCAGGGCGACGGCCAGGATGAGGCCGACGAGGTCCTCAGTGCTCACAGCCGTTCCACCGCCCGCACCGCCAGGCCGAGAATCGCGAACGCCGCGACCGTCAGCACCACGAAGACCACATCGGACATGGCTGTACCTCCCTCTCCCGCAAGTGAAGTTGCGAGGTGGTGCACTGCCCAGATGCGTTGACGCGATCCCTACGCGACCGCCCGTTTTCTTGATGCGTTCTTTACGCCCGAACGGACGATGGTGTTCGTCTCTGCGATCACTACGGTCATGCTGTCCAATTTCATCCCACGGGGGATCCCATGAATCCGCAGTACCGCGGCGCCGTCTTCAGCGCCGCCCTCAGCGTTGTCTTTCTCGGAATCGGCGGCTTCCTGGCCACCTCGACGGACGTCAGCTGCGGCGACGGCGGCGAGCAGATGCAGCCCGGCGACCAGTGCGTCACGATCGCGAAGGACGGCACCCGGTCCGTCCAGACCTACGACGAGGCGCTCTCCTCGCAGCGCACCGGCGGCGGGCTGACCGGCGGCGCGCTCGGCCTGGCGTTCGTCGGCCTGGCCGGATATCAGGTCATCGCCGGGCGGCGGCGCGACCGGGAGTCGGCCGCGGCCGCGCAGGCCACCCGCGAGCTGCTCGCGATCCCGTTGCCGCCCGAGGCGCAGGCACCCGCGGCGGCGCCACCGCCCACCGTGCCCACCGATGCCGTCCAGGCCGCGTACGGCGCGCAGCTCGGCGGGTACGTCCGCTCGATGCAGCCGGGCAAGCGCTCCGCGATGCTGGTCTACCTCGGCCTGCTCGCGCTCGTGGCCATCTTCCTGTTCGCGCTCGTCGCCGGTCAGGGCGGCGCGACGATGCTCGTGTTCGGTGTGATCGCGCTGGTGTGCGTCGGCATCTTCGCGGCGGTGCTCGTTCGCTCACCGCTGGTGTCGAAGAAGGCGCGGCTGCTCGGCTTCCACCTGTTCGCGCACGGATTCGTGCAGGCGACGGCGGCCGGCGTGCAGGCCTACCGGTGGGACCAGATCATCACGATCTACCAGTCGATCATCAGGCAGAAGGTGTACGGCGCGACGACCAACACGAACTACTCGTACATCCTGGAGTTCGCCGACGGCCGCTCGCTCCGGCTGAACAACTTCTCCGCGGACATGCGCGAACTCGGCCCCATCCTGCAGGACCAGGTGGCGCGGGTGCAGGTGCCGCGGGCCATGCGCTACCTGCACGCCGGGCGCGCGATTCCGTTCGGCGCGTACACCGTGAACGCCGGCGGCGTGGCCAACGGCGGCCGCAGCGCACCGTGGACCGACATCGCCGGCGTGAAGATCGAGAACGGCGGGCTGCGGCTGTGCCGGCCGGGCGGCAAGTCGATCCTGGGCGGGCGGAAGGTGCGGGACATTCCGAACTTCCTCACGTTCGTGACCCTGGTCGAGGCGCACGCCGGACGGCCGATGGCGGCGCCGTCACCCGCGAACGGCTAGCCCCTTTTCGCTGGTACACGCGCGGTTCGCGTGCACCAGTCCGTTCGCCGTGCACGCGTCCGGGGCGTTGTCGCGGCGGTTCGCGTTTCACACGTGGGCGGCCAGGTAGTCCTCCCAGGTGCGGCGGCCGACCGCGCGGTCCGGGGCCAGGTTCGCCCCGTCCCGGATCGCGCGATACGCACCGCCGCCCATGGGCATTCGCACGATCGGCCGCCGCTTGTTCGCGGCGCGCAGATATGAACGCACGAGTTCGTCGAAGCCGTACGCGCGCGGCCCGGCCAGGTCCGGCACCAGCCCGGCCGGCTCCCCGAGGGCCAGCTCACCCAGGCGGGCGGCGACCTCGGCCCCGTCGATCGGCTGGAACCGCACCCCGGCCGGGACCGGGACCACCGGCAGCTTGGCCATCTGCGCGATCGTGGCGAGGGTGAGCTCGTGGAACTGGCTCGCCCGCAGGATCGTCCACGGGATGCCGGACTCGGAAACGAGCACCTCGGCGGCTCGTTTGGCCCCGAAGTACCCGAACGCCGACCGGTCGAGCGCACTGCGCACCGGCACGCGTTCCGCGCCGACGACAGAGATGAACACCACGTGCTTCACCCCGGCGCGTGCCGCCTCCCGCAGCAGGTTCGCGGCCTTGACGTCGTCGCCCTTGGCCGAGCCGGCGCAGTGCACGATTGTGGCCGTACCGTCGACGGCTTCGGCAACGTGCTCGTTTGCGGCCAGGTCGCCGAGCGCGTATTCGACGCCCGGCTCCGGTTCGGCGGGCCGCTGCCGGGTCAGGATCCGGATCGGACGGCCCGCTTCGCGCAGGTGGGGCAGGAGGAGGCGGCCGAGGGTCCCGGTGCCGCCGGTGACCAGAATCGTTGTCATACCACCCCGACCCGCGGGGGGACGCGAATGTGACTAGCGCGCGTTGAAAACCCGCAACGTCCACGCGTCGAACTTGCGCCACGCGTCGCGCACGAGCTGGCGAGCGGCGGCGGGCTGGACGGGAGGCAGCGGAAGCATGGGCATCTCCTTCGTATTTCCGATGGCTTCTGGATCGATCCAGAACGTCCACCACCCACGGTAGATGACGCTCCGTGATCGTTTCCACCGCTTGTGGTGTGGGCCGCGCCACGCGCGCACCTTCGCTAAGGTCTCGCTGCGTGGCGTTGCGACGCGCGTATGAGGACCTGGCGTACCGGCCCGAGTTCGGCACCCTCGTGGTCCGCGACGCCGGCCCGTGGGCGGAGGCCCGGCCCCGCCCCGGCATGCTGCTCGGCGCCGGGTCGATGAACCTGCAGCCGTCCGGAACGTTCGCGCGGGCCGGCGACGGCTGGCTCGAGGCTCGGGCGTACGGCGATCGCTTCGAGGTGCGGCTCGAGGCGCACGACGGGCCCCCGCCGCCCGAGGACCCCGGCTTGCACTCCGGCGCCGGCTGGACGGACGTCCTCGAGACCCCGATGATCTCCGGCGGCCGGGTCGGCCTGAGCACCATGACCGGCGGCCCGGGCTCCGACGCCTTGCCACTCGGCGCCGGCCCCGCGCTGTACCGGGTGCGCGTCTGTGTCCGTTCGCACACGTTCGTGCTGCGCTTCTGGCCGGTCGACGGGCCCGTCGACCCACCGCGTCGCCTGGCCCGCGCGGCAACATCGCCATCGCCCGGCCCGGAGGAGGTGTCCGACGTCGTCATGCTGCTGCTATGGTCCCACGCGGCCGGCCGCCCGCTGACCCTGGACGACGTGGCCGAACGAACACTGCAAACCCCGGCCGACGTGCGCGCAACGCTCGAACGCGCCATCACGCGCGAGCGAGCGCTCGCCTCGTTCGACCCGCTCGTTTTCCTGGACGCGGACGGCAAGCGACGCCAAGCGCACACAATCGCGCACTCTCCACTCCCGACACCGCCACCGGACGACGGCCCCGAGGCACCCCCACGCGCGGGTGTGGTCGTCGGCGAGTCGGTACATGCGCGAACCGCCGGCAAGTGGACAGTCATCGGACACTGGCCCGGCCAGTACCCGCGCACCGCACTGCAAACCCGCTACGGAACTGTCCTCACCGCGGCCGGCGGCGTGGCCCTGACCGCCCCCGACGGCCGCCTCGACCTGCTCAGCCCCAGCGCGGGCACCGACTGCCACGTGGACGCGACCGGCACCCTGCTCGCCCTGTCCGAAACGCGCAGCGAGCGCCACGCCCAGGTTCGCCTGATCAACCTGTCCACCGGCACCGACGACACCATGCCATGGCCCAAGGACCAGGTGCTGCAGGTAGTAGGCCTGCACAACGGCGCCGTGTACGCCAACACCGACCAGGGCACCGTCGCCTGGCGCCCCGGCACCGCCCCCGAGCCGATCGGCGGCCGCCTGCGCAGCCTGGACCCGATCAGCGGCACCGGCCTGGAACAGGGCAGCCGCCTCTGGCGCCCCACGACGGGCTGGACGCACATGGCCATGACGGAACGAACAACCCGCTTGGTCCCCGGCGGCCGCTCACTCGAGCACTGGCAAGGACAACCGCCGCAGTTGTACCTCTATGAGCCACCGGAATCCGGCCCGTCCCCAGCGCGCGTGGTGCCGCTGCCCGGCGCGGACCGCCGGTTCCGGGGCCCGGACCCCTACCACCCGTCCGGCCGAGTCTGGGAGTCCCCGGACCGCGTGCTCCTGCTCGGCCGAAGCGGCGGCCTGTACCGCTTCCTCCTCTCAACCGGCCAGGTCTTCCGCCCAGCGCTGCCCGAACGCACCACGGCCTCCGCGATCGTCAGTCCACTGTGGACGTGAGCGAAATGTCGGGCGCTTCGCTTGCCCGACATTTCGGACATATACCCCGACGGGGGATTCTTAATCGGTTGCCCCTCTGAGGTGATCATTGCTATCAACATGCATGTGATTGCCTCTTGAGCCGTACGCTGCACACCGACCCCTACCACCTGCGCGCCGCCCGCCGTCCGCACGCCGTGCCGATCCGGATGCGCCCGGCGCGACCGGGATTCGTGCATCCGGCGTCCCCCGCCGACATCGCCGCGTTGCTCGACACCTTCGGCCCGGCCGCAACGTACGGTCTCCGCCGCATCGAACTGCGCCACCGCACCGGCCCCGCGGTGGCCGAGTTGCGCGTGCCGGGCATCATCCTGCTGTTCGAACAGCGCATCCCGCCGTGGCACCTGACCGGCCGGCTGCAACGGTCCGCGCTGCTCCGCCTGGAACGCGCCGGCGCGATCGTCGAAACGGGCACCGCGACCACGCGCGTGCACTGGCCGCACGAAACGCTGCGCGACTTTGTCCTCTTCGACGGCCTCATGCACGAAGTCGGCCACCACACGATCCAGCACGCGGCAAACAAACATCGAACGCCCGCCATGCGCACCGCCGACCACGAGCGCCGCGCAGATGCGTTCGCAGCCCGAGCCCGAGCAGCCGCCGCGGCCAACGCAGTCACCTCGGCCGACGCCGTCACCGCCGCGAATGCAATCGCCTCTGCCGGCGCACTCGTTTCGGCCAGCGCGGTCGTGAGTCCGGCGTTCATGGCCGACGCATGCTCGGCTCAAGCGGCGGTCTCAGAAGCCGAGGCGGCGACGGTTTCCGGGCCCACGGTGGCGCGATGGTGACGCTCGTCGGCGACGGGATCGAGAACCCGGCGAACGCCACGGCTCTGACGGAGGCGGCCGGCATGTTCGCCGTACCGTGCCGGTTCCGCGACAGCCGCGACCTCTCGTCGCAGCTGCCCGGCCTGTCCACGGTGGACACCGACGGACTGCTCACCACGCCCATCGTCGCGGTCGACAACGCGCCGGGCGCCGAGTCGGTGTACAACGTCCGGAGAATCCACAGTGGAGCATCCATTGTGGTCGGCAACGAGCGCCGTGGCATCCGCCCGGACCTGTTGCGCGCCGCCGCTCACACCGTGCAGATCCCGATGCCCGGGCGCGGCGTGAACACGCTCAACGTGGCCACCGCGGCCGCCGTCGCGCTGTACTACCTGAGCGGGGCGACGGGCCGGCGTCCCGCGCGCCGGTCGCAGCGGCCCGACGTGCTGCTCGCCGCCCCGCGCGACCACGTCGAAGCGGGCAGTTCGCTGCGCTCCGCGGCCGCCTTCGGCTGGTCGGCGGTGGCCGTCGAGGACCGCGACAAGGTGTGGTTCGGCACGCCACGGCCCCTGCGCGCCGAGTCCCGCGCGGCCGCCCGCAGCCACCGCAACCCGCTGCGCGTGATGCCAAGCGAAGGACCCGATCCGGTGTACTCCCGGATCGTGGTCTGCTCCCCCACCTCCGACGGCCCGCCGGTACACCGGACGGATCTCACCGGCGCCGGAACGCTCATCGTCATCCCGGACGAGGGCTGGGAGCCGCCGCCGTCGCGCACGGTGGAATGGGCGCGGGTCGACGTGCCGGGCGCGCCGGGCCGCTATCGGCTCGTCACCGGCATCGTGCTGGCCGAGGTCGCCCGCCAGCTCGGCGACTCCGCGAAGGCCCGCCCACCCCGGCGCGGCCTGTCCTACGGCAGCGAGCTCGACCTGACCGCCCCCGACGGCGGCGAACTGCTCGATCCCTGGGAACTCGAACAATACTGAGCAGCCGGTCACATCTCGTCCGAGCGCGGGGTCTCCTGGAGGATGATCAACCTTCGAAAGGGGAACTGACGTGGACGAGCGCGCATGGCTGGATGAGCAGTTCGAAACGCACCGCGGACGGCTGCGCGCAGTGGCGTTCCGGATGCTCGGTTCGACCGCTGAGGCCGACGATGCCGTGCAGGACGCCTGGATCCGGGTGAGCCGTGCCGGCGCCGAGGGCGTGGACAACCTCGGCGCCTGGCTGACCACGATCGTTGCGCGAGTCTGTCTGAATCAGCTCCGATCGCGCACCCAGCGCCGCGAGGACCCGCTCGACGTGCACGTACCCGACCCGATCGTCAGCCCGGCGGCCGGCGTCGATCCCGAGCACGAAGCGCTGCTCGCCGACTCGGTGGGCCTGGCGCTGCTCGTGGTGCTCGAAACGCTCACGCCGGCCGAGCGTCTCGCATTCGTACTGCACGACATGTTCGCCGTCCCGTTCGACGACATCGCGCCGATGCTCGAACGCTCACCCGCCGCCACCCGCCAGCTCGCCAGCCGCGCCCGCCGCCGCGTGCAGGGCCGCCCGACCGCCCCCGACCCGGACGTCACCCGCCAGCGCGCGGTCGTGGACGCGTTCTTCGCCGCATCGCGCAACGGCGACTTCGCCGCACTCGTCGAAGTGCTCGACCCGGACATCATCCTGCGCTCGGACGGCGGCCCGACGCGTCCGCGGCTCACGTTCACGCTGCACGGCCCGGAGCAGGTGGCCACCCAGGCGCTGGCGTCGTCGCGGCTGTCCCCGTTCGTCTACCCGGCCCTGGTCAACGGCGCCGCGGGCGTCGTGGTGGCGGCCGGCCCGGACCGTCCGCTGTTCGTCATGGCCTTCACCGTGACCGAGGGCCGCATCGTCGCGATCGACGTCCTGGCCGATCCCGACCGCCTGCGCGCCCTGGACCTCGCCACCTTGCGATGAGACGCCCTGCGACGAACACACTCGTTGTCGATTTCGGGGCTTCGGCTGCGTCATGGTGGCAACGGACGATGAGGAGGGGTCATGCAGTACGCGCTGTTGTTGTACGGTGACGAACAGGTGTGGCAGGCGACCGGCGAGGCCGCCAAGCGGGAGATCTACGCCAAGCACGAGCGGTTCATCAAGCTGCTCATGGAGCGCGGCGCCCTGCGCGGCGGGGCCGAGCTCGCGCCGACCGGGGCCGCGACCACGCTGCGCCGGGACGGGGACGCGAGCAGCGTGACCGACGGCCCGTTCGCGGAGACGTCCGAGCAGCTCGCCGGGTTCTACCTGATCGAGGCGGCCGACCTGGACGAGGCGCTGGCGCTGGCGAAGGAGCTGCCGTCGGGCGTGATCGAGGTGCGGCCGATGGTCCCCGGGGAGGCCGGCTGAGCTCCGCGCATCAGGACGAGGTCGAACGCGCGTACCGCGAACACTGGCCGCGCCTGCTCGCGCTGCTCGTGACCCGGCTCAAGCGGTTCGACCTGGCCGAGGACAGCCTGCAGGACGCATTCGTGGCCGCGGCCGGGCGCTGGGGGCGCGACGGCGTGCCCGCCAACCCGGCCGCCTGGCTGCTCACCACCGCGTGGCGGCGGGCGCTCGACCGGCTGCGCCGCGAGGAGGCGGACCGCCGGCGGCTCCCGCTGCTCCTCGTCGACCTGCCGACGCCGGCCGAGACGGACGACGAACCCGACGAGGTCAGCGACGAGCGGCTTCGGCTGTTCTTCGCGTGCTGTCACCCCGCGCTCGCGCCCGACTCGCGCGCCGCGCTCATGCTTCGGTTCGGGGCCGGGCTCACCACCGCCGAGATCGCCCGGCTGTTCCTGGTGCCGGAGACGACCATGGCGGCCCGGCTGACCAGGGCCAAGAAGAAGATCGCGCAGGCCGGCATCCCGCTGCGGCCACCTGCGCCGGCCGAGCTCGCCGAGCGCCTCGACGGGCTGCTGACGGCGGTGTACCTCCTCTTCACCGAGGGCTACCGCGCGACCGAGGGTGCGCAGTTGGTGCGGCCGAGGCTGGCGGCGGAGGCGATCCGGCTCGGGTACGAGCTGGGTGGCCTGCTCCCCGACGAGCCGGAACCCGTCGCGCTGCTGGCGCTCATGGTGCTGCAGCACGCACGGCGCGATGCGCGCATCGACGCGAACGGGCAGCTGGTGCGCCTGGCCGAGCAGGATCGAACACGCTGGAACCCGACGGAGTTGCGGCAGGGCTTCGAACTGCTCGGGTTCGTGCGCGAAGGTGCAGGCTCCGGCCGGTACACCCTGGAGGCTCTGATTGCGGCCGAACATGCGCGGGCGGCGACCGCGGGCGTGACGGACTGGGCGCGCATCGCCGGGCTCTATGCGCGTTTGGACGCGCGAACGGGGTCGCCGATTGTTCGTTTGAACAGAGCCGTGGCGGTCGCGGAGGCGGGTGATCCGGGGGCGGCGCTCGCGCTCACCGACGGGCTGGCCGAGCGGCTCCCCCAGCACCATCTGGTGCCCGCGGTCCGGGCTGACCTGCTGCAACGCCTGGGCCGCGGCGCCGAGTCGCGCGCGGCCTGGGAGGATGCCCTGCGGCTGGTTCGGACGGAACCCGAGCGTGCGTTTCTCCTCCGCCGGGTACGGTCAGGTGCGTGATCCGCAAACGCGTGCTCGTTTCTGGTCGAGTGCAGGGCGTGTTCTTCCGCGACACATGCCGGCGTGTCGCGACCGAGCACGGCGTCGCCGGCTGGGTGCGCAACCTGCCCGACGGACGGGTCGAGGCGGTGTTCGAGGGGGCCGACGAGCCGGTCGCCGCGCTGCTCACCTGGGCCGGCGAGGGCCCGGCCGAGGCCGCGGTCAGCGGGGTCGAGGCGCTCGACGAGCCGGTCGAAGGACTGCGCGGCTTCAACATCCGATGAGCTCGACGAGCCCGTCGAAAACGGCTTCAACATCCGATGAGCCCGACGAGCCCGTCGAAAACGGCTTCAGAATCCGATGAGCTCGTCGGCGCCGAGCAGGTCGCGCAGCCGGTTCAGGCCGCGCGTGCTCTGCGTCTTCACCGTGGCCGCGGAGACGCCGAGCAGGTCGGCGACGGTGTCGATGCTCTGGTCCTCCCAGTACCGCAGCACGAGAATCGCCCGGTCGCGGGGCGCGATCCGGCGCAGCGCCTCGAGCAGCGTCACGCGCAGTTCGGGCCGGCCGTCCGGGGCCGCGCGCTCGGCGACGCGGTCCGTGACGATCTCGCGGCTGCTGCTGCGCCGCTGGTGATCGAGGAACACGCGCAGCAGGACCTTGCGCGCGTACGCGTCCGGGCTCTCCCGCCGCTGGATGCGCGGCCAGTGCACGAATAGTTTCGCGAGCGCGGACTGGGTGAAATCCTGCGCGAGGTGCCAGTCGTGGCACAGCAGGTAGGCCGTGCGCCGTAGCCGCGGGGCCGCGATGCGCGCATATTCGACGAAGTCGTCGTCGTATTCGCTCATTCGATCGCCGGCAGTTGCGCGAACCGGGCCGCGCCCGCGGTCTCGATCGACTCGTCGATGCGCAGGCCCCACCGCGGGTCGGCCGCGACCGCACGGGCCTCCTCGACGGTGAGCGCCTGCGCGGCGGGCGCGTTCTGGGTGCCGTCCCAGGCCAGGCAGGAGGCGACGTTCACCTGCACCAGCAGACCGTCGGCGTGATAGCCGGTGACGATCGTCCGCTGCACGCAGTTGTCGGGCAGTTCGGAAACCGTCGTTCTTTCGGTACCGCCTGCTGCCCTCGAAACAGCCACGCGCAGCATGCCGGGGCCGTTGCCGCGGTCGAGGTACACCTGGATCATCGGCTGCGCCGGATCGGCGGCGTAGTGCGAGGTCGCACCGGGCGGCAGGGTGTCGAGCAGCAGCTGGAGCAGGCCGGCGGGGCTCGCGGGCACCAGGTTCACCGGGGCCGCGACCTGGGCGTCCGGCTCGTCCCCGGCGCCGCGTGCGAAGGACGCACCGCCGGCGAGCACCGCCAGCACCGCGACGGCCGCTCCTCCCGTGCGCAAACGGCGCCAAACGCGCAGCCGCTTGCCGCGCCGCACGGCGCCGCCGACGAGATCGCCGATCGGCGGCTCGGGCGCGGCCGCCAGCTCGTCGTCCAGCCGCGTGCGAAGGTCCTG
Source organism: Dactylosporangium sp. CS-033363 (assembly GCF_050942475.1). Taxonomy (NCBI): domain Bacteria; kingdom Bacillati; phylum Actinomycetota; class Actinomycetes; order Micromonosporales; family Micromonosporaceae; genus Dactylosporangium; species Dactylosporangium sp. CS-033363. The sequence goes on along the minus strand of NZ_CP192032.1, from coordinate 3,337,429 downwards.
CTCCACGTGCCCTCCCGGGTCCATGCTGCCCTCACCCGGATCCCACGGGCCGGGCCGGGGTACGGGTAGCAGTGACCTGGGTCACAGTCCGGCTCGGGCCCGTCGGACAACGGACAGACCGGCCGGGACCTGGCCGGTTAGGGTCGGGCGTGCAGCCGCTGTGCCCGGTGCTGATCGGGCGCGACGACCTCCTCGCGCTGGCCGACCGGCGCCTGGGTGAGGTCCGCGCCGGGGCCGGGCACGTGCTGTTCCTGGCCGGGGAGGCCGGCATCGGCAAGACCCGGCTGCTGGAGGCGATCCTCGCGCGGGCCACGGCGGCGGGGTTCGCGGTCCGCACGATCCACGCGTACCCGGGCGACGCCGAAGTCGCCGGCGGCATGCTGGCCGGGCTCGACGACCCGGCCGAGGCCGAGGCCGAGGCAAAGGCTGAGGCCGTGGCCGAGCCAACGGCAGAGGCCGCGGCCGAGGCGGACGGGGATCCGCACCGCCGGCGCCGGCTGCGGACCGCCGCACTGGCCGGACGCATCGCCGCGTGCGCCGCCGACGGCCCGGTGCTGCTCGCGCTCGAGGATCTGCACTGGGCGGACGAGCTGACGCTGGACGCGCTCGAACGAGCGGCGCGCGACATCGCCACGACACCACTGCTCATCGTCGGTACGTACCGCACGGACGAGCTGTACCCGCGCGCACCGACGCGAGCGTGGCGTGCGCGTCTGCTCAATCGCCGGCTGGCCGAGGAGGCGCGGCTCGGCCGCCTGCCCCGGTCCGAGACAGCGGAGATGGCGGCGCGGATCGCGGGCGCGGCGGTGCCGGAGGCGGTCGCCGCGACCCTGTACGAGCGAAGCGACGGCGTCCCCTTGCACATCGAGGAGTTCACCGGCCCCTGCCTGCGCGGTGACGCTTCGCTGCCGGACACGCTCGCCGACGCCGTGCTCGCCCGGGCCGCGACGCTCAGCCCGGGTGCTCGCGCGCTCGCCGACGCGGCCTCGGTCATCGGGCGCTCGTTCGACCTGGACCTGCTGCACGCCATGACGTCCGACGCCGAGGGTGCGGTCGACGCGGCGCTGCGGGAGCTCGAGGAGTGCGCGTTCGTGCAGCCGGGCGGCCCGTTGCGGTACGACTTCCGGCACTGGCTCATCCGCGAGGCCCTGCACGCCGGCCTGAGTCCACTGCGCCGGCGCGACCTGCACACGCGCGCGGCCCGGGCGGCGCACCGGGCCGGACTGCGCGATGCGTTCATCAGCGATCAGTTCGAGCGCGCGGGCCGGCCCGGCGAGGCGTACCCGCACGCGCTCACGGCCGCGCGGGAGGCGGCCCGGCTGTCGGCGCACCGCGAGGCGGCGGAGCTCTATCGGCGGGCGCGGCGCACCACCCCCGCGTGCACGCCGGACGCGCAACGGGCGGCGGTGCTGGCCGAACTGGGTGGCGAGCTCGTCGCCGTGGACGACAACGAGGGGGCGGCCGAGGCGCTCACCGCCGCGTACGAGCTGTTCCGCACCCTCGGCGCCGACGTCGACGCGGCCGCGCTCGTTCCCGACCTGGCGGAGGCCCGGCACCGCCTCGGCGCGGGGATCGACGAGCGCGACGAGTTGCTGCGCGAGGCGCTCACCCTGCTGGGCGACACGAACACCGGCGCCACCCGCGCGCGCATTCTGGCCGCGCTGTCCGCCGCGTACATGCTCGATCGCTGCCTCGACGACTCGATCGAGTTCGGCCGGCGCGCGCAAGCGGTCGAAGCGGACGGCGAAACGCGCATCAACGTGGACGCGACGCTCGGCGCGGCGCTGGTGTTCGGGGGGATGGCCGAGGGCTGGGCGCTGATGGCCACGGCCGTCGAGCACGCCACCGGTGCGCGGCTGGAGGCCGAGGTGTCGCGCGGTCACCGGATGATCGGATGCTGCGCGTCGGCGCTCGTGGAGTACGACCGGGGCCTGCGTGTGCTGCGCGAGGGGTACGCGTTCGCCGAGCGAATCGAGCGCTTCAACGATCGAAACTACATGGCCGCGCACGTCGGCCACGTGCTCTGGGCGACCGGCGACTGGACGGGCGCGCGGCGCTGGGCCGAGCAGGCGCTCGCCGACGGGCGCGGCGACCTCGGCACCCGGGCGACCGCGCTGCACGTGCTCGGCTACCTCGCGATCGGCACCGGCGACCTCGACACCGCCGCCCGCATCCTGCACGAGGCGCGCATCCTGGGCGAGGACATCGGCGAGCTGCAGCGCCTGTCGCCCGCCGTCTGGGGCCTGGCCGAGCTTGCCCTCCACAGTGGACGCCCGGCGGAGGCCACCGCGTGGTGCGAGCGCGGCTGGGAGCTCTCGGAACCGTCGTGGGACGCCGCCTACCTGTTCCCGTTCGTCGTCACCGGCGTCCGCGCGCACCTCGCCACCGGCGACACCGCGGCAGCGCGCACGTTCCTCGTCAAATGCGAGGAGCGGCTACGGTACCGCATGATCCCCGGCACCCTCCCCGCCCTCGACCACGCCCGGGGCCTGCTCGACCTCGCCGCCGGCCAGACCGGCCGGGCGCGCGCCGCCCTGGCCGCGGCGTCCACGGGCTGGGACGAGCGCCACCGCTTCTGGGAAGGCGTGGCCGCACTGCGCGACCGTGCTCGTACCGCGCACCGCTCCCGCCGCCCGGCCGAGGCCGCCACGCTCACCGCCGAGGCCGACCGCCGAACCCAAGCCGCCGGCGCATTCGCCACCGCCCCGTTGCCCCCGTTGTCCACAGTGGATAGCGCTCCGGAACTGCTCACCGCGCGCGAGGCCGAGGTGGCCCGGCACGTGGCGACGGGCGCGACCAACCGGCAGATCGGCGCGGCCCTGTTCATCTCACCGCGCACGGTGGCCACGCACATCGAGCACATCCTGCCGAAGCTGGGCGCGTCGCGACGAGCCGAGATCGCCGCGTGGGTGTCCAGTTCCGGCTGATCGCCCACGTGCGATGAGCGAACGACCACTCGCCGCCACCGATGAGCGCGCTGAGGCGGGGGGTGCGCGGCTCAGGCCGTACCAGAGCGGCGTTTGCGTCTTTGGTTTTGTCAGCCGCTGGCGGCAACCGATGCGCTGCGGTTCGCCTCGATGGCCGCGCGCATGGACTGGGCGAGGCCGATCGCCTGGACGATGGACAGGACCGGGCTCTGCAGTTCGAAGGCCAGGCCGTCGGGGCGCATGGACAGGATCGGGCTGTTGTTCACCAGGCGGGCGACCTCGCGCTGCTGCTCGTCGGTGACCGCGAAGCGGCGGGAGGTCCAGTTGCCGCGGGTGCTCAGGACGCGCCCGTTGGCCAGGGTCAGCACGCTCGGGCGGTTCGGGCCCCAGAAGCCGAGTTTGAGGTGGAACAGGGCGCGGCTCTGGGCGTCGGTCAGGTAGTAGTTCCGCCCGCCGAAACCCTGGCGGTGGCCGGCCGCCAGCGGGGCGCCGGTGCCCGGGGCGAGGATCTCGTAGCGGGCCCGCATCGACCAGTTGTGCCAGCGGATCACGGCGACGGGGCGGCCGTCGGCGAGGGTGACCGACGACTCGCTGCCGAACGGGGCCTTGTCCGGCAGGAGCAACGTTCCGGCGTACGGGGCGAAGACGTCCATGTGCCCATCGTCCCGCGCTCGCGCAACCACGGCATTTTCACAGCTCAGGCGGGACGGTTTGAACCCGGCGCGGCGGCGCTGCGTACTGGCTGACATGATGGCCCTCACCTGGACCGGCCGGCCGCCGCGGCCCCCGTTTCCGCTGCATGCCGCCGTCGGGCCGCTCCGGATCGTGGCGCAGGCCCGGCGCTCGCATCGACGGGCGTTGCGGTTGTGGGCCGCCGACCGGCACATGGATGCCTTCGCCGCGGCCGTCGAGGCGGTGCGGCTGTTCGAGCGCACGGGGCGCTCCACCGAGCTCACGGCGGCCCGGGTCACGCTTGGTGACCTGCAGTTTCAGCTCGGGCGGCAGGAGGACGCGGTCGAGACGTTCCGGGCGGCCGAGGCGCTGTTGCCGCTGGGCAACTGCCTGCGCGAGCTCGGGCAGTTCGACGAGGCCGAGGCCGTGCTGACCGCCGCGCCGCCCGATCCGGCGATCCGCAATGCGCTCGGGGTGTTGTGCAAGGACACCGGCCGGTACGACGAAGCCGCCGCCCACTACGCCGCCGCCCTCGCCGACCCGGGGCTGCACGGCGTCGTGCACCACAACCTGGCCGGGCTCGCGCACGCGCGGGGGCGGCACGAGGAGGCGCTGATCGCGGCGCTCACCGCGCTGGTGTGGCACGCGCGCGAACGCGGGTGCGGCTCGCCCGAGGTGGCGGCCGACGCGGCGGTGCTCGGGGCGATCCAGCTCGGCCTGGGGCGGCTCGACGAGGCGGCCGCCTCGCTGCGCCGGGCCCGCGACATCTGGCAGGGCCGCTACGGTCGCGACCACTACGAGGCCCGGCTCTGCCGCCGCGCCCTGGCCGCGGTCGAACGCGCCCGCCAGTCAGGCCCGGTGTGACTCCAGGACGGCGCGCATCTCCTCGATGCCGCGTTCGACCCGCGCCCGCACGGCCGGTTCGCGGTCGTGCGGCAGGACGTCGGTGGTCCAGACGAGCCGGGCCCGGGTGCCGTCGTGGTCGTGGACCTCGAACGCGGCGTGGTGATGGGCGAGCGTGAGGCGCCCGGGTCCCTGCACGGAGTACGCGAGACGCCGTTGCTCGTGATCGATCGCCACGATCAGCTCCCGGACCTCGGTCCCGTCCGGCAGCGTCAGGATGCGCTCGTCGCCCTCGATGCGCGCGTCGGCCACGCGGCCCGGGAGCAGGCGGCGGTGCACGTTGCCGACATCGGCGATCGCCGCCCACACCGCGCCGGGCGAGGCCGCCACGATGGTCTCGACCCGCACCGACGCCATGCCCCGCAGTCTACGGGTAGCCGACGTGCGCGGCCGGCGCCGGAACCGCGAGAATCTGGCCGGTGCGCGCGGCGAACGGGTCCTGCGCGTCCCACTTCGCCGCGCAGATGAACAGCGTGCGGCCATCGGCGCCGCCCAGCATGACCGCGAACGGTGCGCGGTCGAGTTCGACCCGGTCCAGGATCTTGCCGCCCTCGGCGACGCGAACGGCCTCGTTGCCGCCGCTCGAGGTCCAGACCGCGCCGTCCTCGTCGAGGCAGATGCCGTCCGGGCCCAGACCGGCGGCGAAGGTGCGGCGGTTGATGAGCGTACCGTCGGGTTCGATGTCGAACGCGGTCAGCACGCCCGCGAACGACTCCGAGATGATGAGCGTCCGCTCGTCGGGCGTGATCGCCATGCCGTTCGGGAAGGCGATGTCGTGCTCCTGTTGCACAACGGTGCCGTCCGCGCGGATCAGGGCGATGAAGCCGGGCCGGTAGCCGGGGCGCTCGGTCAGCGGCCGCGGGTCGGCCGGATTGATGTTCTTGATGAACTCGAGGAACGCGAACCCGGGCCCGTTGACGTAGGCGTTGCCGCGCCCGTCGACGACGAGTTCGTTGAGGTCGCCCGGGAGCGCGGAGAGATCGGCGTGCGGAACCATGGTGCCGTCGGCCTCGCGCCGCAGCAGTCTTCCGTCCGGTTCCGGATTCTTCGGTACGACCAGCAGGCGCCCGTCCGGCAGCCAGCCGATCGTGTGCGGGTCGACCCCCTCGGCGAGCGGTACGACCTCGTGGGCTCCCTCCGGCGTCACGGCGATGACCTCGCCGGCGCCCCAGTGGCAGAACCAGAGCCGTCCCTCGTGCCAGCGCGGCGACTCGACCAGCTTGAGTCCGTCGAGCAGGATGCGTGCGTTCGTCATACCGGCCATACGAACGGAGTATCCCCGGATTCGACATTCACAACCCGAGTTCGTCGCACAAAACCTCGTACTGGTCGAGCCGCTCCGGTGTGTGCCGGTGGTCCCCCAGCCCGGCCGCGTCGAACTCATCGAACGAGACGGTGCGCCGAACCCCGAGCCCGCGCAGCGCGTCGTTGATCGTGTGCACGGCGGGGTCGCGGCGGCCGAGCGCGTCGTACAGGCAGGCCCACTGATCCCCGACGCCGCCGAAATAGTCGGTCTGGATCACGGCAAACGGGCCGGGTGCCAGCGCCGCGGCGAGGTCGAGCAGCACGGCCTCGGTCGGGAAGGTCGGCGGTACCCCGGCCGGCACGTCCAACGCACCGTGGCGCCCGCGGCGAAACTGCCACACCGCCGAGGAGTAGTGCGTGACATGGACGAGCGAGATGCCCTGCGCCAGCGGCACCACCTCGACGTCCCACTCCCGCGCGGCGTCCTCGTCGACCAGACCCCGCAGGAGCAGCGCCGTGATGGAGTGGCCCATGCGACTCAGGCTAGTGAGCTGGTCCAAATCCGGTTGAGCCAGCGCAGCACCTCGTTCGCGTGGGTCGACGGGGCCGGGATCGGGTGGAAGACGTGCTCGATCACGTCGTCGCAGACGACCAGGGTGAGCCGGCGATAGAGGGTCATCTCGCCGGCGGTGAACGTGGGCAGGCCGGGCGCGGCGGCGAGCGTGAGGCGCGGGTCGGGGATCAGCGGGTACGGCAGCCGCAGCCGATGCGCGAGTTCCCGCTGGTAACCGGCCGACTGCGCGGACAGCCCGAAGACCCGCGCGGCTCCGGCGCCGAGGAGTTCCCCGTGGTGGTCCCGGAACCAGAGCGCCTGTTCGGTGCCGCCGCGCGCGCCCGGGATCTCGAGCAGGCCGTCGGGCAGGTCGACGCCGGGGCGGCCCGTCAGCGGGTACACGAACAGGATCGTCCGCCCGGGGCCGAGCCGGCCGAGGTTCACCACCTCACCGTTGGTCGCGAAGATCTCCTCGTCGGGCAGGGCGCGGCCGACGAGCGACGCCGGTTGCACAGCGTGACCGGAGATGTCCGGGTTGCCGGTGACGTTCACCAGGGCGAGGCGGGCCTCGAGCGCGTCCCGCTGGGCGGTAAGCTGGCCGATGCGGGACTGCAGACCGACAATCGCGCTACGGTACGTCACCAAGGCCGCCGCGCACACGTCCGACTCATCGGCCCCGGCGGCCAGGCTCTCCACGAAGGGCCGGGTCTCCTCGACGGTCAGCCCGAGCGCGGTCAGCTCGCGGATCTGCACGACGAGCCGTTCGGCGATCGGGTCGTACTCGCGGTACCCGTTGGCCATCCGGCGCGGCACGACCAGGCCGAGCGACTCGTAGTACCGCAGCGCCCGGATCGTGCTTCCCGAGCGCCGCGCCAGCTCCCCCACGCGCATGCCCGACACGATAAACCCGAACCCTGGGGTTCGGGTCAAGGTGAGCGTCATCGCGTCGCGCAAAACGCCCCTGAGCTGCCAGGATTCGGCCTCATGACAGTCATCGAAGCAGTGGCCGCCCGGCAGATCCTCGACAGCCGCGGCAACCCGACGGTCGAGGTCGACGTCCGCCTCGCCGACGGTTCGCTCGGCCGGGCCGCGGTGCCCTCGGGCGCGTCGACCGGCGCCGCCGAGGCGATCGAGCTGCGCGACGGCGACCCGAAACGCTTCCACGGCAAGGGCGTCGCCACGGCGGTCGGCAACGCCACCGGACCGCTCGCGGACGCCGTGCGGGGCCTCGACGCCGAGGATCAGGCCGCGGTCGACGCCGCGCTCATCGATTGCGACGGTACCCCGAACAAGTCCCGCCTCGGCGCCAACGCGATCCTCGGCATCTCCCTGGCGACGGCGAAGGCGGCCGCGGCGGCGAAGGGCGTGCCGCTGTACCGGTTCCTGCGCCGCGACACGGAGCCGCGCCTCCCGCTGCCGATGATCAACATCGTCAACGGCGGCGCGCACGCCGACAACCCGCTGGACTTCCAGGAGTTCATGATCAGCCCGATCGGCGCGCCGACGTTCTTCGAGGCCGTGCGCATGGGCTCGGAGATCTTCCACACCCTGCGCCGCTCGCTCGCCGCCGCGGGCCACAACACCAACGTCGGCGACGAGGGCGGCTTCGCCCCGCAGTTCACCACGGCCGACGAGGCGCTCACGTTCGTCGTCGAGGCGATCGCGGCGAGCGGCTACGAGCCCGGCACCGACGTGGCGATCTGCCTCGACCCGGCGGCGTCGGAGTTCTTCAAGGGCGGCGCCTACGACTACGCCGGCGAGGGCGTGCGCCGCTCCGTCGAGGAGCACGTCGCCTACCTGTCCGGGCTTCTGCGCCGGTACCCCATTGTCTCCATCGAGGACCCGATGGCCCAGGACGACCTCGCCGGCTGGAAGCTCCTGACCGGCCGCGAGGGCGCGAACACCCAGCTGGTCGGCGACGACGTCTTCTGCACCGACGCGGCGCGCCTGCGGGCGGGCATCGACGGCGGCTACGCCAACGCCATCCTCGTCAAGGTCAACCAGGTCGGCACCCTGACCGAGACACTGTCCACGGTGGACACCGCGCGGCGGGCCGGCTACCGGGTCGTCATGTCGCACCGCTCGGGCGAGACCGAGGACACCACGATCGCCGATCTGGCCGTGGCCACCGGGTGCGGTCAGATCAAGACGGGTTCGGTGTCCCGCTCGGACCGCACCGCGAAGTACAACCGGCTGATCCGCATCGAGGAAGAGCTCGGGGCCGAACAGGGGCTAGGCTCGCCCGTGTGGTGATGTCGGCGGCGGAGGACCAGAATCGGCGGCTGCTGCGCGCCCGGGACGCGATGGACCGGGACTACGCGCAGCGGCTCGACCTGCCGGCGCTCGCCAGGCTTGCGCACATGTCCGAGGGGCATTTCAGCCGGACGTTCCGCCGCACGTTCGGGGAGACGCCACACCGGTACCTGCAGCGGCGGCGGATCGAGCGGGCCATGGCGCTGCTGCGCGACCCGGCCGCGAGCGTGACCGACGTCGGGCTGCGGGCCGGGTTCGACAGTCTCGGGGCGTTCAGCCGGGCGTTCCGGGCCGTGGTGGGGGTTTCGCCGTCGCAGTACCGGGAGCGGGGGCTCGTCGCGCGGGTCCCGGTGTGCTTCGCGAAGGCGTGGCTGCGACCGGTCAGTTTTGGCGAAGCGGTCGAGGGCGCCCCGGCCGTACGGTGAGGGCATGTTCAACGCGATCACGATCACCACGGTGTGGGTCCTCGACCAGGACGAGGCGCTCGACTTCTACGTCGGCAAGCTGGGGTTTCAGGTCGACGAGGACGTCGATCTGGGGTTCATGCGGTGGCTCACCATCGCGCTGCCGTCCGATCCGGGGCGCAATCTGCTGCCGGAGGTGCCGGGGCCGCCGGCGATGAGCGAGGAGACCGCGGCGCAGCTGCGGGATCTGCTCACCAAGGGGGCGCTGGGGACGGCCGCCATCCTCACCACCGACGACTGCCAGGGCGTGTACGACAAGCTCAAGGCGAGCGGCATCGAGTTCACGCAGGACGTGGAGCAGCAGCCGTACGGGCTCGACTGCGCCTTCCGCGATCCGTTCGGCAACCAGGTCCGGGTCACGCAGCCCGTCAAGGGCCCGATCGAGATCACCGAGGCCGACATCGCCCGCTGGGGCGGCAAGAGCTGAGGGTGACCACCGGGAGTCGAACCCGGACCTTCAGAGTCACGTTCTGATGTGCACGGTCCCGTACACCATGGCCACCGTGTCCGCGCCAGGGTTCGAACCTGGGACCTCCGCTGTGTGAAAGCGGCGCTCGTACCGGCTGAGCTACGCGGACGTACAAACTTGCGCGCCCCGAGCAGGATTCGAACCTGCGACACACGGCTTCGTAGACCGCTGCTCTCTCCGCTGAGCTACCAGGGCAAGTCCCGTCGGCTGGAGTCGAACCAGCTGTCTCCTCGTTATCGGCGAGGCGCCTCTACCACGCAGGCCGCGACGGGGGGTGAAAGCCGAAGGCCGGAGTCGAACCGGCGACCTCTGTCGTACCAGGACAGCGCTCTGACCAGACTGAGCTACGTCGGCATCGTCGGAAACCGGGGAGTCGAACCCCGCACTTCCTGGTCCCAGGCCAGGTCCGGTCACCGCGCCGGTCGTTTCCGAAAAGCGTTCCTAAAGCACAAAAGAATGCGCGAGAAATGGGCAACAAAAAACCGCCCGGGTCCCTGTTGAAAGGGGCGGGCGGCCGAGGGTAACGGCAGGATGCCTACCCTCGCCACCGGCCCGAAGGACGGCGCACCGGAATGATATGCGGTCGGGGAACGCGTCGGGTGGTAGTCATCGCGGCTCTCCTCCTTCATATCTTCCGGTGTGTCGTTCGATGTGGACAACAATACGCGGCGAATCACGTCCCGGCAATGGATTAAAAGCCGGATGCAACAGTGGGCGGCGGCGGTGCGTGCAGTTGGATGACGGTACACACGGCGGCGGGAGGGCCTGAGTGGACTTCGACGACTATGTGCGCACACGCGGGCCCGGGCTGGTGCGGCTCGGGCGGCTGCTGACCGGTGATCGGCATCAGGGCGAGGACCTCGTCCAGGACGTGCTGGCCCGGGCGTTCGTGCGGTGGGAGCGGATCGCGGCGGACGGGCAGCCGGACGCGTACCTGCGCCGGGCGCTCGTCAACGCGTCCATCTCGCGGTGGCGGCGGCCGAGTTCGCGCGAGGTGGCGGTGGCGGCGCCGGAGGACACGGCCGATCCGATGGATCTGGGCGACGCGGCGGCGGAGCGGGACGCGGCCTGGCGGCTCATTCGCGGGCTGCCGGCGAAGCAGCGCGCGGCGGTGGTGCTGCGCTACTACGAGGATCTCGACGATGCCGCGATCGCGGTGTTGCTGAACTGTTCGCAGCCGACGGTCCGCAGCCAGGTGAAGCGCGCGCTGGACACGCTGCGCACCCGGCTCGAGCCGGATCGGGCACTGAACGGAGGCCGGGCATGAACGACCTGGACGACCTGGTCCGCACCAGCCTCGCGGGGGCGGCGGACGGCGACGTGCACGTGGAGAAGCTGCTGGCGCACGTCCGCGCGGGCGGGTTGCGGCGGCGGCGCCGGCGGGCGCTGGGGCAGGTGGCGGCGGTGGTCCTGACGGTGGCCGCGGTGGCGCTGGGCACGGCGACGGTGCTGCGGCCGTCGCACGGGCAGCCGGACCCGGCGACGGGGCCCTCGCTGCCGACGGGGCGGATCGTGCCGAACGCGCCCTCCCCGCTGGACGACCCGAGTGTGCTGGGGGCGGCGCCGCTGGTGCACCTGACCCTGACCGGGGCCCCGTTCACGCCGGCGACGGTGCGGTACCTCACGGACTCCGACCGCCTGGTCGCGACCGGCACCGTTCCCACGCCGCCGGCGAGCGAGAGCATGACCCTGGAGAGCGCCGACGGTGACGTGCTGTTCGTCGGGCTCAGCTCCGAGCCGCCGGCGGAGGACAAGGCGCCGACGCGTCAGACCGGCAAGTCCACGCAGGTGCGCGTCGGCGACCGGGAGGGGACCCTCTTCCAGTACGACCAGCCGCCCCCGGCCATGAAGGGCACCCGCACCAAGGGCATCCGGTCCACCCTGACGTGGCCGGTCGGCGACACCCTGACCGCGCGGATCAACACCTCGCTCGACGACCAGGCGAAGATCCTGGCGGTGGCGAACAGCGTGCGGTTCGACCGGGTGCACTCGTGCGGGCCGGCGTTCCGGCTGCCGTGGTCGCCGCCGAACCTGCGGCCGATCCGGTGCGAGCTGGAGTTCAAGGGCAACCAGGTCAGCCGCACGTACATGCGGCTGTCGTCGGGCACGGTGGACGAGGCGCTGGACGTCAGCATGGACAACGCCGCGATCCCGAGCACGCAGCCCAGCGGCCTGCCCGAGCTCGCGACGGCGACCATCAACGGCCGGGCGACGTGGCTGACCGCGGACGATCGCCAGGCGCGGTTCAGCTTCGGAGGAGCCTGGTTCTACTTGTACGGAGCAAGTGCCGACATCACTCGCCAGGTCACGGGCACCATCGAGCCGATCGGGTTCGATCCGCAGGAGTGGCCGGCCTAGGGTCGGGGCATGACGGAAACGGGGACGGCTGAGCAGTACAGGTTCTTCGCGACGGTGATGGCCCGGGGCTCGTCCCCGCTCTACGAGGACCTGGCCCTGGGCGTCGCCGCGGACCCCGAGATGCTCGCGCTGCTCGAAGGGCTGCCGCCGGCCAAGCGGCAGCCCAACCTCCTGCTCGCGGCGGCGCGCCTGGTCGGCGGGGTTCCGTCGGGGTACGGCCAGCTGCGCGACACGGTCTTCGGAAGGCGCGACGAGGTCGTGGCGGCGATGCTGGCCCGCCGGACGCAGACCAACGAGCCGGGGCGGTGCGCCGGGCTCTACCCCGCGCTCGCCTCGCTGCCGCAACCCCTCGCGCTGGTGGAGGTCGGCGCCTCGGCGGGGTTGCTCCTGCTGGTGGAGCGGTACGGGTACGAGTACACGGGAAGCGACGGAAGCGTGACGCACGGCGGGGCCACCGATGGCGCGCTGGTGTTGCGGTGCCGCGTCGACGGGCCGGCGCCGGCCGTCACGCCCGGTGCGGTCGAGGTGGCGTGGCGGGCCGGGATCGACCTGAACCCGCTCGACGTCACCGCCGACGAGGACGCCGAGTGGCTGCGCACGCTGGTCTGGCCCGAGCAGCACGAGCGGCGGGCGCGGCTCGACGCGGCCATCGAGCTGGCCCGGCGCGACCCGCCGCGGGTGGTGGCCGGCGACCTCAACGAGCGCCTCGACGCCCTCGCGGCCGAGGCGCCGGCGGACGCGACCCTGGTAGTGCTGCACACGGCGGTGCTGGACTACGTGCCGGAGCCGGGTCGCGGCGCGTTCGTCGAGAAGGTGCGCGGGCTGCGCGGGCACTGGCTGTCGCAGGAGGGCGCCGACGTGTTCCCGCACATCGCGGCCCGGCTGCGCGAACCGGCGCCGAAGGACGAGGCCGCCTACCTGGTGTCGCTGGACGAGCGGCCGCTCGCGTTCACCGCGCTGCACGGCTCCTGGCAGCGGCCGCTGGCCTAGATCGCGATCCAGGTGGCGCGGGCGGTCGCGAGGACGTTCCCGGCCGGACCGTACACAGTGGACAGGACCCGCGCCTTGCGGCCCTCGCCGCCGAGGTACTGGCCCATGACGACGCAGGTGTCGCCGGGGGTCGGGAGGGTGTCGAGCCAGACGGCGAGGCGGCCCAGGACGTACGGGCGGCCGGCGCCGATGGCGGACCAGCCGCCGGGGCAGTCCAGCGCCGCCCACATCGTGACCGCGTCCACATCGGACTGGACCTGCCAAGGCGCGGCTGTGCGGTCGTCGGACACCGGGCCGGGGAACAGGCCGAGGCCGTCGGCCCGCTCGGGGCCGCACACGTAGCACGTCGGGAAGGGGTGATCGGTGAAGCCCGGGTAGTGCTTCGAGGCGTCGGCGGCCTCGTCGAGGGGCACAGGCGGTACAACATCCGGCTTGTCCTCGGGAGCGGGACCCGCCTCGGCGATCAGGTCGGCGCCGTGCAGGAGCCGGGTGCCGTCGAGCGCGAGGTCGACGTCGAGCGGCGGTGGGCGGCGCAACGTGACCTCCGCCGGGGCGAGGCCGAGCCGGGTGGCGAGCAGGCCCGCGCTGTAGCCGCCGTTGCCGGAGCCGGGAGGGCCGTTGAACCGAGCCGCGATCCGCATGTTCACGGTCTACCACACCGGTCGTTTGAACATTCTGTTGAAAACAAAGTGTGCTACGGTACCGGCATGACCGACCTCCTGGATCGCCCGGACCCCGCCGCCCGCCGCGCCGAGCGGGTCTACGGCGCGCTGGCGCACCTGACCGAGCGGCACGCGGGCTCGCCCGAGCTGCGGTCGCGGCACGTGCACGCGGACGTGGCGGCCCCGCACGAGGTGGTGCGGGTGGCCGCCGCGATGGCCGCCGGGTCGATCCCGCCCGCGCCCGGCGAGCCCGCGCTGGACGAGTCCGACCTGGTCGCGGCGCTGACGCTGCTGCCGGACGTGCGGGCGGAGCTGGACACGACGGAGCTGTACCTGCTGCAGACCGCCCGGGAGCGCGGGATGACCTGGCAGGACATCGCCCTGAGCCTCGGTCTCGGCACTCCGCAGGCGGCCCGGCAGCGGTACGAGCGGCTGGCCGCCCGGAGCTAGGGCCGAAACGGGCTCTAGTCGAACCGGCGGAAGCCGCCCTCGGTGTTGATGACCTGGCCGGTGATCCAGCCGCCGTCGTCGGTGGCGAGCCAGGCGATCAGCCGGGCCGGGTCGTCGGGCTCGCCCCAGCGGCCGGCCGGGAAGTGGCGCCGGACCTGCTCGTGCACGTCCGGCGGGGCGTAGCCGGTGTCGACCGGGCCCGGGTTGACGGTGTTGAGGGTGATGCCCCGGTCGGCCAGCGTGTCGGCGAGCGTGCGGGTGATCGAGGCGAGGGCGCCCTTGCTGGCCGCGTACGGCACCTGGTCGCGCATCGGGCCCAGGTCCTGGCCCGACGTCATGAAGAAGACCCGGCCGCCGGGGCGCCCGTCGTGGCGGGCCGCGAACGCCTGGGTCAGCAGGATCGAGGCGCGCGTGTTGACCGCGTAGTGCCCGTCGAGCATGGCGGCGGTCAGGGTGCCGAGCGGGCCGTCGCCGCCGCTGCGGGCGTGGTTGCACACGAGGATGTCGAGGTGCCCGAGCTCGGCGTGCGCGGCCGCGACCACGCGCTCGGGGGCGTCGGGGTCGGCCAGGTCGGCGCCGCCGTGGGCCACCCGCGCGTCCGGACCGGCGAGCGCCGCGGCCACGCCCGCGGCGACCGCGTCCGGGCCGCCCGGGTCGGCGCCCCAGGGCTGGTCGTGGTCGTGCGGCACGTGGTGGTGCAGATACACGCTCGCCCCGAGCGCGGCCAGGCGGCGGGCGACGGCGAACCCGATCCCGGCCCGCCGGCTGACCCCGGTGATGAGGGCGGCGCGCCCCGTCAATGGAAAGTTCACGCCGCATTCTGTCAGGGAAAGACCGTCGGCCTGTACCGCATGACGGGGTGCAGCCCGTGCTTGGCCTCGTACATCTTCTTGTCGGCGTGCGCGATGAGCGCGTCGGCGTCCAGCCCCGCGGGGCGGGTCCAGGCCACCCCGATGCTCGCCTTGGGCTTCAGGACGGCACCGGCCAGGTCCAGCGGCGTGCCCTCGATCGCCGCGCCCAGGCCGGCCGCGAGGCGCTGCGCGTGCTCGAGGCGGGCCACGTCGCGGCAGACCACCACGAACTCGTCCCCGCCGAGGCGGCCGACGACGTCGCCGTCGCGGACCGCGCCGCGCAGGACGTGGGCGACGTGGGCGAGCAGGCGGTCGCCGGCCGCGTGCCCGAAGCGGTCGTTGACGAGCTTGAACTCGTTGAGGTCGACGAACACGGCGGCGGTGCCCAGGGCCGCGGCGTCCAGCGCCTCGGTCAGCGCGGCCAGGGTGGCGGCGCGGTTGCGGCAGCCGGTCAGGTCGTCGAGCGTGGCGCGGCGGCGCAGTTCCTCGCGCAGCCGGGTCTCCTCGGTGACGTCGGCGAGGCAGATCACCGCACCGGCGACCCGGCCGTCGGCGGTGGTGAGCGCGCGGGCCTTGGCGCTGGCGCGGCGCAGGCCGAGTTCGGGGTCGCGGTAGCCGTACTCGATGTCGAGGTCGCCGCCGTCGCGCAGGACGCCGTCCAGGACCGCCTCGACCGCGGCCCGGTCGCCGGGCACCACCGGGGCCAGCTGCGCGTCGCCCAGTTCGCCGCCGACGACGGTGCCGACCATGCGGCCGCCGCGCGCGTTCTGGTACACCACGCGGCGGTGCACGTCGATCTGCACCACGCTCATCGGCAGCGCCTCGGTGAGCCGGCGCAGGAGCTGCTCGCTGGCCCGCAGCGCCTCCTCGGCGGCCATTTCGTCGGTGATGTCGAGCATCTCGGCCAGCACGCACGGCTCGGCCCCGCGCAGCAGGTTGTGGTTGGTGATCTCGAACCAGATGACCCGCCCGTCGCGGTGCAGGTGCCGCAGCCGGATGCGCCGGGCCTCCCCCACCGGTACGGCCAGCAGGTCCATCCACGCCCCGATCGCCCGCTGGTGGTCGTCGGGGTGCACCAGCTCGAGCGAGCGCCGCCCGGCGAGCTCGGCGGCGGTCCAGCCGAGCACCCGGTGGATCTGCGGATCCGCCTCGATGATCATCGCGGCCTGGTCCTTGCGCACGGTGATCAGCCGCGGCGGGACGTCCTCGTGCTCGAGCGCGCCGGCGCTGTCGTCGAGGCCGGTGATGACGACGGCGATGACCCCGTGCGCCGCGGTCACGTCGATGAGGTGCAGCCCCACCGAGTGGTCGGGCTGGGAGCGGGGCCGGAACCGGCAGTCGGCGATGCCCCGGGTGAGGACCTGGTGCCAGGCCTCGATGATCGCGTGGTGGTCCTCGGGCCGGGCCAGGCCGAGCGCGGAGGCCGGGCCGTCGATGGGGCGCAGTCCGGTGTGCCGCAACGACTCCGGCAGCGCGACGAAGAGCCCGGTCGGGCCGACGGCGCCCAGCAGCGCGCCCGGATGGTGCGCGATCGTCTCGTCGAGCGCCGCTGTGCGGTCTGCTTCGTCGGCCATGCCCCGACATCGGCACGGTCCCTGCGGAGTCAAGCAATCAGGCGGAGCCCGGACGGATGAGCCCGCTTTCGTACGCGAACGCAACCGCCTGCACCCGATCGCGCAGCCCGAGCTTGGTCAGCATCCGCGAGACGTACGTCTTGACGGTCGCCTCGCCCAGGAACAGGGCCGCGGCGATCTCCGCGTTCGACCGGCCCCGGGCGACCAGGCGCAGCACGTCGAGCTCGCGCTCGGTGAGCTCGGCCAGCCGCGCGGCCGCGCGCGGGTCGGCGCTCGGCGCGCCCGCGTAGGACTCGATGACCCGCAGTGTCACCGCCGGGTCGAGCAGCGCCTGGCCACCGGCGACGGTGCGCACGGCGTGCACGAGCTGCTCCGGCGGGGCGACCTTGAGCAGGAACCCGCTCACCCCGGCGCGCAGGGCCGCGCGCACCGCCTCGTCCTCGTCGAACGTGGTGAGGATGATCACCCGGGCGGACGACTCGGCCAGGATGTGCCGGGCCGCCTCGATCCCGTCGCCGCGCGGCATCCGCACGTCGAGCAGCACCACGTCGGGGCCGCAGCGGCGCACCTCGGCGCGGGCGGCCGGGCCGTCCGCGGCCTCGCCGACGACCTCGATGTCGGGCTGGTGGTCCAGCAGCATCCGCAGCCCGGCCCGGATCATCGCCTCGTCGTCGGCGACCACCACGCGGATCGTCCGGGTCATGCCGCCGCACCCAGCGGGAAACTCGCCCGCACCGTGAAACCGCCCGGCCGCTCGCCCGCGCTCAGCGTCCCGGCGAGGGCCAGCACGCGCTCGCGCATGCCGATCAGACCGTACCCGCCGCCGGGGGACGGCTCGCCGGCCAGCTCGTTGTCGACGGTGAGGGTCAGCCGGCCGGGGCCGCGCTCGACGTGGACCGTGGTCGCGGCGCGGCCGTGGCGCAGCGCGTTGGTCAGGGCCTCCTGCAGCACCCGGTACGCGGAGATGTCCTGCGCCCGCGGCACGTCGCCGAGGTACCCGGAGACGGTCAGCGTCACCGGCAGGCCCGCCGCGCGCACCTCGTCCACGAGCTCCTCCGCCCGCACGAGCGTCGGCTGCCGGGCCGGCGTCTGCCCGGTCGACGGATCGCGCAGCACCCCGACCAGCGAGCGCATCTCCTGCACCGACTCGCGGCCGAGCCGCTCGAGTCCGGCCAGCATGTCGGCCTGCGGCGTGTCCGCCGGCAGCGTGCTGCGCACGGCCCCGAGCTGCAGCACCATCACGCTGATCGAGTGCGCGACCGCGTCGTGCATGTCCCGGGCGATCCGCCGGCGCTCCTCGGCGACGGCGGCGTGCGCGCGGGCCTCCCGCTCGGCGTCCAGGGCGGCGTTGAGCCGGGCCAGCAGCTCCGCGCGGTCGCGCAGCCGCCGGGCGACGAGCCCCACGCCCCACGCGCCCCAGGCCAGCAGCCCGAAGAACAGGTTCTCCCACGCCTGGGGGCCGAGGCCGGCGACCGTGGATCCCGCCGCCCGTCCCGCGATCCACGTTCCGAGCGAAGCCAGCAGGTGTACCGCCAGTGCCCCCCGCCACGACGCCCGCGCCACCCGGTACCCGGCCCAGCAGGGCGCGGCGACGAACCCGAGCACCGCGGCGCCCGTCGGCCCGTCGAGCCTGCCCGCGACCGCGATCGGGAACGCCAGCCCGACGACGGCGGCGCCCCACAGCGGCCGCCACGCGCCGAGCAGCATGCCGCCGACCACCGCGCCGAGGACCGCGGCGGGCGCCGCCGGCGCGGCCGCGAACTGCCCGTCGAGGACGATCTCGGCGGTCCCGATCACCGCGAGGGCGCCCGCCACACCCGCGGGCACGAGCTTGGGTTGCATGCCGGGAGCGTAATCGGCGCTGGTCAGCCGCCGGGTCGCCCGTACGGCGGACAGCGTGACGGGTTGCCGTCCCCCGCGCGGCGGACGGCTTTCGAGACGTGTGCGGGCAGCGTGCGGTACCGGCGAATCCTTAGGTTTTCGGGCATGACGAACGAAACCTCTCCCGCCAAGCGGGTCATGATGATCACCGCCGGGGCCGCCCTGATCGCGGGCGCCGGCTGCTTCTTCGCAGGGCTCGCGACGTCGCCGCCCGCGGTGGACGACTCGAAGGCCTCGTATCTGCGGTCGCTGGCCGCGGACCCGTTCGCGACGCAGCTCTCGGCGCTGCTGCTGCACTACGGCAACCTGCTGATGGGCGCCGGGCTGCTGGCCGTGCCGCTGCTGGTGCGGGGCCGCCGCGGCGCCGTCGTCACCGTCGTCGGGGCGCTGCTCGGCGCGCTCGGGCTGCTGCAGATCTCCGGCTCGCTGCTGTCGGACTGGTTCCACATGGAGCTCGGCCGCAACCTGCCGATCGAGCAGGCGGTGCTGGTCTCGGACAAGGTGCTCGCCCACCCGGCGGAACAGCTGGCGTTCAACCCGGGGCCGCTGGTGTCCCTGGCGCTGCTCGTCACGTTCGTCGGGCTCGCCCGGGCCGGGGTGGTGGGCTGGTGGAGCGTGCCGGCGATCGTGGCCGGCTACGCGGGGATGCTGCTGCTGCCGTACGACACGCCGATCCTCCCCGCCGCCGGCGCCCTGCCGATGCTGGGCACGCTGGCGTTCGCCGGGTGGCGGGTGCTCGGCCGGGCCCGGGTGCCGCAGGAGGCGGGCGTGCCCGCGCTTGTGGCGTAGCGCACAATCATGGCGTGACGCGAGCGACGACACTGCTGCTGGCCGCCGCCCTGACCATCCTCGCCGGCTGCTCCGGCGACCCCGCACCCGCCGGGTCGCCGGAGCCGTCGCCGACTCCGCCCGGCGGCCCGGTGGTGCGCATCCTGCCCCTCGGCGACTCGATCACCGACGGGCGCAAGGACCCCGGCTCGTACCGCATCGAGCTGTGGAAGGAGCTGACCGCGTCGGGCGTGCGGCTGGACTTCGTCGGCTCCAAGCAGAGCGGCCCGGACAGCCTGCCGGACCGCGACCACGAGGGCCACTCCGGCTTCCGGATCGACGAGATCGACGCGGAGGTCACCGGCTGGGTGCATGCGGCCGACCCGCGGTTCGTGCTCATCCAGCTCGGCACCAACGACGTGCTGCAGGACTACCAGATGGCCGGCGCGCCGGAGCGGATGTCGAAGCTGCTCGACCACGTCATCGCGGCCGCGCCCGGTGCCGACGTCTACGTCGCCTCGCTGCTGCCGCTGGAGGACAAGGCGCAGCAGGCCCGGGCGACCGCGTTCAACGCCGCGCTGCCGGAGATCGTGCGGGACAAGGGCGCCAGGGTGCACTTCGTCGACATGCACGACAAGCTCACGCTCAAGGACCTCGACGACGGCATCCACCCGACGGCGGGCGGGTTCGTGAAGATGGCGCAGCTGTGGGCCGGCGCGCTGAAGCCGCAGCTGACCGCGGCGCCCGTCGCCTCCGGCAAGGCGCCCCAGGGCTGAGCTCACCCAGCCCCGGGGCTTCCTGCCACCTACCGCAGCCTGAACCGGCGCGGGCGGAGCAGCCCGACGCCGGTCAGCAGCATCGCCAGGCCGGCGAGGGCCAGCGGGCCGGCCGGCACGCCGGTCACCGGGAGCGAGCCCCGGTGCGGCGGCGGGCCCATCGGGGCCACCGTGACCGTCAGGTTCATCGCCCGCGGGTTGCCCGACGGTGCGACGCCCTGCGCGACCAGCGTGTGCGTGCCGGGCGCGAGGCTCGGCGGCACCGTGACCGCCTTGCTGAAGTTGCCACTGCCGTCGGTGACGACCGTGCCGAGGGTCATCGGCGCGGAGTACACCGTGATCGTCGCCGTGGAGTAGGCGGCGAACCCGGTGCCGATGACCACGATCTGCTGGCCGGGCGCCGCGGTGCTGATCTGACCCTTGTCGGTGGTCAGGGTCAGCGGCGTGTCCGGCGGGGCGGCGGGGACCGTCGGCGCGACCGCGGTGACCGCGCCGCTCACCGCCGGTTCCGAGGACCCGACGGCCGAGTTGGCCACGACCGACACCGTGTACTGCTGACCGGCCGTCGCCCCCAGCACGCAGCTGAGCGGGGTCGAATCGGTGATCAGCGTGGTGCAGGTCGCCGGGCCGGGCATCGCCGTCGCCGTGTATCCGGTGATCGGCGAGTCGTGCGCCGTCGCCGCCAGCCAGCTCACGTTGATCGACGACGTGCCCGCGGTCGCGGTGACCGTGCCGGGCGCGCTCGGCGGGGCGGGGCAGACCGACACCTGGTTCTGGAAGAAGACCTTCTTCATCGCCGGTGCCTTGACGGCCTTCGCCTTGTGCTTCGCCGCGGCCTGCTGCGCGGCCTTGGCCTTCTGCGCGGCCTTCGCCTTGTGCTGGGCCTTCGCCTGGTCCACGGCCTTGGCCTTGGCCGCTGCCTTGGCCGCTGCCTTGGCCGGTGCCGCCTTGTCCACGGCCTTGGCCTTGGCCACTGCCTTGGCCGGTGCCGCCTTGTCCACGGCCTTGTCCACGGCCTTGGCCTTGGCCGGCGGCGCCTGGTCCGCGTGCGCTGCCGCTGCCGCCGGTGCCTTGGCCTCCGCCGCGACGATCGGCTGGTAGTTGAAGTACGTCGTCGCCACCGTCGCGCCGTTGGGCGTGATGACGGCGAGCTGGACCGGCCCGCTCGGGTGGGCCGGGGTCGAGACCGTGATCTGCGTGTCGCTGTCGACGCTCATGCCGGACCCGGAGATGCCGTCGAAGGTCACCCCGGTGGCGCCGATGAAGCCGGCACCCGTGACGGTGACCTGCGTGCCGCCGAGGGTGTCGCCCATGCCCGGCGTGAACGAGTCGACCGTCGTGGCCTGCTCGTACGTGAACGCGCCGGTCTTGCTGGCGTTGCCGTTCGGCCCGCTGATCGCGACGGTCACCGCCCCGGCGGCGTGGGCCGGCGCGGTCGCGGTGATCTGCGTGCTGCTGTTCACCAGGAACGGCGCGGCCGACAGCCCGCCGATGGTCACCGACGTGGTGCCGGTGAAGCCCGAGCCGGTGATGGTCACGCCGGTACCGCCGTCGGTCGACCCGGTGAGGGGCGAGACCGACGTGATGGCCGGCGGGCTGACGTAGGTGTACCCGGACTGCGCGGTCGCGTCCCCGTTCGGCGTGGCGACGACGACGTCGACCATGCCGGCCTGGTGCGCCGACGTGAACGCCGAGATCGACGTGTCACTGTCCACCGTGTACATCGCCGGGCTGCCGCCGAACGTCACCGCCGTGGCGCCGGTGAACCCGGTGCCGGTGATCGTCACGCTCGTGCCGCCGCCGGTCGATCCGGAAGTCGGCGCGAGCGACGTGATGCCCGGCAGCGGCGCGTACGTGAAGGTGCCGGCGCCCGTCGACAGGCACCCGCCGATCGCGACCTGCACCATCGCCGTGCCCGGCGTGCCCGCCGGCGTGACCGCGGTGATCGAGTTGTCGCTGACCACCGTGAACGTGGTGGCGGCGACGCCGTCGAACGTCACGGCCGTGGCGCCGGTGAACCCGGTGCCGGTGATCGTCACGCTCGTGCCCCCGCCGGCCGGACCGGACCCCGGGTTGATGCCCGACACGACCGGTGCGACCACGCCCGCGGTGAGGGTGGGTGCGTGGCCGCCGTCCGCGCCGGCGGGTCCGCGCGGTCCGGCGGTGGCCAGGGTGAAGGCGCCGAGCACCAGGACGCCCAGCGCGACGTTCGGCCAGGGCGATCCCCTCCGCTCGGAACGCCTCCGGAACAGCTTGAACACGAAAATCCCCCGTCTGCTCATCCTTCGCGGCGTGGTCACCGCACGGGGGTGAACGTATCGTGCGCTACCTGTACAAATTGCGCATATCCGAATATTCCCTGTATTTACCGGAAATAGGACGCGCCCCGGGCACTGGGCCCGAGGCGCGTCGATCTTTACCGCAGTACTGCTACCGCAGCCTGAGGCGGCGGGGCCGGACCAGCACGGCGCCGGTCAGCAGCATGACCAGGCCGGCGAGGGCCAGCGGAACCACCGGGGCGCCGGTGACCGCGAGGGTGCCGGACGGCGCCGCCCGGTGCGCCACGGTCACGGTCAGCTTCATCGCCCGCGGGTTGCCCGACGGTGCGACGCCCTGCGCGACCAGCGTGTGCGTGCCCGCGGCAAGGCTCGCCGGTACCGTCACCGCCTTGCTGAAGTTGCCACTCCCGTCGGTGACGACCGTGCCGAGGGTCATCGGCGTGGAGTACAACGTGATCGTCGCGGTTGAATGGGCGGCGAACCCGGTGCCGATGACGACGATCTGCTGCCCCGGGGCGGCCGTGTTGATCTGACCCTTGTCCGTGGTCAGGGTCAGCGGCGTGTCCGGCGGCGCGGCCGGGACGACCGGTGCGGCCGGTGTGACCGCCGCGCTCGTCGCCGCGGCCGAGTCACCGGCGGCCGAATGCGCCACGACCGACACCGTGTACTGCTGCCCCGCCGTCGCCCCCAGCACGCAGCCGAGCGGGTCGGCGTCGGTGACCAGCGTGGTGCAGGTCGACGGGCCGGGCGTGGCGGTGACCGTGTACCCGGTGACGGGCGAGTCGTGCGGCACGGCCGCGGTCCAGGTCACGTTGATCGACGAGGTGCCGGCGATGGCGGTGACCGGGCTCGGGGCCTCCGGCGGGGCCGGGCACGCGGGCACGGGCATCTGGAAGAAGACCTTCTTCATCGCCGGCGCCTTGTGCGCCTTCTTGGCGTGCCGCTCGGCGGTGAGTCCCGAGCCGAAGGTGTAGTTCCCCAGTGCGGTGGCGCTGCCGTTGGGCGTCGTGACGGTGATCGCGACCGGGCCCGCCGCGTGCGGCTGGGTCAGGACCGTGAGGCTCATGCCGTCGTTGGCCACCTCGACGTCCGTGCCCGGGGCGCCGCCGAAGGTCACCGACGTGGCGCCGGTGAGGTTGGTGCCGTAGACGGTGACCATCTCGGCGCCGAGGGTGCCGCCGGAGGTCGGCGTGAACGAGGTGATCGTCGGCGTCAGCGTGGGCGCCGCGTACGTGTAGCCGCCCGTCACCGTCGCCGAGCCCAGCATCGTGGCGACGCTCACCGGCACGTTGCCGGCCACGTGCGCGGGCGTGACCGCGGTGACCGTGGTCGCGCTGACGGCCACCACCGAGGTGGCCGCGTTGCCGCCGAACGTCACGCCCATCACGCCGGACAGGTTGGTGCCGGTGATGGTGACCGCCGTACCGCCGGCCGTGCTGCCCGTGTCGGGCGAGATCGACGTCGCCGTCGGACCCGGCAGCGGAATGATCGGCACCGGCAGGTAGAGGAACGTGCCGCCGGCCGCCGAGACGCACCCGCCGATGGCGACCGTGACGGCCGCGGGCCCGGCGATGCCGGCCGGCGTGACCGCGGTGATCGACGTGTCGCTGTTCACCAGGAACGAGGCGGCGTCGGCGCCGTTGAACTGCACGGCCGTGGCGCCGGTGAACCCGACGCCGGCGATCGTCACCGACGTGCCGCCCGCGGCCAGGCCCGAGCTCGGGTTGACGGCGCTCACCACCGGCTGGCTCACCGCGCCGGCGAGCACCGGCGGCGCGTCCTGCGGCCCGGTTTCCTGCGGCCCGGCGGTCGCGATGCCGAGCGCACCGACGACCAGCAGGCCGAGCGCGATGTTCGGCCACGGCGAACCCCGCCTGGACAACTTGCTCACGAAAATCCCCCGTCCGTACGACCCTGACGGTGTCCATGCACCGCCGTCGTGACCGTACCGGACATTTTTCGCATTTATTGACTATTGCCGCAAACGCGGTCGAGGATCGCGTTCCAGTTGTCCGGCACCGCGTCGTCGCGCCACGCCACGTGCTGGTCCGGGCGCACGAGCACCAGGCGGCGGCCCCAGCAGGCGCGCACGGCGGGATCGGCGACCGGCAGGTGCGCGACCGGCAGCCCGCGCGCGGCGGCGGCCGCGGCCAGCCCGCGCCCCTCGGCGCCGTCGGTCAGATCGACGAGCGTCAGCCCCGGCCCGAGCCGGTCGAAGAGCTGCCCGCCGTCGGCCAGGCGCACCGCCGGCGGCCGTCCCCCGGGCCACGTGCTCGGCGTGATCCGGTGGGCCTGCAGCCCCGGCGGGTTGCCGCGCTCGGGCCAGACGACGGGCGACGCGGCGTACCGGCCGCCGTAGCCGATCCCGACATCGTCCCCCGGCGCCGGCTCCTGCCGCAGGAACCCGGCCAGGTAGTCCTGCGGCGCACCGGCGGCCGCCAGGCGCCCGAACCGCAGCCGCGTCTCCAGCCCGCGCGCGAGCAGCTCGCGGTCCATCAGCGCGCGCGGGCGCCGCTCGGCCTCGTAGCTGTCCAGCAGCGCCGGCCCGCCCCAGCCGTGGATCGCCGCGGCGAGCTTCCAGCCCAGGTCGACCGCGTCGCCGATGCCGGTGTCGGCGGTGTCCCCGGCCGGCCGGAACCCGTGCGCGGCCTCACCGGCGAGCAGGACGGGGCCTCGGCGGTACACCTGGGCGACCGGAAGCGAATCGTCCCAGTCCTGCACGCCGAGCACCTCGACGCTCGCCCCGAGCCGCGCGCGCAGCTGGTCGCCGGGCCCCATGAGGCCGACCGGCGCGTGCCCGACCCAGAGGTGCCGCTCGGGCCGCGACAGGATCGTCAGGTCGCCGACGACGATCGTGGTCAGCCCCGGCCCGCGCGCGTGCAGCGCCAGGTCCTTGCTGCGGAATTCGATCGCACGGTACTGCATGTGCTGCCCCGCCATCGCCGCCACCCCGACGTCCACGCAGCGCCGCACCGTGCTGCGCGGGCCGTCGCAGCCCACGACGTACCGGGCCTGGATCGTGTGCTGCGCCCCGGTCCGCTCATCGACCGCGGTGACGGCCGCGCCGTCCTCGGCGACCCGCACCGCGTGACACGTCCAGCCCTCCCGCAGGTCGATGCATCGCTCGGCCCGCATGGCCGCCCGCAGCACCTGGGCCAGCTGTTTCCGCGCGATCTGCTGGTGATGCTCGGCGGGGGCGCTGCCGTCGTTGACGGTGGCGTACCGCTGCACGAGCTGGCTGACCGAGGGCCGCCGCGCCACGAACACCGGCGGCCGGTCGAGCCCGGCGCTCCACACCACGTCGGTCTCGTCGTCGGCGTCGACCCCGGCGCGGCGGATGCCCGCGGCCAGGTCGAGCCGGCGCAGGAGCTCCATGCTGCGGCCGCTGAGGTGCTCCAGGCCGGCCTGGTCGCCGTCGCCGCGGTCGATGACGATGGTGTGGACGTTGTGGGCGGCCAGTTCCAGCGCAAGGACGGCGCCTGTGGTTCCGGCGCCGACTATCAGGGCGTCTCGTCGTTTGCTGTTGCTGGTCAAGGGCCGATTGTGGGACGGGGTCGCGGGGTCGCAGAACAGCCGTTCGGCCCACTGGTTCCGTTGTGTACTCGGCTGGCTTCGATAAGTCGGGCGCTGCGCGCCGCGACTTATCGGATTTTTCGCCTGTGGGGCGATATAGCGGGTCTGCCCGATTCGTGCCTCGTTGACTCGGTCTGCGGGACGATTTCAAGACCCTACTTTTGACCGGTACGCCGCGACCCGCCCTTCCGTAGCCTCGAACGCGTGACAGCCTGGAATCGCATCGCGGACGCGGCCCTCGTGGCCGGCGGGGGCATCCTGCTCGCCGCCGTGGGAGTGGCGCTCGCGGTGAGCTGGCACGGGCTGTACTGGCTGCCGGGCCTCCTCGCCGGCGCCGCCGTCATCGCCCTCGCGCTGCTGCGCCGCCGGGCCCCGCTCGCCGCCGCGGCCGCCGCTGTGGCCGTGGCGGTCGTGGCCGTGCTCGCGGCGCGGGTGGCCGCCCTGCCCGTCGAGCCGCAGCCCGCCCTGGCGTTCGGCCTGGCCGTGCTGGCCGGCAACGCGGTCCGCCGTCTCGACCCGCGCACGGCCGTCACTGTGGCGGTGTGCGCCCTGATCGTGCTGGCCGCCGGCCCCCTGCTCTCGGCCCAGGACACCTCCGGCGGCGCCACCGTCCTGGCCGTGACCGACGTGCTGGTCTGGGTCGCGGGCACCGGCGGAGGTCTGTGGCTGCGGCTGGCGGGCCACCGGCGGCAGGAGCTCGCCGACGGGGTACGCCGGGAGGAGCGCCTCGCCCTGGCCCGCGAGCTGCACGACGTGGTCGCCCACCACGTCACCGGCATCGTGGTCCAGGCCCAGGCCGCCCGGGTCGTGGCCCGCCGCCACCCCGAGCGCCTGGAGGACTCGATCGCGGGCATCGAGGAGGCCGGCTCCGAGGCGCTGACGGCGATGCGGCGCGTCGTGGGCCTGCTGCGCGACACCGCCGACGCCGCCCCGTCCACCGGCGCGCCGGAGCGGCTGGAGACCTTGGTCCGCCGCTTCGAGGACGGCACGGCGCGGGCGGTGCGGCTCGACCTGCCCGGCGCGACGACGGGGTGGCCGCCGGAGTTGACGAGCACGGTGTACCGGATCGTGCAGGAGTCCCTGACCAACGTGGCGCGGCATGCGCCGCAGGCGAGGGCGGTGCACGTACGCGTGGCGCAGTCCCCCGGGGACGTCACGGTTTCGGTGACGGACGACGGCCCGCCATTGCCCCGCGCGGGGCTGGGCTCACGTCCGGGGCTGGGCTCACGTCCGGGGTTGGGCTCGCGTCCGGGGTTGGGCTCGCGCTCGGGGCTGGACTCGCGCCAAGGGTTGGGCTCGCGCTCGGGGTCGGGCTCACGCCAAGGGTTGGGCTCGCGCTCGGGGTCAGGCTCGCGCCCGGCGTTGGGCTCGCGGGTCGACGGCTTCGGGCTGATCGGCATGCGCGAACGGGTCGAGGCCTTGGGCGGCCGGCTCCAGGCCGGGCCGCAGACCCCGAACGGCTGGACGGTCGAGGCGACACTGCCGTTCGAGCCGCCGGGCGGGCACCTTGGCAGCGGCTCGCAGGCCACGGTCGGACACCTTCCGAACGGCACGCCGACGGCGGGCGGGCGGATTGAGGCCGACCTGCGCGCAGCAGCCGACCGGACCGCCGCGGAGAGGGTTCCACGATGACGACCCGGGTGCTGGTGGCCGAGGCGGCGGACGGGGGGCTTCGAGCCGGTTCTCAGGGCGCGGCCGGGTGGGCTGCCGAGACGCGGGTGCCGCGATGACGACCGGAGCGCTGGTCGCCGAGGCGGCGGACGGGCGGCTTCAGGCGGGCCCCCAGACGCTGAACGGGCGGGCGGTCACGGCAACGCTGCCGTCCGACGCGGCGGGCGAGCGGCTTCCGGCCGACTCACAGGGCGCGGCCCGATCGGCTGCCGACGCGAGGGTGCCGCAATGACGACCGGAGCGCTGGTCGCCGAGGCGGCGGACGGGCGGCTTCAGGCGGGCCCCCAGACGCCGAACGGGCGGGCGGTCACGGCAACGCTGCCGTCCGACGCGGCGGGCGAGCGGCTCCGGGCCGACTCACAGGGCGTGGCCGCGCTCGACGCGGCGGGCGGACGGCTTCGGGCCGGTTCTCAGGGCGTGGCCGCGCTCGACGCGGCGGACGGACGGCTTCGGGCCGGTTCTCAGGGCGCGGCCGGATGGGCTGCCGGGGCGAGGGCGCCGCGATGACGATCCGGGTGTTGGTGGCGGACGATCAGGCGATGGTTCGGGGTGGGTTGCGGCTCATTCTCGAGGATCAGGACGACATCGAGGTGGTGGCCGAGGCGGCCGACGGGGTGGAGGCGATCGAGGCGGCGCGGCGGCTGCGGCCCGATGTGTGTCTGGTCGACATTCGGATGCCGCGGCTTGACGGGCTCGAGGTCACGCGGGCGTTGGCCGGGCCGTCCGTCGGCGAGCCGCTGCGGGTGATCGTGGTGACGACCTTCGACCTCGACGAGTACGTGTACGGGGCGCTGCACGGCGGTGCGGTCGGGTTCATTCTCAAGGATGCCGGGCCGGCGCTGCTGGTCGAGGCGGTACGCGCGGCGCACGCCGGGGATGCGCTGGTGTCGCCGTCGATCACGGTGCGGTTGTTGCGGCAGTTGCGGCGGCCGGCTCGGGCGGCGGCGGCGCAGGCGCGGTTGTCGGAGCGGGAGACGGAGGTGGTGCGGCTCATCGCGCGGGGGCGGACGAACCAGGAGCTCGGGGCGGCGCTGTTCATTTCGGTGAGTACCGTCAAGAGCCACGTCTCGACGATTCAGGGCAAGCTCGGGCTGCGGAACCGGGTCGAGATCGCGGCCTGGGCCTGGGAGCACGGGGTGGCCAAGGAGGACTGAACGCTAGGGGGCCAGGGTGGCTCGGGCGGCGAGGATGTGGGCTCGCATCACCGAGCCGGCCCAGGCTCGGTCGTGGCTTCGGGTGGCCCGGGTGCGGACCGCGGCGAGGTCGGAGCCGGCGTCGGGGCCCCTCAACGAGATCTTCGCCGACTGGTGGCTCGCTCATGCCGAGGCAGAATCGGGGCTCGCCGAGCGCGATCCGAGGCAGGATGTGCCGCTGCAGCGCCCGGCCACCGGGGCGCAGGGTGCCACCCCCTTGAGGGGACTGCAGGCAACCGACGCGGCCGACAGGTGGAGTGAAATCTCGTCCGGCGATGGCGAACACCCCGCCCGGTGGCAGGGTTTTGTACGCAATCGAACGCAGGGCCAGGCGCGTCCGCAGTGTCAAGGATCACGTTCGGATCGGCACTGAACACTGACCCCCGGTTGACATGTAGGCAAGATGCGGGCATTGCCAGAGGAACCAAGCGTGACCTACGTTGCATACAATTCGACTCTGGAGGGACGTCATGCGCGTCGACATCATCGAGGTTGGTCCGCGCGACGGGCTGCAGAACGAGGCGGTCACGGTACCCACGGAAGCCAAGATCGAATATGTCCGGCGGCTGGCCGCGGCGGGCGCCCGGCGGATCGAGGTGACGAGCTTCGTGCGCCCGGACCGCGTCCCGCAGCTGGCCGACGCCGAGGCCGTGCTGGCCGGGGTCGCGGATCTGCCGGACGTCGTCTTCAGCGCCCTGGTCTTCAACGAGCGGGGCCTGCAGCGGGCGGCCGCCGCCGGGGTGCGCGAGATCAACCTGGTGCTCGTCGCCACCGACACGTTCTCGATGCGCAACCAGGGCACCCCCGTCGCCGGCGCCGTCGCCTCGGCCCGGCGCCTCTCCGCGCAGGCCCACGAGCTCGGCATGCGCGCCACGCTGACCGTCGGCGCCTCCTGGGGGTGCCCGTTCGAGGGCGAGGTCGACCCCGCCAAGGTTCTGGACATCGTCGGCGCCGTCCCCGACGTCGACGAGGTGTGCATCGCCGACACCATCGGCGTCGCCACCCCCGGCCGCGTCACCGCCCTCATCGGCGCCGTGCGCGACGAGACCGCGCTGCCGATCCGCTGCCATTTCCACAACACCCGCAACAGTGGGTACGCCAACGCCTACGCCGCCCTCACCGCCGGTGCCGTGGCCCTCGACGCCAGCTCCGGCGGCATCGGCGGCTGCCCGTTCGCCCCCCGCGCCACCGGCAACATCGCCACCGAGGACCTGACGTGGGCGCTGCACCGGGACGGGTACGAGACGGGCCTTTCGCTCGAAGGCCTACTCCGGGCGACCGAGCTCGTGGAACGCAGGCTCGGACGGCAGGTCCCGGCGCTGCTGGGCCGCACCGACCCCTTCCCCCCTCAGGAGCCCGTCGCCTCGTGAACGCGGTCGAACACGCCTACGCGGCCCTGCGCCGGGGCATCCTGGACGGCGCGTACCCGCCCGGCACCCAGCTGGCCGAGGTCGAGGTCGCGGGCCACCTGGCCGTCTCGCGCACCCCCGTCCGCGAGGCGATCCGCCGCCTGCACTCCGAGGGCCCGATCGAGGCCTTCCCCAACCGCGGCGCGTACGTGCGGACCCGGACCCACACCCAGCTGGACGAGCTCTTCTCGCTGCGGGCGCTGCTCGAAGGCCGCGAACTGGACGCCGGCATCTGACTCAGGGTTGACATAGTTCGTAGTACCAACCATCCTGGAGGTAGTTGGTACTACGAACTATTCCTGAGGGGGCAGTCATGCACGCCGCTGTTGTGAGTTCGTTCGATGCGCCGCCGCGGTACGACGAGGTGGCCGAGCCGGTCGCCCGCGGGCGGGACGAGATGGTCGTCGAGGTGCTCGCCGCGGCGCTGCACCCCCGCGTGCGGTCGCAGGCCGACGGGTCGCACTACACCAGCACCGAGGAGCTGCCGCTGGTGCCCGGGATCGATGCGGTGGTGCGGGATTCCAAAGGGCGCATCCGGTACACCGTGCTGGACGACACCACGCTCGGGACCATGGCCGAGCGGACTGTCATCGAGGCCGACCGCAGCGTCGTGCTCCCGGACACCATCGATCCGGTGCTGGTCGCCGCGGCGATGAACCCCGTCATGTCGTCGTGGGTGGCGCTGCAGCGGCGGATCGAGTTCCGCCGTCGCCAGCGGGTACTGATCCTCGGGGCCACCGGCAGCGCCGGGCGGATGGCGATCCAGGTGGCCAAGCGGTTCGGGGCCGGCCAGGTGGTCGCGGCCGGCCGGGACGTGGCGCGGCTGGAGAAACTGCGGGCGCTCGGGGCCGACGTCGTGTGCACGTTCGACGACGTGGCCCGCGCGGCCGACGTCGACGTCGTCATCGACTACGTGTGGGGCGATCCCGCCGCCCGGGCCATGGTCGCGCTGCTCACCGCGCGGGCCGATCGCTCCGCACCGCTCACCTGGGTGCAGATCGGCTCCGTCGCCGGGCCCGACGCGCCGATCCCGTCCGCGGCGCTGCGGTCGGCCCGGCTGCAGATCGTCGGCAGCGGGATCGGCTCGGTGCCGGGGCGCGACTTCGTCAAGGAACTGCCGAAGATGGCCGCCGCGGTCGCGGACGGGGCCTTCGACGTGCGCGCGCGGGCCGTGCCGCTGGCGGAGGTCGAGCGGGCCTGGGTGGGCACAGCCGGTACACCGGAGCGCATTGTCTTTGTTCCCTAGCGAAGGAAGCGCTCCAGCGACTGGTGCAGCTGCCGGCGCTCCGCCGGGCGCAGACCGTCGAGCAGTGGGGCGAGCAGCTCGGCGATGCGGGCGTAGATCGGCCCGGCGAGCGCCGCCCCCGCGGGCGTCACGAACACCTCGACCGCGCGGCCGTCCGTCGCGCTCGGGGCCCGGCCGAGCAGGCCCCGCTTCTCCGCCCGGTCGACGAGGCCGGTCATCGTGGACTTCTCCAGCCCGAGGTACTCCGCGAGCTCCGACACCCGCAGCCGCCGGTCCTGCAGGATGCCGAGCACCCGCAGCTGCGTCAGCGACAGGTCGTGCTCGGCCCCGACCCGGTTCAGCGCGGCCATGACCGTGAACGCGGTCTGCGCGAGCGCGTCGATCAGCCCGGCGTCGACATCGTCCGTCTCCATCACTCCGACCTTAGGACTCGCATGAGCTTCGCGGTGATCGAGAGTACGGCGTCCTGCGCCATCCGGCCGCGGGCCCCACCAACGACACGGTCACGGCTCTCCAGGCGCGGGCAGGGCGGGGCACCGCAGGAACGCTTCGTGGTGGCGGGGTCGCTGACCTGCGCACCGACGCCCGCCGCCGGCCGGGGCCTGCTCCAGGGCGCACTGATCGCCCGCGAGTTCCACGACGTGCACCGGCTCGTACGCCCGCCGCGCCCCGTGCAGCGGCTGGTCTTCGCCACGCCGGCGCCGGTCGCTCGGAAGCCGGGGCTGCGGGGGTTGTACCCGGAGTACCTGACCCGGGTCACGGCGACGGTCGACGAGCTGGAGCCGCTGCCGCCGTTCGCCGTGTAGGGTCGCCGGCCATGGGGGAGCTGCGCACCGAACGACTGTTGCTGCGTGCCTGGCGCGACGCCGACCTGGCGCCGTGGGCCGCGATGAACGCCGACCCCGCCGTGCGCGAGTTTCTCGGGCGGCCGCTGACGCTGTCGGAGTCGGCGGCGTCGATCGAGTACTTCCAGACCGCCCTGGACCGTGACGGCTTCGGGTTCTGGGCCGTGGAGGTGGCGGCGACCGGCGAGTTCATCGGCTTCACCGGGCTCGACGCGGTGGACGACGGCCTGCCGTTCACCGGGATCGAGGCCGGGTGGCGGCTGGCCCGCGGCGCCTGGGGTCACGGGTACGCCACCGAGGCGGCGCGGGCGGTGCTGGACTTCGGGTTCGGGGAGCTGGCGCTGCCGGAGATCCTGGCCGTCACGGCGCGGGGGAACGTGCGCTCCCAGGCCGTGATGCGGCGCCTCGGCATGAGCACCGATCCGGCCGACGACTTCGACGACCCGGGGGCGGGGCTGCCGCACCTGCGGGCGTCGGTGCTCCACCGCAAGCAGCGACCCGGGCCCGCCGCGTAGCGGCAAAGAATAGCAGTGGGCTTCGCCCACGCTCGTCATGCCGTCCTAGGACACTAGGAACCGACCTTCCGGATGGGGCGGCGGGAGCGGCCAGCCGCACCGCTCCCGCCGAAAATCAGGGCGTGAAGGCCTTCACCTCCAGCAGGCCCACCGAGCTGGTGCCGTTGGACTGCAGCAGCACGCGCAGTCTCGTGGTCGAGATCGTGGTGAAGGTGACGGTGTTGTACGCGTTCGCGTTGATCGAGTAGCCGCTCGCGCCCGGGACGTCCGCGTAGGCGCTGCCGGTCCAGTACTGCAGCTTCCACGACGACGGCAGGTCGATGCCCTGGTTGTCGTCGAAGAGGTACACCTGGGCCTTGTTCAGCGACTGCGGCGAGGACCACTGCAGCTCCGCCCACTGCTGGCCCGAGTTCGGCCAGGTGCCCCAGCGCTTGTTCACGGTGTCGTTGGACGACGGCGGGTCGATGCCGTCGTTGAGGGCGGTCACCGACTCCCAGGACGACGTGTACGAGGCCGACGGGGTGGCCTGGCCCGCCACGTTCACGCCGCCGGGCGGGGTGGAGCCGCCGAGCGCCAGGTCCGCGGAGGCGAAGGTGCTGAAGGACGGGTTGACGTCCGTCTCGCCGGCGCCGCCGTCGCACTTGCGGTCGGGGTTGAAGGCCAGGTACGTGCCGGCGCCGCAGGCGATCGCGAACTCCGCGTCGCCGCCCACCACGACGTTGCCGGAGAGGTTGGCGCCCGACTGGATCAGGGCGTTGTCCTTGACGATCGCGTTGCCGCCGACGGTGCCGCCGTTGACCCAGCCGAGGCCCTCGATGCGCGCGTTGCCGGTGACGGTGCCGGCGTAGACGGCCGCCTTCGGGCCGACGTACGCGGAGGAGGCGACGTTCGCGTTCGCCGCGACCCAGCCGCCGCCGTTCGAGTGCCAGTGGCCGCCGTTCGTCGCGGCGGGCTTCGCGTAGCCGGGTTCGAAGCCCGACGGGGTGGCGCCGGAGACGCGGAACTCGTACGGGAAGCGGCGCGCCTTCGGGTAGCCGTCCAGGAACGCGTAGTGCGGCACCGCGCTCGGGGTGGCGGTGACGACCAGCCACACCTCCCGCTCGCCGGACTGCAGCTGGAAGTCGACCTGGCCGTCGGTGCCGACGACGAGGCTGGAGTACCGCGGGGTGCCGTTCTTCACCGCGACGAGGCCGAAGGTCCAGCCGCTCGCGCCCGTCTCGGCGTGGCCGCGCAGCCGGAGGCGGACCAGGCCGCCGTCGGTGGCCGGGACGAGCTTGATCTTGTTGAAGCCGTAGTCGGCCGGGGCGACGCGGCTGTTGATGCGGTAGTGGCCGAGGGACTGGTCGACCGCCTCGACGTTGCCGCCGTTGTAGGCGCTGTTGAGGAAGCCGGCGCCGTACACATTGGTGATGAACGGCATCAGCGTCGAGCGGTTGCCGAAGTCGTAGGTCACCGTGCGGGTCGCGTACTCCCCCACCCGGCGGTTCAGCTCGGCCTGCGTGATGCCGGTGATCCGGCGGTACGTCTCCAGCGGGTGCTCGTTGCTCTTCGCCTCGTTCCAGATGCGGTTGAACATCGCGAGGCCGTCGCGGTCCTTGATGTACTGCATCAGCATCCAGTTGCCGTAGTGGTGCCGGCTGGAGCTGTAGTAGAGGTTCTCCGAGCGCAGCCACCGGCTCAGGTCGCCCGCGGCGGTCGTCGGCAGCGCCTGCATCGCCATGAACTCGGCGCTGGTCTCCCAGAACGTGCCCGCGCTCGCGTCGGTGAAGCCGTAGCCGGACCGGCCCAGGAACGTGTAGTTCTGGAAGACGTGCCCGAGCTCGTGCGCGAGGCCCCAGGAGCCGGGCAGCGCCGCCTTGGGGTCGATGTTGATGACGCCGACCCGGCCGTCCACGGAGCCGCCGGTCGCCCACGCGTTGAGCTCGGTGCGGTTCCAGGTGTTCGTCACGATGACGATGATTTTGTACTGCGCGAGCAGCCCCTGTTCCGGCGTGAACTGCATCGTGTTCACGTAGAAGGAGTACAGGTTC
The DNA here is from genome assembly GCF_050942475.1 of Dactylosporangium sp. CS-033363. Lineage (NCBI taxonomy): Bacteria > Bacillati > Actinomycetota > Actinomycetes > Micromonosporales > Micromonosporaceae > Dactylosporangium > Dactylosporangium sp. CS-033363. The sequence continues at coordinate 3,302,872 of NZ_CP192032.1, read as the reverse complement.
TCCAGCTGCGTGATGATGCTGGCCGGATCGAAGGTGTAGGGCGACGGCGCCGAGGTGGGCGCGGTGCCCGACTTCTCGCCCCAGAGCAGGATGAAGTTGTTCGATTCCTTGGTACGGTTCTGGGCCCACGGCACCTCGCCGGTCTGGGTCCAGCGGGCCGGGATGTAGACGGACTTGGTGGCGGCGGCGGCCGGGCGGGCCTGCAGCGCGACCAGGACGCCGGCGATCACGGCGAGCGCGAGCACCGGGGTGAGCCAGAGGCGTCTTCGGGAATAGATGGCGGTCATGGTCCGTCAATCTCGCCCGAAAACCTTTTCGGCGCAAGAACGGCCTGGGAGCGCGCGTTCGGCGCGCTCCCAGGCCCGAAAATTACATCAGTACGGGGCGGTGAACTCGGAGGTGATGCCCTGGCCGGTGGCCTTCACGGTCACCGTGCCGGGCGGGATGGACGCCAGGCGGGAGTTGAAGGACTGGTACGCCGAGGCACCCGGCGCCACGCCGGCAACCGTGCGCGAGCCGTACGCCGTGATCAGTTCGATGGTGAGCGGCACGCTGTCGGTGTTGCGGGCGTTGACCGACACGTACATCGACGTGCCGATGCGCTGGGTGCGGGCGGTCACCTCGACCGAGTAGCCGGCGCTGAGCTCCTGCCGGGCCGCGTTGGCCGCGGCGATCACGGTGTCCTTCTCGGCGGCACTGAGCAAGGTGGACGCCAGCGTACCCACGGCCGCGACGAACTGGCTGTGCGAGGCGAACGGGGCCTGGTCCCACAGCAGGTCCAGGAACGTCGGGCCGTCCGTGCCCGGCGAGGTGACGCCCGAGACCGGGACGTCGTAGTTCGGCAGGCCGTCGTTGCGCTTGCGGTTCGGGACGCCCGAGTCCACCGAGCCGAAGACGATCGTCGGTTCCACGCGGCGGAAGTACGTCGACGTCGACTGGGTGTCGCTGATGTAGTACGGGCGCAGGGTGAAGCCGCCCGCGGTGAAGGTCTGGTCGCCGGCCGCCGTCACCGTGGACGCCGTCACCGCGGCGGGAGCGTAGTCGCCGTCCAGCTTGAGGTGCTTGTACAGGGTCAGGTCGCGGTTCGCGGCGCCGAGGAGCTGCAGCAGGACCGGGCCCCAGAACAGGGCCTGGGTCTCGGGGCGGTCGATGGCCCGCTCCACGTGCACCACGAACGGGATCCTGACCTCGACCACGTCGCCGGGGGTCCAGGTGCGGCTCAGGGTGACGTACGTGCCGGGCTGGGCGTTGAGGCTCTGTGCGGTGCCGTTGACGGTCACGGTGAAGCCGCGCTTGCACCAGGCCGGGACGCGCAGCTTGAGGTCCAGCGCGCCGCTGCCGTCGACGGTCAGCCTGGTGTGGTCCTCCCGCGGGTACGACGTGGCCTGGGTGATCGTGAAGCCCTTCTCGGCCCAGGTCAGCGTCGAGGGCAGGTAGAGGTTCACCCAGAGCGTGCCGCCGTCGTCGGACTTCAGAAAGACTGTTTCCTGGTACTTCGTGTGGTTCTCCAAACCCGTGCCGCCGCAACACGTGCCGGTATTGCCGTAGCCGCGCACGGTGCCCGCGGCGACCGGCTGGAAGTAGGTCACCTGCGGGTCGCCGGTCGCGGTGGTGTCCGCCCGCGAGCCCAGGATCATGTTCACCAGGCCGCGCTCGTAGTAGTCCATGTAGGCCGGGTCGTGCTCGTGCAGGAACAGGTTCCGGGCCAGCTTCATCACGTTGTACGTCGTGCAGCTCTCCGCCCCGCTCGTCGGGATGGCGGCGGCGACGTCGTCGCGGTTCTGGAACAGCTCGAGGTTGTTGTTGGAGCCGGGGTAGTTGCCGCTGGTGCCGCCGTGGGCGAACATGCGGTGCGGCACGATCATGCCGTAGAAGTTCTTGGCCGCGGTGAAGTACTCCTGGCCGCCGCCGTGCTCGAAGATGCGCAGGTAGCCGATGAACTGCGGGACGTGGGTGTTGGCGTGCAGGCGCTCGGCGCGGCGGCGGCCCGGGCGGTTCTGCGGCGTGACGACGAGGATGTCGCGGTTCTCGACGCACGCGCCGAACAGCGACTCGCGGTTGTCGAACGCCTTGGCCGTGTCCAGGTGCTTCGCGTCGCCGGTGAGCTGGTAGATCTCCGGGAAGATCTCGTTGGCGCCGCCGAACTCGCCGCCGATGTACAGGTCCCACATGTAGTTGAGGTCGTCGCGGGTCAGCGGGCCCGGGTAGTCGGGGTGGTTCTTGTCGCCGATGGTGAGCGCCAGGTGGGCCCAGTCGGCCATCTTGGTGACCACGGTGAGGGCCTGCGCGTTGCCGGTGTGGTAGTACGCGTCGAGCAGGCCGCGCATGATCTTGTGCTGGGTGTACCAGGGCGCCCAGGTGTTCGTGGCCGCGTTGCCGCCGTAGACCGCCCAGCGCGGCGGGCCGAGGCGCAGCACCGCGTCCTCCGGGATCGCGCCCAGGTACCCGGGGAAGGTGGGAATCCAGTCGGCCGCACCGGCGGTGGAGGCGGCCACGATGCCGGCGTCCCGGCCGTTGGGCGAGGCGTCCTTGAGCGCGGTGCCGTCGGTCTCGTCGAACCGGTACCACGCGATGTTGCCGCCGCCGGTGCTGCCGGCCGGGGAGTCCAGCATGGACACCAGCTCGGTCTGGGTGAGCGCCCGGTCGAAGATGTGGAACTCGTCGACGGTCGCGTCCAGGAACGGGTCGCCGTACTGCGACCGCCCGATCCACCGGTTCCCGGGATTGCCCAGCCGGGACGGGTTCAGCGTCATGTTCGCGTTGGTGCCGACCGGCTGCCCGTTGACGTACATGGTGCCCGTCGTCCCGGACAGCGTGACCGCGATGTGCACCCACTGGTTGATCGGCAGCGCCGCGGTGCCGTTGATCTGCTGCTCCTGGCCCGAGCCGCCGACCGTGATGGCGAAGCGCGGGACGTTGCCGGTCACGCCCGCCCGCGGGGTCAGGAACATGTTCACCGTGGTGCCGGAGCCGAAGTCGAACAGCCGGGTCCAGCTGCCCGTGGAGGCCAGGTTGAGCCAGGTCGCGATGGTGAAGCTGGTGAGCTGGTTGATCGCCTCCTGGGGCAGGGTGCAGTACTGCGCCTTGCTCGTCCCGTTGAGCTTCAGCGCGTTGCCGAACCGGCCCTGCACGCGCCCGATCTGCACCGGCGGCTGCTCCCCGCCGCCCCCCGGGGCGGTGTCCATCCGGGCGGTGATGGCGGCCTGGCACGCGGCCAGCTCGGTGACCATCCAGTCGAGCTTGGTCTTGTAGACGGCCTCGCCCTGGTCCGCGTACGCCTGGGCGAGCGCGGTCAGGTAGTGCCCGGCCCAGTGGCCGCTGAGCAGCCCGCCGTCCTCCCAGCCGCCGGGGACGTTCACGCCCGCCGGGTTCGTGCGGCCGGCCTGGTTGTTGAACAGCACCAGGAACCGGCGCTCGTCGTAGGCGCGCAGGAACGCCTTGGTGCGGTCCCGCTTCTCCTGGAACAGCCCGGAGCCGAGCCGGACCTCGCCCAGCTCGAACGGCCGCACCGGCGCGGTGCCGCCCGGTCCGGGCTGCGGCGGGACGACGTCGGCGGCGAAGGCGGGGGCAGAACCGGCGAGCTCAGGGGCAAGGGCGGCGGTGGCGGCGCCGAGGGCGGAGGCCTGCAGCAGGGTACGGCGCTTGATGGCGGTCATTTCGGTCCTTCCAGGCGAGCGCGGTTGAGCAGTAGGCGGTGGAGACGCCAGAGGAGCAGCAGGGCGGCGACGACCACGAGCTGCGGCCAGGGCAGCAGCCAGGAGGTCACCGCGACCGTGACGGGCGGCCCGGCGTCCGTGACCGTGACGCTGGTCTTGACCCGGCCCAGCGCCCACACCCCGCCGACGGCGGCCGTGTCGGCGCGGGAGCCGCCGGGCAGCAGCTCGCCGGAGCCGACCGGGCGAGCACGGGTGTTGGCCCCGAACAGCTCGGAGACCTCCGCCTCGGCGTGCGGGGTGACGTGGACGTTGCCGGTGTTGGTGGTCGAGTATCCGATGTGGACGGTCCCGGAGCGCAGCGGGTTCCAGGAGCGCTCGTAGCGGACGGTGAGCCTGTCGGCGGTGACGGCGGGCTTGACCGCGCCGCTGGCCCGCATCATGACCCGGAAGCCGACGCGGCTGTCCACGGCCACCGTGCCGGAGCTGCTGAGCACCGATGCGGCGATGCCGGCCGGGTGGTCGCCGGGGGCGGCGTCCTTCGGGACGGTGATGGTGAACGGCACCACCAGGGTCTCGTTCGGCCCGACGGTGACGTCGCGCCGCACGGCGATCCAGGTGCCGCCGTCCTTGGAGGGCTGGTCGGCGGGCAGCATGTTGAAGCGGCCCTTGTCGGTGAGGTACCCGTCGGCGGCGGTCAGGGCGAAGACGGTCGGGGTCTTGCCGAGGTTGCGCACGGCCATGTGCTCGGTGACGACCTGGCCCGGGTCCAGGGTCCGCTCGATCCAGCGCCGCTCGTCGGGGCCCTTGTCGGTGGCGGGCTGCACCGTCCACGTCACGGCGTCGGCGGCGGCCGGGATCGGCGCCAGGGGGACGGCCAGGACCGCGGCGAGCACCACCGCGGTCCGGGCCAGGTGACGGTTCATTACTCGAAGAGGGAGATGGTCAGGGTCGAGTGGTAGGAGCCGGCCGCCACGTCGGACGGGGTGCGCAGGTACAGGTCGGCGTTCACGTCGTACGAGCCGCCGGTGACCGCGGCCGAGTCGTACGTGGACACCAGCAGCTCCTGGTCCTTGAGGCCGACGTTGTTGCCGGGCTGCGTCGGGTCGTCGAGCACCGTCACGACCTCCTCGCCCTCGCTCACCTGGCCGGTGTCGCCGCCGTCGATCAGGTGCGGCCTCCAGCCGAGGTGGTCGGCGGTGATGGGGGCCTGCCCGGCGGTACCGGTGAAGTTGCTGGAGGTGCCGAGGACGGCCCAGCTCGCGCCGGCGGGAATCTCCGAGCCCGTGCGGGTGTCGGTGACGGTGACCGTCGGCAGGGTGCCGGTGAACTGCCGCACGAGGGCGGTGGAGCCGTTCTCGGCCAGGGTGACCGCGTTGCCGGCCACGCTGAGCGCGAGGACGCCCGGCTGGTGGATCTCGGGGATGTCGACGGTCACCTGGACGTCGCTGGAGTCGCCGGGGTCGGCGGCGGCGGCGCCCGCGAAGGCGAAGGTGCTCGCCAGGACCGCGGTGGCGGTGGTCAGGTGGAGTCGAGCGCGTGCGTTCATGCTGCTCCTAACAGGAAAGGCTGCCATAGCCTTCGGTGACGGGGGTGGTGCCGGGAACGCGGACGGTGACCGTGCCGGCGGGGATCGACGCGGCGCGGGACGGGAAGGACTGGTAGGCGTTGGCGCCGGGGGCGACGGCCGCGAACGACCGGTCGCCGTAGGCGGTCTCGACGGCGATGTCGGATGCCGCCGCCCGGTCGTTGCGGACCTGTACGGCGACGTAGGCCTTGCCCGCGATGCAGCGCGGCTGGGCGGTCACGGTGACGGACGCGGTGCCGGGGTCGTCGGCGAACACCCGCCACTCGGTGACGGCGACCGCCGAGTACGTGGTGCCGTTGCCGTTCGCGCTGATCGTGGCGCGGAGCCGGGACGTGACGACCGGAGCGAACGAGACGGTGTTGAAGGCCGTGGTGGACGTGCCGTAGGTGCCGGCGATGTCCTGCCAGGCGGTGCCGTCCCAGTACTGGAGCTTCCAGCCGTCGGGTTCGGCCACGCCGTCGCCGGTGCCGCGGTTGGAGTCCTTCCAGAACTTGAGCTCGGCGCCGGTGAGCCGGATCGGCCGGGCCCAGTCGTACTGCACCCACTGCGTCGCCGGCCGGCTGCCGGACCAGGTGCCCCAGAGCTGGGCCTGGGCCGGGTTGGCCGGGTCGGCGTTGTCGTTGAGCGCGCCGGCGCTGTTCCAGGCCGCCGTGTACGACGCGCTCGCCGTCCCGATCGGCCCGACGTTCCCGCTCAGCGGTCCGGACAGGTCGGCCGGGATGGTGACGGTCTTCGCCGTCTCGGTGTTGCCGGCGTTGTCGGTCGCCCGGAACGACACGGTGTGCCGGTTCGCGTCGGGCGCGCCGACGGTCCCGGTGTAGGCGGTCCACGCCCCGGTGTCGACGGCGTACTCGATCCGCGCCACGCCCGAGGTGGCGTCGGTCGCGGCGAGCCGCACCGAGCGTCCCTCCACCGTGGACGTCGTAGCCGGCGCCGTGGCGTCGATCCGAACCGCAAGGGAGGCCGGGGCGGAGGCGTTCCCAGCGCGGTCGGTGGCGGTCGCGGAAACCGAGTGCTGACCATCCCCCGAGACGGTGACATCAGTGTAGCGGACCGGTGTGGCAGCAACCGGCGCGCCACCATCCACTGTGGACGCGATCGTCATCCGCCCGCCGCGGTCGTCGGCGGCGGCGGCTCGGACCCGGACCGCGGAGCGGAACCAGCCACCCGTACCGGCACTGCCGCTCGGGCTGAGCGTCAGGGTGGGAGCGGTAACATCCCCCGCCGTGTCGCCGGGCGAGATGACCGTGACGGTCGCCGTGATCTGCCCGGCCGCGTACCCGAGCACCGAGCCCTGCACCGAGATCTGGCCGGGCGCGGACGTGTCGGCCGGGTCCCAGTACACCGGGGTCTGCAGACCGTCCACAGTGACCGTTCCCGGCAGCTCCGTCTCCCCGGCCTCGACCGTGATGGCCGGAGCGGCAACCGGCGACGAGGGCTGCGCGGCGAGCACCTTCCACTCCTCGACGGCCACGGCGGAGTACGTGCTGCCGTTGGTCGAGGCGTCGAACGTGGCCCGCACCTGCGTCGTGGTGACCGGGTCGAACGTGGTGTTCTGATAGCCGGCCGTCGACGTCGGATACCCGCTCGGGTGCGCCACGTCGGCCCACTGCCCCGCGCCGAGGTCCCAGTACTGGATCTTCCACCGGGCCGGCGCCGCCACCCCGACACCGCTGCCCTGCGGCTGGTCGTTCCAGAAGTCGATCTGCGAGCCGGCGATGCGCATCGGCTGGTCCCACGTGTACTGGACCCACTGCTGCGCCGGGTTGCTGCCGGTCCAGGTGCCCCACATGTCCGGCGGGAGCGGGTTGGCCCGGACGAGCTCGTCGTTGAGGGCCTTCACCCAGTACTGCGTCGGCACCGGCTCGTTGGAGACGGTGACCTTGGCCTCCTGGGCGATGTTGGCCCGCGGGGTGCGGTCGCGCTGCTTGACCGGCGTCTGCACGACCTGCCGCATGCGCGGCGGGGACAGGGTGTCGTCCCACTCGACCTTGTCGATCGCCACCGAGCGGCGGAAGTGCCCGCCACCGACGGCGTCCGCGGTGTGGTAGGTGATGTACCACTGGCCCTTGTACTGGATGATCCCCGGGTGGCTGGTGGTCGACGAGACCGGGGTGAGGACCGTGCCGCGGTAGGTCCACGGCCCCGACGGCGAGGTCGCGGTCGCGTAGGCGATGCAGGCGTGGTAGTTCGCCGGCGTGCACGCGGAGGCCGGGCCGGCGTTGTTGCCGGCGTAGGCGAGGTAGTAGGTGCCGTTGCGGTTGAAGATCCAGGGCGCCTCGAAGAAGCCGGTGAGGCCGGTGACCGAGCGCTGGGTGCCGACCGGGGTCTTCATGTCGGCCTGGTACTCGAGCATCCGCAGCTGGCCGAAGGTGCCCCACCAGACGTAGACGCGGCCGTTCTCGACGAGGACGGTCGGGTCGATGTTCTGGATGTCGTTCGCCGACGGCACCCGCTGGGAGATCAGCGGGCCCCCGATGTAGTCGGTCCACGGCCCGGTCGGGCTGTCGGACACGGCCAGGCCGATGGCGAACTTGTCGGCGGCGGTGCTGGCCCGCTCGCTGACCGGCAGGTACCAGTAGTAGCGCCCGTCCGGCCCCTGCACGACCTGGCCGGCGTAGGCGCGCCCGGCGGTGGCCCACGAGAACAGCGTCTCGGGCCGGGCCAGGGACGGGTAGTGCGTCCACTGTCCACTCGGGACGTCGCTCGTGCGGAACGCGCCCCACTCGTTCATCTGGAAGTCGTTGGTGGCCGGGCCGGCCTCGTCGTGGCCGGTGTAGATGTACAGGTCGTCGCCGGCGACGAGCGGGGCCGGGTCGGCCGAGTAGTAGCTGCCGTCGGCGAGGATCGGGTTACCCTGGTGGGTGAAGGTGTACGAGGTGTCAGCACCTTCGAACGAAGCAGCGGCACTGGCCGGGCCGGCCGGGCTGACGAGCAGCCCGGCCAGCACCAGCCCCGCCACCGCCACTGGGCGGAGGGGTTTCAACGGAGCCGTCCTAACAGGTGGAGGCGGTGTAGGGGGCCGTGATCTCGGCGGTCCCGGACGGGCCGGTGACCCTGACGGTGGCCGTCCCGGCCGGCACCGCGGCGGTGCGGGCGTTGAACGACTGGTAGGCCGTCTTGCCCGGGGCCACCCCGGTCACCGTGCGCGTCCCGTACGGCGTGACCAGCTCGATGGTGAGCGTCCGGTCGTCGGCGTTGCGGGCGTTGACGGAGACATAGGCGGTACCGGCGAGGCATTGGGTCTTGGCTTGGACCTCGACGTGATATTGCGGTGCGGGATTGCCGGGGACGTCGTAGACCTCCCACTCCTGCACCCCGGGCGCGCCCTTGCCCTCCTCGGCCCCGCTCGCGGTGAACAGGGCCCGCAGCTTCGTGGTCGTGACCGCCTTGAACGTCACGGTGTTCCACTCGGTGGCGGAGGTGCCGTAGGCCGTCGGCTGCTCGACGTCGGCCCAGGCGGTGCCGGTCCAGTACTGCAGCTTCCACGCGCTCGGCGGGGCCACCCCCGCGCCGGAGTCGTCGACGTCCCGCGTGAACCAGATCCGGCTGCGGTCGACGGTGACGGGCGCGGCCCAGTCGAGCTGGATCCACTGCTCGCCCACCTGCGGCCAGGTGTTCCACACGTCGGTGTTCGGCCCGACCGGCCCGGTCGGCTGGACCCCGTCGTTGAGGTTGTCGGCGGTGACCCAGCCCGGCGTGTAGGACGCCGACGCCGTGCCCGTGCGGGCCACGTTGACCGGGGCCTGCCCGGCCGGGACCTGCAGCGTGCCCACGGCCGAGGTGTTGCCGGCCTTGTCGAGCGCCCGATAGTCCACTGTGGTCGCCGAGGATCCGATGGGTACCGCACCGCCCGCCGCCGTCCAGTCCTGCGTGACGACGCCGCCGACGGTCAGCCGGTACTGCACCGCCCCGATCCCGGACAGCGCGTCGGTGCCGGTGATGGTCACCGACCGGCTCGCCGTGTCGAGCGTGGCGCTCGCCGTCGGCGCGGTCCGGTCGATGCCGATCGTCCGCTCGGTCACCGGCGAGACGTTGCCCGCCTTGTCGGTGGCCCGGGCCTTGACCGTCGTCGAGCCCTCGTTCGACACCGTGATGGCGCCGGTGTACGCCCCGAAGGCCCCCGATCCCACCGCGATCTCGATCGCCGGGGCCGGGTCGGCGTTGTCGGTCGCGGTGGCGGTCACCGTGACGTTCGACGTCGTCCAGCCACTGGCCGGGGCCGGGTCGGCGGTCAGGGTCGCGACCGGCGGGGCGGTGTCGCTCGGGCCGCCCGAGCCCACGGTGACCGTGGCGGTCGCCGTCTTGTCGGTCCCCGCGACCTGCCCGGTCACCTCGAAGGTGCCGGCCGCCGCGTACTTGGCCGGGTCGATCGCCGCCCAGGTGACGGCGATGCCGCTCTGCCGGGAGCCGTCGTTGTACCCGACGGTGACCCCGCTCGGCAGCCGCGGCGCGGCACCCACCTTGGTGCTCACCGCGACCGGGTCGATGGTGTTGATCTGCACCGGATCGGGGCCGCGGACCCAGACGTGGGCGCTCGCCGTCAGCGTGGTGCCGGCCACGAAGCCGGAGACCGTGAAGTCACCGACCGCGGCCACCCTCGACGGGTCGATCGAGCCCCACGCCACCGCGACCGGCAGCACGGTGCCGTCGGCGTAGGTGACGTCCACCGTGGACGGCAGGGTGGGCACGACGCCGACCTGGGTCCGCGCGTCAACGCCCCTGATGGAGCTCGCGGCGGCGGCGAACACCCGCCACTCGGAGACCCCCACCGCGGAGTACGCCGTCCCGGCCGCGTTGGGCAGCGCGTTGAACGTGGCCCGCAGCCGGGTCGTGGTGACCGGGTCGAAGCCGACCTGGTTGGTCCGCCCGCGCACGGCCGGGTCGAACCCGGTCGCGTTGCTCACGTCCTGCCAGGTCGTCCCGTCCCAGTACTGGAGCTTCCACGACTTCGGCACGGCCACGCCGGAGCCGCCCGTGGTGCTGTCCGACCAGAAGTCGATCGACGCGCGGTCCACCCGCACGGCGGCCGGGAAGTCGTACTGCAGCCAGCGCGTCGCCGGCTCGTTGCCGGTCCAGGTGCCCCACAGGTCGGTCTGCGCGCCGCCGCTGAACAGCGAGGGCTTGCCGTCGTTGACCGCATTGACGTTGTTCCAGCCGGCCGTGAAGCTCGCCGACGCCGTGGCGGTCGCGGCCACGTTGATCTCGCCCTCGGCCAGGGCGGTCGCGTTGACCACCACGTCCTTGGCCGAGGTGGCCTGGCCGTTGCCGACGGTGAGCCGCAGCGTGTACCGGCCCGACTTGGTGAACCGCGCCACCGTGCCCGGCGCGTTGGCCGGCTCGAAGGCCGCGGACCCGCCGTCCGGTGCGTCGACGACGGTCCACGCCGAGGTGAGCGCGGCGCCCGGGTCGCCGTCGTCCTGGGCGAGGCCGATGATGCGGACCGAGCCGGCCTGGCTGTAGGACGAGTCGAGCCACGCGTCGGCGAGCGGCGGGTTGTTCACCGCGGCCGGGGCGGCGACCCCGGTGCCGAACGCCTGGACCTCCTTGATGCCGGTCTTCGCCCCCGGCGCGTGCTGCACCGTGATGCGCAGCTTCTTCGCCGTGACCGCCGGGAAGCGGACCTGGTTCAGGTTGCCGCGCGGGTAGGCGGGGCTGCGGTACTCGCTCGGCACCAGCTTCCAGCCGCTGCCGTCGTCGTAGGAGACCGTGAACTGCGCCGGTGGGGCGTAGCCCTGGACGGTGGCGGTGGTCGTGGTGTTGTAGAAGTACACCCGCACGTCGTCGACCGACCGGCTGCCCTGCAGGTCGATGTCGAGCGAGTCGCTGGTGTTGGGCGATCCGGCGGTACCCCAGAAGGGCTCGTTGATCGTCGTGCCGTTGACCGCACCGGCGGGGCCGCGGCCCGAGGCCGAGAACGTCGCGGTGGCCGGCCGGCCCTGGGCGAAGTTCTCCGAGCCGGTGCTGGCCGGGGCGATGTCGGCGCCCGCCTTGGCCATCACGTCGACGATCCGCGCGTCGGCGGCGTAGGTGACGTCCTGCGGGGCCTTGACGGCGATGGCGTCGTGCGTCGCCACCGTGATGCCGGCGGCCGCCTCGACCGTGCCGGTGGCCGGGTCGTAGACGAGCCTGCCGAGCTTGTCGGCGGTGAAGGCGAGCTGCCCGTCGAGGTAGACGGAGTAGCCCTCGGGCACGTCGTTGCCGTAGTACTTCGGGCCGCCGGGTGCGTCCCACACGATGCTCAGGTCGCGGTCGCGGTAGCGGATGTTGTTGGCGGTGAAGTGGTCCCAGCCGATGTCGATCGGGTCGAGCTCCACCTTCGCGTCGGAGCGCGGGCGCAGGCCCATCGCGTCCTCGATGACGGTGAAGTTCGTCGCGCCCAGGATCGTGTGGTGGATCCAGGACCGGTAGCCGATGTTCTGCGGGTTGGCCGCGCCGTCGGCCCAGAACTCGTTCTGGTCCGGGTAGCGGTTGTCGCCGTTGTTCTGGTACTGCGCCCAGGCGTTCCAGTAGAGCAGCTTCTTGTACCACTCGGCGTCGATGTAGCTCGTCGGGTAGTTGCGCAGCACCGAGGACAGCATCCGGAACGTCACGGTGGAGTTGATGACCGAGAAGTTGTTGCTGCCCGGGTCACCGGCCGCCGCGGCCGCCGCCTTGTCCGCCTGGTTCGCGGTCGTGAACGGGAAGATGGGGTACTGCGAGCTGTCCGCGAACAGCCGCAGCGCCTCGACGTACGGCTGCGTGTAGTCGGCGTCGCCCGGCTTCGGCATCAGCCCGACCGAGAACGGGTAGTAGTTGTTGATCTCCTTCCACGGCACGAGCTCGTTGCCGTTGACGAGCCGGTGCTTGAGCAGGTTGCCGTTGAGGCCCATCGCGTCCGGGGTGGACCGCGCCGGCTCCCACAGGTACTGCAGCACCGCCGCCTTGATGCGCGCGGCGAACGCCTCCATCTCGTCGGCCTTGGCGGTGTTGCCCGCGGTGCGGTAGGCGGCCGCGGCGGCCTTGGCGTTGGAGTACAGGTAGGCGTTCTCGGTCCGGTCCATGTAGCCGGACTTCCAGTCGAACGACACCGCGTCGGCGTCGTTGCCGGTCATCGCGCCCCAGTTGTACTCGATGAGGCCGTTGCCGTCGAAGTCGTACGCCTGCTGCAGGCCCTTGACGTCGTACTCGGCGTACTCCGCGAGGTTGTTGGCGATCGCCTTCGGCCCGCCGTGCAGCTGGTAGGAGCGCCAGGCGGCCTCGGAGATGTACTCCGTGTAGGAGTTCGACCAGTTGGCCGGGTCGCCGGGGTTGTCGACGAACTTCGAGCTCTTCGACACCTCACCGGCCGACACCCACGGGCCGTAGGAGTACGCCGGGTCGCGGAAGTACTTGAGGTCGTCGACGAACATGCCGACGGTCAGCACGATCGCGTTGTTGTACCCGAGCACGCCCTCCATCGACGTCGGGAACTGGTAGTCGTTGCCCGGCAGGTCGGCGTCGAGGAAGTTGTACCGCATGAGCCACCAGCGGTAGAACAGTGTCTTGTCGATGTTGTTCTCGGGCGTGTCGAGGTAGGGCACGTTGTCGGCCCACCACTGGTTGTAGTCCGTGACGTGCGCCCTGAACGCGGCGGCGGGCGTGGCGCTGCGGTAGCTCGCGTACTCGGTACCCGCGGCCGGCTGCTCCTTGGTGATGAAGCCCAGCTGCAGCTTGGTGCTCGCCGCGCCGGCGGCGGGGACGGCCATCGTCTGCCGCAGCGTGCCGTCCACCGGCGTGAAGCCGTCGCCGGAGAACCGCGGGAAGATCGTGGTGAGCTGGTTGAAGGCCTTGACCGCCCCGGTCAGCTCGCCGTTGTCGCTCGCCACGGTCTTGGCGAACGCCGAGGTCGCGGTGAGCGTGACCGACTTGGCCGAGCCGTTCGTGCTGGACAGGTCCAGGTTCGTCACGGCCGTGCCGGCGTCGGTGATGTACTTCGTCTCGGTGACCCGCAGCCCGCTCGCCGTGTTGTTGAAGACGGTGCGGAAGTAGCTCGGGGTCTGCTTGCGGGAGTTGACGTCCTCGGTGAGCGTCACGTCGGCGCCGTTGATGGACGCCGTGACCGTGTACGCGCCCTGGCCGCCGGCGATCGACTCGATGTAGGCGACCTCGCCGCCGAAGCCGAGCACGCCGGGGCTGTGCGTCTTCATGAAGACCGCGCGGCCGCGGCTGAACAGGTACTGGTTCGCGTCGCCGTTGGAGCCGCCCGGCTGGTTGCCGGTGCGGGCGAGCATGCGGTCGAACCAGAAGTCGTTGTCCGGGCCCGATCCGGCGCCGGCGGCGACGTCGGCGTCGAAGATCGCCTGGAGCTGGTTGCGGACGTGGTACCCGGTCCGCTCGTCCGGCACCGGGTTGGCGCTGCCGGAGAACGTCGGGTAGGGGGTGGCGCTGTTCGATGCGGCGTGCGCCGGAACGGGGGTGAGGGTGGTGACGAGCAGGCCGGCGATCGCGGCGGCGGCCGCAACGCGGGTTCTCACGAACTTGCACCTTTCTGCGGGGTGGCGAATTCGTTGGCTTGCAGGTCGGCCCGCGCGACCCTGTCCCCGTTGCGGGCGAGCACCTGGATCTGCGCCTCGTCGGAGAGCACCCAGGCGATGAAGTTCCAGGCCTGGCCGGCCTTCTTCGAGTCGCGGGAGATGCCGATGGCGTCGGTGCCCTTGTCGGTGAGCACGAACGGCAGCGCGTGCCGGTCGCCGGCCTTGACGGAGGCCGGGTCGAGCCGGTCCGCGAACGGCAGGCGGGCGAGGTCGGCGCCGAGGTCCCGGTAGAGGCCGCGGCCGGTCCAGCCGGGCACGTCGGCCACCGCCCCGGCGAACAGGTCCGGCAGCGCGCCGGTCGTCGCGGCGGCGTCGACGCGGGCCGGCAGGTCCGCCACCAGCGTCAGCTCGACCTGGTTGGTGTGGGTGGCGTTGTAGGCGTCGACGAGCAGGGTCGCCTGGACCTCGAGCTGAGCGCGGGTCCACAGCAGCAGCCGCCCGCCCGTGTCGGCCCCGTCGATGGAGGGCGTTGGCGCGGGTGCCGGCCCGGCCGAGCAGGCCCCGAGCACCAGCATGATCATTGTGAGCGCTATCAGTCGTCGGCAGGCCACTGGCATCACCGCCCATCTCGAAAACCTTTTCGGGAATGGTGGCAACCGGTTACGGCCGTGTCAACGGTCTATTTCCGCCGTTCGAAAGGTTGTTACAACTGTGACAGGTTCGGGGTTGGTCAATTGTTGCGGAAACCTTTTCGGAAACAACGCGCTGACCACTGCGGAAGCGCTCCCAGCGATGTGAGCGTTCACCAACGCAGGCGAATGTGTGAATGGCACGTCGTTCCACGCCCACCGTTCCGGACATGTCCGGTGTGTCGGCCTTATCGGGCGGCGGAGAGCTCCCGCGCGAACGCCGGCGACTCCTCGGGCCGGCCGAAGAGGTAGCCCTGGCCGTAGCGGTACCCCATCCGGTACAGCGCGTCGGCCTGCTCGGCGGTCTCGACGCCCTCGGCGATCGCGGTCAGCCCCAGGTGGGCCGAGACGTCGATGAGCGCGGTGACGATGACGGACTGGCCGCCGCCCGCGAGGTCGTCGACGAACGACTTGTCGACCTTGAGCACGTCCACCGGGGCGGTGCGCAGCAGGCCCAGGCTGGAGTGGCCGGTGCCGAAGTCGTCGAGCGCGATGCGCACGCCGAGGGCCTTGATCGCCCGCAGCGCGTCGAGGGCCGTCGAGCTGTCGAAGACCGCCGTCTCGGTCACCTCGATCGTGAGGCAGGCGGCGGGGAGGGCGGCGTCGTGCAGTACCGACGCGACGAACTGCGGGAAGTCGGGCTCGGACAGCTGCCGGGCCGACACGTTCACCGACACGTAGCCGGGGGCCGCCGCGCCCAGGTCACGCCGCCAGGTGCGCATCCGCTCGGCCGCCGTGCGCAGGATCCACGCCCCCAGCTCGACGATCAGCCCGTTGTGCTCGGCGACCGGCACGAACGCGACGGGGCTCACCAGGCCGCGCTCCGGGTGCCGCCAGCGCACGAGGGCCTCCACGGCGGCCGTGCGGCCGGCGGGAAGGGCGACGATCGGCTGGTACACCAGGAAGAACTGTCCCTCGTCGAGCGCGGTGCGCAGTTCGGCGCCCAGCTGCGCGTGCTCGCCGGCCCGCTCGTCCAGGGCCGGCTCGTAGCGCAGGTGGCGGCCGCCGGTGACCTTGGCCGCGTACATGGCGACGTCGGCCCGGCGCAGCGGCTCGAACGGGTCGGTCGCGCCGGCGTCGTCGGCTACCCCGATGCTGGCCCGCATGAGCAGCCGGTGGCCCCCGGCGTCCAGCGGCCGGGCCAGGGAGGCGACGATCGAGGCCATGATCCCGTCGGCGACCGCCTCGACCGTGCGCGGCATGAACACCGCGAACTCGTCACCGCCGAGGCGGGCCACGGTGTCACCGGGGCGCACGAGGCCGGTGAGGCGCTCGGCCACGGCCGTGAGCAGCCGGTCGCCGACGCCGTGGCCGAGCCGGTCGTTGACCGCCTTGAAGTCGTCGAGGTCGATCAGCGCGATGTGCGCCCGCGGGCCCGGGCCGAGCTCGGCGCGGATGCGGGCCTCGAGCGCGCGGCGGTTGGCCAGGCCGGTGAGCTCGTCGCGCAGGGCGAGGGTGCGCACCTGGTGCACCAGCCCCGCCATGCGGACCACGGAGAGCAGGAACAGCACGGCCGCGCACAGCCCGACGGCGAGCCATTCGACGTGCTGCGGGTCGCGGACGCCCTGCACAAGCAGGACGGCCGGGGCGAGCAGCGAGGAGGCGGCGAGCACGACGAGCCGGACCCGGCCCGACGGCACGACGTCGTGGGACTCGGCCGGGCGGGCGCGGACGGCGGGGTGCAGTGCGGCGGCGGCCCACAGGACGTACGAGAGCAGCCAGAGCGCGTCGAACCAGCTCGAGGTCCACGTGGTGTAGGTGTTGACGATCGAGTAGACGACGTCCGCGGTGAGCAGGAACCCGAGCGCGGCCACGAGCAGCCGGCTGCTGGT
This sequence comes from Dactylosporangium sp. CS-033363, assembly GCF_050942475.1. Classification (NCBI taxonomy): domain Bacteria; kingdom Bacillati; phylum Actinomycetota; class Actinomycetes; order Micromonosporales; family Micromonosporaceae; genus Dactylosporangium; species Dactylosporangium sp. CS-033363. The sequence goes on along the minus strand of NZ_CP192032.1, from coordinate 3,286,615 downwards.
GTCGCGCGCACCGGCGGCCAGGAGGCGGCCCGCGAGCACGAGCAGCAGGACGTCGGCGGCCGGGTAGGCCAGCGCGATCGCCCGCGTGCCGAGGGTCGAGGAGCTGTCGTGGGCGATCGGCTCCATCACGAACGTCCACAGCACCAGCCCGGTGCCGGTGGCGAAGATGAGCCCCTCGACCACGGCGGCCCAGCCCTGCCCGCGGGCGTCGCGCCGGCCGAGGATGAGCAGGCTGCCGAGCAGAAACGGGTACGCGCTGAGGTAGAACACGTCGGCGAGCGAGGGGAACGGCTCGACGTGCGCGAGGTACTGGAAGTACGTGTACACCCAGTCGCCGGTGGTCCAGAACGCGGTGCCGGCCGCGGCCAGCCGCCAGGCGAGCCGGCGGGCCCGGTCGGTGCGCCGGGACCCGGCCAGCATCACGATCGCGGAGATCGTGCCGATGGCGTCGTAGGCGCAGCTTCGCTCGATCGTGCCGGCGGGCAGCAGGAGGTACGCCCCGACCGCCGCCGTTCCGGCGAGGAGCCACCACGTCCACCGTCTGTCCCGCACCTGGTCACCATCGGCAGGGTTGCCGGTCTGCTTAGCGTGATCGGTACCATGCCGTGCATGGCCCTGCTGCACCGTGCGGAGCTCACTCCCGGCAAGCTCGACATGCTCACCTCCTGGCTACCCGGCCGCCCCTGGTACGCCGGCCCTCCCACCCCGTCGCTGACCCGTGTCGGCGCCTTCCGGTTCGACGACCCGGCCGGCGCGGTCGGGCTGGAGACGCTCCTCGTCCAGGCCGACCCGGACGGGCCGATATTCCAGACGCCGCTGACGTACCGCGACGCGCCCCTCCCCGGCGCCGAGACCTTTCTGGTCGGCACGACCGAGCATTCCGTGCTCGGCACCCGCTGGGTCTACGACGCGGCCGGGGATCCGGTCTACGCGGCCGCCCTGGCCGGCGCGGTGCTGACCGGCGGCACCGAGGCGGCGGAGGAGGTGCTCGCGGCCGACGGGACGACGACGGCGCGCACGCCGCTCATGTCGGTGCGCGGGACCGGTTCCCGTTCTGCTCCGGTACCGCCTGTGCGTGCTGTGTCCTCCGTGGCCGATGGGGATCCGACCGTGATCTCGGCGGGTTCGGTGCTCGTGACGCTCTACCGGATCGTGCCGGACACGACCCTTTCCGAGGCGCCGTCGCTGCTCTGGGGATCGCGGCCGCTGGCCCTGGTCCGGGTCGTCGGATAGGGCTGCTTCGCGTCATGTAAAAAGTCGCGTACTTTGGGGGTCATGACCGTCGATCGGGCGGTGGCCCCCGCCGCCCTCGGTCGGGCCGTGCTGCTCGGCCGGGGCGCCGCCACGCTGACCGCGGCGGGCACCGGACTGCGCCTGGCGCCCGATCCGGGCCCGCTGCTGCTGGCCGCGGCCGTGGTCGCGGTCACGACGGCGGCCGGGCTGGTCCTGTTCTCCCGCAATCCGTACGTGGTGCGCCGTCCCGTCGCGTTGCTCTGCGGTGACGGCCTGGTGACGCTGGCCGTGCTGGCCGCCGACCCCGGGATCGCGTACTTCTGCGCGGCGGCGGGCGCCTCGGCGCTGGCGGGGGTGGTCATCGGGCTGCGGGCGCTGCCCCTGGCGGCGGCCCACGCGGCGCTCGGGTACGCCGTGGCGGCCCGGGTGCTGGCCGGCAACCCGGCGCACGCCGAGTTCGTGCTCGCCTTCCCGATCGCCTGCATCCTGGCCGCGACCGGCGCGGCGGTGGCGACGGCCGCGCTGCGCCGGCACGTCGAGCTGTCGGTGCGGGTGGTGGCCTCGGCGCAGCGGGAGGCGGCGGCCGACGAGCGGGCGCGGCTGGCCCGGGAACTGCACGACTCGGTGGCGAAGACGCTGCGGGGCGTGTCGTTCGCGGCCCTGGCGCTGCCGCAGAGCCTGCGGCGGCACCCCGATCTGGCCGAGCGGCTCGCGGACACGGTCTCCACCGGCGCGGCGGCCGCGGCGAAGGAGGCCCGCGACCTGCTCGACGGGCTGCGCTCGGACGAGCCGACCCGGGACTTCGCCGCGGTGCTGACCGACCTGTGCTCCGCGTGGCGGCGCTCGACCGGGATCGCGGTGGTGCTGGAGCTGGCGGCGGTCGACCCGCCGCTGCCGGTGCGGTACGAGCTCTGCCGCATCCTGCAGGAGGCGCTGCGCAACGCCGGGAGGCACTCGGCCGCCTCCTCGGTGACGGTGCGGCTGGCCGCCGTGGACGGGCGGCTGGTGCTGACGGTGGCCGACAACGGGCGCGGGTTCCCGGTGCCGCCGAGCCTCGTGGCGTTCCGGACCGAGCACCGGTACGGCATCCTCGGCATGTCCGAGCGCGCCCGGCTCTCCGGCGGCGCGCTGCGGGTCCGCTCGACGCCGGGCCGGGGCACCTCGATCGAAGCCGCGATCCCGGCATGATCACGGTCCTGGTGGTGGACGACAACCCGATCGTGCGGGAGGCCCTGCGCTCGTACCTCGACGGCACCGACGACGTGGCCGTGGTGGGCGAGGCGGCGGACGGCGCTTCGGCGCTGGCGGAGGCGCGGCGGCTGGCGCCCGCCGTGACGCTGCTGGACCACCGGATGCCGGTCGCGGACGGGCTGTCGGTGCTGCCGGACCTGGCCCGGCTCACGTCGATCCTGGTGCTGACGAGCGACCCCGATCCGGGCCTGATCGCCGACATGCTGCACGGCGGCGCGCGCGGCTACCTCATCCACGGCGCGTTCACGCCCTCCGAGCTGCACCGCGCGGTGCTGGCCGTGGCCTCCGGGTACGGGTGGCTCTCCCCCGCCGCCGCGGCCGTGGCGACGGCGACGATGCGGGCCCGTCCCGCCCCTCGTCCCCGGCCGCGCTACGGGCTGACGCGGCGCGAGCAGGACGTGCTGGACCTGCTGGCCGAGGGGTTGTCGAACGCGGCGATCGCGCATCGGTTGCTGCTGACCGAGAAGACCGTGAAGAACCACCTGCACCGCGCGTACGCGAAGCTGCGGGTGACCAACCGGACCGAGGCGCTGCTGCGCTGGACCGGCCGCACGTGACGCCGTTGCGCCGCCGGCTGGGCTGGACCTCGCTCGCGGTGGCCGTGGTGGCCACGGTCGCGATCGTGCCGCCGCTTGTTCTGCCTTCTGCTCAGGCTCCTCCGGTCTCGCCCTCGCCGTCGTTGTTGCTGTCGGTGGCGCCTTCGCCTTCGCCGTCTTCGGCGTTCGTTCCTCCTTCGCCGCCGGCGTTCCGGGTGATCGCCGTGCACGCCGCGGACGATCGGAACCTGCGCAAAGGTGCCCGGGTCATCGAGTGCCCCAGCTGCGACGGCGGGCGTCGCGTGGGGTACATCGGCGGCCCGAACACCCTCGCCATCCGCGTCCCGGAGGTGCCGGTCGCCGGCGAGCGGACCCTGGTCATCGTGTACGAGACCGTGGTTCTCCGCACCCTCAAGGTGGCCGTGGCCGACGGGCCCGTGCACACCCTGACGCTCGCCGGCGCCGGTGACTACCTGATTCCCGCCCGCACCTCGCTTTCCGTGTACCTGCCCGCCGGTACCACCTGGATCCGCTTCTTCAACGACGCCGGCGATGCCCCGGACATCAACCGGATTGAGATCAGCTGATCCGTCAGAACTGCCCGGCGGTGTTGCACTTGGCCTTCTGGACGATGCAGTTCTTCACCCGGTGGCTCTGCGCCGCGTTGTCCCAGGCGAAGAACGCGTCGCCGTGGAACGAGGACGCCATGCCCGACGAGAGCGTGAAGCCGTCGGCCGTGCCGCTGGTCGGGTAGGCCAGCACGAACGACAGCGACGGGATCTTCACCGGGTAGGCGCCGCCGCACGTGCCGGTGTAGGAGTACGCCACGTGCGACTTGTGGTCCGGGCTGTCCAGATGGGTGCCGTCCCAGCAGTCCTGGAACACCAGCTGGAACATGAGCGTGGCGCCAGGCGCGCAGCGCGGCCAGTTGCCGTCCGTGCTCCGCCCCGCCTCCCCGCCCGGCCCGGCGCAGTAGAACTGGTTGACCGAACCGGCCGGCGTCGCCTGCTGCAGCTTGGCGTCCCCGGCGATCATCCGGAAGCCCTGCGGGAACGGCACCGTGCCGGCCGGGTCGGTCAGCCGCGAGCCGTAGTACACGACGACCGCCTTCGGCTCGACGGCGGTGCCGTGCTCGTAGAGGGTCGGGACCCAGTACGCCGACAGGTCCGGCGCCGGCGCGCAGCTCGTCCCGGCGTTGGCGAGCAGGGTGTCGCCGGTCGAGTTGGCGTCGGTGCTGTGGTTGCCCAGGAAGCTGTGCATGTGCGAGGCGCCGGGCAGCCCCGGGAAGACGATCGGGTCGTCCTTGAACGAGTGGCTGTACGTACACGAGGCGTTGAACTCCGACACCCGCACCGCGTTGGCCGGCGCCGGGTCCATGGGCATCGCGTTGAACTCGGCGAGCTGCGCGTTCCACCGCGCCGGGTCGACGTTGACCCACCCCGCCGCCGTCGTCCCGGTCGCGCTGGGGCTGGCGGATGCCCCGCTCGCGAACGAGAACCAGTTGATGTTCACGAAGTCGCGGCCGCCCGTGGTGTTGCGCATGACCGCGAACACGGTCTGCGCCCCGGCCGGGTGGCTCGCGGCGGTCGCGGTGAGCGTGGTCCAGGCCTGCCAGCCGCCGGTCGGCGCGACGGTGACCTGGGCGAGCAGCGGGCCGGTGAGCGACCCGGTGCGCAGCTCGACGCTGCCCGTCCCGCCGGTGCCGGCCGACGCGACCCGGACGCCGACGCTCAGCGAGCCGGCGGCGCCCAGGTCGACGTTGTCGTAGCGCAGCCAGTCGCCGTCGGCGAGGTACCCGACGGCCTGGCCACCACCCGTGTCGACGGTGTTCTCGACCTGCGCCCCGGACTGCGCACTGAACGCCTCCGCCTGCACCGTCACCGGCGTGGCGGCACTTGCGGTCGTCACCATGGCGGCGGCGACGACCAGGAGGGCGGCCGCCGCGGTTCCGGCGGCGACCATGAGGCCCCTGACGTTTGGCACGAGGATCTCCTTACTGCTTGCGGCGTGCACGAACGATGGCGAGGGCCTCGACACCGTACGGGCGAACCGCTGGGCCCAAAGTCCCATGCGAGGGGCCCAATTTCGGGGCGCGTGCTCGCTATGGCGCCTCCACCGTGAAGTCGGCCATCATCGCCATGTCCTCGTGCTCCAGGTTGTGGCAGTGCAGCATGAACGTGCCCGGGTAGTCGGTGAACCGGACGGCGACCTCGACCGCCTCCGACGCGCGCAGGTCCACGGTGTCCTTCCAGCCGTGGTCGTACGCCCCGATCGCCTGCGCGTTGCGCGAGACCACCTGGAAGTGGTTGAGGTGCAGGTGGATCGGGTGGTGGAAGTCGGTCACGAACCGCCAGTGCTCGACGTCGCCGAGCCGCGGGCGGGCCAGCGCTCTTCCCGGCCGGTATTCCAGGTCGTTGATCCGCCAGGTGCCGTTCGAGGCCTGGCTGAAGTGGAACGTGCGCGAGCGCACCGGCGGCGGAAGGGGTTCCGCGGTTCGGCTGAGCTTCGACGGTACCGCCGAATCGTCATCGTGCCGCGAACCCTTGACGTCGAACCGCATGACGTCGCCGCCGTCCCGGTCGACGAGGCGCACCTCGGTGCCGGGTCGGTAGCGGCTGAAGTCCACGACGACGTCGAACCGCTCGGCCGGCGCGATCACCAGCGCGTCGTGGGCGATCGGGCGCTGCAGCAGCCCTCCGTCGCTGCCGATCTGCACGAACGCGTCGCCGCCGGGCGGTTGGGGGTCGAGCTCCAGACGGTACCGGCGGGCGTTGGACGCATTGAGCAACCGGAGGCGGTAGCGCGCCGGGTCGACGTCGTGCACCGGCCAGGGCCGCCCGTTGACCAGCACGACGTCGCCGAGGACCCCGTTCATGTACGCCGCGTCGCCCGCCGGATAGCGGAACGACCCGTCGGCCTCGAAGGCGCGGTCGGTGAGCATCAGCGGCAGCTCCCGCTCGCCGCGGGGCAGTGGCAGCGCGTCCTCCTCGTCGTCGCGCACGAGGTGGAAGCCGGCCAGGCCGCGGTAGACCGCCGGGCCGGTGAAGCCCATCCGGTGGTCGTGGTACCAGAGGGTGGCGGCGCGCTGGGCCATCGGATAGCGGTACACCCGGCTGCCCATGCTCGTGTCGCCGCGCATCGCGGCCATGTCGTGGTGCGCGCTCGCGCCGGCCGCGCCGTGCTCGGGCAGGATCTCGTCGATGGGATAGCCGTCGCTGTCCTGCGGGGTGTGGCCGCCGTGCAGGTGCACGACGACGGGTTCGGGCAACTGGTTGCGGTGCGTGACGGTCGCGGCCCGGCCCGATCGCGTGACGACCGTCGGCCCGGGGAAGCTGCCGTTGTACGTCCACGCGCGCGTCGTCAGCCCCGGCAGGATCTGCAGGTCGGCCTCCCGCTGGACGATCTCGCCGCCCTGGAGCACGGGCGGGACGGCGAGCCGCGCCTCGAACGGCTTCGGCAGCGGCGCCCGGCTGCGCAGGAGCTTGCCGGGGCGCTTCGGGGTGAGCAGCGACCAGCCGAGGCCGGTGGCGGCGACCGCGGCGGCGCCGGCTCCCAGCAGCGCGCGGCGCTTCACGCGAGCACCTCGGCTTCGTGTTCCCGTGACGGCAGCGGGGTCTTCCAGGCGAACCGGGCTATCTGGAAGGTGCCGATGACCATGAGCACGCCGATCGGGATGTGCAGCTCGAGGATGCGGAACACGCCGAGCACCCCCTGGGCCGCGATCGCGAGCGGCACCATGACGGCCTCGACCATGAGGTTCGACGGCCGGTGCTGCCGGCCGGGCAGGAAGATCACGATGCTCATCAGCAGCGCGACGACCACCATCGAGAAGCCGGTGAGCATGTGCCAGCGCACGGCGACGTAGTGGCCGCTGAGGAAGATGCCGGCCAGCAGGACCTGGGTCGCGGCGAGAACGGCGAGCGCGGTGCTGGTCCCCCGCAGCGCCATGTGGACCGTTCGAGGATTCATGGGCCGTCATGTTGCTCCGCGGCGGAGATCAAGTCGTCAGACCACGGTCGAGATCTTGTACCACCCTGGGTTGACGATCCGGATACCACCGTGGGCCGACGCGCGAATCGCCCGGACCGCCTACCGTCGAGCGCATGAAACTGGCATTGCGCTCCTTCCGGGGATCCGACCTCGCCCTGGCGGCCGGGGCCGCCGTGGTGGCGGTCGGCGGGGCGCTCACCGCTCCCGAGGCGCGCACCGGCCTCGACGCCCTCGGCGTGGTGCTGCTGGTCGTGGCCGGGCTGGCCCTCGCGGCGCGGAAGCGGTTCCCGCGCCCGGTGCTCGCCGTGGCGGCCGCGAGCCTGCTGGCCTACCTGGTGCTCGGCTACCCCGGGGTGGGGCCGGCGGTGCCGGTGCTGATCGCGCTGTACACCTGCGTCCACCGCGGCCACGGCCGGACCGCGCGCGCCGCGATCGCCGCGATCCTGCTCGTCGGCATCGTGGGCGACGCGATCGGCTCGGGGGCCAAGCCGGCCGACGTGTTCCAGCGCTGGTTCCTCATCATCGGCTGGATGGTCGCCGCCTCGGTGATGGCGGAGGTGTCGCGGCAGCACCGGGCGTACCTGGAGCAGGTCGAGCGCCGCGCGGAAGAAGCGGAGCGCACCCGCGAGGAGACGGCCCGCCGCCGCGCGGTCGAGGAGCGCCTGCGCATCGCCCGCGAGCTGCACGACTCCCTGACCCACAGCATCTCCATCATCAAGATCCAGGCGGGTGTGGCGGTCCACCTGGCCCGCAAGCACGACGAGCCGGTGCCGGACGCCCTGGTCGCCATCCAGCAGGCCAGCGGCGAGGCCATGCGCGAGCTGCGCAACACCCTGGAGGTCCTGCGCACCGACCTGGACCCGCCGGCCGGCGACGTGGCCCACGGCATCGACGGCATCGACCGCCTCACGGAGGGCGTCCGCCTGGCCGGGCTGCCGGTGACGGTGCACGTGACCGGGCCGCGGCGGGAGGTGCCGGCGGCGGTCGACGAGGCCGCGTACCGGATCGTGCAGGAGGCGCTGACCAACGCGGCCCGGCACGCCGGCCCGGCGGAGGCGACCGTGTGCGTCGAGTTCGCGGCGGACGCGGTGACCATCCGGGTCGAGGACGACGGCCTCGGCACCGACGAGTACGTCCCGGGCGTCGGGCTGACCGGCATGCGCGAGCGGGTCACGGCTCTGGGCGGCACCCTGCGCACCGGCGGCCGCCCGGCCGGCGGCTTCACCGTCGAGGCCCGGCTGCCGCTCAGCCCACGCCCGGCCGCGGCGGAGGACGGCGACCGGGTGCACGGGACCGCGGTGCGGGCATGACCGGCGTGATTCGGGTGCTGCTGGTCGACGACCAGGCGCTGATCCGGGCCGGGTTCCGGGCGCTGCTGGCCGCCGAGGACGACATCGAGGTGGTGGCCGAGGGCGCCGACGGCGAGCAGGCGGTCGCCCTCGCCGCGGAGCACCTGCCCGACGTGGCCCTCGTCGACATCCAGATGCCCGGCGTCGACGGGATCGAGGCCACCCGGCGGATCGCGACCGACCCCGCGCTCGCCGGCGTGCACGTGGTGATCCTGACGAACTACGGGCTGGACGAGTACGTCTACGCGGCGCTGCGCGCGGGGGCCGCCGGCTTCATGGTGAAGGACACCGAGCCGGACGACCTGCTCTACGGCGTGCGCGTCGCGGCCCGCGGCGACGCCCTGCTCTCCCCGGCGGTCACCCGGCGGCTCATCGCGGAGTTCGTGGCCCGCCCGCCGCGCGGCCCGCTGCACGGCGCGGTGAACACGCTCACGAACCGCGAGCGCGAGGTGGTGGCCCTCGCCGCCCGCGGCCACTCGAACGACGAGATCGCCGAGCGAATGGTGATCAGCCTGGCCACGGCGAAGACGCACATCAGCCGGGCGATGACGAAGCTGCAGGCCCGCGACCGCGCCCAGCTGGTCGTGTTCGCCTACGAGTCGGGCCTCGTCACCGTCTGACGGCCCCGGGCGGCGCGGGTCAGAGGTCGTTGCTCGGGCTGCTGATCCCGCGCGCGGCAAAGTCGGCGGCCACGTCGTCGAAGACGGCCACCGCCCGCTCCGCGTCGGCCTCGGCCACGGGCGACTCCACCTGCGGGTCGTAGCCGGTCAGGCCGGTGTGCCGCTCGACCGCCAGGGCGAGCGCGTACAGGGCGCGCACCACCTGCGCGGCGTCCTCGCCCTTGTACCAGAAGGGAACGGTCAGCGAGGCGTAGCGGCCGTACAGGGCGAGCTCGATGCCCGTCGGCTCGTGCTCCAGCTCGAACGAGGCCCGACCGCCCTGCACCTCGACCTCGCCCAGAATCCGGCGCGCGGCGTCGGCGATGGCCGCCCACGCCACAGCGTCCGGCGGGGTGTCGGAGACCTCGCCGCGCAGGGCGTCCTCCCACGACTGGTCAGGGCTCTTGGGCACGAAGTGGAGGTCGTAGCTCATGGCCGACATGCAATCACGCCGCGATACGACCGCAACCGGCTAGGGCTGCGGCCGGCGGCGGAGGATGGCCGCGGTCTGGTCGAAGATGGTCACGGCGTGTTCCGGGGACGCCTCGGCCGTCGGGCGTTCCAGCTGCGGGTCGTAGCCCGTCAGGCCGGTGTGGCGCTCGACGATCGCGGCCAGGTCGTACATGGTGCGGACGACCCGCTGGGCGTCGGGGCCCTGGTGCCAGTACGGGACGGTGATGGCGGCGCTGCCGGCGTACAGGGTCAGCTGGAGGCCCGTCGGGTTGTGGTCGAGCTCGAAGAAGGCCTCGCCGGCGTGCAGCTCGACCTCGCCCAGCAGCTGCGTGGCCGCCGCCGTGATCGCGGCCCACTGCGCGGCGTCGGGGGCCTCGTCGGAGAGGTCCGCGTCCTCCTCGGCGTCCCGCAGGTCGTCCCACGAGACGTCGGCCGGCTTGTGCAGGAACGTCAGGTCGTAGCTCATGCGCGCCATGAAACCATGTCCCCCATGCGGTTGGGGATTGTCGGGGCCGGGGAGGTCGCCTGGCGGCACGCGGCCGCGGCGGCCGAGACCGAGGGGCTCGAGCTTGTCGTGGTCGAGGATCGCGACCCGCAGCGGGCCGAGCGGCTCGCGCAGCAGTACGGTGCGCGCGTCGGACGGGCGGTCGAGGAGGCCGACCTCGTGGTGCTCGCCGTGCCGCATGCCTATCACCTGGAGCTGGCCCTCGAAGCGCTCGCGGCCGGCCGCAAGGTGCTCGTCGAGAAGCCCATGGGCCGCACCGTCGAGGAGTGCGACCGGATGATCGCCGCGGCGAAGCCGGGACAGCTCTACGTCGGGCAGCAGGGGCGGTTCTTCGGGCAGGTCATGGCGGCCAGGGACGAACTCGCGAAGCTCGGCGCGCCGCTGCTCTACCTCGAGCGGCGCTCGACCGACTACCAGAGCCCGGGCAGACCGGCGTGGTTCATTAGCCGAGCACTGGCCGGCGGCGGGATCGCGATGCTCGTCGGCGTGCACAGCATCGACCGCGCGTGCTGGCTCCTCGGCACGCGGCCGCGCCTGGTGGCCGGGGGCATCGCCACGCCGCGGGACCGCGAGATCGAGACGTCCGCGGCCGTCACGCTCCACATGGAGAGCGGCGTGCAGGCCCATCTCACGCTCGTCGACTCGAAGGAGTTCTTCCACGAGACGACCGTCGTGTGCCAGGGCGGGACGCTCACCATCGACTCCTCAGGTGTGAGCGTCGACGGGCGACGGACCCACGCCGTCGACGGGGACCGCGAATACACGTTGTCGTTCCGGCGGCAGTACGAGGCCATCCTCAACGGCGAGCCCGTGGCAACGGCCGAGGAGGGACGGACGGCCGTTGCCACGGTGCAGGCGCTGTATCGGTCGGCCCGGGACCACGGGCGGCCTACCCAGCCAGGTGGCCCCACGTAGGTTCCAGCTCGCGCCAGGTGCCCTGGGCCGCCGCCGTGCCGTCCTGCAGGACGATCACGCGGTCGGCCTGGGTCAGGGCGGCGCGCTTCGACGTGGAGCCGATCACCGTGATGCCGTGCTCGCGCAGGGCGCGCCACAGCGCCAGTTCCGTCGTCACGTCCAGGGCCGAGGACACGTCGTCGGCGATGAGCAGCTCCGTGCGCGGCGCCAGGGCTCGGGCCAGGGCCAGGCGCTGCAGCTGCCCGCCGGACAGGCGGGTGCCCTTGTGGCCGATGAGCAGGCCCATCCCGGCGCCCGCGGCGGTCAGGTCGTGCTCCAGCTGGGCCGTGGAGACCGCGCTGGTGGCGTCGACCTCGTGGCCGAGGGCGATGTTGTCGGCGACCGTTCCGGACAGGACGCGCGGCAGCTGGGCCACGTACCCGATCTGGTTGGGCCGCAGGAACATCTCCGGCTCGGTCACCGCCTCGCCGTTCCAGCGCAGCCGGCCGGTGTGGTGCACGATCCCGGCCAGGGCGCGCAGCAGCGACGACTTGCCGGAGCCGACCGGGCCGACGACCAGGACCAGCTGTCCGCGTTCGATGGACAGGTCGAGGTCGCGCACCGCCACCGTGCCGTCCTCGTGCACCGCGGCGAACCCGTCGAGCTCGAGCCGGCGCAGCGGGTGGCGCGGCGCGGTCGGCGGGGCCGGGGCGGTGCCCGCGGAGAGGTCGACGCCGGGCACGGCCGCCGCGTACTCCCCGTTGCCCACCATCTCGATCGTCCGGCGCGTCCACACGCGGGCCGAGGGCAGCTGGGAGATCAGCGACGCCGTGGTCCAGGCGAACCACCGCGCCGAGCCCAGCGTCGAGACCGCGATCAGCGTGGCCCCGGCGGTGAGCCGGCCCGACAGCAGCAGCGCCCAGGCGCCGATCGGCAGCAGGCCGCTGACGAGCGCCGGGGTCGACCGGGCCCAGACCTGCACCGCGATCTCCTGGCGCAGGCGGCCGCTGCGGACGCGGTCGAGCTTGGCCAGGTGGGCGAGGACGGGCGCGGTGGCTCCGGCGAGCTTCACGGTACGAGCGGCGGACAGCGACGACACGAGGGCGGTGGCGAACGCGGCCCGCGCCGCCACCGTCCGCTGGGCCGAGCGCTTCAGCGACGGGCCGAACAGGGTCGCGGCCAGGCCGGAGAGCACGATCGTCGCGGCCATGAACGCGGCCGGGATGAACGAGCCCGCGACGACCGTCATCGACGCCAGGACCCACAGGCAGATCCACTGGTCGACGAGGTTGTCGGCGAGCACGACGACCCGTTCGGTGTCGCCGCCCTGGGCCACGACCTCGGCCGGGGTGTGCTTGCTGACCCGGCGGGCGCCGGTCTGGCCGTGCACGAGCCGCAGGCTGATGCGCAGCAGCTGGCGGACCCACCACTCCGGGAACCACTTGCCGGTGTAGTACGGCAGCGCCATCGGCACCAGCAGCGCCACCGTGATGCCCACGGCCGGCCACAGCGTGCCGCCCGCGCCGTCGACGAGGTCGGCCCACAGCCACGGCAGCACGGAGCCGTCGAGGCCGACGAGGGTCATCAGCGCGAACATGACCACGGAGACGAGCCCGAACCGCCAGTCGTTGGTCGCCAGCTTGAAGATGTTCCACATCGTGCGGGTCCGCGGCACCGACGGCAGCGGCGGCGGCTCGGACCTGACGGCAGCGGTGGTGACGAGCGCGGTCGAAGGCTTGCGTGCAACCAAAGCCCCGACAGAATCAGCCAGCAGCGCGGCGAACCGCGACGACGCGGCGAGCGGGCCCGCCTCCAGCACGGCGCCGTCGGACAGGACCACGACCTCGTCGCATTGCTGTACCGAGGAAAGCCGATGCGCCACGATGATGCCGATCCGCCCGGCGAGCAGCCGGCCGGTCGCCCGCTGCACCTGCGCCTCCGTCACCGGGTCGAGCCGCGCGGTCGCCTCGTCGAGGATGACGACCTGCGGGTCGCGGACCACGATCCGGGCGAACGCGACGAGCTGTTCCTGCCCGGCCGACAGCACGTGGCCGCCGTCGCCGAGGCGGGTCTCGAGGCCGTCGGGCAGCTCCGCGACCCAGCCGGCGAGCCCGAGCTCGTCGATCGCCCGCTCGGCCGCGCCGAGCAGCGCGGGGTCGAACAGCGCGATGTTCTCGGCGAGCGTGCCGGCCAGGATCTCGGTGCGCTGCGGCACCACGGCGATCCAGCGGCGCAGCAGTTCCAGGTCGAGGTCGAGCAGGTCGACGCCGCCCAGGAACACCGTGCCGCGCGGCAGGTCCACGGCCCGGGTCAGGACCTTGGCCAGGGTGGATTTCCCCGATCCGGTACGCCCGATCAGCGCATAGGAACGGCCCCGGGCGAACGTGAGGCTCACGTCGCGCAGGGCCGGTTTGCGGGCCGTCCCGGAGTACCGGAAGGTCAGCTCGCGCACCTCGAGGTCTCCGGGTTCGGGCGTTCGCCCGCCGGCGGGTTCCTGGGCGGAGTCCCGCAGGAGTTGCACGCGGGCCCAGGCGCCGAGCGCGTACTGCAGGTCGGGCACCATCCGGCTCGTATGCTCCACGGTCGCGCCGAAGCCCAGCGCGAGCAGCCAGACCGCGCTGAGCCGGGCCACGTCGAGGTGCCCGGCGGCGAGCGCCCACACGCCGCCGAGGACGATCACGGCGATGGTGAGGCGCACGAAGCCGGAGGCGACGGACGTGACGGCGGCGGAGCGGACCCAGACCCGGCGGCCGCGTTCGAGCACGACGGCGGCGCGGCGGGCGAAGAGGCGCAGCACGTACGGGCGGGCGAGGGAGGTCCGCACGTCGTCCTGGCCGTGGATGGACTCCTCCATGACGGCGGCGAGGTCGCTCCAGGCCTCCTCCTCGCCCATCCGGCTGGCGGCGATCTTCGCGGTCGGCTTGCGCAGGCCGAGGTACAGCGCGACGGCGATGACGATCATCGCGAGGCCGGCCGGCCACCACACGAACAGCGCGACCGCGACGGACAGCACGGTGTAGCAGGCCGACTGCGCGATGCGGACGCCGGCGTTGCGCAGCTCGGCGGCGACCTGGTAGACGTCGTTGTCGATCCGGTCGAGCAGCTCGCCGACCGGCGTGGTCTCCAGGGTCGGCAGGTCCTGCCCGAACGCGACCCGGCACAGCCGGCGGCGCACGTCGGCGGCCCAGTCGGCGGTGAGGCGGGCCATGATGAGCGCGACGGCGACGTCGGTCAGCACGGCGGCGGCGAGGGCGGCGGCGAGCACGCCAAACATCGCCCATGATCGATGGATGAGGACGGACCCGCCGATCGCGGACGCGGCCGCCTGCCCGGCGGCGCCGAGCAGGACGAGGAAGGCCACGACCGCGGTTCGACGCGGTGACGTGGCCCAGAGATCACGAATGAGACGCACGGTGAGGCCCCCGGGGTTACTTGCTGCGGTGCCTCCAGCCTGCCTCGGGAGCCGGGGGCGGCTCAACGCAATTACGGGCGGGGAAGTAGTCGAGCACGTTCTCCAGCGTGGCCTTGCTGCCCTGTTCGACGGCTGTGGCGTACACCTCAGGCGTCAGTTCCCCGACGGCCCGCACATAGACCGCCGAGGTCCACGGACGGGTGGCGTCGGTGGCGCCGCGCACGGTCTGGGCGGCGGTCATGAGCGTCACCGCCCGCGCCGCGTCCCCGCCCAGCAGCGCGGCCTCGGCGGCGTCGTCCACGGCCGTACCGACGGCAAGGGCATCGAACGCCGCCCGCCCGAAGTCGACCGCGGTGCGGATCGCGTCCCGGGCCGCCTCGTGCTCCCCGTCGTGGGCCAGCAGCACGGCGCGGCCGGAGTGCAGCAGGGCGAGCATCTGCGGCGAGACCCGGTTGTCCCCGACGATGTCCAGCGCGTGCGCGAACCGGGGGCGGGCCTCGTCGAGGCGGCCGGCGCGCAGGGCCTGGTCGGCGTACGCGTACTCGACGAACGCGATGCTGTCGGGCACGCCGGACCGGTTGGCGGTGCGGCGGGCCTCGGCCATCGTCGCGTCGGCGCGGGGATGGTCGCCGATCAGACTGTACAACTGGGCCAGTCGCACTTCTGTGACCGGGCGGTCCTCGGTCGATCCGAGCAGGCGCAGATAGGTCAGCGCCTCCTCGTAGTGCGCGATCGCCTCCCCGTGGCGCCCCTGGTGGGCCTTGGCCTCGGCGAGCGCGGCGAGCGCGAAGGACATGCCCCACCGCTCGCCGAGGCCCTGGAACGCCTCCAGCGAGGACTCGAACGCGGCCAGTGACTCGCCGGCGTGCGCGCCGGTGTTGAGCAGCGCGTGCCCGACGAGCAGGCGGCCGAGGCCGGCGATCCACGGGTCGTCGTCGGCGGCCAGGACCGTGATCCGCTCCAGGACGGAGCCGACCGGGCCCTCGCGATAGAGCCCGGCGACGGCTTGGAAGAGCCGGAAGAGCGGATGGTTCCCCTTGTACTCCACTGCCTCCGAGAACCAGCCGTCGAGCATCTCGGTGTCGCCGAGGCCGTCGAACCCGTTCACGGCGGCCACCCCGCAGGCCAGCGCGCGGGCGTCCGGGTCGGCCGGGCCGGGCAGGGACAGCGCGGCGGAGGCCAGGGCGGCGCCCTCGACCCGGTGCCCGCCGAGCCACCAGTACCAGCCGACGACGGCGACGAGCCGCACCGCGAGGTCGCTGTCGCCGGCCGCGATGGCCCGGCGCAGGGCCCCGTGCAGGTTGTCGTGCTCGGCGCCGAGCTCGGCGAGCGCCTCGAGCTGCCGGGTGCCGCGCAGGTCCGGCTCGCGGCGCTGGGCCAGGGCCAGGAACCAGGCGCCGTGGCGGCGGCGCAGCTCGTCGGTCTCGCCGTGCTCGCCGAGGCGTTCCAGGCCGTAGGCGCGGATCGTCTCCAGCATCCGGTACCGCAGGTCGTCCCCGGTCACCAGCAGCGACTTCTCGGCCAGCGTGGTCAGCAGCGCGTCCGGGTCGCCGAGGCCCCCATCGGGGTCGCAGACCGCGGCCGCCGCCTCCAGGGTCGCCCCGCCGGGGAAGATGGCCAGCCGGCGCAGCATGACCCGCTCGGGCTCGGCGAGCAGGTCCCAGCTCCAGTCGACGACCGCGCGCAGCGTCTGGTGCCGCGGCCGGGCGGTCCGGCTGCCCCGGTTGAGCAGCCGGAACCGGTCGTCGAGCCGGTCCGCGAGGTGGGCCGGGGTCAGCGATCGGCAGCGGGCCGCGGCGAGCTCGATCGCGAGCGGCATCCCGTCGAGGGCCCGGCAGATCCGGGCGACGGCGTCCGGGTCGTCGGCGAGCCCGGGCCGCACGGCGGCGGCGCGGTCGGTGAACAGCCGCGCGGCCGAGTCCTCGCCGAGCGGCTCCACGCCGAAGAGCGTCTCGCCGGTGATCCCGAGCGGCTCCCGGCTGGTGGCCAGGATGCGCAGCCGCGGGCACTCCCCCAGCAGCCGCTCGGCCAGCTCGGCGGCGGCCGCCACGATCTGCTCGCAGTTGTCGAGCACCAGCAGCAGCCGCCGGTGGGCCAGCGCCGCGGCCAGCCGGCGGGGTGGGTCGTCGGGCTCGGCGCGCCGCCCAGGTCCGGGCTTGCCGGCCGGGTCGCGCAGCCCGAGCGCGCCCCAGACGGCCTGGATGACGTCGGCCGGGTCGGTGACCGGCGCGAGCTCGACCAGCCACACCCCGTCCGGGACGTCGCCGGCCATGGCCCGCCCGGTCTCGATGGCGAGGCGGGTCTTGCCGGCGCCGCCGGGCCCGACGAGCGTGACCAGCCGCCCGGCGGCGACGAGCCGGCGCACGGTGCCGAGGTCGGTGTCGCGCCCGACGAAGCTCGTCAGCGGGGCCCGCAGGTTGCCGGCCGCGGGTTCCCGGCGCTCGGTCGCGGCCTCTCCCCGCAGGATCTGCACGTGTACCGCATGCAGCCCCGGCGAGGGATCCGCCCCCAGCTCGTCGGCGAGGCGCTCCCGGCAGCGCTCGAACGCCGCCTGCGCCTCGGCCCCGCGGCCGGCGTAGGCGAGCGCGCGCATGAGCAGCCCGACGAGCCGCTCCCGCAGCGGATGGGCGGCGACCAGGGCCTCCAGCTCGGCGACGACCCGCTCGCCGATGCCGAGCTCGGCCTCCAGGCGGTCCTCCATGGCGGCGAAGCGCAGCTCGTCGAGGCGGGCGCGCCAGGGCCGGGCGAACGCGGCGTCCCCGGCGTCGGCCAGCGCCGGACCGCGCCACAGCGCCTCGGCCTGCCGGAACAGCACCGCGGCCCCGGCCGGGTCCGCGGTCGCCCGGGCCCGCTCGACCAGCGCCTCGAACCGCAGGTGGTCGACGTCCCCGGGCTCGACGTCGAGCTGGTACCCGGTCGGCCGGGCCTGCAGCACCCCGTCGGGCAGCACCCGGCGCAGCCGCGACACCAGCGACTGCAGCGCGTTGCCGGCCCCGCCGGGCGGATGCTCGCCCCACAGCCCGTCGGCCAGCCGGGCGGCGGTGACGACCCGGCCGGGCTGCAGCGCGAGGAGCGTCACGAGCACCCGCAGGCGCGACCCGCCGACCTCGACGATCTCCCCGTCGCCGGCGCGCACCTCCAGGGGACCCAGCAGCCCGATCCGCACTCGCTCTCCCCGTCCGCTCGCCCGCGCCGGCGGTGGTCTAGGGTGCCGGTCGTGGTCCTGCTGCCGATCCACACGGAACGGCTCGTGCTTCGCGAGCCTACCGTCGCCGACGCGCGGGACGTCCTGGTGTTCCGGGGCGACCCGGAGGTCCAGCGGTACAACGACGAACCCCTGCGCAGCCTCGCGGAGTGCGAGGCGTTCCTGGAGTACCTGCTGGCCGAGACGGCCGCCGACCTGCGCCGGCACTGGGCCCTCGAGGCCGGCGGGCAGGTGATCGGCCTGATGGGCCTGCACAGCTGGCACCGCATGCACCGCCGCGCCGAGCTGGGCTACGACCTGGCGCTCGCGCACTGGGGCCACGGCTACGCGAGCGAGGCGGCGCGGGCGATCCTCGGGTACGGCTTCGGCCCGATGCACCTGCACCGCGTCCAGGCGCACACGATCGCCGACAACCACCGCTCCGTCCGGCTGCTGACGTCCCTCGGCTTCACCCGGGAGGGGACGATGCGGGACTTCTCCCTGGAGGACGACGGTCGGTTTCACGACAGTGCCGTGTTCGGCCTGTTGCGCTCGCAGTTCCTGCCAGCGGTCTGACAGGGCTTTGCCAGCGCCTCCGGCCAGACTTCCGGCATGACCGACATGGATGTCGCCGTCTCCGCGGACGGCACGGCGATCAGCTTCCGCAGCACCGGCGAGGGCCCCGGCCTGGTGGTGGTCCCGGGCAACAACCGGCGCGCGCACCACTACGAGCGCTTCATGCGGAGCCTGCCGCGGTACCGTGTGCACGCGATCGACCGCCGGGGCCGCGGCGCCAGCGGTCCGCAGGGCCCGGCGTACTCGATCGAGCGCGAGGTCGACGACGTCCTGGCCGTCGCCGCCGCCACCGGCTCCGAGCTGCTCTTCGGCCACAGCTACGGCGGGCTGATCGCCCTGCACACGGCGCTCCGGCGGCCGTTTTCGAGGCTCGCGGCGTACGACCCGGGCGTCAGTCTCGACGGCTCGTTCGACCTCGCCTGGCTGCCCGACTTCTCCCGCCTGCTGGCGCGGGGCCGCCCGCACGCGGCGATGGCGACGTTCACCAAGCGCACCGGCCTGGTCCCGATCCCCCCGGCCCCGATGGCGGTCCACTACGGCCTCGCGTACCTGCTGCTGCGCGGCAGGGACGGCGCGGAGACCCTCGCCATGATGCCCACCACGCCGGGCGAGATCGGCGAGATCGCCCGCCTGGACTCCGACGGCTCCCGGTACGCGCGGATCACCACCCCGGCGCTGCTGCTGACCGGCACGAAGGTCCCCGCCTACATCCGCGAGGTGGCACCGCGGCTCGCGGCGATCATGCCGGACGCGCGGTGCGAGGTGCTGCCGGACGCCGACCACAACGCCCCGGACCTGAACCGCCCGTCCCTGGTCGCGTCACACGTCGAGGCATTCCTGTCCGGCCGCCCATAGCTGTTCGCGCCGCCTCGGATCCCGCGCCCTCGCCGGGATGGCTCTGGGGCGCAGGCCGGGGCCGTAGAACCCGCTGCGGTACCGCTCGGGCCCGGCCAGCCGCGCCGGCGTCTCGGCCGCCCGGCCCGGATCGCGCCCGACGAGCCGCTGCACCAGCATCGCGACGGCCCGTACCGGCGCGGGGAACCCGGTGGCGTTGCGGAACACGGCGGTGCGGGTCAGCCCGGGGTACACGCAGAAGACCCCGAGCTCCGGACGCCGCTCGGCGAGCTCGACGGCGAGCAGATCGTTGGCGAACTGGGTGCGCCCGGAGACCCACCGCCCCCGCCCGCCCTTGCGCGCCTGCAGATCGTCGAAGTTCAGCGTGTCCGGATACCTTCCCGCCGCCGCCACGAGCACGACGTTTGCCAGGCGTTGCTGGAGCCTCTCGACGAGCAGCAACCGCGACAGGACATTCAACGCCAGCGTGTACTCGTTGCCCTCCGCCGTCCACGCCGGCTCGTTGGCCAGACACCCGGCACAGCACACGAGCGCGTCGATCTTCCCGGTCCTCGCCTGGATCTCGTCGGCGAGCCGCCCGGTGTCGGCCATGAGCGAGAGGTCGGCGGGCAGGAACATGCTCCCGCGCCCCGGCGGCAGCCCGGCGAGCGTGCCGGCGGCCCGGCCGGGATCCCGGCCGGTGAAGAGGACCCGGTCGCCCTGCGCACCGAGCTTGAGCGCGACGGCCCGCCCGATCCCATCGGTACCGCCGGTGACCACCACGGTCCGCTGCAGCTCATCCATGCCGCCCAGCGTCGCCGGTCCGGCCCGGCCGGAAATCGGCAGCCGTCACCGACTTAAGCGCACCTCTCGTCGCGGTCCCGGTCTTCCGCAGCAGCGCGGCCACGTGCGTGTCGACGGTGCGCGCGGAGAGGAACAGCCGCTCGGCGATCTGCCGGTTGGTGAGCCCTTCGCCGACCAGCTCGAGGACGTCCATCTCCCGGCTGGTCACCCCGGCGGCCCGCAGCCCGTCCGGCACCGTGGCGTTCCCGCGCCCCTTCCGGGTGCCCGCCCCGGCCCGGCGCAACAGCCCCCGCAGGATGCGCGCGCCGGCCTCGTCCCCCTCCCGCTCGGCGGCGGCGAGATCGGCGCGCAGGTCGGGCACGGGATCGCCCCACTGGTCGGCGACGGCGGCTTCGAGCACGACCAGCCGCAGGAGTCGCCCCCACCACCCGGTGACCATTGCTTTCCCGGCCGCATACCGCCGCGCCGCCTCGGCCATGTCCCCGGTTCGCCCGGCCTCGATCGCCGCCGCATAGTCGACGGCTCCCCGGTTCACGCCCCGCATCGCCGCGAGCAGCGGCATCGCGTCGTGCGGCCGCGTCGCGTCATGCGGCCGCGTCGCGTCATGCGGCCGCGTCGCGTCATGCGGCCGCGTCGCATCGTGCGGCGGCAGCGGGTTCGCGGTCGTGTTTGCCGGCGTGGCTGCGTTGATCAGCGTCCAGAGGCCCCAGGTCGGCACTGGCGCCGTCTCATCGCGGCCGCGCAGGATGTCCACACTCCGGCTGAGCGCGACGGCGGCCCCGGCCCGGTCGTGGCCGAGCACCGCGACCACCCCGTCCACCATGTCCGGCCCGGCGAGCACCTCGGCGGGCGCGAGGGGCCGGTGCGCGGCGCGTTCGGCAAGCGCACGCCCACCTTTCGGATCGCCGCCCGCGGCCTGGGCGAGCGCCGCGATCAACTCGGCCACCGCCTCCAACCCCGGCAGTTCGAGGGTCGCCGCGAGCCCGGCCGCCCGTTCCGCCGCGGCGCGCCCGGCCGCGGGTCCGTCGACGAGCAGCCGCGCCTCGGCCTGGAGCACGTCCGCCCACAGCACGTGCGCGAGCTGCCCGCCGTCGAGCGCGACCCGCCGGGCCTCGGCCAGCGCCGGGCTGTCCGCGCCGTCGTTGAGCTCGATCGTGGCCAGCCCCAGCAGCGCGGCAACCCTGGGTGCGAGGAGCCCATGACCCGCCGCCAGCCGCGCCGCCCGCCGGTACATCTCGGCCGCCGTCGCCGCGTCCCTCCGAGCCTCGCAGCGCGCCCGGGTGATGATCGCCCGAACCACGTCGGTCGGCACCGCCCCGGGCCGCAACGCCGCCCCGGAGTCTTCGTTCTGCGCCGCCCCGGGCCGGATCGCCGTCTCCGAGTCGCGCGGCTGGGCCCCGTTCGCGGACTCGATGACCTGGGCGGCGAGTTCGGCGGCCCGGTCGAGGTCGCCGCGGCCGAACGCCGCATCCGCCCTGATCGCGAGCGCGGACGGGTGGTCGGGGTCGGCCGCTCGGTCCGCGTACCGGTCGGCGTCGTCCCACCGGCGCAGGATCAGGCAGGCCTCGGCGAGGTGCAGGCACAGCGCGGTGTGCTCGTCGCCCGCCGTCGCATCGAGCGCCTGCCCGCCCACGTCCAGGGCCTCCGCCGCGCGGCCGCCCGAGATCAGTTCGGCGATTCGCTCGGTGATCGGCGGTTCGGCCGCGGCCTCCCGGAGCAGAATCGCGGCCAGGGCCGCACGGTCGGGGCCGCCGCGTCCGTGCAGGACGGCCGCGGCGGCCTCGAGTGCGCGGCGGGCGTCCACCGCGTCAGTATCGCCTCAGCTGCCGTAGACCTGGAACTCGAACAGCGAGTAGCCGTAGGCCGTGGCGCGCTGGGTGCCGTTGACCCGGACATACCGGCCGGAGCCTGTCACGTTCAGGGTCTGGTTGCCGCCGGTGCCGGTCGTGGTGCTGTAGATGGTCGTCCAGTTCGTCCCGTCGTTGGACGTCTGGACCTGGAAGGCCTTGGCGTAGGCCGCCTCCCAGTTCAGGTTGACCTTGCTGATCGAGTGGGTGGCGCCCAGGTCGACGCGCAGCCACTGCGGGTCGCTGAACGCGCTCGACCAGCGGGTGCCGGTGTTGCCGTCGGTGGCGTTCGCGGCGGGCGTGCCCGCGTTCTCCGTCGACGAGGCAGTGGTCGGGTGCCCCTGGGACAGCAGCGTGCCGCCGCCCGTTCCGCCGCCCGGAGTACCGGTCAGGCCGAACTCGTAGAGGGAGTAGCCGTAGGCGGTGGCGCGCTGCGTGCCGTACACCCGGACATAACGCCCGGATCCGGAGACGTTCAGCGTCTGGTTGCCGCCGGTGCCCGACGTGGTGCTGTAGATGCTGGTCCAGTTCGTCCCGTCGGCCGAGGTCTGGATCTGGAAGGCCTTGGCGTAGGCGGCTTCCCAGTTCAGGTTGACGCTCGTGAGGTTGTAGGACTGGCCGAGGTCGACCTGCAGCCACTGCGGATCGCTGAACGCGCTCGACCAGCGGGTGCCGGCGTTGCCGTCGGTCGCGTTCCCGGCGGCCGTGCCCGCGTTCTCCGACGACGAGGCGGTGGTCGGCTTGCCCTGCGCGATGTTGGTGCCGGGCGGCGTCGTGGTGCCGCCCTTCTTGTTGTACACCGCGACCCAGTCGATGTTCATCTGCGCGCCGGAGATCGTGCTGGCGTTGGGACCGCCGCCGAACGCGTCGGGGAATCCGCCGCCCATGGCCAGGTCGTAGATGATGAAGAACGGGTGGTGCACGGCGTTGTTCCAGGTCGTGGCGTCCACGCGGGTCGCGGGCAGGGTGAAGTAGTTCGCCCCGTCGAGGTACCAGCGAATCTCTTCCGGCGACTTGGACCGGTCGATCTCCACCGCATAGGTGTGGTAGCCGGTCTGGCACCCGGCGCACGCCCGCTCGCCGCTGCCCAGGCCGGTCGACTCGTTGCACGGCCCGCCCGGGTTGGTGCCGCAGTGCAGCGTGCCGAAGACCGAGCTGCGCCCGTTGATGTCCTCGAGGATGTCGACCTCGCCGCTGGTCGGCCACGTCGTGCCGGTGCGCAGCGTGGAGCCGAGCATCCAGAACGCCGGCCAGTACCCGGCCCCGTTGGCCGTGGTCACGTTCGGCTGCTGGATCGAGGACTCCATCCGGACCACGTCCCCGGCGTCGGCACCGAACGTGGCGGCCTGGGTCTCGATCCGCCCGGACGTCCAGCCGGCCCGCGGGTCGCTGCCGCTGTGCAGCGCGCGCAGCACCAGGTGCCCGGCGCCGTCCTGGAACACGTTGGCCGTGCTGTTGGTCATGGTCTCGATCTCGCCGGTACCGAAGCTGCTGCCCGGTCCGGTGTCGTACTTCCACGTGCCGGTGTTCACGCCGGTACCGGAGGCGCCGTTGAACTCGTCGCTCCAGGTGAGCGTGAACCCGGCCGGCGGCGTGGGCGAGCCGGCGGCGGCGAGCTGGGCGCTTCCGCTTGTTCCGGCGTTGCCGCTGGTCCCGGCGTTGGTTCCGGCGTTCGCCACGGCGGTGATGGCGACCAGTGCGAGCGTGGCCGCGGCGGTGACGCCGACGACCCATTTCCGTGTGGTGCGCATGGCTCTCCTAGCTTCCTGGCGGGGACAGAGAGCGCTCTCTCAACCGGCACGCTACTCCTGGCGCACCGTGCCGCGTCAAGTGGGGAGAGCGATTTCCTGACGGCCACCTCTCGGGCGACCGCACTTGATCGCCGGCGCGGACGAGGGTCTCGCAGGGGGTCGTCCCGCATTGACGCTCGTCGTTCGATGCCCGGATGCTCGCGGCATGACGATCCGGCTCCTGACCGCGTTCACCGCCGCGGTCACCACCGCCACCGCCGTCGCCGTCGGGGTCATCGCCTCGCCGGCGCACGCCGCGGTCGACACCACCAGGACACCCGGCCTGGCCGACTACACCGTCACCCTCACGAGCAACAGCACCGGCGCCTCGTGGACCGGCCACGAGACGGTCACGTTCACCAACACCTCACCGACGGCCCTGCCCGAGGTGTACCTGCGCCTGTGGGACAACTACCACGGCACCTGCCCGTCGAACACGCCGATCACCGTCACCAACGTGACCGGCGGTACCCCGGCCGCCCTCTCGGTCAACTGCACCGCCCTGAAGATCACGCTCCCCACGCCGCTCGCCCAGAACGCCTCCGCGACGATCGGCTTCGACCTCGGCATCGTGGTACCCGCGGGCGCCGACCGCTTCGGCCGCGACGGCGCGTACAACTTCATCGGCAACGCCCTGCCCGTCCTCGCGGTCCGCGACGGCGCCGGCTGGCACCTGTCCCCGTACACGAACAACGGCGAGTCGTTCTACAGCCTCATCAGCGACTTCGACGTGACCCTGGACCACCCCACTTCCCTGTCGGTCCCCGCGACCGGCACCGCCACCGACACTCCTGGCGCGACCGGCCGCACCGTGACCCGCTCGGTCGCGACCAACGTCCGCGACTTCGCCTGGGCCGCGGGCCCCTTCACCAAGACCACCGGCGTCTCCCCCGGCGGCTACCGCGTCAACGTCTACCGCACGAGCGCCATCTCCGCGAGCAGCGCGAGCTCCATGCTCTCCACCGCGATGGGAGCCCTGGACGCCCACTCCTCCCGCTTCGGCGCCTACCCGTACGGCGAGGCCGACGTGGTGCTGGACAACAACTTCTGGTTCGGCGGCATGGAGTACCCCGGCTTCGTCCTCGATGTCGTCTCGTCGACAGCCCTGGCCCACGAACTGGCGCACCAGTGGTTCTACGGCATCGTCGGCGACGACGAGTACACGACGCCCTGGCTCGACGAGGCCTTCACCGACTACGCCACCGACCTGTACTTCAACAAGACCGGCACCAACTGCTGGAACTCGGTGACCTGGCAGTCCTCCAGCGAACGCCTGACCAGCTCGATGGCCTACTGGGACGCCCACTCCTCCCGCTACTCGACGGTCATCTACGGCTACGGCAAGTGCGCCCTGCACGACCTGCGCCGCACCCTCGGCACCACCACGATGTCCAATCTGATGTTCAACTACGCCCAATCCCACTGGTACGGCGTCTCGACCGTCCCCGACTTCAAGGCCGCCGCCCAGTCCGCCGCCGGCGCAACCAGCCTCACCTCCTTCTGGACCACCCACCGCATCGACGGCTGACCTGCACCCCTTCTGTTCTCTCTCCCTCCCGGAGGCGCGGGCTTCCCGGTCCGCGCCTCGCCTCTTCTCCCCCTTGCCGCGTCAGCGTTCCCGGCCCACCGACCTGCCCGCGAAGCGCCACGAACGGCTCGTCCTCCTCACTCCTCTCCCCGCCTGCTTTCCCCGCCTGCACTCCCCTGCCTGCTTTCCCCTGGCTGCTCCCTCCTGCCTGCTGTCCCCTGCTTCCTCTCCCGTTCTCGTGTCCGCGGCCGCGACTCGCATCAGTCCGGCACGGTCAGGAAGTCCTCCACCAGCCCGGGCAGCGACGGCGCCCCGGTGATGTCGTAGTGCGTCCGCCCCGGGATGATCGCCAGCCGCGACGCCACCCGCTTCGAGGCGTCCCAGTCCGCGTCGCGCAGCCCGCCCCCGAGCAGTGCGTAGAACTCGGCGATGTGCGCGGGCGGGATCGAGTCGGCGTCCGCGTACACGAGCATGGTCCGCGCCCGAATCCGCGCCGCCTCCGGAGACCAGTCGTAGTCCCGCCGCAGCAACTCCCCCAGCTTCGCCCCCAGCACCGGCCAGTCCTCGACCCGCGGTGCCACCTTGGCGTAGGCGGCGTACAGCGGCGAGCCCTTCATCCCCTCGGCCGCCTCCGGCCCCAGCTGCGCCATCCCGGCCAGCACCTCCGGGAACCACCCGGTCCGCCGCACCGGCGTCGAGACGACAACGAGCCGCCGCACCACGTCCGGATGCTGAATCGCGATCCGAACCGCCGTCCCGGCCCCGAGCGAGTACCCCATCACGTCGACCCGCCCGAGCCCCAGGTGCCGGATCAGCGCGGCCACGTCATCGGCACACGTCTCGTACCGCAGCGGCCGCTCCGCATTCGGTGTGTGCCCGTGCCCCTGCAGCTCGACCCCGATCACCCGCCGCCGCTCCGCCAGGGCCGCCAGCAGCTCCCCGAACATCTCAACGGTCCAGAACCCGCCGTGCAGCAGCACCAGCGGCTCACCGGCGCCGTGCTCCTCGTACCAGAGCGAGACCCCGTTCACCTCGGCATACGTCATGACCCGACCCTAGTCTCCAGTTGCCGCACGTACTCCCGCACCAGCGGCGACCACGCTTCCGGCGGCCGCTTCTCGCCGACGATCTCGTACCACCCCGTCGTCTCGATCCACAGCCGCCGCAGGAACTCGCCGAACGAGTCCGCCGCCTGCACGAGCTCACCGTCGCCGGCATCCCCCGCCAGCACCGGCTGCGCCCCGTCCGCCCCGACGAACAGGTACCAGTACACGCACCCCTGCGAGTCGGCCATGAACTCCACCAGCCGCCCGCTCTCGAACTCCCCGCGGTCCCGCACCCGCCAGAAACAGTCCGTCGGCGACGCGAACGCCAGCGGCAACTCGGGCCGCGCGAAGAACTCGTCGAACGCCAGCCCGGCCGGCACGTCGCCCTCCGCCCGGTACATCCGCTTCCCGACCGGATCCGCGCCAACCAGCCAGTCGTAGCCGCCGGGCACGTCAACCGCCGGCAGTGAGGCGAGGTCATAGAGCTGATAGGTGAACTTGCAGGGGAGGTAGTCCCCGAGGCCGATGCCCCACCATCCGCGGTTGAACTTCATGCCCCGGACGCTAGTCGGGGGGTACGACAAAATCGGGCGGGCGGCTGGCACGCTGCGGGACTTCGGGTCGGGGCGGACTCTGGAAGACTCCGTGGCCATGAGCGTCGCTCGTCGGCTGATCTATGTCGGAATGGTGCTCGGACTCCTCGCCGGCGCGATCATCGGGCTCGGGGTGCTGTACCTGGCGCGGGAACGGACGCGGGAGGCCCAGGCGTTCCCCGGATGCTTCCGCCGGGACACATTCGACGCGTTCGTGCAGGGCCTGCCGGCACCGCGCGACGGGGACGACCTGTTCGATCCGGTCACGGTGCCCGACCTGATCGGGGCGTGCAAGGTCGGCAGCGCGTACGCCGTCGACGGCGGCTACATCTTCTACGCCGGCGAGTACGAGACGCTGCTTGGCTTCGACGACGTCGGCTGGGGGTACTTCCCCGGCGGCTTCGGCACCGGCCTCGGCAACGGCGCCTGGGAGGGGCCGCGGTTCCGGGTGCTCGACGGACCCTGGTACACCTGGTCCGCAAGCTGGTAAGTACGCTCGGCACCGGAGGCGTGCGGGCGGCTGGTGCCCCTCCCAGTCTTCAAAACTGGTGTGGTCCGGAACCCGGGCCAGGCGGGTTCGATTCCCGTCCGTCTCCGCCAACAGCCCCTGCCCGCACATCGTGTGCGGCACGCTGCTCGTGCGAGCGGCGAGGGCAGGAAACCCCGGTGGTGATCTCTTCACCACGACGTGCGTCCGCTCAGAAGGGTGGATCGATCCCGTCGCTCGCAGGGGCTGGGCGATCCGGCACAGCAGCGGTCGGCGAAGGCTGGGACGGCGGCTTGCGGGGCGGGACGGCGGCCTCGATCTGGCCCAGCACCGTCAGCCGCGCGATGATCGCGCCCGTCTGGCGGCCGAACGCCGTCGACAGGTCCTTGATCGAAGCGCCGTCCCCATAGAGTTTGGCCAGCTGCTGGTCGTCCCCGTCGGTCCACGGCTGGTACGCGTTCGGGTACGTCTTGCGCAGCTGGTCGATGCGCTTGTTGCCCGACCCCGGTGCACGGGCGCCGCTGGTGATGCCGGCCAGGGCGCTCAAGGCCTGCCCGACCGAGTGCAGGCTCGGTCGCGGGATCCGGCCCATCAGGCGGCCGATCTCCTCGTCGGACCCGTTCAGCATGAGGACCTCGAGGTCGACGTCCTCGGAGCCGGTGGCCGCGGCGGAGATCTTGTAGGTGCGGCCGTAGACCGTCGTGGTTCTCGTGATCTTCGCGGTCGCGTCCTTCATGACTCGGCCGCCTGCTTCGCGGTGAGCCGGCGGTGCAGCCAGAAGCAGATGCCCGCGGCGCCCAGGCACCAGCCGGCCCAGGCCATGCCGTCGGCGGCCGTGCTCAGGTGGCGGCGGGCGAAGATCGCCGTCAGCACCACCGCCAGCAGGGCGCCGTGGGCCGCCACCAGGCCCACCAGCAGGAGCAGCTTGCCCGTCCAGTCCAGGGCGAACATGGTGAAGCGCCGCATGTGCGGACCCCCGTTCCGTGTGTCACCCTCAGCGTGCGCGCCCTCACCCGACGCGCGCCAGGAGCAATCGCCGCCTGTGGATAACTCGGCGCTGTTAGCGTGGAGGGGCACGGGAACGCTGAGAGTGAGGGCTGCCTTGGATCCGCGACGGGCGGTGCCCAGGACCGATACGGTGCTCGACGATCCGCGGCTGGCCGGCTTTCCGCGCGACCGGGCCAGGGTCGTGGTGCGCGAGGAGCTCGACCGGGTCCGGCGTGGGGAGGTCGCGGCCGGGGACGTGGTCGGGGAGGTCGAGCGGCGGTTGCGCGGCGGCATGCGTACCGTGCTCAACGCCACCGGCGTCGTGCTGCACACGAACCTCGGGCGCGCGGCGCTGTCCGACGCGGCGATCGGGGCGCTGGTCAAGGCGGCCGGCCACACCGACGTCGAACTCGACCTGGACAGCGGCCGCCGGGCCCGCCGCGGGCGGGGGGCGCTGGATGCGCTGGCGGGGGCGGTTCCGCGGGCACAGGCGGTACACCTGCTGAATAACGGTGCGGCGGCACTCGTGTTGGCGGCCACGGGATTGGCGGCCGGACGCGAGATCGTGGTCAGCCGCGGCGAGCTCGTCGAGATCGGGGACGGGTTTCGGCTGCCTGACCTGCTCGAGTCGACGGGCGCGCGGCTGCGGGAGGTGGGCACGACCAACCGGACGTCGCTGGAGGACTATCGGCGGGCGATCGGGGCGCAGACCGGGTTCGTGCTGAAGGTGCACCCGTCGAACTTCTTCCAGCGCGGTTTCGTTTCCACGGTACCGGTTGCCGCCCTCGCCGGCCTCGACGTCCCCGTCGTCGTGGACATAGGATCGGGGTTGCTGCGGCCCGATCCGGTGCTGCCCGACGAGCCCGATGCCGACACGGTGCTCAAGGACGGTGCCGACCTCGTGACCGCGAGCGGTGACAAGCTGCTCGGCGGGCCCCAGGCCGGGCTGCTGCTCGGCCGGGCCGACCTGGTCGAGTCGCTGCGGCGGCATCCGCTCGCGCGGGCGCTGCGCGTGGACAAGCTGACGCTTGCCGCGATCGAGGCCACGCTGCTCGGGCCGGAAACGCCTACCTGGCGCGGGTTGCGCGCGGACGCCGGCGTGCTGCGGCGGCGGGCCGAGGCGATCCTGGCCGAGCTGCCCGGGATCGACGCCGCGGTCGTGGACTCGGTCGCCGTCGTCGGAGGGGGCGGGGCGCCGGACGTGGAGCTGGAGTCGGCGGCGTTGGCGCTGCCGGCGGTACTGGCGCAACCGCTGCGAACGGGGGAACCGTCCGTGTTCGGCCGGGTCGAGCGCGACCGGCTGCTGCTGGACCTGCGGTGCGTGCCCGAGGCGGAGGACAAGTCGGTGGCCGCGGCCATCCTGCGCGCGGCGGGTCGCTGAGCAGCATGTGGGTCGTCGCCACTGCCGGGCATGTCGATCACGGCAAATCCACGCTCGTACGGTCACTCACCGGCATGGAGCCCGACCGCTGGGCCGAGGAGCGGCGCCGGGGCATGACGATCGACCTCGGCTTCGCCTGGACGCAGTTGCCGTCGGGCGCGACGGTTGCGTTCGTCGATGTGCCCGGGCACGAGCGGTTCGTGCCCAACATGCTCGCCGGCGTCGGCCCGGTCCCCGCCGCGATGCTGGTCGTGGCGGCCGACGAGGGCTGGAAGCCGCAGTCCGCCGAGCACCTGGCCGCCCTCGACGCGCTCGGCGTGCGGCACGCGCTGCTCGTCGTGTCCCGCGCCGATCTCGCCGACCCGGCCCCGGCGCGGGCTCAGGCCCTGGAACACCTGGCGAAGACCACGATCGGCGACGTCGAGAGCGTGGCCGTCAGCGCGGTCACCGGAGCCGGCCTCGACGAGCTGCGCGCGGCGCTGGACCGTCTCGGGTCCGCCCTGCCCGCGCCCGACCTCGGCGCGCCCGTCCGGCTGTGGGTCGACCGCGCGTTCACCATCCGCGGCAGCGGCACGGTCGTCACGGGCACCCTGGGGGCGGGCCGCCTGACCGCCGAGTCCGACCTGGAGCTGCATTCTTCGCCGGTACGCGTACGAGCCCTGCAATCCCTCGGCTCGCCCGTCTCCACTGTGGACGCCGTCGCCCGCGTGGCCGTGAATCTGCGGGGCGTCGAGCGCTCGGCGGTGGCGCGGGGCGACGCTCTTGTCACACCCGGGCGGTACACTTTCACCGACCTCATCGACGTGCGCATCCACGGCGATCCGGTCGCCGGACTGCCGTCCACGTCGGTGTTCCACATCGGGTCCGCGGCGGTCGCCGCGCACGTGCGGCCGCTGGGCACCGACACGGCGCGCCTCCGCCTGGCCCGCGTGCTGCCGCTGCACGTCGGCGACCGGGCGCTGCTGCGGGACCCGGGCCTGCACCGCGTCCCGGGTGGCGTCACGGTGCTGGACGTGTCTCCGCCACCCCTGCGCCGGCGGGGCGCCGCGGCGACGCGCGCCGTGGACCTGTCCACGATGGACGGACGCCCGTCGCCGGAGGACGAGCTGCGCCGGCGCAAGCTCGTGCACGCCGACGAGCTGACCCGCATGGGCGTCACGGCGCCCGGGGCGGGCTGGCTGCTGGACCCGGCCCACGAGGAGTCGCTGCGGGCGCGGCTGGCGGCGGAGGTCAGGGCGTACGCCGAGCAGCACCCCGTCGACCCCGACCCGCCGGTCGACGCGATCCGCAGCCGGCTCGGGCTGCCGGACCGCGCCCTGGTGGAGCGCCTCGTCGCGCCGCCGCTGACGATTCGGGACGGCCGCATCGGCACCGGGAGCCGCCTGCCCGAGAAGCTGCAGCGTGCGCTGAACGCGGTACGGGCCGACCTCGACTCGCACCCGTTCGCCGCTCCGGAGGCCGACCGGCTGGCCGCGCTGGGCCTGGGCCCGAAGGAACTCGCCGCGGCGGCGAAGGCGGGCCTCCTGCTGCGCATCGCGGACGGGATCGTGCTGCTGCCCTCGGCTCCCGCGGCCGCGGTTGCACGGCTGGCGCTGTTGGAGCAGCCGTTCACGTTGAGCGAGGCGCGGCAGGCCTTGGGGACGACTCGGCGGGTGGCGGTACCGTTGCTGGAGTTTCTACACCGGAGGGGCGCCACCAGGCGCCTCCCGGACGGGCGTCACACGGTCGCCGCGCCGCCGTCGTAGGAGTGTGCGAACAAGGAGCAGCTTCCACTCCACGGTGCCGCACATCGGAGTCAAGAGCTCATCGCCCAAGCCTTTATCCCTGAGAGGAGGAAGGGCAATGATTTGAGCCTGGCCGCACGAGGTGCCTTGGCCACGACTCGTGGCCGGTGAGATCACCGCCGGGGTTTCCTGCCCTCGCCGCTCGCACCAGCAGCGTGCCTCACACGACGCACAGGCAGGCGCGGCGGCGAGCCTGTCACGGGCCGCTCCAGATGCAGAGGGCCAGCACGATCACGATCAGGATCACGGTCAGGGCGATCGTCATCGTGGTGGACAGGCCGCTGTGTTTGCCCTGGGAGTGGGCGCGAGCCGCGTTCCACTTGCGGCGCTCCATGAACGACGGCTTCTCCGCCAGAGACTCGGAGCCCAGGCCGCCCGCCAGGCGGGTCAGCAGGGCGTCCATCGCCTCCGAGGTCGCGCCGCGCTCGGAGAGCCAGGCGACGACCGGGGAGGAAGGGTCGGTTCGCAGGAGGGCGGCCAGCAGGTGTTCGGTGCCGATGTGCTCGGCGTTCGCGGTCATGGCGATGCGGCCGGCCTGCTCCAGGACCTGCTTCAGGGGCTGGTCGAAGTCCGACGGCGTCAGGGACGAGGACGGGGGCGGGCCGGGGTGGGGGTCGGTCCAGAGCGCGGCCGTGTTGCCGGCGCGCTGGCTGTGCAGGGCGGCGGCCAGGTCCTGGGGCGTCACCGAGGTGCGCTTGGCGGCGTGGGCGAAGGTCGGCAGGAGGGCGATCGCCGCTCGGGCTTCGGTGGTGATACGGGAGAACACGAGTCACCTTTCTACCCCAAAGGGGCACCGACCCTGCAACCGGAGGCGAGCACGCTTCACGGATGAAGCGCAAGATGGTCGCTGTGATGGCTGCCGTGGTCGCCGCGGCGGCGTTCGGGGTGCAGCCCGCGCAGGCCGCGATACAACCCGTTGCCATCATCAAGAGTCCGGCCAAGGCGCGGGCCATGTGGTTGTGGTCGCAGGCCCAGCCGGCGGCCGTGGTGGCCTGGGCGAACAAGCAGGGCGTGAAGGAGATCTTCGCGGCCGTGTCGTGGCAGCCGGGGAAGGCCGAGGTCGCGCGGTTGCAGGAGCTGCGGGCGCGGACCAAGGCGGCCGGGATCAGGCTCTCGGCGCTCGGCGGGGATCCGAGCTGGGCGACCAACCCCAAGGATGCCGTGGCGTGGCGGCAGCGGGTCAGTGCGCTGCGGCTGTTCGACGGGGTGCATCTGGATGTCGAGCCGTACCTGCTGGCGAACTGGACGCGGGATCAGGCGAGCATCGCCACGAGTTTCCTGAGCATGCTCGACCAGGTGCGCAAGGCGGGGCCGGAGCCGCTGGAGGCCGACGTGCCGTTCTGGCTGGCGACGATCAAGGTGGGGACGCGGAACCTGGCCGAGGAGGTCATGGCGCGGGTCGATGCGATCACCGTCATGTCGTACCGGGACAGTGGGTCGGCGGTCGTCGGGGTGGGGACGGATCTGCTCGCGCGGGCGCAGGCGGGGCGCAAGCCGGTGCGGCTGGCGGCGGAGACGCAGCCGGCGAACGACTGCTCGTACTGCACGTTCGCCGGCCGCTCCCAGGCCGCCCTGCAGCAGCAGCTCACGGCGATCGATGCCGGGGCCGCCGGGTACAGCACATACCAGGGTCTCGCTGTGCACGACTACGACAGCTGGTCGAAGATCAGCTGAACGCGACGCGCTTGTTGAGCGTGTCGAGCTCTTGAATGCGCACCGCGACGGTGCTGCCGATCGACGGCCGGTCTCTGGTCACCAGCAGGCCCGGCACGTCGCCGGACACCGTCAGGAACACGCCGAACGGCGTCAGCCTCGTGACGGTCCCGTCCACGACGTCCCCGACGTTGTGGCGGGCCACGAAATCGTCCCAACTCACCGCAATCACCTCCCTTCCAATGCGGATCCGTCGGAAGACAGAAGCGCACGGGGGAGGCGGGCCACGAGCCCGCGGCGAGGTCAAACGTCAGCCGGGCGCAGCTTTCGTGAACGGCCTGAGGCCGACCCGGCAGTCATAAGCCGAATCCTACAGTAGAGTACCGACGAACGCCGATGCGTCCTGCTGCGACCCGCCACGTTTCGCAGGCCGCCTCTGCCCGCCGCGCGCCGATGCCGGACGGGTCGGGAGGCCGCGCACTGCCGTCACGAGCGATGGGAGGGCCGGCGGGATGCCTGCTGCGCCGGAGCGAGTCAGCGTCGAGTTCGAGGGCGAGTCGGGGGGCGAGGGCCCGTTATCGTGGGGCCAGCTCGAGAACTGGTCCGCAATCGTCAAACAGGGCACGTGGCTGCCGCTGGGCGGGGTGAAGCCGCTGCCCCCGGGCACCACGATCGACGAGGTCAAGGGCGAGCTCCGGTACCTCATGAGCCGCTACGAACCCATGCGCACGTTGATCACGCACGAGGGCGACGCCCCGGTGCAGGTCGTTCACCGAAGCGGCGCGATCGACCTGGAAGTCGTCGACGCCGGCGAGCACGACCCGGCGCACGTGGCCGAGGACCTGTGCGAGGCCTGGCGCGCGAAAATGCTCGACTTCACCACCGAATGGCCGCTCAAGATGGCCGTCGTCACGCACCACGGCGAGCTCACGCACATGGCGGTGCTCATCTCGCACCTCGTCACCGACGCCGCCGGGGCGATGACCATGCTCAGGGAAGTCGCCGCGCGCACCGGCACGCCGGTGGACGGGCTGCAGCCGCTCGCGCAGGCGCACTGGCAGGCGTCGCCGGCGGGGCAGCGGCACAATGCGGCGGCCCAACGGTACTGGCAGAACATCCTCGACACCGTCCCGCGGGAACGGTTCCCGAAGCCGGCGACCACCACGAAGCCGCGGTACTGGCACGGCGAGTTCACCTCCCCCACCCTCGGCCTCGCGGCGCGGCACTGGGCGGCGAGCACGGGCCTGGACAGCTCGACCGTGCTCCTCGCGGCGTTCGCCGGCGCCCTGCACCGCGTGTTCGGCGCCGACCCGGTGCTCATCCGGCCGATGGTCAGCAACCGCTTCCGCCCCGGACTGGCGAACGTGGTGTGCACCCTCGCGCAGGCCGGGCTCCTGAGCCTGCCGGCGGACAGCGCGGACTTCGCCGAACTGCTCGGGCGTGCGCGGCGGGTGACGACAGCGGCGTACAAATATGCGTACTTCCACCACACCGGCGTGCAACGCATCATCGACGCGCACGACGTCGAGATCGGTTGCTACTTCAACGACCGGCGCGGCCCGTCCCGCGACGAGCCGATCGAGCCGGGCGAGTCCGCGTTCCGCTGGGTGACGGCCCAGGACGCGCCGACGTTCGAGCCGCTGTTCGTGCACGTCGACGACGTCCCCGGCACGCTGCGCCTGAGCCTCTACCTGGACGCCGACCACGTGGCGCCGGACGACGCCGAGAGGATCATGCGGGAGATGGAGCACCTGGCGAAAGCGTAGGAAGCGGCGCCGACGCACCGAAATAGTGTCCCTGCCCGTAGTCGCAGCCGAGGGCGGCCATGGCGGCCGCCTGCAGAGCGGTCTCCACGCCCTCGGCCACCACGGTGACGCCCATGCCCGCACAGATCTGCACGATCGAGCGGCACACGGCCTCGCTGCGGCCACCGTCGGCGACCGTGAACGAGCGGTCGAGCTTCACCTCGTGCACCGGGAGCGCGTGCAGCTGGGCGAGCGCGTTGTACCCGGTGCCGAAGTCGTCCAGCGCGAACCGCACCCCGAACCGCCCGAGCCGCCGCACGGCCCCCGCCGCGGCGGACAGGTCGGCCAGCGGCGCGGTCTCGGTCAGTTCGAGGAGCAGCCGGTGCGGGGCGAGCCCGTGCCGGAGCACGGCGTCGCGGACGGTCTCCTCGTGTTCGGGCCGGCCCAGGCGCGCCGCGGAGGTGTTCACGTGGACGGCGATGTCCGCCCACGGCCCGCGGAACGCGGCGGCGTCCCGGCACGCGCGGTCGAGCACGAAGTCGTCGACGAGCCGGATCAGCCCGATCTCCTCGGCGGTGGCGATGACCATGTCGGTGGAGACCGGGCCGAGGACCGGGTGCGTCCAGCGAGCGAGGGCCTCGACGGCGACCACGGTCTCGTCGGCGAGCCGGACGATCGGCTGGTAGTGCACGTCGAGCCCGTCGCCGTCGCGCAGGGTGGCGGCGAGCGCCTCGGCCAGGTCGGAGCTGCCCGTGCCGTCCGGCAGGTCGACGCGGTACCGCACCAGCGTCCCCTTCCCCTGCCGCTTCCCCGCGTACATGGCGGCGTCGGCCCGGCGCAGCAGGACGTCGGCGGTCAGGGCGGAGCCGGCCTCCACGAGCCCGACGCTCATCCCGATCCGCACCGTCTCCCCGTCGAGGTCGAACGGCCGGCCGACGGCGCTCATGATCCGCTCGGCCGGCTCGCCGGGGTCGCCGCCGCCCTCGAGCAGGACCGCGAACTCGTCGCCGCCGACCCGGGCGACGGTGTCGGCCTCGCGCACCGCGCCGCGCAGCCGGCCCGCGACCTCGTGCAGGAGGCGGTCGCCGGCGTGGTGGCCGTACCGGTCGTTGACGGTCTTGAAGTCGTCGAGGTCGCAGAAGAGCACGGCGAGCGGGCGGCCGTCGCGGTGGTGCAGGGCGAGCGCGTGGGCGAGGCGGTCGTGGAAGAGCACGCGGTTGGACAGGCCGGTGAGCGCGTCGTGGAACGCCTGGTGGGTGAGGCGCGCCTGGCTGTCCGAGACGCGATCGAGCAGGACCGCGTTCTCGATCAGCGTCACCGCCTGCCGGATGATGAGCAGCGAGATGACCGCCGTCTCGACCGCGATCTCGACGCCGTCCATCCGGATGCCGCGCACGAGTTGCACGATGAGCAGCACGCCGGTGCCGGCCACCGGGACGTACGGGAGCAGCAGCTGCACCCACCGCGATCTGCGCGCGGCCGGTCGGGCCTGGGTGTCCGCGCCGGTCTTGAGCGCGGCGACGGCGACGAGGGCCATGCCGGCGGTGAACCCGGCGTCGGCGAGCGGCGGCATGCTGTCGGCGCCCTTGGACACCAGGTACGCGAACACGCTGTCCGAGAACGTCAGGCACAGCAGGCCGGCGCCGAGGATGGTCAGCTGGGCGCGGTTCGCGGGCGTGGACGCGGCGAGCAGCAGGATGACGATGACTGTGAGCACGAGATCGGTGACGGGGTAGGCGATGGCGACCGAGTACGCGAACGCCGAGCCCGCGCCGGCGCGCACCACCGAGCCGAGCGTGGTCGCCCAGGTGAGCACGAACAGCGCCCCGACGACGATCAGCCCGTCGAGCACCATGACCAGCTGCCCGGGCCGCCGCCGCGGTCCGTCGCCGGCCGGGCGGGCGGCGGCGAGCGAGACGATCGCCGGCAGCGCGAAGACCGGCAGGGTCAGGTAGCCGGCGTCGGCCGCCGAGGGCGAGGGCAGCGCGTCGGCGCGGAACAGCTGGTACCAGCTCCAGATGAACTGCCCGATCGTCCACCCGAACGCGGCCGCGCCCATCCACAGCCGCCAGCGCCGCTGGGCTCCGGCCTGGCGGGACGCGGTGAGCCAGCAGGCCAGGGTCGCGGCCGCCCCGGCGCCGAACTGGCCGAGATCGTCGACGAACTGCGACCACCAGGGCGACAGCAGCCCCGATCCTCCCAGCCCGACGACGGCGGCGACGGAGACGGCCGCGACGAGGAGCGGCTTCGAAGCGGATCCGCGCGGCAACTGGCTCCATCCTCACCAGGACGTGCTCAGGACCATTCGGCCGCTACCGTACCGCATCCACGGCCGTCAGATCCGCACATCGACCTCCGCCGCCGCGTCGAGCAACACGTCCCGGTCCGGCGCCGGCCGGAGGGTCACCGTGAGCGCAAGATCGGTGTAGGGAATGTGCTGCACGACGCGCAGCGCGCCGTCCTCGGCGAACAGTTCGGCCGGGCGCCCGTGCAGCGCCACGATCTCGCCGCCGGTCTCCGACTCGGGTGCTGGCGCCAGCGTCACGGTGAGCGTGCCGCGGGCCTGCGCGGATCCGTCGGCCACCACCGTCGTCGCCCAGCGATCTTGGTCAATCAGGCTCATCGTGTACCGCACGTCGGGCGCCCAATCCACGATCAGCGGCTTCTCCAGCCAGAGCGAGTGATCCGCCACCGACGCCGCCAGCTGCACGACGGCGTCGTGCCCGAGCCCGGTCCCGGCGGCGTCGAGCGACACGACCCCGCCGAGCCGCGCCGGCCAGGTGACCCGCGCGGCGCCGGCCGCGGGCTCCTCGTAGACCCCGCGCAGCGGCCCGACGTCGACGGGCTCGCCGTTCGGGAGGCCGCCGGGGCGCACCGTCAACGTCACGTGCGGACCGTCCGGCGTCGCGCTGTAGGTCCTGGTCGCGGTGACCCCGCCGGGCCCCTCCTCGATGGTGCGCAGCCGCTCGCGATAGCCGGCGGGCGGCTGCTCGAGCTCATAGGGCATGGCGACCAGCACCTCCGACGTGCGGGCGGAGGGCGGTGCGGCCGGTTGCTCTCCCTTGGGTGTACCGCCCGGCAGCGCCACGATCCCCGCC
Source organism: Dactylosporangium sp. CS-033363 (assembly GCF_050942475.1). Taxonomy (NCBI): domain Bacteria; kingdom Bacillati; phylum Actinomycetota; class Actinomycetes; order Micromonosporales; family Micromonosporaceae; genus Dactylosporangium; species Dactylosporangium sp. CS-033363. Next base: position 3,248,996 of record NZ_CP192032.1, on the reverse strand, counting down.
ACCCCCAGGATCGCCACGACCGCGGCGGCCACGAACCCGGCCCGCCGCCGGCGCGCCCGGCGACGGCTCAGGATCGGCAGGGCGGCCCGGATCCGCTCCAGGTCGGGCCCGCCGGCCTCGGCCCGCTCGCGCTGGGCCCGGCGCACGAGTTCCTCGATCGGCCCGGTCATCGCGGCTCTCCCGTCGGCAGCAGGGCACTGGGCAACGACGTGCGCAGGGTGGTCAGCGCCCGCAGCAGGTGCGTGCGGACCGTGCTGACCCGGCACCCGAGCTCGTCGGCGATCTCGTCGACGGACAGGTCGGCGTAGAACCGCAGGGCGATGACCGCCCGCTGCCTGGGTGGCAGCGTGCCGATCAGGCGCATGACGGCGTCCCGGTCGTCGTACCGGCCGGTCTGGTCCGCCTGCGGTGCCAGCAGCCCCTCGAGCGCCTCCCCGGCGTGGATCGTCCGCGCGGCCTTGCGCCGCCGCCACGAGAGGAACTCGTTGACGAGCATGCGCTGCACGTACCGCTCGGGCGCGTCCAGCGTGCGGATGCGCTCCCACCGCGCCTGGGCCCGGACCAGCACGTTCTGCACGATGTCCTCGGCCAGGTCGGCGTCCCAGGTGACGACGGTGGCGTAGCGCACCAGCGCCGCCAGCCGAAGCGCCACGAACTCCTCGAACGTCACGGCACCTCAACGCATCGGGGACGGCGGAACTACGACATGATCCTAAAAAGTTTTCGCGGCCTCCACCGCGGCGGCCCGGGCGCGGGCGCGGCGGGTGGCGACCTCGTCGGTGGCGAGGTTGGGCCGGAACTCCACGGACGTGATGTCGGCGATGCCGGCCCAGCGCAGCCAGCCCTCGAAGTACGGGGCCTGGAAGTCGGCGCCGAACGCCGGGCCGCGCCCCTCGCCGTAGACGGCGCTGGTGTACACGACGGCCGCCTTGCGCCCGGTGACCAGGCCGGAGTAGCCCAGCGTGCCGTCGAAGCCGAAGACCATGCCGGGCTGGCTCACCACGTCGATGAACTGCTTGAGGATGTACGGCACGCCGGCATTCCACATCGGCACGGAGAACAGGTACTTGTCGGCGGCGGCGAAGCGCGCGAAGGCCGCCCGCGCGGCGTCCCACGCGGCGGCGCCCGGGCCGCTCGGGGTCAGACCGGCGAACACGTCCATCTTGGCGGCCGCGGCGGCCGGGCCGAACTCGGGCAGCGTGCCGTCCCACAGGTCCCACTCGCCGACCTCGTCGTCCGGATGCAGCTCGCGGTACACGTCGAGGAAATCGCGGGCCAGGGCGAGGGACTCGGACCGCTCGCCCCGCGGGGACGCCGAGATGTGCAGCAGCTTGGACATTTGGTTCCTCCCGGGTCAGTTGTGTGCGTGCGCACGCAACGTTAGGCGATGTGCGTGCGCACGCACAAGAGTGGTAGCGTGTGGCCGTGGACACCGAGGCGTGGGGCATGCTGCTGCGCGTGCACGCGGCGCTGACGCCCGTGCTCGACCAGGAGCTGCAGGCCGCCCACGGGCTCCCGCTGACCTGGTACGACGTGCTCCTCGAGCTCAACGCCGCCCCCGCCCGCCGGCTCACCATGTCCGAGCTCGGGGCGGCCGCGGTCGTCAGCCGCAGCCGGGTCAGCCGCGTCGTCGACGAGCTCGTCCGGGCCGGGCTGGTGGAACGGGTGGCGAACCCCGACGACAAGCGCTCGGCGTACGCCAAACTGACCCCGGCCGGCCGCACCAGACTCCGCGCGGCCGCACCCACCTACCTGGCCGGCATCGAGCGGCACTTCACCGGCCGGATGACCCGAGCCGAGGCGCAGACCGTGGCCGCCGCCCTGGGCAAGGTGCTGCGCGCGCACGAGGGATCGACCGTCATCCCGCTCAACCCCACCCGGTAACGAGTTCGTGCGGCGGCCACCGGCACGGTAGGGTCACGCCTCGTGATGCGCGTGCTGCCGCCCCTGCTCGTCATCGGCGGCCCGGCGGGGGCAGGCAAGAGCAGCATCGCCACCGCGGTGGCCAAACTCTCCGACGCCCCGGTCGTCGGCCTCGCCGACAGCGCCGGCGCCGACCAGCACGTCGTCGACCTGGTCGCGCTCCAGCTGCGGCTGGACGAGCACGAGGAGGCCCCGCTCGTCGTCATCGAGGGCGTGTACGCGCTGGCGTTGCCGCCGATCCGCTGGGCCGCCCGCTGGACCGTGTACGTCGACACCCCGCTCGACCTGAGCCTGGCCCGCCGCGCCTTGAGCCAGGACGACCCGCGCGCGGTCCTGCGCGCCTACCTCGACGGCGGCCGCGAGGCCCAGACCCGCACCGTCGCCCAGGACCGCCAGCTCGCCGACCTCATTGTCGACGGTACCGACGAACTCCCCGACATCGCGGCCCGCATCCACCGCTTCATCCGCGCCCGCGGCTAACCCCGCCGGCGCGCCGGCTCGAGCCGCACCACGGGGATCCCGCGAGCGCCGGCCCGGGTCCGGAACCGCCGCCACCCCGGGTTCAACCGCAGCGCCTCGGCGAACCAGCGCTCCCGCTCCTCCCCCTCCAGCTCGACGGCGTCGAACTCCCGCACACCGGACCCGGCGGTGACGGTCACGCGGGGATGGGCGCGCAGGTTGTGGTACCACGCCGGGTTGCGCGCCTGCCCGAAGTTCGCCGCGAGCACGACCAGCCCCTCCCCCGCCGGAATGCCGAGCACGGGACTGGTGCGCAACGCCCCGCTGCGCGCCCCGACGGTGGTGAGCCGCACGACGGGCAGCCCGGTGACCCACCGCGACGGCAGCCACCGCCCGCGCGTCCAGCGCAGCGCCACCCGGTCGACGGCCGGCAGGTACCGCGCGGACATCCAGGCCACCGGCCGGCTGGTCACGACCTGCCGCACCACCCGGCGAACCGGCCCGGCCTCGGCGTATGTGTACATGTCCGCCTGGTACCCCACCGCCGGGCCCGGTTCACGCACGCAAGCCCCCGAATCATGCGGGCTGAGCGTGCGGCAGTGGGGTCAGTCGCGGATCGCCGCGCCGGTCGAGGGGTCGAAGAAGTGCATGCGCTCGGTGTCCACGACGACCTCGATGTGCTCGCCCAGACGGACCCGGGAGCGGGGCGCGAACGCCGCGACGAACCGCGTGGCCGCGGTCGTGGACGTGGTCGCGGACGGCAGGTCGGCGGTCTTCGCGTCCTCGGCCAGCAGGCGGGTGTCCTCGGTGACGACCGGCGGGGCGTCCAGGTTGAAGTGCACGACGAGCTGCGAGCCGAGCGCCTCGATGAGGGTGGTCGTCGCGGCGATCCGCGTGGAACGGGGTGCGTCCGGGACCAGGCGGGCGTCCTCCATGTCCTCGCTGCGCAGGCCGGCGGCGAGCTCGCGGCCGACGTACTGCCGCAGCGCCGGGCGGGCGGCGAGCACGCCGGGGTGCAGGCGCAGCACGGTCGAGCCGAGGTGCACGTGCAGGTCGTCGCCGTCGAGGGCGAGGGTGGCCAGGGCCATGTTCATGGGCGGGGAGCCGATGAAGCCGGCCACGAAGATGTTGTCCGGGTGGTCGTACACGTGCTGCGGGTTGCCGACCTGTTGCAGGACCCCGTTCTTCATCAGGGCCACCCGGTCGCCCATGGTCATCGCCTCCACCTGGTCGTGGGTCACGTAGATGGTGGTGACGTTGAGGTCCTGCTGGACGGTGGCGATCTCGGCCCGCATCTGCACGCGGAGTTTGGCGTCGAGGTTGGACAGGGGCTCGTCCATCAGGAAGACCTGGGGGTCGCGGACGATCGCGCGGCCCATCGCGACCCGCTGGCGCTGGCCGCCGGAGAGCTGGCTCGGGCGGCGGTCCAGCAGCGGGCCCAGTTCCAGCATGGTGGCGGCGCGCTGGACGCGGCGGGCGATCTCGTCCTTGGGCATCCGGCGGATGCGCAGGCCGTAGGCGATGTTCTGGGCGACGCTCATGTGCGGGTAGAGCGCGTAGGACTGGAAGACCATGGCGATGTCGCGGTCCTTGGGCGACAGGGTGTTGCACACCCGGTCGCCGATGCGCAGCACGCCGCTGCTGATGTCCTCCAGGCCGGCGACCATCCGCAGCGCCGTGCTCTTGCCGCAGCCGGACGGGCCGACCAGGACCAGGAACTCGCCGTCGGCGATGTCGAGATCGAGGTCCCGCACCGCGTGGAAGCCGTTGTCGTACTGCTTGTTGACCTTGTCCAGGACCACGCCCGCCATGACGACCCCTAACCCTTGACCGCGCCGGAGGTGAGGCCGCCGACGATGTACCGCTGCAGGAACTGGAACAGTGCGACGGTCGGGATGGCCGCGATCAGCGAGCCCGCCGCGAACATGCCGAAGTTGTTGTTGCGCTCGCCGGCCACCAGTCCGTAGAGCCCGACCGCGACGGTCTTGGAGTCCGGGTCGGTCAGGAAGATGCTCGCGATGATGAACTCGCTGACCGTGCCGATGAACGCGAGCAGCCCGGTGATGGCCAGGATCGGGGCGACCAGCGGCAGGATGATGTCGAAGAAGATCCGGACGTGGGAGGCCCCGTCGACCTTGGCCGACTCGTCGAGGTCGATCGGGATGGTGTCGAAGAAGCCCTTCATCAGCCAGGTGTTCACGCCGAGGGCGCCGCCGAGGTACAGCAGGATCAGCGACCAGGGCGTGTTGAACCCGATGCCGGGGTACAGGTCGGTGACGGCCGCGAACATGAGGTACAGCGTCACGATCGCCAGGAACTGCGGGAACATCTGCACCAGCAGCAGCGACAGCAGCCCCATCCGCCGGCCGCGGAAGCGGAACCGGGAGAACGCGAAGGCGGCGCAGGTCGACAGGAACATCCCGGCGGCGGCCGAGGCGAGCCCGATGAGCAGCGTGTTGAGCATCCACCGGACGAACTCGGTGCGCTCGAAGAGGTTGCGGAAGTTGTCCAGCCCGGCGCCGGTCGGCACGATGCTCGCGGTGCCGAGGGTGCCCAGCGGGTTGAGGGCCGCGGAGACCAGGAAGACGATCGGGAACAGCGCGAAGAACAGCGCCACGATGCCGACCAGGTGCCGCCAGCCGGCCTGGCGCAGCCATCCGCCGCGGGCGCTGCCGAGGCGCACGACGTCAGTGCCGGTGCTCATCGGTTGACCTCCTCGAGGACGTGGGTGCGGCGGAAGCCGACGATCGACACGAGCGCGACGATCAGGAAGATGAAGACGGAGATCGCGGCGGCGAGGCCGTACTGCGCGCCCTGCCCGCCGAACGCGATGCGGTACGTGTAGGTGATGAGCAGGTCGGTCGCGCCGGCGTTGGGGTTGTCGGCCGGGAACGGCCCGCCCTCGCTGACGAAGTAGATCGCGCCGAAGTTGTTGAAGTTGAAGGCGAACGACGCGATGAGCAGCGGGGCCATGGCCACCAGCAGCAGCGGGAAGGTGACCGTGCGGAACGCGTAGAACGGCTTGGCCCCGTCGACCGCGGCCGCCTCCTTCAGGTCGCCCGGGATCGCCTGCAGGGCGCCGGTGCAGACCAGGAACATGTACGGGTAGCCCATCCACAGCTGCACCAGCAGGATCGCCGCCATCGAGCTCCAGGACGTGCCGAACCAGTTGACGTGCACGCCGAAGAGCCGGTTCACCAGGCCGAAGTCCGTGTTGAACATGTCGCGCCAGAGCAGCAGCATGGCGAAGCCCGGCATCGCGTAGGGCAGGATGAGCAGCGAGCGGTACAGGCGCTGCCCGCGGAGCCGGTCGGTGTTGAGCACGATCGCCACGGCCAGCCCGAGCGCGAACGTGATGAGCACGGTCAGCAGCGCGAACGCGAAGTTCCAGAGCAGGATGCGCAGGAAGTACTTCGCGATGAGCGGGTTGGACAGCACGTCGGCGAAGTTGCGCAGGCCGACCTGGACCTTCCAGCCCTGGGCCAGGATGGCGCCGGTGCCGTCCACGAAGTAGCCGCGGGAGTCGTCGGCGGTCCAGGTGTGCCCGTCGCGCGTGTCGCGCACGCAGTCGCAGCCCTGGTCGTACCGTTGCCGCGGGACGCCCTCGAAGGCACCGGACAGCCCCTGGCTGCGGATGGCCCCCTGCGCCGTCGGCACCGAGAACGCCTCGATCTCGGTCCCGCGGGCGTCGGCCTCGATGATGCTCAGCGGCTGGTAGCCCTCGGCCCGCACGACCTTGCCGGCCCCGTCGATCTGCACGTCGCCCGCCGGCACGGCGCTCAGCCCGTCCTTCGTGCCCGCCTGGACGGCCTTGGAGGCCGGATCGACGAGCAGGAACACGATGTCGCCGTCGCGCGTGGCGATGGTGAGCACGTACTCGACCGAGTCGGCGACCTGCTGGACCGAGGCCCCCTCGATCGACCGGATCGCCTCGGCCTTGCTGCCCCGGTGGCCGTCGCCGAAGTTCGTGAACGCGGTGGTCATCGTGTACAGCACCGGGAAGACCTGGAACGCGACGAGGAACAGCGTGCCGGGGATGAGGTACTTGGCCGGGATGCGCCGCCGCGACAGGTAGACCCACAGCAGCAGCGCGGTGGCCGCGACCAGCAGGGCCAGCAGGAGCCAGCGGCCCTGGCCGATGAGCGGGAACGCGGCCGCAAGTGCGAGGGCGACCATGAGGCCGAGCAGCACGATCTTCGCGATGAGCGCCACCGGGGACGCGGGCCGCGCAACGGGCCGGGCGGGGGTCGCGGCCCGGACGTCGGTCTTCAGCGCCACAACGACCTCCTACTTGATCTGCGACTGGATCGCCGCCGCGGCGGCGGTGATGGTCGGGCCCGGTGCGGCGCCGCCGGTGACCGCGGCCTCGGCCTTGCCCAGCGGGTCCCACACGGTCGCCATGGCGGGGATGGCGGGCATGATCTCGCCCTGCTGGCCGGCCTTGAGGACCTTCTCCAGGTTGGGATCGCCGCCCTTGACCTGGTCCAGCGCGGCGATGAGGGCCGGCGGGCGGGGGTCGGCCCGGTACAGCGCGACGGCGACCTCGGTGCGGGTGAAGTAGCTGGTGACGAACTCCTGGGCGAGCAGCTTGTGGGCGCCCCGGCTGGCCACGTAGGCCGCGTCGACGGTCACGAACGGGCGGGCGGGCTTGCCGCCGGCGAACGGCGGGATCGGGCTGACGTCGTACTTGACGCCGGACTTGTTGATGTCGGCGAACTGCCACGGCCCGGAGAGCAGGAACGCGGTCTTGCGGTCGGTGAACAGGCCCCGGGCGTTGTCGTTGGAGATGGAGCGCTTGAGCGCGCCCGCACCGCCCTCGCCGAGCGCGGCGATCTTCTGGAACGCCTGGGTCGCCTCGGGTTTGGCCACGCCGAGGTCCTTCGGGTCGTAGTCGCCGTCGGCCTTGGTGCCGAACATGTAGCCGCCGGCCGAGGTGAACAGCGGGTAGAGGTGGTAGAAGTCCCCGGTCGGCCCCATCGGCAGCGCCATGATCTCCTGGGTGCGGCCGGCGGCCACCAGCTGCCGGCCGGTCTCGACGAGCTCCTCCATGGTCTGCGGCGCCTGCGGGGCCAGCTCCGTGTTGCGGATCAGCACGACGTTGGCGACGGCGAACGGCACCCCGTAGATCTGCCCGTTGAAGGTGACCCCCTTCAGGGCGAGCGGGTCGAAGGTCGCCTTCTGCCGGTTGGTCATCTGGACCGGGTCGATGGTGCCGTTCTGGACCAGGTTGCCGATCCAGTCGTGGGCCCCGAGCACCAGGTCCGGGCCCTTGCCGGCCTGGGCGGCGGTGACGAACTGGGTCTGCAGGTCCTTGGCCACGATCTCGGTGCGGACCGAGACCCCGCTGTCCTGCCCGAACTTGTCGGCCGCCTGCTTGATCGCGGGCGCGCGCAGCGCGTCGATCCAGATGGTCAGTTCGGGCCGGGGTGCTTGCGCGCCCGACGCGCCGGGCCCGCCGCATCCGGCGAGCAGCAGCGCGACCACGCCGATCAGGAGTCTCTGCGGCCTCATCGCCGACACCTCCCGGAGGTGTTTGCTGAATCGAGTTAGCAAGGAGCATCCGCTTCGACCGCGACCGATGTCAAGGGTGCCCGTCCAGCCCGCGCGCCGATGGTTCAGACTGCTTGCATGGTCGCGGCACGAGTGACGCTGCTGGACGTGGCGCGGCGGGCCGGTGTCTCGCGCACCACCGCGTCGTTCGTGCTCACCGGCCGCCGGGACATGCGCATCTCGGCCGACACCGAGCAGCGGGTGCTGCGGGCCGCGCGGGAGCTCGACTACCGGCCCAACCTGACCGCCCGCAGCCTGCGCACCCGGCTCACCCACACGATCGGCCTGGTGTCCGACACCATCGCCACCGACGCGTTCGCCGGCGAGATCATCCGGGGTACCACCGCGGCCGCCCTGAACCGCCAGCACCTGCTGTTCATCGGCGAGACCGAGGGCGACCCGGCGACGGAGAAGCGGCTGGTCCAGGACATGCTCGACCGGGGCGTCGACGGGTTCCTCTACGCGTCGATGTACACCCGGGAGATCCGGGTCCCGGCGGCGCTGCGCGGTCACCCGCTCGTGCTCGTCAACTGCGTGGCCCGCGGGCGCACCCCCAGCGTCGTGCCGGACGAGCTCGCCGCCGGCCGGGCCGCCGCCGGGGCGCTGCTCGCGGCCGGCCACCGCGATCGCGTGTACCTGGTCGGGGAGAGCGCGGTGCACGTCTACGCCGACCGGCACCGCCGCGCCGGCATCACGGCCGCCTTCGCCGCCGCGGGGGCCGCGATCGCCGGCACGGTCGCCTGCGAGTGGTGGCCGGAGCCCGGGTACGAGGCCGTCCGCGCCTTCCTGGCCACCGGCGCCCGGCCGTCGGCGTTCATCTGCCTCAACGACCGCCTGGCCCTCGGCACCTACCAGGCCGCCGCCGAGGCCGGCCTGAGCATCCCCGCGGACCTGTCGATCGTCTCCTTCGACGACTCCGACCTGGCGTCGTGGCTGCGCCCGCAGCTGTCGTCGGTGGCGCTGCCGCACTTCGAGCTCGGCCGGCGGGCGGTGGAGCTCCTACTCGAACCGGCCGGCGGGGCGCACCTGGTCGACATGCCCCTACGGCCGCGCGCCTCGATCGCCCCGCCGCACTGAGGTCAGCACCGCGACGACGGCCAGCAGCACGAGGCCACCCGCGAGGGCCAGGGCCGGCGGCCCGAGCGGCGGCATCCCCCGCAGCTCCGGTGGCGCCGCGGCCGCCCACGCCGCCGCGGTGGCCGGGATCGCGACCAGGCCCGCGAACAGGACCAGCAGGACCGAGGCGACCGGCTCGACGGTGCGGGCCCGACGCGCGGCCAGGCCCTGGGTCCGCAGCGAGCGCAGGTCGTTCGACGAGCCTTCGACGGTACCGCTGAGCAGTGCCGCCGCCGCCAGCACGACCGCCAGCACGCCCGCCACGAGGTAGAACCGCAGCCCCAGCGCCGATCCCTCGCCGGCCAGGGCGGCCCGGGCGTCGGCGACGGTGCGCCGCGCGTCGATGGTGACGCCGTTCGTGGCGATCGCGTCGGTGACCGACTGCGGGGCGTCCGCGGACAGCCAGACCTGCGCGCCCTCGGCCGTGCTGTCGATGGAGAGGCGGTCGGCGTAGGAGAGGTCGACCAGGGAGCCGGTCGAGCCCAGGCGCGGCAGCGAGGAGACAGTGCCGACGAGTTTCGCCGGTACCGGACGCTGCCGGTCGAACACCGTCAGCAGACCGTCCGGGGGCAGCGGGCCGGTCGACACCACCGGCAGCACCGCCGGGCCGTCGTCGGGGCGGAGCACGCCGGTGCCGGCCCCCGGGCCCGGCGGGAGCTTCATCGCCACGTCGCCGCCCTGCGCCGTCGCCGTCGCGCCGTCCGGGACCTGCCAGGTGAGCGTCGGCGCGTTGTGCAGGGTCAGTTCGAGGGCGGCACCGGCGTACGGGGCGAGCCGGAACGCCAGCTGCGCGAGGCGGCAGCCCTCCGAGCACGGGATCGCCGCGGTGTACGTGTGCCGGCCCGGCAGCACCGCGCCGAACTCGACGGTGGCGTTCGGGCGTCCGTCCAATGGGGACACCACCGCCGAGAAGGCGTCGTCGGTGCGGTCCAGGTGGGTGACGGTGATGTCGAGGCTCAGCGCCGTGCCCTTGACCGTCGTCGGGGCGCCGAGGTCCGCCGGGTGCAGCAGCGCCGCCAGGCCGCTGCCGAAGGTCAGGCGGGGCGCGTCGACGGCGAGGGCGCCCGGGAACGGGACGACCGCCATCGCGTACCGTCCGGCCGGGTCGGCCGCGTGCACCGCGTCGAGGAGGGCGCGGCGGGAGGGGGCGCCGACGGACAGTACCGTCGCGGCGCCCATCTCCTGATCGGCTTGAGCATTGCGGCGCTGCTCGGCCGTGGTGGTCGCCGCGGCCGCGAACGCGAGCGAGGACAGCGCGACGACCAGCACCGCGAGCAGCCGGGCCGAGGACGGGCGGCGGGCCAGCCACAGCCCCGCGAGCGCCCCGGTCAACCGGCCGCGGCGCAGCGCCAGGCGGCCCAGGCGGGCGGCCAGGAACGGGGACGCGACGGCGGCGGTCAGGCCGAAGAACAGGAACACGCAGGCCGGGGCGAGGCCGCCGCTGACCTGGAAGGCCGCCACGGCCGCGGCGACGGCGGCGAACACCGCGACCCGGGCGCCCCACCGTCCACTTCGGACGTCGACCCGGCGCAGGAGGGACACGACCGGGCCGGAGACGGTGCGGATGCCGACCGCGAGCCCGGCGAGGAGCGCGCCGAGGACGGCCACGGCGGCGTAGGGCAGCGCGCCGGGCGTGGTCCAGCCGCCGATCGCGGTGAACCCGGCCAGGGCCCCGAGCAGCATCGGCAGCAGGGTCTCGCCGGTCGCCAGCCACCAGCGGCCGGGGCGGGCCACGCCGCGCAGGGCGACGATGCCGTGCTCGTAGCGGCGGGCCCGGGTCGCGGCGGCGACGGCCAGGATGATGACGGCCCAGGCGAGCACGAGGACCGGGGCGACCGCGAACGGTACGGTGCGGCGCACGTCGGCCCGCGCCGCGTCGATGCGGTCGAGCAGGCCGCTGAGGTCGGTGGTGAGCCGCGCGCCGCTGTTGCGGCGGCTGTCGGCCTCGTCGACCCACTCGCGCAGGGCGCCGAGGTGGGCGACGCTGATCGCGCCGGGCAGCGGGTAGGCGTCGAAGCTCTGCAGCTCGGCCGGGCGGGCGAAGGTGGCCAGGGTGCGGCGGTCGACGGCGAACGCGGGGCCGCCGGCGTCGGTGAGCGCGCCGCCGCTGCCCCAGTACGGTTCGGTGCCGTCGCTCGCGCGCACGATGCCGACGACGGTGACGGGCGTGGGCGGGCCGGCGGCGAGGTACCGGTTGTTCGTCGAGTCGAACATCGAGCCGGTCAGCTCGACGGCGTCGCCGGGTTTCAGGTGCAGCCGCTCGGCCGCGCTCACCCCGAGCACCGCGTCGCCCGTGCCCATCAGGCACCGGCCGGCCACGACGACCACGTGGTCGCACAGGCCCTCGCGGTACACGACGCGGCTGAGCTGTTCCGGGTCGGCGACCGGGACCGCGGCCGGCTGCACGGCGAACTGGGCGCTGAACACCGAGGTGTAGCCGGGCGCGTCGAGCCAGCCGGTGCCGAGCCGCTCGAACGTGTTCGGCATCGTGCCGTCGGAGCCGGACTCCACGGTGCCGCTGACGAGGATGTTGCGCTCCCCCACGTCGGCCTGCGCGACCGCGGTGTCGACGATGCGCCGGTCGGTCCGGTCCACATAGACCGGTGCGGCGACGGCGGCGACGGTGGCGAGCGCGGTCAGCAGCGCAACGGTCAGCGCCCGGCCGAGCCGCGAGCGCAGCATGCCCAGCACCAGCGCGGTCATCGGCGACCCACCCGCGCGATCACGACGGCACCGAAGACCACCAGCGCCGCGAGTCCGGCACAGACAAGGGCCGTCGCTTGTACCGCCGGTGCCTGCACCGGCCACGCATCGCTGAACGCCCGCACGGGCGGCGGGGCGAGGATGCGCAGCAGCACCGCCGCCGCCAGTCCGAGCACGACCGCCACGAGCACCGGGGCGAGCGCGTCCCGCCGCTCCACCCGCCGCATCAGCTGCTGCGGCACACCCTGGCGGCGCAGGGCGGCCTGCTCGGCGTCGCGGTCGCGGCGGTCCACGGCGGCCACCACGAACGCGGCCACGGCGGCGAGCAGCAGCACGATCCCGGCGCCGGCCAGGTCGCCGAGCGCGGCCACGGACGGGGCGAGCCGGTCGGCGCGGGCGGTCGCGGCCTCCACGCTGTCGCTGCCGGTGATGTCGAGCCCGGCCGCGCGCAGCTTGGCGATCACGGCGTCGCCGGCGCCGGCGGCCAGCCACACCTCGGGGCGCTCGGCGGACGGGACGGCGCCGACGGCCACGGCCGTGATCCGGGCGGCGTACTCGAGGTCGACGAGGATGCCGTTGCCGCCGCCGCGCGGGACGAGCGCGGTGGAGGACGGATCCAGGGGTACCGACGCGCCGAAGATGCTCGCCGCGGGCTGGTCGTGGGTCTCGCTCGCCGCGGCGTCCCCGGTGGCGAGGGCGGGCAGCGGGACGGGGGCGTCGACGACGTACAGGCGGCTGTCGACCGGGCGGCGCGCGCGGGGCTCGGCGTCGCCGATCCGCAGCACCCCGCCCGCCTGCACGACCTGGATGCCGGCGCTGGCCTGGGCGACGGTGGTGCGCCAGCGGGCCGGGTCGGCGAACATGCCGGCGCCGATGACGGTCGTGCCGCCGGCGCTGAGCTCGCGCAGCTCGACGGTGCCCCGGTCGGCCTCGACCGCCTCGACCCGGCAGCCGTGCGCGCAGCCCGGCACCACCGCCGGGTACGGGTCCGGCCCCGCCGACAGCGGCCCGAACTCGGCCACGGCCTGCTCGCCGGTCCCGTCCGCGGCCAGCAGCACCCGCAGCTTGTTGCCGTCGCCCGTGGCCCGCAGCGACAGGTCGGTGCCGGTGAAGGCGAGCGGCGCGGGGGCGGCCGGATGCAGGGCGCTGCCGTCGACGCCCGCGACCGCGCGCAGCCGGGCCGCGTCGACGGCGATGACCGGCGGGGCCCCGGCGGCCCCGGTGACGACGACGGCCATCGCCTCCCGGCCGCCCGGGTCGGCGGCGCGGACGGCCGCGAGGAGCCGCTCCCGCGCGACGGGGGCGACCCGCAGCACCCGCTCGGCGCCGAGCTCGACGCGGGCCCGCTCGGCCCGCGCGGTCGCGCCGCCGTGCCAGTCCTGGGCGGCCAGGGCGAGCACGCAGGTGGCCGCGGCGAGCAGCGGCACGATCCGGTACGCGGTGCGCCGGCGCCCGAGCGTCAGCCCCGCGAGGGCCCCGCTGAGCCGGCCGGCGGCGAGGGCGTGCCGGCCGTAGAGCCCGGCCGCGGCCAGCAGCACCCGGGTGCCGAGCACGCCCAGCCCGGCCGCGACGAGCAGCGGGGCGACCTGGGCCAGCCCGAAGCCGGTGTCGCGGCGCACGTCGGCGGCGGGCGCGGCGGCGATCTGGAACAGCGCGGCGGCGGCCAGGCCGAGCGCGCACAGCTCGGCGGTGGCGGCGGCGAGGGGGCGGCGCGGGCGCACGTCGCGCATGAGCTCGGTGACCCCGCCGCGGGTGGCGCTCCAGTCGGCGGCGGCCACGATGACGAACCCGGCCGCGAACAGCCGCGGCGACCAGATCGCGCCGAGCGCCAGCGGCAGCAGGCTCTGCCCGGCGGTGGCGGCCCGGATGCGCCAGCGGGGCAGGCCGCGGATGGCCAGCCGGGCGGCGTCGCCGCGGCGCTCCTGGGCGGCGTAGGCGGCCGCGACCGCGATGGCCAGGCCGCCGACGAGCAGGATCTGGGCCTCGGCCAGGCCGACGGAGCGGTGCACGGAGCGCCGGTCGGCGGCCACGGCGTCGGCGAGCCCGGCCGCGCCGGAGGTGACCTCGAAGCGGGCCGCCCGCAGCCGGTCCAGGTTGCTCTTGAGCCCGGCCGCGTCGTCGAACGCCTCCGGCTCCAGCACCGCGTCGAAGGTGGCGGTGACGGTCGCCTTGGCCGCGGTCACCGTCGGCGTGGTGGTGAAGGCGGCGGTGCCCTCCTGGCCGGCCCAGAACCAGCCGGCCGGGTCGGCCGGGGCGTAGATGCCGACGACGTCGAGGGACACCGGCTGCGCGGTGAGCCCGGTCGCGTGCACGATCGTGCCGCCGACCCCGACCCCGAGCAGCCGGGCCAGCTCCTCCGGGATGATCGCCTCGCCGTCGGCGCCGACGCACCGGCCCTGGCGCAGGGTCACGTTCGCGCACAGTTTCTCGGCCGAGCGCAGGTCGGCCGCCTGCCGGTGGTTGCCGTCGCCGTCGACCAGGTCGCCGGCGAGGCGCAGGCCGCCGCTCTTCTCGTCGACCGGCGCGTCGACGAGGTTGCCCATCCGGCGCAGCACCTCCTCGGGCCGGTCGCCGGTGGTGACGGTGCCGCGGACCCGCAGCGTGCGCTCGGTGACGGTGGCCGCGGCGACCCGGGCGCGGGCCGCGCGCTCCCCGGCGGTGTCGGCGGCCCGGGCGGCGACCGCGGCCGCGACGACCGTCACCGCGGCCAGCGCGAGCATGACCAGTGCCTGCACCCGCCGCGCCCGCAGCGCCCCGATCACCAGCCCCAGCATCGCTCAGACCCTAGTAGATCCCTAGTGAAACAGCGCCACCAGAAAGTCCGATTCCGGCGTGTACGGTCGGAGATCCCACGTCGAGAGCAGCACATCCCGGGACAGACCGGCGGCGGCCGCGTCGGCGAGGAAGTCGTCGAAGGCGTAGCCGCGCCCGGACCCGAAGCCGACGACGACCCGGCCGCCCTCGCCGAGGTGGGCCTTGAACCGGCGCAGGATCTCCACCCGGGTCGACGGCGCGACGAACGCGATCACGTTGCCGGCGCACACGACGGCGTCGAAGCCGGCCTTCACCCCGGCCGCCGGGAGATCCAGTTCGGCCAGGTCGCCGACCAGCCAGGTCGGGCCCGGGTGGTCCTGCTCGGCCACGGCCACGAGTTCCGGGTCCAGGTCGACGCCGACCACCTCGTGCCCGGCCGCGGCGAGGAACGAGCCGACCCGGCCGGTGCCGCTGCCGGCGTCGAGGATCCGCGCGCCGCGGGGCACCATGGCGTCGATCATCCGCGCCTCGCCGGCCAGGTCCGCCCCCTCGGCGGCCAGGTCGCGGAACCGCTGGACGTACCAGCCGACGTGGTTGGGCTCCTCGGCCTTGCGCCGCAGCCAGGCGTTCTCCTCGGCCATGTGGCCCCCTTTCGTTGAAACTTTCACGCACCCGAAAGCTACCCAAACACTCAACCGGGCCGCCGCGCGGACGATGAGCGTGGCGTGCGGTCTGAAGTCGACGGCGGGCCGGTCAGCAGCGAAGCCCTGCAGGGGATCGTCTGGCAGGTGTGGACCGCGTACCTCGGTGGCAGCCCGCCGGCCGAGCCGCTGCCCGTGGCCGCGTACGTCGAGCCGTTCGACGTCATCGCCGGCGTGGCGATCGCCGGGGCCTGGCACGGGCACGTGGTCCTGCGCTGCCGGGTCGACGGGGCCGCGGCCATGGCCGGGGCGATGCTGGAGATCCCGACCGGCAGCGTCCGGCTCGACGACATCGTCGACGCCTGCGGGGAGCTGATGAACATCATCGCCGGCAACGTGAAGAGCCTGCTGCCCCAGCCCTCGATCGTGGCGCTGCCGCAGGTCGTGCTGGGCGAGGCCGACGTGGTGTGGCCGGGCAGCGCCGCCGCCTGCGAGCTGCGGACCGGCTTCGACGAGTGGGCCGTGCTGCTGTCGGTGCTCGAGCTCGAGCGCGGCCTGCGATGAACCGGATCCTGGCGGACCTGAGCCTGCGCACGAAGATCGCCTCGGCGGTCGTCCTGATGGCGATCGTGGCGGTGCTCGTGGCCGGGGCCGCGCTGCAGCGCATGTCGGCGATGAACGAGGCGGCCGACCGGCTCTACACCAAGGGCCTGCTGCCGGTCCGCGACATCGACAAGGTCGAGATCGACATGGAGCGCACCCGGCGGGACGTGCTCAACCACGCGCTGAGCGAGGACGACGCGACGCGCGCGAAGTACGAGCAGGCGCTCGCCGCGGACGACAAGGCGTTCGACACCGACCTGTCCGTGTACGCGGCCGCCGCCGTCGACGCGGGCCTGGCGGGCGAGGTGCGCACGGCGTGGCAGCAGTACCAGCAGGTCCGCGACGACCAGGTGCTGCCGGCCAGCCGCCGCGGGGACATCGCCACGGTCAGCGCCCTGCGCGACAACGAGCTGGCGCCGCTCGCGACCAAGGCCACCGCCGCCGTGGACAAGATCATCGCGGCCGAGACGACGGCGGCGCAGGAGCGCAGCGCGAGCGCGACCAGGCAGTACCACACGGCAAGGACGTTCATCATCGTCACGCTGGTCGTGGGCGTCGGGCTCGCGCTCGCCTTCGGGCTGTCCGTCGCGCGGGTCATCCTGGCCGGGCTGCGCAAGGTGTCGGCGGCCGTCGAGGGGCTCGCCGCCTGCGACCTGACCAGCACCAGCGGCGTCACGGGGCGCGACGAGTTCGGGCGGATGAGCGCCGCGCTGGACTCGGCGATCGGGTCGGTCCGCGGTACCGTCACCGAGCTCGTCACCACCGCCACCGCGCTCACCGGGGCCTCGATGGAGCTGTCGAAGGTCAGCGGCCGGCTCACCGAGGGCGCGGCCGAGGCCTCGACCCGGGCCGGCACCGCCGCCGAGGCCGCCGACCAGGTCAACGGCAGCGTCCAGGCGGTCGCGACCGGCGCCGGGCAGATGAGCGCCTCGATCGGCGAGATCGCCGGCAACGCGGCCCGGGCCGCCGGGGTCGCCCAGCGCTCGATGGACGTCGCGCACGGCGCCAACGCCCAGCTGGAGCAGCTCGCCGCGGCCAGCGCCCAGATCGGCGAGGTGGTCAGCCTGATCACCTCGATCGCCGCCCAGACCAACCTGCTCGCCCTGAACGCGACCATCGAGGCGGCCCGGGCCGGGGACGCCGGCAAGGGCTTCGCGGTCGTCGCCTCCGAGGTCAAGGACCTCGCGCAGGAGACGGCGAAGGCGACCGAGGAGATCACCGCGCGGATCGGCGCGATCCAGGGCGGCACGGCCAGCGCGGCCCGCGCCCTGGAGGAGATCCTCGAGGTCACCGGGCAGATCACGGAGTACACCGCGACGATCGCCTCCGCGGTGGAGGAGCAGTCGGCGACCACCAGCGACATGAGCCGCTCGATCGGCGCGGCCGCCGCGTCCAGCGCCCGGGTCTCGGAGACCTTCGGCGCGGTCGCGTCGGTCGCCGAGGCCACCGCGGAGAGCGCCGGGGCCGGCCGCCAGGCCGCCGACGACCTGTCCGGCCTCGCGACCAGGCTCAACACGATCGTGAAGATTTTCCGGTACTGACGGTGGGAGCCGCATGAACGCGCCCGGCCCGTACGGCCTGCGGGCCCCGTCGCTCGCCGACGCCCGCACCGCGCTCGACAACGTCTTCGGCGAGCGGTCCGAGGCGATCTGGCGCCGGGTGACGGACCGGGCGGGCGGCGAGCCGACCCTGCCGGCCGTCATCGCGGCCATGCGCGAGGAGTCCGACCCGGTCGTCGGGCTGTGCGCGCAGTCCCTCGACATCCGGCTCAGCACGTTCGAGTACCTCTCCGCGGCCGACCACACCATCCGGAGCGTCCAGTGACCGAGCACCTCACCGACGTGGACCGGCTGCGGGCGATCACGCGGTACGACCTGACCGACCCGCACCTGCGCCAGGCCCTCGGCCGGATCACCGCCGAGACCGCCGGCCGCCTGCCCGGCTCGCTGACCGCGGTGAACATCCTGCTCGACCGGGCCGTGCTCACCATGGCCACGCACGGGGCCGAGGGCACCATGACCGCCGCGATCGGCGGCGCGCCGGCCGAGTGGTCGTTCTGCAGCCGCGTGGTGACCGAGGGGCGGCCGCAGCTCGTCCCCGACATCGCCCTCGACACGCGCGGCGACGTGGACGGGGGCCCGCTGACCGCCGCCGGCATCCACTCGTACGCCGGGGTGCCGATCGCCACCGCGGACGGCCACACGATCGGCACGCACTGCGCGTTGCATGCGAGGCCTGGACAGTACGACGCGGACACCATCGCGGTGCTGCGGGACGCGGCGGACCGGATCCGGCACGAGCTGGACGCCGCGCTCAGTTGAGCAGGCTGACGACGTCGACCACGCCGTCGACCCGCTCCACGCGCCGCACGAACTGCGGGATCGCGGCCCCGCGCCGGACCTCGCCGAGCAGCGTCACCACGCCGTCGGCGACCTCGACCCGGACGCCCGCCCGCTCGCACAGCCCCGCGATCTCGCGCCGGATCTCCTCGTCGGAGCGCAGGAACACCTTCAGCAGGTCCCGCCGGGTCACCATGCCGATGAGCCGGCCGCCGGCGTCGACGACGGGCAGCCGCTTGAGCCCCGCCGCCTCCATGATGCGCGCCGCGGTCGGCAGCGCGGCCGTCCCGGCGACGGTGATGGCGGGCGCGCTCATCAGCTCACCGGCGGCGGTCGCGTGCGCTTTGGCGGTACCGGCGAGCTCGATCTTCGGGAGCAGGTCCGCGGAGGACACGACGCCGACCACGCGATCGGCCGCGTCGACCACCGGCGCCGCGTTGACGCCGTGCGCCTCCAGCAGGTCGACGATCGCCTTGAAGGGCGTGTCCTCCGTCACGGACACGGCGCCGAACGTCATCACGTCCGCCACATTCCACCGGCTCATCACGGGCCTCCTTCCCATCTGCCCCCGACGGTAGAAGCTCCCAGGATGCGGGCGGCAGGGCCGAAGGTCCCGCGCACATGCGGTACAGTGGCCGCGTGATGCTGGGTTATCGCGCGTTTACCGTGGCTCCGGGTGGAGCCGGCGGTCGCTTGCGCTGACCTAGTTCACCCGGAGCCAGCAGGGGCAGAGACGTCGTCGTCTCTGCCCTTCGTCGTGAAGACGGCGGGCTGGTGACACCGGGCCCGCCTCCCTGGAAGGAACCGAGACGGGCCATGGAAACCAGCAATCTGCGCGTCACCGGCTACCGGCCGCTGTTCACCCCGCGTGAGCTCACCGCCGATCTGCCGATGGACGACGAGCGCGCCGCGGTCGTACAGCGCGGCCGCGACGACGTGCACCGCATCGTCACCGGCGCCGACGACCGCCTGCTCGTGGTCGTCGGCCCCTGCTCCGTGCACGACCCCGTCGCCGCCGTCGACTACGCCCGCCGCCTCGCCGAGCTCGCCGACCGCCTGTCCCCCGACCTCGCGATCGTGATGCGTGTGTACTTCGAGAAGCCCCGCACCACCGTCGGCTGGAAGGGCCTCATCAACGACCCCGGGCTGGACGAGACCTTCGACGTCCCCCGCGGCCTGCGCATGGCCCGCGAGCTCCTGCTGGACGTGCTCGCCCTCGGCCTGCCGGTCGGCTGCGAGTTCCTGGAGCCGACCAGCCCGCAGTACATCGCCGACGCCGTCTCCTGGGGCGCCATCGGTGCCCGCACCCCGGAGAGCCAGGTCCACCGTCAGCTCGCCTCGGGCCTGTCGATGCCGGTCGGCTTCAAGAACGGCACCGACGGCGACGTCCAGGTCGCCATCGACGGCTGCCGCACCGCCGCCTCCCGCCACGTCTTCTTCGGCGTGGACGAGGACGGCCGCGCCGCCGTGGTCTCCACGACGGGCAACCCGGACTGCCACATCATCCTGCGCGGCGCCCGCACCGGCCCGAACTACGGCCCGGAGGACGTGGCGGACGCCCTGTCCCGCCTGGAGAAGGCGGCCATGCCCCGCAAGCTGATCGTCGACGCGAGCCACGGCAACAGCGGCAAGGACCACGTCCGCCAGGCCTCGGTGGCCCGCGAGGTGGCCGACCAGCTCGCCGCCGGCCAGGACGGCATCGCCGGCATCATGCTGGAGAGCTTCCTGGTGGCGGGCCGCCAGGACCTGGGGGGCGAGCTGACCTACGGCCAGAGCGTCACCGACGCGTGCATGTCCTGGGACACCACGGCTGCGCTGCTGGACGACCTGGCCGCCGCCGTCAGGGCCCGCCGCGCCGCCTGAGCTTCTCGTCGACCAGCACCGGCGGGGTCGTGCCGTAGTTGCCGGCCGGATTCACGTCCGTGCCGGGCGCGACGATCGCGGTCGATGCGGTCGAGCACGTCCCCGGGCAGTTCGACGCCCGCCCCGCTGAGGGCCCCGTCGAGCTGCCCGGGGGGGTGCGCGGCCCGATCAGCACCGCGGCAGTCACAGGCGGAGCACCTCCGGCTCCTCGCGCAGGACCCCGGGACCCCCACACCGCTCTAGCCGGTCTGGGCCGCGAAGCCGGTACGCCACGTCGGGAACACCGGGCGCCAGCCGCGCGAGCGGGCCAGGGCGTTGCTCGCGCCCCGGGCCCAGTCCTGCCGCACGTTCATCGGGGCGGGGGCCGGTGCGCCGAGGGCGGCGGCCAGCACCGGAATCCACTCGCGGCCCGCGGCGGGCTCGTCGTCGACGATGTTCACCGCGCCCGGGGGCCAGTCCAGGGCGGCGACGAAGGCTCGGGCCGCGTCGGCCACGTGGACGAAGGAGCTGATCGAGTCGTCGGGGGTCAGGTTGGCGATGAACGGGGCGCCCGGCTCACCCGACAGGGCGGAGGCGACCGCGCCGCCCGGTTCGTACCAGGTGCGGGGGCCGTACAGGACGCCCAGGCGCAGGACGACCGTGTCGCCGAAGGCCAGGGACGTCTCCTCCAGGGTCGCGATCGCCGTCACGCTGTCGCGCCATGGCGGGTCGGCGTGGACGAAGAGGGGGACCTGCTCGTCGGCGGGGGTGGTGCCGGGCTCGTACGCGAAGGCGATGGACTGGGCGAGGAACCGGCCGGCGCCCGCCGCGGTGGCCGCTTCGACGAGGTTGCGGGTGCCGTCGCGGTAGAGGCGGTTGTTCGCGGCGCCGTCGCCGCCGATGAGGTCGGTGAGCTGTTGGATTACCACGTCCGGGTTGGCGCCCTCCACGGCCCGGCGCAGGCCGTCGCGGTCCAGCGCGTCCGCCTGCGCGGATTCGGCGCCCTGGGCGCGGATCCACCGGCCGCCCGCGTCCGAGCGGGACAGGCCGATGACGTCGTGGCCGGCGTCGAGCAACAGCGGTACGAGCGGCCGGCCCACCGCGCCGGTGGCCCCCGCGACCAGGACTCGCATGCGTTCACGGTACGCCGGGACCGGGCCGCCCCGGCGTGACGTGCGGGGTGAGCGGGCTAGCCGAGAATCCAACGTTGGTTCGATTGGCCGTTGCAGGACCAGAGGACGAGCTTCGTCGCGTTGGCGGTGCCGTTGTTGTAGGCGTCCACGCACAGGCCCGACTGCACACCGCGGATCGTGCCGTCCGCGCCCAGGGTCCACTGCTGGTTCGCCTGGCCGTTGCAGTCCCAGATGTCGACGGTCGTGCCGTTCGCGGTGCCGTTGTTGTAGGCGTCGAGGCACTTCCCGCCGTACACCTTCAGCTGCTTCGATCCCGTGAGCGTCCAGGCCTGGTTGATCTGGTTGTTGCAGTCCCACAGCTGGACCTTCGCGCCGTTCGTGGCGGCGGCGCCGTCGACGTCCACGCAGCGCCCCGACTGCGTGCCGGTGACGGCCACCCCGCCCGCGAGCGCGCGCACCTCGACGGCGTCCAGGTCCGGTGCCCACGCCCCGGCATTGGCGAACGTCAGCGTGTTTGTTCCAGGCTGCATCGGTACCGCCACGCTCACAATCCCCACCGACGTCCACGATCCGGTGGGCGGGAACGCGACCACAGTGGACGGTCGGCCGTTCACCTGCAGCGTGGCGGTGCGCGCGGTCGCGTCGCCGTTGACGTAGGCGATGGTGGCGACCGCCCAGCCGCCGTTGGCCGACGCGACGCCGTTGAAGCGCAGCGTGCCGCCGTTGCCGACGTTGCCGACCTTGGCGCCGCCCGAGCAGCCGGGGCAGGTGGCGGTGGCGGCCGAGCCGGTGCGGGTGTTGGCGGTGGACTCGGCCTCATAGGTCGTCGCGGCGGCGTCGGTGCCGGCAACGGTCAGGAACACCGAGTCGCCGGCGGGGACCGGGACGCTGTACGCGGTACCGGCGGAGGTGCTCTGGCCCGTCCAGGCATTCCGGACCGTGGCCGTGGCGGACGTGAGGCCGAGATCGGCCCAGCGGACCGTCATCGTGGCGGCCGAGCCGGTGCGGTTGAGCAGCACGACGGCGCGCTTGCCGGAGCCGGCGAGGATCTTGCCGTACACCTGGCGCCCGGCACTGTCCTCGGCCACCTTGCTGCCCTGCAGTCCGCGGGGGTCCTGGTCGGCCGCGATGACGTCGGCGTTCTTCAGCGCGGATGTGTCCACAGTGGTCAGATTCGCGCCGAGCAGCAGGGGCGCGCCGGAGATCGCCCACAGGTTCATGTGGGTGCGGTTCTGGGCGGCACTGAGGCCGGGCATGCCCGCGATCATCATGTCGGGGTCGTTGACGTAGCCGGTGTGCTGGGCCGCCGGGTGCAGGCCGCGATCGAAGTTGGTGAGCACCATGGACTGGTTCGCCGTCTGTCCCCAGTAGATGATGTCGGTGCTGGTGCGCCACATCGGGGCCAGGCCGGGCGACCAGTCCCACGGCGCGCCGACGCCCCAGTTGCAGATCGACAGCAGCAGCTTGCGGCCCGTGCTCGCGCTCGCCTGGGCCACGGCGGTGCTGATCGCGCGGTACGCGGCCTGCGGATCGAGGCCCTCGGCGCTGCCGCCGCACCAGTCGACCTTCACGAAGTCGAAGCCCCAGCGGGCGAACTGCAGCATGTCCTGCGCGTAGTGGCCCTCGCTGCCGGAGCCGGGCGCGGCCGGGCGGCCGGTCGGGTAGTAGTAGCCGCAGCCGTCGCGGCCGGCGTCGGTGTAGATGCCGGCCTTGAGGCCCTTGCCGTGGATGTAGTCGGCGATCGCCGCCATGCCGCCGGGCCACTCGTTCTGGTCGACGGTGATGTTGCCGGAGGCGTCGCGGGTGCCCTGCCACCAGCCCTCGTCGATATTGATGTACTGGTATCCGGCCGCCGCCAGCCCCGTGCTCACCATCGCGTCGGCCTGGCGCTTGATGACGGTCGCGTCGATGTTCGCCGCGAAGCTGTTCCAGGACGCCCAGCCCATGACAGGCGTGGGAACGCTCACTTGCGTGGCCGCCGCGAGCCGGAGTTCCGGCGCGGGCAGTCCGAGCAGCAGGAGCAGGGCGGCAAGCGTCAACGCAGACAGGCGGGTCATGGCGGCTCCCTCGACTGTGTGAGCGCTAACATAGCCGCCCTGTCGACCGCCGTCAATGCAACGGGGGAACACCCCGATCGGGCGGCGAGCAAGGCGCGCAGATTACGCCGGCTCGGTTTCGAGGGGGTCCGGGTGGAGCGGAGCTCCCCTGGGCAGGAGGCTCAGCGGATCCCAGTGCGTGGCATAACGGAGCAGCGAGGAGGCGAGGTCCGGGTGGGCGGCGGCCCAGTCGGTGTCGAACAGGTACCACTGCTGAAACCCGAAGAATTCATCGCAGTGCATGGCCAGCTGGGCCAGGTGCTCGCCGGCGTGCAGCACGCTCAACTCCGGGTCGCGGCCCGAGTGGAACTCGGCGCCGGCGAGCACGGCCCAGGCGTCGGTGATGTCCTCCGGCCACGGGTCCGAGTTGATGTTGAAGCCGGGCCAGCGGTTGCAGCGCTCCAGGGCCGGGCGCACGGTCTCGTCGTCGGGGGCGGTCAGCGCCTGCAGCACCATCAGCTCGGGCGGCCACACGGACGGGTCCGGCTCGGCCGCGCGCAGGTGCGCCGGCAGCTCCGGCAGGGCGACGCCGGGGAACACGAACGGCGGCGTGGCCTCCAGGCTCGACCCGTCGTAGTACGTCAGGAAGACCGCGAACGTGCTCGGCTCGCCCTCGCCTTGTGTATGAAAAACGGGCAGGGGGCCGTCGTGCACGACGTACGCGAGTCGCTCGGGGTGGGCGGCGAGCGCCTCGTCGGCGAGGAAGAAGTACGCGAGCTCGACCTCGTCGTCGTCCGTGCGCACCCGCAGGCTGTGCTCGTCGAGCAGGATGTACTCGCCGGGCTCGCCCTCGACGTACAGGTGCTCATGCAGCAGCGCGCGCAGCTCGTCGGTCGTCGACGGCTTCGGCAGGTCGTGCTCGGCGGCGGCGTCGAAGACCGTGTGCAGGCCGTAGGGGTCGACGCCCAGCTCGGCCTCGGCCCAGCCGTCGGGGTCGTCCGCGTCCCAGCCGCGGCGGAACCAGTCCAGCACCGTACGGTCCGGCAGCCGCCGGATGTGCTTGCTCCACTGCCCCTCGTAGTGCGAGCGGTAGACGAACAGCAAGGGTCAGTCCTCCGCGACGCCGGGCGTCATGACGACCGTCCACGTGCGCACGGTGACCGCGAGCAGCCCCGAGCGCACGGCCTCGTCGTCCGACTCGGCCAGCCGCAGCGCGTCGTCCAGGGTGGCGGTGGCCAGCACCGTCATGCCCTCGTCCACGGCGCCGTCGGTGTCGTCGAACGGCCCGGCCGCCACTAACGTCCCGTCCTCGGCCCGCCGGTTGAGGAACGCCAGGTGCTCCTGAAAACCCGGCTGGTCGGTGACGCGGACACCGGGTTTGGCGGCCGGGCCCGGGCGGTGCTGCAGGACGAACCAGATGCGCGGGGTCATGCCACCAGGATCGCACCCGTCAGGCGGGCGGCGGCGGGGCGGTCGACGAGCGCACCACCAGCTCGGTGGCCAGCTCCACGTGCAGCGCGTCGAGCTCGTGCTGCTCCAGCAGCCGGACCAGCAGCGACACGGCCATCCGGCCCATCTCCTGCAGGGGCTGGCGCACCGTGGTGAGGCCGGTGGCCTGCGCGAGGTCCAGGTCATCGAAACCGGTGATTGACAGATCCGCCGGTACCCGCAAGCCGCGCTCCGCCGCCGCCCGCAGCGCACCGACGGCCGCCTTGTCGTTGAAGCACACCAGCGCCGTGGGGCGCTCGGCCCGGTCGAGCAGCTCGCCCGCGGCCCGGTGGCCGTGCTCGGTGGTCGGCTCCACGCTGCGCAGCAGCTCGGCCACGGGCAGCACGCCGACGTCGGCCAGGGCCGCGTTGTGCCCGGCGAGGCGGGCGTCGCTGGCCAGCCACTCGGTCGGGCCGCCGATGACGCCGATGCGCCGGTGGCCGAGCTTCACGAGGTGCCCGGTGAGCCGGCGGGCCCCGGCGAAGTGCGCGGCCGAGACGGAGACGATGTCGCGCGGCAGCGTGGTGCGCGGGTCGACGACCACGAACGGCATCCGCCGCCGCTGCAGCTCGACCAGGTCGTCGCCGGGCTCCGGCGGCAGGATCACGATGGCGCCGGTGACCCCCTCGCGCCCGTCGAGGTCGGCCAGCAGCTGGGTGCGCTGCGCGGCCTCGCCGGCGGTGAGCACGAGCTGGCGGCCGTGCAGGGTGAGCGTCTCGGCGATCGAGGAGACGATCAGCCCGAAGTAGTCGGTGAGCACGTACGGGCAGCGCACGAACACGATGCCGCCCTTGGTCTTGCCGCTGACCCCGATCCGCGCGCGCAGCCGCTCGGCCGCGTCGTGCACGAGGGCGCGCGTCGCGGGCGTCACCGCGTGGTGGTCGTTGAGCGCGCGCGACACGGTGGCGATCGACATGCCGGTCTCGGCGGCGATGTCGCGCACGGTCACCCGGCGATGGCCGGCCATTCGTCACCCTCTTTCTGTTAGGACACTTGACAGTTGGTCCGGACGGCGGTTTGCTGATGTCCAGCGATGTTACAGGACGTTTCATTCCGTTACATCGCGAGCGCATCCAGGCTCCGGGCGGCGACGGTGGGGTGGTCGCCCGGAGCCTGGATACTGGCGGACATGCTGTTCATGGTGATCGAACGATTCCGCAGCGGGCAGGCCGAGCCGGTCTACGCCCGCGCCCGCCAGCAGGGCCGGATGCTGCCCGAGGGCCTGCGGTACGTCGACAGCTGGGTCGCCGCCGACTTCGCCCGCTGCTACCAGCTCATGGAGTGCGACGACCTCACGACGCTGATGCGCTGGGTCACGAGCTGGAGCGACCTGGTCGAATTCGAGATCGTCCCGGTCGTGCCGTCCGCCCAGGCGTCGGCGCTGCTGTGAGCCGCCGCCAGCCCGGCCATTCGAGCACCAGCTCGTCGCCGACGGCGAGCCGCGACCACGCGTCCTGAGCCCGCCGCAGCGCCCCGGCCGCCGTGCGCAACTGCTCGACGGTCATCGGGATGTACGCGTCCCGCACCGCGAACCGCGCCAGATCCTCGTCCGGCAGCGCCGCCGCCCGCTCGCACAGCCCGCCCAGGTGCTCGGCGCGCTTGATGAGCTCGCGGTGCTCCCGGATGAGGTCCTTGGACCGCTCGGCGGCGTGCGGCGGCCGGCGCCCGGAGACGTGGTGCATGCTGCGGAACACGACACCCCCGGCGATCGACCCCCAGATCCCGTCGCGCATGCCGAACGCGTCCTCGACCGTGTAGTGGACGAGATCGTGCGGCATCTCAGGACCCGAAGGACCCGAATCCATCCTGTACACCACGCCGTCATCGCGCTCGATGCGTACGTGCGCGCGATCGTGGTCGGGGAACCGTACAAACGTCACCCGCATGCTTCCACGATGACCCCGGCCCGGCCGCGCCTCAAGCGATTAACCGGCCCGAAACGACACCGGCGGACCATGGGTTCATGGTCGACGAACGCGCGCAGCTCGAGGTGGCCCGGCTCGGCGAGTGCCGGGTCGACTCGCCCCTGTCGGCGCTGCTCCGCCGGCAGGGCACCACCCAGCACTACGTCGACGAGACCGACCGCGTCCTGCTCGACGACACCGTCGCCCTGGTCGCCGCGCGCGGCGTGCCGGTGGCCGAACTGCCCGCCTTCGAACCCGGCGGCCCGCGCTCGAAGATCTACTTCGACCCGTCCAAGACCCGGGTCGGCATCGTCACGTGCGGCGGGCTCTGCCCGGGCCTCAACGACGTCATCCGCGCGCTGGTGCTGGAGCTCACCAACCACTACGGCGTCCGGCGGATCGTCGGCTTCCGCAACGGGTACCAGGGGCTGACCGCCCGCTACGGCCGCCCCGTCGTGGATCTGGACCCGGAGGTGGTGGCGGGCATCAACGAGTACGGCGGAACGATCCTCGGCACTTCGCGCGGCAACCAGGACCCGGACGAGATCGTCGACTGCCTGGAACGCCTGAGCCTCAACGTGCTGTTCGTGATCGGCGGCGACGGCTCGATGCGCGGCGCCCTGCGCATCGCCGAGACCGTCGCCGCGCGCGGCCTGCGGATCGCCGTCGTCGGGGTGCCGAAGACGATCGACAACGACATCCCCTTCATCGAGCGCTCCTTCGGCTTCCAGACCGCCTTCGGCAAGGCCACTGAGGCGATCCGCGCCGCCCACGTCGAGGCCACCGCGTTCCCCAACGGCATCGGGCTGGTGCAGCTCATGGGCCGGCACTCGGGCTTCATCGCCTGCTACGCCGCCCTCGCCAACAACGACGCCGACTACGTGCTCATCCCGGAGGTCCCGTTCGCGCTCGACGGCCCGGGCGGCTTCCTGGAACACCTGCGCCGCCGCGTGCTCGACCGCGGCCACGCGATGGTCGTCGTGGCCGAGGGCGCGGGCCAGGAGTACCTGTCGGCGACGGGCCGCGACGCGTCGGGCAACGCGCGCCTGGAGGACTTCGGCCGCTACCTGCGCGGCCGGATCGCCGCGCACTTCGACGCCGCCGGGGTCGAGGCCAACCTGAAGTACATCGACCCGAGCTACACCATCCGCAGCGTGCCCGCCGATCCCTACGACAGCGTGTACTGCATCCGCCTCGCCCACGCCGCCGTCCACGCCGCCATGGCGGGCCGCACGGAAATGGTCGTCGGCCGCTGGCGCGGGCGGTTCGTGCACGTGCCGATCGCCCTGGCCATCAGCTCCCGCAACCTCGTCGACCCGGACGGCGACCTGTGGCTCTCCGTCCTGGAGGCGACGGGTCAGCCGCCGGTGTTCGCTCCCGACCAGTCCCGTTCGAGCAGCCCGTAGACCCAGGAGTCGGAGACCTCGCCGTTCACGACGCAGTCCTCGCGCAGCGTCCCTTCCCGTACGAACCCGAGCTTCTCCAGCACCCGGGCGGAGGCGGCGTTGCGGGTGTCGGTCTCGGCCTGCACGCGGTTCAGGTCCAGGGTGCCGAACGCCCAGTGCAGCAGCGCCCTCGCGGCCTCGGTCGCGTAGCCGTGGCCCCATGCCGCGCCGGCGAAGCAGAAGCCGAGCTCGGCGCTGCGGTAGCCGGGGTTCCACCGGGTCAGGCTGCACCAGCCGATGAACGCCCCGCCGGCGTCGCGGTCCACGGCCAGGCGCGCTCCGGTGCCGTCCGCGGCCATCTGCCGGCAGGCGGCGATGAACCGCCCGGCGCGCGCGGGCTCGCTCCACGGCGGCGCGTCCCAGTAGCGCAGCACGTGGGCGTCGCTGTGCAGCGCGAAGAGCGCGTCCGTGTCCGCGTCGCCGAAGGGCCGCAGCCGGAGGCGCGCGGTGTGCAGCGTGGGGGTCGGCAGCGACATGCGGTCAGCCCTGGCCGGCGCGGATGACTGCGGCCTGCTCGCGGGCCAGGGCGCGCATCCGCCGGAAGAGGTCGAGCAGCAGGTGCAGCTGGGCCTCGTCGTAGTCGGCCAGGGCCGTGTTCCAGCCGGTCGCCATGCCGGCGAAGAGGGGTTCGATCTCGGCCAGGCGGGCGGCGACGGGTTCGACGATGACGCGGCGGCGGTCGACCGTGTCGTGGGTGCGCCGGACCCAACCGGCGCGTTCCAGGCGGTCCACCATGCGGGTGACGGCGCCGCTGGTGAGGCCGGTGCGCCGCATCAGCTCGCCCGCGGTGGCCGAGCCCTGTTCGAGCAGCGCGGTCAGGCACTTGAAGTCGGCCAGCGGCAGCCCCACGCGGTCGGCCGCCGCCTGCTGCACCAGGATCGCGTCGGCCACGGCCTGGGTGAGCGTCGCCTGCAGGTCGGCCATCAGCGCCTGCCTTGACCTTGACATAGCCGCACTCTACCGGGGCATAATCTGCGCACGTCGTTATCTGCATGATGCAGATTATGAGTGGAGCAGATATGTCACGTGTACGCCTGGCAGCCGGCATCGCCGGGCCGGTCCTGTTCAGCGTGGCGACGGTGGTCCAGGCCGCCGTCCGCCCGCACTACGACCCGGTGCGGCACCTCATCAGCGACCTCGCGCTGACGTCGCAGGGGTGGCCGCAGACCGCGAACTTCGTGGTGACCGGCATCCTGGTCGTCGTCTTCGCCACCGGCCTGCGCCGCACCATCCGGGACGGACCGGCCTCGACCTGGGGCCCCCGCTGGATCGCGCTGACCGGCCTGGCATTCGTCGCGGCCGGGCTCTTCACCACCGACCCCGGCCCGGACTATCCCCCCGGCGCCACCCCGGCCACCTCCTGGCACGGCATCCTGCACCAGATCGCCGGGCCGCTCGTGTTCGTCGGGCTGACCGTGACGGCGTTCGTCTACGCCCGCCGCGTCGCCCGGGGCTGGGCCATCGCCGCGGGCGTCCTCACCGCGCTGTGCTTCCTCGTCACCGATGTGCTCGTCGCGCTCGCGTACAGCGGCACCTGGCGTACCGCCCCGGCCGGCCTGTTCGAGAGCGCGGCCCTCTACATCGGCCTGGCCTGGCTCGTCACGCTGGCCATCCACACCCTGCGCTCGCAGCCCCGCTAGCCGGCCAGAACGTTGGCGGCGGCCTTGCGGGCGGGGTTGGCGCTGCCCCACGTCGCGTCGGGGTGGACGCGGTTGGTCAGCAGGACCAGGATCAGCTTGCGGTGCGGGTCGACCAGCAGCGAGGTACCGGTGAAGCCCGTGTGACCGAAGGCGCCGTGACCCGCCAGGCGGCCCATGTACCAGGGCTGGTCGATGTCGAAGCCCAGGCCGTGGGCCGCCGCCGGGCCGAAGCGGGCGTTGTTGTCCGTGCGCAGCTGCTCCACTGTGGACTGTTTCAGCAGCGGGCCGCCGCCGTTCAGGAGGGCGCGGCCGAACTGGGCGATGTCGGCGGCCGTGGAGAAGATGCCCGCGTGGCCGGCTATGCCGCCGAGGCCGGCCGCCGCCGGGTCGTGGACGGTGCCGCGCAGGCCGTTCTCGGTTGCCGCTGTGCGCGGCAACAAGGCGGGCGGCGGAAGGTAGCCGGTGTCGGGCATGCCGAGCGGGGCGGCGATGTCGCGGCGGACCAGGGTGTCCAGCGGGTCGCCGGTCAGGCCGGTGACGATCGCGCCGAGGGCGATGAAGTTCTGGTCGGCGTAGAGGAAGGCGGTGCCGGGCGGGGCTACGGGAGGCTGTTGCAGTACCGATGCGAGGCGTTCTTCCGGGGTTGTTCCGGACAGCGGCGTGTCCTTGGACAGGCCCGAGGTGTGGGTGAACAGCATGCGGACCGTGATGCCGGGTTTGGTGGCGAAGAACGGGAGATAGCGCGCGGCCGGGGCGTCCAGGTCGAGCTTGCCCCGCTCGACCAGGCGCAGGGCCAGGACCGCGGTGAACATCTTGGTCAGCGAGGCCAGGTCGTAGATCGTGTCGGGGCGGGCGGTGACGCGCTCGGCGACCGGGAGCTCGGACTTGTCGGCGGCGTACCGCACCGCGTCGCCGACCGCGAAGTGCGCCGCGATCCGCCCGTCGACGGCGGCGAAGGCGACCGCGCCCGGGTACAGCGGGTGATGCGGGTTCTCCGGGGTGGTCTGCAGGTAGCGGGCGACCGTCGTCCTGAGGCCGGCCTCGTAGCGGGTGACGGCGGGCGAGGTCCACGCGGCGGGGGCGCCGACCGGGATCGTCCAGGCCGACGTCGTGGCCGCCGGTGTGGGCGCGGCTTTTCGCGGTGGTGCCGCATGCGCCTCGCACCCGGCCACGGCGGTGGCCGCGGCCAGGGCGAGGAAGGATCGGCGGGTCAGGCTCACTTCGGCCGGCGGACGGCCTCGTAGACGGCGGCCAGGTCGCGCTCGCCGAAGCCGCGGGCGACCGCCTCGTCGTACCGGCCGCGGGCCGCGTCCACGATGGACGTGTCGACGCCGAGGGCCGCCGCGAGCTCGCTCACGAGGCGGGCGTCCTTGGCCGCGCCCTCGGCCGGGAACGCCACGGGATAGTCGCCGCGCTGCATCATCGGGCCCTTGAGCTGCGCGTACGGCCAGTCGAGGGCGCCGCCCGCGATCAACGGCAGCAGGTCGACGCCGAGCGCGTCGGCGAGGGCGGCGCTCTGGGCGTACGCGGCGGTCGCGGTCACCACCCAGCTGTTCACGACGAGCTTGGTGCGGCTGCCCTGCCCGGCCGCGCCGAGCCAGGTGACCTTGGCCGCGATCGGCGCCGCCAGCTCCTCGACCCGGCCGCGGACCTCCTCGGGCCCGGACGCGAGCACGTGCAGCTGCCCCTGCTCGGCGGGCCCGCGGGTGCCGAGGACGGGCGCGTCGACGTACAACAGGCCCAACTCGGACGCGAGCCCG
Organism: Dactylosporangium sp. CS-033363; assembly: GCF_050942475.1. Lineage (NCBI taxonomy): Bacteria > Bacillati > Actinomycetota > Actinomycetes > Micromonosporales > Micromonosporaceae > Dactylosporangium > Dactylosporangium sp. CS-033363. The sequence continues at coordinate 3,217,660 of NZ_CP192032.1, read as the reverse complement.
GCCAGCTCATCGGCGCCGTCGGCCCCGACCGTGCTCAGCTGCAGCCAGAGCGTGCCCGGCGCGAGCCCCGGCGCCGCCGCCCGCATGACCTCGGCCACCGACGCCGCGTCGAACAGCATGGTCACCACGGGATCGGCCCCGCTGACCGCCTCGGCCGCACTGTCGGCCACGACCGCCCCGTCGGCGGCGAGCGGCTCGGCGTTGGCGCGGGTGCGGTTCCACACCCGCACCTCGTGCCCGGCCTTGCGCCAGTTGCGAACGATCGCGGCGCCCATGATCCCGGTGCCCAGCACTGCCAACGTCATGGCACCGATACTGCCACGCGGTATTGGCCTAGATGTCCAGGTCCACCCAGACCGCCGCGTGGTCGCTGGCCCCGTGCTTGGCGGCGGTCAGCTCCTTGTACGTGGTCCACAGCTTGGGGGGATTCTTGTTCTCCGGGCTCCCCCACAGCCCCTTGCGGAACACCCCGCCGCCGGTCACCTTCGCCGCCAGCTCGGGCGAGAGCAGAATGTAGTCGAGCCGGTTGGAGATGGTGCACGACTGGAACGTCCCCGGCCGCTCCTTGCCGGTGTCCCTCGGGTCGAACAGCTCCCCGAACGCGTCGAGGTCATAGCAGCTGACCAGCGGCGTCCCGGCGTCGAGCAACGCCTCCAGCGTGGGGTGATGCTTCGGATCGTGCCGGTCGGGCCCCTTGTTGAAGTCCCCGAGCACCGCGATGTACTCCGCGCCCTCCGCCCGCAGCCGGTCGTAGATCGCCCGCACCTCGGTGCTCTGCCGCGTCCGCAACGGATCCGGATCGCCCGACGCGAACGACTGACTCTTGAGGTGGTTCAGCAGCAGATAGAGATCGGCGCCACTTTCCAGCTTCAGCTTGTACAGCGGGCAGTCCCGGCTGAACAACCGCTTCCCCGCCACGGCCGGATCGGCCACGTCGACGTGACTGCGCACCCAGTCGATGCTGACCGCGCCGGTGGTCAACAGCCCGACATCGATCCCGCGCGGATCGTTGCCGTCGACGAGCATCGCGTGCTCGTACTGCCGCCCCAGCAACTCGTCGTTGAACCGCACGAGCGCCGGCCGGTTCTCGGCCTCGACCAGGCAGAGCACGTCGGCCCCGAGCTCCCCGATCACCCGGGCCGTCATCCGGGTCCCGGTCTCGTCCACGGGCTCGGTGATCAGCTCCACCCACCCGGTCCAGTCCCCGCGCCCCGAGGCCACGATCCGCGGCTCCCGATCGGTGGGCGCGGCCAGAAAGTCGCCCCGGTTCTCCCGCAGCAACGCCCAGGCCGTGTCGAACTGACTGGGATTCAGCCGCCGCCCGGCCTTGATCTGCACCAGTACCTTCAGCGTGACAAGGGCATCGAGCATGGCTTTTTTGTCGTCGTCGCTGTACACGTCGTTGGCCGCGATCCGATTGAACGTCTCAAACGCCGCGAGCGCCGGCTGCCCGACCTCCCGCACCGTGTTGTCCATCGCCTTGGCCCGAGCGAACAGATTCTCCACGTTGAACGTAGCGAGCCGCATGTCACGCAACGTAGCAGCCGGGCAACTCGGGTCAGGTCAGCTAAGCGACAGCCCGTGCCTGGCCAGCGCCTCCGCCAGGATGCCCAGCGCCTTCGGCCCCATCCCGTGCAGCTTGGCCAGCTCGGCCCGCGACACCTGATCGAGCTCCCGCAGCCTGGTGTACCCGGCATTGTTGAGCGCCCGCGTGGCCGGGGCGCCGATCTTCGGCAGGTTGTCGAGCTCGGTGTCCATGGTGCCGATGCTAGGGCCGGCTCCGCCTTGTCGACGGCCACGTCCCCTTCCGGCGTTTCAGCGTCCACATTCGCCGGTTCGTTGCCCACGGCCGCCACTTCGACTTCGGCCACCGCTCCGGCTTCTGGCACCGGCTCTGCCCCCGCTTCGGCCGCTTCGGCCCGTTCGGCCCGTTCGGCTCGCAGGTGGCTCAGCTTTGCAGCGTGGCGCTGGGCGAGTCCCCAGTCGCAATGCCACGTAGCTTAAGTTGATCTTGTTGGGTGCTCGGCGTGGTGTGGTGACATCGATGGCGGTTCCGGTTTGGATCGCGGGTCATGACCTCGGTGGTGGTGGATCGGCCGGTGGTGTGTCCTGATCAGGTCACGCTGGGCGTGCTGATCTCGCAGGTGCCGCGGGATGCGGTGGATGACGCTGTGGCGGTGTGCGGGGTACGGGAGCGGCGTTCGGATGGCAAGCTGCCGGCGCATGTGACGGCGTATCTGACGCTTGCGTTGGCGTTGTTCCCTGACGATGACTATGAGGAGGTCGCCGCGAAGGTGACCGGGTCGCTGGACCGGTTCGGGGTCTGGGACGCGGGCTGGAGCGTGCCGACCTCGTCGGCGATCACGCAGGCCCGGAAACGGCTGGGTCGTGAACTGTTCGCCGAACTGTTCCGCGGCACCTGCGGGCCGGTCGCCGGGCGGGCCGGTCCGGCGGCGGCCGCGGCGGCGCTGGGCGCGGCACGGGGTTCGTTCCTGCGCTCGTGGCGGCTCCTGGCGATCGACGGGTTCGAGATCGACGTGCCTGACACACCCGCGAACGTGGCGGAGTTCGGCTATGCCGGCAGTGGTGAGAAACAGTCGTCGTTCCCCAAAGCCCGGGTCGTGGCCCTCGCCGAGTGCGGCACCCACGCGTTCGTCGCCGCCGCGGTCGGCACCCACACCAGCGGCGAGAAAACCCTCGCCGCCACGCTCTACCCACAGCTGCACGGCGATGAACTGCTGACCGCCGACCGGGGTTTCTACTCCTGGCGCGGCTGGCAGACGGCGCAGGCCACCGGCGCGGCGCTGCTGTGGCGGGCCCCGACGAACCTGCACCTGCCCGTGATCAAGATCCTGCCCGACGGCACCTACCTCAGCATCCTGATCAAACCCGAGATCCGGTTCATCCCACGCCGGGACCGGCTGCTGGCCGCCGCCCGCGCCGGCACCCACCTGGACAACCTCGATCACATCCCCGAGGCGTTCGACCGCCACGGCGAACCGATCGCGCATCTCGTCCGCGTCATCGAGTACGACATCCCCGACCGCGCCGGCGACGGCCACCACGAACTCATCGCCCTGACCACCACCATCCTGAACCCCGCCGACGCCCGCGCCGACGAACTCGCCGCCGCCTACCACCAGCGCTGGGAACAAGAAACCAGCCATGACCAGCTCAAAACCCACCTCCGCGGCCCCGGCCAAGTCCTGCGTTCCCGGCTACCCGACCTCGTCCACCAGGAAATCTGGGCCTACCTCATCGTCCACCACGCCGTCACCGCCCTGATCACCCAAGCCTCCGCCGCCGCCGACCTCGACCCCGACCAGATCTCCTTCACCAAAACCCTCCGCCTGATCCGCCGCACCGCCACCGGAACAGCCGCTATTCCCCCCTCACCACTGGACTGAGCAACTCCCCGACCACCTCCACCACATCACCACCCACCGCATCCCGCCACGACGCGAACGCACCTGCCCCCGCGCCATCAAACGCGTCCGGCACTGCCACTACCGCCTCAAACAACCCGGCGAACCAGCCAGCACCCGCCACGACAAACCCCCAACCATCCGCCACCACCCACTCACCACAAGATCAAACTAAGCTACGTGGCATTGCCCCCAGTCGCGGTGCCGTTTGTGTTCTTTCCGGAAGGCTTCATTACGCGGAGAGTAGTTTCGGCGCCTGGTCGTGTCTCGCATCGCTGCCAATTCCGACCGGCCGAACAATGACATCTGCCCCACTCGATAATTATCCCATTCGGCCTACCGGCCTCCCAATCTGGCCGCTCCACAATCACAGATGGCGCAATTTCCGCGTGGTCCCGGAGACGACTTTGGTCACCGTTCGGTGGTCCAGACCGTAAATTCAGGATCCGGATCCGCCGCGGTCGACGTTCGGTGGTCCGGAGAGACTTGGATAAAAAATCAATGAGCTGAGTTGTACCACCGAATGATGACCACGACGGACCCGGCAGTCCCCAACGGTCTGGACCACCAACGCTGACCAAAGTCGTCTCCGGGACCACGCCAACTCCGTGGGCCGCCGACAGGCGGCCCGAACCATCGGCCGAGGGCACATATGTGGTGACCATCGGGCCGGAGCGAAAAGCCACCGCGGCCCGAACAAAGGGTCAGCGGGAGGCGTCAGCCAAATCCCGGACCGGCGCGTCGAAGTCGATCGGGTAGTCGAACTGCCACGCGAACTTCTCCGGGTCGCCGAAGGCCTTCATCGCGATCGGCATCAGCATGTCCCGCAGCACCCGCCCGATCGGGCCCGCGGCCTTGTCGGCGTTGGTGCGGGAGGCCATCTTGATGATCCGCTCGACGCGCTCGCGGCGCATGCGCTCGTACTCGGTGAAGGCGGCTTGCACGGGCAGGTCGCGCAGGCAGCGGGCCAGCTGTACGGCGCTCTCGATGGCCAGTGACACGCCCTGGCCGGAGCTCGGCGAGGTGGCGTGGGCCGCGTCGCCGAGCAGGACGACGTTGCCGCGGTGCCAGGTCGGGACGCTGGGGATGTCCTCGAGGCCACCGGCGACGACCAGGTCCTCGGGGCGCGTACGGCGGATCATCTCCACCATCGGCGTCCGGTCGTCGCGGGCGGCGTCGGCGATGCGGCGCAGCCATTCCTCGGCCGGGGTGGCTGCGGCCTCGGCGGTGCGCATCGGGGTCGGGTGCGGGAGGTTGGCGAACCAGCCGGCCTCGTCGGGCTCGATCTGGTACCCGAAGAAGGCGCGCTTGCCGAACACCATGTGCATCTTCGGGCCGGTCGGGACGAGTCCGTCGGCGGAGCAGCGGGCGCCGAAGCCGAGCAGGCCGGCGTACCGCGGCGAGGGCGCGTCGGGGTCGATCGCGCCGCGGACCGTGGAGCGGATGCCGTCGGCGCCGATCAAGATGTCGCCGGCGGCGGTGGTGCCGTCGGCGAAGGTGGCGACGGGGCCGTCGAGCGAGACCAGGCGCTTGCCGTGCTCGATGCGGATGCCGCGGCGGGCGGCCTCGTCGTAGAGGGCTTGGTACAGGTCGGAGCGCCAGATCAGCAGCTGCTCGGGGAGGCGGGCGGGGGCCGCGAACTCGGCCAGCTGCTTGCCCGTCCAGCTCTGCATGATCATCGAGCGCATCGGGCGGCCGGCCGCGACGACCGGCTCCTCGGCGCCGATCGCGGCCAGGGCCTGGCGGCCGTTGGGGGCGAGGCCGAGGGCGCCGCCGACGCCGGTCGCCGTGCCGTCGTACGCCTCGTAGACCGTCGCCTCGATGCCGGCCTTCTGCAGGGCCATCGCCGCCACCGGGCCGCCGATGCCGCCGCCGATCACGATCGCGTTGCCGATGCTCGCCATGACAAGTCCCCGCTCTCTCGATTAGTTGATACCAACTATCCGGGAGCGACTAGTCAGTGTCAACTATTCGGGCCGGTATTCCTCGCCGTGCGCGGCCGCCCACATCGGGCCCCAGTCGTCGACCTGCGCGAACAGGTCCTGGACGAAGGCGATCTCGGCGTCGAGGAGGCTGATCCGGTACCGCTCCTCGATCAGGAACAGCGCCGGCACCCCGTCGGCCTCGGAGCTCTCGATCGACCGGTCAGCCTCCGCGCGCAGGTCGGCGAGGCCCTTGAGGCGGTTGCGCAGCAGCGGCACGACCTCGTTGGGGCTCAGCGCGGCGACCATCGACAGCGCGGACACGAACGCCGGGTACTCGTGCTGCGGCTCCCCCACCAGCTCACGCAGCCAGTCCCGCAGCTCCTCCCGGCCGGCGTCGGTGATCTGGTACACCGTGCGCTCCGGGCGCGCGCCGTCCCGGTTGACCTCCTGCTCGGCGACGAAACCGGCCTTGGCCAGCTGCTGCACCACCATGTACAGCGATCCGTGGTTGAACTTGATGCTGCGCGCGTCGCCGTGGTTGCGCAGGGTCTTGCTCAGCTCATAGGGGTGCATCGCCGCGCGGCTCAGATACGACAGCACCGCCAGCGCGAGAAGGTTCCCGACCTGCCGTTTCTTCATGGTGTACCCGCAGTGCCGAGTTCGCTCATCGCCTGTTCGTCGAGCTTGAGGTGCCCCGCCGCCATGTTCTCCTCGAGGTGCTCCAGCGACGCCGTGCCCGGGATCAGCAGCGTGTTGTCGGCGATCGCGAGCACCCACGCCAGCGCGACCTGGGCCGGGGTGGCGTCGAGCCGCTCGGCGACCGCCTTGACCTTGGGGTGCCCGAGCACCCGGGCCCGCCCGAACGCCGCGCCGAGCGGGAAGAACGGCACGAACGCGATCCCGCGCTCCCGGCACAGCTCCAGCACGGGCTGCGAGGCCCGATCGACCAGGTTGAACGGATTCTGCACGCAGACGATCTCGGTCTTGTCGACGGCCTGCCGGAGCTGCTCCACGTCGACGTTGCTCATCCCGATGCCGTCGATGAGCCCCGCGTCGCGTAGGTCGATCATGGCGTCGAGCTGCTCATCCAGTACCGATGGAGCGTCCTTGGCATGCAGCCGCAAGTTGACCGCATGCAGCTTGTCCAACCCAAGTGCCTGAAGGTTTTCCTGGACTCCGGCCCGGAGTTCCTCAGGTCGCTGGGCGGGCAGCCAGCCGCCCTTCTCGTCGCGCTTGGCGCCGACCTTGCTGACGAAGGCGAGCTGCTCCGGGTAGGGGTAGAGTGCGCTGCGCAGGATCTCGTTGGCCACGTCGGGCCCGTAGTACTGCGCCGTGTCGATGTGGTCGACGCCCAGATCGACGGCCCGGCGCACGACGGCGAGCGCCTCGGCCCGGTCCCGGGGCGGCCCGAAGGCACCGCGCCCGGGCAGCTGCATGGCGCCGAACCCGACGCGGTGGACGTTGCGCTTGCCCAGCGGGAAGGTTTTCACCGTCCCAATGTTTCACACGACCAGGTTGAGCCGCCGCTGTGCTACGCCGATGCTCACCCGCTGCCCCCACGCGAGCTCCAGGCGGTCGCTCTCCAGCCCGTCGGCGAACACCACGAGCCGCTCCCCCTCGCAGGCCAGCTCCAGCCGCTCGTCGCCGCCGAGCCGCCCGCTGGTCAGCGTCGCCCCGGTGGCGGGCGAGGGCCAGGCCTCCCGCACGAACCAGCACACCTCGTGCGCGAGCGGCGCCGGCAGCTCTGGCGCCCCGGCCCGCTCCAGCGCGATCGACGAGCACCAACCGGTCGCCCCGGTCCCGGTCCCCACCACGACCCCGGAGGACGACTGCCGTTCGCGATCGCCGTTCTGCGTCGTCACCGTGTACCGCGCGGACTGGTGGCCGACGTGCCCGAAGTACACCTCGTTCAGGCCCAGCAGCTCCTGCCCGTCGTCGAGGCGAGCGGACACCATGGTGCGCTGCTCGGTGTCGCGTTTGGTCAGCAGTCCGCGCAGCGCCTGGGCCGAGTGCCGCACCAGTACCCCGGGATTGCGCCCCGGCTCCGGATCGACCCCGATCACCGGCTGCCCGTCCAGGTACTTGGCCACGTTCGCGACCAGCCCGTCCTGCCCCACGGCGATCACGATGTCCTCCGGCCCGAACAGGAACCGCGGCAGGTCCTCCCGGTCGATGTGCCCGCGCCGCCAGTCCGCGGGGATCGCGGCCCCGGCGGCGGTGAGCGCCGTGTCCAGGGCCGCGTGCCGCTTGGCCACCTCGTCCAGATCCCGCCCGCGCTGGCGCAGGTAGTAGTCGGCGGCCGCGCGGGTGCCGTGCCGGGCGAGGAGCTCGTCGAGCTCACTGCGCCGCGACACGACAACCGCGCGGGGTGCCAGGGTGCTCATGACCGACCGCTCCCGACGAGCGCGCGGTTTGCGCGGGTGCTCGTGGCCGGCCCCGGGCGGTCGCGCACCTCGACGAGCTCTCGCGGCGCCCGGGTGTTGACGACCGGCCCCGGGCGGTCACGCACCTCGACGAGCGCGCTCGTCCCGCTCGCGGCCGGCCCCGGGCGGTCACGCACCTCGGCGAGCGCGCGGCGTGCCTGGGTGCTCATGACCGGCCCAGGCGGTCGAGGAGGCCGGTGAGCATGTCGGGGGTGATGGTGAGCTGGCCGATCTCCGGCAGCTGACCGGCGAGTTCCCGAAGGGCCAGCGCCTGCAGTACCGCCGGCGAGAGGTCCCGGTAGGCCGCCAGCCGAGCCGCCTCCGCGTCGCCCTCCGCGAGCCCGACGGCGCGCACGCCGTCCGCCCGCGCGGCCATTCGCAGCCGGTCCGCCTCGGCCTCGGCGGCGGCCGCGATCCGGCTCCGCTCGGCGTCCGCGGTCGCCGTGATGCCCGACCGCTCCGCCTCCGCCTCGGCCGCGACCTTGGCCCGGTCCGCCTCGGCCTGCGCCGCGACGAGCGCCGCGGCCGCGTCGAGCTCGGCCTGCCGCTGGGCGTTGGCGCCGTGCTGCTCGACCAGCTGCTGCTCCCGCCGGGCCAGCTCGATCTTGTTCTGCAGCTCGTTCTCGGCGATGGCCCGCTCCTGCTCCACGGCCCGCGCCCGGCGTGCGTAGGTGGCCCGGTCGGCCTCCTGCTGTACGGCCTCGCGGGTCGGCGTCTGCAGCGCCCGCTCGAGGTCCGGCTCGGGCCGGATCGCCACCACCCGCGCCGAGACCACGCTCACCCCGGTGTCGGTGAGCCGCGGATCGCTGCCGAGCGCCGCCGACACCGCCTCGCGCACCGGGGCGATCCCGGCCGTGAGCGCCTCGGTCAGCGGCAGCCGCGCGAGCAGGTCGAGCGCCGGCTGCTGGGCCAGCTCGGCGAGCAGCGTCGCCACCTGGTCCAGCGGCTGGGCCCGCCACTGCCCGCCCTTCGGATCGACCGAGAAGTCGAGCCGCTCGGCCGCCGTGGCCGGCGCGCTGATCCGGTACGTGACGGTCGCCTGCACCGTCACGTCCGCGAAGTCACTGGTCCGCGCGTGGAACAGCAACGGCAGTTCACGATCGTCGACGGGTACCTCGCTGAGGACCGCGGTCAACGGCCGGTACCAGAATGATTGTCCGACTCCTTCGTGCTGCACCTTGCCCTTGACGTGGTGCCGCACCCAGCTCGTCGGCGCCCCGCGCAGGTGGCGCAGAAACAGACGCCGTGTCACGTCCGCCATGGCGACCCTCCCCATGAGTTATCGTCATATAGACGATATAAGTCGTCGCCTTTCTCGTCAACGTGGTGATAAATACATGACCTTCGCCGTCACGGTCGACCTGGTGATCCTCACGGTCCGCCAGGACGCCCTGCACGTCCTGCTGATCAGCCGGGCCATCCCGCCCTTCGAGGGCGTCTACGCCCTGCCGGGCGGCTTCGTCCTGGACGCGGAGGACCTGCCGGCGGCCGCGATCCGCGAGCTGCGCGAGGAGACCGCCCTGAGCCCGGCCGAGGCCCACCTGGAGCAGCTGGCCACCTACGGCGCGCCGGACCGCGACCCGCGCGGCCGGGTGGTGACGGTCGCGTACCTGGCCCTGCTGCCGGACGCCCCCTCCCCCTTCGCCGGCAGCGACGCCGCCGAGGCCGCGTGGCTCCCGGTCGACTCCCTGCCGCCACTGGCCTTCGACCACGCCACGATCCTGGCCGACGGCGTCGAACGAGCACGGGCGAAGCTGGAGTACTCGCCGCTGGCCGCCGCCTTCTGCCCCCCGGAGTTCACGATCGCCGAACTCCGCCAGGTCTACGAGGCCGTCTGGTCGGCGAAGCTGGACCCCCGCAACTTCCACCGCAAGGCCACCTCGACCCCCGGCTTCGTGGAACCGACGGGCCGCTCCACCGAGGGCGACCGCGGCCGCCCCGCCCAACTCTTCAAGCGGGGCCCGGCAACGGTCCTGCATCCCCCACTCCTGCGGGCCCTCCCCCCGGCAGCCGTCTGACCCTCCCCCGACCACACGACGTCACTGCCCCGGCGGCGCCTTCCGGCCTTCGTCTCACCCGGCGTGCACTCGCGTCCGCCCGGGCGCCGGTCTCGCCCGGCGGAGTCCTCCCGGCCCCGCTCGGCGGCGCCCCTGACAGCCCCGTCCGCCCGCCGTCCCCGGCGTTCGCCTCATCCGGCGTGCACTCGCGTCCGCCCGGGCGCCGGTCTCGCCCGGCGGAGTTCTCCCGGTCCCGCTCGGCGGCGCCCCTGACAGCCCCGTCCGCCCGCCGTCCCCGGCGTTCGCCTCATCCGGCGTGCACTCGCGTCCGCCCGGGCGCCGGTCTCGCCCGGCGGAGTCCTCCGATCCCGCCCGGCGGCGCCCCTGACAGCCCGTCCGCCCGCCGTCCCCCGGCGTTCGTCTCCCCCGGCGCGCACTCGCGTCCGCCCAGGCGCCGGTCCCGCCCGGCGGAGTCCTCCGGTTCTCGTCTTGTTCGGAGTGCACAGGTCGCGGACTGTTCGGCGGGCGCACCTACCCCTCGGACCGGGGCTCGTCAGCGCGGCGGGTCGCCCACTGGCCTTCGTCTCGTTCGGGTGACCGCCGGCGCCCTACCCTTCCGCCCGGGCTCGTTGGCGCGGCAGCAGGAATCCGGCGGCGATCAGCCAAGCGAGGGCGGTGAAGCGGGCGACCGGCAGCAGGTACGAGGCCCCGTCCACCAGCAGTGCCAGCGTCGACAGCTCCGCGATGCCGGCGATCACCAGTCCCGCCCACGCCAGCCATTTCGGCAGCAGGCGCGCGAGCAGTCCTGGAACTGCGATCCCGGCCAGCAGCAATCCCAGCGGAACCACGTGCGCGACTCCGCCGGCGCCGAAGTTGAGGAACTGCAGGGCCCGGACGAGCGCTGGGTCGTCCTGTACCTCGGTCCGGGACAGGGTCCAGCCGATCAGGCCCGACAGCGCCAGGAAGGCCGAGGCGAGCAGGCCGCCCGCGAGTGCGATGGTCGGGCCCGGCACGCGAATGCCGAGCTGGTGCAGGCGCGCGCTCACGGTTGCCGCGTAGATGGCCAGCGGGATGGCGGCGCCGAACTGGAATGCGCCGCCGATCCTGACCGCGTCGGGATTGTCGCGGAAGTAGGCCACGATGGCCGCGCTGTCTCCGAACGGCGATGGGTACGGGTGGCCGCCGGCCAGTGCGGTGCCGAGCACCAGGCCGACCAGGAACAGTGCCGCGACCACGATGCCGAGGGCGCCCAGGTGGGGGCCGCCCTGCATTCGCCGCCGTGGAGGTGAGGCCGCCGTCGTGGTCATGCGATCACCCGCCGGAGGGCCGCAAGCTGTTGCCCGCCCTGCGTCGGATGCGGGCCGCTCTGCGTCGGGTGGGGTGTGTGCGCGGCCGTGTTGGCGGCCACACGGTCCCCCGCGCCCAAGGCCGGATCACGGGTGGCCGCCGTGGACGTATTGGCGGCCACACGGTCCCCCGCGCCCAGGGCCGGATCACGAAGGGCTGTCGTGGGCGTGTTGGCGGTCATACGATCACCCGGCCGCCGGTGAGGTCCAGCGTCGCGCCGGTGATCCAGGAGGCGGTGTCGGAGGCGAGGTAGAGGACGGCCTCGGCGATGTCGTCGGGTTGGCCGATGCGGCCCAGCGGGAAGTGCTTCACCATCTCGGCGAACTGTTGCTCGGTCATGTTGGCGTGCATGCGGTCGTTGAAGACCGCCGACGGGGCAAGGCAGTTGACGCGGATGCCGTGCCGGCCCACCTCGCTGGCCAGGTGCTTGCTGAACATCACCACGCCCGCCTTGGCTGAGGCGTAGGCGATGCTGGCCAGGCCCGCCTGGCGGCCGGCGGTGGAGGACATCGTGATGATGACGCCGGTGCGGCGGTCGATCATGCCTGGCAGGACCTCGCTCACGGCCAGGAAGACCGAGGTCAGGTCGGACTCGATGGTGGCGCGCCACTGGGCGGCGCCCAGGTCGGCGGTCGGGACGGGGCGGCCCTGGCCACCGGCGAACGGGGCCAGGATGTCGATCGGGCCGAGAGTGCGCTCGACGTCCTCGCGGATGCGGTGCACGGTCGCGGCGTCGGTGACGTCGCCGATTGCGGCCAGGGCGGTGCCGCCGGCCTCGGTGATCTCGGCTACGACCCCGTCGACGGCGGCCTCGTCGCGGCCGTTGACGGCGACGCGGGCGCCGTTGGCGGCCAGCGCGCGGCAGGTGGCGGCGCCGATGCCGCGCGAGCTTCCGGTGACGAGCGCGACCTTGCCCGCCAGGTCTGGATGGCTGGTGAACGACATGTGGGCACTCCTTTCAGTTGGCTGAATAGTTCAGTGGAGTGAATCGTTCCCTGTGGTGTACGATAACCCCATGACCGGCGGCGAGCAACCCAGGCGACCACGAGGAGCGGCGTTTCTCCTCTCCCAACTCGGGGCGCACGCGTCGGAGTTGTTCGCCGATCGGGTGCAGCAGATCGGCCTCTCGCCGGCCGAGGTCGGGCTGCTGCGGATGATCAATGGGCAACCGGGGCGGAGCCAGCAGTCGGTCGCCGTGGACCTGGGCGTGGTGCCCAGCCGGGTCGTGGTGCTCATCGACAACCTCAACCACAAGGGGCTGGTGGAGCGGCGGCCGGGGAGTACGGATCGGCGGCATCATGAGCTGTATCTGACGGTGGACGGCGAGCGGATCATGATGGATATGCGGGCCATCGCCACCGAGCATGACGATGAGATTCTTGCGGGGCTTGAGCCGGAGGAGCGGCGGCAGCTGACTGGGTTGCTGCAGCGGATCGCGGATCAGCAGGGGCTTACGCCGGGGGTGCATCCGGGGTATCGGATGCAGGCGGGGAGGCGGAAGTCGATCTCGCAGGGGAAGTAGTGGGCGGTTGCTCGGGGGGGGGGGGGGGGGGGGGGGCCGGGGGCCGGGAAGTAAAAGACCAGCCAACAGACAAGGCCGTCGGGCACGCCAGGAAGTAAAAAGACCAGCCGACAGACCTGGCCGTCGGGCACGCCAGGAAGTAAAAGACCCACCCACCAGACCAGGCCGTCGGGCACGCCAGGAGGTAAAGGACCAGCCGACAGACCTGGCCGTCGGGCACGCCAGGAAGTAAAGAGACCCACCCCACCAGACCAGGCCGTCGGGCACGCCAGAGGAAACAGATCGGCGGCACGCGATAGAGGTGCCGTCAGGAGAGCTGGCATCGACATGAGCGGTCGCGGCGGAGCGGTGCGATGTGGCTCACGTGGTGAGTGTCAGGTGCGGGAAGTGTCGAAAAGCCATCGGTCCCGGGGCAGTGACGAGGCTGGTTCCCGGCGACTACGGTCTACGGGCATGAGCTCCCCGCATGAGGTCGAGGCCGCGCCGTTGAGCACGCCGTCGGCTGGGCCCTCGACGGCTGGGCTGGGTAGCCGGGTTGTGGCGCTCATCGGGGCTATCGCCGCGCTCATTGCGCTTGCGCTGCCCTGGGCTCGGGAGGACAACACCGTCACCGTTGAGACGGACTATGGGACTACGGCCACGCTGCTGCAGCGCGGTGGGGATGTCTGGAACGGGTGGGCGCTGCACGGGGCCAGCCGGCTCGATGGGCATCGGCCCGTCACCGTGGCCATGGCGATGCTCATCATCACCGCCACCGTCGTGCTTGTCGGGGCGGCCTGGGCGGCGTTTGAGCGGCCGCGAGCCATTTGGGTCGCGCCGACCATGGCGGCCGTGGCCATCCTGACGCTCATTGTCAGTATCCCCGGGCTTGATGACGTGGCCGGGCGGTTCGGGGCCGGGCATGTGACGACCGTGGAGTTCGGGCTCCTGGTGTGGCGCGTCGGGCTCGCCGTGGTCGCCGTTGGAGCGGCCCGGCTCGCGCTGCTGCAAGAGACCGGGCGGCGGAGAATCAGGAGCGAGTAGCGCGCCGCTCCGCTGCTGCGCGTTTCTGGTTTTCGCGCATCTGCTTGTACTGGTTCTGGGCCTGCGGGCTCCAGCCCTGGATCGCCCCCTCCACCGTGGCCGGGCCGAAGATCCGGAAGAAGAAGGTGCCCATGCGGTCCTTCTTCGCAGCGTCGCGGTGCTTGAAGCCGAACACGTGCGCAGCCCTCCTTGGTGTGGCAATGATTGGTGTACCAACCATTGGTAGTATGACAGTGGCACGGTCGTGAGGGAAGGGCGTATGCGGTGACCCGGGACGCAGAGATCGCTGATCCGCTGGCGTTGGAGCATCAGGTCTGCTTCGCGCTCGCGGTGGCCTCGCGCAACGTCATTGCGCTCTATCGGCCGTTGTTGGAGCCGATGGGGCTGACGCACCCGCAGTACCTGGTGATGCTGGCACTGTGGGGGCGTTCACCGCTCTCCGTGAAGGACCTCAGCGGACTGCTGCAGCTCGACCCCGGGACCCTGTCGCCGCTGTTGAAGCGGCTCGAGGCCGGCGGGCTGATCAACCGGGGGCGGGCCGAGCACGACGAGCGGGTGCTGGAGGTCACGCTCACCGCGAAGGGCAAGAGCCTGCGCGCCGAGGCCGAGAAGATTCCGCCGGCCATCTTCGACAAGCTCGGGATGCCCATGGACGAGCTGCTGCAGCTGCACGCCGCGCTGACCAGGGTCATCGCAAGAACGAGCGAATAAGGGCGAACAACAAAAAACTAGCCCCGCACCTCGTACAGCTCCGCCTCGAAACGGCGCTTCAAGAAGGGGATCCGGTCGGTCGCGCGGAGAAATGTGCGCTGCGCGGCCAGCGCCACGCGCCCCTCAGCAAGGCTGCTCTGCTTCTTCGAGGCCTCGACCGCCGCGAAGCCGTACGCCAGCATCTCCCGCTCATAGTCGCCCACCGCCGCCGGCAGCGGCCGCCCGCTCGTCAGCGCCAGCACCAGATTGTGCGCGTCGCGCAGCGCGGTGTTCGCGCCCACGCCCTGGCCCGGCGTCATCGTGTGGATCGCGTCGCCCAGCAGCGTGACGTTGTCGGTCGCCCACGGTTCGACGCGCACCGAGGTCCGGATGTTGATCGGGAAACAGGTGCTGGGGTCGGTCAGCGCGAACAGCCGGTGCAGCCGTTCATCCCAGCGCGGCGTGAGCGCGGTGACCAGCCGGACGAGATCGGCCCCCGAGCGCTGCATGACGTCGGCCGGAAGCTTGTCCGTCGAGGCCCAGAAGCCCCAGTTCAGGTAGTCCCGCGTATTGTCGAACAGCAGCCCGGGCCAGGCCGCCAGCAGCTCCCGGTCGTTGCCGCCGGCACCGTCCTTGAGCGCGCCGTCGGCCCACGGGAACTCCATCCAGTGCAGGATGCAGGCCATCCCCCGCGGCGCGAGGACCAGGCCGATGCCGGGGAACACCCCTTCAGGCATGAGCGAAGTGCTTTCCGGCGTCATCGGTACCTTCGCCGCCACCGCGATGATGCCCGCATCCTCGAGCCGGGCGTGCGGGAGCCGCTGCCCGCGCACCGGTGAGTTGACGCCGTCGGCTCCGACCAGCAGGTCGCCGGTGTCGCTCGTACCGTCCGCGAAGTGCGCCGTGACCCGCCCGTCGGGCTCGTGGGAGTACCGGATGAAGGTCTTGTCGAAATGCAGCACGTCCTCCATCCCGGTGAAGAGCACCTGCCGCAGCGTCATGCGGCTCACGGACTTCTCGTCGTTGACGTCGTCCGTCGGCTCACGCAGCGTGACGGTCAGCGTGCGGCGCAGGTGCTCGTCCAGGAACACGAAGCGCTCGGGGGGCTTGGCGCAGGTGGCGACGAACGTGCGGTACAAGTCGGGGGGCAGGCAGGCCTTCAGCGCGCGTGATCCGTGCGGGTCGATGCCGACGCGGTAGCCGTGCAGGCCGGAGCGGCGGGTCCGGTCGCGCTCGTAGACGACCACGTCGATGCCGGCCCGGCGCAGGCCGTGGGCCAGGCACATGCCGCCGGTGCCCGCGCCGATGACGATGACCTTCACGTGAAGTTACCTCGCAAGTCTAGTCGCTAGAATTTCTAGTAACTTAGCGTACGAGTGATCCGGTAGCATCGCAAGGGTGAGTTCGGAGGAGCTGATCGGCGCGTTCGGCCGGGCGATGCAGGAGTACCAGCGGGCGGTCGACGTGCTCGACCAGCGCGCCGCCGACCGGCTGGGGATCAACCGGACCGACATGCGCTGCCTGGAACTGCTGTTCGGCGCCGAGGAGAAGTCGCCGGGCGAACTCGCCACGGCGGCCGGCATGACGACCGGCGGGGTGACGACGGCGATCGACCGCCTGGAACGCGCCGGGTACGTGACCCGCGAGCGGGATGCGAGCGACCGCCGCCGCGTGACGGTGCGCCCGACCCCGCTCGCCGAGCGGTCGGTGTTCGAGATCTACGGCCCGGTCGTCGAGCAGGGCCGCGCGATCCTGGCGCGCTTCGACGACACGGTGCTGGCCGGGATGATCGAGGTCCTGGAGCAGGCGACCCGCCAGCACAACGAGCACTCGGCCGCGATCACGCGCGCCTGACGCCCTCCAGGCACCCTGCCGCCAGGACGTGCCCTTGCAACGTCGCGACCAGGGCGTCCGGGCCGCTCGCGGGCTCGGCCGGCCGGTCCAGCGCGAGGACGTGGAACCGGTAGTGGTGCGGGCCGTGCCCGGGCAGCGGCCGCGGCCCGACGTACGCGGTGCGCCCCCGGTCGTCGGGCACGAAGGTGACGTAGGGAACCCCGGCGCTCAGGTCGCCCTCGCGCAGCCGCTCGACCGAGGCGTCGAGCAGCGCGATCGTGTGAATCCCCGGCCGCGCGGTGGGAACGTCGATGTCCTCGATGAGCAGCAGCAGGGATCTGGTGCCGGCCGGAGTGCCGGCCCATTCCAGCGGCGGCGAGACATTGGCGCCGATCCAGCGGCCGCAGTACTGCGCGGGAATCGTGCCGCCGTGCGCGAACGCGGGCGACGTGACGGTGATGGCCGGCAGTTCCAAACCGGCGAGGGAGCGTACGAGGCTCAGGCGTTCATCGCCCCGCCGGGAGCGGAACGCCCAGCCCAGCGGGGTCAGCAGGAGTTCGGGCAACGACATGCCGCAAACGTTAACATGAACCGGACCTCCGGTTCCTGTTACGCACGGCACGCTAGGATCGAGCACGCCATGACCGGGACCGAACGACCGCTGCGCGCCGACGCCCGCCGCAACCGCGAGAAGATCATGGCCTCCGCCGCCGAGCTGTTCGCGCGGCTCGGCACCGAGGCCCAGATGGATCAGATCGCTGAGCACAGCGGCCTCGGGCTGGGCACCCTGTACCGGCACTTCCCCACCAAGGACGCGCTGCTGGCCGCCATCGTCGGCAAGCGGTTCGAGGACCTGGCCGGCCTCGCGCTGGAGGCCGAGCGGATCGCCGACCCGGGCGAGGCGTTCGAGACCCTGTTGCGCCGGTACCTGGAATCCGCCGAGGGCGACGCCGCCTTCCAGCTCGCCGTCCTGGACAGCGGGCGCGGCGGTCTGCAGAAGGCCCCGGTCGCACACAAGGGCGAGTTCCGCGCGATCCTGGGCCGCATCATCGAGCGGGCCATCGCGGCCGGGGCGGTGCGCGCCGACCTGACCGTCGCCGACTTCCCGGTCATCGCCGGCGGGGTCATGGCCACGATGTACTACCAGCCCGGCGACTGGCGCCGCCACCTCGACCTGGTCCTGGACGGCATCCGGGTCACCTGAGCACCTTGTAGTACAGGTGCGTGACGCCGGTGCCGGGGATGATCTCGGGGTCGGACAGGCGGGCCGAGACGCCGGTGAACCACGGGATGCCGCGACCCAGCAGCACCGGCGCCAGCGCGACCCGGATCTCGTCGAGCAGGCCCAGCTCCAGGCACTGCCGGGCGATCGACGCGCTGGCCACGCCGACCCACTTCGCCGGGCCGGCCAGCTCGCGGGCCGCGGCGATGGCCTCCGCGACGCCGTCGACGAACGAAAACGGCGCATCCACAAGAGAACCCGGGGCCGGGCGGTGCGAGACGACCACGACCGGGACGCCCATCGGGTGCGCGCCGTTCCAGCCGTTGGTGATGTCGAACAGGCGGCGGCCGCAGACCAGGGCGCCGAGATGCTCGAAGCCCGAGCGCAGGTGCCGGGCGCTGTTCTCCGAGACCGAGAACGGCGGGATGCTGACGGGGCCGTTGAAGTACCAGCCGAACAGCTCGTCGCAGCGGTCGTCCGGGTCGGCGATGAAGCCGTCGAGGGACATGGTCATGTCGGCGATCACGATGCTCATGCCGGATATAACGCCGCGCGGGAGGAGAACTCATCGGTGTACCGTCCGCGGCGTGAACGGTACCGTCGCCAAGGGTTTCGAACCCGTCGCCGAAGCTTTCCGGACGCTGCTCGAGGACGGGCGCGAGACCGGGGCCTCGGTCGCCGCCTACGTCGGCGGCGAGCTGGTCGTCGACCTGTGGGGCGGGTGGGCCGGGCCCGGAACGCCGTGGCAGGCCGACACGCTCGCGACCGTGTTCTCGGCCGGCAAGCCGGTGGCCGCGCTCGCCGTGCTCAAGCGGGTCGCGGACGGGCTGATCGGGCTCGACGAACCCGTCCAGAGCTACTGGCCGGCGTTCCAGCACGAGGGCGGCACCGTCCGGCACGCGCTCGCCCACCAACTGGGGCTGCCCGCCGTCGCCGAGCCGCTCACCGCCGCGGAGGGGCTGGACTGGGCGCGGTGCACCGGGGCGATCTTCGGCTCGCCGCTGGAGTGGGAGCCGGGGACGGCCGTGGGTGAGCACGCGCTGACGTACGGGAACATTCTCGGCGCCGTCCTGCGCGGGGCGACCGGCGAGACCGTCGGCGACGTGGTGCGCGGGTTCGGGCTCGACGTGCACTTCGGGGTGCCCATCGGCGAGCGGGGGCGCTGCGCCGAGCTGGAGCACGCGACGCCGGACTGGCCGCGGGAGGCGGTGTCCGGGCACGGCGAGCTGTGGGCCCGCGCGCTGGGCAACCCGGCCGGGCTGCTCGACCTCGCCGTGCTCAACGGCGACGCGTGGCGCGGCGGGGAGCTGCCCGCCGTGAACCTGCACGCCACCGCCCGCGGACTGGCCGGGGTGTACCACGCGCTCCCCCGCCTGCTGCCGCCCGAGCTGCTCGCCGAGGCCCTCGCGCCGCAGGCCGTCGGCGTCGACCGGCTGCTCGAGGAGGACGCGGTCTGGACGCTGGGCTTCCGCCGCGACGAGGACTGGGTCGGGATGGGCGGGATCGGCGGCTCCTCGGCCGGCGGGCGGCTCGACGACCCGGACGGGTACCGGATGGCCTATGTGACCCGCCGGCTGGCCGACCACGAGCGCGGCAACCTGATCTACGACACCCTCGAGGCCTGTCTGTAATACTTCGACCGCGTACGATGCGTCCGTCCAAGGGGGAGGACCGACGCACATGAACCGGAAACGTGTACTCGCCGGCGCCGCGGTCATTGTGGTGCTGCTCGGCGGGGCGGCCGCGGCGGCCGGGATCTACGCCGGCAACGTGACCGTGCCCGAGCTGCCGGAGCCGGGCGGGTCGACCGAGATCCTGTACTCCGACGGCACGCTCATGGCCCGCACCGGCCAGGACGACCAGGTGCCGATCGACACGAGCCGCCTGCCCGGATACGTCGCCGATGCGGTGATCGCGGCGCAGGATCCCGGTTTCCGGGACAGCCACTGGTTCGGGCGGCCGACCGGGATCAGCATCCAGTACACGCGAAGGCTTGAACCGAGTGCGGACAAGGCGCGGCTCGCGGTGATCGCGAGCCGGCTGGAGAGCCGCCACGGCAAGGACGTCATCCTCGACCGGTACCTGAACACCGTCTACTTCGGACGCTACGCCTACGGCATCGAGGCGGCCTCCCAGGCGTACTACGACAAGCCGGCCGCGACCCTCTCGCCGGGCGAGGCGGTGGTGCTCGCCGCGCAGCTGGACGCGCCCGGCACCGCCGACTACGACCCGACCGTGCACGCCGACGCGGCCAAGCGGCGGTTCGAGGAGATCCGCGGGCGGATGACCGGCGGCCTGACCGGCGTGGTGTTCCCCGAGGGCACCACCCGCCCGCTCGCCGACACGGAGAAGCGGCGCGCGGCGCTGCGCCCGACCGGCCCGGCCGGCCTGATCCGCACCCGGGTGCTGGCCGAGTTCGACGCGCTGAAACTGCCCGCGGCCGGCGCCCGGATCACCACCACGATCGACCCGAAGCTGCAGACCTCGCTGCTCGGCGCGGTCGGCGCCGCGATGACCGGCCAGGCGGGCAGCATGCAGGCGGCGGCGGTCGCGGTCCAGCCGGGGACGGGGCGGATTCTCGCGTACTACGGCGGCGAGAACGCCACCGGCCTGGACTACGCCGGCCTGCAGCACCCGCCGGGCAACACGTTCGCGCCGGTCACCGTGGCCGCGGCGCTGAAGGCCGGCATCTCGCTGCAGTCGAAGTGGCAGGCCCCGGCCGAGGGCGAGTTCCCGGCCCTGGGCCGCACGATCAAGAACGGCAACCCGATCCGGGACACCCGCAAATGCCCCGGCGGCAAGCCCTCCTGCACGCTGCTCGACGCGCAGCGCGACGGGCTCAAGGTGCCCCTGTTCGCGGTGACCCAGAAAGCAGGGCCCGCTTCGGTACTGGACATGGCGCGCTCGCTCGGCGTCGGCACCATGTGGACCGTGCTGAAGGACGGCGCGCCCAAGGCGGTCGCGCTCGACCAGCCCGGGGATCGGCTGTACCCGCAGTACTTCCAGGCCGAGGCGGGCCTCGGCCAGTACCCGGTGCCGCTGCTCGACCAGGCCAACACGATGGCCACCCTGGCCGCGGACGGGCGGCGGGCCAAGCCGCACCTGATCGCGCAGGTGACCTTCGGCAGCCGGACCACCTACCGCGCCACCGACCAGGTGGAGGCGGGCGTCGACGAGTCCATCGCCCGCAACGTGGCCTGGGCGCTCACCCAGCAGCCGGCCGGGAGACTCGCCGACGGCCGCCAGACGGCGCTCGCGGTCGGCGACTGGCCGTACGGCAAGGATCTGACCAAGACCTCGAACGCGGCCGCGGCCGGGTTCGCGCCGCAGATCGCGGTCGCCGTGTGGGTCGGCAACAAGGCCGAGGAGCGGCCGCTGGTGGACCGCTCCGGAGCCGCGGTCACCGGTACCGGCCTGCCCGCCGCGATCTACCGCCAGTTCGTCGGGGCCGCGCTGGGTACCGCGCGCACCACCATCGACCAGCCCCAGCTCATCGGCGACCCGAAGGCGGGCAACGCCCCTCAGTAGCCGGCCGACTTGAGCGCGGTGCGGACCACGCCGTCCTCGTCGTCGGCGGTCTCCACCACGATCGTGCACCGCGGGTCGGCCGGCAGCCGCAGCGCCGTCTCGGTGGTGACCACCACCTGGCGCCCCTCGCGGTGGAAGCCCGCGGGCACCCGGTTCTCGCCGAGCCAGACCTGCGCCCCGCCGGCGAGGCGGGCGTGCAGCTGGCGGTACCCGTGGGCCCACTCCCCCAGGTCCACGAACGCGCAGCCGAGCTCCTCCCCCAGCGCGGCCGCCAGCTCGTCGAGCCCGACGCCGGCCCGCACCCGCAGCGCCGACGCCTCGGCCTCGTCGACCAGCCCGGCCAGGAACATGTCGAAGTCACCCGCGACCGGGCTGACCGACTCCCCGTCCACGTCGACGTAGACCACGGCCGGCTCGCCGTCCGGCCCGCACTCGCGGTAGTCCCAGCACAGGTCCCAGTGCCCGCCGCCGTCGAACGGAATCAGCCGGGCGGCCCCGTCCGGCACCCACATGTCGTCGTCCTCGACCGGCGGGCGCCACCAGGCCCCGTCGAGCGTGATGCTCGGAACGTGCGGCCCGATGCCGGACAGCCCCTCGTGCGGCAGCCCGGGCCAGGTCGCCCGCAGGTACCCGCCGTTCTGCACGGCCAGCATGGCCAGGTACGCCGCGGGGAGCCGCACCCCGAGCTGCTCCTCGGCCGCCCGCACCGCCCCCTCGGTCAGCGGCGGCTGCACGAACGGCAGATACGCGGGCACGCTCCACAACACCATGGGCCCATTTTCGTTACAGGCCGCCGGCGACGCGCAAGGTGGTGCCGGTGGCGTAGGAGGCGGCCGGGCTCAGCAGCCAGGCGATGGCCTCGGCGATCTCCTCCGGGGTGCCGAGGCGGCCGACCGGGATGCGGGACACGACGTTGGCGGCGCGGTCCGGGTCGCCGGTCTGCTCGTGGATCTCGGTGTGGACGAAGCCCGGGGCCACGCCGTTGACGCGGATGCCGTCGGCGGCCAGTTCCTTGGCCAGGCCCAAGGTCAGGGCGTCGACCGCGGCCTTGCTCGCCGCGTAGTGGATGTAGTTGCCGGGGCTGCCCAGGGTGGCCGCGGTCGAGGAGACGTTGACGATCGCGCCGCCCGTGGTCATCACGCGGGCGGCCTGGCGGGCGCACAGGAAGGCGCCGATCACGTTGACGTCCATGACCCGGCGCAGCTCGGCGGCGTCCAGGTCGGCCAGGCGGCCCAGCGCCGAGGCGATGCCGGCGTTGTTGACCAGGCCGGTGACCGGGCCGAGGCGCTGCGCCGCCGCGCCGAACAGGGCGATGACGTCGTCCTCGGACACCGTGTCGGCGCGCACGGTGATCGCCTCGGAACCCGCGGCGCGCACGGCGTCGGCGACTTTTTCGGCGGCGTGGGCGTTGCTGCGGTACCCGATGGCGAGGCGATGCCCCTCGCGCGCCAGCCGCACGCAGGTGGCCGCGCCGATGCCCCGGCTGCCGCCGGTCACCACGGTGACGGGGGCCATCAGCGGTCGGCCGGCGCGGTCGGAGGGGTGCCGTCGCCGAAGGGGCGGCCGCCCAGGGCCTCGCGGCCGTGCGGCGTCTGCCAGCCGGCCAGGTCGGGGCCGGCCGGGACGATGCCGGACGGATTGATGTCGCGGTGGACGACGTAGTAGTGGCGCTTGATGTGCTCGAAGTTCACCGTGTCGCCGAAGCCGGGGGTCTGGAACAGGTCGCGCGCGTAGGCCCACAGCACCGGCAGCTCGGACAGCTTGTGGCGGTTGCACTTGAAGTGGCCGTGGTACACCGGGTCGAAGCGGACCAGCGTGGTGAACAGGCGCACGTCGGCCTCGGTGACGGTGTCGCCGACGAGGTACCGCTGCCGCCGCAACCGCTCCGAGAGCCAGTCGAGGCGGGCGAACAGGCGGTCGTACGCGGCCTCGTAGGCGTCCTGCGAACCGGCGAAGCCCGCGCGGTACACACCGTTG
The DNA here is from genome assembly GCF_050942475.1 of Dactylosporangium sp. CS-033363. Classification (NCBI taxonomy): domain Bacteria; kingdom Bacillati; phylum Actinomycetota; class Actinomycetes; order Micromonosporales; family Micromonosporaceae; genus Dactylosporangium; species Dactylosporangium sp. CS-033363. Next base: position 3,194,748 of record NZ_CP192032.1, on the reverse strand, counting down.
TTCACGTCCTTGAAGACGAGCTCCATGACCTCGTCGAGCTCGTCCCGCAACGGCTCGGGGTAGAGGTCGGGGGCGCCCTCGCGGTGGTGGGCGGTCCACTGGGTGGACAGGTCCAGGGTCAGCGGGGCGTAGTCGTTGGTGACGACCTGGCCCGTGGGGATGTCGACGACCGCCGGGACCGTGATGCCGCGGTCGTAGTCCGGGAAGCGCCGCAGGTAGGCCTCCTGGATGCGCTCGATGCCCAGCACCGGGTCCCGGCCGCCGGGGTCGAGGTCGAACGTCCAGCTGCGGGCGTCGTGCGTGGGTCCGCACACGCCCATGGACAGCACGTCCTCGAGTCCCAGCAGCCGGCGCACGACGATGGCGCGGCTGGCCCACGGGCAGGCCCGGCTCACGACCAGGCGGTAGCGGCCCGGTTCGACCGGCCAGCCGTCCCGCCCGTCGGCCGTGATGCGGTCGTTGATGTACCGCGCGTCCCGCTTGAACTCGCCCTCGGCCCGATATGCGCTCACCGTCCCATTACATCAGCTTCCCGCGGGGACGAGCTGGGGGTAGAGGGCCGCGCCGTCCGACGACAGCGCCGACTTCACGGTGCGGGTGACGTCGTCGGCGAGCACCTCGAACGCGCCCGCCTCGACGCCGTCCAATGCCTCGCGGACCACGTCCTGCGGGGCGACCTTGGGCGCGTCCACATCCGCGGTCATGTCGGTGTCGACGTAGCCGACGTGCAACCCGGTCACCGTGGTGCCCTGCGGCGCGAGCTCCAGCCGGAACGCGTTGGTCGCCTGCCACACGGCGGCCTTGGTGGCGCTGTACGAGGTGCCGTACGACACCCAGCTCAGCACCGAGTGGACGTTGAGGATGCGGCCGCCGCCGCCGGCCCCGAGGATCGGCGCGAAGGCGCGGGTCACGAGGATGGTGCCGTAGAAGTTGGTCTCGAACTCCTGCCGGATCGCATCCAGGTCGCCGTTCAGCACGCTCGCGCGGGCCGAGACGCCGGCGTTGTTGATCAGCACGGTGACGTCGGTGGCGATGGCGGCGGCGCGGCGTACCGACTCGGGGTCGGTCACGTCGAGCTGCAGCGGGATCGCGCCCGGCGTGCGCACCGACTCGGGGTTGCGGGCCGCCGCGTAGACCTTCCGCGCGCCGCGGGCGAGCGCCTCCTCCACGAACGCCTTGCCCAGCCCTCGGTTCCCGCCGGTGACCAGCACGACCTCGTTGTTCATGGCTCACACCTTCCGACTCCGGAAACCGATCGGTTTCTCGTGTAGCCCCACCGTAGAACGATCGGTTTCCGGTTGGGTAGACTTCGCCGTGTGACCTCCATCGCCACCCCGCGCGAGCGGCTGCTGAAGACGGCGGCCGAGCTCTTCTACGCCGAGGGCGCGGCCGCGGTCGGCGTCGAGCGGCTGTGCAAGGCCGCCGGCGTGTCGAAGCGGTCGATGTACCAGCTGTTCACCACCAAGGACGAGGTGATCGCCGAGAGCCTGCGCGCCTACGGCCCGGCGACGGTCGCCGCGTACTTCCCCGGCACGTCGGTCGACATGCCCCCGCGCGAGCGCATCCTGCACGTGTTCGCCCGGCTGGAGGAGCAGGCCGGCACCGAGTCCTTCCACGGCTGCCCGTTCGTCAACACCGCGGTCGAGCTGCACGACCCCGCCCACGAGGCGGCGGGAGTCGCCCTCACCTTCAAGAAGCGCCTGGAGTCGTACTTCCAGGAGCACGCGACCGCCCTCGGCGCGACCGACCCCGGGCTCGTGGCGGCCCAGCTCACGATGCTCTTCGACGGGGCCGCGGTGCGGGCGGTGATGCGGGCCGAACCCCTCGGCGGCCTCGCCCTGCGCACGGCTTCGGGGATCTTGGACCACGCCGTACCCTGATTTGCGCATCCAGGTAGCAGGCGGGGTGAACCCGCTCTACGTTGGTCATCGTGGAATCGGTCGATGTGCTGATCGTCACGGCGCTCCCGGAGGAGTTCGCCGCCGCCAAGGAGGTCGCCACCGCCACCGGGCCGGACGGGCCCGGGGTGCGGCGGTGGCAGGAACACGCCGGCGACGAGCGCGCGCCGTACGTCGCCGGCGAGTACGTGACCGCCGCCGGACGGAGCTTCACCGTCGCCCTGGCCCGCCCGCCGCGGATGGGCGGCCGGACCACCGCGCCGATGGTCACCACGCTGACCGACCGGCTGCGCCCGACCTGCCTGGCCATGTGCGGGGTGTGCGCCGGCAACCCGGCCGAGACCGCGCACGGGGACGTCGTGGTGGCCGAGGCGGTGTACGAGTACGACGAGGGACTGCAGACCGAGGACGGCTTCCTCGGCGACCACCGGCAGTACCCGCAGGACACCCGCTGGGTGCGCCGGGCCCAGGAGCTCGACCCGGCCACGCTGCCCAGCCACGGCCCGGCGACCGGGGCCGAGGCGGGCACCTGGTTCCTGGAGCGGCTGCACCTCGGGCAGAACCCGCGCACCCACATCGCCCGCCGCCGGTACTTCCCGACCGGCACCTGGCACACCCGCCTCGAACCGCTCGCCGCCGACGGGCTGATCGCGTTCGACAACGACAGCGCCGGGTGGACCCTGACGGACAAGGGCACGCAGGAGATCCGCCGCCGGCTCGCCGACGACGTGGACGGGCCCAAGACCCTCCCGCTCGCCGTGGTGACCGGCCCGATCGCCAGCGGCAGCGCCGTCGTCACCGAGTCCGGGATCTGGGACCGGCTCAAGGCGATGGGCGTGCGGCGGGTCGCGGCCCTGGAGATGGAGGCGGCCACCGTCGTCACCGTCGCCCACGAGCGGGCGGTGCCGCACTGGCTGGTCGCCAAGGGCGTGATGGACCGGGCGGACCGGCACAAGGACGACCGGTACCGGCTCTTCGCCGCCCGCGCCTCCGCCGAGGTGCTGTTCCGGCTCCTCGAGGAGCTGGTCCCGGTCCGGCCCGCACCGCTTCCGGGGAAGCTCAAGCTCCAGGTGGTACGGCAGCTGACGTTCGACTGGCTCGATCTGGCCGACGTGGTGGGGGTACCGCCGCATGCTCGGGCTCGTTTTCCGCACGGCGACGAGCCGCGGGGGCTGTGGGAGTGGCTGGAGAGCCGCGACCGGCTGGGCGAGCTGCCGGATGCGCTGACCGCCATCGGCCGCGCCGACCTCGCCGAGCTGATCCGGACCGGCGGCGTTGCCTGAGCCGGGCGCCGAGCGCCCGAAGGTGGCGTTCGTACGGCGGCTCGGACCCGGCTGGGTGGACCTCGCGGACCTCGCCGGGGTGCCGCCGCACGAGCGGGCCCGGTTCCCGCACGGCGACGAGCCGCGGGCGCTCTGGGAGTGGCTGGAGGCGCGCGGGCGGCTCGGCGAACTGGCCCCGGCGCTGCGCGAGCTCGACCGCGACGACCTGGCCGACCTGGTCGAGGTGGCCGAGGAGCCTCCGCCGCTCGACGTGCCGGAGCCGCTGCCCGACCGGGAGCCCGGCCCGTGGGCGCTCGCGGCCGACGACGACCTCCAGGCGCACTGGCTGCCGCGGGCGCGCGGGGCCGACCCGGATGCGGGCGGCGCGGCGTGGAACTTCTCCGGCCGCGAGGCCGCCGTGGCCCGCATCGCGATCCACCTGACCGCCCCGGATGCGCCCCGGGCCCCGCTGGTCGTGCTCGGCGAGCCCGGCTGCGGCAAGTCGGCGCTGCTCGCCCACGTCCTGGTGCTGGCCGATCCGGCGCTTCGCGAGGACATGCCGCCGCGGTACCGCACCCCGCTCACCGAGGCCCTCGCCGGCGCGGTCGACCTGGCGATCCGGGCCACCGGCAAGACCCTGCCCGAGGTCATCGCGGCCGTGGCCCGGGCCGCCGGCTCGGGCGCCACCGACGCGGCCCGCCTGGTGACCGCGGTGCACGCGCGCCCCGGCGGCCTGCGGATCGTCGTCGACGCCCTGGACGAGGCCGACCCGGCCCACATCAAGCCGATCGCGCTGCTGCTGCGCCGGCTCAGCCTCGACCCCGACGGCCACGGCACCCGCGTGGTGGTCAGCGTCCGGCGCGCGCCCGACGGCAGCGGCCTGGCCGAGGTCGTCCGGCTCTCCCTGCGGGCCGGCCCGGCCACGACCCTCGACGCCGACCGCGCTCCGTTTCTCGTGTACGGCGATGTCGTCGCCTACGTCCAGCGCCGGCTCGAGGGCAGCGGCGACCGGCCGACCCCGTACACCGGCCGGGACACCGCCGGCCGGGTCGCCCGCGCCGTGGTGACCCGCGCGGGCGGGAACTTCCTCGTCGCCCAGCTCGCCAGCCGCAACCTCGCCGACGGGCCGGAGCCGGTGGACACGGGCGAGCGGCGCTGGTGGGCCGAGTTCCCGGTCGACGTGGAGAGCGCGATGGACCAGTACCTGGCCCGCTTCGGCGGCACCGCCGAGCTAGTCCGCGAGCTGCTCACCCCGCTCGCGTTCGCGTTCGGCGACGGGCTGCCGGACAACGACGTGTGGGTGGTGGCCGCGACCGCGCTGAGCGGCGGCCGGCACACGTACCGCCGGCACGACCTCGCCCACGTGCTCGAACGCGCGGCCACGTACCTCGTCGCGCACGCCCGGCCCGGCGGGTGGACGTACCGGCTGTTCCACGACGCGCTCGCGCAGTACCTGCGGCACCGCTGCCCGAGCGCGGCCCCCGAGCGCGCCCTGGTCCGCGCCTGGCGGGCGAACCGCGCCGACTGGGCCGGCGCCGACCGGTACCTGCTCACGTACCTGTCCCGGCATGCGGCGGCCGGCGCCGAGCTCGACGACCTGCTGCTCGACCCGCTGTTCGTGGCGAGCGCGGAGCCCGCCAACCTGACCGTGGCGCTGGGCCAGGTCCGCACCGACGACGGCCGGCGCATCGCCCGCGTGTACCGCCAGATCCCCGCCACCGCCGCCGCCGACCCGGCCGAGCGGGCCGCCTACCTCGCCCTCAGCGCGCAGCGGTTCGCCGAGGACGGCCTGCGCGACGCGTACCTCACCTGCGGCCTCGACCTGCCCTGGTCGGTGCTCGGCGGGGTGGGCCGCCCGCCGGACGAGCACGACGTGGTGCTGTGGCTGGAGGACGCCACCACGGCGGTGACCCTGCTGCCGGCCGCGGACGGCGCCGTCTACGTCGTGGCCGGCGACCGGGCCGGCCGCCTGCGCATCCACGAGCTCGCCGACGGCGTCGCCTTCCCCGCCCCGGACGTCGACGCCCACCGGGCCCGGGTCACGGCGCTTTCCGGCCGGGCCCGCCCCGACGGGCTGCACCTGCTGGTGAGCGCGGCCCAGGACGGCGAGGTCCGGCTCTGGCAGGCCGACGCGGGCCTGGTCTCCCCGGCCGGCGAGCACCGGCCCGGCGAGCACGCGATCGTCGCCGCCGCCGTGGCCTGGGCCCCGGACGGCGCACTGGTGGCCACCGGCGACACCCAGGGCGGCGTGGTGCTGCTGCGGTTCGCCGACGACGGTTCGGCGCAACTCGTCGCCGAGGCCACGGTGGAGGACGTGCGGCACGTGGCCGTGCACTCCCCCGGCGGTACCGCCCCGCTGGTCGTGGCGGCCACCTCGACCGGCGTCGGCGTGCTGCTGACGCCGGACGGCGAGGGCGGCTTCGAGAAGGTCGACCTGAAGCTGAGCCGCTGGTCGCTCACGGCCCTGGACGTCGACGACCGCCTCGGCGCGATCGTGTTCGGCACCGGCGGCCGCGAGGTGCACCTCTTCGACCCGCCGGCGGGCCCGCTCGGCACCATCCCGGACGCCTCCGCCTCCGGCATCTCCGCGCTCGGCGCCATCCCCGCGGACGGCCTGCTGATCGGCGACTATGACGGCGGGGTGCAGTACTGGACCTTCGACACCGACGGCGGCCTGAGCCGCAGGCGCGTGGGCCGCCCGCACCAGGACGAGGTGCTCGCGCTCGCCCTCGGCCGCGAACCGACCGGCCCCCGCGCGGTGAGCGCCGGCCGCGACCGCAAGGTGGCCACCTGGGACCCGTTCGCCGGCGACACCGACGGCGGCGAGCACACCCGCGACCCCGACCTGGTGGGCATCTCCCCCGGCCCGGACGCGGTGACCATGCTGATGCTGGAGGGCGCCGACACCGAGCTCTGGCACCTGCGCGAGGGCCGCGAGCTGGACCTCGTCGCCCAGTCGGCCGACGACGGCGGCGTCCCCGTGACCGGCACCGTCGACGGCGAGGGCGTGATCCGCCGCTACCGCAGCGACCTCGACACGCGCGCGACGGGCTCGCGGCGGCCGATCAGGCTGCAGCCGTACCGTGGCATCGCCCTGGACCGCATCGAGGGCACCCTCACCACCCTGGCCCTGCGCGCCGACGGCGGCCTGGACGTGTACTCCGGCGACGACTACGGCACCCCGGCCGCCCGCATCGCCACGGGCGTCGTCCAGCCGGTCTCCCTCTCGCTGGGCCGCCTGGGCGACGGCGAACCGGTCGTGGGCTGCGGCGACCCGGACGGCAACGTCCGCCTGGTCCGCTGGCGCGACCTCACCGACTGGTCCCAGGTCCCGGCCTGGCCCCTGTGCGGCCCCGACCCGCGCACGGCGGTGGCGCCGGACGAGTACGGCCGCAGCGTTCTGCTGACCGGCGACGGGACGGGCCTGCTGGCGCTGTGGTGGCTGACCGGCTCCGCCCCCGGAGCGGCGGGCCCGGCGGTGCGCCACCATGCCGCCCCGATCACCGCGGTAGCCCTGGTCCACGGCGCCGGCGGCCTCCTCGCCGCGGCCGGCGACCGCAACGGCCTGCTCACCCTGTCGCCCGTCGGCCCGTGGGGCCTGGCCACCGCCCCGAGACACCGCGCCATGCTGGGCTCGGCCGTGCTGGCCATCGCCCCCATCGCCCCCTCGGAACTCCTGGTCTGGTGCCGCTCCGGCGCCGTGATCATCTCGTGGACATGACCTCCGCCGCCATCGACAGGCCCGCCGCCTTGCGGCGATGATCGGGGCATGAAGGGCTACGCGACAGCACACCTGCACAACCCCAGCACCCACGACGACGTGCTGGACTATCTCGAGCGCATCCAGGGCACCCTGGAGCCGTACGAGGGCCGCTTCCTCGCCCACGGCCCGCAGGTCGAGGTCCTGGAGGGCGACTGGCCGGGCACGGTGGTGGTCATCGAGTTCCCGTCCCTGGCCGCGGCCCGGTCGTGGTACGAATCCCCGGCCTACCAGGAGATCCTGCACCTGCGCACCGACCACATCGAGGGCAGCGCCATCCTGTACGAGGGCGTCCGCGACGGCCACGACCCGGCCAAGATGGCCGCCGCGATCCGCGAGGCGCGCTAGCAGCCCTGCACATCGCCGACCTCGCCCCGACCTTTGCGCAGCTGCCCCCGGACCTGGTCCGGACACTGCTCGAGGAGGCCGATCCGACACCACTCACCGCGCCCGCCGGCGCCCTGCGGACTGTGCCGTGGAGCGGGCGGCGCTTCCGCGCCCAACGCATCAGCGTGTTCTCGGCCCTTTCAGCTGAGCTGCGACATTCGCTGCTCTGGGATCAAGGCGCCGAGATGAGCCGACATGCGGAGTTCACCGCCACCACGAGCACGCCGGTCCACTTCTGCAATCCGGCCAGCCCGTGGTAGCCGGATTGCTCGCCAAGCCGCATGATCACGTTCACTGATCTGCCGAAAGTAGCGCGTCCTCCTGCGGGCTGGAGGGCAGTCAGGGGACGCTAGGGGCGGTTGGCGTCGGGGTCGTGGCGACCGGGTAAGAGCGGTTCGAGGGCGCAGACGAGGCGGTCGAGCCACTCTGTGGTGCCATCGTGCATGGAGGGGTGGTTCGTGACGGTCCAGGTCCTAACCGTCGCCGGGTCGAGTTCTGCAACGCCTGACATCCGGCGTAGCCGTGGCGACAGCCGGATCCCGGGCAGTTCGGCCAGGAGCACGGCGTCGTGGAGGTCCTTGCCGTCGCCGTTGCCTCGATCGGCGTGGTCGGCGACGAGCCATTGAAGTTTCCAGGCCAGTGACAGCGCCGCGCTCGCGGTCCAGAGTGCGGTAGGGGTGCCGTCGATGCGCGGGATCGCGGTCAGCACCGCGGGCTCGGGCAGCGTCTCGTCGTAGGCGAAATCGATCTGTACTGCACCGCCGTCGAACGGCACCATGACGCGGACGCCCGCCCCGTCGAATCCCGTCGTCTCGTAGCTGTAGCCGAAGGCGGCGTCAAACTCGGCTCGTGCGGGGTCGAGCCGCACCCCGTCGGGTGTCAGCGGATGGGCTTCCAGCAGTTCGAGCAGATCCATGTGCGGCCGGTCGGACTCGATATCGTCGGCGCGCAGCCAGCGCAACCCGTCCGGCGGGAGGCGTGGCCGGTAGCCGTCGGCGTCGTAGTCCTGTGCCGCCCACAGCTCGTCTCGTGGCCTGCGGTGCACGGTCTCCGGCGCGCTACGCACACGGTGGAGCCCGTCGACATACGGGTACGGCCACCAGCGATCCTGGGGCTGGACGGCTATCGGCCGGACGATCCAGTCGAGGTCGGCAGGTTCGCGCGCGTGCGGTCCCGCCCACGCCAGCATCGTGACGCTGCCGCGCAGGACCAGCGCATCCGCCAGCGGCGAGTCACCGACGAGGGCGAGGATGTGATCGATCGCCGAGCGGTGCGGGTTCATGCGGAAATCCAGCCGGCGTCCACAGCCGGGTTGCTGTCCAGCACGACGTACTCCTGTTCGACCTCGACGATCGTGAGCCCGGCCGAGGTGAGTTCCGCGAGCAGTGCGTCGAGGCGGCGGCGTGCTTCCGGGCGGCCACAGCCGCGGCAACGCTGGGTGACGAACCGCTCATGGCGCCCGTCGGGGTCACCCCGGCGGGCGTTGCGGGACACATGCGCGGTGTGCCACAGGCTGATTCGCCGGGCCAGATCGATGCCGGCATTATCGAGGACCAGCTTGACGTGGTGCTCGAAGTACTGGTCCGGTGGGGCTTCCGCATCGAGCTGTGGCACACCAGCGTTGAACGGCGATGCCTCCACCTTCACCCGCACGACCGTGAATCCGTCCCCGGCCAGCCGATCCTCCCAGCCGTGCGCCTCGGCGGCCACGGCGGCGAGCCGGCCACGGGTGCGTAGCGTCAGCATTGGCTGGTCGGGAGTCACACCGCGGTCGAGCACGATACGGGTGTACTTCAGCCCCTGCGCCAGGGCGAATCCGGCGAGCCGCGGATCGGCCAGCAACGTCAGATGGATCTCGAAGTCCCCGTCAAGCACGCCAGCGAGGCTAACTCCCTCGACAGGCCAACCGGCGGCCATCCCCCGGCGACCGCACAAAGGTGAACAGCCAAGATCACGTTACCGGATCTGCCGCGAGGTGCTCGGTACCGACGGTGCACGTCGACTCCAGGTGCCCGTGACAGGAGGCGCCCGCAATCCGACATTGATTTACTTCGCTCACTCTGGCCGCGGGGTTGAACACGAAATTTGCTGTGCTGCCCTCGGACGTAGGCGGCACGCGGTGCTGGTGCTGGTGCTCGACGAACACGAGTACCTGCGGCAAGTTGAGCTGCTGGCCGGCGACGTGGTCCGCGCTGCGGCCGAGGAAGGCTGGCTGACCCATGGTGCCGACGCGGCTGAGGCCCCGCTTTGCACCGTGCGGTCAACGAACTTGCCCGCGCGCTGACACACTGGCATTTCGTCGGTGACGGCTGTCTCGACCCGACCGGGAAATGCTGCCACTCAGCGGCGCCGCCGTCATCACACCGGGTCAGACCACAGCGGCCCAAGACACCTACGAAGCTGGATGCGAACGTCTTGGCGTCGTCGCTCGCGACGAGGGCCGGGCACTGTGGCACACCTGGGACGACCAGGGCCGGCGTGCACCGTGGTCACCACCTGCCCTGGACACCACCCGTACCCTGCTGGACAACTGATCCCATGACTGGGACCTGCATCCCGTACGGCCACGACGGGCTCAGATCGCTGCGGTGCACGCCCGCCGGCTCGCGCCGATCACGTTCTCACCCAGCCATGCCACCAAGGCCGGCCTCGGCGGACGCTGCACCGGCCTGACCGCCACCCGCGTCCTGGCCGCCTACGAACTCCTGCAACCGACTGACCGTGGCCGGTCCCGGTGGTCCCGGGTACGACGACGTCAGCGAGACTGGGAGCAATGCCGCTCTAACGATCTGGAGTTTTCCTATGCCGCACGGGATCGTCCGCTGGTTCGACGCCGAACGGGGGTTCGGCTTCCTCGCGCCTGACGACGGATCACCAGACGTGTTCGTGCACGCCTCCGAGATCGTCGGGGACGGCGGCTCGAAGGTGCTCCGTGAGGGCCAGGCCGTCGAGTTCGAGGCCGGCAAGAACGACCGCGGTCCCCAGGCGCTGCACGTCCGCGTCACCGCTGAGCAGGCCGCCGGCGGTGCCGTGGGCCTGCTCGGCACGGTCAACTGGTACGAGCCGACCAAGGGGTACGGGTTCGCATCGCCAGACGGCGGCGGCCCCGACATCTTCGTGCACAGCTCGGCCATCGTGACCGGCGGCGTGGTCAGCGACGGGCAGCGGGTGGCCTTCGTCGTCGTCGAGGGCGAGCGCGGCCCGCAGGCCGCGCACGTGATCCCGCTCGGTCCTGGGGCCGGCCTGTCCGCCACGGCAGGCGGTGCCGACGGGGCGGACGGAACCGTCTCCTGGTACGACGAGGACAAGGGCTTCGGCTTCATCGCCTCCGACTCCGGCGCCGGGGACGTCTTCGTCCACGCCCGGTCCCTGGCCGAGGGCCTCACCTGGCTGACAGAGGGCGACCGCGTGGCGTACGAGGTGGTCAGCGGCGACAAGGGCCCGCAGGCCCGCGACGTGCAGCTGGTCCGAGGGGCCGAGCCCGGGCCGCCACCCACCAGGAGTAAGGCGCCGTCACAGGGCGTGCCCGCACGCGCGGGCCACGGCGTCGTCGCACGTTACGACGGCGACCGCGGGTTCGGGTTCATCACCCCGGACGCCGGAGGCGACGACCTGTTCGTCCACGTATCCGTGATCGCCGGGTCGGAACCGCTGCAGCAGGGCGACCACGTCCGGTACACGGTGCGTCAGAGCGACCGGGGCCCGCAGGCCGACCGCGTGGAGCGCCTCTGACACCGATGCAGACGCCACCGCGCCGGCGTCCCGGCGCCGAAGAGCTCGAGCGTCAGAAGGTCGTCCTGCTCGGCGAGATCCCGGGTCGCGACGTGGATCGGCTGGGCAGCGAGCATGGTGCGGAGGTCGGAGAACGGCCACGATTTGCCCAGCAGATGCCGAAGTTCGACCAGGACCTGTATGGCGTCCTGCGGGACCTGGTCAATATAGCTCGCGATCCAAAGCCGTGCTCCTGCTTCAGAGGGGGTTGCCGCGGCCGCCGGGTAGGACGCCGCAGTGGCGGCAGGCGCGGAGGGGGCGTCGATCGTCGGCGCCGCAGACAAGGCACCGGCCGGCCGGGTCAACCCCCGCGGCGCAGGCGTCGAGCACCCGGCGCACCACGACCGGGAGCGGCTCCGCCGGATGCTGCTGTGGGTCAGGGCAGTAGGCGATGGCGTGGCAGCCCCGCGAATCCCAGGGATGCAGCGTCGCCGGGGTGCGCCGGCCCTCCCGCTTCTGCAGGCGCCGCCGGGCGGTGAACGCGACCGCCCTCGGCAGCACCAGCGCACGGGCCGCCTCGAGTTCGGCGAGCGCTCGGACCAGCGACGCGGGATCGGCCTCGATGCGGTGCGCGGTTGCCAGGTGATGCCACGTGGCGTTGAAGCCGTACGGCGCGAAGTGGTGGACGCAGTTCCGCAGGTGCAGGCGGCGTTGCCGGGGGTCGAGGCGTTCGTCACGAACCCGGCGGGCGATCGCGGGGAAGCTGGTCATCTCGGCATGCCGTGGCTGGCCTAGTCGCGGCCCTGCCAGGTGGTGATGCAGGCCTCGTTGCCCTCCGCGTCGGCCAGGACCCAGAAGGCCGGGGCGTGGGAGTCCGCGACGAGCCGGCCGCCGGCGGCGAGTGCGGCCGCCACGCGGGGCTCGGCCTCCTCGTGGGGCACGGAGATGTCGATGTGGATGCGGTTGCGCTGGGGGCGTTGCGCGTCCATCTGCTGGAACCACACCGCCGGGCTCAGGCCCAGCGGGTCGATCAGGGCGGCGCCGTAGCCGTCCGGGGTGTCGGCGTAGGCGAGGGCGGCCTTCCAGAACGGGCGTACCGAAGCGATGTCCAGGGCGTCGATGGCGAGCTCGAGCTGCTGGGTCTGTGCCGGTACCGTCGCCAGGTCCAGCTCGGCGAGGACCTCCGTGAGGCGTCCGGCCAGGGCGACGCCGGTCGTGGTGAAGTCGGTGATGGTCAGCAGCACCCGGTCGGGGCGCAGGTCGATGAACAGGTTGGCCGGAAGGCCGGCGGCGCAGGCGGTGGCGGCCGCGGCGGCCTCGGCCAGGGAGGTCACGGGCACCGTCGCGCGGAGGGTGCCGAGGATGTACCGCCAGCCCAGGTCGGCTACGGCGGCCTGGGCGGCGGCACGGGTCAGCGGGGTCACCCAGTTACATATACAGGTCTACGCCCTGTCCGTCGCTGAGGTTCGCGGCGACCTTGCCGCCGTGCTTGGCCCCCATGAGCTGGCTCAGGGTGTCGGCCTGGGCGTTGACCTGGGCCTTGCGGGCGGCCGGGTCGACCGGGGCGCCCGCGTTGGGAACGCTGAAGGTGATCGAGTCGCCGATGCGCATGCGCTGTCCTCCGTGACGTGCGGCTCATGGTCCCCATGCCATCGGCACGGGGACCAGTTCACCTAAGGCAAACGCAGCTGCGCGGCCAGGGCGACCAGCGCGGCGAGCATGATGGCGGCGCCGTACCAGAGGACGGTCGTCAGCAGGCCCAGCGGGGCGACGAGCTGTCCGGCCACGATTGCCGGTACACCGAAGCTCAAATAGGCGACCAGGAACACCGCCGCGAACAGGGCCGCTCGCTGGTGGGCCTCCGCGAGGGGGCCGATGGCGCGCAGGGAGCCGGAGAACGTGGCGCCGAAGCCGGCCCCGCCGATGAGGCCGCCGAGCAGCAGCAGGGGGAGCACGCCGGCGGCGATGCCGATGAGCACGATCGCGGTGCCGGCCAGGACGGCGACGGTGCCGAGGCGGACGACCTTGCGGGCGGGGTGGCGGCTGAAGAAGTACGCCGCCGTGGCCGCGGTGGCCGGAGGGATGAACGCGGTCACGCCGTTGAGCAGGCCGCTGCTGTGGTGGAAGACGTCGCGCAGGATGCTCGGGGACAGGCCCATGAACAGGCCGGCGAGCATCCAGGACGCCAGGTGGGCGGGTGCGGCGGCGAGGAAGTCGGGGCGGGCGGCGTGCGGTACCGAAACCTGGGGCTTCAACGCCGCCAGCGCGCCCGGGCGCGGGCTGACCGTCTCCCGCGACAGGACCGCGGTCAGGGTGCCGACGGCCATGATGGCGGTGAGGCTGGTGAAGACGATGAGGTTGGCCTGGTGCGTGAACTGCACGGCCGCGCCGGTGAGCAGCGCGCCGAGGCCCAGGCCGCCGGCGGGGGCGACGGCGCCGAGGATGCCGCCGAGGCGCTTGTGGCGCTCGGGGGCCAGTTCGACCAGGGCGGCGGTGAACGCGCTGCTGGCGGCGCCGGTCGCGAGGCCCTGCACGATGCGGGCGGCGATCACCCAGCCGATGTTCGGGGCGAACACGAACATGAGCATCGCGGCGAACTCGACGGCCAGGGAGCCGATGAGCACCGGGCGGCGGCCGACGTGGTCCGAGAGGGAGCCGACCACGACGAGCGAGGCGAGCAGGCCGAACGCGTACGCGGCGAAGGCGACCGTGAGCACCCACGGCGCGAAGCCCCACTCGCGCTCGAAGAGCACGAGCAGCGGGGTGGGGGCGCCGGCGGCGAGGTACAGCGACCCGAACGCCAGCGCGGCGCCGGTGAAGGCCACCCCGGCGGGGAGGGTCCGCCGTTGAACCAGTGATGCGGTCGTCATCGCGCAACTCCTAAAGCAAAGGTCTTTGCGTTACGCTGAAGCTAACGCCACCCAGCCTCGCTTAAAGCAAATATCGTTGCTTTAGTTAGGAGCGTCACACCATGTCTGCCCCAGTACGCCGGCCAGGCGGGCGCAGTGCCGCCGTGCTGACCTCGATCCGGTACGCCGTGGAGGAGCTCGTGCGCGAGCGCGGGGCGGAGAAGGTGACGATCCCGCTGGTCGCCGAGCGGGCCGGGGTCAACCCGACCAGCGTGTACCGGCGGTGGGGCGACGCCGCGACGATGCTCAACGACATCGCGACCTACCGGCTGGACCCGGAGCGGGAACTGCCGCACACCGGCGACCTGCGGGCCGACCTCATCACCTGGGCCCGCGAGATCGTCGAGCACTATCGCAAGCCGATCAACGCCGCCCTCCTGCGCAGCGGCAGCGCCAGCGCGGGCGAGGAGGAGACCGAGTGCCTGCGCAACCGGCGCACCGAGGGCCTCGCCATCGTGGGCGAGCCGGCCGCCCTGAGCGCCGACGAGCTGATCGACGGGCTCATCGGCCCCCTCGTGTACCGCGTGATCTACCTCCCCTGGACGCTCGACGACGAGCTGCCGGTCCGCCTGGTCGACAAACTCCTGCGGGCATAGCGTTGGACGCATGAGTCGTCCGCATCTGATCCCCGGCCCCGACCACCCGATCACCGTCACGCCGTCCGACGTGCGGGTCGTCGTGCGCTCCGGCGAGCACGTCGTCGCCGACACCACCAGCGCCCTGGCGCTGCAGGAGTCCACCTACCCCGTCGTGTACTACGTGCCGATGGAGGACGTCGACCAGCAGCTGCTCGAGCGCACCGACCACAGCACGTACTGCCCGTTCAAGGGGGACGCCTCCTACTACTCCGTCGTCACGCCGGACGGCACCGTCGACAACGCCGTGTGGAGCTACGAGAAGCCGTACGACGCCGTGTCGCCGATCGCCGGGCGGGTGGCCTTCTACACCGACCGCCTCGAAGTGACCGTGGTGTCGGGTTCCTGACGGGTTCTCCGCGACAACGAAAAAGATCTTGTAAACGGAAATGCCCTCCCCGCTCGTCTAACCCTCGGGCACCGCACGGCCGCGCCGTTCGGACATTGCGGGCAATACCACACGGGGGTTTTGCTCGGCGGCTCCCCTTGAGTACCGTTCGCGAACGGGGAGGGCACGAGACATGTTGAGTCGCCGCAAGATGCTGGCCGCCGGCGCGGGAGTCGCCGCGGCCGCCGCGCTGGCCGCGTGCAACGACGGGAACAAGGGGAAGGCCGCCTGGACCGGCGGGGGCTCGCCCGGTCCGGACGGGGGCGGCGGAGGCGGCGGCGGGGCACCCGCGACCGTCACCATCACGCCCGCGGCCGACACCAAGGACGTCGCGCCGACCAGCCAGGTGACCGTCGCCATCGACAACGGCACGCTCAACACCGTCACGGTGGCGGCCGGCGGCAAGAACCTCGACGGCAAGCTCTCCGACGACAAGAAGAACTGGACCTCCAGCGGCGCCCTGGCCTACGGCCAGACGTACACGGTCACCGTGGCCGGCGCCGGCGCGGACGGCAAGGACGTGAGCCAGAGCAGCAGCTTCACCACGCTGCAGCCCAAGGCCGTGGCCAGCACCACCTTCCAGGCCAACCCGATGCTCGCGCTGAAGAACGGCGGCACCTACGGCGTCGGCCAGCCGGTCATCGTGTTCTTCAACAAGGCCGTCAAGAACCAGGACGCCGCCGAGCAGGCGATGCAGGTGACCACCTCGCCCGAGGTCGAGGGCAAGTGGCACTGGGTCACCAGCCAGAGCGCGCACTGGCGGCCGGAGAAGTACTGGGCCAAGGGCACCACGGTCAAGGTCAGCGTCAACCTGCTCGGCGTCGACCTGGGCAACGGGGTCTACGGCGGCGGCAACTCCAGCGCCAACTTCTCCATCGGCCCGTCCCGCATCGCGATCGCGGACTCCAACACCAAGCAGATGGAGTGCTGGATCGACGGCCAGATGGTCAAGAAGATCCCGGTCAGCATGGGCAAGGGCGGCGAGACCAAGGGCTCCAAGGGCGAGACGATCGACTTCTTCACCCGCTCCGGCGTGCACGTGCTGATGACCAAGGAGCCGCTCGTCACGATGAGCTCCGCCAGCTACGGCATCACGGACAAGAGCAACCCGAACTACTACGAGGAGAAGATCAAGCTCGCCTGCCGGATCTCCCTCTCCGGCGAGTACGTGCACCTCGCCGACTGGAACATCCCGCAGCAGGGCAAGGCGAACACCTCGCACGGCTGCATCAACGTGGCCCCGGCCAACGCGCAGTGGTTCTACGACACCTTCGACGTCGGCGACGTGGTCGAGGTGAAGAACACGCCCAAGAACCTGCCGCTCACCGACGGGCTGGGCGACTGGAGCCTGCCCTGGAGTCAGTGGTAGGCCAGCAGCTCCCTGAGGGTCGAGGCGAACGCCCGCGGCCGCAGCACGTGGGCGTTGTGGCCGCCCTCGAACACCGCGAGGTCCCGGCCGAGCTTCTTGGCCAGGGCCTCGACCGGCGCCGCGGGTAACTTTCCGCGGCTGCTCGCGCCGGCGGCCGGGACGACCAGGTCGGCGAGCAGCGGGCTCTCGTAGAGCCGGAACCGGCGCGCGGCCGGGGCGTCGTGGGTGAGGAAGAACGCCAGGTTGGCGGCGCGCCCGGGGTCCGGCGGCGGGAGCTCGACGCCCGGCTCCCGGTCGGTCAGGTCCAGCCCGGTCAGCGCGAGGAAGTGCCGCATGGCGGCCGGGACGCCCCCGGTCCGGAAGGCCTCCTCGACCGCGCGCTGCCGCGCCACGAACGGCTCCGGATCGTCCATGAGCTGCGTCAGCGGCGGCTCGTACGCCACGACGGCCCGCACCAGCCCCGGGTACCTGGCCGCCAGGTCCAGCCCGATCAACCCGCCGATGCTGATCCCGAGCACGTCGACCGGCCCGCTCGCCTGGGTCGCCAGCAGCAGCGCCAGGTCGTCCGTGTGCGACTCGATCGTCACCGGGCCGTCCCCGGCCGGGCTTCTGGAAAGACCGCGGCGGTCGTACGTCATGACGGTCCGGTCCCGCGCCAGCTCCTCGACCAGCGCGGGCGAGGCGTCGGCGTCCCCGTCGCCGCCCTGCACGACGACGAGCATGGGCCCGCCGGTTCCCTGCTTCCTGAAGTACATGCCGCGACCGTAAAGCATCACTTCTGATACATCAAGTCTGTTGTATCGTTCCTGATGTGAACGCACTCGAGCTGCTCATGCTGGGCCGGACGCTCATGAAGCTGGCGGGATCCGCGATGCCGGTCCTGGGCGACGACGACTCCCTGCCGGCGAGCGTGCGCTCGGTGCTCATGGACGTGTCGTCGCATCCGGACAGCTCGGTCGGCGCGATCGCGGAGCGGACCGGCTTTCCCCAGAGCCACGTGTCGGCCTCGATCGCGCGGTTGCAGGAGCGGGGCATGGTCGCGACCGCGCCGGACCCGCGGGATCGTCGGCGCACGTTGGTACGAGCGCAGACGCTTCTGGTCGTGCACGCGTCGCCGGCGGACGACGTGCTGCTCGGCGCGCTCGCCGACCCGGAGGCGTTGCCCGAGGTCAAGGCGGCCCTGGAGACGCTCCGGCGGCACCTGCTGGCGTGATGCGGCCGTTGGTGACGGCCTAAATGCCGACATGTCGGAAAAATCCCGCTGTGGAGCGTATTGTGCATGATCGCAAGGCCCGTGGGGCTGAACCCGACGCGTCGGTGCGTGTGTCCGGAAATATCCGGATTTAGCGTCTTTCACGCCTGATAGGGACGTGCTTTCAAAACGGGGGACTTCGTGAGGCCATATGCCGCGGCGGGACTGCTGGTGGTGCCGGCGGCGGTGCTGACCGCCAGCGTGGCCGCCCATCCGGAGCCGCCGATCCAGCCGGCGTTCGACACGCCCGCCGCGACCACCGGCGGCCTGCGCCCCGGTGACGTCGTGCGGGGCGCCTCGTTCGCGACCAGGGCCGGCGACCTGGTCGGCTACGACCCGACGGCGGACATCCTGGTCACCCAGGCCGCCGCGGGCACCCAGCTGACCGGCGTCGACGCGCACACCGGGATCGTGCGCTGGCGGCGGCAGCTGGACGGGTCGGCGGAGTTCGGCACGGTCCTGTGGTCCCAGAGCGATCTCGGCGCGGGGTCGGTGCTGGTCAACACGTACCACCGGGACACCAAGCAGGCCGAGCTCACGGCGCTGTCCACGCGCACCGGGACGGTCCGCTGGCGGATGCCGCTGACCGCGCGCTCGGAGGCGATGGCGGCCGGGCCGGCGCTGCTGGTCGGGGAGCCGGCCGAGGACGCGTCGCCGACGCAGTGGGCCGACCAGCGCGACGCCCCCAAGGCGGCCAAGTCCGGCAACGCGCGCAACGCCGACCGCACCGAGAAGGGAAAGGCCACGCCGTCGGCCAGTTGGGGGCCGCACGCGGCCACGTCGCCGAGCGCGACCCCGAAGGCGCACAAGATGCGCCCGGCCGATCCCACGCCCACGCCGTCGGCCTCGGCGTCCCCGTCCGCGTCGCCCAGCGTCAGCGCCAAGGCGGACGAGCGGGGATCGGGCCGATCGCGGCTGGGCCACACCGACGAGGACGCCGCCACGGTCGCCACCCGGGACGCGCCCGCGCCCGGCACCATCAACGCCGTCGCGGCCGGGGACGGCGGGCGGCTGTGGAGCGCGCCGCTGCCCGAGGACTGCGACCTGCGCGCCACCGCGGGCGACGGGCGCACCACCGCGCTGCGGCTGGCCTGCACCGTGGACGACCGGCTCGAGGACCGCCTGGAGATCCGCGACGCCCGCAGCGGGGCCCTGCGCTCGCGCACCACGCTCGACCCGAACGCCGACGACGGCGGGCTCGGCCTGCTGGTCCGCGACGGCGCGACGCTGGTCCGGGGCGCGCGGACGTTCCAGGTGTACGGTCCGGACGGCCGCAAGCTGGCCCAGCGCGACGGCGACGGGTGCGCCGAGTTCTGCGACCTGGCCGTGGAGGGCGACGTGGCGATCGTGGCGCAGTCCGGGGGCAGCGTCGACCGTACCGACGGCGCGCTCGAGGCGTTCGCGCTGGCCGACGGGCGCGAGCTGTGGCGCGCCGAGCGGACCGTGCGGGCGCTGGTCCGCGAGGGTGGCCGGCTCTACGCGGTCGGTCCCGCCCCGCAGCCGGTCCCGTTCACGGCGGTCTCGGGCGTCGGCGAGCACGGCGTCTCCGAGCCGTTCGCGACCACGCTGCCGGCCGGCGCGGTGCCCCAGCGCGGCTCCGCCGTCCTGGTGAGCGAGGGCGACAACCTTTCCTGGTACCGCATCCGCCCCGTCGACCAACCGGCCGGCTTCCTCGGCGGCGCGGTCGAGCGGCCCGATCCGTGCGGCGTGCTGTCCCCGGCCGAGGTCGCCGAGCGGCTGGGCAAGCAGCGCGCGACCGCGCACCGCGACGACGCCGCCACCTGCACGTTCACCACCGTCAAGGACCGGGACACGCTGCGGGTGCAGGTGCTGTGGGCGGGCACGGACGAGGCTTCGGCGATCAGGCGGTACGACATCGTGAAGGGCGACGGCGTCCAGCGCATCGGCACCGTGATCGTCGCGGCCCACGAGACCGCACCCAGGGCTTCCGGGACGCCGTCGGCCAAGCCGAAGGCTTCCGCCGGCGCGAAGGCTTCCGCCGGCGCGAAGGCTTCCGCCGGCGCGAAGGCTTCTGGCGGCGCGAAGCCGAAGTAGGCTCGGGCGGTGTCCGACGATCTCTGGCCCGCCATCCATGCCGAGCGCGCCGCCCTCGCCGACGAGCTCGGCACGCTGACCGACGACCAGTGGCGCACCCGCTCGCTCTGTGGCGAGTGGACGGTGGAGGAGGTCGTGGCCCACCTGACCGCCGCCGCCGGCATCGGGCAGTTCCGCTGGATCCGCAGCATGGTGGGCGCGGGCTTCAACGCCGACAAGCACAACCGCCGCCGCCTCGACGAGCAGCGCGGCGCCACCCCGGCCGAGACCCTGGCGCGGTTCCGGGCGGTCGTGACGAGCCGTACCGCCGCGTCCGGGCACCTGCCGGCCTGGCTGGGCGAGGTCGTCGTGCACGGCCAGGACATCCGGCGCCCGCTCGGGCTGCCCGGCACGCCGTCCGTGGACGCGACGACCGCGGTCGCCCGGTTCTTCGCGGCCCGCAACTTCACCGTGGCCAGCCGCACCGCGATCGAGGGCCTGCGCCTGGAGGCCACCGACGGCCCGTTCACGGCCGGCGACGGACCCCTCGTGACCGGCACGACGCTCGCGCTCACCATGGCGATGGCGGGCCGGAGCGTGTTCCTCGACGAGCTCACCGGCCCCGGCGTGGAGACGCTCCGCTCCCGCGACTCCGCCTGAGCGTCAGAAGTCGTCGTCGATGAGGCCGTACGGGGGCTGATCCGGGCGCCGCGAGTACCGCACGATCACATCGTCCGCCGCCGTCGGCGGAGGGGCGTTGTCGGCCACCACGATCTGGGCGCCCACCCCGCGCCCCGCCAGCCAGTCCTCGATGTGCCGGTAGATGCGCTCGATCGTCTGCCCGTCCTCGAGGTCCCCGAGGGCGCCCAGGTTCTTCTGCGGGCTGTCCAGCAGCAGGAACCCCGGGTGCGACGAGCGGCTCTCCCAGGCGGTCTCGAACATCGCCAGCTGCCAGGCCAGCGCGATCAGCGTCCGCCCGCCCGAGGACGCGGCGGTGTAGGGCTCGCCCCGCACGTACGGCGTCAAATCCTCGGCAAGGTAGGCATCGGCGAGCTTCGGGTAGCGGAACTCGGCCAGGATCGAGACATAGCGCCCGCTCACGCGGCGGACCACGGCGGAGCGGTCGGCGCGGCGGGACTGCGTGCCGGCGGCGCCCAGTTCGTCGCGGTCGGCCTCCAGCTGGTCCATCATCTGCAGGATGCCGTTGGCCCGGCGTTCGAGGCTCTGCACCAGGCGCAGGCCGTCGGCGGCGCGCTGCAGGGACGCCGACGCCTCCTCGCGGCGGCGGGCGATCGCGTCGCGCTCGGCCAGGAACGGGGTGACCGCGTGCGAGGTGGCCGCGTCGACCTCGGCCGCGGCGCGGGACTCGGCGTCCTGGGCTCGCGACGCGGCCGCGCGCAGGTGCGGGATCTCGCGTTCCAGGTCCTCGATGTGCCGGGTGATCTCGCCCAGGCGGGTCTTGGCCGAGCGCAGCTCGCCCGAGACGTCGACCGGGCCGACCGGGAAGCGGCAGGCCGGGCAGCGCTCGTCGGACGGGGTGAGCGCGGCCCCGCAGGAGGCGCACACGCCGGAGCCGGTCTCGAAGAGGCGGTCGGCCTCGGCGAGCATGGTCCACTTCGAGACGTCGTCGGCGTACGAGCCGCGCAACGGGACCATCCGCTGCAGCTGGGTCTCGCGGTCGCGCAGCTCGTTGTACGCGGCCAGCGCCGACCGGGACGCGTCGCGGTGCCGCTCGCGCAGGTCGGCGGCGAAGGCGGTGGTGGCGCGGGCGCGGGTGTCCAGGCCGGCCAGGGACTGGGCGCACGAGGCGAGCTCGTCCTTGGCCGCCTGGGAAACGGCTTCGAGCTCCAGTCTCGTACCGATGTGCTGGTCCTCGACGAGCTGCTCGGCCGCCCGGTACGCGGTGCGCGCCGCCGACAGTTCGGTCTCCACGGACCTGATCCGGCGGCCGATCTCCACGGTGTGGTCGTCGTGCACGTCGAAGACCACGTCGACGACCTGACGGAGTTTGAGGTGCTTCATCGGGACGCTCTCGAAGAGCAGGTCCTTGCCGTCGAGCCGTTCGTTGGGCAGGAAGCACAGCCACATGAGGTCGCGGAAACTCAGCGGGTCGTCGGTATCGAACGACAGCCGTACACCCTGGAGCTTGCAGTGCGAGAGCAGCAGGCTGGACAGGCTGTCGGGGTGGCCGGCGGGCCGCAGGGTGCGCCGCACGCGCGGGGCGGCGCCGGGCTCGTCGAGGCGGCCGGCGCGCACGTACGCGAACATCGACGGCTCGCCCACCGCCCGCTCGATGAGGTACGGCGAGCCCGACAGCTCGACCTCGAGGGTCGCCGACTTGACCTTCGGCGTGATCTCCGGGTGCCGGGGGTGGTCGTTGGCGCCCAGGCAGTAGTCGACGAACTCGAGGATCGTGGTCTTGCCCGTGCTGAACGCGCCGGCGAGCACGGAGAGCGGGCGCGGGGTGTCGCCCGGGGCGCGGAAGTCGACGTCGTAGTCGCGGTCGTCTCCGTGGAGGCGCAGCCGCCTGATCCGGATGCCCTGCGTGCGCAAGCCGATCATGGCACGTCCTTGACTGGGACGGGGAGGAGACACTGTCGCAGGTTCTCTCGAAGCTTACGACCACTGAGGCGTCGGAGTCGCCGGACGACGATGCGCACTGCTGTGATGTATGACTGAGCATACATCGCTGTGAATCGCCCGGCCATGCCCGTTCCCTCCTCCGTTAGGGCATATTTCACCCGGCCGGCGACCGTGACGGCGATCAGTCCCCGGTTGACCAGGGCGGCGAGATCACGGCCGAGGCTCAGCTGCGCGGTGACGTAGCGCTGGGCCGGGCTGGCATAGGCGACGGTACGGTCGTCGAAGCCGGCCAGCCGCAGCGCCGTACGGTCGGGATCGTCGTCGGCCCTCGCCAGCAGCAGCGGCTGCCCGGCGAGGAACTCGTACACCCCGAGGCGTTCGGCGTCGACCGGCTCACCGGCCGCGGCCAGCACGAGTAACAGCCGGGCCCGGCGGAAGGCGCTCAGATCGTCGGGCGTCATACCAGCTCCCGCCAGTGCGTGACCCAGCCGGCGCGGCGCTGCTCGACGACCCGGTGCATGAGCCCGCACCGGTGCACCACCCCGGCCCGCAGCAGCTCCGGGAACGCGCCCGACTCCCGGATCTCCCGCATCACCGCCGAGTGCAGGCCGGGCAGCAGCGCGTTGCCGGGGTGGCGGCCCGCGTGGTCGTTGAAGCCCGCCTCCCAGATGCCGTGCACGAGCCCGTCGGCCTCGTCCAGCGCGGCGAGCTCCGGGTCGACCCGCTTGTCGAGGATCTCGCGCGCCAGGAGGTCGGCGTTGAAGTACTCGCGCTTGGCCGCGCCGACCTCGACGTGCCCCGCCGCCCGCAGTTGCCGGACGAACAGCGCACCCTCCAGCGCCGCATCGTCCTCAGGTTCTAGATCATGCGTTGGTACCCGCTGTGCCCGCGCCGGCCCCGCCTGCGCGACGTACGGGTCGTAGTAGTGCCGGCGCACATGCGCGCAGTCCGGCTTGACGAGCAGGCCGCGCAGCACGTTCTCGTGCCACAGCTCGATCTGGACCCCGGTCTCCCGCTGCCGGCGCGCCTTCCAGTTGTCCCACCACTGCGCGGTCGGCGCGTCCATGCTCGCGGGCACGCACAGCACCCACTGCGCGAGCCGGTACCCGTTGCGCGCGGCGGCGGCCACGGCGGAGTCGAAGGATTCCCGGATCTGCCCCTGATGCGAGCGGGTCACGATCGGCCAGAAGTACTTCGACTGCCAGATCACGACCAGCCCGGAGAGCTCACCGAGCAGGATGTCGATCCCCCAGTCGCCGGGATTGGCACTGATGGCCCGGGCGCCGGGGTAGATCGCGGCGAGCAGCATGGCGAGCATCTGCTCGAAGTCATCGCGCGCGCCCGCGATGTTCCCCGCCCGCACCTGATGCGCGGCGAAGTTGATCGGAGGCTCGCCGGAGGCAAGGCTGGTCGATGTCGCTGTCGCCGTCATCTCCCCTCCGCATCCGACCCCCGACCTGCGTGATCTTCTATTTCCAGATTGTCACGCGCGGCGATACTACCGCTACTGTGAGCGTAGATTTCACCTGATGTGTGATCACAGTTTGTTCAGATCGATATCGGCGAAGATGGCCGCATGGTCCGATCCGGCATGGACCGCCCTGGTCATGGTGTCGTAGATCGGCCACAGCACCCCGTTGCGACCTCCCCAAACACCCTTGCGCAAGATCCCACCGCCGGTGGTCGCCGCCCACAGTGCCGGTGACAGCAGAACGTAGTCAAGCTTGTTACGCGCCGTGCAGGAACCGTAGGTCCCCGGCCGCCCGGCATCGTCGAACGCGGGATGCTTCGACACGTCCCGCAGATCGCTGTCCCGCAACAGCGGCGCGAGCGGCTCACTGTCCGGCGTGTCATTGAGATCCCCGACCACGGCAACGTAGGGCGTCGCTTGACTCTTGTAGATCGCGGCGACCCGGGCGGCCTGGCGCCGGCGGGTGCTGTCGGAGGCGACCTTGCCCCCGTACCCCTTGCTCTTGAGATGGTTGACCAGCACCACGAGCCGCTCTTCGCGTCCGGGCAACGCGAAGTGGTACTCCGGGCAGTCCCGGCTGAACACCCGCCCCTGCTCGTCGACGTCGTCGACATGGGTCCGCTGCACGGCCAGCGGAAAGTCCTCGGTGGACATCACCCCGACGTCGATGCCCCGCTCGTCGTTGCCGTCCATGACCTGGATGTGGCGGTACAACCCGCGCAGCCCACCCTCGGTGAACCGCTTGAGCGCGTGCCGGCTCTCCGCTTCCACGACCCCGAGCACATCGGCCCGCAGCTCCAGGATGACCCGGGCCGTGTTCACCAAGGCCTGCTCCTCACAGCGATCGAAGGTCAGCTCGACCCACCCGATCCAGTCCGCCCGCCCGCCGGCAATGACCTCGACCCGCCCGTCGCGCGCCCGCTTGAGCAACCGCCCCCGGTTCTGCCGCAGCCGCGCGAACTTGGCCAGGTCTCCATTGCGCAGCCCGAGTTTCGTGAGCTCACGCAGGATCTCCCGCTTGACCTCATCGGTGTAGACGGGCTCCTCGAGCAGTTCTCCGGCGCGCGCGAACGCTTCCAGCACCGGCCGCCCGTCGGCCCAGGTCCGCTGGTCCAGCGCCTTGGCCCGGTTGAACAGGTTCTCGACGTTGTAACTGGCGATGCGCATCAGGCTGAGTCCCCTCCCTCGGGGGAGCTCCGCTCCACCCAAACCCCCTCAACACCGCACCATCGCGGGACCGCCGTCGGTCGCCCACGGTGCGCATCGTCCACGAGCGTACGAGTCGATCGCCATCGCCGGGCAGAACGGCCGCGGGTCCTCGACGTTGTGACGGGCGATGCGCATCAGACACGAGAGTAGGGGTAGATCGTCACCTGCGGATGACACCGTCCCCCGGATGGTCGCCGAGTTCATCCTGGTGTTCTTCGTACTTCCCGTGGCGTTCGCTTTCGTCAAAATCCCGGGCGGCCCGATCCCGATCCTGCTCGTGCTGACCATCGCCGTGGCGTTCTACTTCCGCCGCGAGTCCCGCCGCCAACGCGAGGCCGACGCGACCGGCGCCGAGGGCCCGGGCTTCGACCGGCGCGACCTGTGGCGGCCCGAGGCGCTGCGGCCGGAGCTGCCGCGCATTCTGCGGCTGTGGGCGCTCGCCGCCGTCCTGGCCGTCGCCGCCGTCTGGGTCTTCGACCGTGAGCACCTCTTCGACCTGCCGCGGCACAACCCGGGCCTGTGGGCGCTGATCGTCGTCGCCTACCCCGTGGTCTCCGTCTATCCGCAGGAGCTGCTCTTCCGGGCGTTCCTGCTCCACCGGTACCGCAGAATCCTGCGCACCGACAAGATCGCCGCCGCCGTCAGCGCGGTCTCGTTCGGGCTGGCCCACCTGCTCTTCGGCAACCCCGTGGCGGTCGTGCTGACCCTGGCCGGCGGCTGGCTCTTCGCCCGCCGCTACCAACGCACCCGCTCCCTGCTGACGGTCTGCGTCGAGCACGCCGCCTACGGCCTGCTGATCTTCACCGTCGGCCTGGGCCGCTACTTCTACCACGGCACCAACTTCGGCAACTAGCCCAGCGCGCCGCGGACGATTGCGGTCGCCAGCTCCCCCGTCAGCTCCGGCGTCACCGTGCCCGAAGGAGCCGTCACGAGGGTGTAGAGCGCCCCGCCGTACAGCGTCAGCAGCGCCGGCACCGCCCCCGGCGGGATGTTCAGCCCCGCCTCGGCATGGTGGGCGATCGTGTACGCCGCCATCGAGGACTGCAGCCGCCCGAGGGCGTCGGCCAGGGCCGGGCGGCGGAGGGACTCGAGGTGGAGTTCGAAGATCGCGAGGTACCGGCGGCGGTGGGTGGTGGCCGACAGCAGCAGCGAGGCCGCGATCAGCGCCTCGGCGGTCCCGCCCGAGACGACCGCGGCGGCCATGTCGGCCTGGTGCAGCTCCGCGACGCGTTCGGTCACCGCGACCAGCAGCGCCTCCCGGCTGCGCAGGTAGTTCGAGGTGGTGCCCGCGGGCAGGGCGGCCCGCGCGTCGACCGCGCGGTGGGTGACGCCGTGGACCCCCGCCTCGACGAGCAGGTCGATGGCGGCGTCGGCGATGGCGGCCCGGCGGCGGTCGTTGGGTGGTGGCACGCCCCGAGTTTATGACACCATCCGTTGTACAACGATCGTAGTGAACGGAGAAGCGCCGATGGACATCATCATCGCCGGGGCCGGGATCGGTGGGCTGGCGCTCGCGCACGGGCTGCTCGCGGACGGGCACGCCGTGCGGGTGCTCGAGGCGGCCGACGGGCCACGCAGAGGTGGCGCGGCCGTGACGATCTACAGCAACGGGGCCGCGGCGCTGGACGGGCTCGGCGTGCCGCTGCCCGAGGGGCTCGGGGCGCGTATCGACGCGCTGGAGATCCGCGACGACAAGGGGCGGCGGGTCAGCCGGATGGATCTCACGGTGTTGCGCAAAGCGACCGGGTTCCCGGTGACGACCGTGGTCCGGGAGCGGCTGATCGCGCATCTCGCGAAAGGCATCCCCGTCGAGTACGGCCAGAAGGTCGAGTCAGCCACGCCGGACGGCACCGTCGTCGTCGGCGGGCGGACGCTGCAGGCCGACGTGGTGGTCGGGGCCGACGGGGCGCATTCCAGAGTCCGCAACGGCGACCCCGCCGCGTGGAACGGCTGGACGACGTTTCAGGGGCTGTCGACGGTACCGGCGAAGGATGGGCTTTTGATCGTGGGCGAAGCGGGGCTGGTCGGCCTGATGCCGGCCGGGGACGGGCTCGCGCAGTGGTGGTTCGACGTGCGCGGGGACGTGTTCGATCCGGCGGCGTTCGCGGGGTATGCGGACCCCGTGCCGGAGGTGCTCGCCAACCTCACCGGGCTCGGCTCGTTCCCGCACCTGCTGCACGAGCCGGCCTGGGGCGCCGGCAAGGTGGCGCTGATCGGGGACGCGGCGCACGTGTTCCCGCCGTCGCAGGCGCAGGGCGCGAACCAGGCCCTGGAGGACGCCTGGACGCTGCGGCGGACCCTCGCAGGCGACGGCGACCTGCGCGCCTACGGACGGCTGCGAACCCCGCCGGTGCGACTGGTCTCGCAGATGGCGGCGAGCGAGCGGACCAATCGCCCGGCCGGGCCGATCACGAAAGCCCTCGCCCGGATGGTGCCCGCGGGCCTCGCCGGGCGCGGATACGTTGCGCTGGTGCGCCGCTTCTCGACGGTACTGCGATGACAAATGTCCCGCCGATTCCCCGACTTGTGACTCCTGCGGCGATCGGGACGCGGGTGAAGAATCGACGCATGGGGATGATGAAGAACCTGATGATCGGGATCCACAAGCGCACCGGCGACCGGTTCGCGGGCATGGATCTGCTCTACCTCACCACCGTCGGGGCGCAGTCGGGCAAGGAGCGCGTCTCGCCGGTCGCGCGGTTCGCCGACGGGGAGGGCGCCTGGCTGGTGGTCGCCTCGAACAACGGGGCCGAGCGCAACCCGGCCTGGTACCACAATCTCAAGGCCCACCCCGACCAGGTCTGGATCGAGCACGGCGGGAACAAGCGCCGGGCCACGCCGCAGGAGCTGACCGGGGCCGACCGCGACGCGGCGCTGCAGCGCATCATCGCCGCGCAGCCGCGGTTCGCGGGGTACGAGAAGAAGACGTCCCGGAAGCTGCCGATCATCCGCCTGTCATAGCCGCCGGGCCGAGCGCCGCGAGATAGCCGGCCGCGCCCGTCAGCAGCGCCCACCGTACGTCGGCTCCCGCCAGGAGCGCCCCCAGCGCCGCGATGCCCAGCGCGCTGCCGACCTGGCGGGAGGCGTTGAACAGCCCGGTCGCGAGGCCGGCCCGGCCCTCCGGCGCCGCCTCGAC
Organism: Dactylosporangium sp. CS-033363; assembly: GCF_050942475.1. NCBI lineage: Bacteria > Bacillati > Actinomycetota > Actinomycetes > Micromonosporales > Micromonosporaceae > Dactylosporangium > Dactylosporangium sp. CS-033363. The sequence continues at coordinate 3,166,744 of NZ_CP192032.1, read as the reverse complement.
GACCGCCGACGTGGCCGCGACCATGCTCATCGAGATGCCGAAGCCGCCGAGCAGCAACGCCGGAATCAGCCAGGTGTACTGCACGTGCCACACCAGCACCGCCAGCCCGCCCAACCCGGCCGCGCCCAGCGGAAGACCGGCGAGCATGGCGCGCCGGGGGCCGTGGCGGCGGTTGAGGCGCCCGCCGAGCCAGGTGCCGGCGAGCGTGGCGGCGGTGATCGGGGCGATGGCGAGGCCGGTGGCGAGCGCGCCGTACCCGGCCTCCTGCTGGAACCACAGCCCGATCACGAACACGGCGCCGTAGTAGGCGAAGTTGATGAGCAGCCCCACGCCCAGCGACCCGGCGAGGGTCGGCTCGGCCAGCAGCCGCCGGTCCAGCAGCGGCCGGCGCCCGCGCCGCTCGACGACCACCAGCGCGACCGCGGCCACCACGAACGCGGCGACCAGCACGAGCGGCAGCGCGGAGCGCAGGCCGGTCCGGCCCGCCTCGACCACGGCCGCGGTGAGCGCGAGCAGTGCCGCCGCCCCGCAGACCTGACCGACAGCATCGAGCGGCAGGGCATTCCGGCCGGCCGGTCCCGCAGCACCGACAAATCGCCGCACCAGCCACAGAGCAACCACCGTCACCGGCACGTTGACCCAGAAAATGGCCCGCCAGCCGAGGGAGGACGTCAGCAGGCCGCCGGCCAGCGGCCCCACGGCCCCCGCCACGCCGCCGACCAGGGCCCACCCGGCCACCGCCCGCGCCCGTTGGTCAAAGTCCGGGTACGTGGACTGCACCAGAGCCAGCGAGGCCGGCACCATGAGCGCCGCGGCCAGCCCCTGCACGGTCCGGGCAACCAGCAGCGGACCCAGCGCCGGCGCCAGCGCGCAGCCCACGGACGCCGCCCCGAACACCGCGAGACCGAGCAGGAACACGCGGCGCGAGCCGAGGCGGTCGCCCAGCCAGCCGCCGGTCAGGAGCAGACCCGCGAAGGCCACCGTGTACCCGTCCACGACCCACTGCAGCCCGCTGACCGACGCGTGCAGGTCCCGGCCGAGCGACGGCAGCGCCACGTTGACGATCATCATGTCCACGATGACCATGAACCAGCCGAGACAGAGGGCGGCCAGCGGGCGGCGGTCGTAGGTCATGAGCCCCGCCTACCCAGGCGTGCAGTTGACCATTCGCCTGGCTGGTTCCCGACTGTTCGCGCGGCGCTTCTACGCTGAAATAGCCGGAGCGGCTTCCCGACAGCAACCCTGGAATCCCCAGGAACAATTGCTAGGGTCTGCGACGCTCGATGATCCGAACGCAAGGGGGACCGACTGTGGGACTGTGGGACAAGGTCAAGGGCGAGTTCATCGATATCATCGAGTGGCTCGACGACAGCCGGGACACGATCGTCTGGCGGTTCCCGCGCTACCAGAACGAGATCAAGATGGGCGCCAAGCTCGTCGTCCGCGAATCCCAGGTGGCCGTCTTCGTCAACGAGGGCCAGGTCGCCGACGTCTTCGTCCCCGGCACCTACACGCTGCAGACGCAGAACATGCCGATCCTGTCCACCCTCAAGGGCTGGAAGTACGGGTTCGACTCGCCGTGGAAGGCCGAGGTCTACTACGTCAACACCCGGCAGTTCACCGACTTCAAGTGGGGCACCCAGAACCCGATCATGATGCGCGACGCCGAGTTCGGCATGGTGCGCATCCGGGCCTTCGGCGCCTACTCGCTGCGCGTGGTCCACCCCGAGAACCTGCTCAAGCAGCTCGTCGGGACCGACCCGCAGTTCCGTACCGAAGAAGTCTCGGAGTTCCTGCGCCAGCTGATCGTCGGCCACCTCGGCCCGGCCCTCGCCGCCGCCCAGGTGCCGGTGCTCGACCTGGTCTCGCAGCAGCTGCTCATCGGCCAGAAGCTGGCCGGGGTGCTGACCCAGGAGCTGGCCGAGTACGGCATCCAGATCCCCAAGTTCATCATCGAGAACATCTCCCTGCCGCCGGAGGTCGAGGAGGCGCTGGACAAGCGCACCTCGATGGGCGTGCTGGGCAACCTCGACCAGTACACGAAGTTCCAGGCCGCCAACGCCATGGAGGACGCCGCCAACAACCAGGGCGGCGCCGGCGAGGGCTTCGGCCTGGGGCTGGGCATGGCGGCGGCCCAGCAGGTGGCCAACTCCATGAACCGGCCGCAGCAGCAGCCGCAGGGCCAGCCCCAGCAGCAGGCGCCGGCCGGGCCGCCGCCGCTGCCGCAGCAGGCCCAGTGGTTCGCCGCGATCAACGGCGCCCAGGCCGGGCCGTTCGACCAGGGCGCGCTCGCCCAGCAGGTGCAGGCCGGAGCGATCAACCGCGGCACCCTGCTGTGGAAGAACGGCATGGCCGCCTGGACCCCGGCCGAGCAGATCCAGGAGATCGCCGGCATCTTCGCCTCCGTTCCCCCGCCGCTCCCCCCGATGGGCTGATCCGAACATGTCGCAGACCCAGTACCCGTGCGCCGGCTGTGGCGCCAACGTCGAGTTCGCGCCGGGCACCAACGTGCTCAAGTGCCCGTACTGCGGCCACGAGACCGTGCTGCAGACCACGGGCATGCGGGTCCGCGAGCACGACTTCCTGTCCTTCGCGAGCCTGCCCCGCAAGCCGATCGCGCTGCTGGCCAAGCACGTGTTCGTGTGCCGCAACTGCGGTGCGCAGACGGAGAGCGACGCCATCTCGGACCGCTGCCGGTTCTGCAACGCCCCGGTCGTGGCCGAGGTGTCCCCGCAGGACCAGGTGGTGCCCGAGGCGGTGCTGCCCTTCGCGCTGGACAAGCGCGCGCTGCGCGAGTCGCTGGGCAAGTGGGCCTCGTCGCGCTGGTTCGCGCCGTCGGGGCTGAAGAAGGTCTCCGAGGCCGAGTCGGCCAAGAGCATGTACCTGCCGCACTGGACCTACGACTCGCGGACCATCACGGACTACCAGGGTCAGCGCGGCGAGCACTACTACGTCACCGAGACCTACACCGAGAACGGCGAGACCAAGAGCCGCCAGGTGCAGAAGACCCGCTGGTACGGCGCCAGCGGCCGGGTGTTCCGCGACTTCGACGACGTCCTGGTGACCGGCACGACCAAGGTCAGCCCGAAGCACCTCGACGCGCTCGACCCGTGGCCGCTGCCGGACTCGCAGCCCTACCGGCCCGAGTTCCTGGCCGGGCACGAGACCCTGCGCTACGACGTCGAGCCGGAGCAGGGCCTGGAGAACGCCAAGGGCAAGATGCGCCCGATCCTCGAGCAGGACTGCCGCGAGGACATCGGCGGCGACGAGCAGCGCGTCGACCAGATGCACACGCAGTACAACGACGTGACCTTCAAGCTCATGCTGCTGCCGGTGTGGATCGCCTGCTACCTGTACGCCGGCAAGACCTACAACATCCAGGTCAACGGCATCACCGGCGAGATCGCCGGCGAGCGCCCCTACAGCGCGCTGAAGATCGCGGCGGCCATCGCCGGCGCGGTCGCGGTGATCGCGATCATCATCATCCTCATCGCGATGGGCAAACACTGACGGTGTCCCGCGCGGCGCGCTTCGAGCGCGCCGCGCCCGCCCTGGCCCGGCTCGGCGACGCGGACCTGCTGGACCTGGTCGCGGGGGCCGCACGGCTCGGGGCCGGCATCGGCGGCACCACGGCGGCCCTGGAGATCGACGGGGCCGCCGTGTTCGTCAAGCAGGTCCCGCTCACCGCGACCGAGCTGGCCGCCCCGCACGACACCGGGAACCTCTTCGGGCTGCCGGGCTTCTACCAGTACGGCGTCGGCTCGGCCGGCTTCGGCGCCTGGCGCGAGCTGACCGCGCACCGGCTGACCACGGCGTGGGTGCGCTCCGGGCGGCAGCCGAACTTCCCGCTGCTGTACCACTGGCGGGTCCTGCCGAGACTGGCCGGCGAGACCGCCGACGTCGAGGCGATGACGGCCTACTGGGACGGCAGCCCCGCGGTCCGGCGGCGCCTCGAGGAGCTCAACGCGGCCACGCTCGCCGTCACGCTGTTCCTGGAGCGCATCCCGCAGGAGCTCGGGGTGTGGCTGCGGGAGCGGCTCGACGCGGGCGACGAGCACGCCGGGGTGGAGACCGCAGCCCGGCTCGCGGCGGCCGTCAGCGCGATGAACGCGGGCGGTCTGCTGCACTTCGACGCGCACATGGGCAACCTGCTCACCGACGGGCGGCTGGTGTACTTCGCCGACTTCGGCCTCGCCCTGCACGCCACCTTCGGGCGGACGGCGGACGAGCACGCGTTCTTCCGGGCGCACGCGGGCTACGACCGCCGGTACAACGCCGGGCACCTCGCCACCTGGCTGGCCGGCACGGTGGCGTGTCCCGGCGACTGGACCCGGGCCCAGGAGCTCGTGGCCGAGGCGGCCGCGGGGGGCGTCCCGGCCGAGCTGGACCGGCTGCCCCGGGGCACCCGCGCGGTGATCCTGCGCCACGCCGGCACCGCCGCGGCCATGAACCGGTTCTTCGCCGACCTCGTGGCCACGTCGAAGTCGACGCCGTATCCATACGCGGAGCGGATCTCCGCAATCGGCGTGCGATAACGTTTACGCCGTGCAGGACACCGACTCCCCCTCTCCGGTCGTGCGGGTTCTCGAGATCGGTGGGAGTCATGTGACCGCCGGTAGCGTCGAGGTCGCCGGCCACCGCATCCTCGACCGGCAGCGGCATCCGCTCGACCCGTCCCAGGACGCCCACACGATCGTCGGCGCGCTGGCGGACGCGGCCAAGCGGCTGCTGCCCGGGCCCGAGGACCGCTGGGCGGTCGCCTTCCCCGGCCCGTTCGACTACGTCGCCGGGGTGTCGCTGCACGAGGGCGTCAGCAAGTTCGACCAGTTGCACGGCGTGAACCTGCGCACCGCCCTCGCGGCGGCGATCCCGGCCGCGCCCGAGGCGTTCACGTTCGTGAACGACGCCGACGCGTTCCTGCTCGGCGAGTGGGTCGACGGAGCCGCGAGCGGGACCCGGCGCAGCGTGGCGATCACGCTCGGCACCGGCATCGGCTCGTCCTGGCTGGCCGACGGGGCCGTGGTCTCCGACGGCCCGGACGTGCCCAAGGACGGCGAGATCCACTTCTGCGACGTCGACGGGGTCAACATCGAGGACCTGGTCTCCGACCGGGCCCTCGTGCGCGGCTACCTGGCCCGCACCGGCGTGGCCGTGGACGGCATGCGCGGCCTGGCCGGCCTGGCCCGCGGCGGCGACCGGGACGCCTGCGAGGTGATCGAGACCGCGTTCGGCATCCTCGGCACGCTGCTGGGCGACTGGCTGGGCCGGTTCGGGGCCGAGGTGGTGGTCTTCGGCGGCTCGATGACCGGCGCCTGGGACCTGATCGAGCCCGCGCTGCACCTGGCGGTCCCGGCCCGCCCGGTGGCCGACACCGAGCGCTCGGCCCTGCTCGGGGCGGCGTACGCGGGGTCCTGACAAACCTCGGGTCAGGTGCTACGAACGTGAGATGTCCTTACCTCCCGCCGTGTCCGAAGTCGCACCCGGTGTCTGGGTCCTGCGCACGCCCAACTCCGCCTACGTCCTGAACGTCGGCGGCGGGGAGGACGTCCCGCTCGCCGCGCACTGGGGCGCGCCCGTCGACGACGAGGCCGCGATCGCCCTGGCCGCCGTGCCGCTCGCCCCGCCGCGCGGCTGGGAGAGCCGGCTGGACGGGCGCGAGGAGTACCCGTCGGACACCGGCCTCCGCTTCACCGAGCCCGCCCTCGCGCTGCGGTTCCCCGACGACAGCCGGGCCGTGCGCTGGGTCCTGGACACCGCCGAGTCCGACGGCCAACATCTGCTGCTGCGGTACCGCGAGCAGACCCGACCGATCGCCCTCACCCTGCACTACCGGGTCCCGGCCGGCCACGACGCGATCGAGCGCTGGGCCGAGCTGGCCACGGACGTGCCGGTCGAGGTGCTGCGGGCCGACAGCGCCGCCTGGTGCGTGCCCGCCCGCGAGAGCGCCCGGCTGTCCAGCCTGCACGGCCGGTGGGGCGCCGACAGCCGCCTGCAGCGCACCGATCTTCCGGCGGGCACGGTGCGCCTCGGCAGCCGCCGTACCACCACCAGCCCGATGCACAACCCGTGGGTGGCGCTGGACGACGGCTCCGCCACCGAGACGCACGGCGAGGTCTGGACGGCCGCCCTGGCCTGGTCCGGCACCTGGCGGATCGACGTGCAGCGGCTGCCCGACGGGCGGGTGGCCGCGGGCGTCGGCGCCGGGCACGAGGCGCCGCTGGTCCGGCTCGCCGCCGGCACCGGACACACCACCCCGAAGTCCGTCGGGCTGTTCAGCGGCGACGGCTTCGGCGGGGCCAGCCGGGCCTGGCACGACTACGTCCGGGCCGAGATCCTGCCGCACGGCGACGAGGTCCGCCCGGTGCTCTACAACTCGTGGGAGGCGACCGGCTTCCTGCTCGACGAGGCCAACCAGATCGCCCTGGCCGAGCGGGCGGCCGCGCTGGGCTGCGAGCTGTTCGTGATGGACGACGGCTGGTTCGGCACCCGGGTCGCCGACAACGCGGGCCTCGGCGACTGGCTGCCCAACGCCGAGCGCTTCCCGAACGGCCTCGGCCCGCTCGTCGCCCGGGTCCGCGAGCTCGGCATGGGCTTCGGCATCTGGGTCGAGCCGGAGGCGGTCAACCCCGACAGCGACCTGTACCGCGCCCACCCCGACTGGGTCTACGCCTCCCCCGGCTACCCCCGCCACGAGCTGCGCAACCAGCTCGTGCTCGACCTGGGCAAGCCGGAGGTGGCGGCCTGGCTGCACGGCTGGCTCGACCAGCTGCTCGCCGAGCACGACATCGCGTTCGTCAAGTGGGACATGAACCGGCCGGTGACCGACCCCGGCCCGTACGGCGACGTGCTCTGGTCGACCCGGCACGCCGAGAACCTGTACGCGATCCTGGACCGGCTGCGCCGCGACCACCCCGGGGTGCGGTTCGAGTCCTGCGCGTCCGGCGGCGGCCGCGTCGACCTCGGCATCCTGGCCCGCACCGACCAGGTCTGGCCCAGCGACAACACCGACGCGAGCGACCGGCTGCACATCCAGGAGGGGTTCTCGCAGCTGTACCCCGCCCGGGCGATGACGGCCTGGGTCACCGACGCGCCCAACTTCCTGACCGGCAACCGCCTTCCGCTGCGGTACCGCTTCCACGTCGCCATGGCCGGCGTGCTGGGGATCGGCGGGGACCTGCCGAAGTGGACGCTCGAGGAGCAGCAGGCGGCGATTGCGCTGATCAGTCAGTACAAGCGGATCCGGAAGGTTGTTCAGCACGGGCGGCTGTTCCGGCTGCGCTCCCCGCGCGAGTCCGACGCACCCGCCCTGGCCTATCTCTCCGCGGCGGGCGACGAGGCGGCGGTCTTCCAGTTCCTCGACGGGCGGCGCTTCGGCGAGCCCGCCCCGCCGGTCCGGCTGCCGTTCCTGCCCGCCGGCACCTGGGAGGACGCCGACGCCGGCACCCGCTACCCGGCGGCGTTCCTGGCCGCGCACGGGCTCGACGCCGGGCTGTTCCGCACGTACGACAGCGCGGTGACGCACCTGCGAAAAATCTCCTGAGGCCGGTAAACCGGATGCCGCCCCGCCGTTGACCTACCTGGCAGGGAGGTGTGATGCCGAGCGACTTCGATGAGTACTTCGCGGCGCGGCGCGACACCGTGCGCCGCACGGCCTACCTGCTGTGCGGGGACTGGCACTGGGCCGACGACCTGGCCCAGGCCGCGTTCATGCGCCTGGCCGTCAGCTGGCACCGGATCCGGGACCGGGGCGCGCTCGACGCGTTCGTGCGGCAGTGCCTGGTGCGCTCGTACCTGTCCGAGACCCGCCGGGCCTGGCGGCGGCGGGAGCTCGCGCACGCCGAGGTGCCGGACACCCGGGCCGGGCCGGACGCGGCGGAACAGTCGGCGGCAAGGGCGGCGTTCGTGGCCGCGCTGGGCAAGCTGCCGCCGCGGCAGCGGGCGGTCCTGGTGTGCCGCTACTACCAGGACCTGTCGGTGGCCCAGACGGCCGAGGCGCTGCGGTGCTCGGAGGGCGCCGTGAAGAGCCACGCCTCGCGCGGGCTGGCCCGGCTGAAGGAGCTGCTCGGCAACGACGAAGGGGTGTTGCATGACGTCACTGCGTGAACGATTCGACGACGCCGCCGCGGCGGCCCCGCCGAGCCGGCTGTCGGGCCCGGAGCTCTACGCGGCCGCGTGGCGCCGCCGGCGTACGCGGCAGCGGTGGGCCGTGGCCGGCGCCGGTGTGGCCACGGCTCTCCTGGCGTTGCTTGTGCCCGTGAGTCGCCATCCGGCGCCGAGCCTCGAGACTCCCGCACCGCCGGCGGCGATCACCGAGGCGGTGCAGACCGACGCCGACCACGTGTACGTGCTGCGGCGGCCCCTCGAATGCGATCCGATGCCGAAGGGCGGCTGCGCCGGGCGGCTGCTCGGCTCCGACGACGGCGGCCGGACCTGGACGGAGCGGTCCACGGCCGCGCTCACGTCCCTCACCTCGCCCACCCCCGGCGTGCTGCGGGCGGCGTTCGACGACGACCTCATGCGGTTCAGCACCGATGGCGGCCGCACCTGGAAGGGCGAGCAGCGCACGGACGACGCCGTCAACTGGCTCCCGCCGGGCGGTTGGATGATCTGCCTGCCCTCGCCCCGCGGGGGATGCGAGCTGTACGGCGTGGACCCCGGCTACGGCCTGGTCAAGCGGATGGCGACCGGCCCGTGGATCACCACCGTCCAGGGGCTGCTCCCGGCGCCGCCCGACGCCGGGATCTGGGTGTGGGGAACCCAGCCGGACGGGCACCTCGGCATCTCGGCCAGCCGGGACAAGGGCATGAGCTGGCGCAACGGGAGCCTGCCCGGGGTCGAGGCGGCCACCGCCCGGGTGGCCGGGCTGGCGACGGTGGACGGGCAGACCGCCTACGCCGTCGTCGTCGACCACGACCAGCGCGTGCTGGTGTACCGCACCGCCGACATCGGCAAGACCTGGGCGCCCGTCGACCCGGGGCACACGGTGCCCTACCGGGACCACGGCCAGGACGCCTACCTCGCCGCGGACGGCACGCTCGTGGTGCGGACCGTGTCCAACGACCCGGCGCAGTGGTTCGCGGGCCAGGGCGGCGGCTTCGCCCCGGGTCCGGTCACCGGCCTGCCGAAGCTGGAGGGGTACCGGCCGATCGTACCGGCCGGCCCCGGGATGTACCTCACCAGCGACCGGCTTGCCCTCTACAAGTCGGCGGACGGGCTGCGCTGGACCAGGCAGCCCGTGCCGCTGCCGGCTAGATGAGCGACTTGACGTAGGCGAGGTTGTCGCGGGTGCGCTCGCGCAGGGGTGCGGCGGTCGAGAAGTCCTCCAGGGTGACCCAGCCGTCGTACCCGTGCTCGCGCAGCGCCCGCAGGTAGGCGCCGACGTCGGCCTGGCCCTCGCGCAGGGTGGCCCAGTCCTGCTTCCACTCGACGGTGCCGTCGGCCGCGGTCGCCACCGGCTTCCAGGCCACGTTCTTCACGTGGACGTGCTGCAGGTACGGCCCCAGCAGCTGGAACGCGGCCCGGTGGTCCTCGTGCCCCTCGATGATCAGGTTGCCCAGGTCGTGGATGACGCCGACGGCGGCCGGGTCGAGCCCGTCGATCAGCCGCAGCGCCGCCGACGCGGACGAGGCGATCGTCTCGTGGTGCAGCTCGACGAGGACGGTGACGCCGAGCCGCTCCGCCTCCGCGGTCGCCCACTCGAGGTCCTTGCGGGCGCCCGCGAACAGGTCCCGGTAGTCGCCGGTCTTCAGCAGCGGCATGGTGACCCGCACCCGGCCCGCGCCGAGCACGGCGGTGGCGGCCAGCAGCCGGGCCACATCGGTGCGTTCGAAGCTGCGGGCGTACCCGCCGATGCCCGAGAAGGCCAGGCCCGCCCCGCGGGTGACGGCGCCGATCTCGGCGAGCGACTCCTCCAGCCCGGTCAGCGGCCAGGTGGCCCGGTTCCCGGCCCAGAAGCCGGGCTCGGGCGCGTCGTCCTGGTCGGTGATCCGCCACTCGACGCCGTCCCAGCCCTGCGCGGCGAGCTCGGCGGCCGCCTCCTGCGGCGTCCAGTCCGGCGTCGAGGCGGTGAAGACCGAAAACCTCACTGCTGTGCTCCCTTGGTGTGCGGCTGAACGTCGTCGAAGGCGCCGTCGAGGACCCTGGTGAAGGAGACCGGCCGGCCCAGCGCCGCCGACACATAGACCGACCGCACCAGGGCAAGAGCAAAAAGACCGTCCTGCACTTGTACTCCCGGTGCGCGCCCGGTCTCGATCGCCTCCACGAGGTCGTCGTACTGGCGCAGGTGCCCGGTCACGAAGCCGTCGGCGGGCTTCGGCGCCCCGAACACGTCCCCGGCCGGCACCAGGTCCTCGGCGCGCAGGTCCGGGTCGCTGCTGGTGTGGAAGTACTCGAGCTGGTCGTCGTGCAGGATCGCGGAGCCGCCGGTGCCGTGCAGGGCGAGCCGGACCGGCAGCCCGGGCGCCGCGCCGGTGGTGGCGTGCAGCACCGCGAGGGCCCCCGACTCGAACGCGATCGTGGCCACCGCGAGGTCCTCGACCTCGATCCGCTCGTGGCTGACCAGGGCGGTGCGGGCGTACACCTCGGCGGGCCGGCCGAGCAGCGCCAGCATCTGGTCGACGAGGTGGATGCCCTGGTTGGCCACCGCCCCGCCGCCGTCGAAGGCCCACGTGCCGCGCCAGTCGGCGGAGTCGTAGTACGCCTGGTCGCGCCACCACGGCATGGACACCACGGCGCTGGTGACCCGGCCCAGCCGCTCGTTGCGGACCGCCTCGAGGACGGCGGCGGTCGCGGGGTCGAAGCGGTGCTGGCTCACGACCGAGGCGACCAGGCCACGGCCGGCCGCCTCCTCGGCGACCTTCGCGAACGCGCGCGCCTTGGCCAGGTCGGTGTCGAGGGGCTTCTCGACGAACAGGTGCTTACCGGCCGCCAGGGTCTCCTCGGCGGCGGCGATGTGCAGGCCACTGGGGGTACAGATGGCGACGATCTGGATCTGTTCCTCGGCCAGCGCCTCGGTGAGCGTGAGGTGCACCGACGGGCGCGGGTCGAGCTTGCCGGCGAGCGCCTCGGCGGCCTCGATGCGGGCGTCGACCAGGGCCGCGACCCGCAGGCGGGGATGGCGGGCGATGGCCTCGGCGTGGTTGGCGCCGATGATGCCGCTGCCGACGATCGCCACGTTGAGCACAGTCATTTCACTCCTCCGGCCGTGAGGCCGCCTACCAGGAACCGTTGGAACGCCAGGTACAACACGACCACGGGCAGCGCGCAGACCAGCGCGGAGGCCATCAGCTGCCCGTACAGCGGGATCGCGCCGCCCTCCTGGGTCGCCCCGAACACCTGCAGCGCGACCGCGGCGGTGCGGGTGTCGGCGTTGGTGATGACCGAGGCGAACAGCACGTCGTTCCAGCCCAGCAGGAACGCGAAGATGGCCGACACGACCAGGCCGGGCCAGCTGAGCGGGATCACGATCGAGCGCAGGATCCGCCACGACGAGGCCCCGTCCAGCCGTGCCGCCTCGTCGAGCTCGTGCGGCAGCCCGCGCAGGTACGTGACCATCACCCAGGTCGAGAACGGCAGCGCGAACGTGAGGTAGGTGACGAACAGCGCCCACCGGGTGCCGATGACGTCGATGCTGAGGATGCGGGCCAGGTTCGCGAACAGCACGAAGACCGGCAGCAGCATCAGGGTGCCGGGGATGCTCTGCAGGGCGAGCAGCCCGCGCAGGATCAGGCCGCGGCCGAAGAAGCTGAAGCGCACCAGCACGTAGGCGGTCATCACCGAGACCAGCGCGGAGACGACGGCGACGCTGCCGGCCACGAGGATGCTGTTGAGCAGGCCGTCGCCGAGCTCGACGGTGTCCCAGATCTCGGCGTAGTTGCCGGGGTGGAAGGCGCTGGGCCAGAAGTCGCCGCGGGCCACCGCGAGGTCGTCGTTCACGCTGGCGAACAGCATGTACACGACGGGGGTCAGGGCCACGACCAGGAGCACGGCGTTGATCACGATCTGCGCCCAGCGCGGGAGCAGGCGGTACACCTCGGTCTTCATCGCGGCCCGCCGCACCGCTCTCCGGTGCGCGTCAGTCTTCATTGCGGTTCAGCCTTACGGCTCGCAGGTACACGGACAGCGGGATGGCCACCAGGATCAGCGACAGCACCGCCATCGCCGCGCTGAGGCCGAACTGGAAGTTCTGGAAGCTCTCCACGTACGTGAGCACGGGCAGCACCTCGACGTCGTGCGGGGCGGGCACGCCGAACAGGACGTACGGCAGGGTGAAGCTGTTCAGCGTGTGCAGGAACTCGATGACCATGCCCAGCGCGATCGTCTTGGTCAGGTGCGGCAGGATGACGCCGCGCAGCTTGGCCCAGTAGCCGGCGCCGTCCAGGGCGGCCGCCTCGTGCACGTCGTCGGGGATGCCCTGCAGGCTCGCCACGATCAGCAGGTACAGCAGCGGCCACGACGTCCACAGCTGCACGATCACCAGCGCCCAGTAGCTGCGCGGGCCGTTGAGCCACAGGTCGTCGGTGGTCAGGATGTGGCTCGCCGGGCCGTTGGGCTGCAGGATCGTGCGCCAGACGGTGCCGACGACGAAGGCCGGCAGCACGTACGGGATGAGGAACGCCGAGCGCACCAGCGCCCGGCCGGCGAAGCGCTGCTGGGTGGCGAGGGCCGCGGCCAGCCCGATCGGCACCGCGGCGACCGTCACGATGACCGCGTAGCCGACGGTCACCCAGATCGCGTGCGGCAGCGCGGTCTCCTGCCACGCCTCGACGTAGTTGCCGAACCAGACGCCGGGCGCGTCCGTCCACTGCCGCAGGGTGTACTGGTTGAGGTCCAGGGTGGACACCAGCAGCGCCACCGCGAGCGGCACCAGGATGACCAGGACCATGAGCACGCCGCCCGGCGCCAGCATCCACAGTGGACGCTGACGCCGGGAGACGGCCTTGCTCACTTGGCTTCGTCCACGGCGGCCTGCGCGTCCTTCTGCGCGGCGGTCACCAGCGACTTGAGCTTGCCGTCGTCCACCTTCCCGGCCTTGAGGTCGGGGATGGACTGCACGACGACGTTGAGCAGGGCCAGCTGCACCTTGCTCCAGCCGCCGTTGAACGGCGTGCCGGCCGACTTGCTCGCCGAGTCCACGATCGCCGCCAGCGCCGGGTCGGCCTGCAGCTCCTTGGCCGCGGCGGCGTTCGTCGGCAGCTCACCGAACGTCTTGTAGTAGTTCTTCTGCGACTCGGCGCTGGTCAGCAGCTTCACCAGGGCCAGGGCGAGGTCCTTGTTCTTGCTGTACTTCGCCACGACCAGGTTGTCGCCGGACAGGATGCTCGTCGCGGCCACGCCGTTGCCGGGCTTGGCGGTGACGCCGGGCGGGATGGTGGGCATGATGGCGTACGCGTACTTGCCGGCCACCTGCGACTTGTCCAGGGTCACCTTGGACGTGGCCGAGACCATCGGCAGGAACGCCGCCTTGCCCGCCCCGAACTCGGCGATCGCCTGGGCGTTCTTCCAGCCCACGGCGGCCGGGTCGACGACCTTGTCGGTGGCGAGCCAGCCGAGGTAGGTCTGGTACGCCTTGACCGTCGCCGGGTCGTCCAGCGACGCCTTCTTGCCGGCCACGAGCGGGTTGCCGGCCTGCACGGACATGGCCCAGATGAACTTCCACGGGTCGAAGCCGTCGGCGTAGGCGACCGCCATGCCGTACTTGCCGCCGGTGGTGAGCTTCTTGGCCTGCTCCTTGAGCCCGTCCCAGCTGTCGGCGGGCTTGTCGATGCCGGCCGCCTTGAGCAGCTCGGTGTTGTACGCCATCACGAACGGGCGGCTCGTGAACGGAATGCCGACCTGGTGCTGGGCGTCGGGCCCGGAGATGCCGAGCGCGGCCTGCACGAAGTTGTCCTTGCCGCCGACCTTCTGCCAGTCGGCGTCCTGCAGCTCCAGGAACGCGCCGGTGGCGTACGCGGTCGGGGTGAACGTGGTGCCGAGCGAGTACACGTCCGGCCCCTGCCCCGACACGACCGAGGTCTGGATCTTCGTGAGCTCGTCGTTGGCCGACGCGAAGGTCTCGAACTTGACCTCGGCCCCGGTCTGCGCCTTGAACGCGTTGCTGGTGTCGGTGAACCACTGCTTCTGCTGCTGCGGATAGATCGTGTTGGCCTGCACCAGCACGTTGAGCGTCTTGCCGGCGCCGTTGAGCGCGCCGTCGGTGCTGCCGCTGTCCTTGCTGTCGTCACCACAGGCCGCGAGCACGACCAGGGCGGCGGTCGCGACTGCGGCGAGCTGGATTCTCTTCATGGGGGTGTCCACTCCTTCGTCGCCGATCTATTGGGGTGTGCGACTGGGGCTTGTTCGGGGTGGTCCTGCGGGGGCGTCTTCCCGTGGCAATCGGTGGCACTGATCGATGGTTGCGGACGCTATCAACGCTGGTGAAGTGGTGGCAATCGTTTGCCATCTTTTGCCAAATCTGCTTCGCTGTCGGGCATGCCCCGCCCCTCCGGCCGCGACCGCCCGGTGACGATCAACGACATCGCCGCGGCCGCCGGCGTCGCCGCCTCCACCGTCTCGCGGGCCCTGAACAACCCGGGCCGCGTCAACGCCGTGACCCGCGAACGCATCGAGGCGGCCGCGCGCGAGCTGCGGTACGTGCCCAGCTCCCCCGCCCGCGCCCTGTCCTCGGGCCGCACCCGCGCGATCGCCGTGCTCGTCTCGGACGTGACCAACCCGTTCTACTTCGGCGTCCTGCGCGGCACCCAGCAACAGCTCAAGGCCGCGGGCTACGCCCAGCTGCTCATCGACACCGAGGACTCGGGCGAGCTGGAAGCCGAGATGCTGCACAAGATGCGCCGCTCGCTCGACGGCGCGATCCTGGCCGCCTCCCGCCTGCCCGACCGCGAACTCGCCCGCCTGGCCGGCGAGATCCCGTTGGTCACGATCAACCGCAACGTCCGCGGCGTGCCGAGCGCGATCATCGACACCCCGTCGGGCATCAGCCAGGCCGCGGAGCACCTGCTGTCCTTGGGCCACCGCGACATCGCGTACGTCTCGGGCCCGCAGCGCTCCTGGCCGAACGAGGCCCGCTGGCATGCGATGCGCGAGGTGGCGGCGCGGCATCGGCTGTCCTTCACGCGGGTCGGCCCGTTCCCCTCGGGCCGCGGCTCCGGCCCGGCGGCGGCGGACGCGGTCCTGAACACCGGCGCGACGGCGTGCATCGTGTTCAACGACCTGCTGGCGATCGGCATCCTGCAACGGTTGCGCGAACGGCACGTCCGGGTGCCGGAGGATCTGAGCGTGGTCGGCTGCGACGACATCTTCGGCGCGGACTTCTGCCACCCGCCGCTGACGACGCTGACCGCCCCGATCGAACAGGCCGGGCGGGTGGCGGTGTCGATGCTGCTCTCGCGCCTGGACCGGACGTCGGCCCCGTCCCCGACCACACGGCAGCAGGTGATGCTGCCGGTGCACCTCACGGTCCGCGGCTCAACCGGCCCGGCAGCTGTTCGAGTTTGACGTTTTCCGGAATGTATGGCCCGTTAGGCCTTTGGTAGCGGGCTTTTAGCCCGATGCCGGTGCGGGCGCTGATCCACGAGGCTTGCGCGCCATGAAGCGGTTCGCGGCCTTCACCGCCGCCCTGACTCTGACGGCTACCGTGCTCGTCGCCCAGCCCGCGGCGGCCTACGACATTCTTCCCCCGGTCACCTGCACCTGGCTGACCCCGGAGTACCCGCACATCTCCACCTGGGTCGCCGAGCACACCGGCGACACCGACATCAAGACCGGCACCCAGGGCGAGTGCGACCCGGCGGACGACCCGGTCGAGATCACCGCGCAGATGGTGCTCGAGAAGCAGGTGGCGGGCGGCGCCTGGGCCGAGGTCCTGGCCGGCACGCCGATCACGAAGAACGCCCAGGGCCGGGCCCAGACCTGGGGCCGCGGCGAACTGTTCGTGCGGGCCCCGTGCACGCCGGGCGTGTACCGCGGCCGCCTGAACCGCACCGCGAAGCTCCCGGGCGGCGCGGCGTTCCTCCTGGGCGACGACATCGTCTCCCCAGCGGTGCCGATGGACTGCAAACCCAAGCGAATCGGCATGGTCATCGACGACACCGGCTCGATGACCGACGTGATCGGCGCCGTGAAGACCGCCCTGAACGGCTTCATCACCGGCCAGCCCGCGGACCTGTACACCCGCTGGAGCCTGACCACCTTCAAGGACGCCCCGACCACGGTGGGCACCACGGAGGACCGCGCCCAGATCCTGTCCTGGGTGGCGGCCCTGACCGCCTCGGGCGGCGGCGACTGCCCCGAGGATGTCCTGGGCGGCATCGGCACGAGCCTCACGGCCCTGGGCACCGACCCGGCAACGGACAAGCAGCTGCTGGTGGCCACGGACGCGTCCGCCCAGCCCGGCGACGTGGACGCCCTGATCGCCAAGTCCAAGTCCGCGGGCGTCCGCATCAACGTCCTGCTGACCGGCGACTGCTCGGAGCCGGCGGCGGCGTCCGTCCGCCAGGGCAGCCAGGCGAAGGCCGCGGCCGGCCCGCCCCTGTCGAGCCAGGTCGTGCTCCAGCGCATGGCGAAGGAGACCGGCGGCCGGTACTACTTCCTCCCCGAGGCGACGGCCGCCTCGCTGAAGAAGGCCCTGGACGAGATCTTCGCCGACTTCGCCACGGTCACTCCCCCGCCAGCCTCCCCGACTCCGTCGCCGCGCGCCTCCGGGACCGCGGGGCCGCAGCTCCCCGTGACCGGCTCCGACATCCCGGTTCTGGTGACGGCGGGCGCCGTGCTGCTGGGCGCCGGCCTGGTGCTGCTGCTGGTCGGACTGCGGCGGCGCCGGTTCCGCTGGCTCGTGCGGTGAACCGTCCGGCCGGGCGCTGATCCGGCGCTCCGGCTGGATAGCGGTACAGGCAAAGCTCAGGCCCCCGTCGGTGTCACCCAGGTGTCAACCGAACGGGGGCCTTTTCGCCCGAGCGAGCAGACCTACGGGACGCGGGCCACGACGCCGTACATGGCGGTGTCGACCAGGGGCGGCCGGTCCTCCTCGGGGATCGGGTTGCGCCACGCGGTGACCGGGACGATGCCCGGTTCGAGGATCTCCAGGCCCGTGAAGAACTGGGCGATCTCGTCCTTCGAGCGGGGCATGGCGTCGACCTTGAGGCGGCCCGCCTTGATCTCGGCCAGGGCGTAGTCGCGCGCCGCCGGGTCGTTCAGGTCGGCGGTGCCGTGGGTCATGACGACGTAGCTGCCGGACGGGAGGTTGTCGATCAGGGAGCGGACGATCTCGTACGGCTTGTGCTCGTCGAACAGGAAGTGCACGATCGCGATCAGCATGAGGGCGACCGGCTGGTTCAGGTCGATGGTCTTGCGCAGGCTCTCGTCGGCCAGGATGCCGGCCGGGTCGCGCAGGTCGGCGTCGATGTACGCCGTGGCGCCCTCGGGCGTGCTGGTCAGCAGGGCACGGGCGTGGGTCAGCACGATCGGGTCGTTGTCGACGTAGACGATCCGCGAGTCGGGGGCGATGCCCTGGGCCACCTCGTGGGTGTTGTTCGCGGTCGGGATGCCGGTGCCGATGTCCAGGAACTGCCGGATGTTCGCCTCGCCGGCCAGATACTGGACGGCGCGCTGCAGGAAGTACCGGTTCTCGAGCGCCGTGGTGCGGATCGCGGGGTACACCCGGGCGATCTGCTCGCCCGAGTCGCGGTCGGCGGCGAAGTTGTCCTTGCCGCCCAGCCAGTAGTTGTACCGCCGGGCGGGGTGTGCCGTGGTCGTGTCGATGCGGTCCGACCAGCCGGCCTGCTCGTCGCCGACGCCATCTGCCATGAGTACGCATCGTAGGGCATCACCGGGTTGCGGTGACAGCGTGTAGAGATCACCGCTTCATGACATCGCGTCAACCCGGTGCGACGGCCGAGGATGACTGAGGCCGCTCAGCGGGTGGAGCGGCCGAGGATGACTGCGGCCGCTCAGCGGGTCAGGCGGCCGAGGATGGCCGAGGCCGCGAACACCGCCAGCGCGCACGAGCCGACCAGGACGCCGAAGTCCAGCAGCAGCCGCGACGGGGTGCCGATCAGCAGGCCGCGCAGGGCGTCGACCTCGTAGCTCAGCGGGTTGACGTGGTTGAGCACGCGGAGCCAGCCGGGCATCGCCGAGACGGGGTACAGCGCGTTCGACGCGAAGAACAGCGGCATCATGATCGCCTGGCCGATACCCATCATCCTGTCGCGCTTGAGTACCAGTCCCGCGAGGGTGATGGACAGGCAGCAGAAGAACGCGGAGCCCAGGAGCAACGCGCAGGCGGTACCGAGGAGTCTCAGGGGGTTTGCCGTCAGCGAGACGCCGAGGACCGCGGCGAGCACGAGCACCACGACCGCCTGGACCAGGGCGCGAATGCCGGCGGCGAACGCCTTGCCGGTCACCAGGGCCGCGCGCGGGGTCGGGGTGACCATGAGTTTGGCCAGCACCCCGGCGTCGCGCTCCCAGATGATGTGGATGCCGTAGAAGATCGACACGAACAGCGCCGACTGCGCGAGGATGCCGGGGGCGAGAAAGTCGAGATAGGGGATGCCGCCGGTCGGGATCGCGCGCAGGTGGGTGAACGTCTGGCCGAAGATGATCAGCCAGAGCGCCGGCTGGATGGCCCGCGTGACGACCTCGGTGCGATCGCGGCGGAGCTTCTGCAGCTCCACGAGGCACATCGCGACGATCCGGGTCCACAGGACCCGCACCGGGTTCGCGGCGCGCGCGTCAGCCGAGGCGGCGTGCGGTGCGGCGAGTTGCACGGACATCGCTGAACCCTCCAGAATCCAAATCATCGCCGGTGTACTCCCGGAAGACGTCGTCCAGGCTCTCGCCCGTCGACGAGGCGATCAGCTCCGCCGGGGTGCCCAGCGCGCGGATGCGCCCGCGGTGCATGAGGGCGACCCGGTCGCAGAACTCCTCGGCCTCCTCCATGTAGTGCGTGGTCACCAGCACGGTCATCCCGGTCTCGGCCCGCACCTGCGTGATCCGCTCCCACACGCCGGCCCGCGCGACCGGGTCGAGCCCGATCGTCGGCTCGTCCAGCACCAGCAAACGCGGCGCGCTGACCAGGGCCTGGGCCAGTTCGAGGCGGCGGATCATGCCGCCGGAGTACGTGCCGGCCACGCGGTCCGCGGCCTCGGCCAGGCCCATCGACTCGATCGCCGCGTCGGCGCGGGCCCTCCGCTCGGCGCGGGGTACATCGAACAGCCGCGCGAACAGGGCGACGTTCTCGCGGCCGCTGAGGCCGGCGTCGGCGGAGAGGGCCTGCGGGACGTACCCGATGAGGCGCCTGACGGCCATCCGGTTGCGCCGCACGTCGAGCCCGAACACCGCGACCCGGCCGGCCTGCGGGGGCAGCAGCGTGGTGAGCACCCGGATCGTGGTCGTCTTGCCCGCGCCGTTCGGCCCGAGCAGCCCGAAGATCTCGGCCGGCCGCACGTCCAGCGACAGGTCGTCGACGGCGAGGGTCTCCTTGAACCGGTGCCGCAGCCCCTCGATCTCAACCGCGTTGTCCATCGGCACTCCCTTGCTGTGAGAGGACGTCGGCAAGACGAGCCAGCGCCGGTACCGCCGCCGCCAACGCCCCCCGCTCGTCCTCGTCGAGCTCGTCCAGCGCGCCCGCCAGCAGCGAGATGCGGGCCTGCCGCCAGGCGTCCAGGCGCGCGGCGGCGGCCGCGGTGAGGAACAGGCGGGCCGAGCGGCGGTCGGCGGGGTCCTGCTCGCGGCGCAGCAGCCCGGCCTCGGTGAGCTGGTTGACCAGCGTGCTGACCGAGTTGCCGGCCAGGCGCAGCTGCGCGGCGGCGGCCGAGACCCCGGTGCCGGGCGCGCCCTCGACCAGCCGGAGCAGCTCGACCTGGCTGCCGGTCAGCGCGGGCACGGTGAGACCGGCCCGCAGCTGCCGGCGCAGCACTCTTCTTACGCCGTTGAGCTGCCCGGCGAGCGCGTCGGCCAGCTTCTCGTGCTCTGCCGCGTTTTCCACCGCGTGATCAACTTTGTGATCCACGGCTGGAACAATACCTCGTTAGCAGAGCTAATGAGAAGCGAGGTCCAGCGTGTACCGGTCGCCGGTCGGCTGGAACCCCAGCCGGGAGTAGTACGGGGCGACCATCCCGGGCGGGGTCAGCACGCGCCGGAACCCGTGGGCGGTGAGCTGGCCGCTCTGGCGGAAGACGAACTCGCCCGGGGACAGGTCGCGGTACCGGCGGGTCACGTAGTCCAGCTCGACCTGTGCGACCTCGGGGTCCTGCGGGTCGGGTCGCAGCATGAGCACCCCGACGACCTCGTCCCCGTTGAGCGTGATGAAGGCCAGCCGGTGCTCGTCGTCGAAGTTGAAGCCCGGGTTGAACTTGGCGATGTCGGCCCAGTGCACCCGCAGCACGTGGGCCAGGAAGTTGTCGTCGGTCGCGACCTCCACCACCTGGTACGTCCGCTCGTCGTGGCGGGTGCGCAGCAGGGAGTACAGCTGCCAGATGTTGATGACGGCGAGCGTGAGGTTGAGCCCGACCATCGGCCAGACCCCGACCAGCGCGTTGTAGCCGACCAGGATCACCGACCCGGCCAGGTTGAACACCCGCAGCCGCAGCAACCGCTTCTGCAGCAGCGACCAGACCAGCACGGCCGACCCGAGCCAGCCGACGACCTCCAGCCAGCTCATGCGTTTTCCCCTTCACGCCAGCCGCGGGTGTACACCACGCCGAGCTTCTCCCCCACCGCCCGCTCCAGGTCGAAGCCCATGGTGTGCGCGGTGACGAAGGCCGTGATGACCACGTCGGCCAGCTCGGCCTCGACGTCCTCCATGGATCCGGTACGCCGCGCGAGCCCGTAGTGCCGCCGCACGGCCCCCACGAACTCACCGGCCTCCTCGGCGAGCGCGAGCGCCTGGCGCAGGTGCGGCGCCTCGGTGAACCCGGCGGCGGTCAGCTTGCCCGCGATGTCGGCGGCGACGTCGGGCAGGGCGGCGAGCGTGAAGGGGCGGGAGTTGTCCACACCGCTCAGCATGCCGGAGTACACCGCTCCGCCCACCCGCCCACGCCCAATTCGCCAACTGTCGATGTGACCATGCGTCGATGTACCCTTACGCAATGCCGATGCCGCGTGAGGACCGCACCGGGTACGCCCGCCGGCGCCTGGGCTCGTCGCTGCGGCAGCTTCGCGAGGCCACGCACCGCGAGCCGGACCAGGTCAGCGCCGGGCTGGGCTGGCCCGCCGAGCGGCTGCCGGCGATCGAGCGCGGGCTGACCGGCGCCTCCGGCGAGGAGATCGGCGCGCTGCTCGAGCACCTGGGAGCCGGGCCGGACGAGCGTGCGGCGCTCACCGAGCTCGGCCGGGCCGCCGTGGCCGGACCGACGCTGAGCGAGCGGTACCGCGCCGTGCTGTCCGCGCCGTTCGCCGAGTTCCTGGCGGCTGAGGAGGCGGCTCGTGCGGTACGCCACTACGAGCCGATCTTGATTCCGGGGCCGCTGCAGACCCTGGAGTACGCGCGGGCGGTGCTGTCGCTGTTCGCCCCGGACGGCGAGGCCGGCCCGCCCGCCCCGGACGCGGCCGCGCTGCGCACCGAGGCCCGGATGGCCCGGGCGCGGTTGCTGCTCGACGACCCCGGCGTCGATGCCCAGTTCGTCGTCGACGAGACCGCCCTGATGCGGGCGGTCGGCACGGAGGCGGGCGCCGCGGACGTGATGGCCGGGCAGCTGGCCCACCTGGAGGACCTGGCCGCCGCGCCGAACATCTCGATCAGCGTGGCGCCGGCCCGCGCCGGGCTGTACACCAGCCTGCTGCGCAGCCCGTTCGTGGTGCTGGAGTTCGACGACGACGAGCGGCTGGCGTACTTCGAGCACGCCGGCGGCGAACGCGTGGTCCACGATCGCGCCGGCGCCCTCAACCCGGTGCTGGAGGCCTTCGAGCAGATGCGCCGCCTGCCCGCGGCCGACGACCTGCGTGCCGCGCTCAGCCGGGCCCGGGCCGCGCTGGACCCGAGCCGGTAGTCGACAGCGAAGGCGAGCGGGCCGACTGGCTGCCGGCCGCGCGCTCGGCCGGATGATCGGTGGTCACGACGATCACCACCGCGGCGATCAGGATGAGCACCGCGACGAGCGTGACCAGCGGCCAGTCCAGAGTGGAGCGGCCGGCCAGCACCGAGATGCGGGCCACGACCGCGGTGACGAGCAGGCACACGAGCACGCCGACGCCCTTGTCGGCGACTGAGGTCCACGGGAACAACGTCGGATAGACGTTGACCAGGCCGAGACCGAGGCCTGCCCACCCGCCGACATGTGCGGCAGGAATCGAGTGGCGACCCCGAGCGCCTGGCGATTGCGGGAGATTGTGTCCTCGCTCCACAACCGCCCTCCTCACACTTGATCCAGTGATCAGTCGATCACTATCAGCAATATCCGATACGACTAGACTCGCAAAGGGATGTCATTCACGCAACTCCCGCTGTGGTACTGTTCGATATGGAAGGTTCATTGAGAACCTTCCCGCCGTCATGTTTCGGGGGTGTAGTCCCGTGGCCGGAAGCCCGACCGTTCGCCGTCGCCGGCTCGCCGTCGAGCTGCGCCGCCGCCGCGAGCAGATCGGGCTCACCATCGACGAGGCGGCGAGCGCGGCCGACATCTCGAAGTCGGCCCTCTCCCGCATCGAGAACGCGCTCGTGACGCCCCGGGTTCCGGTCGTGCGCGCGCTGATCCACGCCTACAAGATCGACGAGTCCGGCGCGAGCGCCCTGGTGGAGCTCTCGCGCGAGGCGAGCCGGCGCGGCTGGTGGCAGAGCTACGGCGACGTCCTGAGCGAGCAGACCTCGAACTTCATCGGCTTCGAGGCCGAGGCGTCCGCCATCCGCACCTACGAGTGCCTGGTGGTGCCGGGCATTCTGCAGACGGCCGAGTACGCCAAGGCGATCACCCGCGGCTTCCAGCTCCCGTTCGACGACGAGACGGTCGAGCGGATCATCGCGGCCCGAATCCGCCGCAAGGAGCGCCTGGACGAGCAGCTCGAGCTGTGGGCGATCATCGAGGAGCACGTGCTGCGCCGGCCGACCGGCGGCCCCGCGGTCATGCGCGGGCAGCTCGCGCACCTGGCCGAGCTGAGCCGGACCCGCCCCAACGTCACCCTCCAGGTGCTGCCCAACAGCATCAGCGCGCATCCGGGCTTCGACGGGCCGTTCGTCGTGCTCGAGTTCGGCAACGCCGGCGACCCGGACCTCGGCTACGTGGAGAGCCAGGCGGGCGAGCTGTGGCTGGACCGGCCCGACGACGTCCGCCGGCTCAACCGCGCCTTCGACCACCTCCGGGCGTTCGCCATGAGCCCGGAGGCATCGATCAACCTACTTGAAGACCTTTCGAGGACCACATGAACATCGCCGACAACACCCTGGCCCAGACCTGGCGCACCAGTTCCCGCAGCGCGAGCGGCAACTGCGTGGAGGTCCTCCTGGGATCGACCGAGATTCACGTCCGGGACAGCAAGAACCGGGCCGTCGCCGAGCTGGGCTTCACCGCGAGCGCCTGGACGGCGTTCGTGACCGCCGTGTCGAACGAGGGCCTCACCGAGCGCTGAAAAAGTCCCGCAGGGCCGCGGCGACGATGAGCGGGCGGCCGTCGTCCTCGGGTCCCTCGTGGGTCAGGCCCGGGAACGTGATGCGCCGCGCGTCCGGGATGGCGGCCTCCAGCGCGGCCAGGGCCGGTTCGAAGAAGGACGGGCCGCGGGTGCCGCCGAGCAGGAGCACGCGGGCGCGCAGGGCCGCATAGTCCTCCACGGTGTCGGCCAGTTCCTCGGCGAGGCGGACGTCGTGGCCCTGGGTCGGGATGAGGTCGGCGATCGTCGTCTCGTCGGGGCCGGCCTTCTGGGCGCGCAGGCCGAGGGCGAGCAGGGGGGTCAGGGCTGCTCGCGGTACGCGATGGAAGATCGGCTCCACCGGAAGGCCGCGCATCGCCGTGATGAGCGCGGCGGCGCGATGGCCGGCGGACAGTTCGCGGTCGTAGCGCGCGAGCCAGGCCGTGGGGATGGACCCGTTGATCGACAGCGGGGGCTCGTAGACGGCGAGCCGCCGGATCGCGGGCGCGGATGCAGCTGCAGGCGCGGATGCAGGCGTGGGCGCGGGCATGGCTGCAGGCGTGGGCGCGGGCGCGGCTGCGGGCGTGGCTGCAGGCGTGGGCGCGGGCGCGGCTGCGGGCGTGGCTGCAGGCGTGGGCGTGGCTGCGGATGCGGGCGCGGGCGCGGGCGCGGCTGCGAATTCGGCTGAGCCTGCGGATTCGACTGCGGATGCGGCCAAGGCCGTGCGCAGGGCGATGAGGCCGCCGATGCTGAGGCCGAAGACGAGTTCGGTGCCGGTCGCGGCCAGGAGGGCCTGCAGGTCCTCGATCTCGCGGGCCATGCCGTGGCCCGCGCCGTGCGGGCCGCTCCGGCCGCGGCCCCGGCGGTCCGGGACGTAGACCGTGAACGCGTCGGACAGCGTCGCGGCCAGGGTCGAGAAGTGTTGCGCGGCCTTCATCCCGCCGTGCAGCAGGACCAGGCCGGGGCCGTTCCCGCCGTACTGCCGGTAGCCGATCCGGGTGCCGTCCACCGAGTGCACCGTCGCTGTCGTGTACCCCGTCATGCGGATGAGCTTAGGTATACCGAGTTTACTTATCAACCCGGTTTACCTATCGACCCGGTATACAGTAGCGAGTCGTGACAGGACTTCGGCAGCGGCAGAGCGAGCGCACCCGGCAGAGCATCCAGGACACGGCCACGCGGCTGTTTCTCGAATCGGGATTCGAGGCGGTCAACGTGAACGACATCGCGGCGGCGGCCGAGGTGTCGAAGCGGACCCTGTTCAAGTACTTCCCGACCAAGGAAGACCTGGTCATCGGCTCGTTCAGCAATCACCAGAACGAGCTGGCGCGACTGGCCGCGGCATTCAGGCAAAGCGACATTCTGGCCGCGCTGGAACGGCACTTCCTCTACGGGCTCGATCAGCGCGATCCGATCACCGGGCTCGACGACCGTCCGCAGACGCTGACGTTCGTCGCGATGGTGCTGGCGACACCGTCGCTGCAGTCGCGGCTGCTGCAGTACCAGACGCAGGCCGAAGAGGCGCTCACCCGGTCCCTCGGGTCGCGGGTGGCGGCCTACGTGATCTTCGCGGTGCACCGGGCGCTCGCCGACGAGAACCGGCGCTGCCTCAACGGCGGCATCAGCGCCGAGCAGCGGTATCCCGATGCCGTGGACGCCGCGAAGGAGGCCTTCAAGCAGCTGCGCGAGGGATTGACCAGGCCGGAGGGCACCGGAGTCCACCTCGGCCGCACGTCGAACTAGGCTCCCATCTATTGACACATATCTGTCAGTAAGGTTTCCTGTCCGCAACCCTCGGCGGTTCACGTCCGCAGTCGCCGTAGGGAGACCTGTCAAAGTCTTCCTAGGAGCCTGCTCGTGAAGAGGTACCGCGTCCCCCTCATCGCGCTCGCGGCAGTACTGCTGTCGTTCGGCGCGTCCACCGCGTACGCCCTCGCCCAGACCAGCAAGAGCGCCCTCGCCGCCGGGCCGAGCGCGAGCCAGCTGCTCGCGAAAACCCAGACGTGCAACCAGGTGTCCAACGGCAAGTACGCCACCGACGACGGCGGGGCGGCCACGGTCGCCATCTGCAAGAGCGGCTCGGCGTTCTTCTGGAGCGCCGACATGGACATCGACTGCGACGGCATCGGCACGTCGCACTGCAACGCCGGGACCGACCCGTGGTACCAGGCGCAGACCTCGTTCACGACCTCGAACGGGTCCTACTTCACCTCGGACGTCACGCGGTACTACGTGATCCCGCTGCCCAGCTCCCGCTTCGACTACGGCGCCAACGGCATCCGGCCCGGCGCGGTGGCCGCGGTCGTCTACAACAACCAGGTCGCGTACGCGGTCTTCGCCGACGAGGGCCCCGACAACATCATCGGCGAGGGCTCCTACGCCCTGGCCACGGCGCTCGGCATCGACCCGAACCCGGCCACCGGCGGCACGGCCGGCCCGGTGACGTTCATCGTCTTCCCGTCGTCCGTGCCCAGCCCGGTGGAGAACAACACCGCGATCGACAACACCGGGTCCGCGGCCGCCAGCGCGTGGGTCGGCACCGGCCCCACGAACGGCCCGACCACCCCGACCACCGGCCCGACCGGCACCGCGGGCCAGATCGTCGGCTACGGCGGCAAGTGCGTCGACGTCGCCGGGGCCAGCTCCGCCAACGGTGCGGCCGTGCAGCTCTACGACTGCAACGGCACGACGGCCCAGAAGTGGACCCGCGCCTCGGACGGCACGCTGCGGGCGCTCGGCAAGTGCATGGACGTGGCCGCCGCGGGCACGGCGAACGGGACCAAGGTGCAGCTGTACGACTGCAACGGCACCAACGCCCAGAAGTGGACCCGCACCGGGCAGACGCTGGTCAACGTGGGCTCGGGCAAGTGCCTGGACGCGACCGGGCCGAGCTCCGCCAACGGCACGCGGCTGCAGATCTGGTCCTGCTCCGGCGGCGCGAACCAGAACTGGACCCTCTGATCCGACCGGCCCATGTCGAGCTCCCGCCGTCCGGTCCGACCTCCTGGTAGGAACGGACTGACGGAAGGAGCTCGACATGGGACTGCCCGTGGTGCACTTCGAGATCAGCGGTACCGAGCCCGGCGCCCTGCGCGACTACTACGCGGGACTGTTCGAGTGGCGGTTCGACCCGCCCGGGAACGCGGCGACGACGAGCGTGTCGGCGGACGGGAACTACCACTTCGTCCAGGCGGACTCGGCGGGCGTCAACGGTGGGGTCGGGGGCGGCCCGGGGTACCAGAGCCGGGTCTTGTTCTATGTGAGCGTCCCCGACGTCGAGGAGGCCCTCGCGCGGGCCGAGCGCCTCGGCGGCAAGCGCGTCATGGGGCCCGAACCCGCGCGGGGCGACTTCACCGTCGGGCACTTTCAGGACCCGGAGGGGAACCTGCTCGGGGTCGCCGGGCCGAGCGCGTAACGCAGGCGGCGGACCAGGTCCGCGGAGACGGGGCTGGTCCAGCTGCCGCCGGGGCGGACCGCGCTGCCCGAGTGGAACGCGCGGATGCCGGCGGCCGTGAGCGCGGGGAGGTACGACTCGCGCAGGCCGCCCCCGGCGAGCATGAGCTGACCGTGCACCGGCGCGTCGGCGAGCAGGTTCGGCAGCCCCTCCCCCATCCCGTCGGGGCTGCCGGCCGTGAGCACCGAGGTGAGCCCGGGCAGGCCGGCCAGGCCGTCCCAGGCCGCGGCCCGGTCGGCGGCGGCGTCGAGGGCCCGGTGGAACGTCCACGGGTAGCCGTCGAGCAGGGCGTCGAGGGCGGGGCGGTCGACCCGGCCGGCCGCGTCGAGGAAGCCGAGCACGAACTCGGCCGCCCCGGCCTCGCGCAGCTCGTGCAGGGTCTTGACCAGGTCGTCGGTGGCGGCGAAGTCCGGCCGGGTGCGCAGCATCACCCGGACCGGGATCGACACCGCCCGCAGGACGGACTCCACCGTGGCCGGGTCGGGACTCAGCCCGCCGGCGCCCATGTCACTGACCAGTTCGACGCGGTCCGCGCCGCCGTCCTGCGCGGCCCGGGCGTCGGCCGCGTCGAGCGCGATGATCTCCAGAAACACAAGGGCCATGGTGACACCCAAGTCTTCGCGAGCAGGTCACTCGGGCGTTTCCTTGACCGGGCTAGCGTGCGAACATGGTCCGCCGTCAGTCGGTGCTGGCGATCGCGCTGGTCGGTGTCGCGCTCGCCATCCTGCTGCTGCAGCTCATCGTGCTGCCTCTCGTACTGCTACCGCTCGACCTGCGCTGGGCCTGGCTGCTCGTGCCGATCGCGCTCACCACCGTCCCCCTCTGGTCGCTCATCCACGAGTCCATCCACGGCATCCTCCTGCGCGACCGGGCCTGGAACGATCGCCTGGGCCGGGTCCTCGCGGCCGGCTACGGCGGCCCGTTCGCCCTGCTCAAGGCCGGTCACCTGCTGCATCACCGGTACAGCCGCACGCAACGCGAGCGCACCGAGGTCTACGACCCCGAGCGCTCCACCTGGCTGACCGCCGCGCGCACGTACTACCCGCGGCTGCTCGGCGGCCTGTACCTCCTCGAGCTGCTCTCGGTCGTACTCGTGCTCCTGCCCCGCCCGGGCTGGCGCTGGCTGGTGCGGCGGACGGACTCGCTGGACTCGGTGACCGGCCTGCTGTTCGAGCGCGTGGCGCGCCGCGACAACCTGCGCAAGTTCCGCGTCGAGGCGATCGCGGTCGTCGTGACGTACACGGGATCGTCCCTGGCCTATGGCGGGCACCTCTGGATGCTGTGGAGCGCCGTCGGTGCGCGGGCGCTGATCGTGTCGCTGGCGGACAACGCGTACCACTACCGGACCCGCCTGGAACGCCCGCTCGACGCGATGAACCTCGCCCTGCCGCGCGCCCTGGAGTTCTTCGTCCTCGCGTTCAACCTGCACAACGTGCACCACCGGCACCCGGGCCTGCGCTGGCACGAGCTGCGGGCGGCGTACGTGGCCGACCGCGACGAGATCCACCTCGGCTGGTTCACGGCGGTGGCCCGGCAGTTCCGCGGCCCGATCCCGCTGACGGCGCAGGAGGTGCGCCCGCAGCCCGCCGCCGGTACCGTGCCGACGTGGACAGCGGAGATGTCCGGCGCGCCCTCGACGAGTCCCTAGCCCTGCTGCGGCCGGCCGCGATCGCCTCGCCGGAGGCGTGGTCGGCGCCGGCGGGCGAACTCGAGTGGACGTGCCTGGAGACGGCGGCGCACATCGCGCACGACCTGACCGCGTACGCGACCCAGCTCACGTCCCGCGCGGACGACGCGTACCTCCCGCTGGACCTCGAGGTACGACCGGAGACGGACCCCGCGACGGTCCTGCAGATCATGGCGGCCTGCGGGCGGCTGCTGGGCCTGTCCCTGGACGCCGCGGGCCCGTCGGCGCGCGCGTGGCACTGGGGCCCGACGGACCGCACGGGCTTCGCCGCCCTGGGCGTGAACGAAATCCTCGTGCACACCTGGGATGTGGCGCAGGGCCTCGGGCTGCCGTGGACGCCGCCGCCGGACCTCTCCGCGCTGGTCCTGTCCCGCCTGTTTCCCGGTGTACCCCCTGAGGCCGACTCCGGGCGCCTGCTGCTCTGGGCCACTGGTCGGATCGCGCTCCCGGACCGCCCTAGGCGCTCGCTATGGACGGTCCGCGCCGCTAGTGCGTGACGTAAATCGATATGTCGAGCGCTGACGCGCCCGACATATCGCCAATATCATCATTTAGCGGGTTCTGTCCAGTTCGGCCGTTTCGGCGATCAGGTCGACCAAGCGCTTGATCAGCTCGGGCGCCAGGTGGTGCGACATGCCCGCGATCTCGACGTGGCGCGCACCCGGGATCGCCGTCGCCGTGGCCCTGCCGCCGCTCGGGTGCACCATCCGGTCGACGTCGCCGTGGATGACGAGCGTGGGTGCGGTGATGGCGCGCAGCGCGGCGGTACGGTCGCCGGACGCCTGAATCGCGCCGATCTGCCGCGCCACGCCCGCCGCTCGGGCCGGTCCCCCGCCGCGCTCCCACACCTCGGCGGCCCAGGCGCGCTCGATCGCCTCGTCGTACGGGTACGCCCGCGAGCCGATGTGGTCCAGCATCGACAGGTGCCGCCCGGTCCACTGCTCGACCGTGCGCGCCGGCCGCTTGGCCATGCGCAGCAGCGTCGAGCGGGCCGGCTGCCCCACCCGCCGCTCGCCGGTGGTCGAGAAGATCGACGTGAGCGTGGCGACCCGGCCGGGATGGGTCGCGGCGAGCGTCTGCCCGATCATCCCGCCCATCGACATGCCCACCACGTGCGCGCGGGCGATGCCGAGGTGCTCGAGCAGCCCGTCGGCGTCGTCGGCCATGTCCTCGAGCCGGTACGCGCCGCGCGGCGGCCGCGCGACCAGCTGCCGCAACAGGCCGGGCGGCGCCGCATCGACGCGCGTCGAGTGCCCGGTGTCCCGGTTGTCGAACCGGACCACCCGGAAGCCCTGCTCCAGCAGGCCGTCCAGCATGGCCCGCGGCCACGCGGTCAGGTCCAGGCCGAGACCCGCAACAAGCAGCAGTGGTACTCCCTGTGGCTCACCCTCCTCGCGGTAGCACACCCGGATGCCGGTGGGCAGGTCGCAGTACACGTCCTCGGTCACGCCGATCACGGTCGCATGTCCGGTGCCGGTGGTCCATCGACTGATGCCGCCGTTGTTTCGCCCGCGCACGCTGGGGCAGTTTGCGCACACGGTGAGTTGCGATCCGGAACCGCGCACGTCACGCTGCGTGTTGGGCCGATCTGATTTGGGGCCTAATGAGGCGTGAATTAGAACAAGTGTTCGAGTACCATGGGGGCAGCTTCGATCGTTGCCTCAACGAGTGAGGGGTGGTGGCGATGGCTTCGAACATGCCGGACGGCTACGCGGTGCGCCTCGACTGGCCGGTCGCCCGGCACGGCGGCGTGCGACACGAGTTCACACAGTTCACGACGAGCCTGCGGCGGGCCCTCCGGCGGGCGGTTGGAACGCAACAGTACTGGGCAAGGGGCCCACTCCAGCCGCTCGCGGTGACAGTGGTGCCGATCGGGCGGGACGCGTACGACGCACATGGGAGGGAATGCGCGTCGCTGCTGTGTCCGACGATGGCGCCGTTGCTGGGGATGGCGGGGTCGGTGGATGTCGCGGAGCGGATGCCTTAGGCGAGGGGCGGAAGGAGCGGGGGGCGGGGGGCCGGGGCCGGGGGGGCCGGGGCAGGGTGGAAAAGACGAGGAACAGTGCGGGCCGTCGGAGTTGGGCGGGGTGAAAGCCTGAGAAACAGGGTCAGGCCAGGAGTACGGCGTCGAGGTCCTCGCCCAAGGCGATCGGGTACTGGGCTCCGACGGCGTCCCAGAAGGGTTCGAACGGGGTGAAGATGGTGCCGAGGTTCTCGTGAGCCTTGGCGGCGTAGCGGCCGGCCCGTTCGACTGCGGCGGGATCGGCGTCGTACAGCGCTGCGACGGCGGACCATGCGCCGGCGTCGTTCAGGGTGCCGCCGGACGCGGTGGTGAGGCCCGGAGCCGGAGGGAGATCAGCCAGAGAGACTTCTTCGAAATCGGATGAGGGCGTGTCGCCCCAGTGGATGTAGACGTGTTGCACGCGATGCACAGCTCCGTCCACATTGGACAGAACCAGATGCTCCGCGCCCCACTCGTCGTGGTCCAGGGCGATCAGGGCTCGCTCCCACGCGGGGGCGGCCGCGATGGACTCGGCCAGCCAGCCGTTGCCGCCGTCGGCGAACAGGGAGACGCGGGTGTGCGTGCTGCCGAGGGGACGGATCCAGACGGCTACCGTGTCGCGGACCGCTAGCTTCATGGAGTCCAGGAACGGGCCCGGATCGGCGGCGACGGGGAGGTCCACCGCGGCTGTAGCCATGAACGTCGACATCTCGTGATCATAGGCAGGGTGCGGGAAAACGGCCTACAGGGAGATGTCGCGGTCCAGGTCGAAGGCCGGGCCGCCGTTGTGGTCCAGGGTCGGGTGGGCCACGTCGGTGCCCAGGTCGAATGAGGCGTCGTCCTCGTCGTCGGACAGTTCGTCGTCGATGTGGGCGTCGATCGCGCCGAAGTCGGTTCCGTCCCCGTCCCCGGCGGCGGCATCCGCGGCGTGCAGGGGTTCCGTCTCGTGGGTCGCCAGGGCGGACAGGTCGACGGGCTGGGTGGCGCGCTCGTCGGTGCTCATCCAATGATCGTGCGAGATCAACCATGCTCGGCACAAGCCAACAAACGGTTAAACCCCGGGTTCGTACGTGGACATGCTTCGATAAAAGGCAGGCCATGTGCGGGGCATAGACCTCCGGGCATGACGTATTCCCTGAGCCGGCGGCGGCTCCTCGGCACCACCGCCGCGGCCGCTGCTGGTGCTGCGCTCATCTCCGACCGGTCGGCCGCGGCGTTCGTGCCCGGCGCGATGAGTCGTCCCACGCTGACCCACGGGGTGCAGAGTGGCGATGTCACCGGATCGTCGGCCAACGTCTGGACCCGGGCCGACCAGCCCGGGCGCATGTGGGTCGAGATCTCCGACCGGCCCGACTTCCGGCGCAGCCGGACGCTTCGCGGGCCTGTCGTCGACGCCGGCAGTGACTTCACCGGAAAGCTTCGCGTCGATGGGCTGCAGCCCGGGTGCCGCACGTACTACCGCGTGCGGGTCGACGGTGTGCGGGCCGGCGCACCGCTCGGCGGTTCGTTCGGGTTTCCGGGCGACCGGCAGAAGATCCGGTTCGTGTGGACCGGCGACATCAACGGGCAGGGCTGGGGCATCAACCCGGACCTCGGCGGCATGCGGATCTTCGAGGCGATGCGCCGGCTCAGCCCCGACTTCTATCTGTGCTCCGGCGACACCGTGTACTCCGACGGGCCGCTCGCCGAGACCGTCGCGCTGCCGGACGGGCGGACCTGGCGCAACATCGTGACGCCGGAGAAGTCGAAGGTGGCGGAGACGCTCACGGAGTACCGCGGCCAGTTCTCCTACAACCTGCTCGACGCGAACTTCAAGCGCTTCCTGGCCGAGGTGCCGCAGCTGAACCAGTGGGACGACCACGAGGTGCTCAACAACTGGTACCCCGGCGAGGTCCTCGACGACGCGCGGTACACCGAGCGGCGGGTCGACGTGCTGGCCGCGCGGGCCCGGCAGGCGTTCTTCGAGTGGACCCCCCTGACCCCCGGCAAGGTGTACCGCAAGCACTCCTACGGCCCCCTGCTCGACATCTTCAAGCTCGACATGCGCACCTACAAGGACGTCAACGACGGCGACACGTACGCCGACCCCAAGCGCGGGCTCCTCGGCGCCGAGCAGCGCGCGTGGCTCATCCGGGGGCTGCTCGAGTCCAAGGCGACCTGGAAGGTGATCGCCAACGACCTCCCGCTCGGGCTCGTCGTGCCCGACGGGGCGACCGCGCAGGAGGGCGTGGCGCAGGGCGACGGCGGCAGGCCGCTGGGCCGGGAGCTGGAGTTCGCGGAGGTACTGCGCACCGCCCACCGCCACGGCGTGACCGGCATCGTGTTCCTCACCGCCGACGTGCACTACACCGCGGCGCACCACTACGACCCGGCGCGGGCGGCGGTCCAGGACTTCACGCCGTTCTGGGAGTTCGTCTCCGGGCCGGCCAACGCGGGCGCGTTCGGACCCAACGCGCTCGACGCCACGTTCGGGCCCGAGGCGCGGTTCGTGCACGCGCCGCCGGTCGCCAACACCTCCCCCATGGGCGGCTACCAGCACTTCGGCGAGGTCGAGATCGACCCGTGGAGCCGGGACCTCACGGTTCGCCTGCGCGATCTCCAGGGCTCCGTCTTGTACTCCACGACGCTGCATACTGCACGGCGTGGCTCACTTCAGTAGGCTCTTCGCGATCTCCATCGACGTGCCGGCCCCGGACCACGACGCCACCGTGGCGTTCTGGTCCGGGGCGGTCGGCGCCGAGCTGGAACCCGTCGGGAAATATCCCGAGTTCAACGGGGCCCGGCTGCCCACCCACGACATGCTCGTGCTGGCCCAGCGGCTCGGCGACGGCGGCCCGGCCCGCGTGCACCTCGACTTCCACACCGACGACGTCGACGCCGAGGTGGCCCGGCTGGAGCGGCTGGGGGCGACGCGGGTCGACCGGGCCGAGAACTGGCAGGTGCTGCGCGACCCCGCCGGGCTGCTGTTCTGCGTGGTCCTGGACCGTCCGGGCGCTTTGTCGGAGGCCAACGCGACCCGCTGGGAGTGATCGGTCCCGGATACGTGCCAGGACGGACGGAAAGTGTGTGCCGGCGGGCAATGATCGCGCACCTTGGTCGTACCAACGAATCCAGGGAGCGCACCAATGTCTCGTCGCATTCTCGTTCTGGCCGCGGCTGCCGCCGGTGCGCTCGCACTGGCCGCCTGCAACGACGGCTCCGCCACCACGGCCGCCAAGCCCTCGGCCGAGGCGTCCGCGGCCGCACCCGCCTCGGCCGCGGCCTCCGCGAAGCCCTCGGCGAAGACCAGCGGGTCGGCCAAGGCCTCGTCGAGCGCCAAGGCGGCCACGGCCACCAGCGTGCCCGACATCTGCAAGCTGATGTCCAAGGCGGAGATCGGCACACTGACCGGTGAGTCCGTCACCCTCATGACCGACGACGGGGGGTCGTCGCCGACCTCCCGCTACTGCCAGTGGCAGCTCTCGCAGGGCCAGGTCACGATCGGGGTGACGCTGGAGACCCGCGGCAACTTCGACGTGCGCAACAAGCAGGCGACCCCGGTCATGGGCGTCGGCACCACCGCGTACTCCCTGTCCGGCCACCTGTACGTGTGGGAGAACGGCCACGACATCGACGTGTACGTCTCCTCGGAGTCCAGCGACAGCGCCAACCTGTCCGTCGCACGCCGGGCGGCCCTGCAGTTCATCCCGCGCCTCGAAGCGGCCTCCAAGTAACCAAAAGGCCCTCCCCCGATCAAGGGGAGGGCCTTTCCCGTGCGAACTAGGCGACGGTGTTGCGCCAGGCCCGCCCGCTGCGCTCGATCAGGCGGTTGGCGTCGGTCGGACCCCAGGACGCCGCCTCGTACGTCGGGATCGGGCTGGTGTCCTGGGCCCAGCGCTCGATGATCGGGTCGACGACCCGCCAGCTCTGCTCGACCTCGTCCTTGCGGATGAACAGCGTGGTGTCGCCGATCAGGGCGTCGAGCAGCAGCCGCTCGTAGGCCTCCGGGGACTCCTCGCGGAAGGTCTTGTCGTAGGAGAAGTCCATGCTGGCCGAGCGGACCCGGAACGAGTGGCCCGGCACCTTGGCGCCGAAGCGCAGTGCGATGCCCTCGTCGGGCTGGATGCGCAGGATGAGCGCGTCGGGCTGGAGCTCGGTCAGCTGGGAGTCCGGGATCGGCAGGTGCGGCGGCCGCTGGAACTGCAGGGCGACCTCGGTGACCCGGCTCGGCAACCGCTTTCCCGTGCGTACGTAGAACGGCACGCCGGCCCAGCGCCAGTTGTCCACGTCGAGGCGCAGCGCGGCGTAGGTCTCGGTGCGCGAGAGCGGGTCGACGCCGGGCTCCTCGCGGTAGCCGGGCATGAGCTCCTCGCGGGTACCGCCGCGGGTGTACTGCCCGCGAACCGCGATGTCGTCGATGTCGCGCCCGCGCGGCAGGCGGATGGCCTGCAGCAGCTTCACCTTCTCGTTGCGCACCGCCTCGGCCGCGAACGACGCCGGGGGCTCCATGAGGGCCAGGGCGAGCACCTGCAGCACGTGGTTCTGCACGATGTCGCGCATCGCGCCCGCGTGCTCGTAGAAGCTGCCGCGGGTGCCCACGCCAAGCGTCTCGGCCACGGTGATCTGCACGTGGTCGACCCAGGTGCGGTTCCAGATGGGCTGGAAGATCGAGTTGGCGAAGCGCAGCGCGAGCACGTTCTGGACGGTGTCCTTGCCCAGGTAGTGGTCGATGCGGAAGACCTGCGACTCGTCGAACGAGGAGTGCACCGTCTGGTCGAGCTGCTTGGCGCTGCGCTCGTCGTGCCCGTACGGCTTCTCGATCACCAGCCGGGCGAACGAGCCCTCCCGCGCCTGGTTCAGCCCGGCGCCGGCCAGCCCGTTGATCACCAGCGGGAACGCCTCGGCCGGGGTGGACAGGTAGAAGATCCGGTTGCCGCCGGTGCCGCGCTTCTCGTCGATCTCGTCGAGCAGGGCCGCGAGGTGCTTGTACGTCTCCGGGTCGTCGTAGCCGCCGGAGATGTACCGCATCCCGCCGTCCAGCTGCGGCATGCCGCCGAGTCCGCGGTCGCCGAGCACGTTGTGGATGAACTGGTTGTCGTCCATCGGGGTGCGGGCCACGCCCACGACCGCGAACCGTTCGGTGAGCCGGTTGTGGCGGGCCAGGCTCTCGATCGCCGGGATCAGCTTGCGCCGGGTGAGGTCGCCGGAGGCGCCGAAAATCACCACCGTCGCCGGCGGGGCGTGCCGGTTGTCGGATTCCTGCAGGACCGTGGTGCTGGACATGGGGAGTGCCTCTCCGTCGGACTGCCGCCGTGACACTACGAGTCAACCGAAGCGGGCAGCAACGATTCCGGAACGTGACCGGCGTCTCTGCACGGCCTCCGATAAGCGTAATCAGTAGGTTGGGTGCCATGGGACGACCCGCACGGCATGACTCCGGCAGCCTCCTCGACGCGGCCGTGCGGCTGGTCGTCGCCGGCGGGCCCAAGGCGCTCACGATGGCGGCCGTCGCGCGGGAGGCGGGCGGGCCGAGCGGGTCGGTGTACCACCGCTTCGCCGGGCGCCCCGCGCTCGCCGCCGCGCTGTGGCTGCGGACCGTCGAGCGATTCCAGGACGGCTTCCTCGCCGCACTGGCCGAGGGGCGCCCGGCGCACGCGGCCCGGCGAGGACCGCGACGCGCTCGATGCGATGAACACGCGGGCCTTCGCCGCGATCCGGGCGCTCGGCGGCGACTTCGACAAGGTGGTCCTCGCCCTGACCGACCTGCCCAAAGCGGACAGAGCGGCCAGAGTGCAGGCTTCGAGGGGGCCGTGGGTGGAGCGGAGCTCCCCCACAGACGGGAGGACAGCGAGACATGTCTCTAAAAGTGTGGAGTACCCGTCAGGAAGAGACCGGTCTCGCGTACGGCGGCGACGCGCTCGTCCCCGGCCGCGAGGCGTACTACCGGGCCGTCGACGTGCACGCCGCGGCGCCGGTCGTGTTCCGGCGGCTGTGTCAGTTGCGGGTCGCGCCGTACAGCTACGACTGGATCGACAACCGCGGCCGCCGCAGCCCGCGCGAGCTGACGCCGGGGGTCGACGAGCTGGCCACCGGGCAGCGCTGGATGACGATCTTCGACCTGGTCGCGTTCGTGCCCGGCGAGCAGCTCACGTTCCGCATCACCGAGCGGCGGGGGCGGGCGATGTTCGGGGACATCGTGGTCACGTACCTGCTGCGGGAGCTGGGGCCGCGGCACTGCCGGATCGTCGCCAAGCTGCACATGCCCGAGCCCCGCGGGCCGCTCGAGCGGGCCACCCGGCCGCTGCTGGCCGCCGGGGATCTGGTGATGATGCGGCGGCAGCTGCTCAACCTGGCCGGGCTGGCCGAGCGCGATCAACTGAGGTAGCCCCCGTCCACCGTGATGGTGGTGCCGGTGACGAAGCCGGCCTCGGGGCTGGCCAGGTAGGCCACCGCGCCGGCGATGTCGCGGGTGGTGCCGTAGCGGTCCTGGCTGGTGAACTGCTGGGTGAAGGGCGCGAAGTCGCCGCTGAGCGGGTTCATGTCGGTGTCGATCGGGCCGGGCTGGACGGCGTTGACGGTGATCCGGCGCGGGCCGAGCTCGCGGGCCAGGGCGTGGGTGAAGCCGATGACGCCGGCCTTGGTGAGGGCGTAGGCGGTACCGCCGGCGTAGTGGATCCGCTGCGCGGCCACGCTGCCGATGTTGATGATCCGGCCGCCGTCGCCGAGGTGCCGCAGCGCCTCCTGGGTGGCCGCGTAGACGCCGGTCAGGTTCACGGCGACGGCCTCGTCGTACTTGTCGTCGGGGGTGTCCTCGATCGGGGCCACCAGGTTCACCCCGGCGCTGTTGACGAGGATGTCCAGCCGGCCGAACTGCTCGGCGACCGTCTTCACCCCGGCCCGTACCGCGGCCCGGTCCCCCGCGTCCACGTGCAGGGCGACGGCGTCCCCGCCCTCCTCGGCGATGTCCCCGACCACCTCCTCGGCGTGCCCGGGCGAGCGGTTGTAGGTGACCGCGACCGTGGCGCCGTCGGCGGCCAGCCGCTGCGCGATGCCCGCCCCGATCCCGCGGGAACCGCCGGTGACCAGGGCGACGCGCCCCTCGAGGGTGCTCATGTGACAAACCCTGCTCCGCCGCGAGGGGTTTGCCGTCACCCGAACGTGGTAACTTTGAGTAATCGGGATCATGCAAGTAGTGATGAGGTTGCAATGTCGATCACACCGGTAGCAGCGACCACGCCGACCACGCTGACCTCGGCGACCGCGACGAGCGCCGCCACGGCCAACGCCACGGGGACGGCGACGTCGCGGGACATGCAGCAGAACCTGCAGCAGGACCGCCTCGCCCAGCAGCGCCTCGACGACACGCGGCTGCAGCAGCAGCGCACCGACGACACCCGCGCCGCCGACCGGCAGGAGATCGTCCGGCAGCAGGACGCGCGGGCGCAGGACGTGCAGCAGCGCGACAACCAGCAGTACACGCAGGATCAGCAGCGCCTGGCCGACCAGCGCCTCGCCGCCCAGCGCACCCTCGACCAGCAGCGCCTCGACGACCAGCAGCGCATCGCCCAGCAGCAGCAGCTCGAGGACCAGCTCCGGCAGCGGGCCGAGGAGCAGCGGGCCAACTTCGATGCCATCCAGCAGCAGCGCCTGCAGACCACGGCCCTGTTCTCGGGCCGGATCGACGTCTATCTCTGACGAAGACCGAAAAAACACCTGGCGGTCGCGGGCTGGCATCCTTGCGTGGGGGCGCCAGCCATGCCCGTGGACTACGGTCCGGCCATGACCACGGCGGTGAAGCCCCTGATCGGACGCAAGCGCCCCATCCCGGCGCACGTCGCGGTCTACGCGTTCGTCATCATCCCGTTCCTCGCGCTGCTGGCCGCCGTGCCGATCGCCTGGGGATGGGGCCTGGCCTGGCTCGACATCATCCTCGCGGCGGCCTTCTACACCGTGACGTGCCTCGGCGCGACGGTCGGCTTCCACCGGTACTTCACGCACGGCGCCTTCAAGGCCAAGCGCGCCCTGCGCATCGGGCTGGCCGTCGTGGGCAGCATGTCCGTCCAGGGCCCGATCCTGCACTGGGTGGCCGACCACCGCCGCCACCACGCGTTCGCCGACAAGGAGGGCGATCCGCACTCGCCCTGGCTGTTCGGCACGTCCCCGGTCGCCCTGGCCCGCGGCTTCTGGCACGCCCACCTCGGCTGGGTCCTCGAGCGGGAGCTGACCAACCAGGAGCGCTTCGCGCCGGACCTCCTGGCCGACCGCGACATCCGCCTGGTGCACCGGCTGTTCGGCCCGCTGACGATCGTGACGCTGCTCCTGCCGGGCGTCCTCGGCGGCCTGATCTCCTGGTCCTGGCAGGGCGCGCTGACCGCCTTCTTCTGGGCCGGCCTGATCCGCGTCTTCGCCCTGCACCACGTGACCTGGTCGGTGAACTCGGTCTGCCACATGATCGGCGACCGCCCGTTCAACGCCCGCGACAAGTCGGCCAACTTCTGGCCCCTGGCGATCCTGAGCATGGGCGAGTCCTGGCACAACCTGCACCACGCCGACCCGACCTCGGCCCGCCACGGCGTGCTGCCCGGCCAGATCGACATCTCGGCCCGCACCATCTGGATCTTCGAGAAGCTCGGCTGGGCCTGGGACGTCCGCTGGCCCACCCCCGCCCGCCTGGCCCGCCTCACCGCCGCCGCCTGAGCAACCGGCCGCGCCTCGCCGCCGCCTGAGCAACCGGCCGCGCCTCGCCGCCGCCCCGACGGGACGACGGGACGACGGCGAGGCGTCACCGCCTGAGCGACGCGACAACGGGGCGGGGCGGGGCCGGAGAACCGTTTACGGCGGCGGCATCTGGGTCCAGGTCCTGCCGTCCGTGGTGACGGACAGCTGCACCGGGTTGCCCCACATGGCCCACGCGATTCCAGGGCCCGAACCCATCCGCAGCGAGTCCCGGTCCACCGGCGGCCCGGGGTTCACGACGAAATGCTTGCCGTTGTCGGTACTGACCCACACCGCGAACGGATCCGGCTCCACCATCAGCAGCGCGCCGTCGGCCCGCACCGTCAGGTCCCGCTCGTTCGCGGTGACCGGCAGGTCCGTCGTCACGTCCTGCCACGTCGTCCCGCCGTCCGCAGTGCGCAGGATGTGCTGCGGCTGCCCGATCTCCGGCGTGAACGACACCCACGCCCGCTTGTCGTCCAGCGCCGCGACGTTGTCCGCGCCGAAGTGCACGTCGAGCGGCTTGCTCTTCCACGTCGCGCCCCCGTCGGCGGTCCAGCCGACCTCGCCCGTGCCGGAGCTGCCGCCGTACAACGTGGCCCACAGGACCCCGCCGGCCTGCTGATAGCGGCCGATGGAACGCCCCGGCGGCCCCTTGGCGAGGCGGTAGGCGACGCCCGAGTCGGCGGCGTACGGGCCCTCGCCGTGGGCGCCGAAGCAGCGGGAGTGGGCTCCGCAGTCCGCGGCCCTGGCCACCCCTGGCAGCGCGGCCACGTCGGTCAACGCCGCGCCGGCCGGCATCCAGGTGCGGCCCCCGTCGGTGGTCACGTGTCCGGTGCCGTTCAGGAAGTACAGGTAGGTCCGGCTGTCCAGGACCTGCCAGCGCTCGTCCCGCTCACCTGTGTCGCAGGCCGGGGCCGCGACCGGCTCGGTCCAGCCCCCGCTCGTGGTGTGCGAGAAGTGGGCCGGGCAGCCACTCCAGAACGCCACGGCCACATCCTCCGACAGCACGGCCAGGTCGGTCGGCATCGTCCCCGACGACGGGTGGGAACTGGGCGCCGGGACCGCCGGACGTTGCTGGGGCGGGTTGTAGGCGAAGGCCGCTCCCGCAACGGCGACCACGAGCACGGCGGCGAAGGCCACGGCGGCGGTGCGGCGCTGCCGGCGGCGGCGCGCGCGGGCGTGGAGGTCCCGCAGCGGGACCGGCCGGACCGCCGCCGCCACGCGGGCCCGGTCGAACGGCAGGTGCTCGAGGTCAGGCAACGGGGCTCCTCTCGCTGAAGAACTCGGCCAGCGCCAGGCGGCCGCGGGACAGGCGGGACTTGACCGTCCCGATGGACACGCCGAGGATCTCGGCCACCTCGTCCACCGGCCGGTCGGCGAGATAGTGCAGCGCGATCGCGTGGCGCTGGCCGGCCGGCAGCCGGCGCAGGCCCGCCATCAGCGCCACGTGCTCCGGCGACGGGTCCGGCACGACCGGCTCCGGCCCGGCGCGGCGCAGCACGTTCTCCAGAAAGACCCGGCGGCGGTACCGGCTGCGGCTCACATTGATCGCCACCCGGCACAGCCACGCCTCGGGGTTGTCGAGCCCGCGGAACGTGCGGGCATTGCCGATCGCGCGGACGAACGCCTCCTGCACGGCCTCCTGGGCCTCGCCGAGATCGCCCGTCACCGCGTAGAGCTGCACCACCAGGCGCTGAAAGCAGGCCGCGTACACCTGGCCGATCACGTCCCGTTCGGGCACCGTGCGCTCCTCCCTTTGCCTGTTCCACTCCCGGGAGCGCCGCGAGGTTCCATGAATCTCAGGCAATGATCTTCCGCACCGCGACCCGCCGCGACCTGCCCGCGATCGTGGCCCTGCTCGCCGACGACGTGCTCGGACGGGCCCGCGACAGCGCCGGGGTCGACGCGGTGTACGAGCGGGCGTTCCAGCAGATCGATGCCGATCCGCGCAACGAGCTCATCGTGGTGGAGGAGCACGACGACGTCATCGCGTGCCTGCAGGTGACGTACATCCCGGGGCTGAGCCGGCACGGGACGGAGCGCGCGCTGGTGGAGTCGGTCCGGGTGCGCGCCGACCAGCGCAACAAGGGCGTCGGCGTGGCCCTGATGCACTGGGTGATCGACCGCGCCCGGGCGCGCGGCTGCGGCCTGGTCCAGCTCACGACGGACAAGGCCCGCGCGGACGCGTACCGCTTCTATCTGCGGCTGGGCTTCACGCCCTCCCACGAGGGCCTGAAGCTACCCCTCTAGACGATCTCGAACGGGGCGGACAGCAGGTCGGCGAGCTTGGAGCTGCGCC
This sequence comes from Dactylosporangium sp. CS-033363, assembly GCF_050942475.1. Classification (NCBI taxonomy): domain Bacteria; kingdom Bacillati; phylum Actinomycetota; class Actinomycetes; order Micromonosporales; family Micromonosporaceae; genus Dactylosporangium; species Dactylosporangium sp. CS-033363. Next base: position 3,125,052 of record NZ_CP192032.1, on the reverse strand, counting down.
CGACCAGCAGCTCGAAGGCGCCCGGCTCGACCACGCGGCGGGCGTCGGCCGTGACCAGGGTGCAGGCGGCGGCCGGCAGCTCCAGATCGACTGTGACCGTCGCGCCGGCGTCGACCGTGACCTGGGTGAAGGTCTTCAGCTCCCGCTCGGCCCACGTGACGCTGGTGACGAGGTCGGTGACGTACACCTGGACGGTCTCCGGCGAGGGGCGCGAACCGGTGTTGGTGATCGTCACGCTGGCCCGCACGACACCGTCGGCGGGGACCGTCGGCTCGTGCACGACCAGGTCGGAGTAGGTGACGGCGGAGTAGGACAGGCCCTCGCCGAACGCGAACAGCGGTTCCTGGGTGAGATCCGCGTAGCGGTTGCCGTGCTGGCCGCGGAGCTGGTTGTAGTAGACCGGCAGCTGCCCGGCGTGGCGCGCGAAGGAGATCGGCAGGCGCCCGGCCGGCTCGATCTGGCCCAGGAGCAGCTCGGCGACGGCGCGGCCGCCCTGCATGCCCGGGTTGAACGCCTCGATGATCGCCGCGGCGCGCTCGGCCGAGGCCGGCAGCGTCGACGGCTTGCCCTGGATGAGCACGACCACGACCGGCTTGCCGGTGGCCACCAGCGCGTCGAGCAGCGCCGCCTGGCCGCCCTGCAGGTCGAGGGTGGCGGTGGACTTGCCCTCGCCGGTCAGCGCCACGTTGTCGCCGAGCACGGCCACGACCACGTCGCTGGACTCGGCCAGCGCGACGGCGTCGGCGATGGCGGCCGGGTCGGCGGGCGCGGCCTGGAACAGCGGCGGGCGGGGCTGGCCGTCGGGGAAGTGGGTGCCGGCCGGGTCGGGCTGCAGGCTGCCGATCTCGGCGCCCGCCTGGTACGTGACCTCCCAGCCGTCCGGCAGCGCCTTGCGCAGCCCGTCCAGCACGGTGATGACGGTCTCGCGGGGGTGGCCGTCGGGCATCCAGTCGACCTGGCCGGACGCGCCGGCCCAGTCGCCGAGCTGGTTGTGCGGGTCGTCGGCGTTGGGGCCGACGAGCGCGATCCGGCGCACGTCCCCGCCCAGCGGCAGCGTGCCGTCGTTGCGCAGCAGCACGAGGGAGCGGCGGGCCATCTCGAGGTTGAGCTCGGTGTGCGCGGCCGAGCCGATGACGGCGGCCTGGCGCTCGGCGTCGGCGCCGCGGGGGTTCTCGAACAGGCCCAGCTCGAACTTCAGGCGCAGGATTCGCCGTACCGCATCGTCGATCTTCGCCTCGGCCAGCTTCCCGCTCGCCACGGCCGTCTGGGCCGCCTCGAAGAACGCCGGGGTGGTCATGATGAGGTCGTTGCCGGACTCGACGGCGATGGTCGCGGCCACCACGTCGTCGGCGGCGACCTTCTGCTCCCACACCATCCGCCCGACGTTGTCCCAGTCGGTGACGAGCGTGCCGGGGAAGCCCCACTCGCGCTTCAGCACGCCGTCGAGCAGCCAGCGGTTGGCCGTGACGGGGACGCCGTCGATCGACTGGTACCCGAGCATGAACACCGCACAGCCCGCCTCCACCGCGCGCTGGAACGGCGGCAGGAACCACGAGCGCAGCTTGCGCGGGGTGATGTCGGCCTCGCTGGCGTCGCGGCCGCCCTGGGTCTCGGAGTAGCCGGCGAAGTGCTTGGCCGTCGCGAGCACCGCGGTCGTGTCGCCCAGACCGCCGCCCTGGTACCCGCTGATCATGGCCGCGCCCAGCTCGCCGATCAGGTGCGGGTCCTCGCCGAACGTCTCGTCGACGCGGCCCCAGCGCAGGTCCCGGGCGATGCACAGCACCGGGGAGAACGTCCAGTGGATGCCGGTCGTGGAGATCTCGGTCGCGGCCGCCCGGGCCGCCCGCCGCACCAGCGCCGGGTCCCAGCTGCAGGCCATGCCGAGCTGGGTCGGGAACACGGTCGCGCCCGGCCAGAACGCGTGGCCGTGGATGCAGTCGTCGGCCATCAGCAGCGGGATGCGCAGCCGGGTGGTCTCCACCATGGCCATCGCCTCGCGGATGCGCGCGGGCGAGGCGTGCAGCAGCGAGCCCGCGGTCTTGGTGAGCACCGCCTCGGCCAGGTCCAGCCGCGCGTCGAGCTGCAGCATCTGCCCGACCTTCTCGGCGAGGGTCATGCGCCCGACGAGGTCCTCGACTCGCTCGGCCACGGGGAGCGTGGCGTCCTGGTACGGGAGTCGCTCGGTCACAGTCGTCACGATCCGTCGTCCTCTAGGTCGGAAACTTTTTCGTGGAGTTTCGTGTTGTACCGAAGGTATGGGTAACCTACTCTGCTGTCAACGCGTGAAACAGTTTCGGGAGGGTGCATGAGCGACCAGCCCGTTCGCGTCACCCTCGAGGACGTCGCCCAGGCCGCCGGGGTGTCCAAGGCGACCGCGTCGAAGGTCCTGAACAAGCGGCCGAACGTCGATCCCCGCACCCGCGCGAAGGTCGAGGAGACGATCACCGCGCTCGGGTACGTGCCCAGCACCGGCCCCCGCGAGCCGCAGACCGAGCTCGTCGTCGACGTGGTCTTCGACTCCATGGTCAGCATGTACTCCCTGCAGGTCCTGCACGGCATCCTGACCGGCGCCCGCGACCTCGGCGTCGAGCTCGCCGTGGACGTGCTGGACCGCGAGGGCCGGGTGGGCCTGCCGCTCAGCGACGCCTGGCTGGTGCGCGCCGCCTCCCGCCGCCGCCTCGGCGTCATCGTGGTCTCCCTCGCCCTGACCGCCGAGCAGGTCCGCACCGTCGACGAGCTCGGCCTGTCCCTGGTCTCGGTGGACCTGACCGGCGCGTTCGGCACCGGACTGGCGAGCGTGGCCGCGACCAACTTCGCCGGCGGCACCCAGGCCACGGAGCACCTCGTCGCGCTCGGCCACCGCCGCATCGGCTTCGCCGGCCTGCCCGCGCACATCGCGGCGTCCCGGGAGCGGCTGCACGGGTACCGCAACGCCCTCGAACTGGCCGGCATCGAGGCCGATCCGGCGCTCGTGGTGCACGGCGGGTTCACCGCCGAGGCGGGCTGCCGGATGGCCCTGGACCTGCTCGGCCGCCCCGACCCGCCGACCGCCATCTTCGCCGCGTGCGACGGGGCCGCGCTCGGCGTGTTCGAGGCCGCCCGCCGCCTCGGCCGGCGCGTCCCGCAGGACCTGTCGGTCGTGGGCTTCGACGACATCGAACCGGCCAAGCTGTCCTCTCCTCCGCTCACCACGGTCCACCAGCCGATCGCCGACATGGGCCGGGTCGCGGTGCGCACGCTGCACACCCTCGCCCGCGGCGGCACCCCGGACTCCATGCACGTCCAGCTGGCCACCCACCTCGTCGTCCGCGAGTCGACGGCTCCCCCTAGCTGACGAACACCGGCGTCACGGTCGCCGCCACCGTGATCGACCCGTCCGCGCAGGTGACGGGGACCGGCGCGCCGAACGCGTCGACGGCGGACGCGGATTCGCTCTCCCACGGCAGGGTCACCTCGGCCGGGTCGCCGTCCTCGCCGTCGAAGGTGTCGCCGTCCGCCCAGACGATCCACAGTGGACCGCGGTCGGACCGCTCCACGCGCACGGCGCCGTCGCGCCGTTCGGCCGTCGTCGCGCCGGCGAGCTCGGCGGCCAGCAGGCGGAAGGTCTCGGCGGCCGCGCGGTGGTGGGTCAGCTCGCCGTCCGCGTCGAAGTCGAGCAGGGCCAGGCGTCCGAAGAGCAGATCCATCATCTGGTACTTGTCGTGGTACCCGGCCACCTCCGGCGCCAGCTGCCAGTAGGCGACCCGTTGCACTCCCGCCGCGAGCGCCAGTGCGGTGCGCACGACCAGCTGCCGGCGCGCGATGCGGTCCCGCTTGGCCGACAGCGCGCCGTCGCAGCCGTCCATGAGCATCTGCAGGCGGGGCGGGAGGTCGTCGATTCGCCGGTACAGCGAGGCGAGCGCCCGCCGCTCCGGCGTGTCCTGCCCCGCCAGCTCGACGAGCTCGGCGGCGTCCGCGGGCACGGACGCGAACGCCTCGCCGAGCACCGGGTCGAGCTCGGGGAACTCGAACAGGAGCGGCCCGGCCTGCTCCCCGGCGAGGATCGGCCGCTCGTACCCGTACTTCTGCATCATCCCCCGCGCCTGCCCGACGTAGTCCGGCACGTTGCCGGGCGGCCCGTACAGGTGGACGTCGAACGCGTCGAAGGCGTCCCGGCCGGCGTCGAGCACGTGGTCGAAGAACGCGCGCGGCGCGCTGCCCGGCGGGCTGCTCAGCACGTCGTACCCGCAGCCGCCGAGCACGACCTTCGCGCTGCCGTCGGCCGCGCGGACGGCCCGGTGCAGGGCGCGCAGCTGGGTGACGTACTCCTCCGCGCTGCCGGCCCACAGCAGGTCGGTGTTGCTGGGTTCGTTGTCGCACTGGTAGTACAAAATCCGGCTCTGGCAGTGTTGGACGACCTCGCGGACGAACCGCTCGTATTCGTCGGGCTGCTTCGCCGGAGACGGTGGCAGGAACGTGGTGGCCTGCCGGGTGGCCCAGGGTGAGCTGGAGCAGAGGGTGAGCCAGACCTCGACGTCGCCGTCGAGCTGCCCGAGGAGCGCGTCGGCGGCGGTCCAGTCGAAGCGGCCGGGTTCGGGCTCGACCTGCGACCAGTAGAGGTAGGCGCGGACGAGTCCGGCGCCGAGGTCCTCGGCCTGCGCAACGAACTCCCCCGGCGGTCCGAACAGGCCGTAGCTGATGCCGCGCACGACTCCTAGCCGGAAGCCCATGTCTCTGGTCTACACCCTTTTACACGAAAAGTCCGGCGCAAGCGCCGGACTTTTCGGACTTATCACGATGTAATAGCGCGTGCGCCTCTCAGTGCACGTTACTGCAGCTCAGCGGGCTCCTCCGGCTCCGGCCGCTCGCGCAGGTGGCGGTTGTTGCGCGGCTCCTGGCGGGTCTTGCTGTCGTTGAGCTTGCGGCGCAGGTCGTCCCGCACGTCGTGCAACGCGGCGAGCAGCTCCTCCTCGCCCGAGGTGGTGACGATCTTCTGCCGCCCGGCGATCCAGCACTCCAGCGTGACCTTCTGCCCGGGCGCCTCGCGGTCCTTCACCGACACCTCGAGCTCGGTCGCGTCGGCCTTGAACGTCGCGAGCCGCGCGTCGAGCGTGGCGAACTGCTCGGCGATCCAGTTGCGATCGCCCTGCGAGAACCCGGCCCCCACGCGCAGGCACTTGTCGACGGTGGCTGGATCCGTGGCAACACTCATCACATCTCCCTCGAAACCGGCAAAACAGCGTTCTCGGGATCTCTACCCAGTGAGCCCGCCGTCAAAAACCGTTCCCTAGATGCGATGCATGCCCCACCCGCCGTCGATCATGATGGTCTGCCCCGTGATGTAGGTGGCATCGTCGCTCGCCAGGAACGCGACCAGGGCGCCGATGTCCGTGCGGGTGTCGCCGATCCGCTGCATGGGCACCTTCGCGAGCGCCGCGTTGTAGCCGTCCGGATCGAAGCGCTCCCACAGCTGCGCACCCTCCGAGTTGGCGAACGGGCACACCACGTTCACGCGCACCCCGGCCGGCCCCCACTCGGTCGCGGCCACCTTGGAGAAGCCGCGGATGGCCTCCTTGGCGGCGGCGTACGTCGCCCACCCCGCCTGCCCCTCGGTGCCGGCGCTGGACCCGAGGTTGACGACGGACCCGCTGCCGCTCGCGACCAGGTGCGGGAAGGCGGCCCGCATGAGCCGGAACGTGGCCCGCGGCCCGGTCTCGAACACGAGGTCGTAGTCGGCGTCGGAGTGCTCGGTGAACGGCCCCGCCGCCCGCGTGGCGATCGCGTTGTTCACGAGCACGTCGAGCCGCCCGAACGCCTCGACGGCGGCGGCCACGATCCGCTCGGCCTGGCCCTCCTCGCGAATGTCGGACAACAGCGAGGCGACCTGCGTGCCCTCGAGCCCCTTCACGGTGGCGTCGAGCGTGTCGGCGTTGTGGTCCACGAGCAGCACGGCGGCCCCCCGCTCGGCCAGCGCCTGGGCGATCCCCCGCCCGATCCCTTGAGCCGCCCCGGTGACGACGGCGACCTTCCCGCCCAGCCCGGTCCCGCTCGCATAGGTGTTGGTCATTGGCAGACCGTAATCGATGGATCAGGCGCGAGGTAGGGACAGCCCCACCATTGATCCGGGGGCGCGCGGGGCTGATTCGCCACCCGGCGCACGGGATGGTCGACGCATGTCGAACTCTTACGCGGTTGCCGGCCGTTGGCATCGGCCGTTAGTGGGGCTGGCGGCCGTCATGGGCCTGCTCACCCTCGTGGCGCTCGCCGGGCTCGCGCTCGACGACCGCAGCATCGGCGGCTCCCCCGCCTGGCTCAAGCCCTTCAAGTTCGCGGTTTCCCTCGGCCTGTACGCCCTGACCCTCGCCTGGCTCCTGCGCTTCACCCACCGGGCGCGGCGCACCGGGTGGTGGGCGGCCACCTTCGTCGCGCTCGCGTCGGCCGGGGAGATGGTCGCCATCCTCATTCAAGCGGTTCGCGGGCGCGCGAGCCACTTCAACGTTGCTACACCTACCGACGCGCTGATCTGGAACCTCATGGGCGCCACGGTGATGGTGCTGTGGACGGCCAGCCTGATCGTCGCCATCGTCGTCGCGGTGCAGAAGGACACCGATCCGGTGGTCCGGTCGGCGGCGCGGCTCGGGTTCGCGATCTCGCTGGCCGGGATGGCGCTCGGGTTCCTCATGACGTCACCGACGGCCGCGCAGGAGGAGGCGCTGGACAGCAAGACCGCCACGATGATCGGGGCGCACAGCGTGGGGGTCGCGGACGGCGGACCCGCGATGCCCGTCACCGGCTGGGCCACCACCGGCGGGGACCTGCGCATCCCGCACTTCACCGGGATTCACGCGCTGCAGGTGCTGCCGCTGCTCGCCCTGCTGCTGGCCGTGGTCGCCGCGAACCGGCCGGCGAAAACGCGGCGGAACGTGGTGCGGGTCGCGGCGGCCGGGTACGCCGGGCTGGTCGCGATCCTCACCTGGCAGGCGCTGCGCGGCCAGCCGCTGCTGCAGCCGGACCTCAAGACGCTCGCGGCGCTCGGCGGGCTGGCCGTGCTCACCTATGCGGGCGTGGCGCTGGCGCTCAGGAAGCGCTACGCGGACGGGGAGCCCAGCCAGGAGCGCACGTCGTTGGCCTCCTCGTCGGTGAACGGGATCTGAGCCGCCTCCGCGCGGCTCAGCACGTTGTTCACAAAGGCCGAGGCGATCTCCGAAGGGGTGGGCGGGGGCTGGCGGTGCAGCGGGAAGCCGCCGAACGACGTCCCCCGCACCACGAAGGCGACCGCGCCGCGGCTGACCGGGACGCCGTTGTCGCGCAGGCGGTCGCGGGACCAGCTGGTGCACTGGGTCAGGTTGAAGCGGTGCTCGCGCGCGTACGCCGAGAGGGTCTCGTAGATGGACGGCCACCACGCCTCGGGGAGCCGCGGCAGGCTCAGCTGGTCGGCCAGGCGCTCGACCGGCTCGGGCAGCACGGTGCGGGGCGCGCCGGGCGCGGCGGGCTCCGGCGGGTCGTGCCGGTGCTCGTCCCACAGCAGGTGCTGGGACATGTGCAGGCCCGGCAGGTCCAGGGTTTCCAGGGCGCGGGCGAAGGAGCCGAAGCCGAACCAGTTGCTGGTGCCGACGACGGGGCCGAGCTCGCTGCGCAGCCGGTACGCGAGGGCGGCCATGTTCAGCGGCGAGCCGGCCGCCTCGTACTCCGCCGTCACGATGGTCCGGAACTGCTCGTAGGCCTCATCCGGTACAAAATCGGCGTTTGCCTCGTCATCGAGGTCGTCGAGGTCCACGGGCTCGCCCTGGACGAGGGCGAGGAGCTGCTGGCTGTCGAGCAGCTGGTCGGCGATGGCGGTGAAGGCCTCGGCGGCGTCGGCCGGGGACACGATCATCGTGCGGCGGTCGGCCCGGCGCAGGCGCTGCAGCAGCGGCGTCATGTCGGAGTCGCCCGAGGCAATGACGAACTCCTCGTAGCGGGTGTCGTCGGCCAGTGCGTCGACGGCGTCCACCACGATGCGGATGTCGGCCGCGTTCTTGGTGGCGTTGTACCGCGGGCAGTCGATGACCTCGAACCCCGCCCGCACGAACGAGGGGCGGAAGCGGGAGAAGTACAGCCGCGTCGGTTCGCCCTTGTCGTCGCGGTGGTTGACCCAGCCGGCCGGATTGAGGTAGCAGCGCAGGATGAGCCAGCGCCGGGGCGCGTCGGCGGTCAGCGTGGTGGCCAGCCGCCGCAGCCACACGCCGGGCTCGGTGGCGAACTGGACGGCGACCTCGGGGTCCAGCTTGAACAGCCCGCTGAACACGTTGTCGAAGTCGAGGAAGAACGCCGTCCGGGTGTGTGCCATCCGGTGCACCCTACTCGCGGTTCCGGGGGACGGCGGCGGTATGAGATTCAACACCGCGCGAGCCCGCGTTCGCTGAGTGAACGGTCATGAATGCTGGGTTCCTGTGTTGCTATCGTTTTGCCGGATCACGCTCGATGATATGCACCACCTTCACTGAGTGTCATCCAGCCGCTACTCTGAATGCCCGGCGTCCTGATTGGGGAGGAAAAGCCACCATGGTCAAGAAGATCCTCAGATGGGGTGGCCTGGCGTTCTTGGTGTTCTTCATCGCGTACCGGCCGCAGTCCGCGGCGAACGTGGTGACGTCCATCGGCGGCGGCCTCCTCGACATCGCCAACGGCTTCGGCGACTTCTTCGCCAGCCTGGGCAGCTGAGAACCTTCACGATGACGCGTCCTGCACCAGCAGGGCGATCTGCACCCGGTTGTTGAGCGCGAGCTTCGCCAGCAGCCGTGAGACGTGGGCCTTGACGGTCGGCACGCTCATCCGCAGCGCAGCGGCGATCTCCGCGTTCGAGCTCCCCTGACCGACGGCCGCGGCCAACTCGCGCTCGCGGCCGGTCAGGCGGGCCAGCCGTTCCCGGGCCTCGCCCCGGCGGGCGGCGGCGGCCGGGTCGGCCACCCGGTCGATGAGCCGGCGGGTGACGGCCGGGGACAGCATCGCCTCGCCGGCCGCGACGATCCGCACCGCCCGCAGGATCTCCAGCGGCGGCGTGTCCTTGAGCAGGAACCCGCCCGCCCCGGCCCGCAGGGCCCGCAGCACGTAGTCGTCGGCGTCGAACGTGGTGAGGACGATGACCTGCGGCGCCCGCGGCCGGGCCCGCAGCCGCTCGGTCGCGACGAGCCCGTCGACGCCCGGCATCCGGATGTCCATGAGGATCACGTCGGGTGCGTGCGCATCGGTGAGCGCGACCGCCTCGGCCCCGTCGGCGCCCTCGGCCACCACCTCGATGTCACCGGCCCCGCGCAGCAGCATGGCCAGCCCGGCCCGCACGAACGGGTCGTCGTCCACGATGGCGAGGCGGATCGGGCGTTCAGCCACGTTCCGAGGCCGTCCAGGGCAGCCACGCGCTCAGGCGGAACATCCCTTCGGAGGAGCCGTGCTCCAGCCGGCCGCCCACGAGCTCCACGCGCTCGGCGAGACCGATGAGCCCGTAGCCGGGCACAGCTGCGGACGCGGTCAGCGGGTTCCGCACCTCCACCCGAATCCCGATGCCGGGCGCGCCCGCGACGACAACCCGCACGGGGGTGCCGGCGGCGTGCTTGCGGGCGTTGGTCAGACCTTCCTGGATCAGGCGGTACACCGTGCGGCCGATCGTGGCGTCGGGCGCCCCGGAACCGTCCAGCGCGCACTCGTAGGAAGCCCCGGACTCCGCGATCAGCGCGGGCACGTCGCCCAGCGTCGGCTGCGGGGCCTCGACCGGCCGGAACGGGGAGACGTCGCGCAGGACGCCGATGACCGTGCGCAGTTCGCCCAGGGCCTCGTGCGCGTTGCTGCGGATGACCCCGGCCGCCGAGGCGACCTCGTCCGGCGACGCGTCCGTGCGCACCTCCAGCGCCCCGGCGTGCAGGCTCACCAGCGACAGCCGGTGGGCGAGGACGTCGTGCATCTCGCGGGCGATCCGGGTGCGCTCGGTCAGCCGGGCCTGCTCGACGCGCAGCTGCTGCTCCGCCTCCAGCCGCGCGGCCCGGTCCCGCAGCGACGCGACGAGGCGGCGCTGCGCCCCGGCGAACAGCCCCCACCCCAGCGCGCCGGCGACGATCGCGCCGCGGACGACGAGATCGACGGCGAGGGGGTGGCGGGGGTCGGTCTGCAGCAGGAAGTACAGGATGACGGAAAGGATGTCGGCGAGCGCCACCAGGATCGCCGTCCGGGCCCGGCAGCGCACGGCGACGGCGAACACGGACACGGCGAGCGCCGGGGTGACGGAGCCCGCGACCGCGCCCGCCGGGAGCAGCAGGAGCGCGACGATCAGTGGGTGGCTTCGGCGGTACCACACGAGCCCGCTCCCCACCGCCCCCACCACCGCGTCCGCGGGCCACGACAGGGCCGGGTCGGCACCGGGACGCGCCCAGCCGGCGTCGCCGAAGCGCAGCAGCAGCGCCCCGAGCGCGAGGCACCCCAGCACGCAGGCCGCGTCGGCGATCCGGGGGCGGGACATGTGCGAAGGGTACGACGGCCCGGCCCCGCGCGGGACCGACCAAAGTCGGGGGTGCGGGCCGACCCCGGGCGGATGCCCGCGCACCCCGCCGCGCCGCACGCTGGGCGCATGATCGAGGTGCAAGAGCTGTCCGGGGTGTACGTCCACGACGTGTCCTTCCGCTGCGAGCCCGGCACGGTCACCGGGTTCCTCGGCCCCAACGGCGCCGGCAAGTCCACGACGCTGCGGATGATCTGCGGCCTGACCCGCCCGGCCCGGGGACGGGCGACGGTGTGCGGCCGCCCGTACCGCGAGCTGCCCGACCCGGGCCGCCGGTGCGGCGTGCTGCTCGACGCGGCCGCCCAGCACGCGGGCCGCACCGGGCGGGAGACGCTGCTGCTGTCATCCCGGCTCCTGCGCCTGCCGCCCGCCCGGGTGGACACGGTTCTGGAGCAGGTGGGGCTGGCCGCGGCCGCGCGCCGCCGGGTCGGCGACTACTCGCTGGGCATGCGCCAGCGGCTGGGCATCGCGCACGCCCTGCTCGGCGCGCCCGAGGTGCTGATCCTCGACGAGCCGGCCAACGGCCTGGACCCGGAGGGCATGCGGTGGCTGCGCGACCTGCTGGCCGGGCACGCGGCCGCGGGCGGGACGGTGCTGCTCTCCTCGCACCTGCTCGCCGAGGTCGGGCGGATCGCCGATCACCTGGTCGTCATCGCGCGGGGCCGGATCGTCGCCCAGGGCCCGCCCGCCGATCTGGCCGGGGCGGGCGGCCTGGAGGACGAGTTCCTCCGCCTGACCGGAGGGCCGGCCCGATGACGCCGATGCTGAACGAGCCGCGCAGAAGCGCCGCCACCCTGGTGGGCGTGATGACGCTGGTGCTGGTCGAGCTGCGCAAGACCGTCGACACCCGGGCGGCGCGGTGGCTGCTCGCGGTCGTCGCCGTCCTCACCGTCGCCGCGCCGCTGGTGCAGACCGGGCCGTGGACGTTCCCGGACCTGGCGGGCGCCGCCCAGCTGCCGGTCTCGATCCTGCTGCCGGTGCTCGCGGTGCTCAGCGTGACGAGCGAGTGGTCGCAGCGCACCGCCCTGACCACCTTCGCCCTGGTACCGCGGCGCTGGCGGGTCGTACTCGCCAAGCTGGCCGCGGTCGCGCTGCTCGGGCTGGCCGCGGCCCTGTTCGCGCTGGGCTGCGCGGCCGCGTTCGCGGGGGACCTGGACCCGGCCGTGGCGGCGCAGCTGGTGCTGGTCGAGCTGGCCACGATGCTGTGCGGGTTCGGCTTCGGGCTGCTGGTGCTCAGCTCGGCGCCGGGCGTCGCCGCCTACTACGTGCTGCCGATCGCCTGGGCCGCCGCCGGCCGCCTGGTGCCCGCCCTGGAGCCGGCCGCGCGCTGGCTGGACCTGAGCCGGACCCGCGTACCCCTCGCGGCGCCGGGTGTGAGCGCGCAGGAGTGGACCCGGTTCGGCGCCTCGGCCGCGCTGTGGGTCGTGCTGCCGGTGCTGGTGGGGCTGCTGAGAACGGCGCGCGCCGACGTCCGGTGAACCGCCCCGAGGGCCCCTCAGGTCCGGCGGCGGCCCGCCGATCATGAGGGCGTGACCGTCGGTCTGCTCGAGCGGCTCGACGAGCAGTCGCGCGCGCAGCTGCTCGCCGAGGTCTTCGAGCGCAGTGCCATCGCCAAGGCCGTGGCCACCATGGCCGGCCAGCTGGCCGAGGTCAACGACGCCTTCTGTGTCCTCACCGGGTACCGCCGCGACGAGCTCGTCGGCCGCCCCCTCGCGCTGCTCCTGCAGCCCGACGAGCCCTTCGGCGGCTTCAGCGAGGAGACCTGCGAGCGGCAGATCGTGCGCCGCAACGGCTCCAAGGTCTGGATCAGCACCCGGACGCTGCTGATCGGCGGCGGCCGGCTCGCCGTGCTGGAGTCCCTGGAGAGCACCGACCGGCACGCGCTCGCCGACCGCGCGGCCCGCTCCCAGGACGAGGCCCGGCGGCTGCGCACCACGATCGCGGTCCAGCGGGAGATCGCGGCGGCGGCCGGCGACCGCGAGGCCGTGCTGAGCCTCACCGCCGAGCGGGCGCTGCAGATCATGCCCGAGGGCGAGGGCGCGGCCGTGCACCTGCTCGACGCGACCGGCGAGGGGCTGCCGCTGGTCGCGGTGTCCGGGTTCGCGCCGGCCGGACCCGCCGGGCCGCCGCTGCCGATGAGCGGCTCCATCGCCGGCCTGGCCCTGTCCACCCGCTCGACGCTGCGCTGCGACGACACCGCGACCGACCCGCGCGTGGGCACCGACCTGGGCCGGGTCACCGGCATCCGCTCCCTGGTCATCGCCCCGCTGCTGCGCCCCGAGGGCCCGATCGGCGTCGTCGCCGTCATCGCCCGGCGCGCGCACGCGTTCGACGAGGCCGACGAGCAGCAGCTGACCCTGCTCGCCGACGCGCTCACCGGGGCGCTGCGGCACGCCGAGCACGCCGAGCGCACCCAGGAGCTGCTGCACGAGGCGACCGAGACCAACGCCGAGCTGGCCCGGCAGCGGGCCGCCGCCCTGGCCGCCGTCGAGCGCCTGGAGCACAGCGAGCGGCGCTTCGCCGAGGTGTTCGACCACAGCCCGCTCGCGAAGGCCGTGGTCGGGCTGCGCGGCCCCGAGTACGGGCGGATCGTGCTGGCCAACCCGGCCTTCAGCGAGCTCGTCGGCCTGGACCCGGACGACATCGCCGGGATCGAGCTGGGCGGGCTCATCGCGATCCCCCGCGACCGGTTCGACCTCGCGCTCGCCTCCCTCGCCGACGGCCGGCGCAACCGCAGCGCCCGCGAGTCGGCGATGCACCGGCGGGACGGCACGCTGGTGCACGTGGCCGCGCACACCTCGGTCATCAGCGACGGCGAGGGCCCGGCGGCGGCCGTGGTCCAGCTGCTCGACGTGACCCGGGAGCGGGCCGCCGCGCTGGCCCTCGGGCGCAGCGAGGAGCAGTTCCGCACGGCGTTCGCGGGCAGCCCGCTCGGGCTGGTGCTGTGCGACGAGGCCGACGTGTTCCGCCAGGCCAACCCGGCCGCGGCCGCGCTGACCGGGCGCAGCGCCGGGGAGCTGGCCGGGCTGCGGTACTTCGACGTCACCGACCCGCGGGACCTGGGCACCGCCACCGACGCGCGGACGGGGCTGCGGGTGGGCGGGCAGGTGCAGTACGACCAGCGGCTCCTGCGCCCCGACGGGCGCACCGCGTGGGTGCGGGTCACGGTCTCGGTCGTGCCGGGCCCGCTGGGCGAGCCGTGGCGGCTGATGCAGCTGCAGGACATCGCGGCCGAGCGGGCCGCCACCCGGGCCACGGAGCGGGAGCTGCGCCGGCTCGAGCACACGGTGCGGGTGCAGCGGGAGCTCATCGCGGCCGCCGCCGACCGGGACGCGGCCCTTCGGGTGGTGGCCGAGCGGGCGGTCGAGCTGTTCCCGGCGGCCGACGGTGCGGCGGTGTCCCTGGCCGACGGGCGGGAGCTGGTGTACGCGGCGACGGCGGGCACAATCGCGGGCGCGCGCGGCTGGCGGCTGTGCGCCGACGGCTCGCTCGGCGGCTCGGTGATGGCCGCCGACGCGCCCGCGCACTGCCGGGACTCCGCCACCGACCCGCGCGTGGACCGCGAGACGTGCGAGCGGCTCGGCATCGCCGCGATGCTCATCGCGCCGCTGCACGCCGACGGCACCGTGTTCGGCGCGCTGCTGGTCTCCTCGCAGCGCTCCGGGGTGTTCGACGACGCCGACGAGCAGCAGCTGGCCCTGCTCGCCGAGGCGCTCGGCTCGGCCCTGCGGCACGCGGACGACGCGGCCGCGCTCGCCGCCCGCAACGCCGAGCTGGAGGAGGCCAACCGGCTCAAGCGCGACCTCATCGGCATGCTCGGGCACGAGCTGGGCAATCCCCTGGCGGCGATCCTCGGGTACACGGAGATCGCCTCCGACACCTGGGACACCCTCGGCGCCGGCATGCGCACGAAGGTGGTCGACGGCATCACCCGCCAGGCGCACCGCCTCGACGGCATCGTGCAGGAGGTGCTCACGATGGTCCGCAGCGAGGCGGGCACGCTGAGCGCCAAGCGGGTGCCGGTCGGGCTGCGCGGCCAGGTCGGGCTGGCCCTGGCCAACGCCGGCGCGGAGGGCGTGCCGGTGGCCGGGCCGGACGCGACCGTGCTGGCCGACCCGGGGCAGCTGCAGCAGATCCTGACCAACCTGCTGAGCAACGCGGCGAAGTACGGCGGCGGGGCGACCGCGATCCGGGTGGACGCCGGCGCCGGCCGGGCCCGGGTGGCCGTCGAGGACCGCGGCCCCGGGGTGCCGGAGGACTTCCGCGAGCGGCTGTTCGAGCGGCTGGCCCGGGCCGAGCGGGACGCGGCCAAGGTGCGCGGGACGGGGCTCGGGCTGTACATCGTGCGCAACCTCGCCCAGGCCAACGGGGCCGACGTCACGTTCGAGCCGAACCCCCTGGGCGGATCGGTCTTCGTCGTGGACCTCGAAACGCTTGACCCTGGAGATTGATAGGCGTCAGATTGATGCATGTTGCGACGATCTCTGCTGGTTGGTGCGGTTGGTTCCCTGGTGGTCGCGAGCCTGCCCGACGAGGCCTCGGCGGCGCCCGCCGACCCGTTGGCGGGCATGACGCTCGAGGAGAAGGTCGGGCAGATGTTCGTCGGGTACGTCTACGGCGACAACGCCACCGCCCCCGCCGCGGCCGACGTCGCCGCCAACCAGGCCCACTACGGGGTCGGGAGCGGGGCCGAGGTCGTCCAGCGGTACCACCTCGGCGGCGTCATCTACTTCTCGTGGAGCCACAACCTGGCCAACCCGCCCCAGATCGCCGCGCTGTCGAACCAGCTGCAGGCGGCCGCCGGCGCCGACACCGGCATCCCGCTGCAGATCAGCACCGACCAGGAGGGCGGGATCGTCACCCGGATCGGCGCCCCGCTCGCGGTGTCGCCGGGCAACATGGCCATCGGCGCGACCCAGGACCCGCTCAACGCGCTGCGGGCGGCCCGGATCAGCGGCGAGGAGCTGCTGGCGCTGGGCATCAACGTGGTCGACGCGCCGGTCGTGGACGTGAACACCAACCCGCGCAACGCCGCCGACGGGCCCCGCGCGTTCGGCGACCGCACGGCCCAGGTCTCGCTGTTCGGCGCGGCGGCCGTCGCCGGCTACCGGCTGGCCGGGATCGGCGCGCAGGCCAAGCACTTCCCCGGCCTCGGCGACACCACGGTGAACACCGACAACGGCGTGGCGGTCACGAACGAGACCCGGGCGCAGATCCTCGCCACCCACGTGCCGCCGTTCCGCGCCGCGATCGCCGCCGGCGTGCCCAGCATCATGGCCGCGCACATCGTCGCCCCGGCCCTGGACCCGTCCGGCGCCCCGGCCAGCCTGTCCCGCCCGATCGTCACCGACCTGCTGCGCCGGCAGCTGCGCTACGACGGGGTGGTCATCACCGACGCCCTGGACGCGGCCGCGCTGGCCGGCATCCCGCAGGCCAAGATTGTCCTGGACGCCATCGACGCCGGCATCGACCAGCTGCTGATGCCGGCCGACCCGCCCGCCGCGATCCGGGCGGTGCTCGACGCGGTCGCCGCCGGGACGCTCGAGGAATCCCGGATCGACGAGTCGGTACGCCGCATCCTGCGCATGAAGCGCGAGCTCGGCCTGTACCGGCGCGGCGACGTCTCCACCACCCCCGTCGTCGGCACCCCGGAGCACCTGCAGACCATGGCCACGATCGCCGCCCGCTCGATCACGCGGCTGCGCGGCGGCGGCCTCCCCCTCGCGGCCGGCGCCCGCGTGCTGGTGACCGGCTGGGGCGTGGGCACGACGCAGACCCTGACCGACGCCCTCAACGCGCGCGGGATCACGGCGACCAGGCTGTGGACCGGCTCCCCGTCCGCCGCGGTGATCGCCCAGGCCGTCGCCGCCGCCGCGACCGCCGACGCCGTGGTGGTGACGACGAACAACGTGTGGGCCGACGCGACCCAGGTCGCGCTGGTCAAGGCCCTGATCGCGACGGGGAGACCCGTCGTGGCGGCCGCGGTCGGCGGGCCGTACGACCTGGCGTCGTTCCCGGAGGTACCCGGGTTCCTGGCCGCCTACGGCTACCAGCCGGTCTCGCTGCTCGCCCTGGCCGACGTGCTCGCAGGCCGCGCCGACGCCCCGGGCCGGCTCCCGGTCACCATCGGGTGACTGCGTCCCCGAGGCGCTAGCCCAGAACGGCGACCGGCTGCCCCTTGAAGGCGGCCGACTCGGCCTCGTCGAGCATCGCCGCGGCCACCGTCGCCCGGCTCACGCCCGCCGGGAACAGCCGCCGCGGCACGTCCGGCAGCGCCAGCGTCCGCCGCGCGACGGACAGCGGCCCGTTGGTCAGCGGGCCCGCGTGGAACACCGTGCCGCCCGCATCCAGGACGAGCTCGGTGGCCGCCACGCGGTCCGGGAGCTCCTTGCGCATCATGGTGCCCAGCAGCGCCCGGGTCAGCGCGCCCGCCACCGGAGCCGACGGGCCGGTGCCGAGGGCGGCCAGCCAGACGATCCGCGCGCCCGACTCGGCCGCCGACCGCGCGCCGGCGGTCAGCACGCCCGGCGCCTCGCCGTTTGCGATGCCCAGGCCGGACAGCACGACCTCGGCGCCCCGCAGCGCGAGCGCGATCGCCTCGGGGTCGCGGACGTCCGCCGTGACCCCGCCCTCGCGTGGTCTGCGGCTGACCGGCCGTACCGTGTGCCCGCGCTCCAGGGCCTGCCGGACCAGTTCGCGGCCCGTGCCGCCGGTCGCGCCCAGAATCGTCAGCTCCATCAGAGGTCCGCCATCGCCTGCAGGGCCTCCGCGTGCAGCGCCGGCGGGGCGACCAGCAGGCCCGCCGCGCCCGGCCGCCACGGCGCCCCGGTCAGGTCCGTGGCGAGCGCGCCCGCCTCCGTGGCCAGCAGCACGCCCGCGGCCACGCCGGTCAGCGCCGGCTCGTGCTGCCAGAACACGTCCGAGCGCCCCTCGGCGAGGGCCAGCAGCGGGAACGTGGTCGGGATCGTCGTGCGGACCAGCAGCGCGCGGGACATCAGGGTGCCGATGGCGGCGCCGATCCGGGACTTGAGCGCGGCCGGCTCGTCGCCGACCTGGCTCGTCTCGACGATCGCGTCGGCGAACGCGGCCTTCGGCGACACCGCCAGCCGCTCGCCGTTGCGGTACGCGCCGCCGCCGCGGGTCGCGGTGTAGAGCAGGTCGCCGACCGGCTGGTACACCACCGCCAGCTCGACCTCACCGGCGCGGACGAGGGCGATGTCCACGCACCACTCGGGGCGGCCGTGCAGCAGGTTGACCGCGCCCTCGACGTCGTCCACCGCCCACCACTCCCCCGCGCCGAGCGCGGCCCGCTCCTCGTCGTCGGTGACCCAGCCCGCCTCGGGGCGGATCGCCCGCAGCGCATCGCGCAGCGGGTCCTCGAAGTCCAGCGCGGCGGCGCCGGCGCGGATCGCGTCGCGGCCCGTGAGGCGGTTCGCCGGGGAGTACAGCTTCAGCAGGCGCGCGCCGAAGTCCCGCGCCGTGTCGACCACCGGTTGCAGCAGCAGTTCCATGCCTCCAGTGAACGGCCGGCTCGACAGTGCGGCAAATGCATCCTTGGTACGGCTACCGTTACCCACGTGCACTCGCTGGACCTGAATCTGCTCACCGCCCTCGACGCGCTCCTCGAGGAGGGCAGCGTGCTCGGCGCGGCGCGGCGGCTGCACCTCTCGCCGCCCGCGATGAGCCGCACGCTGGGCCGGATCCGCCGCGCCACCGGCGACGCGATCCTGGTGCGGACCGGGCGCACCATGGCCGCCACGCCCTACGCGCTGCGCGTGCGGGCCGACGTGCACCGGCTCGTCGAGGAGGCGCAGGCCCTGCTCGCGCCCGACGCCGAGGTCGACCCGGCCACCCTGCAGCGCACGTTCACACTGCGCTTCCACGACGCCATCACCGCCTCGGCCGGGCCGCGGCTGGTGGCGGCGGTGCACGCGCGGGCGCCCGGGGTGCGGCTGCGCTTCCTCGGCGAGGCCGGCGACGACACCAGCGACCTGCGCCACGGCCGGGTCGACGCGGAGATCGGGGCGACCGAGCCGGAGCTGCCGGAGATCCGCTTCGAGGTGCTCGGGTACGACGCCCGGGTCGTGGCGGTGCCGCAGGGCGTGCGCGGGAAATCGCTGGGGCTCCGGCGGTACACGGGAATGGCGCATGTGATCGTGTCACGGCGGGGACGGCTGCGGGACCCGCTCGACGACGCCCTGGAGGCGCGGGGGCTGACGCGCTCGACGGTGGCGTCGGCCCCGACGGTCGACGCCGCGCTCGCCCTCGCCGGCGCGCTCGGGGCCGCGGTCACCGTGCCCGGCCGGATGACCGCGGACGCCCTGGCCCGGCACGGGATGCGGCCGGTGCCGCTGCCCCTGGACGCGCCGCCGGTGCCGATCGTGCTGACCTGGCACCAGCGCAACGACACCGACCGCGCCCACACCTGGCTGCGCGAGCAGATCAGCGCGGCGGCGCGGTGACTAGACCCAGCGGTTGCCCAGCCACAGCCGGTCGAGCCAGTCCTGGTACGGGATCGGCGTGCCGGTGAAGAGCGGGTAGAAGTACGCGAAGCACAGGGCGACCAGCAGCACGTACACCCCGGCGATGACGGCCCCCAGGGTGCGCCGCTCGCCGCCCGGCGGCCCGATGATCGCCCCCAGCACGTAGACCACGGCCAGCACGAGGAACGGCTCGGCCGGCAGCGCGTAGAAGATGTACATCGTGCGGTGCGCCGGCATCGACTGGAACCAGGGCACGATCCCGGCCAGGGCGGCGGCCATCACGAACCACGCCCGCCCGTCGCGGCGGGCGAACCCCAGCCAGCCGAGGGCGGCCAGGGCCGGGAGGAACGACCACCACAGCAGCGGCGTGCCGAGCAGCAGCACCTCGGACGCGCACTGGCTCGCCCCGCACGCCTCGTCGGTCTCCCAGGAGAACACGACCGGGCGGCCGAGCAGCAGCCACTGCCACGGCCACGACTGGTACCGGTGCGGCTTGTCCAGCGTCGAGTGGAACTGGTAGGCCGTCTCGTGGTAGTGGACCAGGTTGACGATCGCGTCGAACGGGCGGTCGTGCGGGAGGTTGTGCGAGGCGGCGTACCAGTGCCGGAAGTACCCGTCGTCGCTGAGGAACCAGCCCCACCACACGTTGACGTAGGCGAACAGCGCGAGCCCCACGAACGCGGCGACCCACCCCGTCGCCGGCAGGATGCTCTCCGCGATCCAGTGCCGCACGCCCGCGCTGCGCCGCGCCCCCATGTCGAACACGACGGCGGCGAGGGCGAACAGGATGAGGTACCAGAGCCCGCTCCACTTCACCCCGCAGGCGAGCCCGAGCGAGACGGCGCAGGCGATGCGGTACCACGGGATCCCGAGCTTCGGCCGCAGCGTGTCCCCGCGCGCCTCCACGATCGCCAGCCACCGCGCCCGCCGCTGCTCCCGGTCGAGGACCAGGAGGAAGAACGCGACGACGATCCAGAACAGCAGGAAGATGTCGAGCAGCGCGGCCCGCGAGAGCACGAAGTGCATCCCGTCCAGCGCCATGAGCAGCCCCGCCGCCCCGGCCAGCACCGTCGAGCGGAACAGCCGCCACGCCGCCAGCATGACCAGCACGATCGCGGCGACCCCGACCAGCACCGCCGAAATGCGCCAACCGAAGGAGTTGTACCCGAAGAGCCACTCGCCCCCCGCGATCATCCACTTCCCGAGGGGCGGATGCACCACGTACTCCGGCTGCCCGCCGAGCGGGTCCCACTCCACGCCGTGCTGCAGCAGGTCCCAGCTCTCGTTGGCGTAGTACACCTCGTCGAACATGATGTTCTTCGGATGCGCCAGCCCGACGAGCCGCAACACGAGCGCGACGGCGGTCACGACCCCGGCGGCGAGCCAGAACTGCCGCGGGTACGGCCCGGGCCGCCCGAGCCGCCGCCGCGCGATGCTGATCCGCTCCCCCGTGGTCACCGCCCGATCGTAAGGCCAGGTTCTCTAGTCGACGGTCCCGGTGGCGGTGATCGTCACCTGCGCCGGCAGCGCCCCGGAGCTCAGGGTGGCCGCGAGCGAGGTGGCCCCGTCCCGCTGGGACAGCTCACCCCCGGAGATCTCGGCATCCCCCGGGATGACCCCCTGGATCATCGGCGCCGACACCACCTCGTCGTCGACCAGGATGGCCACCTGCTGCCCGAGCGCCTCCCGGGTCAGGTCCGTCCACCTCCCCTGCCCGGCGGACGTGAAGCTGATGGTGACCACGTACGCCCCGATGTCCGCCCGCGTCCCGGCCTTCGCCTCGGCCAGGTCCTCCCCGCTCACCTTGGCCACGTCGAGCCGGTACTTGTTGTGCTCGTCGCAGGCGGTCACCCCGTCCCCGTCGGCCGGCGCTCCCGCCGGCCGGTGCCCCAGCATCGTGCAGCTGACGCCCGGCACGTTGTACTGCATCGCCGCCGGCAGCGCCGCGACCTCGGCACAGGTCAGCTTGTCGAACCCGGTCAGCTTGCCCCCGGCCGGATCGTCCGGCCCGGTGAGCGCGCCCGCGGCCGCGTAGGTGGCGTCGCCGAGCTTCGCCTTGGCCGACGCGAGCGGCCCGGCGGGGTCACCCGGGACCTGCACGCCGGCCTGACAGTCCGCGTCGGCCGCCCCCTTCGGCGTCTGGCCGAGCACCATCCGGAACGTCAGATGCCCCGGCGCGAGGACCGCCTTGACCCGCTCGGCATCACCGTGGGCGGCCGTGACCCGCAACGTGTCGGCCGCCGTCTTGTCCACGTGCGGCCGGTCCACGTCGAGCGTCCTGAGCCGGTCCTGGAGGATCTTGCGGGTCTCCTCCATCGTCCCCTCGTCCGGCGCCCGCCCGTCCTTGTCGCTGACGCGCAGCGTGTAGGCGACGTCCCCGGACCGCGCGCCACCGCCGAACCGCGCGGTGAGCAAGACAGCGGCGGTGATCGCGCAGGCGACCAGCATCAGCACGACAAACCCGATGAGCCACCAGAACCACGCCGGTGTACTGCGCGGACGACCGACCACGACCGGCGGAAGCGACATGCCGCCCAGGGTACGACCGCGCTCCAAGGCGGGTTTCGCACTACCCCAGGTGCTGGTACACGAGCTGCCAGTTGCCGGCGATGACCTTCAGCAGCATCGTCACGTGCCGCCCGCCGGAGGTGGCGGAGCAGAGCGCCTCCCAGCGGCCGGTGCCGACGATCCACTCTGCGTCGTGCACGCGGCCGGGTTCGCCGTCGAGCCACAGGGCGGCCTGCGCGTCGACGAGCTCGGGGCGGCGGGCCGGTTCGTCGTTCCAGGCGGCGAGGAACGTCTCCAGTTCGCGGGCCGTCTCCTGGGTCGCGTCGATGGTGACGGCCTCGCCGGCCGCGATGGGCCGCCGCGCGATGTCGCAGGCGCGCTCGAAGTCCTGGTAGCACGACGGGTCGCCGGCGTGGTTCACGAACCGCGCCGGCGGCGGGTACAGGTAGCGGCGGCCCCAGTAGCTGTGCACGAACAGCTCCTCGCCGGGCGGCAGCGCCGCGTACTCGCGGGCGGTGAGCTCCCGCAGCTCGTACGCGACGACGACCTCGCCGGCCGCGAAGTCCCGCTCGGCGTAGACGCCGTGGCCGCCCAGGTTGCCCGCGCCGATGCGCACCCCGCTCATCCGCTGGACGATAACCGGTTCGTAATGACTTTGCCGGGTGCGGCGGGGCGGTGCGACGCTGCGGCGGTGACGTTGGAACTGACCCTTGTGGACCCGGCCGCCGCCGAAGCGCTCGTGCCGGTCCTGCGCGACGCGGAGGAGGGCGACGACCGCATCCGGGCCACCATCGCCGATCCGCGCTGCAAGACCTACGCGGCCCGGTCCACCGGCGAACTGGTCGGGGCAGCGGTCGTGCGCCTCAGCCCGGGCGAACCCACCGAGATCGTGTACATCGCGATCGCCGGACAGCACCGCCGCCGCGGCCACGGGCGGGGCATCCTGGCGGCGCTGCAGGCCGGGTACCCCGACGGCCTGATTGTCGGGACGGCCAACTCGTCGCTGGACAACATCGCGTTCTACCAGGTGTGCGGGTTCCGCATGCTGCGCGTGCACCGCGACTTCTTCGCCTACATCGATCCGCCCATCGTCGAGCACGGCATCACCATGCGGGACATGATCGTGTTCTCCTACGAACGGGGACGCGCATGAGCATGTTCTGTCCCACCGAGCTCGCGGCGCGGCTGGAGCGGGCCGAGGCCGGGCTGATCGCCGCCGCGGTGTCCGGGGCGCGGCCCATCGGCGGCGGATATGCCGCCTACGCGAGTCCCGGGTCGCCGCTGAACAAGGTTGCCGGGCTGGGCTTCGCGGACCCGCCGACGGAAGCCGGACTGGACGACGTCGAGCGGTGGTTCGCGGCGGCCGGGTCGCCGGTGCAGGCCGAGGTGGCCACGCTCGCCGACCCCGCCGTGGCGGAACTGCTGACCGCACGCGGGTACCGGCTCGCCGGCTGCGAGAACGTGCTCGGCTGCGTGCCGTCGGGGCAGCCGGCCGCGGCCGAGGTCGAGGTCCGCGAAGTCTCCACCGCCGGGGCGTTCCAGGAGTGGCTCGACGTCGTCGCCGACGCGGTCATGGTCGACGACGTCCAAGGGGTGCCCTCGCACGAGTCGTTCGCCCGCGACATCGTGGTGACCGCGATGCTCGACATGGCCAGGGCGGGACTGCGGCACTACCTCGCGCTGCGCGACGGTGTTCCGGCCGGCGGGGCGAGTCTGCGCATCGCCGACGGGGTCGCCCAGCTCACCGGGGCGGCGACGCTGCCCGACCACCGGCGGCGCGGGGTGCAGCAGGCGCTGCTGGCCGCCCGGCTGCGCGACGCCGCCGCCGAGGGGGCCGGGCTGGCCACGATCACCACGCAGCCCGGGTCGAAGTCGCATCAGAACGCGCAGCGGCAGGGGTTCGACCTGTTGTACACGCGATTGATCCTGGTCAAAGATTAGTGCAGCCGGTGTACAAATTCCGCTCTTGACTCGTCAGCTTGGAGAGTGTTTTCTGCAAATACTTGCGTACGCCGCTACGTGCGCGGGTTCCTGAAGGGACACTCCCATGGCCCGATCATCGATGCGTGCTGCGCGGCGGGCGGTGGGGCCGCTGGCCGTGCTCGCCCTCGCGGGAGCCGCGCTCGTCGCCGCCGGCTCGCCCGCCCTGGCCGCCGCCGGCGCGACCACGCCGTTCACCAGCTATGAGGCCGAGGCCGGGGCGCTCGGCGGGGGCGCGAGCACCGTGGCGCTGACCGCGGCGCCGACGACCCAGTACTCCAGTGCCGCCCTCGAAGCCTCCGGCCACGCCTACGTGCACCTGACCGCGACCGGCCAGAAGGTGCAGTGGACGAACGCGACCGGCAAGCCGATCAGCGCGATCGTGGTGCGGGCCAGCATCCCCGACGCGGCGGGCGGCGGCGGGATCACCGCCTCGCTGAACCTCTACGTCGACGGCGCGTACCGCCAGGCGCTCACGCTCACCTCGAAGCAGTCGTGGGTGTACGAGGGCAACAACCACTACAACGACAGCGCCGACCAGAACCCGGCCGACGGCAACCCGCGGGTGTTCTTCGACGAGGTCCGGACCTTCGTCACGGGCGCGCCGATCGCGCCCGGGGGCACGTTCGCGCTGCAGCGCGACGCGGCGAACTCGGCGGCCTTCTACGACATCGACGTGGTCGACGTGGAGAACCCGGCGCCGATCGCCCAGCCGGCCGGCTCCATCTCGATCACGTCGTGCGGTGCGGCGGACAGCGCGAGCGTGGACAGTACCGGCGCGATCCAGAACTGCATCGACCAGGCGCAGTCGCAGAACAAGGTGCTGTGGATCCCGGCCGGGACCTTCTATCTCAAGGGGACCGGCGGCCTGCACGCGAACGGGATCACCATCGCCGGGGCCGGGCCTTGGTACAGCACCATCTATCGTGCGGTGCCGCTGCCGAACCCGCAGCCGCTGGGTGCCGTCTTCGACCTGACCTCGTGCACGGTGCGCGACTTCCACATCGACTCCAACGCGACCAGCCGGGCCACGGTGGACGGGGCCGGCGGGGCGATGGACACCACCGGCACCAACTGGGTCGCCGACAACATCTGGACCCAGCACACGCTGTCGGGCTTCTGGGCGTCCGGCACCGGCGGGCAGGTGCGCAACAGCCGGCTGACCACAATTTGGGCCGACGGCATCAATCTCAACAACGTGTCGCTGAACAACTCGGTCGGCAACAACCTGAGCGCCACGAACAACTTCGTGCGCGGCACCGGCGACGACGGCATGGCCATCAACTCCGTCAATTACAACACCGACGGCAACGGCAACCGGACGTACTACACGCCGATGGCCGGCACCACGTTCACCCGCAACACGATCGTCGCGCCGTGGGGCGGCAAGGGGATCGGGATCTACGGCGGCAGCGGGCACGACGTGGAGTACAACGCGATCAGCGACACCGCCCGCTACATCGGCCTCGGCGCCGGCCGCTTCGGCGTCAACGGCAACGATCTGCTGAGCGCCACCGTCTCCAACAACGTGGTGACCCGCTCCGGCGGCAACGGCTACAGCCAGGGGCAACCCGCGCTGCACGTCGGCAACGGCGGCGACGGGCAGAACGTCGGCACCGTCGACCGGGTCACGGTGGCGAACAATACGGTCAGCGGCTCGCTGTACGACGGGATCGGCTTCTCCCAGTCGACCAACACCCAGCTGCTGAACAACACCGTCACCAACCCGGGCCGCAACGGGGTCGTCATCGCGCCGCCGTTCTACCCGGCGCCGTCCGGCTCGGCGACCATCACCGGCAACACGGTCAGCGGGCTGAAGGCGGGCAGCAGCGCGTACCTCAACAATTCCGGCGGCTTCCAGGCGACCCTGGGCGGCAACAGCTGGCAGGGCGGCAGCGGCCCGGTCGAGGCCCCGTTCGGCGGCACCCCGGCCGCGATCCCGGGCACGGTCCAGGCCGAGAACTACGACACCGGCGGCCAGGGCCTCGCCTACAACGTCACCTCCGTCAACGGCACCGCGAACGGCTACCGCGCCGACGGCGTCGACCTGGAGTCCACTTCGGACACCGGAGGCGGCTACAACCTCGGCTGGACAAGCAACGGGCAATGGTTCCGGTACTCCGTGAGCGTCGCGACAGCCGGCCAGTACACCCTCACGGCGCGCGTCGCGGCCCCGAGCGCGGTCACCGGCGCCCTGCACATCGCGAACGCGACCGGGACCAGCCTCACCGGCCCGGTGAACATCCCGGCGACCGGCGACTGGCAGGCCTGGTCGACGGCGACCGCCACGCTGACGCTCCCGGCGGGGCAGCAGGTGCTCACCCTCGTGCAGGACACCGGCGGCTGGAACCTCAACAGCCTCCAGTTCAGCCAGGGCACCGGTACCCCCACCCCGACCAACATGGCCGCCGGAAGGCCGACCGCGGAGTCGTCGCACAACCAGGTGTACGGCTCGGGGAACGTGACGGACGGCAACCAGGGCACGTACTGGGAGAGCGCCAACAACGCGTTCCCGCAGTGGGTGCAGGTGGACCTGGGCTCGGCGCGCTCGGCCACGAAGGTGGTGCTGCAACTGCCGGCGGCGTGGGGCGCGCGCAACCAGACGCTGACGCTGAGCGCCTCCTCGGACGGCTCGTCGTTCGCGACGGTGGCCTCGGGCACCTACACCTTCGGCCCGACCGCGACCATCACGTTCCCCGCGACGACGGCCCGCTATTGGCGTGTAACTATCACGGCGAACACGGGATGGCCGGCCGGGCAGCTCGCGGAATTCCAGGTCTGGAACATGTGACATGTCACAATGAAAGGCCTGTTCGGCGGCGGTTTTTACGGCTCGCTTAAGTTTTGCTTGCCGCCGCCGGACAGGCCTTGCGCGCCCCTATATTCGGCGCCGTGAACCTCCCCTTCGAACTCTCCCGGCGCCGGGTCGTCGTCGCCGCCGTCGCGGGTGTGGCGGTCGTGGCGACGATCGGCGCCGTGGCCGCCTTCTCCTCCTCGCCCGGCGGGCCGGGATCGTCCGGCGGCCCGGGTTCGTCCGGCGACCCCGGCGCCGTGGCCGCGGCCGGATCGTCCGAGGGGACGGGGTTGCTGGCCGCCGCGTCCGGCAACGCGGCCGCGAGCCGGTCGGCGGCGCCCTCCGGTCCCTGTGGCCGCACAGCGAGCGCCACGCCCGTGGTGAAGGTGACCGACGTGAGCGTCGGCAGCGCGGTCACCGGGTACGGGCGCGAGGGCGACACCGACCCGCTGCCGATGGCGATCGCCGCGACCCCGGACGGCGGCTCCTGGCTGGCGTGGCTCGGCACCGGCGGCAAGGTGTACCTCGGCAGGCTCGGCTGCGACGACAAGCTCGTCGGCACCCCGACCAGCTTCGACGGCATCGACCTGCAGGACGTCGCGGCCGACGCGAACGGCGGCGTGCTGCTGCTGACCCGCAAGGGAGACTGCCACACCGGCCCGCTCTGCGGCGGTTCGTCGAGCCCGTGCAACACGATGCACATGGTCCGGTTCGACAACAACGGCAAGCAGGTCTGGGAGCGCCAGGTCACCAACCTGAGCGCGAGCCTCGGCGGCTACGACAACGGGGCCCGCTTCGTGTGGTGGTACCAGCACCACGGCCGGCTCGCCACGGACGGCAGCAACTACGCGGCGTACTTCGGGGTCGCCATCACGGTACAAAATGGGTCCTGTGTGGACATCCACGAGGGCGACCGGATGCAGGTGGTCGGCTCCGGCGGCGGCCTGGTGAACCACAAGGACGCCTTCGAGGTCGGCTGCAGCCACAGCTGGGGCACGCGGATCGTGTGGGATCCGCGCACGAGCCACTTCGCGATGGTCTGCGCCACGGACAACAACTGCCGCATCGCGCAGCCGCACCCGTACCGCACGGTCTCCGCCGGCACCTGCGACAACACCCTGTTCGGCGGCGACCTCGTGCTCGCGAAACCGGCCGGCTACTGGACCGCGTGGAGCCAGGGTGGCACCGCCCGCCTGTCGCACTTCAGCACCGGCGCGGCCGACACCACCAAGCAGACGCCGGCCAAGACCTCCCATCCGCACCTGGTGACGTACTCCGGCCGGATGCTCCTCGCCTGGGAGTCGGGCTCGTCGATGGCGGCCCAGGTCTACGACGCCGGCAGCGGCGCGACGGTCGGCGCCCAGTTCACCGTCGGCGTGAAGGACCACAACTACCAGGCGTTCAAGTCGTACGTGGACGGCAGCGTGGCGTATCCCGCGACTGGGGCCAACAGCACCTCGATCAAGATCGCGCGGGTGATGCCGCTGGCCTGACCCGCGGCCGGGAGAGCGCTCTCTCAAGTTTGGCTTACGACCCGCTTAAGTCGGGGCGTTCGCCTTGACGCGCCCGCGGCACATGGACGAGTTTGAGCGTCGCAAGCCGTCTGTGACCCGTCCCGAGGAGAGCCATGTCGCCCGGCCGCAAAACCCTGTTCGCCCTGCTCGCCACGGCCGCCGTGGTCAGCGCCGGAGTGGTCGGGCTGCACGCCGCCTCCGCCGCCACCGGCGCCCCGATCACCGGCATTGCAGGCAAGTGTGTCGATGTCGCGGGGGCGAACTCGGCGAACGGGACCGCCGTACAACTGTGGACCTGTAACGGCACCGGAGCACAGGCCTGGACCGTGAACACCGACGGCAGCATCCGCGCGCTGAACAAGTGCCTGGACGTGGCCGCCGGCTCGAACGCGGACGGCGCCAAGGTCCAGCTCTGGGACTGCAACGGCACCGGCGCCCAGAAGTGGGCCGCGGGCGCCGGCAACCGCCTGGTCAACACCGGCTCCGGCAAGTGCCTGGACGCCAGCGGCAACAGCTCGGCCGACGGCACCCGCCTGCAGATCTGGACCTGCACCGGCAACGCCAACCAGCAGTGGAAGCTCCCCACCGGCACCGGCACCACCGCCGCGCCCACGCCCTCCGCCTCCCGCACCGCGACGCCTGCCGTGAAGAAGAAGGGCGTCAGCACCTGGCAGTTCACCGGCCTCTCGTCCGCGGTGACGAACGTCGGCGCCGGCTGGTACTACAACTGGTCGACCAACAACGACTCGATGCCCGCCAACGCCGAGTTCGTCCCGATGATCTGGGGCGCCGGCGCGGTCACGGACAACGACCTGGCCAAGGTGAAGGCCGAGGGCAAGACCCTGCTCGGCTTCAACGAGCCGGACCTCAAGGAACAGTCGAACATGACGGTCGAGCAGGCCCTCTCGCTCTGGCCCCGACTGGAGGCCACGGGCATGCGCCTCGGCAGCCCCGCCGTCGCATACGGCGGCGACACGCCCGGCGGCTGGCTCGACCGCTTCATGACCGGCGCCCGCCAGCAGAACCGCCGAGTCGACTTCATCACCCTGCACTGGTACGGCTCCGACTTCTCCGACGCCGCCGTGGGCCAGTTCCTCGGCTACGTCGAGAAGGTCCACGCCCGCTACAACCTGCCGATCTGGATCACGGAGTACGGCCTGATGAACTTCACCGGCACCCCGAAGTTCCCGAACACGGCCCAGATCACGTCCTTCATCACCCGCACCACGACCCAGATGCAGGCGACGTCGTACATCGAGCGCTACGCCTGGTTCTCCCTCCCGGCGGTCGGCGACTCCCTGCCCTACGGCCTGTACAAGGACGGCACCAACCCGACCCCGGCCGGCGAGGCGTACCGAGCTGCGGCCTAGTTCACGTTTTCACGGCCGCCGGCCGGCGTGCGTCCCGAACCGCGCGCCGGCCGGACCGGCTAGGGTCCCCGCCATGCCGCTGACCAACCCCTGGCTGGCCGATCCCGCGCCGGACAGGCCCCTCGACCGCGAACGGCTGGAGGAGCGCATCCTCAACCTGCTGTCGACGCAGAACATGTGCGTCCTCGCGACCGCGGGGCCGGCCGGCCCGCTGGCCACCCCGGTGCGCTACTCGCCACTCGGCCTCGCGGTCCTCTTCACCGCATCGCCGCGCTCGCCGAAGATGCGCAACATCGTCGCCGACCCGCGCGTGTCCATCGGCCTCTTCGCCCCGCTGCACGGCCTGGCCAGCAGCCGCGGCGCGCAGTTCTTCGGCCGCGCCCGGGTGCTGGGGCCGGAGGATCCGGACCGCGACCGGTACTGGCCGGCCTTCCGCTGGGAACACGAACACGCCGAGCGCGGCCGGTCGCTGGCCGAGCCGCCCGCCGACACGCTCGTGGTGCTCGACCCGGACCGGATCGTCTACACCGAACACTGGCTGCGCCGCGAGGGCTGGTCCCCGCGCCAGTTCTGGAACCGCGCATGAGCGGGGTGCGCATCGGCGACGGCGACCTGAGCGGCCGAGGTCCGGCCGAACGGGCGGTTGGCATGGCGGCCATGTCGAAGGCCGGGAGCCCACCGATCCCGCGCGGGAGGCGGCGCTCGGTCGGGTCGCGTTGTGGTTGAGCCGCGAGGATCTGCAGTGGCTGAAGCCTCCTCCGTCGCGGATGGAACGGGAGCGGCCTACTCAAACGCTGCGCGGCGGATGCTCGCAGATCACCGCGGGACGGACACGACGGCGATGATCAATGTAGAGTAACCGCGTGCTCACTGCGGCGATAACAGCGGGGAACGCGCAGGCGGCCGACTATCGTCATCGGCGGCGGGCGGCCGAGGTGCGGTGCTTCTACGTGATCAACCCGCGGTCGCCGCACGGCGAGTGGGCGCTGCGCGAGATCATCCGGCCCGCTTTTCTCGCGCTGCGGGCCGAGTACGGGCTGTCCGTGGAGCCGCTCGCGTTCGGGGACGTGCCCGCGGCGCGGCCGGAGCTGATCACCTACGTCGTCTACGGGCCGACCGATCCGCTGGAGATGGGCGAGGACGAGAAGGTGTACCTCGCGTCGCTGGCGGCGAGCGGCGTGCGGACGAACGTCGTCTCGGCGTACGAGCTGACGCCCGAGGGGACTGACCGGCCCGGCTACGAGCGGGCGGCGACGGCGGTGCCCGAGCTGTGTGACGCGCTGGACGTCAACGCGATCTACCCGGACGAGCTCGACCTGGGCCGCGGCATCCGGACCAACACGTGGCAGGACGTCTACGTCAACGTGATCGGCGAGACGATCCGGGTGAAGTACGCCCCGACGCGCAGCCTCGACCCGGGCGACCAGCTGGTGCGGGAGCGGCTCGGCGCCCAGCACGCCGGGGAGATCGCGGAGCTGGCGCGGCTGCACCGGGAGTACCACCTCTGGCAGCGCAAACCGTGGACCGACGGGTCGATCGTCTTCGCCCACGACGGGCACTGGTTCGTCTCGCAGACGCTGACCGACAAGACGCTGATGACCCCGGCCGACTTCGACCTCGTCACCTCCTACGACGAGGGCGAGCGGGCGCTGACCTACACCGGGCCGCGGCTGCCGAGTTCGGACGCCCCGGAGTACCTCATGCTGAGCTCGTTGCTGAGCATGCACGGGCGCCGGCCGCGGCTCATGGTGCACTTCCACCACCGGGAGCTGACCCGCGGCGAGCGCTACCGCGAGCTGGTCACCTCCACCACCGTCGAGTGTGGACAGTTCGCGGCCGGCCGCCGGTTCTTCGCCGAGCTGCGGGCCCGGGCCACCGACTGGTTCATCATCCGCGAGCACGGGATGGTGTGGACCGGGGACTCGGCGGCGCAGTTCGAGGCGTTCTGCCGGCGGGTGCTGGGGTAGCGCGCTCGGATTGGGCCGCGCGCAGCAGGAACGGCAGCGCGATCAACTGCACCAGGCCGCCGAGGGCGAAGGAGTGCGGGTACCCCCACGCGTCGGCCGACCGCCCCAGCGCCGGTTGCAGCACGACCCCGCCGCTGGAGGCGACGAGCGAGTCGAACGACAGGACCGTGGCGCGCCCGCGGGCCGGGACGAGCTCGCTGAGGTAGGCCTGCCGGGAGGGCGCGACCGCCGCCGCGACCAGGCTGGACGCGGCCAGCAGCGCGAGCGCCGTCGGGACGCCGCCGGCGCCGGACAGCGCGAGCAGGATCAGGGCATTGGCCAGTACCCCCGCGATGAGCACCGACGTGCGCAGGCCCAGCAGCGACCGCAGCGCCGGAGCCAGGAACCCGCCGGCCATCTGGGCCACGGCCTGCAGCGCCACGGCGACCCCGAGCAGCCCGTAGGCGCGCTGGTCGCCGGCCAGGTCCAGCAGGTACGGCTTCATCGTGAACGCCACGTAGTAGCCGACGCCCGCCGCGGCCCAGGCGCCGAGCATGAGCAGGCGGACCTGGGGGTTGCGCCAGCCGTACCGCATCGAGGTCCGCAGCACCGCCCGCATCCGGGGCAGCGCCCGCCCGCCGCCGGCCGGGGTGAAGCCGATGTCACGCATAAGCCGCCAGGCGACCGCAGTCAGCGTGACGAGCAGCCCGGCCCGCACCAGGAACGGCACGCCGACGTTCGTGAGCTGGGCGATGTACGCGCCGCCGAGGGACCCGGCCAGGGCGCCGACGCCGTTGACCACCTGGCCGCGGGCGAACACCGGCTCCAGCGGCCCGGCGAAGTCCAGCGCGTGCAGCGCGTCGACCAGCCACGCCTCGGTCGCGCCGGAGAAGAACGTGAAGCCGAGCGCGAGCACCACCGACACCGCGGCCCAGGCCCAGAAGCCGGCGTGCAGGCGCCAGGCGAGCCAGTACAACAGCGTCGAGACGGTCAGCGTGACCCCGCCGAGCAGGTAGGACACCCGGCGGCCCCGGGTGTCGGCGATCGTGCCGGTGGGGACCTCGAACAGCGCGTACCCGAGGGTGAAGCAGGCGTTGGCCGCGAGCGCCTCGGTGTTGGACAGCCCGGCCTGGAACAGCAGCAGCGAGTTGACGCCCCAGATGGAGGAGACGGCCAGCGCGTTGAGCAGGACCAGGACGAGGTAGGTGCGCCGGACCTGGCGGGTCGCCGGGCCGCTCACGGCTCGGGCTGGCCGGCCACCAGGCGGACGGTGAACTGCCCGCGCTCGTGGCGCAGGTCGACGTGGGCACAGATCTGGTGCGCGATCCACAGCCCGAGCCCGCCGGTCGGGGTGCGGACGGGGCGCAGCCCGACGACCGGGTTGCGCGGGCCGGGCCCGGCGTCGGCCACGAGGACCAGGATGCGCCGCTCGGCGGTCCAGACCCGGACCTCGACCGGCGGGGCGCCGTGCACGAGCGCGTTGGTGACCACCTCGGTCGCGGCCAGCACCAGGCTGCGCAGCTCCGGCTGGGAGATGGTGCTGTGCCCGCCGGCGGCGATGACGGCCGCGCGGACCTCGGAGGGCATCGGGTCGGTCAGCTCGGCCCGCGGCCGGGTCACCTCGAGCGGGTCGTTCCAGGTCGAGGTGCGCTCGCGCAGGAACGTCTCGGGGTCGGCGAAGTCGGGGTTGGCCCGGTGCCCGCTCGTCGTGGCGATGAACGGGTGGGTCCGGCGGACCTGCGCGAGGACCTCGGCCGGGGTGTTGCGCACGTCGTACGGGCACAGCCCCCACAGCGGGAAGTCGTCGTACGCGCTGTTGATGACCGCCTCGTAGCGGGCCCACCAGTCCCAGGGCACGCCGACGCCGGGGTGCGGCACCTCCCCGGCGATGCGGATCTGGCCGGCGCCCGCGGCGACGTGGTCGGCGAGCAGGCCGCGGTAGCGGTGGATGGCGGTGGCCGGGCGGGAGTAGTGCTGCTCGCCGTCCATGAACACGACGCCGCCGCCCGGGCCCATCGCGTCGCGCAGCAGGTCCTGCCGGCGCGGGCCGAACGCGCAGACGACGGGCTCGCCGGCCGCCACGCCGCCGGCCAGAAACGGCGTGAGGATGGCCAGGAACTCCTCGTCGGTGCTGTAGAAGGCGGCCTCGTGAAAGAACCCGCGGTGCCCGGCCGGGGCCCCGGCCCTCACGCGTCCGCCTGCCGCACGAGCTCCAGCAGGCCGGCGAGGCGGCGGCTGGCCCCGGCGAGGCGCACCCCGGGCACCCGGCGGGCGGCCCGCACGAGCGCGGAGGCGGCGGCGACGTCGGCGAAGTTGAGGCCGGACAGGTCGATGGTGAGCGGATCGGTGCCCGGCAGGTCGGCCCGCAGCCCGTCGAGCACGGCGATCAGCGCGGCCCGGTTGGCGATGTCGGCCTCGCCGGTCAGGGCCAGCCCGCGGGGCTCGGCGGTGTGCCGCATCCGCAGCTGCGGCGGCTGCGGGTCGTCGGGCTCGACGGTGCCGGGGTGGGTGGAGATGTACCGCCGCAGCCGGGCGGGCGTGAACGTCTCGCGGTCGTACAGGCAGACCCCGCGGGCGAAGCCGCGCGCGAAGATCCGGTTGACCTCGGCCTCGTACCAGGGCAGCCGCTCGGTGCCGGGGACCGCGCCGGTGGCCCAGCTCATGTCCGCGATGATCCGCAGGCCGGCGTGGCCGTCCCGCTCGGCCTGCCCGACCACCTCGCGCCAGTCGGCGGCGGTCCGCTCGGCGTCGAAGCGCCCGGCGGCCAGGTAGCTCTTGGTCGCGCTGCAGACCAGGAGCCGGCCGTCGCGCAGTGCCTCGGGCACCCGGGCGTCGGCCTCGGCGAGCGCGGCGGTGAGCGCGTCCGGGTCGTCCTGCACGGTGCAGCAGATGACCTTGTCGCCGTCGGCGAGGCCCTCGCGGACGAAGTCCTCCATGATCCCGGCGCGCACCGAGGCCCCGAGGTACGGCACGCAGACGTGGTCGCCGGCCTGCAGCCCGGCCAGGGTCGTGGTGCCCGCCACGTCGCCACCTCACTCGCAGTGCTCGGATCATCACACGGTACCGCGTGCGGTGATCGTCACCGATGGTTGCGAGCGGGTTCCATCCGCGCGGGCTACGCCACCCGGCCGGTCGGCGCGACCCGATCATCCGGTCGGCCTCAGCCCTTCACCGCCCCCGAGGTCATGCCGGCCACGATCTGCCGGTTGAAGAACACGAACATGATCAGCGGCGGGATCGTGATCAGCAGGATGTTCATGAACAGCAGGTTGTACTGCGCGGTGTACTGGCTCGAGAAGTTGTACAGGGTCAGCTGGACCGTCGCGTTCTGATCGCCCGGCAGGAAGTACAACGGGCTGGTGAAGTCGTTGAAGACGGCGACCGACTGGACCACCACGGTGGTGATCGCCACCGGCCGCAGCAGGGGCAGGACGACCCGGAAGAACAGCCGCAGCGGCCCCGCCCCGTCGATGACCGCGGCCTCGTCGAGCTCCTTGGGGATGGTCGCGATGAAGGCCCGGAACAGCAGGATGCTGAACGAGAGCCCGAACGCGATCTCGACCAGGATCAGCCCGGCCATGGTCTTGAACAGCCCGATCCCCTGCAGCACCCAGATCGTCGGCACCACCGCGGGCGGGATGATCAGCCCGGACAGCACCAGCAGGTCGATGACCCGGTTCCACCGGCTGCGGCGGCGCTGCAGCACGAACGCGACCATCGCGGCCAGCACCACCATGGCGGCCACGCTGACCACGGTGAGGATCGTGCTGTTGATGAACGCGATCACCAGCATGTAGTCGCGGGCCTCGACGACGTCGACCAGGTTGGTCCACGGCTGGAAGTGCTTGGGCCAGCTGAACGCGGGCAGCGCGGCGTCCTGCCGGTCCTTCACCGCGTTGAGCACGATGAACAGGAACGGCACCACGAACACCACACCGGAGACGAGCACCGCGACGGCCCCGTTCACGTGACGTCTCACTGTTCGACCTCCCTGCGGCTGAGGAACCAGTAGAGCGGCACCACCAGGGCCGTCACGACGAGGAACAGCACCACGTTGCCGGCGGTCGAAAGGCCATAGAAGCCCGCCTGGTACTGCTTGTAGATCACCGAGGCGATCACGTCCGAGGTGAACCCGGGCCCGCCGCGGGTCATCGCCCAGATGAGGTCGAACGAGCGCAGGCCGCCGATGAGCGAGAGGATCACCACGGTGACCGTGGCCGGGCGGGCCAGCGGCAGCACGATCCGCCGGAAGCTCTGCACCGGGCCGGCGCCGTCGACGCGGGCCGCCTCGAAGTACTCCTGCGGGATCGACACGATGCCGGCGATGTAGATGAGCGTGGCCAGCCCGACCCCCTTCCACACGTCGACCAGGGCCACCGACAGCAGCGCGTACCGCGGGTCGGTGAGCCACCCGGGGCCGTCGATGCCGACGGCCCCGAGCGCGCCGTTGATGAGCCCGTGCTCCGGGTTCATCAGCACGGTGAAGGTCAGGCCGACGCCGATGGTGCTGACGAGGACCGGGAAGAACACGACCGAGCGCAGGTAGCCGCGGGCGGAGAGCTGCGAGGTGAGCAGCACCGCCAGCAGCAGCCCCAGGACCACCTTCAGGCCGCACGTGACCACGGCGTAGACGATGGTGTTGGTGAACCCCTTGACCAGGGCGGGCTCGTCGAAGAACTGCCGGAAGTTGGCCAGGCCGATGAACTGCGCGTCGAACAGGCTCCAGCGGGTCAGGCTGAACCAGAACGAGGCGAAGGTCGGGACCAGGAACAGGGTGCCGTAGACGAGCGCGGCCGGCAGGTAGAACCAGTACGGATAGGGGCTCCTGGCTCGGGACATGTCCTTTACCAGCCGGGCAGACCGAGTTGCTGGGCCTGCTTCTTGACGTCCTGGTCGTAGAGCGCGGCGCCGTCGCCGGCCTTGCGGATGCCCGAGCCGACCTCGACCGTGATCTGCTCCAGGGACGGGCCCTTCACCGGCGACAGGAACTCCAGCGCGGGGCTGTTGGCGCCGCTGTCGAAGTACGGCTGCATGTCCTTGATCGGCGCGGCCACGTCGGCCGGCAGCGTGCAGCCCTTGACCAGGAAGGGGCCGAACGGGGTGGTCGCCTTGGCCATCGCGTCGCAGCCGTCCTTGCTCGCCACGAACGCGAGGAACTTGCGGGCCGCGTCGAGCTTCTTGCCGGTCGTGGTCTTCGGGACGTACACGCCGGCCGGTTCCCAGACGGTCAGCCCGTTCTTCGATGCGTCGTCGCCGGGCAGCGCGAAGAAGCCGATGTCACCCATTTTGTCGGGGGCCTGCGAGGTGATGGTGCCGACCGCGAACGTGAGCATCGGGTAGTGCGCGCCCGTCCCGTCGGCGAGATGCTTGATGCCGGCCTCGAGCTTCGTGGAGGCGAAGTCCGAGGTCAGGTACCCCTGGTCGTGCACCTCCTGCAGCCGCTGGAAGCTCTTGAGCGCGGCCGGGGTGCTCGCGTACTTCGCCTTGCCCGCCGTGTACTGCTCGGCGAAGTCCGGCTGGGCCGCGGCCACGTTGTGGAAGTCGGCCAGCACGATGAGCTGCGAGGTCCACGTGTCCTGGTAGGTCTGCACCACCGGGGCGATGCCGGCCGCCTTGATCTTCGCGTTGTTGGCCATGAAGTCGGCCCACGTCTTCGGTACCTGCAGGCCGAGCTTGGCGTACACCGCCTTGTTGTAGAGGATGCCGCCGCCGGTCGCCCCGCCGAACGGCACGCCGTAGAGCTTGCCGCCGGCCGAGACCGTCGACTTGAACGTGCCGTCGAGGTCCCCGACGTACGGCTGGTCGTCGAGCGGGGCGAGGTTCTGCTCCGGCTTCAGGGCCGCGAAGAGCGAGCCCGAGTTGTACATGAACACGTCCGTCATGTCGCCCGTGGACAGTCGCGTCTTGACCACGTTGTCGCCCTCGGTGCCCTGGGGCCGGGTCTCCACCTTGACGGTGACGCCGGTCTTCTTGGCGTTGAAGGCGTCCGCGAGGCCCTGGGCGGTCTTGAGGCTCGCGTCGGAGTTGTCGGCCAGGAAGGACAGGGTCTCGCCGCCGCCGCTGCTGTCGCTGGAGCCGAGGTCGCCGGCGCTGCAGCCGCCGAGCGCCAGGGCGGTCGCCGTCAGCGCTATCAGGAAGGGGTGTCGTCGTTGCATTTTCGGTCACTCCTCTTCTGGGGTGTGGAAGGGGTGTGCGTCCCGGGTCGGCGGGGGGTCGTCGGCCGGGGAGCGAAAATCGCAGGTGTACTCGTGCGTGCCCGGACCGGCCTCGGCCGGCTTGCCGCCGGGGAGCTCGACGCGGGCGGTGACCCCCGGCGGGAGGGTCACGGTGACGTGCAGCCGGCCGCCGGCGCGCCGCCAGCCGACGCTGATCCGGCCGTACGGGCTGTCGTGCACGGCCTCCGCCCGCTCGAGGCCGCCGCCCGGGCGGGGGCGGACGAGGACGCGGCGGTACCCGGGCGCGGCGGGGGCCAGCCCGGCGACGGTGCGGTGCAGCCAGTCGGCGACCGCCCCGAGCGCGTAGTGGTTGAACGAGGTCATCTCGCCGGGGTTGACGGTGCCGTCGGGCAGCAGGCTGTCCCAGCGCTCCCAGATCGTGGTGGCGTCCATCGTGACCGGGTACAGCCAGGACGGGCACTCGCGTTGCAGGAGCAGGTGGTACGCGTCGTCGTCGGCGCCGGCCAGGGTGAGCGCGTCGCAGATGAGCGGGGTGCCGGCGAACCCGGTCCCGATGCGGTGCCCCTCCGCCGCCACCAGTTCGACGAGCCGGCGCCCGGCCCGCTCCCGCTGCTCCTGCTTGGCGAGCAGCCCGCCGGTCAGCGCGAGCGCGTACGCGGTCTGCGCGTCGCTGGCCAGCCTTCCGCTCGGCGTCACGTACTCCGCGTTGAACGCCTCGGCCACCGCGGCCGCATGTGCGGCGTAGCGGGACTGGTCCTGTTTTTGGTGGAGTTCGGCGGCAATCGCGGCCAGCAGCCGCGCGCTGCGCACGTGGGCGGCCGTGGCCACCAGGTACGGGTCGGTGCGCGCGTCCGCCGGGCGCTCGGGCGGGGCCGCCGGGTCGAGCCAGTCGCCGAACTGGAACCCCTCGTCCCACCGGCGCCGCTCCCCGGCGAGGGCGGCCACCTGCTCGACCCAGGCGCGCATGCTGGGGTACTGCTGCCGCAGGATCCCGGTGTCGGCGAACCGCTCGAACATCGTCCAGGGCGTGTCGACCGCCGCGTCGCCCCAGACCGCCGCCGGCCGGGGCGGGCCGAGCAGCTCGACCCACGGCACGTAGAACGGCACCGTGCCGAGCTCCTCCTGCTCGGCCGCGAGATCGGCCAGCCACGAGGTGAGCAGCCCGGCGCAGTCGTAGAGGAACGCGGCGGTGGGCGCGAACACGGCCAGGTCGCCGGTCCAGCCGAGGCGCTCGTCGCGCTGCGGGCAGTCGGTGGGCACGTCGAGGAAGTTGCCGCGCATGCTCCACACCACGTTGTCGTGCAGCCGGTTCAGCAGCGGGTCGTCGCAGTCGAACCAGCCGGTGCGGGTCATGTCGGTGTGGCAGACGATCGCTTCCACCTGCTCGACTTCCCCGGTCACCTCGGCGTACCGGAAGCCGTGCACGGTGAAGCGCGGCTCCCACGTCTCCGGGCCGCCGCCGCGCCGGGTGTACTCGTCGCGGGCCTGGGCCTCGCGCAGCGGGCGGGTGTAGAGCTCGCCGTTCTGGAGTACCTCGGCGTGACGCAGGATGACGGTGGTGCCCCGCTCCCCCGTGGTCGTGATCCGCAGGCGGCCGGTCAGGTTCTGGCCGAAGTCGACGATGGTGCGGCCGTCGTCCGTCGTACGGGTGCTGACCGGGCGCAGAATCTCGGTGCGGCGCACGGGCGGGCCGTCCGGCGCGACCAGGCGTTCGGAGTCCAGCGGCTGCTCGGTGACGGGCGACCAGTCGCGGTCGTCGAAGCCGGGGCGGGACCAGCCGTCGCGTTCCAGGCGGGCGTCGTACCGCTCGCCGTCGTACAGGCCGGTCGCGGTGATCGGGCCGGGGGCGGTGCGCCAGCTCCCGTCGGTCGCGACGACGTGCCGCGAGCCGTCGGCGCAGGCCACCTCCAGCTGTGCGGCGAGGGCGGGCCGGTCGCCGTAGACGCCGCGCCGCCCGCCGCGGAACCCGAGCCGCCCGGCGTACCAGCCCTCGGCGAGCCAGCCGCCGATCGCGTTCGGTCCCTGGTGGAGCTGGTTCGTGACGTCGAACGTCTGGTACCGCAGCCGGTGGTGATAGCTCGTCCAGCCGGGCGCCAGCACGTGGTCGCCGACGCGCTCGCCGTTGAGCTCCAGCTCGTACACGCCGTGCGCGGTCGCGTAGAGCCGCGCCCGGACCGGCTCGGCGGGCAGCTCGAACTCCCGCCGGAACAGCGTCGCCGGCCCGTCATCCCCGGCGATCGGCTGTCCTTGGATCAGGGATGACAACAGTGGCTGCCCGAGCAGGCCGGCCTCGACCCGGATCGGCGCGCTGACCGCCTCCGACTCCCCGGTCCAGACCCGGACGGCGACCTCGCGCTCTTCCCGTGCGGTGAGGGGCGGCGCCGGCCAGTCGACGAGCACCTGCTCGACGGACTCGACGCGCCCGGTGGAGTACCCGCCGATGATCAGCTCGTACGCGACCTGGCTCTCGCCGGCCACGTCGGACTCGACCCGCCAGGAGAGCCGGGGCCGGGCGGTGCCGAGCCCGATCGGTTCGCGGACGTGCTCGGCCCGCAGTTCGACTACGCGCATGTCTTTGGGGTGCCAATCTCTTTGAAACGATTCAACGCCACGGCTGGATGTGCGGGGGTGTAGCACGTTGGGCTGATTTCGTAGAGCGTTCTCCACATGTTGGTCTCGCCCGTGGTGCGTGTCAAGGCCGACCGTATGCCGGATTGCGTAGACCAATATCCACGTTGCAGAGTGGCAGCGTGTAGTTCGTTCTACGTTTCTTGGAGGAGCGGCGGATGGCAGCAGACCCCGAGACGGAGCCCTTGGTGCCGGCGGTGCGCCGCGCGACCATCGCGGACGTCGCCAGCCGGGCCAACGTGTCCACGGCCGCGGTCTCGAAGGTCCTCCGCAACGCCTACGGCGTCAGCCCCGCCATGCAGGACCGCGTCCGCGCCGCGATGGCCGAGCTCAACTACCGCCCCCACGCGGCGGCGCGAGGCATGCGCGGCCAGACGTACACGATCGGCGTCCTGATCCCGGACCTGCGCAACCCGTTCTTCCCCGAACTCATCGAGGGCATCGCGGACCACTTCGCCGGCACGGAGTACCAGGCCCTGCTGGGCCCGGGCGGCAGCACCCCGGAGTCCCAGGCCAGAATCACGGAAGCCATGATC
Source organism: Dactylosporangium sp. CS-033363 (assembly GCF_050942475.1). Taxonomy (NCBI): domain Bacteria; kingdom Bacillati; phylum Actinomycetota; class Actinomycetes; order Micromonosporales; family Micromonosporaceae; genus Dactylosporangium; species Dactylosporangium sp. CS-033363. Next base: position 3,084,610 of record NZ_CP192032.1, on the reverse strand, counting down.
GACCGCCGCATGGACGGCCTCATCATGATCGCCCCGGTCGTACCCCGCGGCCAGCTGGAGTCCACCGCCCGCACCATCCCCACGGTGACCATCGGCCGCCACGGCCGCTCCTCCGACTTCGACGCCGTGGTCGACGACGACATCACGGGCGCCGGCCTGATCGTCGACCACCTGGCGGAACTGGGCCACCGCCGCATCGCCCACATCGAACACCGCGACACCACGCGAGGCATCCCCACGACCATGCCCCAGACGGTGCGCGCCGAGGGTTACCGCCAGGCCATGCACCGCCACGGCCTGGAGGTGGACGTGGTCTCCTCGACGTACAGCGAGGAGGGCGGCTACACCGCGGCCCGCGACCTGCTGTCCCGCCCGGTCCGCCCCACCGCCATCTTCGCGGGCGCGGACGTGGCAGCGATCGGCGTCTTGAACGCAGTGTTCGAGGCGGGCCTGCGCATTCCCGAGGACATCTCGGTCGCGGGCTACGACAACACCACGGTCGCCGCGATGGGCCCGATCTCGCTGACGAGCGTGGACCAGGACGGCCACTTGATGGGCGCGAACGCGGCGCGCCTGCTGCTGGAACGGGTGGAGGGCAAACGCCGGCGGTCGGTGCTGCTGTCCCTGTCGCCGACGCTGATCCCCCGCCGGAGCACGGCTCCCCCACCGGCGAAGTGACCTCGCTCAGCCGGTCACCGGAGCGGTCGGATCGGTGACCGGCGGGAGGCTCGACCACGGGAAGTTGATCCACCGGTCGGTGCGGCGCCAGACGTATTCGCAGCGGACCGTTGACTCCGGCTTTTCGTACAGCACCGCGCAGCGCACCTCGGCCACGCGGCCGGCGCAGAAGTTGCGGACCGTTTCCAGCGTTGCGCCGGTGTCGGCCACGTCGTCGGCGATCAGGATTCGGGCGGCGGCCAGGTCGGCGAGGTCCGGCTTGGGGTCCAGGATCAGCGGGGCGTCCAGGCGCTGGTCGATGCCGGTGTAGTACAGGACGTTCAGCATGTGGATGCTCTTCACGTCCAGGGCGTAGCTCAGGGCGCCCGCCACCAGCAGGCCGCCTCTCGCCACGCTCAGGACCAGGTCCGGGCGGAAGCCGTCGTCGGCTATGGACTGCGCCAGCTCGCGGGCGGCGCTGCCGAAGGTCTGCCAGTCGAGCACTTCCCGCTCAGGCTGCTCCATGTGCGGGAAGCATACCGGCCGATGGTTGCGAGGCTACTTCTTCCGGGTGGTGGCTTTCGACTGCGTCGTGGCCTTGGTCGATTTCCCAGAGGCCGAAGACGCCGCCGACGCCGCCGCAGGCGCGGCCACGGGGGTGGGGGCCGCGTCCGGGCGGCGGCGGACGGTTGAGGCCGCCAGCACCGCTTGCGTGACCGGGGCTGGGACCATGGCGATTTCCAGGTGAGCCGAGTCGGCGGCGGGGGCGGCCGCCGACAGCAGCGGCTCCTCGCCGGGGCGCAGGGTGATGGCTGTTGTGGCGAGGGTGACCAACAGCGCGCCCCAGGCGAGGGCCGGGCCCCGGCGGCGGCGTCGGGTGTGCCGGGGCCGGCCTTGCGGGGGTTGGGCGGTGGGCTGAGCGGGGGGCTGGACGTCGTGCCGGGCGCGGTACGCCGGCGGGGTGGTGCGGATCGGGACCGTCGAGCGCCTGGACGGGGCCGGGGGGATGTGCGCGATGGGGATGACGCGAACGTACGGGCGAACGAGGGCCGGAGGCATGCAAAGAACGTAAGCCTCATCGGCCCTCGCCGATCCTGTCGTCAGCGGGTGAGCAGACGAATCACCCGCGGGTCACCCGTTCAATCACCCCAGGACGCGGAACTCGTAGATGCGGGTTGCGGTATCGGTCGTCTGGGTCGGGGTGCCGACCGTGAGGCGGACGTACCGGGCCGACGAGGTCACCGCGTGCGCGGTGTTCGCCGCCGTGTTGTTGGTGACCGTCACCGCCCTGGTCCACGTGGTGCCGTCATTCGAGACGTCGATGGTGTAGGCCTTGGTGTTCCAGTCCGCCGACTCGCCGCCGGCCTGGGCGTGGGCCAGTTCGAAGCGGGTGATCGGGCGGGACGCGCCCAGGTCCACCTGGAGCGTGGCATTGGCCGACAGGGAGCAGTACTTGTCGGCGTTGCCGCCCGTGACGCTGCCGTTCACGGCCTTCTCCGGGCCCTCCGTCGACGTGCACGCCGGGGAGGCCGTGACGGGGCGGTTGAGGGCGAAGTTCGTGAGCGACTGGCCGTACGCCTCGAGCTCGTAGATGCGGGTGGCCGTGTCCGACGTCTGGGTCGGGGTGGTCACGTTCATCCGGATGTAACGCGCCGTCGTGGCCGGGATCTGGTGAGTCGTCACGGGATCCGCGTTGTTCGTCACCGTCACCGGCGTGGCCCAGTTCGAGCCGTCCGTCGACGTCTGGAGGGTGAAGGCCTTCGTGTTGTACGCGCCCTGCTCCCCGCCCGCGCCCGCGTGCTTGACCACGAGGCGGTTCACCGTCTGCGCCGAGCCGAGGTCGACCTGCAGCCAGGCGCCGGTGACGCCCGAGCAGAACTTGTCGGTGTTGCCGCCCGTGACGCTGCCGTTGACCGCCTTGTCCGGGCCCTCCGTGGACGCGCACGACGCCGATCCGGTCGCGGGCTTGCCCTGCGCCAGGTTCGCCGTCGCGGCCGGGGGACTCGTGTGGTTCGCCGACGGGGGCGTGTCGCCGGCGGCGGTGCCCCAGGCACTGGGGGTACCGGAGACGGTGTAGTTGAGGGATGCACCGTGGGCGATGTCCGACTGGGACAGCCAGGTGCGGGTGAAGGCCGTGCCGCCGAGCGTGGCGGTGCCGATGTAGCGGTTGGTGTCGCTGACGCCGGCCGCGCTGATGTTGAGCGTGCCGCCCTGCTGGGAGCCGAACGAGCCGACGGTCACCTTGGCCGAGGGGAACTGCGGGGTGCTCACCCCGTAGAAGTTGGCGCCGTTCATGAGGGGGTACAGGCCGAGGGACGAGAACACGTACCAGGCCGACATGGTGCCGAGGTCATCGTTTCCGGTGACGCCGTTGGGGCCGTTGGCGAACAGCGTGTAGGCCGCGCGCAGTACCGTGGCGGTCTTGTAGGGCTGACCCGTCCACAGGTAGGTGTAGGGCGCGAGCAGGTCCGGCTCGTTGTTCGGGTTGTACGTCGTGAAGCTGTAGTAGTCGTAGGCGCCGTTGACCCACTTGGTGTGCGCGGTGCCGGACGGGTCGGCCAGCAGGTCGCTGTACGCGAAGAACTGGTCCAGGCGGGTGTTCGTGCCGCCCTTGCCGCCGAGCAGCGAGACCAGGCCGTCGGGGTCCTGCGGGACGAGCCACTGGTACTGGTACGCGCCCGCCTCGTGGAACGTGTGCGCGCCGTCCGTCGGCGAGTAGGTGGGCGCGAAGACGCCGTTGGCGTTGCGGGGCCGGAAGAAGCCGATCGACGGGTCGAAGAGGTTGCGGTAGTTCTGGCCGCGCGCGGCGAAGGCGTCGGCGTCCGCGGTATGCCCGAGCGCTCTGGCCATGATGGACAGTGCCGAGTCCGCCGCCGCGTACTCCAATGTGGACGAACTCGGGTACTGGCAGTCATGGTCGAACTGGTTCGTCGGCGTGCACGTGACGCCGGTCGGGATGTACCCGAGCGCCGTGTAGTACGGGTTGCCGTTGCGGCCGTTGAGCCCGGTCGACGCCGGCGGGGCCCCCGTCGCGTTCTTGCGCAGCGCGGTGTAGAACTGCTCCTCGTAGCCCGACAGCAGCCCGCGCGCCCACAGGTCGACGAGGAACGGCGTCACCGGGTCGCCGGTCATCGTGTTCGTCTCGGTGTTGTCCAGCGCCCACCGCGGCAGCCAGCCGAGCTCGCGGTCCACGGCGAGCAGCGAGAGCGCGGAGTCGCGGGCCACCTGCGGCTCCAGCAGTGCCACGAGCTGGTTCTGCGCGCGATACGTGTCCCAGAGCGAGAAGTTCTGGTACGGCGTGTACCCCGAAGCCGTGTGCACGGCGTTGTCGAAGCCGCGGTAGCTGCCGTCCACGTCGCCGGCGAGGTTCGGGTGCAGCAGGGAGTGGTACAGCGACGTGTAGAACGCGACCTGCCGGTCCGTCGTCCCGCCGTCGACCTCCGCCTTGTGCAGCTTGGCGTTCCAGGTGTCGTGAGCGGCCGTCCGTACCGAATCGAAGCCGAATCCGACCGCCGACGTCTCGGCGCTCAGGTTGGCCCGCGCGCCCGGCAGGCCCGTGTAGGACAGGCCCACCTTGACCGTCACCGTGCGGTCGGAGCTGGTGTCGAAGCGCGCCCAGCCGCCGCGCGACCCGCTGCCCGACGAGGCGCGGGAGCCGCTCGTGAACGTCGAGCCCGACCAGGTGCCGAACGAGGCGAAGGCCCGGCTGAACTGGGCCGTGAAGTAGACCGTATGTGCGGGCGATGAGCCGCAGAAGCCGCCGACGGTCACCGAGCCCTCGACCGTGTCACTGCCCACAATGGACACGCTGGAGCTGCTCGCGCCCGTGGCCGAGCCGCGCGTCTGGGCGGTGTTGAACAGCACGTTGGACTGGGTGCCGGCCGGGAAGGTGTACCGCTGCCAGCCCGTGCGCAGCGTCGCGCTCAGCTCGGCGGTGACGCCGTTGGCCATCCCGAGCCGGTAGTAGCCCGGGGTCGCCTGCTCCTGCGCGTGGTTGAGGGGCTGGCCGTACGTGTTGGGGTCGTTGCTGCTGACCGCCCCGACGGTCGGCATGAGCGGCACCTCGCCGGCGACGGGGCAGCCGACGCCGGACAGGTGGGTCTGCGAGAAGCCCCAGACCTTCGTGTGGTCGTAGTTGTAGCCGGTCCCCCAGCCGGTGTCCGGGCTGACCTGCACCATCCCGAACGGCAGCGCCGCACCGGGAAACGTGTTGCCCTCCTTCTGCGTCCCGATCAACGGATTGACGAGACCAGTGAGGTCGGCGGGTACGGCGGCCCGGGCGGGCGCACCGAGGGCGGTCACGGTAACGGCGGCGGCGCATGCCGCGGCCAGGACGTTGCAGAGCAGCCTTCTCACGTCGCTCCGATCGATCAACCAGGTGAGTGGCCGCCGACCGCCGAATCGACGCTCGTGAAGGTTCTCCCATTCCAGGGAGATCTGTCAATACTTGACAATTGCGGGCTTGGTGACGCCCTCGACGAGGCGGACGACCTCGGCCGCGGTGTCGATCCGGGCGTACGCGTCGCGCAGCCGGTTCGCGCCCCGCCGGAACGCCGGATCGCCCAGCACCTGCAGGATCGCCGCGTGCAGGTCGGCGTCGGCGGGCGCCGCGGAGCGCAGCCGCCGCCCGGCCCCGGCGTGCTCGACGCGGGCCGCGACCTCGGGCTTGTCCTCGGTCGCGCCGGCCACCACGAGCGGCACGCCGTGCGCGAGGGCGGTCTGCACGCCGCCGTACCCGCCGTTGGTCACCATCGCGCTCGTGTACGGCAGCAGGTACCGGTGCGGGATGAACCGCGCCGCGCGGGCGTTGCCCGGCAGCTCCCCCAGCACCGCCGGGTCGGCCCCGCCGGTGGTGGCCACGACGAGCACGTCGTCGTCCGCGAGCACCCGCGCGGTGCGGGCGACGAGCGCGCCGAGGTCGTCGTTGGCGACGGTGCCCTGGGTGACGTGCACGACCGGGCGCTCGCCGGCGATGACGTCGAGCCACCAGGCGGGCGGGTCGAACGGGGCGCCGGAGTCGTCCGCGAGGGAGCCCACGAAGCGGACCTGCTCGGGCAGGTCGGAACGGTAGTACTCGAACTCCCCGACGCCGTTCTGCAGGTGCAGCAGCGGCGAGATGCCGGCCAGCGGGGACGTGCGGGCCGGCGGGAGCTCGATGCGGGCCCGGACGTCCTGCCAGTGGCGGTGGACATCGCGCAGGACCAGGCGGTTCATCAGCGCGTAGAGCACCCGGTTGCGCAGCCGGCCGAGCGCGGTGGCCGACGGCGGCAGGGCGGTGCCGAAGGGCGCCGTGTCGCGACTCGGGATCGGCAGCGGCGTGATCCCGACCGAAATCCAGTCGATGCCGGTGAGCTCGTGCAGCGCACCGGCGCCGAAGAAGCCCATGTCGGCGATCAGGGCCGTCGGCCGCGTTTGCGTGACGAGCGACGTCAGTTCGGTGACCTGCAGCGGTACCGGATCCAGGAAGAGGTGCTTGAGGTCCCAGCGGATGCCGGCCAGGCCCGTGTGCTCGCTTCGCGGCGGCGGGCCGTCGAGGTCGGGGTGCATCGGGCGGTGGGTGGCGCCGGTCGCGCCGACGTTCTGGTCGCGGCCCGTGTACCAGTCGACCGTGTGACCGGCCGCGATCAGGGCGCGGGCGATCGGCTTGAGCGGGTTGGTGTGGCCCGCCTGCGGCATGGATGCGAACAGGAAATGGGACATGTCACCGAACACGAAAAGGCCGGCGCCATGGTTCGGCGCCGGCCCTGTCGGGTTCGGGACTTACACGAACTTGAACCAGTCGAGGTCGAGGACGTCGGCGGAGTCGCCGACCTTCACGACCGCGGTGATGGAGGTGGTGCCGGCGGGCAGGTTGCTGACGTTGAAGGAGATCTCCTTGTACGACGTCCAGCTGCCGGTGCCCAGCAGGCCGGGCGCGGCGATGACCGGGCCGGTGGCCGAGCCCGCGTGGAACTCGAGCGTGAAGGCCTGGTTGGTGGCGCGGCCGGACGAGTAGCGGAAGGTCACCATGTTGGGGTTGCGGCCGGCGAAGTTGACGCCGTCGTACTTCATCCAGTCGTTGTTGCTGGTGTAACCCACTTCCTTGCCGCCACTGGCGGTGGAGGTGGTCACGATCTGCGTGCCGCTCTGGGAGTTGTACGACTCCGCCTCAATGGTGGAGAAGGCGTTGCGGTTGCCACCGCCTCCGGTCGGCGGGGTGGTGGTCGGCGAAGTCGGCGGGGTGGTTGTCGGTGAAGTCGGCGGGTTCGTGGTCGGGTTCGTGGTGCCGCCGCCCCAGTTCGCGCCGCGGCCCGACAGCGTGCCGTTGACGAACACGGAGTTCTGCAGCTCGCGCTTGAAGTTCGCCCGGATGTTGGCGTTGTCCTGCACGCGGCTGTTGCCCCAGTAGCCGTCGGTGCAGTTCGGCGAGCCCGCGGTCGAACCCGGCGGGCAGGCGAACTGGGCGATGGCCTCCCAGTTGCTGTTGATGTACGCGGCCGCCCGCAGCACGTCGGTGTTCGCGGTGATGTAGGAGAAGTACTGGTCGTACCAGCTGCCGATCTTCGTCCAGTCACCGTTCAGCGAGATGCGGTTGTTGACGTTCGTGCAGGAGGCGTCGAGGTTGGCGGTGCGGTACGCCTGCGGGGTCGCCTCGGCGATCATGGCCGGCTTGTTGTGCCCGCGGGCGAAGTTCAGCGCCCGGTCGTAGAGCACCTTCGGGCTGCTGGTCGGGGTGTCGCACGCCCACTGGTACTGCCGGTAGGTCGCGTCCCAGTAGAAGGTGCTCATGCCGACCCAGTCGACCACGTCGTCGCCCGGGTACCAGTCGGCGAGGTGGTTGGGGTTGCTGAAGTCGAACTTGTAGTTGGCGTCGCCGTCCTTGGCGTAGGTCGCGCTCTGCCACACCGTGGCGATGTTGGCCGCGCCGAGGGCGTCGATGCGGCCCTTCACGTACCGGAACGCCTGCTTGTAGAAGTCGGTGTTGTAGCAGTTCCACGGGCCGTCGAACTCGTAGCCGACCCGCAGGTACACGGAGCGGTTGGTGTTCTTCAGGTACGTCACGAGGTTGTCGAGGTTCTGCCGGTACTGCTGGCCCAGCCCGCCGGCGATGTCGGCGTCCTGGCGGCCGATGAGCGCGCGCAGCGGCTGGTTGGCGCAGCCCGGCCCGTCGGCGAGGTAGAGCCCGACCGCGACGGCCGCGCCCGGGTACTGCGACAGCGTCTGGCCGAAGTCGGTGACGTTGCCGTTGAGGTTGCACGAGCCGCTGAGGCCGTTGCAGACACCGGGGGTGATGTTGGTGTACAGCGTGATGCCACCCGGCCGCGGCATGCTCGCGTCGGTGTCGAGGACCTGCGTCTTGTACGCGGACAGGTCAGGCGTGCTCTGCCCGATGAGGGAGAGGACCTTGCCGTTGGCGGGGAGGTTGCGCCCGGCCACGGCGGCGGCCGGGAGCGCGTTGAGGATCGGCACGGAGACGGCGGCCGCGATGGCCAGGCCGGCTCCGAGCAGCATGCGTTTACGCGAGGACATTGGGGGTGTCGGACCTTTCTTGTCGGGGTGTCAGGCGGTTGCGAGGCGCCACGTTTGGTTGGACTGCGGCCCCGTTCCGCACGTCCAGATCTGCAGGCGGGTGCCGTTGGTGGTACCCCAGCCGGTCGCGTCCAGACACTTGCCGGACTGCGGGTTGAGCATGGTGCCGTTGGACTGCACGACCCAGCGCTGTGCCCCGTTGCCCAGGCACGTCCACTGCTGGACCTTCACGCCGTCGGCGGTGCCGTTGCCGGTCACGTCGAGGCACTTGCCGGAGCCGTTGACCCAGGTGTCCCCGTTGCGCCGCCAGGTCTGCGCGCTGTTGCCCAGGCAGTCCCAGAGCTGCACCGCCGCCCCGTCGGCCGCGCTGCCCCCGGACACGTCGACGCAGCGGTTCGAGCCGGCGCCGATGATGCGGTTCGCGGTGGTACCGCTCGAGCCTGAGCACGTCGTGACGAATCCACGGTCACTGAGGCCCTGACAGAACGACGCCTTCGCCCCGGGATACTGCGACAGACGGCCGTCGACGAACCACGTCGAATTCACCGGAAAGTCGAAGCTGCCGTCGTTGATGCCGTCCCAGCCGTACCGGAAATCCAGATCGATATAGACGGCGGCCTTGATGACGTTGCTGAGGTCGTAAGTGCCCGAACTGTTCGGGATCGGCCCGTTGTAGTTCATGAGGCCGAACAGCCGCTGCACCCACGTGTTGCCGCGGGCCGCCTCCTGCCCGGAGGTGTCGCCGCCGTTGTCGGTGAAGTTCATCATCCCGGACTCCGACACGATCATCGGCTTCGCGTGGTCCTTGCTGAACTTCATCATCTTCAGCACGTTGCCGTCGTAGTCCCAGTTCTTCCACACGGCGGCCTGGTTGCCGTTGCTGTCCGTGCCGATGTACGCGTTGCGGCACTGCAGGGCGCCGGTGTCGTAGTTCTGCGGCGGGGTGCCGTTGTACAGGTAGCCGTTGTCGTAGATCGGCATGCACAGCTCGTGCGCGAACACCGACACGCCGACCCAGTCCACCACGTTGTCACCCGGGTACATGGCCTCGTACTCGCCGCGCACCGGGTGGTAGACGTACGTGACGTTGTCCTGCCGCTTCGCCCCGTCGATGAGCTGGCGGATCTTCGCGAACGCGCCCTTGTACGACGAGCAGGACGCGTCGGTGCAGTGGTAGAAGCTCGACACCTCGTAGTCGAGGCGCAGGAAGAACTTCGCGTTCGGGTACTGGTTGATGAACGCGATGAGCTGGTTGAACTGCGCCGCGTACTGTCCGGCGGCCAGCTCCGCGGTGACCTGGCGGGACCGCGCGGCCTTGGCGTTCTCGTCCCCGCCGCCGAAGCCGGGCGGGTTGTCCTTCCAGGAGACCCCGACCTGGATCATCTTGCCCTGCTGGGCCAGGAAGGTCGCGTAGTCCTTGTGCCCCTGGTTCACCCAGGTGCCCGACTTGACCTCGTAGTAGACGGAGCCGCCACTGGGGGCGGCGGCGAACGATGTGTAGTCGTCCCACGCCGTTTTCGTGGACTGTCCCACGAACAACAACCGCCCGTTCCCCGGCGCAAACGTCGAGGCGGTGGCGGCCGCCGGTGCCACTGCGAACAGCGGCACGATGAGCATGAGCACGACGAGAAACCGTCGTAGCATGCCGCGTACGCTACGAAGCTCGCCGATCTTTCCGAAGCGTTTTCGAAAGCCCCATGAACGTTTCACGCCCCCTGTCGCGGTGCGATGACCTTGGGTAACAGCCGGATCCCGGGACAGACAGGCGGCCCCCTGTTACGCATAATGTGAGCCGTTCACACATACGGGGGACGAAAGCCATGAAGACCACCATCCGGGCCGCCATCTCGGTCGTGCTGCTCGCCGGGTTCTACCTGCTCGCCATCGCGCTCATCGGGGGGCTCGGGTGGGCCACCGTCTGGCTGTGGAACGAGCATCCCGGAGCCGCGGCGGGGAAGCTGGCGTTCCTGACCATCGCGGTGGCGGTCGGGCTCATCGTGGCGTTCTGGAAGATCCTCACGGCCAAGCCCGGCGAGCCCGAGGGGCTGCCGCTCGCGCCGCACGAGGCGCGCGGGCTGTGGGACACCGCGCACGAGCTGGCGCATCAGGTCGGGACTCGCGCGCCCGACGAGATCCGGCTCATTCCGGACGTCAACGCGGCCGTCGCCGAGCACACGCGGTTCCTCGGCCTCGCCGGTGGGCGGCGGATCATGTACGTGGGGCTCCCCCTCCTGCAGGCGTTCAGCGTCGCGCAGCTGAGTTCGGTGCTGGCACACGAGCTCGGGCACTACTCCGGCAGCCACACCAAGCTCGGCGCCCTCGCGCACCGGGGGCGGATGGCCATCGTGCAGACGATCGTCCAGGTGGGACCGTCGAGCCTGGCCGGGTTCGTGTTCCGGACCTACGCGCGGCTGTACATCCTGGTCGAGCAGGCGGTGAGCCGGCGGATGGAGTACGAGGCCGACGAGTTCTCGGTGCGCATCGCCGGGCGGGCGGCGGCCGTGAGCGCGATGCGGGACCTCGCGGTCGTGGGCACGGCGTGGACGTTCTTCGTCAACAACTACGTGACGATCGGCTGGGACGCCAAGCTCGCCCCGCGCGACGTCTTCGGCGGGTTCGCCCAGCTGCTGCGCGGGCGCTCCGGGCAGCTCGCCAAGCTGCGGGACTCGACGCCGGAGGAGGAGCGCTCGCGGTGGGACTCGCACCCGCCGATCGCGGACCGCATCCGGGCCATGGAGGCCATGCCGGACTCGGGCGTGGCGGTCGACAACCGGCCGGCCGCGGCGCTGCTCGGGGACCCGGCCGGGCTCGCCGTGCGGCTGCAGCGGGCCGCGCTGAACATCGAGGACAAGACGCTGCTGTCGTGGGACGAGCTGACCGACGCGAGCATCGCGGCGCGGGCCCAGCTCGACACCGACGCGCTGTTCCGGGCCGCGGCGCGGCTGGCCGGGGCGCCGCAGGGGGATCTGGGGCTGGTGCTGCACATCGTCGAGCGGGGCGGGGCGGGCGACCTGGGCCGCGCGGTCAACCCGCACGGCAACCCGCAGGAGCAGCGCGAGATCCTGGCCGACCGGATCGACTCGGCCATCGGGCTGGCCGCGCGCAGCGGGGGCATCGGCCGCTGGAAGCACTCGTGGACCGCCGGCGCCTCGTTCGCCCGGGCCGACGGCAGCGACCTGCCGATCATCGAGATCGCCCGGCTGGCGACCGCGGCCGAGTCGGTGCCGGCCGCCCGGCAGCGCCTGGCCGAGGCCGGCATCGACGTGCGGGCGGTCCAGCAGCAGTCGGCCGTGGCCACCGCCGACGGGGGCGAGGTCATCGGCGGCATCGCGAACATGAACGCGCCGGGCAAGCTGCGCTTCGACGTGCTGCTGCTGTCCAACGGGCTGGTCCTGGTGCCCGGCCCGAAGTCGACCGACGACGGCAAGAAGCGCCTGATCGAGATCCTGCAGTCCGCGCCCGTCACGCAGCTGGCCCAGCAGCACCGGTTCGTGGCGTACGAGGACATTCGCGCGGCCGAGGTGCTCAAGAACGTACCGATCAAGGTGCGGTTGACCCTGCACAGCGGCGAGACGCTGGAGCTGGCCGAGACGTGGACCGGGGAGTCGCTGGACAAGAACGACCGGGAGCTGCTCGCGGCCGCCCTGCAGCCGTATCTCGCCCAGCCGCAGGCCTCCTGAGGCGGCTCAGGTCACCAGGGCGAGGATCTGGGCGACCGTGCGTTCCCAGGTGTACCGCTCGATGATCTGCGACCGCAGCTCCCGGGCCCGCCGGAAGGCGGCCCGGGGGTCCTCCAGGGCCCGGGCCAGCGCCTCGCCCCAGCGCTCGGCGATCTCGTCGTCGGTCCCGTCCATCGGGACGATTTCCCGCTGCACGGGACGGCCCCCGTCGGCCGGGAGACCCCGCAGCAGCTCGGCGAGGCCGCTGTTCGACGTGATCAGCACCGGTACGCCGGCCGCGATCGCCTCGTACGCCGCCAGCCCGAACCCCTCGTGCCGGGACGGCATGATCACGACCGCCGAGCCGAACAGGTCGCGGCGCAGGTCGTCGGGGTCGGACGTGTACTCGCGGCGGGTCACCTCCACGCCCGGCGCCAGCTTCCGCAGGGCGTCGAGGCCGTCCTTGACCGTCGCGTCGTCGGCCGCCTGCACGCCCCGGATGATCAGCCGGGGCCGCGCGCCCGCGCCGCCGCGCAGCCGGTCCACCGCGCGCCGCACCGCGTCGACGGCGTAGTCCAGGCCCTTCGACGCGCTGTCCTCCGCGCGGGCCAGCAGCAGCACCTGGCGCTCCTCGGGCGGGTCCTCGGGGTCGGCCACTCTCCCCCAGTCGCGCAGCCCCGGCACCAGGTTCAGCACCGTGCGCGGGCCCTGGCCGTCGCGCAGGCCGTTGCGGATGGTGCGGGCCAGCAGCGGGCCGACGCCGGCGATGCAGTCGGCGGTTTCGGCCAGCTCCTCCTCGAGCCGGCGGCGCTGGGCCGCGGTCGCCATCCGCGAGGCACCGCCGGGCACCTCCTTGGCCCCCTCGAGCCGCTCGGCGTCGGTGTGCACGATGTGCAGCCGCCGGGCCCGCGGATAGTGGGAGCGGCACACCGCCAGCGCCAACGGGCCGAGCACCCGGCCGTGCCCGACGATCAGGTCCGGCTCGAAGCCGCCCGCGCACACCGCGCAGCCGGCCGGGAGCAGCAGCAGTTCGCGGTCGGAGAGCCCGGGCAGCTCGACCGGCGCCACGAGATGCACGCCCGCCGCGCGCGCCTCCTCGCGCAGCCCGGCGCCGGCCCGCGGCACGAGCGCGTGCACCTCGGCGCCGGCCGCGGCCAGGGCGATGGCGAGCTCGCGGTTGACGGTGGAGATTCCGCCGGTACTGGAGCGCCACTCGTCGCCCACGAGCAGCACTCGCAGCCGGGGTACAACCGGCTCGGGGCGGGGCTCGGCGCGCGCGGGCTGCGACGGCGGCGGGGACGGCTCGGTGCCGAGCAGGTGGCTGACGGTCGCGTTCAGATCGGGGAGCGGCTCGAACTCGATGCCGCCCAGGCGGTACCACGACGGGGATTCGGCGGCGACGCAGACCGCGATCCGGGACAGGCCCAGCCGGCCCAGCCCGGCGGCGATCGGCTCCAGGTCGACCGGGTGCCGCCCGGCCACCACCACGAACTGCGCGAGGTCGGCGGCGGCGTGCCGCTCCCGGTAGCGCCCGACCCCGCGGTACAACTTCTGGATCTTGTCGGGAAGGCTGCTCGGGAGCTCCGCGGTGGGCCAGACCGCCACGTCGACGACGAGCATCGGCCGGCCCGGGCGCACGACCTCGATCGGCGGCGTGTCGAGACCCTTGGCCGCGACCTCGGCGTGCAGCAGTTCCGCGAGGCGCACGCGGAACTGATCCACGGCGGCGGCCTGGCTGGTGGGGGTGCCGTCGAGGAAGGGGCGGGCGAGATCGGCGATCACGTCCATGCCGCGATGCTAGGCAGGTCGCGCCACCGCCGCTACCGGGCGTCGGCAAGCGTACACCGGGAGCGATCTTGTCAGTCGACCCCGAGCCGGTGTTCCGGGTCCTCGCACCAGCGCAGGGCCGAGTGCCAGCGCCCGTACCCGGCGACCATGTCCACGTGCCCCGCCCCGTCGATCCGGTCGACGTCGAACAGCCCCGCGTACCGCTCGTCGGCGGGCGGCTCGCAGTAGGGGTCCGCGTCCGCACATACCAGCCGCGGCGGCGCGGCCGAGGAGGCCCGCACCGCGTCCAGGGCGGCCATCGGCGGCGCGAAGTGCCGCAGCGCCTCGGTGCGGGCCAGGAACTCGGGGCTCGGCGGCGCCACCAGCAGCACCCGGTCCACCGGCAGGTGCACGCTGCCCTGCGCGGCCAGGTGCAGCCACGCCACGCACGACAGGCTGTGCGCGACGACGGCCAGCCCCTGGCCGGGCTCGCGGGTGATCGCCTGCTCGATCGCGCCCAGCCAGTCCTTGAGCACGGGCCGGTCGGGCTCCGGCAGCTGCGGGTAGTCGACGTCGTGCCCGGCGGCGCGCAGCCGCCCGGCGAGCCAGAACTGCCAGTGACCGACCGGACGCTGGTTCTCCCAGCCGTGCAGAATCAGGAAACGGCTCATCAGAACAACTCTGCCCAATGGATAAGGCCCGGCAGCAGCAGAAGCGCCAGGACGAATGCCACGAGCGTACCGATCAGCGGCGCCCAGGCCTTGCGCATCGCCGCACCGATGTACTGTTCCCGGATCTCGCGCTTCTCCTCGTCGCTGAACTCGCGGTCGATGTACAGGTCGGCGTCCCGCTCACCGTGCTCGACGAGCTGCGCGGCCCAGGTCAGGAAGCCCGCCGCGGCCACCCAGCACAGCGAGTCGACGGCGACCTTGCCGGTGCTCACCGTGCCCTCGGGCCCGGTCGCGACGGACGTGAGCAGGTTGATCCCGGCGCCGGCGAAGATGCCGGCCAGGAAGTTCAGCGACGAGGGACCGGGCAGCCGCAGCTTCACCGCGGGCCGCCGGCGTCGTCAGCCGACGGGAAGGGCAGTTGCAGCGGCCAGGCTCCCCCGCACACCTCGCGCCCGAGCTCGTCGAGCGCCGTGAGCACCTCCCGCGGCGCGTCCGGGCTGAGCAGCTGGTTGAGGGTCTGGTAGAGGTCGCGCTGCTTCTGCAGCTGGTTGAGCTTCTGCTGCACCGACGGCGCGCCCGAGACGGCCGGGCCGCTGCGCACCCGCAGCTGCTGCTCGAGGCGCTGGTGCAGCTGCTCGGCGGCGTCGGTCCAGCGCCGCAGCTCCTCCGGGGAGAGCTTCGGCATGGCCGCCTCCACCGCGTCGGGGACGGGCTGCGGCACGGCGGGCTGGGCCGGCACGTGCGGGCTCACCGCCTCGTCCTCGTTGCCGTTGAGCACGTTCTCCAGCAGCCCGCGGAACTCGGCGCGGACCCGGGCCCAGGCCATGTTGGTCAGCTGGGAGCTGATGAAGGGCACCCGCAGGGCCTCCTCGGGCCGGGCGTCACGGGTCAGTTCCGGCCGTTCGACCAGCTGCCGCGACTCGCTCTCGACCCGGTTCAGCAGCTCCACGAGGTTCGTCTGGATCGGCCAGTTCGTGTACAGCGCGAGCGTCTCCAGCATGTTCGCGAGGTCGATCTCCCGGTCCGGCTTGGCGCACTCCTCCACCCGCTCCTGCAGCCAGGTCACGGCGGAGTCGATGGTGTCCCGGCGGACGAACCCGGCCAGGTACAGCCCGGTCAGGCACATGGAGGTGGTGGCCTCGTCGGAGTTCCAGTCCCCGGTGCCGCTGCGCCAGTGCACGGCGGCCGGGCCGAGCCGGTCCAGCAGCCAGCTGCACGCGCGCTGGACGACGCGGTCGCCGGCGTGCCCGGCCTGGCACAGCCCGATCACGATCCGGGCGGTCACCCACGGCACCCGCGCCGGGTAGAAGTTGCCGTCGATCTCCTGCGCCCGTTTGGCCATCGCGACCAGCGCGTCGATGCGCGCCCGCTCCCGGTGCTCGGGCGGGGCCGTGCCTTCCAGGCCGAGCAGCAGGCCGAGCGCCCAGTTCCGGTACGCCCGCTCCGGCTGGATGCCCGCGGCCGCCATCCCCGACGGGTGCCGGTCCGGGGAGTAGAGCCGGTCCTCGTTCTCCATCCGCTGGACGATGTGCAGGAAGTCGGTGATGTCGGTGGTCGGCTCGCCGATCGGCTCCGGCAGCGCGGCGGTGGGGTCGAGATAGTTCCACCTCGCGCGGATCGGCCCGGCGACCAGGGCCCACCGGTCGGGCTCCTCGGGGCGGTGGCGGATGAACGCCGTGGCCGCGAAGACCGACGCGCCGAGCGTGCCGCCCCACGTCGGGTCCCGCCTGGTCAGCACCTCCAGCGTGGCGTCGACCCGCTCCACGATGTCCCAGGTGGCCTGCAGGCGCAGGTTGCTCCAGCGCATCTGCTCCGGCGAGACGAACCGGTCCAGCTGGCTGAACACGGCCCGGATCCCGCGGGTACCGCTGCGCTGCAGGTGCCGCCACGCGATGTCCTCGGGCTTCTCCCGGCACACGGCGGGCCAGGTGCGCCGGGCATAGCGCATGACCAGCTGGGCGCGCCGGCGCGGGCCGATCGTGTACGCGTCGTCGGTGCGGTGGATCAGCTTGCGCCCGTGCAGCCGCTCGACGGCCGGCCCGAACAGGTCCACGGCCTTGCGGGCGGCGATCACCAGGCCGAGCGACCCGAGACAGGCCAGGTGGTACAGCGCGCGCTGCTCCGCCTCGTCGACGGTCCCGCGGGTGTACTCCTCCTGCAGATCGAGCTGCGTCGGCACCCGCCGCTCGTTCGTCCGGTAGAACTGCAGGGCCGTGTCGGCCATGTGGACGTCGGTGTCGACCAGCCGCTCGATCCGCGACCGGTCGGCCTGGACGAGGCCCTCCTCCTCGTCCAGCATCAGCCGGACGGTGTCGCGGCCGTCGATCACGACCTCGTACAGGTCGAGCACCCGCTGCTCGCCCTGCTGCAGCAGCTCCGCGACCGGGGGCAGCCCGATGGCCAGGACCCGGATCGGCAGGTCGTAGTCCTGCCGCAGCCGTTTCACGCACCGGAAGACGTTGGTCACGATCGGCAGGTTGGCGTGCAGGCCGTCGACGATCAGCAGGTAGTCCTGGGCCTGCTCCAGCTCCAGCAGCGTGCGCACCACCGACTCCGGGCCGTCGGCCGGGTCCGTGAGATCCAGCCAGACCACGCCCCGCCCGGCCCCGGCGCGCTCATCGGCCAGCGCCGCCGCCAGCGCCGAGCGGCCCGAGCCGTGATCGCCGAGCAGCAGCACGTCCTGGCCCTTGTTCAACGCGTTCTCCACCGCGTCGTAGGCCGGCGTGCCCTTGAAGACCCGCATCTGCTCGATCAGCTGGGCGCGGTCCGGCGGATGGGCCTCGCCGATGCGCCGCGGCCGCCAGCCGTGCGGCAGCGGCTCCGCCTCCAGGATCGCGTACGCCAGCAGCCCCAGCTCGTCGACGCCCTTCTCCAGCGCCGACCTGATCACCGCCAGGCCGAGCTCGACCCGCCGGCGCGGCGCCGACCCGAGCGCGTAGATGTCGACCTTCAGCGCCGGATCGTGGTCGAAGGCGAAGGCGACCGGGGTGAACCACAGCGCCCCGTCGCGCTGCCGCCGATCCAGATCGACCCGGACACCCGCCAGGTCGACGTCGCGGCTGGCCGCGCGCAGCACATCGGCCGCCGCGCTGCCCTCCGTGCGCAGCGCGGCGGCGGTGTGCTGCCATAACGAGTCCGGCACGACACTCCCTCCTGGCAGCGTGGCCGGTGGGGTCCGGCCCTGCCTAGGGGGGATGACGCGGTGAGGTGCGTCCGCGGAATCCCTGCGAGTCTGTGGGCGGTCAGGTGGAGCTGGGGGTGCCTGCGCTCGCTGCCTTGATGGCCTCGATGCGCAGATACTGCGTGCTGACGAGTTCGCCGTCTACCCGTTCGCGCTCGGGCTTCTCCACCGTGAATTGTTCACGACGGAAGAGTGCTTCGACGTCCCCGACGTCACCGAGATCATTGCTTTTCATCCGAATGGCGTACTGCCGGCCGACATTCGTAAGATCATCGAGGTCGATTGGGAGCATACCGCGCCAGCCCGCCGCGCGCTCTCGGAGTCTCAGCTCGAAGTCGTCGGTCGGATCGGTGACCCGATATCGATCATTGACCGCGGGCTCCTCGGTATCGGGCGGCGGATAGGCATTTCGCGGGTGCAGCCGGACCGTGGTCAGCACGTGTCCGCCGGCCGCCAGCAGCTGGTGCCAGGACGTGACGACCTGGTGCGCCTGCTCCGACCCGAACCGCGTCAGGAATGCGTCGGCCACGATCACCTGGAACCCGGAGGCGCCCTTCTTCTTCAGCGCGCAGGGGTCGGTGATGTCGCCCTCGAGGAAGCGCACGCGATCGGCCAGGCCGAGCTTCTTCGCGTACCACTCGCTGGCCATCAGCGGCGTCCGGCACAGGTCCAGCACCTGCACCTCGAGGTCCTTGGGCACCTGCCCGAGCGCGTTGCGCGCGGCGGCGAGGACGAACGCCAGGGTCGTGTAGTCCGCGGTGCCGCTGACGAGCACCTTCCGGTCGCCGGCCGCGAACCGGCGCTGCAGCGCCCGCATGTAGAACGCGCTGTGCCAGCTCGGGCTGCTGACCATGTTGAACAGGCGCAGGTACTGCCAGGAGCCGTGGTACCAGCGGCAGTCCTTGGGATCGATGTACTTGCTGCCCTTGCACGCCATGCCGGCCAGCGAGTAGAGCATCTGGGCCGATTCCAGCAGGTCACCGGTCAGGTCGGGCCCGGCCGTCGTCTCCGGCTTCGGGTCCTTCCCGGCGCGCTCCTTGAGCCGGGCCAGCAGCCGGCGGGCGTTGTCCAGCTCCTTGGCGTGCCCGCTGACCAGCCAGGACGCCGGTCCCCCGCCGAGCTCGCGGCGCACGACCACCTGGTCGTCGATGAGCCACAGGTCGGCGAGCGGCACGTTGGGCCCCTCGACCCAGTCCTGGCCGACCTGGACCAGCGCGGCGACGAGCTTCTCCTGGCGGTCCCGGCCCGCCTGCTCCCGGGCCCGGGCCAGCGCGTCGCTTCCGGTGGGCACGAGGTAGTACCGCAGCACCTCGCACCGCGCCGCCGCCAGCTGCCGCCAGATCATCCCGGCCAGCGGCTCGGTGCGCCGCGCGCCGGGCGCGAACGGCACGATCTGCTGGACCACCCGCGGCGTGCGGCCGGCGAGCTGCTGCAACAGCTCCGCGACGGCGTCGCCCGGCAGCCGCACGCTCAGGGGGTCGGTCCCCTCGAACGACACCCGGTGCGAGATGCAGGCCTGCCGTGCGTGGTCGATGAGGGTGGTCGCGGAATTCGGCCGGATCCGGGCGCCGCCGTGCAGCGCCTCACTCGTCATGGACATTGCGACCCCTGCTTCCGGGCAGCGACGACAGTCATGTGGTTGCCGGTCTCGTCGACCCGGATCGCCCGGATCGACCAGCCGGACTCGGAGAAGAGCCGGACCACCTCATCGCCGGTGAAGCGGCGCGACAGGAAACAGCGGATCTGGTGCCCGCGCGGGAGTTCGGTGCCGCCGACCCGTGCGTCCCGGCACAGGGTCGCCTCCCCGACGACCGCGTTGTCGTCGTAGCCGATGCGCAGATCCAGATCGGACGGGTCCAGGCCGGCGGCCAGGAGCGGTTCGAGCACGGCGCTGCGGAAGGCGTCCGTGCGGTACGCCGTCATCGCCGAATCCTCGCTCCCCGGCGGGATTCGCAGCAGCACGCTGGCCAGCAGGACGTCCCCCGTCCGCAGACCGTCGGCCAGGTGCCGCAGCGCCTGGTTCGGGTCCTCCAGGTTGCCCAGCGTGTGGCCGAGCAGGCAGACCACGACCGGCGAGCCCCCCGACCGCCAGCGCTCCAGGTGCCCGGTCGGGCACTCCTCGACGTCCCAGACCTCGGTGTCCAGGCGCATCCGGGGACCCAGGCCGTCGCGCACCCGCCGTTCGGCGATGCCCAGCAGCGTCTGGCTGAAGTCCATCGCGAGGTACCGTCGCGGCGCACGCCCCCGGGCCGCGAGCTGACCGAGGAAGGCGACGCTGTGCCGCCCGTTCCCCGGGCCGACCTCGGCGATCTCGTCCAGGTCGAGATCGGCGAGCCCGGAATGCAGCAGTGTGTCGGATTCGGCCGCCGCCGATGCCATCATGTCCGCGTAACTGTCCGTCTCCGCGTACCGGTCGTGGGTGAATGCCGCCGACCCGGCATACGCGAACTTCAGCGGCACCGCGCCCGTCGATATCGACTCGATCAGGGCCGTGCGGTGGCGGCTGCTCTCGAAATACGAATCCTTGTGACGATCCAGTAGGTGTACGTCATCCACGTCGGTTCCGCCTCCCCCTGCTGCGGACTTCCCTTCGCGGTCGAGCCGCTGGTGACCCCCCGGTCCACATAGTCCAAGTACAACCCACGCCATCAAGCCGGTCAATCACCGATGTCTGTCAATGGGTGAATCGCCGGGTGAAACCATTCTTCTCGGCGATGAATCACGCCCGGCCCCCGGGGCCGAAGAGACGAACGGACCTGGCATTCCGGCTAGGAAACCGCTAGCGGGACCATGGGCGGCGTTCGCGACGCAACCAGTCAACCTGATCCAGCCAACCTGGCACAAGCTCCATCCGGTCAGGTTCCGCGACCACAGTGGACAGCAGCGTCCGCCCCATGTGGCCCAGCACCTCGTCGCGCGCCACCGCGGGCGCGCCGAGGTGGTCGGCGAGCCGGCTGAGCTCCCGCACATCCCGAGGGTAACCCTCCCGCGCACGGCTGCCGAGCCCATTGCCCCGTCCGTGGCACCCACCGGCAGACCCGGGCGACGTTCCACAGTGGACGTCAGGCGGTGCGGGTGGCGTACAGCTCGCGCAGCCGGGGCTTGGGGACCTTGAGGGCCGCGTTGCGGGGCAGGGCGTCCAGGAACAGCACCGCCGTCGGCTTCTTGTAGGAGGCGAGATGCCGCCGGCACCACTCCACGACCATCTTGTCGTCGAAGGTGTACCCGGGGGCGCGCACCACGGCCGCCACCACCGTCTCGCCCCAGTGGTCGTCCGGGGCGCCGAACACCGCGACCTCGGCCACGCCCGGCATGCGGGCCAGGGCCTGCTCGACCTCGGCCGGGTAGACGTTCATGCCGCCGGTGACGATCATGTCCTTGAGGCGGTCGGTGATGTAGACGTAGCCGGCCTTGTCCAGGCGGCCGAGGTCGCCGGTGTGCAGCCAGCCGTCGCGCAGGACGGCCGCGGTGGCCTCGGGGCGGCCGAAGTAGCCGGCGAACAGGGTCTCCGACGCGACCAGCAGCTCGCCCTGCTCGCCCGGGGGCAGGTCGGCGCCGGACGGGTCGACCACGCGGACCGCGGCGATGTGCGCCGGGCGGCCGGCCGAGGCGAAGATGTCGTCCGCCTCGCAGGAGTCCGACCAGTCGGACGGGACGGTCGTGGTCACCGGGGCGCCGGTCTCCGTCATGCCCCAGGTCTCGACGAAGCGGTCGCCGATCACCGAGACCAGGTCGCGCATCACCTCGGGGCGCATGGCCGAGGCCGAGTGCAGGACGCCGGTCAGGGACCGCAGGACCTCGGGGCGGCGGCGGACCTCCTCGGTGAAGGCGGGGGCGAGCGGGGACGGGACGTACGTGAACGTGCTGCGCTCGCGGATCATGCGGTCGATCCACTCGGCCGGCGGCAGGCCGGCCATGAAGGAGAGCTCGCCGCCGAGGTACAGGTGGGGCAGCATCACGCCCCAGATGCCGGCCACGAAGGAGAACGAGCCGGTGAAGGCGCAGCGGCTGCCGGGGCGCAGGCCGTCGTGGACGGGCATGTGCAGGATGATCCGGTTCAGGTTCTCCTGGGTGATCACCACGCCCTTGGGGGTGCCCGTCGTGCCGCTCGTGTAGCCGATGATGGCCGGGCTGGACGGGGGGACCAGACGCGGCTGGAGCGGGGCGGCGTCGAAGACCGGTTCCAGAACGACGGGGGCGGACGCCGACCGTCCATACGAGACGAAGGCCGCCACCCCCGCATCGTCCACAATGGACTGCACCTCGGGAGGCGCCAGGCGGTCGTTGACGTGTACCGCCGGGAAGCCGCCCAGGAGGCAGCCCAGGTAGCACTCCAGGGCCTCGACGCGGTTCTCCATCATCAACGCGACCCGGTCGCCGGGGTGAAGGCCCTGGGCGGACAGGACACCGGCGAACCGGGCCGCGTTGTCGAACAGGTCGCCGTACGTGCGCTCGGTACCTCCGGCGCGCACGGCGACCCGGCCGGGGATCCGCCGCGCGACGTTGAGCAGCAGCATTCCCGGAGTCACAGCAGTTCCCCGGCGTGGGCCAGGGTCGCGGCGCCGAACGGATCCGCGTCGGTGGAGGACGGCACCAGGACCACGTCATCGACGCCGTTCGCCCGGAACTCAGCGATCCGTTTCGCGGCCGTCTCCGGGGTGCCGACCACGCCGATGGCGTCGATCAGCTCGGTGGGGATCGCCGCGAGCAGGTCCCGCGGATGGGGACCCGTCCGCGCGTACGCCACGACCTCCCCGAACCCCGCCCGCACGAACATGTCGGAGTAGCCCGGCGCGGCCAGGTAGCCGACCACGCCCCGGCGCAGCTGCTCATAGGCCGCGTCGAGCGAGGTGCCGATGGCGGCGGGGGCCCAGGCGGCGACCCGCGGGCGGGGACCGGACGAAGCCGCCTCCAGCTGCGTGACGAGGTCGCCCGCGGTCGGCGGGTCGAGCAGGTTCAGGACCATGCGGTCGGCGTGGCGGGCGGCCGTCGTGACCGCGCGCGGGCCGAACGCGGCCACCACGAGCTGTGCGGGGACCGGTGGCAGGCGCAGGCGGTACCCACGAAGCTTGGATCCTGAAAGCAATGCGCGCACGGACTGGGCGGCGTCGTCCAGCGCCTGGGCGGAGCCGGACCGGGAGCGGCCGTGCCACTGCTCGACGACGACCGTGCTCGACGTGCCCAGGGCGACGTCGACCGGGCGGCCGGTGAGGGCGGCGACCGAGGCCGCCCCCATGGCGATCATCATCGGGTCGCGGACGGTGACCGCGAACGGGCCGAGCACCATCCGGGTCCCGGCCGGCAGCAGGGGGCCGGCCGCGGTGGCGAGGGCGAAGGCGTCGTAGGTGGCCATCTCGCCGATCCACACGGCCGGGAAGCCGTGCTCGCCGGCGAGGCGGGCGGTGTCCAGGGCCTCGGCCGCCGGGCGGTCCTGCCACAGGCCGAGGGAGATCTCGATGCTCATGAGTGGCTGAAGTCCGCCGGGAGGCCCATGCCGCGCATCATCGTGGCGCGGTCGTAGTACTCCAGCCACTCCGTGACGAGGCCGTCGTCACCGATTCGCAGGATGCCGACGACCGGCAGCTCCACGTGCCGGCCGTTGATGTCGAAGTCGTCGACGCGCTCGATGAAGACCCGGCCGTCGATGACGCCCATCGCCTTGACGCGCAGCTCGATGCGCTCCAGGCCGGCGGTCAGGGACCGGATGCGGGTCTCGATGGCGGGACGGCCGACGATCGGGTCCTGCATCACGCTGTGCAGCACGCCGTCCTCGGCGAACAGGGCGACGACCCGGTCCCAGTCCATCCGGTTCCAGGCGCCGACCATGTCGCGGGCGACATCCAGGGGTTCGGTCATGCGACGATCTCCTCTCGCAACGAGCGCTTCAATACCTTGCCGACCGGGTTGCGGGGCAGGGCCGGGCGCAGCTCGAGCCGTTCGGGCAGCTTGTAGGAGGCGATCCGCTTCTCCTTGAGGAACTCGACCAGGCCGGGCAGGTCGAGCTCGGCGCCGTCGCGGGGCACGACGACGGCGCAGACCCGCTCGCCGAGCACGTCGTCGGGGTAGCCCACGATGGCCACGTCGGCGACCGCCGGGTGGGCCGCGATGAGCCCCTCCAGCTCGGCCGGGGCGATGTTCATGCCGCCGCGGATGACGAGGTCCTTGGCCCGGTCGACGTACTCCAGGAACTGCATGTGGTCGCCCGCGATGACGAACACGTCGCCGGTGCGCAGGTACCCCTCCTCGTCGAACGGGCTGGCCAGCCGCTCGCCGTGCAGGTAGCCCGCGAACACCGTGGGGCCCTTGAGCCGCAGCTCGCCGGGGACCCCGGGCTCGGTCACCTCCTCGCCGGTGGCCGGGTCGACGAGCCGGACGCTGGTCCACTCGGTGACCCGGGAGCTCCACGTGTAGCCGGGCACGCCGTAGCGCGGGAAGAACCGCGCCCGCTGCTCGGGGTCGGGCACGTCGTGCGGGTCGGTGAGCAGCGAGATGCCCTCGTTGGAGCCGAAGAAGTTGATGATCCCGATGCCGTAGCGGTCCTGCCAGCCGCGGACCATCGGCGGCTGCAGCGGCACCGAGCCGGAGCCGATCTGCCGCAAACTGGTGATGTCGGCCGCAGCGAGCAGCTCGTCGCGCTGCAGCAGCAACGTCAGCAGGGCAGGGGGCGCCACGGTGTACGTCACGCGCTCCGTCGTGATCTGCTGCAGAAACGTCGGGAGGTCGAACGGGTGGTGCTGCACGAGGATGCAGCCGACCCGCAGCCAGGGCAGGAACATGCCGTTGATGCCGGCCATGTTCACCATCGGGAACGGGTTGAGCAGCACGTCGTCCTCGGTCAGGCGGGGCGCCTCGACGGTGGCCCAGCAGATCGCGAGCCAGTCGTAGTGGCTGCGCGGGACGCCCTTCGGGGTGCTCTCGGTGCCGGACGTCCAGCAGATCGTCACGCAGTCGTTGGGGTCGGCGTCAACCGGCTCCACTGTGGACGGATCGGCCGCGGCCGTCAGCTCGTCGAGCGGGAGCACGCCTTCGGGGAGGTCGTCGCCGTGGGCCAGCACGGGGGCGATCCCGTAGCCCAGGAACTCTTCGGCGTGCGCCCGGTCCCCGATGCGTGACGTGGTCAGGAAATACTTGACGTCGGCCAGATTCGAGAGCGGCACGATCTCGTGCTCCCGGAACTGCACGGGGAACGGCGTGACGATGAGCCCGATCCGCCACGCCGCCAGGTAGGCGACGACCAGCTCCACCGTGTTGGGGAGCTGGACCCCGAGGACGTCGCCCTCTTGCGCGCCCTGCGAGAGCAGTACCGCGGCGAGGCGGTTGGTTTCGAGGTCCAGCTCGGCCCAGGTCAGGCGGCGGGGTGCGGAGCCGACGAGCGCGGCCTTGTTGGCCGGGTCGACGACGGCGAGCCGGTCGGGCTGCCGGGCGACCTGCGCCCGCAGCAGTGCATCCATGGTGTCCCGCGACCACCAGCCGCGCGCGGTGTAGTCCGCCACGCGCTCCGGCGGGTGCAGTTTTCGTCCCGGCATGCCCGAACCCCCTCGACTACTTGGTGATGTACTTGCTGGAGATGTCGATGACGTCCCCGTACGGCTTGAACGCCACCCCGGTCGCGTCCCACTGGAACGGGCGGAAGGCGAGGATGCCCAGCGGGGCCGTCGGGGCCATCTTCCACTTGATGCCGTCGATGAACATCGGCGGCTGGTACTCCTGCGTCCGCGCCGCCTCCATGATGCCCGCGTGGGACAGCTTGGAGGGAGAGGCCGCGGCCTTCTTGAACACGTCGATCATGAGGTCGCCGATGACCCAGCCGTTGACCGTGTAGCTGTTGGTCGGCGCGGGGTTGTTCTGGGCCTTGAGCTTGGCGAGGTAGTCGGTCATGCCGGCGTCGGACGCGTACAGGTCGCTGGCCGGGTTCTTCAGCCACACCGGGACGAGCTGGCCGTCCGCGGCGGCCCCGGCCGGCTTGTACAGCGTGTTGCCGTCGACGCAGTTGGACGGCTGGATGAACGTCTCGGGCTTCCAGCCGCTGCGCCCGACCGCGATCGACAGCGCCGGGCAGTCGGTGGTGACGCCGGCGTCGAAGAGCACCTGGGCGCCGCTCGCGCTCAGCGTGGTGGCGGCCGCCGCCGGGTCCGCGAGGGAGACCTCCTTGACGAGCTCGAAGCTGGTGCCCTGCAGCGCCTTCTTGAACCCGTCGGCGAGGCCCTTGCCCGACTCGGTCTGGTTCGCCGCGATCGCGACCTTGGCGCCGTTCGGGTACTTCTTCTTCAGCAGCTCCACGTCGAACGCGGTCTCGACGTCGGCGCTCGGGAGGTACTGCGTGGTCCAGGGGAAGTTCTTGACGTCGCGGAACGTCGGCACGCCGGACTGGGCGAACAGCAGCGGGACGCAGGCCGCGTTCTGGTCGTCGGCGACCGCGTCGAGCTGGCCGGAGCCGAACACGTCGAGCACGTCGACCTTGTCGGACTGGATCAGCTGCCCGACGTTGGCCTTGGCCTTGGCCGGGTCGAACGCGTCGTCGCGGGAGACGACCTCGAGCTTGACGCCGTTGACGCCGCCGGCCGCGTTCTCCACGGCGAAGCGGTCCTTCATGCCCTGCAGGACCGCGCCGACCGCCCCGGCGAGCGGGCCGGAGAGCGCGGCCGACCAGCCGACCTTGAGCGTGCCGCTGATCTCCTTGGTGGCGGCGGCGGGGTCGTCGCAGTCCTGCGTCGGGGCCTTCCAGCCGCTCGCCGCGGTGGATCCGGCGCTGGCGGCGGTCTCCGGTTCGTCGCCGGAGTTGGCGTTACTGCACGCCGCCAGCAGTAAGGTCGCGCTCGTCGCGGCGGCTATCAGGCGTAGTGGGCGCTTCATGGTGTTCCTCCTGGACCAGCAGCAGCTTGGGAAGGCGGCTCAGCCCGCCGACGATGCCGTCGGGCATGAGGAAGATGATCAGGATCAGCACGACGCCGAAGAGGACGCCGGAGAGCTGGCCCTGGCTGACGTTGGCGGGGTTGAGGTTGGCGGTCAGGTAGGGGATGTAGACGACGGCGAAGGCCCCGACGAGCGGGCCCAGGCGGGTCGCGGCGCCGCCGATGACCAGGCCGGTGATGAACTCGATGGACTTGAGGAGGGTGAAGGAGCCGTCCGGGGAGAGGGCGGCGAGGTACATCGCGAAGAGGCATCCGGCGAGGCCGGTGACGGCGCCGGAGAGGCCGAAGACGGTCGTCTTGACGGTGGCGACGCGCACGCCGGAGGCGGCCGCCGCGATCTCGTTGTCGCGGGTGGCGATCATCGCCAGGCCCGCGCGGCTGCGCACCAGCAGGTGCACGAACAGCAGGACCGCGGCGAGCATTACGGCCGAGAGCCAGAACAGCCACTCGGCGCGCTCGCCGGCGCTGAAGCCGCTCCACGGCGGCGGGTTGAGCAGGCGGCGCCGGATGACCAGGCCGCGCG
The DNA here is from genome assembly GCF_050942475.1 of Dactylosporangium sp. CS-033363. Classification (NCBI taxonomy): domain Bacteria; kingdom Bacillati; phylum Actinomycetota; class Actinomycetes; order Micromonosporales; family Micromonosporaceae; genus Dactylosporangium; species Dactylosporangium sp. CS-033363. The sequence goes on along the minus strand of NZ_CP192032.1, from coordinate 3,057,731 downwards.
CGCCGCCGGTGAGCCCCTCGAACCGGCGCACCAGTTCGGGGAAGGCGACGCCGACGGCCAGGGTGACGAGCGCGAGATACAGGCCGCGGATGCGCAGCGCGGGCAGGCCGACGACGAAGCCGACGACGAAGCACAGCAGCATCGCGGGCACGATCGTCGAGAGGGGATCCAGGTTGTACCGCATGACGAGGATTCCGGTCGTGTAGGCACCCAGGCCGAAGAAGGCGCTGTGGCCGATCGACAGGAGTCCGGTGTACCCGGTGGCCAGGTTCAGGCCGCTGATCGCGATCGCGTAGATGAACACGCTCGTCAGCTGGGAGACCCGGAACTGGGCGAGCCCGGAGGCCCACAGCAGCGCGAGGATCGCGAGCGCGGCCAGTACCAGCATGGCGGCCCGGTGCGGCCAGGTGCCGCGGGTGAGCACGATCGGCAGTCGCATCACACGCGCTCCAGCTGCTTGGTGCCGAACAGGCCGTTGGGGCGCAGCACGAGCACGGCGACGATGATGGTCAGGGCGGCGGTCTGCGGCAGGGTGTCGCCGATGAACCCGACGTAGCCCATGATCAGCTGCTGCAGGACGCCGAGGACGAGGCCGCCGACGACGGCGCCGATCGGGCTGTCGAGGCCGCCGAACAGGGCCGCGGCCGAGGCGTAGATGAGGATCGGGAACATCGTCTGCAGGCCCAGCTGCTGCGGCGAGAGCGGGGTGACGAGCACGCCGGCGACGGCCCCGATGGCGCCGGAGACGCCCCAGCCGAACATGAGGACCCTGCCCGTCCTGACGCCGCTGAGGGCGGCCGACTCGGGGTTGTTGGCCACGGCCCGCATGTGCAGCCCGAGCGTGGTCCGGTTGAACAGCAGGAACATCAGGCCGACCACGACGAGGACGACGAGCCAGACGCCGAGGCCGTCGAAGTACAGCCGGGCGCCGCCGATGCTCAGGTAGTCCTCCAGGCCGTTGGGGAAGACGCTGGGCATCACCTTGGTCTCGGAGTTCCAGATGAGCCCGGCCAAGGCGTTGAGCGCCGTGAACAACCCCAGACAGACGATCAGGACCGCCATGTCGTTGCGGCGGCGGACCGGGCGGATCAGCGTGCGCTCGATGCCGGCCCCGAGCACCAGCCCGACGGCGGTCGCGACGATGAGCCCGGCCCAGATCGGCGCGCCGAGCGTGCTGAGCCACCAGGCGATGTAGGTGGTGAACAGGGCCAGCTCGCCCTGGGCGAAGTTGATGGTCCCGGAGCCCCGGAAGACGATCACGAGGGCGAGGGCCATGATGGCGTACACGCAGCCGTTCGTGATGCCGTCGAAGAGCCGGTCGAGCAGGAGCGACACGGTGTTCCTCCCCTAGTAGCCCAGGTAGGCGCGGCGGACCGCGTCGTTGTCGCGGAACTCGGCGGCGGGGCCGTGCCCGGCGACCCGGCCGACCTCGAGCAAATACGCGCGGCCCGCCAGGTCCAGGGCGAGCTCGGCGTTCTGCTCGACCAGCAGCAGGGCGGTACCGTCGGCGGCGTTGACGTTCTTCAAGGTCGCGAACAGCTCGGCCACGATCTTCGGCGCGAGGCCCAGGCTGATCTCGTCGCACAGCAGCAGCCGCGGCCGGCTCATGAGGGCGCGGGCCACGGCCAGCATCTGCTGCTCGCCGCCCGAGAGCGTGCCGGCGACCTGCCTGGTGCGGGCCTTGAGCACCGGGAAGACCTCGAACCAACGCTCGATGTCGGCCGCAATCCCGGCCTTGTCCCCGCTTCGGGTGGCCGCGCCGACGCGCAGGTTCTCGTGCACGGTGAGGGCGGTGAACGTGCCGCGGCCCTGCGGCACGAGGCTCATGCCGGTGCGGCGCTTGGCGATCGGGTGCCCGTCGAACGCGATCGTGCCGCGGCTGGGCAGCAGGCCGGCGATGGCCCGCATGAGCGTGGTCTTGCCGGCCCCGTTGGCGCCGAGCACGACGACGACCTCACCCGGCCCGACGGTGAGGTCGACGCCGTGCAGTACTTGCGCCTGGCCGTACCCGGCGACGAGTCCCTCCACCTCCAGCAGGTCGCTCATGCCGTGCGGCCCAGGTAGGCGGCGGCCACGGTGTCGTCGCGCTGGACGTCCCCGGGGTCGCCGTCGGCGATCTTGCGGCCGGAGTCCATCGCGACGACGTGGTCGCAGATGCCCATCACGAGGCCCATGTGGTGCTCGACGAGGAGCGCGGACAGCTCGTACCGGTCGCGGATCCGCCGGATCAGCTCGCCCAGGTCGCGCACCTCGGCGTGGGTGAGGCCGCCCGCCGGCTCGTCGAGCAGCAGCAGCTTCGGCCGCGCGGCGAGGGCCCGGGCCAGCTCGACCCGCTTGAGCGTGCCGAACGGCAGCCCCTGGGCCGGGTGGTGGGCGACGTCGGTGAGGTCGAGCGCGGCCAGGATGCCGTAGGCCTCGGCGCGCAGCGTGCGGTGCCGGCCGCGGCGCACGTGCGCGCCGGCGACGGTGTTCTCCAGGACGCTCAGCGAGCCGAACAGCGCCAGGTTCTGGAACGTGCGGGCGATGCCGTGCCGCACGATGCGGTGCCGGGGCACGGCGAGCAGGTCGGCGTCGCCGAACCGGATCGTGCCCGCGTCCGGCTGGTAGATCCGCGTGATGCAGTTGAACAGGGTCGTCTTGCCGGCCCCGTTCGGCCCGATCAGGCCGCAGATCTCGCCGGGGGCGACGGTCAGGCTGATGCCGTCGAGGGCGGTGACACCGCCGAAATGGATTCGAACGTCGCGCACGTCCAGCGCCGCAACCGACACCGGCACCTCCGCTCCGAGGCCGCATACTTCAATTGGCAGTGCTACTGCTGTTACTACAACAGTCGGAGTAACCCGTCAATGGTCCTCGGACAGTGGGCTGGTGGGTGCCTCGGCGTAACGGCCCAGAAATATTTCGGGACCGTCCCCCTGTGCAAGTCACTCTTCTAGTTGTAGCTTGTGAGCACCCGTACGGGTTGTTTGGAGGTCAACGATGTTCTCCATCGCCGAGGTCGTGCGCGAGGCTGCGAGGGTGCGGCCCGACGCTCCCGCGGTCTCCGGACAGGGCCGGGCCGCGACCTTCGCCGAGATCGACCGGCGCTCCAGCCGGGTCGCCGCCGGACTGCTCGCTTCGGGCGTCGAGCGCGGGGACCGGGTCGCGTACGCGGGGCTCAACCGCACCGACGTGCTCGACATCGTCGCGGGGATCTCGAAGGCGGGCGCCGTACCGGTTCCGCTGAATTTCCGCCTGGCCGGGCCGGAGCTCGATCTCGTGTTGCGCGACTCGGGCGCCGTCGTGCTCTTCGCCGAGCCGGCGCAGGCTTCGCTTGTTGCGTTCCCGGGGGTGTTGATCACCCTTGACGGCGACTACGAGGCGTGGCTGGGGGCGCAGCCCGAGACCGACCCCGGGATCGTGACCGGGCCGGACGAGCTGGCGGTACTGCTGTACTCCTCGGGCACCACCGGCCTGCCCAAGGGCGTCATGATCCGCAACCGCAACCTGCACTCGATGCTGGACGTGGCCCGCGGCCGCTGGCAGCTCGACCCGGGCGACGCCTCGCTGAACGTCTCGCCGTACTTCCACGTCCTCGGCTTCGCGTGGGCCGTGCACAGCCTGCGCCAGGGCGCGATCCTGGCCCAGGTCCGCGACGCCGCCCCGCAGGCCCTGCTCGGCATGATCGCCGGCGAGCGGGTGCGGGTGGCGGTGCTCGTACCGGTGCTCATCGACGTGGTCCTGCGCAGCCCCGGGCTGGACGAGGCCGACCTGAGCAGCCTGCGCCTGATCCTCTACGGCTCCGCGCCGATCTCGGCCCAGGTGCTGGTCGAGGCGACCAAGCGGCTCGGGGCGGCGATGGAGCAGTCGTACGGCCTGACCGAGGTCTCCGGCGGCGCCACGTTCCTGAGCCCGGAGGACCACGACCGCGCCCGCGACGAGCCGGGCCTGCTGCGCTCGTGCGGCAAGCCGGACCCGAGCAGCGAACTGCGGATCGTCGACCCGGTGACCCTCGACGACCTGCCGACCGGCGAGCCGGGCGAGGTGCTGATCCGCTCGGCCCAGGTGATGGCCGGCTACTGGCAGCGCCCGGAGGAGACCGCGCACACGCTGCTCGCCGGCGGCTGGATGCGCACCGGCGACGTCGGGCGGCTCGACGCCGAGGGGTACCTCTACCTCGTCGACCGGGCCAAGGACATGATCGTCTCCGGGGGCGAGAACATCTACCCGGCCGAGGTCGAGCGCGCGTTGCAGGCCCACGACGAGGTCGCCGAGGTGGCCGTGGTGAGCGCCCCCTCGGACAAGTGGGGCGAGTCCCCGATCGCCGTCGTCGTGCGGGAGCCGGGCAGCGCGCTGACCGAGGCCGCACTCATCGCGTGGGTGCGGGACCGGCTCGCGCACTACAAGTGCCCGGTCGCCGTCCATTTCGTGGAGGCGCTGCCGCGCAACGCCTCCGGCAAGGTGCTGCGGCGCGTGTTGCGCGAGCCGCTCTGGGAAGGCCACGAACGAAGGGTCGCCTGAGTGTCACTCCAGGATCTCTTGGACAAGCAGGACATCACCGAAAATCTGATCCGGTACATGCGGGCGGTCGATCGCGGCGACGTCGAGGCCCTGCGCGCCTGCTACCTGCCGGGCGCGACGGAGGAGCACGGCGGGGTGTACAGCGGCCCCGCCGACGCGTACGTCGACAGCATCGCCCGCACCCTGACCCACCCCAGGTCGATCACCACGCACGTCGTCACCAACGTGCTCATCGAGCTCGACGGCGACCGCGCGGACGTGGAGTGCTACGTGACCGCGTTCGCCCGGGTCAAGCCCGGCGACACGCTCACCGTGGCGCGCATGCTCGACGTGTTCGAGCGGGTCGACGGCCACTGGGGCATCCGCCGCCGGCGGCTGCTGTGGGAGTGGAACCACGACATGGAGCGAACGGAAGGCTGGATCTTCGGCATGCTCGTCCCCGACCCCGCGGTGCTGCAGCACGGCGCGAAGTTCCCGGCCGATCCGGTGTACCAGCGGTGACCGGCGTCGTCGCGCTCGTCACGGGCGGCAACCGGGGCATCGGCCAGGCCTTCGTCGAGGAACTGCTGGAACAGGGCGCCAAGGTGTACGCCGGCAGCCGCGACCCGCACGGCGTCTCCGTGGACGGCGCGATCCCGGTGGAGCTGGACATCACCGACGCCTCCCACGTTGCCGCGGCCGCGGCCCGGTGCTCCGACGTGAACCTGCTCGTCAACAATGCGGGACTGTTCACCAACAAGCGGCTCGTGGTCACCGACGACCCCGACGCGGCCCGGGCCGAGATGGAGGTCAACTTCTTCGGCACGCTGAACATGACCCGGGCCTTCGCGCCGGTCCTGGGAGCCAACGGCGGCGGTCAGATCATCAACGTCCTGTCGGTGGCGGGCATCGTGCCGACCGCGTTCATGGGCGGGTACTCCCCCTCCAAGGCGGCCGCCCTGTTCCTGTCCGGCATCACCCGCGCCGAGCTGGAGCCCCAGGGCACGAAGGTCACCGCGCTGATCGTCGGCTCGGTCGAGACCCGCATGTCCGAGCACGTCGACGGCCGCAAGGAGGACCCGCGCGACATCGCCCGCACGGGCCTGAAGGCGGCGGCCAAGGGCGAGCTGACGTTCGACACCGACTGGATGGCCGTCGACGCCCGGGCCCGGCTCGCCCGCGACCCCGTGCGCTACGAGCGGCAGCTGGGGAAGCTCGTGCACAAGGCGGTACTGCGGACGGGTCGCGAGTAGATGGGGACCCGCGTCATCCAGTGGGCCACCGGCGCCATCGGCAAGACGACGCTGCGGGCCGTGCTCGACTCCCCCGACCTGGATCTCGTCGGGCTGTACGTCTACGGCGACCGCAAGGCCGGCCGCGACGCGGGATCCATCGCGCGCCGCGGCTTGACCGGCGTCGTGGCCACTCGCGACATTTCGGACATCGTGGCGCTGGACGCCGACGTGGTGATCCACACCCCGCGGTTGCGCCTCGACTACGGCGAGCACGACGACGACCTGTGCCGCCTGCTGCGTTCGGGCAAGAACGTCATCACCACCGCCGGCCACCACTACCCCGCTCCGGAGCGCGCGGCCCGATTCGCGGCCGCCTGCGCGGAGGGCGGCAGCACGCTGTTCGGCGTCGGCATCAGCCCCGGGGTCATCGGCGAGCGGCTGGCCCTCGCCTTGACGGGTGTCTCGGTCCGGCTGGACCGGGTCGAGATCGACGAGGTGCTGGACGCGAGCGCCATGCCGGACCCGGACTTCGTGTTCAACGTCATGGGGATGGGGTCAACGGCGCCTTCTTCGTTGGGGCCGCTCTACAGCGAGCTGTACGCGGAGACCCTCCGCTTCATGGGCGACGCGATGGGCGTGACGTTCGACCGCATCGAGCCCGACCACCACCACGAGCTGGCGGCGGCTGATCTGCCGGTCGCGGCGGGCACCATCCCGGCCGGCACCGTCGTGGCCACCGAATGGCGCTGGCACGCCATCGTGGCCGGCCTTCGCTTCATCACGCTGTCGATCATCTGGACCATGGACCCGAAGCTGCCACGGTACGCCGGCCGCGATCACTGGACGATTCACGTATACGGCAAGCCCGAGGTCGTCATGTCCCTGAACCTGGTGGAGCCGGACGAGCCCGGGGTCCGGACGACGGCGGCCCAGTACGTGACGGCGGGCCCGGTCATCAACGCCATCCCGCACGTGGTGGCCGCCCCACCGGGCATCCTCGGCTTCAACGTCTTCGGCGCGTGGTCTTCCCGATGACGCGGCCGATTTTCGCTCGCCACGCCGACGGCACCCGCGTCGCGAACGTAGCCGACATCATCCGCCGCCGCGCCGCCGCGACCCCAGATCTCGTCGCGGTCATCGAGCCGTCGCGCACCACGACGTTCGGCGGCCTGGACGAGCGCTCGAACCGCGTGGCCCAGGCCCTGCTGGCGGCGGGCGTCTCGCCGGGCGACCGGGTGGCCTACATCGGCGCCAACGCCCCGGAGTTCCTCGAGGTCCTGTACGGCGCCACGAAGGCCGGCGCGATCGCCACCGCCATCAACAACCGCCTGGCCCTTCCGGAGATCGCGGCCATCCTGGCGGACGCCTCGCCGGCAGTTCTCGTGGTCGACAATCCGGCTCTGGTACCGTCCGGAACTCAGGCCGTGTGCACCGGTCCCGCGTACGAGACCTGGCTGTCCACAGTGGATTCTCTGGACCCGCGGGTGCCGGTAGGACCGGACGACACGGCGGTCATCTTCTACACCTCGGGCACCACGGGCCGCCCCAAGGGCATCATGCTGAGCGGCGACAACCTCGGCCAGGCCCTGGCCACGATGCACTACGACATGGACCTGACCACGTCCTCGGTGGCGATGGCGCCGATCCCGTACTTCCACATCTCAGGCCTGGGCCTGGCGCTGGTGGCCAACCTGAACGGCGCCGCCCTGCTCCTGGAAACGGCCGCAAGTCCGGCCGACCTCATCGAGCTGTTGTCCGCGCGCCGCGTCTCCCACGCGGCGGTGGTCCCGACAATCCTGCAGACCCTGCTGAACCTCCCCCGCACCCGGTCGACGGACTGGTCAGCCCTGCGCTACCTGGTCTACGGCGCGATGCCGATCCCCCTGCCGGTGATCCAGGCGGCAACGGAGGTCTTCGGCTGCAGGTTCCTCCAGTCGTACGGCCTGACCGAGTCCACGGGCGGCGTAACGGTTCTGTGGCCCTCAGATCACCTGCCGGACGAGCCGTGGAAGGAACGCCGCCTCCGCTCGGTAGGCCGCCCCATGCCAGGCGTCGCGCTGCGCGTGGTAGATCCCGTAACGCTGGACGACCTACCGCCGGGTGCACGCGGCGAGGTCCTGATCGGCGGCGGCCACGTCATGCAGGGCTACTGGCGCAACCCCTCGGCCACGGCTGCCACGATCGTGGACGGCTGGGTCCGAACAGGTGACGGCGGCTCCTTCGACGAGGACGGCTACCTGTACCTGCACGACCGCATCAAGGACATGATCGTGTCGGGCGGCGAAAACGTGTACCCGGCCGAGGTGGAGAGCGTCCTGACCGGCCACCCACATGTCCTGGAGGTCGCCGTGGTGGGCGTGCCGTCCGAGCGGTGGGGCGAGTCGCCGATCGCCGTCGTGGTCGCCAATGGCCCGGTCGACGACCTGATCCCGTGGTGCCGGGAGCGGCTGGCGCACTTCAAGTGCCCGGTCGCCGTACACGTCGTGGATGCCCTGCCCCGCAACGCCTCCGGCAAGCTGCTGAAGCACGCCCTGCGCACGACCTACGCCTGACGCATCTCCCGCAGCAGCTCGAACGCCTCCGCATCCTCACCCTCGAACACCGCCGCCGCGCGGCACTCGACATATGACACGACGGCGGACTGCCGAACCTCGCCGTCGACGATCCGCACGGCCGCCAGCAGGTCCCGCGGCCGTACCTGCGACCACGCAAGGTCACCGAACTCCACCAGCTGCTCCAGAACGCTCGGCATGATGTGCGGCTCAGCGATGAAGTCGGTCACCATCGACGGCGCGACCTCGTACTTGAACACGGAAGGCGGGAGCGAGTAGCCGAGAATCCTGTCGCGCTCCGCCGAGTCCGGGCTCCGCCGGGCGACTTGACGGACGAGGGCGAGTTGGTCGACGGGGTCGTCGCCGAATCTCGGGTGTCCACTCAGCACGTGGGGGTGACGCAACAGGAGCCATACCCGGGCTGGTTGGTCTTGCGGGGCGTCAAGGTCCGGGATGGCGCCGACGAGGCGTGCGAGGGTCGCGTCCGACACCGCCGGGCCGTCCCGCAGGAGCGCCTGCATGAGCATCACGCCGGTCGCGTGGTGCAGCGATTCGTCGGCGTGCTCGACCTCCTCGACCCAGTTCAGCAGGGCCAGCTCGTCGTAGGGCAACAGCCGGCCGAGCTGCGGAACGGGCCAAATGTCGGCCAGCAGCTTCACCAACAGGACATGCAGCCGGCACTGCGTCGCCGTGATCCCCGAAGACTCCGAGGGCAAGGTCACCTGGCCGGCGCTGATGGTCTCTTCCGTGTGGAAGTCACCGACCAGTCGCGCCTCGGCCATCGCCAGCGAGGAAAAGGACCGGCCGTAGAACCGGATCCGTCCGTGCTTGCGCTCCAGGTTGACGAACAGGTCCGTCTGCGTCTCCGCGTCCAGACTGCGCCACAACCTCACCAACGAGGCAAAGTCGGGAAGCAGCGCCACCTCGACGCCGTCCCGGTCGCACAGCGCCGCCAGGATGACCAGGTTCGCGGAGTACGCGGCGAGGCGGGTCACGATGTCGAACGGCGTTGGGCAGTACGGCGATTCGTCCACCCGCTTCCGTGCCGCACCGAGCAGCTCGACCAGGGCGTTGCGCAGGTCGGCTCGGTCCTCGGCCGGCAGGCGTTCGAGGAGCGCACGCAGGAACGGGGCGATCTGCTCGCCGTTGGTCAGGGGCTGGTGCGAGAGCAGGTCGCGCAGCCCGGCGTCATCCAGGTGGGCGCCGTAGGTGCGGCGGGGGCGGCGCCAGTCGTGCAGGAGTTCTTGGAGGAGGTCGACGGTGTGCTCGGCCACCAGGTACTCGGCGAAGGTCGCGTGCAGGAACTCGTAGGTCCGCCGGCCGGGGACCCGGACGTCGTCGCCGGACTGGGCGACGTGGACGAAGAAGAAGGCGGCCACCGTTCGCTTCGCGCGGGTCAGCGGCTCTCCCGTGTGGCCGCCCGGGGCATCGGCGATCGGGTGGAGGGCGTCGAGGTCGCGTTCGAGGTCTTCTTCGCTGACGTACTGGCGGCCGCGGTTGAACATCGCGAACGCGGCCACCGACAGGTCGTGGCGGGCGGCCTGCTCCAATTCGGCGAACCGGAGGTCGCCCAGCGCCTCCGGGCCCTTCTCGCGGATCTGGCGGCCGATGAACGTGTCGAGGAGCCTGCGGTACAGCTCGTCGGCGTTCAGCTGTTCGTCGTCGAGTCTGGCGCCACTCTCGGCCGCGTATACGGCCAGCATCATCAAAAGCAGCGGCTGGCCGGCGAGGTCCTCATGGCGGGCGAGCTCGTCGACACCCAGCTCCCGGAACCCCGGCCGGTTCGCGTTGGCCGTGTTCCAGGCGTCGGCCCACCGCTCGATCTGCGCCGTGTCGAACGGTTCCAGCTTGAGCACGACGGTCTCGGGTGGGACCACCGTGCGGTCCATGACCAGCGTGCGTGACGTGATCACCACGATGACCGGGCGGCCGTTGATCCATTCCTCGCGTTGGAAGCGGGCGACCCGTTCGATGTAGTGGGACTGGGTGACGCCGGTGGCCTGGACCAGCTCGTCGAAGCCGTCCAGCAGGACCACCTTCGTGGTGTCCGAGGCGCGGCACAGGTCGCCCCACGAGAGGTGCTCCTTCACCAGGCGCTCGACCGTTCGCTCGATCTGCTGGTGGATGTCGGCGTCCGGGTCCACCAGGCGCAGGGGCACGCGGATCGTGGTGAACGCGGACCCGGGGAGGCGGGCCGCGAGGATCTCATCTCGGTCAGCAGGGACTTGCCCGCGCCGGGGTGGCCGAGGACGACGAGCGGGTGCTCGGTGAAGGCCGGGTCGCTGACGCAGGCGGCCAGGAACGCCGCGAGGTCGTCGCGCCGGCGGCGCTGCTGCCACCAGGATTCGTCGCCGAGGCGGGCATCGCGGCCGGCGAGCGCGATGCGGAAGCTCGGGCTGACGAACCCGTCGCGGACCGTTGGGAAGGCGGGGTCGTCGGCCTGCCACAGCGGGCGGTCCAGCACCAGACGGGCGTGCCGGGCCAGGCGCTGCTCGGCCTCGACGGCCGGGGCGCCGTGCACCAGCGCGGTCAGCATGGCGCCGAGTTCCGCCAGGGTCTCGGTCTGCTCCCGCACCGCGTGGCGGGTGGCCTCGTGCTCGGCGAGGTGCGCCAGGAACGCGAACTCCGGAAGGTCGGCCGCCATCCGGACGTAGCGGTTGCGGTACAACGTGATCGCCAGGTCTACCACGACGGCCCGGTCGGGATAGCGGCAGCCGGCCCCCGCCACCAGGCCGGACGCGAAGTCGACCAGGCTGCGGTGGATGGCGGCGTAGTCGGTCTTCAGCTGCACCATCGTGGACTCGAACCCGCGCGTGGCGCCCGGCATCGGCGGTGGGGTGGCCAGCGCTCGGGCGAACCCCCGGCGCTCGTCGTCCGTCAGCCTCAGGTCGGCCTCGAGGTCGCCGGCGTGTTCGGCGAAGGCGTCGAAGTAGCAGGAGATGACCAGGACGGCGTGGGCGGCCTCGATCAGTTCGTAGTGCGAGCGGCCGCGGACCGACTTGATGCGGTCCGGGGCCTTGCCCAGCAGGTCGCGCAGCAGCGCGTTGGCCTCGCCCTTGGCGTCGAACAGCGACAGCGCCAGGCCGGAGAGCGGGGTCGCCGCGAGGAGCGCGCCGCCCGCGAGGCGGCTCAGCACGGTGGTGTAGTCCGTGCCGCCGGTGAGGATCTTGACTGCTTCGGCGTAGGTCAGGCGCGAGCGGGCCACACACGCACCGTAGTGGATGCGCGCTATGCGTAGCGGAACCGTACGCCCAGCAGGCTCTCCTCGCGCAGCGTCGAGGGGCGTTCGGAGCGCAGCAGCGTCACGGTCCACTGCGGCAGCTCGGCCGGCGGCCGGAAGGTGACCAACCGGCCGCCCAGGTCGATCGTGTCGGAGGCGGCCGCGTCAAAGCCGAGGATCTGGGACCACTGCTTGACCGTGGCCTCCGGGTCGCGGGACGGCACCTCCACGGACACGATGTCGTCGATCAGGGCGTGCGGCGACGGTTCGACGCCCATGTCGTCCCAGAACCAGGCGTCGCGGTCCGCGATGCCGTCCAGTTCCAGCAGTAGCCCCACGTCCGCCGGGTGGAACTGCACGATCGGGTGGCCCATGACCTCCTGATCGGCGACCACGCGTACGCCCAGCGACAGGGCTCGGTCCCGGGCGGCCAGCGGGTCGCTGTGCTGGACCGACAGGGCGTAGCCGCCCTGGCCGTACTTGGACAGCCAGCGGGCGATCGACACATCCGGGGTCAGCGGGCCTACGAGCTCGAGGTACGAGCCGCCGGCCAGGGCCATGGTGTCGTCGGACATGCCGATCGTGGCCAGTTCGGGGTCGGCGAAGCCCGTGCCCAGGCCGTAGTGGTCGCGCAGGAGGCGGCCGTCGGCGGTGATGTCCGGGGTGGCCAGGACGAGCTGGCGCAGCAAGGCCCAGTCGGTCATGTCGATGCTCCATATGACTCGCGGAGGAGGCGTTTGAGGACTTTGCCGGAGGCGTTGCGGGGTAGGGCTTCCACCTCGTGTACCGCCACCGGGCACTTGAAGTGGGCCAGGCGCTCGCGGGACCAGGGGATCAGGTCGTCCACCGGGCCGTCGGCGACCACGACCGCGAGCGGGGACTCGCCCCAGCGCGAGGAGGGCACGCCGATCACGGCCACGTCCAGGACGTGTGGGTGGGCGGCCAGGACCTGTTCCACCTCGGCGGGGTACACGTTTTCGCCGCCCGAGACGATCATGTCCTTGATGCGGTCGCGGAGGTACAGGTAGCCGCCGCCGTCGAAGGCGCCCGCGTCGCCGGTGTGCAGCCAGCCGTCCACAATGGACTCAGAAGTGGCGTCGGCGTTGCCCCAGTAGCCGCGGGTGACCGCCGGGCCGCGGACCAGGATCTCGCCGATCGCGGAGACCTTGACCTCCAGGCCGGGCAGCGGGCGGCCCACCGAGGTCAGGCGGCCGTCCGGGCGGTGCTCCCCGGGATCCAGGACGGTGGCGACGCCGGTGGTCTCCGTCAGGCCGTACGACTGATGGAACTGGGCGCCGAAAACCTCCGTGGCCCTCGTCATCAGCGCCGGGGTGATCGGGGCGCCGCCGTAGACGATGTGGCGCAGAGCGGGAAGCCCGGCCCGCCGGTCCGAGATGGCCTGGATGAGCGTCGGGACCATCGCCGCGTGGGTGACCCGGTGGTCGACCAGCTGGCGGAACATGCTCTCGGGGGTCGGGTCGGCGTTCTGGACGATGGTGCCGCCCGCGGCCAGGGTGATCAGGGACCAGCCGGTGCCGGCGATGTGGTGGTACGGGGTCGGGACCAGGCTCACCGCGTGCTCGTCGACCTCGAACAGGGCGCCGAACGCGCCCACCGTCCAGGCGAGTTGCTCATCGTCGATGATGACGCCCTTGGGGCGGCCCGTGGTGCCGGAGGAGTACATGATCATGACCGGGGCGTCGTCGTGGACCCGGCCGATGCCCGCGTCCTCGGCGATCCAGGCCGCCTCGGCGTCCGAGAGGCGGAAGTTGACCGGGACCAGAGTGGCGCCGCACCGCAGACAAGCCAGGAGGAGTTCCCAGAACTCTGTACGGTTGCGGCCCCGGTACAGCACCCGCTCGCCCCGCCGGAACGACAGGCGCGAAGCCGCGCGCCACAATGAAGCGTACGAGACCGATCGATCATCGCCGGTGATGGCCGTTTTGTCCGAAATATGCGAAGAGAGCAACGACAGAACAGCACTCATGAGATGGTCACGTCGCCGCCGCCGCGGAGGGGTTCGCGGCACTGGTCGCAGGCCAGCCTCGGGGTGAAGATGCGCCGGCACTCGGTGTGGCGGTAGACCAGCGCGCGGCCCTCGGGGGCCTTGAACCAGCGGTGGCCCCAGTCCAGGGTGCACATGACGACCGGGAAGAACGCGCGGCCCTTCGCGGTCAGGTGGTAGCTGAGCCAGTCCGCGCGCTCGGTGCCCGGCGCCGGGTCCAGCACGCCCAGGTCGCAGAACGTGCGCAGGCGGTCGGCGACCATGGTCGGCGGGGCACCCAGGCGTTGCTCGAAGTCCTTGAAGCGGTGCGCGCCCAGGAACGCGGCGCCAAGTAGGGCCGACGACCAGCGATTGCCGATCAGGGCCATGGTCTGCGGGAACAGGCCGGGACTGGCGCCGCCGCCGGCGAACGAGCGCCTGCGGGTGGTGGCCGCGGGGACGCTGCGCTCCCAGGTGCCGCTGGGGCCGAAGCCGCCGGTGACGTCGCGGGGCTCGACGGGCTTGCCGCAGGCCGCGCACAGCAGCAGGGGCTGGAACGCCTGGCCGCAGCGGGCGTGGCGCATGACCGGGAGCTGCTCCTCGTGCTGGGGCACCCAGCGGGCCTCCCAGGCCCAGATGGCCAGCAGGATGGGCCAGGTGTCGCGGCCGCGCTTGGTCAGGCGGTACTCGAAGCGCGGCGGACGGTCCTGGTACGCCACCTTCTCCATCAGGCCCAGTTCAGCGAGGCGAGACAGGCGGCTCGTCAGCACCGAGTTGGAGATGGGCAGGCGGTCGAGGTAGTCGCTGTACCGGCGGACACCCGCGGTGGCGTAGCGCAGGATCAGCAGCGTCCACTCGTCGCCGATGATGCCCAGGGCGTGCGCCACCGCGTTCTGGCCCCCGGCGGGCAGCTGCGAGGGGGTGTCACCGGCATGTTCGCTCACGCAGGGCCCATCCGCAGGGCGGCCGAGACGGTGTCGGCGGTGGACCAGCCCGGGATCGAAGAGCCAGAAGCCCAGGTCGCGTGGGTACCGCTGGAAACCCGCTCCGGCAGCGCCACCCGCGCGATCGGGCCGTCGGCGACCCGCTGGGCGTCGAAGACGAGGCACTCGGAGAGGTTGCGGTTCATGTCGGTCACGATCGTAATCAGGTACCCGTCGTCCTCGCCCTTCGAACCGACCCGCGGGGCCATGGCGGTCTCGCTGCCGAAGACGCCCTCGCCGAACGCGTAGCGCTCGTCGTGCCCGGTCTGCAGGTCGTGCTTCACGACCCCGTCGAAGAGGAACCAGCCCTCGACACCGGTGGCCGCGTACGCGTACCGGTTGCGCCGCCCCGCGTGCCGCCCGTTGATCATGCCGAACTCGGTGACCGTGTCGCGCAGCCGTTCTTCGCGGACTTGTCCCGTAACCAGGTTGAGGCGCCAGCGGTGCAGGTGCGACTGCATCCGGTCGAGCGCGAGGAAGCGGAACATGCGCTGGTAGTACGAGCCGTCGCCGCGGTCCTGGGGCTCGGGGTCGTCCTGGAAGAAGCCGTCGAGGACGATCTCGTCGCCCTCCTCGTAGGCGTTGACCCAGTGCAGCACGTACGTGGGGTCGGCCTCGAACCAGCGGACCTGCTCCGACGTGCCGCGGCGCGGGACGACCCCGATCCGCAGCGGCAGCTCCGGGTGGAAGCGGGCCGCGTGGACGCCCTGTTCGAGGAGCTCGGGCTCCCAGAAGAGCGGGCAGTCGTTCAAAATCGCATAGTTTTCCGTGTACGCCATGTCGTGCGGCAGCCGCGGCCCGGGCAACGGCACGTCGATGTAGTGCACCAGGTGGTTCTGCGCGTCGACGACCCCGTAGTGCAGGTAGGGCGCGGCCTTGCCGTAGTTGAAGAACAGCAGCTCGCCGGTGTGCTCGTCGCTCTTGGGATGCGCCGATACGCCCCACTGCGACGGGAACTTGCCGCCCCACGCCGACTTGCCCAGCGTGTCGAGGGTGAGCGGATTCAGGCGGTACAAGTCGCCGCATTGATAGAAGCTCGACAGGGCCACCCCTGCGTGCACGACGACGTCGGTGCTGGAGGAGTCCTTGAGCCCGCCGCGCGCGCCCCAGCCCTCGCGCAGGCTCCTGGCCGGCGGCTCGGCCAGGCCGGCCCAGAGCGGCTCCTTGGTCTCCTGCTCGGCGAGGAAGCCGTCGGTGCGCACGAACCGGTTGCGGTAGAACGCCTTGCCGTCGCGGAATCCGACGACGTGGATCATGCCGTCGCCGTCGAACGGGTGGTACTTGCCGGCGATGGCGGGATGCACCGGGTTCTCGGTGTTGCGCAGGTACACGCCGTCGAGGTCGGCCGGGATCTCGCCGGTCACGGTGAGGTCGTCGGCGCGCCACTCGCTCGTCTGCGGCTGCCAGGGCCCGGTGCGGTACGGGTGGTCGTCGTCCTCAGGCAGCGTGGACAGGGCGTGACCGACCAGCTCGACATCCATGGAGTCGTCCTTCTAACTGGCCGCGCCGACCACGAGGCTGACCGTCGTGGTGGTGCTGCCGCCGATGTTGAGGGTGGCGAAGGTACGCGCGCCGGGCACCTGGTAGGGGCCGGCCTGGCCGGTCACCTGCCGGTGGGCGTCGACGAGCATCCGCACGCCGGTCGCGCCGACGGGGTGGCCGCCGCCGATCAGGCCGCCGCTGGGGTTCATCGGGATCCGGCCGCCGATGGCGAGCTCGCCGGACTCGACCGCCTTCCAGCTCTCGCCGGGCGCGGTGATGCCGAAGTGGTCGATCGCCGCGTACTGCGACATCGTGAAGCAGTCGTGCGTCTCGATGCCGTCGACGTCCGCCACGCCCCCGATCCCGGCCCGCCCGAACGCGTCGAGGACCGCCTTGCGCACGTGCGGCAGCACGTACGGCTGGTCGGCGCTCTGCCGCAGCTTCTGCTCCAGCGACAGCCCGACGGTGGCGTGGCCCCAGCCGAGGATGCGGCTGCGGTCCCGGCCGGCGATGTCGGGGTGGGCCGCGAGGTACCGGTCGGAGACGAGCACGACCCCGGCCGCGCCGTCGGTGACCTGGCTGCAGTCGTTGCGCCGCAGCCGCCCCTCGACCGGCGGGTTGGCCGCGTCGTCGTCCGTGAAGCTGGCGTCGGTGAACGTCCAGTTGCGGGTCTGGGCGTTGGGGTTGACCCGGGCGTTGTCGAAGTTGAGGCGGCCGATCGCACGCAGGTGGGCGTCGTCGATCCCGTACCGCTTGTCGTACTCGTCGGCCAGGGCGCTGAACATGTACGGCCACATGAACTTGGCCTGCTGCCCCTCGTGGCCGATCCAGGCGGCGGCGCCGAGGTGCCCGGCGGCCTGGTCGCCCGGGACGGTGCGCTCCAGCTCGGCGCCGAGCACGAGGGCCACGTCGTAGCGGCCGGACTCGAGGTCGGCCATGGCGGCGAGGATCGCGGTGCCGCCGGAGGCGCAGGCGGCCTCGTGGCGGGTGGCGGGGATGCCCCAGAGCCGCTCGTCGACGGTGGCGGGCATGCCGCCGAGCTGGCCCTGGCCGGTGAAGAGCTGGCCGAAGGCGTTGCCGACGTGGATCACCCCGATGTCGCCGGGATCGACGCCGGACGCGTCGAGGGTCCCGGTCGTCACCTCCTGGAAGAGCTCGGCGAAGCCGTGACCGGCGCGGGCCCAGTTGCGGGCGAAGTCGGTCTGGAAGCCACCTACGACCCAGGTGTCAGACGCGGCCATGAGCCACCTCCCATTCGAGCTTCCTTACTATAACAAGCAGAGTCGCTCGTCAACGCCTGGCCGCCCTGACCTAGGTCATCTCTTGCCAATGGTGCACATTGAGACTACACCTAACAGAGTGACCACACGCGACGTGTACGTCTTGGAGTACCTGCGGACGGCGCGCGGCAAGGGCTCGGCCAAGGGCTCCCTGCACCACCTGAGCCCGACCGAGCTCGTCGTGCGCCTCCAGCGCGCGCTCGTCGAGCGCACCGGGCTCGACCCGGCCCGCATCGACGACGTGACCCTCGGCCTCGCCTCCCAGAACGGCGAGCAGGGCGCGAACCTCCCCCGGACCGCCGCGCTGCTGGCCGGCTGGGGCGAGCACGTGCCCGGGGTCAGCCTCAACCGGTTCTGCGCCTCCGGCATCGACGCGGTCGCCCAGACCGCCGCCCGGGTCCGCGCCGAGGACCTCGACCTGGCGGTGGCCGGCGGGGTGGAGAGCGTCTCCCGGGTGCCGATGTTCTCCGACGAGGGCCCGCTGTGGAGCGACCCCGACACCATCCGCCGGGTCGGCTCGATCCACATGGGCATCGCGGCCGACCTCAACGCGACGCTGGACGGTATCCATCGCGAGGCCCTCGACGCGTACGGGCTGGAGACCCAGACCAAGGCCGCGGCCGCCTGGGACGCCGGGTTCTACGCGCGGGCCGTGGTGGACGTCGACGGGTTCGCCCGCGACGAGCTGGTGCGGCCCGGCACCACCCTCGAGTCCCTGGCCGCGCTGCCGCCGGCGTTCGCCGAGCTGGGCGCCTCCGGCCAGGACGCCATCGCGCTGGCCGCCCACCCCGAGGCCGGGGCGATCGAGCACCGGCACACCGTCGGCACCTCCCCCGCGATCGCCGACGCCGCCGCGCTGGTGCTGCTGGGGACGCGCGCGGCGGCCGAGGCCTCCGGTCTGGCCCCGCGGGCGCGGGTGGTGGCGGCGGCGACGTGCAGTACCGACCCGGTCATCATGCTGACCGCCGGGCAGCAGGCGGTGGAGAAGGTCATCGCCAAGGCCGGCCTCACGCCGGCCGACATCGACGTGTTCGAGTTCGCGGAGGCGTTCTCGGCGCTGTGCCTGAAGTTCCGCCGCGACCTCGGCGCCGGCCCCGAGCGGATGAACCCCAACGGCGGCACGATCGCGATGGGCCACGCGTTCGGCGCGACCGGCGCGATCCTGCTCGGCCAGTGCGTCGAGGAGCTGCAGGCCCGGGGCGGGCGCTACGGCGTCGCCGCGGTGTCCGGCGCGGCCGGCCTCGGCGTGGCCGTGCTCGTCGAGCGGGTCGACGCGTGAGCCGCCTGGACGGACTCGCCGGCGTCGTGACCGGCGGCGGCAAGGGGCTCGGCCGCGCGTTCGCCCTGCACCTCGCCTCGCTGGGGGCGGCCGTGGTGGTGAACAACCGCAACCGCGCGGTCGACTCGGCGGGATCCGTGGTCGCCGAGATCACCGCGGCCGGCGGGCGGGCCGTCGCCGACTACACCGACGTGACCGACCCGGACGCCGGCGACAATCTGGTGACGACGGCCCTTTCGGCGTACGGCCGGCTCGACTTCTGCGTCACCAGCGCCGCGATCTCCGGGCCGGCGATGTTCCACAAGACGACCCTGGACGCCTTCGCCGCCGTGCAGACCGTGAACGTGCTCGGCACCGCCGGGGTCGCCGCCGCGGCCGCCCGGCACATGCGGGGCGCGGGCGGCGGGCGGATCGTGCTCGTGGCCAGCACCGCCGGGCTGCACGGGGAGCCGACGGTCTCGGCCTACGCGGCCAGCAAGGGTGCGGTCATCGCGCTGGGCCGCACGATCGCCGTCGAAGGGGCGCCCCGCGGGGTGTACACGAACGTGCTGCTGCCGTACGCCACCACGCAGATGACGGACGCCGGGATGGCCGAGCAGTTCCGCGACGCCATGACGGCCGCGTCGGTGGCGCCGGTCGTCGCCGCGCTCGTCGACCCGGCCGGCACGCTCAACGGCGAGGTGATCGTGGCCGCGAACGGCTCGCTGCGCGCGACCAGCTCCGTCGAGTGGGGCACCGTCCGCGTGCCGTCCACGTTGGACGCGGCCGGATTGACCGGTTTGCTGGACGCCAGCCGTTCCGGGAAGCCGCACGAGTACCGCACCGCCCAGGACGCCTTCGCCGACTTCGCCGAGGAGACGCTGCCGTGAACTGGACCGCGCTGCTGATCAACCTCGGCGCGTCGCTGGTCGCCGTCGCCGTGGTGATGGCCCTGACGATGGCCTACGCGCTCCGGCGCGGCGAGCAGTCCATTGTGGACACAGTGTGGGGGCTCGGCTTCGCCGTCGTCGCCGCCGTGTCCTTCTTCCTCTCCGCGGGCGAGGGCGACGGCCTGCAGCGGTGGGTGACCCTGGCGCTGACGGCGGTGTGGGGCGTGCGGCTCGGCGCCTACATCTACGCGCGCAACCGGGGCAAGGGCGAGGACCCGCGGTACGCGGCGCTGTTGCGGCACAACCAGGGGAAGCTGGTGCCGTACGTCATCCGGACCATCTACTGGCCGCAGGGCGCCATCATGTGGGTCGTCTCGCTCCCGGTCCAGGTGGCCATGTACGTCGCCGAGCCGATCCCGGCGCTGCTGTGGGCCGGCGTCGCGGTCTGGGCGATCGGCTTCGCGTTCGAGGCGGTCGGCGACGCGCAGCTGGCGAGCTTCAAGCGCGACCCGGCCAACGCCGGCCGGCTGATGGACCGCGGCCTGTGGGCGTGGACCCGCCACCCCAACTACTTCGGCGACTCCGTCGTGTGGACCGGGCTGTTCCTGCTCGCCTGCTCGCACTGGGTCGGCCTGCTGAGCATCGTCGGCCCGGCGCTGATGACCCACATGCTGGTGAACAAGAGCGGCAAGGCCCTGCTGGAGCGGCGGATGAGCCGCAAACGGGGCCCGGAGTACGCTGCGTACGTGGCCCGCACCAGCGGTTTCTTCCCGCGTCCGCCGCGCCGTGGGACAGCATGACGTACCGGACCTGCTGGAGGTTCTGAACCTCCGGCAGGTCGCACCGTCCGCGTTCGAGGGTCGCAACGCCGCCCTCGACCTGCCCAGGGTCTTCGGCGGCCAGCTCGCCGCCCAGGCCCTGGTCGCCGCCGCGCGCACGGTGCCGGCCGCGCAGGTCCCGCAGTCGCTGCACGCCACCTTCCTGCGCCCCGGCCTGCCCCAGGCGCCGAACCGCTTCGCCGTCGAGCACGTCCGCGACGGCCGGACCCGCTCGACCCGCTCGGTCGCCGTCACCCAGCACGGCCGCGAGGTGGTCCGGCTGACCGCGGGCTTCGGCGCCCCGGCGAGCGGCATGACCCACCAGACCCCGCCGCCGGACGCGGGCAAGCCGGAGGACGCCCCGACGCTGTACGAGACCATCGCCGACGAGGGCGGCCCGACCGGCCTGTGGACCGGCTTCGACGCCGTGGAGCTGCGGGTGGCCCCGAGCGCCGCGGGCCCGGCGTCGCGCGGCCTGGTCTGGATGCGCGCGGCGGGCACCCTGCCCGACGATCCCGTCGTCCACGCGGCGGTCCTCTGTTACGCCAGCGATCTCACCCTGCTGTCTTCCGCTCTGGTACCGCACGGGCTCCGCCTCGGCCGCGAGCGCGACCACAGCCACGCGTGGGACACCGTGTCGCTGGACCACGCCCTGTGGTTCCACCACATCCCGCGCGCCGACGAGTGGTTCCTGTTCGACCAGCACTCGCCGGTCGCCTCCCACGGCCGCGCCCTCGGCACCGCCCACGTCTACGACAGCGCGGGCGAACTGGTCGCCACCGTCACCCAGGAGGGACTGCTCGTCGGCACTCCCCTGCCCTGAGCCGCCGCACGTGTCTACGGTGGACGCATGCGACCCGCCAGTGCTGCGCTGTTCGCCTCCGTCCTGCTCCTCGGCGCATCGGTCCTGCTCC
Organism: Dactylosporangium sp. CS-033363; assembly: GCF_050942475.1. Lineage (NCBI taxonomy): Bacteria > Bacillati > Actinomycetota > Actinomycetes > Micromonosporales > Micromonosporaceae > Dactylosporangium > Dactylosporangium sp. CS-033363. Next base: position 3,036,636 of record NZ_CP192032.1, on the reverse strand, counting down.
TCGGCGCCTGTGCCGAGGAGCCGCCGCCCGGCACCGGCATCCCCTTCGCCGACGCGAAGTCGGCCGGGCTGGTGCGCACCGACGCCGTCGCCGTCGAGGGGCCCGCGCAGGTGCGCACGGGCGGCCGCGCGGTGGCGTTCGACGTCACGGTCCGCCTCGCGTCGGCTGACGGTCCCCGCACGGTCGACGCCGACTTCTCCGGGACGTGCGAGCTGTCGGGCACCACGCACCCGCGCGGGGTTCCGGCCGAGCCGGCCGCGCGGGTGACGGTCACCGTCGAGGTGCCGGCCGGGGCCGGGGAGTGCGAGGTCGTCGTCGACGCCTGGGCCAGCGGCCGGACGTACACCGGCGACGACCTGCGCACCACCTTCCGGCCCTGACCGGGTCGGCGGCGGCTCAGCGCACGGTGACCACCGCGCGCGAGCCGTTGTTGAACGGGTTGGGATCCGGGGTCGAGGACAGGGCCAGGCAGTAGAACGTCCGCGTGTTCCACCGCCACCGCAGCGCCGTGGCGGTCAGCGTGACCGTCCGCGACGCCGAGGCCTTCGGGCCCAGCTTCCCGGTGTCGAACAGGATCGCGCCGCGGACCACCCGGCCGCCGCCCGCGTCCCGCACGGTCACGCCGGGCGGCAGGATCAGCACCGCGATCGACCTGTTGGCGGTGCCCGGTCCCCTGTTGGTCACCGTGAGCGTCACCTTGAACGTGCTGCCGGCCCGGGTGGTGGCCGGCGCGGACACCGTCGAGACCAGGTCGGCCCGCGACACCGTCGCCTCGGTGACCATCTCGGTGAAGGTGGCCGCGGTCGCGGTACCCGTGGTGGCGGTGACGGTCACCGGGCCGGCCGTCGTGCCGGCCTTGAGCGGTGCCGAGGTGGCCGCCCCGGAGCTGCCGGTCACCGCCTGGCTGGTCGCGCCGCCGGGGGTGAACGTGGCGCCGGCGGCCACCGTGAACGTGACCGTGGCTCCGGCCACCGGGTTGCCGTACGCGTCCACCACCTGGGCGACCAGCGGCGCCGCGAACGTCTTGCCGGCCGCCGCGGACTGCCCGTCGCCGGACCCGGTCTGCACCGTGGCGGCCGGCCCGGCGGTCACCGTCAGGGTCGCGGTCGCCGTGGCGGTGCTCCCGCCGACCGGCGCGGTCGCGGTCACGGTGTGCGCCCCGGCGGCGGTGGCCGTGCAGGTCAGCGCGGCGCAGGAGCCGTCCGGGGCGATGGCGAGGGCGACCCCCGCCGGCGTGCCCAGGTCGTGCCCGGCGGCGTCGTACCCGGTGACCGTGAAGGTCGCCGTGCCGCCCGCGGCGATCGCGGAGCCGGCCGGGGCCAGCGCGATGCGGGCCACCGGCTGGGTGACCGGCGGCTGGTCCTGCACCGGCTCGTCGGTGACGTAGACCTCGGTGGTGGCCGCGGCCGTGTTCGAGCTCTCCCCGCCGTCGGCGTCGATCTCCAGGTAGGCGGCGCTGGTGGCCGGCCCGGCCGCGACGACGACCGGCAGCGTCTGGCTCGCGCCGGCGGCCAGGGTGACCTCGGCCGGCAGGCCCGACACGGTCAGCCCGCTCGCGCTGACCGAGAGCCGGTACGTGACCTGCGTGTCGCGGTGGTTGGTGACGGTGACCGGCAGCGGCGCGCTCGTGCCCGACCTGATGGCCAGCTGCCCGGGCAGCCCGGCGAGCGTCACCGGATGGTAGTCGGGCGCCGCCGCGACCAGGTCCTGGGCCGACGGCTCCTCGTCGACCGCGGTGGTGGCCGGGGCCGAGACCGGGTCGCCGGCCCCGCCGAGCGCGCCGCCGCCGTCGTAGATCAGACCGGCCCAGTCGTTGAAGTCGCGCAATGTCTCGTTGTCCAGGGTGTCGTTGCGGACGCCCTGGATGACGACGCCGGTGACGTTCGCCCGGACCGTGCCGCCGATCGTGTTGTCGCAGTTCCAGTCCACCGACCGGACGGACGGTGACACGGCATGGATGGTGCCGTCGGGACAGGCCCACGAGGTGCCGATGTCGTTGGCCACCGAGTCGGGCTCGAGGCCGGCGCCCTCGTCCAGGGAGCTCTCGGTGATCGGGTTGAGGGTGCCCTCCGAGTAGTCGAGCAGCGCCGTGTTGCTGTACTTCGGCACACCCGACATCTGCCAGTGGTAGTTCATCACCGAGGGGTAGTTCGGCTTCCAGTTGATCTGGTTCTCGACCGAGCCGCCGTGACTGAGCCCGAGGTTGTGCCCGAGCTCGTGCATGAACGTGCCGGCCTCCTGCTGGCGGGTCGGGCCGTTGCCGTTGAACACGCCGTACGCGAGCATGAAGTCACGGCCGGCGTACAGGCCGCTGCTGCCCCGCGACAGGCCCGAGTTGCCCTTGGCGTTGAAGCGGCCGATGTACATCGCCAGGTGGAAGATGCGGGCCCGGCGCTGGTCGGTCATCGCGGCCGAGCGCAGGTGGTCGTCGTACCAGGTCCAGTCGAAGTCGTTGCCGTTCGCGCCCGGGATGGTGTCGGGCACGTCGATGCCCGCGTTGGCGACCTGGCTGAGCGAGCCCCAGGTGGCGTTGGTGTCCGGGTTCATGAGGCTGGCGGGGCCGGCGTCGACGTGCAGGCGTACACCGTGGGCCTTGAACGCGTCCTGCACGTCGCGCAGGGCGGCCAGCGACGGCCGGCGGTGCACCGTGGAGCAGTTGAAGATCCAGAAGGAGCAGCGGCGGGACTGGGTCCAGTTGACCTGGACGAAGACGTCGGGCTTGTCGGGGGTGGCGCCGAAGTCGGACAGCTTGAAGTCCGGGGTGCCGTCGCCGTTGGTGTCGACGCCGCCGTCGGGGCGCTCCCAGGTGTCGGGGAAGCCGTCGCCGTCGGTGTCGGAGACGTCCACGCCGGTCGGCGAGAACGCGGTCAGGTGGGAGAACGAGGCCTCCGCGCCGCCGGCGAGGGTGGTGCGCCACGAGAGCCCGGCGCCGTTGTCCTGGCGGGTGGCGTCCTCGGAGGTGTCCGGGAAGTCCTGCTGCGAACCGATGCGCGACCAGACGGTGCCGTAGAACGACTCGTAGAAGTGCGAGCCGGCGGTCAGCGGCGCCCACTGCTCGACCCGGCTGCCCGGCGCCGACCCGGCGGTGCAGGCGACCGATCCGGCCGCGCGGTCCGACGCGCCGAAGCCGAAGTCGCTGTTCTGCAGGTAGCAGTCGCCGGCGCGGTACACGACGATCTCGACCGGGTTCGCGGTCAGGTTCAGCACCTGGACCCGCGTCGAGTAGTTCTCCTGGCCGACCACGTACAGGTCGGTCTGGGTGACCCGCAGCGGGCCGCCGGTCACGACGGTGACGACGCGGTACGGGTCCAGCGCGGTGCCGGAACCCGAGCTGTCCTGGGACTGCGGGGTCCACGCGGTGCGCGGCGCCGCGCTGCCGCCGGCGGGAATGTTCGCCGGGCCGTAGAGCACGCCGCCGGCCGCGATGAGGGTGCCGCAGGCGGTGGTGCCGAAGAACTCCGGCAGCGAGTCGCCGGCGTAGTTGACCGCGCAGTTGAGGTCGGCGGTGGTCTGGATGGACGTGAGCGGGCCGTTCGAGGTGATGACCCCGCCGTCCGCGGCGGCCGCGGCGGGAGCGGCGCCGGCCAGGAGTGCACCGGCGGACGCGAGGAGTGGCACCATCAACTGGGCGACGAGACGTCGGCTTCGCACGGCGGCCTCCAAAGGCACGGCGATTTTGGCCGAACGTACTGCCGCCGACACGCAGCGTTCTACGGGCGCGACCGGGTTCTGGCCGCGCGGCTGCGGTGTCGCACCCGGAACGCCGACCGGTTCCGGGTCGCCGTGAGCGCTTGTCGATGTTTAGGAGCGCAGCGGTTCGAGGACCGGACCGTCGGCGGTGTCGACCACGCGCCAGCCGGCCGCCGCGATCTCGTCGCGGATTCGGTCGGATTCGGGCCAGTCACGGCGATTGCGGGCATCCTCGCGCCGGACGAGCAGGGCCCGCAACTCCTCGTCCACAGTGGACACCTCGGTGCGGCCGTCCAGCTCCGACGGGTCGAGCGTGCCCAGGCTCAGGCCGAGGACGGTGTCGGCCGCCGCCAGCAGCACCGTCAAATCTTCTTCTGGAAGCTCTTCGCCGCGCACCGCCGTGGTCAGGTCGGCCAGCGCCCGCGGCGTGTTGAGGTCGTCGGACAGCGCCTCGTCCAGGCGGTGCAGCGCGGCGCGGCCGGCGTCGGTGGCCATCGCCTCCAGGGCGGCGGTCAGGGTCGGGATCGCCGGCAGCGGGCGCAGGGCCTGGGCGCGGCCCAGGAGGCGGCGCAGGGCGGACGAGGCGGCGCGCACCGCGGCGTCGGTCAGCTCGAGCTGGCTGCGGTACGTGGCCGTGAGCAGGAAGTAGCGGTAGGCCAGCGGGTGCAGGCCGTCGTCGACGAGGTCCTGCAGGAGCGGGGCGCCGCCCTCGGACTTGGCGACCTTGCGGTTGCGCAGCAGGACGAACTCGTTGTGCAGCCACAGCGGGACCCAGGGGCGGCCGGCGCCGAGGTACGCCTCGCTCTGCGCGATCTCGTTCACGTGGTGGATCTCGCGGTGGTCGACGCCGCCGGTGTGGATGTCGAAGTGCTCGCCGAGCAGGTCGATGCTCATCACCGAGCACTCCAGGTGCCAGCCGGGCACGCCGGGGCCCCACGGGGAGTCCCAGCGCATGACCCGCCGCCGGCCGGGGGCCTCCGTGCGCCAGACGGCGAAGTCGGCCTTGTTGCGCTTCCCCGGTACCGTCTCCAGCCGCGCCCCCTCGCGCTGCCCCTCCATCGAGATCTGGGCCAGGGTGCCGTAGCCGGACGAGCGCGCGGTGTCGAAGTACAGGCCGCTGTCCAGCTGATACGTGAAACCGTCCGCATCGAGCTGGCGGGCGAAGTCGAGCATCTGCGGTACATAATCGGACGCCCGGGGCAGGTCGGACGGGGTCCGCACGTTCAGCCGGGCGATGTCGCGCAGGTAGGCCTCGGTGTAGTGGGCGGTGACCTCCCGCACCGACTTGAGCTCGCGCCGGGCGGCCGCCTCGACCTTGTCCTCGCCCAGGTCGCTCTCGCCGACCGTGTGGCCGACGTCGGTGATGTTGACGACCTGGCGGACGCGCAGCCCCTTCCACTCCAGCACCCGGCGCAGGGTGTCGCTGAAGACGTAGGGGCGCATGTTGCCGAGGTGGGCGTAGGAGTACACGGTGGGGCCGCAGGTGTAGATGCCGACCTCGCCGGGGACGAGCGGGCGCAGCGGCTCCGCCTGCCGGGTGAGCGAGTTGTACAGCATGATGGATGCACCGTCGGCCATGACCGAAAACGCTACCAATCGTGGTTTTCAGGCGTTCAGATGCCGCCGCAGGAAGTCCAGGGCGTGGGCGAGCAGCCGGGACACGTGCATCTGCGACAGCCCGACGGCCGCGGCGATCTCCGACTGGGTGTGGTTGCCGTAGAAGCGCAGCGCGAGGATGCGCTGCTCCCGCTCCGGCAGCCGGGCGATCAGGCGGCGCAGCGCCTCCTGGTGCTCGACCAGGTCGTACTCGGGCTCCTCGACGCCGACGGTCTCGGCCACCGTCACCTCGGGCTCCGCGCCCGTGTGGGTCGGCGCCTCCAGCGACAGCGGGCGCAGCATCCGGGCCGCCACGATCAGCTCGACGACCTCCCGCTCCGCGACGCCCAGATACGCCGCCAGCTCGGCGATCACCGGCGGCCGGCGCAGCTGCTGGGTGAGCTCGTCGCGCGCCCGTTGCAGGCGGATGCGCAGGTCCTGCAGGCGGCGGGGGACGCGCACGCCGGAGGTGCGGTCCCGGAAGTACCGCTTCAGCTCCCCGATGATCGTCGGGGTCGCGTAGGCCCCGAAGTCGACGCCGTGCTCGGGGTCGAAGCCGTCCACCGCCTTGACCAGCCCGAGCGCCGCCACCTGCATCAGGTCGCCGCGCGCGTCCGGCGGCCCGTAGCGGCGCGCCATCCGCCGCGCCGCGGGCAGGCAGGCCTCGACGACGGCGTTGCGGGCCCGCAGCCGCCGCGGGTCGGACGGGTCCAGCTCCCGGAACCGGCGCACCAGCTCGATCACCTCGGCCGGGAACTGCCCGGGCGGCGGCGGCAGCTCGCTGAGGACGATCGGCTCGCGCTGCCGCTCGTCGACGGGCCAGTCCAGCTCGTCGTACGCCCGTAACCGCTTGGCCGCCCCGACGATCTCCAGCGCGGCCAGGACGGTGCCGTTCGTCCCGGCCACCCGCACGCAGGCACCGTGCTGCTCGGCGCGGCGGCGCACGTACAGCAGCACACGGATGGCCGCGGCGTCGATCAGCCGCAGCCGCCCCGCCTCCAGCACGATCTCGCGCCGCCCGGCATCGAGCTGGGCGAACACGAGCTGGCGCAGGTAGGGCGCGGTCGCGTAGTCGGCCACCCCGGTCAGCTCGAACAGGCACCGCTCGCCGTCGGTCGACGAGAGCACAGACAGCTCCACAGTGCCATCGTGTGCTGGCAGCCTGCTCACAACTAGTCCGTGAAGCGACGATTCGCCCGCAAGTTATACAGAGAGCGAACTGTCGATCCCTCTCCGGAGTGAAATCTCGGCAAACCCGTAACCGCCGCTTGTCCCCCGGACGAGCTACACGAGGGTGCCCACCACACGGTGACGCCGGGGCCCGGCCGGTCCACCTAGCGTCATCGATGTCAGCACACCTCTTGAGGAGACAACGATGACCGAGACCCGGACGGTACCGGCGCGGCGGATCGGCCTGCGCCTGCTCGTCATGCTCGTGGTGTTCGCCGTGGCGCTCGTGGCCTCGGCCGCGCTCAACCAGGCCGCGTCGGGGAATTTCGCCCTGGCCCTGATCTGCGGAGGCCTGACCGCGACCGGTGGCCTTCTCGTGTACCGCTGGATCGTCGGCAAGCTGGAAAAGCGCCCGGTCGACGAGGCGGCCTGGTCCACCCTGGCCCCGCAGGTCCTGCGGTGGACGGGGGCCGGCATCGCCCTGTTCGCGGTGACGATCGGGGTGATCGCGCTCTTCGGCGGGTACCGCATGGAGGGCTGGGGCTCCTTCTGGGCCATGCTCGCCACGTTGGGCACCATGGTCGGCGCGGCGGTCGCCGAGGAGCTGCTGTTCCGCGGCGCCCTGTTCCGCCTTGTCGAGGAGTGGCTCGGCACGTGGATCGCACTGGCCGTGTCGGGGGTCCTGTTCGGCGCCCTGCACCTGCTCAACCCGGGCGCGACGCTGTGGGGCGCCCTGGCGATCGCGGCGGAGGCGGGGCTGATGCTGGGCGCGGCGTACACGGCGACCCGCTCGCTGTGGGTGCCGATCGGGCTGCACCTGGGCTGGAACTTCGCCGAGTCGGGGTTGTTCGGCGCGGTGGTCTCGGGCACTTCGGGGACGCACGGTCTGCTGCGCGGGTCGGCTCCTGGGAACGCGCTGATCAGCGGGGGCTCGTTCGGGCCGGAGGGCAGCGTGCTCGCGATCGTGGTGGGCGTGGTGGTGGCGGCGCTGTTCCTGCGCCACGCATACCGGAATGGGCGGATCGTTCGCCGTGCGGCTTCGGATCGTTAGCTGGCGGCTTTTCTTCTTTCCAAATGCTCCTCCTGGACCACCGAACGGTGACCAAAGTTGTCTCCGGGACCACGCTGATACATTCCGGTCGCCCTGGCGGCCGGGGACCATCGGCCGAGGGCACATATGTGGTGACCATCGGGCGGGTGGAAAACCCCGCGCCGGACCGATGGGCACCGCAGCAGTGCACTCGGCCGATGGTTCGGCCCGCCTGTCGGCGGCCCACAGGGTTAAGTGGACCCGGCCCGACGCTGCTTACGGGGAGGTGGTCCAGACCGTTGGGGGCTGCCGGGTTCGTCGTGGTCGACGATCGGTGGTACAACTCAGGAATTTGCGGCATCTGCGATTGTTCGGTTGTCGGAGTCGGCAATTTTTAGGCCTGGTGGGACAATTGCTGTGTGGGGCAGATGTCATTGTTTGGTCGGGCGGAATTGGCTTCCATGCGCGATTGCACCAGGCGGCGGAATTACTCGCCTACGAACGAGGCGTTTCGGCGGGAGCACAAGCGGCATCGGGATTGGGGGCTTGCTCGGCGGCATGCCGAGAAGCTGCGGCGCGAAATCCTGATCCGGCTGCGGAGACGCCTGGCTTCGCTGGAACGGGAGCAGAGGGCCAGTCTCAGTGAGCCAGCATCGGTACGACCGGCGGACATCGGTGGCGGGCGGACTCAGCCGACGCGCGGGGGTGCGGTGGGGCAGCGGTCGCTACGCTGCGGGCGTGTTGCGTCTGGCTGCCCCGAGCCTCGGCGCCGCGACCCTGAGCTGGTGGCGGGAGCGCAGTGTCGTGGTGCGCGACGGGGCGTTCGGGGTCCTGCTGGCGGCGATCGCGTTCCTGCCGCCGCTGCCGCCGTACGGGACGCGGCTCGGCGAGCTGCCGCATCGGCCCATCGACGCGCTTGCCATTGTCGCCGCGCTCGCGCAGACGTTGCCGTTGGCGTGGCGGCGGAGGTGGCCGGCGGCGGTGCTGGCGGTGGTGGCGGCCGGCTTTGCGGTACAAGAGCTGCGGGGTTATCCGACGTTTGCCGGGGCCGGGCTGCTGGTCGCCCTGTGGAGTGCGGCGGCGCACCAGGAGCGGCACCGGGCGTGGATGACGGGGGCGACGGTCGCCGCGTATGCCGGGCTGGCGGTCGGGCTGCACGCCGCCGGGTCGGCCGCGCAACCGCAGGACTTCGTGTTGTTCTTTCTGCTCGTGGCGCTCGGGTGGGCGGCCGGGGCCCGGCTGCGGCAGTGGCGGATCGCCGAGGACGAGCGGCGCCGGGCCGCGGCCGCCGCCGCGCGGGCCGGGGAGCGGGCCCGGATCGCGCGGGAGTTGCACGACGTGATCACGCATCACGTCACCGCGATGGTCGTGCAGGCCGACGCCGCGCAGTTCGCCCCGCGGCAGGTGACCTCGAACCTGGAGGCGATCAGCGGGACCGGGCGGCGGGCGTTGCGCGAGTTGCGGGATCTGCTCGGGGTGCTCGATCCGGACCGCATCGCGCCGCGGGGGGAGCTGCCGACGCTCGCCGCGCTCGGGGATCTCGTGGCGCAGACGCGGGCGTCCGGGCAGCCCGTCGAGTTCGTCGAGGACGGACATCCCGGCGGGCTCGGGTCCGGGCGGGAACTCGCCGCGTACCGGGTCGTGCAGGAAGCGCTCACGAACGCGCTCAAGTACGCGCCCGGGCGCGCGACCACGGTTCGCCTCACGCATCAACGTGACGGCGTCCGCATCACGGTCGTGAACGAACCCGGCGACATGCCGGCGCGCGCGGTCGGGGGGTCCGGGCGGGGGCTGGACGGGCTGCGCGACCGCGTCGAGATCCTGGGCGGCGAGCTGACCGCCGGGCCCTCCCCCGACGGCGGCTTCACCGTGGCCGCCCGCATCCCGGCTGGAGACACCGCATGAGCATTCGGGTGCTCGTTTGTGACGATCAAGCGCTCGTTCGTACCGGATTCGTCACCATCCTCGACGCGCAGGCGGACCTCGACGTGGTCGGCGAGGCGAGCGACGGGCGCGCGGCCGTCGAGCTGGCGCGCCGGCTGCGGCCCGACGTGGTCGTGATGGACATCCGGATGCCGGTGCTGGACGGGATCGAGGCCACCCGCGAGCTCGCCGGGCCGGGCGTCGCCGATCCGATCCGGACGCTCGTGGTGACCACGTTCAACCTCGACGAGTACGTGTTCCAGGCCCTGCGCGCCGGCGCCAGCGGGTTCCTGCTCAAGGACGCCACCCCGCAGCAGCTGATCGCGGGCGTGCGCACGGTCGCGGCGGGGGACGCGCTGCTCGCGCCGGCGGTCACCCGGCAGCTCATCGGGCGGTTCGGCACCCGGGTGCGGCCCGCCGACCCCGCGGCCGCGGCCGGGCAGGTGCTCGCGCCGCGGGAGCTGGAGGTGCTGCGGCTGATCGCGACCGGGCTGTCCAACGCCGAGATCGCCGCGACGCTCGTGATCAGTGCCGAGACCGTCAAGACGTACGTGTCTCGGATCCTGACGAAGCTCGATCTGCGCGACCGGGTGCAGGCGGTGGTGTACGCGTACCGGAACGGGCTGGCCGATCCCACGCAATGACGCGCGCGAATTTCAACGGCGTCGAACCCTATCATCACCCTCTATCTCGAAATGCTTACATGAATCGATGTCATTTGCTTCCGTACCGTCGCTGAAGCCTTTGCGGCGCCGCTAAAGTCCGAGCCATCGACCGACGCGGTGCCCGAAGGGAGGTCGACCATGAAGTCCGTTCGCACCCTCTGAGAATCCGTGGTATCGGGCCGGCGGCGAGCGCAAGGCGCCGCCGGCACCGACCGTTTCGAAGGAGCCGGCAAATGCGTCGCAGCACCGTGGCATTCGCGGGTGAGGGGTCCGGGACCGGCGAGCTGACGTGGGGGCAGTTCGCGGCCTGGCGCTCGATGCAGGTGGTGCAGGCGGTCGAGTGGGCGGGCGGCACGATGCCCCTCGAGCCGGGTACGACCGTCGACGGCATCGCGACGCTGCTCGGGTTCATCATGAGCCGGCACCAGTCGCTGCGCACCCGGCTGCGGTTCGAGGACGGTTCACCCTTCCAGGACCTCGCGGCCGCCGGCGAGATCGTGCTCGAAGTGTACGAAGCGAGCACCGATCCGAGCGCGATTCGCGCACAGTACGAGTCCGCGCCCTGGGATCCGGTGACCGACTGGCCGGTGCGCATGGCGGTGATCGCCGACGGCGAGCGGGCGCTGCACCTGGTCGCGCTCTACTGCCACATGGTCATCGACGGGTACGGGTTCGAGGCCCTCGTCGCCGACCTGGCCAACCTCGGCACCGACGCCCCCGTCGAGGGCATTCAGCCGCTCGAGCTCGCGCGGGCGCAGCAGGGGCGGTCGGCGCGGCGGCAGCACGATGCGTCGCTGCGGTACTGGGAGCGCCACCTGCGCGCCATCGAGCCCCGCCGCTTCCCGCAGGCCCTGGCGCCGCAGCCGGAGCGCTGGCAGGAGGCGACGCTGGTCAGCCCGGCCACCGATCGCGCCGTGCACATCGTTGCCGAACGCGCGAAGGTGCACAGCGGGACCGTGCTGCTGGCCGCGTACGCGGTGGTGCTCGCCCGCCTCTCCGGCCAGCCCGTCGGCGCGTTCCGGATCGTGGTGAGCAACCGCTTCCGGCCCGGGTTCGCCGCCTCGGTGAGCAATCTCGCGCAGGCCGGACTGGCCGTGTTCGACGCGGGCGACGGAACTGAACAGTTCGACGATGTCGTCGCGCGCGCCTGGAGTGCGCAACTGGCGGCCGGCATGCACGCGTACTACCACCCGCGCGACCTGTGGGCCCTCGTCGACCGGGTCGGCACCGAGCGCGGCGTGGACCTGGACACCATGTGCTACTTCAACGACCGTCGCCGATCCGCCGCGCAGGCGCCGAGCGACGCGACAGGACCGGGCACGCTGCGGTGGGGGCCGAGCTCCAACGAGTACGACGCCACCTGCTTTTTGCACGTCGACGCGGGAACCGACGGGCTGGAGCTGACGTGGCGCGTCGACACCGCCGCCGTGTCCCCGGCCATGCTCGAATCAGGGCTGCGCGGCATCGAACAGGTGATTGTGGCCGCAGCGCAGGGAACCGTCCGCGCTCCGGCGGCGTCTGCCTTGATGTGAGGATGCTGCTGATCGCCGTACTGGCGGGGGCGTTGTTGTCCGGATGCATGCTGCCCGCCGGACCCGTGCAGTCCGGCGGGGGTGCGGCGGCGCCGTTGCGCGGATTCGCCGTCGGGGTCGACGAGGCGCTCGCCCCGCGCGTGCCGTCGGTGCACCTGCGGGTGTGCGGCGGCTGGGGCTGCGACGAGCTCGACGTGCCGCTGATGATCTCCGGGCGGATGAGCCCGATCCCGTGCACGTCCGACACGTGCGGGGCGGTGCAGATCCCGTCGTCCGGGCCGGGGTACGGGTACGCGCCGGTGCCGAAGCTCACGATGGACGCGGTGACCGTGACGGTGACGGCTCCGCTGGTGAGCGACGCGCCCGTCACCGTGCGGCCGACCGGCGTGTGTCCCGGCACCGCGAGCGGCTGCGCGGACCCCACCCCGCAGGGTGAGATCCGCATCGCCGCCGACGGGACGGTCAGCCAGTCCCGCTAGCGGGTGGCCGCCTCGATCGCGGCGCGAACGCTCGCGGCGTCGGTCCTGCCCTCGCGGTACGGGCTGACGTACACCGGCGTGTCGCGCTCGGCGCGCCAGCTGTCGGCGAGGGTGCCGCCGTCGACGGCGTCGTAGCCGATCCCGTCGAGGAACGCCCGGGCCTCCTGCTTGGCCTGCTCGTCGTCGCCGAAGATGGGCAGCGCGGCGCGATCGTCGGCGCCGGCCGGGCGGGCGAGGTCGTGCAGGTTCTGGTACCAGATGTTGTTGAAGCCCTTGACCACCCTGGCCCCGGTCAGGTGCTCCTGCAGCAGCCCGCTCGTGGTCGCGGAGCCGTTGTCGAGCTCGGCGACCCGCCCGTCGCGGTCCGGGTAGTAGTTGTTCGTGTCGATGACCACCTTGCCGGCGAGCGGCTCGACCGGCACGGCGCGGTAGGCCTTGAGCGGCACGGTCACCACGACGATGTCACCGGCCGCGGCGGCCTCGGCCGAGGTGGCCGCGCGGGCCTTGGGGCCGAGCTCGGCGACCAGGTCGGCGAGCGTCTCGGGGCCGCGTGAGTTGCTGAGCACCACGTCGTGGCCGGCGGCGATGGCCAGGCGGGCCACGGTGCCGCCGATGTGCCCGGAGCCGATGAGTCCGATCGTTGTCATATCCCGCGCAACCCCGGGGCCCGAGCGGCCATTCCGCCGCTAAGCGAACAGTTCGGTGTGCTCGATCACCCACTCGCGGTACGTGCGCGCGGGTGCACCGGTCACCTCCTCGACCGTCGACGTGAACAGCGGCGGCGTGCGCCGCGCGCGGTCCGCGAGCACGGCGTCGACGAACGCGGCCGGCATCCAGGCGAGCATCCGCGCCCGGTCCTCCTCGACTGTGCCCTCCTCCCAGCGCAGGTCCCGCCCGATCACCTCGCCGATGACCGGGACGAGCTCGGCCGGGGTGCGGATCTCCGGCCCGGTGAGCACATAGCTCCGGCCGAGGTGCTCGTTTCCGGTCATCGCGCGCACGGCCACGGCGGCGATGTCGCGCTCGTGGATGAGCGTCGTGGGCACGTCGCCGTGCGCGCCGCGAACAACGTCCCCGGCGCGGATCTGCGGCACCCACTCCATGGTGTTCGCCGCGAACTGCGCGGGTCGCAGAAACGTCCACTCGAGGCCGGTCGCGCGGATCAGCTCCTCGATGCCGTGGTGCAGCGCGGCGACCGGGCCGTCCTCGGCGGCCGAGGACAGGAACACCACCCGGCGGGCGTGCTTCGCCTCGGCGATGGCGGCCACGACCGGCGGGGCGGCGTCGAGGGGCAGCGCGCGCCACAGCAGGAACACGGTTTCGACGCCGTCGAGCGCCGTTGCGAGGGTGTCGGGTTCGGTCAGGTCGCCGGGCACCGAGTCGATTCCTGCCGCAATGGTACGGCTAAATGCGCGCACATCCGCGCCCGCACTCCGAAGGCCCGCCACGACATGGCGCCCGACGTTGCCGGTGGCGCCGATTACGAGATTCGTCATGCGACCCACGCTAGGCAGCCGGGCTATCTTCTGGATAGCTCATACCTCGGGGTAAGCTCAGGTCGTGACGGTAGGGTTCGAGGCCGGCCCGGCTGCCGACGGGTTCCCGGGTGACGTATTCAACAGCGCCTGTCCGGGGCGCGCGGTGTTCGACCACGTGACGAGCCGCTGGGGCATGCTCATCCTGGCCACGCTGCACGACGGCCCGCTGCGCTTCTTCGAGCTGCGCGACCGGATCGGCGGCATCACCGAGAAGATGCTGTCGCAGACCCTGCGCACGCTGGTCCGCGACGGCCTGATCGGCCGCGAGGTGCGGGCGACGGCGCCGCCGAGCGTGACGTACCGGCTGACGCCTTTGGGGCACGGCCTGGCCGAGCGGCTGCTGGTGATCGTCGGCTGGATCCGCGGCAATGTGGACGAGATCCTGGAAGCGCAGGCCCGCCACGACGCCGGCCCGGCTTAGACGGGCAGCGAGCCGTCGTGGCGCAGGCCCGCCACGACGGCGGCCCCGCTTAGACGGGCAGCAGGCCGTTTCTCGCCATGAACGCGCGCAGCGTCTCATCCTGGTCGGGCGACATCAGGCTGCGCGGGATGACCGTGGCCGGGATGCGCCCGACGTAGACGATCCAAAACTCCGGCGTCTCCGCGACCCGGGACACGCCGTCCCAGGCGATGCCGCCCTCTTCGGTGCCGCTGCGCATGTTGATGTTGTCGTCGGTGATGTCGTACGCGCCCTCGACCGCGTACTTGTCCGACCGGCGCTTGGCCTTGAACCGGACCCACGGCGCGTACAGCATGGACAGGCCGCCGCCGATGATCAGCGCGTAGTACAGCTGCTCGAGCTGCGTGCCGAAGTTCGCCACCCGCGACGCGGCCAGCCCGACGACCCCGAGCGCGAGCAGCACGGCGCCGATGTTCGTGAACTTGCGCAACCGCGCGGCACTGAGCACGGCGGCCACGCGGCCCGGGTAGCCGGGGTCGGCCGGCACGTCGAATCGGATCTGCACCCCCGCACGATAGTGCGCTACCGCGCCGCTACGGAAAACCTACCGCGCGTGATTCGGCCCGGTCGATCCGTTGATCTCGCGCTCGGGGCGCCTCTACGCTTCCGATGACCGCCGGCCCGGGCGGTTTCCAGGGACTCGCCGCGCTCCACCGCGGCGGGTCCCTTTGTATCGCATGGTTGCCTTTTATCGCTTGGTTGCTACAACTCCGACAATGCCCAGGTCCTTGCTCACGGGCCGCGGCGCGTCGGGATCGTCGGGATGCCAGTCGGCGACGGGCACGATGCCCGGCTCGACAAGCTCCAAGCCGCGGAGGTACTCCCCCAGCCTCGCCCGCGGCCGCGCCCGCACATCGGTCCCCCGGGCGGCGAACATCCGCTCGTACGCCGCGATCCCGTCCGCGTCGCTGAAGTCCATCGTCCCGTGGCTGAGCACCACGTAGCTCCCCGGCGCGAGCGCCCCGACGAGCGTGCGCACAATGTGCTCGACCTGCGCATCATCGTGCACGAAATGCAGCAGCGCGACGAGCAGCAGCCCGACCGGCTCGTTGAGGTCGATCGTCTCGGCCAGCTCCCTGCGCCCCAGGATCACCTCGGGCTCGCGCACATCGGCCTCGATGTAGCTGGTACGCCCACGCGAATCCCCGACCAGCAGCGCCTGCGCGTGCATCATCACGATCGGGTCGTTGTCGACGTACACCACCCTGGCCTCAGGCGCCACACCCTGCGCGACCTCATGCGCGTTCCCGGGCGCCGGCAGCCCGGTCCCGATGTCGAGGAACTGCCGCACACCGGCCTCGGCGACATGGCGCACCGCCCGCCGCAGAAACGCCCGGTTGGCCCGGGCCAGCTCCACCACCGCCGGAAACGCCTTGGCGATCGCGTCCCCCGACTCCCGATCGGCGGCGAAATGGTCCTTCCCGCCGAGCCAGTAGCTGTACCGCCGCGCTGGGTGCGGCACCGACGTGTCGATCCGGGTGCTGTCCATCACCATGGAAGTTAATGGATCGACCCTTTTGCTGGCTATACTCAACGTGACGCCGCGCTGGCGGCCGTTCCCGGACGAGTGGAGTCGTACCCGGCCTGACAAGACGACCACACGATTGGCTCGGTGTGTTCGTCATGGCCTGGATCGTCCTCGTCATCTCTGGTCTGTTCGAGTCCGTGTGGGCGATCGCCCTCAGCCGCACCGCGGGCTTCACCCGCCCCGTCCCCACCGCCGTGTTCGCCGCGGGCCTGGTGATCAGCATGGCCGGCCTCGGCTACGCACTGCGCTCCATCCCGATCGGCACGGGCTACGCGGTCTGGGTCGGCATCGGCGCCGTCGGCACGGCCCTGGCCGGCATGCTCTTCCTCGGCGAGTCGGCCACCGTGATGCGCCTGCTCTGCCTCCTCCTCGTGGTAGCCGGCGTCATCGGCCTGAAGGTCTTCCACTAGTAACCACCGTGCGTAGTTGAGTACCGCACATTCCGTGCCGGCCAACCACGATCGAGGTATCGCGCCTCGACTTCGTGGAGTTGACATGAGCAGCCGCGTCCGGACCGGCCTGGCCATCACCACCGTCTGCGCGGCGGCGGTCGCTTGTGCGCTCGCCTCGCCATTCGCACTCGCGATGGCGAGGCGATGGCCCAACGTCGAGTGGGCGGACCTGGCGGACGTCGGCCAGGCCTACGGCGCCGCGTCCGCCGCGTTCAGCGCCCTGGCCGTCGCCGGCGTGGCGGCCGGACTGATCTTCCAGGGACGGCAACTCCGGCTCGCCCAGATCCAGGCGGCAAAGGACTTCCAGACGGCCGCGCGCGCCCTGCGGTACTGGTTCTCCGCGCGACGCGGACGGACGTACTGGGCGACCGCCGGGGATGACTGGAGCGCGTCCGACAACGCGACGACGCGGCGCCTCGTGATCATCGCCGCCCGGGAGTACTCGCGCGCAACGGCGTCGGGCCCGATTCCGCCGCGCGAATCGGCCGTTCTCCCGCTCCAGGGGAGGCCGCCGCACATGCCGGCTTCGCGACGCGGCGCCGCGGCGGTCTCGGCGCTCGTCGTGGGGGCTGCCGCCGTGGGCTGGCTGCTCGGGCGGCGCCGCTGAAACGTCGGGCTTGACCTTGACCCTGGGGGAACCCTCGACGATCTGGGGCATGAGTGAGATGACGCAAGTTCGTGAGCGGGTTGTGCGGTTCTGCCAGGAGACGGGCGTGCCCGGGTTCCTCGTCGGGGTGTACCGGAGCGGAAAAACCGACGTGTTCGCGCACGGGGTGGCCAATGTGAACACCGGGGCGCCGATGCGCGAGGACACCGGGTTTCTGTTCGGGTCGATCACCAAGGTGATGACCACGATGCTCGTGTTGCAGCAGGTCGAGCAAAAGAAGATCGACCTCGACGCGCCCGTGGTGCGGTATCTGCCCGAGTTCCGGCTCGCCGAGGACGGGGCGGCCGGGAGGATCACGGTGCGGCAGCTGCTCACGCACACCAGTGGGATCGATGCCGACCTGTACTTCCCGGCCGGCTGCGGGCCCCGCGCGCTGCAGGAGTACATGGCCGGGATGGCGCGGCAGTGCGGGACGTTGTTCGAGCCGGGGCGGTACGTCAGCTACTCCAACGGCGGCATGATCGTGGCCGGGCGGCTGCTCGAGGTCGTCACCGGGCGGCCGTACCTGGAACTGCTGCAGAGCGAGGTGTTCGCGCGACACGGGATGGCGCATGCGAGCACTTCCGCGGAGGAGGCGGTGCTGCGCAGTACCGCCATCGGGCACTTCAACGGCCGGCCGACCGGCATGTTCAAGCTGCCGGACACGTGGGGGCCCGCCGGGGCGAGTGCGATCGGGACCGTCGGGGATCTGCTCGCGCTCGGGCGGGTGCACCTCGGCGGCGACAATCCGATGGCGGTGCCGCAGCACGACATGGGGGTGGCCAACGTGCCGCCGGTCGGGATGGGGTGGTTGCTCGAGGAGTTCGGCGGGGCGAAGGTGCTGTCGATGTCGGGAGCCTCGCCCGGTGGGGTGGCGGTGCTCGCGGTCGTGCCGGAGCGGGACCTCGTCATCGCGGCGTACGGCAACGATCCCGCCGCCTTCGCGCTGCACAACGAGCTCGTGCCGGCGCTCGTCGGGCCCGCGGCACCGCCCGTGCTCGCCGCACCGGATGAGGACCTGCGCCGGTACGCCGGGACCTATCGCTCGCAGCAGCTGCGCGTGGACGTCAGCGTCGTCGGGGACGAGCTGGAGGAGCGGGTCACCTACGAGCCGGCCGACGCCGGCCAGGAGGCGATCTTCACCGCGTTCGCCGGCGGTACCGTCACCGGGCCCCCGCAGCGCTACGCCCACATCGGCGCCGGGTTGTTCGCGCCGGCCGGGTTGCCCGTCAGCGGGTACAACCGCGTCTATCTCGTGTCGTATCTGGGGGACGACGAGTCCGGCCGGGCCACGCACCGGTGCGCCGGCGGCCGGATGAACAAGCGCTCGGCCGCATGACCGGCGTGGCACGATCGGGTCATGCAGATCGACTTGACCGGGCGGACCGCGCTCGTGACCGGCTCCACTCGCGGGATCGGGGCCGCCATCGCCACCGGGCTGGCGCGGGCGGGAGCGCGGGTCGGCGTGAACGGGCGCAACGAGCAGTCCGTGGCCGAGGCGCTGGAGCGGCTCGGGGACGGGGACTTCGTCGCGGCGCCCGGGGACGTGGCGACCGACGAGGGGACGCGGGCGGTGCTCGAGGTGCTGCCCGAGGTGGACATTCTGGTGAACAACCTCGGGATCTTCGGGACCGTCGAGCCGCTCGCGATCAGCGATGACGAGTGGCGGCGGTACTTCGAGACGAACGTCCTCTCCGGCGTGCGGCTCACCCGGGCCTACCTGCCGGGGATGATGACGCGGGGGTGGGGGCGGGTGCAGTACATCGCGAGCGACTCCGCCGTCGTCATCCCGGCCGAGATGATCCACTACGGGGTGTCGAAGACGGCGCTGCTCGGGGTCGCGCGCGGGTTCGCCAAGGCGGCGGCCGGCAGCGGGGTGACCGTGAACGCGGTCATCGCCGGGCCGACGCACACCGGCGGGGTCGAGGACTTCGTGTACGAGCTCGTCGACCGCGACCTGCCGTGGGACGAGGCGCAGCACGAGTTCATGCGCAAGTACCGGCCGCAGTCGCTCCTGCAGCGGCTCATCGAACCCGAGGAGATCGCCAACCTGGTGGTGTACCTCAGCTCGACGTTCGCCTCGGCGACCACCGGCGGCGCGGTCCGGGTCGACGGCGGTTACGTCGACGCGATCCTGCCCTGAAAACGCCCCAGTTGGTCAAGATCTGTTACGAATGGCCGGGCGTCACCGATTACGTGACATGGACGCCAAACTGCCACCCCTCCGGGCCGTCATCTACCTGCGCCAGATGACGTACCTGGACCAGTGCAACGCCCACGCCGACCGGCACGGTTACGACACCGTCGACACCGTGCACGATCCCGACGGAGTCCTGCTGCAGGAGCTGCTCAACCGGGCCCTGGGCGGCGAGCTCGACGTCATCGTCAGCTGGGACTACGCGAGTCTCCCGCACGACACCGTCCCCCGTATCGAGCTCGTCGCCCACGCCGGAAAGGGCTCGCCACGCGGCGAGCCCTGCCTCCCTTAGCGAACTACCGCTGCGGCTTGTAGGTAGCCGCCGAGAAGTCCGCGGGCAGCCCGCCGCCGGTCAGGTCCTGGGCCCACAGGCCGAAGAACGCGCCGGTGAAGCCCCACGCGCGGGCCGTCTCGCCGTCGAACTCGCGGGCGTACTCGTCCGAGAGGATCGACGCGTCGAACGGGCCCCACTCGGTCTCGCCGCACGAGGCGCGCAACACGCCGCCGTCCAGGTCGAGCCGCAGCCGCACCGCCCCCGCCACCGGTACCGCCGGACCGTGCAACTGCAACCGCCCGCGATCGCTGGACAGCACGTCCACCACCGCGCCCCGCTGCTCGTCGAAGCCGACGCGCAGGAAGTACCAGTTGCGGCTGTTGTAGTACGCGGTGATCCCGGCCATGTGCTGGAAGTGGGCCGGGCGGAACTCGACCGTCGCCTCGAAGGTGGCGCGGGCGTGCTGGACCCGCCGGGCCACGAGGCTCTCGCCGGCCAGTGCGCCGGCCGAGCGGCCGCCGTGGATGCGCAGGTGGCCGGGGCGGGCCTCGGTGCTCACCCAGTCGCGGGCGGCCGGGCGGCGCAGGGTCGCCCAGTGCACCCCGAGTTCCGCGGTACCGAAGTCGTCGGTCTCGGGCTCGTCCGGCCACGGGTGGGCGGGGAGCTGCGGGGCCGGAACCTCGTCGTGCGGTACACCACCGTCGATCCGCGGCCATCCCGCCTCGGTCCACGTGACGCGCTGGATCGCCGTCTCGCGGCCGAGCACGCAGCGGCCGCGGGGGCTCAGCGGCCGGCCGGTGAGGTGGGCGAAGAACCACTCGCCGGCCGGGGTGTCCACGAGGCTGCCGTGGCCGGCCTTCTGCAGCTGCAGGTCGGGCCGGTGCACCGAGGTGAGCAGCGGCGCGCCCAGGTCGGTCTCGTAGGGGCCGAGCACGTCGCGGGAGCGGGCCACCGTCGCCTGGTGGAACCACTCGGTGCCGCCCTCGGCGGTGACGAGGTAGTACCAGCCGTCGCGCCGGTACAGGTGCGGGCCCTCGGTCATGCCCGCCGGCGTGCCCGTGTAGATGGTGACGGGCTCGCCGACGAGCTTGCGGGCGGCGCGGTCGTACTCCTGGGCGATGATGCCGTTGGCCCACGGGTGACCGGGGCGCCAGTCGGTGCGGTTGGACAGCAGCCAGCTGCGGCCGTCCTCGGTGTCGTGGAAGAACGACGGGTCGAAGCCCTGCGCGTGCAGCGGGATCGGGTCCGACCACGGGCCCTCGATCGACGGCGCGGTGACGAGGTAGTTCGGCGTGTCCCAGAAGCCCGAGTAGGACTTCACGTCCGTGAAGACGAGGTGGAACAGGCCGTCTACATAGGACAGACACGGGGCCCAGACGCCGCCGGAGTCCGGGTTGCCGGTCATGTCCAGCAGGCGCAGGCTGTCCAGCGCGCCGCCGATCGGCCGCCAGTGCACGAGGTCCCGCGAGTGGTGCAGCCGCACGCCCGGGTACCACTCGAAGGTCGAGGTGGCGAGGTAGTAGTCCTCGCCGACCCGCAGGATGGATGGGTCGGGGTGGAATCCGGGCAGGACCGGGTTCACGATGTTCACAGTGGTGGTTCCCATCTACTTGCTACTTGCCGAAACCGGCGGCGAGCCCGCTGAGGAGGTGGCGGCGGCCGAACAGGTACAGCGCCAGAACCGGCAGGGCCGAGAGCACCACGGCGGCCATCAGACCGGGGACGTTGGTGCCGTACTGGTTCTGGAAGTTCCACAGGCCCAGCGGCAGGACCCGCTGCTCCTCGCTCTGGGTGAGCACCAGCGGGAACAGGAACCCGTTCCAGGCGCCCAGCCCGACGAAGATGCCGACGCTGGTGAGCCCCGGGCGGGCCAGCGGCAGCACGAGCCGGCCGAAGATGCGCCCGGCGGTGGCGCCGTCGACCGTCATCGCCTCGTAGAGCTCACCCGGGATGTCGCGCAGCGAGCTGGTCAGCACCACGATGGCGATCGGCAGCGAGAACGCCGCCGTCGGCAGGATGATGGCGGTCAGCGTGTCGTACATGTGCAGCCGCGTGATGATGAGGTAGATGGGCACGATCACGGCCTGCGCGGGCACGGCCAGGCCGAGCAGGAACATGTTGAACGCCGTGCGGACCGTACGGTTGGGGTTGCGCACGATCGCGTAGGCGGCCGGCAGCGCGATCGCCAGCACCAGCACCACCGTGCCGAGCGCCACCAGGATGCTGTTGAGCAGGAAGGTGGGGAAGCCCAGGCTCCACAGGCCGGTGAAGTTGTCGAGCGTCAGGTTGCGCGGCAGGTCCAGCGGGCCGGCGTCGATGTACGACTCCTGGGTGCGGAACCCGGTGATGACGATGTAGTAGATCGGCACGGCCACGATGAACAGCCAGATCGCCGCGGCGATGCCGGCCGGCCAGTTCCAGGTGCGCCGCTGCCGTACCGACGGCTCGGGAAGTCCACGATGGACGGACGGCCGTCGATCAATCAGCTGGATGCTCATGCGCCCTCCCGGTCGCTGGCCATCCGGTGGTACCCGGTGGAGCGGACGACGACGATGGACAGGGCGGTGCCGACGAGCACGAGCAGCACCGCGAGGGCGCTGGCGTAGCCCATGTCGAAGCCGACGAAGCCCTTGATGTACATGTGCAGCGGCAGCACGCGCGTGGCCGTGCCGGGGCCGCCGTTCGTCGTCAGCAGGATCATCTCGAAGTACGTCAGCGAGCCCACCAGCATCAGCACGGACGAGGCGATGATGGTGTTGCGCAGCTGGGGCAGCGTGATGGACAGGAACTGCCGCATCCCGGTCGCGCCGTCCAGCGACGCCGCCTCGTACAGCGAGCGCGGGATCTGCCGCGTCGCCGATTGGTACAGCAGCGTGTGGAACGGCACGAACTGCCACGCGATGATGAACGCGATGACGTAGAGCGCCCGGTCCGGGTCACCGAGGAAGTTGCCGTCCCCGATTTCCGCGGCCAGACCGAAGTTCGGGTCCAGCAGCGCCACGAACGTGACCGCGATGGCCGCCGTGGACAGGAGCAAGGGCAGGAAGAACAGCGTCGACAGTACTGCCCGCGAGCGCTGCGGCCCGGCCGCCCACACCCCGATGAGCAGGGCGAGCGGGGTCTGCAGCAGCCACGAGACGACCGTCAGCAGCAGGGTCTTGCCGGCCGACCCGAACAGCTCGGTGTCGTCGCCGAGCGCCGCCCAGTTCGACATGCCCGTCCAGACCGGATCGCCCAGGCCGTTCCACTTGGTGAAGCTGAGGTACACCACCGCGAGGACCGGCAGGATCCCGAACGCGGCGAAGAAGACGACCGCCGGCGCGGCCCAGATGACTCCGGGCCGCGCGGCTGCTCGTGCTGTCGTCATTTCGCCTTGGCCATGTTGGCCGCGAAGGCGTCCGGGGTGATGTCGCCCAGGAAGAGCTTCTGCAGGTTCGTCAGCAGCTCGGTGCCGACCGACGGGCTCAGCGCCTGGTCCCAGGACTGGGTGAAGGTCGGCGCCTCGGACACCAGGTTGTAGGTGAACGTGGTGAAGTCCGCGTTCGGCTTGCTCTTGAGCGAGTCGCCCACACCCTTGACCGCGGGCACCTGGCCGGCCGAGATCAGGCCGTTGATGTAGTCCTCGGACGCCAGCGACTTGACGAGGAAGTCGGCCGCCTGGTCCTTGCCCTTGGACGCCGAGTTCACCGAGTAGTAGTTGCTCGGGTTGCCCACGATCGCCTTCGGGTCGCCGGCGCCGCCCTCGTAGGCCGGGAACGGGATCACGCCGAGCTTGCCGTCGGTGATGAACGTCGGGTTGGCCTGCTGCTGCAGCGTGAAGTCCCAGGTGCCCATGAGGTGCATCGCGGCCTTGCCGGTCGCGATGAGCTTCGACGCGCCCTGGTTGTCGTAGTTGACGCTGGCGAAGTTGGAGCCGAACGCGCCCCGCTTGGCCAGGGCCTGGATCTCGGTCAGGGCCTTGATGACGGCCGGGTCGCTCCAGGCGCCCTCCTTGCCGTCCGCGATGGCCTTGAACTTGTCGGCGCCGCCGATGCGGTCGAGCATGTACTCGAGCCACATGAGCTCGGTCCAGCCCTGCGACCCGGCGAGCGCGATCGGCGTGATGCCCTTGGCCTTGAACGCGTCCACCGCGGCCAGCAGCTCGGCGTAGGTCTTCGGCGGCTGCACGCCGGCGGAGGTGAAGACGTCCTTGTTGTAGAACAGCACGACCGGCAGGACGCCCAGCATCGGCAGGCCGTACTGCTTGCCGTCGACCTTGCCCACGTCCATCACGCTCGGCAGGAACTTGTCCTTGAGCTCCGGGCTCTTGGCGAGCAGGTCGTCGAGCGGCTCGACCTGGCCGGCCTTGACGAACTGGGCGAGGTTGCCGCCGCCCCAGTTGAAGAACACGTCCGGCGCCTGCGGGGAACCCATGGCGACCTGGAGCTTCTGCTTGTACGCGTCGTTGACGTACGTGACCAGCTTGACCTTGCTGCTGTTGGCCTTGTTGTACGCGTCGATGCTCTTCGTGGTGATCGGGTTGACCGAGGCGTCCTGGATCGCCCAGACCTGGATGTCGCCGCCACCCGCGGCTGACTCGGTGCCGGGACCGGCGGAGCCGCAGGCGGCGAGCGAAACAGCGAGTCCGGCGGTGATGACTCCGCGTATCAGCGCAGCAGTGCGCATTCGCCATCTGTCCTTTCGAGAAACATTTCGAAAAAGTGGGTGTGGGGTGTACGGTGCCGATCACAAGGCACCCCCCGCCACACCGGCAATGGTTTTCGAAACTCACAGGTGGCCCATGACGGCGAACGGCAGACCCACGATGGCCGAGATAGCGCGCGAGGCGCGGGTGGCCGTCTCGACTGTTTCGAAGGTTTTGAACGGGCACACGGATGTTTCGGCGAAGACCCGCCAGGCCGTGGAGCGGCTGCTCGCCGAGCGCGGCTACCAGCGGCCGCGGGCGGCGAAGAACGGGCGGCGGCGGCGTACCGACCTGATCGACCTGGTCATCAACGAGCTTGACTCCGTCTGGGGCCTGTCGATCCTCACCGGCGTCGAGGAGGTCGTCGAGGAGGCCGGGCTGGGCCTGGTCGTCTCGGCCGTGCACAACCGGCAGTCGCTGACCCGGCGCTGGGTCGAGTCACTGCTCGCGCGCGGCTCCGAGGGCGCCATCCTCGTCCTGTCCGAGCTGGCCGAACGCCAGCACGAGGACCTGCGCCGGCGCAACCTGCCGTTCGTCATCATCGATGCCGTCAACCAGCCGCCGCCCGGCACGCCGTCGATCGGCGCGACCAACTTCGCGGGCGGCTACGCGGCGGCCGAGCACCTCGCCTCGCTGGGCCACCGGCGCATCGCGGCGATCGGCGGCCACGAGCAGTTCCAGTGCACCCGGGCGCGCATCGCGGGCTACCGCGCGGCCCTCGAGTCGGCCGGGCTCGCGGTGGATCGGCAGCTGGTGCGGTACGGAAACTTTCATCACGACGGCGGCCTGCGCGCGGCCGAGGCGCTGCTCGCGCTGCCGGACCCGCCGACCGCGGTCTTCGCCGGCAGCGACCAGCAGGCGACCGGCGTCTACGAGGCGGTCCGCCGGGCCGGGCTGACCATCCCGGGCGACGTGAGCGTGGTGGGCTTCGACGACCTGAACTTCGCGCAGTGGACGGCGCCGCCGCTCACGACCGTGCGCCAGCCGCTGCACGAAATGGGCGTCGCCGCCGCGCGCACCCTGTTGCGCATCGTCAACGGCGAGCGGATCGAGTCGCCCCGCATCGAGCTCGCAACCGAGCTGATTGTCCGCGAAAGCACCGCCCGGCCTGTCACAATACCGACGTAGGGGTGCGGTTCAGCGTTTCTTCAGGTTCCGTCTGCGACCTTGAGCGACCTACTGGCCGCACGGGGGAGGGACCGGATGGCGTCGAAAGCGCGCCGGGTGGCACTGCTGACCGGCGCGGTCGGGCTCGTGGCATGGGCCGCCGTACACCTCGGTGAGCTCGGTGCCTCGTGGTCGCAGGCGTGGCGGATGATCGCCCACCTCGGCTGGCGCTGGCCGCTGTTCCTCGGCGTCGTGTGGCTGCTCGGCCTCGTCGTGCACACCCGCGTGCTCACCGCGTCACTGCCCGGGTTGTCGCATCGCCGCGCGCTCACGCTCAACCTGTCCGGCAGCGCCGTGGCCAACGTCCTGCCGCTCGGCGGGGTGGCCGGCACCGCGCTCAACCTCGGCATGGTGCGCGGCTGGGGACACACCGGCCTGGAGTTCGCGCGCTTCGTGGTCGTGTCGAAGGCCTGGGACCTCATCGCCAAGCTGTTCATGCCGCTCATTGCCGTGGGTGTACTGCTCGTCGCGGCCACCCCCGGCGGCCACGTCCTGGTGTGGCTGCTGTGCGCTCTTGTCTGTTTCGCCGCGGGAGTGCTCGTCACGCTTGCGCTGCTCGGCCGGGCCGCCCCGCTGCTGCGCCTGGTCGCCTGGTCCGAGCGCGCGTTCTCCCGCCTGCGCCGTCGCGACGACCTCGACCTCGGCTGGACCGCCGCGGCCGCCGCGCTCCTGGACGGCACCGACAGCCTCGTCCGCCGCCGCTGGACCGAGCTCAGCTGGGGCATGGCGGGCTATTGGGCGCTGCAGGGCGCCCTGCTGTGGCTCAGTTTCAGAGCCATCCATGTGTACCTTCCGTGGCCCGTCATCCTCGCCGGCCTCGTCGCCGAGCGCCTCCTGACCCTCGCCGCCATCACCCCAGGCGGAGCGGGACTCGTGGAGGCGGGCACCATCGCGGTCCTCATCGCGCTCGGCGCCGACCCCACCGGGGCGCTGGCCGGCGTGCTCGTGTACCGCGCGTTCGTGTTCGTCGCCGAGATCCCCGTCGGCGGCCTGGCCACGGCGTTGTGGCTGTTACGCCGCCGCACCGCGTGACGTACTGGAGACTCGCACATTGCGCATCGCTCATGTGACCGACGTGTACCTCCCCCGCCTCGGTGGGGTCGAGCTCCAGGTGCACGACCTCGCCGCCCGGCAGTCCGCCCAGGGCCACGATCCGCTGGTCCTGACGACGACGGCCCAGTCCCCTACGTTGTTGGATGACGTGCCGGTCTTGCGCGTGACCGGCCTGGGCGCCGGCCCGTACCGCCGCTTCGGCGGGCGCGCGCTCGACTCCACCCTGCGCGCCCACGGCATCGAGGCGGTGCACGCCCACGTCTCGGCGTTCTCCCCGCTGGCCTGGACGGCGGCCCGCGCGGCGGCGACCAGCGGCCTGCCCACCGTCGTGTCCGTCCACTCGATGTGGCACGACATCCTCCCGGTGGTACGCCGCTTCGCCCGATTCGCCGACGCCGCCGCCTGGCCCGTGCAGTGGGCGGCGGTGTCGAGCGCGGCCGCGTCGGCCGTTCGCGCGGCCTTGGACGGTGCCCCGGTGGCCGTCCTCCCCAACGGCATCGACCCGGCCGCGTGGTTGCTGCCGGCTCCAGTTGCGGCCGATCGGCCGCTCACCTTCATCAGCGTCATGCGCATGGTACGGCGCAAGCGTCCCCGCGCACTGCTGCGCACCCTGCTCGCCTTGCGCGACGCGTACCCGGGCCGCTTCCGCGCCGTGCTCGTCGGCGACGGCCCGCTGCTGCCGGGCCTGCGCCGCGACGCCCCGCCGGAGGTGACGTTCACGGGCGCGCAGGACCGTACCACCATTCGCGCACTGCTCGCCGCGGCCGACGTGTACATCGCCCCGGCCCCGCGCGAGTCGTTCGGCATCGCGGCGCTGGAGGCGCGCAGCGCCGGCCTCCCGGTGGTGGCCCGGGCGGGCAGCGGCGTGGCCGACTTCATCCGCCACGGCGTCGAGGGCTGGCTGGTGCACTCGGACACCGAGCTGCTGGGTGTGCTGTCATCCGTACTGGACGATCCGGCCCGAGCGGCGACGATGGCCGCGCACAACCGCGCGGTCGCCCCGTGCGTGCGGTGGGACACGGTGCTGGACGCGGCGGACGCCCTGTACGCGCGCGCTTTCTCGGGCCACCGCGCGCATGCGTAAATGCACGATCGTGTCGTTCCACGCCCACCCGGACGACGAAACGCTCCTGACGGGCGGCACCCTGGCGCGCGCGGCGGCCGAGGGCCACCGGGTCGTGCTGGTCACCGCGACCTTGGGCGAGGCGGGACTTGCCGCTGCCGGTTCGGACCTGGGCAATCGCCGCCACGCCGAGCTGATGGCGGCCGCGACGGCGCTGGGCTGCGCCCGGGTGGTGGCGCTCGGCTACGCGGACTCGGGCCTGGATGCCGCGTCCGACGTGCCGGGTGCGCGGTTCGCGGACGTGCCGGTCTCGGAGGCGGCCGAGCGTTTGGCCGCCATCGTCCGCGAGGAACGCGCCGACGTGCTCACCGGCTACGACGCGAACGGCGGCTACGGCCACCCCGACCATGTCCAGGTGCACAACGTCGCCCGCGCGGCCGCCGCCCTCACGCACGTCGACCTGTTCGAGGCGACCATCGACCGCTCCCGACTGCGTGCGGCGCTCGGGTTGCTCCGGCTCGCCGGCCGCCTGCTGCCGTCCCTGCCGTTCGGCGATCCCACCCGGGTCTTCACCGCGCGGCGGGACATCACGCACGTGGTGGACGTCAGGCAGTACGAGAGCCAGAAACGCGCGGCCATGCGCGCCCACACCTCCCAGACCGAGGGCGGCTCGGGCGTGCGCACCCTGGCCCTCCTGTCCCGCCTGCCCGGCCCCCTGTTCCGAGCGGTCTGCGGCCGGGAATGGTTCACGCGGACCGGGCGAGTTTCGTGAACGACAGCACGTACATGGTGCTCAGCAGCCACCCGGCGAGCGTCGCCAGATTGAGCCACCACTCGGTCAACCGGCCGTACCTGGTGTGCGGGCTCGGGTACCAGGTCGTGCGCTGACCGAGCGAGATCAGCGGGACGACGGTGTCCACCGCGTACAGCACCGGGTTGAAGCAGCGCACCTGGCCGTCCCCGCACGGATCCGCCTTCGCGGCCTGAGCCGAGCTGGCCGCATCCACCGGCGTCGAGGCCGGGTCGGCCGGGTCGACGGTGGCCACCCGCCCGTCGACCGCGTACGTGTTGCCGCGCGGGTCGGCGGCGCGCAGGGTACCGCTGACGGCCGGCACGTAGAGCGAGGCTGACACCGCGATGAGCAGCACGAGCAGCAGCCAGGCGGTCCGCTCGGCGCGGTAGCCGTAGCCGACGAGCCGCCCGTACGCCGCGTCGAGCAGGCCGGCCGGACTCAGCCGGTGCCGCCGCGCCGCCCGCCGGGCCTGGTCGCGCCGCTCGATGAGGATCGCCTCGGCGTCGGCGGTGTACCCGTGCCGCCGGAAGACCCGCGCCAGCTGCTCGTACGGCCCGGCGTCGTACTCGGCCTGCCGCCGCAGCCAGGCCAGCCGCGCCGCGCGGTCCCAGCGCAGGTCGCCGAACCAGTCGTAGGTCATCCCGGACACCTCGATGCGCGCGGGCCAGCGCTCCGGGTCGTCGTCGAGCACGGTCGTGGTCAGATTGCGGAAGTCCACGCTCGGCTCGGCCACCTCCCAGACCAGCGCCGCCCCGCCCCGCGCGACGGCGCCGATGGCCTGGATCGCGTGCCCGCTCTTGTCCGCCGACGGTCCCGGACAGGTGAAGCTCCCGCGCCGCAGGTTGAGCCGCCCCTCGATCGTGCACCGGTTGAGCACCACGAACCCGGTCGACGTGAAGCCGTCCCACAGCCGCACCGAGTTGCGCACGACCGCCTGGGCCAGCACGACGGTCGGGTAGCCGGGGTTGCTGACGGTTGCCCGGGCCGCGTTGACCGCCCCGCCGATCACCGCACCGCGAAAGCCGAGCAGTCCGCCATCGGCGGTGAGCCCGTCGAGGAGCACTTCTCCGCCGATGCTCGCCTGATCGGCCGCGATGAGGGCCCCGGCCATCGGATCGCGCAGCGTCACCCCGGCGAGCGTGAGATTCCCACCGATGCGCGCGTCGGCCAGCCGCACCGTCCCGGCGACCGCGGTGCCAGGCTGGAGGGTGACGTGCGAACGGACATCGGCCCCAACCAGATCGAGCGCGATCCCGCCCGAGTTGTCGAGCCGGCATTCCCCGCCGACGGATACGGTGGTGAAGTCTCCATACGACAAGTCGAGGTGGCCACGGGTCGCCCCCTCGACGGTGAGCGGCCCGGCCACCGACAGGCGCGGCGCCGCGAACCCCGACAGGATGGCGTCGCGGATCAGCACCTGCCCCGCGACGGCGACGTTGCCGGCCGTCACCTGCCCGTCCACGCGCGAATCGATGACCATCAGCCCGCCGCCGATGGTGGCCTCACTGAGGTCCAGCGCCTGCAGGTGCGCGTCGAAGACCTCGAACGACGCCCCGATTCTGGCCCCGGTCGCCCGGATCTCGCCGCGCGCGACGAAGCCACGGGTGAGCCGGAGGCTGCCGCCGAGCCTGGCCCGGTCGGCCCGCAGCGTCCGGCCGCCCTGCCCGTCGACGACGGCGCCGTCGAGCAGCAGCCGCCGCCCGATCTCGGCCCCGCGCAGCCAGACGGCCGCGGTGACCCGGCTGCCGCTGCCGGGATGGGCCCCGGTGATGCTGGACTCGGACAGGTCGAGGTCGCCCCGCACGTGCACGCCGTCGGCGAACAGCCCGGGCAGCCGCGTCGCCCCGGTGATGGCCAGCGCCCGGACCGACCCGCCGGTGAAGTCGGGCGCCTCGTCGAACGCGCAGCCCGCAAAGCGCAGCGGAAACCGGACGTCGACGCCGGCCAGGTCGAGTCGTCCGCGGACGCGCACACCGTGGAGCCGAAGCCCGCGCGGGTCGACCCGGTGCGCCGCGTTGACGCACAGCTCGCGCAGCAGCGCCGCGTCGACGGACCCGCCGCGCAGCGTCCGGCCGCCGAGCAGTACCCGCCGTTGGTGACCACCGATCCACACCGGGACGACGCTACCGTGCCCCGCGGGCTTACGATCGTGGCCGCTGATTGCGTGAAAGAGGCGGCACATGACTCCCTTCGGCCCAGTTCGCACGCTCGAATCGCCGCTGCCGCTTGCCGAGGCCACCGCCAGGGTGACTGACGGTCTTCTCGGCCGGCGCAAGCTGCTCGGTCCGCCGCGGGTGGTCCGCGGCCGTCTGCATGACGGTCAGCTCCGGTTGAGCGCCGGGCACCGGCGTGGGCGGAATGCTTGGCGGCCGGTCCTGCACGGACGACTGATCGAGGCCGAGGACGGTTCACGGCTCGTGTACCGGCTCGGCTGGAGTCCGCTGTCCGAGGCCTTCACCGCCGTGTGGTTCGCCGCGCTGGGCTTGTTCCTGGTCGTCGGCCTGATCCGGACGGTGATCGTCGCGGCGTCCGGCGGGCCGGGCAGCCTCCAGGGCGCTCTGGTGTTCCTCGCCGCGGTCGTCGGCATGGCGGCGTTCGGCGCCGCGCTTGTCACAGCCGGCACCTGGCAGGGCCGCGCCGATGCGAAGACCGTGACGAGGTGGATCACCGAGCGCCTCGAAGCCACCGAAGCCTGACGCAAGCCCGGGTGGACGCCCCGCGCGTCCCGTACCGTTCGCTGCATGAGCGAACCGTTCTCCTCGAGCACCGCGCCGGCCGAACTGGACGATCTGCGCGCGCGGTTGCGGGCGGCTCGGTGGCCGGACGTTCCCGAGGACGCCGGCTGGGCGCAGGGCGTGGACGTGGACTACCTGCGCGAGCTCGCCGCGTACTGGGCGGACGGCTTCGACTGGCCCGCGCAGGAGGCCGCGCTCAACCAGCTGCCGCGCTTCAAGACCACCGTCGGCGGGTACCGCATCCACTACGTCCACGCCCGTGCGAGTTCGAGCACCGAGCGTGCGTTTCCGCTCATCCTGAGCCACGGCTGGCCGGACTCCTTCTGGCGGTACACGAAGGTCATCCCGCTGCTGACGGAGCTCGGCTTCGACGTGGTCGTGCCCGACATGCCCGGCTACGGGTACTCGGACCGGCCGGCCGGGGCGACGCCGCCGGACACCATCGCGGTCGCCGAACTCTGGGCGCAACTCATGAGCGAGCTCGGCTACGAGCGGTTCGGGGCGGCGGGCGGCGACATCGGCAGCGGGGTGAGCCGGTACCTGGCGCTCAATCACCCGGACCGGGTCGTGGCCGTGCACCGGATGGACGCGGGACTGCCCGTGTTCACCGGCGATCGGGCCGAGCTGTCGCCCGAGGAGCGCGACTTCCTGGACGGGGCCGCCGCCTGGGGTGCGGCCGAGGGCGCGTACGCGGCCATGCACCGCACCAAGCCGCAGACCGCGGCCGTCGGCCTCAACGACTCGCCGGTCGGGCTGCTCGCCTGGATCGTGGAGAAGCTGCGTGCCTGGAGCGACTGCGGCGGCGACGTCGAGCGGGCGTTCACCCGCGACGAGATGCTCACCAACGTCACCATG
This sequence comes from Dactylosporangium sp. CS-033363, assembly GCF_050942475.1. Taxonomy (NCBI): domain Bacteria; kingdom Bacillati; phylum Actinomycetota; class Actinomycetes; order Micromonosporales; family Micromonosporaceae; genus Dactylosporangium; species Dactylosporangium sp. CS-033363. The sequence continues at coordinate 3,005,106 of NZ_CP192032.1, read as the reverse complement.
TACTGGCTGACCGGCACCATCGGGTCGGCGATGCGCATGTACCGCGTGAACGGCGCCATCCCGCTCGCCCAGCACGCCCGCCGGGTGGAGGTGCCGTCGGGATTCTCGCTGTACCCGGCCGACCTGGTGCGGCCGCCGCGGGCGTGGCTGGATCGGATCGCGAACACCGTGCGCGTGACCGAACATGCGCGCGGTGGGCACTTCGCGCCGTTCGAGCATCCCGCAGAGTACGCCGCAGAACTGGAAGCGTTTTTCGGTTAGCGCCTGCGCGCGGCGAAACGCTCGATCGTCATCGTGCCGCCGTCGATGCGGGCGCCGAAGCCGAACTTGTACGTCGCGCGCACGGCCGGGTCGTCCAGGCGGACGAAGCGGCCGATGTCCGCGGTGAACAGGTACTGCCACGCACCGCCGGCCGCGACCGCATAGGCGGTGATCTCGTCGCCGTGCAGCACGCAGGCCAGGCGCGCGTTCGGGCCCGGATAGTTGATCGCGCCGTCCAGTTGGGTGACGCGGTTGCCGGTAAGCGTGCCGGCGATCCGCACGTCCCAGCCGGTGCGTTTCTGGCGGTGGTTGTACCAGGCGAGCACGTAGTTCTGCGCGTCCTTGACGAAGCCGGCGAACAGCGTGTCCTGGGCCGTGGTGGCGGTGTTCGCATATGAGCGCTGGCTCACGATCGCGGCCACGTTGTCGGCGCCGACGGCGAGGGTCGAGCGCAGCAGGGCGAACGCCGCCGAGCCGCCGGCCGTCACGGTGAGCGCGCCGCCGCTCGCCGCGACGGTGCCCGCGCGGTTCTCCGGGGCCGGGGCGAGCACCGTGAAGCCGCCGAGGCCGGCGTCGAACTCCTGCTCCAGCAGCGCCGTCGGCACATTCGCCGGAGAGGGCTCGGGCGGGAATCGGTCCACATCGCGCAGATGCGCATCGAGCGCGGTGCGCAGTTCCGTCGCTTTGGCCGGCATCGACGCGGTCAGGTCGGTCGTTTCGGCCTCGTCGGCGATCAGGTCGTACAACTCCTCGCGGTTGTCGTGCAGTCGCCGGAGCAGCTTGTAGCGGCCCTTGCGCACCGACGCGCTGGGCAGGCCGGGGTCGTGCCAGTGCGGGTACACCCAGAAGAGCGCGTCCCGGGCAGGTGCGGAGCCGCCGTCCAGCAATCCCGCGAAACTGACCCCGTCGGCCTTCTGACCGGCGGGCGCGGCAACGCCGGCCGCGGCCAGCAGCGTGGGCATGAAGTCGACCGTCGACAGTGGAGCGTCGACGACGCGGCCGCCGGGTGCGCCGGGCCGGTACGCGATCATCGGCACCCGGACCCCGCCCTCGTACAGCGTCGCCTTGGCGCCCCGGAACGGCACGCTCGTGTCGGTCGCCGAGTCGCCGCCGTTGTCGGACAGCAGCAGGATGATCGTGTTCCCGGCGATCCCGAGCGAAGTGAGCGTGTCACGTATTTGCTTGACGCCGGCGTCAATGACCTCGAGCATCGCCGCGAGCACCGGTTTCCTGCCCGCCTGGCCCGCGCCCGGCTTGGCCGCGTACTTGTCGATCAGGGGCTGCGGCGCGGCGAGCGTCTGGTGCGTGGCGTAGTGCGAGAGGTACAGGAAGAACGGCGATCCGGCCTGGTGCGCACGAGTGATGAAGTCCGTCGCCTCCAGGTTGAGCCGGTCGGTCAGATACTCGTTGTCGAGGCGCTGGGGCAGATTCGGCAGCATGAAGTACGGATAGAAGTAGTCCCCGCCGGCGATGTACTGCTGCTCGGACGCGATCACCTCGTCGAACCCGTGCGACCAGGGGTTGCCGGGCCGGTCGCGGACGGGCCCGGTGTAGGTCTCGGAGAGGTGCCACTTGCCGATCAGGCAGGTCCGGTATCCCGCGCCGCGCAACGTTTCCGGCAGCGTCTGGAAGCTCGTGGGCAGGAAGTCGTCGCCGCTGGGCCCGAGGAACTCGGTGATGCCGACCCGGGCCGGGTACTGCCCCGTCATCAGGCTCGCGCGCGTCGGCGAGCAGACCGGCGCCCCGCAATAGCCGGCCGTGAACCGGATCCCGTCGGCGGCGAGCCGGTCCATGTTGGGCGTCTCGTTGAACGTGTTGCCGTAGCAGCCCAGTTCGCGGCGTGCGAGGTCGTCGATGAGGATCACCACGATGTTCGGCGGCGCGGCGGCGGCCTCGGCCCGGCGGCCACCCGGTCCGAGCGCGGCACCCACCCCCGCCGCGCCAATGCCGCGCAGAACGGTCCGTCGATCGACGTTCGCAAATCTTCCCACGCGGCTCACGGTACGGCCGCGCAATTCTGCCGTCGAGACCCCGACGAATTGAGGCCCGGCCGGGTAATCCGGCCGGGCCTCAACGCTGTGGTCAGTTGCCGGACTTCGGCGGCTTCTGCGACAGGGCGCTGCCCGCGGCCTTCTTGTCGGCCGTCGTCGCCTCGGGGTCGCGCAGGACCTCGCTGGCCGCCTTGGCCGCCTGCTCGCTGGTCTGCTTCGTGTTCTCGGCCATCGTCACTCCCTCGCTTCGGTCCATCCACCAAAATGGTTGCCCCATCCGCGGCGCAATTAACCTTGGCGCGGGAAGACGGCCGTGACCTGCCAGCCGTAGCTGAGGGTGCCGCCCGCCGCCGCCACGTCCTCGGCGAGGCTGCGCAGGCCGAATCCGTCCTCGTCGGCCGGACGGCTGGTGACGCACAGTGTCGATGAGGTGCCTTCCTCTTGTACGGTGATGTCGAGCCTCGCCCCCGGCCCGTCATGCCGCAGCGCGTTCGTGGCCGCCTCGCTCACGAGCCGATGCGCGATTTCGGGCAGCGCGTCGAGCCCGTGCATGTTGCGCACATCGAGTCCCGCCGCGCGCAGCCCGGCCAGCCGCCCGTCCAGCGTCGCCGCGGCGTCAGGCGGGGCCTCTCCGGCCAGGGCGCGGCGGACTTCGGCGAGGGCGTCGCGGCCTGCCTGCAGTACCACATGGAGGCGCTCGGCATCGGTGGGCGACAATTGCGCCGTCGCGCGCAATGCCTCACCCTGCACGAGCATGACCGTCATCGTGTGGGCGAGGCTGTCGTGCAGCTGCCGCGCGAGCCGCTCGCGCGAACGCGCGGTTTCGGCCGCCGCCCGCTCCCGCAGCAGTTCGCCGCGCTCAAATCCGGCCAGCCAGGTGACAATGAGCGCGACGGCCGCGAGCAACCCGCCCTCGATCGGCCCGTGCCGCACCGCCCCGGCCACCGTGACCAGCACGAGCGCGCCCCCGCAGGCCCCGAAACGCACCCACCGCGACTGCTGCGTGGCCGCGAAGTACACCGCGAGCGCCACGGGCAGATAGCCGACCGCGCGCGCCATCCCGAGCAGCGAATGCGCAGCCGTGGCAACTGCGACGAGCCCAAGCGCGATTCCCGGATACCGCCGGCGAAACACCAACGGCACCAACTGCGCAACCGCGAGCGGCCACGACACGACCGTGCTCGAAAGCGCGAACAGCACCACGAGCAACGCGTACAGTGCGATGTCCATTCGCGCCCCCTCTACGATCAGTTGGTGATCCGGCTCGCCATCGTCGACGACCAGGCCCTCGTGCGCGAGGGCCTGAGCCTGATCCTCGGCGCCCAGCCCGACCTGTCCGTCGAGGCGATCCTGGCCGACGGCGCCGAACTGCTGGACACGTCACCGAATGTGGACGTCATTCTGCTCGACCTGTACCTACCTGGACAGGACGGGGTGGCGGTCCTGCGCGCGCTGCGCGATCGCGGCTTCCCCGGCCGCGTCCTGATCCTGACCACGGTGGGCAGCGCCGCCGACGTGCAACGGGCCCTGGCCGCAGGCGCGGACGGCTTCGTCCTGAAGGACGCCACGGGCGACGAACTGGCCGCCGCCGTCCGCGGCGCGCACGCCGGCGTGCGCCCGTTGAGCGCTTCGGCGGCGGAACTCCTGTGGCCGCGCGAATCCGCTCGCATCCCGTCCGCCGATCTGAGCACCCTCACCATGCGCGAACGTGACGTGCTGCGCCTGTTGGGCCAGGGCCAGAGCAACCGCGACATCGCACGCACCCTGTCCCTGGCCGAACGAACGGTCAAGACGCACGTGAGCAACATCCTGACCAAGCTGGACGTGGCGAGCCGTACCCAGGCGGCGCTCCTGGCCCAGGCCCTAAAGGACTAGCCGCCCTACGTCCTTGGCCGGTGTTCGTCCGGTGCGCGTTTTTGGCAGGCTCACCCGGTGCGCATTTTCCGCCGTTGGTATGTCGTGACGCTCATCGTGGTCGTGCTCGCCGGCCTGGCCCTGTACCTCGGCAACCGCTCAACGGCGGCCGGACCCGCGCGCCCGTTCCTGCTCGCCCACCGCGGCATCGCGCAGACGTTCGACCTGCACGGCGTGGAGGCGGACACGTGCACCGCAACGCGCATCCACCCACCCGAGGTCCCGTACCTCGAAAACACGCTGCCGTCGTTACGCGCCGCATTCGCCGCGGGGGCGGACGCCGCCGAGATCGACGTCCAGCTGACAAGCGACGGCCAACTGGCGGTCTTCCACGACGCCACCTTGGACTGCCGCACCGACGGCACCGGCACGGTCGGCGACCACACCCTGGCCGACCTGCGCAAACTCGACCTCGGCTACGGCTACACCGCGGACGGAGGGGCGACGTTCCCGTTCCGCGGCAAGGGCGTCGGGCTGCTACCGACGGTGCCGGAGGTCTTCGAGGCGATCCCGGACCACGAGCTGAAGCTGGACATGAAGCGCGACAACGCCACGGACGGCGAGGCGGTCGCGACCTTCCTGCAAACCCTGCCGCCGGCCCGCCTCGCGCAGGTCACGGTCACGGGCGGCGACGCAGCGGTGTCGGTGGTCGTCGCAAGACTCCCGCAGGTGCGCACATCGTCAAAGTCCATCATCAAGAACTGCCTGCTCTGGTACGCCGCTGAAGGCTGGACCGGCCACATCCCGTCCGACTGCCGACACCGCGAACTGATCGTCCCCATCACCTACGGCAAGTGGCTGTGGGGCTGGCCGAACCTGTTCGTTTCGCGCATGCAGTCAGCCGACACGCGCGTCGTGCTCGTCCAGTACGTCGGCGACTGGTCAGCCGGCTTCGACACGGCCGCGGACGTGTCCACCCTCCCGAAGGGCTGGACCGGCGCCGTCTGGACCAACCGGGTCGACATCGTCGCCCGCTACTGACCCCGTGAGCCCACGCTCAACGGCGTCACGCAGCCGACGGCTTGCCCGCTGCCGCTCATTCGGTGTTCGTCTCCAGGCGCTCGGCAAGCCATGTCGTCACCGTCCGCGCCTCAGTCCGGCCCACCCACGTCGCGCCGCCCACGATGGCCGCACCCAGCGCCATCATGCCGACGGTCACGCCGATGAGCGCCAGCAGGTCATGGGCGCCGGTCGGGACACCGGACGCCGCGCCAATCGCCGTCCGGATGAGACCGACCACCAGGAAGAGGACCAACGCCCCGAACCACAGCGCGGTGAAGACCTCGACCAGCGGATTCCAGCCGAACCGGTACACCAGCCGCGAGCCGCCCTCAGTCCCGGCCAGACGCCCGCGCAACACCGGCCGCCAAGCATTCGCGACGCCCCGGCGACCGGCAACCAGCCAGAGCCGATCGTCGTGCACACGACCACGAACCACGCGCGGCGGCCCGAGCAGCTTGCGCCGCCCGCGAAGACCCTCGTCCAACCGTGCGGCCGCCTCGGCAACCGGCAGCGGCGAGTCGAGCGTTCGAATCGGGCTGAAGGGAATCATGTCCGCAGCTCCTCGCCGGGCTCGGGTTCGTCATTGGTCGAGCCGGCCCGGCCGGCGCCAGGGGACGAACTCGACGTCCAGCAGGGAGCCGGCGCCGGTCTCCCGCAGCTCGACCACCCGTGACCGGCCCAGGTCCCGCAGCACGCGCCGGACGTGGTCGGCCCCGTCCTCGTCGTCGTCCATCGCGGGGTCGGCACGCGGCGGTATGGACGGGGCCGACGGGCTGTCGAGGGCAACGCGAGCGGATCCACGCACACATCTTCACCGACCGGGGCGAGCGGTGGTGGCTGAGTGTGGGTACGTTCAAGGCATGCTGTTGACGAAGGGCCGGCCGCCTTGGTCGCCGAGGTAGCGGCGCTGCCGAGCCGGCGGGAGACGCGTGCGCTGCTCGCGCGGGCGGGCCGGCTCCAGGCCGACGCCGAGACGATCGTCGACGCGCTTGAAGCCGCGCGGGGCGAGGTCGTCGCGGCGTACGAGGTCGCCAGTGAGCCGCAGGTCTGGGACGCCGTCGGGAAGATGTCGATCGAGACCGTCAAGGACACTGTGGACGGCCGGGCGCGCCTCGACGAGCTGCCCGAACACGGCATTCGCTCGGTGGCCGACGTGCTCAGGGCCGGGCCCGAGCGGCTCAAGCGCGTGCCCGGGATCGGCGAGGTCGCTGCCCGGAAGACCATGCACGCCGCGGAGCAGCTCAAGCGGGCCGCGCGGGACTCGCTGCAGTTCCGGATCGAGTTCGATCCCGAGAACGCCGAGCTGACGCGGCTGGTGCGCGCGCTGGCCGTGTACGGGCTGGTCTGGGACGCCGCCGGGAAGTACGAGGGCCAGGCCAAGCGGCTGGCCGGCGAGCTCGACGCGCAGCGGCCCATCGCCAAACCCGCCGAGGCCGGGCGGTTGCGGCGGATGTTCATGCGCGCCGGCGACAAGGCCGTCGCCGACGAGGCGGCGCAGCAGGTGCGCATGTTGGTCGACGGGGCGGACGGGCTGTCCGAAGCGGCCGATCAGGTGCGTGCGCTTCGCAAGCCGAAGGACAAGCAGGTCTGGCGCGACTTCGAGCGGCGCTCCGCGGAGTACTACGGGCTCCTCGGGCAGGTCGTCGGGCTCGGCGGGGACGTCGCGGCCAGCGAGGGGTTCCTGCCCGCGGACATTGTCGAGCGGGTCGGTGCGCAACAGCTGGACACTTCGCGGCTCGATGCGGGACTGCGATTGCGCGGGTACCAGTCGTTCGGCGCGCGTTTCGCGCTCGTGCAGCGGCGGGTCGTGCTCGGGGACGAGATGGGGCTCGGCAAGACCGTGCAGGCGATCGCGGCCATGGCGCATCTGGCCGCGCGCGGGGCCACGCACTTTCTGGTCGTCTGCCCGGCCAGTGTGCTCATCAACTGGGCGCGTGAGGTCGATCGGCATTCGAGCATTCCCGTGGTCAGTCTGCACGGAAGCGGACGGGCGCGGGCGGTGAAGAAGTGGCGTACCGGCGGCGGGGTCGGCGTTGTGACGTTCGGGTCGCTCGGCGCGCTCGAACTGCCGCCGCCCCGGCCGGCCATGCTCGTCGTCGACGAGGCGCACTATGTGAAGAATCCGGGGGCGCAGCGGTCGCAGGCGGTCAACCGGGTCGCGGCGGAGTCCGAGCGCGTGCTGTTTCTCACCGGGACGCCGATGGAGAACCGGATTGACGAGTTTCGCGCGCTGATCGACCATTTGCGGCCCGAGATCGCCGGTGAGATGGGGCGCGAGCACGCGGCGATCAGCGTCGAGGCGTTCCGGCGCGCGGCCGCTCCGGTCTATCTGCGGCGCAATCAGTCCGACGTGCTGACCGAGCTTCCCGAATTGGTACAGGTCGATGAGTGGGAAGAGTTCGGGCGCGAGGACGGGGCGGCGTACCGGGAGGCGGTGCGGGACGGGAACTTCATGGCCATGCGCCGGGCCGCGTTCGCCGTGCGGCGCGCGCAGGACTCGGCGAAGCTCACGCGGCTGCTCGAACTCGCGCGCGAGGCGATGGCCAATGGGCGCAAGGTGGTCGTGTTCTCGTACTTTCGCGACGTGCTCAATGCGGTGAGCGCCGCGCTCGGTCCGGACGCGCGCGGGCCGATCACCGGATCGACGGCCGTCGCCGACCGGCAGCGCATCGTCGACGAGTTCACCGCCGCAAAGCGTCCGGGTGTCCTGGTCTGTCAGATCGAGGCCGCCGGTGTCGGGGTGAACATCCAGGCCGCGTCCGTCGTCATCCTGTGCGAGCCGCAGGTCAAACCGTCCATCGAGGCGCAGGCGATCGCGCGGGCGCATCGGATGGGGCAGGTTCGCACCGTACAGGTGCATCGTCTGCTCATTGCGGACTCGGTGGATGAGCGCATGATTGAGCTGCTCGGTTCGAAGGCGCAACTGTTCGACGCGTACGTCCGGCACAGCACGATCGCGCAGGCGTCCCCCGGCGCCGTGGACATGTCCGAGGTACAGCTGGCGCGCATGATTGTCGCGCAGGAACAACAGCGATTGGCGGTCTGAGCCTGGTGGAGCCGGTTGGCATCGACACCCCGCGCGGCCCGGCGACGCCCGTGGCCACGCTGCAGCTGACCCCGCGCGAGGTGGAGGCGTCGCTCGGGGTCACGTTCGCCGAGGTGCGCAACGACCTCGAGCCGGCGACGCTCGCCCTTGCGCGAATCGACAGCGGCACCCTGATCGGTTTCGCCAACTATCCGAACAGCGCGCCGGAGGTCGTGCACGTCGTGCAGTTCGGCGACCGGCGGCCGCGCGATGTGCTCGTCGAGCTCATGTTCGACACGGGCATCACGCACGACACGGTGATGTGGACGGCCCTCGGCCCGCGCGAGGACGACCGCATGTGGGCCCGCTCGCTGAGCGAGGCCGTGCTGTACATCCTGGTCAACGCGCCGTCCGCGCACAGCGACGACGAGGTGATCGACGCGATCGGCCAGTCGCTCGCCGGGGACCACGGCGTGCTGCGCCACGACGGCATCGAGCTGTGGGTCCCGGGTGACGTGCGGCTGGACTACCGCACCTACTCCCGGCCCGACGACCCGCCGTCGACCATCCTCGACGCCGGCACCTGGGTCACCATCGCGCACACGGCGTCGGCCCGGGCCGGGACGCTGCTGGCCGAGCATCAGGCGCCGTACCCGTACCAGGTCTTCGTCGACGTGCTCAAATCCCTGCAACGCATCGCCGCCGCGGCCGGCGAGGCGCTGAAGTTCATCCCGCCGGGCGCCGACACCCCGCCGGTGACCACGTGCTGGACGGCCACCGGCCTGGACGTGTACCGCAACCACCGCGAGCACCTGGACCGCGCGTATCTGGAGCGGGTCGCCGCCGACGGCCGGAAGGCGGCCGAGGACTGGGAGCGCGAGATCGGCCCCCGAACCCAGGACTGATCAGGGCCGCAGGGTCTCGATGCACCACTGGCGGAACGTGGTCGGAGTTGTCCACTGTGGAGTGCGGGTGACGCCGTTGTCGAGGCCGTTGTTCTTGGCCACGACCATGTCCATCATGCCCTGGGCCATCGGCTCGGACAGGCCCACGCTCTGCATCTGGGACTTGAAGGCCTCCGGCGGGATCTGCTGGTACCGCACGGTGGTGCCCAGCACCTCGCTCATGATGGCGGCCATCTGGTTGTAGGTCAGGTCCTCGGGGCCGAGCACCGGGATCTCCTCGACGCCGGTCCACGTGTCGTCCAGCAGGAGCCTCGCCGCGACGCTGGCGATGTCGCGGGTGGCTACGGCCGGGGCCGGCGCGTCGGGGAGTGTCGCACCGTAGAAGACGCCCTGGGACTTGATCACGGCGGCCTGTTCGGCGGTGTTGTCCATGAAGGACGGCATGCACAGTGCGCGGTACGCCACGCCCGTCGCGGCGATTCGGTCGTCCATCTTCAGCGTCGCGGTGACGTGGCCGGCCCGGTCGGCGAACTCGGTGCCGCGGCCGAGTGCGGAGATGCCCACGACGCGCGCGACCTTGTGCGCGGTGAACGCCTCGATCGCCGGGTGCGCGAAGCCCGAGTACGCCTCGTCGAGCGAGGTCGCCTGCGGGTCGGCCGGGACCAGCCAGAACACGGTGTCGGCGCCGGTGAAGGCCTCGGCGATGACGGACGGGTCGGCGTGGGAGCCGCGGACGAGCTCCACGCGGTCGGCGACGCCCGGGGCCAGGCGGGCGGGGTCGCGGGCGATGAGGCGCAGCGGGGCGCCGGCGTCGAGGAGGTCCTCGACCAGGCGGGTGCCGATGTTGCCGGTCGGTGCGGTGATCACGATCATGTGTCCAGCCTGCGCTGATTCGGCAGCTGACTGAAGGACCGGGTGCGTCTCGATTGATACCCTGGGGATATGAGTGAGCTGGAGACGCGGCAGCTGCGGTACTTCGTGGCCGTGGCCGAGGAGCGGCACTTCGGGCGGGCGGCGGCGCGGCTGTCGATGGCGCAGCCGCCGTTGTCGCGCGCGATCCGGGAGCTCGAACGCCAGCTTGGCGTGCAACTGCTCGTTCGAACGACGCGGCAGGTTTCGCTCACGCCGGCCGGCGAGCAACTGCTCGATGATGCGCGAGTCGCGCTCGATGCGGTGGCGACGGCGGAGGGGCGGGCTCGGCGGTCGGCACAGGGGGTACAAACGCTGCGGTTGGCTTTGAAGGCCGACTATGACGCGGGACTGTTGCCGCGGCTGCTCGAGGCCTTCGGCGCGCTGCCCGTCGAGCTGCTGATGGGCGGGCGGGGCGAGCAGGTGCCGGCGCTGCACGACGGGCGGGCGGACGTGGCGCTGGTGCCGACGCCGTTCGACGCGCGCGGGTTGGACGTGGAGCCACTGCTCACAACGCCGTGCGTGGTTGCGCTCGCGGCGGCCGATCCGCTCGCGGCGCACAAGACGCTGCGGCTGTCCGATCTGGCCGGGCGGCAGCTCCCGGACGGTTCGCCGGCCACGCGTGGGCGGATGCTGGCGAACGGGCGGAGCTTCGACCTGTCGCAGATCTTCAACCTGGTCGAGGTCGGCGGGGTGGTCTGGTTCCTGCCGGAGTTCGTGGCGGCGCGTTTTCCGAGGCCCGGCATCGCGTACCGGCCGATCGCCGAGATCGACCCGGTGACGCTCGCGGTCGCGTGGCCGGCCAATTCGCGCTCGACGGCGGTGGCCGCTTTTGTGCGAACCGCGCAGTCGGTTGTGCTCGAATGCGAACCGGTGACTCAGCCCATGATGTAGCCGACCTGCGGGGCTTCCTGGCTCACGCAGGCGGTGGGGGCGAGGACCTCGGAGGTGTCGCCGCCGTTGGTGCCGGTGCGGAAGGTGCCGGGGGCGCCGGTGCAGGAGGTGGCGGTGTAGGTGAGGCGCACGCCGCTGGCGTCCCAGGCCGGGGTGCTGCCGGTGCGGTCGCTGACCTGGTGCTGCTCGCTGCCGTCGAGGTTCATGACCCAGACGGTGTCGTTGTGGACGTAGGCGATCTGGGTGGCGTCCGGGGACAGGGCCGGCTGCTTGTTGACGTCGTCGCTGGTGAGGCGGGTGGTGTGGCCGGCCTGCTTGACGTAGACGGCGCCGTGGCTGGCGTAGACGCTCGGGGTGGCGGCGGCCTGCGCGGCGGTGCCCCCGGCGAGGGCGGCGATCCCGGCGGCGGCGGTCAGCCCGGCGAGAACCAGCGTGCGCTTGATGGTGGTGTTCGTGGTCATCCCTGCCCCCAGTGTGTGCGTCGCTTCCGTGTGACGCTGAGACCATCGGCGCAACCGTCCGGCACCTGAACAAAACCCGCGGGCAAACCTGATCAGATGCGCGTCGCCGCGCGGACCAGGTCGGCCACGGCGCGGGAATGGCTGTGGGCCGGCCATGCGATCAGCGTTGTGACCGTGGGCGCGTCGTCCAGCGGGACGGCCACCAGGTCGCGGCGGAGGTGGGTGCGGGCGGACTCGGGCAGGATCGCGCAGGCGCGGCCGAGGGCGATCAACTGGTACAGCTGGGAGTTGTCCTTCGCCTCCGGCCCGCGGCCCGGCGGGTAGCTGCCGTCGGCCTCCGGCCAGCGCGGGAGCGGCAGGTCGGGCAGGTCGATCACCTCGGCCATGCGCAGACTCGGCCGGATGGTGAGCGGGTGCCCGGCCGGCAGCACCGCCACCTGGGACTCGACGCTGAGGACTTCGGTGTCGAAACCGGCCGGCGAGTCGTACGGCAGGTGCAGCAGCGCCACATCCGCGCGCCCGTCGCGCAACAGGCGTTCCTGTTCGCCGATGCCGCACAACTGCACGTCGACGGGGACGGCGTCCGGCTCGGCGGCGTAGGCGTCCAGGAGCTTGGCCAGCAGCTCGGCCGACGCGCCGGCCTTGGTGACCAGCACGATCCCGGGGACGGGGGCGGCGGCCCGCCGGGTGCGCCGCGCGGCCGCTTCCACCGCCTCGAGCGCCGCGCGGGCCTCGCGCAGCAGCACGTGGCCGGCCTCGGTCAGCGCGACCGTGCGGCTGGTGCGTTCCAGCAGCGCCACACCGAGGCGGCGTTCCAGCTGGCGGATCGCACGGGACAGCGGCGGCTGCGCGATGCCCAGGCGCTGCGCGGCCCGGCCGAAGTGCAGCTCCTCGGCGACCGCGACGAAGTACCGCAGCTCCCGTGTTTCGATGTCGATACCGCCAGGGTATCGCTGACCACCCGATCGGTGTTTTCGCATTCGTGCGCGGGCGAGCAGGATCGATGACATGAGGAGTGAAGCGAAGGTGGCGCTCGTGACGGGCGCGAACAAGGGCATCGGGTACGAGATCGCCGCCGGCCTGGGTGCGCTGGGCTACCGCGTCGGCGTGGGCGCCCGGTCGGCCGAGTCGCGCGACGCCGCCGTGGCCAAGCTGGTGGCGGCGGGCGTGGACGCGTTCGGGGTACCGCTCGATGTGACGTCCGACGAAAGCGTGACCGCGGCCGCATCGTCGCTCGAACGGCTGGATGTGCTCGTGAACAACGCGGGCATCACCGGCGGCATGCCGCAGCAGCCGACGCTCGTCGATCTGGACACGATCCGCGCGGCGGTGGAGACGAACGTGCTCGGCGTGGTGCGCGTGACCAACGCGTTCCTGCCGTTGTTGCGCGCCTCGGCGGCGCCGCGCATCGTGAACATGTCGAGCACGGTCGGGTCGCTCACGCGGCAGTCCGAGGGCGAGCAGGGGCCGATCTCCGCCGCATACGCGCCGTCGAAGTCGTTCCTCAACGCCGTGACGCTGCAGTACGCGAAGGAGCTGCGCGACACGAACATCCTCGTCAACGCGGGCTGCCCGGGGTTCTGCGCGACCGACCTGAACGGATTCCGCGGGTACCGCACGCCGGCCCAGGGTGCGGCCATCGCCATCCACCTGGCCACCCTGCCCGACAACGGCCCCACGGGTGGCTTCTTCGACGACGAGGGCGTCGTCCCCTGGTAAGACCACCCCACGGCAGGCGGCGAGGGCGTCGTCCCCTGGTGGGACCACCCGGAAACGGCGGATGCTGGCGGCATGAGCGCGACTGTGAACCTGCTGCACACCGGGTACGTCGGCGGCCACGTCGGCAGCACCATCAGCCTCATCCGCGACGGTGACCGCCTGATCGTGACCGACCCCGGCATGGTGCGCGACCGGGCCCTGATCCTCGATCCGCTGCGCGCGCTCGGGGTGGAGCCGGGCGACGTCACCGACGTGGTGTTCAGCCACCACCACCCCGACCACACGCTCAACGCCGCGCTGTTCCTCAACGCGCGGTTCCACGACCACTGGGCGATCTACGAGGGCGACCTGTGGGAGGACCGGGACGCCGAGGGGTACGAGGTGGGGCCGTCGGTGCGCCTCATCCGTACCCCCGGCCACACCCCGGAGGACATCACCACCCTGGCCGAGACCGACGACGGGCTGGTGGCGTTCACGCACCTGTGGTGGGACGCGAACTCCGCCGCCGACCCCTTCGCCACCGACCTGAACGCCCTGCACGCGGGCCGCGAGCGGGTCCTGGAGATCGCCGGCCTGATCGTCCCCGGGCACGGGCCCGCGTTCAAACCTTCGGCCGATACCCCGCGCTGATCTTCAGGATTGGTTCAGGATCCCGGTGTGACCCTACGGTGTCGCGCCGGGGTCGAAGGGGGGCAAGCGTGCGGGTGCTCGTGGTCGAGGACGAGGTCAACCTCGCCGAGACGATTCGGGACGGGCTCAACGGCGAGGGGTTCACCGTCGACCTCATGCACACCGGGGTCGACGGGCTCTGGGCCGCGACCGAGACGCCGCACGGGGCCTACGACGCGATCATGCTCGACATCATGCTCCCCGGGCTGTCCGGGTACGAGGTGTGCCGGCAGCTCCGCGCGCGGCAGGTCTGGACGCCCGTGCTGATGCTCACGGCCAAGGACGGCGAGTACGACCAGGCCGACGCGTTCGACCTCGGGGCCGACGACTACCTGACCAAGCCCTTCTCGTTCGTAGTGCTCGTGGCCAGGCTCCGCGCGCTCATCCGGCGGGGCGCCCCGCAGCGCCCCGTGGTGCTCAGCGCCGGCGACCTGAGGCTCGATCCGGTGCAGCGGCGAGTGACCCGCGGTACCGACGAAATCTCCGTCACCGCGCGCGAGTTCGCGCTGCTCGAGTTCATGCTCCGGCACCCCGGCGACGTGCTCAGCCGCACGGCGATCATCGAGAACGTGTGGGATGCGCACTTCGACGGCGATCCGAACATCGTCGAGGTCTACGTCGGCTACCTGCGCAAGAAGATCGATCACCCCTATCAGCGGACCGCCATTCGCACCGTGCGCGGGGCGGGGTACCGGCTCGATCCCGACGGCGGTTGACGGACCGCTATACGCGCGTATAGTCGGCTACTGGAGCGAGTAGTCGGCAATACGCGCGTATAGGGGTGATCGCACATGACGGATCCGGCCAACGAGGACCTGACGGCCCGGGCGCGGATCCGGGACGCGGCCATTCGGCTGTTCGCCGACCGCGGCATGGACGGCACCACCGTGCGCGACATCGCGCAGGCCGCTGGGGTCTCCCCCGGGCTGCTGCGGCACCACTTCGGGTCCAAGGAGGGCCTGCGCGAGGTCTGCGACCAGTACATGCTCGACCGCTCGATGGGGATCAAGGAGGAGATCCTCCTCGAGGGCAAGCTGACCAACCCCGGGTTCATGCCCTCCGTGCACCCGACGGTCATGCTCATGTACCGCTACGTCACCCGGGCCCTGCTCGACGGCTCCCCCGCCGCCGCGAAGCTGTTCGACCACATGGTCGGCATCGCCGAGGAGTGGATCGACAAGATCGCACCCGGGATCACCGAGGACCGGCGCGGCTTCGCGACGGTCCTGATCGGCATGCAGTCCGGGCTGCTCGCGATGCACGAGCACGTCTCGCGCAACCTCGGCGCGGACATGTTCCAGACGGAGGGGTACACGCGCCTGGTCGGCGCGATGGTCGACTTCTACTCCACCACCTTGCTCGACCCCGAGCTCGCCGCCGCCGCCCACCGGGCGATGGACGATCTGCGAGCCAATCTGAAGGAGCAATGAGCAACCATGACCGAGGCGATCCGCGTTGACGCACTGGTCAAAACGTTCGGGCGCACCCGTGCGCTCGACGGGCTCGATCTGTCCGTGCAGACCGGGGAGGTGCACGGCTTCCTCGGCCCGAACGGCGCCGGCAAGTCCACCACCATCCGCGTGCTGCTCGGCCTCCTGCGCGCCGACTCCGGGTCCGCGCAACTGCTCGGCGGAGACCCCTGGAAGGACGCGGCGCAGCTGCACCGGCGCCTCGCCTACGTGCCCGGCGACGTCACGCTCTGGCCGAACCTGTCCGGCGGCGAGGTCATCGACCTGCTCGGCCGGCTCCGCGGCGGGCTCGACCCCGCGCGCCGCAAGGAGCTGCTGGAGCGCTTCGACCTCGACCCCACCAAGAAGGGCCGCACCTACTCCAAGGGCAACCGCCAGAAGGTGGCGCTCGTGGCCGCCCTCGCCTCCGACGTCGAGCTGATCCTGCTCGACGAGCCCACCTCCGGCCTCGACCCCCTCATGGAGGAGGTCTTCCGCCAGGTGATCCGCGAAGAACAACGACGCGGCAACCGTACCGTCCTGCTGTCCAGCCACATCCTGGCCGAGGTCGAGGCGTTGTGCGACCGCGTCACGATCATCCGGGACGGACGGTCCGTCGAGACCGGCACCCTGCAGAGCCTGCGCCATCTGACCCGCACGTCGATCCAGGCCGATCTCGCCGGGCCGGTCGACGGCCTCGGTGACCTCGCCGGCGTGCACGACCTGCAGACCTCCAACGGCTCGATCCGCTTCAGCGTCGACAACGCCGAGCTCGACCCGGTGCTGCGCAAGCTCACCGCGATCGGCGTGCGCGGCCTGACCAGCACGCCGCCGACGCTCGAGGAGATCTTCCTGCGCCACTACGACCGCTCGGAGGCGGCGCGATGACCGCCCTGACCGGCACCCGCGCCCTCGCGCGGCTGGCCCTGCGGCTGGACCGGTTCCGGCTCACCGTCTGGGTGCTCGGCCTCGCGGTGATGCCGATGGGCACCGCCGCCAACTACCAGAAGTTGTACCCCACTGACGCCGATCTCCAGGCCGTCAGCGGCGTGCTGAGCAACCCGTCCCTCGTCGCGCTGAGCGGCCCGCTGTTCGCCGTGAACATCGGGGCGCTGACCGCGTGGAAGATCGGCATCACCGAGTTCATCCTCATCGGGCTGATGAGCATCCTGACCGTCGTCCGGCACACGCGCACCGAGGAGGAGACCGGGCGCCTGGAGCTCGTGCGGGCCACGGTCGTCGGCCGGTACGCCCCGCTGACCTCGGCCCTGCTCGTCACCGCCGCCGTCGACGTGCTCATCGGGCTGCTCGCCGCGCTGGGGCTGCTCGGCGTCGGGCTCGACCCGGCCGGTGCCTTCGCGTTCGGCCTGGCCGTCACGCTGTTCGGGCTGCTGTTCGCGGCGATCGCGGCGGCCTGCGCGCAGCTGACCCAGAGCGCCCGCGCGGCCACCGGGATCGCCGGCGCCGTGCTGGGCGGCACGTACCTGCTGCGGGCCGTCGGCGACACCGGCCCGACCGCGCTGAGCTGGCTGTCTCCCACCGGGTGGGCCCTGCACATGCGGCCCTTCGCGGGGGAGCGCTGGTGGGTGGGCCTGCTGTTCGTGGGCTTCGCGGTGGTGTTCGGCGTCGTGGGGTACACCCTCGTGGATCGTCGTGACGTGGGCGCCGGTCTGCTCCCGGACCGCCCCGGCCCGGCCACGGCGTCGCCCGGCCTGCGCACCCCGCTCGCGCTGGCCTGGCGCCTGCACCGCGGGCTGCTGATCGGCTGGCTCGTCGCGCTGGCCCTCAGCGGCGCGGTGATGGGCGGCGCGGCGACCGGCATCGACGGCCTGCAGTCGCCGAACCAGCAGCTCACCGACATCCTGACCCGGATGGGCGGGAAGGCCGGGCTCACCGACGCGTTCCTGGGCGCCATCTACGCGATCATCGGCCAGCTCGTCGCCGTGTACTCCATCCAGGCCACCCTGCGGCTGCGCCAGGAGGAGGCCAGCGGCCGGGTCGAGGCGCTGCTCGCGACCCGGGTCGACCGGGTGCGGTGGGCCGCGAGCCACCTGACGTTCGCGGTGCTCGGCACGGCGGCGCTGCTGGCCGTGGCCGGGGTCGCCGGCGGCCTCGTGTACGGCGCGCAGGTCCACGACGTCGGCGGGCAGACCGCGCGGCTGTTCGGGGCGGCGCTGGTGCAGCTGCCGGCGGCGCTGGTGCTGGCCGGGATCGGGGTCGCGCTGATCGGGTTCGCGCCGCGGCTGAGCACCCTCGCCTGGGCCGCGCTGATCGTGTCGGTGCTGCTCGTCGAGCTGGGCGGGTTGTTCGGGCTGAACCAGTACCTGCTGGACGTCACCCCGTTCGCGCACGTGCCGAAGCTGCCGGGCGCCGCGTTCTCCGCCACGCCGGTCGTGTGGCTGACGGTGGTCGCGCTGGTACTCGGCGCGGCCGGCCTGGTCGGGCTGCGGCGGCGGGACATGCCGGTCGGGTGACTGTTTGACTAGGGTGACTTCGGCTTCCTATTGACAACAATCTTTCGAGTCAGCGATGCTGCCTGAGAGCGCTCTCACGCCCGCCAGGTGAGGGCTGAACAGGCATGGCTCTACCCCCGCCCCCAGTTTGAGAAGGGCCAAATCGCTGTGGAAAGCCAACAGAATCCCACACGTCGTCGCCGGGGGCGCCTCGCGCTCCTGGCCGGCGGCGGCGTCGCCGTGCTGGCCGCGGCGACGTTCGCGGCACTGCCCAGTGCCTCCGCGTCGCTGCCGCCGACCCCGTCCGGCTGGACCCAGGTCTTCGCCGACGACTTCAACGGGGCCGCCGGCTCCGGCGTCAACACCGCAAACTGGATGTACGACCTCGGTCACGGGTACCCCGGCGGCGCCGGCAACTGGGGCACCGGCGAGATCGAGAACATGACCAACAGCACGCAGAACGTGTACCTGGACGGCAACGGCAACCTCAACATCAAGCCGATCCGGGACGGGGCCGGCAACTGGACCAGCGGCCGCATCGAGACGCAGCGCACCGACCTGGCCGCCCCGGCCGGCGGCAAGCTGCGGATGGAGGCCCGCATCCAGCAGCCGAACGTCAACACCTCCAACGGCGCCGGCTACTGGCCCGCGTTCTGGGCGCTGGGCGCGGCGGCGCGCGGCACCGGGGCGACCGGCTGGCCCGGCATCGGTGAGATCGACATCCTCGAGGACATCAACGGCCGCAGCTCGGAGTTCGCGACGCTGCACTGCGGCACCAACCCCGGCGGCCCGTGCAACGAGACGACGGGCATCGGCAGCGGTGAGCGCGCGTGCGGCGGCTGCCAGACCGGCTTCCACACCTACGCCGTGGAGCAGGACCGCAGCACCTCGCCGGAGCAGCTGCGCTTCTACCTCGACGGCAACAACTTCTTCACCGTCAACGCCAACCAGGTCGACGCCAACACCTGGAACAACGCCACGCACCACGGGTTCTTCATGATCCTCAACGTGGCGATCGGCGGCGGCTTCCCGGACGCGTTCGGCGGCGGCCCCAACGGCAACACCGTGTCCGGCGTGCCGATGATCGTCGACTACGTCGCGGCGTACACCGCCGGCGGTGGCGGCGGTGGCGGCACCACGACCCCGCCGCCGACCAGCGGCAAGGCGGTCAAGGGCCCGGGCGGCCTGTGCCTGGACGTCCGCTCGTCCAACTCGGCCAACGGCACCCCGGTGCAGATCTACACCTGCAACGGCACCGGCGCGCAGCAGTGGACCTACGTCGAGGCCGGCAGCACGCTGCGGGCGTTCGGCAAGTGCCTGGACATCCCGGGCGGCTCGACCGCCAACGGGGCCAAACTGCAGCTGTGGGACTGCAACAGCACCGGGGCCCAGGTGTTCATCCACCGGTCCGACAACACGTACTACAACCCGCAGGCCAACAAGTGCCTGGACGACCCGAACGGTTCGACCACGGCGGGCACCCAGGTGCAGATCTGGGACTGCAACGGCAGCGGCGCGCAGAAGTTCACGCTGCCGCAGTAGTCACTTTCGCAGGTAGGCGACCAGACCGTTCTGTTCGATGGCGACCAGGTGCCAGCCGCGCGTTTCGAGCAACTCGACCGCGCTGAGCACCTGGTCGCGCATCAGGTCGCCCTGGCCGGTGCCGAAGCTGAACGCGGCCCCGGCCAGGGCGGTCGAGCCGGGCACGAGGTAGCAGTACCGGAACGGATAGCCGTCCATCGTGTACCGCCCGGCGAGAATGTCCTCGGCACTGATCCGCCGCGAGGGCCGGGGCAGGTTGACGGGCATCTGCGGCATGACCATCCGTTCATTATGGAACTTTCTCGTACCGCCGCAGGTCGGGCGCGCGCCGCCGGCCGCCCGGTTGACGGCCCGGACGCGGGGCGCGGACGTTGCTGGCATGCATCGTGGAATCTGGTGGGCCCGGCTGGCCATCCCGGTCATCGCCGCATCCGGCGCCGCCCTCATCGTGCTGGCCCTGCAGCCCTCGGCGCGGGCCACGGTGCCGGAGCCCACGGCCCCGGTGACGGGCAACGCGACGTACTTCGACGGCCTCGGCGCCCCGTACGGCGGCTGCGGTCTCCCCCAGGCAGAGCTGGAGACCCAGAACTTCGTCGCGCTGAACGTCTTCGACACCCCGGGCGACGGCACGTTCTACCCGCGCCCGCTGTCGTCCGCCAACGCCGACAAAATGGGAATCTGGAACAACGGCCACAACTGCGGCCGCTGGGTCCGCGTGAAGATCGGCGACTACTGCACCGGCGTGAACGACGGCGCCCTGGGCCAGGCCTTCTGCCGCAACGGCGCCTTCACCGCCGACGCCTACAACGACGGCACCCTGGACATGATCGTCGCCGACAGCTGCGGCGACTCCAACGCCTGGTGCCGCGACGACAAGTACCACCTGGACCTGTCCAAGGACTCGCTGAACAAGTTCGTCAAGAACGGCGCCCCGATGCCGGACCTGTACCCCAACCACTGGAACAACCGCCACGTCTCCTGGCAGTTCATCCCGGCCCCGTCGTACACCGGCGACATCAAAATCGGCTTCCTCAACGGCGCCCAGCGCTGGTGGCCGGCGATCGCGGTGTCAAAACTGCCCAACGGCATCCACGGCATCGAGTACTACGCCAACGGCACCTGGACCGCCGCCGCCATGAACGGCGACATGGGCCAGTCCTACATCATCGGCGGCACCGTCTCGGGCGGCACCGACTTCCGGATCCGCGTCCGCGACTCCTCGGACGCCCTGCTCTTCGGCGGGCGGGAGTACGCGTTCTCGCTGCCGGCCGCCTGCTCGTCGCAGTGCAGCCAGGCGTACACCCAGGCGACCTACACGACCACGAGCACCTCGACCTCGCCGTCGCCGTCCCGCTCGGTCTCCTCGTCGCCGTCAGTCTCGACGTCGCCCTCGCGCTCGGTGTCCTCCTCGCCGTCCCGCTCGGCGTCGTCCTCCCCCGCTCCGGCCGGCGGCTGCACTGCCGCGGTGACGACGACGGGGTCGTGGACGGGTGGCGGCCAGGCGGACGTCCGCGTGACCAACACCGGCACCGCCCCGACGTCCGGGTGGACGGTGAAGTTCACGCTGCCGACCGGGGTTTCGATCGCCAGCTCCTGGAGCGCCGTGGTCTCGCAGTCGGGGCAGAACGTGACGGCTTCGAACGCGGCCTACAACGGCACCGTCAACGCGAACGCGAGCACGAGTTGGGGCTTGGTCTTCAACGGGCCGAACTTCGCGGTGACCGGGGTCAGCTGCTCCGCTCGTTGACCTTTGCTCGGGCCGGGGTGGGCTTCCGCTCCGGCCCGCCTATCGGCGGCCCACCCAGTTGGCGTGTCTTGAATTACTTCTATTTCCAACTTCTCTCCTGGACCACCGAACGGTGACCAAAGTCGTCACCGGGACCGCGCTGATACTGTCCGGGCGCTCCAGCGGCCGGGGACTGCGCCAGCACGGAAGAGTTTCGCAAAGAACACAAAAGGCACCGCGATTGGGGGCTGGCCCAACGCCACGCCGAGAAGCTGCGGCAACTGCGCGACGAAACCCCGAAACCCGCCGAACCGACGGCAGTCACGCCAGAACCGGCCGAGCCGCCGCAGCAACCCACGCCGCAGCCCGAGACGGAACCGGCACCGGCGAGCGAGACCCCTGACAAAGCACCGCCGAGGCAACCGCCGCGGCCGCGGCGGGCTCGACGTCGGCGAGGCGGAGCGACGCGTGCATCCGTGGCGAGCCACCGCCCAAGAGCGGCGATCAACACCCCGAACGCACGGCCACCCCCACTGGGGGGTCACCGAAAGTTATCGTTGCGCGTCGATGGTTGTAATCGTTAACTTTCTTTCATGAAGCGATTCCTCGCCAGCACCGCATTGATCGCCGCCGTTGCGGCCGGCGCCTTGGGCGTCGGGGCGACGGCAGCCGAGGCAGGCGCCCCCGGCTACACGAGGCAAGGGTTGTACGGCTGGCCCGACCAGTGCGCCGGCATCGGGTACGTCGGGCAGCAGAACCATCAATGGACGTCCTACTACTGCGAGACCATCACCGCCACCAACTGGCAGGCGCCCGGGCTGTACGCCCTATGGGTCATTTGATACATGGGTATCAGCTAGCCGACTGCTCCCTGGACGTCACGGAGCGTGAAGGCGCACGTTAACGGGTATGAACACGGACCCGAACGAGACGTGGCTGCGGTCGTACCTGTACGTCCGCATCGCGATGGTCGGGCTGCTCGTCGCCCTTGGGGTGGCGGTCGGCTTCCAGACCTGGCACCAGGGCGGGGAGCTGCTCTCCTCCGTGAGTGCGTACTACTACACGCCGGCGCAGGGGATCTTCGTCGGGTCGCTCATCGGGCTCGGGGCGTGCATGATCGCGCTGCGCGGTACGACGGAGATGGAGGACGTGCTGCTGAACATCGGCGGCATGTTCGCGCCCATCGTCGCGGTCGTGCCGACGGCTCGCGGCGCGGACTATGACACCGCGGTCCAGCAGTGCAAGGAGGGCGGGGAGCTGCCGACCGGGCTGTCGTGCCCCGACGTGCAGGCGCTCGCCGACGCTACGCGGGCCAACGTGCAGAACAACATGGTGGCGCTGCTCGTGCTGGGCGGGCTCGGGATCGCCATCACCATCTTCCTGTTCCGCCACGACAAGAAGGCGCCGTGGCTGGCGATCATCGGGGGTGCGGCCGTATATGGAGCCGTGCTCGCGGCGTTCGTGCTGTCGCTCGACTGGTTCGTGGCCAGCGCGCACTACCTCGCCGCGCTCGGGTTGCTGCTGTCGATCATCGCGGTCGCGCTGGTGAATCGGCGGCGGCATCGCATGCCGGGGGCCCAGGTGAGGCTCGACCGGTACGGTCTGCTCGCCTGGGCCCTCATCATCGCCGCGATCGTCGCGGTGCCGCTGTGGTTCTCCGGGGTGAACCTGTTCTGGCTGGAGATCGGCATCGCCGCGCTCTTCGCCTGTTTCTGGATCGTGCAGACCTACGAGCAGCGGCCCGGATCGCCGACCGCGGTCACGCCGATGACGCCGGACGTGCCTACGGCAGCGGAGCCTTCGGCAGCGACGGAACGGAGTTGAACGCCTGAATGCCGGCCTCGTTGTCGCCGTCGAACGGCGTCACGGGGCCGCCGCCCTTGCCGAGGCAGAAGTCGTCGTCCTTGGGGTCGGCGAACCACATGCCGACGTGGTTGAGCTCCTTGCGGACGCGCTTGTCGCCCACCAGCGTCGAGGAGAACGCCTCCTCCACGATGAGCTTGAGCTCGACCTTGCCGTTGCCCTTCTTGTCGGTGTTGACATCGCCGATGTACTCCGCGGCGCCGAACGGGTTCGCCGGCACCTCGAGCAGGAAGATCGTGAACGAGGTGTTCGGCGGCGCGCCGGTCATGTTCACATCGAGCACGTCGAAGCCCTTGGCGTCGGTCGTGAGCGCGACCGCCACGTCGACCTTGACCTTCGGCATGCACTTGGCCAGCTGGTCGTTGCTCGGGGCCAGCTTGAACTTCACCACGTTCTTGGCCGTCGAGGTGTAGTCGCCGACCTTGTCGAAGTCCGGGACGCCCGCCCCGCCGCCGAAGGTGCTGACGCCGGCGTACACGCCCGCGCCCACGATCGCGCCGGCGGCCAGGGTCGCGATGCCCTTGATGATGCTGCCCATGATGTGTCTCCCCTCCCCTTGATCGGGGCTCCCCCGCGGCTCCTGTCGCCGCCGGACACAGGGGGACACGCCGCTCGCCGCAGGCCCGTTCACCTGCGGCGATGTCGTCAGACCGACAGCGTGAGGAGTGAACCGATCACCGAGGCCGGGGCATGACCGGCGCCGAGCCGGGCCGCCTCGGCCAGGTGCCGCCCGTCGACGCCGGAGATCGCGTCGGCCGCGACCACCACGCGGAAGTCGCGCTCGCTCGCCCCGATGACGGCCGCGCGGGGACAGTTCGGGAAGTTGCACCCCGCGACCACCACGGTCGAGACGCCGCGGTCACGTAAAAAGGGCTCAAGTCCCGTACGGTGAAACGCACCCCACCGCGGCTTCCACATCGCCCACTCCCCCGGCCCGAGCGGCTGGAACGCCCCGCCGAGCAGCGCCTCCGCGTCGAGGTCGGGCGCGCCCGGGGGCAGCAGCGCCGGGGCGATCGCGGCGCCGGGACTGCCGGGCCGCACGATCGGCGCGCCCCCGTCGAGCAGCGAGCGGCGGGGCAGGTCGACGTCCTCCCCGCGGTACAACCGGATCACATGCACGATGGGCCGCCCGGCGCCGCGGAAGGCCTCGGCGAGCGCCGCGACCGCCGGAACGACCGCCGCCGTGCCGGGGATCGGGCTCGCCCCGCCCTCGACGAAGTCGACTTGCGTATCGATGGTGAGCAGCGCGGCGCGGTCCCACTCGGGGCGCGTCCACGGGTCGTCGGCGATCGCGGCGGGTTCGACGCTGAGGGTCATGGAAGGATCATCCCGCACGGTCCGTACGCTCGTTGTCCGTGACCACCTGGGCCTCGGCGCACGCGCTCGCGCACTCCGCCGCCCGCCCGCTCCCGCCGGTCACCGTCCCGCTCGCCGCCGCCACGGGCCTGATCACCGCGGCCGGCGCGCCCGCCCGCGTCCCGTCCCCGTCCTTCGACGCGGCCGCGATGGACGGCTACGCGGTCGCCGGCCCGGGTCCGTGGCGGGTGGTCGCCGCCCCGATGCTGGCCGGCAGCACCCGTCCGCACAGCCTCCGCCCGGGCGAGGCCATCGAGATCGCCACCGGTGCCGTCATTCCAGAAGCAACCGCCGCAGTTGTACCGTACGAGCTCTGCACCCGCGCGCACGACCTCGTCACCGCCGCAACACCGCCACCCGATCACGCCCGCCGCCCGGATTCTCGCACTGCGGCCGACCGCAACCGAACGCGTGAAAACGGCTCTTTCACGGCGGGCGACAACCCGCCGCGCGACCACATTCGCCGCGTGGGTGACGACTTCCGGCCCGGCGACCTCATCCTCCCGGCCGGAAGACCGATCACCGCCGTCGCCGCCGCGGCCCTCGCCCAGGCCGGCGTCACCGAGCTGCTCGTCCACCCGCGGCCGGCCGTCGTATGCCTGATCACCGGCGACGAGGTGGTCATGCGCGGCACCCCCGGCCCCGGACAGGTGCTCGACGCCTTCTCCGGCATCGTCGCCGCCCTCGCCACCCCCGGCCGCCACGTCGCCACCGCACCCGGCGCGCCCACCGCCCCGGGCGTGGCACCGCGGCACGGGGCCGACGACACCGAGGCGCACGCCACTCCGGGCATGACATCCCCGCACGGGGCCGACGACGCCGGGGCGCACGCCACTCCGGGAGCGACATCCCGGCACGGGGCCGACGACACCGAGGCGCACGCCACTCCGGGCGTGGCACCGCGGCACGGGGCCGACGACACCGAGGCGCACGCCACTCCGGGCGTGACATCCCCGCACGGGGCCGACGACGCCGGGGCGCACGCCACTCCGGGAGCGACATCCCGGCACGGGGCCGACGACACCGAGGCGCACGCCACTCCGGGCGTGGCATCGCGGCACGGGGCCGACGACGCCGAGGCGCACGCCGCTCCGGGCGTGGCATCGCGGCACGTGGCCGACGACGCCGGGGCGCTGGCCGCGGCGATCGCGGAGGCGCGGGCCGAGGTGGTCGTGGTGACCGGGGCGTCGTCGCGAGGGGCCGCCGACCATCTGCACGGCGTGCTCGACGGGCTCGGGGCGCAGTGGCTCGTCGACGGGGTCGAGTGCCGGCCCGGGCATCCGCAGGGGCTGGCCGCGCTGCCGGACGGGCGGTGGGTGGTGAGCCTGCCCGGCAACCCGTACGCGGGGCTGGTCGCCGCCCTCACCCTCCTCGAGCCGCTCCTCGCGCGGCTCGCCGGCCGACCGGCGGCGGCCGTGGACGAGCGGCCGGTCGACGGGCAGGCCCGGCCCTATCCGGGCGGGGTGCGGGTCGTGCCGGTCGTGCTCGACGGGCCGCGGGCGGTCGTGGTGCCCGGCGCCCGCCCCGGCGGTCTGCGGGCGGCGGCGGGGGCGGACGCACTGGCGGTACTGGAGGCGGATTGGGAACCGGGCAGCACCGGGCGCGTGCTGAGGCTGCCGTGACCACCCGCCCACGCCGTTGACTTTGTAAGTTACATATACCGACCATCGATATACTAGGGCGAACGTTTCCGCTGATCTTCGCGGGGTTGGACGGCCCGTCGCGGCCGTGCCAGAGTTCCCCCGGCCCGGCACGGGGCCGGGCGGACAACGCGAGGGGGAACACGTTGCACACCAGGAGACGACGGATGCTCGGGCTGCTGACCGCGGCCGTGATCGGGGTGGGGTCGATCGCGTACGCGCCGGTGGCGGCGAACGCCATGCAGACCGTCTGCGACGGGTACACCAAGATCGGGTCGAAGGGGCTGTCCCTGCCGGGCAGCACCGGCGAGGTGATCCGGCTGTGGTGGTACAAGAACAGCAGCACCGGCGAGTGGTGCGCCTACACCGAGCTGCGCGGGATCTACTACGACACCGCGTCCGGGTACCACATCGGCGTGACGCTCAAGAACAGCGCCGGGCAGAACCTCGTCGTGCCGGACGACAAAAACTACTTCAAGTACGCCGGGCCGGTGAAGGCCAGGGGCGTCTCGTACGCCGAGGGCTGGGTCTACTGGGGCGGCGTGCGCAAGCCGGTCGACTCGAGGTAACGCGCCAGGAAGGGGCCGGTCCGTGCGGGCCGGCCCCTTTCGCGGCTGGACAGGCAAGCACCAGCTTGCCTATCGTTGGGGGCGTGAGCGACGTCTTCGCCGCGCTCGCCGACGTCACGCGGCGCGCGATCCTCGACGAGCTGGCCGAGCGGGACGGGCAGACCCTGTTCGAGCTCTGCGCCCGGCTGGCCAGCCGGCACGGGATCGCCTCGTCGCGGCAGGCCATCTCTCAGCATCTGGACATCCTGGCCGAGGCCGGATTCGTGCGGGCGGAGCGCAGCGGGCGGTACAAGTTCCACCATGTGGACTTCGGGCCGCTGCGCGCGATCGCCGAGCGGTGGCCCATCCCGGGCGGCCCGTAACAGTTTTACCAGTTCGTTTCACCACAAGTCTTCGGTGGTAGTGCCCGCGGGTGGCATCATGCGCGCGTAACCATAGATCCACCTGGAGGTCCAGTGGCCGAAACCTCAGTCTCGACACAGAGCCGTGTCGATCGGTTTTTCGAAATTACCGCGCGCGGCTCGACGCTGAGCCGTGAGGTCCGCGGCGGCCTCGCGACGTTCTTCACGATGGCGTACATCGTCGTGCTCAACCCGCTCATCCTGTCCAGCGGCGTCGACAGCACGGGCGGCAAGCTCGCCATCACCGCGCTGGCCTCGGGCACGGCGCTGGTCGCGGGCGTGATGACGATCCTGATGGGCGTCGTGGCCCGCTTCCCGCTCGCGCTCGCCGCGGGCCTGGGCGTCAACGCGCTCGTGGCGTTCGAGATCGCCCCGCAGATGACCTGGGCCGACGCGATGGGCCTCGTCGTCATCGAGGGCGTCCTCATCACCATCCTGGTGCTGACCGGGCTGCGGACGGCGGTCTTCCGGGCGGTACCGACGCAGCTCAAAACCGCCATCGGGGTCGGCATCGGGCTGTTCCTCGCGCTGATCGGCTTCGTCGACTCGGGCTTCGTGCGCCGCCTGCCGGACGCGGCCAACACCACGGTGCCGGTCGGGCTGGGCATCGGCGGCAAGCTCATCAGCTGGCCCGCGCTCGTGTTCGGCGTCGGGCTGCTGCTCACCGTGGTCCTGGTGGTGCGCCGGGTGCGCGGGGCGATCCTCATCGGCATCCTCGCCTCCACGGTGTTCGCCATCATCGTCGAGGCGATCTCCAAGGCCGGACCGTCCTTCGTGGACGGCAAGCCGAACCCGAAGGGGTGGAGCCTCAACGTGCCCACCCTGCCGGACAAGGTGGTCGACAAGCCGGACCTCTCCCTGCTCGGGCACTTCAACGTGCTGCACTCGTGGCAGGCGGCCGGCGTACTGGTGCCGCTGATGTTCGTCTTCACGCTGCTCATCACCGACTTCTTCGACACCATGGGCACGATGGTCGCGGTGGCGCAGGAAGGCGAGATGCTCGACGAGAACAACATGCCGCCCCGCACCCGGGAGATCCTGCTCGTCGACTCGATCGCCGCGGCGGCCGGCGGCGCGGCCAGCACGTCGAGCAACACCAGCTACATCGAGAGCGCCTCCGGCGTGGCCGAGGGCGCGCGGACCGGCATCGCCAGCATCGTCACCGGCGTGCTGTTCCTGCTGGCGATGTTCTTCGCGCCGCTCGTCACCGTCGTACCGTTCGAGGCGGCCTCGGTCGCGCTCGTCGTCGTGGGCTTCCTCATGATGACCGCGGTGCGCACGATCGACTGGTCGGACTACGACATCGCGCTGCCGGCGTTCCTCACGATCGTGCTCATGCCGTTCACGTACTCGATCTCCAACGGCATCGGCGCCGGGATCATCTCGTACGTGGTCATCAAGCTGGTCAGCGGCAAGGCCCGCGAGGTGCACCCGATCCTCTACGGGGTCGCCGTCCTGTTCATCGTGTACTTCCTGCGCGGTCCCATCGAGGCCGTCCTGTAGCCCATCGGCGCAGCTGGCCGTCCACCATGGCGGCCAGCTCACCGGCACCGGCATGGTGATGGGTGGGCGTGAAGCCGGGGACGGTCCCGGTGCGGTGGCCCGTCACCGGGTCCCACACGTGCGTGCCGTCGGCGTGTGCGGAGTACAACCGACGCCCGTCTGAAAAGAAGGCACCCTCAGGACCGGCGAACCTGGTCAGCTCGAGCCCGGACTCGGCCGAGAACATGCGCGCGCCCGCCAGCATCCACTGGTCGTCCTCGCCGATCCCGCCGAGCGCGACGGTGCGGTCTCCGACGAAGCACAGTGGACCGTGCCAGTAGTACCAGCGCTGGGCGAGGCGGTGGACGCTCGGGCCGTTCTCGGACTCCCACACGTTCCCGGCCAGCCACCGCCGCAGGTCCCAGACGCGGGGCATGCCGACGGGCGACCAGACCCAGCCGTTGTCGGCGATCCAGCGGCCGTCGCCGGAGACCGTCAGCCGCCCGTGGAAGTAGTCGAGCCGGTGGTCCCGGTCGGGCTCGCGCGCGGTCAGCAGCTCGCCGGTCTCCGCGTCGCTGACGTCGAGCCGGTTCCACGCGCTGCGGTGCACGAACACCGGGCGTCCCCCGTGGACGGTGAACGCGGCGGCGAACGGCACCTGGCGGGCGTGGTAGTCGCGGTGCCCGTCCCGATCCGGGTACAGCTCGGCGATGCGCCCGCCGGCGGTGAGGGCGAGCCAGTGCGACTCGCCGGCACCGTCGACGGGCGCGAGGTCCACGACGTCGTACGGCACCGGCCAGCGGCGCACGGACGCGTCGATGGGCTCGGGCCGCTCGGCGATGCCCGGCGTGCCGCGCCAGTCCTCGAACTCGCCGTCCTCGTGAATCCGGTCGGCGCAGCCCTCGCAGATCTCCGCGAGGACCACGGCGCCGCTCGTGTCGCACGCCTTGCAGACCAGGTCGTACTCCAGCCCGTGCCCGGTCAGGTGCCGTGTGACCACCACGTCCGTGTCCTCCGGGGCCGGCACGAGGTGCGGGCAGGCGCGGCTGGGAGACGGGTGGGCGAGGTGGCCGCACGGCAGCGTCAGCACGGGACTACTTCGGGGTCGTGGGTGAATCGAGCCAGGTGTTGATGAGGCTCGTGAAGTCCTTGCCCGTGTGCTGGTTGACGAACGCGATGAAGCTCGCCCGGTCCTGTGCCGTGCCGCGGTTTTTCTGAGCCCAGTCGGTACCCAGGGCAAAGAACGCCTCGTCGCCGATCTGTTTGTGGATCTGGTGCAGCATCAGGGCCGGGCAGATGTAGACGTTGCTCTCCGCGAAGCTGTCCGCGCGCGGCTTGCCCGGCGGGCCGAGGGTCTTGCGCAGGCGGGCGTCGGTGGTGCGGGCCCAGTCCTCCCACTGCTTGTCGGTGACCTTGTCGCGCTCGTTGGTGTACAGGAACTGGGCGTACTCGGCCCAGCCCTCGTTGAGCCACAGGTCGTTCCAGTTCGTCGGGGTCACCGCGTCGCCGAACCACTGGTGGGCGTACTCGTGCAGCAGGTCGGCGTCGAAGCCGCGCTTGAAGTCGGCCTCGCTGCCGTAGTCGGGCAGCCCCATGGTGATCATCTGCTGGGTCTCCATGCCCGACGCCGAGGGGACCATGAGCACCCCGGCGCTGTCGAACGGGTACGGCCCGAAGTGCTTGGCCAGCCAGTCGAGGTACTGCGGCGACTTGCGCAGGTACGGCAGCGCCTTGTCGTCGGCGCCCGGGCGGTACCAGTAGGACAGCGGCAGCCCGCCGGGCCCGGTCCCCGTCTCCTGCTTGTACTTCCCGACGGCCAGGGTCGTCAGGTAGGTGGCGACCGGCGTGGTCGTGCTGTAGCGGAACAGGTTGCCGTCCTTGCCCTTCGGCGTGCCGCCGGCGATCGCCGACCAGCCGTCGGGAACCGAGACCGAGATGTCGTACAGCGCCTTGTCCGACGGCTGATCGTTGGACGGATACCAGGTGCTGGCGCCGTACGGCTCCTGCATCGTCCACAGTGCACCGTCCTTGGTGACCGTGAGCCCGAGCGGCTCCACGTCGTTGCGGTGCGAGGGCATGGCGACGGTCGTGGGCGTACCGTGGTACCGGATGACGAGCTCGGCCAGCCCGTCCTTGGCCAGCTTCCCGGCGACCGTCAGCTTGGTCCCGTCCACGGCGCCGGTCACACTGGCGCCGTTGAGGGTCACGCCGTCGATCGAGTACGCCTTGGAGAAGTCGAGCTTCACGTCACTGAGGTCGGCGGCCGCCCGCAGCTGCAGCGTCGCCGTGCCGGTGAGCACCTTGGTCTCGGGCGCCCAGGCCAGCTCGAGTCCATAGTGGAGCACATCGACACCGGGATTGCCGTAGCCCGGATACACCGGATCGGCGACCGGCGTCGACCGCCCGGCCGCGTACTTGTCGAACTCCGGATTGGCCGAGGGACTCGCCGAGGCCGTGGCCGCCTGCGTCGGGGCCGGCTTGGGCTCCTCGCCGGAGCACGCCCCGAGCGCGAGCGCGCCACACAGGACGAGGGGAATGAGGGGTCTCACGGGGTGAAATAGTCCCGCAATGAGCGGATCTTGTCGCCGTCGCGCCGGAAGATCTGCACGATCGACACGGTGGTCGACCCGTTCGGGCCGTCGAGCACAGCGTCGATCTCGGCGATGAACACGTCCGGGTCCCCGGTGTCGTGCAGCGTGGACCGGCTCGCACCGAGGTTGAGCTCGCCCTCCGGACCGGGGCGCTGCTGGATTACGGCGACTCCGCGCTCGATGTCGTCACGGCCTTCGAGCCGTAGGCCCTCGATCGGGCCTTCGTACACACCGTCATCGGTGAACAGATCGGCGACGGCCGTGGGATTCCTGGTCATCGCCCCGGCGTAGATGTACCGCTGAAAGAGCTCCTGATGCGAAAGCGTCACTTTTTCAAGTGTATCTCGACGTACATGTAACACATCGGTTACGCTTCCCGGCGTGGACGAGGTGGCGGGGGCCATTGCTGATCCTGTGCGGCGGCGGATTTTGGAGACGCTGCGTGACGGGCCGGTTGCGGCTGGGCGGATCGCGGCGGGGTTCGAGATCAGCCGGCCCGCGATCAGTCGACATCTGCGGGTGTTACGTGAAAGCGGCCTCGTCCGCGACACGCTCGTCGGGCGGGAGCGGCACTACGAGCTGGACACCTCAGTGCTCGAGGAACTGCGGGCGTGGATCGACGGGCTCGCCGAAAGCCGCGGACCGGCGGTCTGGGAGCGGCGGTTCGATGCGCTCGAGACCGAGGTGTACCGCACCCGGCGCGAGCGGCGCCGCGGCGAGCATCAGCCAGTACGAGACGAGGAGAGCGCATGAACGGAAGACTTGTCAGGGCCGGGGACGGGCACGACCTCATCCTCACGCGCAGGTTCAAGGCGCCGATCGAGGACGTGTGGGCCAGCGTCACCGAGTCCGAGCGCAGCGCGCGGTGGTTCGGGCCGTGGGAGGGCGAGGGCGGGGCCGGAAAGACCATCAAGGTGCGGATGGTCCAGGAGGAGGGCGAGCCCGTCATGGACCTGCGCATCGACGCGTGTGAGCCGCCGCGGCGGCTCGCCGTGTCCGGGTCCGATGAGGCCGGCGGCTGGAGGATGGAGGTCCGGCTGAGCGAGGACGGGGACACGACCGTCATGGAGTTCCTGCACCACGGGGTCGATCCGGCGCAGGTCGGGGAGATCGGGCCCGGCTGGGAGTACTACCTCGACCTGCTCGTCGCGGCCCGCGACGGTACGCCCAAACCGGAGTTCGAGGCGTACCTCGCGCGGTTCAAGCCGCAGTACGAGAGGCTTACAGCTGGCTGATCCGCACCAGGTTGCCGGCCGGGTCGCGGAAGGCGCAGTCGCGGACGCCGTAGTCCTGGTCGGCCGGCTCCTGCACCACGTCGGCGCCGGTGGCCTGGACTCGGTCGAAGGTGTCGGCCAGGTCCTCGGTGGCCAGGACGATCGAGGCGAAGCTGCCCTTGGCCATCAGTTCGACGATGGTGCGGCGCTCGTCGTCGGTCAGGCCGGGCTCGATCGCGGGCGGGTACAGCACGATCGAGGTCGACGGCTGGTCCTTGGGGCCGACGGTGATCCAGCGCATGCCCCCGAGGCCGACGTCGTTGCGGACCTCGAAGCCGAGTGCGTCGCGGTAGAACGCCAGCGACGCATCGGGGTCGTCGGCGGGCAGGAAGGTGTGCTGAATGATGACGCTCATGCGCCCACGTTAGACGCCGGGGGCGGGCGCCACTTCTCGATTCCTGATCGGCCGCATGACCTGTTTCGCCACGCAGTGCGGGATGCCGCGGGCGTCCTCAGCGGCGCGGCGGCGGTACACGCTGGGGGACATCCCGACAAGCTCGGAGAACCTCGTGCTGAACGTGCCCAGCGACTGGCAGCCGACCGCGAAGCACACGTCGGTGACGGAGAGGTCGCCGCGGCGCAGGAGGGTCATCGCGCGTTCGATGCGGCGGGTCATGAGGTAGCTGTACGGCGACTCGCCGTACGCGGCGCGGAAGGCCCGGCTCAGGTGGCCGGACGAGACGTGCACGCCGCGCGCCAGGGCCTCCACGTCGAGCGGCTGCGCGTACTCACGGTCGATGCGGTCGCGCACGCGCCGCAGCATCGCGAGTTCGCGCAGCCGGGGGTCGGAGTTCACCGGTCCAGGATGCCATGCCGCACCGGCCGCTCAGTACGTACGGTAGTGACACCAGCTCCGCGCGGCCCGCGTGTTGAGCAGGATCACGAACAGCAGCGGGAACGCCACGGACATGAGCGTCGTCGCGTACGGGGCGCCGGCCGTGTAGCCCTGGTAGACGCCGCCGGCCACGCTCAGGCCGTTGAGCAGGGTGAGCAGCACCCGGACCCAGTTGCGGCCGTTCTGCAGCTTGCGCCCGAGGATGAGCGCGATCAGCCCGATGAGGGCGATCGTGGCGATGACGGTGTACGTCGCGAGCGTGAGCGTCTCCGGCCGGGTCGTGTACACGCTGTTGCCGGCGGGCAGGTCCCACTTGGGGGTGACCCTGGCCGCGGTCAGGGCGAGCAGCGCGGCCGCACCGAGCATGAACACCCCGCCCAGGTACTGGAAGATGGCCACGATGTGCAGGGAGATCGGGGCCGTGGAGCGGACCGGGTAGGGCTGCCATGCCTGCTGCGGCTGGTATGCGTACGCCATGCGACCAGCCTGATCCGCGCCGGCCGCGGAGAAATCCCGGTTTCATGCCAGTTCCCTTTTCCACCGCTTCTGGTCAAGGTTTCCTCAAGGTCCGGATTACGGCCTGTGCCCACCGGCACGGCGGCGCTTAGGGTCGCCGGGGCCGTTTCTGGGAGGGCAGGGGTTCGTGGAGCGCAGGGCATCGATGGTCGCCGCGGTGGTTGGACTGGCGCTCATCGTCGGTGGTTGCGGTACGACAGCGGCGGACGGCGGCAGCGACGACGGCAGCACGATGCACGTCCACCTGTACGGCTCCGACGCGAACATGTCGAACTCGCTCAAGGACAAGCTCACCGACATGCCCGCGATCCTGTCCGGGATGGTCGGCACGGCGCCCCTGCTCGAGCTGCCCGAGTCGTTCAAGGAGCGGCTGCGCGGCATCGACGCGTCGCTGGCCGACTACGGGTATGCCGCCGAGGCCTACGACGCCGTGATGCTGGCCGGACTTGCGGCCGA
This sequence comes from Dactylosporangium sp. CS-033363, assembly GCF_050942475.1. Taxonomy (NCBI): domain Bacteria; kingdom Bacillati; phylum Actinomycetota; class Actinomycetes; order Micromonosporales; family Micromonosporaceae; genus Dactylosporangium; species Dactylosporangium sp. CS-033363. Next base: position 2,971,204 of record NZ_CP192032.1, on the reverse strand, counting down.
ATCGGCGCGTTCGACGGAGGCGCCGGCGATCTCGAAGTTCATGGTGGGCGTCTCCAACGGCGGCACCGTGTGCGACGACGCCGCCACCTGCCTGGGACTGGCGAAGGCCGGCAAGGACTTCGCGTACCGCGGGGTGTCGATGCGCCGCAGCGGGTTCACCGACGCGGGCGAGCCGTCGTCGGCCTCCTACGGCGCGCTGCACTTCAGCCGCAGCAACACGGTGAACGACAACCTGACCGAGTACATCGGGGCGGGCGACCCGGCGAGCGCTTCGACGACGGCGCCGCCGCCGTACACGGCGTATCCGAACGCGAACGCCAAGAAGCGCATCCCGCCGCTGAAGATCGGCGGCCTCATGCCGCACACGGGCCGGCTGGCGTTCCGCAGCGCGCCGCGGTTCGCCGGTGCGCGCCTCGCCGTGGCCGACCTGAACGCGGCCGGCGGCGTGATCGACCAGCCGGTGGAGTGGGTCGACGGCGACGACGGCACCGACGAGAAGGTCGCCGCGGCCACCGTGGACCGGCTGGTCGGCCTGGGCGTGCAGGTCCTCATCGGCGCGTCGTCGTCGAGCGTGACCAAGGCGATGATCCCGCGGATCGCGGCGGCCAACCGGATGCTGATCTCGCCGTCGTCCACGTCGGACGAGCTGTCGACGGTCGCCGACAACGGGCTGTTCTTCCGTACCGCACCCCCGGACACGCTGCAGGCCCGCGCCCTCGCGGACGTCATCATGCGCGACGGCCCGCACCGCGTCACGATCGTGGCCCGCGAGGACGCCTACGGTCTGGGGCTGCAGAAGAACGTGAAGGCCGACCTGCTGACCGCGGGCATGGCCGACGCGTCGGTGGACCTGATCTCGTACCCCATCACGACCGAGGACTACTCGGGCATCGCCGCGCGCATCCGCCAGAACGCGCCCGACGGGGTGCTGATCCTGGGCTACGACGAGACGGCCCTGATCGTGAAGGCCCTCGCGGCTCGCAAGGTCGGCACCGCCGAGGGCCTGGGCGGCTGAGTTACTCGCTCAGCGCGTCCAGGTGCTCGGTGAGCGCGTCCAGCCGGCCGTCCCAGTCGCGCGCGAGGGCGGCCAGGAACTGCTGCGCCACGCGCATGGGAGCCGAGCTCAGCCGGTACCGCACCCGCCGCCGCTCCCCCGGCTCGGCCGTGACCAGGCCGGCGTCGGACAGCAGGGCCAGGTGCTTCGCGATCGCCTGCCGGGTGATGGGCAGGCGGTCGGCCAGGTCCGTCGCCGTGGCCGGACCCCCTTGGGCCAGCGCGGCCAGGATGGCGCGCCGGGACGGGTCGGCCAGGGCGACGAAGACCTGCTCGGCGATCGCCTCGTGATCAGGCGGCATTGAGGTAGTCGACCAACTCACCCAGCTCGTGCTTCCAGCCCCCGGTGTTGCTCTCGAAGGCCTTACGGTACGCATCCTCGGGCAGCTGCGCGAAGCCGGATTCAACCATTCGCAGCCGGGTGCCCGCGCCGGCCGGTTCGAGGCTGAACTCGACGTAGGTGCGGCGCGGGTCCTCGGCCGCGAGCCCGTTGATGCCCCAGGTGAAGGCGAACAGCGACGGCTCGTCGACCCGCTCGATGTGCAGGGTGGCCTGGTCGCCGCTGTCCCAGGTGAGCTTGGCGCTGCCGCCCTCGCGCAGGTCGACGGTGGCGCCGTTGCCGAACCACGTGCCCAGGCCCTCGGCGGTGGTCAGCGCGGCCCAGACCTTGGCCGGGGCGTGCGCGAGCTCGACGGTGCGCTCGATGCGATCGGGGAATCCCATGACAACCTCCAGTGAGTAGCAACCATCTGGTTGCTACTCAAGTTATTGCAACCGAACGGTTGCGTCAAGACCGGGCGCGGAGGAACTCCAGGATCGCCGCGTTGGTCGCCTCGGGCTGGTCGAGGTTGGCCGCGTGGCCGCAGTCCTCCAGCGTCACCACCGCGGACAGCGGGTTGGTCGCGGCGACGGCGGTGGCGTGCTCGCACGGCCACAGCTGGCTGTCCCGACCCGCAATGAGCAGATTTGGTACCGCCATGCGCGCGATCACGTCCCGCCAGTCGGCCTCGGCGTGGCTCTGCAGCAGCGCCCGCCGCTCCGGCGTACCGGGGTCGGCGAACGCGGGCATGCCGCCGAGCAGCTCGACGAGCTCGGCGATCCCGGCCGTGCGCGGCTGCCGCAGCCCCCGACCGGTGTCCGGGACCCCGCCCGCGAAGAACGTCCCGACGTTCTGCTTGGTCAGGCCGTAGAACCCGTGCTCCCAGCCGTCGCCGTTGACCATCCGCGGGGTCTGGTCGATGGTGACGACGGCTCCGACTCGCGCCGGGCCGAACAGGTCGTAGTACGCCCAGACCGCGCTCGCCCCCTGCGAACCGCCGATCAGCACGGCGTCCCGCAGGTCCAGCTCGACGAGCAGTTCGTGCAGGTCGGCGCCGTGGCGGGCGATGCGCTGCCCGTACGCGGGGGACTCGGAGCGGCCGTGCGAGCGGCGGTCGAAGCCGATCACCCGGTAGCCGGCCGCGGCCAGGTCGCGCCGCTGCAGCTCCCAGCTCTCCAGGGGCGCGCAGAAGCCGGCCACGAGCACCACCGGCCGGCCGGCCCCCTCGTCCTCGAAGTGCAGGCGTACCCCGTCTCCGCTGGTGAAATTCGGCATAATCCCGAATCTACAGACGTTCGGCGTGACGCGATTCGGGGAGCGACAATGCCTGACCTCACCGGCCACCCGCAGCATTACTCGACACAGATCAAGGTCCGCGGCCACCGCTTCGGCCTGGCCGAGCGCGAGCTCCCGGCGCTCGATGACTTCGCCGCCACGGGCCTGGTCGCCGGTACCGACGGCGGCGCCGTCATCCACACCGGGATCGCCGACGGCTGGCTGCACGTCCAGCTCGTGGTGCTGGCCGAGCCCCCGGCCGGCGTGGAGGACGGCTGGGAGGAGGCGGCCGAGGTCAGCTGGCGCGCCCTCGAGGGCCGGGCCGCGCTCGACGCGCGGGGCAGGGCCGCGACGCCGCCCTCGCCCGGCGACTACCGGCTGCGCGTGTACGCCCGCGGCCGCGACGAGGGCGATGTGTTCTACGAGCACTATCGCCTGGTCGTGTGGCCCGCGCCGGCCGCTGCCCCGGTGGTCCTGCGGCGCACCGACCGGCTCGGCCACCGGCTGCGCGGCGAGCCCGAGCCGGTGCGCCCGGCCCGGCCCGAGCACGCGTACCGCTGGCTGCGCCGCACCGTCATCGCGGAGGGCGGGACGGTCACCGTGGTCACCGGGGCGAGCCCGGCGGACGTGCTGCGCGCGTTCGGGGCCGATCCGGACCGACCGGAGCCGGTGGCCGAGTTCGGCGCCGACGGCCGCATCCTCGGCGTGCTCGACGCGGGCGGCGCGGTCGTCGTCGTGGAGCCGATGGGGTTCGCCGGCTCGCACGACGAGGTGCTGCTCGCCGCCTCCACGAGCGGCCGCGCGGCCAGCATGTACTGGAACATCAACGGCCATACCCGCCTCGCCTTCGCCGAGCGGGGCCGGATCGTCCCGCACGACGAGCTGCCCGAGGTGCTCGACGGCCTCGACTTCACCGACTACCTGGAGCTGCCGGGCAAGGGGCTGGTCGCCGTCGGGCGGTTCACCGGCCGCGGCCTCGCGCCCGAGGACCTGGAGCAGCTCCACGCCGGCGGCATCGGCTACCGCGTCCCCTGAGACGCCCGTCACACAAACCGGCCCGCGCATCACACTCCGGGCGGGCCGGCGCTCTCAGGACGCACAACCCACGGGAGGTACCACCGATGCCTGACGCCTTCAGCGACCACCGGGAACTGCTGTTCTCGGTCGTGTACAACATTCTCGGCAGCGTGGCCGACACCGAGGACGTGCTGCAGGACACGTGGCTCGCCTGGACCAGGCGGGAGGCCGACGAGGGCGCCGAGCCGGTCGAGCACCCGCGCGCCTACCTGGTGCGGGTCGCGGTGAACCGGGCGCTGCACCAGCGGGCCGCGATCAGCCGGCGGCGCGAGACGTACGTCGGGCCCTGGCTGCCGGAGCCGCTCGTCCGGCCGATCGAGGAGGATGCGGCCGAACGCGCCGAATCGGTGTCGATGGCCCTTTTGGTGGTGCTGGAGACGCTGACCCCGCTGGAGCGCGCGGTCTTCGTGCTGCACGAGGTGTTCGGCTACGCGCACCCCGAGATCGCCGAGATGCTCGGGAAGACCCCGGCGGCGGTACGGCAGCTGGCCCACCGCGCCCGCGAGAGCGTGCACGCCCGCCGGCCCCGCTACGAGCCCGATCCGCGGCTGCGCCGGCAGGTCACCGAGCGGTTCCTGGACGCCGCGCTCGGCGGGAACATCGACGCGCTGCTGGAGCTCCTGGCCCCGGAGGTCACCCTGTGGGGCGACGGCGGGGCGCAGGGCGCGGGCGGCACCAAGCCGATGCAGGGACGCGTGAAAGTGGCCCGGCTCATCGCCGCGATCGCCCAACGGCCGGGGCCGGGGCTGCGCATCGCGTACCGGCGCACCAACGGCGACCCGTCGGCGCTGCTGCTCATCGGCGACGACCCGTACGCGGTCGTCGTGCTCGACCTGGCGCCCGAGGACGGCCAGGTCACCGGCATCTACGTCGTCGCGAACCCGGAGAAGCTGACCAATGTGGGCTGACCTCCTCCCCGGGCGGCGCGGCGCCGCCCTCGAAGGCCGCGACCCGGAGCGGCCGGCCAAGGCGGGCTGGGCCGGCCTCGTCTCCGGGCGGCGCGGCAAGTGGGTCGTCGTCGCCGTCTGGGCCGTGCTGCTGGTGCCGGCCCTCATGCTCGCCGGGCGCCTCGGGGACGCCGAGGAGAACGACAACGCGGCCTGGTTGCCGGCCGGCGCCGAGTCGACCGCGGTGGCCGAGCGGGCCGCGAAGTTCCTGCCCGCCGACGCGGTGCCGGCGATCGTCGTGTACGACCGGCCGGGCGGGCTGACCGAGGCCGACGTGGCCAAGGCGCGCGCCGACGCCGAGGCGTTCGCCCGCGTTCCCAACGTCGCCGGTACCGTCCACGGCCCCGTCGTCTCGGACGACGGCGCGGCGATCCAGACCGTGGTGCCGGTACACAAGGATCGGACGGGCTGGGAGGGCATCGGCGCGACCGTCGACGCCCTCGCCGCCATCGGCCGGCAGGACGCGAACGGCCTCGGCTTCCACATCGCGGGACCGGCCGGCTACGCGTCGGACTCCATCAAGGCCTTCGCGCAGGCCGGGACACTCACCACGATCACGGCGCTGGCGGTGCTGGCGATCCTGCTCGTGACGTACCGGAGCCCGATTTTGCCCTTGTTGCCCCTGCTCACGGCCGGTGGCGCGCTGGCGGCGGCCGAGGCGCTGATCTTCCTGCTGGCCGAGCACGCCGGGCTGACCGTGAACAAGCAGACGAGCTTCCTGCTCGTGGTGCTCGTGTTCGGTGCCGCGACGGACTATGCGCTGTTGCTCATGTCGCGGTACCGCGAGGAGCTCCAGCGCCACGCCGACCGCCACGAGGCGATGGCCGAGGCGCTGCGGCGCTCCGCCCCCGCCATCGTCGCGAGCGCGGCGACGGTCGCGGTGAGCCTGATGCTGCTCATGTTCGCCTCGCTCAACTCCACGCGCGGGATGGGCCCGGCGTGCGCGATCGGCATCCTGGTCGGGCTGCTCGCCATGCTCACCTTGATGCCGGCGCTGCTGGTCATCTGCGGCCGCTGGGTGTTCTGGCCGTCGTTCCGAACGCGCCGTGAGCGTTTCTGGACGCGCACCGGCACCGCGATCGCGCGCCGCCCGCGCGCGGTCTGGATCGGCACGGTGCTCGTGCTCGGCGTCATGGCGCTCGGCGTGCTCGGCCTGCGCGCGGATGGACTGTCCAATCGCGACCAGTTCGTCGGCACCACGCAGATGGCAGTCGGCGAGGACATTCAGGCCCGCCATTTCCCGGCCGGTGCGGGCGATCCGATCGTCGTCGTGTCCACTGCGGACACCGCTGCAACCATCCATCTTGTACTGTCCAATGTCGACGGCATCGCGAACGTCGCACCCCCCGTGGTCAAGGACGGCGACGCGCTCGTCCTCGGCGAGCTGCGCGACGCGCCGGGCAGCACCGAGGCCATGGCCACCGTCGAGCGCGCCAGGGCCGCCCTCCGCGGGGTGGCCGGGGCCGGCGCCCAGGTCGGCGGCAACACCGCGGTCGCCCTCGACACCCAGGAGGCGGCCGCGCGGGACGATCGGCTGATCATCCCGATCGTGCTGCTGACGGTACTGGTGATCCTCGCGCTCCTGTTGCGGGCGATCGTCGCGCCGCTGCTGCTCATCGCCACCGTGGTGTTGTCGTTCGGGGCGGCGCTCGGGGTGAGCAGCCTGGTGTTCAACCGGGTGTTCGCCGGCGCCGACGCGTCGTTCCCGCTGCTGACGTTCGTGTTCCTGGTGGCGCTCGGCATCGACTACAACATCTTCCTCGTCACCCGGGTGCGCGAGGAGGCCCGCCGGCACGGCACCCGGCGCGGCGCGCTGACCGGGCTGGCCGCGACGGGCGGGGTCATCACGTCGGCGGGGTTCGTGCTCGCCGGTACGTTCGCCGCGATGGGCTCGCTGCCGCTGGTCTTCGCGGCCGAGCTGGGCTTCGCGGTGGCGTTCGGGGTGCTGCTCGACACGCTGGTGGTCCGCTCGGTGCTGGTCACCGCGCTGATCCTGGACGGCCGGTTCGGCAAGGCCTTCGACCGCCGGCCGGACGACCGGTCAGTCTAGGCTTCGGTGCATGGCAGACGCCGACGACGTGCGCCGGATCGCGCTGGGCCTCCCCGACGTGGTGGAGATCGACAGCGACGGCTTCGACTTCCGGGTGGCCAACAAGGGCTTCGTGTGGTCGTACCCCGAGCGCCACCCCGGCAGGCCCCGCGTGATCCGGACCGACATCGCGGTGCTGTACGTGGGCGACGAGGCGGAGAAGCAGGCCCTGCTGCTGGGCGAGCCGGAGCACTTCTTCACCGATCCGGGGTACGACGGCCTGCCGCTGGTGATGCTCCGCCTGGCCACCGTCGACGCGGCCCGCCTCGACGAGCTCATCACCGACGCCTGGCGCATGCGCTCCCCGGCATGACATTTGTCATCCCGCCGCTGTGCGCATCGGCATCGGTCTCGGTGCGCGGCCCCGCCTACCGTCAAGGTCATGGATGAGAACGAGACGCCGTTCCTGACCGCCAAGTCGGGCGCCACCTGGTACTTCAACCTCCTCGGCGGCACGAAGCGGCGCGGCCCCTGGACCATGCCCCAGGACATGCGCGTCATCGGCCCGCTGGGCGGCGCCAACCTCGACCTGACCGAGGCCACCCTGCCGGCGAACCCGGTCCTGACGAAGATCAGCCTGGTCGGCGGCGTCTCCCTGCGCGTCCCGGCCGACGTCGACATCGAGGTCGAGGGCTTCCGCCTCTTCGGCGGCGTCCGCATCGCCCCGCCGACGGCCACCCCGGCCCGCAAGCTCAAGGTCCGCGAGTACAGCCTCATCGGCGGCATCCACATCGAGCGCGGCAACTAGCCTGACTCGCATGTGGATCCTGGAACTCGCGTTCACCCCCACCGAGGAGCGCCTGGCCGCCCGCCCCGCCCACCGCGAACGCCTCGCGGCCCTGCGCGCGGCGGGCGCCGTCCATATGGCCGGCCCGCTGGCCGACGACTCCGGCGCCGTCCTGCTGCTGAACGTCCCCGACCGCGCGGCGGCGGACGCCATCATCGCCGCCGACCCGTACTACACCACCGACGGCGTGACCATCCACCAGCTCCGCGAGTGGAACCCCCTGCCGTAGAACCCGTACCACCGCGACTAGCCGGAGCGCGCGGACGCGCACTTCGCATCGCGCCGCGGCACCGTCTCACCGGCCACGGCGCGAATGCGCTCCAGCAACGCCACGACTTTCGGCTCCGTCTCGAAGACGTACATACCGCCGGAGAAGTAGTGCTGGCGATGCTCGAAAAACAGACACGCCCGCAGTAGGTCGACGTCGTCCGGAAGCTCCTCCACCGCTTCCCGCTCCCCCCACGCCGCACCCAAGAACGCCCGGAGCCCGCTCAACCCGCCGTGCAGTGCGTAGCCGTTGTACGTCTGCGCGAACCGCAGAAGTTCCTCGAACCCGGCCCTTGTGTCGGGTACGGGGATCTCGTCGGCCACGCGCACCTCACGGGCGGTCACCACGTGCCGCTCGGCGAACGCGTCGACGATGAGCCGGGTGTCGGACCTGTCCGGCTCCAGCCGGAACGCGCAGCCGCAGGCCATCGTGGTCGACCGAGCTTTCCGTTCGGGCGCGGATCACGGCATGGAAATACACCTGGATGCGGCGAAGGGTTTCGGCCGGCACGTCGAAACGTCGGGACGGATCGAGCACGTCGATGAGGTGCGAGTGTTGCCGTTCGCGGGCGACGTCGACCGGTCGCCGCCCCTCGGCGTCGCGCAGGCCGCGCCAGGCGCCACGCTCGACCAAGTTGAGCCGGGCCTGCGCCGTGGTCCGATCCATCGACTCGGCGCGTGTCGTTCCGTCCCAGATTTGCTCGACCATGGGCTTATCTTCGCGCAAGGTCGGTCAGTGAATTTGGCCAAGCTTCCGTTGAAAAAGACAAAAGTTCTGTTGATCTCAGCAGTTCGATAGCGTGCGATGCATGGAACTTTTGTCTCGTCGTTCTGTGCTCGGGGCCGCCGCCGGGGCCGCGACGCTCGCCACCGTGGGAGCCGCTGGGCCGGCCGGGGCTCACGAGGAGTCGCGCAACCCGCCGCACCGGGTGCCGCGCGAGCAGATCAGCGTGCAGCTGTACACCCTGCGCGACCAGCTCAACATCGATCTGGCCGGGAGTCTGGCCGAGTTGAAGCGGATCGGCTTCACGCGCATCGAGCATGCCGGGTTCGTGGGGCGGACGGCCGCGCAGTTCCGGGCGGCGCTCGATGCGGCCGGCATCAAGGCGACGTCCGGGCATGTCGGCATTCCGCAGCCGTTCGACGCGAACGTGTGGGAGCAGGCGCTGCACGACGCGAACACTGTCGGCAACAAGTACATCGTGCATCCGTTCTTCGGGATCGACTCGGCCACGGGGCAGCCGATCCGGGACGGGGCGAAGTATCGGGCGATGGCGCGGGATCTCAACCGGGCCGGGGCCATGGCGCGGCGGGCCGGGATCGACTTCGGGTACCACAACCACAACCTGGAGTTCACCCGGCAGGACGGGGGCAGCCGCACCGGGTACGACATCCTGACCGCCGAGACCGACCCGGGGCTGGTGCACCTCGAAGTGGACCTGTTCTGGGCCTGGGTCGGCGCGGCGGATCCGGTCGACCTCATCGCCAAGCACCGCGGGCGGATCCGGCAGGTGCACGTCAAGGATCTGAACACCGCCCGCAGTTTCGAGGACGCGGGGTCGGGGCTCATCGACTTCGGCCGGATCTTCCAGCACACCCGGGAGGCCGGGATCGCCGAGTTCATCATCGAGCGGGACGACGCGGGGACGCCGCCGCGCACGCCGGCCGATGCGCTCACGACCGCGCGCAACGGGTTCCAGTATCTGGACAACCTGCGTTTCTGAGCGAACCTGCGAAAGCCCGCGGCGCGCGTCGCGGGCTTTCGCAGGGCAGTCTGTGCACTGTGGAACTTCGACTGCTGACGTTCAATGCGCTGTTCAAGGGCGACGTGCAACCGCGCATCGAGGCGATCGGGGCGCTGCTCGAACGCTCCGACTACGACGTCGTGTGCCTGCAGGAAGTGATGTCACCCGCGATGGCGCGGCTGCTGGGGCGGCTGGCGGGGTCGTTCGGGCACAGGCAGTACACCGGCGGGGGCTTGATAAAAGGCGGGCTCGTGCTGCTGTCGCGGCGGCCGATCGCGGTGCGCGAGTTTGTGCGTTTCCCGCTCACCCGGCCGGTCCGGCCGGAGCTTTTGATGCGCAAGGGTGCGCAGATCGCGCGGTTGCACACGGCGGCGGGGCCGTTCGTCGTGGTCAATACGCACCTGTCGGCCAACCGCGACGATGACTGGAGCGCGCAGAACCGGTTCACGGCGGTGGCCCGCGCGGAGCTCTCGGCCCTGGGCCGTGCGCTTGCCGCGATTGATCCGGGTGTACCGGTAGTGGTCTGCGGCGACCTGAACCTCCCGCGCAACTCCGCGGCCCTCACGGAGTTCTGCGCGGACAACGGGTTGCGCGATGCGATGGCCGGCGACGAGCGCCCCACCTATCGGCCGACGGCGCAATGGCCGAATCCGCCCGCGTTCGATCACGTGTTGGTGCGCGGTTCGCTCACCGCGTCGTGCCGGATCGTGCTCACCGACGACTCCGTGACGTTGCCGGACGGTCGCAGCGTGTTCCTGTCCGACCACTTTGGAGTGGCGGCGGATCTGCGCGTTTGACCTTCACCCGGGGTCAAGGCGCATGGTGCTCGATGTGGACACGAGCGACCTGCTGACCATCGGGGTGTTCGCGCGGCGCAGCTGGCTCTCGCCGCGGGCATTGCGACTGTACGAGCAGCAGGGCCTCCTGCTGCCCGCGCTCGTCGACGAGCGGACGGGGTACCGCTGGTACCGGCCCGACCAGCTCGAAGCGGCCCGGCTGGTGGCCCGCCTGCGCCGCCTCGAGATGCCGCTCGCCCGGATCGCGGAGATCGTGGCGGCGCCGCGCGGGGACGCGGCCGGGCTGCTGGACGCGTACTGGACCGACGAGGAGTACCGCGTCGCCGCCCGCCGGGAGCTCGTGAACCACCTGCGCATCCGATTGCTGGGCGAGGAGGGGGATCTGTCGATGTACGACATCCAGGTGCGGGACGTGCCCGAGCAGCTGGTGCTGACGGAGCAGCGGCACGTCCGCGTCCAGGACCTGCCGGGCTGGATCGACGAGGGCATCGGGCGGCTGCTCAAGGCGGCCGCCGGGCACGGCGACGGCATGGTCGGGCCGTGTTTCATCATCTATCACGGTGCCGTGAACGAGGACTCGGACGGGCCGGTGGAGATCTGCCTGCCGATCGCGCCCGGCAGCGACGTGGCCGCGGCGACCCGCGTGGAGGCGGCGCACCGGGAGGCGTACACCCGGATCAAGAAGTCGCAGGTGCAGTTTCCGCAGATCCTCTCGGCCTACGACGCCGTGCAGCAGTGGTTCGACCGGGAGGGCGCGACGCCGCTCGGGTCGCCGCGGGAGGTGTACTTCGCGGACTTCATGGCGGCCGGCCCGGATGACCTGGTCTGCGACGTCGCGCAGCCCATCGAATAGACACCGTTGACACCATCGATGTTAGCGATAACACTCGGGGACACTCCGCGAAACGCCACACTGCCATGTGAGCGTTAACACCCCCAATCCCCCGAGAGGCCCTCATGCGTCTCAGATCGTGGTTCGTCAGTGCCGCCGCCGCGGTGCTCGGGCTCGGCGCGCTGGTCGCGCTGCCCGGCACCGCCGAGGCGGCCGGCACCCTCCCGTGCGACATCTACGCCAACGGCGGCACCCCCTGCGTCGCCGCGCACAGCACGACCCGCGCGCTCTTCGGCTCGTACAACGGCTCGCTCTACCAGGTCCGCCGCTGGTCCGACGGCGCCACGTCCAACATCGGCACGCTCAGCGCCGGCGGGTACGCCAACGCGGCCGCCCAGGACTCGTTCTGCTCCGGCACCTACTGCACGATCGTGCGCATCTACGACCAGACCACCCGCCACAACGACCTGACGATCGCGCCCGGCGGCGGCGCCAACCCCACCGCCGACCAGGGCGCCAACGCGGCCGCGCTGCCCGTGACGGCGGGCGGGCACAAGGTCTACGGCGTGTACATTTCAGCCGGCAACGGCTACCGCAACAACAACACCAACGGCGTGGCCACCGGCAGCGCGCCCGAGGGCATGTACATGGTCACCGAGGGCACGCACGTCAACGACCGCTGCTGCTTCGACTACGGCAACGCCGAGACGAACAACCTGGACACCGGCAACGGCGACATGGACGCCATCTACTTCGGCAACCTGTGCTGGTTCTCCCCCTGCGCGTCCGGCCCGCGGGTCGCCGCCGACCTGGAGAACGGCCTGTTCGCCGGCGGCAACGGCTCGAACACCGCGAACACCGGCCGCAACTCCGCGTTCGTGACGGCGATGCTGAAGAACAACGGCACCACGACGTACGCGATCAAGGACGGCAACGCGCAGTCCGGCGGGCTCAAGACGCAGTACAACGGCGGGCTGCCGACCCAGTCCGGCTACCGGCCGATGACCAAGCAGGGCGCGATCATCCTCGGCATCGGCGGCGACAACAGCAACGGCTCGGTCGGCTCCTTCTTCGAGGGCGTCATGACCAGCGGGTACCCGACCGACGCGACCGAGAACTCGGTGCAGTCGAACATCGTCGCGGTCGGCTACAGCAAGAGCGTCACGTTCCCGGTGAACGGCGCGGCGTACCGGCTGACCAACCTCGCGAGCGGCAAGGTGCTCGACGCGGTGAACTGCGGCACCGCCAACGGCACCGGCATCCAGCTGTGGCAGAACCTGAACAACGCCTGCCAGCAGTGGCGCTTCAACAACGTCGGCCCGAACAAGTGGACCATCACCAACGTCAACGCCGGCAAGGTGCTCGACGCGGTCAACTGCGGCCTGGCCCTCGGCACCGCCACGAACCTGTGGCAGTCGCTGGGCAACACGTGCCAGCAGTGGGCGGTCATCCCGGCGGGCAACGGCCGGTACGAGATCGTCGTCGAGAACAGCGGCATGGTCCTCGACGACCAGAACTGCGGCACCGCCAACGGCACCAAGGTCCAGATGTGGATGTGGCTGAACAACACCTGCCAGCTCTGGTCGTTCTCCTCGTAAAGGCTGGTCCGGGGCGGTCGGTAGGATGGAGCCGACTGCCCTGGGCCACCTGCATTGGAGTTTTCTTGAACGCCGAGTCGACTGCATTCCGTGCCGCGTTGGAGGCCGTCCGCGCCGTTGAGCCGCGCATCGCCGACGCGATCGCGAAGGAGCTCACCGATCAGCGGGAGTCGCTGAAGCTGATCGCGAGCGAGAACTACGCCTCGCCCGCCGTCCTGCTCGCGATGGGCAACTGGCTGTCGGACAAATACGCGGAGGGCACCATCGGCCGCCGCTTCTACGCCGGCTGCCAGAACGTCGACACGGTCGAGGCCGTCGCCGTCGAGCACGCGAAGGCCCTGTTCGGCGCCCCGTACGCGTACGTCCAGCCGCACTCGGGCATCGACGCCAACCTGGTCGCGTACTGGGCGATCCTGGCCGACCGGGTCGAGGTGCCGTACCTGGCCAAGTTCGGCAAGCGGCAGGTCAACGACCTCACCGACGCCGAGTGGGCCGAGCTGCGCGCCGCGTTCGGCAACCAGCGGATGCTCGGGATGTCCCTGGACGCGGGCGGGCACCTCACCCACGGGTTCCGGCCGAACATCTCGGGGAAGATGTTCGACCAGCGCAGCTACGGCGTCGACCCGGCGACCGGGCTCATCGACTACGCCGCGCTGCGCGAGACGGCCCGCGAGTTCAAGCCGCTGGTGATCGTCGGCGGCTACTCCGCGTACCCCCGCAAGGTCAACTTCGCCACCATGCGCGAGATCGCGGACGAGGTCGGCGCCACCCTCATGGTCGACATGGCCCACTTCGCGGGTCTCGTCGCGGGCAAGGTCTTCACCGGCGACTTCGACCCGGTGCCGCACGCGCACATCGTGACCACGACGACGCACAAGAGCCTGCGGGGCCCGCGCGGCGGTGCGGTGCTGGCCCAGCCCTCGCTCGCCGACCAGGTCGACCGCGGCTGCCCGATGGTCCTCGGTGGGCCGTTGTCACACGTCATGGCGGCCAAGGCGATCGCGTTCGCGGAGGCTCGGCAGCCCTCGTTCGCCACGTACGCCCAGCAGATCGTGACCAACGCGCAGGCCCTCGCCGAGGGTCTGGCGCGGCGGGGTGTTCAGCTGGTGTCGGGTGGCACGGAGAACCACCTCGTGCTGCTCAACGTGCACCCGTTCGGGCTCACCGGGCGGCAGGCTGAGCAGGCACTGCTCGACTCTGGTGTGGTCACCAACCGGAACGCCGTGCCGAACGACCCCAACGGCGCCTGGTACACCTCCGGGATCCGGATCGGTACGCCCGCCCTGACCAGCCGCGGCCTCGGGGCTGCCGAGATGGACCAGATCGCCGAGCTGATCCACACCGTGCTGTCCGGGACCTCGGCCGCCGAGGGGTCGAAGGCGAAGTACCAGCTCGACCCGGCGCTCGCGGATCGGGTGAGCAAGCAGGCTACCGAGCTGCTGGCGCCGTTCCCGCTGTACCCGAGCGTTGACCTGGGCTGAGTTGCTCGCGTCGCGGGCCGGCTCTGTCAGGAGCCGGCCCTACGGCGTTGGGCTGGCTGACGCCGACGGCGAGCTCACGGCTCCAGGCTGCGGTTCGCTGTCACACGCCGCCCGCCGCATGCTGTCGGTCAGCCTGTGGTCCAATGGCCGTGCCGCCCCGGGTCCGGCGCTGCCGTCCGGCCGGATCTCGAACGCGAGCGTCCCGGCCGACTCCGGGTCGGCAGGGGCCACCGGCCCCAGGCAGGCGATCGCGAGGACACCGACCTCGACCGGCTCGGTCCGCTGCGGCACGAGCTGCCGCTCGGTTACCGGTGCGTTCCAGGTGATGGTCGCCCCGCCGGAGGCATCGGTCTCGGCCGCGTACACCCGGCGAACGGCACTGCCCGACCGCAGCGCCGCCCGCGGCAGCGCGATCGCGACCCCGACCCGCTCGGCGTTGTCGACGCGGACCTTGAACGCGACCCGGCCGTCCGGCAGGACCTCGGCTGACAGAGTGACCCTCCCCGGCGGCGGTCGGCCGTCGTCACACTCGTCGCCGAGGTACCGCAGATCCGAGTCCGGGCTCTTCGGCGCCACGTAGGCATGCGTCAGGAACCGGCGCTCGCCCGGCTCGGCGGACAGGCGACCGGCCACCGGCTTTCCGATCCCGCGCGTGTGCCGGCCCACGAGCAGCCAGCGCGTGTCCACCCACTTGGTGATCGGTTCGACGACGGGATCGCCGAGGCAGTAGCCGACGAACCCGATCGTGCAGTTGCTGTCGAACCGGTCGGTCTGCTGGAACGACAGGCCCGGGCCGTTGCGCGCGTAGTTGCCGATCGGCCCGGTCGTCACGCCGTAGTACGGCCAACCGTAGGGCGGTGCCCCGTCGCACGCCGCCGGGCTCAACCCGTTCGGCGTCGCCGGCGCGACGACGTTCGCCGCGGCGATGACGAGCACCGGCAGGCCGAGAACGGCCGCGGCCACCCCGAGCCAGTCGGTGAGCGAACCACCCGCCGCCGGCGACGGCGACCTGGGCCGCGTCCGCACAGCCTGTCGATAGGTGAACGCGATGGCCACCACCATGGCGGCACTGACTGCGACATCGACCGCGGCGATCCGATCGGCGCCATACAGCCATCCTGCACGCACGAACGCTACCCGTGCCGCGATGAGGAGGACCACGAACACGACGAGCACGAACCACCACACGAGTGGACGCCGGTGCCGGGGCCGATAGTCGTCGGGCCCGGCTGATCCATCTGCCTCGCTGGAAGCCACCGGCCCATGCTCCTCGCGGCATCCGGCGCCGGCCAGTCACCCGATGGGGTGACGGCGACGATCAGCAGGACCGCACCGCCGGATCGACCAGCGGTGTCCCGGCAAGCGGCCCGCTCGTCAGGCCGTTGTTGTAGAACGCGTCCGCCGAGACCCAGAACCGATCGTTCCACGGGTCGGAGGCGATGCGGTACCAATTGGTGTTGCCGTTCTGCACGGCGAATCCCTGGGCGACGCAGCTGATCTGCACGGTCGTGTTCGCGGGCACGGTCGGCCCCTCTTCCCCACCGGCGTTGGTGCGGTCCGTCCACGTGTGCGCGGGACCGCCGGCCGTCTCCGCATACGTCGAAGGCGTCGAACCGGGGTCCGCCGTTCGCCCCGGCACCGTGATCTCGTTCGAGCGGGCCGGGCCGATGGAGACCCGGACGGTGTCGCCGGGGAGCTGATCCTGGCAGGTGTGCCCGTTGTCGTACGTCTGCGGGGTGCCCGATACGACGAGGTCGAAGCCGGCCGGGCCGCCGCTGCCGAAGTCGCAGACGTAGCGGTACGTCCCGGGGCTGAAGCCGGTCAACGTCATCGTGATCCACGACTGGTGTGCGGTGCTCCAGCCGATCCGGATCGAGCCGATGGCCGGGTGCGCGGTCGTCGGCGCCGTCGTTGGCACGGCCTTCGACGGAGACTTCCCCGCCGTCCGAGTCGGTGTCGGGCTCGCTGTCGGTGCGGATGTCGCTGGTTGCGTGCCGTCCGGGCAGCTCGTCGGCGTGGGCGCCCCGATGAGCTTCGGTCCGAAGGTCGCCATGACGGCGTTGTGGTCCAGGTCGGTGGTGCACACCAGCACCTGCGCGGTCACCGTCGCGGGCGTGAGTTTTCCGAGGTAGTACCGGTTGACCGCGGCGAGCTTGTCGGCCTGGGTGTCCTTGCCGGCGATGATGACGAGACGGTTCTTCTCCGGGTGCTCGGCCAGCCAGTCTCGCAGGTTCTCGGCCGACTGGTAGTCGGTGTCGCAGGCGTTCGAGGAGACCTCGGTGCCGCCAGGGTCCAGCATGAGGATGTTGTCGACGTTGGCGGCGAGCGAGTCGGAGGCCCGCAGGAGATAGAGCGGCCCGAGCCTACCCAGGCTGAAGCCTGCCAGCTGCGTGACGACCTTGCCATTGATCTTGTCCGGGTAGGTGGCGTGGTCCGGGCCGCACGCCTTCTCGTCGCCGTTCCAGCGGCCGTTGTAGGTGCCGGTGCCACCCGTGAACACGGGCACACACGGACCGGCCTGGGCACGCAGGCGGCGGGCCGCCGATGCCGCCTGGGCCAGGCCCGCACAGCCTTTGCCCGAGTAGAAGACGGCCGTGACGGCTGGTGTCGACGAAGCGGCCAGGCGCAGCGAGCCCGTCGCCGTCGCGATGCCGGCGAGGGCAACGGCGAGCGTGGCGATCAGAAGCCAGGTACCGCGACGACCCATGAGTCCTCCCAGCTGACGCTCGAACAAGCGTATCGATGGCGGGCCGTGACGGCTTCCATGTACCTCGTTCGTGGCCACGCATGGTCGTCGATAAGGTCGCGGAAGCGGCGTGCAACCGAATCGGGGGCGGGGGCGCACCTATGTGCAGGGAGGTGTCATGCCGCGGGCAGAGACGGAAGAGCAAGAGCAGTTTCGGGAGTACTTCACGGCACGGCACGACGCCGTCCGCCGGACGGCCTACGTGTTGTGCGGCGACTGGCATTGGGCCGACGACCTGACCCAGGCCGCGTTCATCCGCCTGGCCACCGGCTGGCGGACGGTCCGCGATCGCGGCGCGCTCGATGCGTTCGTCCGCACGTGCCTGGTGCGGGCGTACCTGTCGGACGTCAAACGGGTCTGGCGGCGCCGGGAGCGCAGCGTCGCCGAGCCGCCCGACGTCGCCGGGACGGGAAACGCAGCCGAGCGGGCCGACGGCCGGATGACGTTCGAGGCCGCATTGCGAAAGCTGCCCCCGCGGCAGCGGGCGGTCCTGCTGTGCCGGTACTACCAGGATCTCGACGTCGCCGAGACGGCCGCGACGCTCGGGTGCTCGCAGGGCACGGTCAAGAGTCAGGCCGCGCGCGGGCTGGCGAAGCTCAAGGAGTTGCTCGAAGGTCAGACGACGGTGCTGGGAGGCCGGCGGTGAACCCCACGCGGACGGATTTCGAGGAGATCGCCCGGAAGAGCGCGCCGCCGTCGCGGTTGTCGGCCGACGGGGTGTACGCGGAGGCGTTCCGGCGGCAGCGGAACCGGACCACGGCGTGGGTGGCTGGCGGGGTGACCGCGCTGCTGCTCGCCGCCGGGACCGGGGGTGCGGTGCTCAACCGGTCGGCGCCGGCGCCGGCGGGGCCGAGCACGTCGCCGAGTACCCCGGCGACCGGAGCTGCCCGGGCAGAACCGCAGGGGCCCGTCGTGCGGGTGGAGGCGTCCGACGCCGAGCACCTGTACGCGACCGTCAACGACTGCACCGGCCGGTGCCGGCTGAAGCTCATCGGCACCGACGACGGCGGCAGGACGTGGACGGTGCGGCAGGACGACTTCGGCAACGGGGACTTCACGGTGCCGGTGCCGGGAGTGCTGTTCCGGGCCGTCGGGACGATCAACGACAAGTACGACGGGCAGGCGGCGAACGGGCCGAAGACCTACTACGCGTACCAGATGAGCAGCGACGGCGGGCGGACCTGGCGGGGCATGCAGGAGAGCGCGCAGGCCGTGGCCGAGATGTCGGCGGGCGGCTGGCTCGACCGGCCGTGCTGGTCCGCCGACGACCCGTGCCTGTTCAAGGCGTTCGACCCGGTCAACGCGAAGATCGCGCCGCTGAAGAACCAGCCGCCGATCGACGGGGAGGTCGCCTACGTGCCCACCGCGGCGGGCCTCTGGGTGGCGGGCACGCACAAGCAGAGCGAGCGGGCCGCCGTCGCGGTCAGCCACGACCGCGGCCGCACCTGGACGACCCGGGAGTTCGGGGACGCGCAGCCGACCCAGCGGCCCTCCGTGGTGGCGTTCACGGCGGACGGCGTCACAGGGTACGTCATCGTCCAGGAGACCCACCTCGACCTGGACCGCAACGACAGGGCGACGGCGACCGCGACCGCGCAGCCGAACACGACGACGGGCCTGGTCCAGCGCACCGCCGACGGCGGGCAGACCTGGCAGGAGGTCGACCTCGGGCACACGCTGCCGGTGCAGTACACGATCTTCAACGGCGACGGGTTCGTCGCCGGCGACGGCACTCACGTGGTGTTCGTCCGCGGCGACGGGCCGGTCCAGTGGGTGTCGGGGAAGGACGGGACGTACCAGCCGGGCCGGCCCGCCGGGCTCGGCGAGAAGCTGACCAGCAACGGCGGGCACCCGATCGTCATAACGGTGGCCAAGGGGCTGTACCTCGCGTTCGACTCCAACGCCGCCTACCGCTCGGCCGACGGCCGCACCTTCACCCGCATCCCGGTCGACGTACCCCGCTGACCGCTCACCGCACGGCCCGGACCCGTCGGCGGCGGGTCCGGGCACCTGCGCGTTAGCCTCGGGGCGTGTCCAAGCTCGAGACCCTGGGCGTGCTGGCGCACCGCGGCGGTCTGATCGCCGAGCACCCCCAGCTGACCGTCGGCGTCGTGCACGCCGTCTCCCGGCCCACCGGCCTGGAGCTCGAACTGCTGGCCCGCCGCCCGCTGGACCGCCGCACCGCGGCCGAGCGCCAGGCGGACATCCGCGCCGGGCGCACCGGTCCGCCGCCCGCCCCGCGCCGGCTGCTGCCCGCCTTCGACGAGGGCATGGAGCTGCGGGTCGGCTGGCTCGACGAGGACGGCCGCGCACACTGGGAGTTCGGGTCCTGGGAGGGCAGCAGCGGCGACTTCTTCGGCGGGTCCGAGGGCCCGAGCCTGCGCACCCGCCTGCATTTTCCGCCGCGGTACTCCCATGTGCCCGTCGTCCTCGCCTGGCCCGAGATCGGCTTCCCGGAGACCGTCGTGGACCTTCCGCTGCCGGACCGCGCCACGGTCGAGCGCGGCACCGTGTCGATCTGGGACGCCCCGCTGGACGGCCGCGAGCCCCCGGACGGGTTGACCTACCGCGCCGAGGACGCGCCGCTCGACGAACCGCACGTGGAGGCGGGCCGGGTCGCGGCGGCACCGCGGGTACTCAACCGGGAAGAGGACGCGGCCGTGGTGCTGACGCGGCTCACCGCGATCGGCGACCTGCTGGCCCTGGAGGTCTCCAGCGTGGCCAGGGGCGAGCGGGCCCGCGCCGCGAGCGCGACCGCCTTCCCGCCGCGCGATCCGACCCGGGCCCCCGGCGCCGCGCTCGCCGCCGTGCACTCCAGGTCCGCGACCTGGGCCCGCTCCCACACGGGCTCGGCGGCCGGCGGGTACGAGACCTTCGAGGCGAGCACCGGGTACACCGTGCGCCGCCCGGCCGGAAACACCCTCACGCTGCTGTCGACGTGGCCGGCCGCCGGATTGGCCGCCCGCTGCACAACGGTCGAACTCGACGGCTGAGCGCTATTTCTGGTAGCCGTTGTTGTCGCAGGTGCGCCGCTGCTGCACGCAGTTCTTCGTGCGCTTGTTCATCGTGGTCACGTCCCACACCACGAAGGCGTCCCCGTGCATCGACGACGCGGACCTGCCCTCCGGATCGGACGAGAGGTAGTAGCCGGCGGTGCTGCCCTTCACGCCGTACTGGATGTCGAACGTAATGGCGGGAATCTTCACCGGATGGCTCTTCGGGCACGCGTTGCCGGAGCCGTACGCGACGTGGTCCTTGTGGTTCGGGCTGTCCAGATGCTGCCCGTCCCAGCAGTCCGGGAACTGCAGCATGAAGTGCAGCGTCGCCCCTTCACCGCAAATGGGCCAGTTCCCGTTGGTACTGCGTGCCACTCCATCCAGATCGCCCGGCCCGTAGAACGCGCAGTAGAACTGCCCCTGCGAGCCGCGCGGCGTCGGCTGCTTCTTCTTCGCGTCGCCGGAAATCATCCGCAGCCCGGTCGGCATCGGCATCTGCCCGGCCGAGGAGTTCATCATCGACCGGTAGTAGACCCGGAACCCCGTCGTCTCCGCGGGCTTGTTACTGGCGGCGTCGTAGAGCGTCGGCACCCAGTACGCCGAATGGTCCTGCACGGGTTTGCACGAGGTGGCCGTGTACTTCTGCAGATCCGCGACCGTCGTATCGGCCTTGGTCACCGTGTTGCCCACGAAGGAATGCATGTGCGAGGCCCCGGGCAGTCCCGGCGCGACGATCGGGTCGTCGGCGAGCGAATGGCTGTACTGGCAGTCCGCCCGAAACTCCGCGAGATTCCCGACCCCGGCCGGCACCGGGTCCATGGCGAGCGCGTTGTACGCGTCGACCTGCGCCTTCCACGCCGCCTGATCGACGTTGACCCACCCGGGCGGCGCGGGCTTGACGCTCGCCGCCGTCCCGGACGCGCTCGCCGAGGCGCCCGCGGACCCGGACGGAGCCGTCCCGCCCAGCCCGGCCTGCCCGTCGTCCCACGTCGGCCCGGCCGAGGCCCCGAGCGCGTTGTCGACACCGGCGGGCTCGGCCCGGGCGTCGGACCTGTTGAGGTACACGACGGCCGCCCCCACCCCGAGCAGGACGACCACGGCACCGGCAATCAGACTGCGCTTGTTCAGCAGCGCGGTGAACGACACGGCGGGAATCGTAGGCGCCCCCGGGACGGGGCCCTAGTGATCTAATTGAGCCTTAAAGAATCGGGCCAGCCCGCGTTCGTCTCGCACCGAAACCGCTCGATGGCATGCCATGCGCGGTCCGGCTGGGTGGCGAGGTCGGCCCGGGCGTGCGCGAGCTGGTCGATGCTGCGCGAGCCGAGCAGGACGGCGGGCGACGCCACCCCGCCGGCGAAGAACCGCAGCAGGGTCGCGCAGTGGTACAGGTACACCCGAACCTGAAGCCGCAGGTGAGCGTCGCACTCCGGCTCGTCGACGCCGGGCTCGTGGTGCGCGAGCCGCTCCAGCCTGCCGGGTTGCCGTGTCGGCGCTTCGAGGATGCCGTTGAGCCAGGCGACGACGGGGCCCGGCTCGGGCTCCTTGCGCGCGGCCGCCTCCTGCAGTTTCGCGGAGATCACGCGCGCGAGGTCGCGCTCGATGAGCTGGGCGGCGATCTCCGGCAGCCGGTCCGGCCCGCGGCTCGACTGCAGGGCGGCCAGGTCCAGCACGGCGCGGAAGAGGTCCCGCGGAATGCCGCCGGACAGCGCGTGGCACAGCCACAGGAACGGGTCCGGCAGGCCGATGCCGCGCGCCTCCAGCATCGCCTGGAGGTCGCCGAGCGGCAGGCAGGGCGCCGCCACGATCTTGTCGAAGGCGCTGTCGAACGCCGTCCGCACGCCCAGGGTCCGCCGGTCGTACGTCGACATCGCGTCCTCGGAGACGGCGACGAGGAAGAACGTCCCCCGGATGCCGAACACCGCCTTGAGGTCGTTGAGGAAGCGCTCGGCGTCCTCCGGCGTGCTCATCTTGTCGAGCTCGTCGATGGCGACGATGATGCGGTTGCCGTACGGGCGCCGCTCCAGCGCCGCCCGGTCGAGCAGGTCGCGGAAGCGCGCGACGAGCTCGGGGTAGCTGACCGCGAGCTCCTTGCGGGTGTGCTGGCCGGTCAGGCCGACCTCGAAACCGCTGCCGGGCACGCCCAGCTTGCTGGTGTACGTCTGGGACACGGACGACTCGTACTGCAGCGTGCGCAGGTGATCGGCCGCGGCGAGCTCCAGCTCCGTCGGCGCCGGGCGCCGGCCGTTGCCACGGACCGCGAGCGCCGACCACAGGACGCCGCCGAGCACGAGGAGGGCGCCGATGACGAGCAGCGGTACGCGCGGATGGTGCCACCACCCGGCCAGCTGCGCCCACCACTGCGCGCCGGCGGCGAGCGCGAGCCCGGCGGCCACGGCGGCGACCGGCAGCCACCGCACGCGCCGGCCGGTCCGGCGGGGCGGGGCCACCGCGCTCGCGCCGTCGAGCACGCGCAGGCACACCTGGGTGAACAGGTGCACCAGGAACTCGCGCCGGTCGTAGCTGGTCGGGGCCGGCTCGTAGATGATCAGATCCTTCGGCGACGCGCCGAACTCCACGGTCGCGAACCGGCGCAGCAGCGTGGTCTTGCCGGCGCCCCGCGCGCCGCTGACCCCGATGCTGGCGCTGTCGAGGCTGCTGAGCAGCCACTCGATGTCCCCGGCGGCGGACGTGGGCACGATCTGGTCGGCCTGCAGGATGCCGCCGAGGTGGGACGGGTCCAGCTTCGGCAGCGCGGTGACCGGCGCGGCGTCCGGGTGCTGCCGCTTCTCGTCCAGGAGCTTCTCGCGCAGCTTCGGCATGATGCTCCCGCGCGTGAGCGTCGCCAGCCAGTCGTTGCGCGCCTGCACCGCGGCCTCGTAGGGCCGGCCGGTCCGCGCGGCCGAGGGCGGCCACTGACCGGCGTCGTCGGAGCGCAGCCGCCGGACGTCGTCGGCGTGCGGCCGGACGGCGGTCAGGGCCAGGGTGAACACCGGCACCGCCACCGCCGCCGCGAGGGTGACGCCGCCGAGGGCGCCGCCGGCCAGCTCCGGCAGCCGCAGCAGCCAGGCGAGCGCGACGAACAGGCCGATCAGCGACGGCCAGCGGACCAGCTCGAACGGCCGGGCCCGCGGTCCCTGGGCCTGCTGCCGGCCGAGGTGGACCTGCAGCACGATGCCGAGCACGGCGGCGACCGCGACGACGGCGGCGGCCAGGGCGACCCAGTCCGCGGGCAGGAGCAGGTAGCCGCAGCCGGCGGCGGAGACGCCGGTCGCGATGCGCAGCAGCAGGAGGTAGACCGGCGCGGGCCGGGACCACAGCGGCCGCTCGAAGGCCGCGGCCAGGCGCTCCCGGGCCTTGTGGAACCGCAGGTACTGCTCGTTCCCGGCCTCGGCCGCGTCGGCCGAGTTGTCCTGGATGATGTCGTGGGTCAGCCGGCGGATCTGGTCGGTGCGCGGCCGGCCGCCGCCGGCGCCGATGAACGCCTTCACCTCCGGCATCGCCAGGACCCGGTCGGCGATCTCCGGCTCCGCCCGGCAGATCAGTGCCGCCGGCCCGCCGGAACCCCAGGCGTCGGCCTCGCCGGCGAAACGGCGCCGCACGAGCGGATGGACGAAGCGGTACGAGCCGCGCTCCTGCAGCAGCACGCCCGAGCCGACGGCCCAGGTCAGGAACTCCTCGAAGTCCTTGGGCAACAGCAGCCGGCCGGCCAGCCAGCGGCGGGCCCACTGGTACTGCCCCCAGGCGCTGCAGTCCAGCAGCACCACGGCGAAGACGGTCACCGCCAGCGCGATCGGCGGCCCGGCGGGCACCGTACCGGCGGCGCCGAGCCAGGTCACGCACGTCACGGCGGCGACGGCGGCGACCGTCGCGGCCCGCAGGAGCGCGGCGCGCAGGTCGTCCAGCCGGGACTGCCCGTGGTCGGCGGAGGCGTCCGCGCGGCGCAGCCCGAGCCCCGCCCGGCCGGCGACCACGGCGCCGAGCACGCCCACCGCCACGGCCCGGCGATCCAGCGCCGCGGGCGCCACCGCGCCGCGCTCGGCCAGCGCGGCCGCCGCCGCCACGGCGAATCCGGCCGCGCCGAACCAGGCGACGCGGGCCGCGGCCAGCAGCGGGCGCGCCGGCAGCCGCGTCGGCGCGTGGAACCGGGTAAGGCCGGTGCGGGCGAGGGCGGCGACGATCGCGACCGCGCAGGCGGCGGCCGCCCACGGACGGCCCGTGGCGACGCCGACGTAGGCCGCCGCGGCCACCAGCGCGATCCAGCGGGGCCAGCCGACCACCCAGACGATCGACGGCCGCAGCCGGACGAGGTCCGACCAGACGAGCTCGGCCCGGCCGTTCACCGTCATCATGGCCGCGATCGAGGCCAGCCAGCGCCGCCGGTCCGGGTCCCGGTCCGCGGACAGCGCTTCGAGGGCCCGCTCGATGACGCGGCCGGAGGACCCCGCCCGGCTCGCGTCCTGCCCCTGCTGCACCAGCTCGGCCGGGTCGCCGGCAGTGGCGTAGGCGGCATGGGCGAGCGTGGCCATGAGCGGCGACGCGAGCAGCTGGGCCGTCCGGCCCTCGGGGTGCGCGCACAGGTCGTCGAGCACGGGCTGCCAGGCCGCCTCGCGGTGGTCCTCCTTGGCCCGCACCTCGAGGTAGCCCCGGACGTCCTGCGCGGACAACGGCTCGGCCTCGAGCACGGACTCGAGCCGGATCCCGGCCGGCAGCTGGGCGTACTCGCGGGTCCCGTAGGTGATGACGATCGGCAGCCGGGCGCTGCCGCCCTGGCTCAGCTGCCGGGCCGCGGCCTCCCGCAGCGCGGCGGGCAACTCGTCGAGGCCGTCGAGCACCGCCACCACCCGGCCCGACGTCACGAGCTCGGTCGCGGCGCCGACCGGCACCTGGTACGCCGTGGTCAGGTGCCGGGTCAGCCACGCGGTGAGGGTGTCGGCGAAGTCCCACTCGTTCGACCGGACCGGCACCGGCACGGCGTCGCCCGGTTGCCAGCCGGCCAGCAGGTGCCCCATCACGCGCCAGGCGAGCTCGGACTTCCCGGACCCGGCCGTGCCGAGCAGGGCCATCCGCGGCTCGGCCAGGCCCCTGAAGTGGGCCGCCGCGGCCTCGGCGTCCCCGGCCACCGCGCTGTCCGAGGTGTCCCGCCAGCGGAGCCGGAACTCGTAGGTCCCGGCGTACCTGCGGCTGGGCGCGGACTTCCGGACCGCTTCGGCCAGGTCGGCCGCGGCCCGCTCGACGTCCGCGTCCGGGTCCGGCGGGTCCGGCTCGCGGGTGCTCCACAGCCGGACCGCCAGGCCGAAGGCGACCGTCACCGCGGCCGCCGCGAGCAGCCAGGCGACGCCGGGGAACGGCAGCACGGGCGCGGCCAGCGCGACCAGCACGCCGACGACGAGCGACGCGACGATCGACGGCAAGGAGCGCATCGAGCCTCCGACGGTGATCATCATGGATGGTCACCGTCACGCTATTGCGCGGCTACCTTCGGTAGGATCGGTCGGATGCCCGGACCTTCCGGCATCGGCGGCATCGGCGCCGGACGATCATCCGGCCGTTTCCCGCGTTCGGGCACGCGCGGCCGACCGGACGAGCCGTGGTTTCCGGCCCCTACCGCTGCGCGCGGACGTCCCAGAGGCGGACGCCGCCGATGAGCTGCCCGGGGCCGAACAGGTCGTCCAGGAGGGCGTGCTGGGCGGCGAAGGCCCGGTCGGGCGGGCTGATGATGATCGCCGTGTGCCAGTACGCGAGGTCGGCCCGCGCCGCGCCGCGGTCGGCGTCGGTCACCGGGCGCGGCGCGCGCAGCAGGCGGTCCAGTGCGCGGGCCGGCGGTCCGACCACGGCGTGGTGCCCCGTGACGCCGCCCTCCGGGCCGAGGAAATACCCGTGGGAAAGGCGCATGTCGAGGCCCGTGGCGGTCGACCACGACAGCGCGGTCCAGTGGTCGAAATCGGCGAGGGGCACGACCAGTACCGAATCCTCGGCCTCGACGTAACCGCGCCAGGCGCCGCTGGAGACGAAGGCCGGAATGGCCGGGCGGTCGATGACCGGCGTGGGCGTCGGGGCGGCCGGCACGAGCACCGCGGCGACGAGGCCGACGGCCAGAATCCGCGCCGGGAAACGGCACCGGGCCACGGCCAGCGCGGCGATCGGGGCGAGGCACCACGTCAATGCCTCGCCCATCCGGGTCGGCAGCAGCGTGTCGAACAACGGCAGCTTCGCGAGCAGCGCATAGGGGCCGGGAATGCCGGTCGCCCGGCCGCGGACGGTGAGTTCGGTCCCGAACGACAGGACCAGGAACACGGCGCCGGTGATGGCCAGGGAACGGACCAGGCGGTCGCGCCACTGCCACACCACGAACGCGAGCGCGGCGAGCATCAGCGGCCAGCCGAGATGGGCGTGCTGTTCGGCGGAGAATCCCGGCGCCGGCGGGAATTCGCTCCACCGCACGGCGACCGAGGTGCGCGAGAACGAGCCGACGCCGAGCAGGTCGGTGTGGAAGGTGGTCATCTGGTGCTCGCCGCCGCGGTACGCATTGGTGCCGAAGAACTGAAACCACAGCGGATAGGCCAGCACGACCAGCGAGATCGCGGCCGCCACGCCGAGCCCGGGCAGCATGGCCCGCCAGCGCAGGCCGCGCCGGAACAGCAGGAACACCCCGAGGGCGAGCGCGGTGATGAACAGCGTCTCCTCGTTGATGAAGACCTGCCAGACGACGAGCGCGGCCAATGCGATGCCGTCGCGGAGGTACCGCGGTGCATCGAGCATCTTCACGACCCGCCACGCGATGACGGGCACCAGGAACTGTGCGGCCAGGTTGGGGTGGAAGGTGGCGTGCCCGACGACGCTGGGCGCGAATCCGCCGAGCAGCCCGCCGACCCAGGCGGCCGGCCGGGAGTCGACCACGTGCCTCGACAGGAGCCAATACCAGGCCGCGGCGGTACCGCTCAATGCCAGCACGATCAACACGTCGAACGCGATCCCGGGGCCGAACAGCCAGGTGACCGGGGCCATCGGCACGCCGAGGCCGTACTGCGTCGTGTTCGCCATCGCGTTGACCCCGACCGGCGCGTTCATCCGGTCGAGCAGGAACGGATTCCCGCCGTGGCCGAGCAGCCGGGCCGCGAGCGCCAGATGCCATTCCGCCTGCATGCGATCCCCGGGCGTGTACGGCAGCCGCTGCCCCGGATGCGCCAGCAACCGCCCGCAGACGAACAACGCGGCGAGCACGTAACTGCCAACAGCGAGAAGATCGGCCCGGCGAAGCACGCGCGAGTTTAACAGCGCTCGTGCCGCTTTCCCGGCAGCGTGCGGCCGCGCATCGGCCTACCGTGCGCTGGCATGCTGACCGTTGAGCAGTACCTGGCGAAGGAGCGCATCGGCCGCCGCCTGCTGGCCGGGGCGCTGGGTCTGCTTCTCGTGACCCTGATCGGCGGCGTGATCGACGCCGCGCCGGTGTCGATGGGGATCGCCATCGCCGCGGCGATCGGCTCGTACGTCCTGTGGGTGCCCGGCGCCCTCAAGATCGCGGCGGCACCGTGGCCGATGATGGCGAACTTCCTGGGCTTCCTCGCCCTGGCCATCGCCACGCTGTTCGCGCCGCGGATCCTGCTGCTGGAGCGCCTCGGGGTCGAGCGCGTCTGCGTCGTCACCGCCATCGACGCCGGCTCGCCGCTCAACACCAGGACCGGCACCCGTACCCGGTCCAACAAGGTCGCACTTGACTGCCCTGACGGCCGATTCGAGATCGGGGGCGCGCACCTCACGCCGAGCACGGGCGAATCGGTGCCGGTCACGTTCGACGTGTTCGGGATCGCCCGGCCGGAGCTGACCTCGGAGCTGCCCGAATCGACGTGGTGGATCTGGCCGGCGACGTGCGTGCCGATCGGGCTGCTCGCCTGGCACCTGGCCACGATCCCGCACTGGCGCCGCCGCACGCTGGCGCGTCTCGCGGAACTCGAAGCCGGCGCTTGACTTTGGGGCCATGTGGCCACACTGTGTACCCCGGCAGATATCGACAAGCGGTAAGGTACGGCGATGACGCGACCGGAATGGGCCCCGGAAGGCATTGACATCAGCGTGCCGAACGCGGCGCGGATGTACGACTACTCGCTCGGCGGCTTCCACAACTTCGCGGTCGACCGGGAGATGGTCGAGAAGGTCGTGGCCATGGCGCCGAACGCGCGCCAGATCGGCCTGGCCAACCGCGCGTTCCTGGGCCGCGCGGTGCGCCACCTGGTCGCGGGCGGCGTGCGGCAGTTCCTCGACGTGGGCTCCGGCATCCCGACCCTCGCGAGCACGCACGAGGTGGCGCAGCAGGCCGACCCCCGGGCCCGGGTCATGTACGTCGACATCGACTCGGTCGCCGTCGCGCACGGCCGCGCGATCCTGGCCGACAACCCCAACGCCGACGTGATGCTGGGCGACGTGCGGACCCCGGACGACATCGTGCGGGACCCCGCGGTCAGCGGGCTGCTCGATTTCACGGAGCCCATCGCGGTACTGCTGATCGCCGTCCTGCATTTCGTGCCCGACGCCGACGACCCGGCGGGGATCGTGCGCCGGTTCCGGGAGGCGGTCAAGCCCGGCAGCTTCGTGGTCGTCTCGCACGGCTCGCCCCCGCCGCAGCGGGAGGAGGACGCCGAGAAGGTCAGCAGCGTGTACCAGCGGACCTCCACGCCCCTGCACCTGCGCAGCGCCGACCAGATCCGCGCCCTGCTCGCCGGCCTGGAGATCGTCGAGCCGGGCGTGGTCCCGGTGACCGACTGGCACCCCGAACCCGACGACGCCGGCACCGAACAGCGCCCCGAAGTCCTGGCCGTGGTGGGTCGCAAGCCGTAGTGCCCATTGAGATGTATCGTTAGGGCCTATGAGACCGGAACTCCAGGCGTTCACCCGCGCCTGGACCCGGGTCATCACCGATCACACAGTGCTGCGGCACAGTCGCAGCGAGGTGTACGGTCTGCTGGAGACCTTCGCCCGCCACATTGACGCCACGCTGCGTGCCGATCCGTTCACGCCTGAGCCGGCCCGCCGCATCGGAGCCGACCTCGTCGTCGCCGGCCTCGCCACGCCCGAACTGCTGGGCCGCACCACGACCCTGATCGGCCGCCACTTCGCCGCCGCCGACCACCTGCCCGCGTTCCTGGGCGCGCTCATCACCGGTCACACCACGGCGCTGATCGACCAGACCGTCGCCGCGCAGGAGGAACTCCGCCGCGCCGAACTGCGCCGCGACGCCGCCCGCTTCGGCCTCACCGACCTGCCGGACCGCGCCGCCCTGCTGAGCCGCCTGCGCACCGCCCTGTCCGCCCCGCAGTCCCGCGTCGGCCTCTGCCTGCTCAACGTGGACCGGTTCCGGACCATCAACGACAGCCTCGGGTACCGCAGCGGCGACCAGGTCCTGCGCACCGTCGCCCACCGCCTGGGCCGCCTGGCCGCCGCGTCGGGCCACTTCGCCGCCCACCTGGGCGCCGACTCGTTCGCCCTGCTCATGGCCGGCACCACCGGGCCCGACGAGGTGACCAAGGCCGCCGACCAGGCCCTCGCCGCGATCGCCCACACCTTCCCGATCAACAACGGCTACCACCTCCCCATCGGCGCCAGCGTCGGCGTGGTCGAACGCCCCGGCGCCGGCACCGACCCCGCCGCCCTCCTCGGCGCCGCGGAACGAGCCCTGGAATGGGCCAAACGCGAACGCCGCGGCCGCTGGATGGTCTTCGACCCGGACCGCGCCGCCCTAGAAGCCGCGCGGCACGCACTCAGCGCCGAAATGCCCGACGCCCTGACCAGAGGCGAGTTCATCGTGTACTACCAGCCGCTGGTCGACCTCGCCGGCGGTACCGCAGCCGGAGCAGAGGCCCTGGTCCGCTGGCGCCACCCGGTCCACGGCCTGCTTGCGCCCGGCCGCTTCATCGACCTCGCCGAGCACACGGGCCTGATCGTCCCCCTGGGCGAAGCGGTCCTGCGCCAGGCCTGCGCCCAGGCCGCCGCGTGGCGCGCCCCACTGTTCGTGAGCGTCAACATCGCCGCCGCCCAGCTGCGCCGCCCCGGCCTGCCCGCGATGATCAGCGCCATCCTGGACGAGACGGCCCTCCCGCCGTACCGCCTCCAGCTCGAGGTCACGGAAAACGTCCTGCTGGACCCGGAAATGCTGGGCACGCTGGACGACCTGGCCCGCATCGGCGTGCGCATCGCCCTCGACGACTTCGGCACCGGCACCTGCCGCCTGGCCGACATCAGCAACCTGCCGGTCCACACGTTGAAGATCGCGGCGTGCTTCATCGCCTTCCTGCGCGACGACCCGTACGCCGTGACCGGCCCGGACCGCACCGTCCTGACGTCCATCATCAACCTGGGCCGCGACCTGGACCTGTCGGTGACCGTCGAGGGCATCGAGACGCCCGACCAGGCGCGGCGGCTGCTGGAGCTGGGCTGCGACACGGGGCAGGGGTACCACTGGGGCCGCCCTCAACCCGCGGAGAGCATCACCGACTTCTCCGCGGGCGAGGCCGGCATCTAGGCCTAGGGCGACGTCGGAGCCAGCGCGCCATTCTTCCACACCGCAGTGACCTTGACCGATGCCTTGCCGCTTATTCCGGCGAGCGCCGCAACCACGCCTCCCGAGCCGAGCGAGAACTCGATGCCAAATTCGACGCTCGCCTCATCGGGCCGCAACCGCTCCAGTCCCGCGCGCACATTCGTGGTCACGCCGTTGAGAATCTCGACGAAGCCCTCGATCGGCAGCGACGCAGCGATTCCGATGTCCTGAGGGCTGTCGGAGAGAGATTCGGCCTTGAGCCAAATCTCCTGGCCGTCTGGCAGGGTCGCCCGGACGAGTTCCGCCGGTGGGGATTCGAGCTGCACGCGGTACCCCTTCCACTCTCACAGCTCCGAACGGAGCGTGAGATTCGATGTTCGGACAGTGCCATTCCAAGAAGCGTCATGATAGGCATGAGCCGCTCCGACGAATCGATTGGGCGGGGAGGCTCGACGACCTTGACTAGTGGCGCGGTTCAGCAGCTCATCCGCCTCGTCGAGCAGTGCATGGTCTTGGTAACCGGTGGCGGGCGGGACGGCCGCAGCATTGGCAGCGGAGTCCTGGTCGCCCCACGCACGGTACTGACGTGCGCGCACGTCGGATTCGCAACGGCCGCTCAGGACATCACAGTGACGTGGCAGGGCTACGAGTACACCGCCGAGGTCGTGGCGGCCGGGCGGCCGGCGCCGGGCGGACTCTGGCCGTATCCCGACGTCGCCGTACTCAAGGTTCACGACCTCGAGCGGCACCCGTGCGCCGCGCTGGGGGAGTACGAGCCGCGGCTGGGCGCACCGCTGCATGCCGTCGGCCATTCACAGATCTATGAGCGTGAACCGCGGCTCACCACGGCAATCGGCACCTACGGCGGACATCAGGAGTTCCAGGGCGAGATGCTCTGGCGGTTCATCGGCGACGAGCTGGCTGCCGGAATGTCCGGCGGGCCGGTGCTCGATGTCGAGACTGGACTGGTCTGCGGCATCACGAAGACCTCGCGCGCCCGTGAAGGCGCACGGGGCGGCCTGCTGCTGCCGGTACAAGCCGTGAAGGAACTCGATGGCGGTGCGGCGGTGTCGCTCTGGCGAAAGCACGACGTATTCCACGCCGACATGCCGCAGTGGCCGAACCTGCGTCAAGAGCTTGAAACTGAGCCGCTCGGCCGGACACTCGGCGTGCTGACCGCCCGCGAGCATGCCGATCTGCTGGCGCTGGTGGCCGATACGCCGGCGCCTGATCTCATCGAACTGCACGAATGGTGCACCGGGCGGCGCGGGCTGCGGTTCGATGAACGCTGCACGCTGCTGCGGGATCTGGTGAGTGGACTCGCTGATCTGATGCAGACGCCCGGCCAGTTGCACCCGATCATCGTCCTGGCCGGAGTGCTGGCCCGGCAACCAGGTGTGCATCCGGCGGATGCGGCGATTCTCGAGCAATGGTCGGTACGCATCGCGTCGCGTATGGGCGAATGGGACGAACTGCAGGAGTGGCGCCGCGAGGCGCAGCGTGACATGGCGCGGTCCGGGCCGGTCGGGGTCTCGCTTATCAGCCAAATCGCGCCGAGCCGGCTTGAGCCGGGCCGGTACCTGCTCACCGTATGGTTGCGCCGCGACCCCGGCGAAGTTCAGGTAATTCACAGCGATGAGGGCGCAGGGGCCGATTTCGACGCCGTCCGTGAGGTGCTGCAGGGTGTCCTGCGCCAGCAACTGGCGATTAGCTCCGGCCCGGTCACCCTGGAGTTCGTGACGCCGCCGGAACTGTTCGACGAGCCGTTCGACGAATGGCGGCTCTGGCCCCGCCGCCAGTGGGCCAAGCTCGGCTCACGCCATCCCGTCGTCCTGCGTGACTTCGACCGACTCGACGATCCGATGGAACGCGAGCTTTGGCGGCTGCGCTGGCGGCAGCTCCGCGACGACACCAGCGTCACGTGGATTGACTGTGGAGACCGTCGCTCGTACACCGCTTGGGAGGGTTGGTTCCAGCAGCACCGGGACATCACCGTGCTGGGACTACCCGAGATCACTACGGGAAGTCCGGCACAGGAGGCTCTCGACGTCGCGCTATTTGCTGGAGTGCCCGTCGTGCTATGGCGTCGCGGCCCGTGTGAGCACGGCGACGCGGAGTGCCCCAGTCGGCGCCTCCGGGGCAGCTTCGAGCTACACCGGCGCGACGATCAGAGCGCTTTGCCGGAGTTCGTACGCGTACTGCGCAGTCAGACGATGCAGGATGACGCCCACGCCTGCCAGGGACTCGTTTTGCTTTGGGATGACCCCGACAGCGCCCCGGCGCCCGATCCGGTATTGACCCAGCCGCGGAAGGTGTGACACCTCGATGCCCATGCCAGGTACGCGACGCGGAAGACTGGTGATTTGACCGTGTCCGAGTGGACGATATTCCGGGGAGACGGCCGCCATAGGTCCTGGCGGATGCCTCCGGCGCCGCCGTGGCGGGTCTTTGGTGCCGGCCCTGCCCTGCCATCCGAATGGGATGAGGGCGATGCCGGCCACCGACTCGGCGATGTGACGCGAGCAACGACGTACCAGTCCGACGCCGATCAGGTAGAACTCGTCAACGCCGCGCTGTACCTGCGCCGGCCGCTGTTGGTGACCGGCCGACCGGGCACCGGTAAGTCCACGCTCGCGTACGCCGTAGCCCGCGAGCTGGCTCTCGGCCCTGTACTGCGGTGGCCGATCACGAGCCGGTCGACTCTGCAGGAGGGCCTTTACCACTATGACGCCATCGGTCGGCTGCAGGATTCGAACCTTGCCGCCGATGACGCGCGGCGGCAGCTCGGTCGATACCTGCGCCTCGGGCCGCTTGGCACTGCCCTTCTGCCGTACGAACGGCCGCGTGTGCTGCTGATCGACGAGGTCGACAAGTGTGACATCGACCTGCCCAACGACTTACTGAACGTGTTCGAGGATGGCCGGTTCGATATTCCGGAGCTGGCCCGGATCGCTGACGTCGACCCGGTAATCGAGGTTGGCACCGCCGACATGGTTGGTTCCGTCCCGGTTCGCGGCGGCACGGTGTTGTGCCGCGAGTTCCCGCTCGTCATCCTCACCAGCAACGGTGAACGTGAATTCCCGCCAGCGTTCCTGCGCCGTTGCCTGCGGCTGGAAGTCGCCCAGCCCGACGCTGAGCGACTGACGCAAATCGTGAACGCGCACTTGGGCGCCGACGTAGCGGCGGCGACCGGCGACCTGGTGATGCGGTTCCTCGCCCGCCGCGAGCTCGGCGACCTCGCGACCGACCAGCTACTCAACGCCATATTCCTCACGTTTCACGCTACTCGCGCAGACGGCGGCGACCGGGAGCGGCTCGCCGCCATCGTCATGCGTCACCTCAACACAGGCTGAGCGGCGCGATGACCAACCCGCTGGACCGGCTCGACCTGCTCCTGCAGTCGATAGGCATCGAAGCGCTGCCACGGGAGTTGGCCGAGACGGTATGGCTCGCTCGGCACCTTGGCGTCGATCAGGCCGGCCCCGTAGCTGCTGGAGTGCGGATTACCGGTCGCGCCGCGGTGCAGCCGCGTGCGCCGGGCACCTCAGGTGTGAACAACCTGCCCTGGCAGGGGCCTTCGGCGCCGCCAGCGCCGCGAGCAATGCCCGTGGCAATCGAACCGGAACCTGAACCGTCGCGTATCGGCCTCGACGTCCCGGCGACCCGCTCGGCGACGACGGTCGAGGCGGTGCCGCTGCGCGTGGCGGCCGCCGATGCTCTCCCGCACGCCCTCGCCCTCCAGAGGGCCCTGCGGCCGCTGGCCCGGAGGGTGCCGGCACGACGGGCCGAAGTCCTGGACGAAGCCGCCACCGCGCACCGTATTGCCGAGGAGCGGCTCAATCTGCCGGTACTGCGCCACGCCCCGTCCCGATGGCTCGACCTGGCGCTGATCGTCGACGGCTCGTCGTCAATGGCCGTGTGGTCGGCGCTGATCTCCGAGCTTCGCAGCAGCGTGGAGCGGCTTGGCGCGTTTCGCGATGTCCGCTGCTGGCGCCTGGACGAACACGAGGGCGTCACCGGGGTAAGGCCCCCTGCAGAGGAACCGGCACTCGGTCGGCTTCGCAGTCCCGGCGAGCTCATCGATCCCGCCGGCCGGCGGCTGTTCATAGTCGTCAGTGACTGCAGTGGACCGGCTTGGCACGACGGCAGCGTGGCCGGTGCCATCGGACGGTGGGCATCCCACGGGCCGGTCGGGGTGGTCCAGGTGCTGCCGGAACGTCTCTGGCACCGTACCGGACTGCCCCCAGTCGGCGGACGGCTGCGTGCGCCGCGACCGGGCGCGCCCAACAGCGACCTGATGTTCACGGCGCACCGACGGCGCCGGTCCGGCACGGCGCCGGGCACATTGCCGGTCCCCGTGATGGAGCTCAGTCCGCAGTGGATGAGGCGCTGGGCCCTGATGGTGGGCGACGGCCGGGCAGTAGACGGAGCGGTCGCCTTCGTTCGCCCGGGAGGCGGTACGACGCCGGACCCGGTGCCGGCCGCCACCACGGATGGTTCGGGCACGGGGCCGGCGTCGCTCGTCAGCAGGTTCCGTGCGTCGGCGTCGCCCTCGGCCTTCCGGCTCGCCTGTTACCTCTCGACGGTCCCGCTGCAGCTGCCTGTGATGCGTCTGGTGCAGCAGACGATGCTGCCCGGCTCAAGCTCGGCCCACTTGGCCGAGGTCTTCCTGAGTGGGCTTCTCGTCCAGCCAGATCCGGCCGACGCCACCGCATACGATTTCGGACCCGGCGTCCGGGAACTGCTGCTGCAACACATACGCGGTTCCGAGGCGCTGCAGGTGATGCATCGCGTGTCGGCCTTCCTGGAGGAACATTCACAGACCGCCGCACGCGATTTCCCCGCCGTCGCAGTATTGCCGGCGGGCGTGGGCGGAGAGCCGATGCTCATCGCGAACCGTCCGTTCGCGAAGATCGCGACCACGGTCTTCGGCCGAATGGGCCGGCAATTCTCGGACATCGCCGCGCGCCTGGCCAAGCTGGACAGTATCGGGCCTGCCTCCGGTGCGGCACACCACCCGCATGTTGAGTCCTGGCAGCAACTTGCGGCGCGGGGCGAGGCGGCCCTGCTGCGATTCGAGCGGGACGGCGAGCGGACCGATCTCGATCGGTCGCTGCAGCTGACAGCGGCGGCCTTGGCCGGCGTGGACCAGGCGGTCGAAGGACGGGTCGTTCTGCTTGAGACGATCCGCCGGGCGAAGTTCGCCAAGGCGACGTTGACGCGGGATTCGGACGACTACAGTGCAGCCGCGGCGGCGGCCGAGATACTCGCCGATGCGCTGGGAAGGGATGCCGGGGCAGCCACCCGGCGAGCCAGGGCCCTGACCGCTCAGGCGGATGCGCTGCTGGCAGCAGGCCGCGTCAGTGAGGCAGCCACAACGGCGGACGGTGTCGAGCTGGCGTCGCTCCAGGACGAGGCATCGACGATGGTCCGCGCCAGCGTGCTCGCCGTCGGTGCGCGCTGCCTGGTCGCCGGGAGCCGGCCGTCGGAGGCGCTGGAGTCGGCCGGCGCCGCCGTGCGGGCCATCGAGTCGTTGCCGGACGACCTGCTCGGGCGCTCGTCGGAGATCTATGGCGCCGTACTGGAGTCGTGCGCGAACGCGCTCATGGCCGTCGGCCGGCACCGTGAAGCGGTGCGGTACGCCGAGCGGGCGGCCGTTGTCACGCGGCGACTGTACGGCCGCCGCCTGCTACTGGCCGACCGTCTCAGCCTGCTCACCGATCTCATGCTGACTGTCGGCGACAATTCGGGAGCTGTCGCACCAGCGACGGAGTCCGCGCAGATCGCCCGCACCCTGTTCGAGCGGGACCCCGACACCTGGGCTCCGCGCCTCGCGTCCGTCCTGGAGGATCTCGGTCAGTGTCTGCGGGGAAACCTGCAATTCGCCGGTGCTGAGGATGCGTTCGCCGAGCGCGTGCTGCTATGCCGGCGGATGCTCGGCACAGGCGAACAATCGCCTGGCGATCTCGCCATGGCCCTACGCGACCTCGGCAACGTTCGCGTGGAGCGCGCCCGGGTGCCGGCCGCGATCGAAGCCTACGAGGAGGCGGTCGAGTGCTGGGCAGCCGTCGGCCAGCACGACGCTGCTGCCCGCGCGATGGTGGCGGACCTGCGGCTGTGGACGGCGCACTTGCTCAGCTCGGCCGGCCGCTACGAAGAGACGATCGCGGCGTGCCGGCAGGCATTGGCTCGACTGGACATGCGCCCTGGCGCGGCGCATGAGGCGCGTGGCAACGTCGCTGTCGCGATGTTCACGCTGGCACACGCCTACCTGGCCATAGATGACGTTCCGGACGCGCT
This sequence comes from Dactylosporangium sp. CS-033363, assembly GCF_050942475.1. Lineage (NCBI taxonomy): Bacteria > Bacillati > Actinomycetota > Actinomycetes > Micromonosporales > Micromonosporaceae > Dactylosporangium > Dactylosporangium sp. CS-033363. The sequence goes on along the minus strand of NZ_CP192032.1, from coordinate 2,934,364 downwards.
GGTGTTCGCGCGGGAATGTGCCGTCCGCTACCAGGCACTGCGAGGTGACGGCGCCGACTACGTGCAGCGGGACTGCGCTGGTGCGCTTGCCCAGCTCGCCTCGATTGAGCGACGCACGGGCGACCTCACCGGCGCCATCCGCCATCAGGAGGAGGCCGTCGAACTGTACAAAGCTTTGAGCAACTGGGACGAGCCACAGACGATGGCCGACTATGCCGGCGCCACCGGCAATCTCGGGGTACTGCAGGCCGAGGCCAGGAACTACACCGGCGCGCTGATGTACCTTGCGCAAGCGATCCAGATGTACGGAAATCTGCATCGGCATTCGGCCGTTCGTCACGACGATCTGGTGGCGATCCTGCGGGTCGAGGAGGGCCGGGTCTATGAGCAGCGCGGCGAGCTGGCGCAGGCTCGCGCGAGGTATAGGCGCGCGCTCGAGTGGTACCAGGATTCAGGCGTCAAGGACGATCGGCTACATGCAGCGCTCGACCGATTGGCCGCTGATCTGGGTCTTCCGCCAGTTGATCTGCCGGGGCCCTGACGGGGCTGCCGATATCCAGGTCGGATCGGTCGATGCTGGACACGAAGCAGGTCAGTGGAGTTCAGGAAAGTTGCGCGTTCGGCGCGGGCAACGGGGCCGTTCGCAGGTACTGGATCTGGTCTTGGCTCAACTCGACCGCGGGCGATCTCGCACTGGCGGTGGAGCGGGGTGGCCGCCATCACGGCCTGGAACTCCGCCCGCCATGCGGTGGCATTTCGCTCGGCGGCACGGCCCCGTGCGCCGTCCCGGCGCGGCGGCGCGCATCGCAGTCTCACCTGCTTCGCGGGTGAGGCCGGGCACCATCCCGCAGGGCTAGCGTGCCAAGGAGTAGCCACGGGAAGGGAAGGGGAACATCGTGATGCGCGATGACAGCTCGATCAACCCGATCCGCTCCAGTACGCCGCCGCAGGCCGCGCCGACCACGCCTGCGATGCCGCCCGCGCCGACGACCGGGCCGCCGGCGCAAATGCCGCCGCCGATGCCCGACCAGCAGGCGCAGCAGACCCAGCAAGCCCCGCAGCAGCCGATGCAGACACAACAGCCACCGGCGCAGCAGGGCACGCCGACGCAGCAGGGCACGCAGACGCAGCAGGGCACGCCGACGCCGACACCACAGCAGGCTCAGCAGTCGGCGGCCAGGAAGCCGTCAAGTGGGCTCTGGGATCAGGGGAAGAAGGAGCAGTTCCAGCAGCGCTGGTTCAACGAGGTGCAGACGAAGTTCGTCGAGGATCCGCCCGGCAGTGTGGCCGATGCCAAGCAGCTCATCGACCAGGCGTTGCACGAGCTCAGCGACAACGTGCACGCGCAGGAGGAGCGGGTCGCGGCCGGTCAGGCGAATCAGAGCGACCGCACCGAAGGGCTGCGCGACGAGGTGAATCAGTACCACAAGCTGTTCGACCGGGTGCTGAACGTCTAGGCCTCGAACGAGTGCTCGTGCTCCTCGCAGAAGCGCTTGAAGCCCTTCAGGTTCATGTGCAGCCGCTCGTGCAGCATGGCCTCCGGGGCGGCGTCGAACAGCGGGACGAGGACGTCGTCCAGCTCGGTCATGGCGGCGATGTCCGTCTGGTGGTCGCCGGCCTCGTGGAGCCAGAAGGACTCGGTCAGGGCCTCGCTGCGCCAGCGGACGAAGCGGCCCGGTTCGGTCTCGGCCAGCTCGACGTTCGCCTCGACGCGGCGGCCGCCGATGTCGAAGGTCAGGTGGCCGCCGTGGCCGGTCGCTTCGGTGAAGAGCATCGCCGACATGAAGCTGGGGTACTCGCTGAAGTGCACCAGGTGCTCGTATGCGCACAACGGCGTGACGCCGACGCGCACCTCGTCCCGTGTGACGATCATGGCAACCCCGCCTTCCCAGGAACCGTCCATTTCGACGGTACTTCGGGCAGGCCGACCCGCAACGCACGCCGGCTGGTCACACCCCCCGGGGTGACCAGCCGGTCTTGTCGATATCGTCCGGCTTCCGAGGGTGAGACCGCACTCCCCAGTCCTGGTGAGCGGGACAGGCAACCTGGTCAACAGAGGTTCAGCTCGCGCGCCCAGAGCTGCGCCGCCGTGCGCTGCGGCAGGTTGGCCGGGGCCTCCGGGTGCACGAGATGATATTTGCGGCGAATCGAGCGCAGGTGCGTGTTCGCGGTGTCGATCGAGACGTACAGGCGGCGGGCGACGGCGGCGGTGGACAGGTGCTCGCAGCCCACCAGCCGCACCACCTCCAGTTCGCGCGGGGTGAGCTGGTGCTGCTGGCGGCGGGCCACGGCGGCGGTGAAGATGCGCCGCACGGCCGCCCGCGCCTGATCGACGGTGAGGCCGCACGAGCGGGCGGCGCGATCGAGGGGCTCGCCCTGGACGAAGGCGCGCAGCACCCGCTGGTCGCCGGTGGACAGCTCGGAGCCGGCGGGCCGGGGGCGGCGGCGCAGGTCGGCGTACAGCATGGCGGCGAGCGCGGCCGAGAGGTGCAGGCCCTCGAAGTCCACGGCGCGGACGGCGGCGACGAGGCCGGCCGGGTCCTCGGACTTCTCGAGGTAGCCGCCGGCGCCGGCGGCGATCGCGTCGAGGACCTGCTCCTCGGGGGCGTACCCGGAGATGAGCAGCACCTTCCAGCGGTGCGCGACGAGCTCCTTGACCGCCTCCGCGCCGGACGCGCCCGCGCCCAGGATGACGTCGCAGACGGCCAGGCCGGGCGGGCCCGAGGCGATGCAGGCGGCCACCGTCGCGGCGAGCGGGCGGAGGGTGAACCCGTGCGCGGCGAGCAGCGGGGTGAGCACGGTGACGAGGGGGCCGGCGACCAGGCGGTGGTCGTCGACGACGACTACGGCGCCGGCCACCGCAGCTCCACCTTGGTTCCCTGGCCCGGAGCGGACGTGACGTCCCACGCGGCGCCGACGGTGTTCACGGCGGGCAGCGACGACGTGTAGCCGCGGCCCTGCGGGGTGCCGGCCGGGTCGAAGCCGGCGCCGCTGTCGAGCACCGAGATCTCCACGGTGTCCTCGGTCGCCTCGGCGAACAGGACGACCTCGGCGTCGGCGCCCGCGTACTTCAGCGCGTTCGCGAGGGCCTCGTGGGCCGCCGACAGCAGGGCGTCGGACACCTCGGGGGGCGGTTCGTGGTGCACGTACACCCGCGGGAACAGCAGCAGCCCGAGGTCCGAGAACGTGGCCGCGAGCTCGAAGACCCGCGCCTCGAAGTTGCCCTTGGCGGCGTCGGGCGAGAGCAGGGCGCGGGCCCGGATGGCGCCGCGGCGGGCGGCCCGGCGGGTGTCGCGGCCGACGCGCTCGTCGAGGGCGATGCCGTCGAAGATGGGCAGCACGCCGTCGTGCAACGAGCGCTGGAAGCCCTCCCGGTGCACGGCGAGCTCGAGGCGGCGGGCGTGGGCGACGGCGGCGGCGGTCTGGGCCGCCATGCCGCGCATCAGGGTCGCGACGGCCAGGCCGGCGACGTACCAGACGACGAAGCCGAGCACGTCGGAGCCGAGCTTCTGGGAGACGTCGGGCCAGACCGAGGCGGCCCAGGTCGCGCAGAGCAGCAGCACGGCCGCGGCCGCGCGGACGCGCAGGCCCACGGCGAAGGCGAGCACGACCGGGCTGACCAGGCTGACCGGCACGAGCTCGGTGAGCACGGCGTTGCGCTGCTCGGGCAGGCCCGCGCGGGAGCCGGCGACCATGAGCGCGACGCAGAACGCGGCGTCGGCGAAGGCCAGCAGCTGGTCGCCGCGCAGGCCGCCGTTGGTGCGGACGCGGCGCAGCACGAACAGCGCCCAGGCGGCGGTGGCGAGCAGGGCCGCCACGACGATCCACGGGCGGGGCAGGTTGCGCCATTCCACCAGCGGTACGGCCAGAAACGGCACGGTCGCCAGCCGCACGTAGGCGACCATGCGGGCGAGGCGCTGCTCGTTGGCGCGGACGATCTCCTCGCCGGACTCGTCCGGGATCCGCGACCAGTCCAGCGCGGCCCGGACTCGCTGTGTCAGCCCCATCGGGTCACATCGTGCCGTAACCGGCCGGTCACGCGGCATCGGTGCGAAGGGGGATGCATTCCGAGAACAGCAGGAACACGTTCCGGCCGTGCCTCCTCGAGGTCTCCCAGGACCTGACCCCGGGGTGGCACGGCCGGCGCGCCCCCGCCCCCTCGGCGTGCCCCCAGTGATGGCACAGGCGGAGAAGGTGCAACGCCATTATTGCGGCAACTCGAAGACCCCCGTCGCCGGATGCCCCGCCCGTTCGTGCGCGCGCAGGACCGCCTCCCGGTCCGGCCCGTGCACCAGCCGGAACATCAGCCCGGTGCCCGGATCGAGCCAGCCGCGCCCGAACCGCACGCCCACCTCGGCGGCGCAGGCGCGGTCGGCGGCGAGGGCCTCGGCCAGCTCGCGCGGGGTGACGTCCGCGTAGCCGGCGTGCACGCCCACGTACGTCGGCATGGGCGTCAGGAGCCTTCCTGCACCTGGTAGATCTCCCCGGCGACGAGCCCGTGGGCCTCGCGGTGCACGGCCGCGGCGGCCTCGGCGGACGGCGCCTCGGCCAGGCAGAAGATCTTGCCGCGGCCCTCGTCGACCCAGTACCGCAGGTAGCTCACGTCGTACTTCGCCTGCGTGCGCAGGTCGGCCTGGTGCGCCTTGACGACGTCGTCGACGGCCACGCCGCCGTCGATGCTGTGGATGTCCATGTAGAGCGGCATGGTGGTGCCTCCTCGGTCGGGTTCGTGCGATGACCGTACGGAGACAGGCGGTACGAGCGGATCGGGATCGGATCCCCAGATTTCCCGGCGCCGCTACCGGGTTTTGCCGACCGCCTCGGCGCGCGAGGCCACGCCGAGCTTGGCGAGCACGGCGGAGACGTGGTGATCGACGGTCTTCACCGACAGGACCAGCCGCGCGGCGATCTCGGCGTTGGTCAGGCCCTCCGCGACCAGGTCGAGCACCTGCTGCTCGCGGCGGGTCAGGCCGTGCGAGTTGGCGCGGGTGGCGGTGCGCGGGCCGACCGGCACCGAGCGGGCGCCCAGGTCGCGCAGCCGCTGCCGGGCCACCCGCACCGCCGCCGTCGCGCCCAGGTCGGCGAAGACCTGCAGGGCCCGCCGCGCGCTGTCCTCGTCGCTCGCCCCGAGAAGGGCGAGGGCGCTGTCGTACGGGCAGTCGAGCGCCTCCCAAGCGCGCGCCGCGCCCGCGAAATCCCCGGCGATCTCCAGCGCGAACGGCTCCGCCAGTGCGCCGCGCGCAGGTCGGTCCGAGCCGGTGCGGGCCAGCCAGGTCGCGACCCAGCCGCGCAGCCAGCCGTCGGCCCGGGCGCAGGCGCCGTCGGCCAGCTCGGCCTCGGCGCGGGCGTCGGAGAGCTTGCCGGCCAGCCAGAACGCCTCCGCCCGGCCGAGCCGCGCCTTGATGATCCACTGCGGCTCGCCGGAGCCGTCGGCGGACTCGGCCGCCTCGTCCAGCGCCTCCCACACCTCCGGCTCGTCCTTGCGGGCGCGGATGGTGGCGTGGACGTACAACGCGTAGATCCGGTTGATCGGGGAAGCCTCCTCGACCCGGGTCAGCACGATCCGGCACAGCGCCAAAGCCTCGTCCCAGCGGCCCATCCGGGACAGGGACGCCGCGCGCTCGCCGCGCAGGCAGGTGCCGTAGGTGTCGACGTCGTGCTCGTCGCAGTAGGCGATCGCCTCGCGGTAGACCGGTTCGGCCTCCGGGAAGCGGCGGGCCCGGCAGAGCAGGCCGTAGAGGTTGGTGTACGCCCGGCCGGCCTCCTCGTCGTGCCCGTGCTCGATGGCGACGTCGAGCGCCCGGCGCATCAGCGGGATCCACGCCTCGCCCAGCATGAGCCGGGCCGCCGCCTCGGTGTTGAGGGTGTCGCTGAGCAGGTCGTGCCGGCCGAGCGGGGCGGCGACGGCCTGCGCGCGGCGGGCCAGGTCGATCGCCTCGGCGTTGCGGTCGGCCAGCGCGCGGTGCTTGGCCAGCTGGGCGTACGCGCGGGCCAGCTCCTCGGTCGGCCCGAGCGGCTCCAGCACGGCGAGCGCGGCCTCCAGGTCGGCCAGGGCGTCGCCGCCGCGGCACAGGCTGACCCAGGCCGAGGCGCGCACCCGCAGCGCGTTGCCCTCCCGCAGCCCGTTGCCGGCGGCCCGCCACAGCACCCGGGCCCGCTCGGCCGCCTCCGCCACCTCCGTCCAGGCGTCGATCATCGACAGTTCGACGGCGAGCGCGTCCAGCAGCGCCGGGTCGTCGCCGTCGGCCCGCACGGCCCGCCGGTACTGCGCGGCCGCCTCCCGGTGCGAGCGCAGGCCGGCCGCGGACCGGGCGGCGCGCACGGCGTGGTGCAGCGCGGCGGCGGCGTCCCCGGCCTCCTCCGCATGGTGCGCCATGCTCGCATCGTCACGCGAGCCGAGCCGCTGCAGCGCGGCGAGCACCGCGGCGTGCGCGGGTCGCGTCCGATGCGGTGGTACCGCCTGTGCGACCGCCAGCCGCGCCAGCTCGTGCCGGAACCGCAGGACCGTCCCGTCCCCGATGAGCAGCCCGGACGCGACGAGAGCGTCGAGGTCCTCCGGTGCGGCCTGGGTCGCGTCGGTCAGGAGCCGCGGGTCGATGCGCGTGCCGATGAGGGCGGCGACATCCAGTACGAGACGGGTGGTCGGGGCCAGTCGAGCGGCCCGGGCGAGCACGGCGTCGCGGGCCGAGGCCGGCACTCCCCCGCCGTCGTCCCGCAGCAGCTCGCTGACGAGGTAGGGATTGCCGCCGGTGAGCCGGAACAGCTCGGCCGGGTCGATGCCGCGGCCCTCGGCGAGCGCCCGGACCGACGGCTCGCTCAGCGGGGCCAGCCCGATGCGCCGGGTCGCGCGCTGGGTGCCCAGGTCGCCCAGGGCCACCCGCAGCGGGTCGCCGGGCGTCAGCGCGTCGTCGCGATAGGTGAGGACGGCGAGCGTACCGCGCAGTCGCCGGCCCAGGTAGCGCACGAGGTCGACGGTCGCCTCGTCGGCCCAGTGCAGGTCCTCGATGACCAGGATGTCGACGCCGGCCAGGGCGCGCAGGGCGGCCGCGAACAGCTCGTCGCGGCCCACCGCGGCGACGTCCAGCCCGATCTGCTCGGCGATGTCGAACAGCGGGCCGAGCGGCCGCGGCGTGAACAGCCCGTCACACAGGCCCCACACGACGTTGCGGCGGTCCGCGGTGAACGCCTCGACCAGCGCCGTCTTGCCGACCCCGGCCTCGCCGCCGACGAGCACGATCCGGCCCTCGCCGGCGCTCGCCTGGCGGGCGTACTCGGCCAGCGAGGCGAGCGCGGAATCCCGTTCCAGCAGCGGCATGCGGGGCTACTCGCGGGGGCCGTACCGCTGCTCGGCGCGCGCCCGGGCCCGGGCCGCCTCGACCTCGCGGTCGCGCGGCGGGGTGCGGGTCACGAGGCTGTCGAGCAGCACCCGGGTGGCCTCGGTGACCGCGCGGACGGCCTCGTCGAACGCCTCCTGGTTGACCGTGGCCGGGCGGGTCATGCCGGCGACCTTGCGCACGTACTGCAGCGCGGCGGCCTCGATCTCGTCCTCGGTGGCGGGCGGCTCGAAGTTGTTCAGCACGCGGATGTTCCTGCACATGCCCTCCACGATGCCAGGCTCGCGGAAAAATGTCGCACCCCCTCGATAGTGTGCCGGACATCCGATACCGAGGGGATGGAGGCAACCCGGGATGGCGTGGCTGGCGGCCGGCGGCGGCTATGAGGTGACCCTGGATGCGGGGCGGATAGCGGCCCGCAACCAGAAGGGCAAGGTGCTGCGGTCCGTGCCCGCGACGCTGCGTGACGACCCCGTCGTCGCCGGGTTGCGGCAGTTGCAGGAGTGGCTCGACCGGCACACGGCCGAGGTGCGCGAGCAGGTCGACCTGTGGATGATCCGGTCGCTGCCGGTCCCCGCCGAGCTGCTGGCCCGGGTCTGGCCCGACGAGACCTGGCGGGCCGCGCTGACCGACCTGGTGGTCGCGGTGCTCGACGACGACGGCGGGTTCGACCCCGACGAGGCCGGGTTCCTGCGCGACGCGACCGCCGACGGGATCGGCGTCGTGAACCTCGACGGCGAGACGGTCCGGCTGCCCGCGCGGCGGATCGCGGTGCCGCACCCGACCCGGCTGCCCGACCTGGAGGACCTGCGCGAGTTCGCCGCCGACCTCGGCGTCAAGCAGGCGGTCGACCAGCTGTTCCGGCAGACCTGGACCCGCCCCGACGACCTGGAGCCCGGCGCAAGCAGCGTGCGCGACTACGCCGGCGGGCGGTTCAAGGAGCTGCGCCACCTGCTGGCCCGGGCCGGCTCGCTGGGCTATCCGGTGCGCGGCGGCTACGCGGTCTGCCGCGTCTTCGAGGACGGGCGCGGCCTGGAGGCCCGCAGCTGGGTCGGGGCCGACGACCCCTACTCGGAGGCGGAGACCGGCGACCTGGTCTTCGTCCACCCCGACGGCAAGTCGATCCCGCTCGCCGAGGTGGGGCCGGTCGCCTGGTCCGAGGGGATGCGCATGGCCGCGGCGCTGTATGCGGGCCGGATCGTCGAGGAGAGCAAGGAGGAGGGCCAATGAGCGGTACGGAGCGAAGCGGAGTGGCCGCTCATCAGCAAGCACAGGGGCAGTCATGGCGCGGCTGGAACGAAGTGGAGGTCGCGGCATGACCGAGGCACTGCTGGACGCGGGCGCGGTGGTTCCGGCCGGCGCCGGCGTCGCTGGGGACACCGTCGACACGCTCACGACCCGGGCGTACTCGCATCCGGTGCTGGAGGGCCGCACGGTCGTGCGGCTGGTGCCGGCGACGCTGGGGCCGGCCGAGGACCTCACGATGGAGTTCCTGGGCTTCGGGGCGCCGGAGGCGGTGGCCGAGGTCGGGCTGGTCCGCCAGCAGGCCCTCGGGTTCCCGGCCTGGGCCCTCGTGCACGACCCCGCCAACGGCCACCACGCGCTGGCGCTGGTGAAGGACATCGAGCGGCTGGTCCGGGTGGCCAAGTCCCGCATCGGGCCGGCCCGCGACGGCTTCAACGAGCTCGGCAACCGGCTGGCCCGCGCCGTGCCGCACTTCCTGCCGACGTTCTACGAGGAGGCGGCCCGGGCGTTCCTGGCCGCCGACAGCCAGACCTACGCGGCCACCATGTTCGGCAAGGCCCGCGAGGCCGAGCGCACCTACGCGCTCACCATCGACGAGGAGCGGCAGCACACCGTGTTCCTCGAGTTCGCCCTCGCGGGCGCGCTGACCGCCAAGGCCCTGGCCCAGCACGCCCGCGACCTGGCCGCCCGGGCCACGCCGGCGGTGGCCTACGAGCGGTTCCGGCGGCTGTGCCTGGAGCGCACGCTCGGCGGGATGCCGCCCTACGCGCAGATGCACGTCGACCTCGGGCGGCTGGCCAAGGCGGCCAAGCTCGGCCCGGAGGAGGACGAGGCGCTGCTGACCGAGCTGCTCGCCGCGCCGTCGCTGCTGCGGGCGCCGGGCGGGTTCTGGAAGGCGTACCGGCCGGCCCTGCTGCGCATCGCCGGGCGCGACCCGAAGGTCCGCGGGCAGCTGCTGGGCATGTTCCCGAAGGACTGCCCGTTCGAGACGTGGCTGGAGATCCTGGAGGAGTCCGGCGCGACCGAGGCGCTCACCGGGCCGGCCGGCGCCGCCGACCCCTCCGCCGAGTCGCCCGACGGGCCCGCGGGCTGGCTCGCCCGCGCCGACCGCAGCCGGGGCTGGCGCAAGCAGCGCAACGCCCGGTTCCTGGCCCTGGCCGAGCGGATGGTGCCGCGGCTGGTCGCGGACGGCGCGCCGGTGGAGTTCGCGCCCTCGCACACCCGCATCGATCTCGACCTGGCCGACCTGCTGCTCGGCCGCGCGGTGCCGGTGGCGGCGCCGCACGAGCACGCCCGCTGCGACGTGAACGTCTGGCTCTCCGACGAGGGCGAGGGCCGGCGCGACCTGAGCGTCGTGGCCGCCGACGAGCGGCTGCGGGCGCTGATGGCCGCGAGCATCGAGGGTTACCTGCACACGTGGTACCGCGCGGGCGACGCCCAGGTCGCGCCGGACCGGGTGGCCAACGTGGTGGCCGTGCCGGGGCTGCGCACCGCGCTGCACTGGTGGCTCGACCGGCTGGCCGAGCGGACCGAGCAGCAGGGCCTCACGACCATCGGGGCCGAGCTCGACCGGCTCACCCTGGTGGCCTGCCCCGACGGGCTCGCGGTCAACCCGGAGGCGATCGCCCGGATCACCGCGCTGGACCTCGGGCCGCTGCTCGGCCGGACGCTGCGGGCCGGGGTCGTCGACGAGTTCGGCTGGCCCGCGCTGGAGTCCGCCGCCGCGACGCTCGACGCGCTGGACCGCAACGCGCTGACCGACAACCTGGTCATCACCCCGCAGTGGCCGGCGCTGGTGCTGCGGCGCAACGACCGGGTGCTGGTCGTCGGCGACGAGGGCGTCGAGCTCGACCACGTCCTGCGGGTGCCGGCCGACGAGCTGCGGCACGCCTGGAACCTCGGGGTCCGCTGGGCCGACGGGCAGCTGCTGGTCGCCTGGAGCCGCAACGGCGACCGGGCCGGCTACTGGAGCGGCGCCCCCGACGACGTGTTCACCGCGTCCGAGGACGGGGTCAACGACAACGGCGAGCACGGGCTGGCACTGCCCGGCGGCGGGCGGACCGCGGGCGGGCGGCCGCTGCGGGCCGGGGACCGCCGGGCCCAGGAGTTCGGGCGGGTGGCGAGCGACGGGCGGCACCACTGGGTGCTGGTCCGGGAGGCCGACCACTCGTCCCGCTGGTACGAGTTCGACCCGGCCACCGGCGAGCGCGGCCGGGCCTCGCTGCCGGGCTTCTTCGAGGCCGGCGCCGCCGACGGGCAGCAGCTCAGCGCGGCGAACTCCGGCCTGCGCCCGGGCTCGGCGCGGATGGCCGGCAGCCCGCTCGGCAGCCGCGACGGGCTGGTCGGCTGGCGGCTGCGGCGCACCGAGGACGGCCAGGCCGGCGAGGGCATCGACGGGCGGGCGTTCGCGATGGCCGACCCGGAGCGCAACGGCCGGACCCTGCGCGGCAAGGTGCTCGGCGGCGCGATCCGCTTCCCCGGCGCCGACACGGTGCACGGCGTCTACGTCGACCAGTCCTGGCGCGAGGTCCACGTCGAGCTGCACACCGCCGACGGGCTGTGCTTCGCCCGGGTCTCCACCACCGGTCAGGCCAGTCCGTTCGCGGAGGCGACGGCGCTCCTGCCGCATGCGGCGTTCTGGCACCAGCTGCGGCCGCGCGACGAGCCCGGATCCCTTGCGCTGCGGGCGTTCGGGGACGAGGAGGCCGGGCGGGTCATGCACGCCGTGGCCGGGCTCGCCGGGGCCGACGCCGACACGGCCGAGATCCCCGACGACGCGGTGCGGGCCGCGGTCCGGGCGGCGCTGCCCGGGCTGAGCGACGCGCGGCTGATCGCGGGCGTCGGCGGGGTGGTGCGCCACGCCGCCCGGGCCGCGCTGCGGCTGGCCCGGCTCACCGGCGTCACCGAGGAGATCCTGGCCGGCGGGCCCGCGGCGGCCGCGCTGGTCGACGCCGACGCCCACCTGGCGAGCGACGACCTGCTCGACGACGCGACCGAGGGGCTGATCCCGGGCTGCTACGACCACGGCCGCGAGTGGGCCAGGCACTTCGTCGACGGCGGGGCGGTGCTGACCGGGCGCGAGCCGCGCACGCCGGTGGACGCCTGGTGCCGGGGCGGCGACCTCGACTGGTGGGAGACGCTGGGCGCGTTGCCGTCGATCATGCTGCGGGCGGCGTCGCCGGCGACGGGTGTGGAGTACCGGGCGGCGCTGCTGGACCTGCTCGAGGTGGTCGCCGGGTCCGGGCTGCTCGACGGGGCAGGGCGGACGCGCCGGGTCACCCTGGAGTCCGACAGCAAGGCGCCGGTGATGGTGCCCGGGCAGCCGTTCGCGGCCGGTCCGGGGCGGATCGTGCTGCCGTTCCAGGTGGTGGCGGGCGACGGTACGGTCAGCGGCATCGAGCACGCCGCCGACGGGCGGTTCGGTCCGGTGCCCGGCCACGCGATCCGGTTCGAGCGGGTGTACGACCCGCGCGGCCTGGACCGGGCGGCCGTGACCCGGTTCGTGGAAGCGGCCCGGGCCCAGGGCGGCGCGGCCGTGCTGCTGCGGCCGGACACCGTGCGGGGCCTGTCGACCGCGGCCGGGATCAGCCTGGCCGAGGCGACCGTGCTGCTGGCCGGGGCGACCGACGCCAAGCAGTTGCCGGCGGCCGGGTGGGAGCCCGCCGATCCGGCCGTGACCGACTACGCCATCGAGGCGGCGATCGAGTCCGTGCGCCGCGACCCCGGGCTGACCGCGAAGGGCGGCGCGCCCGCGGCCCTGCTGCCCGACGACCCGGCGCGGCTGTGGACCGACGGGCCCGACGCGAAGCGGTTCGGGGCGTGGCGGGCCGAGGCCGTCGGCGTGCGCGTGCCGGTGAGCGACGAGCTCATCGCCGACTGCCGCCGGGCGGGGATCCCGTCGGACATCAGCGCGTCGGAGTTCCTGCACGGCGTGGCCAACCCGGGCACCTGCCGCTGGCTGCACGGCGTCGACCGGGGCGTGGACGGCGACGACCTGCTCGTCACCGTCGCCCGCGGCCTGCCGTGGCTGGTCCGCCGCCTCCCGGCCGGCGACCCGATCCGGGCCGGGCTGCCGGCCGTGCTGGCGGCCGTCCGCGCGCTGACTCGCGACCCGGCGTTCGAGCTGTTCGTGGCCGGCGGCGACGAGACGGCCCTGGAGAAGGTGTTCGCCCAGCTGGGCCTGGACGTCCAGCGCGGCGAGGAGGAGCTGGACGCCGGGCTGTTCGCCGCCAACACCCGCGGGTACTGGCGGCAGGTCCGGGTCCGCCCCGCCCGCATGGACGGCATCGACGACCCGCGGGTGGACGCGCTGATCGAGGCGCTGGACGGCACGCGGCACCCGATGTTCGCGCTGCGGACGGTGCTCGGCGACGAGCTCACCGGCTGGATCGACGCCCCGGCCGCGGAGGCGCCGCACGACCCGTCGCGCTCGGCGCCGGAGCTGGTCGCGCGGGTGTCCGAGCGGCACGGGTTGAGCGCCGACGCCGCGACGCTGTACCTCCAGCTGCTGGCCCTGCCCGACCCGACCGACCGCAACGTGGCCGCGTGGACCGGGTGGAAGCCGGCCCGGCTCAAGGCGGCGCGGGCCGAGCTGGTCGGCACCGACCTCGTCGTGGAGGCGAAGCGGCCGCGGGCCGGGCGGTCGCTGTTCCTGCCGGGCGGCTGGCTGGCCTGGAAGGCGCCGGTGCTGCCGATCGAGCGGTGGAAGAAGCCGCTCCTCATCGGGGCCGGCGACTCCGCGCCGTTCCTGGCCGCCGCCCTGCCGGTGGCTCCGGCGCCGGCACTGTTCAGGATCGCGTGGGAACGGGTCGAGGCGGGCGACCCGCCGCGCTTCGAGGAACTGCAGACAAGGGGCCGTCGGTGAGCACGACGCGACAGGTTGATCCGGCCGAGCACGCGCACGCGGGGGAGCTCGCGTTCCTCGCGGCCTTCGACGGCGGGGCGCGGCCGCCCGGCTGGCGGCTCACCCCGCGGGCGGTGGTCACGTTCATCGTCGGCAGCGACGGGGAACTGGCGCTGCCGAAGGGCAAGCGGCCGGAGGGGGTGCCGGCCAAGCTGGAGATCGCCCGCAAGTTCGTCGGCGACCGGTCCCTCGTCGAGCGGTGCGTGGTGACCCTGGCCGGCGAGCGCGGGCTGCTGCTCGTCGGCGAGCCGGGCACCGCGAAGTCGATGCTCTCCGAGCTGCTGGCGGCGGCGGTGTGCGGGACCAGCGAGCTGGTGGTGCAAGGGACGGCGGGCACGACCGAGGACCAGCTGCGGTACGGCTGGAACTACGCGCTGCTGCTCGCCCACGGCCCGAGCCCGGAGGCGCTGGTGCCCTCGCCGGTGCTCACCGCCATGCGGGCCGGTTCGGTGGCGCGGATCGAGGAGATCACGCGCTGCCTGCCGGAGGTCCAGGACGCGATGGTCTCGATCCTGTCGGACCGGCGGATCGCGGTGCCGGAGCTCTCGGGTACCGACGGGGCGACCGTCCATGCCGCCCCCGGCTTCACGCTCATCGCGACCGCGAACCTGCGGGACCGGGGCGTGTCGGAGATGTCGGCCGCGCTCAAGCGCCGGTTCAACTTCGAGACCGTCGGCCCGATCCCGGACCTGGCCCAGGAGACGGCGCTGGTCGGCCGGCAGGCGCGGGCGGCCCTGGATCGGGTGCAGACCCCGTTCGAGGTCGACGAGGCGGTACTGGAGGCGCTGGTGACCGCGTTCCGCGACCTGCGGGCCGGGCGGTCGGTCGAGGGCTGGGAGGTCGAGCGCCCGTCCACGGTGATGAGCACGGCCGAGGCGGTGGCGGTGGCCACGTCGCTGGGCCTGGCCGCCGCGTACTTCCCGGGCGACCGCGACGTCCTGTCCCTGCTCCCGGCCCACCTGCAGGGCGTCGTGTGCAAGGACGACCCGGCGGACGGGGCCAAGCTGCTCGGGTACTGGGACGGCGCGGTCCGCCGCCGCGCCGAGGAGGGTGCCCGCATGTGGCGGCAGCTGTGGGAGCTGCGCGATGTCCTCCAGCCCTGACGAGGCCCTGGCCGCGCTGGCCGGGTCGGGCTCGCCGTACCTCATCGGGGTGCGGCACCACTCCCCCGCGCTGTCGGTGGTGATGGGGTCGCTGCTGGACGCGTACCGGCCGGAGGTGCTGCTGCTGGAGTTGCCGTCGGAGTTCGCCTCGTGGCTGCCGTGGCTCGCGGATCCCGCGACGACGGCGCCGGTGGCGTTGGCGGGGGTGCTGGGGGCCGACGGGAGTCCGGCGTTCTATCCGTTCGCGGACTTCTCGCCGGAGCTGGTGGCGGTGCGCTGGGCGGCGGCGCACGGGGTGGAGGTCGTGCCGTGCGATCTGCCGCTGGCGTCGCGGGACTGGCAGGCGTCCTCGCCATTCGAGCCGGGCCCGCCGGGGACGGCGTTCGGGGATGCGTTGCGGCGGGCGGCGAGCGGGCGGCCGGACGAGGACATGTGGGACCGGGTCGTGGAGGCGCGGGCGCCGGGGTCGTCGCCGGAGGCGGTACGGCGGGCGGCGCTGCTCGTCGGCTGGGCGATGCGGACGGACGCGGCTTCCGGCTCCGGGGTGTCCGCGCTCGACCTGCGCCGCGAGGCGTGGATGCGCAGGTGCCTGGCCGAGACGGGCGGGCGGCGGGTCGCGGCGGTGGTCGGCTCGTTCCACGCGGCGGCGCTGCTGTCCGGCGCCCCGGCCGAGGAGGGCGCGCCGGACGACAAGCGCGTGGTGACGTCGCTGGTGCCGTACAGCTTCGCGCTGCTGGACTCGCGGTCGGGATATCCGGCCGGGATCCGGGATCCGCGGTGGCAGCAGGCCGTGGTGACGGCGGCCGGGCGGGCCGAAGGCGTCGAGGCGGCGGCGCTCGCGTCGGTGGTGGAGGTGTGTGCCCGGGTGCGGGCGGGCGGGCATCCGGCCGGGCCGGCGGAGGCGCGGGAGGTGGTGCGGCTCGCGTCGGATCTGGCTCGGCTGCGGGGGCTGCCGGCGCCGGGGCGAGGTGAGATCGTCGAGGCGCTGCAGAGTGTGCTGGCGCACGGGGAGGTGCTCGGGCGCGGCCGGGTCGTCGCCGCCGCGATGGAGGCCGTGCTGGTCGGGGACGTGCGGGGCGCGCTTGCGGCGGGGGCTCCGCGGTCGGGGTTGCGGCCGGCGGCACAGGCGCTGCTGGAGGAACTGCGTTTGCCAGGGCCCGGCGGCGCGGCGAAGGACCTGCGGCTCGACCCGCTGCGCTCCGAGCTCGATCGGCGGCGGGACGTGGCGCTGCGGCAGCTCGGGGCGTGCCGCATCCCGTACGGGGAGTTCACCGCGGTCGAGGGGACGGCCGGCGTCGACGCGCTGACCACGCGGTGGAACGTGGAGTGGACGCCGGGTACGGAGGCGATGCTCGACGTGGCCGGCGTGCGCGGGGTGACGCTCGCGCAGGCGGCCGAGGGCGCGCTGCGGGAGCGGCGGCGGCGCGAGGAGGCGGCCGAGGGGGCCACCGCGGCGCAGATCATCGCGGGGCTCGCGGCGGCGGCCGAGTGCGGGCTGCCGGGGCTGGCGGCCGAGCGGCTGGACGAGATGGCGGAGCAGCTTCCGGCCAGTGCGACGCTCGATGAGCTGATGGCGGCGCTGGGGCTGCTCGACCGCCTGCGCAGCGGGCACGTTCCGGGGCTTCCGGCCGGGGTCGCCGCGGGGCTGGGCGATCTCGGGGCGCTGGGCGATGCGTTGGAGGCGGCGGCGGTACGGCAGATCGACGGGCTCGCGGGCTCCGACGATCTGGCCGACGTACAGGCGCTGGTGGCCCTGGGCCGGCGCGCCGACGCCGCCGGGGTGGGGCTGCGGCTGGCCGACGCCCTGCAGCGGCTCTCGGCGGACGGCACCCCGACGATGTCCGCCGCCGCCGGTGCGGTGCAGGTGCTGCTGGGGCTGCGGGAACCCGCCGCGCTCGGCACGCGCGTCGCGTCCTGGGTGGACGCCGCGATCGATGACGACTCCCGCCGGCGGCTGCTGGGCCACCTGCGCGGGCTGCTGGGTGCCGCCGAACCGCTGCTGCAATCCGGGCCCGACGCCTTGGACGGGCTGCTCGATCGGGTGGCGACGCTGCCCGACGACGCGTTCCTGGCGCGGCTGCCGGCGCTGCGGGGCGGCTTCCAGGCGGTGAGCCCGGCCGGTCGGGATCGGCTGCTGGCCGTGGTCGAGGACCGGCTCGGCTCCTCCTCCCCCGATGTCGCCGACGCCGACCCGGACGCCCTGCTGCCCCGGCTGCTGGCCGATCGCGCGGGCCGCGAGGCGGCGGCGGCGCTCGGACTGATGCCCGCGGTCGAGGCGGCCGCCGAGCCGGTCGACGAGAACGAGCCGGAAGCTGCCCGGCCGGCGCCCGGGGACCTCGCGGTGGCCGATCGGTGGCGGTTGCTGCTCGGGCGGCAGGAGCAGCGGATGGGTGCGGCGGCGCGGCGGTATGCGACGGCCCTCGATGAGCTCTACGGCAAGGGGCGCGGCGAAGGGTCCGCGGCCGAGGCGGGCGGCCGGGCCGGACGGGAGGCGCCGTTCCCGAACGTGCGGGAGTGGGCCCAGGAGCTGGAAGCGCTGTTCGGGCCCGGGATCCGCGAGGAGGTGCTGGCGCGCGCGGCCGAGAGCGGGCGGCGGGACGCGGTCGAGTTGCTGGAGCCCGAGGCGGTCAATCCTTCCGTCGAGCTGCTGCAGACCGTGCTGTCGCTGGCCGGGGGGATGCCCGAGAGCTCGCTCGCGCGGCTGCGGCCGCTCGTGGCGCGGATCGTCGAGGAGCTCACGCGGCGGCTGGCGACCAGGTTGCGGCCGGCGCTGGCGGGGATCAGTACGCCGCGGCCGACGTACCGGCCGGGCGGGCCGCTCGATCTGCCGCGGACGCTGCGGGCGAACCTGGCCACCAGCCGGCGGCTCGAGGACGGGCGGGTGCAGGTCATTCCGGAGCGGCCGGTGTTCAAGACCCGGGCGCGGCGCGGGGTGGACTGGCGGCTCGTGCTCGTGGTCGACGTGTCGGGGTCGATGGAGGCGTCGATCATCTGGTCGGCGTTGACGGGGGCGATTCTGGCCGGGGTACCCGCGCTGACGACGCACTTCGTGGCGTTCTCGACCGAGGTGGTGGACCTCAGTGAGCGGGTCAGCGATCCGCTGGGGCTGCTGCTCGAAGTCCGGGTCGGCGGGGGTACGCACATCGCGAAGGGGTTGCGGCATGCGCGGAGCCTCGTGACGGTACCGTCGCGGACGCTTGTGGTTGTGGTCAGTGACTTCGAGGAGGGGTATCCGCTCGGCGGGCTGCTCGCCGAGACGCGGGCGCTCGTGGAGTCGGGCGTGACGCTGCTCGGGTGCGCGAGCCTCGACGACGCCGGGCGGCCGCGCTATTCGGTGTCGGTGGCCTCGCAGCTCGTCGGGGCGGGGATGCCCGTGGCGGCGTTGAGCCCGCTCGAACTGGCCCGGTGGGTCGCGGAGAAGGTGAAGCCGTGAACGGGTCGCTGCCGCCGATCGAGGCGACCGTGCTCGTCGAGGCGGTCGACGGGTTGCCGGCCCGGCTGCGCAAGAAGCTCGACGACGCCGTGGCGCGGTTCGCGGGGCTGGCGGTGGGGGTCGACGGGGCGCGGTACACCGTGGCGATCGACGACGCCACGACCGTCACGCTGCTGGCCACGGACGGGGTCGTGCGGGCGGCCGCCGACGTGACGTGCACCTGCCTGCTGGCGCCGAACTGCCTGCACCGCGCAGGAGTGCTGTCCAACGCGCCGGTGGGGGCCGCCGCACCGGCGCCGGCCGAGAGCGTGCCCGACCAGGAGGACGACGAGGAGCTCGGCGTGGCGCAGCGGGCCGCCGTCGAGCAGGTGTGGCGGGCCGCCGTCGGGGTGCTCGGCGGCGGGGTCAGCGGGTCGGGGACCGTGGCGCGGACGGCGTTGCTGCGGGCGGCGCACGAGGCGCAGGCGACCAAGGTGTACCGGCTGGCCGCCGCGGCAAGGGTCGTGGCCACGCTGCTGCAGGCGGCGCGGGACGGGGATGCCCAGCACTACCGGCTCGGGGATCTCAGCGTGGCGATGCGGGAGCTGCTGCTCGCCGGGCACGCGCTGCGGACCGGGGCGAGCACCGAGCTGGGCACGGCGCGGCGGCAGTACCAGGTCGAGGGGAGCCTTCGCCTGTACGGCCTGTGCTCCACCGCCGTCCTCGCCGGCACCGGGCATGCGGGGGTCGTGACGTACGCGGCGGACCGGGACGGGCGGCTGTGGATGGTCGCCGACGTGATGCCCGGGGACGCCAGGCGCGCGGCGCGCGGCGGGGACGCGACGCTCGCGATGGGCGAGACCGCGCTCACGCACCGGGGGTTCGCGCGGGCCGGGCTGGTCGTCACCGGGGCCACGGCGGCGGAGAGCCGGCAGCTCGGGGCCGGGCGCGGGGTGCGGGCGGTCACCGCGTCCGGGGTCGGCTGGCACGAGGAGCCGCTGGCCGGGCTGTGGGCGGAACCCCTGGCCGCGCAGGTGCGGCGGGCGTTCGCGGCGCTCGCGGTGCCGGTTGGCGAGCGGGCCGCCGGGGGTGAGCTGCTGTTCCTGTCGGTGACTGTTCGCGGTACCGACGCAGACGCGGTGCGGGCCGAGCACGCCGACGGCACGCCGCTCACGCTGCGGGTGGCCGTGGATCATCAGGAGCTCGGGTACCGGGAGAACCTGCGGGTCCTCGGGCGGGCCGCCGGGCTGCGGATGCTGCTGATCGGGCGGCCCGATCCGGAGCGGCCGGGAACCGTGCTGCCGCTGGCCGTCGCGCCGGTCGAGGGTGAACGGTGGCGCATCGAGGGGCATGCCGACCTGGCGTTCGACCGGCTGCACGCGAGTCAGCTGCCGCAGGCGTCGGCCGGCGGGCCGGCGGCGCCGGCGCCGGTCGCGCGGGAGGTCCACGATCCGGTGCTGCGGCTGCTGACGGCCCAGGTCGAGCGGGCCGTCGCCGGTGGGCGGGTCATGCTCACGTTCCGGCAGCAGTCGGACGCGAGCCGGCTGCGGCGGGCGCGCTTCGAGGCCGGGGCGGCCCTGCTCGAACGGCTCGTCGCGGCGGCGAACGACCGGCCGCGCAACGCGTTCGGGCGGCTGGCCGACGACGACGGGACCGCGTTCGCGCAGGCCTGGCTGGCCGCCGCGACGTACGCCGACGCCGCCACGCGCGCCCTCGCCGAGGCGAGCTGGCTGCCCGCGGAGGCCGCATGACAACCGCGTACAACTTCTGACGCATTTCCAGAAAAAGGGCCGGGGGAGGCAACCCCGGCCCTTGGTCGGAACCTTTTGCCTCCGTCAGGCGTGAGCCATGTGAACGGAGGCGATACATGACGGGGGCCCCCGACTTCGACGACTTCTACTCCGGCAGCTACCGGCGGCTCGTCGGCCAGCTGTACGCCATGACCGGCGATCTCGGCGCCGCCGAGGAGGCGGTGCAGGATGCCTACATCCGGGCGTGGCAGCGCTGGGCGACTGTCTCCGCTTATCTGGACCCGGAGGCGTGGGTGCGCACGGTCGCGTACCGGCTCGCGGTGAGCAACTGGCGCCGGGCCGTCAACCGGCTCGCCGCGCACCGGCGGCACGGCCTCCCCGACAACGTGCCCGACCCCGGCCCGGACCACGTGGCCCTCGTCGACGCGTTGCGGCAGCTGCCGCCGGACATGCGCCGGGTCCTTGTCCTGCACCACCTCGTCGGCCTCGCGATCGACGACATCGCCCGGGAGACGGGCGTGGCCATCGGCACCGTGAAGTCGCGGCTCTCCCGCGGCCGCAAGGCCCTGGCGGCGACACTCGGCGACTCATTCGTGGGCGGTGCGGCATGACGGAACCGAACCTGGACGAGCACCTGGAAGGGCACCTGCTCGGTCTGGCCCGGCACGCCGAGCACGCCGTCGCTCCCCCGCCGGTGTCCGACATCCGCCGCCGGGCCCGCCGGCGCAGCGCCACGCAGCGGGCGGGCGTCGCGGCGCTGGCGGTGGCGGTGCTCGGTACCGGTGCGGCGTTGGCTCTTCGCACCGACCCGGACCCGGAGCCACCGCTGCCCGCGCAGAGCGTCAGCCCGACGCCGGCCCCGACCCCGAGCGCCGCCGCGGCGACGACCGCACCGCAGAGCCCGCCGGGCACGCCGAGCGGCACGACCGGCGCCGCCACGGTCCCCTGCCGCACCAAGACCGGGCTGCGCGTCTCGGCCGGCACCACCGCGGCCGACAAGGGCCACTTCAGCCAGGTCATCGTGTTCATCAACGCCGGCACCGCCCCGTGCCGGATGCGCGGCTACCCGGGCGTGGACGCGGTGAACACGCGGGGCGAGCAGCTCGCGGAGGCCAGGCGCACGCCGTCGGGGTACCTGGGCGGGCCGGGCACGATCGCCACGGTCACCATCCCGGTCGGCAAGTCGGCGACCGCGACCGTGGAGGCGTTCGCGTTCGAGTCGGCCAGCCCGGCCTGCCTGCCGTTCGCGGGCCTGCTGGTGATCCCGCCCGACGACACCGAGTCCACCCTGGTCCCGTGGTCCGGCCCGGGCTGCGAGGAACTGGAGGTGCACCCGGTCACGCCGGCTCAGTGACCGCCTCGGTGGTCCGGAAGCCGCGCATGGGCACGTCGATCCAGTCGACCTCGTCGAAGCCCCACAGCTCGCGCAGCACCACGTCGCCCAGCTCCAGGGGGTGGAACGGCAGCGGGTACTCGCCCTCGTCCTCGTCCGGCTCGACCGGGTGCTCGCCGGCCCAGAACGGGCGCTCGAACGGGTACGGCTCGCCGATGTTCTCCTGGATGCCCTCGTCCGGCAGCAGGCCCAGCGAGCGCACCAGCTTCCCGTCCTCCCAGACGGCGAAGGCCAGCCAGTCGACGACGGAGTGGGTGGCGAACATGAGGATCCGCCGGCCGGCGCCCATGGCGAGCAGGTGGGCCGGCAGCTGCGAGGGGCAGTCGTAGACCACCCGCTTGTCGGCGACGAGCTCGGCCCCGGCCAGGATCGCCACGTGCGTGGTGCCGTCCGGCGGGTACGTCTCGGCCAGGGTGCTGTCCTCGTACGGGTCGGGCTCCACGCGGTGCCCCGGGTGGAGCTCCCGGACGAACTCCAGCGCCTCCTCGGGATCGGTCGGGGTCGCCCCGAGCAGCGCGGGGGCCAGATCCCCGTCGACGAACGCGAGCAGCGTGGCCTTCATCCCCATGCGCGCATGTTAATGTCGGCCCGTGAACACCGGACCGGCGACCAGCCACGCACGGATTGGTGATCCGGTGGAGCACTGATCCCGGCGCGCCTCACGGCCCCGACACGCGGACCCCCTCGCGGGCGAGTTTCGCGTCCCTGTCGGAAGTACCAGTGAGGAGCATGACAAATGCCGGCCAGTTTCAACCACACCATCATCGCGTCGACCGACCGTGGCGAGTCCGCCCGGTTCTATCGCGAGCTGCTCGAGGCGGCGGAGGCCCCGTCCTGGGGGCCGTTCACCAACATCCAGCTCGCCGACGGCGTGCTGCTGCAGTTCGCCGAGCCGCCGGTGGAGATCCAGATGCAGCACTACGCGTTCCTCGTCGACGACGAGCTGTTCGACCGGGCCCTCGCCCGGCTGCGCGAGCAGGGACGAGAGTTCTGGGCCGACCCGCAGCGGCAGCGGGGCGGGGAGATCAACCACGAGCACGGCGGGCGGGGGCTCTACGTCATGGACCCCGCCGGGCACGGGCTGGAGCTGCTCACCCGGCCGTACCTGTGACCCGGGTGGCCTCGATCGCGGCGATGAACGCCCTGGCCCGGGCCTCGTAGTTGTCGTACCGGCCGTAGCTGGGCGCGGCCGGCGACAGCAGCACCACCCCGCCCGCGGGCACCAGCTCCCGGGCGCGCGCGACGGCGGCGGGCAGGTCCTCGGCCACCTCCCGGGCAACCCCGGGCAGGTCCCCCACGACATCGAGGATGTGCTCGCCGCTGTCCGGAATTGCCACAAGCGTCAGCTGTACCGCCTTGTCGCGCAGATAGTCGCGCAGCGGCGTGTAGTCGATCCCGCGGTCCTGGCCGCCGACGAGCACCACCAGCGGCCGCCCGGCGTAGGCCTCGATGGCGTGGATGGTCGTCTGCGGCGCGGTCGACAGCGAGTCGTTGACGAACTCGATGCCGGACGGGTCGGCGATCGGGGTGAGCCGGTGCGGCAGGGGCGTGTACGAGCGCAGCCCGGCCTCGATCGCCGCCCGCTCGCCGGCCACGTCGACGCCGGCCGCCTCCAGCGCCGCCAGCGCCACGCACAGGTTGCCGGTGTTGTGCGTACCGCGCAGCGGAAACGCCTCGCGCGGGAACAGCCGCTCGCCGTGGCGCACGACCCAGCCGTCGGACAGCGCGGGCTCGACCGGCACCAGCGGCAGGCCGGGGCGCGCGGCCAGCTCGGCGCGCAGGGTCGGGTCGGTCGCGTTGTAGACGACCGCCTCCGGCCCGTGCATGGCGATGTTGAGCTTGTGCGCGTAATACTGCGCGGGCAGCCCGTCGCGGGTCCAGTCCAGGTGCTCCTCGAACAGCGAGGTGACCACCGAGACGCGGGGCGAGTCCTGCAGGTCCGCGCACTGGTACATGGACAGCTCCAGCACGTACCGCTCGGCCGGCGGCAGCGACAGGACCGCGATGCCGATGTTCCCGCCCAGCTCGTTCGGGCGGCCGGTCGCGGTGAGCAGGTGCGAGATCAGCGTCGTCGTCGTGCTCTTGCCCTTGGAGCCGGTCACGCCGATCGTCTGCTTGGCGTGCTCGGCCATCCACAGGGCGGTACCCCCGGTGATGGCGACCCCGCGCCGGCGCAGCTCCTGGATCCACGGGTTCGACTCGCCGACGCCCGGGGACCGCACGAGGACCTCGACGCCGTCCAGCGCCGGGCCCATCGCCTCGCCCTGGAACAGCGGGACGTCCCGGTCCCACCCCGCGGCGGCCAGGAAGGTGGTCTTGTCCTGCACGGCGATGAGGGACGCGGGTCCGACCGGGGCGATCGCGTCGAGCGCGGCGATGCCCTCCCGGCCGGTACCCCACACCGCCACCCGCCGCCCGGCGAGCTCCGACAGCTGCATGAGTCGGTACTTTAGCCGCGCCGTCCGGTCGCCGCCTTGCGGTAGTCGCTGTTCAGCCGGCCGATCAGGGTGAGCGGGATGCCCTTGGGGCACACCGTGGTGCACTCACCCGCGTTGGTGCAGCCGCCGAAGCCGGCCTCGTCCTGCGCCTCGATCATGCTCAGCACCCGCGTGTCGCGCTCCGGCTGGCCCTGCGGCAGCAGCCCGAGGTGGCCGACCTTGGCCGCGGTGAACAGCATCGCCGAGCCGTTCGGGCAGGCGGCCACGCACGCGCCGCAGCCGATGCAGGTGGCCGCCTCGAACGCGGCGTCCGCGTCGACCTTGGGCACCGGGGTGGCGTGCGCGTCGGGCGCGGCGCCGGTCGGGGCGGTGATGTAGCCGCCGGCCTGGATGATCGAGTCGAACGCGCCGCGGTCCACGACCAGGTCGCGCACGACCGGGAAGGCCGCCGCCCGCCACGGCTCGACGTCGATGGTGTCGCCGTCGTTGAAGTGCCGCATGTGCAGCTGGCACGTGGTGGTCGCCTTGAGCGGCCCGTGCGCGACGCCGTTGATCATCATCCCGCACATGCCGCAGATGCCCTCGCGGCAGTCGTGGTCGAAGGCGATCGGCTCCTGGCCCTCGAGGATCAGCCGCTCGTTGAGCACGTCGAGCATCTCCAGGAAGGAGGCATCCGGGGAGATGTCCTTCACCTGGTACGTCACCATCTTGCCCTTGTCGGCGGGGCCGGCCTGGCGCCACACGCGCAGCTTGATGTCCATTACTTGTAGCTCCGCTGGGTCGGGTGGACGTACTCGAACTCGAGCGCTTCCCGGTGCAGGACGGGCGGCTCGCCGGTACCGGCGAACTCCCAGGCGGCGACATAGGAGAACTCGTCGTCGTGGCGCATGGCCTCCCCGTCGGGGGTCTGGCTCTCGGCGCGGAAGTGCCCGCCGCACGACTCGGCGCGGTGCAGGGCGTCGACGCACATGAGCTCGGCCAGCTCGAAGAAGTCGGCGACGCGGCCGGCCCGCTCGAGGTTCTGGTTGAGCTGCTCGCCCGTGCCGGGGACCTTGACCCGGGCCCAGAACTCCTCGCGCAGCCCGCGGATGAGTCCCAGGGCCTTGGTCAGGCCCTCCTCGGTGCGCTCCATGCCGCAGTACTCCCACATGATGTGGCCGAGTTCGCGGTGGAACGAGTCGACGGTGCGGTCGCCGTTGACGGCCAGGAGCTTCGCGAGCCGGTCCTCGACGGCGCCGCGCGCGGCCACGACGGCCTCGTGCGTGGCGTCGACCTTCGGGAACGGCCCGGCGGCGAGGTAGTCGTTGATGGTGTTGGGGAGCACGAAGTACCCGTCGGCCAGGCCCTGCATGAGCGCGGACGCGCCCAGCCGGTTGGCGCCGTGGTCGGAGAAGTTGGCCTCGCCGACGACGAACAGGCCGGGGATGTTCGACTGCAGGTCGTAGTCGACCCACAGCCCGCCCATGGTGTAGTGCACGGCCGGGTAGATGCGCATCGGCGTCACGTACGGGTCGTCGCCCGTGATGCGCTCGTACATCTCGAACAGGTTGCCGTACTTGGCCTCGACCGCCGGCCGGCCCAGCCGGGTGATGGCGTCGGCGAAGTCGAGGTACACGCCGAGGCCGCCCGGGCCGACGCCGCGCCCCTCGTCGCAGACGTTCTTGGCGGCCCGCGACGCGATGTCCCGGGGCACCAGGTTGCCGAACGACGGGTAGATCCGCTCGAGGTAGTAGTCGCGCTCGTCCTCGGGGATCTCGGCCGGGGCCCGGTGGTCGCCCGCCCGGACCGGCACCCAGACCCGGCCGTCGTTGCGCAGCGACTCGCTCATCAGCGTGAGCTTGCTCTGGTGGGTGCCGGACTCGGGGATGCAGGTCGGGTGGATCTGCGTGTAGCAGGGGTTGGCGAACAGGGCACCCTGCCGGTGGGCGCGCCACGAGGCCGTCACGTTGCAGCCCTTGGCGTTCGTGGAGAGGAAGAAGACGTTGCCGTACCCGCCGGAGGCGAGCACCACCGCGTCCGCGAGGTCGGTGGTGATCTCGCCGGTGACGAGGTCGCGCACGACGATGCCGCGGGCCTTGCCGTCGACCACGACGAGCTCGAGCATCTCGTGGCGGGCGTTCATCTCCACGTTGCCGGCCGCGATCTGGCGCTCCAGGGCCTGGTACGCGCCGAGCAGCAGCTGCTGGCCCGTCTGCCCGCGGGCGTAGAAGGTGCGGGAGACCTGCGTGCCGCCGAACGAGCGGTTGTCGAGCAGGCCGCCGTACTCGCGGGCGAAGGGCACGCCCTGGGCCACGCACTGGTCGATGATGTTCACCGAGACCTGGGCCAGGCGGTAGACGTTGGACTCGCGGGCCCGGAAGTCGCCGCCCTTCACGGTGTCGTAGAAGAGCCGGTAGACCGAGTCGCCGTCGTTGCGGTAGTTCTTGGCCGCGTTGATGCCGCCCTGCGCCGCGATCGAGTGGGCGCGGCGGGGGCTGTCCTGGTAGCAGTACGAGCGGACCTTGTATCCGGCCTCGGCCAGGGTCGCCGCCGCCGAGCCCCCGGCCAGCCCGGTGCCGACCACGATGATCGTGAGCTTGCGCTTGTTGGCCGGGTTGACCAGCTTGGCGCCGAACTGGCGGCGCTCCCAGCGGGTCTCGATCGGCCCGTCCGGCGCGGCGGTGTCGGCGACGGGGTCGCCCTCGGTCCAGAGGCTCATGTCAGTGCACCAATCCGGTGAGTACCGCGAACGGCACGCTGAGATACCCGACGACCAGCACCAGCGAGAGCACCAGGGCCACCGCCCGGGCGATCCGCTCGCCGCGCGGCGACTGCTGGCCGAGGGTGCGCACCGCGGAGAAGATCCCGTGGCGCAGGTGGAAGCCGACGGCCACGATCGCGAGCGTGTAGAACAGCGTCACGTACCAGCGGCCGGGCGCGAAGTCGGCGATGACGTTGGCCGACGGGTGTTCGTGGTCGCCGACCGGGTTCACGGTGCCCGTGGTCAGGTCCAGGATGTGGAAGATCACGAAGAGCACGATGATGACGCCGCCCCAGCGCATCGTCCGGGCCGCGTAGCTGCCCTGGACCTTGGCCCGGTGGGCGTAGCGCACCGGCCGCGCGGCGCGGGCCCGTCGGGCCAGGACCGCGGCGGCGAAGATGTGCAGCAGCACCGCGGCCGTCAGCCCGCCGCGCTGGATCCACAGGAACCACTCGTGCGGCAGCGCCGGCGCACCCAGGTCGCGCAGCCAGTGCGCGTAGTGGTCGAACGACTCGGCCCCGATGAAAATCTTCAGGTTGCCGGCCATGTGCGCGAACAGGAACAGCACCAGCACGATGCCGGTGACCGCCATCAGGAGCTTCAGGGCAACGGACGATGCCTTCTTCTTCCGGATTGCCGGAGTCGCCCGTTCTGCCGTCATTACCGCCACTCCGCCGACGCTAGGTCCGGCCTTCGCGATTCGTCCAATGCATGAATCTCGCAGTGGCGATAGCCATAAGCTATCGAGGTGCAGCTGCAACAGCTCCGATACTTCGTGACCGTCGCCGAACTACGACATTTCACCCGCGCGGCGGAGCAGCTGGGTGTGAGTCAGCCCACGCTGAGTAAACAAATTCACACCCTGGAGGCGGCGCTGGGCGCCCCGCTGTTCGACCGCTCCCGGGGCGGCGTGGTGCTGACCATGGCCGGCGAGACGCTGTTGCCCCTGGCCCGCCAGGTGGTCGCCGACGCCGACACCGCGCGCGACGCCGTCCAGGAGGTGGTCGGCCTGCGCCGCGGACGGGTGCGCCTGGGCGCGACCCCGAGCCTCTGCACGTCGCTGGTACCCCTCGTGCTGCGCGACTTCCACGCCCGCTTCCCGGACATCGAGCTGCACGTCGACGAGGGCGGCTCGCAGGACCTCGTCGCCTCCCTGGTCGGCCACGGCCTGGACCTGGCCCTGATCGTCGAACCGGCCCGCGGCACCGACCCGGCCCTGGAGACGGTGCCGGTACTGCGGGAGAGCCTGGTGGTCGCCTCGGTCGCGCCACTGCCGTCCCGGGTCGCCCTGGCCGAACTGCGCGACACCCCGCTGGTCATGTTCCGCACGGGCTACGACCTGCGCGACACGACGCTGGAGGCGTGCCGGCGCGCGGGCTTCACGCCGCGGTACGCCGTGGAGGGCGGCGAGATGGACGCGGTGCTCGCCTTCGTCGAGGCGGGCCTGGGGGTGGCCCTGGTGCCGAGCATGGCCCTGGTCAACCGGCCGCTGCTGCACGCGGCGCCCCTGGTCGCGCCGGGAATCCACCGGACGATCGCTTTGGCCCAGCGCCGCGAGTCGGTCCTGTCGCACGCCGCCCAGGCCTTGCGCACCACGCTGCTGGACCACGTCGCCACCGGCCCCCTCCCCCTCGGCGTCCAGCCACTGTGAGACACCCCGCCGTGCATGATCCTTTGTGGGGTGAGCGGGGAGCGGCGATACTTGTCGATCGTGGAGACTGCACGCAGCGAACGGACCCGGCAATGGCTGGCCGCGCACAGCCTCGACACGGAGGGTGATCCGAACGACGCCGCCCGTGATCTGATGCCGGAGATTCGCGGGGACGATGAACTCTCGGACGCCGAGAAGCTCGAGGTCGGGCTGGGGCTGCTGGAGATCCTCAACGCGTACTGGGTGCTCGTCGAGCTGCGCTGGTTCGTCAACGCCACCGAGGACGACGCGCTGTGGGACACGCACTGGCAGGCGCTTCGGGAGCAGCTGGAGCAGCCGCGGCCCAGTGAGGCGGTGCTGTACTCGCTGTGGGTGGACTGGTTCGAGGACATCGCCACCGTCGAGCGGGCGTTTCACGAGGTGCTGGGGCGGGACGCCGGGCGGCTCGGGGAGGACGACGAGGGGCTGCAGCGGCGGGCCGGCGCGGTGCTCAAGGTCAGCGGGCCGGTGCCGTGGAAGCTCAAGTTTCCGGTGTACCAGGCGGCGGCCGAGCACGAGCGGCTGCGGGCGGCGGTGTTCGGGGGCGTGCTGTACAGCTTCCATGACGTCTATGGCTCGCTGGAGATCCAACCGGCGCTGGAGCTGCTCGATCGGCTCGATCTTCCCTCGGAGACCGAGCACCTGGAGGAGCTGCGGGAGGAGCTCGCGGCCGGGCACGCGAACCAGCACCACCGCGACTGAAAGTCTTCTCAGGCGCGTCCGGTAAGTTCCCTGGCGGCGAAGTCGGGCGCGACGAGAGGGAACGGCGTTGCAGATCTGGGAAGCGATCGTGCTGGGCGTCGTGGAGGGCGTGACCGAGTTCCTCCCGGTGTCCTCGACCGGGCACCTGACCATCACCGAGAAGCTGATGGGGATCCCGATCGACGACAAGGGCGTCACGGCGTTCACCGCGGTCATCCAGGTCGGCGCGATTCTCGCCGCGGTCATCTACTTCCGCAAGGACATCATCCGGTTCGTCACCGCGCTGTTCCGGGGGCTGTTCAAGGCCGAGCAGCGGCAGGGCGAGGACTGGCGGATGGCGATCAACGTGATCGTCGGCTCGATCCCGATCATCATCGTCGGCCTGCTGTTCAAGGACTACATCGAGGGCGCCCTGCGCAGCATGTGGTTCGTGGCCGGCGGCCTGGTGCTGTGGAGCATCGTGATGACGCTCGGCGACCACCTGGGCAAGCAGGAGCGCGGCGAGTCCACGGTGACGTGGAAGGACTCGCTGATCATCGGGCTCGCGCAGTGCATCGCGGTCATCCCCGGCGTGTCGCGCTCCGGCGCCACGATCAGCGCGTCGCTCTTCCGCGGCCTCGACCGGGTGACGGCGACCCGGCTCTCGTTCTTCCTGGGCATCCCGGCCCTCACCGCCGGCGGCGTGCTGGAGGCGGTCACCCGCTCCGACGAGATCGCCAGCACCGTCGGCTGGGTGCAGACCGGCGTGGGCACCGTCATCAGCTTCATCGTGGCCTACGTGAGCATCGCCTGGCTGCTGCGGTACGTCGCCCGCAACACCTTCGCCGCGTTCGTCTACTACCGGGTGGCCGTCGGCGGCATCATCATCGCGCTGCTCTGGGGCGGGGTCATCACCGCGACCTGAGCCTTCGGCACAGTTTTTCGTCGCGCCGCGGCGGCGAAAAGGCATGTTGACGCGATCCGAACACCGCTCGTACCTATCGACGCGTGTCAGTGGGTAGAGCTGAGGGATGCGCAAACTGCCCGCACTGATCGCCGCCGTGGCCGCCGCCGGGCTGGCCGTGACCGCGCTCGTCAGCTCGGCCCCCGCACCCGCCGCGGCGGCCGGCAAGCCCAACATCGTCTTCGTGCTCGTCGACGACCTCGCGTGGAACCTGGTGCAGTACATGCCCCAGGTCCAGCAACTGCAGCGCGACGGCACGACGTTCACGAACTACACCGTCACCGACTCGCTGTGCTGCCCGTCCCGCTCGTCGATCTTCACCGGCAAGTTCCCGCACGACACCGGCGTCTTCACCAACGAGGCGCCGGACGGCGGGTTCGGGGTGTTCCACGGCCGCGGCAACGAGGACCACACGTTCGCCACGGCGCTGCAGGGCCAGGGCTACAACACCGCGATGATGGGCAAGTACCTTAACGGGTACCTCCCCAAGGACCTCTACGTCCCGCCAGGCTGGAGCGAGTGGGACGTGGCCGGCAACGCCTACGGCGAGTACAACTACAACCTCAACGAGAACGGCAAGCTGGTCCCCTACGGCAACGCGGACGCCGACTACCTCACCGACGTCGTGAGCGGCAAGGGCCAGGCGTTCATCAAGCGCTCGGCCGCCGCCGGCAAGCCGTTCCTGCTGGAGATCGCCACGTTCGCCCCGCACGGCCCGTTCACCCCGGCCCGCCAGGACCTGGACAAGTTCCCGGGCCTGACCGCGCCCCGCGGCCCCGCCTTCGACACGCTGCCCACGAACGCGCCGGGCTGGCTGGCCGGCAACGGGCCGCTGACCGCCGACGAGCTCAAGAAGATCGACACCGACTTCCGCAAGCGGGCGCAGGCCGTGCAGGCGGTCGACCGGATGATCGCGAACCTGCGCCAGACCCTCAACGCCGCCGGGGTCGCCGGCAACACGTACGTCGTGTTCAGCTCCGACAACGGCTTCCACATGGGCCAGCACCGGCTCGTCGAGGGCAAGCAGACCGCGTTCGACCACGACGTGCGGGTGCCCCTCGTCGTCAGCGGGCCGAACGTGAACGCCGGGCTCGAGCGGCCGCAGGTGGTGCAGAACATCGACCTCGCCCCGACGTTCCAGCGCATCGGCGGCGCCCCGATCGCCGCCGACGTCGACGGCCGCCAGCTCGTCACGCTGCTCACCGGCGGCACGACGGCCGAGTGGCGCACGGCGTCGCTGGTCGAGCACCACGGTCCGGGCACGAGCGCCGACGACCCGGACGTGCAGGACGCGCGCAACGGCATGCCGACCACGTACTCGGCCGTACGTACGGCCACCTTCACGTATGTCGAGTACGACAACGGCGAGCGCGAGTACTACGACCGCGGTTCGGACCCGAACGAGCTGCACAACACCGCGGGCTCGCTGCCGGCGGCGCGGCTGGCCCAGCTGCACACGTCACTGACCGCGCTGGTCGGCTGCCACACCGGAGCCGCGTGCTGGACCGCGGGTCACGTCTCCTGAACGCGGCGTCCCCTGGTCCTCGCGAGCATCTCGACGAGGACCAGGGGCACGACTCCGACCGGATACCAGAGCATGTCGTTCCAGTCGAACGCGTCGCCCAGGATCAACCGCAGGAGGATGCTGTACTGACTGAGCTCGTGCGGTACACCCGAAAGCTGAAAGAGCTCGATGAGCCAGCACAGGCCGATCGCCCACGCACCGGCCACGAGCGGCGAGCGCCGCGGCGCGACGAAGACCACGCCGGCGTAGAGGGCGGAGGCGTAGAGGGCGGTGCCGCTGTTCTGCTGCAGCGCCCCGTTGCTGTAGAGGGTGCCGCCGTACAGCGCCCGGATGCCGAACGCCAGCGCCAGCGCGGCCAGGGCGGTGAGGACGGCGGCGATGCGCACGGCGCGGGTCGTGTCCAGCACTTGGCGGATGTTAGCCGAACGACGGTTGCCGCGCCGACAGCACCGCGGTGGCCGTGACGTTCGCGCCGGCCGCGCGCAGCGCCGCGGCCAGCTCCTCGACCAGCCGCGGGACGTCGTCCGCCGCGGTCTCGTGCAGGCCCTCGGCGACGATGAGCACGCGGGCCGTCGCGGGGCGGATCGCCGAGCGGCCGCTCTGCCGGTTGGTCCACCGCCGCGCGTGCGCGAACCCCTCGTCGTCGGCGAACACGACCTCGCGCGGGTCGGGGTGCTCGACGGTGCCGGCGAACGTCTCGTACGTCTCGGTGCCGTCGGCGTAGCGCACCTCGAGGTCCCCGGCGATCCGGTCGAGGTCGATGGCGGCGACGGGAATCGCGAAGGCCGCCGACACCGCGTTGCCGAGGTCGACCAGCGGGTGCAGCGCCGGCAGGTCACCCTCGATGCGCAGGCGCCGCAGCAGCGATTCCGAGGCGCAGCGGTACTGCGTGGGCTTGATCCCCTGCGCCGCGAACGCCTTGCGCCACGCCTGGATCTCGGGCAGGGCGCTCTCCGCGGTGCCGGTGAGCCGGTCGCGGGCCCGGTCCAGGAACTGATCGACCTTCACGTCGAGGGCCGGGGTGATGGCGCCGACCGCGAGCACGCCGGGGACGAGCTGCGGGAAGTCGCGCCAGATGGCCTCGTGATGCTGGAAACGCATGCCTCGATCATCGCCGCTTTGCTCTGGCTTCGACAGGTCCACCGAGGCGGCCGTCAACAGGGCCGATTTCCTGCATTCGTGCTGCCCCAGATGCGGTACTCGCCGCCCGGCCGGGTGATCGAGTACGTGACGTCCCAGCGGGTGCACGTCTCCGACTCGCGGCCCTTGGGCCCCTTGCCGGACTGCTGCTGGCTGCGGAACGTGACGCGGGCCTGGAGGAGCCCCTTGCCGCTGCCGTCGGGTCCGAGGGCGAGCAGCAGGACATCGTCGTCGGTACTGGTGCTGATCCCGTCCGTGAACCGCTTGACCGCCGCCGAGTCGCTCTGGTTGATCGAGCCGTTCGGGTCCATCACGGCGAGCGCGGAGCCGGCGTTGCGGGCGTTGACCGCGGCGAAGTACTTGTCGAACACCGCGGCGACGGCCGGGCCTTGCGTGGGGTCGAGGCTCGGATCCAGCCGTACCGCGCCCACGCTCGCCGGCACCGTCGGCGGGGAGGCGGTCGTCTGGGCCGGGGTCGGGGTCGGATCGCCCGTGGCCGTCTCGGTGGGCGCGGCGGCGGCGGTGGTCGGGGCGATCGGGTTCGAGGTCGCGGTGGGGCCGGTGGTGGGGCTGCCGGCCTGGTCGTCGCCGAGGATGCGGTCACGGAGGACGAACGCGACGGTACCGGCGGCGAGCAGCAACACCACCGCCACGATCGCGGGGAAGATCCAGACCGGGCGGCGGCTCGGGTCCTGGTCGGGCGGCTCGTTGGTCACCCACTGCGGCTGCGCGGGCACGCTCGCGGCGGCCCAATGCGGCTGCGTCGCGGCGTTCGCGGCGTTTGCGCCGGACCACTGCGGCTGCGTCGTGGCGTTCGCGGCGTTTGCGGCGTTTGCGTCGGCCCATTGCGGCTGCGTCGTGGCGTTCGCGTCGTTTGCGCCGGTCCATTGCGGCTGGGTCGTGGCGTTTGCGGCGGACCACGGCGGCGGGGCCTGGCCGGGGCCGGAGACCGGCTGGACCGGGGCGCTCGCCACCCACGGTGCGGGGCCCTGGGCGGGGCCGGAGGCCGGCTGGATGGGGGCGCTGGTGACCCATGGGGTCGGGGTCTGGCCGTAGTTCACGCCGGCGCCGGGCCAGTTCTGGGCGGCCAGGTCCTCGCCGGGCAGGGGTTGCGCCGGGCCGGTGGGCATCGGCGGGGTCTGGGGCGCGACGCTTGGGGCTGGGGCGTCGCTGCCTGGAGCCTCAGTGCCCGGGGCCGGTGCGCCGCTCGACGGGGACCAGGAGCCGAAGGCGTCGGCGGGGGCGGACGCGGGCCAGGAGACGGGCGGCTCGGCGGGCAGCGTTCCGGCCGGCGGCCAGGACCCGAGTCCCTGCGCGGCGGGGTTGGGTGCACCCTGCTCCGGACGCCGCGCGCCGCACGACGAGCAGGCGGCAACGTCACCGTCGTTGCTCGCGCCGCAAACCCCACACTGCCACATGAATTCTGACAGTAGTCCCCCGGTTCAAGCTCCCGGTTCAAGCTCCCGGTTCAAGCTCCCGGTTCAAGCTCCCGGTTCAAGCCGTGACGCGGAAGCTGCCCGGGGCCGACTTCCGGCTGGTCTTGCCCAACAACTGGACGACGACCTGGCCGGCCTTGGTCCCCGCGGGCGCGACGACCACGCTCGCCTCGGCCGCCCCGGCGTCGTCGGCGGTGAGGGTGGTGAGCAGCTTGGTGCCCGCGCGGACCTCGACCTTCTCCCCGGCCGCGAACCCGCGCGCGGTGAGCTGTACAGTCGTGCCCGCTTTGCCGGAGTTCGGCTGCAGCTGCACGGTGGCCGCGACCGGCGTCGCCTCCTTCGAGGGCGCCGGCGGTGTTGACGGGGCGGCGGAGGCGGAGGCGCTGGGGGTCGGTCCGGCGCCGAGGAGGTTCTCGACCTTGGCCTTGCCGTCGTTGAACAGCGCGCGGCCCCACGGGGTGACGGCCATGATGATGACCCAGGGCAGCAGAGGGAGGGCGGCGAAGCGCAGCCAGCTCCTCTTGCGCCGGCGCGGCGGTTTCGGGGGCTCGGGCTCCGGTTCGTCGTCAGCGTCATGAACACGGTCGCGGGGCATGAGGTCGTCGTCGCCGTAGATGGCCACGTTGCCCTGGATCGTCACGCCCGGCCCGATGACGACGGACGGGCGGCGGGGCTGCTGCGGTACGACCGGCGCGCTCGGCTCGGGCGGCACGCTGACCGGCGCCACCGGGGGCGAACTGATGGGAACAGCCGACGTCAACGAATAGCCGCCGACAGCCCCTTGCCCGGGATAGCCGCCGGGCGGAGTCGGCGGCTGCGCGGGATAACCAGCGGGCGGAGTCGTGGGCTGCCCGGGATAGCCGCCGGGCGGAGTCGACGGCTGCGTGGGATAACCGGCGGGTGGGGTTGTCGGCTGCGCGGGATAACCAGCGGGCGTGGTCGGCGGCGTGGGATAGCCGGCGGGCTGGGTTGCCGGCGGCGCGGGCATTGTGGCGGTCGCTTGGCCGGCCGTCAGGAGCAGGGCGCCGAAGGCGACCGGGAGCTCGGGCTGCTCCGGGACGATCGGCGCGAGGCCGAACCGGGCGTGCAGCCGGCTCGCCACCAGGGGGAGCCGGGAGGAGCCGCCGACCAGGACGATCGCGTCCAGCTGGGCCGGGGTGACGCCCGAGCGTTGCAGGACCCGGCGCGTCTCGTCCACGGCGCGGTCGACCAGCGGGCCCGCGATCCGGTCCAGCTCCTCGCGGGTCAGGTGGGTGGCGCCGTCGCGGCCGGGGACGTGGATCGGGGCGGAGGCGGCGCGGGCGAGCATCTCCTTGGCCTGGCGTACCTCGGACCAGAATGTGCGCCGGTCGCGGTACTCGCCCGGCGTGCGCGGATGCGCCATCCGCTGCCACAGGTCCGGCTCGATGAGCTGGCCGACGTGGCCGACCAGCGCGTCGTCGATATCGGTGCCGCCCAGGTCGGCGAGGCCGCCGGTGGCCAGGACCCGCAGCGGGGCCGCGCCCCGGGCCTGCACGACGGTGACGTCCAGCGTCCCGCCGCCGAAGTCGAAGACCACCGCGCAGCGGCCGGGGGCGAGGCGGCCGCCGAGGGCGCGCACGCAGTACGTGGCGGCCGAGACGGGCTCGTCGACCAGCGTGACGGGGCCGAGTCCGGCGCGGCGGGCGGCGTCGAGCAGTACCGAACGGCGGGTGTTGCCCCAGTCGACCGGGCAGGTGAGGACCGTCTGCAGCGGCCCCGGCCCGCCGGCCTCGGAGGCGGCCCGGCGCAGCACCGCGGCCAGCAGCTCCGCCACGGGCACCTCGCGGTCGCCGAGCAGGATGACCCCGTCGTCGACGCGGCCCTTGGGGTTGGGCTCGAAGCGGGCCGCGTCGGTCATCATGTGCCGCTCGGCGTCCCGCCCGACCAGCAGCGCGCCCGAGGCGTCGGCGAACACGGCCGAGGGCAGCAGCGGGCTGCCGTCGAACAGCAGCGGCCGGGGCGAGCCGTCGCCGCGGTCGAGCACGGCGACCGTGTTGGACGTACCGAGGTCCACCGCGAACCGGAGGGGCATCGCGGAATCCTAAGACCTCAGTGCGGCGCCGAGCGGAACGGCACCCCCAGCGCGGCCGACAGCCCGGCCCCGAGCTCGGCCACCGCCGCCGGTTCCCCGTCGGGCAGGGTGGCCAGGCTGACCTGACGCGAGGATGCGTCCCCGGATTGCAGGACGGCCATCATCCGCGGAAACGAACCGACCCACACCGTTTGTACCGCCTCGACGGGCCCCGCCAGCAGCGCGGCCCGGGCGAGCGCCGCGGGCAGGTCGGCCGCCGACGGGTGCGGCAGCCGCCCCTCGGCCACGAGGTGGTCGCGCCGCAGCTCGGTCGCCTCCCGGCTCTCCTGCAGCGTGGGCAGCTCGTCGAGGTCGTCGATCCCGTGGTTGGTGTGCACCAGCTGGATCGCCCGCACCGTGGACCCGGCCGCGAGCTCCTCGTCGACCTGCGCCCGCACGCCGGCCGGCAGCAGCTCCCACAATCGGTTCATCGCCAAGATCCAACCAGCTCCCCCGGCGACACGCCCGGCTCTGTCGGAATCGGGACCGGGCCGATCAGCGCGCTTCCAGCTCGCCGAGCACGGGTTTCACGTCCAGCAGCGGGGTACCGTCGATCGCTTCCAGCCCCGACACCCGCACCCGCAGCCCGTCGACGGCGAGCACCTCGACCCCGTGCAGCCCGATGGGGTTGGGCCGGTCGGGGGCGCGGGTGCTGAACACGCCGGTCTCCGGCCGGGTCCGGTCGCCGCGCGGATGCACGGCCAGCACGTCCCGGTCGGCCCGGTGCAGCCAGGTCAGCAGCAGCACGCGGTCGCCGGGGCGCAGGTCGGCGAGGGCCGGGCCGACCCGCTCCTCGAACACCAGCCAGGCCTCCGGCGCGCCCTCGTCCCCCTGCCGCGGGGCGCCGGCGCGGTCGGCCAGCGGCGACTCGACGCGCCCGACCGGCCGTACGACGAATCCGTCATGCTCCATGCGCGGGACGCTACACGGGGTCGACGGTCGGCGAGACCCGGTTGCCGCGCTTGAGCTCGTAGAAGCCGGGCGTCTCGACCATCAGCAGCATGCCGTCGAACAGCCGGCCGGCCGCCTCGCCGCGCGGGACCGGGGTCACCACCGGGCCGAAGAACGCCGACCGTCCGATGTGGAGGGCGGGCGTGCCGAGGTCCTCGCCGACCGGGTCCAGGCCGGCGCGGTGACTGGCCAGCAGCGCCGCGTCGAACGCGTCCGAGTCGGCCGCCGCCGCCAGCGCCGGGTCCAGATCCAGGGCGGCCAGCGCGCCGCGGTACAGGTCCGGCCCGATCGCCTCTTTCCCGTGATGGATCCGCGTACCGAGCTCCGTGTACAAATCCCGCAGGACCGGCGTGCCGTGGCGCTGTTCCGCCGCGATCAGGACGCGGACCGGGCCGAGCGTGTCGGCGAGCCACGTGCGGTACCAAACCTCCAGGCCCTTTCGTTCTTTGTTGAGCAGCCACAGGCTCATCACGTGGAAGCGGGTCTCCACCGGCCGGACCCGCTCCACCTCCAGCAGCCAGCGCGAGGTGTTCCACGCCCACGGGCACTTCGGGTCGAACCACATGTCCACGATCGTCACGCCACCTATTCAAGCCCGGGTCGTTGGCCCTCGGAAGCGCAATTCGGCGGCGCGGCGATTGGGCCAAGTGCACGACGATAGGATCTCCGGGTGGGCGACTACTTCCAGGTCATCGCGGACGTCGACGCCACCGGGGAGGAGGCGCCGCGCCTCGCCGCCGATCTGCTGACGTGGCTCGTGGCGGAGGGCATCGTGCGGGCCGGGCGGACCGACTGCGTGCTCGGGGCGCCGCTGGGCAACCCGCCGGGGCCGCGGTACGAGGCGGCGGTCACCGCACCCGACGAGCACCTGCGCACCATGCGGACCAACGGCGTCGAGGTGTTCGCGGCGGCCACGGTCGTCGACCCGGGGCAGGGCGGCGGGGACGACGAGTTCCGCTGCCCGCACTGCGGGGCGGTGAGCACCTACGGCGAGCCGCAGTGGGAGCCGTTCGAGACCGCGATGGCGGCCTGGCACGCCGGCCGGCCCAGTGACGTCGCGTGTGTCGCATGTGGACGGCCGGCGCCGATCGGCGACTGGGTGGCGTGGGCGTTCGCGCGGGTCGGGGTGCAGTTCTGGAACTGGCCGCCGCTGCGCCCGGAGTTCGTGGCCGAGGCTGGGCGCCGCCTCGGCCATCGCGTCCGGCTGGTCGACGGCAAGCTCTGAACCGTTATTTTGCGTACGTGAAGGCCTGCACGTCGAAGGTGCCGTCGAGCTTGCGAGCGGTGCTGTAGCCGCCGACGGTGTAGACCACGCCGTCCGAGGCCGCCACCGCTTGCCCGGCCCGCGGGAGGTCCTGCTTCGGCAGCGTGGACGTCTTCGCACCGTCCTCACACCACCAGTCGTACACCTCCTGGCCGTTGTTGCCGCCGAGCACGCACAGGCCGATGCCGTCGATCATCACCGCGGCCGCCCCCTCGCGCGGGTGGTCGAGCTTCGGGTGCTCGTCGGCCAGGACACGGTTCTGCAGGACGTCGATCGTGTCGAGGGCGGCCTGGCCCTCGCCGCGCCGCCCGCCGATGAGCCAGACCCGGCCGGCCCGGTCGGTGGCCGCGGTGAGCTTGTCCCGCGCGACCGACATCTTGCCGATCGTCGACCAGCCGCTCGAGCCCAGGGCCCAGATCGTGTCGGTCGCGTGGTGGTCGGTGTCGGTGCCGCCGGCGTAGAGGATGCCGTTGGCGTCGTACAGCGCGGTGCCCGAGGTGCGCTTGGCGGGCAGCTTCGGGCCCTCCTCCCAGTCCTTGGCGCCGGACTTGAGCTGCCAGACCTCGTCGGTGGCGCCCTCGGCGGCGAGCCCGCCGAGCACCCAGATGCTGCCGACCCCGTCGACGACGACGCTCATGTGGCTCAGCGGATGTGGCAGCTTCGGGCCCTCGGAGAAGGTGCCGCGGTCGATGTAGTAGATCCACACCGAGTCCAGCTGCCGCCGGTTGTTGCCCGCCGTGAGGCCGCCGATGACGTACAGCTGCCGCCCGATCACCGCCGCGCCCGCGCCCTCGAAGGCCACGCTGCCCGGCACCTCCGCGAGCTTCTTCCAGTCCCCGAGGAGCTGGCTCGCGAGGAACGCCCGGTATGCGAAGAACCCTCCGGCCACGAGCACGACCAGTGCTACCGCTCCGGCGATGATCGCGTTTCGCCGCTTCTTCGGCGGGGGTACGGGCGCCGGCGTCTGCGGTTCGACGGCCGGCGAAACAGGGGCGGCCGACGGCATGGCGGGGGGTGCCGAGACCGGGGAGCCGGGGATCGCCGAGACCGGGAACATCGCCGATCCGTAGAGCGTGCCGGGGCCCGAGGAAGGGGCGGCGCTCACCGGGATCGGGACCGAGGCCGTGCCCGAGGCGACCGGCACCCGGCCCGCAGCGGTCAGCTCCGACGGGTGCACGACCGCGCCCTCCGCCACCGGCAGCTCGGGCTGTTCGAGCACCGTCGGCACCACGCCGAGCTCGCGGTGCAGCATGCGGGCCACCAGCGGTACCCGCGAAGAACCTCCGACGAGGAGGATGCCCGCCATCTTGTTGGGCTCCAGCCCGCAGTCGCGCACGACCCGCGCGGTCTCGGCGACCGTCCGGGCGATCATCGGCCCGATCTTCTGCTCGAGCTCGTCGCGGGTCAGGTGCAGCGCCGACTCGACGCCGGGCACGCTGACCGGGGCGACCGTGGTGCGCGAGAGCATCTCCTTGGCGCCGCGGACGTCCTCCCAGAACAACCGGCGGTCGCGGCGCTCCTGCGCGGTCTGCGGGTGCTGCAGCCGGCGCCACACCTCGGGCTGCGAGGCCTGCAGCACCTCGCCGAGCCGCTCGACGAGCGCCGCGTCGAAATCGAGGCCGCCGATGTCCTCCAGGCCGCCGGAGCCGATCACGGTGAAGCCCTGCGGGTCGTTGCGCACGACCGCGATGTCGATGGTGCCGCCGCCGAAGTCGTAGACGACCACGGCCTCGCCGGGGGGCAGCGGGTGGTTGAGGGCGCTGATGAAGTACCGGGCGGCCGCCACCGGCTCGGGCAGCATGCTGACGTCGGTGAACCCGGCGGCGAGCGCGGCGTCGTGCAGCGCCTTGCGCCGGGTCTGGCCCCAGGAGGCGGGGTAGGTCAGCACGACCGGCGGCGCGAACCGGGTCACCTCGGCCACCCCGACGGCGACCTGGCGCAGCACGGCCGCGAGCAGCTGCACCGTGGGTACACCATCGTTGCCCAGAAGGACGGAGGGCTCGTCGATGCGGCGCTTCGGGTTGGGCTCGTAGCGGCCCGGGTCGAGCTGGGCCAGGCGCTGGGCGTCGCGGCCGACCGCGAGGTGCCCGTCGTCGGTGCGGAACACGGCCGAGGGCATGAGCGGGGCACCGTCGAACAGCACCGGGCGGCGGCGTCCGTCGGGCGAGCGGATCACCGCGACCGTGTTCGACGTGCCGAGGTCGATGCCGACGACGTACCCGCCGGGCGTGGGGCTCACCACGACGCTGCTCCTAATTCGATCTGGGTGCGGAGGCGACCGGGACGGTCCGGCGCGGGGTCATGTCCGGGTCCCAGCGCGCCGCGTAGTACGGCTGGGCGATCCCCTGCGCGAACGCGGCCGACGCGGCGGGCGTGGCGGCGATGCGCCAGTCGGTCTCCTTGACCGACTCGTACCACAGGAAGCCGATGATCTCCGGGTGCTTCGGCAGCGTCTGCAGCAGGTCGGTGATCCAGTCGGCCTTGCGCCCCTGTTTGTCGGTGGCGGCCGTCTCGGTGACGACGATCGGGCGCTTGCTCAGCGTCTTG
The DNA here is from genome assembly GCF_050942475.1 of Dactylosporangium sp. CS-033363. Classification (NCBI taxonomy): domain Bacteria; kingdom Bacillati; phylum Actinomycetota; class Actinomycetes; order Micromonosporales; family Micromonosporaceae; genus Dactylosporangium; species Dactylosporangium sp. CS-033363. Next base: position 2,893,755 of record NZ_CP192032.1, on the reverse strand, counting down.
AGCTCGTTGAGGGTCGGGCGGTAGATCTGGTCGAACGTCTGGTACGCCTCCAGGCCCCCGGTGCCGTAGTAGCCCGACAGGCCGACCCAGTCCACGTAGTCGTCGCCGGGGTACAGCTCCGACAGCGGCGTCGAGTTCTCGTAGACGACGTTGGGGCTCCAGACCCAGATGACGTTGTTCGCGCCGGTGCGGGCGAACAGGTCGTGCACGTGCCGCCAGGCGGCCACGTAGTCGCCGTCGCGGTTGCCGTTGGCGGACTCGCCCCACGGGTACCAGTAGCCGTTCATCTCGTGCGCGAAGCGGATGGCGACCGGGTACCCCAGCGCCTTGATCCCGCTCGCCCACTCCTCGAGGTAGCCGTCGAACTTGCCGCCGGTGATGTTCGACAGGCGGTACGATGGCTGCGTTCCCCGGTCTTTGTCCTGTTTGGACTCGGCGCGGTAGTCCCACGGCTCCCAGCCCATCATCGGCAGCATGCCGCGGTTGACGATGCGGTCGAACGGCTGGCGGTCGAAGTGCTTCTCCGCGCCCCAGCCCGACGCGAACATCATGACCTGCGGGCCCTTGCCGGCCGCCTGCACGAAGCCGTTGTAGTCGGTCAGGTCGCCCGGCCCCTTGTCCGTGAACACCCCGAAGAACGCCGTGCCGGCCTGCGGGAACACCTCCGGGCGGCGGCGCGGGTCGGGCGCGGCGGGGGTGAAGCTGGGCACCGGTTCGGCCAGCTGCTCCTGCCAGCCGGCGGTCGTGCTCGTGTACGCCTCGACGCGCGGGGCGATCACGAAGACGTACCCGCCGATCAGCACGAGCGCGGCGAGCATGAGGCGGGGCAGGGTGATCACGCGGCGCTCCCCTGCGGGACGGCTTCCTGCTGTGACAGCGGATAGCCCGCGTGCGGGACGGCCGGGAACCCGCGCACGGTCGGCAGGTCGTCGATGGCCGTGGCGCTGGCCGCCGTGGCGCGCACGGTGATGACCAGGCCGGACGTGACCGGGTCGGCCTCGGGCACCTCGACGCCGCGCTCGCGCAGATAGGTCGCATACGCGATCAGGGGCGGGAGGACCCCGACGACGATGCTGACCGCCGCCCAGAAGCGAAGGGCGATCGAGTTGTACCCCATGATGCCACTCACCGCGAGCAGCGCGACACCCACCAGGGCCCAGATCGCGTGCGTGCGGAACGTCTTGGGCCCGTCGACGCTGCGCAGCCGCCCCTTCGCCGTCACCGCGTAGGCGAGCGGCCGGCGGGCGAGCGCCGCCAGTCCCGCCGCGGCGTAGATCGGCACCGCGAACAGCGCGAGGGCCATCCCGTGCAGCCCGATCTCCTTGCGCTCGTGCCGCGCGAGGTTGAACCGGCGCAGCCACAGCCAGAGGATCGCCCAGCTGCCCATGCTGGCCGCCCACAGCCCGAGCCACCACCGCCACTCGATGGTCGCGGCGTTGATGCCGAGCCCGAGGTACACGCCGGTGGCCACGATCCCGCTCACCGCGGACAGCGCGACGCTCGGGTAGTAGGACTGCACCAGGCTGTAGCTGATCTTCTGCGGACCGCCGAGCCGCTTGAGGTGGGGACGGGCGCGCAGGAGGATCTCCCACACGCCGTACGCCCACCGCTTCTGCTGGTTGAAGTAGTCGGTCCAGCTCGTCGGCCCCTCCCCCACCGCGACGACGTCGGGGGTGTAGACGCCCCTCCAGCGCCGGTCCGTGAGCGGATTCTTGGCCCCCATGACGACCATGCTCGTCAGGTGGTCCTCGATGATCGAGTCCTGATACCCGTCGATCAGAGCCCAAGCCAGCGGCCGGTACAGGTGGTTGGTCCCGATCAGCAGCGGCGCGTCGAGCCCGTTGCCGCCCCGCTCGATCAGCCCCGAGAACAGGTACTGCTGCACCGAGGCGCCGTGCACGACCCAGTTGCTGTACATGTTGCCGTACACCTGCGGCGCCACGACGAACGCGACATCGGGATCGCGGAAATAGCCCAGCGTCCGCTCGAGAAAGCTCGGCAGCGGCACGTGGTCGGGGTCCATCTGCGCCACGACGTCGTACACGTGCTCGTGCGTGGCCCGCCAGGCGTTGTGGTTGCCCGACTTGGTCTTGGCGCGGAAGGCCCCGTGCTCCTGGTTGAACTCGGGCCGCCCCTTGCGGCTGAAGTGGTTCACCCCGAGCCGCTTGGCCATCGCCTTCACGCGCGGGTCGTCGCCCTCGTCGAGAATCCAGATGTCGACCTGCCCGTGGTACCGCACCTTCTGCATCGCGCGCAGCGACCGCTCGACGACGTCGATGGGCTCCTTGGCCGGCACGATGGTCGTGAGCATCGCGATGCGCAGCCCCCGCTCGGGCACCATGGGGACGGGATCGCGGGCGCGCCAGGCGAACACCCAGACCGCGAGGTTCTGCAGCATCCGGACGGCCTCGACGAGGACGACGAAGCAGAACGCGATCCGGGCCACGATGACGTGCCAGTCGCCGGCGTCGTCGCCTGGTATGTGCTCGGGGAGCAGCAGCCAGCCGACGAACACGAACCCGGTCAAGAAGTTCAGCGCGATCAACAGCGACAGCATCACCCGCCGCCACGGCCCGCCGACATGCCGGTACACGACGGGATGCTGGGCCTTGCCGGGTGTGGTGAGGGGCCCGGCGAGCTCGTTACAGTCCTCGTAGGCGCGGTGCGTCTCGGCGAGCTTGGCCTCGTCCTTCAGGCGGCGCCGCTCGGCCCGGCGCGCGGCCCGGCTGCTCGGCGCGGCGGCCTCAACCTCAGCTCCGGGCGTCGCCGATCGGGGCACAACGGTGTCCAGCAACGACCCGGCCTCCGATCTTGCATCTCACGCGGCTGCTGCTTTTTCAGCAATGCCGATGGTAGGCACAGAATGCGATCTCGCGGACCACCCGAACGTGCCGTCATCAATCCTTGCCACATGATCGTTTCCGCAGCTCAGGTGCTTTGTTCCGCTGTCGCCGCCCCCTCCGCCCGACCCCCGATGTAGCGGATCCGACAGGGCATTTCTGGATCTCTTTTTTGAACCGCTCCAATACCGGCGATTTTGTCGACAACCCGACATCGAGCAACAGTTGTATTCCGTATCAGATGGCGCCCGACTCCTTCTTACGTTGAATAGGGTTCGCCTGCCTGTGCTGTTGACTCTGGGCTCTGTGCGGCGTGGGCGCCCAGCATGCGCAACGACCTCTTACCCGAGCCACCCGCCGGCGCCCGCTCCGGTCCCGTCGACACTCGCTCGGGTCGCACCGACGCTCGCTCAGGTCCCACCGACACTCGCGCCTTTGGCCGCGGCGACGTCCCTTGCCCAACGACGTTCTCGGCATCACGGCGACACCCGAGCGCGCAACGATCGCCCGACCCGGACCGCACACCGACGACCGCTCTTGCCCACGCACTGACGTCCGCCCGGGAACGCAATGCCACTTGGGCCATTCAACGCGATAGCGTCCCCCCGAGCGCACCACGGCATCCTCGGACCCGCGACGGCATCCTTTCCGACGCGGCGACCACGTCGGGCAACGGCGTCCTCGGCGCAACGGTGTGGTCAGCGCAGCGGTGTGGTCGGCGCAGCGGTGTGGTCGCGCAACGGCTTCCCTGGAGACGATGGCGATCCTCGGCGCAACGACTCCTTGCCGTGACATCTCCGACCAGCCCTGGGAATCGCCCCGGCGGCGCGGCCCGCCTGGCGCGGCCCATCCCGGCGCGGCGCGGCGCAACCCGGCCCATCTCGGCGCGGCCCGCCCTGGCGCGGCGCGGCCCAACCCGGCCAGCCCGGCCCAGCGCGGCCCAGCGCGGCCCAGCGCGGCCCAGCGCGGCCCAGCCCAGCGCACAGTCTGGCCCAGCGCGGCCCGGCCCAGCGCGGCCCAGCGCGGCCCAGCGCGGCCCAGCGCGGCCCGGCCCAGCGCGGCCCAGCGCGGCCCGGCCCAGCGCGGCCCAGCGCGGCCCAGCGCGGCCCGGCCCGGCGCGGCGCGGCCCAGCGCGGCCCGGCCCGGCGCGGCGCGGCCCAGCGCGGCCCGGCGCGGCGCGGCCCGGCGCGGCCCAACCCGGCGCGGCCCATCCCGGCCCGGCCCATCCCGGCGCGGTGTCCCGTCTACGCCACGGCTCGCTGCAGGGCTGCTGAGGTCTCGTCGGCTCGGGCTTCGGATGTGGACCGGTTGGCGCTTCGGCGTGCGAGGTGAGGCTCGGTCAGGAGGAGCAGGACCGCGACCGCGGCGATCAGGGCGCCGGCCAGGGCTACGGTGCGGACGTTGGAGTGGTCGATGATGACGCCGCCCAGGAAGGAGCCGGTGGCGATGCCTACGTTGAAGGCTGAGCTGCCGCCGGCTGAGGCGAGGTCGGTGCTGCCCGGGGCGACCATGAGGATGCGGTTCTGGACGGCGGCGGCCATGGCGCTGTAGGCGAAGGCGTTCAGGGCCAGGGCCACGATCGCGGGGGCCTTCAGGGTGCCGAGGGCGTACAGCAGCAGCAGGGACAGAACGATGAGGGCGAGCGGGACGAGGAGGGCCGGCCACGGGTACCGGTCGAGGAAGCGGCCCACGACCAGCGTGCCCAGGAAGCCGGCGCAGCCCGTCACCAGGAGCAGGGGGCCGAGCGTTGTGGCGGCGAATCCGGTGACGTCGAGCAGGTAGGGCGTGACGTAAGTCTGGGCGGTCAGGGCGCCGGTCACGCCGATCGCGGTGCACAGGACCAGCAGGACGTAGCGCAGGCGGGACGGGCTCGAGCCGCGGGAGGCTGCGTCGGCCTCCGGGGCGGTGCGCGGGACCAGCGCCACCACCATCGCGCAGGTGGCGACGCCGACCGCGGCCATCACGAGGAAGGCGACGCGCCAGCCGGCTTGCTGGCCGAGCCAGGTGCCGAGCGGTACGCCGAGGACGGGGGCCAGGGCGGCGCCGATCGACATGCGGGCCACGGTGCGGCCGCGCTGGGACGGGGGGAACATGCCGGTCGCGGTCGAGGCGATGATGGACCAGAAGAGGGCCTGGGTGAGGCCGACGACCAGGCGGGCGGCCAGGAGCACCTCGTAGCCCGGGGCCAGCGCGGTCACCAGGGTCGCAGCGGAGAAGACCCCGAGCGTGACGCCCAGCAGGAGGCGTTTCGGGATGCGCTGGGTCAGGCGGGCCAGCGGGAAGGACATGAGCACGACCACTGCCGCGTAGCCGGTCATGAGCAGGCCGACCTCGGATCTCGAACGGTGCAGATCGTCGGCCATGAGCGTCAGGAGCCCGACGGGCAGGATCTCGGTGGTGACGAATGTAAAGGTCGAGATGGACAGGGCGGCCAGGGCCAGGTTTGCGCGTCGGTGTTCGAGCATCAATGCTCTCCCGTTCCGAGGATTCCGGTAAAGCTGTTTACGGTGGTAGCATCGCATACATGGAGTCGTCGGACAAGCCCGTTCTCAGACTCGTCGGCGGGCACACCGGGCTCGACCTGGTGAATACGGTTGAGCCGCGGGTGCCTGGTGCAGTACCGGAGAAGGAGCACTTGAAAACGCCACTCGACCTGCTGTTGTGGGCCGAGCGCGCCGGGGTCGTGGAGCCGGAGGAGGTGAGCGACATCCTGTCCGTCTGGCACGGCGAACAGGCGCTGGCGGCGGTGCTGGGGATTCGGGAGGCGGTTTATGCGGTACTGCTGACGCGGATGGACGACGAGAGGTCCACGGCGCCGCTGCAGCCCGCGTTGGAGCAGCTCAGCACCCGCTATGCGGCCGCCGTCGCGCGGGCCGCACTCACCCCGTCGGTCGACTCGCCGACGGCCGCGCGCCTGCGGATCGGCGACGTGGCCCCGTTCGCCGTGCAGGACCGGCTCGCCGCGCTCGCCGTCGACCTGCTGACCACGGAGAACATCGACGACCTGCGCGCCTGCCCGCTGGACGAGGGCGGCTGCGGATGGCTGTTCGTCGACCGCAGCCGCAACCATTCGCGGCGGTGGTGCTCGATGGACGACTGCGGGGCGCGCGTGAAGGCCCGCCGCCTCACGGACCGCCGGCGGGGCAGACAGCTACCACCTAACTCTGCTATAGTGGAATCATGACGATGGCGCGGATTCGATGCGACTTCTCCTCCGATGCACTCGGGGTAGCGACCTCGATGACCGTGTTAGTGCCCGACTCGACGACGCCACTTCCCGTCCTGTACCTCCTGCACGGCCTCAGTGACGACGACACCGCCTGGACCCGGTTCACCTCGCTCGAGCGCTATGCCGCGGAACTCGGGCTCGCGATCGTCATGCCGCAGGTGGAGCGGAGCTTCTACACCGACGAGGTCTGGGGCCGTCCATATTGGACGTTCGTCGCCGAGGAGCTGCCGCGCAAGACCCGCGGACTGTTCCGCATCACCGACGATCCGGCGCAGACCTTCGTCGCAGGACTCTCCATGGGTGGGTACGGCGCGTTCAAGCTCGCCCTGCGCCACCCCGATCGGTTCGGCGCCGCGGCCAGCCTGTCCGGCGTGCTCGACCTGCCGACGCGGGCACGGGAGCTGTTCACCGCCGGCGACCCGCGGATGTGGGAGCGCATCTTCGGCGACCCGCCGGCGATCGCGGGCACCGACAACGACCTGCTGCACCTGCTCGAATCCGTCCCGAACCCGCCGCCGCTGTTCGCCGCGTGCGGGACGGAGGACCCGTTGTACCCGGGGAACGTGAAGTTCCGCGATGCGTGCACCAGGCTGGGGATTCCGCTGAAGGCCGAGTTCTCGCCGGGCGCGCACGACTGGGCGTTCTGGGACGCGAAGATCCGCGAGGTGCTGGCATGGCTGCCGTTGCGATGACTCCGCTGCGGGCGCGTGCCAGGGCGATCGGGGGCGCGACGGGGCGAGGTCGTCCCGGCCCGCAGCGAGGTGGCGTCCGCCGGAACCAACGAGAGGGCCGGTGTGACGACCGCACCGGGGCGCGCGCGACGCGGGGTTTCGGGACACGACGGCTCGCGAGGTGGCGGCACGGCTGCCGTTGCGACAACTGCGGCGGCCGCGTACGACGGGAGGGCGTAGTGGTCCCGGCGGCCACGTACGACGGGGACAGCCGGAGAGGCGCGGACATGGACGGCGTGGTGGTCCCCGCGGCCGCGTACGACCGAGACGGCCGGGGAGGCGCGGACATGGACGGCGTAATAATCCCCGCGGCCGGGCACGTCAGGACGGCCGGAGAGGCGCGGACATGGACGGCGTAGTAATCCCCGCGGCCGCGCATGTCCGGACGGCCGGGAAGGCGCGGACATGGACGGCGTAGCGATGATCTCGCCGGATGAGATCGGGGCCTGGCTTGGGAGTCCGGTTGTCGAAACCATAATGCGGACCGGGAATCTGGCTGTGGTGCACGTGCTGCGGTTGGGCGATGGGCGGACGGTGGTGGTGAAGGCGCGGGCGGCGGAGGAGCGGCTGGCCGGGTGCGCGTTCGTGCATCGGCATCTGTGGCGCGCGGGCTTTACCTGTCCGGAGTTGATTGCCGGTCCTACGCGGTTCGGGGAGCTGGCGTTGAGTGCCGAGATCGCCGTGGAGCGCGGAACTGGGCCAGTGGTCGGGCAGGTGCCAGGAGCGGGAGACGGGGCGGTGACGTCAGCGCCGAGCGACGGACGGGTGGCGTCGGGGCCAGGAAACGGCCAGCCGGGGTCGGGGGACGGCGCGGCGCGAGGACCGGGGGCGGCGGAGTTCTCGGCGTTGTTGGCTCGGCTGATCGGGATGGCGCCGAAGGTTGGAGAGACGCCGTCGTTGGCGCCGGCGCCCGCATGGATTCGGTGGTATCACGACGATGGGGCGATCTGGCCGTGGCCCGATGACCGGGACGCCGATCTGCATCTGGTCGCCAGTTGGCATGATGCGGCGGCGGTTGAGGTGCGGCGACTGCTGGGGCGGTTTGGGGCGGAGCCGGTGATTGGGCACTGTGACTTCGAGGCGCACAACATCTGGTGGCGTGGGGATCAGCCGTTGGCGGTGCACGACTGGGACAGTGTGGTGGCCGAGCCCGAGGCGGTCATCGTGGGCGTGGCGGCGGCGATGTGGCCGGCCGGGGACGGGCGGTTGGGGGCGACCGTTCGGGAAAGCGCTGAGTTCCTTGACGGGTACCAGCGTGCGCGAGGGCGAGGGTTCAGCGGCGACGAGGTGCGGGCGGCCTGGGCGGCTGGGCTTTGGATTCGGCTGTTCAATGCGAAGAAGTGGGCCTTGGACGGGCTCGATGCGCTGGGGCAGGACGAGGCCGAGGTGCGGGCGCATATGGCAGGGCTTTGAGGTCGGCGCAGCGAGGTGGTGTACCCGGGCGCGAGGAGGCAGCGGTTGAGAGCTGGAACGAGGGTGGCGTCAGGGAAGGGCTGGGGTGGTCGGGTCCAAGGCCGCCGCGACGGTGAAGTTCTCCATCTCCTGCAGGAGGCGCAACAGGTCGGCAACCGCGAGGTACGCAGTGTCGAGCTCCGTGGTGATTTGGATGGTGTCGGGGACGTCGTCGATGTTGACCATCAGCTTTTCGTTGAAGTACGGCAGTTCCGTTTCGCGGACTGGGTTTGAGGCCGATTGGGCGGCGGCGAGGATCTCGGACTCCGGCGGGGTGGTCTGGGGCGGGCGGAGGGCCAGGCGGCGCTCGTTGTAGAGGACCTGCAAGTCGATCGGTTCGCCTCGGTCCTTGCCGATGTTGTCGATCAAGGACTGGCGGGTCGACGGGTCGTAGTAGGCGTACTTCGAGGCGCTCATCGACGTCTGGCGGGCTCGCAGCACCGTCTCGGCGGAGGTGATGGTTCTTGGGTCGATGACCACCAGGCCGTTCTGGGCGAACGGGGACACCACCGTGGCCAGGCCCGGGCGGAAGCGGTTGCCGACGATGACCTGCGAGGCGAAGGGGGCGCCGCCCACCACGCGGGTGAAGGCTACGGCGTATGCGGCGAGAAGTACTGGCGCGGTGTCGATGGACAGGAGGGCGGCCAGGCGTTCGCTGGCCAGGTGTAACGCCGGAGACGTCCAGACCACCTGGCGGAAGCGGGGGCCGTCCGGGGCATGGAAACCGGCCGGGAAGCGCTGGGGGTCGATCAACCGGAGCTGGGTGTCCCAGTACCGCATCGCGTGGTCGGTCTGCCGTGTCGCCGCCTCCTGCTGCGCCGCGATCTCCAAGGGCCCCGTCGCGGGCGAAGAGCCGATCGTCGAACGTGACGACAGCTCGCGGATCATCGTGGCCAGACCGGTGACGTCCGTGGCGACATGCGTGACCTCGACCAGGACGTGCGTCACGGGGCCGTCGAGACCCGAGCGGATCACGGCCATGCGGATCGGCCACTCGTTGGTGTAGTCGAAGATCCGCGATTTCCACCCCGCGAACACTTCGTTGGCCAAGGACTCCGCGGCCGGAGACACCGCCACCGCCGAAGCCGCTGCCGGGACAAGCGACGAGGTCCTCGTCGAGGAACGCACGGTTCCCGAGGACGAAGGCGCCGTATGGACCTCAAGGTACGCCGTGCCCGCGGCGAACGTCTCCTGGGAGTAGGTGCCGTCCGGGTGGTAGCGCAGCAAGGTTCGCATCGCCGGGTAGCGGGTCATGAAGAAGCGCAGCTCTTCGACGAAATCGTCTACCCCGCGGCCGTCGTGGACCGGGACCACGCCGCCCATGCTCATTGACGTGTTCAGTTCTCGCATGGCCTGGAAGACCTGTTGCTGGCCCCACGTCAGGTTGCCGGTTCCGGCGCCCGCGCCCTCGAAGGTCACCGTGATGCGTTCCATGAGTGGCGATCGTTCTCGGTACACATAGATGTAGGCAAGAAGACGAATGGCTGAGGAATCGCTACGACCGACCGAGGCAGAGCGTTGATACAGGGCTAGGAGGAGTGGTGCACCGCCAGGCCGGCGAAGGCGGGGGCGGCCGTTCTGACGCGGTCGGCCACGTCCTGGGCGGCCAGCGGGCGGGAGTAGAAGAAGCCCTGGCCGTACCGGTAGCCGAGGCTTCTCAGCATGCGCGCCTGGACCTCCGTTTCGATGCCCTCGGCCACGGTGTCCAGGTCGAGCGCCTGGGCCATCCGGATGACGGCCGTGGCCACCGCCTCCTGCCTCGAGACCGTGGTGATCTCGTCGACGAAGGAGCGGTCGAGCTTGAGGGCCGTCACCGGGCACGTCAGCAGCAGGCCCAGCGAGGAGGCGGCCGTCCCGAAGTCGTCGAGGGCGATGCGGATGGAGCGGTCGCGCAGCTCCTGCAGGGCGGCGATCGCGGCCTCGTCGACCACGGCGGTCTCCGTCACCTCGAGGGTGAGGTGGTGCGCGTCCAGGCCGGCGTCGGCCAGGGCGGACAGGACGTCGGTGACGAAGTCGGGGTCGGTGAGCTGGCGGCCGGCCACGTTGACGGAGACATAGGCGGGGGCGGCGTCGCCCAGGTCTCGCAGCCAGCGGGCCTGCTGGGCGCACGCCTCGCGCATCACGAAGCGGCCCAGCGGGACGACCAGGCCGGTCTGCTCGGCGGCGGGGATGAAGTCGCCCGGCGGGATGGTGCCGAGGTCGGGGTGGCGCCAGCGGACCAGGGCCTCGGTGCCGACGGTGCGGCCGTTGTCGAGGCGGACGATCGGCTGGTACTGCAGGTAGAGCTGGCCCGCGTCGATCGCGTCGCGGAGGCGGGCGCCGAGTTCGGCGTGGGCGACGATGCGGGTCGTCATGCCCGGCACGTACACGAAGTGGCCGCCCTTGCCGCGCTCCTTGGCCGCGTACATGGCCAGGTCGGCGTTGCGCAGGAGGGTGTCCACCGCGTCGCCCGGCACCGAGGTGGCCACGCCGACGCTGGCCCGCACGAGCAGCTCGTGGCCTGAGGCCTGCACCGAGGTGGTGAGCACGTCGCGGATGCGCTCGGCCACGCCGGCGGCGTGCTCGCAGGTCACGTCGTACAGCATCGCCGCGAACTCGTCGCCGCCCAGCCGGGCGACCACGTCCTCGTGGCGGACGGCGCCGCGCAGGCGCTCGGCGACGGTGGTCAGCACGTCGTCGCCGACGGCGTGGCCCAGGGTGTCGTTGATGAGCTTGAAGTCGTCGAGGTCGATGAGGAGCACGGCCGCCGGGTGCGGGTGCTGCAGGGCGGCCCCGAGCAGGTCGGTGAAGTGGTTGCGGTTGACCAGGCCGGTGAGCGCGTCGTGGGTGGCCTGGTGGCGCAGCTGCTGCTCCTGGGCCCGCACCTCGGCCAGCAGGCGCTGGTTGTCGCGCAGGGCGAGGAGCTGGCGGACGCCGACGACGGCGCTGACCGCGATCGCGCCGGTGGCCACGGCGGCGATGTCCTTGTGGTCGGTGTACGCCACGAAGGCCAGCAGCACCAGGGTCGCGCCGACGGCGTAGTAGGGCAGCTTGCTGTACGAGCGGCGGTTGGAACGGTCCTGCCCGGCCGCGGCGGGGCGCCACTGGGCGCGACCGGCGAGCGCGAGCAGCAGGCCCTCGACGACCGTCGGCATCGACTGCAGGCCGCTGAGCCGCGGGAAGCCGGCGAGCAGCGCGGACAGCGCGGAGCCCACGCCGCCGGCCACGAGGACCGCGGCGAGCCAGGCCATGGAGCGGCGGCTGACGGTCCCGCTGCCCAGCATCACCACCTTCAGCACGGCCACGAGCGTCAGCAGGCACGCCGTCCCGACCAGCGCCAGCCCGACGACCAGGAGGACCTGGCCGTCGCGCTCGGCGAGCGGGCGCAGCGCGAGGTGCCACAGGAACAGGGCCGTGGTGACGAGCACGGTCAGGCCGTCGAGGCCGAGGCGGCCCCACTCGGCCCGGGTGCGGGCGCGCACCGGCAGGCGCAACAGGGAGTACAAGACGATGAAGATGCTCAGGACGAGCACCGGTGCGGCAATCTGGGTGAGCCGCTCCGCCTGCGGGCCGTCGGGGCTCACGCGGGCCGGGGTGATGATCGCGGTCCCGGCGGTGACGAGCACGGCGGCGACGGCGAAGCGGTGCCAGAACCGGCGGGCGCTCCCGGCGAGGCCGGGCACCTCGCCGGCCAGCCAGATCACGCCGGCCGACAGGCCGAGGCTGAGCGGGCCGACCACCCAGAGGATCTGTTTGGGCAGCGGTACCCCGAGCGCGTACAGCGTCGCCCAGGTCGCCGTGGCCAGCAGGCACGCGACGATCCCGTGAAGCAGGCGTCGCGTCGCCGTCCGCGCGGTATTGTGCACGGTCTCTCATCGGCAAGCGCGGGGAAAACGTTAGCGGCAAGCGCCCGGCGTGCCGATAAGCCCGGTGTGGAACTCAACGGCCGGTTGGTGACGTGGGTGTCGCTGCTGGCCGTGGGCGCGTTCGACGCGGTGCTCCTGGCGACCTGGGGCAATCGGCACGACCCGCACGGCTGGGCCGTCCCGATCGTCGCGCTGCTGCTCAACGGCGTGGTGCTGGCGCGGCAGGCGGTGTCGCTGCGCTCGCACGCGCTGCTCGTCAAGCGGCTGGACCGCACGCTCGGCGCGCTGCGCAAGGGCATGGTCCGCGACCAGATCCTGGCCGACATCGGCACCGGGCTGCTCACCGCGGGCGACGTCAACGCCGTGCACGACCTCGCCGTCGAGGGCGCCGCCGCGCTGCTGGTCGACACGCCGGACGCGCTGGCCGTCCTGCTCGTGGCCGACGTCGACGAGCTGGTGGTGACGGCCGCGGCCGGGACGGACCTGGACGGGACGGACACCGGGCTGGTCGGCCGGCGGGTCGCCCCGCCGACCCAGCTGCGCGCGCTCATGCAGGCCGGGGAGGTCCTCGGGGTCGGCTCGATCGCCGAGCTCGGGGTGCCGGGGGTGGTGTCGCCGCGCACGGCGCTGGTCCTGCCGCTGGTCGTCAACGGCCGGTTCTTCGGCGTCCTCGTCGTCACTTCCGAGCGCACCCTGCACGCCGACCTGCGCCGGGCCCTGGAGACGCTGCGCACCCAGGTCGCGCTGGCCCTGGACGGGGCGGCGCTGACCGCCGAGCTGACCGTGCGCGCCCTGCACGACCCGCTCACCGGCCTGGCCAACCGGGTGCTCATCGGCGAGCGGCTGGTGCAGGCCCTGGCCCGGGCGCGGCGCACCGGCCGGCACGTCGGCGTGCTGCTGCTGGACCTCAACGGCTTCAAGCCGGTCAACGACACCCTCGGCCACGAGGCGGGCGACGAGCTGCTGCGCGCGGTCGCGGGCCGGCTCACCCACTGCGTGCGGCTCGAGGACACCGTCGGGCGGCTGGGCGGCGACGAGTTCGTGGTGGTCGCCGAGGACCTGCCGGACCTCTACGCGGCGGTGCGGATCGCCGAGCGGGTGGTCGAGGCCATCAACCGGCCGATCATGGTCAACGGGCACGAGCTGCCGGCCAGCGCCAGCGTGGGGGTCGCGCTGTCCAACGAGGCCTCACTGCCCGACGAGCTGCTGCGGCAGGCGGACAGCGCGATGTACACCGCGAAACGCAGCAAATCCGGCTCGTACCACATCCACACCACGGCGTGAGCGAACCTCAGAGCACCGCCGCGACCTGCTTGACGTGGCGCAGGGCGGGCACCGACTCCAGCCGCTCGACGCCGGGCAACGGGCCGATGCGGTCGGTGACGTACGTGTACAACTCGGCCATGTCGTGACAGATGATGGTCGCCATCAGGTTCGTCTCGCCCGTCGTCGCCGCGACGAACACGACCTCCTCGTGCCGGGCCAGCTCCTGCCCCACCGCGGCCAGGTGCGCCGGGGCGACGGTCAGCCACAGCAGGAACCGCGCCCGGTAGCCCAGCAGCGCCGGCTCCACCTCGACGTCGAAGAAGATCGCCCCGGTGGCGCGGAGGTTGTCGAGGCGCCGCCGCACCGTCGACTCGGACCAGCCCAAGGCCGCCGCGAGCTGCGGAAACCCCAGCCGGCCGTCCCGGTTGAGGGCGGCCAGCAGCGGCCGGTCCTCATCGTCCAGGACCGCCGCGGCACCCGGGTCCGGCGCCGGATACCGCAACTGCAGGACCTGCTCCGGCGAGAGCACGGTCACCCGGGCCTCGCCCCCGACCGGACCGCCCGCGAAGTGGTGCATCAGGCAGTGCGCGCGCACCGACACCAGCCGCGGCGTGCGTGGCAGCTTCTGCAGGAGCAGCTGCTCGCGGTCGGCGGTGCCCGGATTCTGTACCACGCACGTGACCTCCGTGCCGCCCGAGCCCAGCGTGACCCACGTGGTGTCGGGCCGCCGGGCCAGCGCGTCGGCGATCGCACCCGCGCTGTCCGGCGTCGTGGTCAGCCGGATCATCCACATGTCGTAGCCGAGCCGGACCCCGTCGGGCAGGGCGGCCACCCGCAGCCCGCCGTCGCGCAGCCGCCGGTACCGCCGCGCCACCGTCTGGTCGGAGACGCCCAGCACCTCGGCGAGCGCGCTGAACGCCACCCGCCCGTCCAGCCGCAGCGCGTCGATGATCCCCCGGTCGAGCGTGTCGACTTCCACCAGCAGAAGGTATCGCGCGTCGGAATCCGCCGCGAGGAGCAACCTGGCTACCAAAGAACCGGCGGACGCCGCAGATTCGACCGCATGCGTAAATGGTCTGCCCTGACTGCCGTGTCCATCGGCACGTTCATGTTGCTCGTCGACGTCACGATCGTGACCGTCGCCCTGCCCGCCATCTCCCGCGACTTCGGGACCTCGCTCGGCGGCCTGCAGTGGGTCCTGGACGGCTACGCCCTCGCCCTCGCCGCGGTCCTGCTCGCCTCCGGTGCGCTCGCCGACGGGCACGGGCGCAAGAAGGTGTACCTGGCCGGGACCGTCGTCTTCGCCGCCGCCTCGCTGGTGTGCGCCGTCGCCCCCAACGCGGGCCTGCTCATCGCGGCCCGGTTCCTGCAGGGCCTCGGCGGCGCGGCGATGCTCGCCACCACCGTGGCCATCCTCAGCGTCGCCTACACCGGCCGGGACCGGGGTGTGGCCTTCGGGATCTGGGGGGCCGTCAACGGCGCCGCCGCCGCGGCCGGCCCGATCGCCGGCGGCCTGCTCACCGAGCACTTCGGCTGGCGCTGGATCTTCCTGGTCAACCTCCCCGTCAGCCTGCTGGCCCTGTGGTTCACGGTCCGGGGCGTGACGGAGTCGCACGGCCGGGCGAGCGAAAACCACAAGCTCGACCTCGCCGGCACCGTCACGTTCACCCTCAGCGCCGCCGCCGTCACGTTCGCCCTGATCCGCGGGGGCGACGCCGGGTGGGCCGCGCCGAGCACCCTGGCCGCCTTCGCCGTCAGCGCCGCGGCCCTCGTCGCGTTCATCGTCGTCGAGCGGCGCACCGACCACCCGATGCTCGACCTGCACCTGTTCGCGAAGCCGTCCTTCAGCGCGCTCATGGTCGCGGCGGTACTGGCCCAGGCCTCCGCCTTCGCCTACCTCCCGTTCACCACGGTGTGGCTGCAGCAGTTCCTCGGCAAGGGCCCGGTCGACGCCGGCCTGCTCGGGGCCCTGCCGATGAGCGCCGCCTCGTTCGTCGGCGGCGCGTTCGCCGGCCGGTTCCTGCAGCGGGTCGCCCCGCGCTGGACCATCGGCATCGGCCTGCTGCTCATCGGGGCCGGCGCGCTCATGCAGGCCCGGCTCACCCCCGAGTCGACCGGCAAGGCGCTCATCCCGGGCCTGATCGTGGTCGGGCTGGGCGTGGCCGCGGTCCTGCCGACGATGGCCTCGGCCGCCCTGGCCGCCGTCCCGCACGAGCGCAGCGGCATGGCCGGCGGCGCGGTGAACACGTTCCGCCAGCTCGGCTTCGCCCTCGGCGTGGCGGTGTTCGGCTCGGTCTTCGCCCACCGCCTGGAGGGCCGGCACGCCCCGACCGACGCGGTCAACCACGTGGTCGCCATCGCCGGGTTCGTCGCCCTGGCCGCCGCGGTGCTGGTGCTGCTCGTGGTGCGCACGGGCCGGCCCGCCTGGGAGGCCCCGAAGCCGGCCGCCGAGCCCGCCGTCAGCGAAACGGTGTAGCCCCTGCTCATAATGTCTGCATGGACGTCACCTGGTGGGGACACGCGACCGTGGCCATCCGCGAGCGCGGGGTCACGATCCTGACCGATCCGGTGCTGCGCGACCGGCTCGCGCACCTGCACCGGCGGCGGGGGCCGCGCCCGCGGCTCGACCGGGCCCCGGACGCGGTCGTCGTGTCCCACCTGCACGCCGACCACTGCGACCTGCCGTCCCTGCGGCCGCTGCCGCCGGCCACGAAGCTGATCGTGCCGCGCGGGGCGGCCGCGTTCCTGCGCTCCAAGCTCGGCGAGCGGGACTTCGTCGAGCTCCGGGCCGGCGAGGAGACCAAGGTCGGGGACGTGACCGTGCGGGCGACGCCGGCCGCGCACGACGGCGGGCGCACCCCGAAGTCGAAGATCCGCGCGGTGGCCCTCGGCTACGTGGTCACCGGCGACAGCTCGGCCTGGTTCGGCGGTGACACGGGGCTGTTCGACGAGATGAAGGAGATCGGTCCGGTGGATCTGGCTCTGGTACCGGTCTGGGGCTGGGGCTGGACGCTCGGCCCCGGTCACCTCGACCCGGGCCGCGCGGCCGAGGCCATGCGGCTGGTCGAGCCGGCGCAGGCGGTGCCGATCCACTGGGGCACGCTGTGGCCGATCGGCTGCGGGCGGGTGCGGCCCGACCGGTTCCATCGGCCCGGCGACGAGTTCAAGGAGTTCACCAGCACCGCCGCGCCGCAGACCGACGTGCGCGTGCTCGCGCCCGGCGAGAGCCTGACCGTTTCGTGATCGTCACACTCGGGGGGCTCGTCGCCGCGGTGGCGATCATGTTCGGGATCGTCGCCGTCGGCTCGACGGTGCCGGTGCTGCCGACCGGGGCCGCGGTCAGCGCGACCGCGGTGGTGGCCGCGCACTACAGCCCCCTCGCGGTGCCGGTGGTGATCGCGGCCGGCGGGCTCGGGGCGTACGTCGGCGACGCGGTCACGTTCGCCATCTGCCGGGCCGGCGGCGAGGCGCTGACCCGGCGGCTGAAGCTGCTGCGCCAGCCGTGGAAGCTCGCCGAGACGGTGCGCGAGCGGCTGCACCGCCGGCCGGTGACCGCGCTGCTGGTGTCCCGGCTGGTGCCCGGCGGGCGGATCCCGGTGCTGCTGGCGGCGGCGATCGTGGGGCTGTCGTGGCGTACGTTCATCGTCTCGAACGTCGCCGCCTGCCTGCTGTGGTCGGCCACGTACTCCGCGATCGGCCTGCTCAGCCGCAACGTCTTCCCGCAGCCGTGGCAGGGCGTGGTCTGCGCGATCGTCATCGTGCTGGCGGCCGGCCAGATCGCCGGGTGGGTGGAGAAGCGCCGGCAGCGCTCGCAGCGCGACGTCGAGGTTACGCAGTAGCCTCGATGTAGATCGTTTCGTCGTTGCGCAGCACCTGGTCCAGGTCGGCGACGTCCGGGAGCGCGCCCTCGCGGTAGGCCCGCACCGCGATCCCGTCCTCGGCGAACCCGGCGGACGTGAGCGCGTACGTGAGCTCCTCGCGGTCGTAGAGCCAGCGGTGCCCGTACACGTAGAACAGCTGGTTGAACATGAACGCGCCGCGGGCCGGCATCGCGGGTGCGACTCCGGTGAGGGCGCGGTTCATCCGGCGCCGGTGCTTGCCGAAGAAGCCGTCCTCGTTGACGTAGGCCTGGGCGTACACCCGCAGATCCGGCGTGGTGATCCGCAGCAGGCCGCCGGGGCGCAGGATCCGCTTGACCTCGGTCAGCCAGGCGATGCCGGCCTTGAGGGTGACGTGCTCGATGAGGTGCTCGGCGTAGACCCAGTCGGCGGTGTCGTCGGCGACCGGCAGCGCGCCGGTGATGTCCATCTCCATGAAGTACGCGGCGTCGTCCACCCGGTACACCTGGCCGGACTCGGTCCGGGTGCCGTCGGCCGCCGTCAGCGACACGAGGTCGGTGCCCAGCGCCCGCGGGTGGTTGGTCTTGAACGCGGCGAACTCGATGCCGGTCAGCCCGAGCCGGTCGAGGTGCGAGCGGTCGAGGACGTCGGCGGTGAGCTCCGGTGCGAGTTTCTCGACCCGGGCCAGGTCCTCGGTGAACGAGTCGACCGTGACCGCCAGCTCCTGCGGGTCTTCCCAATTCCAGGGCCGTAAGGCGTCCTCAGACATGCAGCGATCTAAACACCTCGAACTCTGGCGGACAAGGGAAGATCCTTCTCGCGCGGCTCGGGCACGGGCGCCGGGGTGCGCAGCCCGAGCTCGTCGAGCCAGGCCACCAGCTGTTCGTGCACGGCGACCGGGCCGCGCAGCTCGATCGGGGCGGCCGGCCACTCGGCCGGGTGCACCAGGATCGCCTCGGTCTGCCAGCCGCCGATGCCGCCGTGCGAGCCGACCAGCTCCTCGAACGCGGCCACCTCGTCGGTGCCGGGGTCGACCCGGCTCACCACGACCAGGTCGCCGACGTGCGCCATGGCCTGGTGGGCGAGCAGGTCGGCGGCGGCGGACGGGCCGTAGGGCAGCAGCGGGTCGTCGCCCTCGACGCGCCCGCCGTCGAGGTGGTGGCGCCCCGCCGGGCCGATCGCCACCGGGCCCTCCGGCGTGCCGACGACCACCAGGCCGATGCCGGGGTGCTTGGCCAGGCCGTCGACCAGCCCGGGGCGCAGCGCCTCCACCTCGGCCAGGGTGGCGCGGCCGGCCACGTCGGTGACGTACAGCATGGCCAGGTTCCCGGACGCGATCGTCACCACCTCGCCGCGCGGGCCGTCGGTGACCGGCCCGCACGAGCGCGTCTGGTGCGACACCCCGGCCAGCAGGGTGTTGGCCCGGCCCCACTCCTCGTCGTTCGGGCCGTGGGCGGCGGCCTCGACGCCGTTGCCGGCGAGGTCGGCGACGAGGCGTTCGAGGGTCACGCCGTACCGTTGGCTGAACGTCGCCCCTTGGCTCTGCCCGTGGTCGGACAGCACGACGATCTGGTAGTCGCGGCCGGCCACCCGGGCGAGTTTCGCGAGCGTGCCGAGCACCCGGTCGAGGCCCTCGAGGGTCTGCAGGGCCTCCGGGCGCAGCGGGCCGGCGTGGTGGGCGACCTCGTCGTAGTCCACGAAGTCGCAGTAGATGACGGGGGCGCCGCGGCTCATCTGCTCGGCGATGAGCGAGACGTTGAGGTCGCGCAGCAGCACGTTGGTCACCGCGCGCAGGGCGACGTAGGCGGCGGTGCGCGGCACCCGCGGGTACACGTTGCGGAACCGCTGCCGGCGGGCCTGCTGCACCTCCTTGAGCATCTCCCCGACCGAGAGCACCAGCGCCCGCGCGAAGCCGTACGGGCTGGCCACGAACGCGAGGTAGCCGCGCGCCGAGCGGCCGGGCAGGGCGGCGTTGCTGAAGGTGAGCAGGCTGGTCGGGGCGTCGCCGGAGAAGACGTTGCTGATGCTGACCCCGCCGTCGGCGAGCAGGCCGCGGCCGTCGGAGATGCGGGCCTCGACGTCGGCGGCGTCGCGCGGGCGGTTGGTGACGACGAGCCGGGCGCCGTCCTTCTCGTACCAGCGGAACGCCGGGATCTGGGTGAAGTCGCCGTGCATGATCCCGGCCTGGCTGGCCGGGGTGGTGGCCGGCATGCCGGTGTGCCAGGCGCGCATGGCGTGCGTGCCGGTGCGCACCCACTTGCCGAGGTTGGGCAGGTTGCCGGCCTTGACCGCCCAGGACAGCAGCGGGGCGGAGAGCCCGTCGAGCTGCACGATGAGCACGCCCGGCTCGGTGGCCGGGATGCCCCGATGGCGGCGGGCCATCTGGCGCAGCGCCTGGCCGAGGAAGACGTCCTCGGAGCCGGCGTCGGCCAGCCAGTTGATCAGGGCGGTGAGCGCGGCCGCGAGCCAGCTGGCGATCCAGGCGTCGGCGAACGAGCCGACGCTGACCCCGTCGGCCAGGCGCAGCGCGGTGAACATGACGACGGCCTGGATGATCACGCCGACCGCGAGGACGCCGACCCCGCCGACGAGCACCGCGACGCCGAGCAGGACCAGCCGCATGACGGTGCCGATCACGGCGAGCAGCACGGTGAGCTCGACCAGGGCCCACGGACCGCCGCTGGCCGTCACGCCCGGTAGCGCCCAGAACACGACGGCGAGGACGACGAAGCTCGTCACGCCCGAACGCAACAGCGACTTGGCCCACGCGACCGTCAGCCGCCAGTCGCGCAGCAGCCGGATCGCGAAGCGTATCCGCCTACCGACGACCCCCACGGTGCAAGATTACGGCCGCCCCGAGACCGGCCGCACCCGGCATCACACCGCGGTGGGGCTCAGCACCTGGGTCGAGCTGGGCACGGGGGTGGCTCTGAGCGCCGCCGTGGGGCTCAGCACCGCTTCGACCGACGCCACGTACCGCTCGGAGCTGCGCAGGGTCTGTTCGGCCGCCGCCCAGCGCTCGCCGGGGTGGACGGGACGGGGCGCGGCGAGGACGTGCCGGAGCGCGGTCATCTCGGCGAGGTGAGCGTCGAGCAACGAGAGCAGGTCGTAGTGCACCCCTCGTTTATCTCACGTTCATGTTCGCGTAGGAGCCGGTTCACTGGGAGAATGGAGCGATGGCCGGAAAGCTGGAAATTGAACGCAAGTACGAGCTGCCGGACGGCTTCGCCCTGCCCGACCTGACCGGGGTCGGCGGGGTCACCGCCGTCGGAGAACCGGACGATCAGCGGCTCGACGCCGTCTACTACGACACCGCGGGGCTGCACCTGGCGCGGGGCCGGGTCACGCTGCGCCGCCGCACCGGGGGCAACGACGCCGGGTGGCACCTCAAGCGCCCGGCCGGCGGCGACCGCAGCGAGCTGCAGGTGCCGGCCGGCAACCGGCAGAAGAACCCGCCCCGGGCCGTGGTCGACCAGGTCCGCGCGCTCACCCGCGGGGCCGAGCTCTCCCCCGTCGCCCGCATCCGCACCCACCGCGTCGAGCGGGCGCTGCGGGCGGCGGACGGCAGCACCGTCGCGCTGCTCGCCGACGACACGGTCAGCACCGAGTCGCTGCGCAACGGCGGCGGCGAGTGGCACGAGCTGGAGATCGAGCTCGTCGACGGCGACACCGCCGCCCTGCAGCGCCTCGACGCCGCCCTGCGCAAGGCCGGCGCCCGCCCGGCCAAGAGCCCCTCGAAGCTCGCCCAGGCCCTCGGCCCCGACTACCCGGCCCCCTCCGGTGTGCAGCTGCGCGGCTCCAAGTCCCGCCAGGCCCTGGCCGCCTACGTCGCCGCCCAGCGCGACGCGCTCGTCGAGCACGACCCCCACGTGCGCGAGGGCGACGCCGAGGCGGTGCACAAGATGCGCGTGGCGACCCGCCGGCTGCGCTCCACGCTGCGCTCGTTCCGGTCGCTGCTCGACGGCGATCTGGACCGCCTGCACGACGAGATCAAGTGGGTCACCGGCCTGCTCGGCGACGTGCGCGACACCGACGTGATGGGCGAGCGGCTGGCCCACCTGGTGCACGAGGAGCCCGACGAGCTGGTCCTCGGCCCGGTCGCCGCGCGGATCACCTCGCTGCTGGCCGCGAGGGCCGCCGAGGCCCGCCGGGCGCTGGTCGCGGGGTTGGACAGCGAGCGGTACACGACCCTGCTCGACGACATCGACGCGCTGGTGGCCCGCACCGCCACCCCGCAGGACGTGCCCCGCAAGCGGCTCATGGCCCGGGCCCGCAAGGCGCTGCGCCGCGCCGACCGCCGGATCGCCGCGGCCGGCACCGACATCGAGCAGCACGAGGCGCGCAAGGCCTACAAGCGCGCCCGGTACGCGGCCGAGCTGGTCGTCCCGATCGCCGGCGGCGCGGCCACCAGGCTCGCCGACCGGGTCACCGACCTGCAGGACGCGCTCGGCAACCACCAGGACGCCCTGGTGACCGGCGAGCTGCTCAAGCAGTACGCGATCACGGCGTTCGGGGCGGGCGAGAACGCGTTCACCTACGGGCTGCTGCACGCGCGCGTCGACGAGCACGGCCGCCGCTCGCTGGAGGACGTGCCCAAGGCCCGGCGCAAGGTCCGGAAGGCGGCGCGAGCCCTCTACGGGTGAGGCTCGGGTGACATCGGGTTGCAGGGTTCGATACTGTTCGAAGTGTGCAGTTGACGATCCACCTCGAGCCCTCCGGGGACGGCGGCCCGCAGCCCGATGTCGACGAGCTGCTGAACCTGCAGCGCTGGCTGGTCGGCGAGCCCGGCATCGTGCAGTCCGAGATCGGCCTGTCGACCGCCACCCGCCCCGGTGAGCTGTCCGGCGCCGTCGAGATCATCAGCCTGGTGCTCGGCACCGGGCTGTCGGTCGGGCAGCTGCTGCTCGCGGTGTCCAACTGGCGCCGGACCCGGCCCGCGGCGCCGGCGATCATCCTGACCCGCACCGACCCCGACGGGCGCTCGGTGCGCATCGAGTCGTCCGACCCGTCGGCCGTCGCCGCCGCGGCCCGGGCCCTCGACGGCTGAGGCCGGACGGGCATCGGTGGCGGAACTGGCGGACCCGCGCGCGTCGCGGGCGGTGCTCGTGGGCGGGGCGCGGTATGGGTCGCTGCCCGAGGTGCCGGCGATCACCCGGAACCTCAACGGGCTCGCCGGGGTGCTGCAGGACCCCGACCTGTGGGGCCTCGCGCCCGAGCACTGCACGGTGCTGCACGACCCCGACGACGCCCGCGAGGTGTCCCGCGTCCTGCGCCGGGCGGCCGAGGAGACCGGCGCCGAGGGGATGCTCGTCGTCTACTTCGCGGGGCACGGGCTGGTCGACCCGGTCGACGGCTCCTTGGTGCTGGGGCTTCGGGACACCGATCCGGCGGTACCGTATGAGGCCGGTCTGCCCTTCGAGCTCATCCGGCGGGCCGTGGCGGGCAGCCGGGCCCGGCGCCGCCTCGTGATCCTGGACTGCTGCTATGCCGGGCGCGCCACCGGCCACCTCGCCGCCGGGGAGTCGGGCACCCAGGCCGTCGCCGACCAGGCCGGCACCGACGACACCTGCCTGCTCGTCTCCGCACCGCGCAACCGCGTCGCCCAGGCCCCGCCCGGCGAGCCCTACACCGCGTTCACCGGCGAGCTGCTGCGCGTGCTGCGCGGCGGGCTGCCGGACCGGCCCGCGGTGCTCGACGTGCGCACCGTGTGGCGGGAGGTCACCCTGCGGCTGCGCGAGCGCGGCTTCGAGCTGCCGGAGCTGCGCTCGGCCGGCGACGAGCTGCCGCTGATCCACAACGCGGCCCGCCACCACCGCGACATGGTCGGGCGGATCGTGGTCGCCACCGCCGCCGTCGAGGACCGCGACCTGCGCCAGGCCGCGGTGCTGATCCTGCGGCACGACCGGAGCCGGGGCGCCGTCGGCGTGCGGATCAACCGGCCCACCACCGACCCGCTGCCGGCCGACATCCCGCCGGGCTGGCGGCGGCTGCTGACCACGCCGGCCGTGCTCTTCGACGCCGGGCCGCTGAGCCGGTACGAGGGCTTCATCGCCGTCGCCCGCCTGCGCCCCGACGTCGAGCCGCCGCTGCGGTGGCGCCCGGTGCGCGACCGGATGGGCGTGATCGCGCTGTCCGCCGACCCCCAGCCGCTCGCCCCGGTGATCGCCGGGATGCGGCTGTTCTCCGGCTACCTCGGCTGGGGCCCCGAGCAGCTGGAGGCCGACATCGACGGGGGCCTGCTGCTGCCCAGCGACGCCGACGTGCGCGAGGCGCTGTCCAGCCGCCCGCGCGACCTGTGGACGACCCTGCACGCCCGGGCCGCGGGAGAGTGAGCATGGAGCTGAGGCTGATCGACGAGGTCGTGACCGCGATCCGGCACGGCGGCACGGTCACCCTGATCCTCGGCGCCGGAATGACGATGCCCGCCGTGCCGGGGCTCGCCGAGCTCGTGGAGCTGGCCGACCGCTACGCCGCCGGGCTGGGTGACGACGGCGAGCTCACCCAGGCGCTGCGCCAGGCCCGCGCCGGGCTCGACCCGCACGCGCTGCCGATCGAGCTGTACCTCGCGTACCGCCGCGTCTTCACCGCCCGCCGCTCCCCCGGCGAGTTCGACGTGGTGGCCCAGCAGGCCGTGCTGGCCGGCTACCGGGCGCCCGACCTGAACTCCTCGCCGCTGGCCACCCACGGCATCTGGCAGCGCGTCGACCTGCGCCTCGGCGAGCGGGTCGAGAACAGCCTGGACTGGTGGGAGGTCCCGGCCGGCGTCCGCGCGGTCGGGCGGCTGCTGGCCGGGCGGCCCGACGAGTTCGGCAACAGCATCCTCACCACGAACTTCGACCCGCTGTTCGAGGTCGCGGTGCGCCAGACCGGCCGGCAGGCGCTCAGCGTCCCGGTCGCCCCGAACGGCCGCCCCGACCGCCGCCCCGAGGGCGAGGGCGCGGTGCAGGTCTTCCACCTCCACGGCTTCTGGCGGCCGGTCAGCGAGGAGGTCCGCTCCCCGCTGCTGCACGACCCGGCGCCCGACGCCACCGCGACCGAGGCGCACGCGCGGGCCCTCGCCGAGCTGGTCACGGGCGATGTGGTGCTCGTCGTGGGGTACAGCGGCTGGGACGACGTCGTCACCGGAGCGCTGCGCGCCGTGGCCGCCTCCCGGCCGGTCCGGGTGCTGTGGGCGCTGCACGACGCGGCCCCGCTGCGGCTGCCCGACCGCCTCGCCGGGCTGGTCGAGTTCTTCACCGACGTGCACGGCGACGACCTCTTCACGGGCCTCGCCGACCGGCTCGAGGTGCCGCCCGCCCGCCCGCGCGTGGACCCCCGCCGCCGGGTGCGGCACCTCGAATGGGAGCGCGAGCTGTTCTCCCAGCCCGGCAACACGGCCCCGGAGGCGGTACTCCCGCTGCTCCGCCAGCTCGAACGCCGGTACGGCTGGGGCGTGGACTGGACCGCCGAGCCGCAGCGCCCCCGGCTGCTCTTCTGGCCGGTCCGGCTGCGGGCCCGGGCCTCGCTGATCAACGCCGTCCAGGCGCTGACGGCCGCCGCCCTGAGCGCCCGTGGCGTGCGGGTCGCGGTCTGCCTCGACGACTTCGGCGTGACCGACCGCGAGGCGACCGCCGCCGCCTTCGCCGCCGACCTCACCCGCTGGATGCGCCGCGTCGACCCGGCCGCGGCCCCGGAGGTGGCCTCGCTGCAGGACTACGTGGCCGCGGCGCCGGTGTCGCTGCAGCGCCCGACCGACCCGTGGTCCGTGGCCCGGGTCTTCTACGGCGAGCGGAACCCGTCGCTCTACAGCGTGCTGGCCGCGATCAAGGTGGTGCCGCACCTGGCCCTGCACGACCTGGAGCGCAACGCCGGGGCGATCGTGCAGACCCTGCTGAGCAAGGACGCGAACCGGCTGCTGACGCCGCTGACCACCTGGGCCTACCTCCATCACCTGCTGGAGACCGAGCCGGCGGCGGAGGTGATGGCCTACGCGGGCAGCGACGAGCGGCTGCTGTGGGAGCAGTTCCGCGAGCATTTCGGGCTCGGCGGGACGTTGCTGTACAACCCGTACATCAAGCACCTGACGAACGAGTCGCGGATGGTGCGCTGGACCTCGCCGGTGGAGCTGCGGGCCTACCTGACCTCGACCCGGGACCTGCCGGGGTGGGGTGAGGAGGGCGGGTACGTGCACTGGCTGGTGCAGAACGCCTTCCTGCTGCCGCGCTACCTGACCGGCGAGGCGTTCCCCGAGGCCGGCGGGTACCACCTGGACTCCTGGTCGGCGTTCGCGGCCGCCCTGGACGCCGGCGTGCCCGTACTCGATCTGCTCGCTTCGGACATCTCGGACTTCTACCTCGGCTGAGACAGGCTCGCTGGGCTGGCGGATTGCAGGTAGCGTTTGTGGCATGACCGTGGGGGTCCTGTCGGCGAGCGGGATTGATCGCTGCGTCTCGTTACTGGGCGAGGAGCTGACCGCGTACATCGCGGGCGCCGCCTCGGTGAGTGAGTTCCACCGCTGGCGCGGCGACCGGCGGCGGTGGGCGGAGTTCTCGGCCCGCCTGCAGAGCGCCGTGGAGGTGGCGGACACCTTCGCGCGCGCCAACCGGCTCGGCACCGCGGCCGGCTGGCTGCGCGAGGTCGGCGCGGCGGGCATCGCGGGGCGCTCCCCGGCGCGGCTGCTGCGCGAGGCGACGGGTGACACCCTGAAGCGTGTGATCGTGGCGGCGGAGCGTTTCACGAAGCGCTGACGCGTACGCTGTTCCCTGTGCTGCTCTTGGAGCACCAGGACATCGGCGGACTCCTGGACCGCCTGGTCGCCGACGTACGCGCGGGCCGGTTACCGGCGGGCGCGCCCTACCGGCACGTCAACGGCTTCACGAAGATCGTCGCCGCGGAGCACCCCGACGGTTCGCGCCTCACGCTGCACTACTGGCCGGCCGCCCGCTCGCAGCCCGAGCACGTGTCCCGGCCCCACGATCACCGGTTTCCGTTCAGCTCGGTCCTGCTGGGCGGGCGGCAGCACTTCGTCGAGCTGGCCGAGACGCCCTCGCCCGATCCCTGGCGGCGCTTCGCCTACCGCCCCTACCTGGGCGGACGGATCGCGCACGTGGGGTACACGGGAAGCATCGGCCTGGCGCCCTTTCGCACCGTTTCGCGGGAGCCGTTGCGGGGCCTCTACGAGACGACCTCGGACGTCGTGCATCAGGCCGTGACGGACCGGACCGAGGCCTGCGCCACGCTGGTGTTGCGGGGCCCGCGCGAGAAACGGCAGTCGCGGGTGTACTACCGGCGGGACGAACCCTCCCCGCGCGGCGGTATCCAGCTCGGCCGGCGGCTCGCCCAGGACGAGGTCCTGCGCCAGCTGGCGGACGTCGTCGCCATGATCTCGTAGCGGACGGCCGGCCGTGCTGTCCCCGCGGTTCGAGGAGGCGCTGGCCTACGCCGCCCGCCGGCACGGCGCGCAGGTACGGCACAACACCGGCACGCCGTACGTGTCGCACCTGCTCGCCACGTGCGCGATCGTGCTCGAGGAGGGCGGCGGCGAGACGGCCGCGATCGGGGCGCTGCTGCACGACGTGCTGGAGGACCAGCCGACGGGGCGGGGCGCGCTGCGGGAGGCGTTCGGCGACGATGTGTACCGAATCGTCCACGACTGCACCGACGCCGACGCCACCGAGCGGCGCGGGCTGACCTGGTGGGAGCGCAAGCGCGAGCACCTGGGCCGGATGAGCACCGAGGCGGGCGCCGAGTCGCTGCTGGTCATCGCGGCCGACAAGGTGTGCAGCCTGCAGTCCCTTGTGGACGATCTGCACCGGTTTGGGCCGGCCTTATTCGACCGGAGCGCACGTACCGCCGCCGAGCTGCTGTGGAACTACCGCGAGGTGCTCGCGATCCTGGAGGGCAGGCTCGGCGAGCGGCCGGTCGTGGTCCGGCTGCGGCGGCTGGTGACGGAGTTCGCGGTTGCCGTCGATGCGCACCGATGACAAGATCGGCGCGTGCGCCTGGACCTCACGCCCCTCGGGGGCTTCGCCGGTGAGCTGCTCACGCCCTACGACCCCGCGTACGAGGGGGCCCGCGTCCTGTTCAACACCCGGGTCCGCACCCGGCCGGCGCTGATCGCCCGCTGCGCCGACGCGCAGGATGTCGCCGCCGCGATCAAGTTCGCGCGGGACGAGAACCTCCCGATCGCCGTGCGCGGGGGCGGGCATCACGCCAGCGGGCTGTCCCTTGTGGAGGGTGGCGTCGTCGTCGACGTGCACGGGCTCGGGCAGATCGATTTCGACCCCGAGGCGCGGACGGTCACGGTCGGGCCCGGCGTCGGGTGGCGCGAGCTCGACCGGGTCACCTACGCCAACCACGCCTTCGAGCAGGACGGCATCCAGTACGGGCTGGCCGGGCCGGGCGGCGAGTGCCCGACCGTCAGCAACGCGGGGTACACCCTGGGTGGCGGCTACGGGCCGCTCGGGCGCACCTTCGGGCTCGGGCTCGACCACCTGCTCGAGGTCGAGCTGGTCAACGCCGAGGGCGAGACGCTCGTCGCCAACGAGCAGGAGCACGCCGACCTGTTCTGGGCGCTGCGCGGCGCCGGCGGGGCCGGGTTCGGGGTGGTGACGAGCCTGAAGTACCGGCTCAACCCGCTGCCGAAGACCGTGTTCGGCGGCTGGGCGGCCTGGCCGATCAGCCGGGCCAAGGAGGTCTTCGCGGCCTACCGGGACATGTACGCCGACCGTTCCGATGAGCGGCTCGCGCTGTGCCTGCTGCTGACCACCGAGCCGTACCCGGAGGGCGAGCCGGTCGTCGCGCTGTACGGGCTGTACGTCGGCGAGGCCGCCGAGGGCGCCGCCGCCGTCGAGCAGGCGATCGGCGGGCTGGGCGAGCCGTCGTTCGGGGGGTTCGGCGAGACCGGCTACCTCGACCTGATGACGGTCATGGGCGAGGAGATCGTGTACGGGCTGCAGTCCAAGTGGCTCGGCGGGTACTTCAGCGAGCAGGGCTTCGCCGAGGCCGCCTTCGACGTGCTCGTCGAGGGCTTCCGGCGGGCGCCGTCGGGGTTCTCGATGGTCCGCTTCGACCTGCTCGCCGGCGGCGCGATCGCCCGCGTCCCGGCCGGCGCCACGGCCTTCGTGCACCGGGACAGCCTGCACTACGTCTCCGCGATCGCGCAGTGGCAGGGCGACGAGGAGACGGACGCGAACGTCGCCTGGATCGACGACTTCCACGAGGCGCTGCGCCCGCACCTGAACGGCGAGGTGTACCAGAACTACGCCGACCGCGACCTGCAGGACTGGCCGACGGCGTACTACGGGGCCAACTACGCACGGCTGCAGCAGGTCAAGGCCGCCTACGACCCGCAGGACGTGTTCCACCACCCGCAGTCCATCCGCCTCCCGTAAGGCCCGCACACTATCCACAGTGGACTGCGGTTCGACAGTTAACTGAAAAAGCCGAGGTTGACACCCCTGGCGGGGCCGGACGAATGTTAAGGGCAACGGCCCGGCAGCCGGGCGCGTCCGACCTCAGGGTTGGGCGCGGTTCGGACCGGCCGCCGGCCGGAAAGCCGTGCAGACACAGCGGTCCCGCGCTCCCTCGAGCGGCGACCCCGTAGACGGGCGGTCCCACCATGGGACCGCCCGTCCGGCTTTTCTCCCGGCGAACCCCGTGGCGAAGGGTCCTCGATAGGGTGAACCGGCATATGTCCGTTTGGACCCGTATGACCGCGCGGCCGGAATGGAAAAGTGCAGTTGATTAGCCATCAGCAATCGATATCCGCCTATTCGGATATGTCCATGTTGACGGCGATCGGCCACCATTCGGCAGCGATTGACATGTGTCGCTAGCTGGGACGATGCTGGGTGGACTGCCGCGAAGAAAGGAAGGTGATCCCCATGTCGAACATCTCCAGCCGCAAGAACATCTCCAGCCGGAACATCTCGAGCTGACCTCGGCTGCGGGCGGCCCGAAAACCGGGCCGCCCGTGCGCAAGAAAGGGCCCGGCATGACATATCCCGCGACCGTCGGTCAGCTCTCGGTCTGGCGCGATCTGGAGAAGATCCCCCGCGAGCGGCACTGGGAGGCGAACCTGCAGTTCGTCTGGGACCTCCCGGAGGGCACCACCGACGAGCAGGTCCGGGCCGCGATCGAAGGGCTCGCCGCCCGGCACGGTTCCCTGCGCACCCGCTATGTCGTGGACGACCAGGGCCTCCCCCGCCAGTGGATCACCGACGAGACCGGGCAGATCTGCCAGGGCCGCGACGACCGCCCGGAAGCCCAGGAGCGGGAACAGCGCCAGGTCATCGACGTCACGGAGCACCTGCCCTGGCGCGCACTCATCGTGCGGAACCAGCTCGTCGTCACCATTCACCACATGGCCGCCGACGGGGTGGCCGCGCTCATCATGCGCGAGGACTTCCTGCGCCTGCTCGCCGGCGAGGACCTGCCGCCGGCGCGCGGGCCGCTCGAGCTGGCGCTGGAACAGCAGAGCCGGGACAACCCGCGGCTGCGCAACGCCGAGCGGCACTGGAGACGCACCCTCGCCGCCGCGCCCCGCGCCGGCGAACACGAACGAGACTCCGAGCGGCTCGGAGCGATGCTGCGCACCGGGATCCCGATGCCGCAGGCGCACGAGCTGGCCGCCGCGGCGGGAGCGAGCCTGTCCAGCGTGCTGCTCGCCGTGTACCACCGGGCACTCTGCGCGGTCACCGGCGAG
Source organism: Dactylosporangium sp. CS-033363 (assembly GCF_050942475.1). NCBI lineage: Bacteria > Bacillati > Actinomycetota > Actinomycetes > Micromonosporales > Micromonosporaceae > Dactylosporangium > Dactylosporangium sp. CS-033363. The sequence continues at coordinate 2,863,868 of NZ_CP192032.1, read as the reverse complement.
ACCGTGCACCTGCTGTACTCGATGTCGAACAACCGGTACGACGACGAGCAGGCGGGCATCGTGACCAGCCTCAACCAGTGGGTCCCGCTCCTGCTCGACGCCGGCACGTCGAACCCGGGCGCGCCGTTGGCCACGGTCGCCGAGAAGGTGCACTGGCGCCATTTCAGTGCCCTCAAGCACGGGGTGTACTCCCCCGACGCCGCCGCGGCCGCCCGTGCGGAGCAGCCCGGCGCCGATGCGGGGTACCACTACAACCCGATGCTGACCCCGCCGGGCTTCCCGTCCGGCGACCGGCCGGTGCCGTCCACTGTGGAGGTCTACCCGTCGCCGCGGGCGAGCGGGCCCGGCTTCTACGTCATCGCGCGCGGGCTCACGTCGCTGGAGTTCGAGCTGCGGGTGAGCCGCCCCGGGTGGGACGGCTCCCGCGTGCGCGCGTTCGCGGACCACGTGCTCGGCGAGCTGCACGCGCTCAGTCCCGCAGCGACCGCCCGGTCTTCGTGAGGAACACGTCGTCGAGGGTCGGGCGGTGCAGCTCGATCGTGGTGAGCGCGACGCCGCCCCCCTCCAGGGCCCGCATGATCTGCGGGATCGCGGTGTCGCCGGACTCGACGGTGAGCCGCACCTCCTCGTCGCCGCGGACCTCGACGTCGCGGGCGAGCGCCAGGCCCTTGAGGACCGTGGCCGCCTCCTCCGCGGGCGAGGAGAGGCCGAGGGTCACCACGTCGCCGGAGATCTCGCGCTTGAGCTCGTCCGGGGTGCCCTCGGCGACGATCTCGCCGTGGTCGATGATGGCGATCCGGTCGCACAGGGCGTCGGCCTCGTCGAGGTAGTGCGTGGTGATGAAGACGGTCATCCCCTCCTCGCGCAGCCGGCGGACCTCGTCCCACATGTGCGCGCGGCTCTGCGGGTCGAGGCCGGTGGTCGGCTCGTCGAGGAACAGCACCTGCGGGCGGTGGATGACGCCGAGCGCGATGTCGAGCCGGCGGCGCTGCCCGCCGGAGTACGTCTTGCACTTGCGGTCCGCGAACTCGCCCAGCTCGAACGCGGCGACGACCTCCTCGGCGCGCTGGGCGGCCTCGGTGCGGCCCATGCCGTACATGCGGGCCTGGAGGATCAGCTCCTCGCGCGCGGTGACGTCGTCGGAGGTGCCGCCGCCCTGCGCGACGAAGCCGATCGCGCGGCGGACCGCCGCCTGCTCGGAGCGCAGGTTGGCGCCGGCGATGGTGGCCTCGCCGTCGTCGGGCGGGATGAGGGTGGCGAGCATCCGCAGCGTCGTGGTCTTGCCGGCGCCGTTGGGGCCGAGGAAGCCGAAGATCTCGCCCTGGGCCACGTCCAGGTCGATCCCCTTGACCGCCTCGACCTCGGTGGTCTGCCGCTTCGCCTTGGTCTTGTAGGACTTCTTGAGTCCCTTGGTCTTGATCATTGCAGTCTCCCGGGAGGCAGAGCGAACTACTTGACCGAGCGGGCGAAGAGGCTGGCCGACCACGTGACGGCGACGACGACGAGCGCGCCGCAGAACACGATCGAGCCCCACACGTGGGTGTCGCCGGGGTGGCCGGCGTACAGGGCCCGCATGCCGGTGACGGCCCAGTTGAACGGGTTGTAGTCGGCGATCGTGCGCAGCCACAGCGGCGCGAGCGCGAGCGGCAGCAGGGTGCCGGACAGCAGCATCAGCGGCTGGGCCACGTTGTTGATGACCTGGCCGAGGACGTTGGGGTTGTTCACCTTGATGGCGATGCCGTAGGAGATGGCGGCCGCGGCGAGGCTGATCAGGGCCAGGATCGCGTAGCCGAGCAGGATGTTGCCGAGGTTCAGGATGAGCCCGAACGGCAGCGACAGCACGGTGATGATGAGCGACTGGACCAGCACCGTGACGACGTCGCGCAGCGCCCGGCCCAGCAGCAGCGCGACCCGGCTGACGGTGGTGACCCGGGAGCGCTCGATGACGCCGTTGGCGAGGTCGCCGAGCAGGCCGAAGCCGACGTACAGGCCGCCGCCGATCGCGAGGGCGACGAGCATGCCGGGCACGTAGACGCGGTAGGCGTCCAGCATCGTGGCGGAGCCCAGGGCCGGCTTGAGCAGCGGGGCGAACAGCACGAGGAACACCACCGGCTGCGCGATGCCGAGGAAGATCCACAGCGGCGAGCGGACCATGAGCAGGATGTGGCGCTGGAAGATGAGCCAGGTGTCGCGCAGGACTTTCACGGGTTACCGCCTCAATCGTTGTGGTGTGCCTCGAGGATCGTGGCCGCCGCCTCGGCGCCGCCGGCTTCGAGCAGCCGCGCGCCCTCGGCTCGCGCGGCGGCGGCGAAGGACGGGTCGTCGAGCAGCCGCAGGAGGTGCTCGCGCAGCGCGGCGGGCCGGATGTGGTCGAACGAGACGCGCACGCCCGCGCCCACCCCGGCGATCGCGTTCGCGTTGAGCGCCTGGTCGCCCTTGATCGGCGCGATGACGAGCGGGACGCCGTGCACGAGCGCCTCGGAGACCGTGTTGAGGCCGCCGTGCGCGACGACGGCGTGCAGCCGCGGCAGCAGGTCGAGCACCGGCACCCGGCGGCGGACCAGCACATGGCCGGCGACCGCCTCGTCGAAGGTACCGTCCGGCGCCACCACGATCGCCTGCAGCCGGTCGCCCAGCGGCGCGAGGGCCTCGGCGACCCGGCGGTAGAAGTCCTTGGCGAGGTCCATCGACAGCGTGCCCATGGTGACCAGCACGTGCTTGCGCGCCGGGTCCAGCCAGTCCAGCGGAAAGTCCGGATCGGGGACGCGCGGCGCGAGGGCGGGGCCGACGAGGTCCACAGTGGACTCAGCGCCGGACGCGAGCGCGCCGGTCGTGAAGGCGATCGTCCCATGTGGAGAGAAGCGCAGGTCGTGCGGCGGCTCGCCCGGCTGCCCGGCGGCGGTCCAGGCACCCGCCAGCTGCGCCCGGATCCACTCCTCCACGCGCGGCAGCGAGCGCAGGAACGGCCGGGCGAGCTCCATTGTGGTCGGTGCGACGCTCACCCAGCGCAGCCCGTGCGCGTGCGCGGCGATGGCGCCCGCGATCGCGTGCTGGTCGACCGCGAGCACGTCGGGCCGGAACGCCGCGATCGCCGCGTCCACGCCCTTCCGGGTCGACTTCGCGTGCGGGACGATGTAGCCCTCCCACCGCGAGCGGGTCGCGTCGAGCCCGCGCTCGGCCTGGCCGCGATGGGCGCGCAGCGGGATCGGGTGGATGGCCGCCCCGTCGCCGAGCAGCGGCCGCAGGAACGACTCCGACCCGGCCCACAGCACGTCGTGCCCGCGCCGGGTCAGCGCGGCCGCCACCGCCGCCATCGGGTTGACGTGCCCCGTCAGCGGAAGAGCCAGGAACAGGAGCCTCATCTCGTACCGCTTGTGCTGTCCACATAGGACGCAACGTCGGCCACGCTGAGGGAGAGCAGCGCGTCGAGGTCGAGTCCCGCGACGTACTCGGTGAGGCGGACACCGGTCCCATAAACGGCCGTCAGCCGTTCGCCGAGGGCGGCCAGCTCCAGGCTGTCCACGAAGAGGTCGCCGTCCAGCCGGGTCGCGGGGCCGACGCCGGCCAGCCAGCCCGCGTCCTCCCCGGTCACCGCGCGCAGCAGCTCGGCGACCGCGAGCTGCGTCGGCGTGGCCATGTCAGTCCCCGAGGGGCTTGACGGCCCGGACCGCGCCGTACGTCATGGCGCCGGTACTGAAGCCCTTGAGCATCAGCGGCCCGGCGTAGAAGAAGCCGAGCACGTCCACGCCGCGATCGCGGGCCAGATCACGCATCATGGCGCGGCCGTTGTCCAGCTCGCGCACCTGGGCGAAGGTCGGCTCCCACGAGTTGGCCACGTTGGCCGACCAGTCCACTGAGGACACCTCGGTGAACCCGGCCGCGGTGGCGAGCCGCTCGTGCTCCTCCAGCGAGGAGAAGCTCGGCATCACCTGGTGGCGCAGGATCTGGTCGACGACCCGGTGCTCCTCGGCGCTCAGCTCGCCGTCGCGCACCGACCAGGTGGCGATGGCGAGGATGCCGCCCGGGCGCAGCAGCCGCATCGCCTCGGCGAAGAAGGCCGTGCGGTCGGCGATGTGCATGAGGCTCTCCACGGCCCACAGCGCGTCGAAGGACGCGTCCGGGAAGCCGTTGTCGAGCGCGTCGCGCTGGTGGAAGTGGGCCCGCTCGCCGAGCCCGGCCGCCGCCGCCTTCTCGTTGGCCCGGGCCGCCTGCGCGGCGCTGAGCGTGACGCCCTCGACGGCGCAGCCGTGCGGGCCGGCCAGGTACAGCGCCGGGCCGCCGATCCCGCAGCCAACGTCGAGCACGCGGGCGCCGGCCGGGATGCCCGCGAACGCGACGAGCTCGCGCACCAGCCGGTCGGTGGCGGCGTGCCGCTCGTCGTCGCTGCCGGGCCGCTCGCCCGCGTCCCAGAACCCGTGGTGGACGTGCTCGCCCCACAGGTCCTCGTACAGGTCGAGGGTGGTGTCGTAATAGCGCTCGACCGCGGCGTTGAGCCCCGGGCCGGCGGGTGCGGACGGGTATGCGGAACCGGTATCGGCTTTCACAGTGGCAAATCTCCGAAAATCTGTACCGGGAAAGAAAAGCCCGAAACCCGAAGTCGTCGCGAGCGGGGTCATTGTATGAAGGCAAGGATGGCGCTTGTCAATGACGCTCGTATTGCCGCTGTAACTTCCATCGGCCTGGTATGCGGGCCGGCGAGATACCTGCACAACCCATATATCCGCGTACCGGACACGACCCCCCGGTCCGCCTCGGTATTGCTGGTGAAACACCTCGGCTCGTCACGGAGCGGGCGGTCATGGGCGGCAATGTCCGAATGTGCGTGCACCGGATGTGGCCGCCACCGGCCCTGACCAGTGCGCTCGCCAAATTGCCGATCGTATCGATCCAAACGAGTTTTCCCGGGAGGTGGTGTGACAGATCGGACATCCCGTCACATGGTCAGGCTACCCACTCTTGTAAAACGGGTTCGATTGCGTAAGGTCTATCCCTGTCGAGGAGCGGCTCATTCTTGCGCAATGCGCCCAAGGGAGTCCGAGTTCCGACCTCAGGCGCCCCATGCCCTCGACCTTCGCAGTGTGTTCATCGGGGGTGTGCACGCTGGTCGGCGGCCAATGATGACCGTCCCGATCAGCCGCTCAACCCTGCGCAGAGCGCGTCCCAGCGGCCTCCGCGCCGCATTCGCCGGCCTCGGCGAATACGGCGGGCCGGGCCGCCGATGCACCCTGCCGAAATGACGGAGAAAGGGGTGGTCGCGTGGCGACACCGGCCCTCGACCCGAGCTGGGTCGACGACGTGCTACTGGCCGGCCGGCCCGGGCGCCCCGACGCCGCGCCCGCCCTCGTCCTCGACGCCCCGATCACCCGCGCCGAGCTGCGCCGGCTCGTCGAGCAGCGGCAGGCCGTGCTGGCCGCGGCCGGCATCGGCGCCCACGGCCCCGGCGACTCGGTCGCCATCTGCCTCGCCCCCTCCCTCGCGTTCGTGGCGAACCTGCTGGCCTGCTGGCGGCTCGGGGCACGGGCGGCGCTGCTGGATCACCGGCTCACCCCGTACGAGATCGACCAGGCCCTGCAACGGCTGGCCCCGCAGGCCGTGGTGTCGGCCAAGCACGCCACCGGCGGGCCGCTGCGCGGGTTCCAGGACGTGCAGGAGCGGGTCGCCACCTACCCCGGCCGCCCGTCCGACACGCCGCACGCGTTGGTGCAGCTCAGCTCCGGCTCCACCGGACCGTCCAAGGTGATCGCGCGCACCGCGGCCAACCTGGTCGAGGAGGTCGAGCGGTACGTGGCCATCGGGGCCGGCGTACCGCAGCCCGGCGAGCGCATCGTCTGCCTGGCCTCGATGGTGCACGTGCTCGGGCTCGTCGGCGGCCTGCTCTACGGCCTGCACGCCGGGGCCGAGCTCGTCATCCCGGCCCGCATGACCGCCGACGGCATCCTGGCCGCGGTCGCCGCCGGGACCGCTCCCACCACCATCCTCGGCGTGCCCTTCCACATCGAGCTGCTGTCCTCCGGGCCGACGCCGCCACGCCTGCCCCAGCTGACCGGGATGACCACCGGCGGCGAACTCGTCCGCGCCGCGGTGCACCAGACGTTCACGGACCGCTTCGGCGTCCGCCTCGGCAACATGTACGGGATGACCGAGGTCGGCGTCATCGCCACCGACCTCTTCGGCGAGCACCGCCCGGCCCTGACCCCGGCACCCGGCCTGCAGGTGCGGGAGGAGGGCGGCGAGCTGCTGGTGTCCCTCGCGGCCTCGCCGTACCTGGGGCTGTCCGACCCGACCCGCTGGGCCGGCGGGTGGCTGCACACCCGCGACGCCGGGACGGTCGACCCGGACACCGGGCGGTTCCGGATCCACGGGCGCAACGACTCCCAGGTCTCCGTGGGCGGGCTGAAGGTCGACCTGACCGAGGTCGAGCACACCCTCGCCGCCCTGCCCGGCGTCGCCTCGGCCGTCGTCACGTACGAGAAGTCGATCGAGGCGTACGTGATGCTGCGCGAGGACGCCACCGCCGAGCAGGTCCAGGCCGAGCTCGCGACGCGGCTGGCCGCGTTCAAGCGCCCCCGCGTGCTGCGCGTCGTCGAGCAGCTGCCCCGCACGGCCACCGGCAAGCTCGTCCGCGACCGCACCCTGCTGGTCGCGGCGTCCGTGAAGGAAGGAAACACCGAGGCATGAGCGACGAGACCACCACCGAGATCCGCCAGTTCCTGCTGGACTCGCTGACCGAGATGAACTACAGCACCGACGACATCGACGAGGACACCGCGCTCGGCCCGGCCGGCGCCGACCTCGAATCGCTGTCGCTGGCCGAGCTCGCGGTCCGTGTGGAGGACCGCTTCGGGGTGCGCTTCGACGACGACGAGGCCGAGAAGCTCGCGAGCATGACGGTCGGCGAGTTCATCGCGGCGGTCGCCGAGCGCCGGGCCACCGCGGCGACCGCGGGCAGCTGAACCGTGGCGCAGGCACCAACCCGCGATCAGCTCGTCGCGATGCTGGCCACCTACGGGGACCGGCGGGCCGAGGACGTCGCGGAGGGCATCGACTCGCTCGAGCTGGCCTGGCTCATCCACCAGCTCGAGCAGCACTACGGCACCATGCTCGACTTCACCGACGACGACCTGGCCCGCATGTCCACCGTGGACGGCACTCTCGCCGTCCTGCACGACCTCGCCGCGGCGCAACCCGGCCCCGCAACCGCGGCGGACCCGGCGGGCGCGGCCACGGCGATTCCCGGCCAGCGGGCGGAGTCGGGCCCGCACGAAGTCGGGACGGGCGCGCCCCGGGGCGATGCGACGGCACCGGGCCACGACGGCGAGTCGGTCGCGGTCTCCGTCGGGCACGAGGTCGAGACGGGCGCGCGGTGACGCCGTGAGCAGCCGGGGCGAGACGGGCGTGCTGATCACCGGCCTGGCCGTGCTCAGCGCGTTCGGGCGGGGCATGGGCGCGCTCGCCGCCGGGCTGGACGCCGGGCGGCCGGCGTTCGCGCCCGTCACCCGCTTCGACGTGGCCGGGCGCCGGGTCGGCGTCGCGGCCACCCTGCCCGGCGATCCGGACCTCGACGACGAGCTGTGGTGGCTCGCCGACGAGGCCTGCGACGAGGCGAAGCTCGGCACCGCCGAGCGGGCCGCGACCCCGCTGTTCCTGGCCGTGCACGGCGACCCCCGGCTGGCCCGCGCGGCCCCGGCCGAGCGCCCCGCGCACGGCGGCGCCGCGTTCGCCGCCCGGCTCGCCGAGCACTCCGGCCTCGGCCCCGCCCGCGCCTATACCTCAGCCTGCGTCGCGGCGAGCACCGCGATCGCCGACGCCGCCGGGCTCATCACCCGGGGCGAGGCCGACCGGATCGTGGTGGCCGGCGGGTACCTGGTCGAGCGGGACCAGTACGCGCTCTTCGACGCCGGCCGGGCCCTCGCCGCCGACGGCCGGGTCCGCCCGTTCAGCGCGCACCGCAAGGGCCTGCTGCTCGGCGACGGCGCCGGGGTCGTGGTGCTGGAGTCCGCGGCCGCGGCCGCCGAGCGCGGGATCGAGCCCCTCGCCCGGCTGGCCGGCTGGGGGCGGGCCGGCGACGCGTACCACCCCTGTCAGCCCCACCCCGGCGGCCGCGGCCTGGCCCGGGCCGTCACCGGGGCCTTACGCCGGGCCGGGATCGAGCCCGGCCACCTCGGCTACGTCAACGCCCACGGCTCCGGCACCGCCCAGAGCGATGCCGCCGAGACCCTCGCCCTGCGCGCCGCCCTCGGCGAGCACGCCGCCACGATCCCGGTCTCCTCCACCAAGGCCCTGCACGGCCAGGCCCTGGAGGCCTCCGGCGTCCTCGAGCTCGCGGTCACCCTGCACGCCCTGCGCAGCGGCCAGTTACCGGTCAACGCCGGCTTCCTGGAGCCCGACGAGGACTGCGACCTCGACCTGATCCTCGGCGAGTCCCGCTCGGCCTCCCCCGCCTACGCGCTGAGCCTCAACGCGGCCTTCGGGGGCGCCAACACCGCCCTGCTGCTGGGCGCCGCGACATGACCGGTGCAGACGCCCGCACCCTCGCCGCGATCCCCGCGCCCCGCGCCGCGACCGCCGGCCGGGAAACCGCAACCGGAGACATGACCGGCGCGACCCTCCGGGTGCTGTCCAGCGCCGAGTGGCCCCGGGACCAGGAGCCGCCGCGGATCGCCGGGTTCGTGCACTCCGACTTCAACCCGCTCGTCGCCGCCGTCGCCGGGCGGTGTCTCGAAGCCGCGCCCAGCCCCGAGCCGGACACCGCGCTGGTGCTGGTGAGCGATGTCGGGGACGTCGACAGTGCGGTACACGTGGCCAAGGCGGTTGACGGCGGCACGCGGGTCGGGCCGCTGTTCTTCTTCCAGTCGGTGCCCAACGCGGTCCTCGGGCACATCGCGGCCAAGTGGGGCCTGTCCGGACCCGTCAGCTGTCTCTGCGACGCGGCGGCGGGGCTCGATGCCGCCCGCGGGCTGCTCAGCGACGGCGACGCGGCCCGGGTCCTGCTCATCGACGTCAGCGGCGGCCGAGCGACCGCCGTGCTCCTCGCGGGAGGTACACCATGAGCGCCCACGCGGCCGTCACCGGGATCGGGCTCGTCACGCCGGTCGGGAACACCGGGGCCGAGGTCTTCGACGCGATGTGCGAGGGCCGCTCCGGGCTGTCCAGCCCGCCGGCGGAGCATCCCCTGGCCGGCTCGGTGGACGTGGCCGCGTTCGGGCCGCCGATCGATCCGCTGTCGGTGCTGCCCGGGCCGGACGCCCGGCTCGTCGACCGGTACATCGTGATGGCCCTCGCCGCCGCCGAGGCCGCGCTCGCCGACGCCGGGATCGTGGCCGGGCGGGACGTCGACCCGTACCGGGTGGCCGTGATCCTGTCCGGCACCGGCGGACTGGCGACGCTCGACGCGCAGGCGGTGCAGCGCGACAAGCGGGGGCGGGCCGGGGTCAGCCCGTACCTGCTGCCCGGGATGCTGCCGAACATGGGCGCGGCGCGGGTCGCGATGAAGTACGGCTTCATGGGCTTCAGCTCCTCGGTCGGCACCGCGTGCGCGGCCGGGGCCCAGTCGATCGGCGAGGGGCTGCGGCTGCTGCGCTGCGGCGAGGCCGACGTGGTGGTCTGCGGCTGCAGCGAGGCCCCGCTGTTCCCGACGCTGGCCGACACCTTCGGCAACGCCCGCGCGCTGGCCCGCGGCTGGGCGAACCCGGCCGAGGCGAGCCGCCCGTTCGACCGGCGCCGCAACGGCCTGGTGCTGGGCGAGGGGGCCGGGGTCATCGTGCTGGAGCGGCCCGAGCACGCCGAGGCCCGCCGCGCCGCCCGCCACGCCGACCTGCTGGGCTGGGGCGCCACGAACGACGCGCACCACCCGACGACGCCGCGCCCCGACGGAACAGCCGCCGCCGAGTGCATGCGCCGCGCCGTCGCGGACGCCGGGCTCGCCCCCGCCGACATCGGGTACGTCAACGCGCACGGCACCTCGACGAAGCTCGGCGACGTCGCCGAGTCCCTCGCGATCCGCGCCGTGTTCGGACCCAGCACCCCGCCGGTCAGCTCCACCAAGGGCGTCACCGGGCACATGCTCGGCGCCTCCGGGGTGGCCGAGGCGGCGGTGACGGTGGAGGCCCTGCGCCGCGGCGTGCTGCCGCCGACGCACAACCTCGACGAGCCCGATCCGGCCTGCGACGTGGACCACCTGCGCACACCCCGCACCGCGCCGGCGACCCACGCCCTGTCCAACTCCTTCGGCTTCGGCGGGCACAACGTGAGCCTCGTCTTCGGCCCGCCGAGCTCGGAGTGGAAGAAGGCCTGACGGCCCGCCCGCACCACAACCCGAAAGGGATTTGCAATGAAGATCCTCGACACCGATCACATCGAGCTGTACGTCGGCGACGCGCGCGCGGCCGCGGCTCAGCTCTGCGCCCAGTACGGCTTCCACGTCTACGGGCAGGGCGGCCCGGAGACCGGCCTGGCCGGGCAGCGCAGCGTGCTGCTCGGGCAGCGCGACATCCGCATCCTGCTCACGTCCGGGCTCTCCGGCGAGCACCGCGCCAGCCGGTACGTGGCCCAGCACGGCGACGGCGTGGCGATCGTCGCGTTCGGGTGCACCGACGCCGAGGCGGCCTTCGCGGAGGCGGTCGCCGCGGGCGCCACCCCGGTCGAGGCCCCGCGCACGGTGACCCACGGGGACTCCACGGTCGTCATGGCCGAGGTCTCCGGCTTCGGCGACGTGACCCACCGGCTGATCCAGCGCGACCCGAGCGACCCGCAGTTCCTGCCCGGGCTGATCGCGATGACGCCGGTGCAGGTGACCGACGCCGACCTGTTGCACGCGATCGACCACGCGGCCGTGTGCCTGCAGGCGGGCGAGCTGGACAGCACCGTCGCGTACTACGAGCGCGTCTTCGGCTTCGAGATGATCTTCCAGGAGTACATCGAGGTCGGCGAGCAGGGCATGCAGAGCAAGGTGGTGCAGAGCCCGTCCGGCGGGGTGACCTTCACGCTCATCCAGCCCGACATCAGCCGCCGCGCCGGGCAGATCGACGACTTCCTGGCCTGGCACGAGGGCGCCGGGGTGCAGCACATCGCGCTGAGCACGCACGACATCGTGACCGCGGTGCGCACCCTGGGCCGGCGGGGCGTCGAGTTCGCCGAGACGCCGGGCAGCTACTACGACATGCTCGCGACCCGGCTCGGCGAGACCGACGTGCCCGTCGACGCGCTGCGCCCGCTGGGCATCCTCGTCGACCGCGACCACTGGGGCCAGATGTACCAGATCTTCGCGAAGTCGACCCACATCCGGCGCACGTACTTCAACGAGCTCATCGACCGCCACGGCGCGCGCACGTTCGGCACCAGCAACATCCCCGCGCTGTACGCGGCGAAGGAGCGCGAGCTGGCGGCGGTCCGCGACACCACTCTCTCCGAAGGGACCGCACTGTGACCATCTCGGTAACGCCCGACTTCGTGCTGTCGGACGAGGAACTCGCGCTGCTGCCGACCGACGAGGAGGTCGCGGCGTACGCGCGCAACGGCTGGTACCTCACCCGCAAGCTCTTCACCGACGACGAGGTCGACACGCTCGTCGCGGCCAGCGAGCGGTTCTACGCCGGCGAGCGGTCGCGGACGTTACCGGGCCGCCCGCCCCGGCTGGCCTACTGGACCCCCGACAAGGGCCCGGTGCAGCGGCACAACGACTACATCCACTACGAGCACGACGACATCGCGGCGATCCTGCGCAAGCCGGTCGTCGGCGCGGTCGCGGCCCGGCTGGCCCAGGCCGACGAGATGCGGATCTTCCAGTCGACGCTGATCTACAAGCCGCCGATCGCCGGGGAGCCCTCCAACGTCGTGCCGTGGCACTTCGACCGGCACTACTGGCAGTCGTGCACGTCCGAGGACATGCTCACCGCGTTCATCCCGTTCCACGACTGCGGCCTGGACATGGGCACCATCACCATGGTCGAGGGCAGCCACCGCTGGGAGGAGATCGGCGCCGACGACTCGACCAGCAAGCACTTCGCCGACCGCGACAACCAAGACCTCGAGGTGATGCTCGCGCGCAACGCCGAGCACAACCACGCCTCGGTCACCAAGGTGCCCATGATCATCCCCAAGGGGCACATGAGCTTCCACCACTGCCGCACCTACCACGGCAGCGGCGCGAACGTGAGCGGCCGCCCTCGCCGGGCGATCTCGTTCCACCTGCAGCCGGGGTCGAACGAGTACCGCGCCTTCCACCTCTCCAACGGGGACGTCGTGTCCTACAACCACGACGTCCTGGTCCGCCGTACCGCCGACGGCCGGCCCGACTACGCGGACCCCGAGTTCTGCCCGGTGCTGTGGCGGAACGCCTAACCCCCTGAAGGAGTTCACATGTCCCGTTACGACTGGGGCCAGCGCCACCCCGGCATCGACCGGCTCGAGGAGCTGATCGCGAGCGCCCGCACCGACGTCGTCACCCACCCGATCTACGCCCGGCTGTCCGACCTGGACGCCGTGCGCACGTTCCTGGAGCACCACGTCTTCGCCGTGTGGGACTTCATGTCGCTGCTCAAGTCCCTGCAGCGCAACCTCACCTGCGTCGAGGTGCCGTGGATCCCGACTGGGCCGACGGGCAGCCGGCGGCTCATCAACGACATCGTGCTGGTCGAGGAGAGCGACGAGCTGCGCGGCGGGTTCATCAGCCACTTCGAGCTCTACCTGGAGGGCATGGCCGAGGCCGGCGCCGACCGTACCGTCATCGACGGCTTCATCGACCTGCTGCGCGCGGGCACCCCGGTGCCGGCCGCGATGCAGCAGGCCGGGGTGCCCGCGCCGGCGGCCGAGTTCGTGGCGCTCACCTGGCACCTCATCGACACCGCGCCGGTGCACTGCCAGGCGGCCGCGTTCGCGTTCGGCCGCGAGGACCTGATCCCGGACATGTTCCAGCAGGTCGTCAAGGTCAACGAGCAGGTCGGGCAGCTCGACACGTTCGTGGACTACCTGGCCCGGCACATCGAGGTCGACGGCGAGGAGCACACGCCGATGGCCATGCAGATGGTCACCGACCTGTGCGGCGACGACGAGAACAAGTGGAACGAGTGCGCCGACACGATCAACCTCGCCCTCGCGGCGCGGGCGAAGCTGTGGAGCGGCATCCTCGCCGAAATCGACGCCACCGTTCCGGTCTAGAGGGGACGCACGTGACTGACGACGCCGGGCTGTACCGGACGGTCCGCCTGATCCGCCGCTTCGAGGAGCGGGCCATCGAGCTCGTGCGGGACGGCACGATCGTCGGCGGCATCCACCCGTACCTCGGGCAGGAGGCCATCGCCGCGGGCACCTGCGCCGCGCTGCGGCCCGGCGACGTCATCACGAGCACCCACCGCGGCCACGGCCACGTGCTGGCCAAGGGCGCGGACCCGGCGCGCACGATGGCCGAGCTGGCCGGCCGGGCGACCGGGCTCAACCGCGGCCGCGGCGGCTCGATGCACGCGGCCGACTTCTCGCTGGGCATCCTCGGCGCCAACGCGATCGTCGGCGCGGCCGTGCCGATCGCCACCGGCGCCGCCTGGGCCGCCCGCCGGGCCGGGATCGACCGGGTCGCGCTGACCTACTTCGGCGACGGCGCGGTCAGCCAGGGCGTGGTCCTGGAGACGTTCAACCTGGCCGCCCTGTGGAAGCTGCCGGTCGTGCTGGTCTGCGAGAACAACGGGTTCGCGACCACCACGCGGCTCGCCGACGCGGTGGCCGGCACCGTCACCGGCCGGGCCGCCGCGTTCGGCATCCCGGCGTCCACCGTGGACGGCTGCGACCCCGAGGCCGTGCGCGCCGCGACCGCGGAGGCGGTCGCACGGGCCCGGGCCGGGGAGGGGCCGACGCTGCTGGAGTGCGTCGCCTACCGGTTCGACGCCCACCACACCTGGGAGCACGCGGCCCGGCCCCGCTACCGCACCGACGCCGAGGTCGCCGACGGCACGTCCCGCGACCCCGTGGAGATCCAGGGCGCCCGGCTCGACCCGGCCGTGCGGGCCCGCATCGACGCCGAACTCGAGGACGTCCTGGAGGCCGCCGTGCGCTTCGCGAAGGAGAGTCCCATGCCGGACCCGGACGGGGCGCTCGAGCACCTGTACGCCGACGGCCTTCAGGTGCGGGCGGGTGCGGCATGACGAACCTGTCGTACCTCAAGGCGCTGAACCGGGCGATCGCCGCCGAGATGGAGCGCGACCCGGCCGTGTGCGTCTTCGGCGAGGACGTGCGGGTCGCGGTCAGCAACGTGACCACCGGGCTGCACAAGAAGTTCGGCCCCGGGCGGGTCATCGACACGCCGATCTCCGAGCAGGCGTTCACCAGCTTCGCCACCGGCGCCGCGATGGCCGGGCAGCGGCCGCTGATCGAGTTCCAGATCCCGGCGCTGCTGTTCCTGGCCTTCGAGCAGATCGCGAACCAGGCCCACAAGTTCTCGCTGATGACCGGCGGGCAGACCCGGGTGCCGGTGACGTACCTGCTGCCCAGCTCCGGCTCGCGCGGCGGGTGGGCCGGGCAGCACTCCGACCACCCGTACAGCCTCTTCGCCCACGTCGGCGTCAAGACCGTCGTCCCGGCCACCCCCGAGGACGCCTACGGCCTGCTGGCCTCCGCGATCCGCGACGACGACCCGGTGGTCGTCTTCGCCCCGGCCGGCGCGGTCGGCGTCCGGGCCGACGTCGACCTCGCCCGGCTGGCCCCGATCCCGCTCGGCGTCGGCCGCGTGCACCGCCCCGGCGACGACGTCACCGTGGTCGCGGTCGGGCACCTGGTCCACGACGCCCTGGCGGTCGCCGAGGAGCTGGCCGGCACCGTCTCCGTCGAGGTCTTCGACCCGCGCACGCTGCACCCGTTCGACTGGGCCGGGCTGGCCGCCTCGCTGGAGCGCACCGGCCGGCTCGTGGTCGTCGACGACTCCAACCGCTCCTGCGGCATCGCCGGGGAGATCCTGGCCTCCGCCGCCGAGGGGATGCGCCTGGTCGCGCCGCCGCGGCGGGTGACCCGCCCGGACGGGGCGGTGCTGCCGTTCGCCCGCGAGCTCGACCTGGCCCTGCAGCCGTCGCGGGCGCAGCTGCGGGCCGCGATCGAGGACGTCGCCAAGCTCGGACAGGAGGCGTGAGCATGCCGGTCGCACTGGTCACGGGCGGTGGCGGCGGGATCGGGGCCGCGGTCTGCGCGCGCCTGGCCGCGGACGGCCACGCCGTCGTGGTGGCCGACCTCGACCTTGACGCCGCCGAGCGGGTCGCCAAGGACGTGGGCGGCACCGCGGTCTGCGCGGACGTCGCCGACCCGGCCGGCAACGCCGACATGGTGGCGTGGGCCCTGGACCTGCACGGGTCGCTCGACCTGCTCGTGCTCGCGGCCGGCATCCAGTCCGACGTGCCGCCCGACCCCGGGCTGGACGTGGTGCGGTACCGCCGCGCGCTCGGGGTCAACGTGGACGGGGTCGTGTTCGGGGTGGACGCGGCGCTGCCGGCCCTGGCGCGCTCCGCCGGGCAGGTCGTCGCGGTCGCCTCGCTCGCCGCGCTCGGGCCCGAGCAGGCGAACCCGGTGTACGCGCTCACCAAGGCGGCCGTGGTCGGGTACGTGCGGGCGCTGTCCACGCCGCTCGCGGCCCGCGGGGTGCGGATCAACGCGCTGTGTCCCGGGTTCACCGACACGCCGTTCCTGGGCATCACCGGGCGGCTGCTGCGCAAGCAGAAGATGCCGCTGCTGGCCCCGGACGAGGTCGCGGCGGCCGTCGCGGGGGTCGCGGCGGGAGACGGGACCGGCGAGGTGTGGGCGCTCGTTCCGGGTCGTCCGGCCTACCCCTACGCCTTTGCGGAGTTGCCGGCTTCGCTGCGATCAGACGGTACCGAAGCGGCCTTGAAGCCTTTTCTGTCGGCGAAATAGAAGGAGTCCATCGATGGCGTCCACCAACATCCGGGCCGCGCTGGCCGCCGACCCGACCGTCGGGGCGGGCAACGTGCTGCACAAGCTCATCGAGCACGGTGCGCCGCTGGACGGGCCGGGCATGGCCTTCGACACGGCCGTCGACGGCTTCCCGGCCTGGCACGGGCTCACCCTCGGCGAGCTGCGCGACCGGGCCGCCGCCCGCGCGGCCTGGCTGCACGCGGCCGGCATCCGCCGCCGCGATCCGGTCGCGATCTACGTGACCGGCGCCGCCGACTGCTTCCTGAACTGGATGGGGCTGACCTGGCTCGGGGCGATCCCGGCGCTGATGAACCCGAACATCCCGGGCGAGATCGCGGCCGAGTACATCCGCAAGCTGCGCGGCGTCGCGCTGCTCACCGACGCCGCCCACATCGAGCGCCTCGGCGACGCGGACCTCGGCGGGATCGCGGTGCACGACGTCGCCGAGACCGGCACCGGCGACCCGGCCCAGGCCCCGCCGGTGTTCGAGCACCACGCCGACGACCCGATCGCCATCACCCACTCCTCCGGCACCACCCGGATGCCGACCGCGGTCGTGCACTCGCACGCGAGCCTGTTCCACGCCACCCGCCGCATCCGGCTCAGCGGCCCGCGGGCCCAGGGCACCGAGCGCATCCTCAGCGCCCTGCCCGCCCCGCACGCGGCCGGCATCATGACCATCAACCACGCCCTGAGCAACCGCTCGGAGCTGCTGTTCCTGTCCAAGCAGGACGACGGCGCGGCGGTGCTCGCGGCGATCGAGCGCTGGCGGCCGACCGGGGTCTTCGGCTTCGCCGTCACCTGGGCCGAGCTGGCCCGCTACGACCTGGCCGCGCGCCCCATCGACTCGGTGGCGCTGTGGTTCAACACCGGCGACTGCGCGCACGAGCCGCACATCCGCAACCTGGTCAACGCCGGCAGCCGCAACGTCGTCACCCGCGAGGGCGTCCAGCGGGTCAAGGGCTCCAGCTTCGTCGACGGCCTCGGCTCGACCGAGATGGGCCACTCGGCCTTCCACATCACGCACCGCAGCGACACCGAGCGCTACGGCCGCTGCGTCGGCGTCCCGCACGTCTTCGCCGACGTCGCGCTCCTGGACACCGAGACCGGCGCCGAGGTGCCGGTCGGCCAGGTCGGGCACTTCGGGCTCAAGTCGCCGACGCTCGCCCCCGGCTACTGGAACGACCACGTCAACACCTACCGCAACCGCCTGGCCGGCTACTACCTGACGGGCGACCTCATGTACCGCGACGAGGAGGGCTACTACTACCACGTCGACCGGGCGGTGGACTCGATCGACCTCGGCGGCGGCGAGTGGCTCTACACCGCGATGTCCGAGGAGCGGATCCTGCGCGCGGTGCCCGAGGTGCGCGACTGCACCGTGGTGTCGGCCCGCACCCCGGAGGGCACCGTCGTCACCGACGTGCTGCTGTCCCTGCACGCCGGGGCCGACCCCGCGACCGACCACACCGAGGCGGTCCGGGCCGCGCTGACCCCGGCCGCGGCGGCCACCCTGCGCAAGGTCGTCGTCTTCCCCGAGGACGACATCGTGGTCGGCCCGACCGGGAAGGTGCGCAAGTTCCTCATGCGCCAGCGGCACCTCGCCGCGATGGCGCATGCCTGACCTCGCCGCCGACGCCGCGCCGCCCCTCGTGGCGACGCTCCGGCTCCCGGTGCGGTTCGCCGCCGCCGGGGCCGGGACGGGCGAGCTCTCCTGGGGCCAGCGCGAGCTCTGGCTGACCATGCGGCGGCAGCGCTCCTGGCTGCCGATCGGCGGCTGGTCGCGGCTGGCCCCGGGCACCACCCTCGGCGACGTCGAGTCCGAACTGCGCTGGATTCTTCGCCGGTACCCCCCGATGCGCACCAGGCTCCGCTACTCCGGCGGCCGTCCACTGCAGACGGTCGCCGACCGCGGCACCGTCGGGCTGGACGTCTACGACTGCCCGGACGGCGAGGACCCCGAGGCGTTCGTGATCGCGCTGGACGCCCGCGACCGGGCCCGCCCGTTCGACCTGGTCGAGGAGTGGCCGGTCCGGATGGGCGTGGTCCGGCACCGCGGCGCGCCCACCCACCTGTCGACCGTGCTGCCGCACCTGGTCACCGACGGGCTGGGCGGGCGCATCTTCCTGGCCGAGGTGGCCGACCGGACCGAGACCGACCCCGGCACGCCGCCGCTGGAGCAGGCGCGGTGGCAGGCGAGCGAGGCCGGGCGGCGGCAGAACGCTTCCGCGCTGCGGCACTGGGAGCGGGTCATCGCCCGCGTCCCGGCAGCGTCCACTGTGGAGTCCGGGCCGTACCTGCGCGGCGAGTTCCGCACCACCGCGCTGCCGCTCGCCGTGCACGCGCTGTCGGAGCGGGCCGACGCCGACTCGTCCCAGGTGCTCATGACGCTGCTGGCCATGGCGCTGCCCGGGGACGGGCCGGCGGTGCTGCGCCCGATGGTGAGCAACCGGTTCCGGCGCGGCTTCGAGCGGGTCGTGGCCATGGTCGCCCAGCGCGGCCTGTGCGCGGCCGACGTGGCCGGGGTGCCGTTCGCCGAGGCGCTGCGGCGGGTGGGGGCGGCGGCGATGGCGGCGTACAAGTACGCGTACGTCGACCCGGACGCCGTCGCCGCCGCGTTCGCCCGGGCCGGGGCCGACCCCGACGCCGGGCTGTGGTGCAACGACCGCCGGGTCGCCAGCCGCCAGGGCTTCGCCGGGCCGGTGCCGTCCACCGAGGACGTGCGGGCCGCGCCGCCGGGCACGTTCCGCTGGACGGTGGCCCAGGACGACCCGTTCGACCCGCTCAGCGTCGACATCGACGACGATGATGACGGCGATGGCGGCGGGCTGCTGCTGACCGTGTTCACCGACGCCGCCCGGCTGCCCGCGGCCGCGGCCGAGGCGCTGGTCCGCCGCGTCGAGACCCTCGCTGTGGA
Organism: Dactylosporangium sp. CS-033363; assembly: GCF_050942475.1. Taxonomy (NCBI): domain Bacteria; kingdom Bacillati; phylum Actinomycetota; class Actinomycetes; order Micromonosporales; family Micromonosporaceae; genus Dactylosporangium; species Dactylosporangium sp. CS-033363. Next base: position 2,845,048 of record NZ_CP192032.1, on the reverse strand, counting down.
GGAGGTTTCATGACCACGCTCGCCGCCATCGGGACGTTCGTGCCCGCCGAGCGGGTGACCATCGAGTCCTACGCGGACGCGTTCGACCTCACGCCCATGCAGGTCCGGGTCTTCCGCCGGTACCACAAGCTCGGCGCCGCCGCCCGCTCCTCCGCGCCGCTGACCGAGCTGCTGCGGCTGGCCCTGGAGGACCTGGCGCTGACCGGCGAGCAGCGCGGCCGGGTCCGGTACGTGCTGTACGCGCGGACGTTTCCGGTCGTCGTGGCGTACCCGCGAAATCCTCTGCACGACGCCGTCGAGGCGGCCGGGCTCGGGCACGCGCAGGCCTTTGCGGTCGGGCAGCAGGCGTGCGCGTCCGGGCTGCTCGCCGTGGACCTCGCCGGGCGCCTGCTCGCCGCCGACGGGGACGACGGGCTGGCCGTGGTCCTGGCCGGCGAGAAGGCGTTCACCGGCGAGGCCCGGTTCGTGCCGGAGACGTCGATGTTCGGCGAGGGGGCGGCGGCCTGCCTGGTCGCCGCGTCGGGCACGCGGGACCGGCTGCTGTCCTATGTGGCCCGGCTGCGCGGCGAGTTCGACGGCGACCTGGAGGAGGTGGCCGCCGAGTTCCAGCGCATCTACCACGACGCGCTCGGCGAGGCCGTCACCGCCGCGGTGGCCAGGGCCGGGCTGGCCCTCGACGACATCGCGGTCATCCTGCCGCACAACGTGAACCAGGTCGCGTGGCAGCGCACGTGCAAGCGGATCGGCTTCCCGCTCGACCGGGTGCTGCTCGAGCACGTCGCCGACTACGGGCACGTGTTCTGCGCCGACGCCTTCATCAACCACCGGACCGCGGTCGGGCGCGGCCTGCTGCGGCCCGGGGACCGCTACGTGATCGCCGCCGCCGGGGCCGGCCGGGGCGCCACGTTCTCCGCCATGGTCTTCGAGCACTGATCTCTTCAGCCGTTTTCTTAGGAGCCCACCGTGTCCGACACCGCCACCGCCGTCGATCCCGCTCTGCGCGAGCACGTCGTGGAGACGATCTGCGCCCTGCTGCCCCGCGTGCTCAAGCGGGAGGTGCCCGACGCGTCCGAGGGCACCACGCTCATGGACGACCTCGGGATGAGCTCGACCACCGGGCTGGAGCTGGTCCTGGAGCTGGAGGACCGCCTCGAGCGCGAGATCAGCGTCGAGGACCTGGGGCGCGACGACTTCGAGACGGTGGGCACCCTCGCGACCTACGTCGCCGGCAACCTGCTGCCGGAGGAGTGAGCGTGCCGTGGGGCCTGCGCCGGGCCGAGGCGCGGCGGTTCCCCGCTCCGGCGGCGCGTTCCGGCGACCCGGCGCACGCCGCTCGGCTGTCCACCTACCTGAGCGATCTGCTGGCGCAGGACGGGCTCGGCGCGCCGGACGGGATGGCCTCCGGGCACTCGTACGGGGAGATGGCGCTGCCGCTGCTGCCCGCCGAGCCGGTGGACGCGCTGGTGCTGGCGTACGACATTCCGGACATCGAGCCGGGGCGGGCCACGGCTACCTGGCTGAGTCACGTGTGTCCCGGCGGGCCGATGGCGTTCGCGGTGTCGGATCAGGGCCGGGCGGGGGCTTTTACGGGACTGCGGCTGCTTCGTGACTACGCCCTGTCCGGCACGTACGTGCGGGCGTTGCTGCTCGTGGCCGAGCAGTCGTCGTTGCCGTACGACCCGGGGGTGCCGGTCGAGGTTCCGGCCTCGCACTGCGCGGTCGCGGTCCACTTTGGACCGTCCACGCTGGAAGCGGGTTCGCCGCGGATCGTTCGGGGCGCTCGGCCGTCCGACGTGGTCGATATGGTGGCCGGGGCCGAGACCGTCGTGCTGGGTTCGGCGCTGGCTGAGCACGCGTCCGACGTCAAGGCGGACCGCGTCGTGCTCGCCGACCCGGGCCAGCCGATGACGGGCGTGTGGGAGGCCATGGCGTCCGTGGACGGCCCCGTGGTGGTCGCGGACTACGACCCTGCGCTGCGGTACCTGTGCGTCAGTGCGTTCGGATGACGAAGGGTTCCGGGCCCTGGAGCGCCACCGCGGCCCGGAAACCCTCAGGCGCCTCGAAGTCCGCGAGGGTGTAGACGACGCCGTCGTGGGTGACCTGCGGGGGCGGGTCGCCGGCCACCGGAAGCAACAGGCCGCGGGTGAGGCGGTCGCCGGCCGCCTTCACCACCGCCTCCTTGCGGGCCCACAACTGTGAAAACGTCCCCAATTCCGTGACGTCGGCCTCAACGGGCGGGAAGAAGCGGCGGGCCATCGCCGCGTAGTCGAGCCCGCTGACCAGGTCCTGCAGGTCGACGCCGACCGGCCGCCCGTCGGTGAGCGCGATCGCCGCCCACTCCCCCGCGTGCGACAGGTTCACCTGCAGCGTCGTGCCGATCAGCTCGGGCTTGCCGTTCGGGCCGCGGGTCCAGCGCCGCCCCGGCAGGATGCGGTGCAGGGCCGAGTGGGCGGAGGCGAAGCGGCGACGGTCGTCGGGCGAGCTGAGCGCGTCGTGGCGGCGCCGCTCGTCGGGGTTCAGGCACTCGTCGAACGGGGCCCGCGCGTCGACCAGCCAGATGTCGACGAGCGTGGTCACCGCCGCAGCAGCGCGGCCAGGCGGCGGACGCCCTCGCCGATCTGGGCCGGCTCCAGGGCGCTGCACGACAGGCGCAGCGCGTGGGTGCCGCCGCCGTCCACGTAGAAGAAGCGCATCGGGGTCCAGAGCACGCCGTACTCGCGGGCCGAGATTTCCAGGAGGTCCTCGCTCGCGTCGACCGGCACCTCGCAGACGACGAAGAAGCCGCCGCTGGGGCTGTTCCAGCGGACCGCGGTACCGGCGAAGTGCTTCTGAAGAGCGGCCAGCAGCGTCTGCAGGTTGTGCCGGTAGAACGCGATCTTCGCCTGGTTCACCGTGCGCAGGCTGAAGCCGGCGTCGATGAGCATGCCGCCGACGACCGCCTGGGACAGCGCCGACGTGTTCACCGTCAGCATGCTCTTGACCGTGGACAGCTCCTCGGCGAGCAGCGTGCGGCGGCCCTCGGCGTCGGCGACGGTCTGGTCGGCGACGAGGTACCCGACGCGGGCCCCGGGGAAGTACGACTTGGCGAACGAGCCGAGGTAGATGACCCGCTGGTCGTTGTCGAGGCTCTTGAGCGTGGGGCGGGGCTCGTCGTCGAGGCCGAACAGCCCGTACGGGTCGTCCTCGAGGATCAGCAGGTCCTCGTCGGCGGCCGCGGCGAGCAGGGCCCGGCGCACGCTGACCGGCAGGGAGACGCCGGAGGGGTTGGCGAAGTTCGGTACCAGATACAGGGCCTTGGGGTTCTTGCCACGGGCGCGGGTGGCCGCGGCGACCGCGCGCACCGTCTCGGGCCGCAGCCCGTCGGCCGACTCCGGCACCCCGACGACCTCGACGCCGAGGATCCGCGCGGCCCCGGTCAGCCCGACGTAGCAGGGTTCGGCCGCGAGCACCACGTCGTCCGGGCCGGCGCACAGCCCGCGCAGCGCGATGATCATCGCCTCCTGGCAGCCGGTGGTCACCATCACCGCGGCCGCCGGGACCTGGATGTTCTCGTCGACGTCGAGCATCCGCGCGATGAGGTCGCCGATGTGCCCGTTCGTCCGCCCGTACTGCGTGAGCAGCTGCCGTGCCGCGCCCGCGCTCAACCCCCGCTCGCGCAGGTGGTTGAGGTAGGCCTGGATGTGCTTGTCGATGTCGGTGACCTCGTGGAACTCGTCGAACGGGCGGCCCGCGGCGAGCGAGATCGCCTCCGGGAACCGGCTCGCGACCTCGTTGAGGAAGTTCATGGAGGCCGACACCGGGTCCACGACCGAGGTGTGCAGCGCCTCCCGGGACAACACCACCATCAGGCAGCGCCTCCGCTCGTTCGTACGGCGCTGCGGTCCAGCGCGGCCAGCGTCGGCCGCCCGGCGAGCACCATGGCGTGTTCGAGTTCTGCGGTCGCGGCGCGCAGCACGCCCGCGACCCCGTCGGCCCCGCCGGCCGCGAGCCCCCACAGCGGCGGCCGGCCCATGAGGACCATCCGCGCGCCGAGGGCGAGCGCGGCCAGGGCGTCGGTGCCGCGCCGCACCCCGCCGTCGAAGAGCACCGGGAGCCGGTCGCCGACCGCGTCGACGACCTCGGTCAGCGCGTCGAGGCTGGCGACCGCGCCGTCGAGCTGGCGGCCGCCGTGGTTGGACACCACGATCGCGTCGGCGCCGTGCTCGGCCGCCAGCACCGCGTCCTCGGCGGTGAGGATGCCCTTGAGCACCAGCGGCAGGCCCGTGCACCCGCGCAGCCAGGCCAGGTCGGTCCAGGTGACCGTCGGGTCGAAGGCGTCGGCGGTGTGCCGGGCGATGGCCGAGCTGCCCGCGTCGCGCTCGTGCGCGGAGGCCATGACGGCCGGGTCGATGTTGACCGCGGCGACCCCGCCGCCGATGACGAACCCGTTGCGCATGTCGCGCCAGCGCCGGCCCATCCGGGGCACGTCGACGGTGAGCATGATCGCACCGTAGCCGGACCGCTCGGCCCGCTCGGCGAGGGCTTGCATGACGTCGCGGCGCTGCAGCCAGTACAACTGGAGCCACAAACCGGACGTGGCCGCGGCCGCGATGTCCTCGATGGTGCGGCTGGCGAAGATGCCGGCGACGAACAGCGCGCCCGCCGCGCCCGCGCCCCGGGCCGTGGCCACCTCGCCCTCGGGGTCGACGAGCCGGTGGTAGGCGGTGGGCGCGACGCCGATGGGGGTGGCGTAGGTCGTCCCGAACAGCGAGACGGCGGTGTCGGCCCGCGGGACGCCGGCGAGCACCCGCGGGCGCAGCCGAATCCGGTCGAAGGCCCGCAGATTGGCCGCGAGGGTGCGCTCGTCCTCGGCGCCGCCCTCGATGAAGTCCCACACGTCCGGTTTGACGGCGAGTTCCGCGCGGTGCCGATAATCCGCGCCAGGCCTCATAGGCGTTAGCCTATCTTGTACTCCACTCGCTCCTCCATGAGCCGAAAGGCCTACATGGCACCGGAATATGCGCCCATCCATCGCTACTGCGCGCTCGGCGACAGCGTGGTCCAGGAACCGGGCAGTTTCGCGGAACTGGTCCGCGACGCGCTGGCCCCGGACGCGTTCGTCAACCTGGGCGTGCGCAACCTGCGCGCGGCCGAGGTCCGCGACACGCAGCTCGCGGCGGCGCTGGCCTTCCGGCCGGATCTGGCGATGGTGGTGTGCGGGGCGAACGACGCGATGCGGCCCGGCTACGAGGCCCGCGCGGACGCGGTCGACGCCGCTTACGCCGACATCGTCACGGCGTTGCAGCGGGCGGGCGCGACCGTGATCACGGTGTCGGTGTTCGTGATGCGCGAATATCCGCACATGCCCGCCTGGCTCAGCGCCGGCTTCTCCCGCCGGATGGCGCTGCTCGCGGCCCGCACCAACGCCCTGGCGGCACGGCTGGGGACCGTGCACGCCGACCTGTCCGCGCACCCGGCGATCGCCGCCGGCGAGGTCCTGACCGGACCCGACGGGCTGCACGGAAACGCGCTGAGTCATAGGATCGCGGCGGCGGCCGTGCTCGACCGCCTTCGCTCATGTCTGGGGGATGCCGCCGATGCCGCTCGACCCGCAGGTGCAGGCCATGCGCGACGCCAAGGAGCGGGATAACGCCGCCCCGCTCTACTCGATGAGCCTGGAGGAGGCCCGCGCCGCCGACCTGGCCTCGATCCGGGCCGCGGGCGGCAACCCCGAGAAGGTCCACGAGGTCACCGAGCACTGGCTCGAAGACCCCAGGATCCCGATCCGCGTGTACCGGCCGAACGCCGCACCCGGCCTGCCCGTCCTCATGTACTTCTTCGGCGGCGGCTGGGTCCTCGGCACCATCGACACCGCCGACGCCATCGCGCGCAGCCTGGCCAACGCGGCCGGGTGCATCGTCGTGGTGCCGGGCTACCGCCTCGCGCCCGAGCACCCGTTCCCGGCCGCGGTCGAGGACTGCTGGCGCGCCACCGAGTGGGTCATCGCCAACGCGGCCGCGCTCGGCGCCGACCCGGTCCGCATCGCCGTCGGCGGCGACAGCGCGGGCGGCAACCTCGCCGCGGGCATCACGCTCATGGCCCAGGAGGCGGGCGGCCCGGCCCTCGCCGGCCAGTTGCTCGTCTACCCGAACACCGACCAGACCGCCGACGACGAGTCGATGCGCGCCAACGACGACCCGTACCTGTTCAACCACCACTCCGTCGCCTGGTACCGCCGGCACTACCTGCTCGACGGCGACGACGTGTACAACCCGCTGGCCTCGCCGCTGCAGGCCGAGAGCCTCGTGGGGCTGCCGCCGGCGCTGGTCATCACGGCCGAGTACGACCCGCTGCGCGACCAGGGCGAGCGGTACGCGGCGCGGCTGGCCCACGACGGCGTGCCGGTCGCGGTGACGCGGTACGAGGGCATGATCCACGGCTTCTTCGCGATGGCCGGCACCCTGGAGGCGGGCAAGGTGGCGCAGGCCCAGGCGGCGAAGCAGCTGCGGGTGTGGTTCGAGGGGTGACGTGATTTCTCTCCCGCTCCGGGTAGGCCGCCGCCTATGACCGTTTACGAGCTGCAGGAAGTCAAGCCGCCGTTCTTTCCCCCCGACGCGCACGTGATGACGATCGTCGTCGAGCACCCGCCGGGCTCGTCCGGCACGCCCCCGCACCGGCACTCCGGCCCCGCCTTCGGCTACGTGCTGGAGGGCGAGATGGTCTTCGAGCTGGAGGGTGAGCGGCCGCGGGTGATCCCGGCGGGCGAGGCCTTCTGGGAGCCGGGCGGCGACGTCATCCACTACCAGGACGCGAACAACCGCACCGACGTGCCGCTCCGGTTCACCGTCACCATGCTGTGCGCGCCCGGCGCGCCGATGCTCGCCTTCGTCGACGAGCGGGAACTGGCCGCCCGGGCCGATCGGCGCGCGATCGTGTGAGCCTCTTCGCGCGCTCCTGGTCGGACCTGCTGGCGGCGGTGGACAACCTTCCCGACGCCGTCTTCGCCGAGCCGTCCGGGTGCGCGCGCTGGCTGATCCGCGACCTGGTCTGCCACCTCGTCATCGACGCCCAGGACGTGCTCATCACCCTGGCCACGCCGGCCGCGGGCGAGCCGACCCGCGACGCCGCCACCTACTGGAACATGCTGGACGCGCAGCCGTCCGGCGACGATCCGCTGGATGCTTTGACGGTACGGCTGGCCGGCGCCTACGGCGACCCCGGCCTGCAGAAGTTCCACCTCGACGACGTGGGCGAGGCGGCGGTCCGGGCGGCCGAGCTCGCGGACCCCGACGCGCTGATCGCCACCCGCGGGGAGATCCTGACGGTGCGCGACTTCCTGGGCGCGTACGTCCTGGAGGCGACCCTGCACCACCTCGACCTGCGGACCACGCCGCCCTGGCCGGAGGGCCTGGCCCGGTCCCGCGCGATCCTGGAGTCCATCGCCGGCAAGCCGTTCCCGGCGTCGTGGTCGGACACCGACGCCCTGCTGATCGGCACCGGGCGGCGCGCGATGCCCGGCTTCCGGCCGATCTATCTCGGCTGAGCGTTTCCCCGTGCCATCTCGGCCCGCCGTTCGTCGCCCAGCCGCTCGTACAGCTCCGCCGCCTGCAGCGCCGCGGCGCGCCCGGCCGCGTGGTCGCCGCGCCGGTCCGCGACCACGCCGAGGCTCTCCACCGCCGACGCCTCCCCGAAGCCGACCCGCAGGTCCCGGCAGATCGCCAGCATCGTGGTGAACTCCCGCCGCGCCCCGTCGAGGTCGCCGAGGTCGAACAGGGCCCAGCCGGCCTCCTGATGGCAGTAGCTGAGCTGGTACCGGTCCCCGGCCTCGCGCGCGACCGCCGCCGCCTCCTCGACCAGCGCCGCCGACGCCCGCGCGTCCCCGGCGAACCGCACGCTCACCGCCAGCGACAGCAGCACCCACCCCCGCCGCACGTCCCGCACGTCCGGCTGCAGCGTGAGCGCCCGCTCCAGCACCGGCCGGCTGCGCTCGAACCGCCGGTCGTTGTTGTACAGCACCCCGAGCGCGGCGCTGACCTCCAGCTCCTCCTCGACCATGCCCTGCTCGCCGCACAGCTCGAGGGCCCGCAGCAGCGCCGCCTCGGCCTCGTCGGTCCGGCCGAGGTCCCGCAGCGCCTCCCCCAGCCGCCGCGCGCACTTCGCGATCTCCGGCTCCTCCTGCGCCAGCGCCGCGGCCTCCTCGATGGGCGGGAGCGCCGCCTGCACCTGCCCCACGAACGTGTACGCCCCCGAGAGCGCGCGCAGCGCCTCGGCCAGCCGCGCCCCGCCGGCCTCGCGCAGCGCCTCGACCACCACCTGCCGGACCGCGAGCCACTCATGCCCGTCGTCAATGTGCTGCGGCGGCGCCCCGGCCGCCCGCACGACCTCGTCCCGCAGCCCGGCGGCGAGCCCTTCCCGCAGCACGGCCGCCTCGGAGCTCTCCTGGAGGAGCCGCCCCACCACCTCTCGGCGCTCGCCCGCCGCGTCCACCGTTTCGGAGGCGAACAACCGCAAAAGATCATGCAGCTTGTACCGGTCCGGCTCCGGCGACTCCACCAGGAACCCGTCGGCGAGCCGTTCGAGGGCTTGCTCGGTGACGTTGAGGTCGAGCCCGGCGCGCGCGGCCGCGGCTCTCGTGCCGAACGCCGCCCCGGGATGGGATCCGGCGCGGCGGAACACCACTTGTTCGGTCTCGCCCAGCCCGTCGTACGCGCCGCGGAAGGTCGCCCGCAGCCCGTCCAGCATCTTGTTCTCGTCGCGCAGCCGGGCCGCGAGCTGCCCCGGCGTCCAGCCGCTACGGGCGCGGAGGCGGCCACCGACGACGCGTACCGCGAGGGGCAGCCCACCACAGGCGGCGACAAGTTCCCGGGCCCCGCCGGGATCTCTCGTGATCCGGTCGCCGGCCAGGTCGTGGAGCAGCGCCAGCGCGGCCTCGTCGGCGATGGTCCCGAGCCCGACGACCCGCGCCCCCGGCAGCCCGTCGAGCTGCGCCCGGCTCGTGACGAGCGTGGCGCACCGGCTGCCGCCAGGAATCAGCGGCGCGACCTGTTCGGCGTCCCGGGCATCGTCGAGCACCACGAGCACGGCCCGATCGGCGACGGCGGACCGGAACCGCGCGGCGAGTTCGTCGACCCGGCCCAGGCCCTCCACGTCGGGTACGCCGAGCGCCTTGAGAAACCGCGTGAGCACCGCCTCGGGCGCCAGGGGCGGGCCGGCGCCACCGAGGAGCGTCGCGTAGAGCTGCCCGTCGGGGAACCGCTCCCGCACGTCGTGCGCGACCCGCAGCGCGAGGGCGGTCTTCCCGGTTCCGGGCGCGGCGGCAACCACGATGACCGCGGCCCCTCGAAGCGCGGCGCCGATCTCCCCCGCAACCGCGTCCCGCCCGAACACCGCAGGCGCGGCGGGCAGCTCGGCCGGCCGCAGGGCCCCCGCACCGGCCGTCACGGTCTCGGCCCGGGCTGACACCGTCCTGTCCCCGGGCGACGCCATCCCAACCGCGGGCGGCGCTGTCCGGCCCTCGGACGGCACCGTCCCGCCCGCGGGCGGCTCTGCCCCGGCCCTGCGCGGCACCGTCCCGCCCGCGGGCGGCTCTGCCCCGGCCCTGCGCGGCACCGTCCCACCCTCCGGCGGCTCTGCCCCGGCCGTGCGCGGCACCGTCCCGCCCGCGGGCGGCGGCGTGGCGTTGAACGGCGTGGCGTTGAGCGGCGGCGTAGCGTTGAGCGACGGCGGCGTGGCGTTGGGCGGCGGCGGCGTGGCGTTGAACGGCGGCGTGGCGTTGGCCAGATGCTGCTGCCAGATCGCGAGCCCGATGCCGACGAGCCCGAGCACCCCGACGGCCGGCCACGCGAGCCACGCGACCGACGCGAGCGACCCGGGCAGCTCCCCGCCGGTGGCAACGTTGACGGCAACGGCCAGCAGCACCGAGAACAGCCCCGACGTTACCGCCAGCAGCACCCCAACCTGACCGCGCCGCACACGTGCCTCCCCGACGGGTGCCGACAGCCGAGCGCCTCAGCCTATCGACCACCGCAACTCACTGGCGGCCGCCGCCCTCGCCGGGGGTGCGATGATCGCCCCCTTGGCCCGGCGCGGGCTCAGTTCGGGGTTGCTGTCGCCGCTGTCCTCCTCGGGGGTGCGGTGGTCGCGCGGGCCGTCGCGGCCGCGACCGTGATCAGCAGGGCCAGGGTCAGCAGCCAGGTCAGCGGCAGCGCCGGCCCCGTCGGCCAGTGCGGCAGCGGCAGCGCCGGCATCGGCTCGCCGAACAGGGGCAGGGCCCAGCCGGTCAGGCGCCACGCGATCAGGGCCGTCGCCAGGCCCGGTGGCGCCGCCGCCAGGACCAGCGCCGGATACGTCCACAGGGCCACCCGCCCGGCCGCGCGGCGGGACAGGCCCTGGGTGCGCAGCGCGGCCAGGTCGGCCCGGCGGTCGCGGCGGTCGACGGCGATGACCAGGGCCAGCCCGCCCGCCGCGAGAAGCACCGCCAGCGCGCCGGCCAGCACGTGGAACCACAGCGACAGCGCCGGCCCCTGCGCGGCCAGGCGGGCGCGGGTGTCCCCCACGCCGGTGTCCGCGACGACCACGAGGCCCTGCGCGGCCAGGCGGTTCAGCACGTCCGGCGGGGCGGCCGGGCCCAGCCACACCTCCGGCTCGTCGGCGAGGCCCGAATCGGTGGCGAGGCGCTCGGCGTACTCGAGATCGACCAGCGTCCCGTCCGTGCCCAGGCGCGGCACCGCGGCCAGGTGCGCGGCCACCGTCACCGGGACGTCGAGGTTGTCCAGGCCCGAGATCGTCGTCGCGGCGGCGGTCGAGGCCACCGGGAGCGGCAGCTGCACCTCCGCCGGCTGGACCCAGGCGCCGTTCGGCAGGCCGTCCGGGGCGTCGACGCCGATGCGCAGCCCGTCCGGGGCGGCGGTCAGGGTGGCGTCCGCGGCGCGCCAGCGGGCCAGGTCGGCCAGCTCGGCGCCGGTGGCCGCGGTCCGGGGCGGGTTGATGGTGCGCAGCGTGTTGAGCACGACGGTGATGCGGGTCGCGGTCGCCGCCGGGTCGAGCGTGACCAGGTGCACGCCCACGAGCCGGCAGCCGTCGGCGCATTCGGCGACCCGCTGCTGGTACGTGCCCGCCCCGTTGTGCACGGCCCCCAGGTCCACGTTCGCGCGCCCCTTCGGCCCGGCCAGCACCAGGCGCAGCGCGACCGGGTTGTCGGGGCGGGCGCCGGTGACCGTGGCGTCGACGGTGAGATCCCGGCCGGGAATCGTCAGCCCCACTTCCCGCACCGGCGGCCGCAGCAGCGTGGCGAGCCCGCCCGGATCGACATCGCCGTACGCGCCCAGCCACGTCGCCGCGGCCGCCAGCCGGGTCGTGTCCACGGCCAGCCGCGGCGCCTCGCCCGGACGGCCCCGCGGCAGCCCGGCGACGGCCATCGCGAACTCGCCCCGCGGATCGGCCGCCCGCACCGCCTGCAGCAACTGCTCGCGGCCCACCGAGGCGACGCTGAGCACCCGCGGCGCCCCGGTCGCGACCTGCGCCGCCAGGTCCCGGTCGCGGGCGGCGAGATCGGTGGCCGTGACCGCGTACCCGAGCACGCCCACCGCCGCCACCAGCAACAGAATCAGCCGCTGCGCCCCGGGCCGCCGGGACAGCTGGAACGCGGCCAGCGCCGTGGTGACCCGCCCCCGCCGCAGCGCCCACCCACCCACGAGCCGGGCCAGCGGCGTGACGGCCCGCGCGGTGGCGAGCGCGAGCGCCAGGATCACCAGCGCCGGCGCCGCGACGGCGACTCCGGTGAGCGACCCGTCGGTGAGGAACAGCTGCACGGTCGCCGCGGCGGCCAGCACGGCGACGACCGCCTCGCCGGCGCGCACCCGCCAGGTCGCGGTCCGCCCCCGCACCCGCCGCAGCAGCCCGGCCACCGGCGCGGCCAGATGGCGCCGCTGCGCCACGAGCGCCGCCGCAACAGCTCCGAGCAGCGCCACCGGTGCGTACCGCAACGCCTCCACCGTGAACACCGGCACCTCGACCCCGGGGAACCGCCACGCGACGACGGCGCCCACGAGCAACTGCCCGGCGACGCATCCGGCCAGCCCGCCGAGCAGGATCGCGGCCAGCCCCTCGCCGAGCGTCAGCCACCACCGGGTCCACCATCGGGTCCCGCGCAGCGCCACGACGGCCAGCTCGGGCCGCCGCCCCTGGGTGGCGTAGTCGGCCGCAATGAACAGCACCGCGTACGCGAGCAGCAGCAACGGCGCCGCACCCGCCGGAACACTGCGCCGCGCCAGCTCCTGGCTGCGGTCGATCCGCGCGAACAGGTCCGGCAGCCTGGTGCTGACCACGATCCCCTGCCCGAGCCGCCCGGCCCGGTCCCGCAGCTCGCCGAGCCGCCGCCGGGTGTCGGGCAGCGCCGCCGCGGTGAGCGCCCCGGGCCCGGCCGTCAGGTCGAGCGACGCCTCCGTGGTCCCGTGATCCATCCCGGCCACGGTCGCCGACCCGCCGAACACGGGCTCGCCGGGCGCGCCGGTGGTGTCGGGATCGAAGTACCCGTGGCCGCCCCAGTACGCCTCGCCCGCGTCCGCCGCCCGATAGGTCCCGGCCACGACGAGCCGCGCCGGGACGCCGTCGGCGAGGTACGTCGGCTGGGAGCTGCTCCCGCCCAGCGTCGCGAACGTGAGGGTGATCGGGTCGCCGGGCCCGAGCCCGAGCCGCGCCGCGGTGTGCTCCCCGAGCACCACGTCGCCGGCGCCGGCCAGGCACCGCCCGGCCACGATCGTCAGGTGGGCGCACACGTCCTGCCGGTACGTGACCCGCGACGCCCGCACCTTGTCCGGCTCGATCCCGACGGCCGGAAACTCCTGCCCGTACACCTGCTCGAACCCGGGCAGCTCCACCAGCCCGGACGCCACATCGGCAAAGTCGAACCCGTCGTCCTGCCGCCCATCGACCCGCGCGGTGATCGTCAACGACCGCTCCCGAGCCGGCGCCGTGGCCACCTGCCCGGCCACGATCGACCGGTCCACCGCCTGCAGATAGGCCGGCGCCGCCACCGCCGCGGCCACCGCGAACAACGCCAGCAGCGCGAGCACGACCGCCTGCCCCCGCCGCGCCCGCAGCATCGACACCAGCAACGAGATCATCGGACGACCCCCTCGGCGCCACCGGCGGTGGCGGTCCGCCAGACGGCGGCCAGCAGCAGCAGCGCCACCACGCCGGCGGCCAGCAACGGCAGCGGCGGCAGCGGATCCGGTGGCACGGGCGGATTCCAGCCGTCGGCGAAGTACGGCAGCGGCGGCCCCGACGCGAACCGCGCCACCACCGCGGCCAGCACGCCGGTCACCGCCCCGGCCAGCACGACCGCGCCGGAGCCGGCCCGCCCCGCGGTCGAGGCGGTGCGCGCCGGGAGACCCTGTACCCGAAGCGCCCGCAGGTCGGCCGCGCGCTGGCGGCGCTCAGCCGCGACGGAGACCGCGAGTGCGGCCGCCGCGGCCAGCAGGCCCAAGGTGGCGGCGAAGAGCCGGAAGCGCTCGGCGACGGCCGGCCCGCGCGAGGCGAATCGCGCCGCCCGGTCCGCGACGGTGTCCGTCCCGAGGATGGTCAGCCCCGCCGCGCGAAGGCGTTCCGGCACGGCGGAGGCGGCACCGGCGGCCAACCACACCTGGTACGTGCCCGACGACGACCCCACGGCCCCCAGCCGCTGCGCCGCGTCCAGATCGACGAGCACGCCCGCCGCGCCGAGCACCGGCACCAACGGCGCGGTCGCGGCGACGTGGACAGGAACGGGAGCCCCACCGAAGAGGTCGAGCGTCGGGTCGGCGAGCCGCCACGCGGGAGGAGCGGGCCCGGCCAGCACGGCGGGCAGCGGCAGGGCGGTACTCATGACGTACGCGCGGGCGTCAACATCACCGGCGGAGGCGTCACCGGCGGAGGCATCCGGGGCGGGGGCGTCCGCGGGCACCGTCAGGGTCAGCGCGCCCTGCCGAGCGCTCACCTGCAGCGCCGGTCCGGTCGCGCCGCCGCGCCACTGCCGGGGGTCGCCGAGGAAGGCGGCGCCGAGCACGTCCGCCGCCGGCCCCTCCTGCCGCAGCCCCGTGATGGTGAGCGTGGCATCGGCCGGCGGCTGCAGCAGATCGAGCCGTACCAGCCGGCACCCCTCGGCACAGCCGGTGACATCCGCGCCCGCCTCGTGCTCGCCGGGCTCGATCGGCGCGAGGGTCGACGTGGCCCGCTTGCCGGTCACGGTGTTCTGCAGCACGACGGCCAGCCGCACCGCCTCCGCGCCCCCGTTGCGGGCCCGCACGACCAGCCGCCCACCGGTCACCGCCGGCGCCTCGGCCCCCGTCCCACGCGGCTTCAGCACCGCCCGCCAGCCCGCCCCCGTGTTGAGGCGGCCCGCCGGCGGCTCCGCCGGCCAGCCCGCCACCGCGTCGAGGCGGGAGGCGTCGACGGCGAGCACGGCCGGGTTCGAGGTCCGGTCCACGACCGCCGCCATCGCCGCACGCCCACCGGGGTCCGCCCGGCGCACCGCGTCCAGCAGCGCCGTCGGATTCGCCGCCCGTACGGTCAGCACCCGCGGCGCCCCAAGTTCCTGCGCGGCCCGGGCATCCCGCGCGTCGTACCCGGCCAGCAGCCCGCCGGTCGCCGCGCACACCCCCGCGACCGCGACGGCGACGAGGGCCATCAGCCGGTCCGCGCCCGGCTGGCGGGACAGCGACACCGCCGCGAGCCCGGCCCGCAACCGTCCCGCCCGCAGCGCCCCCGACCCGGCCCGCGACGCCACCGCCGCCAGGATCCGGGCCGCCGCCACCGCGACGATCACCGCGACCAGCAGGGGCACCGCCGTGCGCAGCCCGGTTCCCCACAGCTGCGCGGCCGCGAACCCGGCCAGCACGACCAGCGCGACGTCCGCGGCGGCGCGACGGGCGCCGCTGCGGGACGGTACCCGCCGCAGCAGCACCGCCACCGGCGCCCGCAGCACCCCGAGCTCCCCCGCCGCGAGCGCGGCCAGCCCGCCGAGCACCGCGGCGCCGGCCGCCGCACCGGCGAGGAGCCAGACCTCGGGCGCCGCCGGGCCGCCGAGGAGCCGGCCCGCGCACCAGCCGAGAACGAGCCCGGGCGGGAGGCCCGCCACCAGCGGTACCCCCAGCTGCCCCACCCCCAGCCGCAGCGCCCGCCCCCGCGATCCGCCCCGCAGCTTCAGCAGCCCCGCGTCGCCGCGCCGGTCGCGGGCGGTCTGGCGCCCCGCCAGCATGAGCGCGCACCAGCACAGCACCACCGCGCCCAGCGCGCCGGCCAGGACGCCGTCGCGGATCGCGGCGCGGTCGGCGGCGATCCGGCTCGCGAGGTCCGCGCCCGGTGCGACCAGGGTCAGCCCGCCCCGCCCCAGCGCGAAGTCGGCCTGGCGCAGGAGGGCCGCGACCGGCGAGCCGGCGTCGGTGAACGCGGACTCGGGCAGCTCGGCGGTGTACGCGAACGTCGGCCCCGCCAGCTGCGCGCTCTCGAATGTCTGCACGGCCGTGAACACCGGGTCGAGCCCGCCCTCGGGGCCGGTCAGGTACAGCGAGTCGCCCCAGTACGACCCGGCCGCGTCGGCCAGGTCGTAGCGGCCGACGACGGTCGCCGGCACCTCCTTGGCGCGCGGCTGGTTGCGCAGCGCGATCGTGTCGCCGGTACGCAGGCCGAGGGCGTCGGCGGCGGCCGTGCTCAGCAGGACCTCGCCCGCCGCGGCGGGGCAGCGGCCGTCGATCCGCAGGTGGTCGCAGGCCCCCTCGCGGTAGACGACCGCGACCTTCGGGGTGGTGTCGGGGCGTTCCAGGAGCATGTCGGCGGCGATGCCCACCGTGCCGGGCGCGGCCGCGCCGCCCAGCGGGAGCAGGCGCTCGACGGTGTCGCGGTACGCGGCCAGGGCCGGCTCCGGGTCGCCGTCCGCATTCGTCTGGCGGCGCACCGAGACGGTGCGCTCGGACGCGGGCGCGGCGGCGACGTCGGCCGCGGCGGCCCGGCGCTCGGCCCCGGCGGCGAACCACGGGCCGGCGGCGGCCGCGGTCACCAGCAGCACCGCGAGCACGAAGACGGCCCACGCCTGCGCGGCGCGCGCTCGCAACGCGCTGAGCACCAGTCCGAGCATCCCGGGCCTCCTCTCGCCTGGAAGATCGCATTGGGCACCTTACGCGCCGGGTCTGACAGTTTTTGTGAGCCGATCGAAGGATCGTTTCCGCGTGCCAAAGATCCCTATGCTTCGCCCCGTGCCGGATGCCGCGCTCGGAATCGACTACGGAACGTCGAGTACCGTTGCCGTGCTTCGACATCCCGGCGGCAAGGTCCGGCCGCTGCTGTTCGACTCCTCCCCGCTGCTGCCCTCGGCCGTGTTCCGCAGCGACGCCGGGCGCCTGCTCGTGGGCCGCGACGCGGAGAACGCCGCGCGCCTCGATCCCGCGCGCTACGAGCCGCACCCCAAGCGCCGCATCGACGACCTCGAGGTGCTGCTGGGCGACCGCGCCGTGCCCGTCACCGAGCTGGTCGCGGCCACCCTCACCCGGGTGCGCGACGAGGCGGTGCGCACCCTCGGCGGCCCGCCCGCGACGCTGACCATGACCTGCCCGGCGACCTGGGGCTCGGCCCGCCGCCAGGTGCTGTCCGACGCGGCCGCGCAGGCCGGGCTGCCGGCCCCCACGCTGATCGCCGAGCCCGTCGCCGCGGCCACGTACTTTGCGGCCGTGCTGGGTCATGCGGTACAAGTGGGACAGTCGGTTGTCGTCTATGACCTCGGCGCCGGAACGTTCGACGCGAGCGTCGTGCAGCGCACCGCCGACGGGTTCCGGGACCTCGCGTGCCGCGGCCTCGACGACGTGGGTGGCCTGGACCTCGACGCGCTGGTCGTCGCGCACGCCCGCACGGTCGTCGAGCCGTCGGCCGCGGACACCTGGCGCCGCCTCGCCGCGCCCCAGTCCGCCGCCGACCTGCGCCACGCCACCATGCTCTGGACCGACGCCCGCCACCTGCGCGAGGCGCTGTCCCGCGAGTCGTCCGCGAGCATGTTCATCCCGGCCGCCGACAGCGAGGTACTCTTCACCCGCCAGCAGTTCGACGCCGCCGCCGAGCCCGTGCTGGCGCGCACGGTCGAGCTCGCCCTCACCACGGTGAAGGAAGCCCGAATCCGGCCGGAGTCGGTCACCGGCTGGTTCCTCGTGGGCGGCGGCACCCGGACGCCGCTG
This sequence comes from Dactylosporangium sp. CS-033363, assembly GCF_050942475.1. Taxonomy (NCBI): domain Bacteria; kingdom Bacillati; phylum Actinomycetota; class Actinomycetes; order Micromonosporales; family Micromonosporaceae; genus Dactylosporangium; species Dactylosporangium sp. CS-033363. The sequence continues at coordinate 2,827,871 of NZ_CP192032.1, read as the reverse complement.
ATCGCCACCATGCTGCACCGCGCCACGGGCGTCGCCCCGACCGTCCTCGAGGAGCCCCAGCTCGTCGTGGCCGAGGGCGCCCTGCACCTGGCCACCGCCCCGCAGCCCGCGTTCGTCACGCAGCCGACGCCGCAACCCGCCCCGATCCCGCCGCCCGCGTTCGCAACGCCGACGCCGCAACCCGCACCGTTCGCGACGCAGCCGGCGCCCGTGTCGATCCCGCAGCCGGCGCAACCGGACGAGCGACTCTGGCCGGAAACGCCCCAGGAAAAGCCAAAAGCGGCTGCGACGGTACCGCCGGTGCCTCCGAAATCCGCCGTAGGCACCAGTTTCGCCGAGGTGTTCGCCCTCGTGTCCGCCGGCCTCGCCGCGCTCCTGCTCCTCATCCCGATCGTGGGCGACCGCCCCAACGGACCAGGGCTGGTGGGCGGCCTCGGCCTCGGCCTCGCCGTCCTATGGCGGGCCTGGCGACTGCGCCACCCGGGCCCCCGCGCGGCCGACTGGACCGCCATCGCGCTCGGCGGCATCGGCGTCGCGTTCGCCGTCGTCCAGTTCATCGTGGGGAGCTGACCGTGGCCGACATCAGCTACGACATCGCGCGCCACCTGGTTCCCGTCGCCGCCGCGGCCCTGGGCGTCACCGCGACCGTCATCTGGGCCAGGCGGACCGCCGGCAACGCGCCCGCCCCGGACGAGCCGGACACCGCCACCCGGGTGACCGGCAACGCCCAGGTCGCCACCATCGCCGCGGTCGTCGTCGCGGCGATCGCGATCGTGCTCGTCAGCCCGATCCACCAACTGCTGCCGGCCGATCAGCCGTTCGACTGGCTGGCCGCGCTGACGCTCCTGCTGGCCGCCGTGCTGCGCGGTACCCGCCTCTCGCGGCCCGCCTCGCGCACGTTCGACCGCTTCACCGCCGCCCTGGCCATCGTCCCGGCGTGCGCCCTGCTCCTGGCGGTGGCGTACATGGGGCTGTACGCCGGCTGGGGCACGACCCGCATCGTGTGGGCCCTCGGCTACGTCGTCGCGGCCGCCCTGGCCCTGACCTCCGGCCTGCGCTGGCGCCGCACCGCCGGTTAATCGCTCGCCGCGATCGCCCGAGCACGCTAGAAACGGTGGAATGACCGAAGAACGGCTTGAAGGCGGCCGCACCTACGGCGCCGTCCGCGTCGACGACGAGGTCCGCCGCCCAGCCCAACCGTTCACGGCGACCGTCCACACCGTCCTGCGCCACCTCGAAGCAGCCGGATTCGACGGCGCCCCACGGGTCCTGGGCTTCGACGACCAGGGCCGCGAACGCCTGACGTTCCTGCCGGGCGAAACCCTGGGCGAACCCCAGCCGTGGCCGGAGTGGGCCCGCTCGGACGACACCCTGCGCCAGGTCGGCGCCTGGCTGCGCGGACTGCACGACACGACGGAGTCGTACCGCCCACCGGCCGACGCCGTCTGGTTCACCGGCCGCCCCTGGCAGCCGGGCCTGCTGATCGGCCACTTGGACGCCGCCCCGTGGAACGCCGTCTGGGCGGACGGCACCCTGCGAGGCTTCGTGGACTGGGAGCTCGCCAGCCCGTGCACCCGCGAGGACGACCTGGCGTTCACGGCCCTGACCTGGTCCCCGCTGCTGACGGCCGCGATCACCGAACCCGCCGGCTTCCCGCCGGACGACGACCGGCGGCGCTTCCACCTGCTGCTGGACGCGTACGGCTACACCGGCGACCGCACCGCCGTCCGCGACGCGATGCTCGGCCGCATCGAGCGCAACGTGGAGGTGATCCGGCACATGGCCACCGGCGGCGAACCGACGTTCCAGCGCATGCTGCCGTGGGCCGCCGACCTGGAACAGTCCGGCCGCGAGGTAGCCGCCCGCCCGTCCGTCTTCTGGGCCTGAACGAAGGCAAACCCGCGGCGCACCGTGCTGCCGTGGTGGGTCACGGGCTTGTCGCCCGCTTGGACGGCAAGGTCCGGAACCGGAGGTAGGACAAGAATTTGAGCCTGGCCGCAAACCGGTGCCTTGGCCACGGCTCGTGGCCGGTGAGATCACCGTCGGGGTTTGAACTGATCCCGACGGTGGATCTGGCCGCGTGCCTTCCCCCGAGGTGCGGGCGGGAGGTGTCAGGCGCCGCTCATGATGCGGCCGAGGTTGTCCGGGGCGAAGTACTCCGGGATCGGCGTACTCCCCTGCAGTACGCCGAAGAAGCGAGTCGACTCCGCCGGGCTCGCCGCGATCGTGGCGAACAGCGCGGCCATCTCCGGCGTCGGCGGCTCCATCGACGCGAGCTGGCACGTCAGCTGCAACGCCGGCAGGAAGCGCCGGTCCCGCTCCTCGACGTACCCCGCCACCGCCGCGTCCAGGTTGCCACCCTCCGACAGTCCACTGTGGACCGCGTTCGCCAGCAGTGCGGCGCACACGAAGGCGTCGGTGATGCCCGCAGCCATGACCGGGTCCTTGTGGTAGCCCGCGTCGCCCACCAGTGCCCAGCCGGGACCCGCGGACTGGCGGAAGAAGTTCGGGACGTCCGCCGTGGCGTGCATGCGGCCCGAGCGGGACGCTGCGGCGATTCGCGAAGCCACAGACGGTACACGGGAAAGGGCTTCTGCGTAGTTGGCTTCCACATCGGTGCGGAAGTCGTGGAACTGGGCGATCGGGCAGGCCACGAAGACGCAGGTCTCGTTGTCGTTGGTGGGGAAGAGCACCACCGCGCGGTCGCCCAGCTGGTAGATCTCGGCGCCCTCGCGGGGCTCGACACCCCTGTAGTATGCGTAGTAGCAGGCGGTCAGGGCCGGGGTCTCCGCGTAGCGGGTGGCGCCGACCTGCGCGGCCACCGTCGAGCGCAGGCCGTCCGCGCCGATGACGATGCGCGCGTGCTCCTCGAAGCCCTCGCCGCGCACGCCCACGACCCGGCCGCCGTCATCGAGGATCAGCTCCGAGACGGCGGCACCCTCGCGGACGGAGACGCCGGCCGCGCGGGCCGCGTCGAGCAGGATGCTGTCCAGGACGGTACGGCGGACGCAGTACGCGTGCGCGGCCCCGTCCACCGCGGGCGGCGGGGCGCTGATGGCGAACGGGCCGAAGTCCATCGTGAAGCGCTCGTGCGGCGGGGCGCCCGCGGCGGCCACGGCGTCGTGCAGGCCCCATTGCCGCAGGTACGCCATCCCCGGCACGTGGATCAGGTGGGTCGAGATGACGTCGCTCGGGAACGTGGCGCGGTCCAGCAGCAGGACGCGGTGGCCGGCCCGGGCGAGCAGCATGGCCGTGGGGGAGCCGGCGACCCGGGCGCCGACGACGATGGCATCGAAGCTCATGCGATCCAACCCTAACGCCACCATTGTACTGATTCCACGTACATCGTCTGCGGAAAGCCGGTCGACGACGGCGGAGTGCCGGGCCAGCGGCCGCCCACGGCGACGTTCAGCAGCAGGAACATCGGGCGCTCGAAGACCCACGCCTGCTTGGCGCCCAGGTCCTCCTCGCGCAGGGTCGCCTGCACCACGCCGTCGACGGACCACTGGAGCAGGCCGGGCCACCACTCCAGGGAGTACCGGTGCGGTCCATGCTTCGAAACCGCGGTGAACTGGCGCTCCCAGCCCCGCTCCGACCCGTCGGGGCCGTGGAAGGTGCCGTAGACGCGGTCAGCGCCCAGGGACTCCATGATGTCGATCTCGCCGGCGGCGGGCCAGCCGGTGGTGGCGACATCCGCGCCGAGCATCCAGAACGCCGGCAACAAGCCCTTCCCCGTGGGTACCGCCAGCACGCTCTCGATCCGCCCGTACTGCGCCGTGAAGTCGCTGCGGAGCCGCGCCGAGGTGTACTTGCCGCCGTCGTGGCGGGCGGTGATCGCCAAGCGGCCGTCGCCGGTGCGGGCCGCATTGGCCGGGTTCGCGGTGTACTCCTGCAGCTCCCCGTTCCCCCAGCCCCCGCCGCCGAGCTCCGGGGTCCAGCCGGTCAGCGGGCCGGTGCCGTCGAACTCCTCGGCCAGCTCGGCGCGCAGCGGGTCGGTGCCGGTGCGGGCCATGGTCGCCGTGACGGCCGTCACTCCGGCCAGGTGCTCCAGCGCGGTGACGGCGACCGTGGCGGTGTCGCCGGTGACGGGGACGAGGACGGTGGCGTGTCTGACGCGCCCGGCGGCGGTACCGGCGAGGCGGACCCGCTGCCCGTTGACCGTGACGGCGGCCTCGGGAGCAGCCCCGCGCTCGGGTGCGGCCAGCGAGAGCGTCACGGCGTAGGTGCCCGGCTGCGGCACCGGGAGGCTGAACGTGGGGGTGCCGCTGCGGCTGTACCGGTACGGCGCCGAACTCCCCGCCGCCAGCTCCTTGGGCGCGCCGCCGCCCTGCGCCACGGCCGCGTCGGACTCCCACTGGTTGCCGGCCGCGTCGGTGGCCCCGCCGGGCGCGGCGGTCCAGCGGTGGGTCCAGCCGACGCCGGCCGTGATCCGGGTCGACGACGTCCTCGTCAGCACCCGCCCCTGGCCGTCGCCGTCCGCACTCGGCCAGGCGAGCGCGGCCGCCGCGATCCCGGTCACGACCAGGAGCGCGGCGATGAGAGCGCGGCGGGGCCTCTGCCGCGCGGTCTTGGCCACGACCAGGTGCGCGGCAATGAGAGCGCGGCGGGGCACCTGCCGCCCGGTCTTGGCCACGGCCCGGCGCGCGGCGGGGGCGACGTGGCGGGGCACCTGCCGCGCGGTCTTGGCCACGACCAGGTGCGCGGCGGTGGCGGCGCGGCGGGGCACCTGCCCAAGGCTACGGCGCGGTGGCGACCTTGAGCGCCGCTGTCGGCTTGCCGACCTTGAACGTGCCGGCCCCGATCAGCACCGCGACCAGCACGATCGCGGCCCCGGTGAGCTGCCCGGCGGACAGCGCCTGGCCCAGCGCGACCCAGCCCAGGGCGGCCGCGACGACCGGGCTGAGCAGGGCGAGCAGCGTCACGCGCCCGGGCGGGAGGGAGGTGACGCCGCGGAACCACAGCAGGTACGCGCCCGCCGTGCCGACCAGCGACAGGTACCCGAAGCCGGCCACGTTGGCCCAGCTCAGCGCGGGCGGCAGGCCCTCGACGAGCAGCATGGCGGGGACGAGCAGCAGGCCGCCGACCGTGAGCTGCCAGCCGGTCAGGGCGAGCAGGGCCTGGCGGCGCTCGGCGAAGCCCTCGGGCACGCCCCAGCGCTTGCCCAGGACGGTACCGAACGACATGGACACCATCCCGCCAGCGGCGGCGGCGAGCCCGATCGGGTCGAGCGCGGCCTGCGAGCGCAGGACCAGCAGCGCGACCCCGGCCACGCCGGCGGCCCCGGCGGCCAGGACCCGGACCGCTGGGCGCTGGCCGAGCAGCCCGAACGCGAGCCCGGCCACGACGAACGGGCCGAGCGCGCCGAGGACGGCCGCGACCCCGCCCGGCAGCCGGTACGCGGCGACGAACAGCAGCGCGAAGAACAGCCCGATGTTCAGCGTGCCGAGCACCGCCGAGCGCCACCACCAGGCTCCCTTGGGCAGCGCGCGGGCGGCCGCGACGAGCAGCAGCCCGGCGGGCAGCGCGCGCAGGGTCCCGGCCAGCAGCGGCCGGTCGGCGGGGAGCAGCTCGGTGGTCACGAGGTACGTGGTCCCCCACAGCACGGGGGCGATCACTGTCAGGTTCCTCATGACTAAGTAGCTTACCACTAAGCTACTTAGAAGCAAGCGGGTGCTAATCTGCTTGCGTGGACGATGTCGACCGGATCGTGGAGCAGTGGGGCCGCGAGCGCCCGGAGCTGCAGACCGACGCGATGGCCGTGTTCGGCCGGATCTACCGGCTGTCGCGGATCATGGGCGACCGGCAGGAGAAGGTGTACGGCGCCCTCGGCATCAACCGCGGCGAGTTCGACGTCCTGGCGACCCTGCGCCGCGCGGGCGAGCCGTTCCAGCTCTCCCCGAAGGCGCTGAGCGCGTCCTCGATGCTGACGACCGGCGGCATGACCGGCCGGCTCGACCGCCTGGAGAAGGCCGGCCTCGTGACCCGCGCCCCGGACCCGGCCGACCGCCGCGGCCTGGTCATCACCCTGACCCGCCGCGGCCGCGACCTCGTCGACGAGGCAGTCGTGGCCGGCCTGGACGCCCAGCGCGAGGTCCTCGAGCACCTGCCCGAGGCGCGCCGCCGCCAGCTCTCAGCGCTGCTGCGCGAGCTCCTGGCCGCCGCCGAGGGCTAAACCGTTCCGCTGGCCACCCACATCGTCAGCGTGGCCAGGAAGTCGCCGCGCTCGCCCGCCTCGCCGAGCGCGCCGAACCAGTCCTCGCGCAGGTCGCCGGGGATCAGGCCGGCCTCCGCCGGGACCATCGGGTTGACCATCGGCAGGACGGCCGCGGCGGCGATGGGGTCGGGGAAGTACAGGGCGACCGGGACCGCCGTGACCTCGGCCAGCCCGGCCCGGTGCAGCCGGCGGCGCAGCGTGCGGCCCATGTCCAGGTGCTGGCCGACCACCGTGGCCAGCAGGTGCTCGCGGACCCGGGCGACCAGCGGCCGGGGCAGGCCGTCGACCGCCACCGACTCCCAGTCGGTGTCGACCAGGCAGACCCGGCCGCCGGGGCGGGTCACCCGAGCCAGCTCGGCCACGGCCGCGTCGGGGTCGCCGAGGTGCAGCAGCACCCGCTCGCAGCGCACGGCGTCGAACCAGCCGTCCGCGAAGTCCATCGCCGTCACGTCGCCGCAGATGTACTGCACGCAGGACCCCTCGTCCCGCTCCCGCGCCACGGCGATCGCTTCCTCCGACGCGTCCAGGGCCACGATGGCCCCGGAGTCGCACAGCCGCGTCGCCAGCAGCCGCGCCACCTCCCCGGTGCCCGCGCCGGCGTCGAGAATCCGCTGGCCGGGCGCCAGGTGCAGGGCGGCGATGGCGACCTCGCGGACCCGCTGGATCTCGGGGTTCGCGCGGTCCAGTTCGCGGAAGGCGTTCGCCGGAACATCGGTGGCCATCACGACAGTCTGGCCGGGGGCGCTCCGGCCGCGCTGCCCGGAAACCGATCGTCAATCCGACATGAGGCGGACAAGCATGTTTCGGTACTCCACGAAGGGCGCGACGGCCGCCCCCGGCTCTTTTGCCTGCTCATCCCAGCGACGGAGGGCCACGGCGGCGTCCGCGTACTCGTGCGCGGCGAACCGCTCGGCCTGCTCCGGCGACATCGGGCCGCCCTGGACGCCTAGGGTGTACTTGGACGCCTCCGACAGACGGTCGTAGTAGCCGGGCTCGACGACGCACAGGTACCGCTTGGCCGCCACGTGCAGCCGCACCGGCTCGCACACCGCGGGCCCGAACCACTGCGCCAGCCAGTCGGCCCCGGTGTCGCTGTGCCGGTTGTCCCGGCCCTCCATGAGGTCGGACCCGCTGAGCAGCCCGTGGAAATGTCCCACGTCGTGCAATAGTGCGGCTGCCACGAGGGTTTCAGGAGCCTTCGCTTGTACTGCCAGTGCCGCCGCCTGCAGCATGTGCTCGGCCTGCGTCACCGGTTCGCCGAGGTACTCCTGCGCGCCCTCGCTCGTGAAGAGCGCCTGGATCTCGTCGACCGCTGCCTGGTGGTTCATGCGGTGATTGTGTGCGGCTCGGGTGAACGGGGCGTTGCGCGCATCGCACAGTACAAGAGGACGATCGCGAGCACTGCGAACACGACGTGGCTGACGGGTGTGACGACCGGTCCGTCGCCCATGAACGGCCGCATGAAGAAGGAGTGCCAGGCGTAGGTCAGCGTGGCCCCGGCGGCGAGCGCGAGCCGGTGCGCGGCGCCCCACCCGTCCCGGCCCGACCAGCGCAGCACGGCGACCGTCATCCCGGCGAACACCAGGACCATGAGCGCGACGTTGACCCAGGTCGGGGTGGCGTCGGGCAGCCGGAACAGCGCCCCGGCGACGAGCGTGAGCACGAGCACCTGCCAGGCCGGCGGCACGGGGCCGGCGGTCGGTTCGCGATGCGGCCAGCGGAACGCGAGCACGATGAGCGCCAGCCCGACGATCGCGGCCCCGGCCAGCCGCGGCCACGGCGCCTGGAAGTGGTCGCTGGTCCAGGTCCCGAACACGTTGAGCAGCGCCCCGAGCAGGCACAACACGCCCGCGACGACCAGCCCGGGCACGCGCAGCCACGGCGTCGTACGGGTGGCCGGGCTGAGGTGCTCGACCAGCGCGATCGGCACGCTGATGCTCCACACGGTGTGCACGGCGAGCACGGTCAGCGTCCACGGCACCGAGATGCCCAGGACCGGGACGAACCAGTGCTCGAGCAGGTGCAGCCCCGCGTAGTTCGGGTTGAACAGCGACTGGGTGACGAGCCCCTCCTCGATCACGCCGTACGCGAGCGCCAGGGTCAGCATCGTCGGCCACCCGCGCCCGGTGCGCCGCGCGAACTCGCGGATCAGAATGGCGCCGCCGCCGTACATCGGGGCCAGAAAAAGCAGTGCAAACAGCGCATTGATCCCGAAGTCGCCGAGCAGGAACTCCGCGACCAGAGGAGCCAGGAAGAACAGGGCAAACGCGTTCTTTCGCATGCCATCAGCCTGCGCCGATGCGGGCCGGCGCCGTAGCCTCGCTTGTACGCGATCGGACGGTACAAATGTCCTCCCGGTCGTGCAAAGATCACGTTCGCCCCCGCACATTGGAGAGCGATCTTGCACGAGTTCATTGCCGCATTCCTCGCCGCGGTAGCCGCGGCGCTGGGCCAGCACCCCGCGGCCGCACAGCAACAGCAGCAGCAACAGCAGCAGCAACAGCCGGCGGCCCAGCCCGGCGCCGTGGTCAACGACCCCCGCACCCGCGACCTCGGCAGCGACGCCTACTCGATCATGCCGATGGGCGACTCGATCACCCTCGGCCTGGCGAGCACCGACGGCCAGGGGTACCGCAAGTTCCTGGACCAGCTCCTCGCCGGCCGCCCGCACACCTTCGTCGGCACCCAGGGCACCGCCCCGATGAACCACGAGGGCCACTCCGGCTGGACCATCGACCAGCTCGGCGCCGAGGCCCGCCGCTGGGTCGCCCTGAAGCGCCCCGACATCATCCTGATCCACGCCGGCACGAACGACGACGGCCTGAACCACACCACGGCCCAGATGCTGGCGAGCATGAACCACCTGCTGGACGAGATCCACGCCGGCTCCCCCACGTCGTACGTGATCGTGGCGAAGATCCCGCTGACCCCGTTCAACAACCAGTGGCAGCAGGACCAGGAGGTCGGCTACAACGCGGGCCTGCCCGCCGTGGCGGCCGCCCGCAGCCACGTCATCGTCGTGGACATGGTCTCGACGCAGATCTCAGCCGACTCGGTTGGCGCCGAACGGGTCCACCCGAACGACACCGGCTACAAGTACATGGCCCAGGTCTGGTACAACGCCCTGCCCAGAGTCAGCTGACGCCGCTTCCTACGCCGCCGGCGCCTTCATGCGCCGGCGGCGGTTCGTCTTTCAGCACGCCTTGCCGTCCAAGCGGGCGACAAGCCCTTGACCCACCACGGCATCACGGTCCGCCGCGGGGTTCGCAGTTACTTGAGCTGCCCAGCGGTCAGCCCGGACTGCACCTGCCGCTGGAACGCCAGATACAGCAACAACACCGGCAGCATCGCGATCGTCATCCCCGCGAACAACCCCCCGAAGTCCCCCGCGTACCCCTCGTTCACGGCGAGGGCTGTCAACCCCTGCGCCAGGACCCAGCGCTTCTCGCTCCCCTCCCCCTGCATCAGCACGATCGGGAAGATGTACTGGTTCCACTGCGTCAAGAAGTTGAAGATGCCCACCGAAATCAGGCCAGGACGAGCCATCGGCAGCATGATGCGAAAGAACAAGCTCCAGTGTGAGCACCCGTCCACCAGCGCCGCCTCCCCCACCGCCGTGGGCAGGGTCCGGAAGAACGCCGTCAGGAAGAACACGGTGAACGGCAGCGAATACGCCGTATACACCAGGATCAGCCCGGGCAGCGTGCCGAGCAGCCCCAGGTTCTTCACCACGAAGAAGAGCGGTACCAGAGCCAGGAAGACCGGAAACACCATGCCGCCCGCGAAGGCGTAGTACACCAGGCGCATCCCGCGAAGTGAGTAGCGGGCCAGCACATAAGCGGCCATCGCGCCCAGCAGCATCGTCAGGAACAGCGCCCCCGCCACGACGATGGTGCTGTTCAGGAAGTAGCGGCCCATGTGCGCCTCGTTCCAGGCGCGCGACCAGTTCGAGAATCGCAGCGCCGACGGCAGGCCCCAGGCGTCCGACAGGATCTCGTCGTCCGACTTGAACGACGACAGCACCGCCCACAGCAACGGAAACGTCGTCAGGACGGCCCAGCCGAAGAGGAACACGTGGGAGAAGGCGTTGCCGAGACGGAGTCGCATGGTCAGTACTCGATGCGATCGCGGCGGGTCAGGCGCAACGACGCTATCGCGACCGACAGGGTGACGAAGAACATGGCCACGCCGATCGCCGAGGCGTAGCCGAACTTCGACTCGCCGAACGCCGTGTTGTAGAGCCGCAGACCGACCACGTCCGTGCTGAACTCGGGGCCGCCGTTGGTGATGATCTGCACGAGGGCGAAGCCGTCCAGGGCGATGATCGCGAGGTACACCCAGGCGACCTGGATCGTGTCCCACAGCAGCGGGATGGTGATGCGCCACAGGACGGTGAAGCGGCCCGCGCCGTCCAACGAGACCGCCTCGTAGATCTCGCGCGGGATGGCCGACATGGCGGCGCCGAACAGGACGACGTAGAAGCCGACGTTGCTCCAGATCATCACGATCAGCACAGCCCAGAAGGCCACGTCGGCGTCGCCGAGCCAGGTCCGGGTCAGGGCGTTCAGGCCCACCGCGCGCAGGAATCCGTTGACCAGGCCGCCGTTCGGGGCGTACATCTCGCGCCACAGGACGCCGATGATGGCGACCGAGAGGACCTGCGGGAAGAAGTACACGATGCGGTACACCGCGGAGAATCGCACGCCGTGGATGTTCAGCATCGAGGCGAAGAACAGGCCCAGACCGATGGTGGCGGCCGGCAGGACCGCGAGCAGGATCGCGTTGTGTCGCAGGGCGTTCCAGAAGTACTCGTCGGACAGCAGGCGCGTGAAATTGTCCGGGCCCACGTAGTCCCACGTCGGGCTCAGGCCGCGCCAGTTGGTGGCCGAGATCTGGAACGCCTGCAGGTACGGGGAGACGACGAAGACCGCATAGACCGCCACGGCCGGCATGAGGAACGTGATGGCGAACAGGCGCCGCCCGTGGCGCATCCCGTCAGCTCCGCTTGTACTTCTTGATGGTGTCGTCCTTGGCGATCGAGTCGGCGCCCTTCTGGCACTGCTCGACGAATTGCTTGGCGTTGATCTGCTTGGTGAACAGGGCGCCGCACGCCGCGTCGACGAGTTCGCGTTCGAGTTTGCGGTAGTAGGAGTTGTAGACCCAGTTGAAGCCCTTGTCCCCCGATGCCTGCAAGGCCTTCGTGACCGACGCCAGGCCGGGCGGGAGGTTCACGCCCTGGTCCAGGCCCGCGACGCAGGTGAGGCTGGCGACGCGGTTCGTGAAATCGATGGCTCCCTTCTTCGACAGCATGATGCGGAGATATTCCAGGCCGCCCGCGACATTCTTCGCCTTGGCCGGAACGACGAAGGGCTCCCCTGTCGTACCGCGCAGCGCCTCGAACGGCAGCTTGTCCGATGTGGACAGACTGGACGTGGGCGCGACCGTCATCCGGAAGTCGGGCGGGGTGACCGCCTTCTGCTCGCTCTCCAGCCAGGAGCCGCAGGAGATGAAGACCGCCTTGCCCTTGCACCACTCGGTCTGGGACTGGATGTGGTCCAGGCCCTCGGAGCCGGGCAGGATGTACCCGTCCACGGCCAGCTGGGAGTACGCGTCGGCGGCGGCCAGGATCGCCTCGTGCTTCCAGGCGTTGGGCTCCAGGTTGTCGATGGCCTTGAGCACGTCCTCGCCGGCCATTTTGGCGGCGGCGGACAGGATCGGCCACGACATGTACCGCGGATGCTTCCCCTGATAGGTCCACGGCGCGATGCCCGCGGCCTTGATGGTCCTGCACAGGGCGATCATCTCGTCCCACGTCTTCGGGTACTGCCAGCCCTTGTCGTTCAGCAGCTTGGCCGAGTACCAGATGCCGTAGACCGTGTATGTGTAGTTGAGGGCCATCGTCCTGCCGTCGTAGGTGCCGGGCAGGAGGGATCCCGGCAGCAGCGTGTCGCGCACCTTCTTGGCCGGGTCGTCGGCGCTCGGCGCGTCCAGCAGCGGGGCCAGGTCGGCCAGGGCGCCCTGCGAGACGAGGCCGTTGAAGTCGATCTGGCCGGCGCCGGAGTTGTCGATCACGTCCGGCGGGCTGCCGTCGACGAAGCGCGGCTGGAGGGTCTGGCCGATCTGCTGGGTCGCGGAGTGCTTGATCTGCGCCTTCGGGTACTTCTCGGTGTACATCGCCTCGTGCGCCTTGGCGTAGTCCTCGCCGAAGCCGCCGTTGAAGATGACGACCTCGAGCGGCGCATCCTCCTTGACGCCCAGGGGGTTCGCGGCGTTCTTGGCGCCCTGCTCGGTGCTGGTCGGTTTGTCGTCGCCGCCGCCGGACAGCGCGCAGGCGCCGAGGGTGGCCGAGGTGGCGGCCAGCGCGCCGGTGCGCAGCAGGGCTCGCCGGGAGAGAAGACTCATCGCGACTCCTTGGAGAAGGGACGCCTGTCGATGAGCTTGAAGGTTTCCAACCAAACTTGCAAGAGGCGGAAGATTCTTACCGAGTGAGCCGGGCGTGTACCAAGGGATCCGGAAAGGCCCCGCTGAGCTGGGAAATCGCCAGCCACAGGGCGCCCGCCGGGCCGTAGCGGGCATCGATGGGCACGATACGGTAACGCTCCCGCACGCCCGCCCGGACGCGCTCGGCGACCGGCCCCTCGGTCAGCAGCACGGAGCCGGCGAGGACCACGGGCGGATCGACCAGCGCCGCGCGGGCGGCCACGGTGTCCAGGGTGTGCAGGAGATGGGCCGCCGCCTCCTCCACGATCCCGAAGGCCACCGGGTCGTCCACAAGGGAACAGATCAGCGGCGCCAGCGCTCCGAGGGCGGCCGGCGGATGGTCGAACGCGTCGCGCAGCAAGGCCTGCGGATCGGCCGGCACATGCAGGAAGTCGCTCAGCAGCGGCGTGAGCGCCGTGGCCGGGCCGCGGCCGTCGAGCGCGCGCAGGACCGCGCGCAGGCCGGCGCGGCCGATCCAGACGGCGGAGCCCTCGTCGCCGAGCAGCCAGCCGTACCCGTCGCAGCGATGCGTCAGCCGCCCGCCCGAGAACGCCGCGCCGACCGCCCCGGTGCCCGCCAGCAACAGCAGCCCGTCCGGCGAGGAGGTGCCGGCGGCGAAGGCCGCCTCGAGGTCGGTCACCGCGGCCACCCGCCCCGGCAGCCCGACGGCGTGCCAGGCCTCCTCGGCCGCGGCCTGGGTCGCGGCCCGCAGCGACGCCCCGCCCGCGACGCCGACCACGCCGAGCGCGACCCGGGCGAGATCGTCCCTTGACTGATCGAGTAGGGTGCGCAACGCGGTCGCGAGGGCCTCGGCCGGCGCCGAGCCGCTCGAGTTCCGGTTGGCCCCTCCGGCCTCCGCCCGCGCGAGGATGTTGCCGTCGAGGTCACTCAGCGCGCAGCGGGTCGTGGTGGCGCCGGCGTCCACGCCGATGACCAGGGACTCGCGCATCGCGCCACCGCATTCCATTGACGAAACCGACGAGGCAACGGAAACTTTTCCACATGAAGGACGAGGCTCGCCAGGTCTCCACGGCCGTGAAGATCCGCGGGCTCCTGCCCTCGCTGTCGCGGGCCGAGCAGCGGGTCGGCCGGATCATCGTCGAGGAGGCGGCCACCGCCGCCCAGATGACCATCACGGAGCTGGCCAAGCGGGCCGACACCTCCGAAACTACGGTCATCCGGTTCTGCCGCGCCATCGGCGTATCGGGCTATCCGGAGCTCCGCCTGAAGCTGGCCGCGGAGTCCGGACGGGTGCAGGACGACCCGGCCCAGGAGGCGATCGGCAGCGACATCAGCCTCTCCGACGACCTCGGCCAGGTGGTCAAGACCATCGCGTTCGCCGACGCCCGGGCCGTCGAGGACACCGCCGCCCAGCTCGACCTGGAGGCGCTGGAGAAGGTCATCACGGCGATCGCCGCGGCCCGCCGGATCGACATCTACGGCGTCGGCGCGAGCGCGTTCGTGGCCCAGGACTTCCAGCAGAAGCTGCACCGGATCGGGCTGACCGCGTACGCGTGGTCGGACCTGCACCTGGCGCTGACCAGCGCGGCCCTGCTCGCAACCGGCGACGTCGCCATCGGCATCTCGCACACCGGCACGACCGTGGACACCATGGAGGCCTTCGCCGAGGCCGGGCGGCGCGGGGCGACGACCGTCGCGCTCACCAACTTCCCGAAGTCGCCGATCACCCGCGAGGCCGACCTGGTGCTCACCACCGCGGCGCGCGAGACGACGTTCCGCTCCGGCGCCATGGCCAGCCGGCTCGCCCAGCTCACCGTGGTCGACTGCGTGTTCGTCGGGGTGGCCCAGCGCACCTACGACCGCACCCGCGAGGCGCTCGAGGCGACCCGCGACGCGGTGCGCAGCCGGCGGACCAAGGCCGAGCGGGGCCGCTGGTGAGCGACGCCCCCGGGGTCTCGCCCACCGAGGAGCGCAACCCGCACACGGTCGCCATCGACCGCCTCCCCACGCTCGACATGCTCAGGCTGATCAACGCCGAGGACCGCAAGGTGGCGCCGGCTGTTTCGCTGGTACTGCCCGAGCTCGCACAAGCCGTCGAGCTCGCCGTCACCGCGCTGCGCGGCGGCTGCCGCATGCACTATTTCGGCGCCGGGACGTCGGGGCGGATGGCGGTGCTGGACGCGGCCGAGCTGCACCCGACGTTCGGCATCGGCTACGAGCGGGTCGTGGCCCACATCGCGGGCGGGCTCCCGGCGCTGCACACCGCGGCCGAGGGCGTGGAGGACGACGCCGAGCAGGGCGCGGCCGCGGCGGCCGGGCTGCGCGCCGGGGACGTGGCGGTGGGCGCGACGGCGAGCGGCACCACCCCGTACGTGGCCGGCGCCCTCCGCGCCGCCCGCGCCGCCGGGGCGAGCACGGTCCTGGTCAGCGCGAACCCCGCGGCGCCCCTGGCCGACCTGGCCGACGTGCACATCGCGGTCGACACCGGCCCGGAGGCGATCACCGGCTCGACCCGCATGAAGGCCGGCACCGCCCAGAAGCTCGTCCTCAACGCCCTGTCCACGGCCGTGATGGTCCGGCTCGGCCGCACGTACTCGAACCTGATGACCGACATGGTCGCCAGCAACACCAAGCTGCGCGGCCGGCAGGTCCGGATGCTCACCCAGGCGACCGGCCTGCCGGCGCAGACGTGCACGGTCGCGCTGCTCGAGGCGGGCGGCGAGTCGAAGGTCGCCCTGGTGGCGCTGCTGGCCCAGACCCCGGCCGCCGACGCCCGCCGCGCCCTGGAACGCACTGAGGGCGTGGTCCACGCCGCCCTCGCCGCCCTGGCCGCGCTGAACGGCCGCTAGCCGGCGGCCTTCGGGCGGCCCGCGCCGGTGAGGATCACGGCCAGGTCCGGCGGGACCGGCTCCTCGACCACGATCCGCGCCTCGCCGGAGGCGTGCAGCATGACGCCCGGCTCAACCACGATGCCGACGTGGTGGATGCGGGCTCCGGGCAGGGCGAAGAAGTACAGGTCGCCGGCCCGCTCCTCCCCCGGCGCGAGCGACTCGGCCGCCGCCGCCTGGTCGCGGGCCTCGCGGGGCAGCCGCATCCCGGCGCACCGCCAGGCGAGGTGGACCAGGCCGGAGCAGTCGATGCCGCCCGGCGACAGCCCGCCCCACACGTAGACCACGCCGAGCAGCCGCCGCGCGGTCGCGACCGGGTCGGCGGCATCGGTGCGCACGTCGGACTGGGCGACCCACAGCGGTTCCGCCGCCCCCGGGATGCGCACCGGCAGCCAGCCGTCGCGCGGTGCGCCGGCCGCGACGAGCCGGGTCCCGAGCGGCACGCCCGGCATGGCCAGGGTCCCGCCGGGCTCGTCGCGCAGGTCGGTGCCGAGCGCGTCCACGGTGGACACCGGCTGCCCGCCGTCGTCCCCGAGCGGCGCGAGCTGCGCCATGGGCAGCCAGCCGCCGTCGCCGTCCTGGCCGGGCAGCGCGACCCGGGCCCAGCCGTCGGCCCGCTCCTCCTGGATCTCGGCCGCGTCGCCGAGCAGCGCCTGCGTGACGACATTCGCCGCGGTCCGATGCGACGGATCGGACCACAACGTGGCCAGGGGGATGCGCACGGCGTGTGTCACAACAGCTCCTTCACGGCAGGACCCGGTCCCGCCAGGCCTCGGCGGAGAGTTCGGCGAGGTGGCGGCAGGCCCGCTCGTCGTAGTCGTCCGGGGGCACACCCCGGGACGTGGTGCAGACGGCGATCACGTACGGCTCGGCGTCGGGCGGGCAGACGAGGCCGGCGCTGTGCCGTACCCCCGTCATCCAGCCGTTCTTGTGGGCGATCCGGACCCCGTCGGGCACGCCGAGCGCGAGGTCCTGCCGCCACTCCTGGGCGGCCAGCAGGTCGAGCATCTCCGCGCACGACTCGGGCTTCGCGAGGGTGCCCAGGTGCAGGGCGCCGAGCAGCGCGGCGAGGTCGGCCGCGGTGACCACGTTGTCCCGCCCGGCGTCGCGGGCCGCGTAGTCCTCGATGCCGCGCGCGGTCACGCTGTTGACGGCGCCCGCGCACCGCCAGGCGTCGGCCACCGCCGGCAGGCCGACCAGCTGCAGCAGCACGTTGGTGGCGAGGTTGCTGGAGCGCACGATCATCCGCCGGGCCAGCCACCGGGCCGGGACGGCGTCGCCGAGCCGCGTCCAGACCTCGTCCTCGTCGTCATACCTGCGATCGTTCTGGTACCGCGTGCCGTCGCCGATCGCGCTCGCGAAGCCGTTCACGACCGGGACGTGCGCGTCGAGGTCGACGGTGCCCGCATCGGCGGCCCGGTACAGCGCCGCGAGCACCGCCACCTTCATCGTGCTGGCGGCCGCGTGGAGCCGGTCGGCGTCATCGGCGCGCCGGGGCGGATCGCCGGGACGGCCCACCCACACCGAGACGAAGCTCGTCATCGCATCACTTCACATCGCCCGCTGTAGCTATCCGCCGCCCGGCCACGTTGCTCCGAAAATAAGCTACAGCGGTCACCGGCGATGTGTGAAGGGCCTCTACCATCGGCGCGTGGGAAAAGTCCTGCGCGCCCTGCTCGCCGCGATCATCTCCGCGCTGGCGGTGAGCGCGCTGCTGCGCCTGTACGTCCCGCCCCAGGACACCGACCGCCAGCTGACCTACCTGCGGCAGACGCTCGACGAGGGCGCCGGCGAAGGGGCCCAGAACCTCTTCCCCGAGGGGTACTTCTTCAGCCACGTCCTCTACGGCCTGACCTGGATCGACGTGGCCCGGCGGGGCGGCGACCGGGCCAAGGCGGTGCGCGAGGCCGGCTGGGCACTGTCCAGGCTGGACGGACCGGAGGGCACGGCGCCGTTCGCCGAGGGCCTCGCCCCGCGGTACGGGATCTTCTACGCCGGCTGGACCAACTGGCTGCGCGGCGGCCTGCTGAGCCTGCGCGACGAGCCCGGGCAGCGCGCCCGCTTCGAGGCGGACTCGCGGGAGATCGCGGCCGCGTTCGACGCGTCGCCGTCGCCGTTCCTGCAGGCCTACCCGGGACAGTCCTGGCCGGTCGACTCCACGGTCGCGATCGCCTCGCTGCGGCTGCACGACGCGCTGGCGGCGCCGGCGTACGCCGGGACGGTACAACGATGGCTGGACGCGGCCAGGGAGCGGCTCGATCCGGCGACCGGGCTGCTGCCGCACGTCGCCGACCCCGGGACCGGGCGGCCGCTGCAGGGCGCGCGGGCCAGCTCGCAGAGCATGATCCTGCGCTTCCTGCCCGAGGTCGACGCCGGGTTCGCGCGGCAGCAGTACCTGAGGTTCCGGGACCAGTTCGTCGACCGCCCGCTGCGGCTGGGCCCGGCGGTGCGCGAGTACCCGAAGGGCGTCGACGGCGCCGCGGACGTCGACAGCGGGCCGCTGCCCCTCGGGATCTCGTTCTCGGCGACCGTCGTGACCATCGGGGCGGCCCGGGTCAACGGCGACGACGGGCTCGCCGACGCGCTGTCGTCCTACGGCGAGGTGGCCGGGGTACCGATCACGACCTGGCACACCAAGCGGTACGCGCTCGGGGCGCTGCCGATCGGCGACTCGTTCCTGGTGTGGGCGCGCACGGCCCCGAGCGCGGCCGCGCCGATCGACAGCGGTGCCGGTCCGCTGTGGAGGGCGCCACTGACCCTGATCCTAGTCGCCCTGGCCGCCGTCCCCTGGTGGCGCAAACCCGAGCGGCGCCAGCAGCAGCGCGACGGCGCGGAGGTACGCGGCGTGGTCGAGCCCGTCGTCCCAGAGCGTCTGTAGCACCAGCCCCTGGTAGATCGCGATGAACACGCGGGCCAGGGACTCCGGGTCGTCGCTCACGGCGGCCAGGACGGGCGCGACGGCGGCCACCGGGCGGTCGACGTTGGCGCGGGACATCTCGCGCACGGCCGGGTTGCGGGCCGACTCGGCCCACACCTGCACGGCCAGCCGCAGCTCGTCGCGGGTCTCCGGGTCGCCGACGCGGCGCAGCACGTCGAGGTAGCCCGTGGCCGGATCGTCGCCGAGCATCGTCGTGCGCCGCTCGTGCCACTCGGTGACGATGGCGGCGATCATGTCGTCCTTGCCGGTGAAGTACCGGTAGATGAGGCCGGCGCTGATTCCGGACTCGCGCACGATGTCCTGCATCGAGGTGCGGTGGAAGCCCTCCCGCGCGAAACAGGCCCCCGCCGCGTCGAGAATCTGCCGCCGCCGGGCCGCGAAATGCGCGTCGTCGACCTTAGGCACGGGTGCCCGCCATCCGAAGGAGATCGACCTCAGGCACTGGCGACCGCGATCCGGTAGAACTCGGCCGTCGGCTCGTCCCGCCCCAGCGGCTCCAGGTACCGCGCGGCGGCGTCCCTTGTGGACAGGTCGGCGGTGCGGTGCAGGCCGCGCTGCTGGAGGTACGACGGAAGGTCTTCGGGCTTGAAACCGAAGGTCCAGGGCTCCCCGCCGCGCCGGACGGCCGCGTGCCAGGCCTCGACGCCCTCGAACCCGCCGGTGCCGTCGAGCGCGGCCCGGTCCACGTAGGTGAAGACGATCGTGCTGCCCTCGGCGAGCAGGCCGGCCAGGGCGCGCAGGGTGGTGTCGACGGCGTCGGCGGTGAGATAGTTCGTGACGCCCTCCCACACCACGACGGCCGGGGAGCCGGCGTCGAAACCGGCCGCGAGCAGGGCCGGGGCGAGTGCGTCCACGCTCAGGTCGACCGGGACGAAGCGGACGGCGGCGGCCAGCCCGGCCGGCACGCGGCGGCGCTTGGTGGCCTGGGTCGCCGGATGGTCGACCTCGAAGGCGACCGGCGCGGCGATGCGGTGCGCGCGGTTGTCGAAGCCGGCGCCGAGCAGCACCAGCTGGGTCGCGCCCGCCGCCAGCGCTTCGTGCACCTGGTCGTCGATGAACCGGGTGCGCACCACGGCGGAGGCACGGGGGCCGCCGGTGAAGTGCGTGTCGATGTACCGCACGATCCACCGATGCAGCGCCGGCACCCGCGACGCGGCGACGACCGCGCGCTGGGCCGGCGGGAGCATGCGGGCGGCGAGCCCGTCGTCGAAGAGCCGGTCGTGCCGGCGGCTGTGCTCGAGGGCGCGGAAGAACGCCACGTGCTCCGCGGAGCGGCTGCTGCCTCGCATGCCCGTCAGAATAATGAATGAACGTCCATTTTTACAAGCGCACGGCGAGCTGGTCGGCCACCGCGTTGAGCAGATCGGTCCCGGTGAAGGGCTTTTCCAGCAGGTGTACGCCCGGATCGAGGATCCCGTTGCTGGTCAGCACCGGCTGCGCGTAGCCGGACATGAACAGGATGCGCATCCGTGGCCGCAGCCGCGTGACCCGGTCGGCCAGGACGCGGCCGAGCATGCCGGGCATCACGACGTCGGTGAGCAGCAGGTCGATCGGGCCGCCGTGCTCGGAGGCGAGCTGCAGGGCGGCGACCCCGTCGCTCGCGGAGAGCACCGTGTAGCCGCCGCGGCGCAGGATTCGGGTGGTCACCTCGCGCAGGGCGGGCTCGTCCTCGGCCACGAGCACGGTCTGGCCGCGGCCGGGCGGGCGGGCCGGGCGCGCGGCCGCGTCGGGCACGACCTCGGCGTCGCTGGCCGGGAGCAGGATCGTGATCGTGGTGCCGACGCCGGGCTCCGAGTAGATCTGGACGGTGCCGCCGGCCTGGACCACGATGCCGTACACGGTGGCCAGGCCCAGCCCGGTCCCCTCCCCGCTGGGCTTGGTGGTGAAAAACGGCTCGAAGGCCTGCTCGATCACCTCGCGAGGCATGCCGGTGCCGGTGTCGGAGACGCGGATCCGCACGTACGGGCCGGGGGCGAGCCCCTCCCGCACCGCCGTGTGCCCCTCGTCGACCTGCACGAGCCCGGTGTCGATGGTCAGATCGCCGCCGGCGGGCATCGCGTCGCGGGCGTTCACCGCGAGGTTGACCAGCACCTGCTCCAGCTGCCCGGGGTCGGCGACCACGGTCGGCAGCTTCTCGGCGAGCGCCGTGGCCAGGCCGATGTGCTCGCCGATCGAGCGGGTCAGCATCTGCTGGACCTCGCCGATGACGTGGTTGACGTCGAGCGGCTTGGGCCGGACCACCTCGCGCCGGGCGAAGGCGAGCAACTGGTGGGTGAGCTCGCTGCCGCGCCGCCCCGCGCGCAGGATCTGCTCGGCGTCGAGCGCGAACGGCGTGTCGGCGCCGTCCTCGACGATGAACTCGGCGTAGTTGAGGATCACCGCGAGCAGGTTGTTGAAGTCGTGGGCGATGCCGCCGGCGAGCTGGCCGAGGCTCTCCAGGCGCTGGGTGCGCTGCTGGCGGACCTCGTCCTTCTGCCGCTCGGCCTCCTCCCGCAGCCGCCGCTGCTCGGTGATGTCCCGCACGCTGGCCAGAGTGATCACGCCGTCATCGCCCCGCAGCGTGTTCAGCGTGATGTCGACCGGGACCTCGGTGCCGTCGCGGCGCACCGCCACCCCGGACTCCCCCGGCGCGGTGTCGGCCCCGCCCGGCACCAGCAGCCGCACCGGCATGCCGATCATGTCGAAGCGCGGGATGCCGAACAGGCGCTCGGCCGAGGCGTTGACCAGGACGACCCGCTCGTCCGCGCCGATCCCGATCAGCGGGTCCGGCGCCGCGTCGAGCACCGCCTGCATCTGGGCCTCGGCGCGCTCCCGCTCGCTCATGTCGCGGGTGATCGTGGTGACCCCGACCGTCCGCCCGTCGGGCCCGGTGAGCGGCGAGACCAGCATCGACACGGTCAACGGGGTGCCGTCTCTGCGCTGTCGTACCGTCCGGTACCGATCGACCCGCCCGCCCGCCGCCACGATCGCGCGGATCTCGGCCTCGTCCGCGCGCCGGTCCGGCGGGATGATCACGTCCTTGGGCCGCCCGACCATCTCCCCCGCCGCGAACCCGTAGAGCCGCTCGGCGCCCGGGTTCCAGGACAGCACCAGCCCGTCGAGGTCCGTGGTGACGATCGCGTCGTGCGAGGACTGCACGATCGAGGCGAGCAGCGACTGGACCGGGTCGAACCCGTCGGCCGCGGTGTCGCGGATGGTGGCCACGAGCAGCCGGCCGTCCCCGCTCGGCACCACCGACAGCGTGATGTCGGCCAGGAACTGCGAGCCGTCGCCGCGCAGCATGGTCAGCGGCTGCCCGGTGCGGCTGGGCGGGTGCTCGCCCTGCAGATACGCGGCCATCCGCGGCACCATCGAGGGCCCGTCGGCCGGCACCAGCACGTCGACGGTGCGGCCGCCGAGGTCCTCCCGGCCGAACAGGGCGCGGGCCGCCGCGTTGGCCAGGGCGATCCGGCCGTCCTGCCCGGCGATGATCAGGGCGTCGGGGGCCACCTCGAGCAGGCGCTCGGCCAGTCCGTCCGTCCACCGCACGTCACCAAGAGTAGAACCGCGGTGACTTTGCGTTTGAAACTTCGGACATTTCGGAACTATATGACACGTGAGCATCGACCCGAACCGCCCGAGCGTGGCCCGCATGTACGACCACTACCTGGGCGGCCGCCACAACTTCGCGGTCGACCGGGCGGTGGCCGAGCGGGCGGTCGCGCTGGTGCCGGCCATCCCCCGCATCGCGCGGGCGAACCGGGCCTTCCTGCACCGGGCGGTACGTTTCGCGGCCGCCCGCGGCGTCCGGCAGTTCCTGGACATCGGCTCAGGCATCCCGACGGAGGGCAACGTCCACGAGGTCGCCCGGTCCTTCGACCCGCAGGCGAGGGTCGTGTACGTCGACATCGACCCCGCAGCGGTCGTGCACGCCCGGCAGATCCTCGACGCCGACCCGCACACCGCCGTCGTCCAGGCCGACCTGCACGAGGCCGGCGCAATCCTGGGCGACCCGCAGGTGAAGGCGCTGCTGGACTTCGCCCGCCCGGTCTGCCTGCTGCTGGTGGCGATGCTGCACTTCGCCCCGGACACCCCGGAGCTGCGCGGCGCCCTGCGCGCGTACCACGACGCGCTCGCCCCGGGCAGCCTCCTCGCCGTGTCCCACGCAACGGGCGACGTGGGCGAGCTGGCCGACCTGTACACCCGCACCGGCACCCCGATGGTCCTGCGCGACCGAGCCGAACTCGCGGCCCTGCTGGACGGCTGGGACCTCGTGCCGCCGGGTCTGGTGTTCAGCGCCGAATGGCGGCCGGACACGCCACCGGACGACCCGGCCTCCTACGCCACGCTCGCCGCCGTGGGCGAACGGCGCTAGCCCACGCCGCCCTCGCCGCCGTGGCGAACCGCGTCAGCCCTCCCACGCTGCGCTGGCCGCCGTGGCGAACCGCATCAGCCCTCCCACGGCACCCTCGCCGCCGTGGCGAACCGCATCAGCCCTCCCACGGCACCCTCGCCGCCGTGGCGAACCGCATCAGCCCTCCCACGGCACCCTCGCCGCCGTGGCGAACCGCGCCAGCCCTCCCACGCCGCGCTGGCCGCCGCGGGCGAGCGGCGCCAACTCTCTTGCGCCACGCTGGCCCGCGCGGTGGGTGGGCGCTAGTTCTCCTCAACCACGGCCGTGATCACCAGCGCCTTGCTACCGGCCGGTTCGACGTGCCGGTGCGGGTCGGGCTTGCCGGCCTCGGGGACCGCAGCGGCGACCGCGTCCAGGGCGGCCCAGACCTCCTTGAGCGCACCCTCGTCGCCGCGCAGGTAGAGGGTCGGCGCCGGGCGCAGCTCGATCACCAGTCCGCCGTCGGCGCGCTCCTGCACCACGGCGCCGTTGCGGATCGCGATCTCGGCGCTCGGGCCGGCCTCGCGCAGGAGCTGGGCGAGCGCGGTGAGGGCGGCCGGGGAGCCGGCCAGGTCGAGGTTCTCGCCGATCACGCGGAGGCGGCACTGGCGCTGGTCATCCATGCCGCCATTCTGCCCGGTGCTTACTTCGGCCCGGTGGTCAGGAGACGGCCAGGGACACCGCTCCGTAGGCGCGGGCGGCGGTGGCGCGGGCGTCGTGGCGTACGACATCCAGGGGTTGGCCTTTGCGGAGATCGCGGCGGATCTGGGCGTGCAGGGCGCGGTCGATGCCGGACAGGACGGCCGCGGCCCACCAGGCGTCGGGTTCGGGGCGGCCGGCCTCCATCAGGGCCTTGGCCAGGGCCTCCTCGGCCAGCTCGCCGAGGAGCCGGACTCGGGCCTGCAGCGCGGGGCTGTCCTCGACCACCTTCCAGAACTTCGGCGACTCCGGGTGCAGGCCCAGTGTCGGCTCGCCGCGCCGGAGCTCGTCCTCGAACAGTTCGCAGGCGGCCGCGGCCGGATCGGGGGCTTTGGCGACTGCGCGGGCCAGGCGGCCGACGACCTCCTCCTGGCGGTCGAAGAACAGGTCCTCCTTCGTCACGAAGTAGTTGAAGACGGTGTTCACCGAGACGCGGGCCACCTCGCCGACCTCGGCCACGGTGACCTTGTCGAAGCCGTGCTCGAGGAAGAGGCCCATGGCCGCGTCCGAGATCGCTGTGCGGGTCGCCGCCTTCTTCTCCGCTCTGAGCGCCATGACGCTTATTTTAGCGTGAAACCAAATTTGGTGTGACACCAAGTTTGGGGTTACGGTCGAAGTATGGCGATGACATTCGGCATTTACGCGGGCGGACTCGGCGCGGACGTGGACGGCTCGGCGACCCCGGGGCCGCCCGAGGATCCGGGGCCGACGGCCGAGCTGCTCGACGAGCTGGGCGTGCAGCTCGTGCGCGGGTACCTGCACTACAGCGACGCGGAGGGCGGGCACGTCGAGGCCCCGCCGCGGCCGTGGCAGCACGCCGTCAACGGGCGGAGGCTGGACCTGGTCGTGTGCTTCCACGAGCCGGGCTCCGACCTGACCGGCTGGACCGACTTTCTGCGCACGATGCTGCGCACGCACGGGGAGTACCTCGGCACGCTGCAGGTCGCGGAGGAGGCGAACCACGACGGGCCGGGCGGGGATGCGGGATTTCCGGCGGTACGCCGCGCGATCGTCGAGGGCGTGCTCGCGGCCCGCGCCGAGGCCGACCGGCTGGGGCTGGATGTGGGGATCGGGTGCAACTCGACGCCGATCTTCGACCCGGCGCAGGAGTTCTGGGCCTCGCTCAAGGAGATCGGCCCGGTGATCGACTACGCGGGCCTGGACTTCTTCCCGGACGTGTTCCGGCCGCTGGCCGACCTCCGCAGCGGGGTCGAGGGCGTGCTGCGCGGGTTCCGGGAGCAGAGCCTGGCCGCGGCGGGAGTGCCGCCGGCGACCCCGATCCACATCACCGAGCACGGCTGGGCCACCGGGCCGGGGCGGTCCCCGGAACGGCAGGCGGAGGTGCTGGAGGAGGTGCTGCGGGCGGTGGCTTCGCTCGCCGGCTCGCTGAACATCGCGGCCTACGAGCACTTCGCGCTGCGCGACGCGGACAGCACGGCGCCGCGGCCGATGTCGCAGTTCGGGCTGGTGCGCTCGGACTACACGCCGAAGCCGGCCTTTGCCGTCTACCAGCGGCTGATCGCGGAACTCTCCTGAGCCGTTTCGGACGCCCGACAACGGCCCGCGGCGTCACCACCGCGCGACGTTGGTAACGCACGGGCCGAGAACCGCAACGACCTGCGGCATGAACGACGCGAGTTGCCGACGCCTCGCGATGCACACGCAACAGTCCGCGGCGTGATCGACGCGAGCGCGTTGTCGGCGCCCGGCGGGGAAACGCAACGGCCACGGCGCCGCCACCGTGCGACGTTGGTAACGCACGAGGCCGAGAACGCGAACGAGGCCGAGAACGCGACGGCCCGCGGCGTGAACGACACGAGCGCGGTGTCAGCACCTGGCGGGGCGCCCGCGACTGCCCGCGGCGTGAACGACACGAGCGCGGTGTCAGCGCCCGGCGGGGCACACGCAACGGCCCGCGGCGTGAACGACACGAGCGCGGTGTCGGCGCCTGGCGGGGAACACGCAACGGCCCGCGTTGTGGCGAACGCGGGCCGTTGCGGCGAGAGGGGAATCTCGGTCCTAGGGGGCTTCGCCCAGGGTGACGGTGACCGTCTGGGTGCTGCCGTTGCGGTTGACCACGACCGGGACCTGGTCGCCGGCCTTGTTCGCCTGCACCGCGTTGATCAGGCTGGTCGCGTCGGTCACCGCGGAGTTGCCGAACTTGGTCACCGTGTCGCCGGTCTTCAGGCCCGCCTTGTCGGCCGGGCCGCCGGCGACCACGCCGCCGATGAGGGCGCCGCCGGTGCCGTCGGTGAGTTGCACGCCGAGGTACGGGTGGCTGACCTTCCCGCCCTTGGCCAGCTGGTCGGCCGCGGCGCGGGCGCGGTTCGCGGAGATCGCGAAGCCTACGCCGATGTTGCCGCTGTTCTCGCCCGCGGTCGCGATCGCCGTGTTGATGCCGACGACCTCGCCCTTGAGGTTGACCAGGGCGCCGCCGGAGTTGCCGGGGTTGATGGCGGCGTCGGTCTGGATGGCGTCCGCGATGGACTTGCCGCCGGACTCGCCGGAGATCGTGCGGTGCAGGGCGCTGACGATGCCGGCCGTGACCGAGCCCTGCAGGCCCAGCGGGGAGCCGACGGCCAGGACGGTGTCGCCGACGCGCAGGGCGTCGCTGTCGCCGAACTTGGCCGGGGTCAGGTTGGAGACGCCCTGGATCTTGATGACCGCGATGTCGCCGGCCGGGTCGGTGCCGACCACGGTGGCGGAGGCGGTCTTGCCGGTGCTGAACGTGACCTGGAGCTGCTTGGCCCCGGCGACCACGTGGTTGTTGGTGATGACCTGGCCGTCGGCGGTCATGATGACGCCCGAGCCCTCGGCCTCGCCGGTGCTGATGTCGACCACGCTCGGGAGGACGGCCTCGGCGACGCCGCCGACGCTCGAGCGGTCGAGGTTGGGCGCCGGGTTCTGGGCCACCTTGGGCGCGGCCGCGGGCGTGTCGTCGTTGCCGGCGACCGCGGTGGCGACCAGGCCGCCGCCGAACGCCGAGACGAGCGCGATGACCAGGGCCGCGACGATGAGGAGGCCGACCCTACCCCCGCGCTGCTGGCCGGGCTGGCCGTACGCGGGCTGGCCGTAGCCGGGCTGGCCGGGCTGCGGCGGGTAGCCGGGCGGCGGGCCGTACGGGTGGCCGGCCTGCGGGAACGCGCCCGTGTTGGCCCCGGCGTAGGGCGCTGCGGAGTACGGGCCGCCGGTGGAGATCGGCGTCGTGGCGAACGTGCCGGTGCTGGGGCCGTGGCCGGGCAGCTGCTGGGTGGTGTGCGAGCCGGGCGGCGGGTAGCCCCCCGGAACGCCCTGGCGGCTCCAGGGCGAGTTGGGCGCGCCGGAGGCCGGGACCGCCGGCTGCGGGACCGTCGTGGTACCGCCGGGCGGCGCGAACTGCGGCGGCTGCGGCGGAGCCGGCGGCGCACCGTTGAGGCCGGCGCCGTTCACAGGAGCAGCCAAAACCGGCGCGGGTGGCGCGGAGGCCGGGAACACGTGCGCCGGCGGAGCCGAGGCAGGGAACGCGGCAGCCGGCGGCGCCGAAGCCGGGAACGCGGGCGCCGCGGTGGCCGGAGGTGTGGAAACCGGAGGGGGCCAGGAGGCCTGCGGCGGCGCCGGGGCGGCGTGCTCCTCGGGCGTCGAGGCGGAGCCGGGCTGGTCGGCGGGCTCCGGGCTGCTCCACTGGCGGTCCTGGTCACTCATGATGTCCAGATTGCACGCCGCGGCTGCCACGAAACTGGATTCTCCCTGGGAGAAAGCCGAGAGCCGGGAAACGAGCTTCGCGCGCGCAGCAAAACAGAACAAACCCGCCCAAGATCGCGAAGCATTAAATGCTGATAAAGGCGAAAAATCCGGACAAGCGAGCTTGTCCGGATTTTTCGGTACCGACGCGACAGATCAGGCAGTCCAGTCCGGCCGCAGCGGGTACGAGCTGACCCCGTCCCGAGTCGTCTTGGTCGCCAGGATCTGGTGCAGCTGGATCTCGTTGCGCTCGAAGGCGAGCCGCGACCCGGCCATGTACAGCCCCCACACCCGCGCCGTACCCAGCCCGACCTCGTCCACGCAGGCGTCCCAGTGCTCGACCAGGTTGCGGTTCCAGCCGGCCAGGGTGAGCGCGTAGTGCAGCCGGAGGTTCTCCTCGTGCTGCACCTCGAACGCGGCGTCGTGCACCTCGGTCACGAGGCGGCCGGGGGCGGCCAGCTCGCCGTCGGGGAAGACGTACCGGTCGATGAACGCGGCCGGCTTGCGGCTGGTGCGGCTGTGCGCGCGGGTGATGCAGTGGTTGAGCAGCCGGCCGCCGGGCTTGAGCCGGTCCCGCAGCGAGCGGAAGTAGCTCGGGTAGTTGCGCAGGCCGATGTGCTCGGTGAGGCCGATCGAGCTGACCGCGTCGAAGTGCTCGAGCGGCGCGTCGCGGTAGTCGAGGTAGCGGACCTCGGCCAGGTGCCCGAGACCCTCGCGCTCGATCGCCGCCTGGGCCCACTGGGCCTGTTCCTTGGAGAGCGTGACGCCGAGGGCGCGCACGCCGTACTCGCGGGCCGCGTGCCGGACCATGCCGCCCCAGCCGCAGCCGACGTCGAGCAGGCGCTGGCCCGGCTTGAGCGCGAGCTTGCCGGCGACCAGGTCGTACTTGTTGGCCTGGGCCTGCTCGAGCGAGTCGGACTCGGAGCGGTAGACGGCGCAGGTGTACGTCATCGACGGGCCGAGCACCATCTCGTAGAACCGGTTCGAGACGTCGTAGTGGTGGTGGATCGCGTCGGCGTCGCGGCCCTTGCCGTGGCGCAGGCCCTGCAGGGTGCGCCGCCAGGCCGGCACCGTCTCCTGCGGCGGGGGCGGCGGCGGGCGCAGGCGCTCCCAGCCGAGCCCGCGGACCAGCCGCAGCGCCTCACCGGCGGCGGGCATGCGCAGCTGCAGGCCGTCGGCGAGCTGGTGCAGGGCGTCGTACGGGTCGCCGGGGTGCACGCCGCCGACCTCGAGGTCGCCGGTCACGTAGGCGCGGGCCATGCCGAGGTCGCCGGGGGCGGTCAGCAGGTAGGAGAGGCCGCGCTCGGAGGCGACGTTCAGGGTGATCGTGGCGTCGGCCGGGCCGATCGCGCTGCCGTCGTACGCCGTGATGCGGACCTTGGGCTCGCTCGCGGTGACGGCGCGGACGATGTCGGCGACCTTGGGCACGGGGGGCCGGCGGCGGGGCTGGCCGGGAACGGATCCTTGGGTGTTCGTCGAACGGTAGGTGCTGGTCATCTGCGCCCCACAACCTTGTCGTAGAGGTCGGTCAATCGGTGATCGGGGTCGTAGCGGTCCTTGGCGGCGCGGTACGCGGGGCCGCCGTAGAGCCGGTCGAAGGTCTCCCGGTCGTAGTAGGCGTCGGAGTAGAGGGATTTGTGGCCGCCGAGCTCGAAGACCTTGTCCTCGATGCGGCGGTTCACGTCGCCGTCGGCGCGGCCCGGTTCGATGGGCACCGTTCCCCAGAAACCGACGTTCACGTATTTCTGCCCGGCGTGCATCGGGTACAGCGGCCACTCCCGGTCCCGCAGGCGGAGCGGGCAGAGCCAGAGCGGCGCCATCGGTACCTCCTGCGCGAACCACCGCAGGAAGTCGCCCGTGCGATCGAGGGGCAGCTCGACGTCCTGCACCACCCGCTCGCGGTCGAGCTCGCCCCGCCAGCGGCCGATGCGGGCGGCCACGCCGTAGCGGTTCTCGAGGCGCACGATGCGGTGGTACACGTCGGAGCGGCGGTACTGCCGCGGCCAGACCCGCCGCACGAGCGGGTTCTGCGCGCCGAACGCGCCGGAGCACCAGAACCAGTCGGTGTCCCAGCGCCAGAGGTAGTCGTAGGCGGAGAGGCGGTCGCCCGCCTTGGCCTGCAGCGACCGGTAGTAGATGTCCTGGCCGGTGTAGTCGCTGGTGGCGCCGGCGTCCTCGGTGAACTCGCCGAGCACGAGATAGGACTCGCCGGGCCGGAAGACGACACCGTCCATGACGTCGATGTGGCGTCCGTCGTACTGACCCGACTCCATCACCGCGCCGACGACCTCCAGGAGATCGTCGACAACATCGAAGCGCAGGTTGACGGTACGGACACCGGCCGCGATCGGCATCAGCTCGATCTTGAGGCGGGTGGCGTACCCGAGACTGCCCAGGGAGTTCGGGAACGCCTCGAACAGCTGGGCGTGCTCGTTGTCGGGCCGCACCGTGAGGACCTCGCCGGTGCCGGTGAGGATGTCGAGCTCCAGCACCGATTCGTGGGGCAGCCCGTGGCGGAACGAGGTCGCCTCGATGCCGAGCCCGGTGACCGCGCCGCCGAGCGTGATCGTGCGCAGCTGCGGCACGACGAGCGGCATCAGCCCGTGCGGGAGGGTGGCGTCGACGAGATCCTCGTACGTGCACATGCCCTGCACCTCGGCGGTGCGCGCCTGCGGGTCGACCGCGATCACGCCGCCGAGCCCGCTGACGTCCAGCCCGCGGGTCACGGTGTCCCGCGGCCGGAACAGGTTCGAGGTCTTCTTGGCCAGGCGCACGCGGTCGCCGGGCGGGATCGCCGCGTACGAGTCACGGAGGGTCTGCACCGCCTCGCGGTGCCTGGCCCAGCCGACCGGTTGGCTTCGTTCCACGCAACCACCTCGATTCCCCGTGTGGCGTTTCCCCGTTGAAGTGGAGGCTCGCCTCCCAGCCAAACTTGCACACTACGCAAGATCATCCAACGGCTGGTGACTGAACTCACGCTCGTGGTAATGCCGAAGGGTGATGGCCGTTTGCGCGCCGCGAGCATGGGGTTTTGGAGACCGGCACGTGCCACGTTCCAGTACCCGGAATGCCTTATGCGAGGCGGAAGACGGGCCAGCCGATCTCGGTGCGCCACGCCGCCGGGTCGGCGGTGTCGCGCGGGCCGCAGGTGTAGGTCTCGTGGATCGGGCCGTCGACCTTCAAGGCGTGATCCACCACCCACGCGCCCAGCCGGCCGTAGGTGACGTCGATGTCGTCGTGCGGGCCAGTGTGGACGGCCACCGCCAGGTCCACGGCGGGCAGCTCCAGGGGCTCGACCCGGCCGCGGGCGATCGGGACCGGCGCCGGCCGGTACACGGTCACCTGGCCCTTGCCGTCCGCGAAGAGCTCGTTGGCGTACAGGCCGCCGGGCGGCCCGGCGTCGCTCGCGGAATCGAGTTCCGCCATGGCCGTGGCGTACCAGGACAGGACGTCCGGCAGGGCGACGACCGCGGTGATGGCGGCCACCGTCCGCGCCGGCACCGAGCGGACCGTCACCACGGGGTCCTCCGGTCGCAGCAGGCGGCGCAGCGAAGCGACGGCGGCCCGGGTGCGATCCAGGGTCTCCTGCAGCCGTTCGAGGTGGCCGGCGACCAGTGCGGCGCGGCGGTCCGGGTCGGCCGTGGCCAGGATCGCCCGCACCTCGGCGAGGGGCACGTCGAGCTGCCGCAGCTGGTGGATCACCTGCGCGGCCGGGATCTGCTCGGCGGAGTACCGGCGATAGGCGGTGTGCTCGTCGACGACGGCCGGCTCCAGCAGGCCGGCCTCGTGGTAGCGGCGCAGGGTGCGCACGCTCAGGTGGGTGAGGGTCGCGAACTCGCCGATGCTCAGCACTCCCCCACTGTGCATGTTGACCCTCTCCCCGCGGGAGGGGGCACGGTGGGGACATGCGCACATGGTTCATCACCGGCGGATCCCCGGGCGGCTTCGGCATGGCGTTCGCCGAGGCGGCACTCGAGCTCGGCGACCGCGTGGTCCTCACGGCCAGGAAGCCGTTCGCCGACGACCGCATGACGGTCCTGCCGCTCGACGTGACCGATCCGGAACAGATCAAGGCCGCGGTCGACGCGGCCGGGGACATCGACGTGCTCGTGAACAACGCCGGCCGGGGCTGGTTCGGGTCGGTCGAGGGCACGCCCGAGGACTCCCTGCGGTACACCTTCGAACTCAATCTTTTCGGCCTGCTCGGCGTCACCCGGGCGGTGCTGCCCGGCATGCGCCGCCGCGGCTCCGGCTGGATCGTCAACATCTCCTCGGTGGCGGGCCTGCAGGCGGCGCCGGGCTTCGGGTACTACAGCGCGGCCAAGTACGCGGTCGAGGGCCTCACCGCGGCGCTGCGGCCCGAGGTCGAGCCGTTCGGCATCCGGGTCCTCGCGGTGGAGCCGGGCGCGTTCCGGACCCGGGCCTACGCGGGCTTCGCGGACCAGCCGGTGGAGGACGGGCCGTACCACGAGCAGATCGCCGAGGTGCGCGACGCGTTCGTGGCCGCGGACGGCAACCAGCCCGGCGACCCGCAGCGCGGGGCGCGGGCGGTGATCGCGGCCATGGCCCGGACCGACCCGCCGCGGCGGCTGGTGCTCGGCGACTCGGCCTTCGACGCCGTCACCCGCGGGCTCGAGGCGGATCTGGCCGACATCCGAAGCTCCGAGGAGCTGTCCCGGTCGGCGGACATAAAACCGTGAGCCGGGGGCAGCGTGGTCGCATGACGGTCAAGGACCTGGCCACGCTGCAACCGACCGGGTATCCGGCGGTCTCGCTGCTCATGCCGACGCACCGCACCGCACCGGCCAACCAGCAGGACCCGATCCGCCTGCGGAACCTGCTCGCCGAGGCCCGGCGCCGGCTGGACCTCGACGAGACGGTGCCGCGGGAGGTCGCCACCCAGGTGTACGACGAGATCGCCACCGCCGCCGGGCAGGTCGACCTGCGGCACACCGGCGACGGGCTGGCGGTGTTCGCCTCGCCCGGACAGGTACACGTGCGGGTCCTCGACACCCCGGTGCAGGAGCGGGTCGTGGTCGCGGACACCTACGAGGTGCGCGACGTGGTCGCCGACGCGGCCCGCAAGCACCGGTACTGGGCGGTCGTCCTCTCCGAGCAGCCGACCCGCCTCTGGAGCGGCGACGGGCCCGAGCTGGTCGAGGTGACCTCGCACGGGTTCCCGTTCACCCACGAGGGCATGGGCCTGCCCCGCGACTACGGCCAGGAGCCGACGAAGCACGAGATCGAGCGGCACCGCCAGTTCTTCCGGGACATCGCCACGGCGCTGGCCGAGATCGACCGGCTGGACACGCGGCCGGTGTTCGTGCTCGGCGTCGACCGGTACCTCGCGTACTTCGCCGCCGAGTGGCCGCGCCCGTTCGCCGGCACGGTGCTGGGCAACTACGACCACGCGGGCGCGCACGACGTGTACGAGCTGCTGGCGCCCCGGCTGGCCGCGTACACCGCGATGGAGCAGGTGGCGGCCCTCGAATCGCTCGACGCCGCGCGCGGGGCCAACCGGTTCGCCGCCGGGCTGGCCGAGTGCTGGTCGCTCGCCCACCAGGGCCGGGGCGCGCATCTGCTTGTGGAAGAACATTTCCACAGCCCGGGCTGGGTGCACGAGGACCACCTGCACCCGCCCGAGCAGGAGCCGCACGCCGACACACCCGGCGTGCTGCTCGACGACGCGGTCGACGACATCGTCGAATCGGTCGCTCGTCAGGGCGGAGAAGTCACGTTCGTCGGGGACGGCTCGCTCGCGAGCGACGGGCGAATCGCGCTGATCGTGCGGTACTAAAGCCGCAGTTCTTGAATGAAGGCGGCCGCGGCCTTGTCGTCGGCCGTCGGATCGGCGGCGAAGAACGTGATGAAGGCGTGCTGGAAACAGGCGCCGAGGACGAGGCCGGCCAGGGCGGCGGGGTCGGCGCCGGGCGAGATGTTGCCCAGCGCCTGCTCGGCCCGCAGGTAGTCGGCCAGGGCCTCGTTCGCGCGCTGCGGCCCCAGGTTGCGGGCGCGCAGGTGGTCGCGGTGGGCGGCCAGGATCGCCGGGTCGGAGAAGATCGAGGCGAACATCGGGAACCCGTCGCGGTAGAACGTGATGCAGACCGTCGCGAGCTCGGTCAGGATGTCGCGCACCGGCGCCGACCCGGCCCGCGACGGCAGCGTCATGAGCAGCGGGATGAACTGCGGCCCGCGCTCGTGCAGCACCACGACCATGAGCTCGAGCTTGTCCCGGAAGTGCTTGTAGAGCGTCGCCTCGGAGAAGCCCGCCTCCCGCGCGATCTCCTTGGTCGTGGCGTTGGCCAGACCCCGCTCCCGCAGCACCCGCGCCGCCGCGTCCAGGATCACGTCCCGCGTGCCCGCCACCGCCCACCCCTTTCGCGTTCACCGTCCGCGTGCCATTCTAGGGGTTAGTGAGCACTCACTAACCGACCTTGGGGGACGTGGCATGAAACTGACCGTGTTCGGGGCGACCGGCGGGATCGGCCGGCAACTCATCAAGCAAGGGCAGGCTCGTGGGTACCGGATGACGGCGATCACCCGCCGCCCGGCCGACCTGGATTGCGAGGTCGTGGTCGCGGACCTCGCCGACGCGGAGGCGCTCGCGGCCGCCGTGGCGGGCTGCGACGCCGTCCTGTCCGCGCTCGGCATGCGCGTGAAGGATCCTTCGCGGGGTTCGGTCCAGGCCGACGGCGCCCGCGCGGAGGTCGCCGCCATGCGGGCCACGGGGGTGCGCCGGCTCGTGAGCGTCGACGCGGCCGGCCGGGTGACGGACTCGGGCGACGGCCCCGTCACGCGCTATCTCGCCAAGCCGCTGCTGCAGCGCATCCTTCGCGAGGGCTTCGCGGATCTCGCGGTTGCCGAGGGGATCCTGCGCGAGAGCGGCGTGGACTGGACCCTGATCGCGCCGCCGCGCCTCACCGACGGCGAGCACCGTCCATATCGGACGGTTCTGGACGTGAACGTCCGTGGCGGCCGGTCACTCGCCCGCGCCGACGTGGCGGACGCCATGTTCCGGGCGCTCGCCGAACCGTCGTGGATCCATCGGCGGGTGAATGTGGCGTACTGAGCCATCGGCCGGCCGCCCAAGGAGGAAAGGCGACCGGCCGGGGTGACCGCGTGCCCGGGAAGTCCCTCGTCAACCCGGGCACTCAGGCACAGCGGTCAGCTCATGACGCCGAGGTTGCCGAAGTCCACCTGCCCGTAGTACTGGGTGATGTAGACGTTCGTCAGCCGCGGGTTGCGGTAGTTCAGGGCCTTGTCGTACGTGAACGGCATGTAGGTCGCCGACTCCGAGACCTTGCGGTTGATCTGCTTCCAGATCTCGGCGTTCTTCTGCGGGTCGGGCTCGGCCGCGGCCTGGTCGATGAGCGCGTCCACGGACGGGTCCGACAGCTCGGCGTAGTTGTTGTTGCCCGACTCGAAGATGGCCCGGCTGTCCACGATGACCTGCAGGAACCCGGCCGGCGACGGGTAGTCGGCGCCCCAGCCGGCGAGCATCAGGCCGTAGCCCTTGTTGTGCACGTTGCTCGGCGCGCCGATGATCGAGCGGAAGTACAGCGAGGCGTCCTGCGGGTCGAGCCGGGCGGTGATGCCGACCGCGGCCATCGACTGCTGCAGCGCCTCGGCCGTCTTCATCTCCTTGCCGGTGTTGCGGGTCGCGATGACCGTCTCGAAGCCGTTGGGCTTGCCGCACGCGGCCAGCTCCTCCTTGGCCTTGTCGATCTGCGGCTTGCCGGACTTGGTGTTGAACACGTCGTCGGCGTCGTCGTGGCCGTTGATGGTCGGCGGCAGCATGTTCGTGGCGATCTCGCCGCCGGCCTGCGCGCCGCCGCGGGCCGTCTGCATCGCGGTCTTGTCCAGCGCGTACTGCACGGCCTTGCGGCAGTGGATGTTGTCGAACGGGGCGACCTTGGTGGAGATCGCGACGTACCGGATGAAGCCCGTCACCGGCGCGTCGGCGTTCTGCTTCTTGTCCGGGTTCAGCAGGATCTTCGGCTGCGAGCCCTGCTGGACGCCGGTCTGCGCGATGTCCAGGTCGACCTCGCCGGCCAGCAGCTCGTTGTCGATCTCCTCGACGGCGGTGCCGTAGGTGATCTCCACGCGGTCCGGCAGCGCCTTGCGCACCGGGTCGGTCTTCGGGTCCCACTGGTCGTTGCGGACCAGCGTGAGCTTCTTGCCCTGGTCGTACGACTCGAACTTGTACGGTCCGGTGGACTGCGGGTGGTTCGCGTACTGGGTGCCGTTGTCCTTGGCCCGCTGCACGGGGCTCGATACGGGCATCTGCATGTGGTACAGGAAGTCGGAGTTCGGCTTGTCCAGCGTGAACACGATCGTGGTGTCGTCCGGCGTCTGCACCGACTTGAGCCCGAGCTTGTTCGGGTCCGAATCCTTGTAGGCGCCCGGGTACTTCTGGCCCTGGTCGAGCAGGTCGACGAGGTACTTCGGGCCGGCGTTGACGACCTCGGTGGCGAAGACGCGCTCGATGCCGTACTTGATGTCCTTCGAGGTGATCGGCGAGCCGTCCTCGAACTTCACGCCGGGCTTGAGGTGGAACGTGTACTTCTTGCCGCCGTCCTCGGGCGTGGGCACCTCGGTGGCCAGGTCCGGCACGAGCTTGAGCCCGTCGGCGCCGGGCTTGGTGTCGTTGGCGAGCAGGGTGCGGACGAAGAAGCCCTTCATCAGGTTCCACTCGTTCGCGTAGTACGCGATCTGCGGGTCCAGCGAGTCCGGGTTGTCGTGGATGGTGAGCTTGAGCGTGCCGCCCTTCTTGTCGGACGGGTTCACCACGCCCTTGATGGCCGCGTCGAAGCCCGAGGGCCCGTTCTTGCCCTGCTCACCGCCGTTGTTGTCGGTGCTCGAGCCGCCGCCGCAGGCGGACAGCGCGAGCGCCGCGGCGGCCGCTCCGGCCACCAGCGCGGTACGTTTCCTATTGGCGTACATCAGTGTTCGAGGCCTTTCCGGGTGCCGCGGCCGTGGGACCGCGGATTCGGGGTTTCCGCACGCGGGCAGCCGGCGGCACACACAGTGGACTGTCCATTGTGGACAGAGCGCGGGCATGCACCACGCCCACCGTGTGGGTCGCCTGATTTCGGTTGCTACGTCGCGTGGAACGGCGGTGTCCGCCGCCGTTCACTGTGCAAAGACCTCGGGCTCCGCGACGCGGTTGCAGTTCGCATTGCTGCATCGCATAACGGAATGGTGTACCGCGTTCGGTTGCGTACGTTATCGATTCTTGTCCTCGTCCAGCGCTTTGAGCCGGGCGATGCTCGCGGCCTCGTCGGGGTCTGGCGCCGGCGTCTCCAGGAACGCGCGCAGCACCTCGACGGCCACGTCGGGAGCGAGCCGCTTGAGGCTCATCGCGAGCACGTTCGCGTCGTTCCAGAGCCGCGCGCCGCGGGCCACCCACGGGTCCCAGGCGACGGCGGCGAGGGCGCCGGGGACCTTGTTGGCCGCGATGGCGGTGCCGGTGCCGGTCCAGCACATGACCACGCCGAGATCCGCCCGCCCCTCGGCGACGGCGCGCCCGACGCCGGCCCCGAGGTCGGGCCAGGGCAGGTCGTCGATGCGCTCGACGTCGTGCCCGGCCTCGGCGAGGTGGGCCAGGACGGCCTCGGTGGTGGCGTTGCTGTCATCGGCGGCAAAGGCGATTCGCACTCGTACAGTCTTACGCCAACTTGGGCTTCTCGAACCGCAGGCGCTGGGTGAGGGCGACACACGCGAGTACGGCGACGGCGGCCACGATCGCGGCGGCGGGCACGTGCTCGTGCAGCAGCCAGGCGGACCACGTCATGGTGAGGACCGGCTGGATGAGCTGGATCTGCCCGACCCGGGCGACGCCGCCTCGGGCCAGCCCGGCGTACCAGGCGAAGAACCCCAGGAACATCGAGATCACGGTGAGATAGGCGAACCCGGCCCACGCCGCGGCCGGAGCGTGCGGCGGCTGCCGGACTCCCGCGACGGCGGTCACGGCCACGGTGACCGGCAGCGAGAGCACGAGGGCCCAGCAGATCGTCCGCGCCCCGCCGAGCTCGCGGGCCAGGGCGCCGCCCTCGGCGTACCCGAGGCCGCAGAGCGTGATCGCGGCGAGCAGGAACAGGTCGGCCGGCCCGAGCGCGCCGGACACGGAGCCGCTCACGGCGAGGAACACGAGGACGGCGGCCAGCCCGGCCCCGCCCGCGAGCCAGAACGCGGTGGTCGGCCGCTCCCGGGCCCGCAGCACGGCGAACCCGGCCGTCACCGCCGGCAGCAGCCCGACGACCACGGCCCCGTGCGCGGCCGTGCTCGTCTGCAGCGCGAGGGAGGTGAACATGGGGAACCCGGCCACGACCCCGAGCGCCACGACGGCGAGCCGCCGCCACTGCGCCCTGGTCGGCCGCGGCGCCCGCACGACCACGAGATAGGCGGCGGCGAGCAGCCCCGCCCCGACCGCCCGGCCGAACGCCACGAACCACGGATCGAGATGCTCGACGGCGACCTTGGTGGCCGGCAGCGACATGCTGAACGCGAGCACCCCGAGCGCCCCGAGGGCCGCCCCCGTTATCGCATCCGGTCCAGTAACGTTATCCTTGCTCCTCATGAGTGACGATAACGCAGCCGCCCGCGTTATCCAAGATCTCCGCGCCGCGGCGATGACGGCGCGGCCGGGGACGCGGCTGCCGACGGTACGAGAGCTGACGGCGAGGCATCAGGCCTCGCCCATCACCGTGAGCCGGGCGATCCGGACCTTGGCCGCGGAGGGCCTGCTGGAGAGCCAGCCGGGCCGCGGCACGTTCGTGGCCGCCCGCCTCCCGGCCGCGTCCGCGCCGGACTTCTCGTGGCAGTCGATCGCCCTGGGCCCCCGCCCGGCCGGCGAGGACGCGATGCAGGCGCTGCTGGCGCTGCCGAGGCCGGGTGCGATACCGCTGTCGAGCGGCTACCTGGACGAGGACCTCCAGCCGGCCGCCGCCCTGGGCGCCGCCCTGGCCCGCGCGGCGAGACACCCGTCGAGCTGGCTGCGCGGCCCGGTCGAGGGCCGCGAGGACCTGCGAGCGTGGTTCGCCCGCGGCGCCGGCGGCGGCCTGCGCGCGGAGGACTTCACGATCTGCGCGGGCGGCCAGGCGGCCCTGTCGACGGCGTTCCGAGCCCTGGCCGCCCCGGGCGAGACGGTGCTGGTCGAGTCGCCGACCTACCTGGGCGCCCTGGCCGCCGCCCACGCCGCGGGCCTGCGGGTCGTCCCGGTCCCGGCCGACGACGCGGGCGTCCGCCCCGACCTGCTGGCCGCGGCCCTGCGCCGGACGGGGGCGAGGTTGTTCTACTGCCAGCCGCTGTTCGCGAACCCGCACGGGGGCGTCCTGTCGCCGGCCCGCCGCGCCGAGGTGCTGGCCGAGATCCGCTCCGCCGGCGCCTTCCTGCTGGAGGACGACTACGCCCGCGACCTGGCCATCGACGCCGACCCCCCGCCCCCGCTGGCCGAGGCGGACCGGGACGGGCACGTGGTGTACCTGCGCTCGCTGACCAAGTCCGCCGCCCCGGGCCTGCGCGTGGCGGCAATCGGCGCCCGCGGCCCGGCCGGCGCCCGCCTCCGCGCGGCCCGGGTGCTGGACGACTTCTTCGTGGCGGGCCCGTTGCAACAGGCCGCGCTGGACTTCGTCACGTCCCCGGCCTGGCCCCGCCACCTGCGCGCGTTGCGCACCGCCCTACGAGCCCGCCGCGACGCCCTCCTGGACGCCGTCCGCCGCCACCTGCCGACGTTGCCTCCCCCACCGGTACCGCGCGGCGGCCTCCACGCCTGGCTCCGCCTCCCGGACGGCACCGACGACGTCGCCTTGACCACGGCAGCCGCCGCGCGGGGCGTGGTGGTGTTCCCGGGCCGCCCCTGGTACGCGGCCGAGCCGGACGCCCCGCACCTGCGCCTCACGTTCGCGGCCGCGCCCCCGGCCCTCCTGGAGACGGGCGTCCACCGCCTGTCACAGGCCCTGACCGACCTCTGACGTCCCACTGGCCGCCCCATCGCGTGCCCTTGCGGCCACGACGCGCTCCGGGCGCACCCTCCTTCGACGCCCACCGCCCGACGCGCGCCGCAGGTCGGGTCAGGTGCCGGCCGCCACCCAGCTCAGCATGCGGTCGCGCAGGACCGCTGCGATGTCCATGGCCTCGATGCGCGCCGCGAGCACGCCGCCGTCGATCAGCCCGGCCTCCAGCAGCGCCGAGACGAACGCGAGGTCCTTCTCACGGCCGGCCGCGAGCTTCGACGCGGCGCAGTCGTGCGGCTCCAGGCACCGGGCCCGGGTCCCGCCGGTGTTGGCGCTCTCGACGAGCACCAGGCGGTCGCGCCAGCCCGCCGGGAGGATCGCCGTCGACGTGTCCACGCCCTGGGCGTAGTAGCCGTAGGTGCTGTCGAACGCGGACATCTCGCCGATGCCGCCGTCGACGAGGTCCGCCTTGCGGCCGTCCGGGTCGTCGAAGAACGCGATGTCGACCTCGGTCGAGCGGGTGACGACAGGCGGCAGCAGATGCTCCGGGATCGCGCCGAGGATGGACTGGCTCCCGATGACGAGCACGTCGGGGTCGCCGACGATCGCGGAGACCGCGCGCAGGACGTGCTCCAGCTGCCGGCGGTTCACGCGGAGCGGGCCCGGCGGGGATGGGTCGCGTCGAACGAGGCCAGGACCTTCAGGCGCTCGCGCTCGGTGAGCAGGCCCGCGAACGGGGTGTTCTGACGGAAGTCGGCCGCCTCGTCGGTGCGGGCGGTGATCATGTCGACGACGGCGTCGACGCCCTCGTCGAGCAGGCGTTCCCAGGCGTCGAACCACGGATCGGCGCTGCCGTCGGTGTGGACCGCGCGGCGGTGGGCCACGTTGCGGCGGGCCAGGGCCAAGCCGCGATCCGGGTCGGCGACGAGCTTGCCCGCGACGGCGCGGTGCAGCCACAGCGACTTCTCCGTCTCGCGGCGCAGGGGCGGGCGCAGCAGTCGTTCGACGTCGGCGCGGCGGACGCGGCGGTGGGTGCCGATCCGGGCGAACGGCAGGGTTCCGCTGTCGCACAGGTCGGCGACGTGCTGGCGCGAGCAGTGCAGCAGCGCGGCGGCCTGGGTCGTGGTCAGCAGGTCGTCCGAGGTCGGGCCCACGCACTCATGGTAACGCGCCAAACACCAAAAACGCCAAAGGGTCAGGCGGACTTGGGTGGGGCGAAGCCGGTCTTGCCGGTGGGGGTGCTGAGGATCTCCAGCAGGCCGAGGAGGCTCAGCACGCGCCGTACGCCAGGGCTCGGGTTGACGATCCACAGGTCGCTGTTGTTCGTGATGGCGTGGGCCCGGGCCGAGACGAGTTTGCCGATGCCCGTCGAGTCGATGAAGGTGACCAGGCTCAGGTCGACCTCCACGGCGCGGGCGCGGACGTCGTCGACGGCGCGGAAGAGGACTGCGCGCAGTTCGCCGACGTTCTCCAGGGTTACCTCGCCGGCTACGCGGACTCGCAGGGCCTGACCGGGCAGCGGCTCGACGGTGACGTTGAATTCGGGGAACACGGCGAAACGATCGGCGGGACTCATCGGGCTCAACACCTTCCAACATCCGAGCCGCTCTCACGATACGGGCATTCGCCGCCCGCGTCACCCC
Source organism: Dactylosporangium sp. CS-033363 (assembly GCF_050942475.1). Lineage (NCBI taxonomy): Bacteria > Bacillati > Actinomycetota > Actinomycetes > Micromonosporales > Micromonosporaceae > Dactylosporangium > Dactylosporangium sp. CS-033363. The sequence continues at coordinate 2,787,002 of NZ_CP192032.1, read as the reverse complement.
GGCGCACCCCGCGCGGGGAATCGTTCTGGGCCGAATGACTTGCGACACAAGGGAAAAGTCGTGTTCACGTACGGGTGACGTCGATGGCCACGCGGAGGCCGCGGAGTTCGTACGCGCTGATGTCCGGCTTCATCGCGACCCTCGGCGGGGTCGTCATGCGCACGCCGGGCAGCGCGAAGAGCCGCGTCAGGAAGATGTCCGACTCCTGGATCGCCACGTGGGCTCCCGGGCAGCAGTGGGGGCCGTCGCCGAAGGACAGGGCCATCGGGGGCACGCCCCGGGCCAGCTCGCGGCCCGGGCACACCTCGCCCGGCGCCGGGCCGACCGCCGACGGGTCGAGGTTTGTCTCGTGTACGGCCACGTCGACCAGCGTTCCCGCCGGGATCGTGGTCGTGCCGGCGCCGTCGGGCACCGTGATCGGGGCCGTGGTGCGGCGCTTCAGGTTGCCGACGACCGGTTCCAGGCGCAGCAGCTCGTGGAGGATGGCGTGGCGGGCGGGTTCGGAGCTCTGGCGGTACACGCGAAGGAGCTCTTCGTTTGTGAACAGGTGCCAGGCGCACAGGTTGATGAATTCGCGAGTGGTCACCATGCCCGCCGCCGCGAAGGTGATGACCTCGCCGAGGATCTCGCCGTTGCGGCAGCCCTCGTCCAGCAGGTGCGAGATGAGGTCGTCGCGGCGCGCACGGCGGCGGGGTCTGATCGCGGGGCGGACGTCCTTGAGGTAGATGCCGAGGAACTGGACGTTCTGGCGCAGGAACCAGCTGATGCCGGCCAGGCTGGTGAAGCCGGGGCGGCCGAACTTCTCCGGGAAGAAGCGCTCGAGACGCCGGTCGATGCCGGGGCGGCTCTCGGTCAGGCCGATCACCGCGGCGGCGACGTCGATGGCGAGGCGGAAGCTCAGCGCCGACAGCTCGACCTCGCCTGTGCGGCGCAGGATGTCGAGCTGCCGCTCGGCCGCCTCGACCATGAGGTCGCGATAGTGCTCGTCGACCCGCCTGGGCGTGAAGAAGCGCGCGGTCTGCCGCCGGTACTCCCTGTGCTCCGACCCGTCCCGATAGAGCACCGGCCGCCGGATCCCGGGCGGCAGCTTCTCCACCGTCTCCACCCCGAGGCCGGCCTGCACCGTGTCGGGGCTGCGCAGCACCGCCCGCCCGGCCGCGTGGGTGCACACCGGCCAGACCCCTTCAGCCTCGCTCGTGTCCCGCTCCACCTTGCGTGACGACCGCATCGACACACTGTAAAGCCTTCCCCCGAATGGCGGGTTGCGCTCGTACGCGTGTTCGAAGTCGAGTACGCTTGTCCCATGATTGACCTCGCGTACCAGCCGTCGATGTTCGACGTCGCCGGCCCTTCCCTCGGGTCGCTCGCCGGCCAGGTCACCCGCCACGAACTGAGCCGGGGCGCGTGGGTCGATCACCTGCCCGGCTGGGTGCACGGCTCCGACGCGATCCTGCAGACGCTGCTGCACGAGGTCGACTGGCGGGCGGAGCGCCGCAAGATGTACGACGACGTGGTCGACGTGCCCCGCCTGCTGCGCTGGTACCCCGCCGAGGAGACCCTCCCCCACCCGCTGCTGACGGAGGCCCGGCGCCGGCTGACCGCACACTACGTCGAGGAACTCGGCGAGCCCTTCATGACGGCGGGCATGTGCCTCTACCGCGACGGCCGCGACAGCGTGGCGTGGCACGGCGACACGATCGGCCGGGGGTCCAGGTTCGACACGATGGTGGCCATCGTGTCCTTCGGTTCACCGCGGTCCTTGTTGCTGCGGCCGCGCGGGGGTGGCGACAGCGTGCGGTTCCCGCTGGGCCACGGCGATCTGGTCGTCATGGGCGGGTCGTGCCAGCGCACGTGGGAGCACTGCATCCCGAAGACGGCTCGGGCCGTCGGTCCTCGCGTCTCGGTGCAGTTTCGGCCCGCGGGTGTTGCATAAACTTTTCTTTCCGGGGGGCGGGGGGAGTCTGGTCTCTCTTCGTGGCGCGCTTCGCGCGATCGCAGCATCACGTCGCGGTCGGTTAGTGGGCGCTCGCCATGGAGGACTTCAGGGTGACCGCGGTCGGGTCGTCGATCATGCGCTCCACGACGACGCCGGCGCCGCCCCGGGCCGCGGCGGTGAAGCCCAGGTGCGAGGCGACGAAGTGGCAGCGCGCGGCCGTTGAGGCGACCGCGAGCCGGGCCAGGTTGGCCTGGGCCGACGGGATCAGGTGGTCGGCCAGCTCGGCGAAGTAGCCGCCCAGCACGATCACGCGCGGGTTGAACAGGTTGACCAGGATCGCGCCGCCGTGGCCCAGCCAGCGGCCGACCTCCTCCACCGCCTCCACCGCGGCCCGGTCGCCCCGCTGCAGGCGGCGGTGGATCTCGGCCACCCGCTCCTGGGGGTCGGGGATGGGGCCGTCCGCGAGGCCGTACGCGGCGTCGGGGGTGGCCCGGCGGACCAGCTCGGCCAGCCCCACCTTGGTCTCCCAGCAGCCCACCCGGCCGCAGCCGCACGGGGCGCCGTCCGGCTCGACGGGCAGGTGGCCCACCTCGCCGGAGAAGCCGTCGGCGCCGCGCAGGAGGTGGCCGCTGACGATCACGCCGCCGCCGACGCCGACCTCGCCGGTCAGGTAGACGAGGTCGTCGGTACCGGCGGCGACGCCCCACGTGTATTCGGCCAGCGCGGCCAGGTTGGCGTCGTTGTCCACGCCGACCCACAGCGACGGCGGCAGGCCCTGGGCCAGCCGGGTCGCCACCGGGACGTCCCGCCAGCCCAGGTTCGGGGCCAGCACGACCACGCCGCGGGCCACGTCGACCAGGCCCGGCACGGCGACCGTCAGGCCCACCGGGGTCACCCCGCGCCGGGTCAGCTCGGCCAGCGAGCGCCGGGCCGCCGCCGCCAGGTCGTCGAGGCAGCGCTCGACGTCGCGGTGCATGGCGTCGAAGCTGACCCGCTTCTCGATCACCGTGCGGCCGGTGAGATCCGCGCCGTGTACGGCCAGGTAGTCGACGTTGATCTCGATGCCGATCGCGCCGACCTCGGGGCTCAGGGCGATGCCGCGGCCGGGGCGGCCGGCGGCTCCGGAATGCTCCGCGCCGATCTCGCGGACCAGGCGGCGGGTCAGCAGCTCGTCGACCAGGCTCGACACCGTCGCCTTGTGCAGGCCGGTGGCGGCGGCGATGGCGGCCCGGGAGCGGGGGCCGTTCGCGCGGATGTGGCGCAGGGTCCGGGTCAGGTTGGTGCGGCGCTGGGCCAGCTGGTCGGTGGGCTCCTCCGCGGATCCGGCGCCCGCGCGCTCCTTGCTCACCATCGGCCCCTGCCTCCGCTGTTCCGGCGCGCGCGCCGGCTCGCAGGCCGGGGCGTCCGCGCATGGTCGGACCGACCGGGGGTGGGCCGCGTGGGTCGCGGCGGTGCGCCGGTTCGCTCCGAAGGGGCGGGCCTTGCCGAAGGGCCAGCCATCGACGAATCAACCACGAATGGTCCCGGCTGCACCAGAGCTGCGGGCAACGAATGAGGAACGTTTCGAAACTCGTCGTTGCAAGCGCTACCAGCCGCGCAGATTCCAACGCATAAACCGCACGCGATGGAACACAACCGAAGACAGCCGCGACAGACCGTTGACTTGCCGGTAGCTTGTCTGCAACATTTGGCGCAACGCTGTGCAAGATTCCTACAAGCGCCCGACAGTTACGCAGCAACGGGCAGTACGCAAGGGACGCGCCGCCAGCCCCCGCCAGGGAAGCGTTCCGAGCGCAACGAGGTCCACCCCCCTCACTTCGTAAGGATCCCTCATGAGCAGAAGGACCGTGACGCGAAGGGTACTGGCGGCATTTGCCGTGGCCACCCTGGTCGCCGTGACGGCGCAGACGCTGCCGGCGGAGGCCGCCGGCGGCCCCAATCTCTCCTCCGGCCGACCCGCCACCTCCAGCAGCACCAACGGCCAGAACGGCATCGGCAACATCAACGACGGCAACCAGGCCACCTACTGGGAGAGCGCCAACAACGCCTTCCCGCAGTGGGCCCAGATCGACCTCGGCAGCGCCAAGCCGATCGATCAGATCAAGCTGAAGCTGCCCAACGACACCGCCTGGCAGACCCGCACCGAGACGCTGTCGGTGCAGGGCAGCAACGACGGGACCAGCTTCTCCACGATCGTCGGCTCGGCCGGTTACGTGTTCAACCCGGCCAGCCAGAACACGGTCACGATCAGCTTCAATGCCACGACCACCCGGTACGTGCGGCTGAACGTCACCGCCAACACCGGCTGGCCGGCCGCGCAGCTCTCCGAGTTCGAGATCTACGGCGTGTCCACCACCGGCAGCAACCTGGCCGCGGGCAAGACGTTCACGTCCAGCTCGGTCAACCAGACCTACCAGGCCGGCAACGCGGGCGACTCCAACCAGGAGACCTACTGGGAGAGCAGCAACAACGCGTTCCCGCAGTGGGTGCAGGTGGACCTCGGCTCGGCCGTGCCGGTCAGCTCGGTCGTGCTGAAGATCCCGTCGGGCTGGGGCGCGCGCACCGAGACCCTCGCCGTGCAGGGCAGCACCACCGGCAGCTCGTTCTCCGACATCGTGGCGTCCAACGCGTACAACTTCGCGCCGGGCGCGGGCAACGCGGTGACCATCCCGTTCACGCAGACCACGACGCGGTACATCCGCATCAACGTCACGGCGAACACGGGCTGGCCGGCCGCGCAGATCTCCGAGGTCGAGGTCTACGGCCCGACGAGCGGTGACACCACCGCGCCGTCGGCCCCGGGCAACCTCGCCTACACGATCCCGGGCAGCGGCCTGATCAAGCTGACCTGGACCGCGTCGACCGACAACAGCGGCTCCATCGCCGGCTACGACGTCTACGCCAACGGCGCGCTGCGCACCAGCGTGGCCGGGAACGTGCTGACGTACACCGACAGCCAGCCCGACTCGGCGACCGTGGCGTACTACGTCAAGGCCCGCGACGCCGCCGGCAACCAGTCGGGCAACTCCAACACGGTGACCCGCACCGGCACCAGCCCGGACACCCAGGCGCCGACCGCGCCCGGGAGCCTGGCCTACACCCAGCCGGCCAGCGGCCAGATCAAGCTCACCTGGACCGCGTCGACCGACAACAGCGGCTCCATCGCCGGCTACGACGTCTACGCGAACAACTCGCTGCGCGGCTCGGTCGCCGGCAACGTGCTGACCTACACGGACAGCCAGCCGGACTCGGCCACAGTGGCGTACTACGTCAAGGCCCGCGACGCCGCCGGCAACGCCAGCGCGGCCAGCAACACGGTCACCCGGACCGGCACCGGCAACCCGCCGACCGGCACCAACGTGGCCCTGGGCAAGACGATGGAGGCCAGCGGCTCGGTCTTCACCTTCGTGCCGGCCAACGCCAACGACAACAGCGTCACCACCTACTGGGAGGGCGCGGCCGGCTTCCCGGCGACCCTCACGGTCAAGCTCGGCGCGAACCACGACATCAGCAAGCTCACGCTGAAGCTCGACCCCAGCAGCGCGTGGGGCCAGCGGACCCAGAACGTCCAGGTCCTCGGCCGTGAGCAGAGCTCGTCGACCTACACCAACCTGGTGTCGGCGGCGAACTACACGTGGAACCCGGCCAGCGGCAACTCGGTCGACATCACCGTCTCGGCCCGCGTGGCCGACGTGCGGCTGCAGTTCAACTCCAACACCGGCGCCCCCTCGGGCCAGCTCGCGGAGTTCCAGGTCTTCGGCACCGCGGCGCCGAACCCGGACCTGCAGGTCACCGGCATCACCTCGTCGCCCGCCTCACCGGTCGAGACCGACTCGGTGAGCCTGACCGCCACGGTGAAGAACAACGGCGCGGCCGCCTCGGGCGCGACGAACGTCAACTTCTACCTCGGTACCGCCCAGGGCACCGTCCTGGCCGGCACGGCCAACGTCGCCGGGCTCGCCGCCGGCGCCCAGGCCAACGTCACCGCGAACGTCGGGCCGCGCACGGCCGGCACGTACACGGTGAGCGCCAAGGTCGACGAGAGCAACGCGGTCATCGAGACCGACGAGGGCAACAACAGCTTCACCAGCGGCACCAACCTGGTGGTCGCGCCGGTGCAGAGCTCGGACCTGGTCGCCGCCCCGGTGGCCTGGTCGCCGTCGAACCCGTCCGCGGGCAACACGGTCACCTTCACCGTCGTCATCAAGAACCAGGGCACCCAGGCCTCGGCCGGCGGCGCCCACGGGGTCACGCTGACCCTGAAGGACTCCGGCGGCGCCACGGTCAAGACCCTGACCGGCTCGTACTCCGGCACGCTCGCCGCCGGCGCCAGCTCGCCGGCGATCAACCTGGGCACCTGGACCGCGGTCAACGGCAAGTACACGGTGCACACCGTCCTCGCCGCCGACACCAACGAGCTGTCGGTCAAGCAGGCCAACAACACCAGCGACCTCCCGCTGTTCGTCGGGCGGGGCGCGAACATGCCGTACGACATGTACGAGGCCGAGGACGGCACCGTCGGCGGCGGCGCGCAGGTCGTCGGGCCGAACCGCACCATCGGCGACCTCGCCGGTGAGGCCTCGGGCCGCAAGGCGGTCACGCTGAACGGCAACGGCCAGTACGTGCAGTGGACCACGCGGCAGAGCACCAACACGGTGGTCGTGCGGTTCTCGATCCCGGACGGGACGACGTCGTCGATCAACGTGTACGTCAACGGCTCCTTCGCCAAGGCGATCCCGCTGACGTCGAAGTTCTCGTGGCTGTACGGCAACGAGGCGTCGCCGACCAACTCCCCCGGCACCGGCCCCCGTCACATCTACGACGAGGCCAACATCATGCTGGACAGCACGGTGAACCCGGGCAGCACGATCAAGCTGCAGAAGGACGCGGCCAACGGCGGCAACATCGCCGTTGACTTCATCAACCTCGAGCAGGTCGCCCCGATCGCCAACCCGAACCCGGCCACGTACATCACCCCGGCCGGCTTCACCCAGCAGGACGTGCAGAACGCCTTCAACACCGCGACCCAGAGCTCCACCGCGGTCGGCGTCTACCTGCCCGCCGGCACGTACGTGACCAGCCAGAAGTTCCAGATCAACAGCAAGGGCATCCAGGTCGTCGGGGCCGGTCCGTGGTACACGAAGTTCACCACGCCGCAGGACCAGCAGAACACCGACGCCGGCTTCAGTGTCCAGACGTCGGCCAACGGCACGACGTTCAAGAACCTGTCGTTCTTCGGCAACTACGTCGAGCGCATCGACGGCCCCGGCAAGGTGTGGGGCGAACTGAAGGACAACCAGAACCTGACGATCGACAACGTCTGGGTGGAGCACACCGTCTGCATGTACTGGGGCGTGCACAACAGCGGCATCAACATCAGCAACAGCCGCATCCGTGACACGTTCGCCGACGGCATCAACTTCACCAACGACACGACGAACACGCACCTGAACAACATCGACGCCCGCTCCACGGGCGACGACTCGTTCGCGCTGTTCTCGGCGACCGACGGCGGCGGTTCCGTGGGCAACCACGACAACCTCTGGGAGAACCTGTCCGCGACGCTCACCTGGCGCGCGGCCGGCCTGGCGGTCTACGGCGGGTACAGCAACACGTTCCGCAACCTGTACATCGCGGACATGCTGACGTACTCGGCCATCACGATCAGCTCGCTGGACTTCGGCTACCCGTTCGTGGGCTTCGGCACCCAGCCGACCAACATCCAGAACGTGTCGCTCGTCCGCGACGGTGGCCACTTCTGGGGCCAGCAGGCCTTCGGCGCCATCTGGGTCTTCTCGGCCTCGAAGGTGTTCCGCGGCATCCGGGTGTCCGATGTGGACATCGTCGACCCGACGTACTCCGGCATCATGTTCCAGACGAAGTACACGGGCAGCTCGCCGGAGAACCCGGTGACCGACACCGTCTTCACGAACATCAGCATCAGCGGTGCGAAGCGCAGCGGTGACGCGTTCGACGCCAAGTCCGGCATCGGCATCTGGGTCAACGAGATGCCCGAACCCGGTCAGGGCCCGGCGGTCGGCTCCGCGACCTTCAACAACCTGACGTTCTCCGGCAACGCCGAGAACATCAGGAACACGACCAGCACGTTCACGCTCACGATCAACCCGTAGTACCAGCGCTACAAGGGACGGCCGCCGGGAGTACCGGCGGCCGTTCTTGCTTTTGAACGACCTCTGAGGCGGCGCAGCATCCGGGCGTCCTCGAAGCCGGCGGCGTGGGCCGCGGCCTCCACCGTCGCCCCGTGCCCGATCAGGTGCTCGGCCCGCTCCAGGCGCAGCAGCTGCTGGTAGCGCAGCGGGGTCAGCCCGGTCGCCTCCCCGAACGCGCGGGTCAGCGTGCGCTCGCTCACCCCGGCCGCGTCCGCGAGCTCGTGCAGCGGCAGCCGCTCGGCGAACCTTCCGTCGATCACGTCCTGCACGCGGTGCACCACGTCGCTGAGGTGGTCCCGGTGCCGCAGCATGGCGCTGTGCTGGGGTGCGTCGCCGTTGCGCCGGGCGTAGACGACCATCTCGCGGGCCACCTGCGCGGCGAGCGCCGGGCCGTGCCGGGTCGCCACCAGGTGCAGCGCCAGGTCGATCCCGCTGGCGATGCCGGCCGAGGTGACGACCCGCTCGTCGACCACGTACAGCACGTCGCGCACCACCCGCGCCGCCGGGTACCGCTGCGCGAGGTGATCCTGGAGCCCGTGGTGGGTCGTGCAGCGGCGCCCGTCGAGCAGCCCGGCCTGGCCGAGCGCGTCGGCCCCGGCGCAGACGCTGGCCACCGTCCCGCCGCCGGCGTGGTGGGCCGCGATCCGGTCGCGGGTCGATCCGGTCAGCAGCCCGTGGTCGCCGAACCGGGCCCCTTTCCAGCCCGGGATCAGGATCAGGTCCCCCCGCCCCAGCCGCGGCCAGCGGGTCTCGGCCCGCAGCGGCACGCCCTGCGCGGTCGGCACCTCCTCCCGCTCCGCCACGTAGTGCAGCTCGTAGCCCAGCCCGAGGTCACGCACGGTGGAGAACACCTGCGCGGGGCCGGCCAGGTCGAGCAGGTGCACCTGCGGTACGAGCAGGAAGACGATCCTCACCGCGCGAGGACCTCCTTGACGGTGGCGATGGTGGCGAAGCGGCCGGCCAGAGCATATTCCGTCCGCGCGATGACGTCCTCGGTGCTCAGGGCCGGTCCGCCGGGCTCGCGGTGGGCGATCGGGAAGGTGGCCGTCGCCTCGGTGACGAAGGTGACGTCGTAGCCCAGATCGCCCGCGACCCTGGTGGTGGTCTCGCAGCACAGCTCGGTCTGGATGCCCGTGATGATCAGGTGCCGGATGCCCTCGGTGGTCAGCAGCTGCTGGAGGCCGGTCGTGGTGAAACAGTTGGCCGACGTCTTGACCAGCTGCGGCTCGCCTTCCTCCGGTGCAAGCCCTTCGATGTACCGGATGTGGTCGTGCCCCGCCGCCGGGTCGAAGACGCCGCCGGTGCCGGGCTCGGTGTGCAGCACCCACACGACGAGGTCCCCGCGGCGGCGGGCGTCGTCGATCAGCGGGTTCACGGTGTTGACGATGTCCGGGTTGGAGACGGCGGCCCAGCTGGGGCGCTGCCGGAACGACTCCTGGATGTCGATGACGATGAGAGCGCTTCGCATGCCTTCGATCCTGGCCTTCGCACGGGTGTCGTTCCAGACCGTTGAGCGGACGGATCCGGTCATCCGCGATCTCGTTATATGAGATTCGGGTTCCGGAGTTTGAGATGAGAATACTAATCTCTGGGACATGCCTACGAACGTGTACACGCACGGCCACCACGAATCGGTGCTGCGCTCCCACCGCTGGCGCACCGCCGAGAACTCCGCCGCCTACCTGCTGCCGGTGCTCATCGAGAAGATGCACGTGCTCGACGTCGGGGCCGGGCCGGGCACCATCACCCGCGACCTCGCCGCCCGCGTGCGCCAGGTCACGGCGCTGGAGGTCAACGAGGAGGCGGTGCAGGTGGCCCGCGACGGGCTCGCTGGGGTGGCCAACGCCGAGGTCGTGCTGGGCGACGTGCACGCGCTGCCGTTCCCCGACGACACCTTCTGCGTGGTGCACGCGCACCAGGTCCTGCAGCACGTCGCCGACCCCGTCCTGGCGCTGCGCGAGATGCGGCGCGTGTGCAAGCCCGGCGGCTACGTGGCCGTGCGCGACAGCGACTACAGGGCCTTCACGTGGTACCCCGAGCTGCCCGAACTCGACGACTGGCTGGCCCTGTACCAGCGCCTGGCCCGGGCCAACGGCGGCGAGCCGGACGCCGGGCGGCGGCTGCTGGCCTGGGCCCACGCGGCCGGCTTCAGCGAGGTGACGGCCACGTCGAGCACCTGGTGCTTCGCCGACGAGGAGGACCGCGGCTGGTGGGGCGGCATGTGGGCGGACCGCGTGCGGGAGTCCGCGATGGCCCGCCAGGCCCTGGCTTCGGGTGTACCGCAGGAAGAGCTCGACCGCATCTCGGCGGGCTGGCGGCGGTGGGCGGCCGACCCCGACGGCTGGCTGTCCCTGCTGCACGGCGAGATCCTGGCCCGCCCGTAGGCTGTCCGCGTGACGCTACCGCCCGACCTGCACACGCACTCGGAGTTCTCCTGGGACACCCGCACCGGCGACATGGAGGGCTCGTGCGCGCGGGCGGTCGAGCTGGGGCTGCCGGCGATCGCGTTCACGGAGCACGTCGACTTCATCGCGTGGGACGTGGCGCCGCGGGACGTGCCGGAGCACTGGGCCGCGCTGTACCGCGACGGGGTGCTGACTCCCCCGCCGCTCGACGTCGACGGGTACCTCGAGGCGATCGACCGGTGCCGCGCGAAGTACCCGTCGCTGCGCATCATCACCGGGGTCGAGCTCGGCGAGCCGCACTGGTTCGCCGGGCCGGCCGCCGCCCTGCTGGCCGCCGCGCCGTTCGAGCGGGTGATCGGCTCGATGCACTCGATCCGCGTGGGCGGGCGGGATCGGCTGGTCGAGGACGAGTACGCGCTGCGGCCCATCCCCGACGTGCTGCGCGAGTACTTCGCCGAGACCGCCCGGATGATCGAGTCCTACGGCGACTTCTCGACGCTGACGCACCTCGATTACGCCGTACGATATGTGCCGGTTGATTTTGCTTTCGCGTGGTCCGACTTCGAGGACGAGGTGCGGGCGGTGCTCGGGTCGCTGGCCGGGACGGGGCGGGCGCTGGAGATCAACACCCGCCGCACCCTGGATCCGACCCTGCTGCGGTACTGGCGGGAGGCCGGCGGCACCGCTGTCTCCTTCGGCAGCGACGCGCACCGGCCCGAGGCGGTGGCGGCCGGGTTCGCCGACGCCGCCGCACTGGCGGAGGCGTCGGGATTCCGGCCCGGCCGGCACCCTTACGACCACTGGCTTGCTTATTGAGCCGTGCAGGTCAGCGTGGGGGCATTGTTGGTGCCGTTCCACGTACCGTTGAACCCGAAGCTCGTGCTCTGGCCCGCGTTGAGCCTTCCGTTGTAGCTGGCATTGACCGCGGTGACCGTGGAGCCACTGGTTGTCAGCGTGGCGTTCCAGAAGCTGGTCACGGTCTGGCCATTGGCGAACGTCATCCTGACCGTCCATTGACTGATCCCGGCCGACCCTGCGGTGACCGTCACGTTGGCGCCGAAGCCGCCGGCCCACTCGGAGCTCTTGGCGTAGCTGGCCGAGCAACCGCCCGGCGCCTGGCTTGCCGACCGCGACGGGGACGGGCTCGTCGACCTTGACGGGGACGCGCTCGTCGACCTTGACGGGGACGGGCTCGCCGACGGTGACTTCGATGCTGACGCCGACGGCGTGGGCGAGCCCGTGCTGCCGCCCTGGCCGGTGAAGATCACGTCGCTGCACAGGTAGTACGACTGGTCGAGGTGGCTCGCCTGCCAGATCGTGTAGACGACGTGCCGGCCGGTGCGGGTCCCGGCGTCGACCTGGGCCTGGTACATCGGGGCGGGCGCGTACCGGGCGGTGCGCTGGATGAGCTCCAGGCTGTTCCACGTGAGCGGCTGCGTGGCGGGGTCGAAGCCCTGCTTGGTGATGTAGATCAGCAGGTAGTCCGCGCCGTGCTGGGCCTGGTCGGTCAGCGTGAGCGTGAACTTGTTCGGCTTCGTGGCGGCCACCCACGGCCCGACCGTGTCCAGGCTGGCGTAGAAGCCGTTCTGGGTACGGCCACCGCTGCACAGCTGCCCGTCCGGCACTGCGGCCTGGTGGTTGCCGGCCACGCCCTCGCGGTAGAGGCCGTTCCAGTTCCACATCGTGTTGGGATTGGCCTGCCACGCCTGGGCGCACATCGGGTCGACGTTGACCATGTTGGGATTCTGGAAGTCGGAGCCCCAGCGATCCCAGCACCCATAGTTGCGCGACGGCGGATCGGTGAGCGACCCGTGCGCACTGGCCGGCTGCGGCCGGTCGAGCACGGCGAGCCCCAGCGCGGCGGTGACGACGACCAGGGCCCCGATCGCAATGCGCCGGGCGGTCGATGAAACTTGCATCGGTACTCCTCGGGGGTGCGCTGCCACCGCCGAGCTCCCAAGCACGACGGCGACGCGGCTGACATTCAGACGGACGAAGTCAACGCGCGCGGCTCCCGGCGGCAGAGTAGCCGGTTAAAAGAGGAATGTGAATATCGCAACGGGACGGTACCGTCGCCCGGATGAAACGCACGATCGTCGTCGGCGACGTGCTCGCCTTCGGCCACCACGTCACGGGCCGCGAGCCGCTGCTGCGGGACGGGATCGTCTTCGGGCTCGACACGGGCGCCTGCCACGGCTGGAACCTGACCGCCGCGTCGTTCCCAGACGGCACCATCTACTCGGTCCCGGCGCGCCGCGACCACTGGGCCACCGTGAAGGTCGAGTGGCAGGAGCCGGTCCTGAAGACCCGCGCCTGGCTGGACCTGCCGTGGGACAAGCTGTCGGCGGAGGCCTCGCGGTTCGCCCACGTGCCGTGGACCAGTTCGCTGGTCGCTTGGTCGGAGGCGCTCCAGGCCTTGGTACCGGCACTTTCCCAGGCGGTCGCGCAATCCCCGACGTTTCGCGGCTCACCCGAGCGGATGTGCCGCACCCCGCCGCGCGTGCTGGACATCGCCGGCACGCTGGGGGTGCCGACGCCGCCGCGGCCCTTCTAGCGGCAGTAGCCGCTCACCTCGCGCAGATCGGCGTGGATCGTGGCCGGTTCGCCCAGGGCGTCGCCCATGTCGACGGTCACGGGTGTGCCCAGCGCGGCGGCCAGGCAGAAGGTGCTGTTGGCGTTCGCGATGTCCTCCGGCACCCCGATCGACGGCGCGAACATCCGGGCCGCCGCGCGACCAGCACCGTCCGGCCGCGAGTACACGTAACACCCCAGCAGCCCGGCCGCGTCGCAGGCCGTCCGCAGCGCCGCCTGGTCGGGAACAAGCGCCGCCAGCTCCTCGCGCGTGCCGACCGGGACCAGCAGTCGTTCGCGGCCGACCGAGGCGACCGCCAGATCCGCCGCCGACCCGGGCAGCCCAAGCGCGGCCAGCACCGACCCGGCCTCAGCCGAGGAAGGAGACCGCAGGGTCACCGCGCCGGGGTCGAAGGCCGCCGCCGTCAGGTCGCCCGAGGTCCAGGCGCGCCCGCGGAACGTACGCCCGCCGGCCCGCACCTCGTACTCGCCGGGGCCCAGGACCGCCAGCGCCGCGATCGTCCCGTGGCCGCACGCCGGGAGCTCGCCCGTGGAAGTGAAGAAGCGCAGCTCCGGCCCAGGTCCGATCCACACCGTGTGCGACGTCGGGCCCAGCTCGAAGGTACGCGTCACCGTTGTCGGGCTGCCGCCCGTGCCGTCGCGCAGGCAGGCGCGGACGACGATCATCCGAGGACCAGGGCGACCGCCCGCTCCACCGCGTCCCGGGTCGGTGGCGGGCCGGTGCGATCGGCGAACAGCAGGTGCGCGGTTCCGATCAGCATCGCCGCCAGGCCGTCCGGGTCGGCGCTCCGCGGCACGCGCCCCAACGAGCGCTCGGCCGCCAGATACGCGGAGAGCATGCCCGCCGCCTCGGTCAGCACCGGTACGCCCGCCGGCCAGGTCTCGCGGAGGCGGGCGCGCAGCTCGTCGCGGAACGTCACCAGCGCCACGATCGCCACCGCGACCGAGCCGAAGACCGCCATCAGCGCCTCCGTCACGTTCGACGAGACCGTGCCGGAGCCGGCCAGAGACCGCAGGGCCAGCGCCTGTGGGGCCATCTGGTGGACGCGGTCCAGGACGAACGCGGCCAGGAAGTCGTCGAAGTCCGTGAAGTGCTTGTGCAGCACGCCCTTCGCCACGCCCGCCTCCGTCGTCACCGCGCGGCTCGTCAAGGCGCTCGGGCCGGCGCGCAGCAGGATGCGGTCGGCCGCGGCGAACAGCTGCTCGCGGACGTCGCGGAGGGCTACACCAGTGGGCATGTGCCCACTATAATGGGCGCATGCCCACTCCATCGCACGAAGCGCGCGCAGTGGCCGAATCCTTCGGGGCCGACGCCGAGGGCTACGACCGGGCCCGTCCGAGTTATCCCGCGGCACTCATCGAGCGCATCCCGCAGGGACGCGTCCTGGACGTCGGCTGCGGTACCGGCATCGTGGCGCGCCAGCTCAAAGGAAGAACGGTGCTCGGGGTCGAACCCGATCCGCGCATGGCCGAGGTCGCGCGCCGGCACGGGATCGAGGTCGAGATCGCCAAGATCGAGGAGTGGGACCCGGCCGGGCGCACGTTCGATGCGGTCGTCGCCGGGCAGACCTGGCACTGGGTCGAGCCGATGGCGGGCGCGCGCACGGTGGCGAAGGCGCTGCGGCCCGGCGGCCTCGTCACCATGTTCTGGAACGGTGTCGACCCGCCGGAGGAGGTCGGGGTCGCCACCATGGAGGCGCTCCGCCGGCACGCCCCGGACATGCCACTGCCGCCACGGTACTCCTTCGGCGGCAACACCTACCGCCCGCTCGCCGACAAGGCGGCCGACGGGCTGCGCGCGACCGGAGCGTTCACCGAACCGGAGGACTGGATCTTCCCCTGGGAGCGGGTCTACACGCGCCGGGAGTGGCTCGACCAGCTGGCCACCTCCGGGTTCGCGAACCGGCTGCCGCCCGAGGTCTTCGAGCAGATCGAGACGCCCGCGACGTTCACCGTCACCTACAGCACCGTCGCCACGGCGGCCTACAGGAACTAGGCGTCCTCCAGGTCGCCCTCGGTCTGCAGGTACACCTCGCGCAGGCCGTCCAATGTGGACTCAGCGGGGTGCTCCCACAGGCCGCGGTCGGCCGCTTCCAGGAGGCGTTCGGCGATGCCGTGCAGGGCCCACGGGTTCGACTCGGTCAGGAACTTGTGGTTGTCCGGGTCGAAGACATAGGACTCGGCCAGTTTCTCGTACATCCAGTCGGCCACCACCCCGGCCGTCGCGTCGAAGCCGAACAGGTAGTCGACGGTGGCCGCGAGCTCGAAGGCGCCCTTGTACCCGTGCCGGCGCATCGCGGCGAGCCAGCGCGGGTTGACCACCCGGGCGCGGAAGACGCGGGCGGTCTCCTCGCTCAGCGTGCGGGTGCGCACGGCGTCCGGGTTGGTGCTGTCGCCGACGTACGCGGCGGGGGCGCGGCCGGTCAGCGCGCGCACC
Organism: Dactylosporangium sp. CS-033363; assembly: GCF_050942475.1. Taxonomy (NCBI): domain Bacteria; kingdom Bacillati; phylum Actinomycetota; class Actinomycetes; order Micromonosporales; family Micromonosporaceae; genus Dactylosporangium; species Dactylosporangium sp. CS-033363. The sequence continues at coordinate 2,771,462 of NZ_CP192032.1, read as the reverse complement.
GTGGCCACCATGCCGCCGTGGTACTGGAAGTAGTCGTCGGAGTCCGCGATGTCGTGCTCGCGGGTGTCGGTGTTCTTCACGGCGACGCTGATCCGCTTGTACGCGCCCTCCATGTCGCCGCGGGCGGGGATGCCGTCGACGCCGCGGCCGTACGCGTAGCCGCCCCACACCGCGTAGACCTCGGCCAGGTCGCGGTCGTCGCGCCAGTTCCGGCTGTCGATGAGCGGCAGGATGCCCGCACCATAGGCGCCCGGCTTGGACCCGAACACGCGCAGGGTCGCCCGGCGCTCGTCCCCGTGCGCGGCGAGGTCGGCCTCGACATGTGCGCGGACGAAGTTCGACTCAGGAGCCTCAACTGCAGAAGCCGCCATCTGTACCGCATCGTCGAGCAACGCCACCACATGCGGGAAGGCGTCGCGGAAGAAGCCGGAGATGCGCATGGTCACGTCGATGCGCGGCCGGCCGAGTTCCGTGAGGTCGATCAGCTCCAGGCGGGTGACCCGGCGCGAGGCCTCGTCCCACACCGGGCGGATCCCGAGCAGCGCCAGGGCCTCGGCGATGTCGTCGCCGGCGGTGCGCATCGCGCTGGTGCCCCACATCGACAGGCCGACCGAGCGGGGCCAGTCGCCGTGGTCCGCGCGGTACCGTGTCAAAAGCGACTCGGCCATCGCCTGCCCGGTCTCCCAGGCGAGCCGCGACGGCACCGCCTTGGGGTCGACCGAGTAGAAGTTCCGGCCGGTCGGCAGCACGTTGATGAGGCCGCGCAGCGGGGATCCGCTGGGCCCGGCCGGCACATAGCCGCCGCCGAGCGCGTGCAGCACCATCGTGAGCTCGTCCGTGGTGCGCTCCAGCCGGGGCACGATCTCCTCGGCGGCGAACCGCAGCACCCGTACCACATCCGTAATTTCGGAAATGTCCGAAATGTCAGCTGTGTCCCACCCGCGCGATTCCATCGCCGCGACAAGCGAACGCGCGCGGGCGTCGATCAAGTCCACTGTGGACCGGTCGCTTGAAGACTCATCCAGGCCCAGCGCCTCCCGCAGACCAGGCAGCGCCGCGACCTGACCGCCCCACATCTGCCGGGCCCGCAGCATGGCCAGCACCAGGTCGACGCGAGCGTCTCCCGAAGGAGCCACGCCCAGAATGTGCAGGCCGTCGCGGATCTGCACGTCCTTGACCTCGCACAGCCAGCCGTCGACGTGCAGCAGGAAGTCGTCGAACTCCGCGTCGTGCGGCCGGTCGTCCAGCCCCAGGTCGTGGTCGAGCTTCGCGGCCTGGATCAGCGTCCAGATCTGGGCCCGGATGGCGGGCAGCTTGGCCGGGTCGAGCGCGGCGATGTTCGCGTGCTCGTCGAGGAGCTGCTCGAGGCGGGCGATGTCACCGTACGACTCGGCGCGGGCCATCGGCGGCACCAGGTGGTCCACCAGCGTGGCGTGGGCGCGGCGCTTGGCCTGCGTGCCCTCGCCCGGGTCGTTGACCAGGAACGGGTAGATGAGCGGCAGGTTGCCCAGCGCCGCGTCGGCCCCGCAGCCGGCCGACAGCCCGACCGTCTTGCCGGGCAGCCACTCCAGGTTGCCGTGCTTGCCCACGTGCACGACCGCGTGCGCGCCGAAGGAGTCGGCCAGCCAGCGGTACGCGGCCAGGTAGTGGTGCGACGGCGGCAGGTCCGGGTCGTGGTAGATGGCGACCGGGTTCTCGCCGAAGCCGCGCGGCGGCTGCACCATCACCACGACGTTGCCGCGCTGCAGGGCGGCGAGCACGATGTCGCCGTCCGAGACGAACAGCTCACCCGGCGCCGGGCCCCAGTGCTGCTCCATGCCGGCCCGAAGGTCGGCCGGGAGCGTGTCGAAGAACGCGCGGTACCGGTCGCCGGGAATCCGGACCGGGTTGCCCTGCAGCTGCTCCTCGGTGAGCCAGTTGACGTCCTGCCCGCCGGCCGCGATCAGCTCGTGGATGAGCGCGTCGCCGTCGGACGGGAAGCCCTCCCCGAGGTCGTAGCCCGCACGGGTAAGCGCGTCGAGGAGCCGGACCACGCTCGCGGGCGTGTCGAGGCCGACGGCGTTGCCGATCCGGGAGTGTTTCGTCGGGTACGCGCTGAGCATCACCACGACCCGCTTGTCCGCGTTCGGGATGCGGCGCAGGCGCGCGTGGGCCGCGGCGATCCCCGCCACGCGGCCGGCCCGCTCGGGATCGGCCACGTACACGGTCAGGCCGTCCTCGTCGATCTCCTTGAAGGAGAACGGCACCGTGATGAGCCGCCCGTCGAACTCCGGGATGGCCACCTGGGTCGCGGTGTCCAGCGGCGAGAGCCCGTCGTCGTTCCCGTCCCACGTCTCCCGGCTGGAGGTCAGGCACAGCCCCTGCAGGATGGGCACGTCGAGCGCGGCGAGCGCCCCGACGTCCCAGGCCTCGTCCTCGCCGCCGGCCTGGGCGTCGGCGGGACGGGTACCGCCGGCCGCGAGCACGGTCACGATCAGCGCGTCGGCCTCGGCCAGGGTCGCGAGCAGCTCCGGCGGCGCGGTGCGCAGCGAGGCGGCGAACACCGGCAGCGGCCGCGCGCCCTCGGACTCCAGCGCGGCGCACAGGCCCTCGATGAACGCGGTGTTCCCGGCGACGTGGTGCGCCCGGTAGTAGATGACGGCCACCGTCGGACCGTCGACGTCCTTCGCGTCGCGCTCCAGCACGCCCCAGACGGGCGTCTCGACCGGCGCGGCGAAGCCGTGGCCGGTGAGCAGGACCGTGTCGGAGAGGAACCGGTGCAGCTCGGCGAGGTTGGCCGCGCCGCCGAACGCCAGGTACGCGTGGGCCTGCGCGGCAAGCCCCGCCGGGACCGTCGAGTGGCTCATGAGCTCGGCGTCGGGCGCCTGCTCGCCGCCGAGGATCACCACGGGGCGCCCGGTGGCGAGGAGGGTGTCGAAACCGTCCTGCCAGTCGCGGTACCCGCCGAGGAAGCGCACCACGATCAGCTCGGCGCCGTCGGCGAGGCCGGGCAGGTCCGCCACGGCCGTGCGCGACGGGTTGGCCAGGCGCCACGCGGCACCACTGGCCCGAGCGCTGAGCAGGTCGGTGTCGGACGTCGACAACAGCAGGATCACGCCGGGGTCCTCCCTCGGGGTCCGCGCCCCAAGCTGGTGGGTCGATGCCGGCGCCGGAGAGTCTCCTGGCTTCCGGATCGGCGCTCGCCCCCCGGCCTTCCCGGGCAGGCCCGGTGGCCGTCGTGCTGGAGGGTTCACTCCCCGGTCACAGTGGCGGGACCGTCCCGGATTCGCACCGGGTTCCTCCACGCGTCGCCGTTGTACAGCCCCTCAACTCTCCTGGAAGAGCGTGTGCGCCGTCAAGCGAAGGTAATGTTCGCCGCGTGCAGGCTCCCAGCGGACGCGACGCCCCCGACCGGTGCCCCGGCGCCGTGCAGGTCCACGCGGCGGCCGACGGCGGGCTGGCGCGCGTCCGGCTGCCCGGCGGCCGGATCACCGGGGCCCAGCTGCGCGCCCTGCGCACCGCCGCGGCCGAGCTCGGCGACCCCGCCCTGGAGCTCACCTCGCGGGGAAACGTGCAGGTCAGAGCGCTGCGGCCGGGGGCCGAACTCGAACTGGCGGCGCGCCTGGCCGAGGCCGGGCTGCTGCCGTCCGCCGCCCACGAGCGCGTCCGCAACATCGTCGCCAGCCCGCTGAGCGCCACGGTCCGCCCGCTGGTGGCCGAGTTCGACGCGCTCCTGTGCGCCACACCCGCGCTCGCCGGGCTCCCCGGCCGGTTCCTGGCCACGATCGACGACGGCCGCGGGGACGTGACCTCGCTGCTCGGCGACGTCGGGCTGCACGCTTCCCGATTAATGCTCGCGGGTGTACCGACTGAGCTTCGCGGCGGCCCGCCCCTCCTGGTGCGCGCCGCCGAGGCCTTCCTGGCGGAGCGGGCCGCGCAGGGCTCCAACGCCTGGCGGCTCGCGGAGCTCTCCGACGGCCCGGCTCGTGTTGCCGCGCGCCTCGGCACGACGCTCGGGACATTTCGCCCTTTTTCGTCTGGCGCGCCCGAGCCCGGGATCCACGGCGACCTGGCCGTGCTGGTCGTGCCGCTCGGGCTGCTCACGAGCGGGCAGTCGGCCGCCCTGGCCGCGCTCGAAGAGATCATCGTCACGCCGTGGCGGACCGTCGTGGTCCCGGCCGCGGCCATGGCCGACGCTGTGGAGTCCGGGCTCGCCGCCGACCCCGCCTCGCCGTGGGCCGGGGTGACGGCCTGCGCGGGCCGGCCGGGCTGCGCCAAGTCCCGCGCCGATGTGCGCGCGGACGCCCGGGCCGCCGTCGCCGCGGGCACCGCCGAGCCGGCGCACTGGGTGGGCTGCGAGCGCCGCTGCGGCGCGCCGAAGGGAAGGCACGTGGAGATGCTGGCGACGGGTACCGACGCCTGTGGTGGCACCGTGTACCGGCGGAGCGTGACCGGATGAGCGACTACATCCGCGACGGCGCCGAGATCTACCGGCGCTCGTTCGCCACGATCCGGGCCGAGGCCGACCTGACGGGGCTGCCGGCGGATGTGGCGCGGGTGACGGTACGCATGATTCACGCCTGCGGGATGGTCGACCTTCCGGCGGACGTCGGCTACTCGCCGGGCGTGGTCGCGTCCGCCCGGGCCGCGCTGCTGGCCGGCGCGCCGATCCTGTGCGACGCGGAGATGGTCGCGTCCGGTGTGACCCGCGCCCGGCTGCCGCGGGGCAATGACGTGGTGTGTACGTTGCGGGCACGGGAAGTACCGACGCTGGCTCTGGAATTGGGAAACACGCGCAGCGCGGCCGCCCTCGAACTGTGGCGGGGCCGCATCGAGGGCGCCGTGGTGGCCGTCGGCAACGCGCCGACCGCCCTGTTCCGGCTGCTGGAAATGGTCGCCGAGGGCGCCGGCACCCCCGCCGCGGTGATCGGCATCCCGGTCGGCTTCATCGGCGCCGCCGAATCGAAGGCCGCGCTGGCCGACTCGGGCCTGGAGTACCTGGTGGTGCACGGCCGCCGCGGCGGCAGCGCGATGACGGCCGCCGCCGTGAACGCGATCGCGAGCGAAGAGGAATGAGCACAGTGGACAGTGGGCAGCTGTACGGCGTCGGTCTCGGCCCGGGCGATCCCGAGCTGGTGACGGTCAAGGCGGCCCGGCTCATCGCGGCGGCCCCGGTGGTGGCGTACCACTCGGCCCGGCACGGCAGGAGCATCGCGCGGTCGATCGCCGAGCCGTACCTGCGCCCGGACCAGATCGAGGAGGCCCTGGTCTACCCGGTGACGACCGAGGCCCACAACGACTACCGCGGCGTCATCGAGGAGCACTACGACGCCTGGGCGGCCCGGCTGGCGGCGCACCTGGACGCGGGCCGCGACGTGATCGTCCTGTGCGAGGGCGACCCGATGTTCTACGGCTCCTACATGCACATGCACAAGCGCCTCCGGAATCGGTACCGCACGGAGGTCGTTCCGGGCGTCACGTCGGTCTCGGGCGCGTCGGCGGTCCTGGGCCGCCCGCTGGTCGAGCGCGACGAGATCCTGACGGTCCTGCCGGGCACGCTGCCGGGCCCGGTCCTGGCGGAGCGCCTGGCCGCGACCGACTCCGCCGCGGTGATGAAGCTGGGCCGCACCTTCGGCAAGGTCCGCGACGCATTGGAGCAGGCGGGGCGGCTGGACGAGGCCTGGTACGTGGAGCGCGCCACCACCACCGGCGAGCGCGTCGCCCCGCTGGCCTCGGTCGACCCTTCGTCGGTCCCGTACTTCTCCATCGCTTTGCTGCCGTCGCGGGTTCACGACGAGACCGCGGCCGCACTGGCTTCGGTGCCCCCTGGTGCTTCCGAGGGTGAGGTGGTCGTGGTCGGCCTCGGCCCGGCCGGGCGCGACTGGCTCACTCCGGAGGCGCAGGCGGCGCTGGCGGCGGCCGACGACCTGGTCGGCTACGGACCGTACCTGGACCGCGTGGCGGCGAACCCGCGGCAGCGGCGGCACGCCTCGGACAACCGGGTGGAGGTGGAGCGGGCCGAGTTCGCCCTCTCCCTGGCCAAGGACGGCCGCCGCGTGGCCGTGGTCTCGTCCGGCGACCCGGGCGTCTTCGCGATGGCGGCGGCGGTGCTGGAGGTGGCGTCGGAGCCGCGCTGGAAGGACGTCCCGGTTCGAGTGCTGCCGGGCCTCACCGCCGCGCAGGCCGTGGCGAGCCGCGCGGGCGCTCCGCTGGGACACGACTTCTGCGTGCTGTCGCTGTCGGACCGGCTGAAGCCCTGGGACGTCATCGCGGGTCGCCTGGAGGCGGCGGCCAAGGCCGACTTGGTCATCGCCGTGTACAACCCGGGTTCGCGCTCGCGCACCTGGCAGGTCTCGGCGGCGAAGGAGTTGTTGCTGCAGCACCGCGCCGAGGACACCCCGGTGGTGGTGGGCCGCGACGTGGGCGGCCCGGAGGAGTCGGTGCGCGTGGTGCGGCTGGCCGACCTCGAGCCGTCCGAAGTGGACATGCGCACCCTGCTCATCATCGGGTCCTCACAAACCCGCCGTCGCGACGACGACTCGCAGGTCGTCTGGACCCCGCGCCGCTACCCGGCTTGAGGTTGAGCACGACGACCGCGAAGGTCAGTGCGAGCGCGGCGCCGATCCAGGCCAGGGTCGGGTAGCCGGCGGTCGCGGCGAGCGGGCCCGACAGGCCGCCTCCGGTCGCGGCGGCGGCGCCCATGCCGAGCTCGCCCCAGGCCTCGCGGCGGGGCCTGTCCGGCGCGGGTACGTCCGCGACGAGCAGGGTGCTGCCCGCGACCAGGCAGCAGTTCCAGCCGACGCCCAGCAGGAACAGGCCGGCGACCAGGCCCTCGGTCGCGCCGGACGCGACGGCCAGGCAGGCGATCAGCAGGATCGCGGTGCCGAGGAGGGCGGTCCGGCCCGGGCCCGCGGCGGCGACCAGCCGCGTCGAGAGCAGCGACGGGGCGAACATGCCCGCGATGTGGGCGCTGATCACCGCGCCGATCGCGGTCGGGCCCGCTCCGCCGTGGGCGAGATGTACCGGGGCCAGGGTCATCACGCCGACCATGACGAGGTTGGCGAAGGTGAGCACGGCCAGGCCCTTCCGGCTCGGCCGGCCCGAAGGACCCGTCGGCTCCTCGACCACCGACCGGACCCGAACCCGCACCGGCAGGTAGCAGACCGCGGCCAGGACGAAGCCGGCGGTTGCGACGAGGTAGGGGTCCGCGAGGCCGAGCAGCAACGGGCCCGTGATCGCGCCCGCGGCCGTTGCCGTCAGGACTGCGGTCATGGTGCCGGCCAGTTCGGCGGCCGCGTACCGGGTCAGCATCACCGCCGTGTTGCCCGCGCCCGACAGCAACGTTCCCAGCAGTACCAGCGGCAGGCTGCCTCGGTGGGCCGCGAGCAGTACCAGCGCGCAGCCGGCCGCCGCGGTCAGGGCGCCCGTCGCCAGGGCATGGGTGCGGCCCACGCGGCGGGTCAGGGCGGACAGGAGCAGGGCGGCCAGAGCGGCGCCCAGCACCAGGGCGGTCTGCGGCAACCCCGCCACCGCCGGGCTGCCGGCGATGCGGGCGGCCAGCAACGCGCCCGCGGCGCCGGAGAGGGACTGTGCGAAACCGCCCAGGGCGGCGGCCATCCACAACCAGGTCATGCCCTCAAACCGTAGGCAGGCCGGGGACTTCGGCACATGGGCGTCGGCACCGGGCACGCGGGAAAGACTTTGCGCTCGTACCGTGATCCGCATGGCCACTTCACGATCGTTCGACGCCGACGCGGTGGACTGGCGGATCCTGGGCGAGCTGCAGGCCGACGCGCGGTTGTCGTTCAATGAGCTCGCCCGGCGCGTGCACCTCTCGCCGCCCGCCGTGGCCGAGCGGGTGCGGCGGATGCGGGAAGCGGGGGTCATCGCGGGGTACCGGGCCGTGGTCGACCCGGGCGCCGTGGGGCAGCCCGTCCGGGCGTTCATGCAGTTGCGCTGCCGGCCGGGGGCCTGTCTGCTGCGGACCACCGGCGAGGCCGACTATCCCGAGGTAGCGGCCATCCATCGGCTCTCCGGGGAGTACTGCACCCTGCTCGAGATCCGCGCCCGTGACCTCGCGCACTTCGAGGGGGTCGTGGAGCGGATCGGGACGCACGGGGAGGTGCGGACGCACATTGTGCTGTCCACGCAGTACGAGGGAAGGCCGGTGACTCCGCTTGAAAACGAGCGGCCCGTCACGCCGTCGGCTGGATGGAGTCCGCGCGGCGGCGAGGGATGACCATGGCGGTTCCCGTCTCCGGGTCCGGCATCACGCGGCATGGCAGGGCGAAGACCGCTTCCATCATCTGCTCCGTCACGACCTCGTCCGGGGGGCCCTCGGCGAGGATGCGGCCGTCGCGCATGGCGACCAGGTGGGTGGCGTAGCGGGCGGCCAGGTTCAGGTCGTGCAGCACGGCGACCAGGGTGCGGCCGTGCTCGCGGTGCAGGCGCGCGCACAGTTCGAGGATGTCGAGCTGGTGGGCGATGTCCAGGTACGTGGTCGGCTCGTCGAGCAGCAGGATCGGGGTTTCCTGGGCCAGTACCATCGCGATCCACACCCGCTGGCGCTGACCGCCCGAGAGCTCGTCGACGAACGAGGTGGCCAGTGGGGTGACGGACGTGGCGTCCATGGCCCACCGGACGGCCTGCTCGTCGGTGGCGCTCCAGGTGCTCAGGGGGCCGCGGTGCGGGTACCGGCCGCGGGAGACCAGGTCCGCCACCGTGATGCCGTCCGGGGCGATCGCGGTCTGGGCCAGCAATCCCAGGGTGCGGGCCACCTCGCGGGCCGGGCGGGTGGCGATGTCGCGGCCGTCGAGCAGGACGGTGCCGGCCTTCGGGCGCAGGACCCGCGCGAGGGAGCGCAGCAGGGTCGACTTGCCGCACGCGTTGGGGCCGACGATCACCGTGAACGAGCCGTCCGGGATGTCGATGGAGAGGTTCTCGGCGACCGTCCGGCCGTCGTAGCCGAGGGTCAGGTCGGTTCCCCGAAGCCGGTCAGACACGGGCTCTCCTTGCGGTACGGGCGAGCAGCACGATCAGGTACCCCCCGCCGAGCAGGCCGGTGACGACCCCGACGGGGAGCTGGTGGCCGGGGAACAGGCGCTGGGCCAGCACGTCGGCCCCGGTGAGCATGGCGGCGCCCATGAACAGCGACGCCATCAGGTTGGGCCCCGACGCCCCGGTGAGGCGGCGGGCCAGCTGCGGGGCGGTCAGGGCGACGAACAGGACCGGCCCGGCGGCGGCCGACGCGGCCGCGGCGAGCAGGACGGCGCAGGCCAGCGCCGTGAGCCGGAAGAAGCCGACGTTGACGCCGAGGCCGCGGGCCGGGTCGTCGCCCAGCTCGAGGTTGGCCAGGGCCTGGCCGAGGGCGACGACGACCGGGGTGAGCAGGACCAGCGCGCCGCCGGCGATGGCCGCCTGGCCCCAGCCGCGGCCGTCGAGGCTGCCGGTGAGCCACAGGACGGCCCGGGCCGCGTCGACGATGTTGGCCTTGATGAGCAGGTAGCTGTTGACGCCGGTGAGGATGCCGGCCACGCCGATGCCGACCAGGATGAGCCGGTGCCCGTGGCCGCCGCCGCGCCAGGCGAGCAGGTAGATGGCCGCCCCGGTGGCGATGGCGCTGAGCACGGAGCCGGTGGCCACGGCCGTGGTACCGCCGCCGAAGACGACGACCGCGATCAGTCCGCCGGTCGCCGAGCCCTGGGTGAACCCGAGCACGTCGGGGCTGCCCAGCGGGTTGCGGACGAGCGACTGGAACAGCGCGCCGGCCAGCGCCAGGGCGGCCCCGGTGGTCAGCGCGGTGACGACCCGGGGCAGGCGCAGCTCCTGCACGATGAACTCGTCGGCCGGGGAGCCGTGGCCGAAGAGCGTGCGGACCACGTCGGGCAGGCTCATCGGGTAGTCGCCGCTGCCGATGGCGACCAGGGCGATGACGATCGCGGCGAGCGCGAGGGCCACGCTGACGGCGAGGACGCGCAGCCGGTTCATGCCCGCCGCCGGCGCACGGCGGGGCCGTTTCATGCCCGCCGCCGGCGGACGATGGCCAGGAAGAACACGCCGCCGAGGACCGCGGTGACCACGCCGACCTGCAGCTCGCCGGGGCGGGCGACGACCCGGCCGAGCACGTCGGCGGCGAGCAGCAGGGCCGGGGCGAGGATGGCGCTGAACAGCAGCAGCCAGCGCACGTCGGGGCCGGTGAACGAGCGGACCAGGTGCGGCACCATGAGGCCGAGGAAGACGATCGGCCCGCAGGCCGCGGTGGCCGCCCCGCACAGCAGCACGATCGCCACGGCCGCGAAGATCCGGATGCGGCCCGGGTGGGCGCCGAGCGCGCGGGCCGAGTCGTCGCCGAGCGCGAGGGCGTTGAGCGGCCGGGCCAGCAGCGCGGCGATGATCACGCCGGCCACGACGAACGGCGCGATCAGCGGCGCGGTGCCGGGCCGGGCGGCGGCGAGGGAGCCGGCCGTCCAGAACCGCATCCGGTCGAGGGAGGCGGTGTCCAGCAGTTGTACGGCGGCGACGTACGCGTAGAGGGCGGCGCTCACGGCGGTACCGGACAAGGCCAGACTGCCCGGTGAGGAGGAGCGCCCTCCGGCCACGGCATAGACCACGACGGAGACCAGGGCCGCCCCGCCGAAGGCGAACCAGACATAGCCCGAGAGATCCGTCACGCCCAGGAAGGCTATGGCGCTCACCACGGCCGCCGAGGCGCCGGCGTTGACCCCGAGCAGGCCCGGGTCGGCGAGCGGGTTGCGGGTCAGCGCCTGCATGAGGGCCCCGGCCAGGCCGAGCGCGAGCCCGACCAGCAGGCCCAGCGCGGTCCGGGGAAGCCGCAGGTCCCGCACGACGGTGGCGCCGGCCGAGGTCGCGTCGGTCAGGCCGTGCCAGACCTCGGCGGGACCCATGGCCCGGGCGCCGATGGCGAGGCTGGCGACCGCGACGACGGCGAGGACGCCGATCGACCCGGCGAGGCGCACGAATGGGTGCAAAGGTACCGCCTTGACATGAATATCTTAAGTGAGGCTACCCTAAGTGCCGATCGAGAGAGAGGCAACCCACCATGTCCTTGAACGTGTCCCGCCGCGGCCTGCTCGCCGGCGTCCTCGGGCTCGGCGCGCTCGGCGCGCTCGCCGCCTGCGGGGACGACACCTCCGAGTCGGGCTCCAACCCGGCGGCGAGCGGCGGCGCCGGTGGTCCCTTCGCCTTCACCGACGACCGCGGCACCAACGTCAGCCTGGGCGCGGCCCCGAAGCGGATCGTGGCGTACGTCGGCACCGCCGCCGCGCTGGTCGACTTCGGCGTCACGTCCTTCGTCGGCACCTTCGGCCCGCTCAAGACCTCCGACGGCAAGAAGGAGGCCCTCGCCGGCGACCTCGACCCGGCCAAGGTCGAGTCGCTGGGCAACGCCTGGGGCGAGTTCAACATCGAGAAGTACGCCGCACTGCGCCCCGAGCTGCTGCTGAGCAACATGTACGAGCCCGGCCAGCTGTGGTACGTGCCGGACGACAGCAAGGACAAGATCTACGCCCTGGCCCCCAGCGTCGCCCTGACCGCGTCCCGCACCTCGCTGGCCAAGGTCATCCAGCGCCACGCCGACCTGGCCAAGGCGCTCGGCGGCGACCCGACCGCCGGCAAGGCCCGCTTCGACACCGCCGCCGAGGCCGTGAAGGCGGCGGTCAAGGCCAACGGCGGCCTCAAGGTGCTGGCCGCCTCGGCGAGCCCCGACCTGCTGTACGTCTCCGACCCCAAGGTCTACGGCGAGCTGAGCTACTACCAGGAGCTCGGCGTCGAGGTCATCAACCCGGCCGCGGTCACCGGCGGCTACTTCGAGAACCTGAGCTGGGAGACCGTCGACAAGTACAAGGCCGACGTGATCCTGCTCGACAACCGTGCCCAGGCCCTGCAGCCGCCCGCGCTGCAGTCCAAGCCCACCTGGGTCAACCTCCCGGCCGTCAAGGCGGGTCAGATCATCCCGTGGCAGAGCGAGTCGCGGTTCAGCTGGACGGGCGCCGCGGGCACGCTGGAGACCCTGGCCAAGGCGCTGACGGGAGCGAAGAAGGTCGCGTCGTGACCTACTCGTTCTTCGACGTTTCCGTGGTACGGCACGAGCCCCTGACCCCCCACGCCGTACGCGTCACCTTCGCCGGCCCGGGCTTGTCCACGTTCGTCAGCGGCGGCCGGGACCAGCGGTTCAAGCTGTTCTTCCCGGCCCCCGGCCAGTCCACGGCGATCGTGCCCCGGACGGACGAGTGGTACCTGGACTGGCGCCGGCTGGACCCGTCCGTGCGTGGAGTGATGCGGACGTACACGGTAGCGGCCACGCGCGACAACGAGTTCGATGTGGACTTCGCGCTGCATCCGGGCGGCGGACCGGCGATCCAGTGGGCGTCGTCGGTCCATGTCGGCGACTCGCTGCTGGTCCTCGGCCCGACGGTCCTGGAGAACGGCGGCGTCGACTTCCAGCCGCCTTCCGACACGGAGTGGGTCCTGCTGGCGGGCGACGAGACGGCGGTCCCGGCCCTGGACGCGATCCGTTCCTGGGTGGGCTCGTCGCTGCCGGTACACGCTTTTGTGTCGGCGTCGGAGCCGCGCTGCGGTTCGGGCGTGCACTGCCCTGCGGGGTTGCTGGAGCCGGTGCGGTCGGCGGACCTGCCGTCGGGGACGCCGTACGCGTTCATCGCCGGCGAGTCGGGCGAGATCCGCGCGCTGCGGCGGCATCTGGTGCAGGAGCGCGGCTTCGACAAGCGGCGGGTGCAGTTCGCGGGCTACTGGCGCCGCGGCGCCACGGAGGACGACCTCATCGAGGAGTCGGCCGCGTAAAAGACTTCGTGGTCCCGGCGGCTGGTCTGTCCGCCGGGACCACGAACCTACGACGCGAACCCGCGCTGCCGACAGTGGACACAAGCGGCAGCCCGGGTGCACTGACAGCAATCCAAGCCTCACCCTTGGGTACGCCGACACGAAGGTGCGGACTGGATGAGTCGACGGGCTCAGGAGCTACTCGCTTGAATGCCAGTCGCGTGGTGACCGGTAGGGTCCGCTGAGCGGTACTCGGCCAAGGGTCGCAGGAGGCGCCATGACGCGTGTGCGGTGGGAAGAGCTCGAGCGAACACCCCTGTATGAAGACATGGTATCGGTCATCCTGAGCCGCCTTCATCCGAACGCCGAACGAATCGACGGCATCGGTGGCGACGGCGGTCGTGACGTTCAGCTCCGATGCTGCAGCTGAAGGCCGAGGCCGCAATCGAGGACATCAGCGATGGCGTCGAACGACTCAAACAGCTGCGCACGCGAATAAATGGGATTGATCCGCAATACAATCTGGAAGTCGTCTTCGGCCCGGTCGAGGCCGCGCAGATCTCGTTCCCTCGGGCCGTCCTGTTCCGCCACGAGTTGACCAACCAGGGCCCGGTCACAATCGCGATCCTTCCGAAGTACAGGGACGCAGTCCGCGATCGCCCGATGTTCCTCTCGACGACGATCCGCTTCCCAGACACAGTGATCGGTCGTCAGGCCGCCGACGAATTCCGCAATGCAGTCGAATACGGCGACGCGGTTGAACTACCCCCGGAGTACGTTGTCCGAGCGACGATCGACGCGCCGGCCGGGTTGGGTGGCGAGTTTGGCCCGAGCCTGCTAAACCTCCGGGCATCGAACGATCTGACCGACACGCCAATTGACGCCGGCATCGCTGTGGTCGACGAGCACGGCATTCGACTGGCATCGATCCCACTGAGGTTCAATCGCCGACACGCCGGACAGCGCGGAGCGAAGTTTTTGGGGATCGATCACACTGGGATTGTGGCAGTTACCACCCCATGCTGTTCTGCTGACAATCGGCGGCCAATCCGCAGTTCAGGTGACGCCTACCGCCACGACAGACTTCGTGCCGCCCGAGTATCTTAGTTTTATTGAGAACTTGACGCGCATCCAGACCGAAACTGGGATTACATTTCCGACGCCGGAGCGCATAACCAAGGAGGACGCCGCCGACGTCCACAACCTGACGCTGCTCCTCGACGGAGAAACCCTCTCGGTCAAGCCCGCCGAGCAGCTACTTACTGTTGAGAGCCACGGCGCACGAGAGTTGATCGAAGCGGCCAAAGACCCTTCACCGATCGACCTCGAGGACGACCTCAATTGGACGATATTGGGCGAAGAGATACCCTTGGGTCCCTGCGTAGCGCAAATGACATTGCGCCGAGGCAGACTTCGAGGCTGATCAGAACGACAGCCGAAAGTGATTGCATATTCGGCCGCGCCGGACGCCACCGCACTTGCAGAGGATCATGCGACGAGACTTGCCCGCCGTGCTGCTCAAGGCGGACACGGCGGGCTGCAGGGTGGGATCTCAGCCAATCGGGGTGGCGGTGGGGGTGCTCGTCGTGGCGGCTGGGAGGCGGCCCAGCACGGCCGGGGTGATGCGGCGGTACGCGGCCGGGTTCACCGGATTCAGCCAATGCGAGGCCCGCACCCCCGCGCTGATGTTCAGCCCCAGATCGCCCAGCACCTCGTCCACGTTGTGCAGCGAGAACGGGATGATCTTCCCGCCGCGGGAATGGTGCTTGTTCGTGGCCTCGTCCATGAAGGCCAGCTGCTCCGCGATCGCCGCGCGCATGTCGGGAGCCGACGGCCGGGAAACCGCGCCCGCCAGGTCGGCGGCGATCCAGACTGCGGCCATCTCCGCGTTCAAGGGGCTGAAGAACGAGGAGTTGTACCCGTTGAAGTACAAGTCCGGCGCGTCCACCGGGAGGATCTGGCGGTACAGCTGGAAGTTGCCGCGCTCGTCCAGCACCTGGGCGGTCACGGAAGGCGGCAGGAACGGCACGCCCTGGGTGAAACCGGTCGCGCACACGATCAGGTCGGCGGGAAGCCGCGTGCCGTCGTCCAACTCGGCGGTGCCGGCGGACAAGCGCTTGATCGTGCGGTTCTTCTGCACCGCGATCCGGCCCGAGGTTACGCCCTCGAAGAAGCCCTCCGTGGCCAGGCCGATGGCGCCTCGGACGATGTCCTCCATCTGGCCCGGGGGGACCAGATCCAGGTCCCGCAGGCCGAATTGGCGGACCGACACCGAGCCGATGGAGTTGATCATTGAGGCGCGCATGCCGTTGCCCCGGCCGTGCAGGAAGCGTTCGACGCCGCGCAGGACTCGGTAGCGGAACAGGGCCTCGCCCATGCGGGTCAGCAACAGCAGCTTGAAGTTGAGGATGCCGCCGACCTTGCGCGGGACCTTCCACAGCAGGTGGCGGGCGATCACCGTGGTCGAAGCGGCGACCTCGCTCAGCGGTACCGTCACGTCGCACGCCGACTTGCCGTAGCCCACGACAAGGACGTGTTTGCCGGCCGCCTCGGAAGCAGTGTGCAGGTCCGTGCCGGCCATGACCTTGCCGCCCGCCTCGACGAACTCGGACAGGCCGTCGAAGGCGGGCACCAGCGGCTCACAGAAGATGCCGTTCGCCACCACGAGTTTGTCGAACTGGGCCGACTCCGTGGCGGTCGTCAGCGTCCAGCCGCCCGAGGGCACAGGCGTTGCCGACAGGACCTCCGTCGACAGGCGCAGGCACGGGCCCAGGCCGAAGTGGGTGGCGTACGCCGCCAGGTACGCCTGGACCTGCTCGCCCGTCGGCCACTGGGGGAAGGAGCGGGGCATCGGGAAGTCCGACAGGGAGTACTGCGCCTTCGGGCTCTGGGTCGTCAGGCCCGGGTACCGCCGCGTGGCGCTCCAGACGCCGCCCACGTCCGGGGCCTTCTCGTAGACGGTCACCTCGTGGCCGGCCTGTTTCAGGACCTTGGCGGTGCTCAGGCCGGCCACGCCCGCGCCGATCACGGCGATGCGCATGGTCAGCTCACCTCGGGCGGCAGCTGGAGCTGCAGGCCGAAGTCGGCCATGATCTGCTTGATCTTGCCGATGTCGCGCGGGCCCGGGGGCAGTTCAGCCAGGGCCTGGTAGTAGCCCTCCAGGCCGGCCGGGGAGACGACCGAGATGACCCGGGCCTCCTCGTCGGTGCTGTTGCGGAAGGTATGCACGACGTCGCGGGGCAGGTACAGGTAGTCGCCCATGCCGATGGTGAACTTCTCGCCGCCCAGGAAGCAGTCGAGCCGGCCGGCCAGGCAGATGAAGGACTCGTCCTCGCGGGTGTGCAGGTGCGGCGGGGGTCCGTCGGTGTGGGCGGGGACGGCGTACTCGAACAGCGAGTACGCGTCGCGCGTCGTCTTGCCGTTGGCCTTCATGGTGATGCCGAGGCCGATCGCCGCGATCTGGGTGCCTTCGCGGGAGGGCAGCAGGTAACCGCCGCCAAGTGTCATCGTGGACTCCCTAAGCCGTAGGTCGTCACAGCGTGGGCGCCCCCAAGAGCGAGATGCAACGACCAGTCCCAGTGAACGGGACTAGAGGCGGCTCGAGTAGGCCCGCGACGCGCCCGCGGCGGCCATGCGCACGGCGGGGCCGATGCGGTCGGCGCGCACCAGGGGGCTCGGGCCGGTCACCGACAGCGCGGCCACGACCGAGCCGAGCGGGCCGAAGATCGGGGCGGCCACGCAGCTCACGCCGATGTTGCCCTCCTCCCGGTCGACCGCCCAGCCCCGCTCCGGGACCGTCGTCAGCTCGCGCATGATGGCGACCGGGCTGGTCAGCGTGCGCGGGGTCCGGGCCGGCAGCGGGCCGCCGAGGACGGCGTCGATGATCTCCGGCTGCGAGTAGGCCAGGATGGCGCGGCCGAGCGCCGAGCAGTACGCGGGAATGGCGCCGCCGACCTGGGACAGCATCGGCATGGCGCGGTGCCCGGTGATCTTGTCGACGACGAGGATCTGGGCGCCGTCGAGCACGCCCAGCTGGACCGTGATCTTCGTGGCGTGGTGCAGGTCCTGCAGGAACGGCAGCACGGCCTCGCGCAGCTCCAGGCGGATCGGGGCCAGGCCGGCGATCTCGAAGAGCCGGTTGCCGACGCGGTACCGCTCGGCCGGCTTGTCCAGCCACCCCAGCCGGATCATCTTCTCGGCGGTGCGGTGCGTGGTCGAGCGCGGCAGCCCGCACCGCGCGACCAGGGCGGCGAGGGTCAGCTCGCGGTGCGCGGGGTCGAACGCGCCGAGGATGGCGGCCGCCCGGTCCAGCGCGCCCTCGGCCGGCCCGTCCCGCTCAGCGGGACTCATCGTTGGTTCCGGCGGTCCACACGGGTCAGGCTAAGCCCACCGGATCGAGGAGGCCAGCCATCAAAGCCCTCATCGGCGGCGGCAGCAGCGGCATCGGGTACGCCATCGCCGCCCGCCTCGCCGCCACCCACGACGTCACCATCATGGGCCGCACCGAGAACCGCCTCCGGAAGGCCGCCGCGGAGCTGGGCGCCACCCCACTAAAACACGACATTTCGCAAGTGTCCGAGATAACCGACTACGACGTCCTCGTCCTCAACGCAGGCGGCCCACCCCCAGGCCGCATACGAGACATCGACGACGAGACCTGGCACCACAGCGCGGAGATGCTGTTGTTCGGCCCCATGAGACTGGCAAGAAACGCGCTGCCCGCCATGGCGGAAAAGGGCTTCGGCCGCATCGTGTTCATCACGTCGACCGCGGTCAGACAGCCCCAACCAGACTTGGCCATTTCGGTTGTACTGCGAGCAGCAGTCACCGCCGCCGCCAAACTGCTGGCCCAAGAATTCGCCCACTGTGGTGTGACGGTGAACTGCGTCGCCCCAGGCCCCACGAACACGGCCCGCCGCCGGGAAATCCTCCAAGCCAGAGCCGAACGAACCGGCCGCGAATACGCGGAGCTCGACCGGGAGGACACCGCGAAGGTCCCGGCCGGACGAGCCGGGGAGCCCGACGAGCTCGCCGCCGCCGTCGCGTTCCTGGTAAGCCCGGAGGCGAGCTACATCAACGGCACCGTGCTCACGGTCGACGGCGGAAGGACGGAAACCATCTGATGGCCACCTCGGGAGCGGGTTTCAACCTCGGCGAGTTCCTCGGCGCGATCAGCGACACGGTCCGGCCGAGCCAGGCTCGGCCGGTCGTCGTGCGCGACGGCGAACTGGAGACCCTGCCGGCCGGGCAGATCCACAACCCGACGACGCTGCGGATCGCCGGGAAGCTGCCGACGGCCACGTTCGAGATCTTCCGGCAGACCATCCCGCCGGGCGAGAGCTCCGACATGCAGCGGCACTACCACGAGACCGTCCACTACGTGATCGCCGGCCGCGGGCACAGCGAGGTCGAGGACGAGACCGAGGCGTGGGCGACCGGCGACCTCATCTACACGCCGCCGTGGACGTGGCACCGGCACTACAACGACTCGGCCGACGAGCCGGTCGAGTTCCTGACCATCGAGAACTCCCGGCTGCTGGCCGCGCTGGGCATCGCCCGCCGGCAGAGCGCCGGGCTGGTGTCGATCGACGAGGCCCGGAGGAGCGCACATGACTGACCTGCCCGAGCACATCTCCATCTGGGGCGAGCTGGCGGACACCGACCACGAGCTGCGGCACGTCGACGTCGCCGGGGTGCGCACCCGGGTCCTGCGCGCCGGAAGCGGCCCCGACCTCGTCCTGCTGCACGGCACCGGCGGGCACCTGGAGGCCTATGCCCGGGACATCGCCGGGCTCGCGCGGGACTTCACCGTCACGGCGTACGACATGGTCGGGCACGGGTGGTCGGAGCTGCCCGACCGGCCGTACACGATCGATGTGTTGTGCTCCCATCTCGTCGGGCTCCTCGACGCGCTCGGCATCGCGACCGCGCACCTGTCCGGGGAGTCGCTCGGCGGCTGGGTCGCCGCCTGGACCGCCGCCCACCATCCCGAGCGGGTCGACCGGCTGGTGCTGAACACGCCCGGGAACATCGCGAACAAGCCCGAGGTGATGGAGCGGCTCAAGGCCTCGACGCTGGCCGCGGTGCGCGACCCCAGCGACGCGACCGTCCGCCGCCGGGTCGAGTTCCTGTTCCACCACACCGAGATGGTCACCGACGAGCTCGTCAATTTGCGCCGCCAGGTGTACTCCCGGCCCGGCTTCGTCCGCGCCATCGAGAACACGCTCGTGCTGCAGGACCCGGTGATCCGGCGGGACTTCGCGTGGGACCCGGCCTGGGTCGGGAAGATCGCCGCACCGACCCTGCTGCTGTGGACCGACCACGACCCGACCGGCGGGCTGGACGAGGCCGACCTGCTGCTCGGCTGGATTCCCGACGCCAGGCTCACGGTCATCGAGGACGCGGGACATTGGCCGCAGTGGGAGAAGCCGCGTTTGTACCTCCAGAGCCACCGCCAGTTCCTGCTCGACCACCCGGACCCGTCATGAGCCGCCCGGCGCGACCGTCGCCGCAAGCCGAGCCGACCACAACGGAGGCCGCGCGATGAGCGAGATCGTCGGGCTGGTCGGCATGTCGCACTCGCCGTTCGCGACGATGATGCCGCCTGCCGATCCGGAGGCGCCCGGCGGAAGGTTCCTGGCCGACACCGAACGGGTCGCCGCGGCGGTGCGGGCCTTGGCTCCGGACGCGGTGGTCGTCATCGGGCCCGACCACTTCCACGCCAACTTCTACGACGCCATGCCGCCGTTCGTGCTCGGCGTCGAGGCGGTGCACGCGTTCGGCGACTTCGACAGCCGCCGCGGCCGCCTCCCGGTCGCCGAGGAGCTGGCCTGGTCGGTGCGCGACGGACTCGCCGGCGCGTTCGACGTGGCGCTGTCCTTCGCGCTGACCGTCGACCACGGCATCGTGCAGAGCTACGAGATGGTCCGCGGCGGCGCCGAACTCCCGATCGTGCCGCTCGTCGTCAACACCGCCGCTCCCCCGCTGCCCTCGCTGGGCCGCTGCGTCGAGTTGGGTAGGGCGTTGGGCGCGGCGATCGGCGGCTCGCAGTACCAGGGAAGGGTCCTGCTCGTGGCGAGCGGCGGGCTGTCGCACTGGCTGCCGTCCAACGACCCCCGCGACCCGGGGGTCCCGGCCGACCGGCGGGCCTCGATGATCCACGGCCGCCGCGACGTCGAGGCGTTCTCGGCCGCCCGCGAGCCCCGCGTCCGCGCCCTGGCCGGCCGGGCTGACGCCCCGGTCAACGCCGGCTGGGACGCCTGGTTCCTGGAGCGCCTCGCACTGTCCGATGTGGACGCCGTGGTCGGCCTGGGCGACGAGGGCCTGGAGAAGGACGCCGGCAGCGGCGGCCACGAGGTGCGCACCTGGCTCATCGGCCTCGCCGCGGCCGGCCGCCCCCTGGTGTGGACAAGCTACGAACCGGTCCCGGAATGGATCACCGGCATGGGCATCGGCACGACCTTCGAGGTGAGCTGACATGGACGCGCTGCCGAGTTCCCCCGCGGCTCGGCCCGGCGGGGTGCCGAACTCCGTGGGCTCGCTGCCGAGCTCGATCGAGGCCCCGGCCACCGGGGTGCCGTGCTACGAACCGGTCCCGACCTTCGAGGTGAGCTGACGTGGATGCTTTGTCGAGTCTCCTGGAGGCGCGGGCGAGCGGGGTGCCGTGCCCGCCGGTCCGCGGGCTGCTGCCGGCCAGGGACATCGCCGCCGCGTACGCGGTGCAGGCGGCCTGGGTCGAGGCGGACGGCTCCCCCGTCGTCGGGCGGAAGGTCGGGCTGACCAATCCCGCGGTGCAGGCGCAGCTCGGGGTCGACCGGCCCGACTTCGGGACGCTGCTGGCCTGGATGGACCGCTCCAGCGGGATGCCCATCTACGCCGGCTCGCTGCTGCAGCCGCGGATCGAGGCCGAGATCGCCTTCATTCTCGGCGCGGACCTCGACGGCGACGTGAGCCCGGAGGCGGTGGCCGCGGCGACCGCGGCCGTCGCGCCCGCGCTGGAGATCGTGGACAGCCGGATCGCCGGGTGGGAAATCGACATCGTGGACACCGTGGCCGACAACGCGTCCTCCGGGCTGTTCGTGCTCGGCGCCGCCCGGGTTCCCCTCGCGGGGCTGGACCTGCCCGCCTGCACGATGGCGATGGCCCGCGACGGGTCCGTGGTCTCCACCGGCACCGGGGCCGCCTGCCTGGGCAACCCGCTCGACGCCGTCGCCTGGCTCGCCGCGACCGCCCGCGACGTGGGCCGCCCGCTGCTGGCCGGGGAGATCGTGCTCTCCGGCGCGCTGGGCCCGATGGTGCCCGTCACGGCTGGCGAGCGCTACGAGGCCACCATCACGGGCCTCGGCACCGTCGCGGCGGTCTTCACGTGAGCGCCGGCGCGGCCAAGACCGGGCCGGGAACCATCGACACCATCCCCGGCGGTGTTCGCATGAGCGCCGGCGCCGCCATCATCGGGTCCGGGAACATCGGCACCGACCTGATGGTCAAGCTGCTGCGCGGCTCCGGGGTGCTCGAACCCCTGGCCATGGTGGGGATCGATCCGGAGTCCGACGGGCTGGCCCGGGCCGCGCGGCTCGGGCTCGCGACGACCGCCGACGGGGTCGACGGGCTGCTGAAGCTGGACTGCTTCGACGACGTGCGGGTGGTGTTCGACGCCACCTCGGCCGCGGCGCATCGGGCGAATGCGGCGAGGCTCGGGGAGTACGACATCCGGCTCGTGGATCTGACCCCGGCCGCCGTCGGGCCCTATGTGGTGCCGGCGGTCAACCTCGGGGCGCACCGCGGGGCGGCGAACGTCAACATGGTCACGTGCGGCGGGCAGGCCACCATCCCGATCGTGGCCGCCGTCGCGTCGGTCGTGCCGGTCGCCTACGCCGAGATCGTGGCCTCGATCGCGTCCCGCTCGGCCGGTCCGGGCACCCGGGCCAACATCGACGAGTTCACCGAGACGACCGCGCGGGCCATCGAGACGGTCGGCGGGGCGCGGCGCGGCAAGGCGATCATCGTGCTCAACCCGGCCGACCCGCCGATCATCATGCGGGACACGGTCTGCTGCCTGGTCGCCCTGGACGGCGGCGCGGCCGGGCGCGTGACGGCGGCGGTCGAGGCCATGGTGGCGAGCGTGGCCGCGTACGTGCCCGGGTACCGGTTGAAGCAACCCGTGCAGGTCGAGCCGCTGCGCGACGGCGTGTCCACCCTCGCCGCCGGGGTCACGCACCAGGTCACGGTGCTGCTCGAGGTGGAAGGCGCCGGGCACTACCTGCCGGCCTACGCCGGGAACCTCGACATCATGACCGCCGCCGCTGTCCGGGTCGGCGAGGGGATGGTGCCGCGATGAGAGTGTATCTGCAGGATGTGACACTTCGCGATGGGATGCACGCGACCCGTCACCGCCTCGGCCCCGCGACGGCGGCGGCGATCGCGAGCGCGCTGGACGCGGCCGGGGTCGACGCCATCGAGGTCGCGCACGGCGACGGGCTCGCCGGGACCAGCCTGACCTACGGGCCGGGCAGCCACACCGACGCCGACTGGATCGCGGCCGTCGCCGGGGCGGTCACCCACGCCCGGCTGACCACGCTGCTGCTGCCCGGCATCGGTACCGTCCGCGACCTGCGCGCCGCCCACGCGCTCGGGGTCCGCTCGGTGCGGATCGCCACGCACTGCACCGAGGCCGACATCGCCGCCCAGCACATCGCGACCGCGCGCGAGCTCGGGCTGGACGTGTCCGGGTTCCTGATGATGAGCCACCTGGCACCGCCCGCGGCGCTGGCCGGGCAGGCGCGGCTGATGGAGTCGTACGGCGCGCACTGCGTCTACGTGACCGACTCCGGCGGGCACCTGACACCGCGGGGCATCACCGAGCGCGTCCGGGCCTACCGCGACGTGCTGGACGCGGCGACCGAGGTCGGCATCCACGCCCACGACAACCTGTCCCTCGCCGTGGCCAACTCACTGGCGGCGGTGGAGGCGGGCGCGGTGCGCGTCGACGCCTCGCTGGCGGGGCACGGGGCCGGGGCCGGGAACTGCAACCTGGAGGCGTTCGCCGCGGCGGCCGCGCTCGACGGGTGGGAGCACGGCGCGGACCTGTTCGCGCTGCAGGACGCGGCCGACGACCTGGTGCGGCCGCTGCAGGACCGGCCCGTACGAGTCGACCGGGAGACGCTGACCCTCGGCTACGCGGGGGTGTACTCGAGCTTCCTGCGCCACGCCGAGCGCGCGGCCGAGCGGTACGGCACCGACGTGCGCACGCTCCTGCTCGAGGCGGGCCGCCGGGGTCTGGTCGGCGGCCAGGAGGACCTGCTGGTGGACATCGCGCTCGACCTGAACCCGGCCGGGCACGCATAGGCCCGGCCGGGTCGGTCGAAAGCGTGGGTCAGCGGTCGGCGACGCCGAGGCCGGCCGAGCCGGTCTCTTCCTCGCCGCCCAGGCCGCTCAGGCGGCTGTGCAGGTCGTCGATGTCGCCGCCGGTGAAGGCGGGCTGCTCGCCCTCGTCGTAGCCGGCGCTGTACGCGACGTGCTGGCCCTGCTCGAGCGCGCTGGTCTCGTGCTGGGAGAAGTCGTGGCCGTAGACGCCGAACTGCTGCTCGAGGTCGGTCTCCGAGCCCTGGTCGGCGTGCAGCTGGTCCATCGCCGAGTGCTCCTGGCCGCCGGCGAAGTGGCTGTAGTCGGTGTCCGGGCCACCGAGGTCGGGCTGCTCGTCGCCGGTGTAGCCCTGGTCGAGCTGGCCGCCGTCGTCGTAGTCGCTCATGTTGTATCCGTCCCTTGGGATGTCGCCGTCGTGTAAACCGACAATATGTGGCGCGACCGGCGCCCCGTATCCCCAAACCGCGCCACGCCGCCGTCGGCTTAGACTGGTCAGTCGGGTTTCGAAGGGGGCACAACGTCATGTATCGGCCGGTACCTGCGCAGGTCGACCTGTCCGCGGTAGACCATGAGGTGCTCGCGCTGTGGAAGGCGCGGGACGTGTTCGGGCGCAGCCTCGCGCAGTCCGAGGGGCGGCCGGAGTGGGTGTTCTACGAGGGCCCGCCCACCGCGAACGGGATGCCCGGCGCCCACCACATCGAGGCGCGGGTGTTCAAGGACGTCTTCCCGCGGTACAAGACGATGAAGGGCTTTCATGTCGGGCGCAAGGCCGGCTGGGACTGCCACGGCCTGCCCGTCGAGCTCGCCGTCGAGAAGGAGCTGGGCTTCTCCGGCAAGCAGGACATCGAGGCCTACGGCGTCGCCGAGTTCAACGCGAAGTGCCGCGACTCCGTCACCCGGCACACCGACGCGTTCGGGCGGCTGACCGAGCGGATGGGCTACTGGGTCGACATGGACCGGGCCTACCGGACCATGGATCCGCAGTACATCGAGTCGGTCTGGTGGTCGCTCAAGCAGATCTTCGACAAGGGGCTGCTGGCCGAGGACTTCCGGGTCTCGCCCTGGTGCCCGCGGGACCAGACCGGGCTGTCCGACCACGAGCTCGCCCAGGGCTACGAGAACGTGGTCGACCCGTCCGTCTTCGTACGCTTCCCGCTCACCTCGGGACCGGTTGAGGACGCGGCGCTGCTCGTGTGGACGACGACGCCGTGGACGCTCGTGTCCAATACGGCGGTGGCGGTACACCCGGATGTCACGTATGTCGTCGCCACCGACGGCACCGAGCGCCTGGTCGTGGCCGAGCCGCTCGTCGGCAAGGCGCTCGGCGAGGGCTGGACCGCCACCGGCGAGTCGTTCACCGGCAAGGAGATGGAGCGCTGGACGTACCGGCGCCCGTTCGACCTGGTGCCGATCGAGGGCGCGCACTTCGTGGTCCTCGGCACCTACGTGACCACCGAGGACGGCACCGGCCTGGTGCACCAGGCGCCCGCGTTCGGCGCCGACGACTTCGCCACCTGCCGCTCCTACGACCTGCCGATGGTGAACCCGATCAACCCCGACGGGCGCTTCGCCGCCGAGGTGCCGATGGTCGGCGGGGTGTTCTTCAAGGACGCGGACGCGCTGCTGGTCGAGGACCTGCGGCAGCGCGGAGCGCTGTTCAAGCACCTCGCCTACGAGCACAGCTACCCGCACTGCTGGCGGTGCCACACCCCGCTGCTGTACTACGCGCAGCCCTCCTGGTACATCCGCACCACGCAGATCAAGGATGCCCTCCTGCGGGAGAACGAGGCGACCAACTGGCACCCGGAGTCGATCAAGCACGGGCGGTACGGCGACTGGCTCACGAACAACGTCGACTGGGCGCTGTCCCGCAGCCGCTACTGGGGCACCCCGCTGCCGGTCTGGCGCTGCGAGGAGGGGCACCTGACGTGCGTCGGGTCCCTCGCCGAGCTGTCCGAGCTCGCGGGCCGCGACGTGACGGGCATCGACCCGCACCGGCCGTACATCGACGACGTCACCCTGCCGTGCCCCGAGTGCCGGGAGACGGCGCGGCGGGCGCCCGAGGTGATCGACGCCTGGTACGACTCGGGGGCGATGCCGTTCGCGCAGTACGGGTACCCGCACCAGAACGCCGCGCAGTTCGAGGCGGGCTACCCGGCCGACTTCATCTCCGAGGCGATCGACCAGACCCGCGGCTGGTTCTACACCCTGATGGCGGTCGGCACGCTGGTGTTCGAGCAGTCCAGCTACCGCAACGTCGTCTGCCTCGGCCACATCCTGGCCGAGGACGGCCGCAAGATGTCCAAGCACCTCGGCAACATCCTGGAGCCGATGGCCCTGCTGGAGCAGCACGGCGCCGACGCGGTGCGCTGGTTCATGGCCGCCGTCGGCTCGCCCTGGTCGGCCCGGCGGGTCGGGCCCACGCTCATCCAGGAGGTCGTGCGCAAGGTCCTGCTGACCTACTGGAACACCGTGGCGTTCCAGAGCCTCTACGCCCGCACGGCCGGCTGGACCCCGGACCGGACAGTGCCGGTCGCCGAGCGGCCGGTGCTGGACCGCTGGGTCGTCTCCGAGCTCAACCAGCTCGTCGGCGAGGTCGACGCGGCGATGGCCGCCTTCGACACCCAGAAGGCCGGGCGGCTGCTCGCCGCGTTCGTCGACGACCTGTCCAACTGGTACGTGCGGCGGGCGCGGCGCCGGTTCTGGCGCGGCGACCCGGCCGCGCTGGCCACCCTGCACGAGGCCGTCACGACCGTCACGCTGCTCATGGCGCCGATCACGCCGTTCGTGTCCGAACGGGTCTGGCAGGACCTCGTCGTGCCCACGACGCCGGATGCGCCGGAGTCGGTACATCTGGCGGCCTACCCGACCGCGGACCCGGCGCTGATCGACCGGCGGCTGTCGGAGGAGATGGCGCTCGTGCGGCGCCTGGTGGAGCTGGGCCGCGCGGCCCGGGCCGACGCGACCGTGAAGACCCGCCAGCCGCTGGCCCGGGTCCTGGTCTCGGCGCCGGCCCTGGACGCGGCGCTGCTGGAGCAGCTCACCGAGGAGCTCAACGTGCAGGCGGTCGAGCCGCTGACCGGCTCGCTGGTGAACACCACGGCCAAGGCCAACTTCCGCAGCCTCGGCAAGCGGTACGGCAAGCGCGTCCAGGACATCGCCAAGGCCATCGCCGCCGCGGACGCCGGGGCGCTCTCGGCCTCCCTGCGGGAGACGGGCGAGGCCACCGTGACCGTCGACGGGGAGCCGATCCCGCTGGAGCGCGAGGACGTGTTCCTGACCGAGACGCCGCGCGAGGGCTGGGCGGTCGCGAGCGACGCCGGCGCGACCGTGGCGCTGGACCTGCACATCACGCCGGAGCTGCGGCGGGCCGGGATCGCCCGGGAGGTGATCCGGCAGGTACAGGAGACGCGGAAGTCCTCGGGTCTCGAGGTGGTGGACCGGATCGAGGTCGGCTACGCCACTTCGGATCCGGAAACCTCGGAGGCGCTTGCCGAGCACGCGTCCGCGATCGCCGACGAGGTGCTGGCCACGTCGTTCGGGCCGGGTTCGCCGTGGGCGGGGGCGGACGTGCAGGAGGCGCCCGGCCTGACGTACTGGCTACGCAAGCAGCCGTAGCACTTCGTCCACTGTGGACGCTATCGGGACGCCTGGGGTGACCGGGGGGCGGTCGACGACCACCACCGGGATCTCCAGGCGTTTCGCCGCTTCGAGCTTGGCCTCGGTCATGGCGCCGCCGCTGTCCTTGGTGACGAGGACGTCGATGCGGTGCTCTCGCATGAGGTCGAGCTCACCGTCCACTGTGAACGGTCCGCGGGCGAGGATCACGTGGAAGTTGGGCGGCAGCGGTTCCGGTTCCTCGACGCAGCGGACGAGGCACCAGATTCGGACATGTACGAAATTTCCGATTCCCTGGCGGCCGGTCGTGATGAACGCGCGACGGCCAAGCGACGGAAGGGATTCCGCGGCGGCCTTGAGCGACGGCGTGCGGTGAAATGTGCCGGTATAACCGGGTCGCCTGAGGACGAACAAGCGCTTGTCCGTCTCGGCGCACGCCATGGCCGCGTTGGCTGAAATCCGCTCTGCGAAGGGGTGGGTCGCGTCCACCACGATGTCGACGTGCTCGGCGCGGAGGTAGGCGGCCAGACCTTCATGGCCGCCGAAGCCGCCGATGCGGACCTCCCCCGCCGGCAGCGCCGGGTCGGCGACGCGGCCGGCGAGGGAGGAGATCACGCGGTAGGACGGCGGGAGCACCGAGGCCAGCCGCCGCGCCTCCCCGGTGCCGCCGAGAATGAGCACGGTCGGCACCGGAGAAGCGTAGCCCTACGGGAAGTTCACCAGATTCTCGACCTGGTGCCCCGAGTTCACCGCCGCGCCCGTGTTGTTGATGACGTGCGAGATGGTGCCGGTGCCGCCCAGCGAGACGGTCACCATGTCGTGGAACTTGACGCCCGAGGTCTGCGGCACCTCGAACGAGTGGCCGAGCACCACGCTGGGGTTGGTCGAGAAGAAGCAGTAGCTGCCCAGCCCCCAGGCCTCGTGCGTGGTGACGCCCGCGCCGATCTTGTATGCCGCCCAGCCCTGCGCCCCGCCGCCGCTGGACCAGCTGGACTGGTTCGGCACGTCGTAGGGGATCTCGTTCTGGAAGAAGTAGGTCCGCCCGCCGTTGCCGTTCCAGATCACCTGGTACTGCTGGTAGTGCTCGACGAACAGCCCGTAGAACGTGACGTCGGCGCCGTTGACGACCAGCCCGTTGGCGGCCGTGTTGGTGTTCCAGCCGACGGTGCCGCCGTTGCCGTGGTCGGCGCGCCAGATCCAGGTGTGGTCGCCGATCACGTTGTTCGAGTTGATCCGCAGGCTCACCGTGGCCTTGCCGACCGTGGCGCCGCCGATGCGGAAGAACACGTCGTGCAGCGACGTCGGGTTGGCCGCGTGGTTCGCCGCCGAGCCGCTCGGGCCGACCTCGAGGAGGACGGGCGAGTTGGTGGTGCCGGCGTCGAACAGTACACCCGCGATCTTGACGCCGTCGACGTCAGCGACCGTCATCGCCGTCACGCCGTTGTCGGGCACGATCGTGGCCAGGCCGAGGCCGAGCACGACGGTGTCCGGGCGGGTGATCCGGATGGTGTCGTTGACGTGGTAGACGCCGGGCGTGAACAGCAGGTTCTGCCCGGCCGCCAGGGCCGCGTTGATGGAGGCCGCGGTGGCGCCGGACTTCACGACGTAGAACTGGCTGATCGGCAGCGACGAGCCGGCCGTGCTGCCGCCCTGCCACGAGTTGCCGGTCGAGTTGCTGCGCAGGCTCGGCACGAACACCTGGTAGTTGCCGTTGCCGTCGACGTAGAGGAACGGCTTCTCGCGCACGACCGGGGTGCTCGCCACCCGCGTGTACGGCGGGCTGGGGAAGTTGCCGCTCGGCGCGTTCGTGTCGCCGACGAACACCATGTTCCAGTTGGAGCCGGTCCAGCTGCCCATGGTGGAGTTGCGGGTGATCCACTGCTGCTGGGAGCCGGAGCGGATCTGCCCGTCGATCGCCGAGTCGGAGATCCAGCCGCCGGAGGACCAGCCGCCGTCGTCGAGCTGCAGGTTGCCGCGCACGTGCATGCGGCGGTACGGGGCGGCCTGCGACACGGCCCAGCGGTCGGTGCCGCCGGTGGGGTTGACCGACAGGTTCTCGGCCGAGCGCCAGAAGTTCTGGGTCGCGTTGCCCTGGAACCAGTCCGCCTCGGCGTGCACCGCGCCGTTGATGGTCACCTGGTCCGGCGACAGGCCGAGCCCGGCCACCTGGGTGTAGAAGCCGACGTTGGCGTCGACGTTGTACGTCCCGGGCCGGAACAGCAGCGCGTAGCGCTGCGACCCGAACTGGTTGCTCTGCTGGCCGTTGAACACCGAGTTGAGCTTGCTTTGAATCGTCGCGGCCGACATCGACGGGTCGAAGATGGACACGTTCGGCCCGAGGTCGGGGTTGCCGTTGTTGGGCGGGTTCGACGTCGGCGGGTTGGAGGTCGGCGTCGTGGTCCCGCCCGGCAGCGTCCACTTCTGGTTGGCGCTGGCGAAGCAGTCCCAGATCTGCAGCGGCGTGCCGTCGGCCGAGGACGGCCCGGTCGCGTCGAGGCACTTGCCGAGCGAGCGCAGGGTGCCGTCGCTGTTGCGCGCCCACTGCTGCGCCGCGGTGCCGTTGCAGTCGTAGATCTGCACCTTGGTGCCGTTGGCCGAGCTGGCCGCGTTGACGTCCAGGCACTTGCCGAGGGCGCGGATCGTGCCGTCGTCGCCCACCGTCCACTGCTGGGCGGTGGTGCCGTTGCAGGTGTACAGCTGCACCTGGGTGCCGTTCGCGGAGTTCGCGGCGGCCACGTCGACGCACTTGCCGCCGTAGCCGGTGATCTGGCCGGCCGTGGCGGCCGACGCGGTGTTCATCGCGATGACGCCGACCGTGCCGACGATGGCGAGGATGGCCGCGGCGAGTGCACCGCGGCGAAGCAGGCGGGATCTTGCCATGGGAGGCCTTTCAACGAGGGTGGGAGACGAAGGGGCGGGCCGGCCGGGGTTGTCGTTCGGGTGACCGGCCGGTCCGCCCCTCCTCGTGCCGGTGCCCCGGCCGTCCGCTTACCGGGGCACCCGTTCATGGATCAGCCTTTGTTCAGCCCTTGTACTGCGCGATGACCTTCGTGTAGTCCCACGCGCCCTGGGAGACGCCGCTGCACGTGTCGTCGTTGGTGCTGCCGCCGTTGCACGGGCGGTCGCGGTTGGCCGACCAGAAGGTGAAGCGGGCCAGGTGGTGCTGCTGGGCGTAGGCCAGCATGGTGCGGAAGTCGGCCACGGTGACCGTCTCGCCGACGTCCGTGATGCCGTTCATCGACGAGATGCCGGAGTGCCGGTACGCCTGGTCGTCGGTGTACTTGTAGGCGTTCTTGACGACGTTCTTCAGCCCGTCGGTGGCCTGGATCGTCAGGTTGCCCATGTTCTGCCCGGCCGCGCCGAAGTCGAAGGGCATGATGGTCCACGCGTCGACGGTGAGCCCGCTGGCCGCCGCCCGGTTGATCATCGAGGAGTCCGGGCCGCTGCGGTCGCTCGGGAAGGTGACGTAGACGGCCGTGTTCGGGTTGTTCGCCTTGACCGTCTTCAGCGCGTCGATCGTGCGCTGCTGGAGGGTCGGGTTGTTGTACACCGTGCCCTCGATGTCGATGTCGATCGCCTTGAGGCCGTAGGCGTTGATGACCTTCTGGTAGGCCGCGGCGAGCGCGCTCGCGCTGCTGCAGGTCTGCTCCAGCCACGGGCCGCTGGCCCCGCCGAACGACACGGCGACGTCACCGCCGGCGCCGCGGATGTTGTTGATGGTGGTCTGGTCCTGCCCGCCGGTCAGCGGCCGGTAGCCGTCCCACAGCGGGTCGCAGGCGCCGTTGGAGAGGATGAACGCCATCGTGAACCACTTGATGCCGGTCGCGCTCATGATGGTCCGCGGGTCGGGCAGGTTGCCCCAGCCGAGGTACGCGTACGGCGCGGCGCCCATCGCCGGGTTGCTCGTGGGCGGGTTGGACGTCGGGCCGCCGGTGGTCGGGTTGGTGGTGCCGCCCGGCAGCGTCCACTTCTGGTTGGCGCTGGCGAAGCAGTCCCAGATCTGCAGCTTGGTGCCGTCGGCCGAGCTGGGGCCGGTGGCGTCCAGGCACTTGCCGAGCGAGCGCAGGGTGCCGTCGCTGTTGCGCGACCACTGCTGCGCCGCGGTGCCGTTGCAGTCGTAGATCTGCACCTTGGTGCCGTTGGCCGAGCTGGCCGCGTTGACGTCGAGACACTTGCCGAGCGCGCGGATCGTGCCGTCGTCGCCGATGGTCCACTGCTGGGCGTTGGTGCCGTTGCAGGTGTACAGCTGCACCTGGGTGCCGTTCGCGGAGTTCGCGGCGGCCACGTCGACGCACTTGCCGCCGTAGCCGGTGATCGCTCCGACGGTCGCGGCGGACGCCGAGTTCATCGCCACGACGCCGACCACGCCGACCACGGCGAGGGCGGCGGCGGCGATCACGCCGCGGCGGAGCAGGCGGGTTCTTGCCATGGAGGAGCCTTTCGCGAGGGTGGCTCCGGTCGGGCGGTCGATTGGGCGGTCGACTATCTGTTAAGCGCCCTTCCAGATTGAGGGCAGGCTATGACTGGAAACATCACGCGTCAATAAAAGAGGCAAAAAAAGGGGTGCCATTAAGGGCGGCTTAGGGCTGGCCACCGCCCGTGAACAGGGCGTGGCGCAGGGGATGCTTTGTTTCAGCTCTACCCTGCGGTGTTTCAGGTTTTAGAGCCGCGAGGCCCGGCGGAGGATCTCGGCCATCGGCAGGGTGGCCGCGCCGAAGGCGACCGCGTCCGGGCCGAGCTCGCACAGCTCGATCGAGACCTGGCCGAAGGGGTGCTCCAGGGCCTGCTCGCGGGCGGCCGCACGGATGCGGTCGAGCACGCGGGCGCCGAGGGCCAGGCCGGCCCAGCCGCCGAGCACGACCTTCTCCGGGTTGAACAGGTTGACCAGGTTGCCGATGCCGGCGCCGAGCATGCCGGCCGTCTCGGCCAGGGTCTCCTCCGCGGCCGGGGTGTCCGCCGCGATCAGGGCGGTCACGTCGGCGATCTCGCCGTCGGCGGCGGGGGTGGCGGGGTCGAGCGTGCGGTACCGCTCCAGGATGCCCTCGGCCCCGACGTAGGCCTCCAGGCAGCCGCGCGCGCCGCAGCGGCACTGCCGGCCCCCGTAGACGACCGTGGTGTGGCCCCACTCGCCGGCGCTGCTGCTGGCCCCGCGGTACACGGTGCCGTTGGTGATCACGGCCGCCCCGACGCCCGAGCCGACCAGCACGATGACGGCGTTGCCGGCGCCCCGGCCGGCCCCGAACCACATCTCGGCCTGGCCCTGCGTCTTCGCCCCGTTCTCGACGAACAGCGGCGCGTCGATGCCCCGCTCGCGCAGCAGGTCGTGGAAGGAGACGCCGCGCCAACCGAGCGTCGGGGCGTACACCCGGGGCGGGTCGGCCTGTTCGACAGTGCCCGGAACCCCGATGCCGATGCCGAGCACCTCGTCCGGGGCCGTGTCCTTGAGCACCGCGCGGATGCCGGCCTCGAGCTGCCCGGCGACGGCGGCCGGGTCGGGGCGCGAGGAGGGCAGCGGCTCGTCCACCGTGGCCAGCCGGGCCATCGACAGGTCGAACAGCTCGACCTTGACCCCGGTCTCGCCGACGTCGGCGCCGACCAGCCGGCCGAAGCCGGGGTTGACCCGCAGCAGCACGCGCGGGCGGCCGCCGTCGGACTCGATCTGCCCGGCCTCGATGATCAGGTTCTCGTGCAGCAGCTCCGCGGTGACGCTGCTGGCCGTGGCCGCGCTGAGCCCGGTGATCCGGCTCAGGTCGTGGCGGCTCAGCGGGCCGCGGAAGAACAGCTCGGACAGCAGCGTGGAGCGGTTGCGACGGCGCATGTCGCGCGTCGTCGCGCGCTCGACCTCGATGCGCACCACCGCGGCTCCGACCTCCCCGTCAATCCGTCGGTGACGATCGTGTCACGCTCGCCGGTGGGCGTCGACACCGGATGGCTGTCAGCGCCGTCTGGCGCGTCCGGCCACCGCGCCTGAAGCCGGCCTCAGCGCCGCCTGGCGCGACCGGCGACCGCGGCTGACACCGGCCTCAGCGCCGTCTGGCGCGTCTGGCGACCGCGGCCACCAGGCCTATGCCGACCACGACGAACGCGCCGGTGAGCAGCGCGACCTTGCCGCGGCGGTCGGGGCTCTCGTGTGGGACGGCGCTCTCACCGGGCGTGCTTTCGGCGGCTTTCGCGGGCGTGGGCGACGGGCTCGGCTTGGGGCGGTCCACTGTGTAGCGCAGGATGCTGACCGGCCCCGCCTGGTCGGAGACGGTGAGGAAGTCCTTGCCGTCCGGCGTGTAGGCGATCGCCTCGCCCTGCGGCTCGTCCGGCAGCGGGGTCACCCGGGGCGTGCCGGTGGTGATCGCCTTGGCCACGTCGCCGTCGGGGACGTCGAACTCATAGGCGTCGGCGTACGTGCGCACGACCGCCTTCGTGCCGTCGGGCGAGACGGCGGCCCCGGTGACGAAGCCGTCGCCGAGGAAGCCGAACGGGTTGCTGGTGCCGCTGTGCGTGGCCGTGAACCGCCCGATGCTCGTGAGCGGGACCCCCTCGGCGTTGTCCGTCGGCAGCGGGGTGTCGAGCCGGAACACGTCGCCGCTCGGGTCCTTGGTCACGATGACGGGCCGGCCCTGCCCGTCGATCAGCAGGGCCTCGGCGTCGCGCGGGGTGCCGTCGGGGTACCGCAGCCGATGGATCTTCAGGCTCTTCGCCCCGGGCGCGAGCGTCCACAGCGCGATGGTGTCCCGCCGCTTGCCGGAGCCGCCGGTCAACGGGCTGTTGTCGCCGATGTCGGCGATCCACACCGTCCCGTCCCGGGCGACGGCGAGGTCCTCGGGGTCGCGGGCCGTCGTCGGGTACCCCACGCTGCGGGTCACCTTGCAGTCCGGCCCGAGGTAGAACAGACGGGTCTTGCGGGGCTCGGGGTTGGAGTCGTTCTCCACGAGGTACCCGCCGCCGGGCAGCGCGGCCAGCCCCGACGCCTCGGTGACACTCGGGTCGGTGATCCGGCAGACCTCGGCCGGGCTCGCCGCCTCGCGGGTTTCCCGGGTTTCGTGCGCTTCCCGGGCTTCCTGGGCCAACGCCGCCCCGGGCACGCCGACGACAAGGGCGACGACCGCCACGATCACCGCCCACCGCATCCCACCAGTGTTCCAGAGCCGCGTTTGGGTGACCGCCCGTCGTCCGAACGGCTTCATACAGTAACCGACACGATGGTGGAATTCCGTGGTTGCAGACCGGCAAATATGGCACATTTCGGACATGAGGAGATGGGGGACGCTCGCGGCGACGGCGCTGACCAGCGCCGTGGCACTGCTCGGCACGGCATCACCGACGACCGCCGCCACCACCGCTTCGGAGGACGCGGCGGGCCCGGTGATCATCGCCCGGTACACCTTCGACACGGTCGAGGCCAGCGGCACGATCGGCGACCTGTCGGGCCGCGGCCACACCCTGACGCCGTTCACCACCCGCGGCGGCAAGGTCAAGCTCGCGATCCGCGACACGGGCCGCGCGGCCGCCTTCCCGGCCAAGTGCACCGGCCGCAAGTGCCCGCACGCCGTCCTGCAGGCCCCGAACACCCCGGAGCTGAATCCGGGCGCGAACCCGATCCGCTACGGCGCCACGGTCAAACTCGGCAAGGGCCAGACGGGCTCGGGCGAGAACATCCTGCAGAAGGGCTACTCGGCCGCCGGCGGCCAGTACAAACTGCAGGTCGACGGCCGCGCGGGCCGCCCCAGCTGCGTGATGTCCGACAACGTCGTGCGCGGCATCCACGTGGCCCAGTCGGACGTCTCGATCGCCGACGGCGGCTGGCACAAACTGGAGTGCCGCCGCGCGGGCGCGACCTTGACCCTCCTGGTCGACGATGCCGTCCACGCCACCTCGGCGATCCCGGCCACGCTCGCGATCACCAATGCGGTACCGCTCAGCATCGGCGGCAAGGGCGACGGCAACGACAACGACCAGTTCCACGGCTCGCTGGACGACGTCTGGATCGGGCTGGGTTGATCTTGGCTTGATATGTCCGACACCTCGTGATCGGACATATCCGCATTTATACCCGGACAGGCGAAAAATGCGTTAAGTCGCGGCGCGCCAGCGCCGCGACTTAGGGAGACCGTCAGTAGGTGTCATCGGAGTCGCCGTGCTGTGGGCATGCCGGTCCATCGGGAGTGGGTGCGGGCTTGGCGGATGAGGGCTCGCAGGGTCACGAGGGCCGCGGCGAGGTAGTGGTAGAAGTCGATGACGGCTGGGTGGCGGTCGGTGTGTCGGCGGAGTTTGCCGAACCCGTTCATCCAGGCGTGGTCGGCTTCCACGACCCAGCGTCGGCCGGCCTGGACCGGCGCTGGCCGGCCACGGCGGGCGATCCGGCCGGTCCAGCCTCGCCCGGCGAGCAGCTGCCGGGTGGGGATGGAGTCGTAGCCGGCGTCCAGATGCACCGTGACCTGCTCCGGCCAGCGTGGTCCGACCTGGCTGACCGCGGCGTCGAGGGTCGGGCCGAGCAGCGGGCCGAGCAGCGGGCCGTCGTGCCGGTTCGCGCCCGCCGCGACGACGCCGAGCGGGACCCCGCCGCCGTCAGTGACCACCGACCGTTTCCGGCCGCCTTTGCCCCGGCCGCCTTTGCCCCGGCCGCCTTTTGCCCCGGTCGACCGGTGACCGGCCCACGTGCGCGCCGCCCGCCACCGCCTTGGTGCTACACCCGTCCACGGCCAGATCGCTCAGCTGCAGCCCGATCATCCGGTCGAACGCGGCCAGGACCAGCGCATGCACGTGCCCGCCCAGGCCGGCCGACGCCCACGACCGCAGCCGGCGGCGGATCGTCGAGTCCGAGCAGCCCGGACCGGCGATCCGCTCGTAACCCGATCCGTGGACCAAGGCAGCGATGACGTGCTCGAACACCACCCGGTCCGGCACCCGCCGCCGGTGACAGCCCAGCGGATGCGTGGGATCGAACTCACCCCGGACGGGTAACAGCGCGGCGAACTCGATCCAGATCGGTTCCAGCAGCGATGATGGCAGCACGGGCACCGGCATCCCCAGGTCAGTCGCGGAGCGTAGAGAACTCCCACGATCGACCGATGCCTGTGCCCGTCCCCGTACCTACGTCCCGAACGCCCTGATTCCACCCTATTGACGGTCTCCCTAAGTCGCGACGCGCCAGCGCCCGACTTAACGTTTTCGCAGCTCAGCGCAGGTACGGGCGAGTCAGGGGCGGTGCCGGCTCGTTGAGTACAGGTGGCTGTCGGGGAACTCGGCCGCCGTGAGAACCGAGCCCACGATGATGACCGCGGTGCGCTTGATGCCGGCCGCCTTCACCTGGTCGGCGATGTCGGCCAGGGTGCCACGGAGGACCACCTCGTCCGGGCGGCTGGCGTAGGCGACCACCGCGGCCGGGCAATCCGCGCCGTAGTACGTGGCCAGCTCCGGGGCCAGCTCTTCGATCCGTTGCACTGCCAGGTGCAGCACCAAGGTGGACCGGCTCGCGGCCAGGGTTGCCAGGTCCTCGCGCGGCGGCATCGGGGTTGCCCGCGCGGCCGTCCGGGTCAGGACCACCGACTGGGCCACTCCGGGGACCGTCAGTTCGCGGCCCAAGGAGGCCGCCGCCGCGGCGAAGGCCGGTACGCCGGGGACGATCTCGTACGGGACGCCGGCCGTATCCAGGCGGCGGAGCTGCTCGGCCATGGCGCTGAAGACCGAGGGATCGCCGGAGTGCAGGCGGGCCACGTCCAGCCCCTGCTCGTGGGCGGCGACCAACTCGGCCACGATCTGGTCCAGGTCCAGGTTCGCGGTGTCGACCAGGCGGGCGCCTTCCGGGCAGTACGTCAGCAGCTCGACCGGGACCAGACTGCCCGCGTAAAGGCAGACCGGGGCGGCGGCGATGCGGTCGCGGCCGCGGACGGTGATGAGGTCGGGGGCGCCGGGGCCGGCGCCGATGAAGTACACGGTCATCGGTGCACCGTCCACTGGGTCACGGGGAGCATGGGGCGCCAGGCCAGGAAGCCGCCGACGGGGGCGGCTCGGTTGATCGCGATGCGGGTGAGCTCGCCGCCGTGCCGGCTCTGCAGGTCGGCCACGAGCCGCTCGGACTCGATGGTGACGGCGTTGGCGACCAGCCGGCCGCCGGGGCGCAGGGCGTTCCAGCAGGCGTCGAACACGCCGGGCGCGGTGAGGCCGCCGCCGATGAAGATGGCGTCGGGGCGGTCGGCGCGCTGGTGCAGGGCCTCGGGGGCGGCGCCGACGACGATTTCCAGGCCGGGCACGCCGAAGGTGCGCGCGTTGCGCTCGACCCGCTCGGCGCGCTCGGGGTCGCGCTCGAAGGCCACGGCGCGGCAGGCACGGTGGGCCCGCATCCACTCGATGCCGATGCTGCCGGAGCCGGCGCCGACGTCCCAGAGCAGCTCGCCGGGCCGCGGGGCGAGGACGGCGAGCGTGACCGCGCGGATCTCGCGCTTGGTGAGCTGGCCATCGCTATCGTACCGCGAATCCTCGACCCCACCCGCCACCGCGATCCCATCCCCGCCGCGACACTCGACCGCCACGACATTGAGCGGCCGGGCATCGGACGGATCGTGATGCATGCGCTCGCCGGCCGTCCCGAGGTCCTCGAGAATCGTGACGGCACTGTCGCCGAACCCGCTCTCGGCAAGGATCTGCGCAACTTCGAGCGGCGTCTGCTTCCCGGCGGAGAGTACGAGCACCCGCCGTCCATTGTGGAGGTGGCGCCGCAGCAGCCCGGTGTCGCGAACAACTTCAGTGTCCTCGACCGCCCACCCGAGCCGGGCGCAGGCCAGTGAAACCGACGACGGGAACGCCACGACGCGCACGTGCTCGGCGCCCAGCAACCGCACCAACGTGGTCCCGATCCCGTAGTGCATCGGGTCACCGCTGGCAAGCACGCACACCCGCCGGCCATGCTGCTCGGCCACGAGCCGCGGCAATGCAGGCACCAGCGGCGACGGCCAGGCGATGCGCTCAGCACCACCCACGGCGGGAGGCAGCAGTTCGAGCTGCCGCGGCCCGCCGAACACCACCTCGGCCTCGCGAAGAGCCGCAAGCCCGGCAGCGCTCAGCTCCCCATCAGCCCCGATACCCACCACAACGACATCAGGCGCAGCCGCCGCCACAGCGACAGTAGCGACCGCCGAGGACCGTTTCCCGACCAGCAGCACAGCGGCCGAAGACGAACCAGCGGCAAGTAAGGCGGCCGCCTCAGCGACACTCGGCGTGCCGAGCGCGGAGGTCACACGGGCGGACGGCGACGGAACAACCACTTCGTGCAGCGCCTCGGCCGCGAACGAGACGACACCACATCCTAACTCCGCCGCCACCGATTCCGCCAGCTCGCGCCGACCATCCACAGTAGACACACACGCGACGGAACCGAGCGCAGGCAACACTTCCCGCACCAACGCCAGCGCGTCCGCGGGTGAGGCCGACGACCGCGCCCCCAACCCCACTACGAGACGCACGACGCCACCAACCGCCGCGCGAACGAAGGCTGCCCCGCCCAGTGCAGGTGCAGATAGGAGGCATGCACGGACCCGGAGACGAACCCGTCCCGCCCGTCCCGCCACGCCCAGGCCGGCGAAGCACCGGAACCCGGCGTCACCCGGGTGCGATGGAACTCGTGCCCGGTAACCCGAGTCCCGGCCGGCGCCAGCACACTGTCCGACAGCGCAACGGCATCCCGGTAGCCCAGCGTCAGCGTCGGCGTCATCTCCGCGGAGGCATCCAGCACCCCGCACATCGGCAGCCCGTCAAGCGAGGAGCACAACCACAGCAACCCCGCACACTCGGCCGCGATCGCGCCCCCCGAGGCGGCCAGCGCGGCCACGGAGGCGCGGAGGCCGGCGTTGGCGGAGAGCTGCTCGGCGTACACCTCGGGAAAACCGCCCCCGACAACGAGCGCCCGCGCCCCGGAAGGCAGCCGCGAATCCCGCAGCGGATCCACTGTGGACACCCGAGCGCCCGCCGCCGTCAGCAGCTCGACGGTCTCGGCGTAGGAGAACGAGAACGCCGGGCCGCCCGCCACCGCGACCACCGGCTCCCCCGCGACCGGCTCGGCCACGGCCGGCGACCAGGGCACCGCGTCAAGCGGCGGCGCCGACCGGGCCACCGCCGCCACCGCGTCCAGGTCCACGCTCGCCGCGACCAGCGAGGCCAGCGCGGCAACCGAGGCGGCCGCCTCCGAGGAGCGCTCCACAACAGGCACCAGCCCGAGATGCCGCGAAGGCGCGGCGACGGCGTCGTGGCGGCGGAGGATGCCGAGCACCGGCGTACCGACCTCGGCACACGCGTCCCGCAGGATCTGCTCGTGCCGATCGGACCCGACCCGGTTGAGGATCGCCCCCGCGATGTGAATGCCGGGCCCGAACGACCGGAACCCGTGGATGAGCGCCGCCACCGACCGGGCCTGCGCCGTCGCGTCCACGACGAGGATCACCGGCGCCCCCAGCAGCCGGGCCACGTGCGCCGTCGACCCGAACTCGCCCGCCCCGGTGCGCCCGTCGTACAACCCCATGACGCCCTCGACGACGGCCAGGTCGGTGCCGGCCGAGCCGTGCGCGAACAGCGGCGCGATCAGCTCCTCCCCCACCAGGACCGGGTCGAGGTTGCGGCCCGGGCGGCCGGCGGCGAGCGCGTGGTACCCGGGGTCGATGTAGTCCGGCCCCACCTTGAACGGGGCCACCCGCAACCCGCGCGCGGCGAAGGCGGCGAGCAGGCCGGTGGCGACGGTCGTCTTGCCGTGGCCGGAGGCGGGTGCCGCGATGACGATCCGGGCTACCACTCGATGCCCTGCTGGCCTTTTCGCCCGGCGTCCATCGGGTGCTTGACCTTCGTCATGTCGGTGACCAGGTCGGCCAGCTCGACCAGGTCCGGGTGGGCGTCGCGGCCGGTGATGACCACGTGCTGGTTGCCGGGCCGCTCGCGCAGGGTCTCCACGACGTCGGCGATGTCCACCCAGCCCCACTTGATCGGGTACGTGAACTCGTCGAGCACGTAGAACCGGTACGCCTCCGCCTCCAGGTCGCGCTTGATCTGGGCCCAGCCCTCGGCCGCCTCGACGGCGTGGTCGCGCTCGGCGCCGGGCCGCTGGATCCAGGACCAGCCCTCGCCCATCTTGTGCCACACGACGCTGCCGCCCTTGCCGGTCTCCCCCAGGGCGCGCAGGGCGGCCTCCTCGCCGACCCTCCACTTCGGACTCTTCACGAACTGGAACACGGCGATCGGCCAGCCGGCGCTCCAGGCCCGCAGCGCCATGCCGAACGCCGCCGTGGATTTTCCCTTTCCCTGCCCCGTGTGTACGGCCAGCACGTGCTGCCGCCGCCGCTGGCGCGTGGTGAGCCCGTCGTCCGGGACGCTCTCGACTTTCCCCTGCGGCATTGTTCTCAGGCTCCCAGGCTGCTCAGCGGAATACAGGAGGCCTCGAGCGCGGCGGCGAGCCGGCGGGCCAGGTTCAGGCGGATCGGGCCGTTCTCGCAGTCGACGACGACCGCGGGCACCCCGGCCAGCAGCGGCACCACGCTCAGCGGGTCGGGCCCGCTGGTCGAGCGCCCGTCGGTGACCACCACGAGCAGCGGCCGGCGGCGGGCGTCGCGGCGGCGCTCGCCGTGCAGCACCCGCGCGGCCTGGCGCAGCCCCGCGGCCAGCGGCGTGCGGCCCCCGGTGCGCAGCTCGGCCAGGCGCACCACGCCGACCTCGTGGCTGGCGGTCGGCTCCAGCACCAGCGTGGCCTCGTGGCCGCGGAAGGAGACCATGCCGACCTTGTCCCGCCGCTGGTACGCGTCGCGCAGCAACGACAGCACGGCCGTCTTCACCACCGTCATCCGCTGCCGGGCGGCCATCGACCCGGAGGCGTCCACGACGAACAGGACCAGGTTCGCCTCGCGGCCGACCTTGACCGCCTCGCGCACGTCGCGGGCCTCGGCCCGGCGCACACCGCGCAGCGCGGCGGCCCGGATCGTGTCGGGCACGTGGATGCTGGTCAGCTTCCCGCCGATCGGCGCCCGCGAGCGCACCACCCGCCCGTGCCGCGACAGGGCGGGCGAGCGCCGTCCGGCGTGCGAGCCCGGCTGCCGGTTCGCCCGTCCACCGATGCTCAGCAGTTTCGGCTTGTACGGCACGCCGGCGAACGCCAAATGCCCGGGAGCGGCCACGGAACCCGGCGTGTCCGACATTTCCGATAAGTCAGACTCGCCCGAAGCTCCAGACCCAGCGTCGGACTTATCGGACTCAGGAGCGGACTCAGCACTTGGCTCAGCCGGCGGCCGCTGTTCGGGCGCAACGGGCGGCGTCCCCCCAGACGCACTCGGCCCCTGGCCGGATGAATCCGACATTTCCGAAATATCCGAAGGGCCGGGAGGAACCGGGTCTGGCTCGTCGTCCGGCGGAGGCGGCGGACCCTGAGGCGGATCGTCGTCGTCCGGCCCGGCCTCCTGCTCCAGCACCTCTTCCAGCCGGTCCCGGTCGGCCCCCGGCGGATCGAGCGGGTCCCGCCGCCGCCGGTGCGGCAGCGCCAGCCGCGCCGCGTCCCGCACGTCCTCCCTGGTCACCACCGACCGCCCGTGCCAGGCCGCCAGCGCCACCGCCGTCCGCGCGACGACGATGTCGGCCCGAAGCCCGTCAACACGGTACGCAAGACAGATCCGAGCGATCCGATCCAGCTCGGCGTCGGGAAGGGCCACCGCCCCCAGCCGGGACCGCGCCCCCACGATCCGCTCCGCGAGGGAGGCGTCCTCGGCCACGTAGCGCGCGGCGAACGCGGCCGGATCGGCCTCGTATGACAGCCGCCGCCGCACCACCTCGGCCC
Organism: Dactylosporangium sp. CS-033363; assembly: GCF_050942475.1. NCBI lineage: Bacteria > Bacillati > Actinomycetota > Actinomycetes > Micromonosporales > Micromonosporaceae > Dactylosporangium > Dactylosporangium sp. CS-033363. The sequence continues at coordinate 2,729,911 of NZ_CP192032.1, read as the reverse complement.
GCGGCGCGGCCTCCTGCGGCGCCGTCACCCCCACGACCAGCCCGAACCGGTCCACGAGCTGCGGCCGCGGCTCGCCCTCCTCCGGGTTCATGGTCCCGACCAGCAGGAACCGGGCCGCGTGCTTGACCGACACCCCGTCCCGCTCGACGTGCGCCCGCCCCATCGCCGCCGCGTCCAGCAGCAGGTCGACGAGGTGATCGGGCAGCAGGTTGACCTCGTCGACGTACAGCACGCCCCGGTGCGCCGCCGCCAGCAGCCCCGGCTCGTACGCCTTGACCCCGTCCCCCAGCGCCCGCTGCAGGTCCAGCGTGCCGACGACGCGGTCCTCGGTCGCCCCCACGGGCAGCTCGACCAGGGCGGAGCGGCGCACCTCGAAGCCGACGGTGACCGCCGGCGACTCCTCCAGCAGCTCGAACCCGGCGTCGCGGACCGGCAGCCCGTCGGCGGCGTCGAGCGTCGGCGCGGCGAGCAGCGTGCCGGCGGTGTGCGGGCCGTCCGGGCACTCGGGGTCGGGCGAAGCCGGGTCGCAGGCGAACCGGCAGCCGGCCACGACCGGCACCTCGGGCAGCAGCGCGGCCAGGGCCCGCACGACGGTGGACTTGGCGGTGCCCTTCTCGCCGCGGACGAGCACGCCCCCGATGGCCGGCGACACGGCGGTGAGCAGGAGCGCCAGGCGCAGGTCGGGCAGGCCGACGACGGCCGAGAACGGGTACGGCGGGGTCACGGGCACTCTTTCCCTTCGGCGGGTCCGCGCCCGCGAGGTGACGTCTGATCGGCGGCCGGAGTCTCCTGACTGCCGGATCGCCGCCGCCCCCCGACCTTCCGGCCGAGGCCGGCCGTGGTCCGTGCGCTGAGGGACGCCTCCCCGGTCACAGTGGCGGGACCGTCCCGGATTCGCACCGGGTTCCTCCACATACCGCTCCGCAATCGTGTCCCACCGGCACCGGAACGTCAACGTGGCGCGGTGTGACCCTCACAATCCGCAGGCGGCGGCCGATGGGACGGGTATGCGGCGCGTGGTGGACCCGGCCGCCCAGGCGGTGCTGTGCGTGCTCCTCGTGGCGATCGCGATGATCGCCGCCACGCCGCTGCGCCTGCCCGGCCTCGCCCCGGAGACCCACGTCGCCCCGCCCGGCACCCGGGCGATGTGGCTGTGGCGGCATGAGGAGCCGCAGCCGGTCGTCGACTGGGCCGCCGCGAACGGGGTGCGCGCACTGTTCGCCTACTACGACCCGAAGGCCGGCACCACCGACCTCGAGCGGCTCAAGGCGCTGTGCGACGAGGCCGGGATCGTGCTCGACGCGCTCGGCGGGGAGCCGTCCTGGACGACCGATCACGCGACCGCGCTCGCCTGGGCCCGGGGCGCCGCGGCGACGGGCCTTTTCCACGGGTTGCACCTGGACGTGGAGCCCTACCTGCTTCCGGCTTGGAACGACGACCAGGCTTCTCTGGTACCGGACTATCTCGCGCTTCTGGATCAGACGATCGCGGCGACCGAGCTTCCGCTCGAGCTGGATGTGCCGTTCTGGCTGCCCACCGTGCCCGTCTCCGGCGGCGGGAACCTCGCCGACGCCGTCCTGGCCCGGGTCGCCGGCGTCACGGTGATGAGCTACCGCAACACCGCCACCGGCGACAACTCGATCGTCGGGGTCGCCGCCGACCTGCTGAACCGGGCCGCCTCGCTGGCCAAGCCGGTCCGGCTGGGCGCCGAGACGCAGGCCCTGGGCGACTGCGCGTACTGCAGCTTCCACGGCGACACCGCCACCCAGCTGCAGCAGACCCTGAGCGCCGTCGACACCGCCGCCCAGCGCTATCCGGCGTTCGCGGGAATCGCGGTGCACCAGTACGACTCCTGGATAGCGCTCACCGGCTAGCTCAAGCCGCCCGTTCCGCCGCCGATCAGCTCGTCGACACCAGTCATCTTGGGAAGGACCCCATCCGATGCGCCGTTCAGCCTCCATCGCCCTCGCCTGCGCCGCCGGTGCGGCCGCCATCCTCCCCGCGGCGGCCCCGGCCTCCGCCGCGACGACCGACCTCGGGCTGGTCATCCCGGTGCTCGCGCCGATGCTGCCGGGCCAGACGGGCTGGGTCGGCACGATGTGGGCGGCCACGGACGACATCTGCAACGTGAAGATCACGGCGAGCGGCACCGGCGTCACGGTGAAGTACCCGACCAACACCGCCACCTACAGCTCGCTGTCGAAGGGCGACTCGCTGAACCAGGGCCAGGTGGACTACGCCGCGTTCCAGGTCTCGATGACCTCGAACACGCTGCTCGCGCTGGTCCCGCTGACGCTGAACTACTCGTACACGGTGAAGGCCGACGGGGCGACCTCCTGCACCGGTACCGCGAAGACCGGCTCGACCACGGCGACCCTGCCGGTCGTGGCGGCGACCGGCGACGCCGTGGTGCAGAAGACGACCCTGGTGACCGTGCCCAAGGCCACCCCGGTCTGGCAGCAGATCGTCTTCCAGTCCCGCAAGGCCGGCGTGGACAACCTGCAGATCTCGGTCTCGGGCGGCCCCTCGGGGCTCGTCGTGTCGTACCCGGCCGACCGCACCTACACCCAGCTCAACAAGGGCGCGGGCCTGGCCGTCGGCACCGACGACTACGCCGCGGTCAAGTTCGACGCGACCAACGTCGCCGCCGGCACCTACAAGCTCACGGTCAAGCTCTCCTACGGCACCACGACCGACTCGAACGACCTGACGCTCGTCGTCGCGTAACGGCCCCGGGCCGGCCGGATCTCACCCTGAGACTCCGGCCGGCCCGCCGTCATTTCCACAGAGAGGTGGGAACTTCGTGATCCGCTCCCGTGCCCTGCTCGCCGCGGCCGCCCTGGCCCTCGCGGCGGGCCTTTCCGCGTGCGGCAAGTCCTCCGACAACGCCGAGGACAACACCACGCAGCAGATGACGGCCCCGAAGACCACGGCATCGGCGCCGCTGACCGCGGACCGCCGCGAGACCATCTTCCTCGACGCCACCGCGGCGCACCTGTGCTCGGTGCAGTCGCAGGTGTACACCGATCCGTCGGCGATGGCCTCCGCGTACGCGTCGCGCCCGATCTACACCGATCTCAGCACCGACCAGGTGGAGGCATTCCAGCAGCGGGTCATCAGCGACGCCGCCTTCGCCGACCGGCTCACGCAGCGGATTCAGGCCACCTGCGGTACCGCCAAATAGCGCGCGGAAATGAGAGCCCGGCGGCAACGGGGGAGCCGCCGGGCCTGCTCAGTTATATGTGTATCGAGAATGTTCTCGAGGTAGGCGGTGCGAGGGCCTCGACCTTTGCCGTGGCCCTTTCAAGTGGCGCTGACACCATGATGCGCGACGACACTTGGCAGAGACTTGGCAGCCACTTGCGCCGATGTGTCACCCAGCCGACACGCGCCCGGCAAGACCGCTAGAGCATCGCTTCCAGGTTGATCCGCTCGGCCGCGGCGGCGCGGACCTCGAGGGTCTCCAGCGGGTCGTCGCGCAGGTAGGCGAGGCGGCGCTCCAGCTTCTCGTCCAGCGGCACCTGGCGCACGGAGATCAGGCGCACGTCCGCCTCGCAGTCCCACAGGCCTTCGGTCAGCGCGCCCGCGCACGCGTCCGGTTCCAGGGCCAGGCGGGCGCGCAGGTAGGCGGCCCGCTCGTACGAGTGCGGGCTGAACCACAGCGACCGGATCCGCGGCAGCGCCTGCACGGCCGCGTCCCCGCCCACCCGGGCCAGGCCGTCGACCAGGCGGTCGTAGCCGCACAGGTCGTCCTCGCGCTTGTCCAGCCAGTCGAGGCCGGCCAGCAGGGCGGGCCCGTCGGACTCGTCGCCGCGCTCGGCCAGCACGCACAGCGCCGGCCAGTACTCCCCCGAGCCCGGATCGCCCGCCGCCCGCCGCGCCGCGGGCAGGGAGTCCAGGACCGGCTGGGCGGCGCAGTCGTCGTAGAGGTCGGCGGCGGACAGCAGCTCGCCGAGGCCGCGCAGCGGTTCCGGGCCGTGCGCCGCGGCCTCGCGGATGCGCTCGTCGCGGACGGCCCACTCGCCCCACGGGGCGCCGGGCGGCAGGTGCAGGGCGCGGCCGGCGCTGGTGAGCCGGTCGGCGGCCACCGGCAGCAGGTCGTCCCACCAGTTCGCGGGCCACGCGGCGGCGATGGTGCCGAGGGCCTCGCGCCAGTAGTGGCCGATCTGGACGTACCGGCGAAGGCTTTCGACCATGTCGTCGTGGCCGGACCGGCCGAGGGCCTCGGCGACCCGCAGCACGTGCGTGAACTCGCCGGTCTCGTCGGTCGCGGCGAACAGCCGGGCCACGATCGGGCCGATCGGCAGCTCGAGGTCGCGGACCAGGCGGGCGAGGTAGACGGCGCGGTCGTCGAGCGGGAGCCAGCGGTGGTCGCGGCGGATGCACGCGTACACCAGCTCCGGCGCGGCCGGGTCCTGTCTGGCCCGCACCGCGCCCCGGCCGAGGCCGCGCTGCAGCGCGCCGGCCCGGGTCCGGGTGGGCAGGTAGTGCCAGTCGTCGTCGAGGCTCATGGCGACCCAGTCTGCGTCGGTTCTTCGCGGATTGCCGCCCATTTCCGGCGGTTTAACTGCTTGACAACGGACACGTAAACGAAACGGCGCCGGTCAGCGGGGATCCCGCCGACCGGCGTCGTGAGCGCAATCTCACCGCCCCGAGGGGCCGCCGTCACGCGCTGGCTTCGTCGATCTCGTTGTTGTTCGTCAGACCGGAGCCGAGGAAGTTCTCGAACCGGGACGTGATGCTCTCCAGGCCGGAGGAGATCGACGCCGCGCCGAAGCCCGACTCGCCGAAGCCCGCGTTCGCCTCACCGAAGCCGGCGTCGGTGCCGTCGGCCGCGCCGAAGCCCGCGTCGCCCACGCTCTCCTGGCCGTAGGCCATGAGGGTGTGGTCCTCCTCGACCTCGGTGTGCTCGTAGTGCGTGTACTCGGTGATCTCGTAGTGGTTGCCCGCGGCGTCCGTGTACTCGATGTGCTTGAGGTTCTCGAACTCCTCGTGCTCGAAGCTGCGGTGGTCCTGCTCGAGGATGCCGTACTGCGACTGGTGGTCCAGCTCGGCGCCGTGGCCCTCGTGCACGGCCTCCAGGGAGCTGTGCTCCTGGCCCGCGTCGAAGTCGCCGTACTCGCTCATGGGGGTGGATCCTCTCGGTTTGCGTGAAGGGTGCGCTCAGGTACTGCATTCAAGGTACGGGCCACCGCCGCACCTCAAATCCCGGAAACGTGCCACGCGGAATGGGCCAAAAGGGCTCAATAGCCGATCACTGGTGCACCCGTGTGACTCACCTGCACCAGGTGCGTCACGCATTCGCTGCCCTCCAGGCGGTGCAGCAGGAAGCCGGTGGGCTCCGCGACGAACCCGACCGGGCGGTCCGGGCGCATGCCGAGGTCGACCTGACGGTACGTGCTGGGCGCCACGCTGAGGATCGTCCCGGCGAACCCGGCGGTCACGACCCGGTGCAGGTGCCCGGCGAGCACCCGGACGATGTGCGGGTGGCGGCGCACCACCTCGGCCAGCTCCGGCCCGTCGACGAGCCGGATGGCGTCCATGCCGGGGATGCCGACCCGCATCGGCGGGTGGTGCAGGCAGACGAAGGTCGGGGTGCCGCCGTGCCGGCCGAGGGTCTGGTCGAGCCACTCCAGCTGCTGGGGGCCCAGGATGCCGGCGTCGCCCAGCGCGGGTTCGAGGGAGTCGAGCACGACGACGTTGAAGCCGCTGTGCTCGGCGATGCGGTTGGTCCGCTCCAGGCCGAACGCCGCCTGGAGCGCGGCCCTGCCGTCGTGATTGCCCGGTACCAGATGGATCGGCACCGGAAAACCCTCGATCAGCTCCTTGAGCACCTCGTACTCCCCCGCCCGGCCGTGGTCGACGAGGTCGCCGGTGATGATCACGCAGTCGGGGCGCGGCTCCAGCGCGAGCACGCGGGTCAGGGCCCGGTAGAGCCCCATGGCCGGCTCCGCGGAGAGGGCGCCGGTGGTGATGTGCGGATCACTGAGGTGCGCGACGAGCGGCATGCTTTGGTTTATAACAGCGAAATGGGCCGGCACCAGGGGGTGCGCCGGCCCATTTCGGGTCTTGTCGGTTACCTGTTCGCGCCGACCGGCTCGTCCTCCGCCTTCTTGGCCGACAGGTCGAGCGTGCTGCGCAGCATCGCCGGCTTCATGAACAGGGCCGCGATCACGCCCACCACCGCGATGGCCGCGGAGATGAGGAAGATGTGGCCGGTCGCGTCGCCGTACGCGGCCCGCACGATGTGCTGGAACGCGGGCGGCAGGGCGGCGAGGTTCAGGTTGCTGGTCTCGCCGCCGGCCGGGGCCGGCACGCCCGCCGCCGCCAGCGAGTCGGTGATGTTGCTGGTGACCCGGCGGGCCAGGACCGCGCCGAGGACCGACACGCCGATGGTGCCGCCGAGCGAGCGGAAGAACGCGACGGTCGCACTGGCGGCGCCGATGTCCTTCAGCTGTACCGTGTTCTGCACCGCCAGCACCAGGTTCTGCATCGACATGCCGACCCCGACGCCGACCAGCAGCATGCCCACGCTCACGTAGACCAGCGAGGTCTCGTGGTCGATGGTGGCCAGCAGCCCGAAGCCCGCGACCAGCACGATCGTGCCCGCGATGATGTACGGCTTGATCTTCCCGGTGCGGGTGATCAGCTGGCCGACCACGATCGAGGAGATCAGCACGCCGGCCATGAGCGGGATGGTCAGCAGGCCCGCCTCGGTCGGGGTGTAGCCGCGGCCGATCTGGAAGTACTGGCCGAGGAAGACGGCGCCGCCGAACATCGCCATGCCGACCGCGAGGCTCGCGAGGATCGACAGGGCCGTGGTGCGCTCCTTGACGATCGAGAGCGGCACGACCGGCTCGGCCGCGCGCGACTCGACCCACACGGCGAGCGCGAGCAGCACCACGCCGGCGCCGACCATGACCGCGGTCTGCCAGGACGCCCAGGCGAACGACCCGTCGACGAACGACACCCAGATCAGCAGCACGCTGACCCCGGCCGCGATGAGCGAGGCACCCGCGTAGTCGATCTTCACGTTGTCCCGGCGGATGGTGACCAGGTGCAGGGTCTTCTGCAGCACGATGAGCGCGATCACGGCCACCGGCACGCCGACGAAGAAGCACCAGCGCCAGCCCAGCCAGTCGGTGTCGACGATGACGCCGCCGAGCAGCGGGCCGCCCACGGTCGCGACCGCCATGACGCCGCCGAGGTACCCGTTGTAGCGCCCCCGCTCGCGCGGCGGGATCATCGCGGCGATGACCACCTGCACGAGCGCCTGCAGGCCGCCGACGCCGATGCCCTGGAAGGCGCGGGCGGCGATGAGCTCCCCGGCGCTCTGCGAGATGCCGGCGAGCATCGAGCCCACCACGTAGATCAGGATCGAGATCTGGACCAGGACCTTCTTGCTGTACAGGTCGGCCAGCTTGCCCCAGATCGGGGTGGTCGCGGTCGCCGCCAGCAGCGTGGCCGTGACGACCCACGTGTACTGCGTCTGCGTACCGTTGAGCGCACCAATGATCTTCGGCAGCGCCGTCGAGACGATCGTCGAGCTGACCATCGCGACGAACAGCGCGAGCAGGAGGCCGCTGAGCGCCTCCAGCACTTGCCGATGGGTCATCGGCTCCTCGGTCTGGGTGGGATGACTCATCGTGTTGCCTCCAGGGTCGTGCTCTGTGCTGTGGTGGGATCGGTGGCGGCCAGGGACTGCGCGAAGCGGCGCAGCAGGCCGGCCAGAAGTTCGGTGTCCGCGGGGGTCCAGTCCCGCAGGGTGGCGGCGAGCATCGCGGCGTACCACTCGTCGGCCTTCTTGAGCGCTTCGGTTCCGTCATCGGTGAGCTCGAGGAAGCAGGCCCGCCCGTCGCGCGGGTCCGCGACCCGCCGCACGAGCCCGTCCTGCACCAGCGAGCTGACCGCCCGGCTGGTCGTCGACTGATCGAGCGCACAGGCCGCGGCCAGGTCCTTGAGGTGCAGCTTCTCGTGCCGCCGAATCACGGCGAGCATGCCGCTGACGGCCGGTGCGTGCTCCTGATGCTGCTGCTTGAGGAGCCGCACGACCTTCATCAGCTCGCGCACGCCATCCCGCAGCGCCTCGACGTGCTCCACCGACCCTCCCGAATACTTGCCTGATACAAGCATCCAAAAAACTTGCCCAATGCGCAAGTTTGCTCAGTGAGAACTAGGTAACATCGGCCGCGTGGGAACAGCAGGCCTGCGGGAACGCAAGAAACAAGCCACCCGGACGGCCCTGCACGAGGCCGCCGTGACCTTGTCGATCGCGCACGGCCTGGACAGGGTGACCATCGAAGCCATCGCGGACGCCGCCGAGGTCTCCCGCCGCACGTTCTCGAACTACTTCGCGAGCAAGGAAGAGGCGCTGCTGTACGGCGACCAGCAGCGCGTCCTACGCCTGGTCGAGACCGTCCGGGAGCGCCCGCGCTCAGAGGCCCCGTGGGCGGCCCTGACGGCGGCGGCGCTGGACTTCCAACAGGCCCTCGGCGCGCGTGATCCACACTGGGTGACGCAGGTCCGGCTGGTCCGCCGCCACCCGGCACTGGCCGCGCAGCAGGTCTCGACCTACGCGTCGATGGAGGACGAACTGACGGCCCAGGTGGCGCTGCGCTCCCCGGAGGCCGAACCGATGCGCGCCCGGCTGATGGCGGCGGCGTTCCTGGTCACGATGCGGGTGGCGGTACAGGAATGGCTGGACCGCCCGAACGGCACCGCACTGTCCGACGTCATGCGCGAGTCATTGGACAAAATGGGCGCCGCGTTCCGCTAGTCCTATTGACAGTCGATCGTGAACGCCTTGCGCGCCGACTGCGCCCGGCTCGGCGCGATGGTCTCGACCCAGATGTCGACGACCTTGTGCGGATGGCCCGCCTCGATCGCCACGCCGACGACCTGCTCGAAGCTGATCGCCCCGTCCCTGGCGAGCCAGTAGCCCGGGAGGGCCGCCCCGTCACTGGTATGGACGAGGAGACGCACCTGCTGCTCCGTGTTGAGGCTGAGGTGAATACTCCAGGTGACGTACACCTGAACCGGCGTGTCGGAGCAGCTGCCGGTGAATGAGCTCTTGGCCAGCGTCACCGTCACACTGGTGACCGTCGCCGACGGAAACACCCACACCGGCGTGGTCGCCTTCGCGGTCGCTGGTTTCGTCGCCGCCTTGGTCGTCACGGCAGGCTTGGCGGTCGTGGTCGTGACGACGGGCTCGGTCGGAGCCAGCGACGCGGCACCGCTTGGGGACGGCTGAGGGCCGGCCGACGGCACCTCGGCACTGGCACTCGCGCTCGCTGCAGCCCCAGCCCCCGCCGTCTTCGGTGCGCCGTCGTTGCAGGCAGCGACGGCCAGCAGCAAGCCGACCAACATGACCGCGAGTGGCTTCCGCACGCGGCGGATCTTAGCGCCCGCGCCTACCGCTGGCCGCCCCTCCAACCGCCGGCACCCTCGCATCGCGGCATGAGCGTGCACATGGACTTGCGGACTGCCGGCTCACGCGGCGATGAGGCGGGATGATGCGATCGATGTCGAGGCCAGTCTCTACAAAGGGACTCTTCGCAGTGCTTCTCCAACTTTTCGCGCCACCTGCGGAGCGACGATCACCGCGACCCCAGCGGTGACGGCGATGGCGACGCCGGCGATCCACATCGTTTTCTTCGATAGCTTCTCGGACAGCAAGGTGAGCAGCTTCTTGTTCTCGGCGTCTTTTGCGGCTTCTATGTGCACGAGTGTCATCAGCAGGTCGAGTATCTGATGCTGCTGCTCCCATTCCAGGTCACGCGAAAGTACAATCCGGAAGATGTCTCGAGTGTCCTGGCAGGCCCGGTGGAACGACTCCTGGCTCAGGCTGTTGACTCCGAGCGTGGCGCGGTGATGCCGTTCCAGGACATCGAGCGCGTCGGTGGCCAGTTCCCTGAAGTTGTTCATCTCTCCGACGCGCTGGCGCACCAGGGCGATGTCCGTGTCCGGCATCGTGGACGCGATGCGCAGCAACTCGTTGCCCTCGTACGCATCAGCTCCGGATCCAGGTTCTGCGGCCTCGCCTGTGCCTTCGCGCTTTTCGTCGTCCTTGCGGTCCACGCAGCCACCCCGATCTAACAGACAGTACCGATTACACAGAAGCACGGCGGGCAGAACGATCAGGCTCCTCGACGCTGGCGCCTCGCGAGCCGGAATGGAAGATCCGATCGGCTGGGCCTATCCGCTCATCGGCAGATCCGGTAGCCGCCTTGTAGTGGGCCCTGCCCGAACCGGCGCCCCGGCTTCGGCACCAAGTCCAAGTGCTCCCCAGCCAATGAACTGTGGTTCGATCCGTCACGCCTAAGCGGAGGACGCTTCGCGAAGCGGCTGCCCGCCGGCCGAGCATGTACGTCCGGGACTACCCCGCCGCCGACGGGCGGAGTTGTGCATAGGGAGCGCTGGCGTGACGTTGAGCCGTGCGGGCCTCGGCCCTGGGCGGCGACGATGAGAACTGACGCATGCCGCACGACCCCTGGCGCTTCGGAAACGACTCGTCCGAGGTCGACGACGAACTGTGGCGATCCGCGCAGGAGTTGCTCGACGCGCTCCTGCTGTGCGGGTGGTTGGCGTTCAGCCGGGTGGGCATCATGACGGAGTGACCGGAGACCGCAAACGCGAGGCCGACGCCTTCGTCCTGTTCGGCATCACCGGCGATCTCGCCTACAAGATGCTGCTGCCGGCGCTGTACGCCATGGAGGCCCGCCGCGAGCTGAAGGTCCCGGTCATCGGCGTGGCAAGGACCGACCTCGACGCCGGCGGGCTCGTGGCCCGGGCGCGAGCGTCGCTCAAGGACGCCAAGGTTGATGTCGACGACGCCGTCTTCAAGCGGCTCGCGAAGCGGCTGGTGCTGGTCACCGGGTCGTTCGACGATCCGGACCTGTTCACCCGGGTGAAGGAGGCGCTCGGCGCCGCCGAGTTCCCGGCCTTCTACCTGGCGGTGCCGCCGAACCTCTTCGACGTGGTGGCGGCCGGGCTGGACGCCGCCGGGCTGTCGGGCAGCTCGCGGCTGATCGTCGAGAAGCCGTACGGCCACGATCTGCGCAGCGCCCGCGAGCTGGACGCCAAGATCAAGCAGTTCTACCCCGAGGACCGGATCTTCCGGGTCGATCATTTTCTGGGCAAGGACGCCGTGCAGAATCTCATGGTGTTCCGGTTCGCCAACACGCTGCTCGAACCGCTGTGGAACAGCTCGTACGTGCGGACGATCCAGATCACGATGGCGGAGAACTTCGGGGTCGAGGACCGGGGGTCGTTCTACGATCCGGTCGGCGCGATCCGGGACGTCGTGCAGAACCACCTGCTGCAGGTGGTGGCGCTGCTGACGATGGAGCCGCCGGCCGACAGCGACCCCGACGCGCTGCTCGACGAGAAGCACAAGGTACTGCGCTCGGCCCGGCCGATCCGCAAGCGCGACACGGTGCGGGGGCGGTACGTCGGCTACGCCGGGGTCAAGGGCGTGGCCCGTGGGTCGAGCACCGAGACGTTCGTGGCGACCACGATGTACATCGAGAACTGGCGCTGGCACAAAGTGCCGATCAGCATCCGGGCCGGCAAGGAGATGGCCGAGACGACGCTCGAGGTCGTCGTCGAGCTGCGCCGGCCGCCGGTCCTGTTGTTCACCGACGTCGACGGGCAGCCCGACCCGAACCTGATCCGCTTCCGGCTGGGGCCCGACGAGGAGATCTCGTTCGAGCTCTACGGGCGGGACCCGGCCGGCGGCGACAACCTGGTGCGCCAGATCCGGTTGAGTGCCGATCTCGACGAGCAGTTGGTAGGCGGCCGCAAGCCGTACGAGCACGTGTTTTTGAGCGCCCTGCGCGGCGATCCGGCGCAGTTCGGCCGGATGGACATCGTCGAGGAGAGCTGGCGGATCGTCGGCCCGATCCTCGACGATCCCGAGACCCCGGCCTCCTACGCGAAGGGGTCGTGGGGCCCGCAGGACGCCGACAAGGTGGCGCTGTACAACCGCTGGCACCCGGTCGGCTGACCCGCCGTCACCACGTGCGCTGGCGGACCAGGGCGGCCTCGATGCGTTCCGCCGGGGCGGGTTGGCCGTAGTAGTGGCCCTGCCCGTACCGGCAGCCCGCCCTCCGCACCAGCTCCAGGTGCTCCCCCGCCTCCAGGCCGTGGGCGATCACCGTGACGCCCAGGCGGCGGCCCAGGTTCACGACCACGTCGATGATCGGGGCCACGCCGCCGCCCGGCGAGGCGGTGAACAGGGTGCGGTCCACCTTCAGCAGGTCGGTCGGCAGGCGGCGCAGGTGGGCCAGCGACGTGGAGCCGCTGCCGAAGCCGTCCAGGGCCGTGCGGACGCCGATTGCCCGTACCGTCGCCAAGGGTTCTGCCACCCGCTCCAGGTCGGTGCCGAGTTCGCGCTCCGCGAGTTCGATGACGAAGTCGCGGGGGTCGATCTGGTGGCTGTCCAGGGCCAGGCTCAGCCGCGCCGGGAAGGTCGGGGCCACGAAGTCGTCGAAGGCCACGTTGACCGAGATCCAGAGGCGGTACCCCTCGTGCTGCCACAAGGACAGCTGGCGCGCCGCGCGGGCGAGGACCCAGTCGTTGATCGGGGCGGTCAGGCCCAGTTCCCGGGCGACGGCCAGGGTCTCGCGCGGGGGGATCGTGCCGAGCCGGGGGTGCCGCCAGCGCAGCAGCGCCTCGACGCCGACCGGGTGGCCCTCCACCAGGTCGTACACGGGGTGGAAGGCCAGGTCCAGCTCGCCCCGCTCGACCGCCTGCGGCAGGTGCTGTTCCAGGGTCGCGCGCCGGACGTACGCGTCCTCGGCCGCCTCGTCGTGCCACTCGACGTGGCCACGGCCGGTGCGCTTGGCGCGGCGCAGGGCCAGGTCCGCGCGGCGCAGGGAGTCCTCCGGCTCGCCGGCCACCGGGGCCAGGCCGATGCCCGCCGAGAGCTGCAGCACCGTCCCCGGCATCGGGTACGGCTCGCCCAGCTCGCCCAGCAGGCGGGTCGCCAGGGTGTAGGCGTGGACCTTGTCGACCCGCGTGTACACCGCGAACTCGTCGCCGTTCAGGCGGGCGGCGAGGTCGTCCGGGGCGATCGCCGCGCGGATGCGGGCGGCCACCGCGACCAGCAGGGCGTCGCCCACGTCGTTGCCGTGCAGGTCGTTGACGCCGGCGAAGCCGTCCAGCCCGACGGTGACCAGGAAGCCGGTGCCGCCGTCGAGCTCGCGCAGCAGGGTGCCGCGGTTGGCCAGGCCCGTCAGCGGGTCGGCGCGGGCGGTCCGCTCCAGGGTTCGCTCCAGCTCCAGCCGTTCGGCCGCGTCCCGCAGGTGCACCACCACGCCCTCGACCGACGGGTCGCCTCGAAGATCGCTCACGGTGTACTCCACGTGCCGCCAAACCCCGAACCCGTCGCAGATCCGGGTGCGGACGGGGGCCGCCGTCGACAGTCCCGACAGTGACCGGCGCACCGTGGCGACGTCGGCGGCGTGGACCAGGCGGACGAACGGGCGGCCCAGCACCTCCTGGTCGGACAGGCCGAACTGGCGGGCGGCGGCCGGGGACTGCCAGCGCACGGCCAGGTCCGGGCCCAGCACCAGGATCACGTCGCTGGAGCCGGCCGTGATGGTGGCGAAGGCCTCGCGGGCGGCTCCGAGCTCGCCACTGAAGCGCCGGGTGGCGAGCGCCTCCAGGATCTCGCGCAGCACCACGACCAGGACGGCGGCCGCGCCCACGACCATCGCCGGCAGGCCGATCCGGCCGCGGCTCACCAGCGTGTAGAGGACCGCGGCGGCGCCGGCGAGCACCGGGGCGACCAGCAGCGGGTCGCCGATCAGCGTGCCGTCGATGACGCGGGCCGCCGGGGTGTGGCCGTAGACGGAGCGGCAGGCGCCGGCCCAGACCAGTACCGAACCCAGGACGAGCAGTCCTCCGGCGGACAGCAGCCAGGCGTCGTGCCGCGCGGGCTCGGCCGGCAGCAGCGGGACGATGGCCAGGGCGAGCACGACCAGCGCCACGCCGCCCGCGGCGGTCAGCGCGGCCCAGCGCGGGAACGGGGCCCGGACGCCGCTGACCACCGCGATCGTGATGCCGGTGGTGGCCAGCAGGCAGGTGACGAAGACGGTGCGGCTCGGCGGGCCGGACTGGTCCAGGACGAGGACGAGCAGCGTGAGGAACTTCCAGAGGGCCACGCAGATGCCGTCGAGGCCGCGGCGCAGGGCGGCGGCCGGGCTCGCGGTGACGCCGGGCAGGGCGAGCAGGCCGGCCACGAGCAGCAGCGCGGCGGTGGGGCCGGCGAACGGGGCGGCGGGCGGCCAGGCGGCGCAGGCGGCCGCGGCGGCCAGGCCGGTGCCGAGGGCGGTCAGGCTCGCGGCGCTGGTGCCCTGCCCGGCCACCTTGAACAGCCAGACGGCGTGCAGCAGGCCGGAGGCGGCCGCGGCGACCAGCACCGCGGCGGGCACGGCCAGCCCGAGCGGGGGGCCGCCCAGCAGCACCGCGGCCGCGGCGGTCAGGGTCAGCGGCGCGGACGCCGTGAGCCACCGTTCGCGGGATCTGTGCGCTCCACCGACTCCTGGTCGCATGAGGGGTCCGTTCGTCCACCGGGGCACTTGACCCCGGTAACGACACGGATCGACGGTGGTGACGCTGGGCGTTCGGTCGTTCACTCGTGAGCAGTACCGTGTGGCCACTGGACGGAATCGGGGTCTGTCGGCTCTCTATAGACGTGATGCACGAAATAGGGACGGCACCGGCGGACTTCGCGGAGTTCTACCGGACCGAGGCGGCGCGGGTGCAGCACGTCATGTGCGCATTCGCGGGCCGCGAACTCGGTACGGAGGCGACCGCGGAGGGTTTCGCGCGGATGCTGGAGCGCTGGGAGCGGCTGCGCGAGCTGGGGCCACCCCAGCGCCGCGCTTACGTGCTGACGACCGCCAAGAACTACGCGCGGCGGCGGGCCGAGGCGGAGTCGCGGTACATCGGGCTGGACGACCGCCCGTGGACCGAGCCCGCCCACGACGACGAGGCCCTCGGCCGGGTCGAGGACGCCCTCGGCCTGGAGGGGGCGGTGCGGCGGCTGATCGACTCGCTGCCGCCCAGGCGCCGGCAGGTTGCGCTGTTGTACTTCCTGCACGACGACGGCTACGCGGAGATCGCGAAGGTGCTCGAGATGAGCGAGTCGACCGTGCGCTCGCACGTCGCCGAGCTGCGCAAGGTGCTGCAGCCCTACGTGCGCCGATTCCAGCAGATCATGGAGGCGAGTGAGCATGGCCGAGCATGACGCGACGAGGGAACTCGTCCAGCGGGCCTATGCGGACGAGCGGTTCGACGCCGAGGCCGGCCTGGCCGAGGTGGTGCGGCGGGCCGGGCGCCCGCCGGTGGAGGACTCGGCGCGGGTCATCGAGCGCCGGCACACGGTCAACGTGCAGCGGCGCCGGCGGCTGGCGCTGATCGGCGTCTTCGCGGGCGTGGTCGGCGTGGTCCTGGCGGCCGCCGCGGCCGCGGGGGGCTTCGGCGGCAACGGGAACATGCCGGTCGCGACCGAGCCGTCGCTCGTCACCAGCCGGGGCCCGATGCCGAACGGGTCGATGCCGACGCGCACGTGGCCCTCGGGGGGTCCGACGCCGACCATCAGCACCGACGACGACCCCGGCGGGATCGCCCCGGTCGGCCTGCCGAGCCAGTGCGCGGTCGGCTGGGACCTGAAGTTCAAGGACGGCACGTTCACGGCGACCGACCGCGGCAGCAACTGCCCGCCGGTCGACCCGAACCGCATCTGGCTGCTCGACGACCACGCCAACGGGCTGATCTTCGCGGGCTCCGGCGAGGTGTATCCGACGGTGACGACCGGCACGACGATCTCGCCGCCGTTCTCGTTCACCGTGCCGCAGATCCCGACGCTGCAGCCCAACCACGCGTACCACCTGATCTACCTGCCGGAGAGCGTCCACCCGACCCCGGGCCAGGACGCCAACTCGGCGGCGCGGCAGGCGATGACCCTGTCGGTACCGGTCCTGCCCTAGCGACCGAGGCCGGCCTCGCGGGCGCGCACGATGGCCTCCGCGCGGTCGGCCACCCGCAGCTTGGCGAAGACGTTCGAGACGTTGTTGCGGACGGTCTTCTGGGACAGGAACAGCGCCTGGGCGATCTGGGCGTTCGAGCGACCGGCCGCGAGCAGTTCGAGGATCTCCCGCTCGCGGCCGGTGAGCTCCGGAAAGGCGGAGCTCGCGGACGGGGGTCCGGCGGCGAAGAACTCGGCGATGCGCCTGGCGAGGGTGGCGCCGAAGACCGCGCCGCCGGACGCGACCGTGGTGATCGCCCGCACGATCTCCTCCTGCTCGGCGCCCTTGACGAGATAGCCGCGGGCCCCGGCGCGCACGGCCGCGAAGACGGTGCCGTCGTCCTCGGACATGGTCAGCACCACGACCCCGGTGTCGGGGGCCTCGGCCACGAGCCGCCGGGTGGCCTCGATCCCGTTCAGATCCGGCATCTGTACGTCCATGACGACAACGTCCGGCGCCAGCGCGACGGCCCGCTCGACGGCCTCGGCTCCGGTGGCCGCCGTACCGACGACCTCGATCCCGTCGACGGACCCGAGCAGGACGGCGAGCCCGTCGCGGAAGATCGGGTGGTCGTCGGCGACGAGCACCCGGATCGCGCGGTCGTTGGTCATGGTCGTCAGCCTAGTGTCGAGGTGGACAGGGGCAGGTGGGCCCGCACGAGCGTGCCGCCGCCGGCGGGGCACTCGATCTCGCAGCGCCCGCCGAGCTCGGCCGCCCGCTCCCGCAGCGAGACCAGCCCGACGCCGCTCGGCGTGCCGGGCGGGATCCCGGCCCCGTCGTCACGGATCTCCACGACGAGGTCGCGCTCGCCCGCGGTGAGCGCGATCGTGCAGCTCGTCGCGTGCGCGTGCTTCGTCACGTTGGTCAGGGCCTCGGACGCGATCCGGTACGCCGCGACCTCCACCGCCGCCGCCAGATCCGCCGGCAGCGTGGCCGTGACCCGTATGGTCAGCCCGGGCGCGCGGAGGCGCTCGGCGAGCTGCTCGAGCGCGCCGGCCAGCCCCACGTCGTCCAGCGCGGGCGGGCGCAGGTCGTGGACCAGCCGCCGCACGTCGGCCAGCGCCGTCGACACGTCCTCGCGGGCCTGCCGCAGCATCCCGTCGGCCCGCTCGGGCGCCTTGGCGAGCAGGTTGCGGGCGGTGTCGATGCGCAGCGCCACGCCCCCGAGCGCCGGGCCGAGGCCGTCGTGCAGGTCGCGGCGGACCCGGCGGCGCTCCTCCTCCCGCGCCCCGACCAGCCGCTCCCGGCTCACCTGCAGCTCCGCCGCGAGGTAGCCGGCCCGGGCCGCGGCCGCCGCCTGCCGCACCACGTCGGCGAGCAGGCGCTCGTCGCGGGGCGAGAGCGCGGTCCGGTACCCCCCGGCGGCGAGGATGAGGCGGCCGACGGTCTCGTCGCGGTACGTGATGGGCAGCGTCTGGGTGTCGGCCGGCGCGCTCCCGAACTCGGCCAGCAGCGCCTGCCCGCCGTGATGGTGGACCTCGACGGCGACGTAGGGCGAGCGGAACGCCTCGGCGACGCTGCGCGCGACGGCCAGCAGCTGCCGCTCGGGGCTGTCGGAGCGCTCCAGCTGCTCGGCGAGGCCCGAGATGATCCGGTACGGGTCGTGCCGCTGCCCCAGCACCACCCGCTGGACGAGCGTCCACAGGCGGTTGCGCAACGGGCCGTACACGAGGAGCACGACGAGCAGGCCGACCAGCGCGGCGCCCTGGGAGCCGAGCGCGGTGGTGACGAGGGCCAGGATCGCGGCGTCGACGAGCACCACGATGGCGGCCAGGGCCCCGTAGAGCACCGTCCCGCCGAGCAGCCGGTCGATGTCGAGCCACTGCGGGGCGAGCACGCCGACGGCGATCGCCCCGCCGGTGATCGCGATGGCCACGAACAGCCCGATGCCGAGCGCGGACCGGGGCAGCACGAGCGCCGAGAGCATGACGAGCACGTCGACCACGCCGGCCCACAACAGCCACCGCATACGGGCGCGATCGAGGCCGGTTGCCGTGCGGTACCGGCGAAACACCACGGCGAACGGGATCAGCAGGCTCACCGGGAGCGCCGCGTAACCGATCCGCAGCAGCACCTCCCAGGCGCCGTCGGGCAGCGGCAGGCTCAGCAGATCGATCGACAGCGCCCTGAGCGCCGCCGGCTCGGCCCCGCCGTTCATCGCGTCGGCGATCCGCGCGGGCACGAACAGCAGCGTCAGCGGCAGCACGGCGGTCGCGGCCAGGCTCGCCAGCGACGCCCACCGCCACCACCCGCGGGGCAGCCGCCCGTCCGGATAGAACACCAGCAGCAGCGGCAGGCTGAAGAGCAGAGCCGAACCGACCCGTTGGTACAGCCAATAGGCGACCGCCGTCCCCGGCTCGACGGGCGGCTGCGCGACGGCGTGCGCGACGTACGCGACGGCGGCCCCGTCGATCGCCCAGTGCAGCCCGCTCGCGCAGAGAATCCAGGCCACGGCGTTGCGCGGCACGTGGTACGCGAGCAGCCCGCCCGGCACCGCCAGCGCCAGCCCCGCCAGCCCGGAGATCCACCCCGCCTCGAGCCCGTCATCCGCCGGCACGCCGGCCTCGAGCACGACACTCGCGACGGTGGCGGCGAGCGTGAGCACCACGAACACGCCGCCGGCCAGCGTGGACACGCGGGGCTTGGACACTCCGAAATGGTGCCACCCACGGCGTCCCGAGCGCCCGGGGACGCGAGTCCCGCGTTTTCCGGGACATCCCCGGGGACCTCGGTCTCTCGTGCCCGGGTCGCCGCGTTCGCCACGCTACTCGGCATGACGATCCGCACCGAGCCGATTCCCGCTCGTACCGACCTTTCGCCCGCCCCCGCCACGAAGTCCTTCACCCGCCCGCTGGGCCTGGCCCTCACCACCGGCACGCTGATGTGGGCCGGCGCCATGTTCACCGTCGGCAACAACCCCGCCGACTCGCTCGGCCGCACCATCTCCGACCTCGGCGGCGCCTGCTTCCAGCTGGGCCTCTTCGCCCTCCTCGCCATCCAGCTCCGCACGGCGGCGACGGGCACCTCGAAGGTCGCCCGCGGCATGCTGTACACCGAACACGTCCTGCTGGCTGTGGCCTTTGCCTGGAGCGTCCTGCACGCCGTCCCGTCCCTGCGCGACGAGGCCTTCCTCGTCCCGATGGACATCTTCTGGCCCCTGTCCATGCTCGGCATGTTCGTCATCGGCCTGAAGATCCTCTTCACCGCCCGCTGGAAGGGCGCCGCCCGCGTCTGGCCGGCGGTCGCCGAAAGCTGGGCCGTCGTCTGCGTGCCGGTCTTCGGCGCCCTGGGCAACTCCCCGATCGCCGACTACATCGGCGGCGCCCACCTGCTCGTCGGCTACGCCACCCTGGGCCTGATCCTGGCCACCCGCCCGTCCCTGACCTCCTGACCCTGGCTGTGCGAGGCTGGTTGGCATGCCGTTGAGCAGCTTCCCATTGCGCGCCTCGATCGCCGTGTCCGACATTCGCGCGGCCGTCGCCTTCTACGAGGGCAAACTGGGCCTGCCGGTCCTCAGATCCGGCCCCAGCGCCCAAATCGAGGACGGCGGCCGCGTCTATGGTTCGGGCGGCGGTCCGGCCCTGAACGTGTACCAGTCGCCGACCGCCGGCACCACGGCCGCGACCCTGGCCACGTGGTACGTCGACGACCTGGACCAGATCGTGGACGAGCTGGTGGCCGCGGGCGTCGAGATCGTGCGGTACGACCAGTTCGTCCACGACGCGCGCGGCATCACACCGCGGGCGGGCGGCGGGCGGATCGCCTGGATCCAGGACCCGGACGGCAACACCTTCGCCCTGGAGTCGGACACCTGACCTCGGACATAGGTGACATTTGTCGGTACCGCGCCGTCTCCGCCCTTCCTACGCTCGTTCCATGAGCAATCGCCGGTTCCCGGTCGCCACGGCCGTCGTGTTCGTCCTGACCGCGGTCGCGGAGCTGCTGCAGTGGACGGTGAAGGGCTGGGGCGAGGCCCTGCAGCGCGACCCCGACGGGCTCACCTGGGCGCACTGGTGGCGGCTGGTCACGCCGCTGTTCACGCAGATGGCCTCGCCCGGGGTCTCGGGGACCGCGCAGTTCGTCAGCAACATGCTGTTCCTGGCCGTCATCGGCGTCGGCGCCGAATGGGTCCTCGGGCCCCGCTGGTGGCTCGCCGGCTACGTCACGGGCGGCATCGTCGGGCAGATCACCGGGTACTGGCTGGAACCCCCCGGCGGCGGCACCTCGGTCGCCGTGCTCGGGGTGGCGGCGCTGTTCGCGATGGCCGTCGTCCTCGGCGCGCAGGCCCAGTCGGTGTCGCTGATGTTCGTCGGCTACTTCCTGGCCGCGATCACCCTGGTCAGCCTGACGAACGTGATCGCCGCGGTCATCGTGATCGGGGCCGGGGCGTGGCTGTACCAGTTCGCGCGGGGGCGCTGGCCCCGCCGGGCCGATCTCACGCTCGTCGGCGTCTCGGTGCTCTTCGCCGCGGTGCTGATCGCGGCCGGGGACCATCACGGGTGGGCGTTCGCGGCCGGCATGGCACTGGCGCCGCTGTACCGCCTGCGCCGCGTGTCCGGAACCGCTACGGCTTCTTCGCTATCAGGGGCAGGCCGGCCCGGTCCGGGTTGACGTGCAGGACGCTGAAGGTGATCGGCTCGCCGTTCGGCCACGCGATGGACAAGCGGTGCGTCTCCCGTGTGGCAGGGAACAGCATGCGGCCCGTCGCCACCACCGGCAGGCCCAGTTTGGCCGGCTGCGTGCCGCGGTTCTTGATGTTGCCGCCGATGACGTTGATGAGTTCGCCCATGGCGTCCGTGACGTCCTGGTCGGTGACCTCGCCGGACTCCATGGCCAGCATCAGGGCGGTGATGTCGCCGGCGGCGGTCGGCGGTACCAGGACGCGGACGTGGCCCTCCCAGGCGCCGGTGATCGAGACGGCCGCGGTGATGGCCTTGCGGTCCTCGGCGGCCACAGAATCGGTCGGGGTCGCTTCGGGCTGCTGCAGGTAGGCGTCCCAGACCTCGCTGACGATCTCGAGAAGGTCGCGATCGACCAGGCCGGACTCTGCGGCGGAAACGTCCGCCATGGCGGCTCCCGAATGGTGCGTGCGCGGCACCGCCTGCCGGTGCCTCCTCCCCCGCATGGTGCCAGTCCAGGGTTTCAACGCAGCCGGTTTGCCATATTTGTGAAGCCCTCAGCGGAATCCAAGGTGCACGAGGGGTCGAAGCACGCATTCGCGCCTATGTTCGGCGCATGCAGCCGTTCAACGAACAAGAGCCGACCTGGCTGGACCAGCAGTTGTTCACGCGACGCATGGTGTTCCTGCGCGGGCCGATCGAGGCGGACATGGCGTCCCGGGCGGCGGCCACGCTGCTGGCCCTCGACGCCACCGGCGGCGAGCCGATCAGCGTCCACCTGAGCGCCGACCGCGGCGACCTCGCCGCCGTCTGGACGCTCGTCGACGCCATCGACTCGATCGGGGCGCCGGTGCACGCCACCGCCGTCGGGGAGGTCAGCGGCGCCGCCCTCGGGGTGTACTGCGCCGCCGCCGAGCGCACCGCCTTCGCCCACGCGCGGTTCCGGCTCGCCGAGCCCAAGGTGACCTCGCCCGGCGGGACGGCCGACCAGGTGGTCGCCGAGGCGGGGCGGTACCTGCGCGATCTGGAGGACCTCATCCTGCGCATCGCCGGGGCGACGGGCCAGCCGCGCTCGAGGGTCGAGGACGACCTGCAGGCCGGCAAGGTGCTCAGCGCACCGGAGGCGATCGACTACGGGCTGGTGAGCGCCATCGTCACACGGTGACACCCGTGTTAAATGCTCATCAAGGGCGGATGTCACGCATCCGGACGTTTCGACATAAGCTCCCGGCGCTGGTTACAGTGCCGAGTGCTCAAAGCCGAAGGCAATCCCCCGGTGCGGCGCGAAGGCCGCCTCGCCGCCCTCGACGGCATGCGACTCATCGCCGCGCTGCTCGTGGTGGTGTACCACTACGTCGGCACCCCGCAGTCCCAGCTGTGGGAGCGGGGCAACCGTGCCGTGTTCGGGCGGCTGTTCGACTTCGCCAACTACGGCTACCTCGGTGTCCAGCTGTTCTTCCTGATCTCCGGCTTCGTCATCTGCATGAGCTGCTGGGACCGCAACCTCAAGGACTTCGTCGTCTCGCGGGTCACCCGGCTGTACCCGATGTACTGGGTGGCCGTCGTCATCTCGTTCCTCGTCGTGCACTTCAACCGCGACACCGCGCTGTCCACCGGCGTGATCAAGGCCCCGACCACGCTGTCCGACGTGCTCGTGAACCTCACCATGGCGCAGGACGCGCTCTCGGTCAGAAGCGTGGACGGCGTGTACTGGACCCTCTGGGCCGAACTCCGCTTCTACCTGCTCTTCGCGATCGTGGTCGGGCTCGGCCTCACGTACCGCCGGGTGGTCGCCTTCTGCGCGCTCTGGCTGATCGCGACGATCCTGACCGTGGGCCACAGCATCCCGCTGATCGACTCCGTCGTGCAGCCGATGTTCTCGCCGTACTTCGTCGCGGGCATCCTGCTGTACCTCGTGCACCGCTTCGGCTCGACCCCGCTGCTCTGGGGACTCATCGGGCTGTCGTTCATCCTCGCGCAGCACCAGGTGCTCGCCGACACGCGGCACATGAACCAGTTCCTCGGCGTACACATGAAGTGGACGTTCGCGATGGTGATCGTCGGTGGCTGCTTCGTGGCGGTGTCGGCGGCCGCGCTGGGCCTGCTCGACCGGTTCCGGTGGAAGTGGCTCACGGTCGCCGGGGTGCTGACCTATCCGCTGTACCTGCTGCACCAGGACATCGGGGTGATCACGATCCGCAAGCTCAAGGGCGTGATCGCGCCGTACCCGCTGCTGGCCGGCATGATCGCGGCGATGCTGATCGCCGCCTATCTCGGCCACCGGCTGATCGAGCGGCCGTTCGCGCCCCGGCTGAAGCGCCTGCTGCAGTCCGGGATGAACCTCGATCCGCCCTCGCGTGTCCTGCCCCGGGGTGAACATGCCATCCGTACCGACAAACCGGTCGAACCACCCGTGCCGGGCCCCGGAATCACCCCCGCGCAACGTATAGTCCCGGCGGTCGAGCGCGACGGGGACCACGATCCGGTGGGGGTTGGCAATGGCGGAGGGCGCAGCCGGAAATAGGCGGCTCGCGGCACGGCTGACCGTCGTCGTCCTGGCGGCCGGAGCGCTCGTCCCGGCCGCCTGGAACGCCGTGCACGCCGCCCACATGGGCGCCTACCTCGCCGTGCGGTACCGCGGCGCCACCGACGGCCCGCAGCACCGCGTGATCGCGGCCATGGAGCACCTCGGGTCCGAGATGGACGCCCGGGTGCCCGCCGGCACGCGGGTCTGGGTCGACGACCCCGACGAGGTGTGGTGGTTCCGGATGCAGGAGCTCGTCACCATGCACGGGCTGGTGCTCACCAAGGACCGCGCCGGCGCCGAGCTGGTGCTGCGCCGCAGGCCGGACCCGGCCGCGCCGGGCGGGACCGGCCTGGAGATCACGGCGGTGGCCGGATGACCAGCGTGGTGGCCGTCTTCGTACTCGTCGTGTCCGGGCTGCCCCTGGCCTGGGCGCTGACCCGTTCGGTACCGCTGGCCACGCTCCTGTCCCCGCTCGCCGGCGCCGGCGTGGCGACCGCCGCCGTGGTGCTCATGCTGTGGCTGCGCGGCCCGCTGCTGCCGTGGTGCGCCGCCGTCTTCGCCGGGACCGTCGTCATCGCCTGGCTGGTACGCCACGCCGCCCCCGTCGCCACGCTCGGCTGGCTGGAGGCGGGGCTGCTGGGAGTACCACTGCTGGCGCCTTTCCTGATGATGTTCGACCAGCCGCTGAGCTGGGACACGCACGCGATCTGGTGGCAGCACTCCGGGTATCTGGCGCACGGCGGGGACTTCGCGCGGGCCGCGATCGGCAGCGAGGCGCTCGCGGTGACCCACACCGACTATCCGCCGATCGCCTCGGCGCCGATCGCGGTCGTGTGGCAGCTGCTGGACTCGTTCACGTTCCGCCCGGCGATCGCGGTGAACGTCGCCGTCACCTTCTCCGGCGTCGCGCTGGTGGGCTTCGCGGTGCGCCGGGCCACCGCGGCCGCGCCCGCCTGGCTGTCGATCCCGGCCGGGGTCCTGGCCGGATTCGGGGCCTGGCTGCCCGAGTTCACCGGGCCCGCGCTGGGCTACAGCGACACCATGTGCGCGGCCGCCTTCGTGGGCGGCGCGGTGCTGCTGCTCGGCCGCCCGGAGCCCGCCGGGGTGACGCCGCCGGCGCTGTTCCTGGTCTCCGCCGCGGTACTCACGAAGAACGAGGGCCTGCCGCTGGCCGTCATGCTGGCCGTGGCGGCGACCGTGCGGTACCGCCGCGATCTCCGTCGCGCCGCGTGGTGCTGGCTGCCGCTCGGGGTGACCGCGGTGTGGTCGGCGACCACCCGGCTCCTCGGCGCCGAGAACGACCTCATGGCCGAGGGCCGCTTCAGCGCGCTGCTGCGCGGCGACGCCGACGCCTGGGGCCGCCTCGGTGCGATCCAGCGCGGGATGTTCGAGCAGGTCAGCCTGGTCCTGGTGGCGGCGGCGCTGGCGGCCCTGGTCGGGGCCGCGTTCCTGCGCGGGCGGCGCCGCGAGCTGGGCCTGGCCGGGGACGGCTGGCTGTGGGCGGTGCTGGGCGGATACTGGGCGGCGATCACGTTCATCTATCTGATTTCGCCGTACCCCATCGAGTGGCACCTGATGACCTCGGCGAACCGGGTTACGATCGTGGTGGCGATGCTGGCCTGTGTCAGCGCCGCCGGCTGGCTCGCCGTCGCCCTCGCCCCGGGCGGCGCCCCGAGCCGTCCGATCCCGCCCCAGTTATCCGCGGAGCGTGACCGTGGAGATCGAGGTGACCGGCGTCCAGCCGGTGCCGGAGCCGCCTGAGCGCGCCCGCAACCCGCGCCGGACGCTGAGCATCGCCATCGCCCTGGCCGTCGGGGCCGCGTTCGGGTTCGCCGTGGCCGCCGCCCGGCCCGCCCCGCGGACGAGCGCCGGCGTGGCCACCGCGCCCAGCATCGCGGTGGCGAGCGACACCGGGCTCAGCGCGCAGGAGACGGCCGACATGGTCCGCCGGGTGGCCGAGTACAACAAGCGCGACCCCGCCGCGGTGGAGACCACGCCGGAGCGGTTCATGAGCGGACGCCGCAACAACATCACCCGGCTGGACGACGACCGGTCCTACCCGGCCGGCGAGTACCGCCTGCAGGTGATCTGTCTCGGCGACGGCCAGGTCTGGGGGCTGTTCCGGATCGGCGACGACGAGACGTACGTCGACATGGACTGCCACGCCGACCGGGTCCTGTTCACCCAGCTGCTGCTCACCGCCCACGCCGGCGGCCGGCGCACGGTGACGGCGGTGACCGACGCCCCGCTCGGCGTCGCGATCGGGCTGCAGATTCTGCAAAAAGGCTAGGTGACCCCGGTGGAGGTTGTCACAGACCGGAACGTGTCCCGGGAAGCGGATCTAACGTGTCCAGCATGAGCGCGCCCACCCAAGACGATCTCCGGGACTGGCAGCGGCTCGCACTTGGCGTGCTGCGCAAGTCCGGGCTGGCCGGCGAGGACACCCCGCCCGAGGCGGTCGCCGGCCTGCTGGCCACCGAGACGTACGACGGGCTGCGGATCGCGCCGCTGTACACCGCGGCCGACCGGGCCCCGGACGCCGGCGCGCCCGGGCACATGCCGTTCGTGCGGGGCGGGAGCACCGCGCCGCGGCCGTGGGACGTGCGCCAGCGCCACGCCGACCCGGACCCGAAGGCGACCCGGGCCGCGGTCCTGGCCGACCTGGAGAACGGGGCCACCTCGCTGTGGCTCTCCGGCGTCGCCCCGGCCGACCTCGCCGAGGCGCTCGACGGCGTACTGCTCGATCTCGCCCCGGTCGTGCTCGACTACGGCCCGCTGGGCCTGGAGGCCGCCCGCGCGTTCCTCGCCCTGCCCGGCGCCGACAAGTCCGGCAACCTCGGCCTCGACCCGCTGGGGCTGGAGGCGCGGACGGGCACCGAGTCGGAAATGTCGGTTCTGTCGGCCTTCCTCAAGTCGCCGGTGCCGATCGCCACGGTCGACGCGACGGTCTACCACGACGCGGGCGGCGACGACGCCCAGGAGATCGGGTACGCCACCGCCACCGGCGTCGCCTACCTGCGCGAACTGGTCGCGGCCGGGCTCAGCGCCGGGATGGCCCTCAAGCAGCTCGAGTTCCGCTTCGCCGCCACCGCCGACCAGTTCGCCACGATCGCCAAGCTGCGCGCCGCCCGCCGGATCTGGGCCCGGGTCGCGCAGGTCTGCGACGTGCCGCACCTGGGCGCGCAGCGGCAGCACGCGGTCACCAGCGACGCGATGATGACCGCGCGCGACCCGTGGACCAACCTCCTGCGTACCACCGTGGCGTGCTTCGCGGCCGGGACCGGCGGCGCCGGCGCGGTCACCGTCCAGCCGTTCGACGCCCGGCTCGGCCTGCCCGACGGCTTCTCCCGGCGCATCGCCCGCAACACCCAGTCGCTGCTCATCGAGGAGTCCGGGGTCGCCCGGGTGCTCGACCCGGCCGGCGGCTCCTGGTACGTCGAGTCGCTCACCGACGCCCTCGCGCACGCCGCCTGGGACGTCTTCACCGAGGTCGAGCGGGCCGGCGAGATGGCCGCGGCGCTGCGTTCGGGGCTGGTCGAGGAGCGCATCGGCGCCGTCCGGCAGCGGCGCGAGGCCGACCTGGCCCACCGCCGGCAACCGATCACCGGCGTCTCGGAGTTCCCCGACCTGGCCGAACGCCGGCCGGTGCGTCCCCCGGCACCGTTGAAGCCCTCCGGGGGTCTCCAGCAGATTTGGTACGCCCAGAGCTTCGAACACCTCCGCGACGTCGCCGAGGCCGCGCCGGAACCGCCGACCGTCCGCCTGGTCGCGCTCGGTTCCACGGCGTCCAACTCGGCCCGGGTGTCCTTCGCGGCCAACCTGTTCGCGGCCGGCGGCGTCCGCCTCGCCGAGGACAGCACGTCGGCGGTCGCCTGCATCTGCGGCTCCGATCGCTCGTACGGCGAGGAGGCCGCCGCCACCGCCGCCCGCCTGAAGTCCGAGGGCGTGACGGCGGTGTGGCTGGCCGGCCAGGGCTCCTACGAGGGCGTGGACGCGTACCTGTTCACCGGCTGCGACGCGCTGGACGTGCTGCGCCGGACGCACGAGGACCTGGGAGTGGCACCGTGATCCCCGACTTCTCCGAGGTGGCCCTGGGCACCCCTACCGTGTCGTCGGAAGCTCCCGATCGGTCAGAGGTCTGGGCCACGCCGGAGGGCATCGACGTCAAGGGCGTGTACGGCCCCGACGACCTCGCCGGGGTCGAGTTCCTGCACGGGCTGCCGGGCATCGCGCCGTACGTGCGCGGGCCCTATCCGACGATGTACACGACCCAGCCGTGGACGGTGCGGCAGTACGCCGGATTCTCCACGGCCGAGGAGTCCAACGCGTTCTACCGGCGCAACCTCGCGGGCGGGCAGAAGGGCCTCTCGGTCGCCTTCGACCTGGCCACCCACCGCGGCTACGACTCCGACCACCCGCGCGTGGCCGGCGACGTGGGCATGGCCGGCGTGGCGATCGACTCGATCCTGGACATGCGGCGGCTCTTCGAGGGCATCCCGCTGGACCGGATGAGCGTCTCGATGACCATGAACGGGGCCGTGCTGCCGGTGCTGGCGCTGTTCATCGTGGCCGCGGAGGAGCAGGGGGTGAAGCCGGAGCAGCTCTCGGGGACGATCCAGAACGACATCCTCAAGGAGTTCATGGTCCGCAACACCTACATCTACCCGCCAGCGCCGTCCATGCGGATCATCAGCGACATCTTCGGGTACACCTCGACGCACATGCCGAAGTTCAACTCCATCTCCATCTCCGGCTACCACATCCAGGAGGCCGGGGCGACCGCCGACCTGGAACTGGCGTACACGCTCGCCGACGGCGTGGAGTACCTGCGGGCCGGCCGCGACGCCGGGCTGGACGTGGACGCGTTCGCGCCGCGGCTGTCGTTCTTCTGGGCCATCGGCATGAACTTCTTCATGGAGGTCGCCAAGCTGCGGGCCGGGCGGCTGCTGTGGGCGCGGCTGGTGCGCGAGTTCGGCGCCAAGAACCCCAAGTCGCTGAGCCTGCGCACGCACTGCCAGACGTCGGGCTGGTCGCTGACCGCCCAGGACGTGTTCAACAACGTGGTGCGCACCTGCATCGAGGCGATGGCGGCGACCCAGGGCCACACCCAGTCGCTGCACACCAACGCCCTCGACGAGGCACTCGCGCTGCCGACCGACTTCTCGGCCCGCATCGCCCGCAACACCCAGCTGCTGCTGCAGCAGGAGTCCGGCACCACGCGGGTGATCGACCCGTGGGGCGGCAGCGCGTACGTCGAGCGCCTCACCCACGATCTCGCCGCGAAGGCCTGGGCCCACATCGAGGAGGTCGAGAAGGCCGGCGGCATGGCCCGCGCGATCGACGAGGGCATCCCGAAGCTGCGCATCGAGGAGGCGGCCGCCCGCACCCAGGCCCGCATCGACTCGGGCCGGCAGCCGGTGATCGGCGTCAACAAGTACCGCCCCGACACCGACGAGCCGATCGACGTCCTCAAGGTCGACAACTCGGCCGTCCGCGCGGCCCAGATCGCCAAACTCGAACGGCTGCGCGCCGAGCGCGACGAGGCTTCGTGTCAGGACGCCCTGACCGCCCTGACCGAGGGCGCCACGAACGGCGGCAACCTCCTGGAACTGTCGGTGAACGCGGCGAGAGCCCACGCGACCGTCGGCGAGATCTCCGACGCCCTGGAGAAGGTC
Source organism: Dactylosporangium sp. CS-033363 (assembly GCF_050942475.1). Lineage (NCBI taxonomy): Bacteria > Bacillati > Actinomycetota > Actinomycetes > Micromonosporales > Micromonosporaceae > Dactylosporangium > Dactylosporangium sp. CS-033363. The sequence continues at coordinate 2,701,056 of NZ_CP192032.1, read as the reverse complement.
TTCGGGCGGCACACGGCGCAGATCCGTACCATTTCCGGGGTGTATCGCGACGAGGCCGCCGGAGCCGGCAACGTGGAGCGGGTCCGCGCCGCGACCGACACGTTCGCCGAGGACGAGGGCCGCCGCCCCCGCATCCTGGTCGCCAAGATGGGCCAGGACGGCCACGACCGCGGCCAGAAGGTGATCGCCACCGCCTTCGCGGACCTCGGCTTCGACGTCGACGTGGGCCCCCTGTTCTCCACCCCGGCGGAGGTGGCCCGCCAGGCGGTCGAGGCCGACGTCCACATCGTCGGCGTCAACTCCCTGGCCGCCGGCCACCTGACCCTGGTCCCCGCCCTGCGCCACGAACTGTCCGAACTGGGCCGCGACGACATCCTCATCGTGGTCGGCGGCGTCATCCCACCCCAGGACTACGACGCCCTGCGCGAGGCGGGCGCGGCCGCGATCTTCGGCCCCGGCACGGTCATCGCCGACGCAGCATTGGATCTGCTGGAGGTGCTGCGATCCCGGTTGCAGCACTGAGCGACCTGCTCGACGGCGTCCGCTCCGGCTCGAGGGCCTGGATCGCCCGCTCGATCACGCTCGTCGAATCCACGCGCGCCGACCACCGCACGCGCGCCCAGGAACTGCTGCACGCCCTGACCCCCCACGCCGGCGCCGCAAGGCGAATCGGCATCACCGGCGTCCCCGGTGTAGGTAAATCGACATTCATCGACGCTTTGGGGATGTACCTGATCGAGTCCGGCCACCGCGTGGCGGTGCTGGCCATCGACCCGTCCTCGACCCGCACGGGCGGCAGCATCCTGGGCGACAAGACCCGGATGAACCGCCTCGCGGCTTCTCCGGACGCCTTCGTCCGCCCCTCCCCCACGTCGGGCACCCTGGGCGGCGTGGCCCGGGCGACCCGCGAGGCCATGCTGATCGTCGAGGCCGCGGGCTACGACGTGGTCCTGGTGGAAACGGTCGGCGTGGGCCAGTCCGAGACCACGGTGGCGGACATGGTCGACACGTTCCTGCTGCTGGCCCTGGCGCGGACGGGCGACCAGCTGCAGGGCATCAAGAAGGGCGTCCTGGAACTGGCGGACGTCATCGCGGTCAACAAGGCCGACGGCCCCCACGAGCAGGAGGCCCGAGCGGCGGCACGCGAACTTTCGGGCGCGTTGCGCCTGCTGCACTCCTCGACGGCGGTTTTGACGTGCAGCGGCCTGACGGGCGCGGGCCTGCCGGAACTGTGGGACCGTTTGCAGCGCCACCACTCGGCCCTGTCCGCGAACGGCGACTTGCAGGCCCGCCGCGACCGGCAGCAGATCGGCTGGGTCTGGGCGATGACCCGCGACACTCTGCTGGACGGCCTGCGCACCTCTGCCGCGGTCCGCGACCTGGCCCCGCGCGTGGAACAGGACGTGCTGACCGGCAAACTGACCCCGGTCCAGGCGGCGGAAGCGCTTCTGGCGGCGTACCGCGGCGCTTAGACCTCCGTGATGGTGATCGCCTCCATGGGACACATGTCGACGGCGTCCTGAACGGCTTCGCTGGGCTCGACCACCGCGTTGATGGGGTTTGAGCGGCCTTCGACGTCGTCGAGCTCGAAGTGCGTCGGGGCCACGCCTACGCAGCTTCCGGAGCCGATGCAGGTGTCGTTGACGGTGATTCGCCACATGGGGCTCAATCTATCCTTTCCACCGGACCGATGGGCACCACATATGTGCCCTCGTCCGATGGTTCGGCCCGCCTGTCGGCGGCCCACAGGGTTGGCGTGGTCCCGGTTCGACGTTGCTTACGGTTGGTGGTCCGGACCGTTGGGGACCGCCGGGTCCGTCGTGGTCATCATTCGGTGGTACAACTCAGCAAATTGGATTTTTAACCAAATTTCTCTCCGGGACCACCGAACGTCGACCACTGCGGACCCGGCTCCGAATTTACGGTCTGGACCACCGAACGGCGACCAAAGTCGTCACCGGGACCACGCTAATACATTCCGGTCGCGCAGGCGGCCGGGGACCATCGGCCGAGGGCACATAGCGGTGCCCATCGGTCCGGCCGTTGCTTTTAAATACGCCCATGAGATAATAAAAACGTGGGACAAATGTCATTGTTCGGCCGAGCCGAATTGACGGCAATGCGTGACACCACGAGACGAAGAAACTATTGCGCCAGCACGGAGAAATTCCGGCAGGAGCACAAAAGGCACCGCGACTGGGGCCTCCAGCAACGCCACACCCTGAATCTGCGCCGCCTGGCGGCCGAGAAGATGCGCATGGCGGTCGAGCGGCTAAGCGGGCTCCGGAGCGCGCCGGAGCTTGGTGGCGCCGCCCTCCCGCCACCAGGCGGCGTAGGTGCTGTCCCACGGGAGCGGGTCGCGCCGCGGGCCGTCGAAGCGGTACGTGCGGCGGGTGGGGAAGACCGTGACGGCCATTTCGGCCTCGGACTCGTGGGAGGCGAGGCGCACCTCGTCGAAGGAGGGGTCCACGGCGACGATCGGGCGGCCGCTCATGGCGAGGTGGATGTGGTCGAAGATGCCGTGCTCGAAGTTGTCGAAGACGGTGATCGTCAGGAAGCAGGCGCCGAGCGGGTTCGGCGGGTCGGGGTTTTCGCGGGCGTCGGCCCATTCGGCGACCGTGTGGCCGGCCGCCCACGTGAAGCGGGCCACCTCGCCTGGGCGCAGGAGGCGTTCGCGTCGTGCGGGGGTCGGGTCCTGGAAGTGGGCCTGCTCGTCGAGGCGGACGCGGGCGGTGGTGGCGCCCTCGTTGATGAGGATGCCGTCGGTGCGGAAGTGCAGGGGTGTGTTGCGCTCGGCGTCCCGGGCGTAGAGGCGGGCCGGGGAGGCGGCTTCGGCGGAGGGCTCCACGAGTGGGGGCCAGAGCGGGGTTTCCAGGAGGGCTATGACGAGGGGTGCGCGCTCGTCGGTGCGGGCGCGGGCCGCTTCGCGCAGGGCGGCGGTGGCTTGCTGGAGCATTTCCTGGGTGAGGGCGACCTGGTCCTCGGCGGCCTTGGCCTGGGTGGCGTTGAGCTCGACCTGGTGGTGCAGCTCCGGCAGTTGCCTGGCGGCCGTCCGGGCCGCGGCCCGGCCCGCGCGGGCAGCCGAGAAGGCGGCGAACGCCGCGGCGAGGGCACCTATGGCCGCGACGATCTGCATCCACTCGGCCGGTGTCACCCGGCCTAGGGCGGCGGTCAGCGCATCCCAGAAGGCCCGCATCCGTCGGATCTGCCCCGGGCGGGGACTAATAAGCACAAGAACCTCAAGTCAGCCCGGGCAGCGCCGATCAGCCGAGCAGTATGACCAGATCACGATGGATCGTGGCGGCCCTGTGCGCCCTGTTGGTCCTGCTGACGCCCGTCCCGGCGTCGGCTGTGCCCGGGCAGCCGAAGCCGTCCCCCAAGACGACCGAGGCCGACGAGGCCGGGTCCACCGAGCTCTCCGAGCGGCTCGAGACGGCCAACCGGGCCTACATCGACGCGCAGAATCTGCTGGCGGCGTCGCAGCAGCGGCAGGCGCTCGTGCAGGCGCAACAGGCGGAGCTCGAGCCGCGGTACCAGAAGCTGGTGCGCGAGACCGAGACGGTGACCGTGAAGGCGTACCAGTACGGCGGCGGCCTTCGCGACGCGGCGACCCTGCTCGACAGTCGCAGCCCGGGGGTGTTCGCCGATCGGGTGAGCCTGCTGGAGCTCGTGGCGCGGCGGCAGAACGCCGATCTGCGGGAGCTGGCCAGTGTGCGGGCCAGCCTGGAAGCCAACCGGGCCACCATCGACAACGAGGTGCGGCGGCAACAGCAGCAGCTCGATGTGATGGCGCAGCAGAAGGCGGCGGTCGAGCAGGCGCTCGCCGAGGCGCTCAACCGGGAGTCGCAGCCGATCATCGACCCGGGCACGACCGTAAGCACGAAGACGCCCTTGACGGCAGCGCAGCCGGCGCCGCGGCGGCCCGACGGGTCCTGGCCCACGGAGACGTGCAGCCTGCACGACCCCACGACGAGCGGGTGCCTCACGCCGCGGACGCAGCATGCGCTGGAGCAGGTGAAGCTGGCCGGGTTCGAGCACTACGTGTCGTGCTTCCGGCCGAGCGGGCCCTACGAGCATCCCAAGGGGCGGGCCTGTGACTTCGCGGCCGATCCGAAGGGGTTCGGGGGGATCGCGATCGGGGCGGCCAAGGAGTACGGGACCGAGCTCGCGACCTGGCTGGTGCGCAACGCCACGGCACTCGGGGTCATGTACGTCATCTGGTACCGCCAGATCTGGACGCCGGCCGCGGGCTGGCATCCGTACCGGAGCGGCAAGGGCGATCCGAGCAGTGACCACACGAACCACGTACACATGTCCATCTATTGACGACCTTGCGCGAAGGTGATCTGATCCGAGAACTCTTCACGTTCTGGGATCGAGGAGACCGCCAGTGTCCAAGTTCCTTCGTGCCTTCGCCGTCGCCGCCCTCGTCGCCTCCGGGGCGGTCGTCGCCACCGCCGGACCCGCCGCCGCCGCGCTGCCCACCGCCGCCGTCGCCCTCGGCGACAGCTTCATCAGCGGCGAGGGGGCCGGCAGTTACCAGCCCGTCGTCGACGTGAACGGGGTCGCGCAGGGCTTCCCCGGCTGGTCGGCGCCGAACTCCAACGCGTTCTTCTGCCACCGCTCCGCCAACGCCTCGCTGCTGCAGGCGACCCTGCCCGGCATCCAGGACCGGTACAACCTCGCCTGCTCCGGCGGCCGCCCGGCCGACTTCGCGACGGCCAGTGCCGCCCGCGACAAGGGGCGGACCGTCACCGCCCAGCTCGACCAGCTGCGCGCCGTCGCCCAGACCCACGACATCGATCTGGTACTCGTCGGGCTCGGCTCCAACAACAGCCAGTTCACCTTCGGGGACGTGGCCGAGAAGTGCGCCAACCGGTTCATCGCCGACGCGTGGACGGGGTGGTGGGAGTTCTGGGCGTACCTCAACGGCCCCGTCGAGCAGGCCCCGTGCGCCGCCGGGGACCTCGCGACCGCCGCGCAGATGTCCGCCGCCACCGCCGAGACCGTCGCCGCGATCCGCCAGCTGCTCGTGACGCTCGACCAGGTCGACGCCGACCACCAGCACAAGGTCGTCTTCCAGGACTACACGAACCCGCTGCCGTTCGACCTCGACCCGTCCTACTGGGAGGCCGACGGGCGCCAGGACGACCGGGACAAGTTCCGCGACCTCGGCGCGCTGCGGTACGCCGCCGGCTGCCCCATCCACCGCGCCAGCCTGTCGGCCGGGCACCTGTTCTCACAGGGCCTCGGCACGCTGGTGCAGAACGTGCGCAACACCGTGGCGGCCGAGCGCCCGAACGACGACCTGGTGTTCCTCGACGTCCAGCACGCCTTCGACGGGGCCCGGCTGTGCGAGCACCCCGGCAGCCCGGCGGGCGCCCTCGCCACGCCGATCCGGCTGCAGGACGGCCCGAGCGGCACGTTCGTGACCAGCCTGTCCGGCAAGGACAAGATCGCCATCCAGAAGATCGCGAACACCTGCGCGTCGTACTTCCAGACGTGCCAGGAGTCGTGGCACCCCACGGCCGCGGGCCAGGCCGTGCTGGGCAAGTGCCTGACGGCGGCGACGGCGGCCGGGCCCAGGGCGGCGGTCACCTGCACCCGCCAGCCGGACGGCACGATCGTCACCGGCTAGGCGGCAGTACCGCCTGGAGGCACGACAGCAGCGCCTCGACCGCCGGCACCCGCGCCCGGGCCGCGGTCACATGGGCGTCCAGGCTGCGAGCGCCGGCCACGGGCAGCGCGGTCACCGTGATCTCGTCCCGGTGCATGTCCCGCAGGGCGAGGTCCGGCGCGATCGTGGCGCCGTGGCCGGCCGCGACCAGGGCCAGCACCGTCGGGTAGTCCACGCAGGCGTGCGCGCGGCGGGGCACGAAGCCCCGCTCGCGGCACACCCGGTCGAGGATCTGGCCGGTCGTCGAGGAGGGCGGGCCGGCCACCCACGGGCGGTCGGCCAGGTCCTCCAACGCGTGCACCGGCGGCCACCCGACCGGGACGACCACGCGGTACGGGTCGTCACAGAGCGGTACCACGGAAACCTGACGGTGCTGCAGGGTGCGCTGCACGGCGTCGCGCTCGGTGATGGTGAGATCGATCCCGCCCAGCCGCAGCTCGCGCAGGGCCGTCGCGCCCTCCAGCTCGGTGATCGAGCAGACGACGTCCGGGAACTCCGCCGCCAGCCGGTCCATCGCCGGGACCAGCAGGTGGCGGATCACGGTCGCGAACGCCGCCACCCGCACCAGGCCCGCGGCCCGGCCCGACAGCGCCGCGAGCTCGCGCTCGGCCGCGCCCAGTTCACGGGCGATCGCCTCGGCGCGGTCGGCCAGGATGCGGCCCGCCGCGGTCAGCACGGCCCGGCGCCCGGTCCGGTCGACCAGCGGCCGCCCCACACTGTGCTCGAGCTGCGCCAGCTGCTGCGACACCGCCGACGGGGTCACGTGCAGGGCGGCCGCGGCGCCGGCCAGGGTGCCGCGGCGGGCGATCGCGGCGAGCACGGCCAGCCGGCGCGGGTCGAGGTCCATGTTGAGGCCTGCTTAAGGTGCGCTGTAGGAATTCTCGTTCACACGTTAGCTCCACTTGATGCGACGATCTCCCCATGCTGATCGACTTCATGGGCTGGATCGGGGCCGCGCTGGTGCTCGCCGCCTACGCGCTCGTGTCAACCAAGCGGCTCGCCGGCGACGGGGTCGTCTTCCAGACCATGAACATCGTCGGCGCGATCGCCCTCGCCTGGAACTCCGCGGTCAGCCACGCCTGGCCGTCGGTCGCGGTCAACGTCGCCTGGGTCGGCATCGGCGCGATCGCGATGTACCGGATCGCGCGACGGGCGCGCACAACCGAAGCTCAGAGGGAGTACCAGGGCGCTCGGATTCGGTAGAACGTGAACTCGCCGGCCGTCGCGCACGCCAGGTAGGTGTGGCTCCAGGTGCACGAGTCCGGGCGGGCGTCCATGGAGCCCAGGTCGCGCGCGGTGCCGTGCTCGGCGTCGACGCCCATCCAGGCGAAGGCCCCGTCGGGCGGCACCGCCGGCAGCAGCAGGTAGCTGCCCTCGTCCAGCCGCGCGGCGCGCTTGCCGGGCCAGCTGCTCACCGTCTTGCCGGCCGCGTCGATCAGCGTCTCGGTCGCGCCGTCGGACTGGCTCGCGGTCCGGACCATGATCCGGTCGCCGACGGGGATGGCCTGCGAGGGGCGCTCGGCCTCCACTCGGAACACGACCTGGCCGGTGGCGATGTCGAGCTGGGTGAGGTGGTGCTCCTCGCCGACGCACACCCGCTGCTCGCCGCACGAGGCGACGAACAAGGGCCGCGCCTGCCGATCCGGCGACGACCAGGTCCACTGGCTCTTGTTCAAGTGCGTCCGTTCGTACGCCCTGAGCTCGAACCCGGCCCCGCCCGTGGCCACGAAGAGCTGGTCCTCGTACGGGTACACGAGGTCCCCCGGCCCGGCGAGGTCGCGGCCGGCCCCGAGCACGTGCCCGCCGGCCAGCCCGACGACCTCCAGGCCGCGGTCGGCGGTGGCCCGCACGATGTGCGGGTCGACGGTCAGCGCCTCGTCGAGCGGCTCCCCCGCCGTGGACGTCGGCACCTGCTGGCCGCTCCAGTTGTCGGTCAGCCACCAGCTCGCGGCGCCGCCCGGCTGGTCGAACGCGGCCATCTGCCTGCCGCTGCCCACGTCGGTGACGGTCAGGCGGTGCTCGGCGTCGGCGTAGCGCACGAAGTACTTGCCCACCAGCGCCCACCGGTCGCGGGCCTCGACGTCGAACGTCGTGAACGGCACCCCGTTGTTGGCGTTGAGCAGCGTCACCCGCCGGTGCCCGCGCGCGTCGGGCAGGCCGGTGACCTGCACCATGCCGCGGGCCGAGCGGAACGTGTCGACGTCGGTCAGCGACGTGTTGGTCCAGATGGCCGTGGCCGGCTTGTCGGAGTCGACGGCGCGCAGCTCGTACCCGCCGCCGCCGGTCGCGCGGCCGAGGAACGCCCGGCCGCCGTCCAGGTAGGCCCGCGCCCGCTCGCTGCCGGCCGGCAGCGCCACGCCGCCGATCCGGTCGAAGGGTTTGAAGCCGTAGGGGCGCTGGCTCACGCGGTACACGATGCCGAACACGAGCAGCACAAGGACCAGCGCGGCGGCGGCCCCGGCCGACCACCGCGCCCGACGCGAGAGCCACAACGAGTGGGCGTGCGTTTGCACCCGCCGAGGTTACCCCGGGATGAACTCAGCTAAAGCTGTTGGGCCCGAGCAGTGCCTTGAGGTCGCCCTTGAGCGCGGTCGTGGGATTCACGTGGTACGGCCCGAGGCGCAGCAGCGTCACCCGTGACCCGTGACTGAGCTTCACGTGCACCTCGGCCTTGCCCGGATGGTTGACCAGGATCTCCTTGAGCCGGTCGACCAGGGGCGGGGTGCAGCGGGTGGCCGGCAGGGACAGCACGACCGGCCGGTTCTCGTCGGCCGCGCTGATGTCGGGCATGGACAGGTCCATCGCCATCAGCCGGGGCGTCTCGTCGCGGCGGTCGACGCGGCCCTTCACCACCACGATGGCGTCCTCGGCGATGTACTGCCCGACGAGCTCGTAGGTGTTCGGGAAGAACAGCGCCTCGACGGCGCCGCCCAGATCCTCCAGGGACGCCGACGCCCAGGGCTTGCCCTGCTTGGTGATGCGGCGCTGGACGCCGGTGAGCATGCCGGCCAGGGTGACCACGGTGCCGTCGGCGATCGCGCCCTCCTCCGACAGGCGGCTGATCTCGGTGTCGGCGGCCTTGGACAGCACCGACTCCAGGCCGAACAGCGGGTGGTCGGAGACGTACAGGCCGAGCATCTCCCGCTCGAACGTGAGCAGCTCGCGCTTGTCCCACTCGATGTCGGGGATCTGCACGGCCATCGCCGCACTGCCGCCGGAGGACGCGTCGTCGCCGCCGAGCAGGTCGCCGAAGAGGTCGAACTGCCCGATGGCCTCGTTCTTCTTGAGGTCGGCGTAGTTGTCGATGGCGTCGGCGTGGATGGCCAGCAGGCCGCGGCGCGGGTGCTTCATCGAGTCGAACGCGCCCGCTTTGATCAGCGACTCGATGGTCTTCTTGTTGCAGGCGACGGCGTCGACCTTGGACAGGAAGTCGTCGAAGTCCCGGTACAGCCCGTTCTCGGTCTGCCGGCAGCGCACGATCGCGTCGACGACGTTGTGCCCGACGTTGCGGACCGCGGCCAGGCCGAACCGGATGTTGCTGCCGACCGGCGCGAACGGGCCGATCGACTCGTTGACGTCGGGCGGCAGCACCTCGATGCCCATGCGCCGGCACTCGGCCAGGTACATCGCCATCTTGTCCTTGTCGTCGCCGACGCTGGTGAGCAGGGCGGCCATGTACTCGGCCGGGTAGTTCGCCTTGAGGTACGCGGTCCAGTAGGAGACCAGGCCGTACCCGGCGGTGTGGGCCTTGTTGAAGGCGTAGTCGGCGAACGGGACGAGCACGTCCCAGAGGCTCTTGATCGCCTCGTCGCTGTAGCCGTTGCCGCGCATGCCGTCGCGGAACGGGATGTACTCCTTCTCGAGGACCTCTTTCTTCTTCTTGCCCATGGCCCGCCGGAGAAGATCCGCCTGCCCCAGCGTGTACCCCGCGAGCTTCTGCGCGGCGCGCTGGACCTGCTCCTGGTACACGATCAGGCCGTAGGTGGGGCCGAGGATCTCCTTGAGCGGCTCCTCCAGCTCCGGATGGATCGGGGTGATGTCCTGCTGGCCGTTCTTGCGCAGGGCGTAGTTGGTGTGCGAGTTGGCGCCCATCGGGCCGGGCCGGTAGAGCGCCAGCACGGCCGAGATGTCCTCGAAGTTGTCGGGCTTCATCAGCCGCAGCAGCGAGCGCATCGGGCCGCCGTCGAGCTGGAACACGCCGAGGGTGTCGCCGCGGGCCAGCAGCTCGTAGGCCGGCTTGTCGTCCAGCTCCAGCCCGAGCAGGTCGAGGTCGATCCCGCGGCGCTTGATGTTCTTCACCGCGTCATCGATGATCGTCAGGTTGCGCAGGCCCAGGAAGTCCATCTTGAGCAGGCCGAGCGTCTCGCAGGTCGGGTAGTCGAACTGCGTGATGATGGCCCCGTCGGCGTCGCGCCGCATGAGCGGGACGTGGTCGATCAGCGGCTCCGCGGACATGATCACGCCGGCCGCGTGCACACCGGTCTGGCGGATCAGGCCCTCCAGGCCCTTCGCCGTCTCGACGACCTTCTTGACGTCCGGGTCGCTGTCGTACAGGGCGCGGAACTCGACGGCTTCGGAGTACCGCGGATGGTTGGGATCGAAGATGCCCGAGAGCGGGATGTCCTTGCCCATCACGGCCGGCGGCATGGCCTTGGTGATCTTGTCGCCGACCGCGAACGGGAAGCCCAGCACGCGGGCCGAGTCCTTGATCGCGGCCTTGGCCTTGATGGTGCCGAAGGTGGCGATCTGCGCGACGCGGTCGTCGCCCCACTTCTCGGTCACGTAGCGGATGACGTCGCCGCGCCGGCGCTCGTCGAAGTCGATGTCGATGTCGGGCATCGACACACGGTCCGGGTTCAGGAACCGCTCGAAGATCAGCCCGTGCGGGAGGGGATCGAGGTCGGTGATGCCCATCGCGTACGCGACCAGGCTTCCGGCCGCCGAACCACGCCCGGGGCCGACGGCGATGCCCTCGTTCTTGGCCCACATGATGAAGTCCGAGACGACGAGGAAGTACGCCGGGAAGCCCATCGAGAGGATGATGTCCGTCTCGTAGTCGGCCTGCTTCTGGTGTACCTCGTCCACGCCGTTCGGGAACCGCCGGGCCATCCCGCGGGCGACCTCGGCCCGGAAGAACGACTCCTCGGTGTGCCCCTCGGGCACGGGGAAGCGCGGCATCAGGTTCACGAACTTGAACATGTCCGCGGTGTCGACCCGCTCGGCCACCAGCAGCGTGTTCCGGCAGCCGTTCTGCCACAGCTCGGAGCTGTCGACCGCCCGCATCTCGTCGGCCGACTTCAGGTAGTAGCCCGACCCGCCGAACCGGAACCGGTTGGGGTCGTTGATGTTGGCCGCGGTCTGCACGCACAGCAGCACGTCGTGCGCCTCGGCCTGGGCCTGGTGCGTGTAGTGCGAGTCGTTGGTGACCACCGGCGGGATGTTCAGCCGCTTGGAGATCTCGGTCAGCCCCTCGCGGACCCGCCGCTCGATGTCGAGCCCGTGGTCCATGACCTCGAGGAAGTAGTTCTCCTTGCCGAAGATCTCCTGGTACTTCGCGGCGGCCTTCAGCGCCTCGTCGAACTGGTCGAGCCGCAGCCGGGTCTGCACCTCGCCGGACGGGCAGCCGGTGGTGGCCATGAGGCCCTCGGCGTGCTCGGCGATGATCTCGGCGTCCATCCGGGGCCACTTGACGAAGTGCCCCTCGATGCTGGCCCGCGAGTTGAGCCGGAACAGGTTGTGCAGGCCGGTGTTGTTGCGCGCCCAGATCGTCTTGTGGGTGTACCCGCCGGAGCCCGAGACGTCGTCCGACTTCTGGTCGGGCCGGCCCCACCGCACGCGCTGCTTGTGCAGCCGCGACTCCGGGGCCACGTACGCCTCGACGCCCAGGATCGGCGTCACGCCGGCCGCCTTGGCCTGCTTGTAGAAGTCGTACGCGCCGTGCATGTTGCCGTGGTCGGTGATCGCGACGGCCGGCATGCCGAGCCGGGACGCCTCGGCGAACATCTCCTTCAGGCGCGCGGCCCCGTCGAGCATGGAGTACTCGGTGTGCACGTGGAGATGCACGAACGAGTCGGCCATGCGCTACCCCCCAGGGCTCGGTCGGACGGGTCCGGCCATGGACCCTACCCCTGTCGCCGGGCCTTTGGGTGGTGCCGTCCCGATCGTGTCTCACCCCACTTCGCTACTGGGTCTCCGCCGTTACGGACAGTCGTATGTGCGCCTCCACCCACGCCTCCTGCCGGTTCGTTTCTCCGAACTTGTGGACGGCCTCCGCCGCCTTGTAGAGCCCTACGCCGATGAGTCGATCACGGGCGGTCCGCAGCCGGTCACCGAAGGTCGGCGGGAGGTGGCGCATACCCCGGTGCGGTACCTCGGCGAGGGTGGCGAGGGCGTGGTCGAGCGCGGCCCGGATGGGGTCGGCGCGGTCGGGCCGGCGGGGGCCGAGCTCGCCGCCGCGGGCCTCGGCCAGGTCGGGCAGGACGACCCGGCCGCCGGCCGCGATGGCGAGGGGGTCGAGCTCGACGGCGCCGCCGCGCCGCCGGACGACGCCGCTGACGTAGGACGGGGCGGTCAGGTTCGCGGCGATCGCGTCGAGGCGGCCCGGGGCGGCGGCGGTGTGGGTCGCGATGAGCGTGGCCTCGTTGCCGTGCTCGTCGACCAGGACGGCCTCGAGTTGCTGGGCGCCCGGCGCGTAGGTGATCTCGCGCACCGCCGCGACCTTGATCACTCGGACCAGCTCGGCCTCGACCCGCGGGCGGAGCATGCGCGGCGGGAGGCGGTCGAGCTCGGCGGCGAGCGCGGCGAGGTCCCGGACCAGCAGCGCGTCGGGCAGCGCGTCCCAGGCGCCGCGGGACGGGGTGATGGTGGCCTTCGCGACCCGGCTCGTCGTCAGCCGTACCGCGCGGCTGGCGCTGCGCACCGCCGACTCCGTGACCACGATGCCGCCCCCGAGTCCCTGGGCCGTCCTGGTGTTCGTGGTGCGCAGGACCAGGACGGTGGCGCTGTCGGCGTGGGCGAGGTACACCTTCTTCCCGCCGTCCTCCGTGACGCTGCAGCCCAGGCCGTCCAGGCGGGCGCGGCGCAGCGGGGTCTCGGCGGCCTCCTCGGTGCCGAGCACCCTTCCGCGGTTTTGCGTGCCGGCGGCTTGGGCACGGGCGTGCAGCTCGGCGATGAGTTCGGCGAGGCGCTCAGGCGTGTAGGCGCTGGCTCGTTCGCGGTACGCGTCCAGCTGGCCCTGCAGTTCCTCGACGGCCAGCAGGGGCCAGCGGAGGTTCTCGCGTTCCAGGAGCTTCCTGGTATGGGCGATGCGGGCCTTGATGCCCTGGCCGAGGTTGACGGCGCCGACCTGGAGGATCTCGTCGGCGAGCTCGACTGCCTGCTGTTCGCCCTGCGTCTCGCGGCTCTTGGTTTCGCCCACGTCGACCTGCGCGTCGGGCTCCCCCGGGGCCTGTTCGTCGGCGGCCCGGAACGCCCAGGCGGCGAGGGCGATCACGTCGTCCCGGGTGCCGGCCACCGCGTCGGTGTGCACGAAGCCCAGGTCGTCGGGGACCAGGAAGCGCACGGTGGCGGAGCCGAGGTCGGCGCGGGCGGTGTGGTCCTGGGCCGTCGGGCGGTACACGCGGGCGTGGTAGCCGGCCTTGCGCGCCCTTCGCGCCGCGGCCATCATGCGGGCGCCGATGCGTTCCTCGAGCTGTTCGTCGGTGAATGCGCCCGGGGACCAGACTTCTTGCCGCTTCGGGCTTTCCGCTTGTCGTTGATAGGCGAGGATGAGTCCGACAATGTGCCGGCAGACGCCTGCCGCGCCGCAGGTACACGTGGCTTTTTCGAGGCCGCCGGTCGGCAGCACCGGGGCGGCGCCGTCGGCGAAGGTTGCCCGGATCGTTCCGTCGGGGTCCTCCGTGAGGGCCGGGGGCGCGGCCTCGACCTCCCTGGCGGCGCGCTTGACGAGGCCGCGGTTGGTGAGCGCGGCGAGGGACTCCGGGGTCAGGTTCTGGATGCTCATCGGCCCACGTGCTCCGCCACGAACGCCGCCAGCTCGCCCGGGGTCATCGCGCCCACGCCGGCCCCGACGTCGGCGAGGCGCTGGCCCATCTCGACGTCGTAGCTCGGGTCGGCCTGCTCGTCCAGCGCGGCCAGGCACAGCACCTTCGTACCCTGCTCGACGAGCGCGCGCACCCCGCGCACCAGCTGCCCCGTCTCGCCGCCCTCGTAGAAGTCGCTGATGATCGCCACGATGGTCCGGCGGGGCTGCTCGATGAGCTGCGTGCCGTAGGCGACGGCGCGCGCGATGTCCGTGCCGCCGCCCAGTTGCACCTTCATGAGAATCTCGACCGGATCGTCGATCTCCGCCGTCAGATCCGCGACCGCCGTGTCGAACGTGACCAGATGCGTCCGTACTCCCGGCAGCCCCCACAGGCACGCGGCGGTGACGGCGGCGTGGATGACGGAGCCGGCCATCGATCCCGACTGGTCGACGAGCAGGATGAGCTGCCACCGCTCGACATGCCGCCGGGTGCGCGAGAAGAAATAGGCCTGCTCGACGTACACCTTGCGCTCCTGAGGCTTGTAATGCCCCAGATTCGCGCGCAGGGTGCGCCGCACGTCGAAGTCCTTCGCCACCTGGAACCGGCTGGACGTGCGCGACCGGGCCCCGGTGAACGCCCGCCGCACATCGACCGCGAGCCGCTCCATGAGCTGCTTGACCACCGCCTCCACGATCCGCCGCGCCTGCAGCAGCACATCGGGATCCATGAGATTCTTCGTCCGCAGCACCGCGCGCAGCAGCGTCTCGTTCGGCTCGATCCGCGCGAGCACCGCCGGGTCGGTCACCACATCGTGAATCTCGTACCGCTCGACGGCGTCGCGTTCGAGCCGCTCGATGGTCTCCTTGGGGAACAGCCGGGTGATCTGCTCCAGCCAGTCGACGGTCGTCACGATCGAGGGCCCGTCGCCGCCGTGCCGCCCGGTCCGGCGCACACCGCGGCGCTGCAGTTCCTCGTCGCGGCCGTACAGCCATTCCAGCGCAGCGTCCTGGCCCTGCGCGACGCCGTCGAGAGTGGCGGCGCCGAGCGCGCCTTCGGCCGCCTCCCCGAGCACCAGCCGCCAGCGCTGGAGGTCCTGTGCCTTTGGCGTTTCTTCTTGCTTTGCGGTCCCGGCTTCGTTTGCGGTCTCGTCGTCCTGCTGTGCGCTCTCGTGTTCTTCCGGCGCGTTGTTCATGGCGTCAGTCCGTGGCGGGTCAGGGTGGCGTCGACGCGGGCCTCGAGCGCGGCCGCCTGCGCCAGGACCATCGGATCGGCGGCCGGACTGCGCAGCAGCGCCCGTCCCGACCCGCTCCGCCCCCGGCGGGCCAGCACATGCCCGGCGATGGTCTCCCGCTCCCGCGGCGGAAAGTACGCGAACGCCTGCCGCAACGCCGGCAACGCCACCAGGAAGTCCTCCGCCCCGAGCCCGCTGACGAGCTCGTCGAGCAGGTCCAGTACCCCGCCGGCGTGGAGCACCTCCTCCCGCGCCACCGCGAACAGCCCCGCGAGCCAGTCCCCGAGCGCGACCGGGCCGCCCGCCCCGCGTACCGCCCGCACCGGGTCCCCCTGCGCCCCGAGCGCCCACCCGAACCCGAACGCCGCCCCCCGCAGATCCGGCGGCGCCTCGGTGCCCGCCGCCACCCGCCCCATCACCCCGAGCGACGCCTCCCGGTCGAGCCCCAGCTCTCCGGCCGCATGCCGCACCACGTCCCGCAGCGCGACGACGGCCCCGATCCGCGCCGGATCGGCCGGCACCGACCCCCCGCGCACCCCCTCGGCCAGCCACAGCACCCGATCGTGCGAGCTGCGCAGCACAGCCCCGAGCGCCGCCGACCCCGCCGTCCCAAGCAGCCGATCATGCCGCCACAACGCCAGCAGGACCCCGAGCAGCCGCCCCAACTCCCCCAACTCCTGCGCCGCGGCGATCCCCAGCCCGAGATCCTTCAGCACCTGATCGGACAGCTCCGTTGTCCCGCACAGCGCCGCATCGAACAGCGCCTCGGCCAGTACTCCGACCCGCCCGTTCGCCTCACTGATCCGCTCGCCGATCCGCGCGGCGGCCGCCGTTTCGAGCGTCGCCCCGTACGCCCCAGCCTCAATCAACGCCGGCAACCGATGCTCATGCTCGTCCACGGTCCACCGCTCATCGAGCACCGGATCGATGCCAGTCGAAGGCCCATGCCGCCGCACAAACCCGGGAATCCTCAGCACCCGCAACCGATGCAACACCCGGCTCCGCCGCAGCCCGTCAACGCTGGTGAGCCCGAGCGCGATCGCCCCGCGCAACCCCTCTCGCTCGACCTCGGCCGCCACATCGTGCACAAGCGGCGGCAACGGCGTGTCCTTGTGCAGCCGCCCGACCCGCTCCCCGCTGAGTGCCGCAACCATCTCGACCACCACGGGGTGGGTCCCGGCCCGCAACCGCCCCCGCCCGGCCCACGGCAAACGCTCATCGAGCGCATCCTGCACCAGCGCCGCGGCCAGCCCATCGAGAATGTCGGTCCGCGCCGGGTACCGATGCCCGCGCACCGCCGCCAGCCCACCAGCCGACGCCCGCGCCGCGATGAGGTCAGCGGTGGACGCCCGCTGCTTCCGCTCACGCAACCGCCCGACGACGGCGGCGACCAGGCCCTCGGCCGCCCGCTCCGCCCCGTCGTCCCACAACCGCTGGTAGTACTCCGGCGACGGCATCCCCGACTGGTACCCGTCAAACGCATCCAACCGCCGAAACGAATACGGCACCAGGTAACTCCCACCAACCGCACCCGCCGGCAACACCGGCGCCTCCGGCCACTGCGCACCGCCCTCGTCGACCGCTGGTCCACTGTGGACTTTCGCGCGCTCGCCGCCCTCCCTGCTCAGCCCATCGCGGACCTCGGGCCCGCCGAACTTGTCCTCGCCGTCGCCGTCATTGTCCCTGCTTTTGCCGTCGCGCCCGCCGCCGTCGTGACTCTCACGCCAGTCGCCGCGGCCCTCGCCGCGGTCGCCTTCACGCCCGCCGCCCTCGCCGTTGCGCCCCTCGTCCTCGCCGCCGTCGCCGCCGCTCCCGCACCCGCCTTCCTCGCCGCCGCCGTCACGCCCACCGCCGCCGCCCTCGCGCCCGCCGCCCTCGCGCCCGCCGCCCTCGCGCCCGCCGCCCTCGCCGCCGCGTCCATCGGCCTCGCCCCCGTCGCCGTTGCTGTCGGCCATGCGTCCGTCGCCGCGGCTTGCGGTGTGGCTGTCCCCGCCTTCGATCCGCGCGGGGAAGCCGCCGCTTCCGTCGCCTCCTCGGGATACGCCGGTGTCTTGCGCCGTGAGGCGGATCAGCGCGGGCCGGTGGAAGCCGCCCGTGACCACGACGACCGGCCGCTCCCCCGCCTCGCGCACGGCGGCCCGCACCCACCGCGCCATGTACTCCTCGCGCGCCCGGTCCCCCGCACTCGCCTCCGACTCCCCGCGCAGCAGGTCGAAGTAGGCCGCCAGCCGCGCCTCGATCTCGCTGCCCGCCCCGTCCGCGGCGTCGACCTCGAACAGGTGGTCCCACAGCGAGTCCACGTTGTCGACCGCGAACGCCTCGCACAGCCGGTCGACCGCCTCGGCGTACCGTTCCTCGGCATCGGAGTACCGGTTCTCCCGCCCGGCGAGGGCCTCGTGCCACGCCGGCAGGTCGATGAACCGCACCTCGGCCCCCGCCGCGCGCCCGGCCTGCAGCGCGACCCACTCCGGCGAGTACTCGCAGAACGGCGCCCACGACCCCGCATGCCGCTGCTCGTCGCGATAGCTGCTGAACACCGCGATCGGCAGGTCGTGCCCGAGCAGCAGCTCCCCGATCCGCTCGTTCATGTCCGCCGGCCCCTCGACCAGCACGTACGCCGGCCGCAGCGCCGCAATCCGCTCCCCCACCAGCCGCGCGCACGCCGGACTGTGGTGCCGCACCCCGATGAACGTCGCCGGCATCGCGCACCTAGCCCGGCAGCTCGTGCCGCGCCGCGTGCAGCGCCCGCCACGGCTCCCCGCCGCGCCAGGTCACCTGCTGCTCCAGGTACCGGCGCAGCTTCGCGAGGTCCTCCGGGCTGTCCTTCGCCGCGGTACCGGCCAGACACGCCACGAAGTCCGCCACGCTCCCCGCCTCCCCGCGCAGGAACCACCCGCGCAGCCCGACCGCATGCGCCACGGACACCGCCTCGGCCGTGCTCATCACCGCCGTCAGCCGCTCCATCGCGTCCCCGCGCGCCGTCTTCCCGGTCCGCAACTCCCGGAACGTCGTAACCAGCACCTCCAGCACATCCCGCCGCGGCGGCGCCGTCACCCCGGACCGCCGCAGCAACGCCCCCGCCTCGGCCTCGACAAGCGCCAACTCCGTCTGCAGATCCGGAATCGGAAACACGGTCTCGAAGTTGAACCGCCGCTTGAGCGCCGCCGACATCTCATTGACCCCGCGATCCCGCGTGTTCGCCGTCGCGATCACGTTGAACCCGTCCCGCGCGAACACCATCGCATCCGCCCCGGTCAACTCCGGAATCGCCAGCACCCGGTCCGACAACGGCGACAACAAGCAGTCCTGAACCTCGAGCGGACAGCGCGTGATCTCCTCGAACCGCACCACCCGCCCCTCGGCCATCCCCCGCAGCAACGGCGCCTTCACCAGCGACCGGGTCGACGGCCCCTCAGCCACAAGCAGGGCATAATTCCACCCGTACTTGATCTGGTCCTCCGTCGTCGCCGCCCCACCCTGAATCGTCAGCGTCGACACCCCGCTCACCGCGGCGGCCAGCAGTTCGGACAGCAGCGACTTGGCCGTGCCGGGCTCCCCGACCAGCATCAACCCCCGGCTGGTGGCCAGCGACACCAACGCCCGATCGATCAGCGAGGGGTCCCCGACGAACTTCCGGCTGATCCCGGCCGCCGAATCCCCGACGATGAACCGCCGCGCCGCGGTCAGGCTCAACGCCCATCCCGGCGGCCTCGGCCCGGTGTCGGTTCCGGCCAGGAGCCGCAACTCCTCCGCGTACCGCACCTCCGCCGGCGGCCGCTGCACCGACTCCGTGCCCTCGACGACAGCCTCCAGGTCCTCCACCGCCACAACTTCCGGCCCACTGTCCCCGGTCGCCTTGGTCCGGCTCACTGTGCCACCTCTCGCAGGTCTCGCAGGATCTCCGAGGCCGTGATCCCGTCCAAGGCGGAGAACGGCAGTGCGGCTCGCCGGTTCCAGCTGTACTCGGCCTCCGGCAGGATGTACGCGGCGCCGAGCTGCTGATCCTCGAACTCGTTCACCATCCCCACGACGATCCCGGGGTCGAGGTCCACCATCAGCGTCGCGCCGCTGGGCAGATCCCGCTGCATCGCCGGTTGTACGCCCGCGTCCTGCGGCGTCGCCCGCCGCCAGCCCCGCCGCTCGAGCCCGAGCACCTTCGTGGTGGGAACCTTCACCCCGTCGTACCGCGTCATCTGCGTCCCCGCCCGCTCCGCCGCCGTCAGCTCCTGCACGTCCCGGGAGAGCTGCTCGAAGGGCTGCAGGATCTCGTAGTCGCCAAACACCTCGGCCCACGCGGTCAGGTCCTCGCCGAGCTCCAGCGGATGCGCGACCCCGATCACCGCCCCGTCCGGAATCGCGGCCGGCTCGTCGTCGACCCCGGCGAGCGTCCGGTCCTCCGCCACCCGCAGGCTGACCAGCAACCGCCCACCAGCCACCGGCGGCCCGCCCGCCACGCCCGACGCCGGCGATCCGCGTTGTGCACCCGAACCCTGCGCGGTCGACGGAGCCTGCGCGACGGACCCGACCTGCGCGACCGACCCAGCCTGCGTAGACGACCCGACCTGGGCGGACGACCCGACCTGCATGGACGACCCAGCCAGCGCGGATGACCCGGCCAGCGCGACCGACGCGGGCGAGGTGGCACCGGCGGGTGAGCTGGCGTGGCTCGGCTGGGCGGGTGCGGCGTCTGCGGCGTAGGCGGCCCACACCAGGCGGCGGGCCACGTGCCACACGAGCGGGTGGTCGACGATGAAGCGCTGGAACTCGTCCGGGGTCCAGCGGCGGCGCCAGACCATGGCGCGTTCGAAGCGGCGGATCTGGTCGGCGGCGACGGTGCGGACGTCCTTCTTGAGCGCGGCGAAGCGGGCCGCGGCGGCCGGGGCGAGCTGCGGGTCGTCCTTGGCGCCGGGCTTGGGCAGGTCCTTGCGGCGCTTGCCGTCCTCGTCCGCCACGTACGGTTTGAGCTGCTCGTCGAAGCCCACCACGAACCGCCGGGGGCCGTAGTCGAGCACGAGCGTGCCGTCCGGTTCGAGGCCGAAGTCCGGGACCAGGCGGTCGGCGAGCTGCTCGGGCGAGAGGCCGAGGGCGTCGGCGACCTCGGCGATCTTCTCCTGGGCGCGGTCCTTCAGGCCGCGGAACTTCACCTTCTCCGCGATGCCGTGCAGGTGCATGAGGGCCACGTCGGTGCCGACCTCGGCGAGCACGTCCAGGCCCGCGACCGCCCTAGCGTGGCCGCCCTCGCCGGGCCAGGCGCGGATCAGCGGGGCCAGGCGCCGCACGGACTCGTCATCGCCGAGGAACCCCAAGGCGTCGAGCACCCACGACTCCTTCGGCGGGTACCCGGCCACCTGCCACCGCTGGAACAGCGACCAGGCGAACTCGGCGAGCGAATCGGCGGTACAGCTCCCGGTGACGACGCTCAGCCCCGCGTACGGTTCGCCGAGCCGCGACATCGCCAGGATCGTGAGCACCGAGCCGGCGGCCGCGGCGGGCAGGCTGCCCGAGCCGTCGGCGAGCTCGATCGGGGCCAGCAGCGCGGGATCGGCCCACTCCGGCACCGCGGGCATCTTCGCCGGCAGCAGCTGGACCGGGTCGGTGTCCAGCAGCGCCGCGATCCCCTCGGCGGCGGCCGGCCCGTACGTCTCCGCCGCGGCCCGGATCGCGTCGCCGTGGCCCTCGCCGGCCAGGAAGTAGAGCGCCCGTTCCGCGTAGCGCCGCGCCGCCCCGGCCTTGCCCAGCGCCGCCGGGACCAGCTCGCGGGCCGCGGCCTCCGGATGCCGGCGCAGCCACGCCGCCGCCAGCGGCCGGACCGACTTGAGCCGCCCGAACCACTCCGCCATCAGCGGCCCGACCTGCGGACCGGTGAACGGCTGCAGCGCCTGCGCGACGCCCGCTGCAGCCGACGACGCCCCGTGCAGCGCGATCGGGAACGCCGCGACCCCGAACCGCGCGGCCAGGGTCGGCAGCCAGTGCTCGACGTTCCAGAAGTCCCGCGGCCGCCATTCCTTCAGCAGTGGTACCGCCAAAGCCTCCGGCGCCGCCTCGAAGAACCCGACCTCGTCGTAGGGACGGGCCCGCCCGCCGCGGATGTCCTCGGCGAGCCGGTCGTAGTCGCGGCGGCCGTGGGACCGGTAACCCTGCCGGGCCTTCAGCAACGCCTCCTGCTCGCCGGGCGCCCAGTGCAGCTCCACCGGGTCGGTGCAGGCGAGCCCGGCGACCACGATCGGCTTGCGGGGCTTCCCGGAGGTCGTCCACGGCGGCGCGGCCAGCAGCGGCGGCACCTGCTCGGGCGGCGCCTCCCGCACCGCGTCGAGCCGGCCGGTGATCGCGGTGATCCGGCGCGCCGCGGCCTCGGGCAGGGTCGCGGCGACCTCATCGGCCTCGGCCCGGTGCCGGATCACCTGGGTGCGCAGGAGCTCGCCGAGCACCACGGCCCGGGATCCGGTGCCCGAGGCCGTCGCGAGGAGCCGGATCGCCCGGCGCGGGAACCGATCCGCCGCATCACTCAGGGCGAGGGATCCGGGTTTCGAGTCGGACCGTTCGAGGAGGGCGAGGAAGGCGGCGTCAGACGGTACCGACGAAATCAGCGACAACAGGTGGCGCATTCCGTCGCCCCAGGCCGCGTTGGTCGACATGAGGTCGAGGTAGATCGGCAGTCCGTCGGCGCCGAGGCCCTCCGCGACCGTGTAGAGGTATTCCGGCGTGCCGGCGAGGAACCGCGGCACATAGCCGTTGAAGAGCGGCCGCAGCCGGCCCGGCTCGGTGATGCAGCTGGTGAGCAGCAGCTCCAGCCACTCGTGCCCCGATCGCCCCGCGAAGGCACCCACGTCCCGGTTGGCCCAGGCCCGCTCGGTCGGGGCGAGGAACGTGGCCACCACGGTCTGGTGCGGGGCGAGATCTCCGGCGCGGAGCTCGGCCAGGGCGGCCACCGCGTCCGCGTAGTCCTCGTCGGACGCCGCCGCGGTCGCGACCCGGAGCCGCCGCAGCAGCAGGGTCATGCCGTCGTCGCCGTAGTGGGTCGGGGGCCTGTCCCGCCCGTACCGCGAGATCGGCCCCGGACCGACGTCCTCGCCGTGGCGTTGCTCGCGCTCGGCGTTGAAGCGCAGGTCGACCAGCTCGACGGCGGCGCTGACCGCGAACGCCAGGCCGCGGAGGCGAATCCACTCGTCGGCGATGGCCCGGCTGGTCCGGGCGTCGGTCTTCGGCTGCGGGCCGATCGCGTAGACGGCCACGGACGCGGCGCCGAGCGGGGTGCTGCCGGGCGCGCCGTCCAGGTGCTCCAGACCGGCCGCGGAGACGTCCTGCGGGGTCAGCCGGTGGGTGAGGGTCCCGCGCAGGTCTCCCTCGGCGGCCTTGGCGACGATGGTGGCCGCGCCCGGCTCGGGCTCGTACGCGACGGGCAGCCCGCCGCGCCGGGGCATCAGGTGCCGCCGCCATTCCGCTGGTGTGACGAACCGGTCTTCGCTCATCGCCTGTCGACCCCCTCGTGATCGGTCCCGACGGGCGACACGATAGCGGGCCCCTCCGACAATTTTTGGCGGCAGGACCTGTGAGCTGCGGTGATGCGGATCGGGCCGGGATACCTCGACAAAGTCGCCAAATGGGGAAAATCGGATCCCAGGAAAAGTGTCGTACCGTCCTGTTACACCAGAGTCATGGGATTGCGGACCGTACGCGGGGTGAGCGTCGACGAGGCGCTACGGATGGTTCTCATGCTGCCCGAGGTCGACCAGCGCCAGCACGGCAACCACATCGGGTTCCGGGTGCGGGACAAGGCTTTCGCGTACCTGTGCGCGGACGACTTGACCATGCTCGTGAAGGCCACCCGGGAGGAGCAGGCGGCGCTGGTGGAGGACGACCCGCGGGCGTACAAGAAGGCCCGCGCGTCGGGGCGGATCGGCTGGGTTCAGGTGCGGCTGCGCAAGGCCCACGAGGACGAGCTCGCCGACCTGATCACCGAGGCGTGGCGCATGACGGCGCCCCCGCTCATCGTGGCGCGGGCGGACCTGCCGCTGGGCTGAGCGACGGCATCGGGCGGCCTCGTGGACCGGCCGGAGCGCGAGCGTCTCTGCGGATTACCGCGCCGCGGGGCGAGGGGACCGCGAGCGCGTGGCTGACGACCGGCGGCTGACGGCGTGCAACGTGCAGCGGCTCACCGTGGCGCGGGACCCATCACCACGAACGCTTGGCCGACAACCGGGTCGCGGCTCACCGTGGCGCTGGACGGGCGCCAGCGTGCGGTGAGCCCGCCGGACCCGCGGGGTCCTTTGCGTGTCTGATCGCCAAGGTGTGGCTGATGACTGGGCCGCGGCATTTCCGGCGCGACGGGATGACTGCATCACGGGCCAAGCGTGTGGCGCGTGACCGTTTTCGGCTTGTCGC
The DNA here is from genome assembly GCF_050942475.1 of Dactylosporangium sp. CS-033363. Classification (NCBI taxonomy): domain Bacteria; kingdom Bacillati; phylum Actinomycetota; class Actinomycetes; order Micromonosporales; family Micromonosporaceae; genus Dactylosporangium; species Dactylosporangium sp. CS-033363. The sequence goes on along the minus strand of NZ_CP192032.1, from coordinate 2,677,742 downwards.
GGAGCGGGGTGGAGCTGCTGCAGGGCGAAAAGTCGCCATCGCGTGAACCGAAACGGCACCTCGATCCGATGAGGAGGTGGGCGGGGCTCACGGGAGGCGGCTCAGATGACGGACATGATGGTGGTGATCAGGCCGGCGGCCAGGGCGCTGACGAGGGCTACGGCCAGGGCGATGCGCCAGGTGAGGCGGAGGGCCAGGCCGGCTTGGGTGGCGGCGTGGGTGGCGGCGTGCTTCATCCGCCAAGGGAAGCAGGGCGGGCTGACGTCCGGCTTTGGTGAACCTGAAGTGCACCGATGGGAGGGCTCAGGTCCTTCGGAGGGCTGCCGAATGCGGCGGCGTGGACGTTCGGGTGCTCGGCACGATCGAGATCATCGACCCCGCCGATGCGGGTGGGGTGCGGCTGACCGGGGAGGACCTGCCTCGGCGGGCGCGGCAGGTGCTGGGGGTGCTTGCGGCGCGGCACGACCGGGTGCAGTCGAAGGACGCGCTGGCCGATGCGGTGTGGGGCGAGGAGCTGCCCGGCAATCATGCGGCGGCACTGGAGCACTACGTGTCGGTGTTGCGGCGGGCGTTGCAGCCGGGGGTGCCGACGTCGCGGTCGTTCATTGTGACGCGGGCGGGCGGGTACGTGTTCGCGACGGACCGGGCGCGGCTGGACCTGGCCGAGCTGCGGGCGGCGGCGCGGGTGGCCGAGGCCGAGCCGGAGCGGATGGACGTGCGCGAGGAGATCGTGCGGCTCGTGCGGGACCTGCCGTTCGCCGAGGACGAGTACGCGGACTGGGCCGCGCCGGCGCGGGCCGAGGTCAAGGCGGTGCTCGTGGGAGCGCTGCTCGACCTGGCCGAGCGGGCGGTCGAGGGCCACCCGGGGCGGGCGTTGCGGCTGGGGCGGCAGGCGCTGGAGCTTGAGGCGTACGCCGAGCGGGGCTACCGCGTGATGATGCGCGCGGCCGCCGGCGAGGGGCGGAAGGACGAGGTGGTGCGATGGTACGAGCGGTGCGTCCAGGCGCTCACTGACGAGCTCGGGATCGTGCCCGGGACGGCCACCACGGCGCTGCGCGACTCGCTGGTGGCCACGCTGGAGGGCGGTCCGCCCGCGTTCGACCGGCGGCGGGGCGATCGTCGCAAAGCCGATCGTGAGTCGGGAACTGGGCGGGCGAACCTGGCCCTGGTCCGGGACGTGGCAGAGGGCATGGCGACTGTCACCGAACTGCCCGGGGCTTACGGGGCTGCTGAGGCTGCTGCGAACCGAGCTGCCGCGAACGGGACCACTGCGCATGGGGCCGCCTGGAACGAGGGCGTCGCGAACGGAGCCGCTGCCCGCGGGACCGCCGGGAACGGAGCTGCCGCGAACGGGAGCACTGCCCACGGGGCCGCGTGGAACGACGACGCCGTGGAAGGGGCCGGCGCGCTTGGGATCGCCGGGTGGGAGGGCTCTGGGGCGTCGGTTGAGGAGGGCGGTGCGCATCGGGTGGGCGGAATCGTGGGAGCTGTGGGCAATGGGGGGCATAGCAGCGCCATGGTGGGTGGGCGCCGGAGGGCGGGTGAGGTGGTTCCGGGCGGGTTCGCCGCGTCCGGCGGGTTTGTTGGGCGTAGCGCTGAATTGGAGGCGCTCGCGTACGGGGCTGATGTCGTGCACGTCGCCGGGCCGGCTGGGGCTGGGAAGTCGGCGCTGCTTGGGCGGGTTCGCGAGTTGTTCCCCGGGGCGGTCGGGCTGGGGCGGGGGCCCGGGCCGGGTGGGGCGTTGCGGCTGGGGTGGCTGCGTACGGTGTTGCATCAGCTCGGGGTCGGCGCCGATGGGGTGCTGGATGCGGCCATGTCCGAGCGGCGGCATCTGCGGCCGGCCGAGCTTGACGGGATCGCCGGGCGGCTGCTGGGCCGGGAGCAGCGGGCGCTCATCGCCATTGATGACGCGGAGCATCTGGATGCTGATTCGGTGGCCGAGCTTCGGTGGTTGCAGGAGCGGGGGGTGCGGGTGGCGGTGACGTACCGGTATCCGTCGGCGATTGCCGAGCGGCCGTTGGGGGCGCTCGAGGCTGGGCTTGTGTTGCGACTGGCGCCGCTCACGGCCGAGGAGCTGCCGGGCGAGCTGCTCGACGCCAGCGGGGGGATTCCGGCGCTGGTGACCGCTGCTCGTGAGCTGCAGCCCGAGTTGGCTCGCGAGGTTGCCATGCATCTCGCTCGGCAGCGGACACGGTGGATGCCGCCCGCGGCGTGGGAGATTCTTCGGCTCACCGCGGCGCTCGGGTCGCTTCGCGTTGAGCAGGTTGCCGCGGCGGGGCAGCTTGAGCTTGATGAGGTGCTCTCGGCCGTGGATCAGCTTGTGCATGCGCATCTGCTGGTTGAGGGGCCTGGCGGGCATGTCCGGCACCGCAGTGGGCTGGTGCGTGGGGCCGTTGCCGCTCAAGTGTCTGCCGCGCGGGGACAGCATCTGCGGGCGCGGCTGGCCTAGCACCCAACAAGAGCCCACCGCGACCGGCCTGGCACCCAACAAGAGCCCACCGCGACCCGGCCTGAGGCTAAGAGGCCCAACGCGACCGGCCTAGCGCCAAAAGGCCTAAACCGACCGGCCTAGCGACCAGAAAGCCCAACGCGACTGGCCCCGCGACCAACGAGCCCAAGAGGCGCTTGCCCCGCCGGTCCGAGCACGACTGGCCTTAGCGTCCAAAAGGCCTAGCGCGACTGACCCAGCGTCCGAGGGCCTAAGAGGCCCGCTTGCTTCGCGGGGGCCTCAGCGGCCAGCAGCCTGCGCGGCCCGCTTGCCCCACGGGTTGGGGTCTCGCCACGTGCGGGCGTGGATCAGGCCCACGGCCAGCACGCCCGCGCCGGCGGCGAGCAAGGCCGGCCACGGGTGGGCGTCCACCTCGGCGAAGTGCCAGGCGACGGCGGCCACGGCGAACGCGACCACGCCGACCAGCACGCTCACCGAAGGGCGGTCCGGGAACGGGGACGGGTTGCGGCCCTCGCCGCAGCTGCCCTGCAGGTAGTAGGGCAGGCCGTTGCCGGCGAAGAAGCCGGCCACCAGGGACAGCAGGACGGTTCCGAGCATGGCGGGACCCCCGGTACGTACAATCGGACTCGTGACTCCGATTGAACGATACGGAGCGGCGGCTCCGGATGTCAACCGGCCGTTGCGGGCCGATGCGCGGCGGAATCGGGCTCGGGTGCTCGAGGCCGCCGAGGAGGTGTTCGCCGCCGAGGGGGTCGGGGCGTCGACCGAGGCGGTGGCGCGGCGGGCTGGGGTCGGGATCGGTACCGTCTTCCGGCACTTCCCGACCAAGGAGGCGCTGCTCGAGGCGGTGCTCGTCGAGCGGATGCGGGCGCTGGTCGAGCACGCCCGGGCCGCCGCCGGGGACGCGGATCCGGGCACGGCGCTGTTCGGGTTTCTCGAGCATGTCGTCGCGCAGAGTGCCAGCAAGAACGCGCTGGCCGGGGCCGTGGGCGACGTCACCGAGGTCGTGGGGGACGTGCGCGGCGAGCTGCTCGGGGCTGTCGATGTCCTGGTGGCGAAGGCCCGGGACGCGGGAGCGCTGCGCCGGGACGTCGGGGCCACCGAGGTGGTCGCGGTGCTGGTCGGGGCCTCGCACGCGGCGATGTGGGCACCCGACGAGCAGACCCGGGCGACCGCCGTCCGCGTCATTCTGGACGGTCTGAGAATAACCGCGTGACCGGTGGCGGCGGGACGGCGCACAATCGACGGCGTTATGGAGTACGCACAGTTAGTCAAGATCAGTAAGCGGATGTCGAAGGCGCTCCGCCATGAGCCGGCTCGGGTCGGGTTGACGCTCGACGAGGCCGGGTGGGTTTCCGTGGCCGAATTTCTGCCGGCGCTCGGCATCGATCGGGCCACGTTGGACGAAGTCGTGGCCGGGAACGACAAGCAGCGGTTCGCGGTTGCGGTGGGGCCGGACGGCGTGGAACGTATCCGGGCGAACCAGGGACATTCGGTCGCTGTTGAGCTGGGGCTCGTCGCACAAGCGCCGCCGGAAGTGCTTTTTCACGGTACAAACGCGGCTTTTTTGGCTTCTATTCAGGCGACCGGACTGAACAAGGGCGGGCGGCATCACGTGCACCTGTCCCCCGACACGGCGACGGCGCGGCGGGTGGGGACTCGGCGTGGGGGTGCGGTCGTGATCCTGACCGTGGCCGCGGGCGAGATGGCTCGCGCCGGGCACGTGTTCTATCGGTCCGACAACGGGGTGTGGCTGGCCGACGCGGTGCCGCCGGAGTTCATCACCGTTGGGTGAGCAGGCGCTGCAGGATCGTGGCGAGCGGCATCGACTCGCCGTCGCGGGCGCCCTCGCCGACGATCAGGCGGGGCGGTTGCGGGACCGGCTCGGCCCCCAGGAGCAGGGCCTTCGCGGAGGATGGGACCAGCAGCGAGTAGTAGTCCCCGGCCTCGTCGATCGCGATCGTGCGGGCGGGGTTGAGGTACCAGCCGCGCAGGCCGGTACGGTAGGAGCGGCCGCTGTAGGAGCGCGCGCGCAGCGGCTCCAGCGGTGGGCCCGACTCGCGTGCGGCGGTCACGAAGTCGGCGATCAGGGCCCTGGCCTGCTCGGCCTCGGCCTCGCGGCGGCGCTCGAGCTCCGCGCCGTGGTGCGCCACCGCCCGCGCACGCTGCTCGTGCCAGTCGTCGGTCACGGGCCAAACCTTAACCGGTCGCAGATCACACACGGCGACCGCGCCACGGGGGGCCTCTGGAGCGTTTGGGATGCTAGAGGGGCCGCCAGCATTGCCCGAGTGAGGAGCACCCCGTGACCGCGAGCTTTGACGATGGGGACGTGACCGGCTTCGGGGAGCTGGGGCTGCGCGATGAGCTGCTCAAGGCCCTCGCCGGCCTGGGCTACGAGGAGCCGACGCCGATCCAGCGCGAGGCCATCCCGCCCATGCTCGCCGGGCGTGACCTGCTCGGACAGGCCGCCACCGGCACCGGCAAGACGGCCGCGTTCGCGCTGCCGCTGCTGCAGCGCCTGCCCGCACCGGGGGGCGACAACCCGTCCGCGCTGGTCCTCGTGCCGACGCGGGAGCTCGCGGTGCAGGTTTCCGAGGCCATCCACCGGTACGGCCGGGACCTCGGCGTCCGCGTCCTGCCCATCTACGGCGGGCAGCCCATCGGCCGTCAGCTGCGCTCGCTGGAGTTCGGGGTCGACGTGGTCGTCGCGACCCCCGGCCGCGCCCTGGACCACCTCGGCCGCGGCACCCTGCGCCTGCACGACCTGCACGTCGTGGTCCTCGACGAGGCCGACGAGATGCTCGACATGGGCTTCGCCGAGGACATCGAGGCGATCCTGGCCGAGACCCCCGAGGACCGGCAGACCGTGCTGTTCAGCGCGACGATGCCGCCGCGGATCGAGGGGCTCGCCGCGAGTCACCTGACCGACCCGCTGCGCATCCAGATCGGGCGCGAGCCGACCCCGGCCGGCGAGGCGCCGCTGGTGCGTCAGGTCGCCTATGTGGTACCGCGGGCGCACAAGCCGGCCGCGCTCGGCCGGGTGCTCGACGTCGAGGCCCCCGGCGCCGCGATCGTCTTCTGCCGCACCCGCGACGAGGTCGACCAGCTCACCGAGACGCTGAACGGCCGCGGCTACCGGGCCGAGGCCCTGCACGGCGGGATGGGCCAGGAGCAGCGCGACCGGGTGATGGCGCGGCTGCGCAACGGCACCGCCGACCTGCTGGTCGCGACCGACGTGGCCGCCCGCGGACTCGACGTCGAGCACCTCACGCACGTGGTCAACTACGACGTGCCATCGGCCCCGGAGTCGTACGTGCACCGCATCGGACGCGTCGGGCGGGCCGGGCGCGAGGGCGTGGCGATCACCCTCGCCGAGCCGCGCGAGCACCGGATGCTCAAGACCATCGAGCGGGTCACCAAGCAGCGCATCACGATCGAGAAGGTCCCCTCGGTCGCCGACCTGCGCGCCCGGCGGATGGAGCTGACCCGCGCGGCGCTGCACGAGAGCCTCATCGCCGACAACGGGCTGGACCGCTTCCGGCCGATCGTGGAGTCCCTGTCCGAGGAGTTCGACCCGATGGAGATCGCCCTCGCGGCGATCAAGCTCGCCCACGAGTCGACGGCCGTCGGGGAGAACGACGAGGAGGAGATCCCGGACGTCACCCTGCGCCAGCCCCGGGACCGGCCCGAGCACCGCGACGACCGGCCGGCGCGGCGGGTCAGCGTGCGCGACGACGGGCGCGGCCGGGGCCGGGAGACGGGCGGGCGGCGGGCCCCGACGGGCGGCATGACCAGGCTGTTCGTGGGCGCCGGGCGCGCTGCCGGGATCCGGCCGCAGGACCTGGTCGGGGCGATCACCGGCGAGTCCAGCCTGACCGGGCGGGACGTCGGGGCGATCGAGATCGCCGACCGGTTCTCGCTGGTCGAGGTGCCGGACGGGGCCGTCGACGAGGTGATCGACACGCTGCGGCGGACCACCCTGAAGGGCCGCCGGCCGGTCGTGCGCCGGGAGCGCAACCGCACTTCCTGAGCTTTCCCGGTACCCGTCGTCAGTTTGACGATAAATACCCTTGCGCCCTGGGCGCACTCTGCCTTACGTTGTTCTCAGATCGAGAAAGACTCTCTCTGAGAAGGACTAGGCGCCGTGGGCAACGAAGAGGCCGAGTTCCTCGCCAGCTACGACCCGACCCGGTACCCGCCCGTCGCGGTCACCGTCGACGTCGTGGCGTTCACGATCCGCGACGGGCGGCTGCACGTGCTGCTCGTGCGGCGCGCGTGCCCGCCCATGAAGGACATGTGGGCGCTGCCCGGCGGATTCGTCGGCGAGTGGGAGGACCTGCCCACCGCCGCCGCCCGCGAGCTGGCCGAGGAGACCGGCGTCGCGACCGCGCACCGGCGGCTGCATCTGGAGCAGCTCGGGACGTACGGCACGCCGGACCGCGACCCGCGCATGCGCGTGTTCTCGGTGGCGTACCTGGCCTTCGCCCCGCACCTGCCCGACCCGGTCTCCGGCAGCGACGCGCGGGAGGCGGCCTGGGTGGCGATGGACGACCGGCCGGAGGCGCTCGCCTTCGACCACGCCACGGTGCTGGCCGACGGGCTGGAGCGGGCGCGCTCGAAGCTGGAGTACTCGCCGCTGGCGACCAGGTTCGTGGACGACGAGTTCACGATCGCCGACCTGCGGGCCGTGTACGAGACGGTGTGGGGCGAGCCGCTGCACGCCGGGAACTTCCACCGCAAGGTGCTCTCGGTGCCCGGCTTCGTGGAGAGCACCGGCGCGACCACGGAGCGGGGCGGGGCTCGAGGGGGGCCCCGCGCCAAGCTGTACCGCGCCGGCGACGCCCAACTGCTGCACCCCGCGCTGCTCATGCCGAGCCGGGAGGAGACGGTGCGATGAGTGCGATGAACTCCGACGAGGCCATCGCGCTCGTCGAGCGGGCCACGGCCGAGGAGCTGTTCGGCGGCGGGGATGCGCACGGGCGGTACCGGACGCTGGCCAAGCTGGTGCATCCGGACGCCGCCGGGCCGCGGGGCACGAAGGCGTTCGCGCGGCTGGCCGAGCTCTGGCGCGACCGCGGGACCATCCGCTCGCCGCGCGGGACGTACTCCACGGACGCGCTGGAGCACCGCGGGGACCTGGCCAACCTGTACCGCGTGCCGGAGGGCCACCTGAAGCTGGTCCGCGACCCGTCGTGCAACGACCTGATGGCGCGCGAGGCGGCGGCCCTGCGGCGGATGGCCGAGCACGGGGATCCGCGGTACCTGCCGTACGTGCCGCGGCTCGTCGACTCGTTCCGGCACAGGTCGGCGGCGGGTGAGACGCGGCGGGCCAACGTGGTCGCGGTGTCGGCGGCGCGATTGTGGTCGCTGCGGGCGGTACAGGAGAAGCGGCCCCACGGCCTCGATCCTCGCGATGCCGCCTGGATGTGGCGGCGCCTGCTCGTCGCGCTCGGCCTGGCGCACCGGGCGGGGGTCGTGCACGGCGCGGTCGTGCCGCAGCACGTGCTCATCGAACCGGCCGACCACGGCGTGATCCTGGTCGATTGGTGCTACAGCGCATCGGCGCCCGGGGAGCGGATTCCGGCGCTCGTGCCGGGTTTCGACTATCCGCCTGAAGTGCTTTCCCGTGGTACTCCCGGTGCTTACACCGACATCTACATGGCCGCTTCCGTCATGGCGGGCCTGATGGGCGATCGGGCACCGAAAGGGCTGCGGCGCTTTGCCGACGGGTGCCGGCTGGCCTCGCCACGGCAGCGGCCCGACGACGCGTGGAAGCTGCTCGGCGAGTTGGACGAGCTGCTGCACCGCTTGTACGGGCCACGCAAATTCCGACCATTCTCGTTGTAATTTCGCTGTGAGGGAGATTGTCATGGGAAGTGGGACCTGGTCGACCGACGTCTATGACGCGGCGGACCGTTACCGGCGGGCGACGGGGACGAGCGCGTTCGCGTACAGCGACTCCGGTGCCCGTACCGTCCACAAGGGACTCGACCCGAAGGGCGTGACGGCGCGGGAGAGCCGCGACTCGGACGAGCACCCGGACTCCGTCCCGATCGCGGTGCTGTTCGACGTCACCGGGTCGATGGGCTCGGTGCCGCGCGTACTGCAGCAGAAGCTGCCGCAGCTGCTGGGACTGTTGCTGCGCAAGGGATACGTGACCGACCCGCAGATCCTGTTCGGCGCGATCGGCGACGCGACCTGCGACCGCGTGCCGTTGCAGGTGGGCCAGTTCGAGTCGGACAACCGGCTCGACGAGGACCTGAGCCGCTTCGTGCTGGAGGGCGGCGGGGGCGGCCAGATGACCGAGTCGTACGAGCTGGCCATGTACTTCATGGCGCGGCACACCGCGCTCGACTGCTACGAGAAGCGGGGCAAGCGCGGGTACCTGTTCATCATCGGCGACGAGCAGGCCTACTCGCGGGTGAAGCCGTCCGAGGTGCGCGACGTGATCGGCGACCGGCTGTCCGAGCCGATCGCCCTGCGCGCGATCGTGGACGAGGTGCGCCGGATGTACGACACGTACTACATCCTGCCGGCGGGCTCCTCCTACGCGGGCAACACCGCGATCCTCGACTTCTGGCGCGACCTGCTCGGGCAGAACGTCATCGCGCTGGACGACCTCGACGCGGTGTGCGAGACGATCGCGCTGACCGTCGGGCTGGGCGAGGACAGCATCGACCTCGACGAGGGTCTCGCGGACCTGGGCGAGGTGGGCTCGGCCGCGGCCGGCTCGGTGGGCAAGGCGCTGTCCCGCATCGGCGGGGGCCGCGCGCCGCTCGCCCGGGGTGCGACGCCGTCGGATCTGGCCGGCCCGGTCAGCGTCGAGCGGCTGTAGATGCACTACATCGTCGTGGACCTCGGGTTCGGCGACTGCGGCAAGGGCACGACCGTGGACTACCTGTGCGCCACCCGCGACATCGACACCGTCGTGCGGTTCAACGGGGGCGCGCAGGCGGCGCACACGGTCGTGCTCGCCGACGGGCGGAAGCACACGTTCGCGCAGTTCGGGTCGGGCTCGTTGCGCCCGGGGGTGCGCACGTTCCTGTCGCGCTTCATGGTGGTGGACCCGCTGGCGCTGGCGACCGAGGCTTCGCACCTGATCTCGCTGGGCGTCTCGGACGTGTGGTCGCGGTTGAGCGTGGACCGCGCGGCGTTGATCTCGACGCCGTACCACCGGGAGGCGAATCGGGCCAAGGAGCTCGCTCGGGGTTCGTCTCGGCACGGGTCGTGCGGGATGGGCGTCGGCGAAGCCATGGCGTACGCCTTGGCTTACCCCGGTGACGCTCCGCGGGTTGGGGATTGTTCGGATTTGCCGGTTTTGCGACGGAAGCTGGCGTTGCTGCGTCAGCGACTCGGCGTCGACGGCGGCGGCCCGCCGATTTCTGCATGCCTGGAGGCCTTTGCCGGATTTGCGGCGACCGTGCGGTTCGTCGACGGGTTTCAGCCGGCGGGGTCGTGCGTGTTCGAGGGCGCGCAGGGGGTGCTGCTGGACGAGTGGCACGGGTTTCACCCGCACACGACGTGGAGTACGACGACGTTCGACAACGCCTTGTCGCTTTTGCCGGCCGGAGAGCGATTTGTGCGGCTGGGCGTGCTGCGGACGGTGACCACGCGGCACGGGGCCGGGCCGCTGCCGACCGAGGACGCTTCGCTGGATCTTGCGGACCCGAACAATCCGGCGAACGACTGGCAGGGGGCGTTTCGGTTCGGGCACTTCGACGCGCCGCTGCACCGGTACGCGCTCGACGTGGTCGGTGGGGTCGACGGGCTGGTGCTGACGCACCTGGATCTGCCGGTGGACACCATGTGCCACGAGTACCGCGGCGGCAATCCGCTGCGCGTGGGGCCGGCCGGGGATCTCGCGCGGCAGTCGGCGATGACTCGGGCGCTGGGCTCGGTCGAGCCGGTCTACGGGCGGGTCACCGACTGGGTCCGCGCCGTCGAGGAGTCGCTCGGGGCGGACGTGGTGCTCGAATCGTGGGGGCCGACCGCCGAGGACAAGAAGCCGTCCGGTCGGCTGACGTCCTGAACCTGCAACTCAGCTGCACCAAACCCGAACCTCAGCACGCTGTGTGAGGCTGCTCCCAACACACGGCGAGCGAACGGGGCGGCACGATGGGGCTGGTACGCGACGTACTCCGGGCGATCTCACTCGCGGCCGCGGCCGGGGTGGCCGTCGGCGGCGGGTTCGGCCTGCTGGCGCCCGCGGCCGCGGAGGCCGGCAGCACCACCCCCGCACCGGCCGCGGCCAGGGCTCACGCGATCGTCACCAGTGTCGACCTCCTCGGCTCGGAGCGGCTCGAAGTCACCGTGCGGTTCACCAACACCGGCAGCACCACCGAGCACGTGGCCGGCTTCGACGTGCTCGCCGACGGACAGCCCCTCGCGCACCAGGGCACGGCCGCCGCGCTCGACCTCCGCCCGGGCGCGAGCGCGGAGGAGACCGTGGCGTTCGCGGCGCCGCCCGTCACCGCCGACCTGGTCCTCACGCTGAGCGATGGCGAGCAGCTCGCCCTCGGCCTCTGACGGAAAAATCTTGAGCCGGATGGGAAATCTGGCCGCCGGCCGGCGTTGATAGGGGTGAGCGTGCGCCGCGAGGCGTGCGCTCGAGTGGACGCGTGTCCGCGCGTTCAGGCCCAGTCCCGTCGCTTGGTAGCAGCCAGGAGGCGAGACACCTCCCGCGTGAGCGGGCGGCGGGCCGACCCTGAGGGGGATACAGACCGATGGAACCGAATCCTTCCAGCCCGGTCGACCCGGTCGGTGGCTCGCTCCCGCGAGACGTCGGCAGCGCACCCGCGGGTGCCTTCAACCTCGATCCCCAGGCCCGGGACGCGAACTCGGGGATTGGGAGGACCTACATCACATGGCTGCAGCCCCGGCTGGAGCCCACCTGGAAATACGCGTGTTTTCGGTGCCGGAACGCATCCCTCGCCGACGACCTCGTGCAGGCCGTGTCCGAAAAGCTCTTCAAGATGTGGCCGAACGACATCGCCCGCCGCTCGATCAAGGAAGGTGACCTCGCCTACCTGCGGAAGGCGATCGACAGCGCCTACGTCGACTTCGGACGGAAGTGCTGGCGGGACGAACGGCGCGCGGACAAGCTACGCGGCAACGCGCTCGACGCACTTCGATCGACGATCGGCGGTCCCGACCTGGAGACCGTCTGGACGGTCCGGGATGCGGTGCGATCCCTCGAGGACGAGCAGCGCATGATCATTTACCTCGCGTACTACGAGGGACACTCAGTATCCGAGGCGGGCCGTCAGATCGGGCTCAGTGCCGGCAAGGCACATCGCGTGCATGAGAGCGCACTCAAGCGGCTTCGGTCGCTCCTGCAGCCAGACGCTACGGAGAAAGCGAGTGGACATTGAGAAACGCCTCTTCGAGGACGCCGAGTCCTTCGCCGAAGAAGTGAAGAAAGGCTTCGATGCCACGGCGCTCCTCACCCGGATCGCCGAACGACTGGGGATCGAGCCCGAAGCGTCGATCTCCAAGATTCCACCGGGCAACGGACTCAAAAGGGCCGGCCTTTCGGTGGACCAAACTCGTTGACATTGCGCGGGAGGGCCTGAGGTCTCTCTCGACCGGACCGGTTTCGGGACGATGCGAGAGAGCGCCTCAGGCCCTCCCACCGGCGCGGAGGGCTCCACAATCGTCCGGCCGACGGCCGGACCACCGCCGTCGAGGATTCAGCGGCAACGCGGACGGCGATCGTCATCTGGACCTCAGGGTTAGAGCGGCCAGAACGCACACGGCACGGCTCCACGAGGGTTTCTGACCGAACCTGAAGGGAGAACGAAGTTGGTAGACCTGCCTGTCATCAGTCTCCGCCCACCGGGCTTGATCGTCGTGATGCTGTTCGTGCTGGTCGTGATCATGGCGATCCTCGCGGTGGCACCCGTGGCGGTCATCATGCCCATCCTGGGCCTCGCCGCGCCGACGAGCATCGCGTGGCACTGCCTGGTGCGAAGCGGACTAACCTCCTGATCGAAGGATGACGGGGAGTCCCTGGTTCTCGCCGGAACCAGGGACTCCCCCCATCTCACGCAACGCTCCGAGCCGCACTCGCTCGGCCGCCGAACGCGACGGACTCGTCGCACCAGCAATCAGGGCGAGCCGCAGCGGACCAACTCGGAGGTCGATCGTGCAGTACAAGATCGTGTTCATCGTCGTGACGGCGCTCGCCCTGGTGACGGTGCCGGCGATCCTGGCCGCGGTGAGCGTGGCCGTCGCGCACCTGGCCGGCATGCGCCGGGCCGCCACGGTCAGCCTGGCCTTCGGCGTCGTCGGCGCCGCGGCCGCGGGCATCATCGCCCTGGCGAGCCTGATCGCCGGTCTGGCGTTCCCTCACTGACTGCGGCGGGTCGCGAACACCACGCGATCCGGCCGCAGGACGATCTGGCGGCCGCGCATCCAGCGGCGCAGTGATCCGCGCGGGTCCACCTCGTCAGTGACGTTGACCAGGCGGTAGTGGTCGGGGAAATCGGACGGCTCGGTACCGGCGTACAGCACCGCCCAGCCGTCGCCCAGGACGTCGTCGAACTCGCGGGACGGCTGGGGCGCGAACGTGCCGGCCAACCGGCCACGGCCGACCCCGCGCAGCGCCGGCGACGTCGAGCGGAGCGCCAGGCCCTTCATCCCGGGCAGGCGCCACACCGAACCCAGCAACAGCCGCCGTACCGCCGCGGCTCGGTCCTGGCCGCCGGTCATCGCCCAGCCCGCCACGATGGCCAGCCGGATCTGGGCGCGGACGTGGGGGCGGCGCTCCCGTTCGTACGTGGCGAGCAGCGCCGCATCCCCCGCCGCCAGCTTCCAGGCCAGGTTGTACGCGTCGCGCAATCCCGCGCCCAGGCCCTGGCCGATGAACGGCGGGGTCTGGTGGGCCGCGTCGCCGAGCAGGAACACGCGGCCGGACTGCCAGGTCGAGGCCACGCACGCGCGGAACGTGTACTCCGCGCGGCGCACGATCCGCACCGGCACCGTTCCCAGCCAGGGGGCGAGCAGCGGGTCGAGGTCGAGGTCCGTCTCGCCGGGCAGGAGGCGGAACTCCCAGCGGTACCGGCGCGGGCCGAGCTCCATGAACGTGGCCGCGCGGCGCGGGTCGCACACCTGGTGGACGCCGCCCCACGTGCCCAGATCGCCGTCGCAGATCCCGTCGACGACCAGCCAGCGCTCCTCGAAGCCCAGGTCGACGAGCGAGGCGCCGATCAGGTCGCGCACGGTGCTGTTGGCCCCGTCGCAGCCGAGAACCGCCGAAGCCTCGACCGACCGAACAGTCCCATCCGGAGAGCTGTAGCGCACCGTCGGGAAGTCCACAGCGACAACGGTCCCCTCAACAAACGAGATCAAGGGATAGTCGGCCATCCGCAAGCGCAGCAGGCGTTCCAGGTCCGGCTGGTCGAACATGTTCGCCTGCGGATAGGCATGCGGGCCGCGCGTAGGATCGCGGTCGAAGGTGGCCATCACGCGATGCCGGGCGTCCAGCAGCCGCAGGCCCAGGCCCGGCCGGCTCACCGTCAAGAACTCGTCCGCCACGCCCAGGACGTGCAGGATCCGCATCACCTCGTCGTCGAGATGCACGGCGCGCGGCAGCGGATACGGCTCCGGATAGCGGTCCAGCACCAGCGACGCGACCCCGCGCTGGGCCAGCAGGATGGCCGCGGCCACGCCGACCGGGCCGGCGCCGACGATGACCACCCGCTCCACCCGCACAGGTTAGGCCATCGCCGGCACCGCCGCGGATCAGCTACACGTGCGGCCGTTCAGAGCAAAAGCTCCAGGAGCCGCGTTTGTACCGTTCCAGCTCGAAAGGAAGCCGAAGCTCACCGATCCCCCGGCGGGGATGCTCGCCGTGTAGCTGACGTTGGTGGCCGTGACGGCGGCCCCGGACTGGGCGTAGGTCGCGCCCCAGGCCTGGTTGAGCGCCTGGCCGTTGGCGAAGTTCCACTTCAGGTTCCAGCCGTTCACCGCGGCCGTGCTGGAGATCTTCACCTCGCCCTGGAAGCCCCCGGGCCACTGCCCCACGACCGTGTAGGTGACCTTGCAGCCGCCCGGCACCGAGGAGGGAGAAGGAGACGAAGAGGGGGAAGGAGACGAAGAGGGGGAAGCCGACGAGCGCGACGGCGAGGGTGACGAGGTGCCGCCGCCGTAGACCGACGCCTCGCGGGAGGTGGCCCTGATGCCGTTGGCGCCGTTGAAGATGCGGTCGCCCCAGCTCGTCAGCTGGGCCGGGTTGAAGTTGGTCACCATGTCGAGGTACTCGACGCCGCCGCCGTTGCCGCTCCACGACCACCCGAGGTAGCCGATGCGCTGCGACGTGGTCGTCGCCATGATGGTGTCCTCGTCGGGGTTGCCGTCGGAGTGGTTGAACCCGAACTCGCCCACCACGATCGGCAGCTTGGCCGAGATGAAGCGGTTGAGGTAGTCGTTGATCTCCGCGGCGGTGTCGAACACACCGTACATGTGGATGGAAAATACGGTGTTCTTCTGCGGGTCGGCGGCGAACACCGCCGCCGCGTTGTCGCGCATGGTGAACGACCAGTCCTGGCCCCAGTTCGGGGCGTCGACCATGATGGTGTGCTCGAAGCCGTTGGCCCGCAGGCGCTTGACGGCGTTGGCGGTGTCGGTGGCCCAGTTGGCGACCGTCGCCGCGTTGTTGCCGTACGGCTCGTTGCCGATGTTCACGATGACGTACTTCTCCTGGCCCACCAGCGCGCTCTTGATGGACAGCCAGTAGTCGACCGCTTTGTCCAGCGAGACCGCGGCGCCGGCCTCGCCGTAGCCGGTGGTGTCGTGCGCCTCGAGCACGCAGATGAGCTTGTTCGCCTTGCACAGCGACACGACGTTGGCCACGTCGGCGGTGTCGTTCTTGGCCCACTGGTCGCCGGTGGCGAGCACCACCCGCACCGTGTTCGCGCCCAGCGCCTTGATGTTCGCGAACGAGCTCGTCTGCGACTGGTACCACGTGTGCGCGTGACTGACGCCCCGCATCACGAACTCGTTGCCGTTGGCGTCGTACAGCCGGCCGTTGCTGACCGTGAACCCGGCGGCGGCCTGGGCGGGCTGGACGGCGACGAACACGGAGATCACGACGGCGAGCGCGGCGGTGGCGGCCAGGGCGATCCGTTTCCTCATGTTGAGCCTCCCTTCGTTGCCGGGCAATGTATTAACCGGTTCAGTAGGGGGTCAACGAACCACCCGCGGCCCACCCCGCCACCAGCGCAGAGGCCGTGAAAATTACGGGTAGTGCTCCGGCGTCCCCAATCGAGACAGGGAGAAGCGCATGCCAATGGACAACCCGGCCGACCTGTTCCTCTACGAGCTGTCGGGCATGTACGACGCCGAGCACAAGAGCAACCAGATGATCGGGGAGATCCTCGGCCGGACGGAGCAGAGCCCGCTCGCGCAGGTCCTGCGCGCCCAGCAGCAACAGGGGCAGCAGAAGATCCAGAACCTCGAGACGTGCTTCGCGATGATGGAGACCGAGCCCGAGGACGTGCCCTGCATGGCGATGGACGGGATGCGCGCCGAGTTCCAGGCGTTCGCCCAGCAGTCGCCGTCGATGGAGGCGATGGAGATCTACACCGTCGACGCCGAGACGCGCCTGGCGCACATGGGCATCGCGATGTACCAGGGGCTCATCGACAAGGCGCTGCTCATGGGCGAGCTGCAGTGCGCGCAGATTCTGCGCACCAACCTGGTGCAGAAGCAGGAGAACGCGGGCACGTTCGAGCGGATCAGCCACGAGCTCGGGCAGCGCGTGGCGATGAACGTCTAACGCGTCGCTACCACGACGTTGGTCTCCGATTCCTCATCGGTGACCGTGTACGGGTTCAGCCCGCCCGCGCGCAGCAGCGCGTGGGCGGTGCCGAGCTGCGCCGGGCCCGCCTCGGTCAGCAGCGCGCCGCCGGGAGCCAGCCATCGCGCGGCCTCGGCGGCGACCCGGCGCAGCACGTCCAGCCCGTCGGCGCCGCCGTCCAGGGCCGCGCGCGCCTCGTGCACGCGAAACTCCTCGGGCAGATAGGCGATCTCGGCCGTGGGCACATAGGGCACGTTCGCCAGCAGGAGGTCAACGGATCCGAGCAGCGCCGACGGTACCGCCGAAAAGAGATCGCCCACGAAGACCTCCGACGACACCCCGTCGAGGTTGCGGCGCGCACAGTCGACGGCGACCGGATCGATGTCGGTGGCCACCAGGCGCACCCCCGCGAAGCCGCGCACGACGACGAGCCCGAGGGCGCCGGTGCCGCAGCAGAGGTCCAGCGCCACTCCCCCGTCGCGCAGCAGCCCGCGGCCGGTCGCGGTGAGCAGCTCCGTGCGGTGCCGGGGTACGAACACGCCATCGGCCACTGCAAACGGTACACCGGCGAAAAACGCCACCCCGAGCACGTGTTCGAGCGGATGCCCGGCGACCCGGCGCGCGACCATCGTCTCCAGTTCGTCCACAGTGGACGCCGCGGCGAGCAGCCGGTCGGCCTCCTCCTCGGCGAACACGCAGCCGGCCGCGCGCAGGCGGGCCGTGAGCTCCTCGTGGTTCATGCGTTGAGGAAGGCCAGGACGGCGAGGACGCGCCGGTTGTCGTCCTCGGACGGGGGCAGCCCGAGCTTACCGAAGATGTTGTTGATGTGCTTGCCCACCGCCTTCTCGGTGACGAACATGCGCCCGGCGATCGCGGCGTTGGAGCGCCCCTCCGCCATCAGGCCGAGCACCTCGCGCTCGCGCGGGGTCAGGGCGCGGGTCGGTGCGCCGGCGTTGCGGGCCAGCAGCTGGGAGACGACCTCGGGGTCCATGGCGGTGCCGCCGGCCGCGACCCGGCGCACGGCCTCGACGAATTCGCCCACTGTGGACACTCTGTCCTTGAGCAGGTACCCGACGCCGCCGCGGCGGTCGGAGAGCAGCTCCCGCGCGTAGAGCTGCTCGACGTGCTGGGAGAGCACGAGCACGGGCAGGCCGGGGACCTCGGCGCGGGCGGCGATCGCGGCCCGCAGCCCCTCGTCGGTGAACGTCGGCGGCAGGCGCACGTCGACGACGGCCACGTCGGGCCGGTGCTCGAGCAGGGCGGCGCGCAGGTCGGTGCCGTTGTCGACCGCCCCGACGACCTCGAACCCGTACGCGCCGAGCAGGCGGATCAGCCCGTCGCGGAGAAGGGCGAGGTCTTCGGCGATGACAACACGCACGGCAGCTCCATCGTCAGCACGGTCGGGCCCCCGGGCGGGCTGTCGACGCGCAGGCTCCCGTCGAACGCGGACAGCCGGCGCTCGACCCCGGCCAGGCCGGAGCCGGACCGTGGGGCGGCGCCGCCGACGCCGTCGTCGCTGACGCTGCAGTAGAGGGCTCCCCCGAGGTAGGACAACGATACCCAGGCCGCCCGCGCGCCGCTGTGCTTGGCCACGTTGGCGAGGGCCTCGGCGGCGGCGAAGTACACGGCCGACTCGACCGGCGCCGGGGGCCGGCCCTCCAGGTCGCCCTCGACGACGACCGGCACCGGCATCGTCAGGGCCAGCGCGCGCAGGCCGCCGACCAGGCCACGCTCGGCCAGTACCGGTGGATGGATGCCCCGCACGAGGAGCCGCAGCTCGGCCAGGGCGAGCCCGCTGGCCTCCCGCGCCTCGGCGATGAGCTGCTGGGCGGCGGCCGGGTCGTGCAGCACCAGGTCCTCGGCCATGCCCAGGCTCATGCCGAGCGCCACGATGCGCGCCTGCGCGCCGTCGTGCAGGTCGCGCTCGATGCGCCGCAGCTCGGCCGCCTGCGCGTCGACGACCTGGGTGCGGGTCTCGGTGAGGCGGTCGACGCGCCTGGTGAGCACCGCGGCGCTGGTCGGGCCGAGCAGGCTCTGGTCGTACTTCGCGAGCGCCCACTGCAGCCACGGCGCGGCGTACAGGATGCCGGCCGCGATGAGCGCGCCCTGGAACGGCACGGAGCCCCAGCTGACCTGGTTCAGGGGCCACGTCACGCCGTAGCCGGTGTCGTCGCCCGAGGCCAGGTTGACGATGACGGGCAGGAGGATGACGCCCTGCAGGCCGTACAAGAGGAGGATGAAGGATCCGAAGCCGAACCCCAGGCCGAGGGGTGCGCCCCCGACCAGCCACAGCAGGTCGCGCCAGGTCGCGGGGTCGCGCACGAGCCACAGCCACCGCTTCGGGGTGCCGATCCAGGCTCCGTCGGGCCGCGGCCGGTACGGGCGGGGGATGTCCACGCCGCTCCACGCGCGGTCCAGCCGCCGGCGCAGGTCGGCGTAGGCGCGCACCAGCAGCTGCACGAGCGGGGCGAGCACGAGCCCGACGCCGAGGACCGTGGTCGCGAGCGAGATGAGGGTGAGCAGGACGAGTACGATGTGGATGGGTGTGCCGAGGATGCCGGTCACCGCCACCCGCGCGACGGCGACCAGCCCTCGTTTCGCGAACGGCCACGGCTTCATGCTCGCCATTCTGGCCGTTTCCGCACGTCGGCACAGTGGGGCTAAGCCCCTAATACAGGCCGCGGGCGTAATTGCTCTCCGCGTAGTACGCCTCGAGCTCCTCCACCGTCTCCGGCGTGTCCTGCACGCTCTTGACCAGGTTGGCGTGCGTCGGCAGCGCCTCCGGGGTCCACGACTCGGGCTTCCACAGCTTCGAGCGCATGAACGCCTTCTGGCAGTGGAAGAAGATGGTGTCGATGTCGACCACCAGCGCCATGATCGGCCGGTGCCCCTCGACGACGAGCTCGTCGAACCACGGCGCGTCGGTGAGCAGCCGGGCCCGCCCGTTGATCCGCAGCGTCTCCCGCCGCCCGGGGACCAGGAAGATCAGCCCGACGTGCGGGTTGGCGAGAATGTTGTGGAAGCCGTCGGCGCGCCGGTTGCCGGGGCGCTCGGGAATCGCGATCGTGCGCTCGTCGATGACATAGGTGAAGCCGGGCGGATCGCCCTTCGGCGACACGTCACAGTTGCCCTCCGCGTCGGACGTGCCGACGAGGACGAACGGGGACAGGCCGAGCCAGTCGAGATCGGTCTGGCAGAGGCGCTCGCGTTCCTTGCTGACGGCCCGGGGCATCGGCGACCCGAGCAGTTCCTCCAGTTCCCGCACCGAGGTGATCTGCATGGCGACAGGATACGTCCGGGAACATTTTGAAACAGAGCGGATATTGTACGGCGCGATGTGTGCCATTAGCGTCAGCCCATGACGGAACCACGCACCGACGCCTACCGCGACGACCGCGCACACGTCTTCCACTCCTGGTCCGCCCAGCGGACGCTCGATCCGGTCGTGGTCGAGGGCGGCCTCGGCGCCACCTTCTGGGACGAGGCCGGGACGCACTACCTGGACTTCTCCTCGCAGCTGGTCAACCTCAACCTCGGCCACCAGCACCCGCGGGTCGTGGCCGCGATCCAGGAGCAGGCCGCGCGGCTGTGCACGATTGCGCCGACCTTCGGCAACGCCGCGCGCAGTTCGGCAGCGCGGCTGATCGCCGGTGTGGCGCCCGGGGACCTGTCGCACGTGTTCTTCACCAACGGCGGCACCGAGGCGAACGAGCACGCGATCCGGATGGCGCGGGCGACCACGGGCCGGCACAAGATCCTTGCCGCGTACCGCTCCTACCACGGGGCGACCACCGGTTCGATCACGCTCACCGGGGATCCGCGGCGGTGGGCCAATGAGCCGGGTATGCCTGGCGTGGTGCGGTTCTTCGGGCCGTACTTCTATCGGTCCCCTTTCCACGCAGACTCGCTTGCCTCCGAGTCGTCCAGGGCCCTGGAGCACCTCGAGGAGGTGTTCATGCTGGAGGGGCCGCAGACGATCGCGGCGGTGATCCTGGAGCCGGTGGTGGGCACCAACGGGATCCTCGTGCCGCCGCCGGGTTACCTGGAGGGCGTGCGCGAGCTGTGTTCCCGGCACGGCGCGCTGCTCATCGCCGACGAGGTGATGAGCGGGTTCGGGCGGTGCGGGGAGTGGTTCGCGGTCGACCACTGGTCGGTGGTGCCCGATCTCATCACGTTCGCGAAGGGCGTCAATTCCGGTTATGTACCGCTCGGAGGCGTCATCCTCGGCCCGCGGGTCTACTCGGCTTTTGCGGAGCGACCGTTCCCCGGCGGGCTGACGTACTCGGGCCATCCGCTGGCGTGCGCGGCCGCTGTGGCGACGATCGGCGTCATGCAGGACGAGTCGATTCCTTCGCGGGTACGGGATGTGGGCGAGCGTGTCGTGCGCCCGCGCCTCGAGAAGCTGCGGGATCGCCACCCATCGGTCGGCGATGTGCGCGGGCTCGGCCTGTTCTGGGCCATTGAACTCGTACGCTCGAAGGAGACGCGGGAGATGCTGGTGCCGTACAACGCTTCTGGTGCTGCCGCCAAGCCGATGGCGGACGTGGTCGCGGCGTGCAAGGCGCGGGGTGTGTGGCCCTTCACCCACTTCAACCGCGTGCATGTGGTGCCGCCGCTGATCATCTCGGAGGAGGATCTGCTGCGCGGCATCGATGCGATCGACGACGCCTTGGACGTGGCGGACGCTTACGTTGCTTAGGGTTTCGGCGTCTTCGGCGGGCTTCCGGGCTTCGGCGCCTTCGGCGGGCTTCCGGGCTTCGGCGTGATTGGGGTGTAGGCACCCTGGTGGCGTTTGTTGGTTCGGAGCAGACTTCGTGGTGTCACTCGGCCAGGGCGGCGCGGAGGCCGGACAACTCCTCGGGCGCCCTGCGACGGGTTTCATCGAGCCGGCGGCGCAGTTCGCCCAGAGACTGCCGCTCCTGCTCGACCGCCTTGTCGGCCCGCTCGCGGGCACTCTGCAACCGCCCGTTCCGCTCGTTGACCTCCAACCGATCGGCAAAGATCCGCCGCACCCCGACGAACCCGAACACCAGCGCGAGGAGGACGAGCACGACCCCGAACCCGAACGGCACCGCAAACGCCAGCCCGAGCGCGACAACGGCCGCGCCGAACCAGGCGTACCGCAGCCAGACCTTGGAGGCCCCCACGGGATTACGCTCCTCGATCACCCGATAGACCGCATCCATGTCGGCGGGCGCCGGCCCATTGGCCCGCACCCGGACCGACTGCCGCTCAACGGCGATCGTCTGCTCCTCGGGCCCGGCGACCTCGGTCTCGGCGCGCAACGCCTCACCGACGGCGAGCAACCGCTCCTTGAGCACCCGCCGCGCCAACGCCTGCGGGCCCGGCGCCTCACCGAACGCGTCCTTCACCAACAGATCGAGCGGCAGCCCCACGGGATCGGACCACTTCACCGCGGGCGTGACCTCCCGATCGTCGATAACTGCCCGCAACTCCGCGATCCGCTGCAGCGTCGGCGCTTCCTCGGCGCTGCCCTCATCCACGAGCCCGGGCAACAGCGCCACCAACGCCGCCCGGCTGCCGTCACCAGCCCCATCGTCCCCCGCCGGCCGCGACCCGTTCGACCTGGCCCCGACGCCTACTCCGCCCGCGCCCGCCAGCCCCGACCCGTTCGAGCTGACCCCGACGCCTTCTGCACCCGCGCCCGCCAGCCCCGACCCGCCGCCGGCACCGTCCACGCCCGCCAGCCCCGACCCGTTCGACCTGGCCCCGACGCCTTCTGCACCCGCCAGCCCCGACCCGCCGCCGACACCGTCCACGCCCGCCAGCCCCGACCCGTTCGAGCTGACCCCGACGCCTTCTGCGCCCGCGCCCGCCGGCCCCGACCCGCCGCCGGCACCTTCCACGCCCGCCAGCCCCGACCCGTTCGACCTGACCCCGACGCCTTCTGCACCCGCCAGCCCCGACCCGCCGCCGACACCGTCCACGCCCGCCAGCCCCGACCCGTTCGAGCTGACCCCGACGCCTTCTGCGCCCGCGCCCGCCGGCCCCGACCCGCCGCCGACACCTTCCACGCCCACACCAGCTGGTCCCAACCCGGCGCCGACGCCATCCACACCTGTACCCGCCAGCCCCGGCCCGTCGGCGATGCCATCTCCGCCCGCAATCGGGAGCCCGGCCTCCGAGGCGACGGGGGCGGTCGACTCAGCCCACTGGCGCAGGGCGGCGAGCCGGGCCCCGGCGGTCAGCCCGGCAACAGCCTTCCGATCAGAAGAGGAGGACACACCGGTAACCGGCACCATCGACGGCAGCGCATGCACCCGATCGACGAGCCACCGGTCGAGCGACGCCCGCCGCTCCTCACCCAGCCCGCCAACCAAGGAGGCCAGCCGCCCGGCCACGACCTCGAGCGCCGCGTCACCCAGCAGCCCCTCGGCCGCAGCGGTCCAGATCCCCCGCTCGGCGGCGGTCAGCTGCGTGTCGGCCAGGAGTTCCGGAAAGGCGGCACTGACCCAGCGAACGTCGAGATCGGCGCCGGACATGACCATGAGCAGCGCGGTACGCCGGTGATCGCGAGCAGCGGCCCGCTCCAGCTCGGCCGAGGCATCGTCCCCGCGGGCAAGGGCGGCCAGCGCGGCGGCGGCGGGCGACAGCCAGTACCCGTCGACGTCCTCAACCGCAGCCGGCAGCGCAGGCGCAGCTCCGGCCCGGAAGGCGAGCACCTGCCGCATCCGGTACCGGGCGCGCGCCGCCTCGTCGAACCCGGCGAGCTCGGCCCGAAGGTCACTGAGCTCGACAAACGCGTCAAACGACGTAATCAGGCGGCTCAGGCGCTGCTCGATGGACCCCTGCACCCGCGACAGCTGCGACCGCAAAGCCCGGCTCTCGGCCCGCTGGTCGCTGAGCGAGAACTCGATCTCCCGAATCGCCCGCTGCTGCTTGAAGTCCTGCCAGCTGTCGCTGACCAGCCAATCCTGGAACGCGCTGTCCGCCACCGGGGACGACCTCCTGCCAATCGATCTCCCCGGCACGGTACCCACCGCGTGCCACTCCCGCAGATCAGCAGCCCCACCCGGGTATCGCGCCGCCCCGTGCGACGGTGCGCGGGGCGGTCGTGCATCGACGTTCGCGGCGCCACGCCAGGCGGTCGAGCCCGAGGCGACTTTGTGGCACCGAACATCCGGCCTCAGCCACGCGCAGCGCAGGCTTCACGGCCATGGACGCCGCCGCGGTGGTCGGGCTGGACGTCACGCGGCGCCGGGCGTTCAACAGTCGCGGCGCCGCGGGTTGGTGAGGGGTCAGGCGACCGGGGCCTGCGGCGTGATCGGCGTGACCGGGGCCACGGCGTCCTCCGACGGCATCAGGATCCACAGGATCGGGTAGATCAGGATCTGCGAGCCCGGGATCGCCAGCAGGATCAGCACGAACAGCAGCCGCGCCGGCCAGGGGTCGATGCCGAAGCGCTGGCCCAGGCCGGCGATCACACCGCCCAGAAGCCGGCCCTGCGTCGGGCGGACCAGGCCGTGCTGGCGCATCGAGCCGTAGACGGTTTCCATTGTCTTGCTCCCTTGTCGAGGTACCGAATGTGATGCCTCAAGCATGGGTCCGGCGACCACCACGACACATCAGGGAACGACCCCGGCCGAGCCCTGGCCGCTTCCACCTACGGGAGACCTCAGTCACGCACGCAGCTCCCGTCCGGCAGGTGACCCTGCAGGCTGTAGCCGCCACCCCCGGAACCGGCGGACTGGTAGCCGAGCAGGCAGGCGGTGCCGATCGGCACGCCGAACAGGATGGTGCCGTGCGGGGCCGGGTCGTCGTCGCGGGCCACCCGGACCACGGCTCCGGGGAAGCCGGCCCGCTCCAGGGCGAGCCGGATCGCCTCGGCGTCGGCGGGCGTCGGGATGCGGGCGCCGCCGCGGCCGGATCCGGTGGACGGCAGGCTCATGCACTGGGCGAACTGCCGGTTCACCACGCCGCGGTCCGGGTCGCCGCACAGGGCGGGGGAACTGGCCGCCTCCCGGGCCCGCTTGGCGTCCGGCTCCAGGACGTCGCGCTGCTCCTGGCTGAGGTCGCTGCGCCGGACGACGTCATCGATGAAGCGGTCGCAGTAGTCCTTGTCGGTGCCGAACTGCATGCACCCCACGTATTTCGGGGACGCCGACGGCACCGGTGCGCTGTCCAGGCGGGGAAGGATGAGGGCCGTCGCGCCGCCCAGAACGGTCAGGACCGCCACGATCACCAGGGCGACGACGCCCCACCGGGTGGCCGGCGCCCTGGGCGGCGCCGGCTCCGGAGTCGTGAGGTCGTCGGCCATGCGGGCAGTCTGCCAAAAGCCAGGCCGCTCCGCTGACCCCAGAGCAGCGCCCCGAGGGTCAGGCGCCGCCGGCGGTGAGGGTTACCGGGGTGGGGGCGAAGGACGAGCCCGTGGTGTCGATGCCCGCGGCCTTCGCGGCGTCCAGGGCCTTCTGCATGTAGTCGTTCGTGTACGCCTGGCCCTCGGGCTTCTTCTTCAGGACCGTGTCGCCCGTCTGGTTCTTCGTGGTCATCGAGATGTCGACCGTGCGCGTCCAGTCGGCCTCGTTGATCAGGCCGACGCCGCCGGTCGAGGGCCAGATGAGTTTGTTGACCTCGTTCATCTGCCACAGCTGGTGGGTCTTGCCGAGCTTCGAGCCCTTGGCCACCACCAGGTCGCGGCACTCTTCGGCGTGGTCGCGGCAGTAGGCCCAGCCCTTGATCGTGGCGGTCAGGAACTTCACGGTCTGGTCCTGGTACGCCTTGTCCTTGAGCTTCTCGGTGTTCGCCCACACCGCGTCCTGCAGCATCGACGAGCCTACGGTCTTCCAGTCGATGATCTGGAAGTCGGCCGGCTGGTACAGCTTGCCCGTGGCCGGGTTGGTGGCCTCCAGCAGCTGGGCGTACTCGTTGTACGACATGGCCTGGGCCACGTCGATCTCCTTCTTCAGCAGCGCCTGCATGTCGAACTGCTGCTGCACCAGCGTGACGTCCTTGCCGGGGTCGAGGCCCGCCTTGGTCATGCCGGCGAAGAGCTCGAACTCGTTGCCGAAGCCCCAGTTGCCGACTTTTTTACCCTTGAAGTCGGCCGGGGACTTGATGTTCGAGCTGGCGAAGGCGACCTGGTACGTGCCGGAGCGCGCGAAGATCTGGCCCACGTCCGTGATCCCGGCGCCCTGCTCGCGCGAGGCCAGGGCCTTCGGGACCCACGCCACGGCGTAGTCGGCCTTGCCCTGGGCGAGGACGGTCTGCGGGACGATGTCGACGCCGCCCTCGAGGAGCTGGACGTCGAGGCCCTGTTCCTTGTAGAAGCCCTTGTCGACCGCGGCGATGTAGCCGGCGAACTGGGCCTGGTAGAACCACTGCAACTGCAGCTTCACGGTGGTCATGCCGCCGGCGCCGGCGGGGGTGGTGGGGGACGTCGAATCAGCCGTGCCGCAGGCGGACAGGACGAGCCCGGCCGCGATGACAAAAGCGAACTTCCGCATAGAGAACCCCTCAGAAACGAGCCCAAGGCATGGCAAGACGTTCGAGCAGCAGCGTGGTCAGGTAGAAGACCAGGCCGAGGACGCAGGCGCCGAAGACGAAGGCCCACGCCCGGGGGTAGGCGGTGAACGCGGCCGCGGACGTGATCCGCGCGCCGAGGCCGTCCTGGAGACCGCCGAAGTACTCGGCGACGACCGCGGCGATGACCGCGAGGGACGAGGCCTGCCGCAGGCCGGTGAACAGGTGCGGCAGCGCGCCGGGGAGCCGGACCAGCCTTGCGAAGGTCCAGGAACCGGCGGCGTAGCTGGTCATGAGCTCGCGGTGGGTCGGGTCGACCTCCCGCAGGCCGCGCAGCGTGTTGATGAAGACCGGGAAGAACACGATGATCCCGGCGACCAGCCGGCGCGGCACGCTGCTGGTCGAGTCGAACATGTTGTTGAGGATCGGCGCGAGCGCGATGATCGGCAGCGCGTTCAGGACCGCGGCGAACGGCACCGAGACCTCGCTGAGCAGCCGCACCCTGCTTGTGGCAAGAGCGGCAAGAACCGCGGCGACGGTACCGCCGATCAGCCCCACGAGCGCGTTGGCCCCACTGGCCAGGGCCGCGTCGAGCACGTTGGAGCGCTGCTCGACCAGCTCGGCCCAGATCGCCGACGGCGCGGGCAGGATGAACGGCGCGATGCGGCCGAGCCGGACCGTGAGCTCCCACCCGGCAAGCGCGAGGATGCCGACGATCACCGGCGGCAGCACCCGTCTCATGACCGCAGCGCCTTGCGCACGGCGGTGACGTAGTCGAAGTACGAAGAAGACTGCCGGACAGCGTCGGTCCGTTCCCCCAACGAAATATCCAACACGGCCGTGATCCGACCGGGGCGGGCCGACATCACGACGACCTTGTCGGACAGGAACACCGCCTCGGAGATCGAGTGGGTGACGAACACGGTGGAAGTGCCGGTCGTCGCACAGATCTGCAGGAGTTCCGTCTGCAGCCGCTCCCGGGTCATCTCGTCCAGGGCGCCGAACGGCTCGTCCATCAGCAGCAGATTCGGGTGTACCGCCAAAGCCCGCGCAATCGCCACCCGCTGCTGCATGCCCCCGGAGAGCTGCGCCGGATAGTGCCCGCCGAAGTCCGACAGCCCGACGAGCGAGAGCATCTCCTCGGCCCGCGTCCGCCGCTGCTGCCGCGGGATCCTCCGCAGCTCCAGCGGCAGCTCCACGTTGCGCCGCACGGTGCGCCACTCGAAGAGGCCGGCCTGTTGGAAGGCGATGCCGTACTCCTGGTCGCGGCGCGCCTGCCCGGCGGCCTTCCCGGCCACGGTGACGGTGCCGGCCGTCGGCTCGATGAGGTCCGCGATGAGCCGCAGCAGCGTCGACTTGCCGCATCCGGACGGGCCGATCAGGGAGACGAATTGTCCACTGTCGACGGTGAGGTCCACATCGGATAGTGCCGCCACTTCGTCGGGGCGACCTGAGTTGAATACCTTGCTGACACCGGCGATCGACACCGCCGTCATACCACGTTCACCTCGACCCTACGACGATGCCGCATCAGGGGGATTTCGAGCAGACTCACAAAACCGGCGACGCACAGCCCGAGCAGGGCCGCGCCGAGCATCGCGGTGTAGACCTTCGCGGGGTCGGAGGTGGCCTCGCGGGCGTACTCGATGACGAGCCGGCCGATCCCGCCGCGGGTGCCGGTGGAGATCTCGCCGACGACGGCCCCGACGACCGCGGCCGCGCCCGCCAGCCGCAGGGCCGGGAACAGGAACGGCAGCGCCGAGGGCAGCCGGAGTTTCACGAACGTGCGCCACCAGCCGGCGGCGTAGCTGCGCATGAGCTCGACGCCGGCCGCCGAGGGCGACTGCAGGCCGCGCAGGAGCCCGACGGCGACGGGGAAGAACGCGAGGTACGCCGCGATCGTGGACACCGTCATCCAGTCCTGCCACGGATAGGGGCCGAACGACAGCGCCCCGCTCCAGCCCGCCACCAGCGGGGCGAGCGCCACCAGCGGCACCGTCTGGGACAGCACCACGTAGGGCAGCAGGCCCCGCTCGACGACCCGGAAGCGCTGCATGAGCGCCGCCAGCACGAACCCGATCACGACGCCGGCCGCGAAACCCACCGCCGTCACGCCGAGGGTGAACAGGCACGCGTCGAGCACCACGTGCCAGATCGGGCGGCCGCCGGTGAGCTCGGGCCGCGAGAGTCGCTGCAGCACACTGTACAAATGCGGCATGGAAAGGTCGTCGGCCCGCGGGAGGATGCGGACCCCGAAGACGGCGGTGCCCTCGTCGTTGCCGACCGCCTTGTAGCCCTCCCACAGGGCCACGAAGGCAACCACGCCGACGAGGGCGGCCAGGGCTCGTCTCATCTGACGGCCGGGATGATGTGCTCGCCGTAGGCGGCGAGCGTGGACTCCTTCGCGTCGTGCTGCAGGTACAGGGCGAACTGGTCCACGCCGAGGTCCTTGAGCTCGGCGAGGCGCTTGAGGTGGTGCTCGACCGGGCCCAGGATGCAGAACCGGTCGACGACCTCGTCGGGCACGAAGTCGGTGTGGGTGTTGCCGGCCCGGCCGTGCTCGGCGTAGTCGTAGCCCTTGCGGCCCTTGATGTAGTCGGTGAGCACGGTGGGCACGGCCCCGTCGGCGCCGTAGCGCTCGACGATGTCGGCCACGTGGTTGCCGACCATGCCGCCGAACCAGCGGGTCTGGTCGCGCTGGTGGGCGAGGTTGTCGCCGACGTAGGCCGGGGCGGCGACGCAGAACTTGATCGCCGCCGGGTCGCGGCCCGCCTTCTCCGCCGCCGCGCGGACCGCCTTGATCATCCAGGCCGCGATGTCCGGGTCGGCGAGCTGCAGGATGTAGCCGTCGCCGACCTCGCCGGTCAGCGCGAGCGCCTTGGGCCCGTAGGCCGCGACCCAGACCTCGAGCCGAGAGCCGGGCGCCCACGCGAATTGCAGGTCACGATCCCGCAGGTGTACCGCACGCCCGTTGCCGAGCTCGCGAATGACCTGCACGCACTCGCGCAGTTCGGCGAGCGTGGTCGGGCGCGAACCGAGCACCCGCACCGCGGAGTCGCCGCGCCCGATGCCGCAGACGGTGCGGTTGCCGTACATCTCGTTGAGGGTGGCGAACAGCGACGCGGTGACCGTCCAGTCCCTGGTGCCCGGGTTGGTGACCATCGGGCCGACCACGACCCGCTCGGTGTCGGCGAGGATCTTGCTGTAGATGACGAACGGCTCCTGCCACAGCACGTGCGAGTCGAACGTCCACACGTGGCTGAAGCCCGCCGCCTCGGCCTTCTTCGCGAGTTCGACCACGCCCATCGCGGGCGGGTCGCACTGCAGCACCACCCCTACGTCCATGCCGTCACCGCACCTTCGGGAAGCCGAGGTCCACCTCGGACGTGGCCGGGTCCGGCCAGCGCGAGGTGACGACCTTGCTGCGGGTGTAGAACTGGATGCCCTCCGGGCCGTACATGTGCAGGTCCCCGAAGAGCGAGGACTTCCAGCCGCCGAAGCTGTAGTAGGCGACCGGAACCGGCACCGGGACGTTGACCCCGACCATCCCGCAGACCACGTCGTACTGGAACTGCCGGGCCGCCCCGCCGTCGCGGGTGAAGATCGCGGTGCCGTTGCCGTACTCGTTGTCGTTGACCAGTTTGACGGCCTCGTCGTAGGAGTCCGCGCGCACGACCGACAGGACCGGGCCG
The DNA here is from genome assembly GCF_050942475.1 of Dactylosporangium sp. CS-033363. Lineage (NCBI taxonomy): Bacteria > Bacillati > Actinomycetota > Actinomycetes > Micromonosporales > Micromonosporaceae > Dactylosporangium > Dactylosporangium sp. CS-033363. Next base: position 2,648,323 of record NZ_CP192032.1, on the reverse strand, counting down.
AAGATCTCGTCGCGGTACAGCGGCGAATCCGGCGTCACCCTGTCGACCAGCGAGGCGCCGAGGAAGAACCCGGGCCCGCTGCTCACGGGAGCCTCGCGGCCGTCGACGACCACCTCGGCCGCCCCAGGCTCGGCGAGGTAGCCGGCCACCCGGTCGCGGTGCTCGCGGGTGATGAGCGGACCCATCTCGGCCGCCGGGTCGGTGGCCGGCCCGACCGCGATCCGGCCGATGCGCTCGCTGATCGCGGCGACGAGCGGGTCGGCGACCGCGCCCACCGCGACGACGACGGACACGGCCATGCACCGCTCCCCCGCCGAGCCGTAGCCGGCCGAGACCGCGGCGTCGGCGGCGGCGTTCACGTCGGCGTCGGGGAGTACCACCATGTGGTTCTTGGCCCCGCCGAGCGCCTGCACCCGTTTGCCCGCCTTGGTTCCGGCCTCGTAGACGGCCCGGGCGATCGGGGTCGAGCCGACGAAGCTCAGCGCCTGCACGTCCGGGTGCACGAGGAGCCGCTCGACGGCCTCGCGGTCGCCCTGCACGACGTTGAAGCAGCCGTCGGGCAGCCCGGCCTGGCGCAGCAGGTCGGCCAGCAGCAGCGCGGCGGACGGGTCCTTCTCGCTGGGCTTCAGCACGAACGTGTTGCCGCACACGAGCGCGTTGCAGAACATCCACATCGGCACCATCGCCGGGAAGTTGAACGGCGTGATGCCGGCGACGACGCCCAGCGGCTGGCGGATCGAGTACACGTCGACGCCGTTGCTGGCCTGCTCGCTGTAGCCGCCCTTGAGCAGGTGCGGGGCGCCGGTGGCGAACTCGATGTTCTCCAGGCCGCGGGCCAGCTCGCCCTCGGCGTCGGCGACGGTCTTGCCGTGCTCGGCCGAGACCAGCGCGGCGATCTCCTTGCGGTTGGCGTCGACGAGTTCGCGGAAGCGGAACATGACCTCGGCGCGGCGGGACAGCGACGCCGCCCGCCAGGCCGGGAACGCGGCCAGAGCGCTCGCCACGGCCGCGTCGGTCTCGGCGGCGGTCGCGGCGACGACGTACGCCTGCTGCTCGCCGGTGGCCGGGTCCCAGACCGGCAGCTGCCGCCCGCTGGTGCCGGCGACGGCCTTCCCGTCGACCCAGTGCCTGATCTCTCGCATGACAGGCTCCTAGATGAGGTAGTCGGACAGTCCGCGGCGGACGAACCGGCCGTGGCCCTTGGTGCCGTGGTACGTGTCGCCGGACACGAGCACGGTGCCGCGGGAGATGACGGTGTCGACCTTGCCGGCGATCTCGAAGCCCTCCCAGGCCGAGTAGTCCATGTTCATGTGGTGCGTCTCCACGCCGATGCGGGTGCGGGCCGCGGGGTCGTAGAGCACGATGTCGGCGTCGGAGCCGGGCGCGATGATGCCCTTCTGCGGGAAGAGGCCGAACATCCGCGCCGGGGTGGTGGCGATGGTCTCGACCCAGCGGGCGAGGGAGAGCTTGCCGTCGACGACGCCTTGGTACAGCAGGTCGACGCGGTGCTCGACGCTGCCGATGCCGTTGGGAATCTTCGAGAAGTCGCCGATGCCCATGTCCTTCTGGTCCTTGAAACAGAAGGGACAGTGGTCGGTGGAGACGACGGACAGGTCGTTGCTGCGCAGGCCCTTCCACAGGTCGGCCCGGTGGGTCTCGTGCTTGCTGCGCAGCGGGGTGGAGCAGACCCACTTGGCACCCTCGAAGCCGTCCGCGCCGAGCTGGTCCTCCAGCGTGAGGTACAGATACTGCGGGCAGGTCTCGGCGAACACGTTGCGGCCGAGGTCCCGCGCCGCGGCGACCTGTTCGAGAGCCTTGGATGCGGACAGGTGTACGATATAGAGCGGGCAGTCCGCGGCCACGGACGCCAGCCAGATCGCGCGGCTGGTCGCCTCGGCCTCCAGCGCCTCGGGCCGGGTGATGCCGTGGTAGATCGGGTCCGTCTCGCCGCGCTCCAGCGCCTGCTTGACGAGCACGTCGATGGCCGGCCCGTTCTCCGCGTGCATCATGATCATGGCGCCGTTGTCCCGGGCCTTCTGCATCGCGCGCAGGATCTGGCCGTCGTCGCTGTAGAAGACGCCGGGGTACGCCATGAACAGCTTGAAGCTCGTGATGCCCTCGCTGGCGACCAGCTGATCCATGGCCTTGAGCGAGTCGTCGTCGACGCCGCCGAGGATCATGTGGAAGGCGTAGTCGATGTGGCACTCGCCCTCGGTCTTGGCGTGCCAGGCGGCCAGGCCGTCCTGGACCACCTCGCCGTACCGCTGGATGGCGAAGTCGATGATGGTCGTGGTGCCGCCGAACGCCGCGGCGCGGGTGCCGGTGTCGAAGGTGTCGCTGGCCTTCGTGCCGCCGAACGGCATCTCCATGTGCGTGTGCGCGTCGACGGCGCCGGGGATCACGTATTTTCCGGTCGCGTCGAGCACCTCGAAGTCGCCCTCGACCGGCCCGTCGCCCGGCATGAACAGCGCCGAGATCTTCTCCCCGACCACGAGGACGTCGGCGGAGATCGGACCCTGCGGGCCGACCACCGTCCCACCCTTGATCAGCAAGCCCGTCACGGCTGAACCAGCTCCCCATAGGCGTCGGGACGGCGGTCGCGGTAGAACTGCCAGCGGTCGCGGACCGTGGCCAGCAGGTCCAGGTCCAGGTCGCGCACGATGAGCTCGGGGTTGTGGGCGTCGCCGACCTCGCCGACGAACTTGCCCTCCGGGTCGACGAAGTAGCTGGTGCCGTAGAAGTCGTTCTCGCCCAGGTCCTCGATGCCGGTGCGGTTGATCGCGCCGATGAAGTACTCGTTGGCGACGGCGCTGGCGGGTTGCTCGAGCTGCCAGAGGTACGCGGAAAGGCCCCGGCTCGTCGCCGACGGGTTGAACACGATCTGGGCGCCGTTGAGGCCGAGCGCGCGCCAGCCCTCCGGGAAGTGCCGGTCGTAGCAGATGTAGACGCCGACCTTGCCCACGGCGGTGTCGAAGACGGGGTAGCCGAGGTTGCCGGGGCGGAAGTAGAACTTCTCCCAGAAGCCCTTGACCTGGGGGATGTGGTTCTTGCGGTACTTCCCGAGGTACTTGCCGTCCGCGTCCACCACGGCGGCGGTGTTGTACAGGACGCCGGGCTGCTCCTGCTCGTACATCGGCAGGATCATGACCATGCCCAGCTCGGCGGCGAGGGCCTGGAAGCGCTCGGTGGTCGGGCCGGGGATCGACTCGGCGTACTCGTAATAGGCGGAGTCCTGCACCTGGCAGAAGTACGGGCCGTAGAACAGCTCCTGGAAGCAGATGACCTTGGCGCCCTGGGCGGCGGCCTGTCGCGCGTAGTCCTCGTGCGCCTTGATCATCGACTCCTTGTCGCCGGTCCAGTTGGTCTGGACGATGGCGGCGCGGACGATCGTCATGGCTACCCCTCTCTGGTCGGTCCACATTGGCCGGTGGCGGGGAGGTGCCCGGCGGCGGACCGACCTTGTTTCGGGTCAGATGCCGTAGGACACTAACGACACAAATCTAGGCGGACAATGGTCCCACCGTTACAGAATGTTTCGGAGATGTAATTTGCTGGCTCTGATCACGGGAGCGGTCGACGATCGCAGCGCCCGGGGAATCGCCGCTGCCGTCAGCCGCCTCGTGACCGCCGGGACACTGCCGCCCGGCACCCGCCTGCCGACCGTCCGCGACGTCGCCCGCGAGCTCGGCATCAGCCCCACCACGGTGAGCGAGGCGTGGCGCAGCCTTGCCCGCGCGGGGGCCATCCAAACCCGGGGCCGCTCGGGCACGTTCGTCGCCGGCCCGTCGGTGCCGCGGCAGCGCCTGCGGTACGCCCAGCTCGGCACCCGGGTCAGCGAGCTGCGCGGCGGCCCGGTGCACGACTACTCGACCGGCATCCCGGACTACGACCTGCTGCCGAGCCTCACCGAGGCGCTCAAGCGGATCGGCGACGCCCGGCTGACCACGTCGTACCTCGACGGGGCCGTCCTGCCGGGCCTGGAGGAGGTCCTGCGCGAGCGCTGGCCGTTCCCGCCCGAGCGGCTCACCGTCGTCGACGGCGCGATGGACGCCCTGGACCGGATCACCGGCGTCGTGGTCCGCTTCGGCGATCACGTGCTCGTCGAGGACCCGGCCTTCCCGCCGACGCTGGACCTGCTCGAAACGGTCGGCGCCACCGTCGTCGGGGTCGGCATCGACGAGCACGGCCTGCGCCCCGACGCGCTCAACGCCGCGCTGGCCTGCGAGCCGGTCGCCCTGTTCCTGCAGCCGCGCGCGCACAACCCGACCGGCGCGAGCATGACCGCGGCCCGCGCCGACAAGCTCGCCCGCGTCCTGGCCCGCCACCCCGGCGTCACGGTGATCGAGGACGACCACGCCGGCGCGATCGCCACCGCCCCGCCGGTCAGCCTCGGCCGCCGCCTGCCCGACCGCACGGTGCACGTGGTCAGCTTCTCCAAGAGCCACGGCCCCGACCTGCGGCTGGCGGCCATCGGCGGGCCGGCCTCGGTCGTCACCGCAGTCACCGATCGCCGGCTCCTGGGCCCGGGCTGGTCGTCCCGCCTGCTGCAGGCGGTGCTGCTGGAACTGCTGACAAACCCGGCAACGGTACTGCAAGTGTCCCAAGCCCGCGACGAGTACGCCCGCCGCCGCACGGCGCTGCTCGACGCCCTCGACGCGCGCGGCGTCACCGCCACCGGCGCCGACGGCATCAACATCTGGGTCGCGGTGGCGAACCAGCAGGTGGCGCTGCTGACGCTCGCCGCCCACGGGATCGCGGTGGCCCCCGGCGCCCCGTTCGAGGTGAGCCACCTGGACTCCGACCACGTGCGCATCACGGCCGGCCTGGTCCGCGACGGCTTCGACGAGCTGGCCGAGATCCTCGCCGAGGCGGCCGGCGGCGAGCTGCGCGGCAGCGGCCCCCGCGCCGCTTCGCACCCGCGCGGCTGGCGCTGATCTCCGCCGCGTCCCACCCGCGCGGCCGGCGCTGATCTCCGCCGCGGCCACGGCCCGCGCCGCCGCCTCCCACCCGCGCGGCCGGCGCTGATCTTCAAGGGGCATGATGGGCTCGTGCGGTATGTGGCGATCGGGGACAGCTTCACCGAAGGCATGGGCGACGAGCGCGCGGACGGTGTCCCCCGCGGCTGGGCGGACCTCGTAGCGGCCGGCGTCGCCGAGGCGACCGGCGAGACCGTGCAGTACGCCAACCTCGCCATCCGCGGCCGCCTCCTCGGCCCCATCCTCGACGAGCAGCTGGACGTGGCGCTGTCGCTGGACCCGACGCCGACGATGCTGTCGCTGAACGGCGGCGGCAACGACATGATGCGCCGCGGCACCGACATGGACCGCCTGCTCGAGCTGACCGAGATGGCGCTGCGCCGCACCACCGAGGCCGGCGTGCGGATGCTCCTGCTCAGCGGCGCCGACCCGTCCGAGCACCTGCCGTTCGGCAAGGTCATCCACCGCAAGGGCACGATCCTGTCGGCGGCCGTGACCGAGCTCGCCCAGCAGCACGGCGCCCTGTTCGTGAACATCTTCGGCGACGAGGAGATCCGGCACGCCCAGTACTGGTCGGGCGACCGCCTCCACCTCAACGGCGCCGGCCACCGCCGCGTCGCCGGGCTGGTCCTGACCGCCCTGGGCCACCCGACCACGGCCCACCGCGTCGACCCGGGCCCGAAGGCGTCCAGCGGCCTGCTGGCCGAGGCGAAGTACTACCGCGAGCACGTCCTGCCCTGGGTCACGCGACGCCTGCGGGGCCGCTCGTCGGGCGACGGGCGGGCCCCGAAGTACCCGGCCTGGACCCCGGTCGGCGCCTCAGCGGCCGCCGGAGCCTGACGGCGCGGGCCGCGGCGCCTGCGGGGCCGGCGTCCGGCCGGCGTTGGGCTCAGCGGCCGCTCGAGCTCGACGGCGCGGGCCGAGGTGCCTGCGGTGCGGGTGTCTGGCTGGCGATGAGCGCGGCGGCCGCCGCCCCGGCCAGCGCGGTGCCCAGCGCGGTGACGACGGTCAGCAGCACAGTGCCGACCGGCGTGGCCAGGGTGGTGATCCGGCGCATGTCACGCAGCCGGCTCCACCCCACGTCGGCCAGCACCGCGAGGCGCCGCTCCCAGAGCAACCCGAGCACCACGAAGAACACGAGCACCTGCCCGGCGCGCAGCAGCACCGCGATCGCCAGCTGCCGCCCGCCCGCCGTGGCCCGCGGGTCGGCGAGGATCGGCAGCAGCTCGGCCACGAGCACCACGGCGGCGAGGCCGAGCGCCTTGGGGAACGGACCCCGCCCGCGCAGCAGCGGGTAGCAGAACCCGAACAGCGCCGCGTACACCGGCCACCGCAGCAGATGCCGCGCCACGTCCACGGAGTCGAGCACCGGCCCGCCGTGCTCCTGCTGCAGCAGCGCCACGATCTCGTACGTGATGAGCAGCACCGCCGCCGGCGCCGCGAACCCGGCCGCGGCGAGCGCGTTGGCCACCGGCGTGCGGCCCGCGTCCGTGGTGAACGCGTCGCCGACCGGCACCCCGTCGACGGGCGCGCCGCCGCGATCGACCGCCTCGTCGAGCCGGGCCTGCGCGCCGTCGTACTCGTCCAGGGCCTCCGGGCCGGCGGTGAGCCTGGCCCGGGCCCCGCGGTACACGTCGGCGGCGGCCGTCCGCAGCATCCGCCGGCGCAGCTCGGCCCGCACCAGCCGGGCGTGGGTGGCCCCGGAGACCAGCCGGGCACCCGGGTCGCGGGCCAGCAGCGCGAGGAGCCCGCCCCAGAGCGCGAGCATCGCGGCGGGATACACCCAGCTGAAGGCCGACGGGTCAACCGCCACGCACAGCACCAGCGCCACGGCGGCCACGGCGGTCCCCCGCGCCCGCAGCCGCTGCGGGTCGCGCCCCTCCCGCGCCAGCAGCACCAGAAGCGTCCCGCCGAGCGCGAGGTTGGCCATCGTCAGCGCGTGCATCGGCAGGAACTCCCAGCTCAGCTCGGCCGCCGGGCGCAGGAGCAGCGCGCCCGCGGCCAGCCCGCCGCCGAGCCACCACAGCGACCGGCGGCCCGGGAGCACGACGGCGAGGGGCAGCACCCAGACGAGCCCGACCGCGCTGGCGGCGACGTCGCCCCAGCCCGACCGGTCCACGGACTGGCGCAGGCCGAGCGTGACCGCGACCCCGGCCAGCGCGACCGCCGCCCCGAGCCAGGCCGACCGGCGGATCAGGGCCAGCGCCGCGGCCCCGGCCAGCGGGCCGAAGACGAGCGCCCAGCCGGCCGCCGCCGGCATCGGGGGCATCGCCGAGGCAACGAGTCCGGCGGGGATCAGGGCCACCCCGGCCGCGACGGCCGCCGCGAGCGCGAGGTCCCGCGCGCGGGGGCGGGCGACGCCGGCCATCCACGGCACCGCCAGCAGCAGCGCCGGAACGCCGAGACAGGCGAGCGCCCAGCCGATCCGGACGGCCGCGTTGTCGCCGAGGCTCGACAGTTCCGCCGCGACGACGGCGAGGGCGGCCACCGGGATCGCCAGGAGCCGCAGCCGCCGGAGCGCCAGCCAGGGCACCAGCATGACCAGGCCCCACGCCGCCAGCGCCGGGAACCAGCCGCCGCGGTCGGGCGGCGGGACATCGGCCTCGAGCAGGACCGCGATGCCGCCGGCTTCGGTGAACGTCGCGTGTGACCGGTCCTGTTGGCGCGGATCACCCCGGCCGACGGTCCGGATTCCGTAGCCCTGGGCCGAGATCCGCACCGTGCGGCGCAGCGCGGCGGACGGGTCGAGCGGCTGCGGTACCGCGTCGAACGCCACGCTGACCGCGCCGGCCCGCACGGTGGACTCGGCGGTGAACGACGCGTGCACGTCGCCCTGCGGGTCCGCGTAGCGCAGGGCGACCGGCAGGTTCGGCGTGGCCCGCCCGGCCAGCTGCAGGGCCAGGGCGCCGCTCTCGACGTCGCCGGTGCGGATCAGCGCGACGAGGGGGTCGTCGTGGTGCAGCGTGATGTCGTACGCCTCGGTGATGCGCGCGTCGTCGCCGGCGGGCCGGATCGCGACGTCGACCAGCACCTCGCGCGGCGGGTGCGGCGCCGGCCACCATTCGGGCTGCGCCGGCGGGGTGGCCGACGTGCCGCCGAGGTCGCCGTAGCGGCGGGCGCCGTCCTCGCCGGACCTGGCCGCGCGGTCGGCCACGAACAGGGCGAACAGGGCGATCAGCAGGCAGGCGGCGCTCCCCGCGCGCCGGAGCAGGACACCGCGGGGCGGGACTGATCGCATCGATGCATGATGCCATCAACGTCCGTCGAACGAGCGCCCTGCGGTGATGCTGCTGCTCACAGTACAAGTGCGGCGGTTTGTTCGGCGATGGCGAACTCCTCGTCGGTGGGAACGACACAGACCGCCACCCGGGCGCCGTCGGGGCTGATGATGCGCTCGTTGGCGGCGTTGCGGGCCTCGTCGACGGTGATGCCCCAGGTCTCCAGGCCGCTCAGGGCGCCCGCGCGGACGGCCGGGGCGTGCTCGCCGACGCCGGCGGTGAAGGCGATCGCGTCGAGGCGGCCCAGGACGGCGTGGAAGGCGCCGACGTACTTGCGGATGCGGTGGCAGTACACGTCGAAGGCGAGCGCGGCGGGCTCGTCGCCGGCCGCGCGGCGCTCCAGGACCGTGCGCATGTCGTTGACGCCGGCCAGGCCGAGCAGGCCCGCGTGGCGCTGCAGGGCGTCGTCGACGGCGGCGAAGTCCAGGCCGGCGACCCGGTTGAGGTACGCGGGCACGGCCGGGTCCAGGTCGCCGGAGCGGGTGCCCATCACGAGCCCCTCCAGCGGCGTCAGCCCCATCGAGGTGTCGACGCTCTTCCCGCCGCGCACGGCCGTCGCGCTGGCGCCGTTGCCCAGGTGCAGGACGATGAGGTTGAGGTCCTCGGGGCGCCGCTGCAGCAGCGCGGCCGTCCGCCCGGCGACATATTCGCACGAGGTTCCGTGAAAGCCGAAGCGCCGGATATCGTACCGCGCGGCAAGGTCCCGATCGATGGCGTACGTCGCCGCGGCCGGTGGGATGGTCGCGTGGAAGGCGGTGTCGAACACGGCGACGTGCGGCACGTCCGGCAGCTTCTCCCGGGCCGCCTCGATGCCGGTGATGCCGCCGGGGTTGTGCAGGGGCGCCAGCGGTACGAGCTCGCGGAGCGTCTCCAGCACCGTGTCGTCGACCACGGCCGGGGCGTTGAAGCGGGACCCGCCGTGCACGACCCGGTGCCCGACCGCCTCGATGTGGGCGTCGCCGAGGCCGTCGAGCACCTGTTCGAGGGCGGCCGCGTGGTCGGGCACGCCGCCCGGCTCGCCGATCTTCTCGATCAGGCCGCGCTCCCCCGCGCCCGGGTCGCCGAGATCCACGACACGAAACTTCACCGACGACGAGCCGCTGTTGAGCACCAGGATCATGGGAGGCAGACTAACTCCGTGGCCCGCATCGTGTACCTCGTCGAGCACGGACCCGACTCCGGCAAGTCGGCCGTGGCCCTCGGACTCGCCGAACTGCTGTCCCGCAAGGTGCCGCGGATCGGAGTTTTCCGGCCCGTCGCCCCGGAGTCGGAGGACGTTCTGCTGGAGTTGCTGCGCTCGCGGTACAACATCGGGGATGATCGCCTGTTCGGGGTGACCTATCCCGAGGCGTCCGCGATGCTCGCCGCCGGCCGCGCCGAGGAGCTCGTCGGGCAGGTCGTCGAGCACTTCCGGCAGGTGTCGCAGCACCACGACGCGGTCGTGGTGATCGGCACCGACATCGACGACGACCTCGCCTTCAACGCCCGGCTGGCCAACGAGTTCGGCGCCGCCGTCGTCTCGGTCGTCAACGGCAGCGGCGCGGACGAGTCCACATTGGACTCGATGGCCCGGCACGCCTATCACGCGCTCACCGACCTCGACGCGACCGTCGCCGCGGTGGTGCTGAACAAGACGCTGCAGGCGGTACCGCCGCCGAAGTTGCCCGTACCCTGCTTCGTCATCCCCGACGTGCCCACCGTCGGCGCGCCCACGGTGGCCGAGGTCGCCGCGCAGCTCGGGGCGAGCGTCGTCACCGCCGGCGCGGACCGCGACACGGCGCTGGGGCGCGACGTGCTCGACTACGTCGTCGGCGCGGCTCAGGTCCCCGCGGTGCTGGACCACCTCACGCCCGACTGCCTGCTCATCACGCCCGGGGACCGCGCCGACCTGCTGGTGGCGGCCGGCGCGGCGCACGCGTCGGGCCTGGTGCCGCTGGCCGGGATCGTGCTGACCCTCGGCATCGCGCCGGACCCGGCCGCGCTCGCCCTGTTCGAACGGCTCAATCCCGGGTTGGCGGTCTTGTCGGTACCGACGGCAAGCTACGACACCATCGCCTCCTCCACCCGCATGGAGCACCGCCTGAGCGCCGCCAACCCGCGCAAGGTGGAGGCCGCGCTGGGCGCCTTCGAGTCCAATGTGGACACGACGGCGCTGACGGACGTGCTGGAGCTCACCGCCTCGTCCCGCGTGACGCCGCTCATGTTCGAGTACGACCTCATCGACCGCGCCCGGGCCGACCGGCGGCGGCTGGTGCTGCCGGAGGGTACCGAGGAAAGGATCCTGCGCGCGGCGGACATCCTGCTGCGCCGGGGAGTCGCCGACCTGACCCTGCTCGGCGACCCGGCGGTGATCCGGGCGAAGGCGCGCGACCTGAGCCTCGACCTCGGCGCCGCGGAGCTGATCGACCCGGCCACGAGCGAGCTGCGCGAGAAGTTCGCCGAGGTGTACCGGGACCTGCGGGCGCACAAGGGCGTCTCGTTCGACCTGGCGCACGACGTGGTGGCCGACGTGTCGTACTTCGGCACGCTCATGGTCCAGCTCGGCCACGCCGACGGCATGGTCTCGGGCGCCACCCACACCACGGCGGCCACGATCCGGCCGGCCTTCGAGATCATCAAGACGGTGCCCGGCCTGAGCGTGGCCTCCAGCGTCTTCTTCATGCTGCTGCCCGACCGCGTGCTGGTCTACGGCGACTGCGCGGTCAACCCCGACCCCGACGCCGCCCAGCTGGCCGACATCGCCCTGTCCTCGGCGGAGACGGCCGCCCGCTTCGGCGTGACCCCGCGGGTGGCGATGCTGTCGTACTCCACCGGCACCTCGGGCTCCGGCGCGGACGTCACCAAGGTGGCCGAGGCGACGGAGCTCGTCCGCTCGCGCCGCCCGGACCTGCCCGTCGAGGGCCCGATCCAGTACGACGCGGCGATCGACCCGGCCGTGGCCGCCACCAAGCTGCCGGGGAGTCCCGTCGCCGGGCAGGCCACGGTGTTCGTGTTCCCGGACCTGAACACGGGGAACAACACGTACAAGGCGGTGCAGCGCTCGGCCGGGGCGGTGGCGGTGGGCCCGGTGATGCAGGGGTTGCGGAAGCCCGTGAACGACCTGTCGCGCGGTGCCACGGTCAAGGACATCGTGAACACCGTGGCCATCACGGCGATCCAGTCCCAGCCTTCGTAGGCCCTTCGGGCGGTTTTTTGTCATACCGGTGGGGCACGATGGGAGGATGATTGCGAGACTTTCGACCGTCGTGCTGGACACCTCGGACCCGCATGCCCTCGCGCGGTTCTACTCGGAGCTGCTCGACCTGCCCATCACCCGGGTCGACGGCGACTGGATCGACATCGGCGACGGGGCGAGCCGGATGAGCTTCCAGCACGCGCCGAACCACATCCCGCCGCAGTGGCCCGACCCGAACTATCCGCAGCAGTTCCACCTGGACATCTGGGTCGACGACATCGACGCGGCCGAGTCCAAGGTGCTGCGGATGGGAGCGCAGCTGCTCTCCACGAAGGAGGCGGGGTTCCGCGTCTACAGCGACCCGGCGGGGCACCCGTTCTGCCTGGAGTACGAGTAGCGGGCCGGCTACTTGTCGACGGTCGCCTTGGCCGGGCAGCCGTTCTTCTGCTCCCAGGCCTCGAGCTCGGCGACCGGCGACTTCTCCTTGCCGGCCTTCCACGCGTCGAGGTACGACCAGGGCCAGATCACCCCGCGCCGAGTCCACCAGTCGCCGGTCTTCGCGCAGGCCGGGGAGAGGCCGAAGTGGATGTGGCAGGCGCTCGCGTCGCCGGTCCGCCCGACCTTGGCCACCGGCTGGCCGGCCTGGACCGCGGTGCCCGCCTCGATGCCGCTGTCGATGGCCGAGAAGTGCGACATGTAGTACCGCGCGCCGTCGTTGCCCAGGATCGAGACCGACAGCCCGCCCCGGGACGAGCCCTCGTTGACCTTGGCCGTCCAGGTGTCGACCTTGGTCACCTCCAGCACGGTGCCGTCGACCGGGGAGAGCGCGTTGAGGCCGCAGGCGGCGATGATGTCGCTGGCCGGGTAGTCGTGGTGGTCGTGCGAGTACGAGCCCTTGCCCTGCAGCGGGAACACGTGCTTCGTGGTCCCCTTGGGCACGGCGCTCGCGGTGCTCCCCAGGCCGGCGGCGTTGGTGTCCGCGCCGGGGGCCGAGCTCTGCACCTGCCGCCCCTGCGACGGCTGGGCCGCGGGCGCCTGGCTCTGCGGTGCCGGGTCGTCGCCTCCGCAGCCGGCCGCGCCGAGGGCGACCAGGAGGGCGACACCGGCGAGGGTGACACGCTGAGCTGACATCGCCAGCCACCCTACTTGCCGCCGGCAAACCGCCCCAAGCCCCCGCCCGGTCACCAAACCCCGCCCGTTCGACCCCCCTTTCTCTCCCATCCGCCCCGTTCTCTGCCATCCGTGCCCTTTGTCACCCGGCCGCCCGTCGCAGCCCGGCCCCCGTCGCAGCCCGGCCGCCCGTCGCAGCCCGTTTGCCCGTCGCAGCCCGGCCGCCCGTCGCAGCCCGTTTGCCCGTCGCAGCCCGGCCGCCCGTCGCAGCCCGTTTGCCCGTCGCAGCCCGGCCGCCCGTCGCAGCCCGTTTGCCCGTCGCAGCCCGGCCGCCCGTCGCAGCCCGTTTGCCCGTCGCAGCCCGGCCGCCCGTCGCAGCCCGTTTGCCCGTCGCAGCCCGGCCGCCCGTCGCAGCCCGCTTGCCCGTCGCAGCCCGGCCGCCCGTCGCAGCCCGGCCGCCCGTCGCAGCCCGGCCGCCCGTTGCAGCCCGGCCGCCCGTTGCAGCCCGTTGCAGCCCGGCCGCCCGTCGCAGCCCGGCCCGCCGTTTGCCGCGCCCGGCCCCCGTTTGCCGCCCAGCCCCCGTTTGCCGCCCGGCCGCTCGCTTGTCGCCGGCCGCCCCCTCATCACCCCATGCCCGATATTTCACCTGTCAGGCGATAAATCGGGCATGGACGCTTCGAGTCGCCCGCCCACCGAGGACTGCGCATCGAACGGTCGGCGAAAGGCGGTCGGTAGTTCGAGTCGCCCGCCCGCCGAGGACTGCGCATCGAGCGGCCGGCGAAAGGCGGTCAGTAGCGCGCGGCGTAGCTCGTCGGCGGCTCGCCGAACATGTTGGTGAAGTCGCGGGTCAGATGGGACTGGTCCGCGTAGCCCAGGTCGGCCGCGAGCGCCGCCCAGTCGATCGGCGTTCGAGCCTCCATCCGGCCGGTGACCTCGTGGAGGCGGAAGCGGCGCAGGACCCACTTCGGGCTCACCCCCACGTACTCCGCGAACAGCCGCTGCAGCTGGCGCTCGCGCACGCCGAACCGGGCCGTCAGCTGATCCACCCGCCGCAGGTCAGACGACTCGGCGATCGCCTCCACCCACCCGGCCACCTCGTCGCTCACGGCGTCCGGCGGCGGCAGGTGCGACGAGAGGTAGGCGTCGACGGTCTCCGCCAGCAACAGCGGTTCCAGCGCGTCCACCCGGTACGGCGCGAGGTCGGGGAAGATCGCCGAGGCCGGCAGGGAGCGGTCGGTCACGGTGTCCATCGCGGCGCCCAGGTAGCGGCGGAACACACCCGGCCGGAAGGCCACGCCCAGCACGGCGTCGCGGCCCGACAGGACGCGGCGTACGCGACCGCGGTTCACGCCCCGGACCATCGGACCAGACAAGGCGGAGAAGGTCAGGTGCACGTTCGGGTACGGGATGATCAGCTGCTCGTAAGCCGGCTGGCCGGTCAGGTCCCAGCGGGCCCACCAGTACCGGGCGACGAGATGGCCCAGCGCGGGCGAGGGCGGCAGGAAGCCGTGGGACTGGAACGACGACCAGCTCCCGGCCAGCTCTCGCGGGTCGCGCATGCCACGCATCATGCCAGCCGCACCCCAAGGGAGGAATAAAGCGGATATGTCGGATTTGTGGAGAACAGGCGGCTTTACTGAGTCCAGCGCGAGCCCGCCGGCGTGCGAACGGGGGACGGTGGGAAGCCGCGGAGCAGCGGGTCCGGGTGGCAATGGCGCCAACCGGGCCCGTTTCTGTTTGGCCCCGTGGCGGGGGCGTTGCGTACAGTTCCCGTCGTGACCCCGCAAGACCCCATTGACACGATGATCGACGACGCCCTGGACCTGGGCCCCGTTGACGAAGCCCCCGGCATCGACCCGGAGCGGCTCGCCATCTGCCTTGCCGTGTTCGAGGAGCTGCAGGACCTGCCGCCCGAGCATCCCGATGTGCTCACCGTGCGGCGGGCCACCTCCCACCTGTACAAACACGTCAAACGCCAGCGCCGCAGCGAGCGCCGGGCCAGCGTCACCGCCAGCGACAAGGCCGTGACCGAGGCCACCGCGACCGGGGCGCCCGGGCGGATCGACGACGAGACGCAGGGCATCGCGCTGGTGTCGCCGACGATCGGGGCCAGCGCGGGGCGGCTCAAGCGGGCGCGGTCCTGCTACACGTGCAAGGACCGCTACGTCGACGTCGACGCGTTCTACCACCAGCTCTGCCCGCCGTGCGCCCGGCTCAACCGGGAGCGGCGCGACCAGCGGACCGACCTGACCGGGCGGCGGGCGCTGCTGACCGGCGGGCGGGCGAAGATCGGGATGTACATCGCGCTGCGGCTGTTGCGTGACGGTGCTCACACCACGATCACGACGCGGTTCCCCAACGACGCCGTCCGGCGCTTCTCGGCCATGGCGGACAGCGCCGACTGGCTGCACCGGCTGCGGATCGTCGGGATCGACCTGCGGGACCCGGCCCAGGTCGCGGCGCTCGCCGACGACGTGGCGGCGCAGGGGCCGCTCGACATCCTCATCAACAACGCGGCGCAGACGGTGAAGCGGGCCGCCGGGTCCTACTCGCACCTGGTCGCGGCCGAGTCGGCGCCGCTGATGCTCGACGGGCCGATGCCCGACGTGGTCACGTTCCACAAGACCGACGCCGAGTTGGTGCTGGAGTCGGCGAGGACGCCGACCATCATCCCGCCACACGCGCTCACGGCGCTCGCGCTGACCAGTGGCAACACGACCGCCGAGAAGGTCGCGGCGCTCACCGCGATCGACGCCGGCGGCCTGGTGCCGGACCTGGCCGACTCCAACAGCTGGGTGCAGACGGTCGAGGAGGTCGACCCGCTCGAGCTGCTCGAGGTGCAGCTGTGCAACGTGACCGCGCCGTTCATCCTGGTCTCGCGGCTGCGCGCGGCGATGCAGCGCTCCACCGCGCGGCGCAAGTACGTCGTGAACGTCTCCGCCATGGAGGGCCAGTTCAGCCGCCGGTACAAGGGGCCCGGGCACCCGCACACCAACATGGCCAAGGCCGCGCTGAACATGCTCACCCGTACCAGCGCGGAGGAAATGCTCGGCGACGGCATCCTGATGACGGCCGTGGACACCGGCTGGATCACCGACGAGCGGCCGCATCCGCAGAAGATGCGCCTGCACGAGGAGGGCTTCCACGCCCCGCTGGACCTCGCCGACGGCGCCGCCCGGGTCTACGACCCGATCGTGCGCGGCGAGCGCGGCGAGGACCTGTACGGGTGCTTCCTCAAGGACTACGAACCGTCAGCGTGGTAGGCGCTACCGCAGCTGGTACAGGAGCATGAACTTGCCGACCTGAACCTCGTCGCCGTCGTTCAGGTTGGCGCTCTTGACCCGCTCGCCGTTGACGTAGGTGCCGTTGAGGCTGCCCATGTCGAGCATCGAGTAGCCGAAGCCGCCGCTGTTGCGGTGGAACTCGACGTGCTTGCGCGAGACGGTGTTGTCGTCGAGCACGATCTGGTTGGCCGAGTCGCGGCCGCACTGCACGACGTCGCCGTCCAGGGCGAACTCGGCCCCGGCCTCGGCGCCCTTGCGGATCAGCAGCGTGGCGCGGCCCGTCGGCAGCTTCTCCATGTGCGCGGTCAGGTCCAGCGGCTGGGTCGGGCCCTCGGGCGCCTGCACCGAGGCCGCGTTGAGCAGCTCCTCGGTGGTCAGGATCGGCACGCCCCAGTGCCGGGCCAGCGCGATCGCCTCCAGCGGCGCCGCCGGCACCCGGATGCCCTGCCCGAGCACCAGCTGGAACGGCCCGTGCGCGGCGACCACCTCGACCGCCCGCAGCGGCGCGTTCAGCGCCATCAGCGCGCGCTGGAACAGCTCGGCGCTGATCGGCTCGTCCATGCTGCGCGGGCCGCCCTCGACGGGCAACTGCAGGTGGCGGCCCGTCGGTTCGTCCTTGAGCAGGACTACGGGACGGCT
Source organism: Dactylosporangium sp. CS-033363 (assembly GCF_050942475.1). Lineage (NCBI taxonomy): Bacteria > Bacillati > Actinomycetota > Actinomycetes > Micromonosporales > Micromonosporaceae > Dactylosporangium > Dactylosporangium sp. CS-033363. The sequence continues at coordinate 2,631,861 of NZ_CP192032.1, read as the reverse complement.
CTGCCAGGTCTGCGCACGCACACCCACCACGACGAGCTCTCGCATGCCCCGCCTCCCGCGTTCGTCCGTGTTCAACGGCTGTCAACCCCAGTGCGCCTAACGGTACCGTGTCGGGCGATCAGCACCCTGGCCCGGTCAGGTGGAGGTCTATCGGCAGATCTGCCCGATCTGCCGCATCAGCCGGTCCACCTCGGCGTGTTCGCGCCGCTCGCGGCGGGTGCGGGCGGCGTCAGGCGCGGGGCCATTGCGGACAATCTCCACGAAATCCGCGCCGGTCGTGAAGCCGACAGCGAGGGCGGCGCGGGGCTCGACCGGGCAGATCACAGGATCGTCGAGTACCGTATCGACGGCCTGACCGCCCGCGCCCGGCGCGGCGCGGCTCGGGCTCCGGACGACCACGGCGGGCACACTAGCACGCGGCACTGTAGGGTTGGATCGTGTCAAAGCTGCTGCGGATCGGGGAGCTCGCCAATCAAGCCGGCGTGTCGACCCGCACTGTTGACTTCTACACGGGCCTCGGCCTGATCGAGTCGACCGAGCGGACGGCCGGGAACTTCCGGCTGTACGACGCGTCGTGCATCGAGCGGATCGCCGCCATCAAGGCGCTGGAGGCCAACGGCGTCAGCCTGGCCGACATGGCGGGCGCGCTCGAGCGGGGCGCCGGCGTGGCCGACCTGACCGGCCAGCTCAGCCAGGTGCAGGGCGACATCGAGACCCTGCGCGAGGCCGCCGCCACTGCGGGCCCGGCCGCGCACCAGCTCCTGCTCGCGCTGACAGCGCGCCTGCAGTCGCTGGTGCACACGGCGATCGAACTTACGCAGAACCTCCCGCCACTGGGTTAGGCCCGCGGGCCGACCAGGTCGGCGATGGTGCGGCCGTGCTTGGCGGCGTGCTCGTGGCCGGTCTTCAGCAGGTCGGCCGCCATGCCGCGCAGCGACTCCATGGCCGGGGTCACGTCGGCCAGGGTCAGCTCGGCCTCGGCCACGTGGACGTCGAGGTGCAGGACCTCGGCCAGCACCCGCTGCACGTACGGCCCGTTGTGGTCCCAGCCGTGCTTCGGCGTGCCCGGGCCGTAGCCCCCGCCGCGGCTCATCGCCAGCACCGCCGGCCGGCCCGCGAGCGGACGGTCGCCGCCCCCGCCGAAGCGCTGGTTGAGCAGCACCAGGTCGATCCAGGTCTTGAACGAGGCGGGAACGCCCCAGTTGTACAGCGGCACCGCGAACACGTACGCGTCCGCGTCCAGCAGCTCGGCCGCCAGCGTCGCGGTCACCTCGGCCGCCTCGGGAGCCTTCGGCGCGGTCGGGTCCACCGCGGACCGGGCCGCCTTCGCCCACAGGTCGCTCGGCAGCGGCTCCAGGCCGATGTCGCGCCGCGTGACGGTCGCGCCCGGGTGCTCGGCGAGCCAGGCCTGCTCGGCGGTGTCGGCGAGCGCGCGGCTCACGGACCCCGTCGTACGGACGCTCGCGTCGAGTCGGAACAGGTGCATGAGGTACCTCCACAGGATTGTGCTTCTGTGGAGATAGTCTGCTTCACAGAACATCTAGTGGCAAGAGTGAGTGAGCTGCTTATCATTGCTCTCATGACGCAGGCGGCTCACGAGCACGTCGAGCTCCAGTCGGACCTCGGCTGGGCGCTTGGCGTGTTGTTGCGCGGCTACGCGAAGGGCGCCCAGGCGGTCATCGCCGACGTGCCCGGCGGCCCGCGCGGCTACCAGGTGCTCACCTCGGCCGCCGACGGCGCGGCCGACACCCAGCTGGCCCTGGCCAACAAGCTGGGCATCGACCGGACCGTGATGACGTACCTCCTCGACGACCTCGAGAAGGCCGGCCTCATCGAGCGGCAGCCGGACCCGGCCGACCGCCGCGCCCGCCGGATCGTGGCGACGGAGGCGGGCCGGGGCAAGCTGTGCGAGCTGCAGCGCAAGCTCCGCCACATCGAGGACCGCGTGCTCGGCGCGCTGCCGGACGAGGACCGCGAGCGCTTCCGCGAGATGCTGCGGACGGTCGCGGTGAACCTCGACGCCGGCGACCCGCTGCAGGACGCGTGCTCGGTGGTCGAGTCGCTGACCGAGGCGGCTACGAAGCCTTCCAGAAGGGGTCGCGGCCGCTGAGCGCGAGCGCCCGCTCGAACACCGGCGCGCCGTCCGCGACGGCGATCTCGGGCCCGTAGACGCCCATCTCGCGCCCTTGCGCGGCCGAGCGCGCGACCTCGGCGTACACGAGGTGCGCCACGCCGTCGGAGAACGCGATCGGCACGTCGAGCGCGCGGGCCAGGTCCCAGCCGTGCAGCGCGAACTCGCCGAGCACCATGCCGCCGACCAGGTCCGCGGGCATCTCGAAGGTCCCCATCACGGTCGCGCCCTCCCAGGCCGCGGCCGTCCCCCACGCCTCGGCGAGCCGCTCCGCCTGCGCCTTGAGCGTGTCGTACGCGGCCCCGGGCGGCACCGACTCCTTGCGCGCGGCCCCCTCCAGCGGCGGCCCCCATTCGAGCAGATGCGCACACAGCGCACGAACGTCCCAATCCGCGCACGGCGTCGGCCGATCCAGGTCCGCCGGTTCGACGCGGTCCACGACGGCCAGGAACGCGGGCGCGGCTTCCAGCAGCAACAGGTGCTTGTCCATGCGTTTCAAACTGCCGCAGTCGTACCGCCTGTGTCTTGGACAAACCCGCCCGGCGCATGCCGCGCCACCGGCCGGAGCCAGGGCACGGCCAGCAGAATGACCACCGGCGACAGGATGAAGCCGGCCCGCGTCGACGTCACCGCGTCCAGGATCGCCCCGTCCACCGCCGCCCCCGCCGCCGCGCCGACGGAGAACGCGGTCGCGACCCAGGCGAACGCCTCCGCCGCGGTTCCGGCCGGCGCGATGCGGTCCACCGTCAGGAACGCCCCGGCCAGCAGCGGCGGCAGGCACAGCCCGCACAGCACGGCCAGCGGCAGCATCAGCGCGGCGGGCGCGGGGGTGAGCAGGAGCGGGACGTACCCGAGGCCGAGACCGAGGCCCAGGAGGGGCAGCCGGCGGGGCTCGATCTTCAGCCGCGTGTTGGCCAGGCCACCGATGAGCGCGCCGAACGCCTGCGCGGCCAGCAGCCAGCTGGAGAACGAGCGGTGCCCGACGGACTCGGCGTAGTCGAGCATCGCGACCGGCAGCGAGCCGACGCCCGCGCCGATCAGGACGACCGCGGTGAGCAGCAGGCGCAGCGGCCCCGAGCGCAGCGCGCCGGCCCAGTGCCGGTCGGCCCGCTCGCCCCGCCAGCCGCGGACCACCGGCGTGGTGACGAACCACACGGTGCCCAACAGCTGGAGGCCGGCCGTGGCGTACACGCCGGCCGCTCCCCCGCCGAGCGCGACCGCCAGGCCGGCGACCAGCGGGCCGAAGATGAAGATGAGCTCCTGGACCGCGATGTCGAGGGTGTACGCGGTCGGGACCTGCTCCTCGTCGAGCAGGTCGCGCCAGAGCACCCGCAGCCCCGCCTCGAACGGCGGCGCCCCGAGGCCGGCGAACAGCACGGCGATCGCGGCGGCCCACAGCGGTACACCCTGGACCAGAATGAGGAATCCGAGCGTCGACACGAAGGCGCCCGCGAGCAGGACCGGGGGCTGGCGAAAGCGGTCGGCGATGCGGGCCAGGACCGGTCCGCCCACCGCGAGGCCGGCGGTGTAGACGCCGACGAGCAGGCCGGCCGCGCCGATGGAGACGCTCTCGCGGGCGTAGAGCAGCAGGGCCACCGGAGCCGCCCCCAGCGGGAGCCGGCCGACACAGCTGGCGGCCAGGACCCGGGCGACCTGCGCGGCGCGCAGCACGGCGGCGATCGACATGGCCGTGATCATGCCATCCCCCGCCATTAACGACACCATAAAAACGCGTTAGGCCGGATTTGCAAATCGCACGAGGCCTTGTTAAGCGGCGCTCGGATACGTTTTTCGCACCCGAGAGAAATGGTTTCCACAATGCGCAGATCCGTCCTGTACCCGCTGGTCGCCCTCGGTGCCGCCGCCGCTGGGACGCTCATCTACGCCGAGCCCGCCTCGGCCCACGGATACGTCTCCTCGCCACCCAGCCGGCAGGCGCTGTGCGCGCAGGGGAAGGTCGCCGACTGCGGCGCGATCCAGTACGAGCCGCAGAGCGTCGAGGGCCCCAAGGGGCTCAAGAGCTGCGACGGCGGCAACGCGCGGTTCTCCGTGCTCAGCGACGACTCGCGCAACTGGCCGGCCACCTCCGTCGGCACCGCGGTCACGTTCAACTGGGTGCTGACGGCGCGGCACTCGACGAGCACGTGGGACTACTTCATCGGCGACAAGCGCATCGCCCAGTTCAACGACGGCGGCAAGCAGCCCAACGCCACGGTGTCGCACCAGGTCTCGCTGTCCGGGTACTCCGGCCGCCAGAAGATCCTCGCCGTGTGGAACATCGCCGACACGGTGAACGCGTTCTACAACTGCATCGACGTGCAGATCGGCTCCGGCGGCGGCGGCGCGACCCCGACCGCTTCTCCCACGAAGACGACCGCGCCAACAAAAAGCCCGACTCCCACCAAGAGCGTTACACCGTCGAAGAGCGCCACCACCACGTCGGCGCCGAAGAGCGACTGGGCCCCGGACACGCTGTATCACGTGGGCGACGTGGTGACGTACAACGGCAAGCAGTACCAGTGCCGCCAGTCCCACCGCTCGATCTACACCTGGGAGCCGATCTACACCCTCGCGCTGTGGCTCCCGCTGTGAAGCGTCTCGTGATCGCGGCGATGGTGCTGCTCTCGCTCGCGGCCTGCGGCCAGGCGGCCGAGCCGGTCCCGCCGCTCGCCGCCAGCCAGGGCATCGCCGAGGCCGACGCGGTCACCGCGGCCGGCCCGCACAACGACTTCGACGTGATGTTCCTGCAGATGCTCATCGCCCACCAGCAGCAGGGCCTGCAGATGCTCAAGCTCGGCCAGCAGAAGGGCGTCCGCGAGGAGGTCGTCGACCTGGCCGGCGCGATCGACGTCGTCGAGGCCGAGGAGGTCCGCACCATGCAGCGCTGGCTGCAGGCGTGGAACGTCCCGCAGACCGACATCACCGACCCGGCCATCCACGCGGCCCACGGCGGGCAGCCGGCCACCGGCCCGGAGGAGATCAAGGCCCTCCAGGACGCGACCGGCGCCGACTTCGAGACGAAGTTCCTCAACCTGCTGATCGCCCACCAGCACAACGCGGTGGAACTGGCCCAGCAGCTCGCCGCCCACGGCGCGAACGCCACGGTGAAGCAGCTCGCCGAGCGCGTCCAGCTCTCGCGCACCCAGCAGATCAAGCAGATGCTGGCCCTCGCCGCCGGATGAGATGTTCCGACCGGCCGGGCCTGGGGAATCACCTCCAGGTCCGGCTTTGTCGTTCTCATCGGAGGTGTACCGCCATGTCGTCGACGGAGGCGATCAGCCGCTGCCCGAAGTGCGGCGCCCGCGTCCACGTGAATGCCGGGTCGCCCACGCCCGCCCACCAGCCCGACGGCGCCGCACCCGGCGCGGGCGAGTGCCCGGGCAGCGGCCAGCCCAGCCGTTAAGCGCGCAGGAAGGCGAGCACCGCTCTCACCCGGCGGTGCTCGCGCTCGTCCGGGGGCAGGTCCAGCTTGAGGAAGATCGCCCGGACGTGGGCCTCGACGGTCTTCAGGGCCAGGTGCAGCTCGGCCGCCACCGCGGCGTTCGACAGGCCCTGGGCCATCAGGGCGAGCACCGAGCGCTCACGCTCCGTCAGGGCCTGCAGCGGATCGTGCTCGCGGCGGCGGGCGACCAGGCGGGTCACGAGCTCGGGGTCGATGACCGTCTCGCCCGCGGCGACCTTGCGGATGTCGGCGCCGAACGCGGCCAGGTCGGAGACGCGGTCCTTGAGCAGGTAGCCGACGCCGCCGTCGAACTCGGTGAGCAGGCGCAGGGCGTGGTGCACCTCGACGTACTGCGACAGCAGCATCAGCCCGACCCGCGGGGCGAACGCGCGGATGGCGGTGGCGGCCTCGATGCCCTCGGCGGAGTACGACGGCGGCATGCGCAGATCGAGGACCGCCGCGTCCGGTGGATCCGCGCGCACGTGGCGGAGGAGTTCGGCGCCGTCCGCGGCCACGGCGGCCACCGCGAAGCCGGCCTCGGTGAGGATGCGCGCCATGCCCTCGCGGAAGAGCAGGCCGTCGTCGGCGAGCATCACGCGCACGGGATCACCGTGCGCAGGGTCGTGCCGGCGGGCGTGCTGTCGACGGTGAGCCGGGCGCCGAGCATGGTCAGCCGGTCGGCCAGTCCCTCCAGGCCGCCGCCCGGGGCCACCGCCGCGCCGCCCGCGCCGTTGTCGCACACCGACAGCGCGAGCCCGTCGGCCGACAGCGTGCAGCACACCTCGACCAGCGTCGCGCCCGAGTGCTTGGCCGCGTTGGTCAGGGCCTCGCTGACGAGGAAGTAGGCGGTCGACTCGACCTCGGCGGGCGGGCGGCGGTCGACCCGCACCCGGACCCGCACCGGGACCGCCGAGCGGTCGGCCAGGAACTCCAGCGCGGCCTCCAGGCCGTCCTGGGTCAGCACCGCCGGGTGGATGCCGCGGGCGGTCTCGCGCAGCTCGGCCGTGGCCCGCAGCAGCTCGGCGCGGACCGCCTCAGCCCGCGCGGCCAGGCCGGGGTGATCGGTGGCCAGCCGGATCAGCCCGCCGAGTTCCAGGCCGACCGTGACGAGCCGCTGCTGGGCGCCGTCGTGCAGGTCGCGCTCCAGCCGTCGCCGGGCCTCGTCGCCCGCCGCGACCAGGCGCTGGGCGCTCGCCTGCAGGGCCAGGATCAGGCCGGCCTGCGCGGCCAGGTCGGCCACCAGCCGCCGCTCGGCCGCCGTCAGGTGGTCCGCCTTGTGTACCGCGAGCACCCCCAACGTCTGCCCGTTGTGGACGATCGGGACGCCCGGTCCGGCGTCGGGCGGCAGGAGTACGACCTCGCGCGCGCCCACCGCCTCGGCGATGGTGGCGCACAGGGCCGCCGCGCTCGACGACGCCGACATGCGCGCGAGCGACTCGTACGGGGTGGCGCGGTGCCCGTACACGAGGCGATCGGCCCAGCGCTGGGCCCACCGCCGGACCGGCTCGAACGCGACCGCCACCACGGCCACGGCCAGCAGGGCGAGGACTGTCCGGGAGCCGCTCAGGACGGTGCCGATGCCCACCGCGATCGCCGCGTAGCCGGCCGTGACCAGGCCGGCGAGCACCCCGAAGACCAGGGCCTTGTTGATGACCGGGTCGAGGTCGTAGAGGCGGTACCGCAGGATGGCGGCCCCGGCGGCCACCGGCACCAGCGCGGCCAGCAGCGTGCCGGGCACCGGCGTCTGCCAGCCGGCGAAGCCGATCACCATGCCGAGCGCGGTCAGGGCGACCACCGCCACGAAGCCGCGGAGCTGCCGGGCCTCGTCGCCGCGCGCCCGCCGCAGCCGCAGCACCACGCAGACCGCCCAGACGAGCTGGATCGCCGGATACAGCACCGCCCGCCCGACGGTGTAGAGCGACTCGGCCACCGCGCGCCCCGGCAGGTCGAGCGGGTGGCTGTTCAAACCGATGCGGGTGTACTCCACCGGCCACAGCGCAGAGACGCCCGCCAGGATGACGGCGCACACCGCGAGCCCGCCGACGATCGGCCGCCAGATCCGCCCCGGCAGGCGGCCGTCGGGGAAGCCCATGATGGTGACGCCGACGAGCACCAGGACGAGCGGCAGCGGCCACACCCCGATCCAGCCGGCCCAGGCCGCGCCGGGCAGCGCGGGCGCGTGCAGGCCGTACTGGCGCCCGGAGTACATGACGGCGTGCGCGAGCCCGGTGGCCGCGAACAGCCATCCCTCGCGGTGCCCGGGGAGGCGCCGGACGACGTACAGCCCGACCGCCGTGAACGACACGGCGAGCAGCCCGTTGTGCAGGTTGCCCAGGTGGAAGCCGAGCACCGCCCCGCCGGCCACCAGCAGCGCGGCGGCCGATCCGGTCGCCACCGCGAGCACTCGGGCCATCCGGTCATGCTCGCATCGCGGGCCGGGCCGCCGGAACAGTGCAGACCCTCGAACAACCGGCGGGCCTGCCCCGATGTGCGGCGTTTTGAACAAAGCGACCGTGAAGGCATGACTCCCACGGATCGCGTGCTCAACGCCTCGCTGTACTTCGCGCCGGTGCTGTACCTCCTCGCGGACGTCCTCTACGCCCTCAACGGCTGGTCCGATCCCACGGCCGGCGCGGTGCACGTGCTCGCCGCGACCGCCTACGGCTTCCTGCTGGTCCGCGCGCTCGCCTGGACCGGCGGCGTGACCGGGGCCGTCCTGCTGGTCGTGGGGATGCTGGGCCTGGCCGGCAACGTGGGGTACGGCTTCAACACCATCCACGTCTCGCTGGGCGACACCGACCTCGTCGACGCGACGGGCGCGGCGACGATCATCAAGCCGCTCGGCCTGTTCTTCCCCCTGACGCTGCTGATCATCGCCTGGGTACTACGGCGGCAGCCGGTCGCGGCGGCGCTGGTCGGGGTGGCCGGGCTGGCCTGGCCGGTCGCCCACATCGCCAACATCGCGTGGCTGGCCGTCCTGGTGAACGTGCTCCTGGTGGCCGGCTTCGCGCTGTGCGCTATGCGAGGCGTCAGTCGCGCCGCGGCGCCTGACCCAGCGACCGCGTCGCCTTCGCCGCGCACCCCGTGACCGCGGCGATCGCCGCGCGGACGACGTCGGGCCGGGCCTTGAAGCCGAACACGGTCAGGGCCAGGACCGGCTGCCCGCCGCCGTCGAAGACCGGGGCGGAGACGACCCGGGCCTGCGCGAGGACCTCGTCGGTGAGCTCGGCGGGCTCGTAGTCGAGCGAGGCCACCAGGGCGTCGAGCTCCTCGTTGGGCACCGTGCCCGGCTCGGCCGCGAGGCGTTCGAGGGCCGCGGCGAAGCGCCGGTGTCCCTCGCTGCCCAGGCCGATGGAGAACCCGCGCTCGCGGATCCGGGCCAGGGCCTGGATCTCGGGCTCCTGCGAGTCCGGCGTGAACTTGGCGACCCACGCCGCCTGCTCCGCCGCCGGCGCCCAGGCCTCGAAGATCGAGGGGCCGTGCGGGCGGAACGGCAGCCGCTGCCCGACGAGCGTGGTGGGCCGGTCGGAGGCCGACGCCGACGGCGGGTCGAGCTGGCCGACGACCACGACGCTCTCGCTCACCGGCGCCGTCACCAGGCAGCGCAGCCCCTGGTCGGGCAGCTCCTGGGCGATCGCGCGGATCAGCTCGAAGTGCCGCAGCGGGCGGGTCAGGCGCATCTCGGGGTCGTACGCGGTCAGGGTCAGCGGGGCGAAGCTGCCGTACCCGCTGCGGAAGAACAACAGCGGCAGCTCGCTGCTCGCGGTGTCGAGGTGGCGGACCTCGGCCAGCGCGATCTTGTGGTCGCCGGCGTCGTGCACCGCGACCGGGACGCAGTCGATCCAGGCCACCGCGCCCTCGATGATCGGGGCGCCGGACGGGGCCGGGCGCCAGGGCACGCCCTCGAACCGCTCGGCCAGCGGGGCCGTCGCGATCCGGCGGCACACGTCGGACTGGTGGGCGGCCAGGATGTTGACGCACCAGTTGTCCGCCTCGCGCAGGTGCGGCCAGGTCTCCGAGGTGACGCTCGGATAGAACCCGACCAGCGGCGGGTTGAGCGAGACCGAGGAGAACGAGCCGACGACCATGCCGATCGGCGGGCCGTCCGCCGGCTGCGCGGTGATGACGCAGACGCCGGTGGGGTACTGCCCGAGGACGTGCCGGAACCAGGCGGGATCGCCGGGCGGACCGGCCGGGCGCTGGGCGGTGCTGAGCGACATCTGCGTCCTCTCCATCGGGCTCACCCGTCGGCGGGCCGCAGTTCGCGGTCCTCGCGCAGGCCGATCGCGTCGGCCCACAGGGTGGTCAGGTGGTCGATCACGCCCTCGGGGTCCAGGGGCGGGTCGGGCGGGTCGGCGACGAAGGCGTCGTAGCAGTACGCGCTGACCATGAGGCTCATGGCGCGGGCCGTCTCCTCCGGGTCGAGCCCCGGCCGCACGTGCCCGCTCTTCATGCCGCGGGCCAGCGAGCGCGCGAAGGAGTGCCGGAAGTTGCCGACCCACTCGCGGCGCAGCTCGGCCAGCCGGGCGTCGCTGTGGCTGGCGGTCTCCCAGAGGCTGAAGAAGTCCCGGTTCTCCCACTGCGTGGTGACGATCGCGCTGATCGCCCGGCGCAGGCCGAGCCGCCCGGTGGCGGCGTCCCAGAAGTCGGCGCCGAGGTTGAGCATCCGCAGGGCGCTCTCGCCGGCGAGGGTGGCCACGATGTCGTCGCGGTCGGCGAAGTACTGGTAGACGGTCCCCAGGCTCACGCCCGACTGCTGGGCGATGTCGCCGAGCGAGACGTTCGCGTAGCCGTCCCGGGCGAAGAGCTGCTCGGCCACGTCGAGCAGCTTCTTGCGGGTGCGCATGGCGCGCGGCCCGACCGGCGTCTCGCGCCCGTCCTGGCGCCGCACCGCCCCGCGCAGGTTGGCGGCGACCCGCTCGAGGCGCCGGCTGCGCGCCGCATCCGGCTCCTCAGAAACCTCCGGCATGTCGCCCCCTTTCGATGCCGAGTGAACGCCGGTGAACCATAGCGCCATCCTGTGGCGTACGCCACCCTGAATCTGAATAGATTCAGGTAAGCATGTCGACGCTTCCAAGCCGCCCACGGGGGCAAGATCCGGGCATATCCGCTGAAGCGCACGCAGCGTGACAGAGGCCGACTCGTTTTCGAGGATCTCTTGCGCTCGCCGAGTTTCTGAGTAGATTCAGCAATCACTTACCTGAGACCGGCGTCACATGTGCGCGGGTCGGCCCTTCTCCGCTCTCGATCGACACCCGCTTCTGAGGGGGATCTCCATGGCTCGTCCGGCGCCCATGACTTTCGGTGTGTTCATCGCCCCGTTCCACGCGAACAACGACAGTCCGACGCTCAGCCTGCGCCACGACCTGGCACTCATCGAGCTCGCCGACAAGCTCGGCTACGACGAAGCCTGGGTCGGCGAGCACCACTCGACCGGCGTGGAACGGATCGCCGACCCGTTCATGGCCCTGGCGGCCGCGGCCGTGCGCACCTCGCGGATCCGGCTCGGCACGGGCGTCGTCAGCCTCCCGTACCACCACCCGCTCCTGGTCGCCGACCGCACCGTGCTGCTGGACCACCTCAGCTACGGCCGCGCGATGCTCGGCGTCGGCCCGGGCGCGCTCATCTCCGACGCCGACATGATGGGCATCGCCCCGGTGACCCAGCGGTCCCGGATGAACGAGGCCCTCGACGTCATCATCAAGCTGCTCGACGGCGAGGTGGTCAACGCGACCACCGAGTGGTTCGAGCTGCGCGAGGCCCAGCTCGCCTTCCTCCCGGTCAACCCCAACGGCGTGCCGATCGCGGTGGCCAGCACCACCTCGCCGTCGGGCGTGACCACGGCCGGCAAGCACGGCGTCGGCGTCCTGTCGCTGTCCGCCGGGTTCATCGGCGGCAAGAAGGACATGCGGGCCCAGTGGGAGATCGCCGAGCAGGCGGCCAAGGACGCCGGCACGGAGATCAGCCGCGCCGAGTGGCGCATGGTCGTGCGGGTCCACCTGGACCTCGACCGCGAGCAGGCGATCCGCGACGTCGAGAAGGGCCGGGAGCAGGAGCGGCAGGACTACTTCAAGCCGGTGCTGGGCCTGGAGAACGACTACACGCTGGCCGACGAGATCGCCGACGACAGCTCCATCATCGGCACGCCCGACGACGCCATCGCGGCCATCGAGCGGATGCTCGAGCAGACCGGCGGCTTCGGCGGATTCATGATCATGACGCACGACTGGGCCCCCCGCGAGAAGGCCCTGACCAGCCTCGAACTCTTCGCCCGCTATGTCATGCCGCACTTCCAGGGCACGCTCACGGCCGCCGTGCGGTCCGCGCGCGTCGTCACCGAGAAGCGCCCGTCCTACAAGCCGCTGGCCCAGGCCGCGATCTCCAAGGCGTACTCCGACTCGGGCCGCGAACTGCCGGCCGGGGTCAACATCCAGAGCCTGCGCTGACCCCTGGTCCCGAGCTGGACACCCCCTCCCCTCCTCCCGGAGACAGCTCGGAATATCCGAAAGGACCGACATGCACATCCCCGCATCCCGCCATGTCCTCGTCCCTTTAGCCGCCCTCGCGCTCGCCGCCGGCCTCGCCGGCTGCCGCGGTGAGGACCAGCCCGGAGCCGCCGCCGCCTCCAACAGCGGCCCGATCAAGATCATGCAGATCGGTACCTTCGAGAGCCCGAACCTGTCGCTCAAGGACGCCAAGGCCGGCCTCGACGCGCACGTCCAGTCGATCAACGCCGCCGGCGGCATCGACGGCCGGAAGATCGAGGTGACGTACTGCAACGACGCCTACAACGCCAACACCGGCGCGGCCTGCGCCCGGCAGGCGGTCAGTGACGGCGTCGTGGCGGTCGTCGGCGCGGCCAGCTCGCAGGCCCCGGCCGAGCTGCCGGTGCTCGAGGCGGCCGGCATCCCGTGGCTGGCCGGCGCCGGCTCGGGCGGCCCCACCGAGGGCACCAGCAAGGTCTCCTACCCGATCACCGGCGGCACCCAGTCGATGCAGGTCGGCCTGGGCCGGCTGCTGGCCAACAAGGGCGGCAAGAACATCGCGGTCATCGTGGCCGACGCGGCCGCCGCCTACGCCGCCGCCGACGACATCGCCAACGGGGCCAAGGCGGGCGGCGCCCAGTCGTACCGCATCCTGGCCCCCCTCGGCGCCCCCGACTTCAGCGCCGTGGCCTCCTCCGCCCTGGCCAAGACCCCGGACGCGATCGCCGTGGCCTCGACCGCGACCGACGCGCCGCGGATCATCCGGGCCGTGCGGCAGGCCGGCTTCAAGGGCAACATCGCGACGCTGGCGAACATCTTCAAGCCGGCCGATCAGAAGGCCCTCGGCGACCTCGCGAACAACGTGTTCATCACCTCGTCCGCGGTACCCGTGACCAACACCGCGATCCCGCAGGTCAAGCAGTTCCTGGACGACATGGCCAAGTACCACCCCGAGGCCGTGACCGACAACGGCTCGCTGGGCACCTGGAGCTCGGTCACGTTCCTGGTCGAGATCGTGAAGCGGCTCGGCGGCAACGTCACCGCCGCCGCGATCACCGGCCTGCTGGACAAGCTCGACAAGCCCATCGTGCTGGGCACCGTGCCCGACTACGCCGGCATCCCGAACCCGCCGGTGAACGCGACCTACCCCCGGGTGCCGACCTTCAAGGTCTACGTGTCCGAGGCGACGGGCGGCACGCTCAAGCAGGACGGCGACGCGATCGACCCGCTGGGCACCAAGTAGATGTCAGCGGCGGCAGTGGTGGATGAGGATGCACCAGTCCTCGAGCTGCGCGGACTCAGCGCGGGCTACGACGACCTGGCCGTGGTGCGCGACGTCGACCTCAAGGTGATGCGCGGCGAGATCGTCGCGCTCCTCGGGGCCAACGGGACGGGCAAGTCGACGACGATCCTCACCGCGGCCGGCGAACTGCCGCCGATCGGGGGCGAGGTCCGGTGGCGCGGGGCGGTCACGACGGCCCCGCTCCACGTCCGCGCGCGCATGGGCATGAGCTTCGTGCCCGAGGAGCGCTCGGTGCTCATGGGCATGTCCGTGCGCGACAACCTGCTGCTCGGGCCGGGTCGCATCGAGCGGGCGCTGGAGCTCTTCCCCGAGCTCCAGCCGCTGCTCGCGACCCGGGCCGGGCTGCTGTCCGGCGGCGAGCAGCAGATGCTCTCGCTGGCCCGGGCGCTGGCCGCGAACCCGGTCGCGCTGCTGCTCGACGAGCTGTCCCTCGGCCTCGCGCCGCTCGTGGTCGACCGCCTGTTCGCCGCGCTGCGGCGGGCGGCCGACGCCGAGGGGGTGGCCGTGCTGCTGGTCGAGCAGCAGGCCCGCCGGGCCATGGCGGTCGCCGACCGCTGGTACCTGCTGCGGCGCGGGGCCGTCGCGGCCGCGGGCGACGCGGCCGACGGCATCGCCGCCGTGGAGTCCCTCTACCTCGGTGACGCCACCGCGACCGGAACGGAGTGATCGTGGAAGTCGTCCAGTTCCTCCTGCTCGGCCTGGGCATCGGCGCGATCTACAGCCTCCTCTCGCAGGGGCTCGTGCTGATCTACCGGGGCTCCGGGATCGTGAACTTCGCGCAGGGCTCGCTCGTGATGGTCGGCGGCTACGCGTACTACGAGTTCCGCGTGGCCGCCGGCTGGCCCGCCGTCCCCGCCGTCATCGCCGCGACCGCGGTCGGCGTGCTGCTCGGCGTGGCCGTGCAGTACCTGATCCTGCGGCCGATGCGCACCTCCTCGCCGATCGAGCGGGTCATCGCGACCCTCGGCGTGCTGCTCACCCTGCAGGCCCTGGCCGTGCTGCGCTACGGCGTGGGCCCGATCAGCGTGCCCGGGTTCCTGCCCACCAACGCGGTGGAGCCGCTGCCGGGCGCGAGCCTCGGCGTCGACCGGATCATCATCCTGGCGATCGGGGCCGCGCTCGCCACGGCGCTGTACGCGGTCTTCCGCTGGACGTCGTTCGGGCGGGTGGCGAGCGCCATGGCCGAGAACCAGCGGGCCGTCGCCAGCCTGGGCCACTCCCCGGACCGGATCGCGATCGCCAACTGGGCCCTCGCGGCCGGGATCGCGGCGCTGGCCGGCGCGCTGATCGGCCCGATCACCTACCTGCAGCCGACCCAGCTGACCCTGCTCATCGTGCCGGCCCTGGCGGCCGCGCTGCTGGCCCGGTTCGTCTCGTTCCCGATCGCCTTCGCCGGCGCCCTGGGCATCGGCGTCGTGCAGTCCCTGATCACCCGCTACGTCACGGTGACGGGCTGGGGCGACAGTGTGCCCTTCATCGTCATCGTCGCCTATCTGGTACTGCGCGGCAGCTCGCTCCCCCTGCGCAGTCACGTGCTGGAGCGCCTGCCCAGCGTGGGCGACGGGCGGATCCGGGTGATCCCGACGGTCGTGGTGGTGGGCGTGTTCGCGTTCCTCATCGCGTTCGTGGTCTCGCCGGTCTGGGCGCAGGCGCTGACCGTCACCATGGCGTTCGCGATCCTCACGCTGTCGGTCACGGTGGTCACCGGGTACGCCGGGCAGCTCTCCCTGGCCCAGTACGTGCTCGCCGGGTCGGGCGCCTTCGCCGCGGCGACCTTCGTGTCCCGGGCGGGCTGGAGCTTCCTGCCCGCGCTGATCGGCGCGATGGTGGCCGCCGCGATCGTCGGCGTGCTGGTCGCGCTGCCGGCCCTGCGGACCCGGGGCATCAACCTCGCCATCGCCACCCTCGGCATGGGCATCGTGCTGTTCAGCCTGGTACTCAGCGACTTCAAGTTCACCGGCGGCGACGTCGGCATCCTGATCGGCGAGCCGTCGATCTTCGGCTGGGACTTCGGGGCGATCAAGCATCCGTACAACTACGGCCTCGTGACCCTCGCCGCGCTGACGTTGAGCGCGCTGGCCGTGGCCAACCTGCGCCGCGGCCGGGTCGGGCGGCGGCTGCTCGCGGTGCGCTCCAACGAGCGGGCGGCGGCGGCCCTCGGCGTCAACGTGCTCGTCGGCAAGCTCTACGCGTTCGCGGTCGCCTCGGCGCTCGCCGCGCTCGCCGGGGTCCTGCTGGCCTTCCAGGGCGTCGCCGTCCTCCCGGCCCAGTTCGACGTGCTCACCTCGATCACGGTCATCGGCATGGCGGTCGTCGGCGGCATCGGCACGATCGGCGGCGCGGTGTTCGCGTCCACCCTGCTGCCCGGCGGCGTCGGCACCCAGATCCTGCACGGCGTGGACAACCTGGAGAGCTACCTGCCACTGGTCAGCGGCCTGTTCCTGTTGTACGTGCTGCGAAGCGGGCGCAACGGCCTGTACGAGATGAACGCCCATCTCGTGCGCCGCATCGGGCGTCTCGTGCGCATCCCGGCCCGCCCGAAGCGCCCGAAGCCCGTCGAGCCGGCGGCGACCGACGCGCCCGCGCACGACCGCCGTCCCTCGCGGACGCTGCACGTGGACGGCCTGCGGGTGCAGTTCGGCGGGGTGGTCGCGGTCGACGACGTGTCGCTGGAGCTGGTCCCCGGCGAGGTGCACGGGCTGATCGGCCCGAACGGCGCCGGCAAGACGACCGTCATCGACGCGCTGACCGGGTTCGTGCGGCCCGCCCGCGGCGCCATCCGGCTCGACGACACCTCGATCGCGCCGTGGAGCGCGCGGCGGCGGGCCAGGGCCGGGATGGCGCGCTCCTTCCAGTCCCTGGAGCTGTTCGCCGACCTCTCGGTGCGCGAGAACCTCGCGGTCGCGTGCGACGACGACGGCGCCCGCCGCTACCTCAGCGACCTCGTGGTGCCGGGCCGCATCCAGCTCACCCCGCCCGCGCTCGCCGCCATCCGGGAGTTCCGGCTGGAGGACGACCTCGACCGCAAACCGGGCGAGCTCGCGTTCGGCAAGCGCCGCCTGGTCGCCATCGCCCGCGCGGTGGCCGCCGACCCGCGGGTGCTGCTGCTGGACGAGCCGGCGGCCGGGCTCAGCGACGAGGAGTCCCGCGAGCTCGGCACGCTCATCCGCACCCTGGCCCGGGACTGGGACATGAGCATCCTGCTCGTCGAGCACAACGTGGACCTGGTGCTCAGCACCTGCGACCGGGTCACGGTTCTGGAGGCCGGGGCGGTGCTGGCCCGCGGTACGCCGCAGGAGATCGCCCGCGACCCCCGCGTGGTCTCCGCCTACCTCGGTCGCGAGGCCGAGGCGGACGACGACAGCGCCCGCGTATGAACACCGAACCAGCGCACAACCTGCAGGAGGACCCGATGACCACGCCGACGACGCGCGAATCCGTGGCGGCCGAAGCGCACGCGTTCTTCTCGGCCCGGGCGCGGCGGCGCGAGCGGCGCGGCATGCTGCACGGCGTCGGGGACGACGACGTGGTCGGCGTCGGGCTCACCCAGCCGGACGACGAGGCCGAGGAGGTCGCCCGGGCCCAGACGTGGCAGCGGGAGCTGTTCGACGCCGGGCTCGCCTGGCTCGACGGCCCCGCGAGCCTCGGCGGGCGCGGCCTCGACCACGAGTACGTGGAGCTGGTCGCCGGCATCGCCGCGGAGTACGAGGTGCCCTCCACCTCGACCTACATGGTCAGCCACGGCATCGTGGCGCCGACCATCCTGGCCCACGGCACGCCGGATCAGCAGCGGCAGTTCCTGCCTGGCATCTGGCGCGGCGACCTGATCTGCTGCCAGCTCTTCTCCGAGCCGGAGGCCGGCTCCGACCTCGCCAGCCTGCGCACCACCGCGGTCCGCGACGGCGACGACTGGATCGTCACCGGGCAGAAGGTCTGGTCGTCCTTCGCGCACGTCGCGCAGCTCGGCGAGCTCCTCGTGCGCACCGGGCCGCCGGAGAGCCGGCACCGGGGCCTGAGCGTGTTCCTCATCGACATGGACTCCCCCGGCATCGACGTGCGGCCGCTGCGCCAGGTGACCGGCTCCGAGCACTTCAACGAGGTGTTCCTCGACGGTGTACGGGTGCCCGACGCCCGCCGCCTCGGCCCGGTCAACGGCGGCTGGAACATCGCGATGACCACGGTCGGCAGCGAGCGCTCGGTGCTCGGCCGGGCCCACAACGGCATCATGATCGAGCCGGTCATCCGGCTGTTCGCGCTGGCCCGCTCGACCGGCGCGATCGAGGACCCGGCCATCCAGGACCTGCTGGCCGAGTGCTGGGCCCGCGAGCAGGTGCTGCACGAGACGGCGACGCGGCTGCGCGACGCCAGCGGGCCCGCACCGGGGTCGGTGGTCAAGCTCATGACGACGTCCGACATGGAGTACTACTCCGACGTGGCGGCCCGGCTGCTGGGCTACCGGATGGTCGCCGACACCGGCGCCTGGGGCACCTACTCGTGGTCGCAGCTGCTGCTCAGCGCCCCCTCGCACCGCATCGCCGGCGGCAGCGACGAGATCCAGCGCAACATCCTCGCCGAGCGCGTGCTCGGCCTCCCCCGCGAAGAGCGCCCCGTCAGCGAGAAGAGTGCCTGAGATGGACGACATCGAGCAGCTCCGGCAGGTCGTCCGCGAGCACCTCGCGCGGGACCCGGGGGCCGCCCTGCGCGGCGGGACGTTCGACCCGGCCGCGGTCCGGCGGCTCGACCGCGAGCGCTGGCGGCGGCAGGCGGGGGAGCTGGGGCTGCCGGGGGTACGGATTCCGGAGGAGTTCGGCGGCGCCGGCATGGGCCTGGCCGAGGAGGTCGCGGTCCACACCGAGCTGGGCCGGGCCCTGGACGACGGGCCGTTCCTGACCACCTCGCTCGTGGCCGCGGCGCTGGTCGCGCTCACCGACGACGGGGCGAACCACGACCGGCTGCGGCGGATCGCGGCCGGCGAGCTCGTGGCGGTGCCGGTGCTGCCCATCGAGGAGAAGTTCCCGCTGGACTATCCGCACGCCAAGGCGGGCCCGGACGGCGACTTCGAGATCCGGGGCGAGCTGCCCTGCGTGGTGGACGCGACGGCGGCCGACGCGCTGCTGGTGCTGGCCGACTACCAGGGGTACCACGCCTTCTTCTGGGTCGACGCGACCGACCCGGGCGTCGAGGTCGTCCCGCTCAACACGCTCGACCTGACCCGCCGGATGGGTGCCGTGCGACTCAACGGCGCCCGGGCGGTGCTGGTGGCCGAGCAGGACCGGGCCCGTGCCGGGGTGGCCGCGATCCGCCAGGGCGCGATCCTCGGCATGTCGGCCGAGTGCGTGGGCGCCGCCGAGCGGGCGCTGGAGATGACGGTCGAGTACGTGAAGGTCCGCACCCAGTTCGGCCGCCCGATCGGCTCGTTCCAGGCGGTCAAGCACAAATGCGCCGACCTGCTCGTGGCGCTGGAGCGGGCCCGCTCGGCGCTGTCGGTCGCGGTGCGCTCGGTGCAGCACAACGACGCGATCGGCCGGCGGCCGGAGTCGCTGGCCGGGCTGGCGGTCGCGCGGATGTACTGCGGCCGGGTCGGCGCCGAGATCACGCGGGAGGCGATCCACCTGCACGGGGGGATCGGCTTCACCTGGGAGCACCCGGCCCACCTGTACTACCGCCGCGCCGTCTCCAACCGCCAGCTGCTCGACTCCACGGGCCAGCAGCCCCGCCTCCTGACCGCTTCCGTGCTCGCCGCCCATGGCGAGGACACCCAGCTCGCCTCGTTCTACGCCGGCAAGGTCGGCCGATGACGCAGCTCTCCGGGCTGGCGCCGGGCGACTGGGTCACGCTGCACGCCCGGTTCACCCCGCAGGCCGATTTCCTGCTCGCCGCCGACGGCCGGACCCGCTCGTACGCCGAGGGCGACGCGCGGATCACCCGGCTGGCCCGCGCGCTGCAGGGGATCGGGATCGGGCGCGGCGACCGGGTGGCGCTGCTCGCGGTGGACTCCCCCGAGTACGTCGAGGTGCTGCTGGCGTGCATGAAGCTGGGCGCGACCTACGTGGCGCTGAACTTCCGGCTGTCGGCGGCCGAGATCCGCACCGTGCTGGCCGCGAGCGGGGCGCGGACGATCTTCTACAGCGCGCGGTACCAGGGAATCGTCGACGAGTGCGGCCTGACGACGGCCGTGGCGTTCGAGTCGGGCTACGAGGAGTTCCTGGCCAGTGGGCCGGACGGCGGCGAGCTCGCGGCGGTCAGCCACGACGACGACATCCTCAGCATCTCGTTCACCAGCGGGACGACCGGCACCCCGAAGGGCGTCCTGCAGTCCCAGCGCATGATCAAGGCGATCACCCAGTCCGGGATTCTCGAGCTGGGGCTGCGGCCGGGGGACCTGATCTACGCCGGGGCGCCGCTGTTCCATGCGGCCGGGTTCGGGCATCTGCTGTACGGGCTGGCGCGCGGCGGGGCCTCGGTCGTCATGCCGCAGTGGGACGCCGACCTGGCGCTGTCCTGGCTCGGCTCCGGCCGGGTGCGGCACACCACGCTCGTGCCCAGCATGATCATCCAGCTGCTGGAGCACCCTCGCCTCGCCGAGGCGGACTTCTCGGGACTGCGGTCCATCATGTACGGCGGGGCGCCCATGCCCACGTCCGTCATCCGGCGCATGGTCGAGGTCTTCGGCTGCGACCTGCACAACGGGTTCGGCGCCGGCACCGAGGCGGGCGGCCAGCTCGTGCTGCGGCCCGAGGACCACCGGCGGGCCCTGGCCGGCGACGAGTGGCTGCTCGGCACCATCGGCCGGCCGGCCTTCGGCTGCGACGTGCGGCTGCTCGACCCGTTCGGCGCCGAGGTGCCGGACGGCGAGATCGGCGTGATCGCCAGCCGCGGCGACACCGTGATGAGCGGGTACCTCGACCGGCCCGACCTGACCGCGCAGGCCGTCCGCGACGGCTGGTTCGTCGCCGGGGACCTGGCCTGGAAGGACCCCGAGGGCTTCCTGCACCTGGCCGGGCGGGCCGACGAGATGATCATCCGGGGCGGCGAGAACGTCTACCCGGTCGAGATCGAGGACGTGGTCGGCGGGCACGCGGCGATCGCCGAGATCGCGGTCGTGGGCGAGCCGGACCCGCACTGGGGCCAGGTGGTCACCGCGGTCGTGGCGCTGCGCGAGGGCCACCCCGCGCCGTCGGCGGCCGACGTCAAGGAGCACTGCCGCGGGCGGCTGGCCAGCTACAAGGTGCCGCAGCGGATCGTCGTGGTGGCCGCCTTCCCCCGCAACCCCGCCGGAAAGATCGACAAGCTGCGGCTGCGTGAGCTGCTCGCCGAACCCGATGTTGAGGAGCCGTCCTGATGCTTACCGGAGACCAGTACCTGCAATCCCTCCGGGACGGGCGGCGCGTCTTCGTCAACGGCCACTCGGTGCCCGACGTGACCGCCGAACCGCTCCTGCGCGGGCCCGCCCTCGCCGCGGCGCTCGGCTACGACCGGCACTACCAGCCGGGCGACGATGTGCACGGGCCGTACTTCTTCATCCCGACCTCCGTCGACGAGCTGCGCGAGTCCCAGGAACGCCAGCTGCACTGGGACTTCCCCACCATCTCGACGTCGGCCAGCCTGCTCATGGTGCTGACCGCGGCGAGCCGGATGCGGGCGCAGCACCCGGAGTACGCCGAGCGGGCGCTGGCCTACTTCGAGGACAGCAAGCGCCGCGACATCCGCATCGTGCAGGGCATCACCGACGCCAAGGGCAACCGCGCGCTGCCGCCGGGCAAGCAGGACGACCCCGACCTGTACGTCCGGATCGTCGACCGCAGCGCCGACGGCGTCGTCATCCGGGGCGCGAAGATGCACATCTCCTCGGCGGCGGTGTCGCACGACGTGATGGTCATGCCGACCAAGCGGATGAAGCCGGGCGAGGAGGACTGGAGCATCGCCGCGGCGGTACCGCTGAACGCCCCCGGAGTCCGCATCATCAACGCCTCGTTCGCGCCCCGGCCCGACCTGGACCCGGACTTCTACCCGTACAGCTCCCGGCACGTGATGACCGAGGGCCTCATCGTCTTCGACGACGTGTTCGTGCCCAACGAGCGGGTCTTCCTGGCCGGCGAGCTGGAGCACTCGGCGACGTTCGTGCACTCGCTGGGCCTGTGGGAGCGCCTCGGCAGCGTCGGCAGCTACGTGCGCCTCGCCGACACGCTGGTCGGGCTCGCGCAGCTGATCGCCGAGGCCAACGGGCTGCAGAGGATCCCGCACATCAAGGACAAGATCGCCGAGATGATCACGTACGCGACGCTGATCCGCGCCGCGTTCGAGGCGGCGATGAGCCACTCCACCTTCACGCCGGAGGGCTGGGCCTCGCCGGACGAGCTGTTCACCAACGCCGCCAAGTACCACGCGGCCGCGGAGTTCAGCACGATGGTGCGCAACCTGCACGACATCGCCGGCGGCTCGGTGCTGACCGCGCCGTCCCTGCGCGACCTGCAGAACCCGGAGACCGCGGCCGACCTGCACAAGTACATGCGCACCATGGAGGGCGTCGACGCCGACTACCGGATGCGGCTGTTCCACACGATCCGCGACTTCACCGCCGACTCGTACGGCGGCTGGAAGCACGTGACCGTCATCCAGGCCGGCGGCGGTCTCTACGCCCAGAAGGTGGTCGTGACGGCCCACTTCGACATGGAGAACGCGAAGGCGCTGGCCCGCGAGACGGCCGGGATCAGCGCGTCCGGCCAGGTGCTGTCCGGGCTCGAGCGGCTCGGCCCGCACGGCTACGACCCGTCCGGGGCGGTGTGATGCGGTACGAGGAGTACACGTTCGCCTGGACGGACACGGCATCCGTGGCACGACCCGGTGGGCTCACCTGCTTGCTTTTCGACACGGACGCCGGGGTCGCCACGGTGACCCTGCATCGGCCCGACCGGCTCAACGCGATCGACCGCGTCATGCTCGACGAGCTCAGTGCGGTACTCCGCTGGTGTGACACGGCCGACGAGGTGGGCGCGATCGTGCTCACCGGGGCCGGGAAGGCGTTCTCGGCCGGTTCCGAGATGACCGAGGACGGCTTCGGCGGTGCCGAGCCGGACCGGCCGGTTCCGGGGTGGATCGCGCCGTACCAGGTGCGCAAGCCGATCGTCGCCGCGATGCAGGGCGCGGCCGTCGGCGCCGGGCTGACCCTGGCCATGCAGTGCGACATCCGGATCGTCGCGTACGACGCCGTGCTCGCGCTGCCGTTCGTGCGGCTGGGCGTGACCGCGGAGTGGCTGGGGCACTGGAACCTGGTCCGGCACGTCGGCCTGGGCCGCGCGCAGGAGCTGCTGCTGACCGGCCGCCGCTTCACCGGCCCGGAGGCGGTCGCCTGGGGGCTGGCGATCTCGGCGCTGCCGCGCGACCAGGTGCTCCCCCGCGCCCAGGCCCTGGCCCGCGAGATCGTCGAGCACGCCGCCCCGGTCGCGGTCGCGGCGACCAAGCGCCTGCTCTGGGAGGCCGTGGACGCCGACCCGTTCGCCCACGGCCGCACCGAGCGGCTCGTGATGGAGGCGCTGCTCGAGCGCCCCGACGCCCGCGAGGGCGTGTCCGCCTTCCTGCAGCACCGCCGCCCGGCCTGGACCGGCCGGCCCTCGACCGACCTGCCAGCCTGGCCCAACGAACACGGGGAGGACTCCGCGTGACCGCCATCGACCAAGAGTTCATCGGGGTACCGTCGCCGGCCCTCGGCCGCGCGGGCGCCGGTGGCCACCCGTGCCAGGGCGTCTACTACACCCCGTCCGGCCGCGCCCCGCGCACCGCGTTCATCGCCGCGCACTACAACGTCGACTTCAGCGAGCACTACATGGCCACCCGGATGGCCGAGCGCGGCTACGGGTTCCTGGGCTGGAACACCCGCTTCCGGGGCGCCGAGCACCTCTTCAGCCTCGACCACGCCCTGGCCGAGATCGGCGTCGGCGTGCAGCTGCTGCGCGACCGCGGGGTCGAGCAGGTGGTGCTGCTGGGCAACTCGGGCGGCGGCTCGCTCATGGCCGCGTACCACTCCCAGTCGCGGGAACCGAACATCCGCCCGGCGTACGGGCGGACCAAGGTCTTCGAGCCGGCCCTGCACCTGCCGCCGGGCGACCTGATGGTGTTCCTGGCCGCGCACCCGGGCCGCCCGGAGTGGATCACGCGCACCATGGACCCGTCGGTGACCGACGAGCACGACCCGAACGCCGTCGACCCCGAGCTGGACATGTACGACCCGCGGCACGGCGGTACCTACTCGGCGGACTTCCTGGAGCGCTACCGGGCCGCGCAGATCGCCCGCAACCACCGGCTGACCGCCTGGTGCAAGGAGCAGCTCGACGCGTGGCGGGACCGCCCGGCCCGCGACCGCATCTTCACCATGGGCCGCACCTGGGCCGACCCGCGCTACGTCGACCCGTCCATCGACCCGTCGAACCGCCCGACTCCCATGTGCTACTTCGGCGACCCTCGTCGAGCCAACTACGGCGTGATGGGCGTCGGCGTGGTCAACACCATGCGCACCTGGCTCAACATGTTCAGCCTGGAGGAGTCGGACTGCGTGGCGGCCAAGCACCTGGCCCGGATGGACCTGCCGACGCTCGTGGTCCAGCCGGACGCGGACAGCGGCGTGTTCCCGAGCGACGCCCAGGGCCTGTACGACGGCGCGGCCGCCACGGACAAGGAGTTCGTGACGCTGCCCGGCGACCACTACTTCGCCGACGCCGAGGTCAACCGCGACACGGTGGCCGACACGCTGGCCGACTGGCTCAAGGGGCGCTCCGCTTTGTGAACCCTGGCGGCCTCATACCCGTACCACTCAGGTGGATGACTCGAGGTTTGTCGCGGCCTTGGCGGCCGGCGTGCTGGCCGTCCTGGTCCTGCCGCCGGCCCCGGCGCACGCGCACGGGGCGCCGTCGAGCCCGGTGAGCCGGGCGTACGCGTGCGGGGCGGGCACGTCCCAGCAGAAGGGCTCGGCCGCCTGCAAGGCCGCGACCGCCGCCGGCGCCGACGTGGCCGACTGGGACAACATCCGGGTGGCCGGCGTGAACGGCCGCGACCGGCAGGTCATCCCGGACGGCAAGCTGTGCAGCGCCGGGCTGAACGCCTACCGGGGCCTCGACCTGGCCCGCGCGGACTGGCCCTCGACCAGGCTCACGGCCGGGGCGGCGTTCACGTTCCGGTACTCCGAGACCATCGCGCACAGGGGCAGCTTCCGGCTCTACGTCACCAAGGACGGCTACTCCCCGACCCGGGCGCTGCGCTGGTCGGACCTGGAGACGGCGCCGTTCGCCGCGGCGACCGACCCGGCGGTGCAGGACAACGCCTACACCATCAAGGCCACGCTGCCGAAGGGCAAGACGGGCCCGCACCTGATCTACACGATCTGGCAGAACACCAGCACCGAGGACACGTACTACTCGTGCTCCGACGTGGTCTTCGCCGCCGTCGCCACCACCACGTCAGCGGCGGCCACTCCTACGGCTGCTGCTGCGGCTGCTCCTGCGGCTGCTCCCTCGGCCGTCGCGACCGGGTCCGCGGGTCTGGCGGCGAACTCCGCCGCGCCTTCGGCCGGCGAGCCCCGGCTCACCGCCACGTCCTCGAGCGCGGCAACGCCGGCCCTCGCCGGGGCCGCGCTGCTGGCCCTGGCCGGAACCGCGGTGGTGTGGATGCGCCGCAAGCGCGCCCGGTGATGCAGATGTGCCCGAGTTCAAAGCGGCGCCGGGACTGTCAGCGCTCTACTGCTGAGCTACGCCCCGTCGAGTCGGGACGGCGGGAGTTGCACCCGCGACCTCTCTATCCCAAATAGAAGTATCCGATGCCTGCGCACCGGGCACCATCTGCACCA
Organism: Dactylosporangium sp. CS-033363; assembly: GCF_050942475.1. Classification (NCBI taxonomy): domain Bacteria; kingdom Bacillati; phylum Actinomycetota; class Actinomycetes; order Micromonosporales; family Micromonosporaceae; genus Dactylosporangium; species Dactylosporangium sp. CS-033363. The sequence continues at coordinate 2,606,664 of NZ_CP192032.1, read as the reverse complement.
ACCACGCTAGCAGCGCCCTTCGGCGCAGTCGCGCGAATATCAGCCCTCGTCGTCCTCCCCCTCCTCGCGGAGGGAGGCGACGATCGTCGAGCGGGCGGCGAGGATGTGCGCGCGCATGACCGCCTCGGCCCAGGCGCCGTCGCGGGCCCGCAACGCCTGGACGAGTTCGGCGTGCTGGCGGACGCTCGTGCGCATGCGCTCGCCGCCGTACCGCTGGAAGGTCCGGAAGATCAGCGGCGTGTCCATGATGCCGCGGACGATGCTGTCGAGCTGGGTGTGCCGGGAGGCCCGCAGGATCGCGCGGTGGAAGTCCCCGTTGAGGACGGTCAGCTCGTCGGCGGCGGCCGCGCCCTTGCGGGACAGGGCCGTCATGCGGGCGGCGATCTCGGCGATCGCGTCGAGCTCCTCGTCGGTGATGCGCTCGGCGGCCAGGCGGGCGCCGTAGCTCTCCAGCATGGCGCGGACCTCGTAGTTGTCCTCGAGCTCCTGCTCCGACCAGGCGACCACCCGGGCGCCGCGGTTCGGGGCGAAGTCGACCAGGCCCTCGGCGTCGAGGCGGCGCAGGGCCTCGCGGACAGGGGTGCGGGAGACGCCGGCGCGCGCGGCCAGCTCCTCCTCGCGCAGCCGTTGGCCGCGGGCGAACTCGCCGGTCAGGATGCCGGCGCGGATGGCCTCGTACGCCGTCTCGGCCGCCTTGGCCATGCACCGCTCCCTGACCCTCGTCGGAATGGATCCGGGCGCGATTGTACGGGCTCAGATGGTGGCGGCGAGGCCTCCGTCGACCAGAAGCGTCGTTCCGGTGACGTACGAGGAGGCCGGGCTGGCCAGGAACAACAGCGCGCCGTCGACCTCGGACTGCTCGGCGAAGCGGCCCAGCAGGCTGTGCTCGGCGACCATGGCCCGCAGGTTGTCCTCGCCGTGCGCCGTCATCTCGGTGGCGACGTAGCCGGGGCACAGGGCGTTCACCCGGATCCCCTTGCGGCGGGACCACTGCTGGGCGAGGTCGCGGGTCAGGCCGATCACGCCCGCCTTGCTGGCGGCGTAGGAGGCTCCGGGGTACCGCGACGCCACGACGCCGTGCACGCTCGCCACATTGACGATCGAGGACCCGGCCGGCATCACCCGCGCGCAGGCCTGGGCCATCCAGAAGGTGCCGTGCAGGTTCACGTCGACGATCTGGCGGAACGAGTCCGGGGTGTCGCGCAGCGCCGGCACCGAGCCGCCGAGGCCCGCGTTGTTGACGAGGACGTCGACCCGGCCGAAGTCCGCCACCGCCGCGTCGGCGAGGGCCTGGCACTGCTCCGGCACGGTGACGTCAACCGCCTGGACGAGCACGGTCGTACCCGCTTCGCGGAGCTCCTCGGCGAGCTGCTGAAGGCGGTCCACGCGCCGGGCGCCGAGGACGAGGGTGCCGCCGACGGCCGCGACCGCCCGCGCGAAGCCCAGCCCGAGGCCGGAACTGGCACCGGTGACGACCACGACCCGGCCGTCGAGCCGGAACGCGTCCAACGGGCCGCTCATCGTGCCTCCAGACCCTGGTACTGCACTGTGGCGAGCGCGAGGTCGCGGTACCGGCGAGCCATGGCGGAAGCGTCGACCGGGCCGCCGGGACGGAACCAGCCCGCCACGCCCTGGCACATCGAGAGGATCGCGCGGCCGCACTCGTCGGGGTGCGGGGTGCGGAACACGCCCTGCGCCACGCCCCCGCGGATGGTGTCGCGCAGCTCGCGCTCGAGCTCGTCGCGCCGCTCGACGTAGCGGGCCCGGTTCTCCGGGGTGAGGCTGCGCCGCTCGGAGTCCAGGAACGCCAGGTCGCGGTGGTGGGCCATGTACAGCACGATCGCCTCCACCAGCGCGCTGAACCGCGCCGTGCAGTCGGTCCCGGCCTCGTCCAGCGCGGCCCGGGCGTGGGCCAGCACGATCCGCATCGCGTGGTCGAGCAGCTCGCGGAGCATGGCCTGCTTGTTCTCGAAGTGGTAGTAGAGCGCGGGCACGGTGACCCCGGCCCGGTTGGCGATCTTGCGGACCGAGGTCCCGTCGTAGCCGTGCTCGACGATCTCGTCCAGCGCCAGGGCCAGGAGGGGCTGCAGCTCCAGTGGGGGGTACTCCCGCCAGTCGCTCAATGTCACTCCTCTCGGCCGCTCCAGAACCTAGCAAACGCTCGCTAAGTACGCTAGCTTAGCGATCGCTAACTCAGTCAATCGGGTGCGGAGGTCGTGGCATGGAGGTCCGGGGCAAACAGGCACTGGTGACCGGGGGCGCGTCCGGGCTCGGGCTGGCGACGGTGGAAGCCCTCGCCGCCGCCGGGGCCCGGGTGGTGGCCCTCGATCTGCCGGGTGCCGACCGCGGGCGGCTCGACGCGCTGGGCGCCGCGGTCCGGTTCGCGGGCGCTGATGTGACGGACGAACAGGCGGTACAAGCGGCGGTCGATCTTGCCAATGACGACGGAGGGCTGGCGGTGCTGGTCAACTGCGCCGGCATCGGCAACGCGTTCCGGACCGTCGGGAAGCAGGGGCCGTTCCCCCTCGCCGACTTCGAGCGGGTGATCCGGGTCAATCTGGTCGGCACCTTCAACGTGCTGCGCCTGGCCGCGGCCGCGATGGCCGGCAATCCGGTCGACGGCGAGGAGCGCGGGGTGATCGTCAACACGGCGTCCGTGGCGGCGTTCGACGGGCAGGTCGGGCAGGCGGCGTACTCGGCGTCCAAAGGTGCCATCGTCGGGATGACGCTGCCGGTCGCCCGCGACCTCGCGTCACTCAAGATCCGAGTCGTGACCATCGCGCCCGGCACGTTCGAGACGCCGCTGCTGGGTCAGGTGTCGCAGGAGATCCGCGACTCGCTGGGCGCGCAGGTGCCGCATCCGAGCCGGCTGGGTCATCCCGCCGAGTACGCGCAGCTGGTCACCTCGATCGTCGCCAACCCGATGCTCAACGGCGAGACCATCCGGCTCGACGGTGCCATCCGCATGGCCCCGCGCTAGTCATCGCTCTTGAAGGGAACGCAATGCGTCAAGCCGTCATCGTCGATATCGTCCGGACCGCCTCGGGCAAGGGCAAGCCGGGCGGTTCCCTCTCCGGCGTGCACCCGGTCGACCTGTACGCCACCGTCCTGCGCGCCCTCGCGGAGCGCAACGACCTGGACCCGGCGCGGGTCGAGGACGTCATCACCGGCTGCGTCGGCCAGGCCGGGCAGCAGGCGCTGAACATCGGCCGGCACGGCGTGCTGGCCGCGGGCTGGCCCGAGTCGGTGCCCGCCACGAGCATCGACCGGCAGTGCGGCTCCAGCCAGCAGGCGCTGCACTTCGCCGCGCAGGGCGTGATGGCGGGCGCCTACGACATCGTCGTCGCCGGCGGCGTGGAGTCGATGAGCCGCGTGCCGATGGGCGTCTCCACGATGGGTGAGGACGCGCAGGGGCCGTTGGTGCGGCGGCGGTACCCCGAGGGGCTGGTCGGCCAGGGCATCTCGGCCGAGCTGATCGCGCAGAAGTGGGGGCTGTCGCGGGAGCGGCTGGACGAGTACTCGGCGCGGTCGCACCGCCTGGCCGCCCAGACCGCCTCGACCGGCGGGTTCGACCGGGAGATCGTGGCCGTCGGCGAGTTCGCCGCGGATGAGACGATCCGCCCCGCCACGACCGCGGAGAGCCTGGCCGGGCTGCGGTCCGCGTTCGACGCGCCCGAGATGCGCGAGCGGTTCCCGGACCTGGACTGGCGGATCACCGCGGGCAACTCCTCGCCGCTGACCGACGGCGCCTCGGCCGCACTGATCATGGGCGAGGACGTGGCCGAGCGGCTCGGCCTGCGCCCGCGGGCCCGCTTCCACGCGTTCGCGGTGGCCGGCGACGACCCGATGCTCATGCTGACCGCGCCGATCCCGGCCACCCAGCAGGTCCTGGCGCGGGCCGGACTTGCCATCGACGCGATCGACGCCTACGAGGTCAACGAGGCCTTCGCGCCGGTACCCCTGGCGTGGCTGGCCGAGATCGGCGGCGACCTCGAGAAGCTCAACCCGCGGGGCGGCGCCATCGCGCTGGGCCACCCGCTCGGCGCCTCCGGCATCCGGCTCATGGCCACGATGCTCAACCACCTCGAGGCCACCGGCGGCCGGTACGGGCTGCAGACCATGTGCGAGGGCGGCGGCATGGCCAACGCCACCGTCATCGAGCGCCTGTGAAGGATATGTGGGCCCGGCGCCCGTTCTTCTCCGCCGACCAGGAGGCGTTCCGGGCCAGCGTGGCCGAGTACCTCGCTCGAAACGTCACCGCGAACGTCGAACCGTGGGATGAGGCCGGCGTCATCCCACGGGAGCCGTGGGTGGAGGCCGGGCGGCAGGGGCTGCTCGGCATCAACGCCCCCGAGGAGCACGGCGGCGGCGGAGCCCTGCGCGACTTCGGCTTCCGCTGCGCGATGATGGAGGAGTTCGCCCGGGTCGGCGCCACGTCCCTGGCCTCGGGCTTCGCCGTGCACGCCGACATCGTGCTGCCCTACTTCTTCGACCTGGCCACCCCGGAACAGGCCGCGCGGTGGCTGCCGGGCCTGTGCTCCGGCGAGAAGATCGGCGCGATCGCCATGACCGAGCCCGGCACCGGCTCGGACCTGCAGGGCATCACGACCACGGCCCGGCTCGACGGCGACCACTGGGTGCTCAACGGGGCCAAGACGTTCATCAGCAACGGGATCCTGAGCGACCTCGTGATCGTGGTGGCCCGCACCGACCCCGACCCGGCCGCCGGGAGCCGCGCGTTCAGCCTGCTGGTCGCCGAGCGGGGGATGCCGGGCTTCGAGCGCGGCCGCAAGCTGGCCAAGGTCGGCCTCAAGAGCCAGGACACGGCCGAGTTGTACTTCGACGACGCGATCGTCCCCGCCGGCAACGTGCTCGGCGAGGTCGGCCGCGGGCTGTCATACCTGATGAGTCACCTGCCGCTGGAGCGGCTGGGCATCGCCGTCGCCGCGTGCGCCGGTGCGCGGGCGGCGCTGGCCTGGACCCTCGGGTACGTCACCGAGCGGCGCGCGTTCGGCCAGGCCGTCGCCGGGTTCCAGAACACCCGGTTCGCGATCGCCGAGATGCTCACCGAGCTGGAGGTGTCGCAGGCGTACGTCGACGACGCCGTGCTGCGCTTCAACCGCGGCGAGCTGAACGCGGTGGACGCGGCCAAGGCGAAGTGGTGGGCGACGGAGATGCACAAGCGGCTCGTCGACCGGTGTGTCCAGCTGTTCGGCGGGTACGGGTACATGCTCGAGTACCCGATCGCCCGCGCGTACGCCGACACGCGCGTCACCACCATCTACGGCGGTACCACGGAAATCATGAAACACATCATCGCCCGCGACGTGTTGGAGAGCCGATGACCACTCCCGTGCTCTATGAGCAGACCGGACACATCGCCGTGATCCGGCTGAACCGGCCGGAGGCCCTGAACGCCGTCAACGCCGAGCTCTCCACGGGCGCCGGCGAGGCGCTCGAACGGGCGGCGGCCGACCCCGAGGTGCGGGTCGTGGTCATCACCGGCAACGGGCGGGCCTTCTGCGCCGGCGCGGACCTCAAGGAGCTGGCCGCCGGGCGCTCGGTGGCCGCGCCGGAGCACCCGGAGTGGGGCTTCGCGGGGCTGGTCCGGCACTGGATCGACAAGCCGCTGATCGCCGCGGTGAACGGGTTCGCGATGGGCGGCGGCACCGAGATCGCGCTCGCCTGCGACCTGGTCGTCGCGGCCGAGGACGCCCGGCTCGGGCTGCCGGAGGTCAAGCGGGGCCTGATCGCGGCCGCGGGCGGGGTGGTGCGGCTGCAGCGGCAGATCCCGATCAAGCGCGCGCTGCAGATGGCGCTCACCGGGGACGCCATCGACGTGCAGGAGGCGGCGGAGTGGGGGCTGGTGAACGTGGTCGCCCGGCCTGGCGCGGCGCTTGCGGAGGCGCTGGAGCTGGCCTCGCGGGTGGCGGCGAATGCTCCGCTGTCGGTGCAGTACACGAAACGGGTCATGTATCAGGCGGCCGCGTCGGACTCGGACTGGGATCCGGACTGGTCGCGGCTGGAGCCGTGGGCGGTCAACCAGGAGGCGACCGGCATCGTGTTCGGCAGCCGGGACGCCAAGGAGGGGCCGACCGCGTTCGCCGAGAAGCGGGCGCCGGTCTGGGAAGGCCGGTAGCCCCGTGCGGGAGCTGGTGCGCCCCTCGGTGCTCGGGCCGGCGCTGGCCGCGGCGCTCGGCGACGACGGCTGGCGTACTTTTGACGTCACGCTGATCGCGGGCGGGAAGTCCAATCTGACCTTCGATCTCTCGTCTGCGGCCGGCTCGGTGGTGCTGCGCCGGCCGCCGACCGGCGCGCTCCTGCCCAGCGCGCACGACATGGGGCGGGAGGCGCGGGTGCAGCGGGCCCTTTCCGGTACCCCCGTGCCGGTGCCCAGGGTGCTGCTGGAGGACTCCGGCGACCTGCTCGGCGTGCCGTGCTACGTGATGGAGAAGGTCGACGGGCACGTGGTCCGCGACGAGCTGCCGCCGGGCTACGCCGCTGAGCCGGCCGACCGGGTCGCGATGGCCGACGCGCTGATCGACGTCCTGGCCGAACTGCACCGCCTGGAGCCGGACGCCGTCGGGTTGGGCGACTACGGGCGCCCGGCCGGGTTCATGGCGCGGCAGCTGCGCCGCTGGCGCGGCCAGTGGGACGCCTCGAAGACCCACGAGCTGGACGAGCTGGACGAGCTCGGCGCCCGCCTGGTGGACGCGGTCCCGATCGGCGGGCGGTCCGCGATCGTGCACGGCGACTACCGGCTCGACAACTGCCTGCTCGACCGCGCCGACCCGGCGCGGGTCCGGGCGGTGCTGGACTGGGAGCTGTCCACCCTGGGCGATCCGCTGGCGGACCTGGGCCTGCTGCTGTTCTACTGGCGGGAGCCCGGGGAGCCGAAGCCGCTGCTCACGCCGGCCATCACGCGCGGTGCGGGGTTCCCGGCCCGCGCCCACCTGGCCGAGCGCTACGCGCAGCGGACCGGGGCGGACTTGGCGGAGCTCGCGTTCTACGAGGCGTTCGCACACTTGAAGTTCGCCGTCATCGCCCAGGGGGTGGCGGCGCGGGCGGCGGCCGGCGCGATGGCCGGGCAGTCGTTCGGCGACCTGGATGACGAGGTCCGGCGGATCGCCGCCGAGGGTTTGGCCGTACTCGACCGGAAAGGCTGACACACGTGGACTTCGCGCTCTCGCCCAAGGCGGAGGAGACCGTCGCGCGGATGTGGGACTTCATGCGGGAGGAGGTCTTCCCGGCCGAGCCGGTGTGGTCCGCCCACCTCGCCGAGCACGGCGCGCACGCGTACCCGCCGGTGATGGACGACCTGAAGTCCTCCGCCCGCCGGCGCGGCCTGTGGAACCTGTTCCTGCCGGAGCTGTCGGGCCTGTCGAACCTGGAGTACGCCTCGGTCGCCGAGGTGTCGGGCTGGTCGCCGGTCATCGCCCCGGAGGCGATCAACTGCCAGGCCCCGGACACCGGCAACATGGAGACCCTGCACCTCTTCGCCACGGCCGAGCAGAAGGCGCGCTGGCTGGAACCGCTCATGGCCGGCACGATCCGCTCGGCCTACGCCATGACCGAGCCGGAGGTCGCCTCCTCCGACGCCACCAACATCCAGACCACCATCCTCCGCGACGGCGACGACTACGTCATCAACGGCCGCAAGTGGTGGATCACCGGCGTGGCCGACGAGCGCTGCCAGATCTTCATCGTGATGGGCAAGTCCGACCCGTCCGCGGAGACGTACCGCCAGCAGACGATGATCCTGGTCCCCCGCGACACTCCGGGCCTGGAGATCGTCCGGCACCTGCCGATCTTCGGCTACCAGGACCAGCACGGCCACTCGGAGCTGGTCTTCCACGACGTCCGCGTGCCCAGCTCTCATCTGCTGGGCGGCGAGGGCGACGGTTTCGCGATCGCCCAGGCCCGCCTCGGCCCGGGCCGCATCCACCACGCGATGCGCGCGGTGGGCATGGCGGAGCGGGCGTTGGCCCTGATGGTCGCCCGCGCGAAGTCCCGGGTGGCGTTCGGCCAGCCGCTCGCCGAGCAGGGCGTGGTCCGCGAGCTGATCGCCCAGTCGCGCATCGACATCGACCAGGCCCGGCTGCTGGTGCAGAAGACGGCGTGGCTGATCGATCGGCACGGCGCCAAGGGCGCGCGCACGGAGATCGCCGCCATCAAGGTTGCCGCGCCGGCCATGGCCACCGCGGTGATCGACCGCGCCATCGAGGTCTTCGGCGCCGCCGGGGTCGGGGATGACACCCCACTCGCGTACTTCTACGCCTGGGCCCGCGTCCTCCGCATCGTCGACGGCCCGGACGCGGTGCACCGCCGGACGATCGCCCGCGAGGAACTCCGCCGCGAGCGCCCCTACGCCGGTTAGACCGGCCGCACACCGCGCCGCCCCACGAAAAGTAGACCTGGTGGACAGCGCACCGCCCCACGAAAAGTAGACCTGGTGCACATCGAGCCCCCCGACGCAAAAGTCAACCGGGTGCACGCGGTGCCGTCCCACGCAAGGTAGACCCGGTGCACAGCGCACCGCCCCACGAAAAGTAGACCCGGTGCACAGCGCACCGCCCCACGAAAAGTAGACCCGGTGCACAGCGCACCGCCCCACGAAAAGTAGACCCGGTGCACAGCGCACCGCCCCACGAAAAGTAGACCTGGTGCACATCGCACCGCCCTGCGAAAAGTAGACCGGGTGTACGTCGGCCGGCTCTGTGCGAAGTAGACCGGGTGTACGCGGTGCCGTCCTACGCGGGGTAAACCGGGGCGCGCCGTTCGCGCAGGGCGGCCAGGCCCTCGGCGTAGTCGGGGCCGTCGAGCAGCTCGCCCTGGTCGTCGAGCTCGTGCTGCATCGCGGACTCCAGGGCTTCGGCATCGGCCCGGCGCAGGGCGAGCTTGGTGCGTCGCAACGCCTCCCGCGACGCACCGGCGGTCCCCGCGGCCAGGGCGTGGGCGATCTCCAGGAGTTCCCCGGCCGGAACGACGTCGGAGACCAGACCCCACTCGAGTGCCGCCGCGGCCGGAACCCGCTCGGCGAACAAGGCCATCCGTGCGGCGCGCACCCGCCCGATCGCCGCCGGGAGCAGATGGGTCGCGCCCCCGTCGGGCGTCAGGCCGATCCTCACGAACGGCACCTGGAACCAGCTCGTATCGGCGGCCACCACCGCATCGCAGGCCACCGCGAACGAGACCCCGACGCCGACCGTCGGCCCGTTCACCGCGGCGATGACCGGGATGTCGGCCCGGACCACGGCCAGCACGACGTCGTTGGCCGCCGCGACGATCGCCCGGCCGTCTTCACCGCCGCCGGCCGCGCCCGCCGGGGAGACGTCGGCCCCGGCGCAGAACGCCCGCCCCTCCCCCGTCAGCACGACGCAGCGCACCCCGGGCGTGCCGGCCACCTCCCGCAGCCGGCTCGCGAGCAGCCGCATGCCCCCGAGGTCGAGGGCGTTGAGCCGGTCGGGCCGGTTCAGGGTGACCGTCGCGACCGGGCCGTCGACCGCGATCCGCACGGTCATCGGGTTGTCGCCGTGACGAAGGGGGTCAGCCGCGCGGTGATGATCTCCTGGGCCTCGGCGACCATGCGGTGGACCAGTTCGGCCACCGTCGGGATGTCCTCGATCAGGGCCTGCGACTGCCCGACGGTCCAGAGGCCGCGCTCCAGGTCGCCCGTTTCGTAGACCTCGCGGCCGCGGACGCCCGCCACCAGGTCGCGGACGTCGGCGAACTCGCCGCCGGCGCGGAGGATTTCGACGACCTCGTTGCTGATGGTGTTGACCGCCACCCGCGAGGTGTTGCGCAGGGTGCGGAAGATCAGGGTCGTGTCGAGCTCGGTCGAGTCCACGATGCGCTGCTTGACCTTTTCGTGGACCGGGGCCTCCACCGTGCACATGAAGCGGGTGCCCATGTTCACCGCGTCGGCGCCCAGGGCCAGGGCGGCGACCAGGCCGCGGGCGTCCGCGATGCCGCCCGAGGCGATGATCGGCACCGAAATGCGGCTCGCGGCCGCGGCGATCAGGATGAGGCCGGGGACGTCGTCCTCGCCCGGGTGGCCGGCGCACTCGAAGCCGTCGATGCTCACCGCGTCCACGCCCAGCGACTCGGCCTTCAGGGCGTGCCGGACGCTCGTGCACTTGTGGATCACCTTGATGCCGGCGGCCTTGAAGGCCGGCATGTGGTCGGCCGGGCTGAAACCCGCGGTCTCCACCGTGCGGATGCCGGACTCGATGATCGCCGCTCGGTACTCCGCGTACGGGGGTGGCGTGATGGCCGGCAGGATGGTGAGGTTGACGCCGAACTCACGGTCCGTCATCTCACGGCAGCGGGCGATCTCCTTGACCAGCGCCTCGGGCGTCGGCTGGGTGAGCGCGGTCAGGAACCCCAGCGCGCCGGCGTCGGCCACCGGGGCCACCAATTCGGCCCGGCCGACCCATTGCATTCCGCCCTGCACGATGGGGTGCTGGACGTTGAACTCACGGGTGAAGCGCGTCTCGATCATGCCGGCGTCTCCTGTGCAAAAATTGATGTTAATATCACTTTTAGTTATCGCGAGAGCCCGGCAGGAAAGCAGGACCGATGCCACGCCAGTACTCCAAGGGAGCGCGCACGGCGGCCGCGTTTCTCGAGGCGGCCCGCAAGGAGTTCGCGACCCGCGGGTACCTCTCGACCAAGGTCGAGGACATCGCCCGCACGGCCGGTCGGTCGCCCGCGAGCTTCTACAACTACTTCACCGACAAGGCCGACGTGCTGGCCGCGCTCGCCCAGGCGTTCCACGAGGACACCCGGGCGCAGATCTCGGTGCCGTACCAGAAGGGCCGCCCGCCCCAGGAGGCGATCCGGACCGCCATCACGATCTTCTGGGAGACGTACCGCGACCGGCTCGGCGCGCTCAGCGGCGTGTTCCAGGCGTCGATGGCGGACCCGGCGTTCCTGGAGAGCTGGCGGGAGATCCGGCAGTCGGCCATCGACTTCATCGTCTCGGGCGTCGAGCGGGCCCAGAAGGAGGGGTACTGCCCCGGCATCGACGTGCGGATGACCTCGTCCGCGCTGTCGTCGATGCTCGAGCTCTCCTGCTACGTGTGGCTGGCCCAGGGCGGCGACGACGGCAACTCCCGCGTCGACGAGGAGGCGGCCATCGACTCGCTGGCCAGCATCTGGTACCACGCCATCTACTGGCGTCCCGAGGAGCATGACTAGCGGCCCAGCACGCGCAGCTCGACCTCGGTGCGCCGGCCCAGCGCCGCGACCACCTCGGCGAACCGCTCGGGGTCGAGGCCGGCCCTGATCTCGGCGACCAGGTCCCGCTCGCCGGCCACACCCAGCTCGGCGAATACGGCCGCGTCGACCTCCCGCCGCTCGGGCCCGGCGGCCAGGTCGCGCCGCACCGTCTCGAGCGCGGCGACACAGGCCTTCAGCAGGTACCGCCCGCGGCCACTGACGGACGGCGCGAGCTCGTCCCGCAGCGTCTCCACGACGGCCTCCAGCAGCTCGTCGTGGCTTGGCACGGCAGCGTGCGATGTCATCTGCGCTCCAAAGTCATTGCAGCAGCCCGAGCAGGTCGTACTCGACCTCGACCACCCGCCGCCCGACGAGCGCCAGGTCGATCGAGCGGGTCGTGCCGGACCGGTGCCGGTCCGCCTGCTGCAGGCAGCCGACGGCCCAGATCCAGGTGCCGAGCACGACCGCCCACGCGAAGTCGGCGTCGGAGACGTCCGCGCCCGACGCGGCCCGGTACCCGCCGAGGAAGTCCTCGACATCCCCGAACCCGCCGATCACGCCCGGCCCGCGGAAGCGCCAGCTGCGCACCGCGATCCAGCCGAGGTCCTCGAGCGGATCGCCGCGGTGGGCCGACTCCCAGTCGAGAACGCCGACGAGCCCATTGGCGTCGACCACGAAGTTGCCGAGCCGGAAGTCCCCGTGCGTCACAGTCGTCCGCCGGTGTACCGGCTGACGCTCCATCAACCACGCATAGGCCAGCTCGAGCACGGGGCGGTCGGGGTCGAGCCGGTCGAGCGTCGCCCGGTACTCCACCAGCCGGTCCTCATCGGGCAACCCAGGAATGACGCCGGGATCGACGGTGTGCAGCCGCCCGAGCGCCTCGCCACACTGCCGGGCGAGCTTCGCCCCGTCCACCGAACCATCGAGGATCCGGCGCGGTACCGTCTCGCCTTCGAGGCGTTCCAGCACCAGCCCGCCGGGCACCACCGCGACCGCCTCGGGCGCCGCGACCCCGGCCGCACGGGCGGCCCGTAGCACGCTCGCCTCGAACTCGGCGCCCGAACCGCGCTGCTCCCCCGGCGGATCGGTCAGCAGGATCAGCTTGCGCCCGGCGGACTCAAAGGCCCAGACCTCCCGCGAGGAGCCGCCGGTCAGCCGCTCCAGCCCGGTCACGGGAGCATCGAGCAACACAGCAAGGGAGTCCGCGTTCATCGGGCGGCCACCCGGTCCCACGTGCCCGCCGTGAACGGGTCGCGTTTGAGCTCCACCTTGCGCACCTTGCTGGTCGGGGTCTTGGGCAGTTCGGCGAGGAACTCGATGTACCGCGGAACCATGAATCTCGGCATCGTGGACACGAGGAACTCGGCGAGCACCGCGGCCTCCAGCTTGGTGTCCGGCATCGGCACGACGCAGATCTTGATCTCCTCCTCGCCGTCGTCGGACGGCACGCCGATCGCGGCGCATTCCAGGACGTCCGGGTGGGCGGTGACCATGGACTCGACCTCGAACGAGGAGATGTTCTCGGAGCGCCGCCGGACCGCGTCCTTGGCCCGGTCGACGAAGAAGTAGTTGCCGTCGGCGTCGCGGCGGAAGGCGTCGCCGGTGTGGTACCACCCGTTGCGCCACGCCCGCGCGGTGTCCGCGGGCCGGCCGAGGTAGCCGACGTTCATCGTCCACGGTCGCTCGGCGCGCACGATCAGCTCGCCGATCTGGCCGTCCGGCACCTCGGCGTCGAAGTCGTCGACGATGCGCAGCTCCAGGCCGTCGCGGGCCCGGCCGCAGCTGCGGTGGTCGACGACGAGGTCGCCGGTCGCGATCGGCCAGCCGGCCTCGGTCATCCCGTAGTTCGTGCGCATCCGCAGCCCGAAGCGCTGCTCGAAGGCGGCGTAGTCGGGCAGCAGCGGTCCGCCGGTGATGCTCTTCAGCGGGTTGTCCAGGTCGTCCGGACGGGCCGGCTGCCGCCACAGGAAGTTCGCCATCGCGTAGAAGGCCCAGGCCCGGGTACACCCATGGGCGCGCACGTCCGGCCAGAAGCGGTCAGTCTTGAAGCCGTCCCGGAACACGAACGTGCCGCCCCAGTGCGCGACGATCTGCAGCGGCACCTTGCCGCCGAGGTGGAACGCGGCGAACGGCGCGTACAGCACGTCGCCCGCGCCGATGTCGTCGAACGCCTCGATCCCGGTGAGCAGCTGCCCCCACGGCGTCAGCACGCCCTTGGACGGCCCGGTCGTACCAGAGGTGTAGATGATCGCCGCCAGGTCCCACGGCTTCGGATCGTCCACATCGGACAGTACCGCCGGGTCGAACTCGAGCGGCTGCCCAATATCCAGCGTGAAGACCGCGGTGCCGGGAGGAGCGGCCCGCCCCAGCTCCTCCGCGCGATCGGCGACCGTGACGATCAGCCGCGGCCCGGAGTCGTGCAGCACGTGCCGGAGCATCTCGCCGCGGTACGCCGGGTTGATCGGCACCTGCACCGCGCCCCGCCACCCGCACGCGATCCACAGCGCCTGCTCGTCGACGCTCGTCGGCAGCAGCACCGCGACCCGGTCCCCCGGTCCGACGCCGTTGTCCTTCAGCAGCCCGGCGAACTCCTCGACCCGCCGCTGAAAGGCGCCATAGGTGTACCGCCCCCGCTCCACGTCGATCAGGAAGTCCCGGTCGGCCAGCTCCACCGCCCGCCGCCGCAGCAGGCCCGGCAGCACCCGCGCCGGGTCCAGCGTCGCCTCACGCACTGCCCACCTCGCTCAGGTAGCTGCGCTCCAGCTTCGACCAGTCCCGGGCCAGCTCGGCCGAGCTGCCCTCGGTGATGACGCGGCCGCGGCGCAGCACGTACGCCCGGTCGGCCACCTCCAAAGCCCGCGCCGCCTGCTGTTCGACGAGCAGCACGCCGAGCCCGTCGTCGGCCGCCTGCCGGATGGCCCGCAGCAGCCGGTCGACCACCAGCGGGGCCAGGCCGAGCGAGAGCTCGTCGGCCAGCAGCAGCGCGGGCCGCCCGGCGAGCGCCCGGGCCAGGGTCAGGATCTGCTGCTCGCCGCCGGAGAGCAGGCCGGCCCGCCGGTCGAGCAGCGGGGCCAGTTCCGGGAACGTGTCGAGCGCGAGCTGGCGCGAGCCGCGGCCGAGGCGCAGGTTCTCGGCCGTGCTGAGCTGCATGAAGACCGAGCGCTCCTCGGGTACGAAGGCCATCCCTTCCCGGGCCCGCCGGTGCAGCCGCGCCGAGGCCGGCTTCCCGCGCCACTGCACCGATCCGGCGAGCGGCTTCAGCTCCCCGGCCAGGGTCAGCAGCGTCGTGGTCTTCCCGGCGCCGTTCGGCCCGAGCAGCGCCACGATCTCGCCGGGCCGCACCACGAGGTCGAGGTCCCGCAGCGCGGCCAGATCCCCGTACCCCGCGCTGAGCCCACGCGCCTCGATGAGCGGCTCACCCTCCACAGCGGCCGGCGAACGCTCCACCACCTCAACCGGACCGCCCTTCGCACCGTCGCCAAGGGAGGCGGCGACAACAGCCGGCTCGGAACCGCCCGATGAACGCTCGACCAGACCGGAGTTCGCACCGTCGCCGAGAGAGGCGGCGACAACAGCCGGCTCGGAACCGCCCGATGAACGCTCGACCGGACCGGAGTTCGCACCGTCGCCGAGAGAGGCGGCGACAACAGCCGGCTCGGAACCGCCCACAGCGCGCTCGACCGGACCGGCCTTCACGGCGTCGCCCAGGTAGGCGGTGATGACGGCCGGATCGGAGCGGATCTCGGCCGGCGTCCCGCTGGCGATCAGCTTGCCGAAGTTGAGCACCGACACCCGGTCGCTCACGTCCAGTACGACCGACACGTTGTGCTCGACCAGCAGCACCGCCATCCGCAGCTCGGTAGCCAGCCGCCGGATCAGGTGCCCGAGCTCGGCGGTCTCGGTGTCATCCAGCCCAGCGGCCGGCTCGTCCAGCAGCAGCACCGACGCACCGGTGGCAACGGACCGGGCGATAGCGAGCAAGCGGCGGCGACCATACGGCAGCTCGTCCGGCTTGCGCTCGAGGTCATCCTCCAGGTGGAACTCGCGGATGGCGGCGAGCGCCGCGGGCGAGTACCGGTCCCGGCCCGGGTGCACGAGGTTGGCCAGGAACGCCAGCCAGTCCCGCCGATCGCTGGCGGCGAGGAGGTTCTCCCGTACCGTCATCGTCTCGAACAGTTCGAGGCTCTGGAACGACCGGCTGATCCCCGCGGCGGCGCGGCGCTGGGCCGGCCAGCGGCCGATGTCCTGCCCGTCGAGGGTCATCGCCGCGCCGGGGCTCTCCACGAACCCGGTCAGCGCGTCGATCAGGGTCGTCTTGCCGGCCCCGTTCGGCCCGATGAGCCCGTGCACCTGCCCCGGCACCAGCTCCAGCGCGACGTCGTCCAGCGCCGTCACGCCGCCGAAGCGCACCGTCAGCCCGCGGACGTCCACCGTGCGCTCGGTGACGCTGAACTCGGTCGGGTCCGGCAGCGCCGCCACGGGCCGGCGGCGGCCGCGCGTGCGGAACCACTTGGGGATCAGCCACCCCGGGAGGCGTTGCGTGGCGAGGCCGTTGGGCAGCTGTGGCAGTACCAGCAGCAGGGTCAGGCCGAGGATCATCTGGCCGACCTCGTTGCGGGAGATGAACTGGGCGAACGCGGTGCCCGGGAACAGCTGCGAGATGACCCCGGACAGCAGGCCGGCCGGGGCGTACATGGCGCCGATGACCGCGCCGACGAGGTAGCCGATGCCGCCGATGATGGAGAACACGACGGCGAAGATGGACTGGAACGCGGTGTACGTCGGCACGAAGGTCACGTTCGGCTGCCGGAACGACAGCAGCACGCCGCCCGCCGCGGCCAGGCCGGCCGAGATGCCGAACGCGAAGATCTTGGCCCGGGTCACGCTGATGCCGAGGCTGGCCGCGGCCCGCTCGTTGGAGCGGACGGCCACCAGGCGGCGCCCGGCCCGGCCGCGGCGCAGGTTCGCCACCATCAGCGCGGCCAGGATGAACAGCACCAGGCAGAAGATCGCGTAGCGGCTGGGCCAGAAGTAGGTGTCCATGTCGACGCCGAAGATCTTCGGCGAGCCGACGTTGATGCCGGTGAAGCCGCCGGTGCGCTCGGTCGAGGAGAAGATCTGGTGCTCCAGCACCACCGCGAGGCAGAGCGTCACGACGGCCAGGTTCATCCCTCGGGTGCGCAGGGCGGGCAGGCCGACGATGATGCCGACCGGCACCGCGCCCACGACGCCGGCCAGCAGCGCCAGCCAGAACGGCACGCCGTGGTCGGCCACGAGCCGGGCCGCGATCCAGGCGCCCATGCCGGCCAGCGCCATCTGCGCGAGCGAGAGCTGTCCGGTGTAGCCGGTGACGACGACCAGCGACAGCACGACGAGGCCGAGGGCGAGCGTGATCTCCGTGGCGCCGAGCAGGGCCGGGGGGAACACGAAGTACAGGAGCAGCAGGGCTATGACACCGGTGGTGAGCAGCACCCAGGGCCGCACGATGCCGGTGCCGAGCTGGGGCGGGCGCTGGATGGCCTCGCCGCGCAACGGGAGCGAGCGGCCGGAGATGACGAGCACGAGGATGATGACGATGAAGGGCACCGTCTGGCCCCAGCCGTCGGCGTGCTGGCGGGTGCCGATCCAGGCTACCTCGGACTCCAGCATGCCGATCAGCAGCCCGCCGGCCATGGTCAGCGGGAAGGACTTGAACCCGCCGAGCAGTGCGGCGGCCAGGGCCGGCACGATCAGCATCGCGAGGTTCTCGACCTGCAGCGTGCCGATGCTGACGATCAGCACGGCCGAGACGACGCTCAGCGCGCAGCCGATCATCCAGTTCACGGTCGCGATGGTGTCCGGGGAGATGCCGAGGGCCGAGCTGGCCCGGCCGTTCTCGGCGACCGCGGAGGTGGCGAGGCCGAAGCGCGTCGAGCGGTACACGATGGTCAGCACAACCGCCAGCGCGACCCCGATCGCGAGGATGGTGAGCCGGTCCGTGCCGATCCGGATGCCGGGCAGGACGGTGGTCGACCCGCCCGGCAGGATGGACTGGACGATGCGGGCCCGTCCGACGCCGAAGAGGTACTGCCCGAGCCCGAACAGCAGCGCGAAGACGCCGAGCGTGGCGATGAGCCGCGACACCGGTGGCGCGTCCCGCAGCGGCCGCATGACGAGCTGGTGGACCAGCGCCCCGATGAGCAGCCCCACGCCGATGGCGAGCAGTGCCGCCACCGGCGCGGGGGTGCCGTCCTCGCGCTGGAGGTAGAACACGTAGGCGCCCAGCATGCCGACCGCGCCCTGGCTGAAGTTCAGGATGCCGGAGCCGCGGTAGATGAGCACGATCCCGAGGGCGGACAAGCCATAGATCGCGCCGGCCCCGAGTCCGAGCACGGCGAACCTGATCACGTCGGTCAGCATGGTGGGCCGATCCTCAGCCCTTGGCCGGCGTCGGGCAGTTCTGGCCGGTGTAGGCGTCGCGGAAGGTGTCGTAGACCGGGAGTTCCTTGCCGCCGGTGTACTTCACGATGAAGGCGCAGGAGGTGAAGATGCGCGGATAGCCGCCCACGTTGCCCTTGGTCCACTGGATCGGCGGGGTGAGGCCGATGTCGATGCCGCTCATCGTCGGCAGCGCGTCCCACAGGGCGGTGTTGGTCGGGTCCGGCACCTTCTTGGCGGCCGCGGCGAAGGCGAGCACCGCCGCGTAGGCGTTGAGCCGGAAGCCCCGCGTCTCGGTGAGGCCCTGCTTCGACATGGCCGCGACGTAGCTCTTGGTCGCCGCGTTCTCGTACGACGGCGGCAGGTAGCCCAGCGCCTCGTACAGGCCGTCGGAGGAAGCCCCGAGCGCGTCGGCGACCTTCTCCTTCTGGGTGCCGATGATGCCGATGGCGACGTTCGGCGCGTCCTTCTTGAGCTGCTTGATGAAGGCGGTCGAGTCGGTGCCGGGAAGAACGGTCAGGATCGCATCGGTACCGTTGGCCAGCACCGCCTGCACGTAGGGCGCCATGTCCGGGGCGCCGGTCGGCACCGGGACGTCGTTGAGGATCTTCTGGCCGCTGGACGTGAGGCCCTGGTTGGCGAAGCCGCTGAACGCGCCGCCGCCGTCGATCTGGATGCGGGCCATGCTGATCTTCTTGAAGCCCTGCGCGGCGAGGGCGTTGGCCAGCGACGCGGTCTGGATCGGCGTGCTGCCGTCCAGCGGGAACTGGGCGACCTCGGTCAGGTCGGTGCCGGAGGTGACGGCGCCGATGATCGGGATCTTCGCCTCCCGCAGGATCTTCTCGTGCCCCTTCTGCAGGGTCAGCTCGCCGACCACGGCCGAGACGCCGAGGCTCTGGGCCTGCCGCGCGCAGTTGTCGGCGGTGTTCGGGTCGTTGCCGGTCTTGCACACGGTCAGCTCGATCGGCCGGCCGTTGACGCCGCCGTTCGCGTTCACCTGCGCCAGGCCGGCGTTCGCGCCGTCGACGAGCTCCGGGGCGGCGCCCGAACCGGTCTCGTCGTAGATGAGCATGACCTTCACCGGGTTGCCGGCGGCGGTCGCGCCGCCGCCCGGGTTGGCCACCGGCGACTTGCTCTTGTCGTTGCTACAGGCGGACAAGGCGACGAGCGGTAAGACCAGCGCCGCCGCCAGGCGGATCCGCAGCGTCCTCATGGATGCCTCCATCAAGGCCAGGGAAAAGGGTGGGGTGTGGGCCTGATACTGACATTAGTTTCAGAAAAATGGAACGGCGGTTCGATCACGCTTTGGCGGTCGCCTGGGCGGCCGGTGCGGCCGGTTCATGGCGGACGTCCTCGGGCGTGAAGGCGCGGGTCCAGGCGGCGAACTCGAGCAGGATGCCGTCCGGGTCGAAGAAGTACAGCGAGCCCACGTACACGCCGTCGTGCATGCGCGTGGCGATGGTCGACGGGCTGTCGTCGTGGAACAGGACCCGCCCGACCTCCACGCCCTTGGCCTTGAGGCGCTCGCGGTACTCGTGGAACTTGTCGACGGGAATCTGGAAGGCCACGTGGTTCATCGAGGCGACCGCGCTCGCGATGTCGCCGAAGCCGGGCATGGCGCCGGGATGCGTCACGCCGGGCACCTTCTCCGGCGCCCCGGGGAACCAGAAGAACGCGAGCGCGTTGCCGCCGCCGCAGTCGAAGAAGAAGTGCTGCCCCATCCCGTCCGGCAGCTCCACCGTCTTGATCAGCGGCATGCCCAGCACGTTGGTGTAGAAGTCCACCGTGCGGCGCATGTCGCTGCAGACCAGCGCGAGATGGTTGATCCCGCCGATCTCGAACTCTCTGTCGGCCATGGTTTCCCCTTCGAAGTGCTCAGATCCCGGCTCGGCCGGCGACCAGTTCCAGGTGCGACGCCGCACCACCGGCGAGCTGACTGTTGGTGTGGGCCCGCTTGAGAAAGACGTGCGCGGGGTGCTCCCAGGTGAAGCCGATGCCGCCGTACGTCTGGATCGCGCCCTCGGCCGCCGCCAGGTACGCCTCCGTGGCGGCGAGCTTGGCCACGGACGCCGCGAGGCTCGCGTCCGGCGCGTCGAGGTCCAGCCGGCGCAGCGCGTAGCCGACGCTGGCCACCGCGCCGTCGAGCCGGCTGGAGAGGTCGGCCAGCCGGTGCTTGACCGCCTGGAACGAGCCGATCGGGCGGCCGAACTGCAGCCGCTGCTGTGCGTAGGCCACGGCGTCGCGCAGCACGGCCCGCGCGCCGCCGATGGAGTCGGCGGCGACCAGCGCGGCCAGCTCGGCGCGCAGCCGCTCCCCGTCACACTCCCCGACGTGTGTCACCGCGGACTCGTCGAACTCGACGCGCCACAGGACCCGGGTCGGGTCCAGTGTGGACAGTGGACGCCGCGCGACGCGATCGGCCGGCACCACGGACAGGCGCGAGCCGTCCACGATCGCGAACCAGTCCGCCGCGCCGCCGTCGAGCGCGTAGCCCTCCGGCAGCACCAGCGCCAATCTCCCGGGCAACGGCGCCGCCCGCAGCGCCAGCAGGCCGAACATGTGGCCCAGCAACGGTGTCGCCACCGCAACCGCGCCACACTCCTCGATCGCCACGCCCAGGTCCTCGAACCCGGTCTCGGTGACGCCCAGGTCGGCCAGCGCCTCCCAGGAAGCGCCGCGCTGCACGACCGCGGCGACCGAGGCGCGCCATGCCTCGCGCTCGGCCACGCTGAGCGGGCTCATGGCCGCAGGGCGGCGGCGGCCTGGCTGTCGAGGTACTCGTCGATGCGCGAGATCCGCCCGCCGGTCACCGTCACCACCAGGCACGCGTGGATGTCGAGCTCCGTGCCGTTGGGGGCGGTGCCGCGCAGGACGTGCTGCTCGACGTAGCCGGTCGGCGTGGCGTGCCGCACGACCTCCTCGTAGCGCTTGTTGCCGACCTTGCGGTGCAGCCAGTTGAGCACCTTGAGGTTCTGGTCGACGTGCTGCTCGTGCTGGTCGTCGTTGTGCCAGACCACCACGTCGGGGGTGTAGATCTCGTTGCGCAGCGCGTCGAGGTCGTTGGCGTCGATGGCCGCGGTCAGGCGCTCGGCCAGCGCGAGCGAGACGTCCGCCGGGCTGGTCGTAGATTCGCTCGTCGTCATCACAATCCTAAAAGTAACGTCAGTATCAGAAAATGACTAGTGGACGATGTCGGACCAGGGCGCCTGGTTGCGGTAGTCGCCGCGCAGGAGGCGCTTGGCCACGACCATGCGGTGCACCTCGTCCGGGCCGTCGTAGATGCGCGCGTACCGGGCGTCGCGGTACATGCGCTCCAGCGGGGTGTCCTCGGTGACGCCCATCGCGCCGTACACCTGCAGGGCGCGGTCGACGACGTCGTGCAGCATCTGGGCGCCGAAGAACTTGATCAGCGAGATCTCCATCCGGCCGTCCAGCCCGGCGTCGATCTTCCGCGCGCCGTCCAGGGTCATCAGCCGGGCGGCCTGGATCTGGGCGGCGGACTCCGCGATGTACCGCTGAATCTCGCCCTTCTCCGCCAGCACCGAGCCGTGCGCGTAGCGGGAGTTCGCCCGGTCGCACATCAGCTCGAAGGCGCGCTGGGCCTGCCCGAGCCAGCGCATGCTGTGGGTGATCCGGCCCGGCCCGAGCCGCGCCTGGGCCACCTTGAAGCCGCCGCCCCGGGGCCCGAGCAGGTTGGCCGCGGGCACCCGCACGTTGTCGTAGCGGACCTCGCAGTGGTTGCCGCCGTAGTGGCCCATGGTCCGCACGACCCGCTCGATGTTGTAGCCGGGCGTGTCGGTCGGCACCAGGATGAGCGAGAACTGCTCGTGCTTCGGCGCGTCCGGATCGGTCTTGACGAACACGCTGGTGTACATCGCCTTGTTCGCGCCCGACGTGAACCACTTGTGGCCGTTGATGACCCACTCGTCGCCGTCGAGCACCGCGGTCGACTGGACCAGCGTCGGGTCGGAGCCGGCCACCTCGGGCTCGGTCATCCCGATCGTCGGGCCGGTCACGCCCTCGAACAGCAGCGGGATCCAGTGCGCCTTCTGCTCCTCGGTGCCGAACTCGAGCAGCATCAGACAGTCCTGAAAGGACAGTGTGCCGAGGGCCTCGGTGCCCCAGTACGAGCGGCCGACGATCTCGTTGATCATGACGTACTCCATGAACGGGAGCCCGCCGCCGCCGATCGACGTGGGGTGCCCGAGCGCCCACACGCCCCGCTCCTTGGCGAGCTTCTTCAGCTCGGCCATCGCGTCGGCGCTGCTCTCGTCGTTGCGGTCGAGGACCGGCTCCCGCGGGATCAGCTCCTCGTCGACGAACCGCCGGACGTCCTGGCGCTGTTGGGCGAAGTCCCGGCTGGACAAGACACCACTTCCATTCTTGATAGTAACGTCAGATTCAGTTTTACAGCCGTGTTACGCCGCTGGTCAATCCGCAAAAAGGTCACCGCGGGATCTGCGACCAGGGGGTGTCGCGGGGCAGGCCGGGCTCCCTGGGCAGGCCCAGCACGCGCTCGCCGATGATGGTGCGCATGACGTCGGAGGTGCCGCCGGCGATCGTGTAGGCCTGGGACTGCAGCCAGGTCCACACCGGGTCGTCCGGGGCCGGGCCACCCGCGCGCACGGCGTCGGCGTCGTACACCAGCCCGGCCGGGCCGAGCAGCTCCACCGCGAACCGGGCGATGCGCTGCTCCAGCAGGGCGCGGCGCAGCTTGAGACCGGATCCGCCCGGTCCCGGCCCGCCCTCGGCCCGCGTCTCCCGATCGCGCAGGGCGGCCAGGCGCAGCACCTCGGCGTCCACCCAGAGCCGGGTCAGCTCCGTGCGCCGGGCCGGGTCGGAGCCGGTCCGCCGCCAGGTCTCGACGGCCAGCGCGATGGCACCCGACCCTCGCTCCCCCACGGACGCGCCGATCACGGTCCGCTCGCTGGCCAGCATGGTGGTGGCGACCTTCCAGCCGGCGCCGGCGGCACCGACCCGGGCGTCGTCGCCGACCCGCACGCCGTCGAGGAAGACCTCGTTGAAGTGCGTGCCGCCGGTCAGGTCCCGCAGCGGCCGGACCTGCACGCCCGGGGCGTGCATGTCGATGACGAACGCGGTCAGCCCGGCGTGCTTGGGGGCGCCGGGATCGGTGCGGGTCAGCGCGAGGCCGAAGCGGGCGGTGTGGGCGAGGGACGTCCACGTCTTCTGGCCGTCGACGACCCAGGCCGTACCGTCGCGAACGGCTTTTGTGGAAAGGCCCGCGATGTCGGACCCGGCGCCCGGCTCCGAGAAGAGCTGGCACCAGATGTGCTCGGCGGTGAAGATCGGGCGGAGCAGCTCCCGCTGCGCGGGCGTGCCGTGCACCGTCAGCGCCGGCGCGACCATGCCGATGCCCATGGGATTACGTTCCCAGGACGCCAGCCGCCCGGCCGCTCCCAGCACGGCGTCCACCTCGGCCTGCCGGTCCGGGCTGAGCCCCAGGCCCCCGGCGCCCTCGGGGTGGTGCACCCAGGCCAGCCCGGCGTCGAACTGGGCCCCCAGGAAGTCCGCCTCGTCGCTCTCGCGGACGACCTCCTCGACGTACTGCCGCAGCTCCTCCGGGCCCATCATTGGATCAGCGTCTTCCGCCCGGCCCAGTACTCGTCCTTGAGCTTGCGCTTGTACAGCTTGCCGGTCGGCAGCCGCGGCAGCTCACTGACGAAGTCGACCGAGCGCGGGCACTTGTAGTGCGCGATCGACGCCCGGCAGAACGCGATCAGCTCCGCCTCCGTCTCCGGCCCGGGTTCGACGCCCGCCGCGAGCTGCACGACCGCCTTCACCGCCTCGCCGAAGTCCTCGTCCGGGACCCCGATCACCGCCGCGTCGTACACCTTGTCGTGGGTGATGAGCAGGTTCTCGGTCTCCTGCGGGTAGATGTTGACCCCGCCCGAGATGATCATGAAGCTCTCCCGGTCGGTGAGGTACAGGAAGCCCTCCTCGTCCAGGTAGCCGATGTCGCCGACCGAGCTGGCGCCGAGCTCGGGGTCGCGGGTGGCGGCGGTCTTGGCGGGGTCGTTGAAGTACTGGAAACCGGCCTGGCCCTTGAACCACACCGTCCCGGCCACTCCCGGCGGGCAGAGGCGGCCGCCCTCGTCCCGGATGAGCAGCTCCCCCATCGCCGCCCGGCCGACCGTGCCCGGGTGCGCGAGCCACTCCGGCGAGGTGCAGAACGTGTAGCCGATCCCCTCGCTGGCCGCGTAGAACTCCAGGATGATCGGCCCCCACCACTCGATCATCTGCCGCTTGACCTGCGGCGGGCACGGGGCCGAGCTGAGGATGACGGTGCGCAGCGACGACACGTCGGCCCGGCGGCGGCGCTCCTCGGGCAGCTTCAGCAGCCGGGAGAACATCGTCGGGACCAGCTGCGAGTGCGTGATCCGGTGCTCGGCGACGAGGTCGAGGTAGCGCTCGGCGTCGAACGACTCCATGATCACCGAGGTGCCGCCGGCCCGCAGCATCATCGACACGCTGCCCTGCGGCGCCGAGTGGTACAGCGGCGCCGGCGAGAGGTACACGCTGCTCTCGTCGAGCCCCCACCGCCGGCTCTGGATGCGCGACCCGAGCGGCTCCTCGGCCGGGTGGGCGACGGCGAGCGGGTGGTAGATGCCCTTGGGGCGGCCGGTGGTGCCGGACGAGTACAGCATCGCCGTGCCCTGCTGCTCGTCCGCGATCGGCCCGGTCGGCTGATCGGCCACTGCCCGGTCGTAGGACTCGAACGGCGCCGGCGGGTCGTCCGCGTCGGCCATCAGCCACCGCTCGACGCCGGGACAGCGCGCCGGCAGCTGCCGGGCGAGGTCGAGCTTGGCCGCCGACGTGACCACGATGCGGGCCGCGCTGTCGTTGATGATGTACGCGGCCTCGTCGGCCGACAGGTAGTGGTTGATGCAGGTGTAGTAGAGGCCGCTGCGTTCGGCGGCCGCCTCGCTCTCCAGCAGGCGCGGGTTGTTCTCCATGAGCATCGCCACGTGGTCCCCGAACCGCAGGCCGCTGCCCCGCAAGAGGTGCGCCAGCCGGTTGGCCTCGGCCTCGTACTCGCCGTAGGTGACCCGCGTGCCGGACTCCGCCATGAGGATCGCCAGCCGGTCCGGGTGGGCCCGCGCGATGTGTGTGGCGTACATGGTCGGAGTGTGCCGCAGCCGCCGATTGTGTGCAATAGTGCAGACCAGTGCGGCGCCAACGGCGTTTTTGCGTCGCCAGAGCCTCAGATTGTGCACATTCGGAGGAGCCATCGTGACGAACGGTCCACTGTCGGGCGTCCGCGTGCTGGAGCTGGGCAGCTTCATCGCGGGCCCGTTCGCCGGTCAGCTGCTGGCCGACTACGGCGCCGAGGTCATCAAGCTCGAGCCGCCCGGCACGGGCGACCCGATGCGCCGCTGGGGCGTGGTGCAGGACGGCCAGAGCCTCTGGTGGCCGGCCATCGCCCGCAACAAGCGGTCGGTCGCGCTGAACCTGCGCGACCCGGAGGGCCAGGCGGTGGCCCGCGCGCTCGCCGAGCGCTGCGACGTCGTGCTGGAGAACTTCCGGCCCGGCACCCTCGACAAGTGGGGCCTGGGCTACGAGGCCCTCGCCGCCGTCAACCCCGGCATCATCGTCGTGCACGTCTCGGGGCTCGGGCAGACCGGTCCGCGCTCCCGCGAGGCCGGCTTCGGCAGCATCGGCGAGGCGATGGGCGGCATCCGGTTCACCACCGGCGACGCCGGGTCGCGCCCGGCCCGGACCGGCATCAGCATCGGCGACTCCCTGGCCGCCCTGTTCGCCGTGGTGGGCACCTCCACCGCCCTGGTCGAGCGGGCCCGCAGCGGCCGCGGCCAGGAGGTCGACGTGGCCATCTACGAGGCGGTCGCGGCGCTCATGGAGTCCACGATGGTCGACTACGAGCGGGCCGGCGTCCTGCGCACCCGCACCGGCAGCGTCCTGCCCGGCGTGGCACCGTCCAATGTGTACACCACCGCCGACGGGGCCGAGGTGGCGATCGCCGGGAACGCCGACGCGGTGTACCGGCGGCTGTGCACCGCCATGGGCCGCCCGGAGCTGGCCGACGACCCGCGCTACGCCGACCACGAGGGCCGCGGGCGCAACGCGGCCGTGCTCGACGAGGAGATCGAGCGCTGGACCGGCTCGCTCGGCGCGGAGGAGCTGCTGCGGGTCCTCGCCGAGCACGGCGTGCCGGCCGGGCGGATCTACACCGCGCCGGACATGCTCAGCGACCTGCACTACGCGGCCCGGCAGATGGTGCTGCGGCCGGAGACGCCCGACGGCCCCGCGGGCCCGATGGCCGGGATCGTGCCGAAGTTCAGCCGCACCCCCGGCGAGGTGGCCGCGGTCGGGCCGCGCCTCGGCGAGCACACCCGCGCCGTCCTCGGCGAGCTGGCCGGGGTCACCGACGAGGCCTGGAAAGACCTCCTCACCCGCGGGATCGTGGCCGAGTGAGCGCCATCGTCACCGGGGCCGGCCGGGGCCTCGGCCGCGCCCACGCCCTCGCGCTCGCCGCCGCCGGGCACGCGGTCGTCGTGGCCGACGCCGACGACGGGCCGGCCGGGGCGGTCGCGGCCGAGATCGAGGCCGCGGGCGGCACCGCCGTCGCGTGCCGGCTCGACGTGACCGACTTCGCCGCGACCGGAGCGCTGGTCGCCTCGGTCGTCGAGCGCTTCGGGCGGCTCGACGCCGTGGTCGCCAACGCCGGCATCCTGCGCGACCGGACCCTGGCCTCGATGAGCGAGGCGGAGTGGGATGCCGTCATCGCGGTACACCTCAAGGGCACCTTCACCGTCGCGCACCATGCCGCCGCCCACTGGCGGGCCCGGGCCAAGTCCGGCGAGGACGTCGACGGCCGGCTGGTCACCACGACCTCCGCCTCCGGGCTGTTCGGCAACATCGGCCAGTCGAACTACGCGGCCGCCAAGGCCGGCATCGCCGCGTTCACCCTCGTCGTCTCCCAAGAACTCCGCTCGTACGGCGTGCGCGTCAACTGCGTCGCCCCGAGCGCCCTCACCCGGCTGACCGAGGCCCCGCTGATCCGCTACGAGGGCGAGATCACCGACCGGCGCCGCGAGGAGCTGGACCCGCACTGGGTGGCCCGGATCGTCGCGTGGCTGTGCGGGCCGGGCGCCCGCGACGTCACCGGCCGGGTGTTCGACATCCGCGGCCCGCAGGTCGGCATCGCGTCCGGCTGGCACCTGGAGCCGACCTTCACCCAACCCGACGATCCCGACGAACTCGACCGAGCGCTCCGGGCGGCCATCGCGGCCGCGCCACCGGCGGCGGACATGGAGGGGCAGCGCCATGCCTGAGGAGACACTGCCTGACGGACCACTGCACGGCATCCGGGTCCTCGAACTGCTCGGCATCGGGCCCGAGCCGTTCGCCGGGATGCTGCTGGCCGACCTGGGGGCCGACGTGCTCGCGCTGCGCCGGCCCGGCCAGGTGCCGGGCGGCGGCGGCCTGGAGCGCGGCCGCGCCGTCCACGGCGTCAACCTCAAGGACCCGGCCGTGCTGGAGCGGGTGCGCGGTTTGGTCGCCTCCGCCGACGTCATCCTGGAGGGGTACCGGCCGGGCGTCGCCGAGCGGCTCGGGCTCGGGCCGGCGGAGTGCCACGCGATCAACCCGCGGCTCGTCTACGGGCGGATGACCGGCTGGGGGCAGACCGGGCCGCTCGCCCACACGGCCGGGCACGACATCAACTACATCGCCATCACCGGCGCCCTGCACGCGGCCGCGCGGCGCGGGCAGCCGCCGACCCCGCCGGCCAACCTGCTCGGCGACTTCGGGGGCGGCGGGATGTACCTGGTCACGGCGGTCCTGGCCGCGCTCGTCGAGCGCGCGCGGACCGGGGTCGGGCGGGTGCTGGACATCGCCATCACCGACGGGACCGCGTACCTCGCCTCGATGCTGTACGGGATGCACCGGGACGGATCCTGGAGCGACGAGGCGGGCACCAACCTGCTCGACACCGGGGCGCCCTTCTACGACGTCTACGAGTGCGCCGACGGGGGGTACGTCGCGATCGGCGCCCTGGAGCCCCAGTTCTTTGCCGTGTTGTGTGAGCTTCTGGGCGTCGACCCGGCCCTGCGCGAGGACCCCGCTCGCTGGCCGGCGCTGCGGGCGGCGATCGCGGCGGCCGTGCGGACCCGGACGCGGGACGAGTGGGCCGCGCTCGCCGCCTCGACCGACGCCTGCCTGGCGCCGGTGCTGAACCTGAGCGAGGCGCAGAAGTACGACCACGTCGTGGCCCGTGGGCTGTTCGGGGATGACGGAATGCCGCGGCTCCCGATCGGCGGCGCCGCGGCCGGGGGGTGGTCGCTGTGACCGACGCCGTGATCGTCGACATCGTCCGGTCCGCCTCCGGGCGCGGCAAGCCCGGCGGGGCGCTGTCCGGGCTGCACCCCGTGGATCTGCTCGCCACCGTGCTGCGCGCGCTCGCCGACCGCACCGGGATCGACCCCGCGCTCATCGACGACGTCGTCACCGGCTGCGTCGGCCAGGCCGGGGAGCAGGCGGCGAACATCGGGCGCAATGCCGTACTGGCGGCGGGGTGGCCCTTGAGCGTGCCCGGCACCACCGTCGACCGGGCGTGCGGCTCCGGCCAGCAGGCGCTGCACTTCGCCGCCCAGGGCGTGCTGGCCGGAGCCTACGACGTCGTCGTGGCCTGCGGCGTCGAGTCGATGAGCCGGGTCCCGATGGGCACCGCGATGGTCGGCGGCGCCGATCCGTTCGGCCCCGGCGTGGCCGCGCGGCTGGCCGGGAACGGGCTCGTGTCGCAGGGCATCGCGGCCGAGCTGGTGACCGCCCGCTGGGGCCTGAGCCGGTCGGAGCTGGATGCGTACGCCGCGCGCTCGCACGCCCTGGCCGCCGCGGCGCAGTCCGCGGGCGCGTTCGCCGACGAGATCGTCCCCGTCGGCGCACACACCGCCGACGAGACGATCCGGCCGACGACCACTGTGGAGGGTCTGGCCGGCCTCAGGCCCGCGTTTCAGGACGACGCTGTGCTTGCCCGCTTCCCGCAGCTCGGCTGGCACATCACCGCGGGCAACTCCTCGCCGCTGACCGACGGGGCCGCGGCCGCGCTCATCATGAGCTCCGCGCGGGCGGCATCCCTGGGGCTGCGACCGCGGGCCCGGTTCCACGCGTTCGCGCTGGCCGGCGACGACCCCGTGATGATGCTGACCGCGCCCGTCCCGGCCACCCGCAAGGTCCTCGCCAAGGCGGGCCTCGCGCTCGACGACATCGACGCCTACGAGGTGAACGAGGCCTTCGCCCCGGTGCCGCTCGCCTGGGCGGCCGAGCTCGGCGCGGACCCCGACCGGCTCAACCCGCGCGGCGGCGCGATCGCCCTCGGCCACCCGCTGGGCGGCTCCGGCGTCCGCCTGATGGCCACGCTGGTCAACCACCTCGAACAGACCGGCGGCCGGTACGGGCTGCAGACCATGTGCGAGGCCGGCGGCCAGGCCAACGCGACCATCGTGGAACGGCTCTGACGCGGGATCTCGAACACGCCGGTGCCGGCTTCGTCGAACGGCTCTGACGCGGGACTTCGAACACGCCGGTGCCGGCTTCGTCGAACGGCTCTAGCGCGGGATTTCGAACACGGCGATGCCGGCTTCGTCGAACGGCTCTAGCGCGGGATCTCGAACACGGCGGTGCCGGCGAGATGGACCTCGCCGGTCTGCCGGGTCGCCCGCAGCGCCACCGTGCAGACCGTGTGCGAAGCGGTCTCCTCGACTGCGGTGATTTCGCCGGTGTACGTGAGGATGTCCCCCGGCCACGCGATGGCCCGGAACTGCACGTCGAACCGCCGCACGTGATCCGGCCCGAAATGGTCCGCGGCGAACGCGGCGAGGACGCCGGCCTGGCGCATCCCGACCGCGAACACCGTCGGGAACCCGGCCGCCCGCGCGAACTCGGCGTCGTGATGGATGGGGTTCATGTCGCCCGATGCCCCTTGGTACCGCACGAAGTCGGTGACCGTGAGCGGCCCCTCGACCAGCGGCGCGCGGAACGCTCCCAGCTGCGTCATGCGGTCGGCGCCTGCTCGGTCAGCACGAGCGTGGCCCGCGCCTCGGCGACGAGCTTCCCGCCGGCGTCCCGGAACTCGGTGACGATGTCCGCGAACTCGAGCGTCCCGCCGCGCCGCCCCTGCTTGGTGTAGACGCGGTCGATGCGCTCGCGGCAGTGCAGCACGGTGCCGGCGCGGGGCGGCGGCCCGTGGAAGACGTACTGCTGCCCGGCGTGCAGGACCCGCGACAGGTCGGGCGGCGAGTCCCCCCACGGCGAACTGTCCCCGGTCGTCCAGAACGCACTGGAGGCGAGAAACGTCGGCGGCGAGACCGGTTCGTCGTCGCCGTACCGCGGATGTGCTGTTTTGACGGCCGCCCCGAACTCGCGAATCTTGCCCCGCTCGACCGTCATCGTGAACTCGGCGCCGGACCGCCCCTCGAACTGCGACAGCTGACCCATGCCCCGAATTGTGCGCAATCCCGGGCTTCTTGTCTACGATCTCGCTCACTTGGCCTCAGATTGTACACAAACTACTTGCGGCCGATGCGGTACTCCAGCGTGAGGAACGGCAGCCCGAACACCGAGAAGGCGTGATCGGCCCGCAGCTCCCCGTCCCGCACGTAGACGTCGAGCTCCTCGGCGAACCCGGGCACCCCCAGCGTGGTGAGCGCGCGGCTGTCGGCGTCGATGTAGCTCAGGTAGTGCCCGGTCTGCCCGTCGTGCGCCTTGCTCGTCAGCCGTAGGCCGCCGTCGCCCCGCTCGCGTGGGGCGAGGGTGGCGGTGAAGTTGGCCTGCGGGAGCGGGAACCCGACGCTGACGTACCCCCGGTCCCCGTGCCGGTAGGTGGTGTAGATCCCGACGTAGATCGGCTCCCCGTTGTGCGCGAACGACCGAATCCACCCGCGCGTCGACACCACCCCGTCGTCCCCGGTGATGGTGTCGATCCGGCTGTGCATCCCCCGCTGCGCCTCACGCAGGTTCATCGGCACGTTGGCCTGCCCGAGCGGCCGCGCGACGAGGGTGCGATAGAGGAGGTACCCGGGCCGGACCCACGCCCGCCACCGGGGCACGATGTCGAGCGTGAACCGGGTCGTGTGCTCGTAGAACTCTCTGACCAGCGGATCCACCCCGGCCGGGTCGAACTCGGGCCCCTTGAGCGCGTCGAGGTCGGCCACGATCCCGATGTCGGCCGCGGCTTCTTCGTACGCGCCCCCGGTAGCGGCGGCCAGGTCCCTGACGTAGCTGGTACCGACGTATCTGGTGCGGGCTTCGAGCGGTACGACGAAGGGCATTTGTTCTGCGGTTGCACTTTCGGCGAGCAGCTCGACCTGGGGCTCCCGGAACACCAGCTGCGACACCGTCCGAAACGCCACGACGCTGGCCGCGGCGACCTGGGCCGGCGGCCGGTCGCGCATCACGGCACCGACGGCCAGACCAACGACCGGACCCAGCGCGACCTTGTGCGGGCGGATGCCCATGGCGCCGGCCACTGCCCCGGCGGCGACGCCCACGGCGAGCGGGGAGGCGCCTGCCTTGCCGGCGGCCCAGCCTACGGGGGCGGCGAGGGCACCGCTGGCGGCGATGCGCGACCAGACCGCGGGGATCTCGTTCTCGCGCTGGCGGGCCCTCGCGACTCCGTCGATCGCGGCCAGGGCACCGGCGCCGAGGGCGGCGGCTTTGAGCGCTGACTTGGGGCCGCGGTGCGCACCCAGGGCGGCGCCGGCGGCGGCCCCCATGAGCGCGGCGAATCCGATCCCCTGTACCCGCTTGGCATCCACGCCTCTTTCATACACGCCCCGGGCCGAGCGAATCGGGAGTGTGCGGTGGCGGTCACAGCCGGACGGACCCGCACTTTTCGGGCTGCTCGCCTCAGCCGGGCCGCCGGCAATTGCGGTCTTATCGTCATCCGTTGCGCTTTTCGGCGCATTGCGCGGCGCGTTCCCGGGGCTATTTCCGGAAGGCGTTCAGCCTCGCTCAGGTCTTCGGCCGTATGGACGATGTAGACAGCACCTTAAGGTGCCCGCCCACACGGTAGAGTCCGGCGCAAATGAAGGAGTGCCGTGAGCACATCCCATGAGCAGCGGTCTCGCCCCCTGGCCCGGACCGCGCTGCTGCGCGACCCGGTGCTGCGTGGGCTGATCCTGTTCACGGTGGCCTTCAGCGTCTGGTACGCGATCCCGGGCGCCGGCGAGAGCGTCAAGCTCGCCGTGTTCTGGCCGCTGCAGGTCGTGCTCGACGTGACGTTCGCGGTGCTCTCGGCACGGATGAGCGCCCAGCCGGGAGTGTCGGCGGCGCACAAGCGGTTCTGGCGGCTCATCGCGGTCGCGGCGCTGTTCTTCACCACCGGGGACACGATCATGGGGGTGGAGACCTTCCGGAACCCCGTGGCCGGGATGGTGCAGGGCAGCGCGCTGCAGTCCGGGCTGGTCACGCTGGGGTCGATCGTCTGCCTGCTGGCGATGGTGCTGCATCCGACCAATACCGCCGGGCGGGAGCGGCTGCGGTTCACGCTCGATGCGGCCACCGTCGTCGCCGCGACCGCCGTGTTCGTCTGGTACCTCTCGCCCAGCGTCGACATCCGCCAGGGCGGCGGGGCGCTGCTGCTGGCGCTCGCCTCGGCCGGGGCCAGCCTGGCCGGGTCGTTCGGGCTGGTCAAGCTCATGCTGGGCCGCAACATGCCGTTCACGCCGATCGCGGGGTGGAGCGCGGGGCTGGCCAGCGTGCTCGTCGGGCTCAGCACCGGGCTCAGCGCGGCGATGCTCGAGGTCACCCGGCCGGACCTGGTCATGCTGGCCCGGCTGCTGCCGTGTGCGCTGCTGGCCGCGGTACCGCGGATCAACGAGGCGAACCTGCGCGCCGACCCCGACATTCTGGCGCGGCGGCCCGTGCGGCCGTTCAGCCTGCTGCCGTACATCGGGGTGGCGGCCGCGTACCTGCTGCTCATCGTGTCGCTCACGCACGGGGCGCTGGACGTGCGGGTCTGGGGTGTGGTCATCGGGGTGCTGCTGGTGACGGGCATCGTGGTGACCCGCCAGCTGATCGCGTTCACCGACAACGCGCGGCTGCTGGGCGAGGTGGACCGGAGCATGCGGGCCCTCGCGGAGCAGGAGGAGCGGTTCCGGGGGCTGGTCCAGCACTCCTCGGACATCACGGTCATCGCGGGGCCGGACCACATCGTGTCGTACGCGAGCCCGGCCGTGGAGCGCACCTTCGGCGTGCCGCCGGAGTCGGTGATCGGGCGGCGGATGGACGAGCTCACGACCGCCGAGGGGCGCGAGGAGTGGCGGTCCCGGCTGGCCGACCTGATGGCGCATCCGGGGGCGAGCATCACGCTGCGCCTGCAGGTGCCGCACCTCGACGGCCGGCCGCGCTGGCTCACCGCCGTGGCGACCAATCTGACGCACGTGCCGAGCATCGGCGGCGTGGTGTACAACGCGCACGACATCACCGAGGTCATCGCCTTCCAGGACCGGCTGCGCCACGAGGCCACCCACGACGCGCTGACCGGGCTGGCCAACCGGGCCCTGTTCGCGGAGCGGATCGCGGCGGCCGGGGGGACCGCGGCGGTGCTGATCATCGACCTGGACGGGTTCAAGGCGGTCAACGACACGTTCGGCCACCACGCCGGGGATGCCCTTTTGCGTACCGTCGCCGACCGCCTCCGCAGCTGCGTCCGCCCGGCCGACACCGTGGCCCGGCTCGGCGGGGACGAGTTCGCGGTCCTGCTGCCGGAGACGTCCCTGTCCTACGCGGAGGCGCTGACCGAGCGCTTCCACGAGCGCCTGGCCGACCCGGTGGAGATCGACGGCGTGCTGGTTCCCATCCGGGCCAGCATCGGCTCCGCGTGGGGCGCGCTGGCCCGCGCCGACGACCTCCTGCGGGACGCCGACGCGGCCATGTACAAGGTCAAGCACGGCGAACGGCGGTCGGCCGTCTAGAGGTCGTGGCGGTACCAGGCGTTCGCCTCGACATAGGTCGCGATGTCCCGCTCCGGGTCGCACAGGACCGGGCCCAGGCCGCCCGGGACCAGGATCGGGCCGGCGGTGTCGAAGGGCAGGCCGGTCCACTCCCGCCAGCGCTCCAGCGGGGCGGTGATCGTCATCGAGTGCGGGGCCACGGCGACGAAGCGGCCGCCCGCGCGCTCGTGGACCCGCAGCCAGGGGTCTTCCGCCGTGCCGTCGGGGCGGCGGCGGGCGACGTAGAGCTCGAGCGGTACAAGAGGCTGCTCTTGCTTCTGGGTCGGACGGACCGGGGCGACCAGCGCCGTGTGCCCCAGGGCGGCGGCGTTGCGGCGGGCCCGCTCGACGAGGTGGCCGGAGACGGCGCGGCCGCGCAGGTCGGGGCGGACGGTCGCGAACAGCGCCGAGACGTCCGCGCCCTTCGTGCCCGTGAGCGCGTGCCCGGCCGCCGACAACAGGACCGCGTCATAGCCGCCGGACGGCAGTTCGCCATCGATCGCGGTGAAAGGCAGCGCGCACAGCATCCCCGCCGGGCGGCCCGAGTCGCGTTCGACGGCGAGCAATGTGTATTCGGGGTGGCGGGTCACCAGCGCCGGGAAGAGCGCCGCCGAAACCGGGTCCTGATAGAGGAACGGGGCGACGGCGGGGTCGTCGAAGGTCGCGATCAGCGGCAGCCGGTCCGGCCGCTCGGCCAGCGTCGTCACCTCGAGCCAGGCGAAGTCCATGGGCGCACCCTTGCAGAAACGACGGCCTTCCGCTGTACCGCACGTGCAAACGCAATCGCCGCGAAAGCGCGTGCAGGCGTCTGTCCTATGTGGGCACGTGCACCTGATCCGCCCGGAGAACGAACAGGCCGTAAAGCGAACAACTTGTGCACCGTTGCGGACCCTACAGAGCGCGGGCGAGTGGCCGATGTATATAGCAATGGATCAGACCTTGCCCGCGCGGGACCGGCGGGAGAAGGTAGCTCTCGACGCGCGGAGAGGAGCGCCGTGACGCGACGGGTGACCTGGGTATATGCGCTCTGTGCGCTGGCCCTTGCCGTCGGTTACGTGCTGGTCCCGGCGGCCGGGCTGCTGTGCTACGTCGGGCTGGTCGCGGCGACGTTCGCGGCCATCGGCTACGGCATCCGCCGGCACCGCCCGCGCCGCAAGGTGCCGTGGCTGCTGTGGGCCGGAGGCTCCTTCATGCTCGCGGCCGGCACGGCGGCGGCGCTGGTCGTGGACTCCACGCAGAACCCGTCCGTCGTGGACGCCATCTCGCTCGGCGGCACGTTCCCGCTGCTGCTGCTCGGCCTGCTGCTGCTGAGCCGGTCCGGGGCGGCCAACCGGGACTGGGCCACCATCGTCGACTCGGCCATCTTCACCGCGGGCGCGGGGCTGCTGGCGTGGGTGTACCTCATCGATCCGTACCTCAGCGACCCCGGCCTCACCGCCGGGCAGAAGGCCGTCTCCATCGCCTACCCGCTGTGCGACGTGATGCTGCTGGCCATCATGGTGCGGATGGTGCTGGAGGCCCGCCGCAGCTGGAGCGTGGCGCTGCTGCTGACCTCCGGCGCGGTACTGCTGGTCTCCGACGTCGTGTTCAGCCTGCGCCGCCTCAACGGGGACTGGGACCTCGGTTCCTTCGTCGACGTCGGCTGGATCGTCTTCTTCGCCGCCGGCGGGCTCGCCGCGCTGCACCCGTCGATGGCCGAGCTGTCCGAGCCGCGGGTCATCGGCTCCACCCAGGTCAAGCCGCGCCGGGCCGTGCTCGGGGTGGCCTCCCTGGTCGCGCCCGGCATCTTGTTCGCCGAGGCGCTGGCCGGCCCGGTACACAACGGCCTGGTCATCGCGGTCGGCTCGGCCGCGCTCGTGGCCCTGTCGCTCGGCCGGGGCAGCCTGGCCGCCCGCAGCGTCGGGCACACCCTGTCCCGCGAGCGCGCGCTGCGCCGGGCCTGCGAGGCGCTGCTCTCGGCGACCGAGGTGTCCGGGGTCGAGGCGGTCGTGCGCCGCGCGGTCGGCTCGCTGCTGCGGCCGGGCACCGCGCACCGGACCGTCCTGCGCGTCCCGGCGACCCGCGCGGACGGGATGCGGATGCGGTACATCCGGGAGCTCGGCGACAGCGAGCTGGAGGGCTTCGAGCTGGCGCTGTACTGCCCGCTGAGCATCGGCGGCGTCCGGCTCGGCGAACTCTGGGTGGCCGCCGACGAGCGGGCCCTGGTGACCCTGCAGGAGTCGGTGCGGGTGCTCGCCGGGCAGGCCGCGAGCATGCTGGACCACATCGCGCTGAACCGCGAGATCACGCGGCGGGACAGCGAGGCGTACTTCCGGACCCTCGTGCTCAACGCGGCCGACGTGATCCTCATCGTCGGCGAGGACGACGTCATCACCTACGCCAGCCCCTCGGCCCGCCCGCTGTTCGGCACCGACACGGTGGGCCGCACGCTCGGCGACGTGCTGCGGCCGGGCGAGACGGCGGTCCGCGCCGATGGCACCACCGCCGAGGTCGAGGTCACCGTGCGCGACCTCAGCGACGAGCCGACGGTCGCCGGCCGGGTGCTCACCATCCACGACGTCACCGAGCGCCGCCGCCTCGAACGGGAGCTGCTCGACCGCGCGTACCTCGACCCGCTCACCGGCCTCGGCAACCGCCTGCGCTTCCAGGACTGCGTGCAGGGCGCCACGGCGGCGGCGGTGCTCATCGTCGACATCGACGGCTTCCGTACCGTCAACGACACCATGGGCCAGGAGGTCGGCGACGAGCTGCTGCGCGCGTTCGGCGCCCGGCTGGTCGACGTCTGCCCGCCGCCGGCGACCGTCGCCCGCCTCGGCGCCGACGAGTTCGGCGTGCTCGTGCCCACCACCGAGGTCGCCGCCGTCGAGGCGCTGGCCCGGCACATCGTCGAGGAGTTCCGCCCGCCGTTCCTGGTCGGCGGCAGCGTGGTGACGGCGCTGCCCAGCGTGGGCGCGGCCATCTCCCCTTTCTCGCAAGATCAGGACCCGGACGACCCCGCGAGACTCCTGCGGGAGGCGGACGTGGCCCTGGAGAGCGCGAAGGGTACCCCCGAGCGCTGGCGCCGGTATGAGTCGGCCATGCACGCCCAGGCCCTGCGCCGGATGCGGCTGCGCACCGACCTCGACCAGGCCCTGGCCACCGACGCCTTCGTGCTGCACTACCAGCCGATCGTCGACCTCGCCACCGGCCGCCCGCACGGCTTCGAGGCCCTGGTGCGCTGGCAGCACCCGTCCCTCGGCCTGGTGCCCCCGCTGGAGTTCATCGAGATCGCCGAGGAATGCGGCCTCATCGTCCCCCTGGGCGACTGGGTGATGCGCAACGCCATCGCCACCGCCGTCAAGTTCCGGCAGCTGTACCCCGCTGAGTCCCCGACCATGAGCGTCAACGTGTCGGTACGCCAGTTCCGCTCACCGGGCTTCGTCCAGCGCGTCCTGACGGAGCTGGCCCAGGCCTCCCTGCCGGCCTATGCGCTCACGGTCGAGATCACCGAGAGCCTGCTCCTCGGCGACGACGAGCACATCCACGCCGACCTGGCCGCCCTGCGCGCCGCCGGCGTCAAGGTCTCGATCGACGACTTCGGCACCGGGTACTCGTCGCTGTCCTACCTGCACCGCGTCCCCGTCGACGCGCTCAAGCTGGACAAGTCCTTCGTGGACACGATCTCCACCTCGCGCCGGCAGTACGACCTGGTGCGCGGCATCGTGCAGCTCGCCCGCACCCTCGACCTGAGCGTGGTGGCCGAGGGCATCGAGACGGAGGCGCACCGGCAGCGCCTGGCCGACCTGCGCTGCGGCTTCGGCCAGGGCTACCTGTTCACCAGGCCGCTGCCGTTCGCGGAGGCCCTGTCCTGGCTGCGCAGCCAGGAGGTCGTGGAGCCGGCGGCCTAGAGTTCGCTTTCTTGCGCGGCCTAGAGTTCGCTTTCTTGCGCGGCCTGGAGTTCGCTTTTTTTTGCGCGGCCTGGAGTTCGCTTTTTTGCGCGGCCTAGAGTTCGACGATCCAGTGGTCGCACTGGATCGGTTCGCCCTCGTAGTCCATCTCGCAGGGGCCGTGGTTCACGAAGCCGGTACGCCGGGCCACCACGGCCGCGGCCCGGTTCCCGGTTCCGATGAACGCATGGATCTCCCGCACACCCCCGCCGGCCCGCACCTCATCGACGATGAGCCGCACCGCCCCCGCCGCCAGCCCGTGCCGCTGGGCCCGCCCGGGCCGCAGCATGATCCCGAGTTCGTGGATCTCGCGCCCCTCCCACTCGCTGCGGAACACGGCCACCACCCCGGCGGGTGCTGCGCCGGCGCCGTCCTCGGGCAGGATCGTGCGGTACCACTCCCTGTCGCGTCCTTCGAGGCGCCTTCGATGCACCCGCTCGGCCCGCGCGCCGGCCCCCGGCCCGCCGAGGTGCCGCATGACGTCGGCATCGCCCTCCAACTCGCCGGTGAGCCGCCGATCCTCCTCGCCGTAAGGCCGC
The DNA here is from genome assembly GCF_050942475.1 of Dactylosporangium sp. CS-033363. Taxonomy (NCBI): domain Bacteria; kingdom Bacillati; phylum Actinomycetota; class Actinomycetes; order Micromonosporales; family Micromonosporaceae; genus Dactylosporangium; species Dactylosporangium sp. CS-033363. The sequence continues at coordinate 2,568,591 of NZ_CP192032.1, read as the reverse complement.
AACCTCATCCATTGATCATCTCAGACTTCCGCGGGAACGATCGCCAGGAGCTGCGTCGGCGGCTCGAGCGCGTCGACCAGGGTGTCCCCTTCGAGCCAGAGCCCCCCGGCCCGGCAGACGAGCGCCGCGGCGGCCTCAACGGGACACGGCAGGAGCGCCCCGCAGGCCCCGCACTTCTCGGGGTCGTCGGGGTCCCGCTCAAGGTGCCGCGTCTGCAGCTCAGCGGCGGTGGTGACGAGAACGCTGTCAGGATCAAGATGCAACATGGCACTGATGGTCCCGATTGATCTCGCTCAGGCGACCGCACGAAACGGGTGATCTCGCCTTTCACCCTGCCCGCCGCGGCCTCCAAAGGCTGTACACCGACTCCCCGTAGCCGCGGTACCCCGCGTCGGAGAGTCATTCGTTCAGGACCGCGGCGGCGGCGTCACGCAGCGGGACGTGCTCCGCCCCAATCGCAAGCGGTTCAGCCGCTTTGATCAATTCGCGGTGTGCTCGGGCGACGCGTGCGTGTCCGACTCGTTGCACGAGGCGATGTCGAGCAACGGGACGCCTCCATCGATCGCAGCCGTCAGCCTCCGGTCGATTTCGTCGGTGCCCCACACTTCCTCGGCCCATTCGAGGAGCGATTGCGTCGCGTCCGGAGGTGCGACGTCACCGCGGCGCGCGACCAGCGTCCGCCATTCGGACGTGGCGCTGGCGTCGGACGTGGCGCTGGCGTCGGACGAGACGCGGGGCCCGAGGCGGAAGACCTGCCGGAGCACGGACAGGAACCGCAGCCCATCCGCAGGCCCGCTGAAGCAGGCCACCAGATCCTTCGGGGTTGGCCTGTCAGCCCTTCTGAGCAGCTGGCCCAGCCAAGCAATGGCCGCCCGCTCGACACCGTTGATCGATGACCAGGGATCACGACGCAAGGGTGTGTTCGACGAACCGCCGACGGTCGAAACGGTCCTCGCCGGGGCTGCGGATCGGCGCATCGACCCACCGGTCAGACACACTGCGTGACGCTAGCGTACGGCGGCAAGCAGGTCCGGGAGGCGGCCCAGCGCGCGGGCGCCGGCGATCGGGTCGGTGTAGTCGCGGGTGTGGGCGATCAACCCGTCCGCGAGCGTCATCACCATGACGAAGCGGAGCACGAACGGCTCCTCGGTGGCGAGCATCAACCCCCGCACGTCGTACTCCAGCACCACCGTCGTCCCGTCGGCGCATTCGTGGATCCGGGGATTGAGCACCTCCGTGTAGCGGCGTACCGCCGTCCCGGCCCGGAAGCGGGCGCGCAGTTCCTCCCGCGAGGTTTCCAAGCGTGACGGCATCAGGCCCGGCACGGCGAACGGCATCTCGATGACGACCTGCGCGGCGTAACAGTCGGCCAGATCGCCCGGGTCCGGCGAGACCACCGCGGCCAGGAAGCGTTCCACCAGGCTCATAACCGGAGCGTAGACTCCGGCTCGATTCGGAGTCAATGCTCCGCATAGGGCTCGGTGGAAATTTCAGGCCATCGATCGGACAACCGGGACAAACGTATCGAAGCGCTTGACTGACCCGGGACTCGGCGAAGGATGGGAGCGCTTCCAAACCGCCATCGAAGAAGCCTCTAAGGAGCCCCATGCGGTACCGCACCACCACCCTCGCGGTGGCCGGTGGTCTGCTGCTCGCCTCGGCCGGAGCGGTTCTGCTGCCGACCTCGGCACAGGCCGCCGCCGGCTGTCAGGTCACGTACACCACCAACGACTGGCCCGGTGGGTTCACCGCGGCGATCACGATCAAGAACCTGGGCGATCCGGTGTCCTCCTGGAACCTCGGGTGGACGTTCCCGGCCGGGCAGCACGTCGATCAAGGTTGGTCGGCGACCTACACCCAGTCCGGCGCGAGTGTGACCGCCGCCAGCATGTCGTACAACGGCAGCCTGGCCACCAATGCCAGCACCAGCATCGGGTTCAACGGGTCGTGGTCGGGGTCGAACCCGAAGCCGGCCGCCTTCACGTTGAACGGGGTCACCTGTAACGGGACGACGACCACGTCACCGACGCCGTCGAAGAGCCCGAGTCAGAGTCCCAGCGCGTCGCCGAGCACGAGCACGAGCCCGCCGCCCGCTGGTGCGGCGCCCAAGCTCAAGGTGAGCGGGAACAAGCTCGTGACGGGCACCGGCGCGACGTACCGGATGCTGGGTGTGAACCGCTCCGGTGGCGAGTTCGCCTGCATCCAGGGCAACGGCATCTGGGACGGGCCGATGGACCAGGCCTCGATCACGGCCATGCGGTCCTGGAAGATCCGGACCGTTCGGGTGCCGCTGAACGAGGAGTGCTGGGTCGGGACCAGCAACGTGCAGGCGGCGTACGGCGGGGCGAACTACCAGAACGCGGTCAAGGCGTACGTGAACCTGCTCGTCAGCAACGGGATCACGCCGATCGTGGAGATGCACTGGAACTACGGGCAGTACACCGGGCCCTCGGCCGGCTGCTCCGACGTCAAGGCGACCTGCCAGAAGCCGATGCCGGACGCGCAGTACGCGCCGACGTTCTGGACCGGGGTCGCGAACGCGTTCAAGGGCAACGACGCCGTCGTGCTCGACCTGTTCAACGAGCCGTACCCGGAGCGGGCCACCGGCAGCGCCACCAGCGGCTGGACCTGCTGGCGGGACGGCGGGACCTGCAGCGGCATCGGGTACCAGGTGGCGGGCTTCCAGTCGCTCGTCAACGCCGTGCGGGCGACCGGGGCGACGAACGTCATCATGATCGGCGGGCTCGCCTACTCGAACGACCTGACGCAGTGGCTGCAGTACAAGCCGAGCGACCCGCTGAACAACATCGCGGCGTTCGCGCACATCTACAACTTCAACACGTGCTCGAACACGTCGTGCTACGACAGCCAGCTCGCGCCCGTCGCGGCGCAGGTGCCGCTGTCGCTGACCGAGATCGGCGAGAACGACTGTGCGCACGGGTTCGTCGACACGCTCATGAACTGGGCGGACGGCAAGGGGATCGGGTACCTCGGGTGGACCTGGAACACCTGGGACTGCTCGACCGGGCCCTCGCTGATCAGCAACTACAACGGCACCGCGACCAACTTCGGCCAGGGCATCAAGGACCACCTCGCGGGGGTCTCCTCATGAAAAGGCTCGCACTGGGCGCCGTCGCGGTGCTTGCCGTGGGCACGTTCGCCGTCATCACGAATCAAGCCGAGGCGGCCGCGCAGACGCTGCAGTCGCTCGCGGCGGCCGGCGGGCGGTACTTCGGGTCCGCCACCGACAACCCGGAGCTGTCCGACACGGCGTACACCGCGATCCTCGGCGGCGGCGAGTTCGGGCAGACGACGCCGGGCAACGCGATGAAGTGGGACAGCACCGAGCCCACCCAGAACTCGTTCAGCTACGCCAAGGGCGACGCCGTCGTGAGCTTCGCGCAGGCGCACAACATGAAGGTGCGCGGGCACACGCTGCTGTGGCACAACCAGCTCCCGGGCTGGGTGTCGCAGCTGCCCGCCGCGCAGGTGCAGGCGGCGATGGAGAACCACATCACCAACGTGGCCACGCACTTCAAGGGCAAGGTGTTCGCCTGGGACGTGGTCAACGAGCCCTTCAACGACGACGGTACGTTCCGCACGACCTCGCCGTTCTACGCGGCGATGGGCAGCGACTACATCGCCGACGCCCTCCGCACCGCGCGGGCCGCCGATCCGGACGCCAAGCTGTACATCAACGACTACAACACCGACGGCCAAGGCGCGAAGGCCGACGCGATGTACAACCTGGTGAAGACGCTCAAGGCGCAGGGCGTGCCGATCGACGGCGTCGGGTTCCAGGCGCACCTGGCCATCCAGTACGGCTTCCCGACCAACATGCAGGCCAACCTGCAGCGCTTCGCCGACCTCGGGGTGGACGTGGCGATCACCGAGCTGGACGTGCGGATGGTCCTGCCGCGGGACTCGGCCAAGGACGCCACCCAGGCCACGAACTACACGAACGTGGTCAAGGCGTGCGTGGCGGTGACCCGCTGCGTGGGCATCACGATCTGGGACTACACCGACAAGTACTCGTGGATCCCCAGCGTCTTCTCCGGCCAGGGCGCGGCGCTGCCGTGGGACGACTCCCTGACGAAGAAGCCCACCGCCTACAACGCGATCGCGACGGCCCTGGGCGGCGTGGCCGACTCACCGAGCCCGACGAAGAGCACGAGCCCGACAAAAAGCACGAGCCCCTCGCCCAGCGCGAGCACGAGCCCACCACCGGCCGGCGCGTGCACGGCGACGTACAAGATCGTCGGCAGCTGGCCGGGCGGCTTCCAGGGCGAGGTCAGCGTCACCGGGACCAAGCCGGGCTGGACGGTGAAGTGGACGTTCGCGAACGGCCAGACCATCAGCCAGCTCTGGGGCGGCACCGTCGCCCAGTCCGGCTCGTCGGTCACCGTCACGCCCGCGTCGTGGAACAGCACGCCCCCGGCCACGTTCGGGTTCCTCGCGTCGTGGAACGGGACCAACGCCGTGCCGGCCGTCAGTTGTTCGTAAACTCGTAGCGTGATCAGAAGGCCCCGGTTGTCCACGACCGGGGCCTTCGCGCCGCTCAGAGCCACCGCGTTCCGGGCCATGTGGATCGCCGCGCTGGCGAGTCAGGTCGGCACCTGGATGGAGACGGTCGGCGCGCAGTGGATCCTGCTGGCCCACCCGCACGCGGCCGTGACCACCGCGCTGATCCAGACCGCGACCACGCTGCCGGTCCTGTTCCTCGCCCTGCCCGGCGGCGCGCTGGCGGACGTGTTCGACCGGCGCCGGCTGCTCATCGGCATCCAGAGTGTGCAGGCGGGCACGGCCGGTACCATAGCCGCCCTTGCGTTCTTCGATCTTCTCAATCCGATCGAGCTCCTGGTGCTCACGTTCGCGCTCGGCTGCGGGGCCGCGCTGACCGTCGCGCCCTATCAGGCCCTGATCCCGGAGCTGGTGCCGCGCCAGGAGCTGCCGTCGGCGTCGGCGCTCGGCTCGCTCAGCGTCAACCTCGCCCGCGCGGTCGGCCCGGCGATCGCCGGCCTGCTGGTGGCGCGGCTCGGGCCGGGGTATGTGTTCGCGCTCAACGCCGCCTCGTTCGCCGCGTTCGCGGTGGTCATGGCGAGCCTGCCGCGCAAGGCCCCGGCCGCCGAGACCCGGCCGGAGGCGTTCCTGGCCGCGGTGCGGGCCGGCGAGCGCTACGTCCGGTTCTCCCCGGAGATGCGGCGGATCCTGCTGCGGATCGCGCTGTTCATCACGCCCGCGGTCGCGCTGTGGGCGCTGCTGCCGGTGCTCGCCGCGCACCGCCTCGGCCTCGGCCCGACCGGCTACGGGCTGCTGCTCGCCGCGGTCGGGGCGGGCTCCATCGGCGGGGCGTTCCTGCTGCCGTGGGTGCGCTCGGTGCTGACCCCGAACCGCTCCTACGCGGTCTGCGCGGCCGTCTACGCCGCCGTGCTCGCCGCGCTGGCCCTGACCCGCTCCCCCGCGCTCGCCGCGGCCGCGCTGGTGCCGGCGGGCGCGGCCTGGATCGTGGTGCTGAGCAACTCCAACGCGGCCGTGCAGCTGTTCCTGCCCGGCTGGGTGCGCGCCCGCGGCCTCTCCGCCTACCAGTTCGTGTTCTCCGGATCGCAGGCGCTCGCCGCGGCGGCCTGGGGCGTGGCCGCCGATCGCCTCGGAGTTCCCGGCCCGCTCCTTTTCGCGGTGGTACTGCTCGTGCTCGCCCTGATCAGCGGACGCTGGTGGCCCTACATGGACACCGTGCCGCTCGACCGGAGCACGAAGGTGCACTGGCCGGAGCCGCACCTGCTGATCGAGCCGGAGGAGGCCGAGGGGCCGGTCGTGGTGCTGCTGCGGTACCGGGTCGCCGAGGACCGCCAGGCCGGCTTCGTGCGGGCCATGCACCGGGTCCGCGAGGCGCGGCTGCGCACCGGGGCCCTGCAGTGGGGCGTGTTCCGCTCCGGCGAGGACCCCGGCGCGATGGTGGAGATCTACACGGTCGCGTCGTGGGAGGAGCACCGCCGCCAGCACGACGAGCGGCTCACGGCGGCGGACTACGACGACGAACTCGCGGCGCAGTCCTATGCCGAGGGCGAGCCCGAGGTGACGCACCTGCTGAGCGCAACACCGAACGTCAGCGGGTCACCGTGAACATGAAACATCCATAGGCGATGTTGCGGCTGTCGACCCGCACGACCTCCGGGTGGGCCAGGATCGCGGCCAGCGAAGCCTCGGGGTCGGTGCCGTCGTGGACCCGGGTCGACGGGTGGATCCAGCCGCGGGCGTCGTAGGCGCGCAGCACCTGCGGCTTGTGCGCCCAGTCGGCCGGGTAGCCGGGGGCGGCCGGTCCGGAGCAGGCCGAGGCGTGCGCGAAGACGGCGCCGATCTCGCGGTACGGGCTCGGCGGCAGCTTCGGCTCGTAGCCGAACAGCAGCAGCCGCTCCCCTTCGGTGGCGTCGCGCAGGCAGCAGCGCAGCGGCTCGCCGCCCGTGGCGACGTACGGCTCGGGCGCGTTGCCGGAGGCGTCGAGCCTGGTGCGGCGGACGGTTTCCAGCGTGCCGGCGTCGATGGCGTGAATGGTGTACATGCCCTCAGCCTGCCCCCGCGAAACGCCTGATGCTGGCGGGAATCGGTCCTCGCATCAAGTGCTAGTGGATCATGCGGGGGCAGTGCCGCTTCCGTACCGTTGAACAGGTGGAACGGCTACCCCTGGACGAGAACGCCGCCGCGGTGGCGCGGCTCAAGACCCTCATCGACTCCCTCGGCGACGAGGGACTAGGCAAACCGGTGGCGCCCGGCTGGAGCGTCGCGACCGTCCTGGCGGAGCTCGCGTTCTGGGACCGCTGGGCGCTGACCCTCATGCGGCGCTGGCGTTCCGGGCACCTGCCGCCGCCGACCGTCCCGAACTGGTACGACGACGCCATCAACGACACGCTGCTGCCGACCTGGCAGGCCTTGCCGGGTCCGGTCGCGGCGCAGCTGGCCTGCCACGCGGCCGAGGAGGCCGACCTGGAGATCCGCAAGGCGGAGACGCCGGTGGTGGCCGGCATCCTGGCCGCGGGTCAGGCCAACCTGCTCAACCGGTACGTACCGCGCAACGCCGCCCTGGACCGCATCGAAGCGGCTCTCTAAGGCACGAAACGGGCCCAGAAACGGCCGCGGGGTAGGTGGATGACCACCTACCCCGCTTGCGCGTCTGCGGACCGCTCAGGCGTCGAACTCCTTGCGGATCTCCTCGAGGATCTTCGCGGTCTCCGTCGGCGGGCGGGCCTCGACGCACAGCCGCTCCATGGCCTCGGCGTAGAGGTCGACGTCGTCGCGCTTGTCGAGGTACAGCGCCGAGGTGAGCTGCTCGATGTACACCACGTCGGGCAGGTCGTCGTCGGGGAAGCGCAGGATCGTGAACGCGCCGCCGGCCGCGGCGTGGCCGCCCGCGTTGAACGGGATCACCTGCAGCCGCACGTTGGGCAGCGTGTTGTTGATCTCCAGCAGCGCGTCGAGCTGGGCGCGCATGATGTCGTGGCCGCCGATCGGGCGGCGCAGCGCGGCCTCGTCGACGACCATCCACAGCTTCGGGGCGTCGGGCCGGGTCAGGATCTGCTGGCGCTGCAGGCGGAGCTCCACCCGGCGCTCGATCTCGTCCTCCTTGGCCCGGCCGTGGCCGAGCAGGACGACCGCGCGGGCGTACTCCGCCGTCTGTAACAGCCCCGGCACGAACTGCACCTCGTAGGTGCGGATCAGCGCGGCGGCCGCCTCCAGCCCGAGGTAGGAGTGGAACCAGCTGGGCAGCACGTCGCCGAAGCGGTGCCACCAGCCGGGGTTGTTGGCGTCGCGGGCCAGCGCCAGGAGGCGGGTGCGCTCCTCGGGGTCGTCGACGCCGTAGAGGGTGAGCAGGTCGGCGACGTCGCGCTCCTTGAAGCCGACGCGCCCCAGCTCCATCCGGCTGATCTTGGACTCCGACGAGCGGATCTCCCAGCCGGCGTCCTCCCGGGTCACCCCCTGCGCCTCCCGCAGGCGCCGCAGATGGGCGCCCAGCAGCATCCGGAGGACCGTGGGGCCTCCGGACGCTCCTCCTTCAGTCAGACCGCTCGTCACCGTGCTGCCTCCGGGACCGTCATGGTCAACCAGTCACTCGCCGCGGGGCTCCCCCACGACCGGAGTAAGCATGCCATGACCCGACAGTAAGCGGGAGTGGGCTCGCGTGGCTCTGGCGGATGCGAGCCTGCTCGATCTTCCGCGGGTTATTACTCAGCCGCTAACAGATTGTCGAAGTCGCCGTCGGCGGCGCCTCCGACGAAGGCGGCGATCTCCTCGTAGGTGTAAATGAGTGCGGGACCCTCGGGGTCACGCGAGTTGCGCATCGCGAAGCCGGTCCCGTCGGGCAGGCGGGCCAGCTCGACACAGTTGCCGCTGGGGTTGCTGCGGCGGCTCTTCTGCCAGGTCACACCGGGGAGGTGGCCGGCCGGCATCCCGTTGTACGTCTGCTCCATCGACATCTCTCTGATGACCTTGGTTGAAAGTTCACCAAGCAACCGGCGTCTGCACGTGCATCGGCTCTTGCTTCTGCAGCCGATAAAGCGCATGCTAGCGCATGTGCGGATGTCAGGGGTTGCTCACAGTTTGTGATCAAAACCCGACATCCGGGCCCAAAATGATCGAGCGGCTTCCCCAGCTGCGATCTGAAGGGAACGTGCGCATGGATCCCCTCGCCTTCCTGGCCGGTGCGGCCGCGACGGCTGGGGCGTGCGCGGGCGTTCCCCTTTACCTACGCGCGCGCCGCGCGGAGCGGCTCGCCATCCGGCTCGGCGCGGAGCTCGAGATCGTCCGCCACGCCGCCAGCCACGACCCGCTGACCGGCCTGCCGAACCGCCGCGCCTTCTACCTGCGCGGCACCGAGCTCGTGGCGGACCGCAACCGGCACCCCCTCGTCGCCGTCGTGCTCGACGTCGACGGGTTCAAGCAGATCAACGACGTGTTCGGTCACTCGGCCGGCGACGAGGTGCTCGTGACGACCGCCCGCCGCCTCTCCGCGTTCGCCGACGACGGGCTGGTGGCACGGCTCGGCGGCGACGAGTTCGCGGGACTGCTCCGCTGCCGCAAGGGCAGCAGCCAGGAGCAGGCCGACCGGCTCGCCGAGGCCCTCGCCGCACCCATGCGGCTGGGCGGCCAGGTCGTCACCGTGAGCGTGTCCGTCGGGCTCGTCCCCGTCGAGCCCGACGCACACCTCGCCGATGCCGTCCACCGGGCCGACGCCGCCATGTACCGCGTCAAGGGCGCCCATCGCCGCCCGCACCCGCCCGCCCAGCACCTCGCGATCCGGATCGGCGAGCAGCACGTGCTGCACCACGCGACGCTCCGGCTCGCCAAGCCGCGCGAGACCTCCCCCCGTCCGTCCACGGCGACCTGAAGGATTCGCTATGGAGCTTCCAGACCTCGTCCGTCAGCGCCGCCGGCACCAGCCGCGCCCGCGCGGATGGCTCGCCGCGAAGTTGAAGCGCGGTGAGCTGTGCCGTGACTGCGGCCGGCCGTGGCCGTGCGACGAGTACGTGACGGCCCGCAACTCGGTGCTCGTCTACGCCCTGCGACGCCTCGAGGTCGCCCGCCCCGGGAGCCTTGGATGACGATGGAGGCGCACATGCCGGCCCGCCCGCAGTGGCGGTGCACCGGGTGTGCGGATCCGTGGCCGTGCGCGGCGAAGCGCGAGCAGCTCGTCGCCGAGTACGCCGACAATCCCGGCGCCCTGCGCACGCTGATGGCGCTGCGCGTGGCCGACGCCGCCGAGGACCTTCGCCAGTACGGTGCCGAGCAGCTCTGGCAGCGCTTCCTGGGCTGGCTCCCGGCGCCCGGGCAGGGTCCGATCATCCGCTGGGTGGCCAACCCGCCGCTCGGGGGCAACCGCCGGCTGGGCCCGCCCCGCCAGCAGATCGACCCGCGGACCGCCGGCACCGCCGCGCAGGCCGCCGCGGCCCAGGTCTCTACGCTGTCCGGGCCACCAGCGGGTAGTGGTCCGAACCGGATTCCGCCTCCCCGCCGGTCACGACGCGGCAATCGGTGAACCGGGCGGCCGTTTCCGGGGTCGCCCACAGATAGTCCAGCCGCAGCCGGGTGAACTCGTGCCCGCCGCCCGCGGTCGTCGGCACGGTCCAGGGCCGGCCGGTGCCGCAGCGCCGGAAGACGTCCACGAGCCCGCGGCGGGCCAGCAGCGCGGTCGCGCGCACGTCGGGCCGGCCGCGATCGAGGTGGCGGCGGCGGTACCGTGGCGGCAGTTCCCGCAGTTGCTCCCCGTGCTCGCTCCACGGGTCGAGCGTGTTCAGGTCGCCGAGCAGGACCCCCTCCCCCTGGCGGCGGAGAAATCCGGCCAGCCACCCGGCCTCGATCCGCCGGACGTCGCCGCGGTAGGGGAACAGGTGCGCCGACACCAGCGTGAGCGGCCCGGCCGGGGTCGCCACCCGCACCCAGGCCGCGGCGTGGAAGAACGGCCGCCGGACCCGGCCCGCCCCAAGCACCCGCAGGTGCCGGGCGACCAGCAGCCCGACCGCCTGACCCCGCCAGGACGGCGCCACGAACTGCCGCATTCCGGTCACGGCGCCCAGGTCCGGCTCGCCGCGCAGCTCCTGCAGCGCCACCACGTCGGGGGCCCGGCCGGCGATGACCCGGCCGATCGCGTCGAGCCGGTCGCCGCCGCCGTGTTTGATGTTGTACGTCATGAGCGTCAGCGACATATCGTGCCCTCGTGAACCCTGGAGTACAGCCGGCCCTCGACGCCCTGCGCGACGCGCGGGACGAGGCCACCCGCACGCTGACCGACCTGATCCGCATCCCCAGTGTGGGCGGCACCGCCGAGGAAAGCGAGATCGTCCACCGCGTGGCGGACCTCCTGCGCGCCGAGGGCGTCGAGCTCGACCTGTGGCAGATTCCGGTCGCCGAGCTGGCCGCGCGCGCGGACTTCCCGGGCATGGAGGTCGAGCGCAGCGAGGCGTGGGGCCTGGTCGCGCGCGTCCCGGGCACCGACCCGGACGCGAAGTCGCTGATGTTCAACGGCCACCTGGACGTGGTGCCGCCCGGCGACCCCGGCACCTGGACCACCTCGCCCTGGTCCGGCGACATCCGGGACGGCCACGCCTTCGGGCGCGGCGCCTGCGACATGAAGGGCGGCTTCGTCTCGGCGCTGCACGCGCTGCTCGCCGTGCACCGCACCGGCACCCGGCCGCGCGGCGACCTGCTGCTGGCCGCGGTCGTCGGCGAGGAGGACGGCGGCCTCGGCACGTTCGCCGCCCTGCACCGCGGCTGGCGAGCCGACGCCTGCGTGATCACCGAGCCGACCGCCCTCGACGTGCTGGCGGCCAACGGCGGGGCGCTGACCTTCCGGCTGCGGGTGCCGGGGCTGGCCGCGCACGCCTGCGCGCGCACCTCCGGGGTCAGCGCGGTCGAGAAGTTCCAACTGCTGTTTCCGGTACTGCGGGCGCTCGAGGCGAGCCGCAACCGCACCGTCGACCCGATGATGCGCCGGTGGGACATCGCGTACCCGCTGGAGATCGGCACGGTGCGGGCCGGTGACTGGGCCTCGACCGTGCCCGACCTGCTCGTCGCCGAGGGCCGGTTCGGGGTGGCCCTGGACGAACCGGTCGAGGCCGCCCGCGCCGAGTTCGAGGCGACCGTGACCGCCGCGTGCGCGGAGGACCCGTGGCTCAAGGAGCACCCGGTCACCGTCGAGTGGTGGGGCGGGCAGTTCGCCTCCGGCCGCTGCCCGGACGGCACCGATCTCGTCCAGCGCGTCGTGCGCACCCATCAGGTGCTCAGCGGGATGGAGCCGGCCGTGGTGGGCGCCCCGTACGGCTCCGACCTGCGGCTGCTGACCGGCGCCGGGGTGCCCGCGGTCCAGTTCGGGCCCGGCGTCGGCTACGGGCACTGCCCTGACGAGCGGGTCTCGCTGGACCAGGTGCACGCGTGTGCCGAGACCCTCGTCCACCTAGCGCTCCGGGCCAATGACTGATAGTAGTTTTACCGGAAGCTGACGCAGTCGAGGGTCCCGAGCCATTGACCCGTAGCTGTTAAGACAGTTAACTAAATTTCTGGATCGGCCATCCGATCGGGTTATTGCATATATCGATGGTCTTCATATAGTGATGGGTATGACTGGCTTACCGTTACGCGAACCCACGTTCCTGGTCCTGACGGCCCTGGCAGCCGAGTCACAACATGGGTACAGCATCCTCGACGACGTCCGGCGGATCTCCGAGGGGCGGGTCCGGCTGCAGGCCGGGACGCTGTACGGCATTCTCGACCGCCTCCGGGCGGACGGCCTGATCGAGGTCGACCGCGAGGAGGTCGTGGCCTCCCGGCTGCGGCGCTACTACCGGCTCACCGGCATCGGCCGCGACCTGCTCAGCGCCGAGACCGACCGGCTGCACCGCAACGCCGCCGCCGCCGATCGCCGATTGCACCTGGCAGCGGGCGGCGCCGCCGCTTAGCCCCTGGCGAAAACACCGGGCGTCACACCGACGTGGCGCCTGAAATGCCGGTGCAGGTGCGCCTGGTCGTGGAAACCCACCTCGGCCGCCACCTCGGCCGGTCTGCGCCCCGCCAGCAACAGGCGACGGGCGCGCTCGATGCGCCGGCTCATGAGGTACCGGTGCGGCGGCAGTCCGAACGCGGATGTGAACGTGCGCACGAGGTGCCCCGGGTGGGCACCCAGCAGCGCACCCGCCTCCCGCAGCGTGATCCCGCCGGCGAGGTCGGCGTCGAGCAGTTCCCGCAGCCGGTCGGCCAGCCGCCGCGGCGCCGCCGCGGGCTCCCGGTAGTGCCGGTCGAGATGCGCGCGGAGCCGCCCCTGGATCAGGGCCAGCCGGCTCTCCGCCTCCAGTTCGTCCCCCGGCGAATGCAGACTTTCGTGCAATCGGTCGATGCGCAGCCGCAGGATCGGATCGTCGAAGCCGGCGGCGTCCACGGCCGCGCCCGTGAGGTACACCGGCAAAACCGACGAATCCAGGTAGACCACCCGCTTGCGAAACCCGGCCCCGGTGGCCGCCCGCCCATCATGTGGGACGTCGGGCGGCAGGAGGGTGACGCTCGCGCCCGCCGCGCCGCGGTGGTGCCTGTCCAGATCGAACCGGATCGCCCCGGAATCGACGATGAGCAGCGTCCAGGCGTCGTGGACGTGCAGCGGGTACGCGTGCGACACGAAATGGGCGTGGAAGACCTCGGCGACGCCCGGCACCCGCGGGCGCCACGCGCTGACGAGCTCGGACGCCATGTGCACAACGTACAAGCCAGGCGGCCCGGCCGGGATCAGGCTCGGACCATGAGCTTCCCCACCAAGATCGCCGTCCTGCTCCGCGACGACCTGCCGACCTGGCAGCGGCTCAACGTCACCGCCTTCGTCGTCTCCGGCATCGCCGGCACCGGCCCGGAGCTGCTCGGCGAGGACTACGAGGACGCGGACGGCACCCGGTATCTGCCGATGTTCGGCCAGCCGGTGATGGTCTTCGAGGGCGACGCGGCCGTGCTCGCCGCCGCCCACGGCCGGGCCGTCGAGCGCGGGGTGGCCTGCGCGGTCTTCACCCAGGAGCTGTTCGCGACCGGCAACGACACCGACAACCGGGCCGCGGTGCGCGCCGTCGCCCGCGCCGACCTGAAGCTGGCCGGGCTCGCGGTGCATGGCCCGCGCAACGCGATCGACCGGATTTTGAAGGGCGCGCGGCTGCACGGCTGAAGTTGTCCATCGCGGCTCCGGCCCGTTCGTCCTTAGGGTGACACTGGATGTTCGAAGGAGCTCACCATGACGATGTACGCCGCGTTCACCTACACCGAGGACGTCGACTGGACCCGGCCCGAGCAGGCCGGGGAGATGCTCGAGTACAACGCGTTCGCCAAGGCGGCGGCCGCGGTGATCAAGGGCGGGCACGCGCTGTACCCGACCGCCTCGGCCACCACCGTCCGCGTGCAGGGCGGCAAGGGCGGCGAGGTGCTGACCACCGACGGGCCGTACACCGAGACGAAGGAGGTCCTGACGGGCTTCTACCTGCTCGACTGCGCCGACCTGGACGAGGCCGTCGCGGTCGCGGCCACCATCCCGGCCGCCTGGAACGGCGCCGTCGAGATCCGCCCGGTGATCGTCTTCAACCGGTAGTGGATCCGCTCGAACGCCTGGTGCGGGACGAGGGGGCCGTCGTGCTGGCCACCCTCGTCCGCGCCACCGGGAGCCTCGACCTGGCCGAGGACGCGACCCAGGACGCGCTGGAGAAGGCGCTGGTCACCTGGCCGGTCAGCGGCGTGCCCGACAACCCGCGGGCGTGGCTGATCGTGGCCGCCCGGCACCGTGCGATCGACATCATGCGGCGGGAGGCGCAGCGGCCGGTCAAGGAGGCGCTCTTCGATGCTTTTGGATTTTCCGACCGCGATGATCTTTTGAGCTTGATCTTCATGTGCTGCCACCCCGCGCTGTCCGTGGACGCGCAGGTCGCGCTCGCGCTGCGGACCCTCGGCGGGCTCGGCACGGCGGACGTGGCCCGGGCGCTGCTGGTGCCGGAGCCGACCGTCGCCAAGCGGCTGACCAGGGCCAAGCAGAAGATCCAACAGGCGCGGATTCCGTACCGCGTGCCGCCCGACCACGACCTGCCCGCCCGGCTGACCGCGGTCGCGGCGACGGTGTACCTGATCTTCAACGAGGGGTACACGAACGGGTCCCGCATGCTGGTCGACGAGGCGGTGCGGCTCGCCCGGCTGCTGGTGCGGCTGATGCCCGACGAGCCGACCGCGCTCGGGCTGCTGGCCCTGCTCCTGCTCCAGGACTCGCGCCGCGACGCCCGCCTCTCCCCCGCCGGCGAGCTGATCCTGCTGGCCGACCAGGACCGCTCCCGCTGGCACCAGGCGCTGATCCGCGAGGGCGTGATCGTGCTCGGCACCGCCCTGCGCCGCAGCCCGGACCGCCCCGACCGGTACGCCGTCCAGGCCGCCGTCGCCGCCTGCCACGCCCTCGCGCCGACCTGGGCCGAGACCCCGTGGGACGCGGTCGTCTCCTGGTACGACGTGCTGCTGACCGTCCACGACACGCCGGTGGTGCGGCTGAACCGGGCCGCGGCGGTGGCCGAGCGGGACGGCCCCGGGGCCGCGTTGCCGCTGGTCGACGCGTTGCCGCTGGAGACCTACCCGTGGTGGCACGCGACCCGGGGCGAGCTGCTGCTGCGCCTGGGCCGGTCGGCCGAGGCCGCGGCCGCGTTCGAGGCCGCGCTGGCGCTCGACCTGCCGTCGCCCGCCCGGATCAGGGTGATTTCAGCGGCGCGTCAGGCCCGGGCGGCATCGTGCTCGCATGAGCCTCACCGCCCCGGACTCGATCGTTGACCGGTTGCCGGTCATGCAGCTGCTGGAGCGGCTCCCGCCGCGGCGCCGCGCCGTCCTCGTCCTGCGCTACTGCTGCGATCTGTCCATCGACCAGACGGCTCGGGCCCTGGGTTGCTCGCCCGGCACGGTGAAGAGCCAGTCCGCCCGCGCCCTGGCCACATTGCGAACGCTCTCGGCGCCGGCTTCGCTCTGAGCCTGGTTTGCGGCTCCCCCCGCTGGGAACGCGATACGCCGTGGATGGGACGGAGAATCGCTGGCGGGCGATGAGCGTCGTGCTCGTGGCCGGGTTCATGACGCTGCTGGACGTCAGCATCGTCAACGTGGCGCTGCCGTCCATCAAGGCGTCGCTGGGGCTCAGCTCCGGGGAGCTGCAGTGGGTCCTGTCCGGCTATGCGCTCACGTTCGGCCTGCTCCTCGTCCCGGCCGGCAGGTTCGGCGACGCGCGCGGGCGCCGCACCGCGTTCATCGCCGGGCTCGCCGTGTTCACGCTGGCCAGCGCGGCGGCGGGGCTGGCCACCTCGGCGGCCTGGCTGGTCATCGCCCGGCTCATCCAGGGCGCGGCCGCGGGCGTGGTCAACCCGCAGGTCTCCGGCCTCATCCAGCAGCTGTTCGAGCCGTCCGAGCGGGGCCGCCCGTTCGGCCTGCTGGGCGCCACCATCGGCATCTCGACCGCGATCGGCCCGCTGCTGGGCGGCCTGCTCATCCAGATCTTCGGCGCCTCCGACGGCTGGCGGTGGATCTTCTACATCAACCTCCCGATCGGGATCGTCGCCATCGTCCTGGGCGCGCGCTGGATTCCCGGAAAACCCCGCGAGGAACGGGCCCGGGAGACGCTGGACCCGGTCGGCGTGGCGCTGCTCGGCATCGGGGTGGTGCTGCTCCTGTTGCCGCTCGTGCAGGAGCGGGAGTGGAAGGGCCCCGCGAAGTGGCTGCTCGTCGTCGCGGCCGCCGCGGTGCTCGCCGGGTTCGTGGCCTGGGAGCGGCGATTCGCCCGGCGCGGTACCGGCGTGATCGATCTTTCGCTCTTCAGCGTCCGCTCGTACGGGCTGGGGGCGCTGGTCGGGCTGTTCTACTTCGGCGGGTTCACGGCCATCTTCTTCACGTTCACGCTGCTCCTGCAGAGCGGGCTGCACTATTCGGCGCTGGAGGCGGGCCTGGCCATCACGCCGTTCGCGGTCGGCTCGGCGGCGGCCTCGGCGGTCGGCGGCCGGACGGTGAACCGGTTCGGGCGCCCGCTCGTCGTGATCGGGCTGGTGCTGGTCGCGCTGGGGCTGGCCGGGACGGAGCTGGCGCTGCACCTCGTGCCCGGGCACGGAGCCGGGTTCGCGACGGCGATGCCGCTGCTGGTGGCCGGGGTGGGCAGCGGGCTGGTGATCAGCCCGAACCAGACGCTGACGCTGGCCGAGGTGCCGGTGCGGCGGGCCGGCAGCGCGGGGGCGGTGCTGCAGACGGGGCAGCGGATCGGGACGGCGGTCGGGATCGCGGCCGTGGGGGCCGTGTTCTTCAACCGGCTGGCGCATCACGACGGGAACTGGTCGCTGGCCTTCGAGGGGTCGCTGCTGGTGACGATCGGGTTCGTGCTCGTGGCGCTGGCCGCGGGCCTGGCCGACGTGATCATGGCGCGGCGGTCCCGGGCCTGACGGCTGTTGCGCTTGCCGCCACCAGCAGGGCCAGGGCGGCCGGGAGGGCGAGCGCTACCGGGAGCGGGACCGCCTGCGTGGCCGCGCCGATGAGGACGGGACCGGCCAGGAAGCCCGCGTACCCCATGCTCACCGCGATCGAGAGCGCGCGGGCCGGTTGCGCCGGGTTGCGGGCGGTCGCGGCCGAGAACACCTGGGGTGCGACGCAGGACAGGCCGGCGCCGAGGCAGGCGAAGCCGGCGACGCCCGCGTACCGGTTGTCGACGAGCAGCGCCGCGCCCAGGCCGATCGCCGCCACGAGCCCACCCAGGCGGACCAGGTTGGCCGGGCCGAGGCGCACCGTGAGCCGGTCCCCGACCAGGCGGCCGGCGGTCATGGCGATCGCGAACGCCGCGTAGCCGGAGGCCGCGAACCCGGCCGTACCGCCGAGGTTGTCCCGCAGGTAGACCGCGCTCCAGTCGGCGGCGGCGCCCTCCCCCACCAGCGCGCAGAAGGCCAGCGCGCCGAGCAGGTACACGCCGTTGAGCCGGGTCTTGGTGGCCTCGGCCCGCTGGTCGGGCGCGGGTTCGGGGGCGAGCCAGCGCAGCGCCCAGGCGGCCATGGCCACGGTGATCGCCGCGACGAGCAGGAAGGTGCCGCGGGGCGACCAGCCGAGATGCGCGCAGAGGCCGCCGAGCGCCGCGCCGGCGAAGCCGCCGATGCTGTACACCGCGTGGAACGAGGAGATGATCGGCCGCCCGTACGCGCGCTGGACGCCGAGCGCGTTCGCGTTCATCGAGACGTTGAGGATGCCGTGGTTGACGCCGAACACGAGCAGGGCGAGCGTGAGCCAGACGAGCGACGGGGCGTACGCGGTGGGGAGCAGCAGCAGCCCCTCCAGCAGCGCGGTGGGGGCCGCGACCTTCACGCTGCCGAACCGGTCGACGAGACGCCCCGCCCCCAGTTGGCCGACGATCGCGCCGGCCGCGAGGCCGAGCAGGGCGATGCTCAGCCGCCAGTCGTCGAGCTCCAGGCCGTGCTTGATGGCGGGCACCCTGGCGGTCCAGGCGCCCAACGCTCCGCCGAAGAGCAGGAACAGCAGGCATCCGGCAATCCGGGAGCGTCTCAGGTGCACCCCGGCACGGTACTTCAGAAAGCGCTCTCACGGAGGCCCGCGCGGGTGCGGGCCACGTCCGGGTCGCCGGCCACGGTGGTGCCGCGCAGGTCTGTGGCGCGCTGCAAGAGGTCGGCGGCCTCGGCCCGGTTGCCCGTGAGCACGGCGTAGCCGGCCCGGCCCTCCAGGACGTCGGCCAGGCTCGATGCCAGCGGTACGCGCTGCGCCGCCGCCCAGGCCTCGGCGTGCAGGCGGCCCGCCTCCTCCAGCGCCTCGGCTGCCCCGCTGCGGGCGGTCGCCTCGCGGTGGGCGGCCGCCTCGGCTTGGGCGGCCGCCTCGGCGTGGGCGGCCGCCTCGGCGTGGGCGGCCGCCTCGGCGACTCGGGCTCTCGCGGTCAGGATGCCGGCCCGCAGGTACACCGAGCCGGGGTCGCCCACGCGCAGGTCGTCCGAGGCGCGGGCCAGGTGTGCGGACGCGGCTTGCAGGTCGCCCCGGTGCCGGTACACCTCGGCCAGCCCCAGCTCGGCCGCCGGGAACCCCTGGCCGTGGCGGAAGTCGGCCTCGGCCGCGGCCAGGTCGCCCTGGCGGATGTAGTCCATGCCGCGCCGGCGCAGGACGTCGGAGGCCTCCTGCGCGGCGCCGAGCTCGTCCAGCGCCGTCAGCGCGGCGGCCCAGCGCTCGTGGGCCAGGGCGTGCTCGCCGCGCCAGGAGGCCAGTTCGGCCAGCGTGTCCAGGGCCTGGGCGGTGCCCCAGCGCTCGCCCAGCGCCTGGAACTGGGCCAGCACCGACAGCAGGCCCTTCTCGTCCGGGTGGCCGCCGAGCACGTCGAGCAGGGCCAAACCGAGGTCCTGCAGGGCCAGGTTCCACGGGTCGCCGGACAGGATGATCGGATCGGGGTCCGGGCCCGCCCCCGGCACGCGCGCCATGCCCCAGACCGCGGCGCCGAACGGGTGCCGCAGCGGCCGGTCCAGCGAGGCCATCACGCCGTCGACGCGGGCCCGATGCTCCGGCGCGGCGTGCGACTCGGCGTGCACGACGCAGCTGATGTACTCCTCCTCCAGCCCGTCGATCGGCCCGTCCAGCAGGGCGGCGGCGATCGGGGCGACCTCGCGGCGGCGGCCGGCGAGCCACCAGTACGCGGCCAGCGCGGCGATCAGGCGCATCGCGGTCGGGCGGTCCGCCGCGGCCGAGCGGCGCAGGGCGGCCATCAGGTTCTCGTGGTCGGCGGCCAGCGTGGCCAGCCATTCGAGCTGCTCGGCCCGGCGCAGGTGCGGATCGGCGGTTCTCGCCAGCGCCAGGAAATAGTCGGCGTGCGCGCGCTGCAGCCGTTCGAGTTCGCTCAAAGCTCCGTTCGCGGCTCTGTGCGCGGCCTCGTTCGCGGCTCTGTGCGCGGCCTCGTGCGCGGCCTCGTGCGGGGCTCCGTGCGCGGCTCCGTGCGCGGCGTCGGTCGCGGCTAGGCGGTCGCGGCAGAAGAGCAGGATCGTCTCCAGCATCCGGTACCGTCCGTCGCGCGCCACCAGCAGTGAGCGATCGGCCAGGTCGGCGAGGGCGTCCTCGGTTGCACCGCAGACCGCCAGTGCGGCCTCGCGCGTGGCGCCGCCCGCGAACACCGAGAGGCGCGCCGCGACCGTGCGTTCGGCCGGCCCGAGCAGCTGCCAGCTCCAGTCGACGACGGCGTGCAGCGTGCGGTGGCGGTCGGCGGCGGTACGGTCGCCGCGGGACAGCACCGCGAAGTGCTCGTGCTGCGCCAGCCGGTCGGCGAGCTCGCCGACGTCGAGCTGCCGCAGCCGCGCGGCCGCGAGCTCGATCGCGAGCGGCAGCCCGTCGACGAGCGCGCAGATCCCCGCCACGACGTCGGCGTTGCCCGGCCCGACGGCGAACCCGGGCCGCACCGCCGCCGCCCGCTCGGCGAACAGCGCGACGGCCGGGTCGGGCGGCAGCGGCCCGACCGGGACCAGCACCTCCCCGGTCAGCCCGAGCGGCTCCCGGCTGGTGGCCAGGATGGACAGTCCCGGACACGCCGCCAGCAACTCCCGCGCGAGCCCGGCCACCGCGTCGAGCGCCTGCTCGCAGTTGTCCAGCACGAGCAGCAGCTCCTGGTGCCCGAGCGCGTGCGCGATGAGCCGCACCGGATCGGCCCCGGCCGCGGGCGCCAGCCCACCGTCCCGCAGCCCGAGCGCGGCGGCGACGGCGAGCGCCTCGTCCTCGGCCGCGGACAGATCGGCGAAGCAAGCATCCCGCCCCGCCACCTCCACCGCCAGCCGCGTCTTGCCCGCTCCACCCGGCCCGACCAGCGTGACCAGCCGCCCAGCCGTCCGCGCCGAGCTGATCCTGGCTGACTCAAGTTCCCGCCCGATCAGCCGCGTGAGCGGAGCGGGCGGCGTGCGGCGCGCCGGCGCGGGGGTTTCGAACTGCAACAGCCGCAGGTGTACCGCCCTGAGCTCGGCCGAGGGATCCGTCCCCAACTCGTCCGCGAGGATGCGCCGCCCGTCCTCGTACGCCGCGAGGGCCTCGGCGGTCCGCCCGGCCGCGTGCAGGGCCCGCATGAGCAGCGCGCGGAGCCGCTCGCGGAACGGGTGCTCGGCCACCAGGCGCTGCAGCGGCCCGACGGCGGCGCCACCGGGCAGCTCCAGCTCGGCGGCGGCGAGGTCCTCGATGGCCGCGAGGCGCTGCTCGTCCAGCCTTACCTTGAGCGGGCCGGCGTCGGGAACGTCGGCGAGGGCGGGACCGCGCCAGAGGTTGAGAGCAGCACGGAGTACCACGGCGGCGGTTTGAAAATCGCGTGCTGCGAGGTGCCGGCGGCCCTCGCGGGCGAGGCGCTCGAACCGGTGGGCGTCGACGTCGTCGGGGTCGACGGCCAGGCGGTAGCCGCCGCTGCCGAACTCCAGCAGGCCGTCGGGGAGGACCTTGCGGAGCCGTGAGACCTGGGCCTGCAGCGCGTTGGGGCTCTCGGACCCGAGCTCGTCGGCGGGAATCAGCCGGCCGGCTTCGAGCAGGAGGCGGGTGAGCAGCGCACGGGGCTTGGGGCCGGCGACGGCGACGACGTCCCCGCCGTCGCCGACGACCTCGAGCGGACCGAGAATCCCGAAGCGCATTGGTCCATTGTGAGCGCTGCGTTCAGCGCGCAGTCGCCCGCCGCAGGCCACTGACCCGGACGCGGGCGGCGACCGTTCTCGCGACGACCGTTGCCCAGGCCGCGACGAGCAGCAGATAGAGCGTGATCGCGAGCCCCGAGAACACGGCCGAGCCGGTTTGGGCGGCCAGCCCGGCGGCCCCGGTGACGCAGGTCCCGACGGGGAACGTGAACGCCCACCAGGCCGGCGTGAACGGCAACCCTCCGCCGCTGCGAGCGGTGCGCAGGGTGACGGCGGCGGCGAAGGCGAGCCAGAGCAGGGCGAAGCCGAGCGCCGGGACGCCGTAGAGGAGCGCGAAGACCTCGGCGCCGGCCGCGTACCGCTCCGGCAGCACCTCCCCCGCCGCAGCGCCGAGCGCATGGGCGGCGGTGACCGACTGCCCGAGCGGCCCCAGCACGATCCAGAGCGTGGGGACGTTCGCCGGTTCGCCCGGCCCGTGGTGGAGCAGCCGGCCCCAGAGCTGTCCGATGATGGCGACGGCGGCGAACAGGCTGATCCCGAAGAGGGCGTAGCAGGCGAGGAGGGCATCGGGGCGTACCGAAGCCGGAAAATGCGCGATGAGGGGCGCTCCGGTGGCGGCGGACACCATCGGCGGCACGACGGGCATCAGCCAGGCGCCGGTCATCTCGGGCTCGCGTCCTTGGGTCTCGCTTCGCACGGTGATCATGAACGGCACGGCGACCGCGGTCACCAGCCCGAGCACCGTTCCGGCCAGCCACAGCGCGACGGCGACCCCCACGTACGGCGTGAAGTGCAGCGCCCCGGCCCCCACCGTCATCAACGCCATCGGCACCGCCCCGAGCACCGGCGCGGTGGCGGGGTCCAGCGGCCGCCCGACCGCACCGACGGCGGCCCGCACCAGCAGCGCGGCCGCAACCACCCAGATCACCGCCGCGGAAGCGTGCAGCCCCGGCACATGCCCCGGCAGCGCCAGCGCGGCGTTGCCCACGATCCCGGTCCCCATGACCGCACTGAACTCACTCGGCCGTAACGGTGCTCTGTCCATGATCACGAATCTGCCGCCCGCGCGCGGCACCCGGTAGCCCGCCCCTGCCTGTGAGGTCATAGTCTGCGGTTATGCCCTTGCCGCCGACGGTAGCCGACCTGACCAGCTTCGACCTGCTGCTCTCGGTGGCCCGGCTGGGCTCGGTGGGCCGCGCGGCGGCGGCGCACGGCATCTCCCAGCCGGCCGCCAGCTCCCGGCTGCGCCAGCTGGAACGCCGCCTGGCCCTGACCCTCCTGGACCGCAGCCCCCGCGGCTCGACCTTGACCGAGACAGGCGCCCTGATCGCCGACTGGGCCCGAGCGGCGGTCGAGGCGGCAGACGCCCTGGGCGCGGGGATTTCGGCCCTGCGCGCGTCACGGCACAGCCGCCTGACGGTGGCCGCGAGCCAGACGGTGGCGGAGTACCTGCTCCCGGCCTGGCTGGTGGCCCTGCACGCCGGCAACCCGGGCCTGTCGGTGACCCTGCGCGCCCTGAACTCGGCCGACGTGGCCGACCGAGTCCTGTCCGGCGAGGCGGACGTCGGCTTCGTGGAGGGCCCGGCCGTGCCGTCCGGCTTGGACTCGGCGGTGGTGGGCGCCGACCGCCTGACCGTGATCGTGGCGCCGGGCCACCCCTGGTCCCGCCGCCGCCGCGGCATCACGGCGGCGGAACTGGCCGCAACCCCGCTGGTGTCCCGCGAGGCCGGCTCAGGCACCCGAGGCGCCCTGGAGGCCGCGTTGGGTTCAGCCCCGGCGGCGGTACTGGAGCTGTCGTCGACCACGGCCATCAAGCACGCGGTCGCGGCCGGCAACGCCCCCGGCGTGGTCAGTTCCCTGGCCATCGTGGCGGAACTGGCCGCGGGCACGCTGGTAGCGGTACCGGCGGCGGATGTGCCACTGCAGCGCCGCCTGCACGCGGTCTGGCCCACCGGCGCCCAGCCCGCCGGCCCGGCCCGCGACCTGCTGTCCATCGCCCGCCGCCGCTGACCATCCTGGGGGTTGACGCGGCTGGCTAATGGCATTAGCTTTAAGGCTATGAAGATGAGCTTTGAGCACGAGGACGGCACCATCGCCTACGAGGACACCCAGGCCGGCGGCCCGCTGGTGCTCTGCCTGCCCGGCATGGGCGTCGACCGGCGGACCTACGCGCCGTTCGTTCCCGAGCTCGCCGCCCGCGGCTACCGGGTCGTCACCATGGACCTGCGCGGGCAGGGCGAGTCGACCGCCGTGTGGAGCGACTACTCCGCCCAGGCCGTCGCCCGGGACGCCATCGCGCTGCTGCGACGGCTCAACGCCGGGCCGGCGGTCCTCTTCACGAACTCCTACACCGGGGCGACGGCCGTGTGGGCCGCGGCCGAGGCGCCCGAGCTGTTCAGCGCCGTGGTGCTCAGCAACCCGTTCGCCCGCGTGATGCCGAAGCCCAATCTGTTCATGCGCGCCGCCATCGCGGTCATCAGCCGGGTTCGTCCACTGTGGATCGCGTACTGGGCTTCGCTGTACAAGACGAAGAAGGCCGACCCGGCGGAGAAGCGGGCGCTGAGCGGCAGCCTCAAGGAACCCGGCCGGATGGGCGCGATGCGTGCCATGATGCAGTCCGATGCCTCGGTGTGCGAGGCGCGGATGGGCGAGGTGAGGACTCCGGTGCTCGTACTGATGGGCGAGAAGGACCCCGACTTCCCCGACCCGGCGGCCGAGGGGCGCCTGCTGGCGGAGCGGCTGCGGGGCGAGACCGCGGTGATCGCACGGGCCGGGCACTACCCGCACTCCGAGCTGCCCGCCGAGACGGCCGACGCGGTGGTGGCGTTCCTGCGGGAGCACGCCGTTGCCTAGGGCGGGGCTGAGTCCGGCCGCCGTCGTCGACGCCGCGCTGCGGATCGTCGACGCCGGCGGGCCCGAGGCGCTCACGCTCGCGGCCGTGGCGGGGGAGTGCGGGGTGGCCACGCCGTCGCTGTACAAGCACGTGGCGGGGCTGGCCGAGCTCAAGGCGCTGCTGGCGATCCGGATTCTCGACGAGTTCACCGCCGCGGCCACGGCGGCGGTGCTCGGGCGGAGCGGGGACGACGCGCTCGAGGCGCTGGCGCGGGCGTACTACGCGTTCGTCACCCGGTACCCGGACCGCTACGCCCTCGTGCCGCAGCGGGCCGTGGCCGACCCGGGGGTGACCGCGGCCGCCGATCGGTTCCTGGCCGTCGTGTTCGCCGTGTTCAAGGGCTACGACCTGGCCGACGACCAGGTGGTGCACGCGACCCGCGTGCTGCGGGCCGCGCTGCACGGCTTCGCCGTCCTGCGCGGCAGCTTCGAGCTGCGCCAGGACGTCGACGTGACGCTGAACGTGCTGATCGAGACCCTGAAGGCTATTCGTGTGGCAGCAGGAAACGCCAGTTGAGCTGGGCGCGGCGGCCGTCGGGGAGCTTGAAGACCGGCCACTGCGGCTGCTCCGGGCGCGGCACGGCGCGCATGAGGGCGCGGGCCTGGCGGTCGCGCAGGTCGAGCTGCGTGACGAACTCGTCCTTGCGGAAGTGGGGCACCGGCACGCCGGCGGGCCACGGCTGCACCGTCGTCGCGGTGGGCTGGGCGGCGTCGAGCAGGACCACGATCGCGCGTACCGCATCCGGGTGGAACGCCGTGCCGGAGCGGTTGATCCGGTCGCGCAGCTGCGCGCAGTGGTCGAGCAGGGCGTACGCCGCGGCCGGGTAGGCCCGGTCCCGCCGCGTCTCCTCCAGGCCCTCGAACTGCAGGCTGAACTTCCGCCCGTTGGTCCGCGCGGTGAAGACGGTGGACGGCACGTCGGCGATCATCGGGGCACCCTGGCGGCGGCGGGCGTTGGCCGGGTCGCGCAGGACGGTGGTCGCGTGGTTGCGCAGCGAGCGGATCTCGCCCGCGCCGACCCGCAGCCGCTGCTGGGCGTCGGCGATCAGCACGCCGTCGTCGTACGCGACCAGGCGCGGCGCCCGCAGCGCGGACCAGCCCGCCGGGACGAAGCCGCCGGTCAGCTCCCAGGTCAGCATCGGCCGCTGCGTGCGGCCCGCCTCGGGGTCGTCGGCGGCGATCGCGGCGGCCGCGCCCCCGACCGCCGTCGTGACGCCGACGGCCCCGGCCGCCAGCAGCAGGCTTCTGCGGTTCATGGTGTAGAAGCTCCCGTCCGTCCGGGCCTCGTGCCCGGCCACTGATCAATGTAACGACAATTCGGACATAAGGTGATTTTTTCGTGAGTGATCACTGGCATGCGCCCCTTCGCCACATCCGCGGCACCCAGCTCAGCGGCGACACCGGGCAGACGTCCGGGATGAAGCGGCTGGAAGCGATCTCCGGCAAGACGGTCGGCGCGGAGAAGCTCTGGATGGGCCGCACCCACGTCGCCCCGGCCACCAACTCCGGCAACCACCACCACGGCGAGGCCGAGACCGCGATCTACGTGGTGTCCGGCCATCCGGTCTTCGTCTTCGCGGAGGGCGGCGAGGAGATCCGGCTGGAGACGGGCCCGGGCGACTACGTCTTCGTCCCGCCGTACGTGCCGCATCGGGAGGAGAACCCGGGCGCCGAGGAAGCGGTCGTGGTCATCGCCCGCAGCAGCCAGGAGGCCATCGTCGTGAACCTGCCGAGCCTGACCTAACGGCTATTGCAGCAAAAGTTCGTCGCAAACTTGCGATCGACACATCGAAGTATTGCGCTGACCGAACGACTGCTGGCAGGATTCGACGCCAGAAGCCGACAATGGTCAGCGCCGCCAACCGCGCGTCCCACCCCGCGTGAGCTGCTCATAGCCGGTGAACGGGTCCCGCCCGGCCCGTCCCCCGCCTCGCCCCGGACATGGGCCTGCCTCGCCATGCCCAGGGTTCACCCCTGAGGAGTTCCACATGGGAGTTTCCCGCCGTACCGTCATCGCCACGTCTCTTGCCGGAGCCACCGCCGCCGCGCTTCCGCTGGTCGCGAACGAGGCCGAGGCCGCCAGCGCCCCCGGCGACGTGGTCGGCAAGGTCACCGTCGGCTACCAGGGCTGGTTCGCCGCGATCGGCGACGGCGCCCCGATCAACGGCTGGTGGCACTACAGCCCGAACTGGTCGCAGAGCCCCGCCCCGGGCGCCTGCTCGATCACGTGCTGGCCGGACATGCGCGACTTCACCAAGGGGTACCGCACCAACTTCGCCAACCTCGGCAACGGCCAGCCGGCCAACCTGTTCTCCTCGTACGACCAGCAGACCGTCGACACGCACTTCCGCTGGATGCAGCAGAACGGCTGCGACACGGCGGCCCTGCAGCGCTTCAACCCCAACGGCGGCGAGGGCGCGACCCGCGACGCGATGGCCCAGAAGGTGCGCCAGGCGGCGGAGACGTACGGCCGGAAGTTCTACATCATGTACGACGTCACCTGGTGGCTGACGATGCAGAACGAGATCAAGGCCGACTGGACGAACAAGATGAAGGCGCACGCCAGTTCGTCCGCGTACGCCCGGCAGAACGGCAAGCCCGTCGTGTGCATCTGGGGCTTCGGCTTCAACGACGACGGCCGCCCGTTCGCGCCGTCCGTGTGCCTCGACGTCATCAACTGGTTCAAGGGCCAGGGCTGCTACGTCATCGGCGGCGTGCCGACCCACTGGCGCTACGGCACCGACGACTCGCGCGCCGGGTTCATCGACGTGTACCACGCCTTCGACATGGTCTCGCCGTGGATGGTCGGCCGGATCAGCGACAACAACGGCGCCGACTGGTTCTACCAGAACCGCGTGCTGGGCGACCTCGCCGACCTGAACGGCCGCGGCATCGACTACCAGCCGTGCGTCATCCCCGGCGACCTCGCGGCCGGCCACCGCCACCACGGCGAGCTGATGTGGCGCCAGTTCTACAACCACACCCGGGCCGGCGTGCAGAGCGTCTACATCTCGATGTTCGACGAGTTCAACGAGGGCAACCAGATCGCCAAGACCGCCGAGAGCGCGGCCTGGCAGCCGACCAACTCGGGGATGCGCGCGCTGGACGAGGACGGCACCCCCTGCTCGTCCGACTACTACCTGCGCCTGACCAACGACGGCGGCCGGATGCTCAAGGGCCAGATCGCGCTGACCGCCACCCGCTTCACCGTCCCGTTCCCGACCGGCCCGGACCAGACCGCGCCCTCGGTCCCGGGCAACCTGCGCGTCACCGGCACCTCGGACACGACGGTCGCCCTGGCGTGGAACGCGGCCACGGACAACGTCGGCGTCGCCGGCTACCGCGTCAGCAGAGCCGGAGCCGTCATCGGTACCACCACCACGCTGGCCTACACCGCCACCGGCCTGACCGCCGCGACCGCCTACACGTTCACGGTCGCCGCCTACGACGCGGCCGGCAACGCGTCCGGGGCCTCGAACCAGGTCACCGCCACGACCGCGGCCCCGCCGAACAACACCGTGAACCTGGCCGCCGGCCGCCCGACCGCGGAGAGCAGCCACACCCAGGTCTACGGCAGCGGCAACGCGGTCGACGGCAACACCGGCACGTACTGGGAGAGCGCCAACAACGCCTGGCCGCAGTGGCTCCAGGTGGACCTCGGCAGCGCGATGGCGACCCGCCGGATCGTGCTCACCCTGCCGCCGCAGTCGTCCTGGGCCACCCGCACGCAGACGATCGCGGTGAGCGGCAGCACGGACGGCGGGAACTTCGCGGCGATCGTGGGCGCGGCGGGGTACACCTTCAATCCCGGCACCGGCAACACGGCCACCATCACGTTCCCGTCGACGGTGACGACCCGCTATGTGCGGCTGACCTTCACCGGAAACACGGGCTGGCCGGCCGGGCAGGTCTCGGAGTTCCGCGTCTACAACGGCTGAGCCGCTTCCCCTTCAAGACGTCCGCGCGCCGGTCACCGCCGAAGGCCGGCGCGCGGGCACCTATGGCGGGTGGCGGCCAGGCGTCCGGTCGCCACCCGCCCTCACAGCTGTCTGGGCAGGCCGAAGTACGGGAGCACGGCGTTGTCCAGGAAGCGCGTGAAGCGCGCGACCCGCTCGCCCCGCATGGTCAGCACCAGCGTGCCGAGGGCGTGCGCGACCGGGTCGCCGTCGTCGGAGACGTAGCACCCGAACGCCGGCTGGCCGTTGGCCCCCGTGGGCACCAGCCGGTAGCGGCGCCGGCCGCCGTTCAGCCCGACCTGCCGGATGAACGCGCCGATGGCCGCGCGGCCCTGGTACTCCAGCGGCGCCGGCGGCATCGTCAGCCACGCGTCGTCGGTCAGCAGCGCCACCATCGCGTCCACGTCGCCCGCCTCCATGGCGTCGGCGAAGCGCCCCGCCGCGACGAGCTGGCGCGGCGAGGCGGGCGCGGCCGCGGTACGGTCGAACTCCACCGCGCGGGCGCGCTTGAGCAGCGCGTTGGCCGCGTCCTCGGTCAGCTCCAGCATCCCGGCGGTCTCGGCCGCGCGGAAGCCCAGCACGTCGCGCAGCAGCAGCACGGCCCGCTGCCGCGGCGGCAGGCCCTGGACCGCGGTGACGAAGGCCAGCGACACCGCCTCCCGCCGCTCGTAGCGCGCCTCGGGCCCGGGCGCCTCGTCGGGCAGCCCGGCCAGCAGCGCGTCGGGGATCGGCTGCAGCCAGACCGGCTCGACCGTCCGCGTCGGGGCGGGGGCGTGCGCGCCGAGGTCGCCCGGCACCGTGCGCGGCCGCCGCTCGCCGTCGCGCAGCCAGTTCAGGCAGCGGTTGGTCGCTATCTTGTACAGCCACGTGCGCACCGAGGCCCGCCCCGCGAACGAGCCGAGGCCGGCCCACGCCGCGGTGAGGGTCTCCTGCAGCACGTCCTCGGCGTCCTGGACCGAGCCGAGCATGCGGTAGCAGTGGACGTACAACTCCCGCCGGAACGGCTCGAC
Organism: Dactylosporangium sp. CS-033363; assembly: GCF_050942475.1. Lineage (NCBI taxonomy): Bacteria > Bacillati > Actinomycetota > Actinomycetes > Micromonosporales > Micromonosporaceae > Dactylosporangium > Dactylosporangium sp. CS-033363. Next base: position 2,539,593 of record NZ_CP192032.1, on the reverse strand, counting down.
CAGCTCGCCGAACGCGCTGTCGTCGCCGGCCCGGGCCCGCTCCAGCAGACTCATCGGGCCACGCTACCGAATCTCGATCTCGCCCAGCCCGGCCGCTGACACCTTGTAGGCCGGTGCGCCCGGGGCCGCGAGGGCGTCGAGCACCGCCTGGCCGGCGATCTCAGGGGTGACGACGGGGCCGAGCCGCTCGCGGAACTCCTCGACGGAGATGCCCTGTTTCGCGGCGTACGCGCGGGCGCCCGCATCCCCCACGCCAGTCCCGGGAGAGAGGCCGGGCAGCAGCGCCACGAACCGGATGCCGAGCCCGAGCCGTTCGGACTCCTCGCCGGCGTATTGCGCGATGAAGCGCACCATCGCCTTCGCCCCGGCGTAGCCCCCGCTGCGCGGCGACCCGCCGAGCGCCGCCCCGCTCGACATGAGCACCACGGCGCTGCCGGGCGCGAGCGGCCGGCGCAGCGCGGTTCGCGTCCACTCGAAGGCCTGCCGCACGTCCACCTCCCACGGCGCCGCGAACGACTCCCACGTCTGCTCGTGCACCGGCGCCGTGTCCGGGATCGCGCCGGCGTTGAGGACCACGACCGCCGGCGCGTGCTCGGCCAGGACCCGCTCGGCGACCCCCGGCTCCGCCGCGTCGGCCACGATGTCGGCGTCCTCGCCGCGGGCGACGGTGAGGGTGGTGTACCCGGCCTTGGCGAGCGCCTCCGCGATGCCCCGCCCGAACCCGCGCGTCCCGCCGGTGACGATCGCGGTCTGTCCGATTGTCTGCATGCCCGTACCGACACCGTCCACCGCGAAAAGTGGTCAGTAGTTCTTCAGTTCGATCCCGGTGGCGTACTTGTCGGTGAGCTTGAGCATCTGCCGCAGCAGCCACGGCGAGCGGAACGTCCAGTCGCGCAGGGCGATCCGGGTCCGGGTCGGCGGGGCCAGGAACGGTCCGGCGCTGCCCTGCTTGGAGACCTTCGCATAGGGCCGGAACTCGGTCTCGTAGTTCGCGAACGCCGCGCGGTGGTCGCCGCTCGCCGCCCGCAGCTCGCCGGCCAGCACATACGCGCCGACGACGGCCAGTCCGGTGCCGAAGCCGCCGAGCGTGTTGCCGTACGCGGCGTCGCCGAGCAGCACGACCCGCCCCTTGGCGTACGAGGGGACCTCGGACCGGCTGATCGAGTCCAGGTAGACGTCCTCGGCGCTGTCCAGCCGGTCGAGGAGCTCGGGAATACGCCACTTGCCGCCCTGGTAGGCCGCGCGGATGATGCGCTTCATGGCCGCCGGGTCGTAGCGGTCGTAGTGCCGCTCCGGCGACTTGAACACGAAGAACGCGGGGGACTTGGGGCCGCCGAGCGCGACCATCCGGCCGGGCTCGTTGTACATCACCGCCTCGCCGTCCGCCTTGAGGTCGACCAGCGCGTAGTAGTACCCGAGGTACCTGACGAAGTCCGCCTCCGGCCCGAACGCGAGCCGCCGCACGTTGGAGTGGATGCCGTCGGCCCCGACCACGATGTCGAAGCTGCGCGGGGCGGCGTTGCGGAACGTGACGTCCACCCGGTCGCCGGTGTCCTGCATGGCGGTGATCGAATCCCCGAAGAGGTACTCGCAGCTGCCCTTCGTCTCGCCGTAGAGCAGCTCCGACAGGTCGCCGCGGGTGATCTCGATCTCGCCGCCGGTGAACTCGCCGGGGATGACGGCCAGCCCGCGGCCCCGCTCGTCGATGATCGTCTGGTCGTGGCCGCCGGTCTGGCGCGCCCTGACCGCGTCGAGCAGCCCCATCCGGGACAGCACGGTGCGGTGGATGTCACCCTTGAAGTCGACGGCCTGGCCGCCGGTGCGCAGCTGTGGTGCCCGCTCGACGACGGTGACGTCGCAGCCGAAGCGGGAGAGCCAGAACGCGAGCGCGGGACCGGCGATGCTGGCGCCGGAGATGAGTACCGTGGTCATGGCTGTACGGTCGCCGAGGGCGCTGACAGTCCACTGACAGTGCCCGTTCGGCATTGTCAGCCTACTAGTCCCCTCACGATCTGGCGGGCCCCGTTCACCAGGGACGGGGGGATGTCGATGCCGCTCTCGGCCAGTTCGACCACTCGGGAGGCGGCCATGAACAGCACGACCCGCACGGTGATCGTGGCGGCCGGGCCCTCGGTGACGATCCGGTTCAGGTCCTGGTCGACGAGGAACGCCATGGCCAGCGCGGCGAGGTCGGCCTGGACCGTCTCGGGCGGCGTGGGGAAGCCGATGTCGTCGAGGTCGCCCAGCCCGTGCCGCGGCGCGATCTGCAGCCGCCAGACGTCGGCGAACATGAACGCGAGCACGGCCGTTTGCGTGTCGGCGCGCTCGGCGGCGTAGCGGGCTACGGCCAGCAGCCAGTACCATTGGCGGTTGAGCTCTTCGGTGCTTTTTTGGCTGCGCTCCATGACGTCTCGCAGCCCCGCGAAGCCCCCGGCCTGCGCGAGCCTTCGCCCCGCGGCCCTGACGGCGGGGCCATCGTCGCGGGCGGCGGCGGTGCTGAACTCGCCGAGCGCCGTCTCCGCGGCGGCCCGGTCACCTTCGTCGATCGGCGGCACCGTCAGTTCCTGCATGCCTGCAATCGGACCGCAATGTGCACGCGGAATGCCATCAACGAACGGCTTGGGCGCGGTCCGTCGATATCGCGGACGTCCTGCCCGAACGCCGGGTTCCGCCCGCGTGGCGGGCGCTCGTTCCGCGTCGCAGTACGCCGCGCGCCGCTGACTCGACACCCGTCGCCGGGGCGGGAATGGCCCGGGCCGGCTCGCCCTTGCGCGCTCGTGAGGTGGGCGTCGGTTTCGGGGGCTCGGGTCGCCAGATTCCTGCCGCGATGCGCGCGCCGGTTTCGCCGCTCAGGTCGCCGGGTTCTGGCAGCGGTGCGCGTGCCGGTTTTGCCGATGGCGCTCGGGTGGTGCCTCGAACGACTGCAGGGCGGCGAGCACCACGTCGGGTTTCATCCGGCGACCGTACTGACCAGCTCCGCAAGCGCGGCGGCCGTAGCCTCGTCGGCGGGCAGAAAGGCCTCCAGCCGCAGCTCCGCGAGCGTGACATCGACCGCCGTGCCGAAGTGCGTGAGGGTCGTGATGAGGTGCATTTCGCGGGTACCGTCCAGCAGCCGCAACGGCACCGCGAACCCGAGCCCCGTCTGCGCCGGCCGGGGCGGGGCCAGCGCCTCCAGCTCAGCGGCAAGCGCGTGCCCGCGTTCGTCCGCGTTGCGGGTCGCCTCCGCTCGGACGCGGTCGACGATGTGCCAGGCCCACTCGTCGAGGTTCACGATACGCCTCCCGAGCCCGTCCGGATGCAGCAGCAACCGCGCGACCGACACGGGCGGTGCGAGGAGCGCCGGGGCGGCATCGCGCGTCAGGGCATGGAACCCGGCGTTCGCGGCCACCAGGTCCCCATGCCGGTCCACGACCACCGCCGGATACGGCAGATGCCCGCGCAGCACATGCTCCAACGCCGCCCGGACGGGCGCGAGTTCCGGCCCGTCAAGGGCCCTTCGCGGGTACGCCGGGGCAAATCCCGCCGCCAGCAACAGATCGTTGCGCTCCCGGATCGGCACCTCGAGCGACTCCGCCAGCCGAATGATCATCGCGCGCCCGGGCGCGGACCGGCCGCTCTCGATAAAGCTCACGTGGCGCTGGGTGGTGCCGGCCCGCACGGCGAGCTCCAGCTGGCTGACCCGGCGCCGGTTGCGCCACTCGCGCAGGGTACCCCCGAAGGTGTCCGTCACCCTTCCTGTCTAGCCGGTGCCGCGCCGATCCACGATTCCCCACGAGGAATTGCCGCGCCGCAGTCACGCGCCGCGGGTCGTGCCGGCGATTCCCCGCGAGGAATTGCCGCACCGCTGTCACGCGCCGCGGGTGGTGCCGGCGATTCCCTCCGGGGAATTGCCGGGGTGCGCCCGTGCACCGCAGGGTCAATGGCATGGACACATTCGACCGGCACGTCCGAGCCTGGCACATCACCAGCGGCGCCGGCATCGACGGCCTGACGTTGCGCACCCACGAGGAGCCACCGCTCGGCCCGGGCGAGGTGCGGGTCGCGGTGCACGCGGTGTCGCTGAGCTTCCGCGAGCTGCTGGTGGCCCGCGGCCAGTACGTCCTGCCGGTCAAACCCGACGTCATAGCCATCTCCGACGGGGCGGGCGAGGTCGTCGCAGCAGGCCCGAACGCCGAACGGTTCCGCCCCGGCGACCGGGTCGTGGCCACCCTGTTCCCGGACTGGCTGGACGGCCCCCTGACCCCCGAGCGACTCCCACAGCTGGGCGGAACCCTGGACGGCATGCTCGCCGATTCCGTGGTACTCCCTGAGCAAGCCCTCGTCCCCGCCCCCTCCCACATGTCCTATGCCGAGGCCGCAACGCTCCCCTGCGCCGCACTGACCGCCTGGAACGCCCTGACCGGCGACGGCCGCGGCGTCTACAGTGGACAGACGGTGGTGATGTTGGGTTCGGGGGGTGTATCGTCGTGGGCGGTGCAGTTGGCGAAGGCTTGTGACGCAAGGGTTTTCGTGACAACGGGTTCGTCCGGCAAAGCGGCCCGATTGCGAGAACTCGGCGCCGACGAGGTCATCGACCGGCACGGTGACTGGCCCTCAGCGGTACGCGCGCTCACCGGCGGGCGCGGCGCCGACCGAGTGCTGGACACCGCCGGCACGGTGCCCGACTCCCTGCGCTGCCTGGCGCTGGACGGCCACATAGCGCTGATCGGCGCAGTCTCCGGCGACTGGCCGCCGCTGGACCCACGCGCCCTGTTCGCCACGGCCGCAACGGTACGCGCGGTGGCAGTCGGCAGCCGCGCCCAGTTCGAGGTGATGAACGCCGTCCTCGAGGTGCAAGGGTTGCGCCCGCCGATCGCGCGCATCTTCCCCTTCGACCAGGCCCGCGAGGCATACCGCTACTACGAGTCCGAGAACCCCTTCGGCAAGGTCGTCATCGCCGTCCGCCCCGACGCACACGCCACCCCGCACTGACCTCCCGCGCCGACTTTCGCCCTGCGCCGACTTCCGCGCCCGCGCCTGCCCCGCGCGGACTTCCGCCCCGGGCCGATACTCGCCCCGCGCCGCCTTCTGTCGCGCGCTCACCCCCGCACTGACTTCCGCCCGCGACCGCACTGACTTTCGCCCCGCGCCGACTTCCGCCCTGCGCCGACTTCGCCCCGCACTGACCTCCGCCTCGCGCCCGCGCCGACTCTCGCCCCGGCCGACTTCCGCGCCCGCGCCTGGCCCGCGCCGACTTCCACGCCGCCGCGACTTCCGCACCGCGCCGATTTCCGCGCCGGGCCGACTTCTCCCAGCGCCGCCTTCCGCCCGCGCCGACTTCGCCCCGCATTGACGTCCGCTCCGCGCCCGCGTCAACTTCCGCCCGCGCGCCTGCCCCGCGCCGCCTTCCCTCGCGCGCCCGCCCGCGCCGCCTTCGCCCGCGCTGACCTCGCCCCGCACTGACTTCCGCCTCGCGCTCGCCCGCGATGGGTTCCGGCCCGCCGCCCCCACGCCTGGGCTGAACCTGGCCCGCAGCCGCCCCCGCGCTCGGTCTGGCGCGCCATCTCCCCACGTGGAGCCGGGGCCTGAATCGCCCGAGCGGTGTGGCTCCACGACGGCAGGTAGTGCGGCAACCACACGGAGCGATCCAGGCCGCCTTCGCCGAAGTCAGGGCATGTAGCTAAATATTTGCACCAGTAATATCAACTTCATGGCAGCGTCAGCGTCGCAGGTTTTCGCGCAGATCAGTACTCCCGAGCCGCCCGGACCGCCCAAGATTGTCATGCGCAAGGCCGTTGTGCTCGGGGGGAGCATGGCCGGGCTCATGGCGGCGCGCGTCCTGAGTGACCACGCCGAGGAAGTCGTCATCATCGAGCGGGACTCCACCCAAGGGGCCGGGCCGCGGCCCGGGGTGCCGCAGGGCACGCAGGTGCACGCGCTGCTCCCCGCCGGGCAGACGCAGCTGGAGCGGTGGTTTCCCGGGTTCACCGACGACGCGGTCGCGGCCGGGGCGCCGGACTTCGGGCGGACCGACGCGGGCGTGTACATCAACAACAAGCGCCGCGAGGTGCAGGACCCGCCTCCGCCGCGGCCGATTCTCATCACCACCCGGCCCTTCCTCGAGTCGCAGGTGCGGCGGCGGGTGCTGGCGCTGCCGAACGTACACATGGAGTTTGGAAGGGTTGAAGGTCTTCGTTTTACCGAGACCTCGGTGAACGGCGCCACCTATCTGCCCGAGGGCGGCGAGGAGCCGGTCGAGGTCGAGGCGGACTTCGTCGTCGACGCGATGGGGCGCTCCAGCAAGCTCAACGACTGGCTGGAGGAGCACGGCTGGCCGCGGGCGCCCATGCGGCGGATGCCGATCAAGCTCAACTATGCCTCCGCGCTGTTCGAGCGGGACGAGGCGATCAGCGACGAGTGGTGCGTCATCACCCAGGAGACGCCGGGCGACGGGCGGGTGCCGCGGATCGGCGGCGTGCTGTCGGTCGAGGGCGATCGCTGGCTCATGCTCGTCGCCGGGTACGACGAGGACCGGCCCTCGCGCGACACGGCCGAGTACGCCGAGCGGTGCCGCAAGTACTTCCCGGCGATGTTCGGCGACATCGCCGAGCGGGGGCGGATGATCGGCGGCGTCATCACGTACCACCAGGCGGACAGCCGGCGGCGGGACTTCGACACGCTGGAGCGCCTGCCGGCCGGGCTGATCGCCGCGGGGGATGCGGTGGCGTCGTTCAACCCCGTGTACGGCCAGGGTATGACGTCGGCGATGCTGCACGCGTCCTGCCTGTCCGCCTGGCTGCAGACCGGGCCCGACGTGACGGCGACGCCCGCGCGGGACTACTTCGCCAAGGTCCGGGTCATCGTCGACGCGGCGTGGCAGGTGTCGACCTTCGCCGACCTGGGGCTGCCGCACATCACCGAAGGACAGCCGCGGGGGTACCGCGTGATCCGCTGGGCCAGCAACCTCCTGTTGCGCGCCTCGATGACGGATCCCGCGACCTGCCGCCGGCTCAACAGCGTGACGGCGATGGAGTCCCACCCGGCCGCCCTGGCCAAGCCCGGAGTCGTACTCCGCGCGCTGCGCCTGCGCCTGCTGGGTCGTATCTAGCCGAGCGGGGCGCGACCTCGGCGAGGTCGCGCCCCGTACTCAGCAATCCGTTACAGGCGCAGCAGGGCCAGGATCTGGTTGAGCAGCTGCGCGATCTGGGCGAACACGCCGACGCCGTCGAGCAGGCCGGCGATGCCGCAGATCAGGTTGCCCAGCAGGTTGCCGGCGCCCGGGACCGCGGTGATGTTCAGGTGCACGCGGTCCAGGTGCACGACGAGGCCGAGCAGGTCGAGGTCCAGCGGGGCGAGGTTCAGGTCGAGGACCTGGCACCCGATCGCGCTGATGTCCTGGACCGCGAACGTCTGCGGCTGCGAGACGTCCTGGGCCGCCCCGGTGGAGTCGGTCAGCTGCCCGGCGAGCACGCCGGTGGCGTCGACGTGGTCGCCGGCCGCCGTGAACTGCTGCGGGGTGAACGTGCCGCGGAAGGTACCCGCGCCACCCTGGGCGTCCGTGAAGGTTCCGGTCACCGTGGAGGTGAGCGTGCCCACGGTGTCCTGGGCCGCGGCCGGCGCCGCGCTGGCCGCGGGTGACCCGGCCAGCGTGGCCGCGACCATCGCGATGACGAGCGTCAGCGCGCCGAGGGCGGTCCGGAGCCTTGGCTTGTCCATTGATCCTCCTCGTTCGGTTTCGGGGACTCCTTTCGCATTGCCGCGAGGAAAGTGGGCAAACCGGATCGATCTGTGGGTAGTCAGACAGACAAACCTCAATCGATCATGTTGCGCGGCAGGTCAGCGGTCGACCCGGCCCCGGTCCAGCCACAACGTCGTCCAGTGCCCGGGGCCGCTGCCGGCGGCGAGCACGTCGCCGGTGCGCGGGTCGAGCACGAGCGACTCGCGGCCCTGGTCGCCCGGCGTCGGGTTCGGGCCCCGGCCGATCGGCGCGCTCACCAGCAGGCCCGCCCCGGCGTCGGTGTCCACCGTGCCGCCGCAGGTCACGCCGTCGACGCCGGCCAGGAAGCGCAGGACCGCGACCCGGTGCTCGCGGTCGAGGACCCGGGCGATGTTGAGGCCGGCCACACTGACGATCGCGGCCGACGGGCCGTTCTCGCGCGGCTGGTACAGCCGGTCGGCGATCGCCGTCGGATCGAGCGGCGGCAGCGGGGTCGCGCTCCACTCGCCCGCCGTGAAGTCCGCGTCCTGATCGTCGCTGCCCAGCATGTCCGGGTGCTTGGTGTAGAACTCGCGGGAGGCCGCGTTCGCGTAGGACACCTCGCCGCGCTTCGACGTACGGTGGCCGGAGCCGTCCGCGGCGAGCCAGAACTTCACGTCGGCGCGCCAGGTGGCCTGCGCGAACGACCCGCCGGGGGTCTGCGTGGTGTCGCCGCTGACGGTCGAGAAGTGGATGTACTCGTACCGCCCCGCCTCCCCGTCGTACGCTGCGGCCTCGGCGCGGTCGGCCAGGTCGAGCAGGCAGCCGCCCGTCTCCGGCGAGCGCAGCACCGACACGCCCGGCACCGGGACCGGCTGCTCCCCGGGCCGCGGCCACATCACGGCGACCGCGAACACCCCGGCCACGCAGGCCGCGGCGGCCACCGCGACGACGGTGCGCCGGCTCGTGCGCCGCGGCGGGACCTCGTAGTTGGTGATGTCCCGCGCGGCCCGGCGCAGTACGGCCTCGGCGTCCCCTCGGCCGACGGGCACGCCGCGGGCCGGGTCGGCCGCCTCGAGCAGGGTCTGGATTTCGTCGCGGTTCATGCGGTGCCTCCCATCCGCGCCGGCGCGGCGGTTGCCGGGCGCTCGTGCAGTTGCTCGGTGAGTCGCCGCCGGGCGCGGTGCAGGCGGACCCGGGCGGCGGTCGTCCCGCACCCGAGCACCACCGCGGCCTCGCCCACCGAGAGCTGCTCCCAGCCGACGAGCCGCAGGATCTCCTGGTCGTCCTCGGGCAGCCGGGCCAGCGCCGCGCGTACGTCCACGAGACGCGCCACCCCGTCGTGGCGGTCGGCCACGGGCGCGTCGGTGAGCTCGAGCGGATGCGGCGCGGCCCGGGCGGCCCGCCAGTGGTTGGCCAGGAGCCGCCGTCCCACGCCGTACAGCCAGGGCAGCGTCCGCGCCGGTACCTCCCACCGGCGGCGCCAGGCGACCAGGAACACCTCCTGGGCCAGCTCCTCCGCCGCGGCGGTGCCGCCGAGCCTTCGCAGCCCGTACCGCACGACGTCCGGGTAGTGCCGCTCGTACATGCCGCGGAACCACTCGGCGTCGCGTTCGTTGACGACGTCCATGTCCTTCTCTGTGTGTGCGGGCGCGGATTCGTTACCGACAAATGTTCACCTGATCGGAGTCGATCACGTCACGTGCCCGGGAGGACCGTGAGCGCCATGGCATTGAACAGGCGTGACGTGCTGGCCGTGACCGGCCTGGGACTGGTCGGCGGCGGACTCGGCGGGGCCTTCCTCGGCGCGGGCCCGGCCGCGGCGACGGCCGAACCGCAGAAAGTCCGCGACGGCTACGGACCATTACAGAAGGCGGGAAAGGAGCTGGCCCTGCCCGCCGGCTTCTCGTACCGCACGTTCGGCGCGGCCGGCACCCGCATGAACGACGGCCTGCCGACCCCCGGTTGCCACGACGGCCAGGCCGTGTTCGACGCGGGCCACGGCCGCGTCCGGCTCATCCGGAACCACGAGATCGACCTCGACATCCCCGGCGCGAAGCAGCAGGCGCTCGGCCCCCGCAGCGCGTATGACCGGGCGGCGCCGGCTGGTTGCAGCTCATCGCTGTACGACATCGGCTCTGGGAAGCTCTTGGAAAGTTTCCTGGTGCTCAATGGCACGCTGTCGAATTGCAGCGGGGCCGCGACCCCGTGGGGCTCCTGGCTGTCGTGCGAGGAGACCACGGACGGCGTCAAGGCCGGCTTCGAGAAACCGCACGGCTACGTCTTCGAGATCCCGTCCGGCGCCCGCGGCCCGGTCGAGCCGGTGCCGCTGAAGGCGATGGGCCGCTTCGAGCACGAGACCGCCCCGATCGACCCGCGCACCGGCATCGTCTACATGACCGAGGACAACGGCGACCCCGGCGACGGCTTCTACCGCTTCCTCCCGCGCAAACCCGGCCAGCTCGCCGCGGGCGGCAAACTGCAGATGCTCGCCGTGACGGGCGACCGCAACTACGACACCGCGACGGGCCAGCGCGTCGGCGAGGTCCTGGACACGCACTGGGTCGACATCGACAACCCCGACCCTTCCGATGCCGAAGACAACCCCGGTTCGGTGTACTCCCAGGGCCGCGCCAAGGGCGGCTGCCGCTTCCTGGGCCTGGAGGGCTCAGCCTGGTCGGACGGCGGCGTGACGTTCGTCGCGAGCGAGGCGGGCGACGGCGAGAACGGCCAGGTCTGGCGCTACGTCCCCACCTCCCACGACGCGGGCACGCTGCAGCTGCTGTTCGAGTCGCCGAACCCGAAGACCCTGAACCAGCCCGACACGGTGGCGGTGTCGCCGAGCGGCATGCTCCTGCTGGCCGAGGACGGCGACGGCGAGGACGAGGACGGCGGCGACAACTGGTTGCGGGTGCTGACCCCGTCCGGCTTCGTGGCGAACCTGGCCAAGGTGATCGAGCCGCTGGACCTGCACTACTGGGACCCGGAGGACTTCCCGAAGCCCGGCCCCACGGGCGCGAGCGAACTGGCCGGCGCCGCCTTCACGGCCGACGGCAGGTACCTGTTCATCAACGTCCAGTACCCCGGCGTCACCTGCGTCATCACCGGCCCCTGGCGCGGCGGAGCCCACTGAGGTCCTTCGCCCTGCCCAGCCCGTTGTGCGCCGGTTGAACCTTCGCCCGGCGGCCAGTGCAGGGACGGCGAGCGGCCGGCAGCACGCAGCTGCCGGCCGACGGCCCTGGACCCGGACTCGGGTCTGCGCCGCGTGTCCATCGACGGCGACCGTTGACACCGAGATGACACCTTGCCGGACCTATCGTGGAGGCAGCGAGATCGACGGCCCCACCGCCGGCAGCGCGACGTTCGGCCGGGAACGTCCAGCAGCCGGCGACGGGCGGGCGAGCGGTGCGCGGCTCGGTGCCAAGCCGTCCGCGGCGGGCGGCGGCTGCGGCGGGCGGCGGCTGCGGCGCGCGGCGGCTGCGGCGCGCGGCGGCTGCGGCGCGCGGCGGCAGGCTGCCGCGGGCGCCGGCGGGCGGCGACGGCGCCCGGCTGCGGCGCGCGGCTGCGGCGCGCGGCTGCGGCGCGCGACGGTTCGTGGGGGCAAGCTGCCGCGGGCGGCGGCGGGCGGCTGCGGCGCGCGACGCGCGACGGTTCGTGGCGGCAGGCTGCCGCCGGCGGCGGCTGCGGCGCGCGACGGTTCGTGGGGGCAAGCTGCCGCGGGCGGCTGCCGGGGGCGGCCGCGGGCGGCTGCCGGGGGCGGCCGCGGGCGGCTGCGGGCGGCTGCGGCGCGCGGCGCGCGACGGTTCGTGGGGGCAGGCTGCCGCCGGCGGCGGCTGCGGCGCGCGACGGCTGCGGCGCGCGACGGTTCGTGGGGGCAAGCTGCCGCGGGCGGCTGCCGGGGGCGGCCGGGGGCGGCCGCGGGCGGCTGCGGGCGGCTGCGGGCGGCTGCGGGCGGCTGCGGCGCGCGGCGCGCGACGGTTCGTGGGGGCAGGCTGCCGCCGGCGGCGGCTGCGGCGCGCGACGGCTGCGGCGCGCGACGGTTCGTGGGGGCAAGCTGCCGCGGGCGGCTGCCGGGGGCGGCCGGGGGCGGCCGCGGGCGGCTGCGGGCGGCTGCGGGCGGCTGCGGGCGGCTGCGGCGCGCGGCGCGCGACGGTTCGTGGGGGCAGGCTGCCGCCGGCGGCGGCTGCGGCGCGCGACGGCTGCGGCGCGCGACGGTTCGTGGGGGCAAGCTGCCGCGGGCGGCTGCCGGGGGCGGCCGGGGGCGGCCGCGGGCGGCTGCGGGCGGCTGCGGGCGGCTGCGGGCGGCTGCGGGCGGCTGCGGGCGGCTGCGGCGCGCGGCGCGCGACGGTTCGTGGGGGCAGGCTGCCGCCGACGGCGGCTGCGGCGCGCGGCGGCTGCGGCGCGCGGCGGCTGCGGCGCGCGGCGGCTGCGGCGCGCGGCGGCTGCGGCGCGCGACGGTTCGTGGGGGCAAGCTGCCGCCGCGCGGCGGCTGCGGCGCGCGACGGCTGCGGCGCGCGACGGTTCGTGGGGGCAAGCTGCCGCCGACGGCTGCCGGGGGCGGCCGCGGGCGGCTGCGGGCGGCTGCGGGCGGCTGCGGCGCGCGGCGCGCGACGGTTCGTGGGGACAGGCTGCCGTAGGCACCGGCGGCGGCGGCGCCTGGCGCGCGGCGGTTCGTGGGGGCAGGCTGCCGTCGGCGGCTGCGGCGCGCGACGGCTGCGGCGCGCGACGGTTCGTGGGGGCAAGCTGCCGCGGGCGGCCGCGGGCGGCTGCGGGCGGCGGCGGCGCGCGGCGCGCGACGGTTCGTGGGGACAGGCTGCCGCAGGCACCGGCGGCGGCGGCGCCTGGCGCGCGGCGGTTCGTGGGGGCAGGCTGCCGCGGCCCATGCGCCGCGGCGCTAGGCGGCGGCGGTTCGTGGGGCCAGGCTGCCTCAACACGCGGGCCGTGGGCTAGGCGGCGGGCCGCGCGAAACGGCAGGCCGTGCGAGGCGGCGAGCGGTTCGCGGCGGCCGGCCATGCGCGACGGCACGCAGCGACGGGCCATGCGCGTCAGCACGCCGTGCACGACGGCAGGCTGCAGGACGCGACAGTCTCGGCCGGGATCGAGCCCCTCCCCCTCGCCGCGAGCCACACAAGGACCCAGTGGGGGGCCGGGACCGCGGTGCATCCGCACGGCGGACCTGCGTGGCGGCCGCGATTGCGATGTCGGTGGCTGCCCACGCTGTGACGGGTTTGCCGGCGACGATGCGGCTGCCCGAGCGGGCCGCCCGAAGTTTGTGGCCGAGCACCGCAGCTGCACCGGGCCGGCGTTCGACAGACCTCAGGCCGCTCACAGGGCCCTTCGAGAGACTGCTGTGTATGCGGAAGGCATTCGCCTACGGGGGCGCGGCCGCGATGACGCCGTACCTGCTGATCAAGATTTCGTGGGTGCTCCTGGCGCCCGACAACAAGCTGCTCAACCTGGTCACCGTCGGCATGTCGGCGGCCGGCATCACGCTCGCGCTGGCCCTGGCGCGGCCGTGGGGCATGCGGGTGCCGGGGTGGGCGGTGCTGAGCTTCGCCTGGATCGCGGGCGGGTTTCTGGTGCCGATGGTCCCGTACATGCTGGTGAGCACCGCCCTGTCCAACGGGTCGTCCTGGGAGGGCTGGCTGATCGAGCTCAGCTTCATCGGCATGGGCGTCTGCCTGGCCGTGGCGCTGCCGCTCTACCTGCGCGAGCGCTGGCCGGCGGCGTTCCGGCCCGGAGCGCGGCGGCCGGCCGCGGCCCTCCTGGCGGTGGCGTTCGCCGGGATCTCGGCCTACTGGGTCCTCGGCGGCACCGCCGGCATCGCGCATCCCGAGGGCCGGGACCTGAACTGGCACCTCCTGCTCGCCAACGACGCGCTCTGGGCGCTCGCCGCCGCGGCCGGGGCGTGGTGGCGCGGCCCGGCGGCGCTCGTCTGGATCGGGTCGGGGTTCCTGTTCGCCTGGAACGCGTGGAAGCTGCCGCTCGGGCTGCTGTTCGGGGCCGAGGCGGGCTGGCCCGAGGCGATCCCGGCCGCCAGTGTGCGGTTCGTCCTCGGCATCGCGGCCGGCGCGCTGATGCTGGCGCCGCTCGTCGGCAACCGGGACACCACGGCGCCGCAACTCCTCAGGACCCGGGGCCGCGCGCCGATGTGAGCGGCGTGGCTGCCGAGAAGAGACGCTGGCTGGCCGACCAGCCGATGGCCCGCAAGCTCATGCTGCTCGTCCTCGTCGGCTGCCTCGTCGGCGCGGTGGTGCTCGGCGCCGGGGTGTTCAGCCTCGCGAAGGTCAACGATCGCGCAGCCGAACTCTACAAGCTCAACCTCGTCCCCGCGGCGCATCTGGCCGCGCTGGACCGGGCCGCGCTGCGGGTGCGCAACGACGTGGCCAACCTGGCGCTGTCCAACGGGCCGGTGGCCAGCAAGGCGTTCACCGACGACATCGCCGCGGCCGAGCGGCAGGTCGACGCCGAGGTGGCGGCCTACCGGGCCACCATGCGCGACGCCGAGCAGCAGCGGCTGCTGAGCCGGTTCACGATCTGGTGGTCCGCATTCCGCAACATCCGCGACCACCGGCTGCTGCCGCTGATCGAGGCGGGCGACATTCCCGGGTTCCAGGCGGCGTACCTCGGCGACGGCGAGACCGTCGGCGGCAACGCGATGAGCGCGCTCGAGGAGCTGATGCGCTTCGAGCAGACCAACGGGCGGGAAGGGGCCGACGACGCGGCGAGCGCCTACCGGACCGGGCGGATCGCGATGCTCGTGGCGCTCGTGGCCGGGCTAATGCTGGCGATGGTGCTCAGCCGGTACCTCACCGGGCTGATCGTGCGGCCCATCCGGCGCGTGCACGCGGTGCTGACGGCCGTCGCCGCCGGGGATCTGACCGTCGAGGCCGAGGTGGCGCAGCGCGACGAGGTCGGGGAGATGGCGCGGGCGCTCGGGGCGGCCACGGCCAGTACACGGGAGGCGGTGCGCTCGCTCGGGGACAACTCGGCCACCCTGGCCGCCGCGGCCGAGGAGCTCACGGCGGTCAGCCGGCAGATCGACAGCAGCGCCAAGGCGGCCAGCACCCGGGCGGCCGAGGTGACCCGGGCCGCCGGGGCGGTCAGCGAGCACGTGGCCGCGGTGGCCGGCGGGGCGACCGAGATGGGCGACGCGATCGACGAGATCTCCCGCAACACCGCGCACGCGGCGACCGTGACGGCGTCCGCGGTGGCGATCGCGAGCACCACCAACGAGACGATCGGCAAGCTCGGCGCCTCCTCGACCGAGATCGGCGAGGTGGTCAAGGTGATCACCGCGATCGCCGGGCAGACCAACCTGCTCGCGCTCAACGCGACCATCGAGGCGGCCCGGGCGGGCGAGTTCGGCAAGGGCTTCGCGGTCGTCGCGCAGGAGGTCAAGGACCTGGCCCGGGAGACCGCGCGGGCGACCGACGACATCGGGCGGCGGGTGCAGGCGATCCAGCTCGACACCGAGGACGCGGTCGGCGCCATCAGCCAGATCGGGGAGGTGATCGCGCAGATGAGCGAGTACCAGAACGCGATCGCGGCGGCCGTGGAGGAGCAGGCGGTCACCGCCCGCTCGATGAGCCACAGCGTGGGCGCGGCCGCCAACGGGTCGACCGAGATCGCCGGCACCATCGCCGGGGTCGCCGACGCCACCGAACTGACCAACCAGGGCGTGTCGAGCACCGGCGACGCCGTCGACCAGCTCGCCGCGATGGCGTCGGAGATGCGGGTGCTCGTCGCCCGCTTCAAGTACTGAGGACTCACATGCGCAAGGCACTCGCAGTACTGACGACGGCTCTTCTCTTGTCGGCGTGCACGGAAACGCTCAAAGTGGACACGGACGAAGAAGCGCGGGTGGCGCTGCTGCTGCCGGAGCGCAAGGCGAGCCGGTACGAGGCGGGCGACCAGCCGTACTTCGCGCAGAAACTCGCCGAACTCTGCCCCGGCTGCACCGTGGACTACCGCAACGCCGAGCAGAGCGCCGACACCCAGCTGCAGCAGGCCAAGGACGCGCTCGACCAGGGCGCCAAGGTGCTCGTGCTGACCCCGGTGGACAGCGTGGCGGCGGGCGAGATCGTGACCGTGGCCAAGCAGCGGGGCGTGCCGGTGATCTCGTACGACCGGCTCGTGCTCAAGACCGCGGTCGACTACTACATCTCGTTCGACAACGCCAAGGTCGGCACGCTGCAGGCGCAGGCGCTGCTCACCGCGCTCGGGGCGAAGGCAGCGCAGGGCGAGATCCTGTGGATCAACGGCTCCCCCACCGACAACAACGCGACCCTGTTCAAGCAGGGCGCCCACGCGGGCCTCGACGGCAAGGTGCGGGTCGCGGCCGAGTCCGACACCGCCGAGTGGAATCCGGACAACGCCAAGGCCTGGACCGCACGTGTACTGCCGACGCTCCGCGGCCGCACCATCGTGGGCGTGTACGCGGCCAACGACGGCACAGCGGGCGCCGCGATCGCCGCGATGCAGGCGGCCGGCCTCCCGCAGGTCCCCGTGACGGGCCAGGACGCGGAGACGGCGGCGCTGCAGCGGATCCTCGTCGGCGACCAGTACATGACGGTCTACAAGGCGATCCGCACCGAGGCCGAGACCGCCGCGACGCTCGCCAACGACCTGGTCCGCGGCAAGAGACCGACGGAGACGGAGTCGGTCGACAACGGCGCCGGCCAGGTCCCGTCGATCCTGCTCGACCCGGTGACGGTCACCAAGGACACGATCGCCTCGACGGTGGTGAAGGACGGCTTCGTGACCCCGGGCGCGCTGTGCGCCGGCCGGTACGCGGACGCCTGCCGCGCCGCCGGCATCGGCTGAGGGGTTCGGAAAACCGAACCTCGCGCCGCGTGGCACCACCATGTCGGCGCGCGTCGATCCGGCCGACGCTGAACCCATGACGCGGTTCAAGTATCTGCTCGCCACCGGGCTGCTGGGGCTCGCCGCCCTGGTGCCGCTCGGGTTCGTGGTCACCTTCGTGCTGCGCAGCGTGCTGTACGGCATCGTCGACCCCGGCCCCTACGACCACTCGTGGGGCGGCCCGAGCCGCGCCGGCGCGTGGGCCGTGCACTTCCTGGTCGGCATCCCGGTCCTGGGCGTGGGCCTGGGCGGGCTGTGGGGCATCCGCGCGCTGCACCGGCGGTTGCGGGCCGCGCGCAACGGCGAGCGCCAGCCGTGGTGGCTGTTGCCGGCCACGGCCGCGGTCGGCCTCGCGGTGGCCGGGTTTCTGGTCGCCTGGAGCCGCCAGCTCTAACCGAGCTCGAGGTAGCGCAGCACGGCCAGCACCCGGCGGTGGTCCGACGCCGAGGCGGGCAGATCGAGCTTGGTGAAGATGTTCGCCACGTGCTTCTCGATCGCGCGCTCCGTCACCGTGTACTTCGCCGCGATCGCCGCGTTCGTCCGGCCCTCGGCCATCAGGGCGAGCACGTCGCGCTCCCGCGGGGTCAGCCGGGCCAGGCCGGCGTCGCGCCGGCGGGCGCCCATGAGCTGGGTGACGACCTCCGGGTCGAGGGCCGTGCCGCCGGCCGCCACCCGCGCCAGCGCGTCGGTGAAGTCGTCGAGGTCGCCGACCCGCTCCTTGAGCAGGTAGCCGACACCCGACGAGCCGTCGGCCAGCAACTGGGTCACGAACCGGGTCTCGACATACTGCGAGAAGAGCAGAATGCCGATCCCACGGTACCGCCGGCGCAGCGCGATCGCCGCCCGCAGCCCCTCGTCGGTGTGGGTCGGCGGCATGCGGATGTCGATGACCGCGACGTCGGGCCGGTGCGCGGCCACGGCCTCCTCCAGGGCCGCCGCGTCCCCGGCCACGGCGACGTCGTGCCCGCGCAGGGCCAGCAGCTGGGCCAGCCCGTCGCGCAGGATGGCGAGATCCTCGGCGATCACCACGCGCATCTCGGCCTCACATCGCCGGCGGCAGGTCGACGGTCACGACGGTCGGGCCGCCGGGCGGGCTGACGACGTCCACGGTGCCGTCGACCGCGGCCGCCCGGTCGGCGATCCCGCGCAGCCCGGTGCCGCCGGCCGGGGTGGCGCCGCCCCGGCCGTCGTCGTGCACCACCAGCCGCAGCGCGCCCGCGCGCTCGGTCAGCGTCACCTCCGCCCGCGTCGCGCCGCTGTGCTTGGCGACGTTGGTGAGCAGTTCGGCCAGGGTGAAGTACGCGATGGTCTCCAGGGCCGCAGACGGGCGCTCCGGCAGCTCCACCGCGGCCTCGACCGGCACCGGGCAGCGGGCGGCCAGGGTCTGCACCGCCGCGTCCAGGCCCGAGTCCAGGATCGGCGGATGGATGCCCTGGATGACCTCGCGCAGCTCGCGGATGGCGTCCTGGGCATCGCTGCGGGCGGCCAGCAGCTGCTCCCGGTCCAGCGTCTCGGTCGCCATGGTGAGGTGCATGGTCAGCGCGACCAGCCGGGCCTGCACGCCGTCGTGGAGGTCGCGCTCGATGCGCCGCAGGGTCGCCGCCGCGCTCTCGACGGCGCCGGCCCGGGTCCGCCGCAGGGCGGCGATGCGGCGGTCGCGGTCGTCGCGGGCGAGCAGGGCCCGGGCCAGCAGGCGGTCCAGCAGCAGCGTGGCCCGCACCGCCCGCGGCGCGAGGACCAGCAGCACCGCGCCGAGGACGCTGAGCACGGCGATCTCCGGCCAGGAGAGGAAGCCGGGCACGTTGACGTGCAGGGCGCGCTGGATCGGGGCGGTCAGGGCGACCAGGCCCCAGCCCCACGTCACGGTGGCGACGGCCAGGCTCACGGCCGCCAGCGGCAGGCCCACCACCTGGTACGCGATCGCCCGCCAGGCCACGCCGTCGCGGAGGCGGGCGACGAGGGTGCGGCTCGGGCGGTACGACTCCGGGGCCTCGAAATGCTCGTGCAGCAGGACGCGGATCAGGGCCAGTCGCGCCCGGCCGAAGACCCGCGCGGTGGGGACCGCCAGCGCCAGCAGGGGCACGCCCAGGGCCGTGACCGCGAGCGCCGCGCCGGCCGTGAGGCAGAGCAGCACCCACGCGAAGCCGAGGACCGCCAGCGGCGCGCCCGCCAGCACGTAGAGCAGCTCCGACCCGGACCGGCGGAGCACGGTCAGACCCGCGTGATCGAGCCCAGCAGCGCGTCCAGCTCCGGTTCGAAGGCTGGATCGTCGGTCTCGGCGAGGGCGTGCACGAACTGCGGGGAGCCGTCCTCGACCAGGGCCTCCCGCATGTGCACCGCCGATGTGCCGCCGATCCCGGTGTGCACGTGGATCCAGTCGGTGGGCAGGCCGAGCAGGCGGCCGCCGGCGCGGGTCACGGCGTCGGGCGGGAAGCGCTCGTGGATCAGCGAAGGTGCCGTGCCGCGGTACAGCGTGACCGACGCGAACGGGCCGCCCAGCCGCGTCAGCCGGAACAGCCGCAGGACCACGAAGGACAGGCCGGGCTCCTGGTAGGCGACCCAGCCCGGCGGGGTCCGCACGGTCAGGATCGGCGCGCCGTCCAGGCCCACCAGCGCGCGCTCGCCCGGCGCCGCGTCCAGGGTGCGCGGGCCGCGCTCGACGGTGTGCAGGATGCGGGTCGCCAGCGCCGTCAGGCCCTCGCGGTCGTCGGCGGCGTTCGGCGAGACGAACAGCTGCACGCGCACGAGCGCGCTGTCGGACGTGCGGACGAAGGCATCGGCCACCGGTACCGCCTGCCGGCCCGTGTCGAGCGGCAGGTAGCCGTACGCGACGGTGTCCGGGCCGGTCTCCAGGGGCTCGAGCTGCTGGCCGGGCGGCAGCTCCCAGCTCCGGGCGATCGGGTCGACGCCGGCCCGCAGGTCGCCCTCGACGACCCGGAAGAGCTCGGACGCGAGCAGCACCAGGCGCTCGCCGTCGCGGTCGCAGAGCACCCGGGTCTCGGTCTGGCCCGACGTGGCCACGCCCATCAGGGACTGCGCCCGGGCCTCGGCCCGCGCCCCCGCGGGCAGCGTCACCGTCAGGCGGCCGTCCAGCAGCGCGATCGGCTGCTCGGCCCGATAGTCCCGTCCAGCCTGCGCGAGAGAGCCCACCCCCGCACCCTACAGCGCGCGGCGCAGCCACTCCTCGACCCCGGCGACGTGCACGGTCGCCCAGGAGCGGGCCAGTTCGGGCTGGCGGGCGGCGATGGCGTCGACGATCGCCTGGTGTTGTTCGCGGGTACGCGCGGCCGCCCCCTCCTGGGTCAGCCCGCGCCAGATCCGGGCCCGGGTCGTCGGGCCGGACAGGCCGTCGATGAGCGAGCAGAGCACGGCGTTGCCCGAGCCGGCCGCGATGTGCCGGTGGAAGTCGAGGTCGTTGGCGACCAGGGCCTCGATGGTCGGGTCGTCGCCCAGCTCGTCGAGCACCGACTGCAGCTTGACCACGTCCTCGTCGCTCATCCGCGCGGTGGCCAGGGCGGTGGCGGCCGGCTCCATGATCCGGCGGACCTCCAGGAACTGCAGCACGGTGTCGTCGCGGTGGAAGTCCACGACGAAGCTGAGCGCGTCGAGCAGGAGGTCGGGTTCGAGGCTGGTGACATAGGTGCCGTCGCCCTGGCGGACGTCGAGCACCCGGATCATCGACAGCGCCTTGACGGCCTCGCGCAGCGAGTTGCGGGACAGGCCGAGGCGCTCGGCCAGGTCCGCCTCCTTGGGCAGCCGATCGCCCGGGCCGAGCTCGCCCGAGGTGATCATGCCCTTGATCTTGTCGATTGCCTCGTCGGTCAGTGCCATGGGTCCCTCCGCGGCGACTGTACCGCCGGGAGGCCGTACACCTCCCGCGCCGTGCTCGCGAACACTCTCGGGTCGTCCACCAGCTCGCGAATCCTGGACAGTGCCTCGGCGTACGGGACGGCGAGCGTGCTCACCGGCCAGTCCGAGCCCCACATCAGCCGCTCGGGGCCGAACAGTTCGAGCGCGGTCTCCACGTACGGCTGCACGTCCTCGACCTCGGTGAAGAGGCCGGAGAGTTTTGCCGCGACATTTTTCGACAAACGCGAAATGTCGGATTTCCAGGACTTGAAGTCCTTCGGCTTGCCGAGGTGGTCCAGGACAAATCGGACGTCGGGACAGGCTCTGGCGCAGGCGGCGGCGGCCGCGAGTTGGTCCTGCCGGATGACGAGATCGAAGACCAGGCCCGCCCGGCCGTAGGACCGCAGGCCTTCGCGCACGTCGTCGCGGCCCAGGTAGTCGACGTCCTCCGCCTGCACCTGCGCGCGGAGCCCGACCAGCCGGTCCGCCCCCGGCAGGTCCCGATAGGCCGGGAGGAACGAGGCCGCCGGATCGTCCCAGGCGACCACGCCGGCGATCTCCGGGATGTCGTACGAGAGCAGCAGCGCCGCCTCGCCCGGGTCGCAGCGGCCGCCCTCCACGAGCACCGTCTGCGTGACCCCGGTGCCGGCCAGCGCGGCCTGGAGGTCGGCCGGCGTGAACGTGCGGCGGATCGGGGCCAGCTCGGGCGCGTCCAGCCAGTCGTAGCCGGCGCCCAGCTGCCACAGGTGGTGGTGTGCGTCGATCACAGCAGGCCCCGCTCCTCGAGGGCCGGCCACAGCGCGTCCGGCGGCGGGGCGGCGAAGAGGGCGGCGTTGCGGCGCACCTGGGCGGCGTCGTCGGCCCCGAGCACGACCGCGGTCACGGCGGGGTGGCGGGCCGGGAAGGCGATCGCGGCGGCCGGGAGCGTGGTGCCGAACCCGGCGCAGACCTCGGCGATGCGGAACGCGCGGGCCAGCAGGTCCGGCGGCGCGGCCCCGTACTCGTAGGGGAGCCCGGCCCGGGGTACGTCCTCGGCGAGCAGGCCGCTGTTGAACACCCCGGCGGCGAGGACCGCGACGCCCGCCTCGGCACAGGCAGGCAGGAGCCGGCGGGCGGCGGGCTGTTCGAGCAGCGTGTACCGGCCGGCGACCATCACCGTGTCGGGGGTGCACTCCTCGACGAGCTTGGACAGTACGAGCGCGTCCTTGGAACCTGCACCGATCGCGCCGACGAGCCCCTCCTCGCGCAGCTCGGCCAGGGCCGGGAACCCGTGCCGCAGCGCCGTTTCCGGGTCGAACTCGGGGTCGTGCAGCAGCGCGGTGTCGATCCGGTCGAGGCCGAGGCGGTCGAGGCTCTCCTCGATCGAGCGGCGCACCCCGTCGCGGCTGAAGTCCCACACGCGGCGGTGGGTGCGCGCGACCGCGAAGCCGTCGGCCAGGTCGTCGCCGCCCTCGCCGGTGGGCACCAGCAGGCGGCCGACCTTGGTGCTCACCGTGAATTCGGCCCGCGGCCGGTCCGCGAGCGCGGCCCCGAGCCGCCGCTCCGACAGGCCGAGGCCGTAGTGCGGGGCGGTGTCGAAGTCGCGGACCCCGCAGGCCCAGGCCGCGTCGACGATCGCGCGGGCCTGCTCGTCGGTGCGCGCCTGGTAGAGGTTGCCCAGCTGCGCGCAGCCCAGGCCGAGTCTCACGGCTTCGGCCTGACCCGCAGGCCGTGCATGCCGCCGTCGACGGACAGCACGGTGCCGGTGGTGGCGCTGGCGAGCGGGCTGGCCAGGTACGCGATGGCGTGCGCGACCTCCTCCGCCGAGACCAGCCGGCCGGTCGGCTGGCGGGCCTGCAGCGCCGCGAACTCGGCGTCCGGGTCGTCGGTCTGGTCGAGCAGCCGGCGCACCCACGGCGTGTCGGCGGTGCCGGGGTTCACGCAGTTCACCCGGATCCCCTCGCGGACCAGGTCGGCGGCCATGGCGGCGGTGAGCGACTGCACGGCGCCCTTGGTCGCGCTGTACAGGGCCCGGTCCGGCAGCCCCGCGTGCGCCACGATCGAGCAGGTGTTGACGATCGCGGCGTGCCCGGAGCGGCGCAGGTGCGGCAGCGCGGCGCGGGTCACGCGGACCAGGCCGACCACGTTCACGTCGTACACGCGGTGCCACTCGGCGTCGTCGTTCGCCTCGACGGTGCCGATCGCGCCGATGCCGGCGTTGTTGACCAGGATGTCGATCCCGCCGAGGCGCTCGGCCGCGGCCGCCACGCCGGCGCGCACGGCCCCGTCGTCGGTGACGTCGGCGACGAACCCGGCGATCCCCTCCGGAATTCCGTCGATGCCCAGGTCGAGGCCGGCGACGCGGGCGCCCCGGGCGGCGAGATGGCGGGCGGTGGCCAGCCCGATCCCGGACCCGGCCCCGGTGACGACGGCGGCGAGGCCGTCGAACTCTCCACTCACTACGCACTCCCCAGACATCGGATGATTGATGTCTATCAGGGGGCCTTCAGCTCCGCAAGGGGTTCGCGCCGGTCGATAGGTCCGATGTCAACTACTCCATGCCGCGCTTGCCGGGCGTCCAGAACGGCTTGGTGAGCACCGAGCGCCGCGGCCAGCCCCGATCCCGCACGAGGTGCGCGCGCACGGCCTGCACGGCGCGGGCCTCGCCGGCCACATAGGCCTGTCCGGGCTCCTGCGGAAGATCCAGCTCTTGTACCGCACTGACGAGCCCCTCCGGCGCCACCCACGTGACGTTCCCGTCCAGCGCGAGCCGGTCCGCCGGCGCCGCCTCGACCACCACGCGGCTGGCGGCGCGCTCGGCCTCGGGCAGCGCGCGCAGCATCGCCCCGAACGCGACGGAGGCGGTCTCCTCGCCGACGAACAGGTGGTACGGCGCGGGCTTGGTCACGAAGGTGCCCTCGGGCCTACGCAGCAGCACCTCGTCGCCGGGCTTGGCGGCGGCCACCCAGCGCGCGCCGGGGCCGTCGCCGTGCAGCAGCGCCTGCAGCTCGATGGTGTCGCCGTCGCGGCTCCACACCGAGTACGTGCGCAGCAGCGGGCTCTTGTCGCCGACGTGCACGCGCACCTGCTGGCCCGGCTGCCACTCCGCCTCGCGCAGCGCGTCGCCACGGAGTTTGAGGCGCCGGAACCGCCCGGTCGTCGTCTCGGCCTCGACGACCTGCGCGCGCACGAAGAATCTCTCCCACAGCATGCGTGGACGCTACAGCCTATCGGCGATATATCGGAACCTTCGTCCGGTGCATTGTCGCAATGCACCGGACGCATGGTTCCGCAGCGACCGGCAATAGGCCAAGGCCAGCCCCGACGGCGGTCTCGCAGCCGCGCCGCGGCCTGCGCGGCGCATGAGCAATCGAGCGTCGGATCAGGCGGGCCGCCTATTGCCGGTCGCTCTCAGATGTCTTCGTCCAGCTGGGTGCCGCGGCGGGGGTCGCGGATGCTGCGGCCCGTGGAGTCGACCGCGCCGTCGTCCACCTTTCCGCCCTGGGCCAGCTGGTGCTCCAGGCTCTGCTTGCGCTCGGCCTCGAACCGGGCCGCCTCGCGGGCCGCGGCCTCGGGGCTGCTCGGGTCGATTCCGGTCGGGTCGTTCGCGTTCATGCTGCTCACTCCCAGTGCTCGGCGGTGCGGGGACGGGCGGGCCGGGAAACCATACCCAGGGTGATCTGCGCTAATCCAGACTCGGCGACCTCCGGATTCTCACAGCGGCGCGTCCGCGTGGCTAGGTTGGAAGCGAGAGCATTCACTCCCTGAAGGAGACTGACGCATGTCAGCACAGAGCAGCGCGGCGAACGCGGGCACGATCGACGTCGGCGGCGACCTGACCGTCAACCGGCTCGGCTTCGGCGCGATGCGCATCACCGGCGACGGGATCTGGGGTCAGCCGCGCGACCGCGACGAGGCGAAGAAGGTCCTGCGCCGCGCCGTCGAGCTCGGCGTGAACTTCATCGACACCGCCGACTCCTACGGCCCCGACGTCAGCGAGGAGCTGATCGGCGAGGCCCTGGCACCGTACGCCGACGACCTGGTCATCGCCACCAAGGGCGGCCTGACGCGCGGCGGCCCGAACCAGTGGTCGCCCGACGGCCGGCCCGAGCACCTGCGCGAGGCGCTCGAGGGCAGCCTGCGCAAGCTGAAGGTGGACACGATCGCGCTGTACCAGTTCCACCGGCCCGACCCCAAGGTCCCGATCGAGGAGTCGCTCGGCGCGATCAGCGAGCTCAAGGCCGAGGGCAAGATCCGCCACGTCGGCGTCTCGAACTTCACCGAGGACCAGCTGCGGGTCGCCCAGCGGATCACCCCGATCGTGTCCATCCAGAACCGCTACAACGTCGACGACCGCGGCTCCGAGTCGCTGGTCGACCTCTGCGAGCAGGAGTCCATCGTCTTCCTGCCGTGGGCGCCGATCCAGAACCTCGACGGCAACGCCACGATCGAGGCGGTCGCCAAGAAGTACGACTCGACGCCCCGCCAGATCGTGCTCGCCTGGCTGCTCGCGCGCTCGTCGGCGATCCTGCCCATCCCGGGGACCGGCTCGGTGGGCCACCTGGAGGACAACATCGCCGCGGCCGCGATCAAGCTGACGCCGCAGGAGGTCTCGGACATCACGCAGAACTCCTAAAGTTTCTTCGGGCGCGATGTCGGATCCTGCGCCTCCCCTTCGAGGTAGGGGTGTAGGAACGAACTTCGCGTGAGGAGAGACCGCTGTGCGTTACGTGATGCTGCTCGACGCCACCCCGCCGCCGACGCCCCCGCCCGCCGAGCTCATGGAAGCGATCATGAAGCTCGGCGAGGAGGCGACGGCGGCGGGCGTGCTGCTGGACCAGGCCGGACTGATGCCCAGCGCGGCCGGCGCCATGATCACGGTGACCGGCGGCGAGCTGACCGTGACCGACGGCCCGTTCGCCGAGACCAAGGAGCTGATCAGCTACGCGGTGTACTCGAACCGCAACATCGAGGAAGCCGTCGAGTGGGGCTCCCGGTTCATGAAGGTCCACCGCGACCTCTGGCCGGGCTGGGAAGGGACCTGCCGCATCCTGCAGGTCATGGAGTTCTGACCCCGTGCCGGACGTGAGCGACGTCGTCGAGGCGGTGTACCGGATCGAGTCGGCCCGCATCATCGGCGCGCTCGCCCGGCTGGTCGGGGACGTCGGGCTCGCCGAGGAACTGGCCCAGGACGCGCTCGTCATCGCGCTCGAGCAGTGGCCGGCCCGCGGCGTGCCCGACGATCCGGGCCCGTGGCTCATGGCCACGGCCAAGCACCGGGCCGTGGACCACCTTCGGCGCCAGGGCAACTACCAGAAGAAACTGCAGCTCGTGGGTACCGTCGAAGCCTTCGACCCGGAATCCTCGCTCGTCGATGCCCTGGACGACCACATCGGCGACGACACGCTGCGGCTGATCTTCACCGCGTGCCATCCCGCGCTGACCACGGAGTCGCAGGTCGCGGTGGTGCTGCGGATGCTGGGCGGACTGCGCACCGACGAGATCGCGCGCGCCTTCCTGACCACGGAGGCGACGGTGTCCCAGCGGATCCTGCGGGCCAAGAAGGCGTTGCGCGGGGTGGCCTTCGAGCTGCCGCCCCCGCCGGAGATCCCGGGCCGGCTGTCCGCGGTCCTGGGCACGGTGTACCTCATCTTCAACGAGGGCTACTCGGCCACGGCCGGCGACGACTGGACCCGCCCGGCGCTGTGCGAGGAGGCGCTGCGGCTCGGGCGGGTGCTGTGCGGGTTGCTGCCCAACGCTTCGGAGGTACACGGGCTGTCGGCATTGATGGAGCTGCAGGCCTCTCGGCTCGGGGCGCGCAGTTCCGCTGACGGCCGCCCGGTGCTGCTCGCCGACCAGGATCGGCGGCGGTGGGACCGGCTGCTGATCCGGCGGGGGCTGGCCGCGCTGGGGCGGGCGGAGGCGCTGGGCACATTGGGCCCGTATGGCCTGCAGGCCGCGATCGCCGCCTGCCACGCGCGGGCGCTGACGTTCGCGGCGACGGACTGGGGGCGGATCGCGGCGCTGTACCGGCTGCTCGCCCACGTGGCCCCGTCCGCCGTGGTGTCGCTGAACCTGGCGGTGGCGGTCGGCATGGCTTCGGGGCCGGCCGCGGGGCTGTCGTTGCTGGACGCGCTGGCGGCTTCGGGTCAGCTGGGTTCGTACCCGCACCTGCCCGCGGCGCGGGGCGACATGCTGGAGCGGCTGGGACGGTCCGGCGAGGCGCGGGAGGCGTTCCGCGCGGCGGCGGCGCTGACCAGGAACGCCGCGGAGCGGGAGTTGTTCACGCGGCGCGCCGCTTCTTCCTGAGCAGCGGTACCGCCACGCCGAACAACACCAGCGCAAGCCCGCCGGCCGCGGCGGGGATCAGCCACGGGCGTTGCCGGGTCTGCTCGTGCCGCGGCTGCGCTGCCAGGGCGGCGTTCGCGGGCGGCACGTTCGCGGTGAGGGCGGCGAGCGGGTCGATGATGCCGGCCCCGAACTGGTCGTCCCTCCCCGCGGCGCCGGCGTCCTTGGCCGTGCGGAGCAGCCGATCCACTGCCTCGTCGGCCGTGAGCTGCGGAAACTTCGACCAGATGAGCGCCAGCACACCGGCCGTGATCGCGGTGGCCCCGCTGGTCCCGGAGCCCACGGCGAACCCCGACGAGTACTGGGCCTTCGGCGCGGCCCCGATGATGTCCTCCGCGGGCGCGGCGATGTCGACGGTGGGGTCGGCGATGGACCCGTCCCAGAACGCGCCGGTACGGGTGGTGCCGCTGACCGTGAGCACCCCGTCGTACCTCGCCGGGAGCGGGACCCGGTCGTCGCCCTGGGGCCGGTTCCCGCCGGCGGCGACGAGGACGGCCCCCTTCTGCCGCGCGTACGCGATGGCCGCCCGCTCATCCTCCTGCGGCTCGTCCCGATCCAGCGTGAACGAGAGGCTGATGATCCGGGCGCCGTGATCGGCCGCGTACCTGATCGGCTCGGCCAGGTCCCCCTCGGTCCTGCCGCCGGCCGCCGCGCGCTTGCCGATCGGGATGGCGACGGGGAGGAGCTTGGCCTTGGGCGCGATGCCGAGCATGTGGTTGCCTTCGCCACCGCGCCCGGCGATGACGGTGGCCATCTGGGTGCCGTGGCCGTCGGGGTCCTCCCAGCCCTTGCTGCTCTGCACGCCGTTGGTGCCGGCGCCGGGGAGCAGCGCGCCTTTGAGATCGGGCTGCGTCGAGTCGACACCGGTGTCGAGTACGGCGACCGTGACGCCTTCGCCCTGGGCTTGCTGATGCGCCTTGGTCACTTGCAGCGCGTCGATCCACCACTCCTGCTGGCGGACGGTGAGCGCTT
Source organism: Dactylosporangium sp. CS-033363 (assembly GCF_050942475.1). Taxonomy (NCBI): domain Bacteria; kingdom Bacillati; phylum Actinomycetota; class Actinomycetes; order Micromonosporales; family Micromonosporaceae; genus Dactylosporangium; species Dactylosporangium sp. CS-033363. Next base: position 2,511,905 of record NZ_CP192032.1, on the reverse strand, counting down.
CCGCCTCGGCCGGCACCGCTCCCCCGACGGCGGCTACCACCATGGCGACCAGGAGCGCGGCAAGGAATCGCACGCGGCAAACCGTACCCCCGCCCGCGCGTCCTCTCCCCGGCACGGCTGCGGCTGCGGCTTCCAGCTCCTGGCACGGCTGCGGCCGCGGCTTCCAGCTCCCTGGCACGCTGCGGCTTCCAGCTCCCCGGCACGGCTGCAGCTCCCGGCTCCCCGGCACGGCTGCAGCTCCCGGCGGACCTCCCCCACGTTCCGTTTCGGCCCTCTCCCGCAGGTCGGTGCGGCGCGCTCCCACAGACCCTTGACTGCGCGCTCCCTAGACCCTTGACGGCCCGTCCGCGGCGGGCATCGGGCACCTCCGACGGCGCCGAAAAGTGTCGTACCCAACGCGTAGCGTCATCGGCAGACGGGCAGGAAGCCGCCGGCAAGGCTCCGGGTCCGCCAGTGCAAAGCGATCGGCCGCGAGGAGGCGGCCAGGACGGAGGTGGTCTAGGGGGCGGTCGGGGTCAGGCGGGTGGTGCGTTTGCGCCGGTACATGGCGGCGTCGGCGCGGCGTAGGAGGGCGTCCGGGTCACCCGGGGGGCCGGCGGCCAGGCCTACGCTCGCGTGGATGTGCAGCTCGTGGCCGTCGACCGGGATCGGGGTGTCCAGCAGGCGCAGGAAGCGTTTCACGGTCGCGGCGGCCGTGTGCGCGTCGGCGCCGGGCAGGAGGATCGCGAACTCGTCGCCGCCGAGGCGGGCGGACAGGCCCGCCGGCGGGGTGGCGGCGGTCAGGCGCGCCGCGACCGCGGTCAGGACGGCGTCGCCCGCGTGGTGGCCCCAGGTGTCGTTGATGAGCTTGAAGTCGTTGAGGTCGACCAGCAGCACCGCTCCGTGGACGTCCAGCGCGGCCAGGCGGGCGTCGAACAGGGCGCGGTTGGCCAGGCCGGTCAGGCCGTCGTGGGTGGCCTGGTGGCGCAGCTCGTCCTGCAGCAGGCGGGCCTGCGTGGCGTCGCGCGCGTTGCTGACGTAGGCGCGCACGCTCGGCACGTGCAGCAGGTTCCGGCTGACCACGTCGAGCCAGCGCCACGAGCCGTCCGCGTGCGCGTAGCGGATCTGGTACGTGGCCGTCGCGCCCGGGCCGGCCTGCAGGTCGGTCATGGCCCGCCGGAGCACGCCCAGGTCGTTGGGGTGGACGTGGGACACGACCGGCGTGCCGAGGACGAGGGCCGGCTCCTTGCCGAGCAGGCGCTCGGTGGCCGGCGTGACGTACGTCAGCGTGCCCTGCTCGTCGGCCAGCGACGTGATGTCCGTCGAGTGCGCCAGCAGGCTGCGCATGCGCTCCTCCTGGCCGCCGAGCTCGCGCATCAGGGCCGCGTTCTCGGTGAAGGCCAGCAGCTGGCGGGACACGGCCAGCACCGTCGCGACGAACAGGCCGCCGAGCAGGAGCCACACGTCCAGGCCCACGCCGTCGCTGAGGACGAACGGCAGCGCCACGAACATGCCGGCCAGCGTCGAGTAGGGCAGCAGGCTGTACGGCTTGGCGACGCGCTGCGACATCGGGGCGGGCGGGCCGCAGATCTCCTGGAGGCGCGGGCCGAGGATGAGCAGGACCGACGAGAGGAACTGGCCGCCGAGCAGCAGGCCGAGGTGGGCCGAGTCGGTTCCGACCAGCGCGCCGACCGCCCCCTGCAGGACCGCGGCCAGCAGCATCGGCGCCGCCGCGGCGACCGTCAGCGGCGCGTTGCCGCTCAGGATCAGCTTCACCGCCGCGAACCCCGCGACCAGGATGATCCCGGTGCCGAGCAGGAGGGACAGCAGCGTACCGACGGCGCGCCCCTGCTGCGACGGCAGGATCAGCAGCCAGACCAGCACGGCCACGCCGACCAGCACCGAACCGGCGTCGATCCAGAAGCGCAGCCGCGCGCTGCGGGTCAGGCGCCGGCCCGGGTGGGTGAGCATGATCCACACGATCCAGGCCACCCCGGCGAGGATGGTGCAGACCTGGAAGAGGTTCGGCGCGGCCGCCGCCGGTCCGGGGTGCAGCCAGGCGACGACGGTCTGGCTGCCGTCGCCGAGCACGAACAGGACCGAGATGCGGCTGATCGCGCGCCAGAACCGCCGGGTGTCGGCGGGGAGGTCCATGCGGGCGACGCGGCGCGCGGAGTACCAGAGCAGCGCGTCGCAGCCGGGTAACAGCGTCCAGAACAGCCTGACCTGCGCCGTCGCGCCGCCGAGGTCGAGCAGGAACCAGCACGTGATCAGGCCGCCGCCGACCAGCAGGGCGCGCACCGTGCGATCGCGGCCGATGAGCCGCAGCCGGCCGATCATCGGGCCACCGCCGGGTTCAGGCGGGCGAAGGCGGCCTCGAGGTGCGGCACGGGTCCGGGCTTGGCGAAGTGGTACCCCTGGGCCAGCCGGCACCCGAGCGCGTGCAGCACCTCGGCCTGCTCGGCGGTCTCGATGCCCTCCGCGATCGCGGGCAGGCTGCGGCTGCTCCCGAGTTGCAGCACCGCCCGCGTGAAGGCCTGATCGACGCCCGAATCGGACCCGGTCGGTACGAACGACCGGTCGATCTTGAGAATGTCCACCGGGAGCTGCGTGAGGTACGACAGGGACGAATAACCGGTGCCGAAGTCGTCGATCGCGATCCGGATGCCCCGCGCCCGCAGCCGCGCGAGGGCCGCCGGCAGCGCCTCGGCATCACCGGCGAACACCGACTCGGTGATCTCCAGGACGAGCGCCGCGGCGGGGAGCCCGGTGCGCCCGAGGATCGCGAGCACCTCGTCGGCGAAACCTGGCTCGGCCAACTGCCGAACCGAGACGTTCACGGTGATCGAGGTCCCGAACCGCTCGTGCCACCCGCGCGCGTCCCGGCAGGCCCGCTCCAGCACCCAGGCCCCGATGGGCACGATCAGCCCGGTCTCCTCGGCGACGGGGATGCAGTCGCTCGGCGGCACCGGCCCGCTGTCCGGCGTCCACCGCAGCAGCGCCTCGACCGCGACGATGCGCGCCCCGGGCAGCTCGACGACGGGCTGATAATGGACCTCGAACTCGTCCCGCTCGACGGCGTGCCGCAGCCCCTCACTGATCCGCGTGAAAGTCTCCCGGGCGCTTCTCAGCTCCGTCTTGTACCGTACGACGCGATCCCGCCCACCCCGCTTGGCCGCCCGCAGCGCGAGTTCAGCGTCCGCGATCGCCTCCCGCGGGTCGAGCCGTCCGCCGTCGGCGTGGACCTGCGCGATCGCCTCCCGCGGGCCGAGCCGTCCGCTGTCGCCGTAGACCTGCGCGATCGCCTCCCGCGGGCCGAGCCCTCCACCGTCGGCGTGGACCTGCACGTGGCCGATGCTCGCCGTCAGGTGCACGGTGCGGGCGCCGACCGTGAGCGGGGCCTTCACCTCGGCGCGGATGAACTCGGCCAGCTCCTCGGCGGCCGCATCGCCCGCGAGGGCGTTGCTCTCGTGCCTGATGAACAGCGCGAACTCGTCGGCGCCGAGCCGGGCGAGGGTGTCGCCGGGCCCGACGACGGCCCGCAGGCGAGCGGCGAGCGCGACGAGCACTGCATCGCCGTACGCGAATCCGTGGGCGTCGTTCACATCCGTGAACCGATCGACGCCGGCCAGCAGCAGGGCATGGTGCCGCCCCGGCTCGCGCAGCGCCTGTTCCATGCGCTCGGCCAGCAGCGCCCGGTTGGCCAGGCCGGTCAGCGGGTCGTGGTCGCGCTGCCGGCGCAGCGCCGCCCGCAGCTCGCCCTGCCGGCGCCGGGCCAGCCGGGCCACGAACGCGGCGGCGACCAGGACCGCGAGCATGCCCAGGGCACGCACGAGCGGGCCGGCGGCCAGCGACAACCCCACGATCGCGGCAGCGCCGGCGGCCACGACGTATCGGGAGCGTCCGTGCATGCGTACCAGCTCACCGGACCGGGGTTGCGCGGTCCGGTGCGACCGGGTTGCACGCACGTTTCCACCGCCCTCGGGTGCGTTCCTGGCCGGGCGCCCGGCCTGCACGCACCGTCCCACCGCCCCGGGTGCGCGTTCTTTGGCCGCGCGCCCGGCCTGCACGCACGTTCCACCGCCCCCGCGTGCGCGTTCCCGGCCGGGCGCCCGCCCTGCACGCACCGTCCCACCGCCCCGGGTGCGCGTTCTTTGGCCCGGGCGCCCGGCCTTGCACGCACGTTCCACCGTCCCTCGGGTGCGCGTTCTTTGGCCGGGCGCTCGGGGCGTGGCCAGGCAGAACGCGCGTTTCCCGGGGCCGAAATCACCCTCGGCGAGTGTTTCGGCTTTTCAACCGGCGACTCCGGGGGAAACAGGACGGGGTGCGGGTTCTGGGCGGACGGTACCGGCTGCGGCGCAAGCTGGGCGAAGGCGGCATGGCCAGCGTGTGGGAGGCGCACGACGAGGTGCTGGACCGCGAGGTCGCCGTGAAGCTGCTCACCCCCGAGCACACCGCCGACCCGGAGGCGTTCGAGCGGGCGCGCAACGAGGCGCGCTCCGGGGCCCGCTTCGCGCACCCGAACGTCGTGGCGGTCTACGACTTCGGCACCTCGCGAAGGGCCGGGCGCGGCACCGCGTACCTGGTGATGGAGCTGGTCGAGGGCCAGCCCCTGGACGCCGTGATGCGCGAGGGCCCGCTGGACTGGCACGTCGCCGGCCGGGTCTGCGCCGAGGTCGGGGCCGGCCTGGCCGCCGCGCACGGGCACGGCGTGGTGCACCGCGACATCAAGCCGGGCAACGTCGTGCTGACCGCGTCGGGCGCCAAGATCCTGGACTTCGGCGTGGCCACCCGCACCGGCCAGCCGGACCAGCTGCCGGACGGCACGCTCATGGGCACCCCGGCCTACCTCGCCCCCGAGCGCCTGGAGCCGGGCGCGGCGGCGCCGCCGGCCGACGTGTACGCGGTCGGCGTCCTGCTCTACCAGTGCCTGACCGGCCACCTGCCCTGGCCGGCCAACACCGACGAGCAGGTGCTGCACGCCCACCGGCACATGATCCCGGCGCCGCTGCCCGCGATCGCCGGCCTGCCGGACGAGGTCGCCGAGGTCTGCGCGGCGAGCCTGGACAAGCTGCCAGAGGGCCGCCCCACCAGCGTGGCCCTCGCACTCATCCTGTCGGCGGCGGTCGATGTGCCCGTACACGTGCCGCCTGTTCTGCAGCCGCATCCCATGACGGCCACCATGCACGCCACGACCGAGGCGATATCGGTGTGAGTCTCGCGCGGCCGGCCGACGCTCTGGTGCGGCGGCCGACGGTCCGGTGTGGCCGCCATGCCACGACCGGCGCCCGCGCTCGGCGGCCGACGGGTCCGGTGCGACCGCCGCGCCACGACCGGCGCCCTGGTGCGACGCCCGACGGTCCGGTGTGACCGCCATGCCACGACCGGCGCCCGCGCTCGGCGGCCGACGGGTCCGGTGCGACCGCCGCGCCACGACCGGCGCCCGCGCTCGGCGGCCGACGGGTCCGGTGCGACCGCCGCGCCACGACCGGCGCCCTGGCCCGGGGGCTGACGCTCCGGTGTGACCGCGGCGCCACGGCCGGTGCCCCGGTGCGACGGCGATGTGCGTGATATCCGTTTGACGGGCGTGTGATGGTCGCGTTGTGAGCGAATCTCTCCGGCTCAACCGGGCGCAGTGGGACGAGAAGGCGCCGGCACACGCGGTGTCGCGCGGGTACAACGTGCAGGGATTGCTCGACGATCCGGCGCTGCTCAGTGAGGTCGTCCGCTTCGATCGGCCGCGGCTGGGCGAGGTGCGGGGGCTTCGGGCGGTACACCTGCAATGTCACATCGGCACCGACACGCTCTCGCTGCATCGGATCGGGGCGCGGGTCACCGGGCTGGACTTCTCGCCCGCCTCGCTGGCAGAGGCGCGGACGATCGCCGGGCGGGCCGGGGCGGACATCGACTATGTCGAATCGGACGTCTACGGGGCGCTCGGCGTGCTGGAGGCGGGCGGGTTCGATCTCGTGTACACCGGGGTCGGCGCCCTGTGCTGGCTGCCCGACATCCGGCGGTGGGCGGGGATCGTCAACGCCCTGCTGCGGCCCGGCGGGCGGCTGTTCATCCGCGAGGGCCATCCCATGATGTGGTCGATCGACGAGACGCGCAAGGACGACGTGCTGGCGGTCGCCTTCCCGTACTTCGAGACGCCGGAGCCGCTCGTGTGGGACGAGGGCGGGTCGTACGTCGACACCGACGGGGTCACGTTCGAGCACACCGTCACGCACTCGTGGAACCACGGGCTGGGTGAGATCGTGACCGCGCTGCTGGCCGAGGGCCTGGTCGTGACCATGTTGGAGGAGCACGACAGCTGCCCCTGGGACTTCTACCCGGGCCGCACGGTCGAGGGCGCCGACGGCGAGTACCGGCTGGCCGCGGGACGGGAGCGGTTGCCGCTTACATACACTCTGCAGGCGCGTAAACCATCTGTGTAGGAGGCGCTGTGGGCGAGGACGTCAACCAGGTCGTGGCCGAGGCCGCCCGTTCCGCCCGTGCCGCGGCCGCTTCGCTCGCCGCGGCGCCCGCCAAGACCATCGATGAGGCCCTGCGCGGGATGGCCCGCCGCCTGGCCGCGGCCCCGGACTCGATCCTGGCCGCGAACCGCGCCGACGTCACCGCGGCCGAGGCCGGCGGGATGAGCGGCGGCCTGCTGGACCGGCTCCGCCTCGACGAGGCGCGGCTCGCGGGCATGGCCGAGCAGCTGAACATCCTCGCCGACGTCGACCCGGAGCCCGCCCGCCGCACCGTCCGCGAGCTGGGCGGCGGCCTGGTCCTGCAGGAGTGGCGCCGCCCGGTCGGCGTCATCGGCGCGAACTACGAGGCCCGCCCCAACGTCACGGTCGATGTCGCCTCGCAGCTCATCAAGAGCCAGAACGGTGGTGTACTGCGCACCGGCTCCGCCGCCCTCGCCTCCGCCATCGCGCTCATGGACGAGATCGTGGCGCCGTCCCTCGCGGAGGCGGGCCTGGACCCGGCCGCCGTGCAGCTGATCCGGGCGCGCGGCCGCGAGACGGCGGACGCCCTGGTCGCCCAGCCCGGCCTGATCCCGCTCGTCATCCTGCGCGGCAGCGGCGAGAGCACCCGGACCCTGGCCGAAAAGGCGGCGCTTCGGGGTGTACGCACCCTGGCGCACGCGGACGGCGGGGGCGTACTTTACATCGACGGGGGCGCCGACCTGGGCAAGGCGTTCTCGCTGATCACGGCGGGGCTCGACCGCCTCGGCGTGTGCAACCGGCTGAACCTGCTGCTGATCCACCGGTCGCTGTACGACACGCTCGTCCCGCGGGTCACCGAGCTGGTCGGGCCGCGGATCGCGGTGTCGCTGCCGCCGCACGCGCACGAGCTCGGGTACGAGTGGGCGCTCGACTCCGACCGCGAGGCCACCATCACGGTGTCGCCGGTCGCGTCGCCGCTCGAGGCCGCGCAGGTGGCCAACGACGCGACGTCCGGCCTGGCCGCGGGCATCGTGACGGAGGACGCCGCGGCGGCTCGCGAGTTCCTGGGCGCGTACGCGGGGACCGGCGCGTTCTGGAACGCCACGACCCGCCTGCTGGACGGCTTCAAGCTGCTCAACGTGCCGGAGACGGGCATCAACATCGACCGCGTGCCTGGTCCGCGCGGGCCGGTGACGTTCCGGGACCTTTCGCTGCGGCAGTACGCGGTGGTGCCGGCCGACCGCCTGGCCGACCTCGACTGATCCCCGCCACCTTGGGCGCCGCCGATCTCCGCGCGGCGCCCGCCGCCGTTTCCGCGTGGCGCCCAGGCAGGCGAGGTGGTTTGCCCGCCGGCGCGCAGGCTGAGCGGCACCTCGCGTTGGCGCGCAGTCCGGCCTTCGTGCCGCGCCCAGGGCCGAGCCGATCGCTGAGTCGGTCGTCGCCCAGGCTGAGCTGGCTTCTCGCCGGCGCCCGGGCTGAGCGGCACTTCACGCGGCGCGCAGTCCGGTCGTCGCGCGGCGCCCCTGGGCCGAGCCGGCATTCGCGCTGGTCCTCGCGGGGCACCCAGGGCTGAGCCGGTCGTCGCGCGGCGTCCACGGCTGAGTCGGCCTTTGCGCACGGAGCAGGTTGAGCTGATCTTCGCGTGGTGGCCTCGAAATCGTCACACAACGGAAATATCGCCCGGCGACGGATAAGTCCGAAAAGTCGCGGCGCGCCAGCGCCCGACTTTTCGTGACCAGCACCCGCGACCAAACACCCGCGACCAAACACCCGCGAACTAGGACAGGCGCGAACTAGGACAGGCGCGAACTAGGACGGGCGCTTCCGGGTGGCGTGGAGGGCGGCCAGGAGTTGCAGCCGGTCCGCGTTCGGGGTGCCCGGCTCCGCGGTGAAGACCAGCATGACCGGGCCAGGGTTGCCTGGGAGCGGGTACGTGTCCCAGTCCAGGTCGATGTCGCCCACCTCCGGGATGTGGAAGGTCTTCGTGCCGCTCACCGACTCGCGGACCTCGTGGCGGGACCACAGGCGGCGGAACTCCTCGCTGCGGATGCTCAGTTCCCCGACGATCGCCGTGGCCCTCGGGTGGGTCGGGTCCGTGGCCACCGCGGTTCTCAGCATGCCGATGTAGTCCAGGGCCTGGCGTTCCCAGTCCTGGCAGCGGCGGGCGGCCGTCCGGGTGTCGTCGAACATCAGCAGGAGCATGTTGAGGCGGTCCGGCGGGTAGTCGTCCGGGTCGCCCAGGAGGGCCTCCGCCATCGTGTTCCAGGCCAGTACGTCCAGGTGGCGGCCCAGTACCACGGCTGGGGTGTCCATCACCTGCAGCAGGCGGTAAGTGCTGGCCGGCACCCGTTCCGGGCCGTGGTCCGTGTGCGTGGGCATGGGGCGGCGCGCGGCGTGCGCCAGGGTGAACAGGTGGCGGCGCTCCTCCTCGTCCAGGGCGAGGGCCGCGGCCAGGGCGTCCAGGACGTCGTCGGAGGGGCGGACCTCGCGGCCCTGTTCCATGCGCTGGTAGTAGTCGGTGCTCAGGCCGGCCAGGAGGGCGAGCTCCTCGCGGCGCAGGCCCGTGACCTTGCGGTTGCCGCCCGGTTCCAGGCCCACGTCGCTCGGGTGCAGGCGGCTGCGGCGGGCGCGGAGGAAGTCGGCCAGCTCACGGGCGTACGGGTGGGTCATGTCCCCAGTCTGCCGCCGCCGGCTCACGGCAAGGTAGGTCTCGTGGTCCTACTGACCTCCGCCGGATCGCTCCTAGCTTCACAAGCACGACGAATGAGGAGCTGCGACATGAGCGGATGGACTCTCGAGCGGATGCCCGATCAGCGTGGGCGGGTGGCCGTGGTGACCGGGGCGAATTCCGGGCTCGGGCTGGTCACGGCGACCGAACTCGCGCGCCGGGGAGCGCATGTGGTGCTCGCGGTGCGGGACACCGGGGCCGGGGAACGGGTTGCGCGAGGAATTGGCGGAGATTGTGCGGTACAAGAGCTGGATCTGGCTTCTCTTCGATCGGTGAAAGCGTTCGCCGGCCGCATCGAAAAGCCGGTCGATCTGCTCGTCAACAATGCCGGGGTGGTGTTGCTCGGGCCACGGCGGGTGACCCAGGACGGGTTCGAGCTGCAGCTCGGGACGAACATGCTCGGGCACTTCGCGCTGACCGGGCTGCTGCTGGACAGGCTGCGGGCCGCACCTGCGGCGCGGGTGGTCAGCCTCAGCTCGATCACGCACAAGACTGCGCATCTGGACTTCGGGGATCTGCAGTTCGAGCGGAACTATCGGGCGTCGCCGGCGTACGGGCGGTCGAAGCTGGCCACCACCGTGTTCGGGGTCGAGCTCGATCGGCGGTTGCGGGCATCCGGGTCGACGGTCGTGAGTGCGCTCGCACATCCGGGGTTGACGCGCACGAATCTCACGCCGCGGGCGTGGGAGCACCGGGGGCGGCTCGGGCGGGTCATCGCGTGGGGCGGTCTGCTGGCCACGCAGCCGGTCGAGCAGGGGGCGCTGCCGCAGTTGCGGGCGGCCACCGATCCCGGCGTACGGGGCGGGGACTTCTTCGGGCCGGTCGGGCTGTTCGAGACGCGCGGCCGGGTCGGCGACGCCCGGATCAGCCGGGAAGCCGCCGACCCGGGCGTCGGCCGCAGGTTGTGGGCCGTGGCCGAGGAGCTGACCGGGGTCAGCTTCCTGTCAGCACCGTGACGGTCAGCGTGGCCGAGTAGAGGCCGGGCTGGGTGGTGGACGGGATCTTCAGGGACAGGTCGGCGCCCAGGACCGTGGTGCCCAGGCCGTTCGCCGCGGCCGCGGTGGCCAGGACGGCGCCGCCCGGCAGGCCCGGCGTGGTGCCGGGGGCGACCGGGGCGCCCGCGGTCACGTCGTGGCCCGGGTTCTGGCCCGAGACGGTCGGCGACCAGCCCAGGCGGTTGCCGGCGAACGTGTGGGTGCCGTCGGAGAAGTCGCCGACCTGGCCGGTGATGCTCCAGCCGGGGACGGTCTGGTCGCGGCCGTCGCTGACCGTCACCGCGCCGAGCAGGCCCGTGGAGACGAACGTGTGGTCCGGCCGCAGCTCGGCGGTGCCCATCACGACCGGGGCGCCGTCGGCCGTGACGGTCAGCGTGCCCTGCTCGAGCGGGACGCCGGTGACGATCTGGCTCTGCGGCGGACCGGCGGCGCCGACCGTGACGCTGAACGGGTTCGAGGTCGACGGCGCGTAGGTGGCGTCCGACGGTACGAAGGTGGCGGTCACCGTGAAGGTGCCATCGCCGGGGATCGCCGAGTACTGCGCGGTTCCGCCGGCCACCGGGACCGTCGCGAGCGGGTCGCGGCCGGTGACGAACTGGATCGCGCCGGTCGCGGCCGGCGGGTCGACCGTTGCTCGCAGGGTCACCAGCGTGCCGGACGGGACCGAGGCCGGGCCGGAGATCCGGACGATGGTGGGGATCGTCGCATCGCACTGCGCCGGGCCCTGGTGGTCGCAGGCGCGCGGCAGCGGCTCGCTCGCCGAGATCAGGTCGGTGCCGTCGGTCGAGAATGCCGGGTTGTTGCAGATCTGCAGGATTCCGGCGTCGTCGCGCAGGTTCGCGCCGGGGACGCGCCGCAGCTGCGCGAAGCCGGCCCGGACCAGGTTCACCGGCAGCAGGCCGTAGCCGAGCGGGGCGGCGGTGCGCTGGCCCTGGCACAGCGCGTACTGGCCGAAGTCCGCGAGCGAATATCCCTTCTGCGCGCTGAAGCCGTAGCTGGTGCTGGTCGGCAGGATCAGGTACGAGTACCACGACAGCTCGTACGAGCGCGGGTCCGGGTTCGTCCAGACCTGCGACAGGTCCGCCACCTGGTCCGCGCCGACCCGGGCCTTGAGCAGCGCGATGCCGACGTGGCCGGCGGTCGGCGCGGTGTAGTAGCCGGCCGCGTTGAGCACCTGGGCCGCCGGGATCCCGGCCTGCACGGCATAGGCGTACTCCGTGTAGCCGATCGCGCCCACCGCCGACTCCTGGGCCACGTACCCGCTGACGCCGAGATCGCCGGCCTGCCCGATCATCGCCGAGCCGGCCTTGACCGGGTACCCGGACACCGGGCCGCACGGATCGAGGCCGACCGCGGCGCAGTACGCCGTCCACTCCGGCGCGTGCCGGGCGGCCAGCCACTGGGTGAACGGGTACGTCGCGCCGGTCGAGTCCAGGCGCACCACCGGCACCACGAGGACGTGCGGCAGGGCCAGCCCCGGGTTGTCGGCCGCGATCGCCGGGTCGTCCCAGCTGGTGATCGCCCCGGTGAAGATCCTCGCGACGGTGGTGCCGGACAGCCGCAGGTTCGTGACCCGCCGGCCGTCGATCCTGAGGTTGTAGACGACGCTCGTGGCGACCGCGACGTCCGGCATGTAGGTGAAAGGCCGGGCGGCCTTGTCGCCCGTCACGCCGTACGGCACGTCGCTCGCGGCGAAGTCCTGCAGGCCCTCGCTGAACCTGGCGCGGCCGGCGCTGGAGCCGTTGCGCTCGTAGTCGACGCGCATCCCGTACTGCGCGACGTCGCCGGTCCAGGCGTGGAACGCGCTGTACGCCATCGTGGAGCCGCCGCCGCTGATCGGCACGTAGTCCGCGGCGGCCGCCGGCTGAGCCGAGAGCACCAGAACCGCCACAACGGCGGCCAAGAAGGTAATTCCCCGTTGCATCACAACCGGCGAGCGTTCGCCCCGCGCATGTCGCCGCGCGCGAACCGTGTCCGGACGCCGGTCGTCCGTCAGGTGAACAGCGGGCCGTCAGTAGCGGAAAACGGCAACTGTCCGGCGAAGCTCCCCCGCGATGTCGTTGAGCTCCCCGGCGGTGGCGGCGGTGTCCCGCGCGATGCCGGTGGTCTCGTCCGCGGCCGTGGCCACGCCGCCCACGTTGGTGCTGATCTGGTTCGCGCGGCCGGCGACCTGGCTGACGGTACGGCTCATCTCGGCCGTCGTCGCCGACTGCTGCTCGACCGCGGCGGCGATGCTCGTCTGCGCGTCGCGGATGGACGTGATGACGTCGCTGATCTGCTCGATCGCGTGCACCGCGGCGGCGGAGTCGCGCTGGATCGCGCCGACCCGGTGCGCGATGTCCTCGGTCGCGCGGGCCGTCTCCTGGGCCAGGTCCTTCACCTCGGTCGCCACGACCGCGAAGCCCTTGCCCGCGTCGCCCGCGCGGGCGGCCTCGATGGTCGCGTTGAGGGCCAGGAGGTTCGTCTGCTCGGCGATGGAGGTGATCAGCTTCACCACGGTCTCGATCTCGCGCGAGGACTGGCCGAGCTCGTGCAGTACAACCGCGGCTTGGGAAGCTTCTCGCACGGCCCGGTCGGCGGTCTCCGCGGCGTCGGAGGTGCTGCGGGCGATCTCCTGGATCGACGCGCCGATCTCCTCCGAGCCGGTCGCGACCGTCCCGATGTCCTGCGTGATGCCGTCGGTGGCCTGCGAGGCCAGCCGCACCTCGCCGGACGAGCGGGCGGCGCTGTCGTTCATCGCCCCGGCCGCCGACGTGAGCTGGGCCGCGGCCGTCGACACCCGGCCGACGTTGCCGTCCACCTCGCGCAGCGAGCCGCCGAGGCGCTCCAGGCCGCGGTTGAGCGCGGCGCCCATCCGGCCCACCTCGTCCCGGCCACGCACGTCGAGCCGGCCGCTGAGGTCGCCCTCGGCCACCGACTCGAGCACCCGCACGGTCTCGCGCAGCGGGCGGGAGATGGTGCGGCTGAGCACCGAGACCAGGATGGCGGCGAGCACGACGGCGGCGAGGATCATGCCGAGGATGAGCCAGCGCGAGCGCTCGTACGCGGACTTCGACGCGGCGAGGCTGTCGCGGGCCTTGACGCCGACGGCCGCGTTGAGCCGGTCGAGGGCGGCCTGGGCGGCGGTGGTGAGCGGGTCCGCCTTCGTCCGGCGCACCTCGGTGATCGCCGCCTGGTCCGTGATCTCGGTCTCGGCCAGCGGCAGCAGCTCGTCCTGGAGCACCTTGCGGTAGTCGGTGAGGGCCGTCTCGAACGCGATGTGGTCGCTGACGTCGCCGGCCAGCGGCAGCGCGATGAACTCCGTCCACGCCTTGTCCAGCGCGGTGTTCGCCGCGTCCAGGTTCTGCCGGGCCGTCCGCGTGTCGGCATCGGTCACCGCCAGGGCGATGTTGTTCGCCTCGGCCTGGACGGTCTTGAAGTACAGCCCGACGTCGTCGAGGTCGGCGATGTCCTGGAGGTTGTCGGAGTACATGAGGCGCAGCCGGTCCTGGGCGGCCCCGAGCTGCTGGATGCCCAGAGCCCCGACCCCGGCGAGGAGTGCGCACACGACGGCGACGGTCGCGGCGAGCTTGGCGGCGATCGGGAGGTTTCTGACCATGGTGGACCGATCGGCAGTCCACGTGGGGAGTTGAGCGTGATGCTTACGTCAGGAGCTTGCCCTTGACCCAGTCGTGCAGCGGGTCCACCCGGGTCGTGGTCTCCTCCTCGGCGTGCGGGCAGGACGGGCCGGTGCTCTCCACGGCGACGAGCACGCCGTCACCATTGAAATACGGAGCCCCGGAGTCGTACTCGCAGGCGCTCGTGTCCGCCGCCGGCCGGTACCCCTGCACGCCGAGCGTGACCGGCCCGACGGTGGACACCTTGACCTGCCCGGTCTGCAGGTGGGTGGCCGGTTCGGCGTCGGTGGCGGCGAGCTTGCCCCATCCGGTGATGCGGAGCACGTCGCCGACCTTGGGCGCCTTGTCGCCGACCCGGAGCGGCGTGATGTCGTACACGGGCTGGGCGAGCTTGGCCATCGCGATGTCGCCGTCCGGGGCCTGCTGCACGGAGACGACCTTCACGACGTGCCCGGTCCGGTGCTTGAGGTCCGCCCGCCCGACGGTCGCGGTGGTCTCGTACGGCACGGCCCCCGAAACGGGATTGCGCCCGGCGTCGTGGAAGCAGTGCCCGGCGGTGATGATCCACCACGGCGAGAGCAGGGCGGCGGAGCAGGAGCTGTCGTACTTCGTGCCGTCGGGTCTGGGGATGTCGGTCATGGTGAGCCGCACGGCGAAGCGGTAGCGGCCCTCGGGCACCGGGTTGCCGTTCGCGACGGCGTCGGCGGGGGTGGCGGAGCTCATCCCGGCGGCCGCCGCCACGGCGACGAAGGCGGTGACGCGGGCGATCCTCGACATCATGTCTGGCTCATCTCCAGGTTCGTGACCTTCTATGCCTCGGGATGAGCTTTTGAACCGATAAGTCGGGCGCTCCGCGCCGCGACTTATCGGATTTATCGCATATGTCCGACTCTCACGCGCGAGTGATCATCACTTGATCGGCTCGAGGTCCATGAAGACGGGGTCCGTGAGCTGCCCGTTCGCCGTGATGTGCAGGGCCGCGGTCTGCGCCGGCGGCGTCCGCCTGTCCCAGATGCGCTGGTTGCGAATCGTCGCCGAGCTCACCCGCGCGTTGAGGCAGATGCCCGAGGCCGGCCGCCCCGGCGTGCCGTTGCCCCGGATGCGGTTGCTCACCAGGAACGGGTCGATGAGCTCGCCGTCCACGCGGATGCCGTCGCCGGCGTTGTCCCAGATGTCGTTGCCGTCCAGGACCATGTCGCTGGCCGGGACGGAGATCGCGCCGGGGAGGTTGTGCTGGCGGTACCCGTGGCCGCCGTTGCGGCTGATGCGCGTCGCGCTGACCGTGTAGCCGCCGGGGGTGTTGCCGATGCTCACGCCGTCGCCGGGGTTGTCGTCGACCACGCAGCCGGTCACCACGCCGTAGCGGCCCGCCACGTGGGTGGTGCCCTGGCCGGAGACGTCGAAGCCGGCGGTGTGGTTGCCGATCATGGTGCAGCCCGAGATGAGCAGGCCGTCGGCGCCCCAGTCGGAGATGCCGTACTCGTTGTCCTCGGCGTGGCAGCCCAGGATGCGGATGCCGCGGGGCGGCGTCCAGTCGGCGTCCTGAAGCTCGACGAAGATGCCGTTCGTACCGTTGCGGCGGGTCACGCACTCGGACACGGTGAGCCGTTCGATGGGGCCCCAGCCGCCCACGCCGATCCCGATGCCCGCGCCGCCCTTCTCCCAGCCGGAGTCGAGCCGGCCGCAGTGCACCGCGACGATCCGCTCCACGGTGCAGTCCTGCAGGAAGTCGCAGCCGAAGCCGGTCGCCGGGGTGTCGTGGATGTACAGGTCCCGGAACGAGCCCCGCACGACGTACTGCATCCCCAGGCCCTTGGCGAGCACGTCGTAGGCCGGCAGGGTGATCTGGGAGCCGTCGATCTCGAAGCCGGCGAAGGTCACGTCGGCGATCGGGCGCTCGGGCGAGGCCCCGTGCTGGAGGGTCGTCCAGAAGGCGAGCGGCACCGGGGTGGCCGGCGCGCCCGGGTTGGACAGCACGAAGCGCGTGGCGGACGGCCCGTCGCCGATGAGCGAGACGCCGGTGCGCCAGACGGTGCCGGCGTCCTTGATGGCGTACGTGGCCGCTGGACAGCGGATGACCTCGCCCGGCGGGCACGAGTCGACCAGCTTCTGCAGTGCGGGCTGGTCGTTGGTGACGCCGTCGCCGACGAGGCCGTGGTCGAGCGCGTTGATCACATGGTTTCGGATACCCGCAGGGCCGCGAGTATGCGCGCCAGCTCGGCCCGATCGCGCTCGGGCAGCGCGGCGAAGAACCGCTCGCCCTGCGCGCCCCGCTCGGCCCGGATCCGCCCGGCCGTGTCGGTGCCGCCCGCCGTCAGGCGCAGCAGCGTGGCCCGCCGGTCGTTGGGGTCCGGGAGCCGCTCGACCAGGCCGCGCTCCTGCAGCCCGTCGACCACCTCGGTGGTCGAGCGGGGCGCGATGCGCAGGTGCTCGGAGAGCTCGCTCGGGCGCATGGTGCCGTGCCGGGCCAGCACGCTCAGGGCGCGCCCCTGCCCGGGCGTGATGCCGAACGGCTGCAGCGACTCGTGGGACTGGTGCTTCAGCCGGCGGGCCACGCCCCAGAACAGCTCGGCGAGGCTCTCGTCCTCCATGGGAATACGGTACCAAAGGTTTGTGTTGTTGCCTCATAGTGAGGTAACCTCAGCATGTTCCCGAACGAGAGGTGTTCCCCTTGGAGCCCAGTCCCCCCACCCGCGCCCGCGGGTCCCGCAAGCTCACCGCCGCCGAGAAGCAGCAGGCCAAGCAGGTTTCGCTGGCCCGCATCGGCCGGCTGTTCACCGCCCACCGCGGCCGCCTGGCCCTGGTCGTGCTCATCATCGTGGCGTCGTCCATCATCTCGATGGCCTCGCCGTTCCTGCTGCGCGAGGTCATCGACCGCGCGCTGCCCGGCAAGGACGTCCGGCTGCTGGTCTGGCTGG
This sequence comes from Dactylosporangium sp. CS-033363, assembly GCF_050942475.1. Classification (NCBI taxonomy): domain Bacteria; kingdom Bacillati; phylum Actinomycetota; class Actinomycetes; order Micromonosporales; family Micromonosporaceae; genus Dactylosporangium; species Dactylosporangium sp. CS-033363. Next base: position 2,495,231 of record NZ_CP192032.1, on the reverse strand, counting down.
TGCTCGGCATGGTCGCCGTCGCCGCCGTGACCTCCGCGCTCGGGGTGATCCAGACCTGGCAGTCGACCAAGGTCGGCCAGCTGGTCATGCACCGCCTGCGCGTCGACGTGTTCACCCACCTGCAGCGGCAGTCCGTCGGCTTTTTCACGCGTACCCGCACCGGCGAGGTGCAGTCCCGCATCACCAACGACATCGGCGGGATGGAGGCGGTCGTCACCAACACCGCCACGTCCATCGCCTCGAACCTCACCACCGCGGTCGCCACCGCCGTGGCCATGGCCGCACTCTCGTGGCGGCTGTCCCTGGTGTCGCTCGTCGTGCTGCCGCCCGCGATCTACCTGACCCGCAAGGTCGCGAGCATGCGCCGCGAGATCACCGCCCAGCGCCAGCGCGAGCTGGCCGACCTCAACGTGACCATCGAGGAGGGCCTGTCCGTCAGCGGCGTGCGCCTGTCCAAGACGATGGGCGCCGGCGGCGCGGTCGTGGGCCGCTTCACCGAGTCCTCCCTGCGGCTGATCGACCTCGAGCTGCGCTCCGAGCTGGCCGGACGCTGGCGGATGGCCTCGATGAGCATCATCTTCGCGGCCATCCCCGCGGTCATCTACCTGAGCGCGGGACTGCCCATGACGGCCGGATCCCTCAGCATCGGTACCCTCGTCGCCTTCACCTCCCTGCAGGCCGGACTGTTCCGTCCGCTGATGGGCCTGCTCGGGGTCGGCGTGCAGCTGACCAGTTCGCTGGCGCTGTTCGCGCGGATCTTCGAGTACCTGGACCTGCCCGTCGAGGTCGCCGAGCCCACCCACCCCAAGCAGCTCCGCGACGTCCAGGGCCGGCTGCGGTTCGAGGACGTCACGTTCACCTACCCCGGCAGCGATGCGGCGGCGGTGGCGGGGGTGACACTGGACGTACCGGCGGGAACTTCTCTGGCACTGGTCGGCGAGACGGGCTCGGGCAAGAGCACGATCGCCGCGCTCATCGCCCGCCTGCACGACCCGGGCGCCGGCCGGATCACGATCGACGGCGTCGACCTGCGCGACCTGCGGCTGACCGACCTCGCGGCGATCGTGGGCGTGGTGAGCCAGGAGACGTACCTGCTGCACACCACGGTCCGGGAGAACCTGCGCTACGCCAAGCCGGACGCGACGGACGCCGAGATCGAGGCGGCGGCGCGCGCGGCGCGGATCCACGACCTGATCGCCGGGCTGCCGGAGGGCTACGACACCGTCGTCGGCTCGCGCGGGTACCGCTTCTCGGGCGGCGAGCAGCAGCGCATCGCGATCGCGCGCACGCTGCTGCGCGATCCGCGGATTCTGGTCCTCGACGAGGCGACGAGCGCGCTGGACAACGAGACCGAGCGGGCCGTACAGCGGGCGTTCGACGACCTGGCCCGCGGACGCACGACGATCACGATCGCGCACCGGCTGTCGACCGTGCGCGACGCGGACCAGATCGCGGTGGTCGACCACGGGCGGATCATCGAGCGGGGGACGCACTCGTCGCTGCTCTCGGCCGATGGGACCTACGCCACCCTGGCGGCCTGATCCGGGGAGTCCCTGATGACGGCGGTGGCGCGGCAGGAGCATGCTGGGTGCATGGGTCGTTTCCTGGTTGGTGCCATCGCGGTCGTCGTGGGCCTGTTCGTGGTCGGCGCGATCGCCGTGTGGGTGTTCCACGCCCTGTTCAGTGTGCTCGGGTACCTCATCGTCGGCGCGCTCGTGGTGGGCGGGGGCATCTGGCTGTACGGCAAGGCCAAGCGCGGCCTCGGCAGCACCCGCAACCAGCGCCGCCTCGAGGCCACCGTGGCCACGTGGAAGCAGCGCAAGAACGGCTGACGCCTAGTTCCGGCGCACGATCGCGGCGTTCAGCGCGGTCGCGAAGCCGGTCCAGGCCACATAGGGCGCGAGGGCGGCTCCGGCCGCCCGATCGGCCTTCCACGCCCGCCGCAGCAGGTCGACGTTCGACGCGTTGAGCAGCGCGATCTCGGCCAGCGCGGCGCCGGGCCGGCGCGCGCCGAAGAACACCGCGGTCCACCCGGCGTTGAGCGCCAGGTTGGTCCCGTACGCGATCGCGAAGTCCCGCCGCTCGCGCCCCTTGCCCGCGTTCAGGGCCCGGGCGCCGGCGAGGGCGATCAGACCGTACAACGGCGTCCACACCAGCGGAAACGCCTGCCGCGGCGGCTGCCAGGACGGCTTGTCCAGCCGCCGGTACCACGAGTCGCCCGGCTTCGTGACCAGCGACCCGACCCCGGCCGCGAGCGTCACCGCGGCGGTCGTTTTGAGCCATGTGGGAACGCGCATATCGAGCTGATACCCACCTCTACCGCGGTGTCACCTCCAAAACGCGCGTCGCGGGCACGTCGGCGCCGAACCGCTCACGAAGCGCCAGCCGATCCGGGTCGGCCATGAACCCCTGCAGCCCGTCCGGCGACTCGAAGTGCATGATCTGCACCTCCTCGCGGCCGCTGGTCAGCCGCCGTTCGAGCGTCCCGCCGTGCCGGGGCAGGAGCGCCAAGACCTCGTCCTCGTACTCCGCTGAAGCCTCCGACACCAGCTCCACCAAAGCCACCAGCAGCAGTCCCGTCATGCCCTACGCATATCAGAACGACGCTCGATGCGCCTCCACGTAGTGCGCGAACGTGCACGCCGGCCGCCCGAGGATCGCGCGAACGCCGTCCGTCGGCGGGTGTTGCGGGCGGTCGAGGTGCCGCCGGTACCTGGCCATGAGCGCCTCCGCGAACGCCGCCGGCATGCCCCCGGCCACCATGCCCCGCGCCGCCGCCTCGGGCGGGACCTCCTCGAACCGCAGCGGCCGGCCGAGCACCGCGCCGATGATCGCGACCTGCTCGCCGTGGCTGAGCGACTGCGGCCCGGTCAGTTCGAGCACCCCGTCGCCCGCCCCGAGCAGCGCCGCGGCCGCGACCTCGCCGAGATCCCGCTCGTCGAGGAGCGACTCTTCAAAGCCCCGGAAGGTGTACCGCACGACGTCCCCGCCCCGCAGCTGCCCCCCGAACGCGCGGACGGTGTTCGCCGCGAACGAACTCGCGCGCAGAGCGACCCACGGCAGCCCACTCCCCGCCGCGGCCTGCTCCGCCTCGCGATTGCGGTCCCCGGCCAGGCGCGACGGCTGGTGCTCGTCCGGATCGTCGACGTTCATCGCGGACAGCGCGACGATCCGCCGTACGCCACACTCCCGCGCGAGCGCGGCCAGTTCCCCGGCCCGCTCCCCCACCGCGCGCGGGTGCAGGAACAGCGCGTCGACCCCGCCCTCGCGCAGCACCTCCTCCGCGCTGCCGCCGGTGGAGCGGCTGACGCCCCGTACCTTGTGCCCGCCGGCCTCCAGCGCGGCGACGAGATGGCGCCCGACAGTGCCCGTGGCGCCCGTGACCAGGATCATGACGCTTCCTCTCCGGTATGGTTTCTATCCGAGACCAATATCTTACGAGGTTCATACTATATGAGTTCCGTATCTCCGTCACGCCGCCGGGCGACGAACGCCGTCAAGGATTCGCTGCGCGCGCTCGGCACCCAGCTCACGCTGCTCAACCACCGGGTCGGCGCCAGGCTGGAGATCAAGGACGTCGACTTCGACTGCCTCGACGTGATCAACCACCACGGCCCCCTGAGCCCGAGCGCGCTGGCCAAGCACACCGGCCTGCACCCGGCCACCATGACCGGCGTCCTGGACCGCCTGGAACGCGGCGGCTGGGTCCTGCGCGAACGCGACCCGAACGATCGCCGCGCCGTGCTCATTCGCGCACTACGCGAGCGCAACGCCGAGATCTACGCCCTGTTCGCGGGCATGAACGACCGCATGGACGAGCTGTGCGCGGACTACGACGAGGCCGAACTGGCCCTGCTGGCCAAGTTCCTGGACCGCGTCACCGAGGCCGGCCGCACATCCTCGGACCAGGACTTCAGCTGACGTCCCACACGCGCACAACGCCGTCCCGCGAGCCGGTGGCGAGGCGGTCGGCGCGCGCGGGGCAGAACGCGAGCGCGTCGATCGGACTGTGCGCCTGATCGAACGACCGAATCAGCTTATGGGCGTCCGGATTCCACAGGTGTACCGCCTGATCCTCGCCCCCGCTCGCCAACACCCGCCCGTCCCGGTCGAAGGCGACGGCGTTCACGGCCCCCGCCGAGCCGGTCAGCCGGGAGGCCACGACGCCGGCCTGTCCCGTCCACAGCAGAATCTGCCGATCGGCCCCGCCGCTGGCCAGCAGCGACCCCTGCGGATTGAAGGCCACCGCGCGGATGGTGTCCTCGTGCTGGATCGATTCCTCGACGGGCAGACGGCGGCCGTTTTCCTTCGACGTGTACACCGCGACGACCCGAGAAGCCCCGCCCAGCGCCACCTCGTCGGCCTCACCGGCCGCGGGATTGAAGGCCACAGCGGTGATGGCGCCGGGGTTGAACACGTCGAACTCGGCCACCTGAGCGCCGGACTCCACATCGAGTACCACGGCAATGCCCCCGTCCCCGCCGGCCACGAGCGTCTTCCCACTGCGCGCAAAGCTGAGCGCGGTCACGGCGAACGGCGTGCCGCCCTGCAGACTCTGCCGCCGCTCCTGCCGCGTGGCCACGTCCCAGAGGTGTACCCGCCGATCCTCCCCGCCCGCCGCCAGCACCTTCCCGTCCGGGCTGAACGCCACCGCCCGCCCCGACGCGGACGTGGTCAGGACGGTGGCCTTCTCGGCGTCGACGTCCCACAGCCGCAGGGTCTTGTCATCGCCGACGGCCGCGAGGAGCTTGCCGTCGGGGCTGAACGCGACGGCCCTGACGGCGCCGACGGCTCCGCGCAGTTCCGCCACGACGGGCCCGCGCAGCCAAGCGCGCACCCCGAGAACGCCCGCCACCACGACGAGCACCACGACCGCCGCGATGACGACCCGCCGCCGGCTCCTGGAACGCCCGCCCACGGGCACGGTCTCAGGCTCCGTCGGCGACGCGCTCCCGGCAACTGCCCCGGACTTCGGCGATGGGCCCTCGGACGGTGCCGGCGCGACAGGTGGGACCACCGGATTGGACGCCGTGACCGCCGGCTTCGACGTCGTGATTTCGGCCTTGGACGGCGCAACGGCCGGTTTCCACGGAGCGACGACAGTTTCCGATCGGGCGGCAACGGTTTCCGATCGCGCGGCAACGGTTTCCGCCGCGGCGGGCAAGGTTTCCGTTGCGGCGGAACGCGTTTCCGTTGCGGCGGAACGCGTTTCCGTTGCGGCCGAACGAGTTTCCGGTCCGTGGTCCGCACCCGGCGGGTTCCACGAGCGCGTTAAGTCCACTGTGGACGCGCTAAGATGTGTTGCAGGCGGCGGAGTTGCGATGACCGGCGTGAGCTCCTCCGTCGGGAGAGTCGTCTCCCATCTCGTGACCGGCGCGAGCAGGCTGCCTTCGGCGACGACCAGTTCCGGCTGGTCGACGACCGTCGGGGCGATCCGCAGCGCCCGATGCAGCAGCGTGGCCGCGAGCGGGATGCGGGACGACCCGCCCACGAGAAAGACGCCGGCGATGCGTTCCGGCACCGCGCCCGCGTCGCGCAGGACCTGAACGGTCAGCGCGACGGTCCGATCGAGGTACGGCCTGGCCGCCGCCTCGAACTCCTCGCGGGTGAGGTGCAGGTTCGCGTCGACCAGCGGCAGGTGCAGGTCGGCCGTGGCGTGCCGGGACAGCTGCTCCTTCGTCGCGCGCGCCCCCGTCCACAGGGCCCGCCGCGCGGCCTGGTCGGCCCGGTCCTGCGGCCAGTCGAGGCGCCCCCAGGCCGCGGCCGCCCCCGGGGTGAGCGCCCGCGCGTGCTGGACCACCGCCGCGTCGAGGTCGAGGCCGCCGACGTCGGTCAGGCCGTCCGCGGCCAGGACCGCGAAGCCGCCGGTCTCCGCGCGCCGTATCACGCTCACGTCGAAGGTTCCGGCCCCGAGGTCGTAGACCACCACGGTCTGGCCGGGGCGGAGGTCACGCACCGTCGCGAAGTACGCCGCGGCCGCCACCGGCTCGGCGACGAACCCGGCCTCGCCCAGCCCGGCCCGGGCGGCGGCCTCCGAGAGCAACCCGAGCCGCGTCCGCCCCCAGGCCGCCGGATGGGTGAGCACCACCTCCCCGATGAGCCCGCCCGCCGTCCGCGCCTCGCCGCCCACCCAACGCCCGCCGGAACCGCCAAGCCCGCCCCCGGAACCACCGAACCCGCCCCCGGCACCGCCGAACCCGCCCTCGACACGCCGAGACTCGCCGCCGGCACCGCCGAACCCGCCCTCGACACGCCGAGACTCGCCGCCGGCCCAGCGACCGTCGGGACCCATGGGGTCGCCCGCCACGCGGTGGGCTTCGTCGGCGACGCGGCGGAGGATCGCGGCCAGGACCTCGGCGACCGGGTACTCGCGCTCGCCCAGCCAAACCGTCCCGTCGTCGATGCGGCGCTTCGGGTTCGCCTCCAACCCCGCCGGCCGCGCCGAGGCCGCCCGCTCCGCGTCGAGCCCCGTCAGCAGCTCAGGCCCGTCCCCCGCGAACACCGCCGACGACAACAGCGGCGAGGCGTCGAAGAGCAACGGCCGCGCCGAACCGGGAACAGGACCCGACAGCACGGCGACGGTCGTGGAGGTGCCCAGGTCGATGCCGAGCCGGTAAGCCACGCCCTCAATGTACGAGCCGCAGCCAAACCCTAACGCGCGGCAGCCGCCCGGGCCATCAGGTGGAACGCCTGCGCCTCCGCCGAGGTGCCCGGCCGGTCGAACGTCGGCGCCCCGCAGACGGAGGTCACCACCCCGTCGACCACGTACGGTTCGACGGCGGCGACGAGCGAGTCGGCCAGGGACCGGTAGGAGGACGGCAGCCACCCGTCGGCCACCCCGGTGTAGGCCGCGTACGCGAGCATCTGCGCCAGGTTGGCCTCGCGGAAGCTCCCCGGATCGTCGAGCACGTCGCCGAAAAGCCCGTCCTCCCGGCGGTACGAGATGCAGGCGTCGATGACTTCGCGCGCATGCCCGGCCAGATCGGAGGCCAGGTCGGGGACGTGGTGGACGGCCCGCGCGAGCCCGGCCGCGACCCACCCGCTGCCGGTCCCCCACCGGGAAGGACGCGTGTCCGCGGCCAGGTAGAGCCCGTCGCGGCAAAGGCGAGCGCGGTGGCCGAACGCCTGCTGAACGGCCAGGTCGGGGCGGCCGGCCAGGGCGAGCATCGGGACGACCATGTACACCGAGTCCGCCCACACCTCGGGCGCGTCCAGGACGTGGTAGAGCGTGCCGTCCGAGGCGCGCGGGGCACCGGCGACGATCCAGTCGAGCTGGCGCGCGGCGGCGGCAGGATCGAGCAGTACCACACCTTGATAGAGCGACGCCGAATTCACGGCGCCGCGCTCCGAGCCGATCGTGCCCAGGCGGCCGTCCGGCTGCTGGTGCACGATCGCGTCGCGGGAGAGCCGGGCGGCGAGGTCCGTGTGGCCCAGGTCGAGCAGGGCGTGGACGGCCACGCCCTGCTCCCAGTTCTGGCGCTGCATGGCCAGCAGCGTCATCACGACCGGGTCGGTCAACGCTGCGGCGTGAGCACGAAGACCGGGATCTGGCGGTCGGTCTTCTGCTGGTACTCCGCGTAGTCGGGCCAGGTCGCGGTGGCCCGCTCCCACCACGCGGCCTTCTCCTCGCCGAGGACCTCGCGGGCCGTGTAGTCCTTCTTGACCGGGCCGTCCTGGAGCTCGACGTGCGGGTTGGCGACGAGGTTGTGGTACCAGACCGGGTGCTTCGGGGCGCCGCCGAGGGAGGCGACCACGGCGTACTCGCCGTCGTGCTCCACGCGCATGAGCGGCGTCTTGCGGATCTTGCCCGACTTGGCGCCCAGCGACGTCAGCAGGATGACCGGACGGCCCCGCAGGGTGTTGCCCTCGGCGCCGTTGGTGCGCTCGTACAGCTCGGCCTGGTCGCGCGACCAGTCGGTCGGGCTCGGCTCGTACTCACCGGACAACGGCATGGTGCTCGCTCCTCACTGATCCTTGATCTCCCCGTCGACGCTACCCGGCCGGATGCCGCTCGACGCGTTTTCCACCCGCTCCCGCTCCGGGTCGGCCGCCCGCTCCTCGGCGTCCTCCTCGCGCCGCTCGTCGTCGTCGGTCGGCTCGGTGCCGGGGGCCGCCCGATTGTCGGTGGGCTCGCCGTCGGGGTGTTCCGCGAGGTACCGGATGGCGGTGTTGCCCACCGCGAGCAGCGGCACCGCGACGAGCCCGCCGACGATGCCGGCCGCCACCACGCCCGTCGTGATCGCCAGGATCACCGAGAGCGGGTGCAGGGCGACCGCCCGGCCCATGATCAGTGGCTGGAGCACGTGGCCCTCCAGCTGTTGTACGGCGATGACGACCGCCAGCACCAGCAGCGCGCTGACCGGCCCGTTGGTGACGAGCGCGACGAGCACCGCGACCGCGCCGGACAGCGTGGCGCCGATGACGGGGATGAACGCGCCGAGGAACACCAGCGCGGCCAGCGGCAGGGCGAGCGGCACCCGCAGGACCGCCAGGCCGATGCCGATGCCGAGCGCGTCGACGAACGCGACCAGGACGGTGGCGCGGACATAGGAGACGAGGGTGTACCAGCTGTAGTGCCCGGCCCGCGCCACCGGCAGCTGGGCCTGGCGCGGCAGCAGGCGGCACAGGAACGACCAGATCTGCCCGCCGTCGCGCAGGAAGAAGAAGAGCGTGAACAGCACCAGGAAGAACCCGGTGAGGACCTCACCCAGGGTGGTCGCGGTGCTCAGGGCGCCGGAGGTGAGCATGCTGCGGTTGGCCGTGGCCTGTTTCTCCAGCGAGCTCACGGTGTCGCTGAGCTGCTTCTCGGAGATGTGCAGCGGGCCGGAGGACAGCCAGCTCTGAATCTCGTTGAGCCCCTCGCCGACCCGGCCGGTGAGGGTGTCGAACTGGGCGATGAACGTGGTGACGATGGCGCCGAGGCCGCCGAAGACGACCACCAGGCCGGCGACGAGCACGATCGCCGCGGCCAGCGACCGGTGTACGCCCCGCTTGCGCAACAACCCCGCCACCGGCTCGAGCAGCGCGGCCAGCAGGATCGCCACCACCACCGGGATGACCATCAGGCGCAGGGCCGCGATGACGCGCAGCAGCAGGTAGATGGCCAGGACGAACAGCACGATCCGCCAGGCCCAGGCCCCCGCGACCTTGATGCCGCGGGGGATGCCGTCCTCCACAGTGGACGCGGGCCGGACTTCCACCGGCCCCGCCATCGGGAACGGCGGAACGCGCCGCGCCGTGCTCAGGCGCGTCCGTGCGCGCTCGCCGACCTCAGTAATCCACTGCGCCATGCCACGGCTGTACCCCTAATGGGGTGCGATCAACCGGTTCTTACTTCTGGCGGTCGTAACGCGAGAAATCGTCGTCGTTGTCCTTGCTGGAGGTGCGCCAGATGTCCCCGTTGCAGGTGTACTTCGTGTCGTCGAGGTTGGGCTCCAGCTCGATCTTGCCCTTGTCCACGCCGTCGACGCTGATCGTCACCACGGTGGTCGCCTCGCCGCCGGCGTAGGAGATCTGGCCGTCCTTGGTGGTCATCTTCCACTCGGTCCGGCCGGCCCAGGTCGCCGTGACGGTGCGGCCGTCGTCGGTCTTGCCGTTGTACACCGTGTTCGTGTCGTCCTCGATGGCGTTCCCGTCGGCCTTGATCTCCCAGATCTTGCCGCCGCCGGTCATCTTGATCGGCTTGGTGATGTTGCCCCGGGTCGCGGTGTCGGTGCCGGTCAGGTCGACGACCTTCTGGTACGTCGTCTGCTTCCACTTGCCGACCAGGCACGTGTCGACCGGGCCGCTCTGCGTGGAGGCGCCGGCCTGCGGGGTGCTCGGGGTGTCGGAGCCGCGGTTGAGCGCCACGACGACGATCGCCACCACGAGGATGACGAGCAGCACCGAACTGATGATGAGCGCCGGGAACCAGCGGTTGCGCCGGCCCGACCCGTCCTGCAGCGGCGGGGCCGAGGTCTGGTACGCCGGGGGCGGCTGCTGGTACTGCGGCTGCTGATACGCCGGCGGCGCGCTGTAGGGCTGCGTGGCGTAGGGGGCGGCGGAGTACGGCTGCGCGGGCTGCTGCTGCGGGTACTGCTGCTGCGGCGGGTACTGCGGTTGCTGCTGGGGGTACTGCGGCGGCTGTTGCGGGTACTGCGGGTATCCGCCCTGGGGCGGCTGCTGCCCGTAGCCGCTGTTCGGGTCCGGCTGCTGCCACTGGCTGCTCGGGTCCACGATCCCTGTCCTCCCGCAACGTTCACGCACGCATTGCTTGTCATTCGCCGTCGAGAATGGCATACGGGCGCATCTTTCGCAGGTCGTCGCTTCCGACAAAAGCCGCGAATCGTCATGCCGCTGACCTGCGAAATTCCACTTGGCGCCAACTGGCCGACCCACAGCGGCCCTTTGTGTGTGACGATCGATCGGAGCGGGTACACGTCGCGCACCGGGCAGGCCCGTCGGAGGAGGTTGGGCGTCATGCTCAGCGAGAGCGAGCAGAAGCGGCTCGCAGACATCGAAGCCGCGTTGCGGAGCGACGCGCGCTTCGTCAACGGATTCAACCGGGCCATGACCCGCCGGATCACGCCCCGCCGGGTGACCGCCGTCGTCATCGCCGTTGCCGCAATCGTCGGAGTCATCATCGGCCTGGCCGCGGGCACTGTCTTCTGGACCGTGCTGGCGATCTGCGCGGTGGGCGTCGCCGGCGGCGTCTGGACCTACCGGCCGGCCCACCCCGAGCCGCCGGCCCCTTCGATAGACCCCGAACTCTGAGCTGACGTTCTTTCGCGATCCCCGGCCCCCTTCCCCCAAGGGCGCCGGGGACTCGTGTTTTTCCGGGCCCCGCGCGCCGATCTTGCCTGCGGCCGGGCGAAGCGCGACAGTTGTGCGGTGATGCCCCCAATTGCCCGGCTCAAGGTGGCCCTCAACGGCGGCCGCCCGCCCGGCGCCCACCCGGCGCTGCCGACCTCGCCCGAGGAGCTGGCCGTCGCCGCCCAGAACGCGGTCGCGGCCGGCGCGGAGGCGGTCCACCTGCATCCGCGGGACAGCGGCGGGGCCGAATCGCTGCACGCCGCGGACGTGGGGGCGGCCGTCGCGGCGGTCCGGCGCACCTGTCCCGACACCCCCGTCGGCGTGACCACCGGCCTGTGGATCACCGGCCGGGACGTCGCCGCGCGGCAGGAGGCGGTGGCGGGGTGGGAGGGCCTGCCGCGGTACGAGCGGCCGGACTTCGCCTCGGTGAACGTCTCCGAGCCGGGCTTCACCGCGCTCGCCGCCACGCTGGCCGAGCTCGGCATCGCGGTCGAGGCGGGCGTGTGGACCCTCGAGGACGCGGGCGCCCTGTCGATCGCCGGCGGCGTCCCCCGCGTGCTCGTCGAGATCATGCGCCCGGACGTCGACGCCGAGGCCGTGCTGGGCCGGCTCGACGAGGTCGGCGTGGGCGGCGAGCGCCTGCTGCACGGCGAGGGCGCGACCTGCTGGCCGATGATCGCGCTCGCCGGCCGCCTCGGACTGCCGACCCGCATCGGGCTGGAGGACACCCTGACCGGCCCGGACGGCCGGCCGGTGACGGACAACGCCGCTTTGGTACGCCTGGCGCTCGGCCTCTGGTCCGCCGCCCGCTCAGCCGCGTAGGTCCCAGGCCACCCGCGACAGCACGGTCCCGAGCGGAGCGTCGAGCAGGATCGTGGCGAGCGCATCGCTGCGCGTCGGCCCCTGGTTCACGATGGCGATCGGCAGCCCGAGCTTGGCCGCCCGCACCACGAACCGCCGCCCCGACATCACGGTCAGCGACGACCCCAGCACCACGAGCGCCGCCGATTTTTCGACGAGATCGAAGCACGCCTGTACCCGCAGTGCCGGCACCGTCTCGCCGAAGAACACGACGTCGGGCTTGAGCAGGCCCCCGCAGCCGGTGCAGTCCACGACCACGAAGTCGGCCGCCTGCGCGTCGGTCAGGTCCACGTCCCCGTCGGGATTGACCCCGCCGGCCTCCGCGGCATATCCGGCGTTGGCCTGCCCGAGCCGGGCGTCGAGCTCGCCGCGCGCGGACAGTTCGCCGCACGCCAGGCAGACGACCCGGTCCAGCGCCCCGTGCAGCTCGACGACCCCGTCCGCCCCGCCGGCCTGGTGCAGCCCGTCGACGTTCTGCGTGATGACCCCGCTGAGCAGCCCGAACCCCTGCAGCCGCCCGACCGCGTGGTGCCCGGCGTTGGGCGCCGCCCGCGCGATGGTCCGCCACCCGAGATGGCTGCGCGCCCAGTACCGCCGCCGCGCGACCGGATCCCGCGTGAACGTCTGGTACGTCATCGGCTGCGCATTCCGCCGCACCCCGCTCGGCCCGCGATAGTCGGGAATCCCCGACTCGGTCGAGAGCCCGGCCCCGCTGAGCACGAGCACCCCGCCCTTGCCGACAAGCGCACTGAGCGCCGCGACTGACTGTTCCACGGCACCAATACTGCCTCGCCTCACCCCACCGCAGGATGGGCCCGAAACCCGCTATATCACGAAACAGGCGACATTTCGGGCGCCGGTGAGTGGAGCGCCGCGAAAGCCGGCATGACGGGAGGCGCCGCGCCGCGCGACCGCACTCGCGTCGGGCAACGGCGGCGGGCGATGGAGGGTAGCGGCCGGGGGCAGCGGCGGCGGCGGGAAAGTTTCGCGGCGGGCCTCCCAGGCCGGGCGGCAAGAAGCGCGTGACGGGGCGCACAGTCACCGAGGCGGGGGACGTATCGTGTTCGGCATGGGTTTGGTGAGCAAATTCAACGCGTGGCGCCGCAAGCTGCAGGAGCAGCCGGGCACCACGATCGACCTCGAACCGATGCGCGCTTTGCTGCCGGAGATCGAGAAGCGCGAGGCCGAGCTGTCCGAGCTCACCGACGACGAGCTTCGTGCCGCCGCCACGGCACTGCACCAGCGCGAAGATCCGCAGGACTTCGTCGAGGCCTGCGCGCTCGGGCGGGAGGCGGCCAAGCGGGCCCTGGACGAGCGGCCGTATGACGTGCAGCTGCTCGGCGCCCAGGTCCTCCTCGCCGGGCACGTCGTCGAGATGGCCACCGGTGAGGGCAAGACGCTGACCGCCGCGATCGCCGCCGCCGGGTATGCCGCGCAGGGGCCGGTCCACGTGATCACGGTCAACGACTACCTGGCCCGCCGCGACGCCGAGTGGATGCGCCCGGTGTACGAGCTGCTCGACCTCAAGGTCGGCTGGGTCAACGAGTCCTCGACGCCGGACGAGCGGCGCGCCGCGTATGCGCAGGACATCACGTATGTCTCGGTGAGCGAGGCGGGCTTCGACCTGCTGCGCGACTCGATCGTGACGAACACCGCCGACCGGGTGCACCGGGAGTTCGCGACGGTCATCGTCGACGAGGCCGACTCGATCCTGATCGACGAGGCCCGGGTGCCGCTGGTGCTGGCCGGTTCGACGATCGCCACCGAGGACCAGCCGATGGCCATCGCCGAGATCATCGGCGGGCTGCACCGGGACCGGGACTACGAGGTGGTCGACGAGGGGCGCACGGCGCACCTGACCACCCGCGGGCTGGCCAAGGTCGAGAAGGCGCTCGAGGTCGACCTGTACGCCGAGGAGCACGTCGACATCCTCACCGCGGTCAACCTGGCCCTGCACGCCGAGGCGCTGCTGGCCCGGGACGTGGACTACATCGTGCGCGACGAGCGGGTCGAGCTCATCGACGAGTTCCGCGGCCGGGTGGCCCAGCGGCGCCGCTGGCCCGACGGGCTGCAGGCCGCGGTCGAGGCCAAGGAGAAGATCCGCTCGAGCGGTGGCGGCACGGTGCTGCAGACCATCACGGTGCAGGCGTTCCTCACGCAGTACAAGCGGATCTGTGGCATGACGGGAACGGCCATGCCGGTCGGTGACCAGCTGCGCGAGTTCTACAAGCTCGAGGTCGCGGTCATCCCGCCGCACCTGCCCAACATCCGCAAGGACTGGCCGGACCGCGTCTACGCCTCGGCCGAGGAGCGCGACATCGCCGTCGTCGCCGAGATCGTCGCCATGCACGCGACCGGGCGCCCGGTGCTCATCGGCACCCTGAGCGTGGCCGAGTCGGAGAAGCTGGCCGCCACCCTCGCCGAGGAGGGCGTGGAATGCGTGGTCCTCAACGCCAAGAACGACGAGGCCGAGGCCGGGATCGTGGCCGAGGCCGGCGCGGCGACGGCGGTGACCGTCTCGACCCAGATGACCGGCCGCGGCGTCGACATCCGCCTCGGCGGCAGCGACGAGAAGGAGCGCGAGCGGGTCGCCGAGCTCGGCGGGCTGTTCGTGATCGGCACTGCCCGCAACGACTCCCGCCGCATCGACGACCAGCTCCGAGGGCGCGCCGGCCGGCAGGGCGACCCGGGCGAGTCGATGTTCTTCGTCTCGTTGGAGGACGAGCTCATCGAGCGGTACGGCCCCGAGCCGATGCCGATGGGCCAGGCCGACGCCGAGGGCGCGATCGAGGACGAGGACGTGCGGTGGGCCATCGGCTCCGCCCAGCGGGTCGCCGAGACCGTGAACCTGGAGATCCACCGCAACACCTGGCGGTACAACTACCTGCTCGACCAGCACCGCCAGCTGCACGGCAAGCGCCGCGAGGAGCTGCTCACCACCGACGCGGCGGCCGAGCTGCTCGCCGAGCGGTCCCCGGACAAGTACAACGAGCTGGCCGAGGAGCTGGGCGAGGAGACGCTGCTGCGGATCGCCCGGGTCATCGCCCTGTTCCACGCCGACCAGGCGTGGTCGGAGCACCTGGCCGACATGAGCGAGCTGCGCGAGGGCATCCACCTGCGGGTGCTCGGCTCGCAGGACCCGCTCGACGAGTTCCACCGCGAGGCCATCCCGGCGTTCCGCGGCCTGCTGGCCGAGATCGACAACCGCATGGTGGCCGAGTTCGACGAGCTGGAGATCGACGGGCCCGACTGGGAGCCGGAGGACGCGGGCCTGGTGCGGCCGAGCGCGACCTGGACCTACGTCGTCAGCGACAACCCGTTCGGCTCCGAGATGGAGCGGTTCTTCGCCGGCATGGTCAAGCTGTTCCGCAGTGGCAAGGGCGTCAAAAAGTCCTGATCTCGTACCGCGAAAAAGGCCGCCGCTTCTCGCAAGCGGCGGCCTTTGCCGTGCAATTACTGTTCGAGCGCCTTGACCAGCGCCTCGTTGAACGCGGGCAGGTCCTTCGGCTTGCGGCTGCTGATGAGGTTGCCGTCCACCACCAGCTCCTCGTCGACCCAGGTGGCCCCGGCGTTGCGGAAGTCCGTCCGCATCGAGGGCCACGACGTGACCCGCTTGCCGCGCAGGGCGTCCGCGTCCATGAGGATCCAGCCGCCGTGGCAGATCATCGCGATCGGCCGCCCCAGGGCCGCGAAGCCGCGCACGAACTCGACCGCCGCCGGCTGCCAGCGCAGCAGGTCACTGTTGGCGACGCCGCCGGGCAGCACCAGGGCCGCGTAGTCGGCGGGGCGCGCGTCGGCCGCCGTGACGTCGACGTCGAACGTGTCGGCCGGTTCGAGGTGGTGGTACCCGCGCACCTGCCCCGGCTCGGGCGCGACCAGCCGCGGCGTGTGGCCCGCGTGCTCGACCGCCTTCCAGGGCTCGGTCAGCTCCACCTGCTCGATGCCCTCCTTGGAAACCAGGAACGCGACATCCATCGCTCTCGTCCTTCCTTTTGAGCGTTTTGTACGCCGTTCCGGTACCCGTTATGCGGGCGCCCAACCGGACGAGGCCTTGACGCGGTACATCGCGGCGTCGGCGTCGTGCAGCAACTGCTCGGCGGTGCGATGCAGCTCACTCGTGCTCGCGCCGATGCTGACCCCGATCCGCACCGGCCCCGCCGCAAGGTTGAACGGGGCGCGGATGGCGGCGCCGAGCCGGTCCACGATCTCGGTCTGGACGAGGCCGGTGGTGACACCGGGGAGCAGTACCAGAAACTCGTCTCCCCCGAAGCGGGCCGCGACGTCGCTGGACCGGAGGCTGCCGCGGATGCGTTTGGCCACGTGCACGAGCAGCTCGTCGCCGGCCGCGTGGCCGAGCGTGTCGTTGACCTTCTTGAACCCGTCCAGGTCGAGGAAGAGCAGCGTGAACGGCGGCCCCCCGCCGTCCGCCCGGGCCACCGCCGACTCCAGCGTGGCCAGGAACGAGGCCCGGTTCGGCAGCGCCGTGAGCAGGTCGGACAGCGCGCTGCGGCGCAGCCGCTCCTCCTGGTCGCGCAGGTCCAGCGCCACGGTCAGCAGCGCCGCGCACTGGTTGGCCAGCTCCCGCCCGTCCTCGACGTCGCACTCGACGGTGTCCACGACGGCCAGCCAGCCCCGGTCGCTCGCGCTGATCTTGGCCGGCACGAGCACGACGGTCTGCCCGGGCCCGGCCGCGGCGATCAGCTCGGCCGGCGGGAACGCGTCGATGGTCGTCGGCCCGCCCGGAATCGCCGGCCCGGGCGCGCGCCGCCAGCCCGGCTCCCGGGTCAGCTCCCCGCCCGGCCCGCGCAGCGCGATGGCGGCCGCGGTCGCCGGCGTCGCCGCCAGCCAGGCCGGATCCCGCGGGTCCGTGTCGCGGTTGTAGAGAAGAGCGGTGTTCAGCGTGTACTGCATGCTGATCAACGACCGCAGATGACGCCGATCGGCGAACTGGACCCCGTTGTTCGCCCGGCCGAGCACCATCATGAGCTCCTGCACCCGTCCCCCGACCCGTCCGGCGTCCGCCACGTCGAGCCCGGTGATCGTCCCCGCGTACTCCTGGATGCCCCGGAAGATCAGCCGCAGCGTCTCCAGCGACGGGTTGAGCGCGTACAGCCGCTGCAGCACGCCGGTGGCCCGCACCACGTCCTCGGCCGACTCGGCGACGACCGCCTTGACCGTGGCCTCGACCGCCTCGTCGACGACGGTGCCCGACCCGGCCGGCCGCAGCCCCGGCGGCGGCAGCGCGCCCCGGAACCGCTCCGCGAGCCGCTCCCGCCCCTCGGGGGCCGAGGTGGGCGGCAGGGTGCCGGCGAAGTCGGTACACCCACAGGAAGACCGCGCCAGAAAGACCGCCGGCAGCCGGACGGTCCCGGCCGCCTCCCCGCCGAGCGCCCGCAGCAGCAGGTCGACCGCCCGCTCCCCCATCGCGTCGAGCGGCTGGGCGGCGCTGGCCAGCTCCGGCCGGAGGAACGCGGCCACGTCGATGTTGTCGAACCCGGTCAGCGCGTAGTCCGCCGGACACTGCAGCCCGGCCGCGGCGAGCACGCGCTGCGCCCCGATCGCGTTCCGATCGGTGGCCGCGACGAGCGCGGTGGCCCCGGTCGCCCGCCAGTCCTCGACGGTCCAGGTGATCCCGCTGTCGAGATTGTCGGACGCGGGCAGGAACAACTCGTGCCCGCCCATGGCCCCTCGGTAGGCCTGATAGCGCTCGGCGACGTCGGTGGCCGCCAGGTACCCGGTGAACGCGATCCGGCTGTGCCCGTGCGCCCGCAGGTGCGCCACGATCTCGCGGATGCTGGTGCCGTTGTCGGGCAGTACCGCGGGGAACTGTTCCTCCTGGTGCCCGGCGAGCACGACCGGCTTCCCGGCCTCCCGCAGCCGCGCCAGATAGTCCGGGGTGACGGCCTCGGCGAGCACCACGAACCCCTCGGCGCGCCGCCACGCGACGGGCTCCCGGAACGCCGGATTGCCCCCGTTGATGCTCATATCGGCGGCGGCATCGAGCGTCTGAATGGCGATCGTCCGGCAGCCGCGCCGCTCGGCGGCCGCCGCGACCCCGGCCACCAGGCGCCCGTAGTACGTCCCGCCGACAAAGGGAGACAGCACCGCGATGACCCGCCCCTGGACCACCATCGGAGTATTCCAGGAACTTTCACATCCGGTGCCACAATCCCTCACACGGATATCGTTTGTTTACCCCCGCACCGCCGGTTACGGTCTGTCCCCGTGCCGCACCCCGTTCGCCGCGCGACTGCCGCTGACACCGACGAGCTGGTCCGCCTGCGGATCGTGATGCTGGAGGCGATGGAGTCCGGTCCGGTACCGCCCGGCGACTGGTCCCACCGCTCCGCCGTCGCGCTGCGCCGCCGCCTCCCGGACCCGGACGCGACGCTGGCCGCGTTCGTGGTGGACCGCCCGGACGGCTCGCCGGGGCTGGCCGCCTGCGCGGTGGGGACGATCGAGGAGCGGCTGGGCGCCCCCGGCAACCCCGACGGCCTGCTCGGCTACGTGTTCAACGTGGCCACGGACGGGCCGTACCGGCGCCGGGGCCTGTCGACGGCCTGCCTGGAGGCGCTGCTGGCCTGGTTCGCCGAGCGGGACGTGCCGACGGTCCGGCTCTTCGCCACCCAGGACGGGCTGGCGGTCTACGAGCGGCTGGGCTTCAAGCGCGAGACCAACACCTCGATGCAACTCAGGCTGCCGCCCCGCTCAGTTTCGTGAGCTGCCGGCGGCGGCCTCGGCCTAAGCCGGGCGCGGGGTCCGTGTGGCCAGTGGGACGGCCGTTGTGACGTGGGCCGCACGGGGTGCGGTTCGGGGGTGTACCCGTGGGTAGGGTTACGACGTGACCATCGCCGGGATCGAGACCGGGCTGTTTCGGCGGGTTCTTCGGCGGCACGCCGCGGCGGTCGTGGTCGTCACCGCTCCCCGGCCCGGCGGCACCGGCGCCGGATTCACCGCGACCTCGTTCACCTCCGTCTCCCTCGATCCGCCGCTGGTCTCCTTCTGCGTCGCGCAGGCCGGGTCCGCACGGCCCGCCGTCAGCGCCGCCGCGCTCGTCGCCGTCCACGTGCTCACCGCGCAGCAGGAAGAGGTCGCGCGGATCTTCGCCACGCCCGGGATCGATCGGTTCGCGGCGTACGCACGCATCGGAAGCTGGCACGAAGGGCCGGAGGGAGTGCCGGTGCTCCACGGCCCGCTGGCGGTCCTCGTCTGCCGGGTCGTCAACCAGGTCGAGGCCGGCGACCATGTCATCGTCATCGCGTCGCCCGTCCACGCCGAGCACCACGACGACGCCGGAGCCACTCCCCTCGTCTATCACGACGGGACCTACACCGGACTCTGAACGGCGGGTACGACAGTTTCCCCCCACAGCCGCAGCCGCGCCGCGCCCCCGTCGGGATGGATGTCCAACCGGACGTGCGACGCCGCCTCGGCCGCATCCACCCGGAAGAAGTGCCGGGTGTCCGGCTGCACCGGCGTCCGCGGCAGGAGATCCCACCACGCCGACTCGTCCCCCGGGTCGGAGGTCGCGCGCAGCGAAGCCTCCCCCGGCGCGTTCCCCTTGAAATGCGTGGTGTCGAACTCGATCAACCGCACCCGCCCGGCCGCCGCCAGCCGCACCAGAACCCATTCGTTGCCCGGGTCCCGCCGCCGCGCCGTCTCCCAGCCCTCGCTCATCTGCCGCGCTCGATCCGGCAGCAGGAGATTCCCCGGGGAGCCGTAGAACATGTTGCTGCACCCGGCCACCACGGCGCCCAGTTCCATCGCGGCCAGGTTCACTGTCAGACCGTGCAACAGCAGCGGATCCGGCTCCGCCACCCCATGCACCCGCAGCCGGGCCACGCCACCGTCGGGGTAGATGTTCAGGCGGACGTGCGTGTACCGGGTACCGGGCGTCAGAGCGAAGTGGTTGCGCGCGTCCCCCTTCACCGGCGACCTCGGCACCAGCTCGGTCCACGTCGCCGCCGCCAGCTCCGCCGGGGACGGGTGGCCGGGCAGGGCGACCGCGTCCAGCGAGACGTACGGCGGGAAGTTCCCCGTGAAGTGCGCCGTGTCCACCACCACGCCGTGGATCCGGCCCGGCGCGCCCAGGCGCACGATCGCCCAGTCGTGGCCCGGGGAGCGGCGGCGGCGGGTCTCCCAGCCGTCGTACACCTTCCCCTTCGGCCCGTACGTCCACGTCTCGAACTCCGACGGCGCCGGGTTGACGAGGTTGTCCATGGCCGCGAAGAACTCGTCGTTCGCCGCCACCACCCCGCCGCCCAGCAGCCGGGAGGCCAGATCGGTCAGGTCGGTGAAGGTCACTGGGCATCCCCCCGTCGCAGGAAACGGCCCCGCGGCGTCGAGCCCACCGGCTCCCCGCGCAGCCAGGTCGTCCGCACCACGCCGCTCAGCTCCCGGGCCGCGTACGGCGTGACCGGGTGGCGGTGCAGCAGGGCCGCCGGGTCCACCACGAACGTCGCCGTCGGGTCGAAGGCCACCAGGTCGGCGTCGGTCCCGGGTGCGATCCGGCCCTTGTTCCGCAACCCGACCAGGTCGGCCGGGCCCGAGGACATCCAGCGGACCACGTCGGCGAGGGTGAAGCCGCGCTCCTGGGCCTCCGTCCACACCGCCGGCAGTCCAATTTGGAGCGACGCGATGCCGCCCCACGCCGACGCGAAGTCGCCCGTGCCGCGGGCCTTCAGCGCCGGGGTCGACGGGGAGTGGTCCGACACGACGATCGAGATGGTGCCGTCGGCGAGCCCGCCCCACAGCCGGTCCTGGTTGCCCGCGTCACGAATCGGAGGGCAGCATTTGTACTCCGTGGCGCCATCCGGCACCGCCCCCGCTTCGAGGGTGAGGTAGTGCGGGCACGTCTCCGCCGTCACGCGCACGCCGGCCGTGCGGGCGCGGCGCAGCGAGGTCAGGGCGTCCGCCGCCGACAGGTGCAGGATGTGCACGCGGCGGTTCGTGTCGGCCGCCACCGACAGCGCGGTGTCCACCGCGGACACCTCGGCGGCGGCCGGGCGGGAGGCCAGGAAGTCGGCGTACGCGCGGGACGGCCGGGCGTCGTGCAGCCGGGCCGGGTCCTCTGCGTGCACGATGAACAGCGCGTCGACGGAGGCGAAGGCGGCGGCCAGGCCGGCCCGGTCCAGCGGCGGGAACTCCGGCACGCCCGAGTCGACCAGGAAGCTCTTGAAGCCGAACACGCCCGCCTCGTGCAGCGGGAACAGGTCGCGCGCGTTGCCGGGGACGGCGCCGCCCCAGAAGCCGACGTCCACGAAGCACTTGCCCCGCGCCGCGGCCTGCTTCTCGCGGAGGGCGGCGACCGAGGTGGTCGGCGGCAGCGAGTTGAGCGGCATGTCGACGATCGTGGTCACGCCGCCCGCCGCGGCGGCCCGGGTGGCGGTTTCGAAACCCTCCCATTCGGTACGGCCGGGCTCGTTCACATGCACGTGCGTGTCCACGAGGCCGGGGAGCAACGCCAGCGCCCCCAGATCGGTGACCGGACCGTCCACGGTGGACTCGTAGTCGCCGACCGCCACGATCTGTCCACTGTCGACGGTCACCGTGGCCGCGCGGGGGCCGCCGGGTAAGTAGACCTGCCGGGAGCGCAGGGAGAAGGTCACAAAGCCTCCAGCACCTCGAGGGGATGGCGCACGTGGCCCGGGCCGAGGGCGCCGCAGTGCAGCCCCCGCAGCAGGAAGTGGGCCATGGCCCGCGCGGTGGCGGGCTCGTCGAGGTGGCCGCGCACCCGGCGGCCGAGGTAGTGGCCGAGGCGCCGCACGGCCTCGTCCACGCCGTCGTGGAAGAACTCGAACGTCGCCCCCCAGCGGGTGACGAGGTGCCCGGGGTGCAGGTCCCAGCCCTGGTAGATGCCGCGTTCGAGGCTGCGGCGGACCAGCCGGGCATGCAGGGCCCAGGCGCGGTGGACGTCCTCGCCCGACCCGGCGGGCAGGACGTTCGTGGAGCCGTCGGCGATCGCGACGCCGGTGCCGGCCGCGGCCACCTGCATGACGGCCTTGGCGTGGTCGGCGACCGGATGCTCGAGGCTCTGGTACGTCGGGGCGATGCCGAGCGCCGTGCTGTAGTCGTACGTGCCGTAGTGCAGCCCCGTCAGCCGCCCGTGCGAGCGGACGATCATCTCCGGCAGCGGGCTGCGGCCGTCCGCGCCGAGGATCGCCTGCGGGGTCTCGACCTGCAGCTCGAAGCGCAGGGTGTCCTCGGCGAGCCCGTGCGCGTGCTCCAGCTGCCGGCACAGCAGGACGGCGGCGTCGGCGTGGCCCGCGGAGGTGGCCTTCGGGAACGTGATGACGAACGTGTCGGGCGGCGGGCCCAGTGCGGTGAGGAACAGGTCGATGGTGCGGGCTGCTCGCAGTACCGTATCCGGCTCGAGGCTCTTGCAGCGCAGGCCGAAGAACGGCGGCGGGCCGGTGCGCAGCGCGGTGCCGGCCGCGGTCGCGTGGGCGTCCTCCTCCTCGTCGGGGCGCCGGCCGTAGCCGTCCTCGAAGTCGACGCGCAGGTCCTCGATCGGCTCGGTGGTGAGCTTGGCCAGCACCATCTCGACGATCGGGTCCGGGAACGGCGGGCGGCCGTGGTCGCGCACCAGCGCCCGGGCCGCGTTGCCCCACTCCCCCACGGTCTCCGCGCCGAAGCGGTCGGCGGGCACGTAGACGGTGTGCACCGGCTGCCGCCCGGGCCGCGCGCCGGTCTGGCCGGGCAGCTGGAGCCGGTCCAGGTGCTCCGCGCGGGCGGCCAGCTCGTCGAGGTCACGCTGCGACAGCGCCATGCTCACGTTCCCGTCAGGTGTTCGGGCCGCACCGGGACGCGCTTGAGCGCCAGGCCGGTGGCGGCCCGGATCGCGGCCACGATCGCCGGGGTGGACGAGATGGTCGGGGGCTCGCCGACGCCCCGCAGCCCGTACGGCGCCTCGGGATCGCCGAGCTCGAGGACGTCGATGAGCATCGGCGGGACGTCCAGGATGGTCGGGATGAGATAGTCGGTGAACGACGGGTTGCGGATCTGCCCGTCCACCACCTGGATCTCCTCCATGACGGCCAGCCCCAGGCCCTGCGCGGTGCCGCCGGCGATCTGCCCGCGCACCGACTGCGGGTGCAGGGCCCGGCCGACGTCCTGCGCGGTGGCGATCTCGACGACCCGCACCAGCCCGAGCTCCACGTCGACGTCCACCGTGGCCCGGTGCGCCGCGAACGCGTACTGCACGTGCGCGTTCCCCTGCCCGGTCGCCGGATCGAGCGCGGAGGTCGGCTTGTGCCGCCACTCCACGGTCTCGTCGATCGGACCCTGCGCGAGATCGCCGCCCCGGCGCTCGAGCTCGGCGCGCACCGCCTCGCACGCGGCCTTGACCGCGCCGCCGGTGACGTAGGTCTGCCGCGACGCCGACGACGACCCGGCCGACCCGATCGAGGTGTCCGCGGTGGCCACCGTGACCTGCTCGACGCCGAGCTCGGTGCGCACGATCTGGGCCATCACGGTGACCAGGCCCTGGCCCACCTCGGCGGCCGCGGTGTGCACGACCGCGACCGGCTCGCCGCCCACCAGCTCCAGGCGCACCCGCGCGGTCGAGTAGTCGTCGAAGCCCTCGGAGAAGCCGACGTTCTTGATGCCGATGCCGTAGCCGACGCCCCGCCGCACGCCCTCGCCGTGGGTGGTGTTCGCGACCCCGCCGGGCAGCTCGCGCGGGTCGTCTCGTACAGCAGCGGGAGCCGGCATGTCCCGGACGCGGCGCAGCAGGTCGGCGACGGGCGCGGGTCCGGTGACGACCTGCCCGGTCGGCATCGTGTCCCCCGGCTCGAGCGCGTTCATGGCCCGCAGCTCCACCGGGTCGAGCCCGAGCGCCGCGGCGAGCTTGTCCATTTGCGACTCATAGGCGAAGCACGCCTGTACCGCGCCGAAGCCGCGCATCGCCCCGCACGGCGGGTTGTTCGTGTAGACCGCGTACCCGTCCACGGTCACGCTGGGCACCCGGTACGGGCCGATCCCGAGCGTGGTCGCGTTGGCCACGACCGCCATCGACGTCGAGGCGTAGGCGCCCCCGTCGAGCACGATCCGCGCCCGGACGTACTGGAGGATGCCGTGCTCGTCGGCGCCGTGCTCGTACCGCAGCCGCGCCGGGTGCCGGTGGACGTGGCCGAAGAAGGACTCCTCCCGGGAGTACACCATCTTCACCGGACGGCCGGTGTGCAGGGCCAGCATGCACGCGTGGACCTGCATCGACACGTCCTCGCGGCCGCCGAACGCGCCGCCCACCCCGGCCAGGCTCAGCCGCACCTTGGCCGGCGGCAGGCCGAGGCAGTCGGCCACCTGCCCCAGGTCGCCGTGCAGCCACTGGGTCGCGATGAACAGGTCGACGCCGCCGTCCTCGGCCGGGATGGCCAGGCCGGACTCGGGGCCGAGGAACGCCTGGTCCTGCATGCCGACCTCGTACTCGCCGGTGACCACGACCGCCGCCACCGCGTCCTGCGGCCCCTTGCGGATCGGCACGTGCCGCAGCAGGTTGCCGCCCGGATGCACCGGCTCGGACGCCGGGTCGAGGGCGGCCTCGCTGTCCACGATGGGCGCCAGCACCTCGTACTCGACGGCGATCCGCGCCGCCGCCCGCCGCGCGGTCTCCGGGTGGTCGGCGGCCACGATCGCCACCGGCTCGCCGGCGTAGCGCACCTCGCCCATCGCGAGCACCGGCTGGTCGCGGTGCTCCAGGCCGTAGTGCGGCTTGCCGGGCACGTCCTCGGCGGTGAGCACGGCGTGCACGCCGGGCAGCTTGAGCGCCTCGGTGAGGTCGATGCCGAGGATGCGGGCGCGCGGGTGCGGGCTGCGCAGGGTGGCGCCCCACAGCATCCGGTCGGCCCACAGGTCGGACGAGAACGCGAACTCCCCGGTGACCTTCAGGGTGCCGTCGGGGCGGACGGGAGAGGTGCCGATGCCGTTGATCGTTCCGACCTGGACGGTCATCGCAACCCCCGGGCGGCGCGGGCCAGCGCTCCGGCGACGGCCGCGGTGTCCACGGTGGACAGCGCGCCCTCCTGGACGACCGCGCGGCCGTTGACGAGCAGCAGCCGCAGCGGGGCGGCCGGGCCGAACACCAGCGCGGCGACCGGGTCGGCGATGCCGGCGTGGCCGAGGCCGTTCAAGTCCCACAGCGCGATGTCGGCGAGCTTGCCGGGCTCCAGCGAGCCGAGCTCGTCGGCCCGGCCCAGGCAGCGGGCCCCACCCATGGTGCCAAGGGCCAGGGACTCGCGAGCGGTCAGCGCGGCCGGTCCCCCGCGCAGGCGCGCGAGGTACAGCGCCTGCCGCAGCTCCGCGCCCATCTCGCCGGCCTCCTGGGAGGCGGCCCCGTCGACGCCGAGGCCGACCGGCGCCCGCGCGTCGAGCAGGTCGCGGACCGGGGCGATGCCGGCCCCGAGGCGGCCGTTGGAGCTCGGGCAGTGGGCGACGCCGGTGCCGGTCGCGCCCAGCTTGGCGATCGCGGCCGGGTCGAGGTGCACGGCGTGGGCGAGCCAGACGTCGGCGCCGAGCCAGCCGAGCCGCTCGGCGTACTCGACCGGCGTGCAGCCGTGCACCTCCTTGCAGTAGTGCTCCTCCTCGACCGTCTCCGCGAGGTGGGTGTGCAGCCGCACGCCCTCGGCCCGGGCCAGCGTGGCCGCCTCCTCCATCAGCCGCGGGGTGACCGAGAACGGGCTGCACGGCGCGACCGCGATGCGCACCATCGCGCCGGGCGAGGGGTCGTGGAAGCGGTCGATCGCGTCCTTGGTCGCGGCCAGCGCGGCGTCGGTGTCCTCGACGACCGAGTCCGGCGGCAGCCCGCCGTCCTTCTCGGACAGGTCCATCGAGCCGCGGCACGGGTGGAACCGCAGCCCCACCTCCGCCGCCGCCTGGATCTCGGCGGCCAGCAGGTCGCCGCCGCCGCGCGGGAACACGTAGTGGTGGTCGGTGCTCGTCGTGCAGCCGGTCAGCGCCAGCTGGGCCAGGCCGGCCGACGCGGCGGCGTGCACGATCCCGGCGTCCAGCCGCGCCCAGACCGGGTACAGCTCCTTGAGCCAGCCGAACAGGATCTCCTGCTGCGCGTAGCCGCGGGTGGCCCACTGATAGAGATGGTGGTGGGTGTTGACCAGGCCCGGCGTGGCGAGGCAGCCGCGGCCGTCCACTGTGGTCACGCTCGCGTCGCCCTGGTACCGCCCGGCGCCGACCGCCACGATCCGGTTGCCCGCCACCACGATGTGGCCGTCGGCGTGCTCGGTGCCGCCCGCGTCGACCGTCGCGATCGCGCAGCCCTCGATGACGATCATGCGTCGGCCGCCAGCTTCACGGCGGCGACGATGTGCTCGTACCCGGTGCAGCGGCACAGGTTGCCGGCCAGCGCCTCGCGGATGTCCGGGTCGCTCGGGTGCGGGTTGCGCTCCAGCAGGTCGTGCACGGCCACGATGAGGCCCGGCGTGCAGAATCCACACTGGACGGCGCCGGCGCTCAGGAAAGCCTGCTGGATCGGGTGCAGCGCGTCCGCCCCGGCGAGGCCCTCGACCGTGCGCACCTCGCGCCCCTCCGCCTGGCCGGCGGCGACCAGGCAGGCGCAGACCGGGATGCCGTCCAGGTACACCGTGCAGGAGCCGCACTCGCCCTGCTCGCACGCGTTCTTGGCGCCGGGCAGGCCGAGCCGCTCGCGCAGCACGTAGAGGAGGCTCTCGCCCTCCCACACGTCGTCGGCGGCGAGCGCGTCGCCGTTCACGGTCACGTTGACCCGCATCGGTACTCCTCCCAGGCCCAGCGCAGCGTCCGTCCACCGAGGACGGACAGGGCGTGCCGGCGGTACGCGGCGCTGCCCCGCACGTCGTCGATCGGCTTGGCCGCGGCCGCGACGAGCTCGCCGAAGCGCGCGACGAGCGGGTCGGGCAGCGGCTCCCGCGACTCCCACGGCAGTTCGGACGCGAACGACTCCGCCTCGGCCGCCCGCAGCGGGGTCGGTCCGGCGGAGCCGATGCCGGTGCCGGCCGTTCGCTTCGAAACGTCCAGGGCGAGGGCGAACGAGCAGACGGCGATGACCATCGCGTTGCGGGTGCCGACCTTGGCGAACTGCTGCGGGCCGGGCGCGGGTGGGACGCGGAACGCGGCGATGAGCTCGTCGGGGGCGAGGGCGCTGCGCTTCGGCCCGGCGAAGAAGTCCTGGGCCTTGATGCGGCGGACCCCGCGGATCGAGGCCACCTCGACCTCGGCGCCGGTGGCGAGCAGCGGCGGGTGCGCGTCGCCGGCCGGGGAGGCGGAGCCGAGGTTGCCGCCGACGGTACCGCGGTTGCGGATCTGCGGCGACCCGACGGTCCGGGCGGCCATGGCGAGGCCGGGGAGGCGCCCGCCGAGTTCGTCGATGATCCGCCGGTACGTCACGCCGGCCCCGATCCGCAGCACGCCCCCGTCCTCGGACCAGTCGGCGAGCTCCGCGATCCGGGTCAGGTCGAGCAGCGCGGGCGGGCGGCGGCGGTCGAAGTTCAGTTCGACCATCACGTCCGTGCCACCTGCCAGCGGTACCAGATCCGGCGCTGCTGCTTTTGCGGCGAGGGCTTCGTCCAACGTGGACGGTCTCAGAAAGTCCACGCGACCTCCTGCGGCACCGTCGCGCCGTCGCGGCGCACGACCCCCTCGATGAGCCCGTAGGGGCGGTCCGCGGCGAAGTAGACCTCGTCGGGGTTGTCGAGCCCGAACGGCTGCAGGTCGACGGGGAAGTGGTGCCGGTTGGGCAGGGAGAGCTTGACCTCGACGACGTCCGGGCAGCGCTCGAGCACCCGCGAGCCCATCGCGAACAGGGTCTGCTGCAGCGCGTAGCTGTAGGTGTCGGCGAACGCCTCGACGAGCGCCGCGCGGGCCGGCCCGGGGTCGGCGAACCCGGCGGCGGTGCGCCAGGTGGCGTCGACCGAGGTGGCGAGGATGCGGTCGCGGGTCTCGGGCAGCGTGGTCCAGCGGTCCTTGAGGTACCCGTGGAACTCGGAGTCGGTGGTCTTGAGCAGCACGAGGCCGGTGACGCCGGAGGCGACCTGGGTCCCGTACGGTCCATGGTGGACGGTGGCGGTGCGGACCTCGCTCGCGTCGCGGCGGAAGGTGTGGCGGCCGTCGACGGGCTGCCAGGGGTACTGCTCGATGCGCACCCGCGCCTCGTGGATCGTCGGCTGCGTGGCGACGAAGTGCTCGGCCAGGCGGACCGCGAACGCCTCGATGCTCGCGATCCCGAACTCGCGCGCGAACGCGAAGACCGTGTTCTTCTGCGTGTCGGTCGGCAGGACGGCCGCGTTGTCGCCGGTCAGGTGGCTGGCCGCGAGGTCGCCGCGCAGGGCCACGCTCACGTTGAGGTCGGTCAGCCGGTCGCCGTCCGCGCCGCGTTCGACGCGCACGAGGCGGGTCTCGGCCTTGCCGTACTGGTTCGGGCCAAGTTCGAAGTCCGGCACGGGCCTCAGCTCCCCCGGTAGGTCGAGTACCCGAACGGGCTGAGCAGCAGCGGGACGTGGTGGTGGCGGGCGTCGGCGATGGTGAACACGATCGACACCTCGGGGAAGAACGCGTCCGGCCCCAGGTACGCCGCGGTGTCGATCACCAGCCGGTAGCGGCCGCGGTCCACGTCCTCCCAGCGCAGCCGCCCGTCGACGTCGGTGATCCCGTCCCCGACGAAGATCTGCTCGGTGGTCTCGAGCCGGATCGGCACGCCCGCGGCCGGAATGCCGCGGGCGGTGTCAAGCACGTGGGTCGACAGGCTCATGCGGCGGCCTCGGCGAGCCGCTCCAGCCGCAGCTCGACGATCTTGCGCAGCTCGCCGCGGACGACCACGCGCTCGGCGTCGTCGTCGTTGCGCAGCCGGCCCCGGGCCGCCGCCAGCACCTCGTCGGCCGACTTGCCGGTCGCGAAGATCAGGAACAGGTGGCCGAACCGGCGCTCGTACGCCTCGTTGACCTGGGCCAACTCCTCGGCGGAGCCCTCGACGCCGGACTGCTCGCGGCGCGACCAGGCGGCCTCGGCCCCGTCGCCGGCCGGTCTCTGCCCGATCCGCGGGTGGGCGGCGAGGACCCGCTGCAGGTCGGCCCAGCCCAGCTCGTCGAAGGCGGTCACGCCGGCCACGACCAGGTCGGCGGACGTCTGGTACGGCCGCGCGGCGACCACGCGAGCGGCCCAGCCGGGCGACGCGCAGCAGGCGAGCAGGGCCTCCTCGGCGGCCTCGGGCGCGAGGCCGTTGAACCGATCGAGCATGGCACCCCTCTCGTATCCCCGGCACGTTACTCCGGGGATGTTTCATGTCCAGACCTTTAGGATCATGTCCAGTATCCGCGTTTTGTCTGGTCTCGCGAGCAGAGAGTGCGTAAATGCAGGGTCGGCACGCGTTCGGCCGGGTGGCATCCCGGCCGAATGCTCGCACGACGGGCGATCAGTCGGCGTCTTCCGCCGCCGGTCCCGCGACGATGGCGGGCTGCTCCTCGGCATATCCCTGGACGTCCACCTCGAGGTTGAACAGGAAGCCGACCGTCTCCTCCTTGACCCGGCCGATCATCTCCTCGAAGGCTCGCTCCGCCCGTTCCCGGTAGACGATGAGCGACTCACGTCCCGCGACCCGTTCGAGCAGCGCGGTGTCCCAGAGGTCGTCGAGCACCGCGATGTGTTCACGCCACTGCCGGTCGATCACGTTCCACAGCACCTGCCGCTGCAGCTCGAACCACGCCTCCGCACCGAGTTCCTCCTCCCGGCGCTGCCACGCCAGCCGGCCCACGCGGCCCAGCGCCTCGCGCAGTCCCGCGCGGTCGTGGCGCGACGCGATGTCGGCGGCGTCGACGGCGAACAGCTGCCGGACGGCCGCGAGCAGTTCCGGCTGATCCGCGGCGCCGGACGCGAACGACTTCTGGACGTACGCGTCGAGGGTCTGGTCCAGGTACCCGAGGGTCAGCTGCGCGACGCCGTCGCCCAGCAGCGCCTGATCGCGAAGGTCCCGCAGCTGCCGGCGGTGGTCCTCCAGGACCGCGTCCCATTTCTGGAGCCGCCGCTGCTGATCCAGGTCGACGGCCCGGGCCATCCGCTGCCGGGCGGCGATGGCGCGAGTGAGCATGCGTGTCGCGATCGGACCGTCTCCATAGACCGCGTCCGGAAGGAACCAGGGCATTCCCTCGAACAATGCGTCGGCCTTCGCGTTCAGGAATTGGCTCGTGCCAGGCTCACCGCGGCGGCCGGAAAGGTCTCGCAGCCGCTCGTCGAGCCGGCGGGACATGTGCCGCCGCGTGCCGAGCACAAATAGTCCGCCCAATCGGCGCACCTCGGCCGCGTCCGAACCTTCGGGTCCGCCCAGCGGAATGTCCACCCGCGTCCGGGCGATGTTCACCGCGATCGTGACCGCGCCTTTCGACGCCGCAGCCGACAGCATCGCTCGCTCCTCGTCACGGTTTTCCGTCGTCAGCAACCGGCACGGAACCGTCCGCTCCCGCAGGCGGCGACGCAACCATTCCGCCTCCGCATTGTCCGTCACCTCGACCAGGACGGGCTGGCCGGTGTCGTGCCGCTCGCTGATGATGTCGGCGGCACCCTCCCAGCGCGCACGATCCGACATGTACAGATAGTCCAGCAGATCCTCCCGAATCACTGGCTGGTCCGGCGGCACCTCGGTCACCGACATGTCGTAGAACGTCCGGAATGCCTCCGCCTCGATCGTCGCGCTTCCCGCGATCGCCGCGAGTCGCCGATAGCGGCGTACGAACGGCATCCAGCCGATGGTCGCCCTCGTCTCGGTGGCCCGGCTGACCGGCAACCCCTCCTTGGCCTCCAACGCCTGGCGGATCCCGTCCAGGTACCGCTGCGTGGTCTGCACCGCGCCGGTCTGGGGATCGATGATGACGATCTTCCCGTCCTGCACTTGATAGTCGCGTCCACGCCGGTACAGCGCCTGCGCCTTGATCGCCAACGTGAATTGGTGCAGTACCTCCCCGTTTTCCACGGCATACAGTCGATCGATGCCGAGCTGGTCCTCGACCAGGTCGATGCCGGCATCGAGGGGGGTGACCCGGCGCGAATCCTCATCGCACGTGTAGTGCACGTCGAGACGCATGCGAGCGACAATTCGAGCGAACTCGGCATACCACCGGTTGTCCTGATTGAAGTCTCCGGTAATGGAGTACGACTCCCGGAGATTGTCGAGCAGTGCGACGTCGGCATCGTGCAGAATCGCCAGATGCAGGCCGCGCTGGGTCAGCTCGTCCGTGGACCAGGCCAGGCCGTCGCGAATGTAGTCGAACGCGAACTCGGAAAGACCGCCGTACACGATGTCGCCGTCATAGATCGCCCGCCTGGCGGTCGCGCGTTGGCCCGGAATCATCAGGCCGGCACGCAGGCCCAGGAATCGATGCACGGCACCGATGTTCTCGTCGTCGGCGGCCGCGGCCGCGTCGTCCAGCGACATGACATGCACGCCGTCGCCGCCGAGCGCTTCCAGGTAGGTGGCGAGCCCGACCGCCTGCGCGCGCCCCTGCCCGGGCTGCATCTCCACGACTCGGCCGGAGTGCAGGGCGGCTCCGCCGGTCAGCTGGCCATCGGAGACCTCGATCCGACGCAGCCGTTGGGTCGCCTCCGCGTACGCCGCGAAGGCCTCGGGCATCAGGTCCGTCACGGATTCGCCCCGGCCCAGGCGGCGGCGGTACACGTGCGACAGTTGACGCAGCTCGCCGTCGGTTCGCGTGGTCATGGTCGTCGCGAGTGCACGAACCGACTCGACGACGTCGAGGGGCAGGTCGCGGGCTCCGCGACGAAGGACCGCCCGGGTCGACTCAGGCACGAGCGACCCCGGCTCGGCCGAGGCGAGCGAGGACGCCAGGCGAAGGTAACGCTCGGCTTCGTGGCTCTCGCCCCGCGCTCGCAGGAGGTGTCCGGCGGCGTGCGCGGCCTGGACATGCCCCGCATCGGCGGCGCGCCGGAACCAGCTCAGGGCCGCGGTGACGTCCCGGCCCCGAAGCAGCGTCCCCAGTGCGAACGCCGCGTCCAGATGGTTTCGCTCGGCGGCCTGCCCGAAGTACCGCTCAGCTTCCGATGGATCGTCGCTCGCCTCCGAGAGCTGCCCGGCGGAGTAGGCCGCCTCCACGTGCCCCGCGTCCGCGGCACGGCGGAACCAGCGCAGCGCGGCGCCGGCGTCGCGTCCCCGCAACAGGGTGCCCAGGGCGAAAGCGGCGTCGTGGTGACCCTGCTCGGCCGCCTGTGTCAGGTAGCGCTCGGCGTCACCCAGCTCGCCGTCGGCCTCGGCCAGCTCGCCGGCCGCGTACGCCGCTTCGACGTGGCCCGCGTCCGCAGCGCGCCGGAAGTACACCGACGCCTCGGTCACCCGGCCGGCCCTCCGCAGCGCCGACGCATAGTTGTACGCCGCGATCGGCGCGCTGACCCTGGTCGCGTTGTTCACCGCCTGTTCGAACGCGACGAGGGCGATGTCGATCCGACCCTGCGCGTTCGCGGTGAGCCCGATCTGCAGCACCTCGTCCACGTCGGGATGCGCCGCCAGCGCCGCCTCCCACGTCGCGTTCTGCACGGGGCTGGCCTTGGACTGCGTCTGGACGTAATCCAGGACGTAGTCGAAGACGCGGTAGCCCCGGGCGTCGCCGGACATCAGCGCGCTGGCCGCGTAGATCGGCTGGCGGGCCCAGGTCACGGCATCCTGGATCTCGCCGGTGGACGGGAGTTCGACGCCCAGCGTGGCGGCATATCCGGGGAGCAGATCGGCCAGCGTCTCCGCCGTGAGCGCGCGCCGGGAGCCGGTTCGGAACCAGTCGACCGTGATGAGCACCACGAGCGCTCCGACCGGCTTGGCCAGCATGCCGTCCTCGAGCCGCTCGATGAGGTCGGGTCCCGCGGCCAGGTACTCCGCCAGCCCGTACCGGTCGAGGGCGTTCAACACCTGCGGGTCGGAGACGACGGTCGCCGCGCGTTCCCGCTCCGCGTCACTCAGCAGGCGTTCCAGGCGGACGCGCTCGGCCCGGGACAGGGTCGGCCACGCGGGCGACTCGACCCCTTCATGGGGGATGTGCCGGCCGAACGCCTGCGCCCGGATCGTCGCCACGACGGCGCAGTGGCGCGGGGCGTCGCTGCCGTCGAGGACGTCGAGCAGGCGGGCCAGGCCGCCCTTGTCCAAATAGCGATCCAGCTCGTCGAGCCAGACCACGCTGTTGTCGAGGTCGATCTCCGCGTCCAGGATCGCCGGCAGGGATTCCGCGCCGATCGGGAAGATGAACTGCCGGTGCCGGAAGTTGCGGCGCACCGCCTCGGCCGCGACCCGCGACTTCCCCGCCTTCGCATCACCGATCACGAGGACGAACGAATCGCGCGCCAACAGCTCGTCGAGGCGGTCGTCGACGTCCCGGTCCACGTACGGTCCGACCCCGGCCGACTGCCCCCGGCGCGCCGTGCCCACCCCGAACGATCGGAGGTCGCGGATCGAACCGACGGTGGGCACCCCGCGCCGCCGGGAGTACTGGTGCAGGTGCGCCCGGAACACCTTGACCTTGTCGTCGTCCTTCTTGAACCGCTCGCGCAGCTCGACCACGACGAGCGGGACGACGACCGCGAGCGCCGAGAACGCCACCCGCCATCCGATCGGCGCCTTGAACTGTTGGGTGACCGCCCAGGCCGCCGCGGCTGCCGCCGCCGGCAGGAGCAACCAGAGCGCGCGCCATCCCCCATGCCGACGCCATGTGGCCATGCCGCCCCTCACCTTCGCCCGAGGGCTTCAGCATCAGTTCTGACGCCGAACCGTTTCAAGCGGAAGCGCGTCCATCCGGCTCGATCGATCTCAACGTCCGATCCATGAATGACTGATCAGGCGAACGCTTCCGGCCTGCTCGATCGCGACCACGTCGAGCGGACCCCGGGCATTCGCCGATTTCCGTGGCAGACTCGAACACATGGCCGAGAAGGAGCTGCGGCCCGCGGTCGAGGTGGTCGACGTCGGCGGGCGCGTGGTGCGCATCGTCGACGGGCACCTGCTCGCGGCCGGTGACGTGGTCGGGCACGACCTGCCGCACCGCGGGATCGAGATCAGGGTCGATGCGGACGGGTACCGGGCCCGCTGGGTCCGCGGCACGTTCAGCGTCTCGTCGTTCGCCAAGGTCTTCGCCGGCGGCGCGGCCGGCGGCGCGCTGTTCCGGCTGCTCGGCCTGCCCGGCGCCGTGCTCGGCACGATCATCGCGGTCGGCCTCGCGCGCAGCGCCCGCCCGGCGCGCCCCGGCGACGTGGACGATCCGGCGGTGACGGTGCGGGAGGACGGTACCGACATCCTGTTGCAGTCTTCCTCGCTGACCGCCCTGGTCCTCGCGATCATGCAGCTCACCGGCGCCGACGGGCCGGTGACGGTCAGCCCGGCGGCGGCGGTGGTCGGCGACCCGGAGGGCGTGCGCCTCGACGACGTCGGCGGGCTCGAGGACGTGGTCGCCCAGTTCCGCGACGTCGCCGTGTCGTTCCGCCACCCGGACGTGATGGCCCGCTGGGGCGCGACCCGGCCGCAGGGCATCCTGCTCTACGGTCCGCCCGGCACCGGCAAGACGATGCTCGCCCAGGCCCTGGCCAACGAGATCGGCGGCGACCTGCGCGAGATCCGCACCCCGGAGATCCTCGACAAGTGGGTCGGCAACTCCGAGAAGAACATCCAGCGCATCTTCACCGAGGCCCGCGGACTGCGCCGCCCGACCGTCCTGCTGTTCGACGAGTTCGACTCCATCATCTCGTACACGGGAGCCGCCTTCGACGCCGCCGGCCAGATGATCAACGCGGTGGCCGGCATCTTCAAGCAGGAGATGAACACGCTCATCGAGGCCAACCCGAACGTCATCGTGGTCGCCACGACGAACTTCCCGGACCGCGTCGACGCCTCGCTGGTCCGCTCGGGCCGCTTCGACCTCAAGCTGCAGGTGGCCGCGCCGGGTCCGCAGGCCCGCGCGGAGATTTTGCGCAAGCTGCTGCGGGGCCTGATCGCCCGGCACGAGACCCCCGGCTTCCGGATGTTCGCCGACGACGTGGACGCGGACGAGCTGGCGGCCGCGGCGACCGGCCTGACCGGCGCCGACCTCAAGGAGGTGCTGCGCCGGGCCCAGCTCGACAAGGCCATGCGCGAGGCCCGCACCGGAATGGCGGACGGCCCCATCACCCAGGCCGAACTGCTGCGGGCATTGGCAGTGCTTCAGGAGGCCTCGAGGTAGTGCAGGACGGCGGCCACCCGGCGGTCGGTGCGGTCGTCGGGGGCCAGCTCCAGTTTCGCGAAGATGCTGCGGATGTGCTTGTGGACCGCGCCCTCGGTGACGAAGAGGCGCTCGGCGATCGCGGTGTTGCCCAGGCCCTCGGCCATCAGGGCGAGGACCTCGCGCTCGCGGGCGCTCAGGCGTTCCAGGCGGGCGTCGGGGCGGCTGCGGCTGAGCAGCTGGGCGACGACGTCCGGGTCGATCGCGGTGCCGCCGGCGGCCACGCGGTGCAGGGCGGTCAGGAACTCCTCGACCCGGCCGACGCGCTCCTTCAGCAGGTACCCCAGCCGCGAGCCGCCGGCCGCGAGCAGGTCGGTGGCGAAGGCCTGCTCGACGTACGCGGAAAGCACCAGCACCGCGAGATCCGGGCGGCGGCGGCGCGCCTCGACCGCGGCCACGATGCCCTCGTCGGTGTGGGTCGGGGGCATCCGGACGTCGACGATCGCGACATCCGGCTCGTGCGCGTCGACGGCGGCGAGGAAGGTCGTCGGGTTGTCCGCGGTGGCGACGACGTCCAGGGACTCGGCCCGCAGCAACATGGCCAGCCCCTCGCGCAGCAGCGCGTCGTCCTCGGCGATCACGATCCGCACGGGATGCTCACTCTCAGAATCGTCGGACCGCCCTGCGGGCTGGTCAGGTCCACGGTGCCGTCGTGGGCCTCGGCGCGCTGGCGGATGCCGGTCAGGCCGGAGCCGCCGTCCGCGGCCGCGCCGCCGCGGCCGTCGTCGGTGACGGTCAGGTGCAGCCGGTTGCCGGTCCGGCGCAGGCGCAGGGTCGCGTGCTCGGCGCCGCTGTGCTTGGCCACGTTGGTGAGGGCCTCGGCGGCGACGAAGTACGCGGTCGCCTCCACCGACGCCGCGCACCGCACCGGCAGCTCGGCGTCCACGTCCACCGGCACCGGGCACGTCGCGGCGAGCGAGCGCAGCGCGTCGGGCAGGCTGCGGTCGGTCAGCACCGGCGGCAGGATCGTGCGCACCACCGCCCGCAGATCGGCCAGCGCCGCCTCGGCCGCGCCCTGGGCCCGCTCCAGGATCTCGTCCGCGCCCGCCGGGTCCCGCGCCACCGCCCGTCGCGCCGCGCCCAGCAGGACATTCACCGCGACGATCCGGTTCTGGGTACCGTCATGCAGCGCCCTCTCGATCCGCCGCAGCTCCGTCGCGTG
This sequence comes from Dactylosporangium sp. CS-033363, assembly GCF_050942475.1. Lineage (NCBI taxonomy): Bacteria > Bacillati > Actinomycetota > Actinomycetes > Micromonosporales > Micromonosporaceae > Dactylosporangium > Dactylosporangium sp. CS-033363. The sequence continues at coordinate 2,459,198 of NZ_CP192032.1, read as the reverse complement.
CGCGTCCAGCGCGGCCGCCCGGGTCGCGGTCAGCTCGGCGACGCGCAGCATGAGGTCGGTGCCGGGCGCGGGCGCGAGCAGCCGCCGCCCGGGCGCCTCCTGCAGCCGGGCCAGCAGCGGCGTCGCGTAGAAGACCAGGACCAGCCAGACCAGCCCGAACGACGACACGACCAGCGCGCCCGCGGTGTCCGTCACGTGCGGGAAGCCGATCGACGACGTCGCATCGGCGGGCGGGAGCAGCCGCCACCACAGCACGAACGACCCGTCCCGCAGCACGTTGATCGGCAGCGCGATGGCGAAGATCCCGACGACCAGGCCCGCGGTCCCGTGGACGGCCGCCCAGGCGAGCTCCCGCCGCAGCGCCGCGTCGGTGATCGCGTCTCGCAACCGTGTCGGGGCCGGCAGGTGCCCGAGCAGCTCGGGCCCGGTGCGCGAGAGTCGATCGCGCTCTCGATCAGAGACGACCCGCAGCATTCGTACCGCGAAAGGCACGATCACCAGCCCCACGCCGATCAGGCACGCGGCGACGGTGGCGACGCAGGTGAGCAGCGCGATGAGCGCGAGCACGGCCGTACCGACGCCGCCGACGAGCCGTTCCAGCGCGTCGAGCGCGATCCGGAGCCGGGCGGGCCTGGAAGCCATGCGCCTGAACGTACCGTGTCCCCCGACAGCCGCGATCGACGGCTATTCGTGCACGAACGGCACGGTCGTGGCCAGCTCCGCGAAGCCGAGGCGCTTGAGGATCGGCCGGCTGTCGTCGCTCGCGTCGACCTGAAGGTAGCGGAACCCGGCCGCGGCGGCCTGCGCGGCCCGGTACGCGACGACGGCCTTGAACACCCCGCGCCCCCGCCAGTCCTCGGCGGTGCCGCCGCCCCAGATGCTGGCGAAGTCGGTACCGCGGTGGAACTCGACCCGCCCCGCGCAGATCGGCCGGTCCCCCGCCATCGCGACGACGGCCTTGACCTCGTCGGGCCGGGCGAGCAAGGTCCGCCCGACGGCGGCGTGATCGCCGCCGAACACCTCGTCGTGGATCCGCACCACGAGCTCGGCCCCCTCGGCGTCGGTCACCGGCACGAGCCGCACCCCGTCGGGCAGCTTCGGCTCGTGCGGCAGCGCTCGCACCTCGGCGACGAGCAGCGCCTCGGGCGGCCCGGGCTCGAAGCCGGCCCTGAGCAGCCGAGCGGGCAGATCCTCGGGCCGGTCGTGCGAGTAGAACTTCCACTCCCACGGCACCCCGGCCTCGGCGAACCGCCTGATCTGCGCCGCGATGACCGCATCGGCATCGAGGTCTTCGAGCCCGGTCCAGGTGATGCCCGTCCACCCGTCGGCGGCCCGCACCACCCTGACCACGCCGGGCTCGCGCTCGACAACGGCGCCGGGCCCCTCCTGCGGCTGCTGCCGAATCTCCCGATCGAACCGCGCGAGGATCTCATTGACGTCCACGGTCCCATTCTGCGCGATCACGACATTTCGGCAATGCCCTTTTCTCAGCCCAGCCCGGTCGGCAGCGGAAGCCCGGGAACCGTCGTCGGGATGATCTGGGTCGGCAGCGGGAGCGGGTTGGTCGGCACGATCTGCGTCGGCAGGCCGGGAATGACCTGGCCACCATCGCCGCCGTTGCCGTTGCCTCCGCCGCCGGTGGTCGCGCCGCCGCCCGGGTTGCCGCCCGGGTTGCCGCCGGCCGTGGTCGCGCCCGCGGTGGGTGCCGCCTCGGTCGGCGCGGTGGTCGGCGTTGGCTGGGCGGTCGCGGGGGCCGAGGACGCCGCCGGCGGGACGGCGGGCGGCAGCTGCGCGCGCAGGTCGGCGATCCGATCGAGCAGCCGCTGCCGGGTGCCGGCGTTGTCGACCTGGTTCGCCTCGGCGGTCGCGGTGTCGAGCAGCCGCCGGGCATCGTCGAACCTCCCGGCGGCGATCGCGTCGGCGGCGTCGGCGATGGCCTGCTCGGCGGCCCGGGCGTGGGCCTGCTCCGGGTAGAGGACCTGCGTCAACGGCCAGAGGGGCCCGTCCGGTCCCGAACGCTCGGCCCCCAGCGCCAGCCCGGCGAGGATCACGATGCCGGCGGCGACCGCGGCAAAGGTCCGCCGCAGCCCGGATCCGGGGCGGCGCTCACCGGAACCGCCGAATCGCCGCCTGCGTGACGTTTCCGGCACGTCGGAAATGTCGGCGACAGGGCCCGCGGCGCGGAGTTCGGGAACGTCGGGCAGCGAGTCGAGCGCCACCGTCGCGGCGTCGTCGTCGAGGGCGAAGGTCGGCAGGTCGGCGGAGAGATCCGCGTGCCAATCGGCGAGCAGGTCGGCCAAGGCGTCGTCGTCCGATGCGCGCTCGCCGTGCGAGAGGGCGTCGAGCAGGACGTCGTCGGCGCGGACCGTGGCCAGGTCGACCGGGGGTTCGGCGCTGCGATCCGGCACGGTGTCACCTCGATCCGTCATGACTCGGCCCTCAGTACCAGCGTAAACGCCCCAGGCGGCAAGGAGGTCACGCGGCCACCTCGCCCAGGGAGTCGCCGGCGAGGGTGCGCAGGCGGGCGAGGGCGCGGGACTGGTACACGCGCACGGCCGCGGCCGACATGCCGACGATCACGCCGACCTCCTCGGCCGAGAGGCCCGCGGCGACCCGCAGGACGACGATCTCGCGTTGTTGCTCCGGCAGCTGGGCCAGCAGGACCGACAGGCGCCTGGCCAGGTCGGTGCGCACGGCCTGCTGCTCCGGGCCCGGGGCCGCGTCCGGGTGCTCGGGCAGGGTGTCGATCGGGGCCGGGCCCGGGTCGCGCACGGCGGCCCGCTGCGCGTCGGCGACCTTGTGCGCCGCGATGGCGTAGACGAAGGCGGTGAAGGGGCGGCCCTGGTCGCGGTACCGGGGAAGGGCCCGCAACAGCGCGAGGCAGACCTCCTGGGCCACGTCGTCCGCGGTGGTGTAGGCGCCGCCGACCCGGCCGAGCTTGGCGCGGCAGTAGCGCACGACGCCCGGCCGCAGCTGCTCCAGCAGTGCCGCCGTGGCCTCGGGCTCGGACCGTACGGCGCGGTCGACGAGCCCCGGATCGAATGTCGCCGTCATCGTCAACGCACCGTAACCGTCCGCGGCCGAGACCACCACCCGGAGAGCGGCCTCTCGAAAAAGACGCACACCGAAAGCGCGAATCGAAAAAAGACGCGACAAGTGTGTTGCGCTTCGAGCGGCGGCCGCGATTGAGCATGCATGGGCGTCGAGGTGCACGTTGAGGGGCTGACGAAGTCGTTCGGCAGCCAACCGGTGTGGTCCGACGTCACGCTGACCCTGCCCGCCGGGGAGATCTCGGTGCTGCTGGGACCGTCCGGCACGGGCAAGTCGGTCTTCCTCAAGACGCTCGTCGGGCTGCTGAAGCCCGACCGCGGCGCGATCGTCATCGGCGAGCACGACCTGACGCGGCTGCGGGAGCGGGAGCTGTACGAGGTGCGCAAGCTCTTCGGCGTGCTGTTCCAGGACGGCGCGCTGTTCGGCTCGATGACCATCTACGACAACGTCGCGTTCCCGCTGCGCGAGCACACCCGCAAGTCCGAGCGCGACGTGCGCGCGATCGTCGCGGAGAAGCTCGACATGGTCGGGCTGACCGGTGCCGAGAACAAGCTGCCCGGCGAGATCTCCGGCGGGATGCGCAAGCGCGCCGGCCTGGCCCGCGCGCTCGTGCTCGACCCGGAGATCGTGCTGTTCGACGAGCCCGACTCGGGGCTGGACCCGGTCCGCACCGCGTACCTCAACCAGCTCATCATCGACCTCAACCAGCAGATCGACGCCACGTTCCTGATCGTCACGCACGACATCAACACCGCGCGGACGGTCCCGGACAACATCGGGCTGATCTACCACGGGCACCTGGCGATGTTCGGCCCGCGCGAGATGCTGCTGTCCAGCACCGAGCCGGTGGTCCGGCAGTTCCTCAACGCGCAGCGGGTCGGCCCGATCGGCATGGCCGAGGAGAAGGACGCCGACGAGCTGCGCGCCGAGGCCGACGCGGGCGCCGAGCCGCCGCCGCTGCCGCCGATCCCGCTGCAACTGCCGCCCACCGACGGCCGGCCGCGGCGCGCCGAACGCCCGCCGGGACAGTGGTGCGCCGCAAACGGCGTGCGCCCTCCGCAAGGGTCGTTCCAGCCATGAGGGCCGTCGGACTGTTCTTCGCCTTCGCGCTCGACGCGCTGCGCGGGCTGCTGCGCCGGCCGTGGCAGGTGCGCGAGTTCGTGCAGCAGGCCTGGTTCGTCAGCTCGGTGTCGATCCTGCCGGCGGCGCTGGTCTCGGTGCCGTTCGGCGCGGTCATCGCGCTGCAGCTCGGGTCGCTGGTCCGCCAGCTCGGGGCGCAGTCGTTCACCGGGGCGGCGTCGGTGCTCGCGGTCGTGCGCGAGGCCGGGCCGATCGTCACCGCGCTCATCATCGCGGGCGCCGGCGGCTCGGCCATCTGCGCCGACCTCGGGGCCCGGAAGATCCGCGAGGAGCTCGACGCGATGCAGGTGCTGGGCATCGACCCGCTGCACCGGCTGGTCGCGCCCCGGATCGCGGCCACGATGCTGGTCGCGGTGCTGCTCAACGGGCTGGTCAGCGTCGTCGGCGTCGCGGGCGGCTACTTCTTCAACGTGGTGCTGCAGCACGGTACGCCGGGCGCGTACCTGGCCAGCTTCCAGGCCCTCGGGCAACTCCCGGACCTCGTCGTCGGCGAGCTCAAGGCGCTGATCTTCGGGGCGGTGGCCGCGCTCGTGGCCTCGTACAAGGGGATGACCGCGAAGGGCGGGCCGAAGGGCGTCGGGGACGCGGTGAACCACAGCGTCGTCATCACGTTCATGCTGCTGTTCGCGCTCAACTTCGTGATCACGGCCGTGTACTTCCAGATCGTGCCGCAGAAGGGGAGCTGACATGGCCGTCATGCAACGGCTCGATGATCTGGGCGGGCAGCTGCACTTCTATCTGCGGGCCTTCGCCTGGGTACCGCGCACGATCAGACGGTACAAACGCGAGGTCTTCCGGCTCTTGGCGGAGGTCAGCTTCGGCGGCGGCGTGCTCGCGGTCGCCGGGGGCACGGTGGGCGTGATCTGCTGCATGACGTTCTTCACCGGCACCGAGGTCGGCCTGCAGGGCTACCAGGCGCTGGATCAGATCGGCAGCAGCGCGTTCACCGGGTTCGTCTCCGCGTACTTCAACACCCGCGAAATCGCCCCGCTGGTCGCCGCGCTGGCGCTGTCGGCCACCGTGGGCTGCGGGTTCACGGCCCGGCTGGGCGCGATGCGGATCTCCGAGGAGGTCGACGCGCTCGAGGTGATGGCCGTGCCGTCGCTGCCGTTCCTGGTCACCACGCGCATGGTCGCCGGGCTGATCGCGGTGATGCCGCTCTATGCGGTCGGGCTGCTGTCCAGCTACGTCGCCACCCGGACCATGGCGATTTACTACTTCGGTCAGTCGGCCGGCACGTACGACTACTACTTCCACCTGTTCCTGCCGCCGGCCGACGTGCTCTGGTCGTTCGCCAAGGTGCTCGTGTTCAGCGTGATCGTGGTGCTGGTGCACTGCTGGTACGGGTACACCGCGAGCGGCGGGCCGGCCGGTGTCGGGGTCGCGGTCGGGCGCGCGGTGCGGCTGGCGATCGTCGCGGTGAACGTCGTCGACTTCTTCCTGTCGCTGGCCATCTGGGGCGCGACCACCACGGTTCGGATCGCCGGATGAGACGGCTCGCCGGCCATCTGGGGCGCGACCACCACGGTTCGGATCGCCGGATGAGACGGCTGCTCGGAGTTGCCTTCATCGTGCTGTTGAGCGGTGCGCTGGGATTGGCCGTGTTGCAGTACAACAAGGTCTTCACGCCGGTGACCCGGGTGACGCTGACGACCGCGCACACCGGGTTGCAGCTCAGTCCCGGCGCCGAGGTGAAGTACGCCGGCGTCGTGGTCGGCGAGGTCCGCACCGTGCGCAGCGACGGCTCGGCCGCCCGGCTGGGCCTGGCGCTCGACCCGGCCCTGGCCCGGCAGATCCCGGCCTCGGCCAGCGCGCGGCTGCTGCCCAAGACGCTGTTCGGCGAGCGGTACGTGGCGCTCGCCGGCGGCAGCGGCCGGGCGATCCGCGACGGCGACACGATCGGCCAGGACCGCAGTTCGAGTGCACTCGAACTCGAACGCGTGCTGGACGACGCCCTGCCGCTGCTGCAGGCCATCCAGCCGGACAAGCTCGCGGCGACGCTCGGCGCGCTGGCCACGGCGCTGGAGGGCAAGGGCGACGAGCTCGGCCGGAACCTGGTCACGCTGGACGACTACCTGGCGGCGCTGAACGAGGACATGCCCCTGATCGCCGAGGACGTCCGGCGGCTGGCGGCGGTGCTGGACGTGTACGACGGCGCCCTGCCGGACCTGCTCAACCTACTGCGCGACGCCTCGGTCACCGCGGACACCGTCGCGTCGCAGCGCGACCAGCTCGCCGCGTTCTGGACGGACACCACGGCGGCGGCGGACCGCACCACGACGTTCCTGCGCCAGCACGGCGACCAGCTCATCACCGTCGGCGACGTGAGCCGGCCGGTGCTGGAGCTGCTGGCCGCGTACGCGCCGGAGTACCCGTGCCTGATGCAGGGCCTGGTCGCCCTCCAGCCGCGGGTCGAGCAGGTCTTCACCGGCGGGCGGATGCACATCACGCTGGAGATCACGCGGGACAACGGGAAGTACGTGGCCGGCGACGAGCCCGTCTACGGCGCGAAGAACGGCCCGGAGTGCCGCGGCCTGCCCAGTCCGGGCGTCCCCGCGCCGGGCGTGCCGATCAACGACGGCTACGACTACGGCGCCGCCCGCCCGGGCCCGGCCAAGCTCCCGGTCGGCACGATCCCGGCCACGGCGAGCACCCCGCCGACGGCCGAGGCGGGCACGCAGGACGAGCGCAAGCTGCTGGAACCGCTGATCGGCGGGGCGATGGGCATCCCGCCGGTCGAGGTGCCGGACATCGCCGTGCTGCTGTGGGGACCGCTGCTGCGCGGAGCGGTGGTGAACGCGAAATGACCCGGGACCTGATCAAGCTGTCGGTGTTCGCGGCGGTGACGGTGCTGCTCACGGCCCTGCTGGCGCAGACGCTCGGCGCGTTCTCCGGCGGCGGCACGCAGTACCGGGCGCGCTTCACCGACGTGACCGGCCTGCTCGCCGGCGACGACGTGCGCATCGCGGGCGTGAAGGTCGGCGAGGTCCGCGACATCCGGGTGGCCGACAACCGCGTGGCCGAGATCGCGTTCACGGTCGCCGACGAGATCCCGCTGAGCACGAGCGTCAGGGCGACGATTCGGTACCGCAACCTCGTCGGCCAGCGCTACATCGCCCTCACCGAGGGTCCGGGCGGCGGCCAGACCCTGCGCTCGGGCGCGACGATCCCGCAGTCGCAGACCACCCCGGCACTGGACCTCACGGTGCTGTTCAACGGCTTCCGGCCGCTGTTCACCGCCCTGACCCCGCAGGCCGTCAACCAGCTGGCGTTCGAGATCATCCAGGTCCTGCAGGGCGAGGGCGGCACGGTCGCGAGCCTGTTGCGCAGCACGGCCTCGCTGACCACGACCCTCGCGGACCGCGACGCCGTGATCGGCCGCGTGGTGACCAACCTCAACGCGGTCCTGACCACCCTGGACGACCACCGCGACGACCTGGACACGGTGATCGCCCGGCTGCAGGACTTCGTGTCCGGCCTGGCCGCCGACCGCGAGGCCATCGGTCAGGCGCTCGTCAACGCCTCGGCCCTGACCGGCGCGACGGCGAGCCTGTTGCAGGACGCCCGCCCGTCGCTGCAGGCCGACATCGGGGAGCTGGGCACGCTGTCGACCACGCTGAACGACAACGCCGCGGTGCTCGACAAGACGCTGCAGGGCCTGCCGCAGCGGTACGCGGACCTGACCCGGGTCGCCTCGTACGGCTCGTGGTTCAACTTCTACCTCTGCGACTTCGACGGCCGGGTGACGCTGGCCGGGCAGAAGCTCAACCCGGTGACCTTCACGTCGACGGCCGCCCGCTGCAGCTCGGGAGGCGCACAGTGAAGCCGCTCCGCGAGCGCCGGCCCGGGCTCATCGGCGCGATCGGCCTCGGTGTCGTCGCCGCGCTGGTGCTCGGCGCGTTCAAGATCGACGCCCTCGCCGGGCTGACCGCGCCCAGCTACCGGGCCGCCTTCCGGGACGCCAGCGGGCTCGCCCCCGGCAACGAGGTCCGGGTGGCCGGGGTCCGGGTCGGGAAGGTCACCGGCGTCGGGCTGGCCCGCGGCGGCAGCGGCCCCTATGTGCGGGTCACGTTCCGGGTCGAGGACGACGACGTCCGGCTCGGCGGCGCCACCCGCGCCACCATCCGCATCAAGACCGTGCTCGGGCAGAAGTACCTGGCGCTCGAACCCGCCGGCGCCTCGAAACTGCCGGAGGACGGTGAGATTCCGCTCGACCGGACCGCGGCGCCGTTCGACGTGGTGCAGGCCGTCACCGGGCTGGCCGACACCCTCGACCACATCGACAGCGCCCAGCTCGCGGACGCGTTCACCACGCTCGCGCAGGCGTTCGCCGACACGCCCGGCAGCGTGCAGGCCTCGCTCGACGGGCTCTCGCGGCTGTCCAAGTCGGTCAGCGACCGCGACGCCGAGCTGCGGGCCCTGCTGACCCGGGCGCACGAGGTCACCGGCGTGCTCGCCGCGCGGGACGAGGAGTTCCGCAAGCTCGTCGCCGACGGGGACGCGCTGCTCACCGAGGTCAGCAAGCGCCGGGACGCCATCCACGACCTGCTCGTCGGGACCAACGCGCTCGCCACCCAGCTGTCCGGGGTCGTCGCCGACAACAAGGAACAGCTGAAACCCGCCCTGGAGCAGCTGCGCGGGGTGGTCGGCATCCTGCAGCGCAACCGGGACAACCTCGACCTGACGCTGCAGCGGATGGGCCCGTTCGTGGCCGCGTTCGCCAACGTCACCGGCAACGGGCGCTGGTTCGACTCGTACCTCGCCGGACTCCTCCAGCCCTACCTGCCCGCGACGGGAGGGAAGTGACATGCGCGGCAAACGGTTTCTGGCATTTGCCGTCGCGGCGCTCGTCGGCGTCGGCGTCGCGCTCGTGGTCGCCTTCACGGGGCATCCGCAGCGGCATCTCGTCGCCCACTTCACCCGGACCGTCGGCATCCACGCCGGCTCCTCGGTGCGGGTGCTCGGGGTCCGGATCGGCGAGGTGAAGAAGGTGACGCCGCAGGGGCGGACCGTCAGGGTCGAGATGTCCTACGACGCCGAGTGGCCCATCCCGGCCGGCGCGCAGGCCCTGATCATCCCGCCCAGCGTGGTCAGCGACCGGTACGTCCAGCTCACCCCCGCCTACACCGCCGGCCCGAGCCTCGCCGACCACGCCGACCTGCCTGTCGAGCGGACCGCGGTGCCGCTGGAGATCGACGACATCTACCAGGCGCTCGACGACTTCAACCGGGCGCTGGGTCCGGACGGGGCCAACTCGGACGGGGCGCTCAAGCAGCTGGTCCAGGCGGGCCAGGCGAACCTGCAGGGCAACGGCGACAACCTGCACGCCACCATCGCGGGGCTGGACAAGGCGCTGACCACGGTGGCCGACGGGCGGGAGGACCTGTTCGGCACGCTGGTCAACCTGCAGCAGTTCACCACCGCGCTGGCGCAGAGCGACGCCGCGGTACGGGCGTTCAACCAGCGCCTGGCCGAGGTCGCGGGGCAGCTCTCGGGCGAGCGGGACGACCTCGCGGCCGCGCTGCGGGCCCTGGCCACGGCGCTGTCGAGCGTGACCGGGTTCATCCGGGACAACAAGGCGGCGCTGGTGTCCAATGTGGACGCGCTGGCCGACGTGACCGGAATCCTGGCCAAGCAGCAGAAGGCGATCATCCAGATCCTGGACCTCGCCCCGCTGGCGCTGTCGAACCTCAACCTCGCGTACAACCCGCGCTCCGGCACCTTGGACACCCGCGACGACGCGCTCGGGCCGTATGACCTGGCCACCTACGTCTGCTCCGTGATCAACGACAACCTCGGCGGCGCCGAGCTGCCCAAGGAGTGCCAGGCCCTCGGCGGGCTGCTGCCGCCGGTCCCACCCACGCAGGAGGCGAAGGCGCCCGCCCTGCCCAGCGTGCCCGAGGTGACGCGGGACCTGACCCTCGGCGGCATCCTGCGGGGTGTGTCATGAGGAAAACCCTGACCGCCGCGGCCGCCGGCGCCTGCCTCCTCGCCGGCGGCTGCGGCTTCGACCTCCCGGGCGGGGCGCCGTCCGGGCCCGGGTACACCGTCACCGCCGAGTTCGCCGACGTGCTCGACCTCGTGCCGCAGGCCGCTGTGAAGGTCAACGACGTGACCGTGGGCAGCGTCGAGCGGATCTCGCTGGACGGGTGGACGGCCCGGGTGCGGCTTCGAGTCGACTCGAAGGTGAGCCTGCCCGGCAACGCGACGGCGGCCGTGCGGCAGACGAGCCTGCTCGGCGAGAAGTACGTGGCCCTGGAGGCGCCGGCGACCGAGGCGCCGCAGGGGAAACTCGGCGACGGTTCGGTCGTGCCGCTGAGCCGGACCCGGCGCGCCGCCGAGGTCGAGGAGGTGCTGGCCGCGCTCGGCATGCTGCTCAACGGCGGCGGGCTCGCCCAGCTCAAGACCATCAACGAGGAGCTGGCCACCGCGTTCCAGGGCCGCGAACCGGCCGCCAAGGACGCGCTGCACCAGCTCGACGCGTTCGTCGGCGGGCTCGACGCGCAGAAGGCCGACATCGTGCGCGCCCTGGACGCGCTGGACCGGCTCACCACGAGTCTCTCCAGGCAACGGGACGTCATCGGTACCGCCCTGTCCTCCCTCGCCCCCGGCCTGACCGTCCTCGCCGAGCAGCGCGAGCAGCTCACCGCCACCCTCACCGCCCTCGGCGACCTGGGCGAGGTCGGCACCCACGTCATCGAGGCGAGCCGCGACGACACCCTCGCCTCGCTCAGGGCCCTCCAGCCGATCCTGCAGCAGTTGGTACGCGCCGGCGACGCCCTCCCCGGCTCGCTCGACTTCCTGCTGTCGTTCCCGTTCCCGCCCAACATCAGCGGCGCGATCGTCGGCGACTACGTGAACCTGGGCGCGACGGCCGACATCGACGCGACCACCATCCTGTCGAACCTGCTGGTCCAGACCGCCCCGCCGGCCGCCCAGGCGCAGACCCAGGCGCCGGCGGGCAAGCCGGCCGGGTCGTCCTCGGGCCAGCCGCCGAAGAGCGGCAGCAAGCCGCCCGCGAGCACGCCGCCGCCGATCATCGGGGTGCTGCCGCTGGGCTGCCTGCCGGTCGGGGGCCTGCTGCCGCCGGGGTGGGTGCCGCCGAAGGGGTGCGAGCTGCCCAAGGACTGCAAGCTGCTGCCGCCGGGCACCAAGCCGCCGGCGGGGAGCCTGCTGCCGCCCGGCGGGGTCGTGCCGCCCGGGACCGTGTTCCCGCCCGGCACGCTCCTGCCGCCGGGTACCGCCCTCTCCCCCGCCTGCCTGCTCCCGCCCGTGACCGGCGCGACCAGCGGCCAGCAGGGCGGCCTCGACGACGTCCTCGGAGGGGGTCTGCTGCCATGATTCCCCGCTCCGCGAAGCTGCAGGTGCTGGCGTTCCTCGTGGTCGGGCTGGTCGGGCTCGCCTACGTCGGGCTGGAGTACGTCGGGCTCGGCGACCGCCTGCTCGGCCGCGGCACCACCGTCTACGCCGAGCTGGCCCAGGCGGGCGGGCTGTTCGCCAACGCGCCGGTGACGTACCGGGGCGTGCCCGTGGGCCGCGTCGAGTCCGTCACGCTCCACAATGGAGGGGCGCGGGCCCGGCTGCACCTCGACGACGGCGTGCTCGTCCCGGCCGGCACCAAGGCCGTGGTCGGGCAGCGCTCGGCGGTCGGCGAGCAGTTCCTGGACCTGCGGCCGGACGGGGACGGCGGGCCGTACCTGCGCGACGGGGCGGTCATCCCCCGCGAGCGCACCGGCATCCCGCTCGCCCCGGAGACGCTGCTGGCCAACCTCGACGCGCTCGTGCAGTCGGTCGACCCGCACGCGCTCAGCGTCGTCATCGACGAGCTCGGCACCGCGTTCGAGGGCAACGAGCAGGCGCTGCGGCGCATCCTCGACGCGAGCCAGGCGATCCTCGACGCCGCCACGCAGGCCCTGCCGCAGACGCGGACGCTGCTCGCCGACGGGCGTACCGTCCTGCAGACCCAGCAGGACTCGGCCGCGGCGATCCGGCAGTGGGCGGCGGGGCTGGCCCAGGTCGCCGCGACGCTGCGCTCCTCCGACGCCGACCTGCGCCGGATCATCACCGACGCCCCGCCGGCCGCGCGCGAGCTGGTCTCGCTGCTCGACGGCCTCGACCCGTCGATCGGCCCGCTGCTGGGCAACCTGATCGCGGTGAACGGGGTCGCCGCGCGGCGGCTGCCGGGCATCGAGCAGATCCTCGTCGTCTACCCCCTCGCGGTGGCCGGCGGCTTCACGGTCATCCCCGGCGACGGCACGGCCCACTTCGGGCTGGTGGTCAACGTGGACGACCCGCCGCCGTGCAAGTACGCGGGCTCGACCCGGTGCAGCGCCGCCGACCAGGCCAAGGGGTCGAGCGTCCGCGGCACCAACAACGCGCCGCGGCCCGGCTCCTCGGGCGACCCGGCCCCGCCGTCGTACGACCCGGCCACTGGCACCGTCCTCGCCGCCGACGGCAATCCGCTGCTGTTCGGCAGCACCGGCGGGCAGTACGCGCTCGCCGGCGACCAGTCCTGGAAACAACTCCTGCTCGCCGGCCTCGCGCCGTGAGCCGCGTCCTTGGAGGTTCCCGTGTCCGCATCCGATGAGCGCGGCCTGCGCCTCGTCCCGGGCGGCGCCGGCTCGCAGCCCGAAGCCGGCGGACGGCCGGAGCTGCTGGCGGTAGTTCCCGGCGGCGCCGGCTCGCCGTCCGAGTCCAGCGGCCCGGAGCGCCTGGAACGGCTCGCGCCGCGCAGCGTCCGGCGGCGGGCCGCCACCCGCCGTCAGGCTCCTCCCCCCAAGCGCCGCGACACCATCGCGAGCGTCCTGTCGCACCTGGACGAGGAACCCGCCGTGCTCGCCGCCACCGACGCCGAATCCGACGCGCCGGAACGGGCGGCCGAGAAGAACGCGACCGCCGGGAAGCACCGGACCGGCGCGAAGGACGACGCCGGCGCGAAGGACACGGCTGCCGCGAACGACGAGGGCGGCGGGTCGAAGCGAGCCGACGCCAAGTCGTCCACGGTGGACACAGACATTGCTCTCGACGAGGTCGACGCCGGGAAGCGTCCTCGTCGGCGAACGGCGCCGCACCGACGGGGTCCCGCCCGCTCGGTGCGGCGCCGGGAGCCGGGCCCCGACGACAAGCGCCGCCGCCTGTCCCGCCCCTCGCTCGGCACCGCGCTCACGATGGTCCTCGCCTGCGCGGCGGTCGCGGTGGCGGTGGTGTCGGGGCTCAGGTGGTACGACATCCGGGCCTTGGAAAGCGCGCACCAAGCGGCGCTGGCGGCGGCCCGGCAGACCACGGTGGACTTCGTCTCGGTGAGCGCCGGCAGCGTCGATCGGGACCTGCAGCGCATCACCGCCGGCGCGACGGGCGACTTCCGCGACGAGTTCACCCGCGGCCAGGCCCAGGTCCGGGCGGCGGTGGTGGAGAACAATGTGGACTCGAAGGGCACCGTGCTGCGGGCCGCGCTGGTCTCCGGCGACCGCGACTCGGCCGTGGTGCTCGTGGCGATCGACGCGACCGTGCGCAACAGCAAGGCCCCCGACGGCCGGGCGTCGCACTACCGCATCCAGGTCGACCTGTCCCGCGACCGCGACTCGGGCCGCTGGCTCGTGTCCAAGCTGCAGTTCGTCGGCTGAGGGAGAGCAAAACCATGAAACGCCTGTGGTTGTACGGCCTGATCCTCGCGGCCCTCGCCCTGTCCGGCGCGGGCTGGTACTTCACCGACCAGCACCACCGGCGCGATGTCGCGGTGCGTCAGTCCACTGTGGCCGCGAACGCCGCCGCGCAGGCCATCTTCTCCTACGACTACCGCAGCTTCGACGCGAGCGTGGCCAACGGCAGGAACTTCGCGACCGGCGGCTTCGCGGACGAGTACGCGCAGACGACGGGCGCGCTCAAGGCGAACGCGGTGGCCGAGCAGGCGATCGTGCGCGCCTCGGTCTCGGCCACCGGCGTGGTGAGCGCGTCACCGTCGCAAGTGGAGCTGCTGGTGTACGTGGACCAGTACCGGCGCAACGCCAACATCACGGGCGAGAAGGTCGACCAGAACCGGGTGGTGCTCACCATGGTCCCGGTCGGCGGGGCGTGGAAGGTGTCCCACGCCCTCGCCGTGTGAACCGTCAGACCCGATGGGCCCCGGCGCGCCGGGACAGCAGCGGCACCAGGCTGAGCACCAGCCCGAGCACCGCCACGCCGGTCACCAGGTTGATGCCCGGGTGGAACTGGCTGAAGTCGTCCCGCGAGGCCGGGCTGGCCGCCGCGACCAGGGCCGTCACCAGCGCCAGGACCAGCGCCGCGCCGACCTGGCCCGAGGTCTGCACCAGCCCGGAGGCCAGGCCCTGCTCGGCGTCCGCGATGCCGTCGGTCGCCTGGGCCATGATGGAGCTGAAGCCGAACGCGAAGCCCCCGCCCAGCAGCAGCATGGTCGGCAGCGTGGTCACCGCGTAGTGCGGCGTGCTGCCGGCGGTGAGCAGGAACCAGCCGTACCCGAGGCTCATCGAGAGCATCGAGCCGGCGATGAGGGGCGCGGTGCCGTACCGGGTGATGAGCCGCCCGACGAACGGCGAGCCGAACGCGACCAGCAGCCCGGCCGGCAGCAGCGCCAGGGCCATCCGCAGCGGCGACCAGTGCCGCACGTCCTGCAGGTACAGCGTCATCATGAACTGGAAGCTCAGGTAGGAGCCGAACAGCGCCACCATGCTCAGGTTCGCGCGCACGATGGAGCCGACGCGCAGGATGCCGAGCCGGATCAGCGGGTGCGGCACGCGGCGCTCGAGGACCAGGAACGCGGCCAGCAGCAGCACCGCGGCGCCGGCGAGCCCGAGGGTCACCGGGTCGAGCCAGCCGCGGTCCGGCGCGGACACGACGGTGTACACCGACAGCAGCATGCCGCCCACGAGCGTCGCCGCGCCGGCCAGGTCGTGCCCGCCCTCCGCCGCGGGCCGGTCGCGCGGGATCAGGGCGATGCCGAACAGCAGCGCCGCGACCGCGAGCGGCACCGGGATCAGGAACGTCCAGCGCCAGCCGACGCTGGTGAGCAGGCCGCCGAGGATGAGGCCGGAGGAGTACCCGCTGGCGCCGAAGACCGAGAACACCGACAGCGCGCGGTTGCGGGCCGGGCCCTCCGGGAAGGTGGTGGTGAGGATGGACAGGGCGGTCGGCGCGGTGAACGCGGCGGCGAGGCCCTTCACGAAGCGGGTGGCGATCAGCAGGCCGCCGTCGTCGACGAGCCCGCCGACCAGGCTCGCGACGGCGAAGACGCCGAGCGCGACGAGGAAGACGCGGCGCCGCCCCAGCAGGTCGGCGGTGCGGCCGCCGAGCAGGAGCAGCCCGCCGTACCCGAGGACGTAGCCGTTGACGATCCACTGCAGCGAGGTCGTGGACAGGCCGAGCTCGGCCCCGATCGACGGCAGCGCGACGCCGACCATCGAGACGTCGAGCCCGTCGAGGAACAGCACGGCGCACAGCACCGGAAGCACTCCCCACAGCCGCCGCGACGCGCTCCGGTCCTGATCGACTTGGGTCAAGGTCATGGTCACGAGAGTGGACACTAGATGCATGCGCAAACAATGTCCAAGCACTAGTTGCCCGTGCATTTAATGCAGATGCACTCGAAGCGCCGGAGGAGTAGGATGCCGCGCATGAGGTCCGAGGTAGCCCTGATCGAGCGGTGGCGCTCCCTGCTGACCAGCTACAACGAGCTCGCCGGACACCTGGAGCGGGCCCTGTCGGACGAGCACGGCCTGACCCTGAGCGAATTCGAGATCCTCGATCGCCTGGTCGCCCAGGACTGTGAGAAGCGACGCATGCAGGACCTGGCCGCCGACATGTACCTGAGCCAGAGCGCCCTGTCCCGCGCCGTCGCCCGCCTGGAGAAGACCGGCCTGGTGGCGCGCGCCCTGTGCGACTCCGACCGGCGCGGCGTGTTCGTCAACCTGACCGAGGAGGGGCTGGCCCGGCACACCGCCGCCCGCCGCACCCACCTCGCGATCCTGGCCGAGCACCTCCAGCCCGCCTGATGCCGCCGGCGCTCGGCCTGGGCCTGGCCGCCGTGGGCCGCCCGGGCTACATCACCACGGGCCGCGACCGGGACCTGCCCGCCGAGCGCACGGTCGAGGCGCTGCGGGCCCGGGCCCACGAGCTGCTGGACGCGGCGTACGCGGCCGGCATCCGCTACGTCGACGTGGCCCGCTCGTACGGCCGCGCCGAGGAGTTCCTGGCCGCCTGGCTGCCGGGCCACGACGACGTGCGGGTCGGCTCGAAGTGGGGCTACACCTACACCGCCGGCTGGCGCGTCGACGCCCCGGTGCACGAGACCAAGGACCACTCCCCCGCCACGTTCGAGCGCCAGCTCGCCGAGTCGCGCGCGCTGCTGGGGGGCCGGCTCGGGCTGTACCAGATCCATTCGGTGACCCCGGACAGCCCGGCCCTCACCGACCGCACGCTGCACCGGCTGCTGGCCGGCTCGGGGCTGACGATCGGCCTGTCGGTGAGCGGCCCCGGCCAGGCCGACGCGATCCGCGCCGCGCTGCGCGTCGAGGTGGACGGCGCGCCGCTGTTCCGCTCGGTCCAGGCGACCTGGAACCCCCTGGAGCCGTCGGCCGGGCCGGCACTGGCCGAGGCCCACGCGGACGGCCGCCGCGTCATCGTCAAGGAGGCCCTGGCCAACGGTCGCCTGGCCGCCCGCGACGCCGACGCCCTGGCCACGGCCCTCGCCCAGCCGTTCGCCGATGTCGTACTGTCCGGCGCCGCCACGGTCGCGCAGCTCACGAGCAACCTGCGCGCCCTGACCACGGCGCCGGACCTCGCGATCGAGCCCGAGGCGCCGGACGCCTACTGGGGTACGAGATCCGCGTTGCCCTGGACCTGAGGCCGCTCAGCGGTGGGCCGGGACGTCCAAGCCGGCCGCGCCCAGGACCTCGTCGGCCTCGACCTCCTCGACCGTGAAGGTGGCCGGGCGCGGGCGGGGCAGGGCCCAGGCGACGACGACCGCGGCCAGCACGGCCAGCGCCGCCCCCACCGCGAAGATGGTCACGAACTGCGCCTCGCGCGGCAGCGGCACCGGGCCCGGGATCGGGTTGCGGGTGACCATGGTGACCACGAAGGCGGTGCCCAGGGACATGCCGACCGAGCGGGCGATCGAGTTCACGCTGTTGGCGATGCCCGTCTCGGCCGGTTCGACGTTGGCGATGAGCAGGGCCGGCAGCGCCGCATAGCCGAAGGTGACGGCCGAGTTGACCGCCAGCGCGCCGACGATGACCTGCCAGGTGGCCGTGTGCAGCAGCGCCAGCATCGCGAAGCCCGCACCGGCCAGGACGGCCGCGATGACCAGGGTGGCCTTGGCGCCGAAGCGGGCCACGAGCCGGCCGCCGAGCGGGGCGGTGATCACGCCGCCGGCGGTGCCGGGGAGCAGGTAGACGAGGCTGGCCGCCAGGACCGAGGCGCCGAAGCCGTAGCCGGCCACCGCGGGCGGGGTCTGGACCAGGGCCGAGGTGGCCAGGAAGACGGCGAACATCGAGAAGCCCAGGAACAGGCCGGCCGCGTTGGCCACCACGATCGGGCGGTGGCGCAGCATCCGCGGGCTGACCAGCGGGTGGGCGGCCCGGCGCTCGAAGAGCACGAACGCGGCGAGCACGACGACCGCGGCCGCGAGCGAGCCGATGACGCGGAACGAGCCCCAGCCCCAGCCGTTGCCCTCCTCCAGCGGCAGGATCAGCAGCACCAGGCCCAGGCCGAGCAGGACGGCGCCGGTCCAGTCGAGGCGGCCGGTGGCGGCGCCCGCGCGGCGGGGCAGCAGCCAGACGCCGGCCAGGCCGACCGCGGTGAGCGCGGTGGAGAGCCAGAACAGCTGGTGGTAGTCGCCGCCGTGGCGCATGAGCAGGCCGGTGACGACGAGGCCGAAGCCGGCGCCGACCGAGAGCATGCCGCTGACCACGGCCATCGCGCCGGTCAGCCGCTGCGGCGGGAGCTCCTCCCGGAGCATGCCGATGGCCAGCGGGAACAGGCCGAAGCTGGCCGCCTGCGCGACCCGGCCGGCCAGCAGCAGGGGCAGGCTGGAGGTGGTGGCGGCGAGCACCGAGCCGAGCAGCACCACGGCCAGCACGCCGAGCATCACGGGGCGGCGGCCGTAGAGGTCGCCGAGCCGGCCGAGCATCGGGGTGAGGACCGCGGCGGCGAGCAGGTTGGCGGTCACCACCCAGCTGGCCGAGCTGGCCGAGACGCCCAGGTGCCGCTGGATGTCGGCGACGACCGGGACGACCAGGGTCTGCAGCGCCGAGACGAGCAGCACCACGTAGCAGGCGACGGGCAGGGCGAGACGCGTTCTGAGGCTCACGCAACCGAACCTAGACGCGCCGCCGACCATTTTCAACGCGGTGTCGAAAATAAACGATGAGACGTCGGGTACAGTCGACGCCGTGCCAGCCACCAGAAGCCGACGGGCCCCCACCAAGGGCGATCAGCGCGAGCAGGCGCTGATCGACGCCGCCCGGGACGTCTTCCGGGACAAGTCGATCAGCCAGGTGACGATCGACGACCTGGCGGGCGCGGCCGGCATCGCGCGGTCCGGCTTCTACTTCTACTTCGAGTCCAAGCAGGCCCTGCTCGCCGCGCTGGTCGACCAGCGGCTGGCCGAGGCCGACCAGGAGATGGCCGAGTGGCTCGCCTCCGACGGGCTCGACCGGGCGGCGCTGCGGCGGGGACTGGCCGCGGGGCTGGCGCGGTGGAAGGTCGACGGGCGCTGGCTGCGCGAGGCGTTCATCACGCCCGACCCCGGCCCGGAGGTGATGCACGTGCGCGACCGCCTGATCGACGACGGCTGCACCGCGTTCAGCAAGCGCATCGAGCGGGACGCGCGCGCCGGGGGTACCGTCGGCGGCCCGCCCGACCTGCTCGCCAAGCTCGTCGTCCACCTGCGCAGCATCACGTTCGCCGAGGTGTACGCGAACCCCGGCGCCCGCGACGAGGACGAACTGCTCGACACGCTCACCGACGCCATCCTGCGGCTGGTCTACGGCACGACCCCCGGCGCCGTCAGACCCTGACCCGCCCGCGCCGGCCCGCCAGCACCACGCCCGCCGCCACCGCCGCGCAGGCGAGCGCGCCCAGCGCCAGCTCCAGCGGGCGGTGGACGATCCACTGTGGAATGTCCCGCTGCGGTACGGCCACGGCGCCCACGAACGCGCCCAGCAGCCCCAGGTACGAGCCCGTCATGAACCGTCGATGGGTCTCGATCCGCCCGGTCAGCGCCGCCCACAGCGCGATGCTCAGCGTCACGAACGTGAACGCCGAGAGCCCGTGGATCCAGCTGAAGTGCCCCGGGTTCAGGGCCTGGATGAGGAACGAACTGACGATCGTGAAGTACATCGCGCCGACCCACACGCGGCCGGCCACCTTGTGCACCCGGTCGCCCCGGGTGCGGCGCAGCAGGTTGTAGGCCCCGAGCAGCAGCGAGACGGTCGCGGCCGCGGCGTGGAGCGGAATAACAACGTTATCGCTCATAACACTGTTATAGTCGCTGACCGTGGCCCAGGTCAACAGCGAGCTCACCGGGCGGCTGGTCGACGCCGCGGCGCGCATCCTCGTCGAGGAGGGCCCCGGCGGGCTGTCCCTGCGCAAGGTGGCGGCGGCCGCGGGGGTCTCGACGATGCCCGTCTACACCCTCTTCGGCGACAAGCAGGGCCTGCTCGACGCGATGCACCGGGAGGGGTTCCGGCGGCTGGGCGAGGCGCTCGCCGCCGGTCCGCGCACCGGCGACCCGCTCGTCGACCTGATCGGGCTCGGCATGGCCTACCGCGAGGCCGCCCTGAACAGCCCGCATCTGTACGGCCTGATGTTCACCGGCGGCTTCGGGCACACGGAGGCCGCGGACGCCACCTACCGGCCCCTCGTCGAAGGGGTGGCCCGCTGCCAGGCCGAGGGCGTGTTCACCGGCGACGACCCGGAACCCGTGGCGCTGCACCTGTGGGCCCTCGCGCACGGCATGGTGAGCCTGGAGCTGGCCGGGAAGGTCGGCGGCGAGCACTACGCCGAGCAGCTGGGCTACGCGGGGGTGCCCTTCCTGCGCCGGTAGTACGAGTGCACGGCCTCCTGGCCGGTGTAGTTCGGGCCCGCGCTGTCGTCGGCGCCCAGGTACTCGTAGGGCAGGTCGACGTCCCCGCGGTCGTCGCGCCCGATCCGCCGGCGGCGCCCGTCGTAGCTGAAGCCCGCGTCGCGCAGGTCCGCCGCGAGGCGGCGACCGGCGGGGGTGCCGTCGGCCAGCCGTACCTCGGCCAGATCCAGGTCGGCGACGAACCGCCCGCCGCCGGTCAGCCAGCTCGCCGCCCGGGTCAGCAGGCCGAGCTTGTCGCCGACGTAGTGCAGGCCGTGCACGCTGGTGATGAGGTCGTAGCGGCGCTGCGGCACCCAGGCGAGCACGGGCGCCGCGGTCAGCCGCAGCCACGGCACGCCGGGCGCGGGGACGAAGGCGTCGACGAGATCGACGCCCTCGACCAGCACCCGGCCGGCCACGCCCTGCGCGTCGATCCGGCGCGCGGCCTCGACCAGCGCCCGGCCGGAGCCGCAGCACAGGTCGAGCCACGCGACGGTGTCGGGCGCGCCGGTCACGCGGGCCAGGGCCGTGATCACCTCGACCGGGTTGAAGCCGAGCTCGCGCTCGTAGCTGTTGACGCCGTCGAGGCCGCGTTCGCGGTTCATCGCGGAGTTCGCCACCACTGCCGATCCGGCGAGGGCGTCGTCGTCGAGCAGAGGCACGGCGACATGATCGCAGCTATCGCCGGTGGCGGGAACCCCCATGATCGTCTCCGCCGCGGTCGTCGCGGCCGTGACCGCCCCTTCCGTGGTCGTCGCCGGCCTCGTGCGTGCGGAGTCCGCCATGGTCATCCACGGTGGGGCTGACCGTCGGCGGCGCGCTGACCTCGGCCGACGCGGTCTCGTGGGGAGTCGGGTCGTCGTCCACGGAACGGGACGGGTTGTCATCAGAAGTGGCACGTTCGCTGACCACTACCTGGGACGGCACCGTGGGATCCGAGGACGCGGCCAGCGCCGTGCCGCCGAGGGCCAGGGCCACGGCGGTCGTCGCGCCGATGAGGATGAGTCTGCGCATGGGAGTACACCTTCCTGATCGCTCTGTTGCCTGTGCGACCAACCCTCCCGGGACCTTCGTCAAGGCGTTCCTGGCGCCGCGCTAAGGATCGGTTAAGAGCTCCACCGTGACCCGCGAGCCGGCGATGCGCAGCCGCCCGCCGGTGGACTCCGCGGTGCGCCGGGCGATGTCGAGGCCGAGCCCGGTCGAGCCGCCGCCGCTCACGCCCCGCTCCCCCGCCGCCGGGTCGAAGCCGGGCCCGTCGTCGGAGACGGCGAGCTCGACCCGGCCGGGCGCGGCGGTCAGCGCGACGGCGAACCCGGTGCCCTCCTCGGTGTGCGCGAACACGTTGCCCAGCAGCGCGTCGACGGCCGCGGCGAGGTCGGCCGCGGCCACCGCGACGGGCAGCGGGCCGGGCGCGAGGTCGAGGCGCGCGGCGCGACCCTGGTCCTCGGCGAGCACCGACCAGAACGCGACCCGCTCGGCCACCACGGCGGCGGCGTCGCACGCGGGCGCGTCCCGCTCGCGGCGGGCGTCCTCGATGACGGCGGTGAGCGCCCGGTCCAGCGCGCCGACGTGCTCGAGCATCCGCGCCGCCTCGCCCGGGTCGGCCAGCCCCTCGGCGTCCAGCCGCAGCGCGGTCATCGGGGTGCGCATGCGGTGCGACAGGTCGGCGGCGGCCTCGCGCTCCTGGCGCAGCAGGTCCCGGATGCGCCCGGCGAGCCGGTTGAGCGCGGCGGCGACGAGCCGGACCTCCGGCGGGCCGTCCCCGGCGGGCGCACGGCGGTCGAGGTCGCCTCCGGAGAGCCCCTCGGAAACCGCCGCCAGGGTACGGATCGGGCGCACCACCGCCACCGCCAGCCGATCGGCCACGGCCAGGCCGAGCAGCAGCAGCGCGACCCCGACGGCGGCGAGCAGGAGCCAGGCGCGGGTGACGCCCCGGCGCAGGTCCCGTTCGGGCACGAACGACCGGACGACCGCCGTCCCGCCGGGCAGGCCCTGCACCGCCACCAGCACCTCGCGGCCGTCGGCGTGGGCGACGCTGAAACTGCCCCGCTGGGCGGCGAGCCGGGCGGCGGGCGTGGCGGCGATCTGCGCGCCCAGGACGGTACCGTCGGGAAGGAAGACCGTGACCGGGTGCGCGGCGTCCACATTGGCCTGTTCGACGGTGAGCCGCAGCGCGCCGGGGTCGGCGGTGGCCACGAGCGCGCCGAGGGACTGCGCCTGGATGCGCGCCGCGGCGACCGCGCGGTCCTCGGCGGCCGTGCGCAGCAGCAGCGCCAGCGGCACCAGGAAGGCGACGAGGACCAGCGCCATGGCCGCCGCCACGAGCAGCGCGAGCCGGCGCCTCACGCCAGGCCGAACTTCACGCCGACCCGCCGCACGGTGTGGATGCGCCGCGGCTCCTGGGCCGTCTCCCCGAGCTTGCGCCGCAGCCACGACAGGTGCACGTCGACGGTCTTGTCGGCCGCCGTGTACGGCACCTGCCACACCTCGGTGAGCAGTTCGCGCTTGGACACCACGGCGCCGGCCCGGCCCACGAGGTAGTGCAGCAGGTCGTACTCCCGCGGCGTGAGCTCCAGCGCCACCCCGTCCAGCGTCGCGGTGCGGGCCCGCGGGTCGATCCGCACCCCGTCCGCCTCGACGACCGGGTTCTGCTCGACAACGGGCACGGCCGTGCGGCGCAGGACGGCCCGGATCCGCGCGTCGATCTGTTCGGCCCCGTACGGTTTCACCACGTAGTCGTCGGCCCCGGCGTCCAGCGCCCGCACCATCTCGCCCTCGGTGCGCCGCGCGGTGACCACGATGACCGGCACCTGGCTGACCGCGCGCAGCATCCGCAGCGCCTCCCGCCCGTCGAGATCGGGCAGCCCGAGGTCGAGCAGGACCACGTCGGGCGCCTCGGCCACGGCGAGCCTGAGCCCGTCGAGGGCGCTGGCCGCCGGTACCACCACGTGCCCCCGCCCCGCGAGCGCCTTGAGGATCCCGGTGCGGATCGTCGCGTCGTCCTCCACGATCAGCACCTTGGCCATAGGCCGAGCTTAACCGCGCGTTAGCGTCGGACGGCGGACACTGGAGGCATGCGGATGCGCTGGCCCTTGGCGATCGCGGCGTGGCTGGCGGCCGCGGCGCTGGCGACGGCGGTCTCGATCGGCGCGGTGGGCCTGCTGAGCCGCGGCCTGTTCGGCCCGTCGGACGCGCCCCTGACCGAGGCCGACGTGGCGGCCGAGCCGGTGCCGACGCCGTCCACGTCCCCGGTGTCCCGGCCCCCCACGCCGCCCGCGCCGTCGCCGGACACCCGGGCGGCCCTGTCCACGGACGGCGGCACCATCGTCGCGTCGTGCGCGAACGGCCAGGCGTTCCTGGAGTCGTGGATCCCCCGGTCCGGCTTCGAGGCCGACCACGTCCAGCGCGGCCCGGCGCCGGCGACGTCGCTGCGGTTCAAGGCCCGCTCCGGCGGCGGCCAGGTCCGGGCCCAGGTGACCTGCCCGGACGGCGCGCCGGTCCTGACCCTCGCCGGCGACGACTGACGTACCTTTCACGCGGTTTCCAGGGCCGCCCCGACCCGCGGGGCAAAAACCGTTATCGATCCGTCCGGCCGGCATCTCTCGTGGCGATCCCTCACGAAAGGACGGACGGTTCGATGCGCAAGCCCCTCGTGCTCGTGGTCGCCGCCGCGGGCCTGCTCACCACCGCGGTCGCGATCCGCCCCGCCGGCGCCGCCGCCACCCCGGTCGCCGGCGGCACGTACACCCTGGCCGCCGGCGCGTCCGGCAAGTGCCTCACCGTGTCGGGCACCGGCACGGCCAACGGCGACCCGCTGGTCCAGCTCGCCTGCGCGGGCCAGCAGTTCCGGGTCGTCGCCCAGAACGGCGCCTACGGCCTGATCGGCGTCGCGAGCGGCAAATGCGTCGACGTCCCGAACTCGTCCACGGCCGCCGGCACCCAGCTGTGGCAGTGGACGTGCGGGGCGAGCGCGAACCAGACGTGGCAGCTGACCGCCTCGTCCGCCGCCCCCGGCAAGTTCCTGGCGAAGTCGGCCGCGACCGGCCTGTGCATGAGCGACAAGGACGGTTCCACGGCCGGCAACAACCCGATCGTGCAAGAGAGTTGCGGCGACATCGCGCGCATGCAGTGGTCGTTCAACCAGGTCGCCGCGCCGCCGGCGGGACCGGCGGTGGCGTTTCCCGGCGCGGTCGGCTTCGGGGCGGCGGCGAGCGGCGGGCGGGGCGGCAGCGTGTACCACGTGACGAACCTCAACGACAGCGGCTCCGGCTCCTTCCGCGACGCGGTCAGCGCCTCGAACCGCATCGTGGTGTTCGACGTCGGCGGCTACATCGGCCTGTCCTCGGCCGTGTCGGTGAAGAGCAACCTGACCATCGCCGGGCAGACCGCGCCCGGCGGCGGGATCGGCATCATGGGCCGCGAGGTGTCGTTCGCGAACTCGAGCAACGTCATCGTGCGCAACGTGCGGTTCCGCCAGGGCGACCTCGACCCGGACGAGCAGAAGAGCGGGCTGAACTTCTACAACGGCCGCACGCTCATCTTCGACCACGTGTCGATCGAGTTCGCGCAGTGGAACAACATCGACTCGGTCGGGGCCACGAACATCACCGTGCAGTACTCCATCGACGCCGATCCGATCGGCCAGCAGTTCGCCGCGCACACCGAGACCGGCCCGTACACCTGGTACAACAACCTCTTCGCCAACGCGCACAACCGGTGCCCGCTCGCGAAGGCGAACACGCAGTACATCAACAACGTGGTGTACGACTACCAGGCCGGGTACACGGCCGGGAACTCCAGCGGCCACTTCACGCACGACGTGATCGGCAACTACTTCATCACCGGGCCGCGCACGACGAACGCGAGCAACGCGTACTACCAGATGGGCAACCAGGCGGTCTACAACGCGGGCAACGTCATCGACAGCAACCGCGACGGCGTGCTGAACGGCTCGGCGCTCGGCCTCGGCGGCGGCGCGACCGCGCTGTCGAGCCCGTGGTCGGCGACGACGGGCGCAATCCCGGCCACCACCGCCGCGGCCGCGTACGCCAACGTCGTGGCCAACGCCGGCGCGCTGCCCCGCGACCAGGTCGACACGCTCGTCGTCCGGGACGTGCAGTCGCTGGGCAAGGCGGGCGACCTGTGGGCCCACCAGACGAGCACGGGGCTGGCCAACAACGGCTACGGCACGCTCGCGGGCGGCACCGCGCCCGCCGACACCGACCGCGACGGCATGCCCGACGCGTGGGAGCGCGCGCACGGGCTCGACCCGGGCAACGCGAGCGACGCGTCCGGCGACTTCGACCACACCGGGTACACCAACGTGGAGAAGTACCTCAACGGTCTGCTCGACGGGACTTATCACTAGGAATTGAGGGAGTCCCGCGCCGGGCTGGTGCAAGTCCGGCGCGGGACGCTACCCTCGTTGACGATGGCTACCGAGCTGACCAGATTGGGGGTCCCGTCCGCGCAAGGTGACTGCTGATGCAGGAGCACCTCGCGAACGGAGAGACCCGGCTTCACGTGTGGCGGCTGGTGCGGGCGTTCGCCGTACCCCCGCCGATGATCGAAACGTCCACCGCCCGGCGCACCGCCGGAGACTGGGCCGGAGCCTGTGCGGCCGCCCACGTCGACGTGGACCTCAACCTGCGCCGCCTGGCCCGGCAGCGGGGTCCCGACCTCGCCGCGCGGGTCCGCGCCGACCTGCGCCACCTCGCCCCTGACCTGCTGCGCTGGCACCTGCCGCGGATCGGCCCGGACGGGCTGCTGCGGCCGGGGCTGACCGTCGCGCTGGCCCGGTACGAGGGCGCCGACCTGACCCTCGTCGCGCGGACGCCGCCGGCGTGGGCGGCCGGCGGGCAGCGGTTCAGCCTGACCCTGCGGGACGGCGGGACCGGCGGCCGGCACCCGGACCGGTACTTCCGCCTCGACCTGCACCGGCACCTGTGGGACGCCCGGCGCAGCGGCGAGCTGCGCGAGCGGGCGGCCGGGAACTGGGCGGACGAGGCGCGACAGGTGTTCCCGGACGCGCCGACGGTGCAGGTCAGGGCGGGTGCGCGCCGGCTGCTGCTGGACGTGCGCGCGGGGGCGGCGCGGGCGGGGCGCGGCCGGGACACCCGGCTGCCGCTGCTCCCGCACGCCTCGACCTGGCCGGCCCCCGACCTCGAGCTGCTCGCG
Organism: Dactylosporangium sp. CS-033363; assembly: GCF_050942475.1. Classification (NCBI taxonomy): domain Bacteria; kingdom Bacillati; phylum Actinomycetota; class Actinomycetes; order Micromonosporales; family Micromonosporaceae; genus Dactylosporangium; species Dactylosporangium sp. CS-033363. The sequence continues at coordinate 2,432,755 of NZ_CP192032.1, read as the reverse complement.
GCGGGCCTGATCGAGCCCGGCGACCTGCACCCGCTCGTCGCCGCGGCGCTGGCGCCCGGGCACGCGTGGACGCGGGCGCCGGTGCGGCCGGGCGAGGCGCGGATCGTGGACTGCCGCGGCACCCCGCACCGCATCGGCCTCGTCGGCGGCGTGCTGTGCGCGCTCGACCACGACCCGGCCCAGCTGCACCGCGAGGAGCTGCTCGCGGCGCTCGGCGGGCCGCCGCTGCCCTGCCTGCGCGCGATCGACAAGGCCCACCGGCACCCGGAGGACCTCGACGACGTCCGCGCGCGGCTCGACCACGGCGACGCGGCCGGTGCGCTGGCCGCCGTGGAGAACCTGCTCGGCCCGGACGCGCTGCTGCGCGCCGGCGCCCTGCGCGAAGCCTTGGAAACCGCGGCCGAGCGCCGCATCCGGCACGGACTGTTCCGGGCCGGCCTGAACCCCCGAAGGTGATGCCGAATGACCACCTTGGACACCGCCACCGATCTGCTGAAGCTGTTGTCCGACACCGACACCGAGCACCGCGAGGACGTGCAGCTGGAGGCGCTGACGCTGGCCGTCGCGGCGGACCTGCCCGTGCTGCTGTGGGGCGAGCCCGGCATCGGCAAGACCGCCGCCCTCAACCAGCTCGCGGCCGCCCTCGAACTGCCGTTGACGACCGTGATCGCGAGCGTGCACGAGCCCTCCGACTTCTCCGGCCTTCCGGTGGTGGGCGAGGATCCGGCGGTACAAGGGGTGCCCATGGCTCCTCCCGACTGGGCCGTGCGACTGGTGCGCGCCGGGCACGGGCTGCTGTTCCTCGACGAGTTGTCGACCGCGCCGCCCGCCGTGCAGGCCGCCCTGCTGCGCGTGGTCCTCGAACGGCGGATCGGGGCGCTCACCCTGCCGCCGGGCGTGCGGATCGTGGCCGCGGCGAACCCGCGCTCGTCCGCGGCCGACGGCTGGGAACTCAGCGCGCCGCTCGCGAACCGGTTCGTGCACCTGCAGTGGGCGTTCGAGCACGACGTCGTCGTCCGCGGCCTCGGCGGCGTCTGGCCCCGCGCGCAGCTGCCGGAGCTCGACGCGGACCGGCTCCCCGAGGCGGTCGCCTACGCGCGGCGGGCGGTGTGCGCGCTGCTCGCGGCCCGCCCCCGGCTCGTGCACCAGCTGCCGTCGACCGAGGCCCGCCGCGGCGGCGCGTGGCCGTCCCCGCGCACCTGGGACATGGCCCTGCGCCTCCTCGCGTTCGCCACCGCCGCCGGCACGTCCCGCGAGGTGCTGTCCCTGCTCGTCCGCGGGGCGGTCGGCGACGGCCCGGGCCTGGAGCTGCTGGCGAGCCTCGACCGCCTCGATCTGCCCGACCCCGAGGAGCTTCTGAACAATACCGCCGCGGTTGTACTGCCTGATCGTGGCGACCTGCGCCAGGCCGTCCTCGACGCCGTCGTCGACGCGGTCCGGCACCGCCGCACGCGGGAGCGCTGGGACGCGGCGTGGGCCGTGCTCGCCGCCGCCCTGGACACCGGCGCGCCCGACCTCGTGGTGGTGCCGGCCCAGACCCTCGCCGCACTGCGCGAGGAGGCGTGGGAGCTGCCCGCCTCCATCGAACGCCTCGCCGGTGTCGTGGCCGTCTCCCTGGCGGCCGCCCGCTGATGGACTCCGAGAAGCTGTACTCGGCGCGCCTGTTCGCCACCCGCGCCCGCCCGTACCTCGCGAGCGCCCTGTTCGCGCTGCACCCCGTCGAGTCGCGACTGGTGCCGACGATGGGCGTGGACCGGTACTGGCGCTGCTACGTGAATCCGGCCTTCGTCGACGCCACTCCCCTCGAAGAGCTCGCCGCGGTCTGGGTGCACGAGGTCTCGCACCTCCTGCGCGACCACCACGGCCGCGGCGACCGCCTCGCCATCCGCGAGGGCCTCGACGGCCCGGGCGAGCGGCTGCGGATGAACATCGCCGCCGACTGCGAGATCAACGACGACGCGTTCGGCGACGGCCTGCCGACCCCCGGGGGCGCGATGCACCCGTCCGTGCTCGGCCTCGGGGGCGGGCAGCTCATGGAGGAGTATCTGCCGCAGTTCCGCCTCGGCCCGCACCTGCACGACCACGTGTGGCTGGACTGCGGCAGCGGCGCCGACGGCCTGCCCCGCCCGTGGGACCTCGGCCCGGACGGCGCCGCCGGCCTCACCCCGCAGGAGCGCGACGCCGTACGGTTCCGGGTCACCCAGGCCATCCGCAGCAGGCCCGGCACCGCCCCAGCGGGCTGGGCGCGCTGGGCCGACGCGGCCTTTCACCCACCACAGCCGTGGCGCCAGCTCCTCGGCGCGGCGGTGCGCAGCGCGGCGTCGGCGGGCGGGTCGGGCGACGACTACACGTACGGCCGCCCGGCCCGCCGCGGCGCCGCCCTGCCCGGCGTCATCCTGCCGAGCCTGCGCCGCCGGCCGCCCCAGGTCACCGTCGTCATCGACACCTCGGCCTCGGTGAGCGACGCCGAGCTGGGCGCGGCGCTGCTCGAGGTGGCGGCGATCGGCCACGCGGTCGGCGGCCGCCGCGACCTGGTGCGGGTCATCTCCTGCGACGCGGCCGCGCACGTGATCGTCCCCCTCTGCCGGGGCGAGGGGATCCCGCTGCTGGGCGGCGGCGGGACGGACCTGCGGGAGGGTTTCGAGCGGGCCCTGCGCCGCAATCCGCGGCCGGACGTCGTGGTGGCCTTGACGGACGGGCAGACCCCGTGGCCGTCGCGGCGCCCGCCGTGCCGGACGGTTGTCGGATTGTTCCCGCGGGACCAGCCGTCGTGGGACGAGGACGACCCGGACTACGAACCGGACCGCCCACCGGACTGGGCGAAGGTCGTCACCATCGGCTGAGCGTTGCCGTCATTTGTCCCCGGCCGCGGTCGTCTCCTTCGGGTGGCCGTTACGGTCGTTGGCATGCGCGTGTTGACCTGGAATCTGTGGTGGCGGTTCGGTGACTGGCGGGCGCGGCAGGACGCGATCCTGTCCGTGCTGCGGACGGAGCGGCCGGACGTGTGCGGGCTGCAGGAGGTGTGGGCCGAGCCGGACCGCAACCAGGCGGCGGTGCTGGCGGCGGAGCTGGACATGCACTGGGCATGGTCCCCGTCGCCGGCGGCCCACCTCTGGCAGCGCCGCACCGGCGAGCACTCCGTCGGCGCGGGCAACGCGGTCCTGAGCCGGTGGCCGATCGGCGGTTCGGCCATCGCGTCCCTGCCCGGCGGCGACGGCCGCACCGTCCTGCACGCGCGCATCGACGCCCCTTCGGGGCCGGTGCCCTTCTTCACCACCCACCTGCACTCGCCGCCGGCCGGGTCGGCGGTGCGGGTCGAGCAGGTCGCGGCGATGGCCCGCTTCGTCGCCCAGCACACCGGCCCGGAACACCCGGCGGTGGTGACCGGCGACTGCAACGCCGAACCGGACTCGGACGAGCTGCGCCTGCTCGGCGGCCGCCTGACCGCCCCGGCCGCGGACGGCCAGGTCCTCGTCGACGCGTGGCGCTTCACTTCCGGCGACGATCCCGGGTACACGTGGGATGTGCGCAACCCGCACACTCGCGCGTTCGGGCTGCCCTCTTCGCGCATCGACTATGTGCTGGTGGGGTTGCCGCGCGCTGCCCGCGGTACCGTCAAACGGGCTTATGTCTCTGGAAACGTGCCCGTCGACGGCGTCTGGCCCTCCGACCACGCCGCCGTTCTCGCCGACCTCAAGGACTGATTTTTTTGTAGTCGCGGCCCTTCGGGTCACGGGCTGAGCGCATTGTTTCGTTGGCGCCGCGTCACGGGCTGAGTGCATCGCGGACGGCGGCGGCCGGGGCGGTGAGCGAACCGTGCACGAGATCGGTGCGGTGGACCAGGCGGGGCTCGGTGATCGGGACGCCGCGCAGGGCCGGGGTGAGGGCGGTGGCCGGCAGCAGCGCCAGCCCGGCGCCGGCCGCGATCAGACCCAAGCACAACGCCGCATCGGTACCGGGGTATGCCATCCCGCCCCGGAAGCCCTCGGCCCGCGCGAGGTTGCGCAACTGCTCCAGGGGCGTGGCGACCTGCGGCGCGTCGAGCCATACCGCGTCGGCGAGGTCGGCCAGGCGCAGCCCGCGGCGGGTCGCCAGGGGGTGCCCGGCCGGCAGCGCCACCACGGCCGGCCGCTCGGCGACGACCACAGTGGACAGCTGCCCCGCGTCCGGCAGCGGCAGCGGATCGCTGGGCGCGGTCACCCCGTCGACCAGCCCGAGGTCCAGCTCCCCGACGGCCACCCCGGTCGCGACCGCGTCCCGCCCGGCGACGCGCAGCGTGAACGTGACCCTCGGCATCGCCCGCTGCACACCGACCAGCGCGGCCGTGTCCACTCCGGACAGTGGCGTCGCCCCCAGCACCACCGCGGCGGGCGGCGGCCCCGACAACCGCGCAACGTCCGCGCGGGCGGCGGCCAGGCGCAGCAGAATCGGCCCCGTGTGCTCCAGCAGCCGCGCCCCCGCGTCGGTGAGCCCGACCGGCCGCCGCCGCAACAGCACCGCGCCGACCTCCTGCTCGAGCGCCGCGATCTGCTGCGAAACCGCCGACTGCGTGTAGCCGAGCTCGTCTGCGGCCGCCGAGAACGATCCGAGCCGCGCCACGGCCGCGAAGGTCCGCAGCAGGTGAGGGTCCATGAGATTAGTGTTCCTTATGCCGGTACCGTAAACAGTCGTTGGACTTATCACACCCGCTCAAGCACGCTTTGATGCATGACGACGACCCGAACCGCCCGCGTCGCGCTCGTCGGCGACCGGTCCGAACACGTTCGCTCACACACACGCATCCCAGCGCTCATCGAGGTCCTGCGCGAGCAGCACGGCCTGGCCCTGGACGCGTACTGGATCCCGTCCGAGGAAGCCGCCGACCCCGGCCTGTCCGGGTTCGACGGCATCTGGCTGGTGCCGGGCTCGCCGTACCGATCGGAGGCGGGCGCCCTGGCCGCCGTCCGCACCGCCCGCGAGCACGGCATCGCGTTCCTGGGCACCTGCGGCGGCTTCCAGCACCTGATGCTGGAGATCGCCCGCGACGTGGCGGGCCTGCCGGACGCCGCCCACGCCGAGAACGACCCGACCGGCGCCGACCCGCTCATCGTCCCCCTGGCCTGCTCCCTCGTCGGCCGCGAGGGCGCCGTCAACCTGCGCCGCGGCACCCTGGCCGAACGCATCTTCGGCGTGGAACGCTCAATCGAGCGCTACCACTGCGCCTACGGCCTGGACCGCACCTACCTGCCCACCTTGGAGTCCCACGGCCTCCGCTTCACCGGCCACGACGACGACGGCGAAGTACGCGTGGCCGAACTGGACGGCCACCCCTTCATGCTCGGCACCCTGTTCCAACCCGAACTCGCCGGCGACGGCACGCGGGTCCACCCGGTCATCCGCGCCTTCGCCGAGGCCGCGGTGTCAGTGGCCTCGCGCGCTATTCCAGCAGCGTAGCGTCGCGCAGGATCAGGGGACTCCACTTCGCCGCGCCGTGCTTGCCGTGCCGCGGATCGACGGCGACGAAGCGAGCCCCACCGGCCCGGGTGAACGTGTGCCGCGCCTGCCAGTCCACTGTGGATCGATCGCGGATGTGCTCGCGGCAGCGCCACGTGTTCTGGTTGAAGTCGACGATCGACGAGTGCCCGTGCACCTGGGAGAACGGCATCGGCGGCCCGGTCTCCTCGAGCCATCCCGGATACAACTTCGTGGCCGCCTCCGTCCACAACGGACCATCATCGGCCCACAGCAGCGGCTCCGGCCGCGTGTTGAGCAACGCGGCGGCGGTACCCGCGGTGACCGGCTCCCCCAGCTCCCCCCAACCCCGCCGGCTCAACCCGGCGTGGGTGACGAGCAGTTCCTCACCCTCGCCGGTACGCACAGCCGCCGCCACCCGCAACCGATCCCGCAACCACCAGTTCCGCAACCGATCCGCGTCACCGTCGGGGAGGCGCTCGGGCCAGAACGGTTCGAGCGCCTCCCCGACGTACTGCGCGTCGTGGTTGCCCACCAACTGCACCCACCGCCCACCCGCGAGCCGATCGCCCACATAGGACAGCACCCCGGAACTGTCCGGCCCGCGATCGACAAGGTCCCCCACTTGCACAATCACGGCGGCCGGGTCGTCGAGCGCATCGACGGCCGCGGCGAGCTGCTCCAGGCACCCGCCCACGTCCCCGATGATCGCCACCGTCGCCATGGCCGCGACCATAGCGCGCATTCGTGAACACCCGGCCGCCGCCGGCATGCGGGGTGGGTTCAGCGGCGGCGGAGGCTCCAGTGGAAGCTGCCCTCGCACACGAGCCGGCCGGATTCGTCGCGTACCTCGGCGGCGGTGGTCACTCGAGCACTCTTGGCCGTCCCGTTGAACACCGCGGCGGCCGATGCCCGTTCCGCCTCGGCGAGGTGGCAGGAGGCGGTCAGGCGGCCGCGGGCCGGGGCGAGGAAGCGGAGGTCGGCGGCGGCTCCGAGCGGTACGACACCCTCGAAGCCGGCCGGGTCGGACACGGCGGCGATGAGTGCGGCCAGGCCCGCCGCGTCGATCAGGGTGATCAGGCCGCTGGAGTGCAGGGAGCCGATCACGTTGGTGAGCGCTTCGGGCACCTCGGCGGCGACCTCGGCCGAGCCGTCGGCGGCGCGCAGGACCTCCAGGCCCAGCGTGAGGTGCGCGGGGATGGGGGCGAGCAGGCGGCGGGCCAGTTCGGTCGCGTCCATGTCCGGAGGGTAGCGCCGTCGGCCGGCGGCCGAGAGCTGCTTCACTTCGCCTTGGGGACGTTCGCCAGGGCGGCGCGGCCGATGGTGAACACCCGGACCTGTTCACTTCGCCTTGGGGACGTTCGCCAGGGCGGCGCGGCCGATGCGGGCCATGATCTCGTCGAGTTCGAGGGCGTTGAAGCGGTCGTGGTTGTACCCGTGGAACGTCAGCGTGATGTATGTGTCCTGGTCCAGGCACCACAGTGCGGCGTCGGCGTTCTCGCCGGAGGGGTCGACCTTGTGCCCGGCGTACCCGCGCTGGCCACATTCCACCGGCAGCCGCGACAGGCCGGCGGTTGGAGCGCCCTCGAACTTCGTCGGCGCGGCGGTGCTCACCTCGACGTACAGGCGCAGACGCGAACCGGTCGGCTCCGGACTGCGCGAATCGTGCGCGAACGTGAAGTCGCAGACGCCCGTGTTGCCCTTCTCCGCCTTCTCGAGCGCCCCACCGAGATCGGTGCCGAACGCGTCCTTGCCCAGCAGCGCGCAGGGGTCCTTCGGCTGCCGATGCGAAAGATCCGTCGGGAGTACGTCCGGCAGGCCCGTCTGCACGATGTACGCCGCCACGCTCCCGCCGATCACGCACAACGCGAGCAGCCCGCCGACGATCGCCACGAGCACCCCGGTCCGCGGCCGAAACGGCGCCGGCGCGGCCGGTGGCTGGTACCCCACCGCCGGCTGCTGCCCCATCCCGGGCGGCGCCGGCGGCATACCGGCCGGCGGGAACTGCGAGCCGGGCATCCCGGGCATCCCGGGCTGCCCGGGCGACGGATACGGCGACCCCGGAACCCCGGGCTGACCGGCCGGCGGGAACTGCGAGCCCGGCACCGCGGGCTGACCGGCCGGCGGAAACGGCGTCCCCGGACCCGAGGGCGGCGCGAATGGCCCACCCGGAACCGCCGACTGCGCGAACGACGCACCCGGACCCGATGGCGGCGCGAACGCTGGTCCCGGACCCGATGGCGGCGCGAACTGCGCGCTCGGGTCGACTGGCTGCGCGAACTGCGCGTTCGGATCCGTGCGCGGGGCGAACTGCGCACTCGGGTCCATGGGCTGCGCGAACTGCGCGTTCGGATCGGTGCGCGGCGCGAAGTGCGCACTCGGATCCACCGGCTGCGCGAATGGCGCGCCCGGAGCCGCAGGCTGCTGCCCGGCCCCCGAGACCGGACTCTCCCCCGGCGGCGCGGATGCGGGCTCGGCGGACGGCGCGCCCGAGTACGGCCCCGGCGGCGGCTGCTGCGGGGAGTACGGCTGGTACGGGTCGGACTGCGGCGACGTCACGCCAGGAGTATGTCAGGCGGCCAGGCGACCGTCGCCCCGCCGAACGATCAGCCGGCCCGTCAGCCGTCGCCCCGCCGCACGATCAACCGCCCCGTCAGCCATCGCCGCGCCGGACGGTCAGCCGGACCGCCAGCCGTTGGAACCGTGGTCGACCGGTTTCGGAAACGCGGCCGCCACGAGCGCCAGCAGCGCCCGATCGCGCCCCGGCGGAGCGATCAGCGCAATTCCGGCCGGCGGATCGGCACCGGTGGGGATGGAAACGCTCGGCAACCCGTACGCACTGGCCGGAACCGAGCACCGCAGAATCGACCGCCGCCACGCGTCGCGGCCCTCCAGCCCCAGCTCACGAGCGTGCCCAGGGCCTCCCGCGGGCAGCACCAGCCACGCGTCATCGCCGAGCAGCGTGAGCAGTTCGGTTCGGCACTGCGCGAGGTACGCGCGCGCCGAAGCCTCCTCCTCCGCGCTCACATGCGAACCGAACCGAAAGCGCGCCTCGACCTCCGATGCCAGCGCGCGCGGATGCGCATCCACCCACGCACCGTGCAGCCGCCAGGCCTCGGCCGACTGCACCCGGCGGAACGCGAGCAGCAGCGGATCGGGATCGTCCCAGGTGGACAGCGTCCCCGGCACGACGGGCAGTCCAAAGGGTTCGGCCGATTCGACGGTACCGCCGACAGCCACCAACCGCCCCGGCCCCTCACTCGATCCCGGCGGCAGCAGCACGTCCCCGACCGCGGCGAGCGTCGGCGCGTCGCGGGTGATCCAGCCGACCGTGTCGAACGACGGCGCGAGCGGCATCACCCCGTCGACCGGCACCGCTCCGTGCGTCGGGCGCATGCCGAAAAGACCACAACACGACGCCGGTACGCGCACCGAGCCGCTCGTATCCGTGCCCAGTCCCACATCGGCATGCCCGGTCGCGACCGCCGAGGCCGGCCCACTGGACGAGCCGCCGGTCACCAGCCCGGGCGCGGCCGGATTGGGCGGCGCACCATAGTGGACGTTCGCCCCGGAGAGCGAGTACGCGAACTCGTCGGTCTGCGCGATGCCCTGCACCACCGCACCCGCCGCGCGCAGCCGCGCCAACGCCGGCGCGTCCTGGGCGGCGGGCAGCGCCTCGGCGAGCCAGGCCGGATTCCCGCCCCCGACGGCAAACCCCGTGATGGCGAAGAGATCCTTGACCGCGAGCCGCTTCCCGTCGAGCACTCCGCGCCCCGTCGCATGGGCCAGCGGCATGCCCTTGACCCGCCACACACTGGGGTCAGCTGTCACGATGAGCAGGGTACTGCCGATTCCCCTCCCCGCACCCCTCCCAAATCGGACCGGTTTGCCAACCCGCGTTCCCGCCCCGTTCACCCGCCCGCCGCCCTACCACCCCAGGCCGGCCCAGACCGACCCCGCCGATGCGCACACCGCGTAGCGCAGACCACCCAGCGCTGCGCACACCGCGAAGCGCAGACCACCCGTCGATGCACACACCGCGCAGCGCCGCGCACCGAGCGATGCGCGAAACGTGCAGCCAACCGAACGTCACACACGAACGCACAACGCCATCGGCACAAACGACCAACGGTGCGGTGCATCCGTCGCCTCCGCGAATCCGGAAGCGCGAATCCGGAAGCGTGCACATGCGCAGTCCGGCGATCGCCAAAAGCGCGTGTGGCACCGCACCGCACCGCACCGCACCGCACCGCACCGCACCGCACCGCACCGCACCGCACCGCACCGCACCGCACCGCACCGCACCGCGGCTGGCTTCCTAGGAACCTAGCTCAGGTGCCTCGGCCAGGGCCCGCAGCCGCTTGAGCAGCGCCATCTCGAGCTCCTCCGGCAGTTGGAAGAAGCCCGCCGACGTGTACAGGCGGTGATGCGCGTTTGCACGGTACGACAGCGGCATCGGTTGTTGTTTCTGCACGCGCACGGCGCCGATGATGTCCTCGTTGGGCACGGTGCCGGCCGGGTCGGGCGTGCGCGCGTCGAGGATGTAGAGCCAGCCGTCGCCGATCTCGGCCGCCTGGGCGCGCACAGCCGGCACGCCGAACACGTCGTCGCCGATCGTTTCGTGCAGGAAACGCACAAAGACGGGGTTCTCCTCGAAGTGGTCCGGCGGCATCCCGTCGAGGCCGGCCACCCCCAGCGCGAGCAGGCCGTAGACCGCCTCGGTGCACAGTCCGCGCTCGAACACCTCGTCCGGCGTGAGCGGCGACACGAGGTGCCGGATGCGCTCACCGAGCGTCACCTCATAGACAAAGGGCGCACGAACCATTCCCGCCACGGTACGGGAATATCGGCGCCCGATCCCGTGTTGACCTTGATCTGTGAGTGAACTTCCGCTTTCCGTACTCGATGTCGCACCCGTCGCCGTCAACGGCTCGACCGGGGAGGCGCTGCGGAACACCACCGAGCTCGCCCGGCGTGTCGAGGCGCTGGGGTACCGGCGGTTCTGGGTCGCCGAACATCACAACATGCCGGCCATCGCGAGCTCGTCGCCGGCAGTACTGCTGGCGCACCTCGCCGCAGCCACCACCACGATCCGCGTCGGCTCGGGCGGCGTCATGCTGCCCAATCACGCACCACTGGTCGTCGCCGAGCAGTTCGGCACGCTGGAGGCACTGCACCCGGGCCGCATCGACCTGGGCATCGGGCGGGCGCCGGGCACCGACCAGTACACCGCGCTGGCGCTCCGCCGCAGCATGGAGGGCCTCTCGGCGGAGAACTTCCCGGAGGAGCTGCAGGATCTGATCGCCTATTTCGAGGGCGGCACCCGGATCCTCGCCTCGCCGGGCAAGGGCTCCAAGCCCGACGTCTGGCTGCTCGGTTCGAGCGGTTTCAGTGCGCAGTTGGCCGGCCTTCTCGGGCTTCCGTTCGCATTCGCGCACCATTTCAGTTCACAGAACACGCTGCCTGCCCTCGCGTTGTACCGCCAGAACTTCCGCCCCTCGCAATGGCTCACCGAGCCGTACGCGATGGTCGCGGTGAGCGCGATCGCCGCCGAGACCGACGAGGAGGCGGAGTTCCTGTCGGGGCCGAGCGCGCTGTCGTTCCTGCGCCTGCGCTCGGGCCGCCCGGAGCCGCTGGCCACGCCGGAGGAGGCGGCGGCCTACCAGTACAGCGACCGCGAGCGCGAGTTCGTCCTCTCCCGGCGCGACGGCCAGGCCCTGGGCTCGCCGTCCACAGTGCGCCAGCAGCTCACCGACCTGCTCAAGGCGACACAGGCGGACGAGTTCATGCTGACCTGCATGGTGTACGACATCGACGCCCGCGCCCGCTCGTTCGAGCTCATTCGCAAGGAAGTCGCACCCGCGCTGACGAAATAGAGCGCTTTCGCACGCCCAGTTCGCCCATCGTCCACCGCGCGGCCACCGGCAGCTCCACCGGTGCGCCGCGCGGCATGCGCGATCGCGCAGGACGGGCCGGTGTCGTTGCACACCCCGCTGACCACCTCCCGCCGCACGGATGCGCACACCGCACAGACCACCTCCCGCGGCGCGGCATGCGCGCACCGCGCAGACCACCTCCCGCGGCGCGGCATGCGCACACCGCGCAGACCACCTCCGCCGCGCGGAATGCGCGCACCGCACTGACCACCTCCTGCGGCGCGCCATGCGCGATCGCGCAGGACGGGCCGGTGTCGTTGCACACCCCGCTGACCACCTCCCGCCGCACGGATGCGCACACCGCACAGACCACCTCCCGCGGCGCGGCATGCGCGCACCGCGCAGACCACCTCCCGCGGCGCGGCATGCGCACACCGCGCAGACCACCTCCGCCGCGCGGAATGCGCGCACCGCACTGACCACCTCCTGCGGCGCGCCATGCGCGATCGCGCAGGACGGGCCGGTGTCGTTGCACACCCCGCTGATCACCTCCGCCGCGCCGATGCGCACACCACGCTGACCACCCGCCGCGCAGATGCGCACACCACTCAGACCACCCCGCCGCGCGGATGCGCACACCGCACTGACCGCCACCCCTGCGCGGAACACGGCCACCGCACGGCCACCAGCACCTCGTCCACTGGCCGCGCGGAACGCCCGCACCGTGCCGGTCGTTCGGTGCAACGCACTTCCACGGAGTGCAACGCCAGTTCCACGATGTGCACCGCGCGACCGCGCAGCGGTTCTCCCGTTGCGGAATGTCCGGCTTTCCGGCCGTGACGAGTCCTGGAATACATCGACGGGCTTGGCCGGAGCCGGTAGCGTCACGCGATTGACGACGAGTCGCCGGATGGCGTGGGCCGCGAACTTCGGCGAAGATGGCGGGCGATCTTGCCGGTCGAGTGAGGTGGGGGCGTGTGAACAACAAGACCTGGGTGCGGCTTCGGCCTGTGGTCGAGGGCGATCTGGCCATGTTCCGCCGGTTCGCGACCGAGCCGGGGCTGGCCGGTCCGGCCTGGACCGGGTACCAGGAGCCGAACGGGCCGGCGCGGCGCTTCGCGCTCGACGGGTACCTCGGCGGCGAGGACGGCCGGCTCATGGTCGAGGCGGACGAGACCGCGGCCGGGTTCGTGCAGTGGTTCGCGATCGGGTCGGGCATGGCGCAGTACTGGGGAATCGGCATTGTGCTCTTGCCCGAGTGGCGCGGCCGCGGCGTCGGCTGGCGCGCGCAGACCCTGCTCTGTGACCACCTGTTCGCGGCCACGCCGACCCAGCGGATCGAGGCGCGGGTCCAGCCCGAGAACATCGCCGAGCAGAAGGCCCTGGAAAAGGTCGGCTTCCTGAGCGAGGGCATCCTCCGCTCGGCCGAGTTCCGCGAGGGCGCGTGGCGTGACGTCCTCGTGTACGGCAGGCTGCGCGGCGACCGGTGACCGTCTACAAGATCCTGCTCCCCGCCGAGTGGGCCGCGTTCGAGCAGGCCGGCTCGTTCGCGGGGTCGCCGCTGGACCTCGGCGACGGGTACGTGCACCTCTCGACCGTGCTCCAGGTCCACCGCACCGCGACGCGCTTCTTCGCCGGCGTCGCCGAACTCGTCGTGCTCTCGGTCGACGACGAGCAGCTGGGCGCGGCGCTCAAGTGGGAAACGAACGAGCACGGCACGTTTCCGCACCTCTACGCCCCGCTGCCGATGACCGCCGTGACCAAGGTCCGCCACATCACCGACGTCGCCGACCTGCAACAGCTGACCGACTGACGTTCGAGTGCGCTTCAACCCGCCGCGCGTGGGAAAGCCCGCCACATCACCGACGCCGCCGAACTGCAAACAGCTGACCGCCAGACCTTCGAGTGCGCTTCAACCCGCCCCGTGCGGCAAAGCCCGCCACATCACCGACATCGCCGACCTGCAACAGCTGACCGACTGACGTTCGAGTGCGCTTCAACCTGCCGCGCGTGGGCAGGAAGCCGGCGTAGGTCAGGCCGCATCGCCGAGGATCGCCACACCCCGTCGCGCGGCGATCGCGTGTGCGTGATCGACCAGCGCGAGCCGCACGTCCTCGTCCGCTGCGACCAGATGCACGACCCGCAGACCGACGTCCGGCCCGGCCCGCAGACCGACATCCGACCCGGCCCGCAGACCGACATCCGACCCGGCCCGCAGACCGACATCCGACCCGGCCCGCAGACCGACATCCGACCCGGCCCGCAGACCGACATCCGACCCGGCCCGCAGACCGACATCCGACCCGGCCCGCAGACCGACATCCGACCCGACCCGCAGACCGACATCCGACCCGACCCGCAGACCGACATCCGACCCGACCCGCAGACCGACATCCGACCCGGCCCGCAGCCCGACATCCGACCCGGCCCGCAGCCCGACATCCGACCCGGCCCGCAGCCCGAGATCCGGCTCGACTCGCAGACCGACGTCCGACTCGGCCCGCAGCACGACGTCCGACTCGGCCCGCAGCACGAGCGCCCCGACCGGCCGCCCGTCGAGGTCGGCGACGTGCAGCCACCCCTGCGCCACCCACAGCGCCGGCACCTCGAACGCCGCGAGATCGTCCATCGTGCCGGGGCGGATCCGCGCAGGTGAGACGGTCGCCTCGAGCTCGATCTCGTCGTGGATGTCGATGTCGTACTCCCCCGAGGAAGGAATGCCCGGCTTCAGCAACCGCCCGCGATCCACGGCCCCGGGGTGCACGGCCGCGATCCGCAGGCCGCGCCGCTGGTAGAACCGCAGCGCGTCGAGGTTGTCGTTGGTCGTCACCAGCCAGACCCGCCGCAGTCCCAGCCCGGCCGCGACACTTCGAGCCGCCTCGAGCAGCGCGGTGCCGGCCCCTCCACCACGCTCGGTCGCGTCGAGGGAGACGACCTCAAGACCCGCAAGCCCGACCTCGTACGTCAACAGCCCCGCCCGCCGACCGCCGCCACCGATCGCCACCAGGGCGGGCAGCACCGACGCGTCGCGCGCCCGTCCGCCGACGACGATGCGGGTCTCGCCCCAGCTTTCTGCAAGCGTCGTGCGAATCCAGGGACGGTCGCTGTCCTGTGCGGCACGAACCTCCACATCGAGGAACTGTAGTTGCGCGAAAGTGTGACGAACATGCCGTGCGGGTATGGTCCACGCATGCCAGACGCGCCGCCGGTGTTTCTCGTGATGGGTGTGGCCGGCACGGGGAAGACCACGGTCGGGGCGATGCTGGCCGGGCGGCTGCACTGGACGTACGCCGAGGCCGACGACTTCCACCCGGCCGCCAACGTCGAGAAGATGTCCAAGGGCGTCCCGCTCACCGACGACGACCGCCGCCCCTGGCTCGACCGGATCGGCGAGTGGATCGACGAGCGCGCCGCGGCCGGGGAGCCCGGGGTCGTCACGTGCTCCGGCCTCAAGCGCGCCTACCGGGACCGGCTCCGCCAGGGCCGGCCGCAGGTGCGGCTGGTGTTTCTCGAAGGATCCCGCGAGCTGATCACGCGCCGGCTCGCCGCTCGGCACGGGCATTTCATGCGCGTGGACATGCTCGACAGCCAGTTCGCCGATCTGGAGCCGCCGGAGCCCGACGAGGGCGTGACCGAGGTGTCGGTCGAGCCGCCGCCGAACGAGATCGTGGACGCGATCCTGCGCGCGCACCCCGACGTGTGAGCCGACTGCCGGGCCCCGTCCGGGAGGAGGAGCCCGATGCACTGGACGTTGCACGACACGACGCTGGTCATCTGGACGGTGGTCGCGATCGCGGTGGTGGTCGTGCTGATCACACAGTACAAAATCCATCCGTTCTTGTCGTTGATCCTCGGCAGCGCCGTGGTGGGCCTCGGCGCAGGGCTCGGAGCCGCGAAGTCCATCAGCAGTTTTGAATCCGGCTTCGGTACCACCCTTGGCGGCGTCGGCATCCTCGTCGCCCTCGGCACGATCCTCGGCAAGCTGCTCGCCGATTCGGGCGGCGCCGATCAGGTCGTCGACACGATCGTCGGCCGGTCCGGCAAGGCCCGGCTCCCGTGGGCGATGGCCCTGATCGCGATGATCATCGGCATCCCGCTGTTCTTCGAGGTCGGCGTGGTCCTGATCATCCCCGTGATCTTCCTGGTGGCCCGCCGCGCGCAGACGTCGATCGTGCGCATCGGCATTCCCGCCCTGGCCGGCCTGTCCGTCATGCACGGCCTGGTCCCGCCGCACCCGGGCCCGCTCATCGCGATCAACGCCCTGCATGCCGACCTGGGCCAGACCCTCGCCTTCGGCCTCATCGTCGCGATCCCCACCGTGATCGTCGCCGGCCCCCTCTACGGCATGTGGATCGCGCGCTTCGTCACCCCCGAACCCCCGGCCCGGCTCGTCGCCGAGTTCGAGCGCGCTTCAACCCGCACCGCCACGGAGGCGGCGGCCGACGGCTCCCCCGCCGACGCAGCACAAAAACCGAACACGCCCGAGAGGGCCGAAATCGAGCCGCGCCCGATCACGCGCCCCGGCTTCGTCCTGACCCTGGTCACGGTGCTGCTCCCGGTGGTCCTCATGCTCGGCCGCGCGATCGCCGACATCGCCACCGACGACAAGGACAACCCGGCCCGCAAGATCTTCGACTCGATCGGCGACCCGTTCGTCGCGCTCCTGCTGGCCGTACTGCTGGCGATGTTCACCTTCGGCTACCTCCGCGGCTTCTCCCGCGCCCAGGTCAGCGACATGATCGCCGCCAGCCTCCTGCCCATCGCCGGCATCGTCTTCATCATCGGCGCGGGCGGCGGCTTCAAGCAGATCCTGGTCGCCATCGGCATCGGCGACGCCATCGGCAAGGCGGCCGCCGCGAGCGGCATCTCGGCCCTGCTGCTGGGCTGGCTGATCGCGGTCGGCATCCGCCTGGCCACCGGCTCCGCCACGGTCGCGACGGTGACCGCGGCCGGCCTGATGGCCCCGCTGATGGCCCAGCTGCCGGGCACGAACACGGCCCTGCTGGCGCTGGCGATCGGCTCGGGCTCGCTGTTCCTGTCGCACGTGAACGACGCCGGCTTCTGGCTGGTGAAGGAGTACTTCGGCATGACCGTGGGCGAGACCTTCAAGACCTGGTCGGCGATGGAGACCATCATCTCCGTGGTGTCGATCGCCCTCATCATGCTACTGAGCGTCTTCGTCTGAACCCCGCACCGTCAGCGGGGTAACTAGCGCTCGCACTTCGACCAACGCGGCTCCGGCCACACGCCGGAGCCGCCCTGCGTCGTGAGTGCCGCTGTCACCGGTTTGCCACCGAGGTCACCAGGCGCCCGCCCGCCGACCTGGTGGCCGTGCAACGCACGTCGACACTCGTGGGGATCACGCCGAGCATCGACACGATGCTGAACTTCATCGTGCCGTCGACCGTCCACGCGTGCGGCGACTCGCCCCAGCGGGGTTCGGTGACGGTCACGTCGGACACGGTCGAGGTGGCGAGACCATTGCCGCTCTGCCGGGCGGCGTCCACGCGCAGGCGGCTCTCGGCGCCGATCGCATCCCGGCATTCGCGCGCGGCATCCTCAGCCAGCGGACCGATCGATCGCGTCGCCACCGGAGCCGGCCGGACCGCCCACGCCAGGGCCACGACGCCCGCCACGACCACCACCGCCGCGGTGACGATGCCGGCGACCATCCACGGCCGCTTCGATCGCGGCGCCCGCGTCGGGGCGGGCATCAGCTCGGCGAGGGTGATCGGCGCCTCGGCGTTGTCGGTGGTCATGAGCGACATGCTGCTCCGACCCGACCCGGAGTCGGTCAACCGGACGGACGGTTCAACCACGCCGGGCGACCTGACCGCTACGGCAACTGCGGGCGCGGGCAGGCGGGCGGTCTGCGGGGACGCGGCGCGCTAGGTTGCGGGTATGAGCGAAGTACTGCTGACCGGTGCCACCTCCGGCCTCGGGCGCTGGCTCGCGCCCCGGCTCGGCCAGGCCGGACTGACGGTCCTGCTGCACGGGCGCGACAAGGGCAAGGTCGAGCGCGGCGTCGCCGAGGTCGAGCGGGCCGGCGGGCGGGCCGAGGGGTTCGTCGCCGACCTGGCCCGCCTCGCCGACGTCGACCGCCTCGCCGATCAGGTCGAGGGCCGGCCGCTCACGCACCTCGTCAACAACGCGGGCGTGGGGTTCGGGGAGCGGGACGGTACCCGAGAGGAAACCGAGGACGGCTTCGAGCTGCGCTGGGCCGTCAACCTGCTCGCGCCCGTGCGGCTCACCCGGGCGCTGCTGCCCACGCTCAAGGCCAACGCGCCCGCGCGGATCGTCAACGTTGGATCGCTCGGTCAGGAGCCGATCGACTTCGAGGACTTACAACTGCGGCAGCGGTACGACGGGGTCACCGCCTACCGGCGCAGCAAGCTCGCCCTCGCCGCCTGGACGTACGACCTCGCCGGGGAACTGGACGGCACCGGGGTCACGGCCAACTGCCTGCACCCGGCGACGTTCATGGACACGGCAATGGTCAGACAGTACGGCCAGACGCCCTTCAGCAGCGTGGACGAGGGCGGGGCGGCGACGCTGCGGCTCATCCTCGACGAGACGCGCTCCGGGCTCTTCTTCGACGGGCAGCGGCCCGCCGAACCGCACCCCGACGCCAAGGATCCGCAGGTCAGGGCGCGGCTGCGGGCAGTACTAGAGTAGCTTCGCGACCTTGCGCAGCCGCTCGACCACGCCCGGGTGCGGCCAGGTGCGCAGCCGGTAGCGCACCGGGTCGAGGCCCGGCTCCGGCTCCAGGTCGACCTCGCGCTCCAGGTCGTCCCAGGCCACGAAGAACGGGCTGAGCTCGTCCGACGGGAAGGCCACGAAGTCGGCCCGGGGCAGCAGGGTGTCGACGCCCTCGCCCCAGCTGGCGAACGACAGGACCGAGCCGTCGGGGCGTTCGGCGAGGGTGCACGCGGCGACGAAGGCGTCGGACTCCAGGTGGTGGGCCTGCGCGGCGTACTCCGACGTGGCCATGAGCACCTCGGTGCGGTGCGTGATCTCGTACAGCGGGTCGCCCGCCGGCACCAGGAACGGCACCACGGCGCCGGTGTGGTCGACGGTCAGGGCCACCGGCGAAATGGGGCGGGCGGCCTCGCGGTACTCGTGCTCGACCAGCTCGAAGATCTTGCCCAGCGTCTCCGGGGTGTCGTCGGCGCCGCGGCCGACCAGGAGCATGCCGGTCGTGTCGGCCACGAAGGCGAGCGGCGGGCCGCCGAGGCGGGACTGCTGCGCGGCCAGCCAGCCGTCGACGAGGAGGTGCGAGGACCAGTACGCGTCGCCGTCCTCGACCATGCGGACCAGCGTGCGCGGGCCGGGGGCGTCGGTCGTGTCGTCGGTGACCGCGGCGATCGCCGCCATGTTGCGCCGGGCGCGGTCGAACACGGTGTGCTCGGTGACGCCCCAGTCCTGGATCTGCTTCTCGGTCACGTACATCACCGACGTCGGCTGGTCGACGACCACGAACTCGGACAGGTACGCCCAGGCCGGACGGCGCACCGGGCGCGGCGCCGAGGTGGGCATGCCGGCGCCGAAGGTGACCGTGCGCAGGACCGGGCGCAGCAGCGGGGCGACCTCGGTCCAGGTGTCCGGGGCGCCCGGGTTGAAGACCACGGCGCTGAGGAAGGAGGCGATGCGCTCGCGGCGCTCGGAGCGGTCGGCGCGCTCGCACTCGCGGTAGATGTTGCCCAGGTAGGCGATGGCCGGCTGGCCCTGCGCGGAGTCCCGGCGGACCTCGATCGCGAACTGTTCCGGGAGGTACCGCGCCGAGGCCACGCCGGCATCGCGCATCGCGGTCAGCACGCGGCGGGCGAATCGCTCCTGTGGCGTGCCGCGGAGCCGGTCGAGCATCCCCATGCGGCCAGACGGTACCGGATCACGGCCCGG
Source organism: Dactylosporangium sp. CS-033363 (assembly GCF_050942475.1). NCBI lineage: Bacteria > Bacillati > Actinomycetota > Actinomycetes > Micromonosporales > Micromonosporaceae > Dactylosporangium > Dactylosporangium sp. CS-033363. Next base: position 2,413,529 of record NZ_CP192032.1, on the reverse strand, counting down.
ATGTTTTGACGCGGCGGTTCGGGCAAAGGCTGCAATATGGCGAAGCAAACCGTAGGTGAGGCGATCATCGCGCGACTGGCCGCCTGGGGCGTCGACACCGTCTTCGGGCTCCCCGGCGACGGCATCAACGGGCTCATGGAGGGTCTGCGCCGCAACGCCGACCGCGTGCGGTTCGTCCTCGTGCACCACGAGGAGGCGGCCGCCTTCATGGCCGTCGCGCACGCCAAGGCGACGGGGCGGCTGGGAGTGTGCCTGGCCACGTCCGGCCCGGGTGGCATCCACCTCGCCAATGGACTGTACGACGCGAAGCTGGACCACGCGCCGGTCCTGGCGATCACCGGCATGCAGGAGTCGGGCGTGCTGGGGACGGCGTACCAGCAGGAAGTACACCTGGATCGGCTCTTCGAGGACGTGGCCGAGTACAACGAGCCGATCGTGAACCCCGCGCAGGTGCCCACGCTCGTGGACATCGCCGTGCGGACCGCCCTCGCCCGCCGCGGGGTGGCGCACCTGACCGTGCCCAACGACGTGCAGGTGGCCACGGCCGGCGACAACCCGTACGAGGACGTCGGCCCGGTGCGCGAGCCCGCGACCTCGCCGGTGTGGGTGCACCCGCCGGTCCGCCCGGCCGACGACGACCTGCAGGCCGCGGCCGACCTGCTCAACGTGGCCGAGCGCCCGGCGATCCTGGCCGGCGTGGGCGCGCGCGGCGCCGGCGCCCTGGTCGAGCTCACCGCGGACGTGCTCGGCGCGCCGATCGTCAAGTCGCTGATGGGCAAGATGGTGGTCCCCGACGACTCCGAGTTCTGCCTCGGCGGCCTGGGCCTGCTCGGCACCGCGCCCAGCGAGGACCTGATGGCCGACTGCGACGCCCTGCTCATGATCGGCACGAACTTCCCCTACACGAAGTTCCTGCCCGAGCCCGGCCAGGCCCACGTCGTGCAGATCGACGCCGAGGCCACCCGCGCCGGCACCCGCATCCCGACCGACGTCCCCCTCGTCGGCGACGCCGCGGCGACCCTCGAGTCACTGCTGCCCCGACTGAAGCGCCGTCAGGACCGCAAACACCTTCGCCGGTACCAGGAGCAGATGGCCGACTGGCGCAAGCGCCTCGCCGCGATCGAGAACGCCGAGCGTGACCCGATCGCCCCGCAGTACCTGGCCGCGGCGATGGACCGGGTCGCCGCCTCCGACGCGATCCTGTGCTGCGACTCCGGCACCGTGGCCACCTGGGCCGCACGGCACTTCCAGATCACCGGCCGCCGCGAGTTCTACCTGTCCGGCACGCTCGCCTCGATGGCGCCGGGCCTGCCGTACGCGATCTCGCTGCAGCACGAGTACCCCGGCCGCCAGTGCATCGCCTACGTCGGCGACGGCGGCTTCGCGATGCTCATGGCCGAGTTCCACACCGCCGCCCGCTACCGCCTGCCGGTCAAGGTCGTCATCAACAACAACAACGCCCTCGGCATGATCGTCTGGGAGCAGATGGTGCTCGGCTTCCCCGAGTACGGCGTCCGCTTCGGCGACCCCGCTCCCGACTACGCCGCCTGGGCCCGCGGCTGCGGCGGCTACGGCGCCAAGGTCACCTCGCCCGGCGCCCTGGAGAACACGCTGCGCGAGGCCCTGGCCTTCGACGGCCCCGCGATCGTCGACGTGGCGGTGGACGCGAACGAGCCGCCGATGCCGGCGAAGGTGACGTACCAGCAGGCGGTGCGCTTCGCGGAGGCCTTCCTGCACGGCCAGCCGCACCGCGCGGCCATCGCCACCACGATCCTCAAGGACAAGATCACCCAGCTGAAGGGATGACGCAACCGTGATGCGCGCCCAGCCTCGCGGCGCCCGTGGCACTGTCGGGCACCCGTACTCCGCCCTCAACCTCCGCCTCGTCCTGGCCGTCTTCGGCTTCTTCACCAGCGCCGTGCTGGGCGCGCTGTCCCTGGCGGCCGGCTTCACCTGGCTCGCCGTGATCCTCTTCGTCCTGGCCGCGACGGCGCTGGTCGACTCGGTGATCGTCGAACTCCGCCGCCGAGCCCGCTCCCGCGAGGGCGGCGGCCGGGGCTCCCTGTTCGAGTAGCGGCGCTCAAAGCCCGGTCTTCCCGTCCGCCCAGTAGGGCCGCATCGCGATCGCGCGGCGCGTCAGGATGCCGCCCTCGATCAGGGCTCGCCGCTGCACCTGGATCGTCTGCGCGTGTCCGAGCAGCACCGCGCCGTCGAACCCGTCGCCGAGGTGCTCCCGCCACGCGTGCGCCCCGAAGTGGTATGTGTGGAAGCGACTTGCAAGGGGTGCAATCGCACTTTCAGCGAGCGCAACAACCACGACGGCGCCGGGATGCGCGATGGCGTCGATGGTGCCCAGGGCCGATCCGTCGCCGAGGTACAGCCGCCGCGTGCCCGGCTCCCGCATCGGCCGGTGCCGGCCGGTCAGCACCGTCGTCCGCATCCCGGGCCGCAGCCCACGCATGAACGCCGTGCCGGGCCCGTCCGCCTCGGTCGCGATCAGCAGGCCGATGCGCTCCCCGGCGACGGTCCGCACCGTGTAGCGGCGGCCCTGCGTCGGCGTGACCCGGAACTGCACCTCGTGGCCCGGCTGCCACCCGCCCGGCGGCGCCGCGGAGTGCAACTCCAGTTCCAGAAATCCCGGCGCCGGCTCGCGCACTGCAAGCACGGTCGCGGTCCGCCCCAGCACCGACGCGGCGAGGTCACCGATCACGGCGGGCGCCTGCGGCATCACACGCTCCAAGGTGGTGTGCACATCACCCTGACTAAACTAAACGGTTCAGTTCAGTTTGAGAAGACGGTCCTGTAGGGTGATCGGGTGCGCGAGAGCACCCAGGCCAAGCGCCGAGCCATCCTCACCGCCGCCCGCGAGCTCTTCGTGCACCAGGGCGTGGACCGCGTGAGCATGGACGCCGTGTCCGCGCAGGCCAAGGTCTCCAAGGCCACGGTGTACGAGTACTTCGGCGACAAACGCCGCCTGTTCCTCGCCATCCTCGCCGACGCCGCGGAGTCCCTGGCCGCGTCGATGCAACGCTCCCTCGACACCCACCTGCCCGGCGGCGCCGAGGGCATCGCGACGGTCCCGCAGTTGGAGTCCGCTCTCACCGCCCTCGCGATCGACATCGGCACCACGATGCTGGGGACGGCGGACTACGCGGCCGTCTTCGCGCTGGTCGCCCAGCAACGCTGGCAGACGCCGGGCACGGACGACGACCTGGCGACGGCGGTACCGGAGCAGGCTCTGGTCGAGCTGATCACCCAGTTCGCCGCCAAGGGCCTTCTGGACACCGACGACCCCCGCCGCGCCGCGGACCACTTCGCGGCGCTGACGATCCTGCTGGCCTACAACGAACAGCCCGACCCGTCGCGCACCGACCTCGACCGCGTGCGAAGGACGATGGTGGACGGGGTGCACGCGTTCATGCGCGCCTACGGAACCCGCTGACCGCGACCCATCGACCGACGGGCCCGCCGGGTGCAGCGGCTCTCGCACCGTTCTGCTCAAGGTTGAGCCGGCCGATCCGATGGCGCAGCATCGCTCTGCTCATTTTCGCGACCATCGGCGTTGCAGTCGCGGCGCTCCAAGCCGTCGTTGCGGCCGGCAAGAACCGCGATCCGCTCGGCTGGTTCCTGCTCGGCCTGCTCTTCGGCCTGCTCTCCCTCGTCGCGGTCTGTGCGCTCCCGCCGCTGCCCGCCCCGAAGGAACCCGAGCAACGCCTAGCCGATTGGGAGGCGGCCCAGGAGCGGGCAGCCTGCGAGTGCGAGGCGGCCGGCATGGCATTCCGTGTCGCCGCCTGCAACGTGACGGCACCCGCGGCGACGTATGCAGGGCGGCACGCTGCCGCCTGACCGCCCTGTGGCGCGAGGCGGCTCCGGCGTGATGCCGGAACCGCCCTGATCGAAGCGGGAACGCCAACTGCCCGGTATCCACAAGCGCCCGTCGAGTCGGCCGCCTGGTTCGCGGCGCTGACGTTTCTGCCGGCCTGCAACGAACATCCCGACCCGTCGCCGACCGACCTCGACCGCGTACGCAGGACGATGGTGGACGGGGCGTATGTCCTTATGCGCCTACGGCACACGCTGACCGCAACCCCGCGGAACAGGCCTGCCGGATGCAAGCGTCTCTCACCCTGTCCGCTCGACGGCGGTTTGAAACGGCAGCCGTGCGAGCGCCCTCTCACCTTCGACAGGTGCGGCAGCGTGCGAGTGCGAGGCGGCCGGTATGGCGTTCCATGTTGCCGCCCGCAACGTGGTGCCACCCGCGGCGACGTATGCACGACGACACGCCGCCGCCTGACCGCCAGATGACGCAGGGCGGCTCCGGCGCGATGCCGGGAGCCGCCCTGGTTGCGAAAGCGAACGCTAATTGCCCGGTATCTGCAGGCCACCCGTCGAGTCGGCCGCCTGGATGTCCAGGATGTCGACGTAGAAGCGCAGGTCGCCCTGCGGGTAGCCGTCGGCGTTGTTGTAGGCCTCCTTGACCGGGATGTCGAGGATGACCCGGCTGCCGACCTTGAGGCCCACCAGGCCGCGGTCCCAGCCCTCGATGACCTGCGCCTGCTGGCCCTGCTCGAGCATGCCGACCTGCACGGGGAAGGTCTGCTTGTGCTGCCAGGACGAGTCGAAGACCTTGCCGTCCTTGTAGGTCAGGCCGACGTAGTTGACCACGACCGTGTCGCCGGGCTTGACGGTCTTGCACTTGCCCTGGATCTCGACCTTGACCGTGCGGACGCCGACGCTCTGTTCCTTGCCGGCCTCGGTCTTGGGCTCCTCGGCTAGGCGCTTGTCGAAGCCACCCAGCAGCGGCGGGTACGAGCTCTGGTCCGGCTTCTTGCACTCGGTCTTCTGCTGCTCCGCGCGGTCGCCGAAGTACCAGACGCCGGCGAACGCGCCGCCGACGGCGACGAGGAGGACCACGACACCGGCGATGGCCTGGCCCACGCGGCGGCGGCGGGCGGCCTTCGCGGCGGCGACCCGGGCCGCGGCGCGCTTCTCCGCGCGGCTCAGCGGCGCGGGGCCCTTGTTCTTGGACTTCTTCGGCTCGTCCTCGACAACGTCCTCGTCGGACGCATCATCGTCCGACAAGTCCGCCGAGTCCGAAATGTCCGAGTCTTCCGAAGAAATGACATCCGGCTCATCGGAAGGGTCCGCAGAAGAAGAGGAAACGGCGTCCAAAGGAGTTTCCTCAACCTCGGCAGCCGGCTCCGGATTGGCCTTCGCCTTCGGCGTGGACCTCGCCGGGCCGCCTTTCCTGCCCCGATCGCTCACGATTCGTCGACTCCCCTGGTGGACGGCCCAGCACACGGACGGACCTGAGTTTCGTTCGGCAGAGCTTCCCATACCACACGCCTCGCGGCACGCACCGGGGGTGGCCGCGATATGGCCTAAGGTCGGTCGTATGGGCAACGCTACGGGCGTCGAGATTACCGGACCACTCGGCGATCGCTACGCCGAGATCCTTACCGAAGAGGCTCTGAGTTTCCTGGCAGATCTGCATCGCGGCTTCGACGCGCGGCGGCTGGAGCTGCTCGCCCTGCGCAAGGAGCGCGAGGCCGAGCTGCAGGCGGGCGGCACGCTGGGCTTCCTGCCGGAGACCCGCGAGGTGCGGGAGGGCGACTGGCGGGTGGCCGAACCGGCGCCCGGCCTGGAGGACCGGCGGGTCGAGATCACCGGGCCGACCGACGCCAAGATGACGATCAACGCGCTCAACTCCGGGGCCAAGGTGTGGCTGGCCGACCACGAGGACGCCAACACGCCGCTGTGGGAGAACGTGGTGCAGGGGCAGCTCAACCTGCGCGACGCCGTGGCCGGGACGCTGGCGTTCACGTCGGCGGAGGGCAAGCGGTACCAGCTGACCGACGGCGCGCGGCCGACCATCGTGGTGCGCCCGCGCGGCTGGCACCTGCCGGAGAAGCACATCCTGGTCGACGGGCAGCCCACGTCGGGTTCGCTGACCGACTTCGGGCTCTACTTCTTCCACAACCACCTCGCCACCCGGCCGTACTTCTACCTGCCCAAGATGGAGTCGCACCTCGAGGCCCGGCTGTGGAACGAGGTGTTCGCCTTCGCCGAGGAGCGCTTCGGCCGCCCGACCGGCACCATCCGCGCCACCGTGCTGATCGAGACCTTCCCGGCCGCGTTCGAGATGGAGGAGATCCTCTACGAGCTGCGCGAGCACTCGGCGGGGCTCAACGCCGGCCGCTGGGACTACATGTTCAGCGTCATCAAGAAGTTCCGTACCCGCGGCCGCGACTTCCTGCTGCCCGACCGCAACTCGGTGACGATGACCGTGCCGTTCATGCGCGCCTACACCGAGCTGCTGGTGCGCACCTGCCACAAGCGCGGCGCGCACGCGATCGGCGGGATGGCGGCGTTCATCCCGAGCCGGCGCGACGCGGCCGTGAACGCCGCCGCGTTCGAGAAAGTTTCCGCGGACAAGACCCGCGAGGCGGGCGACGGCTTCGACGGGTCGTGGGTCGCCCACCCGGATCTGGTGCCGGTCTGCCGGGAGATCTTCGACGGGGTGCTGCGCGACCGCCCGAACCAGCTCGACCGCACGCGCGAGGACGTCCACGTGACCGCCGACGAGCTGCTCAACATCGCGGCGACGCCCGGCCGGCGCACCGAGGAGGGACTGCGCAACGCGGTCAGCGTCGGCGTGCAGTACCTCGACGCCTGGATCAAGGGCAACGGCGCCGTCGCGATCAACAACATGATGGAGGACGCGGCGACCGCCGAGATCTCCCGCTCGCAGGTCTGGCAGTGGCTGCACAACGGCGTCGAGCTGGACGACACCGGCGAGAAGGTGAGCCGCGAGCTGATCGAGCGGATCGCCGACGAGGAGCTGGCCAAGCTCGGCGGAGACCTGAGCCAGGCCCGGGAATTGTTCATGGAGGTGGCCGTGGCCGACGAATTTGTGGACTTCCTGACGATTCCGGCGTACGAACGGATGCCATGAGCATCGATGCTCTGCGACAGGCGCTGACCGCGACCCTGGCCCAGGACCAGATCATCACGGACCACGCGCGGTTGCGGACCTACGAGTGCGACGGCCTCGCGCACTACCGGGTCGTACCCGGGATCGTGCTGCTGCCCCGCACGGCCGAGGAGTGCGCGGCCGTGGTCCGGGCCTGCGTGGAGCACAAGGTGCCGTTCGTGGCCCGCGGCTCCGGCACCGGCCTGTCCGGCGGCGCGCTCCCCCACGCCGACGGGGCCCTGATCGTCACCTCGCAGCTGCGCGCCATCCGCGAGGTCGCGCCGCAGGACGAGCGGGCGGTGCTGGAGCCGGGCGTCATCAACCTGCAGGTTTCCAAAGCCGCGAGCCCGCACGGGTACTACTACGCCCCCGACCCCTCCAGCCAGCAGATCTGCTCGATCGGCGGCAACGTGGCGGAGAACTCCGGCGGCGCGCACTGCCTCAAGTACGGCTTCACGGCCAACCACGTCACCGAGGTGCAGATCGTCACGCCCGACGGCGACCTGGTCCGCCTCGGCGGGCGGGCACCCGACGCGCCCGGCTACGACCTGCTGGGCGCCTTCGTCGGCTCCGAGGGCACCCTGGGGATCGCGACCGAGGTGACAGTACGGCTGCTGCGTCTGCCTGAAACAGTGCGCACCCTGCTGGCGGCCTTCGCGGGCCCCGACGAGGCGGGCGCCGCGACCTCGGCCATCATCGCGGCGGGCGTGGTGCCGGCGGCCGTGGAGATGATGGACGCGCTGGCGATCGAGGCGGCCGAGGCGGCGGTGCACTGCGGCTATCCGGCCGGGGCGGGCGCGGTGCTCATCGTCGAGCTCGACGGGCCGGCGGCCGAGGTGGACGCCCAGTTCGCCGCGGTCGAGGACTTCTGCCGCGCGCACGGCGCCTTCGAGATCCGCATCGCGGCCGACGACGCCGAGCGGGCGCTGTTCTGGAAGGGCCGCAAGTCGGCGTTCGCCGCGGTCGGGCGGATCTCCCCCGACTACATCGTGCAGGACGGCGTCATCCCGCGCACCGCGCTGCCGCAGGTCCTCACGCGCATCGGCGAGCTGGCCGCGGAGCACGGCGTGCGCGTCGCCAACGTCTTCCACGCCGGCGACGGCAACCTGCACCCGCTCGTGCTCTTCGACGAGGCCGTCGCCGGGCAGGCCGAGCGGGCCGAGACGGTGTCCGGGGCGATCCTCGACATCTGCGTGGAGCACGGCGGGTCGATCACCGGCGAGCACGGCGTCGGGATGGACAAGGCCAAACACCTGCCGCGGATGTACTCCGACGAAGACCTCGACACCATGCAACTCCTGCGCTGCGCGTTCGACCCGCGGGGCCTGGCCAACCCGGGCAAGGTCTTCCCGACCCCGCGGCTGTGCGGCGAGGTCCCCGGCCGCCGGAAAGGTCCGAATCCCTGGCACGAGGCGGGCGTGGAGGTGTTCTGACGATGACGGTCGTCGACGATATCGCCGGGGTGCCGGCCGCCACGGTCGCGCAGCCGACCACGACGGCCGAGGTGGCTTCCTGTGTACGGGATGCAGCCCGCGACGGCCTCGCGCTCGTCGCCCGAGGAGCCGGGACCCGCCAGGACTGGGCCCTCCCGCCGCAGCGGCTCGACCTCATCGTGGAGATGCGCGGCGTCTGCGGCCTCGTCGAGCACGCGGCCGGCGACCTGGTCGCGATCGTGCGCGCCGGGACCCCGCTCGCCGAGGTGCAGGAGGCGCTGCGCCCGGCCGGCCAGCAGCTGGCGCTGGACGAGCCGCTGCCGGGCGCGACGATCGGCGGCACCGTCGCCGTCAACGCCTCCGGGCCCCGCCGCATGCTCTACGGCACCGTCCGCGACCTGCTCATCGGCGTCACCGTGGTGCGCGCCGACGGCGTCGTGGCCAAGGCCGGCGGCAAGGTCGTCAAGAACGTCGCCGGGTACGACCTCGGCAAGCTCGTCGCCGGCTCGTACGGCACCCTCGGCGTCATCACCGAGTGCGCGTTCCGCCTGCACCCCCTGCCCGCCGCGGCCCGCTACGTGACGGCCCCCGCCGAGGGCATCGACGACGCCGGCCGCGCGGTCGCCGCCGTGCTGGCCGCCCAGGTGGTGCCGAGCGCCCTGGAGGTCGACATGGCCGCCGGCGACGGCCCGCTGACGGTGACCGCCCTGGTCGAGGGCGTCCCGGCGGGCGTCGAGCGGCGCGCCAACGACCTGGAGAAGCTCCTCGGCGACGGCAGCGAGCAGGCCGACGCGCCCCCGCCGGCCTGGGGCACGTACCCGTGGTCGCCCGGCGACGTCGGCATCAAGCTGACCTGCGCCCTGTCCCGGGTGCCGTACCTGCTCACCGCGGCCGGCGTCACCGCCCGGCTGCACGACGTGGCGCTGCGGGTGCGCGGCTCGGCCGGCACGGGCGTGCTGTACGCGGGCCTGCCCGGCGCCACCGACCCCGGCGTCGTGGCCGGCGTGATCAGCGACCTGCGCGCCGCCACCCGCGCCGGCGCCGGGCACTGCGTGGTGCTGACCGCGCCGCCACCGGTACGAGCGAGGGTCGACGTCTGGGGCCACGTCGACGGCCTGGATCTGATGCGCCGCGTGAAGGACCAGTTCGACCCCGCGGGCACCTTCGCCCCCGGCCGCTTCGTGGGCGGCATCTGATGCCCGACCGCGAGGAGCTCATCAACGACTGCGTCCACTGCGGCTTCTGCCTGCCGACCTGTCCGACCTATGTCCTGTGGGGCGAGGAGATGGACTCCCCCCGCGGCCGCATCCAGCTCATGCTGCAGGAAACCCAGGGCGACGAGCTGACCCCGTCGATGGCGGGCCACTTCGACGCCTGCCTCGGCTGCATGGCGTGCGTGACGGCCTGCCCGAGCGGCGTACGCTACGACGAGCTCATCACCGAGACCCGCACCATGGTCGAGGACGTCCGCCCACCCGCCGGCCGCGCGCTGCGGGCGGCCGTGTTCGCCCTGTTCCCCTACCGCCGCCGGCTGGCGCTCGCCAAGGCGCCGCTGCGGGGGTACCGCATGATCGGCACCCCCTTCCGCGACCGCCTGCCCGCCACGGTCCGCACGTTGCTGGACCTGGCGCCCACGTCCACCCGAGCGGCCAAGTTGCCGGCGGTGGTCTCGCCGGTGGGCCCCCGCCGCGCGCGCGTCGGCATGCTCACCGGCTGCGTCCAGCACGCCTTCTTCCCCGGCGTGAACGCGGCCACGGCAAGGGTCCTGGCCGCGGAGGGCTGCGAGGTGATCATCCCGCCGGACCAGGGCTGCTGCGGCGCCCTGAGCCGCCACAGCGGCCGAGCGGCGGAGGCCGACCGGTTCGCGGAGGGCATCGAGCGGTCGTTCGCGGACGTCGACGCCCTGATCGTGAACGCGGCCGGCTGCGGCTCGGCCCTGAAGGAGACGTCCTTCGCCGGCAAGGTCCGCGACCTGTCCGAGTTCCTGATCGAGCTGGGCCCGGTCGCGCCGCGCCACCCGGTCCCGGTCACCGCCGCGTACCACGACGCCTGCCACCTGGCCCACGCCCAGGGCATCCGCGCCGAGCCCCGATCGCTGCTGCGCGCCATCCCCGACCTGGACCTGCGCGAAATCCCGGACCCGGAGATCTGCTGCGGCTCGGCCGGCATCTGGAACATCCTCAACCCGGAGCCGGCCGCCCAGCTCGGCGACCGCAAGGCCCGCGACGTCATCTCCACCGGCGCGACCATGCTCATCACCGCGAACCCGGGCTGCCTGATGCAGATCTCCGCCGCGGTACGCCGAGCAGGCTCCACCATCCGCCTCGCCCACACCGCCGAAGTCCTGGACGCCTCAATCCGCGGCGTCCGCCCCTGACTCCGGGACCTGGTTGATCCCGGCGCGGCGCTGCAGCCACGCCGGGTCCTGGTCGCTCGCCTCGGTCAGGGCGTCGAGGTCGTCGGCGCCCCACTCCTGCTCGCCGTCGGTCAGGACGAGCTGGTCGTCCAGGTCCTCGTCCTCCGCCACCGGCGGCGCCCCGGCCAGGAACTCGCGCACAACGGCGGGGTCGGCCGCGGGCGAGGGCGGCTGCTGCAGCATGCGCAGCGTTTCACCGGCCGCCAGGACCAGGGAGCCGTCGGACATGGTGGCGAGCGCGGTCACCGGCGGGGCGGACGGCAGGGGCAGCTCCGCGGCCTCACCGGACGCAAGGTCGTACTCGATGAGGGTGCCGGTCGGGGTGCCGATGAACAGCCGGCCGGGCTCCGTGCCGAAGGCGATGTTGTGCCAGGACCAGGGCTCGTCCAGGTCGCCGAGGGTGGTGTGCAGGACGCGGCGCAGGGACGGGAACGCGTACACGTCGAGGGAGTGCACGTAGTTGTTGCCCCGCAGGGCGAAGTACCGGCCGTCGGGGCTGAACACCGGGGCCGTGTACCCGTCGACGTTCACGATCACCGCCCGGCTGAGCAGGCGCAGGGACGTGCCGGCGGGGTGGGCGAAGACGACGAGGGTGGCGCCCTGGTCGCTGCGGAGGGTGGCCACGATGCCGCCCGCCGGGTGCGGGACGACGCCCGTGTCCCAGCCGGGGCCGATGCCGGTCGCGCCGGTCGGGCGGTCGAGCACGTCCGACTGGTCCCACTCCGGCTTGCCCCGCGCCGACGGGGAGGCGAGCAGCGTCCGGCCGTCCGGGGTGAAGCCCAGCCACCGGTGCGCGCCGCCCGGCTCGCGCGCGATGCCGGTCGGGGTCCAGCGGAGCACGCCGCCGGGGGTCGGGACGAGCAGCAGCGGCTCGTCCGGGTGCCAGGCCACGCCGGGGGTGCGCAGGCGCCGGTCGTGCCCGAAGTCGTCCACGGAGTACGGCTGGGCGTCGCCGCCAAGAACGGTCAGGTCGTCCAGCTCGCCGTCCCAGATGTGCACGGCCGGCCGGTCGGACTGCAGCCCCGCGACGTACGGCAGCCGCGGGTGGCACACCAGGCGCTCGATCTCCACCCAGCCAACCCTAGGCGTTCGCGGGCGCCTAGCCGGGGATCCGGCCGCGCCCGCGAACAGGCGAACGGGGTCAGTTCGGGCGCAGCGGGCGGCCCTGGCCGTCGACCGGGCGGCCGGCCAGCATCATGATGCCGTCGATCACGAACCAGAGCCACAGGCCGGCGGTGATCAGCCACGGGACGAACAGGAGGAAGGCGCCGCAGACGAGGGACGTCCAGCCGACGACGATGCTCAGGACCAGCTGGGTCACGCCCAGGGCGATGTTGCCGGCGTAGATGCGGCCGATGCCGCCGAGGGCGAAGATCAGGCCCGGCAGCAGCTGGAGCAGGCCGGCGACCATCTTGCTCTTGTCGGAATACGGCTGGCCGGTCAGCGGGTCGTACTGCGCCACCGCCATCGGGTAGGCCGCGGGCTGGCCGTAGGCGGGCTGGGCGTAGGCGGCCTGGCCGTAGGGGTCGTAGGCGCCGCCCGAGGCCGGGGCGCCCGAGACCGGGGGCAGCTGGTAGGCGGTGCTGTAGGGCTGGCCCGACGCCGGCGGGGAGGACATCGGCGGCGGGAGGGCGGGCTGACCGTACGGGTCGGACTGGCCGTAGGGCACGGGCTGCTGCCCGTATCCCGGCTGCTGTCCATAGTTCGGCTGCTGCCCATAGGGGGACGGCTGGCCGTACGGATCCGGCTGCCCATACGGATTCGGAGTTCCATACGGTGGCTGCGTCATGACACGCAGGCTACAACCAGGGTGCGACAAAATATGCCCCCGGTTCGGCTGTGACGCGGTCGACGGTTCGCTCGACTTCCCGGGGCCACCTGCCGGGCAAAAGAATGACCTTCATGGACTTTGACGGGCGGCGCCCGGTGCGCACGATCTTCCACCTGCTCGCCCGGTCGCGGTGGCGGCTGCTGCTGGCCACCCTCGCGTTCGCCGTCAAGGACAGCCCGATCTGGCTGCTGCCGCTGCTCACCGCCAACATCATCGACGTCGTGGTGCAGCACCGGCCGGTCGCGCAGCTGTGGCTCAACGCCGCCGTGCTCGCGGTGATCCTGCTGCAGAACGTGCCGACGCACATGCTCTGGGTGCGGCAGATGTCGCTGATCGTCCGGCACCTCGGCACCGACCTGCGCTCGGCGCTGGCCGGGCGGCTGCAGCAGCTGTCGATCGCGTTCCACACCCGCGCGGGCGGGAGCCTGCTGCAGACCAAGCTGGTCCGCGACGTCGAGAACGTGGAGATGATGCTGCAGCAGGTGGCCGCGTCGGGCACCTCGGCGGTCCTGACGCTCACCGGCGCGCTCACCCTGACCGCCATCCGGGTACCGCAGTTCGTCCCCCTGTTCCTGCTGGTCGTACCGTGCACCGCGGCCCTGGTGGCGATGGTGCGCAAGCGGTCCGGGGCGCGCAACGAGGAGTTCCGGCGGCGGGTCGAGGAGCTCTCGGCGCGGGTCGACGAGATGGCGCACCTGATGCCGATCACCCGGGCGCACGCGCTGGAGCAGGAGGCCGTGCACCGCATGCGGGGCACGGTCGAGGAGGTGCGCACCGCCGGCCTGCGCCTGGACATGGTCAACGGGCGGTTCGGCGCGATGTCCTGGGTGACGTACCAGCTGCTCGGGGCCGCCTGCCTGGTCGCCGCCGGGTGGGCCGCGTGGTCGGGCTTCGCGCCGGTCAGCGCGGGCGACGTGGTGCTGCTCAGCACGTACTTCGCGGTGCTCACCAGCTCCGTGATCGGCCTGTTCGGGCTGGCCCCGATCATCGCCAAGGGGCTGGAGTCGGTCCGCTCGATCGGCGAGGTGCTGTCCGCCCCCGACCTGGAGCTCAACGAGGGCAAGGCGCGGGTGCCGGCGGTGCGCGGCGAGATCGCGCTGGAGGGCGTCGGCTACCGCTACCCGGAGGCCCCGGCGCCGGCCGTGCAGGGCATCGACCTGACCGTGGCCGCCGGCGAGACGATCGCGTTCGTCGGCCCGTCCGGCTCCGGCAAGTCGACCATGCTGAACCTGCTCATCGGCTTCATCCGGCCGACCGATGGGCGGGTCCGCCTCGACGGGCGGGACATGGAGGAGATCGACCTGCGTTCCTATCGGAAGTTCGTTTCCGTGGTACCGCAGGAGCCCGTGCTGTTCGACGGCACGATCTGGGAGAACGTGACCTACGGCAGCCGGCACCTCGACGAGGAGAGCGTCACCCGGGCCCTGCGCGACGCCAACGCCCTCGAGTTCGTCGAGCGCCTGCCGCACGGCTGGGACACCATGGTCGGCGAGCGCGGCGCGATGCTCTCCGGCGGCCAGCGGCAGCGCCTGGCGATCGCCCGGGCGCTCGTGCGCGACCCGCGGGTGCTGCTGCTCGACGAGGCGACCTCGGCCCTCGACAGCGAGTCCGAGGCGCTGGTCCAGGAGGCCCTCGCCCGCCTGATGCGGGGCCGCACCACGTTCGTCGTCGCGCACCGGCTGGCCACGATCCGTAACGCCGACCGGATCGCCGTGCTGGCGGGAGGCAGGCTGGTCGAGCTCGGTACCCACGAGGAACTGCTGGCCGCGGAGGGACTCTTCGCCCGCCTGCACGGGTTGCAGTCCGTATAGACAGGAGTGCGAGACTGTGGCGATGAGGCAGACCGACGAGCTGACCAGTGCCAGCCTGGTCGAGCTCGCGGTGCTCCGGCTGACCCGGGAGATCCTCGGCGGCGGCACCGAGCCCGGCGAGCGCCTGGTCGAGGAGCAGCTGACCAAGCGCTTCGGGATCAGCCGCGCCCCGCTGCGGGAGGCCCTGCGGCTGCTGGCCCAGCAGGGGCTGGTCGAGCACATGCCGCGCCGGGGCGTGCGGGTGGCGGTGCTGTCCGACGCCGACATCCGGGACCTGTACGCGGTCCGCGACGTCCTGGAGCGGCACGCGGTGAGCGCCACCCCGGCGGACGCGGACCTGGGCGGGATCGCGGCCGCGCTGAAGGCCATGCAGGAGGCGGACGAGCGCGGCGACCAGTTCGACGTGGCCACCGCCCACCGCGAGTTCCACGTGGCGGTCGTCGCCCTGGCCGGCAACCGCCAGCTGGCGCTCGTGCACGAGTCGGTGCTGGTGAAGATCCAGCTGTACATGGCGCTGAACCTGCGCCGCGAGGCCGAGGTGGCCCGCCCGCACGACGGCGTGCACCGCCACGAGCGGCTCTTCGACGTGGTCGCGACCCGGGATCCGCGGGCGGTCCTGGCGGCGCTCGCCGAGCACGGGGCCCGCTCGTACATCGACCGGGAATAGAAACTTCCTGACATCAATGCGTTACAGAGCGCGCGGGTCGGCGTAACAGGATTGTCGACAATCGACAGCATGACCAGCGCAGCGAGCATCGGACCGGTCGGCGGCGCGCAGCCGTACGCCTGGCCCTACGACGGCAGCGTTCCGGTCGAGCGTACGGCGCTGCTGTGCATCGACTGGCAGACCGACTTCTGCGGGCCGGGCGGATACGTCGACAGCATGGGGTACGACATCGGCTTGACCAGGGCCGGGCTGCCGGCCACGGCCAAGCTGCTCGATCACGTCCGCGGCCTGGGCATGCTCGTCGTGCACACCCGCGAGGGGCACGACCCGGACCTGTCGGACCTGCCGGCGAACAAGCGCTGGCGGTCCGCGCGGATCGGGGCGGAGATCGGCTCCACCGGCCCGTGCGGGCGGATCCTGATCAAGGGCGAGCCCGGCTGGGAGATCGTGCCCGAGGTCGCGCCGGCGCCCGGCGAGGTGGTGGTGGACAAGCCCGGCAAGGGCGCGTTCTACGCCACCAACCTCGACCTGGTGCTCCGTACCCACGGCATCACGCACCTGATCCTGACCGGCATCACCACCGACGTCTGCGTGCACACCACGATGCGCGAGGCGAACGACCGCGGCTACGAGTGCCTGATCCTGTCGGACTGCACCGGCGCCACCGACCCCGGCAACCACGCGGCCGCGCTGCACATGGTCACCATGCAGGGCGGCGTCTTCGGCTGCGTCGCCACGTCCGCGGACGTCATCGCGGCCACGTCCCGTTAGGAGTGTCCACTGTGGCCACCCTCGACGCGCTTCCCGGGCCGTACTCCTTCGACCCGGCCACCACCGCGCTGCTCGTCATCGACATGCAGCGCGACTTCCTGGAGCCCGGCGGCTTCGGCGAGACGCTCGGCAACGACGTCGGGCAGCTGCGCCGGACCATCGAGCCGACGGCGAAGCTCCTGCAGGCCGCCCGCTCGGCCGGGCTGCCGGTCATCCACACCCGCGAGGGCCACCTCCCCGATCTGTCCGACTGCCCGCCGGCCAAGCTCAACCGCGGCGACCCGAGCATGCGCATCGGCGCGCCCGGGCCGATGGGGCGCATCCTCATCCGCGGCGAGCGCGGCCACGACATCATCGACGAGCTCGCCCCGGCCCCGGGCGAGCCGGTCATCGACAAGCCCGGCAAGGGCGCGTTCTACGCCACCGGGCTCGGCGACCTGCTCGGCGCCCAGGGCATCCGCAGCCTCGTCGTCACCGGCGTCACCACCGAGGTCTGCGTGCACACCACCGTCCGGGAGGCCAACGACCGCGGGTACGAGTGTCTCGTGCTCGCCGACTGCGTCGGCTCCTACTTCCCGGAGTTCCAGCGGGCGGGCCTGGCGATGATCGCCGCGCAGGGCGGCATCTTCGGCTGGGTCGCCGAGTCCCCGGCGTTCATCGCCGCACTGCAACTCGAGGACGTGACCCATGGCCGAGACTGAGACCCCCACGCTGAAAATCCCCTGGTGGGTGCGCGGCGACACGAACGCCTTCTTCGGCTTCGGGGTCAACGTGCTGGTGAACGTGCTGACCCTGACCGCGCTGTGCCTGGGCGTGGTCAAGCTCAGCGAGCGCGACGTGTTCCACGCGATCCTGCCGGCCCTGGGCATCGCGCTCGTGGTCGGCAACGTCTACTACACGTTCCTGGCCCGCCGGCTCGCCCGGCGCGAGAACCGCACCGACGTCACGGCCCTGCCCTACGGGCCCAGCGTCCCGCACATGTTCATCGTCATCTTCGTCATCATGCTGCCGGTGTACCTCAAGACGCAGGACGCCACCAAGGCGTGGAAGGCCGGCCTGGCCTGGGCGTTCATCATCGGCGTCATCGTGCTGATCGGCGCCTTCGTCGGGCCGTACATCAGAAGGCACGCGCCACGGGCCGCCCTGCTGGGGACCCTGGCCGGCATCTCGATCACGTTCATCTCCATGCTGCCCGCGGCCCGGATGTGGAACCTCGCCTGGGTCGCGCTGCCGGTCTTCGCGCTGCTGCTCATCGGCCTGCTCACCGACACCAAGCTGCCGGGCAACTTCCCGATCGGCCTGGCCGCGCTGCTGCTCGGCACCGCGATCGGCTGGATCGGCGGGGCGATGGACGGCAACGCCGTGAGCGCGGCGGCGAGCGAGATCGGGTTCGCGCTGCCGGGAGTACACCTGGATCTGCTGTTCTCGGGTCTTTCGGATGTGGCGCCGCTGCTGGCGACGGCCATCCCGCTCGGCGTCTACAACTTCACCGAGGGCATGTCCAACGTGGAGAGCGCGGCGGCCGCGGGCGACAACTACAACCTGCGCAGCGTGCTGCTGGCCGACGGCGCGGGCGCGATCATCGGCGCGGCGCTCGGCTCGCCGTTCCCGCCCGCGGTGTACGTCGGGCACCCCGGCTGGAAGAAGGCCGGCGGGCGCAACGGCTACTCGATGGCCACCGGCATCGTCATCGCGCTGCTGTGTTTCCTGGGCATGTTCGGGCTGCTCGGGGCGGTGCTGCCGATGCCCGCGATCGTGCCGATCCTGCTGTACATCGGGCTGCTGATCGGCGCGCAGGCGTTCCAGTTCACCCCGCGGGCGCACGCGGCGGCGGTGATCGCGGCGCTGGTGCCGAACATAGCCCAGTGGGCCACCGGGCAGATCGACAACTCGCTGGCGGCCGCCGGCACCACCGCGGCGAAGGTCGGGGAGGCGGCGCTGGAGGGCAACGGCGTGGTGTACACCGGACTGCTCACCCTCGGCCAGGGCGCCATCCTGGCCGGGCTGGTGCTCGGCTCGATCGTCGCGTTCGTCATCGACAAGCGGTTCATCCACGCGGCGATCTTCGCCGCGGCCGGGGCGCTGCTGTCGTTCGTCGGGCTCATCCACGCCGGGCAGATCGCCTGGAACGCCAACGGCCCGGTGGCGCTCGGGTACCTGTTCATCGCGGTCGTGTGCGCCCTGTTCGCGCTGACCCGGCCGGCACCGCGGGTGCTCGAGGCCGAAGAGCTCGAACTCGTCGACGCGTAACCCCGGGAGGAATCCACTGTGGACATCGATCGCCCCGACGTCGTGGCCGCGGTGCTGGCCGCCTTCACCGACTACGAGAAGGCGCTGGTGGCGGGCGACGTCGGGGCGCTCGGGTCCTGGTTCTGGGACTCCCCCGCGGTGACCCGGTTCGGGATCGCGGACCGGCAGACCGGCGCGGCGGAGCTGCACGCGTGGCGCGCGGCCCAGCCGCCGCTCCCGCCGGGCCGCCGGCTGTTCGAGACGCGGGTGACCACGTTCGGCGCCGACCTGGCCACCGTCACGACGCTGTTCGACTATCCCGATCAGGAAGGCGGGCCCGGGCGGCAGTCGCAGACCTGGGTCCGGCTGCCCGAGGGGTGGCGGATCGTGCACGCTCACGTGTCGTGCTGAGGCACCGCCGCGAGCATCGCCGCCAGGGCGGCCGCGCACAGGGCGACGAGCGCGAGGCCGGTGACGAGCGGGACGTACCAGCCGGGCGTCACCGCCGCGATGTCCGCCCCGAGCTCGATCGCCGACGCCTGGTCGCCGACGAACCGGGGCGCGATGATCGTGCCGCCGCCGAAGATCGCCGGGATCAGCCCGAAGATCAGCAGCCCGCAGGTGAGCCACGTGGGCCAGCGCCGGCCGGCGCGCAGCTGGGACGCGGCGTACAGGCAGCACCCGTCGGCGGCGACGGCCAGCGCGAGCCCGGCGATGACCGCCGCGTGCCCGCGGGAGGCGCCGCCGTCGACGTACGCCATCAGGTACGCCGACTCGATGTCCCGCCACACCACGACGCCGGCGATGCCACCGGCCAGCGCGGCGAAGCCCGCGGCGAGCACGAGCGCTTGGGCCGCCTTGCGTGAGGCCTCCACGCAAGGCATCCTCCCATTCTTCTAATGGGCCGCCGCCATGTGGCCGCGGCCGGAACCCTGGTGCGTGAGCTGGTACGCGGCGACCAGGAGCAGCACGCCGCTCACGATCGCGTACAGCCCGATGGCCCAGGCGATGGCCAGCGCGCCCGCCGCCGGGCGGACCATGATGAACAGCCCGGCCACGATGGCCAGGGCGCCGACGAGCGCGAGCGACCAGCCGCCGTGCTGCCGGGTCGCGAGCCACAGGTCGGACAGCCCGGTCACGACGGCCCAGATGCCGACCAGGATGGCCAGCGCCACCGCGGTGACACCGGGCCACGCGATGGCCATGACGCCGAGGACGACCCCGACGACGCCGGCCACGCCGCGGGCCACGCGCGGGCCGGTGCCGTCCGCGAACCCGGTGACCGGATTCGACGGGCCGGGCGCGGGCCTGATCGCGTGCACGATCTGCTCGATGCCGGTCACGATGGCGAAGATGCCGAACAGCAGTGCCAGCGCGAGCACGGTCACGCCGGGCCAGATCACCGCGAAGATGCCGAACACGATGGCGAGCACGCCACGGATGCCCAGCAGCCACGCTTCCCTTTTGAGCATGTGATCCCTTCCCTTCGGTTCATGCCTGACGGGGATCGAAGGTCGATTCGCGGGCCAGCGAGCCGTAAAGGGCGCGCTCGCCGGGGGTCAGGGACGCGGGTACGACGATGCGCAGCTCCGCGAAGAGATCGCCGGGTGCGCCGCGGGGATTCGGCAGCCCGTGCCCCGGCATCCGCACCCGCCGCCCGGACGACGACCCGGCCGGCACGTCGAGGCGCACGTCCCCGCCGGGCAGGCCGATCGGCACCGCCGCGCCGAGCGCCGCCTCCCACGGGCTGATGGGCACGGCGACCCGCACGTCGCGCCCCGCGACCTTGAGATGCGGATGCGGCGCCAGGTGTACCTCGAGCAGCAGGTCCCCGGCCGCCCCGCCGCGCACCCCGGGCTCGCCGCGGCCGGGCAGCCGCAGCCGCTCCCCGTCGGCCACGCCGGCCGGCACGTGCACGTCGTACTGCCGCGGGCGCCCGGCCGGCCCGCCCACGGTCACCCGCTGGCGGCCGCCGATGAACGCGACCTCCACGCCGACGGTGACCTCGGCCCGCAGGTCGGCCCCGCGGGCACCCCGGAACAGCCCGCCGGACAGGTCGTCCATGCCGCCGCGGTACCGCTCGGGCCGTTTCTGCGCCCGCGCGACCAGCACGCGGTAGGCCGCGTTGATCTCCTTGAACCGCTCCTCCGCGCCCGGTTCGGCGCTGACGTCCGGGTGGTGGCGGCGGGCCAGGCGACGGTACGCGCGCTGGATCTCCTCCCGCCCCGCGCTCCGCGGCACGCCGAGCACCTCGTAGGGGTCGCGGGCAGCGGCGGCCATCAAGGCCGTCCCCGCACCGGGGCCGCGGGCCTCAGGCCGTCGAGCTCCGGCCGACCTGCCCGGTGCTGCCCACTCCTGAGGAGCCCACGGTCTGGCTCGCCGGTCCCGGCCGGCTCTGCCCGTCCTTCATCTGCTTGGCCTGCGCCGCCGGGGTGTCGGGGGCGCCCGGGCGCACGCTCGGCGGTTTCGCCTGCGCCTCCGGCATCCCGCTCACCTGCCGCGGCCGCTGGTTCTTGGGGTCGCGGATCTCGATCCGCCGCGACTGCTGCTCGCGCAGCTTGGGCGCGACGATGGTCAGCACCCCGCCGTCGAGATCGGCCTCGACCGCGTCGCCGTCGATGTCGCCCGGCAGCGCCACCAGGTACTCGAACTCGCCGGTGCGCCGCGCGTGGTGGCGCAGGGTACCGACGCGGTGCTTCTCCTGAAACGAGCCGTAGACCCGCAGCTCGCTGTCGCGCAGCTCGATCTCCACGTCGCCGGGGGCCACGCCCGGCAGGTCCAGCTCGATCCGGAACGCCTCGCCCGTCTCCTCGATGTCGACGGGGGCGCCGCTCGTCACGGGCATGCCGAGCGCCGGGTACATGGCCAGCGACCGGCGGGGACGGGTGACCAGCAGTGTCATGGTGACGCCTCCAAGGGCGAAGGGGCTGCTGCTGTACCCCGCAATGCTGGGCGAGCGCCGGGTGAGCTGATCCCACCCGCACGGCATGACCGCGCCTCTCCCGGCCCCGTCCCGCCGGAGTGATGGCCGCTCACCTCCCGGGCGGGCAGGTTCGGCACATGTACGAAGACGTGTTCATCGCGGAGGTACGCGACAAGACCGGCATCACCGACCCCGAGCGCGCGCGCCGGGCCCTGCGTGGCGTGCTGCACGCCCTGGCGACCCGGCTGCCGGACGGCTGGGTGCACCAGCTTGCCGCGGAACTCCCACCGACCCTGGCCGAGCCGCTCTGGTCCTACCAGCACCTGTACGACCAGGAGGTCCACCTCGACTTCCGGTCCGACGTCGCCGCGCGCGCCGCGGTGCCGCCCGAGGACGCGGAGCGCCTGGCGCGCGCGGTCTTCGCCGCGGTGGCGAGCGCGTGCGACCCGGCCCTGCTGCGGCGCGTCTACCAGCCGCTGACGAGCGACGTGCTGGCGCTCACCGAGTCTGATTCCTCCCTGCTGCCGGTTTGAGGACGAAATGTCGGGTGTCGTTCCTCCACCCGACATTTCGGACTTATACCCTGACAGGAGATATGTCGTATCCCATCGACGTTTTCGCAGGTCAACGGCTTGATTGAGCCCGCGCGGGACGGAAACCCGCGCGGGATCAAAACTGTCTAGCGCAGTTCGTCGACCAGGGACGGGCCGACCGGCTTCCAGCCCAGTTCCCGCGCCTTCGCGCCCTGCGCCTGCTGGTCGAGCAGCAGCGCATCCGCGAACCCGGCCCCGAGCCGCGCCCGCGTCTCGTCCGGAGTCTCCGCGACCACACCGCTCCCGCCCGAGGCGGCCTCCCCCAGCTCGCGCACCGTCGGGTTCACCCCCGACGCGACGACGACCCGGCCGAGCGGCGCGGCGTGTTCCAGGACCAGCCGGTACAGCGAAGCCACGTCGTCAACATGCACGCTCGTCCAGTGCTGGGAGCCGTCCCCGATGAGCTGCACGCGCCCCTGCTCGTCGCGCGCCGGGGCGAGGACGCCGGCCGGAATGCCGCCGCCGTGCCCGTAGACGATGCCGGGCGCGACGATC
Source organism: Dactylosporangium sp. CS-033363 (assembly GCF_050942475.1). NCBI lineage: Bacteria > Bacillati > Actinomycetota > Actinomycetes > Micromonosporales > Micromonosporaceae > Dactylosporangium > Dactylosporangium sp. CS-033363. Next base: position 2,391,387 of record NZ_CP192032.1, on the reverse strand, counting down.
GTGGCGGCCAGCTCCGCGTCCAGCACCGACTGCTCGACCGGCACCCGCCACGCGGTCAGCGCGGGCGGCGCGATCGGCGACTCCTCCGTGATGTCGGCGTTGTCGCCCCAGAGCCAGATGCCGCTCGTGTGGACATACGGTTTTCCGGTACCGCCCAGTGCCCGTACCGCCGCCGCCACGATGCCCTTGTCGAACTCGACCGTGTCGGGTCCCCCGGTCGCCGCCAGGTGCGCGACCGCGTCTCCCTCCGCGAAGCGCTCGGCGGCCCAGCCGGCGTCGAACAGATCCCCGACGGCGGCGTCGGCCCCGTTCTTGCGCGCCTTGTCGGCGGCCTCGTCACTGCGCACGAGCGCCGTGACCGCATGCCCGCCGGCGACGAGCTCCCGCACCACGGCCGACCCGATGTACCCGGTTCCCCCGGTCAACACGATCCTCATGCCGCCACGCTAGATCGCCGGCCGCCACTCTCGCGCCGTGTCAAACGACTCGCACCCGGGTGGGAATACCGCGGGCTCAGACCCGCAGCGGCGCCGTGGCGAACTCGCGCAGGCCCGTGGCCAGGTCGATCGCGGCGCTGAAGCCCAGCTCGCGGCGGGCCCGGCCGGGCGCGGCGACGACGTGGCGGACGTCGCCGGCCCGGAACTCGCCGGTCACCACGGGCGCGGGGCCGTCCATCGCGCCCGCGAGCGCCGCCGCCATGTCCCCGATCGTGGCGGGCCGGCCCGAGGCGATGTTGTACGCGCGGAAGCCCGCCCGGTCGCTCGCCGCCACGGCCGCCAGGTTGGCCGCGGCCACGTCGGTGACGTGTACGAAGTCGCGGCGCTGCCCGCCGTCCTCGAACACCCGCGGCGCGCGCCCGGACTCCAGGGCCGAGCGGAAGATCGCGGCGACGCCGCTGTAGGGCGTGTCGCGGGGCATGCCGGGGCCGTAGACGTTGTGGTACCGCAGCGCGATCGCCGACCCGCCGGCCGCGGACGCCCACGCCACCGCGAGGTGTTCCTGGGCCGCCTTCGTCGCCGCGTACACGCTGCGCGGGCGCACCGGGGCCTCCTCGCCCACCTCGCCGGGCGTCAAGGGCGAGGCACAGGCGGTACACACGGGGTCGTATCGCCCTTCGGCGAGATCCTCGGTCCGGCGGGCGGCCGGCTCGACGGGCCCGTGACGCGGGCAGGCGTAGGCACCTTCGCCATAGACGACCATCGAGCTCGCCAGCACCAGCCGCCGCACGCCCGCGCGGGCCATGCCGGCGAGCAGGACGGCCGTGCCGAGGTCGTTGCATCCGGCGTACTCGGGCAGGTCGGCCAGGTCCACGCCCATCCCCACGACCGCGGCCTGGTGCACCACGGCGTCGACCCCGGCCAGCGCCGCGCCGACCGCGTCCGGGTCGCGCACGTCGGCCCGCACGAACGGCCCGTCGACGACCGGCTCGGCGCGGTGGGCCTTGGGGTGCACCATGTCCAGGACCGTGACGTCGTGGCCGCCCGCCCGCAGCGCCGCGACGACGTGGGTGCCGATGAACCCGGCGCCGCCGGTGACCAGAATCCGCATGGGCCTGACGCTAGGCATGGCGGGGCCGCCGCGCCGCTCACGTTCGCGGTTCGTAATGGTCCGTCAGCTTCTCGTAAGACCTTCCACTCAAGATCATCGCTAGCGTCCGAGTCGTGACCGATGTCGTACTGCCCTGTCTCAACGAGGCCGCCGCCCTCCCGTGGGTCCTGTCCCGGCTGCCGGCCGGCTTCCGCGCGATCGTCGCCGACAACGGCTCCACCGACGGCTCGCCGGAGATCGCGGCGGCCCACGGTGCACTGGTCGTACCGGCCGCCCCGCGCGGCTTCGGCGCGGCCGCCCACGCCGGGCTCTGCGCCGCGACCGCCGACGTCGTGTGCTTCATGGACGCCGACGGCTCCTTCGACCCGCGCCAGCTGCCGCGGGTGGTCGACCCGGTCGCGGCCGGAGCGCGGGACCTGGTCCTGGGCCGCCGCCGCCCGACGACCCGCGGCGCCTGGCCGCTGCACGGCCGCGCGGGCAACGCCCTGGTGGCGTGGCGGCTGCGGCGCACCACCGGCATCCCGGTCCACGACCTCGGCCCGATGCGCGCCGCCCGCCGCGAGGCGCTGCTCGGGCTGGCGCTGACCGACCGGCGCTTCGGGTACCCGCTGGAGATGATGGTCCGCGCCGCCGCGGCGGGCTGGCGGGTCGCCGAGGTCGACGTGGACTACGCCCCACGCGCCGAGGGCGGCCGCTCCAAGGTGACCGGCAGCGTGCGCGGCACCCTGCGCGCGGTCCGCGACATGTCCCGGGTGCTGGCGTCATGAGGGTCCAGGTGCTGCTGCTGGCCAAGACGCCGGTCCCGGGGCGGGTGAAGACCCGGCTCTGTCCACCGTGGACACCGGAGCAGGCCGCCGCGCTGGCCGCGGCCGCGATCGCCGACACCGCCGAGGTGCTCACCGCCACCCCGGCCGTGGCCCGCACCCTGGTCGTCGACGGCCCGCTGCCCGCGCCGCGCGGGTGGTCACGGGTGCCGCAGCGCGGGGCGGGGCTGGGTGAGCGGCTCGCGGCGGCGTACGCGGACACCGCCCGCCCCGGCGTCGCCACCGTCCTCGTCGGCATGGACACCCCGCAGCTGCGGGTCGGCCACCTGGTCGCCGCCACCGCCGGGCTGGCCGCCGCGGACGCGGTCCTGGGGCCGGCCGAGGACGGCGGCTGGTGGCTGCTGGGCCTGCGCGACCCCGCCGCGGCCTCGGTCCTGCGGGATGTGCCGATGTCCACCGCGGACACCGGCGCCCTGACCGAGGCCGCCCTGCGCGACCGGGGCCTGACGGTCGCCGCGACGGCGACCCTGCGCGACGTGGACACCGCGCCCGACGCCCGCGCGGCGGCCGCGGCGTGCCCCGCGAGCCGGTTCGCCCGCGTGCTGTCCACAGTGGAGCCGGCCCGGTGACGGCCCCGGTGGCGGTGTTCGGCGCGGCGCTGCGGCGGGTGGAACGGGGCGAGCCGGCCGCGCTTCGGCTGGTCGCGCCGGACGGCACCCCGGTGCGGGAGCTCGACCGGAACGCCTGGCACCGCGGCCTGCGGCCCGGCGACGGCGCGCTCGTGGAGCGCTGCCCGGACGGCACGGTGGACCTGGGCTGCGGACCGGGCCGGCTCACCGGCGCCCTGGCCGCGACCGGGCGGCGGGTGCTGGGCGTGGACGTGAGCCCGCAGGCGGTGCGGTACGCCCGCCGGCACGGCGCCCCCGTCGTGCGCCAGGACCTGTTCGGCCCGCTGCCCGGCGAGGGCGGCTGGACCGGTGCCCTCCTCGCCGACGGCAACATCGGCATCGGCGGCGACCCGGTCCGGCTGCTGCGCCGCTGCCGGCGGCTCGTGCGCCCGGGCGGGGCGGTGCTCGTCGAGGTCGACCCGCCGGGCGCCGGCAGCTGGAGCGGCCCGGTGGCGCTCGCCGACGACGCGAGCGACGGCCCGGCCAGCGCGCCGTTCGCGTGGGCGTTCGTGGCCGCGGACGACCTCGCCGCCCTGGCCGAATCCGCCGCGCTGCACGTCACCGAGACCTGGACGGAGGCCGGACGATGGTTCGTGAGCCTGCAAGCGTGAGGACCGCGCTGACCGCGCGCCTCGGGCTCATGCTCGGGATCGCCTTCTCGATCTGCCTCGTGACCGGGGTGCTGAGCCACTTCATCCAGCACCCGCCGGGCGGGTTCCACTGGCCGTCCCGCCCGGTGCAGCTGTACCGCATCACGCAGGGCCTGCACGTGGCGAGCGGCCTGGCCTCGGTACCCCTGCTGACGGCGAAAATCTGGTCGGTCTTCCCGAAGCTGTTCACCTGGCCGCCGGTCCGCGGCCTGGCGCACGGCCTGGAGCGCGCGGCGATCGGCCTGCTCTCCGCCGCGGCGGTCTTCGAGCTCGTGACGGGCGTGCTGAACATCGCCTACTGGTACTCGCTGATGCCGTTCGGCTTCATCGGCGCCCACTACTGGACCGCGTGGATCCTGGCCGGCGCCCTGCTGCTGCACATCGCGGCCAAACTGCCGTTGATCCGAGCGGCGCTGACCGGACCCGCGGCTCCGGACGGCGACACGAACAGCACTGCGGCCGACGGTGGCCGGGCGCGGCGCGGGATGCTGACCCTGGCCCGCGCGGCCGGCGGTGGCGGGTGGACGCGGCGCGGGGTGCTCACCCTGACCGGCGCCGCCGCCGGGGCCGTGACGCTCGCGACCGTCGGGCAGACCGTCGCCCCGCTGGGCCGGGTCTCGCTGCTCGCCCCGCGCCTGCCCGGCGTCGGCCCGCAGGGGCTGCCGGTGAACAAGACCGCGGCCGCCGCCGGGATCGTGCGCGTCGACGAGTCGTACCGCCTCCAGCTCACCGGCCCCACCGGCCGCCACGCGCTGAGCCTCCAAGATCTCCTCGCCCTGCCACAGTTCGCGGCCGAGCTGCCGATCGCGTGCGTGGAGGGCTGGAGCGCGAGCGCCACGTGGTCCGGCGTGCGCGTCGCCGACCTCCTGAGGCTGGTCGGCGCCGAGGACCCGGACCGCCCGGTGACGGTCGAGTCGCTGCAACAGGACGGCCCGTACCGCACCTCGGTCCTCGAGCCCGGCCAGGCCCGCGACCCGCTGACCCTGCTCGCCCTGAGACTCGGCGGCGAGCCGCTGCACCTCGACCATGGCCACCCGTGCCGGCTCATCGCCCCCAACCGCCCCGGCGTGCTGCAGACCAAGTGGGTCGCGGCGGTGATCGCATGAGATGGCTGCTCGGAGCGGCCGGCCTGGCCCTGCTCGGCTACGGCGTCTACGGCTGGCTCGACGCGCCCACCCACGAGCTGGCCGGCCGCCTGATCTTCGCCGCCATAGCCCTCGTCGCGCACGATTTCGTCGTCGTACCCCTCGTGGTCGTCGCCGCCGCGCTCGTCACCCGCTTCGTTCCCGAGACCGCCCGCGGCCCGGTCCGCGCGGGCCTGGCGGTCGCGGCCGTCCTGACCGCGGTCGCGCTCCCCTTCGTCATCGGCGCCGGCCGCATCGCCGACAACCCCTCCGCCTTCCCCCAGCACTACGCCCGCAACCTGGCCATCCTGCTGACCGCCACCGCCCTGATCACCGCCGCCTGGATCACCGCAAGAGCCCTGATCGCGCGGCGACGCCGGTGAGGCGGGTCGTCGCGGCCGCGGTGTGCCTGGCCCTGCTGATCGGCGCACTGCAACTCCCCGGCCGCTGGTACCTCCTGTCCTGGCTCCCCTTCGCCGCCGGCGCCTGGCTCGTCGCGCGCACCGGACCACGCGCCGCCGCAGTCCTCGTCCTGCTGGGCGGCGCCCTGCTCCCCCTGGCCGCGGCCGCCCACCCCCCGAACAGCAGCGACGACGTGTACCGCTACGTCTGGGACGGCACCGTCCAGCGAGCCGGCGTCGACCCGTACCGCCATCCCCCCGCCGCACCCGAACTCCACCACCTGCGCGACAACACCCTGTGGCACCCGGGCGCCCCCTGGTGCGTCCCGGACGGCTGCACCCTGATCAACCGCCCCGCCGTCCCCACCATCTATCCCCCGGTCGCCGAGGCCCTCTTCGCCGCCCTGCCCGGCCGAGTAGGCGCGATGCAACTCGCGATGGCCGCATTCGCCGCCGCGACGACCGCCCTCCTCTGGTACGCCCTGCGCCGCCTCGGCCGCGACCCCCGCCGCGCCGTGCTGTGGGCCTGGTGCCCCCTGGTCGCCCTGGAGGCCGGCAACAACGCCCACGCCGACGCGGCCGCCGTGTTCCTGGCCGCGCTGGCCGTGTTCCTCGCCGCCCGCGGCCGCGCCGGACCGAGCGGAGCCGTGCTCGGCCTGGCCGTCGCGACCAAGCTCACCCCGGCCCTGCTGACCCCGGCCCTGCTCCGCCGCCGGCCCTTCGCGGTGCTCGCGGCCGCCGCCGGCGCGGTGGTCGCCGTCTACCTGCCGCACGTGCTCGCCGTAGGGCCGAAGGTGCTCGGGTACCTGCCCGGCTACCTGCACGAGGAGGGCTACGCCGACGGCGCGAGGTTCGCGCTCCTCAGCCTGGTCCTCCCGCCCGCCCTGGCCGCCCCGGCGGCAGTCCTGATCCTCGCCGCGACCGCGGTCCTGGTGTACCGCCGCGCCGACCCGGACCGCCCATGGCGAGCGGCCGCCGCGATGGTCGCCGTGACGCTGCTCGTAGCCGCACCGGCCTATCCCTGGTACGGCCTGCTCCTCGTCATGCTGATCGCCTACGGCGCCCCCGCCGAGTGGCTGACCGTGGCCGCCGCCGCGTACCTCCCCCAGTTCGCCGGCGACCTGGGCCTCTCCACGGCGGCAGCCCAACGCGAAGCCTTCGGCACGGCGCTGGCCGTGGTCGCGATCGGCCTGATATTGAGGCGGCGGAGAACGGCTGGTGCTGACACTGCCGGAGTCGTGCCGCGTGGTGCTCGTCGCGCCCGGGGCGGCCTGAGCGTTCGACGCTCAGCCCCGCGCGCGCCGCTGCAGTAGGCATACGATTGGCACGCGACGTGTCAATTCGCCGATGTCCCCGGGGGCTGCGATGCCAGACGAACCGGAACTCACGTTCGGCCGCCGGGTGCGCATCCTGCGCGAGCGGTCCGGGAAGACCCGCGCCGTGCTCGGCGGCCTCGTCGGCCGCTCCGAGGAATGGGTCAAGGCCATCGAGACCGGAAAGCTGCTCACGCCCCGGCTGCCGCTGCTGCTGAGCCTGGCCGACGTGCTCGGCGTCGACGACCTGGCCGAGCTCACCGGCGACCAGAGCATCCCCGTCGCCTCCGTCACCAAGGCCACCCACCCGGCGACCGCAGCGATCGCCGAGGCGATGAACCGGCCGGTGGTGGCCCGTGACGTCGACCCGGACAGTGCGGACGTCCACAGCCGGGTCGGGCACGCGTGGCAGCTGTGGCACGGGTCCACGACGGAACGCACCGCCGTCGCCGCCGTGCTGCCGGACCTGCTCCGGGACGCTCGCGCTGTGGTCCGCCTCGTCGACGGGGCCGATCGCCGCCGCGCGTACGCCGACCTGGCGCAGGTCTATCACCTGTGCCAACTGTTCCTCGCGCATCAGCCGGCCGCCGAGTTGGTGTGGTTGGCCGCCGACCGGGGCATGCAGGCCGCCCAGGACGCCGACGACCCGCTCGCCATCGCCACAGCCGCCTGGTACTACGCATACGTCTACCGGGGCGCCGGGCAGTTCGCCGCCGCCGAGGAGGTCGTCGGGGACGTGATCCCGCTGCTCGACCCGGAGGCGAGCACCGACCACCTGGCCCGCTGGGGCCAGCTGCAACTCGGCGTGGCCCTCGCCTCGGCGAAGGCGGGCCGAGGCGGCGTGGCCTGGAAATACTGGGACCGCTCCTCCGGGGCGGCGGACGCCCTCGGGCGAGGCTATCTGCACCCGCGGACCATGTTCGGCCGGTTCACGGTCGACGCGTTCGCCGTCACCATCGACGTCGAGCTGTTCCGCGCCGGTGAGGCCGTCGTCAGAGCCGAACGCCTGGACCTGGGGGACATGCCGTCGCACACCCGCCGAGCGGCGTTCCTGATGGACTCTGCCCGCGCCCACCACCAGCGACGCGAGCACGTGGCCGTGGTCCACCTGCTTGGCCGCGCGCTGCGCGAGTCGGTCGAGACGACCCGGCATCAGCCGTTCGCCCGCCAGGCGATCCTCGAACTCATGGGCCGCCGGGGCACCGTCCGCGACGACGCCCGCGAGCTTGCCCTGTCCGTGGGCCTTCTGGGGTAGATCCGTCCCGGAGGTACAAACCCTACCTATCGACCGCCGCGAGTAACCATAGCGTCACCTTCGGCGCGGCGGTCGCTTCCGTCGCAGGTCCGGTCGCCGCGCCCCGAAGCTGGGGTGCACCGGTTGCTGGTCCGGGGTCTGCGAGCCAGGAAAGCCGCGGCCGGTGCGCCCCTCCAACGAGGGGCGGCAGCATGCAGCACAGGCGGGTTTGGGTGTGGCGGCGGTGGCCTCCCGGGCACTACTGCGTGTGTGGACTCGGGTGGCGACGCACCTGGTCGAGATGCTTGGACGCGCCGCGCCCAGCGATCGGTCCGCCGGCGCCGCGACCCTCCTGGGACGGCCCGACGCTCACCCTGGCCCCGTTCACACTCACCCAGGGCCAGCAAGCGCGAGGGGGCCGTGCGTGGCCCACGAACTGAAGAGGCCATCGCGACCGAAGGCGGCGGAGAATGGCGGGGTGCTGACGCTGCCGGAGCCGTGCCTCGTGGTGCTCGTCGGGCCCGGGGCGGCCGGAAAGTCGACCTGGGCCGCCACTCACTTCCGCCCCGAGCAGGTGGTGTCCTCGGACGCCCTCCGCGCGCTGACCGGCGCGGGCGAGGACGACCTGACCGCCAGTACCGACGCGTTCGAGATCTTGGAAATGGTCGTGCAGCGGCGGGTCCGGCGGCGGCTCACCACCGTGATCGACACCCTCGGGCTCGATGCAGAGCGGCGGCGCCGGTGGGTCGCGCTGGCCCGCGAGCACGACCTGCCCTGCGTGGCCATCGCGTTCGACACCCCCGCGGCCGAGTGCCGGGCCCGCAACCGCGCCCGCAGCAGCAAGCGCATCCCGGCCGAGGCGCTCACCCGCCAGCTGCGCGACTGGACGCGGACGAAAGCGCTGCTGCCGGACGAGGGCTTCACGGCGGTACACCTGGAAACCGCCGTGCGTATGGTGCACGAGACGTTCCAAGATTCCCCCGCCGCGGCCCGAAGGCAGGAGGAGGCCCCACGACAGCTGCGCTTCGGGCTGCACCTCGGCGAGTTCAAGAACGTCGACGTCAGAGAAACTGCCAAAGCGGCCGAGGAGGCGGGGTTCGACGCCGTCTACGTGATGGACCACTTCCGGCAGATCCCGCAGGTCGGCCGGGCGTGGGACGACTTCCTGGAGAGCTGGACGACGCTCGCGTACCTCGCCGCCTGCACCGAGCGGGTCCGGCTCGGCACGCTGGTGACCGGCGTGACGTACCGGAACGTGGCGCACCTCGGCAAGATCGCGGCGACGCTCGACGTGCTGTCCGGCGGGCGGGCCGTCCTGGGGCTCGGGCTGGCGTGGTTCAAGGAGGAGCACCTCGCGTACGGCTGGGAGTTCCCCACCACCCGCGAGCGCTATGCGCTGCTCGAGGACGCGCTGCAACTGCTGCCGCTGCTGTGGGGCAAGGGCAGCCCGCGGTTCGAGGGCAAGGTGCTCACCGTCCCGGAGGCGATGTGCTACCCGCGGCCTGTGCAGGAGCGCATTCCGATCGTCGTCGGCGGGAACGGGGAGCGGCACACGCTGCGGCTCGCCGCCAAGTACGCCGACGCGGCCAACGTCATGGGCGACCTCGCCACCGTGCGGCGCAAGGGCGAGGTGCTGCGCGGGTACAACCCAGCGACCCGGCTCACGCACCTGACCACCGCGCTGGTGGCCGACGACGACCGGGCGCTCGGTCAGCTCATCGACGCGGGCCGCGGCCGGAAGCCGAGAGACGCGTACGCAGCCGCCATGCACGCCGGAACCGTCGAGGACCACATCGGGCGGTTCCGCGAGCTCGCCGAGGCCGGGGTAACCGAGGTCATGGTCCGGCTCCCGCATCCGGACTGCATGGCGCCCATGTCGCGCGTCATCGCCGCATTCCAAGCCGATGAAAGCGACTGAGTAGACTCCGCGGCATGTTCGTCATCACGCTGCGGTACACCGCCGAGCTCGATCGCATCGACGCCGCTGTGCCGGCGCACACGGAGTGGGTCGACTCGCAGTACGACGCCGGCATCTTCGTGGCCTCGGGCGCCATGACGCCGCGCGAGGGTGGCGTGATCCTCGCCGTCGGCATCGAGCGGGCGGAGCTCGAGGCGCGGATCGCCCTCGACCCGTTCAAGCGGCAGGGCCTGGCCGAGTACACGATCGCGGAGTTCACCCCGCGCCGGGTCGCCGCCGGCCTGGAGCGACTGCAGGGGTGACCAATCCGGAGTTCTGGGGCTCCCGGACCGTCCGCGTCGAGGGCGGCATCCGGGCCCGCAGCACGCGCGGCGCGATCGGCGAGAGCTGGTGGTCCAAGCGGTTCCTCGGCGTGCTCGAGTCGTTCGCGCTGGGCACCCGGCTCACCCGCGGCCGCAACTACGCCCGCGCCGGCCAGGTGCTGCGCCTCGACGTCGCGCCCGGCGAGGTGACCGCGAGCGTGCAGGGCTCGCGGCCCAAGCCGTACGACGTGACGATCGGCCTCGCAGTCTTCGGCGACGCGGTCTGGGCCGGGGTCGAGCAGGCCCTCGCCGCCGAGGCCCTGGGCGCGGCCAAGCTGCTGGCGGGCGAGCTCCCGCCGCACGTCGAGGACGTGTTCCTGGCCGCCGGGGCGCCGCTGTTCCCGGCCCGGTTCGCCGACCTGAGCATGCGCTGCAGCTGCCCGGACAAGGCCGTCCCGTGCAAGCACCTGGCCGCCGCCTGCTACCTGCTCGCCGAACGCTTCGACGCCGACCCGTTCGACATCCTGCTCTGGCGCGGCCGGTCCCGCGACGCCCTCCTGGCCGCCCTGCGCACCCTGCGCGGCGAGGGGACCGCGGAGCCCGACGACGCCGACCCGGTTCTCGCCGAGCTTCCATCTCCCATTGGTACCGCCGGTGCCCTCGCCACCCTCGCCGAGCCCGACGTCGAGATCGAGCGGTTCTGGCTCTCCCCGGTCCCGCTGACCGACCCGGCCCCGGCCCACGTCACCGAGCGCGACCTGCTGCTGCGCCAGCTTCCCCCGCCGCCCCCGGAACTGGGCGGCCCGGAGATCCTGAAGCAACTGCGGCGCTGGTACCGCTGAACCGGTCGAAAGTACGGCCCCTCCCCCGCTTTGGCACGATGCCCGCCGATCGCCCGATGGCGAGCATTTCGACATGCCAAACGCTCATCCGGTACTGCACGCCGCCGCCCTCGCCAAGCGCTACGGCAGACGCACCGCGCTGCACGAGGTCGACCTGACCGTTCCCGCCCGGCGGATCATCGGCCTGGTCGGGCCCAACGGGGCCGGGAAATCGACGCTGCTGCAACTCGCCTGCGGGCTCATCGAGCCGACCGCCGGCACGCTGTCCGTGCTCGGCGCGCGGCCCGCCGCCGACGCGCGACACCTGGCCCGGGTCGGCTTCGTGGCCCAGGACGCGCCGGTGTACGCCACCCTCTCCGTCGCCGACCACCTGCGGATGGGGGCCAGGATGAACCCGGGCTGGGACGGCGAGCTGGCCCGCGCCCGCATCGCGCAGACCGGGCTCCCGCTGGGCCAGAAGGCGGGCCGCCTCTCCGGCGGCCAGCGCGCCCAGCTGGCCCTCACGCTGGCCGCGGCCAAGCGGCCGGAGCTGCTCATCCTCGACGAGCCGGCGGCCGCCCTGGACCCGCTCGCCCGGGACACCTTCCTGCGCAGCCTCATCGCCTCGATCGCCGAGATCGGGGCGAGCGCCATCCTCAGCTCCCACCTGCTGGCCGACGTCGAGCGCGTCTGCGACTACCTGATCGTCCTGGCCGGCGGCCGGATCGTGCTGGCCGGCGACGTCGCGGACCTGCGCGCCGCCCACGGCTCCTCCCTCGAGCACCTGGTCCTGACCACCCTGCGGGAGGCGGCGGCATGATCTGGATGAGCTGGCGGCAGTTCCGCGCGCAGGCCCTCGCGGGCGTGCTCGTCCTCGGCGCCCTCGCCGCGTACCTGGTGCTCACCGGGCTCGACATCCGCGCCGCGCACGCCGGGTACCTCGCCCAGTGCCGGGCCACCGGCGACTGCGCCGCCGCGCTGGCCCGGCTGGTCGGCGACTACCGCACCCGGCTGCTCCTGCTGGCCGGCGTGCTCGGGCTCGTCCCGGTGCTGATCGGCATGTTCTGGGGCGCCCCGCTGATCGCCCGCGAGCTGGAGGCCGGCACCCACCGCCTGGCCTGGAACCAGAGCGTCACCCGGCGGCGGTGGCTCGCGGTCCGGCTCGGCACGGTCGTCCTCGCCGCAATGCTTGTTGCAGCATGTGCAAGCGTGTTGCTGAGCTGGGCCGCCGCGCCCGTCGACGCGATCGCCGGCGACCGGTTCGGCACCGTCAATTTCGGCGCCCGGGCCCTCGCCCCGATCGGCCAGGCCGCGTTCGCCACCGTGCTGGGCGCCGCCGTCGGCCTGGTGCTGCGCCGGACCCTGCCGGCCATGGCGCTGAGCGGGCTGCTGGTGCTGGTCGCGCTGTTCGTGATGCCGAACGCGATCCGGCCGCACCTGATGCCGGCCCACCACGAGACCCGCCCCCTGACCGCCGAGGCGATCGACGCGGCGCACGGCCTGGGCACCCTGGGCAGCGCCCCGGTCCTGCAGGGCATCGAGGTCCCGGGGGCCTGGGTGACCTCGGTGAGCGAGCTGCTCACCAGCGACGGCCGCCCGCTCGACCCGAGGATCTTCGACGACTGCCTGATGCGGGCCCCGAAGACCGGCGCGACCGGCACCTTCGGCGACTCGTCCCCCTGCCTGGCCGCGCACGACCTGCACCTGGACATCGCGTACCAGCCCAACGACCGCTTCTGGACCTTCCAGTGGCTGGAGACGGCGCTGTGGCTGGCCCTCACCGCCGCGCTGTTCGCTCTGGCCCTATGGCGCATCCGCCGGACGGCTCGCTAGCGGCACCAGCGGGCTACCATTGCGGGTCGGTTGCGGTACGCGGCGAAGGTTGAGGCATTGGTGAACGCGTGGGAGCACGTCGAGGCGCTGCGGTTCCCCGGGCGGGAGTTCGACCCCGCGACCGGAGTCGCGCGCTTCCACTATGCGCTCGGTGACCTGGTGCTGACCGAGACCGTCGACTTCGGGCCGCCCGCTCGGACGCCGCCGGCCCTCGACCGCGTGCTCGACCTGCTCTACGTGGCCGCGTCCACCTCGTACTACAAGATCGCGGCCCCGCGGCGGGTCGAGCTCGGGGACCTCGCGCTCGCCGAGGGGGCCCTGCCGTGGGTGCGCGCGCTGTACCACGAGGGGCTGGGCGAGTTCGCCTACCGCAACAAGCTCGAGTACGTGCTGGACCTGCCGATCGACGCGCCCGGCACCGCGGCCGCGCCGAGCGACGTGCACACGCCGTCCGGGGCGCCGCTCGCGGCGGTCGGCGGCGGCAAGGACTCGATCGTGACGATGGAGGCGCTGCAGCTGGCCGGGCTCGACCCGGTGCTGTTCTCGGTCAACCCGAACGCCATCATCAAGAGCGTCATGGCCGTCTCGCCGCAGCCGACCCGCACGGTACGCCGGCAGCTCGATCCGCGGATGCGGGAGTTGAACGAGCACGGGGCGTACAACGGACACATCCCGGTGACCGCGATCAACTCGCTGATCGCGGTGGCCGCCTCGGTCATGCACGGGCTCGGGCCGGTCGTGATGTCGAACGAGAGCTCGGCCTCGGTGCCGAACCTCAGCTGGCTCGGGCGGGACATCAACCACCAGTGGTCGAAGGGCCTGCCCGCGGAGCGGCACCTGCGCGACGCGCTGCTCGCCCACGCCGGGCTGCAGGACGCCTACTTCTCGCTGCTGCGCGGCCTGTCCGAGCTGCACATCGCCGGGCTGTTCGCCCAGTTCACCACCTACGACGAGGTCGTGACCAGCTGCAACGCGGCGTTCAAGCTGTCGGACGCGAGCGAGCGCTGGTGCGGGCACTGCCCGAAGTGCCGGTTCGTCTTCCTCGCCCTCGCCCCGTTCACCGGCCGCGACCGCCTGCTGCACATCTTCGGCACCGACGTGTTCACGGACCTGAGCCAGCTCGAGGGGTACCGCGAGCTGATGGGCCTCACCGCGCACAAGCCGTTCGAGTGCGTGGGCGAGATCGAGGAGTCGCTGGTCGCCCTGCGCCTGCTCACCGAGCACCCGGACTGGCACGGCGCGCCGATCGTGGCCGCCCTGGCCGCGGAGGTGCCGGCGCTGCCGGGCGACGCCGAGGTCGAGGCCGCGTTCAAGGGCGACGGCCCCAACGTGGTGCCCCCACGCTACCTCGACGCGCTCACCGCGCTGGGTTCGCCGCGCTGAGCCTGGAAAGCGTCAGCGACCAGCGCTGATCTTCTGCCGGATGGCCGCCACGATGCGCGGGATCTCGCGCCGCTCCAGCTGCGTCCAGCTGTCCCCGTAGGTCGCGTCCCGCACCAGCGTGGCCAGCCCCTCGGTGACCTTGCACCGGGCCACGGCCCGCGCGAACATCGACACCGGATAGCCGCCGCCCGGCCGCGCCAGGAGCCCGGTCGTCCACTCGCGGGTCTCCGGGATCTCCTGCATCTCGGTCCACTCGAAGCGCCCGATCACCCACAGCGCCCCGACCTCCAGCTCGTCGATCACCTCGCGGGGCCGGCCGAAGCGCTGCGGCACCAGCCGCTTGCGCCGCTCGACGATCGGGACGGGCGCGATCCCGGCCGCGTAGAAGTCCATCGCCGCCTGGCCGGAGGTGACCCAGGTCCGCTCGGTCGCCTCGCGGGCCTCGACCTTGGCGTCCCGCGCCTCCCGGCCGTCGCGCCCGCCGCGGACCCGGGAGCGGCGCTCGAGGCATTGGATGCACAGCGCGGCGTACCCCTCGCCGGTGACCTCGTTGTGCGCCTGGTGCGACATGCAGAAGGCGCGGCCGCATTCCCGGCACCGCCCGATCGCGAGCACGGCGCATCGATCGATCTCGCATTCGGCGGCCATGGGGCCGACCCTATCCGCTCGTCTGGTCGAGCGCGCGCCACCCTGGGGCGACCGGGCAGCGCTCAGCCCAGGCCCGCGCTCGCGGCGCGCAGCTCATCGAGCGCGGCCAGGGTGAAGGTCGCGAGCTCGTCCTTCTCACCGTCACCCGACGACCACTCGGCGTAACCTCGCTTGAAGGCGAGCACACCGAGCTCGCCGGCCAGGGCCGCGAGGGGGTCGGGCACGCCGCGGGCCACGAGCGCGGCGGTCATCGCGGCCGCCATCCCGACGCTCTTGAGCGCGTCGCGCTCCTGCAGTTCCGCGTTGGTGGCCATGGCCTCCCGCAGCCGCGGCCCGAGCTGCCGGTTCAGCGGACCCATGGCGCCGGAGGCGGCCCGCAGACCGCCCGCCACCGCTTCGAGGGGGCTGGCCCCCGCCGGCGCCGCGGCGATCCCCTCGGCCAGCAGGCGGCTCAGCGTCTCCTGCCCGGCCACCAGCAGCTCGCGCTTGTCGCGGAAGTGGCGGAAGAAGGTGCTCTTGGTCAGCCCGGCCCGCTCGGCGATCTGCGCCACCGTCGTGTCGTCGTACCCCTGCTCGACGAACAGTTCGAGCGCGGCGACCACGATCCGCTCGCGCGCGCCTGGTTCCCATCGAGCCACATCGGCGATTCTACGAGTAGAGTGATGGGACAAAGGTCCCATCACCTTGGGGAGAGAACCACCATGCAGGTCTTCATCACCGGCGGCAGCGGCCTGGTCGGCTCGGCCGTCGTCGCCGAACTGCTCGCCCACGGCCACACCGTCCTCGCGCTGGCCCGCTCCGAGCGCTCGGCCCTGGCCCTCAAGACGGCCGGCGCCGAGCCCCTCGCCGGCGGCCTGGCCGACCTGGACGCGGTCCGCGCGGGCGCGCAGCGGGCCGACGGCGTGATCCACCTCGCCTTCAGCAACGACTTCAGCAGCGCCGACGCGCTGGCCGGGGCGATCGCCGAGGAGACCGCCGCCCTCACCGCGCTGGGCGAGGTCCTGACCGGCAGCGACCGGCCGCTCGTCACCGTCTCGGGCACGCCGTTCGCGCCGGGCCGCCCGGCCACCGAGGACGACCCGGTCCCGACCGACGGCCCGGTCGGCGGGCGCGGCCGCACGGTCACGGCGATCCTGGGCCTGGCCGGGCGCGGGGTCCGCAGCTCCGCGATCCGCCTGCCGCGCACCGTGCACAACAACGGCACGGGCGGGTTCGCCGGCCTGCTGACCCAGATCGCGCGGCAGTCCGGCGCCTCCGGCTACCCGGGCGACGGCACCCAGCGCTGGCCCGCCGTCCACGCGCTCGACGCGGCCGTGCTCTTCCGGCTCGCCCTGGAGCGGGCGCCGGCCGGGACCGCCTGGCACGCGGTCGACGACGAGGGCGACGCGGTGCGGGACATCGCGGCGGTCATCGGCCGGCGGCTGGGGCTGCCCGTGCAGCCGGTGCCGGTGGAGACGTACGGCCCGCTCGGCCCGATCTTCGCGACCGACCAGCCGGCGTCGAGCGCGAAGACCCGCGCGGAGCTCGGCTGGGCTCCGAAGCACCCGAGCCTGCTCGCCGATCTGGAGAACATCCAGCCCTGACGGGATCAGGCGGGCATTCCGGTAATCTCGGCGCCATGACCGGCCCCTACCCCGAGCCGCCGTACGCGCCGCAGCAGCCCCCGGCCGCGCCGTACGCACCGCAGGAGCAAGCGCCGTACGCGCCGCAGCAGCCGCAGGCGCCGTACGCGCCGCCGCAGTATCCGCCGCCCGCGGCCTACCCGCCCCCGCCCTACATGCCGGGGCCGGGCGGACCGGGCATGCCAGGGGGTCCGGCCCAGCCGAAGAGCAACAAGAACCTGATCATCATCCTCAGCAGCGTCGCCGCCGTGCTCGCGATCCTGTGTGTGGCCGGAGTCGTCGGGGTGTTCTGGTTCGTCGGCTCCCGCAACGACAGCGCCACCGACGACGCCGACGTGAGCAAGGACATCCCGGGCGTCATCGACTACCGGCTCACCCACCCGGACTGGCTCGGCCGCGACCACGTCGAGGACACGGCCAAGCCCGACTACCCGATGGTCCCCGCGGCCGGCGGGAACCACTTCGGGATGTGGCAGCGCTGCGCCGGCGACGTGTACGACAAGGAGATCCCCGAGGGCCGCGCCGTGCACAGCCTGGAGCACGGCGCGGTCTGGATCACCTACCAGCCGGGCCTGGCCAGGTCCGAGGTGGACAAGCTCGCGGCCAAGGTGCGCAACACCGACTTCATGCTGATGAGCCCGTACGACGGCCAACCCAGCGCGATCTCGCTGCAGGCGTGGGGGTACCAGCTGCGGGTGGACAAGGCCGACGACCCGCGGGTGGATCAGTTCATCAGGAAGTACCGCCAGACGGCGTCGCTCGAACCGGGCACGCCCTGCAGCAATGGCCTGGCGGAGTAGCCGGTTGCTCCTGGCCGCCGCCGTCCTCGCGACGGCGGCGGCCTGCGGCGCGCCCGCGCACACCGACGGCGACCTGACCAACGGGTGGCCGATGCTGCCGAGCGCGAAGTACGTGCCGCCGCAGGCCGGGCAGTGCCTCGCCGGCGGGCCGTTCAGCGCGTTCGAGAAGCCGGACCGGGCGGTGCTCGTCGCCGTCGACTGCGCCCAGGAGCACAGCGTCGAGGTGGTCGCGACCGGGACGGTGGCCGGGGACGCCCTGCCGGCCTGGGACTCCGACCCGACCCGGGCCGCGTACGCCGCGTGCGACCAGCAGTCGAGCGCGTACGCCGGCGGGGACTGGCGCACCGGGCGGCTGTTCCCGTTCCTGTCCCTGCCCAGCCAGGCGGCGTGGCAGGGCGGGGTGCGCACGTACGTGTGCGGGCTGGCCGAGGCGGGCGACGACCTCTTCGCGCCGGCGCCCCGTACCGGCAGCGTCAAGGACGGCCTCAAGGACCCGCGGCCGCTGGCCCTGACCTGCGTGGACCTCGACGGCGGGGACCTCACGCCGGAGGGGTTCTACCGCAGCGTCGACGCCGTCACGCCGGTGGCCTGCACCGAGCCGCACGACACCGAGTTCGTCGGGGCGTGGGCGGCCCCGGCGGGCCCGTTCCCGGCCGACGCGCAGGCGCTCAACGCGACCGTGAGCAAGGCCTGCTTCACGCTGGTGGCGGCGTTCATGGGGCTGAGTGAGCTGCAGCTGTACCAGCGCAAGGACGTCTACACGTTCTGGGACGGGCTGACCCAGGCCCAGTGGCAGCTCGGCGACCGCACCGCGCACTGCTTCCTCAACGTGTCGACGGCGAAGACGCTGCACCGGTCGCTGAAGGGCCTAGGGGCCAATCCCCTCCCGGCCTAGCACGACCTGCAGCAGGCCGCCCTGATCGGCCCCGTCGACGAGCCGGGTGACCTCCATGGTCGCGACCGACGGCGGCCCGAACGCCACCGCGAGGCGGATGCGCACCGGCGTCTGGTCGTCGGGCGGCAGCCCCGCGCGGAAGACCCGGCACAGCGCGGCGAAGGCCCGCGGCTCGTTCACGTCGGCCGGAAAGACCACCAGCGCGCCGTCACCGAGCATCTGCAGTTGTACCTGCGCAAACGCGATCCCGGCCCGCCCCGCCGCCTGCTCGATGGCGTCGTGCAGCCGCCAGTGCAGCTCCTCCCGCGCGGGCAGCACCGGGCCGACGAGCAGTACGAACGCGCATAATCGCTCAGTCACGCCAGCGCCTCCGCAGGCTCCGGCGCCGGCGTGGAACTGTGCTTCCAGTGAGCGGCCCCTCCGCTCCGCTCCGGACCACTCACCCCGCCACCGCCGCGGCCGGATCCAGGGTCAGCAGCGAGCGCAGGTCGGCGGTTGACAGCTCGGTCAGCCAGCCCTCGCCGGTGCCGACGATCTGCTTGGCCAGCCCGCGCTTGTCGGCGATCAGCGTGGCGATCTTCTCCTCGACCGTGCCCGCGGTGACGAACTTGCGCACCTGCACGGCCTTGCGCTGCCCGATCCGGAACGCCCGGTCGGTCGCCTGGTCCTCCACGGCCGGGTTCCACCAGCGGTCGACGTGGATCACGTGGTTGGCCGCGGTCAGCGTCAGCCCCGTCCCGCCCGCCTTGAGGGAGAGCACGAACAGCGGCGGCGAGGACGGCGAGGCCTCCTGGAAGCGGGCCACCAGCGCGTCCCGGCCGGCCTTGGGCACCCCGCCGTGCAGGAACGCGACCTCGCGGCCGAAGCGGGCGGAGAGCTCGGCCCGCAGCATGCCGCCGAACTCCGCGTACTGCGTGAAGATCAGCGCCCGCTCCCCCGCCGCCAGGATCTCCTCGGCGAGCTCCTCGAGCCGGGCCAGCTTGCCGCTGCGGCCGGGCAGGCGGCTGCCGTCGCGCAGGGCCAGCGCCGGGTGGTTGCAGATCTGCTTGAGCCGGGTCATGGTCGACAGCACCAGGCCGCGCCGCTCGATGCCCTCACTGCTGTCGATGCGCGCGAGCATGTCGTCCACGACCGCCTGGTACAGGCTGGCCTGCTCCGGGGTCAGGCTGCACACGACGTCCATCTCCAGCTTCTCGGGAAGGTCGGAGATGATCGTGCGGTCGGTCTTGACCCGGCGCAAGACGAACGGCTGGGTGATCCGGCGCAGCCGCGCGGCCGCGTCGGCGTCCCCGTCGCGCTCGATCGGCTCGGCGAAGCGCTCCTTGAACTTCGTCGCGCTGCCCAGCAGGCCCGGGTTGGCGAACTCCATGATCGACCAGAGGTCGGCGAGCCGGTTCTCGACCGGGGTGCCGGTGACGGCCACGCGGTGCCGGGCGGGCAGCCGCCGCACCGCCGCCGCCTGCTTGGTGGCCGCGTTCTTCACGGCCTGGGCCTCGTCGAGCACCACCCGGTGCCACGGCACCCGCGCGAACAGCTCGACGTCGCGGGTCGCCACGGCGTAGGTGGTCACGACGACGTCGAAGCCGGCCGGGTCCAGCGCCCGCGCGCGATCCGCCCCGTGGTGGACGTGCACCCGCAGGCCCGGCGCGAACTTCGCGGCCTCCCGCTGCCAGTTGCCGACCAGCGACATCGGGCACACCAGCAGCGTCGGACCGGGCGCGGCCCCGGCCAGCAGCGCGAGCAGCTGCACAGTCTTGCCGAGGCCCATGTCGTCGGCGAGGATGCCGCCCAGCCCGGCGCGCTCCAGGAAGCGCAGCCAGTTCAAACCCCTTCGCTGGTACGGCCTGAGCTCCCCGCTGAACGCCGGCGGCACGTCCCCGTCGCCGATGCGCACGTCCGCCTCGCCGCTGAGCAGGTCCCCGAGCCACCCCTCGGCGGCCACCTCGATGACCGGCAGCCCGCCCGGCCCCTCGGCCGCCCCGCCCGCCATGTGCAGCAGATCGGCGACGGTCATCGACTCCTGCTCGCGGTGCCGCTCGATGAACGAGAGCCCCTCGGCGAGCCGGCGCGGGTCGAGCTCGACCCACTGGCCGCGCAGCCGGATCAGCGGCGCCTTGAGGTCGGTGAGCCTCCGCAGCTCGTCCTCGGTCAGCGGCTCCCCGCCGAGGGCCAGCTCCCAGCGGTAGTCGACCACCGCCCCGAGGCCGAGGCCGCTGTCGGTGCTGACGGTGCCGGGGGCGGTACCCCCGCTGCCGTCCTTGACCTTCAGGCGGGCGCCCAGACGGGCCGACGCGCGGCGCCACCAGCCGGGGAGCACGACGCCGAAACCGGCCGCGGCCAGCAGCGGGGCGCCCTCGCTGAGCAGCCGGTGGGCGCCGTCGGTGTCGAGGCGCAGGGCGACCGGGCGGGCGTCGCGCAGGGCGTCCTCCAGCGCGGGGTACAGCCGGCTCGCCCGCCCGAGCTCCGCCAGCAGCGTCTCCTGCGGGGCCGGGATGTGCCGCTGCAACGCCTTCAGCGCGCCGCGCGAGCGCCACACCCGGTCGGCGTTCACCACGAGGGTGGGCTCGTCGGCGGCCTGCAGCGCGAACTCGAGGGTCCAGTGCGGGTCGGGCGCCGGCTCCTCGCCGACCTCCGGCTCGGGCGGCTCGACCAGCCGGAAGCAGGCCCGGACCGATCCCCCGACGGCGTCGGCCTCCCAGGCGGCCAGCCGCTTCTGCAGCAATGCGGCAGTTTCGTGGTTGATTGACCGATCTGTTCCGGCGAGCGCGCCGAGCCAGCCCGGCGCGGCGCCGGCCGGAATCGTCGCCCGGGTCGCCGCGTCCACGAAGGCGTCCAGGGCCTCGGTCACCGCGGCCACCCGGGTCACGCCGGGCGTGGCGGCCAGCGCGGCGGACGGCAGGGCGAGCGCGAGGGCCCGGGCGTGGGCGGCGTCGCGGCCGGTCAGCACCGGCGCCCAGCGCGCCTCCGCGCCGACGATCGCGGGCAGCATCCGCCCCCGCGCGACCAGGCCGGCCGCGAACTCGCCGAGCGCGACGAACCACTCGGTGGACTGGGCCAGCGCGATGTCGTCGCCGGCCAGCCCGGGGATCCCGCGCAGCAGCCCGAGCGCGTCGTCCGGCTCGTACTCGACGGTCGCCACCGTCCACGGTTTGAGCTGCGCCTTCTCGGTGACCGCGGGCCAGGGCTCGGGCCGGCGGTTGCGGGTCGGCAGCGCGAGCCGGCGCTCGGCCGCGACGCCCGTGTCGCCGTCGAGGTTCAGGCCCGCGAGCGCAGTGCCGTCCTCCTCGGCCCACAGACCGAGGCGGCCTTCGACCCAGAGGGCATGGACCACGAGCACCGGTGAAGCGTAGTGGAATCCCTGCGTATAGACGGGATGACACCTCTGTTCAGTGACGGGCGTCGTTGTTACCATCCGGTAATCCGAGTCATTTTCATATTGGCTCGCAACCCCCGGAGGGATCCGCCATGTCCCTGCCCGTCGTCAAACGCGCCCTGGGGGCGTTCCTGCTCACCGCGGCCGTCCTCGTCGCCCCGGCGCTCGCCGCGCCGGCCGAGGCCGCGGTCCTGACCCCGAACGACTACTGCCTCGACCAGTGCAACGACATCCTGCCGCCGGGCCAGAACGGCAACGCCACCCTCGCCGACATCCTGGCCCACAAGGCCCTGGGCACCCGGCCGGCGCACTCCGCCGACCAGCTCGGGCCGTACGCGAACCTCGTCTCCGCCTACACCGGGCTGACCGACGAGCAGATCTCGTCCTTCTACAACGACGCGTCGTTCGGGGTGCCGGCCGGCCAGGCCGCGCGCACCTACAGCCCCCGCTCCGACGTGACGATCGTGCGCGACAAGTCCCTCGGCGTCCCGCACGTCACCGGCACCACCCGGGCCGGGACGATGTACGGCGCCGGGTATGCCGGGGCCGAGGACCGGCTCTTCGTGATGGACCTGCTGCGCCGGGTCGGCCGCGGCAAGCTGACCCCGTTCGCGGGCGGCGCGCCGGGCAACCGGGAGCTGGAGCAGAGCATCTGGCGGCAGGCCCCGTACACCGAGGCCGACCTGCAGGCCCAGGTCAACGCGCTGCGCACCAAGGGCACCCGCGGCCAGCAGCTCTACGACGACGTGCAGAACTACATCGCCGGGATCAACGCCTACATCGCCGCGTGCATGTCCGGGCGCAACTGCCCCGGCGAGTACGTGCTCACCGGGCACCTCGACGCGATCACCAACGCCGGCGGGCCAGAGCCGTTCCAGATGACCGACCTGATCGCCATCGCCGGCGTGGTCGGCGGGCTGTTCGGCGGCGGCGGGGGCGGCGAGGTGGAGTCGGCGCTGGTCCGGGTCACCGCGCGGGCCCGCTACGGCGCGGCCGAGGGCGACCGGCTGTGGGCGGCCTTCCGCTCGCAGAACGACGACGAGGCCGTGCTGACGCTGCACAACGGGCAGTCCTTCCCGTACGGCGCGGGCGACCCCGACGCCGCCGGTGTCGCCATGCCGGACGCGGGCAGCGTCTCCGCCCAGCCGGTGGTGTTCAACCCGACCGGCTCGGCGACCACCACGGCCGGGCTCGCCCCGGGCAGCGCGACCAAGCGGGGCATGTCCAACGCGGTCGTGGTGGACGCGGCGCACTCCTCCACCGGCCACCCGATCGCCGTGTTCGGGCCGCAGACCGGGTACTTCTCGCCGCAGCTGCTCATGCTGCAGGAGCTGCAGGGCCCGGGGATCAGCGCGCACGGGGTCGCCTTCGCCGGGCTCAACCTCTACGTGCTGCTCGGCCGCGGCCAGGACTACGCCTGGAGCGCCACCTCGTCGGAGCAGGACATCACCGACACCTACGCGGTCCCGCTGTGCAACACCGACGGCTCCCCGGCCACCGCGCAGTCCACCGCCTACCGCTTCCGCGGCACCTGCACGCCGATGGAGGCGCTGACCCAGAACAACGCCTGGACCCCGACGGTCGCGGACGGCACCGCCGCCGGGTCCTACCAGCTCATCTCGTACCGCACGAAGTACGGCCTGGTCGCCTGGCGCGGGACGGTCGGCGGGGCGCCGGTGGCCTTCACCCAGCTGCGCTCGACCTACCGGCACGAGGCGGACTCGGCGATCGGCTTCCAGGCCTTCAACGACCCGGCGGCGATGGCGAACCCGGCCCGGTTCATCGACTCGGCGAGCAACGTGGGGTACGCGTTCAACTGGTTCTACGTCAACGCCACCGACACCGCGTACTTCAACTCCGGCAGCGACCCGGTCCGCAAGTCCGGCGCGAACCCGAACCTGCCGACGAAGGCCGACGCGGCATATGAATGGTCGGGCTGGAATGCGGATACGAATACGGCCGACTACATTCCGGTGGCCCAGCATCCGCAGTCCACGGGACAGGATTATTTTGTCTCTTGGAATAACAAGCAAAGTAAGGACTTCTCGGCAGCCGACGGAAACTTCAGTTTCGGCGCCGTGCACCGCGCGGACCTGCTCGACAAGCGCGTGAAATCGGCGCTGAGCGCGGGCAAGGTGGACCGGGCCGGGGTGGTGCGGATCGTCGAGGACGCCGCCGTCACCGACCTGCGGGCCGAGAACCTGCTGCCGGAGCTGCTGCGCATCCTGGACCCGGCCGGGACCAGCACGGATGCCAACGTGGTGGCGCTGCGGGCCTGGCTCGCGGCCGGGACCAAGCGGGTCGAGACCAGCCAGGGCTCGCACGTCTACCAGCACGCGGCGGCGATCCGCACCTTCGACGCCTGGTGGCCCAAGCTCGTCGACGGCACCTTCCGGCCCGGCCTCGGCGACGACGTCTACGCGGCGCTGACCAGGGCGTTGCAGATCGACGAGTCGCCGTCCGGGGCCACCGGGCCGACGAACGCGGGCTCGCTGAACCAGACCCAGGGCCACAAGGGCTCGGCGTTCCAGTACGGGTGGTGGGGGTACCTCGACAAGGACCTCCGCTCGGTCCTCGGCGACCCGGTGCGCAGCGGCCTGGGCAAGACCTACTGCGGCGGCGGCAACCTCGCGGCCTGCCGGCAGGTGCTGACCTCGACCCTGGCCACGGCCGCCGCGGAGCCCGCCACCACCACCTACCCGGGCGACAGCACCTGCTCGGCCGGCGACCAGTGGTGCGCGGACACGATCATCCAGTCGCCGCTGGGCGGCATCACCCACGACAAGATCTCCTGGCAGAACCGGCCGACGTACCAGCAGGTCGTCTCCTTCCCGGCCAAGCGCGGCGACGACATCGCCAACCTGGCCCAGGGCAGGAGCGTCAGGGCCAGCAGCACGCAGCTCTTCTACTCGACCGGGGCGGCCGTCGACGGCGACCCGACCAGCCGCTGGTCCAGCGGGTGGAGCGACAACCAGTCGTTCACCGTGGACCTCGGCTCGGCCCAGTCCGTCCGGCGGGTGATCCTGCGCTGGGAGTCGGCGTACGGGACGCGTTACCGCATCGAGGTGTCCACCGACAACAGCACCTGGACCACGGCGGCGACCGTCGACGCGGGCAACGGCGGCATCGACAACGTGACGTTCGCGCCGGTCACCGCCCGGTACGTGCGCATGACCGGGGTCGCCCGCGCCACCGGCTACGGGTACTCCCTCTGGGAGTTCGAGATCTACAGGAGCTAGATCGCCGCGCGATGGCGGCCGGCGGGGAGCTCGTGCGCGGGCACCTCGGCGGCCGCCCAGGTGACGTACTGCCCCGCCCGGCTCAGCACGCAGGTGCTCACGAGCAGCTCGACGAGCACCTGCTGGCTGAAGCCGGGCGGCGGCGCGGCCAGGGCCCGCTCGGCCACGAACGCCGCGGCGACCGAGCGGCGCAGGGCCCGGTCGCGCGGGAACACGGCCCGGCCGGTGAGGTAGAAGGCCTCCTCGCCGGTGTCCATCGGGAACGTGTGCAGCGCGAAGCGGCTGTCGCGCAGCAGGTCCTCGAGCTTCGGCGAGACCATGAGCAGCAGGTAGAGGCCGTCCTCGACGAGCAGCGGGCTGACCGGGTGCACCCGCGGGCCGCCGTCGGCGCGCACGGTGCCCAGGTAGGCCAGGCCCACGCCGCCGCGGTAGAGCAGCGCGCGGCCGGCCGCGGCGAGATCCGGGGCCGAGCGCCGGAACCGCCCCCACGAGAGCATGGCGCCCAGACTCGCGCACCGGCGGCGCCGGGTCAATGCACGTTTCTGCGCCAGGCGTCGATCAGCTGCTGGACCTCGTCGGCGACCTCGTCCGGGTCGAGGTCGTCGGTGTCCACGACCTCGCCGAGCGGGCGCAGGTCGCGGCGGGCGGTGAGGTACGCGCCGAGATCCTCCAGCCGCCACCCGCGCGAGTCCGGGCCGTCGTCGGCCTCGACCCGCTCCACGAGCGCCGGCGCGGAGACGTCCAGCAGCACGTGGCGTACCTCGTGGCCGCGGTCGCGCAGCGCGCCCAGGATCTCCTCGAGGTGCCCGCGGCGCAGCATCGTCATGGGCACCAGCAGCGGGTCGGCCCCACGGGCCTGCCGGGCCGCGGCGGCCACGGTGGCCGCGCGCCAGGCCGGCAGGTCCCGGTAGTCGCCGTGCCGGACGCCGGGGCGGACCAGCCCGGCGGCGCGCTGCATCACCCAGCCGATGCGCTCGGCGTCGAACGCGCGGGCCCGGGGCTCGCGGCGGCACAGCTCGTTGGTCACGGTGCCCTTGCCGACGCCCGACGGGCCGTTGAGCCAGACGATCACGGTCGCCTCCAGCGGTGCGTTCTGGTGCGGCTTCCAGGATTCTCGCAGGCGGGACCGAGGGGGATGCCAGTCTGACAGGCCATAAATAAGGCATGACGATCCTGACCCTTCCCCCGCGCAACACTGCCGTGCTCGACCAGGAGCGCATCGACGTCCTGCTGATCGCGCCCGCACATCGCCTTCCGGAGCTGGACAGGTACCTTCCCCAGGGCTGGGTGGTGACCCGGCGGGCCGAGATGCCGGCCGGGTGCCGCGAGCCCGACATCGTCGTCCTCGACGACCCCGGCCCTCGCTCGGTGACCGCCGCCTGCCTGCGCCATCCGGCCGCCTCGATCGTGGCCGTGCTGAGCCCGTACAGCGATCACCAGGCCGTGATCGACGTGCTGGAGGCCGGCGCCGACGCCTGTGTGCGCTCCGCCACGGCCGCGGTCATCGCCGCCCACCTGGAGGCCTGCCGGCGCCGCCAGGCGGCATAACGGGATTTGGCGTTTCCCACAACATATTCCAGAGAGCGCTCTCAACCGATTCTCTGATTGACATTGGGCTAGTCATGGGCCAGTCTGATTCCAGTCTTGAGAGCGCTCTCCGGCCGATACGGCGGCTTGGGTGACCGGCGTATCGTGTTCCGGCGAATCGTGATCAGGGTGTAACCGGTGTGAGGGTGCGACGGGCGATGGAGCGACATGCTCCATCGCCCGTCATTGTTTGTGCGCTGCACATTGCTGAACTTCAGTCATGATGGTCCGGCGAACAGATATGGGGGACGCCACAATGGTGATGTCGGGGCGGGACCGGCCCACTCTCGAAAACGTCGCGCAACGCGCGGGGGTGTCGCGCGCCACCGCCTCGCGCGTGGTCAACGGCTCCACCTCGGTGGCCCCGCACATCCGGGACAAGGTGCTCAGCGCCGTCGAGGCGCTCGGCTACGTCCCCAACCAGGCCGCCCGCAGCCTGGTCACCCAGCGCACCGACTCGATCGCGCTGGTCGCCTCCGAGACCGCGAGCCGGGTCTTCTCCGACGACCCCTTCTTCTCCAGCATCATCCGCGGGGTGAGCCTCGAGCTCGAGGCGGTCGACAAGCAGCTGGTGCTCATGATGGTCGGCCCGAGCGGCCCGAGCCACGACCGCGTCGAGCGGTACTGCACCGGCGGCCACGTCGACGGCGCGATCATCTTCTCCATGCACGGCGCCGACCCGCTGCCCGAGCGGCTGAGCCGGGCCGGTGTGCCGGTGGTCTGCAACGGGCGGCTGCTGATCCAGTCCTCGGTGCCGTACGTCGACGTCGACAACGAGGACGCCGCCCGCGCCGCCGTGCGCCACCTGCTCGACACCGGCCGCCGCCGGGTGGCCACGATCGCCGGGCCGCAGGACATGAGCGCCGGCATCGACCGCCTCAAGGGGTACCGCGCGGCGATGCAGGACAGCGGCCGCCGCTCGCTCGTCGCGGTCGGCGACTTCACCCGCCAGTCCGGCGCGCTCGCGATGAGCCAGCTGCTCGGCGACGACCCCGAGCTCGACGCGGTGTTCGCCGCCTCCGACGCGATGGCCGAGGGCGCGCTGCGGGCGCTGCGCCAGGCCGGCCGGCGGGTCCCGGACGACGTGGCCGTGGTCGGCTTCGACGACATGGACTTCGCCCGCGACACGGAGCCGCCGCTCACCACGGTCCGCCAGCCGATCACCGACCTGGGCCGGATGGCGGCCCGCCAGGTGCTGCGGATGGCCTCCGGCGAGCAGATCGAACCTGTACTACTGCTACCCACCGAGTTGGTGAAGCGCGAATCGGCATAGGCGTGGGAGGGTGGCAGGCGTGAGGCTTGCTACCTGGAACGTGAACTCGGTCAAGGCGCGACTGCCCCGGCTCCTGGAGTGGCTGGAGCAGTCCGCCCCCGACGTGCTGTGCCTGCAGGAGACGAAGCTCGCCACCGACGCCTTCCCGTTCGAGGAGGTCAAGGCGCTCGGGTACGACACCGCGCACCACGGCGAGGGCCGCTGGAACGGCGTCGCGCTGCTCTCCCGGGCCGGCCTCGACGACGTGCGGCGGGGCTTCGACGGCGATCCGGGCTGGAGCGGGGAGCCGGGCGGCGAGGAACCGCTGTTCGAGGAGCCCAAGCAGGAGGCCCGGGCGATCTCCGCGCTGTGTGGCGGGGTGCGCGTGTGGTCCGTCTACGTCCCCAACGGGCGGACGCCGGAGTCGGCGCACTACGGGTACAAGCTGACGTGGCTCGAAGCTCTTCGCCAGGCGGTGGCGGCGGATCTGGCCGGCGGTGCACCGGTGGCCGTCTGCGGCGACTTCAACGTGGCGCCGGCCGACTCGGACGTGTTCGACCCGGCCGCCTTCGCCGGCTCGACACACGTCACCCAGCCCGAGCGCGACGCCGTCGCCGCGCTGCTGGCCACGGGGCTGACCGACATCGTCCCGAAGCCGATGAAAGGCCCCAACCCGTTCACCTATTGGGACTATCGGGCCGGTATGTTCCACCAGGACAAGGGCATGCGGATCGATCTGGTCTGCGCCAGCGCGACGATCGCGGGTGCGGTCAAGGGTGCCTACATCGATCGCGAGGCCCGCAAGGGCAAAGGGCCCTCTGACCACGCGCCCGTCGTGATCGATTTCAATATTTGAACACACTGTGTCACGATGAACCCCGACCGGGCTGTGCTGTTAAGTGTTAAACGATCAACGATCGTCCTGGATAGCCCGATCTCGGCGGACTTGCTGCCATGTTTCCGGCACGTTGCGTGACCGCACCGTTACGATTCGCCGGTAATTCGCCCGTTTAGGGGGTGTATGATCCAAAAGTCGCTGTGCTTGGATCACGCCCTCATCACGGCGCGGCGTGGACTTGGTTACAGGACAGGGGGTGACCCTTGACGATCGGCCAAACGGGAGACAGGGTTCCACCAACGAAGGCGACGACACCACGTCGGCTTCGTGCACGCTCTGCCCGTGGACCGAACCTGCGGATAGGGCACCAGGAGTCCACGAAGACACAGCCGATCGGCTGCTGACTGCCACGGGCCCCGGTCTGGCCGCCGCATGCTCGCTGCACGGTGCGACGGTCATCGCTGGCGGCTTTCGGAAGGCGGGCAGGCGGCCGGGGAGAGGGGCACCACGCCCATGACTATGGGACCCGTCACGTCGAAGAGCGACGAACAGGTACCGACGGTCGAAGAGGCGACCGCCACGCCTGCCGGTGTTCCCGCGAAGGCCATCGAAGGTCGCTCGCTCAGTCAGATTGCGTGGACGCGGCTCAAGCGTGACAAGGTCGCGCTCGTCGGAGCCGGGTTCATTGTTTTCCTGGTGCTTGTCGCGGTGTTCGCCCCCCTGATCAACAAGGTGTGGGGGCACCCGGTCAACGAGTTCCACCAAGACAAGATCGATCCGTTGCTCGGCGGCATTCCGCCCGTCGGCACCTGGGGCGGCGTCAGCAGTGATTTCCTGCTCGGCGTCCAGCCCGTCACCGGCCGGGACCTGTTCTCGCAGATCATCTACGGCGCCCAGGTCTCGCTGCTCGTGGCGCTGTCCGCCACGATCGTCGCGGTGACCCTCGGCGTGGTGCTCGGCATCGTGTCCGGGTACTTCGGCGGCGCGATCGACAGCGCCATCAGCCGCCTGATGGATCTGATCCTGGCCTTCCCGTACCTGCTGTTCTCCATCGCTCTGATCTCCGTCGTGCCGGCGAGCACGGGCTGGCGGGTCGGCGTGGTGATCGCGGTGATCGCGTTCTTCAGCTGGCCGTACATCGGGCGTATCGTCCGCGGTCAGACTCTCTCCCTGCGGGAACGCGAGTTCGTCGAGGCCGCGCGCAGCATCGGCGCGGGCCCGGGCCGCATCCTCTTCCGTGAGCTGCTGCCCAACCTCGTCGCCCCGATCCTGGTCTACGCGACGCTGATCATTCCCACGAACATCCTCTTCGAGGCCGCGCTGTCGTTCCTCGGCGTCGGTGTCCTGCCGCCCACCCCCTCGTGGGGCCGGCTGCTCTCCGACGCCGTGCAGTACTACGAGTACGACCCGATGTACATGTTCGTGCCCGGCTTCGCGATCTTCCTCATGGTCCTCGCCTTCAATCTGTTCGGCGACGGCCTGCGTGACGCCCTGGACCCGAAGGCCAACCGGTAGCCCGCAAGGGCCGCCGGGGCCTTCGGCCGTCACGCACCACAGCACCATCCTGTCCGGCCATGGCCGCCAGCCCGGCCGAACCGTGTGCACGTCACCCCAAGCTTCACGCGCACAGCAGCACAGCTCGGACGGCCCGTCCCTCGGCGGGTCGCGCCAAACAAGGAGGGAAAACCCAGTGAGAATGAGGACAGGGGCTCTGGTGGCCGGCTCGGCTGCTATCGCCCTGGTGTTGTCCGCCTGTGGGTCGGGCGGCGACAGCCCCAAGACCAGCGAGAGCGGCGGCTCGGGGGTGAGCGGCTTCAACGCCGCCACCAAGGGCGTGGTCAACCCTTCTGACAAGAAGGGCGGCACGCTCAAGCTCGTCAACAACTCCGACCCGGACTCGTGGGACCCGGCGCGGGCGTACTACGCCTACGTCTGGAACTTCATGAAGGGCTACTACGTCCGCACCCTGCTGACCAACGAGTCGAAGCCGGGCGAGGACGGTCTGAAGCTGGTTCCCGACCTGGCGCAGGCCATGCCGGAGGTCTCCGCCGACGGCAAGACCTACACCTTCAAGCTCAAGTCGGGCCTGAAGTACGAGGACGGCTCGCCGATCACCTCGAAGGACATCAAGTACGGCATCGAGCGCGTCTTCGCGCAGGATGTCCTCTCCGGTGGTCCGACCTACCTGATCGACGTGCTCGACCAGGGCCAGAACTACAAGGGCCCCTACAAGGACACCGACCCGAACAAGCTGGGTCTGAAGTCGGTCACGACGCCGGACGACACCACCATCGTCTTCTCGCTGAAGGACCCGCTGTCGGACTTCCTGTACCTGCTCGCCACCCCGTCCGCCGGCCCGATCCCGCAGGCCAAGGACACCGGCGACAAGTACGGTGAGAAGCCCGTCTCGAGCGGCCCGTACAAGTTCCAGTCGTACGACCAGGGCAAGAAGGCCGTGCTGGTCCGCAACGACCAGTGGGACCCGAAGTCCGACACCGTGCGCAAGGCGCTGCCGGACCAGATCGACTTCACCATCGGCACGGCGGTCGAGGAGATCGACAACCAGCTGCTGAGCGGCGAGATCGACATCGACACCGCGCAGACCGGTGTCCAGCAGGGCTCGCAGCCGAAGATCCTGCTCGACCCGGAGAAGAAGAAGAACGCGGACACCCCGAACACGGGCTTCATCCGCTACTTCTCGATCAGCACCAAGGTCGCGCCGTTCGACAACATCCACTGCCGTAAGGCCGTGCAGTACGCGACGGACAAGATCACGATGCAGACCGCTCGTGGTGGCGCCGAGGCCGGTGGCGACATCGCCACCAACATGCTGCCCCCGAACATCGCGGGTCACGACGACTACGACCCGTACAACACCAAGTCGGGCAAGCCGCAGATCGACAAGGCCAAGGAAGAGCTCGCCGCGTGTGGCAAGCCGAACGGCTTCGACACCGTGATCGCGACCCGCACCAGCGGCAAGGAGCCGAAGACGGCCGAGGCGCTGCAGGCCGCGCTGAAGAACGTCGGCATCAACGCCCGCCTCGACCCGACCGAGCCGTCGCTGTACTTCCGCTCGACCATCGGTGCGCCGTCGAACGTGGCGGCCAAGGGCTACGGCCTCATGATGGCGGGCTGGGGTGCCGACTTCCCGACCGCGTACGGCTTCCTGTCCGTGCTGGTCGACGGCCGCAACATCCTGCCGTCGGGCAACAACAACTACGCCGAGCTCAACGACCAGGAGATCAACGGCCTGATCGACCAGGCGAAGGCGGAGAAGGACCCGGCCAAGGCGGCCACGATCTGGACCACCATCAACCACAAGGTGATGGACCAGGCCGTCATGGTGCCGTTCGTCTACGACAAGGCGCTCAACTACCGCAACCCCCGCGTCACGAACGTGTTCGTGACGGAGTACTACGGCATGTACGACTTCGGCAGCCTGGGCGTCCAGTCCTGACCCTCGGGTCGGATTGCTCGCTCTAGCGTCGAAGCAGCAAGCCTGAACAGCCGGTAACCCGCCCTTCACGAGTACAGAAGGCAGGTGAGGGCCACGGCGCCGGCCGGTGCGACGGGAACCCCGTCGAGCCGGCCGGCGTCAGGCCGCACACGTGATCAACTACATCTTGCGCCGCCTGGTCACCGCGGCACTGCTCATCGTGGCCGTCTCGATGGTCACCTTCGCGATCTTCTTCCTGATCCCGAAGGCGTCGAACGCAGATCCCGCCGAGATGTACGTCGGTAAGTCGGCGACCCCGCGCGACGTGGAGGCGACGCGGATCAAGCTGGGCCTCGACCAGCCGATCTACGTCCAGTACGGCCGGTTCGTGAAGGGCCTGGTCGTCGGCCGCGACTACAACAGCGGTCCGTCGGTCACGCACTGCTCGGCCCCCTGCTTCGGCTACTCGTTCCGCACCGACCGCGAGGTCTGGCCGCTCCTGCTGGACCGGCTTCCGGTCACCATCTCCCTCGCCATCGGCGCCGCGATCCTCTGGCTGGTCGGCGGCGTGGCGGGCGGCATCATATCCGCGCTGAAACGCGGAAAGTTCGCCGATCGAGCCGTCATGATCGTCGCGCTCGCCGGCGTCTCCCTACCGGTCTACTTCACCGGTCTCGTCTTCCAGTCGCTGTTCGTCCACCAATGGAAGATCTTCCAGGGTGGCGAGTACATCAACTTCGTGGACGACCCGTGGGGCTGGGCCAACAAGCTCTTCCTCGCCTGGGTGAGCCTCGCCCTGCTGTTCGCCGCCACCTACGCGCGGCTGACGCGGGCGCAGATGCTCGAGACCATGGGTGAGGACTACATCCGCACCGCCCGGGCCAAGGGTCTGAAGGAACGGGTCGTCATCGGCAAGCACGCCATGCGCGCGGTGCTCACGCCGATCGTGACGATCTTCGGCCTCGACCTCGGCACGCTGCTGGGCGGCGCGATCCTCACCGAGCGCGTCTTCAGCCTGCCGGGCATCGGCAAGCTCAGCGTCGACGCGGTGACCCAGAAGGACCTGCCGATCATCCTCGGCGCGACGCTGTTCGCCTCGTTCTTCATCGTCATGGCCAACCTGATCGTGGACGTGCTCTACGCCGTGATCGACCCGCGGGTGCGGCTCTCATGACCCGTTCCCCGTCCCGGTCCCCGCTTCACGGCACCCCAGGAAAGGAGTGAGCATGTCCAGCAGCCTGCTCACCGACGGCACGCCGAGCCCCGCCGGGCCCGGGCCGCACACCGCAGAGTCGTTCCTCGACGTGCGGGACCTGCGGATCCACTTCAACACCGACGACGGCGTGGTCAAGGCCGTCGACGGCCTGACGTTCCAGCTCGAGCGCGGCGAGACCCTCGGCATCGTGGGCGAGTCCGGCTCCGGCAAGAGCGTGACGAGCCTGGGCATCCTGGGCCTGCACCGGCGCGGCTCCGCGAAGATCTCGGGCGAGGTCTGGCTCGACGGCGAGGAGCTCATCGGCGCCTCCCCCGAGCGGGTCCGCCTGCTGCGCGGCGACAAGATGTCGATGATCTTCCAGGACCCGCTGACCGCGATGCACCCGTACTACACGGTCGGCGCCCAGATCATCGAGGCGTACCGGGTGCACCACAAGGTCAGCAAGAACGAGGCCCGCAAGCGCGCCATCGAGATGCTCGACCGGGTCGGCATCCCGCAGCCGCAGAAGCGCGTGGACGACTACCCGCACCAGTTCTCCGGCGGTATGCGCCAGCGCGCGATGATCGCCATGTCGCTGGTCAACAACCCGCAGCTGCTGATCGCCGACGAGCCCACCACGGCGCTCGACGTGACGGTCCAGGCCCAGATCCTGGACCTGATCCGCGACCTGCAGTCGGAGTTCAACTCGGCGGTCATCATCATCACCCACGACCTCGGCGTGGTGGCCGAGGTGGCGGACGAGATCCTGGTGATGTACGGCGGCAAGTGCGTCGAGCACGCCACCGCGGAGACCATCTTCCGCCGCCCCGAGCACCCGTACGCCTGGGGCCTGCTCTCGTCGATGCCCCGCGTCGACCGCGAGGTGCGCGACCGGCTGGTGCCGATCAAGGGCAGCCCGCCGTCGCTGATCAACCTCCCGAGCGGCTGCTCCTTCCACCCGCGCTGCCCGTACGTGGAGCGCAACGGCATCCCTTGCAAGACGGTCGAGCCGACCCTGGCGGAGGGGACGCCCGAGCACGGCGTCGCCTGCCACATCCCGCCGGCGGAGCGCAACGCCATCTTCAAGTCGGACATCGCCCCGAACCTCTGAGGAGCACGACAGTGTCGACGACGACAGAATCCCAGCCGGCGGCGGCGCCACAGCGCAGCGGCGAGAACCTCCTCGAGGTACGCGGCCTGGAGAAGCACTTCCCGATCATGCGGGGCGCCTTCATCAAGCGGAAGGTCGGCGCGGTCCGCGCGGTCGACGGCATCGACCTGGCCGTCAAGACCGGCGAGACCCTCGGCCTGGTCGGCGAGTCCGGCTGTGGCAAGTCCACGACCGGGCGGCTGATGACCCGCCTGCTGGAGCCCACGGCCGGGCAGGTGCTGCTCGAGGGCCAGGACATCTCGCACTTCGGCGTGGGCAAGATGCGCCCGCTGCGCCGCGAGGTCCAGATGATTTTCCAGGACCCGTACTCGTCGCTGAACCCGCGCCACACGGTCGGCTCGATCGTCGGGGCGCCGCTGCAGGTGCAGAACATCAAGACCGCACACGGGCAGAAGCGCGAGGTGCAGCGGCTGCTGGAGCTGGTCGGGCTCAACCCGGAGCACTACAACCGGTACCCGCACGAGTTCTCCGGCGGCCAGCGCCAGCGCATCGGCATCGCCCGGGCGCTCGCCCTGCAGCCGAAGCTCATCATCGCCGACGAGCCGGTCTCGGCCCTGGACGTGTCGATCCAGGCCCAGGTCGTGAACCTGCTCGACGACCTGCAGCGCGAGTTCAACCTGACCTACGTCTTCATCGCGCACGACCTGTCGGTGGTCCGGCACATCTCGGACCGCGTCGCGGTGATGTACCTGGGCAAGGTCGTCGAGGTGGGCGGGCGCGACGGGCTGTACGCGACGCCGCTGCACCCGTACACGTTCGCGCTGCTCTCGGCGGTGCCGGTGCCGGACCCGTCGCGGCGCGACAAGGCGCAGCGGGAGCGGATCCTGCTCACCGGCGACGTGCCGAGCCCGATCGACCCGCCGTCGGGGTGCCGGTTCCGCACGCGGTGCTGGAAGGCGCAGGACCTGTGCGCCCAGGAGGAGCCGGTGCTGCGGGAGCTGCTGCCGGGGCAGACCGTGGCGTGCCACTTCCCGATCACGGACGACGAGCGGTCGGCGCGCGGGGCCGAGCGGGCCCGGGCGGCGGCGGCCGAGATTCCGGTCGACACGGCTGAGGACCCGTTCGCGGAGCCGATCGCCTGAGCGCTGTTGTCATGAGCCGGGGAGTCGCCGTTCTGGCGGCTCCCCGACTTTGTTTCGGGCCCGGCCGATTTACGGTGTCGGGCATGGACGCCGACGAGAGCATGCGACTGGCCCGCCTCGAACGCCAGGTCGCCTTCCTGTACCGCCACTTCGGCCTCGACCCGAACCTCGCCGAGTCGTTCCCGGGCCGGCCCGCCGGGATGCCGCCCGAGTTCGCCGAGGCGCTGCGGCAGAACAACCTCATCGCCGCGATCAAGATCTACCGCCAGGTGACCGGCGCCGGGCTGAAGGAGGCCAAGGACGCCGTGGAGGCCCTCATCAGGAACGCATGACGAGCCGGCCGCCGAGCATGGCGTCGACCTTGCTGATGAGCTGGCTGGGGCGCAGGGGCTTCATGAGGTAGTCGCTGGCGCCGACCATCTTGGCCTCCTCGCGGCCCCTCAGGCGGCCGTAGGCGCTCAGCATGAGCACCGGGAGGTTGCGGGTGGCGGGCTCGGCGCGGACCTTCTTGCATAGGTCGAGGCCGGAGACCCTGGGCATCCACATGTCGGTGACGATCATGTCGAAGGTCTTCTGCTCCAGGGCGGCCAGGGCGGCCTCGCCGTTGTCGACCGCGGTGACGTCCACGCCGGCGCCCTCGAGGGCCATCGCGAACAGGTCGCGGATGTCCGGGTCGTCCTCGGCCACGAGGATGCTGGCGACGGGTGGCGGCTTGGGTGCTTCCTCTTCCGGCGTCTCGGCCTCCGCCGTCTCGGCCTCCGCCGTCTCGGCCTCGGGCGTCTCGGCCTCCGGCTCTGCAGCCTCCGGCTCCTCCATTTGCTCAGTTTAGGATCATGATCGTGGCGTATGAGGCGGCTTCGGGCCGATACCAGGACATGCTCTACCGGCGCAGCGGCCGCAGCGGGCTCAAGCTGCCGGCGATCTCGCTGGGCCTGTGGCACAACTTCGGGCACGAGCGGCCGATCGAGACGCAGCGCATGATCGTGCGGCGCGCGTTCGACGCCGGTGTGACCCACTTCGACCTGGCCAACAACTACGGGCCCCCGCCCGGGTCGGCCGAGAGCAACTTCGGGCGCATCCTGGCCGAGGATCTGCGGCCGTACCGCGACGAGCTGATCATCTCCACCAAGGCCGGCTACGACATGTGGCCCGGGCCCTACGGGGAGTGGGGGTCGCGCAAGTACGTGCTGTCCTCGCTCGACCAGTCGCTCAAGCGGATGGGGCTCGAGTACGTCGACATCTTCTACTCGCACCGCCCCGACCCGGACACCCCGCTGGAAGAGACCATGGGGGCGCTGGACGCGGCGGTGCGGGCGGGCAAGGCGCTGTACGTCGGCATCTCGAACTACACCCCCGAGCAGACCGTCGCCGCGGCCCGCATCCTGCGCGAGCTGGGGACGCCGCTGCTGATCCACCAGCCGTCGTACTCGATGCTGAACCGCTGGATCGAGCCCGAGCTGCTGGACGTGCTCGAGGAGGCCGGGGCGGGTTGCATCCCGTTCTCGCCGCTGGCGCAGGGGTTGCTGACGAACCGGTACCTCGGCGGCATTCCTGACGATTCGCGGGTGCGGACCAGCCGCTTCCTGAACGAGAGCGACCTGACGCCGTCGCGGCTGCAGCTCATCCGGGCCCTGGACGAGGTGGCCCGCGAGCGGGGGCAGAGCCTGGCCCAGCTGGCGCTGGCGTGGGCGCTGCGCGACTCGCGGGTCACCTCGCTGATCATCGGGGCTTCCAGCGTGAAGCAGCTGCTGGACAACCTCGGCGCGCTGGAGAACCTGGCCCTCTCCGAGTCCGAGCTGGCCAGGATCGACGGGCTACTCGCTTAGGTTTTGTGCTCTCGGGCCTACTTGCTGAGGAAGGCCCCGAGCGCGCTGATCACCGGCTGGAGGGCGGGCGGGATCGACCCGTCCTTCGCCGTGATCTGCTTGCCGGCGTACGTGACCGTGTACGTGTAGGCGTCCGCCACGTTCCCGCCGTCGTTGACCGTGGGCATCTTGTTGAAGTCGGCGGTGGTCAGCGCCTCCTTGAGCGCGGCGAGCTCGTCGTCGGTCAGCTTGCCGTTCTTGCTGCCCTGCTTGGTCTGGATGGTGTACGACCCGTCGGGCTTCACGGTCAGCGAGTCGTTGTTGCCGGCCAGCCCCCCGGTGCGGGTGAACGTCACCAGCGAGTCGGTGTTGGTCGCGTTGCCGCCGGTGTTGCTCTTCGAGCTGGGGTCCGTCTGCGGCCCCGCGCTCGTACCGCCGGCCCCGGCGCTGCTGCCGGCGCCCGCGCTGCTGCCGGCCGTGGGCGCACCGGTCGTCGCGGCCCCGCCGGCCCCGGCCCCGGCCTGGTTCGAACTGTCGTCCGAACACGCGGCCAGCGCGAACGTGAGCGTGAGCAGGGCGGCGGCGAGGACTCGGGACTTCATCGTGGTTCAGCTCCATCCATAGGTCTTGCTCATTGGACCACGGCGCGGGGCCAACGGTTCCCCCGAGATTTTGTCGTACCCCCTGTGCATGATGTGCCCATGCAACTCGACCCCTACCGCCGCGTTCTCGCCCTACCGGGCGTGCGGTCGCTCATGCTGCTCGCCCTGCTGGCCCGCATCCCGATCACCGCGATCGGCGTGACGATGACCCTGCACGTCGCCCAGGACCTCCACAAGGGGTATGGCGCGGCCGGCCTGGTCGGAGCGGCCCTGACGGTCGGCACGGCGGTAGGCGGCCCGCTCAACGGCCGCTTCGTGGATCGGCGCGGCCTGCGCCCCATGCTCGTGGTGACGACGGTGGCGGAGGCCGTCTTCTGGTCCGTCGCCCCCTTCCTGGCTTTTCCGGTACTCCTGGCAGGCGCCTTCGTAGCCGGCCTCTTCTCGCTCCCCGTCTTCTCGGTCATCCGCCAGTCGATCGCCGCCCTCGTCCCTCCGGAGCGGCGCCGCCAGGCGTACGCCCTCGACGCCATGTCGGTCGAGCTCTCCTTCATGACCGGCCCCCCGCTGGCCGTACTCCTGACCAGCGCCCTCTCGGGCCGGGTGGCCATGTGGTCGATCGGCGGCGCCATGGTCCTGGCGGGCATCGCCCTCTTCATCACCAACCCGCCGGTGCACACCTCCCACAGCGAGGGCCCGGTCACGCCGGTCCGCCGCCGCGACTGGCTGACCCCCCGCTTCGTGGCCGTCCTGGCCGCCGCCTCCGCCACCACGATGGTCCTGGCCGGCACCGACCTGGGCATCGTGGCCATGCTGCAGGCCGCGAACCAGGTGGGCCTGGTCGGCACCCTGCTGGCCGCGTGGGCCGTGTACTCCCTCGTGGGCGGCTTCATCTACGGCGCCCTCCCCCGCGGCCTCCCGCTGGTCGTCCTGGTCGGCGCCCTGGCGGTCTGCACGATCCCGGCGGGCCTGGTCGGCGACGGCTGGCCCCTGCTGTTCCTGACCCTGCTGCCGGCCGGCCTCTTGTGCGCCCCGACCCTGACGACGAGCGCCGACCTGGTGAGCCGCCTGGTGCCGCCGTCCGCCCGCGGCGAGGCCATGGGCTGGCACGGCTCCTCGCTGACCGTGGGCCTGGCGATCGGCTCTCCCTTGGCGGGCTGGGCGATCGACGCCGGGTCGCCGGCTTGGGGCTTCGCCGCGGTGGGCCTGGTCGGCGTGCTGGCGGCGGTGATCCTGCTGTTCTTCCGGCACCTCGACGCCCCGGCACCGGCCGCCGACGCTCCCGCGACGGGCGCCGGCGCGGACGGCCATGCGGTGGCGGTCGCTCTCACGGACGAGTACGCCAGCCCGACCCCGAGCGGCGCTGCCCCCGCTCGTTGATCCCTTTGGCGCGGGGGTGCGCCGCGCTTTTCGCTTGGGCGGCTGTCCGACCGGCTGAGATCTCTTCGCGGTGACCATGGGGCTGGGGTAAAAAGCATCGCCCGGACCGATGGGCAACCGCATATGTGCCCTCGTCCGATGGTTCCGGGCCGCCTGCGGCGTCCCGACGGTGTTGGCGTGGTCCGGACCGTTGTCTGGTTGCGGTTCGGTGGTCCGGGTCCGTGGGTTCGCTGCCGGGTCCGTCGCGGTCGTCGTTCGGTGGTCCCGGTCCGAGGGCGCCTGCGGCGAAAGGCTGTTGCGGTTCGTTGTTGGTTGCGGGCCGAGGCGCCTTGCGGCGCCCGCGTGAGGGCTCGCGGTTCGTCGCTGGCTGCGGGTTGTAGCGCCGACGGCGCCAGAACGAGCCGATATCCCCGGCGTCGGTCGTCGCGCGATTTCGACCGGCCGCCTCGTCCGCCGATCCCAGCTCGGTGCCCGTTTTGCGCCTTCCCGCGGCCGCGGGCGGGCGAGGTCCGCGACCCGCGCGCGCTCGCCGCTTTCGGGCGGCGGGAGTGCCCGCGGTCCGGGTCTCGCGGGGTGGGACCTCGGCGGGTTTGGAGCGGTGGCGGGCTTCTTCAATCGTGCTGAAGTGCTTGAACGTTCAGCATAAAAACCATGGTCGTCAGTTAAGAGTGAAAGATTGGAACGAACCCAGTCTTCGGATGGCGGGGACTCAGAGGAGGGAGGGGGCTGACACGAAGGTGTAGCCCAGGCCTTGGATGCCCTCGATCAACTGCGGGAGGTACTGGAGGCCCAGGAAGGGGTGGTAGAAGAAGCTCGCCACGTTGTCCCGGACCACGAGTTGGCGCTTGGCGGAGGCGAGAAGATCGGGCGCCAGGCGGACGCCATGCTGGTTAAATCTTTGTGTTGCAACGTTTCCAAGTGTTTCCGGGATGACCGGTGTCCCATATGCGTCCTTCA
This sequence comes from Dactylosporangium sp. CS-033363, assembly GCF_050942475.1. NCBI lineage: Bacteria > Bacillati > Actinomycetota > Actinomycetes > Micromonosporales > Micromonosporaceae > Dactylosporangium > Dactylosporangium sp. CS-033363. The sequence goes on along the minus strand of NZ_CP192032.1, from coordinate 2,351,549 downwards.
CGAGGTATGGGAAGTATTGGCTCACTGAGCGTGTTCCGGCGCCGCCGAGGATGCCGTTGAAGTACAAAACCTGCTCGTATCTGGCCTTGATGCCCGGGGCCGAGGCGATCGCGCGGTAGTCGACCGCACTGGCCGTGTAGTGCGGAAACTCCCAGATGTCGGGGGGCGTGAGGCCGGCCTTGGTCCACTCCTCGCGGGCGGCGGCCAGGCGGCCCAGGGCCCAGTCCGCGGAGTCGTCCGGGACGGGGCCGTCCAGGACCACGACGCCGCCCTCGTCCACGTGGGCCCGGTAGAACTCGTAGTCCTCGGCGCTCACGCCGTAGGGGTTGGGGCCGCCGGCGAAACCGTGCGTGTAGCCGTGCATGAGCAGGGTCCCGCCCTGGTCGACCATGTAGCGCAAAGCGGCCACGACCTGCGGAGATTGGCTCAGCGTCCGGTGTACTGGGACGCCGCCGGAATAGACGCCCTTGGCGTCGTCGTAGACGGGGAATACCGCTACGGCGAACGGGGCATTACGAGAATGCAGATAATCGGCGATTTGGCGCAGCTGCGCCGGGTCCGAGTGGGGGCCTACGTCCTCGATGCGGACCAGGGCGCGGTGGCGTTCGGGAGTTTTCGGGGCGAGCAGGTCGTACAGCATGTCCGCGATGGCGAGGTACCGATCGTCGAAGGTGACATACGTGAAGGGCACCTCCGCCACGTACGTCAGGCCGCCGACGCGCACCGCCCAGGGCCGTGACGTGCCGTCGGGCATGGTGGCCTCGGCGAGGCTCGTGGAGTACACACCCTGGGAGAGCACCGCGTGAACCAAGCCGCCGGCGTTGGCGTTGCGGGTCAGCGCGACGCCTCGATAACGGATCTCGGTGGGGCTCGCATCGTCGATCGTCGCTGCCTGAAAACCGATTTCGGGGAATTTACTGATCAACTGCCAGAGGTTGCCGCCGAGCCACAGGACGTTGGCGCCGGAGGCGACGTCGGCGAGGAAGGCCTCGGGCAACGGCTCGTCGTAGGTCGATCCGATATAGATCGTCAACACGTGTCGCTGTGCCGTTCCGGACGTGTACTTCGTCACTGGCAGCGCCTGCCACTCGGCGAAGTGCGAGGCCAGATTGCCTGCTTGGACGGCATATAGCTCGCCGAGGGAGCCGTATTGCCCGGTCGTGTCATACAGGACGAGGACCCCGCTGGGCGGGTATGCAGGAGAACGGCTCGGCGACGGGCCCGCCCCGGAAGTACCGATTGGAGAGGTTTTGCAGGCGCTCAGCACCGATGCGGCCACGACGACCAGCACGATCCCGATGACCATGACGGCGGTACGCCGGAAGGGCTCGACGGTGACAGACAGTGTTCGTCGGACTGCGGCTCGAAGCATGAGCAACTCTCCGGAGAAGTCGCCACCAAGGCTATCAAATCGGGCGCAATCCCCCCGCCGGTTGGCGTTTCCAAACGGGTTCGCCGACAAACGAGATGGTTGCGTCCGTCACTCAGCGCGGTACGATCCGGCAAGGCCGCCCTGCGGTGATCGGTGTGGAACCCCCTCCACATCGCACCGCTCGTGGCAAACCCGACGGAGGGCGATCTTGACTCGTTGCTGCCCGCTTGCAGCTTGCACGCCGGACGAGCTCGGCCGTTCGCGGCCAAGCGCCGGGACGGTGGTGCCGCGGCCGGCAGCAACCGCCCTCGGGGTACGGCTCAAATGCACAGAGAGGTCCGCATGAGCACGGCGATGCAGGTGCGGCTGCGTCACTGGCCCGGGATGAAGGTGTCCTGGCTCGGTGCCGGTGCGGTCGTTCACTCCGGTGAGGAACCCAGCGCGGGCGCGGCGACGCTGGTCGTCAGCCCACACGGCTCCACCGAGTGCGCGGTGGTGATCAGCTCCCACACGGTGAAGCTGGAGCCCGCGATGATCGAGGAGCTCGCCGAGGTCCTCGCCAACGGGCTGCCCCGCGGGTTCACCGCGATGCGCTTCGTCGCCTGGGACGGCGCCTGCGCCACCAACGAGCGCCCGGCCGCCGCCCACATGATCGCCCAGCGCCTCGGCATCGACGTGATCGCCGCGGCCGGCCCGCTGCTGGGGGTGCCCGGCGGCTCGCTGTTCGCCCCGGTCGGGCGCGGCGAGCAGCGGCCCGGAGGGTTCTGGCGGTTCCGGACCGGCACGCCCGCGGTACGGGTGGGCTGGCGCTTCCCGGCCCCGGCCTGGGAGTCGGACCTGTGCGCCGAGATGCCCGAGCTGCCCGGCGACCTCGTCATGGACCAGATCCCGGCCGGCCTGTGGCTGCACCGCCGCCGCGTCGGCAGCGTCACGGACCTCGCCTACTCGGTGCCGACCGACCACGAGAACCCGGCGATGATCCTCGGCCACCCCGGCGACGAGCCGCTGCACCGCGAGGAGCTCGCGCGCGCCGTCTCCGCCGTGCCGACACTGGCGGCTGACCGGTGCGTCTTCACGCCGTACGGGCAGAATCCCATCGCCGACGGTCCGGTGGGTCCGGTGGTGGCCGACGTCCTCGGCCGCGCCGTGCACGTGCGCACCGGCCTGCCGCTGTGCGCGCCCGCCGGCCAGCGTGCCGTGGTCACGATCGACAACAAGGGCCTTCCCCGCTGGCGTACGTTCGCCCGCGAGCTCTGGCACGCCCCTCGCAACGGCGCGCCCCGCCCGGTCGACTGGATCAACCCCTGCCCCGAGGTGCTCGGCACCCCGGCCGGCCAGGCCACCTTCGACCTCGGCTCCGGCTGGGTGCTCGAGGTCGTGCAGGCGGGCCTCTGGCTGCGCCCGGAGCACCTCAACGACCCGGCCGACTGGGTGCGCGAGCTGCCGGTCGACGTGAACCGCTGCGCCGTGATCGTCGGGGCCCCCAACGCCGCCGAGATCCCGCCGCCGGCCCACACGATCGCCGAGGTTCTCGAGAAGCTCCCGATCGACGCGCGGAAGCGGGCGTACATCGCCGTGCCGCGCGGGGCCGCTCCCAACGTCTTCATCCTCGCCACCGGGCTGCGCGAGTCGCTGCCCGAGCCGGGCGAGGTCGAGCTGGTGGCCTCGCCGACGCCGACCAACACGGGCACGTTCCCGGCCATCACGCCGGACAACGCCCCGCGCCACGGCCGCCACGGCGACGCGAACGGGCCGTACCTGGTCGACGGGCGCCCCGCCAACGGGCACCCGTCCGGCGCGCACCCGACGGTCCAGCGGTCGGCCCCGCACGAGCAGGACTACGAGCGCGGCTACAACCCGCGCACCGGCCAGTTCCCGGCGGTACCGCAGGACGCTCCGACGACCTCGTTCGACGCCCCGCGGATGCCGCGCAACGGGTCCTCGCCGGCCACCGGCGCCTTCCCGGCCGTCTCGCCGCACACGGGCTCGTTCCCGGCGGTGCCCGAGTCGCCGACCGGGTCGTTCGCTCCACTGACGCCGAATGGTTCGCAGCGGCCCGGCCGTCCTGGTGGGTACCCCGCTGAGCCGCCGATGCAGCAGCCGCGCCAGCGGCCGACCGGTGACAGCACGGGCTCGTTCCCGGCGGCCCAGTTCCGCGGCGGCAACCCGGACGCGACGGCGCCGATGGTGCCTGTCGTTCCGGGCCCTGGTCACGGCCCCTCGAACGGCCACGGCCCGGTCAATGGCCACGGTCCCTCGAATGGGCACGGTCCTTCGAATGGGCATGGCCCTTCGAATGGGCATGGCCCGGGCAACGGACACGGTTCGGCCAACGGGCACGGTGGCTATGCGGGTCCGCCGCCCAACGGGTTCAACGGGCAGCAGCCGAACGGCTTCAACGGCGCTCCCGGGCACGGGCCGTCGCACCCGGATCTGCACGTGGCCCCGCCGCGCGCGTTCCACCGCGAGGACCAGCCGCTGCACCCTTCCGGGCCGGGCGCGCCGCACGGGTACAGCTTCGATGCTCCCGACTACGACGAGCACCACTTCGACCCGGTGACGCCGCCGCCCTCCCGGCATCACGAGGACCCGACCGGCTACATGCCGACCCAGCGGCCCCCGATGTCGGACGAGAGCGAGCCGGCGGACGACACCTCCTCGGTCACCGGCCGCGAGATCCGTTCGCACAACAAAAAGGGCAAGACGGTTCGCGCGGACGACAAGACGAGCACGCAGGAGCTCGACCGGCTCCTCGGCTTCTTCGACGAGATCCGCCGCGCGAAGGCATGGGACGAGGACCCGGGCGACCAGGCCGCCAAGCGCGCCGCGGCGGGCCAGCCCCCGGCCGGTCCGCGGCGAGCCCGGCACTGATCTAGACGCATCGACCCGGCCCGTCCGTTGCCACGGACGGGCCGGTTTTTTTCTGCCGTCATCCATTCGGGTTCGTACGTTCGGCAGCCCTCCCCCGCGCCGCCCACCCCGGCGTCCCTGGATGCGCCTCGCACCGCTCCCACACCGCCCCTGCCACACCGCCCCTGCCACACCGCTGCTCCGACGCCGCCGCTCCCACACCGCCCCTCCCACACCGCCCCTCCCACGCCGCCCCTCCCGGCATCCTGGATGGGCGTCGCGCTGGTTTCCGCGATGCGGCAGGCCCGGTTGCGTTGACACCTGGATGACACCTGCCGCGGATTAGGCTCGAACCGTCGAGAAAACAGCTTCGAGACGAGTTCGGCACCACGTTCGGACCGGCCCGATGTGGTGCGGTGCCCGACCTCGGACTGTGGCATCGATCCGGAAAGCGCCCGGCGATGGACGACGCGCTTGGGAGCCGACGCGGGCTCACAAGAACCGCCGCAGCGCACGGCGCGGGCGGACGCGGCCGAGCGCGGCACGGGCCGGCATGGGCTGGCACGGCACAAGCGCGGGCCGGATCAAGCCGCCGCGGCACGGACGCGGGCTTAGCGCGGCCGAGCGCAACGCGGGCCGGCGCGGGCCGAGCCGAGCGCGGCGCGGGCCGGCGCGGGCCGATGCGGGCCGGCGCGGGCCGATGCAGGCCGGCGCGGGCCGAGCCGAGCGCGGCGCGGGCTAGCGCGGGCCGATGCGGGCCGGCGCGGGCCGAGCCGAGCGCGGCGCGGGCCGGCGCGGGCCGATGCGGGCCGGCGCGGGCCGATGCGGGCTGGCGCGGGTCGGCGCGGGCCGAGCCAAGCACGGCGCGGACCGAGCGCGGCGCGGACCGACGCGACGCAGGCTGGCGCGGCACGGGCCGACGCGGGCCAACGCGGCTCGAGCCCGGCACGGGCCGACGCGGCACGGGCCGAGCGCGGGCTGGCACGGCTGTGCACGGCGCGGACCAACGCGGCGCGGACTGGCGCAGGCCGAGCCGAGCGCGGCGCGGACCGAGCGCGGCGCGGCACGGACGGGGGCTGGCGCGGCACGGACGCGGGCCAACGCGGCGCGAGCCGAGCGCGGCTGGCGCGCGGCGCGGACCGACGCGACGCAGGCTGGCGCGGGCAGACACGGGCTGGCGCGGCACGGGCCGATGCTGCACGGGCCGATGCGGCACGGGTGCGGGCTGGCGCGGGCGGACGCGGCCTGGCGGGCCAGGGCGCCGCGGCGCGTTCCGGCAGGCTGGGCGGCGCGGGTCAAGGTTGGCCAGCAGCGCGTGGGGCGGACCTGACCGGCGCGGACCGGAGTGGAGCGGCGCCGCATGGTGGGCACGGTGCGGGCCGGGACGTGGTGGCGCGGGTGAGGTGAGGGCGGGGGTCCGGCGCTTGGCTGGGGCAGCGGGTGCGGCCTGGGCGAGCGGCGGGGCGGGAGGTCGTTAGGATCGCACGGTGCTCGACATCATGCTGCCGCACTACGGTGAGCTGCCGTTGCTCAAGATCGCCGTGGAGAGCATTCTCGCGCAGCGTGATGGGCGGTGGCGGCTGACGGTGTTTGACGACAATCCCGTCGGGCGGGTCACGGGGGTGCCGGAGTACTTTGCGGGGCTTGGCGATCCTCGGGTGCGGTACGAGCGCAATCCTGAGAATCTGGGCATCACCAGGAACTTTCAGCAGTGTGTGGACCGGGCCGAGGCGCCGTTCATGGTGATCATGGGGTGTGACGACGTCATGCTGCCTCGGTATGTCGAGCGGGTGCATGCGCTGGTTGAGCAGCAGCCCGACGCTGTGCTGGTGCAGCCTGGGGTCGAGGTGATCGGGGCCGACGGGCACGTGGTGCGGACGCTGGCCGACACCACCAAGCGGCGGGTCTATGCGCCGAAGATTCAGGGCACCGTGCGCATGGCGGGTGAGGCGCTCGCGGTCAGCCTGTTGCGGGGGAACTGGCTGTACTTTCCGGCGCTGGCGTGGCGTACCAGTGAGATCCAGGCGGTTGGTTTTGATCCTGAGCTCAAGGTCATTCAGGATCTGAAGCTCATTCTCGGGCTGGTGACCCGCGGTGGGGCGCTGGTGGCCGACTCCGAGGTCGTGTTCCAGTATCGGCGGCACAACGAGAGCCTGTCGGCCTCGTCGGCGGTGACCGGGGGGCGGTTCAGCGAGGCGCGCTCGTTCTTCCTCGCCGCGGCCGCCGAGATGGACGCGCACGGGTGGCCGCGGGCCGGGAAGGCCGCTCGGTGGCACCTGTCGTCGCGGATCCATGCGCTGACGATGCTGCCGGCGGCGGCCAAGCAGCGCAGTGGGGGCAGCGTTCGGGTCCTGACGAGGTACGCGTTCGGGAAACCTCGCTAGGACCTGTCCAGATTCGGTCGCGCCGTTCGTCATACCGGTAAAGGCAAACAACCGGACATGGCGAACAGGAGTGAACGTGATGATTCCCGTATGGCAGCAGACGGCCCTCAGCGCCCCCGAGCGGATCGACGTCGATGCGAACCTGGGCCGCCTCGCCAAAAGCGCTCAGCGTGGCGTACAACGGCTGCGCCGGGCCCTGGGATCTCAACGAGGTCGATGGAGTTTGCGGGAAGGGTGGGAGTCGAACCCACACGGGCGTGAACCCAACGCCGTTTTCGAGACGGGTGCCGGCACCAATCGGCTGGCCTTCCCAGGCCGGTCGTACAGCGGAAAGTGAGGGGATCGAACCCCCGCGGGATCTCCTCCCGTCGACGGCTTAGCAAGCCGCAGCCTTACCACTCAGCCAACTTTCCAATGCGAACCGTGGACCCGACCGGACTCGAACCGGTCGCCTCCGCTTTGCAAGAGCGGCGCTCTTCCTGATGAGCTACGAGCCCTCGGACGGCCCCGGCTGGGTCGGCGGTAGCGAAGGAGCCGACCCGCCGGGGCCGTCTGGTCAGCGCTGGACGAGCGCGTGCCACGTCGGAATCGACGGCTTCACGCGCAGCACCAGGCCCGCTTCGGCGGGGGTGCGGTCGCCCTTGCGCTGGTTGCAGCCCGTGCAGGCCGCAACGGTGTTCTTCCAGGTGTTCCGGCCGCCGCGGGAGCGGGGCAGGATGTGGTCGATGGTGGTCGCCTCGGCGCCGCAGTAGCCGCAGCGGCGGCCGTCGCGGGCGTGGACGCCGGGGCGGGACCAGGCCGGCCCGCCGGTGAAGCGCCAGCGGGTGACGACGTAGGACACGAGCCGCACGACCCGCGGGAGCGGGTAGACCCCGATCAACCGGTCCGGCTCCGCCTCGTGGATCACGGCCACCTCGCGCAGGATCATGCGGATGGCGTGGCGGAGTGAGACCCGGTGCAGGGGTCCGAGGTCGGCGTTGAGAACGAGAACCGCGGTCACCGGGCCTCCTCCCTTCATCTGCACATTCGAAACCAAACGATCTTGCGTACCGTGAGCGGGAGTCGAACCCGCACCGCTCCCCTTTTGAGGGGGATGCCTCTGCCGTTGGGCCACCACGGCAAGAAATGCACACAATGATGCACGTCAATGCATTTGGGCATGAAAAAACCGCCCGGTACACACCCGGGCGGCTGGCTGGACTGTCGGGCGAACCCGCTAGTGCAACCACCTGCCCGCGCGCATCGACAAGCTACTGAGCAGCGAAGACGCGTCACCGAAGGACAGCCATGCGGCTCGCACGTGTCCGTTCATCGTCTCGTCTCCCCTGTCCGTTATCGCCTTGACGTATTCAAAGATAGGCCCGCCACGCGGGTGGCGCAAGAGATTAAATAGCGGCGGTGTAATGCGCGAGGTACAGGTTCATCTCATCGGTCGACTCGTCGCCCTCGTTGACGCTGAACCACAGCGCGTTCTCGAGCCAGAAGCGGTGGATGAACTGCTCGAAGGAGTCGGCCACGTTGACCATGTTGGCGATCAGGCCGGCCCGGTCGACGTCCTCCAGGCCGATGATCTCCAGCAGCCAGGGCGAGGCGATGACGAACGGTTCGGTGCCGGGGCGCAGGTAGAGGTACCAGATGACGGCGTCCCGTTGATCGCGCAGGAAGCGCACGACCTGGGCCGAGGGCTCGACCGGGCTCGGCACCGGGCGCGGCGCCAGGTCGAAGTCGCACCCGGTGCAGGACGGGATCGCGTCCATCAGCACCTGGCTGCTCATGAACCGGGTGAACGGCTCCGGCAGCGCGATGTGCTCGGCGAGGGCGGCGACCTCCATCGCCCGCAGCGGGTCGTGCGGGGCGTCGGGCACGAGCCAGGCGAACGTACCGTCCGAGCGTGACTCGTCCACCGCCGGCAGGCTGTCGGTGGTGTAGAGCTCGTAGGTTCCGATGCTCGCCCGGGCGGCGCCCAGGTCCGTGCCCCACCAGCCGTGCGGGAAGTCGATCGTCATGTGTCGCACGGTAGTTCGGCGTCCGGGGTTCTTCCGTCGCCTATCGGACCGTGTGCCGTGCCTTTCGTGGCAACGCGCCTGATCAGGCACTCACCGCGGGCTCGGCGTCGGCCAGCGGGACGAGCCCCAGGTAGGTCAGCTTCTCCACGATCGCCTCGGCGGTGAAGGGCTTGATCACGTACTCGTGCGCGCCGGCCGCCAGCGCCCGCACGATCTGGCCGTGCTCGCTCTCGGTGGTCACCATCATGAGCGTCATCTGGCGCAGGTGCTTCTGCTTGCGCACCGCCATCACGAACTCCAGCCCGTTCATCTCGGGCATGTTCCAGTCGATGAGCGCGAGCGCGGGCTTGAGGTCGTCGTCCCAGATCTGGTCGAGCGCCTCCTTGCCGTTCGCGGCCTCGCGGATCTCGAAGCCGAGGGGCAGCAGAATCCGCTTCAGAATGCCCCTCATCGCGCGCGAGTCGTCAATGACCATGGCGAGCGTGTTGTCCATGCAGGCTCCACCTCCGCGTGCATGATCGGCACGGCGGCGGAGCACCTGAGCAATCCCGCTACGGAGCCTTGCTGGTGCGCTTGAGCTGGATGTTGCTGATCTGGTTGGTCAGGCTCATGGCGACCGGGCCGCAGTTGACCTGCATCGGCGGGGGCACCCGGGCCTCCAGCTTGCCCTTGTAGTCCACGTGCCCGTTGCGGATGAACGTCTCGGTGCCGTCCGGCCGCGGGGAGGAGTAGGTCACCGTGCGGCCGTCGAACTTGAAGGCGTAGGAGATGAAGCCCTCGAAGATGTACTCGAACTGGGTCGAGCCGTTGCTCCCGCGCAGGTGCATGCCGTCGCCATAGCTGAACGTGACCCGGCCGCTCTCGTTGTACCGCTGGTAGGCGCCGCTTCCCGTGAAGGGGAACGTGCCGGTGTTGACCACGGTGACCTGCTCGGTGTGCTGCTCCTCGAGGAACACGCCGAGGATGCAGGGCGTCGCCGAGGCGCTGGGCTGGGCGCCGGCCGAGCCGCTGGGTCCGGGGACGCCGCCGATCGCGCCGGTGGAGGTGGGCGTCGGGGTCGGGTCCTCCTCGGTGGCGGAGTAACTCGGCGCCACGATCGGGTTGGTACCCCCGGTCAGCCCCTGATCCTGCGGCTTGTCGTCACCGCCGGCGAACGCGTACACGATCACGCCCCCGACGAGCAGCAGCGCGACGACGCCGAAGATGATGCCGGGGATCAGCAGCGGGTTGCGCTGCCGCGGCGGCGGCGGCGCCGTCATCGGAGGCGGCGGGTAATAGGCGACCGGCTGCGCGGCATGAGCCATCGGCTGCGCGGGATGCGCCATCGGCGGCGCGGCGGGCGCGGGCGGGGCGGGCGGCTGCGCGGGAAAAGCAACCGTCGGCGGTGCGACCGGCTGCGCGGGAGGGGGCGTGGCCGCTGCGCGGGGAAGGCGGCAGCCCAGACACAGGCCGGCCGAGTCGACGCCCTCGGTTCCGCAACGTGGACAACGCACCGGATCGCTCCCTCCGCCCAAGGGCCAATGCTCCGTGGCGTCCACAGTGGAGGCAGCCCCGGCCAGGGTACGCGGTGCCGGCAAGCACGCAGGGCCCGCACAAATGGTGAGACCGGCATCCACGGGGGAAGACGCCGGTCTCGTTGAAAACTGTAGAGTGCTCCGCGCTTTTGCGCCAGCCGTGGAAGCGGTCAATCCGCCGGAACCGGTTTCGGGTTTCGCATACGATCCGCGGCGCGTGCGCGGGGGCCGCGCGGGCGGGCGGTATGGTGTCGAGCCAGACGTCGGTGGGAGGAGGCGGATGTCGACCCTGTTCGTCGCCGGGCTCGGCATCGTCGGCCTGGCGCTGCTCACCGTGGGGGCCGATCAGCTCGTCGTCGGCGCGGGCCGGCTGGCCACCGTGCTGCGGGTCGCGCCGGTGATCGTCGGCGTGGTCGTCATCGGGCTGGGCACGAGCGCGCCCGAGTTCGTCGTCTCCGGCACCGCCGCGGTGCGCGGGAACGCCGGCCTGGCGCTGGGCAACCTGGTCGGGTCGAACATCCTCAACGTGACGTTCATCCTGGGCATGGTCGCGCTCGTCTCGCCGGTGCTGGTCCGTTCGTCGGTGCCGGTCCGCGAGGCGCCGCTCATGGTCGCCGGGGTCAGCGTGTTCGGGGCGTTCGCCCTGGTCGGGTTGAAGTTCGTCGCCGGTGTACTGCTGGCAGTGCTCAGCATCGGCGCGCTGGTGCTGCTCGTCAGGCTTTCTCGGGTACCGGCGGACGATCCTCTGCCCGAGGACGTGGCGGCGTTCGTGGAGCCCCCGCCCGCACCCGGGCGCTGGTGGGTCGAGGCGGCCAGGTGTGCCGCCGGCCTCGCCGCGACCCTCGGCGGCGCGCAGCTGCTCGTGGCCAACGCGTCCACGCTCGCGCACCGGTGGGGGGTCAGCGACGCGGTGATCGGCTTCACCCTGGTCGCGTTGGGCACGTCGCTGCCGGAGCTGATGACCTCGGTGCAGGCGCAGCGGCGGGGCTGGGGCGATCTGATGGTGGGCAATCTGCTGGGTTCCAACCTGTTCAACAGCCTCATCGGCGGCGCGGTCGTCGGGCTGGCGGCCGGCCGGGAGTCCATCGCGCCGTTCGGCTTCGCGGCGGTCACGGCGATGGTGGCGGCCGGCATCCTCGCGTGGCTGCTGCTCAAACGGGGGAATCGCATCACCCGTCCGGAGGCTTGCGTACTGCTGTGCGCCTATGGACTCATGCTGCCGCTGTTGATCTCGGCCAGTCCGTGACGTTTCCGACCGGGTGGCCCGGGTACCCGGGCTGAATGGGCGACGCAATGGTCCGGACGCACCAGTCCGGCAAAGTACCCGGCGGCACGGTCGTGGTGGAAGTGCTCGGCCCGCTCGAGGCGGCGACCGTGGGCGCGCTGCGCTCGGTCGTGCTGGACACCGTGGAGACGTACCGCCCGCGCCTGCTCGCCATCGACCTGCGGCGGGTGCCGTTCATGGACTCGATCGGCATCGGTGCGCTGGTGGCGGCGAACAACAAGGTCCGCGAGGTCGGCGGCGGCATCGAGGTGCGCAGCCCGTCGCCGTTCGTGCACCGGCTGCTGCAGATCACCGGCCTGACCGAGCTGTTCGGCCTCCCCGACCTGCCCGATGACGCCCCGGTGTCCGGGGCGCCGGTCGAGCTGGGCGGGGAGTCCCGCCGGGGCTAGTAGCGGTCCACGGTGATGGCTGAGACGCCGCCGACGGCGTCCACGTCGTAGCGGTCGGTCGCCGTCTCCCAGCCGCCGGAGGCGAAGGTGGCACCGGCGCTGATGCCGTTGTGCTCCTCGCCGTCGATCGCCACCCGGCCCGCTCCCCCGCCGGCCTTGACCTGCACCGCTGCCCCGTCCGGGGCGTGCACGCGCACGGCGCTCGCCCCGCCGTCGACGCGGACCGGGACGGTGCCGCCGGGCCTGGGCAGGGTCAGGTCGATGGAGGAGACGCCGCCGACGTACTCGACGCCGGCCAGGTGCTTGAGGTCGCGCAGGTCGGCGGTGTTGCTCTGGGAACCGGCGGTGAAGCGGACGGTCCAGCGCACGTCCCGGTTCAGCCGGATGGTGACCGAGGCGTCGCCGCCGGTGACGTGGACCTCGATCCGGTCGTCGGTGTCGTCGACGCTCGGGGTTTGCGAGCTTTCCACCTGGTACAGGGTGTCGCCCAGGTCCGCCGCCCGCACGTTGACCGACGTCGTGCCGGTCACGAGGTCGAGCGTGGCGTGGTCGCGGCCGTGCACGTCGCCGGTGACGGTGTGGGCGGTGCCCTCCGCCCGCTGACCGGTCACGCGCGGCCAGGTCAGGGCGGCGACGATCGCGATGACGACGAGCGCCGCGAGGATGAGCGCGCCGATGAGGTACACCGTGCGGGGCGGCGGTCCCGGAGGCACAGTGGTCGTCTCGTCAGGTCGCGTATCGACAGCAGCCATGACGTCCTGGTCTCCCGGCGGGAACCGGGGCAAACGCGCGCGGCGCAAGATGCCCGAGACCGGGGCCGCCGCCACGGGGGAAGCGGCGGCCCCGGCAGTCCTCGGGTTGCAGGAAATGTACTCCGGGAACGACCGATTGCACAGCCCCGAATCGTGCCGTCTTCGGATCTGTCCAATGTGGAGCCGGGCCGCGCATCCGTTGCCTGGCCACGGATTCCGCGGCGAATCAATTCGAAGGAATGTTGTCTGTTGCTAGGTAACATGCATCCACGGACGACAATCATTCGTGGCCACAAGATCACGTCCCGAGTGGAAGCGCTCCCAAGATCGGCCCAGGCCCGGCGACGGAATCCGCAGGGGCGGCATCGCCGCGGGCCGCCCGCCGGCCTGAGCCGCCGGCGACGTGCCGTCTCACGCGTGGGCCGGGCTCAGGCCGGCCGCGCCGCGCGGTGAGGGCCTCGGCACGCCGGTGTGACGGACGCGAACGCGGCGATGCGGGCGGTGTCCGCACGCGGCCACCGGCGGCCGGGGCTCAGGCGAAGGTGGCGCGGTGGCATGGCGGCGGCGCGGGGGCCGGGCTCAGGTCAGGTGCGCCGCGCGGTGGCCGGCCTCGGCGGGGGTCAGCAGCTCGCCGTCGAGGATCACGGCCCAGAAGGCGTCCAGCGGGATGCGCTCGAACAGCGGCGACCCGAGGCCCTCGAACACGTCCTCCGGCACCAGTTTCAACGACGTGGTGACCACGATCGTGGGAACCTTGCGCGCCAGGTCGAGGGTTCCCTTGATGTTGAGCACCCGCGTCGGGCTGATCGCGTCCGCCCCGGCGAGCCCCGTGACCGGTTCCAGGCCTTCGGTGCCGGGGGCGTCGACGGTACCGGCGGGAAGTGCCGCAACGGCCGCCTTGACCAGGGCGCTGCTCGGCGCGGTGCGGACCCAGCCGCCGCGCTGTTCGAGGATGCGCGTGGCGAGCGCCACCGAGCGCTCGACGTCGCGGTCGAGCTGCTCGCGGATCGTGCGCAGGGCCGGGCCCGGATCGGGGCTGTTGGCGGCGCGGGCGATGTGCCACATCGAGGCGTACCCCGGAAGGAGCCCGGGCAGCGGCGCCACCATCGCGCGCAGGGTGGCCGGATCGTGCACGAACTCGGCGAGCCCGTCCAGCACCTGCCGGGCCACCCCGGTGGCCCCCGATGTGCGGTCCTGCACCGCCGCGGTCAACAGCGGCGACAACGTTGGCGCGCTCATGCCGGCTCCCGAATGCTCATTCGCCCGAAACGGACATCGACCCCAGACAGACCCATGTATGAGACAGCCGGGGTCGATCTCCGTCAAGTAGACAAACGAGCAAGAACCGCTCGGCGCTGCGGGTCTTTACCGGGCGGCAATCGGCGTGTAATCCCGCGAGCCGTAGCCGGTGTAGACCTGCCGCGGGCGACCGATCTTGGTCTCCGGGTCGTTGATCATCTCGCGCCACTGGGCGATCCAGCCGGGCAGCCGGCCGAGCGCGAAGAGCACGGTGAACATCGTGGTCGGGAAGCCCATGGCCTTGTAGATCAGGCCGGTGTAGAAGTCGACGTTCGGGTACAGCTTGCGGGAGACGAAGAAGTCGTCCGCCAGCGCGATCTCCTCGAGCTGCATGGCCAGGTCGAGCAGCGGGTCCGGGGTCGCCATCCGGCCGAGGACCTCCTGGGCCGCCTTCTTGACCAGCGCCGCGCGGGGGTCGTAGTTCTTGTACACGCGGTGGCCGAAGCCCATGAGGCGTACACCGGCCTCCTTGTTCTTGACCTTGCGCACGAAGGCCTGGACGTCGCCGCCGTCGTTCTTGATCTCCTGCAGCATCTCCAGCACGGCCTGGTTGGCCCCGCCGTGCAGCGGGCCGAAAAGGGCGTTGACGCCGGCCGAGACCGAGGCGAAGAGGTTGGCCTGGCTGGAGCCGACGAGGCGCACGGTGGAGGTCGAGCAGTTCTGCTCGTGGTCGGCGTGCAGCAGCAGGAGCATGTCGAGCACCTTGACCATGACCGGGTCGATCTCGTACGGCGTGGCGGGGACGCCGAAGGTCATGCGCAGGAAGTTCTCGACGTAGCCGAGGGAGTTGTCGGGGTACAGCATGGGCTGCCCGATGGCCTTCTTGTACGCGTACGACGCGATGGTCGGCACCTTGGCCATGAGCCGGATGGTGGAGATCTCCACCTGCTCCTCGTCGAACGGGTTCAGGCTGTCCTGGTAGAAGGTGGACAGCGCGCTGACCGCGGAGGACAGCACCGCCATGGGGTGCGCGTCGCGCGGGAAGCCGTCGAAGAAGCGGCGCATCTCCTCGTGCAGCAGCGTGTGGTGCTGGATGCGGTTGGTGAACTCCTGCAGCTGCGTCGCGCTCGGCAGCTCGCCGTGGATGAGCAGGTACGAGCTCTCCAGGAAGGTCGAGCCCTCCGCCAGCTGCTCGATCGGGTACCCGCGGTAGCGCAGAATGCCCTCGTCGCCGT
This sequence comes from Dactylosporangium sp. CS-033363, assembly GCF_050942475.1. NCBI lineage: Bacteria > Bacillati > Actinomycetota > Actinomycetes > Micromonosporales > Micromonosporaceae > Dactylosporangium > Dactylosporangium sp. CS-033363. The sequence continues at coordinate 2,336,523 of NZ_CP192032.1, read as the reverse complement.
CGATGTAGGTGATCGACGAGACGCACGAGGCGGTGTTGACGAAGCCGGTGTCGAGGGTGACCTGACCGGTCTTGTTGAGCAGCGAGCCGATTTCCAGCCCGCCCGGGCCTTCGGTTGCCTTGCGTACCTTGAGCTCGAGCTCGCCGTCGGGGTATGTGATGTTGTACTCACTCATGCGCGTCGTTCCCGTCTCATCCCGCAGTCGGCTCCTGGCCGCGGCCGTCATTGCCCGCGACCGGCGCTTATGGCGCCTCCGCGCAGGATTACAGATGATCCCGTCCCGCATCCAGCCGGGGCGTGTCACTGCGATATTTCCTACTCGTGACATCCGGTCGCGCCTGAAAATCCATCGTCGCATCGCCGCACCGGCCGGACCATCTTTCCTATACGACGTTCCTATGGACTTTCCCTCAGGGCGCGCTGATCGGCTCCAGCGTCACCGTGTGGATACGGCGCGGATCGACGCTGCGCTGCCGCAGCATGTTGCGCATCACGCCGACGGCCAGGGGGCTTCCGCTGAGGTACACGTCGTGCGAGGTCCATTCGCCGAAGTCCACCACGACCTGGGGCAGTGAGCCGCTGGTGTACGGGTGGGCCGGCCCCCGCGCGACGACCGCGTGCACGAACGCGTGGGCGCACCGCGTGGCGTGCTCGCGCAGCGATTCGAGGTCGTAGAGGTCCTCGCGGGTCGACACGCCCCAGAACAGGTGCACGACCCGCTCGTCGCCGCGCTCGGCGAGCTCGCTCAGCAGCGCCTTGACCGGCGTGACGTGCACGTCCTCGGCGACGATGAGCACCGAGCCGGGCCGGCCGGGCTCGATGGCGAAGTCGCCCTCGGCCGCGTGCAGGCGGATCGGGTCGCCCACGCCCCCGTCGCGCACCAGCGCGCCGGTGGCCTTGTCGCCCGGCAGCGCCTGGACGTGGATCTCGATGTGGTGGTCCTCGGCCGGCGGGTCGCCGATCCAGCACGCGCGCCACGCGCCCGGCACCGAGTGGCACTCGACGATCGCGCGCTGACCGGCGCGGAAGGGGTACGGGAGGTCGGTACCCACGGTCAACACGGCCACATCGTCGCGGCGCCGGTCGTGGCCGAGGATCGTGCCGGTCCAGTAGGGCGTCTCGCCGTGGTGCAGCTGTGCGCCCTGCCGCAGCCAGCCGACCATGAACCGCCACGCGTCGCGCCAGGCGTTGGCGTCCTCGTCGGTCCAGGCCTCGCCGCGGGCGTCGCGCGCGGCCGCGACCAGCGCGTCGCCGAACAGATCGAGCTGCCGGGGCCGGGTCCCGATCAGCGCGTCGAGCGCCGGCGCGATCTTGCCGAGGGCGGGCACGACCGCACTTGGCTGACTGAAGTGGTCGAGCAGCCAGGCGAGGCCGCGCTCGGCCGCCGCCGGGTCCGCGGCGACGGCCGTGTGCAGAACAGTGCGCTGTTCCGGTGGTACTTCCGACAGGCGCCGCACCACCCCGCTCACGTCCCCGAGCGTTTCGCGGAGCCGGGCCTTGAGCTGCGGGAGATAGCCCTGATCGCCCTCTTTCGGCCCATCCAGGGGCCCGTCTTGTGGGAGACTGTCCTTCGGCTCAGGCGATTGCCGCCGTTGCGGCGTCTCGTGCTCTTTCGCCTTTTCTTCGCCCTGCTCGAGCCGCTGCCGCCACGACCACAGCACCGCGAGCGGCTCACCGCCGTTGCTGCCCACGGGTCCGACCTGCGTCATGGTCCGATTTTATCCGGATAAATCCGCATTACGGCCGGTACCAAAAATGTCGCACCCTACTCGTAGAGTGCCGTCATGTCGTTGGATCTGCTGGAGCTCCTCCCCGCCGGCTGGCGTGACGTGATGAAGCCGCACCTCGACCTCGAGGTCGTGCAGCGCCTCCAGGCGTTCGTGGCCGACGAGTACGCGGCCGGCCCGGTCTACCCGCCGCTGCCCGACCTGTTCACCGCGTTCCGGCTGTGCCCGCCGGACCAGGCGCGGGTGCTCATCCTGGGCCAGGACCCGTACTTCAAGGAGGGCCAGGCGCACGGCCTGAGCTTCTCGGTGCGCCCGGGCGTGTCGGTGCCGCCGTCGCTGCGCAACGTGTACAAGGAAATGCGCGAGGACCTGGGCGTGACCCCGCCGGCCAACGGCGACCTGACCCCGTGGGCGGCGGACGGGGTGCTGCTGCTCAACGCGGTGCTGACGGTGCGCGCCGGGAAGGCCGCCTCGCACGCGGGCAAGGGCTGGGAGCACTTCACGGACGCGGCGATCCAGGCGCTGAACGCCTTCGACCGGCGGGTGGTGTTCGTGCTCTGGGGCGGGTACGCGCGGAAGAAGGCCGTGCTCGTGACCAACCCGCAGCACGTGGTCATCGAGGCCGGGCACCCGTCGCCGATGAACCCGGCCGGGTTCCTGGGGTCGAAGCCGTTCAGCAAGGTCAACGCGGCGCTGGAAGAGGCGGGGCTGCCGCCGGTGCACTGGGTGCCGGACCAGCCGTGACCGCGCGGGGGCTTGGCTTCGGCCGAGCGCCGGTCGTGGGCGGGGCGTCGCTTGTGGCGAGGCCTTCCCGCGGGCGGTCGCTTGCGCGGCGCGGGCCTTCCCACGGGCCGTTTCCTGCCCGGGGCGAGGCTTCCCGCGGGCGGTTTGTCGCGCGGGGCGGGGCTTCCCACGGGCGGTTCGTTGCACGGGGCGGGCCTTTCCGCGGGCGGTTTGGTGCGCGGGGCGGGCTGACGTGAGTGTCGGCGGGGATGAGCGGCGGCGCCTTCCGGGGCTGGAGGGCCCGCTGTGGCGTGCGCTGCTCGTCTTCCGCTTCGCCGCGCTCGGATATGCCGCGGTGCTCATGGTCAACAACTTCCGCGAGTACGCCTGGCCGCTCGGCGGCTGGCTCATCGTCGCGGCGATGACCGTGTGGACCGCGGTCAGCAGCCTCGCGTATGCGCGGCCCGAGCGGCGGGGCTGGCCCCTGCTCGTCGCCGACCTCGCCGTCGCGGCGGGCTGCCTGCTCGCCTCCCGCTGGATCGTGAACCCGTCCGGCCTGGGCGTCGGCGCCCCCACGCTGCCCATGGCCTGGGTGGCGAGCCCGGTCGTGGCCTGGGCCATCTCGGGCGGCCGGAGGCGCGGCGCGATCGCCGCCATCCTGCTCAGCGTGGCCGACGTGATCGTACGCAACGGCTTCAGCCAGGCCACCGCCAACGGCCCGGTCCTCATGATCCTGGTCGGCATCGGCGTCGGCCACATCGCCCGCCTGGCCATCGACGCCGAGGCCCGCCTGCAGCGCGCCATCGAGCTGGAGGCGTCCACCCGCGAGCGCGAACGCCTGGCCCGCGGCATCCACGACTCGGTCCTGCAGGTCCTGGCCCTGGTCCAGCGCCGCGGCACCGAACTCGGCGGCGAGGCCGCGGAGCTCGGCCGGCTGGCCGGCGAGCAGGAGTCGGTGCTGCGCTCGCTGGTCGCCGCCAACTCCCCCGCCCCCGCCGCCGCGCCCGCCGTGGCCGTGATCGACCTGCGCCCCCTGCTGAACGCGTACGGCTCGGCGGCCGTGACCATCGCCGCCCCCGCCACCCCGGTCCTGCTGCCGGCCTCGGTCGCGGCCGAGGTGGCGGCCGCGGTCGGCGCGGCCCTGGACAACGTGGAACGCCACGCGGGCGAGCGGGCGCGCGCCTGGATCCTGCTGGAGGAGCTCGCCGACCGCGTCACGGTCTCGGTACGCGACGACGGCACCGGCATCCCCGACGGCCGCCTCGCCGAGGCCGAGCGCGACGGCCGGCTCGGCGTCGCCCAGTCGATCCGGGGGCGCATCCGGGATCTGGGCGGCTCGGTGACGGTGAGCTCGGCCCGCGGCAACGGGACCGAGGTGGAACTCACCGTCCCACGCTGACCCGAACCGCGCCGCATCCCCGGCCGCCCGATCCCCGGCCGCCCGCGCCGCGTCCCGCCGGGCACCCCGCCGCACGGTGACACCACCGCGCGCCCGCCGCGCGGAGACGCCATCGGGCGCGCCCGCCGCACGGAATCGGCGCCGGCGCGAAGGCCCATCCGGCCGTCATGAGCACCCAGCCGTACGGAAACACCATCACTGCCGCCACACCTCGCGCGGAACGGCACCACCCACTGCACGGAGACACCACGCCGCGAAACCCGAAGTGCACGGAACCAGCATCGTGCGCGCCCCGCGAACAACCCGCGCGCGGAACGGAACCACGGCGAGCACGTCACGCACGGAATCGGCGCCGCCGCGAGAGCCCACCCGGCCGTGGTGAGCATCCCGCCGAGCGGAAACGCCATCGCGGCGGCCGCACCTCGCGCGGGACGGCGCCAAGCGCGTCGCGGCCGTTGGTGGGCGCGGAAACGGTACCGAGCCGGAACGTTCTGTGGTCGTGGGATTGATTAGGCTGCTCATGTGGACGACGGGGCGAAGCTGCGGGTGATGGTGGTCGATGACCATCCGATGTGGCGCGAGGGGGTGGCCCGGGATCTGGCCGAGGCCGGGTACGAGGTCGTCGCCGCCGTCGGGGAGGGTGCCCAGGCCGTGCGGATCGCGGGGTCGGTGCGGCCCGCGGTGGTGGTGCTCGATCTGCAGCTGCCCGACCTGTCCGGGGTCGAGGTGATTCAGGGCGTGCTGGCGTCGTGTCCCGAGGCGCGGATTCTCATGTTGTCGGCCAGCGGGGAGCAGCAGGATGTGCTCGACGCGGTGAAGGCCGGGGCGACCGGGTACCTCGTGAAGTCGGCGGCCCGTGAGGAGTTCCTGGCCGCGGTGCGGCGGACGGCGCATGGGGACCCCGTGTTCACGCCGGGGCTGGCGGGGCTGGTGCTCGGGGAGTTCCGGCGGCTCGCCAGTGTGACGCGGGCCGAGGACCCCGACGCGCCGCGGCTCACCGAGCGGGAGACCGAGGTGTTGCGGCTGGTGGCGAAGGGCGTGACGTACCGGGAGATCGCCGAGCGGCTGGTGCTGTCCCACCGGACGGTGCAGAACCACGTGCAGAACACGCTCGGCAAGTTGCAGTTGCACAGCCGGGTGGACCTGGTGCGGTACGCGATCGAGCGGGGGCTCGACGCCTAAACGGCCATGATGTCCAGCAGATAGTGACCGAGGACGACCTTGGCGGTCAGGTCGAGCACGAGTACCAGAAAGACGTTGGCGCGCTCGCAGTTGACCAGGACGTGCTGGAGGTTGCGCTGGGGCATGTGCCACGCGTACGTGACGGTGCCCTCCGAGAAGTCGTGCCCCTGCAGGTCGGCCCGCGGGATCTGGTCGAAGTAGGGCCAGAAGTCGAACGGCGGCTCGTCGTCCGGTCCGATCTGCACCGGCTCCGGCTCCATGGTCGCCCTGTACTCGTCCTCGCTCAGCAACCGCATCACGACAGCATGCCCCGTCGTGCCCGGGACAGAAAGCGCGGGTACTCAGGCCCGGTTGAGTAGGAACGCCGATTCGCTTCCTGCCCCGCTGCCGCATGCTGATCGGCATGGTGAGCTATCCGTGCCCGTTCTGCGGCGCACCGGCCGACCTCGACGCCGGGTGCCGCGGCTGTGGGCGCCCGCCCTTCCCCGACGCGGCCGAGGTCCTGCGCCTCAACGCCCGCCTGCGCGACCTGCACACCGAAACCGAGGCGGCCCGCACGCGCTTCGGCTCGGCCGTGCTCGCCTACAACGCGGCAGTCTCCCAGCGCAACATCGTCGCCGCGCGGGTGAAGGCAGCGGTCCTCGCTTCCGGTGTACTCCCAGTGCCGCGCTTCATGCCGCCCACTCCCACCATCGTGGCGCCCCCATCGGCGACCCCGACGCCAGGCACAACGCCTCCGGCCTCGGCCACGACCCCAGGCGCGCAGACCCCGCCGGCCACGGCGCCGGGCGCTCCGACCCCGCCGGCCACGACGCCGACCGGGCCGACCCCGACACAGGGCACGACGCCGAGCGGGCCGACCCCGACACAGGGCACGACGCCGACCGGGCCGGTCCCGACGCCGGGCATGAGCCCCTCGCCCGCGGGCACGACGCAGAGCGGATGGACCTCGCCGCAGGGCACGACAGTCCCGGCGACGGGCGCAGTGCCAGGCGCGACACCGGCCGGATCGGTCCCGCACGCGGGCGCGGTGCCCGGTGCAATGCCCGGTGCAGTGCCCGGTGCAGTGCCCGGTGCAATGCCGGGTGCAGTGCCCGGTGCAATGCCGGGTGCAATGCCCGGCGCAACGCCGGGCGCGGTGCCGGGTGCAATGCCCGGTGCAGTGCCCGGTGCAGTGCCCGGTGCAATGCCCGGTGCAATGCCCGGTGCAATGCCCGGTGCAATGCCCGGTGCAATGCCCGGTGCAATGCCGGGTGCGACGGCTCAGCCGCCGTTCGTGACGTTGCCGCCGGGTGCGGTGCTGCGGCCGGGCATGACGCCTTCGCCGGTGGGCGGGGCGGCGCCGGCTTCGGCGGGGCGGTCCGAGGCGTCGACCAAGACGGTGCAGAACGTGCTGTTCGTGCTCGGCGGGCTGCTGCTGGCCGCGGCCGCGATCGTGTTCACCGCGGTCGCGTGGGCCAGCTTCGGGGTGCTCGGGCGGGCGACCATTCTCGCGGTGGTCACGCTGCTCACCCTCGCCGTCCCGCCGCTGGTCATGCGGCGGGGGCTGCGGGCGACGGCTGAGACGTTCGCGTCGCTCGGGCTGTTGCTGGTCGTGCTCGACGGGTACGCGGCGTGGTACGTCAACCTTGCCGGGCTCGCCCGCGGCACGCTTCCCACCACCTATGCCGGGATCACGTTTGCCGCGACGGCCGTGATTGCCGGCGGGTATGCGGCGCTGACCAGGCTGCGGGCGCCCCGGCTGGCGGCGGTGGTCGCGATCCAACCGGTGTTGCCGCTGCTGGCTCTGCACCGCGGGTTCGGCGCTACCGGGTGGACGCTCGTCTTCGTCTGCGTGGCGGCCGTCGCGCTGCTGCTGGCCCGGACGGTCGAGCCGGTGGCCTGGGCCGCGGCGGGCGCGGCGGTGCTGGCCGCGCTCCCGCCGGCGCTGCACGCGCTGGCCACGGTCGAGCACGTGCCGGCCGCGCTGCGGATCGCCGGGGTGCTGGTGCTGCTGGCCGCGCTGGTCGTCACGGCCGGGGCGATGCACCCGCGGACGGCGAACCTGGGTGCGGGGATCGCCACGGGCATCGTCACGCTCGGCGCGGCGCGGCTGGTCGCCGAGGTGTTCCCCGCGCAGCGGTACGTCGCCTTCGCCGTCCTCATCCTGCTCCTCGCCGGCGCCGCACTGGTGACCCCGCGCCGCTTCCGGGCCGGGACGCGGATCGGCGCGCTCGTCATGAGCCTGGCGTTCGCCGTGCCCTATGCGGCCTTCGCCGGCCTCGCCGCCGCGCGTACCGCGGTGCACGCGCTCCCCGCCTGGAACGCGGACCCGGCCACCTCCGGGACTCCGCTCTTCGGCTGGCAGGAACCGGCGGCCCTGGTCGTCCTGGCCGCGGCGGTCTGGCTGCTGACCCGCCCGTCGACGGGAACGCGCGGCCTCGCCACCACTGCGCCCGCGAGCGGCGGCGCAGAAACACCGGCGCAGGCCCCGTCCACCCGAACGCGCGGCCTCGCCACCACTGCGCCCGCGGGCGGCGGCGCAGAAACACCGGCGCAGGCCCCGTCCACCCGAACGCGCGGCCTCGCCACCACTGCGCCAGCGAGCGGCGGCGCAGAAACACCGGCGCAGGCCCCGTCCACCCGAACGCGCGGCCTCGCCACCAGTGCGCCCGCGGGCGGCGGCGCGGAACGAACCGGCGCAGGTCTGCCGGTGGTAACGGTCATGACGCGGGTGATTCTGGTGGCGGCGCTCGTGCTCCTGGCGTACGCAACGCCCGGTGCGATCGCGAGCGGGGCCGACCCGGCGCTGGCCTGCCTGTTCGACGCGGCGGCGCTCGCGATCCTGGCCGCCTGGCCGTCGCGGGTCGCGCTGGCGGCGATGCCGTTCGTGGCGGCGCACCTGGCCGTGGCGGGGCTGGTGACGCCGCCGGTGACGCTGGGGGCGTACGCGGTGCTCGGACTGGTCGCCGCCTCCGTCGCGATCCGGGTCTCCGCCCGTGGGCCGGGGCTCGTCGCGGGCACGGTGGCGCTGCTGAGCCTGCCGGTCCTGGGGGCGGCCGCCGCTCGCGAGCTCTCCGCCGGCACCGCGCTCGGCGGCACCGCGCTCGGCGGCACCGCGCTCGGCGGCACCGCGCTCGGCGGCACCGCGCTCGCCGGTGCCGCGGTCGGCCTCGCGCTGGTGACGGCGGCCGCGGTGGCGTTGCGCAACCGGGCCTGGAACGCCGGGACTCTGGCCACCGCAGTCGCGGGCGCCGGGGTGGCGATCGCGGCCGTGGCCGAGACGAGCGTGAACGGCGGGGCGACCTGGTTCGGCACGTACGCCGCGGCCGCCCTTCTCTGCACCTGGTTTGCCGCCCGGGCCTTCACGCCGGCCGCGAATGGCAACCCGCTTGCACATACTGCAACTCCGGTTCCGGCCGACAACGCGCGCGGGGAGCAACGCCGGAATGCAACGTCAGTTCCGGCCGGCAACGCGCACGGTGAGCAAGGCCGGAATGCAACGTCCGTTCCAGCCAACGACGCGCGCGGTGACCAAGGCCGAAATGCAACGTCAGTTCCGGCCAACGACGCACGCGATGAGCAACGCCGGAATGCAACGTCGGTTCCGGCCGGCAACGCGCGCGGTGAGCAAGGCCGAAATGCAACCCCACCACCGGCCGGCAACGCCCGCGATGAGGCCGGCATCGCCCCCGATGAGCACGGCACCGTCCGCGATGAGCAAGGGCAGAACGCAACGCCGGTCGCGAGGTGGCGGGTGTCGGACGGGGCGGCGCACGCCGGGCATGCCGTGGCGGCGGTCATCCCGGCGGTGCTCGCGGTGATCTCGCTGCTGCCCGCCGTACTCGACGTGCTGCTGCGGCCCCTCTCCTGGCTCGGGGCGATCTGGTCCGGCGCGCCGAGCGGGGTCGGCCTCGGCCCCGAAGGCTCCGCCTGGTGGGAGAACGAGCCCTCGGCGTTCGGCCCCGCCGCCGCGGCCGTGACGCTCGCGGTGCTGGCCGGCCTGGCCGTACTGGTGGCAGGCAGGTTCAAGCTGGGACGGTGGAGCCTCGCCGCCCCGCCGGCCCTGCTCGCGGCCGTGCTCGGGTGCGTGGCGATCGGGGCGCCGTGGCCGGTGGTGCCGGCGGTGACGCTCGCGACCGGGCTGGTCACCGCGCTCGGGGCCGCCCTGCGCAAGCCCTCCGCCGGCACGGTGGTCGGGGCGGTGACCTGCTGGTTCGGGATCGTGCCCGGCATGGCCGGGCTGCTGGCCACCTCCTGGTCGACCCTGGCCGCGCTCGGCGCGGTCGTCGTCGCGGCCGCCGCGGCCGGAGTCGCCGGACGCAGCGTCGTGGCCCGCGCGATCGCCTGGCCGGTCGGCGGGGTCGCCCTGGCCTGGTTCGCCTTCGCGACCGGGCAGGCGGCCGACCTCCCGCTGGCCGCGACCGCGTACGTCGTGCTCGGCGCCGCGGCGGTCGCCCTCGGTGCCGGCTATCTGCTCCAAAGCCGCGAGATCGAGGGGCCGATCCTCGATGCCGTCGCGCACGCCGTGGGCGTGATCGCCTTCCTCCTGGCGATCGGGGACCTGGGCGCCGCGGCCGGGATCGCCGCGCTCTGGGGCGTCGCGCTCGGGCTCCGGGCGATCGGCGGGCCGGCCCGGCTCGCGTACACGGTGGCGGCCGTCCTGGCCGAGGTCGTGGCGTACGAGTTCATGCTGGTCGCCGAGCACGTCGGGGTCGTCGAGGCCTACACCGCGCCCGCCGGCGTCGCCGCGCTCGTCGTCGGGTGGTTCGCCGCCCGCCGGAACCCGAGCCTCGGCAGCTGGACGGCGTTCGGGCCGGGGCTGCTCGCCGGGATGCTGCCCAGCCTCGCGCTGGTGATCGTGACGCCGGGCGACCCCGGGCGGCGGCTGCTGCTCGGGATCGGGGCCGTCGCCGTGGTACTCGCCGGGGCCCTGCTCCGCCTCAAGGCGCCCATCGTCACCGGCGGTCTGGTGCTGGCCGTCCTCGCCTGGCACGAGGTCGTCGTCTACTGGGACCTGCTCCCCCGCTGGGCGCCGCTCGCCGTGGCCGGGGCGGTGCTGGTCGGGCTGGCCGTGACGTACGAGCGACGCCTGCGAGACCTGCACCGCCTGCGCAACGCGATGGGCCGGATGCGATGAACACCCGACCCAGGGCAAAAGCTCAGACGGTGACGATGGTGGAGGAGGTGCGCGCCCGCTCCGCGGCGGAGAGGATGCGCACCACCGAAGCGCCGAAGGCGGCGTCGCAGGCGTGCCGGTTGCCGGTCGAGACCACGTCCAGCAGCGCGTTCACCGCGTTGCCGAACGCCTCGACCTGCGTCGCGTCCCACTCGGGCAGCGTAGTGGCGCCGTGCTCGCCGAAGTACGAGAAGCCGAAGCTCGTCGCGTCCGGGGCCGCGTCCAGGGTCAGCGACAGCGTGCTCGCCGCGCCGCCCTCGTGGCGCAGCAGCAGGTGGGCGGTGTCGCGCGGGCCCTCGGCGGCCGAGAGGTCCACGACCGGGCCGAGCAGCGGCAGGATCACCGACAGCGCGTGCGGCCCCAGGTCCCACAGGCCGCCGTGCTGCTTGCGCCAGACCGAGCCGGAGTACGGGTTCCCGGGCTGGAAGATCGAGGTGTACATGGTGCCGTGGGCCGCGTACCAGCCGCCGAGCTCCGCGTTGGCGGTCAGGAAGGACTCGATCGACGGGACGAAGCGGTTGGTGAAGAAGACCACCGTGGCGACCCCGGCCGCGTCGGCCGCGGCGACGACCTCGTCGGCCGCGGCCGGGTCGAGGGCGAGGGGCTTGTCCAGCAGCAGGTGCTTGCCGGCCTTGGCGGCCCGCACGGCGAGGTCGGCCTGCACGTCCGGCGGCACGGCGATCGCGACCGCGTCGACGTCGGCGAGCAGGGCGTCGAGGTCGGTGTGGCCGGGGACGCCGTAGCGGGAGGCCATGTCGGCCACCTTGTCGGGGCTGCGGCCCCAGACGCCCGCGAGCGTCGCCGAAGGGTGAGTCGCCAGCGCGGCCGCCTGCGTGACCGTCGCCCAATGTCCCGTGCCCAGCACACCGAATCGCATCGGACCATTCTTCCCTACGCGGCGGGCGGCATCCTCACGGGTTGTGGTGATCGATCCAATCGTCGATCTTGGCCCACCACTCGTACAGCCATTCGACCCGCTCCTCGCGCCCCTGCGGGATCTCCGACGGCTCGACCGACCACCAGCGCATGGTGATCGTCAGGTCCAGCGGCAGGTGCGACCACAGGTCACCCACGGTGAGCAGTTTCTCCAGCCCGGTGTGGGCCACCCAGATCACGCCGGCCTCGGGCGCGGCGTCCAGGGCGGCCAGGGTGCCGCCGGGGCGCGGGGCGAGCACGTGCCGCATCCGCTCGGCCCGCTCGGCCATGGAGGTCAGGCCGAGGTCGCGCAGCCGCTGGATGGCCCGCTCGCGGCGGCTGGGGGTGAAGTTGCCGCCCTCCGGGAAGAGCACGAGCACGTCGTTCTCGTCCAGCCCGGTGGAGAGCTCGCTGATGCGCTCCTCGCTGTTCGCGCCGTACGTCACGAAGTGGTTCGGCAGCCGGTTCAGCATCACGTCGATGACCGGGTCCCACTGCAGGGTCTGCTTGAGCACGATCCGCGGCTCGCGGTCGAACCAGTTGATCAGCGAGTGGACCAGCAGGAACGAGTCGCCCGGCCCGGCGTGCCGGCAGAAGACGAGCTCGGGCTGGCCGGGGGCGGCGACGTCGGGATCGGTACCGACGACGGAGACCTTCACGCCGAGGGCCCAGCGCGCCTGGTGGTACAGAATCCGCAGAAACGTGCCGGTGAGCACGTAATGGGCGCGCTGGAACCGCGGGCCGCGCAGCCGCCAGCCGAAGCCGCTGCCGACCCACAGCGCGAACAGCACGACGAGCGCGACGACCTCCAGGAAGAGGTACACCGCGAGCATCCACGACACCCGCAGCGCCCGCAGCCGCCCGGAGCCCAGCGGGCCCAGGACGCCGGCGATGAGCAGCCAGAGCGGCATGGTGAGCAGCAGCGCCGCGATGACGACCAGGAGGATCGGGGTCAGCACGAGCCGGCGGATCCAGCGGGGCGGCATCTAGGCCAGGCCCTCGAGGTACGCGCAGGTCGCCTCGTAGGCGCGCTCGATCCGGCCGCGGGCGGCGGCGAAGTTGCGGTACGACAGCGGAGAGTCGTCCTTCGCCGAACCGCCGCCGGTGGGCAGCACGTGCACCGCCACGTCGTCGGGCGCCTCCTGCAGCTCGCGGGCGAAGCGGTGCCGGCGGGCGACCTCGAAGGCGACCTGGGCCACGTCCCACGGCCGGCGGGGCGGGCGCAGGGGCCGCTCGATCCGCCCGACCTGCATCACGAACACGGTCCGGGCGCCGAGGGCGACCGCGTGGCCGACGGGCACGGAGTTGACGATGCCGCCGTCGATGAAATGCTCCTGCCCCAGGTGTACCGGCGGCAGGAGCCCCGGCACCGCCGACGACGCGAGCACGGCGTCGATCAGCGGGCCCGACGAGAACCAGTGCTCGGAGGCCCGCTCGATGCTGGCCGCGCAGCAGTGGAACGGCACCGCCAGATCCTCGAAGCGGGTGTCGATCCCGAGCTCGCGCTCCAGGGTGCGCCGCAGCGGGCCGGGCGAGTGCAGGTGGGTCCGGCGGGCGAAGCGGCCGATCTGGCGGGGCAGCGAGTCGCCGTACACGGCGCGGGCCTGCGGCGAGGCCCACAGCTCGGTGAGCCGGTCGGCGACCTGCTCGTCGGGGCCGGCGGCGACGGCCGCGCCGTTGATCGCCCCGATGGAGGTGCCGAGCACGAAGTCCGGCCGGATGCCGTAGTGCAGCACGGCGCGGACCATGCCCACCTCGTACGCCCCGAGCACCCCGCCGCCTCCGAACACGAAGCCGACGGGGCCGGTCGTCTCAGGCATGCCGCCGGCGCCGGGCGCGCTGGTTGACCGACGGGTTCGTCTGCACGTACGCCGGCGGGGTCTGACCCGGCAGCCGCTGGCTCTGGTTCGGGTTCGGGTTGTTCGGGTCGAACGGGTTGTTCGGGTCTCCGGGGCCGCCCGGACCGCCCGGGCCGCCGTTGGGGTCGCCACCCGGAGGCGGGCCCCCCTGGCCGGCCGGCGGGCGGGCCTTCTCCGCCGGGGCGTCGACGTTCTCAGTGATCGCGGGCAGCTCGGAGTCCGGCCGGCGCATCTCCAGGCGCAGGTCGCAGGCGGTGTCGTTGAGCGTGAAGCCGCTCGGCGGCAGCGGCGGGTTGCCCGCCCCGCCGTGGCCCCAGATGCCGAAGGTGACCGCCTTGCCGGGCGGGAGCGGGCTCTGGCCGTTGATCCGCTGGCCGCCGATGCCGGGCTCGTAGGCGCCGACCCCCTCGACATGGTCGATCTGCTGGCCACCTCGGAAGATGAAGACCAGCTGCCAGGGGTCGAGCGTGCGGTTGCCGATGTTGGCAACCGTAACGCGCGCCTCGAAGCCCTTGTCCACTCCGGCCGTGTTCACGGGGTGGATGTAGAAGTCGACGTTGCAGCCGGGCTTGGGCGCCCACGGCTTCCAGATGATCATTCCGGTCGTGGCGCCGGCCGCGACCAGGGTGGCCACGACCGCGACCCAGGTGCGCCGGGCGGTCCGGCTGGCGGCGGCCCGGTGCTGACTGCCTCCGGGGCGCCGCGCCGGTAACTCGGGGCGCCGCGGCGGGAGGTCCTCGCCGGCCGGCGGCGCGTGCACCTCCTGGGTGGAGGAGGCGTCCTGGCCGGGCAGCACGATGTGGATGCCGGTCGCACCGGCCAGCACCCGGGCCACCTCGGCCGCGGGCGGGCGGACGTCCGGGTCCTTGGCCAGGCACCGGGTGATGAGCTTGGCCACGTCGCCGGGCATGCCGGGGATCTCCGGCAGCGGGTGCGGCGGCTCGTACACGTGGTTGGCGATCATCTGCGTCGGCGTGTCCGCGTGCCAGGGCAGGCGGTCGGTGAGGCAGCGGTACACGAGCAGGCCGACGGTGTACACGTCGGTGGCCGAGACGACCCCGCCGCCGAGCAGGCGCTCGGGGGCCAGGTAGGCCGGGGTGCCGAAGACGGTGCCGTCGCGCTCGTCGTCGGGGTCGTAGGAGCCGGCCAGCCCGGCCACGCCGAAGTCGAGGATCTTGGCCCCGGCCGAGGTCAGCATGACGTTGCTCGGCTTGATGTCGCGGTGGACGATGCCCTTCTCGTGCGCGGCGGCCAGCCCGGCGGCGACCTGCGCGCAGATCTGGGTGGCCCGGCGCCACGACATGGGCCCGGAGCGGAGCCGGTCGGAGAGCAGCTCGCCCTCGAGGAGCTCCATCACGACGTACGGGCGGCGGCCGTTGCGCCCGGCGGAGACGTCCCCGGCCTCGCCGTAGTCGTGCACGGCGGTGATGTTGGGGTGCTGCAGGCGGGCCACGACCTGGGCCTCGGAGCGGATCCGCTCGCGGTTGCCGGCCTTGCTGGCCAGCTCCCCGGCGAGCAGCTTCACGGCGACGTCCCGGTCGAGCACGAGGTCACGGGCGCGCCAGACCACGGCCATACCGCCGGTGCCGACGGGTGCGATCAGCCGATATCTGTTGCCGAGGACCTCGTCGGCGCTGCCGCTCAACCCAGTTGCCGTCCTGATCGATTCCGGTCGCTGTTCCTGGCAAACCGTACCGGGGATGGAACGCCCTGGCGAGACCCAAAATGTGACCGACCCCGGCAAATGTGGATGCCGGGGTCAGTCGGAAACTTGATGTATCAAACGAGCAGGTCGGAGCTCAGAAGGTTACCGTCCGGTACGACGATCTGCGGGCGCCCGTGCTCCAGGAACGCCGCCGCCTGCTTGGCCGCGAAGCCGGGGGCCTCGGTGATCGCGGTGCCGTACACGTCGGCCGTGTCGCCGGCGATGGTCGACCAGCCGTAGCGCTCGCTGACCATGGAGCGGGCCTGCTTGGCGACCCGGCGGGCGAACGGCTCGTCCTCCAGCAGGGTGGCGACCGAGGCGGCGAGCGCGTCGGGGCTCTTGGCCGGGAAGGTCACGCCGGTCACGCCGGGCTCGACGATCTCGGCCAGGCCGCCGGTCGCGGCCACCGCGAGCGGGGCGCCGGCCGAGGCGCCCTCCAGCGCGACCATGCCGAACGGCTCGTAGATGCTCGGCACGACCAGCGCGTCGGTGGCGGCCATGAGCGCGGGCAGCTCGCCCTCGCCCATGAACCCGGCGAAGGAGACGGCCCGCTGCAGCCGCAGCCGGCGGACCTCCTCCAGCAGCTCGCCCTTGTGCGGGCCGTCGCCGGCGATGACCACGCGGAGCCCGTTGTGCCGGGCCCGCAGCTCGGGCAGCGCCGCGATGAGGTCCTGCACGCCCTTCTCGTAGACCAGGCGGCCGGCGTACCCCAGCAGGGGCCCCTCCCCCGCGAACCGCGCGCGGGCCGCGTTGACCGCCCGGGACGGCGCCCGCCACACGCTCGCGTCCACGCCGTTGGCGACCACCGACACCCGCGCCGGGGCGAGGTCGAGCAGGCGCGTGACCTCCCAGCGCATGTACTCGGAGCAGACGATCACCCGGCAGGCCTCGTGCCCGAGCCACCACTCCACGGAGTGGATGCACTTGTTCATCTCGTCGGGCAGCCAGCCCTGGTGCCGGCCGGCCTCGGTGGCGTGGATGGTCGCCACCAGCGGCAGGTCGAGGCTCTCCTTGAGGGTCACCGCGGTGTGCGTGACGAGCCAGTCGTGGGCGTGGATGACGTCGTACTCACCGGTGGCCGCGGCCCGCAGCGCGGCCCGGGTCAGCGTGTGGTTGAACGCCATCGTCCAGGCCAGCAGGGTGGACGTGGACAGCGGGAACAGCGGCGGGTCCTCGGCCGCCCGCACGATGCGCACCCCCTCGGAGTACTCCTCCAGGGGTGCCCCCGGCGCGTGCCGGGTCACGACCGTCACCTCGTTGCCCGCCTCGACCAGCGACGTCGCCAGCGCGTGGACGTGCCGCCCGAGCCCGCCGACCACCACCGGCGGGTACTCCCACGACAACATCAGAATGCGCAATGGTCGTCGTCTTCCGGTCCCGATGGTCTCGCTCACGTGGCCGCCCCCACAGATCGTTGATCAAAACGCTCGCCCAGATACCCACGCGCAGCAGGGCATACACACGCGATTTCTCCCCCGCGTGTGAGCTGTTGGGGTGGGCTTGAGACTCATCCTGCCTGGCGAGGGTTACCAGAGCGGCAAATCTCATTTCTGGGGTGTAACGGTCAGCCGACATTCCTTCGAACGCGGAGCACCTCCGCGACCGACCAGGCCTGGAACGGACATCCCGTGGCCCGGTGCGGAGCGTCCCCGTCGGCTGTCTCGGAGACCGAACCTACACCCCACTCGAACAGATGCGCTTCGATACCACCCAGTAGCTCACCGTGATTTTTCGCAGATCGAGCCAGATGGGTATCAACGTATGGGCCGATCATCCAGGGCCAGACCGTGCCCTGGTGGTAGGCCGCGTCCCGCTCGGCCGGGCCGCCCGCGTGCACCCCGGTGTAGCCCGCTTCCCCTACCGCCAAACTGCGTGGTCCGAGCGGCGTGAACAGGGCGGACAGCTCCACCGGCACGGGGTGGCCGCGCATCGGGCCGTACGGGAGACTCCACGCCAGCAGCTGGTTCGGCCGCAGCGCCGGGTCGTCCCCGTGGGGCCCGTCGACGACGTCGAACAGGGGCCTTGCATCCTGCACGCCGGTTGCCGAGTGCAACGGCGGCGCGATCGGGAAGCGGCGCGCGAAGCTCGCCCGCGCCTTGTCCAGCAGCGCCGCGATCGGGCCGGCGTCGCGGCCGAGCCGCTCGTTGAGGACCGCCAGCCCGGCCAGCCCGTTGATCCACAGCGCGTTCACCTCGACCGGCTTGCCGGCCCGGGGTGTGATCGGGATCTCCCCGACCCGGGCGTCCATCCAGGTGAGCGCGACGCCCGGGGCGCCCTGGGTGATCAGCCCGTCGCCGTCGGCCCGGATGCCGTAGCGGGTGCCGCGCAGGTGGGCGGCGACCACGCCGTCGAGGGCGGGGAGCAGCTCGGCCGCGAGGTCGTCGTCGCCGGTACCGCTGACATGCCGCTCGACCGCGTGCAGGAACCACAGCGTGGCGTCGACCGTGTTGTGCTCCGTCTGCCCGGTGTCCGCCGTGTTGGCGAGCATCCCGTCGTCGAGCGTCGCCGCGTACGCGCGCAGCAGCTCCCGGCCCTCGTCGTACCAGCCGGTGGAGAGGAACAGCCCCTCGTACGAGGTCATGGTGTCCCGCGACCAGGTGCCGAACCAGGGGTAGCCGGCCACCACGTCCGGGGCGTCAGCTGCGCCGGCGACGACGAACGCGTCTGCCGCCAGTACAAGTGCCGCATCTGTCTTGTCGGCGGCGTCGTGGGTGAGCGCGCGGTTGCGCAGCCGGGCCCGGTCGATGATCCGCTGCGCGCCGCGCTGGGCGTCATCGGTTCCGGCCCAGGCCTCGACCTCGATCGCCGCGCCCGGCTCCAGGCGGGCGGTGAACCGGCCGGCGCACCACAGGTCCTCCTGGGCCGTCAGTCCGCGGTCGGACTCGAGGCGCGCCCAGGCCCCGCGGTACCACTGGCCGATCTTCTGGAAATCCGGCCCGGCGAGCCGGAAGGCGCCCTCGACCACGGCCCCGGCCCCGTGCGCGTCGACGTGCGGCGCCGGTCCTCCCGCGGTCCGCTCCCCGTGCGCGTCGCGCCAGGTGACCAGGGCCTTGAGGTGCAGGTCGACCGGGCCGGGGGCGCTGATCACCCGGTGCACGATCCCGAGGTGGCCGCGGCCGTGGACCATGGCCAGCTCGCGCTCGATCACGATCGGGCCGACCCGCCAGCGCCAGCGGGGCAGGCCGTCGACCAGCTCGAACCGCTCCAGCAGGGCGTGGCCCGCCGGGCTGACCGCGCCACCGGCCCACTCGTGGACCGCGAGCTCGATCTCCGCGCCCGAGGGCAGGGTGATCACCGGGTCGAGGGCGGCGAGCGCCAGGTGCCGCCGGGCCGGTCGGCCGGGCTCGGCCAGGACGAGCAGCCCGTGGTACCGCCGCGTCCGCAGTCCCGAGACGGTGCCCATCGCGTAGCCACCGGTGCCATCCGGGACAAGCCACTCACGTGTCGCACCGAGCGTCAAATCACCACATACCTGCGTGCCGTACACCACCATGCGCACAATCTTGGTGGCTGCGGGTGGCACACGACCGAGCGACCCCCGCAGAATTATTGATCACGGGCCTCATTGGTGTAGGAACAAATGCCACCGATTGGGCCGATTGGTCGGGTCTCAACTTGGCCGAAACATGAACAACGGAGAATAGCTGCGTGATCGAGGACGATGGGAACGCCGAGCGCCGGCGGCTGGCCGAAGCCGACAGCGGGGAGCGCCCATGGCGGGGCTGGGGGCCCTATGTGTCCGAGCGGGCCTGGGGGACGGTCCGCGAGGACTACAGCCCCTACGGCAACGCCTGGGACTACTTCCCCCACGACCAGGCCCGGTCCCGCACGTACCGGTGGAACGAGGACGGGATGGCGGGCATCTGCGACGACCGCCAGACGTTCTGCTTCGCCCTCGCCCTGTGGAACGGCAAGGACTCGATCCTCAAGGAGCGGATGTTCGGCCTCGGCGGCGACCTCGGCAACCACGGCGAGGACGTCAAGGAGTACTGGTGGTACACCGACTCCACCCCGACGCACTCCTGGATGTCGTGGCGCTACCACTACCCGCAGGAGGCGTTCCCGTACGACGACCTGGTCGCCGAGAACACCCGGCGCGGGCGCAACGACCCCGAGTACGAGTTGGTCGACACCGGCATCTTCGACGAGGACCGGTACTGGTCGGTCGAGGTCGACTACGCCAAGGCCGGCCCGACCGACATGTGCGTGCGCATCCGGGTCCGCAACATGGGGCCCGAACCCGCCGAGCTGCACATCCTGCCGACCCTGTGGTTCCGCAACACCTGGGCCTGGGGGCTGCCCGGCCGCGACTACCGCCCGGAGATCCGCGCCAAGGACAACGGCCTGCTCGCCGAGCACCGCCTGCTCGGCCGCCTGGCGCTGACCGGCGACGGCAAGCCGCGCGCGCTGTTCTGCAACAACGAGACGAACGGGCCGCGGATCTGGGGCAAGGCCGGCGAGGAGTACCCCAAGGACGGCATCGGCGACCACATCATCCACGGCACCGACAGCGTGAACCCGGACAGCGTCGGCACCAAGGCGGCCCTGCACTACGAGGTCACCGTGGCCCCCGGCGGCACGCACGAGATCCGGCTGCGGCTCAACCTCAACGCGCCCGGGGCCAGGGACCTCGCCCCGGCCGACCTCCGGGCCGACTTCGAGTCCACGATGACCCGCCGCCGGGCCGAGGCCGACGAGTACTTCGACGAGCTCGTCCCGGCCGGCGCCACCGCCGAGGAGAAGATGATCGTCCGGCAGGCCGTGGCCGGGCTCATGTGGGGCAAGCAGTTCTTCCACTTCGACGTGGCCCGCTGGCTGCAGGGCGACCCGGTCTCGGAGCCGCCCCCGGACAGCCGGCGGTACGGCCGGAACTCCCACTGGTGGCACATGAACAGCTGCGACGTGCTGTCCATGCCCGACCCGTGGGAGTACCCGTGGTACGCCGCCTGGGACCTCGCGTTCCACTGCGTCGCGATCGCCCGCGTCGACCCCGGCTTCGCCAAGGAGCAGCTCCTGCTGCTCCTGCGCGAGTGGTACATGCATCCCAACGGGCAGATCCCGGCGTACGAGTGGGCGTTCGGGGACGTGAACCCGCCGGTGCACGCCTGGGCCGCGCTGCGGGTGTTCGTCCTCGACGGCTCGCGCGACTTCGACTTCCTGGCCCGGACGCTGCACAAGCTGCTGCTGAACTTCACCTGGTGGGTCAACCGCAAGGACGCCGAGGGCAACAACGTCTTCGAGGGCGGCTTCCTCGGCCTGGACAACGTCGGCCCGTTCGACCGCTCGGCCGCGCTGCCGGTCGGCGGCCGCCTCGAGCAGAGCGACGGCACCGCCTGGATGGCGATGTACGCGCTCAACCTGCTCGACATGTCGCTCACCCTCGCCGTGCACGACCGCGTCTACGAGGACATCGCGGCGAAGTTCCTGGAGCACTTCGCGTACATCGCCGACGCCGCCTACGAGTTCGGCCTGTGGGACGAGGAGGAGGCCTTCTTCTACGACGTCCTGCGCACCGCCGACGGCCACCAGATCCCGCTCAAGGTCCGCTCGGTGGTCGGCCTGCTGCCCCTGACGGCGACCACGATCATCAGCTCGTCGACCCTGCGCCGGCTGCCCGACGTGGCCGCCCGGCTGCGCTGGTTCCTGACCAACAAGCCGGAGTACGGCGACGTGGTCGGGGCCAAGAAGAGCCGCGGCGGGCAGCAGTTGCGCCTGCTGTCGATGGTCGGCCCGGACCAGCTCATCCGCATCCTGCAGCGCATGCTGGACGAGGACGAGTTCCTGTCGCCGTACGGGCTGCGGACGCTCTCCCGGGCGCACAAGGAGGAGCCGTTCACGGTGCACCTGGGCGACCACGAGTACACCGTGGGGTACGAGCCCGGAGAGTCGACGAGCGGCCTGTTCGGCGGCAACTCGAACTGGCGCGGCCCGATCTGGCTGCCGGTGAACTACATCCTGATCGAGGCGGTCCGCCGCTTCGCCGAGTTCTTCGGCGACGACCTGCAGGTGGAGTACCCGGCGAAGAGCGGCCGGATGGCGACGCTGGCCACGGTGGCGGACGACCTGTCGCGCCGCCTGGTCAAGCTGTTCATGAACGACTCGGACGGGCGGCGGCCGTTCTTCGGGGACGTGGAGCTGTTCCAGCGCCCGGACGGGGAATGGCACGATCTGCTGCTGTTCTACGAGTACTTCCACGGCGACACGGGGGCCGGCCTGGGCGCGGCGCACCAGACGGGGTGGACGGCGCTCGTGCTCGACCTGATTCTGACCTTGCGCACGCCCCCGCCGGACCCGCGGCCCTGAGCTGGGAAGCCCGACATGGCGGGCGTCAACCGCTGAAACCGACATGTCGGGCGCTCCGCGCCACGACATAGTCGGATTTATCCCCCGTCAGGGTATAAATCGGATAAGTCGCGGCGCGTCAGCGCCCGACTTATCCGATTTCAGAGCATTGGAGCGCGGTGCCGCTCCAAGTACGCCTCGACGTGCTCGGCATGGTCGGGCCGGCTCAGCACGTACCCCTGCCCCAGCGGACACCCCGCCGCCCGCACCACGTCCACGTGCGACTCGGTCTCCAGGCCGCACGCGATCACGTCGATGCCCAGCCGCCGGGCCAGCGCGACCACCACGTCCACGATCGGCGTCGCCGGGCCGCGCCGCCCCGCCGGCTCGCTGAACAGGGACTGGTCGATCTTCAGCACGTCGATCGGCAGGCGGCGCAGGTGAGCCAGCGCGGTCGGGCCCGTGCCGAAGTGGTCCAGCGCCGTCCGAACTCCCAGGGCGCGCAGGCCGGCCAGCTGCTCCACCGCCAGCGTGTCGTCCGGCAGCGCGGCCTCCGTCACCTCGACGACCAGGGACTCGGCGGGCACGTCGTGGGTGTCCAGCGCGGTGGCCACGGTGCGCAGCCAGCCCTCCGCCGCGAGCTGGCGCGCCGTGACGTTCACCGAGATCCACAGGTCGCGGCCATCGCGGCGCCAGCGGGAGAGCTGGCGGCAGGCCTTGTGCAGGACCCAGGAGCCGATCTCGTCGGCCAGGCCGCCGCCCAGTTCCTCGGCGATCGCGAGGAACTCCGCCGGGGGTACCGCCCCCAGCCGCGGATGCCGCCAGCGCAACAGCGCCTCGGCCCCGGCCGGCTGGCGGGTCGCGAGGTCGGCCACCGGCTGGAAGACCAGGTCGAGCTCGCCGCGGCCGATGAGGCCGGGCAGCTGCTGCTCGATCTCGGTGCGGCGGACCAGCGCGGCCTCGAAGGACTTGTCGTAGCACTCGACCCGGCCGCCGTCGCGGGCGCGGGCGAGCTGGTGGGCGCGGCGGCGGGCCACGTCGGCGTGGCGCAGGGCCTCCTCGGCGCTGCCGGCCCCGAGCAGGTCGGCCACGCCCACGTCGGCGGCGAGGTGCACGGTCAGGCCGGGCAGCTGGAACGGCTCGGCCAGGGCGGTGGCCAGGCGGGTGGCCAGCGCGAACGCGTGCACGAGCGGGGCCCCGGTGAGCACGGCGAAGCCCGCGCCGCCGAGGCGGGCCGGGAGGTCCTCGGCGCCGGTGGCGGTGCGCAGGCGGCGGGCGGCCTCGATGAGCACCGCGCCGGCGACGGCCTGGCCGTGCAGGTCGGCGACGCTCTCGTACCGGTCCAGCTCCAACACGAGCAGCGAGCCCGGCCGGCCGTCGGCGCACGCGCCGGTCGCCGCGGCCACGAACTTGCGCCGGTTGGCCAGGCCGGTCTGGTCGTCGGTCCAGGCCACCTCGTCGAACGCGCGCTGCAGCTCGGCGCGGTCGGCGATGTCGCGCACGTGCACGACGAGGCCGGCCACCTCGGGCGCGGTGCGCTGATCGCTGACCGTCGACTCGGTGTCGCGCCAGCGGCCGAAGCCGTCGCGGAGGCGGGCCTGCACGAGCACGTGCTGGTGCCCGTCGAG
Source organism: Dactylosporangium sp. CS-033363 (assembly GCF_050942475.1). Classification (NCBI taxonomy): domain Bacteria; kingdom Bacillati; phylum Actinomycetota; class Actinomycetes; order Micromonosporales; family Micromonosporaceae; genus Dactylosporangium; species Dactylosporangium sp. CS-033363. The sequence goes on along the minus strand of NZ_CP192032.1, from coordinate 2,313,945 downwards.
CACGGCGCGCAGCGCGGCCCGCATCTGCCCGGCGTCGTCCGGGTGCAGCAGGTCGGTCAGCGGCCGGCCGAGGGCGTCCTGGTCGGACAGGCCGAACTGGCGGGCGGCGGCCGGGCTCTGCCAGCGCACCACGAGGTCGGCGTCGAGCACGATCGTCACGTCGGTCGAGCCGGACACCAGGGTGCGGAAGCGGGCCTCGCGACCGGCGAGCCTGCGCGCGTACCGCCTGATGTCCCGCGCCGCGAGCAGCTCCCGCACGGCCAGGACCCCGAACGAGGCCACGCCCAGCCCCACCGCGACGGCGTCGAAGTGCCCGCCGGTGAGCAGGTGCAGCGCCGACACCGCGACGGCGAGGAGGGCGGGGCCCATCAGCAGCGGGTACGCCGCGAGGGTCCCCGGCTCGTCGTACGCCTCCGGCTGGGTGGGCTCGTCGCCGGCCCGGCGGGCGCCGGCGGTGACGAGGAACGGGCCCGCGACCATCGCGAGGCCGGCGAGCACCAGGCCGGCGACGACCACGGCGGGCGCCGCGGGCCAGGCGCGCTGGTGACCGAGGAGCAACAGGCAGTACACGACAAGGCCGACGATCGAAAGGGCGGCCCCTCCGCTGCAGCCCAGCGCCGCGGGACGGTGGCGCACCGCGCGCAGCCCGGTGACGACGGCCACCGCCACCGCCACCGACCCGGTGACGGCCACGGCCAGGCGCAGCGGCGCGGTCCCGGGCGGCTGGGCATGACCGAGGGCGAGCACCCAGGCGCAGTAGAACAGGCTGACGCCGATCCCGGCCCCGTCCAGCAGGCGGCGCAGCCGGGCACCGAGGGTCGGCGCGGTGCCCGGCAGCAGAAGAAGGCCCAGGAGGTACGTCGGTGCCGCGATCAGGGTCGTGCCCGCCGCGACCAGCCCCGGGTCGGTGCCCGGGAGCCCGGTGGCGGCCACGCCGGCCCCCGTGAACAGCGCACCCATGCCGAGGAACCCGGCCCCGCGGCACGGCCCGAAGTCGCGCCGGCCGTGGTGGATGCGCAGCGCGAGGCGGATCAGCGCCCCGGCCTGGGCCATCGCGGCGACCCCGGCCGCGGCGGCCACCGCGACGAGGCCGAGCACCGGCCCGATGACCGCGGCGGCGGTGAGGGCCGCGGCCGCGGTGAGCATGATGAGCCAGAACGTGCGCGGGTTGCCGATCACTGCAGTGCCGCTTTCACGAGGGGGGTACTCGCTTTGTGGTCGTGCTCACCCCGCCCAACGAGGAGCGCCGCCCGGAGTTACTGGCCGGTTGTGACATTTCGATGTGTCACTCGATAGGGGGAGCCACATGCATGCGATCGTCGTCGGCGGAGGGATCGGCGGGCTGGCCACGGCCCGGGGACTGGGGCAGCGCGGCTGGGACGTGACGGTCCTGGAGCGGCAGCCGCGGATCGAGGCGGTCGGCGCCGGGCTCTCGCTCTGGCCGAACGCCCTGCGCGCGCTCGACTGGCTCGGGGTCGGCGACCGGGTGCGGGCGGCCGGCCGCCCGATCCTCGGCAGCGCCGTGTTCGGGGTGCACCGAGCCGACCTGCACGAGATCCTCGGCGCGGGCCTCACCGTGCACACCGGCACCACGGTCACCGACGTGCGCGAACTGGAGGCCGACCTGGTGGTCGGGGCGGACGGCATCAGCAGCGCGGTGCGCGCCGAGTACGCCCCCGAGGTCCGCATCCGCGACAGCGGCCAGGTGTCGTGGCGGGCCGTGGTCGCGCCGGACCCGAGCATCACCGGCGGCGGGGAGACGATGGGACCGGGCGGGCGGCGGTTCGGCTTCCTGCCGTTGGGGACACGCGGGATCTACTGGTACGCCGCCGTGCCCGCCCCGCTGCGCACCACGCCTGCGGAGGAGCAGCTGGCCGAGCTTTCCGGCACGTTCGCGGGCTGGCACGAGCCGATCCCGCGGCTGGTGGCGGCGACCGACCCGGGCGCCCTGCTGCACCATCCGCTGCTGGACCTGGACCCGGTGGCGCCGATGCGGTTCGGAGACCACATCGCCCTGGTCGGGGACGCGGCCCACGCCATGACGCCCAACCTCGGGCAGGGCGCCTGCCAGGCCCTGGAGGACGCGGTCACCCTCGCGATCTTCGTGTCGCGCGGGGTCACACAAGGGCTCAGGGAGTACGACAGGATCAGGCGCCCCCGGGTCGCGCAGATTGCCAAACGGTCGTGGCAGGTCGGCCGGATCGCCGGAGCCACCAATCCGATCGTGAACGCCGCGTTGCGCACGGTCGCGCGGCTGACCCCGGAGCGCGTGATGCTGCGCGGGGCGGAGCGGATCGCGGCCTGGGAGCCGCCGGCCTAGGCGGGGAGGCGGGCGTTGCTGATCTCGTCGCGGCCGAGCCAGTGCCGCAGGCGGTTGCGCAGGCCCTTGCGCTCGGGGACGTCGTCGCCCACGATGTCGGCCACCACGGCGGTGATGTTGTCCGGGCCGCCGGCGCGCAGGGCGAGGTCGACGAGGCGCTCGACGAGCTCGTCGGGGTCCGCGTACTCCCGCATCGCCTCCTCGATCGTCTCCGCGCGCAGGACGCCGGAGAGGCCGTCGCTGCACAGCAGGTAGCGGTCGCCGGCGCGGGCGGCGGTCACGGAGTACATCGGATCGGTCGGCTGGCCCTGCAGGACCCGGCTGACCAGGGAGCGCTGCGGGTGCGTGGCCGCCTCGTCGAGCGTGATGCGGCCCTCGTCGACGAGCAGCTGCACGTAGGTGTCGTCCTTGGTGATCTGGCCGAACTCCTCGCCGCGCAGCAGGTAGGCCCGGGAGTCTCCAATGTGGACCAGGCCGATGCGCTCGCCGGAGAAGAGGATCGCCGTCAGCGTGGTGCCCATGCCGAGCTTGGCCGGGTCCTCCTCGACCTCGTCGCGGATGCGCCGGTTGGCGTCCGACACGGCCGTGCGCAGGGCGGTGAGCAGGTCGTTGCCGGCGAACTCCTCGTCGAGCGGGGTCATCGCCTCGATCGCGAGCCGGCTGGCGACGTCACCGGCCGCCATGCCGCCCATGCCGTCGGCGACGGCCAGGAGCCGGTCGCCCGCGAACATCGAGTCCTGGTTCGAGGTGCGCACCAGGCCGGTGTCGGTCCGCGCCGCCCAGTGCAGGGCGAGCGGCTGCGGTCCGCTCTCGGCCTGCGGGGCCGCCGCTTCTTCCTGGTGGTCGGCCTCCGCCACGCCCTCCGCCACGCCCTCTGCCATGGGTGACAGCGTGCCGTATCGATCCCGCGGGCGTCTCTACGCACTTGTGCGTATCGTGGCCCGCATGCCGACCGCCCCCTTCATCGGACGAGCCGCCCAGCTCGCCGAGATCGAGGCCGCGTGGGCAGCCCGGCGCCCCGGGATCGTGGTCATCACCGGCGAGGGCGGCAGCGGCAAGAGCCGGCTGGTCGCCGAGGCGCTGCGGCGGATGGATCTGGCCGGCACCACGGTACTGCGCGGATCGGCCCGCGCCCAGGGCGCCGCCCCGCACGACTGGCTCGCGTCGGTGCTGAACGGCCGCCCCGCCGAGTCGCTGCCGGTCGACGAGTCGCTGCTCAACCGGCTCGGGCAGCGCTCCTCCGACGCCGCCGAGCCGCGGCTGGCCCCGGCGACCACGCTGCGCGCCGCGGTCGACGTGGTGCGGGCCCTGCTCGGCTCCTCGTTCGGCATCGTGCTCGTCGAGGACCTGCACGACCTCGACCCGGCCAGCCTCGCGCTGGTCGCCGAGCTGGCGGTCGCGGCCGAGTCGCTGCCCGCGCTCATGCTGGTCACGAGCCGGCCCCCGCAGGAGGCGGCGTTCGCGCCGGCGGCCGCGCGGACCCTGCGCCGGCTCGGCGGCTCCCCGTCGGTCCTGCGCGTGCACGTCGCGCCGTTCACCGCCCGCGAGACCGCCGACCTGATCGAGGCCACCTACGGCAGCGCGCCCGCCCCGGAGGCCGTGCGCGGGGCCCGGCGGCGCACCGGCGGCAACCCGTTCTGGCTGGCCGAGCTGCTGGCCGCGTACGGCACCGCCGACGACCTGCCCGCCGCTCCCCTGCCCGCGCACGTGGCCGGGCTGCTGGTCGAGCCGCTGACCAGCGAGCCGGCGCTGGTCGGGCGGGTGGCCCGGGCGGCCGCGCTGCTGGGCGATCCGGTGGAGAGCGACGTGCTGCTGCACGTGATCGGCGGGGACGTCGAGCCGGCCCTGCGCCGGCTGCTCGACCTGGGGGTCCTGCTCATCGCGCCGGACCTCGCGCCGGCCGGGTCGCTGCGGTTCCGCCACCCGCTGCTGCGCGAGGCGCTCGCCGCCGGGGCCATGCCGCGCGAGCGGGCCCGCGTGCACACCCTCGCCCATCGGCTGGCCGCGGAGCTCGGCGACGACGCGGCGCTGGCGCGGCATGCGGCGGCCCTGGGGCGTACCGCCGAAGCCCGCACCGCCGCCTCCCGCGGGGCCGCCGCCAGCCTCGCCGCCGGCCTGCCCGAGGCCGCGGTCGAGCTCGTCGCGCTGGGGCTCAGCGGGCCCGAGGAGCCGCGCCACGCGGCCGGGCTGGTCGCCGTGGGAGCCGCGGCCGCCTTCGTGTCGGCGCGCTTCGAGACGGCGGCGGACTACGCGGGCGACTGGCTGCGTGCGGTACAGGAGACGGAAGGGCGCGACGAGACGGCCGATGCGCACCGCGTCCTGGCCGCCGTGCGCTGGTGCCTCGGGGACCCGGCGGGGCATCGGCGCTCGCTGGACCGCGCCGCGGCCGTCGGCGGCTCGGCGGCGTCGCTCGCGCGGCAGCGGGCGGCCGAGGCGGAGAGCGCGCTGCGCACCGAGGACGCCGCGAGCGCGCTGCCGCTGGCCGAGACCGCCCTCGCCGCGTGCGAGCGGGCCGGGGCCGGGATCGCGTCGGCGTCGGTCACGCTCGGCACCGCGCTCGCGCTCACCGGTGACGTCGAGCGCGGCGTCGCCCTGCTGCGCGCGGCCCGCCAGCTCGCCGCCCAGGAGCAGGATCCGGTGACGATCGGGCGCGCGGTGCACAACCTGGTCGCGGTGACCCTGCCGGGGCTGGGCGAGGTGATGGGCTGGCGGCTGTTCGACGAGGCGATGGCCACGATCGGCCGGTACGGCCTGGAGTTCTGCGCCGGCCGCACGACCACGCTCGGCGTCGCCCACGCCATGCGCACCGGCGACCTGGCGCGCGCGGAGGCGCTGGTCTGGTCCCGCCTGCCGATCGAGGGCGACCCGGTCGAGCGGGTCCGGTTCACCGCCCGCGCCGGGCTGCTGGCCCTGGAGCGCGGCGACGACCCCCTCGCCGTGCGCATGCTCGCCCGCGCCGACGCCGAGGGCCGCGATTCGGGCCTCGTCCGGGTGCTCCGGGTGGCCGTCGCGGCCCGGGGTGTACATCCCGTGGACCCCGCCGACGCCCTGCGCGACTGCGTGGGGCACTGCGGACCGGCCCGGCTGGCGGAGGCGGCGCGCTGGGCGGTGCACGGCGGGGTGCCGGCGGCGGTGGTCGAGGAGCACGTCCCGGAGCGGCCGGTCCCGCTGCGGCTGCTGCTGGCCGTGGCCGCGGGGCGCGACGCCGAGGCGGTCGGGCTGCTGCCGGACGCGCGCGGGGACGCGACCGAGCGGGCCGAGGACGCGGCGGTGCACACGGCGGTGGCGCATGCGTTGGTACGGCTGGGCCGGGCCGGCGAGGCCCGCCGGCACGCCGAGCGCGCGGTGGCGCTGCTGGGCCACTGGCCGGGGTGGCGGCTGGCCGAGGCGGAGACGCTCCTGCACAGCCTGCGCGCGGGCGGCGACCTGACCGCGCGGGAGCTGGAGGTGCTCGGCTGCCTGGCCGCCGGGATGACCAACCAGCAGGTGGCGAGCTCGCTGGGGATCTCGATCCGGACCGTCGCCGTGCACGTGTCGAACCTGCTGCGCAAGACCGGCGCGGCCTCCCGTACCGAGGCAGCCCTCTGGGCGGTTCGGCACCGCCTCGCCCCTGAACGCTAGGTGCTGAACGTTTTGCCGAACTGCACGATCGCGGCGTCGAGCTCCTGGTAGGCCGCCTCCTGGACGGCGTTGTCGCGGCGGCGGTCGACGAGCTGCTTGCGCAGCAGCTCGATGCGCCGGGCGGCGTCGTTGGAGTCGGACAGCAGGTTGTTGATCTGGTTGCGGATGTCCAGCGCGGCGTCCTGGCGGATCTCCCCCGTCTGCTCGCGGCGGTCCACGACGTCGAGGACGGCCTTGCCCGCGGCCTGGCGGGTCAGCGGGGACGGCAGCGCGGGGGTCGAGGCCGGGCCGGTCGCCGGGGCGCCCGACGTGGCCGTGCCGGAGCGGCGGGGCTGCCCGGTCGTGGTCGTGGCCTGCGCGCCGGGCGGGCCGGGCACCACCGAGACGTAGATGCTCACCGAGGGGAACGGGGCCGCGTTCTCGCCCCGTCGCTGGCCCGGGTCGTCGTCTCTGAGCAGGAGCACGGTCAGTACCGTCGCGATGGCCACCACGACCGGAACCGCCAGCAGCACCCGGCGCCGGTTGCGGGCGGCCGGTGCGCTCGAACCCAGGATGCTCGCCAGCTCCGCCGCGGTGGGCCGGCGCATCGGGTCGGTCGACAGGCAGCGCAGGCACGCCGCGGCGGCCGCGGCCGGCAGCCCGGGGACGTTGAGCGCCGGGCGGCGCTCCGCGGCCAGGGCGCGCTCCAGCTCCTCCCAGGTCTGGGCCGGGTACGGCGGGGCGCCGGTGAGCATCTCGTAGAGCAGGACGCCGAGGGAGTACACGTCGGTGGCGCCGCTGGCCGGGGCGCCGGTGAGCCGCTCGGGCGCCACGTAGGGCGGGGTGCCGAACGTCATCGCCTCCTCGCGCTGGCCGATGTCGGCCGCGATGCCGAAGTCCAGCAGCCGCACGCCGTCGCTGGTCAGCATGACGTTCTCGGGGGTCACGTCGCGGTGCACGACGCCGCGGCGGTGCGCGGCGTGCAGCACGTCGGCGACCGTGGCGGCCACCTGCACCGCCTCCGGCCAGGGCACCGGGCCCGCCTCGAGCCGGGCGGCGACGGAGATGCCCTCCAGCAGCTGCATCACCACGTAGGCGGCGACGCGCCCGCGCGGGGTGACGGTCTCGCCGTAGTCGTACACGCCGATGGCGTTGGGGTGCTCGATGCGCGCGGCCGCGCGGGCCTCCCGGCGGATGCGGTCGCGCTGCCCGCCGTCGGACGCGATGGGGCCGTCGAGCACCTTGACCGCGACCGTGCGCTCCAGGGTGGAGTCCCAGGCGCGCCAGACGACCGACATGCCGCCCGCCGCGACGGGCTGTTTGAGAATGTAGCGGCGGGCGAGGATGTCGCCCTCCCGCAGCTGGGCACCGGGCATCCTACGTGGAGGCCCGCACAACGAGTTCGGTCGGCAGGACCGGGTCGTCGTCGGCCGGGTCGAGCAGGAGGGCGGCGGTGACCGCGCCGAGCTCCTCGACCGGCTGGCGGACCGTGGTCAGGGCCGGCGTGGTGAACCCGGCGAGGGGCGCGTCGTCGAAGCCGACCACGGCCACGTCCTCGGGGACCCGGCGGCCGGACTTGCGCAGGGCCTGCAGCGCGCCGGCGGCCATCGCGTCGGAGGCGACGAAGAGCGCGTCGAGGCGGGGGGTGCGGTCCAGCAGCCACGCGGCGGCGTGCCCACCGGACGGGGTGGAGTAGTCACCGTACGCGATGATCGGCTGGCGCCCGGCGGCGAGCACGGCGCGCCGGTAGCCCTCCAGGCGGTCCACGGCGGCCGGCGAGTCGGGCGGCCCGGCGATCGTGGCGATGGTCCGCCGGCCGCGCAGCAGCAGGTGCTCGACGGCCTGGCGGGCGCCGTCGCGGTTGTCGACGTCGGCGAACGGCACGGCCAGCTCCGGGCGGCCCGCCGAGCGCAGCGGCACCCGGGACGCGGCCAGCGACACCGCGAGGGGGTGCTGCGCGGGCGCGCCGACCAGCAGCACGCCGCCGACCCCGCCGGCGGTCAGGAACTGGGTGGAGCTGGCGAAGGTGCCCCGGGTGGCCGACATCGTGATCAGCGGCACGCCGCGCTCGGACAGCTCCTCCTCGGCCCCGGCCAGCAGCCGGGCCACGAAGCCGTCGCGGAAGAGCCGGGCGGCCGGCTCGAACACGACCGCGGCGACGGGCAGCCCGGCGCTCTGGCGGTCGGCGCGGCGCGGCGCGCGGTGGCGGACGTACCCGAGCTGGGCGATGGCGTCGTGCACCGAGACCCGGGCGGAGGTGCTGACCCGGACCCGGCCCGTGAGGACGCGCGACACGGTGGCGGCGGAGACCCCCGCGGCGGCGGCGACCTCGGTGACGGTGGGTTGTGGTGCTGGCTCGGTGTGCTCAGGCATCAAGTCTCCTGTGGGAGCGATTCCTGCGGTCAGCGTCAGTCAGAGTTACCGCGATGTCAACTATAGGTTTCGATCACACTTATGAACTTCGCCAGGGCTATCGCCAACCAGCCCGGATAGGGAATAGTCGTCGTTTGTGTCCGGGATCGAGGTTGGCCGCAGGGTGCTCGACCGCTACCTGCTGGTCCGTCCGATCGCCCGGGGCGGGATGTCGCTGGTCTACGAGGCCGTCGACCTGGAGCGGATCCGACCGGCCGCGGTGAAGGTACTCGCGCCGGCGTTCGCGAACAACACCCGCGCCTGCCACGCCGCGCGCCGCGAACCGCACCTGATGCAGCGCATGCGCCACCCCACGGTGCCCAAGGTGTTCGCGTTCGGCGAGATCGAGGCCGAGGGCGTGCACGTGCCGGCCGTGGCCATGGAACTGCTGAACGGCGTGCCGCTGGCCACCCGCCTCGGCGAGGGGCCGGTGCCCTGGCAGGAGGCGGTGGAGATCGCCGCCTCGGTGGCCGAGCTGCTCGCCGTCGCGCATCGCCGCGGGATCGCGCACCGGGATTTGACCGCCGACAATGTCATGCTCACCACGGCGGGCGTGAAGATCATCGACTTCGGTCTCGCGGTACCGTTCGCGCACCCGTCGGCCTCGCGCGTCGAGCAGTCCCCGGCGTGGGACGTGTACGCGCTGGGCGTGCTGCTGTACCACATGCTCACCGGCCGCTCCCCGCACGCGCCCGGCGCCCGGCTGCTGGCGGCCGCCCCGACGCCGGTGGTCCTCACGCCGGGCCTGCCCCGCTCGGTGGCCGAGCTGTGCCGCCAGTGCATGGCCAAGCGCCCCGACGAGCGCCCGGACAGCGCCGCCGTCGCCCTCTCCCTGTGGGCCGAGTTCGCGCCCGGCTGGCGGCAGCCCCGGGACTTCACTGAGAGCTACGGCACACCCTCTCATCACGGTGCGTAATCAGGGCGTTTTGGCTGCGTAAGCCCCGTGTCAGGTGCTCGGTTGGAGTTGCCTTCAGCACCCCCGTCACCGGTTGTAATCGGCGCGGCGGCAGGCCAAGCTTCTCGGACAAGGTGCACGACGGTTGCCGGCAGGGAGCCGCCGAGCACCACCACCGGATAGCCGAGGGGAAGCTGTCATGTCAGGTTCGAAGGTCACCGGCGTGGTCGTGACAGGCGGAGCCACCGCCGGTTCGCTGCCCGTCACCGGAAGCCCGGTCTTCGCCATCGTCATCGCCGGGGTCGCGCTCGTCGTCACCGGTTTTCTGATGGTTCGGGCGTCCCGCTTCAACCGCAGCGCCGCCTGATCCATGACGGCGATCCTTCTGGTCGGCTTCGCGCTGCTGACGCTGTGGCCGGCGTACAACCTGGCGCTGGTGGCGTTCTCCGCCGGCGACGCGGCCACCGCCGGACGCCGCCGGCGGCGCGATGCCATCGCGCCGAACGGCAACGAGCCGCTGACCTTCTGGATCGTCGTGCCCGCCCTCAACGAGGAGCGGGTGGTCGGCCGGACCGTCGGCGCCGCACTGGCGCTCAGCGGCCCGGAAGGCACGCGCACCAGGGTCCTGGTGGTCGATGACGGATCGGACGACGGCACCCCGGACGTACTGGCCGCCATCGACCACCACGGGCTCACCGTCCTGCGCCGCGACTTCCCCAACGCCCGCAAGGGCAAGGGCGAGGCGCTCAACGCGGCGTTCCGGGCGATCCGGGACCTGACCCTGCTCAACGGCGAGGACCCGGACCGGGTGGCCGTGGGCGTCATCGACGGCGACGGCCGCGGCAGCGCCAACCTGCTGTCCGAGGTCTCGCGGCTGATGCGCGACCCCGGCGTCGGCGCGGTGCAGGTCCGCGTGCGGATCCACAACCGCAACCGGGTGCTGGGCGCCGTGCAGGACCTGGAGTTCGCGGCCATCGCGAACGCCAGCCAGCTGCTGCGCGACGCGGCCGGCACGGTCGGGCTCGGCGGCAACGGGCAGTTCGCCCGGCTGTCGTCGCTGATGCGGCTGGGCAACGCGCCCTGGTCGCACTGCCTGGTCGAGGACCTCGAGCTCGGGCTGCGCATGCACCTGGGCGGGGACCGCATCCGCTACACCTCGATGGCCCACGTCAAGCAGCAGGGCCTGGTCGACGTCAAGCGCCTGGTCCGGCAGCGGACCCGCTGGGCGCAGGGCAACCTGCAGTGCATCTCGTACGTCCCGCGGCTGATCGCCTCGCGCCGCATCCGCAACCACGCGCTGCTGGAAATGCTGTACTACCTGCTCGCGCCCTGGATGAACGCGTTCGGCACCGCGGCCGTGTTCGGGCTCTGGGGGTACGCGATGTGGAACCTGGTCCCCGGCCACGGCGACACGTTCCTGATCCACTCGTGGGGTCAGATGGGGCAGGTCGCGCTCTTCTGGGCCGTCGGGATGACCGTCCCCGGCCTGGTCTGGGCGGCGGTGCACCGGGTGCAGCTCGGCGACGAGCGGACCTCGGTACTGCTCAAGGCCGCGGTGGCCTACCCGTTCTTCCTGATCCTCGGCCTGGTCGCGACCTGGCGGGCGATCGGCCGGCAGGTGGCCCGGCGCAACGCCTGGGCCAAGACCGAACGGCTCGCCGAGGAGCCGGTCGCAGCTTGACGCTCTCGCCCGATTTTTCTGGATATATCCGCACGGATGCGGTCACTTACTCCTCCCAAGGTGACGCACACATGCTTCCTGAAGTCTTCCTCATCGCCGGTACCCGCCCCGAGGCCATCAAGCTCGCCCCCGTCGCGGCCGCCATGCGCGCCGCCGGTCGCCTGACCCCGGTCCTGGTCGCCAGCGGCCAGCACCCGGCGATGGTCACCCAGGCCCTGGCCGCCTTCGACGTCGAGGCCGACGTGACGCTGCCGCTGCAGCGCGTGACCGGCAGCCAGCCGGAGCTGCTCACCGAGATGATCAAGCAGCTCGACGCGCTGCTGGAGACCCGCAAGCCGGCCGCCGTGGTCGTGCAGGGCGACACCACGACGACCCTGGCCGGCGCGATGGCCGCGTTCTGGCGCCGCATCCCGGTCGTGCACCTCGAGGCCGGCCTGCGCTCCGGCGACCTCGACTCGCCGTTCCCGGAGGAGGCCAACCGCAAGCTCGTCGGCCAGCTCGCCGCGCTGCACCTCGCCCCGACCGCGCTCGCCGCGACCAACCTGCTCGACGAGAGCGTGGCCCCGGCCAACGTGCTCATCACCGGCAACACCGTGGTGGACGCGGCGCTGGAGATCGCGGCCAAGGAGCTGCCGTTCGACGACGCCGGCGTGGCCGCCGCGGTCGACGCCGCCGAGCACGGCGAGGCCCGCCTGGTCCTCGTCACCGCGCACCGCCGCGAGTCGTGGGGCGAGCCGCTGGACCGCATCCTGTCCGCGGTGAAGCGCCTGGTCGAGGCCTACCCGGACATCCGGGTCGTGCTGCCCGCCCACGCCAACCCGGCCGTGCGGGCCCAGGTCGAGGCCGGCCTCGCGGGCGTGCCCCGCGTGACGATCACCGACCCGCTGCCCTACCCCTCGCTCGCCCGGCTGCTGTCCCGCGCCTACCTGGCCCTCACCGACTCCGGCGGCATCCAGGAGGAGGCCCCTTCCTTCCGGGTTCCCGCTCTGGTACTGCGTGAGGTCACCGAGCGCGTCGAGTCCCTCCAGGCCGGGTGCGCCAAGCTCGTCGGCACCGACGAGGACCTGATCGTCGCCGAGGCCGCGAAGCTGCTCGACGACCCGATGCTGCGCCAGTCGATGACGGCCAGCGGCAACCCCTACGGCGACGGTCTCGCGTCGCAGCGCACCGAGCAGGCCGTCGCCGCCATGCTCGGCCTCGCGCCGATCCCCTCCCCGATGCCCTCGTCCGCCTCGCTCGTCTGAGATTGGGTGTACCTGTTCATGCGTAAGTTGTCAGCTCTGCTCGGCCTGGTGCTGGTCGCGGTGCTCGGCCTCGCCGCTCCGGCGGCCCCGGCCCTGGCCGCGACCACCGCCAAGACGGTCTCCGGCGCCGGCGCCACCGGCTCCAACCCCGCGACGAAGACGCTGGTCCTCTACGACTACTCGGGCGAGTACGCCTGGCTCGGCGAGGACTACGGGATGATGGCCACCAACCTCGTCTCGCACTTCGGCGCCTGGACCGCCCACCCGGTCGGCACCTACACCAAGGGCGAGCTGGAGAAGTACAGCGCGGTCGTCTACGTCGGCTCCACCTACGACGAGCCGATCCCGACCGCCTTCCTCGACGACGTGCTGGCCACCAGCAAGCCCGTCGTGTGGCTGTACGACAACATCTGGCAGCTGACCGCGCGCTCGGCGGACTTCGCGACGAAGTACGGGTACACCTGGAAGGGCTTCGACGTCTCCACCGTCGCCGAGGTCGACTACAAGGGCACCGCGCTGACCCGCGACACCCGCAACCTCGCCGGCATCATGGACTACGCCGTCTACGACAGCAGCAAGGCGGTCAGCGTCGGCGACGCCGTGCGCGCCGACGGCACGAAGTTCCCGTGGGGCATCAAGTCCGGCAACCTGACCTACATCGGCGAGATCCCGTTCTCCTACATCACGTCCAACGACCGCTACCTCGCGTTCTCGGACCTGCTGTACGACGTGCTCGCCCCGCAGACCGCCACCCGCCACCGCGCCCTCGTCCGCATCGAGGACGTCGGCCCGGACGCCGACCCGGCCGAGCTGCGCGCCGTCGCGGACTACCTGTCCAGCAAGAAGATCCCGTTCACCGTCGCCGTCTACAGCCGCTACCGCAACCCGAAGGGCGTGGACAACAATGGCAAGGCCCAGGACTACACGCTGCGCCAGCGGCCACTGGTGGTCAGCGCCCTGAAGTACATGCAGAGCAAGGGCGGCACCCTGCTCATGCACGGCTACACCCACCAGCTGGACTCCCTGAACAACCCGTACGACGGCGTGAGCGCGAACGACTTCGAGTTCTTCACCGCCCACGTCGACGCCTCGGACGCGGTCATCTACGACGGCCCGGTGAAGAACGACTCGGCCCTCAACGTCACGGCCCGCGTCGTGGCCTCCCGCGCCGACTGGATGCTCGCCGGCCTCTCCCAGCCGACCATCTTCGAGCCGCCGCACTACGCCGCCTCGGCCCTGGACTACAAGACCATCAACACCCTCTTCGGCGTCCGCTACGACCGCGGCCTGTACTTCCCCGGCGTCCTGTCCGGCACCACGGTCGACAACAGCGTCGCCCACATGGTCGGCCAGTTCTTCCCCTACACGGTCCGCGACGTCTACGGCTCGACGATCATCCCGGAGAACATCGGCAACATCGAGCCGGAGCCGTTCAACCAGCACCCGGCCGTACTGCCGGCCGACCTGATCGCCAACGCCAAGGCCAACCTGGCGATCCGCGACGGGGTGGCGAGCTTCTTCTACCACCCGTACCTCGGCACCTCCTACCTGAAGTCGACCGTCGAGGGCATCCAGGGCCTGGGCTACACCTTCGTCTCGGCCTCCTCGATGACGACCGTCGCCTGATCCCTCCTACCCCAACCGAATAGCACCACCACCGTCTGGCCAGGGCCGGGCTCCGACCTTCCGGAGCCCGGCCCTCGCCGTGCACCACCTTTCGCAAACGTCGGCGACGCTTTATGTCAACGGCCCGCCGCCGCGCCGTGCACCACCTTCCCGTGCACATTGACGGCGCTGTCGTCGACGGGTGGCCGCCTTTCGCCATGCACCACCTACCCGCGGACGTGGACCGCGCACCGGTCAACGGCCCGTCGCCGCCGCGCCGTGCACCACCCTCCCGTGCACATTGACGGCGCTGTCGTCGACGGGTGACCGCCTTTCGCCATGCACCACCTACCCGCGGACGTGGACCGCGCACCGGTCAACGGCCCGTCGCCGCCGCGCCGTGCACCACCCTCCCGTGCACATTGACGGCGCTGTCGTCGACGGGTGACCGCCTTTCGCCATGCACCACCTACCCGCGGACGTGGACCGCGCGCCGGTCAACGGCCCGTCGCCACCCCGCCGTGCACCACCCTCCCGTGCACATTGACGGCGCTGTCGTCGACGGGTGGTCGCCTTTAGCCGTGCACCACCTCTCGCGAAACGTCGGCGGCGCTTTATGTCAACGGCTCGCTCGCGTTTGGCGTGCACGCCCCCGTTTGCGCACACGCCGGCCGCGAAAGCCGCTTGTTGCCGCAGTGCGAACCGCTTTCCGAGCCGTGCGCACTCCCCCTCGGCGCGCGCACGTTTCGTTGCTTCTCGTTGCGCTGACGAACTGCGCTGACGAACTGCGCTGCGAATTGCCCCCTCCCCCGCGCGGGTCGCCGATTGCTCGCCGCGCGGATCGTGTGCGGCTGCCGATCATGCACGCCGCGGTTGATGTCGGCCGCCGACCGCGTGCATTGCGGTGATGCGTGGTCGCCGATCTGCTTGCATTGCGGGCTGATGTGCGGCGGCTAGTCGCTCACCGCGCGGTTGGTGTGCGGCCGCCGATCACGCAGGCCACGGTTGATGTCGGTTGCCGATTGCTCGGGTTGCGGTGACGGGTGGTCGCTGATCGCTTGCGTTGCGGTTCTGTGTGGATCGCCGCCGCGGGCGTTCGGTTCACGGTGCCGGGTGCGCTGGGCCGGCGCGGTGAACTTGGCGCTCGCGGATTGGCGGGGGGACTGGGCCGACCCCGGCTCGCAGACTTTGGTTCGGGTCGGCCCGGCCCCGCCCATGACGGCGCGGGCACGGCACATCGCGGCGCGACGCATCCGGCGCGGTGCGGGTTCCGCGTGAGGGATGCGACGCGTCTGCGAGGTCGACGCGGCCGGGCAGGCGCGCCGTCCGGCGCGATTTCGGAACCTCAGGTGAGGTTCGGCGGGCCTCGCAGAATGGCTTGTTCGTCTGGCCGGCGACCCGAGCTCAATTCCTTCATGCCCATAAGCCTGCTCCCCCGCCAACCCCGCCGGAAGAGAAACTTTTTGCCTGTGGATAACCCGGCTTCAGTGCTCCAGCAGCAGGTGCGGCATCAGGCGTTCCACCGCGTTCAGGTCGTAGACCCGGCGGATTTCGGTGACCAGGCCGGCGGCGTTGACGGTCAGGAACTCGGCCAGGCGGAAGGTCTCGTCGCCCAGCGTGCAGTCGTAGATCAGAGCCACCCGGCGGTCCAGGACCGTCTGGGAGAAGACCGCGATCGACTCCAGTGCTGCCGCGTAGTCCGTCAGCAGCTCGATGAAGTCGCCGTCCGGGTCCAGGTTGGTTTCGATGGTCGGGGCGGCGGCCAGGAGTTTGAAGAGGTCCGTGGTGCGGCCCGTGGTCCAGGCGGTGACCCAGCGGGCGGTGACGTCCTCCACCGCGATGTCCACGCCGCATATCCTCGCACGACCCCGAAAAACGCCCGCGCATGGCCGGGCCGCGCGCGCGAGAACGACCGCACACAGCCAGGTCCCGAGCGCGAGAACGACCGCACACAGCCAGATCCCGAGCGCGAGAACGAACGACCGAACCCTGACCGCACCGTGCGCGCGAAACGACCGCACGCAGCCGGGCCACCCGCGCGAGAACGATCGCACGCAGCCGGGCCACCCGCGCGAGAACGATCGCACGCAGCCGGGCCACCCGCGCGAGAACGATCGCACGCAGCCGGGCCACCCGCGCGAGAACGATCGCACGCAGCCGGGCCACGCGCGTGAAAAACCCGAGCGCACGGCCCGGCACTTCCAGGAAAGGGCTTTCCTCGGTACCATCGCCCGCATGTTGCGCATCGAGGCGGGGATTGCCGCGAAGGATCTCAGGGCCGGGGTCGAGCGGATGTTCGAGCTGTCCGCGGGGAAGATCCTGGCGCTGGAGGTCGGCGGCAGTTCGCCCGTGTTCACCGTGGACGGGCGGTACACCGCGCGCGGGTGGACCGAGTGGACGCAGGGGTTCCAGGTCGGGTCCGCACTGCTGCAGTTCGACGCCACCGGCGACGAGACGTTCCGCGACCTGGGGCTGGAGCAGACCCGGCGGGTGATGGCGCCGCACGTCAGCCACGTCGGGGTGCACGATCACGGGTTCAACAACGTCAGCACGTACGGGGCGATCCTGCGACTGGTCAAGGAGGGGCGCATCGCCGAGCGCGAGGCGCCCGCGGCCGAGCTCGCGCTGAAGGTGTCGGGAGCCGTGCAGGCCGCGCGCTGGCAGAAGATCGAGGACGGCACGGGGTACATCTACAGCTTCAACGGCCCCCAGTCGCTCTTCGTCGACACGATCCGCTCGTGCCGCTCGCTCGCCGTCGCGCATTCGCTCGGGCATGTGCTCATGGGCGAGCACGACGAGCGGATCGACCTGCGCGTGCGGATGCGCGAACACGCGTACAACACCGCGAAGTACAACGTGTTCTACGGCGAGGGGCGCGACGCCTACGACGTGCGGGGGCGCACCGCACACGAGGCGCTGTTCAACGTGAACGACGGCCGGTTCCGCGCGCCGAGCACGCAGCAGGGGTACTCCCCCTTCTCCACCTGGACCCGCGGCCTGGCCTGGGCCATGCTCGGCTTCGCGGAGCTGCTCGAGTTCGAGCACGACGACACGTTCGAACGGGCCGCCCGCGCGACGTGCGACTTCTACATCGACTCGTCCCCGGCCGACGGCGTGCCGTACTGGGACACCGGCGCCCCCGGGATCGCGCACCTGGATCTCGACGCGCCCGCCGACCCGTACAACGCGCACGAGCCGGTCGACGCCAGCGCGGCCGCGATCGGCGCCCAGGGCCTGCTCAGGCTGGGCCGGACGCTCGGCGACGCGCGGTACACCCAGGCGGGACTCACGGTCGCGCAGACCCTGCTGACACACTATGTCGCGACCGACCCCGCGCATCAGGGGCTGCTGCTGCACTCGGTGTACCACCGTCCCAACGGCTGGGACCAGATCCACGAGGGTCAGCAGGTCCCGAACGGCGAGTCGAGCATGTGGGGCGACTACCACCTCCGCGAGCTCGGCCTCTACCTCCTGCGCATCGAGGACGGTCCCTACTACACCTTCTTCGGAGGCACCGAGTGAGCACCGCGACCACCCCGGCCCGGCGCGGGTTCGGGGGCACCGCATGAGTGCGGCCCTCGTCACCGGCGCCTCCCGCGGGATCGGCCGCGGCATCGCGATCGCCCTGGCCCGGGCCGGATGGGACGTCGTGGTCAACTACGCGAGCAACGCGGACGCCGCCAGGGAGGTGGCGGCCGAGGTCGAACAGCAAGGATCCAAGGCCGCCACGGTACAGGCTGATCTCAGTCGATCCGATGACCGCACCCGCCTCGTGGCGGAGGCCTACGCGGCGTTCGGCGACATCGAGCTGCTCGTGAACAACGCCGGCGTCGCGCCCGACGTGCGCGCGGACATCCTCGAGGCCGGCGAGGAGTCGTTCGACCGGCTCGTCGGGATCAACCTGAAGGGACCGTACTTCCTGACCCAGCTGGTCGCCAACCGCATGATCGCGGCCGGCACGCAGGGCCAGATCGTCACCATCTCCTCGATGAGCGCATACACCGCCAGCGTCAACCGCGGCGACTACTGCATCACGAAGGCCGGACTGTCGATGCTCACCAAGTTGTACGCCGCGCGCCTGGCCGAGCACGGCATCAACGTGTACGAGGTGCGCCCCGGCATCATCGCCACCGACATGACCGGCGGGGTCACAGCGAAGTACGACAGGCTGATTTTCGACGAGGGCATTTCGCCGATCCGCCGCTGGGGCACCCCCGAGGACGTCGGAAAGGCCGTGGTGGCGATCGCGAGCGGTTTGCTGGCGTTCTCCACGGGGCAGGTGATCGACGTAGACGGGGGCTTTCATTTGAAGACCCTGTAAGGCCCATATTCGGTTGTCACGGCCGCCGGTGTCGTTTTTCACGGAATACCGGCGGCCGGATGACGTGTCGCGAGCGGCCGCATCGGGTACGGCTTGTAGAGTGCGTCTGCGTCCGAATGTGGCCCTGAAGGCCGTCGCCTCGTTGTTGCTCTGCGGTCTCTTCGCCGGGGTGGTGGTGGCCGCGGCCGCCTTCCCGGGGCTGGCCTTCTCCGGGCTGGCCGCGAAGTCGGGGGCCGACACCTTCGAGGACCTGCCCACCGACCTGGACGTGCTGCCCTCGCCGCAGATCTCCTACATCTACGCCAGTGACGGCAAGACGCTCCTGGCGATGATGTACGACGAGAACCGGCGGGACGTGCCGATCGCGGATGTGTCGCAGTTCATGACCGAGGCGATGGTCGCGGCCGAGGACAACCGGTTCTACGAGCACAAGGGCGTCGACCTCAAGGGTGTGGCCCGCGCGTTCGTCAACAACGAGAACGGCGGCGACCAGCAGGGCGCGTCGACGCTGACGATGCAGTACGTGCGGCAGGCCACCTCGTACTCGGCCCGCACCCCGCAGGACGTGGTGGACGCGACCGCCAAGACGCCGGCCCGCAAGCTCAAGGAAATGAAGCTCGCGATGGCGCTCGAGAAGAAGCTGACCAAGCAGCAGATCCTGGAGCGGTACCTCAACATCTCCACGTTCGGCCACGGCGCGTTCGGCATCTACGCGGCCGCGCACGTCTACTTCGGCAAGGACCCCAAGGACCTGACGCTGCCCGAGTCGGCGCTGCTGGCCGGTCTGGTGAAGGCGCCGTCGACCAACGACCCGGCGACGGCGGACGGGCTGCCCAAGGCGATCGCCCGCGAGTCGTACGTGCTGGACCAGATGGTCGCGATGAAGTACATCACCGCCCAGCAGCGCGACGAGGCCAAGGCGGTCAAGCTGACCATCGTCGGGCAGCGCACCCCGGAGGGCTGCGAGCAGGTGCAGCGGGCCGACCTGGGCGCCGGCTTCCTCTGCGACTACCTGCGCCGCTGGTGGGACGAGCAGCCGGCGTTCGGCGCCGACGCGTTCGACCGGGAGAACAAGCTGCGCTCCGGCGGGTACACCATCATCAGCTCGTTGAACGTGCAGACGCAGACGGCGGCGTTCAAGTACGCGAAGAATCAGCCCAATGTCGGTGGGGCCAATGTCGGCCTGGGCAACTCGGAGGCCGTGATGGTCGCCGCGGTCGAGCCCGGGACCGGCCGGGTGCAGGCGCTCGCCACCAACCGCAACTTCAGCAACGACCAGAGCGCGAACGGCAACAGCACCAACCCGGCGAAGAAGGGCCAGAAGGGCAACTATCCGAACACCACGGTGCCCTTCATCACCGGCGGCCCGGATGTGCCCGGCTACCAGGCCGGCTCGAGCTTCAAGATCTTCACCGCGGTCGCCGCGATGGAGTCGGGGCTGCCGCTGAACCACACCGAGGACGTGCAGGCGCAGTTCCAGTCGGACTACCCGATCGACGCGAGCAGCCCCGCGGCCTGCAACGGCCCGCACTACTGCCCGAAGAACTCCGAGGGCGACCCGACCGGCGTGTTCAACATGTGGCAGGGCTTCGGCATGTCGCTCAACACGTACTTCGTGCCGCTCGAGCAGCGCGTCGGCGCCGACCACGTGGTGGACGTGGCCAAGCGGCTGGGCATCCAGTTCCGCTCGCAGCAGGACGCGGACTTCGCCAAGGACGCCAAGGAGTGGGGCGCCTTCACGCTGGGCGTGTCCGACACCACGCCGCTGGACCTGGCAGGGGCGTACGCGGCGCTCGCGGCCGACGGCAAGTACTGCGCGCCGACCCCGATCACCGAGATCCGCGACCTCAACGGCAACAAGATCGACGCCGGCCAGCCGTCGTGCAAGCAGGTCGTCGACCCGGACATCGCCCGCGCGGCCGTGGACATGGCCCGCTGCCCCGTCGGCGACCAGTCGGCGTTCGGCGCGTGCCCGGGCAGCGGTACCGCCACGGGCACCCGCGGCGACGTCGGCCGCCCGGTCGCCGGCAAGACCGGCACCACCGACAGCGGCAAGAGCGCGACCTTCGTGGCGATGACCAAGCAGCTCGCCGTGGCCGGCATGCTCACCGACCCGGACTGGCCGCAGGTCAACAAGACCATGTCGCACCCGGTCATCAACAACGCGGTGGCCTACACCCTGAAGGCCGCCCTGCAGGGTCAGCCGGTCGTGCAGTTCACCCCGCCGAGCCACCAGCGGGCGTTCGGGAACTGACCTCCTGGCTCGCCCGGGCCCGCAGCAGCGCGTGCACCTCGTCGATGTCCGCCGGCGAGGTGCGCGACGCCAGCCAGTACATGACCCCGGTTGGAATGAAGAACACCTGGAACGCCGCCAGCCCGATGGCCAGGTTGGCGGGCGGTGGAAAGGCCCGCGCGAGCGCCGCGAACACCACGCCGACCAGCCCGTTCCCGGCCGCCCGCCCGACCCCGTTGACCAGGTTCCCGAGCGAGTACACGGTCCCGCGATGCTCAGGCGGATTGACATCGGCGATGAGCGCGAACCAGTTCGGCGAGTTCGCCGACGTCAGCGCCAGCGCCACGAGCGCGAGCAGGAACGCCCCCAGCAGGCTCGGCGACGTGAACAGCGACCCGAGCACGATCGCGAGCGCCCCGCGCCCCTCGGGATCCGGGAGCCCGATCGGGGCGAAGAACAACAGGACGTACAACGGGATCCCGGCGAGGATCCCGATGGCGGCGACTTTGGCGCGTCCCCCGCCGTCACGCCGCTGCCAGCGATCCCCGATCAGCCCGCCGACGATCGACAGCACCCCGCCGAGCTGGAACAGGGTGGCCAGCAGCCCACCGACCGCGATGGCCGTGCGCTCGTCGTAGCCCTGCGCCTCGGCGCGCGCCTGGAAGAGCCGCGGCAGCCAGACGAGCGACCCGAACGCGGCCTGCGCGGTGAGCCCCTGCAGGATCAGCCACACGTTGGTCCGCCGCGCGACGATTCCGGGGAGGTCGGCGCGGGAGATGCGATGCTCGTACTCCTCGCCGGCCGCGAACACCGCCGCCAGATCGGGCTCGCTCTGGCCGCGGCGGATGTCGGCTGTCGTGAAGTACAAGATGGAGGCTGTCACGCCGAGCGCGGCGAGCACCCAGAAGGGGGTCTTCCAGTTCGCGCCGCCGAGCTGGCTGGCGACGAGCACTCCGGCGAGGGTGCCGACGCCCTGCGAGAGCCCCCAGAGACTCATCACGAGCCCCCGCCGCTTGGGCGAGATCAGGTCGCTGACCACGGAGAACCCGACCGACCCGACGGCCCCGAGCCCGACGGCCGCGAACAGCTGCATCAGGAGAAACGTCCAGTACCCCCCGGCGAGCGCACTCCCGGCGGTGCCGATCGCCCAGATGAGCGTCCCGATCATGAGCACGGGCTTGCGGTCGGTCCGGTCTCCGGCGTACGCCCAGAGGACCGCGGCGACCGCCGTCACGAGATAGCCGATGGCCGTCACGACTCCTAGCGCGCCTTCGCCAACGCCTAACGCACGGCTGATGGGCGAGTAGAGCGGCGGCACAAGACTGATCGCGACGTTGTCGAGCGAGGCCAGGATGATGAAGACGACCACGCTGTAGACCCGATGCACGCTCACACCCAACCATCGCCTTGGGCTGGTCCGCCACTCGACTGCCCTGGTGAGGGGCTTGATCGCGATATGTCGGGCGCTTCGCTAACCCGACATATCGGATTTATACCCTGTCGGGCGATAAATCCGTTAAGTCGCGGTGCGGAGCGCCCGACTTAACGTTTTCGCAGCTCAGCACCCCTCGGCGCCGCAAGGCGCCACGACCCTCGGGACGCCGCAGGCGGCCCGGAACCATCGGACGAGCGGCCCAAGCAAGAGGGCACCACCAAAAGAGCGGCGCACCCCCGCGAAAAGCAAGGGCGCGCCGCACAAGGAGCAGAGAAAACCGTCAGCCAGTCTCGCCGGCGACCGAGAGGGTCCGCAGGCGCTGAACCGCATACGCGGTAGAACCCACGGTGAACACCGCCGCCATCACCCAGGAGAGCGGCACCGCCACATTCCCGTGCAGCAGCTCGGTAGGCGCCAGCCAGTCCACGATCGCCTGCACGTACTGCTGGATCGAAAGCTTCTGCGTGCCGGTCAGAATATTGCCCAGCACCCCCTCCCACAGCACCACGTACGCCAGCCCCACCAGCACCGGCCGCCGGGTCATCACGCTCAGCAGGACGAAGATCGAGCAGTACGCCAGCGAGCCGATCACACCGCCCACGAACAGCGCGAAGGCCAGCGGCGGCTCGCCCGCGATCAGCCCCACGATGAACAGCGGCACACCGGCGAACAGGGCCGTCACGCCGGTTGCCACCGCGAGCTTCGTCAGGATGATTTCCGAGCGGGGCAGCGGCTTGGACAGGATGTGCGTGATGGTCCCGTCGTCGATCTCGGAGCCCAGCACGCCCGTGCCGACGATGAGGGCGATGACCGGCAGTACCGCCGAGAAGCCCAGGCCGCCGATGACGCCCTCGCCCCACTCGGCCGGTTCGGGGCCGAACGCCTTGACGAGCAGGGTGAGGCCGATGAGCAGCAGCGGCAGCGGCACCAGGAGCCAGATTCGCCGGCGGCCCAGCAGGCCGCGGGCCGTGATCATCGCGACTGTGGCGTTCATGCGGCACCCACCAGGTAGGAGAAGACGCTTTCCAGGGACTCGTCGGCCGGGATCAGGCGGCGCACCCGGACGCCCTCCTTGAGCGCCACGCGCGGCAGGGCTCGGGTGAAGGTGCCGTAGTCCGACGCTCGCACCTGCAGGCCGGTCTGGTCGATGTCCACGCCGGCCACCGAGTCCAGGGCCATCAGGGCGACCGCGAGGCGGCGGTCGTCGCTGGAGCGCAGGGTGAACACGTGCGGGCGGTTGGTCATGAGGCGGCGGATGGTGCGGAACTCGCCGGAGGCGGCCAGGCGGCCGGCCACCATGACCTGCACGGTGCCGGAGACCTGCTCGACCTCCTCCAGGATGTGCGACGAGAACAGGACGGTGCGGCCCTCGTCGCCCATCTTGTGCAGCAGGTCCATCATGTGGAAGCGCTGCCGCGGGTCCATGCCGTTGAACGGCTCGTCGAGCAGCAGGACGCTCGGCTCGTGGACGAGCGCGGCGGCGACCCGGATGCGCTGGCGCATGCCTTTGCTGTACGTCTCGATCCGCCGGTCCTGCGCCGGTTCCATCTCCACCAGGGCGAGCGCCCGGCGGGCCGCCTCCTCCGGGTTGGACAGGCGGAACAGCTTGGCACTGGCGAGGACGAACTCCTGGCCCGTCAGGAAGCCGTGCACGCTCTCGCGCTCGGAGACGAGGCCCAGGGTGCGGTACACGTCGGGGTTGCGCCAGGTCGGGGCGCCGTCCACGGTCAGCGTGCCGCGGGACGGGGCCAGGAACCCGGACATCATGTGCAGGAGGGTGGTCTTTCCGGCACCGTTCGGGCCCAGAAGACCCGTGACGCCCGGTCCGAGCGTCATCGTCACGTCGTTGACGGCGACCACGTTGCCGTACCAACGCGAAACGTGCTGCAGGTCGACGGTGCTCATGTCAGGCGGCCACCTTCCGGTAACGCTGCAGCAGGAGGGCGAGCGAGCCGCCGAAGAGCACCACGGCCCCGACGCCGTAGGCCCAGCCGAGGTTGCCGATCGGCATGCCGCCGCCGTCGGGGGCGCCGAACATCCACTGTTCGAGGCCGATCATCAGGAACATCGGGTTCACCAGGAAGGCCAGGTGCGTGATGGTGTCGTTGCCGAGCACCGTGAGGATGCCGGCGATCGGCGAGGTGATGACGAAGACGCCGACGATGAACGCGGCGGCGAACGCGCGGCGGCCCGACAGCGAGGCGACCAGCAGCGAGATCGAGCCCAGGATCAGCGCCCGGACCAGCGCGCCGACCAGGCCGGGACCGAGGTCGCCGAGCTCGTCCCAGGCGCCGGAGAAGCCGTCGGTGCGGGTGAACACCGCGCCGATGTAGATCAGCAGCTGCGGCGCCGCGAGCAGGATCAGCACCGCGGTGCCGATCGCGGCGAACTTCGCCAGGGCGTAGTCGGTGCGGGCCAGCGGCCGTGAGAAGTACAGCGGCAGCGTCCGGTCGCGCAGGTCCCGGGACACCAGCTCCGGGGCCACGATGGCCAGGAAGAGCATCACCGGGTAGCTCAGCCCGTCGACGTACGCGGCGTAGGACATCAGGGTCTGCCCGGAGATCGAGCGGTACGCGATGACGACGACCGCCACGAGCAGCACGATGCCGATGATCAGCCAGGGGAAGATCTTGGCCTTGGCCCCGCGGCCGATCCCGAACGCGGCGCGCACGCTGTGCTCGTAGAGCGAGCGGTTGGCGTACCACCGGCCCAGCCGCGGTCCCTTGTACCGCTGATAGCCGATGTCGTGGATGACACTAGTCTGCGGCGCCACGGCCGGCCTCCTGAGCGCTCATCGCGGGTGCGGTGACGGTGTGGGTCTGGAACAGCTCGGCCACGCGGTGGCGGCGCTGGTCGAGCCGGTGCAGCGGCAGGTCGAGCTCGGCCACGGCCACGAGGATGCGGTCGTAGACGTCCTCGCTGTCCAGCGGCACCGACAGCGCCATGCCGTCCCGGGAGGCCGGGATGCCCAGCTCGGCCAGGCGCGCGGTGAGCTGGTCGACGCCCTCCGACACCTCCACCGTCAGCACGTCGCGGCTCGTCGTCATGTCCTCGACCGTGGCCGAGCGCAGCAGCCGGCCGCCCTCGATGGCGATGATCGAGTCGCAGATGCGCTCGACCTCGCCAAGCAGGTGCGAGCAGACCACGATGGAGATGCCGAACTCGGTGCCGATGCGGTGCACCAGCTCCAGCATGGCGTCGCGGCCGGCCGGGTCGAGGCCGTTGGTCGGCTCGTCCAGCAGCAGCAGGTCCGGGTCGTGGGCCAGCGCCTGGGCCAGCTTGACCCGCTGCTTCATGCCGGTCGAGTAGCCGCCGATCTGGCGGTACCGCTCCTCGTAGAGCCCCACGTGGCGCAGCGCCTCGGAGGCGCGCTCCCGGGCGGCGGTGGCGGGCAGGCCGCTCATCCGCGCCAGGTGTGTCACGAACTCGGCCGCCGATACCTCGCTGGGCAGGCAGTCGTGCTCGGGCATGTAGCCGACCCGCGCCCGCACCTCTTCGGCGCGCGTGGTCGGGTCCATCCCGAGCACGCGCAGATCGCCGTCGGAGGGCGCCAGCAGGCCAAGCATGATCTTGATGAAGGTGGACTTCCCGGCGCCGTTGGCCCCGACCAGGCCGATGATCCCCGGCTGCACCGCCAGGGTCAGATCCGACAGGGCGGTGACGCCACCCCCGTAGCGCTTCGTCAGCGCACGCGTCTCGATGAGTGTCACGTCGCCGAGACTACGGACCGTGCACCCCCTCGCCTATCCGGAACGCACCTGAAAGCCGTTCCTTAGGGGTTTAACCTGTGATTCTTCTCAGGTTCGGCGTCGGCTCAGGTCAGGGTCGACGCCGCCGAGTGAACATGCATGCAACCCGCCCCGGTCGACGACGCGCTCGTGC
This sequence comes from Dactylosporangium sp. CS-033363, assembly GCF_050942475.1. Taxonomy (NCBI): domain Bacteria; kingdom Bacillati; phylum Actinomycetota; class Actinomycetes; order Micromonosporales; family Micromonosporaceae; genus Dactylosporangium; species Dactylosporangium sp. CS-033363. The sequence continues at coordinate 2,288,317 of NZ_CP192032.1, read as the reverse complement.
GCATGCGCCGCAGCCTGGAGTGGGCGGGTCTGATCAGCCGGGCCGCCGCCGTGGTGTGGATCGTCGCCGAGCTCGTCGTGCTCCCCGCGATCCCGGGGATGTCGACCCTGATCGGCATCAGCGCGGCCGTCGCCGAGGCCCTCATCAACATCCTCGGCGTGTACGCCCTGAGAAGCGTCGCCCACCGCCGGTACCCCAGGGTCAGCGCGGTCCTGCTCGCCGTCGACACGCTGGCCATCATCGCCATGGTCTACAGCTCGGCGGGCAATCCCGACCTGGTGTTCTGGCCGCTCATGGTCATTCCGATCATCGTCGGCGCGTACCGCCACCAGCTGACCGGCGCCCTCTCCGTCTTCGCCGCCGAGGCGGTCGCCGGCGCGCTGCTCTACGTCTACTCGCCGCAGCTCGTCGGCCGCCAGGTGGAGGCCGACCTGGTCAGCATCGCGCCGGGCCTGGAGCTCGTGGTCGCGGTGCTGACCGGCCTGCTGTCCCGCGCCCACCACAACCACCTCGACCAGCTCGCGGCGGCCCGGGCGAGCCTGCGCGCGCAGGCCCGGGATCTGCGCGAACAGGCGCTGCACGATCCGCTCACCGGCCTGGGCAACCGCCACCTGCTGCACGAGCACGCGCGGGCGAGCGTGCATCCGGGCGGCCCGACGTCCGTGCTCGTGCTCGACCTGGACGGGTTCAAGGAGGTCAACGACCGCCTCGGCCACGCCGCCGGCGACGAGCTGCTGCAGGTGACCGCGGCCCGGCTGCGCGCCGAGGTGCGCGACCACGACCTGGTGGTCCGGCTCGGCGGCGACGAGTTCGTGATCCTGCTGCACGACACCGACGCGCACCGCGCGCACGAGGTGGCCGCGCGGCTGCGCGAGTCGCTCACCCAGCCGGTGCGGCTGGGCGCGGACACCGTGCACGTGGACGCGAGCATCGGCGCCGCGACCGCGCGCGACGGCGACCTGGACAACCTGATGCGCGTGGCGGACGCCGAGATGTACCGCATCAAGTCCGCGCATCACCTGCTGCGAGAAGCCGTAGCAGCAGGGTCTTGACGCCCGTGGCCGGCACGCGGTCCGGCCGGAACGCCGGGTCGTCGCAGAGCCAGACCGGCCCGTCGGCGTCGTCGGCCGGCAGGAGCCCGTGCGACCCCTTCACCGCGCGGGCACCGGCATCCAGGCCGATGGCGCTCATCCGGTACCGCAGGCCGGCCTTCTTGCGCAGCAGCGCGATCCCGGCCCGGGCCTTGGCCGCACCCGGCCCCGCGGGGTCGAAGAACAGCTCGGCCGGGTCGTAGCCGGGCTTGCGATGGATCTCCACGAGCTGGGCGAAGTCGGGCGCCCGCGCGTCGTCGAGCCAGTAGTAGTACGTGAACCAGGCGTCCCGCTCGGCGAGCAGCACGAGCTCGCCGGAGCGCTCGTGCCCGAGCCCGTCGCGGATCTCGCCGACCCCGTCGAGCGTGGAACACAGCTTGCGCACAGCGGGAATGTCGTGCACATCGCGCACGTACACGTGCGCTATCTGGTGATCGGCGACCGCGAACGCACGCGAGGTCCACGGATCGAGGTACTCCATGCCGTCCTGGGTGTGCACGTTCAGCCAGCCCTCGGCGCGCAGCAGCCGGTTGATGTCGATCGGGCGGTGCACGTCGGTGATGCCGTACTCCGACAGCGCCACGATCGCCCGCCCGCTCGCGCGCGCCGCGTCCAGCAGCGGCCCGAGCACGGCGTCGAGCGCGGCGGCGGCCTGCGCGGCCCGCGGGTCGGACGGCCCGTAGCGCTGCAGGTCGTAGTCGAGGTGCGGGAGGTACACCAGGGTCAGATCGGGGTCCTTGGCAGCGATGATGCGCTCGGCGGCCCGCGCGATCCACGCGCTGGAGGCGATGCCCGCATTCGGGCCCCAGTAGGTGAACAACGGGAACGGCCCGAGCGCGTCCTGCAACTCGTCGTGCAGTTCCGGCGGGTACGTGTAGCAGTCCGGCTCCTTGCGCCCGTCCGCGTAGTAGATCGGCCGCGGCGTGACGGTCCAGTCGACGTCGGCGCCCATCGCGTACCACCAGCAGACGTTGGCCACCGTGAGCCCGGGCGAAGCCCGGCGCGCCGCGTCCCAGAGCTTCTCGCCGCCGACGAGCGCGTTGTGCTGGCGCCACAGCAGCACCTCGCCGAGGTCCCGGAAGTACCAGCCGTTGCCGACGATCCCGTGCCCGGCCGGCTCCTCCCCGGTCAGGAACGTCGACTGCACCGAGCACGTCACGGCGGGCAGCACCGGCTCGAGCGGCGCGGCCGGCCCGAGCGCGGACAGGTTCGGCATGTGCGGCAGCAGCCGCGGGGTGAGGCCGACCACGTTCAGGACCACCAGCTTGCGGCTCATGTCGTCGCACCCCGATCGTCGGCGCCCAGCGAAAAATCCTTGATCCCCAGGTCGTGGAGGGTGTCGCGGGTCCAGGCCAGCTCGGCCGCCATGCCGTGGGCGAGCGCGCGCGGGCCGTCGGGCCGGCGGTCCAGCGGCAGGACGCCCCACGTGTACGTCTCGACCTCCAGGTGGTCGCACGCCGCGACCGGCCCGCCGACCAGCGCCGCCAGCCCGGCCCGCAGCACCGCCGTGGTCGACTGCAGCGGCGGCTCCGGCTCGGCGTGCAGCGGCACGTGGTAGTGCACCCGCCACGGCTCCCCCGCGACCGTGGCGTCGGCCAGCGCCTCGTCCAGGTCGTCGAACGAGTGCCGGCAGCCGGACGTCCGCGTCTGGTGCAGGAAGCGCGGCTCCGCGTAGCGGCCGAGCGTCTCCCGGGCGGCCGCCGGCGCGGCGATCTCCAGCGCCGCCGAGACCTGGACCTTCACGACCGGCAGGCCGGCCCGGGCCAGGCGCTGGACGGCGGCGACCGGGTCCTCCCACGCGCAGGCCAGGTGCGCGAGGTCGACGCAGACGCCCAGCCGCTGCCGGTCGACCCGCGCCAGGTGCACGGTGGCCTGCAGCGTGTTCTCGATGACGCAGCCCGGCTCCGGCTCGAACGCCACCCGGATCGTCCGGCCCGTCAGCACCTCCAGCCCGGCCAGCCCCTGCGCGAGCGCGTCCAGGGCCCGGGCCACCCGCGCCGCCTGCGGGCCGTCCCACGGCTCGCGCCAGCCCAGCGGCAGCGTGGAGATCGAGCCGCGGGCGGCGTCGTCGGGCAGCAGGTCGACCAGGATCCGGGCCAGGTCCAGGGTGTACCGCAACCGCGCCGGATCGGCCCAGTCCGGCACGTAGACGGCGCGCTTCACGACCGGCGCGTGGAACTCGCGGTAGGGAAAGCCGTTGAGGGTCACCACTTCCAGCCCGCGCACGTCCAGCTCGCGGCGCAGCCGGCGGCGCGCGGACGCGTCCGCGGCGAGCTCGGCGGCGACCCCCGCGCTCAGCCACAGGCCCAGGCCGAGCACGTCGGTGTCCAGCCGCTCGCGCATCGGTGTGGCGTAGGTGGACAGCTGCCCCACGATGCCGTTCAGGTCCTCGGCCGGGTGCACGTTCGTGCAGTACGCCAGGTGCACGGTCTGCCCGTCGGGGTGGCGCAGCCGCATCACGAGCCCCCGCGGCGGATCGAGTTGCCCGCGAAGGAGTCGGCGGCGTCCACGTCGGACAGGTCGAGCCGCTTGGACTGGCCGTAGAACTCGACCGGGTTGCGCCACAGCACCCGGTCCACGTCGTCGTCGGTGAACCCGGCCGCCAGCATCGCCTCGCCGGTCCGCGCGGTGAGCAGCGGGTCCGAGCGGCCCCAGTCGGCCGCGGAGTTCACGAGCATCCGCTCCAGGCCGTACTCGCGCAGGATGTGCACCATCCGCTCGGCCGTCATCTTCGTCTCCGGGTAGATGGAGAACCCCATCCAGCACCCGGACTCGGCGACGGCCCCCACGGTGACCTCGTTGAGGTGGTCGACGGCGACGCGGCCCGGTTCGAGGCCGGACTCGCGCACGACGGCGAGCGTGCGCTCGGTCCCGCGCGCCTTGTCGCGGTGCGGGGTGTGCACGAGCGCCGGCAGGTCGTGCTCGATCGCGAGCGCGAGCTGCGCGGCGAACACCTCGTCCTCCTCCGGCGTCATCGAGTCGTAGCCGACCTCGCCGACCGCGACCACGCCGTCCTTCTCCAGGTAGCGCGGCAGCTCGCCGAGCACCTCGCGGCAGCGCGGGTCGTTGGCCTCCTTCGGGTTGAGCGCGATGGTGGCGTGGTGGCGGATGCCGAACAGGCTCGCGCGGTACGGCTCCCAGCCCACGAGCGCGTCGAAGTAGTCGGTGAACGACCCGGCGCTGGTGCGCGGCTGCCCGAGCCAGAACGCCGGCTCGACCAGCGCCCGCACCCCGGCGGCGGCCATCCGCTCGTAGTCGTCGGTGGTCCGGGACGTCATGTGGATGTGCGGGTCGAAGATGCGCATCACTGGCCCCTCTGCTCGATCCGGTGCAACAGCGCGGTGGCGTCCGCGGCCACGGTGCGGCCCGCGGCGCGGCGTTCGTCGGCCAGGCCGCGCAGCATCAGCCCGAGTTCGGCGTCCGCGCGCTCGTCGAGGCCGGCGATGGTGTCGAGGGGCAACTGCATGAAGACCGCCTTCAGTACTCCCTGTCGCCACGCCGCCGCGTCCAGCGCGCGGGCGGCCGGGCCGAGGGCGGCGGACACGAGCCGCGCGTCGTTCGTGCGCAGCGCGTCCTGCAGGATCGGCACGACACTGTCCGCCGGCAGATCGAGCAGCGGCAACGCCCGCAGGATCGCGCGTTTCTCGGCCGCGTCGCCGTGGCGGTACAGCTGCGGCACCTCGTCCTTGGTCTGTAACCGCTGCAGCAGCAGCACCCTTGCGGCGTCGTCGACGCTCCACCCGGCCGGTTCCTTGAGCATCCAGCGGCCGCATTGCCTCCCGACGGCCGGGAACAGCCGGGCGATCGCGGACGGCTGGCGCTCCACCGTCTCCAGGGCCGTGTCGAGCCAGACGGTGTCGGTGAGCTCTTCGCGCAGGGTGTCGGCGAGGTTCACGCGGCCTCCTTGGCGCGCAGGAACGCCAGCGAATCGCGGGCGATGGTCGGGGCGGCGTGGCTGTGCCGGGGCAGTTCGACCGCGACGAGCCCGCCGTAGCCGATGTCGGCCAGGGCGCGCAGGACCGGCGGGAAGTCGACCTCGCCGGTGCCGAACTCCAGGTGCTCGTGCACGCCGCGGCGCATGTCGTCGATCTGGACGTTGACGAGGGAATCGCCGGCGCGGCGTACGCACTCGTCGGCCGGGACCGGCTCCAGGCAGCGGCAGTGCCCGATGTCCAGGGTCAGTCCGAAGTGGACCGGCGCGCCGAGGTCCGCGCGCAGCCGCTCCCAGTCGGCGATGGACTCGACGAGCATGCCCGGCTCCGGCTCGAACCCGAGCATCATCTCGGCGCCCTCGGCCGCTTCGAGCACGTCCGCGCAGCCGCCGACCAGCCGCCGCCAGGCCTCGTCCCGGTCCAGGCCGCGGGGCGGGACCCCGGCCCAGAAGCTGACCGCCTCGGCGCCGAGGTCGGCCCCGATGCGCACGGCGCGGCGCAGGAAGTCGATGCGCGGGCCGGGCTCGTCGTCCTGCAGCGTCGGCGCGTGCTTGTGCCACCTGTCGAGCAGGAACCGCGCGCCGGTCTCGATGACGACGCCGAGCCGCAGTTCGGCCAGCCGGGCGCCGACCTCGCGCACGTGCCGGGCGATGTTCGCGTCGAACGGGTCGAGGTGGTGGTGGTCGAGGGTGAGCGCCACGCCGTCGTACCCGAGGCCGGCGATGATCGCGAGCGCGTCGTCGAGCCGGTGGTTGCTGAAGCCGTTGGTCCCGTAGCCGTACCTCATGTCGGCTTCACCCACCGCGCCAGCCGCTTGGCGAGCGGCGCGGCGGCGGCCACGGCCAGCCCGAGCAGCGGCTTCCCGGCGCGGGCGGTGAGCGCGCCCTGCAGCGCCGGGAGGTTCACGATGCCGGCCCCGACCGCGCGCTGGATGTGCTCGGCGTCGGGCTTGTCGACGGCGTCGAGCTGCGGGCGGCCGTAGCGGATGGCGTACCACGCGGCCAGCCCCGCGGCGGCGGGCGTTCCCCCGGCGGCGGCGGCGATCGCGGCCGTCCCGGCGAGCGTCCGTCTCGGCAGCGCCGGCGTCGCCCCGTGCACCTCGAACTGCGACAGCGCCGTCACGGTGTACGTGTGCGCGAACACGATCGCCGCCGGCACCACGGCCCGGCGCGGCCGGCGGTTCGCCCCGAGCAGCACGTTGAGCGCCCGGCAGGTGGCCATGAGCGCGGGGGTCTTGAGCCGCGTGTCGTACGCCCACACCGCCCCGGCCAGCGGCACCGCCACCCGGAGCGCCCTGCGCCCGCCGGCGAGGCCGGCGGCGACCACGGCGGCCGCGGTCAGCCCGCCCGCCACGCCCAGCGCGGCGTTCGCGCTGATCCGGCCGGACGGGATCGGCCGCTCGGGCCGCTCCTTGGCGTCGACCTCGCGGTCGGCCCAGTCGTTGGCGGCCATGCCGGCCCAGTACAGCAGCACGCTCGCCCCGGCCAGCCCGGCCGTCCGCGGGCCCAGGTCCTGCGCCGCCGCCGCGCCCGCGACGATGTCCCCCGGCACCGAGAGCGCCGCGGGCGCCCGGACCAGCTCCGCGAGGTCCCGCGCCCTCATCGCAGGCCCGCCACGAACGCGGCCAGGGTCTCGAACTGCGCGGCCAGGCCGTGGTCGGTGGCGCCGATCGGGTCCTTGAAGAAGAACGCGAGCTCGCTCAGCGGCCCGACCCGCCCGTTGCGGTGCGCGGCGGCGGCCAGGCGGGCGAGGTCGAGCACGAGCGGCGCGGCGAGCGCGGAGTCGCAGCCGTGCCAGGTGAACTCCATGCGCATCGCGGTGCCGAGGAAGCCCTCGAAGGTGACCAGGTCCCAGGCGGTCTTGTGGTCGCCGAGGGCCGGCACGTACTCGATGCGGGTCGTCCCGTCCGGCACGTAGCCGAGCGTCTCGCCGAGCACGCGCTGCTTGCTGGCCGACTTGGCCGCGTTGGCGCCCGGCTCGGCGAGGGTGGCCCCGTCGCCGCCGCCGAGCAGGTTGAGGCCGGACCACGAGGTGGCGTGCAGGCGGCGCATCGCGAACATCGGCGCGAGCACGGACTTGAGCAGCGTCTCGCCGGTCTTGCCGTCGTGCCCCGCGTACGGCAGCCCGTGCTCCACGGCCAGCTCGTGCAGGGCCGGCAGCCGCGCCCCGGTCGACGGCGTGAAGTCCACGAACGCGCAGCCCGCCGAGAACGCCGCGTACGCCGCGACGGCACTCGGCGGCAGCACCCCCTCCCCGGCCGCGCGCAGCGCCGCGAGCGAGGCGTGCGCCGGATGCGCCTCGGGGGCCGGCTCGGTCGAGGCGACGTTGACCACGACGACGCGCTCGAGCGCGTGGCGGTCGCGGAACGCCTCCAGGTCGCCCCGGATCGCCGCGGCGTCCTTCGGCATCGGCCTGATGTCGTCGTCCACCGCGGACAGTTCACTGTGGAGGGCCGCGACCAGCCGGGCCGGGACGACCCCGGCCGCGGCCAGCGCTTCGGCCTTCTTGATCAGGCCGGTGTTGACGACGTCGTGGCCGCCGAACACGAGGTCCGCGTACGCGGGCAGGGCCTGGCTGCGCAGCCGCGGGTGCTCGGTGACGCACCCGATCGGCTCGGTCAGCCCGGCCCGCAGCGCGGCGGCCCCGACAATGCTGGTGACGGCGACTGAACCACGGGCGCCGACCAGCCACACACCCGTACGCACGGGCTCCCCCTAGCGGTGAGGAAACGTGACGATGGGGATCGATGGATGGCACGACATCGCCGAATGTCGCTTGAGTGAAGAGCGTAGATGGAGGCCGATGCTTCCGCTAGTACCGACCGAACTTTTGCAGATTTCAAAAGAACTTCGCCATCTAGCTCACCAAAGTCCGGCGGCGGAAGACGTACCGCTCGGTCGCCGTCCAGGCGCCGGTCGTCACCAGGTAGATCCCGGCCGCGAGCGGCACGAACGGCGCGAACGCCACGGTCGCGAACGACAGGATCCGCACGAATCCCGGCGAGCCGGCGGGCAGCTGCCGCACGTTCCACAGGGCGATCCCGGCCAGCGCGACCACGATCAGCCAGCCGGCGAGCAGCGCCGGGTGGCCGATGAGCCGCTCGGTGAGGTCGGCGCCCAGCAGGGTGTGGCCGTGCATGGTGCCGTTGGTGAACTCCCGGTACAGCAGCCAGATGAACGGGGCCTGCGCGAGCGCCGGCAGCAGCCCCGCGAACGGGCCCGAGCCGGCCGCGCGCAGCGCCGCGGTGGTCTTCTCGGCCAGCACGACCGGTTCGTGCTGGTGGCGCTCGCGGATCTCGGCGAGCTGGGGTGCGAGCCCGGCGCGGATCCGCTCGGCGCGGTAGCCGCGCAGGCTGAGCGGGAGCAGCAGGGCGCGCAGGACGAGGGTGGCGACGACGATCGCCGCGGGGACGGAGCCGAGGAGGGTGGACAGGGCGAGCAGGACATGGTGCAGCACGGCAACGACCTTTCGATCGCAGGGAGTCCGATGAGGGCAGCGCGCACCGTCCGACGTGGACAGACGTCGGATGCGAGGTGCGGGGATCAGACTCCGGGCGCCCGGGGACGCGGACGGCCCGCCGCGTCGGGGTCGACCGAGCGAACGGCCTGCCCGAGGGCGGTCCGCGCCCGGGCCGGCAGGGCGTGCAGCTGCGCGGGAGCGGCCGGGGCGCCGGCGACGAGCCGGGCCGCCAGCACGACGGCGAGCGCGGCCAGCACCGCGGTCGCCACGGCGAGGACGTCACCGGGCGTCCCGGCGAAGGCCCACGCGGCCAGGAGGGTGGTCATCGACCACGACATGCCTGAAGCGTAGGCGCACCGGGCAACGGGCACATCCGCCCGCGGGCGTATCTCTGAAGCCCGCCGGAGTATCTACGGCGCCCGGCGCGACCTGACCCAGGCCGCGATCTGCGTGCGCGACTCCAGGTTCAGCTTGCTCAGGATGTTCGAGACGTGCACGGCCGCGGTGCGCGGCGAGATGTACAGCCGCCGGGCCAGCTCGGCGTTCGTCAGCCCCTCGGCGAGCAGCACGGCCACCTCGCGCTCGCGCGGGGTCAGCGACTCGTCGCCGCCGGCCGAGGGCGCCGTCATGCCCAGCCGCCCGCGCAGCCCGGTCAGCTCGGCGACCCGCCAGCCGGCCCAGCGGGCCAGGTGCGGCTCCGCGGCCCGTACGGCGGCCCGGGCGGACTCCAGATCGCCCCGCGCCAGGTGGCACCGCGCGGCGCCGAGGTGCCCCGTGCCGCGATGCGGCGGGAGGAGCATGGTGGGTTCGGCGACGGCTGCGCGGTACAGGCGAAGGGCTTCGTCTGTTGCTCCGGAGGCCTCGGCGATCTGCGCGTCGGCGAGCCATCGGTAGGCGTCGTCGAAGAGCGGGTCGTCGATGGCGGCGGCGATCGGCCGCAGCTCGTCCGCGGACAGGCCGGTGGCGAGCCCGGCCGAGATCAGGTCGTGGGCGAAGTCGCGCCCGGTGACGCCGGTGACCCGCACGGCGTCGAGGACCGTGCGCAGCAGCTCCCGCGCGAGCTCGGTGCGCCCGAGCCGGCACGCGAGGTGGAACTGCAGGCCGGGCACGGACGTCTGGGTGAGCATCGTGTAGGCGTCCGTCGAGGACTCGATCAGCCCGCGGATCACCATGTCGGCCTTGTCGAGCTCGCCGGCCTCCAGCAGCAGCCCGGCGAAGAGCACGCCGTGGTAGTCGCTGCCGTTGCGGGTGCGCAGCAGCCCCCGGTCGCGGCGCCGCGCGGCCTCCAGCTCGGCCAGCGCCTCGGCGAGGTTGCCCTCCTGCACGGCGAGGCGGGCGCGGCCCTGGAAGTACGCGGCCACGGCCAGCGAGTCGAAGCCCGCCCGCTCGGCGAAGGTGCGCATCCGCTCCAGCGCGGCGGACCAGTCGGCGGGGCCGCCGGGCAGCAGGTTGTACAGGTTGTTGAGCGAGCGGGCCGCCAGCAGCCACTCGCCGGCCTCCTCGGCCTCCTGCGCGGCCTCGTTGAGCAGCTTGACGCCCTCGTCGACGCCGGCCGCGACGTTCACGAGGGCCGAGCCCTTCTCGACCTTGCCGGCCAGCCAGACGGCGGGCAGGCCGAGCTGCTCGCCGAGGGCGATCGCCATGTCGGCCCAGGCCACGGCGCGCTCGGTGTCGTCGTGCAGCATGTACGCCTGGGCGATCGCGGCGTACGCGTGCGCCTTGGCCGGCCCGTCCTCCAGCGGTGCGATCTCCCGCCGCAGCTCGGCCGCGCGCTCCTGCATGCTGCCGCTGCTGCCGACCTCCCAGCTCAGCCGCACCAGCAGCCGCAGCGCGTCGGCGCGCTCCTCGCGGGTGGCGGCGGCGTCGAGCCAGCGCCGGCCGAGCTCCTGGGCGTCGTCGAGCAGGCCGGCCAGCCAGGCCGCGCGGGCGCCGCAGGACAGCAGCTCCACGTCGTCGGGCAGCTCGTCGAGGCCCATCTCGGCGAGCTGGAGGGCCTGGTACGGCGAGCCCATCGCGAGGTACACGACGAGTCCCCGGCGGGCGGCCTCCACCATGTCGAGGTAGCGCCCCGCGCCCCGGGCGTGGTGGGCGACCAGCGCGTAGTCCTTGGAGCCGGTGGACAGCAGCGTCTCCAGCGCGAGCTCGTGCAGGCGGCGGCGCTGGCGGGCGAGCATCTCGTCGACCAGCGCCTCGCGGGTCAGGGCGTGGCGGAAGCTGAACTCGTCGTCGCCGGTCTCGACCATGAGCCCGCGGCGCACCAGGTCGCGCAGGCCGTCGATGAGCTCGTTCTCGTCGAAGCCGGTGACCGCCGCGAGCAGGTCGAAGGGCACCTTGCGGCCGAGCACGGCGGCCGCCTCGACGATCCGCTTCTCGGCCGCGTCGAGGTCGTCGACCTGCCGGCGCAGCGCCTCGGCGATGTTCCACGGCAGCGGCCGGTCGCACAGCGTGTCGAGGTCGGCGTCGCCGTTGCTCTTGAGCAGTTCCTCGAGGAAGAACGGATTGCCGCCGGTACGGTTGTGCAGCGACAACGCCGTGCGGTAGGCGGGCGGGCGGCCGGTGGCGGACTTGAGGAACATCGACGTGTCGGCCAGGCTGAGCCGCTCCAGCCGCACGTTGGTGACCGTGTAACGCCGTTCGAGCCGGGTCAGCAGGTCGGCGAGGGGGTGGCGGCGGGTGATCTCGTCGGGCCGGTACGTGCCGATGAGCAGCCGGCTGCCGGGCAGCTCGGCGATCCGCTCGAACAGGGCCACGCTCTCCGAGTCGGCCCAGTGCAGGTCCTCGAAGACCACGATGGACGGCCCGGGCGTGGTCAGCAGCCGCACGATCTCCAGCCCGGCCTGGATCCGGTCGAGCATCGAGCGGGACGCGTCGGTGACCGTGCGCAGCAGCTCCGGGTCGAGCAGCTCGGAGCGCTGGCTGTCGTCGATGGCGTCGAGGAGCACCTCGAACGGGCGGCTGAGGGTGCCGGGATCGGCCTGGCCATCCAGGACCGGAACCGTCTCGGGCAGCCCCGTGAACAGCTCCTGGACCATGCGGCTCTTGCCGATCCCCGGCTCCCCGCCGAGCATGGCGATGGAAGGCTCGGACCCGTCGAGGAGACGGCGCAGGCGGCGCAGCTCGTCGTCGCGGCCGACCATCACCTGGCTCATTCCGCTACGGCTGGCCCGCACGCCACCAGCCTACCGGCGGGCGGGCTCTCCTCGGCCTGTGACGGACGCGACCTGCGCCACCACCCGCGGCGCTCCGCGCGCTCGCTCGCGCGGCGGTGCCCCTCGAGGCCGAGCAGGCCCTGCTGACGGTGCTGCAACTGGCTGTACAAGAAGACTGGATGCATAGGTCAATCGTGTCGGCGTAAGGGACGCCTGCCATCTGTACCTGTTACGTATCTTCGGCCGGCGGCCGGCCTAGTCATACAGAACAGCCCCGGCCGTGGGCCGGGGCTGTCGCTCTCCCGTGGTTCGGTCACGGGAAGTTCCTCAGGAGAGGTGCTCGCGCTGGTTTCGACGCCGGAGCCGCACGCGGCTTGTCCAGTGCTTGCTCTCGTCGAGCATGTCGAAGCGGCGCTGGCGGACGATCTCGCTGAGGAGCGTGTCGTGGATGTTCATGGTGTGGACCCCTTTCAACCTTGTGACTCCATCGTGTCGGAGTAAGGCCCCGGTTCCATCGGTATCGCTTACGTAACCGCGCCGCCCCGACATACGTAGTCGCCCGCCCCGCCCGTCTACGTATGCCTACGCCCCCGGGTTACACCGCCCCGGCCTGGGGAAATTGCCATACATGATGCGGATCGGGACCTCCGGCTGGCAGTACAAGGACTGGCGCGACCGCTTCTACCCCCGCGACCTGCCGCACCGGCTGTGGCTGGAGCACTACGCGGCGGCGTTCGACACGGTCGAGGTGAACAACGCGTTCTACCGGCTGCCCGAGCGCAGTACGTTCGCGGACTGGCGGGCGCGCACCCCGGCCGACTTCGTCGTGACGGTGAAGGCGAGCCGGTTCCTCACCCACGTCAAGCGGCTGAAGGAGCCGGAGGAGCCGGTCGCGCGGCTGCTGGAGCGGGCGGAGGGGCTGGGGCGCAAGCTCGGCCCGGTGCTGCTGCAGCTCCCGCCGACCCTCCCGGCCGACCCGGACGCGCTGGACCGGACCCTGCAGGCGTTCCCGCGCGGCGTGCGCGTCGCCGTCGAGCCGCGGCACGAGTCGTGGTGGAACGCCGACGTGCGCGACGTGCTGACCCGCCGCGACGCCGCGCTGTGCTGGTCGGACCGCAAGGGCCGGCCGCAGTCGCCGCTGTGGCGCACCGCGGGCTGGGGCTACCTGCGGCTGCACGAGGGCCGCGCCGCACCCTGGCCGCGCTACGGCCGCGCCGCCCTCGACACGTGGACGGCGCGGTTGGCGGACGCGTTTTCGAACCAGGACGTCTACGTGTACTGCAACAACGACCCCGGCTGCGCGGCGATCACCGACGCCGTGGCGTTCGCGCGGCTGGCCGAGCGGCGGGGGCTGCGGACCGGACGCGCCCCGGAGCGGGTGCCGCGCTGGTCGTAGGCTGCGACGGTGCTGTCCAAGCTGTGTTGCGTGCTCTGCGTGGCCGTCTCTGTCCTCACCCTGCTCGTCTGGCAGCGGCGCTATTTGATCAACCGAAACGATCCGAACCGCCGCCGCGATAAATCGTGATATGTCCGATAAGTCGCGGCGCGTCAGCGCCCGACTTATCGCGTCAAGACGGGCACGGGCCCAGGAACGAAAGATCCAAGGCCTCGGTCGTACTGGCGACGTGCAGCCCCGGCTCCGGGCCGCCCGGCAGCGACAGCAGCGTCGTACCCACCGTGACCAGCCCCAGTCCATGGCGCGGGTGCGGCATCGGCGGCAGTGACCGCCACGCGTCGCGCTCCGGGTAGAAGATTTCCACCTGCGGGAACGTGTGCCGGCCCTCGCCGCCCGCCGCGATGACCTGGCCGGTGCAGGATGCCGTCGCGGCCAGGCCTCCCCGTGCGGTCGGCAGGTCGGGGCGGCGGGTCCAGGCGCCGGCCGCCGGGTCGTAGGACTCGACGACGGCCAGGTTGCCGCCCGTGGCGGTCCGGCCGCCGACGGTGTAGAACAGGCCGCCCGCGGCGGCGCCGCCCAGGTGTTCGCGGCGGGTCGGGACGCCCGGGGCCGTCGACCAGGTGCCGGTCCTCGTGTCGTAGACCAGGGTCGACTCGGCGAGCTGGTCCTTGGCGGGGCCGATGCCGCCCGCGAGGTAGACCTTGTCGCCGATCGCGGCGGCCGCGCCGGCCGCCCGGCCCGCGGGGAGGTCGGTTACGGAGCGCCACCGGGCACCGGCAGAAACGGCGGCAGAACCACCGGCAGGACCGGGCTCCAGGCGGAAGGCGGCGGCGCTGGGGCTGCCGTCGGCGAGGTACCCGCCGAAGATGTACACCGCTCCCCCGGCCGCGGCGGCCATGGCGTGGTTGACCGGCAGGGGCAGCGGCGGACCCGCCGTCCACGTGCGGGTTCGCGGGTCGAAGAGCTCCACCGTGGTGACCGTGCCGCCGTCGGCGCGCAGGCCGCCGGCGACGACGACCGTGCCGCCCGCGACGGCTGCGGCGACCTCCGTGCGCGATGACGGGGCGTCGGGTTGCGCGGACCACATCGCGCCACTCGGAGTCGATGTATCAGGCGGGCCGGAGCCGGTCTCTCCTCCTGTGGAACAGGCGGAGGCGAGCAGGACTGCGGCCGTCCAGAAGTACGGACGCATGCCAACGAGTCTCCCAATGATCTTATGAACTTTCAATTCACCGGATATCCGGCAGGACCGCCACCGAAGGGTCGCCATGAGACTGCACAGGGTAGTGGCGGGACAACGGAACCGGCACGTTCCCGATATTCTGTGTGTTCGATGTGGGGACCAAAGGGGGGCCGCCCATATGGGCACGCACGGGGTGGCGTCGGCACGGGCACGTTTGCGCGGGTCACGGTGACCGCAACGGTGGGCCGCGACGGTGGCGCGTTCAACGGCGCGACCGAGGCCGTGCTGCATCTGCACCGCGCCGCCAACGCCGTCCGCCAGCACGTCGAGCAGGAGGTCCTGCGCCCCCGCCAGCTGACCTGGACCGGTTTCGTCGTGCTGCGCACCGTGTGGGCCGCGCGCCGCATCGAGACCCGGCACGTGGCCGAGCAGGCCGGCATCTCCAAGGCGACCCTCACCGGCGTGGTCGACACGCTGTCCGGGCGCGGGCTGATGAAACGCTCCAACCACCCCGCCGACGGCCGCCTGGTCCTGCTGCAGCTGACCCGCAAGGGGCACCGCATGATCCGCGAGCTGCTGCCGGAGTCGGAGATCGCCGAGGCGTACGCCCTGTCCTACCTCGATCCCGCCGAGCTGGCCCGCATCACGGCCGCGCTGCGTGGACTGGTCGATCACCTGGAGCGACCGCGGTAGCACACGCATTGTCCGATTGACCCCGTTAAGGGGAAATGCGTCGACAGGTGTGACGTCCAGCGCGGACGATTCGGCTCTGCTGGACTACTGTTCGAGGCGGCACCGCCCCCCGCGAAGGTAGCCGAACGGGTACAACCTCTGCATACAGCACGGTCTTTTCAACGCCCCATGAAAAGGCCAGACTGCAGGTTGGAACCTCAGCTTCCCCCCATAGACCATGGAAGGACCCCGATGACCGAGGCAGGCAAACACGACGACGCCGGCGAGTCCGGCCCGCCGGACCTGCCGCTGCGCTCGGCCGCGCCCGCCCGGCGCGGCACCGTCGGCGACCTGACCGCCAACGACCCGGTCCGCATCAACGACTACCGGCTGTTGGGCCAGCTCGGCGTGGGCGGCATGGGCACGGTCTACCTGGCCCAGTCGCCCGAGGGCACCCGCGTCGCGGTCAAGCTCGTGCACCAGCACCTGGCCCGCGACCCCCGCTTCCGGGTGCGCTTCGCCGGCGAGGTCCGCGCCGCGCAGCGCGTGCCGGGCTTCTGCACCGCGCGCGTGCTCGACTCCGGGGTCTACGAGGAGCGCCCCTACCTCGTCACCGAATACCTCGAGGGCATCCCGCTGTCCCGCCTCGTCGCCGACGACGGCCCGCTCGACCCGGCCATGCTGCACAGCGTGGCGCTCGGCGTCGCGGCCTCGCTGGCGGCCATCCACAACGTCGGGCTGGTCCACCGCGACCTCAAGCCGAGCAACCTCATGGTCACGCTCGGCGGGGTCCGCATCATCGACTTCGGCATCGCGCGGGCGCTGGACGCGGCGAGCGACATCACCGGCACCGGCAACATCGTCGGCAGCCTCGGCTGGGCCTCCCCCGAGCAGCTGCGCGCCGAGGAGCCCACGGCCGCGATGGACATCTTCGGCTGGGGCTGCCTGGTCGCGTTCGCGGCGACCGGCCGCCACCCGTACGGCGGGGAGGAGGCGGCCGCCCGCGCCTGGAAGATCCTGGAGGGCGAGCCGGACCTCAGCGGCGTGCCCGACCCGGTGCGCGACCTCGTCGCCGCCGCGCTGAGCCGCGACCCGCACGACCGCCCGGACGCCCGGCAGCTGCTGCTCGGCCTGGCCATCGACGACCTCGAGGCGGCCACCGTCCCGGTGCAGAAGCGCTGGCTGCGGGGGCCCGCGCAGATGTCGCGCCGGCGGGTGACGTCGATGGCGATCGCGGTACCGATGGCGCTGGCCCTTGTGTTTGCCGCCGCCGAGACGACGTCGGATCTGATCGGCGGCAACCCCGGCACCGACACGCACCACGGCACGACCGGCGGCGACTCGGTCAACACCAACCTGTCCCCGCAGCCGGCCCCGGCCGCGACGGGCAACAACGGGCTGCGCCCCGGCGAGCGCAACGGCCAGACGCAGATCGGCAACCCGACCAACGCCGCGCAGCCGCCCGCGCCGACGCAGACCGTGGACGGGCCGGTGGTGACGCCGACGACCACCACGGCGCTGCCGACGACACCGGCCCCCACCACCGCGGGGCCCACGACGACGGCGCCCACCACGACGCCGCCGACCACGACGGCGCCGCCGACCACGACGACGCCGCCGGACGACCAACTGCCGGGCCAGCAGCCCTAGCGCTCAGAGCACGTGGTCCCGGTAGCCCTCGATGGCCTGCTCGAGGACCTCGGCGCCGGGACGGGACCAGACGTCCTCGTGGAAGACCTCGACCTCGATCGGGCCGTCGTAGCCGGTCGCGTCGACCGCCTCCCGGAATCGCCGCAGCTCCACGCAGCCGGTGCCGGGTAGCCCGCGGCCGAGCAGGACGCCCTCGGGCAGCGGCGTGATCCAGTCCGCGACCTGGAAGCAGGCGATCCGGCCCGCCGCCCCGGCGCGGGCCAGCTGCGTCCAGACCTGGTCGTCCCACCACAGGTGGTAGGTGTCGACCGCGACCCCGACTGCGTCCGCGGGGAACGGCTCCGCGAGGTCCAGGGCGTTGCCGAGCGTGGCGATCACGCACCGGTCCGAGGCGAACATAGGGTGCAGCGGCTCGATCGCGAGCTTGATGCCGGCGGCCTGCGCGTGCGGTACCAGAACAGCAATCGCGTCCGCCACGAGCTGCCGGGCGCCGTCGAGGTCGCGGCTTCCCGCCGGCAGGCCGCCGCTGACGAGGACGAGCACCGGCGCGCCGAGGGCGGCCGCCTCGTCGATGGCGCGCAGGTTGTCGTCGCGCCAGTCCGCGGCGGTGAAGAAGCCGCCGCGGCACAGGGTCGTCACGGTCAGGCCGGCCGCGCGGACCAGGGCGGCGGTGCGCTCGACGCCGAGCTCCGCGACCTGGTCGCGCCACAGCCCGAGGCCGGACACGCCGGCCGCGACGCAGCCGGCGACCGTGTCCGCCATCGGCCAGCGCTTGGTGGTCGCCTGGTTGAGCGAGAACCGCGCCAGGTCCGTCATCGATCGAGGTCCAGCGCCGGGATCTCGATGCGCTGCCCGGTGCGCGCGGACTGCCACCCCAGTTCCGCCAGCTGCACGCCGCGTGCGCCGGCGGCGAAGTCCCACGGGAACGCCCCGCCGTCCACGACGTGCCGCAGGAAGTGCTCCCACTGCACCTTGAACCCGTTGTCGAACGGCTCGTTGTCCGGCACCCGCTGCCACTGCTCGCGGAAGCGCTCGGTCGCGGGCAGGTCCGGGTTCCAGACCGGCTTGGGCGTGCCGCCGCGGTGCTGGATGTGGCACTCGCGCAGGCCCGCCACGGCGCTGCCGTGCGTGCCGTCGACCTGGAACTCGACGAGCTCGTCGCGGTACACCCGCACGGCCCAGGACGAGTTGATCTGCGCGACGATGCCGCCCTCGAGCTCGAACGTGCCGTAGGCGGCGTCGTCGGCGGTCGCGTCGTACACGGCGCCGGACTCGTCGACGCGGGACGGGACGTGCGTCGCGATGGTCGCCTGCACCGTGCGGACCGGCGCGAAGATGCGCTCCAGGACGTACTGCCAGTGCGGGAACATGTCGACCACGATCCCGCCGCCGTCGGCCGCCCGGTAGTTCCACGAGGGCCGCTGGGCGGGCTGCCAGTCGCCCTCGAAGACCCAGTAGCCGAACTCGCCGCGCACCGACAGGATGCGGCCGAAGAACCCGCCCTCGACGAGCCGCGCGAGCTTGCGCAGGCCGGGCAGGAACAGCTTGTCCTGCACCACGCCGTGCCGGACCCCGGCCGCGCGCGCCGCCCGGAACAGGTCGACGGCGGCGGCGGTGTCCTCGGCCAGCGGCTTCTCGGTGTAGATGTGCTTGCCCGCCTCGATCGCGGCCCGGATGGCCTTCTCGCGCTGCTGGGTCACCTGCGCGTCGAAGTAGATCTGCACGTCGTCGCGCTGCAGCGCGGCGTCGAGGTCGGTGGTCCACTCGGTGAGCCCGTGCCGCTCGGCGATCTCCTGCAGCTTGGCGGCATTGCGCCCGACGAGGATCGGCTCCGGCCAGATCCGCCGGCCGTCCCCGGCGGGCAGGCCGCCCTCCTCGCGGATGGCCAGCAGCGAGCGGACGAGGTGCTGGCGGTACCCCATGCGGCCGGTCACGCCGTTGAGGACGATGCCGATCGGAACGCGGTTCACTGGACTCCTTCTGGGATGTAGGTCTCGAGCAGCCCGCACATGCCGTGCTTGCCGGACTCGGTCGGTTCCGTCAGCACCTCGAGGCCGCCCGCGGCCAGGTGCGCGAGGTCGGCGCGCTCCAGGGCGTCGAGCTGGCGGCCGGTCTCCAGCGCGGTCTCCAGGGCGCCCGCCTCCCAGCGCTTGCGCCAGTCGCCGAGGCGCGGTGCGACGATCGCGGCGGCGGTGCGGCAGAACTCGGTGAACGCCTGCGGCCCGGCCGCCCGCATCGCGAGGAAGCCGGTGACGGCGAGGTCGCGCCGGGGGTACGGGCCGTTCTCCAGCGAGGCGGCGGCGCGGTAGGCGTCCGGGTCGGCGAGGACGTCGGTGGGGAACGTGAACACCGCGTCGCCCGCCTCGGGCAGGCCGCTGTTCTGCATGAGCACCACCAGCTGGAGCCCGCCGTCGTTGACGAGCCGGTGGATGGTGGCCGGCCGGAACCAGGCCACCGTCCCCGGGCGCAGCGGGGTCTCGCGGAAGCCCTCCCCGGACAGGGTCTGCACGCGGCCCTGGCCGGCGGTCACGACGTACCCCTCGGAGCATGTCAGGTGCATGTGCGGCGTGCCCCCGTGCAGACCGTCGGGTGCGGTGGTGTCATACACCGACAGCCGCGACACGCCGATCGCGCCGGGCAGATGGGACGTCATGGCAAACCCCCGGAGATTCAGGAAACCGCTTTCCTGAGGCTAACCGGTAGGCTGATCGCGGGTCAATGGAGAGGGGCTCTTGATGGCGACGCTTGCCGATGTCGCGCGCCGCGCCGGCGTGTCACCGGCCACCGCTTCCCGCATCATCAGCGGCAGCACCAAGCTGGTCACCGACGAGCTGCGGGCCCGCGTGCTGCGGGCGGTGGACGAGCTGCAGTACGTGCCGAACGCGCACGCCCAGCTGCTCGCCCGCGCCCAGCGCACGGCCGTGGGCGTGATCGTGCACGACGTCTCCGACCCGTACTTCGCCGAGATCACCCGCGGCCTGCAACAGGTCGCGCAGTCCAACGGCCGGCTCGTCATCATCTGCAACAGCTACCGCGATCCGGCCCGCGAGCTGGAGTACGTGGAGCTGCTGCGGGCCCAGCAGGTCGCCGCGATCGTCCTGGCCGGCTCGGGCTACCACGACGCCGCGTTCACCAAGGCGCTGAAGGCGAAGCTGGCGGCGTACACGCGCACCGGCGGCCGGGTCAGCGTCATCGGCCGCCACGAGCTGCCCGGCGACGCGGTCATGCCGGCCAACGAGGAGGGCGGCTACCTGGCCGGCTGCGAGCTGTTCGGCTCGGGCCACCGCAAGGTCGGGGTCATCGCCGGCCCGAAGGTCCTCACCACGACCACGGACCGCCTGGCCGGCCTGCGCCGGGCCGCGCGCGAGGCGGGCCGCACGGTGCCGTCCCGCCGCGTGGCGTACGCGGGCTTCGACCGCGACGGCGGCGCCGAGGCCACCGCGACCCTGCTGGACGCCAACCCCGACCTGACCGCGATCGTGGCCCTGAACGACCAGATGGCCGTGGGCGCGTTGAGCACCCTGCGCGCCCGCGGCGTCCAGGTGCCGGGCCGGCTGTCGCTCATCGGCTTCGACGACATGCCGATCGCCCGCGACGTGACCCCGGCCCTGACCACGATCCGCCTCCCGCTGGCCGACATGGGCGCCCGCGCGATGTCGATGGCCCTGGACGACGCCCACGACACGGCGCGCGTCGAGCCGGCCCAGGCGACCCTGGTCCGCCGGGAGAGCACTCAGCCGTTGACGTCCTGATAACTCGGAAGGTCCTCCCGCAGCGGCAGATTCCGTTGTACCGCCTGTGCCGTCGCCACCACCGCCTCCAACGCGGCGCGGAACAGCAGGGATCCCAGGCTGATCCGCGCCACCCCGAGCTGGCCCAGCTGGTGCGCGGTCAGCCCGCCGGGCAGCGCCAGCACGTTGAGCGGCACGTCGACCACGGCGACGAGCCATTCGATGTCGTGCGGCTTGCTGGCTCCCGGCACGAACACCCCGTCGGCCCCGGCATCGCGATACATGCGGATGCGTCGAACCGCTTCGTCGAGATCGCCGTCGCGCAGCCAGTGCGTGTCGGTGCGGGCGTTGACGAACAGCCCGGGCGCTGCGCGCTTGATGTCCCGGACGAGCCGGGCGTGCGCCGCCGGGTCCCCGAACCCGTCCTCGACGTTGACGCCAACGGCCCCGGCCTCGGCGGCGGCCACGGCGGCCTCGACGGACCCGCCCTCGATGTCGGCGGTCACGAGCAACGGCAGCGGGGCGAGCCGCTCCACCAGCCGCACCGTGGCGTCGACCGCGGCCCCTTCCCCGTCGGGCAGCCCCTCGCTCGCGGCGACGCCGAGGCTGGTCGTACCGACGGCCGCGAACCCCGCCTGCGCCAGCATCCGCGCGCCGGCCACGTCCCACACGTTCGGCAGCAGCAATGGCCGTCCAGGCACGTGCAGGTCCCTGAACCCGCTCACCGCAGCGCCCCTTCCACGAGCGCGAGCGCGTGCGCGCGGCCCGGACAGGCCCGCGGCCCGGCGCCGAACGGGCTTTCGGCCAGCGAGACCGCGACCACGGTGCCATCGGGCGCGACCCTGCGGGTGGCGGGCACGGGCGGGTCGTCGCGCAGCACCGCGCCGACCGGCCGGGTGCGCGACCGTTCGATCAGCTTCGCCGTGGCGTCGCAGGCCTGGACGAGCAGCTGGATGCGGGCGGCCGTGCGCTCGTCGTAGGCGCCGCCGAACACGGCCACGAGCCGGTCCACCGCCGCGTCGGCCGCGGGGTCCCCGGTCTGGTACGCGGCGGCCGCCGTCCGCACGTCGTCGACCAGGTCCGCGACCACGTCCCCGCTTGCCCCGAGGGCGGCGGCGAGCGGCGCGACCGGATGCCCGTCGTACGGCTTGCTCAGGCCGGCCGGGTCGACCCCGGCGAGCAGCTCCTCGACGATCGCGCGGCGGCGGGCGTGGACCGCCCCGTTGGCGAACCGGCTGACGGTGGCGCGCAACCAGCCGATGCCGCTCGGCGCGGGTTCCGGTTCGGGCACGGGGAGCGAGAGTTCGCTGATCGGCATACGCCGACGCTATTCCCCGATCCGTTCGGCGGCCGCCGAACCGTCAGGACCGCGGGGCGGCGGCGCCGGCCCGGACGATCGGGACCGCGGGGCGGCGGTGCTTGCCCGGACGATCAGCTCGACCCCGACCCGTTCGGCGGCGCCGGCCCGGACGATCAGGACCGCGGGGCGGCGGTGCCGGCCCGGACGATCAGCTCGACCCCGACCCGTTCGGCGGCCCGCCGAACCTTCAGGAGCGCGGGGCGGCGGTGCTGGCCCGGACGATCAGCTCGGCGGGGAGGCAGAGGTGGTCGGCCGGGGGGTCGTCGCCGGTGCGGCCGGCCTCGATGGAGCGGGTCAGGGCGGCCGCCGCGGCGTGGCCCTTGGCGTGGATGTCCTGGCGGACCGTGGTCAGCGGCGGGCGCATCCGGGCCGCCGCCGGGCTGTCGTCGAAGCCGACCACCGAGAGGTCGTCCGGGACCGTCAGGCCCAGGTCCACGGCGGCCTCCATCACGCCCTGGGCCAGGGCGTCGGAGAAGCACAGGATGGCCGTCGGCGGCTCGTCCGCGGCCAGGAGCAGCTGCGCGGCCTGATACCCCGAGTCCGGGTCGCCGTGCGGGCGGCGGGCGATCATCGGGGCGATGCCGGCCGGGGTCAGGGCGTCGAGCCAGCCGGAGAGGCGCTGGCCGGCCACGTACCCGTCGATGACGTCGGCGGAGTCGTCCGGGCCGATCAGGCCGTGGCGGCCGCGGATGCCCGAGGTCACCACGGCCACCCGGCGGTGGCCCAGGTCGACCAGGTGCTGGGCGGCGGCCCGGGCGCCCGCCCGGTCGGCGACGTTGACGGCGGGGATGCCCTCGGCCGGGATCTGGTCGACGTAGACCAGCGGGATCTTGCGGCGCAGGAGCCAGTCGACGCCGAGGTTCTCGGGGTCGCAGGAGTAGACCATGGCGCCGTCCATGGCCACGTCGCGGGCCGGGATGACGTTGCCCGCGGTGTTCGTGGTCAGCAGGGTCAGGCCCAGGCCGGTCGAGGCCAGCTCGTCGGCGATGGCGCCCAGGAATGTGGTGGCGACCTCGTCGCTGAAGGCCTGGCTCAGGGAGTCGGTCAGCAGGATGCCCACGGCGCCGGTGGTGCCCTTGGCCAGGGCCCGGGCGGCCGGGTCGGGCCCGACGTAGCCGAGCTCGTCCGCGACCGCCAGGATCCGGTCGCGCAGGGTGGGAGACAGCTGGTCGGGGCGGGAGAAGGCGTTCGAGACCGTCATGCGGCTCACGCCGACCCGGTCGGCGATGGTCTGCAGCGTCACTCGTCCCACCGCAGCGCCTCCCTCATCTATGCATGGCCCCCCCGCAGAACCATAACGCGCGGCGCGGCGGCCGCCCCGGGAAGGGGAGACCGCCGCGGCGAACAGCGGGGGAACCGTCAGCGCGCGGCCACCGCGGCCGGGGCGACCAGCTCGGCGGCGCGGTGCAGGGCGCCGGCCAGCGCGGCCCGGGTGCGCTGCGAGCGCGGCGGCCGGACCGGCACTTCGTGGCCGACTACGGGAGCGTGCGGCAGGGCGCTGGCGTACTCGAACGACTCGCCGTTCCAGGCGGGACCGTACTGCTCCGCCAGCGCGGACTGCGACACGACCATGGCGAACGGGAAAGTGCTCATCGCGGGCTCCTTCTGTACCGGTAAACGATGCCTATACCGGTACAGTAGGCCGACCGGCTGTACCGGTCAAGCGAATATCGGCCAACGTGACGCGCGAGACTATTTGCGGCGCGCCTTCGCCTGCTGCCTGGCGGACTTCCTGGCGGACTTCTTGCCGGACGGGGGCGGCGTGCGGGACGGGCGGAGGAACACGGCGGCCAGGGCACCGGCGAGGACGACCGCGCCCAGGACGTACCAGAGCCAAGTGAAGGACGACGAGGACTCCACCGGGGCCGTGGCGGCCGTCGAGGGGCCCGGCGGCGGGGTGCACGTCTTCTCGTCGGGCGTGGGAGCCGCGCCCGCCGCCGCGACGTGCAGGACGCCCTCGCAGCGGCCGATCGCCGGGGTGCCCATGTCGGCGACGATGGTCCAGTCGCCGGGGGTGAGGGTTCCGCTGTACGTCACCGCGTCCCCGTTGCGCTTCAGCGGGGCGGGCCCGACGCGCTCCCCCGCGCCGGACGTGGCCAGCATCGTCACGCCCATCGGCTCGGTCACCGGGTGCCCGTCCTGCCAGACGGCGGTGACCCAGACCGAGCCGGCCCCGTCACCGTGCAGGGTCAGCACGACCCCGCCGTGGGCGTCGGCGTCCTCGGCGAACCCGAAGACCGCGACGGCGACCGCGAGCACGGTCGCCGTCAGGCACGCCGCGGCCCGGCGCCACAGGGGCGCCGGGCCGGCAGTTCCGTACGGGGGGATCGTCATGCCTGCTGCGGCACCCAGCTCTGGTACTTCGCGCCGGAGGCCTTCTGCAGCACCAGCAGGCGGCTGCCGAAGTACTGGCTGTTGCTCACGCCGACCACCAGGCCGGACGGCGAGGTGAGCGCGAAGCCGCTGTCGGTCTTGGCCACGGTCCACTTCAGCGCGGAGTCGCAGTCCGTCTGCACCACCGTGGTGCCCGCCGCGTCCTTGTTGCCCGCGGTGCTCAGGCACTCGTTGGTCGCCTTCGAGCGGATCAGGAACGCGTTGCCCGAGGCCTCGAGCTTCCACTGCTGGTTGGCGCCGTTGTGCCGGCTGTACAGGATGACCGGCGTGCCGGCCGCCCGCCGCGCGCCGAAGAGGTCGACGACCCCGCCGGTCAGGCTGTTGCCGAACACCATCCACGCCCCGGCGGCCGGGGACGCGGCCGCTGCGGTGTGCACCGGCACGGTCTTGGTCCACGGGGTCAGGGTGCGGTTCTGCGCGAGCGAAACCCCGACCTGATAGTCGGTGTCGGCGCGCATGCCGACGATCCGGACGTTGGTGGCGGGGGTGATGCCGATGGTCCGGCCGTTGACCTGGATCGCGTACCGGGCACCGGACCCGGCCGCGTCGAAGGACAGGCGAACAGAGGTCGCGTCGATAGCACTGGTCCGAAGCTCCTTGAGACCACCCGTGGACGTCTTGGTGGGCGTCGGCGTCGGCTGGGCCGTCTTCGTCGGAGTCGGCGAGGCGGTGGTCTTCGTCGGCGTCGGGGTCGGCGAGGACGTGGTCTTCGACGGGGTCGGAGTCGGAGACGCGGTCGTCTTCGTCGGCGTGGGGTTGGCCGTCGCCGTCGGGGTCGGCGGCGGCGTGTTGCCGCCGCTGCCGGCGATCAGGAACTGGTTGTTGGCCACGTTCCAGTTGTTCGCCAGGTAGCTGCCCGGGCTCGGGTTGGTGTTGTAGTAGTCGTCGTGGTTGCAGTCGAGGCGCTGCTCGTGCTTCTCGTCCGCGCACTTGACCGCGGTCTTGAGGCCGCCCGAGTCGTTGTAGCACATGATGTCGTGCTCATCGAGGCAGTGCCCGGCCTTGCTGGAGTTCGGCGCGTTGTTGTTCACGGCGCCGAGGTTGTGGCCCAGCTCGTGGGCGGCGACGCTGGCCGCCCAGCAGCCGCTGTCGCTGCGGCCGTAGCCGGGGCCGCCGTTGCTGCGGTTCTTCTCGCCCGGCTGGGTGTCGCCGGCGAAGGTGCCGATGCCGCAGTACACGGTGGCGTCGCCGAAGATCACGTACTTGCGGTCGGTGCGGTTGTAGCCCAGCGCCTTCAGCCCGTTGATCGTGGCGTCGAAGGTGGCCATGCCGCCCGCCGCGAGCTCGACCTCGCGCACGTCGACCTTGCAGTCCGGGGTGGTCACGAAGCGCACGTGGCGCTCGCCGCCGGTCTCCTGGGCGCTGGCGTTGTAGATCGTCTCGATGCCGGCCGACCAGGTCCGGAACGACTCGAGGAACTCCCCGAAGCGGCTCTTGGTGTTGACGTCGCGGGCGTAGAGCACCTGCACGCGCTTGCCGGTCACGCCGTCGCCGTCGCAGACCACGCCGCTCGCGCCGACCGCCACGGCGGCCGTGCCGTCGGCCGCCACCGCGTCCGGAACGACCGCGAAGCCGCCGTCGGCGCCCTCGGCCACGTTCTCGTCGGCGAGCACCGTCTGCTCCTGGGGAGCGGCGGCGGTGTCGGCGGGCGGCAGGTCCTCCTTGGTCACCGCGGCGACCGCCTTGACCTGGGTGCGCACGCTCAGGCCGGTCGGCGGGACGTCCGGGCCGTGGCTGCACTGCTCGCGCTCGGTGAGCTGGTAGCCGCCGACGCAGGGCTCGCCCTTCTTCGCCGGGGTCAGGCCCTCGTAGATCAGGCCCTGCTCGGGGTTGTCCCCGGGGACCTGGGAGATCGCGGTGGGCTCGCGGTCCCGCTCGTGGAAGAGGGTCTGGAAGGCGCCGGGTCCGGCGATGGCCGCGCCGGCGCCGAGCACGACGACGGCAGCGGCCGTCACGATGCGGCGCACGGGGCGGCGGGGCTTGTCGGGTCGCGCTTGCACGCTCGGTTCCTCCGGGAGGGGAAAGAGGCGCGCGGCGAGGACCGGCACAGGGCAGAGGTACCGATCCTCACCGCGCGCGGGACGACCGGCCTTCGAGGGTGGCAAGGCGGGTGAGTGCCGGGCGTCCACGTGGGAACGCGCTGACCATAGCCAGGTGGCACCGGCCCGTTCCACCTGGAACGGGCCAGTTAAGAGAGTTCTAAGTGAAAGTTGTTCCAGTCATATGTACGGGTGGCTGCCTATGCCGAACGCCGCCGCGATCGACGCTCGTTGGGCTCCCGGGACAGCCGCCCGACCAGCCAGCGCGACGGCGGCGGGGCCTCCTTCGGGGCCGGGTCGGCGTCGGTCATGACGATCACCACGCTGGCCCCGCCCAGGGCCGAGCTGGTGCCGATGTTCACGGTGCCGTTGCCGGCGATCGCGACCCGCTTCACGATGTCCAGGCCCAGGCCGGTCGAGCCCTGCTGGCTCTCGCCGCGCTGCATGGCCAGCTCCGGGTCGGGGATGCCGGGGCCGCCGTCCTCGACGCGCAGCACGACGTAGCCGTCCTCGCGCCGGGTCACCGCGACCTCGAACGGCACGCCCTGCGGCGTGTAGCGGATGACGTTGCCGATCAGCGCGTCCAGGGCCGCGGCCAGCTCGCCCTTGGGCACGTTGACCGGGGCCGGGGCGTCGGTGCCGATCGCCTTGCAGTCGCGCTCCTGGTCGCCGGCGACGGCCGACCAGAACATCATCCGGTCCCGGACGACCTCGGCCACGTCGCAGCCCTCGTCGCCGATCGAGGCGGCCGCCCCGTCGACCCGCTCGCCCTTGTCCGGGGTCGGCGAGTGCGCGTCGATGGGCTCGCGCATGGCCCGGATGAGCTTGTCCACCTCGACCTCGAGGGCGGCGATGGCGTCGCGGATGCGGTCGGCGTCCTGGGAGTCGTCGAGGGTCTCGGCGTCCAGGCGCAGCGCGGTCAGCGGGGTGCGCAGCCGGTGCGAGAGGTCGGCGACCAGCTCGCGCTCGTTGGACAGCAGCGCCATGATCCGGTCGGCCATGACGTTGAGGGCGAAGCTCGCGTCCGCCAGCTCGGCCGGGCCCTGCGGGTCGATGCGGACGTCGAGGTACCCCTCGCTGAGCGCCCCGGCCGCGCCCGCCAGCTGCCGCGCGGACATGATGATCCGCGAGGCCAGCCGGTCGGCGACCCAGACCGAGGCGATGATCAGCCCGAGCGCGACGGCGCCGAGCGCCCACCAGGCCCCCGCGACCCCGTTGGACAGCTCCGACTCGGGGATGAAGACCTCCACGACGGTCGTGCGGCCCTCGCCGAGGTCGACCGGCTCGAGGTACGACTGCCCGCCCTTGACGTCGGCGACGACCGGCGCGGCGGCGTCGGCGGCCCGGGTCAGGTCGGCCGGGGCCGCGTGCCCCATCCCGATCTCCGCGCCGGCCTGCCCGAGGTTGTGCACGGAGACGCGCGTGACCGCCGGGCCGCCGGTGCTGGCGATGGCCCGCTCGATGCTCAGCGGGTCGGTGGTCACGGTGAGGACCGCCACGACCACGGCGGTCTGGCGTTCGGCGTCGGCGAGCGCGCGCTCGCGGGCGAGCTGCTGGACGACGAGACCCAGCGGGATCAGGAAGGCGAGCGCCACCATCGTGGTGACCGCCGCGGAGACGTAGGCGAGGGTGCGCCTCAGTCCGGGGCGCTGAACCTGAAGCCCACGCCCCGCACGGTGTGCAGGTATCTGGGCGCTGACGCGCTCTCGCCAAGTTTCCGGCGTAGCCAGTACAGATGCACGTCGATCGTCTGGTCCTCGCCCACTGAGGGTTGCCGCCATACCTCCTCCAACAGCTCACGGCGTGAGACCACCCGGCCGGGCCGGGCGGCGAGGTACGCCAGCAGGTCGAACTCCTTGCGGGTCAGGGTCAGCGGCTCGCCGTGCAGGTACGCCTGGCGCTGGCCGATGTCCACCCGCAAGCCTCCCACCTCGATGGCGGTGGGCTCCTCGCGACTCGCCCGTCCCGTGCGGCGCAGCACGGAGGTCATCCGCGCGTCCAGGTGGGCCGAGGTGAACGGCTTGATCATGTAGTCGTCGGCGCCCGCCTTGAGCAGCCGGACGATCTCCGCCTCGTCGTCGCGGGCGGTGGCGATGATGATCGGCGTGTCCGCGATCCCGCGCAGCATGCGCAGCGCGTCCGCGCCGTCGAGGTCGGGCAGACCCAGGTCGAGCACGACCAGGTCGGGGGTCTCGGCGGCGAACCGGCGCAGGGCTTCCAGGGCCGTGCCGACCGCGTGCACCGTGTGACCCCGGTCGGTCAGGGAACGCAGCAAGGCACCCCGCACTACGTGGTCATCTTCAACCAGCAACACCGTGGCCATGCGAAGAAGGTAACGCCTGTGTCCAGTCCGAGTCCTTCTGGTCTATGGACGAATCCGACATGTACTAATTTTCGACAGGCGACATCGCCCGTTCGCCACAACTTCCATTCGAACGGGTACTGCTCAGTACCTGCTCGCAGTACAAACGGCAACCATGACTGTCGATGCAGCCCTGACCCGGCGCGCTCTGCTCGTTGCCGGGGGCGCCACCGCGGCCGCCGTCGCCGTGGCGGGCCAGGCGTCCGCCGCCGCTCCGCTCTTCGTGCACGGGGTGGCCTCCGGTGACCCGTTGCCGGACGGCGTTCTGCTGTGGACCCGGGTCACGCCCACCGCCCAGGCGACCCCTGGCTCCGGCGTGGGGCCGGCCACCAGCGTCACCTGGCAGGTGGCCACCGATCCCGGGTTCGCCTCCGTGGTCCGGTCCGGCGAGTTCCTGACCGGGCCCGAGCGCGATCACACGGTGAAGGTGGACGTGCGCGGGCTGCAACCGGCGACGACGTACTGGTACCGGTTCGGCGTGAACGGCCAGTGGTCGGGGACCGGGCGGACGTTGACGGCGCCCGCCGACGACGCCGCCGTGGCGCTGCTGCGGCTGGGAGTGGTGTCGTGCTCGAACTGGGAGGCGGGATACTTCGCGCCCTATCGGCTGCTCGCCCAGCGCGGGGACCTGCAGGCGGTCGTGCACCTTGGCGATTATCTGTACGAGTACGCGTCGGGCGGGTTCACGGCCGGCGGGACCGTCGTGCGGCAGGCGCAGCCGACCCACGAGATCGTCTCGCTGGCGGACTATCGGATCCGGCACGCGCAGTACAAGACGGATCCCGACGCGCAGGCGCTGCACGCGGCGGTGCCGTGGATCATCACGTGGGACGACCACGAGGTGGCGAACGACATGTGGGCCGGGGGCGCCGAGAACCACGACCCGGCGACCGAGGGCTCCTTCGCGGCCCGCGTCGCCGCCGCCCGCCAGGCGTATGCCGAGTGGATGCCGGTGCGGCTCGCCTTTGATCAAGACAGCGGGGACGGGCACATCTACCGGCGGGTGCGGTTCGGGAAGCTGGCCGAGCTGAGCATGCTGGACCTGCGCTCGTACCGGTCGCAGCAGGCCTCGGGCGCGGCCGTCGACGACCCCAGCCGCACGATCACCGGGGACGACCAGATGAGCTGGCTCAAGCAGGGGCTGGCCGCGTCGGGCGCGCAGTGGAAGATCGTCGGCAACCCGGACATGATCGCCCGGGTCGACGTCGGCACGCTGCCCGCGTGGCTGCTCGGGCCGGTCGGCAAGCTGCTCGGGATCCCGTCGAACGGGTACGCGATCAACACGGATCAGTGGGACGGGTACAACGCCGACCGCGACGAGCTGGTCAACCACCTGCGCGCCAACAACGTGCGCGACACCGTGTTCATCACCGGCGACATCCACACCAGCTGGGCGAACGAGCTGACCACGCTGTCGACGCTCAACTCCCCCACCGCCGTCGAGTTCGTGGTCCCGTCGATCACCAGCGACAACGTCAACGACTTCGTCGGCGTGCCGCCGGGGCTGGTGGGGCCGATCGCGGCGAGCATCGTGCGCGCGGCCAACCCGCACGTGAAGTGGGCCGAGCTGGACGGGCACGGCTACGGGGTGCTGGAGGTCCGCCCGGACTCGTGCCGCATGGACTGGTACCACGTCCGCGAGCGCAAGGACCCCAACACCACGGCCACGAAGGTCAAGTCGTTCAAGGTGAACAAGGGCGTCTCGCGGCTCGTCGCTGGCTAGACGTGTTCGGGCCGGATGCCCACGCCGAGGACGCGCGCCGGGAGTGCGCGCAGGGGTGGGTAGCGGTCCAGCAGGCGGACGGGCAGCGGTGGCCGGCTCGGGCGGCCGGTCACCGCCGGGAACAGCACGCCCCGCTGCATCGCGCGCTGGACGAGCTGGGTGCCCGCGGTCGGCAGGGAGCGGCGGCGCTGGACCGCGGCGAGTTCGCGCTCCGTCGGCGGGCGGCCCTGGTCGAAGGCGGCGCCGATCACGCGGGCCGCGGCCACCGCGTCCTGGATCGCGAGGTTGATGCCGACGCCGCCGACCGGGGACATGGCGTGCGCGGCGTCGCCGATGAGCAGGGCGCCGGGGACGCTCCAGCGGTACAGGCGGTCCATGCGCACGGTCAGGGTGTGCACGTCGTCCCAGGAGTGCAGCTCGCCGACCCGGTCGGCCAGCCACGGGATGCTCGCGGCGATGGCAGCGCGGAACTCGGCGAGGCCGGCGGCCCGGATGCGCTCGTCGCCGCCCTTCGGGACGACCCAGCCCAGCTGCCAGTACTCGCCGCGGTCGATGCCGATGAAGAGCTGTCCGTCGCCGACCTGGCCGGCCAGGCCCTCGGGATCCCCCGAGGAGCGGGGCAGGCGGAACCACAGCACGTCGATCGGGGCGCCGAAGTCCTTCGAGCGGAGTCCGAGCTCCCGCCGTACCGTCGAATGGCGCCCGTCGCACGCGACCGTCAGCGGGGCGACGACCTCGACGGGGCCCTGCGGGGTCTGGGCCGTCACGCCGACCACGCGGCGGTCGCGGCGGTTCACGGCGGTCACCTCGCACCGGCGGTACAGCGCGAAGTCGCCGTGCCGCGCCAGCAGTTCGAGGAAGTCCCATTGCGGGAGCATCATGACGTACGGATGCGGGACGTTCAGGCGGTTGAAGTCGGCCGGGTGGAACGTGCCGCCGCCCTCGTAGCTGATCCGGAAGTCGCGCACGATGCGGTGCGGCAGCCGGGCCAGTTCGTCGCCCAGGCCGAGCTCGTCCATGAGCTGCAGCGTGGACGGGTGCACGGTGTCGCCGCGGAAGTCGCGCAGGAACGTCTCGTGCTTCTCCAGCACCACGGTGTCGATGCCGCGCCGGCCCAGCAGCAGCGCGAGGACCAGGCCGGCGGGGCCGCCGCCGACGACGCACACATCTGCCTTGACCAGCATCACGAACCTTCCAGCAACCGCCCGATGATCTCCAGTGCCTGTTCCACGTCCGGCTCGCCGTCCGCGATCGCGTCGGCGTACAGGAAACTCTCCCCGATCCGCACGACGACAAACGCCAGCGTGCGCGCATCGAGTCTTGGGGCAAAAGCCCCAGTCGCGATCTCCTCCCGGATCAGCCCCTCCAGGTGGGCGACGACCCGCCCCTGCACGATGCCCCGTTTCGAGGTCAGGATGCGCAGCGCCGCCTCCGGCTCGGTGGCCAGGAAGTGCCGCAGCGCCGGCTGGTCCTGCACGGCGTTGAGGAAGTGCCCGATCATCGCCACGATCCGGTCGGCGCCGCGGCGGCCCTCGACCGCGCGGACGGCCCGGTCCAGGTTGCGGTCGGTGAGGTACCACAGCACGTGCCCGAGCACCTGGTCCCGCCCGCCCGCGCGCCGGTACAGGGTGGCCCGGCCGATCCCGAGCTCGGCGGCGAGCGAGCGCATGTCGACGCGCTGCTGGGCGAGGAACCGCTTCAGCGCCGCGTCGAAGACCTCATCGGGCGGCATGGGCCGGCTCGGCGTGCAGGGTCGCCGGGTCGGTGTTCGCCCCGCACAGCACCACCACGGCCGTGCCCGGGTCCGCGACCAGCTCCAGCCCGGCGAGCGCGGCGGCCGCCCCGTGCTCCACCGCGAGCCGGTGCTCCTGCCACAGCCGCCGGCGCGCGGCCACGATCGCCGCATCGCTCACGAGGATGCTTTCCACCTTATGGTGTACCGCCAGATCGAACGCGATCCCGCCCGCCCGGCGAGCCCCGAGCGAGTCGCCGGCCACGCTGTCGACGGGGACGTCCACCGGTGCCCCCGCGGCCAGGGCGGCGTGCAGCGTCGGCGCCCCTTCCGGCTCGACGGCCACGATCCGCGCCCGGTCCCCGATCGCGGCCGCGACCCCGCCGACCAGCCCGCCCCCGCCGACCGCGACGACGATCGTGTCGGCCGGCGGCAGCTCCAGCGCGAGGGTGCCCTGCCCGGCGACGATCTCCGGCTGGTCGTACGCGTGCACGAACAGCGCCCCGGTCTCGGCCACCCGCACCGCCGAGGCGGCGTGGGCCTCCGCGTACTCCCGGCCGTGCTGCTCCACCCGCGCGCCGAGCTCCTTGAGCCGGGCCACCTTCGTCGCGGGCGCGGTCAGCGGCACGAACACCTCGGCCGGCACCCCGAGCGTCGCCGCCGCGTACGCCACCCCGAGCCCCGCGTTCCCGCCCGACGCGACGACCACCCCGGCCGCCGGCAGCGCGCCCTCCTCGCGGGCGGCGAGGATGCGGTTGAACGCGCCCCGCGCCTTGAACGACCCGCTGTGCTGGAGCAGCTCGAGCTTGAACCACAGGCCGGGGCGCACCTCGTACGACGGCGTGGGCCGCACGAACGCGCCGATCCGCCGCGCCGCGGCCTCGACGTCTTCCCTGTTCACCACTCGATCACCCTAAGCCCGCGCCGTGGCGTCCCTCACCCGCGACGAAGCGGCCCGCCCCGTGCAATGCGCCACTCGCCAGGGAGGCCACCCCGAGCCGGTGCTCGATCGCCAGGCCCTCCTCCACGGTGCGGCCCATCGACTCGTACAGCGAGCTGCGGTCGTTGCGCAGGCACTCCTGCGGCAGCGCCGACAGCTGGGCGGCCAGCGCCTCGGCCGCCTCGCGCGCGGTACCCGGCGGCACCACCCGGTCGGCCAGGCCGATGCGTAGCGCCTCCTGCGCGTCGACGGGGCGGCCGGTCAGGATCAGGTCGAGGGCGCGGCCGGCCCCGATCAGCCGGGGCAGCCGCACCGTGCCGCCGTCGACGAGCGGGACGCCCCAGCGGCGGCAGTACACGCCGAAGACCGCGTCTTCTTCGACGACCCGCAGGTCGCACCAGATGGCCAGCTCCAGCCCGCCGGCGACCGCGTGGCCGGACACCGCGGCGATCACGGGCTTGGACAGCCGCATGCGGGTCGGGCCCATCGGACCGTCGCCGTCCGGCTCGACACGGTTCGAGAAGGCCTTCAGGTCCGCTCCGGCGCAGAAGGTACCCCCGGCGCCCCAGAGCACGGCCACGTCGAACCCGGGATCGGCGTCGAACTCGCGGAACGCCGCCGCCAGGGCGTCCGCGGCCGGCCGGTCCACCGCGTTGCGGACCTCCGGCCGGTCCAGCACGACGGTCCACACCCGGTCTCGGCGCTCAACACGAACGGTCATAGGGGCTAGTGTCGTAGACATGAGCACGGCGCAGTTCCAGCGGGAGACGTCATCCCGCGGCGAGTTCGTCCGTCAGCCCAACCACTTCACCGGCCGGATCACCGCCGAGTCCACGTCCGCGCCCGGCGAGGGCCCCGACGAGCAGGGGCGATGGCCGCTGGAGCCGGGGCGGTACCGGCTGATCTGGTCCCGGGCCTGCCCGTGGGCCCACCGCGCGGTCATCGTCCGCGGCCTGATGGGCCTGGAGGACGCGCTCTCCCTGGGCACCGTCGACCCGATCCGCGACGAGCGCGGCTGGCGCTTCACCCTCGACCCCGGCGGCCGCGACCCGGTGCTCGGCATCGAGTTCCTGGCCGAGGCGTACGCCGGCACCGACCCCACCTACGACGGCCGGGTCACCGTCCCCGCGATCATCGACACCATCACGGGCTGCGTGGTCACCAACGACTACCCGCAGATCACGCTCGACCTGTCCACCGACTGGGCGCCGCTGGCCACCAGGCGCCCCGAGCTGCTGCCGGCGGCGGGCCGGGCCGAGATGGACCGGCTCATGCAGGACATCTTCGAGGACGTCAACAACGGGGTGTACCGCTGCGGCTTCGCCACCACGCAGGAGGCCTACGAGCAGGCGTACGAGCGCCTGTTCGCCCGCCTCGACGACCTCGAGGAGCGGCTGGCCGTCCGGCGCTTCCTCATGGGCGAGCACCTCACCGAGGCCGACGTGCGCCTGTTCACCACGCTGGTGCGCTTCGACGCCGTGTACCACACGCACTTCAAGTGCAACCGCAACAAACTCGCCGAGATGCCGAGCCTGTGGCGGTACGCGCGGGAGCTGTACGGCACGCCGGGCTTCGGCGACACCGTCGACTTCGACCAGATCAAGCGGCACTACTTCGGCACCCACGCCAACCTGAACCCGTCGGGCGTCGTCCCGAAGGGCCCGGACCTGTCGGCCTGGATCGGCTAGGGCTTCTCGCCTGACTGGTTTTCCGCCTGCCGTACCTCCTGGGTCTCACCCCGCAGCCGCTTCGCGGACGGCAGGTAGATCTCCTCGGCGACGCTCATGAGGCCGCCGTGAAGGTTGCGACTGCGGATGCGCCGGGCCAGCAGTACCAGCCCGGCGCACACCACAGCGAGCACGGCAAGCACCAACAGCGCGGCCATGCTCATGGATGTTACCGGCGGGCGTAACCCCGCCGGCGCCGGTTGCTCCACCGGCTCGACGTCCAGGCGCCCGCACCGGCAAGGTGCAGCGCGATACACAGGAACCCGGCCAGACTCAGCGTCCCGGGGTCGAGCACCGGCCCGGTGTCGGCACCGAGCAGATCAAGCAAAAGGGCTACCGCGAACAGGATCGCGGCGATCACAGCGAACACGTCAGCCTCCGGGGGTTCACGTCGGTGTTGACCGCTGTCTACCCAGGCGCACGAAAACCTAATCGATGCCCAGAAGTGCGTGCAGCCCTTGCCGCCCCTCGTCGGTGACCTTGACGGCTCTGGTGGTCCCGATGCGTACCACCCACCGCCGCTCCATGAACCGCTCGCACAACCGCGCCCCGGCCACCCCGGCGAGGTGCGGGCGGCGCTCGGTCCAGTCGATGCACCCCCGGGCCAGGGGCCGGCGCTTGGCCTGCAGCACGATGCCGAGTTCGTCGCTCAGCCAGCCGAGCCCGGCCTCGGTGATCGCGAACCCGCCGCGCTGGTCGATGAGCCCGCGTTCGGTCATCGCATCGGCCACGGCCACTCCCAGCTCCCCGGCCAGGTGGTCGTAGCAGGTCCGGGCCCGCTTCATCGCGGCGGTGGCCGCCGCCTGTCGCAACCCGCGCGGCGGCGTCCGATCGGGCTCCAGCCGCGCGGACAGGTCCTCGATGAGATGCGCAGCCTCGGCATCGGCGAGCCGGACGTACCGGTGCCGGCCTTGGCGCTCCTCCTGCAGCAGCCCGCCGCCGACCAGGCGGTCGAGGTGCTCGGTGGCGGTGGAGCGGGCCACCCCGGCGTGCGCTGCCAGCTCGCCGGCGGTCCAGGCGCGCCCGTCGAGCAGGGCGAGGCACATCGCGGCCCGCGTCTCGTCCGCCAGCAACATCGCCAGCCCGGCCAGCCCACGCGCCTCGGTACCCATACCTCCCATCCTCCCCGCCAACGCTTCGGTCCCCACCGAACTTGATTTAGTTGACTTGCGGAATACTCGCTCTGCAAGTACTGTTTGGACAGGCGACAAGCCAGGACCTTTGGAGGCCTCACATGCCCGCGATCACCGTCGACAACGTCCTCGCACTCCCCCGCGTCGCCACCCCGGACCCGATCTCGTCGCGGCCGCGCCCGGTCGTCTCGGTGACGACGGCGCCCAAGGGCTACGAGGGCGAGGGCTTCCCGGTCCGCCGCGCATTCGCCGGCGTCGACCTCCGCGCACTCGACCCGTTCATCCACATGGACCAGATGGGTGAGGTCGACTACGCGCCCGGGGAGCCGAAGGGAACACCTTGGCATCCCCACCGCGGCTTCGAGACGGTCACCTACATCATCGACGGCGAGTTCGTGCACCACGACTCCAACGGCGGTGGCGGGACCATCACCAACGGCGACACGCAGTGGATGACGGCAGGCGCCGGCATTCTGCACATCGAGACGCCGCCCGAGCACCTCGTGGTCAGCGGCGGCCTGTTCCACGGGTTCCAGCTGTGGGTGAACCTGCCGAAGGCGAACAAGCTCGTCGCGCCCCGTTACCAGGACATCCGCGGCGGCCAGGTGTCGCTGCTGACCTCGCCCGACGGCGGGGCGCTGCTGCGGGTGATCGCCGGCGAGCTCGACGGGCAGGCCGGGCCCGGCGTCACCTACACGCCGATCACGCTGGTGCACGCCACCCTCTCGGCGGGGGCCTCGCTGACGCTGCCGTGGCGCGCGGACTTCAACGCCTTGGCCTACGTCATGGCCGGCAAGGGCACGGTCGGCGGCAAGGGCCGCCCGGTCGAGCTGGGCCAGCTGGCGGTCTTCGGCGCGGGTGACACCATCACCGTCGCGGCCGACCCGAAGCAGACGATGGACGTGCTGTTCCTCGGCGGTCAGCCGATCCGGGAGCCCGTGGTGGCGTATGGTCCGTTCGTCATGAACACCAAGGCCGAGGTGATGCAGGCGTTCGAGGACTACCAGGCCGGTCGGCTCGGCAGCATCCCCGCGGCGCACGCGCACGTTCGGGGAGAGGCGTCCTGAGTGGACTTCGAGGTCAGCGACAACGCCGCTGAGCACCGGTACGAGATTCGCGTCGACGGGGAGAAGGCCGGGTTCGCCTACTACCGCCTCGGCGGGGACACCGTCACCTTCACGCACACCGAGGTGGAGCCGCAGTACGAGGGGCAGGGCGTCGGCAGCAAGCTCGCCAACGGGGCCCTGACCCTCGCCAAGGACGCCGGGCTGAGCATCATCGCCCAGTGCCCGTTCATCGCGGCCTACATCAAGCGGCACCCCGAGCTGGCCTAGGCAGCTTGATCCAGTTGGGATAAAACGCCGCCAGCTCGGCGTTGATCCGGTCGGTGACCGGGGTGAGCAGTTCAGCCAGGCGCTCGGTCCGCTTCGGGCCGAGCGTCTGCCACGGGCGGGCGGCGAGCTGGTCGGTCGTCTCTTCGAGGATTCGGTACGCCGAGCGCGCCTTCTCCGACGCCGTGCCCTCGCTGTCGAGGTAGCCGCGCTGGTGGAGCCGGGTGCGGGCGGCGTCCCACTCCTCGTCGGTCCAGCCGCGGGACGGCTGGGCCATCTTGCGTCCGCGGCCGTCGTTGAGGGCGACCCGCCAGACCATCGCCTCGGCGCCGTCCAGGCCCTCGACCAGCAGGGCCGCGAGGTGACCGTCGCCGCGGTGCTCGCGCAGGACGGTGGCGGCGAGCCAGATCGTGCCGAGGGCGTCGTCGGGCCAGGGCTGGGCGGCGTTGGCGGCGGCGAGGACCCGGCCGTAGGTCTCGGCGCCCAGCGCGGCCGCGCGCAGCAGTTCCGCCATCTCCTCGACGTCGTCGAGGCCCTCGACCGCGGGGGCGAGGGCGCGGCGGGCGCCGTCGAGGCGGGCGGCCAGGGCACCCTCGGGTGACAGGCGGGTCCACAGGTCGGGCAGCGCCCGTTCGACCATGCGCGGGGCGAAGCCGTAGAAGGCGGCGACGACGGGAGCGGCGCTGACCGGGCCGAGCGGGGCGGCGCGGCCGGCGAAGTACCCGCGCCAGAAGCCGTGCAGCCCGGCCTCCTCGAACGCGGCGCGGCCCTGCGGGGCGAAGTAGGTGACCGCGTGCAACGGCTCGAAGAGCGCCCACATGCGCCGCTCGGTCGACAGCTCTGTCGTCATGGACCTGACGATAGGCGGGTGCGGGCCCCGGCGCGTACCGCCGGGGCCCGCAGGTTTGTCACACTGTCTTGCGTTACAGGGCCGGGTAGGCGTTGGTCATCAGCTGCTGGAACTGGGCCGAGAACCAGGCGCCGGAGATCGGGGCGCCGGGCAGCGCGCCGGTCAGGTTGTTGCCGTTGAGGGTGTTGCCGGTGTACGTCGGGTCGCACATCCGGTCGAAGCCCTTGCCCTCGTCGTTGCTGATCGCGGTGCTGGAGCCGTCGGACTCGCCCGGGGGCTTGATCCAGACGTAGGCGTCGATGCCGGTGGCCGGGGTGGCCCGCGGCCGCTCGCCCATGCCGGCGCCGCTCTGGTTGCACCAGTTGCCGGCGTGGATGCGCCGGTCGATGCGGCTGGTGTTGACGAACGTGTTCACGTCGGTCGAGGTGCTCGGGCCGGCGGGCCGGGCGGTGCCGCCCCAGCCGTTGCGCGAGGTGTCGATGAGCATGCCCAGCGTCGCCGGGAAGCCCGCGGTGACGAGGGCGTTGCGGAACGCCTGGGTGAAGCTGAGCTCGTCGACGTACATGTTCCAGTCGACCCACTTCGACTGCCGGATCGTGTTGCCGCCGACCTGGGTGTTGACCGTGAAGTACGGCTCGGTCAGCGAGGAGTAGTTCGCCGTGTTGGAGATGAAGCCGTCGACGGAGTTGAAGCCGGCGGTGGTGCCCTTCACGGTGTTGGCGAGCAGGGTGACGGCCGGGCCGAAGTTGGAGTCCCAGCCGAGCCACGCGTGGTGGCCGATGTCGAGGTAGTTGTAGATGTTGGCCTTGTGCAGCTTGTTCAGCGCGTACTGGATGCCCTGCACGTAGGCGCCGCTGGTGTTCGCCTCGGCGCAGTTCGCGATGCCGAGGTTGGTGACCAGGTTCGGCAGGGAGTCGTCCTCGACCACGTTGACGATGCGCAGGCTGTTGTACTTCGCGTCGGTCATGATGGCCGCGATCGGGTCGATGAACTCGCTCTTGTACCGCGCGAGCCCGTTCTCCTTGACCTTGAGCTCGCCGTTGGAGGCGAGGGCGGCGCAGTCGCGGTTCGGCAGGTCGTACACGACGAACTGCACGACGACCGGAACCCCGCCGGCGGCCTGCGCGAGGGCGGCGTCGAGGTGCTCGCGCACGCCCTTGCTGGAGCTGGAGCCGGCGATGGCGGCGATCCGGTCGATCCAGATGGCGGTGGAGGTGCCGGCGATCTTGCTGCCGCCCGGCTCGGCGGCCGCCTTGGTCGACCAGTCCGCGTTCACGTAGCCCTTGGCGCCGACGTAGGGGTTGTCGACGTGGGTGTCCGGGGTGCTGGTGCCGGAGGTGACCGTGATGGCGGTACCGCTGCTGCTCGTGCTGTTGCCGGCGTTGTCCGTGGCCTTGGCGGAGACCGTGTAGCTGCCGGCCGCGACGCCCGTCCAGGACCAGGTGTAGGGGGCGGAGGTGTCGGTGCCGAGCAGCGTGGTGCCGTTGTAGAAGTCGACCTTGGCGACGGTACCGTCGCTGTCCGACGCCGTCGCGGCGAGCGCGACGGTGGCCGGGGCGGTGAACGACGAGCCGGCGGTCGGGCTGGTCAGGGCGACGCTCGGGGCGCCGGTGCCGCCGCCCGCGGTGACCGTGACCGGCACGGCGGTGCTGGCGGTGGAGAGGCCCGCGTTGTCGTAGGCCTTGGCGGTGACCGAGTACGTGCCCGCGGCGACGCCGGTCCAGGAGAAGGCGTAGGGCGCGCTGGTGTCGGTACCGAGGAGGGTCGATCCGTTGTAGAACTCGACCTTGGCGATCGTGCCGTCGGCGTCGGAGGCGTTGGCCGCGATGGCGACCGTGGCCGGGGCGGTGAAGGAGGCACCGGCGGCGGGGCTGGTGAGGCTCACCGACGGGGCCTGGTTGGCGGTGGTGCCGCCGTTGCAGGCGGCGCCGTTGAGGGTGAAGGCGCCCGGGACCGGGTTGGCGGTGGTCCAGGTGCCGTTGAAGCCGAACGAGACCTTGCCACCGGCCGGGACGGCGCCGTTGTAGCTCTCGTTCTTCGCCGTGACGTGCAGGCCGGAGACGGTCGGGACGGCCGACCACATCTGCTGGATGCCCTGCCCGGCCACGAAGTCCCAGCCGATGTTCCAGCTGGTCAGCGCGTCGCCGGTGTTGGTGAGCTCGACCGAGGCGCCGAAGCCCCCCGGCCACTGGTTCGTCACGGTGTACTTCACGCTGCAGCCGGTCGCGGCCGAAGCGGGTTGCATGACGGCTATCGCGCCGCCGGTTGCCGCGACAGCGGCGATCGAGACGATGGCGAGCTTCCGCCTCATCCTGGTGCTCCTCTGTGGAGATGTGGGCAGTTCTGGCCCGATCAAGCTGCGCGGGAGCGCTCCCGGACGTCAACGATCCGTTCACCGCAGGGCCTTCCACCTGGGAACACCCCATGAAACTTTCGGTGTGGCGGCGCTCACACATTAGGTGTACGAAACGGTTTCGTTTCGCTGGAACCGCGCGCTAGGTTCGGACTCGTGACCGCGACCTCCACCAAGGCCGACCGCCGCGCCGCCATCTGCGACGCGGTGTTCGAGCTGCTCGGCGAGGTCGGCTACGACCGGATGACGATGGACGCCGTCGCCGCGCGGGCCCGTGCGAGCAAGGCGACCATCTACCGCGGCTGGCCGAGCAAGCCGGAGCTGGTCATGGAGGCGGTCGAGCACCGGTACGGCGGGGCAGCGCAGCCCCCCGACACGGGCTCCCTCCGCGGCGACCTGTTCGCGCAGCTCACCGCCGTGTGCGCGGCCGCGTGCGGGCCGGACGGCGCGGTGTTCACCGGGCTGCTGACGGCGGCGACGCACCACGCGGAGCTGGCCGAGGTCATGTACCGATGTGCGTACTCGACCAAGCACGGCATGTACGAGTCGATGCTCGAACGTGCGGCCGCCCGCGGCGAGGTTCCTCCCGGGACCTCCGCGGACCTGCTGCACGAGGTCCTGCATGCGATGGTCACGAGCCGCCGCATGTGGCAGAGCGGCCCCCTCGACGAGGAGTTCGTCGAGCGGCTGGTCGACGGTGTGTTGATGCCGATTCTTCAGCGGGGCTGAAGACTTCACTGGGGGTTTGCCACGTGGCGAACGATGCTGTCCTGACTCCTGACATATCCGTTAAATCATCTTCTTTGGTACAGCCTTCCTTGGTACAGCCTGATCGACGGCGCTGGCTCGCGCTCGCCGTCATCGCCGTCGCGCAGCTCATGGTCGTGCTCGACGCGACGATCGTGAACATCGCGCTGCCGTCGGCCCAGCAGGCGCTGGACATCTCGACGGCCGACCGGCAGTGGATCGTCACGGCGTACACGCTCACCTTCGGCGGCCTGCTGCTGCTCGGCGGGCGGATCGCCGACTACTTCGGCCGCAAGCGCACGTTCCTCATCGGCCTGCTCGGCTTCGCGGGCGCCTCGGCGCTGGGCGGCGCCGCGGTGAACGCGGGCACCCTGTTCGCCGCCCGCGGCCTGCAGGGCCTGTTCGGCGCCCTGCTCGCCCCGGCCGCCCTGTCGCTCATCACCGTGACGTTCACCGAGGCCAAGGAGCGCGCCAAGGCGTTCGGCGTGTTCGGCGGCATCTCCGGCGGCGGCGCCGCGATCGGCCTGCTCGCCGGCGGTGTGCTGACGGAGTACGCGGACTGGCGCTGGTGCCTGCTCGTGAACATCCCGATCGCGATCCTCGCGTTCGTGGCCGCCGTCCCGCTGGTGCGCGAGAGCAAGGCGTCGGGCGACACGCGGTACGACATCCCGGGCGCGATCCTGGCCACGGCCGGGCAGGTGGCGCTGGTCTACGGCTTCACCAAGGCGGCGACCGACGGCTGGAGCTCGGGCGTGACCATCTCCTGGCTGGCCTCGGCGGTCGTGCTGCTGGGCGCGTTCCTGTACTGGGAGTCGCGCACCAAGCACCCGCTGCTGCCGCTGCGCGTGCTCTTCGACCGCAACCGCGGCGCGTCCTACCTGGTCTCGATCCTGCTCGGGGCCGGCATGCTCGGCATGTTCCTGTTCATGACGTTCTACCTGCAGCAGACCATGGGCTGGTCGGCCCTGAAGAGCGGCGTGGCGTACATGCCGTTCTCGGGCGGC
The DNA here is from genome assembly GCF_050942475.1 of Dactylosporangium sp. CS-033363. Classification (NCBI taxonomy): domain Bacteria; kingdom Bacillati; phylum Actinomycetota; class Actinomycetes; order Micromonosporales; family Micromonosporaceae; genus Dactylosporangium; species Dactylosporangium sp. CS-033363. Next base: position 2,246,359 of record NZ_CP192032.1, on the reverse strand, counting down.
ATCATCGCCGCCGCGGTCATCGCCTCGCGCCTGCTGCCCCGCACCGGCCCGAAGGTCCTCATGTCGGTCGGCGGCGTGCTCGCCACCGCGTCGATGATCTGGCTGACCCGCCTCGACCTCGACTCGAGCTACGCGGTGAGCATCCTGCCGGCGTTCGTGGCGATGAGCCTGGGCATGGGCCTGGTCTTCGTGCCGATGTCGAGCCTGGCCCTGGCCGGCATCGCCAACCACGACGCCGGCGTGGCCAGCGCGATGGTGAACACGACCCAGCAGGTGGGCGGCTCGCTCGGCACCGCCCTGCTCAACACCATCTTCACCACGGCGGTGACCGGCTTCATCGCGGACCGTGCGGCCACGGCGGGCTCCCCGCTGACCCAGGCCCACGCGGCGATCCACGGGTACAACGTGGCGTTCACCGCGAGCGCCGTGCTCCTGGCGGTGGCCACGATCCTGGTCATCACGATGGTGCGCAACGTCAAGCCCGACGCGGCCGAGGTGACCCCGGTCCACCTGGGCTGAACGGCGCCCGGGGGGCCCGCTCGGCGGCGGGCCCCCCGGCGCTCAGACCCGCACGAACTTCACCGCGTCCGCGCGGGCGCAGCCGGAGCCGGAGCTGGTGAGCTTCACCGATCCCGAAGTGCCGGAGCCGAAGGTGTACGTCCCGAGGCTCACCCAGCCCGCCGGGCCCGACGTGCCGTCGACCGCCGTGGTGGAGGTCGTCCCGGAGTGCACGACGTCCAGGCGGGTGGCCGGGTCGCTGTTCGCGGCCGCGACCTTGTAGTAGTAGACCTGGTAGGTGCCGGCCGCGCGGAGGTTGGGCCGCCAGGTCGCCGTGTTGCCGGCCGCGCCGCACGCCGACCAGCGGGTCGGCGAGGCCACCGTCCAGCCGGTCAGCGTGGAGTCCGCCCAGGTGCCGGTCTCCGAGTACCCGTACGCCGCCGGGCCGTCGTTGTCGACGTAGTAGTCCTTCTGCCAGTACCGCACGTAGTCGAACTGCACCGTCGCCGGCAGCTTCGCCGCGTCCGGGACCGAGCCGTACGCGATGCTCGTGAGCCAGATGTTCGTGTAGTCGTGCGTCCAGTCGCTCGGCAGGTACGGCGCGGTGTAGGCCAGCGCACCGTCCACATAGAACCGCGCGCTCGTCTCGGACCAGTCCAGCCCGTACGTGTGCCACTGCCGGGTGTCCACTGTGGAACTGTTGTAGGTGGTGCCGTACGACTTGCCGGCCGACACCCCGTTGCCCTTCCACGTCAGCACGCCGTGGTGGATGCGGTTCGGCGTGATCGAGTCGATCTCGAACGCGTCGATCTCGGTGCGCTGCGAGGCCGGGAACGTCGTCGCGCCGTCGCCGGACATGATCCAGAAGCTGCTGTGCCAGCCGGCGCCGTCGTTGAGCTTGGCGCGGGTCTCGTAGTAGCCGTACCGCAGCGCCTGTTTCGACACGACCCCGCCCCCGGTGTAGTCCTTGCCGCCGAAGGTCTCCTGCTTGAGGGCGATGTTCAGGTTCCCGCCGGACTCGGAGACGTTCTCGGGGCGCTGGGTGCTGTAGGCCTTGCTGTCGGTGCGGTAGTTCCACTTCGCGGTGTCCACGGTGGACGCGTTGAAGTCGTCGGAGAAGACCAGCGTCCAGCCGGTGCCGGTGGGATCGGCATGGGCGACGGCGGCCGGGGTCAGGATCAGGGCGGCGGTGACGAGGACGGTTGCGAGGCGGCGCATCGGTTCCTCCTTCAATCGGACGGCAGAAGCTCCAGCAGTGCGGCGAGGCCGCCCTCGCGGGTGACCGCGCCGCCGACGCCGAGGGCCCCCGCGCCCGCGGCGAAGAAGTCACGGGCGTTGGACGCGTCGACGCCCCCGGTGGCCACGAACCGCGCCTGCGGGAACGGGCCGCGCATCTCGGCGATCCAGCGCGGGCCGAGGGCGCCCGCCGGGAACGCCTTGAGCCAGGTGCAGCCGGCGTTGAGCGCGTGATGCACCTCGGTGGCGGTGGCCACGCCGGGCAGGTGCGGCAGCCCGGCGTCGTGGCTGGCCCGCAGCACGTCGAGGTCGAGGCCGGGCGCGACGGTGAAGCCCGCACCGGCCGCGCGGGCCTGCTCGACCTGCGCCGGGCTGCGCACGGTGCCCGCCCCTACCACCTCCCCCGCGGGCGCGGCGTCGGCGAGGGCCCGCAGGCACGCGAGGGCCTCCGGCGTCTGCACCGGTACCTCCACGAGGCCGGCCCCGCTGGCCCACACCGCACGGGCCAGCTCCAGCGCGCGCTCCACCGGTACGCCGCGGAGGATGGCGACCAGGCGGCGCCCGCGCAGGACGTCGTCGAAGGTCATGTCGAAGGTCATGTCGAAGGTCATGGCGTGTCCTCGCCGGTCTCCCGCAGCGGTGGCAGGCCGAGCTTGGCGCGCGGGCCGGGGCGCAGCAGCGCGGCCGGCTGCACCGCGCCCGCGCCGCCGTCGAGCACGAGCTCGGTGCCGGTGAGCAGGGCGGCGGCGTCGGAGACCACGTACGACACGGCGGCCGCCACGTCGTGCGGCGTGCCGAGCCGCTGGGTCTCGGCCAGGCGGGCCAGGTCGTCCGGGTCCGCCACCCGCGTCTCGGTGTCCGGGGTGCGGACCCAGGCCGGCGAGATCGTGACCGCGCGGATGCCGTACCGGCCGTAGTCCACCGCGAGCTGGCGGGTGAACGCGGTGAGGCCGGCCTTCGACGCCGCGTACGCGGGCAGCGCCGGGAAGTGGGCCCGGCCGTGGATCGAGCCGATCGTCACGACGACGCCGCGGCCGGCCGCCATCATGCCCGGCAGTACCGCGCGGGCGCACAGGAACGCCGAGGTGAGGTTGGTGTCGAGCACCGCGTGCCAGTCCCGCAGCGACGTCTCGTGCGCGGGCGCCCCGGCCGTGATGCCCGCGCAGTGCACGAGGACCCGCACCGCGGCGAGCCCGGCGAACGCGGCGGCCACCCCGTCCTCCGTGGTCAGGTCGCCGTCGGCCCGGTCCACCCCGCGCACCGCGAAGCCGTCGGCGGACAGCCGGGCGGCGATCGCCGCGCCGAGTCCCCCGGCCGCGCCCGTGACCACCGCGAGGTCAGGCACGGAACACCTCGTACCGCACGATCTCCTCCTCGTCGAGCGCGATGCCGAGCCCGGGCCCGTCCGGCACGACCAGCTCGCCGTCGCGCAGCTCGAACGCGGCGAGGTCGTCGCGCAGCGGGTTGGGCAGCCGGTTGTACTCGTAGACCGGCACGTTCGGGGTGGCCGCGGCGAACTGCAGCGCGGCCGCGACGCCGACCGCGGAGCCGACGCCGTGCGGCGAGACGTCCACATGGAAGGCCGAGCAGAGCGCCGCGATCCGCCGCGCCTCGGTGATGCCGCCGGCCCGGGCCAGGTTCGGCATGACGACGTCCACCGCCCGCTGCATCAGGAAATCCCGGTAGCGGTACCGGCTGAACTCGCTCTCGCCCGTCACGACCGGGATCCGCACGGCCGCGCGCACCTCGGCCAGCCCCGCGACGTCATCCGTCGCCAGGGGCTCCTCCAGCCAGCGCACGCCCAGGTCCTCCAGCGCGAGCCCGAGCCGGATCGCCGTCTTCACGTCGTACGCGCAGTTCAGGTCCACCTTCAGCGCGGCCTTGCCGCCCAGCGCCGCAGCCACCGCCGCCGCGTGGGCGACGTCGGTGTCGAAGCCCCGGCCCAGCTTGAGCTTCACCGCGCGGAACCCGGCGTCCACGAAGGACAGTGCGTGCTCGGCCGACTCCACTGTGGACGGCAGGAACGGGACCGGCGAGGCGTACACCGGCACCGTGGTGCGGACCGGCCCGCCGAGCAACCGGTGCACCGGCAGCCCGGCGGCCTTGCCGCGCAGGTCCCACAGCGCGAGGTCGACCCCGCTGATCGCCTCCAGGTAGAAGCCGCCGGTCCGCCCGGCCGCGGCCTGCGCGCCGAACATGAGCTCCCACAGCGCCTCCGACGCGCCCGCGTCCCGCCCGAGCAGCATCGGCGCCAGCAGGCTCCCGACGATCGTCGCGGTGACCCGCGGCTCGGGCAGGCCGTAGGCCTCGCCGATGCCCTCCAGCCCGTCGGTCGTCCTGATCCGGACCAGCGTCGTGTACTGCCCGAGCCGGGGCAGCACGCGATGGCTCGATGCCGGCGTCAGCAGCCAGTCCGGCACCCGGTCGGCGCCGCCGTACAGCCGCGCGAAGGGGGCGGCGAGCGCGACGGCCTCCACGGAGGCGATGGTGAGGCTCACTTGATCAGGGCGTTCATCCGGTCGCGGGCCGACGTCAGGGCATCCTTGGGCGACTTCTTGCCGATCAGGATCGCCTGCACCTCCTCGGCCAGCACCTTCTCCATCTGGGAGAACTGGGGGTACACCCAGAAGGGGCTGGCACTGGAGTTGGCGCCGATCTGGGCGGTGAAGTCGGTGGCGAACTTGTCGTTCTTCACCGTCGCGTCCGCCAGCCCCGCGTTCGTGGTCGGCGGCAGCCCGGTCTTGGTGAACCAGTCGACGGTGTAGCCCTTGTCGGTCGTGACGGTCTTGGCGAAGTTCGCCGCGGCCGCCGCGCCGGAGCCGTTCATGACCGCGATGACCTGGCCCCAGGCGAGGTGGCGGGGCTTGTCGCCGGCGTTCTTGACCGGCCGCGCGACCGGGGTCATCTTGGTGCCGAGGTCCTTGTCCGGCGAGGACTTCGCGACCGTCGCCTTGCCGCCGATCGCGTCCTCGTAGAACGCGGTCTTGCCCTGCGACATCAGCGCCCGGGCGTCGACCCGGTTCACGTCGGGCGCGATGAGCTTCTGGTCGTAGAGCTTCTTGTACCAGGTCATCGCCTCGACGCTGCCGTCGTCGCCGATCACCACCTTGTTGTCCTGCACGATCGGCGAGCCGAACTCCCACATCCACGGGATGACGTCCTTGAGCTGGTCGACCTTGGTCATGCCGGCCCACGGGACGATGCCGTTGCCGAGCCCCTTGACCGCGGTCAGGGCCGCCTCGAACTCGGCGACCGTCTTCGGCGGGCCGCTGACCCCGGCCCTGGTGAGCAGCTCGTTGTTGGCGATCAGGCCGATGCCGGCGAACGTCCACGGCAGCCCGTACTGGGTGCCCTGGGACTGGCCCAGGCTCAGCGCCGCGGGCGCGTAGTCCAGCCCGCTCGCCACCGGCTTCAGGTCGAGCAGCTTGCCGGTCGCGGCCAGCGTGGCCAGCCAGGCGACGTCGAGCTGGATCGCGCCGGTGAGCCGGCCGCCCTGCACCTGCAGCAGCAGCTGGTTCAGGTAGTCGTTGTAGGGGTACGACGGCGTGCTGATCTTCACCCCGGCGTTGGCGGCGCTGTACTTGTCGATGGCGTCCTGCATCGGCTGCTTGGTGACGGCCTCGTTGTACGACCAGGACGTGAGCGGGAACTCCTTGACCCCGTCGTCCTTGAGCCCCTCGGTGCCGGCCGGGGTGGGTGCGCTGGTGGACGGGGCGCAGGCGGCCAGCGCGGCGGCGCCGGCGGAGATGCCGAGTGCGCTCAGGAGCGAGCGTCTGGTGATGCTCATGGCTGGCTCTTTTCGTTCGGGGTGTTCGGGGTGTATCGCGTTGTCAGCCCTTGACCGCGCCGGACGTGAGGCCGGCGACCAGGTAGCGCTGCAGCACGGTGAAGCCGATGACGACGGGGAGGGAGACGACGAGTGAGGCGGCCATGAGGTCGGGCCAGGCGGTCTCGAACTCGCCGAGGAAGGTGTTGACCAGGCCGGGCGGGAGCGTCTGCTTGTCCGGGCCGGCGAGCGTCAGGGCGAAGATGAAGTCGTTCCAGCCGCGGATGAACGCGAACAGTCCGGTCGCGACGAGTCCCGGCAGCGACACCGGCAGCAGGATGCGGTGGATGATGGCGCCCTGGCCGGCCCCGTCCACCTTGGCCGCCTCGATGAGCTCGTCGGGGATGGTGTCGAAGAAGCCCTTCAGCATCCACACGCACAGCGGGAGCGTGAAGGTGGTGAACGACAGGATCAGCGCGAGGTACGAGTTGAGCAGGCCGGCCTGGCTGAACACGAGGTACAGCGTGATCAGCAGCAGCGCCTGCGGGAACATCTGCGAGGCGAGCACCAGGTACATCAGCGAGCGGCGGCCGCGGTAGCGGAACTTGGCGAACGAGTATCCGGTGTACGCGGACACGATGACGGTCAGGACGGCCGTGATCGCGGAGACGATGAGGGAGTTCAGGAGGTACCGCAGCAGCTTGGGGTTCTCGAAGATGGCCCCGAAGTGCTCGAACGTGATGTGGTCGGGCACGAGGTGGGGCGGGAACCGGAACACGTCCTGGGTCGGGGTGAGGGCGGTCACCAGCACCCAGTAGATCGGGCCGAACGCGAACATCCCGATGACGGCGACGGTACTGGCGGCCAGCAACGTCCGCGGCCGGCGGGGGCGGCGCGGCCGGTCGGCAGCGGGCCGGGTCGTTTGGGGCCGTACGAGTTCCTGCACGGTCATGCCCGCTCCCCCCGCTCGGACAGGCGCACGTAGACGACGGTCAGGCCGAGGATCAGCACCAGCCACAGGGCGCCGAGCGCGCTCGCGGTGCCCAGGTCGAAGGCCTTGAACGCGGTGTCGTACACGGCGACGGCGAACGTCGTCGTCGAACCGGCCGGCCCGCCCCCGGTGAGCACGTAGATCATGTCGAAGTGCTGGACGTTCCAGATCACCTCGAGCAGCACGACGATGCCGAGAATCCCGCGCAGGTGCGGCAGCGTCACGTGCCAGAACCGCGCCACCGGCCCGGCGCCGTCCAGCGCCGCGGCCTCGTGCAGGGTCACCGGTACCGTCTGCAGCCCGGCCAGCAGCATGACCATGATCCACGGGAAGCTGGCCCAGCTCTTGGCCACGATGATGGCGGCCATCGCGGTGCCCGGCTGCCCGAGCCAGGTGATCGGCTCGTCCGTCAGATGCAGGGTGGTGAGCACCCCGTTGAGCAGGCCGTAGTTCGCGTTGAAGATCCAGAGCCAGACGAACGACACCACGACGCCGGGGATCACCCAGGGCATCAGGAACAGCCCGCGCAGCACGGCCCGGCCCCGGATGCGGCTGTTGAGGGCCAGCGCGAGCGCGAACCCGATCAGCACCGGCACGACCGTCGAGCCGACCGTGAACACGAGCGTGTGCTCGAGGACCGGCCAGAAGTTCTGGTGCAGCACCGCGGTGAAGTTGTCCAGCCCGGCGAAGGAGCGGCCCGGCAGCACCAGGCTCTGGTGGAACAGGCTGGTGGACAGGGCGCCGACCAGCGGGTACAGCACGACCGCGCCCAGCAGCGCGAGCGCCGGCAACGTCAGCAGGAAGCCGAACGTGCGGTCCTTCATCTCCTCACCACCTCACAGCGGTTCTTCCACGCTTGCTTCGTACAAGTGGGCCGAGCCCTGGTAGCCGGGGCCGATGTAGCCCAGGCCGATGCTGATCGAGTCGGCCGCCTCGATCGCCGCCCGGGCCAGCTCGGCCTCCCGGTTCGGCAGGTCGATGGCGGACAGCGGCCCGGAGACCGACAGCGCGGCCACCACGTCGCCCGAGCCGTCGCGGATCGGCACCGCCAGGCAGGCCCGCCCGAGCGCCAGCTCCTCGACCTCGGTGAAGTAGCCCCGCGCGCGGGACCGGCGAATCTCGGCGTCCAGCTCGCCGGGGTCGGTGATGGTGCGCGGCGTGTACCCCCGCTGCAGCACCGGCCGCAGCACCTGCATCCGCTCCTCGTGGTTCATCCCGCTGAGCAGCGCCTTGCCCAGCCCGGTGGCGTGCAGCGGGTTGTGCTGCCCGGCGAGCGTGAACGAGCGCGGGGCCTGCCGGCCCTCGAAGTTCAGCAGGTAGAACAGGTGCCCCTCGCGCCGGACGGCCACGTTGACCCCGAGCCCGACCTCGGCCGCCAGGTTCTGCGCGATCTGGCGGCCCTCGCGGTGTACGGGGTGCAGGTTGAGCACGGCCCCGCCTAGGCTGACGATGTCCAGCCCCATCCGGTAGAGCCCGCTGATCGGGTCGCGGTCGACGAACCCGGCCACCTCGAGCGTCGCCAGCAGCCGCGAGGTCGTGGAGAGCCCGAGATCGGCGAGCTTGGCGATGTCGGAGACCCGCAGCTCGCTGCGCCCCACGGTGAACACGCGCAGGATCGACAGCGCGCGCTCGACGCTCTGGTTGCCTCCGACATCCGTGGCCATCAGATCCCTCTCTGGAAATCCGTTGCGTGGTACGGAAACATAGCCCGCATGCTGCAAGCGGTCAACCGCTATGTGGTGATCACTTGCAAAATCCGCGCCGCCGATGTCGAATTCTGGAAGCGACGTGCACGGTTGGCCGCGGGAGGCGCGCTTGAGAATCGTTGACGTGACGACGTGGGCGGTGAAGCTGCGCGGCGAGGACGTGTACCTCGGCGCGGCCACCCGGGAGGCCTCGGACCGCCCCTACTACCTGCGCCCGCCGTGGCGCAGCCTGTACTCGGACCGCTACGAGACCATGGTCGTCCGCCTGACCTGCGACGACGGCACGGTGGGGTGGGGCGAGTGCCTGGCCCCGGTCGGTCCGGAGGTGCCGAAGGCGATCGTTGATCGGCTGATCGCCCCGATCCTGCTGGACGCCGGCCCATTGCCGCCGGCGGGCGCGGGCTACGCGGGCGCAGGCTACGCGGGCTACGCGGGTGCAGGCTACGCGGGCCACGCGGGCGCCACGGGCCACGCGGGCGCCGCGGGCGCAGGCCAGGGCCACACGGGTGCGGGCGCGGGCGCGGGCAACAGGGGTGCGGGCCGCGCGGGCGCGGGCCAGGACGACACGGGTGCGGGCGCCGGTGCGGGCCACACGGGTGCGGGCCGCGCGGGCGCGGACGCGGGCCACACAGGCCCGGGCCACACGGGTGCGGGCCACACGGGTGCGGGCCACACGGGTGCGGGCCGCGGGGGCGCGGACGCGGGCCACGCGGGCCCGGGCCACACGGGCGCGGGCCCGGGCCACACGGGCGCGGGCGCGGGCGCGGGCCACGCGGGCGCGGGCGCGGGCCACGCGGGCGCGGGCGCGGGCCACGCGGGCGCGGGCGCGGGCCACGCGGGCGCGGGCTCGTTCGGTGTCGATCCGCGGGCGGTGCGGCCGTGGTGGGCGCGGCTCTCCGGGTTGATGCGCGAGCGCGGGCATCTCGGCGGGCATCAGGCCGACGCGCTCGCCGCGGTGGACATCGCGCTGTGGGATCTGGCCGGGAAGGCGGCCGGGCTCCCCGTGCACGCGCTTCTGGGAGGGGCGTTCCGACAGGCCGTGCCGACGTACGTGTCCGGGTTGCCGGTTCCCGACAATGCGGCCCGAGCGGAGCTGGCTCGCAAGTGGCTTGCAGATGGTGCAACGCACGTGAAGCTGCATCTCGGGCATGGCGTTGACGAGGACCTCGCCGCGTATGACGCGGTGGCCGCGACCGGGATCCGGGTCGCCGTGGATGCGCACTGGGCCTACGACCTGGCCGGCGCGCTGCGGCTCGGGCGGGCGCTGGACGAGCGGGGTGCGTGGTTCCTGGAGGCGCCGCTCGCGCCGGAGGACCTGGACGGGCACCGAGAACTGGCGGCGGCCCTGGTCACGCCGGTGGCGGTGGGCGAAACGATGCGGCACCGGTACGAGTTCCGGCAGTGGCTCCAGGCCCGCGCGCTCGATCTGGCCCAGCCCGACGTGGGCCGGACCGGGATCACCGAGGCCATGGCGATCGCCGAGCTGGCGTCCGCCTTCCACGTGCCGGTGGCGCCGCACCATTCGGTCGGGCTCGGCGTGGTACTGGCAGCCGGGTTGCACGTCGCGGCGGCGATCGAGGCCATGCCGGCATTCGAGTTCCAGCCGGGGCCGTTCCCGGTCGCCAACCGCATCCTGACCACGCCGCTCACCGGCGGCCCCGGCTCGTTCCCCCTGCCTACGGCGCCGGGCCTGGGCGTCGACGTCGACATCAGCGCGCTCGTGGAAGACCAGTGACCCACCCGCTCGTGGAGAAGCAGTGAACCGCTCGTTTGGAGGTCCCGTGACCCGCTCGTCCGATGCCCGCGGTCTGATTCCGGTGCTGGCCACGCCGTTTCGTGAGGATGGGGGGCTCGATCTCGACAGTCTGCGCCGGCTCGTGGCGTTCTCGGTCGGCGGCGGCGTCGACGGGGTGGCCGTGTTCGGGTTCGCGAGCGAGGGGTTCTCGCTGAGCGCGCCCGAGCGGGAGCAGATTCTCCGGGCCGTGGTGGCGGAGCTTCCCGCCGGAACTCCCGTGATCGCGGGGATCTCGGCGACCGGGACCGCCGACGCGATTGCGCAGTCGCGCGCGGCGGCCGAGGGCGGGGCCGGCGTCGGGATGGTGATTCCGCCGTTCATGGTGAAGCCGTCGCCGGGCCAGATCGTGGACTTCTACGGGGCGGTGGCGGCGGAGGGCGGGCTGCCGGTGATGGTGCAGGACGCGCCGGCGTCCACCGGGGTGCAGCTGCCGGTACCGCTGATCGTGGAGCTCTCCAAGCTCGACGGGGTGACCTCGGTGAAGATCGAGACGCAGCCGACCGCGCCGAAGCTGGGTGCCGTGGTCGATGCCACGGCCGACGACTTTCTCGTGCTGGGCGGACAGAACGCGCTGTTCGTCCTGGAGGAGTACGCGCGCGGGGCGGTCGGCACGATGCCGGCGAGCGAGTTTCCGGACCTGCTCGCTCCGGTGCTCGCCGCCTTCACGAGCGGCGACCGGGCGGGTGCGCGGGCGGCGTTCAACCGGCTGCTGCCGCTGATCCGGTTCGGGCTGCAGCCGGGGATCGCCTGGTCCATCCACAAGCACGTCCTGCACCGGCGCGGGGTGATCGCCTCGACCGCGGTCCGCTCCCCCGCCACCGAGGCCGACGCCGGGACCCTGGGCGCGCTGGACGAGATTCTGACGGACCTGGGCCTGTGAGTCCGTTCGTGGTCGGGTTGGGCGAGGCGATGGTGCTCTTCCAGCCCGCCGACGGCCGGCCGCTCGCGGAGTGTGCGACCGCCTCGGTGCACGTGGCCGGGGCGGAGCTGAACCTGCTGGCCGCGGTCCGCCGGGCCGGGGTGCGGGCCGGGTTCTGCAGCCGGGTCGGGGCCGATCCGTTCGGGGAGCGGGTCGTCAGCGCCGCGGAGGAGCTCGGGGTGGAGACGGGGCTGGTCGCCGTGGACCCGCGGCGGCCGACCGGCGTGTTCGCCAAGGATGTCCGCGGGGACGGGGCGCGGCGGGTGTACTACTACCGGTCCGGATCGGCGGCGTCGGCGCTCGACGAGCGGGACGCGGAGCGGGCGCTGGCCGCCGGGCCGACCGTCGTGGCCGTTTCCGGGCTGACGGCGGCGCTGGGCCCCGGGCCTCGGCGGGCGGTGCGGCGGGTGGCGGGGGCACCGGGGGTACACCTGGCGCTGGATCCGAATCTGCGGCCCGGGCTGGCGCCGGTGACGGACCTGTTGCTGGAGTTGCTGCCGGTGACGGCGTGGCTGTTGCTCGGGGTCGACGAGGCCCTGCCGTTGTTCGGGACCGCGGAGCCGGGCGAGGTGTTCCGGCGCGCGGCGGCGGCCGGGGTGGGCGAGGTCGTGCTCAAGGGTGGCGCCGACGGGTGCTGGATTGCCGAGAACGGAAGTCCCGTGCACATACCGAGCGCGGCGGTGCACATTGTGGATCCCGTTGGCGCTGGAGATGCCTTCGCGGGGGCGTATCTGGGGGCTCGGTTGCGGGGCATCGGGCCGCGGGGGGCGGCCTGGCTCGGGTCCCGGTTCGCCGCCGGGGTGATCGGGGCGCCCGGGGACACGGACGGGCTGCCGGGTGCGGACGCGGCGGCGGCGCTTGTCGCGGACGCCTCGCTGATGTGAACGCGTCCCTACAGATCCACAGCGGACTGCCACGGACGGGCTGCCGGGTGCGGACGCGGCGGCGGCGCTCGTCGCGGACGCCTCGCTGATGTGAACGCGTCCCTACAGATCCACAGCGGACTGCCGATGAAGTGGGTGTTCCGACGGACGTAGGGGGCCCACGACCATGCCCGGACTGCTCTCCTGGCTCATGCCGAAGGTCAGGCTGAGCGACGCGGCGTTCCGTTCGCGGCACCGCGCGCTGACCGTGGTGCTGTGGCTGCACGCGCCCCTGCTCATCGTGCTGGCCGTCGTGGATGGGCACGACGTCGTCGGGGAGCACGCGCACGGCGAGGCCTGGCTGGTCTGGTGCTTCATCGCCGGCGTGGTGCTGTGCGCGATGGCGGGCGGGATCGCGCGGACGCGGCGCGGCGGGTCGGTCGCGGTTTCGATCGGGCTGCTGCTGGGCGCGATGGCGCTCGTGCACGCCGGGAACGGGCTCACCGACCTGCACTTCCATTTCTTCGTGGTGGTGGGGCTGGTCAGCCTGTACCAGGACTGGGTCCCGCTGTTCCTGGGCGTCCTGCTGGTCGGGGTGCACCACGTGGCGATCGGGATGACGATGCCCGACATGGTGTACTCCACGCCGCAGGCCAAGGAGCATCCCGTCTGGTTCTCGCTGCTGCACGTCGTGTTCGTGGTGGCGATGTGCGCGACGCAGCTGACGTACTGGCGCTTCTCGGCCGCGGCCGACGCGGAGGCCGACATCGAGCGCGAGCGGCTGGCGGCGGAGAACCAGGAGCAGCTGCGCGCGGCGGCCTCGACGGCGGCGCTGCGCGAGGAGCAGGCCGCGGCGAACGCGGCGGAGCAGGTGGAGCGCAGCGAGCAGCTCGGCCGGCGGCTGGAGACGGTGCTCGCGGACGTGGCCGACGCCGGCGTGCGGCTGGGCGCGGAGGCCGGCTCGGCGATGGAGTCCTTCCAGGCCGCGCTGGCCGGGATGAACGCCAGGGTGGAGGGCGCGGTCGGCGACGTCGAGTCGGCGCTCACCGACTCCAACCACGCGCGGGCGGTCATCAGCGAGCTGGAGACGTCGATCGCGGACATCGCCACGGTCGCCGGGCTCATCCAGGCCGTCGCCGATCAGACCAAGCTGCTGGCGCTCAACGCGACGATCGAGGCCGCGCGGGCCGGGGAGGCCGGCAAGGGCTTCGGCGTGGTGGCCAACGAGGTCAAGGAGCTCGCGGCGCAGACGGCCGCGGCCACCAGCCGCATCGAGACGACCGTCGGGCAGGTCACCGCGGGCGCGACGGCGGCGGCGAGCGCGGTCGGCGGCGTGGCGGACCGGCTGGGCGCGGTCGCGACGGCCCAGCGCGAGGTGGCCGCGTCGCTGCACGAGCAGACCAACCTGGCCACGACCACCCGCAGCTCGGTGGCCGCGGCTGCGGAGAAGGTCAGCGCTACGGCCCACCAGCCCTGAGGCCTCGGCGCCGCCGCCGCCGGAAAAATGTCGTACCCCGCGGCTAGGCTCGGCCTCGGAAACACAGGAACACGACATACAGGGATCAGCCGGCGGCCTCCGGAGCCGCGGCGGGCGCGGCCGGTGCGGTCGCAGACGGGGCGTGCGTCCGGAAGGACGGCGCCAGGACGACGATGCCGGCGGCCATGACCGCCGGAATGACGAAGGCCCAGCGCAGGGAGAGACTTTCGGCCACTGCGCCGATCAGCCCTGCGCCGACGACGAAGCCGACGTAGTTGAAGAGGTTCACGCGTGCGATGGCGATTCCGGTTCCGGCGGGGTCCAGGCGGCCCGCGGCCGAGAACGACTGAGGCACTACCAGGGACAGGCCGAGTCCGACGACCGCGAAGGCGGCGATGCTCAGGGCCGGGGTGGTCGAGGCGGCCACCAGGAGCAGGCCCAGGCCGCCGACCACGCCGCCGACCGAGACCACCGCCGTGGGGCTGAAGCGGCTCACGAGGCGGTCGCCGGCGGTGCGGCCGACCAGCATCGTGGCCTGGTAGGCGGCCAGGCCGAGGGCGGCCACGGCGGTGCTCGCGTGCAGGGCCTTCTCGATGAAGACCGAGCTCCAGTTGGACACGGCCGAGTCGGCGATGAACATGAGCATCATCGCCACGCCGATGAGGATGATCGGGCGCCAGGGGATCGAGGCCTCGGCGGCGGCCTGCGTCGCGGCCGGGATCTCGGCGGCCTCCTCGGTGCGGCGGAGCTGGCCGGGGCCGGCGATCAGGGCGAGGATCGCGCCGATGACCGCCACCGTCGCCAGCGAGGCGCCGATCGACCAGTCCAGGCGCGCGGTGCCGGAGGTGGCCAGGGCGCCGAGAATCGCGCCGGCGCTCCAGACCGCGTGGAAGGAGTTGAGGACCGGGCGGCCGTAGCGGCGCTCCACGCCCACGCCCTGCATGTTCATCGTCGCGTCGACCAGGCCGAGCATCAGGCCGACGAGGGCCAGCGCCAGGTACAGCTGCCAGCGCTCGGCGGCGAAGCCGGTGACCGTGATGGCCACGCAGACGCCGGGGCCGCCGGCGCGCAGGACCGGGGAGCTGCCGAGGCGGGCGGAGAGCAGGCCCGCGACCACGCTGCCGATGCCGGCCACGACCGGGACGGCCAGGAGGACCAGGGAGAGCTGGGTGTCGTCGAAGCCGAACCGCTTCTGCAGGCTGGCGACCTGGGTGAGCAGGCCCGCGAAGCAGAAGCCCTGCACGAGGTACGCGCCGGCGACGGCGAGCCGCGCGCGGCGGTCACGCTGGCCGGGCGCGGCGGGGCTCGCGGGGGCCGAGAGCTGATCCACTGGCCGGCTCCTCGAGGGGCGGGGGGAGACGAAGACAGACGAACAGAGGTGAAACTAATTCGGAAGCATTGTCGACCGTGCGGCGGAGCGCAAGAGCAGCATGCGGTTCGCCTGCACGGTGGCCGCGTAGCCGATCAGGGTGAGCAGGTGGAAGAGGTACAGCCACAGGCCGACCGCGACCGTCGCGCCGACCGCGTCCAGGCCGCCGAACGGGGCGCCCAGGTCGAGGGGCAGCGACCAGAACAGCACGAAGCCGTGGGCGAAGCCGGACACGTTCGCGGCCGTGAACGAGCCGACGGCGGCCGTGACGGCCCAGCCGGGGCGGAGGGGGGAGATCAGGCGGTACACGAGGATGAACACGGGGCTGAGAACCAGCCAGACGATGAGGAAGCTGACGACCACCGCCCACACCGCCGTCCAGCCGCCCGCGCGCAGGTGGCGGGCCGGGGCGCCGAGCGCGGCGAGCAGGGCCAGGACCAGGACCGGGCCGCAGGCGATCAGCGGGAGCACGAGGATGCGGCCGCGCCAGCCGACGGTGGCGCCGCCCGGTTCGCCGGAGAGCGAGGCCAGGGCGCGGCGCAGGCCCTCGCCGTAGAGGGTGGCCGGGATGAGGGCGATCAGGGTCAGCCACCAGCTCATCGCGAGGCCGGCGTCCAGCAGCACCCCGGCGCCCGCCGCCATGCGGGTCGGCATGGCGGCGAGCACGGGCGCGGCCAGGTGGCGCACGCGGCCGGCCCCGGCGAGCGCGGCGGCCAGGCGGAGGGCCAGCAGCGCCACCGGGACGACCGCGATCCCGCCGTAGAAGGTGATCGCGGCGGCGTGGAGGTTCAGGTCGCGGCCGCGGAAGAAGCGGCCAACCAGGCGACCGAAGCGCACCACCATGTTCACTCGGATGCAGTACCCACTGGGAGGTCGAGCAGAACAGCCAACAATTCCCGCAGCACGTCCAGACCGTCCTGGCTGAGGACCGACTCCGGGTGGAACTGCAGGCTCGCGAACGTCCGGCCGCGCAGCGCGTGGACATCGCCGTTGGCCGGGTCGCGGGCCACCTCCACCGGGCCGTAGGGGGTGGTCAGCGCGCCGGCGTCGTGGGTGGCCGCGAACGTGGAGTAGAAGCCGACCCGGGTCGGGCGGCCGAAGAGGTCGATGTCGCGCTGCATGCCCTGGTACGGCGACGCCTTCCGGCGCAGCGGCAGCCCCAGCAGGCCGGCCGTCAGCTGGTGGCTCAGGCAGATGGCGAGCATGGGGCGGCCGGCCTCCAGCAACTCCGCCACGATGCCGCGCATACGGGCCATCTTCGGGTCGGTCAGCTGCCGCGGGTCGCCCGGGCCCGGGCCCGGGATCAGCAGGTCGTAGCCGGCCGTGGTGAACTCGGCGTCGTGCCGGACCAGCGTCGTGTCCAGGCCCAGGACGCGCAGCTGGTGCACCAGCATGCCGGTGAACGTGTCCTCGGCGTCGACGATCAGGGCGCGGCGGCCGGCGAGCGCGGGGTCCGCGGCGAGGCCGTCGCGCGGCTGCAGCCAGAACGGCGACAGCGTGGCGTTGCGCGCGGTCAGCGCCGCCTGCACCTCGGGGTCGGCGGCCAGGCGCACGTCCGGGGCCGCCCCCGAGGCGTCCACTGTGGACGATTTGAGGCCCAGCGCCGCCAGTACCGCCGCGGCTTTGGTATGTGTTTCCAGCACCTCACCCGCGGGGGTGGAGTGGCGCACCAGGGTCGCGCCCACCGGGACGCGCAGGCGGCCTTCGACGGAAATGTCGGCGGTGCGGATGAGGATCGGCGCGTCCAGCGTCTGGCGGCCAGCATCGTCCCGGCCGAGCAGGGCCAGCACCGCGCCGTAGTAGCCGCGGCCCCGGTGCTCGTGGCGGGCCACCACCCGGCAGGCGTTCTCGATCGGGCTGCCCACCACCGTCGGGGCGAACATCGTCTCGCGCAGGACCTCGCGGACGTCCCGGGAGCCGCGGCCGGCGAGCAGGTACTCGGTGTGGACGAGGTGCGTCATCTCCTTGAGGTACGGGCCGATGACCTGCCCGCCGAGGTCGGCCACGGTGGCCATCATCTTGAGTTCCTCGTCCAGCACCATCGACAGCTCGTCGATCTCCTTGCGGTCGGCCAGGAACTCGAGGACCGCGTGCTTGGCCGGGGTGCCGCGCAGGGTGCCGCTGATGGGGTTCATCATCACCAGGCCGCCGTCCACGCTCACGTGCCGCTCGGGCGTCGCCCCGACGAGGATCCGGGTGCCGGTGTGCACGAGGAAGGTCCAGTACGCGCCCCGCTCGCGGGTCAGCAGGCGGCGGAAGACGGTCAGCGCCGCGGCGGCCGGGTCGCCGGTGAGGTCGGCCTCGAAGACGCGGTGGATGACGAAGTTCGAGCCCTCGCCCCGGCCGATCTCCTCGCGCAGGACGGTCTCCACGATGCCGGCGTACTCGTCGTCGCTCACGTCGAAGCCCGCGTTCGCCAGCTCGATGGAGACGTCCGGAAGCTCGTCGCACAGGGCGGAAACCGGCACCTCGCGGCGGGACTCGATGTGCAGCACCGACAGCGGCGTCCCGTCGTCGACGCAGTCGAAGCCGCGCTCGCGGACCTGCCGGAACGGGACCAGGGCCAGGCATTCGTCGGGGAGCTCGGCCAGGGTGTCCACGGTGGACACCGGGCCGGTGAGCACCTCGACGGTGTCCCGGCCTTCACGGCGCAGGAGAGCGAACGGAGCAAGCATGGCGTTTCCCTTTCAAAGGGCTCGGGAGACGGCCCCTTGCGGGAAAAGCAAAGCGGCCGCCTCGGAGGACGGCCGCGATAGCGCGAAGTGGATGGCCGCCGGTCAGGCGGGCCACCAACTGTTCATTCGCGCGGTCACGGGCAGAGCGTACGCGACGCCTGCCCGTGCGCGCCAGCATTCACTTGTTCAGGGAACCCATTTCGGCGTACCGCTCCCCCGCCACGTCCCGGCCGATCGACAGTTTCTCGATGGCCGCGAGGTCGTCCGCGGTGAGCGTGAGGTCCAGGGCGGCCACGTTCTGCTCGAGGTACGAGCGCCGCTTGGTCCCCGGGATCGGCACGACGTCGTCGCCCTGGGCGAGGACCCAGGCCAGGGCCAGCTGGGCCGGGGTCGCGCCCTTGGCCTCGGCGAGCTGCTTGACCTCGGTCACCAGGTCCAGGTTCTTCTGGAAGTTCGCGCCCTGGAAGCGCGGGTTGCTCGCCCGGAAGTCGTCCGGGCCGAACTGGTCCGGGCTGGTGATCTCGCCGCTGAGGAAGCCGCGGCCGAGCGGGCTGTAGGCCACCAGCCCGATCCCGAGCTCGCGGAACAGCGGCAGGATGTCGTCGTCGGGCTCGCGGGTCCACAGCGAGTACTCGTACTGCCCGGCGCTGATCGGGTGCACCGCGTGCGCGCGCCGGACGCTGTCCGGGGACGCCTCCGAGATGCCCAGGTGCCGCACCTTGCCGGCGGCGACCGCCTCGGCGAGCGCGCCCCAGGTCTCCTCGACGGGCACGGTCGGGTCGACGCGGTGCTGGTAGTAGAGGTCGATGTGGTCCACGCCGAGGCGCTGCAGCGAGGCGTCGACGGCCCGCCGCACGTAGTCGGGGTGGCCGTTGATCCGGCGGTTGCCGTCCTCGCGCTGGATGCCGAACTTGGTGGCGAGCACCACCTCGTCGCGGCGGCCGGCGATGGCGCGGCCGACGAGCTGCTCGTTGGTGAACGGGCCGTACATGTCGGCGGTGTCGAGCAGGGTCACGCCGAGGTCGAGCGCGCGGTGGATGGTGGCGATCGACTCGGCGTCGTCACCGGGGCCGTAGAACTCGCTCATGCCCATGCAGCCCAGGCCGAGGGCGGACGTGGTCAGAGCACCGAGGTTTCTGTTGCGCATGTCCTCACACTCCCCCTTAGAGTGCGCTCGAAGTCAAATAGACTCGGGAAACATGCAGGGTCTCACCATCGCCGAGGTGTCCGAGCAGACCGGGCTGACCGCCCATACGCTGCGGTACTACGAGCGCGCCGGCCTCCTCGCGCCGCCGGACCGGGGCACGAACGGCCATCGCCGGTACTCCGAGCAGGACCTGGGCATGCTGCGCATCCTCACCAGGCTCAAGGCGACCGGCATGTCGATCGCGGAGATGCGGCAGTACGCGGAGCTGTGCCGGATCGGGCCGGGCACGTACGAGAACCGCCGGGTGCTGCTGGAGGCGCATCGCCAGCAGGTGCTCGACCGGATCGCCGCGCTGCAGACCGACCTGGAGCTGATCGAGTCGAAGATCAAGTTCTACGCGGAAGGCGACACGCGGGATCGGCCCAGCCCGTAGAGGCAGACCAGGGCGGCGATCACCATCGGCGTGCCGTCGCGGATCAGGCCGTCCCAGCCCAGCAGCAGGTAGCACAGCGCCGGCTGGACCAGCAGGACGAAGACCGAGATGAAGCCGAGCAGCAGCCGCGCCCAGCCGTGCCCGAACAGGGTCACGAAGCTGATGATGCCCGCGACGAGGCCGATCACCAGGCCCAGCACGAACCACGACACCACCAGCGGCACCGAGATCTCCGGGCGCAGGCGGGGGGTGTCGAACAGCGAGCCGAGCGCGACCAGGCATGGCACGAACATGAGGGCGGAGTACGACAGGGCGGCCACCCGGGCCGTGAGCGCCCACGGCGGCACCGCGCGCCGCGGCTTGCGCCGGGTCAGGTGCTCGTCGATGCCCGGGGAGCGGAACAGCTGCCACACCACCGCCGCGCACAGCACCGCGACGACGACCAGCCCGGCCACCACGGGCAGGTGCGGCAGGAAGTCGCCCTCCTTCGGCTGGACCAGCCGGGCCGAGGCGAACACCGTGGTCACGGCCAGGATCAGGCCCAGCGGGCGGGCGGTCAGCCGGCCGAAGCGCACCTCGCGCATCAGGAACAGGAAGCCGATCGCGCGCAGCACCGCCCAGAACGTGCGCACGCCGAGGCCGAAGCCCGCCTCGGCGGAGTACTGCAGGTTGATCACGTCGACCGCCACGGTCGCCACGGCGGTCAGCAGCAGCAGGCGGCGCAGGCGGCGACTCGCCGGAGTCGGCGGCGGCGGCCGCTCGAGCCGCACGAAGTCGCCGAGTGAGCGCCCTCCGCCGTTCATGGAACCGCACGCTAGCATCCGCCGCTCGGCATATCGTGGTGGCATGCTCGAGCACCTGCGCATCCTGGTCGTCGACGACGAGCCGGACCTGTGCGAGATCGTGCGCCGGGTGCTCAGCCGGGCCGGGGCCGAGGTCCTGACCGCCTCGGGGCTCGCCGGGGCCGAGCGCGTGCTGGCCGAGCACCCCAAGGGCGTCGACCTCGCCATCACCGACCTCAAGCTCAACGACGGCACCGGCGTGCAGGTGGCCGAGGCGGTGCGGGCCAGCAGCCCGGACGCGCTGATCATGTACATGTCGGGGCTGCCGTACTTCGACGCCGCCGTCATCGACCTGGGCGAGGACGCGTCGGTCATCGCCAAGCCGTTCCGCGCCACAGAACTGGTCGACACCGTGCAAACCGCCCTCATCAGGGCCGGACGGGTCCAGCCGGAGGGTTAACCGGCACTCGCGCGCGGGCATAGGGACCGTGGAGGTGGCGACCCATGGCAGCTGAACCGGAACACGCCGAAGAGCAGTCCGAAGACCCCAGGTCGGGCGGTCCCGACAGCCCCACCGACCTCAGCAGGCGCTCGTGGTTCGAGGTGCTGAAGCGGACCGTCAAGGAATTCAACAACGACAACCTCAGCGACTGGGCGGCCGCGCTCACCTACTACGGCGTGCTGTCCATCTTCCCCGGCATCCTGGTGCTGCTGTCGCTCTCCGGTCTGCTGCTCACCGGCACGACCCAGTCGGCGGTCCTGAGCAACGTCCAGCAGCTCTTCCCGGGTTCGATCGCCGGGCCGATGACCGACGCCATCGACGAGCTGAGGAAGGGCTCGCACGTGGCCGGCCTGTTCGCCGCCGTCGGTCTGCTCGGCGCGGTGTGGACCGCCTCGGGGTACGTGGGCGCGTTCATCCGCGCCTCCAACGCCATCTACGACGTGCCCGAGGGCCGGCCGATCTGGAAGGTGCTGCCGATCCGGCTCGGCGTGACCGTCGCCGTCGGCACCCTCATCGCCGTGGCCGCGCTCAGCATCGTCTTCACCGGCCGGTTCGCCGAGCAGGCGGGCGGCTGGGTCGGCCTGTCGAAGGAGTCGGTGCAGGTCTTCGACATCGCCAAGTGGCCGGCGCTGCTGCTGGTCGTCATGCTGATCCTGGCCATCCTGTACTGGGCCTCGCCCAACGCCCGCCACCACGGCTTCCGCTGGATCACGCCGGGCGGTGCGCTCGCGGTCGTCATCTGGCTGCTCGCCTCGGGTGGCTTCGCGATCTACGTGTCGAACTTCGGGTCGTACAACAAGACCTACGGCACCCTGGGCGGCATCATCGCGTTCCTGGTCTGGCTGTACATCTCGAACATGGCGATCCTGCTCGGCGCCGAGTTCGACGCCGAACTCGAGCGCGAGCGCGCCATCGAGGCCGGCCTGAAGCCGGAGGAAGAGCCCTACGTCCCGCTGCGCGACGACCGCCACATCAAGCCCGACCACGAACCGGGCCTGAGCTCGAGCTAGAACGGGGTGTACGGAATGTGGTCGGCGTCCTGCTCCACGGGGGCGCCGAGCATTTCGTGCACGCCCGCGATGCGCAGCTGGCGGTGGACGAAGGGGCTGGCGCGGTACACGATCATGCGGACGCCCTCCGCACCGGCCTCGCGCTGGGCTGCGACCAGGGCGCCGACGGCCGCCGAGTCGAGGAACGTGACCAGCCCGAGGTCCACGCGCAGCGTGCTCGGCCGGCGCTCGGCGGCGGCGGAGACGATTTCCTGACGCAGCGTGGCCGCGTTGCTGTGGTCGATCTCGCCCCGCACCGAGAGCACGGTCGATCCGTCCATGGTCACGTTGACGGTCACCGACATACTCACGCGAACAGCATAAGAGCACTTCCCGCCGTGCGCAGCGGGCGGCCCGCCGAGGTTCACCGGTGCGTGCACAACGGCCGCCTCGCACACGGACGGTAGGCGGACCGCTGCGGGGATGTGGGCACGGAGCGTGCGCGGACGCTCAGTACTTCGGCTTCGGTGGCTCGCCGGGGATGTGGTCGGGGCAGTGCAGGCGCAGCTCGCGGTACCCGAACGGGGCGTCGACGAACCAGCAGTGGTGCGGGGTGGGGGTGCCGGGATGGCGGTACCCGTCGAAGAAGCGGCAGGACAGACACATCCGGGTGACCGGGATGCTCCCCTGCTGCTGCAGCAGGCCGATCCGCGCGGTGACCATGCGCAGGAGGCGGGCCTGCTGGCTGTCGTTGAGCCCCTCGACCTCGGCGAGCAGCTGGTCGGCCCAGTTCGCCGGGGCCGGGGTGGTCGCGAGCCCCTTGTCGGTGGCGGCCACCCGCATGTCGCGGGCCGCGTAGGACGGGGCGGGGCGCATCTCGACCAGGCCCTCGGCGATCAGCGGGGAGAGCAGCGCCATCGTGGCGGCGACCGAGGAGCCGAGGTCACCGGCGAGGTCGGAGAGCCGGTACTCCCGGTCGCGCCGCCCGAGCAGCAGCATGACCTGCCGATGGGCGGGCGGGAGGCCGTGCGCGGGCTCCGGGCCGTCCACGGGCGCCATCACGGCCACCCGGACCAAGCCGGCGACGAGTTTTTGGGCCTGCGCTTCCTGGGGCACGGGGCAAACCTCCAACACCGAGCACCCTAGTCCTGCGCGTCGATGCGTGGGAACGAGACGCGGGAAATTGTCATACGCTCAGGAAGTACAAAATCCGGATTTTCTGGACATATAGGCGTAGGCTGCGCTCACCGGATCGGGTGCAGCGGAGGTCACGAATGGGTGTAGCACGGGTGGTCGTGTCGGCGGCGGTGCTGCTGGCGGCGGTCGGCGCGACGGAGGCGGTGGCGCCCGGGGCGGCGCTCGCGGCCACCGCGGCGAACGCGAAGACGATCCGGCTCGTGCTGACCCTGGCCAAGGGCGAGTCCTCGGCGGCGCCGGGGCGGCAGCGGGCCTCGCTGACCTGCCAGCCGGCGGGCGGCACGCACAAGCAGGCCCGCAGCGCGTGCTCGCAGCTGGCCAAGGTCGGCGGGCGACCGGACCGGCTGCAGCTGGGCGGCGGCGCCTGCACCATGCAGTGGGACCCGGTGACGGTCACCGCGAACGGCACCTGGAAGGGCCGCAAGGTCGCCTACCGCCACACCTTCGGCAACGCCTGCAGCCTGAGCATGACCACCGGCGCCGTCTTCAGCCTTTGAACACCCCGAGCTGCTTGAAGTCGCGGTTCGGGAACACCGCGGCCGAGTCGCCGACGCCGAAGCGCTTCTTGAGCATCTCGGCCAGGATGTCGCGGTAGTCGTTGGCCCCGGCCACGTCGCCCTGGTCGAGCGAGGACGCGGCCAGCCCGGGCCAGTTGCCGTGCACCTTGCCGCCGTTGAGGCCGCCGCCGAAGAGCAGCATCGCGTTGCCGTGGCCGTGGTCGACGCCGACGTTGCCGTTCTCCTGCACGCGGCGGCCGAACTCGCTCATCGTGATGATGGTCGTGTTCTCCAGCAGCGGGCCGATGTCGGTGCAGAACGCGGCGATCGCGTCGGACATGTTGGTCAGCGAGTTCTTCATGTCGCCGCCGTCGACGCGGCCCAGGTTGGTGTGCATGTCCCAGCCGCCGACGTCGAGCGCGGCGATGCGCAGGCCCACGCCGGCCTTGAGCAGCTGCGCGATGTCCCGCAGCCGGTCCGCCAGACCGCCGCCGGGGTACTGCACGCCCTCCGCCGGCCGGTACTGCGTGTTCGAGAGCTTCTGCGCGGTCGCGATCGCCTGCAGCGTCGAGCCCGCGGTGCCGGCGAGCGGGTGGTCGAGCCCGGTGTACAGGGTCTTGAGCGCGTCCATGGTCTGGGTGCGCATGTTGTCGTTGTCGATGCGGAAGTCGCGCATGCCGTTGAGCACGATCGCCTGCTCGCCGCCGACGAGGGAGCGGGGCAGCGCCGAGCCCTGCGCGATCGCGCGGAACGTGGTGCCCGGGCCCATCTGGGCGAGCACGCGGTCGAGCCAGCCGGTGCGTACCGCGACCGAGGCGGCCCCGCGCTCGAGCGCGTCCTGGGCCTGGAAGTGGCTGCGGCTGGCGTCGGGCGAGGCCACGGCGTGCACGGCGGCCATCTTGCCGGCGTCCCACAGCGGGTACAGCGAGGTCATCGCCGGGTTCAGCCCGAAGCCGCGGCCGACCGCCTTCATCGCCGCCATCGGCACCGCGATGTTGGGCCGCATCTGCCGGTAGTTCGCGTCGTCGCCCGGCGCCACCACGGACAGCCCGTCCATCCCGCCGCGCAGGAAGATCACGATGAGCGTGTTCTTGTTGTCCTCGGGCGCGGCGAAGGAGACCCGGCTGGTCACCAGCTGGGTGCCGAGCGCGGCCACGCCGACGAACCCGGCGCCCTGCACGAGCCGGCGGCGGGTGAAGCCCTTGCTCCACTTGTCGCGCTCGGCCGCGAGCTCGTCGGTGACCTTCTCGGCGTGCACCCGCAGCGCCGCCTCGCACAGGTTGGGCCCGTGCCGGTGCAGCTCCTCGAGGTTCTTCGGCCGCCGCTCGCCGTCAGGAAGTTCGTTGCTCATGGCCTCACCGCAGCGCGTGGTAGACGGAGTCGAGGATCAGCGGGGCCAGCAGGGGCAGCTTGCCGCCGAGGTTGTTGTCGGTGATCCGGGCGTCGGTCTTGGACCCGAGGAACTTCGCGAGGGCGTCCTTCTCGGCCTGCGCCATCGGCTGGAAGACCAGCCGGTTGGACAGCACGTCGAGGTAGGTGCCCAGGGTCGCGGCGGGCTGCGTCATGAGGCTGGCGGCCGTCGGGTTGTTCAGGCCCTTCCACTGCTGCTGCATGAACATCCGGTGCGCGTTCCAGGTCTCCAGCATGCCGGCGGCCGAGCTCCACGCGGTGGCGACGTCCGGGTACCCGTCCGGCGGCCCCCAGCCCAGCGGCGGCTGCCCGAGCTTGTTGGTGAAGTTGTACATGTCGTCGAGCGCCTTGGCCGTGTCGGCGCCCGGCGTGGTGCCGACGACGCGCCCGGTGGCGATGAAGTTCTCCAGCGGGCGGCGGGTCTTCAGGCCGGACGCGATCCAGAACTCCAGCGAGCGGAACAGCACCTTGAGCACCGGCACCATCGCCGAGCCGCTCTCCTGGTAGGTCTTGGCCAGCCGGTCGACCAGGCCCTGCGGCGGGGTGTCGCACACGAAGCGCACGCACAGCTTCCGCGCCACGTACCGCGCGGTGGAGGGGTGGGTGGCCAGGTACAGCAGATACGCGTCCCCGACCGCCAGACCGTCCTTGGCCGACTTGTTGGCGTGCTGGAACCCGAGCACCTTGACCGCTCCGGTCCAGTGCTTGTTCTGGTCGTACTTGAACGTGCCCTCGCGCGTCGCCGTGCGCCCGGTCATGAGGTAGGCCGAGTTGCGCACGTCCTTCTCGTTGTACCCGCCGTCGATCCCGACCGTGTGCAGCTCGAGCAGCTCGCGCCCGTAGTTCTCGTTGACGTTGCGCTTGTCCGAGCTGGTGTTGTCGAGGTACCGCATCATCGCCGGGTCCCGCGCCGACGCGATGAGCATGTCGGAGAACTTGCCCAGCGCGTGCTGGCGGATGACCCCGACGTCGTACGGGCCGCGCACGTCCCAGCCGCCGTCGAACGGGCTCGTGACGTTGAGGTGGTTGTTCCAGAAGTCGACCATCACCTCGAGCAGCTGCCGGCTGCTCCACATCTGCCGGGCGATGACGGCCTTGGTGAGGTCCATCTGCGCCTTGTTGTCGCCGTCCTTGACCGTGGTGCGCAGCTGCGCGGTGGTCATGGTGGCGGTCGGCACGGCCTTGAGGGCGGCGTCGGCGACCGGGTCGGCGATCTTGGCCGGATCCAGCTGCTGGTCGATCCAGGCGTCGATGCCCATCTCCTTGACCGCCGCCACGTCGCCCGGGGTCGGGCCGAAGGTGGCGCGGCGCAGCAGGTGCAGCACCGGGTCGCGGTTGAGCGGGGTCGGGAACCGCGGGGTGGCCCGCATCGCCGCGACGGCCGCCGCCGAGGGCGTGTCGGCCGTGCCGGAGGCGCCCAGGTCGTTGAGGTCGCCCTGGCCGCTGGTGTAGCTGGCGTCGCGGTTGGAGAACGAGCCGGCGTCGCGGGGCGAGACGTTGCCGCCGCCGCTGCCGGTCTTCACGAAGTCGTCGGGGTCGGCCGTGGGCGGGCCGAACACGGCCGCCGCGGTCGTGCCGAGCGCGCCGAGGGCGACCGCGCCGCCGCCGAGGGCCATCAGGGCCTGGCGCCGGTTGCGGGTCAGCTCGTGCAGGGCGGGCCGGCCGGTGCGCAGCCACGCGGGCGCGGGGCCACCGGCCTTCCGCCTGGGCGCGTCCGGGTCCGCGTCGGAGTCCTGCGTCTGGCGCAGGATCCGCGGCACGGGGAACTCGCCGGTGAAGTCGGAGAAGAACGCGCCCTTCACCTTCTTGGGCGCGTCGCCCGGCTCATCGTCCGGGAAGAGCCGTTCTGGCACGTCTAGAGAATCTAGTGAGCGGTCGATCGGCGCTCAAGCGGCGCGGTGCGAGGCCGTCTCAACTTTGCCTTTCTTCTTGCTTAAGTGCCCCGCCTTCCTCGTGAATGAGGGCAAACCGGTCGTTCACTCAAAGTCATCTCTTCCGTACCGAACGCTGATGGTGGTACGCATAGGTGACCGGACAATGGCAGGGGGTAGCGGTGCTGGTCGATGCTGCTCCCGCCGGGCGGGCCTCCGGGCCGCGCCTGGCGACCGTGTTGCTGCTGCCGCTGCTGGGCCTGCTGGCCGTCGCGGGCCTGGCCGCGTACCTCTACGCCGGCCCCGGCGGGCGGATGGACGACCCGCGCGCCGGCGTGGCCACCGGGGTCGCCGCCGACCGGGCCGCCACCGAGCTGTCCAACGAGCGCCTGGCCGCCCTGAACCTCCTGCTGACCGGGTCCGAGCCGGCCCGCAGCGCCTTCACCGCCCAAACCCAAGCCTCGGATTCGGTACTGTCCAAGCTCCGACCCGCCGGCCTCGCCGAGCTGCGCACCCGGGTCGCCGCGGCGCCGCAGGAGGTGGCGGCGGGGGACTTTCTCATGCAGTACACGGAAATGATCAGCGAATTCGTCGAGCTGCGCCAGGACCTCCCGCGCCGCACCGGCCCCGGGACCGTGAACGCCGCCCTGCGCGCGTCGGGCTGGCTCGCCGTGGCCCGCGAGGAGCTCGCCCAGATCCAGCTCATCGACCGGCGCGACGCCGACACCCCGGCCTGGCACGAGAACCTGGCCGCGCACCGGGCCGCCCACCTCGACGCCCTGCGCCGCTTCGCCGAGGTCGCGCCCACCGCCTGGCGGGACCGGCTGACCCAGGTCCCGTCCGGCCTCGGCGGCGACGCCCAGCCGGCCCTGGACGCGCTCGCCGCCCTGTCCGCCTGGGCCGGGGCCGACGAGGGGCGCATCGCCGACGCGGTACGCGACGAGCAGAACCGCACCCTGCTCGCCGGGCTCGCCGCCGTCGTGGTGGTCGTGGCCGCCTCGATCGCGCTGGCCGTGCGCGCCGCCCGGGCGGCCCGCCGCCCGCGCCGCCGCTCGTCGCCGCCGATCGACCCGGAGGAGTTCCAGGTCGTCCGGCAGGAGGCCGCGCGAGCCGTCGCGGAGCAGGCCGCCCTGCGCGCCGGCACCTCCGCCGCGGTGATCGGCCTGGCCCGCCGCAGCCAGCGCCTCGCCGACGAACTCGTGCACCACCTCGACGCGGCCGAGCGCGACGAGGCCGACCCGGACCGCCTGGCCCAGCTCTTCGCCCTCGACCACCTCGCCACCCGCATCCGCCACGACAACCAGAGCCTGCTCGTCCTCGCCGGCGCCGACACGGTCCTCGGCCGGCGCGACCCGGTGACGCTGCTGGACCTGCTGCGGGCGGCACAGTCGCGGATTCAGGATTACCCCCGCATCGAGTACTCCATGATCGCCCCCGACGTCCACGTCGCCCCCGACGCCGTGGACGACGTGGTCCACCTGCTGGCCGAGCTCTTCGACAACGCGACCCGCTCCGGCCCGTCCGACCGCCCGGTCCTCGTCGAGGGCCGCCGCGAGGGCGCCGGCGCCGTCGTCGAGGTGGCCGACCGCGGCCCCGGCCTCGACCCGCAGCGCCTGGCCGAGCTCAACGCCCGGCTGGCCGACCCGCCGCCCCTGGACGCGGCCGAGGCGCACCGCACCGGCCTCGCGGTCGCGGCCCGCCTCGCCGCCCGGCACGGCCTCACGGTGACCCTGCGCCCGCCGCCCTCGGGCCGCGGCCTACGCGCGGTGGTCCAGCTGCCCCCCGAGCTGATCCTGGACCCGATCTCCTTCCCCCCCGACTCCCCCGTCGCGCGCCGCCTCCCGCCGCCCCGCCCGTTCGAGCGCGGCCAGGTCCTGCCGGGCAACGAGCCGGTCGACGTGCCGCACCCGCGCTCGACCCTCGTCCCGGTGGTCCCGGGTCCCGTGCGGACGCCCGACACCCCTACGGTTGACCTCGAACCCGAGGCCGCCCGGGACCTCCTGACGGAAGGACGTTCTTCGGCATGACACCGACCACGGGGCTGGACTGGCTGCTGAGCGGCTTCACGCAGCGCGTCCCGGGGGTCCGCCACACCGTCGCCGTCTCGGGGGACGGGCTGCTGGTGGCCGCCTCACAGGAACTCCCACCGGCGCGGGCGGACCAGCTCGCCGCAATGGTGGCGGGCGTGGTGTCGCTGGCCCAGGGGGTGTCGTCGTTCACGGCCCAGGGCCCCGTCGTGCGCACGATCGTCGAGATGGGGCGGAGCCTGCTGTTCGTGCTCGCCCTGGGCAAGGGGGACTCCCTCGCCTCTTTGGCGGCGATCGTGGAGCCGGGGTGCGACGTGGGGCAGGTCGCGTTCGAGATGACCGGGCTCGTGGAGCAGGTCGGGACCGCGCTCACGCCTTCGCTGCGCTGATCCCGGCGCGACTCCCCCGCGCAGCGTCCTCAGTCGCCTCGCCCCGCGCACCGCCCACGCACCGCACCGCCCGCTCGCACCGCACCGTCCGCGCACCGCCCGCACCGCACCGCACACCGCACTGCACCGCCCGCACCGCCCGCACCGCACCGCACCGCGCACCGCGCACCGCGCACCGCACCGCACCGCGCACCGCGGACCGCCCGCGCACCGCGGACCGCCCACGCACCGCGGACCGCCCGCGCACCGCGGGCCGCCCACGCACCGCACCGCCCGGTCGGGCCGACCGCCCGCGCGGCGCCGTGACAACCGGCGCCGGTGACCGCGACGACCACCGCGATCGCGCCCGCGTCTCCCGCCGCGGCGCTGGCACAACCGAGGCCGCGACCCGTGCCCACCACCACGATGGCGCGCGCACCTCGACCGCGGCAGCGTGACGACCAGGGCGGGGACCGCGGCGACCATCGCGATCTTGGCGCGGAGCGACCCAGAAGCTGCGCAAATCGGAAAAGTCGCCCCACAGGCGAAAAATCCGATAAGTCGCGGCGCGCCAGCGCCCGACTTATCGGACCCCAAAAAGAGCGATCTCCCGGGTGGCCTGCGACGGAACCAGACCCGGGAGATCAGGAGATGCTGCGAAAGTTACGGGGCGTCCGTAGGCGCCGGTACCGCGCCCGCCTGGGCCGGGACCTCGTAGCGGTTCTGCGGGGCCGGGCGGACGTCGTCGTGCGGGAAGACCCACACGCGGTATGCCCACAGGCGGAAGACCATGGCCAGCGCCACGCCGATGATCATGCCGAAAACGAAGTCCGAGACCTCTTCGACGGCGACGCTCACGTTCGGGGTGTGGAGGCCGAACATGTACTGCGCCACCCAGAGGGGGGCCGAGTTCAGGGCCACGCCGATGCCGTTGACCACGGTGTACAGCAGCATCTCGTGGTGCCGGCGCCGGCCGCCGCGGGTGCGGAAGGACCACTCGCGGTTGAGGAAGTAGGAGACGACCGTCGCAATGATATTGGCGATGGTCAAAGCGGTGACTGGTTTGTGTTCGAAAACCGTCAACCGCAAACCGTAGTTGAGGACCAGACTGACGACGTAGCAGAGGCCGCCGACGATGATGAACTTCACCGTCTCGCGCCGCTTGCGCAGCAGCGAGGCCACTGACTCCGGCAGCAGATTGAGGGTCCGGTCTGTAAGCCGCATCGGCGCGACTATACCCGGCAAAGCTGAAGTTACGCCCTCCGCGGTGGCACAAACTGCACGGCGACGGTCAGCGATCGCCCGTGCACACAGAAGTGGCCGCGGTGACCGAAACCGCCTCGTCGACCGGGCCCAGCACGACGCAGTACGCGGCCTTGGGATCCACGTCGTGCACCACGTACTCGGTCGTGCCCGGCGGCACCGTGTCCACCACCGCCGGCGGCTCCCCGGCGCGGGACAGCGCGATCACCACGCCCACCGGCAGCGCGGTCCAGTGCACGGTGAGCGTCGTGCCCCCGTCGGCCAGCGTCAGGTCCTGCACGGCGAACTCCGGCGACGAGGACGAGGCCACGGCGGGCGTGTCGGGGATCAGGTCCGGACCGCCGTGCCGCCACACCCAGAGCCCGGCGAAGACCCCGGCCAGCAGCACGACCACCGATAACAGCGGCCATATGGCCCTAGAGGAAGAAGAAGAGGAAGCCCCAGAAGCAGCAGGAGGAGCCGGAGGAACCACCACGGGATCCACAACCAAAGGGGGCATCGAGATCGGCGCCGAGGGCATCGGCGGCTCCACCGAGGCCAGCTCCCACTCCACCGCCTTGGTGAACGGATGCCGCGTCCCGAGCCGGCCCCGCGCCGCCGCGTGCGCCAGCGTGAACAGCCGGCGCGCCTGCAGCACATCCCCCGTCGCGTACAGCAGCGCCGCCAGCTCGGCCGCGATGCGGATCGTGTCGAGGTCCTCCGCGCCGTACTCCCGCCGGTGGATCACGTACGCCGCGTTCAGCATGGCCAGGGCCAGGGCCGTCTCGCCCCGGTCGCGCTGGAGCAGGGCCAGGTTGACCCGGGCGAGGCGCACCGCCCGCGCGACCGGTCCGGGGCCGTCCTCGTCGACGCCGCTGTCCAGCACCCGGTGGTAGAGCCGCTCGGCCTCGTCCCACTCGTCGTAGTCGTGGCGGACGGCGGCCAGCACGGCGACGGCGTGCACGGTGCTGGGGTGCGTCTGGCCGTACCGGCGCTCGGCCTGCATGGCGACCGCCTCGGCGAGGTCGTAGGCGGCGTCCAGGTCGCCCAGCTCGCGCAGCACCTCGGCCAGCAGCCGGCGGGCGGTCAGCCGCTCGTCGTCGGACAGCTCCGGCTCGTCGAGCAGGCGCTGGACCGCGGCCCGGGCGCCGGGGAAGTCCCAGCCCCGGATGAGGCGCTCGACCTCGTCCAGCCGTTCGGTGACATCGACCGTACTCACAGTATCCCTCCGCCCCGCAGAGCTTAAGGACACCGGTGACGCAACGCCAGCCTTCGATCACAGAAAGCCAAGATCTCCAGCTCCGGGCAAGGCATCGGCTCCGGCAGCCTGCCACGTCGCTGCCGGAGCCGAGCCGTCCGCGTTACCGCGTCAGAAGCCGCGGGCGCCGCACACTGTGAAGGTTCGGCCGCCCGCCAGAGGCCTTGAGAACTTCAGCCGAGCATTCGCCGGTACAGCGCGAGATAGTCGTCGACCATGCGGTCCGCCGAGAACCGCTCCAGCGCCCGGGCCCGGACCCGCGCGCGGTCGAGCTTCAGCGCGTCGTCGAGCATCCCGGCCGCCTCGTGCGCGTCGGACGCCAGGTAGCCGGTGATCCCCTCGTCGACGACCTCGGGCATCGAGCCGAGCGGATAGGCGATGACGGGGGTACCGCACGCCATCGCCTCGACCACCGACAGCCCGAACGGCTCGGCGAAGCCGATCGGGTGCAGCAGCGCCGCCGCGGAGCCCAGGATCTCGGCGCGTTCGGCCGGCCCCACGTTGCCGCCGTAGACGATCTGCTCGCCGTCGACGTGCGGGAGCACCTGCTCAGCGTGGTACACCTCGTCATGGACGGGGCCGCAGATGAGCAGCCGGCGGCCGGTCGCGCGGGCGATCTTCACGGCCTCGGCGGTGCCCTTGTCCGGGTGGATGCGCCCGAAGGCCACCAGCGTGTCGCCCGGCTCGGCGCGGAACGGGAACTGCCGTGTGTCGATGCCGTGGTAGATGGTGGCGGCGTAGTCCAGGCCCGGCCCGCGGTCGGCGTCGGAGATCGACACGTACGCCGAGCGCGCCCGCTGGTACGCCGGCAGGATCGCGGCCGAGCAGAAGCCGTGCACCGTGGTCAGCAGCCGGGCCCGGCAGAACTCGCCCATGGCGAGGGGCAGCCAGTCGAGGTTGTTGTGCACCAGGTCGAACTCGCCGCTGCGCCCGTAGCAGTGCGCGATGTGGATGGCCTCCCAGACGCGCCCGTCGTAGCTCGCGTCCTCGTTGTACGGGCGCGCGGCGACGCCGTCGAGGCGGGCCGCGGTGACCGAGTCGAGGCTGGCGAACAGGGTGACGTCGACGCCGCGGGCGACCAGGCCCTCGGCCAGCAGCGAGACGATCTGCTCCCACGGGCCGTACGCCCGCGGGGGTGTACGCCAGGCGATCGGTCCGAGCAATGCCACCTTCATCACAGGCCCCTACCCCCGCGCCCCCGCGCGAATCCTCACAACAGCGGTCCCGAGTGCCGATAGGAACACGGCCAACCCCCACCTCTCAACATAACGGACAAAACCATGACATCCGCCGGAAAGCCGACCGCCGCCTGGCGCTGGTACGCGGGCCTCGGGCTCGGCGCCATCGCGGTCGGCGGCTTCCTGCCGGTGCTGGCCCGGCAGGGGCTGTACGCGCTGCTCGGGATCGCGGCCGCGACCGCGGTCGGCATCGGGATGCGCCGCTACCAGCCCCGGGAGCGGCGGGTCTGGCTGCTGTTCGCCGCCGCGCTGTGGTCCTCGGTCGGCTCGGCCGTGCTGTACGTGGTGGCCGGCGCGCACTGGAAGGACCTGGCCTACCTGGCCGCCTATGGGCTGCTGGTCGCGGGCGCCCTGCTCTGGGTGCGCCCCGATCCGGAGCGGCCGCGGATCGAGCGGTTCATCGACTCGGGCATCGTGGCCTCGGGGGTGGCCGCGCTGTACTGGACGTTCATCGTCCACCCGATGCTGTTCGGCGGCCGCGGGGACGGCGGCCGGCTGGTGAGCGACCTGACGTACATCACGATCGACCTGGTCCTCGTGGTGTTCACGGCGCGGATGATGTTCAGCTCCAGCGTCCGCGGCCCCGCGCACGCCCTGGTCGGCCTCGCCCTGTCCATGGTCATCTCCGGGGACGTCGTCTTCTACGCCGGGCTCGCCTGGACCGGGGACGCGAGCGGCGACAGCCTCTCGACGATGCTGTACCTCTGCGCCTACACCCTGCTGGGCACCGCCGCCCTGCACCCCTCGATGGCCGGGGCGGCCGGCCGGCCCGAGCGCCCGCAGCACCTCATCCCGCGGCATCGGATCTGGCTGTACTCCGTGCTCTCCCTCGTCGGCCCCGCGGTCGCCATCACGCTGATGCTCGCGGTGCACCCGATGCCGTCGCGCTGGTGGGTGCTCGTGCCGCTGGCCACGTCGGCCGTCACCGCGGTGCTGCTCATCGCCCGGCTCAGCCAGCTGGTGCGCTTCGCCAACCGCCGGGTGCTCGAGCTCGACGCCCACGCGCTGGCCCTCGGCGAGGCGCTGCGCGAGCAGGAGGCCCTCCGCCAGCAGCTCACCCACCGGGCGCTGCACGACGCGCTGACCGGCCTGGGCAACCGGGCCCTCCTGCAGGAGCGACTGGAGCACGCGCTCACCCGTACCAGTGCGGCCCATGGTCTTCTGCTCTTGGACCTGGACGGCTTCAAGGACGTCAACGACTCGTTCGGCCACCCGGCCGGCGACGCGCTGCTGATCGAGGTCGCGGCCCGGCTGGTCGGCATCGTCCGGGTCTCCGACACGCTGGTGCGGCTCGGGGGCGACGAGTTCGCGATCCTGATGGAGGACGCCGACGCCGGGCAGGTCGCCGCGGCCGGCCGCCGGATCATCGACGAGCTCGCGCGGCCGGTCACCGTGCACGAGCGCGAGCTGTCCGTCACCGCCAGCGTCGGCTCGCTGCTCTTCGCCGCGCCGGCCACCCCGTCGGAGGCGCTGCGCAACGCCGACCTCGCCCTCTACGCGGCCAAGGCGGCCGGCAAGAACCAGCTCGCGGCCTACGAGGAGCGGCTGGCGAGCGAGCGCTCCGAGCACCTGCGCATCGCGGCCGACCTGCGCCGGGCCATCGCGGCCGAGGAGTTCACGGTCAACTACCAGCCCGTCGTGGACCTCGCGACCGGGCGGGTCACCGCGGTCGAGGCACTGCTGCGCTGGTCCCGCGACGGCGTGGCGGTGCCGCCGCTGGACTTCATCCCCATCGCCGAGCAGTACGGCCTGATCGTCCCCATCGGCGCCTGGGTCCTGCGCCGGGCGTGCCGGGACGTGCACACGTGGTACGAGCGCTTCGGCATCTCGGTCACCGTCAACGTCTCCGGCCGCCAGCTGCGCGAGCCGGACTTCGCGGCCACCGTGATCGGGGCGCTCCACGACGCCGGCCTGCCCGGGGAAGCGCTGATCATGGAGATCACCGAGACGGTGCTCGTGTCGGCGGGCGCCGGCGAGGCCGACGACGTGACCGCGGTGCTCATGCGGCTGCGCGAGGAGGGCGTGCGGGTCGCCGTGGACGACTTCGGCACCGGCTACTCCTCGCTGGCCTACCTGCGCCACCTGCCGGTCGACATCCTCAAGATCGACCGCGCGTTCACGCCCGGCGGCGAGGTGGCCGAGGAGCTGGCGTTCACCCGCGCGATCGTCGAGCTCGGCAACAGCCTGCGCCTGTCCTCCATCGCCGAGGCGGTCGAGACGCCCGAGCAGGCCGCCCGGCTGCGCGAGCTGGACTGCCCGCAGGCACAGGGCTTCCACTTCTCCCGCCCGCTGCCGGCCGCGGCCCTCGACGAGGTGCTCACGGCCTCCGGCGGCGTGCTGAGCGGGGCTACGCCTTCTCTTGGGGTTACGCCTTCCGCAAGAGCCGGTGCTGCCTGACCACCGGAACCGACAGCGTCTTGTACCCCACCTGCTCGAACAGCACCGTCATCTGCTCGCCCGCGTAGGAGAGCACGACCCCCTTGCCCCACTCGCCGTGGCGCACCTCGGCGTGGATCGGGAACGGCGCGTCCTCGGCGGCGGCCAGGCCCGCGGCGGCGCTGCCGTCGGTGCAGTTGTCGCAGTGCTCGCAGATGCCGTCGAGGTGCTCGCCGAAGTACGCCAGCAGCGTGCGGCCCCGGCACTGCTCGGTCTCGGCGAAGTTGCGCATCATGTCCAGCCGCGACCGGCTCACCGTCTGCTGCCGCTCGGCCTGGGCCTCCACCAGCTCGGCCGCCTTGGCCGGGGTCGGCGCCCAGCGCGGGGCCTTGACCTTGCCCCCGTGCAGCATCCGCGCGCCGCCGACCTCCTCCAGCAGGCCCAGCAGCTGCCCCAGCTTGCGCTCGCCGAGCCCGGTGCGCTCCTCCAGCTCGTCGCGGGTCATCGGCTCCTTGGCCGCGCGGAGCAGGGCCGCGAGCTCGGAGACCTCCTCCTTGTCCACGGAGACGTTGCTGAAGAACTTCCGAAGACCCGTGTCCTCGGTACGGTGCAGCAGCAGCACGTGCGCCGCCTGCCCGTCCCGCCCGGCGCGGCCGATCTCCTGCAGGTAGGAGTCCGGCGAGTCGGGCAGGGAGACGTGGTTGACCCAGCGGATGTTGGGCTTGTCGATGCCCATGCCGAACGCGGTGGTGGCGACCATGATCGGCACCTCGTCGGCCAGGAACGCCTCGTGCGCCCGCTCGCGCTCGCCCGCGCTCATGCCGCCGTGATAGGCGACCGCGTCCAGTCCTTCCTTCTCGAGGCGTTCGGCGAGCTCCTCGGTGGACCGGCGGGTCGGCGCGTAGATGATGCCCGGCGGCGCCGACTCGCGGACGCGCGCGATCAGCCGGCGCAGGCGGGTCTCCTCGTCGGGGCAGTGCACCGACTCCAGGTACAGGTTGGCGCGGTCGAGCCCGGTGACCACGACCTCCGGGTCGCGCATGCCCAGCCGCTCGATGATGTCCTCGCGCACCGGCGGCGAGGCGGTCGCGGTCAGCGCCACGATCGGCGGCCGGCCGAGCTCCCGGATGAACTGGCCCAGCTGCAGGTAGTCGGGGCGGAAGTCGTGGCCCCAGGCGGAGACGCAGTGCGCCTCGTCGACCGCGACCAGGCTCGGCTTGAGCGCCTTGATCTGGGCCACCCGGGCCGGGTCGGCGAACTGCTCGGGGGTCAGGAAGACGAACTCGGCGTCGCCCTTGCGCAGCGACTCCAGCGCCTCCTCGCGCTCGGTCTTGCCCTCGGCCGAGGAGAGCCGCACCGCGACCAGGTCCTCGTGGTTGCGCGCGGTCAGCGAGGCGATCTGGTCCTGCTGGAGCGCGAGCAGCGGCGACACGACGATCGTCGGCCCCGGCAGCAGCGGCGCCGGCACCTGGTAGATCGCCGACTTGCCGGCCCCGGTGGGCAGCACGGCGAGGGCGTCCCGCCCGGCCATGACCGCCTCCATGGCCCGCAGCTGCTCGTCGCGCAGACGCTCCCAGCCGAAACTCTCCCGGGCGACCCGCCGCAGTTCGTCCGCACTCATGGAAGGCATGGTAGGACGACAGGTATGCCAATCGAGACGCAAGGTGTCGTTGCCCTCGGCAAAGGACAGCCGGTAAGCCTGGAGACCATCGTCGTCCCCGAGCCCGGACCCGGCGAGGCGCGGGTTGAGGTGCAGGCGTGCGGCGTCTGCCACACCGACCTGCACTACCGCGAGGGCGGGATCAGCGACGACTTCCCGTTCCTGCTCGGCCACGAGGCGGCGGGCATCGTCGAGTCCGTCGGCCCCGGCGTGACCGAGGTGGCCCCGGGCGACTTCGTGATCCTCAACTGGCGCGCCGTGTGCGGGCAGTGCCGGGCGTGCCTGCGGGGGCGGCCGTGGTACTGCTTCAACACCCACAACGCCAAGCAGAAGATGACGCTCAAGGACGGCACCCCGCTCTCCCCCGCCCTGGGCATCGGCGCGTTCCTCAAGCACACGCTGGTCGCCGCCGGCCAGTGCACGAAGGTCAACCCGGACGCCCCGGCCACCGTCGCCGGCCTGCTCGGCTGCGGCGTGATGGCCGGCGTCGGCGCCGCGGTCAACACCGGCAACGTCGGGCGCGGCGACTCGGTCGCGGTCTTCGGCTGCGGCGGCGTGGGCAACGCGGCGATCGCCGGCGCCCGCCTGGCCGGCGCGTCGACGATCATCGGCGTGGACGTCGACGTGCGCAAGCTCAACTGGGCCACCGAGTTCGGCGCGACCCACGTGGTCAACTCGCGCGAGACCGACCCGGTCGAGGCGATCAAGGCCCTGACCGGTGGATTCGGCGCGGACGTGGTCATCGAGGCGGTCGGCCTGCCGCAGGTGTACGAGCAGGCCTTCTTCGCCCGCGACCTGGCCGGCACCGTGGTGCTGGTCGGCGTGCCGCGCCCCGACATGCAGCTGACGCTGCCGTTCCTGGAGGTCTTCGGCCGCGGCGGGGCGCTCAAGTCCAGCTGGTACGGCGACTGCCTGCCCACCCGCGACTTCCCCATGCTCGTCGACCTGCACCTGCAGGGGCGGTTCCCGCTGGACAAGTTCGTCACGGAGACGGGCTCGCTCGGCGACGTCGAGGAGGCCTTCCACAAGATGGAGCGCGGCGAGGTGCTGCGCTCGGTCATCGTGCTCTGAGTTTCTGCGCTGTTTGCCACGGCCCGCGGTGTGACGCGCACCGCGGGCCGTTGCGCAACGACGTTCAAGACCGGCGGCTCGTCTTGGCGTGGAATCGGGCCATGAGTCGTCGTGGTTGGCTCCTGTTCGGCGCCATGTGCGTCATCTGGGGCATCCCGTACCTGCTGATCAAGGTCGCGGTCCGCGAGATCGGCCCGGCCGAGCTGGTCTTCGTGCGCACCGCGCTCGGGGCCGTGCTGCTGCTGCCGATCGCCCTGGCCCGCCGCGAGCTGCGCGCGTCGCTGCGGCCGTGGCTGCCCCTGCTGGCCTACACCGTCGTCGAGATCGGCCTGCCCTGGCTGCTGCTCTCCGACGCCGAGCGGCACGTGGACAGCTCCTTCACCGGCCTCGTCATCGCCGGCGTGCCCCTGGTCGCCGCCATCATGGCCCGGCTGATGAACCGCACCGAGCGCCTCACCGCGAGCCGGGTGAGCGGCCTGCTGGTCGGCCTGGCCGGCGTGGCCCTGCTGCTGGGCTTCCACGCGGCCGGCTCCGGCCCGATCCCGCTGCTCGAACTCGTGGGCGTCGTCGTCTGCTACGCGGCCGGCCCGCTCATCATCGAGCGCTGGCTTTCCGAGGTACCGCGCTACGGTGTCGCCGCCGCCTCGCTCGTGATCGGCGCCGTGCTCTTCGCGCCCGTCTCGGTGCCGAAGCTCCCGGACCTCGCCCGGCACGTGACCACCGGCCCGGCGCTGGCCGCCCTCGCGCTCGCGGTCATCTGCACGGCGCTCGCGTTCGTGCTGTTCTTCGCCCTGGTGGCCGAGGTCGGCGGCGTGCGCGCGACCGTCATCACGTTCGTCAACCCCGCCGTCGCCGTGGTGCTCGGCGCGCTGGTCCTCGACGAGCCGGTGACCTGGCTGACCGGCGCCGCGTTCGCGCTGATCCTGGCCGGCTCGATCCTCGCCACCCGCCGCAAGCCCCCGGCGGAAGACGACGATGCCGGCCGGATCCAAGAGGCGGATCCGGCCGGCATCGGGACGTAGCTCAGGTCACCAGTTCTTCATCCAGGGGAGCTGGGTGTCCAGCCAGTCGTTGAGGCGCGCGACCTGGTCGACGTCGGTGTCGAGCCAGCTGACCTGGCCGGTCATGGCGAGGATGCCGAACACCACGGCGGTACCGCTGATCAGCACGCCCAGCGTGCCGAGCCCGCGCCCGGCCACGTTGGGGCGTACACCCGCGATGATGCCGCCGAACGAGAACAGCAGGCCCAGCGCGCCCACCGGGATCGCCCACGGCGCGAGCAGCCCGGTCAGCGCGGCCGCCACACCGGCGAGGCCCACCATGACGCCCAGCGTGGCGAGCATGCTCACCCGCGCGGGGGCCTGGCGCACCGGCACCGGCTCGACGACCGGCTCCGTGACCGGCTCGCGGTCGATCGTGCGGCGCATCGGGGTCGTGTCGCTCTCCCGGTCCATGACGCCGACCGGCGGGATGGCCCCGGTGGTCTTCGCCTCGGTACGGTCGTCGATCCCGTCGCCGTCCTTGTCGTGCTTGCGCCCGAGGCGCCACGTGCGCGTCTCGCTCGCGGCCTCGGCGCGGTCGTCGACGCCGTTGCGGTTGCGGTCGACGGCCGGCGACT
Organism: Dactylosporangium sp. CS-033363; assembly: GCF_050942475.1. NCBI lineage: Bacteria > Bacillati > Actinomycetota > Actinomycetes > Micromonosporales > Micromonosporaceae > Dactylosporangium > Dactylosporangium sp. CS-033363. Next base: position 2,207,378 of record NZ_CP192032.1, on the reverse strand, counting down.
CGGCGGCGGGCGTCTCCACACGGTCGTCCACACCGTCACGGTCGCGGTCGACGATGGGGCGCCCGGTGCGGTCGTCCACGCCGTCGCCGTCACGGTCGGTCGCCCCGCGGCCGCCGAACAGCTGCCCGATGCGTGCCACTGTGTGCTCACCTCCTGCGAAGCGCCCGTCCGGTCCGCCGGGGGGATTCGGAGACCGGGGTATATCGGGCGGATGTCAACCGGCTACCCAAGCACGCCGGTTTCCAATCGGGGGTGAGCCCGTTTCGGGGGATTTCGCCCGGGTACGTCACGCTTCATGGAGCGAGGAAACACGAAGCACGGAGTCGCGCTCGACGAGCGGCTCGCGCGCGAGGACGCGATAGAGGCCCGCGACGTCGACCCCGAGGGCGGGGGCGACCGCTCGGGCGGGGCCCCGATCGGCATGACGCCGGACGAGGTCGAAGCCAGAAGCAATCTCGGCCGGTACATCCCGAAGGCCAGCCTCCCCGGCGACCGCGACGACCTGATCGCGGGCGCGACCGAGCTGGACGCGCCGGACGAGGTGCTGGACGCACTGGAGGCGCTGCCGGCGGACGACACGCAGTACGAGACGGTCAACCAGGTGTGGGCAGCACTGGGCGGCCGGAACGAGGATCCGGCCCGGCGGCCATAGGTTCCTGGATCTTCTGCTGTTGCTGCACCGGCTCCCGCGGTGGCGGGGTCGGGTTCACGGTCCACCAGCGCATGGCCCTGTCCCTTGTGCGTTGTGCGCGTTGAACGATCCCTGGGGCCCGCACGCCCCAGGGATCGCGTCCGTGTGGCCTTCGAGTGGCCCTTGCAGCCGGCCTCTCCGTCGGCCTCTCCGTCGGCCTCTCCGTCGGCCTCTCCGTCGGCCTCTCCGTCGGCCTTTCAGTCGGCCAGGATCGCGTAGAGCTTGCGCCGGGTCTCGGTGAGCACCTCGAGCGCCTGGGCCCGCTGCTCGGGCGTACCGTTGAAGCCCACCTGCCGCAGCGCGTCCATGATCCCGAACGCCGCGTCGCGAAACTCCTGCGCCTGCGAGACGTTCTCGTCGCCGTACTCCTGCCACGGCGCGTTCTGCGCCGCCTGCTCGGCCTCCGGCCGCCCGGTGTCGGTGAGCACGAAGCGCTTCCGCCCACCCGACTCCTCGGCGACGATCAGCCCCTCGTCCTCGAGCATCTGCAGCGTGGGGTACACCGACCCCGGACTCGGCCGCCAGATGCCGCCGGTGCGCTGCTCGAGCTCCTGGATCATCTCGTACCCGTGCATGGGGCGCTCGTGCAGCAGCGCGAGCACCGCGACGCGCACGTTCGGACGGCCACCGCGTCCCCGGCCCCGGCCACCGTGCCCGCCGTGCCCATGTCCGCCGCGACCCCAGCCGCCGCGCCCGCCTTCGGGCGGGAACGGGGGGATGAAGCTGCCAAACCCGCGCTGCCAGGCCCCCGTGTCAAACATTCCGTGATGCGACCTCATGTCGCTCCTCCTTTATCGTCGTTTGATAGTTCGACGATATATCGGGAACCTATCGCCGACAACCCTTCCCGATAGTGACCACCACAACGTTGGCACGGAACCGGACGCATCCCCTGCCAGGCGATAAATCGGATATGCCCGCATCAGCGCGCGGTTCGGGGTTCTGCACGCCGCGGGTCTTACGCGCCACGAGCTTTACGCGCGCCACGAGCTTTACGCGCGCCACGAGCTTTACGCGCCACGGGCGGCGTTGCGGAACCCGGCCGGCCTCAGGCGCCACGGGTGCGCGCCCTCACGCATCACGGGCAGCGGCCGCCGCACGCACCGCGCGGCGGTGCGGAACGCGGCGAGCCCCCACGCGCCACGGGCGGCGGCCCCACGCACCGACGGAGCGGCGCAGCGGAACGCGGCCGGCGTCACGCACGACGAGCGGCGGCCCGACGCACCACGGGCGGGCGCAGCGGAACACGGCCGGCGTCACGCACGACGAGCGGCGGCCCGACGCACCACGGGCGGGCGTAGCGGAACGCGGCCGGCGTCACGCAACCTCAGGCAGCGTCACGGAACGCGGGCGGCGTTGCGGAACGCGGCCGGGGTTACGCCTGTGACACGCTTGAACCAGCGCGTCAGGTGCGCCTGGTCGGCGAAGCCCACGATCCCGGCCACCTCGGCCGGCGTACGCCCCGCGGCCAGCAGGTGCCGCGCATGGCAGACCCGCTCCAGCACCAGCCAGGCGTGCGGCGGAAACCCGGTCGCCTCCCGGAACACGCGCAGCATGTGAAACGGCGACAGTTCAACGCCGGCGGCCAGCTCGCGCAGGCTCGGCGCACACCGCAGGTCGGCCAGCAGCCGGTCGCGGATCTCGGCCACCTTCCGCCCGGCCGCGGGGTCGGACACCCGGATGCCCGCGCCGGCGCTGCGGGGTTCCCCGTGGCGCTGGATCACCGCGGCGAAGGCCCACGCCAGCTTCGACTGCCCGGCCAGCTCGTCCTCCCCGGCGGTCAGCTCCTCGTGCGCGGACCGGATGAGGTGCACGCTGCGCGGGTCGGTGACGATCGGCTCCCGGAACCCGGTGCGCTCGACGCGGCCCTCGAAGAGCAGGGACTCGCTCGGGTACAGCACCCGGTACGCCCACCCCTCCGGCCGCGCCGCCATCCCGTCGTGCGGCTCGTCCGGCTCCAGAATGGCCAGCGTTCCCACCCCGGCCCGGCGCAGCTCGCCCCGGTAGCGGAACTGCTCCTCGCCGGAGGTCACCACGCCGATCGCGTACGTGGCGTGCGAGTGCCGCGCGAACTGGTGCCGCCGGTAGCTCGCGGTGAGCAGGTCGAGCGCGTGCGGACCGGCCTCGACCCGGGTCCAGTGCGCCGACTCACCCATGCCCGGCACACTACTCCCGACCTGCCCCGCGTCCGGTTTCAAGCGAAATGTCGGGCTTCGTACCTCAGCCCGACATTTCGGACTTATACCGTGGCGCGACTTAAATGTGCTTATGTCGTGGCGCGTCAGCGCCCGACATAAGCCAACACGCCCGACCGCGTGGGTCGGACGGCGGGTCGGACGGGTCAGGCGTGGCCGGCGACGCTACCGCGTGGATCGGACGGCGGGCCGGACGGGTCAGGCGTGGCTCGCGACGCTCAGGACGTGGTCGGTCAGGGACGGGTCGGCTCGCAGCTCGGCCGCCGTGTGGGTCGAGGCCACGACGCCGTCGGCGAGCAGGGCCACCCGGTCGGCCACCGCCAGGGCGTGTTCCGGCTGCTGCTCGACCAGCAGGACCGTCAGGCCGCCGCGGGCGAGCTCGGCCACCACCGCGCGTACGCGGTCGGCCAGGTCGACCGCCAGGCCTTCGCAGGGTTCGTCGAGCAGCAGTACCGTCGGCTGGGTCAGCAGGGCCCGCGCGATCGCCAGCATCTGGGCCTCGCCGCCCGACAGCTGGTCGCCTCGGTTGCGCATGCGCTCCTTGAGGCGGGGCAGGAGCTGCAGGACCCGGTCCTGGGTCCACTCCCCCTTGCGGCGGGACAGCTGCAGGTGCTCGGCGACCGTCAGGCTCGTGAAGACACGGCGGCCCTGCGGGACCAGGGCGATGCCCGCCCGGGCCACGCGGTGGGCCGGGCGGCCCGCCAGGTCGGTGTCGTCCAGCCTGACGCTGCCGGCCTTGGGCTTGATCAGGCCGCAGATGGTGTGCACAAGCGTGGTCTTGCCGGCGCCGTTGCGGCCGAGGACGGCCAGGGCCGCGCCGGTCGGCACGGTCAGGTCCACGCCGTGCAGGACGGTGCCGCCGCCGTAGCCGGAGTGCAGGCCCTGGACTGTCAGCGTCACGGTGTCACCCCGACGAAGGCAAAGACAAAGACAAAGACAAAGGCGAACGCGAAGGCAACGGCACCGCCGACGGCGACGGCCACGGCGTGGATGCGGCGGCCGGAACGCCGGCCCTCGACGGTCAGCGTCACGGTGTCACCCCGGCGTAGGCAGCCTTCACTTCCGGCGAGCGCCTGGTCTCGGCGACGGTGCCGGTGTGGACGTGGCGGCCGGAGTGCAGGACCGTGACGTGGTCCGCGAAGCCGTACACCAGGTCCAGGTGGTGCTCGACCAGCAGGACGGCCACCGTCTTGGGCAGCGTGGCCAGCAGGCCGGCCAGCAGCTCGACCTCCGGCGGGGCCAGGCCCGCGGCCGGCTCGTCCAGCAGCAGCAGCTTGGGGTCGCCGGCCAGGGCCATGGCGAGCTCCAGCTGGCGGCGCTGGCCGTGGGACAGGCTGCCCGCCTTCACGCCCGCGACCGACTCCAGGCCCACGGCGGCCAGGTACCCGGGCGCGCCGGGGCGCAGGCGGCCCCACGGGCGGCGGGCGGCGACGAGGACGTTGTCCAGCGCGGTCAGCGTCGAGTAGACGGCCGGGTGCTGGTGGGTGCGGCCGATGCCGAGCCGGGCCCGGCGGGCCGGGGACATGCGGGTCACGTCGCGGTCGTCGAAGTGGATGCGGCCGGCCGTCGGGCGCTGGGCGCCGGCGATCAGGTTGAGCAGTGTGGACTTGCCGGCGCCGTTCGGGCCGATGAGGGCACGGCGTTCGCCGGGGGCCAGGTCCAGGGCCACGCCGTCCAGGGCGGCCAGGTCGCCGTAGCGCCGGCCGAGGTTCTCCACCCGCAGGATCATCGGGCCGCTCCCCGCTCGGGCACGGCCGCCTCGTCCGCCGGGTGGGGTTCGCGCGGGGCGGGAATCGGCACAGGCGGTACCGAAGCAGGCTTTGGACGGAGGCGGTTGAGGAAGGACAGGGCCGCGTGCTCGCCCAGCAGGCCGTTGGGCAGCAGGTAGACGCAGATGATGAACAGGATGCCGAGCAGCAGCGGGGCGTGGCCGGCGCCGGCGATCCAGTCGCGCGTGGCGACGACCAGGGCCGCGCCGATGAGGGCGCCGACCATCGACGTGGAACCGCCGATCACCACGGCGAGCAGGATGAGCGCGGCGACGTCGAAGCCGCCGTCGCCCGGGGAGACGTACGACTGCACCGTGAACAGCAGCGCCCCCGCCACGCCGGCCAGGGCGCCGGCGGCGACGTAGGCGGCGGTGAGGTACCCGTTGACGGGGTGCCCGCTGGCCCGCATGCGCCGCGCGTCGTCCCGGGTCGCGCGCAGCAGGGCGCCGGCCGGGGTGCGCAGCACGAGGAGCACGGCGCCGACCAGGACGGCGACGACCGCCAGGGTGTAGAGGTACTTCGACGCGTCGGTGTCGAGGTCCACCAGGCCCGGCAGCGGGTGCACGGGCGCCCAGGAGGTGAAGCCGTCGGTACCGTGGGTCAGGCTCTTCCAGCGACCGGCCACTGTGGACGTCAGCTCGCCGAGGGCCAGCGTGATCATGAGGACCACGACGCCGCGGGCGTAGACCACGAGCGGCGCGGTGATCAGGGCGAACAGTGCGCCGGTGCCGGCCGAGGCCAGCAGGTGCACGACGCCGACGCTCAGGTCGTTGTCGATCATGATCGCGGTCGTGTAGGCGCCGACCAGGAACGGGGCGGTCTGGCCCAGGGTCGGCAGGCCGGCCACGCCGGTGAGCAGCGCGACGCTGACCGCGAGCAGGCCGATGATCAGCATCCGGGTGAGCATGCCGACGGCGTAGTGGTTGAGCGTCCAGGCGAACGAGACAAGCAGGCCGAGGATGCCCAGCGTCAGGAGGTACCGGAGAAATCTCATGCCGACCGCCCCGACGGCAGCAGCCCGCGAGCCCGTGCGGCCAGCACGATCGCCATCGCGCCGAAGAGGGCGAAGGGGGCGGCGGTGGCGAAGTTGGTGACGCCGATGGTCTGGATCTCGCCGACGGCCAGCGCGGCGATCAGGGTGCCCACGATCGAGCCCATGCCACCGAGGACCACCACGACGAGCGAGAGCATCAGCACCTGGTCGGCCGTGCGGGGACCGGCGCCGATGATGGGGGCGCCGAGCGCGCCGGCCAGCCCGGCCAGGGCGCCCGCGCCGGCCAGGACGCTGGTGCGCACCGTGAACGGCGACACGCCGAGCATGGCGACCATGTCCCGGTCGTCGACGGTCGCGCGCACGAAGTGCCCGGCCCGGGAGCGGGTGATCACGGCGAAGAGGCCGGCCGCGATGAGCGCGGCGACGACGATCAAGGCCAGCCGGTACCCCGGGTAGCTGTGCCCGGCCAGGTCCACCGGCCGGTCGAGCACCTTGGGCACGGCGATCGGCAGCTCGTCCTTGCCGAACAAGGCCGTCAGCCGGTCGCCGGCCACCAGCGCGACGCCGAACGTGAGCAGCGCCTGCGCGAGGTGGCCGCGACCGGCCAGCGGGACGAGCATCGCCGAGAGCAGCGCGCCGCCGAGGCCCGCGGCCGCGGTGCCGACCAGCACCGCGAGCGCGAGCGAACCCCAGCTGCCGTCGCTGATCTTCGCAGCGGCGTAGGCACCGAACGCGAACAGCGTCCCGTGCGCCAGGTTGAGCACATCACCGACGCCGAAGGCGAGGGTGAGCCCGGCGGCGACGACGAACAGCAACAGCCCGTAGGCCACGCCGTCGACCGCCGGGATCAGGTACAGGTCCAACGGACTACTGGCCAACCGTGGCGAGGTCCTGCACCAGCGTGTTCGCCAGTGCGCGGCCGTCGTTGCGGACCTGGCGCAGGTACCACTTCTGGATCGGCGCGTGGTTCTTGCCGAACTGCCACTGGCCGCGCGGGCTGGAGATCTGCCCCAGCTTGCCGACCTGCTCGTTGATCGTCTCCGAGGTCACGTTGCTGCCGGCCGCGGCGATCGCCCGGTCCAGCACGGCGGCCGCGTCGTAGGACGCCATCGCGTACGTGGTCGGGGTGGCGTCCGGGAACTGCTGACGCCAGGCGGCGACGAACTTGCGGTTCTCCTCGTTGTCGAGGTCGGGCGAGTAGTTGCAGGTGGTGAAGACGTCCTTGGCGGCGTCGCCCTCGGCCTGCAGCACGGTGCCCTCGGTGATGAACGCGCCGTACAGCGGCAGGTCCTTCACGTCCGACTGCTTGTACTGCTTGACGAAGTCGATCGCGGCCTTGCCGGCGTAGAAGGTGTAGACCGCCTTCGCGCCGCTGGACTTGATCTGGCTGAAGTACGGCAGGAAGTTCGTGGTCTGCGGGAACGGCGTCCACAGCGTCTTGCCGCCGGTGTTGGCCAGCGTGCCACCGATCTTGGCGAACTCGGTGGTGAAGCCGCCGACCTCGTCGTAGCCACCCTGGTAGTCCGGGCCGATGGCGAAGACCGGGCCGTTGACCTTGTCCTTGATGTACTGCGCGATGGACTGCCCCGGGTCGGAGGACATGAAGCTCGTCGTCCACACGCCGTTGAGGTCCTTGAGGTCCGGGCGGCCGTTGGAGCCGATCAGCGGCACCTTCGCCTGGGACAGCAGCGGCGCCACGGCGGCCACCGAGCCACCGCCGACGATGCCGGTCATGGCGAGGACGCCGTCCTCCTTGACCAGCTTGGTCGCGGCCGGAACGGCGGTCTGCGCGCCGTCGCCCTCGTCGGCCACCTTGAGGTCGATCGGGTGCCCGCCGAGCTTGTTGTCGTGCATCTTGAGGTACAGCTCGAAGCCGTTCTTCAGATCCGTGCCGACGGCCTGGTAGGTGCCGGTCAACGAGCCGAGGAAGCCGATCTTCAGGGTCGACGCCGCTCCGGCGCTGTCGGACTTCGCGTCGTCGTCGTTGGCGCACGCGGCGCCCGTGAGTACCAGGCCGGTGGCCAGCGCGAGGCTGACCAGACGTCGAGGCAGAAACATTGCTCTCCTTGAGGGGGGTTTTCTAGCGGCGAGCGCCGGCGCGCTGCGCAAGGGCGTGCTCGGTCACGGCGACGAGGATCTCCTTGGCCGATGCCCGGGACCGTACGTCGGCATTGAGCATCGGGACGCTCCGGTGCACGGCCAGCGCGTCGCGGATGTCCTCGAGGTGGTAGCGCGCCGCGCCGTCGAAGTTGTTGACGGCCACGACATAGGGCAGGCGGCGGTTCTCGAAGTAGTCGATGGCGCCGAAGCAGTCCGCCAGCCGCCGGGTGTCGGCGATGACGACCGCCCCGATGGCGCCGCGGCACAGCTCGTCCCACATGAACCAGAACCGCTTCTGACCGGGCGTGCCGAAGAGGTACAGCACGAGGTCCTGGTACAGCGTGATCCGGCCGAAGTCCATCGCCACCGTGGTGCTGCCCTTGTCCGGCACCAGGGAGGCGTCGTCGTGCGCCAGGCTGGCGGCGGTCATGACGGCCTCGGTGGTGACCGGCGGGATCTCGGAGATCGCGCCGACCAGGGTCGTCTTGCCCGCGCCGAACCCGCCGGCGATGATGATCTTGACCGCGGTCGGACGGCCGCGGCGGTTCGGATCGGTCACGACGGGCCCCGCACCGCGGGGGTCAGCGCGTCGCCGATGCGGTTGGCGAGCTCGGTCATCTCGTACGAGACCTTGCCGACGTCCGCGTTCGGCGACGCCAGCACGAGCATCGACGCGCCGTCGCTGAAGGCCATGCAGAACATGAACCCGCCGTCGAGCTGGGTCACGTTGGAGATGACCTGGCCGGCGTCGAAGAACCGGGCGGCGCCGGCGAGGAGCGCGACGAGACCACTGCCGGTGGCGGCGAGCTGGTCGGCCCGGTCCCGGGGCAAGGCCCGGGTATGGGCCAGCACGAGACCGTCGGTTGAGATCGCCAGCGCGTGGCTGACGTCGGGGGTACGGCTCGCGAAGCTATCCAGCAGCCAACCGAGATTACTCGGGTCGGTCACAGACGTGGTCCTCTCCAGCTGTTGCATATACATCCCAACGGTTCCCCCCGGAGCCGATCAGCTTTGCGGGCGTCGGTTCGCGACGCCTCGTGCGTATGCCGACATCGCCGCGGCCACCCGGGAGGGGTCGCGCTTGGGCGTGCCCGTCTGCATCGGTGTGCCCGGACGCTGCTGCTGCTGGGCCGGCTCGGCCGCACCCGGCACCAGGTGCCGGCCCGCCGCGCGCACCGGCAGACCCGCCGCCGTCGTGTCGCTGACCGAGGGCGTGGCCGCCTCGGCGGCGGCCCGCCAGCCGGCGTCCGCGCTCGACTCCCAGTTCCTCGGCTCCGGCGCGGCCGCCGCGGCGACGGGCGCCGGGGCCGGCGCGCTCATCGCCATGGCCGGCTCGGGCTCGCCGAGGCCGGGCGGCGTCTCGACGTGGAACCAGCCGCTGACCGAGTTGAAGATCGGCAGCTCCATCGCGTCGTCCTCGGCCGAGGCCAGGATCGACGAGACCTCGGGCTCCGGCAGCGGCGGCCACATGCCCGGGCCGGGCGGGGCGGCCGGCCGGCTCGAGCTGGGCTGCTCGTACGCCTCGTACGCGTCGTACGTGGGCTGCGCCTGGTAGGACTGCGCCGGCTCGGCCTGGTAGGACTGCGCCGGGTAGGGCGCGTCGTAGTCCGGGGCCTGGAACACCTGCGTCGGCGCCGAGGACTGGATCGTCGTCAGCTCCTGCGTGGCCCACTGCTGGGCCTGGGCCGGCGCCGGGACCTCGAACAGGCTGGGCTCGCTCGGGCGCTGCGGCGTGAACAGGTCGTTGCCCGGCCGGGAGCCGTTGCCGTTGTGGTCCGGCGCGCCGACGGTCGCCGGCGCCAGCTGCGGTCCCCGCTCCGACGCCATGATCGGGCGGAAGACCTCCTTGGGGATGATGATCTCCGCCAGGGTCCCGGTGTGCTGGCCGGGGCGCAGTTGAACGCTGATGTTGTACCGCGCGGCGATGTGCCCGACCACGGTGAGTCCCATGGCGCGGACGGCGGCGATGTCGATGGCCGGCGGCTGCGCCAGGAGCTGGTTGAGCTGCTCCCGCCGGGTCGGGGAAAGACCCACGCCGACGTCCACGATCTGCACGATCACCCGGTCGCCCAGGCCGCGGGCGGTGACCCAGACCTCGGACTCCGGCGGCGAGTAGCCCGTCGCGTTGTCCAGCAGCTCGGCGAGCAGGTGCACGATCTCGTCGACGGCCTCGGCGACCACGGCGACGTCGTCGTCGACGCTGCCGAAGCGGACCCGCACGTAGTGCTCGATCTGCGAGATGGCGGCCTGCAGCACCTTGCCCAGCGGCGCGTCCTCGCGGCGGACGCGGGCGGCGCCGGAGCCACCGAGCACCAGGAGGCTCAGGTTGATCCGGGCCATCCGGGTGGCGAGGTGGTCGAGCTGGTACAGCTCCTGCAGCCGGTCCGGGTCCGTCTCGTCCCGCTCGACCTTGTCGACCTGGGCCAGTACCGCGTCGACCAGTCGCTGTTCGCGGCGGGACAGGTGGACGAAGATCTCGGCGACGTTGGACCGCATGACGGCCTGCTCACCGGCGATCCGGACCGCCTCGCGGTGGACCGCGCGGAAGGCCTGGGCCACGTCGGCGACCTCGTCCGCCCCGGAGACCACCAGGGTCGCGGAGGCCCGTTCGGCGACCTCGTCCGGGTCGACCGTACCGGGCGCGGCGGCGCGCAGCTCGGAAACGACGGTGGGCAGCTGGTCGTACGCGACGGTCCGCGCGGCGTCCTGCAGGTATCGCAGCCGCCGGGTCAGGCGCCGGGCCACGAAACCGGTCAGCACGATGGCGACCAGGAGGACGACCACCACGCCGACGGTCTGCAGCGCGGCCCGGGTCATCTGGTCGTCGTGCACGGCCGCGACGGCCTGCTCGATGCTCTCGTCGACCTGCTGCTCCACCTGGTACAGCAGGCCCTCGTAGCCGGACATGGCGTTGATCCAGGCCGCCGACTCGAAGTTGATGCGCTGGCCGGGCTGGGTGCGGCCGACCTGGTCCTGCAGCCGCTGGGCGGCCACCACCTGGTCGCCCATACCGGCCTGCTCGTACCAGGTCCGCCACTCCGGCGGGGCCAGCTGGGAGAAGGCGACCGACTGCTCCGTGAAGCTCGTGCGGGTCGCGGTGATCTCCTGCTGCAGCGCCGGGGTCAGCTCGCCGGCGGCAATCCCGCGGAGCACCGCGGCCTGCTGCTGGCCGATGGCCTCGGAGGCGCGGGAGAGCGCGGCGGCCGCGCGGATCTCGTCGGCCAGGTCGGTCGGGGCGCCGGAGCGGGCCACCGACTCGCGGTAGTCCAGCAGGTCGGCGATCATGATCCGGTAGCTGAACGCGACGGCGGAGACCGAGGCCTGCTTGCCGTTGCGCACCTGGTCGCGCAGCTTGGCGAGGCTCGAGAGGCCGGTGTCGATGCGGTCGAGCGTCTCCGAGTCCCCGCCGCCGGCGAGGTTGTGACGCTGTGTGTCGTACTTGTGTACGGCGTCGTCGGTCAGCATCGACTGCTGCTGGAACGCGTCCTGCTGGGTCGCCTCGTTGTGCAGCACGACGTTGACCGCCGCGGCGCGCTCGCGCTGCAGTGCGTGCGCGAGGCCACCGGCGTCGGTGGCCAGGGCGGAGAGGTCCTGCAGGGTCCGCGCCCGGTTCACCTCCTGCACGGTGGAGTAGAAGGCGACGCCGGCGAACACGACCACGGCGACGAGCGGCAGGGCGACGATGAGGCGGAGCTGGTCGACGATGCGCCGGCCGGCCCGCTGTCCGGACCGCCGTTCCTGGCCGCGCCCAGGGGGCATCGGCTCCTCACGGCGAGCCAGAGCGGCGGTGTGGCGGGTAGGCCGGCGCTCGGGGCTCTGCCGCGAGTCGCGACCCTGCCGTTGGGCGGGCACGGGCAGCGAGCTCTGGCTTTGGGTCACGAAAAGTCCCCGCAGGCATCCGAGATTGACAATGCGCGTCGGACGCGGTCCCAGCCGGCCTGGGTAAGTGGCCCAATTGCCCGGCTGTCGCATCGACGTTGTGCACAATCACAGAGCGGCCGATCTGTGTCAATACCGACGTACGTGATCGAACGACGATCGCCTCTTTCCGGCTCATCCGTTCGCCGACGACGGGTCAACCCCTTCGGACCCAAACGGCTGGACCGGACGGATTTCTGACTGATGCATTCCGATATGAGCAACCCTGGTGTGATGTTAACTTTACGTTGCGGCAATAATCACAGAATGCATTGTCGACAACACATTGGGTAATTGATTGTCGCCGCGGAATATGTTCGGACGACAATGTTCATGCGCAGGCAAATATTTCACCGGCAAGCTTCAGCTGCTGGTCATCCGCGCAGACCCGGCCGCCGAAACCCAGCCGCGCGAGGGTCCGCGACGACGCCTCGAACCGGCCCGGATCAGCGCAGACGTCCGCCACCGGGGCCCCGATCCCGGCGGCCGCGGCGGCCAGCACGGCCATCGACCGCAGCCACTGCAGCTCCGCCTCGTCGGGCCCCGGGCGCATGCGCAGCTCGGCGCGCAGGGCCGCCTCGCCGAGCAGCAGCCGGGCCACCCGCGGGGCCCGGGCGAGCTCCGAGGCGGCCAGCACGCCGGCCGCGGTCTCCAGGGCCGGGATGACCGCGATGCACCCGATCGGCAGCCCGGCCGCCTCCTCGGCCTCGGCCAGCGCGGCCCCGAGGGCGGCGAGCTCGGGCGCGGACGCGGCGGCGGAGGCGCAGACGCCCGCGAGCCCGGGTGCCACCACGGCCCTGGTCGCGCGCATCCCGGCCGCGCCGGGCGGGAGCCGCACCCAGCCGCCGGGGCCGATGGGCGCCACGTCGTGCAGGCGGGCGGGGCGGAGGCCGGCAACGTACAGGTACGACACCATCCTCTGATCTTCAGGCCGGCGCCGGATTTCGGCCATTCGGCCGCGCGCCCCGCCTCGGCGCGCGACCGTGGATCCGCAGGCCGGCAGCGGATTTCGGCCATTCGGCCGCGCGCCCGGCCCCGGCGCGCGACCGTGGATCCGCAGGCCGGCAGCGGATTTCGGCCCATTCGCGGGACCGGTCTCGGCGCGCGACCGCGGATCCGCAGGCCGGCGCCGGAATTCGGCCATTCGGCCGCGGGCCCGGGCTCCGCGCGCGACCGTGGAGGGGCCGACTCTGAGGAGGGGACATGGCTTCCGACGCCGTCACGCTGATCACGAACGACCACCGCATGATGGAGCAGCTCTTCGACCGCCTGCGCGACGGCGACGGGGACCGCCAGCTGCTGCTCGACGAGTGCGCGGCCCGCCTCACCGCGCACAGTCACGCCGAGGAGCAGAAGGTGTACACCGAGCTGCCCTCGGCCGAGGAGGCGCACCACGGCGCCGACGAGCACCACGAGGCCGAGCGGCTGCTGCACGACCTGCAGCGCATCTCGCCCGAGGGCCCGGACTTCGACGAGAAGCTCGAGGAGTTCATCGCCGCCGTGCGGCACCACGTCGAGCACGAGGAATCCGTGGTACTGCCCGAGTTGCGCGAAGCCGTGTCGCCGGAAAGGCTGGAGGAGCTCGGGGCGGCCTTCGAGGAGATCCGCATCGCCGAGCTCGCGGTCGCCGGCATCCGGGTGTAATTGCCGCACTTCAGCTTGCCGATTGGCGGGCCTTCGGTACAGTCGGGCTGGTCATGGTCAGTTTCGGCGGCCTTACCGTGGACCCTGTCGGCGCGGCGCGCGTGAGCGACCTGCCCGTGGGGCGTTCGCCCGTGCGGACCGCCGACCACGTCGTCATCCTGGTGAGCGCCGGGCAGGGCACGCATGCGCTGGACTTCGTGACGTACGCCTGCCGCCCGGGAACCCTGCTGTGGGGCCGTCCGGGCCAGGTCCACCAGTTCGGCGCGCAGACCGGCTTCGACGCCACGGTGCTGTCGTTCTCGCCGGCCATCCTCCCGGACCTGCCGCTGCCCGAGCTCGTCAGCGACCCGTTCGCCCCGGCGTGCTGGCAGCCCGCGGGCGAGGACGAGGACGCGATCGTCGCCGAGATCGCGCAGATCGGGGTCGACCAGGTGCGTTTCGGCGGGACCGCGTTCGGCGCGACCCTGCTGGCACACTCGGTGGCGGTGCTGCTCATGCGCATCTCTGCTCTGGCTCCGGTACCGCGACGCAGCCCCGCCGACCTGCTCATCGGACAGCTTCGCAAGGAGCTCGAGCGCGAGGTGCGGCACCGGCGGGTCGAGGACTATGCCGACCAGTTGCGCTGTTCCGTCCGGACGCTGACCCGGGCCAGCCTCGCCGTCACTGGACGCAGCGCGAAGCAGCTCATTGACGAGCGGGTGGCCTTGGAAGCGAAGCGGGTACTCGCGACCAGCGACCTTCCGGCCGCCGATGTGGGGCGGAAACTGGGGTTCGAGGAGCCTACGAACTTCGGGCGGTTCTTTGCCCGGGAGACTGGGCAGTCGCCGGGGTCGTTCCGGGCGGCGTTGCATCGGTTGCCGGCGCCTCGGGTGCCGCACCAGCGATCGGCGCTGCCGGGGCGTTTGACGCCGCGCACCGCCTGACACGCTGGGCCGCGCCAGCTTGTCGGGCGTGCTTCGCGCCCGCTGTGCGCCATCTCCACCGCGCGCCACTCCACCGCGTCCACCGCGCCGCCACGTCCACCGCGCCGCCACGTCCACCGCGCCGCCACGTCCACCGCGCCGCCACGTCCACCGCGCCGCCACGTCCACCGTGCCGCCACGTCCACCGTGCCGCCACGTCCACCGCGCCGCCACGTCCACCGCGCCGCCACGCCCACCGCGCCGCCACGCCCACCGCGCCGCCACGTCCACCGCGCCGCCACGTCCACCGCGCCGCCACGTCCACCGTGCCGCCACGTCCACCGTGCCGCCACGTGGTCCATCGTGCGCCCGTGTCCGTCTCCGCCGGGCGCCGTCGTGCGCCGCCTCGGCCATGCGCGCACGTGCGCCCTGCGCGCACGTCTACCGCGTCCGCCCTCCGCCGCGTCCGCTCTGCACGCCAGGTCCACCCCATCCGCCCTGCGGCGCGTCCATTGCGCGTGCCGGGTGCCCTGCGCGAGGTGCCGGGTGTCCTGTGCCGGGTGCCGGGTGCGCCATCGCGCGCGCGTTGGCGGGGCTGGGGCCGGTCAAGCATTTGTTTCGTGCCAAGTCGTTCGCGTTCACCCGATCGTGGACCGACCGTTCACTCGATCGTGGCGGATGCGGGCCCAGAATCCGGCGGAATCGGATTTTTCGCCCGCCGGGGTATAAGTCCGATATGTCGCGGCGCGCCAGCGCCCGACATATCGAGCCCCACAACGCCGCCGAGCGGACCCCGACGGCAATTGGAGTAATGCCAAAGTCGATTGAGTAATGGCGCAGCGAAGGCTGGAGTAATAGAACAAGAACTGTACGCAGCGCCGCATTCCGGCAATTCGGGAAAAGGCCGCCTTTACGGCGTGATCCGGCACTCCGCCGGTTTGGCCGGGCCGGTGTGGGCCGACTCGATCTCCAGTTCCAGCGCGGCCTCCTCGCGGCCCACGAAGGGGACCAGCGTGAAGTACGTGAGCGTGGGCAGCAGGGCTGGGAGTTCGCTCACGCGGCCGGAGGCGACGTAGCGGTACACCGTGGCGTAGATGCCGCCGACGATGGTCTCCACCAGCTCCTCCGGCATCGGCAGGTCCGCGGCGGTCGGGGCCTCGGCGAAGAAGCGGTCGAAGCGGCGCAGGGTGCGGGCCCGTTCCGCGCGGCCGTGCGGGCCGGCCGAGTCGATCTCGACCACCGCCATCGCGGCGAAGGCGGGCAGCTCGGTCAGGACCTGCAGCATGACCCGCAGGGCGGCGCGGGTGCCCTCGCGCCAGCCGGTCGCGTCGCGGTAGGCGTCATCCATGATCTTGAACAGGATGTCGGTGCCGTGGCGGTACGTGGCGATCAGGGCGTCGTCCTTGCCGGCGAACAGGGCGTAGAAGGCGGGTCTGGTCACGCCCGCCGCGCGGCAGATGTCGCTGACCGTGGCGTTGGCGTAGCCCTTCTCGGCGACCGTGTGCACCAGGGCGTCGAAGAGCCGTTCGCGCTGGTTGGCCGCGATGACCTCGGGCGGGACCCGGCTCGGGCCGCGCTTGATCGCCCGGGCGGGGTCGCGGCCCTCGCGCGCACCCGGCAGCTGGCCCAGCGAGTCGGTCGCCATGCCACCAAGTATCAATCGATCGGCAACACGCGCCCACTCCTGACTGACCTCAGTACACCTGGGGCATCGATCGCGGACCGAACGGGCCACCGGGTGGCGAACGACCGGGCCGACAGGGCAGAGTATCGGCGTGTCCACGTCCGCCCAGTTGGCCAACGCCGTGCAAGGCGCGCGAGCGATCGCCGCGCACGGGGACAAGCGGGGCGCCCTGGTCCTGCTCGACCAGGCCGTCGACGCCGCCTCGATGACGCTCGGCAGCGACGATGCCGAGGTGCTGGCCGCGACGGCGCAGCTGGCGCGGTACCACGTCGAGATCGGCGAGCTCAACGACGCGCGGCGGGTGCTCGAGGAGGGGCTCGCGGCCGGGTACCACCGGCTCGGCGACGGGCACGCGGTGATGCTCACGCTGTCGTACGAGCTGGCCCGGGTCGCCGACGAGCTCGGCAACGTCTTCGAGGCCAAGCGGCGGTACACGCAGCTGGTCAAGCTCGGCCCGCAGGCCCTGGGCGACGGGCATCCGAGCGTGCGGGCGGCCCGGGAGTACCTGGGGCTGCCGGAGCCGGAGGGCGACATCCACGTGCCGGCCCCGCCGCCGGTGACGTTCGACCCGGTCACGCCGCCGCCCTCGCCCCGCCAGCCGCTCGACGACCGGCCGATCTTCCGGCCCGAGCCGCGCTACGAGGAGATCCCACAGCGCGAGGAACCGCAGTGGGAGCAGGGCCAGTGGGAGCAGGCCGCCCCCGGGGTCATGCAGCGCCCCGACTACCAGCCGACCTGGCCGGCCCAGACGTCGTCGCCGCCGATCAGCGGGCCGCCCGTGAGCGTGCCGCCGATCAGTGCGCCGCCGGTGAGCATCCCGCCGATCAGTGCGCCACCACTGCCGCCCGTCAGCGCTCCCCCGCGCCCCGTGCAGCCCCGGCTGCCGCAGCCGGAGGAGCCGCCGCGCCGTACGGCCATGATCGCGATCGTCATCATCGCCGTCGTGGCGGTGCTCGGCGGCGCGGCCGCGGCCGGCGTGGCGTTCATGACCGCCCGCGACGACCGGGCCGCCCCGCAGCCGACAAGCACCGCGACCGCACCGGAACAGGGCGGCACCGCGGCCGAGCCGTCCCAGCCCGTCCTCGGCAACGGCCGGGCCCCGCGCGACCTGCAGCTGCGCGACGACAAGACGAGCGTGACGCTGACCTGGACCGACCCGACCAAGGGGACCGTCCCGTTCGTCGTGGCGGGCGGCACCGAGGGCGCGATGCAGAAGCTCCAGGGGCTGCCGGCGGGCACCACGACGTACAAGATCAATGGGCTCAGCGAGAAGCTGGAGTACTGCTTCACCGTGGCGGCCGTCTATGGCACGCAGGATGTCCAGCTGTCGGACCTTGCGTGCACCAAGCGCAAATAGTGCGAAGACTTCCGCCGAGCACGCTCCGTGACCGGGTATCCGGCACTCATCGACGGGAATATGATGGGCGCCGGTTTCGGGGAGGGACCGGGATGGTGATGACATGCGTTTGAACCTGCGCTCGGGCCGCAGCGGTGCGCTGATCACGGGCGGCACGATCGTCGCCCTGGTCGCGGTGCTGGGGCTCACGCTGTGGGGCACGGGTTCGGCGAACCATGCCGTCGCGAGCTTCGACGTCAGCGCCTGGCTGTGGAGCGCCGACAAGGGCGAGATCGCCCGCGTCAACGGCGTGACCGGCAAGGTGGACACCCGCACGAAGATCACGGACGCCCAGGGACACACGATGCAGGTCACCCAGAGTGACCGTTTCGTGATCCTCCGGGACATGAACACGGGCAAGGTCAGCGTCCTGGACCTGTCCAGCCTGACCCTCGGCGCGACCACCCAGTCGACCCCCGGCCTCGGCGTGACCGTCGCCGTGCACAACGACACCGCCTTCATCATCGACACCGTGCAGGGCCAGGTCCGCCAGCTCGACCCGATGACACTGCTGCCGGTCGGCGAGACGCTGAGCTTCCCGCCGGGCATCTCCGGCGGCGCGTTCGACGACAGCGGCAAGCTGTGGCTGCTGGTGCCCTCCGAGGGCACGGTGGTGGCGATCGACGCGGCCAAGAGCGCGCCCGCCTCCCCCGGCGGCGGCCAGGGCGGCGGGTTCGCCGGCGACCCGGTGAAGGTCAAGACGGTCGGCGTGGCCGATCCCAGCCACGACCTCGCACTGTCCATTCTGGACACCGGCGTCGCCGTGCTGGACAAGACCGCCACCACGCTGACCACCCTGCGCGGCGACGCGGTGAAGAAGGTCCCGCTGAAGCTCGACGGCGAGGGCGGCATGCCCGGGCGCACCGTCGGCGGCGACGTGCCGGTCACGGTGGTCGACGGCAGCCACGTCTACATCGTCGACAACGACAAGGTCAGCGACTTCGCGGTGCCCGGCGACAGCCCCAAGCTGCAGCCCTGCGTGGCCTGGTCGGGCCGGTTCTACTGCGCCGACGACGCGACCGGCACCGTCTACGTGCTCGACGGGCAGGGCAAGGCCCTCGACCCGATCCGCATCCAGGCGGGCGGCAAGCCGCTGGAGATCGAGGTCCGCGAGGACCGGATGTTCATCAACGCGCCCGGCGGGCAGACCGCGCGGGTCGTGGACGCCAAGAACAAGGTGACCACGGTCGACAAGTACGCCAACGACGTCCTCGGCGGCGACGCGCCGCCCGCCCCGCCGCCCCCGCAGCAGACCAAGCCGCCGGTCGGGCCGCCCGGCGCGCCGGCCCGGGTCAACGCGGTGGCCGGCAACGCGACCGCGCGGATCACGTGGACCGCGGCGCCGCCGAACGGCAGCACGGTCACGAAGTACGTGGTCGAGGGCGACGGGCAGCCGCCGCACGAGGTCGGGGCGAGCCTGCGGGCCCTGGACGTGACCGGGCTGACGAACGGGCAGACGTACAAGTTCACGGTCTATGCGGTGAACGCCAAGGGCAACGGGCCGAAGAAGGCCGCGAACCCCGTGGTGCCGACCCGCGACGTGCCCGACGCGCCGGTGAGCGCGGCCGCCGTGGCCAACCCGGACGGCACGGTCGCGGTGACCTGGCCGGCCGCGAACGGGCAGGGCCACAAGATCGCCAAGTACGTCGTCACCACCGTCGGCACCGGCGAGTCGAAGACCTTCGAGTCGGCCCAGCCGCAGCTCACGGTGCCCGCCGGGGAGCTGGCGTACGGCACCCAGGTCGCCTTCAAGGTCGCCTCGATCAACGACATCGGGGCGAGCTCGGAGCAGTCGCCGCTCAGCCCGTCGGTCGTGCCGTTCAACAAGCCCGGCGCGCCGACCGGCCTGACCGTGAAGGCCTCGACGACCAAGCGCGGCACGGTGGTCGCCACCTGGAAGGCGCCGGCGGACAACGGCTCGCCCCTCACCGGGTACGAGGCGACGGTCAACGGCACCAAGCAGACCATCGGCACCGCGCTGACCCACGAGTTCGCCGGGTTCAAGGACGCCGAGGCGGTCACCATCCAGCTGCGCGCGGTCAACAAGGCGGGCCAGAGCGCGCCCGCGACCGGCTCGGGCACCACGCTCGCCGCGCCCAAGATGACCGTCAACGACGGCGGGGACACCGCGGCCCTCAACTCGATCACCGCGCACTTCACCGCGACCGACGGCGGCTCGCCCGGCACCTGCGTGCTCGCCGTCGCCGGGGCCGGCAGCACGTCGGGCAACTGCTCGGGCTCGCTGACCCAGGGCGGGCTGTGGCCGAACACGGCGTACACGTACACCGTGACGATCACCAACCAGGCCGGGATGACCGCGAGCGGCACCGGGTCGATCAGCACCCCGGTGTACAAGGGCACCGTGGTCTGCAACGACCCCGGTTACTGCGGCAAGACCGCGAGCGGCGGCGGCATCTGGGTCTACAAGAGCCCGTCGCAGTCCGGTTCGGGCATCGGCGACGTGTTCAACGGCGAGAGCTACGTCGCGATCTGCCAGACCAACACCAGCGTGAGCATCAACGCCGAGCCGTACGGGGGCAAGAAGAGCACGCAGTGGATCAAGATCCAGTTCATGGGGGAGAACTACATCCCCTACGCCTGGTTGAATCTGCCCAGCGGCACGGGGCCGCTCAAGCAATGCTGATGGAGCACCGTGGTCGTCTCGGCTGAACAGTCCATTGCCCAGGGTCCACCGAGCGCGGAGGAGGTCGGCGCGGCGGCCGAGCTGGTGGGTCGGCTCGCGCGCAACGTCGAGTCGATCGTGCTGGGCAAGCCGCACGTCGTGCGGCTGACGATGACCGCGCTGCTGGCCGAGGGGCACGTCCTGCTCGAGGACGTGCCCGGCGTCGGCAAGACCACCCTCGCCCGCGCGGTCGCGGCCAGCGTGCAGGGCCAGTGGCGGCGCATCCAGTTCACGCCCGACCTGCTGCCCTCCGACGTCACCGGGGTCACCATCTTCAACCAGGCGACCCGCGGCTTCGAGTTCCACCCGGGCCCGGTGTTCGCCAACATCGTCATCGCCGACGAGATCAACCGGGCCTCCCCGAAGACGCAGTCGGCGCTGCTGGAGGTCATGGAGGAGCGGTACGTCACCGTCGACGGCGTCCGCCACGGCGTGCCCCGCCCGTTCCTGGTCGTCGCGACCCAGAACCCGATCGAGATGGACGGCACCTACCGGCTGCCCGAGGCCCAGCTCGACCGGTTCCTCATGAAGCTCTCGATCGGGTACCCGGCCGAGGCGGTCGAGATCGAGGTGCTGCGCGGCGCCGTCAGCCGCTCCCCCGAGGCGCTCGACCCGGTCACCGACACGCAGACCGTGGCCCAGCTGGTGCGGCTGGCCCGGCGCGCGCACATCGCCGACCCGCTGCTCGCCTACGCGGTGAAGCTGGGCAACGCGACCCGCGCCCATCCGCAGGTCCGCATCGGCGTGAGCCCGCGCGGCGTCATCGCGCTGACCCGGGCCGCGAGTGCCTATGCGCTGACCGACGGGCGCGGGTACGTCGTGCCGGAGGACCTCAAGGCGCTCGCCGAGCCGGTCTTCACGCACCGGCTGGTGCTCTCCCCCGACGCCCAGGTGCGCGGGGTGTCGCCGGCCGACGTCGTGCGCCAGGTGCTCGAGGCGGTGCCCGTGCCGTCCCCGGTCGCGGCCTGACGTCATGCGTCTCACCGCGCGGGGGGCCGGGCTGAGCCTGGCGACCGTGGTCCTGCTGGCCGTCGGGCTCCTTTTCGGGTACCGCCACCTCGTCGTCCTCGGCACCGCCGGCGCCGCGTCGCTGATCTTCGCCGCGGGGTACGTCTGGTGGCGCCCGAGGCTCACCGTCGCCCGGTCGGTCGAGCCGGACCGGGTCATGCGCGGCGAGTCGAGCACCGTCACGCTGCGGGTCGGCAACACCAGCCGGCTGCGCGGGGCCACGCTGGTCGCGCACGATCGGTGCGGGGCGGTCTCGGTGCCCGTACCGTTGCTGCGTCTGAAGGCCGGTGGCGAGACGACCGCGGACTATCCGGTGCCGACCGCGCGGCGCGGGGTGGTCGCGATCGGGCCGCTGCGCGTGGTGCGGCGCGACCCGCTCGGGCTGCTGGCCCTGGCGCGCGGCTACGGCGGCACGGCCCAGGTGTGGGTCTATCCGCTGGTGCACCGCCTGACCGCGATCCCCACGGGCATCACCAGGTCGCTGGACGGGCGCGACGACAGGGTCCCGCACGGCACGATCACCTTCGACACCCTGCGCGAGTACGTCGTGGGCGACGAACTCCGCCGCGTGCACTGGCGCACGTCGGCCAAGGTGGGCGAGCTGATGGTGCGCGAGCAGCTGGACACGTCGCTGCCGCGGCTGGCGGTGCTGCTGGACGACCGGCGCGCCTCGTACCCGGACCCGGAGCGCTTCGAGTCCGCCTGCGAGGCCGCGGCTTCGCTGGTCATGGCGGCCACGCGGGAGGAGCTCCCGATCGCCCTGCGCCTGCTGTCGGGGCGGACGCCTGCCGGGAACTCCGCGCGCGATTTCCTCGACCTGCTCGCCGAGGCCGACTTTTCGGAAATGTCCGAAAAGTCCGTCGAAGAGCTGCGCACCCAGAGAGTCGGCGACACGCTCATCTATCTCACCGGCGATCCGGACCTGTCGCGGGTCAGCACGCTGCGCACCGCGTACCCGACGCTCGTCGCGGGCGTCTTCGGCGACGCCCGCCCGGCCCTGGAGCGGGTGGTCGTCCTGGCCGTGCGCGACGGCGCCGAGTTCGCCGCCGCCTGGGACGGGGTCCAGGCATGGTGAGACGGGTCTTCGTGCCCCTGGCGCTGCTCGGCATGCTGATCCTCAGCGGGCTGCAGCTCGCGCCGATCTACAACGGCACCCTGCTGCCGCTGCTCACCACGGTCGCCGCGGCCGGGGCCGTACTGATCAGCGTGGCCGTGCGCCGGCTGCCCGCGTACACCGCCGCGCCCGCCTCCGTGCTGGGCCTGGCCGTGATGGTCTTCGTGACCGTCCGCGTCTCCGCCAAGGCCGGGCAGATCGCCGGCCCGGTGCCGGACGTGGCCCGCGAGGCGCTCGGCAACAGCATCCCGCGCCTGCTGACCGCCCTCATCCCGATCGAGCCGCAGCCGGACACGGTCCTGCTGCCGGTCATCGCCACCTGGCTGGCGGGACTGGCGGCGGCGGAGGCCGGCGTACGGTACAACCGCGTGCTCCTGTCCTACAGCGCCCCCACGGCACTGTTCGGCGGCGCGCTCTATCTGGTGGGGCCCGACACCACCGCGGCCCGCGCGACGACGTGGATCCCGCTGGCCTACGCCGCGCTGGCGATCGTCGGCCTGGTCGCGAGCGCGCGGCCCGACCTCGGCGGCGACGCGCTGACCGGGGCCCAGCGGCGCACCCTCGGCCTGCGGGTCGGCGCGGGCGCGGCGGCGGGGCTGGCCGTGATCGTGCTGCTGTCGCAGTTCCTCGGCCCGGCCGTGGCCGAGCAGGGCAACGCGACCCCGGTCGACCCCCGCAACTACGTCACCCCGCCCCAGCTCGACGCGCTCGACGAGAACCCCCTGGTCCGGCTGTCGGGCTGGAACCTCAACAAGGACCAGCACCTCTTCGACGCGGTCGTCCAGCCCGGCCCGGGCGCGCAGGAGGAGCCGGTCATCCGCCTCGCCGTGCTCAACGACTACGACGGCGTGACCTGGCGGATCGGCTCCGTGTACCGCAACGCCGGCCGCGTCCTGGGCCGCTCCGACGGCGACGGCCCAGAGGTCACCCAGACGATCACCATCGACGAGCTCGACGGCCGGCTCCTGCCCGGCATCGCCACGCCCGAGCGCGTGGAGGGCGTGCGGGTGGCGTACGACGCGGAGACCGGTACCGTCGCGCTGGCCGACAGCCTGCGCAAGGGCCTGACGTACACGGTGACGTCCCGCCAGAAGCCGCTCCCGAACGACCAGGAGCTGCTGGTCGCCGAGGTCCCCACCCCGGAACAGGCCGCCCGCTTCGTCGCCCTGCCCGGCAAGGTCCCCGACTCGATCGCCCAGCTCTCCACCCACCTCGGCGAGGGCGTCTCCAACCCGTACCAGCGCGCCTTCGCCATCCAGCAGTGGCTCGAGGAACACTACAAACTCGTCGCGGACGCCCCGAGCGGCCACGCGTACCCCAACGTCGAGCACTTCCTCTTCGGCAACAAGCAACTCGGCGGCCAGAAGGGCACCTCGGAACAGTTCACCGCCGCCTTCGCCGTCCTGGCCAGGCTGGCCGGCCTCCCGACCCGCGTGGCGGTCGGCTTCCAGACCCACAAGGGATCGACCGCAATCCACGGCGCCGACGCAATAGCGTGGCCGGAGGTCGAGTTCAAGGGCTTCGGCTGGGTCCCGTTCGACCCCCTCCCGAAGTCCGACACGGTCCAGCGCCCCGTCGAGGACGACTTCAAGCCCAAGGCCCCGCCCTCGCAGCCCCCGCCCCCGTCCGTCCCTCCCCCGTCGGCCGACACCAGCACCGCCCCCTCCCACTCGGCGCCGGCGTCGGCGGCAGCCGCCCCGGCAACCGGCGGCAACACGACCCTCCTGGCCCTGGCCGCCACCTCGGCGGCAGTGGTTCTCGTGCTGGCTTATTTCGCGTCGGTACCGCTAGTGCTCGCCAACCGCCGCAAACGTCGCCTGACCGCAGGGCCGCCCTCGGTACGCATCGACGCGGCTTGGAACGAAGTGCTGATCGGCCTGCGCCAGGCGGGCCGCCCCGCACCGCCCCATCTGACGGCGGGCGAGGTCGCCCGGTACGCCACGCAGGCGGCCGAACCCCGCGCCCACGTCCCCGGCCGCTCCCTGCGCCCGGCCGTACCTCCGGTGGACGAGCTGGCGACGCTGGTGAACGCGGTGGCGTTCGCGGGTGCCGCGGGCCCTGGGGAGCCCCAGGCGGCACGGGCAACGGCGGCGGCAACGGCGTACGTGGACGATCTTCGCTCCCGCCGCCCGTGGTGGCGCCGTCTCCTGTGGACATTCGACCCGCGCCCGCTCCGCTGGCACCGCAAGCGCTGACCGGCTCGGCCTCGACCTCAGCGGCCTCGGCCACTTTGGCGGCCTCGGCGACTTTGGCGGCCTCGCGCTCCAACGCCAGCAACCGCAGCTTCTCAGCATGCCGCCGAGCAAGCCCCCAATCCCGATGCCGCTTGTGTTCCCGCCGAAATGCCTCATTCGCAGGCGAGTAATTCCGGCGCTTCGTGGTATCTCGCATGGCGGTCAATTCGGCCCGACCAAACAATGACATCTGCCCCACACAACAATTGTCCCACCAGCCCCGCACAAACCCCAGACGACTCCATATGAAGCAAATTCCTGAGTTGTACCACCGATCGTCGACCACGACGAACCCGGCAGCCCCCAACGGTCTGGCCCACCTCCCCGCAAGCAGCGTCGAACCGCGCCCACTCAACCCTGTGGGCCGCCGACAGGCGGGCCGAACCATCGGCCGAACGCACAATTCTGGTGACCATCGGGCGGGTGGAAAAGACCCCGCGCCGGACCGATGGGCACCGCGAAGTGCCCTCGGCCGATGGTCCCCGGCCGCTGGCGCGACCGGAATGTATTAGCGTGGTCCCGCAGACGATTTTGGTCACCGTTCGGTGGTCCAGACCGTACATTCGGGAGCCGGGTCCGCCGTGGTCGACGTTCGGTGGTCCAGGAGGAGAAATGCAAAAGACCATGCTCCGGTGGCGGCGTTGACGTTGAGGGCGTCTACTGAATTACATGGGTGTCATTCGGCTCGGCACGGCGTCGTGGGCGGATCGGCAGTTGCTCGCGTCCGGTTGGTATCCGCGCGTGGCGCGGACTGCTGCTCAACGCCTGGCCTACTACGCGATGAACTTCGACATCGTCGAGGCTGACACCAGCTACTACGCCATCCCGGCGGCCGAGATGACCGAAGGCTGGGCCGCGGCCACGCCCGACGGGTTCACGTTCGACGTGAAGGCATACGCGTTGCTCACCGGGCATCCCACCCGGGCCAACACGCTGCCGCCCGATCTGCGGCCCGAGGGCGCCACCGGCACGCTGCGCCGCTCCGATCTGCCAGCCGAGACCATCGACGAGCTCTGGCGGCGCTTCCACGCGGCCCTGGAGCCCCTCCGCGGCCGGCTCGGCACCGAGTTGTTGCAGTTCCCGCCGTGGCTGGCTGCCGGGGATGCGGCCGTGCGGCGGATCGAGGACACCATCGCCCGGACCCGGCCCCTGCGCCCGGCCGTTGAGCTGCGGCACGGGTCGTGGTTTGCCGGACCCCAGCGCTCGCTCGACACGCTGCTCATGTTGCAGCGCGCGGGGGCCTCGTTCGTGGCGGTCGACATGCCGCAGGGGTTTCCCTCGTCGGTACCCCCAGTGCTCGCCGTCACCGCCTCCCCAGCCGTCGTGCGGTTTCACGGGCACAGCTCGAACTGGGAGCGCGGGTCCAAAGAGGACAAGTTCCGGTACGCCTACTCGGAGCGCGAGCTCGCCGACTGGGCCGAGCGGCTGCGCATGCTCAGCAAGGACGCCGACGAGGTGCATGTGCTGATGAACACCTGCTGCGCGGGGCAGGCCCAGCGCGACGCGGCCCGGCTCGCGGAACTGCTCGGCATCGATCCGCCCGGACTGCGGCTGACGGCGTAGCGCTCAGAGCAGGGACAGCGAGCCCGTCACCGGGTGCAGGGCGTCCTGCGTGGCCGGGCCGATGGCGCAGCAGGTGGCGGTGCCGGCGGCGACCTGGGTGCGGCCGGCGTCGTGGATGACCTCGATCGGCAGACCGGCTTCCTCCGCGGCCGCCACCACCAGGCCCAGGGTGTCCTCGTCCGGGACCTTCAGCACCACCTTCGGCTGGCCGGCCCGCCACCAGTCGGCGAAGGCGGCGGTTCGCTGGTTGCGCATGGCCGCGCCGACGGCGGCGTGGGCGGCCTGGGCGGCGATCTTGCCCTTGCCCATGCCGAGGTCGGTCCGCATCACGATGACCAGCCGGGTTTCGCTCACGTGCCCAAGGTTAGGTGAAGGCGGTCGAGCATGATCGGCGCCACGAGGACGGCGGCGGCGAAGATGGCTACGGTCGCGAAGACGGTACGCAGGAAGACGGTTTCTGTTCTGTCGCCCGCGGTCAGGGCGATGCGGTGCGGCAGGCCGAAGCAGCGCCACATGCGGCGGCCCGTCGGGATCGGCCAGAGGATCGGCGAGCCGTGCCTCGTGACCATGTCGCCGAGCAGATGGATGAGGCCGCCGATGCCGACCGCGACGCCGAGCAGGGGGTAGCCGCGGTCGCCCGGCAGCCGCTCGAAGACGACGAAGGCGGCGCCCGCCGAGGCCAGGGTGACGATGACCCAGCCGGCGCGCTCGGCCCACTTCTCGAACAGGCCGCGCAGGGCCAGGGCGAAGGCGAAGAAGAGCACGCCCATGACGGCCCATTTGCCGTACGCCTCGCAGAGGGCGAGCGTGCCGTAGCCGACGCCCACGTTGAACACGATGGTGTGGGTGAGCGTGCGGTGCCCGTTGCGGCGGGGCGGGTCGTACTTCATGCGCGTGAGGCGGTACACGCCGAGTGAGAGCTTCTCGATGCACTCGGCCAGGAACAGCGAGAACACGCCGAAGGTGTGCGCGACCGTCGCGCCGCCCTGGCGCCGTGTGACGCGGCCGGAGAGGTCGAGGTCGGGCAGCAGGGCACCGCCGGCGCAGATCGCGGTGCCGACGGCGAGCTGGAGGGGCGTCTGGTGGAATCCCGCGAGCTGGTCCAGCGCGAGCGATCCCGTCAACCAGACGGCCGCCCCGGACAACGCGTGTGACGATCCCATCATGCGCAGTGACTATCCCAGGTGGACGGTCATTCGTACATAGGATCTACAGTCGCATCAATGTGCCCGCAACGTCGAGTGTCGTTGCCGTCATGCTCGCCGCGGCGTCCGAGGCCAGGTAGAGGGCGGCGAACGCGGCGTCGTCGACGGTCGCCGCGCGCGGTGTCCAGGACACGACATTCGCCCGTACGCCGTGCTCGGCGAACAGGCGCGCGTAGTGCTGGGTGAGCGCCGTCACACCGCCGCCGACCGCGGTGGTGGCCGGGTCGGTGCCGACCGGGGCCAGGGTGACGACCGCGCCGGCGCCGGACTCGGCCATGGCCGGTACGAACGCCTGCAGGGCCAGGAAGGTCGCCGTCAGTCCACTGTCGACGGTGCGCTGCCAGCCGCCGGTGACCGCCGGGCAGGCCAGCACGAACAGCATCTCGGGGGCGCCGAGCTCGCCCAGGACGCTGTGCCGCACCGAGTCCATGGCGGCGGCGTCGCCCCCGCCCGCGGCGACGATCCCGACCGCCTCCGCGCCGTTCCAGCGCAGCTCGTCGACGAGGTCGCCGACCGAGAGCTCGTCGCCCCCGACCACCGCGACCCGCGCGCCCCGCTCGGCCAGCATCCGGCACACCGCCGCCGCGACCCCGTCGGGGCCGCCCAGCACCACCGCGACCCGACCCTTGAGCTCCAACGATGATCCCAACACGACGCCTCACTCCCTCGTGGACGGCGGGGGCCGCCGCGTGCCGGCGGCGGCCCCCGGTGGTGGTGCTAGCGGCCCCAGCCCTGCTGCCGGTCCGACGCGGCCCCCCACGGTCCGCGCCCCCAGCCGCCCTGGCCCCCCTGGCCGCGGTGGTGGTGATGATGACCCCACGGCCCCCGGCCGAAGCCCGGGTGGCCGCCGTACGCCCGCCAGCGCGCATGCCTGGCCAGGCTGAACACCATGAAGAAGAGCGGGATCGCCGGCCAGAAGAAGTGCGCGCCCGAGAGCACCCACAATCCGGTCAGCACCGCGGCGATCACGGCGACGAAACCCGCGTGGCCCCACAGGTGGCGGCGGCTGTCCCGGGCGAACTGCTCCTTGGCCTCGGGCGTCTCGTAGATCCCGCGCCGGCCCCCCTCGGGCAGGTCCGCGGTGAGCGGCGGCAGTTCGTCGCGGTACTTCCCCGCGTAGACCTGCGCCAGCCGCTCCTCCCCCTCCTCGAGCGTGAGCCGGCCCTCGGTCATGCCGGCCCGCACCATGTTGGCGTACTGTTCGCGCTCCTCGTCCGAGGCTCGCACCCTCTCGCCGGCCATGTTCCCGGCCCCCTTCCGTTGACGGACTCCAGAGTGCCGAACGCGGCGAGCCGGCGCGTCGCACCGGGGACGGCTCGTGCGGTACCCCCCTGGACGCAGCCGGCCGCCCCGCGTACTCCAGCGGGAGTAGTCGCCGCCGCGCCGGGAAGGCGATGCCGCTGGTGAACCGGCTCCACTACCGTTTGACCTGTGAGACACGCGCCCTGGCACAGCGAGCATCGCGCCGCGCGCCTCGAGCGCAAGTTCGAGCGCTTCGAGGAGCGCCTCGAGCGGCGGCGCGGGCAGCGCTTCAACGGCCCGCACGCGCTGCCGATCGCCGTGTTCCTCGCGCTCGTGCAGGTCTTCGGCACCCGGGCCGCCGCCTACGGCTCGACCGCGCAGGCCCTCGATCAGGCGGGCTACCTGCTGCTGGTGGCCGGGCCGGCCGCCCTGCTGTTCCGGCGCAAGCTGCCGCTGTTCTCGCTGGCGGGCGCCCTGGCCGCCACCGTGGCCTACTTCGCCCATCCGTACCCCAACGGGCCCGGTTTCCTCGCCGCGATCGTCGCCGTCTTCGGCGCGCTGTCGGCCGGGTTCCGCTGGCTGACCTGGCTGGCGGTGCTGGTCGCCTACGCGTCGTACGTGATCCTGGCCCTGCCCCGCACGTCCGTCGGGCACCTGGTCGTCATCGGGGTCTGGTGCCTGATCATCGCCGTGTTCGGGGAGGCGGCTCGGGTGCGCGGGATGCGGTACAGCCAGATGGCCCGCGACCGCGCGCACCAGGAGGCGCTCGCCCGGGCCGAGGAGGAGAAGGCCCGCAAGGAGCAGCAGCGCCGCCAGGCCAGCGACGAGCGCCTGCTCATCGCCCGCGAGCTGCACGACGTCATCGGGCACCACCTGTCCCTGATCAACGTCCAGGCGGGCGTCGGGCTGCACCTCATGGACGAGCAGCCGGAGCAGGCCCGGGTGGCCCTCTCGGCGATCAAGCACGCCAGCGCCGAGGCCCTGCGCGAGACCCGGGCGGTGCTGGCCGGGCTCAACCCGGGCGAGGCGGCCCCGCGCACCCCCGCCCCCGGCCTGCACGACCTGGAGCGGCTGGCCGGCGAGGCCCGCGGCGCCGGCCTGCCGGTCACGCTGGACACGGTCGGCGCGCCGAGGACGCTGCCGCCGCAGGTGGACCGCGCGGCGTACCGCATCGTGCAGGAGGCCCTCACCAACGTCCGCCGGCACGCGGGCCCGGAGGCGACGGCCACGGTCATCGTCACGTACGCGCCCCGCGAGCTCACCCTGACCGTCACCGACGACGGCACCGCCGCCCCGGCCGGCGAGGGCGGCAACGGCATCGCCGGCATGCGCCACCGCGCGGCCACGTTCGGCGGCTCGGTCGAGGCCGGCCCGCGCGAGGACGGCGGCTTCGAGGTGCGCGCGACCATCCCCCTCAGCGAGGAAGAGACGACGTGATCAAGGTTCTCCTGGCCGACGACCAGGCGCTGGTCCGGGCCGGCTTCCGGGCCCTGCTCGACGCCCAGTCCGACATCGAGGTGGTCGGCGAGGCGGTGGACGGCGCGGACGCGGTGCGCCAGACCGCCAGTACCCGCCCGGATGTAGTGTTGATGGACATCCGGATGCCGGTGCTGGACGGCCTGGAGGCGACCCGGCAGATCGCCGCCGACGCCGAACTCTCCGACGTGCGGATCGTCATCCTGACCACGTTCGACCTCGACGAGTACGTCTTCGAGGCGCTGCGGGTCGGCGCCAGCGGCTTCCTGGTCAAGGACACCGAGCCGGTCGACCTGCTGCGCGGGGTGCGCGCGGTCGCGGCCGGCGACGCGCTGCTCTCCCCCGGCGTGACCCGCCGCCTGATCGAGGAGTTCGCGAGCCGCTCCCGCGCGCCGCTCGCCCCGATGTCGCTGGACACCCTGACCGACCGCGAGCGCGAGGTGATGGCCCTGGTCGGGGCCGGACTGTCCAATGAGGACATCGCGGCCAAGCTCTTCGTCAGCCCCGCCACCGCCAAGACCCACGTCAGCCGGGCGATGATCAAGCTCGGCGCCCGGGATCGCGCGCAGCTGGTGGTCTTCGCCTACGAGGCCGGACTGGTCCGACCGGGCTGGCTCGGTTGAGCCAAGCCATTCTTCGCAATCACGCCGCGGTACCACTCGGCGCTCGCCTTGCGCCGCCGGTCCCGGGTGGCGGGGTCCACGCGGATGAGGCCCCAGCGCTGGGAGTACCCCTCGGCCCACTCGAAGTTGTCCAGCAGCGACCAGACGTGGAAGCCCTGCAGCCGCACGCCGGCGGCGATCGCCCGGTGCGCGGCGGCGAAGTGGTCGCGCAGGAACGCGATCCGGTCGTCGTCCTGCACGTCGTTGACGGTCGGCATGCCGTTCTCGGTGATCGTCAGCGGGATGTCGCCGTAGTCCCGCTTGATCCGGGTGAGCAGGTCGAACAGGCCGTCGGGATAGACCTCCAGCCAGGTCGCCTGGGTCGTCGGGTGCTTCGTGACCCGCCCGCCCTGCGCGGTGACGTGCATCGGGTTGTAGTACTGCACGGCGAGCACGTCCGAGCGCTCGCCGATCAGGGCCGCGTCGCCGTCCTTGACCGCCGCGTGCACCGGCGCATCGGCGGGCTGTCCGGCGAGCCAGCCGTCGGGATACCGCCCGAGCAGCACCGGGTCGAGCCAGCGCCGGTTCTCGTCGAGGTCCACGGCCTTCGCCTGCTCGGCGGCGCCGGCCGAGCCGTCCGCGGGGTACACCGGCGACAGGTTCAGGGCGGCGCCGATCGTGCCCTTGCGGCCGGTACCGCGGAAGGCCTTGACCGCGAGCCCGTGCCCGAGCAGCAGGTGATGGCCGGCGACATACGCCGCGCGCCGGTCCTTCCTGCCCGGAGCGTGGATCCCCGAGGTGTACCCGAGGGAGACCACGGTCTTCGGCTCGTTCAGCGTCAGCCAGGCGGGCACCTTGTCGCCGAGGGAGTAGAACATCTGCTGCGCGTAGTCGGCGAACCAGTGCGCACAGTCGCGCTGCTCCCAGCCGCCCTTGTCCTGCAGCGCCTGCGGGGTGTCCCAGTGGAACAGGGTCGCCATGGGGGTGATCCCGCGCGCGAGCAGGCCGTCCACGAGCCGGTGGTAGAAGTCCAGCCCCTTGGCGTTGAGCGCGCCCCGGCCCTCGGGCAGGACCCGCGACCAGGAGATCGAGAACCGGTAGCTCTTGAGGCCCAGGTCCTTCATGAGGTCGAGGTCCTCGTACAGGCGGTGGTAGTGATCGGCGGCCACGTCGCCGGTGTCGCCGCCGCGGGTCCGGCCCGGCTGGTGGCTGAAGGTGTCCCAGACGGACTTGCCGCGCCCGTCCTCCGCCGCCGCGCCCTCGATCTGGTACGCCGACGTCGACGCGCCCCACGCGAAGCCCGGCGGGAACACGAGCCCGGTCGCGGCGCCGCCCGGCGCGGCGGGTGCACCCGGTGCGGGCGCGGACGCGGGTGGCTCCGGGGTGCAGCCGGCGACGGCCGCTCCTACGGCGGCGAGGGTGAGCACCTGGCGCCGTCGCATGCCCAGACACGGTAACGGGTGCGCGCCAGCGGGCTGATTTTTCTGTGAAATATGACAAACGGCCGCCCCCGGGCGGGGAGCGGCCGTCGCGGAGCGTGAGGGTGATCAGTCGGCGAGCGCGACGATGCCCTGGGCCCAGCGGAAGTACTTGTTCGTGCCCAGGTCACGCACGGTCTTGATGCCGAAGGCGGCCTGCAGCTTCTCGGCGTCGCCGTCGGAAACGCCGGCGATCGCGGTGACGGGGGCGTCGGCGAGCTCCTGCGCGCTCTTGCCTTCCCACTCCTTCATGAGCTTCTTTTCCAGACCAAGCATGTTGTGCTCCTTCTCTCGAATGGAAACCCGCGCCAGGCTACGTCGCGTCCCTACCCACTGCAACGTGAGGGTCCGTAGACGACTGTGCCGTTCTGCTTGCCACATCGGCCGTTTCGCGGAGATGATCGGCTGATGAACAGCCAATGGGGGCTGACGATCCCGTTGACCGGGGTCCCGCTGCCCGATCACGCTGCGTTGCTCGCCGCGCTACCGGATCTCGGGTACTCGGACGTGTGGTCCTCGGAGGTCGCCGGCACCGATGCGTTCACCCCGCTGGCGCTGGCCTCGGCCTGGTCGCCGCGCCTGCGCCTCGGCACCGCGATCGTCCCCGTTTTCACCCGCGGACCCGGCCTGCTCGCCATGCAGGCGGCCACCCTCGCCGAGGCCGCGCCGGGCCGGTTCGCGCTCGGCATCGGCGCCTCGTCGCCCGTCGTGGTCGGCGACTGGAACGCGGTGGAGTTCGACCGCCCGTTCGAACGCAGCCGCGACCTGCTCCGTTTCCTGCGCGCCGCCCTGGCCGGCGAGCTCGTGGACGGGACCTTCGACACGTTCACCGTGCGGCGGTTCCGGTTGGAGCGAGCACCGGCAGTACAACCGAAGCTTCTGTTGGCTGGTCTTCGTGGCCGCATGCTGCGCCTCGCGGCGGCCGAGGCCGACGGTGCGGTCCTCAACTGGCTCTCGGTCGAGGACGTGGCGACCGCCCGGGCCGAGCTGACCGGCGCGCCGGCGGACTTCGAGATCGCGGCGCGGATCTTCGTCTGCCCGACCGACGACGCCGCCGAGGCCCGGGCGACGGCGCGGCGGCTGATCACGGCCTACCTGACGGTGCCCGCGTACGCGGCGTTCCACCGCTGGCTCGGCCGCGGCGACGTGCTCAAGCCGATGTGGGACGCGTGGGCGGCCGGCGATCGCAAGGGCGCGCTGGCCGCGATCCCGGACGAGGTCGTGGACCAGCTGATCGTGCACGGTTCGCCTGCCGCCTGCCGGGAGCACGTGGCGCGGTACGCGGCTGCGGGGGTCACGACGCCGGTGATCGCGCTGCTGCCGACGCGGGAGCTCGTCGCGGGGGGCGCGCCGGTGCTGTTCGAGACGCTGCGCGGCTTGGGAGCGCGGCCGTGATCGCCGTGCCGGTTTTGCTCGAAACGTTGCGAGGATTGGGGATGCGGTCGTGAAGCTGGACGGGAAGGTCGTCGTGATCACCGGGGCGGCCGGCGGCATCGGGGCCGCGCTGGCCCGGCGGTTCGCCGCGGAGAAGACGGCCGCGCTGGTGCTCGCCGACCTCGACGGCGCGGCCGCGTCCGAACTCGCGGCGTCCCTGCCCGGCGAGGCGATCGGCGTCGAGGCCGACGTCACCCACGAGGAGCAGGTCGCCGAGCTGGTCGAGGAGACCCTCGAACGCTACGACCACATCGACCTCTTCTGCGCGAACGCCGGCATCACCACCGGCGCGGGCCTGGAGGCCTCGGCGGACACCTGGGCGCGCACCTGGGGCGTCAACGTGCTGTCCCACGTGTACTCCGCGCGCGCCGTCCTCCCCTCGATGCTCGAACGGGGCTCGGGGTACCTGCTGCACACGTGCTCGGCGGCCGGCCTGCTCACGGCGGTCGGCGACGCCCCGTACGCGGTGACCAAGCACGCCGCGGTCTCCTTCGCGGAGTGGCTCTCCATCACCTACGGCAACCAGGGCGTGAAGGTCAGCGCCCTCTGCCCCCAGGGCGTCGACACCCCGATGCTGCGCGACGGGCTGGCGGAGGGCCACATCGGCGCCAAGGTCACCGCGGCGGGCGGGGCGGTGCTGTCCGCCGAGTCCGTCGCCGAATCGGTCGTGGCCGGGCTCGACACGGAGAAGTTCCTGATCCTGCCGCACCCCGAGGTCGCCAAGTACTACCTGCACCGCGCTACGGATACCGACCGCTGGCTGGCCGGCATGCGCAACCTGCGCGACAACCTGGCCTGAGATGCGACACCCCGACGTGCTCCAACCGGCCCTGGACGTGGTAGTCCCGTACGTCCGCGCTCGCCAGGGCCGCACGGTCGTCGGCATCTGCGGCCCGCCCGCGGCCGGGAAGTCGACGCTGTCCACGGCCTTGTCGGACGCCCTGAACGTCCACGATGGACTGTCCAGTGTGG
Source organism: Dactylosporangium sp. CS-033363 (assembly GCF_050942475.1). Classification (NCBI taxonomy): domain Bacteria; kingdom Bacillati; phylum Actinomycetota; class Actinomycetes; order Micromonosporales; family Micromonosporaceae; genus Dactylosporangium; species Dactylosporangium sp. CS-033363. Next base: position 2,173,074 of record NZ_CP192032.1, on the reverse strand, counting down.
CGGTGCCGATGGACGGCTTCCACTTGTCCAATGTGGAGCTGGAGCGGCTCGGCCTGGCCGACCGCAAGGGCGCTCCGGAGACGTTCGACGCGGCGGGCTTCGTGCATCTGCTGCGCCGCCTCCGGGCGGGCGAGGATCTGGTGTACGCGCCCGCCTACAGCCGCACCCTCCACGAGTCGATCGGCGGCGTGATCCCGATCGCCGCCGACGTCCGTGTCATCGTGGTGGAGGGCAACTACCTGCTGCTGGACCACGGCCCTTGGGCGTCGGTGCGGGGGTTGGTTGATCTGGTGCTGTACTTGGACGCTCCGGACGCGGTACGCCAGGACTCGCTGGTGCGCCGCCAGTTGGCCAAGGGCCTGGACCTGCCGGATGCTGAGGATTGGGTCTTCCGCAGCGACGAACGCAACGCCGCCGTGATCGCCGGCACCCGAGACCGCGCCGACCTGATCCTCACCCGCTGACGCCCCGCCTCACTCACGGGCGCCAGATTCCCCGATTCCGCGCGCCTCGCCGCAGATTCGCACGACTCCCTGCCGCCCGAGCTCGCGCGGCGTTTTTCTCGGGTTCACGCGGATGGCCGCCCGACCTCGCGCGGCGTTTTCTCGGGTTGGCGTGGTTATGCCGCGGGTTCGATCCCGAACAGCCGCGCGGCGTTGTCCCAGTACACCGCCTGCAGCCACTCCGCCCCGAGTTCCAGCCGTTCCAGCGACTCCAGCTGGTGCTCGTACGGATAGGGGATGTTCGGAAAGTCGCTCCCCAGCAGCACCCGCCCGGCCAGCCCGAGCTTCCTGATCCGCGGCAGCAGCGAGGCGGCCGGCGAACCGAAGAAGTCGGTGAACACCATCGTCGTATCCAGGTACACCTCCCGATGCTCCTCAGCCAGTTCCAGAAAGCCGTCGTACTCCGGCGCGCCCATGTGCGCGACGATCGCCACCAGCCCCGGGTGGCGCCGCAGCACCTCGCCGAACGGTCCCGGGCCGGTGAACCCGTTCGCGACCGGGCCCGATCCGGCGTGCACGACCACCGGCACGCGCGCCTCGGCCAGCCGGCCCCAGACGGGATCGAGGGCTGCCTCCCGCGGGTCGTACCCCCCGACCTGCAGGTGCACCTTGAAGATCCGCGCCCCTCGGGCGAGAACGTCCTCCACGTAGCCGGGCACGCCCGGCTCGGGGAAGAACGTCGCGCTCGGCAGGCACCCCGGCGTGCGCTCGGCGAAGTCCATGGTCCACGTGTTGAGGTCCGCCGCCATCCCTGGCCGATGTGCGTACGCCAGTGCGGAGAAGTGCTGCACCCCGAACTCGCGCAGTGTCTCCACGCGCTCCTCGTCCGACCCGCGGTAGAGGATCGGCCAGGGCCTTCCGACGAGGGGCCCGGCCTCGTCGAAGTACGCCCAGACCTTCCGCATCATCCGCGGCGGCAGAAAGTGCGTGTGCACATCGAACAGCGCTCGCGTCACGGCTCGAAGTCTATGTCCCTCGTTCGCATCGCCCTCCTCGTCTCGTCGGACCCCGGCCGGGTCCGGCCAGTCCGGCTGGTTCCGGCCTGGTCCTCGAACCCCGGCTGGTTCCGGCCTGGTCCTCGAACCCCGGCTGGTTCCGGCCTGGTCTTCGAACCCCGGCTGGTTCCGGCAGACCGACCGGGTTTCGTGGCCCAAACCTAACGAGGGGGTACGACACTTTTTCGCGAACCGGCTCGCCACCAGGGCAGCAGCCGAGCCAGGGCGGTGCCGATGCAGCAGGCGCCGACACCGACACCGCGCCACCTCAGTTGGTCGGCTGCGGCTCCCAGCTCGACGGCGTGCCCGCGGGCTCAACCGGCTTGTCGATCGGCACGCACGAGCACCAGACGCCTCTCGAGTACGGCAGCAAATGCTCCTCCAACGCCGGGAAGTCTCCGGCGCAGCGCAGCGTGAAGTCCCACCCGGCCGGGATCGACATGGGATCGGTCGCCTCCACGAGTTCCGGCGCATCGCTGTACATCACGCGGAAGCGTTCCCAGGCCTCGGTCTCCGACACGTAGGTGTACGACGTGATGTAGGGCGAGCCCGCGATCGCCGCGCGAAGCTGCTCCTTCTGCACGTCCGTCGCCCCGTCCGGCAGGAACGTGCGCCCCTGAGCCGGCAGGCAGGCCGGAGCGGCCGGCCCCAACCCCGTCACCGGGCCGCCGATGAGCCAAATCGCGCCGACGGCGGCGAGGAGCGTCGCGGTACCGGCGGAAAGGCCCGCGAGACGACGACGCCGTGCGGCGGCCGGAATCCCCGCGGCACCGGGCGGTCGCAGCGCGGACTGTGCGCCGTCGCCCAGCTCGCCGAGGGCGGCGCGAAGGCGATCATCAAGGTGCTCGTCGAACTCAGGCATGATCGTCCCCCTCGTCGTCGGTCAGGTGTTTGGCCAGGGCGAGCCGCGCCCGGTACAGCCAGGTCCGCACGGCCCCCTCGCGCACGCGGCAGAGCTCCGCGATCTCGGCGACGGGCAGGCCGGCCAGGTAGAAGAGCACGACGGCCCGCCGCTGGTCAGGCGGGAGCGTCGCGAGGGCGCGTTCGAGCGCCACGCGTTCGGGCCCCGGACCGGCCACGACCGGTTCGGCCCGCTGCCCCCGCCAGTGCCGCAGCGCAACCCGGGCGCGGCGAATGCGGCTCGTGGCGAGGTTCCAGGCGACGCGGCGCACCCAGGCGGCCGGGTCCTCGTACCGCGCGATGCGGCCCCAGCGCACCCAGGCCCGCACGAAGGCCTCCTGCGTGACCTCCTGAGCCTCCTCGGCGCTCCCAAGGTACACCGCGAGCTGCCCCGCGATCGGCGCGAACGAGGCGGTGTAACACTCCGCGAAATCGGGCGGCATGCCCCTCCCGGCGACGGCCGACGGCGGAACACCGTCGAGCGTGTGGATCGTCGTCATACCATCTACACGCCCGACGGCGCCCGGGTGTCACACCGTTCGGGCCGGGTTGTTCACACGCGCCGGCGTCTCCTGCGCCACAAACAGGCCGCGGTTGCCGACGGCCACGACCGCCGGCGTCACACCGCTCGGACCGCGTTGTTCGCCTGCGCCGCCATCTTCGGCGCCACAAACGGCCCGCTCTCGCCGACGGCTACGACCACACGGCCGACGGCGTCACACCCGCTCAGACCGCACTGTGCGCCTGCGCCGACGGCTTTGCCGCCACGAACGGGCCGCGGTTGCCGACGGCCACACGACCGCCTGGTGTCGCACCCGCTCAGGCCCGGTTCGTTCGGCGCGACAAGGCTGCCGGCGGCCGCGACTGCACGGCCGCCGGGGGTCACAGCGCTCAGGCCGGGTTGTCCGCGTGCGTCAGCGTCTCCCACGCCACGAACAGGTTGTTGCTACCGGCCGGCCGCGACTGCTCGGTCAGCCGCTGCGTGTTCGTCATCGCGATGCCCATCCGATTGTGCAGCGCGTTGAAGGCGACCTCGGTCACCGGCCCCAGCCCGAGGTTCAGCTTGCCGCCGCAGAGCCATCCCGGCACATTTTCCCCCAGTTGGTACTTGCTGTGGAACCCGAGCGCATGACGTAGACGATCGGCGATTTCCGGGTACGTGTCCTGCCCCTGGATGCGTGTCGTCTCCGCGATGTGCGAGATCGCGGAAATGCCGTATCCGGTATGCGTGAAGTCGCGGCACGTCTCCTGCGCGATGCCGTCGGCGAAGGTGGCCTGCCCCTGCCAGTACCCGATGATCTCCGACTTCGTGTCGATGGATCCGATGCCCTTGGGATATGCGCCGTCCGTGGCGAGATAAATGTACGCGGGCACCCGGGCGCGGAATTTCGCCATCGCCTTGTCCCAGCTCGCCCGGTCCTCGAGGAACACCGAGATCCCGATCGCGGCCTCCAGCATGGACAGTTCCCAATTGCCGTTGCTGCTGCTACCGCCGATCACCTTCGGCAGATACACGGTGCGCAACATGGTCGCGAACCGCGCTTGATTCGGCCAATTCCCATAGGTGTACCGGATGATCTCCGCCGCCCGCGGCCAGGACGAGCCCGCCCAACCCGTCTGCAGCGGGGCATTGCTGTTCGTATGGTCCTTGATCGTCGTCGACCACGCGTCCATGATCGCGATCGCCTTGGCCGCGTACCGGCTGTCCCGCGTCACGAACCACGCGAGCGACAACGTATAGGCGGCGATCGCGTCCTCGCGCTCGTCGGTGCAGCCGTTGTTCGGATTCGAGTACGACCCGCACTCGACCGTCGCCCGCGGCTTCGGCGTGCGCGTCAGCGAGGCGTACTTCGAGCCCATCATCTGGTCGTACGCCGCCTTCCAGGGCTGCGCGCCGGCCTGCACCTTCCCGCGCATGAAGTCGAGCTGCGCCTGGCTGACCAGCACGCCCGGATGCGCGAAGGTCGCCGGGGCAGCGGCGACGGCGGCAACCTGCGGCGCGCGGCCGGACGACGACGATGCGGCGGACGCGTACGTGGCGCCGGCCACCGCTATGGCGACCGCCAGCCCGGCCGCGCCAAGGAGAACGAGCCGTCGTGACATGGAGCCTCCCGGGGGTGTCACATCTGTTAGGCAGTCTGCCTAACGCGCCGCGACCAGCCCCGGGAAGCCAACACATCGAAACTTAAGAGTCCGTTCGGGCGTCGATGAGGTTGTCCGGGAAAAGTGTCGTACCCCGGGTCTAGCGTTTGGGGCATGACGGAGCAGGCATCATGGGTCGGTGACCAACGAGACGCGACGTTCGCTTCATGGATTGGGCGAGCTGGTCCTGGCCGGCCCGCAGTATCGCGCCAGCGGCACCATCCGGCTGCGGATCGTCAACGGCGGGTTCGCCACCGTGGCCGCGCCGGACCTGGGGGTGACCGCGACTGAGCTCGTGCTCGGCCCGGGGCGGTGCGTGCCCCTGGCCGGCCGCACGCTCGGCGAGCTGGCGTCCGTCGCGGGCGTCGAGATCGGCGCGCCCACGGGCCTGTACCCGGACGGGTCCGGGGCGACCGCCGACGACCGCGTGGTGCTGGACGACGCCGAGGAGATCCTGGCCGCGTTCGTCCAGGGCGATGCCGCGCTGCGCTCGCTGAGCGCCGACGTCACCCCGGTGCTCTGGCCGGAGCACTTCGACCTCGGCATCTCGCTCGACGAGGTGAACTTCGGGGTGTCCGCGGGCGACTCGACGATCGACGAACCGTACGCGTACGTCGGCCCCTGGCACCCCCGCACCGGCGACTTCTGGAACGTGCCCTTCGGCGCCGCGCACCCGGTCCGGGAGCTGCCCGACCTGCTGTCGTTCTTCGAGGAGGGCCGCCGCCTGGCCGCCGACGCACCGAAAGCCGACTGAGCCCAGCGAGCAGACGCCCCGAGGGCGAACCGAGCACGAACCAAGCACGGGGAGCACCGGCCCGGCAGCCGACGCCCCGAGCGCCAACGAGCGCAGAGACCAGCAACGAGCAGCCGAGAGCATCGGCCCGGCAGCCGATGGCTCCGAGCGCCGATCGGCACGTGCCGGCGATCCAAAGGGCGCGCCCGCAGATCGGAGCGCGGGCCGACGAACCAAAGGTGCGCGCCCACGGACCGAAGCGCGGACCGCCGAACCGAAGCGCGCGTCCGCAGATCGGAGAGCGGGCCGCCGAACCGAAGCGCGCGCCCCCGCACCGAGGCTCGAGTCGGCGAACCGAAGCGCAGGCCCGCGAAGCGGAGCGCCGGCCGCCGAACCGAAGCGCGCGCCCCCGCACCGAGGCCCGAGTCGGCGAACCGAAGCTCGGGCCCGCGAAGCGAGCGGAAAGGTCGCCGGCGCCCCGGGGAATCGGTTGGGCGGTGGGGCGCCGGCGGAGTGCGGCGAAAGAGCTGTCAGTTGAAGAGTTTGGCGGCGGTGATGATGGTTTCGATGACGCCGTAGCCCAGCAGGACGGCCACCAGCGCCCAGCTCACCAGCAGGCGCACCGAGTGGGAGTTGTTCATGACGCCACCTTCTCGGGTTCTGGGGCCTGTTCGTGGTAGCGCTGGGGGACCGGGCGGATCAGGAGGTTCGCGATGAAGCCCACCGCCAGTACGCCGACCATGGTGAAGAGGGCGGGCTGGTAGGCGGACGCGGTCAGGGTGCCCGGCTTGCCCTGGGCATCGAGGAAGCCGTTCACGATCAGGGGACCGGCCACGCCGGCGGCGGACCAGGCGGTCAGGAGGCGGCCGTGGATGGCGCCGACCTGGTACGTGCCGAAGAGGTCGCGCAGGTAGGCGGGGACCGTGGCGAAGCCGCCGCCGTAGAAGGAGAGGATGAAGCCGGCCAGGAGGACGAACAGGGCCGTGGCGGTGTGCCCGACCGAGGCCAGCAGGGCGTAGAGGATCATGCCGACGCCCAGGTAGAGCATGTAGATGGGCTTGCGGCCGATCGCGTCGGAGGTGGCTGACCAGGCGAAGCGGCCGGCCATGTTGAACAGGGAGAGGACGCCTACGAAGCCGGCCGCGGCGGCGACGCTGACGGTGGAGGCGCCGTTGTCGCGGAAGAAGTCCTGGATCATCGGGCTGGCCTGTTCCAGGATGCCGATGCCGGCGGTGACGTTGCAGAACAGCACGATCCACAGCAGCCAGAAGGACCGGGTCCGCAGGGCGTTGGCGGCGCTCACGTTCGCGGTGGTGACCAGGGGCTTCTCGCGGATCGAGGCGGGGTCGAAGCCCGCCGGGCGCCAGCCCTCGCGGGGTACGCGCACGTTGAAGACGCCGAACATCATGATGAGGAAGTAGCCGATGCCCAGCGTGACGAAGAGCAGGACCAGGGCGGAGCCGCCGGCCACGGACTTGGCGTCGGCCGGGTCGTAGCCGGCGTCGTAGAGGGACAGGAGCTGGCGGGACAGCGGGCTGGCGATCAGTGCGCCGCCGCCGAAGCCCATGATGGCCAGGCCGGTGGCGAGGCCGGGGCGGTCCGGGAACCACTTGATCAGGGTGGAGACCGGCGAGATGTACCCGATTCCCAGGCCGATGCCGCCCAGGACGCCGTAGCCGAGGTACACCAGCCACAGCTGTTTGGTGCTGATCCCGAGCGCGGCCACCAGGAAGCCCGCGCCCCAGAAACACGCCGAGACGAACATGGCCTTGCGCGGCCCGTTGCGCTCGACCCAGGTGCCGCCGACCGCGGCCGACAGCCCGAGCATCACGATCGCGATGCTGAAGATGATGCCGATCGCGGTCTGGCTGACGCCGAAGTGGGCGATGAGCGAGTTCTTGTAGACGCTCGTGGCGTACGCCTGACCGATGCACAGGTGCACGGAGAGCGCCGCCGGCGGGATGAGCCAGCGGCTGTAACCCTCCGGGGCCACCGTGTGCCTGGAGTCCAGAGCCGATAACAGTGACATCGGACACCTCCTTTGGCAGAGCCACAGTCTAGATCGCAGACGGTCTATCTCGCAGCGCAGCTTTCCGCTGATCAGAAAGATGGGCGCAGCAATGACAAGGAGCTGTGATCCAAAGTTGGCCATGCGTGAGGAACAATTGCCCGGTGGATCGAGTGACCGTCTGGGACGACCGGTGCAGCGCGGACCACCGGGCTCTGCTCGCGCCCGGCCGCCCGCAGGACCTGGACCGCAGCCCCGACGTCCTCGTGGTCGGCGGCGGCGCGATCGGCCTGGCCGCGGCGGTGTTCGCCCGGCGGGCGGGGCTCGGCCGGGTGGTGCTGATCGAGCGCGCCCCGCGCCTGGTCCCGGCCGCCTCCTCGGGCAACGGCGGCGCGATCGCCCCGGACATGCACGAGCGCACCGACACCCCGCAGTTCGTGGCGTTCGGTCGCAGGAGCCGGCAGCTGTACCGCGAACTCGACGACGAATGGCACCACGCCATCGGCACCTGGCCGACCCGCTGGCTGGACATCCGCCCGCTGGAGTCGATCGCCAAGGAGACGGAAAAAGCCAAGGAGACGGACAAAGCCAAGGAGACCGACAAAGCCAAGGAGACCGGAAAAGTACTGAACCAGGACGAGCTGCGCGCCCTGGAACCGGACGTCCGCCTGCCCGACGGCGCCGCCGCGCTGATGGTCGAGCACCAACTGGGCGTCGATCCGGTGCGACTGGCCGCGGCGCTCGCGCAACGGGCCGGGCAGGTCGTCACCGGCGTCGCGATGATCGGCGTCTCGGTGCGCGGCGGCCGCGTCACGACCGTCCACACCACCGCCGGCGATCTCACCCCCGGCGCGCTGATCGTGGCGACCGGCCTGGTCCCGCCGCCGTGGCACCAGGGCGTGCCGCAGCGCTGGATCAAGGGTCACATGCTCGCCCTCGCCCCCGGCCCGTGGCGGCTCGGCAGCGTCCTGGCCGGCCCCTACGGCGGCGGCACCCCGCTCCCGGGCGGCGGCATCGTCTGCGGCGGCACCTTCGACGAGGGCGACACCAGCTCAGAGGTCCGGCCCGAGGTCAGCGACCCGATGGCCAAGGACCTGGCCACCCTGCTCCCGGCTGCTGCCGAGGCCACGATCACCCACCGATGGTGCTGCTTCAGACCGCAGGTCGAAAGGCGCACCCCGGTCGTGGACCGGCTCCCCGGCGTGTCCAACGCCTGGTTCGCCGGCGGCCACTTCACCACCGGGATCATGATGGCCCCGGCCACCGGCGCCGCCCTGGCGGACTGGGTGGGTTCGGGAAGCGCGCCCGAAGGCGTCGCGACCTTCACCCTCCCCCAGCCGCCGTATCCAGGCCTGACCCTCTAGCAGAGATCAGGGCGTCAGATCGATGAAGTCCGACCAGCCGCTCGCGTAGTACCGGTAGTACGCGTGCCCGTCGCCCTGCAACGTGTACGCCTCGGTGTCGCCGAACCGCGGGTTGTACAGCACCGACGGACTCCCGGCCGTGTTCCCGCCCAGGTCGTTCCAGCCCGACCAGCCGCGGAAGTAGTACAGGTACTGCAGCTCGTTGCCGGGCGTGTGGACGTACACCTCCGTGGTCTTGGAGGCCATGTTGTAGATCACCGCCGGGTCCTGGTCCACGCTGCCGCCGAGCCCGGTCCAGCCGGACCAGCCGTTGTAGTAGTACACGTAGGCCAGCTGGTTGCCCGCGGTGCGCGTGTAGACCTCGGTGGTACCGACTGAAGGGTTGTAGAGCACCGCCGGCGTGCCCTGCACGGTCCCGCCGAGGGTGATCCAGTCCTTCCAGCCGTTGAACCAGTACCGGTACGCGAGCCCGTTGCCGGTCGCCGCGTACGACTCGGTGGTGCCGTACTTCGGGTTGTAGAGCACCGCGGGGTCGCTGGTGAGCGTCCCGCCGAGGTCGTTCCAGCCCGACCAGCCCTTGGCGTAGTAGATGTAGGCGAGCGCGTTCGCGGACGTCCGGGCGTACACCTCGGTGGTCTTGAACTTGGGGTTGTAGATCACCGCGGGGTTGCCGGCGAGGTCGCCGCCGAGGTCGATCCACTGCGACCAGCCGTTGGCGTAGTAGCGGTACCCGAGATGGTTGTTCGACAGCCGCGCATAGACCTCGGTCGTGCCGTAGTTCGGGTTGTAGAGCACCGCCGGGTCGCCCTGGAGGTTGCCGCCGAGGTCGCCCCAGTCCGACCAGTCGCCGGCCCAGTACGCGTAGATCAGGTGGTTGCTCGTGTTCGAGCGCGCATAGACCTCGGTCGTGCCGAAGCGCGGGTTGTAGAGGTTCTGCGGCTTGCCGACCGGGCGCGGCGGGTCGGCCTGGCGGACGAAGAGCAGCCGGTTCGGCGAGCTGGCCCGGGCGTACACGGGATAGGACGACATGTCGAGCACGTTGACCGACGAGCCCTGCACGAGCGCGTTGCGGACCTGCGCCGGGCTGTAGTCCTGGTGCGCCTGGAGGATCAGCGCGGCCGCCCCGGCGACGTGCGGCGAGGCCATCGAGGTGCCGTCGAGCTGTTTGGTGGCCGCGTCGGTGGTGATCCAGTCCGAGGTGATGCCGACGCCCGGCGCGTAGAGGTCCACGCAGGGGCCGTAGTCGGACCAGGGCGCCGGCCGGTCGTCGAGGTCCGTCGCGCCGACGATGATCGCCTCGCCGACGTTGCCCGGCGAGTTGTTGCACGCGTTGGTCGGGTTGCCGTCGGCGTCGCCGTTGCCGGCCGCGGCGGACCAGGTCACCCCGGATGCGATGGAGCTCTGCAGGGCCTGGGTGAGCGAGACGGTCGGCTCGTCGGAGCCGAGGCTCATGTTGGCCACGGCCGGTTGCTGCGCGTACGTGGTGATCCAGTCGATGCCGCCGAGCACCTCGTCCAGCCAGCCGTTGCCGTCGCAGTCGAGCGAGCGCACGGCCACCAGCGAGATCTGCTTGGCCACGCCGTAGCTGGTGCCGCCGATGGTGCCGGCCACGTGGGTGCCGTGGCCGTCGCAGTCGTTGGCGTTGGCCGGGTCGTTGCTGTTGTTGACGTTGGCCGGGGTCGGCGAAGGGTGCAGGTCCCGGTCGACGAAGTTGTGCCCGTAGGTGGCCCGGCCGCCGAAGTCGTTGTGGCTGATCCGGATGCCGGAGTCCAGCACGTACGCGGTGACGGCCGGGGCCGAGTTCGGGTACGTGTACGAGCTGTCGAGCGAGTACGGGTGGCTGTCGATGCGGTCCAGCCCCCACGGCGGCGAGGACTGGGTGGCGTCCTTGTGCAGCAGGATGTTGCGCTCGACGCTGTCCACGTTCGACTGGGCCGCGATCCGCTTGGCGTCGGCGTCGCTGATGTCGTCGATGCTGAACCCGAGAACCGCCCGGCTGTACTGGGCGCCGACGTCCCCGCCGTACTGATCGGCGATGTCCTCCGCCGCCTCCGCGACCGCCGCCTTGGCCTGCCCGGCGCTCTGCGCGCCCGCGGGCTTCTTCAGCGTCACCACGTAGCCGCTGGACACCGCCGTCGCGTCCGCGTTGAACAGGATCCCCATGGGCGGAGCGGCGTTCACCGGCGCCCCCGGGCCGAGCGCGGCGACCACCGCGACAGCCAGGGGGCCGAGGCGGCGCCGTGATCCGATGCCGATCATCAGCCATCACCTTTGGTCATCCGACAATTACTCAACGTCACCTTATCGGATGAACCGCGGGTCTGGATCAAGACCGCTCAGCGGCGGCGGATCCACCAGATGATGCCGAGGACCACCGCAAAGCTCGCGGCCGCGGTGACCACGTACGGCGCCGCGCGCCGCACCGCCGCGCCGACGCCCGACACGGCGAGCAGGTCGATCGGCTCCGCCTCGGGCTGCACCGGCGCCACCGGCTCGCCCGCGCGGGCCGCGTCGGTGGTGAGCAGCGCGGTGCCCTCGGGGGCCGGGGCCGTCTCGCTCGGCGCCTCGGCCGGCGCCTCGGCGTCGCCCGCCAGCTTGCCGGCCAGGCAGTCGGCGAACTGCCCGATCAGCCGGCCGCTGACGTCGCCGATGAGCCCGCGGCCGAACTGTGCGGCCTTGCCGGTGATGTCCAGGTCGGTCGAGACGTTCACCCGGGTGCCGTCGCCCTCGGTGACCAGCGCCGCGGTGACCGTCGCCCGGGCCGTGCCGCCGCCCCGGCTGTCGGCGCCGGACGCGTTGATGACGACCCGCCGGGCCTCCTCGTCGCGCTCGGCGATGCGCCCGTTGCCCTTGAAGGTCAGGCTGACCGGGCCGAGCTTGACCTTGACGGTGCCGGTGAAGTCGTCGCCCACGACCGAGGTCAGCGTCGCCCCGGGCATGCAGGGCGCGATCCGTTCGATGTCGAGCAGGACGCTCCACGCCTGCTCGACCGGGACGGGGACGGTGAAGGTGTTCTCCAGTTGCACGGGCCCCTACCTCCAAGAAGTAGGTGGCCCCGGCACAGGAGCCGGGGCCACCTGAACTGTTCCACCCTAGACGCCAAGTGCCTTGCACACGGCGCGGGTGGTGAGGACGCGGGCCAGTTCCCGGCGATAGTCGGCCGACGCGCTCAGGTCGTCGACCGGCGCGGTGCCGGCCGCCGCCTGCGCGCAGGCCTCGGCGATCGCCGCCGGGGTGGCCGCGGCGCCGGTCAGGGCCGCCTCGACCGCGCGGGCGCGGTGCGGCACCGGCCCGACGTTGGTCAGCGCGACCCGGGCCGCCGCGATGCCGCCGCCGTCCCGGCGCACGGCCGCCGCCACCCCCACGATCGCCCAGGACTGGGCGGTGCGGTGGAACTTCTCGTACTGCACGGCCCAGCCGGCGGTCGAGGGCAGGCGCACCTCGACCACGATCTCGTCCGGGGCGAGGGCGGTGGTGAACAGGTCGACCGCGAACTCGCCCGCCGGGACCGGCCGCCGCCCCGCCGGGCCCTGCACGACATAGGTCGCGTCGAGGGCCGCCGCCACGGCGGGCAGGTCGGCGGCCGGGTCGGCGTGCGCGAGCGAGCCGCCGATCGTGCCGCGGTGGCGCACCTGGCGGTCGCCGACGGTGGCGGCCGCCTCGGCCAGCAGCGGCGCGTGCTCGCGCACCAGGTCGGAGGCCGCGACTTCCGCATGGGTCGTCATGGCCCCGATCACGAGTTCGTTTCCCTCCACGTGTACTCCCCTGAGCCCCGAAATCGCCGCGAGGTCCACGAGCACCGTCGGCGCCGCGAGCCGCAGCCGCAGCACCGGCAGCAGCGACTGCCCGCCGGCCAGCAGCTTGCCCTCCTCGGCCGAGCCGAGCGCGGCGATCGCCTCCTCGACGGTCGACGCCCGCACGTAGTCGAACGGGACCGGGATCATGCCGCACCTCCTCGCTGCACGGCCCGCCACACGCGCTCGGGCGTGCACGGCATGGGGACGTCGGACACCCCGTACGGCCGCAGCGCGTCGACGATCGCGTTGACCACGGCCGGCGTGGCGGCGATCGCGCCCGCCTCGCCGACGCCCTTGACGCCGAGCGGGTTCGAGGTCGCCGGGGTCTCGGTCCGGTCGGACAGGATGGTCGGCAGATCGGCCGCCGTCGGGATCGTGTACTCCACGAACGACCCGGTCAGCAGGGTGCCGCCGGCGTCGTAGACGGCCTCCTCGTGCAGGGCCTGCGCGATGCCCTGCGCGACGCCGCCGTGCACCTGGCCCTCCACGATCAGCGGGTTGACCACGCGGCCGACGTCGTCGACGGCGACGTACCGGCGAATCGTGACCCGCCCGGTGAGCGTGTCGACCTCCGTCGCGCACAGGTGGGTGCCGTGCGGGAACGAGAACGTCTGCGGGTCGAAGGTGGCGTCGGCGTCCAGCGACGCCTCCACCCCGTCGGGCAGGTCGTGCGCCGCGAACACGGCGAACGCGCAGTCCCCGAGGGTCTTGGCGGCGTCGGGGGTACCGCGCACCCGGAACGCCCCCGCGCTGAACTCCACGTCGTCGGGGCTGCACTCGAGCATGTGGGCGGCGACCGTGCGCGCCTTGTCGCGGACCTTGCGGCACGCCTCGACGAGCGCGACGCCGCCGACCGCGAGGGAGCGGGAGCCGTACGTGTCCAGCCCCTTGTGCGAGGTGCGGGTGTCGCCGTGCAGCACCTCGACGTCGTCGAAGGCCACCCCGAGCTCGTCGGCGACGATCTGGCTCCACGCCGTGACGTGGCCCTGGCCGTGCGGGCTGGTGCCGGTCACCACCTCGACCTTGCCGGTCGGCAGGACACGCACGGAGGCGCTCTCCCAGCCGCCGGCCGCGTACCGCAGCGCGCCGAGGATCCGCGACGGCGCCAGGCCGCACATCTCGGTGTAGGTCAAAACCCCGAGCCCAAGCTGTACCGGATCCGCCGCTTCTCGCCTTTTCGCCTGCTCGGCGCGCAGCTCGTCGTAGCCGAACAGCTCCAGCGCCCGGTCCGTGGCCGCGTCGTAGTCGCCGGAGTCGTAGACCAGGCCGGCCACGGTCGTGAACGGGAACTCCTCGGCCTTGATCCAGTTGCGGCGGCGCACCTCGATCGGGTCCAGCCCCAGCTCGGCGGCGAGCTCGTCCATGGCCCGCTCGATCGCGTACGTCGCCTCGGGCCGCCCTGCCCCGCGGTACGCATCGGTGATCGTGGTGTTCGTGAAGACGCCCGTGCACTCGAAGCGGTAGGCGGGCACCTTGTAGATCGCGTTGTACATGAACGCGCCCAGGATCGGCACGCCCGGCCCGACCAGGCCGAGGTAGGCGCCCATGTTCGCGATGAGCTTCACGTCGATGCCGGTCAGCGTGCCGTCCCGCCGGGCCGTCAGCGTGATGTGCTGGATCTGGTCGCGGCCGTGGTGCGCGGAGAGCATCGTGTCGCCGCGCGTCTCCGTGTACTTGACCGGCTTGCCGATGCGTTGCGCGGCCAGGAAGGCGATCATCTCCTCCGGCGTGACCTGCAGCTTGCCGCCGAACCCGCCGCCCACGTCGGGCGCGATGACCCGGATCTTGTGCTCGGGCACGCCGGTGAGCAGGGCGTAGAAGACCCGCAGGATGTGCGGGATCTGGGTCGCCGACCAGATGGTGAAGTCGCCGGCGCCCGGGTCCACCACGACGCTGCGCGGCTCCATGAAGGCCGGGATCAGGCGCTGCTGCACGTAGCGGCGCTCGATGCGCACCTCGCCCTCGGCGTCCGCCACGCTGGTGCCGGTGCCCGCGTCGGCCGAATCGAAGATCCACGTGTACGAGCGGTTGGTGCCCTTGTCCGGGTGGACAAGTCCTTGGTTTTCAAATGCTTTGTCAAGATCGAGTACCGGATCCAGGGGCTCGTAGTCGACCTCGATCGCCTCCAGCGCGTCGATCGCGCTCGCCGCGTCCCGGGCGGCGACGACCGCGACGGCCTCGCCGTGGTGGCGCACGAAGTCCACCGCCAGCGGCGGCCGGACCGGGTGCACGATGTCCTCGGTGACCGGCCACGCGCACGGCAGGCTGCCCTGCACGTCGGCGACGTCGGCCCCGCTGAACGCGGCCACCACGCCGGGCGCGCGCAGGGCGGCCGAGACGTCGACGCGCGCGATCCGGGCCGAGGCGTGCGGGCTGCGCAGGATCGCCAGGTGCAGCATCCCGGGCAGGGCGATGTTGTCGGTCCAGCGCGTCCGCCCGGTGATCAGCCGCGCGTCCTCCTTGCGCCGCCGGGCCGTTCCGACCTCCGTGGTGCTCATGCGGGCACCACCTCACGCAGGCTCTTCGCCGCCTTCTGCACGGCACGGACGATGTTCTGGTACCCCGTGCAGCGGCAGAGGTTCCCGGAGAGCCCCTCGCGGATCTCCTCCTCGGACGGGTCGTCGTTGTCGCGCAGCAGGTCCACGGCGGACATGATCATGCCGGGGGTGCAGTAGCCGCACTGGAGCGCGTGCAGCTCGTGGAAGGCCTGCTGTACCGCGTGCAGCTCGCCCCCGGGACCGGCCAGCCCCTCGATCGTGGTGACGCCGGCCCCGTCGGCCTGCACGGCGAGCACGGAGCAGCTCTTGACGCTCTGCGGCGCCTCGCCGGCACCACCCATCAGCACGGTGCACGAGCCGCAGTTGCTGGTATCGCATCCGACGACCGTGCCAACCTTGCCGAGCCGCTCGCGAAGATGCTGGACGAGGAGGGTTCGCGGCTCGACATCATCGACGTAGCGGCTGCCGTCGACGTCAACACTCACGCGAACACGTTGGCCAGAGGACATGCTGCCTCCCGCTCTGGGGTGCCGAACGGCCCCGTCACGCGGCGGACGCAACACGGGCCACTGCCTGATCAGCAGACCGCACCCACGAAGATCAAAGCAAGGGGTTGTTTCGTCAGTACTGCTCGTCAGTGCTCCGCAGCCGGCACGGTCAGCGGGCGCTCCACGGCGTCGAGTGCGGCCAGCGCCTCCAGCTCGGCGCGGTAGCCGGCGCGGTCCAGGTCGCCCGTGAACAGGCGGATGGTGGCCAGGCGCTCGGCCGTGGCCCGGCGGCGCTGGGGGCGGCCGGACTCGGCGGCCTTGTACAGGTGACGGCCGATCAGCACTACGTAGACGCCGGCGATCGCCGCCGCGGCGCACATCGTCGCGAGCATTCGCAGGATGCTACGTGGCTGTTCCGCTGGGCGGACCATCCTCCCAGCCGTATTTTTTCGGCTGCGATGCTGACAACCGTGGAGAGCGCAGGGTATCGGCGGTCGGCCGGGACGTCACGGGGCGAGGCGCGCAGGCAGGAACTGCTGGAGGCGGTCGTCGAGGACCTGGCCGCGAACGGGCTCGTGGACTTCTCGCTGCGCCGGGCCGCGCGGGCGGCCGGGGCGACGCACAAGGTGCTGCTGTACCACTTCGCGGGCGTCGACGACCTGCTCGTCCAGGCGGTCGACCGGCTGCGGGAGCGGCGGATCGACACGTCGCTCGCGGTGGCGGGCTCGGGGACGCTGGCGTCGCGGGTCGCCGCACTGTGGCCGGTACTGACCGATCCGCGCTTCGGGCACCGCGTGCTGGAGCAGTCGACCGGGCTGGCCATGTACGACCCCACCCGGTACGCGAAGTTCGGGCGGGAGGCCACCGACCGGTACCTCCCCGCGCTGCTCTCGCTGTGCCCGCCGGACTGGGCGGCCGAACGCAGGGCCGAGGTGGCCGAGATGGTCCTCGCGACGCTGCGCGGGCTGCTGCTCGACCGGGTCACCGGCGGCGACGAGGAGGGCATCGCCGCCGGGCTGCGGGCGCTGCTGCGGGCCCTCGAGCGCGAGGAGCAGTCGGGCTGAGGGTCTGGCGCCGAATGCGAACCACGTGGTTCACTTTTGGCATGACATCGGTCGAGCTCGGGGTGGGGACCGTCGAGTACCGGGACACCGGGGGCGACGGGCCGGTCATGGTGCTGCTGCACGGCCTGCTGATGGACGCGTCGCTGTGGGACGCGGTGGTGCCGCTCGTGGTGGCGGGCGGGTTCCGCGTCGTCGCGCCGACGCTGCCGCTGGGGGCGCACCGGCATGCGGTACGCGCGGACGCCGATCTGTCGCTGCCGGGACAGGCCGCGATCGTCGGGGAGCTGCTGGAGCGGCTCGACCTGCACGGCGTGACGCTGGTCGGCAACGACACGGGCGGCGCGGTGGCGCAGCTGGCCGCCGGGCACCCGCGGGTGGGGCGGCTGGTGCTGGTGTCCTGCGAGGCGTTCGACAACCTGCCGCCGGGCCTGACGGGCCGCGCGGTCGCGCTGCTGGGCCGGCTGCCGGCCGGGCTGTTCCGGGCGTTCATGCAGCAGATGCGGCTGCGCCCGATGCGCCGGCTGCCGATCGCGTTCGGCTGGCTGACCCGGTGCGGCGACGCCGTGACGCGCGGCTGGATGGAGCCGCTGCTGTCCACGCCGGGGATTGCGGCGGATACGGTACGGGTGCTGCGCTCGATCTTCCGCGATCGCTCGGTGCTCGTGCGGGCGGCTTCGGAGCTGCGCGGGTACGACAGGCCGGCTCTGGTGGTTTGGGCGGCGCAGGATCGCGTGATGCCGCCGGAGCACGGGCGGCGGCTCGCGGAGCTGTTGCCGCAGGGGCGGCTGGTCGAGGTGGCGGACACGGACACGCTGATCCCGCTGGATCAGCCGGGGCGCCTGGCCGAGCTGTTGACGACCGACTTTTCTGTCGTACCCGCAGACTAGGCTGCGTTTCACAAGTTCTGAGCCCTTGATCATGCGCGCGTAGGCTTTCAGGAATGCGGATCGGCGAGTTGTCCAAGCGCACGGGCGTGAGTCCGCGGTCCCTGCGGTACTACGAGGATCAGGGCCTGCTGGCCAGTGCGCGCTCCGATGCCGGGCAGCGGCACTATTCCGATGCCGACGTCAAGCGCGTGGCGTTGATCCGGCAGCTGTTCGACGCGGGCATGTCCAGCCGGGTGATCGCGTCTGTGCTGCCATGCGTGGACACTCCGACCGACCCGGCGATCACCGAGTCGGCCTTCGTCACAATGACGCACGAGCGCGAGCGGATCGACGCCGACATCGCGCACCTGCTCCAGACCCGGGATGCACTCGATGTACTGATCGGGATCAACCGTAGGTACTGGGCGGAGCTGACCTCGGCCCCGGTCCCGGGGTGACACCGCAGGCCCGACGTTGTGACTCGCGCCTCAGCCGGTTGCCCTTCACACCGATGTCAGCGGTGAGCATGGCCTTGGAGCCCGGAACGACCGGGCCGGTCATGCAGGAGGCGGCAGAACATGGGACAGGCGTGGGGTTTCGGCAGGTTTGGCGGGCCCGAGGTACAGGAGTTCTTTGATCGTCCCGACCCGGTCCCCGGCCACGGCGAGGTGCTGATTCGGGTCGACATCGCCGGCGTGAACCCGATGGACCACGTTCTGCGCTCGACCCCGATCCCCGGGCTCGACAGCGGGCGTCCGTTTCCCCGGGTTCTGGGCATGGAGGCAGCCGGAACCGTTCTCGCCCTGGGCGAGGGCGTCGATGGGCTCGCGGTGGGTGACCTGGTCTTCGGCTTCGCCCTCACCGGTGGCGGGACCTACGCCGAGACGACGGTGCTGTCCGCACTGAACACGGCTCGCATCCCGGTAGGCCTGTCCGCGACGGTGGCGGCAACGTTGCCGGTGGCCGGAACAACCGCGGTGGACGCGCTCGACCAGCTCGGCCTCCCACCCGGCGCCACTGTCATGGTCAACGGGGTCGGGGGCGGGGTGGGGCTCCTGGTCGCCCGGTTGGCCGTCCAGCGCGAGCTGCGGGTGGTCGGCACCGGGAGCAGCACCAAGCGCGAGCCCGCCGAGGCTATCGGGGTGCGGTTCATCGACTACACCGCCGGGGGCGTGGCCACCGCGGCCCGCGAGCTGGTTCCGGAGGACTTCGACGGGATCGTCGACCTGGTCGGAGGCGCCTCGCTGCGGACGGTCGCCCCACTGGCCAAGGATCCCCGCAACGTCATCGCCGTGAGTGACACGTCGGTGTCCGACATCGGTGGGCGATTCGTCGAACGTCGCCTCGACCGCGAGAATCTGGAGCGGGCCGCCCGCCTGGCCCTCGACGGAGTCCTCACACCCGCGATCACTGCGATGCATCCACTCGCCGGCGCTCCGGCCGCCCTCGCCGCCGTCGAGAACGGTCACGTTTCGGGCAAGGTTGTAATCAAGGTGGCATGAGATCAGTCGTGGTGGATCCGGCCCGCGGTGGTGGTGAGGCGCGCTCCCCCGCCACCCCAGCGGCCGGCGATGATCTCGGCGGCGATGCTGACCGCGGTCTCCTCCGGGGTGCGCGCGCCCAGGTCGAGGCCGATCGGCGAGGACAGGCGGGCCAGCTCGGTCGCGGTCACCCCGGCCTCGCGCAGGCGGTCCATGCGGTCGTCGTGGGTGCGGCGGGAACCCATCGCGCCCACGTACGCGAACTCGCGGCTCAGCGCGACCTGCAGCACCGGCACGTCGAACTTCGGGTCGTGGGTGAGCACGCAGATGACCGTCCGGTCGTCGACGCGGCCGGCGTCGATCTCGCCCTGGAGGTACCGGTGCGGCCAATCGACGATCACCTCGTCGGCGCCCGGGAACCGCTTCGAGGTGGCGAAGACGGGGCGGGCGTCACAGACCGTCACGTGGTACCCGAGGAAGCCCCCGATCCGCGCGACCGACGCGGCGAAGTCGATGGCCCCGAACACGAGCATGCGCGCGGGCGGGGCGTACGAGGCCACGAACACCGTCAGCCCCTCGCCGCGCCGCTCCCCGCCGAGTCCGTAGTGCAGCGTGTCGGTACGCCCGGCCGCGAGCAGCCCGCGCGCGTCATCGGTCACCGCGGCGTCCAGCCGCGCCGAGCCCAGCGTCCCGTCCGCGTCGGTCGGCCACACCACCAGGCGCCGGCCGACGCTGTCCGCCGGACCCTCCACGATGGACACCACGGCGACCGGGTCGCGGCGGGCGATGGCCTGGGCGACGCGTTCCAGCTCCGGGAAGCTGGTCCGATCGACCGGCTCGACCAGCAGTTCGATGATCCCGCCGCAGGTGAGGCCGACCGCGAACGCGTCGTCGTCGCTGACGCCGTACCGCTCGACGACGGGCGCGCGGTTGCCGACCACTTCTTGGGCGAGCTCGTAGACGGCGCCCTCGACGCAGCCGCCGGAGACGCTGCCGACCGCGGTACCGTCGGGGCCGACCAGCATGGTGGCGCCGGGCGGGCGGGGCGAGCTGCGCCAGGTCCGCACCACGGTGGCCATGCCCACGGTCGCCCCGGAGCGCCACCAGCCGAGCAGATCGTCGATCACCTCACGCACGGCGCACCTCCAGGTTCCGGGCCACTTCGTCGAGCGCCGCGATCGTATGGCCCGCGACGAGGGCATCGACGTGCGGGAGGACCGCCGCCAGGCCGGCCGCCGACGGGGCGAAACCCGGGCGGCCGGCGTGCGGGCTCACCCAGATCACGCGCGCGGCCAGGCGGCGCAGGTGAGCGACCGTGTCCGCCAGGCGGGCGGCGTCGCCGGTCTCCCAGCCGTCGCTGAAGACGACCACGACCGCGCGGCGGGCGGCGCCGCGGTGGCCGTCGCCGCGGACGAAGGAGCCCATCGTGTCGGCCAGCCGGGTGCCGCCGCGCCAGTCCGGGATCGCCTGGCCGGCCACGCGCAGGGCGGTCTCCGGGTCGCGGGTGCGCAGGGCCGTGGTGAGCGGCGTCAGGCGGGTGCCGAGCGCGTACGCCGTCGTCCACCGTGGACAGTTGCGGACCAGGGCGTGCGCGAAGCGGAGCAGCGCGTCGGCGTACGGCGACATCGAGCCCGACACGTCCAACAGCAGCACCAGCCGCCGGGGCCGCGGCCGGCGGGTCTTGCGCAGCAGCGCATCGGGGCCGCGCAGCAGCCCGCGCACGGTGCGGCGGCGGTCGACGACACCACGGGAGGCCGGCCGGTACCGGCGGCCCGCCCGCATCGGGTGCGCCCGCGCGGTGAGCTCCAGGAGCCGGCCCGCCTCGGCGCGCTCGACCGCGGAGAGGGTCGCGAGGTCGCGGTGGCGCAGGACCTCCTCGGCACTCGCGCGCACGGCCAGCCCCGGGTCACCCTCGCTGGTCGGCGCCTCGGGCGGCATCGTGGCCCGGAACAGCGACCGCTCGGGCAGCCGCCGGACCTGCCACGGCGTGCCCCGCGGCGAGGGCTCGCGCTGCTGACCGAGGAAGGCGGCGTCGTACCGCGCGATGTCCTCCGGCGAGCCGCACAGCGTGAGGCGGCCGACCCAGTACGCGTGCTCGACGCCCACCGCATCGAGCGCGGTCAGGAAGGCCAGCCGCCGATCCAACGCGACGCGGTCAGGCGAGAACATCGGCACCTCGCACGCAGGCCGGCCACCGGTCCAGCGCCACCCGGTCAGGCGCGACATCCGCGCCGGTTCGTGCGTGCGTCGCTCCACGCCGTCTGGCAGCGACTCGCAGCAGGGCGAGCCGCCGATCCAGCGTGACGCGGTCAGGCGAGAACATCGGCACCTCGCACGCAGGCCGGCCAGCGGTCCAGCGCCACCCGGTCAGGCGCGACATCCGCGCCGGTTCGTGCGTGCGTCGCTCCACGCCGTCTGGCAGCGACTCGCAGCAGGGCGAGCCGCCGGTCCAGCGCGACGCGGTCAGGCGAGAACATCGGCGCTCCGGACGAGTTCGATGTCCTCGCGGACCTTCAGCACGACGCCCAGGGTGTCCAGGCCCGGCGCGGTCAGGCCCAGGGCGCGCAGGGCGGCCGCCCAGTCGATCGCCTCGGCCACGCCCGGCGGCTTGACCAGGTCGAGGGTGCGCAGCGTGGCGGTGGCGGCGGCGACCCGGGCGGCGAGGCGCTCCTCGATGCCGGGGAGGCGGGTCCGCAGGATGGCGGCCTCGCGCTCGGGGGTGGGGTGCGCGACCCAGTGGTACAGGCAGCGGCGCTTCAGGGCGTCGTGCACCTCGCGCGTGCGGTTGCTCGTGACCACCACGACCGGCGGGACCTCGGCCACGATCCGGCCGAGTTCGGGGACGGTCACCGCGGCGTCGGCGAGCAGTTCGAGCAGGTAGGCCTCGAACTCGTCGTCGGCCCGGTCGATCTCGTCGACCAGCAGTACGCACGGGGCGCGCTCGACGGCCTGCAGGAGGGGGCGGGCGAGGAGGAAGCGGCGGGAGTACAGGCCGGATTCGAGCTCCTCGGCCGAGACCTGCCCGCCTGCCGCCGCCTCCACGGCGCGCAGGTGCAGCACCTGGCGGGGGAAGTCCCAGTCATAGAGCGCCTGCGCGGCGTCCAGGCCCTCGTAGCACTGCAGGCGGATGAGCTCGACGCCGGCCGCGTCGGCCAGGGCGCCGGCGAACGCGGTCTTGCCCACCCCGGCGTCACCCTCCAGGAAGATCGGCCGGTGCAGGCGCAGCGCGAGGAAGCCCGCCATCGCGAGCCCCTCGTCGGCGAGGTAGCCCACGTCGGCCAGGCGCGCCGCGAGAGCGGCCGGCGACGCGAAGTCCGGCACGCCCCCAACTATGCGCCACGACCCGTGCCTTCCACGAGAGCTTCGGCGGCCGGAAATACGCTGCCCGGCCGATGCCCACGGCGCCATCACGCGGCGCGACCGACGCCCGCCGCACCATCACAACGGCGTGCCCGACGCCCGCGGCGCCATCCCGACGGCGTGCCCGACGCCCGCGCCGCCATCCCGACGGCGTGATGACGCGGCTCGCCGGTGGCGTGCCAATGGCCGCCCACGAGAGCGTCCGGCCCCACGAGCGCCTCGGCAGGCCGAAAGCGCCCTGCGCACGCGACGCCCGCAGCGCCATCATGCGGCGCGACCGACGCCCGCCGCACCATCACAACGGCGCGACCGACGCCCGCGGCGCCATCCCGACGGCGTGATGACGCGGCTCGCCGGTGGGGGGCCAATGGCCGCCCACGAGAGCGTCCGGTGCAAACGGCCGCCCGCGAGAGCGTCCGGCTCCGCGAGTGCTTCGGCCGGTCGATGTGGCCTGCTGCCGATCCCCGCGAAAACGTCCGGCGCCCCGAGAGCGTCGGCGGGCGGAAAATGCGCTGCGCGGTCGATGCCCGCGGCGCCATCATGGCGGCGTGACGACTCGGCTTGCGGGTGGGGTGCTGCCGGCCGCCCGCGAGGGCGTCTGGCCCCTGGGTGACGTCGCAGGTCCCGGGCGGCCGGTCGCGGTCGGGCCCGTGGACGCCTCCGAGGAGCAGGTCAATGCCGCGCTCGATCGGCTCAAGTGGCTTGTCGCGCGGGCCGGGGTGGTGGCCGCCGACGCCGGGGTCGAGCTCGGGGGCGGGTTCCGCTCGGCCCGGATCGAGGGCGGGGCCGGCAATCGGCGGGACGGGATGCTCGCGGCGCTCGGGGTGGTCGGGGCCGAGGCGCTCGGGTCGCCGGCGGCGATCTCGGTGGCGCTGTTCGGGATCGAGGCGACCAAGCCGCTCGGGGCCGCCGCGACCGCGGCCGTCGTGGCCGGGCGGTGGTCGGCGCTGCGGCTCGCGGTCGCGGCGGCCGAGCTGCTCGGGCCCGAGCAGCTGGTCGAACTGCTGCAGCTGGACGGGGCCGACCCGTTCCCGGACGGGCTGCCGTCCGTGGTCGGGGCGCACCTGCGGCAGGTCCTGGAGCCGCTCCCCCGCGCCCGGCGGGCCGTGCTGCTCGGCGATCTCTGGGCGCGGGTCGAAGAGCATCGGGAGATGTTGCGGCGGCGGGAGCGGCGGCGGGGCACGCAGGCCAAGGTGGATCGGCTCCGGGATCTGGAGAGGCGGTTCGACCGGTACGACGATGACGAGATCGTCCTCGCCGTCCGCCGGACCATCGGGCAGGAGCCGACGCTCGCCCAGGCCGCGCGTTGGCAGCGGCCCTCGTGGTACCGGCGGCAGGTCGCCGACGGCGCGCTGGAGGACTGCCTGGCGGCCACCCTGCTGCTGCGGCTCGCCGTCAGTGTCGCCGACCACGGGGTCGCCGCGGCGCTGGAGCTGCACCGGGACGAGATCGTCACCGAGGCCGCGCGGATGAATGGCGAGCAGGCCGGTCGAGCCGCGAAACACGTGCCCGGCTTCACGGGGCTGCCCGCGCGGCCCGGGGTCATCCTGCGCGAGATCGAGCGGCACCTGCCCGCGCGGCCCGAGGCGATCCCGCGCGAAAACGAACAGCACCTGGCCGCGCAGCCCGAAGCGAACCAGCGCGAAAACGAACAGCACCTGGCCGCGCAGCCCGAAGCGAACCAGCGCGAAAACGAACAGCACCTGGCCGGGCACGCACGAGACGACGCCGGGCACGCACAAGACCGGGCCGGGCACGCACGAGACGATGCCGGGCGGGCGCGGGACGAGGCCGGGCGGGCGCGGGACGACGCCGGGCGGGCGCAAGACGACGCCGGGCACGCACGAGACCAGGCCGGGCGGGCGCGGGACGAGGCCGGGCGGGCGCGGGACGACGCCGGGCGGGCGCAAGACGACGCCGGGCGGGCGCGAGACGAGGCCGGGCGGGCGCGGGACGAAGCGTTCGTGCGGACCGCGGTCGCCAGCGCCGGGGTGTACGGCCGCCTGGCGTACGGCAACGCCTCCGGCCTGCTGGTCGAGATGATCGAGGTGCCCGACGCGCCCGGGCGGGAGGATGCGATCGCGTGGGCCGCGCAGCCCATGCAGCGGTGGCGGCCGGCGTCCGAGCGGGCGCGGTGGGAGCAGCCGCCGCTGTTCGAGCTGGAGCCGGGGCCGGAGCGCGTCGGGAACATGGTCTGGCTCGCGGACCTCGGCGACGCGCTCGCCCAGCTGTACTGGTGCGCGCCGGCGATCGTGGAGTACGGGCGGATCCCGGATGTCAACTGGAACCTGCCCGCGGACGAGGACTCGCCGCTCGCCCCGCGCTGGGACTCGATCGCGCTGGTCGCGGCCGGGACCGCTCAGCTCGCGGGGCTGGCCGGGGCCCGTCCGAGTCTCGCGAAGGCGAAGACCTGGCCGGAGCTGATCGCGGCGCTGCAGGCCGGCGCGGCCGTGACCGAGGCGCTCACCGGCGCGTTCCCGGTGCCCGAGGCCGTGCTGGCCACCGACGGCACGACGCTGCCGGGCGGGGACGAGGTGATCGAGATCGCGCGTACCCCGCGGCAGACCGCCGAGTGGGGCACGTTCATGGGCAACTGTATCGGCGGCTCGTGGTACACCGGCAATGCGCTGTCCGGAAAGGCATTCCTGGTCGCCCTGCGCGCCCCCGGCGGGCGGATCGTGGCCAACGCCGACATCCGCCCGAGCGCGCGCGGCTGGCGCATCTACGAGCTGCGCGGGCGGTTCAACCAGGACCCCGAGCCGGAGCTGACGGCGCGGGTGAAGGCGTGGCTGGCCGCGCTGGCCCCGCCGCCGGCCCTTCCGAACAGCACCATCCACGAACCGCGCGCCGAGCGGGCCCCGCGGCGCCCGCGCACCCCGGCGGCGCGGATCAGCCGCGAGCACGGCCCGGCGCTCGGCGAGCTGGCGGCCGCGGCGGTGCTGCAGCCCGGTACCGTCGCGGCAATCGACCTGCTCGGCCGGCTCCTGGGCACGCCGGAGATGACGGCGCTGCGCCGGGTCCCGCCGGGCGCGCTGACCCGGGCCCTGGCCACGGCGCTCGACGCCGACCGGCTCACCGCGGGCGAGGCCTGGCGAGCCGGCGGCACGCGGCCGATGAGCGCGGCCCTCACCGCGTACGCGCACCCCAACTCAGCAAGGGACGCGCGGCCGATGAGCGCGGCCCTCACCGCGTACGCGCACCCCAACTCAGCAAGGGATGCGCGGCCGATGAGTGCGGCGCTCGCCGGGTACGGGCACCCCGACCTGGCCCCGCTCGCGCTCGACGAGCCGCTGCCGGGCTCCCTGCGCACCGTGGCCCGGGCCCCCGGGATCGCCGAGGCGCGCACGACCGAGCTGGTCGCGCGGCGGATCCGGCGATCGCTGGGCGCGCTGCTGCGGGCGGACTCCCCCGTCCTGACCGCGCGCCGGCCGGACGGGCTCGACGAACCCATGCTGTGCGCGTGCACCCTGGCGGTGACCACGTGGGCCGGCCCGGGCGTGCCGGTCGCCGAGCCGCGCCGGGTCACCGTGCCCGGCTTCCCGGTCACCCGCCTCAACGAGGACCCCTGGGAGTCGGCCTGGCCGGACGCGACGGAACTGGGCGCCGACCGCGAGGCGTTCTGGGACCACGTCGCCGCCCACGGCCTGCTGGCCCCGGCCGGCTGGCTGGGCCCCTCGGGCTGGCCCGGCCTGTGGAACCAGGCCCACCGCACCTAGGACTCCGGCGGGAAGTCCAGGTCGGCGTCGTCGGCGATGTCCTCGCACGGCACGCCCTGCACCAGATCGGCGTGCGCGACGAGATAGGCCCGCGCCCCGACGTCCGCGGTCGCCAGGGTGGTGACACCGGCCCAGTGGTCGCGGCCCAGGATCACGGGATGCCCGCGCTTCCCCTTGTACGTCGCGGTCATCAGCGCCCCCGGCCCCTCCGGCGCGGCCGCGAGCAACCGCGCGACGGCGTCGGGCCCGATGCCCGGCGTGTCCACGAGCAGCACGGCGACGGCCGGCGCGTCGGACTCGGCCAGCGCGGCCAGGCCGGCCCGCAGCGACGAGCCCATCCCGCTCTTCCAGGTCGGGTTGTCCACCACGGTGACGTCACCGAGCGTGGCCTCGTCGCGGACGCGGCCCGACTCGGCGCCGAGGACGACCCAGATGCGTGTGCAGCCGCCGTCGCGGAGGGTGGCAACGGCGCGTTCGACCAGCAGGCGGCCGTCCTCGTGGCGCACGAGGGCCTTGGGTCCGCCGTACCGGCGGCCACCACCTGCGGCGAGTACGAGACCGGCAATCGCGCTCACCCGCGTCAGATTAGTACCCGCTCGGTAGGCTGCATGCTCATGGCCCTCCATGATCACTGTTCGTACTGCGGCGCCGCCTATGCGCAAGGGGCGCCCTGGCCGCGGGTCTGCGACGTCTGCGGCGAGACCACCTGGCGCAACCCGCTGCCGGTGGCGGTGACGCTGCTGCCGGTGGACACCGACGAGGGGCGGGGCATCGTGGTGGTGCGCCGCGACATCGAGCCCCGCCGCGGCGAGCTGGCCCTGCCCGGCGGCTTCATCGAGGTCGGCGAGACGTGGCAGGAGGCGGCCGTCCGCGAGCTGCGCGAGGAGACCACCATCCGCGCCGACGCGGCCGACGTGCGGCTCTTCGACGTGCACAGCGTGACGAGCGGGAATCTGATCGTTTTCGGGGTACTGCCGCCGCGTCCTTTCGTCGAGATCCCCGAATCCACCCGGACCGAGGAATCGCTCGGCTTCGAGCTCGCCCTCGGGCCGCAGGAGCTGTGTTTCCCCACGCACACCGACATGCTGAAGGCCTACTTCGCGTCGAAGTAGCGCTCCACGATCGACACGTCCAGCGGGAAGCGGACCTCGGTGTCGCCGAAGAGCAGCCGCCGGGCCTCGTCGCCGGCGGCGTGCACGGCGGCCGCGACGGCCTCGGCCTCGTCCTGCGGGCAGTGCACCATGACCTCGTCGTGCTGGAAGAACACCAGCTCGGCGCGGCGGCCGGCGAGGGCGGCGCGCAGGCGGGCCAGCAGCACCAGCGCCCACTCGGCTGCGGTGCCCTGGATGACGAAGTTGCGGGTGAACCGGCCGCGGGCCCGGCCCCTGGCGCCGCCGCGGGACTCGACCTCGGCGCCGGGCTCGTCGAAGCCCTCGCGCCAGGTGACGGACGAGGGCGGGCAGGTGCGCCCGAGCCAGGTGCGCACCAGTCCCCCGGCCTCGCCGGTGCGCGCGGCCTCCTCGACCAGGTCCCAGGCGTCGGGGTAGAAGCGGCGCAGCGCGGCGAGGGCGGGCGCGGCGTTGCCGCCGGTCTGGCCGTACATCGCGCCGAGCAGGGCGATCTTCGCCTTGGCCCGGTCGCCGCCGAACGCCTCGGCCGCCAGGGCCGCGTAGAGGTCCCCGGCCGCGCCCGCGCGGGCCAGCCGCCGGTCGCCGGAGACGGCGGCGAGCACCCGGGGTTCGAGCTGGCCCGCGTCGGCCACCACGAACGTCCAGCCGGGGTCGGCCACCACGGCCCGGCGCACCACCTTGGGGATCTGCAGGGCGCCGCCGCCGCGGGTGGCCCAGCGGCCGGAGACGACGCCGCCGGGGATGTACTCCGCGCGGAAGCGGCCGCCTTCGACCCACTGGTCCAGCCAGCTCCAGCCGTGCGCGGTCCAGAGCCGGTACAGCTCCTTGTACTCCAGCAGGATCGGCACGGCCGGGTGCTCGACGTGCTCCAGCTCCCACTTGCGGGTGCTGCGCAGCATGATGCCGACCCGGGCGAACGCGCGCAGCAGCTCGGACGGGGACTCGGGGTGCACCCGCTGGCCGAGGGCCTCGTTGAGCCGGACCCCGAGCTCGGCCAGGCGCGCGGGCGGGCCGCCGACCGGCGAGGGGGCGCCGAGCTGTTCGCGCAGCAGGGCGTCGTGGACGTCGGCGCGCCAGGGCAGGCCGGCCAGGCCCATCTCGACGGCGACCAGGGCGCCCGCGGACTCGGCGGCGATCAGGGTGCGCATCCCGCCGGCCCGTGGCGCGAGGGGGTGGGCGGACTCGAGCTCCGGCAGCGCTTCCACCCGCCGCCGCTGGGCGAGAAAAACCTTCAGAAGAGCATCCGACGGTACCGTTGCCGCATCGAACGCGTCGAAGAGTGAGTCCTGCGACAGGCCGGGCGGCTCGGCGGCCCGCGACGGCGGGTCTGGCGGCACCGGTCGGCCCTCCAGCCGGGCCAGGGCCGCGGGGAGCATGCGGGGCTGGCCCCAGGCGCCCTCCGCGCCGAGCAGCAGCGCCTCGGCGAGCTCCAGGTCGTGGCAGCGCTCGACGCGGACGCCGGCGCGCACGAGGCGCGGGTACAGCTCGGCGGTGGACGCCCAGAGCCAGCGGGGGCGATCGCGTGACTCGACTCGAGCGACCGCCCCCGCCAGGTCCTGGACGTGCTGCTCGTCGCCGGTTGGCGTGCCGTCGTCGGCCAGGGGCCGCAGGAGGCCGCCGGCGCCGGAGGGCGAAACCGCGATGAGCATGTAGGCATTACATCGCACGGCCCCGGTACTTCTCGTGGAAGCGCCGGGGCCGCGCGGGTCCCTGGGTTACTTGGAGATGCCGCTGGTGAGGCCGGCCTGCACCTGCCGCTGGAAGGCGATGTAGACGACGAGCACGGGCAGCATGGCCATGGTCAGACCGGCGAACAGGCCGGACCAGTCGGACTTGTACCCCTGGTTGACCGACAGCCCGATCAGGCCCTGGGCCAGCACCTGGTGCACGTTGCCGGCGCCGCTGGTGTCCTGCATGAGCACCGTCGGCAGGTACCACTGGTTCCACTGGCCGAGCACGTTGAAGATGCCGATGCTGATCAGGCCGGGCTTGGCCATCGGCAGCATCACGCGGAAGAACAGCGTGCTGTGCGACGCGCCGTCCACCAGCGCCGCCTCGGCGACCGAGGTCGGCAGCGTGCGGAAGAACGAGTGCATGAAGAAGATCGTGAACGACAGCGACCAGGCGACGTACACCAGGATCAGCATGAACCGGGAGTTCAGGCCGAGCAGCGGGAACGTGACGCCGGTGTTGTAGACGCCCTTGAACAGCGGCACGATCGCGAGGTACACCGGCAGCGTCAGGCCCGACAGGAACAGGAAGTAGATCGCCCGGTTGCCGGGGAACTCGTAGCGGGCCAGCACGTAGGCGGCCATCGAGCCCAGCAGCATCGTGAGGATCACGCCGCCGCCGACGACGATGATGGTGTTGCCGAAGAACGAGCCCAGCCCGCCGTTGGTCCAGGCGCGGGAGAAGTTGTCCCAGTGCAGCCCGTGCGGGTTGAGGGACAGCGGCTCCTTGATGATGTACTTGTCGTCCTTGAACGACGAGATGATCACCCAGAGGATCGGGTAGACCACCATCAGGGCCCAGACGACCAGGAACAGGTGGGAGAAGCCGCCGAACACCCGGTCGCCGAGCTTGAGCGGCTCCGATTTGGCCTTCGGTACCGCGCGGTGGCCGTTGCCGCCGCCGGCGGGGGCCGTCCGCCTGTCGTTCACCACCGTGTCAGCCATGTCAGAACTCGATTCGTTCGCGGCGGGTGATCCGCAGCTGGAGGGCGGCGATCAGCATCGTGAA
Organism: Dactylosporangium sp. CS-033363; assembly: GCF_050942475.1. Taxonomy (NCBI): domain Bacteria; kingdom Bacillati; phylum Actinomycetota; class Actinomycetes; order Micromonosporales; family Micromonosporaceae; genus Dactylosporangium; species Dactylosporangium sp. CS-033363. The sequence goes on along the minus strand of NZ_CP192032.1, from coordinate 2,143,290 downwards.
GATCGCGAGCGCGACGCCGAGGGCGCACGCGTAGCCGAACTGGCCGCGGTTGAAGGCGGTGAACTGAATCACCGAGGCGAAGATCTCGGAGGCGTGGTTGGGGCCGCCCTGGCTGGGGGTCATGACGTAGACCAGGGCGAACATGTCCAGCGCGGTGATGCCCAGGTAGACCCAGGCGACCGAGATGTTGTCGCGCAGCAGGGGCAGCGTGATCCGCACGAAGGTGGCCACGCGGCCGGCGCCGTCGAGCAGCGCCGCCTCGTAGATGTCCTTCGGGATGCCCTGCATGGCGGCGGAGAACAGGACCATGTAGAAGCCGACGCCGCTCCAGATCGCGATGAGCAGCAGCCACCAGAGCACCGCGGGGATGCCGAGGAACGGCTCGGGGTCGGCCACGAACAGGTTGGGGTGCTCCGGGTCGATGATCCCGGCCTTCATGAGCAGGCCGTTGAGCAGACCCTGGTTGTCGGTGCGGTAGATCGCCTGCCACATGACGGCGATCAGCACCAGCGAGAGCACCTGGGGGAAGAAGAAGATGACCTTGTAGACGCTGGACCCGAACACACCCCGGATGCCGGCCTTGTCTCCGCGTCCGCCCACATTGAGCAGGAACGCGAAGAACAAGGCCAGCGCGATCGTGAACAGCGGCACGGTGACAAGGAAGAACACGTTGTGCCAGAAGGCCTTCTGGACGAGCTCGTCCTTGAACAGCTTGACGTAGTTGTCCACGCCAACGAAGTTCTGCTTGTCCGAGTAGCCGCCCCAGTCGGTGAACGAGTACCCCACCGCCTGGGCGAACGGCCACACCACGTAGAACGCGAAGAGCAGTACCGGAAGGGCGAGGAAGCCCGTCACGAACCGCGCTTTACCGTGCCGCATGATTCAGTCACTACCTAACCGGGAAACGGGGGTCAGTTCTTGCGGGTCTGCTTCTTGATGCTGTCGTCCTTCGCGATCTTGTCCGCGACGGCCTGCATCTTGGTGACGAAGCCGGCGGCGTCGACGCGGCCCGCCATCAGGTCCTCGGACAGGTTCTCGCTCTCCTTGCCGTAGTCGGCGTAGAAGTCCGGGAACCGGAACGAGATCAGGTCGGCGGGGGCGCTCTTCATGAGGGTGTTGGCGCTGGCCAGCGCCGGGTCGTCGACCTTGTCGCCCGAGCCCTTGACGGACGCGAGGGACTTGGTGAGCGACGCGAACGCGCCGGCACCCTCGGTGGACAGCATCGCGCGCAGGTACTCCTTCGCGCCAGCGGCGTTCTCGGCCTTGGCCGGAACGACCCAGTCCTCGCCGGCACCGGCGTAGACCGCACCGGCCGCCTTCGGGCTGGCCACGTCCCAGTAGTTCGAGAGCGTCAGCTTGAAGTCCGGCGGCAGGGTCTTCGCCATCTCGTTCTTGTACCAGGTGCCGACCTGGATGAACGCGGCCTTGCGGTCGAGGTGCGCCTGCTGCGACTGGGTGTGGTTGAGGCCCTGGCTGCCGGCGAGGATCAGGCCGTCCTTGACCATCTTCTCGATGTTCTGCAGGCCCTCGAGGATGCCCGCGGCCTTCCAGGCGTCCGGCTTGAGGTTGTCGATGTCGACCACGGCCTGCTTGCCGGCCGCGTTCCACACCGTCGCCATGATGTGCCAGCGCGGGTAGTAGCCGTGCACGCCGTCGTAGACGAACGGGGCGATGCCGGCGGCCTTGATCTTCGGGGCCAGGGTGAAGAAGTCGGCCCAGGTCTTCGGCGCGGTCCAGCTGTTCTTCTCGAACAGCGCGGCGTCGTACCACATGCCCCACACGGTGTAGGCGTACTTCAGCGTGTAGAACTTGTCGTTGAACGTGCCGTCGTTGATCGTGCCCGGCAGCAGCGTGTCACGGATCTTGCCGGTGCCGTCCCAGTTCGGGGCGTCGAGCAGGTCGTCGAGCGGCTGGATCGCGTTCTCGCTGATCAGCGTCGCGGTGTCCATGATGTCGGCGCCGGAGTTGTTGATCAGGTCGCTCGGGGAGGTCGCCATCTTCGGCTGCTCCTGCGTCTTGATCTTCTGGGTGGCGCTCTGGTTCACCGTGACGTTGGCGTGCTTCGCGTTGAAGATCGTCACGTCCTTCTTCGCGTAGTCGGTGCCCAGACCACCGTCGAAGACGACGACCTTGACGGTGCTGCCGTCCTTGACGCCGAACGGGTTGTCGGCCGACTTGGTGCCGGTGTCGCTGCCGCCCTTGTCATCGGTGCTGGAACCGGCGCATGCGCTGAGCAGACCGGCAGCCGGCGTGGCGAGCAGGCCCGCAGCAGCCGCGCGCCGCAGGACGGTACGACGAGTCAGTTCATTGGACATTTGGGGGTCTCCTCGGTTCGGGTCAGGCGGTTCGCCGGACACGTCCGGCGTACCGCGACTCGAGGGTGTGGTTGTGCTCGTCCCCGCCGGGGACGTTTGCGGACAGGTAGACGGGAGCCACCTCACCCGCGGCCTCGATGCGTCGCACGACCTCGGCGACCACCAGCTGCGCGATGAGCGCGTTGGTGACCGAAGAGACCGGGCAGACCGCGCCGCCGCTATCCAGCGACAGCAGTGCGTCGCCGTACGGCGCGCCGTTGTCCAGCACGACGTCGGCAATGTCGGCGAGCCGCTGGCCCGAGGGGTGCCTGGGGGACACCCGGACGGTGTGCTCGACCGATGTGATGGCGATCAATTTGTGCCCGCGCTGCTTGATCAGCAGCGCCATCTCGACGATCCCCCCGTTGATCCCCGACTGTGAGGCCATCACGAACACGTCCTCGGGACGCGGCGCGGCGATCTCGTAGAGCTTGGCCGCGATACCAGGATCGCGTTCGAGCTTCTCGTTCTCGAGGATCTTCGGGTCCTCGCCGCCGTAGACGACGAGGTCCCGAAGGAGGATCTTGTTCGTCGGCACCAGCCCCCCGGCGCGGCCGGCGAAATCCACCGCCACCGCCTCGGAGTGCCCCGTGCCGAACGCCTGAAGGAGGCCGCCGGCCCGCAGCGCCACGGCGATGTGGTCCGCCGCCTGGCTGAGGTTGTCGGCCTGGGTAAGGGCGATCCGGTCGATGACCGACTGGATCGCCGAGACGTAACCGTGAGCGGTGACGGCCATCCCGTCGCCCTTTCTCGCGCGAGCGTCCTGGAGAGTGGTCACGACGCTTCCTTTCCGGAGGCCGACCGATGGCCGGCGACCGCCTGGGCCGTGACGGAGAACGCTGCGTGGGCGCGCTCGTGGGTGCGCTGGGCGACCGCGATGTACAGCAGGTCGAGCACCACGAGCTGCGGGTGCCGGGCCGAGAGGGCGTCCGGCCGGAAGGTTGTCGCCTGCGTCGCGGTGAGCAGGACGATGTCGGCGACCTCGGCCAGCGGCGAGCGCGGGAAGCTGGTCAGCGCGATCGTCGTCGCGCCCCGGCTGCTCGCCTCGGCGATCATCTCGATCGTCTCGCGGGTCTGCCCGCTGTGTGAGACGCCGAGGGCCACGTCGCCCGACTTGAGCAGCGCCGCGCTGGCCAGACCGTTGTGCACGTCGGTCCAGGCCCAGGCGGCGATGCCGATGCGGTGCAGGCAGAACTGCATCTCCCCGCCGACCAGCGCGCTGCCGCTCGCGCCGTAGATGTCGACGCGGTCGGCGCGGGCGATGGCCTCGGCGGCGCGCTCGACCTCGGAGAGGTCCAGCAGCGAGGCGGTGTCGTGCATCGCCTGCGTGTCGGCCGCCATGATCTGGCCCAGCACCCGCTCCAGCGGGTCGGTCGGCTGGATCTCGCGGCCGATGTCCATCGTCCAGCCGCCGGTGCGCGCCGCCCGGCCGGTCTCGCCGGCGATGGCCAGCCGCAGGTCGGCGTAGCCGACGAAGCCCAGCGCCCGGCAGAAGCGGGTCACGGTGGCGGGCGAGGTGCCGCTGCGCTCGGCGAGCTCGACGATGGTCGAGCGGGCCGCGGCGGCGGGGTCGGCCAGGATCAGCTCGGCCACGCGCTGCAGGGCGCCGGTGAGCTCGGGCAGCCCGGCGCGGACCCGGACCAGGACGCTCTCGCCGTTGCCGGCCAGCGCGAGCCCGTCGCCCGAAGAGGGGGCCGGCGCCGGGGAGACCGGGACGGATGCCAGCGACGACGCACTGACGGCGGCCGGCGCCACCGTCGTGAGTTCCTCGCGAGACACCATCCTGCTCCCTTTCAGCAAGGTTCCTTAACTGTTAGTGGTAAAAGTTCTTACTGAGCACCCCTTCTTGTCAAGGAGTTGGGCGAAGTTTTCAAACCGTTACCTGCGAAGTGGATCTTAAGGGGGCCTAAAAGCGCAGGTCAGAGCCGTTTTGGTAGCGCACTTTCCGGTCTCCTCAGCAGATCATCCGGGAACGCTCCCACGGCAGCATCGCCCGGAATCCTGCCCGATTTGTTACGCGCGACCGGTCGGCGTTTTGTCCATTTTTGGCAGGCAAAAGGCCGAACCAGACCCCTTGGGACGGTTCGGCCTTCGCGTTATCAGCCCGAAATACTCGCGTGTTCCCGAAGCGCGTTGGTCAGAATTTCCAAACCCTCCCGGGCGTCGTCCTCCGAGAGGTTGAGCGGGGGTCCCATCCGGATCGTCGTGCCGTACAGGCCGCCCTTGCCGACCAGCAGCCCGTCGCGCCGGCACGACTCGAACACCGCGGCCGTCGCCGCCGCGCTGGTCAGCTCGATGCCGATCATGAGCCCCTTGCCGCGCACCTCGGCCACGATCGGGCTGTCCACCTCGCGCAGCCCGCCGAGCAGGATCGCGCCCGCGCGCGCGGCGTTGGCCTGCAGGTCGTGGTCCACGATGTAGTCCAGCACCGCGTTGCCGGCCGCCGTGGAGATCGGGTTGCCGCCGAACGTCGAGAACGAGATGCCCTGCACCGACTCCAGCACCTCGGCCCGCCCGACCACGCCGGCCAGGGCGAAGCCGTTGCCGATGCCCTTGGCGAAGGTCAGCAGGTCCGGCGTGACGCCGTGCGCCTGGTAGCCCCAGAAGTGCTCGCCGGTGCGGCCCCAGCCGGTCTGCACCTCGTCGGAGATCAGCAGGATGCCGTGCTCGTCGAGGACCCGCTGCCACACGGACATCAGCTTGTCGGGGCCGTGCGTGAACCCGCCGACGCCCTGGATCGGCTCGGCGATCAGGCACGCGACCGGGCCGGCCGTCGTCGTGGCGAGCACCTCGCGGAGGTCCTCCTCGGCCGCCTCCAGATACCGCTCGTCGCTCATCCCGCGGAACAGTCCACGGAGCCGATCCCCGGAGTGCAGATAGCTCACGTTGTACGGGCTGTAGGCCGAAGCCGACCACGCACGGTTCCCGGTGACGGCGATCGTCGCGGCCGTACGGCCGTGATAGCTGTTGCGCACCGCCAGGATGCTGTTGCTGCCCCGGGTGTTCGTGGCCACCTGCAGCGCGGCCTCGTTCGCCTCGGTGCCGGAGTTGGTGAAGAACACCCGCGCGTCGGGGATGCCGGACAGCCTGGCGATCTTCTCGGCCAGCTCGACCTGCTGGCGGATGAGGTACAGCGTCGAGGTGTGCACGATCCCGGTGCGCAACTGCCGCTCGACCGCCTCGCGCACCTCCGGCAGGTCGTAACCCAGCGAGTTCGTCAGCACCCCGGCGAAGAAATCGAGGTAAGTTTTTCCATTACTGTCCGTGACCCGGGAACCCTTACCGGTGACGAGTTCGAGGGGCTCGTCGTAGTACACGGGCATCCAGGCGGGCATGACCCGCCGATGCCGGTTGAGTAGGTCGTCCATGCCCAACATTCTCGCGCTGGCGTTTTCAGGCCGCTTCGATATGCTGTCCGGCGATGTCGACGGCACCGAGAAGGGTCCTCACGCTCCTGGTCACCGCGCTCCTCCTGGTGACCACGTTCGGTGACGCCGCTTCGGCCGAGCCGACCCCCGGCGCGGACGAGGACGGCGGCCAGAACCTCACTGTCCGTCAGGCCCTGGACAAGGCGACTGCGGAGTACAACGACGCCAAGGGCCGGCTGGACAAGTCCGTGGCCGACCAGGCCGCGATCGGCGACCAGATGGCCAAGGCCCAGACCCGCCTCGGCGAGCTGCAGGCCTCGGCGGGCGCGATCGCCAACGCCGCCTACCGCGGCAACCGGGTCAGCCTCACCAACGTGGTGCTCGGCGCCGCCGACCCGGACGACATGCTGCACAACATGGTCACGGTCGAGTACATGCTGCAGCAGGAGGACAAGCAGCTGCGCGAGATCGCCCAGACCCAGCGCCAGCTGGAGCAGCAGCGCAAGGACATCGACGCGGCGGTGGCCAACCAGCAGGCCCAGCTGAAGATCATGGAGACCAACAAGAAGACCGCCGAGGACGCCCTGCGCAAGGCCGGCGGCGGCGCGGACGTCAGCTCCGGCGCCCCCTCGGGCGGCAAGGTCACCACGAACCCGGTCGCGCGCAACTCCGACGGCTCGTACCCGAAGGAGTCCTGCTCCGGCGACGACCCGACGACGACGGGCTGCCAGTCCCCGCGCACCACGAACATGTACAACGAGGCGCGCAAGGCCGGCTTCACCCACTACACGTCGTGCTACCGAAGCGGCGGAGGCGGCGACCACCCCCTCGGAAAAGCCTGCGACTTCTCGGCCAATGCGTCGACCTTCGTCAATGCCAGGGCGACCGGCGCGGACAAGACCTACGGCGACAATCTCGCCGCCTGGGCCCTGGCCAACGCCAAGAATCTCGGCATCAAGTACGTCATCTGGTACAAGCGGATCTGGCAACCGAGCAGCGGCTGGAAGTCCTACGGCGGCGACGGAACACCGGCCGGCGACCACTACAACCACGTCCACATTTCAATGCAGTAGCCGCCTCGTGGCGCCGTGCTACCGGCGCCGTCGAATGGTGCGGCAGATTGACCGGTCGGCGGGTCCCCGCCGCATGATCCCGTTGCGTATGGTGTGTCCCGTCATCGATCGGCCATCACCATTACGGGGTCTCAATACATGTCGGTGTACAAATCTTTCGGCCCGGGGCAGTTCCGGCATCGCAAGCCCGGGCCGCGCTTTCCCAACTCGAAACGCGCCCGCGCGACGGTCCGGGCGCTCGCCGTCCTGACCGGCCTGGCGGTGCTCGTCGGGGTGGGGGCGGCGCAGGCCGGTACGGCGGACGATCCGGGCGGGCACGCGCAGGCCGGGCTGCCGCCGGGCGCGGCGAAGGGGTCGGTCAGCGCGCAGGCGATCGGCGGCCCCGACGGGTACTCGGTCTTCGGCATCGACGTGTCGAGCAACGACCACAGCCGGTTCACCATCGACTGGGGCGCGGTCGCGACGTCCGGCATGAGCTTCGCCTACGTGAAGGCGACCGAGGGCCGCTCGTACGTCAACCCGTACTTCTCCGGCGACTACAACGCCTCCAAGGGCGTGGGCCTGCTGACCGGCGCGTACGCGTTCGCGCGGCCGGACCAGCGGGACCCGGTGGGCGAGGCGAACTTCTTCGTCGACCACATCGAGTGGCGCAACGACGCGCGGACGCTCGTGCCGTTCATCGATCTCGAGTGGCCGTACGCGTCGCTGAAGCTGGCGGACCCGAACTGCTGGGGTCTGACGCCGGCCGAGATGGTCGCGTACATCCACGCGTTCTCCGATCGGATCAAGGCCCGCATCGGCCGCGAGCCGATGATCTACACGGCGACGAGCTGGTGGAGCATGTGCACCGGCAACGACGCCTCGTTCTCGAACAACCCGCTCGACCTGGCGTACTTCAAGCCGCAGGCGCCGACCAACCTGCCCGCGTCGTGGACGAAGTACCACATCTGGCAGTACGGCGGCGGCAACAACAGCCAGCAGGGCAACTATGACAAGAACGCGTTCAACGGCGACTACGCGGCGCTGACCCAGCTGGCCGGCGACCTGCCCGCGATCGGCGACCCGTTCGAGCTGCGCGCGGGCGCGAACAACCGGTACGTGACCGCGGACGGCGGCGGTGGCAAGCCGCTGATCGCGAACCGGGACGCGGTCGGGGCGTGGGAGCAGTACGACCTCGTGGACGTCGGCGGCGGCGAGGTCGGGCTGCGCTCGCACTCCAACGGCCGGTACGTCTCGGCCGACGCCGGGGGCAACGCCGCGCTGATCGCCAACCGGACCGCCGTCGGCGCCTGGGAACGCTTCCGGGTCGTCGAGAACGAGGACGGCACGATCAGCCTGAAGGCGAGCGTCAACGGCCGCTACGTGACCGCGGACGCCGGTGGCGGCAGGCCGCTGATCGCCAACCGCACCGAGATCGGCGCCTGGGAGAAGTTCACCAAGGTTGCGGTACCGACCGTCGCCTCCTTCCGCGCCGGCGTGAACAACAGCCTGGTGTCGGCGGCCAACGGCGGTCGCAGCCCGCTGATCGCCAACCGCGGCCAGGTCGGCACGTGGGAGCAGTTCGACATCGTCGACCTGGGCCACGGCGAGGTGGCGTTCCGCTCGCACGCCAACGGCGCCTACGTGACGGCGGACGCGGCCGGCGACGGCCCGCTGGTCGCCAACCGCACGGCCGTCGGGGCCTGGGAACGGTTCAAGATCGTGGAGAACAAGGACGACAACACGGTCAGCATCGTCGCGCTCATCAACGGCAAGTACGTCACGGCCGACGACGGCGGCAACCGGCCGCTCATCGCCAACCGCAACGAGGCCGGCGCGTGGGAGCGGTTCTCCCTGCTCGACTGAACGGTGTTCGCCGTACCTCGGCGAGGAGTCCTCGTGGCCTATCCTGCGGGTATGACCATCGATGAGGATCTCCTCGCCGAGGGCGAGCCGGAACGGGAGTTCACGCCCGGCATCGCCGCGCGGATGGCCCGCAAGGCGGTCGGCGGAGCGCTGCTCCTGCGCGATCCCGGCAACCGCCTGGTGTTCGTGGAACCGATCTACAAGCCGACCCTGGAGATCCCGGGTGGCGTGGCCGAGGAGAACGAGTCGCCGTTGGCGGCGTGCCGGCGTGAAGTACACGAGGAGCTTGGTCTTGATCTTCCGATCGGCCGCCTCCTCGTCGTCGACTGGACCCCGGCCCACGGCATCTGGCGCGACGGCCTGACCTTCGTCTTCGACGGCGGCGTGCTGGACGCCGGCGCGGTGGACCGGCTGCGGCCGGGGGACCCGGAGCTGCGGGCCATCCTGCCGATGACGCTGGACGAGGCCGAGCCCCGCCTGAAGCCGTCGCTGGCCAGACGTCTGCGGGTCGCGGTGGCCGCGGCGCAGTCCGGCGAGGGACCGATCCACACCGAGTTCGGCCGGCCCGTGCGGGCTGCTCTGTGACGGGGAACGACGCCTACTACGGCGGCGTCGACCCGCGGCACGCCGGAGGCCCGGTTTCCCGCGCCACGTTCGAGCGCGACCTGGTCAACATGATCCTGTTCGACGACCGGATCCTGTTGTCCGACAGCATCTTCTTCAACAATCCCACGGTACTGGAGCACGTCCGCGCCGCCCGCGACGCGCCCTCGCTGTTCGAGCACGCCATCATGCGCGGCATCGTCACGCCGACCGTCCGCGAGCCGGTGGACTCGTTCGCCGACATCGCGCGCTACGTCCGCCGCTACGAGCTGCTCGGCGCCCTCCCACCGGGCGAGGTCGAGGAGCTGGCCGCGCGGTACAGCGTCGCCCCCGGCCAGTTCGTGCTGTGGCCCGAGCGGATGGGCGACCGCTACCTCCACCTGCTGACCACGCAGCTGTCGGATCCCGTCCTGCCGCCGCGGTACGCCGGATCCCTCATCGACGACGAGACTTGGCGCGCGACGGAGTGGCTGCGGCGCGAGGTCATCGCCGAGGCCGTCGACGTGGAGCGCGGGCGCACGGGCTCGGGCGTGCGCCGCGGCGAGATCGTGAAGGTCGTCGCGAGGATCATGGGCGTTCTGCCGTACGACCCGAGCGCCCTCGACACGCACGCCGTCTTCGCCGCGATCGCCGAGCACGACCCCCGCCGCGAGGCGGTGCGCAACTTCTTCGACTGGATCGACGACCTCTGGCACTTCAACCAGGCGAGCGCCTTCAGCGTCAAGCCGCAGCTGTCCGCGGCCAACCCGGGAAGCCTCGCTCTGGTCCCGTCGCCCGGCCTCTCCTCCGATCCCCAGCCCGGCGCGGCGACCTGGCAGTTCACCGCCGAGGAGCGGATTCCGCGGTTCGACGTGCTGATGGCCCTGGGCCCGAACCGCCTGTTCGAACTGCGCGACTACGGCCACGAATGGGCGGCCGCGTCCCGGGCCCTGGTGAACCTCCCGCCGGACACCCCGCCCACCGTCGTCGACACCATGCGCCAGCGGGCGGAGCGGAGCCTGCACGAGTACGCCCGGCGCATCAACCGCGCGACCCGCGCCGCGGCCCCGAAGGAACTCCTGATCGTCGAGGGCGCCGTGAACGTGGCCAGCGCCCCGGTGGTGACCGCCATCGGCGAGCTGACGGCGTGGCGGATGAGCCTGGTGCCGCTGCACTCGTTCCTGTCGATCGGCGCCTTCGGGTGGTGGGCCTTCAAGTTCTTCGCCAACAGCACCCGCAAGGACACGGTGCAGATCACCCGCCGCCCGGCCGGCATCGTGGAGTTCCCGACGTCGCCCCGCGCCTAGTTATTACTCACGACCGCAAACACCGCCGACGCAGGCACCGCGCCGAGGCACCGCGAGTCGTTGGACGCCGCACGATGGTCCCCGGCGAGGAACACGCTGCCCTCCGGCACCTTCAGCGGCCCGAACCGGCGCGACCCGCAGGACCGGGGATTCGGCTCGACGTCGAGCGGCCCGTCCTCGCCCAGATAGGGTTCGTCCAGCGGTACCCCGTTGACGGTGACCTTGCCCTCCACCGTGCAACAGGCGACGACCTCGCCCCCGACGGCCAGGACCCGCTTGAGCATCGGCGACCCCTTGGCCGACCACTCCGCGGGCGGATGGAACAGCACCACGTCGCCGTGCTTCGGCTCGTAGCCCGTCACCTGCCGCGCGGAGATGACCTGACCGGGCTTGATGCCGGGCTCCATGCTGCCGCCGCCCTGGGTGAACTGCTCGGTCCCGGCTTCACCGCCGCCGCATGCGCTCACCCCGGCCAGTACGACAATCAAGGCCATCGACACGAGTCTCCTCATCCCGCCGATCCTGGCAGATGCGGATCAATCGCGATGACCCGAAATCGCTCGCCCTCACGCCTGCTCGCGCTCAAGCCCGCCGGCGCAGGCGCGGACCGGCGATGCCCAGCGCGATGATGCCGGCCGCCACGAGCAGCGGCGGCAGGTTCGCGCGGCGGTAGTCGCTGACCAGGCCGTTGGCGGCGGCGACGCGTTCGGGGTCGGCGCGGTCCACGTACACCGTGATGACCTCGCCCGCGGCCACCCCGGCGTCGTCGAAGTGCGCGCCGAGCCCGACGCGATGGGTCACACCGCCGATCTCGTACCGCACCCGAATCCACGCCCCGCCCGAGTTCGCGCCGCCCCAGGTGCCGACGCGCTCCACGAGGGCCGGCACGGGCACACCTTCGCGCATCCGCCGGGCGGGCGTGGTGTACCAGTCGACGGCGGCGGCGATCCCGAGCACGAACACCACGACCCCGGCGATCACGAAGCCGAGTGCCACGCGCCGCACCGGGCCCTTCACCCCGTCGGTGCCGGGATCGGCGGGTCGAAGTAGCGCTTCGCCGGCGGGGTGGCCGGCAGGACCAGGCCGAGCAGCAGCGCGCAGGCGGCGGCAGTGACCGTAGAAGGGCGGTGCGTCGTCATCAGCTTCTCAGGGCGTCCAGGGCCAGCAGGGCCACGTGCAGCGACAAGCAAGCCTGGACCGAGTCGAGGTCGGCGCCCGAGATCTTGCTGATGCGGGACAATCTCTCGTAGAAGGCCGGTCTCGACAAGTGGCTGTGTTCGGCGGCGGCGGATTTGTTGCGGCCGCAGTCGAGGTACACCCGCAGCACCTCCAACAGCTGCTCGCGCGGGTTGCGGGCGTCGTAGGCCAGCAGGGGGCCCAGTTCGCGCTCCACGAAGGTCTGCAACCGCGGCTCGTCGCGCAGCATGTGCAGCAGGCCCGCCAGGCCCACGTCGGTCATGCGGACCACGCCGGGGGCCGGGTGCCGCACGGCGTCCGCGACCTGGGCCGCCTCCACCAGCGAGCGGCGGGCCTCGCGCGGGGAGTCCACCGTCTCGCCGGCCGCGATGATGGCCGTTGCGTCCGATTTGTGGACCTTCTCGGCGAAGACCCGCAGCACCTCGTCCGACGCCTGCGTGATCAGCACGCCGGTCGACTGGGCGTCCAGGCTCGCCACCAGGCCCCTGACCGACATCTCCGACAGGACCCGCTCCGCGACCGTCGCCATGGCCGGGCGGATCACCACGCCGACCAGGGCGCGGCGCTCCAGGGGCACGCCCAGGGCCCGCGAGCGCAGCATGACCTCCTCGACCGGCATCGAGTGGTTCAGCAGGGCCTGCAGCAGGAAGCGGTGCGGGCCCTCCGGGTCGGGGTCGATCAGGCGGCCCAGCGCCAAGGTGGAGGCGGCCCGCTCGATCAGGATCACGTACCGCGCCTCCGCCGACGACACCCGCATGAGCAGGCGGCCCCAGTCCTGCCCGCGGGCGCCCACCGCCGTCACGAGCCAGCCGGAGCCGGGGTCGTAGCCGGTACGGCCCGCAGGTCGGATCGCCCGCGAGTGCGCCTCCCAGCTGGCCAGCAGCAGCTCCGCCGAGCCGCCCGCGGCGTCGTGGGCCAGCACCTGGCGCGACAGGTTCTCCAGCACCACCGGGGCGCCGGCCAGCAGGGCGGCCTGGGCCACGACCTCCGCCGGGCCCGCGCCCTCCACGGACAGGTCGGTGAAGCGCTGGTGGATCTCCTCCGCCGCCCGCAGCTCGGCCAGCTGGGCGTCGATGATCATGGAGTGGACGGCCTCGGTGATGGCCACGAACGGGGTGCCGCGGTGCAGTTCGACCAGCGGCAGGCCCAGGGTGTCCGCGGTGCGGACCATGACCGTGGGCAGTCGCTGTGCGTAGCGGCGGCCCAGCTCCACGGCCAGGCCGCAGGCGCCGACCTCGGCCAGATCCGCGATGTACCGCCGCAGCCCCGCCTCGTCCGCCGGCAGCCCGATGCCCGTGGTCAGCACCAGCTCCCCGCCGCGCAGCAACGTGGCGATGTCGGGCACCTCGGAGCTGTGCACCCAGCGTACGGCCTGGTCGAGGCCCCGTTCGCCCGCCACCAGGCGCGGGGCGCCGTTGCGCACCGGTTCGAGCTCGAGGACTTCGCGGACGGTCGGAAACATCAGCGCGGATGGTACAAGCAGAATGGGGCCCGTGGCCGTTTCGATCACCGACCCCGAAGACGAGCGTCTGGCCGACTACCGTGCGTTGACGGACGTCGCCCTCCGCACCCGGTTCGAGCCGCCGAACGGGCTCTTCATCGCCGAGGGCGAGCTCGTCATCCGCCGCGCGCTGAAGGCCGGCTATCGGCCGCGGTCGTTCCTGGTGGACGCCAAGCGCGCCGAGGATCTCGCGGATTTCTCCGATGTGTCGGTACTGTACGCCGCCACCCAGGACGTACTCGAGCGCACGACGGGCTTCCACGTGCACCGCGGGGTGCTCGCGAGCTTCCACCGCAAGCCGGACCGGAGCGCCGCCGAGGTGCTCGAGACGGCGAGGCGCGTGGCGATCCTGGAGGACGTCAACAACCACACCAACGTGGGCGCGATCTTCCGCGGGGCGGCGGCGCTGGGCATGGATGCCGTGCTGCTGTCGCCGTCGTGCGCGGATCCGCTGTACCGCCGCAGCGTCAGAGTCAGCATGGGCGAGGTCTTCGCGGTGCCGTACGCGCGGCTGGATCCCTGGCCGTCGGCGCTGCAGTCGGTGCGCGCAGCCGGGTTCACGCTGCTCGCCATGACGCCCGCGCCGGACGCGATCCCGATGCGCGACCTGCGGCCGGATCAGCGGGAGCGCTCGGCCCTGGTGCTCGGCGCCGAGGGGCCGGGGCTGACGCCGGCGGCCATGCAGGCCGCCGACGTCCGCGTGGTGATTCCGATGCACAACGGCGTCGACTCGCTCAATGTCGCCGCGGCCGCCGCCGTCGCCTTCTACGAACTCTGCCGTTAACCGTTCTCGCGGTGCTGGCCCGGGGTGTCGAACAGCCCCGACGCCGGTGCCTCCGGGGCGCCCGGCAGCTGCCGGGTCCCCTGGTCGCCGGAGACCTGGGCGGCGGCCGCGGCGGCCTCCGCGTTCGCGGCGGCGGCGGCCTCCTCGGCGGCGCGGCGGGCCTCGAGCACCTCCTCGGACTCCGCCTCCTCCAGGGAGCTCTGGTCGACGTGGCGGCTGCGCTCCTCGTTCGACATCGAACTGATGCCGCCCAAGGCGCCGCCGATGCCCTCCAGGGCCTTGGTCAGCTCCACCGGCAGGATCCACAGCTTGTTGGACTGGCCGGCGGCGATCTGCGGCAGCGACTGCAGGTACTGGTACGCCATGACCTTCGAGTCCGGGTTGGCCAGGTGGATCGAGTCGACCACCGTCCGGATGGCCTTGGCCTGGCCTTCGGCGGTCAGGATGCGGGACTGGCGCTCGCCTTCTGCTCGCAGTACGGCAGCCTGCTTCTCGCCTTCAGCGGTGAGGATCTGGGACTGCTTGAGGCCCTCGGCGTGCAGGATGGCCGCGCGGCGGTCCCGCTCGGCGCGCATCTGCTTCTCCATCGAGTCGCGGATGCTCGGCGGCGGCTCGATCGCTTTGATCTCCACGCGGGTGACCTTGATGCCCCAGCGGCCCGTGGTCTCGTCGAGCACGCCGGAGAGGTGCCGGTTGATCTCGTCGCGGCTGGTGAGCGCCTTCTCCAGGTCCAGCGAGCCGATCACGTTGCGCAGGGTGGTGACCGTCAGCTGCTCGATGGCCTGCAGGTAGGAGAAGATCTCGTAGGTCGCGCGGACCGAGTCGACGACCTTGAAGTACAGGACGGTGTCGATCGAGACGACCAGGTTGTCGGACGTGATGACGGGCTGCGGCGGGAAGTTGACGACCGCCTCCCGCTTGTCCACCTTGTTGCGCACCGAGTCGATGAACGGCACCAGGATGTTCAGGCCGGGGGTCAGGGTCCGGCTGTACTTGCCCAGCCGCTCGACCACGTACTCGACCTGTTGCGGCACCACCTTCACCATCTTGACGATGGTCACGATGGCGATGAGGGCGACGGCGATGACCAGCACCGCCAGGAAAACGCTTGGATCCACTGGGCCTCAGTCCTTCCACACCATTGCGGTCGCACCCTTGATCTCGATCACCCGGACCCGCTCGCCCTTGTCGAAGGTCTGGGTCGCGTCGTATGGACGGGCCCGCCAGAGCTCCCCGTCAATCTTGATCATGCCACTGTCGTTGTCCACGGGTTCCATGACGAGCGCCATCGAGCCCTCGATGGCCTCGACACCCATCTGCGTGTCGCGTTCGTCGCGGTGCATGTACCGGCGCAGGGTCGGCCGGACCGCCACGAACGCCAGCGCGCTGACCACGGCGAACACCGCGGCCTGGACCGGCTCGTTGGCCCCCAGGGCGGCGGCCCCCGCGGCGGCGAACGCCCCGATCGCGAACATCAGCAGCACGAACGTGGTCGTGAAGATTTCCGCCGCGACGAGAGCGGCGCCGACGATCAACCAGACGATCAGCCAGACATCCACACCTCGATCGTGTCACGCCGATGCACGTCCCGTCGCCCTCGGTAGCCGGACGTCGTGGGAACGTTGCAATCGGGCCGCCACCCTCTCGCGCGGTGGACAGTTGGGAGGGGCGTGACCGTGCCGCCCCTGCTGCCCGAGACCACCGCCCGCCTCGACGACCTGCTCGCCCGCGCACACGCCGCCGCCCGGGTCCCCGCCCTGGTCGCCGGCCTGGTCCGGGACGGCGCCCTGGCCCACGTGGCCGCGGCCGGGGACCACCGGCCCGGGGAACAGTTCCGGATCGGCTCGATCACCAAAACCATGACCGCCGCCTTGGTACTGGCCCTGCGCGACGAAGGCCGCCTGGCCCTCGACGACCTGCTGTACCGGCACCTTCCGGGGACCCCGGTGGGTGCGGTGACCCTCCGCCAGTTGCTGGGCCACGCGGGCGGCGTCCAGCGCGAGCCCGACGGCGACTGGTGGGAGCGCAACGGCGGCACCGACGTCGACACGTTCCTGGCCACGCTGACCGCCGACAAGGTCGCGTACCCCCCGCTGCACGGCTTCCACTACTCCAACCTCGCCTACGGCCTCCTGGGCGCCGTCGTGGCCCGCGTGGGTGGCGCGGCCTGGCGGGAGCAGGCGGAGAAGCGGCTCCTGCGCCCGCTGGGCCTGGACCGCACCACGTACGCCGCGCAGGAGCCCTTCGCCCGCGGGTACGTCGTGCACCCCTGGCTCGACCGCCTGCGCGAGGAGCCCCGCCTCGACGCGGGCGCGATGGCCCCGGCCGGCCAGCTGTGGTCGACGGTCGAGGACCTGTCCCGCTGGGCCGCCTTCCTGGCCGACCCCGACCCGGCCGTGCTCGCCCCGGCGACGGTCGAGGAGATGTGCGCCCCGGTCGTCCTCTCCGACCTGGACGGCTGGCGCGAGGGCCACGGCCTCGGCCTGCAGCTGTGGCGCCGCGCCGACCGCGTCTTCGCCGGCCACAGCGGCTCCATGCCCGGGTACGCCGCCGCGCTCGCCGTCCACCGCCCGTCCCGGACCGCCGTGGTGACCTTCGCGAACGCGTACACGATGCAGTACCCGGGCGGCCTGTCCGCCTTCGGCCTGGACCTGCTGGAGACGGTCCTGGACCGCGAACCGGCCCGCCCGGCCCCGTGGCGGCCCGGCACTCCCCCGCCGCCCGCCGTCGCCCCGCTGACGGGCCGCTGGTGGTGGATGGGCCGCGAGTACGAGGCCGGCTGGCTCGACGGCGCCCTGGTGATCACGCCCCTGACGACCGGCGAGGCCCCCTGGCGCTTCGAGCCGGACGGCCCGGCGCCCGACCGCTGGCGGGGCCGCTCGGGCGAGAACGACGGCGAGCTGCTCCAGGTCCGCCGCTCCCCGGCGGGCGAGGTGGTCGCCCTGGACATCGCGACCTTCGTCTTCACCCGCGACCCGTGGCCTGAGCTCTAGTACGCGAAATATCCGCCGCTGCGCAACGGACATTTCGGAGTTTCAGACGTCTTCGTCCGGTTCGGTGACGAAGTCGATCAGGCGTTCCATGGAGTTGATCAGAGGCGTCTCGACGTCGCGGAAGCTGGAGACCGAGGCCAGGACGCGGCGCCACATGTCGGCGGGTTCCCGGACGCCCAGGGCCGCGCACACGCCCTCCTTCCACGGCCGGCCGGGCGGGACGACGGGCCAGGCGCGGATGCCGAGCGCGGACGGCTTCACGGCCTGCCAGACGTCCACGTACGGGTGGCCGGTGACCAGCACGTACGGCGACTGCACGGAGGCGACGATGCGGCTCTCCTTCGAGCCCGGGACCAGGTGGTCGACCAGGACGCCGAGGCGCGCGACCGGGCCCGGTGAGAAGTCCCGGACGGCGGCGGCGAGCTCGTCGATGCCGTCCAGCGGCTCCACGACCACGCCCTCGATGCGCAGGTCGTCGCCCCAGATGCGCTCGACCAGGGCGGCGTCGTGGATGCCCTCGACCCAGATCCGGCTCCGGCGGGCGACGCGGGCGGTCTGGCCGGACACGGCGATGGAGCCGCTCGCGGTTCGCTGCTGCTGCTGGTGTACCCGCTGAGGGGCCGGACGCACCAGCGTGACCGCCTTGCCCTCGAGCAGGAACGCGGCCGGCTCGAGCGGGAAGTTGCGCTTGTTGCCGTGGCGGTCCTCGAGGACCACGGCGCCGAACTCGAATCCGACCACGGCTCCGCAGAAACCCGAGTCGGCGTCCTCCACGACCAGGTCGAGCTCGGCCTCGACGACGGGGACCGCGCGGCGGCGCCGCCAGTCGTTGTTCGCCAGGACGTCCATGGCCGGGAAGCGTATCGGCTGACGGCCTGTTCGCCTGCGAGACATACCGGCACGTCAGCACGTACCCTTGCTCCCATGTCCCCCGCAGCACGCGCGGCGACCCTCCAGGCGCGCCGCTCGGCGCGTTTCGTGGCATGGGTCCGGGCGTGGCGCGCCGGCCTGGTGCCGTGCGACGACGCCGCCGCCGAGATCTCCGGCGACGAGGAGCACATGGTCTCCGACGTCCCCGGCACCTGGACCGACGTGTCGCTCGCCGACGCCCTGGCACAGCTGGCGAAGCTGCACCCGGACGAGGTACGGCTCGTGCTCCCCGCCCCCGGCGACCCCCGCGGCCTGCCGGGCCCCGGGCCGTTCACCGGCGCGGCGCTGCTGGCCGGGGAGGGCGTGGTCGCGGGCGAGCTGGGCTTCGTGCCGGAGGTGCGGCTGCACACGTCGGGTTCGGGCGACGAGTTCGAGACGGTGCGCTGGCAGGTGTTCGCCCTGCCGGAGGAGCGGCCCCGCAACCACGAGCCGAGCACCGCCGAGGCGGAGGCGGAACTGTCGGCCGAGCTGGCCACGGCCACGCGCACCCTCGCGAAGCTCGACATCGCGCAGTGGCGCCCCGAGCTGGCGGGCGCGATCGAGGCCATCCGCAAGCCCGACGGCGCGACCGACCTGCCGCCCGGCTACGACCCCCGGGCCCGCCGCCTGTACGCGCGGGCCAGCATCCTCGACCGGGTGCTCGCCCTCGCCGAGCACGCGGCGCCGGGCGGGGCGGTCAACGGCTACGAGGTACAACAGCGGGACGCCGCGCTTCGGCCCTTGACCACGGCCTGCCGCCGGGCCCTCGTGGCCGCCTGCAACGCCCCGCTGCTCTAGCCGTTCTCCCTGGCTGTTCCCGGTCAGACCTCGTCGATCAGCTGGGCGACCGACGGGATGATCCGCGACGGGCGGTACGGGTAGCGCTCCACGTCCGCCGCCGTGCTGATGCCGCTGAGCACGAGGATCGTCTCCAGGCCGGCCTCCAGCCCGCACAGGACGTCCGTGTCCATGCGGTCGCCTATCATCGCCGTGGTCTCGGAGTGCGCGTCGATGCTGTTGAGCGCCGAGCGCATCATCATCGGGTTGGGCTTGCCGATGAAGTACGGCTCGATGCCCGTCGCCTTCGAGATCAGCGCCGCGACCGCACCGCAGGCCGGCAGCGCGCCCTCGTTGGACGGCCCGGTGGCGTCGGGGTTGGTGCAGATGAACCGGGCCCCGTCGTTGACGAGCCGGATCGCCTGCGTGATGGCCTCGAACGAGTACGTCCGGGTCTCCCCCAGCACCACGTAGTCGGGCTCGGTGTCGGTGAGGATGTACCCGACCTCGTGCATGGCCGTGGTCAGCCCCGCCTCGCCGATGACGTAGGCGGTGCCGCCGGGCCGCTGCGTGTTCAGGAACTCGGCGGTGGCCAGCGCGGAGGTCCAGATGGCCGACTCCGGCACGTCGAAGCCGATCCGGCGCAGCCGGGCCTGCAGGTCGCGCGCGGTGTAGATCGAGTTGTTGGTCAGGATCAGGAACGGCTTGCCCGATGAGCGCAGCCGGTTGACGAACTCCGGTGCGCCCGGCACGGGGACGCCCTCGTGCACGAGGACCCCGTCCATGTCGGTGAGCCAGGACTCGATGGGCTTGCGTTCTCTCACGCGCACCATGCTCCCTCGTAAACGTTTCGGGCCTATGCGCGTTTTGGTGACGCGCAGCAGTCAGCCGGACAGAAATCCCAGGTCGGAACGGTGCCAAGCGCGTGACGCACATTACTGTGAGCAAGGACGCGCTCGTCCACCAGCTCCCGCACCATGTCCGCGAACCGCGGGTCGGCGCCGGGCGTGCCCGCTCGCGCGTACGCCAGGCCGAGCCGCTCCGCCGTCGCCTTCGCCTCCTCGTCGAGGTCCCAGATCACCTCTAGATGATCCGAGATGAAGCCGATCGGGCTCACCACCACCTCGCGCACCCCGTCCTTGGCCAGCCGCTCCAGGTGGTCGTTGATGTCCGGCTCCAGCCACGGCACCTGCGGCGGCCCGGAGCGGCTCTGCCAGACCAGGTCCCACGCCAGTCCGGGAGCGGCCGCGGCGGCCACGAGCGCGGCGGTCTCGCGCAGCTGGGCCACATAGCGCCCCTGCCCGCCCGGGCCGCTGGCCGCGTTCATCGCGGTCGGGATCGAGTGCGCGGTGAACGCGATATTCGCCGGTGTACTGCCCGGCAGGCTCGCCAGCGCGGCCCGCACGGCGTCGGCGTGCGGCGCGATGTACCCGGGATGGTCGTGGTAATGCCTGATCTTGTCGATGACGGGCGCGCCGGGCACCTGTGCGCGGGCCCGGTCGATGTCGTCGAGGTACTGCCGGCACGACGAGTAGGAGCCGAACGGGCTGGTCACGAAGGCGAGCACGTGCTGTACACCGTCATCGCGCATTTGCTCGACAGTGTCGGCCAGCATCGGGTGCCAGTTGCGGTTCCCCCAGTAGATCGGCAGGTCGAGGCGGGGCCTGAGGGCCTCGATCAGCTCGCGGCACTGCGCGTTGATCGGGGAGACGCCGCCGAAGTGGCGGTAGTGGCCGGCGACGGCCTCCAGGCGCTCGCGCGGGATGCCCCGCCCGCGGGTCACGTTCTCCAGGAACGGCAGGACGTCGTCCTGCCCCTCCGGACCGCCGAACGAGAGCAGGAGGAACGCGTCATAAGCCACGCTGTTCATTCTGCCCCCGCCCGGATCGGGGCCCCGAGCGGAGGCCCCGGGTCAGCCGGTCGTCAGGACGTGCCACCGATGGCGTGGTACCCGCCGTCGACGTGCACGATCTCGCCCGTCGTGGCCGGGAACCAGTCGGACATGAGCGCGCAGCACGCCTTGCCGGCCGCGGCCTGGTCGTAGAGGTCCCAGCCGAGCGGCGCCTGCTTCGACCACGAGTCCTCGAAGACCGCGAAGCCCGGGATCGACTTGGCCGCCATCGTGCGCAGCGGGCCCGCCGCGACCAGGTTCACCCGGATGCCGCGCGGGCCGAGCTCGCGGGCCAGGTAGCGCGAGGTCGACTCGAGGCCGGCCTTGGCCACGCCCATCCAGTCGTACACCGGGTAGGCGCGCGAGGCGTCGAAGTCCAGGCCCACGACGGAGCCGCCGGGGCCCATGAGCGGCAGGCAGGCGACCGCGAGCGACTTGAACGAGAACGTCGAGACGTGCACCGCGGTGGCGACGTCCTCCCACGGCGCGGTCAGGAAGTCGCCGCCCAGGCAGCTGGCCGGGGCGAAGGCGATCGAGTGCAGGACCCCGTCGAGGCCGTCCACGTGCTCGCGCACCTTGTCGGCGAGGCCGTCGAGGTGCTCCTGGTTGGTCACGTCGAGCTCGATGACCGGCGCCTCCTCCGGCAGCCGCTTGGCGATGCGCTCGACCAGCGACAGCCGGCCGAAGCCGGTGAGCACGACCTTGGCGCCCTGCTCCTGGGCGAGCCGCGCGGCGGCGAAGGCGATCGACTGGTCGGTGATGATCCCGGTGATCAGCAGCCGTTTGCCCTCGAGAAGTCCTGCCATGGTTTCCGGAGTCTCCCTCAGAAAGAAGTGGTTCAGTGGCCCATGCCGAGGCCGCCGTCGACGGGGATGACGGCGCCGGTGATGTAGGCCGCGGCGTCGCTGGCGAGGAACGTCACCACGTCGGCGACCTCCTCCGGCTTGGCCATGCGACCCAGCGGGATGTTCTTCTTGTACTCCGCCTGCGTCGCCTCGGGCAGCACCGCCGTCATGTCCGTCTCGATGAAGCCGGGCGCCACCACGTTGGCGGTGATGTTGCGGCTGCCGAGCTCACGGGTGATCGAGCGGGCCATGCCGACCAGGCCGGCCTTGCTGGCGGCGTAGTTGACCTGACCGGGGCTGCCGTACAGGCCGACGACCGAGGAGATGAAGACGATCCGGCCCCAGCGGGCGCGCAGCATCTTGCTCGCGGCGCGCTTGGCGCAGCGGAACGAGCCGGTCAGGTTGGTGTCGATGACCCCGGTGAACTGCTCCTCGCTCATGCGCAGCAGCAGCGTGTCCTGGGTGACGCCGGCGTTGGCGATCAGCACCTCGACCGGGCCGAGCGCGTTCTCGACCTCGGTGAAGGCGGCGTCCACGGCGGCGCTGTCGGTGATGTCACACTGCACGCCGAAGAGACCCTCCGGAGCGCCGGAACCGCGGTGCGTCACCGCGACGCGGTCCCCCTGCTTGGCGAACGCCTGCGCGATCGCCAGTCCAATGCCCCGGTTCCCGCCGGTGACCAGCACGGTCCTCGCCACGGTGCCGCCTTTCTGGAAGAGCTGCGAATGCTGTACGGAGACTAGGCGTTACCAGATGGTAGGGCCCACTCGGCCGGGCGGCGGATGCCGGGCGTCGCGCGTAGGCGTACGATGTACTCGTTCACGATCGTCCGGCCGCGCTGACGGCTGGGCTCGTTTCGCTGCCCGTCCGGCACGGCAGCTGCTCCCAGGAGGTGATCGCTGTGCGAAGTAGCGATCCCTCCAGTCGTGGCCGGTAGAGCAACCGCATCCCCGCCACGGCTTCCGTGTGTCTGTTCTCTCGTTCTCTGTTGAGACAACACCCGTTGGAGCTTGTCGTGAGCCGTTTTGTCGCGCCCGTGGGCTTTTTCCTGGCCGCCGTCTGGGTCGCCGCGCTGTTCTACATGGTCGGCGCGCACTGATGGTGATGACGGCCGGCACCCGGTCAGACCGGGCACCGGCCAACTCTCCGCTCTAGGGCAGTCGCGAGCCCCAGAGCAGGCTCAGCGCGCCCGCGCACAGCGCCATCAGGAAGCCGAAGCCGAGGTACCACTGGGTGATCTCCTTCGGCTTCGTGCGGTAGCCGATGGAGCTGCCCATGTCGGAGTAGACCCGCTTCAGCTCGTCCTTGCTGGCGGCCTCGTAGAAGTACCCCTTGGTGACCTCGGCCACCTTCTGCAGCGACGGGCGGTCGACCGGCACCCGCTGCGGGGTGTTGCCGATGCGCACGACGCCCTCGTCGGTGCCGAAGGCGATCGTCGAGACCGGCACGTTGGCCGCCGAGGCCGCCGCCGACGCGTCCTCCAGGGACCGCCCGGCGGTGCGGAACCCGTCGGAGAGCAGCACGATCCGGGCGGGAGGCGGCCCGTTGGCGCCGTCGGCCGGCACCGTGCGGATCGCGTCGAGGCTGGTGAAGACCGCCTCACCGGTCGCCGTGGACTCCTGCAGGGTCAGGCCCGCGATGGCCTGCATCACCGCGCTGCGCTCCTTGGTCGGCGAGACCAGCACGCTGGCGGTCTTGGCGAAGGAGACCAGCCCGACGTTGAAGCTGGCCGGCAGCTGCTTGACGAAGTCCTGGGCGGCCGACTTCGCCGCCTCGATCCGGGTCGGCGCGACGTCCGTGGCCTGCATCGACAGCGACACGTCGATCGCCAGCATGATGGTGGCCCGTTCCAGCGGTTCCTTGGTGTCGTACGACGGGCGCGTCATCCCGAACGCCAGGATCACCAGGCTGAGCAGGAACGCCGCCGCGCTGATGTGCCGGCGCACGCCGATCCCCTTGGGGACGAGGCTGCTGAGCAGGTCCACGTTGGTGAAGCGCACGGCGAACGCGCGCCGGTGCAGCTGCCGCCAGACGTACACGCCGATCACCGCGGCAACGGGGATCAGGGCGAGCAGCCACCATGGCGAGAGCAGTCGGATCATCGGGTCGTACCTCGAGTTCGAGCGTGTCGCTGGGCCGCGACGAACCGGACGATGTCCAGGAGCCAGTCGGAGTCGGTGCGCAGCCGCAGATGGGCCGCGTTCGCGCCGCGCAGGGCCGAGGCTATCTCGGCGCGCTGGGCGGCGGCCGCGTGTGCGTAGCGGTGCCGCAGTTTCGGGTCCGCCGTCTGTACCTCGTGCATGCGCCCGGTCTCGGGGTCCACGAGCGCGATCACGCCGACGTTGGGCAGCTCCAGCTCCCGCGGGTCGACGACCTCGACGGCGAGCAGGTCGTGGCGGACGCCGAGCTTGCGCAGCGGGCGGGCCCACTGCTGCGGCGGGGTCATGAAGTCCGAGATCACCACGGCCATGCCGCGCCGGCGCGGGGGCCGGTTCAGCATGTCGATGAGCGCGCCGAGGTCCGCGCGGCCGGGCCGTCCCCTGGTGAGCGCGATGGTGCGCAGCAGGCCCTGCGCGTCCTTGCGGCCGGGGCGGGCGGGGAGGCGGGTGAGAGCTTCGGCGGTACCGACGACGGCTCCTATGCGGTTTCCACCCCTGACCGTCAGGTGCGCAACGGCGGCCGCGGCGGCGATCGCGAGATCGCGCTTGAGGTAGTTGGCGGTGCCGAAGTCCAGGCTGGCGCTCAGGTCGACGGCGAGCCAGGTCTCCAGTTCCCGGTCGGCCACGGTCTGGCGCACGTGCGGCAGCGTGGTCCGCGCGGTGACCGGCCAGTCCATGCGCCGCACGTCGTCGCCCGGGCGGTATTCGCGCGACTCGCCCGCCTCCGTGCCCGGCCCCGGCAGCAGGCCCAGGTAGTCGCCCTGGAGCAGGCCGTCGAGCTTGCGCGTGACGAGCAGTTGCATGCGGTTGAGGACGACCTCCGCGCGGGCGTCGTCCAGTCCGGTACCGCTTTCGATCTTCACCGACCCGGCCAGGTGGTGATCGTGGTCGTCGGCGGCTGGCCCGGCTGCGGACCGCCGGGCTGGACGGCCTGGCCGTTCGGGGCCGTGGTGGCCTGCTGGCGGGGCGCGACGGTGGGCGGCGGCACGGCCGCGAGCACGCGGCGCACGACGTCGTCGGCCGGGATGTCGTCGGCCAGCGCGTCGTAGGAGAGCACCAGCCGGTGGCGCAGGATGTCGGGGGCGATGTCCTGCACGTCCTGCGGCAGCGCGTAGTCCCGGCCGCGCAGCAGGGCGAGGGCGCGGCAGGCCCGCACGATGCCGAGCGAGGCACGGGGGCTCGCACCGTACTGGATGAGGTGCGCCATGTCGCCCAGCCCGTGCTCGGCCGGGTTGCGGGTGGCGACCACCAGCCGCACCGCGTAGTCCACGAGCGCGTTGTGCACGAAGACGTCGTCCGCCTTGTCCTGCAGCGCCATGAGCTCCTCGGTGGTGAGCACCGCCTGCGGCTCCGGCGTCTTCACGCTGACCCGGTAGACGATCTCGCGCTCCTCGGCGTCGGTGGGGTACCCCACCTGGATCTTCATGAGGAACCGGTCGCGCTGGGCCTCGGGCAGCGGGTAGACGCCCTCCTGCTCGATCGGGTTCTGAGTGGCCATGACCAGGAACGGGCGGGGCACGTCGTAGGTCTCGCCGCCGACGGACACCTGCTGCTCGGCCATGACCTCCAGCAGCGCCGACTGCACCTTGGCGGGCGCGCGGTTGATCTCGTCGGCCAGCAGGAAGTTCACGAACACCGGCCCGAGCTCGACGTCGAACTTCTCGCTGGACTGCCGGTAGATCCGGGTGCCCACGATGTCGGCCGGCACCAGGTCGGGCGTGAACTGGATGCGGGAGAACGTGCCGCCCACGACCCGGGCCAGCGTCTCCACGGCGAGGGTCTTGGCGACGCCCGGCACGCCCTCGAGCAGCACGTGCCCGCGGCTGAGCAGCGAGACGAACATCCGCTCGATCATCCGATCCTGGCCGACGATCACCCGCTTGACCTCGAACAGGGCGCGTTCGAGCACCGTGGCGTCCTGAGCGGGGGTCGAGACAGGGTTGCTCGGCTGGGTCACCGGTCCTCCACGCGCGTTTCGTCTATTTCCGATCAACCTAACGCCGGAACAAACCTAACGTCGGCCAACCTAGCGTCGCACGGCGCGGCGACCGATCGCGACCGACGCCGCTGAGAGCCTACTGAGAGTTCGCTTCGAAGGCGCTTTGCCCGATATATCGCAAATGCGGCCATCGATTCTGGGGATTTTCGTCACCGGGCGGCCGGCACGACTGGACATCACCCGTACCGGGACGGGTACGATTCACCCGTCGCCGGGCGGCTTCCCCCGTGGCCGCCCGGCGCTCACCCTCTTCGCCTGCGCCACAATTCCGGTGTGGACTCGCTCATCTGCTCCGCGAAGGGCTGCCGTTCCCAGGCTGTCTGGCAGCTGTTGTGGAACAATCCGAAGCTGCACACTCCCGATCGGCGCAAGATCTGGCTGGCCTGCGACGACCACCGGGTCTCGCTGTCGGAGTTCTTGAGCGTTCGCGGGTTTCTTCGGGACACGGCGCCGATCGACGCTGCGGATAGGCTTGAGCGGTGAACGCACCGGTCGCGCCCGACCCGCTGCGCCCCTGGCCGGACACGGTCGAGTGGCGGCCGATCTCGCCGCGGTACTACCTGGTCCGCCTGGTCGTCCTGACCGTCTGGGTGCTCATCCTCGCCCTGGCCTGCGTCGTGACCGGCCTGGTGTGGTCGGCCTGGTTCCTCGCCGCCGCCGTGCTCGTCCTGGCCCTCGGCGCCCTCCGCGCGTTCTTCCTGCGCCGCTCCATCCGCGCCTGGGGCTACGCCGAGCGCGCCGAGGATCTGCTGGTCAGGCACGGGCTGCTGGTGCGGCGGCTGTCCATCGTGCCGTACGCCCGGATGCAGTTCGTCGACGTGACCGCCGGCCCGCTCGAGCGCGCCGTGGGCCTGGCCACGGTCACCCTGCACACCGCGGCCGCGGCGAGCGACGCCACGGTGCCCGGCCTGGAGGCCGCCGAGGCGACCCGCCTGCGCGACCGCTTGGCCGCCCTGGGCGAGATCCGCGAAGAGGGCCTGTGACCGCAGTCGGGGGCGTGCCGCGCCGGCGTCTGCACCCACTGACGCCGCTGGTCCGCGGGGCGAAACTGGTCGCCATCGCCGCCGTGGCCGTCTCCTGGCGCGGCCTGTCCGACCTGGGGCTGCTCCACTGGCTGATCGCCATGGTCGTGATCCTGGTCGGCGCGGTGCTCGTCTCGGCCGTGGTCTGGGCCGTCACGGGGTACGAGGTAGTCGGCCGCGAGCTGCGCGTGCACGAGGGCCTGCTCTCCCGCCGGGTGCGGACCATCCCGCTGGAGCGCGTCCAGGCCATCGACGTCGTCCGCCCCGCCCTGGCCCGAGTCTTCGGACTGGCCGAGCTCCGCCTGGAGGTGATCGGCGGCGGGAAGACCGAGGCCCCGCTGGCGTACCTCACGCTGGCCGGCGCCACCGAACTGCGCGCCTCCCTGCTGGGCCTGGCCACCGGTGCCGCCCCCGCCGCCCCGTCCGACGAGCGGCCGCTGTTCGCGGTGGACAACAACCGCCTGCTGCTCGCCCAGCTCCTCACGCCCCAGGCCCTGGCCGTCCCGATCGGGGCCGCCTTCGTCATCTGGCCGGCCCTGTCCCACCCGGACTGGACCCTCATCGGCGCGGCCAGCACCATCACGGCCTTCCTGGGCGTCTTCCAGGTCCCCGTACGCCGGGTCCTCGACGAATGGGACTTCCGCATCACCGACGACACCGCGGCGCTGCGCGTTCGGCAGGGCCTGCTGAACAAGCGCAGCCAGTCCGTCCCTCCACGCCGCGTCCAGGCCGTGAAGCTGACCTGGCCCTTGCTGTGGCGCGGCGGCGGCTGGGCCCGCGCCCGCATGGACGTGGCGGGCTACGGCGGCGACGGCGAGGAACAGCTGCGGGCGGGCACCCTGGTCCCGGTCGCCGCTTCACCTCGCGCGGTGGCGGTCGCTTCGGCGGTACTGGGCGCAGCCGTCATCGGCACCGTGGACGTCACCACGCTGTCGATGTCCGGCCCGCCCCGCCGGGCGCGCTGGCTCGCCCCATTGGCGTGGTCCCGCATCGGCGTAGCGGTGACCGACGACTTCGTAGCGGTCCGCGAGGGGGTGCTGACCCGCGAACTGGTGGCGGTGCCGCTGGCCCGGGTCCAGAGCGTCCGGGTGGTCCAGGGCCCTTGGCAGCGCATGCTCTCCTTGGCCACGGTGACGGTCGACACGGCGGGCGGCTTGACGGCGACAGCCCGCTTCCGCGCCGCGGACGAGGCCTACCGCCTGGCCGACGAGCTGGCGACGCGTTCCCGCACGGCCCGGAGAACCTTCTCCACGCGGGTGGCGGCAACCCGCCCCCGGCCGCAGGCGCCTGTCGCCACTCCCGCCACGGACGCTGGCGCCGCCCCGCACCCCGTTCAGGCCTTCCCCGCCGACGCCGACTTCCGCTCAGACCCCGACTTCCGCCCGGCCACCGACTCCCGCCCGGCCACTGACTCCCGCTCGACCACTGACGTCGGCGCGGCCACGGACTCCCACTCGGGCACTGGCTTCCGCTCGGACACTGAGTCCAGCTCGACCACTCCCCCTCAGTCAGATCTCGACTTCGGCCCTCGCCCGGGCTCGCACACCGACACCAACGTCCACCGCGGGCCCGACACCGACGCTCGCACCGACGGCGGCCTCCACCATGGGCCCGACTCGCACACCGCCCGCGACCTCCACCACGGCACCGACTCCCGCTCGACCACTCCCTCTCAGCCAGATCCCGACTTCGGCCCCAGCCCGGCCTCGCACACCGACACCAACGCCCGCCGCGGGCCCGACACCGACGCTCGCACCGACGGCGATCTCCACCACCACGGGCCCGACTCGCACTCAGTCGGCGACCTCCACCCCGGACACTGAATCCCGCACCGACGGCGACCTCCACCGTCGGCCCGGCTCGCACCCCGCCCGCGGCCCCCACCCCGACACTGGGCTCCCCGGACCGACGGCGACCCCCACCGTGAGCCCGACTGACAACCTGCCGGCGACCTCCGCCGCGACAGCGACTCCCACGCTCACGGCAACCTCCACCGCGGGCCCAGCTCGCGCCCTGCCGGCGATCTCCACCCCGGCTGAGGTCAGGTAAGCCCGGCGGCTGCGGTCTCCTGTTCCTCCGTCGGGCGGGTTGTCGGGTGCGCGCGGCGGTCACGGTCTCCTGTCTGCCGTCGGGCGGGTTGTCAGGCGCGCGCGGCGGCGGTCACGGTCTCCTGTTCTGCTCCCGGGCGAACGGTCAGGTGCGCGCGGCGGTTGCGGACTCCACCAACGCGGGCAGCACCTCCCCGATCGGTTCGCGGATGAGTTCGTCGGCGAGGTGGTCGTAGGGGGTTTCGGCGTCGTTCAGGATCACGATCCGGGCGCCCTGCTTGGAGGCGACCGAGACCAGGCCCGCGGCCGGGTGGACGGTCAGCGAGGTACCGATGGCGAGGAAGGTCCGGCAGTACATCGAGGCCTCGGCCGCGGCCGTCAGGGTGGTCATGTTCATCTGCTGGCCGAAGGAGATCGTGGCCGACTTGAGCATGCCGCCGCAGCCGAGGCAGGTGGGGTCGGGCTCGCCGGACCGTACGCGGGCCAGAGTGTCGTCCATCGGGCCGCGCGCCCCGCACTGCAGGCACTCGGTCTCGTGGATGGTGCCGTGCAGCTCGATGACTCGCGCCGGATCGAGGCCGGCCCGCTGGTGGAGGCCGTCGATGTTCTGGGTGATCACGGCGTCGAGCAGGCCCGCGCGGTCCAGGTCGGCGAGGGCGCGATGGGCCGCGTTCGGCACGGCGCCCCAGGCCGGGTGGGTGAGTCGCTCCTGCCACGCGCGCCGGCGCACCTCGGGGTCGGCGACGTAGTGCTCGATCGACGACAGCTTCATCGCCTCCGGGTCCCGCGTCCAGACGCCGTTGGGGCCGCGGAAGTCCGGGATTCCGGAGTCGGTCGAGATCCCCGCCCCCGTCAGCGCGACGACCTTCCCGAGTCCGATCCACTCACCAGCAACGTTCATGCCGCCACGCTAGGCCCCCGCCGGTGTCATCCCGGTGTCAATTCCCGCGACCTGGGCAGTGGAAAAAACGCACGAGGAAGAAGCGCACGAGGAAGAAGCGCACGAGGAAGAAGCGCACGAGGAAGAAGCGCACGGGGACGAGACGCACGAGGACGAGACGCACGAGGACGAGACGCACGAGGACGAGACGCACGGGGACGAGGCGCAGGGTGGACGAAACGCAAGTGGACGAAACGCACAGTGGCCGTGGTCGCACAGCATGGCGGCCCGGCCAATCATCGCGGTCGCTAGTCTTGGGGGTATGCAGCCGAGCGAGCGCCCCACGGTCGATGCCAGTTCCTGGGTCGGCGCGGTCACCCGCGTCCAGCTCACGGTCACCGACGCCGACACGGCGCAGGCGCTGGGGTCCGGGGACGTACCGGTGCTGGGCACGCCCCGGGTGCTGGCGCTCGCCGAGGCGGCCACCGTCGGCGCCACCGCCAGCCGGCTTCCGCCCGGGTTCACGACCGTCGGCATCCGCGTCGACCTGGAGCATCGCGCCGCCACGCCGATCGGGGGGCGGGTGGTGGCCGAGGCGCGCCTGGCCAAGGCGGACGGGCGGCGGCTGATGTTCGAGATCGTGGTACGCGACGGAGAGAAGGTCGTGGCCGAGGGCCGGGTCGAGCGGATCGTCGTCGAACGGGCGCGCTTCCTGGCGAAGGCCATGGAGGACCGGACCTAGAAACTGGCGAAGGCCATGCAAGACCGGACCTGAAGACTGGCGAAGGCCGTGCAAGACCGGACCTGAAGACTGGCGAAGGCCGTGCAAGACCGGACCTGAAGACTGGCGAAGGCCATGGAGGACCGGCGCCAAGACAAAGGCGGAAGAGCCATGACAGTGCTGCGCGAGATTGCCACCGGCGTGCACGTGTTGCGCCATCCGGTGCTCGAGGTGAACGCGACGCTCGTCGTCGGGGGTGAGGCCGCGCTCGTTGTGGACACGTTGTCGAGCGCGCGGCAGGCCGAGGACCTTCTCGCCGCGGTCCGGCGCGTGACGGCACTGCCGCTCGTGGTCGTCAACACGCACCACCATTTCGACCACGTCTTCGGGAACGCCATTTTCGCGGGTGTACCGATCTGGGCCCACGAAGAGGCCGCCGCGCTCATCGGGCCGGCGTTGCGCGAACGCGCAGTGCTCGCTTTTCCCGAGCTCGCCGATGAACTGGCGTGCACCACTCCGACACCGGCAACGGCACTCGTGCGCAGTGCGCAAGAGATAGAGCTCGGCGATCGTACGGTACAACTGCGGCATTTCGGACGAGGGCACTCCATCGGGGATCTCGTGGCCGTGGTGCCCGACGCCGACCTGCTCATCGCGGGTGACCTGGTCGAACAGAGCGGGCCCCCGCAGTTCGACGACGCCTATCCGCTGGACTGGCCGGACACCGTGGCCGGACTGCTCGCGCTGCTCACCGCGGACAGTCAGGTCGTGCCGGGGCACGGCGCGGTGACCGATCGGCGGTTCGTTCGTGCGCAACACGAGCAGCTCGCCGACCTCGCCTGGCTGATCCGGGAGGGGGACGCCGACGGGGCGCCCGCCGAGCGGGTCGCGGCCAAATCGGCGTTTCCGCAGGAGATCGCGCTGCCGGCGGTACGACGGGGGTATCTACACCTCAACCAGCCGTGAGGCGACGAAGCGCAGGGCGACGGCCAGGTCGCGGCCGCTCATGGCGCGATCGGGCACGGTCAGATGTTGCACCACGACGCCCGTGAGCAGGGCGTGGTAGAAACCGCCGATCACTTGCGCGCGTTCCGGCTCGGCCTCGGGGTCGATGCCGTGGAACAGCGCGGCGAGCCCGGCCTGGGCCTGGGCCTGCGGTTCCGACCAGGCGGGTGACGGGGCCGGCTGCCGCCCCAGCTGCGTGACGACCTCGAACTGCGTTGTCCACAACGGACGGTTCGCGGTGACCGAGGCGATCACACTCGCCCACACCGCCTCGAACCGCTCGGCCGCGCCGTCCACCCCGGCCGCGTCCCGCAGCGCGCGCTCCATCTCGTCGGCCCACTGTTCGATGGCCCGCTGCAGCGCCTCGTTGAGCAGCGCCTCCGTGGTCCTGAAGTGGTAGTTGATCGCGGCCAGGCTCACGCCGGCCGCGGAGGCGATGTCGCGCGCGGTGGTGGCCGCGTACCCCTTCTCGAGCAGGCATCGCAGCGCGCCGTCGAGCAGCTTCTCCCGGTTACCCATGCCTGAAGCATACGTCTAAGAATTTTGTCTTGGACAAACGTCTTAGAATTTTGTACAGTGGTCTCACCACACCACAGGGGAGGCACCACATGATCACCGCCGCCATCACCGGAGCCGCAGTCGCCACCGTCGCCGCCGCACCGTTCGTGTACCGGGGCATTCGCAAGCTTCAGCGCGCGAACGATGCACGAATCGACAACCCTAACGGCATCGTCGAGGGCCGGTACGTCAATATCGGCGGCGTCGAGCAGTGGCTGCAGATCCGCGGCGAGGACCGCACCAACCCGGTGCTGCTGGTCGTGCACGGCGGCCCCGGCTCCCCCTACTCGGTGTTCACTCCGGTACTGCGCGAATGGGAGCGTTTCTTCACCGTCGTGCACTGGGACCGGCGCGGCGCCGGCAAGACCCTGCGCCGCAACGGTTTCAACGCCGAGGAGCTCGACTTCGAGCTCATGGTGAACGACGGCATCGAGGTCGCGGAGCACCTGCGCGAGTACTTCGGCCAGGACCGCATCCTGCTCATGGCCGGCTCGATGGGCACCATCGTCGGCCTGCCGATGGTCAAGCGCCGCCCGGACCTGTTCTGCGCGTACGTCGGCACCGACTTCTACGTGAACATGGTCGAAAACGAGCGCAAGGGCCGCCTGGACACCATCGACCGGCTGCGCGCGGCGAACAACAAGCGCGGCGTCGCGGCGCTCGAGAAGCTCGACGACGACCCGCGCACCTGGGACGTCAAGAGCTGGGGCACCCGCATGCAGTGGAGCATGGGGACCGACCCGACCACCGGCAACGCGGCCCTGACCAGGCTCTTCAAGCTCCTGCTGACCAAGCCCGACTACTCCCTGGCCGACGTGTCCGCCTGGCTCAAGGGCTTCGGCAAGTCCCGCGACACCATGTTCGAGCAGTTCATGCGGTGGGACGCCCGCGCGCTCGGCACCTCGTTCGAGGTCCCGTTCTACCTGTTCCAGGGCGCGCGGGACGTGGTCACCCTGACCGGCCCCGCGGTCGAGTACTTCGCCGAGGTCGACGCCCCGGAGAAGCAGCTCGTCCTGATCGAGAACGCCAGCCACTTCTGCGCGTTCAGCGAGCCGGGCCAGTTCCTGAGCGCACTGCGCACCGTTCGCTGCTAAAGCGTCACGACGGTGCCGGTGCGGCGGGCCTCCTCGGCGGCCCACACGACCTGGTGGCCGGCCAGGCTCGTGCGCACATCCGAGCGCAACAGCGAGGCGTCGCCCGCGGCCACCGCGGCCACGAACGCCTCGACCAGACCGGCATCGCCGTCGGAGTGGTCCCCGGACCCTCCGGCGGCGATGCTCGTCGTGGTGTCCGCACCGGTGCGAAAGTCGACGAGCCTGATCGAATGGCCATCCCCGTCGACGAACCCGTGCGTGCCGAAGATGCGCGTCTTGCGGTGCTCGAGCGGCGTGAACGCGGTCATCGTCAGCGCGACGGTCCCGCCCCCGGCCAGCTCCATCGACACCACCTGGTGATCGACCACATCGTTGTCACAGGCATAGACGCAGCGTCCGTACTGTCCTGTGCGAAGCGCCACCCGCACGGCCTCGTGCGTCGGCTCGGCGGTGACCACGGACAGCGGCCAATGCACGGGTTCGTCCGGCGGCTGCGCGTCGACGAGCGGGAAGTACAGCTTCGGCGCCGAGTACGGGCAGTCGTGCTCGATCGCGCAGTCCAGGCACCGATCGGCGGCGCCGTCCGGGCGCTGATCGGGCCGGAAGTGCGCAAGGCCGCCGAACGAGCTGACGCGGCGGACGGGCTCCCCCGCGAGGTACAAGAGCCAATCGACGTCGTGGCAGGCCTTGGCGAGCAACATCGGCGACGAAACGCTCGCACTGCGCCAGTTTCCGCGCACGAACGAGTGCGCCTGATGCCACCAGCCGACCGGTTCGAGGTGCTGCATGCTCACGATCCGGCCGATACGACCATCATCGAGCAGCGCTTTGAGCGCGGCGGTGTACGGGGTGTACCGCAGCACGTGGCACACCGCGGCGATCACCCCGGACCGGACGACCGCCTCGGCGATGCGGCGCGCCGCGGGTTCCTCGGGCGCCATCGGCTTTTCGAGCATCAGGTGGTACCCGCGGCCGGCGAGCGCGACCGCGGGTCCCTCGTGCATGGTGTCCTGCGTGGCCACGATCGCGGCGTCGGCCATTCGCTCACCTTCGGCCAGCCGCTCCCACGCGTCGAAGACCCTCGACGCGGGGAGCGCGAACTCCCGCGCGAACGCCGCCCGCCTGGCCGGATCGGCTTCGGCGACGGCCACGACCTGCGCGCGACCGGTCCGCACCGCGAGCCGGGAGTACCAGGTGCCGCGCTGGCCGGCGCCGATGACCGCCAGCCGTACCGTCGCATCGCTCACGGCGCGATCACGACCTCGGGTCCGGCCCGGCGGATCGCCTCGACCTCGTCAATGTCCGCGCTCGCGTCGGTCACGAGCACCGCGATCGCGGTGAGCGGGCAGATGCCGGCCAGGCAGACCTTCCCGATCTTGGAGCCGTCGGCGACCACGACGACCCGGTCGGCCCGGCGGATCATGGCCGCGTTGGTGTGCGCCTCGACGTCGTCGTGGGTGGTCAGGCCGCCGCGGGCGCTGATCCCGTCGACGCCGATCACGGCGACCTGCATGTTGAGCCCGGCCAGGGCCTGGTCCGCGATCGGCCCGACCAGCTCGTAGGACTGGGTGCGGGAGACCCCGCCGGTCATGATGAGCTTCTGCCGCGGCCGCGGGACCACCTCGGACGCGATGTTGATCGCGTTGGTCACCACGGTCAGCTCGTGCCGCTCGGCGAGCTGCCGGGCCAGCAGCAGCGTGGTCGTGCCCCCGCTCAGCCCCAGGGTCAGCGGCCCGTGCGGGAGGAGTCCGGCCGCGCATTTCGCGATGCGCGCCTTCTCCTCGCGACGGTGCCCGGACCGGTACCGGACGGGCAGCTCGAAGGCCACGTCCATGGCCACCGCGCCGCCGTGCGTGCGCGCGATCTGGTGCTGATCCTCCAGCAGCTGCAGGTCGCGGCGGATGGTCGCGGGCGAGACGGCGAACGCCTCGGCGAGCGCGTGGACGTCGCCGGAGCCCGTACCGGAGACGCGCTCGACGATCCCCGACAGGCGCTCGGCGCGCTTGGGCGAACTCTGCACCACGCGCAGTGACGCTAGTGCATCCACGCATGCGCGGCAAAGGTCAAACGCGCAATATCAACTGTTCACTTGCGCAGTTCGCCTTGTCGAACGAACACGAACGCGCATAGCGTCCTGCTCATGACCGACACCGCGCGCGAAATCGCCAGCCAGCCGGCCGTGTGGGGCCGTGGGCTCGGGCTCGCCGGCGAGGCCCGGGCCGCGCTCGCGGCACCCGGGCAGCGGACGCTCGTGCTCGGCTGCGGCACCTCCTGGTTCGTCGCCCAGAGCATCGCCGAACTGCGCGAGGCCGCCGGGCTGGGCGAGACCGACGCCGTGTGCGCCTCCGAATACGTCCCCCGCCGCCGGTACGACCGCGTCGTCGCCGTCACCCGCTCCGGCACCTCGACCGAGGTCCTCGAGGCCCTGCGGCTGGTACCGGCCGGCACGCACCGGGTGGCGATCACCGCGGTCGACGGCGAGCCGGTCGACGACCTCGCCGACACCCGGCTCCTGCTCGACTTCGCCGACGAGCGCAGCGTCGTGCAGACCCGCTTCCCCACCACCGTCCTGGCCCTGGCCCGCGCCGCGTTCGGCGAGGACCTGGGCCACCTGGTCGCCGACGGCGAGGCCGCCCTGGCCGCGCAGTTGCCGGCCGATCCGTCCACGATCGAGCACCTCGTGTTCCTCGGTACCGGCTGGACGGTCGGACTCGCGCACGAAGCGGCGCTCAAAGCGCGCGAGGCCGCGCAGGCGTGGTCCGAGTCGTACCCGGCCCGCGACTACCGCCACGGCCCCGTCGCCGTCGCCGGTCCGCGCAGCCTCGTGTGGTCGTTCGGCGACGTGCCCGAGTCGCTCGACGAGGCCGCGCGCGACGCCGGCGCCCTGCCGTACCGCGATGCCCGCGACCCGCTCGCCCAGCTGGTCCTCGCGCAGCGCTTCGCCGTGGCCCTCGCCGAGCACCGCGGCCTGAACCCCGACCAGCCCCGCCTGCTGACCCGCTCCGTCATCCTGGCCTGACCACCGGCGCGCAGGCAGCACACCCCCGGAGGCGCGCCCGTGATCCTGACCGTGACGCTGAATCCGGCGCTGGACCTGACGTACGCGGTCGACGAGCTGCGGCCGCACACCACCCATCGCGTGCGGGCCGTGCACGAACGCGCCGGGGGCAAGGGCCTCAACGTGGCGAGCGTCCTGCACGCGCAGGGCGAACCGGTGCTCGCGACCGGGCTGCTGGGCGGCGCCACCGGCGACCGGGTGCGCCACCTGCTCAGCGCGGCCGGTCTGCCGCACGCGTTCGCGCCGATCGCCGCCGAGACGCGCCGCACGGTCACGATTGCCGACGGTGCCGACGCCACCGGACTGTGGGAGCCGGGACCAGACGTCACGGCGGAGGAATGGCAGCAATTCCTTCTCCTGTACCGCCGGCTGCTCACCGACGCGACCGTCGTGGCCCTGTCCGGGTCGCTGCCGCGGGGGCTGCCGGTCGACGCGTACGCGGTCCTCATCGCCGCCGCCCGCGAGCACGGTGTCCGCACGGTGCTCGACACGAGCGGCGAACCCCTGCGAATGGGCGTCGCGGGCCGTCCGGACGTGGTCAAACCGAACCGCGGCGAACTCGCCGACCTTGCGATGGAGGCGAGTGCGCTGCGCGGTCTGGGTGCTGGGTGCGTGGTCGTGTCCAGTGGCGCCGACGGTCTGTTCGCGGTGCACGAGCGGGAGTCGTGGCGCGCGGTGCCGCCGGGACCTGAGCGCGGCAATCCAACCGGGGCCGGCGACGCGTGTGTCGCCGCGCTCGCCCGTGGTCTCCGTGACGACACGCCCTGGCCCGCGCTGCTCGCCGATGCCGTTGCGCTGTCGGCCGCCGCGGTGGCCGCGCCCGTCGCCGGGGCCGTCGACCAGGACCGCTACCGAGCGCTGCGCGGACGCATCGCCGTCACACCCGCCGACCTGAGCGAGGAGCACCACCCATGCTGATCCCCACTGGTCAGATCGTCGAGGATGCCCGGCGGCGCGGGGTGGGGGCCGGGGCGTTCAACGTCATCACGGTCGAGCACGCCGAGGCGGTGGTGGCCGGGGCCGAGGCGGCCGGGTGCCCGGTGATCCTGCAGATCAGCGAGAACGCCGTTCGGTTCCATCAGGGGCGGCTCGCGCCGATCGCGGCCGCCGCCCGGGCCGTGGCCGAACTGTCCACCGTGGCCGTCGGGCTGCATCTCGACCACGTCGAGAGCGATGAGCTGTTCGATCAGGCGGCCGGGAACGGGTTCGGGTCGGTGATGTTCGACGCGTCGAGGCTCGCGTACGCGGCCAATGTCGCCGCCACCGCGGATGCCGTCCGGCGGGGGCATGCCTCCGGGCTCTGGGTCGAGAGCGAGCTGGGCGAGGTCGGCGGCAAGAACGGCGCCCACAAGCCGGGTGTACGCACCGATCCCGGCGAGGCCGCCGCATACGTAAGCGCGACCGGGGTCGACGCGCTCGCCGTGGCCGTCGGGTCCTCGCATGCCATGACCACCCGGGATGCGCGGCTCGATCACGAGCTGATCGGGCGGCTGCGCGCGGCGGTCAGCGTGCCGCTCGTGTTGCACGGGTCGTCCGGGGTGCCCGATGACGAACTGCGCGCGGCGGTCAAGGGCGGACTGGTGAAAGTGAACATCGGGACCGCCCTGAACGTGGCGTTCACCGGGGCGATTCGCGTGGCGATGGCGCAACAGGCCGATGTGGTCGATCCGCGCAGCTACCTGCGCGGCGCGCGCGATGCGATGGCCGAAACGGTCGCCCGGGCGTTGCGGGTGCTCACGGAGTAGCAGGGCCGACGGACACTACGCGTACAACCGCGGCTCCTTGGGCATCCGACTCGGCCAGGTCGACCTCGGCGGTGATGGCCCAGTCGCGGTCGCCCTCGGGGTCGTCGAAGATCTGGCGCACGTGCCAGCGGTCCGGCTTCTGGTCGATGACCAGCAGGGCCGGGCCGCGCGCGTCCGGGCCGACGCCCATCGTCTCGTACTCGTCGAAGTACGACTCGATCGCGTCCTCCCACGTGTCCGCGGTGAAGCCGGCCTCGCCGTCCAGCTCGCCGAGTTCGTCGTAGCGGCGCAGGGCGGCCAGTTCGACGCGGCGGAACAGCGCGTTGCGCACGAGCACGCGGAAAGCGCGCAGGTTGCGCGTCACGGCCGGCGGTCTGTCGTCGCGGACTGCGCGTTCCTCGACGTCGCCGGGGTTGCGCAGGCGCTCCCACTCGTCGATGAGGCTGGAGTCGACCTGGCGCACGAGCTCGCCCAGCCACTCGATGATGTCCGTGAGGTCCTCGGTGCGCGCGTCCTCGGGGACCGTCTGGCGCACGGCCTTGTACGCGTCGGCCAGGTAGCGCAGCACCAGGCCTTCCGAGCGCGACAGGCCGTAGAAACCGACGTACTCGACGAACGTCATGGCGCGTTCGAACATGTCGCGCACGACGGACTTGGGCGAGAGGGCGTAGTCGGCCACCCAGGGGTGTCCCTGTTTGTACATGTTGTACGCGTTGTCGAGCAGGTCGAGCAGCGGCTTGGGGTGGGTGACCTCGTCGAGCAGTTCGAGTCGCTGCTCGTATTCGATGCCCTCGGCCTTCATCGCCGCGACCGCCTCGCCGCGCGCCTTGAACTGCTGCGCGGAGAGCACCTGGCGCGGGTCGTCCAATGTGGACTCGATGACGGAGAGGACGTCGAGGGCGTACCCGGGCGCCTCGCGGTCCAGCAGCTCGATCGCGGCGAGCGCGAACGGCGAGAGCGGCTGGTTGAGCGCGAAGTCCATCTGCAGGTCGACGGTGAGCCGCACGCGGCGGCCGTCCTCGTCGGGCTCGGGCAGCTGCTCGACCACGCCACCGGCGAGCAGGGCGCGGTAGATGGCGATCGCGCGGCGGATGAGCCGGCGCTGCGAGTGCGCATCCTCGTGGTTCTCGGTGAGCAGGTGGCGCATCGCGGCGAACGCGTCGCCGGGGCGGCCGATCACGTTGAGCAGCATCGCGTGCGACACCTGGAAGCTGGACTTGAGCGGTTCCGGCTCGGCCTCGACGAGCCGGTCGAACGTGGGCCGCCCCCAGCCGATCGAGCCCTCCGGCGGCTTCTTGCGCACGACCTTGCGGCGCTTCTTGGGGTCGTCGCCCGCTTTCGCGAGTGCGCGCTCGTTGTCGATGACGTGCTCCGGCGCCTGCACGACGACGGTACCGACCGTGTCGAACCCGGCCCGGCCCGCGCGACCGGCGATCTGGTGGAACTCCCGGGCGTACAACAGACGCGTTCGTTGTCCGTCGTACTTGGACAGTGCCGTGAACAGCACGGTGCGAATGGGCACGTTGATGCCCACGCCGAGGGTGTCGGTGCCGCAGATGACCTTGAGCAGGCCGGCCTGCGCGAGCGTTTCGACCAGCCGCCGGTACTTCGGGAGCATGCCCGCGTGGTGCACGCCGATCCCGTGCCGGACCAGCCGCGACAGGGTCTTGCCGAAGCCCGCCGTGAACCGGAAGTTGCCGATCGCCTCGGCGATCATGTCCTTTTCGGCGCGCGTGGAGACGTTCACGCTCATGAGCGCTTGTGCGCGTTCGAGCGCCGCGGCCTGCGTGAAGTGCACGATGTACACCGGCGCCTGGCGCGTGGACAGCAGTTCTTCGATCGTTTCGTGCAGCGGGTCCATGGAGTAGTTGAACATCAGCGGCACGGGCCGCTCGGCGTTCTTCACCACCGCCGTCGGGCGCCCGGTGCGCCGGGTGAGGTCCTCCTCGAACCGCGTCACGTCGCCGAGCGTGGCGGACATGAGCACGAACTGGGCCTGCGCGAGCTCGATCAGCGGGACCTGCCACGCCCAGCCGCGGTCGGGGTCGGCGTAGAAGTGGAACTCGTCCATGACGACGATGCCGACGTCGGCGCTCGCCCCGTCGCGCAGTGCGATGTTGGCGAGGATTTCGGCGGTACAGCAGATGATGGGCGCATCCGCGTTGACGCTCGCGTCGCCGGTGAGCATGCCGACGTTCTCGGGCCCGAACATGTCCACGAGCGCGAAGAACTTCTCGGAGACGAGCGCTTTGATGGGTGCGGTGTAGAACGTGGTGCGATCGCTCGCGAGCGCGGCGAAGTGCGCGGCCGCGGCGACCAGGCTCTTGCCCGAACCGGTCGGCGTGTTCAGGATCAGGTTGGCCCCGGAGACGATCTCGATGAGCGACTCCTCCTGGTGCGGGTACAGGGTGAGCCCCTGCTCCTGCGCCCAGGTGGAGAACGCCTCGAAGACGGCGTCCGGGTCGCCGCCCCTGGGCACGCGCGCCGCGAGGTTCTTCATCGCTTCTCGAACATCAGGTCGTAGGCGGCGCGGCCGGCCTTGACCGCGCGCTGCTCGAACTTGGTGACGGGCCGGTGCGCGGGGCGCGGCGCGAAGCCGTCGTACCGGTTGCGCAGGCCGGGGTCGGCGGTGAGCGTTTCGAGCATCGCGTGCGCGTATCCCTCGTCGTCGGTCGCGCAGTGCAGGACGCCGCCGGACCGCAGTCGCTCGCGCAGGATGGCGACTCGCGCAGGAACGATCAGCCGGCGCTTGTGGTGGCGCGCCTTCGGCCACGGGTCCGGGAAGAACACGTGCACCGCGTCAAGGCTCGCGGCCGGGATGGACGGACCCGCCAGCAACTCGAACGCGTCGATGTCCGCGACGCGCACGTTGCCGAGCGCAAGATCGTCGATGAGATGCAGCAGGTTGGCGACGCCGGGGGTGTGCACCTCGACGGCCAGGTACCGGCGCTGCGGGTCGGCGGCGGCCATCTGCGCGGTGGCCTCGCCCATCCCGGAGCCGATCTCCAGGACGTCGACCTGGAAACCGCCGCCGGGCGCGAACGCGTACCGCGCGGCCAGGCGCTCCAGCGCGTCGAAGTGCCGACCGCTGAGCCGCCCGCGGCGCGGGTGATAGGTCCGGACGATCCGCAGCGGCCGGTCGACGGTAGTCATGGGGCCTCAAGTCTCCCCTCGTCTCACGTTTCCCGCACCAGAGGGGGTATGGCAACAAGCGTACCCGCGACCCAGGGCGGTCAAAAGCCGCGAATCCGACTTATCGCCTGACAGGCGATAAGTCCGAAATGTCGCGGCGCGCCAGCGCCCGACATTTCGCCCCACCATTCAGCGCCGCAAGGCATCCTGCGCCGCCTGCACGAGCGCCATCACGTCCTCCCCCGCCGTCTCCGCGCGCCACACCAGCGCGAACGTCAGGCGCAGCGGCGGCCCGCCCAACGGCACGAAACGAACATCGGGCCGGCGCACGGTATCGACGAGCAGCTGCGGCACCGGGAGTGCGCCCCGCCCCGCCGCGACCAGGTCCAGAGCCGCCGCCGGGTCGTCCACCGGCTCCGCCGCCAGCCGGATGCCCGGCGGGAGGGGCAGGCCGCGCGGCAGCAGCACCCGGCCCGCGCGGTCCAGCGTGAGCGAATGCGCGGTCGAGAGCGGATCGGACGACGAAAGCGCCAAGTGGCTCAGCGGCACGTGGAACCGCGCGGCCGTGGCGTACCCCGGCGGAAACGGCGCGCTCATCAGGGCCGCCGTCCCGGGAATCAGCAGCTCATCCGCCGCGGCCGACCAACCGGCCGGGACGAGGGTCAGGTCCAGGCCCGGCTTGCGCAGGGTCAGCCGGCGCGCGAGGCGGGCCGCGAACGTCCCCGCGACCGGCGCATAAACAAGCCGAATACCGAGCGGCGACGGTACCGCCAGTCGCGCCGCCTCCGCCGCGAACGCCGCTGCCTGATCGAGCACGGCCGTGGCAAACGGGAGCAGCGCGGCGCCGAAGGAGGTCGGCTCGACCGCGCGGCTGGTGCGTGCGAACAGGCGTTGCCCCAGCTCCCGCTCGAGGCGTGCGATCGCCTGGCTCACCGCGGGCTGGGACAGCGACAGCGCGGCGGCCGCGCGCGAGAACGAGCGGTGCCGCGCCACCAGCGCGAAGCACTCGATGTCCCGCAGCGCCGCCACGCGGTCAAGTATCGGCTATTCGCGGCGCTTATCGATCGCGCGAAGTGCTGCGCGAACCTGCACGATCCGCCATTGTGACCGAACGATTCCCCATCTCCACCGTGCTCGGCTATCCCCGCATCGGGCCGGACCGGGAGCTGAAGCGCGCCCTCGAGGGGTACTGGAGCGGCCGCCTCGACCGCGCCGCGCTCGACGAGACCGGGCGCCGGCTGCGCGCCGACACGTGGCGGCGGCTGCACGAGCTCGGGCTGGCCGGACTGCCCTCGAACACGTTCTCGCTCTACGACCACGTGCTCGACGCGGCCGTCGCGGTCGACGCGATCCCCGACCGGTTCCGCGACGCGCCCGACCCGTACTTCGCGATGGCCCGCGGCACCGACGACGTCCCGGCGCTGCGCATGACCAAGTGGTTCGACACGAACTACCACTACATCGTGCCGGAGATCGGACCGCGCACCCGGTTCCGCGCGGTTGCCGACAAGCCGCTCGCCGAACTGCGCGAAGCGCGCGCACTCGGCCACGAGACGCGGCCCGTGCTGCTCGGCCCGGTCACGTTCCTGCAGGACCACCTGCACCGGCTCGACGACCTGCTGGACGCGTACGCCGAGATCCTGCAGGCCCTGCACGCGGCCGGCGTCGAGTGGGTGCAGCTGGACGAG
The DNA here is from genome assembly GCF_050942475.1 of Dactylosporangium sp. CS-033363. Taxonomy (NCBI): domain Bacteria; kingdom Bacillati; phylum Actinomycetota; class Actinomycetes; order Micromonosporales; family Micromonosporaceae; genus Dactylosporangium; species Dactylosporangium sp. CS-033363. Next base: position 2,100,755 of record NZ_CP192032.1, on the reverse strand, counting down.
CCGGTGCTCGTGGTCGACGGGGGTGCACCGGCCGTCCGGCACGCGTACCGGCGGCTGGCCGCGCTCGAACGCCGGCCGAAGCTGCTCGTCGCGTCGTACTTCGGCAACGCCGACGAGGCCCTGCCCGCCCTCGCGGTGGCGCCGGTCGAGGGGGTCGCGGTCGACCTGACCCACGGCGTGCCGGCGAACCTGAAGCTGTTCGAGGGACGCACGATCGTCGGCGGCGTCGTGTCCGGCCGCAACGTGTGGCGCAGCGACCAGGACACGGCCCGCGCCCTGCTCGCGGCGGCCGGCGCGACGTCGGTGTCCACGAGCTGCTCGCTGTTGCACGTGCCGTACACGCTGCGCGGCGAGCCGGGGCTGCCGGCGGGCCTTGTGTCCCGCCTCGCCTTCGCCGAGGAGAAGGTCGCCGAGGTGGTGGCGCTGGCCGAGCTGGGGCCGAAGCCGGGACCGCTGCCCGAGCGGCCGCGCACCACGGCCGGCACGAGCACCGAATCGCGCAGTCCATATGCGATCCGGGTCGCCGCCCAGGCCGACCTGAACCTGCCGCTGCTCCCGGTCACCACCATCGGCTCGTTCCCGCAGACGGCCGAGATCCGCCGGGCCCGCGTGCAGCTGCCAACAGCCGAGTACGACGCCCGGATCGCGGCGGAGATCGATCGGGTCGTGGACGAGCAGGAGGCGCTCGGCCTGGACGTGCTCGTGCACGGCGAACCCGAGCGGAACGACATGGTGCAGTACTTCGCCGAGCACCTCGACGGCTTCGCCGTTACGCGCAACGGATGGGTGCAGTCGTACGGTTCGCGCTGCACGCGCCCGCCCATCCTGCACGCCGACGTCGCACGACCGGCGCCGATCACCGTCCGCTGGGCCAAGTACGCGCAATCGCGCACCGCGAAGCCGGTCAAGGGCATGCTCACCGGCCCGGTCACCATCGTCGCCTGGTCGTTCGTGCGGCCCGACCGCCCGCTGCGCGAGGTGACCATGCAGGTCGCCGACGCCGTGCGGGAGGAGGTGCGCGACCTGGAGGCGGCCGGCATCCGGATCATCCAGGTCGACGAGCCGGCCCTGCGCGAGCTGCTGCCGCTGCGGCGGGAGGAGCAGGCGGCGTACCTGGCCTGGGCGGTGGCCGCGTACCGGCGGGCGACGAGCGGCGCCGCCGACGCCACCCAGATCCACACCCACCTGTGCTACTCCGACGCGCCCTCCGTGCTGGCGGCCATCGACGCGCTGGACGCGGACGTGACGAGCATCGAGGCGGCGCGCAGCGGGCTGGGGCTGAAACCCACGAACGACGCCCTGGCCCGCGGGGTCGGCCCCGGCGTGTACGACATCCACTCCCCCCGCATCCCGGGCGTCGACGAGGTCGTCAAGCGGCTGCGCGGCGCGCTGGAGGTGATTCCGGCGGGGCGGCTGTGGGTGAATCCGGACTGTGGCCTCAAGACGCGCACGTACGACGAGGTGCGCGCGGCGCTCGCCAACGTGGTCGCGGCCGCGCACAAACTCCGCGAATCCGTACAGTGAGGGTATGTCGTACCCGTCCCCGAAGTATCGCGGCGAAAAGGGCGAGCTGAGCGCCACCTACCGGCCCGCCGGCACGCCCCCGGAGTTCACGTACTCGAGCGGCAACACCGTGCACTACCTGGCCACCGGGCAGTCGACGAACGGGCAGTTCGGGCTGTACCGCTGGGTCATGGGCCCGAAGCCGAGCGGACCGGACCCGCACTTCCACCGCTCGATCTCGGAGTCGTTCTACATCCTGAGCGGTTCGGTGCGCATCTACGACGGCAAGCGCTGGATCGACACCGAGCCGGGCGACTTCGTGCACGTTCCGGAGGGCGGTGTGCACGCGTTCCGCAACGAGTCGGGCGCCCCGGCCGAGATGCTGCTGCACTTCGCGCCGGGCGCGCCCCGGGAGGCCTACTTCGAGGGCCTCCCGGAGCTCGGCTCGAAAACCGACGAGGAACGCGCCGCCTTCATGCTCGAACACGACACGTTCTGGCTCGACTAAAGGACCAAGGAACGGTCAGAACCCGAAGCTCGACACCAGGATCGCGCGTCCGAGCGTGTGGGCCGTCAGATTGAAGCCCACCACGTTCGGATTGGCGTCGGCGTCGATTCCCAGCGAGTCGGTGTCGAGCGCGTGCACCACGAAGAAGTACCGGTGCGGCGCGTCCTGCGGCGGCGGCGCCGCCCCGCCGAAGTCCCGGGTCCCGTAGTCGTTGCGGGCGTGGATCGCCTCGTCCGGCAGGCCGTCCTTGTCGCCGGTGCCGGCGCCGGTCGGCAGCTCGGTCACGCCGGCCGGGATGTCGTACACGAGCCAGTGCCAGAAGCCGCCGCCGGTCGGGGCGTCGGGGTCGTAGCAGGTCACCGCGAAGCCCTTGGTGCCCTCGGGCGCGCCCGACCAGGCCAGGTGGGGTGAGGTGTTGCCGCGCTCGTGGACCTGGGCGTCGGGCAGCGTGCCCCCGTCGGTCAGGTCCTCGCTGGTCAAGCTGAACGCCGGCACCGCGGGGAGGAAGTCGTACGGCGACGGCGGGCGCGGACGATCGGACATGCGCAATCTCCTTGCGAGTGGCTGGAGCTGTCTACCGGGAATCCTCTTACCCAACGACCGTCCCACTCAAGTGAGGCGGCCGACGGCAATCCCGAGCAACCACGCAAGGTATGGCTGATGAATGGCAGTCCGGCTGCGCTGCTCGAGGGTGACCACCGTTGCGCCGAGCCGGGCAACCGCCCACTGCCCCGAGGCGAACGCCTCATCGCCGACGCCCGGAACAGGCATTCCGCCCCGATGCGCCCGAATTGCGAGAGAAGCCGTGTCCCCCGTGACCACCGCGACGATGAGCCCCGAGCCGTCGGCCGCCCGGTACTCCGCCAGGTTCATCGCCCCCACCGCCACGGCACCCGAGCCCCCGGCCAGCGTGACCGGCTGCTGCAGCACCCGCCCCGCCTCCTCCGCCGTGACCAGCGAGGAAGCCACCACGGTCGACGGCCGCACCGCGGTGGCCAGCGCCGGCGCCCCCGCGTTCATCGCGCGCAGAATCAGCGCGTCGGTCTTCTCGTCCCCATACGTCTGCGACCGCACCCGCCCGGCCGTCTCCACCCGCAGCTCGAGCACCCGCCGGGTCCACCGCCGCGCGGTGAACGTCACCACATCCCCCACGCCGGTCCGTCCGGCCAACTCGGAAGGGCAGGCCCACGCGACGGTACGATCCCCGCTCCCCGAATCCACCGCCAGATAGTGGATGACGGGAATGGAGGGCGAGTCCTCCCCCTGGCTCTTGGTCTTCCAGGTCTCGACCCACAGCACCTCGCCCGTCACCGTGACCGGCGTGACGACGTCGACGAGGGTGCCGAGCAACGTGTACCCCCCGTAGAGCAGCGGCACCAGCACGACGATCTGCACGGCGAGCGAGGGCACCAGCTCCGGCCTGAACCCGCTGGAGCGCACGAGCAGGGCGGTGATGCCCAGCGCGATGACGCCCTTGACCGTGAGCCGCACGGCCCGCTGCCCGTACCGCGGCCAGAACGACGGATAGGCCACGCGCACCCGGTGCCAGGCGCCCCCGAAGGAGCTCCACACCTTGCGCCGGTTGCCCATCCCGAGGTCGATCACGTCCGCGCAGACCCGCGTCGCGCCGACCGCGTCGCCGTAGGAGAGGTACCGGTCCCACACCGCCACGGCCGCCGGCGGCAGGTCGGCGAAGCTCTCGTGCGCGCGCAGGAACGCCTTCAGCCCCAGCCAGCGGGCCGCCGCGTCGCGCCCGGCCGGCGTGTCCCGCTCGCCCCGCGACTTCCCCGCGAAGATGCCCAGCCCCAGCCAGACGAACAGGGCCGCCACGACCGAACCGCCGCTGCCCGAGTGCAGGAAGATGGCCAGCCCGACGGCGAACGACGGGACGGCGGCCAGCACCGACAGCGCGGCCACCACGCCGGAGGAGAACCGGCGCTGCGAGAACCCGAGCGATCGCGCATCGGCCACGATTGCCGCGTTCAGCCGCTTGGTCCAGCCCTTGGCCTCCTGCTCGTCGCGGAAGGTGAGCGCGGTGAGCGGCACGACGCCCTGCCGGGCCAGCGCGGTGACGCGGTCGAAGATCAGCCGCTCGTACGCGTTCAGCCCGGCCGGGTTCTCCTGCCGGACGTGCACGGTCGTCTGCAGCGGATCGTTGCCGGGCTGGCGGAACTCGAGCACCTTCCGCGCGGCGAGGTCGATGAACGTCGCCTCCGCGGCGTCCACGGTGAGCTCCCACCGCCCGGTGATCAGGCTGACGACGGCCGGCGACTCCGGGCCGCCGAAATCCTGGGTCGGCGGCGGCACGGGCACCGGCCGGGGCCGGGTGACGGCCAGCGCCCCGAGGAACGCCGCGAACCAGACGGCGAGGCCGATCGCCGCGATCCCGGCCTCGACCACCGATTTCGGATCAATCCCGGACACGGCCGTCAGAACCGCACGTTGACGTCGGCGCGCTCGCCGCCCGCGGCCTCGAAGTACGGCCGGGCCCGGAAGCCGCCGACGCCCGCGATCACGTTGGTCGGCAGCGTCTGGATCTTCTGGTTGTACGTCTGCACGGCGCTGTTGTAGAACTGCCGCGCGTACGCGATCTTCTCCTCGGTGTTGCCCAGCTCGCCCTGCAGCTGCAGGAAGTTCTGGTTCGCCTTGAGGTTCGGGTAGGCCTCGGCCAGCGCGAACAGCCGGCCGAGGGCCTGGGTCAGCTGCCCCTCGGCCTGCGCCTGGCGACCCGGGTCGACCCCGCCGGCGGACGCGGCGGCGTTGCGGGCGGCGACGACGGCCTCCAGGGTGCCCCGCTCGTGCGCGGCGTACCCCTTCACCGTCTCGACCAGGTTCGGAATCAGCGAGTGCCGGCGCTTGAGTTGGACGTCGATCTGCGCCCACGACGCGTCGACCTGGGTGCGGGCCTTGACCAGCGAGTTGTACGTGGCCACGGCCCACCACACGAGCACGATCACGACAACCAGGACGGCGCCGAGCACGATCAGAGCGGTCATGGCCGCATGGTGACCTTCACGGGTTGCCAAAACCGCTAACAGGTCGCCGATCCGACAAAGACAACCGCTTACGGCAGGCGGAACTCCTCCGCGCGCCGGGCGGCCAGCCACGACTCGACGTCGGCCGACGTGCGCGGCAGGCCCGCGGACAGGTTCTCCGCGCCCGTCGCCGTGACGAGCACGTCGTCCTCGATCCGCACCGCCAGCCCGCGCAGCTCGGCCGGGACCAGCTCGTCCTCCGGCTGGAAGTACAGGCCCGGCTCGACGGTCAGCACGTACCCCGCCTCCAGGTGCCCCTCCCGGTAGCGCTCCTTGCGCGCATGAGCACAGTCGTGCACGTCCAGACCGAGCATGTGGCCGAAACCGTGCAGCGTCCACCGGCGGTACAAGATGCTGTCCCTGTCCATCGCCTCTTCGACCGAGACCGGGAGGACGCCCAGGTCGGCGAGGCCCTCGGCCAGCGCCCGCATGCAGGTCTGGTGGATGTCGTCGTAGGCGGTGCCGGGCCGGATGATGTCGATCCCGGCCTGCTGTGCGCGGAAGACGATGTCGTAGACCTGGCGCTGCAGCGGCGTGAACGTCCCGGACACCGGCACGGTCCGGGTCACGTCGGCGGTGTAGAGGTTGCGGTTCTCCACGCCCATGTCCATGAGCAGCAGGTCGCCGGGGCGGGTGTGGCCGTCGTTGCGCATCCAGTGCAGGATCGCCGCGTGGGCGCCGCTGCCGACGATCGAGCCGTAGCCGACGTCGTTGCCGTCGTGCCGGGCGCGCAGGCCGAAGACGCCCTCGATCAGCCGCTCGCTCACCGGGCGGTCGGCCGGCAGGGCCCGGGCCGCGTCCTCGAAGCCGCGCACGGTCGCGTCGATCGCGTCCTGCAGCTGCTCGAGCTCCCACGCGTCCTTGACCAGCCGCAGCTCGGACAGGACGCGGGCCAGCTCCTGGTCGCGCTCGGGGTCGGTGCTGCGCACGGCCGCGTCGACGGTCGGGTCGAAGCCGCGCAGCACGCGGGTGCGGCCGGGGCGGGCGTCGTCCAGGGCGGCGGCGAGCGCGTCGACGTGCGCGGTCTGCACCTGCAGCTCGGTCGACTTCTCCGCGAGCGTGTGCCGGCGGCCGATCCACAGCTCGCCGTAGTTGCGGTCGGTGAAGAACTCGTCGGTGTCGCGCGGCGAGCGCGGGCGCACGTAGAGGGTGGCGTCGTGGCCGCCGTCGGTCGGGTGCAGGACCAGCACCGACTCCGGGTCGTGCTCGCCGGTGAGCCACACGTGCTCGGTGCCGGGGCGGAACGTGAAGTTCGTGTCGTTCGAGCGGACGTACTCGATCCCGGACGGGATGATCAACGTCTCACCGGGGAACGCGGCGGACAGCTCGGAGCGGCGCTTGGCGTGGTCGGGCGCCTCCGCGCGGGGCGAGACGTCGAGCGTGGTGTCGCGCCAGCCTGTGCGCATGAACTCCCGGAAGCGCTCCGGGAAGTCCGGGTCGTGCGACTGCGTGCCGGCCGGTTCGTCCACCGTGACCCACTCCAATCCGAGCCGAATTCGTGCTGCACCAGCGACGGTACCCCGTGCGAGGATGCTTGCCATGGCGGGTCTTCTCACGTTCGTCAGCGCGCGGGGTGGCGCGGCGGCGCAGCGGGATGCGGTCGCCGAGGCCCTCGGGCTGCTGCGGCACCGGGGCCCGGACGCCGAGCGCATCGTCGCCAACGACGACGTCGTGTTCGGCTCGGAAGACCTGCGGGTCGCCGACGGGCATCCGAACGCGACGCAGCCGATCGAGTACCCGCCGACCGGCGTGACGGCCGGCCGTTACCTGATCGTGCTCGACGGGGCGATCTACAACGCCGCGGAACTTCGGGCCGAGCTGGAGGAGGACCGCCGCGCCGAGTTCGGCACCGGCAGCGACGCCGAGGTCATCGTGGCCGCGTACCACCACTGGGGCCCGGGCGCGGTCAGCCGGCTGCGCGGCATGTTCGCGTTCGTGATCTGGGACGGTTCGGCCCGGCGCGCCTTCGGGGCCCGCGACGCCTTCGGCATCAAACCGCTGTTCCAGCTGCCGACCTCGCAGGGTGTGTACCTCGCGAGCGAGAAGAAGTCGCTCCTGCCCTTCGTCGCCGAGCGGACCGCGGTGGACACCGTGCGGCTGCAGCACTACCTGACCATGCAGTACGTGCCGGAGCCCGCGACCATGCACCCCGAGGTGCGCCGGCTGGGTGCGGGCGAGTCGTTCGTGTACACCCCGGGCGGGCCGCTGGCCAACCGGCGGTACAGCCAGCTGACCTTCCGTCCGGCGCCGGTGCCGGACGAGGCGGCCGTCGTGCACCGGATCACCGAGGCCCTGCGCGACAGCGTGCACGCGCACATGCAGGCCGACGCCCCGGTCGGCGCGTTCCTGTCCAGCGGCATCGACTCGACCGCGATCGTCGCGCTGGCCGCGGAGAAGGACCCGGGCCTGCGCACCTACACCGTGGGGTACGACGCGGCCGGGCCCGGCGCGCAGTACTCCGAGATCGACGTGGCCGAGCAGTCCGCCCGCGCGCTCGGCGTCCCGCTCAGCGCGACCGTGGTCACCGCGGCCGACTTCATGCGGGCCCTGCCGCGCATCGTCTGGCACCTCGACGACCCGGTCGCCGACCCGGCCCTGGTGCCGCTGTTCTTCCTGGCCGAGCGGGCGTCGCGGGACGTCACCGCGGTGCTCGGCGGCGACGGCGCGGACGAGCTGTTCGGCGGGTACCCCATCTACCGCGAGCCGCTGTCCCTGTCGAGCGTCAGCCACCTGCCCGACTCGATGCAGCGCGGCCTGCGCGCCGTGTCCCGGGTCATCCCGCAGGGCGTCAAGGGCAAGAGCTTCCTCGAGCGCGGCACGACGCCGATCGAGGAGCGGTACTACGGCAACGCCCGGATCTTCTCCGACGAGGAGAAGGCCGCCCTGCTGCGGCACTACGAGCCCGACGTGCGCCACACGGACGTCACCGCGCCGGTGTTCAAGGAGGCCGGGGCGCTCGACGACGTGACGACCATGCAGTACATCGACCTGTACACGTGGCTGCGCGGCGACATTCTCGTCAAGGCCGACCGCATGACCATGGCCCACTCGCTGCAGCTGCGCACGCCGTTCCTGGACCGGGCGGTGTGGGAGGTCGCGGCGACGCTGCCGAGCGAGCTCAAGGTGCCGCCGCGCTCGCAGGAGACCAAGGCGGCGCTGCGCCGGGCCCTCGTCGGGGTGGTGCCGGAGCCGATCGTGCACCGCAAGAAGCTCGGCTTCCCGGTCCCGATCCGGCCCTGGCTGCGCGGCGAGATGTACGACTGGGCGCACGGCCTGCTCGACACCTCCGGCGCCGGCGACCTGCTCGACCTCGACGTGATCCGCGGGCTCCTGCGCGGCCACCGCAAGAAGGAGGCCGACCACTCGCGCAAGATCTGGACGGTGCTCGTCTTCTGCGTCTGGCACGCGGTCTTCGTCACCGGCACCATGCGGCCCGGATTCACCGACGTCTCGCCCGAGGAGTCTCGCCTGTGACGGCCGGCCAGCGGATACTTGCCGCATGACGGGTTACGGCGTGGTGCTCGGTGAGGCTCTGATCGATCTGCTCGAGTCCTCGGCGGGCGGTGAGCTCGTCTACCGCCCGGCCGTCGGCGGGGCCCCGTTCAACGTCGCGGTGGGGATCGCCCGCCTCGGCGCCGACGTGCACTTCCTCGGCTCGTTCGGGGACGACCCGTTCGGCCACCGGCTGCTGGACTTCCTGGACAAATCCGGCGTCGGTACCGACGGTGCCCGCACGGTCCCGCACGTCGCCACCACGCTCGCCGTCACCACGTTCCAGGGCCACGAACCGACCTTCTGCTTCTACGGCGACCCGCCCTCCTACGGCCTGCTCGACGCCTCCGACGTCGACGAGCGGCTGGTGGCGGGGGCGCGGCTGCTGTACTGCGGCTCGATGTGCCTGCTCGCCCCGCCCGTCCTCGCGGCCGCGCGCAAGGCCTGGGCGATCCCCGGCCCGGTCCGCGTCTTCGACCCCAACGTCCGCCCGATCGTCGGGCTGAACCCGGACGTCGTCGAGGAGTTCGCGGCCACCGCCGACCTGGTCAAGCTGAGCTCGGCGGACGCGACCGCGCTGTGGAACGAGTCGCCGGAGCAGGCCGCGGCCCGGCTCCTGGGCGCGGGAGCCGGGGTGGTCGTCGTCACGCTGGGCGCCCAGGGTGCATTAGTTGCCAAGGGCCCTTCGACGGTACTGGTACCCGCACCGCGCATCACCCCCGTCGACGCCACCGGCGCGGGCGACGCGACCATGGCCGGCCTGAGCTGGGGCATCCTGTCCCACGGCAAGCCCGACGACCTCGGCGGCTGGGCCACGCTCACCCGGGTCGCGGTCCACGTCGCCGGCCTGGTCTGCGAATCCCCTGGCGGCGCGGTGTCCATGCCGACGGTCGGGGACCTGCGCGCCCGCTTCGACGACCTCGCCGTGTGAAATGGGTTCGGCGCAGGTCGCCGCCGATTCGTAGACTTGGCCCTGTGACACCCGGGCGGTTCGGCCGGTACGTGATGGCGAGCAAGGCGGCGGCCGTGGGCGTCGCCCTGCTGATCGTCGTGCTCCGGGTCGTCTACGAGTTCGGCGTCACCCCGGACAACACCCCGATGTGGGCGGCCGCCGCGCTGCTCTTCGCCCCGATCGTGGTGCTCAGCACCGCGTTCATCGTGTTCGGCGTGGTGTTCCGGCCGATCCAGTTCCCGCGCCCGGCCGCCCTGCGCGTGCGCGGCGACGCCTTCGTGGTGCCCGGCTCCCCGATCCTGCTGGGCCGCCTCACCATGGGCTGGGCCCTGCTCGGCACCATCTTCCTGGAGAGCGACCCGGCCCTCTCCCCCACCACCCGCCTGGGCATCAACATCGGCGCCGCCCTGGTCATCGCGGGCGCGATCCTGCCCCTGCTGCGCGGCCCGCGCATCGTCGTCAGCCCCACCGGCCTGAACATCCGCGCAGGCGGCCGGCGCGTCCTGGCCTGGGACGACCTGGTCCCGGTCCCGGCCAACCCGCTGCCGATGACCGTCCGCGCCCCGAAGCTGGCCCTGAGCATCCGCCGCCCGGGCCGCCCCGAGCCCGGCTGGCTGCTGATCCCCCTCGACCTGCTGGCCGTCGAGCCGGTCTTCCTGGGCTCGGTGGTGGAGCACTACGTCGAGCACCCGGACCACCGCCGCGCCATCGGAACGCCGGAGGAGTACACCCGCCTGACCGGCGTCGCCGCGTAGCCGGCACCCGGTTTCTGACCGGCGTTGCCGCGTAGCTGTCTTGCGTTCGCAAGGCGTTTGCAAGCACCGTCCCGGATGCTGATCACGTGAACGTACTGCTGCTCGCCCGCCGCGTCCCCCCGGCCAGAATCGAGCTCACCAGGACGACGGCCCGCCAGTGGGATGCGGAACTGGCCTCCGACGCGACGCTGCAGTGGTGGGAACTGGTCGACCCGGCCGACGACGACGCCGAGCCCCCGGCCGCGCTGGCCGCCCTGCGCCCCGACCCGGTCACCGTCCGCCTGGCCGGCGTGGCCACCCCGGTCGGCCGCCGCGACCGCGCGGTGCAGGTCGTGGTCGCCCTGATCGACGCCCTGCGCGCCACCCCGGCCCGCACCCTGGAGGCCCTGCCCACCCCCCAGCTGCAGGAGATCCTCCGCGCCGCCGGCTTCCGCCCGGGCCCCGAAGGCCGCGAGGTCGTGGAGCTGTAGGCCTACGCTCGAGGCTTGGACGTACGGATTCTGGGCCCGCTGGAGGTTGTCTCCCCTGCTGGCGCCCCGATCGACCTGGGCACCCCGAAACAGCGCGCGGTCGTGGCGCTGCTGGCCACCCGCCCCGGCCGCGTCGTGCCGGTGCAGACCCTGGTCGACGAGCTGTGGGCCGAGGAGCCGCCGGAGCGGGCGATCGCGTCGCTGCAGGCGTACGTCTCGCGCATCCGCCGCGCCCTCGAACCCGGCCGCGCCGCCCGGGACCGCGCCGCCGTCCTGGTCAGCCGCGCCCCGGGCTACCTGCTGGACCTGCCCCCCGCCGCCGTCGACGCGACCCGGCTCGCCGCCGCGGTCGAGGGGCCCAGCACCGACCCGGCCACGTTCACCGAGGCCCTGGCCCTGTGGCGCGGCGACCCGCTGCCCGAGCTGGGCGACTCCCCGCTGGCCCAGGCCGAACGCGCCCGCCTGCAGGAACTCCGCTTCGCCGCCGTCGAGCGCCGCGGCGCCGCCTGGCTGACCGGCGGCAAGCTGCCCGAAGTGATCTTCACCACCGAGGCCGCCCTGGCCGAGGCCCCCTACCGCGAGGCCCTGTGGGTCCAGCTGATCCTCGCCCTGTATCGCTCCGGGCGTCAGGCCGACGCGCTGCGCGCCTATGCCCGCGCCCGCACGCTGCTCGCCGACGACCTGGGCATCGAACCCGGCGCGGACCTCCGCCGCCTCGAAGCCGACATCCTGCGCCGATCACCGACCCTGACCGCCCCGCCCGCCGCCGCACCGACAACCACCGCCCGGCCCGACCCACCTCATCCCACACGACCGCGCGACACCGACAACACGCCGGACGAACGCGCGAACACACCCCACCCCACGCGACCGCGCGACGGCGGTGAGCGGCCGGCGGGTGACGGCGGCGACCTGCGGGCGGGCCACGGCGGCGGGTGGCTGCCGGTCGGCGGGTCGGCGCAACCGGGCGAAACGGTGCTCGTCGGGCGGGATCGGGAGCTGGCCGTCGTCGACGAGGTGCTCGCCGCGCGCGGGCGCGTCGTGGTGGTCGAAGGGGTCGCCGGGATCGGCAAGTCGGCGCTGCTCGACGAGGTGGCCCGGCGCGCGGCCGCGCAGGGGTTCGCGGTCGGGCGCGGGAGCGGGGTCGACGGGCCGCAGCCGCCGGTCTTCCTGCCCTGGGCGCAGGCGTTGCGCGGGCTTGCGAGCGAACACAAGGCCGCACTCGCCGCGGCGTATGCGCCGTTCGGGAATCTGCCCGCGGTGCTCGATCCGGCGCTTGCGGACATGCTCGCGCTGCCCGCGCCCGAGCGGCTGGCCGATGCCGAGCTCGCTCGGTCGCGGCTGTATCAGGGGCTGGTCGATGGGCTGCGGCGGCTCTCCGCGAGCGTTCCGGTGCTCGTTGTGCTCGATGATGCGCATCTGCTCGATCGGCCTTCGGGGACGTTGCTTCAGCTGCTGCTCCGCGACATCCGCACCAGCGCGATCGTGGTCGTGCTCGGGGTGCGCAGTGGGGAAGGGGGTGGCGGGGTCGGCGGGGCACCGGCGGTACACCTGCGGCTTGAGGGGTTGAACAGCGCACACGTCGCGACACTCGGGGCTCGAATCGCGCAGCGGGAGTTGGCCGAAGCGACCATTGCGGTGCTCGTGGACCGGACCGGCGGCAACCCGTTCTTCGTGGGTGAACTGCTGCGCGTGTTGCTGGCCGAGCATGCGCTGGACGAGCGCGGGGCCCGGGAGCGCACGCCCGCGCGGGTGCAGGAGGTGATCCGGCGGCGGTTCGCGCGGCTGCCCGGGCAGCTCGGGGCCGTGCTCGCGGTCGCGTCGGTGCTGGGGCGGGAGTTCGATGTCGCTTTGTTGCGCGAACTGACGCACCTTGACGAGCTGGAGCTGTACGACACGCTCGACACCGCCGTCGCGACCGGAGTGCTCGAAGGCGCGGGCGCGCGGCTGCGGTTCGCGCACGATCTGCTGCGCCAGGCCGCCTACGAGGAGCAGGGGCCGCTGCGGCGGGCCAGGCTGCACGCGCGGGCGGCCCGGGCCCTGCGCGCGGGCGGGGCGAGCGCCACCGAGCAGGCCGTCCACCTGCGGCTCGCGCTGCCCGTCGCCGGGCCGCTGGAGGTGGCGCCGGTGCTGGCGGACGCGGCGGGCGAGGCCTACGAGCGCACGGCCCACGAGGAGGCCCTCGAACTGCTCCAGAACGCCGCGTCGGTACTGCTCACCGCCCCGCCATCGCAGCAGCGCGACGTCGCCGAGCTCGACCTGCGGGTCCGGCTGGCCTACATGCACCAGGCGACGGGGGACTATCTGGGCGAGGGCGCGGCCGCGCAGTACGCCGCGATGGAGCCGGTGCTGCGCCGCGTCCGACCGGGGCCGGAGCTGTTCCCGGCGCTGTGGGGGTACGCCTCCTTCCACACCGCGACCGGCGACCTCGACCGCGTGGCCGCGATCGCGCCGCTCGACCGGATCGTGGCCGACGTGCACGCGGGGTACGCCGCGCACAACCGCGCCGATCTCCCCCGCGCCCGCGCGCTGCTGCAGGGTGCCCTCGACGCGCTGCCGACGGAAGGACTGCCGGTGTTTCCGCTGATCGACTGGGATCCGGTCGCGGGCATCCTCGGGCCGGCGGCGTCGGTCGAGAGCCTGCGGGGCGACCGCGCGGCGGCCGAGGCGCATCTGGCGCGGGCGACCCGGGCCACGCCGTTCCAGGACATGTACGTCACCGCCTACACCGCCTCGGTCGCGGCCGACGCCTACGACGCGGACGAGGTGCTCGCGCGGGCGCGGCGGACGCTGGAGCTGGCCGAGCGGATCCAGAGCCGGGAGTACCGCGCGACGTCGCGGGTACTGATCGGCTGGGCGAGCGGCGACGCGGGGCTGCTGCGCGCGGGCGAGGAGGCGCTGGGCGGGACGCTCTGGCGGTACCCACGGCTGCTGCCCCTGCATCCGGACCTGCTGCTGCGGCAGGGCCGGCGCGCTGACGCGGCGGCGCTCGCGCGGGCGCGTCTCGTGAAGCCGCTGGACGGGCTGAACCGCTTCGCCGAGCCGGACCTGCGCCGTGTGCTGGGCGAGGCCACGGGCAACCGCGCGGAGCTCCACCATGCCCTGGAACTCGCGCGGAACCTGGGTCACGCGCCCGCGGCGTCACGGATTGAGACCGCGCTTGCGTGAGGGCTGCGCCACGCGGCCTCAAGGATTGAGACCGCGCTTGCGTGAATAACAAGACGGACGTACGGTTTTCTTGAACGCACCCCCGCCACCCTGCCCGGCCGCGCGCTGGGGAAGACTGGCGTACTGGAAGCGCACGACTTGACGGAAGAGGAGCACACGCCGTGGCGAGCCTCGACTCCTTCGGAGCAAAGAGCCGGCTGAGCGTCGGTGACGCCAGCTACGAGATTTACAAGATCGGCCAGGTCGAGGGCGCCGAGCGGTTGCCGTACAGCCTGAAGATCCTCCTGGAGAACCTCCTGCGCACGGAGGACGGCGCGAACATCACCGCCGAGCACATCCGGGCCCTGGGCAGCTGGGACGCGTCGGCCGAGCCGAGCGTGGAGATCCAGTTCACCCCGGCCCGCGTGCTGATGCAGGACTTCACCGGCGTGCCGTGCGTGGTCGACCTGGCCACCATGCGCGAGGCCGTGGTCGAGCTGGGCGGCGACCCGAAGCGGGTGAACCCCCTGGCCCCGGCCGAGCTGGTGATCGACCACTCCGTCATCGCCGACCTGTTCGGCCGCCCGGACGCCTTCGAGCGCAACGTGGAGCTGGAGTACGGCCGCAACAAGGAGCGCTACCAGTTCCTGCGCTGGGGCCAGACCGCCTTCAACGAGTTCAAGGTGGTCCCGCCCGGCACCGGCATCGTGCACCAGGTGAACATCGAGTACCTGGCCCGGGTCATCATGGACCGCGGCGGCCAGGCCTACCCGGACACCGTCGTCGGCACCGACTCGCACACCACGATGGTCAACGGCCTGGGCGTGCTGGGCTGGGGCGTCGGCGGCATCGAGGCCGAGGCCGCGATGCTCGGCCAGCCGGTGTCGATGCTCATCCCGCGGGTCGTGGGCTTCAAGCTCAGCGGTGAGCTGCCGGAGGGCACCACCGCCACCGACCTGGTGCTGGTCATCACCGAGATGCTGCGCAAGCACGGCGTGGTCGGCAAGTTCGTCGAGTTCTACGGCCCCGGCGTGAGCGCGGTGCCGCTGGCCAACCGGGCCACGATCGGCAACATGAGCCCGGAGTACGGCTCGACCGTCGCGATCTTCCCGGTGGACGACGAGACCATCAAGTACCTGAAGCTGACGGGCCGCGACGAGGCCCAGGTGGCGCTGGTCGAGGCCTACGCCAAGGAGCAGGGCCTCTGGCACGACCCGGCCGCCGAGCCGGACTACTCCGAGCGCCTCGAGCTCGACCTCTCCACCATCGAGCCCTCACTCGCCGGCCCGAAGCGCCCGCAGGACCGGGTGCCGCTGAAGAGCGCCAAGTCGCTGTTCCGCTCGGTGCTGGACAACTACGTGGGCGACGGCGTCGAGGGCCCGGCCGACGAGGCCAGCGCCGAGTCGTTCCCGGCCAGCGACTCGCCGGCCAACCACCAGAGCTCCAACGGCGACCGCCCGCACGAGGTCGTCTCGGCGGCCAAGGGCGCCAACGGCCGCACGTCCAAGCCGGTGCGGGTCGAGGACTACGAGCTCGACCACGGCGCGGTCGTCATCGCCGCCATCACGTCCTGCACGAACACGTCCAACCCGCAGGTCATGATCGGCGCGGCCCTGCTGGCCCGCAACGCGGTCGAGAAGGGCCTGTCCCGCAAGCCGTGGGTGAAGACCACCCTGGCCCCCGGCTCGAAGGTGGTCACCGACTACTACGACCGGGCCGGCCTGACGTCCTACCTGGACAAGCTCGGGTTCAACCTGGTCGGCTACGGCTGCACCACCTGCATCGGCAACTCCGGCCCGCTGCCGGAGCCGATCAGCGCGGCCGTCAACGAGCACGACCTCACCGTCGTGTCGGTGCTGTCCGGCAACCGCAACTTCGAGGGCCGGATCAACCCGGACGTGAAGATGAACTACCTGGCCTCGCCGCCGCTGGTGGTCGCCTACGCCCTCGCCGGCACGATGGACATCGACCTGACCAACGACCCGCTGGGCACGGGGTCGGACGGCGAGCCGGTGTACCTGCGCGACATCTGGCCCAGCCCGAAGGAGATCGAGGACACCATCGCCTCGGCGCTCGGCGCGGACCTGTTCTCCACCCGCTACGCCGACGTGTTCGCCGGCGACGAGCAGTGGCGCTCGCTGCCCACGCCGACCGGGGACACCTTCGACTGGGCGGGCGACTCGACGTACGTGCGCAAGCCCCCGTACTTCGAGGGCATGGCCACCGAGCCGTCCGCGGTCAGCGACATCAGCGGGGCCCGGGTGCTGGCCAAGCTGGGCGACTCGGTGACCACCGACCACATCTCGCCGGCCGGCTCCATCAAGGCCGACTCGCCCGCGGGCAAGTACCTGGCCGAGCACGGGGTGGACCGCAAGGACTTCAACTCGTACGGCTCGCGGCGCGGCAACCACGAGGTGATGATCCGCGGCACGTTCGCCAACATCCGGCTGCGCAACCAGCTCGCGCCGGGGACCGAGGGCGGCGTGACGGTCAACCACCTCAACGGCGAGCAGACCACGATCTACGACGCCTCGGTGGCCTACGCCGAGGCCGGGGTGCCGCTGGTGATCCTGGCCGGCAAGGAGTACGGCTCCGGCTCGTCCCGCGACTGGGCGGCCAAGGGCACCGCGCTGCTGGGCGTGCGCGCCGTCGTCGCCGAGTCGTACGAGCGCATCCACCGCTCGAACCTCATCGGCATGGGCGTGCTGCCGCTGCAGTTCCCGCAGGGCGAGACGGCCGAGTCGCTGGGCCTGGCCGGCACGGAGACGTTCACCATCACCGGCGTCGAGCAGCTCAACGAGGGCAGCACGCCGCGTACGGTCAAGGTGAGCACCGACAGCGGCGTGGAGTTCGACGCCGTGGTGCGCATCGACACCCCCGGCGAGGCGGACTACTACCGGCACGGCGGCATCCTGCAGTACGTGCTGCGCAAGATGATCGCGGCATAGAACTTTTGGAACGGCGGCCCGTCCACTGTGGACGGGCCGCCCTTTCGTCTACTTGGCGGCGGGGATCTCGAAGCGGTAGACCTTGTTGTCCTTGTCGTCCACGGCGATCAGCGTGTCGTTGCTGACGGACACGTCCTGGAGCAGCGTGGGCAGGTCGGCCGAGCCGATGATCTTCCCGTCCAGGGTGACGACGAAGGCCGCGAACTGCCCGGTGCCCTTGCGGACGGCCTCGATGACGAGGTTGTTGCCGTAGCCCGCGTAGATGTTCTGCTGGGCCAGCCCCTCGCCGATGATCTTGAGCTCCTTGCCGTTGCCCGGGTCGAGCAGTGAGGCGTCGCCGACCGTCATGAACGTGCCGGTGCCGGCGACGAGCTTGCCGTCGCCCATCACGTACCAGTTCGGCTTGTCGTAGGTCTTGATGGTGCCGTTGCCGCGGTCACTGAGCGTGGGATTCGTCCACTTGGTCTGGCCGTTGGCCGTGTCGATGCCGATGAACGCCTTCTTGCTGCCCGTCTGCTCCGCCTGCACGCAGACCACGTGCTGGCCGCACGGGCGCAGGTCGTCCACCGCCGTCGTGCCCGCCGTGGCCTTGTAGGTCCACGCCGTGCCCCAGTCCGACTGCCGGTACGCGATGATCGTGGCCTCGTTCTCCGGCTTGACCATCACGAGGCCGTCGTAGGCGAGCCACGAGTCGTGCTTCTTGTCGATCTTGCCGCTCGACTTCGGCTTGCCGGTGTTGAGGTCGACGATCTGGGCCTTGCCGTCGGCGATCAGCTGCACCGCGACCCCCGCGTCCGGGGCCAGCGTCTCCTGGAACGGCTTCACCTGGGTGAAGGTCAGCCCGTAGCTGGGTGCGTGCAGGTTGGCGTCCGCCTTGCCCGGCCACTGCAGCACGGGCAGCACGTTGCGCTGGCCGGAGGTGGTGGACTCCTTGGGGTCGCCCTGGCTGGTCCACTTCACCGAGCCGTCGAGCAGGTTGACCCGCTCCAGCTTGCCCTTGTACCAGTCGCGGTCCTCGACGATCGCGTCCGTGCCGATGTACTGCACGTCGAGCCGCCTGTCGTTCCACGGCTTCGTCCACTTGGCCTGGTGGGTGCCGATGTCGATGACCGAGCGGGACTCCAGGTCGCCTTCCCCGCCCAGCGTGGCGTCGTTCTCGCCGTCGACGATGAGCAGGTTGCCCACCACGCTCAGGTGCAGCTTCTCCGGCTCCATCTGCAGCGTCGCCGTCCACGTCTGGTTGCCCGTGGTCGCGTACGCCGTGACGAGCGTCGAGCCGGAGCTCACCTGCGCCGTGTAGACCGCGCCGGCGCCGGCCGTGGCCGCGTACGAGCCGTCGGAGGCGAGCGAGATCGGGGCGCCGGCCTTGAGCCCGTCGACCTGCCCCGGCCCGTCGGTGCCGGTGTCGAAGCCCGGGAAGCCGTTCTTGGCCGACTCGAACTGGTTGCCGAACCAGGTGAAGACCCTGTTCCCGCCGTACACGCAGCCGCCGATGACGGCCAGCACGATGATGAGCGCGATCCACGGCCCGGTCCGGCGCCGCTGTCGCGCGGGCGCCACCACCGGAACCCCGACCCCATAGGCCGGCGGCGCGTTCGGCGGCAGGCCAGGCGGCCCGTTCGGCGGCCGGCCCGGCGGCGTGGCGAGCGAGTTCGGCGGCGGGCCCAACTGAGGCGTCATCGGCCGGCCCGCCGGGCTCACCGGACCGGTGGCCGGGGACGACGGGATGGCGGAGGCGAACGTGCCCGAGACCGGATACGGCGCACCCGGCCCGGAGGTCGGCACGCCCGACACCGGGATCCCCGACGCCGGCGTCGACGACACCGGGCGAGCCTGCATGGGCGCATTGAACTGCTGCGGCGGCGGCTGCATCTGCCGCGGCGGCATGGGCGGCGGCGGGTTGATCGTCGGCGGCTGGTTGCCGACCGCGGTCCCGACGGCCAGCATCCCGCCGTAGGCGACCGGCAGCTCCGGCTGCTCCGGCACGACCGGCGCCACCCCGAAGCGCGCGTGCAACCGGCTCGCCACGAGCGGAATCCGGCTGGACCCGCCGACGAGGAAGATGCCCGCCAGCTGCCGCACGTCGACGCCCGCCCGCTCCAGCACCCGCCGGGTCTCGTCCACGGCGCGGTCGATGAGCGGCCCGGCGACCCGTTCCAGCTCCTCGCGGGTGAGGTGCAGCGCCTCGTCGGTGCCGGGCAGGTGCACCGGGGCGGAGGCGGTCCGCGACAGCATCTCCTTGGCCGCGCGTACCTCCTCCCACAGCTCCCGCCGGTCCCGCTTGGCCGCGGTGGTGTCGGGGTTGGACAGCCGCTGCCACAGCTCCGGGTGGCGGAGGCTGATGAGCTGGCCGAGGTGGCCGACGAGGGCCGCGTCGATGTCGACGCCGCCGAGGTCGTCCAGGCCGCCGAGGCCGAGCACGCGCAGCCCGTCGAACTCGCGGCGGACCACCGAGACGTCCAGCGTGCCGCCGCCGAAGTCGAACACGGCCAGGCTCTGCAGCGGGGCGACCTGCTGGCCGAGGACGCGCAGGCAGTACTCCGCGGCGGCAATCGGCTCGTCGACCAGCACCACGGGGCCGAGGTTGGCCGCGCGGGCCGCCTCCAGCAGCACGCCGCGGCGCTGGCCGCCCCAGTCGGCGGGGCACGTGAGCACGGTCGAGCCGACCGGGTTCACCCCGGCCTGCAGCGACTCGTCGGCCGCCCGGCGCAGCAGCGAGGCGAGCATCTCCACGACCGTGACCTCGGTCGAGCCCAGCAGCACCGAGCCCTCGTCGACGCCCCGCTTCGGGTACGGCTCGAAGCGCTCCGGGGACAGCTGCGAGAGCCGCTCGGCGTCCCGGCCCACGCTCAGCCGGCCCTGCTCGTCGGCGTAGACGCCGGAGGGCATCACGGGCGAGCCGTCGAACAGCAGCGCCCGAGGGGCCTCGTCGCCGCGGCGCACGACGGCGACGGTGTGGCAGGTGCCTAGGTCGATCGCGAGTCGATGGGTGGGGGTCGGGCCCACTGCTCACCTCCAGTGACTGGCCCGGATGCTACGGCAGCGGTACGACATTTCCGATCGGCGGTTTGGGGTAGACAAGAACCTGACAAATCGAGGAGGCAACCGCAAATGCGCGCTGTGGTGTTCGGCGAGTACGGCGATGGTTCGGTCCTGCACGTCGAGGACCGGCCCGATCCCAGGCCCGGCCCCGGTGAGGTACTCGTGCTGGTGCAGGCCAGCGGGGTCAACTTCATCGACGTGTACCAGCGGACGGGGGCCTATCAGGTGCCCCTCCCGGCGCCGCTGGGCACCGAGGGGGCCGGCACCGTGCTGTCCTTCGCCGACGACGTGCGCGGCCTCGCCCCGGGCGACCGGGTGGCCTGGACCGGCGTCCCCGGCAGCCACGCCGAACAGGCCCTGGTGCCGGCCGAGCGGCTCGTCCCGGTGCCGGAGGACGTCTCCACCGAGCAGGCGGCCGCCGTGCTGCTGCAGGGCATGACCGCGCACTACCTGACCCACGACTCGTACGCCGTCCGCCCCGGCTGCGCCGTGCTCGTGCACGCCGCCGCCGGCGGGATGGGCCGGCTCGTGACCCGGATCGTGACGCACCTCGGCGGCCGGGTGGTCGCGACCGCGTCGACGCCGGAGAAGCGGGACCTGGCCACGGCGGCGGGTGCGGTACGCGCCGTGCCCTACGAGGACGCGCTGGCGGCCGTGCGCGAGGTGACGGGCGGGATCGGGGTCGACGCGGTGTACGACGGCGTGGGTAAGGACACGTTCGAGACGAGCCTGCAGGCCCTGCGCCCGCGCGGCACCCTCGTGCTCTTCGGCTCGGCCAGCGGGAAGGTCCCGCCGTTCGACCCACTGCGCCTGATGACCGGTTCTTATTTCCTCACCCGGCCCACCCTGGGCCATTTCACAGCCTCTCGACCGGAATTGCTGGAACGCGCGGAAACGCTGTTCGGATGGGTCGCCGACGGCATTGTGGACGCGGCCGTCACGGGGCGTTATCCGCTGGATGCGGTGGCCGACGCATACGCGGCACTGGAGGGTCGGCGGACCACCGGAAAGCTGCTCATTATTCCGTGATCACGATCTCACAATGCGAACCTGACGAAATTCGCGCCGTGCCGCCCCGGTAGACCTTCAATGGTTCAGGGGGGTTCCGCATGAGTCACGTCTCCACCGGCGGCAAGCACGAGGCGCACGCGACCGACGTGGTCTCGACGCCGCTGCACGCGTACCCGAAGCGCTGGTTCGCGCTGGCGATCATCGCGGTCGCCCAGCTGATGGTCGTGCTGGACGCGACCGTGGTCAACGTCGCGCTCCCGCACGCCAAGGCCGACCTGGGCATCAGCGACGCCAACCAGCAGTGGGTGGTCACCGCCTACACGCTGACCTTCGGCGGCCTGCTGCTGCTCGGCGGCCGGATCGCCGACTACTGGGGCCGCAAGCGCACCTTCGTGGTCGGCATCGTCGGCTTCGCCCTGGCCTCGGCCCTGGGCGGCGCGGCCTGGAACGACACCTCGCTGTTCCTGGCCCGCGGCCTGCAGGGCGTCTTCGGCGCGCTGCTCGCCCCGGCGTCGCTGGCCCTGCTCAGCGTGCTGTTCGTCGACCCGAAGGAGCGGGCCAAGGCCTTCGGCGTCTACGGCGCGATCGCGGGCGGCGGCGCGGCCCTCGGCCTGGTGCTGGGCGGCCTGCTCACCGAGTACGCGAACTGGCGCTGGTGCCTGCTGGTCAACATCCCGGTCGCGCTGATCGCGATCGCCCTGGCCGTGCCGGTCGTGCCGGAGAGCCGGGCGCACGGGAACACCCGCTACGACATCCCGGGCGCGATCCTGGCCACGCTCGGCCTGAGCCTGCTCGTCTACGGCTTCACCAAGGCCGGCGAGACCGACGCCCAGATGAACCTGAAGTACGGCTGGGGTTCCCCCGTCACGCTCGGGTTCGTCGGCGTCGCGCTGCTGCTGCTCGCGCTGTTCGTGGTCGTCGAGGCGCGCATCAAGAACCCGCTCCTGCCGCTGCGCGTGATCGCCCACCGCACCCGGGGCGGCGCCTACCTGGCGTCAACCTTGATCGGCGCCGGGTTCATCGGCGCGATCTTCTTCGTCACGTTGTACTTCCAGCTGGTCCTCGGCTACACCCCGCTCAAGTCCGGCGTGCACTCGCTGCCGGTCTCGGTCGGCGTCGTGACCGCGGCCGGCCTGGCCAGCGCCCTGCTCCCGCGCCTCGGCCCCAAGCCGATCATGGCCGTGGGCGGCGTCGTCGCGGCCGTCGGCATGGTGCTGCTGACCCGCATCGGGGTCGACACCTCGTACGCCACGACCGTCCTGCCCTCGCTGCTCATCCTCGGCCTCGGCCTGGGCCTCACGTTCGTGCCGATGGGCAACATCGCCCTGATCGGCGTGGACGAGCACGACGCGGGCGCGGCGAGCGCGGTGGTGAACGCGTCGCAGCAGGTCGGCGGCTCGCTCGGCACGGCGCTGCTGAACACCGTGGCGATCACGGCGGCGACGGCGTACGGGCGCGACCACCTGCCCTCGTCCCCGGACCCGGCCGCGATGGCGGGCATGCGGGCGCACGCGATGGTGGACGGCTACGTGACGGCGTTCTGGTGGGGCTCCGCGCTGTTGATCGTGGCGGCGCTCGTCGTGTTCTTCCTCGTCAAGGCCTCTCGCAACGACGTGCCTGCTGAGGGCGCTGCGGTGCACATGGGCTAGATCGAAAAATCCCAGATAGCTTCGCGATCCATATTTTCTGACATTTACCCTGTCGGGGTATAAATCCGATAAGTCGCGGCGCGTCAGCGCCCGACTTATCGGACAACAGCGGAAAACACCCGAATCAGCGGTAGCGGCGGCCACCCTCCCCGCCGATGCCGCGCCCACTGCGGCCCGCCCGGTCACGAATCCGGGCGGGCCGCAGTCCATCCAGTTCAGCGCACGCCGGCGTCGTGCAGCAGCTCCACGACCAGCGGCTCCGGGTCGACCGCGAAGCCCTTCCCCGCGAACCAGCGCGCCACGTTGGAAACGTCGCGCGCGAGGAACTCGGCCCCGTTCGGGTTGATCACGATGTCGACGATCTGCGGCAGGTCGATGAAGACCAGGCGCTCGCCGTCGACCAGCAGGTTGTACGGGGAAAGGTCGCCGTGGGCCACGCCGGCCCGGGCCAGCACCCGCAGCCCGTCGACGAGCTGCCACCACAGCGACTCCAGCTCCGGGCGCGAAGGCCGGGTCTGGGCGAGTCTGGGCGCGGCGGTACCGTCCGGCGCCCCGACGAACTCGAGCATGAGCTCGGTTCCGAGGAGTTGCACGGGGTACGGGACGCTGACCCCCAGACTCCACAGCTGCCCGAGCGCGGCGAACTCGGCCGCCGCCCACTGCCCCGCGATGGCCTCGCGGCCGAACGAGGTGCGGCCGGCCATGGCCCGGGTGACGCGGGACTCGCGGACGCGGCGGCCCTCGAGATAGCCGGCGTCGCGATGGAACATGCGGTGCTCGGCGGCCCGATAGCGCTTGGCCGCCAGCAGTGTGCGCCGGCCGCCGGGGACCGCGCGCTCCACGAGGTGGACGTCGGCCTCCTTGCCGGTCTTGAGGATGCCGAGCTCGGCGTCCCGGGCCGCGAGCTCGGTCACGACCCAGCCGGGGCGGGGTTCGGGGCCGTGCAGCACGCCGGGAGCGTCCCAGGTGGTGTAGGTGTCGTCGTCCTCGGACGGTGCGTCCGAGGCGTCCCACGCCGTGTCGAAGTCGTGGGAGAGCCGCTTCAGAAAGGTCGGGTCGTCGTCATCGAAGCGACGACGGCGCGGTGAAGCGAAGTTGTGGTCGCGCAACGCGAGGTCTCCTGAGTCGAGGAAGGAAGAGGGTTCATGAGCATGCGAAAGCGCGCCGTGACGGCAGTCATGCGAACCAGCCCCCTCTCGACTCGAAGTTCCCGCCAGCGTGCAGTACCGGATGACGGCTTGCAACTGGTTTTTCTAGCGCGACGCCATGACCTCGGCGATGGCCGCGATCACGCCGTCGGCCGTCCTGGTCGGCTCGTAGCGCGACTCGATCCAGCGGCGGCCCCGGTGCAGCCACACGCTGCGCACGCCGACCGCGTCGGCCCCGCCGATGTCGGCCTCGGGGCTGTCGCCGATGAGCCACGCGCCGGAGAGCCGCATCCGGGCCCGCTCGGCGGCGATGGCGAAGATGCGCGGGTTGGGTTTGCGCACGCCGGCTTCCTCGGAGATGACCCAGTCAGCGAGGTACCGGTCGAGCCCGGTCTTGCGCAGCTTCTCCTCCTGCTGGCGGGACTCGCCGTTGGTCACGACCACCGGCACCCAGCCCGAGTCCTCGGCGATGGCCAGGGCGCACGCGGTGAGCGGGTCCAGCCGGATCCGGTCCATGATCGCCTGGCGGATCTCCTCGACCAGGTCCAGCGCGCTGTACCGCAGCCCGTAGCGCTCCCGCAGGCCCTCGGCCACGTCCCAGGCGGATCCCATGCCGTCGGCGTCCACCGAGAGCAGCCAGTCGAGGTCGTAGTCCGGCGCGCCGATCTCCGCCAGGAACCCGGTCGCCCACGCACGGAACGCCCCAGCCCTGTCAAGCAGGGTGTCGTCCAGGCTGAGCAACAACAGGGGCACGCGGGCAGGGTACGTGACCCGATTGATATCGAACAGATCCTCATGTTCGCGTTTGGGCCGACAAACTCCCGCAAACCGGCATCAAACGGGGGTAAGAAACATGGGCGAAACGCCCCTGTATGCAAACCGTATGTACGGCTTGCATAATCGACAGGTGCCCAGGGTGAGCCAGGACCAGCTCGACGCGCGCCGGAAGGAGATCCTCACCGGCGCCCGGACGTGCTTCGCCCGCCACGGCTACGAGGGCGCGACCGTGCGGCGGCTCGAGGAGGAGATCGGCCTCTCGCGCGGCGCGATCTTCCACCACTTCCGCGACAAGGACTCGCTCTTCCTGGCCGTCGCCGAGGACGACGCCGCCACCATGGTATCGACGGTCGCCCAGCACGGCCTCGTCCAGGTGATGCGCGACCTGCTCAGCCAGACCTCCACCGCGGCCACCGGCGGCGAGCCCGACGTCACCGGCTGGCTCGGCAGCCAGCTGGAGGTGTCGCGGCGGCTGCGCACCGACCCCGAGTTCGCCAAGCGCTGGGCCGCCCGCTCCGAGGCCGTCGCCGCCGCCACCCGCGAGCGCCTGCAGCGCCAGCTCGAGGCCGGCGTCCTGCGCGACGACGTGCCGATCGGGATCCTGGCCCAGTTCCTGGAGCTGGCGTACGACGGGCTCGTGCTGCATCTCGCCACCGGCCGCCCGGTGCAGGACCTGGAGGCGGTATTGAGCCTGGTCGAGGCGGCGGTACGGCGGAGCTGAGCTCCGGTATCCGCCGCAAGGTTTGCTCAAGTGACCAACCGGTGACGTGCCCCACTCGACACCGGCACCCACACTGGGGCCATGACGACATCGATCGTGGCGGGGCCGGGTGACACCTGGGGGATCCCGGGCCCGCAGTTCCTGTGGCTGTACATCGGCCTCGCCGCCGTTGCGATCATCGGCGTGCTCATCTGGCGGCGCTCGATCACCAGGGGCCCGTCGCTGCGCAACGCCCGCGACCTCACCTCGACCCAGGCCGCGCTGATCAACGCCGATCGCCGCCTCGCCGTCTACAGCTCCCTCGCCGCCCTGCGCGCCGCGGGCAGCATCGAGACCGACAAGCGCGGATACATCCGCCAGACCGCCCTCCCGCCGACCGGCGCGTCCGAGCTCGACCGGGCGATCTACTCGCTCGCCCACAACGGCATCACCACGACGGGCGTGCTCACCCACGCGACCGTGCGCGCCATCCTCGACCGCAACGAGGCGGAGCTGGCCCAGGCCGGCTGGATTCTCGACGAGCAGACCCGCCGCACCGTACGCATGGGCGCGCTGGTCGTCTTCGGCGTCGTGCTGCTCGGCATCGTCCGGGTCTTCGCCGGCGTCAGCAACAACCGGCCGGTCACCAACCTGGTCCTGCTCATCATCCCGGTCGCCGTCATCGCCTTCGTGCTGCTGGCGGTGCCGCGGGTCTCCTCGTCCGGCAAGACCAAGCTCACCATGATGCGCGCGGCCGCGCGGCACCTGTCGCCGACCCAGAAGCCGTCCTGGTCCACGTACGGCCCGCAGGCCGCCGCGCTCAGCGTCGGGCTCTTCGGCGTCGGCGCGTTCTGGCTGGCCGACCCGGCGTTCGCGTCCGACGCGGAGCTGCAGCGGCACATCACGCAGACCGGGTTCACCGGCTCCTCGTCGTCCTCCGACGGCGGCTCGTCCTCCTCGTGCTCCAGCAGCAGTTCGAGCTGCTCCGGCGGCTCCAGTTGCGGTGGCGGCGGTGGTTGCGGCGGCGGAGGATGCGGGGGATGAGCAACGCGCGCCACGGCGTCGGCATCGGCTGGCGCCCGGAGATCGCCGGCTACGTGGCCGGCCTGCCCGGCCTGCGCTTCACCGAGGTCGTGGCCGAGTCCCTGCACACGCATGACCCGCTGCCCGACGCGCTCGCCGAGCTCGTCGGGCGCGGGGTCACCGTCATCCCGCACGGCGTGAAGCTGTCGCTCGGCGGCGCCGAACCGATCGCCGACGAGCGCGCGGCCCACCTGTTCGAGTGCGCACAACTGCTCAATGCGCCACTGGTGAGTGAGCACATCGCGTTCGTCCGCGCCGGCGGGATGGAGGCGGGCCATCTTCTGCCGGTACCGCGAACGCGCGCATCCGTCGCCGCGATCGTCGCGAACGTCCGGCGGACGCAGGCGGCGCTGGGCGGGGTACCGCTGGCGCTGGAACCCATCGCGGCGCTGTTCGACTGGCCGGACGCCGAGCTCACCGAGGCCGAGTTCCTGACCGAGATCCTGGACCGGACCGGCTGCCAACTCCTGCTCGACATCGCCAACGTGTACGCGAACGCGCGCAACCGCCACGAGCCGCCCACCGCGCTGCTGGACGAACTGCCCCTCGAGCGCATCGCATACGTCCATGTGGCCGGCGGCATGGAACACGGCGGTTTCTACCACGACACGCACACAGATGCCATTCCCGCCGAGGTCCTCGCCCTGGTCAAGGACCTGTGCGCCCGCACCACGCCGCCCGCCCTGATGCTGGAGCGCGACGGCGACTACCCACCGGCCGCGCACCTGACCGCCGAACTCGACGCGATCGCGGAGGCGGCGGGATGGCCGACGATCACGTGACCGACCTGGCCGCCCAGCAGGAGGCCCTGGTCGCCGCCCTGGTCGCGGGCGGCCCTCTGCCGGCCGGTTTCAATGCCGCGGCGGTACAGGCGACGCGTGCGGCCCTGCGCCGCAAGCGCGCCGGCGAGGTGGCCCAGCGCTGGCCCTTCCTCGCGGCGTCGTACGGCGCCGGCTGGCCCTCGACGTTCGCGGCCTGGGCCGGGTCCCACCCGCCGAACGGCTCCCTCCGCGACGGCTGGGACTTCGCGCGGGCGATGGGCGACTCGCTGCCGCCCCTGGCCCGGGAGGAACTCGACGCGCGGGAGGCGGAGCTGTCCTACGACGGCACCTCCGCGCCGGTCCCTCGCCGCCGCTCGCTCTGGTCGCGCCTGCGCCGCTTCGCTTAGCGGATTCCGGACAGTACGAGCCCGAATGACCGGGTCCGCCGCGAGGATCGGCCCACAACGGAATCCGAAGCTCAGGGCCTCGTCGCCTGCCGAGGGAGCACCGGCAAACGAACCCAAACGACAGGATCCGAACGATCTGTCCGGGCTTGTATCAGGAACAACCCAACCGTCCTCATGTCACCTGAACCGGTGCCACCACCGAACGGCGGCGCCACAGCGGGGACGGAGAACCACCATGCAGCCGCAGTCGATCTGGTTACCGTGGGGCCCACCGTCGTGTCCGGCGGCTGCCCGGCCATGACCGCCTCCTCCTCAGGCTCCGGGGACTCCTCCTCGGAAGACGACGAGGCCCTGCTCACGGAGCTCCGCCGGCTGTTCGCGCTGGCCGACCCGCCCCCGCCGAGCCCGCCCACGGACCGCCCCGCGCGCAGCGCGACGCCCTCGCGCATGACCTGGGACGACTTCGAACGCCCCCGCCGCCGCCCGTTCCCCTCGCCCAAACCTCCGCCTCCGCCGTAGCTGTCCGATTTGTGCGTATGGGCAAGGGGCGCGGATCCAGCGGCGTCGCGTACCCAACCGCCCACACCCTCCGTAACGCCACCAATGCGTAAGGTCCGCACCTGACCACGGGGGAACACATGAAACTCGCACTGTGCATCGGCATCAACGACTACCCCGGCACCGAGAACGACCTGGCCGGCTGCCGCAACGACGCGGAGGACTGGGCGGCCGCGCTGACCGCCCGCGGCTTCAGCACCCGCCTCCTGCTGGACGCGGCGGCCACGGGCGAGGCCATCCGAGCGGGCATCGGCGACCTCCTGTCCGCCACCGTCCACGACGACATCTTCGTCATCACCTACTCCGGCCACGGCACCTGGCTCCCCGACACCGACGGCGACGAGCCCGACCACCGCGACGAGGCAATCTGCCCCCACGACATCGCGGCGAACGGCCCCCTGCTGGACGACGAGCTGCACGAACTGTTCTCAAAAGCCAACCCCGGCGTCCGTACCGTCCTGATCTCCGACTCCTGCCACTCCGGCACCCTGACCAGGCTCAACCGCCCCATCGGCGACCACCCGGCCCGCACGCGCTTCCTGCCGCCGGCCACCTTCCTGCCGATCGCCCGCCCCACGGCCCCCAGCCGTCGGCGCCCCGCCGACCGCCGCCCCACGGCCCTGCTCCTGTCCGGCTGCTCCGACCTCGAGTACGCCTACGACGCCACCTTCGACACCCGCCCCAACGGCGCCTTCACCTACGTGGCCCTGAACGCCCTGCAGACCCTGCCCCCGACCGCGACGTACCCGGACTGGCTGCAGGCCATCCGCCGAACGCTGCCGAGCCAGGACTACCCGCAGACCCCGGCGCTACAGGCCACAAAACCCCAGCTCGCTTGGCCCCTGCTGAGCTGAGCTGAGCTAGCCAAAGCAGGCGGGGGAGCTCCGCTCCACCCACACCCCCTCAAAACCATCACCGGCCCGACGAGCAGCACAGACGTCAACCGGACACCGTGCCCGGCAGCTGGCACAGCCGGGATCGCGTCAGCCGCAAGGCGGCGGCCGAGACTCAGCAGTCGGGATCGCGTCAACCACAGGCGGCGGCCGAGATCCAGCAGTCGGGCCAGGGCGTCAGGTCACCGTTCGCCGACGTCCGGCAAGCTGCACACGCGAGCGGCGGCCAGACCCGAACCTGGCCGACCGCAAGCTCTCCCGGACGACCAGACCGAACCTGGCCGACTCACGCACTCCAGCACACCGCCTCACGCACTCCAGCACACCGCGAAGCGCAGCCCGCGCCGGCGACCGGCCATCGTCTCCGCCAACACCGGCTCGCGGACCGTCATCGCCGCGCACACGCCCGTCGCGGGGTGGGATCGCCGTGCATCGCGACCGCCCCACCGCCGGCATCGGCCCCCTCGGGCACCGAACGCCGAGCAATCGCTTGCACGGCAACGGTTCCAGCCTCGCCACTCCCCCGGCCGGCACGCGTTCACCACCCCCGCACCGGGCGCCCGCCGCATGCCGGCGCCCCGGTCAGAGCTCGGGCCCCGACCTGCGGCCCGGCAGGCAACGGCCCGCAGTTCGACGGCCCGCAGCCAGCACGCGCCCGCCGCATGCCGGCGCCCCGGTCAGAGCTCGGGCCCCGACCTGCGGCCCGGCAGGCAACGGCCCGCAGTTCGACGGCCCGCAGGCCAGCACGCGCCTGCCGCATGCCGGCACCCAACCCGACTGCCGGCACCCCGGCCAGAGCTCGGGCCCCCGACCCGCGGCCCGGCAGGCAACGGCCCGCAGCTCGGCACGCGCCTGCCGCATGCCGGCACCCAACCCGACCGCCGGCGGCGCGGCGTCAGGCGGTTGTTGTCGAATGCGGCAGCGGCGAGTCCACCACCGCGAACTGCGTCCGGTACAGCTCCGCATACAGCCCGCCCGCCCCCACCAGCGCGTCGTGCGTGCCGCGTTCGACGATGCGGCCCTCGTCGACGACCAGGATCTCGTCGGCGTCGCGGATGGTGCTGAGGCGGTGGGCGATGACCAGGGCCGTGCGCCCCGCCAGGGCCTCGGCCAGCGCGCGCTGGACCGCGGCCTCCGATTCCGAGTCGAGGTGGGCCGTGGCCTCGTCGAGGATGACGATCGACGGGGCCTTGAGCAGCAGCCGGGCGATCGCGATGCGCTGCTTCTCGCCGCCCGAGAAGCGGTAGCCGCGCTCGCCCACGACCGTGTCCAGGGCGTCGGGCAGGGACTCGACCAGCTCGCCGACCTGGGCCCGGTGCAGGGCGGTCCACAGCTCGTCGTCCGTGGCGTCGGGCTTGGCGTAGCGCAGGTTCTCGGCGATCGTCTCGTGGAACAGGTGGGAGTCCTGGGTCACGACGCCGATCGTGTCGCGCAGGGACTGCAAGGTCGCCTCGCGTACGTCGACGCCGCCCACCAGCACCGCGCCCGACGTCGCGTCGTACACGCGGGGCAGCAGCATCGCCGTCGTGGACTTGCCGGCGCCGGACGGGCCGACCAGCGCCACCATTTTGCCCGGCGCGACGCTGAACGTGACGCCGCGCAGGACCTCGTCGGTGACGGTGCGGTCGAGGGAGACCACGTCCTCGAGCGAGGCGAGCGAGACCTCGGCCGCCGACGGGTACCGGAAGTGCACGTCCCGGAACTCGACCGTCGCCGCGCCGCGGGGGATCTCGCGGGCGTCCGGGCGCTCGGCGATCGAGGGCGAAAGGTCTAGCACCTCAAAGACGCGCTCGAAACTCACGAGTGCGCTCATGACGTCCACGCGCACGTTCGACAGGGCCGTCAGCGGGCCGTAGAGCCGCGTGAGCAACAGGGCCAGGGTCACCACGGTGCCGGCCGTGATTCGGCCCTGCACGGCCAGCCAGCCGCCCAGGCCGTAGGTCAGCGCCTGGGCCAGGGAGGCCACCAGCAGCATGCTGACGAAGAACACGCGGCTGTACATCGCGGTCTGGATCCCGATGTCGCGCACGCGCCCGGCCCGCTCACCGAACCGCTCGGCCTCGTCGTCGGGGCGGCCGAAGAGCTTGACCAGCAGCGCGCCGGCGACCCCGAACCGCTCGGTCATGGTCGCGTTCATCTTCGCGTCGAGCTGGTACGCCTCGCGGGTGATCGCGGCCAGGCGGCGGCCCACCCGCCGCGCCGGGAGGATGAACAGCGGGAGCATGACCAGGGACAACAGGGTGATCTGCCACGACAGGGTGAGCATCACGGCGGCGGTGAGCACGAGCTGGATGACGTTGCTGACCACCCCCGACAGCGTCGAGGTGAAGGCCCGCTGGGCGCCCTGCACGTCGTTGTTCAGGCGGCTGACCAGGGCGCCGGTCTGCGTGCGGGTGAAGAACTGCAGCGGCATGCGCTGGACGTGGTCGTACACGAGCCGGCGCAGGGTGAGGATGATGCCCTCGCCGATGCGAGCGGAGTACCACCGCTGGACGAGCGACAGGAGCGAGTCGACCACGGCCAGGGCGCCGATCAGCAGCGCGATCCGCACCACCGCGGTGCCGGCGCCGGGGCCGCCCGCGCCGATCTTGTTGACGACGTCGCCGGCCAGGTAGGGGGTCGCGACCCCGATGCCGGCCCCGACCACCACCGTGAGCAGGAAGACGACGATGTCGCGCCGGTACGGCCGGGCGAACCGCATGATCCGCCTGGTCGTGTCGCGGCCGAGTTTCCGGCCCGCCAGCTCGTCGGCCTTGCGCAGCGAGCGCAGGGTCTCCCACCCCGTCATGCTGCTCATCGGCGAGGACATTGCCGCACACCCCCGAAACCAGAAGTACCTGCCGGGCTGATTGTGCCCGGCAGGTACGACAACTTTCGGAGCCCGCCGCGACTTCCCGGTCGCGACCAGGACTTTCGACCTAGGTCCGCAAACAGACGAAGAGACCTGGGGCTACTCGCCCTGACCCGTCAGATCCGCGATGCGCCGCAGCTGAGCCGCCCGCTCGGCGGCCTCCTGCTGCGCGAACGTGTGCGCCGCGGCCTGCCCGATCAGGGCCTTGATCTCGATCACCGCGTCCCGCGCGCCCGCCATGACGGCGGCGGCGAGGTCGCTGGCGGCCTCGTCGAGCTCTTCACGAGGTACCACCACATTGGCCAGGCCGATCTGGGACGCCTCCGGGGCCGACACGCGCCGCCCAGTGACGCACAGCTCGAGCGCCCGGGCGTAGCCGACCAGCTCGACCAGGCGCTTGGTGCCGCCGAGGTCGGGCACGAGGCCGAGCTTGATCTCGGCCATGCTGAACGAGACGTCCTCCGCCACGACCCGGAAGTCGCAGGCCAGCGCGATCTGAAAGCCGGCCCCGATGGCATGGCCCTGCACCGCCGCGATGGAGATCAGCGAGGGCCGGCGCAGCCAGGCGAACGCCTCCTGGAAGCCGGCGATGCGGGCGTCGGAGTCCGAGCCGGCGGCGATCTCGCCGAGCATCGCGGTCGCGGCCTTGGTGTCGAGCCCGGCTGAAAAGGCCCGTCCCTCGCCGCGGACGATGACGACGCGTACGTCACCCGGCAGTGTCCGACCGAACTCGCGCAGCTCGGCCCAGAGTGCTGGGGTCTGCGCGTTCAGGACCTGGGGCCGGCACAACGTCACCGTCGCGACCGGCCCGTCGAGGTCGAATCGCGCCTCGCCCGAACCGGGCGCGGCGCTTGCCGAGGAGATTTGCGCGTTCACGCCTTCTTGCGACGCCGGGCGCCGCCACGCTGACGAAGCTGAACGCCGGATTCGGTCAGCACCCGGTGCACGAATCCATAGGAACGGCCGGTGGAAGCGGCGAGCGCACGGATACTCTCACCGTTGGTGTACCGCTTCACGAGGTCCTTCGCCAGCGTCTGCCTTTCGGCGCCGATGATCCGGCGACCCTTCTCGGTGCTGGTGGTGGCGGTGGCTGCCATGCTGATCCCTCACGTCCCAGACAGAGCGGTTGGTGCGGTCCCACCTATTAGACCGCCTCGAACGATCATGCGCTAGATATCGACGGGGCGCCAACCGACACGCAGAGCATTGTCGCCTACCCGATACCGTGATGCGCCGTGAAGAGCGAACCGCCCGCCGACCGACCGACCGCTGCGCACCGTGAGCGCCGCGATGCGCTGTGTTGGCTCCTGCTGGCGCTCGGCGGCCTCGCGCTGGCCGCCCTCGCCGTCCAGCTGGACGCGCGTCTGGGCACCGCAAGCGCCCCCTTCCTCGGCAGGTACAAGATCAGGATCGGCCCGGGCTCGGTTCTGGCGCCCCTCGTCGCGGCCGGCGTGCTGTGGGCCGCCGCGACGCCCAGGTTCACCCGGCTGAGATGGCACGAAATTCAGCTATTCGGGTACGTCACCGGCCTGGCATGGGCTATCGCTTTGGCGCTTGTCGATGGCTGGTCGGGCCTCACGAAAGCCCTTGGTTCACCCGAGGAATATCTGGGCGACGTCGCTCAGGTGGGAACCGAACCACTGACATACCTCAGACATTTCACGGCCGACGCCGGGTACCACTCGGTAGCTTCCCGGGGCCATCCTCCGGGCCCCGTACTTTTTTTGTGGGCGCTGCAACGAATCGGCGTCAGCGACCACATTGTCCTCGGTTTCCTGATCACCGCGGTATCGGTACTCGCGATTCCCCTCGTGCTCGCCGCGGTGCGCGACTCGGTCGGCGAGGAGGCCGCGCGACGGTACCTCCCGGTGCTCGTCCTGGCCCCCTACGCGATCTGGACCGCGGTGAGCCTCGACGGCCTCGTCGCCGTCCTGGGCGCGGCCGCGATCGTCTCCGGCCTGCGCGCCAGCCGCCGCCGGGTGCGCGGGTGGGCGGCCACCGGCTGGGCCGTCCTGGCCGGCCTGCTCGTCGGGGTCGCCGCGCTGTTCTCCTACTCGTCCCCGTGGCTCGGGCTCTCCCTGGTCTGCGTGTACTTCGCCCGCCGCCGCGCCTCCCTCAACGTCCTCAGCGGCGTGGGCGCCCTGCTGCCCGTCCTCGGCGCCCAGCTGCTCGGCTTCGGCTGGAGCGACGGCCTGGTGGCCGCGGAGACGGACTACGCCGCGCGGGTGGCGCCGTACCGCTCCGTGCTCTGGTGGAGCGCCATCAGCGTCGTGGTGCTGCTCCTGGCGGCCGGCCCGCCGCTCTACGCGTCCGCGCGCAAGGTCCGCAACACCGCGATGTGGCCGTTCCTGGTCGGCGCGGGCGCGGCGGTGGTCTTCTCGATCGCGGCCGGCCTGGCCCGCGGCGGCGTCGAGCACGCCTGGCTGCCGTTCTTCCCCTGGCTCACGGTCGCCGCGGTGGCCCCGGAGCGCCCGGCCGGCGACCCGCCACCCGCGCCGCTGCTACTGGTCGGCCTGGGCGCGATCGTCGCCGTGCTCATCGAGGGAGTCCTCGTCACGCCCTGGTGAGGCCAGATCGGCCCGCAGCGTGGCCAGCGCCTCGTCGACCACGTCGCGCAGCCGCGTGTCGTCGTCGCGGTCGAGCCACTCGGTGACCGACCCGTACATCAGCGTCACCGCGGTCTCCGCCAGCAGCCCCGCCCGCAGCGGCGCCAGCCCCCGCGCGATCAGCCCGTCCCGCGCGGCCGCGGCCACCGCCGCCCGCTTGTGCAGGTCACGCTCGCGCAGTCCCGGGTCGGTGGCCACGATCGCGCGCCGCCGCCGGATGGCCTCCTTCTGCCCCTCGAACTGCCGCTCGGCGAGCAGCCGCAGCCCCGCCACGATGACCGGGAGCGGCTCCCCCTCGGGCGCGGCCGCCATGAGCTCGGCCGCGAGCGCCGGGATCTCGCCCTCGTCCGCGAACAGCACCTCGCGCTTGTCGGCGAAGTGCCGGAAGAACGTGCGCGTCGTCAGCCCGGCCCGCGCGGTGATCGCCGGCACCGTGGTCGCGGCGAAGCCCTGCTCGGCGAACAGCTCGAGCGCCGCCTCCCGCAGACGCTCCCGCGCGTCCGGCCGCCATCGCGCCATGCCCCGAGTGTACTGGTGATGACATGTCGTGTCATCGGCGCTATGGTCATGACACGGCGTGTCGTCACTCGGGGCGGCCGCCACTCCCAGGGCGGAGCTGTGCCATGACTGAGGTTTGGGTTCTCGGCGGTACCGGCCGCAGCGGCCGCGCCATCGCGACCGCGCTCCGGCAGCGGGGCATCGACCCGGTGCTCGTCGGCCGCGACGCCGAGCGGCTGAAGGCGCTAGCCGGCGACCTGCGCACCGTCGGGCCCGACCCGGCCGCGGGAGAAGGCGGCGGGCAGCGCACCGTCAAGGCCGGCTCGGGGGCGAACAACGCGGGCGGCCTGCGCATCGTCGTCGCCGGATCGGTGGCCGAGACCGCGGACGCGATCCGCCGCGACCGGCCGGCCGTGGTCGTCAACACCATCTGCCCGTTCCTCGAGACCGCCGAGCCGATCCTGGCCGCCTGCCTGCCCTCGAGCCACTACCTCGACCTCGCCAACGACCTCGCGGCGGTGGGCGCGCTGCTGGGCCGCGACGCGGAGCTGGCCGCCGCCGGTCGCACCGCCGTCACCGGGGCCGGCTTCGGCGTGACCGCCACCGAGAGCGTCGTCGTCAAGCTGTGCGAGGGCCGCCCCACCCCGCGCCGCGTCCGGGTCGACATGATCCCGTCGCTGGCGAGCGAGGCCGGACTGGTCGGCGACGCGCTGGCCGGCACGATCGTCGAGGGCATCCCGGGCGTACCGGGCGGCGGCCGCTTCCAGGGCCGCCGGTACCGCGACGGCCGCCTGGCCCCCGCCCCGCTCGGCGGCGACCCGATGCGCCTCGTGCTCCCGGACGGCTCGGCGGTGACCACGGCGGGCATGCCGCTCGGCGAGCTGATGGCCGCCCAGCGGGCCAGCGGAGCCGCCGATGTGCTCGCCGCGTCGAGCGAGGCCCCGTCCTCCCCCGCCGCCCGCGCGCTGTTCCCGGTGGCGACCGCACTGCTGAACATCGGGCCGCTGCGTGCTTTCGCCCGCCGTCGTCTCGCCATGGTACGGACAAAGCCTCACCCCAAGCCCCGCGAGCACTCCTGGGGCCACGCCGTCGTCGACTGGCCCGACGGCACGTCCCGGGAGGGCTGGCTGCGGGTCGGCGACGCCCAGACCTGGACCGCGACGGTCCCCGCCGAGGTGGTCCGCCGCCTCCTGGCCGGCGAGGGCACGCCCGGCGCCTGGACCCCCGCCGCCCTGTTCGGCGCCACCCTGGCCGAAGCCTGCGGCGGCGAATACCGGCTCGGGTGAGCAGGCCGACCACCGAAACCTCGCCCGCCGCGCCGTGCAGCCCGCGCCGGCCGAGGCGTGCGGGCGGCGAGCACCGGCCCGCCCGCGAGACCCCGGGCCCCGCGAGACCCGGGCCCCGCGAGACCCCGGATCGCCGAGCAATCGGGCGGGCGTAAATCACTGGCAGGCGGCGGCCGGGGGACGGCATCATCGCCCGCATGAGTCGATCCCGGAAGTTGCCGCTGCTCGTCCCTGTCGCCGCCGGCGAGGGGTCGGAGCGACAGCAGGCCGGCACCACGACGGGAGCGAGCCGCAAGCAGCGGTCGTGAGCGCCGGGATCGGCGGGGTGGTCGGGAGCGGCCTGCTCGCCGGGTACGCCGTCGCCGTCCCGGTCGGGGCCATCGGCGCGCTCATCGTCACCCTCGCCTCGCGGCACTCCTGGAAGGTCGGCGCCGCCGCCGCGCTCGGGGTCGCCGCGGCGGACGGGCTCTATGCCGTCGTCGCGGTGCTCGGCGGGGCGGCTCTCGCGGGGGTCATCGCGCCGATTGCCGGGTGGCTGCGGTGGGTGGCGTTCGCGGTACTGCTGGCGCTGGCTCTGAAAATCGCGCACGACGCGCTCGCGCACCGGGGCGAGGCGGCCACCGCGCGCAGGGCCGACGGGCGGATGGCGCGGCCGTCGGGGGCGTTCCTGAGCCTGCTCGGGCTGACCCTGCTCAACCCGGCGACGATCGTCTACTTCGGATCGCTCGTGCTCGGGCGGCAGGCGGACGACGGGCTGTCCGCCGGCGCGGAGGCGCTCTGGGTGGCGGCGGCGTTCGTGGCGTCCGCGAGCTGGCAACTGTTCCTGGCCGCGAGCGGTTCGCTGCTCGGCCGCCTGCTCACGGGCCCCCGCGGTCGACTGTGGACGGCCCTGAGCTCGAGCGCCGTCATCGCGGTCCTCGCCGTCACGCTGGTCACCCCAGGTTTTTGAGCGCCTCACGCACCGAGAGCGGCGACAGGCCGGGGTGGGTGTCCACAAAGGAGCGCACCCCGGCCGGGTCCGTCTTGGCGTACTCGCGCAAGGCCCACCCGATCCCCTTGCGGATGAAGAAGTCCCGCTCGCCCGCCCACGCCTCGCAGTAGTCGAACAGGCGGTTGCGGTCGGTCTGGTCGCGGTACTTCAGCTGATGCAGGATCGCCGTGCGCACCAGCCACAGATCCGTCCCGGGCGCCGTCCACGCGTCCATCGTCGCGCGTTCGGCCGGAAACGCGCGGACGATCGGACCGACCACATTGGACGCCAGCGCGTCGACCGTGTCCCACCACGACTTCGTGGTGATCAGGTCGTGCAGCAGCGGCATCGACGCCGGCGTGAGCAGCCGCGCGTGCTTGACCAGGCAGTCGCAGGCGAAGTACTGGTACTCCCGCTCCGCCAGCCCCCAGCACGCCCGCGCGGTCGCCGCGAGCTCGGCCTCGGTCGGGCGCGGCGCGTCCCGCAGCACGTCCCGGGTGAGCGCCCGCCGGGGCACGCTGGTGATGCCGAGGAACGCGAAACGATCGCGCATGTACGCGCGCATCGGCGCGGCCTGCCCGGGGTCGGCGGCCGCGCCGAAAACGCTCTGCAGTCGCTCCAGGAGCGCGGTGGTCACAGGTTGTTGGTCGCGAAGGTGTCGCACTGCCGGGGGTCGCCCGTGTTGTACCCCTGGGTGAACCACTTCTTGCGCTGGGCCGACGTGCCGTGGGTGAACCCGTCGGGGTTGACCTTCTGCCCGGCCTTCTTCTGGATCGTGTCGTCGCCGATCGCCTCGGCCGTCTGGATGGCCTCGTCGATGTCCTGCTGGGTGATCGACTTGAACAGCGCGTCGCCCTGCGGGTCCTTCGTCTCGGTGGCGTGGTTGGCCCAGGTGCCGGCGTAGCAGTCGGCCTGCAGCTCCAGCCGCACGGAGGCGGAGTTGGCGCCCTGCTGCGCGCCCTGTTCGGCCTTGGCGTTGGTGCCGAGCAGGTTCTGGATGTGGTGGCCGTACTCGTGGGCGAGCACGTACGGCGCCGCGAACTCGCCCGACGCGCCGAAGCGGCTGTTGAGCTCGTTGTAGAAGGTCAGGTCGATGTACACCTGGCTGTCGGCCGGGCAGTAGAACGGCCCGACGCCGGAGTCGGCCGCGCCGCAGCCGGTGTTGACCTGGTTGCTGAAGAAGTTGGTCTTGGCCTGGGTGTACTGCTTGCCGAACGCCGCCGGCATCTCCGTCTTCCAGTAGGCCTGGACGGAGTTGATGTACAGCACGTTGCGGCAGTCGGCGTTCTTGAAGCGGTCCGGGTTGGACTTGTCGCACGACTTGTCGATGTTCGAGTTGTCGGGCTTGTTGTCCCCGCCGCCGCCACCGAGCAGGCCGCTGCCGAACAGGCCACCGCCGCCGCAGAGGACGACGGCCAGGATGATGACCGTCACGATGATGCCGCCGCGGCCGCCGCCGATCGGGATCGGGATCCCGCCGATGCCGCCGCCGCCACCTCCACCACCTCCGCCCGACCCGCGCAGGTCGTTGACCTGGCTGGTATCGAGATCGGCGTCGTCGTTGAACTCCATGGCACACCTCGGGGGGTTGGAATCGACCGGCGTCTGCTAGGCGGCAGGTACCCGATGATCTTGTGACGTAATCGTGTGGCGGGGGCACCGGGATCGCACGGTAGACTATCGGCGTGATCACGCAGAGGGAGTGACTCCAGTACGACACCCGGAGTCTGTTCTGTTCCCTTCTGCTCGAAAGTGAGTCTTCGCTGTGATCACGGCCACCGGCCTTGAGCTGCGCGCGGGTGCGCGAATCCTGCTCAGCGACATCAACCTGCGCGTCCAGCCCGGCGACCGCATCGGCCTCGTGGGCCGCAACGGCGCCGGCAAGACCACCACCCTCAAGGTGCTCGCGGGTGAGGGCACCCCGCACGCCGGCCAGGTGGACCGGCGCGGCCCGGTCGGCTACCTGCCGCAGGACCCCCGCACGGGCGACCTCGAGGTCACCGCCCGCGACCGCGTCCTGTCCGCGCGCGGCCTCGACACCATCTACGCCGAGATGAAGGCCCTGGAGGCCAAGCTCGGCGACGACGAACGACTGATCCGCCGGTACGGCCAGCTGGAAGACCAGTTCGCCGGCCTGGGCGGCTACGCGGCCGAGGCCGAGGCCGCGCGGATCTGTGCCAACCTCGGCCTGCCGGACCGGGTCCTGAGCCAGACCATCGGCACCATGTCCGGCGGCCAGCGGCGCCGCATCGAGCTGGCCCGCATCCTGTTCCGCGACGCGAGCGCCACCGGCGGCGGCATCCTGCTGCTCGACGAGCCCACCAACCACCTCGACGCGGACAGCATCACCTGGCTGCGCGGCTTCCTGGCCAGCCACAAGGGCGGCCTCGTGGTCATCTCCCACGACGTCGACCTGCTCGACGCGATCGTCAACAAGGTCTGGTACCTCGACGCCAACCGCTCCACGATCGACTTCTACAACGTGGGCTGGAAGCTGTACCAGCAGCAGCGCGAGACGGACGAGAAGCGCCGCCGCCGCGAGCGCGCCAACGCCGAGAAGAAGGCCGGCGCCCTGATGGCCCAGGCCGACAAGATGCGCGCCAAGGCCACCAAGACCGTGGCCGCCCAGAACATGGCCCGCCGCGCCGAGCGCATGCTGGACGGCCTCGAAGAGGTCCGCGTGGCCGACCGCGTCGCGAAGGTCCGCTTCCCGGAGCCCAAGCCCTGCGGCAAGACCCCGCTGACGGCGCGCGGCCTGTCCAAGTCGTACGGCTCGCTGGAAATCTTCATGGACGTCAACGTGGCGGTCGACCGCGGCTCGCGAGTGGCGATCCTGGGCCTCAACGGCGCGGGCAAGACCACCCTCCTGCGCATGCTGGCCGGCGAACTCGACCCGGACACCGGCGAGGTGAACCAGGGCCACGGCCTCCAGCGCGGCTACTACGCCCAGGAGCACGAGCAGCTAGAGGTCCACCGCACGATCCTCGAGATCATGCGCTCGGCCGCCCCCGACCAGAACGACACAGAACTGCGCAAGATCCTCGGCGCGTTCCTGTTCACCGGCGACGACGTGGACAAGCCCGCGGGTGTACTGTCCGGCGGCGAAAAAACCCGCCTCGCCCTCGCCACCCTGGTCTGCTCGGGCGCCAACGTCCTGCTCCTCGACGAGCCGACGAACAACCTCGACCCGATCAGCCGCGAACAGGTCCTGGACGCGATCGCCCGCTACCCCGGCGCCATCGTCCTGGTCACCCACGACCCGGGCGCCGTCCAGGCCCTCAAGCCCGACCGCGCCATCCTCCTCCCCGACGGCGTCGAGGACACCTGGAGCGACGACCTCCTGGAACTCGTCGAACTCGCCTGACGCAACGCAGAACGCCCCGCGCGCCGGAGAACGGCGGCGGGGCGTTTTTCGGAACTCGCGTCAGACGTTGAAGCCGAGGGCGCGCAGCTGGTCGCGGCCTTCATCCGTAATTTTGTCGGGCCCCCACGGCGGCAGCCAGACCCAGTTGATGCGGATGTCCGAGACCAGGCCGCCGCCCGGGCCCGTGCACAGGGCCGTGCGCGTCTGGTCCTCGATGACGTCGGTCAGGGGGCAGGCCGCCGACGTCAGCGTCATGTCGAGGGTGGCGACGTTCTCCTCGTCGACGTGAATGCCGTACACGAGGCCGAGGTCGACGACGTTGATCCCCAGCTCGGGGTCGACGACGTCCTTCATCGCCTCTTCGATGTCGGCCAGAACCGCGGTCATGGGGACTCCTCAACAACGGGGGCAGCAGACGCCCGGGCGAGGGCGTCCTTGAAGGCCATCCAGGGCAGCAGCGCGCACTTCACGCGCGCCGGGTACTTGGCGACGCCGGCGAAGGCGACCGCGTCCTCCAGGATCTCCTCGTCCGGCTCGACCTGGCCGCGGCCGGCCATCAGCTCGGCGAAGGCCTCGTGGCGGCGCAGGGAGTCGGCGACCGTGGCGCCCTTGAGCAGGTCGTAGAGGACGCTGGCGGAGGCCTGGCTGATCGAGCAGCCCATGCCCTCGTACGATACGTCCGCCACGCTGCCCGCCTTGAGCTGGACGCGCAGGGTCACCTCGTCGCCGCACGTCGGGTTGACGTGGTGGGCCTCGGCGTCGAACGGGTCGCGCAGGCCGCGGCCGTGCGGGTGCTTGTAGTGGTCCAGGATGATCTCCTGGTACAGCTGATCGATCTGCATCAGGCGAAGACCTTCCGGACCCGCTCGATCCCGCGGACCAGCGCGTCGATCTCGTCGTTGGTCGTGTACAGGTAGAACGAGGCTCGGGTGGTGGCCGGAACGCCGAAGCGCACGCAGGTGGGGCGCGCGCAGTGGTGGCCGACGCGGACCTGCACGCCGTCGTCGTCGAGGATCTGGCCCACGTCGTGCGGGTGCACGCCGTCGACCGTGAACGAGATCGTCGCGCCTCGATCGACCAAATCCGAAGGGCCGACGATCCGCACGTACGGCAGCGACGTCAGCGCGTCCAGCGCGTGCGCGACGAGTGCCTTCTCGTGCGCGACGACGTTGTCCATGCCGGCGGCGGCCAGGTAGTCCACGGCCGCGCCGAGCCCGACGGCCTGCGCGATCGGCGGGGTGCCGGCCTCGAAGCGGGCCGGCGGCGGCATGAACGTGGTGCCGGTCATCGACACGGTCTCGATCATCGAGCCGCCGCCGAGGAACGGGGGCATCGCGTCGAGCAGCTCGTAGCGGCCCCACAGCGCCCCGATGCCGGTCGGGCCGAGCATCTTGTGGCCGGTGAAGGCCAGGAAGTCGGCGCCGAGCGCGGCCGCGTCGACGGGCACGTGCGGCACCGACTGGGAGCCGTCGAGCAGCACCAGCGCGCCGACCGCGCGGGCCTTGGCGATGAGCAGCTCGACCGGGTTGATGGTGCCCAGGATGTTCGAGTAGTGCACGACCGAGACGAGCTTGGTGCGCTCGTTGATGAGCTCGTCGATGTTCGACAGGTCCAGCCGGCCCTCGTCGGTCATCCCGAACCAGCGCAGCGTCGCGCCGGTGCGCTGGGCGAGCAGCTGCCACGGCACGATGTTGGAGTGGTGCTCCATCTCGGTCACGACGATCTCGTCGCCGGGGCCGAGGCGGAAGCGCGGGTCCTCCGACGCCGAGGTAAAGGCATGGGCGACGAGGTTGATCGCCTCGGTCGAGTTCTTCGTGAACACGAGCTCGGCCGCCGACGGGGCCCCGACGAAGGCCGCGATCCGCTCGCGCGCCCCCTCGTAGGCCGCCGTCGACTCGGTGCCCAGCGTGTGCACCGAGCGGGCCACGTTCGCGTTGTGCCGCTCGTAGTGCTCCCGCACCGCGTCGATGACCTGACGCGGCTTCTGCGAGGTGTTGCCCGAGTCGAGGTACACCAGCGGCTTGCCGTTGACGGTGCGTTCGAGGATCGGGAAGTCCTTG
Organism: Dactylosporangium sp. CS-033363; assembly: GCF_050942475.1. Taxonomy (NCBI): domain Bacteria; kingdom Bacillati; phylum Actinomycetota; class Actinomycetes; order Micromonosporales; family Micromonosporaceae; genus Dactylosporangium; species Dactylosporangium sp. CS-033363. The sequence continues at coordinate 2,058,281 of NZ_CP192032.1, read as the reverse complement.
CGGAGCGACTCAACATCCAGGGCGGTCATTCAAGAGTCCTTACGCGATGGAGGCCGGGCCGGCGCCGGCGAGGTAGCGCTCGTAGCCGCTGCTCTCCAGCTGCTCGGCCAGCTCCGGGCCGCCCTCCTCGACGATCTTGCCGCCGACGAAGACGTGCACGTGATCCGGCTTGATGTACCGGAGAATGCGGGTGTAGTGCGTGATGAGCAGCAGGCCGGTGTCGCCCTGCTCGCGCACCCGGTTCACGCCCTCGCTCACGATCCGCAGGGCGTCGATGTCCAGGCCGGAGTCCGTCTCGTCGAGCACCGCGATCTTCGGCTTGAGCAGCTCCAGCTGCATGATCTCGTGGCGCTTCTTCTCGCCGCCGGAGAAGCCCTCGTTGACGTTGCGCTGCGCGAACGCCGGGTCCATCTGCAACTTCTCCATGGCCCCGCGCAGCTCGCCGGCCCAGGTGCGCAGCTTCGGCGCCTCGCCGTCGATGGCCGTCTTGGCCGTGCGCAGGAAGTTGGCCACGGACACGCCGGGGACCTCGACCGGGTACTGCATCGCCAGGAACAGCCCCGCCCGCGCCCGCTCGTCGACGGTCATGGCCAGCACGTCCTGCCCGTCGAGGGTCACCGAGCCGCCGGTGACCTCGTAGCGCGGGTGGCCGGCGATCGAGTACGCCAGGGTGGACTTGCCGGAGCCGTTCGGGCCCATGATGGCGTGGGTCTCCCCCGCCCGGACGGTCAGGTCGACGCCCGCGAGGATCGGCTTGAGCTCACCGTCGGGCAGCTTGACCGAGACCTGCAGGTTGCTGATCGAAAGCTCGCTCACTTCATGACTCCGTTGCTCGGGTTCAGATCGATGTAGACGTCGCCGTCGCGAACCTCGACCGGGTAGACCGGGACCGGCTCGGTGGCGGGCAGCCCGCTCGGGGCGCCGGTGCGCAGGTCGAAGCGCGAGCCGTGCAGCCAGCACTCCAGGGTGCAGCCCTCGACCTCGCCCTCGCTGAGCGCGACCGCCGCGTGCGAGCACTCGTCGTAGGCGGCGTAGAAGTTGTCGTCGTCGGCGTGCACGAGCGCGATCTCGGTCCCCTCGACCGTGACCTGGACGACCTCGCCCTTGGCCACCTCGGTGGCCGCACACACACGAATCACGAACCGGCCTCTTCCAGCCGGCCGTCGATCGCGTCGCCGAGCCGGTCGCGCAGCTCCTCGACCGGGATCTTGGCGAGCAGCTCGTGGAAGAAGCCGCGCACGACCAGCTTGCGGGCCTGCTCGTCCGGGATGCCCCGGGACATCAGGTAGAACAGCTGCTCGTCGTCGAAGCGGCCGGTGGCACTCGCGTGCCCGGCCCCCGCCACCTCGCCGGTCTCGATCTCCAGGTTCGGCACCGAGTCCGCGCGGGCGCCGTCGGTCAGCACGAGATTGCGGTTGATCTCGTACGTGTCCGTGCCCGTCGCCTCCGCCCGGATCAGCACGTCGCCGACCCAGACCGTGTGCGCGTCGGCGCCCTGCAGCGCGCCGCGGTAGGCGACGTAGCTGCGGCAGTCCGGCACCGAGTGGTCGACGAGGAGCCGGTGCTCGAGGTGCTGGCCGGCGTCGGCGAAGTAGAGGCCGTACGCGTCGATCTCGCCGCCGCGGCCCGCGTAGTCGACGCTGGTGTACTGCCGGACCAGGTCGCCGCCGAGCGTGACCTGCACGTGCGTCACCTTGGCGTCGCGGCCGATCCTGAAGCGCACGTGCTGCGCCTGCACCGCGTCGGCGGCCCAGTCGGTGACGGTGACCAGCGTGAGCTTGGCCCCGTCGGCCACGAGCACCTCGACGTTGTCGGCCAGCGTGACCGAGCCGGTCTGCTCGAGCACCACGACGGCCTCGGCGAACCGGCCCACCTCGACCACGGTGTGCCCGAACGCAGCGTCGAGGGAGCCGCCGACAAGCCGTACAACCGCGGCGGTTTCCAGAACGGCGTCGGGAGCCACCGAGACCAGCAGGGCCTCGGAGGCCCGCGAGAAGGCCAGCGCGCTGATGCGGTCGAACGGCGTCAGCGCGGAGCCGACCCGCGGGTCGGTGCGGTCGATGGTGGCCACGGTGACGCCGGACGGGAGCTCGTCCGCGCCGACCTTCGGAGCGGGCGAACCCGCCCCGTCAAAAGAGTCGAGCCCACGAAGCCGCTTGAGCGGGGTGAAGCGCCACTCCTCCTCGCGGCCGGTGAGGGCCGGGAAGTCGGCGACGTCGAAGGAGCGGACCTGCTGGGCGCGCGTCTTCGGGGGGACCAGGGAGGGAGCGCTCATCCGACCGCGCCCTCCATCTGCAGCTCGATGAGCCGGTTGAGCTCCAACGCGTACTCCATGGGCAGTTCCTTGGCGATCGGCTCGATGAAGCCGCGCACGATCATCGCCATGGCCTCGTCCTCGGTGAGGCCGCGCGACATGAGGTAGAAGAGCTGGTCGTCGCTGATCTTCGAGACGGTCGCCTCGTGCCCCATGGAGACGTCGTCCTCGCGGATGTCGACGTAGGGGTACGTGTCCGAGCGCGAGATCGTGTCGACGAGCAGGGCGTCGCACTTGACCGTGGACTTCGAGTGGTGCGAGCCCTCCAGCACCTGCACGAGGCCGCGGTACGAGGTGCGCCCGCCGGCCCGCGCGATCGACTTCGACACGATGGTCGAGGACGTGTGCGGCGCGGCGTGCACCATCTTGGCGCCCGCGTCCTGGTGCTGGCCCTCGCCGGCCATGGCCACGCTGAGGACCTCGCCCTTGGCGTGCTCGCCGGTCATGTAGACGGCCGGGTACTTCATGGTGACCTTGGAGCCGAGGTTGCCGTCGATCCACTCCATGGTGGCGCCCTCGGAGCACACCGCCCGCTTGGTGACCAGGTTGTAGACGTTGGTCGACCAGTTCTGGATCGTGGTGTACCGGCAGCGGGCGTTCTTCTTCACCACGATCTCGACGACCGCGGAGTGCAGCGAGTCCGACGAGTAGATCGGCGCGGTGCAGCCCTCGACGTAGTGCACGTAGGCGCCCTCGTCGACGATGATCAGGGTCCGCTCGAACTGGCCCATGTTCTCGGTGTTGATCCGGAAGTACGCCTGCAGCGGGATCTCCACGTGCACGCCCTTCGGCACGTAGATGAAGCTGCCGCCGGACCAGACCGAGGTGTTGAGCGCGGCGAACTTGTTGTCGCCGACCGGGATCACGGTGCCGAAGTACTCCTTGAAGAGCTCCTCGTGCTCCTTGAGCGCGGTGTCGGTGTCGAGGAAGACGACGCCCTGCTCCTCGAGGTCCTCGCGGATCTTGTGGTAGACGACCTCGGACTCGTACTGCGCCGCGACGCCCGCGATCAGCCGCTGCTTCTCGGCCTCGGGGATGCCCAGCTTGTCGTACGTGTTCCTGATGTCCTCGGGCAGCTCGTCCCAGCTGGCCGCCTGCTTCTCGGTGGAGCGGACGAAGTACTTGATGTTGTCGAAGTCGATGTGCGACAGATCGGCGCCCCACGACGGCATGGGCTTGCGGTCGAACAGCCGCAGGCCCTTGAGGCGCAGGTCCAGCATCCACTGGGGCTCGGACTTCTTCGCCGAGATGTCGCGCACGACGTCCTCGTTGAGACCGCGGCGCGCCGAGGCACCCGCGGAGTCCGAGTCGGCCCAGCCGTACTCGTACCGGCCGAGACCGGCCAGCTGATCGGCAGTCGTCATCTCACGATCCTTTGCCTATCGGGACGGGCTCCGGGTTGGACCGGGGCCGGTATATGGGTGGTGCAGACGCCATCGCCGTTGGCGATGGTGGCGAGCCGCTGGACGTGCGTGCCGACGAGGCGCGAGATCACCTGGGTCTCGGCCTCGCACAGCTGGGAGAATTCGGCGGCGACGTGGGCCACCGGGCAGTGGTGCTGACACAGCTGCCCGCCGGTGGCGATCGTCGTCGCGCCGGCAGCGTAACCCTCCGCGGTCAGGGCGCGTGCGAGGGCCTCGGCCCGGGCCAGCGGATCCTCGCCCGCCTCGGCCATCGCCGACTTGCAGCGCTCCTCGAGCCCCTCGACCTGGGCCGCGGCGAACGCGGCGACCTCGGCCGGGCCGCCGTGCTCGGAGATCCAGCGCAGGGCGGCGGAGGCGAGCCCGTCGTAGGTGTGCGGCAGCGTCTCCCGCGCCGCCGCGGTCAGCGTGAACACGCGCGCCGGGCGGCCGCGCCCGCGGGGGCCACGCTCCGTGCGTTCCCGGCACTCCACGAGCCCCTCGGCCTGCATGGCGTCGAGGTGGCGGCGCACGCCGGCGGGGCTCAGCCCGAGGGCGAGCCCGAGTTCGGTCGCGGTGGCGGAACCCTCCTGCAGGAGCAGGTCAGTGACGCGGTCACGGGTCCGCACATCCAGCGCGGCGTCCACCCGCACTGGTGCTTCGCCGTTTTTCACAACACCAACGTTACGTAATTCGCGGTGAGCGAGCAAACCACCGCCCGGGTGATCCACCGCACGGAAGGTAACCCTAACCAAACCTCACCCGCGCTTCGGCCCACGCGGACTTGACAAAAGGAATATCGTTGCCGAGTGCCCATAGCCGATCGTTCGTTGGCCACCTGCACATAGCAGATAGCGCGCTGCGAATTGATCGATACTTCGGCGGAGGATCTTCGCAATGGCCGTGACGCAGGGTCGTCAGACCTCCCTTCGGCGTCTGCGGGACCAGCTCAAGCGCATGCGGGAAGAGCGGTCGCTGCAGCAGGTCGAGGTCGCCCAGAAGCTGGACTGGAGCACGTCCAAGCTGATCCGCATCGAGAACGGCACGGTCGGCATCTCGGTGACCGACCTGCGGGCGCTGACCGGCATCTACGACGCCCCGGCCGGCGAGGTCGAGCACCTGGTCGAGCTGGTGCGCCAGACCAAGGGCCGCACCTGGTGGAGCTCGTACCCCACGATCAACGCGGCCTACAAGAACTTCATCGGCTTCGAGCTGGACGCGTCGCGGATGCTGCAGTACCACCTCAGCATCATTCCGGGGCTGCTGCAGACCCAGGAGTACATGCGCGTGCTCATCCCGGCCCTGCGCCTGGAGCCGACCGCGCAGCCCGCCCTCGAGGACCTCTACGCCGTGCGCATCCGCCGCCAGCGCGAGATCGTCGAGGCCGAGGAGGGCGCCGACATCACGATGCTGATCGACGAGGCCGCGCTGCGCCGCCCGGTCGGCGGGCCCGCGGTGATGCGCGAGCAGTACCGGCACCTGCAGCGCGCGGCCGCGTCGCCCCGGCTGACCGTCGCCGTGCTGCCGCTGGCCGCCGGCCCGCACGCGGGCCTGGCCGGCGGGTTCACCATCATGGAGTTCGCCGACGACGTCGACGGCGACCTGCTCGTGCAGGAGAACGCCACCGGCAACATCCTGCTGCAGGACCAGCCGGAGCTGGTCGAGAGCTACCGCAAGGCGTTCGAGGGCATGCTGGCGCACGCGCTGCGGGACGAGCGCGCCGTCGAGTTCCTCGAGACCTTGGTTCAAGAACAGGGCTGACTCAGTACTTCACCTCGTCCCGGTGCGCCTCCAGCGCCCGCTGCAGGGCGCGGCACACCTGGCCGAACTCCGTCTCGTCGCGCGAGGCCCACAGCGGCACGACCTCGCCGCGGTAGGTGCCCCAGAGCTCCCACGAGCCCCAGCGCCGCACGTCGGCCAGCTCCCGCAGGTCGTACTGCTCGCCGTGCACCAACAGATAGTCCGAGGTCACGGCCACGCCGCGGCGCATCGGGTAGTAGGTCCTGCTTGAGCTCCCCCTCGCGGTCATGCCGCCTCCTGCTGCGCTGAACACCTCACCGGCCAGCCACGGTGACCCCTCGCCGCGGGCAGTGGCTCCTTGCTCGACCTCCAGGGTCGATGCGCCCCATCGCCATGTCAAGGCGTATTGAAGCAAACTGCACATGGCAGATTGCCATCGACGCACATCACGGCATCTATAGTCAGGCATGACCGAAGCCGACTGGACCACAGCCACCTGGCGCAAGAGCCGGCGCAGCGGCGGCGACGGCGAGTGCGTCGAGTGGGCCCGCCTCGCCGGGCTGATCGGCGTGCGCGACTCCCGCGACCCGGCCGGCCCGCGGCTCGTCTTCACGGCGGCCGACTGGCGCGCGTTCGTCGAGCAAGTCCGCCTGCGGTCCGATATGTAGCCTGGCGTAGTATCGCCCGCGTGAGCTGGGTTTTGGAGTGGCTGGACCGGCCGGCGACGCTGCGCAGGGCGGCCCTCGCGTCGCTCGTGGCCAACATCGTCATCGTGGGCACGGGCGGCCTCGTGCGCCTGACCGGCTCCGGGCTCGGCTGCCCGACCTGGCCGCGGTGCACCGACGACTCCTACGTGACCACGGCGGAGATGGGGCACCACGGGCTCATCGAGTTCGGCAACCGCACGCTCACCAGCGTGGTCAGCATCGCCGCGATCCTGGCCCTCGCGGCCGCCTGGCGGCAGCGGCGCCGGCTGCCGTCCGCCCTGCGCGCGGGGGTCGGGGTGCTCCTGGGCGTGGCCGCGCAGGCCGTGCTCGGCGGCATCACGGTGCGCATGGCGCTGAACCCGTGGACGGTCATGGCGCACTTCCTGCTCTCGATGGTGCTCATCGCGCTCGCGTTCGCGCTGTGGGACCGCACCCGCGAGGAGCCCCCGCGCTGGACGGCGCCGCGGGCCATGCGCGCCGCCGGCGTCCTCACCACCGCGGTCTCGGCGGTCGTCCTCGTCCTGGGCACGATCGTCACCGGCAGCGGCCCGCACTCCGGCGACACCAAGGCCGCCCGCACCGGCTTCGACCCGGAGTCCGTGTCGCAGCTGCACACCGACGCCGTGATGGTGCTCGTCGGGCTGTCCGTGGCCATGTGGTTCGGCCTGCGCGCACTCGGGGCGCCGCTGCGGGTCACCCGGGCGGCGGCGATCCTGGTCGTCGTGGAGCTGGCGCAGGGGGTGATCGGGTTCGTGCAGTACTTCACCGGCCTGCCCTGGTACGTCGTCGTCCTGCACATGCTCGGCGCCTGCCTGGTCTGGGCGGCGACGCTGAACCTGCTGGCCCGGGTGACGACCCGGTCCGATCAGGCGCCGGCGAAGTCCGAGGACCACTCGCTGGCCAGCACCGCGTAGCGCAGGTCGTCGGTCCACTCGCCCTTCCACCACTGGCTCTGCAGCTCCAGGCCCTCGCGCCGGAAGCCCAGCCGCTCCAGCAGCCGGGCCGAGGGCGCGTTGCGCGCGTCGACCGACGCGTGCACCCGGTGCAGGCCCTCCTCGGCGAGCAGGTGGTGCACCACGCGCCCGACGGCCTCGGCGGCATACCCGCGCCCCTGGTGCTCCCGGGCGAGCGTGAACCCGATCTCGGCCTGGCGCCCCTCGTCGTGCCGGTTCACGCCCACGTCGCCGATCATCGTGCCGCCGTCGCGCGTTTCCACGGCCCACTGGTACCACCCCTCGCCCCGCGGATCGCGCCCGTCCAGCCCGGCCACGAACGCGAGCGCGGACTCCAGCGGATAGGGCGCGTCCCACCCCTGGTAGCGCGCCACCTCGGGATCGGAGCGATAGGCGGACAGCGCGGGGGCGTCAGCGGCGCGGAACGGCCGCAGCAAGAGGCGCTCGGTCTGCAACACGCTGCGACTGTACGGCCAGTGCCCCCGCCAGCAGCGCCAGCGCCCCGGCGACCATGATCCGGACGAAGAACACGTGCAGGTTCCCCACGTAGTACTGCCGGTCGCCGAGCACCCAGGTGAGCAGGAGACCGGCGACCAGCGCGGCGGCCGTCACGCTCCAGAACCGGCCCATGCGCACCGGCACCTCCGGCGGCGGGCCGTGCCACTCGCGGAGTTTGCGGCGCTGCCCGACGTACACGACGAAAACCGGCAGCAGGAAGACGGCCGCGGTGTCGCTGGCCTCGCGGATCGGCCACCAGGCGGCGACCGGGCCGGGATGGGTGACCAGGTCCCACAGCAGGTGGCTGATCGCGCCCAGCAGCGCCGAGGACGCGGTGATCCACCACCGGTGCCGGACCTGCCCCAGCACGCCGAAGTCGCGCAGGGCGAACCACGGCGGCAGGTGCGCGGACACCGCCGGGGCGCCCCGCCGGCAGAGCTGGGCGACCACGATCGCGGTCGGCAGGCTCCACCACAGCAGGGCCGGGACGGTGTGGCTGGGGATGCGGATGCCGGGGCCGTCCAGGGCGTACGCGAAGTCGGGCGCGCACGCCCCGGTGGCCAGGGCGACGCCGTCGAACCAGCGGGGGCGCCACAGTTTCAGCGGCAGGACGGCGAGCGGGTGCGTCGGCAAGGTCGAGGGCACGGGCCGATGCTGCCCCGCGAAGGCGGCTCCAGCGGCCGCCTCCACGGGATCACCACGAAGCCCTCACCCGCGGGTCACGCCCTCACCGGGTGCTACGGGTCACGCAGAATTCGTTTCCGTCCGGGTCGCCGAGCACCGCCCAGCCCGCGCCGGGCCCGTCGCGGTGGTCGGTCAGCATGGTCGCGCCCAGCCCGAGCAGGCGCTCGACCTCCTCGTCCCGGCTGCGGTCGCCGGGCTGCAGGCACACGTGCACCCGGTTCTTGACCGTCTTGGCCTCGGGCACGGTCTGGAAGAACAGCCGCGGCCCGCCCGGCGGCTCGATGACGACCTCCTCGTCGCCGGGCGCGCATTCGGGGTGCACCGGATGCCCGACGACACCGCTCCAGAACCGCGCAAGTGCATATGCATCTGCGGCATCGAACGACACGTTACGGATGAACGAGACCATCGGGCCTACCCATCATTGCCAAGTTGTAAATTCATCTGCACTTTCTATGATGCCGCTTGCCCCGTGTGCAACTCTTCTGCAATGGGGCACACGGAACCGCTCATCATGCAGATCTACTGCCGCCTGGAGGTTGCGGTCACCGATCCGGAGACCGTTGCGAAGCTGGCCGGTCAGCAACTGCGCGAAGCAGACATCGACTGGTCAAGGCGGGAGGAGGACCTCGAAGAGGCGGTCCACCAGCTCGAGTCCGACCTGAGCCAAGCATTGGCGTGTGTGATTGAACACGATCGGATGATCGAACACCTGCCGGGCGTGGAGCCGCGCGGCGGTCTCGCGTTCACGGCATTCGGCAAGCCCGATGACCGTTTCCGACCGGGATTCACCGACTTCCTGTAGCCGCGCTTCCCCGGGCGCCGGCCCCACCGTCGGGGCCGGCGCCGGGGTTTTTTTCAGAACGGATACTCCGGAATCGACCCGCGCATGGTGATCCAGCGCAGATCCGTGAAAGCGTCCACATTGCCCGAGCCGCCGGCGCGCGCCCCCGTGCCGGAGTCGCGGACCCCGCCGAACGGGGCCACCGCCTCGTCGTTGACCGTCTGGTCGTTGATGTGCACGATCCCGGTCGGGATCCGCTCGGCCAGCGCCAGCCCGCGCATCGCGTCGCCGGTGAGAATGCCCAGCGACAGCCCCAGCTCGGAGTCCGCCGCCAGGGCGACCGCCTCGTCCTCGGTCGCGAAGCGCACCACCGGCGCCACCGGGCCGAAGATCTCGTTCGCGTACGCCGGCGCGCCCGTCGCCACGCCGTCGAGCACGGTCGGGCGGTAGAACAGCCGGTCGTACCGGCCGCCCGCGGCCAGTCGCGCCCCGCCGTCCACGGTCGCGGTGACCAGTGCGTGCACCTTGTCCCGCTGCCCCTCGTCGATCAGCGGCCCGAGCGCGACCGGCTGGGTGTGCGGGTCGCCGACGGGCAGGGCCTCGGCGTGGGCGGCGAGGCGCTCGACGTACTCGTCCGCGATCGACTCGTGCACCAGGTGCCGCCCGGTCGTCATGCAGATCTGCCCGGCGTGCAGGTAGGCGCCCCACGCCCCGGCCGAGACCGCGCGGTCCAGGTCGGCGTCGGGCAGCACGATGAGCGCCGAGTTGCCGCCCAGCTCCAGGTGCACCCGCTTGAGGTGGCGCCCGGCGAGCTCGGCGACCTTGCGCCCGGCCGCGGTCGAGCCGGTGAACGCGACCACCCGGACCAGCGGCTCCTCGACCAGGGCGGTGCCGACGTCCGCGAAGCCCGGCAGCACGTGCAGCAGGCCGTCGGGCAGGCCGGCCTCCCGCAGCAGGGCCGCGATCGCGAAGCCGCCGCTGACCGCGGTACGCGGGTCCGGCTTGAGCACCACCGCGTTGCCGACCGCCAGCGCCGGCGCGACCGCGCGGATGGCCAGGATCAGCGGGAAGTTGAACGGCGCGATCACCCCGGCCACCCCGACCGGCGAGCGGCGGGCCAGGCTCAGCCGCGGCAGCGCGCTGGGCAGGATGTCGCCGAGCGGGCGGGACGCCAGGGCGGCGGCCTCGTAGCACTCCTGCGCGGCCACGTGGGTCTCGACGCCGGCCTTGGGCGGGATCGAGCCGGCCTCGCGGACCAGCCACTCCTCCACCTCCTTGGCCCGCGACTCGAACAGCGCCCCGGCCCGGCGCAGCACCCCGGCGCGCTCCTCGAACGGGGCCGCGGCCCAGGCCCGCTGCGCCTCCGCCGCCTCTCGGGCGGCCCGCGCGACGTCGCCGGGCGCGGCCAGCCCGACCGTCCCCAGCACGGCCCCGGTCGCCGGCTCGATCACGTCCCGCGTCCCGGCGCCGAGCGGCCGCTCTTCCAGCAAGCTCATCCGAACCTCCTTGTTCGTATAGCGCACAATTGTTCGCGGATCGCCGTCCGGGCCGCAAGGTTGCGCAAGGTGGCCGGGTGGGCGGTGGCGGGTCGATAGCATTACGTGCTGCACGTACAGACAGGCAGGGAGTCGCATGGGACCCACTTCGAGCCTGTTCGGCGGGGTGCTGTCCCGCGGCGCCGTCGCCGCGGCGGTCGCCGACGACGCCTGGCTGACCGCGATGCTCCAGGTCGAGGCGGCGCTGGCCGAGGCCCAGGCGTTCACCGGCCTGCTCGACCAGGCCGCCGCCGACGCCATCGGGGCCGCGTGCGCCCGGCCGGAGTCCTTCGACGCCGCGGAGCTGGGACGGGCGGCCGCGGAGAGCGGGAATCCGGTGGTACCGCTGGTGCACGCCCTCCGCCGCGCCGTCCCCGACCACGCCGAGGCGGTCCACCGGGGCGCGACGAGCCAGGACATCCTCGACACGGCGGGCATGCTGGTCGCCGCCCGCGCCCTGCGTCCCCTGCTGGCCGACCTGCGGGCGAGCGCCGACCTCACCGCCCGCCTCGCCCGCGAGCACCGCGACACGGCCATGATCGGCCGTACCCTCCTGCAGCAGGCCGTCCCCACCACCTTCGGCCTCAAGGCGGCCGGCTGGCTCGGCGGCCTGGACGCGGCCCGCCGCCGCCTCGACCAGGTGCGCGCCGACCGCCTGGCCGTCCAGTTCGGCGGCGCGGCGGGCACCCTGGCCCCGTTCGGCGAGGCGGCCCCCGATCTTCTCGAAGGCCTGGCGACGGTACTGGGCCTGCGCGAACCGGCCCTGCCCTGGCACACCGAGCGCACCCGCATCGCCGACCTGGCCGGCGCCCTGGGCTCGGCCGCGGGCGCGGTGGCGAAGGTCGCCCGGGACCTGACCCTGCTCGCCCAGAACGAGGTCGACGAGGTCTCCGACTCCTCCCCCGGCGGCTCCTCGGCCATGCCCCACAAGCGCAACCCGATCGCCGCGGTGTGCGCCCTGGGCTGCGCGGCCTCGGCGCCGGGCCTGGTCGCCAACCTGCTGGCCGCGATGGCCCACGAACACGAACGCGCGGCCGGCTCCTGGCACGCGGAGTGGCGACCGATGCGCGACCTGCTCGTCTCGACCGGCTCGGCGGCGTCCTGGCTGCGCTCGGCGCTGGAGCGGCTGGTGGTCCATCCTGACGTGATGCGAGCGAACCTCACGCGAAGCGGCCTCACCGGCGACCTGACCGCGACGGGCCTCCTCGTGGACCGCGCCCTTTCGGGGAGAAACGGTGACTGACTCCCTGTCCGACCGCGGGGCGGCGGTCCGCCGGGAGGTGCTCGGGGACGTCGCCGACCGCCCGCCCACACCGTTCGCCGAGCCGTTCCGGGAGTGGGTCCTGACCGCGGCCTGGGGCGCCGTCTGGGACCGCCCCGGCCTGGACCGGCGCACCCGCAGCTGCATCACCCTGGCCGTGCTCGCGGCCCTGCGCTGCGAGGACGAGCTGGCCATGCACGTCGAGGCGGCCCTGCGCAACGGCGTCACGCGCGAGGAGATCGCCGAGGTCCTCCTGCACACCTCGGTCTACGCGGGCGCCCCGGCCGGCAACGCCGCCTTCACCACCGCGAGCCGAGTGCTGGACCAGCTTCCGTGAACGACCCGCGCGGCGCCGACTTCGTGCAGTCGCTGGAGCGCGGCCTGGCCGTCATCCGCGCGTTCGACGCCACCCGCCCGGAGCTGACCCTGACGGAGGTGGCCACGCTCACCGACATGACCCGCGCGGCCGCCCGCCGCTTCCTGCTCACCCTGACCGAACTCGGCTACGTCCGCAGCGACGGCCGCCAGTTCTCCCTCACGCCGCGGGTGCTGGAGCTCGGCTACGCGTACCTGTCCGGCCTGTCCCTCCCGGCGATCGCCGAGCCCCACCTGGAGGCCCTGGTATCCGAGGTCAACGAGTCCTCGTCGGTCTCGGTCCTGGACGGCGCCGACATCGTCTACGTGGCCCGCGTCCCGACGTCGCGCATCATGACCGTGATGATCTCGGTCGGCACGCGCTTCCCGGCGTACGCCACGTCCATGGGCCGCGTCCTGCTCGCCGGCCTGCCCCGGGCCGACCTCGAGTCCTACCTCGCCGCGGTGAAGCCCGAGGCCCTCACCCCGCACACGGTGTCCACCGCGGCCGCCCTGCGCACCGAGATCGACCGCGCCCGCGACCAGGGCTGGGCGCTGGTCGACCAGGAACTGGAGGAGGGCCTGCGCTCGGTCGCCGCCCCGATCCACGACCGCGCGGGCCGGGTGATCGCCGCCTTGAACCTGTCCACCGCGGCGAGCCGCCGCGACGCCGCCGCCGCCGTACGCCGCGATTTGGTCCCGCCGCTGCTGGCCGCGGCCGCCCGGATCGAGGCCGACCTCCCACCGGGCTCGCGCTGACCTCAGCTCAGCAGCTTGACCAGCAACGGCGCCAGGACGGCCGGGTCAACGTCGTGGGTCTGGCCCTCCAGGACCTCGAACCGCGCGACCGGAATCGCCTCCGCCGTCGAGCGGGCCGCGTCGACCAGGAACGACGGGCTCGCGGCCCCGGCGATGATCGTGGTCGGCACGGTGATCGCGGCCGCCACCTCCGGCCGGACGTGGCCCGGCTGGAGCACCGCGTCGTCGTAGGCGAGCGTCGGCGCGATCCCCTCCAGCACCGCGAACCCCGGCGAGGCCCGGAACGCCGCGATCGCGCCCGGCGGCATCCCCACCTGCTGCTGGAACCGCGTCACCGCATCGGCGCGGCGGCCCTCGGCGAGCAGCTCGACCAGCTCCGCGCTGTAGGCGGGCGCGGGCCCGACGTACGGCGGCTCGTACACCGCCAAGGCCCGGACCGCGGCAGGAGACGCAGCCGCCGCCGCGAGGCCGATCGCGCCGCCCGAGGACATCGTGTAGACGCTCGCCGCGCCGCCCGCCGCGCCGATGACCGCGAGCAGGTCCTCGGCCTCGCGCGCCGGGGCGTACGGCAGGGTGTCGGTGCTCTCGCCGCGGCCGCGCCGGTCGTAGCAGTACACCGTGAAGTGCTCCTGCAACACGGCGGCGAGGGGATCCATCGGGCCGGCGCCCCGGAAGCAGCAGGCGCCGTCCACCAGCACCACGGCGGGGCCCGAACCGGTCGCCGAGAAGGCGATCGTCGTGCCATCGACAGAAGTCAAAGTCGGCATGGGCTACTCCAGCGTGGCGAGGTAGGTGTCGAAGCGGTCGAGGCTCGTGGCGAAGCCGGCGCGGGCCTCGGCGGTGGCGTAGGCCTCGGGCACGTCCGTCTGGTGGGTGACGACCTCCGTGCGGCCGTCGCCGAGGTCCAGGAACGTGACCTCCGTGCGCATGCGGCTCTCGGCCTCGATCCAGACCAGGCGGTTCGGGCGGTCGATCTCGGCGTAGACGGCGCGCATGGTGTACGCCGAGCCGTCCGCGCCCACCATGGTCGTCTCGAAGCGGCCGCCCGGGCGGAGCTCGACCACGATGCCGTCGAGCGGGGTCGTGGTGCCGGTCGGGCCCCAGAAGTGCGTGAGGTGCGCAGGAGTGGTCATGCAGTCGAACAGACGCTCGGTCGAGGCCATGTGGACACGCCGAAATTCGAATGCGCTCACAACTGCTCCAGGTAAGCAGCCAGCCGGTCGTGGCGGTCCGCCCACAGGGCGTGGTTCCGCTCGATCCAGCCGGCCGCCTCGGTGAGCCGGGCGCCCTCCAGGACGCACGGGCGCGCCTGGGCGCTGCGGGTGCGCGAGATGAGCCGCGCGTTCTCCAGCACCTTCAGGTGCTTCGAGATCGCCTGCTGGGTCATCGCGAAGGGCTCGGCCAGCTGGTGGACCGTGGCCTCACCGGCCGTGAGCCGCTCCAGGATGGCCCGCCGCGTCGGGTCGGCCAGGGCCGCGAAGACGAGACTGAGCTCGTCGGTGACAACCGCCATGCCTGCGACGGTACCGACAACTCAGCGGTTTAACAACCAGAAGGTTGTCTAAGTCAGCCGGTGCGTCGCGCCCTCCGACTCGGCGAGGGCTTCGAACGAGGCCGGGGTCGCGTTGGCCGCCAGCACCACCGACGCGCCCACCGACAGCGGCGCGAGCAGCCACTTCAGCGGCTGCTCCTCCGTGGACGCGTCGACGAGCAGCCGGTCCCCCGCCCGCAGGCCGATCCGCTCCGCGAGTTCCAGCGCGATCGTCCCGAACGCGCCGAACGAGGTGCCGTCCGGCGTGACCGCGTCGCCGGCGCGGGTGTGCGCCGGCGACGGTACGTGCGGGGAATACTCGTCGATGGCCGATTCCAGGTCGCGGTACCCCGGCGGCGGCTCCTCGGCGAACAGCGCGAACCGGTGCTTGGCGTCGGGGATGTTCTCCAGCCACGAGCCGATCCGGTCCCCGGCGACGAAGAGCACGTCGTACGGCGTGTCCGCGCCCGGCTCGAGCACGCTGAGCCCGGCCGTCGCCCGGCTCTGCAGCGACACCTGCAGCCCGGCCGACCAGGCGCCCAGCAGTACCGCGGCGGTGAGCCAGTGCGGCGGCAGCAGGACCGCGGCCCGGCCGCCCTCGGCAATGCCACAGCCCTCGCGCAGCAGCCCGGCCACCTGCGCCGCGCACCCGCCCAGTTCGGTCGCGCTCAGCGAGGTGTGCTCGCCGGTGGCGGCGTCGTGGAAGGTGAGCAGGGACGGCTCGGTCAGCTCCGGCGCGCGGTGGGAACCCATGCCCTAGAGCATGACGGTCGCACTGCTGCGCGCCACCTCCGGGGCGATCGGCGGCAGCGACTCGTACTTGCGCAGCCGCGCGTGCACGACGAAGACGTACGGGACGCCCGAGGTCAGGCCGGTGACGGTGGTCGTGACGCGGGTGCAGCCGGTGCCCTTGGCGACCGTCTGCCAGGTCCAGGCCGGCGGCGCGCCCTGGTACAGCTCCTGCGACACCGCCGCGACCTGGTACTCGATCAGCGTGGGGTCGCCGATGTTCCACCAGCTGACCTGGGCCGAGGTGGTGCCGGCGACCACGTCGGCGCCGCTGATGACGCCCTGGCGGTAGACGCCGGTGCACTCGGTCGGGCTGTAGCTCGGGGTGGCGGTCGCGGGGGTGCGCGACGCGAACGGCGACAGCGACGCGATCGGGCCGCGCACCGGGGCGCCCGTGGTGTCGCCGGCCGAGGGGTTCACCGCGTCGCCGCGGGAGTAGACGGTCTTCTCGGGCAGGTTGACGACCTTGCCGGAGCCTTTGCTGGTACTGGTCCCATCGCCGGTCCCGGAGCCGTTGAGCCCGGGCAGCATGCTGCAGCCGGCCACCCCGGTCGCCAGGGCGGCGAACAGGGCCAGGCCCGCGCCGATGCGCCGCTTCACACCCGGAACATCGGCACGGGCAGCCGCTATGTGAGCCGGCGCGCGACGGCCGCGGCGAAGCGGTCCGCCGATCCCGCCGCGAAGCCGAAGAACAGCGACGGCTCGGTCAGCTCGACCTCGATCACGACCGGCCCGTCCGGCGAGGGCAGCAGATCCACGCGGGTGTACAGCAACGTGCCCGCCGGCACCGGCAGCGCCTCCAGCACCCGGGCGCCCAGCGCGCGCTCGGCCGCCGACGGCACCCGCGCCGAGATGTTCTCGTTCTGGTACAGCAGCCCGCCCTCCTCGTACGGCCCGGTGAGGATGGCGCCCTTGCGGATCGCGTGGCTGAAGACGCCGTCGAAGTACAGCAGCGCCGTCTCCCCCGCCGTGTCCACCGCGTCGAGGTACGGCTGGATCATCACCACCCGGCCGGCCTCCTGCAGCCGCCGCACGTGCGCCGCGGCCGCCGGGGCCTGGGTCGCGAGGTCGTACCGCCCGGTGTCGATGCTGCCGGCGCTCACCGCGGGCTTGACCACGATCTCGCCGCGGCCCTCGGGCACGAACGCGTCGCCAGGCTCGACCCAGGTCGTCGGGACGATGGGGATGCCGGCCGCGGCCAGCTCGCGCAGGTACCGCTTGTCGGTGTTCCACTCGATGACGCCCGCCGGGTTGGCCAGCCGCGGCACCGCGCGCGCCCACTTCAGGAACTGCTCGCGCCGCTTGGCGTAGTCCCAGGTGTCGCGGACCACGGCCAGGTCGTA
This sequence comes from Dactylosporangium sp. CS-033363, assembly GCF_050942475.1. Classification (NCBI taxonomy): domain Bacteria; kingdom Bacillati; phylum Actinomycetota; class Actinomycetes; order Micromonosporales; family Micromonosporaceae; genus Dactylosporangium; species Dactylosporangium sp. CS-033363. Next base: position 2,041,629 of record NZ_CP192032.1, on the reverse strand, counting down.
GCCGGCCCAGTCGGCGCCGGGGTCGTCCCAGACCACCGGCTCGGCGGCGATGCCCAGCGCGGCCAGCGCCGCCACCAGCGGGCGGTCGTCCGCGTCCAGGTCCGGCAGGTCGGCACAGGTAACGAGAGCGACCCGGGCGGCGGCCCGGGTCGCTTGGGAATGGGATGGGTCGGTCTGTGGTGGATCTTGGCTCACGCGGCGACGATACCTGCGTGCGGGGCAGGAGCGCCGCTACCGCGCGTGGGCCGCAATCCGCGGCACGCTAGCGGGAGAGCGTGCGGCGCCCCATGGAGCGCCAGAGGTCGTTGCTCGGGCGCATGTGCTCGAGGAGCTCGCGCTCCCAGGCGTTCTCGATCGTGACCCCGGCCTGGGCGCAGGCGGACCGCGCGATGTCCGTGCCCTCGGCGAACTGGTCGCCCCAGACGCCGTCCTCTCCGACGAGCACGATGCGAGCACCGCGCCGGCCGACGTACTCGATGACCGCCTTCGCGCCGCCGTGGTCGTCCGCGAAGGACTTCAGGCCGGCGATCAGACCACCCGGGACCGGGCGGTTGAGGGTCATCGTCGTATCGGAACCATCTGCCATGTCGGCCAGACTAGAGGCACGAAAAGCCACCTGCGGGTGAACTCGGCCCCGGTTGTGACCGTTCTTACCAACGGGTTTAGCAGTGACGGCGACCGATTCGTCAGCCCATGTCCGTAAATATCCGGATTTTCTTCGGGGTTGACATCCGCCGGAAAGCGAGACTCTTGTCACGTCGGGTGAACCCTGAAGGGTGTGCCACAAAATTCGGGCGTTTCTGGCTTAAGTTTCGCTTAGACCCCCATATCACCGGGGGTTTCGGCCCCCGGTGACGGCCCCGAAACTTACTGGATGAGCGCGTCCACCGCGACGGCGACGAACAGCAGCGTCAGGTACGTGACCGACCAGTGGAACAGCCGCATCGGCTTCAGCGGCTCCTCGCGGCGGGCGCGGCCGTAGAGGCGGTGCGCCTCGACGAGCAGCAGCACGCCGGTGATGACCGCGACGACGCCGTACAGCGGGGTCATGCCCATCGGCCAGAGCGCGACCGAGGCGCCGACGGTGAGCCAGCTGTAGATCACCGTCTCCAGCCCGACCCGGCGCAGGCTGCGCACCACGGGCAGCATCGGGATGCCGGCCCGGGCGTAGTCGTCCTTGAACTTGATGGCGAGCGCGTAGAAGTGCGGCGGCTGCCACAGGAAGACCACGGCGAAGAGCACCCATGCGGTCCACGAGAGCCCGCCGGTGACCGCGGCCCAGCCGATGAGCACCGGGGCCGCCCCGCACGCGCCGCCCCAGACCGTGTTCTGCGGCGTGGTGCGCTTGAGCCACATCGTGTACACGAGGTCGTAGTAGGCGATCGCGCCCACCGTCAGCAGCGTGGCCAGCAGGTTGGTGAACGTGGCCATGAGCACCGTCGACACCGCGGCCAGGGTCAGGCCGAAGATGAGCGCGTTGCGCGGGGACACGGTGTGGGTGGCCAGCGGGCGCCGCGAGGTGCGCTTCATCAGCTGGTCGATGTCGCGGTCGATGTAGCAGTTCAGCGCGTTGGCCGCGCCGGCCGCGAGCGAGCCGCCCACGAGCACGACGAGCACCAGCCACAGCGACGGCAGGCCCTTGTCGGCCAGGAACATCACCGGGACGGTGGTGATCAGCAGGAGCTCGATGATGCGCGGCTTGGTCAGCGAGACGTAGGCCTTGACCACCGCGCCGAAGCCGGCCCGGCGCGCGGCGTCCTCGCGCTGCTGCAACCGGGCGAGGGCAGCCGCCGTGGTCGGGCGCACCGGGGCGGACGTGAGCTGGTCAGCGACACCGCGGTCGACGAGTTGCGTCACGTCTGGTTTGCCACCTTCCCGGGGCGAGGCCATGCGGCGGAGCGGGGATCCCGCCGAGATCAGCGGGCTCCCGCATCGTAGAACAGGATCAGAGCAGCTCGGACGGCGACCCCGGGGACCCGATCGAGGGGGCTGTCCCGCGATGAGAAATTTCGCTCAGGGCTGAATCGATCCAGGCGTGTCCGGCTCGCAGGCATTGCGGCTCATCCGGGCGAGGTGACGGCATGACGTCATCGACTACCGTTGCCGCAGGCAGTGTCGCCGATGTCCGAAACATGGTCGACTGCGCGTGCCGCCACCCGATCGTGGGTAGGGTCGACTTGATAACCCCTTTCGCGATTTTCACAAACTCGCCGTTCGACAGGAGCAGCACCGCCGTGAGCGATGAGAAGGTCAAGGGTCCCGAGCTTTCCTGGTCCGACGTCGACCGGCGCGCGGTCGACACGGTCCGGGTGCTCGCGATGGACGCCGTCGAGAAGGCCGGCAACGGCCACCCCGGCACCGCGATGAGCCTGGCACCGGCCGCCTACCTTCTGTTCCAGAAGGTCATGAAGCACGACCCCACCGACCCGAACTGGCTCGGCCGCGACCGGTTCGTGCTCTCCTGCGGGCACTCCAGCCTGACGCTGTACATCCAGCTGTACCTGGCCGGCTACGGCCTGAGCATCGACGATCTGAAGTCGCTGCGGCAGTGGGGCTCGCTGACCCCGGGCCACCCCGAGCACGGCCACACCGCCGGCGTCGAGACCACCACCGGCCCGCTCGGCCAGGGCATCGGCAACGCGGTCGGCTTCGCCATGGCGGCCCGCCGCGAGCGCGGCCTGTTCGACCCGGAGCCGGGCGTCGGGCAGAGCCTCTTCGACCACGACGTCTACGTGCTGTGCTCCGACGGTGACATCGAGGAGGGCATCAGCCACGAGGTCAGTGCGCTCGCCGGACACCAGAAGCTGGGCAACCTGACCGTCATCTACGACGACAACGAGATCTCGATCGAGGACGACACCAAGGTCGCCAAGAGCGAGGACGTGGCCAAGCGCTACGAGGCGTACGGCTTCCACGTGCAGGTCGTCGACTGGCGCAAGGGCCACGACGCCGGCGACGGGGTCTACAAGGAGGACGTCCACGCGCTGTGGGACGCGATCCAGGCCGCCAAGGCGGTGACCGACAAGCCGTCGTTCATCGCGCTGCGCACCATCATCGGCTGGCCGGCCCCGAAGAAGCAGAACACCGGCAAGATCCACGGCTCGGCCCTCGGCGCCGACGAGGTCAAGGCGACCAAGGAGGTGCTCGGCTTCGACCCGGCGCTCTCCTTCGAGGTCGCCGACGACGTGCTCGCGCACGCCCGCGGCGCCATCGAGCGCGGCAAGGCCCAGCACGCCGAGTGGGACAAGGGCTTCGCGCAGTGGCGCGAGGGCGCGGGCGAGCGCGGCGCGCTGCTCGACCGCCTGCTCGCCGGCGCCCTGCCGGACGGCTGGGAGAAGGCGCTGCCGGAGTTCCCGGCCAGCGAGAAGGGCGTGGCCACCCGCAAGGCGTCCGGCGACACGCTCGGCGCCCTCGCCGGGGTGCTGCCGGAGCTGTGGGGCGGCTCGGCCGACCTGGCGGAGAGCAACAACACGACGATGGAGGGCGAGCCCTCGTTCCTGCCGTCGGAGTACGCGACCAAGGCGTTCCCCGGCAACGAGTACGGGCGCACCCTGCACTTCGGCATCCGCGAGCACGGCATGGGCGCGATCCTCAACGGCATCAAGCTGCACGGGCCGACCCGCCCGTACGGCGGCACGTTCCTCGTCTTCTCCGACTACATGCGCCCGGCGGTCCGGCTCGCCTCGATCATGAAGCAGCCGGTCGTCTACGTGTGGACGCACGACTCGGTCGGCCTCGGCGAGGACGGCCCGACGCACCAGCCGGTCGAGCACCTCTCGGCGCTGCGGGCGATCCCCGGCCTCGCGGTGGTCCGCCCCGGCGACGCCAACGAGACCGCGCAGGCCTGGAAGGCGGCCCTGGAGCGCAAGGACCAGCCGGTGGCGCTCGCGCTCACCCGGCAGAACCTGCCGACCCTGGACCGCACCGTCTACGCCCCGGCCGAGAACGTGGCCAAGGGCGGCTACATCCTCAAGGACGCGTCCAACGGCCAGCCCCAGGTGATTCTCGTCGCCACCGGCTCCGAGCTGCAGCTCGCGGTCAAGGCCCAGGAGCGCCTCGAGGCCGACGGCACGCCGACCCGGGTCGTGTCGATGCCGTGCCAGGAGTGGTTCGAGGAGCAGGACGCGGCGTACCGCCAGCAGGTCATCCCGACCGGCGTGAAGGCCCGCGTCAGCGTGGAGGCCGGCATCGCCATGTCGTGGCAGAAGTACCTCGGCGACTGCGGCGAGGCCGTGAGCATCGAGCACTACGGCGCGAGCGCCCCCTACACGGTGCTGTTCGAGCAGTTCGGCTTCACCGTGGACCACGTCGTCGCGGCCGCGCACGCCTCCCTCGCCAAGGTCGGCGAGATCACCGGCTCCACCACCGGCAACTGAGTAAAAGGAGAACGCGATGAGTTCCGATCGGCTGGCCGAGCTCGCCGCCGCTGGTGTGGCGATCTGGCTCGACGACCTCTCCCGGCAGCGGCTGACGAGCGGCGGGCTGGACAAGCTCCGCCGCGAGCAGCACGTGGTCGGCGTGACCACCAACCCGACGATCTTCGCCAAGGCCGTCACCGCGGCCGAGGACTACGCCGAGCAGGTCAACGACCTCGCCCTGCGGGAGACCTCGGTGCCCGAGGCGATGCGCTCGATCATGGCGCACGACGTGCGCTGGGCCTGCGACGTGCTCAAGCCGGCGGCCGACGCCAGCCGCGGCGTCGACGGCCGCGTCTCGATCGAGGTCGACCCGGCGCTCGCCGCCGAGACGGCCCGCACCACCGCCGAGGCCAAGGAGCTTTGGTGGCTGGTCGACCGCGACAACCTGTTCATCAAGATCCCGGCGACCAAGGAGGGCCTGCCGGCGATCACCGCCACGCTGGCCCAGGGCATCAGCGTCAACGTGACCCTGATCTTCTCGCTGGAGCGCTACGAGGCGGTCATCAACGCCTTCTTCGCCGGCCTCGAGCAGGCCAAGGAGAACGGCCACGACCTTGCCAAGATCGGTTCGGTGGCGTCGTTCTTCGTGTCCCGGGTGGACACCGAGTACGACAAGCGCCTCGACAAGATCGGCACCGACGAGGCCAAGGCGCTCAAGGGCAAGGCGGCGATCGCCAACGCGAAGCTCGCCTACCAGCTCTACGAGCAGCAGTTCTCCTCGGAGCGCTGGCAGGCGCTGGCCAACGCGGGCGCCCAGCCGCAGCGGCCGCTGTGGGCCTCGACCTCGACCAAGAACCCGGAGTACCGCGACGTGATCTACGTCGAGGAGCTCGTCGCCCCGGGCACGGTCAACACCATGCCGGAGGCGGTGATCCACGCCTTCGCCGACCACGGCGAGGTGCGCCTGGACGCGGTGACCGGCGGCTACGCCGAGGCCAAGCAGGTCATGGACTCCCTCGCCGCGCTGGGCATCGACTACGACGACGTCGTCGAGGTGCTCGAGCGCGAGGGCGTGGAGAAGTTCGGCGTCAGCGGCAAGGAAATGATCGAGACCGTGCAGAAGGCGCTGGACTCCGCGTCCTGACGTTCGCGGGAACTTGGCGCGCGCGACGCATGCGGGCGCCAAGATGATGGCATGCAGGGGGTGGCGGGTGTCTGATCTGCTCGACGACGTCGTGGCGGCGGCCGGACTCACGGTGTTCGGGGTCGCCGCGAGCACGCGTCCGGCCGACGCACCCGCCCCCTTTCCCTTACTCCCCGGCCCCGAGCTGACCGACCAGATCGCCGCGATCCGCGCGCGCGGGCTGGACCGGGTGGTGCTCTGCGGGCCGGGCACCGGGGCCGCGGCGATCGCCGCCACCCTGGGACTCGACCTCACCGTGCTGGACACGGCCGATCCGCACCTGGTGCACGCGGCGCTGTCCGACCGGCTGGAGCGGACGGTGGTCGTGCTGGCCTCCCCGGTGCCGACCGCCGTGGTGGACGCCCATCGGCGGGCGTTCCTGCAAGCGTTCGAGGACGCCGGCCTGCATGATGCGGGCCGGCGTTTCGTCGTCGTGACGGCCCCCGATTCCCCCCTGGCCACGTTCGCGCGCGAGCTGGGTGCGCCGCTGTTCCTCGCGCCGCCCACCGCTTCCGCGCTGAGTGCCTATTCGCTGGTGCCGGCCGGGCTGGCCGGCGCCGACCCCGTCGCCCTGCTGGCCGAAGCCGCTGCGTTTCAAGCACCACCGCCGCCCCGAACGGCCGTGGGGTTCGCCGCGCCCGCCCCACGCCAGGCCGATTCGCACGATTCGTCCGTTTTGCCCGGCGTCGCACTCGGCGAGGCCATCGCCAAGGCCGTTCGCAGCGGCCGGGACAAGCTCGCCGTGGCCCCCGACGGCACCGGCATCGACGGCCTCGGCCCGTGGATCGAGCAGCTGTTCGGCCCGGCCGCCGTCACCGTGGCCCTGGAGAACCCGTCGTCCTGGGGCCACGAGGGCCCCGACGTGCTCGGCGTGACCGTCGGCGGCGTCCTCGGCCGCGCGATCATGCCCGGCGGCGGCATCCGCCCCGACCTGTCCGTCAACGGCCCGCTCGGCGCGCACCTGCTCGCCTGGGAGCAGGCCGCGATGGTCGCCGGGGCCGAGCCGCGACTCGCACCCGAGGCCGACGACCGCCTCCTGCGCGTGCTGGAGAGCGGCCGCCCGGAGCGCGCCCCGTCCCTGGTCGAGGGCAGCATCCAGGTGTACGGCCAGACGGGCGCCACGACCCTCATCGGCGCGATCGACGCGCTGGCCGCGGCCGTCCCGCCCGGCGGCCGGATCGCGATCGAGGCGCATCTCGACCCGCGCGGCGACGTCGCGGCGGCCGGGGTGCGCGACACCCTCGGCGGCCGGGTCGCCCGGGCCGTCACCTTCGGCTGGGGACCGCGCTCGGCCCCCGGCACGGGCGCCACGCTGCTGATCACCGGCGCGGTGAGCAGCGACGTGCGGGTGCCCGGCCGGCCGTACACGTTCGGCGAGCTGCAGGCCGCCGGCGCCGCGGCCGCGGAAACCGCCCCGGGTGACGGGCCGTGGCTGCGTTTGCATCTGACCGACCGGGCAACCGGTATTGAGGAACTGTTGGCCGCCCTCGGAGGGTGAGAACTGATGACCAATCCGCTGCGGGACCCGCAGGACCGGCGACTGCCTCGGATTCCCGAGCCGTGCGCGCTGGTCATCTTCGGCGTCACGGGTGACCTGGCCCGCAAGAAGCTCATCCCGGCCGTCTACGACCTGGCCAACCGGGGTCTGCTGCCGCCCAGCTTCGCCGTGCTCGGCTTCGCCCGGCGCGACTGGGGCGACGGCGACTTCGAGGACCTGGCGCGCAAGGCGGCCCAGAACGGCGCCCGCACCGCGTGGCGGGAGGAGGTGTGGTCGCGGCTGGCCGGCAACATCAAGTTCGTACCCGGCTCCTTCGAGGACGACCAGGCCTTCGACCACCTGGCGCAGACGCTCGACGACCTCCACGAGGAGTCCGGCATCCCGGGCAACGCCGCCTTCTACCTGTCGATCCCGCCCTCGGCGTTCCCGGTCGTGCTCAAGCAGCTCGAGCGCACCGGCATGTCGGACAACGCGAAGTCCGGCGGGTGGCGGCGGGTCGTGGTGGAGAAGCCGTTCGGGTACGACCTGGGCTCGGCCAAGCAGCTCAACGACCTCGTCGACGACGCCTTCACCGCCCAGGACGTGTTCCGCATCGACCATTACCTGGGCAAGGAGACCGTCCAGAACATCATGGCGCTGCGGTTCGCCAACAACCTGTTCGAGCCGGTGTGGAACTCCAACTACGTCGACTCGGTGCAGATCACCATGGCCGAGGACGTCGGCATCGGCACCCGGGCCGGCTTCTACGACAAGGTCGGCACCGCCCGCGACGTGCTGCAGAACCACCTGCTGCAGCTGCTGGCGCTGGTCGCGATGGAGGAGCCGACGGCGTTCGACGCGGATGCCATCCGGACCGAGAAGCTCAAGGTCCTCAACGCCATCAAGGTGCCGACCGACGTGTTCACGAACACGACCCGGGGGCAGTACCTGACGGGCTGGGTCGCCGGGGAGCGCGTGCCGGGGTACCTGGAGGAGAAGGACGTGCCGTCGGACTCCAAGACGGAGACGTACGTGGCGACCCGGCTGGGCATCCAGAACCGCCGGTGGGCCGGGGTGCCGTTCTACATCCGGGCCGGCAAGCGCCTCCCCCGCCGCGTCACCGAGCTCGCGGTGCTGTTCAAGAAGGCGCCGCACCTGCCGTTCAACGACGCCGACGTGGAGATGCTCGGCAACAACCAGCTCGTCATCCGGGTCCAGCCGGACGAGGGCGTGATGCTGAAGTTCGGCTCGAAGGTCCCGGGCACGACGATGGAGGTCCGCGACATCGCGATGGACTTCCAGTACGGCGAGGCGTTCACCGACGCCAGCCCCGAGGCCTACGAGCGGCTCATCCTCGACGTCCTGGTCGGCGACAAGACGCTGTTCCCCGACTCGGCCGAGGTCGAGGCGAGCTGGAACGTGGTCGACCCGCTGGAGGAGGCCTGGGCCGGTTCCACCCCCGAGCCGTACCGCGCGGGCGAGTGGGGACCGCGCGCCGCCGACGAGATGCTGGCCCGCGAGGGCCGCGCCTGGCGCCGGGCCTGACCGGGGCCGAGAGGGAGACATAGACATGATCGGTTTGTGGGACACCACCGGCATCGAGGTGGTCAAGGCCCTGGCCAACGAGCGGCGCAGCGCCGGCGGGCTGACCAGCGGCCTGGCCCTGACGCTGATCGCGGTGGTCGACGAGCGGCAGGTCCGCGAGGCCGAGGCGGCCGCCACCATCGCCGCCTCCGCGCACCCGTGCCGGCTGCTCATCATCGTGCGCGCCGACGTCACCCAGCAGCGGTCCCGGCTCGACGCCGAGATCGTGGTCGGCGGCCGGCTCGGGCCGTGCGAGGCGGTCGTCATGCGCATGCAGGGCCGGCTGGCGCTGCACGCCGAGTCGGTCGTCATGCCGCTGCTCGCGCCGGACGTGCCGGTGGTGACGTGGTGGCAGTGCGCGCCGCCGGAGCGGATCGCGTACGACCCGCTGGGCGTCGTGGCCGACCGCCGCATCACCGACAGCGCGCAGGCCGAGGACCCGGTGGCCGCGCTGCGGGTGCGCTCGGACGACTACGTGCCCGGCGACACCGACCTGGCCTGGTCGCGGATCACCCCGTGGCGCACCCTGCTGGCCGGGGCGTTCGACGCCAACCAGGTCGCCGTGCGCTCGGCGACGATCGTGGCGCCCGAGCACGACCCCACCGGGCTGCTGCTCGGCGGCTGGCTGGAGGCCCGCCTCGGCGTGCACCCGAGCCGCCGCTCCGGCAGCGGCAAGATCATGGAGGCCGTCGAGCTGGAGCTCGAGGACGGCAACTCCATGAACCTCATCCGCGACCTCAACGCGGGCGTGGCCACGCTGCAGCGCACCGGCCAGCCGGACCGCATCCTGCCGCTCAGCCGCCGCCCGCTCGGCGACGAGCTGGCCGAGGAGCTGCGCCGGCTCGACCCGGACCAGCCCTACGCGGCCGCCCTGGCCGCCGGCACCGGCAAGCGCCGGCTGGACGAGCGCGGCACGCCCCGCGTGCACATCTGGAAGGACCCCGCGCTGGCCGAGAAGCCGGAGGCGGCCGCGACGGCACCGCTGCAGGAGGCCGTGCCTTCATGACCCAGAGCAAGGTTGTCGTACACACCGAGCCCCGGCTGCTCGCGGAGGCGGCCGCGGCCCGGCTCGTCGTGCGGCTCACCGACGCCCAGGCCGAGCGGGGCGAGGCCACGGTCGTGCTGACCGGCGGCCGGATCGCCGCCCAGATCTACCAGGCGATCCGGGAGAGCCCGGCCCGCGACGCGGTGGACTGGTCGCGGGTCAACGTCTGGTGGGGCGACGAGCGGTTCCTGCCCTCCGGCGACCCGGAGCGCAACGAGACCCAGGCCCGCGCGGCCCTGCTCGACGCGCTGAAGCTGGACCCGGCGCGGGTCCACCCGATGCCGGCCTCCGACGGTCCGGACGGGGAGGACGCCGAGGCGGCCGCCGCACGGTACGCCACCGAGCTCGCCAACGCCTCCCGCCCCGGCCACGCCGAGCTCCCGCACCTCGACGTGGTGCTGCTCGGCGTCGGCGAGGACGGCCACGTGGCCTCGGTGTTCCCGGAGCACCCGGTGACCCTCGAGGCGCGGCCGGTCTCGGCGGTGCGGGGCAGCCCCAAGCCGCCGCCGGTCCGCACGACGCTGACCCTTCCGGCGATCAACACCGCCGACGAGGTGTGGCTGATCGCCTCCGGGGACGGCAAGGCGCAGGCGGTGGGCCTGGCCCTCGCGTCGGCCGGGCCGCGGCAGATCCCGGCGGCCGGGGTACACGGGCGGGAACTGACGCTGTGGCTGCTGGACTCGGCCGCGGCGCGCGATCTCCCGCAACGGTTCCGAAGCCTGGTGTGAAAAAGGGGCGCCGGGTTTTCACCCGGCGCCCTTTCCTTATCGTCCGGTGCGTTTGCGGAGACGCGCGAGCGCCTCCTGGAGGATGGCCTCGCCGTCGGCGTCGGTGCGCCGCTCCTTCACGTAGGCCAGGTGGGTTTTGTACGGCTCGGCCCGCGGGCGTTCCGGCGGGGCCTGCTCGTTCTGTCCGGCCGGAAGGCCGCACCGAGGGCAGTCCCACGTGTCCGGGGGCTCGATCTCGGCGGCGAACGCCGGCTGGGTCAGATGCCCGTTGGCGCACCAGTAGGCCACGCTGCGCCTGGGGGCCTGTTCACCACGCTCCGCCCAGCGCACCGGGCCGGAGCCGACTCGTGTTCCGCGGATGGCATTGCCAGCTGCCACGGCTGCTCGCTCCTGTTCGTCGGGGGGTACGACGTCTTACGGAGTGCAGGAGTGTGGGCGTAAACACCTGCGCGCGGCCCGCAGATTCACGGAGCCGCGCACAGGAGTCTAGTACTTGGGACGAGCAGGATTCACGTCGCCTGCTCGGAACGGGCGATCAGGCGCCGCCGTTCTGCACGATCTTCAGCCAGAGGCCGAGGCCGACGATGCAGGCGAACCAGATGATCCCGACCAGCAGGGTGTAGCGGTCGAGGTTCTTCTCCGCCACCGAGGAGCCGGCCAGGCTGGAGGACACGCCGCCGCCGAACATGCTGGACATGCCGCCGCCCTTGCCGCGGTGCAGCAGCACGAGAAGGGTCAGCAGCACGCTGGTGATGACCAGCAGCACGATCAGGGTGTAGGCGAACGCCGTCATGGCGCGGTCGTCCTCTCAGATGGCGGTCAGGAACACGGTCTCGGGCACAGCGGGTGCCAGCTTACTAGGCGAGCCCGATCGCGCACAGATCGGGCTGGCCGAACTGCGGGTGGATGAAGCCGCCGCGGATGTTGGTGCCCGCCATGCGCAGCGCCTTCATGTAGACGATGGGGATCACCACCGCCTGCTCGGCGATCTTCTGGTCCAGTTCGCCCCACAGCTTGTACTGCCGGTCCGGCACCGATTCCGCCAGCGCGGCGGAGATCTGGTCGTTGATGTCGGGGCTGTTGAGCAGCGCGTAGTTCTGGTTGTTGGTGGCGCCCGCCTTGGTCGGGATGAGCCGCCCGTCGAACAGCGGCGGGATGACCGCCGAGCCGTTCGCCCAGTCCGGGATCCAGCCCGCCCACAGCAGGTCGTTGGTGTTCGCCGGGTTGCCGATGACGTCGAAGTACGTCTCCGGGTCGATCCCGTTGATCTTGATCTGGATGCCGACCTGCTGGTACGTCTCGACGATCGTGGTGGCCAGGCGCCGGATGTCCTTCTGGTCCGGGATCGACAGCGTCAGCGTGTTCGGGCAGGCCTTGCCCGCCTTCTGCTGCTCGTCGATCAGCTTCAGGGCCACGTCGGGCTTGCCCTCGACGTTGTTGGCGCTGTCGTACACGTCGAAGTCCTTGTGGGCCTTCAGCTGCGGCGCGATCATCGTCGTGGCGTAGTCGCCGTAGACGGACCCGCCGGCCGCGGCCCGGAACTTGCGCTTGTCGAACGCGTACACCAGGGCCTGCCGGCAGGCGAGGTTCGGGATGCGCTTGCTGTTGATCGCGAGGTACCGGATCCCGCCGTAACTGCCCTGGACGGACCGGGCCGACAGGTCGGGGTCGTTGATGACCTGCTGCACGAAGTTGGGCGCGACGTTCTTGTCCAGGTCGATCGTGTCGGCGTTGTCCCCGTCGCTGGTGATCAGGTTCGAGGTGACGGTCGGCAGGTCGCCGTTGGCCTCGACGACGATCTTGTCCGGGTAGGCCTTGCGGACGCTGTCGGTCTTGCGGTCCCAGTAGGAGTTGCGCACGTAGACCAGGTGCTGGTCGGTGTTCTCCTGCAGCTTGTAGGGCCCGGACGAGAACGGCTTCTTGTCGTAGTCGTTCTTGGTGTCCTGCTTGGCCGGCACGGGGGCGAAGACCGACATGGCCACCGTGTACCCGAAGTCGCCGATCGGCTGGTTCAGCGTGAACCGGATGTTGCGGGTGTCGACGCACTGCACGGACGTGAGGCCCTTGCCGCCGTTGTTGCCGCCGACGAACGGGCCCGCGTAGTTGTCCGCGTCGGCCAGGTAGGTCTTGGCGTAGGGCTGGGCGACGGAGAACAGCGTGGAGAAGCTGCGCTCGACGCCGTACTTCACGTCGGCGCACGTGATCGGGGTGCCGTCCTCCCAGCGCACGTCGTCCTTGAGCTGGAAGTCCCAGACCCGGTTGCCCTCGCTCGGGCGGCCGGCGTCGGTGGCCAGGTCGCCCACGATCTCGCTGGAGGCCGCGCCCGGCTCCGACTTGAACGTGGTGAGCGTCCGCGAGACCAGGCGGCTGAGGTTGGCGTCGGTGGCCGTGGCGACCCGCTGCGGGTCGAGGTGGGCCGGCTTGGCGCTCACCACCACGTGCACGGTGCCGCCGGTCTTCGGCGGCTGGGGGCCGTTCTTGGCGTCGGCGTCACTGCACCCGGCGGTGGCCAGCAGCGCCAGTCCGGCGATGGTCGCAACGGTGGTACGACGACGGTGCATGCACTGGTCCTTCACGGCGCGCCGGCGGTCCCGGTTCACCCGTTCGTGGCGGGTGAACCCTGGCCCGGTGGCTTGACGCCAGGTCAAGGGGTGGTGGACGCAGCCACTTTAAGCGTCATTCAGCCCGCGCGGTACAACGGGTGGGTTACACAACACAGCGTCGCGCGGCCCTGTGCGGACCGCGCGACGCTGGGTGTTTGTGCGTGTACCGAGATTACTTCCCGAGGCGGACAATCCTCGCGAAACCCTCGGCGTCGATGCTCGCCCCGCCGACGAGCGCGCCGTCGATGTCGGGCTGCTCGATGATCGCCGCGACGTTGTCGTGCTTCACCGAGCCGCCGTACAGGATGCGCACCCGGTCGGCCGTGCCGCCGGTGTACTTCTCGGCCAGCCGGGTGCGGATCGCCCCGATGACCTCCTGCGCGTCCTGCGGCGTGGCCACCTTGCCGGTGCCGATCGCCCAGACCGGCTCGTACGCGATGACGATCTTCTCGACCTCGTCGGTCTTGACCTTCTCCAGGCCGGCGTCGAGCTGCGCGAGGGTGTAGCCCACGTGCTCGCCCGACTCGCGGACCTCGAGGCCCTCGCCCACGCAGAGGATCGGCGCGATGCCGTTGGCCAGCGCCGCCTTCACCTTGGCGTTGACCAGCGCGTCGTCCTCGTTGTGGTACTGGCGGCGCTCGGAGTGCCCGACCACGGCGTACTGGCAGCCGAGCTTGGCCAGCATCGCCCCGGAGACCTCACCGGTGTAGGCGCCGGAGACGTGCGCGGAGATGTCCTGCGCGCCGTACCCGATGAGCAGCTTGTCGCCGTCGACCAGCGTCTGGATGCTGCGGATGTCGACGAACGGCGGGAGCACCACCGCCTCCACGTCGTTGAGCTGCTGCTCGGTGAGCGTGAAGGCCAGCTTCTGCACCAGCGCGATGGCCTCGAGGTGGTTCAGGTTCATCTTCCAGTTGCCGGCCATGAGCGGGCGGCGTCCGGTGACCTCAGCCATGGACTCAGGCCTCCAGTGCCGTGATGCCCGGCAGGGCCTTGCCCTCGAGGAACTCGAGGGAGGCGCCGCCGCCGGTGGAGATGTGGCTGAACCCGTCCTCGGGGATGCCCAGCGCGCGGACCGCCGCGGCCGAGTCGCCGCCGCCGACGACCGTGAAGCCGTCGACCTTGGTGATCGCCTCGGCGACGCCCCGGGTGCCGGCCGCGAACGGCGCCAGCTCGAACACGCCCATCGGGCCGTTCCAGAAGACGGTCTTCGCGCCGTCGAGGGCGGCCGCGAAGGCCGCCACCGAGTCGGGGCCGATGTCCAGGCCCAGCTCGTCGGCGGGGATCGCGTCGACGGAGACGGTCTGCGTGGCCGCGTCGGCCGCGAACTTGTCCGCGGTCACCACGTCGGTCGGCAGCACGATCTTGTCGCCGCCCCGCTCGAGCAGGTCCTTGCAGGTGCCGACCATCTCGTCCTGCAGCAGGCTCTTGCCGACCTCGTGGCCCTGGGCCTTGAGGAAGGTGAAGCACATGCCGCCGCCGATCAGCAGCTTGTCGACCTTGGGCAGCAGCGCCTCGATGACGGCGAGCTTGTCCGAGACCTTCGAGCCGCCGAGCACGACGATGTACGGCCGCTCGGCCTGGCCCGTCAGCTTGCTGAGGACCTCGAGCTCCTTGGCCACCAGGTAGCCCGCGTAGCGCGGGAGGAGGGCGGCCGTGTCGTACACACTGGCGTGCTTGCGGTGCACGGCGCCGAACGCGTCGTCGACGTAGACGTCGCCGTGCGCGGCCAGCTCCTGCGCGAACGCCTGGCGCTCGCCCTCGTCCTTGCTGGTCTCCCCCGCGTTGAAGCGCAGGTTCTCCAGCAGCACGACGTCACCGTCGGTGTCGTCCCCGAACGCGACGGGGGTGCCGAGCAGCTCGCTGAGGCGGGCGGCCACGGGCGCCAGGGTGTACTTCGGGTCCGGCGCACCCTTCGGGCGGCCGAGGTGGGACATGACGGTGATCTTCGCCGCACCGGCCTCGCGCAGGGCGTTGAGGGTCGGCAGGACGGCCCGGATGCGGCCGTCGTCGGTGATCTTGTCGCCGTCCAGCGGGACGTTCAGGTCGGCGCGCACCAGCACGCGCCGACCGGCGACGCCCTCGCTCAGGAGGTCGTCGAGCGTCTTCACAGGCCGGTGCCGACCAGGGTGACGGCGTCGACGAGACGGTTGCTGTAGCCCCACTCGTTGTCGTACCAGCCGACGACCTTGACCTGGTTGCCGATGACCTTGGTCAGGCCCGCGTCGAAGATGCACGACGCCGGGTCGGTCACGATGTCGGTGGAGACGATCGGGTCCTCGGTGTAGACCAGGATGCCGGCGAGCGGGCCCTCGGCCGCGGCCTTGAGCGCGGCGTTGACCTCCTCGACGCTGGTCTCGCGGCCGACGGTGACCGTGAGGTCGGTCGCCGAGCCGGTCGGGACCGGCACGCGCAGCGCGTAGCCGTCGAGCTTGCCCTTGAGCTCGGGGATGACCAGGCTGATCGCCTTGGCCGCACCGGTCGAGGTCGGCACGATGTTCAGGGCCGCGGCGCGGGCGCGACGGAGGTCCTTGTGCGGGCCGTCCTGCAGGTTCTGGTCCTGCGTGTACGCGTGGATCGTGGTCATGAGGCCACGCTCGATGCCGAACGTGTCGTTGATGACCTTCGCCATCGGGGCCAGGCAGTTCGTGGTGCACGACGCGTTGGAGATGATCGTGTGCTTGGCCGGGTCGTACTGGTGCTCGTTCACACCGAAGACGATCGTGAGGTCCTCGTTCTTGGCCGGGGCCGAGATGATGACCTTCTTGGCGCCGCCCGCGACGTGGACCTTGGCCTTCTCCGCGTCGGTGAAGATGCCGGTCGACTCGATGACGACGTCCGCGCCCAGGTCGCCCCAGGGCAGCTTCGACGGGTCGCGCTCGGCGAGGGCCTTGAAGGACTTGCCCGCGACCGAGATCTCGTCCGCGCTCGCCTTCACCTCCTCGCCCAGCCGGCCGAGGATGCTGTCGTACTTGAGCAGGTGCGCCAGCGTCGCGTTGTCGGTCAGGTCGTTGACCCCGACAACCTCGATGTCCGCGCCCTTGGCCAGCGCCGCACGGAAGAAGTTGCGCCCGATACGGCCGAAGCCGTTGATGCCAACCCGGATGGTCACTTCGACACATCTCCTCGTCTCTTCGCGCCCCGGCTCGCAATGATTTCCGATGCCGTGCGCCAGATGAGTGTTATTGGCTCGCCCACCCTGGTCCCGCCGGTCCGGTCCCACCCAGTGGTGCTGGGCCCGGCCGCGTGTCGCGGCGGCGATCGAACAGCGAGGAGCGACCCGAGTCGGCCTCATCGCCGAACACGGCAAACCCTATCGTCTCGAACCGGTCACGACTGCGCGGGGGTGTCGGAGCCCACGTTCGAGAGTACGGCGGACGCGGCCGCTCGGACCTCTTGCCGGGCTGCCGTCCGGCTCACGGCTCTGGCTCACACTGCGCTTATTGTGCGCATTCCGGCCGCTCGCTTCGTGCACGTTATCGCCCGCCCGCTTAGGCGCGTTTGGTCACGATAAGTCGGGCGCTGGCGCGCCGCGACTTATCGGACTTATCCCCCGACAGGCGATTTATACGGTACAAGCGGGGATCTGGCGTTTTGCTTGTGGCTTGTCGATCTTCAGCCGACCAGCATCTCCGGCGTCACGGCCGACTCGGTGTCGGGAATGCCCAGGTCACGGGCGCGCTTGTCGGCGAGGGCGAGCAGACGCCTTATACGGCCGGCGATCGCATCCTTCGTCAACGGCGGGTCGGCCAGGGCGCCGAGCTCCTCGAGCGAGGCCTGACGGTGCTCGAGGCGCAGGGTACCGGCGCTGCTGAGGTGGTCCGGCGCGGTGTCCGCGAGGATCTCCATGGCGCGGGCGACCCGCGCGGCGGCGGCCACGGCGGCCCGGGCCGAGCGGCGCAGGTTGGCGTCGTCGAAGTTGGCCAGCCGGTTGGCGGTGGCCCGCACCTCGCGCCGCACCCGGCGCTCCTCCCAGGTCAGCACGCTCTGGTGGGCGCCGATGCGGGTGAGCAGCGCGGCGATCGCGTCGCCGTCCTTGACCACGACCCGGTCGACCCCGCGCACCTCGCGGGCCTTCGCGGTGATCCCGATCCGCCGGGCCGCCCCGACCAGCGCGAGCGCCGCCTCGGGACCCGGGCACGTGATCTCCAGCGCACAGCTGCGGCCGGGTTCGGTCAGCGAGCCGTGGGCCAGGAAGGCACCGCGCCACGCCGCAACCGCGCAGCACATGTTGGCCGAAACGACATGCGGCGGGAGACCGCGCACCGGACGGCCGCGCACATCGAGCAGGCCGGTCTGGCGCGCGAGGGCCTCGCCGTCCTTGACCACGCGGACGATGAAGTGGCTGGCCTTGCGCAGCCCGCCGGACGCGAGGACGTGGATCTCGCTGCCGTACCCGTACACCTCCGACACCTCCCGCCGCAGCCGGCGCGCGGCGGCATTGGTGTCGAGCTCGGCCTCGACGACCACGCGGCCGGAGACGATGTGGAGCCCTCCCGCAAAGCGCAACAGTGCGGCCATCTCGGCGCGCCGGCAGCAGGGCTTGGCCACGTCCACCCGGCTCAGCTCGTCCTTGACCGCAGCGGTCATCGCCATTCTGTCGTCACCTCGCGGTTTTCGTGTTCGCGGTCATGTCCTCGTCCGTACCGGCGCGCGCCCGGCCCCCGTTGCCGGCGTGGGCTCGCGCACCGTTCTCGTTCCGTGCACCGGTGCCCGCCGCGCCGCCCGAGCGGTTCGCGCCGCTCGTCGTCGTACCGGTGGGCCGGGCCTTGCGGTGGGTCTGCAACAGCGGCTCGAGCGCCGCCGCCAGCGCCTGCGGGTCGTGCCGGGGCGCGCCGTCCCCGACGGCGACCGGGGCCAGCACCAGCCGCGCACCAAGCGATTCTGCCGCACGATGGACCGGTTCGGGGTCGCCTACCGCTTTCCCGTCGGCAAGAACTACATCGACGTGCAATCCAGGTAGGTAACGAGGCAGAGCGGCCAGGTGTTCCGGCAGCGTCAGCCCCGCGGTCTCGCTGTCGGCGGCCAGGTTCAGCGTGACCAGCCGCCGCGCGCCGCTCTCCCGGATCGCGTCGGCCAGCCCCGGCACCAGCAGGTGCGGAATCACGCTGGTGAACCACGATCCGGGCCCGAACAACAGCCAGTCCGCCTCTCGTACCGCGCGCACCGCCTCGGCACACGCCTCGGGCGCGGCCGGCGTCAACCGCACGCGGTCGATGGTCTTGGTGGTCACCGCGACCTCGTGCTGCCCGCGCACCGTGACGACCTCGCCACCCTCCGAGAGCTCTGCCTCGATGTGCAGCGGGTCGCGCGACATCGGCAACACCCGCCCGCCGCACCGCAGCATGGCCGCGGCCCGATCGAGCGCCGCCACCGGGTCGCCGGCCTGCTCCATGAGCGCCACGAGCACCAGATTCCCGACCGGATGCCCGGCGATGTCGTCCTCGCCGGTGAACCGGTGTTGAAACAGTTCGGCGATCGCGGCCTCGTCGGCCAGCGCGGCGAGGGCCTGCCGCAGATCACCCGGCGGCAATATGTCTCGGGTACGGCGAAGTCTCCCGCTCGAGCCCCCGTCATCCGCCACTGTCACGACGGCGGTGATGTCGAGCGGCCGTCCACGCTGGACGACGCGCAGCGCCCGCAGCGTGGCGGACAGTCCGTGCCCGCCCCCGAACGCCACGACCTTGACCACCTGTTCGGGGTTCTCGGGCGTGGTTGCCCCGGCTGTTTTCGGCGTGCTCGTTTCGCCCGGGCGCGCGGTGTTGCTCACGCTCGGGTTGCGCGCGGCGTCATTGCCGCGGGTGGTTCGGCTCGTCATTCGCGTCCCAGGTCGCGGTGCTGCGGCGAGGCCGAGAGCCGCATCTCACGCAGGCGCCGCGCCAGCTCCTCGGCGATGGCGACACTGCGGTGCTTGCCGCCCGTGCACCCGACGGCGATCGTGAGGTACCGCTTGCCCTCGCGCTCGAATCCCGGCGCGGTCGCATTGATCAGCCGCGCATACGTCTCGACGAACGTGATCGCCCCGCGCTGCCCCAGCACGTACCGGCTGACGTCGGTCTCCCGCCCGGTGTGTTCCCGCAGCTCCGGCACCCAGTACGGGTTGGGCAGGAACCGCGCGTCGAGCACGAAGTCGGCGTCGGGCGGCAGGCCGTACTTGAAGCCGAAGGACAGCACGGTGACCCTGATCTGGGTCGTGTCCTCCTCGCCGAACATCTCCTCGACGCGCCCGCGCAGCTGGTTCACGTTCAGGTGGCTCGTGTCGATCAGGACGTCGGCCTGCTCGCGCGCCTCCTGCAGCAGCTTCCGCTCGGCCGCGATGCCGTCGGACAGCCGCCCGGCCCCCTGCAGCGGATGGGAGCGCCGCACGCTCTCGAACCGCCGGATCAGCACCTCGTCATCGGCGTCGACGAACACCATGCGCGGGTTGAACCCCCGCTCGCGCAGCGACTTCATCGCACCGGGCAGATCCGTCGAGAACGCGTGGCTGCGCACGTCCAGCACCATGGCCGTACGCCGGACCGCCCCCTGCGCCGCATGCGCCAGCTCGGCCATGTCGAGCAGCAGCGCCTGCGGCAGGTTGTCCACGACGTAGTACCCGACGTTCTCCAGCGCCCGCGCCACGGTGCTGCGCCCGCCCCCGGACACCCCCGTCACGATCACGAGGTCGGTGGTGTTGCGCCCGGGCAGCATCCCCTCGTCGGGGTCCACTTCACCGAACCCGGCACTGAGCTCGGCCCGCTCCTCGGCACTCAGGAACACACCTTCGTCCCCCACCGCCCCACCAGGCGGTTGATCCCCGCCACCGGGCCCCGCGGCGTCTCTCGGCACGTCGCCTTCTCTCGACACGTCGACGAGTTTATGTCGTACCGCCCCCGCCAACGGACGGTCGGTCGGTTTGCACTAGTTCGCGGTATCTCCAGCAACCTACCTGCGCACACCCGGTTCGCGGCCCCTGTCCACGGTTTCCCCCGCTCCAGACCCGCACCCGGGCGTGTCGCGGCCGCGAAAACCACCGCCACGGATGTCCCCCATCCGTGTCACACCCCACACCACTTGGGCCCCGCCAACAGAACCGCCTCGCGGCATGCTGGCCCGCTCGGCACCCCAAACCGGACACGCGCACCGACACGCCAGCCCAACACGCCGCACCCCGACCCGCTCGCCGCCGCCGGATCGCGCCCCGGCCGGCCATCACGGGCAACAGCGCGCGGTCGGCAGGCGGGGGGCCGCGGGGCGACTCTGGTCGACACTCGCAGGCGGCCGTGGTGGGCAGATGCGGGCCCCTCGACCGATCACTGACCAGCGACAGCGGCACCGACGCCGATCTCCGGCCCGGACGCTCAGCCCGGAACGCTCAGCCCGGAACGCTCAGCCCGGAACGCTCAGCCCGGAACGCTCAGCCGGAACGCTCAGCCGGAACGCTCAGCCGGATCGCGACGGATTGACCGAGCCCGACGCGAAGGATTCAGCCGAGTCCGCCTTCAACTCCCGCTCCGAATCCAGCGCCGCGCTCGAAGCCGTTCCGTTCGACTGCGCATCCGAGCGGATGTGCGCATCCGAGCCCACGTCCGATTGCGCACCCGAGCCCCGGTCCGATTGCGCACCCGAGCCCCGGTCCGAATCCGCATCGCGCGGCGAACCGACAGTCTCGATCGAAGCCGCGTCGTCGGAGCCCTCGTCCGACTCCGGCTCGTCCACGCCCGTATTCACCGAATTCGCGTCGTCCGATTGCGCATCCACGCCCGAATCCGGATCGGATGCGTCCACCGTTGCCGCTCGGTCCGCCGGCGGACGAGCTGAAGCCAGCGGATCCGCGTTCAGAGCCGCCTGAATGGCCTCCGCAGTCCGCCGCCCGATGCCCGGCACCTCCGCGATCTCGTCCAGGCTCGCCGCCTTCAACCGCTTCAGCGACCCGAAGTGCCGCAGCAGCGCCTTGCGCCGGATCTCGCCCAGGCCCGGGATCGAGTCGAGCGCCGAGGCCGTCATCCGCTTCGAGCGCTTCTGCCGGTGGTACGTGATCGCGAACCGGTGCGCCTCGTCGCGGACGCGCTGCAGGAGGTACAGGCCCTCGGAGGCGCGCGGCAGGATCACCGGGAACTCGTCGTCCGGCAGCCACACCTCCTCGAGGCGCTTGGCCAGGCCGCAGACCGTGATGTCGTCGATGCCCAGGTCGAGCAGGACCTGCGCGGCCGCGTTGACCTGAGGCTGGCCGCCGTCGACGACGACCAGCTGCGGCGGGTACGCGAACTTGCGCGGCCGCCCGGTCGTCGGGTCGATGCCGGGGCGCGAGGGGTCGATCTCGGCCGCCTCGTCGATCTCGACCTTGGCGTCGAGGTAGCGGGCGAAGCGGCGGCGCAGCACCTCGGAGATCGCGGAGACGTCGTCGGTGGCGCCGTTGATCGCGAACCGGCGGTATTCGCTCTTGCGCGACAGTCCGTCCTCGAAGACCACCATGCTGGCGACGACGTCGGTGCCCTGGATCTGCGAGATGTCGTAGCACTCGATGCGCAGCGGCGCGGCGGCCATCCCGAGCCCCTCGGAGATCTCCTCCAGCGCCTTGCTGCGCGTGCTCAGGTCCCCGGCGCGGCGGAGTTTGTGCTGCTGGAGAGCCTGCTCGGCGTTGCGGGCGACGGTTTCGGCGAGCGTTTTCTTGTCGCCTCGTTGCGGTACACGAATGGAAACCCGACTGCCGCGCAGTTTGCTGAGCCAGTCGGCGAGCGCGTCGACGTCGGCCGGCAGCTCGGGCACCAGCAGCTCGCGCGGGAGATCGGCGGCCTCGGCCCCGGCCTCGCTGCCGTAGATCTGCGTGCAGAAGTGGTGCACCAGGTCGCCGGGGGTCAGGTCCTCGGTCTTCTCCACGATCCACCCGCGCTGGCCCCGCACCCGCCCCCCGCGCACGTGGAACACCTGCACGGCGGCCTCCAGCGGGTCGTCGGCAAAAGCGACAACATCCGCATCGGTACCGTCCCCAAGCACAACAGCCTGCTTCTCCATCGCCCGCCGCAGCGCCCCGAGATCGTCCCGCAGCCGCGCCGCGCGCTCGAAGTCCAGCTCGTCGGAGGCCTGGTACATCTCGCGCTCGAGCTGCTTGACCATCACGTCGGTCTTGCCGGCCATGAAGTCGCAGAAGTCCTCGACGATCCGGCGGTGCTCGTCCTCGCTCACCCGATCGACGCACGGGGCCGAGCACTTCCCGATGTACCCGAGCAGGCACGGCCGGCCGATCTGCCCGGCACGCTTGAAGACGCCCGCGGAGCACGTGCGGGCCGGAAAGACCCTGAGCAGCAGGTCCAGCACCTCGCGGATGGCCCACGCGTGTGCATACGGCCCGAAGTAGCGCACGCCCTTGCGCTTGGCCCCGCGCATCACCTGCAGCCGCGGGTAGGCCTCGTCGAGCGTGACGGCGAGATACGGGTAGCTCTTGTCGTCGCGGTAGCGGACGTTGAACCGCGGGTCGTAGGCCTTGATCCAGTTGTACTCCAGCTGGAGGGCCTCGACCTCGGTGCCGACCGTCACCCAGTCGACCCGCGCGGCGGTCGTGACCATCTGCTGCGTGCGCGAGTGCAGGGTCCACAGGTCGGCGAAGTAGCTGCTGAGCCGCTGCCGGAGGCTCTTGGCCTTGCCCACGTAGATGACCCGCCCGGAGGGGTCGTAGAAGCGGTACACGCCGGGTGTGTCGGGAATGGTTCCGGGTGCTGGTCGATACGTGGACGGGTCTGGCACGCTTCGAGACTATCCGGGGGGTACGACAGAAAATCGAAGGCCGGTCGCCCGTTCGGAGCGACCGGCCTTCGTGGCTGCGTCAGGACGTGACGTAGATGTCGTCGCCCTCGAACCGGAGCGTCTTCTCCTTCAGCGGCTGGCTCGCCGGCGGGTTGGTCACGCTGCCGTCCGTGGCCGAGAACGTGCTGCCGTGGCACTTGCAGTTGATGTTGTTGTTCGCCACGTCGGTCACGATGCACTGCTGGTGGGTGCAGATGGCCGTGAACGCCTTGAAGGTCCCCGACTCCGGCTGGGTGATGACCGTGCCGCCGTCGTCGGAGACGATCTTGCCGCCACCCACCGGAATGTCGGCCTTCTTGGCGATCGGGCCGCCAGGGGTCGAGCCGGAGCCGGTGCTGTCCGATCCGCTGTCGTCGTCGCCGCAGGCGGCCAGCACCGTCACGGCCGTCACGCCGACCGCCCCGGCAAGCACCGCGCGGCGGGTCGTCTCACTCATCTAGCTCCTCCAATGGTCGTGTGCCCGCAGGCTGCGGCCATACACAGATCTTGGAGGATACGGTTCAATGCTCAACAAAAACTGTGAGTTCGGCACCCGAACCGCAATCTTGGGCTTACGTAACGTAAGGGTCAGCCTTGAACAACATACCCGTTCTTGACGCTGACCTTGATCCCCTTCAGCCCGCGCGGCGCCGGCCCGCTGATCTTGCCGCCGTCGGCCACCTTGAACTTCGAGTTGTGCCGCGGGCACATGATCACCGGGTTGCCGTCGAACGGCGGGTCGACGATCGCGCCCTCGTGCGGGCACGCCGCGTCGTACGCCTTGAACGCGCCCTTCGTCGGCTGCAGCACCAGCACCGTGTCCTTGACGATCACGCCGCCGCCGACCGGTACCTCGCCAGCGGCCACGAGCGCGTTGGACGGCACCTGGTCGCCGCCCCCGCCGCCGGTGCCGTTGTCGTCGAACGGGTTGCCGGTGGTCGGCGCCGCGGCGGGTGCACTGGAAGCGCCCCCGGCACTCGGCGCGGGTTCGTCCCCGCCGCCACAGCCGGCCAGCACGGCGACGCCGAGCGCGCCCGCGCCGAGCAGCAGCGAGCGCCGCGCGGCGCAAAGGTTGAAGACGTCCTCTTGTGGCACGCGTTTCCTCCTGAGGTCAGCCTCGCCAGCGGCCACGGTAGCAGCGCAACCTGACGATCATGACAACCCGGAGCAGGCTCGAAATCGGGCGAAAACCTATTTATCTACCGGCGGGGTATAAGTCCGATAAGTCGCGGCGCGAAGCGCCCGACTTATCGATCAACATCCACAGCAAACAGACAGCAGGCGGCCCGGGACCAAGCAGTCCCGGGCCGCCGTTCAGAACAGGCAATCAGCGCTTGGCCGGAGCCTTCTTCGCCGCGGTCTTCCGCGGCGCCGCCGTCTTCTTGGCCGGCGCCGCCGCCTTGGTGGCCTTCGCGGGAGCCACCTTGGCCGCGGTCTTGCGCGGCGTCGCGGCCGGCTTCGCGCCGTTGGCCTGGGCCGCCCGGTCCCGCGCCTCCGGGGAACCCGACGGCTCGCCCTTCAGCCCCAGCACCGGCCGCAGGAACTGCCCGGTGTAGCTCTCCGGCAGCTCCGCCACCTCCTCCGGCGTCCCGGCCGCGACCACCGTGCCGCCCTTGTGGCCGCCCTCCGGACCCATGTCGATGATCCAGTCAGCGGCCTTGATGACGTCGAGGTTGTGCTCGATGACGATCACCGTGTTGCCCTTGTCCACCAGGCCCTGCAGCACCAGCAGGAGCTTGCGGATGTCCTCGAAGTGCAGGCCGGTGGTGGGCTCGTCGAGCACGTACACCGTCCGCCCGGTCGAGCGCTTCTGCAGCTCCGAGGCCAGCTTGACGCGCTGCGCCTCGCCGCCGGAGAGGGTCGGCGCCGGCTGGCCCAGCCGCACGTAGCCCAGGCCGACGTCGACCAGCGTCTTGAGGTGGCGGTGGATCGCCGGGATGGCCTCGAAGAAGCCCTCCGCCTCGGCGATCGGCATGTCGAGCACCTCGGCGATCGTCCGGCTCTTGTAGTGCACCTCGAGGGTCTCGCGGTTGTACCGCGCGCCCTTGCACACCTCGCACGGGACGTACACGTCGGGGAGGAAGTTCATCTCGATCTTGATCGTGCCGTCGCCCGCGCACGCCTCGCAGCGGCCGCCCTTGACGTTGAAGGAGAAACGGCCCGGCCCGTACCCGCGTACCTTGGCCTCCGTCGTCTCCGCGAAGAGCTTGCGGATGTTGTCGAAGACGCCGGTGTACGTCGCCGGGTTCGACCTCGGCGTCCGCCCGATCGGCGACTGGTCGACGCCGACCACCTTGTCGACCAGGTCGAGCCCCGAGATGCGGGTGTGCCTCCCCGGTACCAGCCGGGCTCCGTTGACCGTGTTCGCCAGTACCGCGTGCAGGATGTCGTTGACCAGCGTCGACTTGCCGGAACCGGAGACTCCGGTGACCGCCGTGAGCTGCCCGAGCGGGAACGGCACGGTCAGGTTGTGCAGGTTGTGCTCGCGCGCGCCGACCACCACGAGCTCGCGGCCCGGCGTGCGCGGCCGGCGGATCTCCGGCGTCGGGATGCTGCGCTTGCCGGACAGGTACGCCCCGGTCACCGACTCCTCGGTCTTGATCAGCTGCTCGTACGGCCCGCTGTGCACCACCTTGCCGCCCAGCTCGCCGGCACCGGGCCCGATGTCGACGATCCAGTCGGCGGTGCGGATGGTGTCCTCGTCGTGCTCGACCACGATCAGCGTGTTGCCGAGCTTCTTCAGCCGCACCAGCGTCTCGATGAGCCGGTGGTTGTCCCGCTGGTGCAGGCCGATGCTGGGCTCGTCGAGCACGTACAGGACGCCGACCAGGCCGGAGCCGATCTGCGTGGCGAGCCGGATCCGCTGGGCCTCGCCGCCGGACAGCGTGCCGGAGGCCCGGTCCAGGGAGAGGTAGTCCAGGCCGACGTCGACCAGGAAGCGCAGCCGGGCGTTGATCTCCTTGAGCACCCGCTCGGCGATCATCTTCTGCCGGTCGGTGAGCTCCATCGCCCCGAGCAGCTCGGCGGCGTCGCCGACCGAGAGGTTGCAGACGTCGGCGATGCTGCGCCCGGCGATCGTCACGGCCAGGATCTCGGGCTTGAGCCGGGTGCCGCCGCAGGTGCCGCAGGGCACGTCGCGCATGTACCCCTCGTACTTGTCCCGCGACCAGTCGCTGTCGGTGTCGGCGTGCCGCCGCTCGATCCACTGCACCACGCCCTCGAAGCCGGTGTAGTAGGAGCGCTCGCGGCCGTACTTGTTGCGGTACCGGACGTGGACCTGGTCCTCGCTGCCGTGCAGGATCGCCTTCTGCCCGCGCGAGGAGATCCCCTGCCACGGGGTGTCGAGGTTGAACCCCTCCTCGTCGCCGAGCGCCTCCAGCAGCCGCAGGAAGTAGTCCAGCGTGTGCCCGGTGGCCCACGGCGCGATGGCGCCGTCCCGCAGCGTGCGGTCGGGGTCCGGGATGATCAGCTCCGGGTCGACCTCCTTCTTGGTGCCGATGCCGGTGCAGTCGGGGCAGGCACCGTACGGCGCGTTGAAGGAGAACGACCGCGGCTCCAGGTCCTCGATCGACAGCGGGTGCTCGTTGGGGCACGCGAGGTGCTCGGAGAACAGCCGCTCGCGGTGCTCGTCGTCCTCGGGCAGGTCGACGAACTCGAGGATCACGATGCCGGCCGCGAGCTTCAGCGCGGTCTCCACCGAGTCGGTGAGCCGCTGCTTGGCGCTGCGCTTCACCGCGAGCCGGTCGACGACCACCTCGATGGTGTGCTTCTCCTGCTTCTTGAGCTTCGGCGGCTCGGTCAGCGGGTGCACCACGCCGTCGACCCGGGCCCGCGCGTAGCCCTTGGACTGCAGCTCGGCGAACAGGTCGACGTATTCCCCCTTGCGCCCGCGCACGACCGGCGCGAGCACCTGGAAGCGGGTGCCCTCGTCCATCGCCAGCACGCGGTCGACGATCTGCTGGGGCGTCTGCTTGGTGATCGCCTCGCCGCAGACCGGGCAGTGCGGCTCGCCGACGCGCGCGTAGAGCAGCCGCAGGTAGTCGTAGACCTCGGTGATGGTGCCGACCGTCGAGCGCGGGTTGCGCGAGGTCGACTTCTGGTCGATCGAGACCGCCGGGGACAGGCCCTCGATGAAGTCCACGTCGGGCTTGTCCATCTGGCCGAGGAACTGCCGCGCGTACGACGAGAGCGACTCGACGTATCGCCGCTGGCCCTCGGCGAAGATCGTGTCGAACGCCAGGCTCGACTTGCCGGAGCCGGAGAGCCCGGTGAACACGATCATCGCGTCGCGCGGCAGGTCAAGACTGACGTCGCGGAGGTTGTGCTCCCGTGCGCCACGGATGATCAAGCGGTCGGACATGCTTCCCCTTGGCAGTATTCGTCCGGTTGGAACACCGTCCTGGTGCCAGCCGACAACTCTAGCCAGGGGGTATGACATTTTTTGGCCGCCGCCCGCGCGAGGGGACCTCGAACGGGGGAAGCGGGCCTGATCAGCCCCGGGCCGGCCGGCGGCGCTCGCGGTTCTCGCGACGCTGACGACGTACCGAAGCCAGCTTCTGCTCTTTTTGCAGTTTCTGCCAACTCGCGTAGCGGCGCGGGCTCAGCTCGCCCTCCTCGACGGCCGCGCGCACGGCGCATCCGGGCTCGTCACCGTGTCCGCAGTCGTCGAACCGGCAGGCCCCGGCGAGCAGCGTCACATCGGCGAAGGCCCGGTCGAGGCCGGTCACCGTGTCGAACATGCCGACCAGCCGCACGCCAGGTGTGTCCAGCACCGCACCGCCGTCCGGCATCGGGATCAGCGCCCGGTATGTGGTCGTATGGCGCCCGCGTCCGTCCGAGCGCAGCGCCCGCGTCTGCATGACCGGCGCCCCCGCGAGCGCGTTGACCAGGCTGGACTTGCCCGCCCCGGACTGTCCGAGCAGGCCGAGCGTGCGCCCGTGCGCGACGAGCGGCCGCAGTCCGTCCAGGCCGAGCCCGGTCCGCGCACTCACCGCGTGGACCGTCACGCCGGACGCATGCCCCGGCATCTGCGCCGCCAGCGCCTCGGGGTCAGCGGCGAGATCGGCTTTTGTCAGTACCAGATGAGGCTTTGCCCCGGACTCCCACGCCAGCGCCAGCAGGCGCTCGATCCGCCCCAGATCCGGCGAGGGGTCCACCGGCTCCACGACGGCGACGGCGTCGATGTTGGCCGCCAGCACCTGGCCGAACGACTCCTCGCCGGCGGTCGCGCGGACGATCGCGGTGCGTCTGGGCAGTACAACCTCAGCGGTAATCCGGTCGTCGGGCCAGTCGCGCACGACCAGCCAGTCCCCCGCACACGGCAGCGCGCCCGGGTCCTGCGCGGCCCGGGCCAGCAGCCCACCGGCCACGCTGGCGCGCACGGGTCCGCCGGCCGTGAGCGCGGTGCAGACGCCCCGGTCCACGCGGCTCACCCGCGCGGGTCGCTGCCCGGGCACGTCGAAGCGCCCGAAGACCTCGGCGAAGCCGTCGTCCCAACCGAGGGCCGACAGGTCGATACTCACTGTAGTCCTTCCAATCCGAACTGGCGTTCGGAAACCCACGGTAGGTAGCGCGGCAGCAACGCGAAACCGAATATCGGGGCTATCGTCGGACGGTGCTTCCCTCGCGTGTGCTGGCCGGCGCCGTCGGACTCCGCCTCGACCGGGCCGACGTGCAGTGGCACGTGTCCGTCGGGCAGGACGACTCGCTCATGCGGTTCTGGCTGACGTTCGGCACCACGTGCTACGGATTCCACGTCGGCGCCGAGGACGAGATCCTGGACGTGATCGTCGAGGAGCGCGGCACCGACGCCGAGATGGGCGTCTACGGCCGCCTGGAGGTCCGACCGGCGGCCGGGGCCGACCCCGCGGCGTTCGCGGTCGGCCAGCGGCTGGTCGTGGTGCATGATCTCTTCGCGGGGTACCTCGGCAAGCCCATCGGCGCCCGCCTCTGCTTCGAGACCGTCGACCTCAGCGTGGCCGACTGGGAGGATGAGCTGCACTGGGCGGCCGGCGACCTCCCGCCCGCGGTGGGCGTGCGGCAGCGATAACCTGGACCGGTGACGGCCGATCCGCTGGTCCTCAATCCCGAGCTGGAGCGCGCCACCTCCCGCCTGCTCGCGACCATCGCCTCCTTCAGCGACCCCGACCTAGCCGAACCGACCCTGTGCGCCGGCTGGACGCGCGGCCACATGCTCAGCCACCTGGCCCGCAACGCCGACGCGTACGTCAACCTGCTCACCTGGGCCCGCA
The DNA here is from genome assembly GCF_050942475.1 of Dactylosporangium sp. CS-033363. Classification (NCBI taxonomy): domain Bacteria; kingdom Bacillati; phylum Actinomycetota; class Actinomycetes; order Micromonosporales; family Micromonosporaceae; genus Dactylosporangium; species Dactylosporangium sp. CS-033363. Next base: position 2,012,638 of record NZ_CP192032.1, on the reverse strand, counting down.
CCGGCGTCCGTACCCCGGCGTACGAGTCGCCCGAGGCCCGCGACGAGGGCATCCAGGCCGGCGCCGCCCGCCCGCTCGCCGCGCAGCTGGCCGACATGGCCGCCGCCTCGACCCGCCTGGCCACCGCGATCGACGCCATGCCCCCCGAGGCCTGGTCCGTGACGGTCGCCCTGCCCTCCGGCACGCCCATCCCCGCCGCCCGCGTGGTCTGGTCCCGCATCTGCGAGGTCGAGCTGCACCACGTCGACCTCTGCGCCGGGTACACGCCGGCCGACTGGCCCGACGCCTTCCCGCTGCGCCTGCTGCACGACCCGGCCACCCCGCACGCGGCCACCCTGGTCGACCCGGACGGTACCGTCCTGCTCACCGTCGAGAACGCCCCGACCGTCAGCGGCCCGGTGCACGCCCTGGCCGCCTGGCTCACCGGCCGCGGCGACGGCACCGCCCTGACCGGCGACCTGCCCAACCTGGAGGCCTGGAAATGAGCACCGGACTCGACATCACGTCCCTGTCGGTCGGCCCGATGGACAACAACGCGTACCTGCTGCGCTGCCGCTCCACCGGCGACGCCGTGCTCATCGACGCGGCCAACGACGCCTCCCGGCTGCTGCAGCTCGTCGAACCGGCCGGCATCCGCGCCGTCGTCACCACCCACCGCCACCCGGACCACTGGATGGCCCTGCAGGACGTCGTGGACGCGACCGGCGCCGAGTCCCTGGCCCACCCCGCCGACGCCCCCGAGATCCCGGTCGTCACCGCCCACCTGAACGAGGGCGACACACTGACGGTGGGCGACTGCGCCCTGTCGGTCATCCACCTGGTGGGGCACACGCCGGGTTCGATCGCGCTGTACTACCCGGAGGAGGGCGGCCACCTCTTCACCGGCGACGCTCTTTTCCCTGGCGGCGTCGGCAACACCCACGGCAACAAGGCCGACTTCGACTCCCTCTTCCACGACGTGACGACGAAGCTCTTCGACGTCCTGCCGGACGGGGTCACCTTCTACCCGGGCCACGGCAAGGCCTCGACCATCGGCGCCGAACGCCCCTCCCTCGACGAATGGCGCACCCGCGGCTGGTGACCGCCCACTTGGTTCACGCTGCGTGATACAACGCTTGGCAGATCGTGAGGGTCGTTCATAGGCTTCGCGGTGTGCCATCGCAGTTGCACGAGATTCTGATCGAGATGTTCCGGGAACGCCCGGCACTGGCGGCCGAGATCCTCGGCGGCCCGCTGCGCGTCACCTTGCCGAAGTACGCCAGGGCCCAGCTGTCCTCCGCCGATCTCACCGACATCGCCCCGACCGAGTACCGGGCCGACGCCGTCGTCACCCTGCACGACAGCACATCGCAGGTGATGGGGGTCGTGGTCGAGGTGCAACTGCGCAAGGACGCGCGCAAACGGCACAGCTGGCCGGCGTACGTCGGCACGCTGCGCGCCCGGCTGGGCTGCCCGATCGCGCTCCTGGTGATGTGCCCCGACCAGGCCGTGGCGGACTGGTGCGCCGCCCCGGTCACGATCGGGCCGCCCGGCTCGGTGCTGACCCCGGTGGCCCTCGGTCCGCGCCAGGTGCCCGCGGTCACCGACATCGCCGCTGCGCGTTCCATGCCCGAACTGGCCGTCCTGTCCGCCCTCGCCCATGGCGCTTCGGAGGAGCCCCGGGCGGTGCTGGAAGCCCTGGTCAACGCACTTGACGCGGTCGATCAGGAACACGCCAACCTGTACACTGACCTGGTTCTCTCCACGCTGCCAGCGGCGGCGCGGAAGTGTCTGGAGGAACTCGTGACCATCGCCGGATATCGATTCCAGAGTGAGTTCGCTCTCCGCAACTTCGCCGAGGGCGAGGCCAAAGGTAAGGCTGAAGGCGGGGTCGAGGCCTTGCTGACCATGCTCGATGTCCGCGGTGTGGAGGTGCCCGAGACCATCCGGGCCGAGATCGCCAACTGCACCGACATGGACCAGATCAAGACCTGGGTTCGCCGTGCCGCGACCGCCGAGAAGATCGAAGACCTGGGCATCCAGCCCGCCTGATCCGGCGGGTGGTAGCTTTCCGGGCCATGCCCGTCTATCTCCTGGACTTCATGCCCGAAGACTGGCGCGAGGCGGTCACCCCGTACGTCGACCCCACGACCGTCGCGGCGCTCTCCTCGTTCGTGGTCGAGCAGTACAACTCGGGCGTCGTCTACCCGCGCAAGCAGGACATCTACGCCGCGTACAAGCTCAGCCCGCTCGCAAGCACCCGCGTCCTGATCCTCGGCCAGGACCCGTACATCAAGCCGGGCCAGGCGCACGGCCTCAGCTTCAGCGTCCCGCCCGGCGTCGCGGTCCCGCCGTCGCTGCGCAATGTGTACCAGGAGATGCGCGACGACCTCGGCGTCGACCCCCCGCCGTCCGGCGACCTGACCGCCTGGACGCGGCAGGGCGTCATGCTGCTCAACGCCGTCCTGACCGTCCGCGCCGGCACGCCCAACTCCCACAAGGGCCAGGGCTGGGAGAACATCACCGACGCCACGATCCGCGCCCTCAATGACAAGCCCGAGCGCGTCGTCTTCGTCCTGTGGGGCGCCGCCGCGAAGGCCAAAGCGCCTTTCATCACGAACAACCACCATGTCGTACTGCGAGCAGGCCACCCCAGCCCGATGAACCAGACGGGCTTCCTGGGCAGCCGTCCGTTCAGCCGCATCAACGCCGCGCTGGCCGCGGCCGGAACCCTGCCGGTCCGCTGGTCACCGGCGATGCCGAGGCACTGACCCGGTCGGTACGGCCGAGGCCTCAGACGAACGGCAGCTCGATGTCGAGGTCGATCCGCCGTCCGGCGCGGACCGCCTCCGCGTAGGGATAGCCGACGGGGATCTGATCGACCGTCCGGGCGCGTATCCGCCGCGCCGCGGCCGGGTCGGTGCCGCCGTGACTCAGCACGAAGTTGACCGCGGCGGCGAGAACCGAGGGATGGTCCCCCGGCAGCACGGACTCCAGGCGCTCCAGGGCGGACGCGTCCAGACGGAGCGCCTCGTCGCTGCCCGGCTCGGCGGCGTTGATCGCATTCGCCAGCGTCACCTGCGCCGCGAGGGTGTGCGGATGCCTGGGTCCGAGCAGCGTCCCGAACCGGTCGGCGGCCCGTTCGGCCAGCCGCCGGGCCGCGCCGACGTCACCGCCGGCTCGCAAGAAGATGCTCAGATCGTTCCAAACCGCCGAGGTGTACGGGTGATGCTCGCCGAATCGCCGCCGGCAGTCGGCCTCCACGGTGCGGCCGGCGGTCACGGCGCGCGCATGGTCGCCGTGGGCCCAGTCCAGGCAGGCCCGCTCGAGCTGCACCGACAGCGTCACGGCGTTCGTGGCGCCGAGCACGGTCGTCGCGCCGCGCTCGACGTTCTCCATCACCGCGGCGGCCGCGTCGAGCAGCCCGAGCCGGCGCAGCGTGACGGCGTACGCCTTCCCGGTCCGGATCGTGCGGGGGTGGTCCTCGCCGAGCACCTCGCGCATCTTGACGTAGGTGTCGTCGAGCCGGCGTTGTGCGCCCTCCAGGTCGCCGAGCTCTCGCAGGTCGACGCCATAGTGTTCGCCGGAGCCGAGGGTGTCCGGGGCCAGGGCGCCGAGCAGCCGGCTGCGCCGCTCGAGGGTGTCCCGATCCAGCGCGGCGGCGGCCTCGAAGTCGCCCTGCAGCCGGCGTGACGTACCGAGGTTCTCCACGGCGATGAGCGTCAGCGGATCCTCGTCGCCGAGCGCGCTCCGCAGACCGCGCACGGCCTCCTCGGCGAGTTCGAGCGCCTCGTGGTAGTCGCCTCGCGCACGTAGGTCCACGGCGAGGCTGACGGCCATGCGCAGGGTGTACGCGTCGCTCTTGCCCAGGCTCCGGGCCAGCCGCTCGTAGCCGTCGCGGTTGATCTCGTACGCCTCGCGCTCACGGCCCTGATCCCGCACGAGGATGGCGAGGTGGTACATGAGCTGCAGCGTCCAGTCGTCGTCCTCTCCCGACCGGCCCCGCCACTCGCGGAGTGCGCGGCGGGCCAGGTCCTCGCCGCCGGCGAGGTCGCCGCGCTGCCAGAGGTACGACACCATGTCGACGATCAGCTGCCGGACGTCGGCCCGCTCCGACTCCGGGGCCCCGGACGACTCCACGTGCGGTCGCAGCGCCTCGTAGGCCCGCCAGTGGCGGCGGTCGCCGGGATCACCCGGATTGGCCTCGGCCAGCACGGCGAGCAGCTCGTCCCGCCGCTGCCGCTGCTCCTCGGCGGACAGCCGCGAGCGCACGATGTCCTGGGTGAGCCGGTGCACGACGACGCCGCCGCTGCCCGCGTCGACGCGGGCCAGCCCGTAGCGGCCGATCTCCCGGTTGACGGTCGCGTGGTGCATCCAGTCCCGCATGGTCGGATCGAACAACGTGAGGACCTCGGTGAGCCGGCGGTTCGACAGCAGCCGGAACGGAATCGCCTCCGGTGCCAGGAACGCCATCAGCTCCAGCAGCCGGGCGGCGGCCGGATGGCGCTCCCGCAGTTCCCCGTAGGCGAGCTGCACCGTGGACGTGATGGCGCCCGGGTAGTCGGGCGGGGCGTTCTCGTTCATCGCGGCCGCGACGTCGGCCGCGCTGCGATCGAACAGGGCGAGGTAGTCCTCGACCTGCATGCCGGTGCTGGCCAGCCAGCCGCCGGCCTGTTCCAGGGCGACCGGGAGGTCGCCGAGCCGCGCGGCGAGCCGATCGGCGTCCGCCGGGGAGATGCCCGCGACCCGCCGGCCGAGCAGCTCGATGCTCTCCGCCCGGCTCATCACGCCGACCTCGATGGCCGGGAAGCGGTCGGCGGCACGTGGATTGCGGGACGTGACCAGGACGTGCCCGGCCTCGCCGGGAACCAGCGCCTCGAGCTGGTCGATGTCGTCGGTGTTGTCGTAGATGAGCAGCCAGCGCCGGGCCCCCCGCCCGAGCTCCGCGCGAACGGCGGCCAGCTGGGCGTCGAGGTCGGCGCGCGGCGACAGGCCCAGGTCGTCCCCGAGGTCGGCGAATGCCTGCCGGGCCGCGCCGGGTGGCCGCGCCGAAACCCATTGGACGAGGTCGTAGGCGGACGCGAATCGGTAGGCGTACTCCACCGCCACCTGCGTCTTGCCGACGCCCGCCAGGCCGGTGAGCGCGACCCGGCCGCCCTCGGGCCCGGCGCCGAGCAGCGCATCCCGGAGGTGCTCGAGGAGCTCCCCGCGGCCCGAGAACCGCGGGTTGCGCACGAGCGGGACGTTCCACTGGGGCGCCGGAGCCGCCGGGTACCGGATGGCGCCGGGCCGATCGCCGCCGGCCGGCTCGATCGGCTCGAGTTCCAGGACGCTGCCCAGCGCCGCCAGTGCACGGTCCTCGGCCACGCCCATCACGTCGATGACCGAGCGCGCGGGCGCGTTGTCGCCGACGGGCATCCCGTCCACCCGCAGGATGGCGGCGAACTGCCCGTCGCCGGCGCTGATCTGCTCCGCGGCCCGGCGCAGCAGCCGGGTCCCCGCGCCGGTGCCGGCGTACGCGCGCGAGTGGATGACGACGAGGCGGTCGGCCTCCTCGAGCGACGGCAGCGGCTGGTCCACGCAATAGAGGCTGACGTGGTACGCCGGGCCGGTCAGCCGGTCGCGCAGCCACTCGGCCCAGATCCGGTCGAGCGGCGCGTAGGCGACGATCACGGCCGCGGGCGCGGCGGGCGCCGCCTGCTCGAACAGCCGCCGGACGCGGTTGCGCTGCGCCTCCGTGAACCGCGGCGCGGGGCAGGCCCCGCCGGATATCCGTCCGGCCAGCCGCTCGTAGCGGCTCAGCAGCGAGTTCTCCACTCCCGGCTGATCCCCGAAGGAGGCGAGGATCTCCTCGTAGGCGTAGTACGGGATGTACGGAATCTCGACCGAGTTCCAGTAGTCGGCGGCCTGTTCGTCGCCGAGGAATTTCAGGTACGGGTCGAAGCGGCGCCGGGAGTACGAGCGGCCGCGTTCGAGCTTCGCCTTCTCGCCGTCCTCGATCCGGGTCGGGATCGGGTAGACCGTCACGGTGTCGGCCGACTGGTGCAGCACCACGTTGGTGATCGCGGCCGCACCGTCGATGCTCTGTTTGTTGAGCGTGAAGCAGTTGACGACGACGTGCGGCAACTGGATCGTGCAGATGCCGGCCGTGTCACTGGTGCCGGTCCGGCTGTCGATGAGCACGAAGTCGTAGTGATCCCGCATGTCCTGGCGCAGCCGTTCGATGAACGGGCCCCCGCCCAGCCGGGTCCACAGGGTGTCCCAGTCGAAGGTGCTGACCTTGGTGGCGTAGCTGTTGTCCTGCCGCCCGGCCGCGACGAAGTCCAGCACGCCGCCGCGCGGGAACTCCCAGTCGAGTGAGACCGCCCATTCCTGGATGCGGGCGAGGTCGTCGCGGGCGTCAGGCCGGCCGTTCGACACGTGATCGGCGTAGTTGCGCATCAGGTCCAGGACGCCGTCGGTGTGCCGCAGCTCCTTGTCGCGCAGGAAGGGGTGGAAGTAGCGGTGCAGGCCCGGCGACTCCAGATCCCAGTCGACCGTGAGGACCCGGAAGCCGTTGCCGGCCAACAGCCAGGCGACGTTGGCCAGGGCCATCGTCCGGCCGGTGCCGCCCTTGTACGAGTAGAAGGTGACGACCCGCCCGCCCTCGTCGGAAACCGGCGCGGCGCTCGCGGCGGCCTTGGCGGTCTTCCCAGAGCTGGGCGCCGGCCGGGCGCCGCCAACGGTGGTCCCCGGGACGGGTCGGCGGGGCCGGGGCGCAGGCGATTCGAACCGCGGCTCCGACGGCAACGGCGCGGGAGCGACCCGGGCGGCGGGCCCGGCGAAGGCGGATTCCAGGCTGTCGAAATCGGGCCGTTCCGCGCTCGGCGGAAGGGCCGAGTCCTGCAGCCGGAGAATGCGCCGGGCGAGCGCGGTGACGAACTGCTTGTAGTCGTCGTCGTGCCGCCTGATGTGCAGCAGGTGGCGCAGCCCGTGCTCGCGATACAGGTCGCCCAGGCCGGGTTCGGAGTACTGATACGGCTCCATGATGTCCGGGACCGTCCGCATCGGAACCCAGATCAGCGGCAGGATCGGCACCGACAACCGCGGGAGCGAGCCGAGCCGGCGCATGAAGAATGCCCACTCCCGGCCGCAGGGCGGGCTGTCGAAGTAGTTGGCGCTGCACAGGGCGATGAACACGCTGCAGGTGCTGATCGCCTCGATGAGTCTCGGCGACCATCGATCGCCGAGGCTCAGCAGCTTGTCGCTGAAGCCGAACGACTGCGGGCCGCCGTGCACCCGGACCTCGCGGACCAGGTCGTCATGGAATCGGTACACATAATTGTCTTCTTCACTGGAGTCGTGCACATAGCTGATGAAGAAGCTGGGGCGCCCCTGATCGGCCAACTCCATGACGCGGATCTCCCGATCATCATCGGTGGACGTCCGACGCAATCAGCGTACTCAGGAACCCCGGCGCCGCTATCGGCAACTTTGGCGATCTTCCCTGCGTACAGCGCGTGATGCGGGGTCGGCGCACCGTGAGTGCCGCCGCGGGTGAGGCTGATAGATCACACATCCATCGACCCCGGGAAGATTGACCGGGCGGGTGGCGTTGCACAACGTGCTGATCAATTGGTTTGGTCGCGGGGCGGCAAATGGTCATCACGCTGGTCATCGACACGTTCAATGTGGGCAACAACGGCACCACGATCTCGGCGACGCGGTTCGCCGCGGGCCTCATGAAGCGGGGCCACACGGTTCGCGTTGTCGCGTGCGGAAAACCCGGGGCGGAAAACCCCGAAGGGCCTCAGATGTACTGGGTGCCGGAGCTCGTCGTGCCCATCGCGAGCACGTTCGCGCATCGGCAGAACACCGTGTTCGCGAAACCGGTGCGCGCGACGCTCGTCGAGGCGATCACCGGGGCCGACGTTGTGCACATCTATCAGCCGTGGCCGCTCGGGCGGGCGGCGCAGAACATCGCCGAGCGGCTCGGGGTGCCGGCCATCGCGGCGTTCCACATTCAGCCTGAGAACATCACGTACAACATCGGGCTGGGCTGGTTCCCGCCCGCCGCGCGGCTCGTCTACGTGCTGCTGCGGGTGCTGTTCTATCGGCGGTTCACCGACATCCACTGTCCGTCGACGTTCATTGCGGCGCAGTTGCGGCACTACGGGTACCGGAGCCGGTTGCACGTTATTTCGAACGGGGTCGGGAGCGCGTTTCGGCCCGGAACGAACACGAAGCGACAGCCCGGTGCGCCGTTTCGCGTCCTGATGGTCGGGCGGCTGTCCCCCGAGAAGCGACAGGATGTGCTCATTCGCGCAGTGCGCCGGTCGCGGCACGCCGGGCGGATCGAGCTGCATTTCGCCGGGCACGGGCCGTGGGAGAAGCGGCTGCGACGGATGGCCGCGAAGTTGCCCGGTCCCGTCCATTTCGGCTGGTACTCCCAGGAAGCGCTCATCGACCTGATGCGAACGAGCGACCTGTACGTGCACGCCTCGGACGTCGAGATCGAGGGGCTCTCGTGCATGGAGGCATTCTCGTGCGGGCTGGTGCCGGTGATCTCCGACAGCCGCCGGTCGGCCACCGGGCAGTTCGCGCTCGCGCCGGGCAACCTGTTCCGGGCCGGCGACGCGCAGGATCTGGCCGAACGCATCGACGCCTGGATCGAGGATCCGGACGCCCGCGCCGCCGCGTCGGCCGGCTATGCGCGGTTCGCCGAGTTGTACACGGTCGAGCGCAGCGTTCAGGCGATCGAGCGCGTGTACGACCGCGCGAACCGCGCACCCGAGCAACCGGCGGGCTACGTCGGCCGCCTGTACCGCCTGCTCTCGAACGCCTTCTACTACGCGATCGCCATCCCGCTGCTGTTCATATGGACGCGCGTGATCCTGGGAGTGCGCACCGAGGGCGACGCCAGGCTCCCGCGCACGGGCGGCGCTCTGACCATTTGCAACCACGTACACCTGCTGGACAGCGTGCTCGTCGGCCTGGCCGTCTTCCCGCGCCGCCCGGTGTTCACGGCCGCGCCGATGAACCTGGACAACCGGCTGTACGGCGGCCTGGTCCGGATCCTCGGCGGCGTCGCGGTGCCGCGCACCCCGGCGGGCCTGCCGGGGTTCTTCTCCGAGCTGCAGCTGTTCCTCGCGCAGGGCCGGATCGTGCACTTCTTCCCGGAGGGCGAACTGCGGCCGTACGACACGGGCCTGCGCGATTTCAAGCAGGGCGCGTTCCATCTGGCCGCGCAGGCGCGCGTGCCGGTGATCCCGCTGTCCATCCGCTTCCGGCCGCCGACCGGCCTGAGCCGCCTGTTCCGCCGCAAGCCGACGATGGTCATCGTCATCGGCGAACCGATCGTGCCGACCATGACCGATCCGCGCAGCGACCGCCGCATCCGCATGGCGCTCGCGCGGCAGACCATGCACGATCTGATCACCCGCGCGGCGTGACACCCCCGGCCGCGAGCTCCGCCGGCACCGGCCAGCCCAGCCCCGTGAGCAGCGCCGCGAGCTTGCGATCCAGCTCGGCCCCGACCGCGTCGATCTCGGGCACCCCGAACTGCGCGAACTGCGCACTCGGCCGATCGATCGCAAAGCGAACAGTCCCACCGTTCATCTGCGTGATGACCGTGCGCAGCGGCGCGTACAGCATGACCGCCGGATCATGCCGATACATGCGCTCGGCGAGCAGGTGATTGCCCATCAGGTACACCCGGCAGCGCGCCTTGTTCCCCGCCAGCCCCATGAGCGGATCGGCCGGAAACTTGAAGTAGATGAGGAACCCGTTGATCGCGATCCGCTCGGTCAGCCCGACCACATCCTCCCACGTCGCCCGCTCGGCGATCAACTGCTCGAAGCGCGCAGCCGGATACTCGGGCACGGCCGCCTCATACTGCGCGACCACCTCGTCGAACGCCCCGTCGACATCAACCACCAGAGTCACCGAACGGCGCTACCCGAGCAACGACGAGCCGAACCGCGCAAAGAAGATTTCGTACGCCACGCCGCCCGGCACCCAGGCATCGTCCACGTCCCGCTCGACGTAGCGCCGCACCGCCGCCCCGAAGTCCACCCGCGCCGCCTCCCACGCGGCCCGCCCCTGCGCGACGATCCACAGGCACAGGTCCTCGGTGTCGTCCTCGGAGTACTGCACGCCGTCGACCACCGGCCCGTCCCAGTAGTCGGCCAACTCCTCAGCCGCTTCCTCGTAGGCACTCTGAAACGCCACGACCTCATCCCGCGGCGCAGTGCGCAACCACGCGACGAGACTGTCCATGTCGCGCGCGTGCGTCTCGAGCACCGTCCAAAGCTCCACCGGCGTGTTCATATCACGACACACGCGCGGCGCCGCGCGCGTCCTCGCGGACGGACACGGCGCCGAGGCGCGTCACACGGGTGGGGTCAGTCGGTGCCGAACTCCATGGCGGCGCTGTCGAGGAGCTCGTCGTCGGCGTCGGACGGGGCCGGGCCGCGGGCGGTGATCGCGGCCGCGCCGCCCGCCGGCATGGCGCCCAGCAGGTCGGCCGACGGGGTCTGGTTGGCGCCGATGAGCATCGGGTGCGGGCTGCCGATCACGTTGAGCGTGACGTACTGCTCCAGTTTCGCGCGCGAGTCGGCGATGTCCAGGTTGCGCATGGTCAGCTGGCCGATGCGGTCGACCGGGCCGAACGCGGCGTCCTCGGTGCGCTCCATCGACAGCTTGTCCGGGTGGTACGACAGGGACGGGCCGGTCGTGTCGAGGACCGAGTAGTCCTCGCCGCGGCGCAGGCGGAGGGTCACCTCGCCGGTCACGGCCGAGCCGACCCAGCGCTGCAGGGCCTCGCGCAGCATGAGGGCCTGGGGGTCGAGCCAGCGGCCCTCGTACAGCAGGCGGCCGAGCTTGCGGCCCTCGTTGTGGTACGCCGCGACGGTGTCCTCGTTGTGGATCGCGTTCACGAGGCGCTCGTAGGCGGTGTGCAACAGGGCCATGCCCGGCGCCTCGTAGATGCCGCGGCTCTTGGCCTCGATGATGCGGTTCTCGATCTGGTCGGACATGCCCAGGCCGTGCCGCCCGCCGATCACGTTGGCCTCCAGGACCAGGTCGACGGCGCTCGCGAACTCCTTGCCGTTGATGCTGACCGGGCGGCCCTGTGCGAAGCCGACGGTCACGTCCTCGGCCGGGATCTCGACCGCCGGGTCCCAGAAGCGGACGCCCATGATCGGGTCGACGATCTCCAGGTGCGCGTCGAGGTGCTCGAGCGACTTGGCCTCGTGCGTGGCGCCCCAGATGTTGGCGTCGGTCGAGTACGCCTTCTCGGTGCTGTCGCGGTAGGGCAGCTGGTGGGCCAGCAGCCACTCGGACATCTCCTTGCGGCCGCCGAGCTCGCCGACGAACGCGGCGTCGAGCCACGGCTTGTAGATGCGCAGGGCGGGGTTGGCGAGCAGACCGTACCGGTAGAAACGCTCGATGTCGTTGCCCTTGAACGTGGATCCGTCGCCCCAGATCTGCACGTTGTCCTCGAGCATCGCGCGCACGAGCAGCGTGCCGGCCACGGCCCGGCCGAGCGGCGTCGTGTTGAAGTAGGCGCGGCCGCCGGAGCGGATGTGGAACGCGCCGCACGCGAGCGCCGCGAACCCCTCCTCGACCAGGCTGGCGCGGCAGTCGACGAGGCGGGCGATCTCCGCGCCGTACGCGGTGGCGCGACTCGGCACCGAGGCGATGTCGGGCTCGTCGTACTGGCCGATGTCGGCCGTGTACGTGCACGGGATGGCGCCCTTTTCGCGCATCCAGGCAACGGCTACCGAGGTGTCGAGACCACCGGAGAAGGCGATGCCGACGCGCTCACCGACAGGCAGGGAGTTCAGAACCTTGGACACGGGTACAAGCATATACGACGGACTGCATAATCATGCAAGTCCTCGTGGGTTTCGCCACGCGCCGATCCCGTGAGCCGGCGTGCGGCGAGCGGAAAGGCGCGGCGGGTGCAGTACACCCGCCGCGCCTTGTGGTTCTTGAGAACTAGTTGAGCGCGAACTTCTGCGCGGCGGATCCGTTGCAGTCCCAGATCTGCAGGCGCGTGCCGTTGCCGGTCGCGCCGTTCGGGGAGTCGAGGCAGCGGCCCGACTGCGGGTTGCGCAGGGAGCCGTCGGCCTGCTGCTGGAAGACCTGGCCGCCGACGCCGTTGCAGTCCCAGAGCTCGACCTGGGCGCCGTTGGCCGTGCCGTTGCCGACGATGTCCAGGCAGCGGCCGAGCGTGCGCAGGGCGCCGTTGGACTGGTGGAACCAGTGCTGGTCCACGGCGTAGGACTGGCAGTCCCACAGCTGCACGGCCGTGCCGTTCGTGCCCGAATCGTCCGCGGCCACGTCGACGCACTTGCCGCCGGGGCCGACGTTCGTCCCGCCGCCGTTCACCGCGAACTTCTGCGCGGCCGAACCGTTGCAGTCCCAGATCTGCAGGCGCGTGCCGTTGCCGGTGTTGCCGTTGGGCGAGTCGAGGCAGCGGCCGGACTGCGGGTTGCGCAGGGAGCCGTCGGCCTGCTGGATCCACTTCTGCCCGCCGACGCCGTTGCAGTCCCAGAGTTCGACCTGCGTGCCGTTGGCCGTGCCGTTGCCGTTGATGTCCAGGCACCGGTTGATCGTGCGCAGCGAGTTGTCCGCGAAGTGCGTCCAGCGCTGGTCCTCGGCGTAGTTCTGGCAGTCCCAGAGCTGCACGCCCGTACCGTTGGATCCGGTGTCGTCGGCGGCCACGTCGACGCACTTCCCGCCCGGTCCGGCGACGGTGCCCGCCGGGCCGTTCGGGACGTTGGTCTGGCCGCCGTACCCGACGCTGACCACGTTGGCCTGCACGGCGTTCTCGGCGGCGTCGGAGGGGTAGCCGTAGACCATGGCGCCCTCGAACCAGGTGCCCCGGTTGCGGTTGGAGTTGTCGCCGCCGATGCCCAGGATGATGCCGCCTTCCTGGTGCATCGGGCGGTACCCCGGCTTGTCGGTCGGCAGCGCGCCGTTCCACCACGTCGTGAGCCCGCCGGACTGCGAGTTGCCGCCCTTGAGCGCGTAGGTGGTCTGGCCGTTGTTCTTCAGCACGGCCGTCACGTACGCCGAGTTGTTGCCCGGGTTCGGGTTGGAGCCGTTGCCGCCCTGGAACATGCCGTTCTCCATGTCCGCCTCGATCCACGGGCCGGAGCCCTGGCACGGCGGGAAGAAGCACGTGGTGGCGATGCTGATGGCGTCCATGTGCCCGTTGCCGATGTCGAACGGCGTGGCCTCGGCGTTGCCGTAGTCGAAGCAGCAGTCCGAGCCGACGTGCGTGCCGCTGGCGACCATGTAGACGCCCTCGGGCTGGCCGTTCACGGCGACGCCCGGGGCCCGGCCGTTGAAGCGGTACCCGACGCCGGGCGAGACCCACAGGCCGTAGACCTTGTGCCCGCCGGCGGTCACGGCGATCTCGCTCGCGTCCGCGCCGCGGTCACCCGACCCGGCCCCGCCGTCCGGCGCGATCGTCAGGTCGCTGTGGTTGCTCGTCTGGTCGAAGATGCGCGTGATCCGGCACGTGGTCCCGTTGCAGAACGCGTCCTGGTCGCCGGCGTTGGCGTAGCCGCCCGCGGCGAGCAGCCCGACGTTGTGCGTGGCACCGTTGTCCGCGCGCTGCACGGTGTAGAGCGGCCCGTTGTACGCCGCGAACAGCGCCCGGGTCGTGCTGTGCGCGGCGACGCACGCCGTGCCGTTCGAGGCGTAGATGTCACAGGGCAGGGGTCCGGCGGCCTGCGCCGTCCCGCTGAGCCCGACGATGACACCGGCGGTGAGGGCCAGGCTCGCGGCGCTGGAGAGCAGCAATCTCCACCGCCGGCCCGGTCGTGATCGATCGACCACGGGAGGACCTCTTTCTTCGGGGTTTTTCCGCGCGTACCGCGGGAGCGCTCACCACGGCCGATTGGCGGCGACCATGGCGATCGATGCTTCATTATGCGTAACTGCGATCGTCTTTGGTAGAACCTGTTGGAAACTGTTGAATCGGCGCTCCCCGTTTGTGACACACCCGTCACATGCGCGCAGCCAGAGCGCGCGCAAGCGCGCGAGCGACGCGGCGCGAACGCTCACAAGTACGCGGGCAGCCCCGCGCGCAGGCAGGCCAGCATGGCCGCGCTCTCGGCCGGCGGCATCGGGGCGGCGGCGCGGCCCACGGCGGCGAGCACGTCCTCGAGCGTGACCGAGGCGTCCGCCCCGGCCGCGTGGTAGCGCACCTGCGCGGTCAGATCGGCCACATACGGTACGACATCGTCACTCGCACTTTCCCAGAGCCAGGCGAGCACCCGCCCGAACGCCTCGCCCGCGTGCAGGGTCGCGCCCCGGGCCCGCTGGGCGAGCAGCGCGGCCGCGGACTCGCAGATCAGCGCGCCGATCAGCTTCTCGAAGATGTGGTCTGGCACCTCGCGCGTTCGCACCATGTGCACACTCCCGCCGATCGATGTCACGACCGGTGATCCTATCGCTTCGGGCCGTTATCTTCGACAGTTCATAAACTGTTTTGGCAAGTGCGATCCGGCGCGGGAAGTTTCGCGGGATATCGGCCATCGTCGAAGGACTTTACGGTCCTGCCCCATGAAGAGAGCGGCGGCCGCACTCGCGGCGCTCACCACAGTGCTGATCGGGGCGCCGGCGTACGCCGAGCCCAGCGGCACCATCCAGAACGAGGGCTCGGCGAACGCGGTCGCCGGCCGATACATCGTCACCCTCCGCGACACCGGCGAAAGCGATACGGGCAAGAGAGACACGCTCATCCAGCAGTACGGCGGCCAGGTCCGGCACACCTTCGCCGGCGGCTACTCGACGGCGATGTCGGCGAGCCAGGCCAGGCGGCTCGCCGCCGACCCGGGCGTGGCGGCGGTCGAGGCGGTCCAGCGCATCACCGTGCAGGACGTCCAGAGCAGCCCGCCGAACTGGGGCGACGACCGCATCGACCAGGCCTCGCTGCCGCTGAACCAGCGCTACGAGTACCCGGCGAGCGCGGGCCAGGGCGTCACCGTGTACGTGCTCGACACCGGCCTGAACGCGAGCCACGTCGACTTCAGCGGCCGGGTCCGCCAGGGCATCGACATCGTCGACGGGGACAGCAACCCGGCCGACTGCCACGGCCACGGCACGCACGTCGCGGGCACGGCGGTCGGCAGCTCGTACGGCGTGGCCAAGAAGGCGAACCTGGTCTCCGTGCGGGTGCTCAACTGCCAGGGCACCGGCACCAACGACGACCTGATCGCCGGCATCGACTGGGTGCGCACCAACGCCCAGAAGCCGGCCGTGGCCAACTACAGCATCGGCTGCGGCAGCCGGTGCAGCAGCCAGGCCATGGACTCGGCGGTGCAGCGGCTGATCGACTCCGGGGTGCAGTTCGTGCAGGCGGCAGGCAACAACGGCGACGACGCCTGCTACTACAGCCCGCAGGGGGTCGCGGCCGCGCTGACCGTCGGCAACAGCACCAGCGCCGACGCGCGCAACTCGAGCAGCAACTACGGCAGCTGCCTGGACCTGTTCGCGCCGGGCACGAGCATCGTGTCGGCGTCGTACTCCAGCAACACCGGCAGCGCCACCATGACCGGCACCTCGATGGCCTCCCCGCACGTGACCGGCGCGGCGGCCCTCTACCTCGGCGCGAACCCGTCGGCGACCCCGGCCCAGGTCCGCTCCGCGCTGGTGTCGAACGGCAGCACCGGCAAGATCAGCGGGGCGGGGAGCGGATCGCCCAACGTCCTGCTGAACGTCGGGTTCCTCAACGGCGGGACGACGCCCCCGCCGGACCCGGAGCCGGGCCAGCCGGTCGCGAACCCGGGCTTCGAGAACGGCACCTCGCCGTGGACGGCGACCGCGAACGTGATCGGCACGTGGTCGCAGTACCCGGCCCGGACCGGCACCCGCAACGCCTGGCTCAACGGGGGCGGCAAGGTGCAGACCGACACCCTGGCCCAGCAGGTGGCGATCCCGGCCGGCTCGTCCGCAACCCTGCACTTCTGGGTGCGCATCACCACCGCCGAGTACGAGAACACCGTCTACGACCGGCTGACCTTGACCGCCGACGGCACCACCGTCGGGTCGTGGTCGAACCTCGACAAGACCAGCGGGTACGTCGAGAAGACGGTGAACCTCAACGCCTACGCCGGACGGAGCGTGGCGCTGAAGTTCACCGGCGTCGAGGACTGGTCGCTGCAGACCAGCTTCGTCATCGACGACGTGACGATCACGACCTGATCACTCCCACTCCCAGCGCATCCCCACGATTCCGGGGGGCACATCCGACGCGATCAGGTGTGCCCCGCCGGTGGAACCGATCCAGGCCTCCCCCACGCCCTGCTCGGGTGCCTCCAGCGCGCGCCGCTCGAACCGGTGACACCTGGCCGGCACCGCCGCCGCGTCGAACTGGACCTGCATCACGTACTCGACCACGGGCACGGCGAACCCGCGGTAGTAGTGCCTGGTCGGCGGGGGCCGGAGGGAGGTGCTGCGGTACTCGTACTCGAGCACGACGGTCTCGCCCTGGCCCAGCATGCGATCGAAGATGATCTCGGCCGCGACCAGCCCCGTCGCGTCCTCGGTGCGCACCCGCCCGAGCCGGCAGTTGCGCACCGCCCGCACCGCCACGTCCGCGGCCGGGTCGTCGCTGGCGAAGATGGCCACGGTACGGGAGACGCGGTCGATGTTGGCCCGCAGCACCTGGCGCACGGCCAGCCCGACCTCCTCCCGGTGCGGGCCGACGCGGTACAGGTCGTGCAGGCTGAGCCGGGTCAGCTCGTGATACATCCAGCGGTCGAGGTCGCCGAGCATCTTCGTGACGCTCGTGCCGTCGGTGAACAGCCGGTCGATCTCGATGGTCCCCGGCGGCCGCCCGAGCCACCGCCCGCGCGGCCGGCGCGGCCCCAGCTGCACCGTCAGCGACCCCTCGGGCAGGGCCAGGATGCCCTCCAGCAGCCGTACCGCCCGCAGCGAATCGGGCCGCTCGGGCCGCGACCGCCCGCGCCGCCAGTGGCTCAGCGTGGTGAGGCTGACGTGCACGCCCTCGGCCGCGAGCCGCTCCTGCAGCTCGTCGAGGCGCACGCCGCGGTCCTCGATGGCCAGGTGCAGCGCGGCCGAGAAGGGCCCGGTGCGCAGCGCATGCGCGAGATCCCGGCCGATGGCACCGTCCATGGCGCATCAGGCTATTCGTAAATGACGATCCCCGCCGGGGGCACGGTCAGCTGGACCGCCTTGCCGTTGCGGGCCGAGACCGAGACCTTGCCGCCCGCGAAGGCCGGCTCCGTGGAGTACCGGCAGGTCAGCAGCTCGCCCTCGGAGTGCAGGTCGTTGTCGACGGTGACCCAGACGGTACGAACGCGGTCCGGATCGGTGTTGACCGCGACGAGCACCTCGTGGTCGGCGAAGATCCGCGACCAGGGCAGCACACCGCGCGGCGCGGGCGGGGCGAACACGACGCCGTCGGCCGAGACCGGGCGCAGGTACTGCCGGCCGCGGCGCAGCGCCGGAATCCGCCGCCGGACCGCGAGGATCTGCTTGAGCTCCCGGTACGTCGCGTGCTCCTCGTCGAACGCGTGCCCGCCGCGGCTGCGGAACGGGCCGAACGCGCCGCCGAACATGGCCTCGCGGATGTACCGGTCGTGCCCGCCCTCGCCGTCGAACTCCTGCTCGGAGCCGTAGTAGATGCACGGGATGCCGAGCGTGACGGCATTGAACGCGAGCGCCACCAGGGCGAGGCGGCGGCCCGCGCCGTCGGCCGCGAACCGCGCCTTCCACGGCCCCTTGCGGACCTGGTCGTGGTCGTCGTAGCTGGTCACGACCTTGTTGCGGAACCAGGCGTGGGTGTCCTGGCCGACCTGGATCGAGTTGCGGAACAGCGCGAAGTACTCGGCCGGGTCGGCGCCGCCCTTGACCACCCGCTCGAGGCGGTCCTGCACCTCGGCCAGGCCGAGCGCGGCGTCCATGCCGGTCGCGTCGAGCGTGTCGTAGGCGAAGGCGCGGCTCCCGGTGATCTCGGCGATGAGGTAGAAGCGCTCCTTGCCGATCGACTGCGCGAACTCGTGGATCGCGGAGGCGAAGAACCGCGCGGCGCCGGGGTCCATGTGCTTGACCGTGTCGACGCGGAAGCCGTCGAGGTCGGCGAAGGCCATCCAGTACTGGTACGCGCGCACCAACGCCACCAGCGCCGCGGACGGGCGGTAGTCACCGGCCGGCCCCTCCCCGAGCGCGATGTCCTTGAGGCCCTCGAAGTCGCCCTCGAGGTACTCCGGGAAGCGGTCCCAGTCCACGATCCGCCCCTTGCCCGTGAAGGTGGCGGTGCTCTGCAACTCGGCGGGCCAGACGGCGCCGTCGGGGTACGACTGCGGCACCGGGCCGACCGGGAGCACGGCGGCGCCGTCCTCGTCGCGGAAACCCTTGACGGCAAAGCGCTGCCCGGTCCAGAGCGGCTGCGTGTCGCCCTCGTAGCCGAAGACGTCGCCGGCGTGGTTGAGCACCACGTCGAGGATCACCCGCAGCCCCTGGGCGTGCGCCTCGGCGACGAGCGCGCGGAGGTCGTCGCCGCTGCCGAAGTGCGGGTCGACACGCAGAAAATCCTGGATGCCGTACCCGTGGTAGGACGGCTGTCCCGCCACCTGCTTGAGCACGGGGCTCACCCAGATCGCGGTCACGCCGAGGCGGCGCAGGTAGCCCAGCTTGGAGCGCAGGCCGTTCAACGTGCCGCCGACCCAGTCGATGCCGGCGTCCCGCCACCGCTCGGCGTCCTCGGGGGTGGTGACCGCGTTGCCGTGCCCGGCCTCCGTCAGCGGCGGCGTGGCCCCGGTGGTGACGGTCTCGCCGTCGTTGCCGCGGTAGCCCCGCTCGCCGCCGTCGGAGAAGCGGTCGACCATCAGGAAGTACAGGACCTCGTCGGCCCAGTCCTCCGGGGACGGGTGGAACGGCCCCCGGGTGAGCGCGGCGAAGTCGATGTCGGCGATCCGGCGGTACGGCACGTCCCCCATCGTCCCACGTCAGCACCTAGACCGTAGCGGAGCGTCGCCTGCCCAACACCCGCCGCGCGATGCCGGGGCGCAGCAGGGCGGCCGGCGGGTCGAGCAGGTTCGTGACGCGGCTGAACGCGCGGGAGACGACCTCGTCGTGCGCGGCGGCGGCGTAGAGGCGGTCGAGGTACCGGTTGACCATGCGCGTGCCCAGGTCCCGCGGTCCGTCGACGCCCGGGAGCGCCGCGTCGCCGCCGGTGGCGATCTGCCACGGGATGTCGACGACCGGCCGCACGGCGCGGAAGAACCGCAGGGCGTCGAAATGGTCATGCTTCAGGTGCGAGCCGAGCTTGAGCGCCTCGACGCCGGCGACCGACATGCCCTGCCCGTACATCGGGTTGAAGGAGCACAGCGCGTCCCCGACCACCACGAAGCCCTGCGGGAAGCGGCGCAGGCGGTCGTACCGGTGCCGCGTGCTGCCCGGGAACCGGTACTTGACCGCCTCGTCGGCCAGCGGCTCGGACGCCTCGATGATGTCCGACACGTACGGCAGCGGCAGCCGCTTGGCGTACGCGCGGAAGCCGGCGTCGTCCAGCGGTGCGTGGTCGCCGAGGATGCCGAACAGCGTGATGACCGCGCGGCCGCCCTCCTGCAGCATCACCGCGCCCCCGCGCGGCGCGGCCGCCGACGGGCCGATGATGATCGCGATGTCCCCGTCGAGCAGGGCCGGCGCGACGCGGTAGGGGCGGGAGACGTACGCGAGATCGACCTGCAGCCGCTCCTCCCGCGGGCGCTCGTAGCCCAGCTCCTCGAGCCAGCGCGGCGCGCGGGAGCCCTTGCCGGTCGCGTCGACCACGAGATCCGCCGCGAGCGTCTCCGCCGGCCCGTCCGCGGCCTGGATGCGCGCGCCGACGACCCGCGTCCGCGCGGCGTCGGTCTCGATGCCCACGACGTCGTGCCCGCCGCGCACCTCGACGCCCGGGAGCGCGAACACCTTCGCGCGCACCCACGTCTCCAGGTACGGCCGGCTGAACGACACCGCCGCCATGCCCGTCGGGACCTGCTTGAGCCGGTGCCCGTTCGCGCAGAACCGCACGTTGCCCAGCACGTCGCCGGTCGGCATCCCGGCCGCGGCCAGCTCCCCGGTCGCGCCCGGGAACAGCTCCTCGATCACGTTGAGCCCGGCCGCGAGCAGCCCGTGGGCGTGCCGGCCCTGCGGCACCCCGCGACGGACGGCCCGCTCGCGGGGATCGGCGTCCGGGTCGCCGCTCCAGCCCCCGGCCAGCTCGTCGCGGTCCACGATGGTGACCCGGTCGAAGTGCCCGGTCAGCACCCGCGCGGTGAGCAGGCCGGCCATGCTCCCGCCGAGGACGACGGCGTGTCCATGCGTCATGTCTCCTCCGGCGTTCCATTCCGTGCCATCGGCCTCAGGTGTCGGGTGGAAGACTGATCCATATGACGACGCTGGGTGCCGTGTTTCTGCCGCAACTCCCGCCCGAGCGGCTGCGGTCCGTCGCGACCGCCGCCGACGAGGCCGGGCTCGAGGAGCTGTGGCTGTGGGAGGACTGCTTCCTGGAGGGCGGGCTCACCACGGCGGCCGCGGCCCTGGGCATGACGAGCCGGCTGCGGGTCGGGGTCGGGCTGCTGCCGGTCCCGCTGCGCAATGTCGCGCTGGCCGCGATGGAGACGGCGACGCTGTTCCGGATGTTCCCGGGCCGCCCGGTCATCACGGTCGGGCACGGGGTGCAGGACTGGATGGGCCAGGTCGGCGCCCGGGCCGAGTCCCCGATGACGCTGCTGCGCGAGTACACCGTGGCGCTCCGGGCGCTGCTGGCGGGCGAGCGGGTGTCGACGCAGGGGCGGTACGTCCGGCTGGACCAGGTCGCCCTGGACTGGCCGCCGCCGGCGCCCGCGCCGATCCTCATCGGCGCCATGGGCCCCAAGTCGATCCGGCTGTCCGGCGAGGTCGCCGACGGCACACTGCTCACGGCGGGCAGCGACGTGGCCGCGGTACGCCGCGCCCGCGCCCTGATCGACGAGGGCCGCACCGCCGCCGGCCGCACCGACCCCCACGAGCTGGTCGTCTACCTGCACTGCGCGACGGGCGAGGGCGCGCGGGAGCGCCTGGAGGCGGAGCGGGCCCGCTGGGGTTACACCGCCGACGCCGACGTGCTGGTCGCGGGCGACGAGCACGCGGTCGCGGCGGGTGTTCAACGCTGGGCCGAGGCCGGCGCCGACAAGGTGATCCTGCAGCCCACGCCCGACGATCCAGATCCAGAGGGTTTCGTACGGTTTGTGGCACGCCAAGTCCGCCCGCTCGTCAAGTGAACCGCGCTGTGGAGGCGGCGGCCGCGAGCGGCATCGAGTACCGGGTCGTCGAGCACGGACCCGTCGGCAGCCTCGCGGAGGCGGCCGCGGCCCGGGGCGTCGAGGTGGCCGACGTCGTCAAGACGATCGTGGTGCGCCTGGCGGACGACGACTACCGCTTCGTGCTCGTCCCCGGCGACCGGGTCATCTCCTGGCCGAAGCTGCGCGCCCTGCTCGGCGTGGCCCGGATGTCCATGCCGGACGCGGCGACGGCGAAGGCGGTCACCGGGTACGAGCGCGGCACGATCACCCCGTTCGGCGCGACCACGGCGTGGCCGGTGATCGCGGACGCCCGGATTCGCGGCCGGGCGATCAGCCTGGGCGGCGGGGCGCACGGGGTGGCCCTGTCGGTCGGCGCCGACGCCGCGATCGAGACCCTTCAGGCCACCGTCGCCGACATCTCGGATCCGACCGATTGACCGTTTTTTGCGCTTGCAATGAGACCCGCCGATGTGGGGATTTTTCAGCAAATGCCCGGCATATCGGATGAGACGGTTTTAGTTTGTCTCTCGGCAAGTGATCATTGCCCGGGTCTTCCGATTCGGCGCGGCGGCGGTTCGCATTCCCCCGCCGCCGCACCGGCCGCACGTTCTCGGAGGAGCGCACGCGTGCCCCGGGCCGAGCGGGGAGCCACACCTGTCCAGACACCACGTACGCCGCAGCGACCTCACCGCGGCCACGACCGCCTGCTCCATCGCCTGTGCCGTTCTGGCCGGCGCCCTGATGAGCAGCCACACCACCACCCACGCCGCTCCGGCCCCTGTTGCCGCGGCCGCCGCCTCGATCGCCGTCCCGGACCGCCTGGCCGAGCTGCGCGGGGCCACCCGGGCCATTCCGAGGCCGCCCGTCGTCGCATCGGCGCCGCCGGTGGCCGCGGCGAAGCCGGTGCCCGAGTCGGCGCGCACGACCGAATCCCGGGCCTCACGAGCCACCACCCGCCCCAGGTCGAGCCGCCCCCCGACGCGCCGGCCGGCCGCGAACGGCGCCAGGTGGTCGGCGGACTCGGGCGGCGTGGTGGGCTTCGCGATGGCCCAGGTCGGCAAGGGCTACGTCTTCGGCTCCGTCGGCCCGGACGTGTACGACTGCTCGGGCCTGGTCTACGCCGCGTACCGCCGCCTCGGCATCTCCCTGCCGCGCTCGACGGGCGGCCTGGCGCACATGGGCCGGCCGGTGTCCCGCGGCGAGTTGCAGCCCGGCGACCTGGTCTTCCCGACCTCGGGCCACGTGGGGATCTACATCGGCGGCGGGCGGATCGTGCATGCCTCGACGGAGCGCGACGGGGTGAAGGTGTCGGGGATCTACGCCTTCCGGTTCGCGCGGCGGGTCCTCAACTGAGGTGCGCCACTGGGGGCCTTGAGGCGACATGTCGGATTTATACCCCGCCGGTGGTTTCCAGCGGTCGTTGCAACACGTGGTCAAACGGTAACGGTGAGGGGTTTCGGCGAGGCGTTCGGCTGGGGTTTGCCGGCCGAAGGTCTGCCGGGGCCGGCGGTTGAGTTCGGCCGTGACCGTGGCGAGGTGTTCGCGGCGGTGGCCGGTGAGGTCGGTGCCGTTCGGGAAGTATTGGCGCAGCAGTAGACGGGCATGCCGGCGGCGAGGGTGATCGCGGACAGGCCGTCTCTGCCGATGATCAGGTCGCCTTCCCGATGGCCGGGCACCGCGCGGTCGTCGGCCTCGGCGGGCCGGTCGCTGATCATGAGCATCGGCGCGGTGAACCGCGACGTGCGGGTCTTGGCGGTGCGGGGCCGGCGCACCGCCCGCCCGGTCCGTAACGCCGCCGCGAGTTCACGGCGCAGCACGCCTCGACCCGCTGCTGCGCCGCGAACGGCTGATAGCCGCCGTCGGGGTCACGGTTACGGGCGATCTCCCGGCTGACCGTGCACCGCGGCCGGCCCAACTCCGCCGCGATCGCCGCCTGCGCCACCCCCGCCCGCAACCGGTCACCGATCACGACCCGCTCATCAACAGACAAGAACCAGGCCGACACCACCACCGGCAGCGCCGCCGCCCGCGCAGCCGCCGCCTCCCGCCGCCTCCGCTACTTATCGAAGTCCGTCAAAAAGCGCAGGTCAGGCCAGCCGGAAGTCGGCGTAGTCGAACCCCGGCGCCACCACGCAGCTGACCAGTACCGGCTGGTCGGAAGCCGGCACCGCCGACTGCCACTCGCCCGCCGGGATCAGGACCTGCGGCCGCTGGCCCGCCGCCACGTCGCTGCCCAGCACCGCCGACGGTCCGGGGCCCGGCTGGTCGCCCGCGCCGCCCAGGCGGAGTGTCAGCGGGCCGCCCGAGTGCCAGAACCACAGCTCGTCCGAGCGCACCACGTGCCAGGCCGACTCCTCGCCCGGGTTGAGCAGGAAGTAGATGGCCGTCGCGGCGCTGCGCGGGCCGTCGTACCCCGGCGGGGAGAAGCTCACCGCAGAGCGCCACGTCTCGCGGAACCAGCCGCCCTCGGGGTGCGGCTGCATGTCGAGCTGCTCGGCCAGATGCGGTCTCATGGGGGTACCGTATCCGCCCTTTCGCCTGGTGTGAGGCGTCCTCGGGTTTGCCATGCTGGGCGCGTGAGACTGCAGACGCGCACCGGGGCCTTCGTCGAGCTGCGAGCCGTGAAATCGGCCGACCAGCCGCTGTTCGTGGAGGGGGTCGTCGACGCGCTCGACGGGCGGGCCTGGAGTTTCCGCGCGCCCGCCCTGAGCCCGGAGGAGGCCAAGGACCTCGGGAACTGGCTGCTCAAGGCGGCCAAGGGGCGCATCGAGCCGCAGGAGCGCCTCGCGTTCGCGGATCTGTCGTTCACGTTCGACGAGCACGAGGTCGGCCAGCCGCGGCTCGTCGTCGGGTTCTCCCGCACGACCGCTCCCGCGTGGCTGGGAGACGAACAGTCGATGACGTTCGACTACCCGGTCACGCTCGATCTCACCACGGAGGCCCTGGAAGCGGCCGCGGTCGATTGGGAGCGCGAACTCAGGCGCCGCCGGTAGTGCTAGGTTCGCCGAATGCGAAAGCTCGGGGCAATGCTGCTCGTGGCGGCACTCGCGCTGACGGCGTGCGGGAGCGAGGAGAAACCGGCGCCGGCCGACGGGCCCAGTGGCTCGGCCGCCGCCGCTGACGAAGGCGCCGCGCCACAGGGGGCGGACGGCGCCGCCGCACTCGGGGCCGCGCCCGCCGCGTCCAAGACCGGGCAGGCGGCCCACGCCCAGACGTTCGCGTTCGGCAACCCCGGCGGCAAGGCGGCCGTCCCCGCCGAGGCCAAGGCGGAGAGCACCGCGTCGCCCACCACGGTCGTCGGCGACGGCAGCGCGGCCAGCTGCACCTCGGAGAAGTTCGTGGCCGCGGTCTCCACCGGCGGCGTGATCACCTTCAACTGCGGCCCCGACCAGGTGACCATCGTGGTCAAGCAGACCGCGAAGGTCCGCAACCGCTCGGCCAAGGTCGTCATCGACGGCGGCGGCAAGGTCACGCTGAGCGGTGAGGGCAAACGCCGCATCTTGTACCAGAACACGTGCGACAAGTCCCTCGAGTGGACCACCGACCACTGCCAGGACCAGGCCACCCCCGCGCTGACGGTCCAGAACATCGTCTTCGCCGACGGCAACTCGACCGGCGACAAGACGGAGGGCGGCGGCGGGGGCGCGATCTTCGTGCGCGGCGGGCGGCTGAAGGTCGTCAACGCCAAGTTCGTGCGCAACCGGTGCGACGACACCGGGCCGGACCTGGGCGGGGCGGCGATCCGGGCGCTCAGCCAGTACCACAACCAGCCCGTCTACATCGTCGGCAGCACCTTCGGCGGCGCGTCCGGCCAGGGCGGCATCTGCTCGAACGGCGGCGCGCTGAGCAGCATCCAGGTCTCCTGGACCGTGATCAACAGCCTGTTCTCGTACAACTCGGCGATCGGCAAGGGCGCGAACCCGGCCCGCGGCGGCACCCCGGGCGGCGGCAGCGGCGGCGCGATCTACTGCGACGGCGACAACTTCGTCGTCAAGCTGGCCGGCACGCTGATCGAGCAGAACAAGGCCAACGAGGGCGGCGGCGCGGTGTTCTTCGTGAGCAACGACCGCACCGGCACCATGTCCATCGAGAGCTCGACGCTGCGCAAGAACCCCAGCGCCGGCTTCGAGACGGACGGCTTCCCCGGCATCTTCTTCCTGGGCGCGCGGCCGCCGTCCGTCTCGGGATCGACGCTGACGAAGTAACTACGAACGCAGGCAGGCGCAGAACGGGTGGCCGGCCGGGTCGAGCAGCACCGTGTACCGCTCGCCGCCCGGCTGGAACTCCGGCTTCGTCGCCCCCAGGTCCAGCGCCCGCTTCTCCGCGCCGGCCAGGTCGTCGACGTAGAAGTCCAGGTGGAACTGCTTCGGCGTCGCCCCCTCCGGCCACGTCGGCGCCTCGTAGTCCGCGATCTGCCCGAAGCCGATCGAGTTCGTGCCGTCGCTGACCATGGCGTACTCGTCCTGCGAGTGCGTCACGTCCCAGCCCAGGACCTCGCTGTAGAAGGTGGCCAGCACCGGCGGCTCGGCGCAGTCGATGTTGACCATGATGAGGCTCGCAAATCCAGTCATGCACCGATCCTCGCGCCTATTCCTGCCACCTTGTGTCAGGAATAGGCTCACGCGTCCGGCACGTCCGTGGAATCGCGCGGACGCCGTTCGTCGGCGTCACGCCCGCGCCCACCCGGAGCGCGGCCGTCGGCGTCACGCCCGCGCGCGCCCGGCGCACGGTCGTCGGCGTCACGCCCGCGCCCACTCGGAGCGCGGCCGTCGGCGTCACGCCCGCGCGCGCCCGGCGCACGGTCGTCGGCGTCACGCCCGCGCCCACCCGGAGCGCGGCCGTCGACGCCGGGCACCGGCGCTGACCAGTTGCGGCGGATCGCCACCATGCGCAGCACGAACGTCAGTGTGGCAGCCAGCGCGATGGCGACCGGCCGCTGCACGTGCGTCGCGTCCAGCGCCGCGACGGAGGCGCACCCCAGCAGCCCGGCCACCGCGTAGATCTCGCGGCGCAGCACGGTCGGGATCTCGCCGGTGAGCAGGTCGCGGGCCAGCCCGCCGCCGATCCCGGTGATCATGCCGATGATGCAGGCCCCGATCGGCGGCACCCCCGCGTCGAGCGCCTTGAGCGTGCCGGTGACCACGAACAGCCCGAGCCCGGCCGCGTCCAGCACGAGCACCGTCCAGCGCAGCCGGCTCACCGCCGGGTGGAGCCAGAACGTGGCCGCCGCGCAGACCGCCGCCACCACCGCGTAGCGCCAGTCCACGAACGCGTTGGGCTGCACGTTGATGAAGACGTCGCGCATGATCCCGCCGCCGAGCGCGGCGGTGAAGCCGACGAACACGACGCCGAAGAGGTCGAGCCGCTTGGCCACGCCGGCGACGGCGCCGGAGGCCGCGAACACGGCGATGCCGACGAGGTCGGCCACGAGCAGAGGGCTGAGCGAGGTCACAGGGATCATGTATAACGGCCGCCCGGTGCAACGGAGCAAGCACCGGGCGGGTCGTCGGTCCCGCTGCCGTCGAGGTCGGTCGAGAAACTGGTTTGGTGCGCGGTGGCCCCGGGGTATCAATCGAACGATCTCTTCAGAAGGAGGCAGCAGTGGGCCGGGGTTCATCGATCGGTGGCGTCATCATCGTCATCTGGCTGATCATCGGTGTCATCGCCGCGGGCCAGCGCGGCTACTTCAACAGCGACGAAGCCAACTGCGCCAAGGCCGGCACCATCGTGGTCACGGTCATCGCGGGTCCGCTGAACTACCTCGGGGTCAACCCGAAGATCAACTGTGAGCTGCCGCAGCCGTCCAAGTGACGAGCGTACGTCCATGATCCTCGCGCCTCGCGTTCAGCCGTCTCACAGCATTCGGAGCTAACGTTCCGGGATGGATGAGTTCGAGGCGCGCAGGGTCGTCGACGCGCTGCGTCAGCGCGGCGTGCCGGCCCACGTGGAGATGGCGAAGGCCGGGCTGTCGCAGTTCGGCGTCCGGGTGCAACTGTTCGACGGCCGGGTCGCGGTCTGGGACACCGACGGCACCGCCGGCCTGGAGGCCCAGGTGATGCGCGACGGCATCCTGGTGGGCTTCGTCCCGATGATCGAGGGCTCGGAGTCCTTCACGGAGGCCGAGATCGTCGACGCGATCGCCCGCACCGACTACGACCGGCCGATCGCCCGCCAGCGCACGACGGCTCCCCCCGCGGCCGCACCCCTCCCCCAGGAGGGTGGCTTCTTCAGGCGGTTCCGCGGCGGCTTCCGCTAGGAGTCCTGCAGTTCGCCGCGTTCGATCTCGGCGAGCGCGCGGGTGAGCAACGACGCGAAGCTCCGATCGCCCAGCAGGTCGTCGATGAGCAGCGGCGCGTGCGTGGCCAGGGCCCGCGGCGGCACCGGGGCGTCCTCGTCGGTCTCGTGAATCCCGAGCGCCCCGACCAGCAGCACCACCATCACCTGCGGATCGACGTCCCGCCACGCGCCGGCCGCCCGCACCGCGTGCTCCAGCGCCGCCCGGATGTCGTCGCCGTCGAGCCCGTCCGGGTGCCGCTCCTCCAGCAGCATCCGCACCACGGCGCCCAGCACCCGCCCGGTCTGCTCCGGGTCCAGCCCGCCGAGCTTCTCGGCCGCCTCGGTGTACGCCACGTCGTCCTTCGCCCGCGCCGCCTCCACCGCGTCGACGGAGGCCACGGCGATCGCGCGGGCGGCGGGCGGAAGATGGCGCCAGGTGCTCATGCGAAAACCCTAGCGTGGCCCAGGCCACAGCCCGCATTGTCACGTCCGGGCGCCGTCTTCCCGTCGTCACGGTATGGACCAGAACCACAGCCGGGCGCGGATCAGCGTCAACCAGGTGGCCCCCGAGGCCTACAAAGCGGTGCTCGGCCTCGAGCAGTACGTCCGCGGGCACGTCGACGCGACCCTGCTGCACCTCATCAAGCTGCGCGCGTCGATGGTCAACGGCTGCTCGTACTGCGTCGACATGCACAGCACCGAGGCCCTGAAGGACGGCATCGACGGCCGGAAGCTGTTCGCGCTCGCGGCCTGGCGCGAGGGGCCGTTCTTCGACGCGCGGGAGCGGGCCGCGCTGGCCCTCACCGACGACGTCACCCACCTCGGCCGCGACGGGGTGCCCGACGCGGTCTGGGACGAGGCCGTCGCGCAGTTCGGCGAGGAGGGCACCGGCAACATCCTGGTGGCGATTGCGACGATCAACGTGTGGAACCGGATCGCCATCACGACGCGGTCGCAGCCTCCGGGCGTGTGACCGACCGCGAGTTCGTCGAGCACCGCCCGATGCTCCTCGGCCTCGCGTACCGCATGCTCGGGAGCGTCCACGACGCCGAGGACGTGCTGCAGGACGCCTACCTGCGGTGGACCGGGGCCGACCGGGGCGACGTCGCGCAGCCGCGCCGCTACCTCACGCGGGTGGTGGCGCGGCTCGCGATCGACGCGCTGCGGGCCCGGCAGGCGCGGCGCGAGGAGTACGTCGGCACCTGGCTGCCGGAGCCGGTGTCGACCGAGGCGTCGCCGTTCGGTGCCGTCGACGCGTCCGACCTGTCGATCGCGGTGCTGCACCTGATGGAGCGCCTGACGCCGCCCCAGCGCGCGGTGTACGTGCTGCATACGGCGTTCGGCGTGCCGTACCCGGAAATCGGGGTGATCCTGGAGCGCTCGGCGGACGACTGCCGCCAGCTGCACCACCGCGCGGCCGCGGCGCTGGAGGGACGGGCGCGCTTCAGCACCGACCCGGCCGAGATCGCCCGCCTGCTCGACGGGTTCCTGGCCGCGGCCCGCGGCGGCGACGTCGCGCGGCTCGAGCGGCTGCTGCACGAGGACGTGGTGGTGTGGAGCGACGGCGGCGGCCGGGCGCGGGCCGCCCGCAACCCGATCCTCGGGCGGATCAAGGCGGTCCGGTTCTTCGTCAACGTGTCCCGCCACGTGCGCGACGACCGGCCGGCCCGGCTCAACGGGGAACCGGCGAAGATCGTCGACAGCCGCATGCGGTACACCGTGAGCATTTCGGTCGTCGCCGGTCGCATCGCGGACGTCTTCCTGGTGGCCAACCCGGAGAAGCTCGCAGGCATTGACGGGCACGGGTAACGGCGTAGGGTCGGTGAGCGAGGAGGCGCCGCCATGCCTGCTGCAACCGTCGCGCCCGACAGCGCGGACTACGTCGTCATCGGAGCGGGTCCGGCCGGATGCGTGCTGGCCAACCGCCTGTCCGCGTCGCCCGGCAACCGGGTGGTGCTGCTGGAGGCGGGCGGCCCCGACAAGGCCCGCGAGATCCGCATCCCGGCCGCGTTCAGCAAGCTGTTCACGACCGCGTACGACTGGAACTTCCGCACCGCGCCGCAGGCCGGGCTGGCCGGGCGCGAGCTGTACTGGCCGCGCGGCAAGACCCTCGGCGGCTCGACGTCGATCAACGCGCAGATGTGGATCCGCGGCTGCGCGGCCGACTACGACGGCTGGGACGTGCCCGGCTGGTCGTACGAGGAGGTCCAGCCGTACTTCAAGCGCATCGAGCACCCCGACGGCCCGTTGCGCATCGCCGAGCTGCGCAGCCCGTCCCCGATCACGGCGGCGTTCCTGGCCGCGTGCGCCGAGACCGGCATCCCCGCGCGGGCGGACCGCGACGGGCCCGACAACACCGGCTGCTTCCCCACCCCGGTCACTCAGCACCGCGGGGCCCGGCACAGCGCCGCCGACGCCTACCTGCGACCGGCCATGCGCCGCGCCAACCTGACCGTCGTCACCGGCGCCTCGGTGGACCGGCTGCGGCTGTCCGGACCGGGCGCGTCCAAGCGGGTGACGGGCGTTGTCTACAGGGCCGTCGACGGTACCGTCCGGGAGATCACCGCCCAGCGCGAGGTCCTGCTGTGCGCGGGGGCGGTCGGCTCCCCGCACATCCTGCAGCTCTCCGGCATCGGCGACCCGGACCGCCTCCGCGCGGCCGGCATCGCGCCCCTGCACGAGCTTCCTTCCGTCGGTACCGGACTGCAGGACCACCTCAGCGCCGGTGTCGTGGTCGCCTGCCCGCAGCCGATCACCCTGGTCGCCGCGGAGTCGCTCGGGAGCGTGGCGCGGTACCTCGTCGGCCGCAGCGGCATGCTCTCCTCCAACGTCGCCGAGGCGGTCGCCTTCATCGCGCGGGACAACCGGATGCCGGAGATCGAGGTGATCTTCGCGCCGGTGCCGTTCATCGAGCACGGCCTGGTCGACCCGCCCGGGCACGGCCTGACCATCGGCGTCGTGCTGCTGCAGCCGGAGAGCCGCGGCACGGTCAGCGCGGCCAGCGGCAACCCGGCCGAGCCGCCGGTCATCGAGCCGGGCTACCTCACCGACGCCCGCGACCTGGACACCCTCATGTGGGGCTTCCGGCAGGCCGAGCGGCTCGCGGGCACGGCGGCGCTGCGGCCGTTCGTCGGCGAGCCGATGGCGCCGTACGCGGGCCTGCGCGACGACGAGGGCCTGGCCGACGAGATCCGCCGGCACGCCGAGACGCTCTACCACCCGGTCGGCACCTGCCGGATGGGCAACGACCCCGGCTCGGTGGTCGACCCGGAGCTGCGGGTGCGGGGCCTGACCGGGCTGCGGGTCGTCGACGCCTCGGTCATGCCGCGGATCAACCGCGGCCACACGATGGCGCCGGTCTACATGATCGCGGAGAAGGCCGCTACCTTGCTGAACGCCTGAGCATCAGCACGGTGGCCAGGGGCCAGACGGCCTGGGCGCCGGCCGCCATCCGCTCGGCGATCCCGACCAGCACGCCGGTGCCGAGCGCGACGGTGAACACCAGCACCAGCGCCGCCAGCACGAGCGCGGCCGGGATCATCACGCGCGCGGGCGGGCGCACCGGCTCGCTGCCCGCCTGGCGCCACAGGGCCGGCCACAGCGCCAGGCAGGCGAACGCGATGGTGGCGGCGGACTGGTGCGGGGCCGAGGTACCGCCGGCGGGCATCGGAAACGCCGCCACGAGCACCGTCGCGGCGCCGCCCACGCCGAGCATCACCCGGGCCGGCAGCGCGAGCGGGCGCAGGCCCCGCGCGGTGACGAGATGGCACACCCCCACGCCGGCCAGGGCCAGGGTCATCACCCACCGCTGGTCGGCGTCGCGCGCGGCCAGGGCGCTGATGGTCTCGTGCAGGGAGTCGAAGCCGCCGCGCTGCAGGGCCGCGGCGAGCGTCCAGCCGCCGATGAGCAGCACGGGGGCGAGGGCGGAGGACCACAGGGTGTACCGGGGCAGGGGCACGCTCCCGAGTATGGCGGTTGGCGCTTGGTCGCTTGCTTTAAGTCGCGCGCGACTGAATCGTGCGCTATGGTTCTCGGCGTGGACGTCCTCCCACTTGACCGGCAGGTCTGCTTCGCGCTGTACACCGCCACCCGCGCGGTCACGGCGCGCTACCGGCCGCTGCTCGACGAACTGGGCCTGACGTACCCGCAGTACCTCGTCCTACTCGCCCTCTGGGAGCAGGACGAGCGGTCCGTCAAGGACCTCGGCGCGGCGCTGCGGCTGGAGTCCAGCACGCTGTCCCCGCTGCTGAAGCGCCTCGAGACGGCCGGTCTCGTGGCCCGCGAGCGGCGCAGCGACGACGAGCGCTCCGTCACCGTCCGCCTCACCTCCGAGGGCACGGCCCTGCGCACCCAGGCGGCCGGCGTCCCGGCCCGCCTGGTCTGCGACGGCGGCCTCGACCTCGGCGAGCTCGAGGAGCTCCGCGACACCCTCGTGCGGCTCACCGCCGCACTCCAGCGACAGGGAGAAATCGATGCAGGTCCTGTACACCGCTGAGGTCAACGCCTCCGGCGACGGCCGCAACGGCCACGTCACCAGCTCCGACGGCTTGCTCGACTTCGACGTGCGCACCCCCAAGGAGATGGGCGGCGCCGGCGAGGCGACCAACCCCGAGCAGCTCTTCGCGGCCGGGTACGCCGCCTGCTACCACAGCGCCCTGCGCAGCGTCGCCCGCCGCCAGAACGCCCTCCCCGCCGTCGAGGGCTCGCAGGTCCAGGCCCGCGTCGGCATCGGCCCGAACGGCGCCGGCGGCTTCGGCCTGGAGGTCTGGCTGACGGTGAACCTCCCCGCCTCCGACACCGCCACCGCCCAGGCCCTCGCGGACGCGGCGCACCAGGTCTGCCCGTACTCCAACGCCACCCGCGGCAACATCGACGTCCACATCGAGGTCGCCCAGTGAGCGACGTCAACAAGGTCTGGCACCTCGCCAACCGCCCGACCGGCTTCCCCTCGGCGTCCGACTTCGACCTGCGCGAGTCCCCGATCCCGGCGCCGGGTCAGGGCCAGGTGGTCGTCCGCAACGACGTCATGTCGGTGGACCCGGCCATGCGCGGCCGCATGAACGACGTGAAGTCCTACGTCGCCCCCTTCCAGCTCGGCGAGCCCCTGGACGGCGGCGCGGTCGGCACCGTGGTCGCCTCCGAGCACCCGAACGTCAAGGTCGGCGACAGCGTCCTGCACGGCCTCGGCTGGCGCTCCTACGCCCTGCTGGACGGCGCGCACGTCCGCGTGGTCGACACCGCGGCCGCCCCGTCCTCGGCGTACCTGGGCGTCCTGGGCATGCCGGGCCTCACCGCGTACGCGGGCCTGCTGGACGTCGCCCGCATGCGCCCCGAGGAGACCGTCTTCGTCTCGGGCGCCGCGGGCGCGGTGGGCACCCTGGTGGGCCAGATCGCCCGCCTGCGCGGCGCCCGCCTGGTCATCGGCTCGGCCGGCTCCGCGGAGAAGGTCCGCTACCTCACGGAGGAGCTGGGCTTCGACGCCGCCTTCAACTACCGCGACGGCGACATCCGGGCCCAGCTCAAGCGCCTCGCGCCCGACGGCATCGACGTGTACTTCGACAACGTCGGCGGCGAACAGCTCGAAGAGGCCCTGTTCCGGATGAACCTGCACGGCCGCATCGCGGTGTGCGGGGCGATCTCGCAGTACAACACCCCGGACGCCAAGGGCATCCGCAACCTGAGCCTGCTGATCAGCAAGCGGCTGACCATGCAGGGCTTCCTGGTCCTGGACCACTGGTCGCGCCGCGAGGCCTTCGTCGAGGAGGTCACGGCCTGGCTCCGCGAGGACAAACTGAAGGTCGCCGAGACGTTCGTGGACGGCATCGACAACGCGGTGGCCGCCTTCCTGGGCATGCTCAAGGGCGACAACCTGGGCAAGATGGTCGTCCGCCTCTCATGAGGGCGGCCCTGACGCTGGCGGCCCTCCTGGGGGCCGCCGGCATCACCCACTTCGCGAGGCCCAGGCCCTACGACGCCATCGTCCCGCGCTCGCTGCCCGGCCCCGCGCGGGCGTACACGTATGCCAGCGGCGCGTGCGAACTTCTGCTGGCGGCCGGCCTTGCCCACCCCCGCACCCGCCGCGCCGCAGGGCTGGCCGCGGCGGGGTTCTTCGTGGCCGTCCTCCCCGCGAACGTGCAGATGGCCGTCGACTGGCGCCACGCCTCCCCCGCCAAGCGAGCCATCGCATGGGGACGGCTGCCGTTGCAGGTACCGCTGGTGTGGTGGGCCCTGCGAGCCGCCCGCCGCTAACGCCCGATGCGCTGCAGCAGCATCGGCACCCAGTGACCGGCGTACCGGGCCTGAAGCTCGGGCCGCCGCCAGTCGTCGCCGCTCACCACGCCGCGGCACAGGCGTGTCCCGCAGGCACAGGACATGCGGAAGTCCGGATCGGCGGTGCTGGTGGCGTAGTCGTTGGTGAGTTCCTCGCCCTCGGCGATGTCCCGGCGTGCGACGAGCGTGTACGGCCCGGACCACCACAGGTTCGGGTCGCACGCGTGGTTGCCCAGCCCGTTCGCCCGCCCCGGCGGCAGCACGAGATGGACGTCCTCGGCCACGGCGATCGTGTCGACGTAGGCGGTGGCCGTGTCGATGAGCCGCCGCAGTTCCGCCCACGACACCAGCCGCCCGCCGAGCCGCGACACGACGGTCCCGGCCGCGATCGGCGCCCGCGCGAACAACCCCCGCCCCGCAATCCCCGACGGCCCCGCAA
Source organism: Dactylosporangium sp. CS-033363 (assembly GCF_050942475.1). NCBI lineage: Bacteria > Bacillati > Actinomycetota > Actinomycetes > Micromonosporales > Micromonosporaceae > Dactylosporangium > Dactylosporangium sp. CS-033363. Next base: position 1,978,387 of record NZ_CP192032.1, on the reverse strand, counting down.
CCACGTCAGGGCGCAGGAAACAATCCGACTCGGGCGGCGGGATCACTGCGCCAGCACCGCTGTGCGGAGGCGGGTGAACTCGTGCGCCAGGTCGGGCAGCTGGTAGTGCGCGTTCAGCCCGCTCGGGTTCGGCAGGATCCACAGCCGAGTCGGCGCCAGCGCGTCCAGCTCCTGCGGCCCGACCTTGGCCCCCACCACCCCGAACGCCGTCCGATAGGCCGTCACGCCCAGCACCGCCAGCCACCGCGGCGCGAACCGCGTCACCTTGGCCTTCAGGATGTCGGCGCCCGCGGTGAGTTCGGAGCGCGTCAGCTCGTCAGCGCGAGCCGACGCCCGAGCGGCGAGGTTGGTGATGCCCAAGCCCCAGCCCGGCAGCAGGTGCTGCTCGTCCGGGCGCAGCTGCCGCGGCGTGAAGCCCGACAGATGCAAGGCGGGCCAGAAGCGGTTGCCGGGCCTCGCGAAGTGGTGGCCCGACGCCGCCGACCACAGGCCCGGGTTGATGCCGCACAGCAGGACGTTCAAGCCCGGGGCGATGACGTCCGGCAGCAGTTTGTCGGCCGCCGCCAGCAGGTCGGCCCGGGTGAAGCGCGCGGACGGCATGCCGACAAGCATGCCAGGAACGCCGTGGACGCAGCGCAGAGTGAAAAGCATGGATCTGGATGCGGTACTGGCGCTGTGGGATCAACCCATCGAGCAGCGGGACGATCCCGTGGCGGACTTCCGGCGGTGCTACGCCGATCCGGTGACCGTGAACGGGGTGCCGGCCACCGCCGAGCAGTTGGTGCAGCGGGCCAGGGCGTTGCAGGTCGCGTTCGCCGAGCGGCGGACCGAGCTCGTGCATCGCGTCGAGGCGGGCGACAAGGTCGTCATCGGGTTCTACATGCACGTGCGGCACGTCGGGCCGTACGAGACGGCGTTCGGGCGGGTGGAGGCGACCGAGCGGCAGCTGCGCATCCGGGTCAACGACATCCTGACGGTGCGCGACGGGCTGATCGTCGACATCTGGGTGATGCGTGACGATGCCGACCTGCTGCGGCAGTTGGACAGGTTGCCGTCTAGCGTCTGAGCCTATGAGCGAGCGGCGGTTGATTTCCAGCGGGTCGACGTTCGAGCGGGAGATCGGGTACTCCCGGGCCGTCGTCGACGGGGACTGGGTGCACGTGTCGGGTACGACCGGCTTCGACTACGCGGCCATGACGATCACCGAGGACGTGGTGGAGCAGGCCGAGCAGTGCTGGCGGAACATCGACGCGGCGCTCACGGAGGCCGGGGCGTCCACCGCCGACATCGTGCGGGTGCGGTACCTGCTGCCGGACGCGGCCGACTTCGAACCCTGTTTTCCGGTGCTGCGGCGGTGGCTGGGCGAGGTGCGGCCGGCGGCCACGATGCAGGTGTGCGGGCTGTCCGACCCGCGCATGCGGATCGAAATTGAGGTCACCGCACACAAGAACAGTCGGATTCCCGTCAGTCATCCGTCAGGGTGATCGATAAGGCCGCCGCGAAGAGGCTCAGGAGCTCGTCCCCGTCCGCGCCGACCAGGGTGGCGCCGGCCAGGCCCTCGATGCCCGTGGCGCCGGCCAGGGTGCAGGACTCGAAGCGGGCACCGGCCGCGGCGGCGCCCGAGAACACCGCGCCGGACAGGTCGCAGCCGCTGAAGGTGGCCCCGGTCAGGTCGGCGTCGGTGAAGTCCGCGCCGGTCAGGTCCGTTGAGGTGAAGAACACCGAGTGCAGCTGGGCGTCGCGGAACACGCTGCGTTCGGCCCGGCAGTCGCGGACCGTCACGTCCCGCAGCGTGCCGCCCAGCCACTGCAGGTCGGCCAGGCCGCAGTCGCGCAGGGTGACGCGGTGCAGCACGGAGTGGTCGGCGTGGACGTGGTCCAGGGCGGTGCGCTCCAGCAGGCAGTCGGTCAGGATCGCGCCGGACAGCGCGGTGCCGGTCAGGTCCGCGCGGTTGAAGCGGCACTGCACGAACTGGGCGGACTTGGCGCTGCGGCCGGTCAGGGCCAGGTCGTAGAAGCCGATGGCCTGGTACGCGGCGTCGTCGCGGAGGTCGTCCTCGTCGACCGTGCCCAGCGTGAGCGCCCTGGGCGGGCGGGGGCGGGCCGGGCCCGGGCGGGCCGCCGAGACCGTCGGGAACGCGCCGGTGGCGAAGGTGCCGGCGGAGAAGGTCCGCGCCGCGGTGGCCGCGTGGCGGGGGGCGCCGGTTCCGGACGGTGACGGCTGCGAGGGGACGGCGGGCAGGGCCATACGTGTGACATTAGTGACTGGTGTGACAATGCGTCACAGCGGGCGGCCACCTGCCGGGCAAAAATGACGGGCAATCGCGGGGACGTGTGCCTATTCTTGCCAACGTCATGTCTGAAACGCCCCAGCCGACCAGCCTGAGTGAGCTGCGCGCTCGCCTCGCCGGGTTGATGCCCCAGGACCAGCATCGGCTGCGGCGCCGGATCGACGGCGCGAAACGCTCCCGCAACGCCGACGGCATCGCCGAGGCCATCAAGGCCGACGTCGAGCGGGCCGAGCAGCGCGTCGCCGCCCGCCGGGCCGCGCGCCCCGCCATCAACTATCCCGAGCAGCTGCCGGTCAGCCAGCGCAAGGACGAGATCCTGGAGAAGATCCGCGACCACCAGGTGGTGATCGTGGCGGGCGAGACCGGGTCGGGCAAGACGACCCAGCTGCCGAAGATCTGCCTGGAGCTCGGCCGCGGGGTGACCGGCCAGATCGGGCACACCCAGCCCCGGCGGATCGCGGCCCGGACCGTCGCCGAGCGGGTGGCCGAGGAGCTCGGCACCGACCTCGGCGCGACCGTCGGCTTCAAGGTGCGCTTCACCGACCAGTCGTCCGAGCAGACGATGGTGAAGGTGATGACCGACGGCATCCTGCTGGCCGAGATTCAGCAGGACCGGCTGCTGCGCCGCTACGACACCCTCATCATCGACGAGGCCCACGAGCGCAGCCTCAACATCGACTTCATCCTCGGGTACCTCAAGCAACTCCTGCCCCGCCGCCCCGACCTGAAGATCATCATCACCTCGGCCACCATCGACCCCGAACGGTTCTCGCGGCACTTCGGCGACGCGCCCATCGTCGAGGTCAGCGGACGCACGTACCCGGTGGAGGTCCGCTACCGGCCCATCGAGGCGCCCGACGAGGGCCAGGACGAGGTCGACCAGTTCGACGCGATCGCCATGGCCGTCATGGAGCTGCAGGACGAGGGCCCCGGCGACGTGCTGGTGTTCCTGTCCGGCGAGCGGGAGATCCGCGACGCCGCCGACGCGCTGACCAAGCTGGACCTGCCGAACACCGAGATCCTGCCGCTGTTCGCCCGGCTCTCGTTCGCCGAGCAGCACCGGGTGTTCCAGGCGCACACCGGGCGCCGGGTGGTGCTGGCGACCAACGTGGCCGAGACCTCGCTGACCGTGCCCGGCATCAAGTACGTGGTCGACCCGGGCACCGCCCGCATCTCCCGCTACAGCCACCGCCTGAAGGTGCAGCGCCTGCCGATCGAGCCCGTCTCGCAGGCCTCGGCGAACCAGCGCAAGGGCCGCTGCGGGCGGACGAGCGACGGCATCTGCATCAGGCTGTACAGCGAAGAGGATTTCAACGCCCGCCCGGAGTTCACCGACCCGGAGATCCTGCGCACCAACCTCGCCTCGGTCATCCTGCAGATGATCTCGCTGGGGCTGGGCGACCTCGGCGCGTTCCCGTTCATCGACCCGCCGGACAAGCGCAACGTCACCGCCGGCGTCCAGCTGCTGGAGGAGCTCGGCGCGCTGGACGACAAGCGGGCGCTGACCCCGCTCGGCCGCCGCCTCTCGCAGCTGCCGGTCGACCCGCGGCTGGCCCGGATGGTGCTGGAGGCCGAGAAGAACGGCTGCGTCCGCGAGGTCATGGTGATCACCGCGGCACTGTCCATTCAGGACCCGCGGGAGCGCCCGGCCGACAAGCAGGCGCAGGCCCAGCAGTCGCACGCCCGGTTCGCCGACAAGGACTCCGACTTCGTCGGCTACCTGAACCTGTGGAACTACCTGCAGGAGAAGCAGCAGGAGCTCTCCAGCAACCAGTTCCGCAAGCTGTGCCGGGCCGAGTACCTCAACTACCTGCGGGTGCGCGAGTGGCAGGACATCTTCAGCCAGCTCCGCCAGGTGCTCAAGACCATGGACGTGACGCCGAACGAGGAGCCCGCGGCGCCGTACCCGATCCACGTCTCCCTGCTCGCCGGGCTGCTGTCGCACATCGGGCTCAAGGACACGGACAAGAACGAGTACCTGGGTGCCCGCAGCGCCAAGTTCGCCGTCTTCCCCGGCTCGGCGCTGTTCCGCAAGACGCCCCGCTGGGTGATGGCGGCCGAGCTGGTCGAGACGACCCGGCTGTGGGCCCGGGTGGCGGCGAAGATCGAGCCCGAGTGGATCGAGCCGCTCGCCCAGCACCTCGTGAAGCGGCAGTACAGCGAGCCGCACTGGGAGCGCAAGCAGGCCGCCGTGATGGCGGTGGAACGCGTCACGCTGTACGGCGTGCCGATCGTCACCGGCCGCAAGGTGAACTACGGCCGGATCGACCCGGCGCTCTGCCGCGAGCTGTTCATCCGCCACGCGCTGGTGGAGGGCGACTGGGAGACCCAGCACGCGTTCTTCGAGGAGAACCGGCGGCTGCTCGGCGAGGTCGAGGAGCTCGAGGCCCGGGCCCGGCGGCGCGACCTGCTCGTCGACGACGAGACGCTGTTCGACTTCTACGACAACCGGCTCCCGGCCGAGGTCGTCTCCGGCCGGCACTTCGACAGCTGGTGGAAGAAGACCCGGCGGGAGTCGCCGGACCTGCTCACGTTCGACCCGGCCATGCTCGTCAACGCGGGCGCGGACGCGGTGCGGCAGGAGCAGTACCCCGACGCGTGGGACCAGGACGGCCGCCGGTTCGCGCTGACGTACCAGTTCGAGCCGGGCCAGGAGGCCGACGGCGTCACCGTCCACATCGGACTACCGCTGCTCGGCTCGGTGCGCGACGGCGACTTCGCCTGGCAGGTGCCCGGGCTGCGCGAGGACCTCGTCACGGCGCTCATCAAGTCGCTGCCCAAGGCGACCCGGCGCAACTTCGTCCCGGCCCCGGACACCGCCCACGACGCGCTCATCGAGATGGTCCCGCGCGACGGTGACCTGCTCGACGCGCTGGAGCTGGCGCTGCGCCGGATGACCGGCGTCTCCGTGCCGCGGGCCGAGTGGGACTGGACCAAGGTCCCCGAGCACCTCAAAATGACCTTCCGCATCGTCGACGACGCCGGCAAGGTCCTCGGTGAGGGCAAGGATCTGGGTGTACTGCGGGTGCGTCTCGCCCCGAAGGTGAAGGCGACCGTCGCGCAGGCGGCCGTGGACGTGACCCGCAAGGGCGCCACGACCTGGGAGTTCGGCACCCTGCCGCGCACCCTGAACCGCACCGTCGCCGGGCACACCCTCACCGTCTATCCGGCCCTGGTCGACGAGGGCGAATCGGTCGCGGTGCAGGCGTTCGACATCCCGGCCCGCCAGGAGTACGAGATGTGGCGCGGCACCCGCCGCCTGCTCCAGCTCACCCTCCCGCCCCCGGCCCGGTTCGTGCAGGGCCGGCTGTCCAATGCGGACAAGCTGGCGCTGAGCCGCAACCCGCACCGCAACGCCGTCGACCTGCTGGAGGACTGCGCGGCCTGCGCCGTCGACCAGCTCATGACCGACGCGGGCGGCCCGGCCTGGGACGAGGCCGGGTTCGCCGCCCTGCGCGACAAGGTGCGGGCCGACCTGGTCGACCTCACCCTCGACGTGGTCGGCAGCGTCCGCAAGATCCTCGCCGCCTCCTACGACGTCGAACAGCGCCTGGCCCGCACGAAGAACCCGCTGCTGCTGCCCGCGCTGACGGACATGCGCGGGCAACTCGGCCGTCTCGTGTACCGCGGGTTCGTCACCGACACCGGCTGGCAGCGCCTGCCGGACCTGGAGCGGTACCTGCGCGGCATCGAGCGCCGGCTGGAGAAGGTGCCGACCGACACGGGGCGCGACCGCGAGCGGATGCTCACCGTGCAGGAGGTCCAGAAGGAGTACGACCAGCTCCTCGCCTCGATGCCGATGACCCCGCAGCTGCGCGAGATCCGCTGGATGATCGAGGAGCTGCGGGTCGGGCTGTTCGCCCAGGCCCTCGGCACCGCCTACCCGATCTCGGACGTCCGCATCTACCGGGCGATGGACGCGCTGCCCTCCTGATCCCGGCGCTCCGGCGCGCGGGTGGTCAGCACGGGGGCCAGCAGCGCGATCGCGGCGGACAGCGCGGTCAGGCCCAGCAGCGCGCGGCCGAGGCCGATCACCTCCGCCAGGGCGCCGATGAGGGGCGGCCCGACCAGGATCGAGCCGTACCCGATGCTGGTGACGAGCGCGATCGCGTCCGCGGGGCGGTCGGTCTCGCCGGCCGCGCTGACCGCCGCCGGGAACACCAGGCAGATGCCGAGGCCCCAGAGCAGCGCGCCGGCGTACACCGGCGGGGTGCCCGGGGCGAGGACGGCCGCGGCGATCCCGGCCACCCCGAGCAGCGCCCCGAGGCGGACGGCCCCCGCGCGGCCGAGGCGGGCCACGGCGGTGCTGCCGGCGAACCGACCGGCGGTCATGGCGACGGCGAACATCGTGTACCCGAGGGCCGCGTCGGCCTGCGACAGCCCGCGCCCGGTGTGCAGGTACAGGGCGAGCCAGTCGCCGGCCGCGCCCTCGGCCACCGTCGCGCAGAACGTGACCAGGCCGATGAGCAGGATGACGCGGCTGACCCGGAACCGCGCCCGCGGGCCGCCGGACGCCTCCTCCGCGCCCGCGCGCTCGTCGAGATAGAGGGCGAGGCCGGCGTACGTCACGGCGAGCGAGACGGCCGCCGCGATCGCGAGATGGGTCCCGGCGCCCATGCCGGTCCGGGCGGCGAGGGAGCCCGCGGCCGCCCCGCCGATCGAGCCGAGGCTCCAGCAGGCGTGGTACCGCGGCATCCACTCCTTGCCCGCGCACCGGTCGACGAAGCTGCCCTGGACGTTCATGGCGACGTCCCACGAGCCGTACGCGAGGCCGAGCACGAACAGCGCCCCGGACAGCGCCCACAGGGTGCCCGCGAACCCGGCGGCGGCGAGCGCGGCGGTCGCGACGATCGAGGTGCCGGCCACCCAGGCGCGGCTGCCGAACCGGCGGCAGGCGCGGCCGGTGACCGGCATGGAGACCAGCGAGCCGATGCCGAGGGCGAGCAGCGCCCGGCCGAGCTCGCCGGGGCCGATGCCGAGCCGCTCGACGACGGCGGGGATGCGGGCGACCCAGCCGCCGACCACCGCGCCGCTGGCCGTGAAGACGAGGGCCGTGCCCAGCGCGGGCCGGATCACCGGGCTACAGGTCGTCGGGCCGGTGGAAGACGACGGTCTGGTCGGCGGCCGGCCGGATGACCTGGGTCGGGCCGGACTGCGGACCCGGCTGCGCGCCGAAGTTCGGCTGGATCATCTGGGTGGCGGCGCCGGGGTTGCCGTACGTGGCCGGCTGCGGGCTGCCGTAGGTCGTCGGCTGCGGCGGCGGGGCGTAGGCACCGGGGCCGCCCGGGTAGCCGTGCGGGCCGGGGACGACCGGGTGCATGCCGGTGTCGGGCTCGTCGCGGTCCTTGCGCCGGAAGTAGAAGAGGCTGCCGATCAGGCCCAGCGCGCCGACGATCGCGATGATGCCGACCCACAGGCCGAAGCCCAGCCCGCCGCCGGAGCCGCTGGTGTTGCGGGCGGCCTGGTCGCTGGTGGCCTGGATGGCCACCCCGTTGCCGGCCTCCGGCGGGGCGAACGTCTCGTCGCCGGACAGGGTCGGGCTGTCGCTGGCGTTCAGGGTGGAGGTCTTGGTCGGCTTGGCCGAGGTCTTGGTCGCCGACGGGGTCGGGCCGCCGGTGGCGCGCAGCGCGAAGTTGCCGGCGTTGCCGTGCTCGACCGCGATCCGGCCGGTCGCCTGGCCGGCCGTCTTCACGGTGAGCGTGATCGCGCCGTTGCCCGACTTGTCGGCCGCCAGGGTGCCGCCCTTGCAGGAGGCGCCGCGCCCGGCCGAGCCGATCTGGCAGCCGGGGTTGTCGCCCGCCTCCATGACCGCGTTGCCGGGGGCCTGCACGACCACCGTCACGTTCGCGATCGGCTGCTTGGTGTTGTTCTTGATGGTGAAGCGGACCTGGACCTTGTCGCCGACCTTGCCCTGGACGCTGTTGTCGACCTTGATCTCGAGCGGGTCGGCGGCCCAGGCGGGCGTCGCGGCCACAGCGATCATGCCGACGCCAAGCACCGCGGCGGCCCCGGCCGCCACGCTCCAGCGTCGCATCCTCGATTCACCCATAGCTTTGGCGGACGATAGCAGGATTCGTCAACGATCGCCGTCCACCGGTTGGCCGGACGAATGCCGTACAGGTGTCTGAAACAGGCGAAACAGCCACCACAGCGACGGTGTCAACATCACGGCACCGGCGAGGACGGCCCACAGGGTGGCGCGCATCACGGACGGGGTCGCGGCGGTCCCGGCGACGGTCGTGGCCGGCGGGAGCAGGTACGGGTACTGCGCCGCCGCCCAGCCCCACAGCACGGCCGCCACGGCCAGCCCGGCGGTGATCCGGACGGCCACGTAGCGCCCGGCCGCCAGCAGCCCGATCGAGGCCAGCCCGGCCAGCGCCGAGACCACGATCAGCGCGGCCGGCACCGGCCGCAGGAGCCGGTCGGCCAGCCAGGCGGCGTCCAGCCGCACGGCGAACAGTCCCGCCACCGCCAGCACGCCGGTGCCGGCTCCGGCCCAGAGCGCCCGGCGACGCACGTGCGGTACCAGAGCAGGCTCATGGTTCTTGGCATCCTGGCAGAGGAAGACGGCGGCGAGATAGGCACACACCGCGACCGCCAGCGCGCCGGTGACCACGGAGAGCGGGTTCCACCAGGCGGTGAGCAGGTCGCCCCGGCCCGCGGTCCACGGCGGCACCCGCCCGGACGCGATGCCGCCCGCCACGGCGCCGAAGAAGAACGGCGTGACGACCGACGAGAACGCGAACAGCGCGCCGAAGATCCGGGCCCGGCCGACCGTGTCGCTGGTCTTGCGGAACGCGAAGCCGGCCCCGCGGCCGATGATGCCGAGGGCGGCGCAGGTCAGCGGGATGTACATGGTGGCGGCCACGCCCGCGAACACCGCCGGGAAGCCGGTCCACAGCAGGACCACGGCGAAGATCAGCCAGACGTGGTTGGCCTCCCACACCGGCCCGATCGCGTGCTCGATCAGCTTGCGCTGGCGGTTGCCGCGCTTGGCGCCGCCGGCGAAGAGGTCCCAGAACCCGGCCCCGAAGTCGGCGCCGCCGAAGAGGGCATAGGCGGTGACGGCGGCGAACAGCACGCCGAGAAGCGCGTCGGCGGAGGTCATCACGGCACCGGGAAGGTCTCGACGTCGGATTCCTGGGGCGCCGCCGGTACCGGACGATCTCTGGCCAGCCGCCGCAGCACGTACACGGTGGCGATGGTGAGCAGCGTGTACACGACGGTCAGCACGATGAGCCCGGTCCGCAGGCCCGGCGCGGTGTTGACGGCGTCGTGGGTGCGCAGGATGCCATAGACGACCCACGGCTGCCGGCCGGTCTCGGTGGTCGTCCAGCCCGCTTCCAGGGCGAGCACGGCGGCGGGTCCGCACAGCGCGGCCGCGCGCAGGAACCACTTGTTGGTCAGCCAGCCCCGCCGCCACTTCCAGATGAACGCGAACAGCGCGGCCACGCCCAGCATGGCGAACCCGGCCCCGACCATGAGCTGGAACGAGATATGCACGACGTTGACCGGCGGCCGCTGGTCCTGCGGCACCGTGTTCAGCCCGGTGATCTCGGCGTTCGGGTCCCAGTGGGCCAGCAGCGACAAGGCGTTGGGGATCTCGATGGCGTACCGCAGCTCCCCGTCCACCGCGATCCCGCCGAGGTGCAGCGGCGCGCCGCGCTCGGTCGGGTAGAGCCCCTCCATCGCGGCCAGCTTGACCGGCTGGTAGTCGGCGACGTAGTGCGCGGCCCAGTCGCCCACGCCGACCTGCACCGGCGCCATGACGGCGGCGACGGTGAACGGCACCAGGAAGCCGAGCCGGTGGTAGCGGTCGGTGCGGCCGCGCAGCATGCCGACCGCGTACACGGAGGCCATGCAGAAGCCGGTGACCATGAACGCGGCGACCAGCATGTGCGTGGCCTGCGGCCCGGTCGCCTGGTTGAACATCGCGCCCAGCGGGTCGACCCCGGTGATCTTGCCGGCCACGAGGTCGAAACCCTTGGGCTGGTTCATCCAGGCGTTGGCGCTGACCACGCAGAAGGTGCCGACGATGCCGGCGAGCAGGATCGGGACCGCCGACCAGAGGTGCACCTTGGCCGGGAGACGGTCCCAGCCGTACAGGTAGATGCCCAGGAAGATCGCCTCGACGAAGAACGCGAAGCCCTCGAGCGTGAACGGGAGGCCGATGACCTGGCCGTACGTGCCCATCAGGCCCGGCCACAGGAGCCCCATCTCGAAGCTCAGGATGGTGCCGGAGACCGCGCCGACCGCGAAGAGGACGCCCATGGCGCGGGCCCAGCGGCGGGCCAGCAGGCGGTACTCCACCTGGCCCGTCCGGTAACCCCGCCACTCCATGAACAGCGTGATCGCGGGCATCGCCACGCCGAAGCTCGCGATGATGATGTGCCAGCCCAGGCTGAGGGCCATCTGGGTGCGTGCGGCGGCGAAGTCGGCCGGGGTGGCCGCCTCGGCGAGAACCGTCAACGTTTCCACATGCCCGTTCTATCCCCACGCAGGGTGAGCGCGCCCGCCGGTCCGCGTGAAAGCGGCGTTGAACACGTTCAGTGCCTTTTTCCGTTTTCTACGCGTAGGATGGCTACACGTTCCGTGCCTACATTTCCCGGGGCCCGCTCACCTGGGCGAGGGCCAGGAGCAGGACCAGCACGGCGAAACCGGCGTAGACCAGCCGGCGGCGGCGGATGTTCTCGTACGCGTGCCACCAGGCGATCGCGGCCTCCGACACCGGGCCGGCGATGAACGCCTTGCTGCTGCGCCGCTTGGGCACGACGACGGGCGCCAGGCGGACGGCGGTGCTGACGTACACGCGTCGGGTCGGTTTTTGCGGCTTTTGCTCGGGCGTGACGGTTATCTGGCGGTCTTCGGGCTCCTCCGGCCCGGCGAAGAAGCGCTCGCTGCGGCGCTTCCAGACCCGGCCCAGGAAGTCGTCGGCCGCCTTCGGGTGCCCCAGCCGGGTGCGCTCGAGCTCCAGCCACGGCCAGCGGGTGGCGACGTCGGTCAGCACGTCGACGTACAGCGTGTCGGCGTCCTCCTCGCCCCCGACGACCTGCGCGGCATCGCGGCGCAGCGGCTCCAGGTGCCGCGTGACGAACGCGACGTAACCCGGCGGCGGCTCCGAGGTCATACGCATCGGCCCAACGCGCATGCGTTCATGGTGACGCCGAGGTCACGATTTTGGAAATACAGTTGTGTGGCGCGCGGGTGCGATGATCGGCCCCGTGGGCTCCGCGTTACCAGTGGGCCGGGAGATCCTCATCCCCGGCGAGCTGTCGGTCGCCATCGACGAGGGTGGCATCCGCACGGCTTCCGGCATGCTGCCCGCCCTGCTGTACACGACCGACGGCCTGGCCCGCCACGGCCAGCGCGAGATGGTCTTCGCCGTGACCCGCACCGGCGCCCCCGCCCCCGGCTTCCCGCTCACCATGGCCCGCACCGTCCACCGCTTCGCCGCCGAGGGCCGCCTGGTGGACGCGGGCGACGTGAGCGTCTTCGGCCGCCCCGGCGTCGACGTGGACGAGCGCGTCACCGGCTTCGTCTACGCCGACCCGCCGGCCGCCCTCCCGTCCACAGTGGACCTGGACCGCCCGCCGCTGGTCGCCCTGCCGCTGCTGGGCGGCGAGACGGCGGTGGTCCAGCGCTTCGGCCACGCGCGGGTGCTGGCGTTGCTGGGGGCGCAGGAGCGGTACTACCCGCACCCGTGGTGGTTCCGCCCCGGCCGCGCCCCGGTCCTGGACGACGCCGAGTTCCGCGCGGCCACCATGCTGTCCCGGGCGCCGGCCTACAACCTGCCGTTCCTGCACGTGGTCCACGACGGGGACCGGCTGGAGCTGTCGGTGGCGGCGGAGGACCTGCCCGCCCTGCGCGAGGCCATGCGGGAGGCGCCGGAGGTTTGCGCGTACCTCCCGGGCTTGGCCGGCACGCCCAAGACCTATGTGTGGTCGCCGGGGCAGTCCGGACCCGCCGCGATCGTGGCCCCGGGCGGGGAGCGGGCCACGCGGCTCGCCTGCAACTTCCTGCTCATCATCCGCGGCGCGGCGGGCGACCCGGACCGGCCACCGACCGCTCGCCAGGTCGAGGACGGTTTCGCGGTACTGCTGACCGGCGCCATGCACGCCCGTCTGCTGCAGTCCGTGGAGTCCGGCCGGCCCGTGGAGATCGGCCTGCCCGGGGGTGCGGTGCGGTCGCTGGCCTTCAAGGTCTCGACCGGGTCCGACGGGCCCGCTTCCGAGGTCAACACCTTGCCGCCGGAGTTGTTGAACGGGGTACCGGCGGCGACGACGATGGCGGCATCGCCGGGGACCGCCGCGGCGCCGCGGCCGCCGGGGCGGATCGTGCTGCTGACGAGCGAGGAGCAGTTGCGGCAGGCCACGACGCCGGCGGAGCTGAGCGACTTCCTGGACCGGGCGCGGCGGGTGGTGGAGGGGCTGTTCGCGGGCGTGCGCCACCACACGGAGGAGCTGATGGTGGAGTTCCATCTGGCCCCGAACAAGCCCGTGTCGGTGCGCATCATGGCGCGGCCGATCGCCCCGCCGCGGGAGCTGCTGGTGGTGCTGGAGCGGCAATTGCAGGCGCTACCCCCGCCGGCGATCCACTACACCGCGGTGGCGTTCCAGCTCCACCTGCCGATCTAGGTCAGGACAGTTCGGCCGGGGGGTCGTAGCGGGCCACCCGCTCCGCGAGCAGCTGGCCGAACACCCCGCTCGGGCGGCCGCAGTCGGCGCAGACGAAGTTGTCGTCCAGGCGCGGGCCGCCGCAGTGGTCGCACGTACCGCGGTCGCGGGGGTCCTGGTACCGCAGCAGCGCCTCCGTCAACGCCCGCACCACCGGGGCCCGCAGCGCGATCGTCGCGTCGCCGACCCGCACCTCGGCCACCGGGGGCGCCGGGGCGGGGTCGAACACGTCCAGGCGCTCGTTGAACTCTCGCAGCGCCTTCGCGACCACATCGTTCATGCCAGAACCCTATGTCACGGCAGGAGCAGGTTCACGTCGCCGAACTCGTGCCACAGGTAGCGCTCGCGTACCGCCGCGTCGTACGCCGCGCACAGGACCTCCGGGGCGGCCACGGCGGCCAGCAGGTCCAGGTGCGAGGCGCGCGGCTCGTGGAAGCCGGTCAGCAGGCCGTCCACCGCCGTGACGCCGCGGTCGGGGGTGACGATGAGGTCGGTGTACCCCTCGCGCGCCGTCACCAGACCCGCGGGCGTGGCGGCGGTCTCCAGGGCGCGTACCGCCGTGGTGCCGACGGCGATGATCCGGCCGCCCGCCGCCCGAGCGTCGTTGATGAGGCGGGCGGTGGTGGGCGGGACGGAGTACCACTCGGGGTAGGGGCGCTCGTGGGCCTCCGGCGAGGCGACGCCCGTGTGCAGCAGCAGCGGGGCGAACTGCACGCCGGCCGCGACGAGGCGGGTGACGACGCGGTCGCTGAAGGGGCGGGCGGCGCTGGGCATCTCGGCGCTGCCGGGCTCCCGCGCGAACACCGTCTGGTACGCCGCCAGCGGCCACCGGCGCCGCACGTACCTGTAGCGGATCGGCTCGCCGTGGCGGCGCAGGTACTCCGGCACGGGGACCGGCGTGCGCACGGTCGCGGCCCACAGCCGGCCCCGCGTGTAGGGCTCCTCCAGCGTGGCGCTCGCCCCGCCGGGCAGCCGCAGCTCGCCCGGCTCGCCGGCGCGCGGGAGCCGGTCCCGGCCGCGGAGCTCCACGGCCCAGCGGCCGTCGGGGAGGCGGGTCGAGAAATGGAGCTCCAGCGGTACACCCGGAAGCGGAACAGACGCCGCGAGCGTGCCCGACGTGTTGACCACCAGCACGTCGCCCGGCCGCAGCAGGGCCGGGAGGTCGGTGAACCGGTGGTGGGCCACGCCCGCCGGGGAGGCCAGCAGCAGCCGGACCTCGTCGCGGGCCAGGCCGCGGGCCTCGGGCGGCTCGCGGGCCTCCAGCGCCGCGGGCAGCTCGAAGTCCAGGGCGACCGTCACAGCTTCACCCGCCCCGACGCCGGGCGCTCGGCCAGCAGGCGCAGGAACGCGGGCGCGACGGACTCGGGCGGCGGGCGGTCGCCGATGTCCTCGCCCGGGAACGCCTCCTGGTGCATCTGGGTGCGCAGGTCGCCGGGGTCGACCCACCAGACCCGCAGCTTCGGCTCCTCCGCGGCGAGGACGTTGCTGAGCTGCTCGACCGCGGCCTTGGCGGCGCCGTACCCGCCCCAGCCCGGGTACGCGCCCACGGCCGCGTCCGAGCTGATGTTCACGACGGCGCCGCCGTGGTCGCGCAGGGCCGGGAGGGCGAGCTGGGTGAGGGCCAGCGGCGCCACGAGGTTCACCTCGAGCACGGCCCGCAGCGCGTCGTCGGGGTAGTCGGCGAGGTACGGCTGCGGGCTCGGCCCCAGGATGCCCGCGTTGTTCACGAGCAGGTCGAGCCGCCCGGTCGCGCGCGCGGCCTCGACCAGCCGGGCGCGGTGCCAGGAGTCGGTGACGTCGCCGGGCACGTGGCCCGGGCGGTCCGGGGGCAGCGTCCGCCCGTCGCCGATCACGGTCCAGCCGGCCCCGGTGAGCGCCTCGGCGAGGGCGCGGCCCAGTCCACGGGAGATGCCGGTGACGATGGCTGTTCGCTTCTGCATGCCCTCGACGCTATGGAGCGCGCGGGCGCGCGGCATCGGGCCGCGGACGGGGCCGCGCCTAGGTCCTTGGTCCTAAGCCTTGCAAAAGCCGACCGCCGCATCGGTACCGTGCATACGTGGGCGAATGCGATCGCGAGGAACTGCGCGAGGTGAGTGCCGCGGTGCTGGCCGTCACCGCACACCTCTCGGTCCGCGAGGTCCTGCAGACGATCGTCGCGGCCGCGCGGAGGCTGCTGGGTGCGGAGTACGCCGCGCTGGGCATCCCGGACGGCAACGGCTCGTTCCGCGAGTTCCTGGCCGACGGCCTCACCGCCGAGCAGTGGCGCCGCATCGGCCCGATCCCGCGCCAGCACGGCCTGCTCGGCGCGATGCTGCGCGACCCGAGCCCGGTCCGCTCGGCCGACATCCGCACGCACCCGCGCTTCGAGGGCTGGCCGGCCGCCCACCCGGAGATGGCCGACTTCCTGGGCATGCCCATTGTGGACGGCGAAGAGATCCTCGGCGAGCTGTTCCTGGCCAACAAGCGCGGCGGCGCCTTCGATGCGGGCGACGAGGAACTGCTGAAGCTCCTCGCGGCCCACGCCGCCATCGCGATCGTCAACGCCCGACTGTACGAGCGGGGCCGCGAGCTGTCCATTGTGGAGGAACGGCAGCGGATCGCGCGCGAGCTGCACGACGCGGTGACGCAGAAGCTGTTCAGCCTGCGGCTCACCGCCGAGGCCGCGGCCGCGCTGGTCGAGCGGGACCCGGCCCGGGCCGCCGCCGAGCTGGACGTGGTGCGCCGCCTGGCCGCCGAGGCCACCGCCGAGCTGAAGTCCATTGTGGTCGGCCTGCGCCCGATCGACCTGGCCGGCGACGGCCTGGCCGCGGCCCTGCGCCGGCAGGCGGAGCTGCTGGACCGCGTGCACGACGCGACGGTGACGTTCGCGGAGGACCCGGTGCCCAGGCTGCCGACCGCGCGCGAGGAGGCCGCGTACCGCGTCGCCCAGGAGGCCCTGCACAACGCCCTCCGCCACGCGGCCGCCACGCACATCACGGTGGAGCTGCGCCGCACCCCGCCGGGCGTCACGCTGACGGTCACGGACGACGGCCGCGGCTTCTCCGCCGGCGACACGGCCGCCCCGGCCCGCCCGCGCCTGGGCCTGGCCTCGATGCGCGAACGCGCCCGCGCGGCGGGCGGCCGGCTGCTGATCCGCTCCGCCCCGGGCGAGGGCACCGTGGTCACGATGGAGGTGCCGGGTGCCTGACCCGATCCGCGTCCTCGTCGTCGACGACCATCCCGTGGTACGCCAAGGCCTGCGCACCTTCCTCGACCTGCAGGACGACATCGAGGTGGTCGGCGAGGCCTCCGACGCCGACTCCTGCGTGGCCGCGGCGGCGCGGACCGACCCCGACGTGATCCTCCTGGACCTGCGCATGCCGGGCGGCGACGGCGTGACGGCCCTGCACGCCCTGACCGGCACCCGCGCGCGCGTGCTGGTCATCACGAGCTTCACGGAGCCCGCCGCGGTCCTCCCCGCCGTACGCGCGGGCGCCGCCGGCTACGTCTACAAGGACGTCGACCCACCGGCACTGGCGGCGGCGATTCGTGCGGTACACGCGGGGCATGTGCTGTTGCATCCGGACGTCGCGCGCCTCTTGGCCGACGGCGCCCCGGCCCAGGACGCGGCCCACCTGACCGCGCGGGAGCGCGAGGTCCTGGCGGAGGTGGCGCGGGGGCGCTCGAACCGCGAGATCGCCCGGACGTTGGGCCTCGCCGAGAAGACGGTGAAGACGCACATGAGCGCGATCCTCACCAAGCTGGGGGTGCAGGACCGGACGCAGGCGGCGCTCTATGCGGTCCGCAACGACCTGACGTAGTCAACGAAATGTCGGGCGCTGGCGCGCCCGACATTTCGGACTTATCATTATTTAGATACCCAGAGCCTCGTCCAAGATCGCTAGGCCGCGGTCGAGCTCCTCGTCGGTGCTGGTCAGGGGCGGGGCGATGCGGAACGTGCCGCCCATACCCTTGAGCTGCACCACGTTCATGTGCAGCCCCAGCTTCAGGCAGCGCCGCGTGACCTCGGCGCCGAGCGTGTCCGCGCCCGCCTTCGTGGCCCGGTCGGTGACCAGCTCCAGGCCCTGCAGCAGCCCGCGCCCGCGCACGTCGCCGACGACCTCGTGGCGCGCCTGCAGCTCCAGCAGCCCCCGCCGCAGCCGCTCCCCCAGCTCGGCCGCGCGCCGATCGAGGCCGTCGCGCTCGAGGATGTCGAGGACGGTGTTGCCCACGGCCGCCGGCAGTGGGTCGCTGACGTGGGTCGTGAAGAACAGGAAGCCTCGCTCGTACGCCCTCTGCTCGATCTCCTCGCTCGTCACCACCGCCGCCAGCGGGAGGCCGGCGCCCAGCGTCTTGGACAGCGTGATGATGTCCGGCACGACGCCGTCGCGCTCGAACGCGTACCAGGTGCCGGTCCGGCACAGTCCCGTCTGGGCCTCGTCCAGGATCAGCAGCATGCCGCGTTCCTTGCACTTGCGCTGCAGCGCCGCGAAGTACCCGGGCGGCGGTTCGATGACGCCGCCGGAGCTCAGGATCGGCTCGACCAGGCACGCGGCCGGCGCCCCGACCGACTGCGCGTCGAACATCGTGAACGCGAAGTCGAGCTGGCGCTGCCAGTCCAGGGTCCCGTCGGCGTTGGTGAAGTCCGGCCGGTACGAGTCCGGCGCCGGGATCGCGAAGTTCCCCGGCGCGGCGGGCCCGTAGCCGCGGCGCCCGGCGCTGTACGTCGCGCCCGCGGCCGCCTGGGTCATCCCGTGCCACGACCGGGCGAACGAGACGATCTCGTGGCCGCCGGTGACGAGCTTGGCCATCCGTACCGCCGCCTCATTCGACTCCGCGCCGGTCGTCAGCAGCAGCACCTTCTCCAGCGGGGCCCCGTCGAACGGCGCCTGCGCCTGGGCCAGCGACTCGGCGAGCCGGCGCGACAGCTCCACCACCGGCTTGGTCAGCATGCCGCTGAAGACGTGGTCGAGCTCGCCGATCTGCCGGCGTACCGTCGCCACGATCTCCGGGTGCGAGTGCCCCAGGATCGCGCTCATCTGCCCCGACGTGAAGTCGAGGATGCGCCGCCCGTCCTCGGTGAACACGTGGCTGCCCTCGGCCCGGACCACGATCTCCGGGGTGAACGCCCCGCCGTACCGCACGACATGCCGCTCGACATCGCTCCAGAAGTCCGCCATGGTGCCGACGCTACGGCCGCGCTATGTTCACTTCCAGTACGCGTTTCCATACAGCTTGTACGGCGGTACCGAACAATGCTCGACCCCTGGCGCCTGAAACTCCTCGGCGATCTGGCCGCCCTGGGCACCGTCCGCGCGGTCGCGCAGGCGGCGCACCTGAGCCCGTCGACCGTGTCCCAGCAGCTCGCCGTGCTGGAGCGGGAGGCCGGCGCGCGCCTGTTCGAGCGGTCGGGCCGCCGCCTGCGCCTGACCGACGCGGGCCTGACCCTGGCCCGGCACGCCCGCACCATCCTGGACCAGATGGAGACCGCCCGCGCCGAGCTCGCGACGCTCGACGACGCCACTCCCGCCGGCCGCCTGACCATCGGCGCCTTCACGAGCGCGGCCAACACGTTCGTCCTGACCGCGATCCAGCGCCTCCGCGCGGAGGTACCGCGCCTGCGCATCGACATCCGCGAGCTCGACCCGACCGAGACCATCCCGGCCCTGCGCCGCGGCGCGTGCGACATCGCCGTGACCGCCGACCAGTTCGACGGCACCGCCCCGATCGACGACGAGATCCTGCACACCCCGCTCACGGCCGACCCGATCGTCCTGGTCACCGCCGCGACCGCGCGCACCACGGCGAGCCTCGGCGACTATCGCGACGCCCTGTGGTCGGCCGAACGCCCGGACTCGTGGACCCACGACCTCATCACCCGCGCCTGCCGCCGAGCGGGCTTCGAGCCCGACTTCAATGCCCATTTCGCCTCGTACGGCCCGCTGCTCGCCCACGTCGAGGCCGGCCTGTCGGTCACGCTGCTGCCGGAACTGGCGGTCGACGCGCGCTACGACGTGACCGCGCACCCACTCCGCGACCCGCTCGAACGCCACATCACGGCGGCCGTACGCGCGTCGTCGGCGACCCGCCCCGCGATCGCCGCCGCCCTCGCTACGCTCCGGTCGGCCGCTGCGCCGCCCGCAACTGCTCCAGCACCAGCGGGTCGATAGCGCCCGCGACAAGGCGCTCCTCGAGGTTCTCGACGCCGGCCCAGGCGTCCAGCGACTCGTACCCGAGCGCCTTGAGCTTCGCGTCGACCTCGCCCGCCAGCTCGCCGTCGAGGGGCAGCAGCGTGGCGGGGTCGGGCTTGCCGAAGTACAGCTCCCAGAGCTCGATGAGCCCGCCCATCCGCGTCACGGGATCGGCATCGTCGTCCACGCGGAGATCGACCTCGACGTCACTCATCCCGCCGTACCCGGCCCCGTGCCGCACCGTCAGCAGCGCCGCACTCTGCCGCCCGCGCCGATCCCCACCGGCCGCGTCCCCGGCGGCGAGCGCGGCGTGCAACCGGCGCGGCAGCGAGAGGTCGCCGGAGGCCAGCCAGGCCCGCTCCATCTCGGCGACGACCTGGGGCCCGGCAAGGATGTTGCCCTGGATGGCGTACCCGTCGCCGGCGACTCCCCCGGCCCAGTCGAAGCACTCCCCGCCGGTGTACGTGGCCCCGTCCCCGCTCGGCCCGACCACCCCGAGCTGCCGGTGCGCGCGCCCGGAGTCGGCCGCGGTGAGCCCCGCGATGACGTCTGCGGCGGCGGTACCCGTCCGCAGCAACGCCAGGCCCTGCACCCGATAGGCGAGGTTCGCGAACGCCTGGGTGGCGAGCGCCCCGATCCCGGCCTCGGCCGCCGGCACGGCCGCCCCGACGGCGAGAAACTTGCTGGCCACGGCGATGCCGAGGGTCTGCCCGTCAGCCGACCGCCCGACGATCGAGAACGTCATGCCGCCCACCGTACGGCAATCCTTCACGGCGGCAATATTGTTGCTGAGCAACGAAATGTCGAGCCTCGTGCCTCGGCCACGACATTTCGGACTTATACCCTGGCAGGCGAAAAATCCGTTATGTCGCGGCGCGTCAGCGCCCGACATAACGGAGATCAACACCGCGCGGCCGCCCCAGCAGTCGCGGCCGCGCGCCAAGAGCTCAAAGCTTCAGTCGTCCGGCCACTCGCCCGTCAGGCGCCGCACCCCCGCCGCGCCGCCCCGGTCGATGGCGGCCTTCACCACGGCGAAGATCGCGCCCTGCAGGGCGGCCGCCGCCAGGACCTCGCCCCAGCCGTACTCGCGCGAGGTCGCCGCGGGCGCCTCGTCCTCGCCGGAGAGGCGCCTCCACACCTGCTTGAAGACGATGCCCGCCGCCACGCCGCCGGCCACGCTGAAGGCGATGCTGAACGGCTTGTACAGCACCTTGTTCATCAGGCCTCCCGCCGGCTGCGGAACCCGACCAGCGCGGCCACCACGAGCAGGGCCGAGGCCACCACCCACGGGGCCGGGCGCTCGCGGGCCGAGTCGAGCAGGCGGCGCATCCCGGCCTGCAGCGACTGGCGCGGATGCGTGCGCAGCTCGCGCGTGGCGTAGGCGGCGTTGACCGTCACCTGCTCCACGCCCTCGCGCATGCGCAGCTTGGCCGTCTCGACCGTGGAGTGCACGGCCTCCTGGGCGCGGGCCTTCACGTCGGCCTTGGCCGCCAGGGCCTCGACCGTCTCGCCCAGCCCGGCGCGCGTGCGGGCGATCTCCGCCCGCAGCGCCTCGGGGTCGGCGGCCGGGCTGTGCCCGTTGGTGCTGTGGCCGGTCGAGGTCATCGGTGGCCTCCGTGCTTCACCGAGGTCGTGATGGTGTCGATGTCGGCCTTCACTCCGGCCACGGTCTCCTCCGGCATCGGCGGCACGGCCCGCTTGACCTGGCCCTTGCCGACCAGCGCGAGCACGCCGGCGACGAGGAACAGCGCGACGCCGACGATCAGCGCGGCCAGCCAGGCCGGCATCACGGCGGCCAGGCCGATGATGAGCGCGGCCAGCAGGGCGCCGACGCCGTACAGCGCGACGACCCCGGCCCCGCCGAACATCCCGACGCCGAGCCCGGCCCGCTTGCCCTTCTCGGTGAGCTCGATCTGGGCCAGCTTCAGCTCGTCGCGTACCAGCGTGGAGACCTGCTCGGCGGCGAGCTTCACGAGCTCGGCGGTCGAACGATCGGCCGTCGGTTCCTGCAGTCGCGGCGCCACGGCCGGGCGGTTCAATGTGGACGTCATGATTTCTCCTCTCGCCCGTATCAAGTTGATGCCCAGCCCGGAGCGGGGCTAACCCGCGACCGCGACCGGTACCGCAGAACCCTCCTCGGAAACATCCCGGGCCCGCGCGGGCAGGAGGAAGCACAGCGCCCCGGCCACAGCGAGCAGCCCGAGCTCCAGCCACAGCACCCCGTCGAGCGATTCCCAGGAGAAGTACGCCGTCCCCAGTACCGCCACCCCGATCGCCCCGCCCACCTGCTGCGCGGCCGTCAGGGTGCCGGACGCGGAGCCGACCTCGTGCGGGTCCACGGCGGCGAGCACGATGTCGAAGTACGGCGCCATCGAGGCCCCCATCCCGATCCCGAGCACCAGCAACGCCGGCAGCAGCACCCCCAGCGACGGCCCGAAGAAGAGCCAGACAACGCCAAGGGCCACCACGCCGGTACCGCCGACAAGCACCCTCCGCCCGCCGAAGCGCGCGGTCAGGCCCTGCGCCGCGATCGCGCCCAACGCGGTGCCGAAGGCCCACGGCGCCTGGGTCAATCCTGCCCTGAGCGGGCCGTAGCCGAGGCCGATCTGGAGGTACACGCTGAGGATGAGCGACAGCCCCATGACGCCGGCGAAGAAGATCAGCCCGACGACCAGGCCCGCGTTGAAGCGCCGCTTGGCCAGCAGGGAGGGCTCGACCAGCGGAGTCCGCCCGGCGCGGACCCGGCGGCGCTCGTAGCGGCCGAACGCCCACAGCGCGGGCGCGGCCGCCGCCAGCGCCGCCCAGCACCACCACGGCCAGCCCAGCTCGCGCCCCTGCACCAGCGGGAACACCAGCAACAGCAGGGCGCCGCCGAGCAGCGCGGTGCCGGGCAGGTCGAGGCGCAGGGACCGGTCCCGCTCGGCCGTGCGCGGGAGCACGAACACCGCGCCGAGCAGCGCGGCCAGGCCGACCGGGACGTTGATCAGGAAGATCATCCGCCAGCCGGTGCCGAACAGGTCGGCGTCGACGAGGACGCCGGCCAGGATCGGGCCGCAGACCGCGGACAGGCCCATCACCGGGCCGAAGGCGGCGAACGCGGCGCCGACCTTCTCGGGCGGGAACGCGGCCTTGATCAGGCCCAGGCCCTGCGGGATGAGCACCGCGCCGGACAGGCCCTGCAGCACCCGGAAGGCGACCAGCCAGGCCGGGCCCGGCGCGACCGCGCAGAGCAGGGACATGAGGGTGAAGCCGGCCGCGCCCACCAGGAACATGCGGCGGCGGCCGAAGATGTCGCCGAGGCGGCCGCCGGTGACGAGGCCGACGGCGAAGGCGAGGGTGTACCCCGCGGCGAGCCACTGCAGGAACGCCGTGCCGCCGCCGAGGTCGGCGCGGACGGACGGGCCGGCGATGGCGATCACGGTGGCGTCGAGGAGGTCCATCACCTCGGCGGCGAGCACCACCGCGAGGACGAGCCAAGGGGACGAACGCTGTTCGTAGTTCACGAACACCGTTCTACTTTGGAACACTGTTCGTGTCAAGTACGATTGCCGGGTGCCGTCTGCCGCCATTCCCGCCCCACCGTGGCGGGCGCCGAAGAAGACCCCGGCCGCCCGCCAGCCCCTGAGCGCGGAGGCGGTGCTGAGCACGGCCCTGCGCCTCGTCGACAAGGACGGGCTCGACGCCCTGAGCATGCGGCGGGTGGCGCAGGAGCTGGGCACCGGCGCGGCGTCGCTCTACGCGTACTTCGCCAACAAGGACGAGCTGCTCGAGCAGCTGCTCGACCGGGTGGTCGGCGAGGCCCCGCTCCCGCGCGCGGACGCGCCCGACTGGCAGGCCGAGGTGAAGCGCAGCTGCTTC
The DNA here is from genome assembly GCF_050942475.1 of Dactylosporangium sp. CS-033363. Lineage (NCBI taxonomy): Bacteria > Bacillati > Actinomycetota > Actinomycetes > Micromonosporales > Micromonosporaceae > Dactylosporangium > Dactylosporangium sp. CS-033363. Next base: position 1,955,396 of record NZ_CP192032.1, on the reverse strand, counting down.
GCCAGCCGCAACGTGTTCTGCGCGCACCGCGACATCGCCAAGGTGGCCCGGGCCAACATCCCGACCGGGCCCAACTCGCTGCGGTACACCGAGGCGCTCCTCGCCGTGCTGCGCGGCGCCGGGATCCCGGACCACATCTGCGCCTGGGCGATGGACCAGATGTCCATGGTCATCATCGCGGACGCGATCGAGACGGCGATCCACGTCGAGCTGGGCCGGCGCACGGAGGCGGACGCGGCGCCGTACCTCAACCAGGTCCGCGACTACCTCGCCTCGCTGCCCGCCGACGAGTTCCCGAACCTGGTCGCCATCGCGCCGGCGATGATCGAGGGCAGCGGCGACGAGCGGTTCGCGTTCGCGCTCGACGTGATGCTCGACGGCCTGGCCCGCTACGCCCGCCCGGCGGGTGGTGCCGCGTGACCGCGATCGTCGGCCTGGTCCACCAGGGGACCGTCTACATCGGCGGGGACAGCGCGGGCGCCTCGGGCTGGAGCCTGACGGTCCGCGCCGACTCCAAGGTGTTCCACAACAACGGCTACCTCTTCGGCTTCACCACGTCCTTCCGGATGGGGCAGCTCATCCGGTACTCCCTCAAGCCCCCGAAACCCGTCGGTGACATCGAGCGCTTCATGGCGACGCGGTTCATCGACACCGTCCGGGACTGCCTGAAGGCGGGCGGCTGGGCGCGGCGGGACAGCGAGCGCGAGGAGGGCGGCACCTTCCTGGTGGGCGTGAAGGGCCGGCTGTTCACGGTGCACGACGACTACCAGGTGGCCGAGGCGGCCGACGGGTACGCCGCGGTCGGCGTCGGCGACGAGATCGCGCTCGGCGCCCTGTTCGCCACCGCGCAGTCCCGCATGGCGCCGCAGCGGCGGGTCGAAACGGCGTTACGGGCCGCGGAGCGGTTCAGCGCCGGCGTCCGCGGCCCGTTCGTGTGCCTGTCCCAGCCGCCGAACATCGCGTCCGGCGGCTGAGCGACTCCGCTACTTCAGCAGCGACTGCGCGCGGTCGCGCACGTCGCCGTACACCTTCCGGACGCCCTCGGCGGGAATCGCCGTCGCCTCGGTCGCGGACACCGGCCACTCCGGCGCCTCGGCCGAGCCCTTGAGCGCCCAGGCGGCCTGGCGGGCCGCGCCGAGGGCCACGTACTCCCCCGGCGCCGGCACGCTGACCGGCACCCCGAGCAGCCCCGGCGCGATCGAGCGGACCGCCGCCGACGCGGCCGCGCCGCCGATGAGCAGCACCCGCTCGACCGGCACGCCGAGCGCGCGGACGGCGTCGAGCCCGTCGGCCAGGCCGCAGAGCATGCCCTCGTACGCCGCGCGGGCCAGGTTGGCCGGCCCGGCGTTCGCCCGGGTGAGCCCGTTGAGCAGGCCGCGCGCGCCGGGCAGGTTGGGCGTCCGCTCCCCGTCGAGGTACGGCAGCAGCGTCAGCCCGCCCGCCCCCGGCTCGGCCGACAGCGCGAGCTCGTCCAACGTGGACAGTGACACCCCGAGCAGGTTCGCGGCGGCCGTGAGCACCCGGGCCGCGTTCAGCGTCGCGACCAGCGGCAGGTGCCGCCCGCTGGCGTCGGCGAACCCGGCGACGGTACCGCTGGCATCGGCCACCGGCGCCGCGCTGACCCCGAACACCGTGCCCGAGGTGCCCAGCGACACCACGAGGTCCCCCGGCCGCAGGCCCAGCCCGAGCGCGGCGGCCATGTTGTCCCCGGTGCCCGGCGCGAGCAGTGCCCCGTCCGCGGTCTCGCCGACCACCTCGGCCGGCCCGGCCACGCGGGGCAGCGCGAGGTCGCGGCCGAACGCCAGCCGGACCAGGTCGGTCCGGTACTCGCCGGTGGTGGGCGACCAGTAGCCGGTACCGGACGCGTCGCCTCGGTCGGTGGTGAGTTCCCCACCGACGTTGAGCAGCGAGGTGATCCAGTCGTGGGGCAGCACGACGGCGGCCGCGCGCGCCGCCACGGAAGGCTCGTGCCGCGCGACCCAGCGCAGCTTGGTGACGGTGAAGCTCGCGACCGGCACCAGCCCGACGGCCGCGGCCCAGCCCGCCGCGCCGTCCGGCAGCTCGGCGATGAGGTCCTCGGCCGCGCCGGCGGAGCGGGTGTCGTTCCACAGCAGCGCGTCGCGGACCACGTTCCCGGCCTCGTCCAGCAGCACCATGCCGTGCTGCTGGCCCCCGACACCGATGGCCGCGACCCCGTCGAGCAGGCCGCCCGCGGTCGCCTCCCGAAACGCGGTCCACCAGTGCGCGGGCGCGACCTCGGTGCCGTCCGGGTGGGCGGCGCGGCCCTCCCGGACGACGGCCCCGGTGTCGGCGTCGCAGACGAGAACCTTCGTCGACTGGGTCGACGTGTCCACCCCCGCGACGAGGGTCATGAACGCACGCCGAGCAGGTGCTCCATGGCGAGCTGGTCGAGCACCTCGAAGGCACCGCCGCGGGCGGCGAGCTTGTCGACGTCGAACTCCTCCTCGCGCAGCGACGCGATGGTCTCGCCCTCGGCCAGGGTCGGCTGGCGCAGCTCCTCGACGCGCGCCGCCTCCAGGGCCGCGGCCACCTCGGGGTCGGCGCGGAAGGAGCGGACCCGGTCGCGCAGGATGAGGTAGTTGCGCATGCAGGCGCGGGCCGTCTCCCACACGCCGTCGTAGTCCTCGGTGCGCGGGGGCTTGTAGTCGAAGTGCCGGTAGCCGGTGTACCCGCCGGTCTCGAGCACGTCCACCGTCCAGAACGCGCCGCGCAGGTTGCCGGCGCCGAAGCGCAGGTCCTGGTCGAAGCGCGGGCCGTGCTGGCCGTTGAGGTCGATGTGGAACAGCTTGCCGTGCCACAGCGCCTGGGCGATGCCGTGGGCGAAGTTCAGCCCGGCCATCTCCTCGTGGCCGACCTCGGGGTTCAGGCCCACGCGGTCGGGCTCGTCCAGCGTCGCGATGAGCGCGAGGGCGTGGCCGATGGTCGGGAGCAGGATGTCGCCCCGGGGCTCGTTCGGCTTGGGTTCCAGGGCGAAGCGGATGTCGTACCCCTGCTCGCGCACGTACTGGCACAGCAGGTTGAGGCCCTCGCGGTACCGGTCGAGGGCGGCCGCCACGTCCTTGGCCCCACCGGACTCGGCGCCCTCGCGGCCACCCCAGAGCACGTAGGTCTCCGCGCCCAGCTCGGCGGCGAGGTCGATGTTGCGCAGCACCTTCTTGATGGCGAAGCGCCGCACCGCGCGGTCGTTCGAGGTGAACCCGCCGTCCTTGAAGATCGGGTGGCTGAACAGGTTCGTGGTGACCATCTCGACGCGGACGCCGGTCTCGCCGAGCGCGTCCTTGAAGCGCCCGATGAGCTTGTCGCGGGTGGCGTCGTCGCTGCCGAACGGGAACAGGTCGTCGTCGTGGAACGTGACGGCGGCGGCACCGAGGTCCGACAGGCGGTGCACGGCCTCGACCGAGTCGAGCGGCGCGCGGGTCGGCCCGCCGAACACGTCCTGGGCCTGCCAGCCGACGGTCCACAGCCCGAAGCTGAACTTGTCCTCGCGGGTGGGCTGGTAATCGTTCATGAGGTACCTCTTCGAGGGCGGGGTGTTGGCGGATGCGGGGCCCACGTTACGCCGCGCCAACCGGTTTGTTCAAGATAAGAACTAACCTCGAATCAGGCCCGGAACACGACCCGGTAGTAGGTCTCGGAGTGCTGCAGGGCCAGCAGCACCGCGCCGCGCACCTCCGCGTCCGGGCCGAGCTTCGACGCGCGGATCTCGACCCCGCGCAGCGCCGGCGCGAGCGTGTGCCGGGCCGCGGCCGCGCGCAGCGGCTCCAGCAGCAGGTCGCCGATCGCGGCCAGCCCGCCCCCGACCACGACGAGCGCCGGGTTGTACGCGTTGATGAGCCACGACGCCGCCAGCCCCAGGTACTCGCCGACCTCCTCGATGACCCGCCGCGCGGTCGCGTCCCCGGCGAGCGCGGCCGCGGTCACCTCGCGGGCGTCGAGGCCGTCCAGCCCCGCCCGCTGCGCCGCGCGCACGATCGCCGGACCCGACGCCAGGGTCTCCAGGCAGCCGACCTTGCCGCAGTTGCAGGGCTCGGTGTTGCCCGGCACCGCGTTGTGCCCGATCTCGCCCGCGGTCCCGCCGACCCCGTGGAACACCCGCCCGTCCGTCAGGATGCCCGCCGAGAGACCGGTTCCGCTGTACAGCAACGCGAGGTCCCCCACCCGCTCCCCCGCACCCTCCAGGTTCTCGGCGACGGCGGCGGCCTGTCCCGCGTTGTGCACGTACACCGGCGCATTGCCGAGCTCGGCCGCGAGCAGGTCCCGGACCGGCACGTCCCGCCAGCCCAGGTTCGGGGCCAGCAGGCAGACGCCGGTGTGGAAGTCGGTGAGCCCCGGCAGCACCGCGCCCACCGCCGCGATCTTCGCCCCGGGGATGTCGGCCTTCGCGATGGCGTCCCTGGCCTCGGCGGCGACGGTGTGCAGCACCTCGGCCGGCGCGGTGGTGCGGTCCGGCGTCGGCAGCTCGCGGCGGGCGACCTCCTCGCCGGTCGCGTCGCCGATCGCGATCGTGGTGCGCCGGGCCCCGATGTGCACCCCGACGACGAGCAGCGAGCGGGCGTTGAACTCGAGCAGGATCGGCGGCCGCCCGCCGCTGACCGCGGTCGAGCCGGGCCCGATCTCGCGCACGAGCCCCTCGGCGATGAGCTCGTCGACGATCGCCGACACGGTGGGCTTGGCCAATGTCGTGGAGCGCGCGATGCTCGCCCGCGACACCGGCCCGCCCTCCTTGACCAGCGCGAGCACGAGCGAGCGGTTGACCTCGCGCATGACGTTGTGGTCGGCGCCCCGCCGCGGCTCATCGGTTCGCATAATCCGACAACGCTACCCCGGCGATCACCCGCGGGCGGGCGCCCTACATTGGTAGCGGACATGCAATGCCACCAGCCCGGCCGGAAAGGCAGCCTTTCGATGCACATCTCGGCGCGCGGGGACTACGCGGTTCGCGCCTCCCTCGGGCTCGCGGCGGCCTACCCCGCGGTGGTCTCGGCCGCGGGCCTGGCCGACGAGCAGGACATGCCCCGCAAGTTCCTCGAGGCCGTCCTGGGCGACCTGCGCCGGGCCGGCCTGGTCCGCGGCCAGCGCGGCGTCGACGGCGGCTACGTGCTCACCCGCCAGCCCTCGGAGATCATGGTCGGCGACGTGCTGCGCGCGGTCGACGGCCCGCTGGCCGAGGTGCGCGGGGTGCGCCCCGAGGAGGCCATGTACTCCGGCACCGCCGAGCACCTGCAGCAGCTCTGGGTCGCGGTACGCGCCGCCGTGCGCAACGTCCTCGACGAGGTCAGCCTGGCCGACGTGGTCCGCGGCCGGATGCCCGCCCACGTGCGCCGCCTGACCACCCCGCCGGCCGCCTGGCAGCCCCGCTGATCTTCCCGTTTGCCGTCACCCCGCGCGGCGGGCGCCCTACGCTCGGCTTATGTCGACGAAGGCGCACGATCCCTACCTGCAGGCGGCCGAGGGTTTCCTGCACAGCATCCGGGCCGAGCTGGACATGGCCGACGACCTGGAGATGGACCGGACGCTGCGGGTCACCCAGACGTACGCCCTGGTGAGCATCGCCCGCTCCCTGAACGAGCTGAGCGAGCGCGGTGCCTTCGGCGACCACGACCCGCTGCTGGCCTCAGCCGCGGCGCTCCACGGCTAGCCCGCTCACGTACTCGGCGGCGGTCCTGCCGGCGTCGGCGAGGTCGGCGTCGACCACGGCGAGGCCCGGGTCGACCGGGGCGGCGGCGAGCTCGGTCAGCAGCTCGCGCAGGTGCCGGGTGGCCGCGTCGGCCTGGGGCTGAACGCCCGCGGTGACCACCGTGACGGCGGTGATGTCCTTGAGCCCGGCCGCCGGCAGCTGGTCCAGCAGCACCTTCAACACGCCCGTGAAGCTTCCCTTGTACGTCGGGGTCGCCACCACCAGCACGCTCGCCCGCTGCAGCGTGGCGACGGCGCCGGCCACGGTACCGTCGCCGGGTTGCAGCAGTCGCGGGCCGAGCTCGCTGACGTCGATCGTGCGGGGCGCGGCCAGCCCGAGCCGGGTGGCGAGCGCGCCGCCGACCTCCTCGGCCAGGTGCAGGGTGCGCGAGTGCGGGCGGGGGTTTCCGGAGACGACGACGATCACCGGCCGATCCTATCGGCTACTCAACCGATAGGAAATAGCGGCTTTTAGACCCAGGCGCGCGGGTCGGCGACCAGGTCGCGCACCCGCTCGGGCAGCTCGCCGGTCACCACGTCCTCGATCGTCACGGTCTCCAGGATCAGGCGCTCGTTGGCCCGCAGCGCGATCCAGACGTCCTGCAGGGACTGGGCGGCGCCGTGGTACCCGAGCTCCTCCGGACGCTGCCCGCGCACGTTGGCCAGCGGGCCGTCGATCACGCGGATGATCTCGGCCAGGGAGATCTCGGCCGCCGGGCGGGCCAGCCGGTAGCCGCCCTCCGGGCCGCGCTGGGCCACCACGATCCCGCCGCGGCGCAGCTGCAGCAGGATGCTCTCCAGGAACTTCGGGGGAATCTGCTGCGCGGAGGCGAGGCGGTCGGCCGTCACCAGCTTGCCGTCGGCCGACGTCGCCGCCAGCTCCGCCACCGCGCGAAGCGCATAGTCAACTCGGGCCGAAAGCCGCATGAGCTCATCCTCCCACGCGGCGCAACAGGCCTTCTTGCACCGTGGTCGCGATGTGCCGGCCGTCCCTGGTGAACATCCGCCCCGTCGCGAGGCCGCGGGCGCCGGACGCCGACGGGCTGGAGCTGTCGTAGAGGAACCACTCGTCGGCGCGGAAGGGCCGGTGGAACCACATGGCGTGGTCCAGGCTCGCGCCGATGAAGCCGCCCGGTCCCCAGACCGCCCCGTGGGCCGAGAGCACCGAGTCGAGCAGCGTCAGGTCGGAGGCGAAGGCGAGTACACACGTGTGCAGCACCGGATCGTCGGGCAGCTTGCCGTCCAGGCGCATCCACACGCGCTGGCGCGGCTCGGCGGGACGGTCGCCGGGGGCCACCCAGCCGGGCTCGCCCACGTAGCGCACGTCGATCGGGCGGGGCATGACGGCCCACACGCCGGCCCGGTCCTCGTAACCGGCGAGGCGCTCGGCCATCGTCGGTACCTCGTCGGGCCCCGGCACGTCCGGCGGCGCCGGCTCGGCGTGGTCCAGCCCCTCCTCCGGCCGGTGGAAGGAGGCCGACATGAAGAAGATCACCTTGCCGTGCTGCTCCGCGACCGAGCGGCGCACCGAGAACGAGCGGCCGTCGCGGATGTTCTCCACCGCGTAGGTGATGGGCACGTCGGGGTCGCCGGGGCGGACGAAGTACCCATGGAGGGAATGCACTGTGCGCTCGCGATCGACGGTGCGTCCGGCGGCGACCAGGGCCTGAGCGGCCACCTGGCCGCCGTAAACGCGCTGGGGGCCGTCCGGCGGGCTGATGCCCTTGAACCGGTCGTCCCCCAGCGCCTCGAGATCCAGCAGCCGGACGAGATCGTCCACTGCTTCCTGCCCACCAGCCAGTTCGGTCACGCTCTTATTGTGAGAGCACTCCGAGCTGGTGGACACGCAGGGTGTTCGTGGAGCCGGGCGTCCCGGGCGGGGAGCCCGCCACGATGACCACGTCGTCGCCGGGCGCGAGCCACGGCAGGCCGACGAGGGCCAGGTCCACCTGCTTGAACATCTCGTCCGTGTGCTCCACGAACGGCACGTCGAAGGTCTGCACGCCCCAGCTCAGCGTGAGCTGGTTGCGCACCGTCGGCTCCGGGGTGAAGGCCAGCAGCGGCAGCTCGCAGTGCAGGCGGGCCAGGCGGCGCACGGTGTCGCCGGTCTGGGAGAACGCCACGAGCGCCTTCGCGCCGATGTTGCGCGCGATGTTGGACGCGGCCGAGGTGAGCGCGCCGCCGCGGGTGCGGGGGTCGTGCTGCAGGCGCGGCACGGTGAGCGCGCCGCCCTCGGTCGTGGCGACGATGCGGGCCATGGTGGAGACCGTCAGGATGGGGTACTTCCCGACGCTCGTCTCCCCCGACAGCATGACCGCGTCGGCGCCGTCGAGCACCGCGTTGGCCACGTCGGACGCCTCGGCCCGGGTCGGCCGCGCGTTCTCGATCATCGAGTCGAGCATCTGCGTCGCCACGATGACCGGCTTGGCCTGCTCGCGGCAGAGCTGCACGGCGCGCTTCTGCACCAGCGGCACCTGCTCGAGCGGCATCTCCACGCCCAGGTCACCCCGGGCGACCATGACGCCGTCGAACGCGTTGACGATGGCCTCGAGGGCGGCGACCGCCTCGGGCTTCTCGACCTTGGCGATGACGGGCCGGCGGATGCCCTCCTCCTCCATGATCTCGTGGACGAGCTTGATGTCGTCCGGCGAGCGCACGAAGGACAGCGCGATCCAGTCGGCGCCCAGGCGCAGCGCGAAGCGCAGGTCCTCGGCGTCCTTCTCCGACAGCGCGGGCACGCTCACGGCCACGTTCGGCAGCGAGACGCCCTTGTTGTTGGAGACCATGCCGCCCTCGGTGACGAGGACGGTGATGTCGTTGCCAGTGACCGCGGTCACCTCGACGGCGACCTTGCCGTCGTCGATGAGCAGCCGGTCGCCGGCCTTCACTTCCTGCGGAAGCTTCTTGTAGGTGCAGGACACCCGGTCGGCGGTGCCGATGATGTCGTCGCTGGTGATGACGGCCGTCTTACCGGCCGCCCACTCGTGCGGTCCGTCTGCGAAGCGGCCGAGACGGATCTTCGGACCCTGCAGGTCCGCGAGGATGCCCACGGGGCGGCCGGCGCCGATGGCGGCCTCCCGAACAAGGTTGTACACCGAGGCGTGGTCCTCGTGGCTACCGTGGCTGAAGTTGAGCCGCGCGACGTCCATACCGGCGTCGACTAGGCCACGGAGCCGCTCAGCCGACGACGTGGCCGGGCCGAGCGTACAGACGATTTTGGCGCGTCGAGTCACACCCCTGAGGCTAGCCCCTCCACCACGGCGCGTTATCGCTGCCCCAGCCCACCTCCATCAGTTGAGACGGCGTCCATCTCCCCGTTCCCGCTCCTTTCCGAGCGGTTACTGTTCAGGACCGGTGAACGCCTCGGCGCGCGCCCGCCCGTCCACGCTGTGGCTGAACACCCGCGAGTCACCGTCGGTGGTGAGCGTCTGCCCGGTCAGCGTCGCGTGCAGCGGCATCTGCGAGGTCATCTCCGCCCGTACCTTCGGCAGCGCCCCCGGATGGGTGTCACGCAGCCAGGTGACGAGATGCTCGCGCACGAAGCACCGCAGGTCCCACAACTTCGGCGCGTCGGTGGCACTCACGAGCGCCCGCAGCTGCATGGCACTGCCGGTGGCCTCGATCACCTGGAGCACGGAGACCCGCCCGTCCCACAGGTCGGTGGACTCCAGCGCCCGCCGCAGCTCCTCCCGCATCTCGGGCACCGGCAGCCACCAGTCGACATCGAACATCACCGCGCCCAGCAACGCGGAATCGGTCCGGGTCCAGTTCTCGAACGGCTTCTCGGTGAAGTACGACGTGGGCAGGATCAGCCGGCGGTCGTCCCACACGTGCACGACCACGTAGGACAGCGTGATCTCCTGAACCCGCCCCCACTCCTTCTCCACGATGATCACGTCCCCCAGCCGTACGGCATCGCTGAAGGCAAGCTGCAACCCCGCGAACACGTTCCGCAGCACGCTCTGCGCCGCCAGACCGGCGATGATCCCGGCGAACCCGGCACTGGCCAGCACGGACGTCCCGACCAGCCGGGCCTGCGGAAACGTCATGAGCATCACGGCCCCGGCAAGCACCGCGACGATGGCGACGGTCACCCGCCGAATCATCACGACCTGCGTATGCACCCGCCGAGCCGTCCGGTTGTCCGGCACATCGGTCCGGAACCGCGAAAGCGCCGCATCCTCGGCCACCACGAGCAACGCGGCGAGCAGCCAGGCCGCGGTACCGATGATGATCAGTTGATCGGCGTGCAGAAACGTATGCCGCCACGAGGCCTCGTCGGCGCTGGCCCGCACCGCGAAGTAGACGGCACACAGCACCAGCACCCATTGGGTGGGCCGATGCGCCTTCCCCGCCAATTCCGTGACCAGCGAGCCCTGCCGCCCCACGCGCAGCAGCACCTTGTGCACAATGTGTACCGCGAGCAACGCCAGGAGCGCGGCCCCGAGCGCAATGGCCAGCGGCATGAGCGTGTCAAAGACCGTATCCCGCATTCTGCGCGCCTTACCCGCGACGGGTGATCCCCACACCACCAGGCAAGGTGATCAAAATCGCGACGCCCTCCGCCGCAACGCCACCCCCACCACGACGCCCCCAAGCACCACGCCACCAGCGACAATCCACCAAACCCCGCCCGTTTTCCGAGGCGCTGCAGCCCCGCCGGACCCCACACTTACCGAGGGCGACTCGGGGGCGATTTCCATGGTGAGCGCACCGACGGGGTCGACGATCCCGAACCCGAACTCGTCGTCGCGGCCGGGCTTTCCTTTGTCGATCGCGGTCGCCGTGATCCGCCGCACGACCTCGGGACCGGACAGCGCGGGATACTTCGCCCGGACGAGCGCCACAACCCCAGCCACAATCGCCGTGGCATCACTCGTCCCGGTGGCGGTCATGTACTTGCCGCCCAGCCGGGTCGACGCGATGTCGACAGCGGGCGCGGCGATCACCACCTCCGGCCCGGACACCGAGATCGCGGCATGATTCCCGTCGCGATCCGTTCCGGCGACGGCCAGCACCCCGGGAAGGTTCGCCGGAAACGCCACCGCCTTCGCCGCCGGGGCATTGCCGACCGCGGCGACCACCACGACGTCCGCCCGCAGCGCCCGCTCGACGGCCTCTCGCAGCTGCGCGCTCGCCCCCGCGCCGCCGGCGACGCAGACGACCTTGGCACCGTGCCCGACCGCCCAGTCGATCCCGGCCGCGAGAAAGGCCGGGTTCCCGTTGCCGTCCTCGTTCCGAAGCGTCTGCAGCGGCAGGATCATCGCCTTCGGCGCGATACCGAGAATCCCGCCACCGCCGGGAAGCCCCCGCCCAGCGATGAGCCCGGCCATGGCGGTCCCGTGGCCGATGAAGTCGCCGGTCCCGTCGGACTGCTCGTTGCCCTCCCCGAAGCCCTTCCCCGGCAGCAGCGCCCCGGCCAGTTCGGCGTGCTTGGTGTCGACCCCGGTGTCGGGCAGCGCCACCACGACGCCCTCGCCCTGACTGACCTCGTGCGCCTCGGCGATCCGAAGCGCCGCCAGATGCCACTCCTGATCCCGGACGGTGTCGGCCCGGGCGGGCGAGGCACCGGTCACCAGCACCGCGACGATCGCGGCGAGGCAGGCGCCCGCCCGGCCGAGCCAGGCGATCAACGGTCGATCCCCAGCACGCCCGGCCCGGGGTCGTGGCGTAATGGTTCGGCCGGCGCCTCGATGATGGGAGGCACTCCCTCGCGCACCGCCCACACTTCGTTGCCGTCCGACTCGTTGCGCCGCGCGCGTCGGCGGTCGGCGTACTGCTCATAGGAACGATCGCGGTAGCCGCCGGCACCGGCCGCCGTCCCGCGCCGCACGCTCTGCGGGGCCGCAGCACCCGATCGCGGGACCCCGCCCGTCATCGGCACCGCCGTGGGCGGCCCGGCGGTCGCGGCGCCCGGGCGCGGGGCACTGATCACGCCTCCGGGCCCGAGGACGCCGGGACGAACGCCAACGCCGCCGGGTGTGGCCGGCGGCAGAACCGTGGACCCGTGGCCTCCGACGCTCCCGAACGGAGCGAGGGGCGGGCCCGGTGGCGCACCGACGTTCGCAACGCTTGTGGAGACACCCGGCTCCCGCGTCAGCGTCAGCCCGTCGCCCAGGTCGACCCCGTCGCGCGGGCCGTTTCCGGGTGAGGGCGACGGCGGGTCGAACACCGGCGCCTGCAGCACCGCCGACCGGCCCCGGCCCGCTCTCGGGAAGCCGGAGGGACGGCCGGGGCCGCCGGCGCCGGGCGCCTGTTCGACTTGGATCGCCGACCCCTGCTCGTCGAAGCGCTGGTACGCCGGCGGGGACACATTGATCTGCTCGGCCGCGCCGACGATCCGCGCGTCGGCGGCGATCAGCGCGTCGCGGCCCCGCTGGTCGAGTTCGGCGTTCTTCAGGTCGTCCGTGACCAGGTTCTGGCCCTGCCGCAACGGATACCTCGCCAGCAGCGACTCGAGCCGGCCGCGGACCACGCGGATCGCGGCGTAGGTCTCGTCGACGCCGATGGAGATCCGGCGCGCCGCGTCGGCCGTCTGCGTCATCACGTCGATCATGTCGTTGATGCGGCCGACGAAGGCCCACGCCGCCTCGCTGCGGTCCGGTGGCCAGCCCGCGATCAGGCGGTCACGGTGCACCCGGAGGTTGACACACTCCTGCTCCAACGCGGTCCGCAGCCGGTTCAACGTGGTGATGTGGGTGAACCCGTCCTCCGGATTCTCGCCCTGCACGATCTGCCAGAGTTCCGGGAGCCTGAAGTCCTTGTACGTCTCCACCGTCAGATCGCCCGGCCCGTCCGGCGGTCGACGGCATGGAGATCCGCGGCCACATCGGCACGCCCGTCGCCCAGTGCGACGCCGACCTGGTCGGCGCTCAGGACGTCCGCCGACTCGTACGCCTCGGCAATGCTGTGGGCCGCCTTCGCCATGACCGCGCCGTTGTACAGCAGCGTCTCCATGACCGCGAAGATCTCCTGCAGCCGCGTGAAGTAGTCGCTCGCCGCCCGCCGGACGTCCTCGTTCACCGCACGGGTGCCGAACACCGGCGTCGCGGCGAAGAGATCGAGGGTCTGCACCGTCTCCGCGGAGAGGTGGACGTCCAGGTCGTGCTGGAAGTCGAGGCCGAAGGTGTGAACCGCCCTCGGGTCGACCACGAAGCCGTGCTGATCACCCATCGCGGCCTCCCCGCCACGAAGTGCATCGGACACGCCGACCGTAGCCGAGCCGGCCCCAAGCCGGCCGCCCCGAAGTGCGCAGGCGAAAGTACGCGCAAATCGGTCACCAAGGCCACATCGGCGTGGTCGGTTGCGGGAGTGGGTTGGTCCAGCCCGGGAAGGGGTTTCGCGTGCCCGGGAACGGGTTCGCCGAGTCCGTGGGCGTCGGCGCGGGGAACCCGGGAGCGGCCGGCGCAGCCACAGAACCGTGCCCCGCCGGCATGTCACAAGCGTCCAGGCTGTTGTCGTACCCCCCGAAGAACGAAGACTCCCGCTGCTCCGGCGACCCGTGCGCCCCCTCCTGGAACCAGGGCTCGTCCGGCGGATCCCCCACGGAAACCAGGCCGGCCTTCAGTTCCTCCACGTCGCCCGTGTCGAGCGTCAGGTCGCCCGTCTTGATGGAGTCGCCGATCATGGCGCCCGAGAAGCAGTCCGCCTGCAGTTCCTGGTAGATCGTGAACTGGTACTGGATCCCCAGGCGCTGCTGGATTCCGTGGCCGTACTCGTGGCCCAGCAGATAGAACACGAAAGCGTCGCCCATGTCGTTGTAGACCTGCTCCGACCAGTTGCGGTCGTAGGCGATGAAGTCGCCGATCGGGCAGTAGGCCGCGTTCTGCGCCGGAATGGGCTGGGTCCCGCAGGAGATCTGGCCGTCCACGACGTACGGGATGATCTTCGAGATGGGGTGGAAACCCACGATCTTCGCGCCCCAGTAGTGCTCCGCCACGCGGATGGCGATGTTCAGGTCCGTGGTGAAGCCGCCGTAGGAGTCGGCGTGCGCCGAGCGGGCGGGGAGCCAGTACAAAACGGCCAGGAGGATAAGGAGCGACAGGCGAGGGGGTCGTTTCATGGCCGAGGGGTACCCGGGCGCGGACCTCCGGAAGAAGTCCGCACCCGAACAGCACCTCAGGCGGATAGGGCCACTGCGGAGGGGTCGACCGGGGACGGGAGTTCGCCGTCGCCGCCCAGGTAGGCGTGGATCGATGCGGCGGCCGCGCGGCCCTCGGCGATCGCCCAGACGATGAGGGAGGCGCCGCGGTGCATGTCGCCCGCCACGAAGACGCCGTTCGCCCGGCTCTGCCAGGCGCCGTCGGTGTCGATGCCGCCGCGGCGGTTGCGGGTCAGGCCCAGGTTCGACAGCAGCGGGCCCTCCTCCGTGCCCTCGAAGCCGATCGCGAGGAGCACGAGCTCCGCGGGGTACTCCCGCTCAGTTCCTTCCACGACCTGGACGAGCCGGCGGCCGTCCACCCTGGACACCGAGACCTCGGCGATGCGCACGGCGCGCAGGTTGCCGGCCTCGTCGCCCTCGAAGGACGTGACGGCCACGGCGAAGGCGCGCTCGCCGCCCTCCTCGTGGGCCGGGTAGTTCCGGAGAATCCAGGGCCAGGTCGGCCACGGGTCGCGGGACTCGTCGCGCTCGTTGGGCGGGGTCGGGTACTGGTCGAGCTGCAAAACCGACCGCGCACCCTGGCGGTGCGCGACGCCGAGGCAGTCCGCCGCCGTGTCGCCGCCGCCGATGATGATGACGTTCTTGCCCTCGGCGGTGATCGCGGGCGACGGCTGCCGGCCGGCCACCACGCGGTTGGACTCGACGAGGTGCTCCATGGCCAGGTGGATGCCGCGCAGCGAGCGGCCGGGCGTGTCGGCCACGTCCCGGGCGGCGAGCGCGCCGCAGGCCAGCAGCAGGGCGTCGTGCGAGGCCCGCAGCTCCTCCACGGAGACGGTCACGCCGACGTTGACGCCGGTCTTGAAGACCACGCCCTCGCCGCGCAGCTGGGCGAGGCGCCGGTCGATGTGCTCCTTTTCGAGCTTGAAGTCCGGGATCCCGTACCGCAGCAGCCCGCCAAGAGCATCGTCGCGCTCGTACACCACCACGTCGTGGCCCGCGCGGGCCAGCTGCTGGGCGGCGGCGAGCCCGGCCGGGCCGGAGCCGACGACCCCGACGCTCTTGCCGGAGCGCTCGGGGGCCGGGCGCGGGACGATCCGGCCGGCCTCCACCGCGCGGTTGATGATCTCGACCTCGACCTGCTTGATCGTGACCGCCTGGCCGCCGGCGATGGACAGCACGCAGGCCGCCTCGCACGGGGCCGGGCACAGCCGCCCGGTGAACTCCGGGAAGTTGTTCGTCGCGTGCAGGGCCTCGATCGCGAAGTCCCAGTCGCCGCCGCGGACCAGGTCGTTCCAGTCCGGGATGCGGTTGCCCAGCGGGCAGCCGTCGTGGCAGAACGGGATGCCGCAGTCCATGCAGCGGCTGGCCTGCTCGCGGATCAGCTCGTCGGCGGCCGGCGGGTAGACCTCCCGCCAGTCCTGCAGCCGCACCGGTACGGGGCGGCGGGCCGGAAGCCGCCGCTCGTACCGCATGAAACCGTTCGGGTCAGGCACGGGAAACCTCCATGACAGCCGCATCGACATCGCGGCCGGCAGCCTCGGCGGCCCGCATCGCCTCCATCGCACGCTCGTAGTCGCGGGGCATGACCTCGGTGAACTCCGCCAGGGCGGCGCCCCAGTCGGCCAGCAAGCGGGCGGCGACGGCCGAGCCGGTCTCGGCGTGGTGCTCCGCGACGTACGCGCGCAGCTGCTCCGAGTCGGTGACCGGGCGCAGGTCGACGAGCTCGGCGTTGACCAGGTTGCGGTCGAGGTTCCACACGTACGCCACGCCGCCGGACATGCCCGCGGCGAAGTTGCGGCCCGTGCTGCCGAGCACGACGACGGTGCCGCCGGTCATGTACTCGCACCCGTGATCGCCCACGCCCTCGACGACGGCGAGCGCGCCCGAGTTGCGCACGGCGAAGCGCTCGCCGGCGCGGCCGCGCATGAACAGCTTGCCGCCGGTCGCGCCGTAGAGGACGGTGTTGCCGCCGATCGTCTGCTGCTCGGCCACGAACGTCGCCGCCTCGTCGGGGCGGACGATGAGCCGCCCGCCGGACAGGCCCTTGCCGACGTAGTCGTTGGCCTCGCCCAGCAGCCGCAGCGTCACGCCGCGGGGCACGAAGGCGCCGAAGGACTGCCCGGCCACGCCGCGCAGCGTGATCTGCACGGTGTCGTCGGGCAGGCCGGCCCCGCCGACCCGGCGCACGACCTCGCCGCCGAGCATCGCGCCGACCGAGCGGTGCTCGTTGCGCACGGCCACCTCGAGGGCGATCGTCTCGCCCGCGTCCAGGGCCGGCGAGACCGCGGCGATGAGCTGGTTGTCCAGCGCCCGCTCCAGCCGGTGGTCCTGCTTGGTGGTCTGGCGCCGGGCGGCGTCGTCGGCCAGCGGCGGCACGTGCAGCAGCGGGGACAGGTCGAGCCCGCCCGCCTTCCAGTGGTCCACGGCCGGGCGCACGTCGAGCAGCTCGGTGTGGCCGATCGCCTCGTCCAGGGTGCGGAAGCCCAGCTCGGCCAGGTACGCCCGGACCTCCTCGGCCATGAACCAGAAGAAGTTCTCGACGAACTCCGGCGAGCCGGTGAACTTCTTGCGCAGCGCCGGGTTCTGGGTGGCGATGCCGACCGGGCAGGTGTCCAGGTGGCAGACGCGCATCATGATGCAGCCGGAGACGATGAGCGGCGACGTCGCGAAGCCGTACTCCTCGGCGCCCAGCAGCGCCGCGATGATCACGTCGCGGCCGGTCTTGAGCTGCCCGTCCACCTGCACGCTGACCCGGTCGCGCAGCCCCGACAGCAGCAGCGTCTGCTGCGTCTCGGCCAGCCCCAGCTCCCACGGGGTGCCCGCGTGCTTGAGCGAGTTCAAGGGCGATGCACCGGTACCGCCGTCGTGCCCGGAGATCAGGATGACGTCGGCCTTCGTCTTGGCCACGCCGGCCGCCACGGTGCCCACGCCGACCTCGGACACCAGCTTGACGTGCACGCGGGCCGACGGGTTGACGTTCTTGAGGTCGAAGACCAGCTGCGCGAGGTCCTCGATGGAGTAGATGTCGTGGTGCGGCGGCGGGGAGATGAGCCCGACGCCCGGGGTCGCGTGCCGGGTCTTGGCGATCCAGGGCCAGACCTTGTTGCCCGGCAGCTGCCCGCCCTCGCCCGGCTTGGCCCCCTGCGCCATCTTGATCTGCAGGTCGTCCGCGTTGACCAGGTACTCGGTGGTGACGCCGAACCGGCCGCTGGCGATCTGCTTGATGGCGGAGCGCCGGCGCGGGTCGTGCAGCCGCTCCGCGTCCTCGCCGCCCTCGCCGGTGTTCGACTTGCCACCGATGTTGTTCATGGCGATGGCGAGCGTCTCGTGCGCCTCCATCGAGATCGAGCCGTACGACATGGCGCCCGTCGCGAACCGCTTGACGATCTCGACGGCCGGCTCCACCTCGTCCAGCGGCACCGCCGGACGCACACCCGTGCGCAGCTCGAAGAGCCCGCGCAGGGACCCCGCCCGGCCGGCCAGCTCGTCGACCTTCGCGGTGTACCGCTGGAAGACGTCGTACTGCCGCGAGCGCGTCGCGTGCTGCAGGAGGAACACCGTCTCCGGGTTGAACAGGTGCAGCTCGCCCTCGCGGCGCCACTGGTACTCGCCGCCGACCTCGAGCCGCCGGTGCGCGCGCTCGGCCTCGTTGGACGGGTACGCGCGGGAGTGCCGGGCGAGGATCTCGGCGTGCACCTCGGCCAGGCCGATCCCGCCGATCTTGCTCGGGGTGCCGGTGAAGTACCGCTCCACGAAGCGCGGGTCGAGCCCGACGGCCTCGAAGACCTGGGCGCCGCAGTACGAGGAGACGGTCGAGATGCCCATCTTGGACATGATCTTCAGGACGCCCTTGCCGAGCGCCTTGACGTAGTTGTGGATCGCCTTGTCCGCGTCGACGCCGGCCAGCGCGCCGGTCGCGATGAGGTCCTCGACGCTCTCGAAGGCCAGGTACGGGTTGACCGCGGAGGCGCCGAAGCCCGACAGCAGGGCGACGTGGTGCACCTCGCGGCAGTCGCCGGACTCGACGACCAGCGAGACCTGGGTGCGGGTCTGCTCGCGGACCAGGTGCTGGTGCACCGCCGCGGTGAGCAGCAGCGACGGGATCGGGGCCAGGTCGACGGTCGAGTCCCGGTCGGAGAGCACCAGGATGCGCACGCCGTCCTCGATCGCCTCGGAGACGCCGCGCATGATCTCGACGAGCCGGCGCTTGATGCCGGTGGCGCCGTCGCGCACCGGGTACAGGCCCGACACCCGCACCGCCTTGAAGCCCGGCAGGTCGCCGTCCTCGTCGATGTGCAGGAGCTTGGCCAGGTCGTCGTTGTCGATGACCGGGTACGGCAGCGCGATCTGCCGGCACGACGCCGGTCCCGGCCGCAGCAGGTTGCCCTCGGGGCCGATGGTGGCCGCGACGCTGGTGACCAGCTCCTCCCGGATGGCGTCCAGCGGCGGGTTGGTGACCTGCGCGAACAGCTGGGTGAAGTAGTCGTACATCAGCCGCGGGCGGGTCGAGAGGACCGCCACCGGGGTGTCGGTGCCCATCGAACCGAGCGGCTCGGCGCCGGCCCGGGCCATGGGGCCGATGAGGATCTTGAGCTCCTCCTCGGTGTACCCGAACGTCTGCTGGCGGCGCTGCACGGAGTCGTGCGTGTACACGATGTGCTCGCGCTCGGGCAGTTGCTCGAGGTCCATGAGGCCGGCGTGCAGCCACTCCTCATAGGGCTCGGCCGCGGCCAGCTCGGCCTTGACCTCGTCGTCGGTCCGGATGCGGCCGGCCGCCGTGTCGACGAGCAGCATCTTGCCGGGCGCCGAGCGGCCCTTGGCCACGATGGTGGCCGGGTCCAGGTCCAGCACGCCGGCCTCGCTGGCCAGCACGACCAGGCCGTCGCTGGTCTGCCACCAGCGGCCCGGGCGCAGGCCGTTGCGGTCGAGCACGGCGCCCACGACGGTGCCGTCGGTGAACGCCACGCTGGCCGGGCCGTCCCAGGGCTCCATGAGGCACGCGTGGAAGCGGTAGAAGGCCCGGCGCTGGGCCTCCATGCGCGGGTCGTTCTCCCACGCCTCGGGAATCATCATCAGGACCGCGTGCGGCAGGCTGCGCCCCGCCAGGTGCAGCAGCTCGAGGACCTCGTCGAAGTTCGCCGAGTCCGACGCCTCGGGCGTGCAGACGGGGAACAGCCGGCGGATGTTGCCCGGCAGGTTCTCGCTGGCCAGCAGCGCCTCGCGGGCGGCCATCCAGTTCCGGTTGCCGCGGATCGTGTTGATCTCGCCGTTGTGGGCGATGATCCGGTACGGGTGGGAGAGCTCCCAGCTCGGGAACGTGTTCGTCGAGAAGCGCGAGTGCACCAGCGCGATCGCCGAGGCGACCCGGGGGTCGGACAGGTCGGGGAAGAACGACACGACCTGGTCCGGGGTCAGCATGCCCTTGTACGTGATCGTGCGCGACGACAGCGACGGCAGGTACAGCTGGATGCCGCGCTCCCGCGTCTCGCGCTCGGTCTGCTTGCGCACGCAGTACACGACGCGGTCCAGGTCCAGGCCGGACAGCACGGTGCCGGGCGAGCCCAGCTTCTCCGCGCTGACGAAGACCTGGCGGATGCGGGGCATCGCGACCAGCGCGGTCGCGCCGAGGTCGGTGGCGTCGGTCGGCACGTCGCGCCAGCCGAGCACCTGGGCCCCCTCGACCAGCGCGTACTTCTCCAGCACCCGCTGGGCGCGCGCGGCCGCGGCGTCGTCGGTCGGAAGGAACGCGAGGCCGGTCGCGTACTGCCCGGCGGGGGGCAGGTCGAACGGCACGACCTCGCGGAGGAACGTGTCCGGGATCTGGATCATGATGCCCGCGCCGTCGCCGGTGTTCGGCTCGGCTCCGCGGGCGCCACGGTGGTCCATCCGGCGCAGCGCCGACAGTCCCTTGAACACGACGTCATGGGACCTGCGGCCGTGAATGTCGGCGACGAAGGCGACCCCGCAGGCGTCGTGCTCGTAGGCCGGGTCGTACAGACCCTGCTGCTGCGGTCCGGGGTAAACCATCGGGCCTCCTGACGTCATCGATTGCGAGTCGGGACAACGTCGGCCCAGAAGGAGCGGTCTAGCCAGTGTACGCGAAGAGCGGGCGCTAGTTGCATGGCTAGTACTCGAGTCAGTACCAGATGCCGAGCGCGCCCGCCGCGTATGTTGCCAGACAACGTACCGTGCCTACCAGGTCCTTACCTACCGCGCGAGATCGTGACAAATCCCACGGGCGGGCAGGTAGACCCCGGTTCGAACCCCCGTTACAGAACTGTCACGCAACCTTCGACAGTCCGGAAGACGTCCAACCAGCGGGTGGCTCGCGCCATCCGTCTCTTCCTACGATGATGCACGGCAAGATCGCTCGCCACCACGAGGTTCGGGCAAGTTTGAACTGGTGGCACTAACACGGGATACACCGGTCTGACAACCGGTGCATGCTCTAGCCCAACGAAGGAGGTGTGGACATGGGAGTCTCCGCACGCGCACTGGCCACGATCGCCGCTCTCACCAGCGTCGTCGTTCTCGCTGCGGGATGCAGCGGCGACGACTCGGGCAAGCCGAAGTGGTCCGGCGCTGAACCCAGTGCCGGCGGCCCCTCGGCTTCCGCGTCCGCCGCCGAGCTGCCCAAGGCGGCCTTCGCCGCGCCCACCGACGGATCGAGCAACGTCTCGACCGCGACCGAGCTGTCCCTGCAGGCCGAGCCGGGCTCCAACGCCCAGGTGACGCTGATGGACACCGCCGGCGCCGCGGTCAGCGGCGGGCTCAGCGCCGATGGCAAGGCCTGGGTGCCCAGCACGCAGCTCAAATACGGCACGCAGTACACCGCGACCGTGACCTCGGCCGGCGACACCGCCGGGAAGAAGGTCACGTTCTCCACCATGGCGAAGCCCGGCAAGACGGTGAACGTCTCGACCGCGGTCGCCGACAACAAGACGTACGGCGTGGGCATGCCCATCGTCGTGCGGTTCGGCTCGAGCGTCCCGCAGGAGATGCGCGCGGCGGTCGAGAAGCGGCTGATCGTCACGTCCAACCCGCCGCAGGTCGGCACCTGGTACTGGTTCAACGGCGGCGAGGTGCACTACCGCCCGAAGGACTACTGGCAGTCCGGCACCAAGATCAACGTTCGGCTCGCCGTCGGCGGCCTGCAGCTGACCAAGACCGGCTGGGGCAGCAAGGACGTCACGAGCACGTTCAGCATCGGCGACAGAATCGTCATGACGACCGACGACAAGACCCACCAGATGACGGTGGAGCAGAACGGTCAGGTCATCAAGACGATGCCGGTCAGCCTGGGCAAGGCCAAGACCCCCTCGTCCTCCGGGAACATGGTGGTCATGGACAAGAACCAGTCGGAGCTGTTCGTCGGCACCGACCCGGACGACCCGTACCGCGAGACCGTGTACTGGACGCAGCGCATGACCAGCGGCGGGGAGTACATCCACTCCGCTCCGTGGTCGGTCGGCGACCAGGGCAAGCGCAACGTGTCGCACGGCTGCACCAACGTCTCCGAGACGAACGCGAAGTACCTGTACAACCTCACCAAGATCGGCGACGTCGTGATCGTGAAGAACACGACCCGCAAGCTCGCCTGGGGCAACGGCTGGACCGACTGGGACAAGTCCTGGGACGAGTACGTCAAGGGCAGCGCGCTCCCGCCGCCGGCCGACACCACCGCGAGCCCGAGCGCCTCGGCGCCGGCCTCCGCGAACCCCTCGGCCTCGGCGTAGCACCAGCATTCGCAAAGGGGGCCGCCGTCATGTACGGCGGCCCCTTTTCTGTCGCATCATGGTCGCCGTGATCCCTTGGCCCCAGCCACAGTTCGGCCCGGCCGGCGCGGCCGTCCTGGGCCTGCTCGCCGTCTGGTTCGTGGTGCGCATCGCCAGGTCGCCCGGCACCGTGGCCCGCCGCCGGGCCGAGATCGAGTCGCGCCCCGACGGGCGGGTCCGGTTCCATCGGCGCTACGTCCTGACCTGGTGGCTGCTCGCGCTGGTCGCCTTGATCCCGCTGCTCACCGACGCCGCTCTGGTCCCGCGCGACTACGGCCTCGTGCTGCCGGCCCCCATCTGGATCGCGTTCTCGTTCGGGGTCTTCGTCCTGTTCGTCGCCATCGTGTGGGCCCGCGACCGCTTCCTGCGCCACCGCCTGGCCGCGGTACCTCCGAAGGTCGCGTTCCTGCTCCCCCGCACGGCCCGCGAGCAGCGCTGGGGCGTGGCGACCGCGTTCACCGCCGGCATCTGCGAGGAGCTGGTCTTCCGCGGCGCCCTGCTGGCCGGCGCGGTCGGCCTGCTGCACCTGCCCATCATCGTGGCGGGCATCCTGGTCAGCCTGTTCTTCGGCCTGGGCCACCTGTACCAGGGCGCGTTCGGGGTCATCGGCACCACGCTGTTCGGCCTGTGCGCGACGGCCCTGTACGTGGCGACCGGCAGCCTGCTGCTGCCCGTACTCATCCACGCGGCGGTCGACCTCGGGCCGTTCGCGCTGACCCGTTACCGGGAGCCCGCTGGTGAGGGCGATATGTCGGGCGCTGGCGCGCCGCGACATATCGGACTTATCGCCTGACCCCGGATATGTCGCTTTGACCCCGATTCTGCGAGGCCGATGATCGGCTCTGTCGGCTGCCCGATCCCTCGATGATCGGAGCCATCGACGGGCGCTAGCCTCTCGCGCATGGCTTTGGTCCGGCGCACCTCCGTCCTCGGCACCTCCAGCAACCGGGTCGTGGCCGCCGCCACGGTCGCACCGCAGAACCTGGCCGTTCCCCCGGACCAGGACGTCACCCAGCGCATCCCGGCTCAGCCCAACGCGGGCCTCGCGCCCGACGCGACCGGCGCGGTTCCAGGCGTGGCGCCCGGAGCACCGCTCGGCGAGGTCGCCGGCGCGGCCGTCACCGTCGGCCCGGACACGCCCCCGCCCGCGCCCGGCAGCGAGGCGGCCGCGGTCACCACCCAGCCCGCCAGCGTCGGCTCGCTCATCGCCGCCTTCCTGCTCGTCGCGGCGGGCGGGGCAGGGTCGTGGGCGCTGTACCACTTCGGCGTCAACGCCGACGAGATCCACCTGCCGGACGCGACCGCGCTCTTCGGCGTGCTGTTCGCCTTCGCCACCGCGGTCGAGCGGGTGCTCGAGCCGTTCGCCCGGTTCATGCCCGGCCAGCACGCCAAGGGCGAGCTGGAGAAGGCGGTGGCGAACATGGCGAACAAGTACCACGACGCCACCCTCGACGACCTGGTCCAGGTCGCGCACGCGAAGTCCATGGTGGACCGCGGCCGCGCCGACCGGGGCCTGATCTCGTGGGGCATCGCGGTCGCCCTGGCCACCGTCGCCTCGGCCTCCGGCGGCCTGTACCTGCTGCACTCCATCGCCGGCGACGGCTGGCAGGGCATCCCGGTCTGGATCGACGCCATCATCACCGGCGTCGTCGTCGGCAGCGGCACGAAGCCCCTGCACGACGTCATCAGCAAGGTGCAGAAGAACAAGGAGAAGTCCGAGGACGCGACCGCGGCCTAGAGGACCAGGAGCCCGTCTCGCTGGCCGCGCTCGGCCAGGCCGGCGAGCGCGGACTGGGCGTCCAGGAACGGCAGGTACGGCAGGTCCGGCGGCTGCGCGCGCAGGACCTGCGTCGCGTGGTGGGCGGGCACGGCGCCGGTCGGGTACGCGCGGGCGCACCGCGGATCGACCAGCACGTGCCGCGTCGCGAAACCGGCCAGGGCCTCCCACTCGGCGAGCGGCGCGGTCGTCGGCAGCGTCACGCCCGGCGGCTCGGGCAGCACGTCGATCGCGGTGAACGGCTCGCTGCCCGCCACCCACCAGGAGGCGGCGCGGACGGCGGAGCGCAGCGGGTGCTCGCACCAGTACGGCACCAGGCCCGCCCGCATCACGTGCCACGGGTCGAGCAGGCGGCCGCACTCGACGACGAGGCGGTTGCCGGTCCGCGATCCGGCGCGCAGCCAGTCGCGGTACAGGTCGGCCACCGCGCCGCTGAGGACGTCGGGGTGGCGGTAGAGCACCTGCCGTACCGGATGGCCATGGGCGGCCGCGAAACGCCGCAGGTCCTCGACGAGCCCGCGGTCGACGCTGCGCTCCCCGTCGCTGTCCGCCGGGCGCTCCCCCAGCACCGCGGCGTCGCGGTTGTCGAGGTAGTCGTCGGGGGCGAGCCCGGAGGCGCGGCTGCCCAGCTGGAACGCGTAGCCGTCCGGGCCGGCCACGGTCAGCCAGCGGCCCACGTCGCGGGTCACGATGATGGGCGCGCCCGGGCGCAGCCGCTCGGCGATCCAGTCCTTGTAGGCGCCGGGGAGCCGTTGCCAGCGCACCACCGCGTACGCCGCGGACGAGGCCGACCAGCCGCGCCAGACGGGGTCGTAGACCTGCCGCACCGCGACGTCGGGATTGGTGGCGAGGATCGCCTGCGCGCCGCGCTCGCCCGCTTCCGCCGCGGCCGTGTTGTCCGCGGTGGTACTGCCCACGCTCTGATCCCGCACCGCCACGTCCGGCGTCGCCAGCTCGAAGCTCGCCGGCAGCCACGGCACCCCCAGTGCCGCCGCCAGATGCAGTCCCGCGCCGTGCGGGGAACCGATGACCAGCCCGTGGTACCGCCCCGTCGGCAACTGCCCGGTGAGCCAGCCCGCCACGGACGCGGCGTCGACGGCCGTCTTCGTCACGGTGGCCGCCTGCCCGCCGGTGTTCCAGCGGGGCGGTGCGACCACCGGCCGGGGTACCCCGCGCCGATAGGCCAGCACCCGCCCCGACGCCATCGCCAACGCAATCCCCAGCCCGGTCGGCCACCGCAGCTCGATATCGCGCGCGGTCTCGGCCCGCCGCCTCATTCCCCAGCTCCCCCAGATCCCCCCAGGAAACGTTTTCGTGCCCCGGTCCTGCCCAGGCGCGGGGACGCTAAACCCCTGCCATGGCGCGCCCGAGCGGGAACCCGTAGACTCGCTACACATGAAGGCGGACGCGCTCCGGGGGCATCTCGACGCACTCCTGCTCGCGGTGCTGGACGGCGAACCCCGCCACGGCTACGCGATCATCGAGGCGCTCCAGGCCCGCAGCGGCGGCACCCTGACGCTGCCGACCGGCACCGTCTACCCGGCCCTGCGCCGCCTCGAGCGCGCCGGCTACGTGGAGAGCGCCTGGTCCACGGTGGGCGGCCGGGAGCGGCGGACCTACCGCCTGACCGGCGCCGGCCGCAAGGTGCTCTCCGAGGAGCGCTCGGCCTGGCAGGAGTTCACCACCACGATCGGCGCGGTGCTCATGCCCCCACCGGCGACGCCGGCGTCGTAAGCGAAGCGAACCGCACGCACCGCACGGACAGCAGCCCCGCGTACGCGAACGCGCCCAGGTTGACCGTCATGCCCGCGATCAGCGGCGGCCAGGTCGCCGCGGCCGGCCACTGGTACAGGCTCAGCCCGAACACCGCCGCGCCCACCAGCCCGTGCAGGCCCAGGAAGGTCACCGCGCCCAGCCCGACGTACCGGGCGAAGCGCACCCCGTCGCGCAGGTAGCGGCTGCCCCACGTGAAGCCCAGCACGACCAGCGCGGCGATCCCGGCGGCCAGGAACGACGTGTACATGAAGTGGTCGACCAGCACCCAGTAGAGGTGCGACGCGTGGTCGGTGACGCTCCACGGGCTGTCCCACCACATCAGCGGGGCCAGCACGTTGATCACCGGCAGCGCCACGGCGATCCAGGTCGCGGCGCGGCGGCCCTGCTGGGCGGCGAGCTCGGCCTGGTACGCCGGCGCCACCTCGCGCAGCGTGCCGAACTCGGCGACCGCGCGCCGCTCGGCCTCCAGCGGGGACAGCCCGGCGTCCTCGTAGGCGCAGGCCGCGTCCTCGAGGCTGTGCCGGGCCTCGGTGATCATCTCCGCGCGGGTCCGGCGGGGGCCGCGCAGACAGGCGGTCAGGCCGTCGACGTAGCCGTCGATCGGGCCGGCAAGGGGTGGCGCAGCAGCCTCCACGCCGTCAAGAATCCCACAGCCCCCACCGCAAGGCCAGAAGGCCCGCCCCGGCCGGGACCTTCCTCAACCGGCGATGCGGCCGTCGGCGACCGTCACCACCTCGTCGAACGCCGCCAGGTCGGCCCGCCGGTGGGTGACCACCACCACGGTCCGCTCGCCCGCCGCCCGCAGCGCCGTGGCGAGCACCGCGTCGGCCGCCGCCGGGTCGAGGCCCTCGGTCGGCTCGTCCAGCAGCAGCACCGGCGGCGCGTCGACCAGCGCCCGGGCCAGCAGCAGCCGCTGCCGCTGGCCGCCCGACAGCTGCCCGCCGTCCTCGCCGACGAGCTCGTCGAGGCGGTCGCCGAAGTCCCCCAGCCCGGCCGCGACCAGCGCCGCCCGGAGCGCGGCGTCGGTGTGGCCGGTCCGGTCCAGCAGCAGGTTCTCCCGCACGGTGGCGTGGAACACGTGCGCGTCGGCGAACACCCCGCCGGCCACCTGCCACGGCTCGGCGCCGTCCGGCCGCCCCTCGATGCGCCCGGTCGCGTCGACCCGCCCGGCGATCGCGGACAGCAGCGTCGACTTGCCGGCCCCGCTCGGCCCGACCACGGCCACCCGGCGCCCGGCCGGCAGGTCGAGGTCCACATCGGACAGTGCGTCGCGCGCGCCGTGCGGGTAGCGCACCGTCACCCCGCGCAGCCGCACGCTCACCGGCCCCCGCCAGGCCTTCCGGTCCTCCACCGCGGGCTCGACGGTCCCGTCCACGAGCGCGCGGACGCGGTCGACCGCCGCCCGCACCTCGGTCTGCCGGGCCGCGGCCGCCGCGAGCGGCACCACCACCTCGCCGGCCGCGAGCGCGACGAGCGCGAGCACCGGCGCCGCCGCGCCGGCCACGAGCACGGCGATGAGCAGCGCACTTGCCGCCGGTACCAGGGAAGCCGCCCCTGAAACGACAGCCCCGGCGGTCGCCGTGCGCCCCTCCAGCCGGGCCAGCCGCCGCCCCCGCGCGGCCGCGGTGCCGAGCGCGGCGGGCATGGCCCCGAACGCGAGCAGCTCGGCCGCCCCGTGCGAGATGTCCACAGTGGACTGCACGACGTCGGCCCGCGCGGACGCGAGCGCGGCGCCCTGCCGCGACAGCACCCGGCCCAGCAGCGGCAGCAGCAGCCCGGCCACCAGCAGCGCCGCCGCCAGCACCAGCCCGGCCGGGACGGAGACGAACAGGAAGCCGATGACGGCCGCCACGCCGACGAGCGCGGCCACCGCCGCCGGCAGCACCGCCCGCAGCAGCAGGTCCTGGACGGCGTCCACATCGGACACCACGCGGCTGAGCGCGTCGCCGGACCGCAGCGCGCGCCGCGCCGCGAGGGCCGCGAACGACCGGGCGCGCAGCGTCGCCAGCACCCGCAGGACGACGTCGTGGCCGGCGAGCCGCTCGGCGTACCGGATCCCGCCCTTGAGCAAGGCGAACGCCCGGACCGCGGCGATGGCGACGGCGAGCGCGGCGAGCGGCGGCTGGTCGGCGGCGCGCACGATCATCCAGGTCGCGGTCCCGATGAGCCCGATCCCGGCCGCCTCGGCGAGCACGCCGAGCAGCCCCGCGAAGGCCAGCCGCAGCGCGATCACGCGGCCACCACCGGGCGCCGGGCCTCGGTGAGCCGCCCGTCGACGGTCACCGTGCGGGTGGCGATCGACAGCAGCGCCGGGCGGTGCGCGACGAGCAGCGCGGTGCGCCCGGCCGCCAGGCGCGCCGCGGACGCGACGACCGCCGCCTCGCTGGCCGCGTCCAGGCGCGCGGTCGGCTCGTCGAACAGCAGCACCGACGCGTCCGCGCGCAGCCACGCCCGCGCCATGGCGAGCCGCTGCCGCTGCCCGCTGGAGAGTCCGTGCAGGGAGAGGTCGGTGTCGTAGCCGGAGGGCAAGGCCCGCACGAACCCGTCCGCCTCCGCCGCCCGCGCGGCCGCGACGACCTCGTCCAGCGAGGCGTCCGCGCGGCCCAGGCGCACGTTGTCGGCCACGGTCCCGGCGAACAGGTGCGGCCGCTGCGGCAGCCAGGCCAGCCGGGCGCGCCAGGCGGCCAGGTCGAGGTGGGCCAGGTCGACCCCGCCGACCAGCACCCGGCCCGCCGACGGCGCGGTGAAGCCGAGCACCAGCGACAGCAGCGTGGACTTGCCGCCGCCGCTCGGGCCGACCAGCGCCACCCGGTCCCCCGGCTCGACGGTCAGGCTCGCGTCGCGCAGCGCCACCACGTCGCCGTAGCGCACCTCCACCCGCTCGAGGACCAGCGCGGCATCGGCCGGCGGCAGTCGGGCCTCCGTGGTGGTTTTCGGGGCATCATCCAGTACCAGATGAATCTCCGCGGATGCCGCAAGACCCTCCTGGCTGGCGTGGAACTTCGTGCCCAGCGCGCGCAGCGGCAGATAGGCCTCGGGCGCGAGCAGCAGCACGGCCAGCGCGGCGCCGAGCGTCAGCCGCCCGTCCAGCAGCCGCAGCCCGACCGGCACGGCCACCAGCGCGACGGAGACGGTCGCGACCAGCTCCAGCACCAGCGCCGACAGGAAGGCCAGGCGCAGCGTGCGCATCGTCGCGCGGCGGTACCCCTCCGCGTTCTCCCGCACCCGCCGCACGTACGCCGCCTCGCGCCCGAACGTGCGCAGCGTGGCCAGCCCGCGCACGGTGTCGAGGAAGTGCCCGCCGAGCCGGCTGAGCTGCTGCCACTGGCGCTGCGTGGCGGCCCCGGTGGACTTGCCGACCAGGATGCCGAAGACGGGGATGAGCGGCAGGGTGAGGGCGACCACGACGGCCGACCAGAAGTCGGTGAGCGCGAGCCAGCCCAGAGTGGCCAGCGGCACGAACGCGGCCAGGAAGACCTGCGGCAGGTAGCCGGTGAGGTACCCGTCGAGCCCGTCCACCCCGCGCCCGGCCAGCGTGGCGAGCTCGCCGGCCCGCTTGCCGGTCAGCCACGCGGGCCCCCGCCGCGCGGCCGCGTCGAGCAGCTGCTCGCGCAGGTGGGCCTTGACCCCGGCCGCCGCCCGCCCGGACAGCGCGGCGAGCGCACCGGAGTGCAGACCCCGCAGCAGTACCGTCACGACGCCGACGACCAGCGCACCCCGATCGAGCCGCCCGTCCACGGCCGCGGCCAGCAGGGTCGCGAGGCTCACCGCCTGGGCCACCACCAGCACGGCGGCGAGCAGTGCCGACCCGGCCAGCACCATCGCGTAGCGGCGCACCGGGCCGAGCCGCAGCAGTCTTCTGTCCACGTGTCGCGCCCGCCCTACCAGTACAGAGACGTCCGGCGCCGGAACAGCCACCAACCGGCGGCCTGGACGGCGACGAGCACCGGGAGCAGCGGGGCCGCGCCGAGTGTGAGCAGCCGCAGGGCGTCATCGCCGGCGGCCGCCCCGTCGACGGTCACCGTCGCGCCCGGGTCCAGCGTGGACGCTAGCACGGCCGGGAACAGCGCCGACGCCGCCGCGACGACGGGTAGGGCGCACGCCACAGCCGTGGCCGCGAACGCCGCGCCCGGCCGCCGCAGGAACCCGCCCGCGACGACGGCGGCGGCGCAGGCGAGCCCGAGCACCGTCCCGGCCAGCGGATTGCGGATGCCCTCGGGCGCCGCCACCCACCAGCCGGCCACCGTCACCGCCGCGACCGCGCCCGCGACCAGGTGCAGCCGGACCGCCCGCCGGCGCAGAAACGTCGATCCGTGCGCGAGCACCAGCAGCACGTTGGCGAGCGCGGTGAGCCAGACCATCGGATCGGCGAACGGCGCCAGCCCGTGCACGTGCCCGTCCGCCCCGATCGGCGCCCCGTGCAGCAGCACCCCGAACACGAGCCCCCACGCGGCGGCGAGCGTGAGCCCGGACCCCGCGATCAGCACGTCGAAGCCGCCCCGCCGCGTCCCGCGCCCGCGCAGCTGCACGCCGGCGACGAGCCCGGCCAGCCCGAGCACCGCCGCCACGACCGCCGGATACGCGGCCCCGAACAGCTCGCCCTCCAGCCGCGGGAACGCCGCGATGAGCACCCCGGCCGCCCCGACCACCCACACCTCGTTGCCCAGGAACATCGGCCCGATCGCGTTGAGCGCGGCCCGCCGCTCGCCGTCCCCGCGCATCGTGGGCAGCAGCATGGCCACGCCCTGGTCGAGCCCGCCGAGCGCGAAATACAGCACAAAGACCAGGCCCAGGATGCCGTACCACACGGTGCTCATACGGAGACCTCCTGCCGATCGATACGGACGGGCTCGTCCTCCTGGCCGAACTCGCCGCCGGGTTTTCTCGCGGCGGCGCGGGCCAGCAGCCACCAGTCGACGAGCACCAGCCCGACGATCAGCACGGAGAAGCCGAACGTGGACCCGCGCAGCGCGCCGGCGCTCATCGGCGACACGGCGTCGGCGGTGCGCAGCAGGCCGTACACGGCCCAGGGTTGCCGCCCCTCCTCGCGCACGAACCACCCCAGGACGGCGGTCAGCACCGGCACCGGAATCAGCAGCGTGAGCAGCCACGACATGGGCCGAGCCCACCGCTTGCGAATCAACGCGTCGCGATAGGTGAGCACCCACGCGACGAACAGCACCAGGAACAGCAGGTTGGCCACCCCGATCATCGAGTCGAGCGCCGTCCGGACGTGGTCGCTGACGATGTAGTCCCCCGGCCCCCACCGCTGGATCATCTCCGCCTGCCGCTCGACCGCGGCCTGGCGACCGGCCATCTTCATCGGCTGGTTCTCGTCGATCCAGCCGAACTGCGCGTAGCCGAACCCGATCACGAGGAACGTCCCGACCAGCCCGACCCGGATCCCCAGCCGCAGCGACCGCCGGAACAGTTCGTGGTCCTCTTCCGCCAGGCTTCGTCGCCGCAGCCGCCAGGCCGAGACCCCGGCAACCAGGACCCCACCCGCGACGAGGGTGGCCGCGACCACATGCGTGAGCGCGAACCACAGCGCGCTGTTGGTCAGCAGCGCCCCGAAGCTCGCGAGCCGGACGGTGCCGGTGTCGTCGATGCGGTACCCGACGGGGTGCTGGAGGAACGCATTGCTCACCATCACCCAGAACGCCGACAGCAGCGCGGTGACGGCCACGCCCCAGATCAGCCCGAGGTGGAGCCGCTTCCCGAGCCGCCCCCACCCGAAGATCCACAGCCCGAGGAGCGTCGACTCGAGCACGAACGCGACGAGCGTCTCCAACGCGAGCGGGGCGCCGAACACGTCACCGGTCAGTTTCGAGAGGCCGGCCCAGTTGAGGCCGATCTCGAACTCCATCACCAGCCCGGTGGCGATGCCGACCGCGTAGTTGATCACGTACAGGCGGCCCCAGAAGCGGGCCATCCGGCCGTACACCTCCCGGCCGGTGGTGGTGAACCGCGTCTGCATCACCGCGACGAGGAACACCAGCCCGAGCGTGATCGCCACGAACGTGAAGTGCAGCGAGGCGGTGAGCCCGAACTGCAGCCGCGCGTACTCGAGCGCACTCATGCGTCGCCCCCCGACATGTACCCGACCAACATGTCGTCACACTACATGTAAGGCGGCGCACAAAGAAGCGCCCCCTCGCGGTGGAGGGGGCGCTTCTCAGGTGGCTCTCAGCTCAGTTGTACTTCCGCAGCTCCCGCCGAGCCAGCGAAGCCCGATGCACCTCGTCCGGCCCATCGGCGAGGCGCAAGGTGCGAGCACTCGACCACAGCGCCGCCAGCGGCGTGTCCTGGCTGACGCCGGCCGCCCCGTACCCCTGAATCGCCTTGTCGATCACCCACTCGGCCATCGACGGCACCGCGATCTTGATGGACTGGATCTCGGTATGCGCGCCCTTGTTGCCCACGGTGTCCATCAGCCAGGCGGTCTTCAGCACCAGCAGCCGCGCCTGCTCGATCCGCACCCGCGACTCGGCGATCCACTCCTGGATGACCCCTTGCTCCGCGAGCGGCCGCCCGAAGGCGACCCGCGCGTTGACCCGGGTGCACAGCAGCTCCAACGCCCGCTCCGCCATCCCGATGAGCCGCATGCAGTGGTGGATGCGGCCGGGGCCGAGCCGGGCCTGGGCGATCGCGAAGCCCTGCCCCTCGCCGGCGATGAGCGCGTCGGCCGGCACCCGCACGTCCTCGAAGAGCACCTCGGCGTGCCCGCCGTGCCCCGCGTCGGTGTACCCGAACACGTGCATCCCCCGCTTGACCGTGATGCCCGGGGTGTCCCGCGGTACCAGAATCATGCTCTGCTGCCGGTGCCGCTCGGCGTCCGGATCGGTCTTGCCCATCACGATGAGGATCTGGCAGTTCGGGTTCATCGCGCCCGACGACCACCACTTGCGCCCGTTGATGACGTAGCTGTCGCCGTCGCGCTCGATGCGGGTGGCGATGTTCGTGGCGTCGGAGGAGGCCACGTCCGGCTCGGTCATGCAGAACGCGGACCGGATCTGGCCCTCCAGGAGCGGCTTGAGCCACCGGTCCTGCTGCTCGGGCGAGCCGAATTGGGCCAGCACCTCCATGTTGCCGGTGTCGGGGGCGGCGCAGTTGAGCGCCTCCGGGGCCAGGTGCGGGCTGCGGCCGGTGATCTCGGCCAGCGGCGCGTACTGCAGGTTCGTGAGCCCCGCCCCGTGTACGGCGTCGGGCAGGAACAGGTTCCACAGGCCCCGCTCGCGGGCCGAGCGCTTGAGGTCCTCGATGACGGGCGTGCGCGCCCACGGGTCGGCGGCCGCCGCGAGCTGCTCCTCCAGGACGGGCTCGGCGCGGTACACCTCCTCGTCCATGAAGTCCGTGAGCTTCTCGTGCAGCTCAGCCGTGCGCTGGTCGAATCCGAAGTCCATCAGCTCTCTCCGTTGATCGCCGCGATGCCCTCTTCGAGCAGGGGCGGGACGAGGGCGCCGATCTCGTCGAAGCCCTTCCCGACCGTCTGCCCGTGTGTGTACCGGTAGTGGATCCCCTCGAGCACGATGGCCAGCTTGTAACAGGCCAGGCCGACGTACCAGTGCAGGTCGTCGCTGAGCGGGGCGCTGCGCGCGTACCGTGCGAGCAGCTCGTCGCCGCTGGGGAACCCGGCCGCGGCCCCGAGGCCGTCCGCGATCGGGTTCTTGCCGATCTTGATGCGGTCCAGCACGTTCCAGTACGCCAGCAGCAGCCCCAGGTCCGTCTGCGGGTCGCCGATCGTGGCCATCTCCCAGTCCAGGACGGCGGCCACGCGCAGGGTCTCCGGGTCGACGATGAGGTTGTCCAGCCGGTAGTCGCCGTGCACGATGGCGGGCCGCGGGCTGGCCGGGATGGTCGCCGCGAGCCGCTCGCGCAGCGTGTCGGCGGCCGGCAGGTCGCGGCTGCGGGAGTGCTCCAGCTGCTTGCTCCACCGGCGCACCTGCCGCTCCAGGAAGCCCTCCGGCCGGCCGAACTCCGCCAGCCCGACCTCGGCCGGATCGACCAGGTGCAACTCGGCGAGGGTGTCCATCATCGCGAAGGCGATCTTGCGGCGGTTGTCCTCGCCGAGCGGGTCGGTCTGCTCGCGGTGGCGCAGCACGGCCCCGGGGACGCGCGCCATGAGATAGAACGGCGCCCCGAGCACCGCGTCGTCCTCACACAACAACAGCGCCTCTGGTACCGGCACCGCCGTCGACCCCAGCGCCGAGATCACCCGGAACTCGCGGCTCATGTCGTGCGCGGTGGCCAGCACATGGCCGAGCGGCGGGCGGCGCAGGACGAAGACCTCGTTGAGGACGTACGTCAGGTTCGACCGGCCGCCGGCCACCAGCTCGGCGCTCAGCGGCGCGCCGACCAGGCCGGGGGCCTTCGCGTCCAGATAGTCCTGCAGGCGGGTCAGATCGAGACCGGGCGGGGTGGTCATCGGATCAGTCCAGGGTTGAGACACGTTCTCTGTCAAGGGCTTCAGGCGGATTTTGTACCGTTATGCCGGATCTTGGGACGCCCGTCAATGTTCCGGGGCCGACACCGCTGCGAAACGGCTTGGAAACTCGCGGTAGGCAACCTGTTCGCAGTACCGGAAAGCAAGGCGTACACCAACGGCGGCGTGCACCTCAGCCAAGGACGAACGGGAGGTCGACTCACATGCTGCTCAGGCTGCGAGTTGCATTGCCCGACCGTCCCGGCTCTCTCGGGCAGGTTGCCCGGACGCTGGGCGTGGTCGGCGCGGACATCGTTTCGGTCGTAGTACTGGAACGAGTCGGCGGTCGTGCGGTGGACGACTTCACCGTGGTATGGCCGGCCTCGGCCCCGGTTGATCGCGTACTCACCGGCCTCGCGGCGATCCCAGGCGTCCGCCTGGACGGTGTATGGCGCGGCACCGAGCTGTCGGAGCCGAGCAGCGGCCGCGAGGTCGCGCTGATCGGACAGGTGGCGGCAAACCCGGAACACGGCCTGGCGACGGTCGTGGACGCGGCACCCGCACTGTTCGGCGCGGACTGGGCGGTTGCGATCAGAGTCGGATCGAACTGGGCGGGCGGCGGCGCGCGCGCCCAGGCATGGTCCGGCACCTCGGTGGTCAGCGCGAGCTGGCGCGCTCCGGATGTCCCCCCACAGGTGGACATCGCACCACTCCGGCCCCGTGCGTTGAGTGCAGCTGACGGCGTCCATCTCGCTGTCGCGCCTTTCCAGCGCGGAGGCCTGGTCCTTGTTGTCGGACGCGGCGGGGCGGACGGCGACGCTGGAGCACCACCGTTCCACGGCTCCGAAGTGGAACGCCTGGCGCAGTTGGTCGGTGCAACCGCATCTGTGCTGGGGGAACGGCTGGCGGGGCCCGGATTGGCGGATCCGGGTGAGGCGGGGCGTTCCGTGACCGGAACCCCCGCTCCCGCCGGCACAACCTCCACCTGGACCTTCTGATGCTGTGGCGTATCCGCGCCACGGTGGACGACCGCCCAGGTTTCCTCTCGGTCCTGACCGCAAGCCTGGCCCTGCGCCAGGTCAACATCCTCTCCGTCCAGGTCCACACCACGGAGTCGGGCGCGGTGGACGACTTCCTGGTCGACGCCCCTGACTCGTTGACGCGCGACGACCTGGCCGACGCAGTACGCCGAGGCCGCGGACGCGATCCGTGGATCGCCCCGGCCCACGCCAGGGGCCTGATCGACGAGCCGACGAGGGTCCTGGCCCTGGCCACCAAGGTCCTGGAGGGCGCCGCAACGCTGGAGGAGTCCCTGTCACTCCTGCTCGGCGACTGCGACATCTCCTGGCGCGCCGAGACGTCGACAGGCGCCGGCGGCTTCACGGCCACCGGCATGCAGTTGCGCGACCCGGCGGGCGGCACCCTGTACGTCGGCCGCGCGGAGCCGTCCTTCACCCCGGCCGAGTACGCAAGGGCCCAGGCCCTGGTCGAACTGGCCCGCGTCGCATCGAGACGCACCACCCCCTGACGAACCGCGAAGCGCCCCTTCCTTGCGAAGGGGCGCTTTCGGCTGTCGCCAGGACACGCCGGCCGGCCCCGTCGGACACCACCTTCGGCCACCCCGCACCTGCGTGCGCGCTAACGAGCCGAGCGGCTGGCCTACGGTCGAACCGGATTCACTGCTGCCATCGTGCGGGGATTGCACCGCATCTGGCCAGCCATATGGCGCAAGAGGTAATTCGGCGCCAAGCACGGGGCGCTTCGCCGCCCTGTGCGTTGCCCATCG
Organism: Dactylosporangium sp. CS-033363; assembly: GCF_050942475.1. Classification (NCBI taxonomy): domain Bacteria; kingdom Bacillati; phylum Actinomycetota; class Actinomycetes; order Micromonosporales; family Micromonosporaceae; genus Dactylosporangium; species Dactylosporangium sp. CS-033363. The sequence goes on along the minus strand of NZ_CP192032.1, from coordinate 1,920,062 downwards.
CATCGCATGATTGATCCGCTCGCCCGGTCGGGTGGCAGCGGGGCTGGGACTGTTTCCTGCCGGGTGCCGCGCGCCGGTTTTGAGGGGGTGTGGGTGGAGCGGAGCTCCCCCACGGAAGGGGATACAGACACGAGAGGGCCGGCGCCCCGCACGGCGCCGGCCCTCTCACCTCCCGGAACAGAGGGGTCTACGGGGTGACCGGGGGAACTGCCCGCTCGTAGGGCGCGGCCGGCTCCACCGACGGCGGGAGCTCGTCCGGGTCGTCCGTGAACCGGTCCGAAGCGGCCTGGATGGCCTTCGGCGCCGAGGCCGCCACCGCCCAGCCCACCGCCACGCCGCCCAGCGCCGCCACCGCGATCCAGCCCCACGGGGTGCGCGAGCGGCGGCCGGACAGGGCGTCCAGCGCCAGGTTGGCCCGCTTCCACGCCTCGTTGGAGACCGAGCCGACGCGGTCGGACGCGGTGCCGTACCGGTCCGAGGCCTCGCTGGCGAAGTCGCCCGCGCGGTCCTTCACGGTGCCGCCGAACGAACGGGCGCTGTCCAGCGCCGAGGTCAGGTAGTCCCAGGCGTCCTCGGCCACACTCTCCGCGCGGCGCTTACGCTTCTTCCAGTCATTGCTCATCGAAATCGCCACCTCCTCCGATGTCCGGGTGCCCCAGCAGGAGGTTCGGCAAACTTTACGCAGATTCCCGACGCACGAGATGGGTCTCGACCATCACGGAGGAGGATGCGGCGCCGCCGATGCGGGCGATGAGCAGGCGGGCCATCTCCCGGCCCATCGCCTCGACCGGCTGGTGGACCGTGGTCAGCGGCGGGTCGGTCTGCCGGGCGATGGCCACGTCGTCGAAGCCGACCAGGGCCACGTCGTCCGGGACCTTCTTGCCGAGGGAGCGCAGCGCGCGCAGGGCGCCCACCGCCATGAGGTCCGAGGCGGCGAACACGGCGTCGATCGCGGGGTCGGACGACAGCAGCTCGTGGACCGCGCGCTCGCCGCTGGCCTCGGAGAAGTCGCCGTACGCGATCAGGCGCTCGTCGACCGGAAGGCCGGCGCGCTCCAGGGCCTCCCGGTAGCCGGTCAGGCGCGAGACGCCCACGGCCATGTCCTGGGGGCCGGCGACCGCGGCAACCCGGCGGCGCTGGCGGTCGAGCAGGTGGCCGACGGCGATGCGGGCGCCGCCCTCGTTGTCGGCGTCCACGTAGGACAGCTGGGACAGCTGGGCGGTGAAGTTGAGCTGCTCGTCGTCGGCGAGCATCTGGGCCGGGCGGCCGCCGAGGACCACGGGCAGGCCGCGCCGTTCGAGGAGCAGGGGCAGCGGGTCGGCGTCGTGCAGGGAGAGCAGCATCACGCCGTCGACGTGCTGGTTGGTCAGGTGGTGCTCGACCCGCTCGCGCTCGGCCGGGGACTGGGCCATCGCCAGCCAGAGCTGCAGCTGGGTGTCGGCCAGGGCGGAGCTGATGCCGCGGACGATGCCGGCGAAGAAGGGTTCGCCGAAGACGCGCTCCTCGGACTCCGAGACGACCAGGGCGACGGAGTCGGTACGCTGCGTGACGAGCGCGCGGGCGGCGCGGTTGGGCACGTACCCCAGCTCGTCGATCGCCTTCTGCACCGCCGCGCGGGCCTCGGGGCTCACCTGGGGCGAGCCGTTGACCACCCGCGACACGGTGCCGCGGCCGACACCGGCGCGCAGGGCGACCTCGTCGAGGGTGGGCCGGCCGGCGGAACGGGGGCGGCCCGGGGACGGGATGTTCACGCCTCATTGTGCGCACATCCCGTCACCGGGCCACCCGAGAGGGCGACGATCTTTTTCAAGAAATCGTCAAGTTCACCTCAACGTCGGAGCCCGCGGGGGCCGCGGGGATGACCGCGCCCGGGTCGGCGGTCTCGCCGTTCACGGTGAGCGAGCGGGATTCGCCGCGCCGCACGGTGATCCGGTACGTCGCGCCCCGGAACCGGCGAACCGCGGTGAACCCGGGCCAATCGGCCGGAATCACCGGGTCGATCCGCAGCCCGGTGAGCTCGGGCCGGATGCCGAGGATCCACTGGGTGATCGCCGCGTAGTTCCACGCCGCCGTGCCGGTGAGCCAGGAGTTCTTGGCCTCGCCGTGGGTCGGGGCGTCGCGGCCGGCGATCATCTGGGCGTACACGTACGGCTCGCACTTGTGCACCTCGCTGATCGCCTCGCGGGCGGCCGGCAGGATGCGCTTGTAGTAGTCGAACGCGGCGTCGCCGTTGCCGACGATGGCCTCGGCGATCATGATCCACGGGTTGGTGTGGCAGAAGATCCCGGCGTTCTCCTTGTACCCCGGCGGGTACGAGGAGATCTCGCCGAGCTCCAGCCGGTAGGAGCTGTAGGCCGGCTGCTGCAGGACCACGCCGTGCGGGGTGGCGAGCCGGTCGCGCACGCTGGCCAGGGCGGTGGCCGCGGTGCCGTCCTCGACGCCGACGCCGCCCATCACGCACATGCCCTGCGGCTCGATGAAGATCTGCCCCTCGTCGTTGGAGGCCGAGCCGATCACGTTGCCGTAGAAGTCGTACGCGCGGCGGAACCACGCCCCGTCCCAGCCGTGCTCGGCGATCGTGCCGGCCATCTTCTCGGCCGCGTCGAGGTACTCCTGGCCCGGCTGGCCCACGAGCGCGGCGATCCCGGCGAGCTCGCGGGCGGCCAGCACGAACTGCCCGGCGATGAAGACCGACTCGGCGACCCCGCCGGTGGCGTTCTCGGTGGTCTGGAACGGCTCGCCGGGCGTGTCGGAGAAGCAGTTCAGGTTCAGGCAGTCGTTCCAGTCGGCCCGCCCGATCAGCGGCAGCCCGTGCGGTCCGAGGCGGTCCAGGGTGTACCGCAACGAGCGCTGCAAATGGTCGTAGAGCGGGACCTCGGTGCCGGGCGCGTTGTCGTAGGGCACCAGCGCGTCGAGGATCGACCGGTCGCCGCTCTCCTTGAGGTACGCCGCGACGCCCAGGATCAGCCAGAGCGGGTCGTCGTTGAAGCCGGAGCCGATGTCGTTGTTCCCGCGCTTGGTCAGCGGCTGGTACTGGTGGTACGCGCCACCGGTCGCCAGCTGGGTCGCCGCGATGTCGAGGATCCGCTCGCGGGCCCGCTCCGGGATCATGTGCACGAAGCCGAGCAGGTCCTGGTTCGAGTCGCGGAAGCCCATGCCGCGGCCGATGCCCGACTCGTAGAACGACGTCGAGCGGCTCATGTTGAACGTGACCATGTTCTGGTACGCGTTCCAGATGTTCACCATCCGGTCCGTGTCCCCGTCGGGCGTGCTGACCTGCAGCCCGCCGAGGAGCGTGTCCCAGTTCTCGCGCAGCGCGGCGAACCCCGCGTCCACGGTCTCCTGCTGGAGCCAGCGCTCGATGACCGGCCGTACCGTCTGCTTGTTGACGGTCTGCGAGCCCGGCGGGTCGAACTTGGCGTCCCGGGGGTTCTCCCAGTAGCCGAGCACGAAGCCGATCTCGCGGGTCTCCCCCGGCTCCAGCGTCACCTTCACGTGGTGGGAGCCGTGCGGCTGCCAGCCGTGGGCGATCGAGTCCGAGGCGGTGCCCCGCTCGACGGCGACCGGGCGGTCCCACGACCGGTACGGCCCGAGGAACGCCTCCCGGCTGGTCTCGAACCCGGCGAGCGGCTCGGAGCAGGCGAAGTACGCGAAGTGGTCGCGCCGCTCGCGGTACTCCGTCTTGTGGTAGATGACCCCGTCGACGACCTCGACCTGGCCGGTGCTGAAGTTGCGCTGGAAGTTGGTCGCGTCGTCCTGGGCGTCCCAGAGGCAGAACTCGACCGACGAGAAGACCGAGAGCTCGGCGGTGGTCTCGCGCTCGTTGGTCAGCCGCAGCCGCCAGACCTCCAGGGTCTCGCCGAGCGGCACGAAGTACGACGTCTGCGCCTTGATCCCGCGGTAGCCGGAGGAGATCCGGGTGTAGGACAGCCCGTGCCGGCACTCGTAGTCGTCGAGCTCGGTCTGGGTGGGCTGCCAGGTCGGCGACCAGAACGTGCCGTCGGCGGCGTCGCGCAGGTAGAGGTAGCGGCCGCCGAAGTCGAAGGGCGCGTTGTTGTACCGGTAGCGGGTGAGGCGGCGCAGCCGCGCGTCGCGATAGAACGAGTAGCCGCCGGCGGTGTTGGAGATGATGCCGAAGTACGCCTCGGTGCCCAGGTAGTTGATCCAGGGCAGCGGGGTGTCGGGCCGTTCGATCACGTACTCGCGACTGTTGTCGTCGAAGTGGCCGAAGCGCACGGTTGCCTCCTGCGGGGTGGTCAGTTAGGCCGACTCACGCACGACCAGGTGCGTGTCCAGCACAGTCGAGTGGGCCGGCCCGCCGGCGATGCGGGCCAGCAGGAGCCTGGCCATCTCGCGACCCATCCCCTCCACCGACTGGTGCACGGTGGTGAGCGGCGGCAGGGTCTGCCGGGCCACGGCGGAGTCCTCGAACCCGACCACGGCGACGTCCGCGGGCACGGTCCGGCCCCGCTCGCGCAGGGCTCGGATGGCACCGGCGGCCATCAGGTCGGAGGCGGCGAAGACGGCGTCGAGCCCCGGGTTGAGATGCAGCAGGCGGTACATCGCTTCGGCGCCGCTCGCCTCGCTGAAGTCGCCGTATGCGACGAGACGGTCGTCGAACGGGTGGGACGCGTTGCGCAGGGCCACGCGGTAGCCGCGCAGGCGGGCCTTGCCGACCCCCATGTCCTGCGGGCCGGCGATCGCCGCGACGCAGCGGCGCCCCAGGTTGAGCAGGTGCTCGACGGCCAGCCGGGCGCCGCCCTCGTTGTCGTTGTCGACGAACGAGACCGTGTGCCCGTTGAGCTGTCCGCCCGATTCCCCGTGGATCAGGCCCGTCTCGAGCATGTGCGCGGTGCGCCCGCCCAGGACGGTCGGCAGCCCCCGCCCGGCCAGCAGGCCGGGCAGCGGGTCGTCGTCGTGCAGTGACAGCAGCAGGACGCCGTCGACGTGCTGATCGGAGAGGTGCCGCTCGACCAGCACGCGCTCGGAGACCGACTGTGCCATCGCGAGCCACAGCTGCATCTGGGTGTCGGCCAGGTGCGAGCTGACCCCGCGGACGATGCCGGCGAAGAACGGCTCGCCGAAGACCCGCTCCTCGGACTCGGAGACGACGAGCGCCACCGAGTCCGTGCGGCGGGTCACCAGCGCCCGGGCCGCCCGGTTGGGCACGTACCCGAGTTCGTCGATCGCCTTCTGCACCGCCGCCCGCGCCTCCGGGCTCACCTGGGGCGAGCCGTTGATGACCCGGGAGACGGTGCCGCGCCCGACACCGGCCAGGGCCGCGACCTCGTCGAGTGTCGGGCGGTGCACGCTACTCGGCCAGGCCGTTGCGCTTGATGACCTCGCGGTACCGGTGCCCGCTGGTCTTCATCGTGCGCGCCTGCGTGTCGTAGTCGATGCCGACGAGGCCGAACCGCTTGGTGTAGCCCCACGCCCACTCGAAGTTGTCCAGCAGCGACCAGGCGAAGTACCCCTCGAGCGGGGCACCCTGCGCGATCGCGTCCAGGCAGGCGCGGAAGTGGGCGTCGAAGTACGCGGCCCGCTCGACGTCGTCGATCTGTCCGTCGGCCCCCGTGGTGTCGACGTAGGCCGCCCCGTTCTCGGTGATGTACAGCGGGATGGCCGGGTAGTCGCGCGCGACCCGCACCAGGGTCTCGGTGAGCCCGGGCGCGTCGACCTCCCAGTTCATGTCGGTCACGGGCACGCCGGGGCGCTTGTGGAAGCGCACGTGCTCGCTGCCGGGCCAGGACGTGGGCGCCCGCCAGTAGGGCTCGGCGGGCACGTCCGGGTCGGGCGCGCCGACCACGTGCCGGCTGTAGTAGTTGATGCCGAGCAGGTCCAGCGGCGTGGAGACGACCTCCAGGTCGCCGTCCTGGACGAAGCCGAAGTCGGTGACCCCGGCCAGGTCCGCGCGGACGTCCTGGGGGTAGGCACCGAGCAGTACCGGATCCAGGAAGATGCGGTTGGCCAGCCCGTCGATGCGCCGCACGGCCTCGTGGTCGGCCTCCGACGCCGGGTCGGCCGGCGAGATCGCGTAGAGGTTCAGCGTGATGCCCAGCTGCGCGGCCGGGTCGGCGGCGCGGATCGCCCGCACCGCCTCGCCGTGGCCGAGCAGCAGGTGGTGCGTCGCGGCGAGCGCGTCCGGGGCGTGCTTGCGGCCCGGGGCGTGCGCACCCGACGCGTACCCGAGAAACGCCGAGCACCAGGGCTCGTTGAGCGTGGTCCAGTGCTTGACCCGGTCGCCGAGCGCGCCGTGCACCTGCGCGGCGTACTCGGCGAACCGGTGTGCGGTGTCGCGGACCGGCCAGCCGCCGGCGTCCTCGAGCTCCTGCGGAAGGTCCCAGTGGTACAGCGTGACCCAGGGGGTGATCCCGTGCCCGAGCAGCTCGTCCACGAGCCGCCGGTAGAAGTCGAGCCCCTGTTCGTTCATCGACCCGCGGCCGCCCGGCTGCACGCGGGGCCACGCGATGGAGAACCGATAGGAGCTCAGCCCCAGGTCGGCCATCAGCGCGACGTCCTCGCGGTAGCGGTGATAGTGGTCGCACGCCTCGTCGCCGGTGTGCCCGCCCTTGGTCATGCCGGGGGTGTGGCTGAACGTGTCCCAGATCGACGGGGTACGGCCGTCCTCGGCCGCCGCCCCTTCGATCTGGTACGACGCGGTCGCCGCCCCCCACAGGAATCCGGGTGGGAACGTCAGCGGGTCGATACTGGTCACGCCTTGACCGAACCTTCCATGATGCCGCCGATGATCTGGCGACCGAATGCGATGAACACGAGAAGCAGCGGAATGATCGCCAGCGCTGTCCCGGTAAAGACTTGCACGTAGTCCGTCTTGTAGTAACCGGTCGCCAAGATGTTCAGCGAGACCTGGACGGTCGGGGTGTCCCCGTCGAGCACCACGTAGGGCCAGAGGAAGTCGTTCCACGTCTCCATGAACGTGAGCAGACCGAGGACCGCCGCGGCCGGGCGCAGCGCCGGGAGCACGACGCTCCAGTACGTCCGCCAGGTCGAGGCCCCGTCCACGCGCGCCGCCTCGATCAGCTCGTCGCTGATCGCCGACTCCGCGTACTGCCGGATCATGAAGACGCCGAAGCCCTTGACCAGGAACGGCACGATCACCGCGGGCAGCGTGTGCAGCCAGTCCAGCTTCACCATCAGCAGGTACAACGGAATGATGTTGACCTGCGTCGGGATCATCATCGTCATGATGATGATGAGCAGCAGCGCGTTCTTGCCGCGGAACTTGAGCTTGGCGAACGCGAAGCCGGCCAGGGTCGAGAAGAACACCACGGACAGCGTGACGCAGCCCGACACGATGGCCGAGTTGATCAGGCCGTAGACGAAGTTGGCGTCCGTGTTCTCCAGCACCCGCTGGGCGTTGGAGAAGAAGTTCCCACCCGGGGTGAGCGGCGGCGGGATGTCCGTCACCGCGCTGTTGTCCCGGGAGGCCACGATGAACGACCAGACGATCGGGAAGACCGACAGGACGATCGTGATGATCAGCGCCAGGTAGGTCAGCGGGCTGGCCTCCCACAGCGACGCGGACGCGCTGCGGATGCGGCCGGAGCGCTTGGGCGCCGGGGCCGGCGTGGTCCGGCTGGGCCGGGCGGGGGTCATGGTGCTCATTGCGTCTGCCCCCTCACCGAGCGGCGCACCAGCAGGAAGTTGATCAGAGCGAAGATCAGGATGATCAGGAACAGCAGCCAGGAGATCGCGGCGCCACGGCCCACGTTGAAGTTGTTCGTGAACGTGGTCTCGTAGATGTACATCGCGACGGTCTGGAACTCGTTGAGCGAGCCACCCTGGATGCGGCCGTAGTTGAACAGCAGCGGCTCGGTGAACAGCTGCATGCCGCCGATCGTGGAGATGATGACCGTGAACAGGATCGTCGGCTGGATGAGCGGCACGGTGATCCGCCAGAAGCGGCGCATGGCCGAGGCCCCGTCGAGCGAGGCCGACTCGTAGAGCTCCTTCGGGATCGCCTGCATCGCGGCGAGGTAGATCAGGGCGTTGTAGCCCGTCCAGCGCCAGTCGACCATGAAGGCGATCGCGGTCCACGACGACCAGCGGTGGTTGCGCCACTCGACCGGGTCGAAGCCGACGGTCTGCAGCAGCCAGTTCGCCAGGCCGTAGCGGTCGGCGAAGATCAGGCCGAAGACGATGCCGACGGCGGCCACGGACGTGATGTTCGGGATGAGCACGCCCATGCGGATCGCGGTGCGGGCGCGCATCTTCTTGTTCAGCCAGCTCGCGATCATCAGCGCCAGGATGAGCTGCGGCACCGTGGCCACGATGAAGAGGCCGAACGTGTTGCCGATGACCGTCCAGAAGTGCTCGTCGGCGAGCACCTTGCTGTAGTTCTCGAAGCCGACGAAGCCCTGGTCGCCGCCGGTCAGCGTGTTCTTGCGCAGCGACAGGACGGCGGTGTAGATGAGCGGGTACGCGCCGAACACCGCGAAGAGCAGGAAGAACGGGGCGACGAACACATACGGCGAGTACTTGATGTCCAGCCGGCCGAACCGCGAGGTGCGCCGCCGCGGCGGCGTCTCCGGGTCCCGCCGCCCGTGACGAGGCCCGGCGACCTCGACATTGGTGGTCATGGTGTGGTCCTTCGTCCTAAGCCCGGTCGCTGGCGAGCGGAGGTGGCGAGTTGCCGCCACCTCCGCCCGGTGTCGATCGGGGTCCCGATCAGCCTTCGGCCAGCGCCTTGCTGTCCTTGATGGCCTTGTCCCAGCCCGCCTGAGCGCTCAGCTTGCCCTGCTCAGCGGCCTGCATGGCCGGCTCGAAAGCGTTCTCCCAGAGGGCCTGGTGCTTCGGGCCCAGGTAGATCGGCTTGAGGGTCTTCGCGGCGTCGACGTAGATCTTGCCGACCGGCGCGTTGTTGAAGTAGTCGTTCGTCGCGCCGGCGATCTGCGGGTCGGAGAGCGCGTTGACCGACGACGGCAGCGGGCCGGCCTCCTTGAAGGAGTCGATGCCACCCTGCTTGCCGGTCAGGAACTTGATGAGCTCGAACGCGGCCTTCTTGTTCTTGCTCTGCTCCGGGATCGCGAGGTAGGAGCCGCCCCAGTTGCCGCCGCCGCCGGGGATCGACGCGATGTCCCACTTGTTCTTGCCGGCGTCGCCGGCGCGCTCCTTGATGACACCCGTGTACCACGGCGGGCACGGCACGGTCGCGAACGCGGCGTTCTTGAACGCGGCGTCCCAGTCCGTCGACCAGCGGGCCAGCTTCGCCGTCAGGCCCTTCGAGGCCATGTCGATGCCCAGGTCGTAGGCCTTGCGCACGACCGGGTTGCTGTCACCGATGTACTTGTCGCTCTTGTCGTAGAACCAGGTGTCGCTGTTCTGCATGATGTACGGCTGCATGACCGAGGTGGCCGAGTCCAGCCAGGTCGCGCCGGTGTTCTTCGACTTGAAGGTCTCGCCCTGCTTGACGTAGTCCGCCCAGGTCGGCCAGAGCTTGCTCACGGCGTCGCGGTCGGTCGGCAGGCCGGCCTTCTGGAACAGGTCGGTGCGGTAGCACATGGCCAGCGGGCCGACGTCCGTGCCGAGGCCGACGAGCTTCTTGCCGTCCGCGGTGAACGCGTTCTTCCACTTGAACGGCAGGTACTCGCTCTCCAGCGACGAGGCGCCGAGGTCGAGCAGGTTCGCGAAGGGCTTGTTGTCCTTCAGGTACTGCAGCAGCATGCCCTCTTCGAGCATGACCACGTCACTCGCGCCGCTGCCCGCGGAGAGCTGCTGGGCCAGCTTCGGCACGAAGTCCTTGGTCTGGCCCTCGTTCTTGACGTCGACCTTGATGTTCGGGTTCGCCGCCTCGAAGTCCTTGACGGCCTGGGTGAACCCGGGCGTGCCGAAGTAGGACAGCGAGATCGTGACCGGCCCACCGGCCGTGCTGTTGTCAGATCCGGCGTTGTCGTCCTTGGCACTGCAGGCGCCAACGCCGAGGGCGAGCCCGACGGTCAGCGCGGCCGCGGCGACGGATCGCATGCGGCGCGAGGTGAAGCTCATCCTGACCCCTCTCTCAGGTCGTGATGGGTGTGGGTGGTGTGGGGTGTTGATGCGCACGGCGGCGGGCACGCGGAAGCCCCGCCGGCGCGGTCTGGCGGACATGCGAGTTGATGTCTCCCACGGCTGCGGGGTGTGGCACCGGCCACAGCCGCGGGAGCGCTCCCATGAGATTGCAGGGCGAGCCGCCGTGTGTCAATGGGGCAATGGGAGCGTTCCCATTTCGTTACCGCAAGATTTCTAAGGCAGCATTTCGCCCGATTTGTCCGGTACTGGAGGCCTGTTGACCATCACGGAACGTGACAGCGGGAAGAAAGGGCCCTACGTGTACTGAAAGTTACTCAGGTCATCCGCCGCAGCAACGTGCTCGACGGCCCCGGCGCGAAGTCCACGGGGTCGAAGGCGCGCCCGAGCCAGGCCCGCATGGCCTCGTGATCGGCGTGCGCGGGGTCCGCGTAGGCGGCCAGGAACTCGCGATAGCCGGAGGGCCCGCCGACGTCGTCCGGCGGGCACGCGCGCTCCCCGCCGGTGCACATCGGATAGCGGGTCTCGAGGTCGGCCGGGACCACGTCCTCGACCGCGACCTCGTGCTCCCACCAGTCGCCGAAGTCGTAGGTGTACCGCAGCTTCGAGCCCTTGGCGGCCAGCGCGTCGAGGCGGTGCTCCAGCTCGTCGCGGACCTCGAGCAGCCCGTCCGGGTCGGGCACCCCGTACTGCACGCCCTCGATGTCGAAGACGTGCAGGTGACGGTCGCCCCAGCCCATGGCCAGCTGGATCACCCGGTGCAGCCGATCCAGGGTGTACCCGCCGGGCACGAGGACGCGCCGCCAGACCGGCGGTTCGACGCCGTCGAGCGCGATGCGCAGCTGGTAGATCATGCGAGCCATGGTGCAGCCATTGTCGGGTGCGCAACCCCCGCGCCGCAGCCCTTCGATCCGATCTCCCACCGAGTAGGGTTTTCAGGTGCAGCAGCTGTGGCCGAGCGCCGTCGAAGATCCCCAGCTCATCGACCTGTATCGAACTCCGCCCGGGCCTTGGCTGCGGCTGAACTTCGTCGCCAGCCTCGATGGGGCGGGGACGGTGGACGGGAGGAGCGCGCCGCTGTCCGGGCCGGCCGACAAGCGCGTCTTCGGGGTGCTGCGGATGCTGTGCGACGCGCTCGTGGTGGGGGCGGGGACGGTGCGCGACGAGGGGTACCACGCGCTGCGCCTCGACGCCGGCCGGCGGGCGTGGCGGGTGGAGCACGGGCTCGCGGAGTACCCCACCCTCGTGATCGTGTCGAAGCGGCTGGACCTCGATCCCGCGCTCGACGCCCTGGCCGGCGCCCCGGTCCGGCCGATCGTGCTCACGCGCACCGGCGCCGACCCCGGGAAGCTGGGCGAGGTCGCGGATCTGATCACCGTCGGTGACGACGCGGTGGACCTCGTCGCCGGGGTGGCCGCCCTGCGCGAGCGCGGGTTCGCGCACCTGCTCAGCGAGGGCGGGCCGATGCTGTTCGGCTCGCTGGCCGCGGCCGGGCTCGTCGACGAGCTCTGCCTGACCGTCTCGCCGCTGCTGGCCGGGGCCGGCGCGGGGCGGATCATCGGCGGCCCGCAGCTGCCGGAGCCCGAGCGGCTCACGCTGCGTCACGTGCTGTACGACGACGGGTTGCTCTTCCTGCGACACGCTCGTTAACCCACAGGGCCGTCCACAGGCCTGTGGACAACGCGGCAACACCCTGTGGACAAAGGTGTGTCGCGACCGGGTTTGTCCCCGTTTGTCCAAGTGAATCGGACACTCATCCATCCACCGTGGCGTGGTGCCTTCGCCCTGCCCGCCCGCGTGGGGCACGATGCACAGGCGAACACTTGTACTGGGGGTCGACAGCCATGGAGGACGAAGCCGGGGCCGCGAGCAGCGGGCCGGTCGTCGGGCGCGTGCTCGGCACCGCCGACGCCACGCCGCTGACGTTCTGGGTCGCCGTGGAGGACGGCGCCTACCTCCAGCTCGACGACGTCGTCGTCACGCAGCGTGACGTTCCCGAGCACGACCCGGTGACCATCGCCGGCGTGGTGACCGCGGTGCGGGCCCGGCACGAGGGGGTCGTGTTCGACTCCGACGTCTTCCTCGTCGCCGACGGCACGCTGCCGGCCACCGTCCAGGAGGCCGCGGAGATCACCACGACCCGCGTCGATCCCGAGGTGTACGTCCCGCCGACCCCGGGCGCGCTCGTCCACCGGGCGCAGGGCGACGCGCGGGCCGGGGCGCTGTACTTCGACCGGATGGACCGCACGATCCCGATGGGCTTCGGCCGCGACGGCGCCGCGATGTTCCTCAACGCCGACTTCCTCGACGGCAGCCGCGGCGCGCACGTGTCGATCTCCGGCATCTCCGGCGTGGCGACCAAGACGAGCTTCGCGACCTTCCTGCTGTACTCGGTCTTCCGCTCGGGCGTGCTCGGCGGCGCGGGCGAGACCGCGAACACCCGCGCGCTCATCTTCAACGTCAAGGGCGAGGACCTGCTGTTCCTCGACCACCCGAACAGCCGGCTGGACCAGGCCACCGAGGACGCGTACGCGCGGCTCGGGCTGGTCGCCGGACCGTTCCCGGACGTGCGGGTCTACGCCCCGCCGCGGGCCGGCGACTCGTCGGGCACCCCGGACGTGAGCAGCCGGCTCTCCGGCGTCGACGCGTTCTACTGGACGCTGGCCGAGTTCTGCGCCGACCGCCTGCTCCCGTACGTCTTCGCGGATGCCGACGACGAGCGGCAGCAGTACACGATGGTGGTCCATTCCGTCACCGCCCACCTGGCCCGCGTGGCGGTGCCGGCCGAGGGCGGCGTGGCGGTCGACGGCACCCGGCTCAACTCCTATGCCGACCTCGTGGACTACCTCGTCGAGCAGCTCAACGACGACGCCACCCGCGGGCAGTGGGCCGGCAACGCGATCGGCCTGGGCACCGTCAACGCGTTTGCGCGGCGGCTCATCGGCAGCAAGAAGGACCTGTCCCGGCTCATCCGCGGCGACCTGGCCCAGCGCAAGCCGCACCAGATCAACACCGCCGAGTCGGCCCAGGTGACCGTGGTCGACCTGCACAACCTGCCCGACCGCGCGCAGCGCTTCGTGGTCGGCGTGACGCTGCGCACCGAGTTCGAGCGCAAGGAGAAGGCCGGCTCGGCCAAGCCGCTGCTGTTCGTGGTGCTCGACGAGCTCAACAAGTACGCGCCGCGCGAGGGCACCAGCCCGATCAAGGAGGTGCTGCTCGACATCGCCGAGCGCGGGCGCTCCCTCGGCGTCGTGCTCATCGGCGCGCAGCAGACGGCGAGCGAGGTCGAGCGGCGCATCGTGGCCAACTCGGCGATCCGCGTCGTCGGGCGGCTGGACCCGGCCGAGGCGTCCCGTCCGGAGTACGGCTTCCTGCCCCCCGCCCAGCGCCAGCGCGCCCTGCTGGCCAAGCCCGGCACCATGTTCGTGTCGCAGCCGGAGATCCCGGTGCCGCTGTGCATCGAGTTCCCGTTCCCGTCGTGGGCGACCCGGCCCGCGGAGGCCGGTCCCCCGCCCGCCGCGACGCTGCGCTCGATCGCCCAGCACGCCACCGACCCCTTCGCCGTCGTGGCCCACGTCGGCGCCGGCGGCGTCTCCGACGACGACATCCCCTTCTAGGAGCCACGTTGCGCATCCTGCACACCTCGGACTGGCACGTGGGGAAGGTCCTCAAGGGACAGTCCCGCTCGGCCGACCACATCGCGGCGATCAACGGGCTCGTCGACGTCGCGAAGACCGAGCGGCCGGATCTCATCGTGGTCGCCGGCGACCTGTACGACACGGCCACCCCGACCGCCGAGTCGACGAAGATCGTCACCCGCGGGCTGTCGGCGCTGCGCAAGACGGGCGCCGAGGTCGTGGTGATCGGCGGCAACCACGACAACGGCAAGGCCCTCGACGCCCTGCGCCCGTGGGCCGACGCGGCGGGCATCACGATTCGCGGCGCGATCGGCCGGCCGGAGGAGCACCTGCTGGAGGGCACGACGGCGGGCGGCGAGGAGTGGCGGCTCATCGCGCTGCCGTTCCTGTCCCAGCGCTACGCCGTGCGCGCCAGCGAGATGTTCGACCTGTCGGCGGCCGAGATCACCCAGTCCTACGCCGGCTACGTCGGCGACCTCATCGCGCGGCTGGCCCAGGGCTTCGGCGCGAACACCGTGAACCTTTTGACCGCCCACCTCACCGTCATCGGGGCCACGATGGGCGGCGGGGAGCGGGAGGCGCACACGATCATGGGGTACGCGGTGCCGGCCAGCGTCTTCCCGTCCTCGCTGCACTACGCGGCGCTGGGCCACCTGCACCGCGCGCAGTCGGTCAACGGCCCCTGCCCGATCCGCTACAGCGGCAGCCCGCTGCCCATCGACTTCGGCGAGGAGGAGAACTTCGCCTCGGTCGCGATCGTGGACGTGTCGCCGGTCAGCGCCGCGCGGGTGCGCGAGCTGCCCCTGCCCGTCCTGACCCCGCTGCGCACCGTGCGCGGGACGCTCGCCCAGCTGGCCACCCTGGACACCGGTGAGGCCCTCCTTCGCGTGTACGTCCAGGAGGCGCCCCGGGCCGGCCTGCGCGAGGAGGTGCAGGCGCTGCTGCCGAAGGCGATCGAGGTGCGCATCGACCCGAAACTGCTGCCCGCGCCGGGCTCGGGCCGGGCCTCCAGCGCACAGGCCGGGCGCTCGGCCGGCGAGCTCTTCTCGGACTACCTCGACCAGCGCGGGCACGCCGACGAGGCGACCGTGGCCCTGTTCCACCGGCTGCACGACGAGGTGACGCACTCATGAGGCCCGTCCGCCTGGATCTCGACGGCTTCACCGTGTTCCGCGACCCCACCACCGTCGACTTCACCGACACGGACTTCTTCGCGCTGGTCGGGCCGACCGGCTCGGGCAAGTCGACGGTCCTCGACGCGATCTGTTTCGCGTTGTACGGCACTGTGCCCCGCTGGGGCGACCGGCGCGCCATCGCCAACGCCCTGGCCCCCTCGGCCGCGGAGGCGCGGGTGCGGCTGATCTTCGAGTCGGCCGGCAAGCGCTACGTGGTCACGCGCGTCGTGCGCCGCGACGGCAAGGGCGCGGTGACCACGAAGGCCGCCGGCATGGAGCTGCTGGCGCCCGGCCTGGACCTGGCCAAGCTGGAGTTCGGCCTGGAGCAGTCGGACATCGCCGAGGTGCTCGCGGGCACGCCGAGCGAGGTCGACACGGCGGTGCTGACGGTCGTCGGGCTGCCGTACGAGCAGTTCACCAAGTGCGTGGTCCTGCCGCAGGGCGAGTTCGCGGCGTTCCTGCACGCCAAGCCGGCCGAGCGGCAGAAGATCCTGGTCAACCTGCTGGGGCTGGAGGTGTACGGCAAGATCCGGGAGAAGGCCCAGACCGAGGCCGGCACCGCCGAGACCAAGCTCAAGGTGCTCGACGACCAGCTGCACGGCTTCTCCGACATCGACGACGCCGCGCTGGCCGCGGCCGTGTCCCGGGTCGAGGCGTTGCGCGCGGTCGCGGCGGCGGTGGACGCGATCGTGCCCCGGCTGGGCGACGCCGACCGGCTGGCGGGGCAGGCCGCGAGCGCGCTGGCCACCCTCGATGCCGAGATCGATCGTCTTTCCGCCGTTTCGGTACCGCCTGAGGCCGCGAACCTCGCCGCCACCGCCGCGACCGCGCGGGCGGCCGTCGCGGGCGCGCAGGATGCCGTGCGCGCGGCGGAGGAGCGGGAGGAGAAGCTGCGGGGCGAGCTGGCGGCGGCGGGCGATGCGACGGCGCTGCGGCGGCTGCTCGACCACCACGCCTCCCGCGCGCGGCTGGTTTCCGAGGCTACCTCCGTGCGTGCAACGCTCGCGTCCGCGGAGGCCCAGCACGGTAAGGCCGCAGACGCGCTGGAGGCCGCCCGCGCGGACGCGTCGGCGGCCCGGCTCGCCCTCGAGGCCGCGTTCGAGGCCTACAACGCGGCGATGGCCACGGACCAGGCGGTGGCGCTGCGGCCCGGGTTGCGGGAGGGCGAGGCCTGCCCCGTGTGCGAGCAGACGGTCCACGCGCTGCCCGACATGCCACACGAACCCGCGGTGATCAAGGCGAAGAAGGCCGGTGAAGTCGCCCGCAAACGCAGCACTGCGGCGGACAAGGCGGTGGAGGAGCGGGACCGGTCGGCGCGCGACCTCGACCGCGCGCTCGCCACGGCAAGGGCGCATGCCCAGCAGCTGGAGCGGCAGCTGGCCGAGCTGGAGCGGGCGCTGGACGGGGCGCCGCCGGCCGAGGCGCTGCAGCGGGACCTGGACGGGATCGGCGCGCTGACCCGGCGCCTCGAGCAGGCCGGGGCCGAGGTGCGCAAGGCCCGGGAGGGGCACCGCAACGCCGCGGGGGCCGCGGACCGGGCCGAGGAGCGGCTGCGCAGCGCCTGGCGGGCGTTCGACACGACGCGCGACGGGCTGGCCCAGTTCGCGCCGCCGCCGGCCAACCGGGACGACCTCGCCGACGCCTGGTCGACGCTGCACGGGTGGGCCACCGGCGAGGCGGGCCGCCGCCGGGCCGGGCGCCCGGCCGCGCAGGACGAGGTGAGCGCGGCCCAGCGCAAGGTGGCCGACGTGCGCGACGAGCTCGCCGCCCGGTTCACCGAGGCGGGCCTGGCCGCGCCCGGGGGCGACCCGGCCCGCGACGCCGCGGTGGCCCTCGAACGCGCGGACGCGGCGCGGCGCCGGATCGAGGAGCGGCGCGCGGACGCGGCGAAGATGCGCGAGCAGCGCGACGACCTGGCCCGCGAGGCGCACGTCGCCAAGGCGCTCGCCCAGCACCTGCGGGCCGACCGGTTCGAGCGCTGGCTGCTGGCCGAGGCGCTCGACACCCTGGTCGAGGGGGCGTCGCGCACGCTGCGGGAGCTCTCCTCCGGGCAGTACGACCTCGGCCACGAGAAGGGCGAGTTCTACGTCGTCGACCACCACGACGCGGGGCTGCGCCGGGCCGTGCGGACGCTGTCCGGCGGCGAGACGTTCCAGGCCTCGCTGGCGCTCGCGCTGGCACTGTCGGAGCAGCTGGCCGGGCTGTCGGCGGCGTCGGCCTCGCTGGAGTCGATCGTGCTGGACGAGGGCTTCGGCACGCTGGACACGGCCACGCTGGACACGGTCGCGGTGACGCTGGAGAACCTGGCCGCGCGCGGGGACCGGATGGTCGGGGTCGTCACGCACGTGGGGGCGCTGGCCGAGCGGATTCCGGTGCGCTTCGAGGTACACCGGGATGCGCGCTCGGCCCGGATCGAGCGGGCCGGCTTGTGATGGTGCTGCCGTGAAGCTGCACGTCGACGCCTGGGATCCCGGGTACGGGCAGTCCTTCGACGCGGCCGAGTCCGGGCCGCCCGGGCAGAGCACGGCGCAGGTGCAGACCGACGTGGAGCTGCGCGCGGACGCGTGGCGGGCGGTCGACCCGCCGGCCGGGCTGGCGCCGCCGGACACGGTGCTGATCGTCGACGGGGTGCAGCGCATCGACGCGCGGGTCTGGATCACCGACGACGCGGGGGTCACCCACCCCGGGGTCGCCGCCTCGTACGCGGCCGGCGTGGTCCGCTGCGAGCTCGACCGGGGCTCGGCGCAGATCGCCACCGCGCGGATCGACCGCGGGCTGTTCACGCCGGCCGAGAACCTGCCGGCGGTGGGGGCGGGGAACATCCGGTACACGTGGCGGCGTGTTTCGCGGGGTGAGCCCAAGGACCTGGCGCTCGGGGTGCAGCGGCACATGCGGGCCCTGGAGGTGGGCGTCTCCGGCGAGGAGCGCACCGACGGCGACCTGCTGATCGTGGACGGGCCGCTGCAGGAGCGGGCCCACCTGCCGCGGGCGCTGGGCTACATCAAGACGCACCGGGTGGAGTACCTGCCGCCGGAGCTGACGACCGTGGTCACGTCGCTGCGGGGCGGGCAGCGGACGCCGGTGTTCCTGCTGGGCACCTCCTGGAACCGTTTCGCCTGGTACCTGCGGCTGCCCGGACCCGCCGGCGCGCCCTGGTCAGGGATCGTGCGGGCGGAGTGCTCGGCCGACCTGACGTACGCGGACGCGGTCGCCCTCGCCCACCTGTCGGCGGTCACGCTGCCGCGGTTCGCGTCGCAGGCGTACAAGGACCCGCGGGCGCCGCAGAACCTGGTGCCGATCGCGGGGCTGGAGCGTAAGCTGCGCGCCATGCTCGGCGATGCGCGGCTCCTGCACCGGGCCCTGTCGCGGGCGGCGGTATGAAGGTTCCCGAGCGGTACGACCTCGCCGGCACGATGCGCGGCCTCGCCCTCGTCGGCGGCGACCCCACCCTGTCCGTCGGCGCCCGCACGTCCTGGTTCGCCACCCGGACCCCGGACGGGCCCGGCTCGATCCGCTTCGACCTCACGGGCGACGAGCTGACCTGGGAGGCCTTCGGGCCGGGCGCGGACTGGCTGCTCGAGCGCCCGGACGCGATCGCGGGGCTGCGCGACGACCTCACCGGCTTCGCCGAGCTGGCCCGGGCCCACCCGCTCGTGCACCGCCTCGCGCGGGAGCACGCCGGGCTGCGGATGGCCACGACCGGGCGGGTCTTCCACCACCTGGTGCCGACGATCCTGGGGCAGAAGGTGTCGGGCAAGGAGGCGGCCCACGGGTACGTGCGCATCCTGCGCAAGTTCTCCGAGCCCGCCCCGGGGCCGTGCGCGGGGCTCTATCTGCCGCCGGAGCCCGAGGTGATCGCGGCGACGCCGTACTGGGCGTTCCACCCGCTGGGCGTCGAGCAGAAGCGGGCCGACACCCTGCGGCGGGCCGCGGCGCAGGCGGCCGCCCTGGAGCGCTGCGCGGACGCGGTGAGCTGCACGGCGCGGATGGTGAGCATCGCCGGGATCGGTCCGTGGACGGCGGCGGAGGTGACCCGCGCGGCGTACGGCGACGTGGACGTGGTCTCCGTCGGCGACTACAACATCAAGAACACGGTGGCGTTCGCGCTGACCGGGGCCGCGCGCGGGACGGACGAGCACATGCTGGAGCTGCTGGCGCCGTTCGCGCCGCACCGGGGGCGGGTGTGTGCGCTGCTGGCGCGGGCCGGGATCGCGGCGCCTCGGTTCGGGCACCGGATGGCGCTGCGCTCGTTCGCGAGTTTCTGAGTCTTTGCTTGATCTTATGAGTCTTTTGCGGGACGGAAAGTTGTCGTACCCGTGTGGTTGACTTGGGCTCGTGGAGCTGCCTGTCCTGCCGCCAGTTGAGCCGATGCTCGCGAAGAGTATTCCCAGCCTGCCCAGCGCGCCCGGGATGAGTTACGAGCCGAAGTGGGACGGGTTCCGCTGCATCGTCTTCCGCGACGGCGACGAGGTCGAGCTGGCCAGCCGCGGCGGGAAGACGCTGACCCGGTACTTCCCGGAGGTCGTGGAGCAGGTCCGCGCCCAGCTGCCGGCGCGCTGCGTGGTCGACGGCGAGATCATCGTCATCCGCCGCGACACGGGCGAGCCCAAGCTCGACTTCGAGCTGCTCGGCCAGCGCATCCACCCGGCCGCCTCCCGGGTGAAGCTGCTCGCCGAGCAGACCCCGGCCTCGTTCGTCGCCTTCGACCTGCTCGCCCTGGGTGATGAGTCGCTGGTCGAGCAGGGCTATTCGACGCGCCGGGCCCGCCTCGCCGAGGCCCTGGGCGGCGTCGAGCCCCCCATGCACGTCACGCCCGTGACCACCGACATCGCCGTCGCGCAGGACTGGTTCGAGCGCTTCGAGGGCGCCGGCCTCGACGGGGTGATCGCCAAGCCCGCCGACGGGGCGTACGAGCCGGGCAAGCGCACCATGTTCAAGATCAAGCACTCCCGCACCGCCGACGCGGTCGTGGCCGGGTTCCGCTGGCACAAGGACGGCCCGATCGTCGGCTCGCTGCTGCTCGGGCTCTACGACGAGGAGGGCCGCCTGCACCACGTCGGGGTGGCCGCCTCCTTCACCCGCGAGCGGCGGGCGGAGCTGGTGGAGGAGCTGGCGCAGTACCGCGAGAACGTCGTCGATCACCCGTGGAACTGGGCCGGCCTGGCTCCGGGCAGCGCCGCCGACAGCCTCGAGTCCGCTCCGGCCGAGGCGGGCACCAGGCTTCCCGGCGGGGTGAGCCGCTGGACCGGGAAGAAGGACCTGTCGTTCGTACCGCTCCGCCCCGAGCTGGTGGTCGAGGTCGGCTACGACGCCATGGAGGGCGACCGGTTCCGGCACACCGCCCAGTTCAAGCGCTGGCGCCCGGACCGCGACCCGCACTCGTGCACGTACGAGCAGCTGGACCGCCCGATCCGCTTCGACGTCGAGTCCGTCCTGGCGGGCCGCCCGTGAGCCGCTTGTTTTCGGGCCGCTCGGTTCCCGGTCGTGCCGTTCTTGGTCGCCGCGGGAAGGTGACGACCGCGCTTCTGCTGGTCGTCGCGCTCGCCGCCGGGTGCACGTCCGGCTCGCAGTTCACCACGCCGACGTCGGGCCGGCCGCTGGGCAAGCCCTCGACCGCGCCGTCCGGTGCGGGCGGCGCGGCGAACAAGTCGGGCGGCCTGGACATCCCGGCCGCGGACTGGCAGCCGTGCCCCGACGCCTACAAGGGCGTGTTCCCCACCCCGCCGCAGAACGTCCAGTTCACCTGCGCCACCGTGAAGGTCCCGAAGGACTGGAACAACCCGAAGGACTCGGGCACGTACGACATCGCCATGGTCCGCGGCCGCTCCTCCTCCCAGCGCGACCGGGTCGGCTCCCTGTTCATCAACCCCGGCGGCCCGGGCGGCTCGGGCTTCGACTACGGGGTGTACCGCTCGGTGTACCTCCCCGCGGAGATCGTCCGCCGCTTCGACATCATCGGCTTCGACCCGCGCGGCGTGGGCCGCTCCTCCCCGGTGAAGTGCTTCGCGGACGCCGACCTGGACCAGAACTTCGGCATCGACCCCGACCCCACGTCCGACGAGGGCTTCCAGACCTTCGTCACCGTGACCCGCCGGATGGCCCAGAGCTGCGGCGACAAGTACGGCGACCAGCTCCCCCTGTTCTCGACCGAGCAGACCGCCCGCGACCTGGACGCCCTGCGCGCCTCGGTGGGCGAGCCCCAGCTCACGTACCTGGGCTACAGCTACGGCACCCTGCTGGGCGCGGTGTACGCCCAGCTGTTCCCCAAGAACGTCCGAGCCCTGGTCCTGGACGGCGCGGTCGACCCGACCCAGTCCATGCAGGTCTCGGCCGAGAAGCAGGCGGCGGGCTTCGAGCTGGCCTTCACCAACTTCAGCAAGTGGTGCCAGAGCAACGCGTCCTCCTGCCCCATCGGCCCGGACGCACGAGCGGTGGTCATGAAGGCCATCGCCGACGCGAGAACCAACCCGGTGACCGGCGCAGGCGGCCGCAAGGCCACGTCAGGCTGGGTCTTCACAGCGGTCGTCTCGTCCTTGTACAGCGAGTCCTCCTGGCGCCTGCTCGCCCAGGCCATGGAGGACCTGCGCAACGGCAAGCCGACCAAGATGTTCCAGCTCGCCGACGCCTACGCCGAACGCGACCAGAACGGCCACTATTCGAACATGTTCGACGCCAACTCGGCCGTGAACTGCGCCGACTCGGACGACACCCCGACCATCGAGCAGGACCGCACCCTGCAGGGCCAATGGCGCCAGAAGTACCCGCTGTTCGGCGGCCCGCTGGCGCTGAACCTGATCTGCGCCCAATGGCCGGGCAAGCGCGACCCGTACCCGACCGGCCCGGCCACGGGCTCGGCCCCGATCGTGGTCATCGGCACGGTAGGCGACCCGGCAACGCCGTACGAGCAGGCTCCGGCGCTGGCCAAAATGCTGGGCGTCGGCACCTTGGTCACCTGGAAGGGCGAGGGCCACACGGCCTACCCCCAGACGGGCTGCATCATCGACGCCGTGAACCGCTACTTCATCGACCTGAAGGTCCCCGCTGCCGGGACGACCTGCGAAAAGTAGCTTTGCTCTTTGGCTTTGCCGCCCCGCCCTCCCTACGGAAGGCGGGGCGGTTCGCGTGCTGCCCTTTGCCCTCCGCCGGCGTGGGGGTTTTGTCACGAAAAGTCGGGCGCTGCCGCGCCGCGACTTTTCGGATTTATACCCCGACGGGCGACAAGTATGGTTTGCCGGAAACAGCGGACCAGACGGCCTCAAATCGCCGCTTGTGCTGGGGAGGACGAAGCGCGGTGGGTCAGGAGTCCTGCTTGCGGGCCCGGCTCGGTTGGACGCGCATGGGCTCGCCCTCCATCTTCGGGTACTCCGGCGGGTAGGGCATGTCGCCCTCGCCGTGCTCCGCGTCCCGGGCCGACCAGGCGAGCAGCTCCGAGATGTCGTGCGCCACCTCGTCGATCCCGGCGTGCGGGTCACCGATCTCGGCGATGCGCGCCGGCACCGTACGCAGGTCGAAGTCGTCCGGCTCGACCGACCCGACCTCGTCCCACCGCAGCGGCGTCGAGGCGGTGGCGCGGGGGTTGGCGCGCAGGGAGTACGCACAGGCGATCGTCCGGTCGCGCGCCATCTGGTTGAAGTCGATGAACACCCGCTCCCCCCGCTCCTCCTTCCACCACTTGGTGGTAGCCAGCTCCGGCGCGCGCCGCTCGACCTCGCGGGCCAGGGCGATCACCGCCCGGCGAGCCTCGACGAAGGTCCACTGCGGCTTGATGCGGACGTACACGTGCAGGCCCCGCCCCCCGGAGGTCTTCGGCCAGCCGATGAACCCGAGCTCGTCGAGCACCCCCTTCAGCACCAGGGCGACCTTGGCCGCGTCGGCGAAGTCGGTGCCGGGCTGCGGATCGAGGTCGATGCGCAGCTCGTCCGGCTGATCGACGTGCCCCTTCCGCACCGGCCAGGGGTGAAACACGATCGTCCCCATCTGCGCCGCCCACGCGACGTGCGCGAGATCGGCGGGGCAGAGCTCGTCGGCCTTGCGCCCGCTGGGAAAGGCGATCTGCGCCGTTTCAATCCACGTCGGTACCCCACGCGTGGGCACCCTCTTCTGAAAGAACGCCTCCCCGCCGATCCCCTCGGGGAACCGCTGCAACGTAGTAGGCCGACTCCCCAGCGCCCGCATGATCCCGTCCCCGACGGCGAGGTAGTACTCGAAGACGTCCTGCTTCGTGAACCCCCGCTCCGGAAAGACCACCCGCTCGGGACTCGAGAGCCGAACGGCCCGCCCCGCGACCTCAACCTCCAGCGCACCGGCCATGCCAAGGACCTTACTGCCGTACCCCACCCCTGCGCGCCCAATCAACACCGCGAATCCCACACCCCGCGCCCACCCACCGCCGCCGCTCACCCGCACCGCGCCTGGAGCCAACAACGAGGCGCAGCAGGAAACACGGCCCGCCGCGCCGACGACGAGGGCGCGACAGAAATCGCGGCGGCCGACTTTGCAGGGGCTGACGACGAGGGCGCGGCAGGCACCATGGCCCGCCGCGCCCTCGAAGGTGGTGTTCGTCAGCGCATCCGGCGCGAGGGCTGCGGGCGTGGCCGAGGAGCGTCGAAGTCGTCGTCGAGGGCGCGGCGACGGTTGCGCGGACCAGGGACGCGGGTGGCGCCCGGCTCCTCCTCGGGATCGCGCCCGAGGCGGGTCAGGTACAGCACGCCGGCCCCGCCGATGATGAAGGCGAACCCGATCGTGGTCATCATCGACGACGAGGGTCCGGTGACCGGAAGCTCGCCGACCGCGGCCGCGCCGGCGGGGGTGCCGGTCACGTCGCCGGCGCCGCCGCCCGCGACGCTGCCGGAGCCGGGGCTGACCCCGGTGCCGGTGCCAGTGCCGGTGCCGCCGCCGGTGGTCGGGCCGCCGTTGCTCTGGCCGGCGCCGCCGGGTCCGCCGTTACCGCTCGTAGTGGGACCGCCGTTGCCCTGCCCGGCGCCGCCGCCGGGAGTGGTCGGGCTCTGGCCGCCGCCGGGGGTGTCGGTGCCGGCGCCCTGGCCGTGGCCGCCGCCTCCGGTGTTGGTGCCGCCGGGGCCACCGCCGTACCCGCTGCCGCCGTTGGCGTTGCCGTTTCCGCCGCCGCCGTTTCCGTGACCGTGGCCGCCGTGACCGTGGTCGTTGCCCCAGCCACCGTTGCCCTGTCCGGCGCCGTTGCCCCAGCCGCCGTTGCCCGAACCGCCATGGTGTCCGTGGCCGGAACCGCCGTTGCCGTGGCCTGAGCCGTAGCCGTTGTCCGAACCGCCGTTACCAGCGCCGTTGCCCCAGCCGCCGTTGCCCCAGCCGCCGTTGCTCCAGCCGCCGTTGCCCGAACCGCCGTTGCTCCAGCCGCCGTTGCCCGAACCGCCATGGTGTCCGTGGCCCGCACCGCCGTTGCCGTGGCCGGAACCGCCGTTGTCGTGGCCTGAGCCGTAGCCGTTGTCCGAGCCGCCGTTGCCAGCGCCGTTGCCCCAGCCGCCGTTTGTGGAGCCGTGGGTCGGGGTGTTGCCGTTCCAGCCCCGGGAGTGGGCCGAACCGCCATAGCCCGCGGCGTTGTCGGCCGCCGCGGCGCCGTAGCCAGGAGCGTTGTCCGCGCCCGCGTCGCCATAGCCCGCCGCATTGTCGGCCGCCGCGGCGCCGTAGCCAGGAGCGTTGTCCGCGCCCGCGTCGCCATAGCCCGCCGCATTGTCGGCCGCCGCGGCGCCGTAGCCGGGAGCGCTGTCCGCGCCCGCGTCGCCGTAGCCCGGGGCGTTGTCCGCCGCTGCGTCGCCGTAGCCAGGGGCGTTGTTGGCCGCCGCCGCATTGCCGTACGACGAGGTGGCGGCGCCGTGCCAGGCCGTGTTCGTCGTGGTCGGGGTGTCGCTCGGGGTGTGGGCCACAGAGGTCTCCGTGGTCAGCAGTTCCAGGGCCCCCGTCGCGGCGTCCGTGAAGCGCAGGTCCTGAGCCTCGGCGGCGTGGGCGGCGGTCGCCAGCGGTGTCACGCCCGCGGCGCCCACTGCGCCCAGTGCGACAGCCTTGTACAGCAGCCTCATCGTCGTCCCAACCCCCAGGTGAAAAACGGCAAAAGTCCGAATCGTGGCTTTCGCGAGGGGCAACGAGCCGGACAGGACGAACGATTCGGGCATCTCGTCACAAACAGCCGCAGACAGCGCAAGGCAAAATAAACGTCACGGGTGGGGGAACGGTGTTCGTAGGCCGTAATGGTCGTACCGCGGAGCTGGGCCTACCGTTGAGGCATGACTGAGCCACTCGTCACCCTGCCCACGAGCGACGCCGAGTGGCGGGCGCGGCTTTCCCCGGACGAGTTCCGGGTGCTGCGGCTCGCCGGAACCGAGGCGGCATTCAGCGGGGAGTACGTGAACACCAAGACCGAAGGTACCTACCACTGTCGCGCCTGCGGGGCCCAGCTGTTCGACAGTGACACCAAGTTCGACTCGCACTGTGGCTGGCCGAGCTTCGACGACGCGATCCCCGGCACCGTGCGGGAGATCGAGGACCGCAGCCACGGCATGGTGCGGACCGAGATTCGCTGCGCGCGCTGCGACTCGCACCTGGGGCACGTGTTCCGGGGCGAGCGGATGACCGCCAAGAACACGCGCCACTGCGTGAACTCGCTGTCGATCAAGCTGGAGCCGAAGACCGACTGAGGCGCATCGGCACGTGCTCGATGCCGTCGTCGTCAAAAGCGGGCCCGTCGACCACGAAGCCATAGCGCTCGTACAACCCCGTGGCGACGGTCTGGGCGTCCAGGACCACGTCAGCGGAAGCACCGACAGAGGACAACGCCGAGCTCAGCAGCGAACCCGCCAGGCCGCGGCCCCGGGCGGAGGGAGCCGTGACGACGCGGCCGATCCTGAAACCAGCACCATCCGTCAGCACCCGTAGATATGCCGCGACCGAGCCGTCCGGGGCGTCCAGCCACAAGTGCAGCGTCCCCGGCTCGGTGTCGCGCCCGTCCAGCTCCGGGTACGGGCAATGCTGCTCCACCACGAACACGTCGCACCGCAGCTTCAGGATGCGGTACAGGTCAGCCGCCGACAACGAGGCGAAGTCCGAGATCCTCACGAGAACGAACCTAGCGCCTCGGCCGCCTTGCGCGCCGCGATGAGGACCGGGTCCCAGACCGGCGCGAACGGCGGGGCGTAGGACAGGTCGAGCGACGTCATCTCCTCCACCGTCATCCCGTGCCACAGCGCCACGGCGAGGGCGTCGATGCGCTTGGCCGCGCCCTCCTCCCCCACGATCTGCGCGCCGAGCAACCGGCCCGTCGTACGCTCGGCGATGATCTTGGTTTTGATCTTGCGGGCGCCCGGGAAGTAGCCGGCGCGGGTCGTGGACTCCGTCACCACGCTGTAGGGCCGGAACCCCGCGGCCTCGGCCTCGGCCGTCGACAGTCCGGTGCGGGCGACCTCGGTGTCGCAGAGTTTCGACACGGCGGTACCGACGACGCCTGGGAACGTGGCGTAACCCCCGCCGATGTTGATGCCCACCGCGCGGCCCTGCTTGTTGGCGTGCGTCCCCAGTGCGATGGCGACCGGCCGCTGCGACACGAGGTGGAACGTCTCCACGCAGTCCCCGGCCGCCCAGACCCCGTCCCGCGAGGTGCGCATCCGGCGGTCGGTGCGGATGCCGCCGGTCTCGCCGATCGCGATGCCCGCGGCCTTGGCCAGGTCGCTGTTCGGCCGCGTACCGAGCCCCAGAATCACGATGTCCGCCGGAATCTCGCCGCCCGTGGTGTGCACCGCCGTGACCCGCCCCGCGTGCGAGGCGAAGCCCTCCAGCCGCTCGCCGAGCCGCAGCGTCACCCCCTCGCGCCGCAAGGCGTCCGCGATCAGCCCGGCCATGTCGGGGTCGAGGGTGCGCATCGGCTGGTCGGCCGCGTCGACGAGGGTCACGTCGAGCCCGTGCCGGATCATCGCCTCGGCCATCTCCAGCCCGATGTACCCGCCGCCGACCACCACGGCCCGCTTGGGCGCGTGCCGGTCGAGGTACCCGAGCAGGCGAATCCCGTCCTCGAGCGTCTGCACCCCGTGGATGCCGACCGACAGCGCCCCCGGCACGTTGGGCCGCGCCGGCACACCCCCGGTGGCGATCACGAGCTGGTCGAAGGGCTCCCGATACTCACCGTCCGGAGACCGGACGGTAACGAAGCCGTCCGAGATGCCAACAACCTCTGAAGATAGGCGCACATCAATATCTAACGCGACGAACTGCGCAGGATGGCGCGCCACCAGATGATCCGGATCGGTGACGTCCCCGGCCACCAGGTAGGGAATGCCACACGCGGAGTAGGACACGTGCTGCCCACGTTCGAAGGCCACAATCGACAGATCAGACGAGGCACGCCGCTTCCGCGCCTGGGAAGCGGCACTCATCCCAGCCGCGTCCCCGCCGATCACCACCAGCCGCTCGGTCATGGGACTCACAATACGAAGGCGTCCGTCCACAGCTGCCGCGAACGACCCGACAGCGCCTCCAGCAGCCCCGCCGCCTGCCCGTCGGTCAGCGCCGCCACGAAGTCGACGATCGCCCGCCCCCGCGCCATCGCCACCACGTCGAGGCGCTCCAGGCCGTAGTCCGACGGCTCCAGCTCCGCCGTCTCGTTCTCGGCCAGCTCCACCAGGTCGTGCAGCCGCCGCGGCAGCCGCGCCTCCTCGCCCGGGTCGGTCAGCCACGCGTGCAGCGCCTCCACCAGCCCGGCCAGCAGCCGCGCCTGGCCCCGCTGGTGCAGGGCCAGGTCGGGCCGCTCCAGCACGAACCGGTGGTGGATGAACTTCAGCACCTGCACCTCGTGCCACTGCGCGGACGCGAGCAGCACGTGCCCGGAGCGCACCGGCGGGTCCGGCCGCACGTACACCGCGTCGATGAGCCGCCGCGTCCAGCGCGCCGAGAACCGGGCCACCGCCTGCTCGGCCTCGATCGAGCCGTCGAACGGCAGCGCCAGCAGCCCGTCGGCCAGCTCGGTGCGCACGTGCGCGACCGCCGCCGCGAACGCGTCGTCGTCGCACATCCAGTCGTCCTTGGCGTGCAGCTGGCGGCGCAGCGCCTCGACCGAGCGGCCCGGCCGGCGCCCGGCCGCGCGCAGCTGCGTGTCGCCCAGGACCCGCAGCGCGTCGGCGTCGCGCAGCCAGGCCACCAGCTCGGCCGCGACCGCGCCCTGCTGCAGCACCCCGACGCGGTGGAAGTCCTCCAGGTCGTGGATGGCGTAGGCGATGTCGTCGGCGGTGTCCATCACGGACGCCTCCGCGGTCTGCTGCCAGTCGGCGAGCCGGCCGGCGAACGGGGCGCGGGCCTGGCGGACGTCGGCGAGCTCGGTGACGTACGCCCCGAACTTGCTCGACCCCACCGCCGGATCGCCGCCGGCGCCGCGGGGCGTCGGGCTCATATGCATCGGGTGCGGGTTCGGGTACGTCCGCCGGGTCCACGGGTATTTCAGCAGCGCCGCCCGCACCGCCGCGGTGAGGTCGAGCCCGATGGTGGTGCCGCGGACCAGGGTGCTGGTGACGATCCGGTACGACTGGGCATTGCCCTCGAACCCGTCCGGCAGCCCGAGCCGCTCCCGCGCGAGCCGGTCCAGCACCGCCTCGCCCAGGTGCCCGAACGGCGGATGGCCGAGGTCGTGGGCGAGCGCCGCCGCCTCGACGACGTCGGCGTCGCACCCCCCGAGCTTCTCCAGCAGCGGGTCGTCGCCGAGCTGCTCGACGATGCCGCGCGCGACCGAGGCCACCTTCAGGCTGTGCGTGAGCCGGTTGTGCACCAGCAGGCCCGAGCCGCCCGGGCTGATGACCTGCGTGACCCCGGCCAGGCGCGCGAAGAACGGCGAGGCCACGATCCGGTCGCGGTCGGCCCGGTAGGGACTGGCGGCGATGTCGCCCGGCGAACCGCCGAACATCCGCTGTGCGCGCAGGTCTTCCATAGGACAGTTCTACCAACCCGGCAACCCGGCCAGGACGGACCCGCCTCCGTATCCGGGCAAATGCGCGCTCGTTAGGTCTGCGTGACGTTGGCGGTCGAACAGCCGGAGGTGCGGGCCGTCGCCCCGAGTCCGGCCCGGGGACTGCCGCCGGCCTGGGCGCCCCCGGCCGCGCTCGCGGTCCTGACCACCGCCGCCCTCGCCTACTACCGCGTGCCGGTCCCGACCACCGCCACGTTCGCGGCGTACGTCGCGCTCGGCATCGTCCTGCCCGGCACCCTCATCTGGCGCGCCGTCCGCGGCCGCTCCGGCTGGCTGGTCGAGGACCTCGCCGCCGGGCTGACGGTGGGCTACGCGGGCGAGGTGCTCGCCTACATCGCCTGCCGCGCGCTCGGCGTGCCCGCCGCCACCGTGGCCTGGGCCGCCGGCACCGTCGCGGTCTTCCTCGCCGTCCCCCGCCTGCGCCGGCACTGGCGCGGCGGCGGCGAGCCGGCGGACCGTACCCCGCGCTGGTGGTCGCTCGGCATGACCGCCGTCGGGGCCGTCGTCGTCGGCTGGAGCTGCCTGCGCTTCTACCGCGTCCACGACCTCGTCGAGCCCGGCATGCTCGGCCCCGACCCGGACTCGCCGTTCCACCTGGCGCTGCTCGGCGAGGCCAAGCACCACGTGCCGCTGATGTCCCCGTGGGTCGCCGACCAGCCGGTGCTGTACCACTGGTTCGTCTACGCCGAGATGGCCGCCACCTCGTGGACGACGGGGATCGAGCCGCACACCCTGCTCGTGCGCCTCGCCCCGCTGCCGATGCTGCTGGGCTTCCTCACCCTCGTCGGCGTGCTCGGCCGGCGGCTCACCGGCACCTGGTGGGCCGGCCTCGCCGCTCCCGTGCTGACGCTGTTCGTCCTGGCCCCCTCCCCGTACCGGTGGCCGCTGAGCCAGTGGTTCGCCGACTACAACACCAACCCGTACGAGGACGGCTCCTCGCTGCGCGTCCAGCTCTGGACCAGCCCGACCCAGACGTTCGGCGCCTGCCTCGTCGCCGGGCTGGTCCTGGTCGTGGCGGCGGCGATGACCGAGGGCGGCCGGGCCCGCTGGGCGCTGGCGGCGCTGCTGACCGCGGCCGTGACCGGGGCCAAGGCGACGTACGCCCCGATGCTGCTGGCCGGCCTGCTGCTCGTCGTGGCCGCGCGCCTGGTGACCCGCCGCCGCGTCCCCGCCGGGCTGCTCTTCGGCTGCGGGCTGGCCGTCGCCGCCGTGCTGTTCGCGCAGTTCGTGCTGTTCGGCGGCGCCTCGCAGGGCATGAGCGTCGACCCGCTGCACTTCACCGAGGTCTCCGGCGCGGCGTACACGACGAGGTTCCAGTCCCCGCAGTCCCCCCAGCTGTGGCGGGCGGTGTTCACCGCGCTCGTCACGCTCGCCTGCTGGGCCTGCATCTGGCCCGGGCTGCTCGGCCTGGCCCGGCTGGTCCGGCACCGCCGCCCCGACGTCCGCGTCGCGGTGGAGCCGGCGATCCTCTGCCTCGGCATCGGCCTGTCCGGCGTCGCCGCGCTGGCGGTCCTCGGCAACCAGGACGGCGCCGAGGACTGGTTCATGGTCTCCGCGCGCCCCTACCTCTCGCTGGCCGCGGTCGCCGGCCTCGCCCTGATCGCGCCGCGCCGCATCACCTGGGCCGCCGGGGCCGCGCTGGGCGCCGGCGGGCTCGTCCTGCTCGGCGTCCGCGCGCTGACCCCGGCCACCGTCCCCCGCCTGACCGGCCTGGGCGGTCCCCGGGCCGCGTGGCAGCTGGCCTGGCCCTACCTGCTGGCGTTCGGTCTGCTGGCCGTCGTGTTCCTCGTCGTGTACCGCCTGAGCCGCGCCGACAGGCGCACGCTCGCCTGTGCGCTGCTCGCGGGCGCGGGCCTGGCGACCAGCGCCGTGCACCTCGCCGCGGCGGTGCGGCAGGCCGACGCCACCGGCTACCGCGAGGTCGCGCGGCCGCCCGCGCTGTTCGCCCCCGGCACCGCGCAGGCCGGCCGCTGGCTGCGGGACCACTCCTCCCCCGCGGACCTGGTCGCGACCAACGCCCACTGCCTGCCGTTCAACCAGAACCTCGGCTGCGACAACCGGCACTTCGCCTTCGCCGCGTTCACCGAGCGCCGGTTCCTGGTCGAGAGCTGGGGCTTCACCGACCGCAACCACACCGACGCGAACCGGCTGGGGGTCAACCCGATCGTCGCGCCGTACTGGGACCCGGCCCGGCTCGCCGCCAACGACGCGGCGTTCGCCCGCCCGTCGGCGGCGACCGTGGGCCGGCTGCGCGACGAGTACCACGTCCGCTGGCTGTTCGTGGCCGAGTCCACCGGCGAGCCCGGGCCCGACCTGGCCCGGTTCGCGACCTTGCGCTACCGCGCGGGGCAGATCGCCGTCTACGAAATCGAGCGCTGAGGGCCATGACCGACACCGTGACCGACACCCCCATGTCCTCGCCCGCCGCGGCCGCGCGGCAGGCCCGCCTCGCGGAGGTGCTCGCCTGCCCGGCCTGCCGTGCCCCGCTGCGCGGCACCGTCGCCTGCGCGGTGTGCGGGCAGGCCGGCGAGCGGCGCGGGCCGCAGCTGCGCTTCGGCGGCTTCGGGGACGAGGAGCTCAAGGCCGACGCGCTGAACCGGATCAAGGAGCTGGTGAAGACCCGCTTCCACCGGCTCTACCCGACCGCGATCAAGGTGCTCTCCCCGGTGCACGACCGGCCGGGCCTGATCAGCGGCTTCCTGCGCGGCTTCGACCTCGACCGGGACCTGGTGGCCGACTTCGGCTGCGGCACGCACCGGCGCGACGAGCGGATCATCTGCATGGACGGCGGCTCGTACGGCAACGTCGACATCGTCACCGACCTGCGCCGCCTGCCCCTGGCCGACGGCAGCCTGGCCGGCGGCGTGAGCATCGCGGTCCTCGAGCACGTGCCGGATCCGGATGCCCATATTGCCGAAATGCACCGCGTGCTGCGCCCCGGTGGCCGGATGCTGGTCTTCGTGCCGTTCATGCAGCCCTTCCACGCCTCGCCGTACGACTTCCAGCGCTACACGGAGGTCGGCCTGCGCGAGCAGTTCGGCCGGTTCGAGGTCCTCGGCGTCAAGGTCGGCGCCGGGCCCACGTCCGGCATGGTCTGGGTGCTGCAGGAGTGGCTCGCCATGGTGCTCTCCTTCGGCAGCCGCCGCCTCTACCGCGCGGTGCTCCCGCTCACCTGGCTGCTGTCCCCGTTGAAGCTGCTCGACCTGCTGCTCGTGCACCACCCGATGGCGGCCCAGGTGGCCAGCGGGTTCGCGATCGAGATCCGCAAGGCGGCGTGACCCCCTCAGAAAGCGACGCGATGGTTCTCACTCAACGGGCGGAGCACGACGACGTCCGGATTGCGCTCGACGCCCCGGACCGGCGGCCGCGCGGGCGGTTCTGGCGCTCGCCGTGGCTCCCGGCGGCGGTGGTCCTGGTCGCGAGCGTCGCCGTGCTGCGCTGCTACGACGTGTCGCTGGGCAAGTCCGCCATCTTCGCGGCCTACATCGCGCTCGGCATCACGCTGCCCGGCACGCTGCTCTGGCGGCTGGTGCACCGCGGGTCCCGGTCCGTCCCGGAGGACCTCGCGGCGGGCACGGCGATCGGCTACGCGGTCGAGGTGCTCACCTACATCCCGGCCCGGGCGCTCGGCCTGCCGCTGGCCACCCAGCTGGTACCGCTGGCGGTCATCGCCACCTTCGCCGCCGTACCGGGGCTGCGGCGGTTCTGGCGCGGACCCGGCCCGGACGGGCGCGCCCCGCTGGCCTTCGCGTGGACCATGGCCGTCGTCGCGCTGCTGCTGCTCGGCTGGTCCACCAAGTACTTCCGGCTCATCGGCCGGACCTGGCCCAGCTACGGCCGCACCGACATCGACCTGCCGTTCCACCTCGCGCTCACCGGCGAGTTCAAGCACCACATGGACTTCGTCACGCCGTGGGTGATCAGCGAGCCGGTCTACTACCACTGGTTCGTCTACGCCGAGATGGCCTCGACCAGCTGGGCCACCGGCATCGAGCCGTGGGTGCTCATCACCCGGCTCACGCTGCTGCCGATGATCGTCGCCTACGCGGTGCTGGTGGCCGCGTTCGGCAGGCGGCTGATCGGCTCCTGGTGGGGCGGCGCGCTGACCGCGATCGCCGCGTTCTTCGTGCTCGCCCCGGACCCGTACGGCTGGCCGCTGCGCTCGTTCTACCGCGCGTACGCGTTCAACGTGGTCGACGACGGCTCCAACCTGCGGCTGTACCTGTGGACCAGCCCGACCCAGACGTTCGGCAGCCTGCTGTTCGTGCCGCTGATGCTCGTCCTGCTGGACCTGCTGCGCGGGCACGGCTCCGACCGGCGCCGCTGGGCGCTGTTCGCGCTGCTGCCGGCCGCGGTCATGGGCGCCAAGGCGACGTTCCTGCCGACCCTGTTCTGCGGGCTGCTGCTCCTGCTGGCCGTCCAGCTGGTCTTCAAGCGCCGGCTCAACCGGGTCGCCCTCAAGGCGCTCGGCGTGGTGCTGTTCTGGATGGTGTTCGCGCAGGTCGTCCTGTTCGGCGGGCAGAGCCAGGGGCTGATGGTGAGCCCGCTGCTGGCGATGCGGCGCAACGCGGCCGGCGCGACCACCGCCCTGATCTCCGACCCGCAGCCGTGGCGGCTGGTCGTGCTGCTGGCGATGACGGTCATGTGCTGGGTCATGATCTGGGGCGGCGTGGCCGGCCTGCGCCGCCGGTGGGCCGCCCCCGAGGTGCTGCTGCTGGCCGGGCTCGGCATCGCCGGCACCGCCGCGCTGGTCATCGGCGGCCAGGTCGGCGGCTCCGAGACGTACTTCCTGATGGGCGCCCGGCCGTACGTGGCCGCCGCGGCCACCTGGGGCCTGGTCCTGCTGCTGCCCCGGCTCACCCGGCGCGGCCTCCGTCCGCTGGTGGCCGCCGTCGTCGCGGGGATGGCCGTGGTCGGCCTGCTGCGGCTGGTCGACACGGGCCGGGTGCCGGTGCACACCCGGCACTACAACGCGATCCTGGTGACCGTCCAGCTCATCTATCCGTACGCGATCCTGGCCGCCGTCGCGCTGGCGGCCGGGTTCGCGCTGCGGCGGCGGTACCGGATGGCCCGGGGCATGTCCGCCGCCCTCGTCGTCGCGCTGATGCTCGGCTTCTCCGTGCCGACCGCCTTCCGCCAGTTCACCTACGCGGTGACCGACGGGGCCCAGCACGGCTGGAAGGAGCGCGGCGAGCTGTGGCCGGTCGTCACCGAGGGCACCCGCGAGGCCGGGCGCTGGCTGCGCGGGCACTCCTCACCCGACGACCTGATCGCCACCAACGCGCACTGCGTGTACGTGGCCGGCGGCGGGGTCTGCGACCGCCGGCACCTGGGCATCGCGGGCTACACCGAGCGCCGGGTGCTGGTCGAGTCCTGGGCCTACACGGCCGAGGCGCACAACCAGGAGCTGGTGCAGGGGGTGCCGCAGGAGAACACGATGTACTGGAGGCCGCCGGTGCTCATCGACAACGACGCGGCGTTCACCACCCCGTCGGCGGCGACGATCGGCCGGCTGCGCGACCACTACCACGTCCGCTGGCTGTGGACCGAGGACGTCTACAACTGGAGCTGGAACGACCCGCCCAGCGGCGGCGAGGTGCCGGTCTCCGAGGACCTCCGGCACTTCGCGAAGCTGCGGTACAAGTTCGGGCACGTGGCGATCTACGAAATCGACTGAGAGCTACGACTGACGGGAGCGCATCAGCGCCTCCAGGCCGTCGAGCAGGCGCTCGATGCCGAAGTCGAAGTCGTCGTCGGGCCGGGTGTTGGAGGTCTCCAGCACCCGGGACGCGATCAGCTCGCCGACCGCCGGGAAGCGGACCGGGTCGGCGAGCAGGACGAGCAGCCGCCCGTACTCGAACATCGCCTGCTCCGTCGTCCCGCCCGCGGCCTGCGCGGCGGCGTCGATGTCGGACGTGAGCAGCGCCCAGTTCCGGGCCATGCCGCTGACCATCATGATCGTGGAGAGCCGCTCGTCGTGGCGCAGCGGGGTGCCGCGCATGACCGACAGGCCGTGGTTCATCCAGCCGATCTGGTTCGGGGTGATCGGCGGGGAGTTGATCGGCACCCGCACCACCCACGACTGGCGGCGCAGCAGCCCGAGGTAGGCGTCGGCGAACCCGCGCAGCCCCTCCCGCCAGCCCAGGCCCGGGTCCGGCTCGGGCGGCGCGCCGATGGCCACGTCGACCATCAGGTCGAGCAGCTCGTTCTTGGCCGACACGTAGCGGTACAGCGACATCGTGGCCGCGCCCAGCTCGCTCGCGACGCGCGCCATCGACACCGCGCCCAGCCCCTCGGTCGCGGCGACCTTCACGCCGGCGGCCACGATCCGGTCCAGCGTCAGCCCCGGCCTGGGGCCCTTCCCCGGGCGCTCGCGCAGCCCCCACGCGGCCGCGAGGGACTTCGGAATGCCGTTTTCGTCTGCGCTCATTGACTCCGGATTCTACTTCTGCGTATAACGTACGCATGAACCGTACGGCATACGCAGAAGAGCGTACCGCATACGCGATCGAGGCGACCGGCCTCACGAAGTCCTACGGCAAGGTCGGCGTGCTCACCGGCGTCGACCTGCGGGTGCCCGCCGGCACGGTGTTCTGCCTGCTCGGCCCCAACGGGGCGGGCAAGACCACCACGGTGCGCATCCTCACCACGCTGACCCGCCCGGACGGCGGCAGCGCCCGGGTGGCCGGCCACGACGTGGTCCGCGACCGCGCCGGGGTGCGCCGGGCGATCAGCCTCACGGGGCAGTACGCCTCGGTCGACGAGCTGCAGACCGGGGCCGAGAACCTGCGCATGATGGGCCGGCTCTCCGGGCTGTCCAAGCGCGACGCCCACCGGCGCGCCGACGAGCTGCTCGAGCGCTTCGACCTGACCGCGGCCGCGCACCGGCGGGTCGGGCACTACTCCGGCGGCATGCGGCGCCGCCTCGACCTCGCGGCCGGGCTCACCGGCACCGCGCAGATCATCTTCCTGGACGAGCCGACCACCGGCCTGGACCTGACCAGCCGGCAGGGCATGTGGGAGGTGGTGGACGGGCTGGTCGAGGCCGGGCGGACGGTGTTCCTGACCACGCAGTACCTCGAGGAGGCCGACCGCCTCGCCGCCCGCATCGCGGTCGTCGACCACGGCCGCGTCGTCGCCGAGGGCACCCCGGCCGAGCTCAAGCGGCGCTTCGGCGACCAGCGCCTCGACCTCGACCTGGCCGACCGCGGCGCCTACGAGTCCGCGGCGGCCGTCCTGGGCGCCCGGGTCGTCCAGCGCGACGACGCCGCGCTGACCCTCGGCGTCACCACGGACGGCAGCGCGGCCCACGTGCGCTCGGTCCTGGACGAGATCGACTCGATGCAAACCACTGGCGGTTCGGGGGTCCGCCGGTTCTCCCTGCACAGCGCCACCCTCGACGACGTCTTCCTGGCCCTCACCTCGCGCAAGGAGCTCGCGAATGTCTAGCCCCGCCCTCACCCAGTGGACGGTCCTCGGCGGCCGCTCGCTGCGCCTCGGCCGGCGCAACGTCGAGGCCCTGCTCATGTCGATCATGCTGCCGGTGCTGCTCATGGTCGTCTTCGTGTACCTGTTCGGCGGGGCAATCCAGACCGGCACCGAGTACGTCACCTACGTCGTGCCCGGCGTCATGCTGCTGTGCGTGGCGTTCGGCTCGGCGATGACCGCGGTCTCGGTGGCCAACGACCTCAAGGAGGGGATCGTCGACCGGCTCCGCACGCTCGACATCGGCGGCGCGGCGGTCCTGTCCGGGCACGTCTTCGCGAGCCTGGCCCGCAACGTGGTCTCCAGCGCGCTGGTGCTCGGGGTGGCGTTCGCGCTCGGGTTCCGCCCGCACGCCGACACCGGGCAGTGGTTCGCCGCGCTGGGCATCCTGCTGCTGACCATCGCCGCCGTCTCGTGGCTGTCGGCCGGCCTGGGCCTGCTCGCCGGCTCCCCCGAGGCGGCCAGCGGCTACACGTTCGTCATCACGTTCCTGCCGTACGCCAGCAGCGCCTTCGTCCCGATCGACACGATGCCGGCGTGGCTGCGCGGGTTCGCCGGCAACCAGCCGGTCACCCCGATCACCGAGAGCCTGCGCGGGCTGCTGCTGGACCAGCCGGTCGGCGGCGCGCCGTGGCGGGCGGTCGCCTGGTGCGCCGGCATCATGGTCGTCTCGGTGATCGCGGCCGCGCTGCTCTTCCGCGCGAAAACTCGGACATAAGCCACGAATTGCATATAGCGTGCCCCAATGCGGAGCCTCCTCGCCGTCGTCATGCTCGCCACGCTCGCCAATCCCGTCCCGCCACCGGACGGGAACACCGGGCAGGACAACGGGCACGCCCAGGCGGGACGGCACGAGGAGGCCACCGGGGCGACGCCCGGCCCGCGGTACACGGTGAAGGGCATCGACGTCTCCAGCCACGACCACAGCGTCTACAACACGATCGACTGGGCCGGCCAGGCCGCGCAGGGCGTGCAGTTCGCCTACGTCAAGGCGACCGAGACGAACAACTACATCAACCCGTACTTCGCCCGGGACCTCGCCGACGCGAAGCGGGCCGGGCTGCTGGCCGGCGCGTACACCTTCGCCCGCCCCGACCACGGCGACCCGGTCGGCGACGCGAACATCTTCATCGACAACGCGGCCTGGGCGAACGACTCGAAGACCCTGGTGCCCTTCGTCGACCTGGAGTGGCCGTACTTCAACACGGTCGGCGCCTGCTACAACCTCGACCAGACCGCGATGCGCGCCTGGATCCAGGCGTTCCTCGACCAGATCCAGGTCCGCATCGGGCGCAAGGCGATGATCTACACCGCGGCGAGCTGGTGGAACCAGTGCGTGGGCAGCACGAGCCAGTTCAGCGCGTACCCGCTGGACGTGGCCAGCTACAGCGGCACCGCGCCGAAGCTGCCGGGCGGCTGGAGCTCGTGGACGCTGTGGCAGTATGCGGCCGGCGAGAACGACCAGCAGGGCAACTACGACAAGGACGTCTTCAACGGCAGCCTCGACCAGCTGCGCCGGCTGGCCGGGATCGACCCGCCGGAGCCGCTGATCGCCAAGCCGGTCGCGGTCGCCCACCCGGCGACCACGCAGCTGCAGGTGTACACCGACGCCACCCACGGGCTGTCCCAGCGGTACTGGAGCCCGGGCTACGGCTGGTCGAGCTGGAGCAACTTCGGCGGCGGCATCGCGGGCACCCCGCACGTGCTGCAGAACCCGGCGGCCCGCACGGTCGAGGTCTACGCGCGCACCCGGGACGGCCGGCTGGCCCAGAAGTACTGGCTGGGCGGGCGCTGGTCGGACTGGACGGACCTGGGCGGGGACCTGGCCGGCGACCCGGTGGTGTTCTGGAGCCCGCGGTACAGGACGACGGAGGTCTACGCCCGCGGCGCGAACGGCCACCTCATGCAGCGCTTCTACAACGGCGGCTGGTCAGCCTGGAACGATCTCGGCGGCGACCTGGCGGGCGACCCGGCCGAGGTGCTCTACAACCCGGTCTACAGGACGACCGAGATCTACGCGCGGGCCGCGACCGGCCACCTGGTGCAGCTGTACTACGGCGCCGGCTGGTCGGGCTGGCAGGACCTCGGCGGCGACCTGCGCGGCGACCCGGTGGCGTTCCGCAGCCCGCTGTACGGCACGACCGAGCTCTACGCCCGCTCGTCCAGCGGCCGGCTCGCCCAGCAGGTGTACACCGGCACACGGTGGACGGGCTGGACGGACCTCGGCGGCGCGCTCTCGGGCGATCCGGCGGTGTTCTACAACCCGCGGTACCGGTCGACCGAGATCTACGCGAACGACGCCGGCACCCTCAAGTACACCCTGGTCATGCCCTTTGGCTCGTGGACGCCGTGGACCAGCATCGGCGGGGTCGCGCTCGACACGGACCCCGCCGTGGTGCTCAATCCGTGGACGGGCAACACCGAGATCTACGCCGTCTCCGGCGGCAACCTCGTGACCCAGCTGTGGCTGCGCGACCAGTCCACGTGGACCGGCTGGTCGAACCTCATGCAATGAGCTGCCACTCGGCCAGCTGGGTCTCCGCCGCGCCGTGATTGGCGGTGATCTGCAGCCGGTACCGCGAGTACGAGGCGCTGCCGGTGACCACGAACGCCCGCGTCTGCCGCCGGTCGGCGAAGTCGATGTTGCTGCGGGTGTCGACGGTCGTCCAGGTCACGCCGTCGTTCGAGCCCTGCAGGGTCCAATTCCGCGGGTCGCGGCCGGGCACGTCGTCGGCCGAGGTCAGCGTGTACTGCTTGACCGCCACCGACGCCGTGAGCTGGTCGGTGAGCGTGGCCGTGTTCGCGAACGTCAGCCACTTCGTCATCGAGGTGTCGTCAGTCAGCTTGTCCCGGGCCTCGCCGGGGCCGTTCTCGCCGCTGGCGGTCAGCGTCCCGCCGGTCGCGCGGTCGGCGAGCCGGGCGGGCGCGGCGGCCCCGGAGGTCAGCGACGGCGGGATGTCGGCCGAGCCGGTCCCCCACGACGACGGGTTCGGCCCCATCACGAACGCGAGCGTGCCGCCGGCCAGCAGGTCCGCGTGCGTCAGATAGTTCCGGGTGTACGGCACGCCGTTGAGCGTCGCGCTCTGGATGTACCGGTTGGCGTCGCTGACCCCCGGCGCGCTCACCGTGAACGACTTGCCGTTCTCCAGCGCGATGGTGGCCTTCGGGTGCAGCGGCGCGCCGATGGTGTAGTCGGTGCTGCCCATACGGGCCGGGTAGAAGCCCAGCGCGGAGAAGACGTACCAGGCCGACATCTCGCCGTTGTCCTCGTCGCCGAGATAGCCGTTGCCGGTCCCGGCGCCCGAGTCGTAGAGCTGGGTCAGCACCCGGCGGACCTGGTTCTGGGTCTTCGCGGGGGTGCCGGCGTAGTTGTACATGTAGAGCATGTGGTGAATGGGCTCGTTGGCGTGCGCGTACTGGCCCAGGTTGCCGTCGTAGGCCTCGCGCATCTCGTGGATGACCCCGCCGTAGCAGCCCGGCAGGTAGTCCCGGGGCGCGGCCAGCACGGCGTCGATCTTCGCCGACAGCTGCGCGCGGCCGCCGTAGAGCCCGGCCATGCCCTGCGGGTCCTGCGGGGCGCCCATCGCGTAGTGCCACGGCGCGCCCTCGGTGAACTCGCAGCCCCACAGGTTCGGCTTGAAGTCGGCGTCGCTGGTGCGCCAGTTCCCGTTGCTCTGTCTCCCGCGGAACATTCCTACTGTTGGGGAGTACAGGTTCACGTAGTCCAGCGCGCGGTTGCGGAAGTACGCCGCGTCCTCGGTCTTGCCCAGGGCCGACGCCAGCTGGAAGACGCCGAAGTCGTTGTTGGCGTCCTCGAGCGTCCACGACGCCGACTCGCCCCGCACGTCGGTGGGCACGTACCCCTTGAACGTCGAGACCTCGATGCCCTGGCGGCCGTTCTGATCCGACCCGGCGTACACCGTGGCGTTCTTCACCATGGAGGCGTAGGCGGCGGCGTAGTCGAAGTTCCGCACGCCCTTCACGTAGGCGTCGGCGAACGCCAGGTCCTGGTTCGAGCCGACCATCGCGCCGACGTTCCACGGGCCGGACCAGCGCGGGGTCCAGCCGACCTCCTTGTAGGCGTTGACGAACCCGTCGAGCATCTCGCCGGTGTGGGTGGGACTGAGCAGCGTCATGAGCGGCCACTCGGCGCGGGAGGTGTCCCAGAAGCCGTTGTTGACGTACATCTGGCCGTCGTGGAGCTGGTTGTCGTACGGGCTGAGGAAGCGCCGCACCCCGTTCACCATCTCGGCGCGGTTGTTGGGGTACATGTTGGCCCGGTACAGGTTCGAGTAGAACGTCACCAGCTGCGCGTTGCTCGCGCCCTCCAGCCGCACCTTGCCCAGCACCGCGTCCCACTGGGCCTGGGCCTCGGCCCGCACCGTCTCGAAGTCCTTGCCGCCGACCTCCTGGGCCAGGTTGGCCGCGGCCTGGGGCACGCTGATCCACGAGGTGCCGATCCGCAGCGTGACCCGCTGGCCGTTGCCGGTCGCGAAGGTGACCCCGCCCGGGGTGCCGGAGGCGGCGATCGCGGTGTCGACGGTGGCCGAGAAGTACAGCTTCTGGCCGCGGTGGTCCGAGTACCCGCTGATCGTGCGCGACCCCGGGTCGACGCTGAACGAGCCGCCGGCGCTGTCGATGACGTCGAACAGGATCGCCGAATCGGCCGCGGCCGGGAACGTGAAGCGCATGACGCCCGCGTGGTCGGTCGGCGTCATCTCGGCCGTGATGCCGTAGGTGTCGAGCCGGGTCGCGTAGTAGTGCGCCCGCGCGACCTCGTTGCCGTGGCTGAACGTGGATTTCCGGGCGTCCGGGGAGGCCTTCACCCCGCCGGTCATCGGCATCACCTGCAGCTGCCCGTAGTCGCCGATCCAGGGGCTGGGCTCGTGGCTGATCGCGAAGCCCTGCACGGTGGCCGCGCTCCAGTGGTACAGCCAGCCGTCGCTGTTGCCGTTCGTGACCGGCGTCCAGAAGTTGAAGCCGTTGGGCACCGTCGCGCCCGGGAACGTGTTGCCGCGCGAGTAGCTGAAGTCCGAGTTCGAGCCGCGCCGGGTGTCCACGTAGTTGGCCAGGGTGCCCGGCGTGATGGAGATGTCGTCGAAGTACCCGCGGAACGTGGCGGTGCCGGCCGGCTGGTCGTAGCCGATCAGGATGCGGTCGATCGTCTTGCCGGCCGTGTTCGCGCCGATGTTCGAGGTGACCACGTTCCAGGTGTTGAAGGACAGAACCGAACCGCTGCCCTGGTACTGCGGGTGCACCCGGACCCCGTGCTGGTCCACGGCCCCGGAGTCGCGCAGGTACGTGCCGTCGGTGAAGGCCAGGTCCACGGCGACGTCGAGGTTGCCGCCGCTCTGCGGGAACACCCAGTACGACAGCGTCGTGCCGGCGGAGACGGGGATGTCGACGTCGAAGACCCGGTTGTACGAGTAGCTCGACGTGGCGCTCGTGTCGGCGCCGGAGTACATCAGGGCGGCGGTGCCGGTGTGCGCGGTCTCGTTGCGCACCCCGCTCTCCATACCGGTCAGGCCGCAGCAGTAGCCGCCGACGCCCGCGCTGCGCTCGACGCTGTCGGTCCACGTCGGCTGCGGGTCGCCGGCCTCGAACGAGGTGCTGAACGTGTCCGGTCCCGCGGCGTGCGCGGGGGTGCCGATGAACGTCAGCAACCCCGCGGCGAGGACCGCGACCATGAGCGCCCTGCCACCCCATCGATGCATATCGACAGGCTGCGGGAGCCCGTGGGTTCTGTCAATATTTTCCTCAAGGCATCTACGGAAGGTTTGCTACAAGATCCTGGATCTCGCGGCGCCGCCCGGTGTAGAACGGGACCTCCTCGCGGACGTGCCGGCGGGCCCGCGACGCGCGCAGCTCGCGCATCAGGTCGACGATGCGGTGCAGCTCGTCGGCCTCGAAGGCGAGCATCCAC
The DNA here is from genome assembly GCF_050942475.1 of Dactylosporangium sp. CS-033363. Lineage (NCBI taxonomy): Bacteria > Bacillati > Actinomycetota > Actinomycetes > Micromonosporales > Micromonosporaceae > Dactylosporangium > Dactylosporangium sp. CS-033363. The sequence goes on along the minus strand of NZ_CP192032.1, from coordinate 1,877,840 downwards.
TCGTAGTCGCCGAGGGCGAAGCTGGCCACCGTGTTGGCCCGCACGTCCGGGAAGCCGCGGGCCTGCTGCCCGTGCTCGGCGAGCATCGAGCGGCGCTCCTCGTCCGGCAGCAGGTACCACTCGTAGGAGCGCACGAACGGGTACACGCACACCCACTCCTTGGGCTGCTCCTCGCCCAGGAACGCCGGGATGTGGCTCTTGTTGAACTCGGCCGGCCGGTGCAGCGCCATCTGCGACCACACCGGGGCCATCCGCTGGCCGACGCTGGTGCGGCGGAACCCGGAGTACGCCTCCTGCAGGGCCTCGGCGCTCGGCGCGTGCCACCAGATCATCAGGTCGGCGTCGGCGCGCAGCCCGGCGACGTCGTACGTGCCGCGCACGGTGACGTCCTTGGCCGCCAGGTCGGTGAAGAACGCCGAGGCCTGGGTGGCGTCGCGGCTGTCCGCGCCGTAGGGCTGGGCCAGGCGGAACACCGACCACATGGTGTACCGGATGCTGTCGTTGATCTCCCTGATGCGGGCCGCGTTCGTGCTCGTCATGTGCTCGATTCTCCCAGCTTCGCGAGGACCGCCTCGGCGGCGGTGCGCCCGGACGTGATGCACGCCGGGATGCCGACGCCGTCGTAGGCCGCGCCCGCGACCGCGAGCGGCGGACAGGTCTCGATGGTGCCTCTCAGGCCGGCGACCCGGTCCCGGTGCCCGGGCGCGTACTGCGGCAGGGCGCCGCCCCAGCGGTACACCCCGCGGTCGAGCTCCTCGGGCAGCGCGTCGACGCCGATCAGCCGCGCGACCTCGGCCCGGACCACGTCGGCCAGCCCGTCGTCGGTGCGCTGGAGCTGGGCCTCGTCGCCGTGCCGCCCGACCGACGCGCGCAGGATCGTGACCCCGGGCCGGCGCAGGTGCGGCCACTTGCGGTCGAAGAACGTGACCGCCTTGACCGCGAGCCCCTCGGTGGCCGGGACCAGGAAGCCGGACAGCTCGGGCAGCTCGGTGCTCGGCAGCGCCAGCGCGACGAGGGCGATGCTGGCGTACTCCAGCTCCAGGGCCCCCACGTCGGCGAGCAGCCGGCTCGCGTTCGGGGCCGGGACGGCGAGCACGACCGCGTCGGCGTCGAGCGTCTCGGCGTCCCGGGTCGAGCCCAGGACGAGCCGCCAGCCCCTTGCCGTCTGCTGAAGCTCGCGGACGGTGGTGCCGCTGCGCACGTCGGGCAGGGTCTTGACGATGGCCTCGACGAACCGGCCCATCCCGCCGTCGGCGATGGCGCCGAAGACCGGTGCGCCGGGCTCCCGGTTTCCCATGGCGGCTTGCAGTGCGGCGGTCAGGGTGTCGTGCCGCTCGGCCGCGGCGGCCAGGTTCGGGATCGCCATGCGCAGCGAAAGCTTGTCGGCGCGACCTGCGTAGACCCCGCCCAGCAGCGGCTCGACGTAGTGGTCGACGACCTCGTCACCGCGGCGTGGCCGGATGAACGCGCCGACCGAGACGTCGGCGTGCTCTTCCAGGAGGGGGCCTTCTGCCGGCGGGTCGCCGCCTTCGATCGGGATGCCCATGAGGGTTCCGGCGGGCAGGTCCTGGAGGTGGCCGCCGATGGCGACCGCGGCCCGCGCCGGGCCCGGGTGCACGATGGCGTCGCCGAGGCCGACCTCGCCGGCCAGCTTGACCGCCGCGGACGGGCCGCCGACCAGGAACGACTCGGCCCCGCGCTCGACCGGGAGGCCGGCCAGGGAGCCGGTGGACAGCTTGCCGCCGGGGCGCTCCCGCTGGTCGAGCAGGGTCACGTCGAGGTCCGGCCGCAGCGTGTGGAGCCGGTGGGCCGCGGCCAGCCCGGCGATGCCGCCGCCGACGACCACGACGCGCTTTGTCATACCTGGAGTCTATTGTCGCGGCATGGATGACGAGCGGGTGGCAGTGATCACGGGCGCGGCTCACGGCATCGGCCGGCGTACCGCCGAGGTGCTGGCCGAGGAGGGCTACCTGCTGGCCGTCATCGACCGCGAGCCCGTCTCGGCCTTCGACGCGCTCTCGTTCGTCGGCGACGTCTCCGACGAGGAGGACGTGCAGCGCTTCGTGGAGCTGGTGGAGGCCCGCTACGGCCGGGCCGACGTGCTGGTCAACAACGCGGGCATCGCCTCGATCGGGCCGGCCGAGGAGACCGCGGCGGCCACCTGGCGCCGGGTGCTGGAGGTCAACCTGACCGGCCCGTTCCTGCTCAGCCAGGCGTTCGGCCGCCGGATGCTGGTGCGGGGGGCCGGCTCGATCGTGAACATCGCCTCGGTGGCCGGGCTGATGGGGGTGGCCGACCGGGTCGCCTACAACGCCAGCAAGCACGGCCTGATCGGGCTGACCCGCACCCTGGCGGTCGAGTGGGGCGGGCGCGGCGTGCGGGTCAACGCGGTCTGCCCGGGCTGGGTCAAGACCGAGATGGACGACGCCTCCCAGGCCGAGGGCGCCTACGTCGACACCGACATCACCGAGCACGTGCCGATGGCCCGGTTCGCCCAGCCGGACGACATCGCCAAGGCCGTCGCGTTCCTGGCCGACCCGGCCCGCAGCGGCTTCGTCAACGGCGCCGCGCTGTCCGTCGACGGCGGCTGGGCGGCCGACGGCTCCTGGCAGTCACTGCGCCTCGACAGCCGGTCCCGTTGATCTCCAAAGGTGTGTCGATATGTCAGTGAGTAGGGTGATCGTCCGTCCCTCCTTGTCCTTCTGAGGGTTGAACCCCTCTGGAAGATCGCCGCTGCGGGGCGCACACTCTCGGGGATGAGCGACCTCGCGTCCTCCCGACCAGTGCCCGACGAGCCGCCGGACCCGCGCCCCGGTGGTCCCTCCGACGTGTCCGGGCTGTTCCCGAGCGCCTCGGAGATGTACGTGCCGGCCGCCCGGGAGCCTTCGGACCTGGACGAGCTGGCGCTGAGCCCGCTGGCCGAGGTGATCGCCGACCTGGCCGACCTGCGCACCGAGCAGGTCGCCCCGGACGACGCCGAGCCCACCGCCGTGAGCATCGCCGCGCTGCTGAGCTCCCCGGCGACCAGCCCGGCCGAGCTCGCGGACGCGGTCGCCTGGTGCTACGACGACACCGCGCTGCCCCTGCTGCTGCCGCTGGCCCGCCACCCCGACGCGGGCGTGCGCCGGGCGGTGGCCCAGGCCCTGCCGAGCGTGCTGGGCGAGGCCACGGCCGACGACACCGTGCACGCCCTGATCCTGCTCAGCGCCGACCGCGACGACGACGTGCGCGACTGGGCCTGCTTCGCGCTGGGCACCCAGCTGTCGGAGATCGACTCGGCCACCGTGCGCGGCGCGCTGGCCGCGCGGCTGGAGGACCCGCACGACGACACCCGCTGCGAGGCGCTGCTGGGCCTGGCCCGCCGCCGCGACACCCGAGTGCTGCCGGTCCTGCGCGAGCGGCTGGCCCGCGACAACGTGTTCTCGCTGGAGATCGACGCGGCCGGCGCGCTCGGCCACGCCTCGCTGCACACCCTCGTCCGCGGGCACCTGTCCGGCTGGGACGACGACGTGGTGGCCCGGGTCTGCGCGGCGCTGCGCCTCACCGACCCCGACGGCGTCGGCGACGACCTGCTCGACGGCCTGGCCGACTGGTTCCGGGCCGGCGCGCCGCACGCCACCGACGACGACCGCTACTGGTGGTCGGTGACGCTGCAGCTGCTCGAACACGCCGAGTACCGGGCGCCCGAGATCGCCGAGCAGGTGCACTACCGCCTGCAGTCGGCCGAGCCGGCCACCGGGCTGATGCTCGGCTCGCGCCTGTCCCAGCTGGCCGGCGACCACGGCTGGCCGCGCTGGAGGCCGAACTACTAGCCCTCGGTGTGCACCAGGTCGACCAGGCGGGTGAGCGCGTCGGGGTCGGTCTCTGGCAGTACACCGTGGCCGAGGTTGAAAATGTGGCCGGGTGCCTTGGCGCCCTCGGCCAGCACGCGGCGGGCCTCGGTGGCGACGACCTCCCACGGGGCGAGCAGCGTGCACGGGTCGAGGTTGCCCTGCAGCGCCTTGCCGGGGACCCGGCTCGCGGCCACGTCCAGCGGCGTGCGCCAGTCGACGCCCACCACGTCCGCGCCCGCCTCGGCCATGGCCGGGAGCAGCTCGCCCGTGCCGACGCCGAAGTGGATCCGGGGAACGCCCAGGTCGGCGAGCACGGCCTGGGAATGGGGCAGCACGTAGCGGCGGTAGTCGGCCTCGGACAGCGCGCCGGCCCAGGAGTCGAACAGCTGGACCGCGTCGGCGCCCGCCGCGATCTGCACCTCGAGGAACGTCCGGGTGATGGCGGCCAGGCGGGAACAGAGTGCGTGCCAGACGTCGGGTGCGCCGTACATGAGCGCCTTGGTCTTGGCGTGGTGGCGCGACGGCCCGCCCTCGACGAGGTAGCTGGCCAGCGTGAACGGGGCGCCGGCGAAGCCGACCAGCGCGGTGTCGCCCAGCTCGGCCAGCAGCAGCCGGACCGACTCGGCCACGAACCCGACCGCTTCCGGCTCGAGCGCGCCGATCGCCTCGACGTCGGCCATCGTGCGCACCGGCGCGGCCACCACGGGGCCGGTGCCGGCCACGATGTCGAGGTCGATGCCGGCGGCCTGCAGCGGGACCACGATGTCGCTGTAGAGGACCGCGGCGTCCACCTTGTGCCGGCGCACCGGCTGGAGCGTGATCTCGCAGACCAGGTCGGGCCGGCGGCACGCGTCGAGCATGCCGATGCCGGCCCGCACCTCGTGATATTCGGGCAGCGACCGGCCGGCCTGCCGCATGAACCAGACGGGAACGTGGGGCACGGCCTCGCCCCGGGCGGCGCGCAACAACAGTTTCGTCATCGGGTCCATCGTTTCACTCAGTGTGCACCGGCGGCGCGGCGGCACCCCCTGCGCACGTTTCGGTCTTAGTCTTCCGTTATGGCGCCATCGACCGCGACTCCCCCCACGTTCACCCGGGCGGTGGAGGATTTGCGCGCCGTGACCACCAGGCCGGAGATCACCCTCGAGGAGGTCCCGGCGCCGCAGCGGCTGGCTCCCTTCGCCCATGCGATCGGCGGCACCGTGCTGCGCCACGGCGACGAGGTGGCCACGGGGCGGCTGATCCTGCTGCACGACCCGGCCGGGCACGACGCCTGGGACGGCACGATGCGGCTGGTGACCTACGTGACCGCCGAGCTGGAGGCCGAGCTGGCCACCGACCCGCTGTTGCCCGGGGTCGGCTGGAGCTGGCTGGTGGACGCCCTGGACGGGCACAACGCGGCCTACACGGCGATCGGCGGCACGGTCACGCAGACGATGTCGACCCGGTTCGGCGACCTGGCCGGTCCGCCGGCCGCGGCCGACCTGGAGATCCGGGCCTCCTGGACGCCGACGGACGAGGACATGCAGTCCCACGTGCACGCGTGGTGCGCGCTGCTGGCCTCCACGGCGGGCCTGCCGCCACCCGGCGTGACCGCCCTGCACGCATGAAAAACGGGCCTCCTTTCCAGGAGGCCCGTTTTTTCGTCATCGCTTGGTTCGGGGCTTGATCAGATCCCGAGGATGACCTGCGCCTCGTTGCAGGGCTTGTCCATCTCGTTGATCTTGTTCTGGGTGGTCGTCTTGTCGCCGGCGGCCGAGGCGTCGAGGGCCTCCAGCAGCAGCTTCAGGCACTGGCCGATGACGTCGCGCTGGCGCTTGGCCTCGGTGCTGTCGGCCTGGGTGCCGCGCAGGTCCTGCTGCGACTTGGTCAGCTCGTCGGCCTTGGCCTGCAGGTCCTTCTTGGTCGAGTCGAGGTCCTTGTTCGTCTGGTCGAGCGAGGCCTGACGCTGCGACGAGGTGGTCTCGGACTTGTCGAGCTTGCTGGACTTGTCGACGTACAGGCCGACGAACACGCCCGCGGCGATGACCGCCAGGGCCAGGAGGCTCGCCAGCAGCGGCACCGCGATGCCGCGCTTCTTCGCGGGCTCGGCCGGCGGGAAGCCGACCGGCTGGCCCGGGAAGCCGGTGGTGGGCGGGCCGGAGACCGGGCCGTAGGCGACCGGCGGGCCGGACATCGGCGGGCCCGACATGGGCGGCGCGGACATCGGCGGGGCCGGCTGCTGCATCGGGGCGGTCGGCGGGGCCGAGACCGACGGGTCGAGGCTGTAGGAGGCCTCCCCGCCGTACGCCGGCAGCTGCGAGGTGCCCTGGTCATGGGTCGGCTGCGGCTGCGCCGGCACGGGCTGGCCGTACTGCGGGGCCGGCTGGCCGTACTGCGGCTCGGCGGGCTGCCCGTACTGCGGCTGGGCCGGCGGCTGCCCGTACTGCGGCTCGGCGGGCTGGCCATACTGCGGCTGGGCCGGCGGCTGGCCGTACTGCGGCTGGGCCGGCTGCTCACCGTACGGCGCGGCGGAGGGGTAACCGCTGGTCGGGGCCTGCTGGGGCGGCGGCGGGTAGGCGCCGGCCGGGGCGTTGGGGTCGGGGTAGCCGTATCCCTCGTTCGGGTTCCCCTGGGGGCTTCCGGGGTATGTCATGGTCTCTTCCTCCTGGTGGCCCCGCCGGGCAGCGCCCCGGCGGGAGTCGTACTACCGGCGCGTCCGGGAGCGCCGGCGGTGAAGCGGGGTTCAGCAGACGGATCGGGTCAGCAGACGGACGGCACGGTGTCGCACACCACGGAGATCGGAATGGCCAGGCCGATGCCCTCGGCCTGCTGAGCCTTCAGCGTCGCGACGCCGACCACCTCCTTCTTGGCGTTGAACACGGGACCCCCGGAGTTGCCCGGGTTGATGGCCGCGTCGAACTGCATCAGCTGCTCGCCGTTGAGGGTCCGGAAGGCGCTCACGACACCCGTGGTGACGGTGTCCTCGAGGCCCATCGGCGAGCCGATGACGAGCACGGGCTCGCCGACCTTCGGCACGGTGGCGGCCGCCGAGAGCTTCGCGAAGTCCTCGTCGGTGTGCAGCACGGCGAGGTCCTTGTCCGGGTGCACCTCGATGATCTTGCCCGGGAAGCGCTGGTCGGTGCGCTCGAGGCTGACGTCCTTCTCGCCCTTCTCGTACGCGTCGGCGACCACGTGGTAGTTCGTGATCAGGTTCGTGCCGCCGCCCTGCGGGGCCTTGCCGACCGCGAACCCGGTGCCGATCGCGTACTTGGTGGTGACCCGGAAGACGCTCGGGCGCACGGTCGCGGCCACCTCGGGCGCGTCCAGGCTGCCGCCGGTCTTCTGCTCCAGCTTGTCGGCCCGGTCCTCCAGGGCCTTCAGGCGGGACGCGTCGCCGGTCGCGGCGGCCTGGGCGGCGGCGTCGGCCTTGTCGACCTTCTTCTCCAGGTCGACGATGAACGCCGTCTGCAGGCCGACCACGATCAGCAGCAGCACGGCGATGACCAGGGCGATCGCGGCCAGCGGGCTGCGCTTGGGGCCGGCCGGCAGCGGCGGCACGCTGTGCGGGGCGACGCTGTGCGGAGGGGCACTGAGCGGCGGCGCGCTCTGCGGGGCCGGCGCGGGGCCGGAGACCGGCCAGGAGCTGGTGGGCTGCGGCGGGACGGGGTGCGTGGGGATCGACCCGGTCTGGGTGATCCTCGGGGGAAGTGGACCGAGTCGTTCCGAGTCGTCGCCCGGTGCGGCGTGCCGCGGGCGCTCGTCGTATCCATCGGAACTGCCGGAAGCCACCGGGTTGGAGGGGTCATACCCGGCCGTCATGCTTCTCGTTTCCTTCCTGTCACGGTTCCACCCGTTTTCGCCGGATGCCCGGCCTCGGCGTGAGGCCACCGGCGATACCGCGGTCGGCCCTCAATCTAGACGGCGGGCACAAGTGCCGCGACCTCCGATGCAGCCTGTGTACAGAACCGGACCGCCCGCGCTGACGAACCGTACCGGCAAGGAGCGCACCCTGTCCGTCCCGTTTCCAGTGGTCCCCCACACTGTTCGCGCGGGCCTGGGAGAGGGCATTGGAGAGGGCTCCGGACAGTCAAGAACGCCGACGCGCCGGACCGGCTGCACACAGGGACCTATGGCGCAACGTACGGTTGTCGCGTGACCGACGAACCCCCCGCGCGGCGTCGGGACGAGGAGCCAGACAGTCCGGGCAATCCGGACCCAACAACCGAGCCCGTCCTGCTGACCGCCCCCCGAGACGGGACCCCCGAGCCGATCGCGGATCGAGCCGAGCTGGCGCGCGCCGTCGAGCGCTTCGCCCAGGGCACCGGCCCGGTCGCCGTGGACGCCGAGCGCGCCTCCGGCTACCGGTACACCCACCGCGCCTACCTGGTGCAGCTGCGCCGGGCCGGCTCGGGCACGGTGCTGATCGATCCGCTGCCGTTCGGCCAGCTGCCGGAGCTCGACGAGGTCATCTCGCCGACCGAGTGGATCCTGCACGCCGCCAGCCAGGACCTGCCCTGCCTGACCGAGCTCGGGCTGCGGCCCACCCGGCTGTTCGACACCGAGCTCGCGGCCCGCCTGTGCGGGTTCGAGCGGGTCGGGCTGGCCGCGCTGACCGAGTCCCTGCTCGGGTACACGCTGGAGAAGCACCACTCGGCCGCCGACTGGTCCACGCGCCCGCTGCCCGCCTCGTGGCTGACCTATGCCGCCCTCGACGTCGAGCTGCTGCTGCCGCTGCGCGACACGCTCGCCGAGGAGCTGGCCAAGCAGGGCAAGACCGAGTGGGCCGCGCAGGAGTTCGCCGCGCTGGTGGCCTCGGCCGGCGACCCGCCGCGCGTGCGGGCCGACCCGTGGCGGCGCACCTCCGGCATCCACCGGGTCCGCGGCGCCCGCGCCCTGGCCCGGGTGCGCGCCCTGTGGACCGCCCGCGACGAGATCGCCCAGCGCCGCGACGCGAGCCCCGGCCGGGTGCTGGCCGACGCGGCCATCATCGCCGCGGCCGAGAACGACCCGAAGGACGAGCGCTCGCTGCTGGCCCTGGCCGGGTTCGGCGGGCGCTCGGTGCGCCGGCTGGCCCCGACCTGGCTCACCGCGCTGTCGGACGCCCGGGCGCTGTCGGACAAGGAGCTGCCGACCACCCCGCCGTCGGAGGGGCCGCCCCCGCCGCACCGGTGGGCCGAGCGCGATCCGGTCGCGGCGGCCCGCCTGGCCCGGTGCCGGGAGCTGGTGACCGGTCTCGCCGGGACCCACCACCTGCCGCCGGAGAACCTGATCACCCCGGATTCGGTACGGCGGCTGGCCTGGTCGCCCCCCGAGGAGCTCACGGACGAGGCGGTGGCCTCGGTCCTGGCCGGGTTCGGCGCGCGCCCGTGGCAGGTGGGCCTGGTCTCCCCCGGCCTCACGGAGGCGCTCAAGATCCCGGAGTGAGCCCGGGCTCCGCCCGAGTGAAGGGGTTCACAGCTCCTGGCGACTTACTGGCGAGTAACATAGCCGGTACTTAGTCGCTAGGAGGACACCCGTGCCCCGTGCTGTCCGCGACGTCGTCTTCGTCGACGGCGTGCGCACCCCGTTCGGCAAGGCCGGTGGGATGTATGCCAACACCCGCGCCGATGACCTGGTCATCCGCTGCATCCGCGAGCTGCTGCGGCGCAACCCGCAGCTGCCGCCGGAGCGCGTCGACGAGGTGGCCATCGCGGCCACCACGCAGACCGGCGACCAGGGCCTGACCATCGGCCGGACCGCCGCGCTGCTCTCCGGCCTGCCCAAGACCGTGCCCGGCTACGCCATCGACCGCATGTGCGCGGGCGCCCTGACCGCGGTGACCACCGTGGCCGGCGGCATCGCGTTCGGCGCCTACGACGTGGCGATCGCCGGCGGCGTCGAGCACATGGGGCGCCACCCGATGGGCGAGGGCGTCGACCCGAACCCGCGCATCCTCGCCGAGAAGCTCGTCGACCCGTCCGCGCTGGTCATGGGCTCCACCGCGGAGAACCTGCACGACCGGCTGCCGGGGATCACCAAGGAGCGGGCCGACAAGTTCGGCTACGCCTCGCAGGTGAAGACGGCCGCCGCGTACGCCGCCGGCAAGCTGCAGCCCGACCTGGTCAGCGTGGCCACCCGCGACCCCGAGGCCGGCTGGGCCCTCGCGACCGTCGACGAGGCGCCGCGCGAGACCAGCCTGGAGAAGCTCGCGACGCTCAAGACGCCGTTCCGCCCGCACGGCCGGGTCACCGCGGGCAACGCGGCCGGCCTGAACGACGGGGCGACCGCCTCGATCATCGCCGCCGAGGACGTGGCCCGCGAGCTCGGCCTGCCGGTCGGCATGCGGCTGGTCTCCTACGGCTTCGTCGGCGTCGAGCCCGAGGTCATGGGCTACGGCCCGGTCCCGGCGACCGAGAAGGCGCTGCGCCTGGCCGGCCTCACCATCGAGGACATCGGCCTGTTCGAGCTGAACGAGGCGTTCGCGGTACAGGTGCTGGCATTTCTGGATCACTTCGGCATCGCCGACGACGACCCGCGGGTCAACCCGTGGGGCGGCGCGATCGCCGTCGGGCACCCGCTGGCCTCCTCGGGCGTGCGGCTCATGACCCAGCTGTCCCGGCAGTTCGCCGAGCGGCCCGACGTGCGCTACGGCCTGACCGCCATGTGCGTCGGCATCGGCATGGGCGCGTCCGTGATCTGGGAGAACCCGAACTGGAAGGGCGACAAGTGACCGCCGCGCTGACCAACCCGAACGAGGTCGTGACGAAGGCCCTGCTGCGCTTCGTCACCCTGCCCAGCCGCGAGCGGGCCGCGATCATCACGCTGGACAACGGCTTCGACCACACCAAGCCGAACTCGTTCGGCCCGGGCGGCCTGGCCTCCCTGGAGGCGGCGATCGACGAGGCCGTGGCGGCGCAGCCCAAGTTCATCGCGCTGACCGGCAAGCCCTACATCTTCTGCGTCGGCGCCGACATCACCGGCATGCCGCTGCTGACCGCGCGCGAGCAGGCGGTCGAGCTGGGCCGCTTCGGCCACCGGGTCTTCAAGAAGTTCAAGGATTCGCCGGTACCGACCTTCGCCTTCATCAACGGCGCGGCGATGGGCGGCGGCCTCGAGGTCGCGCTGCACTGCCACTACCGGACGGTCTCCTCCGGCGCGGCCGCCCTGGCCCTGCCCGAGGTCGCGATCGGCCTGGTCCCCGGCTGGGGCGGCACCCAGCTGCTGCCGAACCTCATCGGCATCGCCCCGGCGGCGCAGGTCATCCTGCAGAACCCGCTGACCCAGAAGCAGCTCAAGCCGGCCCAGGCGCACGAGTTCGGCATCGCCGACGCCATCTTCGAGCCGGCCGACTACCTCGAGCGCTCGCTGGAGTGGGCCTCGTCGGTGGTCGACGGCACGGTCACGGTGACCCGCCCGGAGATCGACCGGGACATGTGGGACGGCGTGCTGTACTTCGCCAAGGCCCAGCTCGACGAGCGCCTCCACGGGGCCGTCAACTCGGCGAACCAGGCACTCCAGCTGCTGGCTCTGGCCAAGGACTCGTCGTTCGAGGCCGGGACCGCCGCGGAGGACGAGGCCCTCGCCGACCTGATCATGGGGGACCAGGCGCGGGCCAGCCTCTACGCGTTCGACCTGGTGCAGCGCCGGGCCAAGCGGCCCGCGGGCGCGCCGGACAAGAACCTGGCCCGCGACGTCACCAAGGTCGGCATCGTCGGCGCCGGCCTGATGGCCTCCCAGCTGGCGCTGCTGTTCGTGCGCCGGCTGGAGGTACCGGTCGTCCTGACGGACCTGGATCGGGAGCGCGTCGACAAGGGCGTCGGCTACGTCCACGCCGAGATCGAGAAGCTGGTCAGCAAGGGCCGCCTCGACGCCGGCCGGGCCGCGAAGTACAAGGGCCTGATCGGCGGCTCGGTCGACAAGGCCGCGTTCGCCGACGCCGACCTCGTGCTGGAGGCGGTCTTCGAGGACCTCAAGGTCAAGAAGCAGGTCTGGGCCGAGGTCGAGGCGATCGTCCGCGACGACTGCGTGCTGGCCACCAACACCTCCTCGCTGTCGGTCACCGAGATGGCGGCCGACCTCGCCCACCCGGAGCGGGTCGTCGGCCTGCACTTCTTCAACCCGGTCGCGATGATGCCGCTGCTGGAGATCGTGCGGGCGGACCGGACCGACGACGCCACCCTGGCCACCGCGTTCGCCGTGGGCAAGGCGCTCAAGAAGTCCTCGGTGCTGGTCAAGGACGCCCCGGCGTTCGTGGTCAACCGGCTGCTGACCCGCTTCCTGGGCGTGGTGACCGGCGCGGTCGACAACGGCACCCCGATCGACGTCGCCGACTCGGCCCTCGACCCGCTCGGCCTGCCGATGCGCCCGATGGCCCTGCTCACCATGGTCGGCCCGGCGGTCGCGCACCACGTGGCCGAGACCCTGCACCACGCGTTCCCGGACCGCTTCGGCGTCTCCGCCAACCTGGCCAAGGTCGTCGGGGCCGGCAAGCGCGGCTTCACCGACAAGGAGGGCAACCCCGACCCCGAGGTGCTCGCCCTGCTGGAGGTCGGCGACTCCCCGTCCACCGCGGAGGAGCTGCGCGAGCAGGCCACCTCGGCCCTGGCCCAGGAGATCCGGCTGATGCTGGACGAGGGCGTGGTCGCCGACGCCCGGGACATCGACCTGTGCATGATCCTCGGCGCGGGCTGGCCGTTCCACCTGGGCGGCGTGACCCCGTACCTGGACCGCGAGGGCATCTCCGAGAAGGTGACGGGCGCGCGTTTCCTCGCGGAAGGCGTGGCAAACGCCCCTAACGGGTGATCGTTTCGTGAAATACCGCATTTCGGACCCCGTCAACGCCTAGCGTTGGCGGGGTTCGCGGTCCCCCCGGCCGGAGCAGGACTCCATCTCAAACCCCGGGGGTGCACCATGTCCTTGTTCAAGATCGGCGCCGCGCTAGGCGTCCTGGTCGCGTCCGTGGCGATCTCCCCCGCCGCCGCCCAGGCCGCGACCGCCGCGACCGTCGTCTCCCCCAAGCGCCCCCTGAACGTGCGCGAGGGCGCCGCGGTCTGGACCCGCTCCCTGCGCACCCTGCCCAACGGCGCCGCGGTGCAGATCGAGTGCCAGGTCAAGGGCCAGCTGATCGACCAGGGCCCGGTCCGCGTCACCGACCAGTGGGACCGGCTCACCGACGGCACCTTCATCAGCGACGCCTGGGTCCGCCGCGGCCAGGCCGCCCCGGCGTGCGCGCCGGCCCAGCAGACCGCCGCCCCGACGGCGGCCGCCGCGGCCGCGGGCGCGACCACCGCCGGCACCGTGGCCTCGGGCGCCATCCCGCTGAAGGCCCGCAGCGGCCCGGCCCGCGCCGCGTTCCTCTACAGCGGCCTGCCCAACGGCACCGCGCTGAACATCGCCTGCCAGGTCCAGGGCGAGCCGATCACCGGCACCGTGCGCGCCACGGCGGCCTGGGACCGCCTCGACTCCGGCGCCTACGTCTCGGACGCCTACGTCAAGCGCACCGCGGAGCCCCCGGCCTGCGCCGCCACCGCCGCCGCCCCGGCCCCTGCACAACCCCAGCCTGTGCCCGTTGTCGAGGCGGGTCGCTGGGTGAGCCCGCTGCCCGGCTTCTCGGCCCGCCCCGGCTTCCGCACCCCGACCAACCCGAACCACGTGGGCGTCGACATCATGTCGTTCGTCGGCACCCCGATCCACGCCGCCGCGGCCGGGACCGTCCTCGAGGTGGTGTGCAACATCGAGGCCGGCCACAGCTGCGACCAGACCGGCAGCGCCTCGGTCGGCGGCTGCGGCTGGTACGTCAAGATCCAGCACGCCGGCGGCGTCTCCACGCTGTACTGCCACATGGTCCGCCGCGGCGTCGTCAAGCCCGGCCAGAAGGTGGCGGCCGGCCAGGTCATCGGCTACGTCGGCAGCTCGGGCAACTCCTCCGCCCCGCACCTGCACTTCGAGGTCCACGTCCACGCCCCGCCGACCTCGCCCGGCAACGCGATCGACCCGCTGCCCTTCATGCGCACGCACGGCGCCCCGATCGGCTGAACCATGTAACCCCGCTGGGGGTATACGCTTGCTCGCGTGCCGAAAATCAACGTCTACCTGCCCGACGAGCTCGCGGAGGCGGTGAAGGCGGCCGGCATCCCGGTCTCCGCGATCTGCCAGCGGGCCCTGGAGCAGGCGGTACGCCGGGTCACCGCGATCCGCGAGACCGTCCTCGGCGACCTCGACGACGCCGCCCTCGCCGCCCGCCTGCCCCACCTGACCGCCCGCGCCCGGACCGTGTTGCGGCTGGCGGGCGCGCACGACCGCCCGGCCGGGACCGCTGAGCTCCTCGGCGCGATCGTCGACGAGGGCGCCAATCTGGCCCTGCACGTCCTGCGGGCCATCGAGATCGACCCGGCGCGAGTCACCCAGGCGCTGGCCACGCAGCCGAGGCAGCCGGAGGCGACCGAGGCCACCACCGCGCTCGAACTCGCGGTCAGCGAGGCCACGGCGCTCGGGCACAACTACGTCGGCTGCGAGCACCTACTGCTCGGCCTGATCGCCGAGCCCGACGGCGCGGCCGGCCAGGTGCTGCGCTCGCTGGGGGCCGACCTGAAGCTGACCCGCCGCGCGGTGTCGGCCGCCCTCGCCGGGTACGTGCACCTGCAGGCCCAGACGCCCACCATCGAGGCCGCCCTCAAGCCGCTGGTGGAGCGCATCGAGCGGCTGGAGTCCCGGCTCGAATGAGACTGCTCCTCCTGGCCACCAAGGACACCATCGCGTACCGGGACGGCGCCTTCGCCACGGGCCGGGACCTCGTCCGGCCGCTGGACATCGAGGCCGAGGACGTCGAGGGCGCCCCCGGCTTCGACACCACCCCGGGCGCCATGGCCGCGACCGCGCGGCGGGTCCGCAGGGCCCTGGGCGAGGACGGCTTCCAGGGCGTCGTCGTCACGCACGGCACCGACACCCTGGAGGAGGCCGCCTACCTCACCGACCTGATGGCCGGCGCGGCCGCGGCCCGGGGCAGCATCGTCTACACCGCCGCCGCGCACCCCTCCGACGGCCCGGCCAACCTCGCGGCCGCGTTCGCCGCCGCCGCCGACCCGGCCCTGCGCGGCCTGGGCGCGGTCGCGTGCCTCGCCGGCGAACTGCACGCCGCCCGCCGGCTCCACCAGGACACCGCCGGCACGTTCACCTCGGCCCCGCACGAGCCGCTCGGGCGCGGCCGCGCGGCGCTGCGCCCCCACCCGGCCCCGCCCGGCGAGCCGGACACGAACGTGGCGCTGATCAAGGTGTACCCCGGAATCGAGGCCCACCTCCTCACCGCCGCCTCCGACGCCGGGGCGACCGGCATCGTGCTGGAGGGCACCGGCGCCCACAACGTCCCCGTCTCGGTGCTCGGCGCCATCGCCGACCTGACCGCCGCCGGCATCCCCGTCGTCGTCGCCTCCCGCGCCCGCACGGCCGGCCCCCCGCGGCTCCCGGACGGCCTCGCGGCCCAGGTCGGCGCGATCCTCACCGACCTGCCGCCCAGCAAGGCGTTCGTCGCCCTGATGGTCGCGCTCGGGGGCGATCCGCGGGCCTACTTCGCGGCCCTCTCGGCGCCGTAGCCGGCCAGGGCGTGGAAGGCGGCCTTCGGCGTCCACGACCCGTCCGGCAGCACCCGCACGATCCCGCGCGCGGCCAGGTCGAAGTCGAGCGCCGGATCGCCGGTGGTGGGCAGGTGCCGGTTCGCGAAGGTGTACACGAAGACCGCCTCCACCCCGGCCGCCTCCAAGTCGCGCAGCATGTCCAGGAGGTACCTCGCCTGGCCCTCCTCGTCGCGATCCAGGCCGGAGGTGAGCGCGACCGCGCGCCCGTCCGGCCCGTACGTCACCGGCTCGACCGCCGATGCCACCGCACCGGCGCCGCGGAAGGTGCAGCAGCCGAACTCGGTCGCCGCGTAGGGCTTGCCGTGTGTCTCGGGCACCCGCAGGTCGTTCGCGGCGTCCCGGTATCCGGCGTCGCTCGCCACGATGTCGAACGGCGCCCAGTCCACGGCCTCCAGCGGCACCGACGCGTAGCCGACCGGCCCGCCGAACCGGGCCCGCACCTCCGGCACGAGCTCCGCGAAGAACGCGCGCACCGCCGCCTGCGCGGCGGGGATGGCCGCCCGCAGCGCCGCCAGATCGGTGAAGTCGGGCCTGCCGCCGGGCACGAAGCCGTCGGTGAACAGGCTGATCTCGGAGCCGGTGAGGTACACCACGGCCGCCCCCGACGCGCGCAGCTTCTCGGCCCGCTCCGCCCCGTCGAGCAGGAACGCGCGCAGTCCGGCGCGATCGAGGCCGTTGGTGAACGGGCAGTACCAGACCTCGAGCCCGGCCTCGGCGGCGAGCCCGGCGGCCAGTTCCAGCCGGTCCTGCACCCCGCCGCTGATCCGCACCGCGTCGCAGTGCAGCTCCTCGCGGATGACCCGCAGGTCGCGCCGCACCACCTCGGGGTCGAACGGCTCGTGCGTGGTCGACCCGCCGCTGGTGAACCCGGTGTCGTAGTTCATGCCGAACACGCGCATGCCCGCTCCTCCGCGAAATAGGGTACGGGCAGTACCCTACAGCCGATGAGCACGCGACGGCGGGGCGAGGAGCTCGAGCGGGCGATCCTGGACGCCGCGGCCGCGGAGCTGCGCGAGTCCGGGTACGCCGGCATGACCATGGACCGGGTCGCCGCCCGCGCCGGGACCAACAAGAACGCCATCTACCGCCGCTGGCCGCACCGGGCGGCGCTGGGCATCGCGGCGTACCGCCGGATCACCGACGCGGCGATGCCGTCCCCGGACACCGGCACCCTGCGCGGCGACGCCCTGGAGATGCTGCGCAAGGCCAACGAGACCTGGTCGTCGCCCTACGGCGCGATCCTGCGCGGCCTGCTCGCGGCCGCGGCCGAGGAGCCCGAACTGCTCGCCCTCGTGCGGGAGCGCTCGGGCGCGGACACCATGGACCGCGCCTGGCTGGCCATGCTGGAGCGGGCCGCGGCCCGGGGCGAGGCGCCGCCCGGGGCCGTGCACCCGCGCGTGGCGAGCACGCCGATGATGCTGCTGCGCGCCGAGTACGCGATGCGCGGCGTCCCCGCGGCCCCCGACGAGGTCCTGGTCGAGATCGTCGACGAGGTCTTCCTGCCCCTGGTCCGCGGCCGGGGGCGCTAGCTTCCGCCGAGGTGCGGGAGCGCGCGGGCGGCGGTCTGGACGGCGGCGACCGCGGCGTCGATCGCCTCGTCCGGGCCGGCCGGGCGGACGGTCAGGTGCACCTCGTAGGTCAGCGGCGCGTCGGCGACGATCGGGACCCACTTGAACCGGTCCGCGTACCGCCCGCCGAACTCCATCCCGGCCTTGAACGGCAGCGCCACGTCCGACGGGGCGACGAGCACGCGGCCGTCCCAGCGCGCGGCGGTCTCGTGGCGCAGGCGCAGCACGGCGGCGGCGGTGTCCCCGGCCGGCCGGCCCACCTGGGCGCCGGGGTGGCGGTCCAGCCCCCACGCCGCGCGGCGGTCGTCGGGGACGCCGGTGAGGTGCGGGATCACACGGTACCGCCGCAGCAGCTCCGGCAACGCCAGCCGCACGCCCGGGAAGTGCGCCGCCGGCACCATCGCCTCCAGGCGCGCGGTGTAGAGGCGGACCGACCGGCTCCCAAGCGGCGGCGGCGCCCCGATGAGCAGGGCGTGCCGGTGCAGGTCGGGCGCGGCGTGCCGGTGCGGCTCGAGGTAGTCGACCGCCACCCGGGGCCGGCCGAAGCGCTCGATGAGGCGGGCCTGCGCGGGCGCGACGAACGCGGCGTGGTGCGGCAGGCAGGCCAGCCGCGGCAGCCCGTCGCCCGGGTTCGGCTTGCGCATCAACTCGTACTCGCCCACCACGCTGCGCGCCGCCCGCTCGAACTCCCGCCCGCGCTCGGTCAGCCGCAACTGGCCGCGGTTGCCCTCGAACAGCGGCTCACCGCACCAGCGCTCGATCCGCGCGATGGTCTTGCCGACCAGCTGCCGCGCGTAGGGCTTGTCGCGCAGGTGCATCGGCCGCGTCGGGGACAGCGCCTCGGCGGCCTTGGTGTGCTGGCGGTGCTCGGCGACGGCGAGGAAGACGCGGCACTCCCACTCGTCGGGCGCGACGTCGTCGCTGACGGCAGCCATGTCCCGAGAACCTAGGAGTTGCGTGGGCACCGGGGATAGCCGGAAACCGGATTTTCGCCGTATGGGCAAAAACCGCCCATACCCCCTTGCGTTCGTGACCGTCGGTTACTTGACCTACCGAAGTGGCCGTGACGCTCCGTGATGTCGACCTTCGCGAGAGGAACGCTTCCGTGCCCGTTCCACCGAGGGTAGGGAACGAGCCACTCTACGCCGAGTGATGGAACGCCTCGGGTTCGCCCGACTTCTCCGACTACGGTGCGCACGCGGGACGGGAGCGGGTAGACAGGTGGGCGGCGGCGGGCCCGGCACCGAAGGGGATCAGGTGACACCCATACGCGTCCCGGTACTGAAGATCGAGCTCGTGCAGCACGGCGCCGTCCGCATCACGCTGACCGTCCGCCCCGGCAGCACTACGCGCGGTGCCGGCCCGGCCGGTCGGGGCGGTGCTTGACCGCGTACATCGCCTGGTCGGCGGTGCGCAGCACGGCGTCCGGCTGCTCGCCCGGCGCCGCCAGGTGCACCCCGATGCTCGCCCCGATGCGCACCTCGTGCCCGTCGATGGCGAACGGCGCGTCCGCGCACGCCCGCAGCCGCTCGATCACCCCGGTGGTCTCCGCGGCCGTGCCCACCCCCGGCAGGAGCAGCACGAACTCGTCGCCGCCGACCCGGGCCAGCACGTCGACCGGGCGCAGGCACGCGCTCAGCCGCGCGCCCACCTGGCGCAGCAGCTCGTCGCCGGCCTCGTGCCCGAGCTCGTCGTTGACCGGCTTGAACCCGTCGAGGTCGACGAAGAGCACCGCGACCGGCTCGGCCCGCAGCGAGTCGGCCAGCCGCTGCTGCAGCCGGCGCCGGTTCGGCAGGCCGGTCAGCGGGTCGTGGTGGGCGTCGTGGGCCAGCCGGTCCTGCATCTCGCGGCTGTCGGTGATGTCCCGCGCGTTGATCACGATGCCGTCCAGGGCCGGGTTGTGCAGCTGGTTGGAGGCGGTGAGGTCGAACCAGCGGTGGTCGCCGTCGGCCTGGCGGACCCGGACCTGCATGCGCTCCAGCCCGCCCCGCTCGCCGACCAGCGCGGCGAAGCGCTCCCGCACGAGGTCGCGCTCCTCCGGGTGGATGCTCTCGAACACCGGGGTGCCGACCCGGGTCACGCCGAGGATGCGCTGCCCGCTCGGGCTCGCGTACACCACGTTCCCCCGGTCGTCGAGCACGGTCACCACGTCCGGGGCGTGCTCGACCAGCGCCGAGAAGCGCTCCTCGGCGCGGCGGCGGACCAGCTGCGAGCGGTACCCCAGAATCGCCAGCCCGGCCACCCCGACCAGCAGCATCGTCAGCAGCGCCAGGTTGATCGTCAGGCTGCGGTTGCGCACCGGGCCGTCGAAGGTCGCCTCGGACTGCGTGCGCACGTAGGCCCAGCCGCCGGGCAGCCCGCCGTGCAGCGCCGCGATCATCGCGTGGCCGTTGTCGGTGTAGGTGACGAACTGTGACTCCGTCGTGGCGACCTTGGCCGCGATCGCCGGGTCGACGTGCGTGCCGAGCAGCCCCGGATCGCTGGACGCGCCGACCATCCCGGAGGCGTCCACCAGCATCGAGACGTGCGAGTCGTCCTGCAGTTTGACGATGTACTCCTGCAGCTGGCTCTTGGTGAGCGGGATGAACCCGTACACGATGGCCTCGGGTTGGCTGCCGACCACGATGGGCAGGGCCGCGGCCTGGATCAGCGTGCTGCCCACCGTCATGATCGACGAGAAGCCGGGCTTGCCGAGCGCGAGGTCGGAGATCAGCGGCTTGAACGCCGCGGACTGCGGGTCGGGGAACATGCCCGCCGGCCCGGTCGCGCTGAGCAGGTTCCCGGTCAGGTCGGTCATCACCAGGCCGTAGGTGAAGTTCGCGGACTTCTTCTGGTACTCCTGCAGCGCCGCCACGTCGCCCGCGTCCCCGGCCGTCATCGACAGCGGGTGGCTGGTCACGAAGTCGTTGAGCTCCTTGACCGCGACCATCAGCACCTGCTCGGCCAGGCCGCCGTTGTTGGTGACCAGGGCCAGGGAGTCGGCGCGGTGCACGGTCTCGGCCGCCCGCAGCGCGGAGCGGTTCACCGAGATGCCGACGGCACCGATGGCGAGCAGCAGCGCGATGCTGACGCCGACCACCAGCCAGCTGCGCAGCCGCATCCGACCCGCCCCCATCGCCCGACACGCCGGTCACGATGGCCGGCGGGAAACATAAGACCGATCGGCGCCGCGCGGGGCGATTCTGAGCAGAAGTGCCTTGCGTCACACCTCAGGCGGCCGGGCGGACCGCCGCCGTGCCGCTCAGCACCGGCGTGACCGCGGCGGCCGGCAGGGAGACGGTGACCTCGAGGCCGCCGCCGTCGAGGGCGGCCGCGGAGACCCCGCCGCCGTGCGCCTCGCAGATGGCCCGCACGATCGACAGGCCCAGCCCGGTGCCGCGGGCCCCGGTGCGCTCCCGCCCGCCGCGGCGGAACGGCTCGAACAGCGCGGGCAGGTCGGCCGGCTCGACCTCGAAGCCGGTGTTGCCGACCACGAGCCAGGCCAGGGTCTCGTCGGTGCCGGTGCGCACCCAGATCCGGCCGCCGAGATGGTTGTACCGCACCGCGTTCTCGATGAGATTGCCCGCCAGGCGTTCGAGCAGCCCCGGGTCGCCGACGACGTTGGCCGGCGCCAGGTCGGTGCTGACGTCGAGCTTGATCCGCTTGACCTCGTGGCTCATCGCCGACAGCGCGACCGTGACCCCGGTGGCCAGGTCGGTGCTCACCTTGCGGCCCAGCCGCCGGCCGGCCTGCGCCTCCGTGCGCGCGAGCAGCAGCAGCGACTCGACCAGCGCGTTGGCCCGCGTCGAGGCGTCGCGCACGACGCTGCCCATCCGCCGGAACTCCTCGACGTCGGCCTCCGGGTCGTCCAGGGTCACGTCGACCTCGGTGCGCATCACCGCCAGCGGCGTGCGCAGCTCGTGGGAGGCGTTGGCCACGAAGCGCTTCTGGGTCTCGAAGGCCGCGGCTATTCGGTCGAGCATGGCGTCGAAGGTCTTCGCGAGCTCCGCGACCTCGTCGTCGGCCCCGTCGTAGTTGATCCGGGCGTCCATCGACTCGCCGGAGAGCCGCTGGGCGGTGGAGGTGACCCGCTGCAGCGGCCGCAGCGAGCGGCCGGCCACCACGTAGGCCCCGGCCACCCCGACCGCGCCGATGAGCAGCAGCGCCAGGCTGCCCCGGGTCAGCAGCTCCCACTCGGCCGCGTCGACGAGGTCGGTCTGCCAGGTGCGCGCGTCGACCTCGCTGCCGTCGGCGAGCACCACCCGGGTGCCGGGCTGCAGCTGGTCGGCGGGCTTGAGGGCGCCGTCGACGAGCAGGTAGGCCAGCACCACGAGCACCAGCCCGGCCCCGACGAGCAGGATGCCGTTGAGCAGGGTGAGCCGCAGCCGCAGGGTCGGGCGGAAGACGGCGGTGCGGCGGGCGTCGTAGATGGTCATTGCGGGGGCCTGGTCCGGTAGCCGGCGCCGACCACGGTCTCGATGAGCGCGGGCTCGCCGAGCTTCTTGCGCAGCGTCATCATCGTCACCCGCACCGTCGTGGTGAACGGGTCGGCGTTGGCGTCCCAGACCCGTTCGAGCAGCTCCTCGCTGGAGACCACCGCGCCGCGGGCCTTGAGCAGCTCCTCCAGCAGCCCGAACTCCTTGCGGGTCAGGTCCAGCGGCTGCCCGGCCCGGGTCGCGACCCGCTTGGCCTGGTCGAGGATCAGGTCGCCGATGGTGAGCACCGGCGGCGCGGCCGGGGTGGCCCGCCGGCCCAGCGCCTGCACCCTGGCCACCAGCTCGTCGAAGGCGAACGGCTTGGGCAGGTAGTCGTCGGCCCCGATCTGCAGCCCCTCGACCCGGTCGGCGACGCTGCCGCTGGCGGTCAGCATCAGCACCCGGGTCAGCGCGCCCGAGGCGACCAGGTCGGCACAGATCTCGTCGCCGTGCACGCCGGGCAGGTCGCGATCCAGGACCACGACGTCGTACCGGGTGACCATGGCCATCTCGTGGCCGCTGGTCCCCTCGTAGGCGACGTCGACCGCCATGCCCTGCCGCCGCAGCCCCCGGACGATCGCGTCGGCGAGATTCGTCTCGTCCTCGATCACCAGCACGCGCACGCCCTTCGCACCCCCACCCGATCCGGGCCAGTGTGGTTCACGGGGCGTGAAGTCCCCGTGAAAGCCCTGGGTGCCAATGTAGCTACCCGGGCAACCTCCAGAGCCGGACCGAGTCGCCGCCCGCGATGCAGGCCAGCCGGTGGTGGCGCATCGAGCAGCGCGACGGGATCGGGCTGACCAGGCCGAGCGGCGTGATGGTGCCGGTGCGCAGGTCGATGCGGGCGATCCGGGAGCCGTCGTCCTCGGGCCGCTGCACCAGCTGGGAGCCGGCCGGGGCGAAGCCGATGTCGTCGTCGTCCGTGCCGTCGCTGGCCGTCGGGACCACGGCCCAGCCCGCCAGGTCGGCGCGGTCCTGGCCGGTCTGCCAGTCCACGACCCGCACCCGGGTGAAGTCGTCGCGGTCGCGGCCCACGAGCACCCCGGGCCCGGCCGCGTCCAGCTGCAGCGGCCGCCGCCACGCCTCCGCGCCCGTCTCCGGGTCCAGCACGGCGATGTCGCGCCAGTTCGGCACGCAGATCATCGGGCCGCAGGCGACCACCACGGGGCCGTAGGCCATCTCGGCGATCGGCGCCTGGTCCGAGGAGGAGAAGAGCATGTGCCACTGGTACCGCAGGGTGTCGCTGCGGTACGCCGTGATCAGCGCCCCGTCGCCCCGCACCTGGACGATCACGAGCAGGCCGCCGACGATCCGCACGCTGGTGGGCGGGGTGTCGGCGAGCTCCGGCACGTCGGCCGCCGCGGTGATGGCCCCGGTGGCGGCGCTGCGGATCTCGGCCCGCCCGCCCGGGTACCAGGCGGCGAACCAGCTGCTGCCGGGCACGTCCGGCGCGACGACGCGGGCCCCGCCGGGCAGGTCGAACGACCACCGGATCTCCCCCGTCTCCGCGTCCAGCCCGCCCAGGTGTACCGGCGACGGCGCGGCGCCGCGCGCCGGCACCACCGGCGGGCAGGAGGCGGTCCGGTCGTCCACGGTGAGCAGCCCGGGCGCGGCCCCGGCGGGCCCGGCGACGACCGCGATCGGCGCGCCCGCGCGCGACCACAGCTGCTTGCCGGTGGCCGGGTCGAGCCGCTCCAGGCTCCAGCCGACGGTGGCGGTGCAGGGCCGGTGCCGCACGTACGCCCGGTCCGCGGTCAGATACGCCTGCCCGCCGCCGTCGCCCGCGAGGGAGCGGGTCCAGCGGGGCTTGCCGGTGGTCCAGTCGAAGGCGGTGAGCGCCGGCTCGTCGCGCATGGCGTAGACGAGGCCGCGGTCGGCGACCATGGCGGAGGCGTGCTCGGCGAGGGTGCCGGCCTCCTCGATCCCGGTCCCGGGCCGCGAGCCGGTCGCGAAGAGCACCACCAGGGTCAGCATCAGCACGATCGGCCACTGCCGCCGCCCCGCCCCGCGCGGTGGCGGCCACTCCAGCAGTTCCTCCCCGTCGACCATGCCATGCGATTCACCGAGATCGATCAGTTCGCCCACACCTCCAGCGTCCCCGCTCATCCGCTAGGTCGCCAATCGAAACAGCACCACGTCGCCGTCGGCGGTCGAGCAGGCCACCCGGGCGCCGTCCAGCTCGCAGGCGATGATGCGGGCGTCGACGGTACCGATGGGCAGCACCCGATCCCCCTGGCGGAAGCCCAGCAGGGTCGCCTCCTCGCCGTCCGGCGCCCCGAGCAGCAGGCGGTCGTCGTCGGCCCCGAGGCGCTGCCAGCCGTCGAGCCGGGGCGCCTCGGCCCCGGTCGCGGGGTCGTAGAGGTGCACGATGCTCGCCCCCGGCTCGGTCAGCAGCCCGCCGGGGACCGCCGCGAGCTGCGCGTATCCGCCGACGGCCCAGCGCACCACCCCGGTCGCCGGGTCGAGCACGAACGTCAGCTGCCCGGTCGCGCACAGCATCGCCCCGCAGGCCCGGACCGTGAACCGGTCGGAGCGCCCGGACGCGGGCACCGTCGGCACGTCGGTCCGCCACAGCGGCGCGGACCACGCCCCGCGCCGGTACGCGGTCAGCGTCGTCACCCCGCGCGGCGACCCGGCCCCGGCCGCGGCGACGATCAGCAGGTCCCCGGCGGCCGCCACGATGTCCCCGGACGCGGCCACGAGGTCCCCCGCGGTCTCGCGCCGCCCGGTCACGAAGTCGGCCACCCCGAGCGCGCCGTGCCGGTCGGCCAGCGCCGCCCAGCTCGCCCCGGCCTCGGCCGAGTCGACCGCGACCCGGGTGCCGGCGTCGACGGGCAGCTCCCAGCGCGGCTCCCCGCCGGGCCCGAGGGCCTGCCAGCGCAGCCCGCCGCCGATCGGCGCGTTCGCGGCCAGGGCGCCGCACCCGTCGGACCACAGGCTGCGCAGCACGACGGTCCCGGGCACGCCCGGTGCGGTACGGACGGGAACGCCCGGCGCGTGCCAGACCTCCCGCCCGGTGCGCCGGTCGACCGCCACCGTCGTGCCGGTCACGCCCGAGCGGCACAGGTCGGGCCAGAGCACCACCACGTCGCCCGCCCCGGGCGCGGACGCGGCGTAGGACAGCGTCGTGAGCCCGTCGGGCGTGTACGTCCACCGCGAATGCCCGTCACCGGCGTCGAAGGCCTCCACGGGCGTCGGCGTCCGGTCGTTCTCCAGCACCAGCAGCACGTCCCCGGCCAGCTGAAACGCCCCGTTGCGCAGCGGCTGGCGGACGATCTCGGCGGGCGCGGGCGGCAGCGGCACGGCCGACACCAGCGACATCGTCAGCCCGAGCGCCAGCAGCAGCCCCCAGCCCCGGGGCAGCCCCACAGGCCCTCCGTCGGCGTCGGCGACCCACGGGGCCCCGGCGTCACCGAGGTCAATGACGGCGGCTGCGGCAACGCCGTCGGCGGAGGGCAACGTGCTCGGCGGCACGCCCCCATTGTGCTAGCCGGGCGTCCCCGGCGGTACGCGCCAGACGGTCAGGTCTCCGGCCATCGTGCAGGCGACCAGGTCGTCCTCGGTCGAGCACGACGGCGTGCCGCCCCAGAACGCGCCGCTGCCCAGCACCGCGATCCGGCCGGTGCGCGGATTCAGCAGCCCGACGGTGGCGATCGGCTCGCCGTCCGCGCGGTGCCACACGACGATCCGGTCGCCCCGCGCGGCCGCCGGGTGCCAGCCGTCGATCCGGGCCCGCACCGCGCCGGTGGCCGCGTCCACGACCGCCGCGATCGGCGGCGCCTCCCCGGTCCAGTTCAGCGCGCCCAGCGCCATCGTGGCCGGCCCCCGCCCCAGGATCAGGCCGAGCTCGTCGACCCGCCACGCCGCGTCGCCGGTACGGGCGTCGTACGCGGTCAGGCCCGACTCGTCCGCGCGGCACCACCGCCCGGGCCCGCAGTCGCGCAGGATCCCGTGCTCGTTCGCCGGGACCTGCCACAGCGGCCGCCCGCTCGCCCGGTCGAAGACCCAGTCCGCGGTCGTCCCGGAGCGGATCGCGAGCTGCCGCCCGTCCCCGCCCACCTGGATCCAGGTCGGGTCGAGCCCGGTCAGGTCCAGGTGGTCGGTGTGGTTCACCGCGCCGGTGGCGAGGTCGTGGTCGCGCAGCTCCCCGGAGCGGTCCAGGACGCTCAGCGAGGTCAGCTCGTACGTCGCGCCGGCCCCCCACTCCAGCGCCAGCACGTCCCCGGCCGGCAGGTCCAGCTTCCAGACCTCCACCCCGTGCGGGTCGACGGCCACCAGGTCGTTGTGGGTGTCGCCGAGCACGACCAGGGGCCCGGCCAGCCCGGCGAGCAGCACGCCGCTGCGCTCCCAGCGCGGCGTCCCCGTCCGCGCGTCGAGCGCGGACACGGTCGCCAGGTCGAAGGCGTCGCCCAGCTGCCGGGCGAGCAGCACGATGCCGGCGTCGGCGTGCACGAGCTGCTCCCCGTCGCCGAGGTCGGCCGACCACAGCCGCGCCCCCGCGGTCGAGTACGCCTCCAGCCGGTGCGGCCCCTCGCCGGTGTACCGCACGACGAGCACCCGGCCGCCGCCGATCGTGACGTACTGCGCGGCCTCCTCGATGAACAGCACCGGCGGCGCGGTCGCGGCGCGCGCGGGCGGCACCGCGGCGGCCAGCACGGCCACCAGCGCCGCGGCAACCCACCGCCCCGTCGCCCCGAACCGCCGCCGGCGCGGCCGCGGCTCGTCCGGCGGGATCCACGGCTGCGCCTCGCCCAGGTCGATGGTCACGCTCACGGCAGCCGCCACACGTTGAGCCCGTTGCCGCTGCACAGCACGACGCCGTCCGCGGCCGTGCAGCGCGGCGTGGGCCCGATCTGCCCGCGGCCGACCACCTGCACGCCACCCGTGCGCGGGTCGTAGAGCCCGACGACGCCGTACCACTGCCCGGGGTCGGTGTGCGCGACGATCTGCCGCCGCCCGACCCGCCCGTAGGCGCCGACCCAGCCGTCGAGCCGCCGGCCGACCTTCCCCGTCCGCGCGTCGATCGGGAACACCACGGTCTCGTGCGACGGCGAGGCGGACGTGCCGAGCCCACCGGCGACCACGATGTCGTCGTCGGCGCCGAAGACCGTGTTGTACATCCCGACCCCCCACACCTCCCGCCCGCTCGCCGCGTCGAGCGCGTGGATGCCGCCGCCGTCCACGGCGCACCAGTGCCCGGCGGTGCACGGGTACACCGACGCGAACTCCACCCCGCCGTAGCGCCACTGCACCAGGCCGGTGGCCCCGTCGTACACCTCGACGCCGACGACACCGATGCGGCTGACGACGGCGCGGTCGCCGTACACGTCGAACCAGTTCACTTCGTCGGCGGGCACGCCCAGCGGCCACCGCGCCGTCTCCGCCCCGCTGCCCGGATCGCGGCGCACGACCTTCCCGTCGGCGGTGAGCTCGTCGATGGAGCCGATGTCGTCCGTGCCCGCGCGGTAGCCGAGCGAGACCAGCGACCGGCCGGGCAGCGTCCTCTCCCACCGCGTCGCGCCCGTGCGCAGGTCCACGCCGAGCAGGTGCTTCTCGCGCTCGCGCCCGGACCCGGCCCACCGCTCCGTCCACCCTCGCACGTCCTGCAGCACGAGCCGGTCCCCCGCCCGCCCGTACGCCGCCACCGCCGGCCGCCGCCACAGCTCCGCCCCGGTGCGGGCGTCGAGGACCGTGACCGCGCCGTCCTGGGCGGCGAGGTCGCCGTACACGGAGGAGATCACCACCACCCCGCCCGCCAGCAGCTGCAGGTCCTCGGTGTCGCGGGCCCGCGGCCGCGTCCACAGCACCTGCCCGGTCACGCTGCGCCCCTCGAACTGCCCGAGCGTGTTCACCTGGTACCGCGTCACGAACACCATCCCGCCCGCGAGCCGCGCGTCGAGCACCCGGTCCTCCAGGCTGAACAGCGGCGCCTCGAGCCCCGCCGCCCCCGCCGAGACGAGCAGCCCCGCGGCGAGCACGGCCACCGCCACCGCCGCCACCCGCCGCCACGCCCGCCCCCGCCGCGACCCCCGCGGCGGCCCGTCCGGCGGCGACCACGGCTCGGCCGCCCCGAGGTCGATGACGCTCACCGCAGCGGCCAGACGAACAGGACCCCGATCGCCAGGCAGGCGACCCGGTCACCGGTGGCCGTGCACTGCACCGTGCCGTAGAAGTCGTGCGCCCGCCCGAACACGTGCACCGTCCCGTCGTCAGGATCGAGCCGCCCCACGATCGCGTCGGTGTTGCTGACCGGCCGCCACACGAACATCCCGCGCGCCCCGACCGCCTGGTAGTACCCGCCCGCCACGAACCACCCCGCCCGCTCCCACGCCACCGCGCCGGCCCCACCGACCGCGAACGCCGCTACGTCGTCGGGCTGGTAGTCGTCGCCGATCTGCCGATACATGAGCAGCCGCTCCCCGGTGTCCCCCAGCACCGCCGAGTACCCCCGGGCCCGCCACACCACGGCTCCGGTAGCGGCATCGAGCACCTCGGTGCCGGTCTCCCCGTACACGCAGTAATGCACCCGCAGACACGGCACCGGCACGTTCCACGCCGCCGAGTCCCCGGTCCACCGCCACAACCGCCGCCCCGACGCCAGATCGAACACCTCCGACCCACCCCGCCCGGCCGCCAGCACGACCTCCTGCCCCGGCAACCCAGGCGAATGCCGCGACAACACGCCCCCAAATGCCAGCTGGTACTGCCCGCTGACCGCCCCCGTCCGCAGGTCCCGCACCCGCAGCACCCCGTCCGCGCCGAGCTCACTGAACCCGCTGAGATTCGGATACTCCCCCATCCCGAACCCCGGCAACGTCCCCGGCGCCAGCTCCACGCTCCACTTCACGGCCCCGGACACCTGATCCAGCCCCAGGTACCGCTCATGATGCCCCCGCGGCGGCAGCGCCACGCCCGGGTCCTCCGGGCTCCCGTAGGAGTCGTCGAACTCATCCACCTCGTCCGGCCAGGCATGCTCGCTCACCACGACGAGGTCCCCGGCCAGCCCGGCAAACGTCACGAGCTCCCGCTGCCAGAGCTCCTCCCCATTGCGCGCATCACGAGCAACAACCCTCCCCGTGTACCGCCCGTGCTCATCCGACTGCTCCAGCTGCACGACCGCCACCCGGTCGGTGAGCGCGCCATACGACTCATTGGCCAACCCGGGCCGCCGCCACAACATGGCCCCCGTCCGAGCATCGAGCGCCTCGGTGACGGGATCGGCCCCGGCCCGCTGATACCGATGCACGATGAGCCGCCCGCCGGCCGCATCGATGGCCAGCACCTGAAACTCCGCGGTCCACAGCGGCTCGAGCCCCGGCCGCCGGTCCGAGCCCCCCGCCAGCAACACCCCCACCAGCACCACCGCGACGAACACGATCCGCTGCCCGGCCCCCCGCCGCCGCGCACCACCGGGCCCGGGCCCCTCAGGCGGCTCCCAGGGCACACTGACATCGAGCTCAATGATCGCGTCGGGCAACGGACGTCCTCTCGTCGCAAGAAGAGAGTCCCACGCCCCCCGCCCGGGTTGCACCGCTCAACCGCCGGCTCTTCCGGACCCGGAGCAGGCTCGGCGGCGACAGGCTCAGGCTCGACCGCGACCGGCTCGGGCTCGACCGGCTCGGGCTCGACCGCGACCGGCTCGGGCTCGACCGGCTCGGGCTCGACCGCGACCGGCTCGGGCTCGACCGGCTCGGGCTCGACCGCGACCGGCTCGGGCTCGACCGGCTCGGGCTCGACCGCGACCGGCTCGGGCTCAGGCTCGGCTTTGGCGGCCTCACGCTCCAACGCCAACAGCCGCAACTTCTCAGCATGCCGCCGAGCAAGCCCCCAATCCCGATGCCGCTTGTGCTCGCGCCGGAATTCTTCATTGACCGGCGAGTAATTCCGCCGCCGAGTCGTATCCCGCATAGAAGCCAATTCCGCCCGACCGAACAACGACATCTGCCCCACAAAACAATTGTCCCACCAAGCCCGCACAAACCCCAGACAATTCCATATGAAGCAAATTCCTGAGTTGTACCACCGATCGTCGACCACGACGAACCCGGCGGTCCCCAACGGCCTGGCCCACCTCCCCGTAAGCAGCGTCGAACCGCGCCCACTTAACCCTGTGGGCCGCCGACAGGCGGGCCGAACCATCGGCCGAGTGCACTGCTGCGGTGCCCATCGGTCCGGCGCGGGGTTTTTCCACCCGCCCGATGGTCACCACATATGTGCCCTCGGCCGATGGTCCCCGGCCGCCAGGGCGACCGGAATGTATTAGCGTGGTCCCGGTACCAACTTTGGTCACCGTTCGGTGGTCCAGACCGTACATGAGGGAGCCGGATTCGCGGTGGTCGACGTTCGGTGGTCCAGGAGGAGAATTTGGAAAGAAGCGAGAGGGAGTTTGCTAGCGGCACAAAAACCCCTGGCCACGAGCGAAATGCCCGTGGTCAGGGGTTTTTCGTTTGTTTTTAGCGGCGGGGGGCTCGTGCCCGGGTCGCCGGCGGGGTGACGGGGAGGGGCTCCTCGATCCTCGACACCCACTCGGTTACCTGGCGGGCCACGTCCTGCGCCGTCAGGCCCAGGTCGGCCAGGATTTCGTTGCGGGTGCCGTGGGGGTGGAAGCCCTGCGCCACGCCCAGGTCGCGCAGCGGGACCCAGACGTCCGCGTCGCGGAGGGTCTTCGCGATCGCGTCGCCCACGCCGCCGGTGCGGACGCCGTCCTCCAGCGTGACCACCAGGCGGTGGTCACGGGCCAGTGCGACCAGCTCGACCGGGACCGGGCGGACCCAGCGCGGGTCGACGACCGTCACGCCGTAGCCCTGCTCGGCCAGGCGGCCGGCCACGTCGACGGCCATGTGGGCGAAGGCGCCCACGCTGACCAGGAGGACGTCCTTGCGCTCGTGCTCGGCGAGCACGTCCACGCCGCCGAAGCCGTCCACGCCGCCCACGCGGCGCAGGGCCGGGAGGTCGGCCGGGACGGAGCCGGTGGGGAAGCGGAGGATCGTCGGGCCGTCCTCGATGCCGACGGCCTCGCGGAGCTCCTCACGGACCGTCTGGGCGTCGCGCGGGGCGGCCAGGCGCAGGCCCGGTACGACGCCGAACACCGACATGTCCCAGATGCCGTAGTGCGAGGGGCCGTCGGGGCCGGTGATGCCCGCGCGGTCGAGGACGATCGTGACCGGGAGGCGGTGCATGGCCACGTCGAGCAGGACCTGGTCGAAGGCGCGGTTGAGGAACGTGGCGTAGACGGCGACGACCGGGTGCAGGCCGCCGATCGCGAGGCCGGCCGCGGAGGTGATCGCGTGCTGCTCGGCGATGCCGACGTCGTAGGCGCGCTCGGGGTACTTGGCCATGAGCTTGGCGATGCCGGTCGGCTCGGCCATGGCGGCGGTGATGCCCACGATGTCGGCGCGCTCGTCGGCGATCTCGACCAGTTCGTCGGCGAAGACGCCGGTCCACTTCACCGAGGCGGGGGCGAGCAGCTTGCCGGTCTCGATGTCGAAGGCGCCGGGGCCGTGCAGGCAGTCGGCCTCGTCCTCCAGGGCCGGGCGGTAGCCGAAGCCCTTGCGGGTCACCGCGTGCACGATCACCGGCTCGCCGAAGTTCTTGGCCTTGCGCAGGGCGGACTCGACGGCCGCGCGGTCGTGGCCGTCGACCGGGCCGACGTACTTGATGCCCAGGTCCTCGAACATGGCCTGCGGCGCGACGGCGTCCTTGATGCCCTTCTTGACCGCGTGCAGCACCTCGTAGAGCGGCGCGCCGACCAGCGGGGTGCGGCCCAGGGAGTCCTTGACCAGGTCGAGGACCTTCTCGTAGCCGGGGTTGAGGCGCAGGTTGGACAGGTGGTCGGCCAGCCCGCCGATCGTCGGCGAGTAGGAGCGGCCGTTGTCGTTGACCACGATGACCAGGGGGTTCTTGGCCGCCGCGATGTTGTTCAGGGCCTCCCAGCACATGCCGCCGGTGAGGGCGCCGTCGCCGACGACCGCGACCACGTGGCGGGGCTCGCCGCGCAGCGCGAAGGCCTTGGAGAGGCCGTCGGCGTAGGAGAGCGCGGTGGAGGCGTGCGAGTTCTCGATGATGTCGTGCTCGCTCTCGGCCTGGCTCGGGTAGCCCGTGAGCCCGCCGCGGCGGCGCAGCAGATCGAAGCCGTCCTGGCGGCCGGTGACGATCTTGTGGACGTAGGCCTGGTGGCCCGTGTCGAACAGGATG
Organism: Dactylosporangium sp. CS-033363; assembly: GCF_050942475.1. Classification (NCBI taxonomy): domain Bacteria; kingdom Bacillati; phylum Actinomycetota; class Actinomycetes; order Micromonosporales; family Micromonosporaceae; genus Dactylosporangium; species Dactylosporangium sp. CS-033363. The sequence continues at coordinate 1,846,200 of NZ_CP192032.1, read as the reverse complement.
CGGTCCTTCGGCGAGTCGAAGACGCGGTGCAGCGCGAGCGTCAGCTCGACGACCCCGAGGTTCGGACCCAAATGACCGCCGGTGCGCGAGACCTTCGCGATGAGGAAGTCGCGAATCTCCGCGGCGAGCACGTCGAGCTGCTCGGCGGTCAGATTACGAAGATCACCCGGGGCCCGGACCGTGCTCAGCAACGACGCGGCCTCGTTCTCTTCTGTGCTCATGCCCGCCGAGTCTAGTGCGGGCGCGCAGCAGCGCACCTTGGCCGATCGAATCTTGACAGGTTCCACACATCCACGTCACGTGCGCGACACAGCCACCGCGCGGGCGAACTTCGCCGCGTCCCTGTCCTGCACGAACGCGGCCAGCGCGGTGTCGATCGCGGCGCTCCAGGCGGTGTTCGCGACCACCCCGTGGGTCAGGGAGCCGACCACGCGGGTGCCGTCGTCGGCCCATTCGGCGACCGCCGCCGCCAGGTAGCCCGTGTACTTCGACCGGTCGGTGTCGGTGCGTGCGGGTACCGAACCCTTTTGCGGGTTGAAGGCGTCCTGCCCGCCCACCGATCCGCACTCGACCAGCCACTTGCGGGCCGCGCCGGGGTGGGGTGCGCCCCTGGGCAGCGTGAAGGAGTCCGACAGGAAGTTGTAGACGCGGTCCGAGCCGGGACTCGCGACCACGCCGTAACCCTCCGTGAACGTCAGGCCCTTGGTGCGCAGGTAGGCGTCGGCCCAATCGCCCATCACGTTGTACGCCGCGGTGCCCGCCACCACCTTGTCCAGCGCCGGCTGCCAGTCCCAGGCCGGCGCCGCAAGATCAGAACGAGCCAGCACGCCGGTGTACAGCCTGAGCGCCGCCAGCACCGCCGGACCTTCCCAGTTGGTGCCGCCGGTCCACAGCTCCGCGTAGGTCTGCGCGCCCAGCTGCCCGAGCAGCACGTTCTCGAGCAGGTGCTTCTGGGTCCAGGCCGGCCCGATCGACAGCGGCGTCAGCCCCCGCCCGGCGATCACGTCCGCCTGACTCAGGAAGTCGGCCCAGCTCACGGGCGGCGTGAGCTGCATTCCCGCCAGGATTTTCGGGTTGTACCACATGAGGTTGGACCGGTGGATGTTGACGGGAACGCAGTAGATCGCCCCGTCGACCGTGATGGCCTGCACCAGTCCCGTGGGCAGCTTGTCCAGCCACCCCTGCTCCTGGTAGAGGTCGCGCACGTCCTCGACGTAGCCGGCCTCGATGTCCGCGGCCAGCTCCAGCCCGGCGTGGGCCTGGTAGGAGTCGGGCGGGTCGTCGTTCTGCAGGCGGGTGGCCAGGATGGATTTGGCCACGGTACCGGCACCGCCCGCCACCGCCGCGTTGCCGAACTCGACGCCGGGGTTGTTGCGGCTGAAGTCGGCGACCAGCGCCTCCAGGCCCTCCTTCTCCCCCGGCCCGGCCCACCAGGAGAAGACCTCGACCTTGCGATCGGGATCGGTCCGGGTCTGCTCCCCGTCCCCGCAGCCGGGCAGGGCCAGCGCCGCCAGCCCGGCGGCGAGCAGGCCCCGCCGGCTCACTCCCATGCCTGTCAGTATTGACCGGCAATTGGGACCATTGGGGTGGTACGGGCAAAACCCTGGCTACGCGTGCGCGGTCGGCGGCGCCATCCACTCCGAGCCCTGGGCCGGCTCCACGCCGATCTCGGCGGCCAGCTGGGCGGTGGAGAGCGGCTCGTTGCGGGCGCGCATGTCGGCGTACGCGGTCACCGTGAGCACGTCGGTGAACAGCTTCATCGCCGCCTCCAGCAGCGACGTGACGAGCCGGCTGACCACGACCGACGCGATCACGGTCGAGCTGAGCACCACCCGGTTCGCCGAGTCCGCCGCCGGGTCGAAGGTGGCCTGCTGGACGCCGCTGATCGCCACCTCGATGATCTGCCCGATGAAGTACGTGATGACGCCGACCAGCACCCCCAGCCCGACGATCGTCGCGATGCGGGCGATCGCGCTGCCGAAGTCCTTGTGCACCAGCTGGAAGCAGCGCGAGATCGCCGAGCCGCCCCGCTCGAAGGTGACCACGGCGGGGAGGATGATGAACACGGCGTACAGGTAGATGCCCGGCAGCACGCACAGGCACAGCCCGACGACCATGATCAGCGCGGCCAGGATCTGCCAGCCCCACAGCGGCAGGAACCGCCGCATGGCCACCGCGAACGCCGGCCCGAGCCGCGGCCGCTGCCCGGTCGCCACGGTCACCGCGATCTGGTTGCCGGCCACCGTGATCAGCGACCCGACCATCCCGGCCAGCACCGCCCCGACGAACAGCAGCGCGAGCGGCGCGATCAGCGGGGTGAGCGAGGGCTCGTTCTCGGGCCCCGCGGTGCTGAGCACGTCGGTGAACGCGGTCAGGAACCAGATCCCCTCCGGGATCACCACGACCAGCGTGAGCAGGAACCCGATGAACTGCAGGATCGCCAGCTGCTTCCAGGCGCCCTTGAAGATCGCGATGCTGCGCTGCCACCAGCCGGCGTAGTCCGGGCTGATCATCGGGTCGAACCCGGCCTGCTGCCCCGCGGCCGGGATGCCGTAGCCGCCGCTGGGGATCCCCTGGTACCCGGGCGCCGCCTGGTACACCACGTACGCCTGCGACGGGTCGTACGACGCACCCGGCGGGTACTGCGGCACCGGCGGCTGCCCACCGGGCGGCTGGGCGGCCCCGAAGCCGGACTGGGCCCCGTAGGTCGACTGCTCGCGGTACGTCGACGCCGGGTCCCACGGCGACGCGCCCGAGGCCGGGTACGCCGGCGAACCGGACGCCGGATCGACGGGCGGCTGCGCCCCACCGGACGCCGGATACCCGGGCGGCTGCGCCCCGCTCGCCGTCGGGTCGGCGGGCGGCCGCGGAGCCCCGCCCGAGGCCGGGTCCACGGGCGGCTGCGAAGCCCCGCCCGCCGCCGGGCCGGCGGGTGGCTGCACGTCGAACTGCTGCGGCTGTGCGAACGGCGAGTACGGGTCGTACGGCGCCTGCGGATCGAACGGCGACGCGCCCGAGCCCTGCTCAGCGGCCGGCCGCGCGTAGGGCGAGGGCTCCTGCGGCGACGCGCCGGACGTGGGCGCCTGGCTGTCCTCGTTCCCACCCGGCGCGGCCGGGCGCAGCGGGTGGCCCGCCGGCTCGTCGGGTCCCGGTGTGGTCGGGGGGTGGGTCATTTCGCCTCCGTATCGCGATCCGCGCGCTGCCGCACGACACAGAAGATAGGGCCCGCCCGCCAGTTCCGCTGCCCGCCCCCTCGCGCCCGCGCGCTTGCTCGGGCGGGCGCGGCGTTGCCACTGCCCGGCCCGCACCCACCCGCCGTCACCGCCGCGACCGCGCGCCGGGCGTGGCGAACGTCCGGCCGCCGCGCCGGGCGTAGCGAACGCTCGGCCGCCGCGGCGGACCACGCCGGCCGGAGTGCCGGCTCAGCGGGCGGGCGCGGCGTTGCCACTGCCCGGCCCGCACCCACCCGCCGTCACCGCCGCGACCGCGCGCCGGGCGTGGCGAACGTCCGCCCGCCGCGCCGGGCGTGGCGAACGTCCGGCCGCCGCGCCGGGCGTGGCGAACGTCCGGCCGCCGCGGCGGACCACGCCGGCCGGAGTGCCGGCTCAGCGGGTGGGGGCGGGGACCATCTGGGAGTACACGATGGCGAAGACGAGGCCCAGGAGCCACAGGGCGCCGGCCAGCCAGGCCGCGCGGTCGCCGAGGGACGCCGGGGCCTTGCCGCGCAGGGACTGGATGGCCAGGGCCGAGGCGGCGACCATCAGCGCGACGCCGATGCCCCAGACGGTCCAGTCGGCCGGGGTGCGGTCGATCTTCAGCCTGGTGGCGCCGAACGCGGCGCGGCCGATCGCGACGACGAACGGGATCGTGAAGACGACCGTGGTCTGGGCGATCGTGCGGCGCAGGGCGCGCAGCGGGTCGCGGCGGCGCGGCTCGGTCTCCTCGTCGGTCATGAGCGCTTCCCCGCGTAGGTCGGGGAGAAGGCCGTCAGCAGCCGCGCGGTCTCCTCGAACGGCAGCTGGCCGGGTGCGGGGCGGCCGCCCATCGCCGAGTACGTGATGCGCGAGCCGAGCAGCGGGAAGAACACGCGCGACGCGGCGCCCTCGTGGCCCATGGCGATGACGATCATCGAGTCGTACCGCAGCAGCAGGCCGGCCAGCCGCTTCAGGTCGCCGGCGTCGTGGGCCATGGTGCTGATCTTGACGAGGTCGGCCCCGGCGGCGCGGGCGGCCTCGGCGGTGGCGGCGAGGCGGTCGTCGCCGGGGGTCTTCTCGAAGTCGTGGTGCGACACGATGACCGGGCGGCCGGCGGCGCGCGCGGCCGCGACCACGCCCGGCAGGATCTCGGCCGAGGAGAGCTCGATGTCGACCGCGTCCACCTCGGGCAGGACGGCCTCGAAGAGGGCCAGGCGGGCGGGGTCGTCGCCGGACCAGTACCCGCCCTCGGCCTTGGAGCGGATCGTGGCCAGCGTCGGCAGGCCCGCGGCGCGGAACGGCGCGATCGCGGCCAGCACGTCGGCCGGGTCGGCGCTGCGGTGCCAGTCGATGCGCAGCTCGGCCAGGTCGACGCCGAGCGCGCGGGCGCGGGCCGCGTGGCCGGCGGCGTCCTCGTCGCCGAAGCTCACCGCGACCAGCGGCGGACCGCCGGTCAGCCGCTCGCGCAGCGTCTGCGTTGGCACTGAAGACTCCCCCTGCCGATCGGACAGGGCCGCTCGGACAGGGGGAGTCTACGGCCATCAGAACGGCCAGGTGCCGTCGCGCCCGGCCTCCAGCAGCGGGATCATCCCGAAGCCGGCGTCGGACAGGCCGCCGAAGGTCCAGCGGCCGGCCGTCGCGGGCGTGTGGCCGAAGCGGTAGCCCGCGAGGTTCCACGTGAAGATCGGAACCTCTGGGGGTACCGACGACGAAACCGAACCGTCGTAGGACGCCTGCTCGTCGGTGAGGATGACGACCCGGTCGTGCCGCTTGAAGTGCTTGCGCACGGCGGTGGCGGTGTTGGTGCCGCCGCCGTGGAAGTGCCCCTCCGCGCGGAAGCGCTCGATGGCCTTGAGCACCGACTCGCCCGTGCGCAGCTTGAACACGGTCGAGCCGGTCGAGAACGAGACCACGTCCGCGTCCGCGCACCGCGTGGCGAGCGCGATGCCGAACACGACCGCGGCGTCCCAGCGCATCAGCGTGCCGTCGCGCGAGAACCCGGCGTGCATCGAGCCCGACGTGTCGACGAGCACGAGCGTGCGCCCGCGCAGCGCCGGCACGTTGGCCAGGCTCTGGGTCAGGGCCTGCTCCAGCGCGTACGACCAGCGCAGCGACGGTGCCGCCCGGTACGCCGAGAGGAAGCGCATCGGCAGCTGCCGCGACCGCGCGACCTCCCCCGGGTCCGCCAGCCGGGCCGCGACCTGGGCCGCGACGTCGTCGGCCACCCCGGCCTGGTCGAGGTTGCGCAGGTTGCGCAGCCGCGCCATGTACCCCATCGACGGCAGCAGCGCCGTCCACAGCGCCGCCTTGGACAGGCCCGTGCCGCCGCTCATCGACAGCGCGTCCTCCCACGTCATCCCGGCCGCCTTGAGCCGCTCGGCGTCGAGCAGCACGCCCGGGTCGGCCGCCGCGTCCGCGCGCAGCCGCTCGTTCGCCGCGAGCACGGGCAGCGACGCCGGCACCGCCAGGTCCTCGCGGCCGTGGCGGCGCCCGAGCGCGTACGCGAACAGGTCACCCTGCCACGGCGCGACCGGCGCCGGGTGGGTGAGGTCGACGACGTCGCCGAAGCGGAAGGCGTGGCTCGCGGTGTCGTACTTGAGCAGGTTCCGCTCCGTGTAGAGCCGCTGCACCGCGTCGGCGATGCCGCGCTTGACGGGCTTGGGCACGGCGCGGCCGTGGCGCGACATCCAGTACGCCAGCAGCTCCCCCGGCTCGTCCGCCCGCTGCAGCACGCCGGCGATCACCCGCCGGTTCTCGCCGGTCGAGGGCGCCTTCGCGGCCAGCCGGCCGTGGACGAACTCGGCCGCCCCGACGACCGCCGCCGTGCGCATGTTCGCGCCGGTCCGCAGCCACGCGAGGAAGCGCGCCGTCCACGCGGGATCGGCGAGCGCGGCCGCGCGCACCAGCCCGGCGTAGCGGGCGTCGCGGTCCGCCGCCGGCTCGTAGAACGTCTGCTCGCCGACCATGTTGGTCACGGCCAGCAGGAACAGCTCCGACTTGAGGTCCCGGGCATATCCGGCGCCGCCCTCGTGGGTCGGCCCGGCCACGCGGCTCGGGCCGGCGATCGGGCCCAGGCCGATCGCGGCGCGTACCTTCCGGACGTTGAGCTTTGCCATGCCGAGGACCGTAGGACTTCGTAAATGGGGTGCCCGACCGGTTTTCGCTGCCGCATGCTGGCCCGATGACTCGCTTCGACCTGCGCGCGGCGGACCTCCGGGCAGTGAACTCGCTGACGAAGTACCCGTCGATCCCGACGTACCACGAGCTGGACCCGCGCAACGGCGGCCTGCTCGAGTCCGCGGCCGCGTTCCCCGGCGACGTCATCGCCACCGAGAAGGTCGACGGCACCAACAGCCGCCTCGTCCTGCTCCCGGACGGCAACTACCTGATCGGCTCCCGCGAGGAGCTCCTCCTCGCCCGCGGCGACCTGATCGGCAACCCGGCCCAGGGCATCGTCGAGCAGCTCCGCCCGGTCGCCGACCGCCTGGTCGCGGGCCACCCGGGCGGCGTGCACGTCTACTTCCTGGAGCTGTACGGCGGCAAGGTCGGCGGCGCCGCGAAGCAGTACACGACGGACCCGGCCCGCTTCGGCTGGCGCCTGTTCGACGTGATGCTGCTGGCGGACTGGGAGCAGGCGCTGACCTGGCCGCAGGCCCAGATCTCGGCCTGGCGGGAGGCGGCCGGCCAGCCGTACGCCACCGAGGAGCAGCTGGCCACGCTGGCCGCGGAGGCCGGTCTCGAGCTCGCACCCAGGCTGTTTCGCACCGACGCCCTCCCGGAGTCGATCGCTGACATGCAGGCGCTGCTGGCCGAGCGGCTGCCGGCCACGCTGGTCGCACTGGACGAGCGCGCGGGCGGCCGGGCGGAGGGCATCGTGTTCCGCTCCCCGGACCGCAAGGTGATCGCCAAGGCCCGCTTCCAGGACTACGCGCGGACGCTCAAGCGACGCTAGCGCCGGGGCTCAAGCGCCGTTAGCGCCGGGGCTCAAGCGCCGTTAGCGCGCCGGGGTGAGGCGACCGATCGTCTCGAAGTGCTGGGTCATCGGGAAGCTGTCGAAGGCGCGCAGCCCGGTCAGCTCGTAGCCCAGCTCGCCGAACGTCCGCACATCGCGGGCGAACGCGGCGGGGTCGCAGGCGACGTACGACACGGCCCGCGGCGTGCGGGCCACGATCGCCTCCACCACGGCGCGGCCGGCGCCCGAGCGCGGCGGGTCGAGCACGACCAGGTCGACCCGCCGCCAGCCGGGGTTGGCCAGCACCTGCGCGACGTCCCCGCGGGCGAAGGTCACGTTGGTCAGGTCCCGCAGCGCCCGGCGCCCGGCCGCGACCGCGCGCCGGTCGGACTCGACGACGGTGACCGGCCCGCACAGCGGCGCGAGGGCGGCCGCGAACACGCCCGCGCCGCCGTACAGGTCCCAGGCCCGCTCGCCGGGCTCGGGCGCGAGCTGTTCGAGTACCGCCTCGGTGAACGCCGCGACCGCGTGCGGGTGCACCTGCCAGAAGCCGCCCGCGTCGAGCCGCCACTCGTGGCCGGCGGCCTGCTCGCGGACCTGCGGCACGGCCCCGGTCGGCGGGCCGGTGCGCGACGCGCGGGTGACCACCGCGGTGTCGCCGGCCGACGTGGCCGTCGCCTCCACCGTCGACCCCGCCGGCCAGGCCTCGTCCAGGATCGGCAGGGCCTGGATCGCGGGGTGGGCGATGCGGCAGCGGTCGACGGGGATCACGTCCGACGAGCGGGCGCGGTGGAAGCCGGCCCGGCCCTCGCCGTCGACCGCGTACTGCACCCGCGTGCGCCACGACAGCGGACCGCCGGGGAGCGGCTCCACCAGATCGGATATTTCCGAGAAATCCGAAATGCCGGCGAGCCGCGTCAGCTGCTCGATCAACACCTGCGACTTGAGCGCCCGCTGCGCCGGCCAGGCCACGTGCTGCCAGTCACAGCCACCGCAGGCGCCCGGCCCGGAGAACGGGCACGGCGGGATCACGCGATCCGGCGAGGGCAGCAGCACCTCCACCGCGTCCGCGCGCAGGAAGCCCTTGCGCCGCTCGGTGACCACGGCGCGGACCCGCTCCCCCGGCAGGGCGTGCCGCACGAACACGACCTGCCCCTCGTGGCGGGCGACGCAGAACCCGCCGTGCGCGACCGAGCCGATCTCCAACTCGAGCTGTTCCAAGATCACGCGTCCGGGGTCGCCGACGACCGGGGGCCGCGCTTCGGGCCGCGGCTCAGCGTCGCGTCCAGCCGGTCGATGTCCACGTCGCCGATCGAGGAGAGCTGCCACGGCACCGACGTCACCATCACCCCCGGCTCGAACAGCAGCCGCCCCTTGAGCCGCAGCGCGCTCTGGTTGTGCAGCAGGTGCTCCCACCACTTGCCCACGACGTACTCCGGGATGAACACCGTCACCACATCGCGCGGCGAGTCGTGGCGCTTGCTGCGCACGAAGTCCAGGATCGGCCGGTTGATCTCCCGGAACGGGCTGTCCACCACGGTCAGCGGCACCGGAATGCCGCGCCGCTCCCAGTCCTCCTGCAGCGCCCGGGTGTCGTGGTCGTCCACGTTCACGGTGAGGGCGGTCAGCGAGTCCGGGCGGGTCGCCTGCGCGTACGCGACGGCCCGCAGCGTCGGGCGGTGCACCTTCGAGACGAGCACGACGGCGTGGTTGCGGGCCGGCAGCACCGGGCGCACCTCGGAGGGCTCCAGCTCCCGGGCGACCGTGTCGTAGTGCTTCTTGATGCCGACCATCAGGAAGTAGATGACGATCATCGCGATGATGGCGATGTACGCGCCGAGCAGGAACTTGGTGATGAGCACGACGATCAGCACGGCGCCGGTGAGGGTGAGGCCGACCATGTTGATCGTGCGGGACCGGATCATCCGGTTGCGGGCCTGCCGGTCGCGAACGGTTCGCAGCAGGCGGTTCCAGTGCCGGATCATGCCGGCCTGGGAGAGCGTGAAGGACACGAAGACGCCCACGATGTACAGCTGAATCAGCCGTGTGACCTCGCCGTTGAACCCGATGATCAGCACCATCGCGGCCAGGGCCAGCAGGATGATGCCGTTGGAGAAGGCCAGCCGGTCGCCGCGGGTGTGCAGCTGGCGGGGCAGGTAGCGGTCCTGGGCGAGGATCGAGCCGAGCACCGGGAAGCCGTTGAACGCGGTGTTCGCCGCCAGGAACAGGATGAGCGCGGTGATGATGCCGACGATGTACAGCATGATCGAACCCGCCCCGAACACCGTCTGCCCGAGCTGGGTGGTGACCGTCTTCTGCACGTAGTTGGCCGGGCCGCTCGCGATCTGGCTCGGGTCCTCGACGAACTGCAGGCCGGTCTTGTTGGCCAGCAGGATGATGCCGAGCAGCATGGTGATCGAGATCGCACCGAGCAGCAGCAGCGTGGTGGCGGCGTTGCGGCTCTTGGGCTCCTTGAACGCGGGCACGCCGTTGGAGATGGCCTCGACGCCGGTGAGCGCCGCACAGCCCGAGGAGAACGTCCGCAGCAGCAGGAACCCCATCGCGAGCTGGCTCATGTTCGTGTGCTCGGCGTGGATGACCAGGTCGGCGCTGGGCGCCTTGAGGTCGTCGCCGAGCACGAAGATCTTGAAGAAGCCGGTGATGACCATCCCGATCATGACGATCATGAAGCCGTACGTCGGGATCGCGAACGCCGCCCCGCTCTCCCGGATGCCGCGCAGGTTCATCGCGGTCAGGATGGCGATCGCGATGATCGAGATGGCCACCTTGTGGGTCGCCACCCACGGCACGACCGAGCCCAGGTTGGCCACCCCGGAGGCGGTCGACACGGCGACGGTCAGCACGTAGTCGACGAGCAGGGCGCTGGCCACCGCCACGCCGAAGCGCGGACCCAGGTTGACCGTGGCCACCTCGTAGTCGCCGCCGCCGGACGGGTACGCGTGCACGTTCTGCCGGTAGCTCGCGACGACTGTGAGCATCACCACCGCGACGGCGAGGCCGATCCACGGGGAGATCGTCAGCGCGGTGGCGCCCGCGATGGACAGCGTCAGCAGGATCTCGTCGGGCGCGTAGGCGACCGACGACAGCGCGTCCGAGGCGAACACGGGCAGCGCGATGCGCTTGGGCAGCAGCGTGTGTTTCAGCCGGTCCGAGCGGAACGGTCGGCCCAGGAGCAGCCGCTTCATGAGGGAGGTGGGACTGGCCACGACGTGTAAGCGTACGGGCAGGGCCGCCTCCCGTTGCACCGGTCGGGCCCCCGCATGACATCCTCGTGACGAACCGACCGCGAACAACGAAGGACACGAAGGGCGGGGACGTGCACGTCGTGATCATGGGCTGCGGCCGCGTGGGCTCCACGCTGGCGCAGAGTCTCGAGCAGCGCGGACACACGGTCGCGGTGATCGACGTCGACGCGGACGCGTTCCGCCGGCTCGGCGGGGAGTTCCACGGCACGACCGTCACCGGGGTCGGCTTCGACCGCGACGTCCTGCTGCAGGCGGGCATCGAGCGGGCCGACGCGTTCGCCGCCGTCTCGTCCGGCGACAACTCCAACATCATCTCGGCCCGCGTGGCCCGGGAGACCTTCGGCGTCGAGCGGGTCGTGGCCCGCATCTACGACCCGAAGCGCGCGGAGGTCTACGAGCGCCTCGGCATACCGACCGTGGCGACCGTGCGCTGGACCGCGGACCGGATGCTGCGCCACCTGGTGCCCGAGGGCAACGTCGAGGTCTGGCGCGACCCGACGAGCACCGTGTCGATCGTCGAGGTGCCGATGCACCCGGACTGGATCGGCCACACCGTCGCCCAGCTGGAGGCCCGCAGCGGCGCCCGGCTGGCCTACCTGATGCGCTTCGGCCTGGCCATGCTGCCCACCGAGTCGACCGTGATCCAGGACGGCGACCTGGCGTTCATGCTGCTGACGGACGAGCTCGCGGCCTCCGTGACGAAGGTCACCGGCGCGGCGCCCGAAGGGGGACACTGACCATGCGCATCGCGATCGCCGGGGCCGGCAACGTGGGCCGCTCCATCGCCAAGGAGCTCGTCGACAACGGCCACCACGTCATGCTGATCGAGCGCGTCCCGCGGATGGTGCGCCCCGAGCGGGTGCCCGCCGCCGAGTGGATCCTCGCCGACGCCTGCGAGCTGTCGAGCCTGCAGGAGGCCGACCTGTCCTCCTGCGACGTGGTCGTGGCGGCCACCGGCGACGACAAGGTCAACCTGGTCGTCTCGCTCCTTGCCAAGACCGAGTTCGCGGTACCGCGTGTGGTCGCCCGCATCAACCGCGCCGAGAACGAGTGGCTCTTCAACGAGCAGTGGGGCGTCGACGTCTCGGTCAGCAAGCCGCGGCTCATGGCGGCGCTCGTCGAGGAGGCGGTGTCGGTCGGCGACCTGGTCCGGCTGATGACCTTCCGGCAGTCCGAGGCCAACCTGGTCGAGATCACCCTGCCGGAGCACGCGCCCTACGTCGGGCACCCGGTCCGCGACGTCCCGCTCCCGCACGACGCGGCCCTGGTCGCGGTCCTGCGCGGCCGGCGGGTGCTGGTGCCCACCCCGGACGACCCGCTGGAGGCCGGCGACGAGCTGGTGTTCGTGGTCACGTCCGAGATGGAGGACACGGTCCGCGAGGTCATCCTCGGCGAGGACAGCGTCGAGAAGACCCGCGGCAACCGTTCTTAAAGCGGCTTGGTTTCGAGGGACTCGGCTTCCGGGGTGGGCTCGTCGCGCAGGATGCGGCGGGCCCGCCACACGGTCAGAGCGGCCAGCAGCGCGTACGGCGGCCAGCCCAGGGCCAGCCGGGCGATGCCCAGCAGGTCGTCGGAGTCCGCGCTGGTGTCCCGGTAGATGAGGATCTGCACGCCGAGCTTGAGCGCGTAGACGAACGCCCACAGCGCGGTCAGCCACATGAAGGCCCCGCGCAGGCGCTGGTTGTCGTACCAGCGGGTGCCGCCGCCGTCCAGGGTGACCGACCAGAGCCAGCCCACCAGCGGCCGGCGGATGACCACCGAGACGAGCATGCCGACCACGTAGCCGACGGTGAGCAGCATGCCCGGCAGGTACACGTCCTTGGCGTCGCCGCTCTTCCAGGCGATGTAGGCGCCGAGGGCGATGCCGAAGACGCCGTTGAGCGCGTGGCGGATCGACTCGCGGCGGGCGAGGCGGTACACGGCCAGCGACAGGGCGGCGCCCACGGCGATGATCAGCGAGGTCTGCAGGGACCACCACTCGAAGTGGTCGCCCAGGAAGTTGACCACGATGAACAGCGTGATCGGGATGCTGGACTCGACCAGTCCGCGCACGCCGCCGAGCTGCTGGGCCATCTGCACGGAGAACGGGGGAAGCGGCTCCTCCTCCTCGCCCTTTTCGGCGGGGGTGGTCCGGCTACCTGGGTTTCCTGGCTGCATCCGCCCTCATCGTGGTGTGTCGAGCCCGCTCAGCGGGGCGTGTCGAGCTCGTAGTACGGGTTGTAGAGCACCTTACGGCCATCCCGTACGGCGATGCGCCCCTTCGCCGTGATCGCTCGACCCGGCTCGATCCCCGCGATGTGCCGACGGCCCAGCCACACCAGCGTGACCAGGTCGGATCCGTCGAACAGCTCCGCCTCCAGGGTAGGCAGGTTGGTCCGCGGGGTGTAGACCACCGTGCGGAGCCGGCCCTTGAGGCTCACGATCTGCCCGCGCTGGCACTTCAGCGCCTGCATGCTGCCGCACTGCCTGGCGTCGTGGCGCAGCTCCTCGGCTTCGAGCTCGGAGTCGCTCGCGGTGAACCGGCGAAGAAACTTTCGCAGGCCACGACCCTCTTCGACCGCGTTCTCACTGTCCGTGGCCATGAATGGTGCCACCCTCCCGCTCGGCTGTCATGACACCCTCATGAAAAACGGTACGCGCTTTTTCGCAGCATGCGATATGGCGTTGGTGACGGCTTTGGACGCGCGCACGCGCTACCATCCGCCGCCACCTTGCCATGGTCTGTTCCGGTGCTCGGTCGGGCTACTTGCGGCGTGGGCGGGGCGAGGGGCGGCGGCGCGCCTCACCCGTACCGTCGGTGCCGTTCGTACCGTTCGTGCCGTTCGCGCCGGCGGGCTCCGGTTCGGCTCCGGGCTGCTGACCGGCCTCGGCCGCCTCGGCGACCTCCTTGGGCAGGTGCAGCGGCAGGCCCTCGCGGACCGGCATGGCCTCGTGGCCACGCTCGACGACCAGGTTGTGCAGGCACTCCAGCAGCGGTGGGGCGACCTGCGGGTCGACCGCGGCCGGGCCCTGGAAGACGGCGCGCACGAGCCAGCGGGGGCCGTCGACGCCGACGAAGCGGATGTCGGTCAGCCCCTCGGGACCGCGCACGCGGCCGCGCAGCTCGGTGCCGTACTCCCCGGTCACCTCTTCCGCCGCCACGCCGTCGTCGAACAGCGTCTTGCGGATCTCCGCGCGGACCTCGTCCCAGATGCCCTCGCTGCGCGGCGCGGCGAACACGCCCAGCTGCAGCGCGCTCTGCTCGAAGACCAGGAGGATCTGCTGGATCTTGCCCTCGTTGTCGGCCTGGACCCGCACCTCGACGTTCTCGACCGCGGGCACCTTGAGCGAGCCGAGGTCGAGCTGGGCGATGCCCTCGGGCGCCTCGCTGATGTCGTACGGGCCGCGGGGCCGCTCCGACTTGCCGGCGTGCGGCTCGTCGTCCCCGAGCGCGTCGAGGTCGTCGTCGCGCTCGAGATTCTCCCGGTCCTGCGAGCCGCGCGGGTCCGACTTGGCGTGCCGGCCGCTCCCGCGGTTGCGCGAGAAGATCACTGCTCTGCCTCCAAGTTCGCTGCCGGGACGAGCCCGGCATGCCCGCCGGTGGACCCATGGCCACCGGCTCCGCGCACAGTATCGGGAAGGTCCTCGACGACGTGGAAGTGTGCCCGCTCCACGCGCTGGATCACAAGCTGGGCAATTCGGTCACCCCGGGATATCTTCGCCGATATCACTCGATCGTGATTGATGAGGTTCACCAGGATTTCGCCCCGGTACCCCGCGTCGACCGTGCCGGGGGCGTTGACGACCGTCACGCCCATCTTCGCGGCGAGCCCGGAGCGCGGGTGCACGAGGCCGACGTACCCCTCGGGCAGCGCGATCGCGATCCCGGTCCGCACCAGCGCCCGCGCACCCGGCGCCAGCTCGACGTCCTGGGCCGCGTACAGGTCGGCGCCGGCGTCGCCCGGGTGCGAGTACGCGGGCAGCGGCAGGCCCGGGTCGAGCTGCCGCACGAGTACGTCCATCCCCATGCCCTCCATCCTGCCGCCTCCGCCCGGGGCGCGTTCACGTACCCTCGCCTGTGTGGCACAGCCGAACCCTTACCGCGAGCGGCTCAGCCTGCCGTGGTGGCTGTGGCTGCCCGCCGTGGCCGTCGCCGCGGCGCTGGCCGCCGAGGTCAAGCTGGGCGCCCCCGGTGCGGCGACGTGGATCGCCTACCTGGTGCTGCTGCCGCTGACCGTCGCCGGGCTCTGGTCGCTGGGCCGCATCCGCATCGAGGTGTCCAACGGGGAGCTGCGGGTCGACGACGCGCACATCCCGCTGCGGTACGTCGGTGAGGTGACCACGGTGACCCCGGCGGACAAGAGCGACCTGCTCGGTCCGTACATGGATCCCGAGGCATTCGTCGTGCAGCGGCCCTGGATCGGCCCCGCCGTGCGGGTCGAGGTGCGCGACGAGGCGGACCCCACGCCGTACTGGCTGATCAGCAGCCGCCACCCGGAAGACCTGGCGGCGGCGATCCGGGAAGCCGCTCAGGCCTCGATCACGCGCTGATCGCCGCTCTGGAGGTCCTTGCGGATCTCCTGGCCCAGCGAGAGCGTCGCCCGGCGGTTCAGGAAGCCCCCGACGGCCGCGCCGGTCAGGAACGGCCCCATGGTGGACAGGTTGCGCCCGAAGCGCTTGAGCAGCCGGTCCCGCAGCTCCTTGCGCAGGGCGGTGCCCATCGCGGCCGCCACGCTGCCGCCGACGCGCAGCGGGTTGATGCCCCGCCGCTCGGCCCAGGCCTGCACGAGCGCCATCGCGCGCTGGCTGCCGGTGCCGGGGATCGGTCGGCCGTACACCGAGTGCAGCTCGCCGATCAGCTTCATCTCCACCGCGACCACCGCGACGGTCTCGGCCGCCAGCAGGACGGGCGCGGACAGCAGGGACGGTGTCGCGACCCACTCCACGGCGGCCACCCCGCCGCCGGCCGCGCCGATGCCGGCCGTGACCCGCGAGGCGTTGCGGATGAGCCGCTCGGCCAGGGCGTCGCCCTCCAGGCCGGGGTAATGCGCGCGCAGGGTATCCAGGTCGCGCACCGGGATGTGCGGGGCGACCCGCGTCACCGAGTCGGTGACCCAGCCGATCGCCTTGCGCGGCCGGAACAGGTCCTTCACGCCGCGCTCGCCGATCTCGAGGCGCACCAGGCGCCCCAGCAGGCGGCGGCGGTCCTTGGCCGGCACGTCGTCGCCGGTCAGCGCGACCACCGCCTCGGACAGTTCCGCCTCGTCCGCCGGGCCGGCCAGTGTTCCTGGTCCGGCCTGCCCTTCCGGCTGGACGGGCGCGTTCTCGGCCGCCTCGTCGGCGGGCACCGGCTCGGCCATCTCGAACCTCCGCAGTGGTTTCGGTCGCCGCTTCACACTGAAGCACGCCGGCGCCAGTTCCGCGCGATCAACTCGTGCCGCGCGAACCCGCCGTTGCTGATGCCCTTTTCACGCCGTACACATGCGTGACGACCGTCACCCGGAGGGTCAGGCACACTCGCGGCAGATGAGCTCGCCGTTGCGCTCCGCCGCCAGCTGGCTGCGGTGGTGCACCAGGAAGCACCGCGAGCACCGGAACTCGTCGGACTGCATCGGCAGGACCTTGACCGTCATGTCCTCGTCGGCGAGGTCGGCACCCGGGAGTTCGAAATTCTCGGAGATCTCGGTGTCGTCGACGTCGACGGTCGCGGACTGCGCGTCGGTACGCCGGGACTTGAGCTCCTCGAGGCTGTCCTCCCCGAGGTCGACCTCGTCGCGACGTGGCGCGTCGTAGTCGGTGGCCATCGGTGTTCACACTCCCAATTTCATGTCGCCGGTCAGGTTGGGCGCCCGAAGCAACGTCGTCTTCAACGTCCAAAGGCGGCGTACCTTACCGCCCTCGTGCGTTTGTTGTACGCCCGCACGCGGAAAGTTGTTCCCACTGTGACCGAGGCGACACAATGATCATGCCTCGGCCGGGCCCGCACACGCTCGCCGGCCCCGCCCTGCGGCGATGGAACGATACCCTCCGGCAAGGAATTCCGTGGGGAGTCCCAGCGCAACGGCGAGTGGGAACTTTGTGGTATCGCCGGTGGGGACTTCAGCGGTTCTCCCGGCCAGGCGCTAACCTCTCCGGCAGCCAGAGCGTCTTCTCTGGTGACAGAGCACGATCTGAGCGTGGCGCGGGGAGCGAACCATGAGTTTTGCGCGGGTGAGGGCACTCGTGGTGGTAGGCGTCCTCATTGTCGCCGCGGCGATCGTCGTCGGCGTCGCCGTCATCAAGGACCGGCAGGGCGGACCGTCCACCGACGCCAGCAAGTGCGCCGAGGGCTCCGTCATGGCCGACGCGAAGCTGCCCACGCAGGAGGACGTCAAGGTCACCATCTTCAACGCCACGAACCGCGCGGGCGTGGCCTCGGACGTGGCCAACGACTTCATGAGCCGCCGGTTCAAGGAGGCGAAGGTGGTCACCGCCGCCCCCAACCCGCCGGCCAACAAGATCAACGACGTGGTCGCGGTCATCCGGTTCGGCCCGTCGACGGTCGGCGCGGCGTGGCTCGTGCGCGCCTACTTCCTGGACCAGGCCCGGCCGGAGTTCGACAAGGCCCGCCAGGACGACAAGGTCGAGATCATCCTCGGCGGCAAGTTCAAGCAGCTGCCGACGACGACCGAGGTGAACCAGGCGATCGCCCAGCTGGGCAACCCCGAACTGCCTGAAGGCACGTGCGCCAAGGACGAGGGTTAGCCCGGTAGGGGCGCTCAGGGGCCGCCGGCGGCGTCCAGCTTGCTGAGCAGGTCGTGGAGGTGGGCGTGGAGGGCCGGCGGGGCGGCGATCACCATGTCGACGCCGGGCGGGTTGCCGTCCAGCCCGGTGACCAGCGCGCCCGCCTCGGCCGCGATCAGGCCGCCGGCCGAGTGGTCCCACGGGTTGAGGCCCTTCTCGTAGTACGCGTCCAGGCTCCCCTCGGCGACCAGGCACAGGTCGATCGAGGCGGCGCCGAACCGGCGGATGTCGCGGATGTGCCCGATCAGGCCGGCCACCACGCGGGCCTGGTGCAGCCGGCGCTCGGCGGCGTAGCCGAAACCGGTCCCCACCAGCGCCTGCCCGAGGTCGGTCTCGCCCGAGGCGCGGATCGGCCGGCCGTCGGCGAACGCCCCGCCGCCCAGGGTCGCGGTCCACTCGCGGCCGGTGGCGGCGTTGCGCACCACTCCGGCCACGACGACACCGTCCACCTCGGCGGCCAGCGAGACCGCGTACTGGGGCAGGCCGTAGAGGTAGTTCACGGTCCCGTCGATCGGGTCGAGGATCCAGCGCACGGCGGCGTGGCCCTGGCCGCCGCCGTACTCCTCCCCCAGTACCGTGTCATCTGGACGCACGTGTTGCAGGGTGTCTCGCACATGTTGTTCGACCGCGCGGTCGGCCGCGGTGACCACATCGGTCGCCGTCGACTTGGTCGCGACGGGGTCGACGCCCTCGGCTCGCATGCGATTGGCCAGGTCGCCCGCGGAACGGGCGACGGAGACGGCAAGGGCCAGGAGTTCGGCCTGACTTTCCATGGTCACCATCCTGGCAAAGGCCGGGAAAGACCCCGACAGCCCATCCGTTCGGTCACAAGACGCGCGTCCCGCCCCCTCAAGAGGGGATGTTGGGGCGAGAGAGCGTTACAATTCACGCGCTGCCCGCTGTCGTTCGTGAATCCGCCCGGAGTCACGGCACAAGCGGGCGCCACACCACAAGCAACCCGGCCACTCAGCACGGCCGCGCCGTGCGCGAACCCGGCCGCACCGGCCGTCGCTCGCTCATCGCACCGGAAGGTCGTTCGTGACAGCAGCTCACCAGCCCAGCGTTGACGTACGTTCCCTCGCCGACACGCTGATCGCGCGTGCCGCCAACAATGGCGGGCACCTGACGTCGGCGGAGGTCGCGCAGGCGGTCGACACCGCAGACGTAACCCCGGCGCACGCCAAGAAGCTGCTGAGGAGCCTGGCCGAGGCGGGCGTGACCGTCGTGGTCGACGACTCCGCTCACAGCCGGCGCAGGGTCGCCGCGGCCCGCTCCGCCACTCCCGCGTCCAAGGCGGCGACGGCCAAGGCCGCTCCGGCCCGCAAGGTCCCCGCCGCCAAGCCGCTCACAGCCGTCGAGTCCGCACCGGAACCGGCGGCGGCGAAGAAGGTGCCCGTGAAGAAGGCCGCGCCCTCGGCGCCCACCGCATCCGCCGCGGCTGCCGCCGCGCCCGCTGCCGCGGCTCCGGCCGCAGCGGCGGCGAAGAAGGCCGCGCCGGCCAAGAAGGCGGCGAAGAAGGCCGCCCCGGCGAAGGCCGCGCCCGCCGGGGCGGGCAAGGCGTCGCCGGCTCAGGCCGGCGACCCGGCGAACCCGGCCGCCGCCACCGGCGACGAGCCGGAGCTCGAGGAGATCGACGACGCCGCCCTGGCCGCCGAGATCGAGGACGTCGTCGTCGACGAGCCGGTCGAGGAGACCCAGGCCGCGGAGGCCGACGCGGAGGCCACGGCCACCGACGACGACTTCGCGTGGGACGACGACGAGTCCGAGGCGCTCAAGCAGGCCCGGCGCGACGCCGAGCTCACCGCCTCGGCCGACTCGGTCCGCGCCTACCTCAAGCAGATCGGCAAGGTCCCGCTGCTCAACGCCGAGCAGGAGGTCGAGCTGGCCAAGCGCATCGAGGCCGGGCTGTACGCGGCCGAGCGCCTCCGCGCGGCCGAGGACGCCGGCGAGCCGATGCAGATGCCGGGCCGCCGCGACTTCCTGTGGATCTCGCGCGACGGCGAGCGGGCCAAGAACCACCTGCTCGAGGCCAACCTGCGGCTGGTCGTCTCACTTGCCAAGCGGTACACCGGACGCGGCATGGCCTTCCTGGACCTCATCCAGGAGGGCAACCTCGGCCTCATCCGCGCCGTCGAGAAGTTCGACTACACCAAGGGCTACAAGTTCTCGACCTACGCCACCTGGTGGATCCGGCAGGCGATCACCCGCGCCATGGCCGACCAGGCCCGCACCATCCGCATCCCGGTGCACATGGTCGAGGTCATCAACAAGCTCGGCCGCATCCAGCGCGAGCTGCTCCAGGACCTGGGCCGCGAGCCCACCCCGGAGGAGCTGGCCAAGGAGATGGACATCACGCCGGAGAAGGTGCTGGAGATCCAGCAGTACGCGCGCGAGCCCATCTCCCTCGACCAGACCATCGGCGACGAGGGCGACAGCCAGCTCGGCGACTTCATCGAGGACTCCGAGGCGGTCGTGGCCGTCGACGCGGTCTCCTTCTCGCTGCTGCAGGACCAGCTCCAGCAGGTGCTGCAGACGCTGTCGGAGCGCGAGGCGGGCGTCGTGCGGCTGCGGTTCGGCCTCACCGACGGCCAGCCGCGCACCCTGGACGAGATCGGCCAGGTGTACGGCGTCACCCGTGAGCGCATCCGCCAGATCGAGTCCAAGACGATGTCGAAGCTGCGTCACCCGTCGCGTTCCCAGGTGCTGCGGGACTACTTGGACTGACCTCTGACTGACCTCTGACTGACCTCTCTGACTGAACGATCGTTTTTCGCTCTGCGCGAACCCGGGCCGCCTCATTTGGGGCGGCTCGGTGTGTTTCGGGTCACCGCGGGCATTACAGACCCGTGGCGGCGCGCCAACCCACTTGTGATCGCAAGCCTGGCGCGATAGGAAGCATGTGGCGGGTATTCGGTGGCTGTTGGGACCGGCGCCCCGCCGGGCACGACAGAAATGTGACATCGCACTCTCGCAGCCAGTGGGAACGATGTCGGGCACCACGGTGTTGAACCATCTGTGAACGACGCAAGGAAGCGTTCGTCGGTGACGATCAGAGGAGGAAGGCGATGACCCCGACCCTCACGCCGCCGCCGGAGACGGCGGCGCCCCCCGCCGCCGAGGAACGGTGCGACCGCTGCAACGCGGCAGGGAAACTTCGAGTTCGGCTCGCCGAAGGTGGCGATCTGATCTTCTGTGGACATCACGCCAACAAGTACGCCGACCAGCTGGTCAAGATTGCTGTCGAGTACGCCGTGAGCCCGGATTTCGCCTGGCGCGGCACCGAACTCTCGGCCGGCTGAGACCAATACGCCGACCGCAGGGCGGCCCTTCGGGGTCCCCTGCGGTCTTTTTTTTGTGCTCCCTTGGGGCTTTTTTGTGCTCCCTGGGGTCTTCTTGCTGCTCCCCTGGGTCTTCTTGCTGCTCCCTTGGGGCCTCTCTGTGCTCCTTGGGGGCTTCTTTGTGCTCGGGGGGCGATATGTCGGGCGCTGACGCGCCGCGACATATCGGACTTATACCCCGACAGGCGAAATTTCCGTTTCGCGTAATTGCGCAGCGATCTCCGTTGGACAAAACGGGCAAAAGGCGCTCGGCTCAGAGCGTCTGAATGGTGGCGATCCGCTCTTCGAGCTGCTCGATCGTCGCCTGCGCGCTCGGCGGCCCCCCGCACAGCCGGCGCAGCTCCGCGTGAATCTTTCCGTGCGGCAGCCCGGTGCGGTGATGATGGGCCGCGACGAGGGTGTTGAGCTGCCGGCGCAGCTCGATGCGCCGCTCCCCCGCCGTCCGCGGCTGCGGCGGGATCTCCGGCGCCGCCTGGGCCGCCGCCGGGGCGCGCCGCTTCTCGGCCGCCATCTGCTCGGCCTGGCGCTTGTTCAGCAGCGCGGTCACCTGGTCGGCGGTGAGCAGGCCGGGCAGCCCGAGGTACTCCTCCTCCTCGGCCGTACCCGTCGCCGCCGGCATGCCGAAGGTCGCCCCGTCGAAGATGATCTGGTCCAGCTCGGCCGTGGCGCCGAGGGCCTCGAAGGTGCCCTCCAGCTCGCCGCTGGCCTTCTCCTCGCGGTTGGCCCGGTCCATCTCGTCGTCGTCGTAGCCCTCTTTCGTCTTGGGCTCGCCGAGGACGTGGTTGCGCTGGGCCTCCATCTCGCTGGCCAACTCCAGCAGGTGCGGGACGCTCGGCACGAAGACCGTGGCCGTCTCGCCGGGCCGGCGGGACCGCACGAACCGCCCGATGGCCTGCGCGAAGAACAACGGAGTGGAGGCGCTCGTGGCGTACACCCCGACGGCGAGCCGCGGAATGTCCACCCCCTCCGACACCATGCGCACCGCGACCATCCACTTCTCCTGCGACGCCGAGAACGCGGCGATGCGCCCCGACGCCCCCACGTCGTCGGAGAGCACGACGACGGCCTTCTCGCCGGTGATCTCGTGGATCGCTTTGGCGTACGCCCGCGCGTTCTGCTGGTCGCTCGCGATCACCAGCCCGGCCGCATCGGGCATCCCACCCGCGCGGAGCTTGTTGAGCCGCGCGTCGGCCGCCCGCAGCACCTGCGGCATCCAGTCGCCCTTGGGGTCCAGCGCGGTCCGCCAGGCCTGCGCGATGAGGTCCTGCGTCATCGGCTCACCCAGCCGCGCCGACAGCTCATCCCCGGCCGACGTGCGCCAACGCGTCTCCCCGGAGTACGCCAGGAAGATCACCGGCCGCACGACGCCGTCCCGCAGCGCCTCGGAGTAGCCATACACGGTGTCCGACCGCGACCGCTGAATCCCGTCGGCCCCCCGCTCGTACTCGACGAACGGAATCGGATTCTCGTCGGACCGGAACGGCGTCCCCGTGAGCATCAGCCGCCGCACGGCCGGCTCGAACGCCGCCTTCACCCCGTCGCCCCAGGACTTCGAGTCCCCGGCGTGGTGGATCTCGTCCAGCACCACGAGGGTTCTCCGGGTGACCGTTCGCCTCTTGTGTACCGCCGGTGCGATCCCCACCTGCGCATACGTCACCACGGTCCCGTGGAAGTCCGTGGACGTGTGCACGTCGGCGTTCCGGAACCCGGCATCCAGGTCGATCCCGACCCGAGCGGCCGCCTCGGCCCACTGCGTCTTGAGGTGCTCGGTCGGCGTGACCACCGTCAGGTTGTCAATGGTCCCGTCGCCGAACAGCTCGAGCGCCACCCGCAGCGCGAACGTGGTCTTCCCGGCGCCGGGCGTCGCGACCGCGAGAAAGTCCTCCCGCTTGCCGCGCAGATACTCCATGAGGGCCTTGCGCTGCCACAACCGAAGCGTCTGACCTTGCTGCAGAACCACCGGACGCGGCGGCATGCGGCACCCCTCCCCGATACGTCTCCCACGCCCCGGCAACCACTCCCGGACCGCGCCGTCCCTCATCCGCGCACACCGAACTCGCGGCGTGCGGCCTCGAATCACGCGCGGACCCCACCGCGCGAACCGCTGCGCCACGCACGGAACCCGGCGGCGCGAGCCCCTCCGCGCGCGCTGCAGTTCTGCAAGACCCGGCGCGGATGATCTCGGCCGGGCAGACGCATGAAAACGCCCTCGCGTCAGCGCGGACCGCGAAGGCGTTGACAGCCTAGCGGGCATCGGCCGGCCATGCGCCGAACCGAGCCGAACGTCACGAAGTCGGGTCGTCGTTCTGGACGACGTTCTCGTACAGGTCCTTGCACACCGGGCACACGGGGAACCGGCTCGGGTCGCGCGAAGGCACCCAGAGCTTCCCGCACAGCGCCCGCACCGGCGTGCCCTCGATCATGGCCTGCATGATCTTGTCCTTCGGCGCGTAGTGCGAGAACTTCTCGTGGTCGCCGGCGTCGTAGCGGTAATCGGTGCTGGTCTGCTCGTCGACGCGCTCGTCGGTGAGAGTCCCGCCACCGTTCTCGGGAGTGGTCGTCACGCCCCCCAGTCTGCCAGGCCCAGCCCAAATTGGCCCGCATCGCCTTCGCCCTGTGGACAACCTGGCGCACACATGTGCACATCTCGGCGCGAGCATGTGCACAACTCCGCGCGAGCAGGTGCGCAACTCCGCGCGAGCAGGTGCGCAACTCCGCGCGAGCACGTGCACAACTCGGCGCGAGCACGTGCACAACTCTGCGCGAGCAGGTGCGCAACTCCGCGCGAGCATGTGCACATCTCGGCGCGAGCACGTGCACAACTCCGCGCGAGCATGCGGGGAACCCCCGCGCGGAGAATGTGCACGATCCGGCGTAAGCATGTGTGGCGACCCGGCGCGCGCATGCGGGGCGAACCGGCGCGAGCATGCGGGGCGAACCGGCGCGAGCATGCGGGGCGAACCGGCGCGAGCATGCGGGGCGAACCGGCGGCGACCTGTGTCGGGCCACAAGCGCGGTGTGGGCAAGGCGACGAACCATGCTCGCGCTCCCGGCCCGGCAGGCACCGGCGGCTATCGTGAGCTGGTGATCAACCACGTCATCCGGTACGGCGCCGACGTCGAGGCCGCCCGCAACAGCGGTGCCCCCATCGTCGCGCTCGAGAGCACCATCATCTCCCACGGCCTCCCCCGCCCGGCCAACCTGCGGGTCGCCCAGGAGATCGAGGCGACCGTGCGCGCGGCCGGAGCCGTGCCCGCCACCATCGGCATGATCGCCGGCGAGATCGTGGTCGGCCTGTCCGGCGACGAGATCAAGCACCTGGCCGAGCGGGACGACGTGGTCAAGCTGTCCGTACGCGACCTCGCCCCCGCCGCGGCCGCCCGCGTCGACGGCGCCACGACGGTCGCCGCCACCTCCGCGATCGCGGTGCGGGCGGGCATCGCGGTGTTCGCGACGGGCGGCCTCGGCGGAGTACACCGCGGCGCCGCCACCACCTTCGACGAGTCCGCCGACCTGACCGCCCTGTCCCGCCTGCCGATCGCGATCGTGTGCGCGGGCGTGAAGTCGATTCTGGACGTACACGCGACGCTGGAACGACTCGAGACCCTGGGCGTCGGCGTCGTCGGCTATGGGACCCGCCGCTTCCCCGGCTTCTATCTCACCGACGCCGGCTTCGACCTCGACTGGTCCGCCGACGGCCCGGCCGCGGTCGCCGAGATCATCCGCGCCGCCCAGGGCCACGACCTGCACCACGGCGCCCTGGTGGTGGCCAACCCGCTCCCGGTCGACGAGCAGCTGGACCCGGCCCTGCACGACCGCGTGCTGCACGAGGGCCTGGCCGGGCTCGAGCGGGAGGGCATTACAGGCAAGGACGTCACGCCGTACCTCCTGTCGCACTTCCACACCGCCACCGAGGGCAAGAGCCTGGACGTCAACGTGCGCATCATCCTGCGCAACGCCGACCTGGCCGCCCGCATCGCCGCGGCCATCTGAGCCCCGCACCGTGATCGCCCGCGCCCCGGGACCCCGACCCGTGCCGCACACACCAACGCGGCTGACACGCAGCGCCGCGGAAATTCGCACGCCGGGCTCGATGCGGTGAGCGTCCTCGTGATTGGTGACGTGGTCACCGACATCCTCACCGTGCACGAGGGGCCGCTCGCCATCGGCTCGGACACGATCGCGGCGGTACGGATCGCCGGTGGGGGGTCGGCCGCGAACACCGCGGTCTGGCTGGCCGCGGCCGGGTCGGCGGTCGCGTTCGCCGGGGTCGCGGGCGAGGACGAGCCGGGCGACGCGCGCCTCGCCGAGCTGCACCAGGCCGGGGTGACCACCAGCGTGCGCCGGGTGCCCGGCGTCGCGACCGGCACGGTGGTGGTGCTGACCTCGGACGCCGAGCGGACCATGTTCACCGACCGGGGCGCCAACCGCCTGCTCGCCCGCGCCGACGTGGAGCGGGCGCTGGACCTGCCCGGCCTGCGCCACCTGCACCTCTCGGCCTACGTGCTCTTCGACCCCGACTGCGCGCCCGCGGGCCGGTTCGCGCTGGCCGAGGCGCGGCGGCGGGGGTTCACGACCAGCCTGGACGCGGCGTCGGCGGCGCCGTTGGAGCAGTTGGGGGGTGCCGACTTCCTGTCATCGGTACCGCGCCCGAGCCTCCTCTTCGCCAACCTCGACGAGGCCCGCGTCCTGGGCTCGGCCGACCCGGCGGACCTGCGCCACCTCGCCGACGGAGTGATCGTGAAGTCAGGCGCGGCCGGCGCGTCCTGGGCCGGCGCGAACGACACCGCGTCCGCGCCCGGCCGACGCCTCGCGGCGATCGTGGACCCGACCGGCGCCGGAGATGCCTTCGCCGCCGGTTTCCTCACGGCCTGGCTGGCCGGCGGAACCCCGCAGGCAGCGCTGGAAGCGGGCAACGACCTGGGCGCCCGAGCGGTGGCCAAACTCGGCGGCCGCCCGTAAAAGCCGCAGCACGCCCGGCCCCGCGATCGGCCGCGACCGGCACGTCCGGGCGGCGCGAGCGCGACACACACGACCGCAGGACAGGCGCGACGCGCGGACGCGGCATGCGGGCGCGGCGCGCGGACGCGGACGGACGCGACGCGCGGACGCGGCATGCGGGCGCGACGCGCGGACGCGGCATGCGGGCGAGTCGCGCGGACGCGGCATGCGGGCGAGTCGCGCGGACGCGGCATGCGGGCGCGGCACGCGGACGCGGCATGCGGGCGCGGCACGCGGACGCGGCATGCGGGCGCGGCACGCGGACGCGGACGGACGCGGCACGCGGACGCGGACGGACGCGGCATGCGGACGCGGCATGCGGACGCGGCATGCGGACGCGGCATGCGGACGCGGCGCCTCGGGGGCATGCAGACGCGGCGCGCGGACGCGAGACAGCCGCGACGTGCGGGCGCGACATGCGGGGCGGGGGCAGGGCGACACGCGCAGCGTGCGGGCGCAGCGTGCGGGCGCAGCGTGCGGGCGCAGCGTGCGGGCGCAGCGTGCGGGCGCGACGTGCGGGGCGGGGGCAGGGCGACACGCGCAGCGTGCGGACGCGGGATGGAGGCGACGCGCGGACCAGGCGAGCAGGTGCGACGCGCGGACGCGACGTGCGGGGCGCAGGGCGGGGGCGACACGCGACACTGGCGGCGTGCGGGTGCGGGAAGGACGCGGCGTGCGGGCGCGGAACAGCCGGGACGAACGGGCGCGGCGTACGGGCGCGCGGGGTTAGTCGGCGTCGATGACTTTGTGTTCGCGGTCGGGGATGGCGTGGCCCGGGTCCGGGTGGGAGGTTTCGCGGCGGCGGAACATGTTGCGGAAGCGGGCCTCGGGGCGTACCGGGGCGTCGTTGGCCAGCAGGACCGCGATCATCGGCAGGAAGACCGCGCCCGCGACGCACAGTGAGAGCCACAGCCACAGGAGGGGCGGGCGGGTCGCCACCAGGATGGCGGCGACCACCACGCAGGCGGCGCGCAGGAGCATCATGAGCACGTAGCGGATCTCGCGGGCGCGAAGCTCCTGTTCGGGGCTTCGCGCCGCGTCGGTGATCAGCTGTGGGCGATCCCTGCGGGCCATTGCTTCGAGTCTGCCACGCGAACGTGGCATGTGGTGACTCAGGTGTCGGTGGGCTTGACCGGAGCGTTCGGTCCGGGGCCGCCGCCGGCGGGGCCGCGGTCGCGCTCGGTGGTACCGGTGGCGAGCAGGTCGCGGATCTCGGTGAGCAAGCGGATCTCGTCGCTGGGCGCGGCGGGCTCCGGTGCCTCGCCGCGCTTGCGGCGCTCGGCGAGCTTGTTCATCGGCATGACGACGAGGAAGTACACCGTGGCCGCCGTCAGCAGGAAGGTGATGATGGCGTTGACGAAGCCGGGCCAATCGAGGACCTGACTTCCGATGTGTACGCCCTGCGCGTCGTTGATCCCGATGCCGCCGCTCAAGTTGATCAGCGGGGTGAGGAACCCGTCGGTGAACGCGTTGACGACTTTGGTGAACGCGGCGCCGATGACGACGGCGACCGCGAGCTCGATGACGTTGCCACGGGAGATGAAATCCCGGAATCCCTTCAGCACAGAGGCACCTTACGACCGGTCGGGTCCCCGCGCATCCGTTGCCGTTCTACCTGTCAGCGTGACAGGGTCTCGAAGCGTGGACGGCTTACCGGAGGCGGTCGCGGCGCGCCATGGCGTGCCGCCGGAGAAGGTGCACCCAGCTCCGGTCGGAGGCGCCAACCAGGTGTACCTCCTGGGCGACGATCTCATCCTGCGCTTCCCCCGCGCCCGCGCGGACGCGCCGCGCCTGTTCACCGAGGCGGCCATCATCCCGCTCGCCCGCCGGGGAGGCGTCCTCACCCCCGCCGTCGTCGAGTTCGACGCCACGGTGCCCTACCTCGTGACGGAGCGCGTGCGGGGGGTGGAGGCACAGGGGGTACAAGATGCGCGGTTGTATGAAAACGTGGGCCGGGAACTGGCGAAGCTGCACCGTGTCCCGCCCCCGCCGGACCTGCCCGTCGACAGGCCGGCGCCCGATCCGTGGGCCCTGGTG
Source organism: Dactylosporangium sp. CS-033363 (assembly GCF_050942475.1). Classification (NCBI taxonomy): domain Bacteria; kingdom Bacillati; phylum Actinomycetota; class Actinomycetes; order Micromonosporales; family Micromonosporaceae; genus Dactylosporangium; species Dactylosporangium sp. CS-033363. Next base: position 1,818,650 of record NZ_CP192032.1, on the reverse strand, counting down.
TCGGACCTGCGCGCGGAGGGGCGGCTGGACCAGGACGGCGCCGAGTGGCTGGCCGGCTGGTTCGACCGCCTGGCGCCGCGGGTGCCGATCGCGCCGCTGCGCGTGCCCATCCACGGCGACGTCGCGCCGCAGAACATCATGGTCGCGGGGTCGACCCTGACCGGCCTGATCGACTGGGGCGACGCGATGCTGGCCGACCCGGCGACGGAGTTCGCGAAGCTGCCGCTGGTGGTCGTGCCGTTCGCGCTGCGCGGGTACGGCGGGATCAACATGGAGCCCCGCGTGCTCTGGCACCACCTGGTCTGGGCGCTGGCCCGGCTGCGAGACCCGGCGCCGTCGCACGACCGGCACTGGTCCGCTCCCCCGGCGAGCCGGTTGCTGGGGCTGCTCCGCTTCTTCGCCACCGACCCGGCGTGGCGCGACCTCGCCTGAGCCCACCTCGCCGGCCGACCGCCGGGCCTGAGCCGAGTGCGACTCGCGGACATGCGGAAGGGCCGCCCCCGCCAGGACGGCCCTTCCTTGGTGATGTGGCTTAAGAGGCGTACGCCTCGAGGCGCTTCGCGCGCGACGGGTGGCGCAGCTTCAGCAGGGTGACCTTCTCGATCTGCCGGATGCGCTCCCGCGAGAGCCCGAACTCGCGCCCGACCTCGTCCAGCGTGCGCTGGCGGCCGTCGTCCAGGCCGAAGCGCAGCCGGATCACCGCCTGCTCGCGCTGCGAGAGGGTGGAGAGCACGATCTCGACCTCGGAGCGGAGCATGCCCTGCGACACGCTGTCCGCCGGCTCCTCGCGCGGGTCGATGCGGGCCACGAAGTCGCCCAGGGCGCTCTCGCCGTCCTCGCCCACGGCCTGGTCCAGGCTGACCGGCTCGCGGTCGTACGAGATGAGCTCGATGACCTGGTACTCCTCGACGCCCAGGGCGGCGGCGACCTCGGCCACCACCGGCTCGCGGCCGAGGGAGGCGGCGAGGTCGCGGCGGACCCGGACCATGCGGTTGACCTGCTCGACCATGTGCACCGGGATGCGGATGGTGCGGGCCTGGTCGGCCATGGCGCGGGTGATCGCCTGGCGAATCCACCACGTCGCGTAGGTCGAGAACTTGTAGCCCTTGGTGTAGTCGAACTTCTCGACGGCGCGGATGAGGCCCAGGTTGCCTTCCTGAATCAGGTCCAGGAAGGCCATGCCGCGTCCGGTGTACCGCTTGGCGATGCTCACGACCAGGCGCAGGTTCGCCTCCAGGAGGTGGGCCTTGGCCGCGCGGCCCTCGCGGACGACCACGTCGTACGTGTTCATCCAGGCGGGGTGGACCATGCCGGTCGCGAGCTTCTCCTCGGCGTACAGGCCGGCCTCGATCTTCTTGGAGAGATCGACCTCCTGCTCGGCGGTGAGGAGCTTGGTGCGGCCGATCGTGTTGAGGTACGCGCGAACCAGATCCGCTGAGACGCCCGTGTTGTCGAGCGCGTGCTCCTGCTCGTGCTGCTCGTCGGCCTCAACGTCGACGGCACTGAAATCCGTGTTCTCACTCAGCGGCTGGGCCACTTCGCTCGCCTCCCGTGTGGATTGACAAGTGGCGCGATCATTCCTGCGAGAAGTAGCTTCGCTGAGCGGGCGTGAAGTGACGGTGAGGCGACCGACCCGTGGCACGAATCCGTGAGTCTTAGACCTCCAGCAATACGGTCCGCGGTCCGACGTTCACACTTTCGACGAGCATGTGGGTGCGGAATCGCCCGGTTTCCACGATTGCGCCCCGGTTCCGCAGGGCGGTGCAGAACGCCTCGATCAGGGGCTCGGCGGCCTCGGGGCGGGCGGCGGCGATCCAGGTCGGGCGGCGGCCCTTGCGGGCGTCGCCGTACAAGGTGAACTGCGAGACAACGAGGAGTGGCGCCCCGGTGTCGGCGGCCGATTTCTCGTCGTCCAAGATCCGCAGCTCGTGCACCTTTCGAGCAAGCGTTTCGGAAATTTCCGAGTTGTCGGAATGCGTGACTCCCACCAAAACCAGCAACCCGTCCGCGATCGAGCCGACCACGGCACCGTCGACCGTGACCGACGCCCGGCTCACCGTCTGCACTAGGGCGCGCACAGCAGGATCCCCCGCTCCACGAGGTGCGACACCAGCGGCACAGCGACGGATGCGAGCACCTCAGCCGGTACACCATGGGCAGCAGCGAGAATGTCGACCTGATCCTGCAGGGTGACCGAGCCGTCGCACGCGCCGACGAGCGCCAGCGCGACCGGATCGACCTCCTCGATCCACCGCAGGCCGTCAGTGAGAACAAGCATCTGCTTCCCCACCTCCCAGCCGTCAGGACCGAGTTCGGCGTCCTGGCGCAGGCGCAGGTCGGGCGCGGCGACGAGGCGGCTGCGCATCAGGTCCGAATTGCGCAGGAAATCCTGGCGGGAGAACCAGTCGCCGATCAGCGGCCCGAGGTCGCCCCCGACCGTGTGCCGCAGGTCCTCGATCCGCACCGTCGGGTCGTCGTGCCCGGCCGCCCGCAGCGTGATCAGCCCGAACCCGACCGCGTCCACCTTCTGCGCGTCGAACCAGTCGAGCCACGCCGCGGCCAGCGCGGGCTGCCGCGCGGGGTCCTCGGAGGCGTCGGCGAGCCACAGATTGACGTACGCCAGCGGATCCGACACCTCCCGCTGGATCACCCACGCGTCCAGCCCGGTGCCGGCCAGCCAGTCGTTCACCCGGTCGCGCCAGTCCTCGCCGGACACGTGCAGCCAGTTGGCCAGGAACTGCATGTGCCCGCCGTCGGCCAGCAGCCCGGGCGCGGCCGCGACCAGCTCGGCGCAGACGGCGTCGCCGGGGCGGCCGGAGTCGCGATACGTGTGCGCGGTCGAGCCGGGGCCGGCCACGAACGGCGGGTTCGACACCACCAGGTCGAAGCGGCGCCCCTCGACCGGGCGCGTCATGTCACCCCGCAGCAGCTCCCAGTCGAGCCCGTTGAGCGCCGCGGTGGTGGCCGCGAAGCGCAGGGCCCGCGGCAGGACGTCGGTCGCCGTCACGCGCTCGGCGTGCGTCGAGAGGTGCAGCGCCTGTACTCCACAGCCGGTGCCGAGATCCAGCGCGCTCGCGACCGGGCGGCGCAGGGTCGCGGCGGCCAGGGTGGTCGACGCGCCGCCGATCCCGAGCACGTGGTCGCCGGGCAGCGGACGGCCGGGGCGCATGCCGGCGGAGAGGTCGGCCACGACCCACCAGTCGCCGTACGGCTCCAGCTCCACCCCCGCCCGCACGCCGTCCGAACCCGGAGCGGCCTCCAGCAGCGGCGCCGCCGCCTCCAGGGACAGCGGCGCGAGCGCGGCCGCGACGCGGTCCAGTGGCTCGGTCTGCCCGCAGATGAAGAGCCGGATCAGGGTGTCGAGCCGCCCGCCCGCCTCGGTGATGCGCAGCGCGGCGCGGAAGTCGTTGCGCGCGCACGCCGCGGCGGCGTCCTCGCCGAGATGGTTTCTGATGCCGTCCGACGTGTACCCCGCGGTGCCCAGCGCCTCGCGCAGGCGCCCCAGGTCGGGAATGTCCAGCAGTGCGTCCACACCGCCCATCCTGGTACGTCAGCGTTGATCGATGCTTATGCAGGCCACAACCCGGGACGCGTCCTCGGTCAGGAACAGCTGGAAGTGGGTGGGCGGGTTCTCAATCTTGGCTTCGCCGACCCGCAGCGGGCGGTCGCCGGAGGTCTGCAGCACGTCGATCGCCTCGGCGCTGCCGAGCATCGGGTTGCCGATTTTCGCCATGTGCTGAGCCCGGCGCAGGTAGCTGCGCGCGAGCTGATCGGCGGGCAGGGTGTGGTCCCAGACAACGTACTCGGCGCCGGCCCGGATCGCGGCGCGGCACGCTTGGAAGGCTGCCCCCGGCTCCTCGGCGAGAAGCCGGAGCAGTGCTTCACGCTCCATGAGCGATTTGACCATAAACCATGGAATTTGACCAGGTTCCTAGACGCAGTTCTTGAGCTGTTTGCGGACGTCGGCGGGCGCCTCGTCGCAGCCGATCTTGAGGCCGCCGTTGACCGCGACCCACATCTTCTGGTTGCCGTCGTAGTGGAACAGCACGGTCGCGCGGTCGCCCTCGGTGTGCGCGGTCGCGTAGTCGGTGGCGCAGCTGATGTCGGTGAGCCCCTTGCCGAGCTGCACGGACGAGGAGAGCTTGGGGTCGGCGAGGAGCGCCTTCTCGAGGGTCGCGGCGTCGACCGGGCAGCCGGCCTGGGGACTGGCGCCGGGCTTCACGGGCGCCGGACCGGTCTGCGGCAGCAGGGACGTCTGGTCGGGCGTCGGCAGGTAGGGGGTGGACGAGGCCTGGGGTGACCCGCCGGAGCAGGCCGCGAGGGTGGCGGCCGCCCCGGCGAAGACAGCGAGGAGTGTGTATCTCACCCCGGCAATTTACGACACTCGATCGGGTTAGTTCTGGCAACCCTTGAGGTGTGTCGCGACATCCTCGGGCACGGTGTCCCGGCAGATGCCGTCGGTGCCCCCGGAGACCGCGGCCCACGTCTTCTTCGCGGCGTCGTACTTGAACAGCACCGTCGCCGCGTCCATGTTCACCGGCTGGGCGACCGCGGTGGCCCAGCCGCCGTAGCAGCTGGCGTCCTTCAGCCCCTTGCCGAGCAGGATGTTGTCGGCGATCTCCCTGTTCGCCTTGAACGCCTTCTCCAGCGCGGCCACGGTGACCGGGCAGCCCGACGCCGCGCCGCTCGCGACCGGGGCCTTGCTGCTCGGCGCCGAACTGGGCACCACCGCCGCCTCGCTGGCGGGCACGATGGGCGCGCGCGAGGTGGGCGGGGCGGCAGTGCCGGTCGCGTCGTCGTCGGCGCAACCGGCCAATGCGGTTGCCGCGGCCAATGCGGCAACCGGGAGTGCGAATCGAATATTCACGCGGAGGATGGTGGGGCCTCCGCGCGCCGGGGGCGAGTCGTCTTTACGACACCTGGCCGAGGAACTGCTCCAGCACCTCGACGACCAGCGCGTGATCGTCGGCCTGCGGCAGCCCCGAGACCGTCACGACGCCCACGACGCCCACATTGCGGACACGGACCGGAAACGCGCCGCCGTGGGTGGCGTAGTCGGCGGGGTCGACCCCGTACCCGGCGTCGAACGTCTTGCCGCGCGCGTCCAGCCGCCGCCCCACGAGGTAGGAGGAGTTGTGCAGCCGCTCGACCACCCGGATCTTCCGCTCGATCCACCGGTCGTTGTCGGGCGCGGTGCCCGGCAGCGCCGCGTGGAAGAGCTGCTGCCCCCCGCGCCGGATGTCGATGGTGATGCCGAGCCCGCGCTCCTTGGCCGTCTCCACGAGCAGGCACCCCAGCGCCCACGCGTCGTCGTTGTCGAACCGGTCGAACAGCAGCCGGGCCTCCTGGGCCTCCAGCTCCTTGATCAAGTCGTCCACAGGGCTCATCCTTCCAAAACCCGACTGTCTTGTACCAGCCTGGGCCGCCGCCCCGCGCCCGCGCCGCGGGGATGATTGACGGGCATGAGGACCCGGACCTTCACGCTGTACATCGCCGCGACTCCCGGGCGCGTCTGGCAGGCGCTCACCGAGCCCGAGCTGACCCGCCGCTACTACCTCGGCCTGGCCGTCGAGTCCACCTGGCAGCCGGCCGCCCCGATCCTGTTCCACGCCCGGCGCGGCCCGATCCACGACGTGCTGTACGGCGAAATCGTCCACGCCATACCCCAGGAGCTGCTGATACACAGCCTCCTGGCCGCGCACTGCTGGCTGAGCTGGGAGATCGCCGAGGTCCAGCCGGGGTTGACGCGCGTCGCCCTGCACGTCGACGACCTGGAGCCCGGCCCCGACCCGGAGCGCGACGAGGCCTGGTCCCGCGTCGTGAGCGGCCTCAAGACCGTCCTGGAGACCGGCGCGCCGCTGGTCAGCTGAACTCGGTGTAGCTGGCCAGCACGGCGCCGCCGGCGGTCAGCGCGTCCAGGCGGCCGTGGGCCAGGCTGGCGCTGCGGAACGAGAACGTGCGCACCCCCGCGGCCGGGGACAGCAGCGGGATCGCGCGCGCCGCGCCCCCGGGCGCCGAGGTGTATCGCAGCCCGGCCACGGACTCCCCCACCACGCCGTTGACGCGGGTCTTCGTCTTCTCGCGGCGCACCTCGAAGCTGACCGGCGCGAGCCCGGGCGCGGGGGCGAAGTAGAAGTAGCGCGGGTTGGCGAGGTCGGCCGCGGTGTACGCCTTGAACGTCGGGTCCGCCCCGGCCGGCAGCGGCGTCAGCGCCAGCACCACCAGGCCCGCCACGACGGCCACGACCGGCCGCAGCCACGCCCGCCGCCGCACGGTCGCCACCGCGCCGCCGAAGCCCGCGAGGCAGACGGCCACGACGCCCAGACTGCGCGCGTTCTCAAGAACGAACTGCCAGCTCTGGTACTGCGAGAGCCCGCGCAGGACCACCCCCAGCGACAGCGTCATGGTGACCAGCAGGACGACTCCGGCCGCGCGGCGCCACGCACCCTCGGCCGCCACGAGCAGCATCGCGGCCAGCACCGTCCAGACCTGATGGTGCGTCCACGACACCGGCGAGGCGGCCACCGTCGCGCAGCCCACCAGCACCGCCGCGCGGACGCGTGCGCCGTGCTGGTCCAGGGCCCGCGCCCGCCGCAGCGCGACCGCGCACACCGCGGCGATGAGCAGCGCCCAGACGACCGGCAGCGTGGCCGGGGACAGGCCGGCGCGCATCAGCATGCCCTGCACGGACTGGTTGCCGAGGGAGGCCAGGTCGCCGATGCGGCTGGTCTGCAGCATGGTGCCCGTCCAGTACCGCAGGCTGTCCGCCGGCAGCACCAGCGCCCCGAGCAGCGCCGCCGCCGCGAACGCCGCGCCCGCGCGGGCCGCGTCCCGGTAGCGCCTGGCCGCGAGGAAGTAGACCACGAAGAGCAGCGGGGTGAGCTTGATGGCGGCGGCGAGGCCGACGAGGATTCCGCGGTACCGCTGCGGCAGGAAACCCATCGCATCGACGAGCGCCAGCAGCACGATGAAGATGCTCACCTGCCCGAAGCGCAGGTTGCTCTGCACGGGCGCGGACACCAGCAGGCCACAGGCGATCGCGGCGACGGCGAGGCGCGACGCGGACAGCCCGCGGCCCACCGCGACCGCCAGGGCCGCGACGGCGGCGCAGGTGAGGGCCAGCCACGCGACCTGCAGCGCGGGCTCCGGCAGCAGCGCGAGGGGGCGGAAGAACAGCACCGCGAACGGCGGGTACGTGAACGGGCCGCCGTTCTCCGCGACGTACTCGTACAGCGGCCGGCCGTCGTTCACGGCCCGCGCCGCGCCGTAGTAGATGTGCAGGTCGGAGAGGCGGTCGGAGGCGGGCCGCAGCCAGACGAGCACGGCGGAGACGACCGCGGCGATCCCGAAGACCGACCAGACCCCGACCACCCGCATCCGCTGCGACATCGGCCCAGCGTAGGGACCGTGCGCTAGCCCACCCAGCCGACGAAGGTGCCCTTGCCGGTCGCGCGCGGGGGCGGGGCCGGCTCGGCGGCGACGACCCCGGCCAGGGTGCGGGTCAGCCAGGCGTTGACCGACAGCCCCTCGCGCGCGGCCGCCTCCTCGATGCGCTGCTTGAGCTGCTCCGGCGGGCGGAAGTTGATCCGGCCGACCGGCCCCTCGGCCGCGACCTCGGCGTGGGGCACCGGGGCCGGCGGCGCGGCGGGCTCGCCGTCCGGGGTGGTGACCACGAAGTACGGGTTGCGGTCGCGCACGCGGATCTCGACCGAGCCCGGGGCCAGGTCGCGGGTGATCTCGTCGGCCGCGTCCGACAGCACGTCGAACATGGCCAGCCGGGTCGCGGAGGCGACCGCCCCGGCGAGGCGCTCGGCCAGCGCGGCGTCCTCGGGACCCGCCGCCGCGAGCAGTTCGGCGCGCAGGCCCTCGACGTAGCGGGTCAGGTCCATGCGGCCAGTATCGCGCAAGTATGGCGAATTGCATGGCGCCAGCGGCGCCATTGATCGGGCCCCGGCGGCAGGATGATGATGCAGGCAGGTGACCCACACGGGAGATGCACATGATCCAGTTGCTGGGACCGGACGGAACCCTGCGCCCGGACGAGGACGCACCGCTCGAGGTGACCCCTGAGCTGTGCCGGGATCTACTGCGGGACATGGTGCTCGCGCGCCGCTTCGACGAGGAGGCCCACGCGTTACAGCGCCAGGGCGAGCTCGGGCTGTGGCTGATGGCGCTCGGGCAGGAGGCGGCCCAGGTCGGCTCCATGCGCGCGCTGGACCCGCGCGACTACGTGTTCCCCAGCTACCGCGAACAGGCCGCCGCGCGCTGCCGGGGCATCGGCCCGGCCGAGCTCATGGCCCAGTGGCGCGGCGTCACGCACTCGGGCTGGGATCCGGCCCGCTACCGCTTCCACATCTACAGCCTGGTCCTGGGCACCCAGGCGCTGCACGCGACCGGGTACGCGGTCGGCGTCCGCCTCGACGGCGCCGACGAGGTCGTCCTGACCTACTTCGGCGACGGCGCCAGCAGCCAGGGCGACGTGAACGAGGCGCTGAACTGGGCCGCGGTCGCCAACGCCCCGATCGTGTTCTTCTGCCAGAACAACCAGTGGGCCATCTCGACCTCGACCAGCCGCCAGATGGCCGCGCCGCTGCACCGCCGGGCGGTCGGCTTCGGCCTGGAGTCGTACCACGTGGACGGCAACGACGTCCTGGCCGTGCACGCGGTCACGGCGCGGGCGGCGGAGTCGGTGCGCGCCGGCGGGCCGCCGGTCCTGATCGAGGCGATGACCTACCGGATGGCGGGCCACAGCACCTCGGACGACCCCCGCCGGTACCGCTCGGACGCGGAGGTCGAGGCCTGGCGCCACCGCGACCCGATCGCCCGCCTCGAGTTGCTGGTCCGCACGCGCGGGTGGGCCGACGACGCGTACTTCGCCGCACTGGCGGCGGAGTCGGACGCGGTGGCGGCCGAGACGCGGGCCGCCTGTCTGTCCATGCCGGACCCCGTGGTCGGCGAGATGTTCGCGCATGTCTTGAACGAGGAGACGGAGCTCGTGCGGTACCAGAGGGAATGGATGGAGGCTTATCACTCCACGCTTTTGTAACGATATGTCGGGCGCTGGCGCGCCGCGACATATCGGACTTTTCGCCTGACGGGGTATTTAGTCGGTTGTGCACATGGTGCATCCGCACCCTCGGAGATGGCGCTTGAATGGCGCCACTTGTGGTGCCATAGTGGTGCCATGACCGACTCGGGCATCACGGTTTCCGGGCTGCGCAAGTCCTACGGCGACAGCGTCGTCCTCGACAGCATCGACCTGGACGTCCCCGCCGGCGCGATCTTCTCCCTGCTCGGCCCCAACGGCGCCGGCAAGACCACGATGGTGCACATCCTGGCCACGCTGCTGCCCGCCGACGGCGGCACCGCCACGGTGGCGGGCCACGACCTGCTGCGGGACCCGGCCAAGGTGCGTGGCGCCATTGGCGTCACCGGCCAGTTCTCCGCCGTCGACAACCTCCTCACCGGCGAGGAGAACCTGCTGCTCATGGCCGACCTGCTGCACCTGGGCCGGCGCGCGGGCCGGCGCCGCGCCGCCGAACTGCTCGAGCGCTTCGAGCTCACCGACGCGGCCCGGCGCACCCCCGCGACGTACTCCGGCGGCATGAAGCGCCGCCTCGACCTCGCCATGACCCTCGTCGGCGACCCGCGCGTGATCTTCCTCGACGAGCCGACGACCGGCCTCGACCCGCGCAGCCGCCGCACCGTCTGGGACATCGTCCGGGAGCTCGCGGCGGGCGGCGTGACGATCTTCCTGACCACGCAGTACCTCGACGAGGCCGACGAACTCGCCCGCCGCGTCGCCGTGCTGGACCGCGGCCGCATCGTCGCGGAGGGCACCCCGGCCGAGCTGAAGCGCCGCGTCCCCGGCGCGCACGTCCGGCTCGCCTTCACCACGCCCGAGGCGCTCGCCGCGGCGGCCGCCCTGCTGCCGGGCGCGACAGCCGACGAGGAGGATCTGGCGCTGCGGGTCCCTGGTGACGGTACCGTCGCAGCCCTTCGGATCCTGCTCGACCGCCTGGAATCGGCCGGCGTCGCGCCCGACACGCTCACCGTCCACACCCCGGACCTCGACGACGTCTTCTTCGCCCTGACCGGCCACCTCACCGAGGAGCGCGTGGCATGACCGACGCCCTGACCATGCTGCGGCGCGACCTGCTGCACAACCGCCGCAACCCGTCCACGATGTTCGGCGCCCTGATCGCGCCCATCCTGATGCTGCTCATGTTCGTCTACATCTTCGGCGCCGCGACCGACGTCGGCACCGCCGCGTACCTCGCCTACGTCACCCCCGGCATCCTCGTGCTCTGCATCGGCTACAGCGTCGGCCAGACCGCGGTCGCGGTGGCCACGGACATGAACGAGGGCATCATCAACCGCTTCCGCACGATGGGCATCTCCCGCGCCGCGGTCCTCACCGGCCGCGTCCTCGGCACGGTCCTGCGCACGCTTCTGTGCGTGGCGCTCATTCTGGGATTGACGATCCTGATGGGGTACCGCCCACACGCATCGTTCCTGGGCTGGCTCACGGTCGCGGGCATCGTGGCGCTGGCCGCATTCGCCGCGGCCTGGCTGACGACCGCCATGGGCCTTTCCGTGCGCACTGTCGTGGCCGCTTCGTACGCGGCGTTGCCGGTGACCCTGCTGCCCATTCTGAGCAGCGCCTTCGCCCCGGCCTCGCGCATGTCCCCGGCGGTGCGGGCGTTCACGGAGCACCAGCCGTTCACCCCGATCATCGAGTCGCTGCGGGCCGCTTTGAACGGCGCCCCGAACGACGCGAACCTGCTGTGGGCGACCGGCTGGTCGGTCGCGATCGCCCTGCTGGGCTACTTCTGGGCCCGGGCGCGCTTCACCCGCCCGCCAACCCCCCGATGAGGCAGGATGTCGGCATGGCCATCACGCTGCCGATCGATGACGCTGCGAACGAGTACCTCACCCGCAGTCCGCTGGCGCTGCTCATCGGGATGACGCTCGACCAGCAGATCCCGCTCGAGAAGGCGTTCTCCTCCCCGTACGTGCTGGCCCAGCGGCTCGGCCACGAGCCGACCGCCCACGAGCTGGCCGAGTTCGACCCCGAGGCGCTGCTGCCCATCTTCGCCACCCCGCCGGCGCTGCACCGCTTCCCGAAGGCCATGGCCGCCCGCGTCCAGGAGGTGTGCCGCGCCCTGGCCGACAACTACGACGGCGACCCGGCCGGCCTGTGGACCGGCGTCGCGGACGGCAACGAACTGCTCCGCCGCGTGCAGGGGCTGCCGGGCTTCGGCAAGCAGAAGGCCCAGATCTTCGTCGCCCTCCTCGGCAAGCAGTACGGCGTCCAGCCCGAGGGCTGGCGCACGGCCGCGGGCCACTATGGCGAGGAGGGCTCCCACAAGTCGGTCGCCGACATCGTGGACGCCCCGTCCCTGGCGAAGGTGCGCGAGTACAAGAAGCAGATCAAGGCCGAAGCCAAAGCCGCCAAGGCGCAGTAGCCCTCATGAGCGGTCACAGCGACTGGAACGAGCTGCGCGACCGGCGCCTGGCCGAACCGGGCGCCGAGGCGGCGTATGCGGCGGCCAGGCGGGAAGTCGAGCCGGCCCGCGCCACCCAGGAGAGCGAACGCCGAATCGACGAGTAAGTCAGAGGCGGCGCGGGCCGCTGTCCGGGCGGGGCTGGTGCGGTGCGAACTCCGCGCTCGCGTGCAGCACCGCCAACCCCGAAGGCCGCGCCAGCACCGGGTTCAGCGTCAGCGAGGACAACCCCGGCTGCTCGTCCACCAGCCGTCCCACCCGCAGCAACAGGTCGGCCAGCGCGTCGAGGTCGACGGGGTCGGCCCCCCGATAGCCGGTCAGCAGCGGCGCCGCCCGGGGTGCCAGCACCAACGCCGCCGCGTCGCGGTCCGTCAGTGGCACCGGCCGCCAGGCGCGGTCGCCGAGGAGGTCGGCCGCCTCGCCCCCGAGCCCGAATCCCACCACGGGCCCGAAGGACGGGTCGTCGACCACTTCCACGACGCACGCGACGCCCGGGGCCACCATCGGCTGCACCACGACCTCGACGCCAAGGCCGAAGAGGCGTTCCAGCTCCTGGTAGGCCTCCGCCACCGCCGACGGTGAGGTCAGGTTCAGCCGTACCGCCCCCAAGTCGATCCGATGCCGCCAGGGCTTCGTCGCCACCTTCAGCGCCACCGGCAGCCCCAGGGACGACGCGACGTCCACGACGTGCGGGCCGGAGGCCCACGTGCTCGGTACGACCGGAATCCCATAGGCGGCGAGCAGCGCATCCGCCTCGCCGCGGTCGCCCAGGCCCGAGACGGCCAGGCGGGTCGCGATCTCCACGCCCAGCGCGGCATTCACGCCGGGGAGATCAGGGACGGAGCCGACCGGTTCGCGGCGCCACGACGCGTAGCGGGCCACGCGGCCGAGGGCGCGGACCGCCTCCTCGATGGCCGGGAACATGGGCAGGGCGATCGGGTCCTCGTCGCCGTAGGCGGGCGCGACCGTGAAGGACGGGTCGGCCGGCATGACCACCGCGAGGGGCCGTGGCGCGCCCGCCGTCGAGACCCGCAGGAGCTCGGCCACACCCAGCTGGTCGCGTTCGGCCAGGGCCGGGGCATACGCCGCCACCACCGCGTCCACGGACTCGTCGTCCAGGGCGGCGTGCACGGCCCGCACGAAGTCCACATCATTGACCTCAGGACCCAGATCCCGTGGGTACCCCTCAGCTATCCGCAATCCCGCCGCCGGTGCCTTGGCCACGGTCAGAACGCCCAGCGCGGCCGCGTTGGTGACGACGGCGATGCGGTCGCCGGTCGGCAGCGGGCGCCCGGCGATCAGCAGGCCGACGTCGAACAGCTCGGCCACGGTGTCGACGCGGATGACACCGGAGCTGGCGAACAGCGCCGCGACGCCGCGCGCGTCCGGGCCCACCGTGACCGCGTCCAGGGCCGGCGGGCGGACCGGGCTCGCCACGGCCGCGACCGGCTTGCGGCGGGCCAGCTCGCGGGCGATGCGGGCGAACTTGCGCGGGTTGCCGAAGGTCTCCAGGTACAGCAGTACCGCGTCGGTGTGCGGGTCCTCCCGCCAGTACTGCAGCGCGTCGTTGCCCGACACGTCCGCGCGGTTGCCGGCCGAGATGAACGTCGACAGGCCCAGGCCGCGCCGGTCGGCCTCGGCCAGCAGCGCTGTTCCGAGCGCGGCGGACTGGCTGAAGAAGCCCACCCGGCCCGCGCGCGGGAGCAGCGGGGCGAGGGTGGCGTTGAGCCGTACGCCCGGATCGGTGTTCGCCACACCCAGGCAGTTCGGGCCGACGAGGCGCATCCCGTGGTCGCGCACCGCCCGCAGCAGGGCCGCCTGCGCGTCCGCGCCCGCGGGGCCGGACTCCGCGAAGCCCGCGGACACGATGACGAGGCCGTGCACGCCCGCCGCGGCGCAGTCGGCGACCACCGTCGGGACCGCGTCGGCGGGGACGGCGATCACGGCGAGGTCGACATCGGCAGTACCAGAGAGGCTCGAAACCGCCGGAAGCCCGCCGACCACTGGCGCCGATGGATGGACCGGCACGATCTGCCCGGCGAAGCCGGCGCCCTTGAGGTGGGCCAGGAGCGCGGCGCCGATGCCCGAGCCGCCCGAGCGGGCCCCGTAGACGGCGACGCCGCGCGGGTTGAGCAGCCGCGCGATCGAGCGGGCCTCCGCGCGCTGCTCGCGGGTCTGCTGCACGCGCAGGGAGTCGGGGGTGGTCTTGATCGGGAACCACAGGTGCACGACGCCGTCGGCGAACTGGCGCTCGATGTGGAAGCCGGCGGCCATGAAGACGCGCAGCATGGGCTGGTTGACGGGCAGGACGTCGGCCTCGAACTCGGTGATGCCCTCGGTACTCGCGGCGGCGGCGAGGTGCTCGATGAGCACCGAGCCGATCCCGCGGCCCTGGTGGGCGTCCTCGACCACGAACGCGACCTCGGCCTGGTGGGAGCCGGTGCCCAGCCGGTCGTACCGGCCGACCGCGATCAGTTCGCCCGCGTGCTCGACGACGAACGCCTCGCGATCGTGATGGTCGACGTTCACGAAGCGGTCCAGGTCGCGCTGCGGGATCCGGGGGTACGCCGAGAAGTACCGCAGATATCGCGTGCGCTCCGAGAACCGCGAGTGCAGCGCCACGATGCGGTCGGCGTCGCCGGGCCGGATCGGTCGCAAGTGGACGGTGGTGCCGTCCGATAGCAGCACATCCGCGGCCCGCGTGGCCGAAACGTCGTTCACCCGCATAGTTTCCACCCGTCTGGGTTACGGTGTCTGCCATGATGCTGACCCCGGCGGATGTGCAGGCGGTGCGGTTCGCCAAGGCGCCGTTCGGCAAGCGCGGCTACGACGAGGAGCAGGTCGACCAGTTCCTCGACGACGTCGCGCAGACCCTCGTCGCGCTGCAGGACGAGCTGGCCAACCTGCGGCTGAGCGCGGCGCCCGACGCGTCCTTCGGCACGTCGCCCGCGGCCGAGACCGAGATGCTCGCCGAGCTCGACCGCATCAAGCAGCGCCTGTCGCGCCTCGAGGCCGCGGTCCGCCATTAGTCGCGGGGGTCGTGGGGGTCCAGGCCGAAGAACGGGAACGAGATCCGCCTCGTGGCCATGATGGTCCGGTCGATCGCGTCCGGGGACTCGCCCGGGACCCAGGGGACGTAGCTCGTACCGCCGCCGTCGGTCATCGTCCGCGGCAGCGGGGCGCCGGGCCGGCGCGCGGACGCGAGTGAGCGCCACTCCTCGGGCAGTTCCAGGGCCGGGTCAAGCTCCTCCCCCGTCACCACCGCGAGCAGGTGCGTCCAGGCCCGGGGCACGCACTCGACCAGCGCGTAGCCGCCGCCCCCGCTCGCCACCCACTTGCCGCCGGCGACCTCCTGCGCGAGGTCGCGCAGCGCGAGGTACGCCGCGCGCTGGCCGTCGACGGTGAGCCGGAGGTTGGCCAGGGGGTCGTGGTGGTACGTGTCCGCGCCGCACTGCGTGAACAGCAGCTGGGGCCGGAACGCGCGCAGGACGCCGGGCACCACCGCGTGGAAGGCGCGCAGCCAGCCCGCGTCGTCGGTGCCGGGCGGCAGCGCGACGTTGACCGCCGAGCCGGGCGCGTCCGGGCCGCCGGTCTCGTCGGGGAAGCCGGTGCCGGGGAACAGCGTGCGCGGCGACTCGTGCAGGCTGACGGTGAGCACGCGCGGGTCGTTCCAGAACACCGTCTGCACGCCGTCGCCGTGGTGCACGTCGATGTCGACGTACGCCACGCGCTCCGCCCCCAGCTCCAGCACGCGCTTGATCGCGACGGCCGGATCGTTGTACACGCAGAAGCCCGCGGCCCGGGCCGGCATCGCGTGGTGCAGCCCGCCGGAGATGCTGACCGCGCGGTCCGCCTCCCCGCTCCAGACGGCCTCGGCCGCGCGCCGCGTCGCCCCGGTGATGAGCGCGCTGGCGTCGTGCATGCCGACGAAGGTCGGGTTGTCGGTGGTACCGAGGCCCATGATGTTGATCCGCCGGCCCGTCGAGGCCGCCTTGACGACCGCGATGTAGTCGGGATCGTGCACGGTCTCCAGCATCGCGTCGGTGGCCGGCTCCGCCCGCTCCAGCCTGACCCCGGCACGGTCCAGCACGCCGAGGCGGCGGGCCAGGTCCATGGTCAGCTCGACGCGCACCGGGTCGAGGGGATGATCCCCCATGTCGTACTTCAGGAGCCGCTCGTCCCACACCACCAACGTGCTCATGCGGCCTCCGTTTCGATCGGACGGCTCGGATCGGTGATCCAGTGGCTCCAGGATCCCACGTAGAGCGCGGCGTCCACGCCCTGCTCATGCAACGCGAGCACCAGCTGGGCCGCGGTCACTCCGGATCCGCAATACGCTCCCACGGTTCCGGTTTTCTGCGTCGGTACCGTCTGCAGAAGGCCATCCGCGTCAACCGTCTCCGCCGCCGGAAGGTTGAGCGCGCCCGGGATGTGGCCGGCGACGGGATCGACGGGCTCGGTCTCCCCGCGGTACCGGGCGGCCACGCGCGCATCGAGCAGCGTGTTAGCTGCGTCGCTCGCGTCGGCCGCGGTCCAGACCGGCATGCCCCCGGTCACGACCGTTACGTCGCCTTCGTCCGGTTCGACCGCCTCGGTCGTCACGGAATGTCCAGCCTTGATCCACGCCGCGTAACCGCCATCGAGGACTCTCACGTTCTCGATGCCCGCCCAGCGCAGCGTCCACCAGGCGCGCGCCGCGGCCCCGGTAGGATTGGGCCCGCCTGCGTCGTACACCACCACCGGGTGCCCGGCGCGGACCCCAAGTCTCCGCAGCGCGTCCTCCAGCGCCGCGGGATCGGGCAGCGGATGGCGCCCACCGGCGCCCGGCGGCCCACAGAGGTCTTCGTCGAGATCGGCGAAGACCGCGCCAGGCAGATGACCGGCGTCGTACGCGACCCGGCCGTCCTTCGCGAGGGTCCAGCGCACATCGAGAAGAGTCGGCGGTTGGGCGGACCGCACCAGCTCGGCGAGAGCGGCGACGTTCAAGATCGCCCGGTTGGCTGTCACGCTCCAATCTTGTCGTACGCAGCGAGTACCATCGCGTACCGGGAGGGCATGGGCAGTGAACGACTTGGTCGACACCACCGAGATGTACCTGAAGACGATCCTCGAACTCGAAGAGGAGGGCGTCGTCCCCAAGCGCGCCCGAATCGCGGAGCGCCTGCACCAGAGCGGCCCCACCGTCAGCCAGACCGTGGCCCGCATGGAGCGCGACGGCCTGCTCATCGTCGAGGGCGACCGCCACCTGGCACTGACCGACCTGGGCCGCGAGCACGCGGTCGCGGTCATGCGCAAGCACCGCCTCGCCGAGCTGCTGCTCGTGAACGTGATCGGCCTGCCCTACGAGGAGGCCCACGAGGAGGCGTGCCGCTGGGAGCACGTCATGAGCGACGCCGTCGAGCAGCGGGTCTACGAGCTGCTGGGGCGGCCGACGCGCTCGCCGTACGGCAACCCGATCCCCGGCCTCGACGGCCTGCGCGGCGACGCCCCGGACGAGGACCCCGACCCCGAGCGCAACCTGGCCTTCCCGGGCCTGGCCGGCGCCGTGGTCGTGAGCCGCATCTGCGAGTCCGTCCAGACCGACGCCGACGTCCTGCGCCAGCTCCACACCGCGGGCATCGACCCCGGCGCCACCGTCACCGTGGCCCAGGAGCGCGACGGCGTCTCGATCGACCGCGAGGGCGAGCGCATCCGCCTGCCCCGCGAGGTCGCGTCGCGCGTCTTCGTGGCCGCGGCCTAGCGCTTCCTGGTCGTCGCCGTGTCCGCCGCTCCCGAGCCACCACCGCCCGGGCCCGCCAACGACACGGCGCCGACCACGCACGGCGGCCCCGCCGGCCCCGCCGCCCACGGTCCGGCCACGGCCAGCGCAACTACGGCCAGCGCGACCACCCACGGTCCGACCACCCCCGGCCCCACCACCGCGAGCCCCACCACCGCGAGCCCCACCACCGCGAGCCCCACCACCGCGAGCCCCACCACCGCGAGCCCCACCACCGCGAGCCCCACCACCGCGAGCCCCACCACCGACGGCCCCGCCCGCCCGACCGCCCACGGCCCGACCGCGACTGGCCCGACCGTGCGCAGCCAGGCCGGCCCGCCCGACCACGGCCCGGTCCGCCCGACCGCCTACGGTTCGACCGCGACCAGCCCGACCGTGAGCGACCTCGCCGGCCCACCCGACCACGGCCCGGCCCGCCCGACCGCCCACGGCCCGACCGCGACCAGCCCGACCGTGAGCGGCCCCGCCGGCCCACCCGACCACGGCCTGGCCCGCCCGACCGCCCACGGCCCGACCACGGCTGGCCCCACCACGGCTGGCCCCACCACGGCTGGCCCCACCACGGCCCTGAACGACGCCCGCGGATCGAACGCGGCTCAACAGCAGGCGCGCGGGTCGCACGCGGCGCCCACCCCACCCGGTCCACCCGACACGTGCGCGGGCCCGCCGGAATCCGCGTCGGCGGCGTGTGACGGGGCGCCGTCGTGTTCGGTCGAGGACGTGCTGGATCGGATCGGGTCCAAGTGGAGCGTGTGCATCCTGGTCGCCGCCTCCCCGGGGCCGATCCGGTTCTCCGCCCTGGAGCGGACCATCCCGGGCATCAGCCGGCGCATGCTGACCCTGACCCTGCGCAACCTGGAACGCGACGGGCTCGTGGTGCGCACGAGCTACCCGACGGTGCCGCCGCGCGTCGAGTACTCGCTCACGCCGATGGCCCTCGAACTCCAGGCCGCCCTCGTCGCGCTCACCACCTGGGCCCGCCGCCACCAGACCGACGTCGCCGAATCGCGCGCCCGCTACGACGACCGCGCGCCGTAACCGGCCCTGCGACCTCCCAGGTCCCGCGGGCCGATCTCCGCCGACGCGCGCGAGCACTACGAGCGCGCCCTGGAGATCGACGTGGGGCTGGCCGCGGAAATTCGCGCCACCTGCACAACCCGACATTTCACGATTTGTCGCCCAGCCGACGCCGGCGGTCCCGGGCGGGCGCGGGATGAGCTCGCGGCCACCCCGAGGGCATGACTGGTCCGGCAACCCGCCGGTAAGGGAAATTTCGGCACTTAGCCTGAGTTGGTGGGATTCGACCGCGCCTTCTCCGATGAGCCGCTCGACAAGGCGCTCTGGGCCCTGGCCGACGACGGCGACCCCTCCGCCGCGCTCGAGCTCATCGCCGCCGCCGACGACCCGGTGCACCGGGAGCACGCGGTGGCCATCCTCGGGGCCGGCGGGGCGCTGCGGATCGAGGCGCTGCGGGAGCTGACGGCGCAGCAGGCGTACCTGCCCGAGCGGTGGCTCCTGCTCGGCGCCTCGCTCGCGGCCGCGGCCTGGTCGGTGCGCGAGGACAACCACGCCAAGCCGGTCGTGACCGAGCGGCTGGTGCAGGAGCAGCAGGCGCTCGTGTCCGAGGCGCGCACGGCCCTGCGCCAGGCCGCCGCGCTCTCGCGGGACGACCCGGTGCCGTGGAGCGAGCTCGCCGGGGCGGTGGTCTGCGCGCCGCTGCACCGCACCGAGGCGGCCGACGTGTTCAAGCGGGCCTGCATCCTGGGCCCCGACCTCTACGGGGCGCACACCAGGCACCTCACCGGCCTCACCCGCCGCTGGTACGGCAGCCAGGACAAGGTCATCGCCTTCGCCCGCACCCGCACGGAGCAGCGGCCGGACGGTCACCCCCTGCACGCCCTCGTCGCGCTGGCGCACATCGAAGGCTACGTCGACGGGCTGCTGCGCGGCACCGTGGTCGGCCGGTTCTGGCGCGCCTGGCGGTACTTCGCCGACTCCGCGGTCCGCCGCGAGACCGACGCCGCGGCCGAGCGCCTGCTCGCCGGGTACGACGACTTCGCGAGCAATCCCTGGACGATGAGCGCGCACCAGGCGTTCGCGGCGCTGTATCACCAGGCCGGCGAGCCGGACCGGGCCAAGGTGCACCTCGAACTGGGCGGCGAGCGGGCCGCGGTCTGGCCCTGGCGCTACTTCGGCGAGCCGGAGGAGTTGTTCGCTGCCGCCCGTACCGCGGCAGGGCTCTAAAGGCTGCTCAGGTCGATCAACTTGGCGAGCTCGATCATCTTCGGCATCGCCTCGGCGGCCTTGTCGTCGGCGTTGCCGGGGGCCAGCCGCAGCGACAGCTTGATGATCCGCTTGTTGCCGGCCAGCCAGCCGACCTCCACGCCCGGGCCGGCCTTTTCCGCGGCGGGGGTCTGCATCTGGTAGCCCACCAGGCCGAGCCCGTCGACCGTCTGGGCGTCCTTCGGCTGTACGTCCGAGCCGAACACGTCCGCCCCGATGCTCGTCGTGCTGACGGAGAGCACCAGGTCCGGATAGGAGCCGCCGGCCGCCTGCAGCACGCAGGAGAACGTGTTGTCCATCGAGGCGCCCGCGGCGATCGACAGGTTCAGCCCCAGCTTGGCATTGACCATGCCGAAGTCGAGCAGCTGGCAGGCTCCCCCGGCGGCGGCCGCCGGAGCGGTCGAGGCCTGGGCGGCCGGGCTCGCGCCGGCATCGTCGCACCCGGCGGCGAGCGTCGCGGACAGGGCAACGACGGCGAGCAGCACCCTTCGCACGACGCGCACCCTATACCGGCAACCGGGCGGTGATGTACTTGGCGATCTCCAGTGAACTCGTCGCGGCCGGCGAGGGCGCGTTGAGCACGTGCACCTGCCGGCCCTCCGTGACGATGAGGAAGTCGTCGACCAGGTCGCCGGCCGGCGTGATCGCTTGCGCGCGGACGCCCGCCTCAGCCGGTACCAGATCCGCGGTTGTGATTGAAGGCACCAGACGGGCCAGGCTTTCCGCGAATCGGCGCTTGGACAGGGAGCGGCGCACCTCGGTCAGGCCGTAGCGCAGGTGCTTGCGGCCGAGCGCCCACAGACCGCGGTAGGTCGCGGCGTCGGCGACGTCGCGCGGCCGCACCTTGCCCCACGTGTAGCCCTCGCGCGCCATCGCGAGCACCGCGTTCGGCCCGGCGTGCACGCTGCCGTCGACCATCTTCGTGAGGTGCACGCCGAGGAACGGGAACTGCGGGTCGGGCACCGGGTAGATGAGGCCGTTGACGAGGTGGCGGCGGTCGGGGCGCAGCTCGTAGTACTCGCCGCGGAACGGGATGATGCGCGCGGGCGGGCTGATGCCGGCCATCCGGGCCACCCGGTCGGCGTGCAGGCCCGCGCAGTTGACGACGGCGTCGGCGGTCAGGTCCCCCGTCGTCGTGCGCACCACGACCTCGCGCTCGGACGCGCGGATGCCCACCACGGCGGTGTTGAGCCGCAGCGTCGCGCCCGCCTTCTCGGCCAGCTCGGCGAGCTTGACGCAGACCGCCTTGTAGTCGGCGATCCCGGTCGACGCGACGTGGATGCCCTCGACGCAGGCGACCTCCGGCTCGTACTCGCGCGCCTCGCCCTGGCTCACCATGCGCACCGGCAGCCCGTTGGCCGCCGCCCGCTCGTACAGCGCGCGGAGCCGCGGCAGCTCCTCCGGCGCGGTCGCGACGATGAGCTTCCCGGTGACCTTGTGGGCGATCCCGTGCTCGGCACAGAACTCGACCATCGACGCGCTGCCGGCCTTGCACAGTGTGGCCTTGAGGCTACCGGGCTTGTAGTACACCCCGGCGTGGATGACCCCGGAGTTGTGCCCGGTCTGGTGGACACCCCACCCGGCCTCCTTCTCCACGACCGTGACCCGGGCGTCGGGCCGGTCCTGGACGAGCCGCTGGGCCGTCGCCAGCCCGACGATGCCCCCACCGATGACGATGTACCGCACGGGCCGACTCCATTCACCTCGGATCGCGCCATCTTAGGGGTCTGAAGATGGCGTGCTAGCGTGACCGACCGTGAGTGGGGTGGCAATGGACGACGGGACGCAGGCCCCGGCGGTGACGAAGCAACCGGCCCGCCCCTGGCGCGCCCGAGCGATCCAGGTGGTCCGCATCCTCGCGGCGCTGGCGATCGCGTACTTCATCGTCGCCACCACGGTCCAGCAGTGGTCCTCGGTCTCGGCGACCTTCCGAAGCCTCTCGTGGCCGTCCCTGGGCGCCTCGCTGGCGTGCGCGGTCGCGTGCCTGTGGGCCACGATGATGGCCTGGCGCGCGATGGTCGGCAACCTCGACCACCCCCTGCGCGTGCGCGACGCCGCGCCGATCCAGCTCATCGGAGCCCTAGGAAAATACCTTCCGGGTACCGTCTGGGCGTACGTCGTCCAGATGGAGCTCGGCCGCCGCGTTGGCGTCTCCCGCGCCAAGGTCTTCATCGGCTCGGCCGTCGTGACCGGCCTCGGCGTCACGGTGGGCCTGGTGTTGACCGCCCCCGGCTTCGGCGTGGCCTTCGACGGCGCGGACGCGAGCGAGCACCGCACCTTCGCCCAGCTGGCCGTCTGGTGCGCGGTCATCCTGCTGCCGTTCGGCCTGGCCTGCTGTTACCCGCCGCTGCTGACGTACCTGGTCGGCCGCGCGATGCGCATCCTGCGCCGCCCGGCCCTGGACCGCCCGATCACCTGGCGCCCGGTCCTGGTGAGCAGCGCCTGGTGCGCGGTCGGCTACCTCGCGGCGGGCCTGCACATCTTCTTCCTGGTCCGCTCCCACCTGCCCGGCGTGCACGGGATCATCGGCTCGATCTTCGCCATGGCGCTCGCGATGAGCATCAGCACCTTCGTCATCGTCGCCCCGTCCGGCCTGGGCGCGCGCGAGTTCCTGATGGCGATCGCGCTGGCCGGCCTGGGCGTACCGTGGCCGACCGCTTGGGCGCTGACGCTGGTCTCGCGCCTGCTGTTCACCCTGGCGGACGTGGCGGCGGCCGGCGTCTCGGCGGCGGTGGGGCTGCGGCGGATTCGGCACTCGGCACCACCGGCCCAGCAGGAGCCGGAGCCGGACGTCGCGGGCTGAGCTACGCCGCCGCGCGGTGCTGCAGGTAGTCCTCCCAGGTCACCGCGCCCAGGGCGTGGTCCGGCGCCAGGTGCCCGCCCGCGCGGTAGCCCCGGAACGTCTTCCCCGGGAGGCGGAGCGGGGCGAGGGGGCGGCGCTTGCCGTACACCTGGAGGAACGAGCGGAACAGGTCCCTGACCGGCCGCACCTCGGGGCCGCCGAAGTCCTCCTCGACGGGGGCGGTGCCCGGGCCGAGGGAGGCGGCGAGTGACCCGAGCCGCCGCGCGACGTCGCGGGTGTCGACCGGCTGGAGGTCGAAGGCGGGGTAGAGCACGACCGGCAGCCGCGCGGCCGCGTGGGCCAGGGTGAAGACCAGGTCGTGGAACTGGGTCGCGCGGAAGATGGAGCCGCCGCGCGCCCGCACGAGGTGCTCGACGGCGAGCTTCTGGCGGTAGTACGGCAGGGGCACGCGGTCGACGCCGACGATCGAGACGTACAACAGGTGCTGTTCGGGCCTGAGCGCCCCCAGCAACCGCTCGGCCGCGCGCACGTCGCGCCGCCCGTCGGTCGCGGCGTGGATGACGAGCGCGGCCCCGTCGAGCGCGGCCGGCAGGCCCTCCCCCGTCAGCAGGTCGGCCCGCGCCATCCCGGGCGCCGAGCGGCTCATCCCGCGCGCAGGCAGGCCCTGCCGTTCGAGCTCCGTCATCAGTACCCGGCCGAGCTTCCCCGTCGCGCCGGTCACCAGAATCGTCCCGTCCACCTGCCCGTCCCCCTTCCCTAAGCGTCGTCAGCCTCGCCGGACGCGTCCTCGCGCAGCGTCGTCTCGTCCAGCGCGGCCCCGTGCGACCCCGCCTCGCCGAGCATGGCATCGCCGGGTGTCACTTCGCTGACCGCGGCCGCGCGGAGTGTTGCGAGGAAGGCCTCGACCACCGCCGGCACCGTGCGCCCCGCCAGCGTCGCGGCCATCACCGTCCGGTGCGGCACCTCCTCGGGGTCGAGCGGCAGCAGCACCACGCCGGCGGGTGCCGTCCGCGCGGCGAGGCCCGGCACGAGCGTCACGCCGAGCCCGGCGGCCACGAACCCGAACTTGGCCGTCCACTCCTGCACCACGAACTCGATCCGTGGCGTGAAACCCCGCCGCGCGCTCGCCGCCAGCAGGGTGTCCTCCGCCCGCGCCGACCCGGCGATCCACGCCTCGTCGGCCACCCCGGCGAGCCGCACCACCCGACCGGGGCGCGCCAGCGGGTGCCCCGCCGCGACCGCGAGCAGCAGCGGCTCGTCCACCAGGTGGTGCAGCCGGAACCGCTCGTCCGCGAACGGCCGGTCCGCGCTCGCGTTCACCAGCACCACATCCGCGTCCCCCACCAGCAGCGCCCCCAGCAGCCGCGAGGTCAGCCCCTCCACCAGCGAGATCTCCACCCCCGGATGCGACGCGCGGAACCGGGCCAGCGCCCGCGGCACCACCGCCGCATCCGCCGTGGCGAAGGCTCCCACCCGCAGCCGCCCGATCAGCGCGTCCCGCACCGCCCGCACGTCTCGCCGTGCCGAGGACAGCCGGTCCAGTACCGCCGAAGCATGCTCCAGCAGGCACCGCCCCTCCGCCGTCAGCGCCACCCCGCGCGGCAGCCGGTCGAAGAGCCGCGCGCCGAACTCGGCCTCCAGCGCGGCCATCTGCCGCGAGACCGCCGACTGGGTGTAGCGCAGCGTCGCCGCCGCCCCCGTGATCGACCGCTGCCGCGCCACCTCGCGAAAGACCTCGAGCATCTCCGTCTGCACGAAGTGACATTCCCACGGCGCATCGCGGCCATGCCAGACATTTGCTGGTCGCATGCGTCCGAGGCTCATAGCGTCGACCGCATGATGATCCTCGACAGCCCCGCGGGCGTGACGCCGCCCGCCGGGCCGTACTCGCACGTCGCGCGCGTGGACACCGGCAACGTCGCGCTGCTGTTCCTCGCCGGGCAGATCGCGGTCGGCGACGACGGCGACATCGTCGGGGAGGGCGACATGGCGGCCCAGGCGCGGTACGTCTTCGAGGTCGTCCGCGGCATCCTCGCCGCGCACGGGGGCGGGTTCGAGCACGTCGCGCACATCCGGACGTTCGTCACCGATCTGGGGCTGCTGCCGGAGTACGGGACCGTGCGGCGCGAGCTCTTCCCGGGCACGCCGCCCGCCAGCACCACGGTCGAGATCTCGAAGCTGTTCCGCGCGGGCGCGCTGCTGGAGGTCGAGGTGACCGCCGCCGTACCCCGTTGACCGAATCCTTACGTTCGGACGCGCGGAACGCTTACCCATGCACCGCACGATGGCCGCCATGAGACGAACGCTCGCCATCGCCCTCGCCGCCGGTGTGCTCTTCGTGGGCGGCTGCAGCCGGGCACTCCCGCAGCAGGACCCGAGCACGGCCGTGGACACCATGCTCACCCTGACCGCCGACGATCTGACCGTCGATGACGCCCAGGCCGCGGACGACGAGATCACGACCGTCGCCATCGCCGAGACGGTCAAGGGCAAGGGGGCCGACCTCGACAAGGCCAAGCAGGCCGTGGCCGCGCGCATCGACAAGCGGCTCGAGGCGCTCAAGAAGGACGACGCCGTGATCGCGAAGGCCGATCAGCTCACCGCGGCGCACAAGGACACGCTCACCAAGCTCGTGGCCGACCAGCGCAGCGGGCTCACCGCCCTCAAGACCAAGGTCCAGGGCGAGACGACGGCCGAGGCGCTCAAGGCCGACGCGCAGAGCATGGTCTTCGACTACCGCGTCTTCATGCTCACCGGGCCGAAGGTGCGCCTGACCGCCGCCATCGACACCGAGCTCGCGGTGGCCACGAAGCTCAAGGCCGACGCGGTCAAGCAGCACCTCGACGGCAAGACGACCGCGCTGCTGGCCCTCAAGCCCGGCAAGGACGGCGACGCCATCAAGGGCGCGGTCGCCCCGATCCGGCAGGCCGCCAAGACCGCGCACACCGACCTGAAGGCGCTACGCAAGACCAAGTGAGATCAGCCCGGCCGGCGTCGGGCTGAAGCCGCAGGACTCCAGGTAGAACCTCGTGAGGTGGGGTTCGAAGTCGACGTGGAGCCAGCGGCATCCGGTGGCCCGGGCCTCCTCGGCGGCCCGGGCCACCAGCCGCGTCGCGACGCCGCCCCGCCGGTACCCCTCGGCCACCATCGTGTCCAGGATGAACGCGTGTTCGCCGCCGTCCCACGCGACGTTGACGAAGCCGGCGAGGACGTCGCCGTCCCGGGCCACGACCCAGCCGAGGCTGTGCGCATTGACGCGCGTCCACCAATCAACGGGCGACAACGAGCCGAAGCACGCGTGATGCAGCGCGGAAAGCTCGGCCGAGGTGAACGGGGCGCGCCAGGCGAGGTTCATCGCGCCAAGGTTAGAGGCGCCGGCACCGTCCAGTGCTTGAGGGCCAGCGCCGGCCGCTCCACGAGATGCCACGACGCCGCCGCCACGAGCAGGACGGCGGGCACGCACAGCGCGAGGTACGGCAGCACGCCCCACGCCGCGCCGCCGAAATGCGCCACGGTCTGCTGAATCGGGAATGCGTAAATGTAGATCCCGTACGAGTAGTCGTGCGACCGGCCGACCGCGTGCAGGCGGGGCGGAACGGCGCACGCGGCGTACAGGAGAAGGTAGGCAAAAGCCGGGTAACCGAGCACGAAGAAGCCCCCGTAGACGAGACTCGCCGTCATGACCAGGGCCGCGAAGATCGCCAACAACGGATGTAGTGGCACCCGGTGGGCATACAACTGCACGCTCGCGCCGAGCAGGAACAGGAATCCGAGATAGACGGCGAGCTGTAGATCGACATAGCCCCACAAAGGCAAGGGACCAAGGCCGCCACGGTACCGCGGGGCCACCGGATCATGCACCGCATCGATCACGAGCACGGCGTACGCCACGCAAGCCAGCACCGGCACCGCCCACGGCGCGCGGCGCGGCAGCCCGGCCGCGATGAGCACGGTCAGGCCGCAGTAGCACAGCAGCTCGTACACGAGGCTCCACAGCGACCCGTTGGCCACGCTGGTCTGCACGAGCTGCCCATAGGGCGTGTCGAGGAACAGCGTGCCGATCCCCCACTGGTGGATCGCGCCGAAGACGTTGGACCGCACGAACCCGAAGCCGCCCGCGTGCCCGGTCACGGCGGCGGCGAGCGCGGTCGCGGCCAGGCACACCCACAGGCCGGGGAAGATGCGCAGGAAGCGGTGCCAGGCGAAGCGCAGCGGCCCGGTCCGGCGCGCGGACGCGGCGACGAGGAACCCGGACAGCACGAAGAACCCGTCGACGGCGAGCGTCCCGAGGTCGACCTGGCCGCGGGTCAGGCTCTGCCCCGGGTTCGGCCGGCCCAGCCCGAGCGGCCACGAGTGCGCGACCAGCACCGACAGGGCCAGGATGAGGCGGATCAGGCCGAGTCCGTTGGCCTTCGGGTCGTACCGGTCACGCAGCGTCGTCACGCAAGGACCAACGAACCGGACAGACACGAAGTTTCCCGATAAATCGTTACCTGTACGTGCCGGTCCCCTCCCCCTGGCGTGTTCAACTGCGCATCCTCGCCCTGGTCGCGGCCGCGTGGCTGCTGGTCACGGCCCTGTACGCGGCCCACTGCGCCCTCGTCCTGCCGCCCCTGCTCCTGCTCGCCACCGCGTCCCTCCTGCGCGGGGGCCGCGGCCTGCTCGACCGGGTGATGCTCGCCGCCGCGCTGCTGCTCGGCGCCACCTGCGTCGCCGGGCTCGGGTTCGCGTATTGGCCCTGGGGCCTGCACCCGGTCCCCGTGGCCGGGACGGCGGCCACCGTGCTGATCCTGCTGGCCGCGTGGTCGGGCCGGCGCCCGAGCCTCCCGCGGCCGCGCTGGTCCGACGCCGTCGCCCTGGCCGCGGCGGGCGTCGTCGGGCTGGTCGCGGCGTGGCCGGCCTGGCACACGAGCCAACAGGCCAAACTGGCGATCATGCTCGACGGCGAGGACCTCGGCCGGCACGCGGCGGTCTTCGACGCGATCCGGCGCACCGGCGGCTACCTCTTCGCCGATCACGCGCGCGCCGAGCGCTACGTCTACGGCGGGATGATCGACTATCCGCAGGGTTCGCACCTGCTGGAAGGCCTGCTCGACGGGTTCGTCCGGTCCTCGGCGGACGATTTCGGCGTCGGTACCGCAATGCTGACCCACTATCTCTGGTTCACGATCGTGGGGTACACCTTCCTGGCCCTGGCTCTTGTCTGGTCGGCCCAGTGGATCGCCGCGGGCGCGCTGACCCCGGCGCGGTGCGTGCCCCTCGCCGCGCTGATCGCCGCCGTCTGCGCGGCCGGGGAGATGCTGGAGCTGCTGAGCTTCGGCTATCCGAGCCAGGTGCTGGGCCTGGCCGAGGCGGTGCTGCTCATGGCCCTGCTGGCCCGCCCGGTCGCGCGCACCCGGGACCAGCTGCTGCTCGTCGCCGCGCTGCTGGCCGCGGTCGGGTTCACCTACTACCTGTACCTGCCGCCCGTCGGCCTGGCCGCGCTGATCTGGCTGGGCACGCAGTGGCGGCGCGTGGCCCGGCGCCCGGGCGCGCTCGCCCTCGCCGCGGCGTGCGGGCTGGCCGCGGCCGCGCCGATGGCCTACGGGCTGCTCTACGCCGACCAGGCCAGCGCGCTGTTCGTGATCGGGTACCTCGTGCTGAGCCGCGACGCGCTCGCCGCCCTCGCCGCGCTGGTTCTCACCGGCCTGCTCTCGCGGCGCGGGCGGCACAGCCGGATCTGGCGGCGGTACGCGCTGGGCTTCGTCCCCGCCGCCGCGTTCGCCGGGGTGCTGCTGGTGGGGCAACGGCTGTTCGGGGTCGGCAGCGGGTACTACGCGAACAAGGCGCTGTACCTCGTCTTCGCCCTGCTGCTCGTGGGCGCGGGCGCGCTGGCGCTGCACCTCCCGCCGCCCGCCGTGTCGCGGCGGCACCGCTCGCTGCCGGTCGCGGTACCGGCCCTGATCGCGATCGTCGCGCTCAGCGGGGCGGGCCGGGGCGACACGCCGTACACCGGCGGG
Source organism: Dactylosporangium sp. CS-033363 (assembly GCF_050942475.1). NCBI lineage: Bacteria > Bacillati > Actinomycetota > Actinomycetes > Micromonosporales > Micromonosporaceae > Dactylosporangium > Dactylosporangium sp. CS-033363. The sequence continues at coordinate 1,790,279 of NZ_CP192032.1, read as the reverse complement.
TTCTGGGGTCGTTCCTGGGTGCGGGGCCCGGACGCGGCGCGCCTCGCCCAGGCCGACCTCCTCCTGGTCGCGGCCGCGCGGCTGCCGGACGACGCGCCCGTGCTGGTGGTCGGCGACGACACGGGCTACGAGTCGTACCGCCTGACGCTCTTCCTCTCCGCCATCCAGCGCACCTCCGGGGCGACCGCGGGCGCCATCTACAACCACCTGCCCGTGACCAACCCGGACCGCCTCGACGCCTCGATCGCCACGATGCAGGGCCCGGTGCGGCTCCTCGCCCTCTCCGACGCGTCCGCGCGCCGCGCCGAGGCCGTCCGCGCCCGCCACCCTGCGTCACGGGTGGAAGTTGTACGGGTATAACTTTCGATCATGTCTGTGAAGGCCTCCCTGTTCGGTCTGGCGTTCGGCGACGCGCTCGGCAAGCCCACCGAGTTCCGCACGTACGAACAGATCGTGGCGACGTTCGGCCCGCGCGGCCCCCGCGACCTGCCCCCGGGCGCGCTGGTCACCGACGACACCCAGATGGCCCTGGCCGTCGGCGCGGCCCTGACCCTGGTCGACGGCCCCCTGACCGCCGAGCGGCTCGAGCCGCACCTGAACCGCCTGTTCGTCAAGTGGCTGCACGATCCGGAGAACAACCGCGCCCCCGGCAACACCTGCCTCGCCGCGTGCGAGCAGCTCGACCGCGGCCTGCCGTGGTGGGAGGCGACCGTGCGCGAGTCGAAGGGCTGCGGCGCCAACATGCGCGTCACGCCGGTCGGCCTCGTCCCGGGCCTGAGCGAGGACGAGCGCGCGGGCGCGGCCCAGCTGCAGGCCGCCCTCACCCACGGCCACCCGACCGGCCTGGCCGCGTCCGAGCTGACCGCCCTCGCCGTCCGCTGGCTCCTCGACGGCCTGCCGGTGGCCGAGCTCCCGGCCGCGCTGCGCGCGCGGTGCGACTCGCAGCACACGGTGTACCGCGGCGACTGGCTCGGCGACGACCTCTGGCGCCGGCCCGCGACCGCCTCCCCCGAGGCCTTCATCGCCCGCGGCTGGGAGGAGTGCAAGGCCGCCCTCACGGGCCTGGAGGACCAGGTCCGCTACCTGGGCCCGGACGCCGACCCGTGCGCGGCCGGCGGCGCGGGCTGGGTCGCCGAGGAGGCCCTCGCGACGGCGGTCTACTGCGTCCTGCTCTTCCCCGGCTCCCCCGTCGACGCCATCGCCCGCGGCGCCGCCTCGTCGGGCGACTCGGACTCGATCGCCTGCCTGGCGGGCGCCTTCGTCGGCGCCGCCCACCCCGACACCGACTGGCCGGCGGACTGGTACGAGCGGATCGAGTACAAGGACGACCTGAACCGCCTCGCGAACGCCTGGTCCTAGGAACAGCGAAACGGCCCGGCCGAGGTGGCCGGGCCGTTCACTGCAAACAACAATCAGCTGCAGCCGCTGGTGGAGCCGCAGCCCTCGCAGACGTAGCAGCTGCCCGCGGGGCGCATCTTGGTGCCGCAGGTGAAGCACAGCGGCGCGTCGGCGGCCTTGCCCTGGACCAGTTCGAGCAGCTCGGTCGAGGAGCCGATGCGGCGCGGGGCCTCGACCTCGGCCGGCTTGGCCTTGTCCGCCGAGGGCTTCTCGACCGGGGCCGAGTTGCGCATCTCGGTCAGGTCGACGTCGGACTCGCCCGCCTCGGCGCGCAGCTGGGCGGCGCGCTCGCCCGAGGTCAGGATGCCCAGCTCCGAGCGGGTGTCGAAGTCCAGGAAGTCCAGGGCCAGGCGGCGGAAGACGTAGTCGACGATCGACGTGGCCAGGCGGATGTCCGGGTCGTCGGTCATGCCGGCCGGCTCGAAGCGCATGTTCACGAACTTCGAGACGTACGTCTCCAGCGGCACCCCGTACTGCAGGCCGATCGAGATCGCCACCGAGAACGCGTCCATGACGCCGGCGAGGGTCGAGCCCTGCTTGGACATCTTGAGGAAGACCTCGCCGAGGCCGTCGTCCGGGTAGGACGACGCGGTGAGGTAGCCCTCGGCGCCGGCCACGGAGAACGACACCGTCGAGCTCGGGCGCTTCTTCGGCAGCCGCTTGCGCACCGGGCGGTACTCGATGACCTTCTCGGTCTTCACGACCTCCTGGACGACCGGCTCCGGCTCGGCCTTCTTGGAGGAGCTGACCGCCGAGAGCGGCTGGCCGACCTTGCAGTTGTCGCGGTAGATCGCCAGCGCCTTGAGGCCGAGCTTCCAGCCCTGGTAGTAGATCTCCTCGACGTCCTCGACGGTCGCCGACTCCGGCATGTTGACCGTCTTGGAGATGGCGCCGGAGATGAACGGCTGGATGGCCGCCATCATGCGGACGTGGCCCATCGGCGCGATGGTCCGCTCGCCCATGGCGCAGTCGAAGACGCTGTAGTGCTCGAGCTTGAGGCCGGGCGCGTCGACCACGTGGCCGTGCGCCGAGATGTGCTCGACGATCGCCTCGACCTGCTCCTCCTGGTACCCCAGGGTGCGCAGCGCCCGCGGCACGGTCTGGTTGACGATCTGCATCGAACCGCCGCCGACGAGCTTCTTGAACTTGACCAGGGCCAGGTCGGGCTCGACGCCGGTGGTGTCGCAGTCCATCATCAGGCCGATGGTGCCGGTCGGGGCGAGCACGCTGGCCTGCGAGTTGCGCCAGCCGTTCTTCGCGCCGATCTCGTTGCCCAGCGCCCACTGCGCCGTGGCCGCTTCCTTGATCGCGGCGTCGACGGCACCGACGGTACCGATGACGGCGTTTGCGGCTTGATGCTTGTCCATCACGCGGGCGTGCGCGCTGGCGTTGCGGGCGTAGCCGTCGTAGGCACCCACGACGCCGGCCAGCTCGGCCGAGCGGCGGTAGGCGGTGCCGGTCATGAGGCTGCTGATCGACGCGGCTACGGCCCGGCCGCCCTCCGAGTCGTACGCGAGGCCGCTGGCCATGAGCAGCGCGCCCAGGTTCGCGTAGCCGATGCCGAGCTGGCGGTACGCGCGGCTGGTCTCGCCGATCTTCTCGGTCGGGAAGTCGGCGAAGGAGATCGAGATGTCCATCGCGGTGATGACCAGCTCGACCGACTTCACGAACTTCTCGACGGCGAAGGTGCCGTCGGCGTTGAGGTACTTCAGCAGGTTCAGCGACGCCAGGTTGCAGCTGGAGTTGTCCAGGTGCATGTACTCGCTGCACGGGTTCGACGCGGTGATCCGCCCGGTCTCGGGGCAGGTGTGCCAGTCGTTGATCGTGTCGTCGTACTGGATGCCCGGGTCGGCGCACTCCCACGCGGCCTGGGCGAGCTTGCGGAACAGCTCCTTGCCCTTGACCGAGGTGATGGGGCTGTTGTCGAGCCGCGACTTGAGCGCGAACTCGGTGTCGTCCTCGACCGAGCGCATGAACTCGGCGTTCACGCGCACCGAGTTGTTGGCGTTCTGGTACTGAACGCTGACGATGTCCTTGCCGCCCAGGTCCATGTCGAAGCCGGCGTCGCGCAGGGCCCGGATCTTGTCCTCTTCGCGGGCCTTGGTCTCGATGAACTCCTCCACGTCGGGGTGATCGACGTCGAGGATGACCATCTTGGCCGCGCGCCGGGTGGCGCCGCCGCTCTTGATCGTCCCGGCCGACGCGTCCGCGCCGCGCATGAACGACACCGGGCCGCTGGCCGTGCCGCCGCTGGTGAGCAGCTCCTTGGACGAGCGGATCCGGGACAGGTTGACGCCGGAGCCAGAGCCGCCCTTGAAGATCAGCCCCTCCTCCTTGTACCAGTCGAGGATCGAGTCCATCGAGTCGTCGACGGCGAGGATGAAGCAGGCGCTGACCTGCTGCGGCGACGGCGTGCCGACGTTGAACCAGACCGGCGAGTTGAAGCTGAACACCTGGTGCAGCAGCATCCAGGTCAGCTCGTGGCCGAAGACCTCGGCGTCGGCCTCGGTCGCGAAGTACCCGTACTGCAGGCCCGCCTTGGTGTAGGTGGACACGACGCGGTCGATCAGCTGGCGCAGCGACTGCTCGCGCTGCGGCGTGCCGACGGCCCCGCGGAAGTACTTGGTGGTGACGATGTTGGCCGCGTTGACGCTCCACGTCGTCGGGAACTCGACCCCCCGCTGCTCGAAGTTGATCGAGCCGTCCCGCCAGTTGGTCATCACGACGTCGCGACGCTCCCACGTCACCTCGTCGTACGGGTGTACACCCTCGGTCGTCCAGACGCGCTCGACCCGCAGCCCCTCCCGCGTGTCCTTGCGTGCCGATGCCTTCGTCTTCGTCTCCCCCGCCATCCGCGGCCCCCTCAGTCAGCGTTTTGTGTTTTCGTTCTGTGTCAGGTTTCGCCGGTACCGCATGTGCGTACCGACCCCACCGCAAGCTTTTTGGTGCGGTTTGTCCGCTTCCTCGGGCTGGTCCCCCGCGGACCGTCCCCGTGCCGCCGGTCCGGTCGCTCAGCCCACGCGCGCCGTCGGCACGGCCGGGCCGTCTCCCGGCTCTTCCTTGACCGGCGCCTCCGCCCCGGCCCGCAGCGCGGCGATCTCGCGCTCGAAGTCCCCGAGCGAGTCGAACGACCGGTACACGCTGGCGAACCGCAGGTAGGCCACCTCGTCGAGCTCCCGCAGCGGCGCGAGGATGGCCAGCCCCACCTCGTGGCTGGGCAGCTCCGCCGCCCCGCGCGCCCGGACGGTCTCCTCGACCTTCTGCGCGAGCAGCGCGATCGAGTCCTCGTCGACCGGGCGCCCCTGGCACGCCTTGCGCACCCCGGCAATGATCTTCGTCCGGCTGAACGGCTCGGTGACCCCGCTGCGCTTGACCACGGCGAGCACCGCCTCCTCGACGGTGGTGAACCGACGCCCGCACTCCGGGCAGGACCGGCGCCGCCGGATGATCTGCCCATCCTCGGCCTCTCGCGAGTCCACCACTCGCGAGTCGGCGTGCCGGCAGTACGGGCACCGCATGTCGATGGACCTCTCTCAACGATACGCCGGACGAACCGGACAAAGGGCACACCAAACCGGGCGAGCGCCCTCGTGAGGCCTACTCGCCGGTCAACTACGGTCAGTGAAGAGTGGCTGCCGATTCCACAACCTGTGGAGGACTTACAGCCCTGTAACTACTACATCTAGGGGTAGACGCTATGCCGATGCCTACGCCGACGCAAGTCAAACGAGGATCCCGACTCTTTTGTGTCGCGGCTCTCGTCGCCACCTGGACTTTTGCGATAAGTCGGGCACTCCGTGCCGCGACTTAGGGAGACCGTCAATAGGGTGGAATCGGGACGTTCGAGGCGAAATGTAGGGCACGGGCACGGGTTCCATCGATCATGGGAGTTCTCTACGCTCCGTGACCGACAGGATGTCCCGTGCCCGTGCTTCCATCATCGCTGCTGGAACCGATCTGGATCGAGTTCGCCGCGCTGTTGCCCGAACGAGGCGAGTACGACCCGACGCACCCGCTGGGCTGTCATCGGCGGCGGGTGCCGGACCGAGTGGTGTTCGAGCATGTCATCGCGGCTCTGGTGCACGGGTCCGGGTACGAGCGCATCGCGGGGCCGGGCTGCTCGGACTCGACGATCCGCCGCCGGTTGCGGTCGTGGGCTGCGGCCGGGCTGGGCGAGCGGGTGCACGCCCTGGTCCTGGCGGCGTTCGACCGGATGATCGGCCTGCAGCTGACCGACCTGGCCGTCGACGGGTGTATCACCAAGGCGGTGTCCGGTGGTGCGCATGTCGGCCGTTCGCCGGTCGACCGGGGCAAAGGCGGCCGGAAACGCTCCGTGGTCACTGACGGCGGCGGGGTCCCGCTCGGCGTCGTCGCGGCCGGAGCGAACCGGCACGACGGACCACTGCTCGGCCCGACCCTCGACGCTGCGATCGACCAGGTCGGACCGCGCTGGCCGGACCTGGTTACGGTGCATCTGGACGCGGGCTACGACTCGATCCCGACCCGGCACCTGCTGGCCGGACGGGGCTGGACCGGCCGGATCTCCCGCCGTGGCCGGCCGGCACCGGTCCAGGCCGGCCGACGCTGGGTAGTGGAAGCCGACCACGCCTGGATGAACGGATTCGGCAAACTGCGCCGCCACACCGACCGCCATCCAGCCGTCATCGACTTCTACCACTACCTCGCCGCCGCCATCGTGACCCTGCGTGCCCTCATCCGCCGCGCCCGAACCCACTACCGATGGACCGGCATGCCGACAACACGACGACTGCAATAACACCTACTGACGGTCTCTCTTATCCGATTTATACCCCGACGGGCGAAATATCCGGTTCATGGGGGTTCGAAGCTCCCGTTCATGCACGTTCTCCTTGCACGGCTTTTCCGGCATGCCTTCTGGTCACGCCACACTCGTTGCAGGCGCCTCACCGGTAACGCGCCGCAGTCGCGCGGCCCGCTCGATCAGCGCCGATGGAACCTTCCCGCGACCGGCCCCCTGCTTCGGCGGCCGCCCGACTGCCTTGGCCGTCGCTTGCCGCCCGTGGGCCGCCCGCTTCTGTGGCTCAGCCCGCCCCTTCCCCTGCCTGCTTCGTGGCGCCGCGCGCTTCATGGCCGCCACCGCTTCGGTGGCCGGTGCAGTTCCGTGGCCGGCCGAGTTCTTCCACGCCCGCTTCGTAGTGCCGCGCGCTTCCGTGGCCGCCACCGCCTCCGCAGTGCCGCGCGCTTCCGTGGCCAGCCGGGTTCCTCCGCGCCCGCTTCGTGGCACCGCCCATGTCGTGGTGCCGCCCGCTTCCGTCGCCGTCACCGCTTCCGCGGGCCGAGCGCTTCAGTGGCCGGCCGGGTTTTCCACGCCCGCTTCGTGGTGTCGCCCGCTTCGTGGTGTCGCCCGCTTCGTGGTGTCGCCCGCTTCGCGGTGTCGCCCGCTTCGCGGTGTCGCCCGCTTCGCGGTGTCGCCCGCTTCGCGGTGTCGCCCGCTTCGCTTCCCTGGCCCGCTGCGATCGGCGGTGGCTCCCCGCGGCCGGCTCGAGCCCCTCCCCGGTCGGCGAAGTCGGCGGCGCCGTTCCCCGGTCGGCGAGGTCAGCGGCGGCGCGGGAGGACGAGTCGCTGTCCGGCGTCGATGTTGTAGCCGGCCAGGTTGTTGAGCCGCCGGATCTCCTCCACCGTGGCGTCGCGCCCCTCGCGGCCCTTGTTGCGGGTCGCGATGTCCCACAGCGTGTCGCCCGGCTGCACGATCACGGTCGGCGCCGGGCCCGGCGGGTCGGCGGCCTGTCCGGGAGCTGACACAAGTGCCGCGAGTCCCGCGACCACCGACACGAGAAATCCGAGCACCACGATCCGGCCCCGCCGCGTCAGGCGGAGCGGCGCCGTTTCGTGCCCGTTTTCGGCTCGCCGTCCCATGTCGGCCCCCTTTTGCGTACACCCGTTCGATAGAACAGTCGTACGATGGTCTACCAGAGCGAGAAGACCCATGTCGAGCCAACTCGCCGAAATTTCGGCGCGCCACGTAGTACAGATGTTTGAAACTGTCGTACCTCGGCGATACGGTGATCCACACACGATCAGCTTTTGATCGGGATTACCGGACCTATGTGACATCCGGGCGCCCGCCCCCGCGGGAACCCGGCGATGGACTTCCGTGTCGCGCGGAAGCCCCGGCGAACGGTCAAGCCATGGCCGCCGCCACCCCGGCACCATCGGGCCCCGCAACCGCGGAGCCCAGGCGACCGGCCGCATCCCACGGTCGGCCGCCAGCACGACGCACCATCGGGCCCCGCAACCGCGGAGTCCAGGCGACCGGCCGGATCCCACGGCCGGCTGCCACCTGCACCATCGGGCGCCGCACCGCGGAGTCCAGGTGACCGGTCGCATCCCACGGCCGGCCGCCAGCACGACGCACCATCGGGCCCCGCAACCGCGGAGCCCAGGCGACCGGCCGCATCCCACGGCCGGCTGCCAACCACCGCGAACAACGGTTCTCGCGCGCGTGCGGGAGCCGAGTGACACCCGGTGCCTCGCAGTCGCGGGAGCCAGGTGCCACCGGCGCCTCGCAGGACGCGGGAGCCGAGTGACACCGGCGCCTTGCAAACGCGGGAGCCACCGATGCGACGACCGGAGCCCGCACCCGCGCGGGAGCCGGGAGACGGGCCACCCCACGGCCCGTCAGCAGGCGCGGCAAACGCCCCGCGACTGCCAACACGAGGGAGGACGACGTGTCAGCCGACGACCGCACCGACGCACCCGCGAGCGAGCCGGACGAACTCATCGACGGGCCCGGCGCCGAGGTCACCGCCATCGGCGGCCGCGCGAGCGCCAAGCGCGCCACCCGCCGCCGCGGCGGCGAGCCGGAGATGCGCGCGGTCACCGCCGTGGTCAGCGCCTTCCCCGACCTCTTCGCGGCCGACCTGACCGTCCGCCAGCGCCGCATCCTGGAGTCCATCCGCGCCGCGGTCGAGCGCAACGGGTACCCGCCGTCGGTCCGCGAGATCGGCGAGGCGGTGGGCCTGGTCTCGCCGTCGAGCGTGGCGTACCAGCTCAAGGAGCTCGAGCGGAAGGGCTACCTCCGCCGCGACCCCAACCGCCCGCGCGCCGTCGACGTGCGCCCGCCGAGCGAGCTCGTCGCGGTCGACGAGGAGGCGGCGCGGGCCGCGCGTCCGGCGCCCGCGTACGTGCCGGTACTGGGCCGCATCGCCGCCGGTGGTCCGATCCTGGCCGAGCAGGCCGTCGAGGACGTCTTCCCCCTCCCCCGCGAACTGGTCGGCGAGGGCACCCTCTTCATGCTTCAGGTCAAGGGCGACTCGATGCTCGACGCCGCGATCTGCGACGGCGACTGGGTCGTCGTACGCCAGCAGCCCAACGCCAACAACGGCGACATCGTGGCCGCCATGCTCGACGGCGAGGCCACGGTGAAGACGTACCGCAACCGCGACGGCCACGTGTGGCTCATGCCGCAGAACGCCGCCTTCGACCCCATCCAGGGCGACCACGCCACGATCCTGGGCCGCGTCGTCACCGTCGTCCGCCGCATCTGACGCCCAAGCCCCGATCGCGAGACCGGGGCAGGCGCGCCTCAGTCAGACGCGCACACGAGCTACGAATTCGCCGCCGCCCGCACCCCTCAAAGTCGGGCGGCGGCACCATCCGCGCCGCCCGGCAGGGAAGCGCCGCGCACCAACGCCGCCGCATGCCAAGCCGGGGCCGGGCAAGAACCACGCCCGGGCGAAACACGGCCGGGCGTCAGCCGTCGAACGCCGCCGGGCGAGAGCCGTCAAACGCCGCCGCATCCCAAGCCGGGCCGGGCGAGAACCACGCGCGGGCGAAAAACGGCCGTGCGAGACGCGGGCGAGCAACGCGGCCGTGCGAGACCTGCACCCGGGCGAAACACGGCCGGACGAAAGCCGCCAAACGGCGCTGCATCCCAAGTGAGGCCGGGCAAGAATCACGCCGGGCGAGCAACGCGGCAATGCGAGAACCACGCCTGGGCGAGCCACGCGGCCGGGTGGGGGCGTCAGCGGTGCGGGGCGTAGCCGCGGTCGTAGCCGCCCTGGTCCCCGTAGCCGCCACCCCGGCCGTCGCGCGGAGGCGGGCCCTGCGCGAAGCCCTGCTGGTCGCCGTAGCCGCTCTGGCCACCGCCGTACATGCCGCCGCCGGAACCGCCGCCTGAGCCGCCACCAGGACCGCCCGCGCCATAGACGTTGCCACCGCCGCCGCCCTGACCGCCGCCGCCGCCCGGCCCGCGACCACCGCCGCCGCCAGCGCCGCTGCCAGAGCCGCCGCCGGGACCGCCGCCATAAACGCCGCCGCCCTGCCGGCCGCCTCCACCGCCGCCGCCAGGGCCGCCAGGGCCGCCGCCGTAGACGTTGCCGCCACCATCGCGCCCGCCGCCACCGGGGCCGCCACCAGGGCCGCCGCCATAGACGTTGCCACCGCCACCGCCGGGGCCGCCGTCACGGCCGCCACCGCCGCCGGGGCCGCCCGCGCCATAGACGTTGCCGCCGCCAGGGCCGCCTCGGCCGGCGCCGTAGACGCCTGCGGCGCCGCCGCCCACCGCGGCCGGCATCGCGAAGTCGTCGTCGCCCGGGCCGTCGCCGCCGCGGATGTTGCCCGTGTTGCCGCCCGCCGCGCGCCGGGCCGCCCGGGAGCGGCGGATGCCGACCACGCCGGCGATGACCAGGGCGAGGCCGAGGATGCCGATCGCCGCCACCGCGTACGTGATGTCCTCGAGCGTCAGCGCCTGCAGGAACGACTGGTCCTTGGCCTTCGGCGAGGGCACGTTCGCCGTCCCGCCGCCCAGCGAGGCCGAAATGTCCGTCGGCGCGTACTTCAGCAGCGGCGCCTTCTTCGACGATTCCACGTCGGAGGCGGTCACGTAGTTCTTGCCGTCCGGCGTGTAGGTGATCGCCTCGCCCTGCAGTTCGTTCGGCAGCGGGGTGATGCGCGGCTTGCCGGTGGTGAGCGCCTTGACCACGTCGCCGCCGGCCACGTCGAACTCGTAGGCGTCCGACATGGTGCGCACGACGACCTTGGAGCCGTCCGGCGAGGAGGCCGCGCCCGTCACGAGCTTCCAGCCGAGCAGCGCCAGCGGGTTGGACGTCTTGGTGTCGACCAGGGCCTTGAAGTCGCCGGCCTTGCGCAGCTTCACGCCGTCCTTGGTGTTCGGCACGAGCGGGCCCTCGGGCACGTAGATCTCGTTCGGCGCGGCCTTCGTGATGATGACCGGCAGCCCGTCGCCGCCCAGCAGCATGGCCTCGGCGTCGTGCTTCTTGCCGTCCGGGTACACCAGCCGGTTGATCACCGGCGTCGTCGCGCCCGCGGTCAGGGTCCAGACCGCCACCGTCGGGCGCGGGGTCTTCGAGCCGCCGGAGGACTCGTCGTTGTCGCCGATGTCCGCGACATACAGCGTGCCGTTCTTGTCGAGCGCGGCGTCCTCGGGGTCAAGCGCGCGGCCCGGGTCGTACTTGATCGTCTTCGTCAGCTTGCAGGCGTCGTCGAGCACGTAGATCTTGGCGCGGGCCGGTTCGAGCTGGCTGTCCTGGATGGCGTAGTAGCCGCCGTCCGGCTTGGCCACGAGGCCCGAGATCTCGTTGACGTCCTTCGAGCTGGGGGTGCAGACCGTGGCTCCCGCCCCGGCCGCCGCCGTGGGCGAGGGTGCGGCCGCGGCCGGTGCTGAGACTCCGGCCGACAGACACAACACCGCAGCCGAACTGAGCACCACCCGTCGTCGCATCCCGCAAGTCTGGCAGAGCCGGACCGGCTTTGGGGTTGCCCGGTCCGGCTGTCACTCCAGGTAACGGCTAGGCCCAACAGAGCGTAACCATAAGCGAATTATCCAAAAACATCAGGACGAAACGGCGTACGGCGCGAGCTCCGCCGCCAGACCCTCCGTGACCCGCGCCCGCAGCCGCGTGCCCTCGGCCAGGTGGGACGTCTCCAGCACCTCGCCGATCGAGTGCACCCGGGCCACCAGGTCGCCGCGCTCGTACGGCACGACGGCCGTCAGCTCGATCGCCGGCCACGGCAGCCCCTGCTCGATCGCGGCCCGGACGTCGTCGATGCCCATGCCGGTGCGGGCGGAGGCGAAGACGGCCGTCGGCCACAGGCCCTTCAGCCGCAGCTGGGTCTCCTCGTCCGCGGCGTCGATCTTGTTGATCACCAGCAGCTCGGGGACCGCGTCCGCGCCCACCTCGGCCAGCACCTCGCGCACCGCGCGAACCTGCGCCTCGGGGTCGGGGTGGGATCCGTCGACCACATGCAGTACCAGATCGGCTTCGGCAACTTCTTCAAGCGTGGAGCGGAACGCCTCGACCAGTTGGTGCGGGAGGTGGCGGACGAACCCGACCGTGTCCGACAGCGTGTAGATCCGCCCGTCGGCCGCCCGGGCGCGGCGGGTCGTGGTGTCCAGGGTGGCGAACAGCGCGTCCTCCACCAGCACGCCCGCCCCGGTCAGGCGGTTGAGCAGGCTGGACTTGCCCGCGTTGGTGTAGCCGGCGATCGCCACGGCCGGCACCCGGTTGCGCCGCCGCGTCGCCCGCTTGGTGTCGCGGATCGTCGCCATCGCCGCGATCTCGCGCTTGAGCCGCGAGATGCGGGTGCGGATGCGCCGCCGGTCGATCTCCAGCTTGGTCTCACCGGGACCGCGCAGGCCCACGCCGCCGTTGCCGCTGGCCGAGCCACCGGCCTGCCGGCTGAGCGCCTCACCCCAGCCGCGCAGCCGCGGCAGGAAGTACTGCAGCTGCGCCAGCTCGACCTGCGCCTTGCCCTCCTTGCTCTTGGCGTGCTGGGCGAAGATGTCCAGGATCAGCGCGGTACGGTCGATGACCTTCACGTTGACCCGCGACTCCAGCTGCCGCAGCTGCGACGGGGACAGCTCGCCGTCGCAGATCACGGTGTCGGCGCCGGTGCTGACGACCACGGCCCGCACCTCGTCGACCTTGCCGCGGCCGATGAACGTGGCCGAGTCGGGCCGGCTGCGCCGCTGGATGAGGCCCTCGAGCACCTCGGAACCGGCCGTCTCGGCGAGCGCGGCCAGCTCGGTGAGGGAGTTCTCGGCATCGGTGACGGTGCCCTCGGTCCAGACGCCGACCAGCACGACGCGCTCGAGGCGCAGCTGGCGGTACTCGACCTCGGTGACGTCGGCGAGTTCGGTGGACAGTCCGGCGACGCGCCGCAGGGCGTGCCGCTCCTCGAGTTCGAGATCGCCGTCGTCAACGAAGTCCTCGAACTCCTCGGCGTCCGCGTCGTAGGCGTCGGCGGAAAAGCTCGTTCGTGCGCGCAAAGCAATCTCCTCGGTAAACGGCACTCAACCCACCAATCCTGACACTGATCAGGGTGAGAAGGCACGCCATATACACACCCGGTCGTGACCGGGGGATGCGCGGGGTGAGAATGGGCCGGTGACACCTGCCACACACAGACTGCCCAGCGCCGGGTTCAGTATCACGATCCGCGTCTCCGTCATCGCCGACGCCTCCGCCATCGGCCGCCTGACCACCTCGGTCGGCGGGTCCGGCGGCATCGTCACCGCCGTGGACGTCGTCGACTCCGACAACCAGAACGTCGTGGTCGACCTCACCTGCGACACCGCCGACTCCTCCCACGCCGAGCAGGTCGTCGCCGACCTGGAGAAGCTCGACGGCGTCGACGTGCGCAAGGTCTCCGACCGCACCTTCCTCCTGCACCTCGGCGGCAAGATCGAGGTCGCCCCGAAGGTCGCCCTGCGCAACCGCGACGAGCTCTCCCGCGCGTACACGCCGGGCGTGGCCCGGGTGTGCCTGGCCATCGCCGAGAACCCCGAGGACGCGCGCCGGCTGACCATCAAGCGCAACACGGTCGCCGTGGTCACCGACGGCTCGGCCGTGCTGGGCCTGGGCAACATCGGGCCGTACGCCGCGATGCCCGTCATGGAGGGCAAGGCCGCGCTGTTCAAGCGCTTCGGCGGGGTCGACGCCTGGCCGGTGGTGCTCGACACCCAGGACACCGACGAGATCATCAACATCGTGAAGGCGATCGCGCCGGCCTACGGCGGGATCAACCTCGAGGACATCGCCGCGCCGCGCTGCTTCGAGATCGAGGAGCGGCTGCGCGCGCAGCTGGACATTCCGGTGTTCCACGACGACCAGCACGGTACGGCCATCTGCGTCCTGGCCGCGCTCACCAACGCCCTGCGCGTGGTCGGCAAGTCGATCGGCCAGGTGAAGGTCGTGGTCAGCGGTGCGGGCGCCGCCGGTACCGCCATCATGAAGCTCCTGCTCCGCCAGGGCGTCGGCGACGTGATCGCCACCGACCGGCCCGGCGCGCTGCACCGCGGCATGACCGGCCTCTCCCCCGCCTGGCAGTGGCTGGTGAACAACACGAACAAGGCGAACTACGCGGGCGACCTGCGCGGGGCGATCCGCGGCGCCGACGTGTTCATCGGGGTGAGCGCGCCGAACCTGCTCACCGGCGACGACATCGCCACGATGGCCAAGGACTCGATCGTCTTCGCCCTGGCCAACCCCGACCCGGAGGTCGACCCGCGGGAGGCCCGCGAGCACGCCGCGATCGTCGCCACCGGCCGCTCCGACCAGCCGAACCAGATCAACAACGTGCTCGCGTTCCCGGGCGTGTTCCGGGGCATGCTCGACGCGCAGGCCCGCGAGTTCACCGACGCGATGGCCCTGGCCGCCGCGCGGGCGATCGCGGACACGGTCGGCGAGGACAAGCTCAACCCGACCGTGATCGTGCCGAGCGTGTTCGACTCGCGCGTCTCACCCGCCGTGGCCGCCGCCGTGCGGGCCGCGGCGAAGGGCCCGCAGCTCGACTCGATGCCCGACGGCGAGACGAACGAGGCCTAGGAGAAGACCAGCTGCCGGACGGCCTGCGCGTCGACGTCGCCGTGCGCGACGATGACCGCAGGCCCCCGCAGCAGGCACTCGGTCGGCGACACGGTCACCGTCAGCCGCCCGCCGAGCACGTCGACCACGACGGTCCCGCTCTCGAGGCCCGCGTGGTGCACCGCGACGGCCGCGACCGCGCAGGCGCCCGAGCCGCAGGACTGGGTCTCGCCCGAGCCGCGCTCGTAGACCCGCATCCGCCGGTAGAGGTCGGCGCCGTCCGGGGCGGGGCCCACCGCGGCGAACTCGACGTTCACCCCGGCCGGGAAGATCAGCGGGTCGATCTCGGGGGCCTTCAGCAACTCCAGCCCCTCAAGGGTCGGCATGTCGACCGCACAGACGAGATGTGGATTGCCCACGTCGACCGCTGTACCGGTAAAGTCGGTTGAAGAAACCGTAGCCGAGCTCGAGACATACACCCGAGGCACCGGCATCCCCGCCGTGATCTCCTCGCCCATCGTGACGGGGACCACGCCCGCACGCGTCACGAGATCGAACGTGCCCTCGGGGTCGACCAACCCCGCCTCGGCCAGGTAGCGCGCATACACGCGGACGCCATTGCCGCACATCTCCGACTGCGACCCGTCCGCGTTCCAGTAGTCCATGAACCACTCGGCCCCCGCCGCCGAGGCCTCCGCGTCCGGGTGGGCGGCGCTGCGCACGACCCGCAGCACGCCGTCGGCCCCGATGCCGCGGCGCCGGTCGCACAGGGCGGCGACGAAGGCCGGGGTCAGGGGCAGGGTGCCGTCGGGGTCGGGCAGGATGACGAAGTCGTTGCCCGTGCCGTGGCCTTTCGCGAAGCGCATGGCGTCAATCTTGCCGCACGACCCCCAGGGCCGCCGCAGTGATGTCCGCCGCCGCCCCGTCGAGCCAGGCGATCCGCTCGTCGCGGCGGAACCAGGAGCGCTGCCGCCGCACGAACCGCCGGGTGGCGCGGGCGGTCTCCGCGCGGGCCTCGTCGGCGGTGCACAGCCCGTCGAGCAGGTTCATGATCTGCCGGTACCCGAGCGCGCCCCCCGCCGTCCGCCCGTCCCGCAGCCCGCGGCCGAGCAGCCCGCGCACCTCGTCGACGAAGCCGGCGGCCCACATCTGCTCGACCCGCGCGTCGATGCGCGCGTCGAGGACCGCGGTGTCGACGTCCACGCCGAGCTGCAGCGCGTCGTACACGGGGCGCGGCTGCGGCAGCTGCGCGGTGAACGTCGTGCCGGTGAGGGCGTTGACCTCCAGCGCCCGCACGATGCGCCGCCCGTTGCTGGGCAGGATGCGCGCGGCCGCGACCGGGTCGGCCGCCTGCAGCCGGGCGTGCAGCGGCGCCGGCCCGGCCTCCTCCAGCTCCCGCTCCAGCTCGGCCCGCAGCTCGGGGTCGGTGCCGGGGAACTCGAAGTCCTCCAGGACGGCGCGGATATAGAGGCCGGATCCGCCGACCAGCAGCGGCACGCGTCCGCGCGCGGCGATGTCGTCGATCGCCGCGCGGGCCAGCCGCTGATAGACCGCGACGCTGGCCGGCTCGGTGACGTCCCAGATGTCCAGCACGTGGTGCGGCACGCCGGCGCGCTCGGCCGCGGTGAGCTTGGCGGTGCCGATGTCCATGCCGCGGTACAGCTGCATGGAGTCGGCGTTGACGACCTCTCCGCCCAGCGCGTCCGCGAGGCGCAGGCTCAGCGCCGACTTGCCCGCGGCCGTGGGGCCGACGATCGCGACGACGCGGGTCATGCCCATGTGGCCACGAAGTACGCGACGCCGTACGGAGCGGAGTCGTACAGCAACTCCCCGCGCATGTCGCCGTCCTTGGCCCCGGCCAGCACCTGCCACGGCGCGCGCCCGGCGGCCAGCAGCTCGGCCGCCTCCCCCGGGTCGATCGCCGCCAGCGCACCGGCGTCGGCCCGGGCCAGGGCGCCGGCCACCGCGGCGTCGAAGGCCTCCGCGCGCGGGTCGAAGAAGCCAGGCGCCTTGTCGGTACGGCATGCAGACCCGTCGCCCAGCACCAGCAGCCCGACCCGCTCGGCCTCGCCGGCGAGCTTCCGGCCGAGGCGCGCGCACTCGGCGGGGTCGGCGTCGGCCGCCACGCTCTGGAAGTTTCGGGCCACTGGTATCAGCCAGGCTCCGATCAGCAGGCTCAGCGGCAACTGGGCGCCACCTGGGTCGCCGACAGTCAGATCAATGCCCCACGGAGACAGGGTCCCCCCGAACGGGGCGTCACGGCGTACCGTCGTGGTATCGGAACCGAGGACGATGAGCGAGTCGACCGAGGCATTCGCCAGGTGCGCCACCGCGGCGCGGCAGGCCGCCCGCAGGTCGTCGAGCTCGGACGCCGCCCCGGCGGCCAGCTCCGGCACGAGCAGTGGCGGATGTGGGCAGACCGCGGCGGCGACGAGTGACACGACCTAACGTTATCGGGGACGGTCGCTATGGAACGCTGCGGCCTGTGAATGGCACCGGAATGGTCACGGTTCGGCCGCAGGCCCTCGACCGGCCCCGGGGCACACCTGTGAGAATGCCCTGGGGAACTTTGCTGTGCGATGGCGGCGTGACGGTGGGATACCCGATCCTGCGGGCGCCGGGAGCGAGGATGGGCAGATGAGCGAGCCTACGGAGTTTGGACGGATCGACACCGACGGGAACGTCTTCGTGAAGACGGCCGCCGGTGAGCGCCCCATCGGGTCCTGGCAGGCCGGGACACCCGAGGAGGGCCTGGCCCACTTCGCCCGCCGGTTCGCCGATCTGGTGACCGAGGTCGACCTGATCGAGGCGCGACTCGGCAGCGGCGCCGCCGACGCCGGCCAGTCGCTGTCCACCATCCGACGCCTGCGCAGCGGCCTCGACGAGGCTCACGTCGTCGGCGACATCGACGGCCTCGCCGCCCGGCTGGACAAGCTCACCTCGATCGCCGAGGAGAAGGCCGGAGCCGCGCGGGCCGCCCGCGACGCCGCCCGGGCCGAGTCGCTCGCCCGCAAGACCGGCCTGGTCGAGGAGGCCGAGGTCATCGCGGCCGAGGCGACCGGCTGGAAGGCCGCCGGGGACCGGCTCAAGGAGATCCTCGACGAGTGGAAGTCCATCCACGGCGTGGAGAAGAAGGCCGAGAGCGAGCTCTGGAAGCGCTACGCCGCCGCCCGCGACGCCTTCACCCGCCGCCGGGGCGCGCACTTCGCGACCCTGGACGCCTCCCGCAAGCAGGCCCAGGGCCGCAAGGAAGAGCTGGTCATCGAGGCCGAGGGGATGGCCGAGTCGACCGAGTGGAACGCGACGGCGGCCCGGCTCAAGGAGCTCATGACCGAGTGGAAGACCGCCCCGCGCGCGGCCAAGGACACGGAGCAGAAGCTCTGGGAACGGTTCCGCGCCGCCCAGGACGCCTTCTTCAAGCGCCGCAGCGAGGTATTCTCGGCTCGGGACGCCGAGTTCAAGGGCAACCTGGACCGCAAGCAGGAGCTGCTGGCCCAGGCCGAGGGGCTCGACATCGACGGTGACCCGAAGGGTGCGCAGAACAAGCTGCGCGAGATCCAGGGCACGTGGCACGAGGTCGGCCGCGTCCCGCGCGAGGCCCAGGCCGGCCTGGACCGCCGCCTGCGCAACGTCGAGGACAAGGTCAAGCAGGCCATGGACGCCGCGTGGCGGCGGACCCCGCCGGAGGCGAGCCCGCTCCTCGCGCAGATGCGCGAGCAGGTCGCGCGGGCCGAGCAGCAGCTGGCCAGCGCCCAGGCCGCGGGCGACCAGCGGCGCATCAAGGAGGCCGAGAAGGCCCTCGAGTCCAAGCGCAAGTTCCTGGCCATGGCCGAACACACCGGCTGACGACTTACCCGGTGACGGGCGGAGCCCCGTCCGACATAGAAAGTTGACCACTACACGCCGCGTGCGTGTAGTGGTCAACGCTTTTCAGAGGGGATATCGCATGACCGATCCGAGACTGGCCATCGTCGAGCACACCCGCCGCCTGGCGGACGCGGCCGCGGCGGCCGGACCCGAAGCGCCCGTGCCGACCGCCCCGGGGTGGACCGTCACCGAGCTCGTGGAGCACCTGGGCCAGACCCAGCACTGGGCGGCGGAGATCATCGAGCGGCGGATCACCGACCCGGCGCAGCTGCCGGCGGAGATGGCCGAACTGCCCGCCGACCCGGGCGCGTGGCCGGCCTGGCTGGCCGGATCGGCTCAGCGGTTCGCGGACGCCTGCACGGAGGAGGCGCTGGAGGCGCCGGTGTTCAACGCCTCCGGCGACGAGCGGACCGGCGGCCGCTTCTGGATGTCCAGCATGCTCAACGAGGCGGTCGTGCACGGCTTCGACGGGGAGAACGCGGCCGGCCGCCCGCCCCAGGTCGCCCCGGACGTCGCGGCGGCGCTGATCACCAACCACCTGAAGATGCTGACCTCCCCGACGTGGGCGATGTTCCGCGCCGAGTCGGCCCAGGCCATCCAGGGCACGGGGCAGACCCTGGCGCTGCGGGCCACCGACGCCGACGACGCCTGGCTCATCGAGCGCCGCCCCGACGGGGCCGCCTGGCAGCCCGGCGCGCACGAGGCCGACGTGACGGTGTCCGGCCCGGCCGGCGAGCTGTTGCTGACCCTGACCCGGCGCCTCCCGCTGACCGCCGTCACCGTGGACGGCGACGCCGCCCTGATCCAGCACTGGCTGGACAACACGGCGCACGTCGCCGGATAAGCCTTACAGAGGCGGGGCGCCGACGGTGGGCATGCCGAGGGAGACCCCCGGCGTGCGGGTGACCCGCCCGGCCTCCCAGGCGTCGCCGGCGCGGGTGCGCCGGTGCGAGACCAGCGCGGCGTCGGAGTTCAGGTGGTGCGGCGCCGCGTACGTCACGGTCGCCCGCACGATGTCGCCCGGCCGAATCGAGGCGTCCGGGGCGGCGGTGAAGTGCACCAGCCGCCCGTCCCGGGCCCGGCCCGACATCCGGCCCGTCGCGGTGTCCTTGCGCCCCTCGCCCACGGCGACCAGCACCTCGAGCGTCGAGCCGACCAGCTTCTTGTTCTCGTCCCAGGAGATCGTCTCCAGCGCCGAGATCAGCCGGTCGTAGCGCTCCTGGACGACCGCCTTCGGCACCTGCGACTCCATGGTCGCGGCGGGGGTGCCGGGGCGCTTGGAGTACTGGAACGTGAAGGCGCTGGAGTAGCGGGCCGCCCGCACGACGTCCAGCGTGTGCTCGAAGTCCTCGTCCGTCTCGCCCGGGAAGCCGACGATGATGTCGGTCGTGATCGCCGCGTCCGGCATGGCCGCGCGGACCTTGTCGATGATCCCGAGGTACTTGTCCGACCGGTACGAGCGGCGCATCGCCCGCAGCACCGAGTCCGAGCCCGACTGCAGCGGCATGTGCAGCGAGTGGCACACGTTCGGCGTCTCCGCCATGGCCGCGATGACGTCGTCGGTGAAGTCCTTCGGATGCGGCGAGGTGAAGCGCACGCGCTCCAGGCCCTCGATGTCCCCGCAGGCGCGCAGCAGCTTGCCGAACGCGAAGCGGTCGCCGAACTCGACCCCGTAGGAGTTCACGTTCTGGCCCAGCAGGGTCACCTCGAGGACGCCCTCGGCGGCCAGCGCCCGGACCTCGTTGAGGATGTCGCCCGGGCGGCGGTCCTTCTCCTTGCCGCGCAGCGCCGGCACGATGCAGAAGGTGCACGTGTTGTTGCACCCGACCGAGATCGACACCCAGCCGGCGTAGGTGGACTCGCGGCGGGTCGGCAGGGTCGACGGGAAGACCTCGAGCGACTCGAGGATCTCCACCTCGGCGGCCGCGTTGTGCCGGGCCCGCTCCAGCAGCACCGGCAGCGAGCCGATGTTGTGCGTGCCGAAGACGACGTCCACCCAGGGCGCCTTCTTCACGATGTCGCCGCGGTCCTTCTGGGCCAGGCAGCCGCCGACGGCGATCTGCATGCCGGGGTGGGCGAGCTTGGTGGGGCGCAGGTGGCCGAGGTTGCCGTAGAGCCGGTTGTCCGCGTTCTCCCGCACCGCGCACGTGTTGAACACGACGACGTCGGGATCGCCGTCGCCGGCGGCCGGCACGTAGCCGGCGTCCTCCAGCAGGCCGGAGATGCGCTCGGAGTCGTGCGCGTTCATCTGGCAGCCGTAGGTGATCACGCGGAAGGTACGGGTCTCAGTCATGGCACCGGAAATACTAGCCCCCGATGTGCTCACCGGCCGTATCCACGAGGCCCGGCAGCTCCAGGTCGGCCGCCTCGCCGGGCGGGAAGAGCGGGGTGACGGCGGCGTACCCGTCCAGCAGCCACCCGTCGTCGCTGCCCGGCTCGGCGACCTCGCCCACCTGCTCGAGGGACATGCGCACGAAGCCCTCGCCCTGTTCGCGCAGCGTCATCTGCACCATGCCGAACTCGGCCAGGTGGGCCCGGCGGATGCCGCGCAGCGCGCCGGCCTCCACGTCGGGCACGTTGATGTTCAGCGCGAACAGGCCGGTGAGCAGCGGCAACAGGTCGACGGCGACCTCGGCCGCGGTGTCCCAGTTGGCCTCCAGCGCGTCCGGGGCGACGTCGAGCGAGACCGCCATCGCCGGGCAGCCGTTGGCCACCGCGGTGAGGGCCGCCCCGACGGTGCCCGAATGCAGCACCGCGGCGCCGGTGTTGGGGCCCCGGTTCACGCCGGCCAGCACGACGTCGGGCGGCGGCCCGAAGGCACCGCGCGTGGCGAGCAGGACGATGAACGCGGGCGTGGCCGAAACTGCGAAAGCGGCGACGGTACCGTCGATGCCTCGTTCTTGCATTTGGATGCCCTCGCCGTCCTCGACCGCGAGCAGGGCCGCACTGGAGCCGGAGGACTCCTCGACCGGCGCGGCCACCACCACCGCGTGCCCGGCCCGGGCCGTCCACGCGGCGAGGGCGTGCAGGCCGGGGCTGTCGATCCCGTCGTCGTTGGTCACGAGGATGCGCATGCCACACAGCATCGCCGGGTTGCTCGTTGTGATCAAACCGAGGCTGTAAGGAACTGGTCAGGGACACGTGACGCAAAACGGACGTCGTTATCGGCCCGTGACCCTTGTGTCGCGGATCAAGGGCCTTTGCCCCGCTAACGTCATTCGCACCAGACAGCGCGACGAGCGTCGCTACCAGTGGGGCGGGACATGACGGCAGAGCCTTTGATCGTGCTCAGTGGCGTGAACAAGTGGTTCGGCGACCTGCACGTGTTGAAGGACGTCAACCTGTCGATCGGGCGCGGCGAGGTCGTCGTGGTCATCGGGCCCTCGGGGTCGGGCAAGTCGACGCTGTGCCGGGCGATCAACCGGCTCGAGCCGATCAACAACGGCGAGATCGTGTTCGACGGCACGAGCCTGCCCGCGGAGGGCAAGCCGCTGGCCAAGCTGCGCAGCGAGGTCGGCATGGTCTTCCAGTCGTTCAACCTCTTCGCCCACAAGACGATCCTCGAGAACGTCATGCTCGGGCCGGTCAAGGTGCGCAAGGAGAAGACCGCGGTCGTGCGCGAGCGGGCGATGGGCCTGCTGCAGCGCGTCGGCATCGAGGCTCAGGCGGACAAGTACCCGGCCCAGCTCTCCGGCGGCCAGCAGCAGCGCGCGGCGATCGCCCGCGCCCTGGCCATGCAGCCCAAGGCGATGCTGTTCGACGAGCCGACGAGCGCGCTCGACCCGGAGATGGTCGGCGAGGTGCTCGACGTGATGACCACGCTGGCCGGCGAGGGCATGACGATGGTCGTCGTCACCCACGAGATGGGTTTCGCCCGGCACGCGGCGAACCGGGTCGTGTTCATGGCCGATGGTCAGCTGGTCGAGGAGGCCACGCCGACCGAGTTCTTCGCCAACCCGCGCAGCGACCGCGCCAAGGACTTCCTGTCGAAGATCCTCACCCACTGACGTATTCGGACACCTCGGTACCACCGTTGCGGCGCACCACCCCCGGTTGCGCCATGGCCGCCCGGCTCGCCCGGACGGCCCTTGAGGTTATGGAAGGAGCACACAAGAACATGCGAATCACGCGCATCGCGGCCTTCGCCGCCGTCGCCACGCTTTCGCTCGGCCTTGCCGCCTGCGGCAAGGAGGGCACGCCCACCCCGGAGACCCCGGCGGGCCAGTCCGGCGCCCCGCAGGCCCAGAGCGACGCCTGCACCTCGTCGGGCGCCTCGTTCACGCCGGCCACCGGCGTCGACATCGCGGGCAGCCCGACCTTCGCCCGGATCAAGTCGGCCGGCAAGGTCGTCATCGGCATCAAGTTCGACCAGCCGAACCTGGGCTACAAGGACGCCTCCGGCAAGCGCTGCGGCTTCGACATCGAGATCGCCCAGCTGATCGCCTCCAAGCTCGGCGTCGACCCGTCGAAGATCGAGTACAAGGAGGTCGCGTCCGCGAACCGCGAGACGTCGATCAAGGGTGGCGAGGTCGACTACTACGTCGGCACCTACTCGATCACCGACAAGCGCAAGGCCGACGTCTCCTTCGCCGGCCCGTACTTCATCGCCGCGCAGGACCTGCTGGTGCGCAAGGACGACACGTCCATCACCGGCTCGGACTCGCTCAAGGGCAAGACGGTCTGCTCCGCCACCGGCTCCACGCCGATCCAGCGGGTGCGCGACCAGAAGCTCACCGACAAGATCGTCGAGTTCAAGACGTACTCCGAGTGCGTGTCGCAGCTGATCGACAAGAAGGTCGACGCGGTCACCACCGACGACGCGATCCTCAAGGGCTACGCGGCGCAGAACCCGAGCATGCTCAAGGTCGTCGGCAAGCCGTTCACCGACCCGGCGACCGGCAAGCCGTACCCCGAGAAGTACGGCATCGGCCTCGCGCACGACGACAAGGCGCTGCGCGACTTCGTGAACGCCTCGCTGGAGGCGGCGGAGAAGGACGGCACCTGGCAGAAGATCTACGACGGCACGCTGGGCAAGTCCGGCTCGACCGCCACGATCCCGCCGCTCGAGAAGTACTGATCCTGACACCGGGACGCCGCCCCTTCCACGGGGCGGCGTCCCGCCCTCATTCCCCTCCGATGGGCAGCGGATGAACGAGTTTCTACACGTCCTCACCGACAACTGGGACATCATCGGGTCCCACTTCCTGAGCACGATCGAGCTGTTCCTGATCGCCGCGGTCGGTTCACTGGTCCTGGGCACCCTGCTGGCCGCGATGCGCGTGTCGCCGGTGCCCACCCTGCGCGGCTTCGGCACCGGCTACGTGCTGCTGCTGCGCAACTGCCCGCTGACGCTGGTCTTCGCGCTGCTGATCTTCGCGGTGCCCAAGCTCGACGTGACCATCGGCTACTTCGAGAGCGCCTGCATCGCGCTCATCGCCTACACCAGCGCCTTCGTCTGCGAGGCGCTGCGCTCCGGCATCAACACGGTGCCGGTCGGGCAGGCCGAGGCCGCCCGCGCCCTGGGCATGACCTTCGGCCAGGTGCTCACGCTCGTCGTGCTGCCCCAGGCGTTCCGCACCGTGGTGCCGCCCATGGTCAGCGTGCTCAACGCCATGCTGAAGAACACCACGATCGCGGCCGGCTTCTCCGTCGCCGAGGCCGGCGGGATTCTCTATTACCTCAACGAGCGCGGCGAGAACCAGATCTACACGCTGCTCTGGGTCACGGTCGGCTTCCTGATCCTGGTGATCCCGCTGATCGCCCTGCAGCGCTCGCTCGAACGCCGGTGGGGGATGGCCCGATGAGCAACGTTCTCTACGACCTGCCCGGCCCCAAGGCCCGGCTGCGCAACCGCATCCTCAGCGTCGTCGGCGCCTTCGCGATCATCGGCCTGCTGACGTTCATCGTGCTGCGCTTCAACGACACCGGGCAGTTCGACTCGCTCAAGTGGCAGCAGTTCGAGTACGCGTCGATCCAGCAGCAGCTCGTCGACGGGTACATCACCACGCTGCAGGCGGCCGGGGCGGCGGCGGTGCTCGCGCTCGTCTGGGGTGCGCTGCTGGCCGCCGGGCGGATCAGCGACCACTGGTTCTTCCGGGCGCCGGCCACGCTGATGGTCGAGCTGTTCCGGGCCATCCCGCTGCTGGTGCTCATCTTCTTCGCGTACTACGGCCCGATCCAGCTCGGCTACAAGGTCGGCCCGTTCTGGCCGCTGGTGATCGGCCTCACGCTGTACAACGGCGCCGTGCTCTCGGAGATCTTCCGGGCCGGCATCCTGGCCGTGGCCAAGGGCCAGTCCGAGGCGGCGTACGCGCTGGGCATGCGCAAGACCCAGGTCATGATGTCGATCCTGCTGCCGCAGGCGATCCGGGCCATGCTGCCGGCCATCGTCAGCCAGCTCGTGGTGCTGCTCAAGGACACCGCGCTGGGCTTCATCATCCAGCTGCCCGAGCTGCTGTACGCGGCCAAGCAGATCGGCGGCCGCCTGCCCTTCGGCCTGCCGTACGTGCAGGCGTACCTCGTCACCGCGGTCATCTACATCGGCACCTGCGGCCTGCTCTCGGCGCTGGCGTTCTATCTGCAGCGGCGGCTCATGGGCGGCCGGCGGCGCAAGACGACCGCCAAGCCGGTGCCGCTGACCAACGACACCGGGGCGGGGATCCCCGCGTAAGCATGCGGATTGGCAAGGTTGCGCCCGATGCGTACGCTGCGCGAGTGGCGGACACTGGCTTCCGGTTGGGCATCGACTTCGGCACATCGAACACGGTCGCGGTCCTGCGCTGGCCGGACGGGCGCACCAAGCCTCTGCTCTTCGACGGCTCTCCCCTGCTGCCGTCGGCGGTCTACGTCAACGCCGACGGCAGCGTCCTGACCGGACGCGACGCCGTGCACTCCGCGCGGCTGCAGCCACACCGGTTCGAGCCCTACCCGAAGCGCCGCGTCGAGGAGGGCACCGTCTGGCTCGGCGAGCGCGAGGTGCCCGTCGCCGAGCTCGTCACCAGCGTCCTGCGCCGGGTGGCGGCCGAGGCCGAGCGGGTCGCCGGGGCCAAGCCGTCCGCCGTGATGATGACCCACCCCGCCACCTGGCCCCCGCAGCGCCGCCAGACGCTCACCCAGGCCGCGCTCGCCGCCGGGCTCGCCGCGCCGCTGCTGTCCTCCGAGCCGGTCGCCGCGGCCTCGTACTTCGTCGGCACCGTCGGCACCCACGTCCCCGTCGGCGGCATCGCGGTGGTCTACGACTTCGGCGCCGGCACGTTCGACGCCAGCGTGGTGCGCCGCAACCAGGGCGGCGGCTTCGACGTGCTGGCCAGCGAGGGCCTGCCGGACGCGGGCGGCCTCGACGTCGACGCGGCCGTGGTGGCCTACCTCGGGCGCAACTTCGCCGGCCGCGAGGGCGACCAGTGGCGGCGGCTCACCAACCCGGAGACCGAGGCCGACCGGCGGGCCGCGTGGCAGCTGTGGGAGGACGCCCGGCTGGCCAAGGAGATGCTCAGCCGCGCCGCGACCACCTACGTGCACGTGCCCCTCTACGACGAGAGCGTCCCGATCGGCCGCGAGCAGCTCGAGGAGCTGGCCCGCCCGATCCTGAACCGCACGGTCACGGCCACCCAGATCGCGGTCAGCGCGGCCGCGCTCGGCGACCGGCCGGTCTCCGCGCTCTTCCTGGTCGGCGGGTCCAGCCGCATCCCGCTCGCGGCGACGCTGCTGCACCGCGCGTTCGGCCTGGCCCCGACGGCGATCGAGCAGCCCGAGCTGGTGGTGGCCGAGGGTGCGCTGCACCTGGCCCCGCCGACGGGCCGCGCTCCGGTCTCGGGCGCCGGCGGCGGCATCTCGTCCCCGATCTCGGCGCCGCCGATCTCCGGCGCGCCGACGTCGGGCGGCCGGGCCCCGGAGCTCAGCGGCGACGTGGCGGCCGCGCCGGTGTCGGCGCAGCCGGTGTCGCCCGGGTTCAGCATGCCGTCGAACACCCCGCACATGCCGCCGGTGATGCCGACCGGGGCGATGCCGCCCGTACAGCCGCCTCGTCCTGTTGCAATGCCGCCGGTGCAGCCTGTTTCGACGCCGCCTCGGGTTGTTTCCGCGCCGCCGACGGTTTATCACCAGCCTCCGATGCCGCAGCAGCCCGTCACCGCGATGCCGGCGAGCCCGGCTCCGGCGTGGCAGGGGGGCTATCAGGCGGTACAACCGCCGAAAAAGCGCAGGGGAGGACAGCTCGCGGCCGTCGGAGGCGGTGCGCTCGTCATCCTGCTGCTCATCGGCGGGATCGTCTGGGCGGTCAACCGCAACGACGATCCGGTCGGCCCGGTCGGCCCGTCCAGCAGCGCGAACGCCGCAGCGGCCTCCCCGGCCTGCGGGCACAAGATCGCCTTCCTCGGCATGTCCAGCGGCGACAACTCCGACGACGGCGTCATGATGCGCAACAGCGTCCGGCTCGCCATCGACGACTTCAACGCCGCGCACGCCGGCTGCAAGGTCGAGTTCAAGGAGTTCGACACCACCGGCACCGACGACGGCGCCAAGACCAAGGCCCAGCTGGCGGTGGACGACCCCGAGGTGATCGGCGTGGTCGGCCCGATCTACGACAACGAGATCCTCGCCGCCGGCCCGATCCTGGAGGCCAACAAGCTGGCGATGATCACGCCGTTCGCGCCGGACGAGAAGCTCGCGCAGCGCGGCTGGGCCACGTTCCACCGCCTGATCGGCACCGACGGCGACCAGGTCCGCGCGGCCGCCGTCTACCTCAAGAACACGCTCAAGGCCAAGAAGACGGCGATCGTGTACGACGACTCCGACTTCGGCACGCTCGGCCGCACCGAGCTCACCACCGCGCTCGGCAGCGCGACGGGCGTGTCGGTGGCGATCCGCCAGACCGACACCGACTTCGCCTCGGCGGTCAAGTCCGTCACCGACTCGGGCGCCGACGCGGTGTACTTCGCCGGCCTCTCCGCCGACGGGATCAACTTCGTGAAGGCCCTGCGCGCGGCCAAGCCGGACCTGCCGATCGTGGGCTCGGACAAGCTGTTCACGCAGAGCTTCGTCGACAAGACCGAGGGCAAGGCGGAGGGCGTGACCATCACCTGCCCGTGCGTGCCGTCGAAGGACGCGGGGGCCGACTTCTCCTCGAAGTACCAGGGCACGTTCGGCGCGCAGGCCAGCTACTACGGGCCCGAGGCGTACGACGCGACCGGGGTCTTCCTGGCCGGCTTCCTGGCCGGCAAGGGCAGCCGCGAGGACATGCTGACCTGGATGGCGACCTACAAGGGCAAGGGCGTGGCGACGAACCGCGAGATCAAGTTCGACGCCCGCGGCAACCTCGACACGGCCGACAAGGTCGTCTGGTCCTACAAGGTCAAGGGCAAGTTCGTCGTGACCGACTCGGTGATCGCCCCGGCGTAGCGCTCAGCGCGCGATCTCGGTGACCCGGGACTCGCGCACGACGGTCACGCGGATCTGACCGGGGTAGGTCAGCTCCTCCTCGATCTGCTTGGCCACGTCCCGGGCCAGCACGGCGGCGCCGATGTCGTCGACGTCGTCCGGCCGCACCATGACCCGGATCTCGCGCCCGGCCTGCATCGCGAAGACCTTCTCCACGCCCGACTTGCCGCCGGCGATCTCCTCGATCCGCTCGAGCCGCTTGACGTACGCCTCCAGGCTCTCCCGCCGCGCGCCCGGCCGCCCGCCGGAGCAGGCGTCCGAGGCCTGGGTGAGCACGGCCTCGATGGTCTGCGGCAGCACCTCGTTGTGGTGCGCCTCGATCGCGTGGACGACCTCGTCGTGCTCGCCGTACTTGCGCGCGACGTCCGCCCCGATCAGCGCGTGGCTGCCCTCGACCTCGTGGGTGAGCGCCTTGCCGATGTCGTGCAGGAACGCCGCCCGCTTGATGATCGACGGGTCCAGGCGCAGCTCGGAGGCCATGATCCCGGCGATGTGGGCGGTCTCGACGAGGTGCTTGAGCACGTTCTGGCCGTACGAGGTGCGGTAGCGCAGCCGCCCCAGCAGCGTCATGAGCTCCGGGTGCAGGTCGGTGATGCCGACCTCGACCAGCGCGTCCTCGGCCGCGCGGTGGCAGAGCCGCTCGACCTCGTGCTTGGCCTGCTCGAAGACCTCCTCGATGCGGTGCGGGTGGATCCGCCCGTCGAGCACCAGCTTCTCGAGCGTGAGGCGGCCGATCTCGCGGCGTACCGGATCGAAGCACGACAGCAGCACGGCCTCCGGCGTGTCGTCGATGATCAGGTTCACCCCGGTCGTCGACTCGAACGCGCGGATGTTGCGCCCCTCGCGGCCGATGATCCGGCCCTTCATCTCGTCGCTGGGCAGGTGCAGGACGCTGACCACGCTCTCGGCGGTCTGCTCACTGGCCACCCGCTGGATCGCGTCGACCACGATGTGCCGCGCGCGCTGCTCGGCCGTGTTCCGCGCGTCGCTCTCGATGTCCCGCACGAGCAGCGCCGCCTCGCGCTTGGCCTGCGCCTCGATCGTCTCCACGACCTCGACCCGCGCGGCGTCGGCGGTCAGCCCGGCGATCCGCTCCAGCTCCTGGCGGTGCCGCTCCTCGCCCTCGGCGAGCTCGGTGTCGCGCCGGGCGATCGAGCCTTCCCGTTCCAAAAGATCCGCTTCGGTACCGCTGATGCGCCGGTCCCGCTCCGCCAGCCGCTCGGCCTCCTCGGCCAGCAGCCGCTCCCGCTCGTCGAGCCGGCGCTGCCTGCGCTCGGCGTCCTGCGACTGCTCCTTCGCGACCGCGGTGAGCTGGTTGACCTCGCGCTCCCCCGCCCGCCGCGCGGCCGCCCGGGCCTGCTCGGCGTCGGTCTCGGCCTGCCGGTGCGCCCGCTCGAGCAGCGAGTCGGCCTCGGCCCGGGCCGCGTCGAGAATCCGCCGGGCCTCCGAGCGCGCGGCGCTCGCCTCGGCCTTCGCCGCAGCCGCCTCGGTACGCGCGGCAGCCGCCGCCGCCCGCGCCTCATCCACGGCCGCCGTGGCGTCCTCGGCCGCGGTGCGCAACGAGGCGAGCGAGTTCTCCTGCCGGTCCTTCTCGGCCAGGAACGCGGGATCATCGGTGGTCTGCAGCACCGCGGGCGCGCTGCCGCCGAGCCGCCGCACCACCTTCAGCGCGACGATCAGCACGGCCACGACGACGACCACGAGCACCGCCAGCGCCACCGTCAGCGCGATCTGCACCCCGGTCACGCCGCCACCTGCCCGTGCCGGCCCGAGCCCGCCGTCCCGCTCACACCCACCGCCCCGTCACCTTGGGCGGTCCCGCCCCCGGTTGCCACCCTACTTGGGCCGGCGGCCCGGATTCGCCGCTCACGCCCGAAGCGCACGGTTCGCCCGGCGACTTCACCACCGGTTTCGGGTTCGGCGTTCGGTCCCGGGGCCGTCAGGCCGTCGGGGCTTGCGGGGTCGCAGAGGATGACACGGGCGCGCTCCGTCACGACGTCACCTCGCTCCGCTCAGCGCCGCGCACACGCGACGGCGGGTATGGGGGAGGAGACGCCCGACCACTGCGCATCAAGGTACATCAATATCGAGGGCTAGAAGCCCCCGCTGCTGGGTCGCAACTAGCGCCGACACCTCCCGCAAGGCGTGGCGCTCATATCCGCTATAAAAGTCGCAAGTGATGCTGATCTGTGACGCGATCTATGTTGTGCGGTAAACCCGCGGTGGTTGGGCGGTCTCCATTTGGTAACGCCGAGGCTAGGTCGTGAGGGGCGCTTCGGTCAAGGACTGATGATCGGGCACCATACGGCACGTAAGTCCGTCAAGTACCCCCGCCAGCCGAAACACCCCACCGGCAACTTTTGCACGGATCTTTCCGGCATGTCGGTCGACAAACGCCAGAAATCTCCACGCTGGGTAGCCATTGGAACGCCGACCGCGTTCACGGCCACCCCGACGCCAGCGACCATCCAACCACAGCCCGTGTCGACGGCCAACCGCACCATCGATGCTCATCACCCTGCGACCGCACTCCGGCCACGCACCGCAACCAGCGGACCAGGCCGGCGGGCCATGCGGCCCTTTGCAGCACGGCGGCCACAAAGGTCGGGTCAATCCCGGCAGCGACGGCCGGCGGGCGGGTTACTGAGCGTCAGGATCGACGGCGGCATCGGCCAGCGCGTCGGCATCGATGGAGTCGGCAAACTCGGCCGCGTCCTCCCGCTCGGCCAGCGCCTCTTTGACGAGCCGGATCGCCAACCCGGGCGGGTACCCCTTGCGCCCCAGCATCCCGACCAACCGCCGAAACACGGCCTCGGGCGTGCCGCGAGTCTCGGTGCGCAGCCGCCGTACGACCAGTGCCTTCGCCGTCTCCTCCTCCATCTCCGGCGTCAGCTCCTCCAGCGCCTCCCCCATCTCGTCGGAGGAGACTCCCTTGCGCCGAAGCTCCCCGGCCAGGGCCCGCTTGGACAGCCCCCGCCCCTGATGCCGGCTGCTGACCCAGGCCCGCGCAAACGCCGCGTCGTCGATGATCCCGACCTCGTCGTACCGATCGAGAATCTCCGCCGCGATCTCGTCCTCCACGCCGCGCTTGCGCATCGCGGTCGCGAGTTCGGCCCGCGTCCGGGGCCGCACGGCGAGCTGTCGCAGACAGATCTCCCGAGCCGCCTCGCGCGGGTCCATCGGCTTCGCCGGCGGCGCATCCCGCTTCCCGCGTCCCTGCCCACGCTCGCGCCCACCACGCCGGTCGCGCCGGTCGGAGGATTCACCCGCTGTTTCAGAAATTTCGGAAATGTCCGAAGTGGCCGCCCCGCCGGACAAGCTTGGAGAGTCGTCATCGCTCCACGGCAGCGACCGCGCCCGCCTCCGCCCGCCGTCCGACGGCGCAGATCCAGTCGACTCGGCAGAGTCCGGATCGCTCCACGGCAGCGACCGCGCCGCGCGCTTCCGGCCACTCTCCGCAGGTGCCGAGTCGGTCGACGCAGCAGAGCCGGCGTCGCTCCACGGCGATGACGGCGCCGCGCGCGTCGGGCCCCTCCCTGCGGGTGCCGAATCGGTCGACGCAGCAGAGCCGGCGTCGCCCCACGGCGATGACGGCGCCGCACGCTTCCGGCCCCTCCCTGCGGGTGCCGGGTCGGTCGACGCAGCAGGGCCGGCGTCGCTCCACGGCGATGACGGCGCCGCGCGCTTCCGGCCCCTCTCCACGGGTGCCGGGTCGGTCGAAGTCCGGGAATCGGCATCCGACCAGGGCGAACGCGCCGATTTCCGCCTTGCCGAGGAGCCCGCACGCCCATCCGCGGGCTCATCGCGGTCACCGGAAAGGCCGAAGTCGCCGAGGTCGCCGGAATCGCTGAAATCGCCGGAGCTGGAGGAGCCGCGGCGAGCAGCCCGGGTGGACGATTCCGTGTCCTGGCCAAAGGCTCGCGCGCCACCCTCGCGACCCGAAAGCGCGGAGTCAGGAAGCCGAGCCGGCGCCGACGAGGGATCAGCCCACGGATTCCCCGGCCCGGGCTCAAAGACAGGACGAGGCGCGCTCGAAGCAGCAGCCCCCTCCGCCCAGGGATTGCCCGGCTCAAGCTCCCAAGCGGGCCGCTCCACCCCATCTGAAGCCGAAGCAGAAGCCGAAGCAGAACCCGAACCAGAAGCGGCACCCGGAACGGCACCCGAACCAGAAGCCGCAGCCGACGCAGAACCCGCCACGGAGGCCGAACCCGTGGGCGACACAGAACCCGCGGGCGACACAGACCCCGCCGAAGCGGAACCCGCCGCCGAAGTCGAAGTCGCCACGGCAGCAGAACCCGCGGTCGGCTCAGAACCCGCCACTGAAGCCGAAGCCGGCGCGCCCTCAGAAGCCGCCCAAGGATTCTCGCCCCCGGGATCGGCCCAGGGCGCCACCGCCGGCGAAGCCGCCCCGCCCCGTTCAGACCGCCGCCGCCCGGCAGAAGACCCGTCGCCCTCCGCCGCGAGCCAGGGATTCTCCTCGCCCCCGCCGGACATGCGCTACCTCCACCAGTACCAACAAGCTCGCAAGAGACCCGGTGCCGCCCCGAGCGGCTTGGCCCGCTGAGGCCGGCACCGGGGGTCCCAAGCGACGCGCCGAGCAAAGCAGCGGCGCGCGAAACGAGCAGGAAGCGTCAGAAGTCGACCGGCGCCGTCTCCGGGCCGCCGGCCGCGTCGGTCGACTGGCCGACCCCGACGCCCAGCTTCTCCTTGATCTTCTTCTCGATCTCGGCGGCCACGTCGGGGTTGTCGCGCAGGAACTTGCGCGAGTTCTCCTTGCCCTGGCCGAGCTGGTCGCCGTCGTACGTGTACCAGGCGCCCGACTTGCGGATGATCGTCTGCTCGACACCGACGTCGATGAGGGAGCCCTCGCGGGAGATGCCCTTGCCGTACATGATGTCGAACTCGGCCTGCTTGAACGGCGAGGCCACCTTGTTCTTGACGACCTTGACGCGGGTGCGGTTGCCCACCACGTCGGTGCCGTCCTTGAGGCTCTCGATGCGCCGGACGTCGAGGCGGACCGAGGCGTAGAACTTCAGCGCGCGGCCACCGGTCGTGGTCTCCGGGCTGCCGAACATGACGCCGATCTTCTCGCGGAGCTGGTTGATGAAGATCGCCGTGGTGCCGGAGTTGTTGAGGGCACCGGTGATCTTCCGCAGCGCCTGGCTCATGAGGCGGGCCTGGAGGCCGACGTGGCTGTCGCCCATCTCGCCCTCGATCTCGGCCCGCGGCACCAGGGCGGCGACGGAGTCGATGACGATGATGTCGAGGGCGCCGGAGCGCACCAGCATGTCGACGATCTCGAGCGCCTGCTCACCGGTGTCCGGCTGGGAGACGAGCAGCGCGTCGGTGTCGACGCCGAGGGCCTTGGCGTAGTCGGGGTCGAGGGCGTGCTCGGCGTCGATGAACGCCGCGATGCCGCCCTGGGCCTGCGCGTTGGCGATGGCGTGCAGCGCGACGGTGGTCTTGCCGCTGGACTCCGGGCCGTAGACCTCGATCACCCGGCCGCGGGGAAGGCCGCCGATGCCCAGCGCCACGTCGAGGGCGATGGAGCCGGTCGGGATCACGGCCATGGGGGCGATGACGCGCTCGCCCAGCCGCATCACGGAGCCCTTGCCGAACTGCTTGTCGATCTGCGAGAGGGCGAGTCCCAGCGCCTTCTCCCGGTCAGGTTGCACTGCCATGTCCGTCACCCCTGGGTTCGCGGTCTTCGTCGGCGTTCGCTTGGTCACGCTGACACGTTAAGCGCCGGGTATGACAAAAAATTCGAAGCGACGCCCAACGAGCGAGAAGAGTACCCGTACATCTGTACGATCAGCACGCCGACACGCCGAAAAACCTCACCTCAAGCGGGCAGGAACACGCTCCGGATACGCCGCGACTACAGCGCGCCAAACTTCGGCGGTGTCGAAGCGCCCGGCCAGGGCCTCCTCGATCGTCAGGCCGCCGAGCTGCGACAACACCTGGTCGTGGGCGATGCTGTGGGCATACGCGGACCCGAAGACCTCCTCGAGCCGCTGCCAGAAATCCGTCAGACGCACGAACCCAACCTAACGGAGTACCCGGGCAAGCAAAGGGACCGCGGTCACTGCGGCGAGGAGGGCCAGCACGGGGTACCCGAAGAAATCGACGACCACCCCGGACAATGCGCCCGCCGAGGCGCCCGCGACCCCCATGACGACGTCGGAGAGCCCCTGGACGCCGGCCCGCTCCTGCACCGGCACCGATTCCGACAGCAGCGTCGACCCGGCCACCATCGTGCCGTTCCAGCCGAGCCCGAGCAGCGCCAGCCCGATCGACAGCCGCCAGGTGTCGTGCCCCGCCGTCCCGGCCAGCGCGCACGCGGCCAGCAGCACCACGATGCCCCCGGCGATCACCGGACGGCGCCCCAGGCGGTCGGTGAGCAGGCCGACCACGGGCGCGAAGGCGTACATCCCGGTGATGTGGATGCTGATCACCAGCCCGACGACGCGCAGCAGGTCGCCGTGGTCGTGCACGTACTCGCCGATGTGCACGGGCGTCATCGACATCACGCCGACCATCACCACGTGCCCGACCGCGACGGCCGCGACCCCGGTGCGCGCCCCGGGACTGGCCCGGATGGTCCGCGCGGCCTGTCGCCAGACGCCCTTCGCGCCCGGCCGCGCCCCGCCGGCGGTGAGCAGCGGGTCCGGGCGCAGCGCCACGAAGATCACGGTCGCGCCGATGACGAAGGCGAGCACGCTGAACAGGTACGGCCCGCCGTACTCCGGCACGCCCCACCGCCCCAGCAGCCGGTCGGTGTACGGGGCGAGGTTCGGCCCGGCGACCGCCCCGACCGTGGTGGCCCACACGACGATCGACAGGTGGCGGGCCCGCCGGTCGGGCGCGGCGAGGTCGACGGCGGCGTAGCGGGACTGCAGGTTCGCCGCGCTGGAGCCGCCGAAGAGCAGCGTGCCCAGGAACATCAGCGGCACCGAGGAGATCCGCGCGGCCAGCACGACCAGCAGCGCGCCGATCGCCCCGACGGTCAGCGCGAAGACCAGGCCCGGCCGCCGCCCGCCGGTGCGCATCAGGCGGGTCGCCGGGATCGCGATCACCGCGCCGCCCACGACCGCGCAGCTGCCGGCGATGCCCGCCGCCCACGGCCCGGCCAGGGAGGAGGCCAGCAGCGCCCCGACCGACACCCCGCTGGCGACGCCCAGGCCGCCGATGATCTGTGTGCCGACCAGCAGGCTCAGCGTGCGCCGCTGCAGCGCCGCGACGTCGAGCGCGGTCGGTTCCTCAGTGAGCAAGGACCGAGACTATCGCCTCCGCGGCCTCGGCGGCGTCCTCGCCATCGGCCCGCACCAGCACCGTCGAGCCGGCGGTGGCATTGAGTGCCATCACCGCCAGTACACTGCGGGCGTTCGCTTTCTTTTCCCCGAAAACCACTTCGACGGTACTGCGAAATCGCGCCGCCACCCGCACCAGCGCCCCCGCCGGCCGGGCGTGCAGGTCCTCCGGCAGCACCACGGTGCGCTCAGAGCTTGCGGACATCGCGGGCCTCCACGGCCGTCTGGGTGACCGCGTCCAGCGTCGCCCCGGTCCCGGCCAGCACCGCCGCCGCCACGGCACCCTCCACGAACGGCGCGTCCACGAGCACCGCATCGTTGGCGACGCGGTCCTCGAGCACGGTGCGCGCGGTGAGCACGGCGCTGCCCAGGTCCGTCAGCACGAGCACGCCGGCCCCGCGGTCGGCCCGGTCGATCGCCACCAGGATGCGGTCGTAGCTGGTGCCCAGCCCGCCGTCGTCGGTGCCCCCCGCCGCCTCGATCGGCACCTCCTCCCCCGCGACCTGCACGAGCATGTCCCGCAGGCCGTGGGCCAGCCGCTCGCTGTGCGACACCAACACGATCCCCACCAGTTGCGCCATACCAGGCATGCTATGTGCATGAAAAAGTTCATCAACGACCCGGCCGACGTCGTCCGGGAGGCGCTCGCCGGGCTCGCCGCCGCCCATCCCGAGCTGCGGGTGGACCTCGAGGAGCAGTACGTCGCGCGCGCGGACGCGCCCCGCCCGGGCAAGGTCGGCCTGATCTCCGGCGGCGGCTCCGGGCACGAGCCGCTGCACGCCGGCTTCGTCGGCCCCGGCATGCTCGACGCCGCCTGCCCCGGCGAGATCTTCACCTCACCCGTGCCGGACCAGATCCTGGCCGCCACCAAGGCCGCGGACGGCGGCGCCGGGGTGGTCCACGTGGTGAAGAACTACACGGGCGACGTGATGAACTTCCAGCTGGCCGCCGAGCTCGCCGACGAGGAGGGCCTGCGCGTCGAGACGGTGCTCGTCGACGACGACGTCGCGGTCGAGGACTCCACGTGGACCGCCGGCCGCCGCGGCACCGGGGCCACCCTGCTGGTCGAGAAGATCGCCGGGGCACTCGCCGAGGAGGGCGCGGACCTCGCCGCCGTCGCCGCGATCGGCCGGGCCGTCAACGAGCGGTCGGCCTCGTTCGCCGTCGCGCTCGCCGCGGGTACGACGCCCGCTTCCGGAAAGCCGGGATTCGAGCTCGCCGACGACGAGATCGAGGTCGGCGTCGGCATCCACGGCGAGCCGGGCCGCAGCCGCGAGCCGATGCGCCCCGCGCGGGAGCTGGCCGCGCTGATCGTCGACGCCGTGCTGAGCGCGAAACCGGTGGCCGGCGAGCCGCTGATCGTGCTGGTCAACGGCATGGGCGGCACACCCCAGATCGAGTTGTACGTCATGTTCGCCGAGATCTCCCGCCTCCTCGCCGCCGCCGGGGCGACCGTCGCGCGCTCCCTGGTCGG
Organism: Dactylosporangium sp. CS-033363; assembly: GCF_050942475.1. Taxonomy (NCBI): domain Bacteria; kingdom Bacillati; phylum Actinomycetota; class Actinomycetes; order Micromonosporales; family Micromonosporaceae; genus Dactylosporangium; species Dactylosporangium sp. CS-033363. The sequence continues at coordinate 1,753,986 of NZ_CP192032.1, read as the reverse complement.
CAGCTACGTGACCAGCCTCGACATGGCCGGCATGTCGCTCACGGTGTGCCGCGCCGACGACGAGCTGCTGCGGCTGTGGGACGCGCCCGTGCGCACGCCCGCGCTGCGCTGGGGGGTGTGACCGTGGACGAGGCTCTGGCCAGGGCCTGGATCGCCGCCGTGGCGGATTCCGTCCGCGCGGAGGCGCAGCACCTGACGGATCTCGACACGGCGATCGGCGACGGCGACCACGGCGTCAACCTGCGCCGCGGCTTCGACGCGGTGACCGCCGCCCTGGCCACCCTGCAGCCCGGCTCGGCCGGCGACGTCCTGGGCAAGACCGGCACCACGCTGCTGTCCAAGGTCGGCGGCGCATCGGGCCCGCTCTATGGCACCGTCTTCCGCGCGCTGGGCAAGACCCTGCGCGACGGCGGCACGTTCGCCGAGGGCCTGCAGGCGGCGCTGGACGGCGTCCAGAAGCTCGGGAAGGCCGAGTTCGGCGACAAGACCATGGTCGACGCCCTGGCCCCCGCGGTCGCGGCCTACGCCTCGGCCGAAGGAGCGCCCGAAGCGGCCCGGGCCGCCGCAGAAGCGGCAAAAACAGGAGCGGCTTCGACGGTACCGCTGGTGGCTCGCAAAGGCCGCGCGTCGTACCTGGGCGAACGCAGCGCCGGCCACCCCGACCCCGGCGCCACGTCGACCGCCCTCATCCTGGAGGCCCTCGCGCGCGTCACCGCCGAGGCCTCCTCGTGATCGCGGGCTTCACAGCCCCAGCGACCGCCCGATGATCTCCTTCATGATCTCGGTCGTCCCGCCGTAGATCGTCTGCACCCGGCTGTTCAGCCAGGCCTTGGCCACCGGGTACTCCATCATGAACCCGTACCCGCCGTGCAGCTGCACGCAGCGGTCGGCCACCTTGTTCTGCAGCTCGGTCGTCCACCACTTGGCCTTGGCCGCGTCGGCGACGCTGAGCCGCCCCGCGTTCTGCTCCACGATGCAGTGGTTCAGGAACGTCCGCGCGATCGTGACCTCGGTGTCGAGCTCGGCCAGCAGGAACCGGTTGTGCTGGAACTTCCCGATGGGCCGGCCGAACGCCTCCCGGCTGCGGACGTACTCCAGCGTCATGGCGAGGACCGTCTCGGCCGCCGCGACCGCCGCCACCGCGATCCCGAGCCGCTCCCGCGGCAGGTTCGCCATCAGGTGGTAGAAGCCCGCGTCCTCCTGCCCGATCAGGTGGTCGGCGGGAATCCGGCAGTCGTCGAAGAACAGCTCGGCGGTGTCGTTCGCCTTGAGCCCGACCTTCTCCAGCCGCCGCCCGCGGGTGAACCCCGGCGTCCCGGTCTCCACCCCGAACAGGCTGATCCCGTGCGCCCCCTTGGCCCCGTCGGTCTTGGCCACGACGACGACCAGGTCGGCCATCTCCCCGTTGGTGATGAACGTCTTCTGCCCGTTGAGCACCCACGAGTCCCCGTCGCGCACCGCGGTGGTGCGGATGCCGGCCAGGTCGCTCCCGGCCCCGGGCTCGCTCATCGCGATGGCGGTCACGATGTCGCCGGAGCAGAACCCGGGCAGCCACCGCTTCTTCTGCTCCTCGGAGGTCAGCTCGGTCAGGTACGGCGCGACGACGTCGTTGTGCAGCCCGAACCCGAGCCCGGACGCCCCGGCCGCGATGATCTCCTCGACGAGCACCGCATTGAACCGGAAGTCCCGCTGCCCGCCCCCGCCGTACTCCTCGTCGACGTCCATGCCGAGCAGCCCCGCCGCGCCGGCCTTCCGCCAGATCTCCCGATCGACGATCCCGGCCTTGTCCCACTCGTCGTTGTGCGGCACGGCCTCACGCGCGAGAAACTCCCGGCACAGGTCGCGGAACGCCTCGTGCTCGGCCTCGTACAGGTGCTGCTCCATGCGGCCAGTGTGCTGGGCGAGACACGGTCTCGCCTAGAGCCCGAGCATCCCGTACAGATGGTCCGGCAACGGCTGCGCGTCCTTGGGCTCGACGACGTCCAGGGCGGTCCCGAAGTCGGTGTACGCGGCCTCGACGGTGTTGTCCGGGATCTTCACCGTGACGCCGACCAGCCGTTCCTGCTCATCGACGGTGGCCTCGAACGGCACCGCCTTGGCGGCGTCCCCGAGCTGCATGACCTGCCCGACGTTGACCGGCCCCCACGCCGCGACCCGCGTCATGTCGACGGTCCCGCTGTACTTCCGCCCATCCCGCCGCACGTCGTGCGTGGCGGCGATCAAGGCCTGCACGCCGGTGGGGTCCTTGGTCGCGCTCAGCCCGAGCGCCCCCGGCTTGGTGACCTTGGCCGTGTCCACCTTGTACCAGGCCTGCCCGTCGAAGCCCGGCAGCGGCAACCCGGTCAGCCGCGTGTACGCGGTCCCGCGCACCTCGCGGGTGTCGATGGTGAGCGAGGCCCCGCTGGAGCTGACGGCGACGGTCGCGTCGAGCAGATCGGCCAGGGGGTCGATGCCGCCGGTGTAGCTGCCTTCCTTGGCCGTCACCTTGAACCGGTAGCTGCTGAACCCGAGATGCCAGACCCCGGCCGCCAGCCCGGTCGGCGACGGCTTGACGCTGACCGTCGGCGCCGGCGCGGGCGCCTTGTGCGTGCACCCCGCCGCGGCCACCAGGGCGAGCACGGCCCCCACCGCCGCCACGAAGCGCCGCCGCAGCAGCCGCCCTCGACCGTCGCTCGTCGCCGTCGCACGCCCGAGCGGGCCGCTGTTCTTCGCGCCCTCACGCGAGTCGCCGTCATACGGGGCGCGGTTCAGTGATCCGCGGTCTCGCCGGGCAGGGGCCCGGAAGCTGGACGGTCGCGGGCGGGTCGACGGGCTGGTCCTCGTCACGCGGCGGAGCGTACCGGGCGGGGTCCGCCGCCGGCGCGGCGCGAAAGCGAAAGTTCAGTTGTTCAACAGGTTGTACACAGCGGCGTTGGCCGGGGCCACGTCCGCCGTCTTCGGGACCGTGACCTGCACCGGCTTGCCCTGGTCGCGGTAGTCCACGGCGAGGGTGCGCTCGGCCGTCGCCCCGTACGCGGGGACCGTCACCCGCACCGAGGCCAGCCGCCCCTGCGCGTCCAGCGTCACCACGAACGGCACCGCCTTGGCCCGTTCGCCGAGCGTCGCCAGGCCGGCCTGGTCGGCGAGCCCGAGATCGCCCCCGCGCGTGAGGTCGTACGTGCCGGTGATCGTCCCGCCGTCCTCCAGCCGCGCCTGGCCGACCCGGGCCGCGAAGTCCTGGCTGCTGGTCGGGTCGTTGGTCTCGAACAGCCCGATGATCTCGGTGTGCGTCACCTTGGTCCGGTCGAACCGGTACCACTTCTTCGCGCTCACCCCCGTCGCCGGGATGCTCGTGCGGAAGTACCGCTCGCCGCCCCCGAGCACGATCCCCTCCAGCGAGAACTTCACCCCCGACGCGACCGAGTCCAGCCGCGCCTGCCGCTTCCCGGCCGGGTCCACGACGCCGGTGACCGTGCCGTTGTCGATCTTCATCGTGTAGCCGTACGTCGCCGTCTGCAGCGACTTGACCGCCGCCGCCAGCGCGTCCTTGCCGGCCTTGACCGCCGGGTCGGCCGACGCCGCGGCCGAGGTCGACTTGTCCCGGTCGGCCCCTCCCCCGCAGCCGGCCAGCCCGAGCAGCACCAGCACCGCCACGACGACCTCGGCGACCACCTTGCCCCGCCCGCCGAACCGCCACCACGACCCCGAACCCCGCCGCCCGGCCCGCCGGCCCGCCGCGGGCCCTCCTGCGGGAACGGCAGCCACGGCGGCGGGAACAGCAGCGACCGCGGCGGGAACAGCGACGACGGCGGGGGGAACAGCGACGACGGCGGCCGGAACGCCGGCGACCGCGGCGGGAACAGCGACGACCGCAGCGGGAACGGCGGCCATGGCGGTCGGAATGCGCGGGGCCGGCACGACGACCGAAGCATCGGGAGCCGAGGCCACCGACACCACCACCCGAATCCGGGCGTCGATCGGAAGCGCCGGTGGAATGCGGTCGCACGAGGTCCGCGCCGGCAGCTCGGCCCTGGCCCCACGCAGCGCAGGCCCGGCCACCGCAGGCACCGCCACCGCAGGCGCCGCCACAGCAGGCGCCGCCACAGCAGGCGCCGTCGCCGCGGGCGCCGCCAGGACCAGGCAGGTGGCCCGGATGCCCCAGGTCGCCGGCGGGCACTCCGGCGCCGGGGCCGCGACCGAGAGCGAGCATGCGCTGCGCGCCGACAGGCCCGCCCCGGACGGTTGGTCCGGGCGGAGCAGGAGCGGAACCGTCGGCAAGGCCAGCCCGGCCGACGGCGTCGAAGTCGTCGCGTGGGGGTGGTCGGGACGCATGCTCTTCCTCCCTGAATGAGCGTCCGGCGCGGCCCGAAGACCGGCCGGATCCCTGCGGCGGTGCCGCCTACTCCCCGTTCAACAGTCGACAGGCCGTTGTGGGTGCGTCGATTGGTCAAGTTCGTGCAGGGCAAAGCGAGCACCGCCCGCCCCCGTTTTTCGCGGGCGGTGCTCCGAGCGATGCGGACGTTAGCGGCAGGGTCCGACATTTTTCGGTTGCCGCTGCTCAGGGGTCGGCTGCTATTGTACTGCCACATAACAGCTTTTGTACTAGTACAAAGGAGCGCACCGTGGACACGTATCAGCAGACGGCTCGCAGTACGCCGCGGCGGCTGGCCGAGCGGGCCTCCTACGACGCCGCGCTGGTGCACGCGGTCCTGGACGAGGCGTACGTCTGCCACGTCAGCTACGTGGCCGGCGGGGAGCCGCGGGTGCTGCCGACGCTGCACGCGCGGGTGGGCGACACGCTGTACCTGCACGGCTCCACCGGCAGCCGCCCCATGCTCGCCGCGCGGGAGGAGGGCCTGCCCGTCTGCGTCGCGGTGACGATCATCGACGGGCTCGTGCTGGCCCGCTCGCAGTTCCACCACAGCGCCAACTACCGGTCGGTGATCGTGCACGGCACCGCGCGCGTCGTCACCGGCGAGGAGGAGCGCACGCGGGCCTTCGCCGCGCTCGTGGACAAGGTCGCGCCCGGGCGCGACGCCGACAGCCGCCGCCCCAACCGCCGGGAGCTCGCGCAGACCTCGCTGCTGGCGCTGCCCCTCGTCGAGGTTTCCGCCAAGGTGCGCAGCGGCGGGCCCAGCGACGATGCCGAGGACCTCGACCTGCCGCATTGGTCCGGTGTGGTACCGCTCCAGCTCACGCGGGGCCGGCCGGTGCCGGTGGAGGCACAGGCAGTACCGACGCCGGCTTATCTGCAATCGGAGCGCGACGTCTGGCGGCGCCCCGTCCCGCTGCGCGGTCGCGACCTGGTGCTCGAGCCACTGGATCATGCGCACGCGCCCGAGCTGTTCGCCGCGCTCGACGACGCCGAGGTGTGGGCGCACCTGACCATCCCGCGCCCGCGGTCCGCGGAGGACATGGCGGGCGTCGTCGCGGCCGCGCTGGCCGACCCCGACCGGGTGCCGTTCGTGCAGCGCGAGGTCGCGACGGGGCGCATCGTGGGCAGCACCTCGTTCTACGCGGTGAGCCCGGTGCAGCGCGGCGTCGCGATCGGCCACACCATGATCGGCCGGCCCTGGTGGCGCACCGGCGTCAACACCGAGGCGAAGCTGCTCATGCTGGCCCATGCGTTCGACACGCTGGGCGCGCTGCGCGTCGAGTGGCACACCGACGTGCGCAACGAGCGGTCGCAGCGCGCGATCGAGCGGCTCGGGGCGCAGCGCGAGGGTGTTCTGCGCAACCATCGCCAACGGGCCGATGGAACCCAGCGCGATACCGTGCTGTACTCCATGATCGCCGACGAATGGCCCGCCGCACGGGACCGGCTGGCCGCGGCACTGGAATCCGGAGGCGTCACGTGCTCGGCATCACCAACCCACTGACCTATGTCCTCGGCACACTCGCGATCGTGCTGCTGCCGGGCCCGAACTCGCTCTATGTGCTGTCGGTGGGCGCCCGCCGCGGCGTGCGCGACGGCTACCGCGCAGCGGCCGGGGTGTGGCTCGGCGACGCCGTGCTCATGGCGTTGTCGGCGGGCGGCGTCGCGTCGCTGCTGCACGCGTACGGGTGGCTGTTCGGGATCGTGAAGTACCTCGGCGCGGCGTACCTGGCGTTCGTCGGCATCCGGCTGGTCGTGAGCACGCTGCGGCGCCGGCGCGCGGAGGCGGTGCAGCAGGAGGAGGCCGCGCCCGCGCCCGCCGACCGGCCGTTCCGCCGCGCGCTGGTGATCAGCCTGCTCAACCCGAAGGCGATCCTGTTCTTCGTCTCGTTCTTCATCCAGTTCGTGGACCCGGCGTACCCGCACCCGGCCGTCAGCTTCCTGATCCTCGGCGCGGTCGCGGAGGTGCTCAGCGCGCTGTACCTGACCGCGCTGATCTTCGGCGGCCGCTTCCTGGCCGACCGGTTCCGGGCCCGGCGCACCCTCGCCAAGGGCCTGACCACGCTGGTCGGCGGCGCGTTCCTGGCGTTCAGCGTGAAGCTGGCGACGTCCAGCCTGTCCTGAGCAGGCCGCATGGGGGTCCCCCGCCCGACCGGACGGGGGACCCCTTCGCTGCCCGGCCAGGCAAGTACGGGTGTCCAGGGGTGCTGCACACAGTAGGCCAATCGGACCAAATCGGGCAAATCGCTCCACCCTTGAAAAAGTGTCGTACCCCCGGTGCAGGATTGGGGGCATGAAAGAGCTGGATGGATTCGGAGCCGCGACCCGCGAGTGGTTCCGCGCGGCGTTCGCGGCGCCGACGAAGGCCCAGGCCGGAGCGTGGCAGGCGATCAGCGCCGGCCGGCACGCGCTGGTCGTGGCGCCGACCGGCTCCGGCAAGACCCTGGCCGCGTTCCTGTGGTCCCTCGATCAGCTGGCCGCGCACCCGGCGGAGGACCCGGCCCGCCGCTGCCGGGTGCTGTACGTCAGCCCGCTCAAGGCCCTGGCCGTCGACGTCGAGCGCAACCTGCGGGCCCCCCTGGCCGGCATCCGGCAGGCCGCCGCCCGGCTCGGCCAGGCGCCGCCGGACATCAAGGTGGGCATGCGCACCGGCGACACCCCGGCCGACGAGCGCCGGGCCTTCACCCGCACCCCGCCCGACATCCTGATCACCACCCCCGAGTCGCTGTTCCTGCTGCTCACCTCGCAGGCGCGGGAGTCCCTGCGCGGGGTCGACACGGTGATCATCGACGAGGTGCACGCGGTGTGTGCCACCAAGCGCGGGGCGCACCTGGCCCTGTCGCTGGAGCGGCTCGACGCGCTGCTGGAGCGCCCGGCGCAGCGGATCGGGCTGTCGGCGACGGTGCGGCCGATCGACGAGACCGCGCGGTTCCTGGGCGGGGCGGCCGCGGTGGAGATCGTCCAGCCGCCCAGCGCCAAGACCATCGAGGTCGAGGTCCAGGTGCCGGTCGAGGACATGACGGCGCTGGGCGAGACGACGCCCGGCGAGGACGACGACGGGGCGCCCCGGCAGGCGTCCATCTGGCCCGCGGTCGAGGAGCGGGTGCTCGACCTGATCCAGGAGCACCGCTCGACGATCGTGTTCACCAACTCGCGGCGCGGAGCGGAGCGGCTCTGCGCGCGGATCAACGAGCTGGCCGGGGCCCGCGCCGGGGTACCGCAGGCCGAGCCGGGCCGCACCCCGGCCGAGATGATGGCCCAGGCCGGCATGGCCGGGGGCGCGCCGCCGGTGGTGGCCCGCGCCCACCACGGCAGCGTCTCGCGCGAGGAGCGCAAGCACATCGAGGAGGCGCTCAAGTCCGGGCAGCTGCCGGCCGTGGTCGCCACCTCCAGCCTGGAGCTGGGCATCGACATGGGCGCCGTCGACCTGGTGGTGCAGATCGAGGCGCCGCCGAGCGTGGCGGCCGGGCTGCAGCGGGTCGGCCGGGCCGGGCACCAGGTCGGGGCCGTCTCCCGGGGCGTGGTGTTCCCCAAGCACCGCGGCGACCTGGTCTCCTGCGCCGTCGTGGCCGAGCGGATGGTCGAGGGCGGCATCGAGGAACTGCGCTACCCCCGCAACCCGCTCGACGTGCTGGCCCAGCAGGTCGTGGCGATGGTGTCGATGGAGGCCTGGTCCGTCGACGACCTGGCCAAGCTGGTCCGGCGGGCCGCGGTCTACGCCGACCTGCCCGACTCGGCGCTGTATGCGGTGCTGGACATGCTCGCCGGGCGGTACCCGTCCACGGCCTTCGCCGAGCTGCGCCCGCGGGTGGTGTGGGACCGCACCGAGGGGATGCTCTCGGGCCGGCCCGGCGCCCAGCGGCTCGCCGTCACCAGCGGCGGCACGATCCCCGACCGGGGCATGTTCGGAGTGTTCCTGGCCGGCGCGGAGAAGGCGGCCCGGGTCGGCGAGCTCGACGAGGAGATGGTCTACGAGTCGCGGGTCGGCGACGTGTTCCTGCTCGGCTCGACCTCGTGGCGGATCGAGGACATCACCCCCGACCGGGTGCTGGTCACCCCCGCGCCCGGCGCCGCGGCCAAGATGCCGTTCTGGAAGGGCGACTCGCCGGGCCGGCCGGTCGAGCTGGGCCGGGCGATCGGGGCGCGGCTGCGCGGGTTCGTGAAGTCCGGCGACGACGCGGCCCGGGCCCACCTGCGGGCCGGCGGGCTGGACGAGTGGGCGGCCGACAACCTGCTGGCCTACCTGCGCGAGCAGCGCGAGGCGACCCGGCACCTGCCCGACGACCGCACGGTGCTCGTCGAGCGGTTCCGCGACGAGCTCGGCGACTGGCGGATGACCGTCCACTGTGTGCTCGGCGCGCGCGTCAACGCCCCGTGGGCGCTGGCGATCGGGCGCCGGCTGCAGGAGCGGTACGGCGTGGACGCCCAGGTCATGCCCAGCGACGACGGGATCGTGGTCCGGCTGCCCGACGTGGCCGACGAGCCGCCGGGCGCCGAGCTGGTCGCGTTCGACCCCGACGAGATCGCCGGGATCGTCGAGGAGACGGTCGGCACGTCGGCGATGTTCGCCGCCCGGTTCCGCGAGTGCGCGGCCCGGGCCCTGCTCCTGCCCCGCCGCGACCCGCGCCGGCGGCAGCCGCTGTGGCAGCAGCGGCAGCGCTCGGCCCAGCTGCTCGACGTGGCCCGCGACTACGCCGACTTCCCGATCACGCTCGAGGCCGCGCGGGAGTGTCTGCAGGACGTGTTCGACGTGGCCGGGCTGGTCGGCGTGATGCGCGACGTCGCCGGGCGCAAGCTGCGGCTGGTCGAGGTGGAGACCGAGCGGCCCTCGCCGTTCGCGCGGTCGCTGCTGTTCGGCTACGTCGGGGCCTTCCTCTACGAGGGCGACGCGCCGCTGGCCGAGCGCCGCGCCGCCGCCCTCGCGCTCGACCCGACCCTGCTCGCCGAGCTGCTCGGCCGGGTGGAGCTGCGGGAGCTGCTCGACCCGGCGGTCGTCGCCGAGACCGAGGCCTCGCTGCAGTGGCTCGGCGAGCAGCGCACCCCGCGCGACGCCGAGGACGTCGCGGAGATGCTGCGGGTGCTCGGCGACCTCGGCGACGAGGGGCTCGCGGCCCGCGGGGCCGACCCGGCCTGGGCCCGGGAGCTGGCCGAGCGGCGGCGGGCGATCGAGATCCGGGTGGCCGGCGAGGCGCGCTGGATCACCGTCGAGGACGCCGGGCGCTACCGCGACGCGCTGGGGGTGGCGCTGCCGGTGGGGCTGCCCACGGCGTACCTGGAGCCGGTCGCCGATCCGCTGGGCGACCTGGTGAGCCGCTACGCGCGCACCCACGCCCCGTTCACGGCCGCGGCGTGCGCGGCGCGGTTCGGGCTCGGGGTGTTCGTCGTCGAGCAGGCGCTGCGCCGGCTGCCCTCGGCCGTCTCCGGCGAGTTCTCCCCCGACGGCGCGGGCACCGAGTGGTGCGACGCCGAGATCCTGCGCCTGCTGCGGCGCCGCTCGCTGGCCGCGCTGCGCCGCGAGATCGAACCGGTGCCGCCCCGCCAGCTGGCCCGCTTCCTGCCGCAGTGGCACCACATCGGCGGCTCCCGCTCCCGCGGCGTCGAGGCGGTGGCCTCCGCGATCGAGCAGCTGCAGGGCATCGCGATGCCGGCCTCGGCGCTGGAGCGGCTCATCCTGCCGGCCCGGGTCGGCGACTACAGCCAGGCGTATCTCGACGAGCTCACCGCCTCAGGCGACCTGCTGTGGGCCGGCACCGGCTCGATCGGCGAGCACGACGGCTGGGTCACGCTCGCCTTCGCCGACGCCGCCCCACTGCTCCTGCCGCCGCCGGCCGAGGTGGGCGGGCCGCTGCACGAGGCGGTCCTGGAGGCGCTGGCCGGCGGGCAGGCGCTGTTCTTCCGAGGGCTCGCGGAGACCATCCACGCGCCGGAGGACGAGCTCATCGGCGCGCTCTGGGACCTGGTCTGGGCCGGGCACCTGTCCAACGACACGATCGCCCCGCTGCGCGCGAAGCTCGGCGGCGGCGGGGCGCACCGGTCGCGGCCGTCGGCGCCGAAGTCGCGGTACCGGCGGGCGAGTGCGCTGGCCATGGGCCGGGCCTCGCTCGCGGTGGCACGGACGGGCCCGCCGACCGCGGCCGGCCGGTGGTACCGGCTGCCCGAGCGGGACCTCGACCCGACCCGGCGGGCCACGGCCAACGCCGAGCTGCTGCTGGACCGGCACGGCGTGGTGACCCGCGGCGCGGTGATGTCCGAGGACCTGCCGGGCGCGTTCGCCGGCGTCTACCCGGTGCTGGCGGCCATGGAGGAGCGCGGGGCGGCCCGCCGCGGGTACTTCGTCGAGGGTCTCGGCGCCGCCCAGTTCGCGCTGCCGGGGGCGGTCGACCGGCTGCGCGGCGGGTCCGAGCACCGCGACGCGCTGGTGCTGGCGGCGACCGATCCCGCGAACCCGTACGGCGCGGCGCTGCCCTGGCCGGAGCGGGTCGTGGACGCGGGCGACGGCGAGCGGTCCGGGCACCGCGCCGGGCGCAAGGCCGGATCGCTCGTCGTGACCGTCGGCGGCGACCTGATCCTGTACGTCGAGCGCGGCGGGCGGACCCTGCTGTCCTACGCCGACGACGCGGAGCTGCTGGCCCTGGCCGCGAAGGCGCTGGCGGACGCGGTGCACGGCGGGGCGCTGGGCGCGCTCTCCGTCGAACGGGCCGACGGGGAGTCGATCCTGCAGTCGCCACTGCGGGACGCCCTCGCCGGGGCCGGGTTCCGCAGCACGCCGCGGGGGTTGCGCCTGCGCGGCTAGACAACGGCTGCGCCTGCGCGGCTGGAAAACGGCTGCGTCCTGCGCGGCTGGGCAACGCTGCGCCTGCGCGGCTAGAAAACGGCTGCGTCCTGCGCGGCTGGGCAACGGCTGTGTCCTGCGCGGCTAGTAGGTGATGGTCACTCTGGAGTCGGGGGTGAGCGAGAGGCGATCAGCGGCACTGCCGCCGTTCACGGCGACCGCCGCGTAACCCGCCGAGTCGGCGAAGAGCACCAGCTCGTCCGGCCCGGCGTCGCCGAAGGTCGCGGCGTGCACGGCCGGCGCGCCGTCGACCAGGACCGCGGCCGGGAGTGAAGCCAGGGCCGAAGCAGGGACAGCCAGCTGCACGTTGCCGAAGTGGTCCACCGTCAGCACATCGGACGCCAGCAGGCCGGGGCGCTGCTCGACGTACGGGTCCGGCAGCGCGACCAGGTCGGTGATCTCCGGCCCGCCCTCCGACAGCGGCGCGCCCGAGAACAGCCGGGCGGCCACCGGAGCGAAGATGTCCCGCCCGTGGAACGTCGACGAGACCGAAGCCGCGAACCACACGCGGTTGGTGAGGTGCACGGCGGTCGCCACGCCGCCCAGTGCGGCCGCGGCCGGAAGCAGCAGGCCGTTGTCCGGGCCGACGAGCAAGCTCCCGTCGCCCGTGGCCAGCGCGACCGGGCGCCGGGCCGTGCCCACGCCGGGATCCACGACCGCCAGGTGCACGCCGCGCGGCAGCGACGGCACCGTCTGGGCCAGCACCGCCGCGCCCCGCCGGACGTCGCCCGGGGGAACCAGGTGGGTGACGTCGATGACGCGCGCCGCAGGCGCCAGCCGGGCCAGGACGCCGTGGCAGGCCGCCACGAAGCCGTCGGACAGCCCGTAGTCCGTTGTGAAGGAGATCATCGCGATAGTGTCCGGTCCATGCGGCTTTGCGTGTTCACCGAGCCTCAGCTCGGCGCGTCATACGAGGACCAGCTTGCCATCGCCAAGCGGGCCGAGGAGCTCGGGTTCGAGGCGTTCTTCCGGTCCGACCACTACCTGACCATGTCCGGCGACGGGCTGCCCGGCCCGACCGACTCCTGGGTGACGCTCGGCGCCCTCGCCCGCGAGACGTCCACGATCCGGCTCGGCACGCTCGTCACCTCCGCCACGTTCCGGCTCCCCGGCCCGCTCGCGATCGCCGTCGCGCAGGTCGACGCCATGAGCGGCGGCCGGGTCGAGCTCGGGCTGGGGACGGGGTGGTTCGAGCGGGAGCACACCGCGTACGGCATCCCGTTCCCGCCCGCGCCCGAGCGCTTCGACCGGCTCACCGAGCAGCTGGAGATCCTGCGCGGGTTCTGGACCACCCCCGCCGGGCAGACCTTCAGCTTCGAGGGGCGCCACTACGACGTCGTCGACTCGCCCGCGCTGCCGAAGCCGGCCCAGCCCGCCGGGCCGCCGATCATCATCGGGGGCAAGGGGCCGAAGCGGACCCCGCGCATCGCCGCGCGCTACGCCGACGAGTTCAACGTGCCGTTCTCATCGCTGGACGACACCGACGCGCAGTACCGGCGGGTGGTCGAGGCGATCGAGCAGGAGGGCCGCGACGGGCGGGCCCCGATCGTGTTCTCGTTCGCGCAGACGATCGTGTGCGGCCGCGACGAGGCCGAGGTGCGCCGCCGCGCGGAGGCGCTCGGCCTCGACCCCAAAAAGCCACAGCCCGGCCAGCTGTACGGCACGCCGGACCAACTCGCCGAGCAGATCAGCGGCTTCGTGAAGGCCGGCGCCTCCCGCGCCTTCCTGCAGCTCATGGACCTGCGCGACCTCGACCACCTGGAGCTGCTCGCCACAGAACTGGCGCCGCTGCTGTAGCGAAGGGCTAAAGCCCCAAGATCCGGGCAGACGTTCGGCGTGCACCGGCTTCACAAGGCCCTGGCGCTCGTCGGCGTGCTGCTGCTGTTGGTGGCGGCACTGGCGGTACCGCTGCAGGAACCAAGACCGGTGAAAGTGCTGTGCGTCGAGGACGACGTGCAGGCCCGTGCGGTCGCCGGGCTCGCCAACTTCTCGGCCTGGCTCCGGCGCAACCACGCGACGGGGTTCATCGGCGAGATCGGGTGGCCCGGCGACAAGGACGCGGCGCAGTGGAGCAAGGTCGCCGAGGCCTGGTACGAGGCGGCCGACGCGGTCGGGCTCCCGGTCACCGCCTGGGCCGCGGGGACCTGGCCGGCGAACTACCCGATGGCCGTGTACCGCCCGGTCGCGCAGGGCCTCAAGGTCGACGTGGCCGGGCCGCAGGCGCACATCGTGGAGCGGCACGGCAGTACGCCGGGGTATCTGCGCGGGGTGAACCTGGCCGCGGGCAGCTTCGCGGCGTCGGACAGCAACGGCGGCTTCGGCACCACGAACCCGGGCCGCTACGGGCAGGACTACACCTACGAGACGCCGTCGAGCTACGCGTTCCTGGCCGGGCGCGGCGTGCGCCTCGTGCGGCTGGCGGTGAACTGGGAGCGGCTGCAGCCCCGGCCGTTCGGGCCGCTGGACCAGACCGAGCTCGCGCGGGTGCGCGATGCGCTGCGCCACGCGGACGACGCCGGGCTGGCGGTCATCATCGACCTGCACAACTACGGCGACTACGCGCTCGGGGGCGGCCAGGCAGGCCCGGTGACGATGCTGCGGCTGGGCGAGTTCCGGCTGCCGACGACCGCCCTGGCCGACTTCTGGCGCCGGATGAGCGTCGCCGCCGACGACCCGTCGGTGATCGGGCTCGGGCTGCTGAACGAGCCGACCCGGCTGGCCGCCGACGGCCGCGCGGGCGCGCTGATCTGGCAGCAGGCGGCCCAGGAGGCGGTCGACGCCATCCGCGCGACGGGCGACGAGCGGGCGATCCTGGTGAGCGGGTACATCCCGATGGGGCCGCCCTCGTGGGGCGAGATGCACCCGGTCGCCTGGATCAAGGACCCCGCGCACCGGGTCGCCTACGAGTCGCACGCCTACTTCGACCACGACGGCAGCGGGCACTACTGGATGACCTACGAGGACGAGCTGCGCAGCGTCACGTGGCCGCCGCCGGCGCACTGCCAGGCATTGACGCCGATGGGTCGCCAGGTGCTCAATGCCTAGATGCCTGTGACGGTACGACCAGCGGCTCCCGACGACCTCGACCGCGCAGTGGCCGTGTGGCGGGCCGCCAACGAGGCGCGCGGCCACGCGCCCGCGCCCGCCCGGGTGGACCGGGTGTGGGAAAAGCTGCGCGAGGCCGACGCGCTGGTCGTGGTGGCGGTCGACGGTGCCGAGACGGTCGCGATGGGGCTGGCCGAGCCGGGCCGGGCGGACGACGGTGCGGGCGCGCCCATCGCGGGGTACGGCCACGTCTCCATGGTCTTCGTCGCGCCCGCGCGCCAGGGCGCCGGCCTGGGCGGGCTGGTTCTCGACGCGCTGCACGCGCCCGGATGGCGGCGCACGACCCTGTGGACGCGCACGAGCAACGCGCGGGCGCGGCGGCTGTACGAGAAGGCCGGGTATCACCCGACCGGCCGGACATCGACGCTCGCCGGGGGTGACGGGATCATGCAACTGGAGCGCATGGGTTAGCCTCGGAACCGGTATGAGGCGTTGGGCGTTGGTGCTGATCGGGCTCGGCGTGGGACTGTTCGCCGGGTCGCAGCTCGCCGCGTCCCGGGCGCAGGCGACCGCGCTGTGGACCGGCGTGGCCGCGACGGTCGTCGGGCTGGTCATGTTCGCCGCGAGCGGGCCGACGCCGCCCGAGGAGGCCGCCGACGGCGCGGAGCCCCGCGCGGGGCTGCCCGGCCTCGGCACCCGCGTCGAGCAGATCCTGCGGCTGGCCGAGGAGCAGGCGGCCGCGCACCTGCGGGAGGCCGAGCACAGCGCCCGGAAGGTCCAGGCCCGGGTCGAGGCCGGGCTGTGGCTGGTGCTGCGCGAGGCCGACGACGGCGGGCGGTACGAGGTCGCCCGGCTCGAGTCGCGCGCGGACGCGGACGCCGTGGTGGCCGCGCTGGAGACCCGCGGGCACCTGCAGCGGTACTCCGTCGCGCCGGCGGGCTCGTAGCGTGCCCGAGGGCGACACCGTCTGGAACACCGCTCGGATCCTCGGCCAGGCGATCACCGGCCAGACGGTCACGCGCAGCGACTTCCGGGTCCCGCAGCTGGCCGCGGCCGACCTGTCGGGCTGGACGATCGCCGAGTCCGCGTGCCGGGGCAAGCACCTGCTGCTGCGGCTCACCCGGGAGGACCGGGAGCCGCTCACCCTGCACTCGCACCTGCGCATGGACGGGGCGTGGCGCACGTACAAGCCGGGCGAGCGCTGGACGGGCCGCCCGGCCCACCTGATCCGCGTGGCGCTGCACACTCCCGCCGCCGTCGCCGTGGGCTTCCACCTGCACGAGCTCGCGATCGTGCCCACGCGCGAGGAGGCGCGGCTCGTCGGCCACCTCGGCCCCGACCTGATGGGCGAGGACTGGGACGCGGACGAGGCGGTGCGCCGGCTGCTGGCCAAGCCGGACCGCTGGGTCGCCGACGCGCTGCTCGACCAGCGCAATCTCGCGGGCATCGGCAACCTGTACAAGGCCGAGACCCTGTTCCTGCGCGGCATCTCGCCATGGACGCCCGTCGGCGCGGTGGCGGACCCGGCCGCGCTGGTGGCGAAGGCGCACGCGCTGCTCAACTCCAACCGCGGCCGCTTCACGCAGACCACGACGGGCTCGCTGCGCCGGGGCGAGACCAACTGGGTGTTCGAGCGCTCCGGTCAGCCGTGCCGCCGGTGCCGCACCACCATCCGCCGGTGGACGGGCGGCGACCATGACCGCATCACGTACTGGTGCCCGCACTGCCAAGCCGGGAACGGACCTCCGGAGCGCACGTGACCGCGCGGGCGCACGAGGACGAGATCGCCCTCGGCGTCGAGGTCGACAAGCCAGAAGCCCTGGTTGTCGTACGGCATGTGCACCCTCGGAACGCTAGGCCCCCCGTCGCCAAAAGCCCCGCGCCCTAAGCCAGATTTGAAGCTTGCTTATTGGCAACGTATCCATCGCGACCGTTCGACGGTTGTACTCCCCGTGACCGGGGCACGGCGGGTTGGCGGGCACGGGGTAGGGTGCTGGCCGGGGATGACGGGCCGGACGTCTCATGGGGAGGGGCGATGGATCACCGCCTGACCCGCCGCGGCCTGCTCACCGGATTGCTCGCGGCGGCGGCGCTGGCCGCGTGCGACGACGCCCCCGGCGTGACGCCGACCCCCACCGACTCCTTCGATCCGCCACAGGACCAGCCGCTGGCCACCTGGGAGCTCACCGGCGGTCTGACCGCCGCCGGCATCACCGCCCTCCGCCCGCCCCGCCTGGTCGTCTACGGCGACGGCGACGCGATCGCGGACGCCACGTACCGCTCCCGCCTCGACCCCGACCAGCTGCGCGCCCTGGCCAACAGCCTGGCGGACGACCTGCGGGCGAGCGCCTCCCAGAAGAAGCCGACCCCGACCCCGACGATCGTCGACGCGCCGGTCACCAAGGTGACGGTCTGGTCCCCGACGGGCCGGCTGACCTTCACGGCCGAGGGGATGGACGAGCTCAAACCCGATCACGTGTACGCCGACGTCCTCTACGACGCCCGCGACCGCCTCGCGACCGTGCACAAGGCGGTGTCCCAGACGGCGCAGCCGTACCTGGCGACCCGGGTCCGCGTCGTGGCCGTTCCGGCCCTGATCGGCCAGGCCGGCACCGGCTCACCCGTCGTCCCGGACCCGAGCCCGTCGGCGACCGAGACCCCGTGGCCGGCGGACATCTCCCTGCCCTCCCCGGACGCCGAGGGCCTGCGCCGCACCGACCTGGACGGCGACGCGGCCCGCGCGGCCGTGCGGATGCTGACGCGGGACCTGGACCAGCGGGGCGCCTGGCCGTCGTACCGGATGACCGACGGCACGGTGGTCCGCGCGAGCTGGCGCTACCTGCTGCCGAACGAGTGACGTTGCTGATCACGAAATGTCGGGCGCTTCGCTAGCCCGACATTTCGGACTTATACCCCGACAGGCGGCATGTCGTGATGCGCGCCAACTGAAGGCCGCCGGGACCTCGCGAATCCCCCGTCGGGCGATAAATGCGATATGTCCGATCACGGAGTGTTGGACATATCGGGCAAAAGGGCGAGCAACGAGAGCTGGACATACCGGGCAAAAGGGCGAATAACAGCAGTCGGCCCGCAGGGAGGCGAGCAGCGATTCAGGCGGTCTGTGGCCGCGGCGCCGCCTGCGGGTTGCGCAGGTCGGCCAGCCCCTCGGCAACCCCGCGCAGGAACGCCGTCGCGTCCGTCAGGTTCCCCACCGCCACGTTGTCCTCCGCGACGCACCCCGCCGCCGCCGTGACGAACTGCTCGTACGCCGCCACGCCCTGCTCCAGCTGCTGGGCCAGCATCTGGTGGGCCGGCCGCAGCGCGTCGCCCGACGGGCCGATCCGCATCGTGCGCTCCACGGAGGCACAGCGCTGGGCGAGGTCGCGCAGCTGGCGCTCGGCCACTGCCGCGTCCAGGACCGCGCTCTCCGCGTGCGGGCCCAGCCGGCCGACGAGGCCGCTGAGCATGAGCGCGGCGCGGTCCAGGCGGCGCCAGGGTTCGGCCACCGTCAGGCCGCGCAGCTTGAAGGACTCGCGCTGGCGGTCGAACTCGGCCACCGCCGTGCGGCCGGCGGGCAGGCGCTGGACGAGGTTCACCAGCTTCTCGCGGGCGGCGGCGCCGGCGAGGGCGGGATCGGGCTCCGGGGGTACCGGTAAAGCTTTGAAGGCTCTGAAATCGACCCACCGCCACCAGGTGATGGCGATGGAGCCGCCGGCCGCGGCCGCCCAGAACGCGTCGGGCAGGCCGAGGCCGGCGTAGGGCACGAGGACGGCGGTCGCGCCGGTGAGCAGGCCCGCGCGCACGGACCAGCCCCGAGCCGAGCGGTGCAGCTTGCGCAGCCGCTTGAGGTGCTTGTCCCGATCGCTGGCCATGACCGCCCCCCGATCCCGGTCAGCCGGCGCTGGCCGAGTCTCCCTGCTGCTTGTCCTTCATGCTGGCCCGGATCTCGTCGAGCCGGGAGATGCTGGCGTCCTTCTGGCCCGGCGAGGCGACCGCGGGCGACTCGGGCGCGGCGCCGAGCTTCTCGCCGGCCATGCTCGCGCGGATCTGGTCGAGCCGGGAGCTGCCGGCCATGTCGAGGGTCGAGCGCTGCACCTCGAGCATGCGGCCCTCCACCGAGTTGGAGGCGAGCTCGGCGCGGCCCATCGCGTTGGCGTACCGGCGCTCGATCTTCTCCCGCACCTCGTCCAGCGACGGGGTGTTGCCGGGGGCGGCGAGGCCGCTCATCGACTCGAGCGACTTGGCGACGGTCTCCTGCATCTTGGCCTGCTCGAGCTGGCTGAGCAGCTTGGTGCGCTCGGCGAGCTTCTGCTGCAGCATCATCGCGTTGTTCTCGACCGCCTTGCGCGCCTGGGCGGCGGCGTTGAGCGACTGGTCGTGCAGGGTCTTGAGGTCCTCCATGCCCTGCTCGGCCGCGACGAGCTGGGTCGCGAAGACCTGCGCGGTCTGCTCGTACTGCTGCGCCTTGGCCTCGTCGCCCTCGGCGCGCGACTTGTCGGCGAGCGTCAGGGCCTGGCGGGCCGAGCCCTGCAGCTTCTCGACCTCACCCATCTGCCGGGACAGCCGCATCTCGAGCTGCCGCTGGTTGCCGATCACGGCCGCGGCCTGCTGCACGAGCGCCTGGTGCTGACGCTGCGCGTCCTCGATCGCCTGCTGGATCTGCACCTTGGGATCGGCGTGCTCGTCGATCTTGGCACCGAACAGCGCCATAAGGTAGTTCCAGCCCTTAGCGAACGGATTCGCCATTTCGCGGTCCTCTCTCGGCCAGCACAGGGACGTGCGGCTTCTATCGTGTCAGGCCAGCGCTAGAGCGTCACGCCCGGTTGGAGGCCAACCGGGCGAAAATTCCCGCGAAACCCGTACATTGCGGACACAAGTCAGGGGGATCTCAGGGCTGAGGGCCCGGGACATCCCCGCCACTGAGCGCCGAGCGACTCAGCCGCTCGGCTTCGGCCAGGCCCGCGCGCAGGCCCTCGAGGTCGTTCGTGAGCTCCGCCACCTTGGACGCGGTCAGCGGCGCGCCACCGACCGTGGTCGCGTGCAGCGCGACCAGCTCCGCCATCCGCGCGACCAGGCCCTCCAGGCCCAGCACGGCGGACTGCATCCGGGCCAGCAGCATCTCGCGGGCTTCGCGCAGCCGCTGGCCGACGTCCAGCTGGTCGGCGACCGCGCGCCGGGCCCGCTCCCGCTCGTCGCGCAGCGGCCCGGGCGCGAGGCCGGAGAGGCTCCGCTGGATCTGGTTGTACTCCTGGCGCAACCCCTGCGTGTTGATCCCCGACGCGGTCTGCTCGATGAGCGTCACCTGGCCGGCGAATCGGGCCAGGTCGCTCAGCGCGCCGGCGGCCGAGTCGTCGACCTCGGAGACCTGGCCCCGCAGGATCGGGTCGCCGGTGCCCTCGGCCTGGCGGCGCAGCGTGCGCACCGCCTTCTCGGCCCGGCGCAGGAACCGCTCGGCGTCGCTCCCGCGCGGGGGCGTGGGCAGGCTGGGCGGGGGTGCGGCGTCGATCGCCCGGGGCGAGCCGCCGCGGTCGGTGAGCGCGCCGAGGCCGACCCGGATCCCGTACACCGCGCCGGCGACCGCGAGGCCGACCGGCACGCCGACGAGCAGGCCGGCCGGGGCGAGCGCGGCCGCGACCGCGCCGCCCATCCCGCCCAGCACGCCGGCCGCGACGAGGCCCCACGGCTCGGTCAGCTGCTCCTTGACGCCCACGACGGTAAGTGTGCCCCCTTCAATGCGGGAATCAGAAGTTGCTGAGCACGTTTACGAGCACGTTGTTGATCGTCGTGGGGTCACTGGCGTCGTACGCGGCCGCGCGCGAGGCGGAGGAGATCTTCTGCAGGACGCCGAGGTCGGCCTGCCCGCCGTACGCGATCGTGAACACGCGGACCGGGATCTCCTTGTCCGACGTGTCGACGTCGCGCACGAGCGCGTCGAGGTCGCTGTCCTTGGGGTACTCGTTCTTGCCGTCCGTGAGCACCACCACGGCGTTGATCCGGCTCGGATCGCTCAGCTCGGCCATCTTGCGCTGGGCGGCGCGCGTCGTGGCGTACAGGGCCGTGCCGCCCTCGGCGCTCAACGAGTTGATGACCTGTTCGAGCTTCGCCTTGTTGCCCGCCAGCCCCGCCACCGGGACCTGTTCGGTGTACGGCGTGCTGGCCCCGTCCACCTCGGTCGAGAACGTCCACAGCCCGACCTCGTCGTCCGGGGCGAGCAGCGTCAGCGACTGCAGCGCGGCCTGCTTCGCGAGCTGCATGCGGGTCTGCCCGTTGCCCGCGTCGTTGTTCATCGACCCCGACACGTCGAGCACGAGCAGCACCTTGGCCCGCTTGCGCTGCGCGTCCCACGTCGTCAGCGCCTTCTCCAGCACCTGGGGCGAGGGCGGGTCGATCACGGTGTACTTCGCGTCCGGCAGCAGCCCGTTGTCCTTCGTGGCGCCCGCGCCGACCTTCCCCTCGTAGGTGCGGAAGGCCAGGTCGGTGAAGCGCTTCTGCTGTGCGCCGTCGCGTACGTAGGCGAGGAAGTCGGCCGCGGCGGCCTTCTGCTCGTCGGAGGCGTTGCTCAGCACCACGTACGGGTGGTCGCTGACCAGCGTCCCCTCCTTGGGGTAGATCGCGACCAGCGGCACCCGCGGCTTGGTGCCCTTGCCGGCCAGCGCCGGGTCGCCGGTCGGGTTGCCGGTGTTGTAGTCGTAGACCGACTTCTCCTCGACCGCGACCGCGCTGACGTAGTTGAGCCCGCGCCCGCCCTGGTCGGCGGCGAGCTGGTTGGACAGGAAGGTCAGCGTCGTGTCGCCGTAGTGCACCACGCTGGACTCGACCGACTTGACGTACTGCAGCACCTTCGGGTCGGCGAGGTCCTTGTCCACGAGGTCGGTCGAGCGCCCGGTGGCGGCGAAGTACGCGCCCACGGTCGCGTTGAGGCCCGACGTGGAGAAGTGCGGGTTGGTCTTGCCGAGCCGGAACTTGCCCCACTCCGGGTGACCCTTGGAGCCCCAGCCGTTCGGATCGTTGATCAGCCCGAAGACGTCGCCCCAGCCGATCGCCTTGTCCGGCCAGCCGAGCGCTTCGGCCATCGGTTTGGGCATCGCCAGTACCAGGGGAGACTGCGCGATCATCGGGAGCTTGCCGTCCGGGACCAGGCCCCCCTTGTCCCCGCTGGCCAGGCGCTGCTTGAGCAGCGAGACCCACGACGACGCGGCCGGCGTCCAGACGGTCGGCTGCGGGCCGTCCTTCTTCGTGTCCCACCCGGCCGCGAGCGCGTCGAGGGCGGCGCCGGAGGCCTTGGTCTGCACCACCGGGTCGGCGCACTTGCCGTCGAAGCGCCGGTCGGACTTGATGTAGGCCTTGGCGAACTCCGTCATCAGCGCGGCCTTCTCGCTGGACGCGGTGACGTTGAGGGTGACGCAGCCCTCGCGGCGCGGCGTGTCGGCCTGCGTGCCGCCGTCGTCGCCGCCCCGGTTGGCCAGGAAGAAGTAGACGCCGCAGATCGCGAGCACGCCGATCACCGCGGCGATGATGATCGGTAAGGGGTTCCGCCGCCGGTTGGGTGCCGGGTAGCTCACGGTTCGTTCGCCTCCGCGCTGGGTCCTGCGCCCCCGCACGGGCGCGGCACCAGTGTGTCAGGTGGCGTCGAACCGGCTTGCAGAACGGCAGCGTCAGGCGACGAGCACGACGTCGCGGTCGCGGTCGCGCGTGGCGCGCAGGGTCGTGCGCAGCGGCCCGTCGTGATGCACGGCCACCGAGAGCTTCGCGTCCAGCTTCGAGCGGGGCGCGCCCCGCACGATGGCGCTCGCGGCCGGCACGGGTTCCGCGGCGGGCGCGGGGGCGGGCTGGGCGGCCTCGCCCGAACCGGAGTCCGGCGCGGGCGCGCCGACCGGCACGAGCACCGGCGGCAGATCCTCGGCCAGGGCCAGGGTGTCGCTCACATCGCGCAGCACCTCGGACAGCGCCGCGCCCAGGGCCTCGCAGATCGCGGCCAGCAGCTCGCTGGACGCCTCCTTCTGGCCGCGCTCGATCTCCGACAGGTAGCCGAGGCTCACGTTCGCCGCGGTCGACACCTCGCGGAGAGTCCGATGCTGGGCCTGCCGTCGCGCTCGCAGCGCGTCACCGATCACCCGACGAAGCAGCACGGTGGCACCCCCTTCGACGCAGCTGGCAGGGCCGCGGAAAAACTGGTACCCGCCACGGTACCTGGTGAGAAGCCGATCGACACCCTGCCCCGCCGTTATGGGACGGCGAGGGTCTCGGCCAGCAACCCGAGGGCGGCCGCGACGGCACCGGTCCGGATGGCCGCCCGATCCCCCTCCAGGGTGAGTTCCCGCACCTCGACGCGGTCCGGCTGACCCGCCCCGGCCGGCGGCCCGACCACGGCCACGTAGACCCGGCCGACCGGCTGACCAGCCTGCGGGTCCGGTCCGGCGACCCCCGTCGTGGACGCCGCCCAGTCCGCGCCGCACCGCTCCCGGGCCCCGGCCGCCAGCGCCGCGGCCACCGCCGGGTCGACCGGCCCGTGCGAGGACAGCAGCGGCGGCGGGACGCCGAGGAGCTTCGCCTTCAATTCTGTTGCGTACGCCACGATCCCGCCGCGGAACACCCGGCTCGCACCCGGCACCTCGACGAAGGCCGCGGCGAGCAGCCCGCCGGTCAGTGACTCGGCCACGGCCAGGGTCTCGCCCCGCGCCCTGAGGGCCGTCAGAATCGCGTCCGCCCGATCGGTTCCCACCCGAGCCCTCCCTAGGGCATCTCACATCGCGCAAAACCCGGCATATACGAAAAATCCGATATGTCGCGGCGCGTCAGCGCCCGACATATCGGACTCGCACCGCACTCCAGGAAGCTCTTCAAGCGACCGGCTCATCCGCCTGCGGCGCCACGGCCGGCGCCGCGCCCGGTCCCGGCAGCACTCCGCCCCCGGCCGCCCGCGCGGCCAGTGACTCGCGCCGGATCCGGATCGCCCGCAGCACGTAGTCGGCCCCGGTCACCACGGTGACCACGACCGCGGCCGCCATCAGCCACGGCCCGATCAGCGCGAGGCCGTGCGGGAGCGGCGTGAGGTACCACCCGATGGCGAGGATCTGCAGCGCCGTCTTCGCCTTCCCGCCCCGGCTGGCCGGGATGACCCCGTGCCGGATGACCCAGAAGCGCAGCGCGGTCACGCCCCACTCGCGGATCAGGATGACCGCCGTCACCCACCAGGGCAGCTCGTCGTAGAACGACAGCAGCACGAGGGCCGCGCCGGTCAGCGCCTTGTCGGCGATCGGGTCGGCGACCTTGCCGAAGGCGGTGACGAGGTCCAGGGCGCGCGCGAGCCAGCCGTCGACGTAGTCGGTGGCCGAGGCCACGATGAAGGTCAGGCCCGCCGCGAGCTGCCAACCGTCGTGGCTCATCCCGCTGGCGACGGCGCACAGCACGAAGACGGGCACGAGCACGATGCGGACGACCGTGAGGACGTTCGCCGGGTTGAGCAGCGGCGGGGACTTGACCTGGCTCACGGCGCCGCCGGGCTGATGAGTTCGATGGGGGCGGCGACCAGGTCGACGCCGACGCTCTCGACGACCTTGGCGCGCACGAGGTCGCCGGGGCGCAGGGACGCGGGGTCGAGGTTTCCGCCGCCCACGAGCGTCGTGGAGCCGTCGACCTCGGGCGCCTGGTGCGCACCGCGGCCCTCGACGTCCACGCCGTCCTGGTCGCGCTCGACGGTGTCGACGAGCACCTCCACGATCGAGCCGACCCGGTCGCCGGCCCGCTGCGCGCAGAGTTCCTCGGCGAGGGCGCTCATCCAGTCGTACCGCTTCTTGACCGTCCCGGCCGGCACCTTGTCGGGCAGCCCGGCGGCCTCGGTGCCGTCCTCGTCGCTGTAGTCGAACACGCCGATCGCGTCGAGCCGCGCCTCGGTGAGGAAGCGGGCGAGCTCGTCGACGTCCTCGCGGGTCTCGCCGGGGAAGCCGACGATCACGTTGCTGCGGGCGCCGGCGTCCGGGTCGAGCTTGCGGGCCGCCTTGAGCAGGTCCAGGAACCGCTCGGTGGAGCCGAAACGGCGCATCCGGCGCAGGACGGGCTCGCTGGAGTGCTGGAAGGACAGGTCGAAGTAGGGCGCGACGCCCGGCGTGGTCGCGATCGCCTCGATCAGCCCGGGCCGGGTCTCGGCCGGCTGCAGGTAGGAGACGCGCACCCGCACGATGCCGGCGGTCGCGGCCAGCTGGGGCAGCAGCTTCTCCAGCATCCGGGGGTCGCCGAGGTCCTTGCCGTAGGAGGTCGAGTTCTCGCTGACCAGGACCAGCTCGCGCACGCCGTTCTGGCCCAGCCACTCGGCCTCGGCCAGGATCTCGTCGGGCGTGCGGGAGACGAACGCGCCGCGGAAGGCCGGGATGGCGCAGAACGCGCACCGCCGGTCGCAGCCGCTGGCCAGCTTGAGCGGCGCGACCGGGCCCTTGTCGAGCCGCTGGCGCATCACCCCGCGCAGGTGGGCCGGCAGGTGCCCCGGTGTGACGACCGCCGCCTCGCGGCGGGCGACCGGGGTGAGCGGCAGGAGGGTGCGCCGGTCGCGCGGGGTGTGCGATGGGATGGTTTCCCCGGCCAGGATGGCGTCGAGGCGCGCGGCCATGTCTGGATAGTGGTCGAAGCCGAGCACCGCGTCGGCCTCGGGCAGCTCCCCGGCCAGCTGCTCGCCGTAGCGCTCGGCGAGGCAGCCGGTGGCGACGACCTTGGCCCCGGTGTCGGCCGCCGCCAGCAGGGTGTCGATCGAGTCCTGCTTGGCCTTGGCGACGAAGCCGCAGGTGTTGACGACCACGACGTCGGCGTCGGTGCCGTCGGTGGTCACCGACCACCCGCCGTCGGCCAGTCGCGCGGCGAGCTCCTCGGAGTCCACCTCGTTGCGGGCACAGCCCAGGGTGAGCAGGGCTACGCGGCGGTCAGCGTTGGTGGACATGCTGTCGAGGGTACCGACCGGGACTGACATTTTGCGGAGCGGATCCGCCCTCAGGGGGCCGGGAAGGTGTCCCGGAAGGTGAACGCCTTCTCGCTGGGCCCGGCCGCGCGCAGCAGGTCAAGCCGCTCCCGCGCCTCGGTGAGGGCCGGCCGGTGCCCGGACGGGACCCACCACATGACCATGTGCGGCTCGCCGAGCGGCACGAACCACTCCCGCCGCCGTCGCAGCACGTCGAGGTGCCCACTACGGAAGGTGTACTCCCGCAGCGCCTCCAGCGACGCCCAGACCGACATGTTCACCATCAGATCGCCGCCGAACGGGCGCAGCGAGGTGGCATCCGCGCCGGTGTCGTCCACGAGCCGCCACACGAAGCCCGGCCACCCGTCGGCGAGGGCGTTGATCCGGTCGAGCTCGGCGTAGAAGTCCGCCATCCGCGGGTCGTCGCGCGGCCCGACCGGCACACCGACGTTGAGCTGAGCGAGTTGAGGCGTCATGACGGCAGTCTAAGACAAACTTTCATTGTTTTTAGTACCCGTTGTGTCTCGATCCACCACCACGCAGCACCCGTCCGGCCGGGGATCGATCCGTACGCCGCGCTCGCCCAGCGCCCCCTGCAGCAGCGCGAGGTTCGCCCCGCAGACCACCCCCGGGTGCGTCCGCGCGACGGCGTCGAACGGGCAGTTGCGCAGCCGCCAGACCGCCCCGTCGGCGAACGGCTCGTAGCCCATCCCGCGCAGCGTCGCCTCGATGTCGCCGCTCGCGAGCCGCTCCCCCGTCCGCCGCGCGGCCGCGTAGAGCGCCGGCTCCACCCCGGCCTCGGAGACGGCCTCGGCGAAGACCTCGGCCAGCACGCGGTACCCCCGCGGCGGAAGGTTCACGGCGTGCTCGACGGAGCTGCGGCGGTACACCTTGGCGGGTCTTCCGGCCCCGGGCCCGCTGCGCCCGCCGAGCCGCGCGAAGGTCGCGTCGAGGAGCCCCGCCTCGACCAGCTTGTCCAGGTGATGCGCGGCGAGGGTGCGCCCGATCGCGAGCGCCTCGGCGACCTGGTCCCGGCTGACCGCCTCGCGCGCGGACGCGACGAACTCGTACACCGCCCGCCGCCGCGCGTCCCCCAGCGCCGCGACGGCTCCGATCCCCTGGTCGCTCACGCGCTCAACTATCCCAGCAGCGTCGCCACGAGCGTCAGGGTCGCCATCGACAGCCCGGTGGACGCCACGATCACGTCCCGCGCGAAGGTGCCGTCGACGCCGTACGCGCGGCCGTAGACGAACGTGTTCTGCGCCGTCGGCAGCGCGGAGCACAGCACCGCGGCCAGCAGCGCCGGTCCGGTGACCCCGAACACGAACCGCGCCAGCAGCAGGCACAGCAGCGGCTGCACGAGGGATTTCAGCAGTACCGCCAGCGCCACCTCCACCGGCCGCCGCGCCTCGCCCTCCCCGTCCCGCCGCGGCACCAGCGAGAGCCCCAGCGCGACGAGCGCCGAGGGCACGGCGGCGTCCCCGAGCAGCGCCACCGCATCGCCCAGCAGCCGCGGCAGGTGTACGTGCAGTGCCCCGAGAATCACGCCGGCCAGACAGGCGAGCATCACCGGACTGCGCAGCGGCACCGTCAGCAGCCGCCGCCACCGCCCGGCCGCGCGATCGCTCTGCGCGACGTCCAGCGTCCCGAGGATGATCGGCGTCAGGATGCTCGTCTGGATCAGCAGCACCACGGCGATGAAGCTCGCGTCGCCCAGCACCTGCACCATGACCGGAATGCCGAGGTTGCCGGCGTTGACGTACCCGGAGGCCATCGCGGCGATCGTCTGCTCGGCCAGCGGCCGCCGGAACACCCACCGCGCGGCGCAGAACCCGACCGCTCCGACGATCAGCGTGGCCACCGAGAACGCCGCCACGGCCCGCCCGGCGGTGCCCCCGATCGGCTGCCGGGTGAGCGTGTTGAGCAGCGCCGCGGGCATCGCCACGTAGAACACGAACCGCCCGAGCACGTCGACCGCGGCTGCCCCGAGCACCCCGCTGCGCCCGGCCAGGAACCCGACGGCAGTGAGCGCCCAGATCGGAACGAACGCGGCCAGCACGCCCAGACGCTAGTCGTCGTCCCCGTCGGCCTTCAGGCCGCCCAGCACCTCGGCCAGCGAGTCGGGCTTGATCAGCACGTCGCGGGCCTTGGAGCCCTCCGACGGGCCGACGATGCCGCGCGACTCCATGAGGTCCATGAGCCGCCCGGCCTTGGCGAAGCCGACCCGCAGCTTGCGCTGCAGCATGCTCGTCGAGCCGAACTGGCTGGTCACGACCAGCTCGATGGCCTGCACGAGCAGCTCGAGGTCGTCGCCGATCTCCTCGTCGATCTTCTTCTTGCCCTCGTCGCGCTTCTGGGTCACGCCCTCGCGGAACTCGGGCTCGCGCTGGTCCTTGCAGAACTTGACGACGTCGGCGATCTCGGTCTCGCTGACCCAGGCGCCCTGGATGCGGACCGGCTTGGAGGCGCCCATCGGCAGGAACAGGGCGTCGCCGCGGCCGATGAGCTTCTCGGCGCCGGGCTGGTCGAGGATGACCCGGGAGTCGGCCAGGCTGGAGGTGGCGAAGGCCAGCCGGGACGGCACGTTGGCCTTGATCAGGCCGGTCACCACGTCGACGCTGGGGCGCTGGGTGGCCAGCACCAGGTGGATGCCGGCCGCGCGGGCCAGCTGGGTGATCCGCACCACCGAGTCCTCGACGTCGCGCGGCGCGACCATCATCAGGTCGGCGAGCTCGTCGACGATCACCAGCAGGTACGGGTAGGGCCGGATCTGCCGCTCGCTGCCCGGCGGCGCCGTGATCTGCCCCGCGCGCACCTTGCGGTTGTAGTCGTCGATGTGGCGGACCCCGGCGGCGGCGAGGTCGTCGTAGCGCATGTCCATCTCGCCGACCACCCAGTCGAGGGCGTCGGCCGCCTTCTTCGGGTTCGTCACGATCGGCGTGACCAGGTGCGGGATGCCCTCGTAGCTGGTCATCTCGACCCGCTTGGGGTCGACCAGCAGCAGCCGGACCTCGTCCGGCGTGGCCCGGGTCAGCAGCGACACGAGCAGGCTGTTGAGGCAGCTGGACTTGCCCGCGCCGGTCGCGCCGGCGATCAGGATGTGCGGCATCTTGGCCAGGTTGGCCACGACGTAGCCGCCCTCGATGTCCTTGCCCAGCGCCACCATCAGCGGGTGGTGGTCGGAGGTGGCCACGCGGGAGCGCAGCACGTCGCCGAGGGCCACGTTCTCCCGGTCGGAGTTGGGGATCTCGACGCCGACCGCGCTCTTGCCGGGGATCGGGCTCTGGATGCGCACGTCGGCCGACTTCACCGCGTACGCGATGTTCTTGGACAGCGCCGTGATCCGCTCGACCTTCACGCCGTGGCCGATCTCGACCTCGTAGCGGGTCACCGTCGGGCCCCGGGTGAAGCCGGTGACCAGCGCGTCCACGCCGAACTGCTCGAAGACGCCCTGCAGCGCGTTGGTGACCTCGTCGTTGGCCCGGGTCCGGCCGCGCGGCGCGTCGCCGGTGCCCAGCAGGGTCGGCGGCGGCAGCTTGTAGTCGGCGTCGGTGAGCGCGAGCTGCTCGGCCCGCGTCGGCATCGGCGAGTGCTCCGGCGGCTCCTTCTCGGGCGCCGCCTTGGGCTCCTTCTTCTTGCGCCCGGCCGGCATCCGCTGCAGCACCACGGTGTCGTGGACCAGCTCCGGGTCGAGGTCGGGCGCGGCCGCGTCGAACTCGTCGGGGTCCAGGCCCAGCGGGTGCGGCAGCGGCTCGGGCTCGTCGCCCGCGCGGGCACTCTGGCGGCGACGGGCCGGGGCGCGGCGCGCGGGGCGCTCCTCCGGCTCGTCGTAGAGCTCCTCGTATTCGTCCTCGTCGACGAGCGTCGGGTCCTCGACCCGCCCGAGCGCGAGGTCGCGCAGCTGGCGCCACCGGTGCGGCAGGCGGCTGATCGGGGTCGACGTCACGACCAGAAGGCCGAAGGCCGACAGCAGGAGCAGCAGCGGTACCGCGACCCAGGACGTGACCGCCATCTCCAGCAGGCCGCCGCCGCCCCGCCCGAGCAGGCCCCCGGCCCGGTCCATCCGCGCGGGCAGCGTCGGGGCGCCCGCGGCCAGGTGCATCAGGCCGGTGCCGCCGATGAACAGCGCGCCCCAGCCGACCAGGCCGCGCCCGCGGTGCTCGTCGGCGTCGTCGTTCGAGCGCATGACCCTGATCCCGCCGATCAGGAGCAGCACGGGAAGTACCGCGGAGGCAGCCCCGATGAACGTGTGACAGATGCTCGCCAGCCAGCGCCCGACCGGCCCGGCCGCCTGGAACCACAGGGCCGCGGTGAGCAGGACGGCCGCCCCGATCATGGCCAGCCCGGCGCCGTCGCGGCGGTGCTCCGGATCGAGGTCGCGGGCGGTCGCCGCCTGCCGGCCGATGGCGCGGGCGCCCCAGCCGACGCTGTGCGCGAGGCCCATCCAGACCGCGATCATGCCCCGCCCGAACAGGCCCAGCGGCGTGGCGACCATGGCCCCGGTGCGGCGCCGGCGGACCGGGGTCGCGGCGCGGGTGGTGCCGCGCGCGGGCGTGGCCCGGCCGCGGGTGGTCTTGGTCGGCGTGGCCGCCTTCGCGGGCGAGCGGGGGTTCGCTCGCTTCTGCGGGGTAGCACGCGTGTTCGAACCGCCGCGCGCGTTGGCCGTGCCTCCGCCGCGGCCGGCCTGGGAGGTGCGGCCCGCCATGTGTCACACCGTATCGGGCGGCTACGACATTGTTCTCTCGGCACGCCGGTGGCGCAGCTTCGCGAGCGCGACCGCGTAGGAGAAGACCACCACGACACCCACGAGGACCTGCGCGAGGTGGGTGTAGCGCTCGGGATAGATCACGTTCTCGATGTACGTGTCGATGAAGCCGCGCTCCCCCACCGCCTGCCCGGCCCGCCGCCGCGCCCAGTGCTCGGCCACGGTGAGCGGGCAGGTCAGCGGGACCGTGACGACGGCGAGTCCCCACGCGGCGGCGGCCAGGTGCGGCCAGAAGGCCTTGGGCCACCGCCAGACGAGGAACCCGCCGACGACCACGTACGCGATGAACACGAAGTGCAGCGCCAGGAACGTCGTCGCCAGCGCCGCGTACACGTCAGACCTCGACCACCGTCGGCACGATCATCGGGCGGCGCCGGTAGGCCTCGTTGACCCACCGCCCGACGGTGCGCCGGACGATCTGCTGCAGCTGGTGCGGGTCGGTGATGCCGTCCGCCGCGGCCTTGTTCAGGGCATCGGTGACCAGCGGCAGGACGGCGTTGAAGACCGCCGGGTCGTCGGAGAAGCCCTTGGCCGAGACGGTCGGGCCGGCCACCACCTTGCCGGTGACGGAGTCGATCACGACCGTGGCCGCGATGAACCCGCCGTCGCCCAGGATGCGCCGCTCGGTCAGCAGCGACTCGCCGACGTCGCCGATGGCCAGGCCGTCGACGTAGACGTACCGCGAGCGGATGTGGCCCACCAGGCGCGCCTCGCCGCCGACGAGGTCGACCACGTCGCCGTCCTCGCACAGCACGACGCGCTCGTGGGGCACGCCGGCCTCCCGCGCCAGTTGCGCGTGGGCGCGCAGGTGCCGCCACTCGCCGTGCACCGGCATGAAGTTGCGCGGCTTGACCACGTTCAGCAGGTACAGCAGCTCGCCCGCGGGCGCGTGCCCGGAGACGTGCACCTTGGCCACGTCCTTGTGCACGACGGTCGCGCCCGCGCGGGACAGCTGGTTGATCACGCGGTACACGGCGGTCTCGTTGCCCGGCACGAGCGACGACGCGAGCACGATGGTGTCGCCCTCGCCGATCACGATGTGCCGGTGGTCGCCGTTGGCCATGCGGCCGAGCGCGCTCATCGGCTCGCCCTGCGACCCGGTCGACATGAGCACGACGCGCTCGGCGGGCAGGCTCATCGCCTCGTCGATCGCGACCACCAGGCCTTGCGGGATGCGCAGCAGGCCCAGGTCGCGCGCGATGCCCATGTTGCGCACCATCGAGCGGCCGATCAGGGCCACCTTGCGCCCGTGCGCGTGCGCGGCGTCGAAGACCTGCTGCACGCGGTGCACGTGGGAGGCGAACGACGCGACGATGATGCGCCCGGTCGCGCGGCCGAAGATCCGCTCCAGCACCGGCCCGATCTCGCGCTCGGGGGTGACGAAGCCGGGGATCTCGGCGTTGGTCGAGTCCGACAGCAGCAGGTCGACGCCCTCGGCGCCGAGCCGCGCGAACCCGGCCAGGTCGGTGATCCGCCCGTCCAGCGGCAGCTGGTCCATCTTGAAGTCGCCGGTGTGCAGCAGCGTGCCGGCGCTCGTGGTCACCGCGACCGCCAGCGCGTCCGGGATCGAGTGGTTGACCGCGAAGAACTCGCACTCGAACGGCCCGAGCCGCTCGGTCTGGCCCTCTCGTACGGTCAGCGAGTAGGGCTCGATGCGCCGCTCGGCCAGCTTGGCCTCGACCAGGGCGAGCGTGAACTTGGAGCCGACCAGCGGGATGTCCGGCTTGTGGGCCAGCAGGTACGGCACCGCGCCGATGTGGTCCTCGTGCCCGTGCGTGAGCACGATCGCCTGAACCTGGTCCAGACGGTCGAGGAGCGAGGAGAAGTCGGGCAGGATGAGGTCGACACCCGGCTGCTCCACGTCGGGGAACAGCACACCGCAGTCGATGACAAGCAGCTTGCCGTCGAACTCCAGCAGCGTCATGTTTCGGCCGATCGCGCCCAGCCCGCCCAGCGGGGTCACCCGCAGGGTGTCGGGCCCCGGAGGGGGCGGCGGATCGAGCTCGATATGCGCCACCGTCATAGGGCCACTCCGAGTTCGTTGTGGTGCGCCATCTGGTCCGCGGTGCCGATCGTGCGGCCCGCTTCCGCGCAATCCTCCCGCAGCCGCCCGAGTTCCGCCGCGTTCGCCCCCACCAGCGGCGGGCGAACCGGGCCGGCGGGCAGGCCGAGCAGCGTCAGGGCGGCCTTGGTCAGGATGACACCCTGAGTGCGGAAGAATCCACAGAACGCCGGGAGCAGCTGCAGGTGCAGCTCGCGGGCCCGGGTCACGTCGCCGGCTTCGTACGCCGTGATCATCGCCTTGGTCTGCGGCCCGAAGACGTGGGTCGGCACGCCGACGACGCCGACCGCCCCCACGGAGACCAGCGGCAGGGTCAGCTTGTCCTCGCCCGAGTAGTACGCGAGGCCGGTACGCTTGATCACCCAGGCGGTCTCGCCGAGGTCGCCCTTGGCGTCCTTCACCGCGACGATGCGCTCGTGCTCGGCGAGCCGGCACAGGGTCTCGGTCTCGATCGCCACGCCGGAGCGGCCCGGGATGTCGTACAGCATGACCGGCAGCCCCGCCGCGTCGGCGACGGTCCTGAAATGCTGGATCAGGCCGGCCTGGGGCGGCTTGTTGTAGTACGGCGTGACGACGAGCAGCCCGTCGGCGCCGGCCTTCTCGGCGGCCCGGGTCAGCTCGACCGAGTGCGCGGTGTCGTTGGTGCCGACGCCGGCGATCACGGTCGCCCGGTCGCCGACGGCCTCCACGACCGCCCTGAGCACCCGTTCCTTCTCCGCGTCGGTGGTGGTCGCCGACTCGCCGGTGGTGCCGTTGACCACCAGGCCGTCGTGCTCCTGCTCGTCGACCAGGTAGGTGGCGAGGCGGGCGGCGCCGTCGGCGTCGAGCGACCCGTCAGGCCCGAACGGCGTGACCATCGCGCTGAGCAGCCGGCCGAACGGCCGACCGGGGACGGAACCGGTGCGTGTCATACGCACAACCTAGCGGACGCCTGTGCCGAGCATTCTTCAAGATTCCCAGGTGTACTGCGGCGACGCCACCTCGGTCCCGTCCGAAAGTTCGGTGACTGCGAAATCGCCGAAGACACTCGGGGCGATCCGCTGCAATTCGCGCAGGCAGGCGACGGCCACCTCGCGGATCTCCACGTCCGCGCCCTCGCTGGCGCGCATGGTCACGAAGTGCCGCCAGGCCCGGTAGTTGCCGGTGACGACGATCCGCGTCTCGGCCGCGTTGGGCAGCACGGCGCGGGCGGCCTGGCGGGCCTGCTTGCGCCGCGAGGTCTTGTTCTCCACGTCGGAGAACTTCGCCTCGAGCCCCTCGAGCAGCTCGTTGTAGGCCCGCAGCGCCGCCTCACTCGCCTCGACGAACGTCTTGTGCAGCGCCGGGTCCTCGGCGATCACGGCCGGCTCGACCATGACCTGCTCGCGGCCGGGCACGTAGCGCTGGGACAGCTGCGAGTACGAGAAGTGCCGGTGCCGCACCAGCTCGTGGGTGAACGAGCGCGACACGCCGGTCATGTAGAACGTCACGGTGCCGTGCTCGAGGACGCTCAGGTGCCCGACCTCGAGGATGTGCCGCAGGTAGCCGGCGTTGGTGGCGGTGGCCGGGTTGGGCTTGCTCCACGACTGGTAGCAGGCGCGGCCGGCGAACTCCGCGAGCGCCTCGCCACCGTCCGCATCGGTCTCCCACGCCACGTCGGCGGGAGGTTCGAAATGCGTCCAGGCGATGGCTTTGACGGAGAGCATTCGCAGAGCGTACCTGCGCTAGACGAAGAAGTAGGTGAACGGGGCCCAGGGTAGGTTGCGCAGCACACTGAAGGCCAGCCACGCGACCAGGAAGCCGATCAGGGCGCCGTTGGAGATCCGCAGCATGGGCAGCTTGAACGGCAGGTTCAGCTTGTTCACCGTCCAGGCCACGTACAGGTAGGCCAGGAACGGCGCCGCGAACACCAGCATCGCGTGGTGGTGGGCGGCGGCCGGGATGTCGCCGTGCAGCATGTACCAGGCCGCGCGGGTGCCGCCGCAGCCCGGGCAGTCGAACCCGGTCAGGAGCTTGACCAGGCACGTCGGCGGGTCGCTGGCGCCGGCCGAGGTGGGCTTCATGAGCAGCGTGTACGCCACGCCGCCCGAGATCAGCGCGCCCACGCCCGCGGGTCCGGCCCAGGCGGGCAGCCGCTCGACCAGGCGCTGCAAGCGGCCCTTCGGCGGCTGGTAGGCGTACTGGTACACCGGCGGCAGGTTCACGCTCTCCGGCGTGACAGGCGCGCCCAGGTGGGGCACGTCAGGGAGCACTCCTTCGAGTGACCCGGGCACAGGGGCCGGCATGGGCGACGTCACTCCCCCAAGTTACACGGGCCGGGCCAGCGATCGATCGTCCGAAGGTCTACTGGAGCTCCTTCGCGAGCGCCTCCGCGAAGTCGCCCCGCTGCGGCAGGTCCACCTCCTCCAGGCCGAGCCAGCCCGCGAACCGCTGCAGCTCCGCGGCCAGCGCGCTCGCGATCTCCGGCTGGGACGGCGCGCCGCGGCCCCGCAGTGGCTCGACCCACGCCGCCGGGATCTGCAGGACGCCGGCCTTCCGGTCCGCCTTGAGGTCGACGCGGGCCACCAGCCGGTCGCCGAGCAGGAACGGGAGCACGTAGTAGCCGTACAGCCGCTGGGCCGGCGGCACGTAGATCTCGATCCGGTAGTTGAACCCGAACAGCCGCTCGACCCGGGCGCGCTCCCACATCAGCGGGTCGAACGGGCTCACCAGCGCGGCGGCCGCGATCCGGCGCGGCGTGCGGGCCTCGGCGTGCAGGTAGGCCCGCGGCGCCCACCCCTCGACCTCGACCGGCAGCAGCTCCCCGGCCTCGACCAGCTCGGCGATGGCCTGGCGGGCCCCGGCCAGCGGCAGCCGGAAGTAGTCGCGCAGCTCCGCCTCGGCGGCCACGCCCAGCCCGCGGGCGGCCACCCGGACCAGCTCCCGGAAGGCGTCCTCGTCGCTCGGGGTCGGCGCGTTCACGACCTCGGGCGGCAGGATGCGGTCCGGCACGTCGTAGACCCGGGCGAAGGCGGAGTTGCGCCGGGCCACGCTCACCTCGCCGGTGTAGAACAGCCACTCGATCGCGGTCTTGGTGTCCGACCAGTTCCAGCCCCAGTGATCCTTGCGCCGCGGCTGGACCAGGTCGCCCTCGACCTCCGCCGCGCTGATCGGGCCCTTGGCGCGGATCTCCTCCAGCACCCAGCGGACCAGGTCCGGCTGCTCGCGGGCGATGCGGACCATCCGGCCCCACGCGGCGCCCGAGCGCATCCTCCACCGCAGGAACGGCTGCAGCTGTACCGGCACGAGCGACGCCTCATGCGCCCAGTACTCGAACAGCTCGCGCGGCCGCCGGTAGGCCAGGCGGTCGAGCAGGGCCGGGTCGTAGGGGCCGAGGCGGCTGTAGGCGGGCAGGTAGTGGGCGCGCTGGACGATGTTGACCGAGTCGATCTGGAGCAGGCCGGTCCGCTCCAGCACCCGGCGCAGGTGCCGGCGCTCCGGCGTGCCCCCGGGCGCCCGGTCGGCGAAGCCCGACGCGGCGAGGGCGATCCGGCGGGCCTGGGTCTGGGTCAGCAATTCGGTCATCGCCAGGAGGCTAACCCGGGGGTACGACAAAAAACGCCCGGCGACCGCGAGGGGGCCGCCGGGCGTCTAGGAACCGGTGGTGTCAGGCGCCGACGAGCGGGCGCCGGGGCTGCTCCTGGGCGTGAAAGGCCTCGGTGACCTTCCGGTCGATCTCGACCAGGTCGGGGTCCGGGACCTCCTCGACGCTCGGGTCGGGCGCCTCCCCCGGCTCACCCTTGGCCAGCCGGCTCGCGCCCGTGTCGGCGGGCTCGCGGATCGGCAGGCCGAACAGCAGGCCGATCATCAGCAGGATGTACGCGTTGCTGCCGATCAGCCCGAGCCCGTCGAACTTGGCGTGGAAGGCCCACGGGGTGCGGCTGCACAGCAGGGCGAAGGAGAACCCGAAGGCGATCGCGAGGTTGCGCCGGCGCCGCGGGTCGATCGAGCGGTCCGTCGCGTAGTCGAAGAGCACGATGATCGCCGGGACGGTCCACACCAGGTGGTGGATCCAGGTGATCGGGCTGACCATGCAGCCCACCAGGCCGGTCAGCGCCAGGCCGGCGACCTCGTCGCGGTGCCGGATGGCCCGGCGCGAGCGCCAGTACCAGACCGCGAGCGTGATCAGCACGAGCAGCAGCCACAGCGGCTTCATCGGGTCGGGGTTGAAGATCCGCCCGACGAGGCCGGTGAGGGCCTGGTTGGAGACGAACGTGGGCGAGCCGACCCGGTCGGTGTTCCACACCGCGTCGGTCCAGAACACCCGGGAGGCGTCCGGCGCGAACGTCGCGGCGAGCCAGGTCGCGGCGGTGGCGGTCGCGGCCGAGACGGCGGCGGCGCGCCAGCGGCGGGTGATCAGCAGGTAGATGATGAAGACGCCGGGGGTGAGCTTGATCGCGGTGGCCAGGCCGATGCCGATGCCGCCGAGCTTGTGCCCGTTGCGGATCAGCAGCATCACGTCGGCGACGATCAGGAACACCAGCAGGATGTTGACCTGGCCGAAGTTCACCGTCTCGCGGATCGGCTCGAACGCGGCGGCGAGCGCCATCGCGATGCCCATCGCGTACCAGTACGACCAGCCCTGGCGCTTGATGATCGGGCCGAGCAGCCAGGTGAGGATCGCGAGCATGCACAGGATGTTCATGGTGACGCTGATGACGATCGCGACGTTCCAGCTGATCAGCGACATCGGCGTCATGAGCGCGGCGGCGAACGGCGGGTAGGTGAAGCCGTACGGGGTGCCGGGCGTGAGGTAGTCGTAGATGTCCCCGCCGCGGTTGACCCAGTAGTCCATCGCGCCGTAGTAGACCTTGAGGTCGAAGAAGCCGTTGTGCGCGGCCGCCACCAGCAGGAATGCCCACACGACGGCCCAGACGGCCAGCACGATGAGCGTCTTTCTCATGCCGGGCCGCAGCTTGGGCCGGACGGCGCTCGTTTCGGCGACCCGTCCTCGCTCCGCCACCTGATCTGCCCTCCCGGTCATCGCTGCCTTCCGCTGTGCCATCAACGCCCAGACTGTCATCAGAGCCTCAGAGTTCCCTCACAGAGGACTCAACGGTCCCGTGGGTCGAACTGTGACGTGCGAGCGCTACCCCGCCGAGTTGTGCTTGACACAAAATCCGTAGGCTGCTGCATCATGACGCTCGGGTTC
The DNA here is from genome assembly GCF_050942475.1 of Dactylosporangium sp. CS-033363. Taxonomy (NCBI): domain Bacteria; kingdom Bacillati; phylum Actinomycetota; class Actinomycetes; order Micromonosporales; family Micromonosporaceae; genus Dactylosporangium; species Dactylosporangium sp. CS-033363. The sequence continues at coordinate 1,716,813 of NZ_CP192032.1, read as the reverse complement.
GTCCGTCCGGCGCGACTCGACGACGTCGTCGAGATCGCGCGTATCCAACTCACGACCTGGCGCGTCGCCTATCGGCGACTGTTGCCCAAACACATCCTCGACCGGCTGGACGAGGATTGGATTACCCGCAGGTGGCGAGACGCAATCGCGGAGCCGCCGAGTGCGGCCCACCGGGTGCTGGTGGCGGTCGAACAGGTCGATTCGCCCGGCTCGCAACCAGAGTCAGCATACGTCGTGGGATTTGCCGCGTCAGGTCCGGCAGACGACACCGCCCTGGCCCCGGACGAAGATCACACCGCCCTTGACAAGGCATTTGCCTCTGCCGCGGCCATCACGGACGTGCTGGTCGAGCCCCGGTGGGGCCGCCGCGGCCACGGGTCCCGATTGCTGGCGGCAAGCGTGGATTTGTGGCGTTCTGACGGATTCACGACAGCACTTGCGTGGACGTTCATGGACGACGGTGTTACGCGTCGATTTCTGGAGAGCACCGGGTGGGCGCCGGACGGGGCCGGCCGATCGCTCGACGTCGATGACATGCTGATCCCGCAGGTGCGGTGGCACGTGTCACTCGATCAGGATGCCGTTACCGGGGCGTGATGCGGTTGCCGCCCAACGGTGCCCTGACTTGTCCAGATCGTGGGACTTTCAGCCCAGCAGTTCGCCGAGGCCCACGGTGAGGCCGGGGCGGGCGATGACGGAGCGCACTGCCAGCAGTACACCCGGCATGAAGGAAACCCGGTCGTAGGAGTCGTGCCGGAGGGTGAGGGTCTCCCCCGCCGTGCCGAAGAGCACCTCCTGGTGGGCGACGAGTCCGGTGGCCCGCAGCGCGTGCACCCGGATGCCCTCGACCTCGCTGCCGCGGGCGCCGGCCATCTCCTCCTTGGTGGCGTCCGGGACCGGGCCCAGCCCTGCCTCGGCGCGCGCCTCGGCGATGATCTGGGCGGTCCGCAGTGCGGTACCACTGGGGGCGTCGATCTTCTTCGGGTGGTGCATCTCGACGATTTCGACCGACTCGAAGTGCCGGGCGGCCCGGGCCGCGAACTCCATCAGCAGGACGGCGCCGATGGCGAAGTTCGGGGCGATCACGATGCCGAGGCCGGGCTTCGCGGCGAGCCGGTCCCGGACCAGCTCGATCCGCTCGGTGGTGAAGCCGGAGGTGCCGACGACGACGTTGACGCCGTGCTCGAGGCACCAGTCGATGTTGCCGAGCACGGCGTCGGGCGTGGTGAAGTCCACCACCACCTGGGCCGTCGCCAGCGCCTCGAGGCTCTCGTCCTCGTCGACGGTGGCGACCAGCTCCAGGTCGTCCGCGCCGCTCACGGCCTTGCACACCTCGGTGCCCATGCGGCCGCGCGCGCCCAGCACCCCGACCCGGATCGTCTCGCTCACGCTGACAACCTATCGGGTCAGCTCAGGGCGTCGGAGAACGCCCCTTCGTCGAAGTCGCCGATGACGGCGAGCGACATCGGCCGGGCCAGCAGTTCCTCGGTCACCTTGCGGACCTGTTCCGGGGTGACCTCGTCGACGCGGCGGAGGATGTCGTCGACCGAGAGCAGGTCGTCGTAGAGCAGCTCGCCCTTGCCCAGCCGGCTCATCCGCGACCCGGTGTCCTCCAGGCCGAGCACGACCGCGCCCTTGAGCATCCCCTTGCCCCGCTCGACCTCGGCCTCGGTGAGGCCGTCGGACGCCACGCGGGCCAGCTCCTCGCGGGTGATGGCGAGGACCTCCTCGACCTTGCCCGGCGCGCACCCGGCATAGACGCCGAAGAGCCCGGCATCGCTGTACTGCGAGGTGAACGAGTACACCGAGTACGCCAGTCCGCGCTGCTCGCGGATCTGCTGGAACAGCCGGCTGGACATGCCGCCGCCGAGCACGTTGTTCAGTGCGCCGAGGGCGAAGCGGTCCGCGTGCTGGCGCGGGTACCCGGTGCAGCCGAGCACCAGGTGCGCCTGCTCGGTGTCCTTGTTGCGCACCACGACCTGCCCGGAGCGGGTGGGCACCCGGGTGGTGCGCGCGCGCCGCGGGGCCGGCACCGCCGGGTCGCCCCAGCCGGCCCGCTCGAACGCGGCGCGCACGGCCCGGACGACCTTGTTGTGGTCGAGGTTGCCGGCGGCCGCGATGACCATGGTCTCCGGGCGGTACCGGCGGCGGTAGAAGCCGTCGATCTGCTTGCGGGTCAGCGCGGAGATGCTCGGCACCGTGCCCGAGATCTGCCGGCCGAGCGGGTGGTTGCCGTAGACGGCCTCGGTGAAGACGTCGTGGACCTCGTCACCGGGCTCGTCGTCGTGCATGGCGATCTCCTCGAGGATCACGCCACGCTCGGTCTCCACGTCCGCCTCGGTCAGCACCGAGTCGGTGACCAGGTCACAGACGACGTCGATGGCCAGCGGCAGGTCCGCGTCGAGCACCCGCGCGTAGTAGCACGTGTACTCCTTGGCGGTGAACGCGTTGGTCTCCCCGCCGACCGCCTCGATCTGCGCGGAGATGTCCAGCGCGCTGCGCCGCTTGGTGCCCTTGAACAGCAGGTGCTCGAGGAAGTGCGAGACGCCCGACAGTGCGGGCGTCTCGTCCCGTGAGCCGATGCCGACCCAGACCCCGAACGAGACGCTCCGCATCGCGGGAATCGCCTCGGTCAGGATCCGGAGCCCGTTGGGCAGCACGGTGCGGCGCACCGTGCCCCCCAGCGGGTCGTCGGACAGCGTCTGGGTCTGTGCTCGGCTCGTCATGGATCAGTCGCGCCGGCTGCGCCGGCGGCGGAACTCGCCGTCATCGCCGGACGGCGCGCCCTCGCCGGACGGCGCACCTTCGCCGCCCTCGCCGCCCTCGCCGCCCTCCGCGGAGGCCGCACGCGGGGCGCGGTCGCCGCCGCGGTCGCCGCGGTCGCCACCACGGTCGCCGCGGTCACGGCGCGGGCCGCGGTCGCCACGGTCGCCACGGTCACCGCGGGGCTCGCGGGCCGGACGGTCGCCGCCCTCGGCGGGCGCCGGCGGCTGCTCGCCCTCGGCCAGGACCTTGTCGAGGTAGATCTTGCCGCGGTTGTCGATGTCCGCGATCTGCACCTCGACCTTGTCGCCGACGTTGAGGAAGTCCTCGACCTTGTCGACCCGCTTGCCGTTGCCCACCTTGGAGATGTGCAGCAGGCCGTCGCGGCCGGGCAGCAGCGAGATGAAGGCGCCGAACGCGGCCGTCTTCACCACGGTGCCCAGGAACTTGTCGCCGACCTTCGGCATGGTCGGGTTGGCGATCGCGTTGATCCGCTCCACCGCGGCCTCGGCCGACGGGCCGTCGGTCGCGCCGACGTAGATCGTGCCGTCGTCCTCGATGCTGATCTCGGCGCCGGTCTCGTCCTGGATCGCGTTGATGGTCTGACCCTTGGGCCCGATCACCATGCCGATCTTGTCGACCGGGATGCGCACCGTGGTGACCCGCGGCGCGTACTGGCTCATGCCCGCCGGCGACTCGATGGCCTCGGCCATCACGTCGAGGATGACGTGCCGCGCGTCGTGGGCCTGCTGCAGGGCGCCGGCCAGCACGTCCGACGGGATGCCGTCGAGCTTGGTGTCCAGCTGCAGCGCGGTGACGAACTCGCGGGTGCCGGCGACCTTGAAGTCCATGTCGCCGAACGCGTCCTCGGCGCCGAGGATGTCGGTCAGCGTGACGTAGGACGTCTTGCCGTCGACCTCGTCGGAGATGAGGCCCATCGCGATGCCCGCGACCGGCGCCTTCAGCGGCACACCGGCCGACAGCAGGGCCATCGTGGAGGCGCAGACCGAGCCCATCGACGTCGAGCCGTTGGAGCCCAGCGCCTCGGAGACCTGCCGGATCGCGTAGGGGAACTCCTCGCGGGTCGGCAGGACCGGGATCAGCGCCCGCTCGGCCAGCGCGCCGTGGCCGATCTCGCGGCGCTTGGGGGCGCCGACGCGGCCCGTCTCACCGGTCGAGTACGGCGGGAAGTTGTAGTTGTGCATGTAGCGCTTGGACTTCTCGGGCGCGAGGGTGTCCAGCGTCTGCTCCATGCGCAGCATGTTCAGCGTGGTGACGCCCAGGATCTGGGTCTCGCCGCGCTCGAACAGCGCCGAGCCGTGCACGCGGGGCAGGACCTGCACCTCGGCGGTCAGCGGCCGGATGTCGCGCGGGCCGCGGCCGTCGATGCGGACCTGCTCGCGCAGCACGCGGGCGCGGACCTCGTTCTTGGTCAGCGACCGCAGCGCGGCGCCGATCTCCTTCTCGCGCCCCTCGAGCTGGCCGCCGACCCGCTCGAAGGCGGCCTCCTTGATCCGGTCGAGGGCCTCCTCGCGCTCCGCCTTGCCGGCGATGCGCAGGGCCTCGGCGACCTCGTCCTTCACCGCGCCGGCGACGGCCTCGTAGGCGTCGGGCTGGTAGTCGAGGAAGGTCGGGAACTCCTGCACCGGCTTGGCCGCGACGTCGGCCAGCTCGGCCTGGGCGCGGCACAGCTCGCGGATGGCGGGCTTGGACGCCTCGAGACCGCCGGCGACGACCTCCTCGGTCGGCGCGGGCGCGCCGCCGGCCACGAGGGCGACGGTGTGCTCGGTGGCCTCGGCCTCGACCATCATGATGGCGACGTCACCGTCGGGCAGGACCCGGCCGGCCACGACCATGTCGAAGGTGGCGCGGGCCAGCTCCTCGACGGTCGGGAACGCGATCCACTGCCCGTCGATGTGGGCCATGCGGGTCGCGCCGATCGGGCCGGAGAACGGCAGGCCCGAGAGCTTGGTCGACAGCGAGGCGGCGTTGATCGCCACGACGTCGTACGGGTGGGCCGGGTCGAGCGCCAGCACCGTCTCGACGACCTGGACCTCGTTGCGCAGGCCCTTGACGAAGGACGGTCGCAGCGGGCGGTCGATGAGGCGGCAGGTGAGGATCGCGTCCTCGCTGGGCCGGCCCTCGCGGCGGAAGAACGAGCCGGGGATGCGCCCGGCCGCGTACATCCGCTCCTCGACGTCCACCGTCAGCGGGAAGAAGTCGAACTGGTCCTTGGGCTGCTTGCCGGCGGTGGTGGCCGACATGACGACGGTCTCGCCGAGCTGCGCGAGCGCCGAACCGGCCGCCTGGCGCGCGAGGCGCCCGGTGGAGAACGTGATCTCCCGGGTGCCGAACGAGCCGTTGTCGATGACGGCCTTGCTGGTGTGAGTACCGAGAGTGCTTGGCTCGGTCATGTGTGGTGTAGCTCCCTTTGGGTCGTTGGTTCGCCCTGGCGGAGCTGTCTGCGGCCGGTCTTCGATCGAAGCTCACGGGGTGTGTCCTTCACCCGGAAGCCACTACCGAGGACCGGTGCGCCGACCCGCTCGGCGGGGCGCTGCCATTCCAGTGTGTCACTACTCGACGGGGGAGGGCCGCATTAACCGGCCCCGGCCGGGTCGGCCGCCGCGTAGCGCTGCCGACCTGGCTGGGTGGTTTCGGCCTCTCCCCCGTCCAAGCGTGTCGTGTTATCGCCGCAGGCCGAGCCGCTCGATGAGCGACCGGTAGCGGGCGATGTCGCTGCGCTGCAGGTAGTTGAGCAGGCGGCGGCGACGGCCGACCAGCAGCAGCAGGCCGCGCCGGCTGTGGTGGTCGTGCTTGTGCTGCTTGAGGTGTTCGGTCAGATCCGCGATCCGCTTGGTCAGCATCGCCACCTGGACCTCCGGCGAACCGGTGTCACCCTCGGCGGTGGCGTACTTGCCCATGATCTCGGTCTTCTGCGCAGAGTCGAGCGCCATGTTCTCCCTTTACCGTGGATTCGTCGGCCGGCTCCCGCGGCGTCGTGCAGGCAGCCTGACCCCCGCCAGTCACCCGGCGTCAACCCAAGGCTAACAGACGGGCCGGTTCAGTCCCGAATCGGACCGTTGCGCAGCACCTCGCGGGTCTGCTCGACGTCCTCGCCGATCTGCGCGATCAGCGGCTCGATGCCCTGGTACGTCCGCTGCTCCCGGAGGCGGTCGGCGAAGTCCAGGCTGACCCGCTCGCCGTACAGGTCGCCCTCGAAGTCGAGCACGAAGGCCTCGACCCGCCGCTCCTTGCCGGAGAACGTCGGGTTGGTGCCGATCGACACCGCGGCCGGCAGCCGCACCCCGTCGCGCTCCCGGATGAGCCAGGCGGCGTAGATGCCGTCCGCGGGCACCGCCGCGCGGGCCGGGACGAGCAGGTTGGCGGTCGGGTACCCGAGCTCCCGCCCCCGCTGGTCGCCGCGCACCACGACGCCCTCGAGCCGGTGCGGCCGCCCGAGCGCCCGCGCCGCGGCCACGACGTCCCCCGCGTCGACGCAGCTGCGGATGTAGGTCGAGGAGAAGACGGTCCCCTCGTCGGCGACGAGCGGCGCCCCCTCGACGGCGAACCCGAACGTCCGCCCGAGCCGCGTCAGCAGCTCCACGTCGCCGGCCTGCTTGTGCCCGAACCGGAAGTTCTCCCCCACCACGACCAGCGCGGTGTGCAGGTGCTCGACGAGCGCGTCGTGCACGAACTCCTCGGGCGAGAGCCGCGAGTACTCCGCGGTGAACGGGATGACGCACAGCACGTCGACCCCGAGCGCCTCGATGAGCTCGGCCTTGCGCGCGGGCTCGGTCAGCACGGCGGGGTGCGACCCGGGCCGCACGACCTCGGCCGGGTGCGGGTCGAACGTGACGACGACGGACTGCACGCCGAGCTCCCCGGCCCGCTTCACGGCGTGGCCGATGATCTGCTGGTGGCCGCGATGGACCCCGTCGAAGACCCCGATCGTCGTGACCGCGCGTCCCCAACCGCCGGGCGCTGCCTGCGTTCCCCGCCACCGCTGCATGTGCTTGAGCGTACTTGGCGCTCGCCGGGTGCCCTGTGTGGGACGTTATGTCGGGCGCTGGCGCGCCGCGACATAACGGACTTATCGCCCGACGGGGTATTTGCCCGTTTCTTGGCAGACCGATGGCCCTATGGGCGCAGCCGGCTACGGAACAGCTACGGAACCAGGACGATCTCGGGGCGGGCCTTGCCGTCGCGCTCCTGCACGATCGCGAGCACGGTGCCGTCCGGGGCGAACACCGCGTACGGGTCCGCGAGCCCGATCGGCGCCAGCGGCCCGCCGTGGGAGAGGATCTTCGCCTCCTCGTCGTTGGCGTCGCGGCGGGCGAAGCAGCGGTCGGCGGCCGCCGGCAGGGGCATCGTCACCGGGTCCGCGCGCTCGGCCAGCTCGTCCAGGGTCGCCGCCTCCGCGAGGGTGAACGCGCCCACGGCCGTGCGCCGCAGCGCGGTCAGGTGGCCGCCGACGCCCAGCGCCCCGCCCAGGTCGCGCGCAAGGGCGCGGATGTACGTGCCCGACGAGCAGGCCACGTCCACGTCCAGGTCCACGTGCGCGCCCGCGCGCCGCACGGCCAGCACGTCCAGGCGGGACACGGTGACCGGCCGCGCGGCGAGCGCGACCTCCTCGCCCTGGCGGACCCGGTGGTACGAGCGGACGCCGTTGACCTTGATCGCCGAGACGGAGCTGGGCACCTGCAGGATCGCGCCGCGCAACGGGGCCAGCGCCGCCTCGATCTCGGCGTCCCCGACGGTCGACGCGTCCGTGCGCGCGACCACCTCGCCCTCGGCGTCGTCGGTGATCGTGGCCTCGCCGAGGCGGATGGTCGCGGCGTACTCCTTGGTGCTGCCGATCACGTACGTCAGCAGGCGGGTCGCCTTCTCCACGCCGATGATCAGCACGCCGGTCGCCATCGGGTCCAGGGTGCCGCCGTGCCCGACCCGCCGCGTCCGCGCGAGGCGGCGCATCCGGGACACCACGTCGTGCGAGGTCATGCCGCCCGGCTTGTCGACGACGACAAGGCCGCCCGCGGTCGCCGCCTTCGAAGCCATGCGCGACACCCTAGCGTTTCAGCCGTACTGGACCAGGCAGTGCCACAGGTACTTGAGCAACTGCAGCACCTCGGCCGGCGTCCCGTGGCCCGCCCACTCCTGCGGCGCCCGCGCGGCCACGCCGATCAGCGCCGGGTCCACGGCGTCGACCCCGAGGCGCGCACACAGCTCGCGGGCCAGGACCGGCACCTCGGGCCCGCGGAACACATCGGGAATGTCCGCGGGCGCGAGGCGGAAGCCGGTCCGCCATTCCACGGTCAGCCCATAGCGCTGGGCGAGAAGGGCGGAGGCTTCGGCGGTACCACATCCGGAGCCCTTGAAACTGCTGTCCAGGACGAGCGCCTCGGCGTCGTCGGCCAGTCGCACCGGCCCGTGGATCTGGGCCTCGACGTAGTCGTCCAGCGCGCGTCCGGGCCCGGCGAGCCGCGGCCGGTGCAGCGCGTCCGCGCCGTGATGTGCGTGCAGCGCCGCGAGCACCGCGTCGAACGCGTCCGCGGTGCCGGCCTCGGTGGGCTCCCGCGCGCTGTCCCCGAAGGTGAACGTCGCCCACGCGTTGACGTGCGGGCGCAGCCGCAGATGGGCGGACCCGAAGCGCGGCGCCGCCCCGTCGTCGTGGTGCAGGAGGTTGAGCGCGCCGTACTTGGGCCGGTCGCCCGCGCGGACGCCCGGCCGCTGGTAGGCGCCGCCGAACATGCGCTCCTCCCAGCGGTCGCGGTCGCCGCCCGGGTACGCGGTCAGCCCGCCGTTGGAGATGCCGGTCTCGAACTGGCTGCGGAACCGCCCGTCGGCCGCGAGCCCCTGCAGGACGGTGCGCCCGCCCACGCTCCGGTCGGGGTGGAAGTTGATCGTGATCACCGCCGCGCTGCCGAGCGGCGTCCGCGCGCTGCCCCGCCGGCGGACGTGATCGAGCGCGGCTGATTGAGCCTCGGTCAGCACCGCGCCAGCGTACGGTTCCGCCTCCGCGCGGGCGCGCGCTTTTCACGCACGCTTCCGCGCGGGCGCGCGCTTTTCACGCACGCTTCCGCGCGGGCGCGCGCTTTTCACGCACGCTTCCGCGCGGGCGCGTGCTTCCGCGCGGGCGCGTGCTTCCGCGCGGGCGCGCGCTTTTCAAGCGCGTTCAGCGGACGGCGCCCGCCACCGCCCACCGGTCGCCCGCGAGGCGCCAGAGCAGCCCGACCAGCCGCAGCGCGATGAACAGCGTCAGCGCCATCCACACCCCGCGCAGCCCGGCATCGAGGAAGTAGGCCAGCCAGATCCCGGGCAGGAATCCGCCGAGGGCGCTGACCAGCGTGAGATTGCGCAGGTACCCGACGTCCCCCGCGCCCAGGAACACCCCGTCCAGCGCGAACACGACCCCCGCCGCCGGCATCATCGCCACGAAGAACCACCACGCGTGGCGCGCCTGCGCGTAGACCTCCGGATCGGCCCCGAACCACGGCCGCACCGCGAGCAGCGCGGCCGCCACCAGCAGCGCGAACACGCCGCCGGCGACCAGGCCCGCGGCCGAGATGCGCCGCGCCAGGTGGCGGGCCTCGGCCACCCGCTCGCCCCCGAGCGCCGCGCCGACGAGGGACTGCGCCGCGATCGCCAGTGCGTCGAGCGCCAGCGCGGTGAAGAAGAACAGCTGAATCGCGATCTGATGCGCGGCCAGCGCGGCGTCGCCGAAGCGCGCCGCGACCGCCGACGCGGAGAGGAAGCAGGCCTGGAACGCGGCGCCGCGGAGGAGCAGGTCGCGTCCGAGCGCGAGCTGCCGCCCGATCACCGCGAGCTGCGGGCGCAGCGGCACCCGCTCGGAGACGAGGGCGCGCACGAACAACAGCCCGACGACGGTCTGCGCGGTCACGTTGGCGACGGCGGAGCCGACCAGCCCGAGGCCCGCCGGGTACACCAGCAGCGGGCACAGCGCCGCCGACAGCGCGTTCGCGGCGAGCACGTAGTACAGCGGGCGGCGGGTGTCCTGCACGCCGCGCATCCAGCCGTTGCCCGCGGTGCCGAGCATGAGGCCCGGGGCGCCGAGCGCGGCGATGCGCAGCCAGCTCTCGGCGTTGGACGCGACGACGCCCGCCCCGCCCGCGAGGGCGCGGGTCAGCGGGCCGGCGGCGGCCTCGAGGACGAGCAGGATGACCACGCCGCCGCCGAGGGCGAGCCAGGACGCCTGGACGCCCTCCTCCACCGCCTCCGCGCGCTGGCCGGCGCCGAAGCGGCGGGCGGCGCGGCCGGTGGTGCCGTACGCCAGCACCGTGCCCAGCCACACCGCGAACGACATGACGGAGCCGCCGATGGCCAGGCCGGCGAGCTGGGAGCGCCCGAGGTGGCCGACGACGGCGGTGTCGACGAGGACGTAGAGGGGTTCGGCGGCGAGTACCACGAGCGCCGGAATGGCCAGCGCGGCCACCCGGCGCATCGTCGGAGCCTGATCGACCGTCACCCGGTCATCGTAAGGTCAGACCCCACAGACGGCACTTACAAAGTGACGTGGCACAACCTCCGGGAAACCGTGACGTCGCACAGGGCGTCCCGGCTTCCCGGAGCTTGTGTCAGCTGGGCTCAGCCCCGGCGGTCCATCGACATCTGCAGGGCGGCGCGGGCGCGCTCGCGGGTGTCGGTCGCCGGCTCCTGCGGCTTCGGCTGGGGCTTCTGCTGGTCAGGCATGACGCTGGTCTCCTCTGTGGCATGGTGCTGATGGTCGGTGCTTGCTCGGTCGCGCCGGGGTCACCGGGAGACACGTGCGGCACACGCCAAGGAGACCGACGTGGGTGTTGTCGGCCTGTTGACACTGGTTGCTGCGCACGTTGTTCCTCGCTCCCGGCGAAATGGATCGGGCCGTGTCACCCGCCGCCGGATTCCGCTGCTACGAGCGGTGCGCCCGGGGCGGGCAGCGAAGAATTCGTACTGTGCGCATACGACTAAGTTATCGTTCAGTTCCAGCATGTGCGACGTTATCCCGCGATATGAAACCGGCGTGTCGAGCGGCCGAATGATCAATACCGCAGCTCAGCGGGCCAGGAAGTGCCACCCGAGCCACCACCAGAACCCGAACATCGCGATCCGCCCGACGGGCAGCGGCCCCACCCGGTAGCGCATGACGACCCCGCACACGTCGCCGAGGCCCGGCACCCGCGACCCCTCGCGCCGCGACGTGATCTCGACCGCCGCGACCATCCCGAGCGACACCGTGAACAGCACCGCGACGAGGACCTGGCCCGCGCTCATCGCCGCACCAGCGCCCAGAAGGCCCACAGCCAGCCGAAGTACGCCGCCGCGCGGGCCCAGTAGTGCTCGAGGACCGGATCGGCCAGGCGGGACAGCGTGGGGTACGCGTGCGAGCCGCCCAGAAACGTCACGCCCTCGACCACGCCGAAGAGCAGCAGCGGCACCAGCCACCAGGCGGCGCCGCGGGTCAGCCGGGGCGGCGAGGCCTTGCGCGGCACCGTGGCCGACGTGCCGAGCCAGAACAGCGCTCCGCCGGTGGTCAGGACGAGCAGGTTGGCCCGCAGCCCGAACGACGGTGAGGCGCCCCCGACCAGCGCGATCAGCGCGAAGACGGGCGTGAGCACAACCGGCCGGGCCCAGGCCCGGTCGACCTCCGCGGCGAGCTCCGGTCGGTCCATGGATCGATTGTCACCGCAATGGATGCCTTCGATCCAGCCGTTATAGCCCGGAGATTCTCCCGGAGTTCACCCTGACGCCCGCAGACGCGGCCGGGCCCGGAGCCGTCGGCAGCCGCCGCGTCAGCCCACCCTGACGCCGCCGGGCGCCGAAGGAGCCGGCAGCAGCCGGCCCGTCAGCCCACCCTGACGCCGCCGGGCGTCGAAGGAGCCGGTGGCGGCCAGCCCGTCAGCCCACCCTGACGCCGCCGGGCGTCGAAGGAGCCGGTGGCGGCCAGCCCGTCAGCCCACCCTGACGCCGCCGGGCGTCGAAGGAGCCGGTGGCGGCCAGCCCGTCAGCCCACCCTGACGCCGTCGGGCGTCGAAGGAGCCGGCAGCAGATCCCGGATGGCGTCGATGACGTCGGAGACGGTTCCGGAGGCGCTGAAGCCCGCCGCGAAGCGATGCCCGCCCCCGCCCAGGGCCACCGCCACCGAGGCGACGTCCACGCCGCCCTTGCTGCGCAGCGAGACCGACCACTCCCCCGCCCGCACCGGCTTCACCACGCACGCGACGTCGGCCTCGGCGACGGGACGCACGCTGTCGATGAGCGCCTCCACGGCCGCCGGCGGCTGCGCATGCGCCGCGAGGTCCTCGACCGTGAGGTACGTCCACGCGAACCCCAGCCCGCCCGCGCCCGAAGGCTCGAGCACCATCCGCGACAGCGCGACCCCGAACAGCCGCAGCGCCCCGACGGGCCGCGTGTCGAACAGGCGCCGCGAGATCTCCCCGACCGGGATGCCGGTGGCGATCAGGCGCGCCGCCAGCTCGTGCACCGCGGCCGTGGTGGAGGCGAACTTGAAGGACCCGGTGTCGGTCGCCAGCGCGACGTACAGGCATTCGGCGATGTCGGCGGTGAGCGGTACGCCCAGACGGCGCAACAGCCCGTCGGACAACACGGACGTCGCGGCGGCCGCCGGGTCGACGAGATTGATCGCGCCGAAGCGCGGGTTGGAGGCGTGGTGGTCGAGCACGATGCCCACGGGCGCCGCGCGCAGCCGGTCGGCCAGGCCGCCGAGCCGTTCGATGCTCGCCACGTCGAACACGAGCATCGCGTCCGGGGCGGGATCGGCGTCCTCCTCGGCCACGAGCAGCTCGAGACCGGGCAGCGTGTCGAACGGCGCGGGCACCTGCAGCGGGCCCGGGAACGTCGCGGCGAGCCGGTCGAACCCGAGCGTGCGCAGCCCGAGCGCGACCCCCAGCATGCTCCCGAGCGCGTCGCCGTCGGGGTTCATGTGGCAGGCGAGCAGCACCCGCGCACCGGGCGGCAGCCCGCGCACCGCCGCGACGGCCGCCGCCCAGTCAGCGGCGGCCGCGGGGTCGTCCCCCGCGGCCGCGGCGCTCATCCCCGGTCCCGGCCGACGACGACCTCGTCCTCGGCCTCGAGGTCCTCCGCGTCGGGCTCGTCCACCTTGTACGGCTGCGGGTCGCCCGCGTAGTGCGCGCCGGCCGCGAGGCGCTGCACCTCGGCGTCGGCGGTGCGGGCGCTGGCCAGCAGCTCGTCGATGTGCTTGACCTGGTCGGACACGTCGTCGTGGACGAACGCGAGGCTGGGCGAGTGCCGCAGCCCGAGCGCCTTGCCGACGGTCGAGCGCAGCAGGCCCTTGGCGCTCTCCAGGGCGGCCGCGGTGCCCGCCTGGGCCGCCGCGTCGCCGAGCACCGTGTAGAACACCGTCGCCTCGCGCAGATCGGCCGTGATCCGCGCGTCGGTGATCGTGATCATGCCCAGCCGCGGGTCCTTGATCTGCGTCCGCACCACCGATGCGACCAGTTCCCGCACGCGCTCCGCGTGCCGCCGCACCTTCGCCGGATCCGTCATCTCGAACACCTCCGCAGCCAAACGGCCGACCGCCGGCCCTGGGACCGGCCCGCCGGACCTGAAGATCTGACCAACGCCTTGACAGTACCCGCGACCCGCCCGTGGGGCCGCTTCCAGAAGCCAGGATTACTCGTCGTCGTCACCGTGCAACCGACGGCGCACGGAGAGCAGTTCGAACTCCGGGCGCCCGGCCACGGCCCGCTCGCACGTGTCGAGCACCTCCCGCACGTGCGCCGCCTCGGCGGCCACGACGGCGATGCCGACCTCGGCCCGCCCGGTGAGATCGAGCGCCCCGACCTCGGCGACGGACACCTCGAACTTGCGCAGAAACGCCACGAGCGGCCGCACATACGAGCGCTTGGCCTTCAGCGAGCGCGAGTCCCCGGGCAGGAGAAGGTCAAAGACCGCGGTTCCGGTGTACACGGCGCAAGATCCTAACCGGAGAAGGTCCTTTTCGCGTCCGGATTACGAGCCGTCTCTTGTACTGCATGTGCCTGCCCGAACAGGCGGAAAAATCCGACGTGCGAGCGGTGTTGTGCGACCGGCCGGACGCCCGGCCGCGGTTCCTCGCGCGTCGTGGCCAAGCGGCGCCCAGCGACCAGCCGCAGAGGCCCGCCGCCGCCGTGAGCGGTTGGCACGGGCGCCCGGCTAGGCGACGAGCAGCGGCGGTTCGTCGGCGTCGCGCAGGGGCGGTTCGAGCGGCGGCCGCGCCACGATCGGCGGCTCCGGCTCGATCGGCACCGCCGCGGCCCCCGCCGCCGGCAGCGGCCCCCTGCGGCGCGGGTGCACGGCGCCGGCGGAGCCACCGCGCCCGCGGTACACGTAAAGGGACTCGGGAGCCACCGCGTCCAGCGCCGCGACGACCGCGGGCAACTGCCGGAACCGCTGCCAGCCGGCCTCGTCGGCGAATCCGAGCTCGAAGACCACCCCGAAGTCCTCGGAGCGGAAGGCCCAGTCCCGGGCCCCGTGGGTCAGCGCGGCCTCGATCAGGGCCGGGCTGTACGCGTCACGCCACGCGCGCGCCGGGTACTCCCCGTCGCGCACCTCGATCGACCACCACGTCAGATCCATAATGTGATTCAGGTTACGCCGCCTACCTGAGAAGCCAAAGGGGGCCGCGGCGAACCGCGGCCCCCTTCTCGTCATGCCGGCATCAGGTGCGGGGCTTCTCCCGAAGCTCCCACGTCTCGACGACGTCCCCGACCTGAATGTCGTTGTACGACCCGAGCGTGATACCGCACTCGAAGCCCTCGCGGACCTCGGTCGCGTCGTCCTTGAAGCGGCGCAGACCGGCGATCGTCAGGTTGTCGGCCACCACCGCCCCGTCCCGCATCAGGCGCGCCTTGGTGTTGCGCCGGATCAGGCCGGTGCGGACGATGCAGCCCGCGATGTTGCCGAACTTGGACGAGCGGAAGACCTCGCGGATCTCCGCCGTGCCGAGCTCGACCTCCTCGTAGACCGGCTTGAGCAGGCCCTTGAGCGACGACTCGATGTCCTCGATGGCCTGGTAGATGACGGTGTAGTACCGGATCTCCACGCCCTCGCGGTCGGCCAGGTCGCGCGTGCGGCCCTCGGCCCGCACGTTGAACCCGATGATGATCGCGTCCGAGGCGCTGGCCAGGTTGACGTCGTCCTGCGTGACCGCACCGACACCGCGGTGGATGATCCGCAGCTGGACCTCGTCCGAGACGACGATCTTGACCAGCGCGTCCTCGAGCGCCTCGACCGAGCCCGAGCCGTCACCCTTGAGGATGAGGTTGAGCGTGGTCTTCTCGCCCTGCTTGAGCTGGTCGAACAGCGTCTCCAAGGTGACCCGGCCGGTACGGGCGGCCATCTCGGCCGCGCGCCGGCGGGCCTGCCGCTGCTCGGCGATCTGGCGCGCGGTGCGGTCGTCGTCGGCGGCGAGGAACGTGTCGCCGGCGCCGGGCACCGAGGTCAGGCCGAGCACGAGGACCGGACGGGCCGGACCCGCGTGCGGCACGGGCTTGCCGTTCTCGTCGAGCATCGCGCGGACGCGTCCGTAGGCGCGGCCGGCGACGATCGAGTCACCGACGTTGAGCGTGCCCTTCTCCACCAGGACGGTGGCGACCGGGCCACGGCCGCGGTCGAGGTGCGACTCGATCGCGATGCCCTGGGCCTGGCCGTCGATCGGCGCGCGCAGGTCGAGCGCGGCGTCGGCGGTCAGCAGGATGGCCTCGAGCAGCCCGTCGATGTTGATCCGGCTCTTGGCCGAGATGTCGACGAACATGGTCTCGCCGCCGTACTCCTCGGCCACCAGGCCGTACTGCGTGAGCTCCTGCCGCACCTTGGCCGGGTTGGCCTCGGGCTTGTCGATCTTGTTCACCGCGACCACGATCGGCACCTCGGCCGCCTGGGCGTGGTTGAGCGCCTCGATCGTCTGGGGCATCACGCCGTCGTCGGCCGCGACCACCAGGACCACGATGTCCGTGGCCTGCGCACCACGGGCACGCATGGCGGTGAACGCCTCGTGACCCGGGGTGTCGATGAAGGTGACCGCGCGGTCCTCGTCCTCGTGCTGGACGTGGACCTGGTACGCGCCGATGTGCTGGGTGATGCCGCCGGCCTCGCCCGCCGCGACGTTCGTCTGGCGGATCGCGTCGAGCAGCTTCGTCTTACCGTGGTCGACGTGACCCATGACGGTCACGACCGGCGGACGGACGACCAGGCGCTCCTCGTCCACGTCGGCATCGAGGTCGATGTCGAAGCGGGCCAGCAGCTCGCGGTCCTCGTCCTCGGGGCTGACGATCTGCACGTCGAAGCCGAGGTGCTCGCCGAGCAGCTGCAGGGTCTCGTTGGTGCACGACTGAGTCGCGGTCACCATCTCACCCAGGTTGAACATCTCCTGGACGAGCGAGCCCGGGTTGGCGTTGATCCGGTCGGCGAAGTCCGACAGCGACGCACCCTGCGGGAGGCGGATCGTCTGACCCTGACCCCGCGGGGCGCCCGAGCCCATGGTGGGCGCGGAGAGGTTGTCGAACTCCTGTCTGCGCTGCTTCTTCGACTTGCGGCCACGCGTCGGACGGCCACCCGGACGCCCGAAGGCACCCGCGGCACCGCCGCCACGGCCACGGCCACCGGCGCCACCGCCGGGACGACCGGCACCGGCGCCCGCGGGCGCTCCGCCGCCGCCACCGGGGCCGCCGCGGTAGCCACCGCCACCGCCGGCACCGCCGCCGCCACCGGGACCGCCGCGGAAGCCGCCGCCACCGCCGCCGCCCCCACCGGGACCGCCGCGGAAGCCACCGCCACCGCCGCCGCCCGGACCGCCGGGACGACCGGCGCCACCGCCGCCGCCACCGGGGCCGCCGCGGAAGCCACCGCCGCCACCGCCACCGGGACGACCGGGACGGTCACCGCCGGGGCCGCCGCCGGGACGACCGGGCCGCTGGCTCGGCATCTGCGACGGGTTGGGCCGCGGGCCGCCCATCTGCGACGGGTTGGGCCGCGGAGGCATGGACGACGGGTTGGGCCGGGGAATGTTGCCGGGTGTCGGCGGGCGCGGCGAAGCGCCGCCGGACACGCCGAACGGGTTGTTGCCGGGCGAGCGCGCCGGCGGGCGGTTGCCCTGACCGGGACGCGGGCCCTGGCCCGGACGCGGACCGCCCGGAGCCGGAGCGCCACCCGACGGACCCTGTGCGGGGCCGGGACGCGGGCCCGGCGAGGGCGCGTTGGGCGCACCGCCGGACGGCGCCGGGGTGTCCCGGCGCGGGTTCTCCCGCTCCCGCTGACGGGCCTGCTGGGCGGCCTTCATGGTCGCTTCCTGCTCGGCCTTCAGCGCGGCGGCGCGCTGCTCGGCCGCCTGAACCTCGATGTCGTGCGCGCTCGTCGGCTTGACGGCCGGCGGGGTCGGACGCGGCGGCCCGGGCACGGGGCCACGGCCGCCCCCGCCCTTTCCATCTGAGCCGCTGGATCCGCCACCCGCAGGCGGCTGGGGCCGCTTCGGGGGCGCGAAGGGTTTCGCCGCTGGAGACGGCGTTGGACGTGGGGCCGCCGGAACTGGCGTCGACGACGGGGCCGACGCGGACGGCGCAGGGGGTGCCGAGGGCGCCGGAGCGGACCCTCCACCGTTTTCGAAGCTCGCACGCAGACGGCGCGCCACCGGCGCCTCGACCGTGCTGGATGCGGACTTCACGTACTCGCCAAGCTCCTGCAGCTTCGCGAGCACGGTCTTGCTTTCGACCCCGAGCTCTTTTGCAAGCTCGTGTACGCGGGCCTTGCCTGCCACTACACTCCTCACCTCGAGGCCGGGCGGCAAGTTCCGCTCCGACCTCACTCGTGCACTTGAAGCCTGGTCATCTCAGGGACTTCATCGTGTGCTCATGTCCGTCGTCCTACCTTGCGGGTCCGGGTGGGGCGTCGCGCTCCCACCATCGGCGGTTCCGATCACTGCGTATGCTCCGGCTCCGTCACCGCCGCCGAGGCGACGGCTTCGGCCAGCGGTCCGGCGTCGAAGACCCCGGCGATGCGCAGAGCCCGCCCGAAGGCGCGCCGGCGCTCCGCTAGCGCGAGGCAAGCCGGATCGGGATGCAGGTGCGCGCCCCGGCCCGGCCGTCTGCGAGCCGGATCGGGGACAGCCTCGAACTGGTCGGGGCCGGTCTCGATCGCGACAAATCGCAGCAACTCGGAGGATGACGCACGCTTCCGGCATCCGATGCAGGTGCGAACCGGTTCTCCTCGATCAGCCTGAACTGAATCGGGTGCAGCCGGAATCGCGGGCATGCCAGCCGGGGGCGTGCGACGTACCGTCAAGAAGTCTACCCTGCACTTTCGGCGCGTGCCGCGCCCGGTCCGGTGACGTGATCGACGTTGCCCTCCGGAGCGTTGTCCGGTCTGATATCGATCCGCCATCCGGTGAGCCGCGCGGCGAGCCGCGCGTTCTGGCCCTCTCTGCCGATGGCCAGGGAAAGTTGGAAGTCGGGGACGGTCACCCGGGCGGCCCGGTTGGCCGGGTCGACGACCTCCACGTTGAGCGCTTTCGCGGGAGAAAGGGCATTTCCGACGAACTGCGCAGGATCCTCGGACCAGTCGATAATGTCGATCTTCTCACCGTGCAGCTCGCTCATGACCGCGCGGACGCGCTGCCCCATCGGCCCGATGCAGGCCCCCTTCGCGTTCACCCCCGCGACCGTCGAGCGGACCGCGATCTTGGTGCGGTGACCGGCCTCGCGGGCGATGGCGGCGATTTCGACGGTACCGTCGGCGATTTCCGGCACTTCCAGCGCGAAGAGGCGCTTCACCAGATTCGGGTGGGAGCGCGACAGCGTCACCTGCGGGCCGCGGAAGCCCTTGGCCACGTGCACCACGATCGCCTTGATCCGCTGACCGTGCTCGTAACGCTCGCCGGGCACCTGCTCGGCCGCCGGCAGCATCCCCTCGATCTTGCCGAGGTCGATCGTCACGATGCCCTTCTCGGCCCGCGCCTCGTGCGCCTGGATCACGCCGGTGACCAGGTCGCCGTCGCGCCCGACGTACTCGCCGAAGTGGGCCTCGTCGGTCGCCTCGCGCAGCCGCTGCAGGATCACCTGCTTGGCCGTCATCGCGGCGATGCGCCCGAAGTCGTGCGGGGTGTCGTCGTACTCGCGCACGATCGACCCGTCCTCGTCGACGTCCTGGGCGAGCACCGAGGCCGCGCCCGTGCGCCGGTCGATCTCGACCCGGGCGTGCGGGTTGGCCCCGTCCGTGTGCCGGTAGGCGGTCAGCAACGCCGTCTCGATCGCCGCGAGGATGGTCTCGAACGGGATCTCGCGCTCGCGCTCCAGTGCCCGGAGGGCCGCAAGGTCGATGTTCATTTCCCGTCCTCCCCTTCCTCGTCGTCGTCTGCGTCTTCGTCGTGCTCTTCGTCGTCCTCGCCGAGCTCTTCGTCCTCGGGGTCGGGCAGCTCCGCGAGGCGCTTGAGCTCCACCTCCACCCGGCCGGGGCCCAGCTCGGCGTACGGGTGCGCGGTCCTCGCCCCGTCCACGTCGAGCGTCACGTCCGTCTCACTGGCGGCCGTGATGCGCCCGGTCACCTCGCGGCCGGCCACCTGCACCTTCACCAGCCGGCCCCGGTTGCGCCGCCAGTGCCGCGGCAGGCTCAGCGGCCGCTCGACACCCGGCGAGCCGACCTCCAGCTCGTACTCCCCCGCGATCAGCTCGTCGCCCTCGGCCTCGGCCTTGTCCAGCGCGGTGGAGATGCCGCGGGACAGCTCGGCCACGGCGTCGAGGTCGACGCCGCTGTCGCTGTCGACCGCGATGCGCAGCAGGTGCCGCCGCCCGACCCGGGTGACGGTGAGGTCCTCGAGGTCGAAACCACCGGCCGCCACGACCGGTTCGACCACCGCGAGGAGGCGCTGTCGATGCTGCTGCGCCATAGATCGACACCCCTCCCGAAGGCGCCCGGACGGGCGCACGGCTCAATGCCGCCTGCGACGAAGCGCGCGGGCGGCTCGTGCAGAGCGTAACGCGGCGTGCCGGGCGCCGTCCCCCCGGCGCTCCGAACGCCACCCGGCAGCGCCATCCACCAGCACGTTCAGAGGGCGGGTGCGCGGCGGGGGGCGCCGATGGTGTTCACTGTTGCGCGTGCCACTCCGTCGACGCGCCCTGCTCGCCGCCGCCGCGGCGGCCGCAACCGCGTCGCTGGCGGGCTGTGATCTTGGCGGCGATCCCAAGGACCCGCCGTACGACCCGACGAGCGACGCCCTCATGCCGATGCTGAGCCGCACCGTCGCGCTGCGCGAGCGCTACGGCGAGGTCCTGACCGCCTTCCCGGCCCTGCAGGACCGGCTCGGCCCGCTCAAGGACGACCACGACCAGCACGTGATCGCGCTCGCCCGGGAGATCGGGCTGCCCGAGCAGGGCCCGTTCCCGGCGCCGAGCGGCTCCCCGGCCGTGACGGCCTCGGCCGGCCCGGTGCCGGGCGACCAGGCGGCGGTGCTCACGGAGCTGCAGAAGCTGGAGCAGGACGCCCGCGAGGACGCGGAGGGCGCCTGCCTGGCCGCGCCGTCCTACCGGGCCGCCCTGCTCGGCTCGATCGCCGCCTGCCGCGCCGGGCACCAGGAGGTCCTGAAGTGACGCCGGCCGACGAACGCCTCGTGGCCGCGCTGCAGGCCGAACACGCCGCCATCTACGGGTACGGCGTGCTGGGTCCCAAACTCGACGCCGCGACGATCGCCCTGGCCCGGGCGGCCGACACGGCCCACCGCGGCCGCCGCGACGCGCTGCTGGTCCGGCTGACCAGCGACGGGGTCACCCCGCCGCCCACCGCGCCCTCCTACCAGCTGCCGTTCGCCGTCACCGACCGCGCGGCCGCGCTGAAGCTCGCCGTCCAGCTGGAGGACCGCACCGCGGCCCAGTGGCGCCTGGCGCTGCCGGTCACCGACGGCGACGTACGCAAGATCGTCCTGGACGCGCTCGTCGACTGCACCACGCGCGCGGTGGCGTTCCGCAAGGCGGCCGGCATGACCCCGCTGGTGCTCGCATTCCCGGGCAAAACCGACTGAAGCCCTTCTACTCCCGAACTTGTGCCACAGCAAGGCCGCGTCACTCCATCGGGCTGTCCACTCCGCGACGATCGTTGCATCACGCCACGAGCGTCTAGACGAGAGGAGGGCCAGACATGCGCCGCACCGCGTGGGCCGGTCCGACGATGCAGCCGCGTCGTTAATCAGTACGCCGTCTCGTGAACCTGCCGTCTCGGGGATTCCACCCTCCCGAGACGGCCCAGGTTCCTTCCATGGCAACGTTTGCTTTTAGGGCAAGGTCAGAATTTCGTACCCGTCCTCGGTGACGACGATCGTGTGCTCGAACTGGGCCGTCCACTTGCGATCCTTCGTCACCACCGTCCAGCCGTCCCGCCACATGTCGTACTCGTGCGTCCCCAGCGTGATCATCGGCTCGATGGTGAAGGTCATCCCCGGCTCCATGACCGTGGTGAGCCGGGGGTTGTCGTAGTGGGGCACGTAGAGCCCGGTGTGGAAGACCTCGTTGATCCCGTGCCCGGTGAAGTCGCGCACGACGCCGTAGTGGAAGCGCTTGGCGTAGGCCTCGATGACCCGCCCGATCGCGTTGAGCGGGCGCCCGGGCGCGACCGCGCGAATTCCGCGCA
The DNA here is from genome assembly GCF_050942475.1 of Dactylosporangium sp. CS-033363. NCBI lineage: Bacteria > Bacillati > Actinomycetota > Actinomycetes > Micromonosporales > Micromonosporaceae > Dactylosporangium > Dactylosporangium sp. CS-033363. The sequence goes on along the minus strand of NZ_CP192032.1, from coordinate 1,695,426 downwards.
TCATCGCTTCCCTGGTCCGCTCGACCAGCAGCCGGTCGTCCTCGGCGACGTCCCCGACGCAGAACGTCGCGTTGGTGTCGCCGTGCACGCCGCCGATGAACGCGGTGACGTCGACGTTGAGGATGTCGCCGTCCTCGATCACCGTCGAGTCGGGGATGCCGTGGCAGATCACCTCGTTCAGCGAGGTGCAGCAGGACTTCGGGAACCCCTTGTAGCCGAGCGTCGACGGGTACGCCCCGTTGTCACACAAGAATTCATGAACGACCCGGTCGATCTCATCGGTCGTCACACCCGGCTCGGCGTGCTTCCCGGCCAGCTCGGTCGCCTGCGCCGCCAGCCGCGACGCCACCCGCATCCGCTCGATGATCTCCGGCGGCTGCACGTCGGAGCCCCGGTGCTTGGCCGGCGCCCGCTTGCCGACGTACTCGGGCCGCACGATGTCAGCGGGAACCTGACGCCGCGGCGTCTGCGTGCCGGGGGCGAGCGGGGCGCGAACCTTCATGGCCAGAAGCCTAACGCGCATCAACTCCCGCTTGTCCGGGTAACCACCCAGGCATGATCGACGACGAACGCATCCGCGAACGGGCCGACCTGCTGCCGGAGGAGCTCGCCGCGGGCTCCGACGACCCCGAGGCCCAGGCCGAAGCCGTCCTGCAGGACTCCGACGACCGCGAGGACTACCGCGAGACCGCGCCCGACCTGCGCATCGAACACCGCACCTCCGACGAGGCCGCCTCCTAGCGCTGCCGTGTGGCCACTTGGTCGCGGTGGGCCCTTGCGGCCGCGACGAAGGCTTCGAAGAGGCGGAAGTCCGTGGTGTCCTCCGGGTGCCACTGCACGCCCACCGCGAACGACTTCGACGGGTCCTCCACCACCTCGATGAGGTCGTCCTCCGGGCACCAGCCCGTCGGCACGAGGCGGCCCGGGTCGGCGCAGCCCTGGTGGTGGAACGAGTTCACGATCACCGCGTCGCCCAGGATCGCCGCGGTGCGGGAGCCGCGCGCCAGCCGTACCGGATGCTCGCCGAACTTCGGCCCGCTCACCGGCCGGTGGTTGTGGTGGCCCAGCACGTCGGGGAGGTGCTGGTGGAGCCGCCCGCCGTAGGCGACGCACATGAGCTGCATGCCGCGGCAGATGCCGAACAGCGGCAGGTCGGCGTCGAGCGCGGCCCGCATGAGCAGCAGCTCGGCGGCGTCGCGTTCCGGTTTGACCTTGGTGGTGGCGTGCGGGGGCTCGCCGTACAGGTCGGGGTTCACGTCGGAACCGCCGGTGAACATGATGCCGTGCAGCCCGTCGAGCACGTCGGCGTCCGGGTCGTCCGGGGTGACGAGAACCGCCCGGCCGCCCGAGGCGTGCACCGCGTGCACGTACGAGAGCGGCAGGACCGCGGAGAAGGTGTCGTTGAGCCCGAAGCGGGTTTCCTCGGCGTACGTGGTCAGGCCGATGACCGGTCGCGACATGACCTCAACTTAGCCCCCGCGGGGTGAGGTTGTGCAGGATGTCCATGGCCCGCGCCTCGGCCGCCTCCGGGTCCAGGTCAGGGCCCGCCACGGTGGGGTCGAAGTTGAGGTCGTAGAAGATCTCGGTGACCCCCTGGGTGGCGAGCCACGCGACGTCCTCGCGGATCTTCTCCCACGAACCGGACAGGAAGTCGCGTCCGGGCCGGAACAGCGAACCGCGGCACACGACGCGCACGTCCTCCGGGTCGCGGCCGGCCTTCTCCGCGCCCGCGCGCACGAGCTCGATGTCCTTGGCGATCTGGGACAGGTCGTGGGCGCTGCGCGACACCCAGCCGTCGGCGATCTCGCCGGCCCGGCGCAGGGCGGCCGGCACGGTGCCGCCCAGCAGGATGGGGACGCCGTCCTCCTGAACCGGCTTGGGGTGCATCCGGCCGGCGGGCACGGTGTAGAACTCGCCGTCGAACTCGCTGACGTCGTCGCGCCAGAGGGTGCGCAGTACCGACACGAACTCACGCGTCCGCGCGGGCCGTCGCTCGGCGTCGGCGCCGACGGCGGTGAACTCGGCGTCCGACCATCCGGTGCCCAGGCCGAGATCGATCCGCCCGCCGCTGAGGACGTCGAGGCTGGCGATCTGCTTCGCGAGGTACACCGGATGCACGAACGGCACGTTGATCACGGCGACGCCGAGGCGCACCGTCTGCGTCCGCGCGGCGGCGAAGGCCAGCGCGACGACCGGGTCGAGCACGCTGCGGTAGACCGGGTCGACCTGCTGGTCGACGCCGACGAACAGGCGCTGGAAGGTCCAGAGGGAGTCGTACCCCTGGTGCTCCGCCGCCACCGCCACCCGACCCAGCCGCTCCGGTGTGGCCCACGTGCCCGACACCGGCAGCCCGAACCCGATTCGCATGTCAGTCAACCTACCCAGTGGCGCGCATTCCCACCGCCGCCACGAGTGCCTCGAACGGGCGCGTGTCGCCCATCTCCTCCGGGTGCCACTGCACGCCGAGCACGAAGCGCCGGTCCGGGTCCTCGAGCGCCTCGATCACGTCGTCGTCGGCCCACCCCGTGACGCTGAGCTTGCCGGGTGAGTCGATGCCCTGGTGGTGGTAGGAGTTCACCTCGGCCGCCCCGCCGAAGATCTCCTCCGCGCGGGAGCCGGGCGCGAAGTGGACCGGGTGCACGCCGTACACCCCCGGCGCCGGCTGATGCCGCCCGTTGCCGAGCACGTCGGGCAGGTGCTGCAGCAGCGAGCCGCCGTACGCGACCGCGAGCAGCTCCATGCCCCGGCACACCCCGAGCACCGGCAGGTCGGCCTCCAGCGCGGCCGCGAGCAGGGTGAGCTCCCCCGCGTCGCGGTCCGGGCGGGTCTTGGTGGTCGGGTGCGCCTCCGCGCCGTACCGCCCGGGCTCGATGTCGGCCCCACCGGCGAGGACGAGGCCGTCGAGGCGCCCGATCAGCGCGGCCGCATCGTCGAGATCATCCGGCGGGATGACGACGGGCCGCGCGCCGGCCGCGCGCACCATCCGCACGTACGCCTCCGGCACCAGCACCGCGCGGGTGTCCCACACGCCCCAGCGCGCCGTCTCGACGTACGCGCTGATCCCCACGATCGGTCGGTTCATGATCAGCCCTACAGCGGGGTGACGTAGGCGCCGGTGATGCCGCCGTCCACGAGGAACGTCGAGGCGGTGATGAAGGAGGCGTCGTCGCTGGCCAGGAACGCCACCGCGCCCGCGATCTCCTCGGGGGTTCCGAACCGCCCCATGGGTACGTGCACGAGCCGCCGCTGCGCCCGCTCGGGGTCCTTGGCGAACAGCTCCATGAGCAGCGGGGTCGCGATCGGTCCCGGGCACAGCGCGTTGACCCGCACCCCCTGCCGCGCGAACTGCACCCCGAGCTCGCGGGTCATCGACAGCACGGCGCCCTTGGACGCGGTGTACGCGATCTGCGACGTCGCCGCCCCGAGCAGGGCCACGAAGCTCGCCGTGTTGATGATCGAGCCCTTGCCCTGGGCGAGCATGTGCGGCAGCGCGTACTTGCAGCAGTAGTACACGCTGGTCGTGTTGACCTTGAGCACCCGCTCCCAGGCCTCGACGCCGGTGTCGAGGATCGAGTCGTCGTCCGGCGGCGAGATGCCGGCGTTGTTGAAGGCGATGTCGACCCGCCCGTGCCGCTCGGCGACGCCGTCGAAGAGCGCCTTCACGGCCGCCTCGTCGGCGACGTCGACGGCCACGAACTCGCCACCCACCTCGGCCGCGGCCGCCTTGCCGGCCTCCTCGTTGAGGTCCACCGCGATCACCTTCGCGCCCTCGGACGCGAAGCGGCGCGCGGTCGCGAGCCCGATGCCGCTGCCGGCCCCGGTGATGACCGCGACGCGGTCCTGCAGACGTGGCTGCACCTATACCTCCGTGCTGAAGAAGACGTTCTTGACTTCACAGAACGCGGCGACCGCGTCCGGGCCGAGCTCGCGGCCGAGGCCGCTCTGCTTGACCCCGCCGAACGGGGTCCAGTACCGCACCGAGGAGTGCGAGTTCACGCTGAGGGCGCCCGTCTCCACGCCGCGCGCGACGCGGATGCCGCGGCCGAGGTCGCGGGTCCAGATCGAGCCGGACAGGCCGTACTCGGTGTCGTTGGCCAGCCGTACCGCCTCGTCCTCGTCCTCGAAGCGCAGCACGGACAGGACCGGGCCGAAGATCTCCTCGCGCCAGTGCCGGTCCTCGGCCGACCGCGCGGTGAGGACGGTCGGCGCCATCCAGTAGCCGGGGCCGTCCGGCGCGCTGCCGCGGAAGGCGACCGCGTCGTCGTCCACATAGGACCGGACGCTGGCGCGCTGCCCGGCCGAGATCAGCGGGCCCATCTGGGCCGACTCCAGGGCCGGGTCCTCGCAGCGGAACGCCTTCACCGACTCCTCGAGCCGGGCCATGAACTCGTCGTAGACGCTCGCCTGCACCAGCAGCCGCGACCGCGCGCAGCAGTCCTGGCCGGCGTTGTCGAACACGGAGCCGGGCGCGGACGCGGCCGCCCGGTCCAGGTCGGCGTCGGCGAACACGATGTTGGCGCTCTTGCCGCCCAGCTCCAGGGTCACCCGCTTCACCTGCTCGGCGCAGCCGGCCATGATGCGCTTGCCGACCTCCGTGGAACCCGTGAAGCAGACCTTGCGCACCAGCGGATGCGTGACGAAGCGCTGGCCGACGATGGAGCCCTTGCCCGGCAGTACCGTGAAAACGCCCTCCGGCAGGCCCGCCTCCAGCGCCAGCTCGCCCAGCCGGATCGCGGTGAGCGGGGTGAGCTCGGCCGGCTTGAGGACCACGGTGTTCCCGGCGGCCAGCGCGGGCGCGAAGCCCCAGCCGGCGATCGGCATCGGGAAGTTCCAGGGCACGATGACGCCCACGACGCCGAGCGGCTCGTAGAAGGTGACGTCCAGGCCGCCGGCGACCGGGATCTGGCGGCCGCTGAGCCGCTCGGGCGCGCCCGCGTAGTAGTCCAGGACGTCGCGGACGTTGCCCGCCTCCCAGCGCGCGTTGCCGATCGTGTGCCCGGCGTTGCGCACCTCGAGCTGGGCGAGCTCCTCGTTGTGCGCGTCGACCACGGCCGCGAAGCGGCGCAGCAGCCGCGCGCGGTCGCCCGGCGAGACCGCCCGCCACGCCGCGAACGCCGCGTGGGCGCGCTCGATCGCGGCGTCGGTCTCCGCCTCGGAGAGGGACGGGACCGTCGCCACGACCTGTTCGTCGACCGGCGAGATGACGTCGTGCATTTCCTCAGACCCCTTACAAACCGCTTGAGTTACAGCCGCTCGAAGCCCCGCATGAGCTCCCAGTCCGTGACCGCCGCGTCAAACGCTGCCAGCTCGATCCGCGCCATGTTGGCGTAATGCGCGACGACGTCCTCGCCGAAGGCCGCCCGCGCCAGGTCGCTGGCCTCCCACAGCGCCAGCGCCTCGCGCAGCGTCGCGGGCACCCGCTCGGCGTCGGCGTCCTGGTAGGCGTTGCCGGTGTAGGCGTCCTCGAGCTCGAGGCCGTTGCGGATGCCGTGCAGCGCGCCCGCGCACAGGGCGGCGATGGCGAGGTACGGGTTCACGTCGGCGCCCGGCACCCGGTTCTCCACCCGCATCGACTGCCCGTGCCCGACGAGGCGCAGCGCGCAGGTGCGGTTGTCCAGGCCCCAGCGCACCGCGGTCGGCGCGAACGAGCCCGCCTGGAAGCGCTTGTACGAGTTGATGTTCGGCGCGTACAGCAGGGTGAACTCGCGCAGCGTCGCGAGGATGCCCGCCATCGCGCTCGCGAACATCGGCGACACGCCGTGCGCGCCGTCGCCCGCGACCGCGGAGCGCCCGTCGGCCCCGCGCAGCGAGAAGTGGATGTGGCAGGAGTTGCCCTCCCGCGCGTTCGGCTTGGCCATGAACGTGATGGAGACGCCCTCCTGCGCGGCGATCTCCTTGGCCCCGTTCTTGTACAGCACGTGGCCGTCCGCGTTCGGCAGCGCGGCGTCGTAGCGGAACGCGATCTCCAGCTGCCCGAGGTTGCACTCGCCCTTGGCGCTCTCCGGGGTCAGCCCGGCGCCGGCCATCTCGTTGCGGATGCGGCGCAGCAGCGGCTCGACCCGCGCCGTCTGCAGCAGCGAGTAGTCGGAGTTGAACAGGGTCACCGGGGTCAGCTCGCGGTACGACTGCCGGAACGCGTCCTCGTAGGACTCCCGGAACGCGACGAACTCCAGCTCGGTGCCGGTCCACGCGCCGTAGCCGGCCTCGCGCAGGGCGCCCAGCTGGGCCTGCAGCACCTGGCGGGGCGAGGCGGTGACCGGGCCGCCGGAGAGCAGCTGGAGGTCGGCCAGGACGAGGGCGGTGCCGGGGTGCCACGGGATGCGCCGCAGCGTGGTGAAGTCCGGGATCATCGCGAAGTCGCCGTAGCCGCCCGCCCAGCTCGACATCGCGTAGCCGTCGACGGTGTTCATGTCGACGTCCACGGCGAGCAGGTAGTTGCAGCCCTCGGTGCCGTGCGCGACGACGTCGGCCAGGAAGTGCGCGGCGTGGAAGCGTTTGCCCTGCAGCCGGCCCTGCATGTCCGTGATGGCCACGATGACGGTGTCGATCTCGCCCTCGTCCACGGCGATGCGCAGCTGCTCGACGGTCAACATCGGCTTCCCCTAAGGTCTAGAACCAAACCATAAACTCAACCCAACAGGCCGCGCAACAACGCCGCGGTGGCGTCGCAGTGCTCCTCCATCGCGCTGCGGGCCACCGCCGGGTCGCCCGCGAGAATCGCCTCGACCACCCGCTCGTGCTGGGTGTCGGAGTGGTCGAGGTTGCGCCGCAGGACCGGGATCGCGGCCAGCAGCCGGTCCAGGCGCAACTGCACGTCGGCGATCGCCGCCGCCACCGAGGTCGAGCCGCCGGCCGCCGCGATCGCCAGGTGCAGCCGCGAGTCGTTGACCCGGCGGGTCAGCGGGTCCCGCGTCCGCGCGGCGGCCAGGCAGGCCACCAGGTGCGCGCGGTCGGGCGCGGACAGCGCGCGGGTCGCGGCGAGCGCGGCCGCCCCCGGTTCCAGCACCCGGCGGAAGTCCAGCGCGTCGTGCAGCGCGTCGCCCATCTCCCGGGCCAGCGCCGCGGCGTCCTGCGCGGAGTCCGCGCCGTGCCCGGGCTCGGCCCCGTCGCCGGTCGCCCGGACCACGAACGTGCCGCCGGAGCGGCCGCGGCGCGACTCGAGGAATCCCGCCTCGCGCAGCGCCGCGATCGCCTCCCGCAGCGTGACCCGGCTGACCTGCAGCCGCTCGGCGAGCTCCCGCTCGGGCGGGAGCCGCTCGCCGACCGCCACGAGGCCGAGCCGGATCGCCTGGGCCAGCCGGGCGACGGTGATCTCGAACGCGTTGCCGCCGCGCACGGGGCGCCACATCGGCACCCCGGACAGCGGCTCGGTCGACACCGGCATCCGGCCTCCCCCGAATCGGTCTCCGGGCCGGCCATCGCGGCGACCGGCCCGGAGACCATCATCCCCTAATCCTGAGCGGCGGCCGTGTCCTCGGCCAGGGCCTGATCGATGGTCCGGATCGGGCCGTTGAACCAGTTGCGGGCCGAGAGCACCCACCACAGGGCCGCCCCGCCGATCACGATGATCATCGCGATCGGGGCATAGTTGACCGCGGTCCACGTGAAGCCTTCGTGGCCCGGGATCGCGGTCGGCGTGAAGGGCATGATGAAGTAGATCGACACGACGACGATCTCCACCACCGCGATCCAGCCGAGCACCTTGTACTTGCTGCCCAGCGTCCACGGCCCGGGGACGAACCGGTCGCCCATCCGCAGCCGCAGGTAGATCGGGATGAGGAACGCGACGTAGAGGCCGATGACGGCGACGGAGACGACGGCGTAGAACGCGGTCGGCGCGCCGGTCGGGCTCTTGTACAGCGCGGGCAGCGTCAGCACCAGGCCGGCGAAGGCCGCGCCGATGATCGCGTTGACCGGGGTGCCGTTGCGGTCCACTTTGGACCACAGCCGCCAGCCCGGCACCGCGCGGTCGCGGCTGAACGCGTACGTCATCCGGGACATGCTCGTCACGCAGCTCATGCCGCAGAAGAACTGCCCGATGGTGGAGATGAGGATGACCGCCTTGAAGAAGCCGGGGCTCAGCGCGGTCTGGAAGATGGCGCCGGAGAACCCGGCCGCGGCCGTGATCTCGTCCACGTGCGTCGCGGCGAACAGGAACGACAGCAGCAGGATCCAGCCGCCGATCGCCGAGTAGAAGATGGACTGCCACAGCCCGCGCGCGGCCGCCTTCGACGCGCCCTTCGTCTCCTCGGACACATGGGCACAGGCATCGAAGCCCGTGATCGTGTACTGCGTGAGCAGGAACCCGAACGGCAGGACCAGGAACCAGTAGGTCGCGTCGGAGTACCCGGAGTTGTTGAAGCGCTCGGTGAACACGAACGACAGGCTCTGGTGCTTCTCGGGCACGAAGATGAGGATCAGCACGATGACCGCCGACCCCGCCACGTGCCACCACACCGAGACGTTCTGGAGCACGTCGATGATGTTGTGACCCCAGATGTTGATGGCCACGTGCGCGGCCAGGATCACGACGAACAGCAGGAACGTCAGGTTGAGGTTGGTGCTGTCCCAGCCGCTGTAGGCGTCCAGGACCAGGCTGAGGAACGTCGCGCAGCCGTAGTCGACCGACGCGGTCACCGCGACCAGGCCGACGAGGTTGAGCCAGCCGGTGAACCAGCCGTGCACCGGCTTGCCCATCTTGGCGGCCCACCAGTAGATGCCGCCGGCCGTCGGGTACGCCGAGACCAGCTCCGACATGCAGAAGCCGATGATCAGGATGAAGATCGAGATGATCGGCCAGCCCCACGAGATCGCGATCGGGCCGCCGTTCATCCAGGCCTGGCCGAAGGTCGTGAAACAGCCGGCGAGGATCGAGATGATGGAGAAGGAGATGGCGAAGTTGGAGAACCCGCTCCACTTGCGCCGCAGTTCCTGCTTGTAGCCCAGTTCGGCGAGCCGCTTCTCGTCGTCGTCCTCGAGCGGTAGGCCGGCCTGGGTCGGCGATGCCGACATGGCACCTCCCTGTTCAGGGGTTGGGGGTGATGGAATTCCTTCCGGTCGCCGCGCCCAGCAGGCGTCCGAGCGCGGGGTCGTCGAGCGCACTGCGCGCCTGACCCCACTTGTCGGCCGCCTCCGCCTCGTAGTCGAAGCCCACCCGGTCCTCGCCGCGGGCGGCGGCGAGCATGCCATGGTGGACGGTGAACCACAGGGCCCAGGTCACGTTGGACGCGATGTGGAACAGCCGGACCCGCGCGAGCAGCGCCGGGCTGAGTTCGGCGCCGAAGTACGCCTCGGCCAGCCGGCCGGTGAGGTCCGGGTCGAAGTCCGCCTCGGCGGCGATGTCGCCGAGCTCGAACGCCGGGTCGTTGTTGCCGGAGAGCTGATAATCGATGATCCGCACGCCGCTGGACGTCGCGATGAAGTTCTCGGCGAGCAGATCGTTGTGGCACGGTACTTTCGGCAGCGGCCGCTCGAGCAGCGCCCGCCGCAGGACGTCCACTGTGGACTCCCCGTCCAGGTAGCCGTCGGGCAGCGGCAGGCCGTTGCGCCGGCACACCTCCAGCAGCTCCGCGCGCTTGGCGAAGATGTCGAAGTCGTTGCCGAACGCGGGCCCCGCGTGCAGCCGCCGGCAGGCCTCGGCGAGCGCCGGGATGACCTCCGGGCGGCGCACCTCGGCCGGCCCGAGCGTGCGCCCGGGCAGGAACTCCAGGACGATCGCGGGGACGTCGGGCAGCGTGGCGTACACCTGCGCCCCCACCGACGCCGCGGCCGCCAGCGTGTTGGCGATCTCGACCGCGGGCGCCACGCCGAGCCCGGCCGCCGAGACCTTCGGCTCGAGCACCCGGAGCACGTACGGCACCCGGTCGACGTCGACCCGGTACACGTGGTGCGACAGCCCGCCCGCGAGCCGCTGCCACTCGACCGCGCGGCCCACCCACGACGGGACCCGCTCCAGCAGGTCCGCAATGGATGGCACCGCACTCATGGCATCCGGCCCCTTCGCCGCCATCCGCCGGCCGAATTCGGGCGAAGCCAGGCCTTTAACCCGGCGACTCCCGTGTGACCGGCGTCATGGTGAACCGAGTTAACGCCGCCGTAAGCCACTCGTCAAGAGCGATCCTCACGTTTACGAACCGGAAACAGTTGGCACAACTCCAGACCTTTTCCGGCGTTTCCACGGGGGTTATTGCTCGGGGCGGTCGATCACCCGCAGCCACGTCCCGTCGGGCTGGCGGCGCACGACCTGGACCCTGCCGCCGGTACCGTCCTTGGGCTTCGTCGAGGTCAGCGCCAGGTCCCCGTGGTGGATGGTGGGCAGCGCCTCCTCCACCTCGAAGTGCGGAACGTGCTTGAGCATCTCCGCGCACACCGCCTCGATCGCCGCGCGCCCGACCGTCGTGCCGCCCGGCGGGTAGGCCAGCACGGCGTCGGGCTCGTACAGCGCGGCCAGGCCGGCGGCGTCACCGGCGTTGGCGCGCTCCACGAACAGGCGGGACAGGTCTTCCGGAGTCTTCGCAGTCATGCCTCCACCGTCCTTCCGTCGATCCAGAAGACCAAGACGCATCGCCGACCGGACTTAGAATCAGCGCTTATGGAACTGCACCAGCTGGAGTACTTCCTGGCCGTCGTCGAGGAGGCCGGCTTCACCCGCGCGGCCGCGCGCCTGCGCGTCGCCCAGCCCGGCGTGAGCGCCCAGATCCGCAAGCTGGAGCGCGAGCTGGGCCTGCCCCTGCTGGACCGCACCACCCGCTCGGTCCGGCTGACCGCGGCCGGCGAGGCCGTCGTCCCCCACGCCCGCGCGGCGCTGGCGGCGGTGTCCGCCACCCGCCAGGCCGTCGACGAACTGGCGGGCCTGACGCGCGGTCGCGTGGCCGTCGGTACCGTCACCTCGCACACCGTCGACCTGGCCGCCATCCTCGCCGACTTCAACACCCGGTGGCCCGACGTCGAGATCACCCTCGTCGAGGACGCCTCCGACCGCCTGACCGACGCCGTGCGCGACGGCACCCTGGACGCCGCGATCGTCGCCTACGCCACCGTCCCCGACGGCCTGGACGTCCACGTGGTGACGGACGAGGCCGTCGACGCCGCCGTCTGGCCCGGCCACGAGCTGGCCACCCGCGACACGGTGCCGCTGCGGGAACTGCGCGACCGCGCGCTGATCTGCCTCCCGCGCGGCGGCGGCATCCGCGCGATCCTGGACACCGCGTGCGCGGGGGCGGGCTTCGCCCCACGGGTCGCGTTCGAGGCCGGCTCCCCCGCGGTCATCGAACAGCTGGCCGCCCGCCGGCTGGGCATCGCCATCCTGCCCGAGTCGATCGCCCGCCACCGCGACGGCCTCCACCCGCTGCGCATCGTCGAGCCGGACCTGCGCGGGCGCCTCGGGCTGGCCTGGCGCAGCAACGGCCCGACCAGCCCGGCCGCGGCGGCGTGGCTCAACCACGCCCGCGGCTACCTGTAGGCCCGCGCGCTACCAGGGCACGACGCCGTCCTCGTCGTGGAAGGCGCCCGTCGGCCCGACCAGCCCGGCCGCCGCGGCCTGGCTCAACCACGCCCGCGGCTACCTGTAGGCCCGCGCGCTACCAGGGCACGACACCGTCCTCGTCGTGGAAGGCGCCCGTCGGCCCGTCGTCGTGCAGCGTCGCGAGGCGGACCGCGGCCGTCGCGCCCTGGGTGGGCGTGCGGGGGCCGGAGTGGAAGTTCAGGTCCGTCGCGCAGTACCCGGGGTCGGCCAGGTTCACCTTGATCGGCGTCGACCGCAGCTCGTTGGCGTACGACAGGGTCACCGCGGCCAGCGCCGTCTTCGAGGAGTTGTAGGCGAGCAGCGGATTCTGCGCGTACACGTGCGACGGGTCCGCGGTGAAGGCCAGCGAGCCCAGCCCGCTGCCCAGGTTCACGATGCGCCCGGCCGGGGCGCGACGCAGCGCCGGCAGGAACGCGTTGGTCACGGCCACCACGCCGAGGACGTTGACCTCGTACGTCTCGCGCAGCATGGCCACCGGGGTCGCGCTCGGGAGCGCGCCGCGTTCGAGCAGGACGCCGGCGTTGTTGACCAGCACGTCGAGCACCTCGACCTGCGCGGCCGCGGCGGCGATCGAGTCCGGGTCGGTCACGTCCAGCTGCAGGAACTCGGCGCCGATGGCCGCGGCCGCCTCCTTGCCCCGCAGCGGGTCGCGGGCGCCGACCAGCACGTGCAGCCCGAGGGCGCGCAGCTGCCGGGCGATCTCCAGGCCGATGCCCTTGTTGGCCCCCGTGACGAGGGCGGTCTTGGTCGTCATGCGCTCCACCGTGGCCGCCGCGACCGCGCGGCGGGAGAGACGCCTTGAACCACGGACCGGCGATCCCTGGTTCGGCGGGGCGCGGGCGCGCAGGATGAGGGCATGAACCGGGTACAGCTGGCCGAGTTCCTCAAAGACCGCCGTGCTCGGGTGCGGCCCGCCGACGCCGGCCTTCCCGCGGGAACACGCCGCCGCACGCCCGGGCTCCGGCGTGAAGAGGTGGCCCGGCTGGCCGGGATATCCGTGGACTACTACGCGCGGCTCGAACAGGCGCGGGGGCCGCGGCCGTCGCGACAGGTGCTCGGGGCGCTCGGGCGCGCGCTGCGGCTGTTCGAGGACGAGCGGGCCTACCTGTTCCAGCTCGCCGGGGAGCAGCCCGGGCCGCCCGCCGGGCCGAGTCAGGTGGTGCCGGCCGGGATCCTGCATCTCCTCGAGCGGCTCGATGACACGCCGGCGTTCGTGATCGATGCGAAGTACGACATCCTGGCCTGGAACCGGATGGCGGTCCGGCTCATGGGCGAGCCTCCGGCCGAGCGGAACATGATCTGGAACGCGTTCTGCGGGCCGATGCCGATCACCGCCGACTCGCCCGGCGAGGTGCAGACGTTCGCCCAGGAGTCGGTGGCCGATCTGCGGGCCGCGTCCGCGCGGTACCCGGACGACGAGGGGATCCGCGGCCTGATCGCGCGGCTGCACGCCGGGAGTCCCGAGTTCACGCGGCGCTGGGACCAGCACCGGGTCTGCGTGCGGCGTACGACGCTCAAGGTGCTCACCCACCCCGAGTACGGCGAGCTGCACCTCGAATGCCAGGTGCTGCACGCCGACGACAGCGGGCAGCGGGTCGTGTTCTACACGGCCGCGCCCGGCTCACGAACGGCGGACGTCCTCTGTGGCCTCCGCGAGGGGGCCCGTGTGTGACAGCGTCTCGTCCGAATCCGCGCGCCGCGTCCGATCCGCATCGACGCTGCGCGTCTGGTCCGGGTCGAGGCGCCGCGTCGCGTCCGGATCGGGGCGCCGCGTCGCGTCCGGGCCGGCGAACTCGGTGGCCTTGCTCGACTCGTGCGAGAGCCGCCCCGCCACCAGCGACGCCTGCCAGGCCAGCCCGAAGGCGACCCCGGGGGCCAGCGGCAGCAGCCAGTCGGCCGCGAACCCGGTGGCCGGCAGGTGCACGACGATCAGCGTGCCGAGCGCGACCACGGCGCCCTGCGCGAAGCCCCGCCACGAGGCGCGCCCCACGGCCGAGGCGGCGTCGCGCCGGGGCGTCCGAGCGTTGAGGGCGTCGGCGGCGGCCAGGTCGCGGCGGCCGAAGTTGAAGCCGGCGACCCCGGACGCGACGGTCAGGCCCAGCGTGGTGGCGGCGAGCCAGCTGCGGGTCAGGAAGTACGTCAGCCCGAGCACCGCCCCGCCCGTGCCCACCGCGAGGAGGGCGCGCAGCCACTCTTTCCTGTCGCCGGGGTACCAGTAGTAGCGCGTCGTGTTCGGCCCGATCTGCCGGATCATCTGACCCATGCGACCGCTCCTAGCTGCACCCGAAAAGGGACGGATCCGATATCAGAACAGTACCGTCGCGAACGTCCCGACCTGCTGGAAACCACACCGTTCGTACACCCGGCGGGCCGGCAGGTTGTAGTCGTTCACATACAGGCTGACCGATGGTGCGACGCGGCGCAACGCATCGCGGACGACGGCGGCGATGCCGGCCGTGGCCAGGCCGTGCCCGCGCAGCTCGGGGTCGGTCCAGACGCCCTGGATCTGGGCGGTGTGCCGGGTCACCACGGCCAGCTCGGCCTTGAAGACGACCTTGCCGTGGTGGAAGCGCGCGTACGCCCGGCGGGCGCGGACGAGCTCGCCGATGCGCTCGCGGTAGGAGCGCTCGCCGCCGTCGGCGGTCGGCGAGACGCCGACCTCCTCGGTGTACATGGCCACGGCGGCCGGGAAGAGCAGGTCGATCTCGTCCGGGCGCACCAGGCGCACGTTCGGGTCGGGGGCGATCGGCGACGGGTTGGAGATGGCCATCAGCGGCTGGTTGGGCCGCACGTCGCGGGACGGGCCCCAGGTCGGCGCCAGGTGCGACCACAGGCCGAGGACCGCGTCCGACGCGCCGACGATCGAGGAGCAGCCGCGGGGCTCGCCGGCCACCATCTCGGCGAAGGCGGCCACGGCGGCCGACGAGGCGTGCACGGGGATCAGGTTCGCCCCGACCCAGCACAGCGACTCCAGGTTGCGCCGCGAGCCGTAGCCGAAGATCCGCGCGTCCTGCCGCCACCAGGCCAGCCCGGCCATGGAGACCCGCTCGGCGACCTGGGCGCCCGCGAACGGGTCCCGGTCGAGCAGGCGTTCGACCGATCCCCGCTCGGCGTCACCGAGCAGGCGCGCAGCCACCGTCAGCATGTTTACCAGCCTGCCAGATCTCGCCGAATATGGCTGCACGAACCCCTCGCCGTGGTGAAGACAGGCGTCAGTGCACGGTCACCGTGGGTCCGACCAGGCCGCGCAGCTCCTCCGGGAGCTCCACGCCCTGCGCCTCGGCCAGCCGCAGCGCCTCCTCGACGAGCGTCTCGACGATCTGCGACTCCGGCACCGTCTTGATGACCTGGCCCTTGACGAAGATCTGGCCCTTGCCGTTGCCGGAGGCGACACCCAGGTCGGCCTCGCGGGCCTCGCCGGGGCCGTTGACGACGCAGCCCATGACGGCGACCCGCAGCGGCGCCGGGAACCCGTCCAGCGCGGCGCTGACCTGGTCGGCGAGCGTGTACACGTCCACCTGGGCCCGGCCGCACGACGGGCAGGAGACGATCTCCAGGCCGCGCTCGCGCAGGCCGAGGGACTCGAGGATGGCCTGGCCGACCTTGATCTCCTCGACCGGCGGCGCGGAGAGCGAGACCCGGATCGTGTCGCCGATGCCCTCGGCGAGCAGCGCGCCGAACGCCACGGACGACTTGATCGTGCCCTGGAACGCCGGGCCGGCCTCGGTCACGCCGAGGTGCAGGGGGTACTCGCACTGCTCGGCAAGCTGCCGGTACGCGCGAATCATGACGACCGGGTCGTTGTGCTTGACCGAGATCTTGATGTCGCGGAAGCCGTGCTCCTCGAACAGCGAGCACTCCCACAGCGCGGACTCGACCAGCGCCTCGGCGGTCGCCTTGCCGTGCTTCTCCAGCAGCCGCTTGTCCAGGGAGCCCGCGTTGACGCCGATGCGGATCGGCACGCCGGCGTCGGAGGCCGCCTTGGCGATCTCCTTGACCTTGTCGTCGAACTGGCGGATGTTGCCCGGGTTGACGCGGACCGCGGCGCAGCCGGCGTCGATCGCGGCGAACACGTACTTCGGCTGGAAGTGGATGTCGGCGATGACCGGGATCTGCGACTTCCTGGCGATCGCGGGCAGCGCCTCGACGTCGTCCTGGCTGGGCACCGCGACCCGGACGATCTGGCAGCCGGACGCGGTCAGCTCGGCGATCTGCTGCAGCGTGGAGTTGACGTCCGCGGTGAGCGTGGTGCACATGGACTGCACCGACACCGGGGCGCCGCCGCCGACGGGGACAGCGCCGACCATGATCTGACGGGACTTGCGCCGGGGCGCCAGCGGAGGCGGCGGCACGGCGGGCAGGCCGAGGCTGACAGCGGTCATGTGAAGGCCCTTACTTCAGCGTGATCGGGTTGACGAAGTCGGCGGTCACCGTCAGCAGGACGAAGACCCCGAGGACACCGATCACGGCGAGCGTGAGCGGCGCCAGCTTGTAGTAGTCGACGCGACCGGGGTCGGGCTTGCCGAGCCGGGCCGCGATCCAGGAGCGCACCCGCTCGAACCAGGCGATCGCGATGTGCCCGCCGTCCATGGGCAGCAGCGGGAACAGGTTGAAGATGCCGAAGAACAGGTTCAGGGTGGCGAACAGCGACAGCAGCGAGGCCCAGTCGCCGAGCTCGAACAGCTCGCCGCCGATCCGGCTCGCGCCGACGACGCTGACCGGGGTGTCGGGGTCGCGCTCGGCCCCGAAGATCGCGTTCCACAGGTTCGGGATGCGCTGCGGGATGGCCTTGAACGACTCGAACGTGCGCTCGACGAGCGTGGCGGTGGCCGAGGCGGTCTGGCCGGCGCCGTCGAGCGCGCCGTAGCGCAGGACCGGCAGGTCGCTGCTGCGGATGTCGACGGTGATGCCGAGCATGCCCCCGCGCTCGAGGTCGTCCGCGGTGATCTGGTCCGCCGTCTTGGTCACGGTCGACTTGACCCGCTGGGCTTCAGGGATCGTGGCAGTCCCGCTGAGGGTCTCTTCCCCTCGCTTGTACTGCACTGTCACCGTCTTGCCGACATCGTTCTTGAGCTCGTCGCGCAGCGCCTGGTTGCCGCCGATCGCGTGCCCGTCGATGGCCAGGATGATGTCGCCGGGCTTCAGGCCGAGCTGGGCGCCCGGGCTCTTCGGGTCGGTGGCCGGGTCGCAGGCCTTCTGGGTCTTCGTCGCCGGGTCGTACTGGTACGTCGGGCTGACGCACGGCGCGACCGTGCCGACGCGCACCGGGACCTCGTTGGCCCTGGCCACGTCCGGGACGCCGACGAAGGAGAACAGGATCCACAGTGTGATCAGGGCCAGCGCGAAGTGCGTGATCGAGCCCGCGGCCATCACGATGGTGCGCTTCCACACGGGGAATCGCCACATGGCCTTCGGGTCGTCGGCCCCGGACTTGCCCGTCTCGGGGTCGATGTCCTCTTCCTGCGGCGTCATCCCGACGATCTTCACGAACGCGCCGAAGGGGAGCGCCTTGAGGCCGTACTCGACGCCGTTGCGCTTGAACGCGAAGATCGTCGGGCCGAAGCCGATGAAGTAGCGGGTCGCCTTCATGCCGAACCAGCGGGCGGACCAGAAGTGTCCGGCCTCGTGGATCGCGACGGCGATCAGGATGCCCAGCGCGAACAGGACGATCCCCAGCACGAAGGTCATTCGGCCCCTCTCCGGTCGGCACCCGCGGCGATGAGCGCACGGGCGTGGGCCCGCGCCCAGTTCTCGGCGGCGAGCACGTCATCGACGGTACCTGGTTCCGCGAAATCCGGAGCCTCGGCCAGGGTCCGTTCGAGCGTCTCGACGATGCCGAGGAAAGGCAGATCACCGGCTGTGAACGCGGCCACACACTCCTCGTTGGCGGCGTTGAAGATCGCCGGGCGGCACCGGCCGGCCTCCCCGGCCGCCTTGGCCAGGGCGACGGCGGGGAACGCCTCCTCGTCCAGCGGCCGCAGCTCCCAGGTGTGTGCCTTGCTCCAGTCGACCGCGGGCGCGGCGTCGGCGACCCGGTCGGGCCAGCCGAGCGCGAGGGCGATCGGGATGCGCATGTCGGGCGGGCTGCACTGGGCGAGCGTCGAGCCGTCGTCGAACTCGACCATGGAGTGGATCACGGACTGCGGGTGGACCATGACGCTGATGTCGGCGTAGGGCACGGCGAACAACTCGTGCGCCTCGATCACCTCCAGCCCCTTGTTCACCAGGGTGGCGGTGTTGATCGTGACGACCGGGCCCATGTTCCACGTCGGGTGGGCCAGCGCGTCGGCCACGGTGACGTCGCGCAGCTCGTCGCGGGTGCGGCCGCGGAAGGCACCGCCGGAGGCGGTCAGCACCAGCCGGCGCACCTCGCCGCGGGCGCCCCCGCGCAGGCACTGGGCGAGCGCGGAGTGCTCGGAGTCGACCGGCACGATCTGGCCGGGCTTGGCGACGGCCCGCACCAGGGGCCCGCCGGCGACCAGCGACTCCTTGTTGGCCAGCGCGAGGACGCGCCCGGCGCGCAGGGCGGCGAGGGTCGGGGCGAGCCCGAGGGAGCCCACGACGCCGTTGAGCACGGTGTCGCACGGCCACTGGGCGAGCTCGGTCATCGCGTCGGGCCCGGCGAGGATCTTCGGCAGCTTGAAGTCGCCGGTGGCCCAGCCGCGGCGCTGCGCCTCGGCGTAGAAGGCGAGCTGCAGGTCCTGGGCGACGCTGGCCCGGGCCACCCCGACGGCCTCGACGCCGAGCTCGAGCGCCTGGGCGGCGAGCAGGGCGACGTTGCCGCCGCCGGCGCCGAGCGCCACCACCCGGAACCGGTCCGGATTGCGCCGCACGATGTCGATGGCCTGTGTCCCGATGGATCCGGTGGAGCCGAGCAGCACGATCTCGCGGGGGGTCACGCCCCCATTGTGTCAGGCCCCGCGCGGGCGCGGCCGGAGCCTGCGCGGTGACTCCATCAGGCCCGCCACAAACGTTCACGATCAGGACACCGGAATTGTCCGTCCTTTGTGGATCTCCAGCGGAAAGCGGCCGGCAGTTTCCCCCCGCCGGCCGCTTTCCCTCATGGCCTCGACTGCTCCCGCCGGTCATCCTCCACAGCGGCTTGAGCTGGGCCGATACGCAGCACGCAGCGCGTGCCCCCGTGAGTTACCGCGGTGAATCCCAGATGCCGTCCCCGTTCGTACGCATGTTTTAATTATAGATCATCATTAAGTTCCCGACAACCGAATTACTACGGAGTGAGCCGGTGCAGATCGCGCGGGAACAGCGTCGTCTCCCGCACGTTGCCGGCCCCGCTGAGCCGGGCGAGGAAGCGCTCCAGCCCGATGGCGAACCCGCCGTGCGGCGGCATCCCGTGCTTGAACGCGGCCAGGTAGCCCTCCAGCGCCGCCGCCTCGTCGCCCAGCACGGCCAGGTAGTCGGCGTAGCGGTGCCGCCGCTGCCCGCCGGTGACCAGCTCCAGGCCCCGGAACAGCAGGTCGAAGGAGTTGGACCAGCGCGGGTCGGACGGCTGCGGGTGCGTGTAGAACGGGCGCTTGGCCATCGGGTAGCCCTCGACGTACACGAAGTCCGAACCGTGCTCCTTGAGCGCCCACGCCCCCAGCGCGCGCTCGTGCTCGGGCGCGAGGTCGGGCTCGTCCGGGTCGGCCCCGGCGATCTCCAGGGCCGTGGTGAAGTGCAGAACCGGAAATTCAGGCGGCATTTGTACCGTACTGAGGCCGGCCGCCGACACCATCGCGCGCACGACACGGGTCAGGACCGCCATCACGTCCCGATGGTCGCGCACGAACGCAAGCTCGGCGTCGAGCGACGTGTACTGCGCGAGATGCCGCGACGTGTCGTGCGGCTCGGCCCGGAAGACCGGCCCCACCTCGTAGACGCGCTCGAACACCCCGACCATCGTCTGCTTGTAGAACTGCGGTGACTGCGCGAGGTACGCGCGGCGGCCGAAGTAGTCCAGCGGGAACACGTTCGCGCCGCTCTCGGTCGCGCCGCCGACGATCTTCGGGGTGAAGATCTCGGTGAACCCGAGCCCGTCGAGGGTGGCCCGGAACGCCCCGACGGCGGCCGCGCCCGCGCGGAACACCGCCCGCCGCCCCGGATGGCGCAGGCTGACCGCGGCGTGGTCGAGCAGCGCGGGGAGCCCCGCGTCGAGCTCGGGCCGGAACAGCTCCACCGGCGGCGCCTCGGCCTCGCTGAGCACCTCGATCGCCCCGTGCGCGACCTCGTGGCCGCCCGGCGCGACCTCGTTGGCCACCACGGTGCCCGTGATCTCCACCACGGACTCCTCGGGCGGCACCGGCACGCCGGCGGGCACCACGACCTGGGCCAGCCCCGCGCGGTCGCGCACGACGAGAAACGTGACGCGCGCGAGGACGCGGCGGCGATGCACCCAGCCGGCGATCCTGACTGATTCGCCGACGTGCTCGTGGAGCTCGTCGGACAGCACGCGGTACGACATGAAACACCTCCTGGAACGGGACGCTCCCCGGAGGCGTGGGCGATGGGGCCGGTCGCGGTGCCACCACACCTTCACCGCGGCGGACCTGCCGCGGCCTCTGGCCCGTTGACGCCGGACCGCACGGCGGGACGTTCATCGGCGTTCGTCAGGCGCCCGCCCCGCACCTCGATGATCGCGCCTGACCCGCGCGGGCGCGACCGGGTTTCTCTTTCGGGCGCGCAGGGAACGCGGTCGGCGTGAGCAGTACGAGGCAGGTGCCGGAGACGCGCAGCATGTCGCGGGACGAGCTGTCCGCGGACGACGCGTGGCAGGCGCTGCGCCACCACGGCGGGTGGACGCTGGTGCGGGAGGCGTTTCTGCGCTTCCGGTACGGCGACGGGTTCAGTCACTCCCGCGCGCTCGGGCTGCAGCTGTGCCTGGCCATCGTGCCGTTCCTGATCGCGCTGTCCGGGCTGGCGGGCAAGCTCGGCGTCGAGGAGGGCGGCGACGTGGTGGCCGACACCGTGCTCGCGCTCACCCCCGGGGCCAGCGAGCAGGTGGTGCACGATCTGCTCACGCCGGGCGACTCCGAGGAGGCGGGCGAGCTCGCGCTGCTGCTCGGGCTGGTCACCGGGATGCTCGCGCTCACCACGGCGATGGCCCAGATCGAGCGCGGGGCCAACCGGATCTACGGCGTCGAGCGGGACCGGCCGGCGCTGCTGAAGTACGCGCGGGCGGCGGTCCTGGCCGCGGTGGCCGGCGTGCCCGCCCTGGCCGGGTTCCTGATGCTGGTCGCCGGGGACGCGCTGGGCGAGTCGCTGCGGGTGCGCTACCCCGCGTTCGGCGCGCCGTTCGCGGCCGTCTGGGCGGTGGTGCGCTGGCCGGCCAGCCTCCTGCTCGTCGTCACGGCCGTCGCGGCGATCTTCCGGTTCGCGCCGCGGCGCCGCCAGCCGGCCTTCTCCTGGCTGCTGTTCGGCGCGGCGCTGTCCACGGCCCTGTGGTGGGGCATCAGCGCCCTGCTGGCCCTCTACGTCCAGGGCAGCGGGGCGTTCGGCGCCACGTACGGCGCACTGACCGGGATCATGGCGCTGCTGCTGTGGGCGAACGCGACCGGCGTCGTGCTGTTCCTCGGCATCGCCTTCGGTGCCCAGCTCGAGGCGTACCGGGTCGGCGTCCCCGGGCCGATCGTGCCCGACCAGTGGGCCCCGCCGGGGGTCAAGACCGAGCGGTGACCGCCGCCCGGAGACGGTCACGACCGAGCCGTGACCTCGGCCTTACTGGTCGTGCCGACGCGCACCGCGCCCAGGTCGGCCCGCTGCCCGGCCGCGCTGCCCGCCTCGAAGCCGCCGCCGCTGAGCCGCCGGCGGCGTCCGGCGCGCACGTTCGGGTACTCGGCCTCGACCGCGAGATCCACCGCCCGCTCCCGGTCGGCCAGCACCAGCGCGGTGCCGGGCGCGGCGGGCTCCTCGGCCTGCGCGGCAGCGGCGGCGAAGCGCTGCTGGACGGCCGAGCCGAAGCCGATCAGCCACGAGCGGCGCCACGCGGCCGCCTGCTGGCCGTCCGGGACCGCCTCGCGCAGCATCCCCCGCGCGGCCTGCACGAGCAGCGAGGCGAACAGCAGCTCCACCCCGGCCACGTCGGACTCGAAGCCGAACAGGTGCACCGAGACGCGCAGCCCGTCCGCGGTACGCCGCTCCAGCCGGATCGACCGGCACCGCAGCGCGGCCGCCACGACGTGCAGCAGGTACGCCTTCTCGCGCAGGTACGGCGCGGCCAGCTCGACCAGCCGGTTGCCCACCGCCTGGCGGCGCTCCGCGCGGGCGTCGAGCAGGGCCTGGTCGATGCCGTACTTCGCGATCAGCGCCATCGCCTTGGCGGTCAGCGCCTCGGCCTCCTGCGGCGTGCAGGCCGGGTCCTCGGCCTTGGCCAGCAGCTTGCGAACCTTGTCGAGCAACCTCTACTCGCCCGCGGCCTGGGCGGTGGCGACGGTGTCCGTGGCGACCGAGCCGGGCGCCGGCGTGCCCGCCGGCCGGGAGCGCAGCTCGTGCCCGACGCTGGTCAGGCAGCGCCCGCTGGGCAGGTCGAACTTCCAGCCGTGCAGCTGGCAGGTCAGCGTCTTGCCGTCGACGATGCCGAAGCGGGTGAGGTCGGCCTTGAGGTGCGGGCACCGCCGCTGCACGATCCAGTCGCCCAGCTTGATGTCCTCGGCGTCGGGCTTCTGCTCGGCGAACCAGCCCTCGGCGTACTGCAGCCGCTCCTCCGAGAGGCACTTGAAGAACGAGTAGACGAACTCGTTGTACTGCCCGATGCGCGCCGCGGAGAACCGGCAGGACAGGAAGAGCGAGTTCACCCAGTCGACCTCCTCGATGAACAGGAGGTGCTCGATCAGCGCGCGCTCGGTCCGGAAGCGGTACCGCACCTTCTCGTCGTCGTACGCCCGCACCTGCTTGCCGGGGAAGTCCACCACGATCGACTCGACCGACTCGCCGTCGTAGCCCACCAGGTCGAAGCGCACGGGGCCGCCGACGCCCTTCGCGAGGTACACGGACTCGTCCAGCAGCGGCTCGATGCGCTCCTTCATGCCCTTGAGCACGTCGATCTCGGGGTGCCGCCAGGTCGCCTTGGCCGCGTCGATCATCGGCAGCTTGCGGGTGCGCATCTCCTCGAGGTGCTCCCGCTTGTGCGCGAAGAAGTCCGCGACGTCGGTCGGGTGCGTGGTGGTCGCGGAGTCGGCGGTGAGCTCCATCACCGAGCCGGGCAGCAGGACCGTCGAGTTGGTCCCGCCGACCTTCGCGTACTCCTGCTGGAACACCCACTGGTCCGGGAAGATGTTGCCCTCGTCGCCGAAGATGTCGTTGAACTGCCACAGCTCGTCGTCGAGGAAGCACGGCGGGCCGGCGATCGGCACGACGTTGGAGGCCTTCAGGTCGTCGATGTAGCGGAACGTCCGGTCGAACTGCCGGTCCCGCTTCTGCTTGCCGAACGCGCGCTTGGCCGCCTCGGGCAGCTCGTAGACCATCGGATACCAGATGGCGCCCGAGAACTGCAGCAGGTGCGCGTGCACGTGGCCGAGCGCGTTGAACGTCGTCAGATCGGTCGGACGCGCGTCGTTCTGATTCAGGACCCGGATGCCGTCGTACTCCACCCACAGCGCACTGTCGCCGATGGGCCCGTCGGTCGGCGAGGTCAGGGCCTGGATCATGATCTTCAGGCCGCCGTCGAGCTCGTGCACCTGCTCGGTCTTCGTCTCCAGGAACCGCGTGAAGCCCAGCGCCTCGAGCTCGTCGCGCATCTCGCTGGTCGGGAACTCGGGCAGCAGGACGGTCGCCTTCTTCGACACGAAGCGCTTGAGGTGCTCGGCGTCGAAGTGGTCGCGGTGCAGGTGCGAGACGTAGAGGTAGTCGCAGTCGCCGAGCGCCTCCCAGTCCAGCAGCGAGTTGTCCGGGAAGGGGAACCACGACGCGAAGTAGGCGGGATTGACCCACGGGTCGCACAGAATGCTCCCGGCCGGCGTGTCGATGCGCAGGCTGGCGTGGCCGGTCCCGGTGATCCGCACCGCTTTTCCTCCTCGATCGGTACCGCAGATTGCGCGCTCGACGCTACCCGACCGACCCGCAACCGTCCTGGCCGGTGCCGCATGCCAGACTTTCCCAGAAGCCTGTCGCATGCCCGAAAGGACGAGCCGTGTCCGAGCACGAGCCAGTGACCTCACCCGACCAGCTCAAGCCGGGTCACCCGCGCGCGGCCCGCATCGGCGCGGCCGTGTCGGCCCTGTTTCTGCTGACCATGCTCATCGGCAACCACCACGGCCGCATCGAGGACATCTTCCTCATCGTCAGCGCCGGCCTGCTGGTGCTCGCCCTCGTCGGCGACTGGGTGCTGCGCCGCAACGGCCTGCGCTGACGGTCGCCGCGGTCTGACGATATGTCGGGCGCTGGCGCGCCACGACATATCGGACTTATACCCCGACAGGGGATGTGGGCGCTTTGTCGGTTTTTCGTCACGCTCCGTGATCGTCAGACAATGACGAGCCACTGTCATGTTTCGAACTGTGCACAAACGAGAGGGCGCGCCCGGCACCGGCCGGACGCGCCCTCTCGACGTTCTGCTTCAGGTCAGCGACGCCGCGTGACGATGTCGCGGACCTCCTTGAGCGCCGCGTCGACCTCGGCCTCGAAGTACCCGCCGGGCACGAGGTTGAAGTGCGAGGGGTCGAGGTCGCCGTCGCTCAGCGGGCCGCCGCGGCCGGTCAGCGAGGCCATGACGCCCTCGAAGAGCCGGTCGACCTGGGCCCGGTCGTAGCCGCTGCCGAAGCGCCGCAGCTGGAACGTGCGCCGCAGCTGGTCGATCCGGGCCACCTCGGTGGACTGGTGCTGCTGGGCCGGCGGCGGGCCGCCGTACGGGTCGCCCTGGGGCCCGCCGTACGGGTCGCGGTCCTGCGGCGCGCCGTAGGGGTCGCGCTCGGGCGGGGCGCCGTACGGGTCGCGGTCCGGTCCGGGCGCGCCGCCGCCATAGGTCGGGGGCTCGGGGCGCTCCATGCGGATCTCGGCCGTCATGTCGGCGCGCGGGGCCCGGGGGCCCTGGTCGTAGCCGCGGTCGTCGTCGAAGGCGCCGCCGTAGGTGGGCTCGTCGTAGCGGCCGCCGTACCCGGGTCCACCGGGCGGCGGGCCGGACGGGGCCTGGCCGGGACGGGTCGGCAGCGGCGCGCCGGGCGGCGGCGGCGCGGGCCGCTCCATGGTGCGATCCACCGGCCGGTCCATCCCCATCGTCCGGTCGACGGGGCGGTCCATGCCCATGGTGCGATCGACCGGGCGGTCCATGCCCATCGTACGGTCGGCAGGCCGGTCCATGCCCATGGTCCGATCGGCCGGCCGGTCCATCGGCGGGCCCATGCGGTCCATGCCGGGCGGTCCCATGCGGTCGGGTCCGGGCGGTCCCATGCGGTCCGGCCCGGGGCCCATGCGGTCGGCGCCGGGCGGCGGCCCCATCCGGTCCGGCCCGGGGCCCATGCGGTCGGGCGGCGGCGTCATGCCGACCCGGTCGGGCATCCGCTGCGGTTCCATCCGGTCGGGCATGCGCTGCGGCTCCATGCGGTCCGGCATGCGCTGGGGCTCCATGCGCTCCGGAGCCATCCGCAGCTCGCCGCTGCGGGAGTCCAGGGCCCGGCCGAAGCCGCCGCCGCTTCCGCTGCCGCGCTCCTCCAGCTCGGCCAGCTGGCGCTCCACGCGGTCGAGGTGCAGGTCGACCTGCCATTCGTCGTAGCCGCCGAAGCGGACGCGGAAGACCACGTCGTGGACCTCCTGCGCGCTGACGGGAGCGCCCATGGAGTCTCCGGAGAGGGTTGCCTCCACCCGGTCGAGGAACGAGTCGACCTCGTCGACCTTGTATCCCCGCCGCATCGCACGGCGCCGGAACCGCTGACCCTGACTCACTGTGTCTCCTCGTTCGCTCGCCGTGCTAGCAAGCCGTCCTCACGCTCTCCCACCTTGCCACCTCCGGAGGCCGCAAGCTGCCCGCAGGCTCCGTCAATCTCCCGACCCCTGGTGTCACGCACCGTAGTGGGCACACCGGCGGCCCGGAGGCGCCGGACGAACTCCCGCTCGACCGGCTTGGGGCTCGCGTCCCATTGACTCCCGGGTGTCGGATTGAGCGGGATGAGATTGACATGTGCGAGACGGCCGGACAAGAGCCGACCGAGCAGATCCGCCCGCCACGGATGGTCGTTCACATCCCGGATCATTGCGTACTCAATGGACACGCGCCGACCGGTGCGAGCCGCATACTCGAACGCGGCATCAAGCACTTCGGCGACCTTCCAACGTTGGTTGACCGGTACGAGCGTGTCGCGCAGATCATCATCGGGCGCGTGCAGCGACAGCGCAAGCGTCACCGACAGCCCCTCCTGCGTCAACCGGCGCATGGCGGGGACCAGCCCGACGGTCGACACCGTGATGTGCCGCTGGGAGAGCCCGAGGCCCTCCGGCGCGGGCTCGGTCAGCCGCCGTACCGCCGCGATGACCCGGTTGTAGTTGGCCAGCGGCTCGCCCATGCCCATGAACACCACCCGCGAGAGCCGGTCCGGGCAGCCGGGCAGCGCCCCGCGCGCGGCCAGCCCCGCGAACCACACGACCTGGTCGACGATCTCGGCCGTGGACAGGTTGCGGGTCAGCCCGGCCTGGCCGGTGGCGCAGAACGGGCAGGCCATGCCGCAGCCGGCCTGGCTGGAGATGCAGACGGTCACGCGGTCGGGGTACCCCATCAGCACGCTCTCCACGAGCGAGCCGTCGTGCAGCCGCCAGAGCGTCTTGCGGGTGGTGCCGTTGTCGGTGGCGAGCTCGCTCACGGGCGAGAGCAGCTTCGGCAGCAGCGTGCCGGTGATCGCCTCCCGCGTCCGCGCGGGCAGGTCGGTCATCTCCTGCGGCTCGCGCACCAGCCGGCCGAAGTAGTGCGTGGAGATCTGCTGCGCGCGGAAGCCTGGCTCACCGAGCTCGGTGACGGCGGCGCGCCGGCCCGCGAGATCGAGGTCGGCGAGGTGGCGCGGGGGCAGGGAGGCGCGACGGCCGTCGGGGGTGGTGCCGGCCGCGGCGGGGGACAGGTTCAGTACGGGCAGCTGCGTCATGACTCATCCAGTGTCCCATGCCCGGCCTCATGATCTGTAAGACCGCTGGCCAGCGCGGCTGGGCGACGTTTTCCCTGGTCCTCATCGACTCAGGGGGGCTGTATATCCGCTCCGGGCGACGCTCATCGGGTCCACGGCACGCCCATCCGGGTCCACGGCACGCTCATCGAGTCCACGGGCACGCTTATCGGGTCCACGGCACCAGGAAGGCGAGCACGGCGTACGCGGTCGGCAGGGCCAGCAGGACCGAGTCGAGGCGGTCCATGAGTCCACCGTGGCCGGGCAGCAGGTTGCTCATGTCCTTGACGCCGAGGTCCCGCTTGATCAGCGACTCCCCCAGATCGCCCAGCACCGAGGCGATCGACACCGCGACGCCGAAGATCGCGCCGTGCCACCAGATCGCGTCGTCGAGCAGCAGCGGCAGGGCGACCGCGCTCCCCGCACCGGTCCAGAAGATCGAGCCGGCGAACCCCTCCCAGGACTTCGCGGGGCTGACCGAGGGCGCCATGGGGTGCTTGCCGAGGAAGACACCTGTCGCGTACCCCCCGGTGTCCGACAACACCACGGCGAGAATCGTCACCAGGACCCGCACGGCCCCGTCGTGGGCCGGATAGGCGAGGAGGGCGGCGAAGGAGCCGAGGAACGGGACGTACACCGCGATGAGGGCGCCGGCGGTGACGTCGCGCTGGTAGTGCGGGACGCCGTCGGCGAAGCGCCAGACGAAGACCAGCAGCAGGGTGGCGACCAGGCCCAGCGGCAGCCGCTCGGCCCCGCCGAACCAGGCCAGGCAGACCATGAGCGGGGCGCCGAGCAGCAGCGGGACCAGCGGCGGGCGGGCCTTCTGGACGCTGACGGCGCGGACCATCTCCCAGACGCCGATGGTCACGGCGGCGATCACCAGGAAGAGGAAGAGCGTCTTCCACACGAAGAGGGAGACGACGACGAGGCCGCCCAGGCCGGCGCCGACACCGATGGCGGCGGGCAGGTTGCGGCCCGCGCGGCTCTTGCGCTTCTCCGGCTCGAGAGCGCCGGTCGCCGCGGCGGCGATCTCGCTCGCCTCGGTGCCGGTGAGCGCGGGGGTGGCGTCGCTCGGCCTGGTGCCGGTGGACGTCGCGGTGCCGTTGGGGGACGCGGCGTCGTTCGGCGCGGCGCCGGTGGACGCGGCGGTGCCGTTCTGGGACGTGGTGTCGTTCGGCACGGTGGCGTCCGGCGCTGCGGTGCCGTTCGGGGGCGCGGCGTCGTTCGGCGCGGCGCCGGTGGACGCGGCGGTGCCGTTCGGGGGCGCGGCGTTGTCGCCGTGGTCCAGTTGGACGTTACGGCGGACGGGGGTACCCGTGGAGGGAGGAGCGGTGGGCAGTGGGAGCGGTGGGGGTACCAAATCCGGCTCTTCTGCTTTTTGCTCTTCTGCAAACGACTCGGGCGCGGCATGCTCTTGCCGCGCCCGTGTCTTCGACGGGTCGGGGCCCTGCTGAGCCCGCTTGAGGTGGGCCATCAGACCTCGAGTAGCTCGGCTTCCTTGTGCTTGAGCAGCTCGTCGACCTGCGCGACGTACTTGTGCGTCAGGTCCTCGAGCTCCTTCTCCGCGCGGCGCACCTCGTCCTCGCCGGCCTCGCCGTCCTTGACGATGCGGTCGAGCTCCTCCTTGGCCTTGCGGCGCACGTTGCGGATCGCCACGCGGGAGTCCTCGGCCTTGTTGCGCGCCACCTTGATCATGTCGCGGCGGCGCTCCTCCGTCATCTGCGGCAGGAGGATGCGGATCTGGGTGCCCTCGTTGTTGGGGTTCACGCCCAGGTCGGAGTCGCGGATCGCCTTCTCCATCAGGCCGATCACCGACGCGTCGTAGGGCTTGATGATCGCCATGCGGGGCTCGGGGATCGCGATCGAGGACATCTGCGGCAGCGGGGTCGGGCTGCCGTAGTAGTCGACCATCACCTTGCCGAACATCGCCGGAGTGGCGCGGCCGGTGCGAATGACCGCGAACTCCTCCTTGGCGTGCTCGATCGCACGATCCATCTTCTCTTCGGCCTCGAAGAGTGTCTCTTCGATCACGGGGTCTGTCCTCCTCGATCCGGGGCGGGTTCGGCGGTGATGAGCGTCCCGATCCTCTCACCACTCAACGCGCGAGCGACGTTGTCCTCCCCCTCCGCGCCGAAGACCAGCATCGGCAGCGCGTTCTCCTGGCAGAGGCTGAACGCCGTCTGGTCCACCACCCGCAGCCCCTGCAGCAGCGCCTCGGCGAACGTGAGGCTTTCCAGCTTGCGGGCGGTCGGATCGGTGCGCGGGTCGGCGGTGTACACGCCGTCGACGCCGTTCTTGCTCATCAGCACGGTGTGCGCGTGGATCTCCAGCGCGCGCTGGGCGGCGACGGTGTCGGTGGAGAAGTACGGCAGGCCGGCGCCCGCGCCGAAGATCACGACGCGGCCCTTCTCCAGGTGGCGGATCGCCCGCCGGGGGATGTAGGGCTCGGCGACCTGGGCCATCGTGATCGCGCTCTGCACGCGCGTCTCGATGCCCTCCTTCTCCACGAAGTCCTGCAGCGCGAGGCTGTTCATGACCGTGCCGAGCATGCCCATGTAGTCCGCGCGCGAGCGGTCCATCCCGGCCCGGGAGAGCTCGGCGCCGCGGAAGAAGTTGCCGCCGCCGACGACGACGGCGACCTGCACGCCGCGGCGCACGACCGTGGCGATCTGGCGCGCCATGCCGCGCACCACGTTGGGGTCGACGCCGACGGCGCCGCCCCCGAACACCTCACCGGAGAGCTTCAGCACGACGCGCCGCGCCCCGATCGGGGCGGGGGTCAGGGGCTGCCTGGCCGCTTCGACGGCGGTGTTCGTCATGTGGGCACCCTTCTGTCCTCTGTCCTCGTGTGGAAAGGGGGTCACGGTCGCCATCCGGTTGACCGTGACCCCCTCACTGCTGTTGTACCGCCGGTCAGGCCTGGCCGACCTCGAAGCGTACGAACCGCGTCACTTCGATGCCGGCCTCTGCCAGCACCTGCTTGACCGTCTTCTTGTTGTCGCCGACCGAGGGCTGCTCGATCAGGACGAAGTCCTTGAAGAAGGCGTTGACGCGGCCCTCGATGATCTTCGGCAGGGCCTGCTCGGGCTTGCCCTCCTCGCGGGCGGTCTCCTCGGCGATGCGCCGCTCGGAGTCGACCACGTCGGCGGGGACCTCGTCGCGGGTGAGGTACTTCGGCCGCATGGCGGCGATCTGCATCGCCACGCCGCGGGCGTCGGCCACCGCCGCCTCGTCGGTCTTGCCGTTGAACTCGACCGCCACGCCGACCTGCGGCGGGAGGTCGGGGCTCTTGCGGTGCATGTAGATCGCGACCGGCTCGTTGAGCACCGCGATGCGGTTGATCACGAGCTTCTCGCCGATCCGGGCCGACTCGGCCTGGATCAGGTCGGCCACGGTGGTGTCGCCGAGCTTGGAGGCGAGCAGCGCGTCGACGTCGGCCGGCTTGGTCGCGTCGACGTGGGCCGCCAGCTTCTGGCCCAGCTCGACGAACGCGTCGTTCTTGGCCACGAAGTCGGTCTCGCAGTTGATCTCGACCAGGCCCGAGCCCGAGTGCGCGACGAGGCCGTTGGCCGTGGTGCGCCCGGCACGCTTGCCGACGTCCTTGGCACCCTTGATGCGCAGCAGCTCGACGGCCTTGTCGAAGTCGCCCTCGGACTCCTCGAGCGCCTTCTTGCAGTCCATCATGCCGGAACCGGTCAGTTCGCGGAGCCGCTTGACGTCCGCGGCGGTGAAGTTGGACATGACTCTCTCTCGCTCTGTGGGTTACGCCTGGTTGGTCTCTTCGGCGGCCGGAGCGGCCGGAGCCGCCGGGGCGGCTGCGGGAGCCTCGCCGGCCTTGGCACCGCCCTCGAGCAGCTCGCGCTCCCACTCGGCGAGCGGCTCGTCACCGGCCACGACGCCCGGCTCGGGCTTCTGGTCGGCACGGGTGGCGCGCCCGGAACGAGCGATCAGGCCGTCGGCCACCGCGTCGGCGACCACGCGGGTCAGCAGCGCCGCGGAGCGGATGGCGTCGTCGTTGCCGGGGATCGGGAAGTCGACCTCGTCGGGGTCGCAGTTCGTGTCGAGCACGGCGATCACCGGGATGCCCAGCTTGCGGGCCTCGTCGACCGCGATGTGCTCCTTCTTGGTGTCGATGACCCAGATCGCCGACGGGAGCTTCTGCATGTCGCGCAGACCGCCCAGGGTCCGGCTCAGCTTGGTCTGCTCGCGGGACAGCTGCAGGGTCTCCTTCTTGGTGTACCCCTGCGCGGTACCCGTGAGGTCCAGGCTCTCCAGCTCCTTCATCCGCTGAAGGCGCTTGTACACCGTCTGGAAGTTGGTCAGCATGCCGCCGAGCCAGCGGTGGTTGACGTACGGCTGGCCGACGCGCGTCGCCTGCTCGGCGATCGCCTCCTGGGCCTGCTTCTTGGTGCCGACGAACAGCACCGAGCCGCCCTCGGCCACGGTGTTGCGGATGTAGTCGTACGCCTTCTCGATGTAGTCGAGCGTCTGGCGCAGGTCGATGATGTAGATGCCGTTGCGCTCGGTGAAGATGAAGCGCTTCATCTTCGGGTTCCAGCGGCGGGTCTGGTGCCCGAAGTGGACGCCACTCTCGAGCAGCTGGCGCATGGTCACGGCCATGTTCTTGGTGAACCTTCCTGGTTGTCCCACGGCGGACCGGGTGGCCTGCCGTGCCTGGCGCCCGGTCGTCGGCCGTCTCACCCTTCGCACACGCGGTGGTGCACCGCATGTTCTCTTGGGACCAGGGCGGCCGCCGCCCTGTGGTAGCTGACCCGTCGCGGGAATGCATCCGGCGGGCTAGGGAGGGCGCGCGAGGTCGACCGCACGGTGTGCGGTCGCCGGGGCAAAGTGTACGCGCCGGGGCCGGGCTTCTACGAATCCCCCCACTGGCGTGTAGTTCGCCCGCTTTTGTCCAGCTCGTTAAGCCGCCATTCCCGCCGCCATGAACAGCAGCAGGGCGACCGGCAGATAGCAGAGCGGGGCCCGCAGCCACGGCCGGATGCCGGGGGCGGCGGCGGCTGCTCCGCCGATCAGGCCGTACAGGCCGAGGGAGAACATGGGCAGCGCCGGAATCATGAAGATCCCGGCCAGGGTGCCGCCGGCGGGGATCTGATCGGCGGTCATGGCGTCGATGAACAGCCGCAGGACCGGGATCTCGAACAGCACGGTGACCAGCACGAGGGCGACGGCGAGGCCGGGGCGCTTGCTGCGGTAGACCGCTCCGCCCGGGTCGCCGCCGTACTGCTGGGGCTGAGGCGCCGGGACGGCCGCGGTCAGCGCGGTGGGGGCGGCGAAGGCGCTGGATCCGGCTCCATGGGGTGCGCCGGATCCTGGGGCGGCCGATACCGGCGCTGTGGGGATCGCGCCGAGCGGGCCGGTGCCGGACGGGGTGATCGTGGGGAGGCCCTGGATCGGGGAGCCGGAGGTGGTCAGGCCGGGGATCTGGGCTCCGGCGAGGCCGTTCGGGGCGGCGCCGCCGGAGACGGGGCGCTGGAGGGCGCCGCGGTCGATCGCTTCGGAGCGGCGGGAGCGGCTGGTGTACTCGCCGGAGAACTCGCCTGAGTCGCCGGCCGCGCGGCTGGGGAGGGCGGACGGGGGGAACTGGCCGCTGGGGGTGTCGCCGTAGGTGCGGGCTGGTCCGCTCGGGCCGCTCTGACCGCTCGGGCCGCTCGGGCCGCTTGCGGCTCGGGGTTCTGGGACTCGGTAGCCGGGGTCGTCGTATTCGCGTTCGTCGGCGTATCTGGTTGGGGTGTAGCCGCGGTCTGCTTCGCCGTAGGCGCGGTCGCGGTCGGCTTCGCCGTAGGCGCGGTCGCGGTCCGCTTCGCCGTAGGCGCGGTCGCGGTCTCGGTCCGCCTCGCCGTAGGTGCGATCGTCGTCGCCGTACCCGCGGTCGGCGTCGTCGCGGCGGCGCCCTCGATCGCTGGGGGCGCGGTCGTCGTACCCGCGATCGTCGTATCCACGGCCGTCCGGGTACCAGCGGGAATCCGCATCCGGGTCCGGGGGGAAGTTCCGGCGTCCATCCACGGTGCGTCACGGTAGGCCCTCCACATGATCCTCGCCACCCGGCGAAGGTGCTTGTAATCTGCGTCGCTCCCGGACATCGACCGCCTTTCCATCCGCGATCCGGGCATTTGGGACCGCGCGCGTTCCTCATTCGCGGGCGTGGTCCTGCGGCTTTTCCTCCTGGGTTCTCTTGTGGCTTCGCTCCTGGCCAGGGCTTCCGCGTCTGGCGGATTCCTGACAGCGCCAGCCGCTGCCGTTGCGGGTCGGCTGGCCCTCGGGGCTCGGCTGGCGCTCGGGGCTCGGCTGGCGCTCGGGGCTCGGCTGGTCCTTGCGGGTCGGCTGGTCCTTGCGGGTCGGCAATCGGAGCTCGGGTGGCAGCGCCCGGTCCCAGCGCTGCTGCGGCGGCGGATCCTGCGGTTCCCGTGTCCGCGGCTCTTGTGCCTCCAGTTCCTGCGGTGCCTGCGCCCTCGCACTGGCCTTGGGCCACACCCGCGGCCAGGCGAGCACCCTCGACCGCAGCGACCTCCACCACCGGGCCGGCATCGCCAACCCGGGCGGCACCCGCGGCCGCCGCAGGCTCCCATCGGCCCACACGGCCCGCGGCGACCGCCCGGTCCCGATCCCACCGGCCCGGCACCCTCGCCTTCCACCGAACCGCCCGGCCCGGATCGGCCTGCCCGGCCCCATACTCGGTGGGTGACTGACGCTCCGCGTGATCCGCTCATCGCCCGCATGCGCCCGTTCGGCACCACGATCTTCGCGGAGATGTCGGCGCTGGCCGTACGCACCGGCTCCGTCAACCTCGGGCAGGGCTTCCCCGACACCGACGGACCGGCGGCGATGCTCGACGCGGCGGCGGCGGCGATCCACGGCGGGCGCAACCAGTACCCGCCGGGCCCCGGCATCCCGGAGCTGCGCGCCGCGATCTCGGCTCACCAGCGGACGTTCTGGGGCCTCGAGTACGACCCGGACGGCGAGATCCTCGTCACCGCCGGCGCCACCGAGGCGATCGCCGCGAGCATCCTCGCCCTGTGCGAGCCCGGCGACGAGGTCGTCTGCTTCGAGCCCTACTACGACTCGTACGCGGCCTCGATCGCCCTCGCCGGCGCCGTCCGCCGCCCGGTGACCCTGCGCGCCGTCGACGGCCGCTACGCCTTCGACCCCGCCGAGCTGCGCGCCGCCTTCGGCCCGAAGACCCGCCTGGTGCTGCTCAACTCCCCGCACAACCCGACCGGCAAGGTCTTCACCGCCGCCGAGCTCGCCATGATCGCCGAGCTGTGCATCGAGCACGACGTCCTCGCCATCACCGACGAGGTGTACGAGCACCTGGTCTTCACCGACGCGTCCGCCCCGCACGTCCCGCTCGCCGGCCTGCCGGGCATGCGCGACCGTACGGTCCAGATCTCCTCGGCCGGCAAGACCTTCTCGTGCACCGGCTGGAAGATCGGCTGGGTCTGCGCCACCCGCACCCTGGTGTCGGCCGTGACCCGCGTGAAGCAGTTCCTCACGTACGTCAACGCCGGCCCGCTCCAGCCCGCGATCGCCGTGGCCCTGGAGTCGCCGCCGTCCTACTACCAGGAGTTCCGCGACGACCTGCAGCGCAAGCGCGACCGCCTGTGCAAGGGCCTGACCGAGGCCGGATTCGCGGTACTGCAGCCCGAGGGCACCTACTTCGTCACCGCCGACATCACCCCGCTGGGCGGCACCGACGGCGTCGACTTCTGCCTGTCGCTGCCGGAGCGCTGCGGCGTCGTCGCCGTCCCGACCCAGGTCTTCTACGACAACGTCGAGGCCGGCCGGCACCTCGTCCGGTTCGCGTTCTGCAAGCGCGACGAGGTCCTCGACGAGGCGGTGGCCCGGCTCCAGCGGCTCTGAACCGTCCAGCGCTGCCCACTGCCGACCACGCCCCGGCCGCAGCGCCTCGGAATCGTCCACCGCCGCACGTCGCCGATCCGCTCCAGGCTGCAGCGCCTCGGAATCGTTCACCGCTGCTCCTCGCCGACCGCGCCCTGGACGGATCTCGATCCCGGCGGCGTCCAGCGGCACCGGTTGTATCGGCCACAAGCCGTCCACCGCTCGCCGTCGGTCGCGCCCGGGCAGCGGCGGCCCCGACCCGTTCAGCATTCCCGGTCCTCGCCGCCGAGACCCGACGACGTCCTCCACGGGCCGATGTGGCTCTGAACCGTTCACCGCTCCCCACCGCCGCCGATCCCGGCCCGGCCCCACGGACCCGTTCACCGCTCCCCCTCCTCCCCGATCGCGGCGCGAGGCACGTTGCTCAGCCGGTACCCGTCCGGCGCCGACACCACGAACCCCAGCTCCTCCAGCAGCGGCAGGTTCCGCCGCGCATCACGCCCGCTGACCCCGGCCGTCGCGGCGATCTGCTCCGCCGTCGTCGCCCGCCGCGGCCGCACCGCGTCGAGAATGCGCGCCTGCAGCGGATCGAGCGTGTCCTCCGGCCGCCCGGCCCCCTGGATCGGCGTGGCCAGCTCACCGACGCTGCCGACCTCCTCGACGATCTCCTCCACCCGGGTCACCAGCACCGTGCCCGGCTGCCGCAGCTCGATGTGGCACCCGACCGACATCGGCGAGTTAATCGGCCCCGGCACGACCATCGCCGAGCGTTGCAGCAGCCTGGCGTACCCGAGCGTGCTCCGCGCCCCGCTGCGCGACCCGGCCTCGACCATCACCGTGCCCCTGGTCGCCCCGGCGATGACCCGGTTGCGGGTCAGGAACCGCGTCTTGTGCGGCTGCGTGCCGGGCGGCCACTCGGTCAGCAGCAGCCCCTCGACCCCGATCTGCTCGAGCGCCGCCGCGTTCGCCGCCGGGTACGCCTTGTCGATCCCGCACGCCAGCACCGCGACCGTCGCCCCTCCCCCTGCCAGCGCGCCCCGGTGCGCCGTGACGTCCACCCCGAGCGCCCCACCCGACACGACCGTCCACCCGCACTCCGCGAGCCCGTACCCGAACTCCGAGGCGACGAACGCGCCGTACCCGGTGACCGCCCGCGCCCCGACCACCGCCACGGACCGCTCCAACGTCTCCCCGAGCCGCAGCGGCCCCCGCAGCCAGAGGCACATCGGCGGATCGGTGTCCCGCCGCAGAATGTTCCCGGGACGACTGGCCCGGACCAGGTCGTCGAGTGCCGGCGGCCACTCCTCGTCCGCGGCGGTGACGATCCGCGCCCCGAGCCGCTCCGCGAACTCGCCCATCCGCCCGGCAAGCGTGGCCGCCACGTCGGCGTCGCCGTCCACGCCCGCTTTCCGCATCCTCGCCTGTACCGCACCCGCCAACCCAGTCGAGATCCCGAACCCGCCGATCACCCGAACCAGCGCCTCCTGCGCGCCCACGGACCGCACCAGGATCCCCAGCTCACGGGAGCCGGGCTCGACGAGCATCCCGAGCGCCATCCGCGCCGCCCGCTCCTCATCCGGGCTCATCGGACAGTCCTCGACCGCAACTCGAGCGCCTCGCGCACATCGGCGGCGTCGGGCCGCTCCCGCCCGTGAAGATCCGCGATCGTCCCCGCCATCAGTTCCTCCCCCGACTTCATCCGACGGTCCTCGAACGCACCTCAAGCACCTCGGCGGCGCCGGACCGCCTGCGCCCGTCGCGGCCCGCGGTCACCCCCGCGACGCACCCCTCGCCCGCGCTCACAGCACGCTCCTCGACCGCAGCTCAAGCGCCTCACGCACGTCAACGGCATCGGTCCGACCCCGCCCGTCAAGGTCCGCGATCGCCCAAGCGGCCCGCTGCTCGCCCGTCCTCACAGCACGCTCCTCGACCGCAGCTCGAGCGCCTCACGCACATCGGCGGCGTCGGGCCGCTCCCGCCCATCGAGGTCCGCGATCGTCCACGCCACCCGCATCGAGCGTTCGAATCCGCGCGCCGAGATGCGGCCACGATCGATCTCGACCGTCAGTGGATGGAGCACCGCCCTCGGGAGCCGGTACTTCTTGCCGCGCAGTACCGAGGCCGGAACGTCGCTGTTCGTCCTCGCCTGCGGCCCCCAGCGCTCCGACGCGATCTCCCTGGCACCCAGCACCCGCTTGGCGATGACCACGGAAGGCTCGACGTGCTCGGTGGTCAGCAACGCGGCGGAGCGCACCGGGTCGAGGTCGACCTGCAGATCCACGCGATCCATCAACGGACCGGACAACCGGGACTGATATCGCCGGCGCACGATCGACGGGCATTGGCATGTCGGGCGGCCTCCCGGTTTCGCGCACGGACACGGGTTGGCGGCCATGACCAGCTGGGCTCGCGCCGGGTAGGTGGTCTCGCCGTACGTCCGCCGGAGCCTGACCTCCCCGTCCTCCAAGGGCTGGCGCAGGGCGTCGAGGACTCCCGAGGAGAACTCGGCACACTCGTCGAGGAAGAGCACGCCGTTGTGGGCGAGGCTGACCGCGCCGGGCTTGGCGAGGCCTGACCCGCCGCCGACCAGGGCCGCGACCGACGCCGTGTGATGCGGGGCCTGCAACGGTGCACGGCGGATCAGCGCGCCGGTCGGCGGGAGCGTGCCGGCGATCGAATGGAGCGCGGTGACCTCGATCGCCTCCTGGTCGTCGAGGGGCGGCAGGACTCCGGGCAGGCGGGCGGCGAGCATCGTCTTGCCGGTGCCGGGCGGGCCGAACATCGCGACGTGGTGACGGCCGGCGGCGGCAAGCTCGATGACTCGGCGGCCGCGTTCCTGGCCGAGCACGTCGGCCAGATCGAGCGGCGAGGCCTCCTCCGGTGGCGGCTGCGCGGTCGGGTCGAGCAGCGTCTCCAGGCCGTGCAGGTACCCGATGATCCGGCCGAGACTGTCGGTGGCCCTGACCTCGATGTCGGGCACCAGGCGGGCCTCGGTGACGTTGGCCAGCGGTACCAATGCCATGGCCTTGCCGGCCCGGCTCGCGGCGAGGACCGCCGGCAGCACCCCGCGCACCGGGCGGACCGTGCCGTCCAGGCCAAGCTCACCGAGGACGACGGCTTCGTTGAGCCGGGCTACGGGCAGGTTGGAGCTGGCCGCGAGAATGGCGAGGGCGACCGCCGTATCGAAACCGGAGCCGTGTTTGCGGACGTGTGCCGGCAGCAGGTTGACGATGATCCGTTCCAGCGGCCACTTGCCGCCGGAATTGGTCACGGCCGACCGGACCCGGTCCCGGGCTTCGCTCAGCGCCGCGTCGGGCAGCCCTGAGACGACGAAGTTAGGAAGCCCGAAGCTCACGTCTGCCTCGACGACGATCACCTCGCCGGCCACGCCGTGCAGCGCGACGGAGTACACCTGGGCGTACCCCATCAGAACGCTCCGCGCAGGTGCTGCAGCGCCACCGACTGGCCGACGAGCACGCTGATCACGTCGAATCGGATGCGTTCGCAGCGCACGTCGTGGTCGGCCAGCCACATCCGGGCGAGCGTGCGCATCCGGCGGATCTTGGCGGGCACGATCGCCTCGACCGGCTGGCCGTAGCGGACGCTGCTACGGGTCTTGACCTCGACGAACACCAGGTCGGCGCCGTCGCGGGCGACGACGTCGAGCTCTCCCGCCCGGCTGCGCCAGTTGCGGTCGAGCAGCACGAGGCCCTGTGACACGAGGTACCGGCAGGCCACTCGTTCCCCGAGGCCGCCGACGAGCTGGTTGCGGTTCGTCATGCGGCGACTGTGGCCGATTTGGCCGATCAACGCGGGGCGACGAGGGCCGGCCTGTGGACAACGGGGTGCTTGTGGACAACTTCGGGCACGTCACGTGATGTTGGTATGGGCGCGGGCCGCGGCCCAGGTCGGGCGGCGTGGGGCCATTACCGGGTCCGCGTCAGAAAATTTTCCGCCAGTGCTGATGGACGAGATCATGGCCGTACGCCGGCGCCCGTTCCTCGTGATCCAGCTCGAACCCGGCACGCTCGTACAGCCGCCGGGCCGCACCGAGGATGTCGTGCGTGAACAGGACCATCTCCCGGTAGCCGGCGCTGCGGGCGAACCGCACGCACTCGTCGACCAGGCGGGCCCCGACACCCAGCCCACGGGCCTTCGGCTCGACGAGCAGCAGCCGGAGCTTCGCGGTCTGGCCGTCGGCGCGGACGCAGAAGATCGAGCCGACGGGCTCGCCGTCGACTTCGGCAATCCAGCCGCGGTCCCAGCGTGGATCGTGCGACTCGGCGTAGTCCGCGACGATGCGCGCGACCATCGCCTCGAACTCGTCGTTCCAGCCGTACTCCGCGGCGTAGAGCGCGCCGTGGCGCTGCACGACCCAGCCGAGGTCACCCGGTCCCGGCGGGCGCAGCACGACCGTCGGCGCGGCCGCGGTACCGCCGCCGAGGATCGTCTCGATGGCGTCCATGGCACCGATCAGACGACGGCGGTCCGTCTCCGTCACGGCGCCGAGCAGCGCCGCCGCCTGCGCGTCCGAGCGCTGGTCGAGTTCGGCCTGCCCGGTACGCCCGGCGTCGGTCAGCCGGATGCGCTGCTTGCGGGCGTCGGCGTCCGAGCGTTCCCGCACGACGAGGCCCTCCCCCTCGAACTTGCCGAGGATGCGGCTCAGGTACCCGGCGTCCATGTCGAGCCCCTGCCGCAGGTCGGCCACGTCCAGCACACGCGCGGGCGCGGCGGCGAGCTCGTACAGCACTCGCGCCTCGGCCAGCGAGTACGGCGAGTCGAGCAGGCCGGCCCGCAGCACGCCGATCAGATTCGTGTAGAAGCGATTGAACCGCCGGAACGCGGCCACCGGTTCGATAGTCATAGTTGACATCGTCATAAAATTCCTTGACGTTGTCAACGAATCACGGGAAAGCGCACCGACGTGGCGTCGTAACGGATGGGAAACGCAGCGTCGTCAGGCTTGCCCCATGTCGCTACGTCACGTGATCGTCGAACTCCCCGACCGGCCCGGCTCACTCGGCCAGGTGACCACTCTGCTCGGCCGCCTCGGGGTCGACATCCGCCAGATGCGCGTCCTCAACCGCGACGGCGCCGTGGCGACCGACGAGTTCCTGGTGAGCGTGCCGGGCCCGGTGATCGACCGGACCCTGCCGGAACTGCTCGAGGAAATTCAGGGCGTACGCGTCCGGTCGATCGAGGCAATGGATAGCGATAGCGGGATAGCGGGCGCTATCGTGGCGGTATGACTGCTCCGGTCGACAAGCTCGTGGAGCTGCTCGAGACGCTCCCGTCCGCGACCCGTCAGGAGATCACCGCCTGGCTGCTCGGGCGCACCGTGCCCGTGGACCGCAGCGCGCTGTTCGCCACCACGGCACTGCGCGGGCGCAACCTCATCGGCCCGCCGGACCTCGGCCAGGAGACGGCCTCGCACGGCGCGCTGGGCGGCTCGCTGCCGCCCGGCGAGGAGAGCCAGCTGGTCACGTTCCGCCTGCCGGCCGAACGGCACGCCGAGCTGCGCGCCTGGTGCACCGAGCACGGCTTCACGATGGCGGCCGTGGTGCGCGGGCTGATCGAGCGGTTCCTCGAAGAGCAGCAGCGCCGTTGACGCCGCACGACCCGGAGCCCGCCGGCATGCCCGACCGACTCCGCGACATCGCGGCGGCTGCGCGTCCGAGCGCTGAGCCCGACCGTGAAGCCCGCCGCGGCGATCGCGGAAACCCGCGCGAGCCCGGCCCGGTCGGCGCGAGTGCCTCCGATCCCGCGGAGCCGGCCGCCCCCGGTCGCACCCCGGTGACGCGGGCTGGCCCGGCCGCGCGGTCCGGGCAAGGTCGCGGTGGACGTGGGCGGGCCGGTGCGCCCGCGCCGGGAACCGCCGAGATGCACGAACGCCTGCCGGCAGCCATGCGCGACGCGGTGGACGACTTCGCCCGCTACCTCGCCGCGGAGCGGAACCGGTCGGCCCACACGGTCCGCGCTTACGTCGGCGACGTCGTGTCCCTGCTCGACCACGCCGCGGCCGGCGGCACGGACGCCCCTGCCGGCTTGACCCTCGCCGAGCTGCGCGGCTGGCTCGCGCGGAGGCGCGCGGCCGGCGACGCCCGGACCAGCCTGGCCCGCCATGCCGCTGCCGCGCGGACGTTCACCGCCTGGGCGAAGCGCGAGGGCCTCGTCGAAACCGACCCGGGCCAGCGCCTGGCCAGCCCGAAGGCGCACCGCGATCTCCCGGCGGTGCTGCGCGCCGACCAGGCGGAGACGCTCGTGACCCAGCCGGCGGGCCGCGCGGACGCGCTCGGGCTGCGGGACCGGCTGGTGCTGGAGCTGCTGTACGGCACGGGAATCCGCGTCAGCGAGCTGTGCGGCCTCGACCTCGGCGACGTCGACCGCATGCGGCGCGTCGTGCGCGTCGTCGGCAAGGGCGACAAGGAGCGTTCGGTGCCGTACGGCCTGCCCGCCGACGGCGCGCTGACCGCCTGGCTCCGGCACGGCCGCCCGGCCCTGGAGACGCCGCAGAGCGGCCCGGCGCTGCTGCTCGGCGCGCGCGGGGGCCGGCTGCAGGCCGGAGCGGCGCGACGGATCGTGGACGCGTACGCGCGGGCGGCCGGGCTGCCGCACACGTCGCCGCACGACCTGCGGCACTCCGCGGCCACGCACCTGCTGGAGGGCGGCGCCGACCTGCGGTCCGTCCAGGAACTGCTCGGGCACGCCTCGCTGTCCAGCACGCAGATCTACACCCACGTGTCGATCGAGCGGCTGCGCAAGGCGTACGAGCAGGCGCACCCGCGCGCCTAGGGCGCCGACCTCGCGGCAAGCCCCGCTCCTGCCCGTGCATCGTGTGAGGCACGCTGCCGGTGCCGCCGGCGAGGGCAGGCAACCCCGGCGGTGATCTCACCGGCAAGCAGTCGTGGCCAAGGCACCGCGTGCGGCCAGGATCAAATCATTGTCCTTCCTCCCTTGGAGATAAAGGCTTTTCGCTGTTCGGCTCGCGCGCAGTGGGACCGTCAGCGGCCGCGCGCTCGCGGCCCGGCGCGGGCTCGGTGGAACTGCTCGCTGCCGGCGAGGCTCAGCGGGGGCCACGGATCCGCCCGTAACGGTTCCGGAGCTTGCCGTCCAAGCGGGCCATGATCTGTTGACCACCGCGGCGCCGCGGCGTGCTGCGGGTTTGCCGTCGCGCGCAGCAAGACCGCGCAGCGGCGGCGTCGTGCGCAGCAGGACCGCGCAGCGGCGGCGGCGCGGTGCGGAGCCGGCAGAACGCCGAGGGCGAGGAAGCGGGGTGGGCACCCGCCAACTGGAAGCGCCACGCCGCCCGAGGGCCCTAAGATCGTGGATGTGTCCGCTCCCGAGCCCATTCCCGGCGCTCGGCTGCTGTTCTCGCATGACGCAGCCGTCGCGCACCTGAACCACGGGGCGTTCGGGATGGTGCCGGCCGCGGTCCAGCGGGCGCAGCAGCGGGTACGCGAGGAGATGGAAGCCAACCCGCACCGCTTCTTCGCCGTCGGGCTCGAGGAACGCATCGCGCACGTTCGGCGGCACCTCGCCGGGTTCGTGGGCGCCGACCCCGACGGCACGGCGCTCGTCGAGAACGCGTCCACGGGCACCTCGATCGTGCTCGGGAGCCTCGATCTGAGCGCCGAGGACGAGATCGTGACGACCGACCACGGGTACGGTGCCGTCGACCTCGCCGTGGCCGCCACCTGCCGGCGCACCGGGGCGGTGCACCGGGTCGCGCGGGTGCCGCTGGAGGCGGACGACGCGGCGGTGACCGCGGCGGTCCTCGAGGCGACCACGTCCCGGACCCGGCTGGTGATCGTCGATCACATCACCGCCGCGACCGCGCGCGTGTTTCCGGTGCGGCGCATCGTCGAGGCGGTCCGCGAGCGGTGGGGCGGCCGCGCGGCGGTACACGTCGACGCCGCGCACGTGCCCGGCATCCTCGACCCGCGGGTGGGCGAGCTCGGCGCGGACTTCTGGGTCGGCAACCTGCACAAGTGGGCGTTCGCGCCGCGGGGCACGGCGCTGCTGGCCGTCGCGCCCGCGCGCCGGGAGCGGATCCGGCCGCTGGTGCTGTCGTGGTCGGCCGAGGCCGGCTTCCCCGCGAGCCTGGAGTGGCTCGGGTCGCACGACTACACGCCCTGGCTGGCCGCGCCGACCGGGGTGTTCGTGCTGCGCTCGCTGGGCATCGAGGCGGTGCGGCGGCACAACACGGCGCTGGCCGAGTACGGGCAGCGCATCGTCGCGGAGGCGATCGGCGCCGAGATCCCGCCGGCGACCGGGCTTCCGATGACGCTGATCCCGCTGCGCCCGGGCCTGGCGGACGACCCGTCAGCGGCGGCGGCACTGCGCCGGCGGATCTCGGACGAACTGTCGGCGGAGGTGGGCATGGCGGCATGGCGCGGGCGCGGATATCTGCGGCTGTCGGCCCAGATCTACAACCGGCCCGAGGACTACCAGCGCCTGGCAGCAGGCCTGCCGAAGCTCCTGGAACGCCCCTAGGCCGCGGCCGCGAAGACGAGCAACGCGGCGATGGCGAAACACCCGGAGCACGCGG
The DNA here is from genome assembly GCF_050942475.1 of Dactylosporangium sp. CS-033363. Taxonomy (NCBI): domain Bacteria; kingdom Bacillati; phylum Actinomycetota; class Actinomycetes; order Micromonosporales; family Micromonosporaceae; genus Dactylosporangium; species Dactylosporangium sp. CS-033363. The sequence goes on along the minus strand of NZ_CP192032.1, from coordinate 1,652,420 downwards.
CCGCGAAGACGAGCAACGCGGCGATGCCGAAACACCCGGAGCACGCAGTCGCGAAGTAGAGCACCGCGGCGCAGGCGATCAGGCCATCGCGAGCAGCCGCACCCGAGTCCGGCGCAGCAGTGACAGCGGATCCAGGTACACCTTGTCGTCGGTTCTCAGCCCCCAATGCAGGCAAGCCGCCACCGGACAGCCCGGATGCCCGGGTCTCAGGGTGCCGAGGGGCGTCCCCGGCGAGACCGCCTGCCCGCGCACCACCGTCCAGGCGACCGGTTCATAGGTCGTCCGCACCCCGCCCGGATGTTCGACGCTGACCACCGGCCGCCCGCCCACCATGCCGGCGAAGACGACGGTGCCCTCACCGGCGCTGCGCACGATCTGCCCGGGAACCCCCGCCAGATCCACCCCGCGGTGGCCGGCGGCATAGCGGTCCGACGGCGGCTCGAAACCCCGTGTGACCGTCACCGGACCGTCCAGCGGGGCTTCGAACTGACCGGGGACCGGCGGGGCCTCAGCGGGGTCCTGAGGGGCCTCAAAACCGGCGGACGGCGCCGGGGCGGAGAAGGCCGCCGAGGCGGCCGCGATGACCGAGGAGGCGGCGGCGATGGCGGTGGCGGCAAGGACGAGAAGGCCGACTCGGGCCAGTGTCTTGAACATGGCGGCGAGATTGGCCGAAGCCGCCGGCTTGGGGCAACCCATGATCGGCGATAACCGGCAAAGCGGTACAAAAGAACCCCGGCCCGCACACGGAGTGACAGGCCGGGGTCACGATGCGTCGAACTGGTCGGCGAAATGTGCCGAGCGGAAAGGATCAGCCGCCGAAGCCGTTGTCGGGCAGCGAGATGTCCGGCTTCTCGAGCTCCTCGACGTTGACGTCCTTGAACGTCATGACCCGGACGTTCTTCACGAACCGGGCCGGCCGGTACATGTCCCACACCCAGGCGTCGTGCATCTCGACCTCGAAGTAGACCTCGCCGTCGGAGTTGCGCACGTGCAGGTCGACCTGGTTGGCCAGGTAGAACCGGCGCTCGGTCTCCACCACGTAGGAGAACTGGCGGACGATGTCGCGGTACTCCCGGTAGAGCTGGAGCTCCATCTCGGTTTCGTACTTCTCGAGATCTTCGGCGCTCATCGCGGTCCGCCTTCCATAGCCACATTGTCGCCCACTTGCGCCGGAACCCGTGCGGCCTCGCCGGGCGCCACGCCGACGTTACCGCGCCGTGCGCCCGGCCGCCCCACCGCCGCGACGTTCGCGTAGGAGAAACGGTGCTCGGGGCACGGGCCGTGGGCGGTGAGGGCCGCGCCGTGGTCCGGAGTCACATAACCTTTGTGCTCGTCGAAGCCGTACTGCGGGTACGACTCGTGCAGTTGTTCCATGATGCGGTCCCGCGTGACCTTCGCCACGACGCTCGCGGCCGCGACGCACGCCGCGACCTGGTCGCCCTTCCAGACGGCCAGGCCGGGAATGCCCAGGCCGTCGACCTTGAAGCCGTCCGTGAGCGCGTATTCCGGCCGCACCGAGAGTCCCGCGAGGGCGCGCCGCATGCCGGCGAGGTTGCACACGTGCAGGCCGCGGCGGTCGATGTCACCCGGCGGGATGACGACCGCGGTCCACGCTTCCGCGCGCCGCACCACCTGTTCGTAGATGCGCTCCCGCGCGGCCGCGGTCAGCAGCTTGGAGTCGTTGAGTTCGTCGATCTCGCCGCGGCGGCCCTGAGGCAGGATGACGGCGGCCACCACGAGCGGCCCCGCACAGGCCCCACGGCCCGCCTCGTCGGCGCCGGCGACCCGGTTGAACCCGCGGCGCTGCAGGGCCCGCTCGAGGGCCCACAGGCCCGCGGCGCGGTGCACGACGGTGCGCGGAGGCGCGAGCATCAGGCCGCCACCTCCCGCACGAGCAGCGCGAGATCGGCCGGGTAGAAGCGATCCGGCGTCGCGTCCAGTTCCTCGGCCGACCACCAGCGCGTGGCGTCCACGCTGGTGATCTCGTAGTCGTCGAGGTGGGACAGGTCGGCCGTGAACGCATCCGAGCGCACGACGAAGAACGACTGCTCCTGGGAGTACCAGCGGCCATCGAACGGGAATTGGACCTGATCCGTGCGGACCGGTCCGACCAGGTCGGCCCGCGTGATGCGCAGCCCGGTCTCCTCGTAGACCTCGCGTACGGCCGCGTCGATGAGCGACTCGCCCGGTTCGAGGCCGCCGCCGACCGTGAACCAGTAGCGGTGCTCGGGCCGGGCCGGGTCGCATCCGCGCAGCAGCAGGACGCGGCCGGACGGGTCGAGCAGCAGTACCCGCGCCGCCCGGCGGTCGATGTCTGCCGCAGCCTCCGTCATACCGACGAGACTACGACGCAATCACTTCGACGTCGGATCCGGCACCTTGTCGAAGGTGTCCGGGACGCTGAGCCACTTGGCGCGGTTGAAGGGCCAGAAGACCACGAACGCGCGGCCGATCACGTCGTCCTCGTTGATGGTCGCCTGATTCGGGTCCTTCGTGCGAATGAAGTTGTACCGCGAGTCGCCCGACCGCGAACGGTGGTCCCCCATGACCCACAGGCGGCCCTTGGGCACCGTGACGTCGAACTGCTCCTCGCTCGGCAGGTCCTGCAGCCCGTCGGCGTTGGCGTAGATGTAGGTCTCGTCCAGCGGCGTGCCGTTGACCGTGATGCGCTGCTTGTCGTCACAGCACACGATGTGGTCGCCGCCGACGGCGATGACCCGCTTGATGAAGTCCTCCTCGGACGGGTCGTTGCGCCACGAGTCGGGAGCGGTGAAGACGATGACCTCGCCGCGGTGCGGGGAGCGGAAGTCGTACACCAGCTTGTTGACGAGCACACGGTCCTTGATGAGCAGCGTGTTCTCCATCGACTCCGACGGGATGAAGAACGTCTGCAGGACGAAGGCGCGTACGACGACGGCGACGATGATCGCCACGCCCAGCAACACCGGCAGTTCGCGCCAGAAGCTACTGGACTTTTTGGTCTGCTCGTCAATCACGCCCTGAAGGGTACGTGTTCGTCAACTATCGCGACGCCTCAACCGTTCTTGACGCGCCGAACGGGTCGAAAGCGAGAACGTGACAGCGATCGGCACAAGTACCATATCCGGGACCAACGGTGCGTTCGGCGCACGCGTGACGTGCGGACCGAGCGGGGGCAAAGCCTGTGGTTTCGGTACGTTCTTGAACGTATCGGGCACCGGTAGCCAGCCCCAGCGGTCGCTGGGCCACAGGATCACGAACGCGCGGCCGATCACGTTGTCGATGGGCACCTGGCCCTGGCAGCGCGAATCCTGAGAGACGCCGCGATGGTCGCCCATCACGAACATCTGGCCGGCCTGGACCTGGATCGGGCCGAACCGCCGCGCAGTGCACTGCTTCGGGTTCGGGGCGGCGTCCAGCGGCGAGTTGTCGTAGAGGTACGAGGACTCGTCGAGCGGATAGCCGTTGACCGTGACACGCCCGTCGACGTCGCAGCACGCGACCTTGTCGCCGGGCAGCCCGATCACCCGTTTGATGAAGTCTTTTTCACCCGGTTGGGAGAACCCGACGAGGTCGCCGACGGTGCGGCCGAGCTCGGCGAAGAAGCCGGCGTCCTTGTCGACCTGATTCTCCGGCGCCCACGTGTCCGGGCCGGTGAACACGACGACCTCGCCGCGCTCGGGCTCCCGCACGTCGTACAGCACCTTGTTGACCAGCACCCGGTCGCCGACCAGCAGGGTGTTCTCCATCGACCCCGAGGGGATGAAGAACGCCTGCACCAGGAACGTGCGGATGAGCACGGCCAGGCAGAACGCGACGATCAGCAGCAGCGGCAGCTCCTGCCACAGCGGCATGTTCTTGCGCTTGCGGCGGACCTTGCTGCGCCACGTCGACACCGAGTCGTCCTCGTCGTAGGCGCCACCGCGGCGCGATCCCGAACCCGAGCCGATCGAGCGCTCACCGCGGTCATAGCTGCGTTCGTACCGGTCCCCGCGCTCCCGGTCGCGCCGGTCCCGCGGGTCGTCGTAGCCGAGGTCCTCGTAGCCGCTGCCGCGCTCCCGCTCCTGCTCGCGTTCGCGCTCGAACCCGCGGTCGCGCACCATCGGCGGCTCGTCGCGGCCCCACTGGCCGCGCCGGGAGCCGTACGGGTCGTCGTCGTAGCCGCGCCCGCGGTTCCAGTCCTCGCGCTCGTCGCCGCGGCTCCAGCCGCGCTCGGGCTCGCGTCCCCAGTCGCCCCGGCCGCCCGACGTCCAGTCGTCGTCGCGCTGATAGCCACCCTGGCCCGGCGCGGGGTCGCGGCGGGCCACCTCCCGACGGCCGGGCACCACGTCGCGGCCTGGCGGGGCCTCGTTGCGCCCCTGGGCATCGCGGTCGTCGTCGCGGGACCAGCCGCCGTCGTAGGCACGCTGCGCCCCTTCGGCGTCCGGTCGCCCCGTCGTGGCCCAGTAGTCATGGCCCGGGTAGCTGACACCGCCGAAGGGTTGCTGCTGGCCGCGCCGTCCGTCCCCCTGGTCCAGGCGGGGATCGCGCGGGTGTTGGTCGTCGGCGCGATCGTCGTAACCATCGCGGCCGTAGGGGTCACTTGCCATCGGCGTCAGCCTAGATGCACAAGACCACTTTGGGGAGACCGGCTCCAGATGACCGAAAGACCCGATCCCGGACACGACGCAGGGAGGGTGCGCAACGCGCCCCTCCCCCTCGACGATCCGGCGAAACGCACGGTCAGCTGCTGACCTTGGTCTCGCGCTTCTCCTTGATCTTGGCCTTCTTGCCCCGCAGGTCGCGCAGGTAGTACAGCTTGGCGCGGCGCACGTCACCGCGCGTCACGACCTCGATCCGGTCGACGGCCGGGCTGTTGACCGGGTAGGTGCGCTCGACGCCGACGCCGAAGCTCACCTTCCGGACGGAGAAGGTCTCCCGCAGGCCCGCGCCCTGGCGACGGATCACGACGCCCTGGAAGACCTGGACCCGGGACCGGTTGCCCTCGACAACCCGGGCGTGCACCTTGACGGTGTCGCCGGCGCGGAAGCTCGGGATATCGGTCCGCTGCGACTGTGCGTCCAGCGCGTCCAGCGTGTTCATCGCGGCTGTTCCTCGTCACTCAAGGCACGCCCGATCTCCGCGGCGCGCGAGGGTTTGTGATCATGGCCGCCGGGCACGGCTGGCCGCGGCAACCTCACTACTTTGCCACATAGACGCGCCGAACCTGAAATCAGGCTCCTTGATCGCGTTCGGCGGTGCGCCGTTCGAGGGCGGCGATGAGGTCCGGGCGGCGCTCGGCGGTGCGCTGCAGGGCCTGCTCGCGGCGCCACCGCGCGATGCGGCCGTGATCGCCGGAGCGCAGGATCTCGGGTACGTCCAGGCCGCGCCAGCTCGGCGGCTTGGTGTACATCGGGGCCTCGAGCACCCCGTCGGCGTGGGACTCGTCCAGCAGCGAGTCGGCGTTGCCCAGCACGCCCGGGAGCAGCCGGGTGATCGCCTCGAGCACGACCAGGACCGCGACCTCGCCCCCGAAAAGCACATAGTCGCCGAGCGAGACCTCGCTCACCCGCATCCGCGCGGCGGCGTGATCGAAGACGCGCTGATCGATGCCCTCGTACCGCCCGCACGCGAACAGCAGGTGCTCGTCCTCCGCGAGGGCGCGCGCGGTCGCCTGGGTGAACGGATCACCGGCCGGGCTCGGCACGATCAGGTGCGTCTCGGGGCCGGCGAGGGCGTCGAGGGCCTGCCCCCACGGCTCGGGCCGCATCACCATGCCCGGGCCGCCGCCGTACGGCGAGTCGTCCACCGTCCGGTGCACGTCATGGGTCCACTGCCGCAGATCGTGTACCGCGAGCCGCAGCGTCCCGTTCGCGCGCGCCTTGCCGATCAGCGACAGGTCGAGCGGCGCGAGGTACTCCGGAAAGATCGTGACGACGTCGACCCTCATAGGTCGAACAGGCCTTCCGGCGGGGTGATCACGATGCGCCGCCCGGGCACGTCGACCTCGGGGACGATCTCACGCACGAACGGCACGAGACCGGTGCGCCCGTCGGCGAGCCGCACGACGAGCAGGTCGTGCGCGGGCGCGTGATCGATGCGCTGCAGCTCCCCGACCTTCTCCCCCGCGGCGTCCACGACGTCGAGCCCGATGAGCTCGTGGTCGTTGAACTCGTCCGGGTCGTCGCTGGCCGGGATCGCGGCGCTGTCCACGCACAGCAGGACGCCGCGCATGTCCTCGGCGAGGTTGCGGTCGTAGAGGCCCTCGAAAACCATCAGGAGGCGGCCCTGATGCGGGCGGAGCGACTCGATGGTGAGGGTCGGCGGCGGCTTCCACGCGCCCGCGGGCACGGACTGCAGATGCCGCACCGCCGTCGAGTCGGTCTCCAGGACCGACCCGACGGCGAAACGCTCAGCCGGCGCATCCGTGCGCACGTCCACGACGACCTCGCCCCGGACGCCGTGCGCGCGGATGATCTGACCGACGACGAGCAGCATGCGTCAGTACGCGTCGACGATCTCGACGCGCACGCCGCGACCGCCGATCGACGTGATGACCTGCCGCAGCGCCTTGGCCGTCCGGCCGCCACGCCCGATCACGGTGCCGAGGTCCTCCGGGTTGACCCGGACCTCCAGCCGCTGACCGCGACGGGAGTCGACCATCCGCACGCGGACATCGTCAGGGTTGTCGACGATGCCCTTGACCAGGTGCTCGAGCGCGGGGCGCAGCACGTCAGGCCTCCGCGCCGGCGCCGGCACCGGACTGCTCCTCCGCCTGCGCGGCCGGAGCCTCGGCCTCGGCCTTCGCCGGAGCCTCCGCCTCGGCCTTCTTCTTCGGTTCGGCGGCCTTCTTGGCCTTCGGCGCGTCGGCCAGGCCGGCGGCGGCCTGGGCCTCCGCCTCGTAGGCGGCCTTGCGGTCAGGTGCCGCGGCGCGCACCTTCAGCGGCTCGGCCGGCGCGGGCAGGCCCTTGAACTTCTGCCAGTCGCCGGTCTTGGACAGGATGGCCTGCACGGCCTCGCTCGGCTGCGCGCCGACGGAGAGCCAGTGCTGGACACGCTCGGAGTTGACCTCGATGCGCGAGGGCTCCTCCTTCGGGTGGTACAGCCCGACGAACTCGATCGCCCGACCATCGCGCTTGGTGCGCGAGTCGGCAATGACGATGCGGTACTGCGGGTTGCGGATCTTGCCCATCCGCAGGAGCCGGATCTTGACGGCCACTTGGTTGCTCGCTCCTGGATCTGTTGGAAGCCGAGCGACCGCCCGGACACCGTGGGGATGGTGCCGTCGGCTGCTCTGTTGGACTGGCGCTACGCCGGGTTAGAGGGCTCGGACGCACACCGGATACCAGCAGACCATTGTGCCAGACCCGCTACCGTGCGCAAAAACGACCCCGCCGCACCTGCCATCGTCCCCCGGGAAAGCGGAAGGTTCTCCCTTTTCAGCCGATTTCGCCGGTACCTCCAGTGCAGTCACCCCACACCTCACCCGCACCGCCGAAGTCCCCCGCGCGCGGGCGCGTCTGGCGTGGGCCTCATCGCCGCAGGCGCGTCTGCCGTCGGCCTCAGGGCGCGGACGTGTCGGCCGTACGTCTCCGCGCGCGGACGCGTCTGGCGTGGGCCTCCACGCGCGGACGCGTCTGGCGTGGGCCTCAGGGCGCGGACGCGTCTGCCGTCGGCCGCAGCGTGCGGACGTGTCGGCCTTAGGTCTCCGCGCGCGGGAGCGTCTGCCGTGGGTCTCCACGCACGGACGCGTCAGCCGTGGGCCTCAGCGCGCGGACGCGTCTGCCGTCGACCTCAGCGCGCGGACGCGTCTGCCGTGGTCTCAGCGAAGCGCGGGGCGGTCCCACCCGGGGGCGAGGTCGGGCACCTCCCACTCGGGCGGCGGCACGAAGTCCGTCCAGGTGCCGTCGAACGGGAACGCGCCGGCCTCGATCTCCTTGGCGACGCGCAGGCCCTCCTCGCGCACGGCCACCTCGTCGTCCACCCAGTAGTGCTCCGGGATGGCGAGCCGCTCGGCGAACTCCTCCTCGTCCTTCCACTGCCAGCTGCGGTCGGGCGCGACGATGATGTCGAGGTCCTCGTCGGTCACGTCGACCCCGGACGCGCCGCCCGGGTCGCTCCAGCGGATCGCCGGGCGCTCCAGGTTGACGTACCAGCCGGTGAACTCGTCGGCGGCGTTGCGGAACCACCACACCGAGTGCGCGGGGTCGCCGGGCCGGTGCAGCTTCAGCACCCCGGGCCCGTCCCACGTCCCGTGCTTGAGCGAGGTTCCCAGCGTGACGAACTCGGCGAACGGCATCGTGCGCATCCCGCGCCCGTCCCCGGACACCTCGTTGACGACGGGCGTGTGCCGCGCGATCCACAGCAGGAGCCCACGCTCGTCGTCGGACACGACCCGCGCGGGCCGCACCCACCCGATCCGCCCGCGCCGCGTGTTCCGATGCATGATCACCTGACCGGGCGTGAAGACGATGCTCAACCCGCGCTCCCTTGGTCGATGTCCGCTGCTCTGACTGGCCGCCGCCCTCGATCGGCACGGCTCTCACCCGCTCCCGCGCGTCCGGCCGCATTGCCGATCGCCCGGGCCGCCGAGAACGTTTGCGCACGGCCCGCGGCGTTGCCGACCGCGCGCTCCGCCGTGGCCGGGCTCAACCCGTCGCCGATCACTCGCCCGCCCGAGGGCGCTACGGCGCGGCCGGCGGGGTCGATCGCGTGCGCTACCGCGCGGCCGGCGGGGTCGATCGCGTGCGTTACCGCGCGGCCTGCGGGGTCGATCGCGTGCGTTACCGCGCGGCCGGCGGGTTTGCCGTTCACGAACGCTGCCGGGGCCGGTCCCAGCCCTCGGTCACGGGCTCCGGGATGGTCCACTCGGCCGGCGGACGGAAGTCGGTCCACGTGCCGTCGAACGGCCACGCGCCTGCCTCGATCGCCGGTACGACCGCGCGGCCCTGGGCCCAGACGGCGTCGGGGTCGCTCACCCAGTACGCGTCCGGGTAGGCCAGGCGCTCCTCGAGCTCGTCCTCGTCCTTCCAGCCCCAGCGCCGGTCGGGCCAGACCCACATGTCGAGGTCCTGGTCGGTCAGGTCGATCCCGGCGACGTCGCCGTCGTCCCAGGTGATCCCCGACTCTTCGAGGTTGACGTACCACGCGCGGAAGTGGCCCTCGGGGTCGAACAGCCACCAGACGGAGTAGGCGGCCCCGCGCGGATGGAACTTCAGCGTGTTCGGCCCGCGGTACACGTCGTGGATGACCTTCTTCGGCTGCTCGATCCACTTTGCGAACGGCATGCCGCGCGGGCCCTGACCGTCGTCGCTGACCTGGCGGATCACGGGGCTGCCGGTCGCGAGCCAGAGGCGGGTGCCCTGCTCGTCGTCGGAGACCACGCGCGTCAACGGGGCCCAGACCAGCGTGTCATGGGTGAAGTGCCGGTGCAGGACCGGTCTTCCGGGACGCAACGGCACCCGCCGATTGTATCGGCCCGGCGCTCCCGCGCCCGGCCCCGACAGCCGCGTGCCAGCCGACCGTGTGCCCTCATTCACACCCGGCCCACCGCCGCGCGCGGTTCACCGCCGGGGCGAATCAGCACCGCCTCGCGCGACCGCGCGAGACGGCCGAGGGCCGGGCGAGACACCAGGCACTGCCCGACCGCGCGTGACGACGTCGGCCGTGGCGTAACGCACGGCTCCGTCCGACCGCGCGAGACGATCGAGCCGGGGCCGAACGTCCGCGCATTACGCGACCGCGCGAGACGACGTTGGCCGGGCGGACCATCGAGCGGAACGTCAGCATTGGCGGCGCTGTGTGATGCGACGCGGCCGCATCAGGACACCAGCGCACCACGCGACCGCGCGAGACGACGTAGGCCCGGGCGGACCATCGAGCGGAACATCGGCGGCGCCGTGTGATGCGACGCGGCCGCAACGGGACGCCAGCGCACCACGCGGAGCGAACGACGCGGCGGGAGCAGGATCAGCGCACCACGGTTTGCCGCGAGGCGAGCGGGCACCGGGGGACCTCAGCGCACGACGCGGCCGCGCAGGACGATGCGGCGGGGGCGGAGCAGGGTGGTGAGGTCGGAGCGGGGGTCTTCGCCGTACACGACGAGGTCGGCCAGGCCGCCCTCGACCAGGCCCGGGAAGCCCAGCCACTCCCGCGCGCCCCAGGAGCCCGCGTGCAGGACCGCCTCCGCCGGCAGGCCCGCCTCGCGGTGCAGCAGCAGCATCTCCTCGGCGGCCAGGCCGTGGTCGATGCCGCCGCCCGCGTCGCTGCCCACGTAGATCGGGACGCCGGCCTCGTGGGCGGCGCGCACGAGGGACGGGAAGCGGTCGCGCAGAGCGAGCATGTGCCGGGCGTACGCCGGGAACTTCTCCTCCGCCTGCGCCGCGATCCCGCCGAACGTCGCGATATTGATCATTGTGGGAACCAGGGCGGTGCCGCGGCGGGCCATTTCGTCGATGTCGGACTCGTTGAGGCCGGTGCCGTGCTCGACGGAGTCGACGCCCGCGCGGACCAGGGCGGCGACGGACTCCTCGGCGAAGGTGTGGACCGCCACCCGCGCGCCGGCGGCGTGGGCGGCCTCGATCGCGCCGGCCATCGCGGTCACGTCCCACGCGGGGGCGAGGTCGCCGACGCCGCGGTCGATCCAGTCGCCGACGAGCTTGACCCAGCCGCTGCCGAGGCCGGCCTGGCGGGTGATCTCGCCGGCCAGGTCCGCCTCGCCGACCTCCACGCCGATGTCGCGCAGGTACCGCTTCGGCGGCGCCACATGGCGGCCCGCGCGCACCAGGCGGGGCACGTCGGGGTCGTCGTCGAGCGACGCGTACGGGATGGGCGACCCGGCGTCGCGGATCGCGAGGACGCCGGCGTCGCGGTCCACCACGGCGAGCGACCGCGCCTGGTCGACGCCGGCAGAGGGGCGGCCGCCGGGCTGGATGCCGAGGTGGCAGTGGGCGTCGACGAGGCCCGGGAGGACGAAGCCCTCGTCGGCGACCGTCATCGCCCCGGCGACCGGTGAGAATGTCACCCGGTCGCCGACCAGCCAGAGGTCGCGCCGCTCACCGGAGGGCAGGATCGTGCCCCGGACGTGCAGCGGTACCGGCGGCTCAGCTGTCCTTGTCACGCTTCTGCAGCTTCGAGAAGTCGATCTTCGGGAGGCGGAAGCCCGGGGGCATGCCGGCCGCGTTCGGGTCCATGGCGGCCGGGTCGAAGCCCGGCGGGAGCTGCGGCATGCCGCCACCGAGGCGCGGCTGGCGCATGCCGCCGGAGTTGCCGCTCTTGGTGCCCTTGCGCTTGTTCTTCGGCGACTTGGTCGCCTTGCGGCGGCCGCCGGGCAGGCCCATCATGCCGCCCATCTGCTTCATCATCTTCTGCGCGTCGGCGAAGCGGGTGAGCAGCTGGTTGACGTCGGTGACCGAGACGCCCGAGCCGTTGGCGATGCGCACACGGCGGGAGGCGTTGAGGATCTTCGGGTTGGAGCGCTCCTTCGGGGTCATCGAGCGGATGATCGCGGTGACCCGGTCGAAGTGCTTGTCGTCGATCTCGGCGAGCTGGTCCTTCATCTGGTTCATGCCCGGCATCATGGCGAGCACGTTGGCGATGGGGCCCATCCGGCGCACGGCCTGCAGCTGCTCCAGGAAGTCCTCGAGGGTGAACTCCTGGCCGCCCATGAGCTTGGCGGCCATCCGCTCCTTCTCGTCATCGGCGAAGGCCTGCTCGGCCTGCTCGATGAGGGTGAGCACGTCGCCCATGCCGAGGATGCGCGAGGCCATCCGGTCGGGGTGGAAGACGTCGAAGTCCTCGAGCTTCTCACCGGTGGAGGCGAACATGATCGGCTGGCCGGTGACGTGGCGTACGGACAGCGCGGCGCCACCGCGCGCGTCGCCGTCGAGCTTGGAGAGCACGACGCCGCTGATGCCGACGCCGTCGCGGAAGGCCTCGGCGGTGGTGACCGCGTCCTGGCCGACCATGGCGTCGATGACGAACAGGACCTCGTCGGGGTCGACCGCGTCGCGGATGTCGGCGGCCTGCTGCATCATCTCGGTGTCGATACCGAGGCGGCCGGCGGTGTCGACGATGACGATGTCGCGCATCTGGCGCTTGGCGTGCTCGATCGACTCGCGGGCGACCTGGACGGGGTTGCCGACGCCGTTGCCGGGCTCGGGCGCGTAGACCTCGACGCCCGCGCGGCCGCCCAGCACCTGCAGCTGGTTGACGGCGTTGGGCCGCTGGAGGTCGGCCGCGACGAGCAGCGGCTGGTGGCCCTGGCCCTTGAGCCAGCGGGCGAGCTTGCCGGCGAGGGTGGTCTTACCGGAACCCTGCAGGCCGGCGAGCATGATCACGGTCGGCGGGTTCTTGGCGAACTGCAGGCGGCGCGCCTCGCCACCGAGCGTCGCCACGAGCTCCTCGTGGACGATCTTGATGACCTGCTGGGCCGGGTTGAGTGCCTGCGACACCTCGGAGCCGCGCGCCCGCTCCTTGAGCCGGGCGATGAAGGCCTTGACCACGGGCAGGGCGACATCGGCCTCGAGCAGGGCCAGGCGGATCTCGCGCGCGGTCGCGTCGACGTCGGCGTCGGTCAGCCGTCCCTTGCTCCGCAGCTTCGAGAAGATGCCGGAAAGCCGGTCACTCAGGGTGTCAAACACGACGAATCCGTCCTCGGTGTAGGAGTCCCTTGAAGGGTACGCGACCGCGAACAGTGCGTCGCGGCCTGCGGCGTCGCCGCGTCCGCGCGGTCACCGACCCAGCGAAACCGTGCAAAACGGAGGAAAGCGTGGTCAGGCGGGGGTCGCGGCCCGCAGGACGGCCGCCTCCACGCCCGCGCGGGCGTCCCCGTCCCACTCGCCGGCCAGGTAGAACGCGTCCACCACCTCGCCACCGAGCGTCGAGATGCGCGTCGAGCGCACGTCCGCGCCCGCGTCCTCCAGCGCGCTGGCCACCCGGAACAGCAGGCCGGCGGTGTCGGTCGCGCGCAGTTCCAGGACCGTCGCGTCGGTGGCCGCGGTCGGCGGCTGCCACACCACGCGCGGCGGCGCGGTCACCGTGCCGGACCTGCGGGTCGAGCGCTCCCGCGCCGCCAGGCGTTCGGCCACCGGCAGGTCCCCGGTCACCGCTCGGCGCAGGTCGGCGACGACGGCGTCGTGGTCGATCTCCCCGCCGTAGCGGGGCTGGACGGCGCACACCATCCGCGCGAGCCCGTCCACCGTGACCGTGTCGGCCGTCACGACGTCGAGCCGGTGCAGGGAGAGGCAGCCGGCCACGGCCGCCAGCAGGCCCCGCCGGTCGGGCGCGGTCACGGAGACGGAGTCGGTGTCCAGCAGTACCGCCGGGAGCCTGGCCGGCACCGCGAGCGCCGCGGCCGGGGACGGCGGGGCCGCCACCACGCCGGTGTCCAGGGCGCGCTCCACGTGGCGGACCAGCTCGGCGATGAGCCGGCCCTTCCAGTCCGACCAGGCGGCCGGCCCGGTCGCGGCCGCGTCCGCGCGGGCCAGGGCGTGCAGCAGCGAGAGCGTCGAGGCGTCCCCGACCGCGCCGGCGACCGTGGCGATCGTCTGCGGGTCGGACAGGTCGCGGCGGGTCGCGGTGTCGGGGACGAGCAGGTGCAGGCGTACCACCTTCTCGACCTGGGCCACGTCCGCGTCGCTGAGGCCGAGGCGGGCGGCGGCCGCGGCCGCGATCGGGGCGCCGACGATGCTGTGGTCGCCCGGGAGCCCCTTGCCGATGTCGTGCAGCAGGCCGCAGAGCACGAGCAGGTCGGGCCGGTCGACGTCGCGGGTGAGGCGCGCGGCCTGGCGGGCGGTCTCGACCAGGTGGCGGTCGACGGTGAACAGGTGGACCGGGTTGTGCTGCGGCAGGCTGCGCACCCGCGCCCACTCGGGCAGCCAGTTGACCACCAGGCCGTACCGGTCGCAGGCCTCCCACACCGCGATCATCGCCGGGCCGCTGCCCAGCAGGGTGAGCAGCGCGTCGCGCGCGGGGGCGGGCCACGGGTGCGGCATCGGGCCGGTGAACCCGCCGAGCCACTCCAGGGTGGCGTGCGAGATGGGCAGGTCGGCCCGGGCGGCGGCCGCGGCGACGCGCAGGGGCAGCGACGGGTCCGGGCGCGGGGTCACGGCCGCGCGGGCCAGGACGACCTCGCCGCGCTGCTCGACCACGTCGCGGGCGAGGGGGCGGCGGTCGCTGTGGCCGCGCGTGGTCGGGGCGGCCCAGCGCTCGACGGCGCGCCAGGCGTCGTCGCTGGCGTACGCGATGGTGCGCGCGGACTCGGCGATGCGCCGCAGCACCTCGTCGCGGTCGCCGAGGTCGAGCAGCTCGGCGACCTCGTCGCGGTCCTGGGCGAGGAGGCGGTCGACGCGGCGTCCGCGCACCGCGTGCAGCGCGTCGCGCACGTCGAGCAGGGTGCGGTGGGCCCCGCGCACGGCGGGGCGGGGGCCGTCGGCGACGCCCGCGAAGCCGATGCCGCGCAGGACGCCGAAGTCGCGCAGGCCGCCGCGGGACTCCTTGACGTCGCCCTCGAGGAGGAAGGCGAGCTCGCCGTGGGCCTTCCAGCGGTCCTGGGTGAGCGTACGCAGCGCCGGGAGCAGGTGGCGGGCCTCGCGGCGCCACTGGGCGACGGCGTCGGCGTGCAGGGCGGCGAGGAGCTCGGCGTTGCCGGCCACGAGGCGGGCGTCGAGCAGGCCGAGGGCCACCTTGAGGTCCTGACGGGCGACGTCGAGGGCCTGGCCGGGGCTGCGGGTGGAGTGGTCGAGCGCGAACTTGGCGTCCCACACCTCGTACCAGATGCGGCTGCCCAGCTCGTCGGCCGCGGCCTCGTCACCGGGGCCGCCCGGGTGCAGCAGCACCAGGTCGAGATCGCTGCGCGGGGCACATTCCCGGCGCCCGAGCCCGCCCACCGCGACCAGGGCAGCACTGGTGGTACCACCGCCGGCACTTGAAAAGATCTTTTTGAGCCACTCGTCGATCGCTTCCGAGCGCTCGGCACGCGCGTCGGCGCCCGCCCCGGACGAGAGGACCGGAGCGGGCGCCGACGGTTGCGTCATCTGACTGAATTCAGGCGGCTTAGAGGGCGTCGAGCCCGCGCTCGCCGGTGCGGACGCGAACCACCTCGTCGACCGAGGTGACCCACACCTTGCCGTCACCGATCTTGCCGGTGCGGGCGGCGGTCACGATGGCGTCCACGACCTTCTCGAAGTCCAGCTCGTCGGTGACGATCTCGACCCGGATCTTGGGGACGAACTCCACCGTGTACTCCGCACCGCGGTACACCTCGGTGTGGCCCTTCTGACGGCCGTAGCCCTGAACCTCGCTCACGGTGAGGCCCGCCACGCCGAGCGCGTGGAGCGCCTCCTTCACCGCGTCGAGCTGATACGGCTTGATGACCGCGGTCACCAGCTTCATGCCCATTCCCTCCGACATCCCTCGACGCTATCCGGCTACCTTTTCCGACGCCGGGGCTTCCGCCGCCGGCGCAGGGGTCTTGCTTGTGCCAACACCCGCGAGGGCGAACGCGCCAGCGCCGCTGCTGCCGGTCCCCGGGGTGAGGTCGTAGGCGCTCTCCGCGTGCTCCGCGATGTCGATGCCCTCGACCTCGGCCTCGGTGCTGACCCGGAAGCCGACCGTCTTCTCGATGATGAAGGCGAGCGCGAAGGCGATGGCGAACGAGTAGACCGTGACAATAGCGCTCGCGGCCGCCTGGGAGCCCAGCTGGCCCGCGCCGCCGCCCATGAACAGGCCGCTCTTGGCGCCGAGGGCGCCGCTGATGGCCGAGTTGAGCTTGTCGTTGGCGAAGAAGCCGAGCCACAGGGAGCCGATCCACCCGCCGACGAAGTGGACGCCGACCACGTCGAGCGAGTCGTCGAAGCCGAAGCGGTACTTCAGGCTGACCGCGAGGGCGCACGCGAGGCCGGCGACGAGGCCGAGCAGAACCGCAGCCCACGAGTCGATGAAGCCACAGGCGGGGGTGATGGCGACGAGGCCCGCGACCGCGCCCGAGGACGCGCCGACGAGGGTGGGCTTGCGGTCGCGGATCCACTCGACGATGACCCAGCCGAGGACGGCGGCGGCGGTGGCGACCTGGGTGTTGACGAACGCGAGGCCGGTGACGCCGTCGACGGTCAGCTCGGAGCCGGCGTTGAAGCCGAACCAGCCGAACCACAGCAGACCGGCGCCGATCGCGACGAAGGGCACGTTGTGCGGCTTCATGCTCTCCCGCGGCCAGCCGACGCGCTTGCCGAGGACCAGGGCGATGCCGAGCGCGGCCGCACCGGCGTTGATGTGCACGGCGGTACCACCGGCGAAGTCGAGCGGGTGCAGGTGCTGGAAGATCCAGCCGCCGCCCCACACGTTGTGGGCGACCGGGAAGTACACCAGGGTGGCCCAGCCGAACGCGAACAGCAGCCAGCCGCCGAACTTGGCGCGGTCGGAGATCGCGCCGCTGATGAGGGCGACGGTGATCACGGCGAACGTCATCTGGAAGACCATGAAGACGTACGTCGGGATGCCGATGCCGCTCGGGTTGTCGGTGGTGGCGCCCCACATCTGATCGAGGTAGGTCTTGCTGCCGAAGTACTGGCCGAGGTCACCGAAGAGGCCGCCGGCCGAGTCGGTGCCGAACGCGGCGCTGAAGCCGTAGAACAACCAGAGGACGCTGACGAGCCCGATCGTCGAGAAGCTCATCATCATCATGTTGAGGACGCCCTTGGAACGGTTCAGGCCACCGTAAAACAGTGCCAGAGCCGGCGTCATGAGCAGCACAAGAGCGGTCGACACGAGCAACCATGCGGTGTTGCCGGTGTCGATAGTCGCTTCAGGCACGCTGGCCTCCTAGTAGTCGAGATCCTCCCTCCCGACCTTCGAGGCAGCGTTGCCCTCCAGCCGGTTGCGCGAGAGCTTGGCGGGCTCAGGTTTCGCGCACCGGCGCTGCGCGGTTTCTACCGCGTCACGTCATGTTTCCAGCGTGTGAAGAAGCGCTCACACATTGAAAACTTCCTATCGAAGAGCGTACTCCAGCGTGTGCCGCTCGTAGTCGATGAGCCGCAGGTCACGCACGGGCCGGCGGAGGTGGCCCTTGTGCACGATGCGGACGAATGCGGGGTCGCCCGCGGCCGCCATCCGCCGGATGCCCTCGATGTGGTCGACGATGCGCTTGCGGATGACGCGCACGAGGCGGTGCCGGTCGCGCGGGGTCAGCCCGTAGGCGTCGGCGAACATGCGCAGGCGGCGCGGGCGGTTCGGCCGCTTCCAGCCCAGCGTGTAGGAGTCGCGGTCGGAGAACAGCGGCACCCACGTCCACGCGGCGTACGCGACGTCGTAGATCCGCGCCCCGGGCGAGGCCAGGTCGAAGTCGATCAGCGACAGCGTGCCGTCCGGGCGCCAGATGACGTTGTGCGGCGCCGCGTCGTGGTGGCAGATGACCTCGGTGTCCGGCGGCGGGGGGCCGAACGAGCGCCAGACGGCGTTCGGTGCCGGCCGGAAGCCCGCCTGGGCGTCGTGGAACATCCGCAGCATGGTCGCCACGGTGACCATCGCCTCGTCGGTCACCCAGTGCGGGGCCAGGGGGTATTCGCCGCACTCCCCCTCGAGGTACTGCAGCACCTCGCGCCCGCGCTCGTCGATGCCGAACGCGCGCGGTGCGCCGGTGAAGCCGACGTACTCCAGGTGGCGCAGCAGCGCGTGCACCGCCGGCGTCCACGGGCCCGCGTTGCGGCGCACGGTGTCGCCCGAGCGCACCACGACGGAGGTGTTCCCACCGTGGAGCGGGATCTCCTGCTGCGTCACGTCTGTCGTCCTTCGCTGACCCGACCGGGGGGAGCCTTGCTGTACCGCTTCCCGGCCGCTCAGATCGCGCGGCCGGGCCTTACCGTCCCAAGGTACCGTCCGAGGTTACGCGTCCGCGCCAACGAGGGCGTCGACGAACTGTCGGGCATCGAACGGAGCAAGGTCATCCGGGCCCTCGCCGAGGCCGACGAGCTTGACCGGAATGCCCAGTTTGCGCTGGACCGCGATGACGATGCCGCCCTTCGCGGTGCCGTCGAGCTTGGTGAGCACGACGCCGGTGACGTCCACCACCTCGGTGAACACCCGCGCCTGCTCGAGTCCGTTCTGGCCGGTGGTGGCGTCGAGGATGAGCAGCGTCTCGTCGACCGGGCCGTGCTTCTCCACGACCCGCTTGACCTTGCCGAGCTCGTCCATCAGGCCGACCTTGTTCTGCAGCCGGCCCGCCGTGTCGATGAGCACCGTGTCCACACCCGCGTCAATACCCCGTTTGACCGCGTCGAACGCCACCGAGGCGGGATCCGCTCCTTCGGGGCCCCGCACGACGTCGGCGCCGACCCGCCCGGCCCACGTGGCCAGCTGCTCGGCCGCGGCCGCGCGGAAGGTGTCGGCGGCGCCGAGGACCACCGTGTGCCCGTCGGCGACCAGCACCCGGGCGATCTTGCCGCAGGTCGTGGTCTTGCCGGCGCCGTTGACGCCGACCACGAGCAGCACCGCGGGGCGGCCGTCACGCTGGGTGGCCGCCAGGGAGCGGTCCAGGTCCGGCTGCAGGGCCGAGACGAGCTCGTCGGCAAGCATGCCGCGCAGATCGGCGGCGCTGGCGGTGCCGTGGATGCGTGCGCGCTCGCGCAGTTTTTCGACGATCTCGGTTGTCGCCTGTACCCCCACGTCGGCGCCGATCAGCGTCTCCTCGACCTCGTCCCAGGTGTCGTCGTCGAGCTTGTCACGGGAGAGCAGGGCGAGCAGGCCCTTGCCGAACACGTTCTGCGAGCGGCTCAGGCGCGCGCGGAGGCGGACGAGGCGGCCGGCCGTCGGCTCGGGGGTCTCCAGCTCCGGCTTCTTTTCGACCGGCGGGGCCGGCCGCTCCACGGGCGGCGCCTCCACGACCGGGGCCGGGGGCGCCTCCGCGACGGGCGCGGGCGCCTCGGTCACCGCCGGCGGCTGGGGCTTCTCCTCCGGCTTGACCTCCGGCCGGGTCGGCGGGAGCGTCGGAGGCTTGCGGAAACGGGGCGCGATCAGCGCAAGTGTGGCCCCGATCACCACAACGAGCAGCACCAGGCCGAAGACGATGTACGACTCCATGGCAGGAATACTCCCAGACGTTGCGCCCGACGGCCTGCAGTGGCGCCGAGACGGGCCGGGCAGGATCATTCGGGAAGCAACCCGCCACCCCTCGACCCGCCCCCGGAGGTCGCATCGCCATGTCGGAAACCGAACTCGACCACGACCGCGGCCCCCTGGTGCTCGGCCCCGTCCTGCGGCGCGTCGAGGGCGACCGGGCCACGATCTGGGTCGAGACGGCGCAGCCGGGCACGGTCGAGGTCGACGCCGCGCCCGCGGGCGGGGCGGCCCGCACGTTCACCGTGCACGGGCACCACTACGCCCTGGTCGTGGTCACGGGGCTGCCCGAGGACGCCGTCACGCCGTACCGGGTCCGGATCGACGGCGCCGAGGTCTGGCCGCGCCCGGACGACCCGTTCCCGGCCCCGGCGATCCGCACCCGGCGCGCGGGCGCACCCGTGCGGCTGCTGTTCGGCTCGTGCCGCGAGGCGAGCCCGCTCAGCGTCACCCGGTATCCCCCGGACGCGCTGGACGCCTACGCGGACCGGCTGGTGGCCTCCATCCGCGCGGACGCGCCGACCCAGTGGCCCGACCTCATGATCCTGCTCGGCGACCAGGTCTACGCCGACGAGACGCCGGAGAAGATCCAGCGCTGGCTCAAGCGGCGCCGCAAGCAGCGCCGCGCGGACGCGCCGACGACGCAGGTGGTGGACTTCCACGAGTACACGAAGCTGTACCTGGACTCGTGGGGCGACCCGGAGATCCGCTGGCTGCTCTCCACCGTGCCGAGCGTGATGATCTTCGACGACCACGAGATCATCGACGACTGGAACACCTCGCAGCGCTGGCGTGAGCAGATGGACACGCTGAGCTGGTGGCCGCAGCGCATCCAGGCCGGGCTCGCGTCGTACTGGGTGTACCAGCACATGGGCAACCTGGCCCCGAGCGCTCTGGCCGAGTGCCCGATCTACGCGGCCGTGAGCTCGGCCGGCGACGCGACTGAGCTCCTGGACGACTTCGGCACCCGCGCCGACCGCGACCGCGCGCAGGCGTACCGCTGGAGCTACACCGTCGACATCGACCGCACCCGCCTGGTGATGGTGGACAACCGCGCCGCCCGCGAGCTCGAGCAGGGCAAGCGCGCGATGCTGCCCGACAGCGAGTGGGCCTGGTTCGCCAAGCAGCTGCCGGGCGACTACGACCACCTGCTGATCGGCTCCTCGCTGCCGTGGCTGCTGCCGCCCGCCATCCATCACCTGGAGGCCGCGACCGAGCGCCTCGCGGAGTCGCCGCGGGGCTGGGTGGGCCGCTTCGGCGAGAAGCTGCGCCAGGCCGTGGACCTCGAGCACTGGGCCGCCTTCGGGCGGTCCTTCGACGCGCTGAGCGCGCTGCTCACCCAGATCGCGGCCGGGCAGGGCGGCGTCTCGCCGGCCCCCGCCACGATCAACGTCCTGTCGGGTGATGTTCACCACTCCTACGCCGCGCGCGCCGACCTCGGGCCGGAGGCGGTGAGCGAGGTCCACCAGCTGACGTGCTCCCCCGTGCACAACGACATGCCGAAACTCGTCCGGCCGGCGATGAAGTTCGGCTGGAACCCGCCGGCGGCCAAGATGATGCGCTCCCTCGCGCGGTCGCTGGGGCTGCGCAAGCCGGTCGTGCGGTGGCGCAAGACGGCCGGGCCGTATTTCGGCAACGCGGTCGGGCAGCTGCTGCTCGAGGGCCGCTCGGCGCACGTGCGGATCGAGGGGACGCGGCCGGACAAGACGCTGGGCGAGGTCGCTTCGCTGCAGCTCAGTTGAGCGCGGTCGCCCTCGCTGCGCGCGACGCTTAGCTGGGCGGGACGCTCAGCCGGGCGCGACGCTCAGCTGATCTCGGTGTGCCGCTGCTCGGCTGAGTGTGGCGTTCACGTGAGCGCGACGTCCAGCTGATCTCGGCGTGCTGCTGCTCAGCTGAGTGCGGCGTTCACGTGAGCGCGGCGTTCGGGTGAGCGCGGCGTGCTGCTGCTCGGTTGAGTGCAGCGTTCAGGTGAGCGCGACGTTCAGGTGAGCGCGACGTTTAGCGGAGCGCGACGTGCGGGTGGGTCACCGGCGGCTCGTTGAGATCGGTCCAGGTCCACAGGGTGGCCACCCGCGCGCGGCCGGTGAGAAAGGCCACAGCCGGCTCGCGGATCGGGGCGAACCACATCTGGCTGAGGCGCTCGACGGCCTCCTCGATCGGCACCCACGCGCCCGAGCCGTCGTGCGGGCCCACGCCGGTCACCTCGAAGCCCAGCATCTCGTACTCGATGCCTCCCGCGGGGTAGCGCGCCACCCAGACGAGGCGCTCGGCCAGCACGGAGGCGTAGCCCGCCTCCTTGCCGACCTTGCCCAGCAGGGGCTCGCCCGCCTCCACGGCACCGCCCGGGAGCGCCCAGTCCGGGGGATCGCTGATCAGCAGGACGTCCTTGCCCCGGCGCAGCACGGCGCCCACGGCGAGTTGGTGACCGGTCACGCCTCACCCTAGGCCGCGCGGAGGCGCACGCTCCGACTGGGCGCACGGCGCGGACGCGGACGCCCCCGACGGGCCGCGACCGCGCGAGGGCGCGCGCACCGATCCGGGCAGACGCGCGGGCGCGGCGCACGACGGACCACACGGGCACGGTGACGTGCCGGCGCACGACGGACCGCACGGGTCACGCGTGGGCGCCGGCGCACGACGGGCGCGGCCGCGCTGGGGCGGGCGCGCAACGGGGCCGAGGGCACGCGGAGGCGCGAGCGCACGGTCATGCACGGGCGCGCGATCGTGGGCACGGGGCACGGGGCACGGGGCGCGGGGCGCGGGCGGAGGGCGCGGGGCTCGGGGCGCGGGCACAGGGCGTGGGCGCGGGCACGGGGCGCGGGCACAGGGCGCGGGGGCGCGGGCGCGTGGGCGGGCGCGCGTGGGCGAGGGCGCGGGGGCGCAGGCGCGGGGGCGTGGGCGGAGGGCGCGGGCACGGGGCGAGGGCGCGGGGGCGCGGGCACGGGGCGAGGGCGCGGGGGGCGCAGGCGTGGGGGCGTGGGCGCACCGGCGGAGTCGCGGTCACCCAGCTGCGGCATACGATCAATGCCATGAGCTTTTACGACGTCGAAATCGCTGACCTGCAGGGGAAGCCGCTCGATCTCGGCCAGTTCCGCGGCCGGCCCGTCCTCGTGGTCAACGTTGCGTCCCGCTGCGGCCTGACCCCGCAGTACGCCGATCTCGAGGCGCTGCACAAGGAGTACGAGGGCCGCGGCTTCTCGGTCCTCGGCGTGCCCTGCAACCAGTTCGCCGGGCAGGAGCCGGGCACCTCCGAGGAGATCGCCGAGTTCTGCAGCACCACCTACGGTGTGACGTTCCCGATGACCGAGAAGGTCGAGGTCAACGGCGAGGGCCGGCACCCGCTGTACGACCTGCTCACGCCGGTACCGGACGCCGAGGGGCACACCGGCGACATCCGCTGGAACTTCGAGAAGTTCCTCGTCAGCGCCGACGGCACGGTCGCGAACCGGTTCGGGCCGCGCACCGAGCCGAAGGCCGCCGAGGTCGTGCAGGCCGTGGAAGCCAACCTCTAAAAGCCTCGCGAACGGCCGCTACGAAAGACCCAGCGCCCGGCGAGGGTACGAGAGATCGTCGCCGGGCGTGTAGCGGTACGCGGTCAGCCCCGCCGCGCGGGCGCCGCGGATCATCCGGTCGGTGTCGTCCACCATCAGGCAGCGCGCGGGCGGGGTCTCGATCAGGGCGCACGCCGCCTGGAAGTACTCCTTGGCGGGCTTGTGCACGCCCAGCTCCGCCGAGAGCGCGACCGCGTCGAACTCGTCGGTCAGGCCGAACGTCGCGAGGACGTCGCGGAACTCGATCGTCGAGTTCGTGGCCAGGCACACGGGCAGGCCGGCGGCGCGCGCGTCGCGGACGAAGGCGAGTACAACCGGATCGATGACGCCCGGATAGACCTCCCACTCGGCCATGAGCTCCGCGGCCCGCTCGGGACCGCCGACCTGGTCGGCGAGGTCTGCGGCGACGGTCGCCAGCCACTCAGCGCGCGTCTGGCGCCCCGTGATGGCCGGCAGCAGGCGATCCCACTGCAGGGCCGTCGCGAGGACCGTGCCGGGCTCCAGGCCGTACCGTTGCTCGATCTTGGCGTTTGTCGAGGGGTCGAACGTGCGCAGGACCCCGTCGAAGTCGATCAACAGGGCCGTGGGCCGTTGGATCACGCTGCCTCTTCCGTCCGCAGGCGCTGGGAGATGACCTCGGTCACGCCGGAGCGCATGGTGACGCCGTAGAGGGCGTCGGCGACCTCCATCGTGCGCTTCTGGTGGGTGATGATGATCAGCTGGCTGCGCTCGCGCAACTGCTCGAAGAGGGTGATGAGGCGGCCCAGGTTGACGTCGTCCAGCGCGGCCTCGACCTCGTCCATGATGTAGAACGGCGAGGGGCGGGCGCGGAAGATCGCGCAGAGCAGCGCCACCGCGGTCAGCGAGCGCTCGCCGCCGGACAGCAGCGACAGCCGCTTGATCTTCTTGCCGGGCGGCCGCGCCTCGACCTCGATGCCGGTGGTGAGCATGTCCTCAGGGTCGGTGAGCACGAGGCGGCCCTCGCCGCCCGGGAAGAGCACCGAGAAGACCTGCTCGAACTCCCGCGCGGTGTCGTGGTAGGCGCTGGTGAACACCTCGAGGATGCGGTCGTCGACGTCCTTGACCACGGTGAGCAGGTCGCGGCGGGTCGCCTTGAGGTCCTCGAGCTGGTCGGAGAGGAACTTGTAGCGCTCCTCCATCGCCGCGAACTCCTCGAGCGCCAGCGGGTTGACCTTGCCCAGCAGGTTCAGCTCGCGCTCGGCCTTGGCGGAGCGCTTCTCCTGGGTCGCGCGGTCGAAGGGCACCGGCTCGGGTGCGGGCCGCCCGTCGGCCTCGGCCGCGGCGAGCTCGGGCGCGGTCGGCGGGACCGGCAGGTGCGGCCCGTACTCGGCGACGAGGGTGTCGGCGTCGAGGCCGAACTCCTCGGCCGAGCGGGCCTCCAGCTGCTCGATGCGCATGCGCTGCTCGGCCCGGGCGACCTCGTCGCGGTGCACGGCGTTGGTGAGCTTGTCGAGCTCGGTGGTGAAGTGCTTCGCGCGGCCGCGCACCTCGGTGAGGGCGGACTCGCGCTCGGCGCGCGTGGCGGCGAGGGTGTCGCGGGTCTCCTGGGCCTCGGCGATCGACTCACCGAGGCGCTCCAGGGCGAACGCGGCGCCCTCGGCGACGGCCTCGGCGATGCGGGCCCCGCGGGCGCGGGTGGCCTTGCGGGCGGCGGCGCGCTCCCGCGCGGCCCGTTCGGCGGCGGCCTGGCGCAGCAGCGCGTCCGCGCGTCCGGCGAGGGCGCCGACGCGCTCCTCCGCGGTGCGCACGGCCAGCCGCACCTCCATCTCCTGCTGCCGCGCGACCGGCACCTCGCCGGCGAGGTCGTCGCGCTCCTGGGTGGAGGGGTCGTCGTCGATCGGGGTGTCCTGGGCCAGGACCAGCCGCTCCTCGAGCTCGGCGAGGCTGGCGCGGCCGGAGTCGCGGGCCGCCTCCGCCTTCGCCTTGGCCGCGGCGTGCCGCTCGACCTCGGCCCGCGCCGACTTCGCGGCCGCGCCCAGCTCGGCGAGGCGGCGTGCGGCCGCGTTGCGGACGCTGTCGGCCTCCTTCTTGGCCGCGGCGGTCTCGGCGACGATCTGCTTGGCCGCCGTCGCGGCGCCGCGGGCCAGGCCCAGCAGCTCCCGCGCCTCGGCGACGCGGTGCTCGGCGTCGACCTTCTGCTGGCGGGCCTCCTCGACGGCCGCCTGGACCTCGATGAAGCTGTGCTGCTTGCCCGAGCCGCCGGCCGCGGCGTAGGCGCCGATGACGTCACCCTCGGGGGTGACGGCGCGCAGCGCGGGCGCGTAGGACACGATGCGGCGCGCGGTCGCGAGGTCGGGGGCGAAGACGACGTCGCCGACGGCGCGCTCCAGGGCGGGGCGCAGCTCGTCGGGGGCGCGCACGAGGTCCATGGCCCACGACGCGCCCGGGGGCAGCGGCACCCGCTCCACCGGCGGGGCGTCGAGCATCGGCGCGGAGCCGATGAGCAGCGCGGCGCGGCCGGCGTCGTCCTGCTTGAGCATCTCCACGGCGGCGACGGCGCCCTCGACGCCGGAGACGGCCACGGCGTCGGCGAGGGAGCCCAGCGCGGCGGCGAGCGCGGCCTCGTGGCCGGCCTCGACGGAGAGCAGGGCGGCGACGCTGCCGAGCAGGCCGGGAACGCGGTCGGAGCGGGCCAGCAGGGTGCCGGCGCCGTCCTTGCGGCGCAGGCCCATCGCGAGCGCCTCCTCGCGGGCCTTCCACTGCGCGGCGTCCTTCTCGGCGGCGCGCTCGGCGTCGTTGTGGGTGCGCACCTCGTTGTTGATCGTGTCGAGCTCGCGGGTCGCCTCCTGGTGGCGCATCTCCAGGTCGGCGTTGGTGTGGTCGGCGACGGTCGCACCGGCGCTCGCCTCGTCCCAGAGGCCCTGGGCCGCTTCCGCGCGCGCCTCCGCCTCGGCGAGCTGGACGGCGAGCCGTTCGATCTCGTCGCCGGCGGCGTTGGCCCGCGACCGCGCGGACTCGACCTGGCCGGTGAGCTTGGCCAGGCCCTCGCGGCGGTCGGCGATGGCCTTGTGGGCCGCGACGATGGCCTTCTCGGCGAAGGCGAGGCGGCGTTCGAGGTCCTGGCGGCGCTCGACGGCCTCGGCGAGGCGCTCCTGGCTGGCCTCCAGCGCGGCGCGCAGCTCCTCCTCCTGCTCGCGGACCTTGTCGGCCTCGGCCGTGAGCTGGTCGGGGTCGCGCCCGGGCCGCTCGTCGACGGGGGCGGCGGAGAGGTTGCGGTGGCGCTCGGCGGCCAGCTGGTGCAGCGAGCGGTAGCGCTCCTGGAGGGTCGACAGCTGGTACCAGGTGTCCTGCGCCTCGGCCAGCACGGGGGCGTCGGCGGCGTGCTCGGCCTCGAGGGCGGCGAGCCGCTCGTTGATCGCCTCGACCTCGGCCTCGACCTCCTCGCGCCGCGCGCGCAGGGCCGTCTCGTCGGCGATCTCGCGGTCGAGGGTCTCGCGCAGCGTGTGCAGGTCGTCGGCGAGCAGCCGCAGCCGGGCGTCGCGCAGGTCGGCCTGGATGCCGGCGGCGCGCCGGGCCACCTCGGCCTGGCGTCCGAGCGGCTTGAGCTGGCGGCGCAGCTCGGTGGTCAGGTCGCCGAGGCGGTTGAGGTTGACCGCCATCGCCTCGAGCTTGCGGATGGCCTTCTCTTTGCGCTTGCGGTGCTTGAGGACGCCGGCGGCCTCCTCGATGAAGGCGCGGCGGTCCTCGGGCCGGGCGTGCAGGACGCCGTCGAGGCGGTTCTGGCCGACGATCACGTGCATCTCGCGGCCGATGCCGGAGTCGGAGAGCAGTTCCTGGATGTCGAGCAGCCGGCACGAGTTACCGTTGATCTCGTACTCGCTCTCGCCCGACCGGAACATCCGGCGGGTGATCGACACCTCGGTGTAGTCGATGGGCAGCGCACCGTCGTTGTTGTCGATCGTGAGGGTGACCTCGGCGCGTCCCAGTGGGGCCCGGTTGGCGGTACCGGCGAAGATGACGTCTTCCATCTTGCCGCCGCGCAGTGCCTTCGCGCCCTGCTCACCGAGCACCCAGGCGATGGCGTCGACCACGTTGGACTTGCCGGAGCCGTTGGGCCCGACGACGCAGGTGATGCCCGGCTCGAGCTTCAGCGTGGTGGTCGACGCGAAGGACTTGAAGCCCTTGGCCGTCAGGGTCTTGAGGTGCACGGATCTCCACGGTGGTCGAGGTGTGTTACCGGGCAGGCTACCGCCGGGACACTACGCTCCCCTGCAGTCCCGCACACCATAATGCGCGTGTCGTGGGCACACCGCCCACTTGGGCCGCTTACGTCCCTTGCGCAACCAACCGGACGACCGGGTCGTTACATGACTGCGCGCCGAGACCCAGAGGATGTCGGCGCGCGGGTTTACTGTGCAGTTCTGCGCTGGCTGCGGTGACCTGAAATCTTCAGGCCATCGCCGGCTCGGCGAGCCGGACCAGGTGATCCGTCTCCGAAGCCGCAGCGGCGAGCCGGTCGTTCTCGGCGCGGAGCCGAACAACCTCGAACTCGAGCGCCCGAACCTTGGCGCGCAGTTGGGTGACCTCGTCGACAAGGCGCCGGTCGGGCGCGCTGCCTACGTGGCCGTAGAGGGCCTTAGCCATATCGTCTCCTTGTTAAGCGCAGCCGGTCGACTCCGGCAAACGCGCGCCCAGCACCCGCGACCGAAGCACAAGGGCATAATTGGGCGCGACTGGCGACCCCTCTATGTTCCTTCCGGGGCGCGACTTAGTCAAGCGCAGAGGCACGCCAAACGTCCTGGCCAGGGTGTTCTCACTCACCCGGGTGCGTGATCATCACGCCGCGCCGATCGTGGCAGTGTGCCACCAGTTGCCCCGTGGCGCCACCGCAAAGTAGCGTCATGGCCGGGAAAACTGGGGCAGACGGGACCGGGGAGCGTGCGATGACGGGTCTCACCGCGAGACTCGGCCCCCTCGGTATCGCCGCTGTAGTCACCGGTGTACTGATCGTGTTCGGCTTCGGCGCCATAATCATCCCCGGCCTCACCGGCGGCGGAGACGACAGCCCGGCCGCCGCTCCCGCCGCGGTCCAGTCGGCCGCCGAGCCCCAGCCGGCCCCGTCCAGTGCTCCCCCGGCCACCGAGGAGCCCGCGGCCACCCCCACGACGGCCCAGACCACGCTCGTCGCGGCGAACTTCAACGCGAGCTACGAGGACCGCGTCGTCCAGCTGATCAACAGCGAGCGGCGCAAGAAGCGCTGCGAGGCGCTCAAGGTCGAGGGCAAGCTGCGCGCGGCCGCGCGCGGGCACGCGGCCGACATGGCGGCCCGCGACTTCACCGGCACCAAGGGCACTGACGGCAGCAGCCCCCAGGACCGCATCTCCGCGGCCGGCTTCAGCGGCGGTTTCGCGGACGAGCTGACCGCCAAGGGCGGCGACGCGGGTGACGTCGTGAAGCACTGGATGCGCGACGACGACGCCAAGGATGCGCTGCTCGACTGCGACATCACATCGATCGGCGTCGGGGCCGCCATGCGCGGCCGCACGCCGTACTGGACCGTGGACACGGGCCGTGCTTGAGGGGGCCCAGCATCGTTAGTCCGGTCGTGGACCGGGTTCCGACGCTCCTGCCACTGCGGGCGCATCCGCTGGCCCGGCCACACGCATGGGAGATCGTCGCGGGACACGGTCCGGCGTTCACCGTCGTCGTCGACGTCGCGGGCGGGCCCGGCAGCGGCCGCGATCCGCTCTGGACCGCGGCCATGAGCCGCCTGGCCGACGCCGGCGTCCGGCTGCTCGGCTACGTCGACATGGACTACGGCACGCGCCCGGTCGCGCAGATCCGCGCCGACGTGTACCGCTGGAGCGGCTACCCGGTGCGCGGCGTCTTCCTCGACCACACGCCCGTGAGCCCGTACGCCATCGGCCCGGTCGCGGTTGTCGCCCAGTCCGCCGCCCGCGCCGACCTGCCCGACGTCGTTCTGAACCCCGGCGAGCCGCCGGACGGGGCGTACCGCGACCTCGGCCTGCCCGTGTGCGCCTTCGACGGCAGCTGGCGGGAGTACCGGCGCTGGTCCGGCGAGGGCGCGTACCCGGGCGACGGGCACCTCGTGCACGCGGTGCCGCCGTGGGAGCTCGACGAGGCCGCGCAGCTGCAGGTCGCACGCGGGGCCGGCTTCGGGCTCGTCACCGACCTCGGCGCCCCCGACCCGTACGCGGACCTGCCCGCCTGGTGCGGCCTCGTGCCGGGCCTGGCCGAGCTCGGCGCCGAGCGGGACCGCCCGACCCCGGCGCCGCGGCGCCCGCGCCCCTACCGCGCGCTCAGCGTGGTACGCGACGGGGCGACGGCCACCCGGGCGAAGACCGGGGCCTGAGAACGCGCGACCGCCACCCGGGCGAAGACCGGTGCGTAAACGCGCTACCGCCACACAGGCGAAGACCGGGGCGCAGGACGCGCTACCGCGCGAGGCGCGGCCGCGGCTGGCACTTCGGGCACGAGAACGACGACCGGTTCATGAACGCCTCCCGGCGGATCGGGCTGCCGCAGCGGTTGCACGGCAGGCCCTCGCGGCCGTAGGCGTTCAGCGAGCGCTCGAAGTACCCGCTCTCGCCGTTGACGTTCACGTACAGCGCGTCGAAGCTCGTCCCGCCCTGCCCGATCGCCTCGTTGAGCACGTCGCGGACGTGCCCGAGCAGCCGCCGCGCCACCGGGCGGGACAGCTGCGACGTGTCCCGCACGCCGTGCAGCCGGGCCCGCCACAGCGCCTCGTCCGCATAGATGTTGCCGACGCCGGAGATCAGCGTCTGGTCCAGCAGCGCCCGCTTGACCTCGGTGCGCCGCTTGCGCAGCCGGTCCACGAACACGTCGTCGACGAACAGCGGGTCGACCGGGTCCAGCGCGATGTGCGCGAGCTCGCCCGGCAGTACGGCGCCCCCGAGCGAGACGCTGAGGCCGCCGAACGTGCGCTGATCGACGAAGCGCAGCTCCGGCCCGTCGTCGTCGAACGTCAGCCGCACCCGCAGGTGGAGCTCCGCCGCGGCGTCCACGGGCTGCATGAGCAGCTGCCCGGACATGCCGAGGTGCCCGATCAGGGCGTCCTCGTCGTCCAGGGGAAGCCAGAGGTACTTGCCGCGGCGCATCACCGCGCCCACGCGCCGGCCCGCGAGGATGCCCGCGAAGTGCTCGGCGCCCGCGACGTGGCGGCGCACCGCGCGCGGGTGCAGCACCTCGACGGTGGCGATGCGCCGGCCGGACACCCACTTGTCCAGGCCGCGCCGGACGGTCTCGACCTCGGGCAGCTCAGGCATGGAATTCCTCTAGATCGCGTAGTGCCACACGGTGATCAGGTACGAGCCGTACCACAGCCCGAACACGCCGCAGGCCGCCAAGACTAGCGCCGCCGTGCGCGGCCGCGCGCGACCGAGCGCGATGGCCGGCGGCACCAGGATCAGCAGCGCGGGCACGAGCAGGCGCGGCTTGGAGTGGAAGTACCCGGCCTGGCCGAGCACGAGGACCAGCACGATCAGGCCGTACACGGTCAACGGAGGCCAGACGCGGCGCACCACCGCGAGCACGGCCAGGATCACGACCCCGACGAGCATCCACGCGATGCTGACCTGGATCCAGCCGTCGCCCGCCTTGAACGCGTCGTGCAGGAACGACAGCGTCGAGGAGCCATAGTCGAACGTCGTTCCCCAGCCCGCCGTCTGGATGTCGAACCACGCGCCCAGATCGCCCACGCGCAGCCCGACCCACAGCAGATAGGCCGGCACCCCGGCGAGGGCCACAGCGGCGCCCAGGATCGGTTTCCAGATCCCCGCGGGTGTACTTTCCGTGCTCTTACGATCCCGATAGATCGCCATCCCCGCCGCCACCGCGAGCGCGATCGCCGCGGCCGCGCCCGTCGGACGGGTCAGCCCGGCGGCGAGCCCGAACGCGCCGGCGAGCAGCCAGTCGCCGCGGTGCGCGAACAGCAGCATGCCGACGACCAGCGCGGTGAACAGCGCCTCCGAGTACCCCATGGACAGCGCCATCGACATCGGCTGCAGGCAGAACAGCGCGGTGAGCGACAGGCCGACCCGCTCGTCGTAGAGCCGGGTGCCCAGCGCGCACAGCAGCACCGCCGCGACCGCGCCCGCCAGCCACGAGACGGTGATCGCCGCGGTGCCGTAGTCGAGGCGGGTCACGAGGTGCACCAGGCGCACCGTCATCGGGTAGCCGGGGAAGAACGCCAGCCCGTTGCCGGTCAGGTGCCCCTCGCCGTCGTAGGTGTAGCCGGCCGGGTAGTCCTCCTCCGCGACGCGGACGAAATGCCCGCCGTCCCAGGCGAGCAGCCGGTCGCGGATCTTGTCGTCGGGCGACATCCACCACAACAGCGCCAGTTGTACGAGCCGGCTCAGCGCGTAGATGCCCAGCGGGAATGCGATCAGCGTGGTGCGGGCGCGCTGGGTGATCTCATTGGCGCGCGTCATCGTCGTCATCGGATGGCGGTTCCTCGGCGATGTCGGTGTCGGTGGTCTCCGCGCTACGTCGCGCGCTCTTGCCGGATCTTCTGGAGTGCCCGCCGTCGTTGCCGGGGATCGCGTCATTGTCGGCCTCGGTCACGTACGCCGCCGACTCGGGCTGGACGCCGGACAGCTCGCGCCAGGCCGCCTCGGCCGCGCGCTGCTCGGCCTCCTTCTTGCTGCCGCCCTGCGAGCCGCCGTAGCGCTTGCCGGCGACGATCACCCAGGCGGTGAACCGCTTGGCGTGGTCGGGGCCCTCCTCGTCGATGCGGTACTCAGGCACCCCCAGCCCGCGCCCGGCGGTCAGCTCCTGCAGGCTGGTCTTCCAGTCCAGGCCGGCGCCGCGCATCGCGGCCTCGGCCATCAGGCTGTCGAACAGCTTGTGGATCACCTGGGCCGTCATGTCCAGCCCGTACTGCAGGTAGATGGCGCCGATCAGCGCCTCCAGCGTGTCGGCGAGGATGCTGGCCTTGTCGCGGCCGCCCGTCGCCTCCTCGCCGCGTCCGAGCAGCAGGAACGGGCCGATGCCGCCGGGTCCGAGCCGGCGCGCGACGTCCGCGAGGGCGCGCATGTTCACGACGCTGGCGCGCAGCTTGGCCAGTTGCCCCTCGGCGAGCTTGGGGTGGTTCTGGAACAGGGCGGTGGTGATCACCACGCCCAGCACCGCGTCACCGAGGAACTCGAGCCGCTCATTGGTGGGCAGGCCGCCGTTCTCGTACGCGTACGAGCGGTGGGTCAGTGCCCGCCTGAGCATCTCCGGGTCGAAATCGACGCCGAACGCGGCCTCGAGGCTGTTCTGGTTCTTCACGAGCGCTCTCCCAGTGCGTCACGGATGGTGAGCCCGCCGGCCGAGGAGAGTTCGGCCAGCAGATCATCAGCGAGACCCGCGACCGCCGGGGTGATGCGGTCGCGGTGAAGACGTGCGGCGAGGGCGATGCCGTCGGCGATCTCCGCGCCGCCGGCCGAGCCGTGACAGACCACGACGTCGCCGGCCACGCCGAGCAGGACGGCCGCGGCCTCGTACTGTCCGGCCGGCCCGGGCGCGCCGGTGCTCGGCCGGGCCGTGCTCATGGCGCCCTCGAGGCCCTTGAGCAGGACGTTTCCGGTGAATCCATCGGTCACGACGATGTCGGCGGGGCCTCCGCGCGGCACGTCGAACCCTTCCACGAGCCCGACGTAGCGCCCGCCCGCGGGCAGCGGGACGTCCGACAGCGCGATCGAGACCGCCCGGCGCAGCCGGTCGCCCTTGCCCGGCTCGCTGCCGATGGACAGCAGCCCAACGCGCGGGCGCGCGATGCCGAGGGCCACCGAGGCGTAGGCGGTGCCGAGCACGGCGTGCTGGACGAGCTCCAGCATGGTCGCGTCGAGGGTCACCCCGACGTCGACCAGCAGCACCGGCCCGTGCGCGGTGGGCAGCTGCGCGGCCAGCCCGGGGCGGCGCACACCTCGGAGGCGGCCGAGGACGTGCGCGGACGCGGCGACGGCGGCGCCGCTGGAGCCCGCGGAGACCATCGCGTCCGCGCGGCCGGCATAGACCGATTCCGCGGCCGCGCGCACCGACGTGGACCGCCGGATGTTGCGCAGCGGGGAGTCGGCCATGGCGATCGCGTCGTCGACGACGATGACGCCGACGCGCCCACGGTCACTGACCGGGAGCGCGCCGATGACCTCGTCGGCCGCGTCGCGCGGCCCTACGAGGAGAAGATTGAGGTCTGGATCGGCGCTGCATGCGCGCAGAGCGCCGTCAACCACGACGGCGGGAGCCCCGTCCCCGCCGAGGAGGTCGACGGCGATCCGCGCGACGCCGGACGGGATCTCCCCGCCGTGCGGCGATCGGTCGGATCGCGTCACCCGGATCCGGTTGTCAGACCTCGATGACCTGGCGGCCGTTGTACGTGCCGCAGACCGAGCACGCCGCGTGAGGCAGCTTGGGCGAGCGGCACTGCGGGCACGGCTGGGTGGAAACCGCGACGGCTTTCCACTGGCTCCGGCGCGACCGGGTGTTGCTGCGCGACATCTTCCGCTTGGGAACAGCCACTGGTCCTACTCCTCTGACGTCTTGATCTGGGACAGGGCAGCCCAGCGCGGGTCGATCTGCTCGTGGGTGTGGCCCTCGGGCAGTTCGTCGATCGGTGTCCCGCACTCGGGGCACAGACCCGGACAATCTTCACGGCACACGGGGTTGGCGGCCAGGGAGAGCACCACCGCGTCCCGCAGTGCCGGCTCCAGGTCGATCAGGTCGCCCTGCAGCCGTCCAACCTCGTCCTCGTCGGTCGTCTCGTCCGTCGTGCTGTGCTCGTAGGCATAGAACTCTTGGAGCGGGACGTCCAGCGTGTCGCTGACCGGGCGTAGGCAGCGCCCGCACTCTCCCACCAGTGGTCCGGTGACGGTGCCGGAGACGAGAACGCCTTCGGACACCGACTCCATCCGCAGCTGGAGGTCGAGCTCGGCGCCTTGGGGCACGCCGATCAGCTCCAGGCCGAGGTCCTTGGGCGCCGGCACCTTCCGGTGTACCGCATGCAGAGCGCCCGGTCGGCGGGGAAGGTCTCTCGTCTCGAGGACCAGCGGCGACCGGGGATCCAGGTGCGGGTGCTGCGGTTGGTGTGGCATCTTCTCAGACTCCGGCCAGGTAGGGCCGACGGACTAGGGTACCCGAGCGGCAGATCTTCCGTCGAATCGGCTCCAACGGTACCGCGCCCGTCAGAACGGCAGCGGCCGGTCGTCCTCACCGGACGGGGTGAACGAGCCGATCTCCCGCAACGCGTGCATCTTGTCGCGCCCGCGCTCGATCGAGGCCAGGGACCGGGTCAGGAACTGCTCGAAGTTGGCCAGCGCCGTGTCGACGTAGTCGTCGACCTCGTCGCGCAGCCGCTGGGTCTCCGCGCGGGCCTCGTTGATCATCCGCGACGCCTCGTGCTCGGCCGAGACCACTATCTCGTTGATCGACACCAGCCGCGTGTGCTCGGCCTCGGCCTCGGCGATGATCCGCTCCGCCTCGCGCCGGCCGGCGTCGACGATCTTGTCCCGCTCGTCGAGCAGGGCGCTCGCGCGCCGCAGCTCGCCGGGAAGGTCGGCCCGCAGCTGGTCGAGCAGATTGATCATGTCGGCACGGTCGAACACGAAGTTGCTCCGCGACATCGGCGCCGACCGCGCACCCTCGACCAGCGCAATGATCTGGTCGATGCTCTCGAGCGGATCCACCTGCGGTCACTCCTGTTCACAACGTCGAACGACGTAACCATCATGCGGCCCGGACCCCGAAGCCGCTCCATCGCCACTCGGGTGTTGCTCTGACTTTCGCGGTCTCAGACAGCCTTCGGCAGGCTGGCGAACCGCTCCCGCAGCCGATTTGCCACGAGATCGGGTACATGTGGGGAAACGTCGCCGCCCCACTTCGCGACCTCTTTGATGAGACTCGACGAGACGAACGAATATTTCGGGTTGGTCGGCATGAACAGCGTCTCGATGCCGCCGAGCCCGTAGTTCATCTGCGCCATCTGCAGCTCGTAGTCGAAGTCGCCGGCCACCCGCACGCCCTTGACGATCGCGCTGATGTCGTTCGAGTGGCAGAAGTCGACCAGGAGCCCCTGGAACGCGTCGACCCGGACGTTGGCGTACGGCGCGCTGACCGTCGCGAGCATCTCCAGCCGCTCGTCGACCGAGAACAGCCCCGCCTTGCTCTGATTGATCAACACCGCGACGACGACCTCATCGAACATCTGCGATGCCCGACCCACGATGTCCAGGTGCCCGTTGGTGACCGGATCGAACGAACCCGGACAGACCGCGCGCCTCATTGCACCAGCCCAAGCCTCATGAGCGGGGACCGTACCAAAGGATCGCTTAAGCCGTGCGCGAGCCATCCTGATCGCGTCGGGCGTACCACAGTGAGGTCTCCCCGTAGCGCCGCTCGGCGACCGCGCTCAGCCCGCCCGGCCAGGCCAGGGCGGATCCCCGGCTCGACCGCTCGACCACCACGACGGCATCCGGGGCCAGCCAGCGCCCGGCCAGCGCCTCCAGCACCGCGCGGACGCGCTCGTCGGTCACCGCGTACGGCGGGTCGATGAACACCGCGTCGTACCCCTCGTCCGGCTCCCCCGCGAGCAGCCGCTCGACCTTGTCGGTGACGAGCCGCACCCGCGCGGCCACGCCGAGCGTCGCGATGTTGCCGCGGATGACGCGCGCCGCCTTGGCGTCGGCCTCGGCCAGCAGCACGTGGGCGGCGCCGCGGGAGCAGGCCTCCAGCCCGACCGCGCCCGAGCCCGCGTAGAGGTCGGCGAACCGCGATCCGGCCAGGTCCAGGAGGTTGTCGAGGCTGCTGAACAGTGCCTCGCGCACCCGGTCCGACGTGGGCCGCGTGCCCTGTCCGGCCGGTACGGTCAGCCGGCGCCCGCCGAGCGCCCCGGCCACGATCCGCGTCACGCGTCCACATTAGGCGGTGCCGCCACCGGCCCTGGACGCCCGCCGGGAGCCGGGTGTGAGAAGCGTCACCCCTTTTCGAGGTACTCCGCCCGCTCCTCGTCCACCAGCCGCCCGATCGTCGCGGCCAGCATCGGGTGCCGCTCCAGCTCCCGGTCCTCCGCGATCAGCTCCCCCGCCTCCGCGCGCGCCTCGCCGATCAGCTCGGCGTCGCGCAGCAGCGACAGCAGGCGCAGGTGCGAGCGGTGCCCGGACTGCGAGGCCCCGAGCACGTCGCCCTCGCGCCGCTGCTCCAGATCCAGCTCGGCGAGCTTGAACCCGTCGGTGGTGGAGGCCACCGCGTCCAGGCGCGTCCGCGCGGGCGTCCCCTCGCCGGACTCGGTGACGAGCAGGCAGAGCCCCGGCGCGCTGCCCCGCCCGACGCGCCCGCGCAGCTGGTGCAGCTGGGAGACGCCGAAGCGGTCCGCGTCGAGGATCATCATCATCGTCGAGTTCGGCACGTCCACGCCGACCTCGATGACCGTGGTGGCGACGAGGACGTCCAGGTTGCCCGCGGCGAAGGTGCGCATGACGGCGTCCTTCTCGTCGGCCGGCAGCCGCCCGTGCAGGACCCCGATGCGCAGGCCGTGCAGCGGCCCCTCCTCCAGCTGCGGCGCCACGTCCAGCACGGCGACCGGCGGGCGCCGCCCGTCGTCGCCGGCCGGGGGCACGTCCTCGCCCTCGGACTTGGCGGCGTCGCCGATGCGCGGGCACACGATGTACGCCTGGTGCCCCTTCGCGACCTCCTCGCGCAGCCGCCGCCAGCCCCGGTCCAGGAACGCGGGCTTCTCGGTGACCGGCACCACGTGCGAGGCGATCGGCGAGCGCCCGCGCGGCAGCTGGCTCAGCACCGAGGTCTCCAGGTCGCCGAAGACGGTCATCGCGACCGTGCGCGGGATCGGGGTGGCCGTCATGACCAGCACGTGCGGCGGCTGGTCGGCCTTGGTGCGCAGGGCGTCGCGCTGCTCGACGCCGAAGCGGTGCTGCTCGTCGACCACGACGAGGCCCAGGTCGGCGAAGTCGACGCCCTCGTAGAGCAGGGCGTGGGTGCCGACGACGACGCCCGCGGTGCCGCTGCGGATCTCCTCCAGGACCTTCCGCCGCGCGGCCGCGCCCAGGGACCCGGTGAGCAGCGTCACCCGGGTGGCGTCCGGCGCGGCGTCCAGCTCCCCGGCCCGGCCCATGCCGCCCAGCAGGTCAGTGATGTTGCGGTGGTGCTGGGCGGCGAGCACCTCGGTCGGGGCGAGCATCGAGGCCTGGCCGCCGGCGTCGACGACCTGCAGCATCGCGCGGAGGGCGCACAGCGTCTTGCCGGAGCCGACCTCGCCCTGCAGCAGGCGGTGCATCGGGTGGCCGCGCTCCAGGTCGGCCGCGATCTCGTCGCCGACGTCGCGCTGGCCCCGGGTCAGCTCGTACGGCAGCCCGGCGTCGAAGGCGGCCAGCAGCCCGTCGGCGCGGCGCGGGCGCGGGACCGCCGGCCAGTCCTCGGCCCGCTTCTTGCGCTGGACCAGGGTCAGCTGCAGCGCGAACGCCTCGTCCCACTTGAGGCGCCGCCGCGCGATGGCGAGGGACTGCTGCGACTCGGGCCGGTGGATCTCCCGCAGCGCCTTGTCCAGTGAGCTCAGCCGCCGGTTGGCCCGCGTCGTGGCCGGCACCGGGTCGGGCGTCGGGGGCAGCACGTCGAGCACGGTGCGCACCGCCGAGGCGATGCGCCAGGTGGGGACGCGCGCGGTCGCGGGGTACACCGGGATGATCGCCCCGGCGAACTCCTCGACCGCCTCCTCGCCCTCGCCGGCGTCGAGCAGGACATAGTCGGGCTGGTTGAGCTGCAGCTTGTTGTTGAACCGGCCGACCTTGCCGGAGAAGAGCCCCCACCGGCCCGGGCGCAGCTGGTTCTCCCGCCACGGCTGGTTGAAGAACGTGACGCTGATCTCGCCGCCGCTGTCGTCGCCGACGACCGCCTCGACCAGCGAGCCCCGCTTGCCCCGGGTGTTGCCCCGCTTCTGCTCGAACTGCCGCGAGTTCACGCGTTTGACCTGGCCGAACACGGTGACATCGGTGTCGATCTCCAGCGCCCGGATGTCCGTGTGCTCGCCGCGCTCCTCGTACCGGCGCGGGAAGTGGTACACGAGGTCGCCCACCGTGTGCAGGTCGAGGTGCTCGGCGAGCAGCTTCGCGCCGTTGGCCCCGAGCACCTTCGACAGCGGTGTGGACAGGTCGATGTCGGCCACGTTCAGGCTTCCTCTACTCGACGCCCACCAGAAGTGGGTAGTGCGGCTGGCCCCCTTCGTAGCACTGGACCTCGACGAACGGCCACGAGCGCTCGACATGGGCGCGCAGGGCCGCCCCGAGCGCCGCGGGGGCGTCGCGGCCGGCGATGAGGGTGACGAGCTCCCCGCCGCCCCCGAGCATCCGGTCCAGCAGCAGGCAGGCCGTCTCCGGCAGATCCTGCCCGATGAGGTTCACCTCGCCGTCGACGATCGCGAGGACATCACCCGGCTGGCAGCGCCCGGCGACGGTCAGCGCCTCCCGGCCGGCGATGGTGAGCTCGGCCGACCGGCACCGCGCGGCCGCCTCGGCCATGGCGATCACGTCGTCCTCGAAGCGCCGCGTGCCGTCGCGCACGGCCATCGCGGCGAGCGCCTGCACCGGCGAGCGGGTCGGCACGACCCCCGCGCGGACGCCCGCGGCGCGCGCCTCGCCCGCCGCGGCGGTGGCCACGGCCTGGACGTTCGCGTCGTTGGGCAGCACCACGACGCGCTCCGCGCCCGTGCGCAGGATCGCGTCGAGCAGCTGGCGGGTCGAGGGGTTGCCGGTCAGCACCGCGGCGCCCTCGGCCTCGAGCAGCTCCGCGAGGCCGGGCCCGCTGCACACGACCACGACCGCGCGGTCGCGGGGCCCGGCCTCGGCGGCCTCCTCGGCGCGCGCGGCCGCGGCGACCTCGCGCGCGGCCGCGGCGATCTGGTCCTCGAAGCGGGTCACCGTGATGCGGCTCGGGCGCCCCGCGTCGACGCCGGCCTCGACCGCCGCCCCGACGTCGTTGACGTGCACGTGGACGTGCCAGGTGGGCTCGTCGCCGACGATGACCAGCGAGTCGCCGAGCGCGGCGAGGGTGCCGCGCAGCGCCTCGACCGCGTCCGCGCGCGCCTCCAGCAGGAACTGCACCTCGTACGCGAACTCGGCCGACCCGGTCTCCCGCTCGGCGGTCATGCGGGGGCGGCCGCCGGGCGGCAGGGCCGCGATGACCGGCTCGTCCGGCGGCTCCTCCCCGGTCAGGGTCTCCACCAGCGCGTCGAGCAGCACCACGAGGCCGCGCCCGCCGGCGTCGACGACCCCGGCCCTGGCCAGCGCCGGAAGCTGCTCGGGCGTCCGCGCGAGCGCCTCCCGCGCGGCCTGGGCGGCGGTGCGGGCCACGGCGACCAGGCCGCCGTGGGCCGCGGCGGCGACGGCGGCGGACCCGGCGGCCACGCCGACGGTCAGCACGGTGCCCTCGACGGGCGCGGCGACCGCGGCGTAGGCGCCCCGGGCCGCCTCGTTCAGCGCCCCGGCCAGCACCTCGCCGGTCACCGGGGCCGCGCCCGCGCGCTCCAGCCCGGCCGCGAGCCCCTTGAACAGCTGGGCCAGGATGATCCCGGAGTTCCCGCGGGCACCGAGCAGCGCGCCCCGGGCGGCGCCGCGCACGACCTCGGCGGCCGTGTCGCCCTCGGCCGCCGCGACGGCCGAGGACATCGTCAGCACCAGGTTGGTGCCGGTGTCACCGTCCGGCACGGGGTACACGTTGAGCGCGTCGATCTCGGCCTGATGGCGCCGCAGCGCGGCCAGGCCGGCGGCACACCACCGGCGGACGGCGGCGGCGTCCACACTGTCTGGCACGCGCCAGAGCCTAACGGTGAAGCCCGTCGTTCCCCACCGCAGCGGCCGCCGACGGGCCGATTGGGTGTGGCGGGGTCCGATCAGGTAACCTTGCTGGGTTGCCCGCCGTTCACCCGGCCGGTGACGCCCGGAACGAGAGCCGCGCAAGCGGGTCCGTTCCGATCCAGACTGCAATCAACCCAGGAGATCCCCGTGGCTAGCGTGTGCGACGTCTGCGGCAAGGGACCGGGCTTCGGCCACAACGTGTCCCACTCGCACCGGCGGACCAACCGCCGTTGGAACCCCAACATTCAGACGGTGCGCACCCCGGCCGGTGGCGGCACCACGCGGAAGGTGCAGGTCTGCACCTCCTGCCTCAAGGCCGGCAAGGTCGTCCGGGGCTGACCCAGGCACCGAAAAGGCCCCGTGACTCGGTCACGGGGCCTTTTGTCGTGCTCGAAGAGCTTCAGAGACTGCGGCCGAACGAGCGCACGTCGGGGTAGCCCTTGTAGTGCCCGAAGTCGTCGATCCGCGCGTACCCGCACCGCTCGTAGAGGCCGATCGCCTCCGGCTGTGCGGTGCCGGTCTCCAGCCACATCCGCGTCCGGCCCGCCGACCGCGCGACGTCCTCCACGGCGCGCAGCAGCGCCTTGGCGACCCCGCGGCCGCGGTACTCCGGCGCGACGTACATGCGTTTGAGCTCCGCCGTCGCGTCGTCCCCGGCGAGCGTGCGGTAGCCGGCGCAGCCGGCCGGCACGCGGTCGACGTAGGCGACGAGGAACGCGCCCTCGGGCGGGTCGAACTCGACGGGCTCGATGGGCGTGGAATCACCCTCGCCGCCGTACCGCAGGCTCAGGTCAGCGAGCGCGGCGATGGTCAGCTCGGAGGCGACCCGCGATCCGTAGCGGGTCATCCTGATGTCGATCTCGGTCACGAGCGTTGAGGGTACCGGGCCTTACCGGAAGTGGTCCCAGCCTGGGGCGCCACCCATGTAGCGGCGACCGTCCACAGTCACACCGTCACCCGCCGTGAACAGACTGGCCGGCAGCACGGAGCCGACCACGAGCCACTCCTCGCCCAGCTCCACGTCCGGCGGGAAGGTGGCCGCGAGCGCGTGGTCGTCGCCGCCGGCGAGCAGCCAGCCGTACGGGTCCACGCCCAGCGCGGTCGCGGCGGCGTGCATCGCCTCGGGCACCGTGAACGCGTCGCGGCGCAGATCGATGCCGACGCTGCTGGCCGTCGCGATGTGCCCGAGATCGGCCAGCAGGCCGTCGGAGACGTCGATCATGGACGTCGCGCCCATCCGCGCGGCGACGGGCCCCAGGTGGTACGGCACGTCCGGCCGCCGGTGCGCATCGACGAGCAGCTTCGGCGAGCGGAAGCCGCGGGAGAGGATGGTGTACCCGGCCGCGGCGTGCCCGATCCGGCCCGCCACCGCCACCACGTCGCCCGGACGCGCGCCCGAGCGCACCACGGGCGCCCGCCCCTCCAGGTCGCCCAGCGCCGTGACCGCGATCGTCAGCGTCGGGCTGGACGAGGTGTCCCCGCCCACGACCGTCGCGCCGGTCTTCGCCGCCTCCGCGGCCAGGCCGTCGGCGAGGTCCTCGGCCCACGAGATCTGCAGGTTCGCCGGGGTGCACAGGGCCACCAGCAGCGCCGTGGGCCGGGCGCCCATGGCCGCGATGTCGGCGAGGTTGGCCGCGGCCGCGCGGTGGCCCACGTCGCGCCCGGTCGACCAGTCGCGGCGGAAATGGCGCCCGTCGACGAGCACGTCGGTGCTCGCCACGACGCGCGCGTCCGGGGCCGCGACGATCGCCGCGTCGTCCCCGGGTCCGAGCAGTACCGAGGGCGACGCCGCCCCGAGCCGGGCCGTGATCCTCGAGATGAGCCCGAACTCTCCGGCGGTTGCTACGGTCACCCGTCCTCCAACCTGATGCTCGATAGTGTCGCCGACGCCGCGTGTCATGGCATGATCACGCACGGCGGTTGAGTTTTCGCTTCCATCCTGCGGTAGGTTGACGGCTGATCAGCGCGCGGACGGCGCAGGGAGGGAGTCGTGTCGTGGTACAGGCATACATCCTGATCCAAACAGAGGTCGGCAAGGCCCGCGACGTGGCCACAGCCATTCAGGGCCTCAACGGTGTGGTACGCGTGGACGCGGTCACCGGCCCGTACGACGTCGTGGTCCTCACCGAGGCCCGCAACATCGACGAGCTGGGGCAGCTCATCGTGTCGAAGGTGCAGCTGGTGCCGGGCATCACGCGCACCGTCACGTGCTCGGTCGTGCACCTGTAGTGTCATGCCCGTCATGACTGCGGACGCACCCGAGCGCCGGGCCCCGAGCCCGGCCCGTGTCGCCACCATCGCGGCGTTGCCCGTCGCTCTGGTGGCCGGGGTCGTCGCCTTCTGGGGGCTCGGTGGCTTTCCTTCGGGGCCGAGTTCCGCAGTTGTACCGGCTGAGGCCCCACAGCTCGACCCGTCCCCGGCCGCGATGTGCCGCGCCCTGGTCTCCCGGCTTCCGGAGGACCTCGGCGGCCTGCACCGTCGCGCGGTGACGGCCGGCGGTGAGCAGAACGCCGCGTTCGGCGACCCGGCGATCCTGCTGTCGTGCGGCGTCGCGGCCCCGGCGATTCCGCCGGACGCGCAGTTCCTGGGCCTCTCCGGGGTGTGCTGGTTCACACAGGAGCAGTCCAAGCAGACGATCTGGCACAGCGTCGACCGCCAGGTGCCGCTGCGCGTCGTGGTCCCCAAGGACGCCGACGGGTCGTGGCTGGTGAATCTTTCACCGGCCATCGCGGCCACGATCCCGACCGCGCCTGCGGGCCAGTCGCGCTGCTGAGGTTCCCTGGCACCGGCCGTCTTCCCTTGTACCGCCTGTGCTTTGTCAGCCCCGCACCGCGATCGGCACTTTGTCAGCCCGGCACCGCGGCGACCTGCTCTTTTCAGCCCGGCATCGCGACGGCCTGCACCTTTGTCAGCCCGGCACCGCGACGGCCTGCGCTTTGTCAGCCCGGCACCGCGACGGCCTGCGCTTTGTCAGCCCGGCACCGCGATGGCCTGCGCTTTGTCAGCCCGGCACCGCGATGGCCTGCGCTTTGTCAGCCCGGCACCGCGCTCGGTCGCCGTCAGCCCTGGGCGGCGTTGAGGGCCCGCAGCACGTCCGCCACCAGGTCGTCGGTGTCCTCCACGCCGCATGAGAAGCGCACGAGCCCCTCGGGCGCGTCGTCGCCCCACTGCGCCCGGCGGTCCGCCGACGAGTGCAGGCCGCCGAACGACGTCGCGGCGAACACCAGCTCGGACGCGCCCAGGA
Source organism: Dactylosporangium sp. CS-033363 (assembly GCF_050942475.1). Lineage (NCBI taxonomy): Bacteria > Bacillati > Actinomycetota > Actinomycetes > Micromonosporales > Micromonosporaceae > Dactylosporangium > Dactylosporangium sp. CS-033363. The sequence continues at coordinate 1,609,719 of NZ_CP192032.1, read as the reverse complement.
AGCGGTCCACCGCCGCCTTGCCGTCCAGCACGAACGTCACGACGCCCGGGATGCGGCGCATCTGCCGGGCCGCGGCCTCGTAGGAGGGGTCGCCCGCGCGCCCGGGCCACCGCACGGACGCGACCGCCGGGTGGCCGGCCAGCAGCTCCGCCACGGCCGCCGCGTTGGCCGTCTGCCGGGCCAGGCGCAGGTCGAGCGTCCCGAGCGACCGGTGCGCGAGCCACGCCTCGAACGCGCCCGGAATCGCGCCCGTCCGCCCGCGCCAGGTGCGGATCGACTCGACGAGCCGCGGGTCACGCGCGCAGACGTACCCGAGCAGCATGTCCGAGTGCCCGGTCAGCGCCTTGGTGGCCGAGGCGACCGAGAAGTCTGCGCCCAGGTCCAGCGGCCGCTGCCCGAGCGGCGTAGGCGTGGTGTTGTCGACCGCTACGAGCCCGCCCCCGGCGTGCGTCCGCGCGGCGAGCTCGGTGATGTCGCACACGTCCAGGCCCGGGTTGGAGGGCGTCTCCAGCAGCAGCAGCCGCACGTCATCCAGCGCCGGGTACGGTCCCGCCGTCGGCATCGTCCGCACCTCGACCCCGCGCGCGGGCAGGTGCTCCCCCGCGAAGGCGCGGGTCAGGAAGTACCCGTCGGACGGCAGCACGACCGCGTCGCCCCCGCGCAGCGTGGAGAGCAGCACCGCGGTGATCGCCGCCATCCCGGAGGCGAAGACGACGCACTCGCCGCCCTCCAGCTCCCCGATCGCCCGCTCCAGGTTCCGGTACGTCCGGTTGTCCGACCGCCCGTACCCGTCCACCCCGGCCTGCGGCCCCACCACCGGATCGAGGTGATACGGCGCCCCGAACACCGGCGAGGGCAGGAAGGGCTCCCCCGCGACCGCCTCCGGGACCCCGGCGTGCACGACCCGCGTCCCGTCCCCGCGCCCGAGCGCTCCGGCACCGTCTGCGTCCACGTCGCCGTCCCCCTTCGTCTCGTCGTCTCCGCGCATCATCCCGTCCCCATGTTTCGGCCGTTCACGTCTTTCGGCCATTCACGTGTTTTGGCCGCTCACGTGTTGGACCGTTCACGTGTTGGACCGTTCACGTGTTCGGCCGCTCGCGTGTCTGGGGTTCGCGCACCCGCCGCGTTTCCCGCATGCGCCGCGTTCCCTGCGTCCGCCGCGTCCGCCGCGTTCCCCGCATGCGCCCCGTTCCCGCGTCTGCCGCGTTCCCCGCATGCGCCCCGTTCCCGCGTCTGCCGCGTTCCCCGCATGCGCCGCGCTCCCGCGTCTGCTGCGTTCCCCGCATCCGCCGCGTCCGCGCGGACGCGGCGTGCCCGGACGCTCGCCGACCGACCGACCGACGTCCGCGGGCCGCGCCGGGCGACGTTCGCGCGGCCCGCGCCGACCGACGTTCGGGAACCCGCGCCAGTCGACGTGCGCGAGACAGCGCCGACCCGCGTGGCGAGACCGCGGCAGGGTCGTACGACGGTCACTGACCGGTCGAGGGCACGCCCGGACGCTCCGGCTTGGTCTCGCGCGCCATCAGCGCCGCCAGGGCCCTCAGCGGGTCCACGCCCTCGTGGCACACCTGCTCGACCTGCTCGGTGATGGGCATCTCCACGCCGACGCTGTGCGCGAGGTCGCGGATCGACAGGCAGCTCTTGACGCCCTCCGCGGTCTGCCGCGTCGCGGCCTGGGCTTGCTCGAGGGTCTCGCCGCGGCCGAGGCGCTCACCGAACGTGCGGTTGCGCGACAGCGGGGACGAGCACGTCGCGATGAGGTCGCCCAGGCCGGCCAGGCCCGCGAACGTCATCGGGTTGGCCCCGAGCGCCGCGCCCAGCCGGGCGGTCTCGGCCAGGCCCCGCGTGATCAGGGTGGCCTTGGTGTTGTCGCCGAAGCCGAGCGCGGAGGCCATCCCGTAGGCGAGGGCGATCGCGTTCTTCACGGCCCCGCCGAGCTCGCAGCCGACGACGTCGTCGTTGGTGTACGGCCGCAGGTAGCGCGTGCTGATCGCCCGCTGCACGAGCTCGGCGCGACGGATGTCCCGGCAGGCCACGACCGTGCCCGCGATCTGCTCGGCGGCGATCTCCGGCGCCAGGTTGGGCCCGGTGACGACGGCGACGCGCTCGGGCTCCACGCCGGCGACCTCGACGATCACCTCGCTCATGCGCTTGAGCGTGTCGAGCTCGATGCCCTTCATGAGGCTCACGAGCGTCGCGTCCGCGCGGATCCCGCCGCTCCAGGCGCTCAGATTCGCCCGCAGGGTCTGCGACGGTACCGCCAGCACGACCAGGTCCGCCCCGTCGATCGCCTCGTACGCGTCGGAGGTGGCGGTGACCGTGTCCGGCAGCCATGTCGTGGGCAGGTAGTCCGGGTTGTGATGCTCGTCGCGGATGGCGGCCGCGAGCTCGGGCCGACGGGACCAGACGGTCACCGCGGGCGTCCCGGCGTCGGCCAGGACCTTCGCGAACGCCGTGCCCCACGAACCCGCCCCCAGGACGGCCGCGCGCTGGATGCTCATGCCGTCTGCTCTTCGGGCCGCTGCGCGGTGGCCTGCTGCTGCGCGGCGGGCCGCTTCGGCGTCCACAGCGGTGGCGGGGTGCCCTCGCGGATGCCGGCCAGCATGTCGCGCAGGTGCAGCATGATGTGGTCGGTGATCTCGTTCAGCGTCTGGGCCGTCGGCTGCGCGTCCGACCAGGCCGACAGGTCGAGCGGGTCACCGGCGACAATCGTGACCTTCGCGCGCGGGAGCAGCTTGAGCTTCTTCGTCCGCGGGTCGTAGATCTGCTCCGGGCCCCACATCACGATCGGGATCACCGGCGCGCCGGTGTCCAGCCAGAGGCGGGCCGCGCCGGTCTTGCCGCGCATCGGCCACAGGTCCGGCTCCCGCGACGTGGTGCCCTCGGGGTAGATGACCACGGCCTCGCCGGTCCGCACACCCTCCCGCGCGGCCTCGAGGGCCTTCACGGCGTCGGTGGTCCCGCGTCGTACCGGGATCTGGTGGACGGCCTTGAGCAGGTAACCCAGCACCGGCACCTCGAACAGGCTGGACTTGGCCAGGAACGACGGCCACCGCCCGGAGTCGTAGATGAAATGCGCCACTGCCAGCGGGTCGGCGTGGGAGATGTGGTTCACCACAATGATCACCCCGCCCTCGGCCGGGATGTGCTCCATCCCGCGCCAGGTGCGGCGGGTCAGCACCTGGATCATGGGCTTGACGGTCACGACGGCGAAACGCCGCCAGAAGCCGAGCCTCCGGCGCACCATCTCACCCTCCCCTCACGGTTCTGCTGCGAATCATGCCACTGCCAGGCGCCCGGTGGCCGTGTCAGGATGGCTCATGCACAGCCACGGCCAGTCGACCACCCAGCCGACCGCGTCCGAGCGGCCGGCCGCCTGGGTGGCGGTGGTCCCGGTCAAGCCGCTGCCCGCGGCCAAGACACGCCTGCGGGGCGCGGTGCCCGAGGCCGTACACCCCGATCTCGTCCTTGCCATGGCACGCGACACGGTAGCTGCCGCCCTCGCCTGCCGCGCGGTCGCCCGGGTGGTCGTCATCTGCGACGACCCGGCGGTGTGCGCGGAGCTGGCTGAGCTGGGCGCATTGTGCCTGCCTGACGCTCCGGCGGCCGGGCTGAACGCGGCCCTGGCATACGGCGCACAGGCCGCCCGCCAGCTCCCCGCCAGTCACACTCCGGTTCCCGTCTCCGCGTCGCACACAGCCGGCCGTCCCGCGGCGGCGCACACCTCGGGCCACGCCTCCGCAGTGCAGGTCGCGGACCAGGTCACCGCGGCGCACGCCTCGGGTCATGCCTCCGCGGCACAGGTCCCGGACTACGTCCCTGCGGCACACGCCTCGGGTCACGCCTCCGCGGCACAGGTCCCGGACCGTATCTCCGCAGCGCACGCCTCGGCTCATGCCTCCGCAGCGCAGATCCCGGACTACGTCCCTGCGGCACACGCCTCGGGTCACGCCTCCGCGGCACAGGTCCCGGACCGTATCTCCGCAGCGCAAGCCCCCGGTCATGCCTCCCCGGTGCACACCCCGGGCCACGGCTCCGCGGCGCACGCATCGGGCCGTGTACCAGCGGGGCACGCCCTCGGGCATGACGACGTCGAGCAGGGTGGAGTCGAGCTGGGTGGTGGGGTCGAGCTGGGCACCGGCCCGACGCATGCCGCCGCCCCGAACGGCTCCGCGCGCGGTCGTGTGGACGGCGGTCGCGACGCGGACGCGCAGCGCACCGGCGTGGTCGCGCTCACCGCTGACCTGCCCGCGATGCGGCCCGAGGATCTCGAGGCGGCGCTCGTCGCGGCCGCGCGGACGGGGCGGCGGGCGTTCGTGCCGGATCTGGAGGGCACGGGCACGGTGCTGCTCGCGGCGCCGGCCGGGGAGACCCTGGCGCCGCAGTTCGGACCCGGGTCGGCGGCGGCCCACCAGCGCTCGGGCGCGGTACGGCTCGACGGTGCCTGGCCGAGCCTCCGCCGCGACGTGGACACGGCGGCCGATCTCGATGCCGCCGCAAGGCTGGGACTCGGCACACATACCGGACAAGTCCTCTGCACGGTAGCGTGATCGGCATGCAGGGCACGGTGGCGACATTCGACGACGACAGTCGCACCGGGACGGTGCTGCTCGACGACGGGGTCGAGGTGGCCTTCCCGGCCGCGGCGTTCGACGCGTCCGGACTGCGCCACCTGCGGCTGGGTCAGCGGGTCCGGCTGGACCGCGACGGTGTGGGAACGATCACGAAGGTCACGCTGCCCACGTTTCCGTAAATGGCCAAGCAGCGGGAAGTTCATGTTCAGACCGGCACAAACGGGCCATGATGATCCGGTGGACGAGAGCACTACCGGTCGAGGCCGCCCGCGCAGCGCAGCCCAGCGAGCCGAACCGGCGAGTGAGCCGCCCAAGACGACGAGGTCCGGTGGGAACGGGGCCCCGGCACGGGCTCGTCGAGTCACCAAGGCCGCGCCCACGGCGCCGGCCGACGAAGCCACGGTGAGCGAGGTCACGGTGAACGAGGCCACGACAGAACCAGCGAAGGCGTCCGAGCGGGTGCCCGCCCAGAAGTCCCCGACGAAGCCGGCCGCCAAGCCGGAGGAGACCGCGCAGCCTGATCCGGCCGAGCCCGCCGCAACCAGGCCCACTGAACCTGCCGAGTCTGTGCCCGCGAAGCCCGCCGCGTCCACGCAGCCTGGCGCATCCACGCAGCCTGGCGCGTCCGCGAAGCCTGCCGCGTCCGCGCAGCCGAAGGCCGCCGCGTCCACGCAGCCCGCCGGGTCCACGCAGCCTGGCGCACCCGCGAAGCCTGCCGCGTCCGCGCAGCCGAACACCGCCGCCTCGCCGAAGGCCACCTCGGCCCAGCCGAATGCAGCCGCGCCCGCTGAGCCAACGGCAGCCGCGCCCGCTGAGCCGAAGCCGGCCGCGACCGCGCCTGCGGCAAAGTCCCCGACTGCAGCCAGGCCGCCTGCCACGACGCGTCCGGCGACCAAGCCGGTGGCCGTAAAGCCCGCGACCGCAGCGCCCGGGGCAGCCGCGCCGTCCGAGGCCAACGGCCGCCCCACGCCGCCCGCCAAGCCCGTCGAGACCGTCACTGCCGCACTGGATAGCCCGGCCGCAGGCGTGGGTAACCCCCAGGGAGCCGCGGCCGCCCCCGGCGCGGAAGCGATCGAAAACGGCGCGTCCGCGCGCGACGGCGACGAGCGGGACGAGTGGTTCGGGTCCGAAGGGAGCGACGTGCAGGTACCGGACGAAGAGAAGCCGCTGCCCGAGGACCGCTATCTCAACCGCGAGCTGTCGTGGCTGGACTTCAACGCGCGGGTGCTCACCCTCGCCGAGGACCCCACGACGCCGCTGCTGGAGCGGGCGAAGTTCCTGGCGATCTTCGCCAGCAACCTGGACGAGTTCTACATGGTGCGCGTCGCCGGGCTGAAGCGGCGCCTGCAGACCGGTCTGCCGGTGCGCCGCCCACCGGGCTTCCTGCCGCCCACCGAGCAGCTGGAGCAGATCGCCGAGCGCACGACCGGGCTGATGGCGCGCCAGTCGCGGGTCTTCGCCGAGGAGATCGCGCCGGCGATGGCCGAGGAGAACATCCACATCGTTCGCTGGACGGAGTTGGACCCGGCCGAGCGGGAGCGGATGCGCGCGGCGTTCCGCGAGCAGATCTTCCCGGTGCTCACGCCGCTGGCCGTCGACCCGGCGCACCCGTTCCCGTACATCTCGGGGCTTTCGCTGAACCTGGCCGTCGTCGTCCGCGAGAAGGACGGCGGGCCGGAGCTGTTCGCACGGATCAAGGTGCCGAACAACGTGCCGCGGTTCTACGCGCTGCACTCCGCGCGCGACGGTGCGCGGGTGATGCGGTTCCTGCCGGTCGAGGAGCTCATCGCGGCGCACCTCGGGCAGCTGTTCTCGGGCATGCAGGTGCTCGAGCACCACCTGTTCCGGGTGACCCGCAACGCCGAGGTCGAGCTCGACGAGGACCGCGACGAGGATCTGCTGCAGGCGCTGGAGCGCGAGCTCGCGCGGAGGCGCTTCGGCCCGCCCGTGCGCCTGGAGGTCGCGGCGTCGATCTCCGACCACGTGCTGGAGCTGCTCGTCCGCGAGCTCGACATGGACTCCCACGACGTGCTGCGGGTTCCCGGGTGGCTCGACCTGACCGCGCTGTGGGAGGTGTACAACGGCGTCGACCGGCCTGATCTCAAGGACCCGCCGTTCGTACCGGCGACGCATCCGCACTTCGCCGAAGGCGAGACGCCGCGCAGCGTCTTCGCGCGGTTGCGGGACCACGACATCCTCGTGCACCACCCGTACCACTCGTTCTCCACGAGCGTGCAGCGCTTCATCGAGCAGGCCGCGGCCGACCCGAACGTGCTGGCGATCAAGCTGACGCTGTACCGCACCAGCGGCGACTCCCCGATCGTCGACGCGCTCGTCGACGCGGCCGAGGCCGGCAAGCAGGTCGTGGTGCTGGTCGAGGTCAAGGCGCGCTTCGACGAGAAGGCCAACATCGGCTGGGCGCGGACGCTGGAGCGCGCGGGCTGTCACGTGGTCTACGGCCTGGTCGGGCTCAAGACGCACACGAAGACGGCCCTGGTGGTGCGCCAGGAGGGCAACCACATCCGCCGCTACTGCCACATCGGCACCGGCAACTACCACCCGAAGACGGCGCGGCTCTACGAGGACTACGGCCTGCTGACGGCCGACCCCGAGGTGGGCGCCGACCTGACCGACCTGTTCAACGTGCTCACCGGGTACAGCCGGCAGACGTCGTACCGGCGGCTGCTCGTCGCCCCGCACGGCGTGCGCCGCGGGATCATCGAGCGGATCGAGCGCGAGGTCGCGTACGGCGCCGACGGCCTCGTCCAGATCAAGGTGAACTCGCTGGTCGACGAGGAGGTCATCGACGCGCTGTACCGTGCCAGCCGCGCGGGGACGCAGGTCGACCTGATCGTGCGCGGCATCTGCGCGCTGCGCCCGGACGTGCCGGACCTGTCGGAGAACATTCGGGTTCGGTCGGTTCTGGGCCGGTTCCTGGAGCACTCGCGGGTGTTCCGCTTCGGCCACGGCACCCGCGCGGAGTACTGGATCGGCTCGGCCGACCTCATGCACCGCAACCTCGACCGCCGCGTGGAGGCGCTGGTGCAGGTGACCGATCCGGCCTCGACGGACGAGCTGCACCGGGTGCTGAGCCTGATGATGAGCGAGGACACGGGCGCGTTCGAGCTCTCGGGGAATGGGCAGTGGCACCGCCGGCCGGGCAAGAACCCGCAGGAGGCCCTGCTGCGCCGCATCGTCGACCGGGTGGAGTGAGCCCGGCTGACCTCTTTAGGGTGACTGGATGCTGGAGGAAGAGCGCAAGTATCTGGCCGACGACGGGTTCACGATGCCCGACCTCGGCGCCGCCGGGTGGGTGAGCGCGCGGGAGCCGGAGACGCTGCGGGCGACCTACTACGACACTCCGGAGCGGCTGCTTGCCCGCCACGGGGTCTCGCTGCGGTACCGCAAGAGCGATGCCGTCCCGAAGGAGTGGACGGTGAAGCTGCCGTCCTCGCGGGCGGGGGTGCGCCACGAGTACTCCCAGCCGTCGCGGGGCTCCGGCGTGGTGCCCACGCAGCTGCTCGACCTCGTCACCGCCTACCGGCGCGGGCGCAAGCTCGCCCCGGCCGCGATCCTGCGCACCGTGCGCACCGTCTACGAGGTGGCCGACGCCGACGGCCGCCTGCTGGCGGAGGTCGCCGACGACGAGGTGAGCGTGTACTGGGGCCGCGACGTCGCGCTGCGCTTCCGCGAGATCGAGGTGGAGCGGGCCGAGGGCAGCCGTGACCTGCTCGACCGCATCGAGGAGCTGCTGCTGGACGCGGGCGCCCGGGCGGGCGAGTTCGTGCCCAAGCACGTGCGCGCGATGGAGGCGTACGCGCCGCTGGACGAGCCGGTGCTGGCCGCGCCCGCGCGCAAGCGCACCGTCTACGCGGGCGACGTGGTCGCCGAGGCGATCCGCCGCGACGTGACGCGGATCTTCAAGCACGACCCGTTCGCGCGGCTGCGCGAGACGATGCCCAACGGCGACACCCCGGTGCACCAGATGCGGGTCGGCACCCGCCGCCTGCGCAGCGACCTGCAGACCTTCCAGGCGCTGCTGGACCCGCACTGGACGGCCGGCCTGCGCGAGGAGCTGGCGTGGCTGGCGGGCGCGCTCGGCGGCGCCCGCGACCTGGAGGTGCTGCGGGAGCGGCTGCACGACACGGCCGCCGCCGACCCGCTGGTGCCGGCCGACCCGCGCTCGGTCGCGCGCATCGACGCCGCGCTGGCCGCCCGGCAGGACGTGGCGCTGCGGGAGCTGGACGAGGCGCTGCATTCGCGGCGCTACGTCAAGCTCCTCGACGCCCTCGTCGGCGCGGTGGAGGAGCCCCGCCTCGCGCCGCCGGCCTGGGAGCGGGCCGAGGACGTGCTGCCGGGCATCGTCCAGCGGCCCTGGCGGCGCCTGGTGGAGGGCGGTGGCGGCGTCGTCGGCGCCGGCGAGCTGACCCCGGATCTGCCCGACGACGACTGGCACGAGGTCCGCAAGCGGGCCAAGCGGGCCCGCTACGCCGCCGACGCGGTCTCCGCGGTCGTCGGCCCGGAGGCGCGGCTGCTGGCCAAGGCGATCGGGCGGGCGCAGGGAGTGCTCGGCGAGCACCAGGACGCGGCGATCGCCGCGGATGCGTGGCTGGCGGCGGCCGCGGCCGAGCCGCGCGACCATGAGCTCGCGGTGACGGCGGGCCGGCTCTTCGAGCGCGAGCGGGCCGCGGTGACGCAGGCCCGGGCGGACTTCCCGGCTGTGTGGGCGGCCGTCATGGAGGATAAGAACATCGCATGGCTGAAGTGAACTCGGTCGTCCGCGCGGCGGGCGGGGTGGTGTGGCGGCGGTCCGCCGGTGGTGTCACGGAGATCGTGCTGGTGCACCGGCCGCGGTACAACGACTGGTCGCTGCCGAAGGGAAAACTCGATCCGGGCGAGCACGAGCTGACCGCGGCGGTGCGGGAGGTCTTCGAGGAGACCTCGGTCGAGGCGGTGCCGCAGGTGCGGCTGCCGTCCGTGCGGTACCTGACCGGCGAGCCGGGCGTGGAGAAGGGCGTGGACTTCTGGTCGATGCGCGCGGTCGCGTGGGCGCCGCGCCCGGCCGACCACGAGATCGAGGAGGCCCGGTGGGTCGCCGCGACGGACGCGCACACGCTGCTGAGCTACGCGCACGACCGGGGCGTCGTGCGGGCGTTTCTCGACGTGCCGCCGGTGACCGGGGTCGTCGCGCTGGTACGGCACGCGAAGGCCGGCAAACGCAAGGAGTGGAAGGGCCCGGACGGGCAGCGGCCCCTGGAACCGAGCGGGGAACGCGACGCGCGGGCCCTCAGCGGCCTGCTGACGCTCTTGCGGCCGGACCGGGTGGTCTCGGCCACCCCCCTGCGCTGCCGGCAGACGGTGGAGCCGCTGGGCCTGCCCGTGGCACTCGAGCCGGCCTTCGACGAGGAGGCCGAGCCGGGCCCGGCCGCGGAGGCGCTGGCGGTGATGGCGCGTCGTGGGGGTACAACCGTGGTCTGCAGCCAGGGAAAACTCATGCCGCCGCTGCTGTCGGCGCTCACCCACCGGGGAGACGTCAACTTCCACACCCGCAAAGGCGCCGGTTGGGTGCTGTGTTTCGCCGGCGGGCAAATCGTCGGCCGGGATCGCATCGCGCCGGTGTCGCTGCGATAGCGCGCAAACAGTGAAAGGGCGGCCCCGCGATCGCGGGGCCGCCCTTTTCGTTTGCCTGAGTTACTTGGCGGCGGCCTTCTTGGCCGGCGCCTTCTTCGCGGCGGTGGTGGTCTTGGCGGCGGCCGTGGTGGCCGTCGTCGTCTTGCGGGCCGTGGTGGACGCCGCAGCGCGCGTCGTCTTGGCGGCCGTCTTCTTCGCCGGAGCGGTCTTGGTGGCGGCCTTGGCCGGGGCGGTCTTGGTGGCGGTGGCCTTGGCCGCAGTGGCCTTCGCCGTCGTCGCCTTCGCCGTGGTGGCCTTTGCGGTCGTCGCCTTCGCCGTGGTCGTCTTGGCGGCGGTCGTCTTCTTCGCGGCAGCGGCGACCTTCGGCACCTTGCCGCTGGCGACCATCTCACGGAAGCTGGCGCCCGCGCGGAACGCGGGAACCGACGTCTTCTTCACCTTCACCGCTTCGCCGGTGCGCGGGTTGCGGGCGGTTCTCGCACCGCGAATGCGCTTCTCGAAGACGCCGAAGCCGGTGATGGCAACCTTGTCGCCCTTGGTCACGGCGGCCTGGATCTCGGCCAGCACCGCGTCCAGCGCCGCGTTCGCCGACTTCTTGTCGCCCAGGCGAGCGCTGAGCGCCTCGATGAGCTCGGCCTTGTTCACGTTTCCTCCCGTACCAGAAATGAAGTCCCTGTGGGCAAGGTATCCCAACGCACACAGGATACAAACATATGACGGAAAAGAAATCGTTGTGGAGTAACGGATTCGGCCGAAGGCTCATCGAGACGCCCTGCGGGGGCTAGTGAACGACGGGTGTCCACTCCGGACGGCCTTGTTCGAAGGCGGTGATAGCGTCCGCATGGCGAAGGGTGAGGCCGATGTCATCGAGGCCTTCCAGCAACCGCCAACGACTGAAATCGTCCAGCGGGAAGTCCCATTCGTCGGCACCCGCACGCAACTGGCGAGCCTGGAGGTCGACCGTTACCTCGAGCTTCGGGTCGGCCTCGATCGCAGCCCACAGTTTTTCGATGTTTTCGCTCCCGAGCTCGACCGGGAGCAGGCCGCCCTTGAGCGCGTTTCCCCGGAAGATGTCGCCGAAACGCGGCGCGACGACGGCGCGGAATCCGTAGTCCTGCAAAGCCCAAACAGCGTGCTCACGCGATGAGCCGGTGCCGAACTCGGGGCCGGTGACGAGGATCGAGGCGCCCTCGTACACGGGATTGTTGAGCACGAATTCCGGGTCCGAGCGCCAGGCGTTGAACAGTCCGTCGGCGAACCCGGTGCGGGTGACGCGCTTGAGGTAGACGGCGGGGATGATCTGGTCGGTGTCCACGTTGGACCGGCGCAGCGGAACTGCCGTACCGGTGTGGACGGTGAACTTCTCCATGAGTGTCCGTGTCCCTTTTAGTTCAGGTCGGCAGGGGCGGCGAGATGACCGGCGACGGCGGTCGCCGCGGCGACCGGAGGCGAAACCAGGTGGGTGCGGCCACCGCGGCCCTGGCGGCCCTCGAAGTTGCGGTTGGAAGTCGAGGCGGAGCGCTCGCCGGGCTTCAGTGTGTCGGGATTCATACCGAGACACATGGAGCAGCCCGCGAAGCGCCACTCCGCACCGGCCTCCGTGAAGACCTTGTCGAGGCCCTCCTCCTCCGCGGCCGCGCGCACGGACGCGGAGCCGGGCACCACGAGCATGCGGACGCTCTCGGAGACCCGGCGGCCGCGCAGCACGTCGGCCGCGGCGCGCAGGTCCTCGAGCCGGCCGTTGGTGCACGAGCCGAGGAAGACCACGTCGATCGCGACGTCGCGCAGCGCGGTGCCGGGGGTCAGCGCCATGTACTCCAGCGCCTTCTCCGCCGCGACGCGCTCGGCGTTCTCGGTGAAGTCGTCCGGGCTGGGCACGAAACCGCCGAGCGGCGCGCCCTGGCCGGGGTTGGTGCCCCAGGTGACGAACGGGGTCAGCTGGGAGATGTCCAGCGTCACCTCGGTGTCGAACTTGGCGCCGTCGTCGGTGCGCAGGCTCGCCCAGTACTCCTTGGCCCGGTCCCAGTCGGCACCCTTCGGCGCGTACTCGCGGCCCTCGATGTAGGCGAACGTCGTCTCGTCCGGCGCGATCATGCCGGCCTTGGCGCCCCACTCGATCGACATGTTGGAGATGGTCATCCGACCCTCCATGGACAGCTTCTCGATCGCGGAGCCGCGGTACTCCACCACGTGCCCGCGCCCGCCGCCCGTGCCCACCTGGCTGATGAGCGCCAGCACCAGGTCCTTGGCGGTCACGCCGGGGCCGAGTTCGCCGACCACGTTGACCGCCATGGTGCGCGGACGCGCCTGCGACAGGGTCTGGGTGGCGAGGACGTGCTCGACCTCGGAGGTGCCGATGCCGAACGCGAGGGCGCCGAACGCGCCGTGCGTGGAGGTGTGCGAGTCGCCGCACACGATCGTCATGCCCGGCTGGGACAGGCCCAGCTGCGGTCCCATTACGTGGACAACACCCTGCTGGGCGTCGCCCAGCGAGTGCACGCGGATGCCGAACTCCTCGGTGTTGCGCCGCAGCGTCTCGATCTGCGTGCGGGAGACCGGGTCGCTGATGGTCAGCAGGTTGTCGGTCGGCGTGTTGTGGTCCTCGGTCGCGATGGTCAGCTCCGGCCGGCGCACCGGGCGGCCGGACATGCGCAGGCCGTCGAACGCCTGCGGGCTGGTGACCTCGTGCACGAGATGCAGGTCGATGTAGAGCAGGTCCGGCTCACCGGCGGCGGACCGCACGACGTGCGCGTCCCACACCTTCTCCGCCAGCGTTCGCGGCTGCTGTTGTGCTTCTCCCACCATCTGGACATCCTAAAATTTGGGAGGTATGTTTCGGTCTGTGGGACACAGTATGAGCGGTGTCGGCGTGCTCGACAAGGCGGTCGTCATCCTCGCGGCCTGCGTCGACGGCGCCAGCCTGGCGGAATTGGTGGAGCGGACGAAGCTTCCGCGCGCCACCGCGCACCGTCTGGCCCAGGCATTGGAGATCCACCGCTTGCTGGTCCGCGACGCCCAGGGACGCTGGCGCCCGGGCCCACGCCTCGGGGAGCTCGCCAACGCCGCGCCCGACGTCCTGCTGACCGCCGCGGAGCCGATGCTGACCGCGCTGCGCGACGCGACGGGTGAGAGTGCGCAGTTGTACCTCCGTCGCGCCGACGAGCGCCTGTGCGTGGCCGCGGCCGAGCGCGCCAGCGGTCTGCGCGACACCGTGCCGATCGGCGCCGTGCTGCCGATGACAGCGGGCTCGGCCGCGCAGGTCCTCCTCGCGTGGGAGCCGCCCGAGGCCGTGATGCCGCTCCTGCCGCGGTGCAAGTTCACCGGGCGCACCCTCGCGGAGGTGCGGCGGCGGGGCTGGGCCCAGAGCGTGGCCGAGCGCGAGCCGGGCGTGGCGAGCGTGTCCGCGCCGATCCGGGACCGGACGGGGCGGGTCATCGCGGCGATCAGCGTTTCCGGCCCCATAGAGCGTCTGGGGCGGCGACCGGGCGATCGGCACGCGATGGCCGTGGTTCGGGCGGGACAGCGGCTGTCGGGGCTCTAGAGGCCATTTGCGCGGCGATCGGCTCGGCACTGGGGTGCCGGGCCGATTGTGCGTTTGCGGCGGCGCCACCCCATGCGGCCCGCGGCCCGTTGCGCGCCCACCCCGACGTGGCGCAGGCGGGCGCCCGGTCCGCACACGCGGGCGCCCGGTCCGCACTGGACTACGCACGCCTGGGCACCGAGCTGGACCCGGCACGCGCGGACGCCGCGCCGGCCGCGGACTCCGCACGCCTGGGCGCCGAGCCGGACCCGGCACGCACGGACGCCTGGCCGGGACGCGGGTTGCTCGGGCGCCCAGCCTGACCCGGACCCGCCTGCCTGGGCGGCGTGCCAGACATGGCACGCGCGGACGCCTGGCCGGGACCTGGGACGCTCGGGCGCTCAGCCTGACCCGGACCTCGCGTGCCTGGGCGCCGGGCCAGACCTGACGCGTGTGGAGGCAGGCCCGGGGTCTGAGACGCGCGGACGCCTCGCTGGACCCCGCACGCTTGGGCGCCGGGCCGGACCTGGCACGCGCAGGCGCTTGGCCTGATTCGGCCCCGGCGCCGACCGATCGGTCGCAGGGTTGCGCGCCGCGCGGACGCGCCTACGATCGGCGGGGCGTGCCGCGCGGAGTTTTCCGGTGTACCGCCGCGGGCGCGTCTTGTATCGGCGAATCCGGGGCGCGGTCCCGGAGCGCCTCAGCTGGAAGGAACGCCAGTGCCCGATTCGACCACGCCAGCGAGCCCCGAGCCGGACGGCTCGGCGGGCCTCCACGCCTCCCCCTCGTCCGGCACGCCGTCGTCCCCGCCGAGCTCAGGCGGCCCCGGCGGCCCGGACGCGCCCGACTCCCCCACCACGCCGCAGGACCCTCAGCTTCCGCCGCCGGCCCCGGCCCCGTCGTCGGGCGGCACCGGCCGCGGCGGCTGCATGTCGCTGATCGTGGCCCTCGTCGTGTTCATCGCGGCGATCCTGGGCATCGCGACGCAGCTGTAGCGGCATCCCGGACGCGACCGCGCGCTGCCACGGCCGGCCAACCGCCGCGGCAGCGCTCCGGCCGCCGGCCCGTCGCGGGCGCGCGACCGCGCGCAGCCTCAGATGCCCGGCGCTGTGCTTCACAGCCGGGACGCCGATCTGGACGAAAGCGTCGAATCCCACGAGCGTTGCGCGGGGCGGCCGGGCTCGATCGGGCCCGGAAACGCAAACAGCCGCTGCGAGGTCTGGCGCCTCGAAGCGGCTGGACATGCGCTGTAGCCCCGACCGGATTCGAACCGGCGCTACCGCCTTGAGAGGGCGGCGTCCTGGGCCGCTAGACGACGGGGCCCCAGTACTTGCCTTGCGTGCTGACGTGCGGTGGAACACTACAGCACCGCGATCTTGCTGCGGTGCTGGGGTACCAGGACTCGAACCTAGACTAACTGAGCCAGAATCAGTCGGGCTGCCAATTACCCCATACCCCATTGGCGCTTACCGCGCCGAAAGAGAACTTTACCGGAGGTCCCCTTCCACGCCAAATCGGTTGTCGCCAACACGCCTATTCCAAGGTCAGAACCTTGTTGGTGAGCGCGCCGACTCCCTCGATCGAGACCACGACCTCGTCGCCGTGGGCCATCGGGGACACGCCGGCCGGGGTGCCGGTGAGGATCACGTCACCGGGCAGCAGCGTCATCACATGTGACACATACGACACAAGGGTCGGCACGTCGAACACCATGTCCTTGGTCCGGCCGAGCTGGCGGACCTCCTCGTTGACCTCGCAGCGCACCTCGACGTCGCTGACGTCCACGCCGGTCACGATCCACGGCCCGATCGGGCAGAACGAGTCGAAGCCCTTGGCCCGGGTGAACTGGACGTCCTTGCGCTGCAGATCGCGCGCGGTCACGTCGTTCGCGCAGGTGTACCCGAAGATCGCCGCCGCCGCGCCCGCGCGGTCCACGCGGCGGGCGCCGGTGACGCCGATGACGACGGCCAGCTCGGCCTCGTGCTCGACCTGCTGCGACTGCGGCGGAATCCGGATCGCATCGTTGGGACCGATCACGGACGTGGAGGGCTTGAGAAAGAGCAGCGGCTCCTTCGGGACGTCGTTGCCGAGCTCGGCCGCGTGGTCGGCGTAGTTCCGCCCGACGCACACCACCTTGCTGGGCAGAATGGGCGAGAGCAGCCGCACATCGGCGACGGCCCAGCGCTGGCCGGTGAAGCGGAGCTCCCCGAAGGGGTGACCGTCGATCTCGGCGACGGTGAGCCCGGCCATTCCGGCCGACGGCTCACCCTCCACGACCCCGAACGACATGCCACTGCTGTGGGCGAAACGAGCGATACGCACGCCAGGAAATCTACCCCCCGCTCCCGCGCGGCCTCCACGAACGCGTGCCGCACCGCTCTGGTCGCGTCCGCGCGCTACGCCCCGAACACGTGGCGCTCGACGAAGGCGTTGCGGAAGGTCCCTGCCGGGTCCAGCCGCGCGGCGAGCGCGGCGAAGTCGCCCCCGCGCGGATACCCGGGAGCGTTCCGGAACACCTTGCCCCAGTGCGGGCGCGGCGCGAACGGCGCGAGGACCTCCTCGAGCGCGTCAACCGCCCGAAGAGCAAGATCATCATTTGGTACCCACGTGAAGTGCAGCGCCACACTGTCGCGCTCGTAATGCGGGCTGAGCCAGAGCCGGTCCGCCGCGATCGTGCGGATCTCGGAGATCTGCAGCGCCGGCACGACCACGTCGCGGACCTGCTCGACGGCCGCGAACGCCGCCACCGCGTCTGCGCGCGCCACGAAGTACTCCGTCTGCAGCTCCTCGCCGCTGCTCGGCGTGAACTCGAGCTTGAAGTGGGGCAGCCGCTCGTGCCAGGGCCCGGGCGCGCCGCCCTGCTCGGTGCAGTGCTCCGCCGACATGACGGCGATCGGGTGCCGCTTCCCGCCCGCCGGCACCGCCCCGAACAGCTCCGCGGGCGCGGGCGCGGGCGCGTCCTCGTCCCGCCGCTTGATCCACACCTGGTCCACGGTGTCGCCGTGCCAGCCGGTGAACAGGCTGACGCTGTACCCCGCGGACGCGATCTCCTCCCAGTGCGCATCCAGCTCCGCGCGCGGGAGCCGCTCGTAGACGTGCTGGCTCACGCGGTAGGCGGGCTGGATGTCCAGCGCGACCCGCACGACGAGGCCGAGCGCCCCGAGGGCGACCACGGCCCCGTCGAAGTCCGCGTCCCCGCGCCGCAGCGAGACGAGCTCACCCCCGCCGGAGACGATGTCCACGGCCGAGATCGCGGTGGCGAGGTTGCCCAGCCCGACGCCCGACCCGTGCGTCCCGGTCGCGACTGCGCCGGCGACGGAGATGTGCGGCAGCGACCCGAGGTTGTGCAGCGCGTACCCCTCGGCGTCCAACCGGCGCGCCAGCTCCCCGTACCGCACCCCGCCCGCGACGCTGACCGTCCGCGCGTCGGCGTCGATCCGGATGTCGGCGGGCAGCCCGGCCACGCTGACGAGATCGGCGGGCGTGTCCGCGATCGTGTTGAACGAGTGCCCGGTCCCGAGCGCGCGGACGCGTTCCGCGCCGGCCACGACCTCCTGCACCTGCTTCACGCTGCGCGGGCGATGCACCCGGGCCGCTCCGAACTCGATGTTCCCCGCCCAGTTACGCAGCCGCTCGCCCACTTTGCCGCCTCCCAGCCTCACGAGCCCGGTACTGCCCGCCACGGTAGCGACCCCGGCTCCCCCGCGCCTCCGCGCGTCAGGCCCCAGCCCGGCTCCGCACGCCGTGCCCACGCCGCTCCCGCACAGTGCCGTGCCCATGACGCTCAGGTGCCGTGCCGTGCCGCTCCCGCACAGTGCCGTGCCCGTGCCGCTCCCGCGCAGTGCCGCTCCCGCACAGTGCCGCGCCAACGCCGCTCCCGCGCGGTGCTGTGCCCGTGCCGCGCCACACGTGCAATGCCTCAAGTCCGCGACCGAAATGCGCCAGGCAGCGGATCACCGGTACAGGCCGTGCCAGGCGGCGCCCTACCTCCTGGCCACACCGCGGCAAGCGGCCGCCTACGTCTCGGCCGTGCCGTGCCAGGCGGCGCTACCTCCGTGGCAGGTCGCGCCCCACGTTCGTGGCAGGTCGCGCCCCACGTTCGTGGCAGGTCGCGCCCCACGTTCGTGGCAGGTCGCGCCGTACGTCCCGGGGCAGGTCGCCCCGCATCCGGGGCAGGTCGTGCGAGATGGCGCGGGCGGCCGAGACGCTCACCCTCCTCGGCCCCGCGCCGACAGCAACGCCGACCGGCGCCGATGAGCAGCGCGCGGACGCGTCGCGATCAGGCGGACCGGTTGAGGAACTGCAGCATCTGCTGGATCTCGGCGGTCCGCGACTCGTCGATGCGCTTGGCCAGGTCGAGGGCCCCCGGGTTGACGCCCGAGCCCGTCTCCATCCGTGCGATCTCGATGGCGTTGTGCTGGTGGGCGATGAGCAGGTTGAGGAACTTGGTCTCGAAGTCGCGCCCGGACGCGGACTGCAGCGCCTTGAGGTCGTCCGGATTGGCGCCGTGCGCGCCGCCGTGACCCGCGTGCGCGGACGCGTCGGCGGCGGGCGGGCTCCCCCACGTCTCGAGCCAGACCTGCATGGTCTTGAGCTCGTCGGTCTCCGTGACGTCGATCGCGGCCGCGAGGGTGCGCACGTCCTCGCGCTCGGCCTTCGACCGGGCCAGGCGCACCATCTCCAGGGCCTGGCCGTGGTGGGCGACCATCATCTGGCTGAACATGACGTCGGTGTCGTTGAAGACGCGCTGCTGGGTGCCTGCGGGGGCGGGCTGGGCCGGGACGGCGGCGCAGCCCGCCAGCAGGAACGCCGCGAGCAGGAACGCGATGCGTTTCATGGGTCTCCCTGCGCGGGGGCGGCGCCCCGGTGGGACGGGACGCCGCCTTTCTCAGCGGTACCGGACGGTCAGACGCGCTGCCACAGGGCCGGGACGTTGGGCGGCTCCCAGCCGGCAATGGCGGTGTGCGCCTGGCGGCACTGGTACGTCACGCCGTTGTAGGTGACGCGGTCGCCGACCTTGTACGCGGTGCCGGCGGCCCAGGTGGTGGTGCCCGACGGCGGCGGCGTGGTCGGGCTGGTGGTCGGCGTCGGGCTCGGACGCGTCGGCGTCGGCGACGGCTGCGTGGGCGTCGGCGTCGGGTTTCCGCCGCTGCCGACCTGCAGGTCGACGCACGAGTAGAACGCGTTGCCGGTGTCGGCGATGTTCCACCGGGCCAGCACCAGAATGCGCCCGGTGCGGCCGCCCAGGTTGACCGTGTGGGAGACGGTCGCGTCGGGCTGACGGCCTCCGCCGTCGATGTTGGCGATGCGGGTGCCGCCCACGAAGTACTCGAAGTTCGTCGTGGCGTGGCGGGCGGTGAACACCCAGTTGAAGGTGACGGTGTTGCCGACCGACGTGGCCGGCCAACCCTTGTTCGGGTCGTCGAGCTGCGAGAAGCGGCTGTTGCCGCCGCTGCAGAGCATCGAGCCCTTGGGCGCCTCGACGCTCTGCGGCTCGTAGACGATTTCGCCGCAGTTGGCCACGCGGCCCTGCGCACACATCGCCTGACGACTCGGTGGTGACGAGATGTACCCGTGCGCGGACGCGGAGGACGCCGTTCCCACAAGGGCGGCGGCCGTCGCGGCCAGCGTCAGGGGTACCGCAGCGATCGCTTTACGCATCCAATCGCTCCTTCCAGCGGTGGGGGTGATGCCGCTCAATGTAAAGGAAGCATTGTTAACAGTAAATAACCTTTATGAATATCGGTCAATGGAGCGCTCTCACTTGAGGTAGGGTTCAGCGCTCCTTAAGGCGTCCGCGCGCGGGCCCCCACCCGGGCGGGTGAGATTGCTTCCGCGCATCGCGGTCAGAGCCGGTGGCGAGCCCGCCCGGCTCGCACCCGGACCCGCGAGGAGACGTCATGCCCTTCATCACCACGTCCGACGGCACCCAGATCTTCTACAAGGACTGGGGCTCGGGCCGCCCCGTCGTGTTCAGCCACGGCTGGCCGCTCAACGCCGACGCCTGGGACAACCAGATGATGCTGCTCGCGTCGCGGGGCTACCGCGCGGTCGCGCACGACCGCCGCGGCCACGGCCGCTCGACGCAGACGTGGCAGGGCAACGACATGGACACCTACGCCGACGATCTCGCGGAGGTGATGGACCATCTCGGGCTCACCGACGCGGTCGTGATCGGCCACTCCACCGGGGGCGGTGAGATCACGCGGTACCTCGGGCGGCACGGCACGTCGCGCGTCTCCAAGGCGGTGCTCGTGGGCGCGATCCCGCCGCTGATGCTCAAGACCGAGACCAACCCGGAGGGCACCCCGCGCTCCGTGTTCGACGAGATGCGCACCGCCCTGGCCGCCGACCGCGCGCAGTTCTACCGCGACCTGAGCGGCCCGTTCTACGGCGCCAACCGGCCCGGCAGCAAGATCTCCGACGGCCTGCGCGAGCAGTTCTGGCGGCTGAGCATGCAGGTGGGGCTCAAGGCCGCGTACGACTGCATCCGCGTGTTCTCCGAGACCGACTTCACCGAGGACCTGCAGCGCATCGACATCCCGGTGTTCGTGGCCCAGGGCGACGACGACCAGATCGTCCCGATCCAGGCGGCGTCGCTCAAGTCCGTGCGACTGCTCAAGAACGCGAGCCTGAAGCTGTACCCGGGCGCGCCGCACGGCATCAGCGGCGACTACGAGGCGGCCTTCAACGCCGATCTGCTGGCGTTCATCCAGGACTGACCTCGGATCGCCTGGCTGAGCACGCGACGCCGGCCGCACGCTGGGGACACCGGCCTCAGCACGTTCGGCGCCGACGATCCTTGGATGCGCGGCCGAGCGCGTGAGGTGCAGCACCGCGAAGCGCCGCGGCCGTAGTCGATCCACCGTCTCCGCCGGCCGCACCGTCGCGTCACGCAGCCGCACCGTCGTTCCGCTTGGCCGCATCGTCGCTCCGCTGACCGCACCCGTCGCGCGGGAGCGGGCGCGACTTGGACAACCCGGCCGAGCGCTGGTTGCCTGGCGTCATGGATGACGTGATCGTGCTCGGCGCCGGCGTTTGTCGGACTCACGTGCGCGGTGCGGCTGCTCGAGGCCGGCGCGCGGGTGCGGGTCGTCTCGGCCGATGCGCCCGGCCGCTCCGTGTCCCGGCTGGCGGCGGCGGTGTGGTACCCGACGCGCACCGATGCCGATGCGCGGGTGCTGGCGTGGGCGCACCGGACGTACGACGAAATGATGGCCCAGGCCGTGAACGGTGTGCCCGGCGTGGCGGCCCGTCCCACCCGGATGGTGGTGCGCCACGGCGTGACCGAGACGCCGTGGTGGGCCGCCGCCGTGCCCGGCTTCTCGGCGCATCCGGGCGGCCACGACTCTGACCCGGACCGTGATCCGGGCCGCGGCGAGTGGCGGTTCACCGTGCCGTCGGCCGAGATGGAGACGTACCTTCCGTGGCTCGCCGAACGCGTCCGCGCCCTCGGCGGCCACCTCACGCTCGGGCGCGTCGAGCGGCTCGCCGACCTGGACGGGCGGGCCGGCACGGTGGTCAACGCGACCGGGCTCGCCGCCCGCGTCCTCGCCGGCGACCCGACCGTCTTCCCGGCCCGAGGGCAGGTCGTGGTCGTGGCCAACCCGGGCCTGGAGACGTCGGTGCGGGACGAGGAGCACCCGGACGGCATGACGTACGTCCACCCGCGCGCACGCGACGTGGTGCTCGGCGGGACCTTCCAGCCCGGCGACTGGAACGAGGCTCCCGACCCGGCCACGACGGCGGCCATCCTGCGCCGCTGCGCGGACCTGGTGCCCGAGCTGGCGGGCGCGCGGCCGCTGCGGGAGGCGGCCGGACTGCGCCCCGCGCGGGAGGGCGGGCCGCGGCTCGAGGCGGACCCCGAGCCGCTCCCGCGCGGCACTCGCGTCGTGCACTGCTACGGCCACGGCGGGGCCGGCGTCACGCTGTCCTGGGGCTGCGCCGACGAGGTCACCAGCCTCGTGCGGTAGCGCGGCTCAGGCGTCGCGGGTCTTGAACAGGAACGCCGCGACGGCCAGCAGCAACACCGTCCACCCCGAGAAGACCGCGTACCCCTCCCACGGCGACAGCAGCGCGTCCGCCGGCACCGTCTGCTCGAAGACCAGCTGTCCCGCGTTGGTCGGCATCCACGCGTTCACGTGGGCTCCCCAGCTCCCCGGCAGCAGCGAGGTCAGCTGGGACACGATGAGGATGAGGCCGAGCACGGCCGTGATGGCGCCCGCGGTGTGCCGGACGATCGCGCCCAGGGCGAGCGAGAACAGCCCGAGCATCGCCGTGTACAGCCCGGCGCCGATCACGGCGCGCGCGACGCCCGGATCGCCGAGGGAGACCGTGACGTGCGAGGACAGGATCAACTTGCCCGCGAAGAACGCGCCGAACGACAGCACCTCGCCGACGCCCAGCATGAGCGCCGCGAAGACCAGGACCTTCGCGACGAGCACGGTCAGGCGGCGCGGTTGCGCCTGGAGGGTGGAGCGGATCATGCCGGTGGTGTACTCCGCGGAGATCACCATCACCCCGAGCACCGCGACCACGAGCTGCGCGATGAACAGCGGCTGCGACAGGATCAGATCGAGCGGGTGCTCTGCCAGGTAGCTCTGACTGCCGGAGCCGGCCGTGTCCCACTGGCGCATCACCGCCCACGCGATGATCGACATGAGCCCGATCGCGATGCCCGCCATGGCCACCAGCGACCACACGGTCGAGCGCACCGTGCGCAGCTTCGTCCACTCCGAGCGCAGCATGCCGGACAGTCCGGCGCGTGGCAGTACAAGATCGGTCATCGCTTCTCTCCCGGCACGGCCGCGTGGTACTCCACGCTGTCCTTGGTCAGTTCCATGAACGCCTGCTCCAGGGAGGCCTGCAGCGGCGCGAGTTCGTGCAGCCGGACGCCGCCGTCGAAGGCGAGGTCGCCCACGCGCGGGAGCGGCAGCTCGGTGATCAGCAGCGCACCGTCGGGCTCGGGCGCGACCTTGCCGCCCGCGGCGGTGACGAGCTCGACGAGCCTTGCGGGTTCGGGCGTCCGCGCGCGCACCGCGAGTGACGAGTTCCGGTCGATGAACTCCCGCACCGTGCAGTCCGCGATGAGCCGGCCGCGGCCGATCACGAGCAGGTGGTCCGCGGTGTGCTCCATCTCGGACATGAGGTGGCTGGAGACGAGCACCGTGCGGCCCTCGGACGCGAGGGAGCGCATCAGGTTGCGGATCCACAGGATGCCCTCGGGGTCGAGGCCGTTGACCGGCTCGTCGAACATGAGCACCTTCGGGTCGCCGAGCAGGGCGGTGGCGATGCCGAGCCGCTGTCCCATGCCGAGCGAGAAGCCCTTCGAGCGCTTCCGCGCGACGCCGGTGAGCCCGACCATCTCGAGCACCTCGCCGACGCGCCGCCGCGGCAGGTTGTTGCTCTGGGCCAGGCAGAGCAGGTGGTTGTACGCGCTGCGCCCGCCGTGGATGGCCTTCGCGTCCAGCAGCGCGCCGACCTCGCGCATCGGGCTGTCGAGGGCCGCGAACGCGCGCCCGTTGACCGTGACGGTGCCCTCGGTCGGCGCGTCCAGGCCCAGGATCATGCGCATCGTGGTCGACTTGCCGGCTCCGTTCGGGCCGAGGAAGCCCGTGACCTGGCCGGGCCGGACCGTGAACGACAGCCGGTCGACGGCCACGCGCTCGCCGTACCGCTTCGTGAGGCCGACAGCCTCGATCATGATGTGTCCCCTCCGCTGCGACTGGCTCGGGCGCGTCCGCGCGGTCGCGTCGTCCAGGCAGGACGACCGGCGCCGACGCGGCGTCCGAGCCGAGGCGCCCCCGCGCGGGCGCGCCGTCGCAGCGAAGGTAAGGCGATGTTGCTGTGGCGAGGCTAAGAGGAGCTGTGACGCCCCTCAGCCACGGGTGTACGTCAGGTCGAAGTCCTTGGCCCACTTGAGGCCGTCCTTGGACATCTCCCAGTACGCGTCGATGCGCTTGCCGTCCTGGGCGATGGCGCCGGTGAAGCGCTGGTTGAAGCCCTCGGCCGCCCGCCAGATGCGCCACGTGCCGCCGTCGACGTCCATGCCGTACACGCGCAGGACGCCGCGGCGGTCGGAGTACAGCATCGTGAAGGTCCGGCTGCCGTCGTCGAAGCCGATCACGGATGTCGTCGGAAAGGGCGAGTTGTCGATCCACTCACGCGGCACGTCCTCGCCGGGCGGATCCGCGTCCGCGCGCTGGACGAGGAACTCCCCGTCGTCCGCCCACGCGAAGCTCGCCCACCCGCGCATCGTGACCTTGCCGTTCACGGTGGCGACGGTGTCCCACATGCCGAGCAGGGACCCTAAACGCCGCCGTACCTCGCTCATCGCCACTCCCAGGAGAGTTCCCGCCAGAACATGAACCCGACTTATACACCAGCCGGGCTCGGCCGGGTTCCTCCCGGCGGTCAGTCGGCGACGGCCTCCAGGAGCCCCTCGCACTCGGCGATCAGGCGCTCGCGCAGCGGGACGGACCGCTCGGCGAAGGCTCGCTGGGCCTCGATGTAGCGGGCACGGCCCTCGGGGGTCTCGATGCGCACCGGGTCGTAGCCGAGGTCAGCCAGGTCGTACGGCGAGGCCCGCATGTCGAGCGTCCGCACGTCGCGCGCGAGCTCGAAGCAGTCGGCGATCAGCTCGGCGGGCACGAGCGGTGACAGCTTGTACGCGTGCTTGTACAGGTCCATGTTCGCGTGCAGACAGCCCGGCTGCTCGTTGGCCGTCTGGCTCTCCCGGGTCGGCTGCAGCAGGTTCAGCGGCCGCGCGGGCGCGGTGTAGAACCGGAACGCGTCGAAGTGGCTGCACCGGATCCGGCTCGCCTCGACCACGGCGTCGGTCCCGGCCGGCCCCAGGCGCAGTGGCCAGGCGTTGTGGCGCAGCTCGTCCTGCGTCTGGCGGTACACC
Organism: Dactylosporangium sp. CS-033363; assembly: GCF_050942475.1. Classification (NCBI taxonomy): domain Bacteria; kingdom Bacillati; phylum Actinomycetota; class Actinomycetes; order Micromonosporales; family Micromonosporaceae; genus Dactylosporangium; species Dactylosporangium sp. CS-033363. The sequence goes on along the minus strand of NZ_CP192032.1, from coordinate 1,585,088 downwards.
ATGGCCCACTCGTGCAACCCGAAGCACCCCAGGTGCGGCGTCCGCGCGGCCGTCGCCACGAGCAGGTCGCGGATCCACGCGATCGCGTCCGCGCGGCGGGCCGGCACCGTCGCCGCCTCCGCGCCCGAGCCCTCCAGTTCGACGCCCGCGCCCGGGTGCCAGCGGCGCAGCTGCGCGGGCCGGTACGAGTAGTACGTGAACAGGAAGTCCTCGACCGGATGCTTGCGCCCGAGCCGGCGGCGCGCGAGGTGCGGCTGGATCCACGCGTCCACGCGCGCCTCGTGAGCGGCGCGGCGGGCCTCCCAGGTCGGCCGGTCGAGAACGGTGAGCTGCACCGGACAAGTTTACGGAGGGGTAGCGTCGGTGCCATGCGCAAGCTCGCCGCTCTGCTGCTCGCCTGCACGCTACCCCTCGCCGCCTGCTCGAACGCGCCCGGAGACTCGGCGCAGCCCGCGCCCGCGCGGCCGGGTCCTTCGGGCTCGAACAGCTCCTCCGCCGCGCCGGGGCTCGGGGCGCCGACCCGGGTCAAGGTCGAGGTGCCCTCCGGCCTCGCGGCCGCGCCGTTCAACCAGGACCGGTACCTCCAGCTGCCCGCCGGCTGGACCGCGTCCGTCTACGCGCGGGTGGACAAGGCCCGGTTCATGGCCTTGACGCCGAGCGGCGATCTGCTCGTGTCCCAGCCGGGCGCCGGAAAGGTGCAGCTCGTGCGCGCGGGCGCGGTGTCGGAGTTCGCGACCGGGCTGCGCCAGCCCCACGACATGGTGTTCGCGCCGGTCAACGGCCAGATGTTCCTGTTCATCGCCGAATCGAACCGCGTCGTGCGGTACCCGTACAGCAACGGCGACACAAAGGCGCACGACGGCCAGGTCGTCGTGGACGGGCTGCCCGACACCAGCACGCCCGAGCTGCGCGGCGCCTACGCGCACGTCCTCAAGAACATCGCCGTGCACGGTGACACGCTGTACGTCTCGATCGCCTCCACCTGCAACGCCTGCGTCTCCGACACCGAGAGCGACCCGCAGCGCGCCACGATCTACACGTACGCCGCGAGCGGGAAGAACACGTCGCGGCACCTGCTTGCGCGCGGTATCCGCAACGCCGAGGGCCTCGCCTTCCGCCCCGGCACCGACGAGCTGTGGATCGTGGTCAACAACCGCGACAACACCCTCGTCCCGGACGACCGCGACGTCGACGGCGACGGCAAGTCCGACAAGGGCAAGCGCATGCCCGAGTTCGTCGACGACTACCCGCCGGAGGAGTTCATCAAGGTCCGCGACGGCGGCTTCTACGGCTGGCCGTTCTGCAACCCGAACAGCGACAACGGCCTGCGCAACATGGGCTTCCTGCGCGACTACGAGCTCAACCGCGACGGCTCGAAGGCCGACTGCACCAAGGCCGACCCGATCGATCTCGGCCTGCCCCCGCACAGCGCACCCCTCGGCCTGACCTTCTTCAACGGCGCGGCGATCGTGCCGCTGCACGGCTCCTGGAACCGCACGAAGCCCGCCGGCTACAAGGTCCTCTACATCCCGTGGACGGCGAGCGGCCCGGGCGACCCGGTGGACCTGGCGACCGGCTTCGTGGGCGCCGACGGCAAGTGGTGGGGCCGCCCGGTCGACGCCGCGGTCGACACCGACGGGACGCTCCTCATCAGTGACGACGGCAGCGGTACCGTCCTGCGCCTGACGCCCCCGCGCGCCGGCTGACCCTCTGCTCGTCGGCCGCTGCTCATACACGTACGCACGTCATCGGACGCGAGGCCTCAAGTCCGCGCTTCGGGGATTTGAGGCCTCGCGTCCGCGCGTCAGGGGACGTGTCGGTCGCTTGGCATGGGTGGGGCGATGCGGGCCGGGCTGCCGTCGGCGTTGTGGAAGGTCACGCCGAGTGGTCCATTGTGGACCGTGAGTTCACCCGCGGCGGTCACGCTCACGTCGAGTTCGCCGTCGGCGACCTTGAGGCCGCGGACGCGGTACGCGCCGACGGGGGACGGGGCCAGCGGGGCGAACGTGATACGGCCGCCCGGCACGTCCACGTCCAGGCCGAGCAGTGCGGTCAGCATCGCCGGGGCGACGGCTGCGGCCCAGGCCTGGGGGCGGCATGCGGACGGGTACGGGGTGGGGAGGTCGTCCCCGCCGTACAGCTCCGGCAGCCGGTATTCGAACCGCTCCGCCGCGTCGAGCAGCGCGGTGATGACCGCCGCCGCCTCCGCGCGGTGGCCGTCGCGTACCAGCCCGAGCAGTGCGATCGCGTTGTCGTGCGGCCAGACTGAGCCGACGTGGTAGGACAGGAAGTCGTATCCGGCCGAGGCCGGCGACACCGTGCGGATGCCGAACGGTGAACGCAACCCCGCCAGCCGCGCGGCCACGGCGGCGCTCTCATCCGGGGCGAGGAGGCCGGTTCCGAGCAGGTGCCCCATGTTGGACGCCACCAGGTCGACTCGGGCTCCGTCGCCGTCGAGGGCGATCGCCGGATATCCGTCGGGACACCAGAACGCCGCTCGGAAGCGTTCGGCGAGCTGGTCGGCCCATGCTCGCCAGCGCTTCGCCTCCTCCAGGCCACTGTTTGCCGGTTCTGGGCCCGCCGCCGCGTCCGAGCGCCGCGGCGTTGCGCCGGGTGTGCTCGCGTCCGAGCCGCCAGCCGTCTCCGAGAACCACGCGTCCAGGCCGCGCAGTCCGGCGGCCAGGCTCTGCGTGTCCGGACCACCGGTGACGATCGCGTCCGCGCGCTGCCCACTCGCGTCTGCTGGGGGCAAGTCCGCGAGTGCTTTGTGAGGGTCGATCGACGCGTCTTGTGAAGCAGTGGAACCGTCGGGCGTCGCGGCGAACGCGTCGTGCAGGGCGGAGGACGCGACGTGCGGGGCGGAGGACGCGACGTGCGCGGCGGAGGACGGGTTATGTGCGGCGACCGACGCGTCGCGTGAAGCGGTGGACACGTCGTGCGGGGCGGTGGGTGCGTCGTGTGAGGCAGTGGATGTGGCGGGTGGGGTGTTGGGCTCGGCGGCATTGCCGGAGAACTGTTCGAGGAGCCAGGCGGCGTCGAGGGCGGCTCGGTAGGCGTACGCCTGCACCTCGCTCAAGGCGATCGGGCCCCGCGCGGGTCGGCCGTCCGCGTGTTGGATGGCCTCGTCCGAGTCCTTCCAGCCCTGGTTGGTCAGGCCGGGGCCGTCGGTGTGGTGGGCGACGAAGCCGTCGTGGGCGGTGAGCCACGCCAGGGCGCGGCGGACGTTCGGGAGCAGGGAGCGGACGGTTGCGGCGGGCAGGCCCCAGCGGTACGCCTCGGTGAGGGTGGTTACGAACAGCGGGGTGGCGTCGATCGTGCCGTAGTAGACCGGGGGGAAGCTCGGGGCCGCGTCCGCGCGGCGGAGTTCGTGGAGGATTCGGCCCGGCTCCTCCTCCGTTACCGGGTCGTGCTTGGTGCCCTGGCGGGCCGCTAGGGCGCGGAGGGTGCCCGCGGCGACGTCGTGGCCCAGGGGAAGAGCAAGGCGGGCGGTCCAGAGGGCGTCGCGGCCGAAGAGGGTCAGGTACCAGGGGCTGCCGGCGGCGTAGTACGCGTCCGCGCCGTCGGTGCGGCGGAGGGCGTCGAGGTCCTGGACGCCGGAGCGTACGAGGGCGTCGAGGCGGCGGTCGTCGGCGGTGACCCTCAGGGCGCTGAAGCGCTTGGGCCTTGCGATCGGTGGAATGTCGGTGCGGGTGATGCGGAGTTCGGCGGACCAACTGCCGCGCGGGGGTACCACCGCCTGCCAGGTCAGGGACGCCTCCGCGCGGGCCGGAGACGGCGGGGCGTCCGCAGGGCCGGCGATGGTCTCGGCGCGCGGGGGCGTCTGCGCTGCAACGGCGGCCGGCGGAGTCGTTTGGATGCGAACTGACATGCCGTCCGAGGACAGCCAATCGATGGTGCCCTCAGCGCCGGCAAAACCCGAGCCAGCCGCGTGGCCAGGGTCAGCCACGTCGGCGGAATCGCGCGCCGGGCCCAGCTCGGTGGCGCGGACGCCGCCTCCGAGGCCCGGGTCAGCCACGTCGGCGGAATCGCGCGCCAGGCCCAGCTCGGTGGCGCGGACGCCGCCTCCGAGGCCCGAGTCGGCCACGTCGGAGGAATCGCGTGCCGGGCCCGGACCTTCCGCACGGCCGGCGCGTACGTCGCCCAGGGCGGTGAAGTCGGTCGCCGCCCGCACCGCGACGGTGACCGCGATCGGGGCGTTCGAGGCGTTGGACAGCGTGATGGTCTCCGTCCCGCCCGTCGGTTCGGCCAGGCGGCGGCGTTGAACCGTCAGGCCCGGCACCTCGCCCACGGCCGAGAACACGGCCGAGAACACCGCCGAGAACACCGCCGACGACGCGCCCGTGCGGCGGGCGGTCAGCGTGGTGGGTTCGGTTTCGTTCAGGGTCAGGTGCCAGCGCGACAGGAGGCGGCGGTCCTCGACGTACAGGCCGTCGGCGCCGGCGGTCAGGAGGCCGGACGGGCGGGACAGCCAGGTGGCGGGGGCGGCTACGCAGGTGAGGTGGTCGTGGAGGTACGGCTGGGGCATGTCAGCCGCCGATGACGTTCACGGCTCGGGCTACCACCAGCAGGACTGTCACCAGGGACATGACGGACTCGGCGACCATGAGCATCTTGGCGCGCATCGTCATGGGCAGGGTGTCGGTCGGGCTGAAGGCGGTGGCGTTGGTGAAGGCCAGGTAGAAGTAGTCGAAGAAGGCCGGTTCCCAGTCGTGGTGGGCCAGCTCGGGCACCTGCATCTGGGTGAACAGGAAGTCGGGGTGCGGGGTGTCCGCGTCCGCGCGGGCGGCGGGGCCGCCGCGGTCGGTCTCCCAGAACCACAGGGCGAACACGATGACGTTCGTCAGCCAGATGGCGGCGCCCCAGAGCAGCAGGTGGGCCGGTGGGAGCTCGTCCTGGGTCTTGTCGAACAGGGCCTGGACGAGCAGCCAGACGGACCAGGCGGTGACCAGGGTCAGCAGCGTGACCAGGGCCAGCGCGAGGGGGCGCAGGACGCGGGTCTCGCGGTTGATGCGCAGGGGGTTGACCACCACGATCGTGAGCAGCATGGCGCCCTCGAGGCTCGGCAGCAGCCAGCGCGGGCGCGGGGCGAGGTCGGCGGGCAGGACCAGGTGGATCACGATCGCGATCGCGATGACGAGGGCGGCCGGCCAGCGCTGCTCCGCCTCCGTGCGGCGCAGCCAGCCGGGCAGGAGGGCGGGCTTGGCCGGCTCGGGAGCGCCGTTGGAGCCGGTGTCGAGCGCGGGCGGCAGATCACTCACGGCAGCCAACCGTAGACCCGCGTCCGCGCGGGGGCCAGCAGGACCGCCGCGGAAGCGGAGAACGGATGGGAGGAAGGGGCGTCAGGACAGCAGCTGGTACACCCGCCAGCCGATCGCAGCGGTGCCGGCCAGGGCCAGGATGGCGAGGTACGCCAGGACGAGCCGGGTGTCGCGCAGGACGCATTTCGACCGGGTGAGGCCCTGGCGGCGGGCGCGCAGGTAGCCGGCGAATCCGAGCAGGGCGAAGCCGACCACCGCGATCGGGCCGAGCAGCCAGGCGAGGGCGGCGATCGTGGCGTAGACGCACAGCCGCAGCGGGTCGTAGGGCTTCGTCGCCGGCGGGCTCGTCACGACGTCACTTCCGAGGAGGCAAGGCCGCGCCCGCGCGTGCCGCCGGCGGAGGCGACAGGAAGCAGGAGCGACACCTCGGAAGAACGCGGCGCGACGCGGCAGGCTGTCGGCGTCATGGGGTCGCCTCCGCGGCCGCCCCCGCGCGCGGGGCCAGCGGGAGCAGCGGCCGCGTCGCCGGAGGACGCGCGGAACGGCAGGCCGTCGGCGTCACGGGGTCACCTCCGCGGCCGCCCCCGCGCGCGGGGCCAGCGGGAGCAGCGGCCGCGTCGGCAGAGGACGCGCGGAACGGCAGGCCGTCGGCGTCACGGGGTCACCTCCGCGGCCGCCCCCGCGCGCGGGGCCAGCGGGAGCAGCGGCCGCGTCGGCAGAGGACGCGCGGAACGGCAGGCCGTCGGCGTCACGGGGTCACCTCCGCGGCCGCCCCCGCGCGCGGGGCCAGGGGAAGCAGCGGGCGCGTCGCCCGGGGCAGGCGCTGGGCGGACAGCTCGGGCCAGGCCTGTACCGCGCAGAACGGGGCGCACTGGTCGTGGGTGCCCTCCGCGTCCGTGCGGCGGGTGGCGACGTGGACGCAGCACTGCAGGAGCCGCTCCTCGATCATCGTGTGCATGTCCATGAACGGCTTGACGGTGATGCGTTTGACACGTTCGCCGAGCATCTTGCGCAGGCGGTTGCGGCCGCCCGGGAGCGAGGCCGAGACCAGCGTGGTGAGGGTCGAGATGCCCAGGTCGCAGTTCTCGCAGATGTCGCGCCACAGGTTGCCGACGTCGGGGTGGGACAGGGACGACTGCTCGGACAGCAGGCCCAGCAGCGAGTCCTTGACGGCGGTGCGCAGGGCCGCGGGCAGCTGGACGTCCGCGATGCGGTTGGCGACCAGGTCGGGGGCGAGGTCGAGGAACTCCAGCAGGCGGTCGTGGCCGATCAGGGCGGTCATCGACTTCCAGTCGCCCGCGTCGTCGCGCAGGAGGTAGCCGACCGAGCAGCAGTGCGGGTGGGAGCAGGGCAGGGCCGTGAGGTCGCGCCAGGTGACCAGGTCGCCGGTCTGCGGGCCGAGGCGGGCGAGGACGCCGGTGTGGGTGAGGCGGTCGAGCGGGTCGATCGCGCCCGAGCGGCCCGAGCCGAACTGGGGCTGCAGGGAGACGCCGCCGACGTACGGGGTGTCCAGGGCGCGCTTCACGACCGCGCCGATCTCGTCGTCGTTGACGCCCAGGGCGCAGGTCATGGTGAGGGTGGTGAAGATGCCGCGCGCGGAGAGGCGGTCGACGGCCTGGTCCTTGAGGCGGCGCAGGTCGGCGCCGCGGTGGTGACGGGCGGCGCGCTCGGACACGCCGTCGTACTGCAGGTACACCTCGACGCGCTCGCGGTGGCGGGTGAGGAGGTCGAGCAGCGCGTCGTCGCGCGCGATCCGCACGCCGTTGGAGTTGATCAGGACCCGGACCACGTTGCGGGCGCTGACCTCGGCGAGCAGTTCCTCCAGCCAGGGGTACAGGGTCGGCTCGCCGCCGGAGAGCATGAGCACGTCGATGCGGCCGTTCTCGCGGGACAGCTTGGCGTCGACGCCGGCGAGGACGTCGGCGAGCGGTACGGCGCCCTCGATGGCCGGCGAGGAGTCGGTGAAGCAGGTCGGGCAGCGCAGGTTGCAGCTGTCGGTGAGGTCGGCGAGCAGGATGCAGGTGTGCTGGGTCTGCATCTCGGGCAGCCCGGCCAGGTAGGCGGACGGGACCGGGGCGAAGTTGCCCGCGACGTCGGGGATGTGCGTCTTGGTGGGGGCGGTCCAGCGCTCGAGGTACCGCAGAATCTCGGGATTCTCGTCGTAGAGCGTGCGGACCAGGCCGTGGACCGGGCACCCGCGTTCGAGCCAGATCCGCCCGTCGCGCTCGGCGAGCCAGCCCGAGAGCCGCTGCACCGTCTGCAGTGGAGGGTTGTCGGCCGCGCAGGCCGGACAGAACGCGTTGACGTAGCGATGGATGCGGTCGCCCCGCAGTTGCATGCCGGTGCCGATGGTCATAGCTGCCCCTGGTTGCTGACGATGGCAAGGCAGACGCCGATGCCGACGGCGGGGCAGATCAGCACGCTGGCGCCCCAGCCGATGAGGAGGCCCAAACCGAGGCCCCGGTCCTTGTGCACGATCCAGACGATGCCGGTCGCGAGGCAGGCCACGAAGATCGCGAACTGCAGCAGAAGCTCGAGCCACACGCCGATCAGGCCGTTTTCCGAGTTGGAGCTGTTGTTGCCCAGCACCACCGCGCCGACGCCGATCAGGACGGCGACGAGCTGGACGGCCATGACCAGGCCGATGCCGAGGAAGACCTGCCGCGTCCGGATCGGCCGCTCGGGCATGGGCGGCGGTGGCGGAGGGGGAACCGTCCAGCTCATGTGACCTCCACAGGGCGCGTACGCGTCCAGGCGAATCGGGCGACGGTCAGCGGCAGCAACGCCAGCAGGAACAGCTGGGACCGGGTGAGCCCGGCCCAGACGACCTCGTTGCCCCGCACGAACTCGACGCCGAAGCGGAACGCGGCGTACGCGGCGAGGTAGTACGTGAACAGCCGCCCCGGCGCGGTGACGCGTCCGCGCAGCGCGATCAGGGCGGCGAACGCGGCCAGGTGGAACAGGATCTCGTAGACGAACGACGGGTGCAGCGGCACGTTGGCGGGGACGTGCATGGCCGCGGCGTGCGCGTCGTCGAGGCGGATGCCCCACGGCAGGCTCGTCGGGGTGCCCGGCGGCTCGGCCAGGAGGCAGCCGATCCGGCCGACCGCCATGCCCGCGGCGACGGCGGGGGCGAACAGGTTGCCGGTCTTGTGGGGATAGCCCCCGATCCGCTTGCCCAGCAGGGCACCCAGGTAGGCGCCGAGGAGCCCGGAGAGGATGCTGCGGTTGCCGTACGCCCACTGCTCCAGCAGCCCCGCGTTGTCCCTCATGTCGAGGTGCTGCGCCCAGGTGCCCAGCCGCGCGAGGAGCGCGCCGCCGACGAGGGCACCGGCCAGGACGTACCACAGGCGCTCGTCCTGGGCCTCGCGCCGGCGGATCTCCCAGAGCAGCACGAGGGCGGCGACCCCGACGCCGAGCGCGACGAAGACGTCGTGGGACAGGATCGCCACCGGGCCGAGCCGCGCCAACACCGGGTGCACGGATGACGAGCCTAGTGCCACCGCGCGACGTCGGGCGGCTCTTCCGCGCTGCCCGAACGGCTACACCCAGGTCACACGCGTCCGCGCGGGCGCGAACCGCAACAACGCGCGGATGCGACAAAACGCGTGCGACAACGACGCGCGGACGCGGCAGACGCGCACCGCAACAACGCGCGGACGCGACAAAACGCGAACAGCGGACACGCGCGGATGCGGCAAAGGATGCGGCAAGAGACGCGGCAAGACGGCAAAAGACGCGGGACGACACGAAGCGCGGCCGCGAAAGCGGCCATAGGGAACACAGCGGGCGCGGACGCGAAGCCGACGTGAAGGTCCTGTGACGAACGGGCCGCTCGTTGCACGACTCACCTAGGCTGGCGGGATGGTCACCACGGAGGACACCCTGCCGTTGCTGCCCGAGAAGCCGGTGCGGCCTCGTCGGCGCCGGTGGTGGAGCGCCGTGGTGTGGCTGATGGCGATCCCGTTCGTGGTGTGGGCCGTGTTCCGGGTGTTCGGGCTGGACAGCGGCTTCCCGACGGTACAACTGATCGCTTTCACACCGTATGTCGCGGCCGCGTCGTTGGTGCCGTTGCTGGTGGCGCTGCTGACCAAGCGGATCTGGCCGGCGCTGGTCACGGCGATCGCGACGGTTGCGCTCGCGGCGTGTGTGCTGCCGCGGTGGATCTCGGACACGTCGCCGGAGCCGCAGGACGGGCCGGGGCTGCGGGTCCTGAGCGTCAACATGCTCATGGGCGGCGCGGACGCGGCGACGATCGTCGGGCTGGTGCGGCGGCTGAACGTGGATCTGGTGGCGTTCCAGGAGTACACGCCGGAGGCCAAGGTCGCGCTGGACTCGGCCGGCCTTGACGACATGCTGCCCAACGCGGTGTCGTACCCGCGCCCGGGCGTGACGGGGTCGGCCGTGTACAGCCGCTTTCCGGTGACCGACCTGGGGTACCGGCAGTTCCCCTCGACCTTCGGCCAGGCGCAGGCCGGCGTGGCGGTCCCGGGCGCGAAGGACCTGCGGGTCGAGTCCGCGCATCCGTGCGCCCCCGCGACCGCGCACGGGGCCGGATGCTGGGAGCGCGACATCGCGCAGGAGCCCGCGGCGACGCCGGACGGAACGGTCAACCTGCTCATCGGCGATTTCAACGCGACGCTGGACCACGAGAAGTTCCGCGCGCTGCTCGACACGGGCTACCGCGACGCCGCGGACGTCGCGGGGGCGGGGTTCGAGGCGTCGTGGCCGTACGACGAACGGTGGTTCATTCCCGGCGTCGTGCTGGACCACGTGGTGGCGGACAAGCGCGTGGGGGTCCGGCAGGTGTCGGTCCACCGCATCCCGGACAGCGACCACAAGGCCGTGTTCGCGGAACTCGTGCTGCCCAAGCAGTAAAGAAGCTGCCCACGGCGGAAAGCGGCCGAACGCCGCAAAACGAAAGAGACCCAGAAACCGGGCCGAACGTACCGAAGGCGTACCTCCGGCTATACGCGGTTCGTTGGCCGGGAGTACCTTCACGTACGGATCGGGCCCCCGCCCGAACGGAACCACGTTGGAGCAGATGGGTGACACGAACGTTTCGCGGCCTCGCGCTCGCCATCGCCGTGCCGCTGATCCTGAGTGCGGCGGCCGCCTGCTCGGACAGCAAGGACGACGAGGCGGACTCGCCGTCCGACCGGCCGACGGTGGAGGTGACCGCGCAGCCGCAGGACGCGCAGTCGGCGCAGGTCGCGGCCGAGCAGCTGTTCGACAACCTGTCGGAGGGCGACTGGGCCGGGGCCTACGACCTGTGGACCGATGACGCCAAGGCATCGATCGGCAAGGACGCCTACATCGAGCTGGTGGCCACCTGCACGGGACAGCAGGGGCAGTATCAGGTCACGGGCGTGACCCCGGTCGACGACTCGACGGCGACGATCAAGTGGACGCACACCCCGGTCGCCGGCAGCGGGCAGACGACGGGGCAGAACACAGTGAAGTACCAGAGCGGCGTTTGGCGGTTTGTTCCTGACCCGGCCGCGCTTGCCGCTTATAAACAGAACAAGTGCCCGTAGCGAGCAGGGCGCGGTCCCACCCGGGGCCGCCCCCGCGCACGTGATGCAGACCCGCACACCGTGCGGGCGCCCGTAGCGAACAGGGGGCGGTCCCAGACGGGCCCGCCCCCGCGCGCGTGGTTCAGACCCGCACGGCGTGCGAGAGGCCGTAGGTGAGCGCGTCGACCAGGGCCTGCCAGCTGGCCTCGACCACGTTCTCGTGCACCCCGACGGTCGTCCAGTCGTCCCCGGTCGCGTGGGTCTCCACGAGCACCCGCGTGACCGCGCCCGTGCCGTGGCTGCCCTCGAGGATGCGGACCTTGTAGTCGGCCAGCTGGAAGCGGCCGAGCTCCGGGTAGTGCCTGGTCAGGGCCACGCGCAGGGCCTCGTCGAGCGCGTTGACGGGGCCGTTGCCCTCGGCGGTGGCGATGACCCGCTCCCCGCGGACGCGCACCTTCACGGTCGCCTCGGAGACCACGGCGCCGTCCTCGCGGTGCTCGACCAGCACGCGGTACGACTCCAGGGCGAACGGCTTGGGCACCGCGCCCTCGGCCAGCTCCGCGCGTGCGAGCAGCTCGAACGACGCGTCCGCGGCCTCGAACGACCAGCCCTGCGCCTCCAGCTCCTTCACCCGGTTCGTGACGCGGGAGAGCGCCTCCGGGTTGCCGGCCAGGTCGACACCGAGCTCGCGCGCCTTGAGCTCGATGCTGGCCCGGCCGGCCATCTCGGTGACCAGGATCCGCATGTCGTTGCCCACGACGACGGGGTCGATGTGGTTGTACAGCACGGGATCCACTTTGATCGCGCTCGCGTGCAGGCCCGCCTTGTGAGCGAACGCTGACGACCCGACATAGGCCTGGTGGGTGTCGGGTGCGATGTTGGCGATCTCGGCGATGGAGTGCGAGACGCGCACCATCTGCTCGATGCAGCCCTCCGGTAGGACGGGCATGCCGAGCTTGAGCTGCAGGTTGCCGACGACGGCGAAGAGGTCGGCGTTGCCGGGGCGCTCGCCGTAGCCGTTGGCGGTGCACTGGAAGTGCGGTACGCCGGCCTCGACCGCGGCGACGGTGTTCGCGACCGCGCAGGAGGTGTCGTTCTGGCAGTGGATGCCCAGGCGCGCGACGGCCTCCTCGGCGCTGACCCCGAGGGCGACCGCGAGACGGTCCTTGACCTCGGCGATCGTGCGGCTGATGAGGGAGGGCAGCATGCCGCCGTTGGTGTCGCACATGACGGCCGCTTCCGCGCCCGCGGCGAGGGCGGCGGCGGCGACACTGGCGGTGTAGTCGGGGTCGAAACGGTACCCGTCGAAGAAATGCTCGCAGTCGAGGAAGACGCGGCGGCCCTCGGAGACGAAGTATTCGACGGTGTCGCGCACCATCGCGAGGTTCTCCTCGCGGGTGGTCCGCAGCGCGCGCTCCACGTGGCGGATGTCGGACTTGGCCACCAGCGTGACGGCGGGGGTCTCGGCGTCGAGCAGCGCGCGGACCTGGGGGTCGTCCTGCACGCGCACGCCGGCCTTGCGGGTGGCGCCGAACGCGACGAACACGGCGTGCTTGAGGTTGAGCTCCGTGCGTGCCCTGCGGAAGAACTCGGTGTCCTTGGGCATGGCCCCGGGCCAGCCGCCCTCGATGAATCCGACGCCGAACTCGTCGAGCAGTCGTGCGACCGCGAGCTTGTCGACGACGGAGTAGCTGATCGCCTCACGCTGGGCCCCGTCGCGCAGCGTCGTGTCGTACACCTGCATGGTTGTGCTCCTTTGGCGGGAAGAGGGGGGCCTTGGGCTCGGCGGATCGGGGCCAACAAAAAGACCCCCCGCAAATGCGAGAGGTCTGCGCGTCCGGCGGATGGATGCCGGGCGCGCTAGGGGCCAATAATGAGCCGAGTCACGTTCGGTAGCTTGCCACGCATGCGCCATCCGTGACACGTGATTCCGGATTTTGAGAACCGGGGTGATCTGCTTCACGATTCACCCTGTTCGTCACGTCCCCGTAACGAGCGTCGGTCACTGTTGAACCCAGTTCGGCAGGGCGTCCCGCTCGGGGGCGTCGATCACCGTTGGTGAGGGGGTGAGGAACGTGGGTCTGGAGACGCTGAGGGCGGCCATTCCGCCGTACGCGCGCGATCTGCTCATCAACCTCGACTCCGTCCTCGCCACGGACCTGCTGGACGAGCAGCAGCTGTGGGGCGCCGTGCTCGCGAGCGCGATGACGACCCGCAGTGTGCCGGTGATCCGCGCGGTCGCCGCCGAGGCCTCGGACCGGCTCAAGCCGGAGGCGATCGAGGCCGCCAAGGCGGTCGCGTCGCGGATGGCCCTGCACAACGTCTACTTCCGCGCCAAGCACCTGATCGGTGACGAGGCGTACCAGGGCCTGCCCGCGCGTCTGCGCCGCCAGGTCTCCTCCACGCCCGGGGTCGGCGCCGCCGACGTCGAGGCGTGGTCAGTGGCAGTATCCGCGATCACCGGGTGCGGGGTGTGCCTGGAATCGCACGAAAGATCGCTTCGTGGTGCAGGGGTGTCCCGCGAAGTGGTCGACGAGGTGTTGCGCGCCGCCGCGGTTGTTCACGCGCTGGCGGTAACCCTCGATGCAGAGGCGGCTTCCTACTAGGAGCTTTCCTCTTGTACGGGTGTCGGGGTGGCGGCCCCGGCACCCGTACGCATTTCTGCCGCTTTGTCCCCACGTCCGGCTTAACCCGTCTGTGCAACTTGCGCACAGCGTGTCTGCGTTCGGGGCGGGATCGCCGTTACCGTTGTGGCTCATCGGCACATCGGGTGCGCATTGTGGTCTCGGGCAATTGGGGGCGCGACATGATCGACGGAGTTCCGCGAGAACCGGCCGCCGAGCCGCCGGTCGATCCACCCGTCGGCTGTGCCGATCCGATGCTCTGGCGCGTCGCGCGGGCGCTGCACGACGCGCACCGTCCGCGTACCGACAACTTCTGCGAGTGCAAGGCGTTCTGGCCGTGCGCGGACGCGCAGCTCGCCAAGGAGGCGCTGCAGCTCGCCTACGACCGCCCGTCGCCCCGCGGCACGCGCCCGGGCGCCGGCCGGAACTCGAATCTGGGGCGCTGGACGGCGTAGAGCATCTTCAATGCGCGCTCGGCGAACCCGTCAAGTGCGCGGCATCACGGCCGTACGTGCACCATTCCGAAATGTCCGAAAAGGCAAAAGCGGCGCCGGGAGCGAATCCCGGCGCCGCCCTTGTGAACGGTTCATTACAAGACGCGGTGCACCCAGCCGTGCGGGTCGGGGGCGGTGCCGCGCTGGATCGACACGAGCTGTTCACGCAGCCCCATCGTCACGTCGCCGGCCTTGCCGTCGCCGACCGTGAACTCGCCGTCGGCGTCGCGGACGGTACCGATGGGCGTGATGACGGCGGCCGTCCCGCACGCGAACGCCTCGCGCAGGCGCCCGGACGCGGCGTCCGCGCGCCATTGGTCGTACGAGTACAGCTCCTCCCGCACCGCATGCCCCTTGTCCGCGGCGAGTCGCATGATCGACTCGCGCGTGATGCCGGGCAGGATCGAGCCGGACAGCGGCGGCGTCGTGATCGAACCGTCCTCGAAGACGTAGAACACGTTCATGCCGCCGAGCTCCTCGACGTACTTCTGCTCGACCGCGTCCAGGAAGACGACCTGGTCACAGCCGTGCTCGATGGCCTCGGCCTGGGCCACCAGGCTCGCCGCGTAGTTGCCGCCGCACTTGGCCGCGCCCGTGCCGCCGGGGGCCGCCCGCGTGTAGTCGCGCGTCACCCAGACGCTGACCGGCTGCACGCCGCCCTTGAAGTAGCTGCCGACCGGCGAGGCGATGACCACGAAGAGGTACTCCGAGGACGGCTTCACGCCCAGGAAGACCTCGCTGGCGTACTGGAAGGGCCGCAGGTAGAGGCTGCCCTCGGCCTCGGTCGGCACCCAGTCCCGGTCGGCCCGGATGAGCTGCTCCAGGGAGTCCAGGAACAGCCCTTCGGGCACCGGCGCCATGGCCAGGCGCTGCGCCGAGTTGCGGAACCGGGCCGCGTTCGCGTCCGGGCGGAACATCGTCACGCCGCCGTCGGCCGCGCGGTAGGCCTTGAGCCCCTCGAAGATCTCCTGCGCGTAGTGCAGCACCGCGCTCGCCGGGTCCATCGGGATGGGCGCGCGCGCCTCGACGCGCGCGTCGTACCAGCCCTTGCCGTCGGCATAGCGCACGGTGACCATGTGGTCGGTGAAGATCCGGCCGAACCCCGGGTTGACCATCAGCGCGGATCGCTCCGCGGCGGCTACGGGCTGCGGGTTCGGACGAATCTCGAAATCGAGCGTTTCACCGCCGTTCATGCATGCCTCCACAAAAGGTCGCGGCGGCACGCTCACTGCGCGTGCCGTGCCGCCAACTTACCCGAACGGACGTTCAATCGCAGCCAGCACGCGGGCTTGCTCTGCTTCGCGGTGGCGCTTGACAGCGGCAGCGCTTGCTACGCGACAGCGCCGGCCAGGCGGTCGCCGATCGCGTCGGTCGACAGCGCCGAGCCGGGCGTCCGCGCGGCGACCTCGTTGCCGACGGCCTCGGTGACGCGCGCGGCCGCCTCGGGGTGGCCGAGGTGGTCCAGCAGCAGCGCGGTGGACAGCACGGCGGCCGACGGGTCGGCGACGCCCTTGCCCGCGATGTCGGGTGCCGATCCGTGTACCGGCTCGAACATCGACGGGAACGCCCGCTCCGGGTTGATGGAGCCGCTGGCGGCCAGGCCGATGCCGCCGGTGACCGCGGCGGCGATGTCGGTCAGGATGTCGCCGAAGAGGTTGTCGGTGACGACGACGTCGTACCGCTGCGGGTTGCTGACCAGGAACATCGCGGCCGCGTCCACGTGCTGGTACTCGGTCTCGATGTCCGGGAACTCGGCCTTCACCGCGTTGAAGGTCCGCGCCCACAGGCCGCCGGCGTGGGTGAGCACGTTGGTCTTGTGGACCAGCGTGACCTTGCGGCGGGCGCGCTTGGCCGCGCGGGCGAAGGCGTCGCGGATGACGCGCTCGACGCCGTGCCACGTGTTGAGGCTCTCCTCGGTCGCGACCTCGGCCGGAGTGCCGGGGTGCAGGTTGCCGCCGGCCCCGACGTACAGGCCCTCGGTGCCCTCGCGGACCACGACGAGGTCGATCTCGCCCGGCTTGACCCCGGCGAGCGGGCTCGTGGTGCCCGGCCAGAGGCGGGAGGGGCGCAGGTTCACGTACTGGTCGAAGTCGAAGCGCAGCTTCAGCAGCAGGCCGCGCTCCAGCACGCCCGGCGGGACGCTGGGGTCGCCGACCGCGCCGAGCAGGATGGCGTCGTGGCCGCGCAGCTCCTCCAGGACGCTGTCCGGCAGGACCTCGCCGGTGCGGTTGTACCGGGCGGCGCCCAGGTCGTAGTCGGTCGTCTCGACGCCGGGCAGCACCACGCGAAGCACCTTCAGCGCCTGCGCCACCACCTCCGTGCCGATCCCGTCACCGGCCACAACCGCGATCTTCGCCACCACGCGCCCCTCTCGATAGACCGCCCAACCGTACGCCGCTGTCCTAATCAGTGGACGCACGTCCCATGAAATGAGAATGAGGGCGGGGAGCGCCGCCACGCTCCCCGCCCTCGTAAGAGGAAAGTCTCTCAATCGGCGGACAGGTCCGCCGTGCTTGCCGCGGTCGCGCCGATCGCCAGCTGGGCCTCGCCGAGCAGGTCCGCCGCGACCGCCTGGTCGACGGTCAGCGTCATGAGCGCCTCCCCGCCGGCCTCGCGCCGCGCGACCTGCATCGCCGCGATGTTGACCCCCGCGGAACCCAGTATCGACCCCACCGTGCCCACCACGCCGGGGCGGTCGGCGTAGCGGAAGAACAGCAGCACGCCGTCGGCCGCCAGCTCGAGACTGAAGCCGTCGATCTCGGTCAGCTTCAGCGCCTCGCGCGGGCCCGCGACATACGTACCGGACACCGAGGCTACCCGCCCGTCGGGCAGGGCTCCACGCACGGTCACCAGGTTGGGCTGGTCGGAGGAGTCGGTGAAGACCGCGAGTGCTACTTCCACGCCGCGGTCGGCCGCCAGATGGGGCGCGTTCACGTACGTGACCTGCTCCGCCACCACGCTTCCGAACAGGCCCTTCGTGGCGGCCAGCTTGAGGACCGACACGTCGTGCTTGGCCACCTCGCCGTGCACCTCGACCGTCACCGACGCCGCGATGCCGCCCGCGACCGCGGTGAACACGGCGCCCAGCTTCTCCGCCAGCGGCAGCAGCGGCCGCACCTCCTCCGCGACCACGCCGCCGACCTGCACGTTCACCGCGTCGGGGACGAACTCGCCGTCGAGCGCGAGCTTGACGGAGCGCGCGACGGCCAGACCGGCCTTGTCCTGGGCCTCCACCGTGGAGGCGCCCAGGTGCGGCGTGGCCACGACGCTGTCGAACGCGAACAGCGGCGAGGCGACGCACGGCTCCTTGCTGAACACGTCGATGCCCGCGCCCGCGACCCGGCCGTCGGCGATCGCGTCGGCCAGCGCCTGCTCGTCGACGAGGCCCCCGCGCGCCGCGTTGATGATCCGCACGCCGGGCTTGACGATGCCGAGCTCGCGCACGCCGATCAGCCCGACAGTCTCCGGCGTCTTGGGCAGGTGGATCGAGATGAAGTCGCTCTCCCGCAGCAATTCATCCAACCCCAGCAGTCGTACTCCCAGTGCCGCGGCCCGCGCCGGCTGGATGTACGGGTCGTAGGCGACCAGCCGGACCCCGAACGCGGCCATCCGCTGAGCGAAGAGCACGCCGATGCGACCGAGCCCGACCACGCCGACGGTCTTGCCCGACAGCTCCACACCGGTGTACTTCGAGCGCTTCCACTCCCCCGCCTTCAACGCCGCGGACGCCGCGGCCGTGTTCCGCGCGACGGCGAGCAGCAGCGCGACGGCCTGCTCGGCCGCGGAGACGATGTTGGACGTGGGGGCGTTGACGACCATCACGCCACGCGCGGTCGCGGCCGGCACGTCGACGTTGTCCAGGCCGACCCCGGCCCGGGCGACGACCTTGAGCCGCGGCGCCGCGCCAACGGCCTCCGCATCGATGCGCGTGGCGCTGCGAACGATCACGGCACTCGCGTCGGCGAGCGCGGCCAGCAGGGCGGGGCGGTCGGTACCGTCGATGTGACGGACCTCGTAGTCGTCGGCGAGCACCTCGAGAGCGGCGGGCGCCAGCTCCTCGGCGATGAGCACCACCGGGCGTTCGGGAGGGAGGATCATGGGACCTCGACTTCCAGGCTTCGGTCGGCGTCGGCTGCGCGGGCGCGCGACACTGCCCGCCACGCACTGGGGGAACCGCGACGGGGCCGGGCGGACGGCCTCTTCCCGCGATGGTAGGCCCGCAGCCCCACCCACCACGTACCCAAACAAGTGAGCGCGATCACAGCCCGCTCGCGCGAAGTCCCCGGAATGATCACCGCTGGGTAGCCGGACGCTCACGTATCCGGGGTTTTCCGCTCGGGTCCGGCTCCTTCGGACCCGAATCAACCGGCGGCCGGCGAAGCGCTTTCCGGCGACCGGCCAACCCGGCCGTCGCCCATTCGCGCGGACGCGTCCGCCGGCGACTCGCACGCACCCGCGCGTCGTCGCGCCGCGCGGACGCGTCTTCATGGCCTTGCCCGCTGGGGTCTCTCCCGCGCGGAGGGGGCGGCGCTCCCGCGCGGAGGGGGCGGCGCGTCCGCGCGGAGGGGGCGGCGCGTCCGCGCGATGCGGCCGGTGGTGTCGCACTCCTGACCGTCGGCGCCTGAACCCGGGGCGGCGTGGGGGACGTGTCCATCGGCGTCAGCGACACCCGGTACCGGCGAGGAGAAGCGAGATGAGCGACTACGACGACGGCGGCTACGACGCCGGACAGGAGCACGGGTACGAGGCGGGCTACGACGCGGGGCACGAGCCCGGCTACGACGCCCACGCGCACGAGGCCGGCTACAAGCCCGGCTACGACGCGCACGAGGCGAACTACGACGCCCACGGGGCGGGCTACGACGCGCACGGGGACATCGAGGAGAAGATCCACGAGGCCATCGAGCGCATCGAGGAGCGGGTCCACGGCTACGAGGCGGGTCACGAGCCGGCGTACGACGAGCAGAAGAACTACGCCGACGACCACGAGCCGAAGGACTACGACGCCGACAAGCACTACGACGGCGAGCAGCACTACGACGGCGACAAGGCCTACGAGGGCGAGAAGGCCTACGAGGGCGAGAAGGCGTACGAGGGCGACCGGGCCTACGACGGGGACAAGGGCTACGACGCGGACAAGGGCTACGCCGACGAGCACGCGTACGGCGACGACAAGGCGTACGCCGAGGACAAGGACTACGCGGCCGAGCAGCCGTACGGCGACGACAAGGACTACGTGCGCTCCTGACCTCGCGCGAGCTCGGGAAAGACCGAACGGCCCCGGCGCGAAACTCCCTGCCCGCCGGGGCCGTTCTCGTCGATCACGCCACGACGCGACGCCAGCCGTCGATCAGCCCGCCGCGCAGCGTCAAGAAGCCCGCGGCGCCGCGCCGCGACCATCACGCCGCGTCGTTCGGGCGTGAAGCCGGCCGTGACGCGACGTTCGCGGCCGGAGAGGATCACGCCGCGTCGTTCGGGCCTGAAGCCGACCGTGACGCGACGCTCGCGCCACGAGAGGATCACGCCGCGGCGTGGCGCCAGAAGTCGTACATCCACTCCGGGGTGCCCGGGCCGGCCATGGCGACCTGCGTGAACAGCACGGCGACGGTGTCCGAGGAAGGCGTCACGAACGCCGAGGTGCCGGAGCCGCCGACCCACCCGTAGCGGCCCGGCACGAGGCCCTGCGCCGAAGCCGACAGGTCCACCGACCCGCCGAAGCTCCAGCCCTGGCCCTCCTCGAGGAACAGCCGCCCGGACGCGCGCTGGTCGGGCGTCGTCTGGTCGGTGAGCATCGCCCGTACGGAGGACTCCGACAGCAGCCGCCGGCCGTCCGGCGCGACGCCGCCCGCCAGCAGCATGCGGCCGAACGCCGCCCAGTCGCCCGCGGTCATGACCAGGCCGCCGTTGCCGAGCTCGAACGCCGGCGGCGCCGCGAAGTCGCCCTCGGGCGGGTCGAAGACCTCGAGGCCGGCCGGGCCCAGCTGGTAGCAGGCGGTGAACCGGGCCATGCTCCCCGCCGGGACGTGGAACGCGGCGTCGCGCATGCCCAGGGGGCCGAAGAGGCGCTCCGCCATCACCTCGCCCAGCGTGCGGCCGGTCGCGCGTTCGATGAGCGCGCCCTGGAGGGTGGAGCTCGTGTCGTACAACCAGGCCTGACCGGGCTGGTAGAGCATCGGCACGCCGGCCAGCTGCGCCAGCCACACGTCGCGCGGCGGGAACGCGCGGACGCGGCGGCCGTCGTGCTGGACGGGGAACAGCGCCTGGACGGCCGGCAGGTCGAAGTCGGAGGGGAAGCCCCAGCCCGTCGTGGAGGTGAGCAGGTCGCGGACGGTGATCGGGCGCGCCGCGGGGATCAGGTCGAGGGTGTCCGGCGTCCGGGCGACCATCGGGGCCGACAGCTCCGGGAGCCATTCGCGCGCGGGAGCGTCCAGGTGTACCGCGCCGTCGTCCACCAGGGTCAGCAGTGTCGCCGCCGTGATGGGCTTGGTGGCCGAGGCGATCCGGAAGATGGAGTCGGGCGTCATCGCGGCGCCGCCCAGGATCGCCGAGCCCACGGCGGTCACCTCGGTCCGGCCGCCGCGATCGACGACGGCTACCGCGCCGGGAAGTTCGCCGCGATCCACGTAGGGTGCGAGCAAGCGGTCCACATTGGGTGCGAGAAACACCGGATCACCGTAACAACGGGGTTGACTCTCCAGCGGCTGGAGACTTCACGCTGGGAGCATGACGATGAACCTGACCCCCGACGAGAAGCGCGAGCTGTTCGGCGAGTTCGACCCCGACCAGCACGCCGAGGAGGCCGAGCAGCGCTGGGGCTCCACGGATGCGTACCAGGAGTCGGCTCGGCGCACCGCGCGGTACACGAAAAGCGACTGGGAGCGGATCAAGCGGGAGGCGGCCGAGAACACCGAGGCCTTCGCCGCGGCGTTCGAGGACGGGACGCCCGCCGCCGACGCGCGGGCGATGGACCTGGCCGAGGCGCACCGGCAGCACATCAGCCGGTGGTTCTACGACTGCTCGCCCGAGATCCACCAGGGCCTCGGCGACATGTACGTGGCCGACCCCCGCTTCACCGCCAACTACGACACCGACCACCCGGGGCTGGCGGCGTACATCCGCGACGCGATCCGGGCGAACGCGGCGCGTTAAAACAGAAACCAACCGCGGACGCGGAAGGGAGGCCCCCAGGGGCCGACCGGTGTCTGACGGGAGCAACGGTCAGTTATTGACGCGGACCGGAGCAAAGCTCTGAAAAAAGGCCCCTCCCGGAAATCGGGAGGGGCCTCTCGCATACGAACGATCAGGCGGTCTCGGTGATCGGCCGGTCGACCCAGCTCATCATCGAGCGGAGCTGACGCCCCGTCTCCTCGATCGGGTGGTTCGCACCCTGCTCGCGGTACTTCGTGAAGTTCGGGCGACCCGCGTCGTCCTCGGCGATCAGCTCGCGGGCGAACTCGCCCGACTGGATCTCGCCCAGGATGCGCTTCATCTCCTCCTTGACCCGGCCGTCGATGACGCGCGGGCCACGGGTGTAGTCGCCGTACTCGGCGGTGTCGGAGACGCTGTAGCGCATCCGCGCGATGCCGCCCTCGTACATGAGATCCACGATGAGCTTGAGCTCGTGCAGGCACTCGAAGTAAGCGATCTCCGGGGCGTAGCCCGCCTCGGTGAGCACCTCGAAACCGGTCTGGACCAGGGCCGACGCGCCGCCGCAGAGCACGGCCTGCTCGCCGAAGAGGTCGGTCTCGGTCTCTTCCTTGAACGTGGTCTTGATCACGCCGGCGCGGGTGCCGCCGATGCCGGCCGCGTAGGCCAGCGCCAGCTGCTGCGCGTTGCCGGTGGCGTCCTGCTCGATCGCGATGAGGCAGGGCACGCCCTTGCCGTCGACGAACTGGCGGCGGACCAGGTGGCCCGGGCCCTTCGGGGCGACCATGCACACGTCGACGTCCGCGGGCGGCGTGATGAGGCCGAAGCGGATGTTGAGGCCGTGGCCGAAGAAGAGCGCCTTGCCGGCGGTCAGGTTCGGGGCGACGTGCTCGGAGTACAGGGAGCGCTGGACCGTGTCGGGCGCGAGGATCATGATCACGTCCGCCTCGGCGCTCGCCTCGGCCGGGGTGAGGACGCGCAGGCCCTGCTCCTCGGCCTTGGCGCGGCTCTTGGACCCCTCGGGCAGGCCGATGCGCACGTCGACGCCGGAGTCGCGCAGGCTCAGCGCGTGGGCGTGGCCCTGGCTGCCGTAGCCCAGCACCGCGACCTTGCGGCCCTGAATCAACGACAGGTCGGCGTCGTCGTCGTAAAACACCTCGGCGGGCATTGACTTTCCTCTCAAAACGACCGAAACCGGTCAACGATCAAACCAACGAGCGAAAGTTCTCAGGCCGCGGCACGGAGCGCCGGGCCGGTCGTGATGGAGCGCGAACCGCGGCCGATGGCCACGACGCCCGACTGGACCATTTCCTTGATACCGAACGGCTCCAGGTCACGAAGCAGCGCGTCCAGCTTTTCCGACGTGCCGGTCGCCTCGATGGTGAGGGCGTCCGCTGCGACGTCGACCACACGGGCCCGGAACAGGTTCACGGTCTCGAGGACCTGCGAGCGCACCGGGCGTTCCGCGCGGACCTTCACCAGCAGCAGCTCGCGCTGCACGCTGGCGGTGGTGTCGAGTTCGACGATCTTCAGGACCTGCACGAGCTTGTTGAGCTGCTTGGTGACCTGTTCCAGCGGGGATTCGTCCGCGTTGACCACGATCGTCATCCGGGAGACCTCGGGGTGCTCGGTCTCGCCGACGGCCAGGGAGTCGATGTTGAAGCCGCGGCGGGCGAACAGCCCCGCGACGCGGGCCAGTATGCCGGGCTTGTTCTCCACCAGGACGGAGAGCGTGTGCTTGGCCATCTCTGCGGGGTCTCCCTACACGTCGTCCTGGTCGAACGCGGGACGGACGCCCCGCGCGAACATGATCTCGTCGTTGCTGGTGCCGGCGGCCACCATGGGCCACACCATCGCGTCCTTGCCGACCACGAAGTCGATGACCACGGGCTGGTCGGTGACCTTCATCGCGGCCTCGATCGTCGCGTCGACGTCGCGCTTGGTCTCGCAGCGCAGCCCCACGCATCCGAGCGCGTCGGCCAGCTTCACGAAGTCCGGGATGCGGTGCTTGTGGGTGCCGAGTTCGGTGTTGGAGTAGCGCTGGTCGTAGAACAGCGTCTGCCACTGCCGGACCATGCCCAGGTTGCCGTTGTTGATCACGGCGACCTTGATCGGGATGCCCTCCAGCGCGCAGGTGGCCAGCTCCTGGTTGGTCATCTGGAAGCAGCCGTCGCCGTCGATCGCCCAGACCACCTTGTCCGGCCGGCCGACCTTGGCGCCCATGGCCGCGGGCACCGCGTAGCCCATGGTGCCCAGGCCGCCCGAGTTGAGCCAGGTGGCCGGGTGCTCGTACTTGATGAACTGCGCGGCCCACATCTGGTGCTGCCCGACGCCGGCCGTGTAGATCGCGTCCGGGCCCACCAGGCTGCCGATGCGCTCGATCACGTACTGCGGCGCGAGGGTGCCGTCGGACGGCTCCTCGTAGCCCAGCGGGTACCGGCCGCGGATGTCTTCCAGCGTCGCCCACCAGTCCTTGAGGACCGGCTTACGCCCGGCCGCGTGCTCGGCCGAGACGGCGGCGATGAGCTCCTCGATCACGTGCTTGGCGTCGCCCACGATCGGCACGTCCGCGGTGCGGTTCTTGCCGATCTCGGCCGGGTCGATGTCGGCGTGGATGACGGCCGCGTTCGGCGCGAAGGTCGACAGCTCGCCGGTGACCCGGTCGTCGAACCGGGCGCCGAGGGTGATCAGCAGGTCCGACTTCTGCAGCGCGTACACCGCGCCGACCGAACCGTGCATGCCCGGCATGCCCATGTGCTGGGGGTGCGAGTCGGGGAACGCGCCGCGGGCCATCAGCGTGGTGACGACCGGGGCGCCGGTCAGCTCGGCCAGCTTCAGCAGCACCTCGGATGCCTGGGCCTTCACGACGCCGCCGCCCACGTAGAGCACCGGGCGCCGCGCGCCGGCGATCAGGCGGGCCGCCTCGCGGATCTGCTTGCCGTGCGGGTGCAGCGTCGGGTGGTACCCCGGAAGCTCCATCGTCGGCGGCCACTTGAACGTCGTCTTGTTCTGCAGCACGTCCTTCGGGATGTCGACCAGAACCGGACCGGGGCGACCGGTGCCGGCCAGGTGGAACGCCTCGGCGAGCACCCGCGGCAGCTCCTCGCCCGACTGGACCAGGTAGTTGTGCTTCGTGATCGGCAGCGTGATGCCGGCGATGTCCGCCTCCTGGAAGGCGTCCGTGCCGATCGAGGCCGAGCTGACCTGCCCGGTGATCGCGACCATGGCGACCGAGTCCATGTAGGCGTCAGCGATCGGGGTGACCAGGTTGGTCGCGCCCGGGCCGGACGTCGCCATGCAGACGCCGACCTTGCCGGTCGCCTGCGCGTAGCCGGTCGCGGCGTGCCCGGCGCCCTGCTCGTGGCGGACGAGGATGTGCCGGACGGTCTCCGAGTCGAACAGCGGGTCGTACGCCGGGAGGATCGCGCCGCCGGGGATGCCGAACACGACGTCGGCCCCGAGGGCCTCGAGCGAGCGGACGAGCACCTGCGCGCCGGTGAGCAGTTCCGCGGAGACCGGCTGCGCGGCCTTCTTCGGGTCGGCCGCCGGCGGGGTCGGATGCGCTCGGTGGGCGAGGACTTCTGGCGTGGGTCTCGTCATCGCAGTTCGCACTTTCGCTCGAAGGTGTCTAGGCAAAGGCTCCGGACATGAAAAAACCCCACGTGCTCGGCACGGGGGGCTAGCGCGCTGACGGCAGGCGTCGGCGCGCTAGATGATAAGTACTCGGAGCGACCTCGACGACATGAGCCCACTTTGGCGCATCTCATGGCCTGAGTCAACCTATCCCAGGATGCGGAACGTGTCAGACTCGCAGGTATGCCCGAGCTGCGGTCCAAGACCTCCACTTCTGGTCGCAACATGGCCGGCGCACGCGCCCTCTGGCGCGCCACCGGCATGACCGACTCCGACTTCGGCAAGCCGATTGTCGCCATCGCCAACAGTTTCACGCAGTTCGTGCCGGGCCACGTCCACCTTCGCAACCTCGGCATGATCGTCGCCGACGCGGTCGCGGAGGCGGGAGGGGTCGCCAAGGAGTTCAACACCATCGCCGTCGACGACGGCATCGCCATGGGCCACGGCGGGATGCTCTACTCGCTGCCCAGTCGCGAGCTCATCGCCGACGCCGTCGAGTACATGGTGCAGGCCCACTGCGCCGATGCCCTCGTGTGCATCTCCAACTGCGACAAGATCACCCCCGGCATGCTGCTCGCCGCTCTCCGCCTCAACATCCCCACCGTCTTCGTCTCCGGCGGCCCCATGGAAGCCGGCAAGACCGTCGCCATCGAGGGCGTCGTCCACGAGAAGGACGCCAAGCTCGACCTCATCGACGCGATGATCGCCTCCGCCAACGAGGCCGTCTCGGACGCGCAGCTCGACCAGATCGAGCGCTCCGCCTGCCCGACGTGCGGCTCCTGCTCCGGCATGTTCACCGCCAACTCGATGAACTGCCTCACCGAGGCGATCGGCCTGGCGCTGCCCGGCAACGGCTCGACGCTGGCCACCCACGCCGCGCGCAAGGCCCTGTTCGAGAAGGCGGGCTCGCTGATCGTCGAGCTCTGCCGCCGGTACTACACGGATGACGACGCGTCCGTGCTCCCGCGCGCGATCGCGTCCCGCCCCGCGTTCGAGAACGCCGTCGCGCTGGACGTCGCGATGGGCGGCTCCACCAACACGGTGCTGCACCTGCTCGCGGCCGCGCGCGAGGCCGAGCTCGACTTCTCGGTGGCCGACATCGACGCGATCTCGCGCCGCGTGCCCTGCCTGGCCAAGGTCGCGCCGAACACGCAGAAGTACCACATGGAGGACGTCCACCGGGCCGGCGGCATCCCCGCCATCATGGGCGAGCTGTCGCGCGGCGGCCTGCTCGACGAGTCGGTGTCCTCCGTGCACTCCGCGTCGTTCCGCGAATGGCTGGACAATTGGGACATCCGCGGCGGCAAGGCCACGGACCAGGCGCTCGCGCTGTTCCACGCCGCGCCGGGCGGTGTCCGGACCACGGAGCCGTTCTCGACCGAGAACCGCTGGAACTCCCTCGACACGGACGGCGCGGACGGCTGCATCCGCAGCGTCGAGCACGCCTACACCAAGGACGGCGGCCTCGCGATCCTGTTCGGCAACCTCGCGCCCGAGGGCGCCGTGGTGAAGACGGCGGGCGTGCCCGAGGAGAACCTGACCTTCACCGGCACCGCGAAGGTCTTCGAGTCGCAGGAGGCCTCCGTCGACGCCATCCTCGCCAAGCAGATCGTCCCGGGCGACGTCGTGGTGATCCGCTACGAGGGTCCCAAGGGCGGTCCCGGGATGCAGGAGATGTTGTACCCCACGAGCTTCCTCAAGGGCCGCGGGCTCGGACGCGCGTGCGCGCTGATCACGGACGGCCGCTTCTCCGGCGGCACCTCCGGCCTCTCCATCGGCCACATCAGCCCGGAGGCGGCCGGCGGCGGGCTCATCGCGCTCGTCGAGGACGGCGACCGCATCGAGATCGACATCCCGAACCGCTCCATCCACCTCGCCGTGCCCGACGAGGAGCTGGCCGCGCGCCGCATCGCGCAGGAGAAGCGCGAGCGCCCGTTCACCCCGCTCGACCGCGAGCGCCCGGTGTCGGCGGCGCTGCGTGCGTACGCGTCGATGGCCACGTCGGCCAGCGACGGCGCGTACCGCCGCGTGCCGTAGGTTTCCGCTAGGATGTGCGCCAGTTACCGCGACTGGCGCACATCAAGGTGGAACCGACCACCGGGGAGCTTCCGATCGCGGGCACCGCGCGCCTGGGTGCCCCGGCGTATCAGGAGGCTGCGCATGCGCGTTGCTCTGGAACAAGCGGATCCCCAGGTCGCCGCCCTCATCCGGGCCGAGACCGAGCGCCAGCACGACACCCTGCGGATGATCGCCTCGGAGAACTACGTCTCCCAGGCCGTCCTCGAGGCGACCGGCTCCGTGCTGACCAACAAGTACTCCGAGGGCTACCCCGGCCGGCGCTACTACGAGGGCCAGCGCTTCGTCGACCCGCTCGAGGAGCTGGCGATCGCCCGGGCCAGGTCGCTGTTCGGCGTCGATCACGCCAACGTCCAGCCGTACTCCGGCTCGCCCGCGAACCTCGCCGTGTACCTGGCCCTCGCGCAGCCGGGCGACACCGTCATGGGCATGGCGCTGCCGATGGGCGGGCACCTCACGCACGGCTGGCCGGTCTCGGCGACGGGCGCGTGGTTCCGCGCCGTGCAGTACGGGGTCCGCCGCGACACGGGCCGCGTCGACTTCGACGAGGTGCGTGACCTGGCCCTGCGCGAGCGTCCGAAGATCATGTTCTGCGGGGGTACCGCGCTCCCGCGCACCATCGACTTCCCGCGCTTCGCCGAGATCGCCCGGGAGGTCGGCGCCGTGCTGGTGGCCGACATCGCGCACATCGCGGGCCTCATCGCCGGCGGCGCGCACCCGAGCCCCGTCGGCCACGCCGAGGTCATCTCCACCACCACGCACAAGACCCTCCGCGGCCCGCGCGGCGCGATGCTCATGTGCGACGAACGGCACGCGAAGGCCATCGACAAGGCGGTCTTCCCGGGCCTGCAGGGCGGCCCGCACAACCACACCACGGCGGGCATCGCGGTCGCGCTGGGCGAGGCGTCGCAGCCTTCCTTCCCGGTGTACGCCCAGCAGGTCGTCGCCAACGCCCGCGCCCTCGCGACGGCGCTGCTCGAGCACGGCTTCGATCTCGTCAGTGGCGGTACCGACAACCACCTGCTCCTGCTCGACCTCACCGGCAAGTCCATCGGCGGCAAGCCCGCCGCCAAGGCCCTGGACCGCGCCGGCATCGAGACGAACTACAACACGGTGCCGTACGACACGCGCAAGCCCTTCGACCCGTCCGGCCTGCGCATCGGCACCCCGGCCCTGACCACGCGCGGCCTCACGCCGGCCGAGATGCCCCAGGTCGCGACCTGGATCTCCCGCGCCGTGGACGCCGCCCTGAAGTCGGACGACGCGGCGCTGGACGCGATCGCCGCCGAGGTGCGGGAACTGCTGTCCGCCTACCCGATGCCGGGCCGGGACTGAGGTATTGCTTTTCGGGGCGCCTCTCTTGCTTGCTGAGGCTTTCTTGGAGGCGCCCCGATCGCTTTACTTCCGGCCCAGAAAACTCACTTCCGGCCCAGGAAACGGCGGGACTTCTTCTCCTTGGGCTCCTCGTCGAGATTGAGCTCCAGGGGCGCGAGGTCCTCGAACGCGGACAGTTCCCGCTTGCGCTGCTCGGGAATGCGCTCCGGCTGCGGCTTCGGGCCGCCCCAGTCGTCGTTCCGGGGCTCGTTCCGAGGTTCGTTCCGAGGTTCGTTGCGGGGCGCTTCGTTGTTGGCCGCCCCGCGGTCCCAGCGCGCGGTCGCCTCGCCGGCCCAGTCGTCGGCGGCCTCGGGCTCCTTCTTGGCGTCCTTGTCCTTGTTCCGGCCCCAGCGGGACTTCTTGCCCTTCTCCTCCGCGGGCGCGGGCGCCTGGGCGGCCGGCGCGGTGGCCGGGTCCCACCAGGCCTCCTCGCCCTGCGCGGGCTGAGCGGACCACGCCTGGGTGGCCGGCGGCGACTGCGGCTGCGGCTCGGGCGCGGGGGCGGCGGTCCAGGCCTGGTTGTTCGGACGCTGCTCCGCGGGGTTCCGCTCCCAGGCATCGGTGGGGCGGCGGTCCCGTACCGGGGGCTCGGGCTGATTCCCCCACGGCTCCGCCGGCGCCCGATGGCTCGCCCACGGCTCGTTGCCGGGCTGGTTCGGCTGCTGATTGGCCTGCTCGCTCACGGCATTGTCGGCGGCCCATGCCTGGGTGCGCTCGAACGGCCGGTTGGCGTCCGCGTTCTCGTCGGCCTGCGGATAGGTTTCTTGAGCGCCATTCGGCTCGGCGTACCCGGGCTCGCCCGGCACCCGATCGCGCCGCCGAATGGAGCGCGAGGCGGGATCCGACTCCCAGGTACGCCGCAACTCCAGCGGCTTCGCCTCCAACTCGGGCGCGTCGCCGTCGAACAGGTTCCCGGTGAACGCCTGCCGCTCGGGGCGACGCCGCGGCTCGGGTCCTTGCGGCGCCTCGGCCCCGGCCCGCCATTCGACGGAAGGCCGCGCGGCCGCGCCGGACTCCCCGGCCGGAGGCCACGCCGCGGGCGGACGCGCGGACGCGTCAGACCCGGCCCGCCACTCGACCGAGGGCCGCTCGGGCGCGGACTGCTCGGCCCGCGACCGCCAATCCTCAGCCGGCGGCTGCTCAGCCCCGGACCGCCACTCAACAGACGGGCGCGCGGAGGCCTCCGCCCCCGGCCGCCAGTCCCCCGGCGACTGCTCACTGCCGGGCTGCCATTCGATGGACGGCCGGGCGGACGCTTCCGCCCCCGACCGCCAGTCCCCCGGCGACTGCTCACTGCCGGGCTGCCATTCGATGGACGGCCGCGCGGACGCGTCGGAGGCGGACCGCCACTCGACGGAGGGCCGCTCGGTCATGCGCTGCACCGGCTCCGCGGGCGGCGGCCACTCGGCGGCGGGCCGCTCGGTCGCGCCTCGTACGCCGTCAGCTGCCTGACCCCACGACTCCCGGCCCGGCTCCGCTCCGAACGCCCCGCGCCAATCACCGCCCGGCCCAGCCGCCCGGTCGTCCGCCACCGGCTCGGACGCACGCTGATCACGCCACGACGGCTCAGCCACCGGCTCGGGCGCGCGCGAATCCCGCCAGGACTCGGCCACCGGCTCCGGCGCACGCTGGTCACGCCACGACGGCTCAGCAACGGGCTCGGGCGCGCGGCTGTCCCGCCAGGACTCCCCCACCGGCTCGGGCGCACGCTGATCGCGCCACGACGGCTCCGCCACGGGCTCGGGAGCGCGCTGCCCCCGCCACGGCTCCGCCACGGGCTCAGGAACACGCTGATCGCGCCACGAGGGCTCGGCCACCGGCTCCGGCGCGCGCTGATCACGCCATGAGGGCTCGGCCACGGGCTCGGGCGCACGCTGATCACGCCACGAGGGCTCCGCCACCGGCTCGGGCGCACGACTGTCCCGCCAGGACGGCTCGGCGATGGGCTCGGGCGCGCGCGAATCCCGCCAGGACGGCTCGGCGATCGGCTCCGGCGTACGCGAATCGCGCCACGACGGCTCCACGGCCGGCTCCGGAGCCTGGTTCGCACGCCACGACGGCTCGGCCACCGGCTCCGGCGCGGGAGCGTCCCGCCACGACTGCTCTGCCGCAGACGCGTCCCGCCACGACGCCTCGGCCACTGGCTCGGACGCACGGCTCTCGCGCCACGACTCCGCGGCCGGCTCGGACCCGCGGCTGTCACGCCACGACTCGGCGGCCGGCTCGGAGCCCCGGCCATCACGCCACGACTCGGCCTGCGGCTCGGACGCGCGGCTGTCACGCCACGACTCCGCGGCGGGCTCCGACGCGCGCGACTCGCGGCCCGTGCCGGCGGCTGGCTCGGAAGCGCGGTAGTCCGTCTCGCCCCACGAGGAGGCGCGGTCGGGCTGGCCGTTCGCCGGGGAGTCCGGCCACGTGCCGGGCTCGTAGCTCACCGGGAAGTCATCGGCCTCGCTGGACCACCGGAACCGCTCGCCGGGCGCGGGGGTCTCCCCACCCATCGGCGACCAGGAGCGCCGCCCCGAGGAGTCGGTGCCGTCCTCCGCCGCCCAGGCCGCCAGCTGGCTTGCCGAGTCGTTGTCCCAGTTCCCGACGAGTTCACGGGTGGCCCGGGCCTCGTCCGATTCCGCGCTCGCCGACGCGTCCGAGCGCGACCGGTCGTCGGCATCGTTTCCACGGTCGAAACGATCCGAGCGCGATCCAGCATCGAACCGCGGGTCGCCCTCCGCGCGCGAACCGCCGTCACGATCGAACCGCGAACCGGCGCCGTACGCGGCATCGCCATCGCCGCGCGAACCGAAATCACGGTCAAAGCGCGAACCAGCGCCGTACGCGGCATCGCCATCGCGGTCAAAGCGCGAGCCAGCGCCGTACCCGGAATCGCCGTCGTCGCGCGAACCGCCATCGCGATCGAACCGCGAACCGGCGCCGTAGGCGGAATCGCCGTCGGTGCGCGAACCGCCATTGCGATCGAAGCGCGCGGGAGCGCCAAACTCGCCATCGCGTCCGCCGCCGTACGACGGGTCGCGATCGGAGCGCCCGTCGACGCTGTAGTCCGAGTTCCGCTCAGAACGCAAGCCAGCTCCAATGTCCGAATCGCGGCCTGATCGGGAACCGGCACCGGTGCCGGAATCACGTTCAGGACGCGCACCAGCACCAAAGTTCGAATTGCCATCAGCGCGCGAGCCGTCACCGCGGCCTCGCGACGCGTTTGCAGCGTCGGAATCGCGCTCCGAGCGACCCGTGGAACCGTCATGTTCTCCGCGATCCGCGGAACCCAACTCGGCATCGCGGTCCCCGGAACCGGACTCGGCACTCCGGCGACGGCGGCCGGCCGAACCGGATTCCGCGTCGCTGTCGAACCGGCCCGTGGCATCAGGATCACTCTTGCGGCCTAAGCGCGACCGGGCACCCGGTTCGGTGCCGGTGCCGGAGACGCCGGAAACGTCCGGGTCAGCCTCGGCCCCGAATGCGCCGTCGGCGTCCTCGCCGGCCTCAGGCGACGTGTCCGAGGCGGCGTCGCCCGCCTCGCCGCGCGCGGACGCGTTCCTGGCCAGGCGGCCGAGTTTGGCCCGCATGACGCCGTTGCCGGGGCGCCACGTCGCGGCCGGGGTGGTCGGCTCCGCGATGGCGCCGCCCAGCACCGTCGGCAGGGCGCCGGCCGCGCCCGGGGGCGTCGACGCCGCGGCCGCGAAGGCGGCGTCGGTCGGGGACGTCGCGGGCGAGCGCTCCTCAGACGACGCGGCCTCGCGCGCGAAGGTCCGCGGGAGCGGCCCGGGCTCCGGCAGCTCGTTGCCCGCCGCGAGGACGAGGAGGCGCTCCATGACGTGGAGGTCGACGCGGTACGGCTCCGCGGCCAGCCAGCGCCCCGCGGCGTCCGCCATCTCGTGGGAGTGCACGAGGTGCAGGTGCTCGCCGGGCGCCACCGAGATGACGAGGTCCTCGGAGACGTCGCCGCGGGAGGGGGCGACCACGAGGTACCCGCGGACGGAGCCGCCGACCTTGGCCAGCTGCTCGCGCCAGGTGTGCACCTCCGCGGCCAGGCCGTCGACGTCCTCCGAGCCGGGCACGAACAGGCGGCCGCCGCGCAGGACCTGGCCCGCGGCGTCCATCGTGAACTCGCCGTGGGGCCAGACGGTCGGCAGGAACAGCGCGACGCGGCGGCCGGCGGAGACGAGATGCGTGCAGCCGCCCTCGCCCAGCGCGAAGAATCGGGCGCTCGGAATCGCCTCGAGCTCTTTCAGGCGCGGGAGCGTGTCGTCGGGCTTGCCCCACCAACGGCGCCCGCTCACCGCCTCGTCGATCGATAAGCGTGATACTCGGCGGGCGTCCATGAGGAGGGCGGAAAGGAACGAGCCGGCCAGCGGTACCACATAAGCGAGATTGATGCCGATGAAGCCAAGAACGCCGAGGATGTCGAACCAGCTGTCCGGCAGGCGACCGCGCGTGGCCGCACCCCAGGCGACCGCGCCCGCCACGATGGTCAGGATCGCGAAGAGCGGGAAGCCGCGCAGCGTGAGCACCACCACACCGGCGAGCGCGGCGATCGCCGCGACGCCCCAGATGATGCTCAGTTCCTTGATCCCCCAGCCGGCCACGGCCAGCGCGACCAGTACCGAGGCGCCGAGCAGCCCGGTGGCGACGGCCCCGGTCGGCCGCACCGCGACCCGCTTGCTGCGCTTGATGCCCTCGGCCCATTCGGCGGGCGCATCGCGGCGGAAAGTGGTGGTCACGTCCTGCCCTCCCCCCACGGGCACCCACCCGCAAAGCCGGACATATCGACGCCGATCGCCCGACGAGCCCCCCGGCCGGTCGCGATCTCGTCAAACACGGCACCGAGCGTAACCCCGGCGACCGGCGTCGGCGAAGGGCGGCCGTTCTGATCCCCCACGGCGCTCAGTATGCCCGCCCGGGCGCGCGGAGGCAGTTCCTCGAAAGGTGGGAGGATGGCTGGGTGAGCAACCAGGTCAAGGTCAAGTTCCGGCGCAGCGCCGCCCTCGCCGTGGCGGCGGGCATCACCGTGATCGGCGCCGTTCCGCTGGCCGCCGAGAGCCTCTGGTTCCTGCTGGTACTCCTGATTCCCCTGGCCGTCGCCGTGTGGGCCTGGCGCGCGGGCACGGACGTGAACGAGCGCGGCTTCACGGTGCGCGCCCTGTTCGGCAGCCGCTCGTTCCAGTGGGCCGCCGTGGACGGCCTCGTGACGTCGGACGGCAAGGTGTACGCCCGCCTGGCCAACGGCCACCTGGTCCCCCTGGACGCCGTGCGCCCGGGCGACGTGCCGCGCGTGATCAAAGCCAGCGGTCAGCCCCTCGATTCCGACCAAACGGCGGACAACGACGCGACGGACGGTACGGCCGCCGACACCGAGGATGACCACGAGGACACCCCGCAGCCCGCCAAGTAGGCCGCCCCGCCGCGCGGACGCGCGGGCCGACAGGCGCGACGCCGCCGGCATACCGATACACAAGCGAGACCTGCGCGCCGCCGGCCCGGCCATCCCGATCACCGGGCCACGACGCAACGTCCGTGCGCGCGGACGCGGCGTGAGGCAGGTATGAGGCGCCGGTACGGCTCCGGCATGAAACAGCCACGCGGACGCGCCGCGAAGCGCCGGCCGGGAAGCACGACGCAAACGCAAATGCGCACAGACAAATGCGCGAACAAAATGGCGCCGGGGTGACCACGCAATGACCCCGCGCGATACGTGCACGTGGCGGGCGGGGGGAGGCGCGGAAGACAGCAGGGTGGAAGGGCGGTTCGAAAACGCCGCGCTCAGGGGGCAACGCTACGCTTGGGCGGGTGAGCGCCCGGACGTACCGTTTCGCCGGCCGGAAAGCCGGTCGTAGCCTCGCCGCCGTCTGCGCGGCCGCGGCCGCCATGGCCCTCGGGGCCTGCTCGTTCGGGCCGCCCCCGCCGGACGAGCTGGGGTCGCCGCCGAAGATGTCGCCCTATCCCTCGCCGACCAGGTCGGGAAGTGGCAGCGACGAGGACGGCGGGGCCGAGGTTTCGGTGACGGTGCTGGCCAAGGGGCTGGCGGTGCCGTGGGGCATCGCGTTCCTGCCGGACGGGTCCGGGCTGGTGACCGAGCGGGACAGCAAGCGGCTGCTCAAGGTCGGCAAGGAGACCACCTCCGACGGGATGCTGGTCGCCGAACTGCAGAAGATCGACGCGGCCGTGCCCGGGGGCGAGGGCGGATTGCTCGGGATCGCTGTTTCACCGCAGTACGACACGGATAAGACGATCTTTGTGTACTACACCACGCAGGACGACAACCGCGTGGCCAAGCTGACGCTGGGCCAGGCGCCCGCGCCGATCCTGACCGGCATCCCCAAGGGCGGGGTGCACAACGGCGGGCAGATCCGGTTCGGGCCGGACGGGTTCCTGTACGTCGCGACGGGCGACGGCGACAAGCAGGAGACCGCACAGGACCTCAACAGCCTCGGCGGCAAGATCCTGCGCGTCCAGCCCGACGGGAAGCCGGCGCCCGGTAACCCGTTCGGAACCGCCGTGTACAGCTACGGACATCGCAACGTGCAAGGGTTCGCCTGGGACAAGAACAAGCGCATGTACGCGATGGAGTACGGGGCGGCGGATGCCGATGAGCTCAACGTGATCGAGGCCGGCAAGAACTACGGCTGGCCCGCGGTGGAGGGCAAGGGCACCGACCCCAAGTACACGAACCCGATCTACACCTGGAAGACGGCCGACGCGTCGTGCGCGGGGCTGGCCTATCTCAGCGGCTTCCTCGTGACCTCCTGTCTCAAGGGCCAGCGGATGTACGTCATGCAGGTCACCGACACCGGCACGCTGCTCGGCGCGCCCGCGCCGCTGCTGCAGGACAAGTACGGCCGGTTGCGCGCGGCCGCGGTCGCCCCGGACGGCAGTCTGTGGATCTCGACGTCGAACAAGGACGGCCGGGGCGAGCCCAAGCCGGACGACGACCAGATCCTGCGCCTGGTGATCAGCGATGTCGGCGAGGCCGGCAAGAGTTGACCTCGCCGTTCCGCCGCCGTGCCGCGCTGGCCGCCCGCAGGGCCCGGCGGCGGGCGATCGTCATGGCCGCCGGGCGCCGCCACCACCCGGGCGGCCCGGCGAGCGGGCGCGTGCGGCCCCCGAAGCACCCCCGGCTGCGCCGGCTCGGGCGCGGGCTCCTCGTGGGCCTGGTGGCCGTCGTCGGCATGCTGATCGGGGTCTCCCTCGGCGGGTCCACGACGCAGGACATCGGGCCCTTCCGCGCGCAGCTGTCGCTCACCCCGTCGTTCTACGGCGACACCTCGGTGGAGATCCCGCCGCTGGGCTCGCTGGAGCTGGACAGCCACGACGGCCCGGCGCACCTGCGCATCCGGCTGGAGTCGCTGGACGAGGCGCGCACCCGCGCGTTCGCGGCGAAGTCCGGCAACCTGGAGCAGATCAGCCACGACGCGGTCGACCAGCTCAACCTCGGCGTGCGGCGGCTGGCGCTGCAGACGGCGGGCTGCGGCCTGCTCGGCGGCATGATCCTGGTCTTCCTGGTGTTCCGGAAGCGGCGCGAGACCGCGATCGCGGGCATCGTGGTGATCGGCGTGCTCGCCTCGACCGGCGCGGCCACGCTGCTGACGTTCAAGCCGGCCGCGATCCAGGAGCCGACGTACCGCGGCCTGCTCGTCAACGCCCCGGCCATCATCGGTGACGCGCGGCGGATCACCGACCGCTTCGAGGAGTACCGCGACCAGCTGCAGAAACTCGTGCTCAACGTCAGCAAGCTGTACGGCACGATCTCGTCGCTGCCGGTGTACGAGCCGGACACGAGCGCGACCAAGGTCCTGCACATCTCCGACATGCACCTGAACCCCGCGGCGTGGGGCGTCGTGCGCTCGGTCGCGGACCAGTTCGACATCGACATGATCGTCGATACGGGTGACATCAACGACTGGGGCAGCGAGCCCGAGGCGTCCTACGTGAACGCGATCGGCGACCTGAAGGTCCCGTACCTGTACATCCGCGGCAACCACGACTCGGCCGTCACCGCGGCCGCGGTCGGCCGCCAGCCCAACGCCATCGTGCTCGACGACACGATCGTCACGGTCAAGGGGATCACCTTCGCCGGCATCGGCGACCCGCGGTTCACCCCGGACAAGTCGACCGACGAGTCGAACGAGGAACAGCACCGGGAGGTCGTCGCGTCGGGCGACACCCTCGCGGAGAAGATCCGCACCAGCGGCAAGGCGGTCGACGTCGCGATGGTGCACGACCCCGTCGCGGCGCAGGAGCTGGCCGGGCTGTGCCCGCTGGTGCTGGCCGGGCACAAGCACGAGCGCTCGGTCGCGCGGCTCAACCCCAACCCGGGCGTCCTCGCGCCCGTGCCGCAGGCGTCGCCGTCGACGTCCGCGTCGCCCGCGGTCAAGGCGCTGCAGGAGCGCACCCTGCTCATGGTCGAGGGCTCGACCGGCGGGGCGGGACTGCGCGGACTGGAGAGCACGAAGCCCTTGCCGCTCG
Organism: Dactylosporangium sp. CS-033363; assembly: GCF_050942475.1. Classification (NCBI taxonomy): domain Bacteria; kingdom Bacillati; phylum Actinomycetota; class Actinomycetes; order Micromonosporales; family Micromonosporaceae; genus Dactylosporangium; species Dactylosporangium sp. CS-033363. The sequence continues at coordinate 1,548,492 of NZ_CP192032.1, read as the reverse complement.
CGCTTTCGATTTTGTACTTCGACCAGAACCGCCACCTGTCCGCCTACGACGACATCCAGGTGGGCGGCACCGGGCTCACCGAGGTGGCCCTCCAGCGCCACATCGTGCAGCCGGACACCAAGGCCGCCCCGACGCCGGAGCCGTCCGCGCCCGCGTCCTCACCCGCGGCGTCCCCCACACCATCGCGCTAGACGGACCGTCCAGGGTCCGCGCCCGCTTCGTCCCCGCGCCGTCGCGATGGACGGCAGCGCGAGGTCGCGCCCGCGGCGTCCCCCACACCGTCGCGCTAGACGGACCGTCCAGGGTCCGCGCCCGCTTCGTCCCCGCGCCGTCGCGATGGACGGCAGCGCGAGGTCGCGCCCGCGGCGTCCCCCGCACCGTCGCGATAGAACGGACGGTGCGGGGGAGGCACATGCGGTACAAGAGCGGCAGTTTTAAGAAAGGCGCGAGATGATCAGCTCGCGCACCGTCTTGGCGTCGGCCTTGCCGCCGGTGGCCTTCATGACCGCGCCGACCAGCGCGCCCGCGGCCGCGACCTTGCCCTCGCGGACCTTGGTGGCGATGTCCGGGTTGGCGGCGATCGCCTCGTCGACGGCCTTGGTCAGCGCGCCCTCGTCGGACACGACCTCCAGGCCCCGCGCGGCCACGACCTCCGCCGGGGTGCCCTCGCCGGCGATGACGCCCTCGAGGACGACACGCGCGAGCTTGTCGTTGATCTTGCCGCTGTCGACCAGGCCCTGCAGCTGCGCGACCGCGCGCGGGGAGACGCCCAGGGCATCGAGCTCGGTCTCGGTCTCGTTGGCCCGGCGGGCCAGCTCGCCGAGCCACCACTTGCGCGCGGACGCGGCGGTCGCGCCCGCCTCGACGGTCGCCGAGATGAGCTCGACGGCGCCGGCGTTGACCACCGACTGCATGTCGAGGTCGGAGAAGCCCCACTCGGCCTGCAGGCGCCCGCGGCGTACGCGCGGGAGCTCCGGCAGCGCGGCCTTGAGCTCGGCGATCCAGTCGGCCGCGGGGGCGAGGGGGACGAGGTCGGGCTCCGGGAAGTACCGGTAGTCCGTCGCCGTCTCCTTGCTGCGCCCGGACGTGGTGTCGCCGGTCTCCTCGTGGAAGTGCCGCGTCTCCTGGATGATCTTGCCGCCGTCGGTCAGCACGCCGGCCTGGCGGATGATCTCGGAGCGGACGGCGCGCTCGACGGAGCGCAGCGAGTTGACGTTCTTCGTCTCCGTGCGGGTGCCCCACTCCGCGCCCGGGCGGTTGAGCGAGGTGTTCACGTCGCAGCGCATCGAGCCCTGCTCCATGCGCACGTCGGACACGTCGAGGGTGCGGATGACGTCGCGCAGCTCGGTGACGTACGCGCGGGCCACCTCGGGCGCCCGCGCGCCGGTGCCGGGGACGGGCTTGGTGACGATCTCGACGAGCGGGATACCGGCGCGGTTGTAGTCCACGAGGGACTCGGTCGCGCCGTGGATGCGCCCGGTCGCGCCGCCGACGTGCAGCGTCTTGCCGGTGTCCTCCTCGAGGTGCACTCGCTCGATGCCGATGCGCACGAGCTCGCCGTCGATCTCCACGTCGAGGTAGCCGTCCACGCACAGCGGCTCGTCGTACTGGCTGATCTGGAAGTTCTTGGGCATGTCGGGGTAGAAGTAGTTCTTGCGCGCGAAGCGGCCCCACGGCGCGATCGAGCAGTTCAGCGCCAGGCCGATGCGGATCGTGGCCTCGATCGCGGCGCGGTTGGCGACCGGCAGCGCGCCGGGCAGGCCGAGGCAGACCGGGCAGACCTGGGTGTTCGGCTCGGCGCCGAACGCGGTCGGGCAGCCGCAGAACATCTTGGTGTTGGTGCCGAGTTCGACGTGCGTCTCCAGGCCGATGACCGGCTCGAACGCGGCCACCGCCTCCTCGTACGACATGTGCGTCACGGTGCTCATGGTCAGTGCCTGCTTTCAGCCTTGTGTATCCACGCACGACATTGGGTATCCATCGCACACCTGGAGGGAGCGACGTCATGCCGGTGCAGTTTCGAAAGAGCAAGAAGTTCGGCCCGTTCATCTTCCACTTCACGCAGGAGGGTTTCTCCTCGTGGAGCTTCAAGCTGGGCCCGTGGTCGTGGAACTCGCGGAGCAAGAAGAACCGCGTGGACCTGCCCGGCCCGTTCTCGTGGCGGCAGGGCAGCCGGGGCTGAGCCGGCCCCGGCGCCCGGCCTCACAGTGACGGCGGGGTGAGTGGCGGCAGCGCTGACTCCAGCGCGGCCGCCACCCGGTACATCCGGTCGTCGGCCATCGTCGGCGCCATGATCTGCAGGCCGACGGGCAGCCCCTCGGACAGGCCGGCCGGCACCGAGATCGCCGGGCCGCCGTAGAGGTTCGACGGGATCGTGTACAGGTCGGCCAGGTACATCTGGTACGGGTCCGACGTGCGCGAGCCCAGCGGGAACGCCACGAACGGCGTCGTCGGCGCGATCAGCACGTCGGCGTGCTCGAACGCCGCGGTGAAGTCGCGGGTGATCAGCGTGCGGACCTTCTGCGCCTGGCCGTAGTACGCGTCGTAGTAGCCGGCCGAGAGCGCGTAGGTGCCGAGGATGATGCGCCGCTTGACCTCCGGGCCGAAGCCCTCCGCGCGCGTGATCGTCATGACCTCTTCCAGCGAGTGCCGGCCGTCGTCGCCGGAGCGCAGGCCGTAGCGCACGCCGTCGAAGCGGGCGAGGTTGGACGAGCACTCACTCGGGGCGATCAGGTAGTACGCCGGCAGCGCGAACTTGAAGCTCGGGCAGGACACCTCGACGATCTCCGCGCCGAGCTTGACGAGGGCGTCGACCGACTCGCGGTACGCCGCGGCGACGCCGGGCTCCGCGCCCTCGCCCGCGAACTCCTTGACCAGGCCGAGGCGCACGCCGCTCAGGTCGCCCGTCGCGCCCAGCCGCGCGGCCGCGACGACGTCGGGCACCGGCTGCGGGATCGACGTCGAGTCGCGCGGGTCGTGGCCGCCCATGACCGCGTGCAGCAGCGCGGCGTCCTCGACGGTGCGCGCGCACGGGCCCGGGGTGTCCAGGGACGAGGAGAAGGCGATGAGGCCGTACCGCGACGTGCCCCCATAGGTCGGCTTGGCGCCCACGGTGCCGGTCACAGCGGCCGGCTGGCGGATCGACCCACCGGTGTCGGTGCCGATGGCCAGCGGCGCCTCGTACGCGGCCACCGCGGCCGCGGAGCCACCGCCGGAGCCGCCGGGGATGCGCGAGGTGTCCCAGGGGTTGAACGTCGGCCCGTAGGCCGAGTACTCCGTCGAGGAGCCCATCGCGAACTCGTCCATGTTGGTCTTGCCGACCATGACGAGCCCGGCCTCGCGCAGGCGCGTGGTGATGGTCGCGTCGTACGGCGGGCGCCAGTTCTCCAGGATCTTCGAGCCCGCGGTCGTGGGGACGCCGCGCGTGGCGATGACGTCCTTGACGGCGATCGGCACTCCGTCGAGCGGGCCGAGCGCGGCTCCCTTGGCGCGGCGCTCGTCGGCGGCGCGGGCGGCCTCGAGCGCGCCCTCGCGGTCGACGTGCAGGAATGCGTGGATCTTGCCCTCGACGGCCTCGATGCGGTCCAGGTGCGCGGAGGCGACCTCGGTGGCCGAGACCTCCTTGGCGTCCAGGCGGCGGCCGAGCTCGGCGGCGGACAGCTTGATCAGGTCACTCATGGCTCAGGCCTCCTCGTCCAGGATCCGCGGGACGCGGAAGCGGTTCTCCTCGGCGTCGGGCGCGCCGGCCAGCGCGTCCTCGCGCGCGAGGCCGGGTACGACGACGTCGTCGCGGTACACGTTCGTCAGCGGCACGGAGTGCGAGGTCGGCGGCACATCGGCGGCGGCGACCTCCCCCACCTGGGCGACGGCCTGCAGGATCACGTCGAGCTGCCCGGCGAAGGTGTCCAGCTCTTCATCGGTGACGGCAAGCCGCGCGAGGCGCGCGAGATGCGCCACCTCCTCGCGGGAAATCGTGGCCATCGGCGCGCTTCTCCTTCAGATCGTCGGCTTGGACGCAGCGTTACATGCCCGCGTCAACCCGACGAGTCTATTTCGTGGTGATGACGGGCCGTGCGGCAGTCTTCGACAGCCAGTCCAGCAGGCGATCAGGAGGCATCGGCCGGGCGAAGTACCAGCCCTGCGCGACGTCGCAGCCGGCCGCCACCAGCATCCGCCACGTGCGCTCGTCCTCCACGCCCTCCGCGACGACGCGCAGCCCCAGCGCCCGGGCCAGGTCGATCATGGAACGCACGATCGCGGCGTCGTCCGGGTCGGTCGCGACGCCGAACACGAACGAGCGGTCGATCTTGACCTCGGCGAGGGGCAGGCGGCGCAGGTGGAGCATCGAGGAGTACCCGGTGCCGAAGTCGTCCAGCGCGATCGCGACGCCCAGCTTCTTCAGGCGTCCGAGCGTGCTGAGCACCCGGCGCGGGTCGGCCATCAGCGCACTCTCGGTGATCTCCAGCTCCAGCCGCGACGGGTCGACCGACATCTGCGCGAGCTTGGCCGCGATCCGGTCGGCGATCTCCCCCGTGTGCAGGTCACGCACGCTCACGTTGACCGCGACGCGCACCCCCTCGGTCGCGGGCGCCGTCTCCCGCCACGCCGCGAGCTGCCCGATCGCCTCGTCCACGACGCGCAGCGTGAGCAGCCGCATGACCGGGCTGTGCTCGGCAACCTTGATCAGCTCCTCGGGGTCGATCGGGCCGCGGCGCGGATGCCGCCACCGCAGCAGCGCCTCGACGCCCACGACCGCGCCCGTGGCCAGCTCGACCTGGGGCTGGTAGTACAGCTCGATGCCGCCCTCCGGCCCCGCCTCGAGCGCCTTGCGCAGGTCCGCGAGCAGGCTGAGCCGCTCGGGCGTGTTGTGGTCGCTCTCGGGCGCGTAGACGGCCAGGTTGTCGCCGCGCCCCTTCGCGTCGTACATCGCGACGTCCGCGTGCTGCATCAGCTCGGCGAAGTCGGTGCCGTGCTCGGGGTACACGGCGACGCCGACCGACGCGCCCACGTCGATCGGCAGGCCGTCCAGCAGCACCGGCTCGGCCAGCGCGCACATGATCTCCGCGGCGCAGCGCCTGGCGTCGGCGGTGTCGCGCAGGTGCGGTACCACGACGGCGAACTCGTCGCCCCCGAGCCGCCCGACGAGGTTGTCCTCGCTCGACGCCCGCGCGGCCGCGGTGAGCCGTCCGCCGACCTCGATCAGCAGCCGGTCCCCGACCCGGTGCCCGAGCGCGTCGTTGACCTGTTTGAAGGCGTCCAGATCGAGCAGCAGCAGGGCGAGGCGCCGCTCGGCCGCCCCGCCCTCGGCCCGCTCCGCGTGCTCCTGCAGCCGGGCCGCGACCTCGCGCTCCAGGGCCTTGCGGTTCGCGAGCCCGGTCAGCGGATCGAGCCGCCCGGCCTGCGCCCGCTGCGCCGCGAGCTTGGTCATCCGCCGAACCGCAAAAAGCGTCAGAAGCGCCAGCGGTACCAGCAGTGCATTCACATACGCCGCCGCCACCAACCCCGGCGCGGCGAGCAGCAGCGCCCCGTTCGGCAGCGCGTCGCTGCGCACGGCGCGGGTGAACACGGCGCGCCACTGCCCGCCGAAGCGCAGCCACAGCGCGGTCGCGACGAGCAGGTTGTTGACCACGAACCACGTCACGACCGCGGCCAGCACCCACGGGATGTTCGGCGTGCTCAGCAGTTCGCGCGCACTCTGGATCGAGCCCATGCCGGTCTTGGGCAGCAGCGTCCCCGCGGCCAGGAACGAGATCATGTACTGCGCGGCGTTGAACGCGGCCCGCCAGAACGTGTGCTTGAGCCACACCGCGGCGACGATGACCGCCCCGAGCTGCACCGCGACCGCGGGCGCGCACCCGTACGCGATCAGCACGGCGAACGTGAAGCACACCGACGGGAACGTCGGCACGTTCTCGTCGCGCGAGCCCTGCACGAACGGCGGCGTGTCGGCCAGCACGGCCAGCCCCGCGAACACCCAGAACGCGGCGTCGACCCGCAGACCCTCGTGCAGCAGGCTTCCGACCAGCAGTAACGCGGCGAGCCCGACGACCACCGCGACGTACGCGAAGAACCGATGACGATGCCGAGGCGGCGCGACGTTGCGCAGCGCGCTCTGCTCCATCCGTTCCCCGCTTTCCGACGGCCCCGGCTTTCTCACCGAGGGGCGGTTCAAGATCCGCTGACGAGGTGCTGACGCCATGCGAGCCTGCACCCTGAGCGCGGGAAATTTCGGGAAAGGATGCCGAATCGATGCAGAACCGCCGCGCTATTCAACCGACCGGGCGATCCCACAATGGACAGATCAGCTTGAATATCCGTGCAGCGTAACGCCTTCGGGACGCTGCGTGTCCATTCCCATCGACCGCCGTCTTAGTGGGATGGCTACTGAAGATGCCGGTTCGACTACGCTCCGGCGCCTTCTTGGGGGTTGCTGCGCTAAGCCTTTCCTAACTGATGCCGCGCGGGTTTCTCGCGGCGCGTGCGTTGGGCACGCTTCGGCCCTCGCCGGGCCCTCGCGGGTCCTTGCTCCTCGGGCCGTGCTGGTCGGCCTGGGCCCTTGGTTTTTCTGTGCGCTTCTGCCTCGGCCCCCCGCCCCGCCTCAGCTTTTGTGCGCCGCCCCCCTACTCGTCGGCCGCCGCGTCGGCCTGGGCCACCGCCTCCGCCTCCTCGGCCGCCGCGGTCTCGCCCCCGGGCTGAACCGACGCGCGCGCCGCGTCCGGCCCCTCGGTCAGCAGCAGCTCGAAGCCGGCCTCGTCCAGGATCGGCACCTTCAGCGCCTCCGCCTTCTCGGCCTTCGAGCCCGGGGACTCGCCGACCACCACGAACCCGGTCTTCTTCGACACCGAGCCCGACACCTTGCCGCCGCGCGAGGTCACCGCCGCGGTCGCCTCGTCACGCGAGTACCGCTCGAGGGAGCCGGTCACCACCACGGTCACGCCCTCCAGGGGGCGCGGGCCGGTGTCGGTGCGCTCCTCCACCATCCGTACGCCGGCCGCGGCCCACCGGTCCACCCACGCCCGGTGCCAGTCGACGGCGAACCACTCCTGCACGGCGCGGGCGATGGTCGGGCCCACGCCCTCCACCGCGACCAGTTCCTCGGTCGTGGCGGCGGCGATCGCCTCCATCGAGCCGAGGGAGTTGGCCAGGGCCTGGGCCGCCGTCGGGCCGACGTGGCGGATCGAGAGAGCCACGAGCACCCGCCAGAGCGGCCGCTGCTTGACCTCTTCGAGGTTGGCCAGCAGGCTCAGCGCGTTCGAGCCCAGCGCCCCGTTCTGGTTGACGAAGAACGGGGCCTGCGCGAGCCGCTCGGCGTCGACGTCGAACAGCTCGCTCTCGTTGGGGATCACCGACTCCAGCAGCGCCGCGGCCGCCTGCCAGCCCAGCGCCTCGATGTCGAGGGCGCCCCGGGCGGCCAGGCCGAAGAGCCGCTCGTGCAGCTGCGCCTTGCAGAACTGGGCGTTGGGGCAGCGGATGTCGACGTCGCCCTCCTTGCCGGGCGCGAGCGTGGTGCCGCACGACGGGCACTGCTCCGGCATCACGAACGCGCGCTCGCTGCCGTCGCGGCGGTCCACCACCGGGCCGAGCACCTCGGGGATCACCTCGCCGGCGCGGCGGATGACCACGGTGTCGCCGATGAGCACGCCCTTGCGCACGACCTCCTGCGCGTTGTGCAGCGTCGCCTGCTCGACCGTGACGCCGCCGACGAACACCGGCGCCATCACCGCGAACGGGGTGACGCGCCCGGTCCGCCCGACGTTGACCTGGATGTCGAGGAGCTTGGTCATCGCCTCCTCCGGGGGGTACTTGAACGCGATCGCCCACCGCGGCGCCTTGCTCGTCGACCCGAGCCGCCGCTGGATCGACATCTGGTCGATCTTCACGACGACGCCGTCGATCTCGTGCTCGAGCTTGTGCCGGCGCTCGCCGAACTCCTCGATGTAGGCCTGCACGCCCGCCATGTCCGCGCACACCCGGTAGCGGGTCGAGGTCGGCAGCCCCCACGCGTGCATGAGCTCGTAGGCCTCGGACTGGCTGGCCGGGTTGAACCCCTCACGCGCGCCGAACCCGTGCACCAGCATCCGCATCGGCCGGGTCGCGGTGATGTGCGGGTCCTTCTGGCGCAGGCTCCCGCTGGCCGCGTTGCGCGGGTTGGCGAACGGCCGCTCCCCCGCCGCCACCTGGGCCGCGTTGACCTCCTGGAAGCCCTCCAGCGTGAAGAACACCTCGCCGCGTACTTCCAGCAGGTCCGGCACGTTGTCGCCGGCCAGGTGCTCGGGGATCTCGCGGATCGTCCGCGCGTTGAGCGTGATGTCCTCGCCGGTGCGCCCGTCGCCGCGGGTGGCCGCGCGGGTGAGCCGCCCCTTCTCGTACGTCAGGTTCAGCGCCAGCCCGTCGATCTTCAGCTCGCACAGGTAGCGCGGCGGCGACCCGGCGTCCCGCTCGACCCGCTCCGCCCACGCCTCCAGCGCGGGCTCGTTGAGCGCGTTGTCGAGGCTCAGCATCCGCTCGCGGTGATCGACGGAGGCGAACTCGGTCGAGAAGGTGCCGCCGACCCGCTGGCTGGGCGAGTCCGGGGTGATCAGCGACGGGAACCGGGCCTCGATGGCCTCCAGCTCGCGCATGAGCCCGTCGTACACCGAGTCGTCCACCGCGGGCGCCTGGAGCACGTAGTACCGGTACTGGTGCTCGTCCAGTTCACGGGCCAGTTCCGCGTGCCGCTCTCGCGCCTCTTCGGTGGGTTCGGACTCAGCGTCGGTCATGGCTAGGAACTTACCCCGGGGGTGCGACAAAACTGCGTCAGTCGAGGTCAGCGGTCAGGCGGCGGCCCGCCTCGCGCACCGCGGTCAGCGTCGAGCGGACCCTGGCGTCGGCGGGCAGCCCGCACGGCGGCGTGACGACCACCTGCTCGGGCAGGGACTTCTTGGAAAAGCCCAGCTTGCGCCACAGGTCGCGGACCTGATCGGCCTGCTCGGCGGCGGAGCGCCCGGACACCCCGGCCAGCAGCCCCCAGCCCGTGTCCAGCTGCTCGCCGAGCGGGTCGAGGTCGCGGAGCAGCGCCAGATCGAGCGCCACCCCGATGGCTCCGGCCTCGCGCAGCAGCTTCAGCGGTACCGACGGCGCACAACAATGCACGACGACCGGCACCCCGGCCGCGGACACGACCGCCGACAACGCCGACCGCGCGACCGACGGGTCCACGGAGCGCAGCGTCCCGAACCCGCTCTCGGTCGGCACACGCCCGGCCAGCACCGCCGGCAGCGACGGCTCGTCCAGCTGCAGCAGCACGCTCGCGCGCGGAAGCCGGGCCCGGACCTCGGCGACGTGCGCGCGGACGCCCTCCGCGAGCGAGTCCGCGAGGTCGCGCGCGGCACCGTGGTCGCGCAGCACCTGCCCGCCGATCGGCAGCCCCAGCGACGCCGCGAGCGTCCACGGCCCCGGCACCTGGATCTTGTACAGGCCGCTGTACTCCTCGGCCTGCTCCGTCATCGTGTCCAGGTCGCGTTCGAGCAGGTCGCGCGCGACGCGAAGGTCATGCCCGGGGCGGGCGGCGACGCGCCACCGCGCGGCGTACAGCTCGATCGGAATCTCGGCCAGGAACGTGCCCCCGCGGCCGATCATGTCCGCCCCGGGCCCCCGCGCGGGCAGCTCGGGCAGGTGCGGCAGGTCGGGCAGCTCGCCGAGCACGACGCGCTGCGCCTCCGCGATGTCGACGCCGGGCATGGAGCCGATGCCGGTCGCGCTGCCGACGGGCCAGGGAAAGGACGTCACGGCATGTACTCCGAGGTCAGGAGGGTGTACGAGGCAGAAGTCAGGCGGGCCCGTGAACCGCCCGGCCGGCCTTGCGATCCGATCGGCCGGGTTCGCGGTCTGGCCCAGCGGGTTTGCGGCTTGGTCGGGCGCGGTTGCGGCATGGTCCGGCGGGTTTGTGGCTTGGTCGGGCGCGGTTGCGGCGTGGTCCGGCGGATCTGCGGCTTGGTCAGGCGCGGTTGCGGCATGGTCCGGCGGATCTGCGGCTTGGTCAGGCGCGGTTGCGGCATGGTCCGGCGGATCTGCGGCTTGGTCAGGCGCGGTTGCGGCATGGTCCGGCGGATCTGCGGCTTGGTCAGGCGCGGTTGCGGCATGGTCCGGCGGGTTCGCGGTATGGCCCAGCGGGTTTGCGGCTTCGTCAGGCGCGGTGGCGTCATGGTCCGGCGGGTTCGGGAGGTGCGGGTCAGGCGGGGCGGCATGAAGTTCAGGCGGCGTGCGACGTGGAGGTCATCAGGAGGTCTGCGCGATGGTGGCCGAGCCGAGCACGATGTCACCGTCCGGCGACGGTTCGTAGCACACGATGGCCTGCCCGGTCGCGATCCCGCGCGCCGGGCGTCCGAGCGCGGCCACGAGGCGCCCCTCCTCCAGCCGCACGGTCGCCGGGTGCGTCTCACCATGAGCCCGCATCTGTACCTCGCACGCGACCGCGCCGGCCGCCGGTACCGTCCACACGGGCCGCTCGCCGACCACCGACGACACGTCGAGCGCGGCCGCGGGCCCCACGGTCACCGTGTTGGTCACGGGCGTGATCGACAACACGTAGCGCGGCTGCCGGTCGGGCGCGGAGACGCGCAGGTCGAGGCCGCGGCGCTGACCCACCGTGTACGCGTAGGCGCCCTCGTGCCGCCCGACGACCGCCCCGGTGGTGGCGTCGACGATGTCGCCCGGCGCCTGCCCGAGCCGCTCCGCGAGGAAGCGCTTGGTGTCGCCGTCGGCGATGAAGCAGATGTCGTGGCTGTCGGGCTTGTCGGCCACGGCGAGCCCGCGCTCGGCCGCCTCCGCGCGCACCTGGGCCTTGGTCGAGTCGCCGAGCGGGAACATCGCCCGGTCGAGCTGCGCGCGGGTCAGCACGGCCAGCACGTACGACTGGTCCTTGGCCAGGTCCACGCTGCGCCGCAGCAGCCCGTCGCCCCCGAGCCGCGCATGATGCCCGGTGACGACCGCGTCGAACCCCAGCGCGACCGCGCGATCGAGCACCGCCGCGAACTTGATCTTCTCGTTGCAGCGCAGGCACGGGTTCGGCGTCCGCCCGGCCGCGTACTCCGCCACGAAGTCGTCCACCACGTCCTCGTGGAACTGCTCCGCCATGTCCCACACGTAGAACGGGATCCCGATCACGTCCGCGGCCCGCCGCGCGTCGCGCGAGTCCTCGAGCGTGCAGCACCCGCGCGCGCCCGTGCGGTAGGTCTGCGGGTTCCGGGCGAGGGCAAGGTGCACCCCGGTCACGTCATGCCCGGCCGCCACGGCGCGAGCAGCCGCGACCGCCGAGTCGACCCCGCCGGACATCGCCGCTAGCACTCTCACACCCCCAGCCTACCGGCGCGCGGGATCGCGTTTTCCGCGGAAGAGGGTGGCGCCCTCCACCGACTGGCAGCGGCGCGCGGTAATCAGGCCGGTGCTGATCGTGATCGCGTTGCCGGCCACGCCGCCGGCGCTCATGCCGATGATCCGGCCCGTCGAGCTGATCGGCGAGCCGTGGGCGCGCCGACACGGCCAAACGGGGCGCCGCGACTGGCCGGCCTCCGCGCACGGACGAATGTGATGCCGCCACGCGCGGACGCGGCGAACGCGCGGCTCCGACGGGTTGCCCTCGCGACGAACGGGCGGCTCCGACCGGTTGCCCTCGCGACGAACGCGCGGCACCGACCAGCTGCCCTCGCGACGAACCGGTGGCTCCGACCAGTTGCCCTCGCGACGAACGCGCGGCACCGACCAGCTGCCCTCGCGACGAACCGGTGGCTCCGACCAGTTGCCCTCGGCGCGGGGACGAACGCGCTACGGCCACGGCGCGGGCGCGGCGAACGGCGGCGCCCGGCCCTCGGTCTCGTCGCCGAAGGCGGATAGAAGACGCCCTCGTCAAGGACGGGGTGACTCGCGCCTCGGCGTGCTCGTCCGTAACGCAGCCGCGCCCGGGAGCGGCCGAGTCTCGCGCCTCGGCGTGTTCGCCCGTAACGCAGCCGCGCCCGGGAGCGGCCGAGTCTCGCGCCTCGGCGTGTTCGCCCGTAACGCAGCCGCGCCCGGGAGCGGCCGAGTCTCGTGCCTCGGCGTGTTCGCCCGTAACGCAGCCGCGCCCGGGAAGCGGCCGAGTTCGGCGCGTCCGGGCGCGGGAGTCGCTGTGGGGCAGGAGTCAGACGGCGATCTGGTACACGTCGCCGTAGACCCGCCATTGCAGCGGCGGATCGAGGTCGAAGTTGCGGGCCGCCAGGAACACGCGCTGGGCGTCCTCCACGCGGCTCTCGTCGTCGTGGGCCTCCTCGTCCTCCATGAGGGCCACGCGGGCGTCGAGGAAGGCCTCCAGGTACGCCGCCTCGTCGCCCCCGCGCGCGGGCGGGGGTGCGACCTGGGCGGCGGCGCGGCGGAGTTTCGTCAGGCCGTTCGCGCCGTGCATGACGATCGCGTCGTAGTAGATGAACTGGCCGAGGATGCGCAGGCCGTCCTGTTTGGCCTGGCTCAGGGCCGGGTTGAAGTACATGCGGTCGCGCTCGGCGTCCTGGGCGGCCCGGAACGCGGGGTCGGCCGCGGCGGCCTTCCAGTCGGCGGTGAAGTTCGGGTCGAGCCCGGTGTGCGCGGCGCTGCCGTTGAGGCGCTTCAGGGCCGGCAGGTACGCGGCCAGCTTGTTGCCCGGCACCGCCTCCGCGTAGCGCTGGATGACCGCGCGCATGTCGCCCGTGCCGCTGCAGAAGCCGACGATGCCCGCCGTGTACCCGCGGCCGTCGTGGATGTCCTCGATGTAGCCGTACTGCGCGGTCCAGTCCAGCGTCGAGTTCTCCGCGCTGGACACGAGGCGCATGGCGATGTCCTTCTTCTGCGGGTCCGACAGATCGCCGCGGACCTTCTGGTTGGCGCCGACGCGCACGGAGCGGCGGCCGTCGGGGCTGGGCGGCACGCTTGCGGCGTCGCCCGGCGTCTGGCCCACGGCCGGCGACGCGGCCGCCGCGGTGTCCGCCGCCCCGTCATCGCCCCGCTCGGGCGCGCGCACCGCGAGCGAGGCCAGGGCCAGCGAGGCCACGACGAACGCCGCGACGCCAAGGCCCCGGCGCACCGAGATCTGGGGCACTCAGTCCTCCCCCCCGTCGCGCTCGGCCGCGGTGGAGCGCAGCACCGACGAGTGCGACACCGCGTACAGCACGGCCGTGTGCTCGGAAACCCGATGCCCGGGCGAGGACGCGTTGGGCACCCTGGCCACCCCGCGGCTCGACCCGCCCCCGTCGCCGTCCCCGAGCCCGTAGAGGCCGTGCGGCACGTCGGGCTCGTCGCCCCGCGCGGACGCGGTCACGTCGGGCTCGTCGCCCCGCGCGGACGCGGTCACGTCGTGCTCGTCGCGACGCGCGGACGCGGTCACGTTGTGCTCGTCGCCACGCGCGGACGCGGTCACGTCGCGGCTCACCGAGGCGAACCCGTCGCCCACCATCGGAGCCTCGTCCGCCGCCGGGGCAGCCGATCCGTAGATCGACGCGCCGCCGCGCGAACCGACCGGCACGGCGTCCCGCGACGCGACGGACGCCGCGTCACGCGCAATCCCGGACAAGCCGGCCGGTGAACCGAAGCCGCCCGGTGAACCGAAGGACGCACCGTCGCGCGACACACCCGGCGAACCGGTCCGCGAGCCGAAGGGCGCGGCGTTGCGCGGCATGCCCGACGAGCCGGCCCCCGAACCGAAGGACGCGACGTCCTGCGAACCGACCGGCGAGCCGGCGCGCGCTGCAACCCCTGCGGCGGCCGGGGAAGCCGCGGACGAGGCCATCGGCGACGCATCAAGCCGCGAGGCCGGCGACGACGCGCCTGCCGACGACGCGGCAAGCGAGGACGCACCGAGCGGCGACGCCGACGCAGTGCTAAGTGGCGACATCCCGGGCGCGGACCCCGCGGCCGACGACGCACCAAGCGGCGAAGCACCAAGCGCCGACGCCGACGCAGCGCCAAGTGGCGACATCCCGGGGGCGGACGCCGCGGCCGACGACGCGCCGAGCGGCGAAGCACCAAGCGCCGACGCAGCGCCAAGTGGCGACGTCTCAGGCGCGGACGCCGCGGGCGACGTCGCGGCCTGGGACGGGAACGGCGCGCTCGCCCCGGCCGACCCCGCGCGGTGCAGCTTGTGCCAGCGCAGCCGCGCCCCCGTCAGCGCCGTGCCCATGGACTGGATGAGGACGATGTACATCAGCTGGCGGTACACGAACTGCTGCAGTGGCAACACCCACAGCGGCCGCAGCTTCTCCTTGTCCAGGCGGAACGCCACGATCGCGGTGACCAGCTGCATCGTGAACATCGCCAGCCACGCCGCCGTGGTGATCTTCCAGCTGGAGAAGAACAGGCCGTAGACGAGCAGGATGTCGATCAGCGGGGCGAGCAGCGGCAGGGCGATGCCGAAGAACGCGATGAACGGCAGCCCCACGCGTCCGAAGCGGCCGGACGGACCGCTGTCCACGATGGACCGGCGGTGCTTCCACATCGCCTGCATCGTGCCGTAGCTCCAGCGGTACCGCTGCAGCCAGAGCTGGCGCAGGGTGCTCGGGGCCTCGGTCCACGCGCGGGCGCGCTCCTCGTAGACGACGCGCCAGCCGGTCCGGCACAGGGCCATGGTGGCGTCGGTGTCCTCGGCGAGCGTGTCGTGGCTGATGCCGCCGATGTCGCGCAGGGCCTGCCGCCGGAACGCCCCGATGGCGCCCGGGATCGTGGGCATGACCTGCAGGATGTCGTACAGCCGGCGGTCCAGGTTGAAGCCGATGACGTACTCGATGTGCTGCCACCGCGCGACGATCGACTTCCGGTTGCCGACCTTGACGTTGCCCGCGACCGCGCCCACGGAGGGGTCGGCGAAGGGCTGGACCAGGTGGCGTACCGAATCCGGCTCGAAAACGGTGTCGCCGTCGACCATGACGATGATGTCGTGCTTGGCCAGGGCGACGCCGGTGTTGAGCGCGTTGGGCTTGCCGCCGTTGGGGATGCGCACGACGCGCACGTTGGGCAGCTGCAGCGCTTGGACGAGCTCGCTGGTGTTGTCGGTCGAGCCGTCGTCGACGACCACGACCTCGATGCCGCCGGGATGGTCGCCGCTCGCGAGGGAGCGCACCGCGGCCTCGATGCCCTCCTTCTCGTTGTAGGCGGGCACGATGACCGACACCGGCTCGGTGACCGGCGGGCCCCACTGCCACGTCTTGGCGCGGCGCCTCCGCGCGTGCCGGCCGGCGAGCAGGAACAGCGCGACCGTGCGGGCGATCGTCAGGATGCCGACGATCAGGAACAGGACGCGCAGGAGCTCCATGATCGAGTCGGCCACCGTGACCGCGGTGACGAGCGCGAAGGCGCGCCGCTGGTCCGTCGGGGTGGCCGGGGCCTCCAGCGCGATGCTCTGACCCGCCAGCGCCTTCGTCAGGCCGCCGGAGACGGTCGTGAAGGAGTACCCCCGCTGCTGCATCATCGGGATGAACTTGTCGAGCGCCTCGACGGTCTGCTTGCGGTCGCCGCCGGCGTCGTGCATGAGCACGATCGAGCCCTTGGCGCCCTCCGGCGTCGCGCCGGCCACGATCTTGTCGACGCCGGGGAGGCTCCAGTCGCGGCTGTCGGTGTCCGTCATGATCGACAGGTACCCGAGGCGACCGGCGTCCTTGATCAGCGGCCAGTTCGCGTCGTCGATGGCGTCGGCGCTGGAGGAGTACGGCAGCCGCAGCAGCGCCGACTTCTGCCCGGTCGCCTTGACCACGGCGAGCTGGGTCTGGGAGTACTCCAGTTCCCGCTGCCACTGGGTGAGCTGGTCCAGGCGCGGGTGCGTGAAGCTGTGGATGCCGATCTCGTCGCCCCCGCGCGCAAGCTCGGCCACGATGTCGGCGTGCCGGGTCACCTGGGTGCCGACGACGAAGAACGTCGCGTTCACGTTGTGCTTGCGCAGCACCTCCATGATCTGCGGCGTCCACTCGGGGTCGGGGCCGTCGTCGAAGGTGAGCGCGATGGTCTTGTCCGGCAGCGCGTACGAGTGCACCTGGTTGTTGCGGGTGTCGATGATCGGGCCGCCGTCGATCACCGCCTGCGGGACCGTGGCCTGCTTGCCGCCGCTCTCGCTGTGGTCGGGGTGGAACTCGGCGTTGACGTACGCCTCGACGAACAGGACGCCCGCGAGCATGGTCAGCAGCACGATGCCGAAGACGAGGCGGGTGAACGAGAAGCGCTTCCTGCCGCCGCTGCCGCTCTTCGCGGCCTTCCTCCTGCGGCTCACGCCGGGCCCAGGCTCGCGGTGGCGCTCGGGGTCGCGTTGGTACCCCCAGAGCCTCCATCACTCCCGCCCGAGCTCGTGGCGACAGGCGTCGCGCCCGGGAGCCCGGCGGCGTCGTCGTTGACCGGCACCGTGCCCGGCGTCTGGCCCGACCCGCCCGTCTCGACCGGAAGCGCGGTCGCGGTGCCCTCGGTCGCGGTCGGCGTCGGCGTGCCGGTGGGACCCTTGGTCGGCTCCGCGCTCTTCGTCGGTGTCGGCGACGCGCTCGGACGCGTGCTCGGCTGGGTCGTCGGCGGAGCATCCGTCGCCTCCGCGGGCGGCGGCACGGTCGCCGTCGCGCCCGGGCCGGGCGTGGCGGGGGCGCTGCCGGTGGGTACCGCGATGGCGCCGCCCTGCGCCGGCCGGTTCGACGGGTTGATCTTCTTGGCCGTGGCGACCGCGGCCTGCTTGGCCCCGGCCGTGCTCTTCGCGCCCGGCTGCGTCGCGGGCTGTCCCTGGTCGAGCACGGGCAGGTTGTTCACCAGCTCCGGGAACGGCAGCAGTTGTTGCGGCTTCAGCGGGCCGCCGGCCAGGCTCGTGGCCACCAGCGCTCCATAGACGAGCGTCGCCGCGCCAAGCGCGCCGAAAACAATTCGGATTCGCTTTCCCCGGCGACCCGACGCATCGACGAATACCGGCGACGAAAGATCGTCTTTGGCGATGATGTCGGTGGCTTCATCCATGGAAGGGGTTTCGACAGACACGGCGCAAACATAGGGTGAGCGGCCGACTTAAGCCGCAGGAAAAACGTCAGAGAATGGCCGTAACCAAATCCATCGCCGCGCTAGCTGGACATATTCGCAGCGCTCGTCGCTAATTCACCCATTCGGCTTCACCCCGTCGACCGACCGCTTCCGGCGTTCCTCACCGGTAGCTCACCCTGCTCCGGACTGTTCGGTTGAGGCCGTTCCGCCTGTTCAGCGCCCGTGGAAGGCCGGACGAAGGAGCTTCCGCCGACCGACTTTGGCCGGATTTAAGGCTGTTTACAGGCGCCCCGGGTGACAACGCGCGGGCGCGGGACCATTGATGACACGTGCGGCCGCGCCGCCACGGACGGCGACGCACGGCCGCGAGGCGCGGACGCGGGACCCGACGCCACGGACGACGAGGCGCGGACACGAGGCGCGGACGCGAGACCACGCGCGGACACGAGGCCACGGGCTCGACACCGTGGACGACAACGCGCGGACGCGAGAGCACGCGCGCGGGCACGAGGCCGCGACCCCGCGGACGACAACGTGCGGGCGGCGAGGGGCGCGGGCGGCAACGTGCGGGCGGCGCGGGCGGCAACGTGTGGGCGCCACGCACGGGCACGAGGCGGAGGGCGGCAACGCGCGGGCACGAGGCGCGGGCACGAGGCCTCAGACGACAACGCGCGGGCGACGGCGCGGGCGGCAAGGTGTGGGCGCCCCGCGCGGGCACGAGGCACTGGATGGCAACGCGTGACCGCCACGCGCGGGCATGAGTGGCGGCAGGACGACGCGCGGGCGCGGGTTCGGGCGCTCGCGAGGGTCAGCCCTTCTTGGTCTTCGTGGACGCCCGGTAGGCCCGTTCCACCGCGCCCGGGAGCGCGGCGACCAGCGCGTCCACGTCCGCCATGGTCGAGGTGTGTCCCAGGGTGAAGCGCAGCGACGAGCGCGCCCGCGCGTCGTCCGCGCCCATGGCCAGCAGCACGTGCGAAGGCTGCGCGACGCCCGCCGAGCAGGCCGAGCCCGTCGAGCAGGCGATGTCCTGGGCGTCGAGGAGCAGCAGCAGCGCGTCGCCCTCGCAGCCCGGGAAGGAGAAGTGCGCGTTGCCCGGCAGGCGGTCGGCCGGGTCGCCGTTGAGGATCGCCTCGGGTACCGCCGCGCGGACGCGTGCCACGAGGGCGTCGCGGAGCCGGCCGATTCGGTCGGCCGACTCGCGCTGGGTTTTCACCGACAGCTCCAGGGCGACCGCGAAGGCCACGATGGCGGGGACGTCGAGGGTGCCGGAGCGGACGTCGCGCTCCTGGCCGCCGCCGTGGGCCAGTGGTGTGCAGTCGATCTCGCGGCCGAGCAGGAGGGCGCCCGCGCCGATCGGGCCGCCCAGCTTGTGGCCGCTGACGGTGAGGGCGGCCGCGCCGCTATGGGCGAAGTCGACCGGGACCTGACCGACGGCCTGTACGGCGTCGGTGTGGAACGGCACGCCCGCGCGGGCAGAGATCGCTGCCAGCTCGGCGACCGGCTGGATGGTGCCGACCTCGTTGTTGGCCCACATGGACGTGACGACCGCGACGTCGTCGGCCGCGAGGGCCTCGGCCAGCGCCTCGGGGTGCACGCGCCCGGACGCGTCGACCGGCAGCCAGGTGACGGCGGCGCCCTCGTGGGACTCGAGCCAGGCCACGGAGTCGAGGACGGCGTGGTGCTCGACCGAGCTCGCGACGACGCGGTTGCGGCGCGGGTCGGCGGCGCGGCGGGCCCAGAAGATGCCCTTGACCGCGAGGTTGTCGCTCTCGGTGCCGCCGCCGGTGAAGATCACCTCCGACGGGCGTGCCACCAGCGCGGCGGCGATCCGCTCGCGGGACTCCTCGACCCGGCGGCGGGCGTGGCGGCCGGGGGCGTGCAACGACGAGGCGTTGCCGACTTCGCGCGCGGTGGCGACGTAGGCGTCGAGCGCCTCCGGGAGCATCGGCGTGGTTGCGGCGTGGTCGAGGTACGGCATCGGGGCCAAGCCTAACGGCCGGGCACCCCTTACCACCCCTCCGGTATGGCGGCGCTCGCCACGCTCCCGCGCCCCGCCGCCGCGCGCCGTCCCCCGCTGAGCGCACCGCCGGTAACGGGCCCTGCCATCGATCCTGGTCGCAGCCCCGAGCACCCTACCGCCTACCCACCCAGCGTGATCGGTTAGAAGCGCTAAGTCTTCACTCTCGCAATCTGAAGAAATTTTCCTCGGTAGGCGCATCCGCTGGGTAGGTGTAGACCGAATGCTTGATCGGACCCGATCCCCGAGAAGGACGTACCCCGTGCGATGGCGGCGACCGCGGCACCCGGGCGGACCCCGGTGACTCCCGCGCGCCCGCACGGCGACGACGCCGACCCACAGAACGGGCGGAACCACACCGACCCACACAAAACGCACGACGCCACAGGGCCACACGCAGCGCGGGACGGCGCCGGTCCAAGCTCAGCACACAACGGAACCGGACCAGGGCCAACCGCAGCGCGGGACGGCGCCGCGCCAAGCCCGGCCCACGACGGAGCCGGGCCAGGGCCAACCGCAGCGCGGGACGGCGCCGCGCCAAGCCCAGCCCACGACGGTGCCGGGCCAGGGCCATACGCAGCGCACGACGGAGCCGCACCACACGCAGCGCGAGACGCAGCCGGGCCAGGGCCACACGCAGCGCACGACGGAGCCGGGCCGCACCAAGCCCAGGACGACGCGTTCCTGGAGCTGTTCCGGGCGGGCGACGAGCGAGCGCTGCGCGAGGCGTACGAGCGGTTCGGCCCGGCCGTGTTCCATCTCGCGGTGCGCGGCGTCGGCAGCGTCACCGACGCCGAGGACGTGACGCAGGCCGTGTTCGTGGCCGCCTGGCTCGGGCGCGAGGGGTTCGACCCCGGCCGCGGCTCGCTGCTCGGCTGGCTGCTCGGCATCGCCCGGCGCAAGGTGGTCGACCAGATCCGCGCGTCCGCGCGGGACGGGCGGATCGCCGAGGAGGCGCGGCGGATGGCCGGGCCGGCCCGCGACGGGGCGGGAGAGGCGCCGCCGGAGCGGATCGTGGACCGGCTGGTGCTCGCCGACGAGATGGCGCGGCTGCCGGGCGAGCAGCGGCGCGTGCTCGAGTTGGCGTTCTACGACGACCTGACCCATCCTCAGATCGCCGCGTTGACCGGGCTCCCGCTCGGCACCGTGAAGAGCCACCTGCGGCGTGGGATGGCCCGGCTGCGCAGCCGATGGGAGGTGGACGGTGCCGCATTTGGAGCCCGAGCGGCTGGTACTCCTGGCGCTCGGTGAAGAGATGCTCGACCAGCATGAGACCGGCCACCTCGACGTGTGCGAGCAGTGCCGCGCGGAGATGGACTCGCTGCGTATCGTCGCGGGGCTCGGCCGGCAGACCTCCCGCCTGCGCGACCTCCCGCCCCCGCCGGAGCACGTCTGGCACCGCATCCGCGCGGAACTCGCGGCGTCGGACCGCGCCCTGCCACCGCCGGCGGTCACCCTGCACACCGACCCTCCGCCACCCCGCCCGGCCGCGAACGACCACCAGCCGCACAACAACGCGGCGAACCAGCAGCCGCACAACAACGCGGAGAACCAGGAGCCGTACAACGCGGAGGACCAGCAGCCGCACAACGACGCGGAGAACCAGGAGCCGTACAACAACGCGGAGAACCAGCAGCCGTACAACAACACAGAGGACACGGAGCCGTACAACGACGCGGAGGACCAGCGGCCGCGCAACAACGCGGACCACCGGCCGTACAACAGGCTCAAGAGCACGGACCAACGCCCGCCCAACCGGACGGAGCGCAAGCGGCCCACGTGGCTGCGAACAGCAGCAGTCGCCGTCGCGGCCGCGCTCGTCGCCGCCGCCGGCACCGCGCTCTGGCTGGGCCGCGGCGACGCCGGACCCCAGTGCCGGGCCCAGGACGCGCGGGTGCGGCTCGAGGCCCTCCCCGACGCCCCCAGCGGCGCGTCCGGCTACGCCTGCCTGCGCGTCGTCGACGGCCAGCGGCGCCTGATCGTGCACACCGAGGGCATGCCCACGCAGGCCGACGGGGACTACGAGGCGTGGCTGCTGGACCGGGACGAGCCGACCGTGCGCATGGAGGCGCTCGGCGTGGTCGCGCAGGGCAAGACCGAACCCGCGCTGGCCGTGCCGGACTCGCTGGACCTCACGCGGTACAACATCATCGACATCTCGGCGGAGCCACACGACGGGAACGCCGCGCACTCCGGCCGCAGCATGCTCCGAGGGACCTTGCGATAGAAGAAGCGCCCGTCACTGACGGGCGCTTCTTCTACACACAGACCCTACTTGCGCTTGCGGATCTCCTCCGCGGCCTGCGGGACGACCTTGAACAGGTCGCCCACGACGCCGAAGTCGGCGAGCTCGAAGATCGGCGCCTCGGGGTCCTTGTTGACCGCGACGATCGTCTTCGAGGTCTGCATGCCCGCGCGGTGCTGGATCGCGCCGGAGATGCCCAGGGCCACGTAGAGCTGCGGGGACACCGTCTTGCCGGTCTGCCCGACCTGGAACTGGTGCGGGTAGAAGCCGGAGTCGACGGCCGCG
Source organism: Dactylosporangium sp. CS-033363 (assembly GCF_050942475.1). Classification (NCBI taxonomy): domain Bacteria; kingdom Bacillati; phylum Actinomycetota; class Actinomycetes; order Micromonosporales; family Micromonosporaceae; genus Dactylosporangium; species Dactylosporangium sp. CS-033363. Next base: position 1,526,968 of record NZ_CP192032.1, on the reverse strand, counting down.
CGGGAGGCGCCCACGGCGCCGCCGAGCAGGTCGGCCAGCTCCTCGACCAGCTTGAAGTTGTCCGCGCTGGCCACGCCGCGGCCGCCGGAGACGACGATCGAGGCCTCGGCCAGCTCGGGGCGGGCGCCCTTGGCCTCGACCTTGCGCTCGACGACCTTCGCGAGCTTGTCCTTGTCCTCGACGGCGACCTCGACGGCCTCGACCGAAGCGGTCGCGGGCGCGGGGGCGGGCGTGAGGGAGTTCGGGCGCACGGTCACGATCGGCAGGCCCTTGGTGACCTTGGACTTGACGATCGTCGAGCCGGCGAACGCGACCTGCGTGGCGGTGCCGTCGGCGTCGAGGGCCACCACGTCAGTCAGGATGCCGTTGTCGAGCTTGACCGCGACGCGGGCCGCGATCTCCTTGCCCTCCTGCGAGGACGCGACGAGGACGGCCGCCGGGGAGACCCGCTGGACCAGGCCGGCGAGGGCGGTGGCCTTCGGGGCGACCAGGTAGTCGTCGAGGTCCGCGCCCGAGGCGGCGTAGATCTTCGTGGCGCCGTACTCGCCCAGCTTGTCGGCGAACGCGGCGGGGTCGCCGAACACGACGGCGGCGACATCGCCCCCGAGCGTGCGGGCCAGGGTCAGCATCTCGAGCGTGACCTTCTTGAGGACGCCCTGCGAGGAGGCCTCTACTACGACCAGAACTTCAGCCATGGCGATGTCTCCCCTTACACGAACTTCTCGGAGGCGAGGTACTCGACGAGCTTCACGCCGCCGTCGTCCCCCGCGTCGACCTTGTTGCCGGCCTGGCGCGGCGGGCGCTTGCTGTGCTCGACGACGGAGCTGGTCGCGCCGTCGAAGCCGACCTCGCCGGCCGCGATGCCCAGGTCGGCCAGCGACAGGGTCTGCAGCGGCTTCTTCTTGGCGGCCATGATGCCCTTGAAGGACGGGTACCGCGGGTCGTTGATCGTGTCCCAGACGGAGACAATCGCCGGGGTCGCGGCGGTGACGACCTCGTAACCCTCGTCGGTCTGGCGCTCGATGGTCAGCTGGGAGCCCTCGACGGTGACCTTGCGGGCGCCCGTCAGCGCGGCGATGCCCAGCCGCTCGGCGATCATGTGCGGCATGACCTGGACGCGGCCGTCGGTCGACTCGGCGCCGCAGATGACCAGGTCGGCCTGCTGCTGGCCGATGGCGGCGGCGAGCACCTTGGACGTCGCGACCGCGCAGGAGCCGTGCAGCGCGTCGTCGACGACGTGGACGGCCGAGTCCGGGCCCATGGACAGCGCCTTGCGGATCGACTCCGTGGCGCGGTCCGGGCCGACGGTCAGGACGACGACCTCGCCGCTGTGCGCCTCCTGGAGGCGCAGCGCCTCCTCGATGGCGTACTCGTCCATCTCGTTGATCACATTGTTCGCCGACGCGCGGTCGACGGTGTTGTCGTCACTGCGCAGGTTGCGCTCCGCGCCGGAGTCCGGCACCTGCTTGACGAGTACGACGATCTTCATCGTGGTCCGAGGTCCTCCTGCTTGACAGTCACCGCGCCGTCGCTGGCGACTTGTGCCCCACGTTACGGCTCACGGCGAGCGGGAACGGGTCGGCCACCCAAATGTTACTGGGCAGTAGGTTCACGATGGCGGTGAAAAGCATCACGAACCGGGCGCACCCTGGGGTGAGGGGGTGGGTGAAATGTCGCAAAAATCCGTCGAGTTCGAGGTACAACGCCCGCTGTCGGCGGCCGTCGCCCAGCACGCTGCGGAATTGGTCACACACCGTCGGCGCGAGGCGCCGGACGAGCACCTGTGCACGTGCGGACGGCCGCGCGAATCCTGTGTGTCGGACACCATTCGCGAGCTCTGGCAGCTCAACGAGCGTTCCTAGAGCCAGTACGTTGTCAGCATGTCGATCTGGCGGACTGTTCGCCTCTGGTTCGATCCCGACGAGGTCCGCTCGGTCGGCACCACCCCGGACTACCGCTTCTCACTGGCCAACGAACGCACGTTCCTGGCCTGGATGCGCACCGCTCTGGCGCTGATCGGCGGCGGCCTCGCGGTCGCCCAGTTCCTGCCCCACCACCGGCTGCGCGTCGCGATCGCGGTGTCGCTGCTCGCGCTCGGGGGCCTCGTCGCGATCCGGTCGGTGGACCACTGGGCCCGCAGCGAGAAGGCGATGCGCCAGAACGAGGCGCTGCCCCCGTCGCGCTTCCCCGCGATCCTGGCCATCGTGATCACCGTCGGCGCGGGCGTGCTCCTGATCGCGACCCTGCTGTGAGCGGACCGGCATGAGCAGGCCGGCGCCCCCGGGCGCGCAGATCGAGCGCACGCAGCTGTCGTGGCGGCGGACGCTGGTCTCCGTGACGGCGGTCGCGCTGCTGCTGGCCCGGCTGGTGGCGGTACACCTGCCGCCCGTGCCCGCGGCGTGCGCGGTCGCCGCCGTCGGGCTCGTCTGGGCCGCCGCGGTGCGGCTCGTGCGGCACCGGATGCGCACCGTCGCCACCCCGATCGGGCGGGAATTGCCGGTGCTGGTCGGGCTCATCCTGCTGTACTGCGCGATGGGCACCCTGTTGCTGATGTCATGACCCCCTTCGACGAGTCATGATGGCGCCATGGGACGCGCACTGCCCTTCTTGATCGTGCTGGTCGTGACGCTGTACGCGTTGATCGACTGCCTGTCCTCGGAACGCGGGGACATCCGCGGGCTGCCCCGGCCCGTCTGGTTCCTCGTGATCCTGCTCGTGCCGGTCATCGGGCCGATCGCCTGGTTCGTCGCCGGCCGGCCGCGCTCGCTGGAACAGCGGGCCGGCGTGGTCGCCGGGCGCGCGCGGAAGCGGGTCACCGCTCCCGACGACGACCCGGACTTCCTGCGCGGCATCGACACGGCTCAGTCCCGCAAGGACGCCGAGCTGCTGCGCCGCTGGGAGGAAGACCTCAAACGGCGCGAAGACGACAATCCCTGATCAATACCCCGAGCTAGGACTCCGGCACGCAGACGACCAGCGCGCCGGGCCTGACACGCGCGGCCAGCCGCCGCGCGGGCGCGATGACGTCCCCGTCGAGCTCCCGCGGCTCGTCCCGCGCGGCGTGCACCTCGACCGAGCGCGCCCGGAACGTCTCCAGGCCGTGGGTGTCCGGCCCGCGGCGCAGGACCACGCCGGCCGCCAGCCGTACCCAATCGGCCAGATGGCGCGGCGTGAGGACCGCGACGTCCAGCGAGCCGTCGTCGGGCTCCGCGTCGGGCAGCAGCGGCAGGCCGCCCTGCAGCCGCCCCACGTTCGCCACGAGCACCGTGCTGGCCTTGCGGTGCATCCACGCCCCGCCGTCGAGCCGGATGCGCACGGACGCGCGGTGGCGGGTGAGATTGCGCAGCCCCGTCGCGACGTACGCGGCCCAGCCGAAGCGGGCCTTGGCCGAGTCGGGCGTCTCGCCGACCATCGCGGCGTCGAAGCCCATCCCGGCCATGACCGTGAACACGCCGCACCCCTCGACCTCGCCCACGTCGATGCGGCGCCGCTCGCCGGTGATGGCCACCGCGACCGCCTCCGCGACGTCCAGCGGGATGCCCAGGTTGGTCGCGAGCAGGTTCCCGGTGCCGGAGGGGATGAGGGCGACCGCGACGTCGGTGCCGGCCAGCTCGCCGGCCACCGCCATCACGGTGCCGTCGCCGCCGCAGACCAGCACCACCTCGGCGCCGGCCGCCGCGGCCTCGCGGGCCATGCCGCAGCCCGGGTCCTCGGGCGTGGTCTCCAGCCAGATCGGCTCGGGCCAGCCCGCGTCCGCGAGGGCGCCGCACAGCTCGCGCCGGCGCTCCTCCAGATCGAGGACCTTGGACGGGTTGATGACGACGGCCGCCTGGACGGTCACGATCCCACCTTGCGGTACTTGGCCTGGAAGAAGCAGTAGACGGCGAACGCGACGACGCCGAGCGCCACCGCCAGGAGCAGGAACTTTCCGTACGGCTGCCCGGCCAGCGTATGCAGCGCGGCGTCCAGCCCGCGCGACTTCTGCGGGTCGTTCTTGACCGCCGCCTCGATCAGCAGGTACCCGACGATGCCGAACGCCACGCCCTTCGCCGCGTAGCCGATCTGACCGGCGCGGGTCGCCGCCTCGTGTCCGCGCGGCCCGGCGAAGTGCAGCTTCTTGGCGAACTTGCGCTTCAGGCCGTACCAGAGCATCCCGATGCCGAAGCCGAGCACGACGACGCCGGCCAGCCCCACCAGCCACTCCCCGGCGGGCTTGGCCATGATGCCCGCGGCCGCCTCCTGCTGCTGCTGCGCGCTCGACGAGGGGGCGCCGAAGAGGACCTTGCCGGCCGTGAAGGCCAGCACGGCGTAGACGACCACCCGCGCGCCCGACGAGACGCGCTCCATGACGCGTTCCTTGCCCTCGACGTCGGTGTGGCCCCAGATGGCGAGGATGGCCTGCCAGAGGGCCAGCGCGACCAGGCAGATGAGCACGAACCACAGCAGCACCTCGCCGAACGGCTGCTCGGCGAGCTTCTGGAAGGCGCCGGACTGGTCGCCCTCCTCGCCGCCCTGCCCGAACGCGATCTGCGCGGCCACCCAGGCGAGCGCGAGGTGCAACAGACCGTAGCCGATGAACCCGACTCTCGTGAGGTACTTCAACAGATCGTTGTTCGTCATGTTCTGCCAATCCCCAGGTTGGGCATGGGACCAAACGTGAGACGTGACAAGGCCGCTCTGCTGCGCATCACCGGGTTCGGGGCGGCAGCCCTGCTCTTCAGCGTGCTCGTGATCGCGGTGCGGGTGCGGTGGCTGCCCCTGGAGTCCGTCGACCGCGGGGTCGCCGACGGCCTGAATCGCCTGGTCGCGCCCAGCGAGTTCCTGGTCAACCTGATGGGTGGCATCAGCCGGCTCGGCAGCTTCGGCGTCCTCGCCTGGTTGGTCGTGATTGCCGCGACGGTACTGCTCGTGCGCCGCCAATACCGCCTGACCGGCTTCCTGCTCGCGACCGCGCTCGGGGGCCTCGTCCTCGATCCGGCGCTCAAGCTGGCGGTCGGCCGCCTGCGCCCGGTCGTCGAGCAGCCCGTCGCGCACGGGGGCGGCAACAGCTTCCCCAGCGGCCACTCGCTCAACTCGTTCATCTGCTACGCCGCGCTGGTCCTGGTGTTCCTGCCGGCCCTCGAGGCGCGGTGGCGCCGCCCGCTGCTCATCGCCGTCGGCGCGGTCGTGGCCCTGATCGGCTTCAGCCGCCTCGCGCTGGGCGTGCACTTCCTCTCCGACGTGGTCGGCGGCTGGTCCCTCGCCGTGGCCTGGGTGGGGCTGTGCGCGGCCGCGTTCGAGCTGTGGCGGTACGAGCACGGGCGCCGTGTCACGGAGCCGCTCAGCGAGGGCCTGGAGCCCGAGGCGGCCGAGGACCTGCATCCCACCGCCCCGCATCAGCACGAGCCCGAGCGGGCCGGTCACGGCCGCGCGTGGGTGGTCGCCGGGCTCGGGGTGGCCTGGGTGCTGACGTTCGGCGCGCTCGTCGCGCTCGGCATCCCACTGGCCCACTACCGCGACGGCAACGGCAACCTGCTGGGCGACCGCGCGATCCCGCACTGGTTCGCCGAGCACCGCGCGGACGCGCTGGGCCGCATCACGCTCGTCGGCAGCGAGGTCGGCAACACGCACGCCATCCTGGCCATCGGCCTCGTCGTCGGCGCCGTCGCGCTGGCCCTGGTGCGCCGCTGGCGGCCGGTGGTCTTCCTGGTCACGGTCATGTTCGGGGAGCTGAGCCTGTTCCTGGCCAGCGCCGCGATCGTCGGGCGGTCGCGGCCGGACGTGGAGAACATGGACGGCCCGATGCCCACCTCCAGCTACCCGTCCGGGCACGTCGCGGCGACCATCTGCATCTGGGCCACCGCGGCCGTGCTCGTCATGCCGCGCACCCGCGCGTGGTGGCGCTGGCTGTTCGTGGCCGCGGCCGTGGTCATGCCGCTGTGGGTGGCGGTCTCCCGGATGTACCGCGGCATGCACCACCCCACCGACATCCTGGGCAGCTGCGTGCTGGCCGCCCTGTGGGTGTTCGCCGCGTGGTGGCTGCTGCGGCCCAACCACGACCTGGTGGAGGAGCCGGCCCCCGCGCGGGCGCGGCCGTCGGTGCAGGCGGCCACGGCGTGAGCGACTGGTTCTTGAGCGCCGAGGAGCGCGGCAACCCGCACTCGGACCTGGCCGCGTGGACCGATGGCAACGCCGCGCGCCCGCTCATCGACGGCCACGAGTACTACGGCGCGCTGCTGCCCGCCGTGCGCCGCATGCGCCGCGGCGACCTGCTGCTGTTCACCGACTGGCGCGGCGACCCGGACGAGCGCCTCGACGGCGAGGGCACCGAGATCTCCCGGGTGCTGTGCGAGGCGGCCGAGCGCGGCGTGATCGTCAAGGGCCTGGTCTGGCGCTCGCACTTCGACCGCCTCCAGTTCAGCGAGGACGAGAACCAGCACCTCGGCGACGAGATCGAGGCGGCCGGCGGGGAGTGCCTGCGCGACATGCGCGTCCGCACGGGCGGCTCGCACCACCAGAAGTTCATCGTGCTGCGCCACCCGGGCCGCCCCGAGCTCGACGTCGCCTGGGTCGGCGGGATCGACCTCTGCCACGGCCGCGCCGACTCCGGCGAGCACGAGGGCGACCCGCAGGCGGTTTCCATGGCTCCCGTGTACGGCCCGCGCCCGCCCTGGCACGACGTCCAGCTCGAGCTGCGGGGTCCCGCCGTCGGGCAGGTCGAGGCGACGTTCCGGGAGCGCTGGACCGACCCGACCCCCCTGTCGCGCAACCCGTTCTTCCGCCTGCACGACCGCCTGTACCGCGAGGACACCCACGCCGACCCGCTGCCGGAGCAGCTGCCCGACCCGCCGCCGGCCGGGGAGCTCGCGGTGCAGGTGCTGCGGACGTACCCGCACCGCCGCTCGGGCGCGTACCCGTTCGCCCCGGACGGGGAACGCACGGTCGCGCGCGGCTACCGCAAGGCCGTCGGGCGGGCGCGCCGCCTCATCTACATCGAGGATCAGTACCTCTGGTCGCCCCAGGTCGCGGAGTGCTTCGCCGAGGCCCTGCGGAACGCGCCCGACCTGCACCTCGTCGCCGTCGTGCCGCGGCACCCCGACGCGCCCGGGCGCATCTCCAAGACCCCGCAGCTGTACGGCCGGGAGCGCGCCCTGGCGATCCTCGACGACGCGGGCGGGGACCGGGTGCACGTCTTCAGCCCCGAGAACGCCCACGGCACGCCCATCTACGTGCACGCCAAGGTCTGCGTGGTCGACGACGCGTGGGCGACCGTCGGCTCCGACAACGTGAGCATGCGCTCGTGGACCCACGACTCGGAGCTGACCTGCGCGGTCGCCGACGCTACCGGGCAGTACGCTCGGTCACTGCGCCGTCGCCTGGCCCGCGAGCACCTCGGGGTTGACATCGACGACGATCAACCGGAAACGTTCATCGCGGCGTTCGCGGAGGCGGCCGCGGGGCTGCAGCGGTGGTACGAGGCGGGGCGCGGGGGCGAGCGCCCGCCCGGACGCGTCCTCGCCTACGACGCACCCCGGCTGACCTGGTGGACCCGGCAGTGGTCGGGCGTGCTCTACCGCTTCGTGCACGACCCCGACGGGCGTCCGCGCGCGCTGCGGCGGCCGGGTGCCTTCTGACGGTTTTGTGCCGTTCACTCTCCGGTCTCTTCGCCATGCTCATATCGCGTGATGACCGCGTGGCAACTCGCCTGCATCGACATGGCAGGCACTACGGTGCGTGATGACGGCCTGGTCGAGCAGGCTTTCACGGTGGCCTTCGCCGGCGAGGGCGTGGCTCCCGGAACCCCGCAGCACGAACGCATGCTCGCCGTAGTCCGCAAGACGATGGGGCAGAGCCGCATCGAGGTGTTCCGCCTCCTGCTCGACGGGGACGAGGAGCGGGCCCAGGCCGCCAACGAGACGTTCGAGGAGGCGTACGGGCTGCTCGTCGACGAGGGCGCCGTGCTGCCGATCCCGGGCGCCATCGAGGCGATCAAGACGCTGCGCGCGAACGGCATCAAGGTGGCGCTCACCACCGGGTTCGCCCGGGCCACCCAGGAGGCGATCATCGACGCGCTCGGCTGGTGGGGCCAGGTCGACCTGGTGCTCTCCCCCGCCGACGCCGGCCGCGGCCGGCCGTTCCCCGACTTCATGCTCGTCTCGGCGCTCAAGCTCGGCGTCGAGGACGTGCGCCGCATGGTCGTCGTGGGCGACACGCCGCTGGACCTCATCGCCGGCCAGCGCGCGGGGGCGGGGCTGCTCGTCGGCGTGCTCACCGGGGCGGGCGACCGGCAGGCGCTGCAGGCCGCCGGCGCCCACGAGGTGATCGGCTCGATCGGGTCGCTGCCCCGGCTGCTCGGGCTGGAGTAGGGCTTTCGGTCCGCTTACCGTCCGGCCTGCTCGGCTTCGAGCAGGGCTTCACGTCCGCCTGCTCGGCTTCGAGCAGGGCTTCACGTCCGGCCTCAGGCGAGGTTGGACGAACGCGGGTAGGCGTCCTCGGGGTCCGTCAGGACGTTCACGAGATAGGGCACCCCGGCTGAGAACGCGCGTCCGAGCGCCCCGGCGAGATCCCCGGGCTTCTCGACCGTCTCGCCGGCGCCCCCGAGCGCCTTCACCACGTCGTCGTAGCGCAGGCCCGGCTGCAGATCGGCGGCCATGTCGTACCCGTAGATCTGGCGCATCGGGTGCTTCTCCAGCCCCCAGATGCCGTTGTTGCCGACCACGATCACGACCGGCAGCTGCTGGCGCACGAGCGACTCGACGTCCATGAGCGAGAAGCCGGCCGCGCCGTCGCCCATGAGCACGCAGATCTGGCGGTCCGGGTACGTCACCCGCGCGCCCATCGCGTAGCCCATGCCGGTGCCGAGACAGCCGTACGGGCCGGGGTCGAGCCACGTGCCGGGCTGGGCGGGCTCGAGGTACTTGCCGGCGTAGGAGACGAAGTCCCCGCCGTCGCCGATGGTCACCGCGTCCTCGGCCAGCACCTTGCGCAGCTCGCCGTAGACCCGGCTCGGCTTGATCGGGTCGGTGTCGGCCTCCAGCGCCTCGGTCTCGCGCCCGCGCGCGGCGTTCTCGGCGGCGCGCAGGGTCCCGATCCACTCCTCGTGGTCCGCAATCATTCCCGGGTACGCCGCGAAGGCCGACAACACCAGCCGCAGATCCCCCACCGGCGCCGCCGCCGGCGTGACGTGGCCCGCCTTCTGCGACGCCGCGTCGGTGACGTGCACGACCTGGGCCCCGCCGAAGTCGCCGAAGTTCAGCCGGAAGTCCAGCGGGGTGCCGATGACCGCGACGACGTCCGCCCCGCCGAACGCGGGCTTGCGCGCCCGCGCGAAGGCCAGCGGGTGCCCGGGCGGCAGCGAGCCGCGGCCCATGCCGTTGGCGAAGACCGGAATGCGCAGCGCCTCGGCCGCCTCGCGCAACGCCGCGGTCGCGTCGCCGGCCCAGACGTCCGACCCGGCCACGATGACCGGCCGCTCGGCCGCGGCCAGCAGACTGACGGCGCGGTGCACCTCGTCGGGATCGGCTTCTTCGGACGGTACCGAAGCGGGATTTTGCTCTTCAATGCCGTCGGCGGTGGAGAACACGACCTCCAGCGGCAGGTCGATGAAGACCGGCCCCCGGTGCGGCGTCAGCGCGGTGAGCGCGGCCGCACGCATCCGCGCGTAGACCTCGTCGGTCGAGAAGATCGTCTCGGCGTGCTTGGTGACCGCCCGCACGATCGGCAGGTGGTCCATCTCCTGCAGGCTGCCCGAGCCCCACCGGAACTGCGGCGCGCGCCCGCCCAGCACGACGACCGGCGCGCCGTTGAACATGGCGCTGGTCAGCCCGGAGACGCCGTTGGTGACGCCGGGGCCGGCGGTGAGCACGGCCAGGCCCGGGCGCCGCTGGAGCTTCGCCACGGCCTCGGCGGCGAACACCGCGGACTGCTCGTGGCGCACGTCGACGACGCGCACGCCGGCCTTCTTCGCCGCGTCGTACAGCGGAAAGACGTGCCCGCCGGACAGGGTGAACATCTCGTTGACCCCGAAGCCGCGAAGCGCCGCCAGCGCAAGATCCCCGCCGTGCCCGTCGATCGTCGTCATGCGCGAATCCTACTCACGTTCACCCTCCCGACGGACCAAAGCTCCACGGCGAGCCGCCACCCCCACCACGCACGGACGCGCCCCGATGACCGCCTCATCATGACGCCCGGAGGCGCCACGGCACACGGGGAGTGTCATGACGCGCGGACGCGGCACGACGCGAGCACCACGCGCGGACGCGGCACGACGCGCGGACGCGGCACGACGCGCGGACGCGGCACGACGCGCGGACGCGGCACGACGCGCGGACGCGGCACGACGCGCGGACGCGGCGCAACGGGTCGGCCGTGTCGTCACGCTCGGAAGGGTCGCGGCGCGCGGAAGTATGCAGCGGACGAAAGCGTCGTGACGCGCGGACGCGGCACAACCGGGCGCCACGTCATGGCGCGGCGTGGCGCTCGGACGCGTCAGGACGGGTTGGAGCCGAACCAGTCCTGCAGGAGCGGTGGGAGGTGGTCGGTGGTCAGGTAGTACGAGATCACGCCGGCGATCAAGGGGACCGCGACGATCAGCACGACGACGAACAGGACGCGCATCGTGCGGGCGGCTCGGCTGCGGTGGCGGGTGCCGTTGTAGACCTTGGCGTACTCGGCGACCTGGTTTGCCTGGCGTGGCGGCGGGCCCTGTGGCACCGGGGCCGGGGAGGGGGCGACTCGCTGCTGGGGCTGGTCGGACTTGAAGGGGCGGCCGTACTCGTCGTAGCGGGTCGCGGGCTCGGGCACGCCGGCGTTCGGGGCCGAGCCGTAGACCCGCCCTGAGCTGGTCGGCCGGTTCGGGGGTGACGAGACCGGCGGGGCGGAAATCGGGCGCGCGGGCGGCGGCGCGGAGGAGACCGGGCGGCCCGAGACCGGCGGAGTGGAGACCTGATAAGCGGAGGGCGGTCCGGAGACCGGCGGTGTCGAGACCGGACGCGCGGACGCGGCGGCGTGACCGGAGACCGGCGGTGCGGAGACCGGATAGCCGGACGGCGGCCCCGAGACCGGCGGCGTCGAGACCGGGTGCGCGGACTGCTGGCCGGAGACCGGCGGGCCCGAGACCGGGTACGGCGGCGGCGAGGATACCGGGGAGGCCGACGGTGGGACCGAGACCGGCGGGAGCGGCGGCGGCGTCTCCGGCCACATCGGGCGGTTCACGGGCGGTCCCGAGTCAGGAGCACCGAAGCGGCTCGGCGGCGGCATCGTGAAACCGGACGGCGCGGAGTCCAAGGGCCCGGAGACCGGTGCCCCAGAGACCTGCGACCCGCCGACAGGTGGCCCGGAGAACGGCTGCCCGGAGACCTGCGAAGAGGAGACCTGCGAAGAAGAGACCTGTGAAGAAGAGACCTGCGACCAGGAGTCCGGCGACGAAGAGACCGGCGGTGAAGAGACGGGCGGCAGCGACGACTGCTCCCACGGGAAGCCCGGCACCTCCGGCATCACGCCAGTCGCCGGGCCCGGGGCGGGCTGCGCCGTCGCCTGGGTCGAGGTCGAGCCGGTCAGCATGCTGCCCTCGGCCACGACGAGTTCCGGCTGTTCGATGGCGGTCGGCGCGGTGCCCAGCATGCGGTGCAGCAGCGTCGCCACGAGCGGGATCCGGCTGGAGCCGCCGACCAGGAAGACGCCCGCGACCGCGCCCTCGCTCAGTTGGGCCCAGCGCATGACGCCCTGGGTCACGCGTACGGTCTGCTCGATCATCGGGCGGGCGAGGGTTTCAAGTTCGTCCCGCGTCAGGTGCACGTCGAAGTTGAGCAACGGGATGGTCAGGTCCGACGCCGGCTGGCGGGAGAGGCGCTCCTTCGCCACCCGCGCGTCGTCCCACAGGAGGCGGCGGTGGCGGCGGTCCTCGACGGTCTGGGGGCTCACCAGGCGGGCCCATTCCTGCGGGGCGCGCGGTTCGCAGATGGTGCCGATGTGGTTGACGATCGCGGCGTCCACGTCGATGCCGCCGATGTCGTCGCGGCCGTCCACCGCCAGCGCCTCGAAGCCATCCGCCGTGCGGGCGACCACGCTGGCGTCGAACGTGCCCGCGCCGAAGTCGTGCACGACCACGACCGAGCCGACCTTGACCTCGTGGCCGAGGACCTGGGTGAAGTACGCGGCGGCGGCGACCGGCTCGGGGACCAGGCGCACCTTGCCCAGGCCGGCGGACGCGGCGGCGTCGGCGACCGCGAGGCGGCGGGTCGCGCCCCACGAGGCGGGTACGGTGACCGTCACCTCCGGCACCGCGTCCGCGCCGACGGTGTGGGCGAACTCGTCGCGCACGCGGCGCAGTACGGCCGCGATGAGGTCGTTGACGGGGACCTCGCGGTCGCCGAGAAGCACCGTGCCGTCGTCGATGCGGCGCTTCGGGTTGGGCTCGAAGCGCGCGGGTTCGAGCCGCGCGCTGTGCACCGCGTCGCGGCCGACGATGATCGTGCCGCCGGGCTCGACGTAGACGGCCGAGGGCAGCAGCGGGGAGCCGTCGAAGATGAGCGGCCGGGAGCGCCCGTCCGGCCACCGTACGACGGCGACGGTGTTCGAGGTGCCGAAGTCGACCCCGAGCCGGATCCCTGGCGTAGGCATGACCCGAAGTCTAGGCCGCGGTTACGAACCGGGCGTTGTAGGCGGCTTCGCGACAGGTGGCCGGGGCGGGCGCCGCGTCCACCGCCGGGAGCCGGGCAGCAGGAGCATCGCGGTGGACAGCGCGAACACGCCCGCCGGGATAACCGTCCAGTACCCGCCGCCCTCCGGCGTGAGCGCCGCGTTGGCCACGGTCACGACCAGGCAGAGCGCCAGGGGGTACCAGTGATGCCCGCTCGCCGGCCGCCTGGCCCGGATCGCCCCGTTGATGAGCAACGTGGCCGCGACCGCGCAGATGATCGACCATTCCAGGGAGTCGGAGGTGAGCTGGTCGACCTGCGCCTGGTCCCACCCCTCGGGCGGGGTGTCGAGGAACCGCGGCAGCACGGCGGCCAGCACGAGCGGGACGGTGAGCAGGTACAGCAGGATGCCATAGGTCGTCATGAACCCGGCAGGCCACCGGATCGACCACGGCCCCAGGCGGATCGGGACCGGCATCACCGGCATCACCGGATAGAACACGGGCGCGGGCGCGTACACAGGCGCGGGCGCGTACACAGGCCGCGGCGGAACCGGATAAGGCGAATAAGGCGCATAAGGCGGCCGCTGCACCGGCGGCGGCGAAAAGGGCCCAGGCGAAACCGGCAAAGGCGAAACCGGCAAAGGCGAAACCGGCAAAGGCGAAACCGGCGAGGGCGGAACCGAAGACGGCCGAACCGAAGGAGGCGAAACCGGCGAAGGTGACACCGGCGGAGCCGAGACCGAGGGCGCAACGCCGGCAGAAGCAGACGCAGAAGCAGACGCAGACGCTGAAGCAGAAGTAGAAGCAGTGAGCTCCGAACGAGGCCGCCGAGCCTGAACCGCCTTCCCGACCAGCACGCTCCCCTCGGCCACCACCATCTCCGGCTGCTCGATCGTCACCGGCGCCCGCCCGAACTCCCGATGCAGCTCCGTCGCGACCAGCGGCATCTGGCTGGCCCCGCCGACCAGGAAGATCCCCGCGACCCGGTCGGGGGTGAGCCGCGACAGCCGCAGCGTCTCCGCCAGCGACGCGACCGAGCGCGAGACGAGGGGCCGAGCGGCCGTTTCGAACTCGTCCCGCGTCACCGGTACGTCCACATCGACCGCCGGCACCATGATGGTCACCGACGCCGCGCGCGACAGCCGCTCCTTCGCCTCCCGCGCCTCGTCGCGCAACTGCCGGGCGGCGCGCGGGTCGCCGGTCACCCGGGCCCAGTCCTCCGCGGGCAGGGCCTTGGCCACGAGGCCGACCACGAGCTCGTCGAAGTCGAGGCCGCCCAGGTCGTCGCGGCCGCCGACGGCGCGCACGTCGAAGCCGGCGGCGGTGCGGGCGACCACGCTGCCGTCGAAGGTGCCGGCCCCGAGGTCGTACACGACGACGCCCGAGCCGACGGGGACCAGGTGGCGCAGCACGCTCACGAAGTACGTGGCCGCGGCGACCGGCTCGGGGACCAGCACGGCGCCCGGGAGCCCGGCCCGGCGGACCGCCTCCTGCAGCGTCGCGCGGCGCGTCGTGGCCCAGCCCGCCGGGTGGGTGACGGTGACCGCGTCGGGCGCCCCGCCGGCTGTCCGGCCGAACTCGTCCACGACGCGCCGCAGCACCGCGGTCACCATGTCCGGCACCGCCACCGTCCGCTCGCCGAGCAGCACGGATCCGTCGTCGATGCGGCGCTTGGGGTTGGGCTCGAAGCGCTCGGGCGCGCGGCGGGCGGCGTGCACCGCGTCGCGGCCGACCACGAGGCCCTGCTCCTCCAGGGTGACGGCGGAGGGCAGCAGCGGCGAGCCGTCGAACAGCAGCGGCCGCGCCCGCCCGTCGGGCCACCGCGCCACTGCCACCGTGTGCGACGTGCCGAAGTCCACACCCAGCGCGACCATGCGGCGCAGTCTAGGACAACCAATCGAACAGAATGGCTACGCGGACTGCTCGACCGCCCGCTGCAGCGCCCGGTAGATCTGCCCGAACTTGGGCGCATCGGTCGTCGAGTAGATCATCGAGTCGCCGCCGGTGGTGCGCACCCAGATCTCGTGCACGCCCTTGCCGTGGTCGTGGGCCCGGTCGAGCAGGTCGAGCAGCCCCTCCAGGCAGAAGGCGACGATCCCGCCGACGACGACCACCGCGAGGATGCCCCCGGCGATGTACATCGTGCGCTTCTCGCCGCTGAAGTCGAGCCGGCGCGCGGCCATCCCGGCCGCGATGAGCAGCCCGATCACGAGCAGCACGGCGCCGCCGCGGGTGCCGATCATGTACGCCCCGTGCCGGAGCCGGCCCGTGCGCTCGTGCCAGATGTAGGTGAGGGTGTCCAGCGGATACCAGGATTCAGCGACGCGCACACCGCCGGAGCTGATGTGCACCACGTTGTCGCGGTAGTACGTGGTGGCCATGGCACCACTGACGGTACAGCGGAATACGCTCCGGGCAACGACAACGACGTTGAGGAGACACACGTGACCACGGAAACCCCGCTCGTGCGGCTCGAGGTCGACGGCGGCATCGGCACCATCCGGCTCGACCGCCCGCCGATGAACGCCCTGAACATCGCCGTGCAGGAGCAGCTGCGGGCGGCCGCGCAGGAGGCGACCGCGCGCGACGACGTGCGCGCGGTGGTCCTCTACGGCGGCGAGAAGGTCTTCGCGGCCGGCGCCGACATCAAGGAAATGGCCGGCATGGGCTACCCCGAGATGGCCGCCCGCGCGGGCGCGCTCACCTCGTCGTTCGACGCCGTCGCGCGGATCCCCAAGCCCGTGGTCGCCGCGATCACCGGGTACGCCCTCGGCGGCGGCTGCGAGCTGGCCCTGACCGCCGACTGGCGGGTGGCCGCGGAGGACGCCCAGCTCGGGCAGCCGGAGATCACCCTGGGCATCATTCCGGGCGCGGGCGGCACGCAGCGCCTGGCCCGGCTGGTCGGCCCCGCGCGGGCCAAGGACCTCATCATGTCGGGCCGCTTCGTGCCCGCGGCCGAGGCGCTCGCCATCGGGCTGGTCGACCGCGTCGTGCCGCGCGGGGACGTCTACGCGGCCGCGCTCGACCTCGTGCGCCCCTACGTCGACGGCCCGGCCATGGCGCTGCGCGCGGCCAAGCAGGCGGTCGACGGCGGCCTGGACATGGACCTCGCCTCGGGCCTGCGGCTGGAGAGCCAGCTCTTCGCGGCCCTGTTCGCGACCGAGGACAAGGCCGAGGGGATGACCGCCTTCGTGGAGAAGCGCAAGCCGTCCTTCAAGGGCCGGTAGAACTCAGGACGCCTGCGCGTGGAAGCGCCCGTCCAGGGTGCTGAGCCGCAAGGGCATGCCGAACGTCTTCGACAGGTTGTCGGCGGTGATCGTGTCGCGCAGGAGCCCCTGCGCGACCACACCGCCGTCGCGCATCAGCATCGCGTGGGTGAAGTCCGGCGGGATCTCCTCCACGTGGTGCGTGACGAGCACGATCGCCGGCGCGTCCGGGTCGGCCGCGAGGTCGCCCAGCCGGCGCACCAGGTCCTCCCGCGCGCCCAGGTCCAGCCCGGCCGACGGCTCGTCGAGCAGCAGCAGCTCCGGGTCGGTCATCAGGGCCCGAGCGATCTGTACCCGCTTGCGCTCACCCTCGGACAGCGTGCCGTACACGCGGTCGGCGAGCGCCGCGACCCCGAGCTGGTCCAGCAGCGCGAGGGCGCGCCCCTCGTCCATCGCGTCGTAGCGCTCGCGGTAGCGCCCGACGACGGCCCACGACGCGGTCAGCACGACGTCGCGCGCCGTCTCCTCGAAGGGCAGCCGCAGCGCGTTGGAGGAAAAGCCGATCCGGGTCTTGAGCTCGGCGATGTTCGTCCGGCCGAGCTGCTCGCCGAGCACGGTGACCGTGCCCCCGGACGGGTGCATCCGCGCGCCCGCGAGATTGAGCAGCGTGGTCTTCCCGGCCCCGTTCGGGCCCAGGATCACCCAGCGCTCGTCCAGCTCGACCTGCCAGCTCACCGATCGGATGAGCTGGTTGCCGTTGCGGGTGACCGTGGCGTTCTCCACCGCGATGACAAGGTCATCTGACACGTGCCAATCCAACCACGCCTCGTATATCGATGGCTGCCGGGGCCCCGCGCGCGGGGGCGAGGCCGTATTGTGCGCTGCGATGACACCGGCACTTGAAATCGACGGACTCGTCAAGACGTATCAGAGCGTGTTCGGCAAGCCACGCGCCGCCCTCGACCGCCTCGACATGCTGGTCGAGCCCGGGCAGATCCACGGCTTCCTCGGGCCGAACGGCTCCGGGAAATCCACGACGCTCAAGACGCTGCTGGGGCTGCTGCGCGCGGACGGCGGGCAGATGCGGATCTTCGGGCAGCCCGTCCCGCGGATGCAGGCCGAGGTGGCCGACCGCGTGGGCGCGATCGTCGAGGCGCCGGCGTTCTTCGGCAACCTCACGGGGTACAAAACCTTGTCCTTGCTGGCGAAGGCCGGCGGGGTGCCCAAGCAGCGGATCGGGGTCGTCCTCGACCAGGTGGGGCTGTCGGACCGCTCCGAGGACATGGTGCGGGGCTACTCCATGGGCATGCGCCAGCGCCTCGCGGTCGCGTCCGCGCTGCTGAAGAACCCCGACCTGCTGATCCTCGACGAGCCCAACAACGGGCTCGACCCGGCGGGCGTGCGCGAGATGCGCGACCTGCTGCGCGGGCACGCAGACCAGGGCAAGACGGTCGTCATCTCCAGCCACATCCTGGCCGAGATCGCGCAGGTCTGCGACTCCGTCACGATCATCTCGCGCGGGCGCACGGTCGCGGCGGGGCCGGTCTCGGAGGTGCTCGCGGTCGCCGACAAGGGCTCGTACCGCGTCCGCGTCGACGAGCTCCCGCGCGCCGCCGAGATCCTGACCGAGGCGGGCGCGGACGTGAGCCTGGCCGGGGACCACCTCGTCGTGCACGACCTGGCCGAGCCGGCCTGGGTGTCGTACACGCTGGGCGTACACAACCTCTGGGTCCGGGAATTGGCCCCCGTCGCGCAGCTCGAGGACGCGTTCCTGGCCATCACCGGCAACGGGTCCCGCGGCGCGTTCCGCCCGGTGGACAATTCCGACTGGCAGACCGAGGAGCACCCGGCATGAGCCGCCTGTTCGCCGCCGAGTGGTCCCGGCTGTTCAGCCGCCGCATCACGCTCGTCACCTCGCTGCTGGTGGGCACGATGCTGGTCTTCCTGGCCTTCGGCTTCACCCTGTCCGGCAGCACCCCGACCGACGACGAGATCGCCACCGCGAAGGAGCGCGCGGTCTCGCTCGGGCAGCTGTGGGACGAGCGCACCGAGCACTGCGGCCGGGTGCAGAGCGGCCTGGAGCAGGCCCAGCCGGGCGAGGACCTCCCGCGCGGATGCGACTACGGGCCGCGTCCGACCCAGGACTCACTGCTGGACTACGGCTTCTCGTTCCACCGCCAATGGCCCAAGTTGTACTACGGTGCCGCCGTCCTGTTCGCGCTGGCCGGATTCGTGCTCGGGGCGTCGTTCGTCGGGGTCGAGTGGAGCTCCGGCGGGATGGCGAGCCTGCTGCTGTGGGCGCCCCGCCGCGGCCGGGTGCTCGGGGCCAAGCTGCTGGCCGCGATGGCCGGCGTCGGGCTGCTGTCCATCGTGTACCTCGCACTGTGGACCGGCGCGTTCATGGTCATTTCGGCCGGCAACGGCACGGTGAGCCAGATGAGCGCCGGCGAGTTCGGCTCGGTGCTGCTCACGGCCCTGCGCGTGGTGTTCGTCGCGATGGCCGGGACGGCCCTGGGCTTCTCCGTCGCCTCGATCGGGCGGCACACGTCGGCCGCGCTCGGCGTCGGCATCACCTACCTGCTGCTCTGGGAGTTCGGCAGCACAGTCGTGTTCACCGTGGTGGGGAGCGAGGACTACGCCGAGCCGTACCGGCTGTCGAGCTGGGCCCGCGCCTGGCTGCAGAAGGGCATCGAGGCCACCGAGGCCAACCCGGCGACCGGCGTCGCGAGGTCGACCTTCCACGCGACGTGGGAGCAGGGCGGCCTGGTGATGCTGGCCGTGATGCTCGCGGTCGCCGCGGCGGCGTTCGTGTCGATGAACCGCCGCGACGCCCGCTGAAACTTTCAGGCCGTCGAGCCGAAGACCTCCTCGCGTACCGCGTCCAGGCCCGTCAGGATCGCGCCGTGCAGGACCGGCTCGGCGGCCACCTCGGTCGCCACCACGCGGGGTGAGACGACCGCGATCGCGGCCACCTCGTGCTGCACCCGCTGGGCCAGGTCCATGCCGCCGGCCTGCCCGACGTCGCCCGCCAGCACCACGAGCTCCGGGTCGAGGACGAGGCCGACCGAGGCGACGCCCAGCGAGATGCGCCGGGCCAGCTCGTCGAGGAAGGGGCTGCCCGCGGTACCGGCGGCGATGGCGGCGCGCACCGCCTCCGCCGCGCCCGCGGACTTGAAGCCGTGGGTCTTGGCGATCGCGCGTACCGCCGCGGCGTCGACCAGCATGCGGAAGCCGTTCTTGGAGCGCCGGGACGCGTCGCGGCTGATCTGGGTGCCGGCGACCGGGAGGTAGCCGATCTCCCCCGCCGCGCCCGCGCTGCCGCGGTGCAGGCGGCCGCCCAGCACGACCGCGGTGCCGACGCCGCGGTCCAGCCACACCAGCACGAAGTCCTGGGCGCCCACGGCCGCGCCGGAGTGCTGCTCGGCGATCGCGGCCAGGTTCACGTCGTTCTCGAACATGACGGGCCGGCCGAGGTCCTCGCGCAGCGCGGTGAGCAGGCCGCGGTGCCAGCGCGGCAGGTCCCAGGCGAAGGTGATCTCGCCGCTCTTGGGGTCGACCAGGCCGGGCGTGCCGAGCACGATGCGCCGGATCCGGTCGATCGGCGCCCCGGCGGCCTGCGCGGCCTCCACGACCGCGGCGTGCACGACCTTGACCGGGTCGTCGCCCTCGCCGATCGCCACGTCGGTGCGCCCGACGATGTTGCCCGTGATGTCCGCCACGCCGGCCACGACGTGCGCCGGACCGGCATCGACGGCGACCACGTACGCCGTGGCGGGCACCACCGCGTACATCTGCGCGTTGGGGCCGCGGCCCCCCGCCTGCTCGCCCACCCGGGCCACCAGCCCGCGCTCCTCCAGCCGCTCCACCAGCTGCGACGCGGTGACCTTGGACAGTCCCGTGAGCTCGCCGAGCTGGGCGCGGGTGAGCGGTCCCCGGCTCAGCAGCAGCTCGAGGGCGGCACGATCGTTGAGGGCGCGCAGCAGCCGAGGCGTGCCGGGCAGTCGGGCGGAACTCATCGTGACGAAGACCCCTAGTATTTAGGAAACTTTCCTATTAGCGTGCCACTCGCAACCTATTAGCAGAGCGTACGGCCGGACCAACCGGTCGGCCTACGCACAACCGGTCAAGAAGCTCTTACGATTTGGACAGTGCTCGGACGAGTGCGGCCCCGCCGCCGCACCCGCGTCCGCGCGCAAAGGGGGAACATCGTGTCGACCGATCCCGGACTCCGCCGGCTGGCCCTGGGCACGCTGCTCGGCGCCTTCAAGGGGGAGCAGGCCCCGGCGTGGGCCGTGGACCTCCTCGCCGAGGGGATGGCCGGCCACCTGCTCTTCGGCTTCAACATCGTCGAGCGGGAGCAGGTCGCCGCGCTCACCGCGAGCCTGCACGCCGCGCGCGGGGGCGTGCTCATCGCCATCGACGAGGAGGGCGGCGACGTCACCCGCCTGGCCCACCGCGCGGGCAGCCCCTACCCGGGCAACGCCGCGCTGGGCGCGCTCGGTGACCCCGCCGTCACCCGCCGCGTGTACCGCACGATCGGCGCCGAGCTCGACGGGCTCGGGATCAACCTGAACCTCGCGCCGACCGTCGACGTGAACACCGCCGACGACAACCCGATCATCGGTACCCGCAGCTTCGGCGCCGACCCGATCGCCGTGGCCACCCACACCGCCGCCGCCGTCCTGGGCCTGCAGGGCGCGGGCGTCGCGGCGTGCGCCAAACACTTCCCCGGCCACGGCGCGACGCTCGCCGACTCGCACCGGGAGCTGCCGACCGTCGACATCGACGCGTCGCTGCTGCGCGGGCGCGAGCTGCCCCCGTTCGTCGCCGCCATCGAGGCGGGCGCGAAGTCGATCATGTCCGCGCACATCCGCGTCCCCGCACTCACCGGCGACGCCCCGGCCACCTTCAGCCGCGCCGTCCTGGTCGACCTGCTGCGCGGCGAGCTGGGCTTCACCGGCGTCGTGGTGACCGACGCGCTGGAGATGCTGGGCGCGGCCCGCTACGCCGGCGGCATCCCCGAGGGCGCCGTCCTGGCCCTCGCGGCGGGCGCCGACCTGCTGTGCATCGGGGCCGACATCGACGAGCAGATCACGCGCGCCTGCGCGGAAGAGATCGTGGCCGCGGTACAGGATGGGCGCCTTGCCCTTGCCCGCCTGGAGGAGGCCGCGGCCCGCGTGGCCGACCTGTCCGCGTGGACGCGCAGCGGGGACCGCACGGACCGCGAGGAGCCCGGCCTGGGCTATCCGGCGGCCCTGAGCGCCGTGCGCATCGAGGGCACCCACGACCGCGAGTCCGCGCCGCTGCTCGTCCAGCTGGAGTCCGAGTCGTCCATCGCGGCCGGGCGCGTGCCGTGGGGCCTCGGCCCGCACGTGAACGGCACCGAGCAGGTCCGCATCGTGGCCGCCGCCGCCGACCCGGCCGAGCTGCGCGCCCGCGCGGGCAACCGCCCGATCGTCGTCGTGGGCCGCAACGTCCACCGCCTCCCGGGCGCCCGCGCGCTGGTCGAGACCCTGGCCGAGACGCACGCGGTGACGGTCGTGGAGATGGGCTGGCCGTCCTCGTGGCGGCCGTCGGGCGCCCGCGCGTTCATCACCACCTGGGGCGCCAGCCACGCCAACGGCCGCGCGGCCGCGGAGACGCTGGGCCTCGCGGCGTAGCGTCCCGCCGCACCGCACCGCACCGCAACGCAGCACGGCCCCGGCGTCAGAGGACCGACGCCGGGGCCGCCGCGCGCCGGGGTGGCAACGGTCCAGCGCACGAAGCGGCCCCGGCGCCAGCAAGACGCCGGGGCCGCCCCAGATCAAGCCGCCGAGGCCCGCACCAGCGTGCGGATCTGGCGCAGCAGCACCGACAGCGCCGCCAGGTCGCCCGGCGAGTCGCCGAACTCGCCGATGGCGTTGCGCGTCCGCGCGATGGACGTCGCGTTGCTCTGCTCCCACTCGTGCACCCGCGCCTCGGTGTCGGCCTCCGGCGAGGTCGCGTTGAGGACCTCGGCGGTGAGGGCCGCCAGCGCCGCGTACAGGTCGTAGCGCAGCGCCATCCGGGCCAGGGTCTGCCAGCGGTCCTCGCGCGGGAGCGCGGAGATGCGCGAGAGCAGGTCGTCGACCCGGAACCGCTCGCTGAGCAGGTAGTACACCGTCGCGACCTCGTTGACGTCGCGGCCCGTGGTGGAGGCGACCTCGACGATGTCGAGCAGGCCGAAGCCGTACATGATGCGGGTGGTGCTGTCCGCGATCTCCTCCGGCAGCCCGAGCTCGCGCAGCCCCTCGGCGTTGGCGTGCAGGGCCTCCCGCTCGCGGCCGCGGAAGAGGGTGTCCAGCTGCGGCAGGAGGCGGGAGATGCCGGGGCGCAGGCGCGCGATCTCGCCGGGGACGTCGATCGGGAGCCGGCGGTTGGAGACCAGCCAGCGCACCGCCCGGTCGAGCAGGCGCCGCATCTCCAGGTACACCGCGGTCTGCGACTTGGTCGGGATCTCGTTGTCGAGCGACTCCACGGCGCGGCGCAGTTCGCTCAGGCCGTACACCTCGTTGACCACGACTGAGGCCCGCAGCACGTCCGCCGCGCCCGCGCCCGTCTCCTCCGAGGCGCGGTGGAAGAACGATGTGCCGCCCCGGTTGACCGCCTCGTTGACCACGGCCGTGGTGACGATCTCGCGGCGCAGCGGGTGCTCGGCCATCGCCTCGGCGAACCGCTCGCGCAGCGCGGTCGGGAAGTAGCCGACCAGCACGTCGGTGGTCCACTCCTCGTCCGGCAGGTTCGAGTCGAGGATCTCGTGCTCCAGCACGATCTTGACGTACGACAGCAGCACCGCGAACTCGGGCGAGGTGAGCCCGACCCCGGATGCCGCGCGCTCGTCGAGCTGCTCGTCGTTCGGCAGGCCCTCCAGCGCGCGGTCGAGCTGGCCGCGCCGTTCAAGATCGGCAATGAGCCTCTTGTGTACCGGCAGCAGCGACCGCGACTGCGCCCGCGCGTTGCCCAGCGCGGTCGCCTGGTCGTAGTTGTCGCGCAGGACCAGCTCGCCGACCTCGTCGGTCATCTCGGCCAGCAGCGGGTTGCGGTCCGCCGCGTCCAGCTCCCCCGCCGCGACCGCGCGGTCGAGCAGGATCTTGATGTTGACCTCGTGGTCCGAGCAGTCCACGCCGGCCGAGTTGTCGATGAAGTCGGTGGCGATGCGGCCGCCGTTGAGCGCGTACTCGATGCGGCCCCGCTGGGTCAGGCCCAGGTTGCCGCCCTCGCCGACCACCTTGGCCCGCAGCTCCCGGCCGTTGACCCGGATGTAGTCGTTGGCCTTGTCGCCCACCTCGGCGTGGGACTCGCCGGTCGCCTTGACGTAGGTGCCGATGCCGCCGTTCCAGAACAGGTCGACCGGCGCGGCGAGGATGGCGTGCATCAGGTCGTTCGGGGCGAGCGGGCCGGGCGTGGTGATCCCGAGCGCCTCCCGCGCCTCGTCGGACAGGTTGATCGACTTCGCCGCGCGGGAGAAGACGCCGCCGCCGACCGAGATCTTCGACCGGTCGTAGTCGTCCCACGAGGACCGCGGCAGCGCGAAGAGGCGGGTCCGCTCCTCGAAGCCCACGGCGGCGGAGGGCGCGGGGTCGATGAAGATGTGCCGGTGGTCGAACGCCGCGACCAGCCGGATGTGCTCCGACAGCAGCATCCCGTTGCCGAACACGTCGCCGGACATGTCCCCCACGCCGACCACCGTGAACCCGGTCGTCTGGGTGTCCACGCCGAGCTCGCGGAAATGCCGCTTGACCGACTCCCACGCGCCCTTGGCCGTGATCCCCATCTTCTTGTGGTCATACCCCGCCGACCCGCCCGACGCGAACGCGTCACCGAGCCAGAACCCGTACCGCACCGAGATCTCGTTCGCGATGTCCGAGAACGTCGCCGTGCCCTTGTCCGCCGCCACCACCAGATACGGATCGTCCGGGTCGTGGCGCACCACGTCCGGCGGCGCCACCACCTTGCCGCCGTCGAGGTTGTCGGTCACGTCGAGCAGGGCGGAGATGAACAGCTGGTAGCAGGCCACCGCCTCGTCCCGGTCCCCCGGGTTCTGCTTGAGCACGAACCCGCCCTTCGCCCCGGTCGGCACGATCACGGCGTTCTTCACCATCTGCGCCTTGACCAGCCCCAGGATCTCGGTCCGGAAGTCCTCCCGCCGGTCCGACCAGCGCAACCCGCCCCGGGCCACCGAACCGAAGCGCAGGTGGACACCCTCGAAGCGCGGGGAGTACACGAAAATCTCGAACCGCGGCCGCGGAGCCGGCAGATCCGGAATCGACTGCGGATCCAACTTGAACGCCGTGTAGGA
Organism: Dactylosporangium sp. CS-033363; assembly: GCF_050942475.1. Taxonomy (NCBI): domain Bacteria; kingdom Bacillati; phylum Actinomycetota; class Actinomycetes; order Micromonosporales; family Micromonosporaceae; genus Dactylosporangium; species Dactylosporangium sp. CS-033363. Next base: position 1,502,826 of record NZ_CP192032.1, on the reverse strand, counting down.
CTTCGGCCGCCCACCATCACCCCGCTGGAAGAACGACGTGCGCAGGGTGGCCTGGATCAGGTGCAGGAAGGACCGGAGGATGCGGTCCTGGTCGAGGCTCGTCACCTCGTCGAGGTCGGCGTTGATCGCCGCGACGAGCTCCTTGGACTGCACCGTGCGGGTCGCCTCGGACAGCTGCAGCCGCGGGTCGAAGCGCGCCGCGAACAGCGCGACCAGCTTGGACGCGACCGCCGGGTACGCCAGCAGCGTCGTCTCCATGTAGTCCTGCGAGAAGACGGTGCCCGCCTGGCGCAGGTACTTCGCGTAGGCCCGCAGCACCACGACCTCGCGCCAGGTCAGGCCGGCCTTGAGCACGAGGCTGTTGAAGTTGTCCACCTCGGCCTCGCCGCGCCAGGTGGCCGAGAACGCGTTCTCCAGGTGCGGGCGCACGTCGGCGATGGCGCGGGAGTCGGGGGGCAGTTGCAGCCCGAAGTCGTACAGGTAGATCGTCCCGTCCCCGCGCACGACCTCGTAGGGCCGCTCGTCGGTGACCTTGACCCCGAGCGAGTGCAGCACCGGGAGGACGGCCGAGAGCAGCATCGGCTCGCCGGCCCGGAAGACCTTGAACCGGATGTCCGACTCGTCCTGGCGGCGCCGGTACACGTGCATGACCAGCTGGCCCGGCTCGTCGAGCAGCTCCAGCTTGGCGACGTCCTTCACAGCCTCGTACGGCGTGTGCTCGTCCTTGTACGTGTCCGAGATCGCCCCGCCGTAGCGCTGGTACAGCACCTTGGCCTGGTGCTCGTCGTTGAGCTTGCGCTCCAGCACCAGCCGGAAGTCGTCGTCCCACAGCCGGGTCGCCTCGGACAGCCGCTCGGTGAGGTCGTCGACGTCGATCCAGCCGGGCGGGTTGCCGGGCTCGGTGCGCACGATGAAGTGCACGCGGGCGAACTTGGACTCGCTCACCCGGGTCGTGTAGTCCACGCCGACGCCGTTGAGCTCGGCCAGCAGGATCTGCTGGATGCGCAGCCGGTTGGCCGTGGTGAACCGGTCCCGGGGCAGGTAGACCAGGCAGGAGATGAAGCGGCCGTACGCGTCGCGGCGCAGGAACACCTTGAGCTGGCGGCGGCCGGCCAGCCGCAGCACCCCCATGACGGCGTTGTACAGCTCGCCGGTGGCGATCTGGAACAGCTCGTCGCGCGGGTACGTCTCGAGCGTCTCCATCAGGTCCTTGCCCGAGTGGGAGCGCGGGGACAGGCCGGAGCGCTCGACCACCTCGGCGACCTTGCGCTTGACGACGGGCAGATCGCGGACGCTCGTGCGGTACGCCGCGGAGGAAAACAGGCCCAGGAAGCGCTTCTCGCCGATCACGTTGCCGTCGGCGTCGAACATCTTGAAGCCGATGTAGTCCAGGTAGGCCGAGCGGTGGACCGTGGCCCGCGAGTTCGCCTTCGTGATGATCAGTAGCCGCTTCTCCAGCGCCTTGGCGTAGGCCTCGGCGGTCATGGAGGCCAGTGCCCGCGGCTTGACCTGGTCCCCGCGCAGGATGCCCAGGCCGCTGCCCAGCACCGCCTGCAGGAGTTCCTCGCCGTTCTCGCCCTTGATCAGCTTGTACTGCCGGAAGCCCAGGAACGTGAAGTGGTCGTCCACCAGCCAGCGGAGCAGTTCGACCGAGTCCGTGATGTCCTTGTCCGGGACCGGCAGCTGGGCCGAGCCGAGCTCGTCGGCGAGCGCCAGCGCCTGGGTGCGCATCTTCGGCCAGTCCTCGACCGCCTCGCGCACGTCGTTGAGCACCCGGGCCAGGTCGGTGCGCAGCTCCTCGAGCTCGGCCTCGTCGCGGATCCGGTCGACCTCGATGCGGATCCAGCTCTCGACGATGTCGCCGGGCAGCGCGTCCTCGGGCTCGACCCCGACGCGGATGTCCTCCAGCGCGCCCAGCGGGGCGCGGCGCAGCACCACCAGCGGGTGCACCAGCAGGTTGACGTCGATGTTGCGCGACGACAGCGCGCTGGTGACCGAGTCGACCAGGAACGGCATGTCGTCGGTGACGATCTCCACCGCGGTGCCGCCGGTCACGCTGAGCCCGAGTCGCAGCTTCAGCTCGCCGGGAGTCCGCTGCTGGGCCAGCTCCAGGTGCGACTTGGTGGCGTCGACCATCTTGGCGACATTGCAGGCGGCCAGCTCCTCGTCGGGCACCAGGCGCCAATAGGCCGCGACCAGTTCCGGATCCGCATCCTGTGCGGTGGCCAGCACGACCGCCTCCGCCACCAGGTGCTCCGCGTTGGGCACTGACTGCTCCAGCTCGTCGTCTTCGACCGCCGGTTCGGGGGCTCGCGCGCCGCGTAATGCGCGGGCGCCCTCCTGCACCGGGGTGGCCCCAGGCCGATTCATCGGTTGTTCTCCCCTCGCCCACCACGTTGTGGGTTGTCCTCGCTCAGCCTAAAGCTCTGCGGAGGGTTCGCCTCAGTCCGGTTCACCTTCGTCGTGTACCCGATCAAGCGGCGCTCGGCGTACAGAATTGTCCTACTTATGCGATCTTGGGGCGTGCAGATCCGTGCTTTCATAGCGCAGAATCGCCCACATGGCCGTTTCGATCCGTCGCGTCACCGCTCTCGTCGCCGCCGTGGCGCTGCTCGGCACGCTGCCCGCGTGCTCCAGCAAGCCGCCGGACGACTCCTTCAAGACCTTCCTCGGGGCCTGGGAGCAGGGCAACATCGCCGGCCTGAAGTTCTTGGGTCAGGACGGTAAAGCCCTGACCGGCGACGCGGCGCAGAAGCTGTGGACGACCGTCGCGGGCGACCTGGCCGCCCACCCGCCCAAGCTCACGCTCAAGGGCGCGCCCGTGGTCAAGGACGACAACAGCAGCGCCGTGGTGCACGTCGCGTGGCCGGTCGCCGACTCCACGTGGGAGTACGACACGACGGTCGACGCCAAGCGGGTCGACAAGGCCTGGACTGTGATCTTCGACGCCAAGACCATCAACCCGAAGCTCGAGTCCACCGACAAGCTGGCGATCCGCAAGACCGCCGGGTCGCGCGGCAGCATTCTCGACGGCTCCGGCCAGCCGATCGTGAGCAGCAAGCCGGTCGTGATCGTCGGCGTCCAGCCGCGCTCGATCACCGACATCAACATCGTGGTCAGAAATCTGACAGACGCCTTCAAGGCGGCGAACGTCGACGTCGACGTGTCCGGCCTGCCGGACAAGGTGAAGAAGGCCGCGCCCGACGCCTTTGTGCAGATTGTCACCCTGCGCAAGGAGGTCTTCGACCCCATCGCCAACAAGCTGAACTCGACCCCGGGCGTGATCACCCGCAACTCGTCCCAGGCCCTGGCCCCCTCCGCCCAGTTCGCCCGCGCCCTACTGGGCAGCACCGGCGAGGTGACGAAGGAGATCATGGACAAGAACCCCGGCAAGTACCAGGTCGGGGACGTGGTCGGGCTGAGCGGCCTGCAGCAGCGCTACGACGCCGTGCTGCAGGGCAAGCCGGGCGTCAAGGTGATCGTGTCCATGCCGCAGGGCACCCCGGACAAGGAGTTCTTCAGCGCCGACCCGACCACCGGCGCCGGGATCAAGCTGACCATCGACCAGAACATGCAGAACGCGGCCGAGCAGGCCCTGGCCGGCGAGACCCGGCGCTCGGCCCTGGTCGCGATCCGCGTCAGCGACAACTCGATCGTCGCGGTCGCCAACGGCCCGGGCGCGGCCGCGAACAACTTCGCCCTCGTCGGGCAGACCCCGCCCGGCTCCATGCTCAAGACCGTCACCGCGCTCGCGGTGCTGGACAAGGGCATGACCGGCGAGTCGGTGGTCGCCTGCCCGAAGAACCTGACGGTCGACGGCCGCACCTTCAAGAACTCGCACGACGAGGAGCTGGGCAACGTACCGCTGCGCACCGACTTCTCGAAGTCGTGCAACACGGCGTTCGCCTCGCTCGCCCCGCAGATCGCCCCCGACGGCCTGGGCAAGACCGCGCAGACCCTCGGCCTGGGCATCCCGTGGGACCTCGGCGCCGACGTCTTCTCCGGCAAGATCTCGGTGAACGGCTCCAAGGCGGAGCAGGCCGCGGCCGCGTTCGGCCAGGGCACCAACCTGGTCTCCCCGGTCGTCATGGCCGCCGCCGCGGCCGGCATCGCCCGCGGCCAGTGGAAGCAGCCGCAGCTCGTCCTCGACCCGGCCCCCAAGAGCCCGGCCGCGGACGGCCCGCAGCTCAAGCAGTCGTCCCTCGACCCGCTGCGCCAGATGATGCGCGAGGTGGTCACCGACGGCACGGCCAACCAGCTCAAGAACCTGCCGGGCGACCTGCGGGGGAAGACCGGCACCGCCGAGTACGACAACGACCCGGCCCACACCCACTCCTGGTTCATGGGCTACCGCGGGGACATCGCCTTCTGCGTCTTCGTGGAGAACGGCGGCGCGTCGACGGCCGCCGCGGTCCCGATCGCGGGCAAGTTCTTCCAGACGATCGGCTGAGGTTTCGCGTCGCCGGCCGGGCCCCTTCAGGAGCCCGGCCGCTGCGCCTCTTCCTCGTCCACGGGCGTCCGCGCGGCCGGCACGACGCCTGAGTTTTCGTGGCGGCCGGGCCCCGCGACGTCAGGAGCCCGGCCGCTGCGCCTCTTCCTCGCCCACGGGCGTCCGCGCGGCCGGCACGACGCCTGAGTTTTCGTGGCGGCCGGGCCCCGCGACGTCAGGAGCCCGGCCGCTGCGCCTCTTCCTCGTCCACGGGCGTCCGCGCGGCCGGCACGACGCCTGAGTTTTCGTGGCGGCCAGGCCCCCGCGACGTCAGGAGCCCGGCCGCTGCGCCTCTTCCTCGTCCACGGGCGTCCGCGCGGCCGGCACGACGTCGGTGAGCGGCGACTCGGGCGACTCCTCGGGCCCGCGCCGAGCGGCCTGACTGGGCACGAAGGGGCCGCGCTTGAGCCCGCCGGGCCCGAGGTCGTCCCGCGGCAGCGAGTCCAAGGACAACGAAGCCGCGCGACTGTACCGTCCGAGCAACCACGCCGGCTTCTCGCCCACCGCCGCCGGCTCGACCTCACCCAGCTCCTCGCCGCGCGCGAGGTCCTCCGCTTCGGGCGCCTCCACGTCGTCAACGGGCCGCAGCAGCGCATCCGCGCGCGGCTCCTCCGGCGTTTCGCCGTCCACACGCCGCAGCAGGCCACCCACACGCGGCTCCTCGGGCACCTCCGCGTCCGCGCGTGCGTCGTCATCGCCCACGGGGCTCACACGGCGCAGCAACCCACCCACGCGCGGCTCCTCGGTCACCTCCGCGTCCGCGCGCGCGTCGTCCTCATCCACGGGACCCACGCGGCGCAGCAACCCACCCACGCGCGGCTCCTCGGGCACCTCCGCGTCCGCGCCCGGGTCGTCATCGCCCACGGGGCTCACGCGGCGCAGCAACCCACCAACGCGCGGCTCGTCCCGCACCTCCGCGTCCGCGCCCGGGTCGTCATCGCCCACGGGGCTCACGCGGCGCAGCAACCCACCAACGCGCGGCTCGTCGGAGGCCGCGTCGCTTCCGCGCGCGAGTCCGTCCGAGCCCGCGTCGTCCGGCGCGGTCGCGCGCCGCAGCAGCCCGCCCGAACGCTGCCGGCCTGGCCGCAGCCGCTCGAGCCCGCGCCGCACACCCGATCCGAGCTCGCTGGCCCCCTGCACGCGTCCGAGCGGCGAGACGCCGCGCTCCCCCTCGAACTCCGACGGCGTGACCTCCTCACCGGACATTTCCGACATTTCCGAAATGTCGGGCAAAGAACCGGCGGCTGAGGAAGGGCCGATTGAGGAGGGGCCGGCCAAGGAAGAGCCGGCTGAGGAACCGGCGGCTGAGGAAGGACGGATTGAGGAAGAGCCGGCTGAGGAAGGGCGGGCTGAAGAAGGGCCGGCTGAGGAACCGGCGGCCGAGGAAGGGCCGGCCGAGGAGGAACCGGCTGAGGAAGGGCCGGCCGAGGGAGGGGCGGCCGCGGCGAAGTTGACCAAGCCCAGCGCCGCAGGTGAAACGGGCTCCGCCGGAGAAGTCGGCGCCGCAACCTCCGCGTCCGGCTCCGCATAGAAGTCCAGATCCGCCGACGCCGGCTCCGCGAAGAAGTCGAGATCCCCCGCCACAGGCTCCGCCGGCACCTCCGGCCCCGGATCCAAGGCAGGCGGCAACGGAGTGGCAACCGGCGGCGCGGAGATCGGCGGCGCCGAAACCGGATCGGCGAACGGCGGCGCCGAAATCACCGGGTCCGGCGAGGAGGCCACCAGCGCCGACGACGTGATCAACGGCTCCAGCCCGGCCACCAGCACATCGGCCACCTCGGCCGCGTACTGCCCGTCCGGGTCGTAGTCCGGATCGAAGACCGTGACCTGCGCCCCCAGGCAGCGCGGATCGGACACCAGCCCGCTGAGCAGGATCTCCAGCTCCCGGTACGCGATCCCGCCCACGTCCGGCGCGTCCACCGCCGGCATCACGGCGGGGTCGAGGACATCCACGTCGATGTGCACCCAGAACCCGGCGCAGTCGCGGAGCTGGTCGCGCGCCCACTGCGCCGACCGCGCCGCCCCGTCCGAGCGCAGCTCCGGCACCGCCCGCGCGACGATGCCCGCCGCCTGCAGGTCCAGCCGGTACTCGTCGTGCGTGCGAATGCCCAGCAGCGCCACGTCGACGTCGCGGAAGTACGGGCGGCGCTGCTCGATCGAGGCGAGGTTGGCCTGCCCGCGGCCGGTCGCGAGGGCCAGCGCCTCGCCCGCCGCGGCGCCGACGTAGGACGCGTTGCCGTCGTGGCGGAAGTCGGAGTGCCCGTCGACGTAGACCAGGCCGATGCGGCCGCCGGCCTCGTTCTGGTGGCGGCGCATGGCCAGGCCGGCTCCGAGCAGGATCGAGCAGTCCCCGCCGAGCACGAGCGGGAAGTCACCCGCGGCGAGGACCGAGCCGATGCGGTCGGCCAGGCGCTTGACGAACACGGCGATCTCGGCCGACTGGGCCACGCCGTCGCCGGGCTGCCACCCCGCCGGGTCGTACCGCGGCGGGGTGATGCAGCCGGCGTCGCGCGCGCCCAGGCGGGCCAGCAGGTTGTGGTCGCGCAGCGCGCCGGGCGCCTTGGCGCAGCCGGGCACCGAGGATGCGGTCGGTGGCCGTAACCCCAGGTTGCTCGGCGCGTCGACGACGGCGATGCGGCGCACGGCCGGGCCCGTCAGAAGAGCGCGCTCGCCAGTGCCCGGCGGGCCTTGGCGACCGCGGGGTCGTCGGGACCGGCGACGGTGAACAGCGCGAGTAGGTGCTTGCGCACGGCCTCGCGCTCGTCGCCCGCCGTGCGGCGGATGAGGCCGACCAGGCGCGTGTAGCCCTTGTCGGCCTCGCCGGTCAGGACCTCGACGTCGGCCGCGAGCAGCTGCGCGTCGACGTCGTCCGGGGACTGCTCGGCGGCGCTGAGGGCCGCCGCGAGGTCCAGGCCGTCGGTCCGGCGCAGCAGGCCGACCTGGGCCAGCCCGGACTCGGCGACGACGTCGTTCGGGGTCTCGTCGAGGATCTTGCGGTACGCGGCCTCGGCGGCGTCGAGGTCGCCGTCGGCCATCGCGTCGTCCGCCTGCAGCAGGCGCGGGTCCTCGGGGTGCTCGACCTCGACGCCGGCCGCCTTGAGCACCGCGTCGATCCACTGGCGCAGGTGCGGCTCGGGCAGCGGCTGGTTGAACGCGTCGACCGGCTGGCCGCCGACGATGGCCGCGACGAACGGGATGCTCTGGATGCGGAACATCTGCGCGAGGCGCGGGTTGGTCTCGACGTCGACCCGGGCGAGCGTCCAGGTGCCCTCGCTCTCGGCCGCGAGCTGGGCCAGCAGCGGTGAGAACTGCTGGTCCGGCGCGCTGCCGGCGACGTAGAAGTCGATCACCACCGGCACCGTCAGCGAACGCTGGATGACGTCCTGCTGGAAGCTCGCCTCCGTGACCTCGATCACGTTGGCGCCGGCCGGGGTGCCCGGGGTGGACTCGGCGGCGGGCCGCGGCGCGGCCGTCGCGTTGCCGCGCGCGGCCAGGGCGCCGAGGTCCACCGCCCCGCGGGTGAAGATCGACTGAGACTGGCGTGGGTCCGTCATGGCCCTAGTTTTGCACGTGGCCCTAGTGGTCTGCCGCAAGTGATCGGTCGGATCCACCCGCCACGAGCGTCACGGAGCCGTCGATGTGCTCCACGGTGAAGAGCGTGCCCGGCGGGAAGTCACCAAGAACCTCAGGCGGCAGCTGTACCGTCCCGTCGCCCGCCACCACCGCGAAGTCCTGCCCGTCGCGGCCTTCCGCGCCGACCCGCCCGTCGCGGATGGTCACCGCGCGGCCGAGCCGGGTGCCGACGTCGCCGTCGTGGGTGACGACCACGATGGTCGTGTTGCGCTCCCGGTTGACGGTCTCCAGGGCCTCGAGGACCTCGTCGCGCCCGTGCGTGTCGAGCTGGCTGGTGGGCTCGTCCACGAGCAGCAGGCCGGGGCCGGCCGCGATGCCGACGGCCAGCGCCGCCCGCTGCCGCGCGCCCGGGGCGAGCTCGTCGATGCGGGCGCGCCCGAGCCCGGGCAGCCCGACGAGGTCGAGGATGCGGTCCGGGTCGTCGAGCTTGATGCCCTCGGTGCGGGCCGCGCGCCGCTGGGCCAGCCAGATGTTGCGGTGCAGCGACGCGTACGGCAGCAGGTTGCGCGCGGCGCCCTGCAGCACGACGCCGATCTCGGTGCCGCGCAGCCGGGCGATCTCGCTGTCGGAGAGCTTGCCCATGTCGTACGTGCCGATGTTGACCCGGCCGGCCGACGGGCGCATCAGCCCCGCGAGCAGGGAGATCAGCGTCGACTTGCCGGAGCCGGAGGGCCCGACGAGGGCCAGCGTCTCGCCCGGCCCGATCGACAGGTCGACGCCGGCCAGGGCCACGACGTCGCCCGCCTCGGCCCGGTAGATGTGCACGACCCGCCGGCAGGCGACCGCCAATCCGTTCATCGCGTCCCCATCCTCTCGCAGTACACGATCAGCGCTTCAACGTCGCGGCCGCGCGCAGCCTGGCTCCGGCGACCAGCGCCGCCACGGCCAGCAGCACCGCGGCGGCCCCCCAGGCGACGGCGACCGGGAGGGGTGACGGCCAGTATGAGGCCTCGAATCCCTGCGCGTCGTCGCTGAAGACCGGTAGATACTCGCGCACCAGCAGCCAGCTGGCCAGGGTGGCGAACGGTGCCAGCACGACCGCGGTGCCGACCAGCGCGAGGTAGCCGTTGGCGGCCGCGTCGCGGCGGGTCACGCCCTGGGCCCGCAGCGCGCGCAGCTCCCCCACCCGGCGGCTGCGGTCGAGGCCGGCGACCAGCCACAGGGCGCCGACGGCGAGGATGACGGCCAGCACCCCGGCGAGCTCGTGGAAGCGCAGCGCGACGGCCGGCCCCTGCTCGTCGAGCGCGTCGCGCACCGGGCCGAGCCGGGTGTCGGCGCTGATGATCAGGCCCTGCTTGCGCAGCTGCTCGACCACGTCCGCGGGCGCCTTCGGACCCAGGAAGATCCGCGGGTACTCCGCGTCGCCCCCGTCCGTCGCCATCCGCTCGGCGTAGTCCAGGTCGACGATCCCGCCGCTGTAGCCCAGCCGCGGGACGGTGTTCACCTCGCCGACGACGGTGATCGCCTGCCGGGACTCGTCCAGCCCGGTCATGTGGTCGCCGACCCCGGCGCTGCGCGAGGCGATCACCGGCAGCGGCGAGGGCACGTCGGTCGGCATGACCCGCATCGCGGTGTCGGCGCCCTTGTAGCCGGAGATCTCGGCCCGCAGCCCGTCCTTCTCGGCGGACAGCGTCGGCACGAGCAGCTTCGGCCCCGGCGTGTCCGGCACCCGCCAGGTGTCGGCCAGCGCGAACGCGGCCTCGTCGACGATGGCCTTGCCGTGCTGGCTGACGCTGTGCAGCACGACGTTGGCGTCGAAGCCGCGCCCCTCGGGCTGCTCGAGCTCCAGCGCGGCCAGGCGGCACTTGTTGACGCACATCGGCAGGTTCCGCACGTACGTCTGCCGGCCGGTGGTGACCTTGCCCAGGTCGACCCGGCCGACGTCGCCGCCGTCCTCGGGCACCACGACCGCGACCCAGTGCACCCGGAACGCGTCGACGAGGCTGTCGATGGTGACGTCCAGGGACAGGTCCTTGTTGTCGACCTCGATCGAGTCCCGCTCCGCGGCCGGGTGCAGCAGCTTGGCCGCCTCCTCGGCGGAGAGGCTCGCGTCGTCCCAGGCGGCGGTGGCGGCCAGCGCCCGGCTGTCCACGGCGAGCATCGGGGCGACCGAGTCCTCGGATACCGGCAGCATCGTGGTGGCCATCGCGAACTCGCCCTTCGGGTCGACCGCGCGGACCTTGGCCAGCAGGGCGGCCCGGCTGAGCGGGTCGACGGTGAGCACCCGCTCCGCGCCGAGCTGGACGCTGGCGCGGTGGTCGCGGGCGTCCCCGGCCGCGCTGGACGCGGTGGCCGCGAAGACCAGCAGCCCGATGGCGACCACGAACAGCGCGAGGATGCGCTGGGTGCCGGGGCGGCGGGAGAGCGCGTACGCGGCCAGCATCGGCCCGATCCGGCCCTGGCGAGCCGCCCGGCGCCCGATGCGCTCGGCGATCGGCAGCACGGCCCGGGCCGCGAGCAGGGCGACCGCGATGACGACGGCGGACGGGGCGACGAGCGCGAAGCCGGTGAGCCCGCTGCCACCCCGGCGCAGCTGCACGACGGAGACGGCGGCCAGCACCACCACGACGACCTCGAAGATCGGCGCGCCCCAGCGGGAGATCCGGCTGGGCACGTTGCGCAGCAGGTCGACGGTCCGCTTGGCCAGCTCGCCGCGCTGGGCGAGCAGGGCGGCCAGCAGCGCGCCGAGCAGCGACACGGCCGCCCACCGGTTGAACCCGGCCGAGATCGGCACGTCGGCCGAGGTGCTCAGCAGGAACCACGCGGCCGCGCGGACCACGTAGTGGCCGAGGAAGAAGCCGACGACGGCGCCGGCCAGGATCGGCACGATGCTCTCGCCGGCCGCGAGCCACCAGCGCCGCGGGGCCGTCAGCCCGCGCAGCGAGAACAGCCCGAGCTCGCGGCGGCGCTCCTGGGTCGCCGAGGCCACGGCGATGAACAGCACGAACCAGCACAGCAGCACGAGGGGCACCGCGGCCACCGGCACGACCTGCGCGACCAGGCTCCGGTCGCCGTCGATCCGCTTGAGCAGCACGGGCAGGCCGGTGCTCACGACCGCGTGGCCGGGCAGCGCCTCGAGCTTGCTCTTGCCCGCCTCGACCTGGGCGCTGATCGCGTCCAGCGACTCCCGGTTGATCGCCGAGTCGTCGATGACGACGTCGAGGGCCTGCTTCTCCGGGCCGTGCTCCAGCGCCTCCAGGGTCAGGCGGGACGCGAAGACGGGCTCGGTGGTGTACCGCGAGCTGGACCGCGGATTGAAGTAGTCGAGGTCGGACCAGTACGTGTCGGCCTTGTTCAGCGGCTCGAACGTGCCCACGACGGTGAGCTGCGAGGGCTTGCCGGCCTCGTAGTACTCCCCGGCCTGCGGGTCGATCTTGGCGTAGGCGGCCGTGACGGTGTCGCCGACGCGCAGGCCGAGCGTCTCCATCTGCCCGGCGCTCAGGATCACCTCGGTCTCGCTGACGTAGCAGCGCCCGGCGGTGATGCGCACGTGGGCGCACGCGTCGTCGCGGTACACGAAGCGCGGCGCGGGGTGCGACTGCTTGATGTCCCGCGGGGTGAGCAGGATGTCGTACTCGGTGCTGAACACGCTCACGAACCCGTTGCCGTTGAACAGCTGCGGCAGCAGGTTCTCGAAGTCGTGGTCCTGCGGCGTGGGCGAGGTGCGCCGGGCCTGCACGACGCGCTCGGAGATCGGCGCCGCCGTGACCTGGCTGTGCACGACGGCCCGGTCGGCGGTGGTGGAGTACACCGGCGCACTGACCGCCGCGGCCATCGCGAACACGGCGAGCAGGAAGGCCGTCAGGGCCTGCCCCGGCCGAGCCCGAACCATCGCAAGCGCGAGCCCGATCACGCCGCCACCTCCGCAAGCTCCGGCACCGGCGCGATTGACCTGTGCTCCTGATGAGCGGCTCCGTCGCTCCGCTCCGGCCCGCTCATGGTGCGCTCCATCCGTCGGCGAAGTAGGGCAGGACGTCGCCGATGTAGGCGCGCAGGACGGCGGCCAGTATCAGGCCGAACAGCAGCGAGGAGATGGCCAGCACGAGGTACCCCTCGATGCCGACGCGGCGGATCAGCGCGGCCGGCGCGCCCTGGTGCCGCAGCGCGCCCAGCTCCCGGGCCCGCGGCCGGCGCTCGACGGCCCCGACCACCACCGCCGCGCCGATCGCCAGGGCCAGCCCGACCACCGCCGACAGCAGCATGAACTGCAGGGTCAGCGGCGGGCCGAAGGAGGCGTAGCGCTCGGCCGTGCCGTCGATCGACTCCTCGCCGAGCACGATGATGCCCTGGTCCCGCAGTGACTTCGTGATGCTCGCGGGCGCGGACGCGTTGAGCCAGACCTGCAGCGACTCCCCGGCCCCGAAGTCGGCGCCGAGCCGGTCGGCGTACTCCAGGTCGACCAGCACGCCGCGGGTCCCCAGCCGCGGCAGCGCGGTCGCGGTGCCGGCGATCTGCTCGGAGATGGAGACGGAGCCGTAGCTGACCCGCTGGTCGCCGACGAGCCGGGGCTGCAGCTTGGTGGCCCGGATGCTGGCGAGCGGGGCGGGGGTGTCCAGCGGGTACACGCCGGGGTCACTGATGCCGCCGGACCGGATGGGCGCGACGGTCAGGTGCAGCCCGTCGTCGACCGGCGTGACGATGAGGTTGGGCGGGTTGCCGTTGACCCCGAGGCGCCACCGGGTCCGGTCGCTGAGCATCTCCTTGCTCAGCACCGGCTGCCCGCCCGCGGTCATGCCGTGCACGACGAGGTCGATGCCCGGGCGCGCGGCGAAGAAGATCTTCTGGTCGGTGGTGGTCTGCAGGACCTGCAGCGAGCTGAGCCGGCAGCCGGGCGCGGCCGCGCACTCGGGCACCGCCGCGCGCACCGTCCGGCGGCCCTCGGCCAGCGGGCCGATGCGGGCCGCGACCCGCACGCCCTTCGCGTTGGCGAAGACCACGTCCAGGAACGCGACCCGGTTCGTGTCCTCGTCGGTGAAGTGGCCGGTGTAGTCGACCGCCAGCTCGCCGCCGGTCATCGTGACCGGCGCGGGCGCCTGCGGGTGCAGGATCTCGGCGGTGCGCTCGGCGCTCAGGCCGTACTCCGGGCGCCAGGTCGCGACCTTGGCCAGCCGGGTGCTGTCGACGAGCAGCACCCGGTCCGAGTTCGAGCGCACCGACTCGACGGCGGCCATCGCGTGCTCGCCCCCGGGGTCGGCCGCGCGGACGGCGTTGAGCAGCTGGAGACGGTTCTCGGCCCGCACCGTGAGCACCTTGTCCGCGCCGACCTCGAGCTGCGCCCGGGTCTCCCCCGCCGTGCGCCCGGAGTTCCAGGTCAGCGCCGAGGTGACCAGCAGCGCCACGGTGGCGATCATCAGCGCGGCGAGGCGGTGCACGCCCGGCCGGCGGGCCAGGTAGATCGCGGTGAGCGCGCGGGCGGGGCGGCCGTGGCGCAGCGCGCCCTCGACCATCCGGCCCGCCGAGAACGTGATCAGGCGCGCGGCCACGAGCGCGAAGGCCAGTGCGGCCAGGCCGGGCGCGAGCAGCGCGAGGCCCGCGGCGTCGCCCGAGGCGCGGCTCTTGACCTGGTACACCGCGACCACCGCGAGCACCACGAACAGCAGGTCGAACAGGTCGCGCCAGATGCGGCTGCGCGCGGACGCCTGGCGCAGCAGCTCCGAGACGCTGGAGGACAGCGCGCGGCGCTCGGCCAGCAGCGCGGCGAACAGCGCGCCGACCACGGCCAGCGCGGCCGCGCCGACCGACAGCGAGGCCGCCTGCGCGTTGACCGCCGAGTCCTTGATGACGCCGGTGACCGCGGTCGCCGCGAGGTAGCCGATCGGCAGGCCCAGCAGCGCGCCGAGCAGCATCGGCAGCGCGCTCTGCCCGCTGACCAGGGCCCAGGTGCGCAGGCGGGTGGCGCCGCGCAGCTTGACCAGGCCGATGTCTGGGCGCCGTTCCTCGCCGGTGTACTTCACGGCCAGGTAGAGCGCGAACCAGCACAGCACGAGCAGTTGGAAGGCACCCACCGGTACACCCAAGGAAACGAGCTGCCGGTCCCGCTCGACCTTGTCGATGGTCGCGGGCAGCTGGGTGTTGAGCGTGAGCCGGTTGTTGCCGGCCGCCACGGTCGCGCCCGAGAGGCTGGAGCTGACGTCCTCGGGCGCGTTGTCCACGAGCAGCGAGGGCTGGGCCACCATGTCGACGATCGTGCGGATCGTCATCCCGGTCAGGCTCTTGTCGAACAGCGCGGGCGCGGCCAGCAGCGCGTCGTCGACCGGCTCGGTCATCTCCGGCGGCGCGCTGGTCGGCAGGTCCTTGGCCACGAGCTGGTCGTTGCTGCTCCAGAACGGGGCCGCCGGGTCGTCCGGGCGGTACACGCCGACGACCTTGAGCTGCAGCGGCTTGGTGAGGTTCAGCGCGGTGTAGGTGAGCGTGTCGCCCGCCTTGACCCGCAGCCAGCGCGCGGTGCGGTAGCTGACCGCGACCTCGTCGGCCGCGCTCGGGCAGCGCCCCTCGAACGTCGCGCGGTCGCACGCCCCGCCGCGCACGGCGAGCTGGGAGTCGGTGGTGCGCACGTCGTTGCCGGCGCCCTTGGCCGTCTGGTCGCTGCCGGTGCCCGCCGTTCCGCCCAGGAACGCCTCGGTGTACGTCACGAACCCCGACAGCCCCACGATGCGCTGCGTCAGGTCGGACTGGGCGGCCATGTGGGCCTCGACCGACCCACCCTCGACGGGACCCTCGCCGATCGTCTCCAGGGACCGCTCCTGGATCGAGGCGTTGTCCACGTGCCGGGTGGCGATCCGCTCCGTCGAGGCCAGCACGTACCAGGGCGCGGCCGCCGCGGCTGCTGCGGCAAGGGTGCTGAGCAGCACCAACGTCAGCGCCTGGACGCGCCGGGCCCGCAGCGCAGCGAGCACGAGTGCCAGCAAGGCCCCTCCCCCGTTGGTCAAGGTCGTCGTAGGAAGACCAGCGGGGGACGGTGCCGGTTGCGGTCTTGTATTGCGGTTCGGTAACGCAGGCGTGACGTCAGAACCGGGCGGGTTCCCGGTAGATGCCCCACTCCTCCTTGAGGGCGCCGCAGATCTCGCCGAGGGTCGCCTCCGCGCGCGCGGCGTCGAGCATCGCGGGGATCATGTTCTCCCCGCCGCGGGCCGCCGCGACCATGGCCTCCAGCCGGGCCTTGACCAGCGCGTTGTCCCGCCCGGCGCGACGCTGCCCGAGCAACTGCTTCTGCTCGACCTCGACCTCGTGGGAGACGCGCAGGATGTCCAGGTCGCGGGTGAGCGAGCCGGTGTGCACGTTGACCCCGACGACGCGCTTGTCGCCCTTCTCCAGCGCCTGCTGGTACACGAAGGCGGCATCGGCGATCTCCGCCATGAACCAGCCGTCCTCGATCCCGCGCAGGATGCCCGACGTGATCGTGCCGTCCGCGCCCATGTCGCGGATGCGCTGGAAGATCGCCTCGGCCTCGGCCTCGATGCGGTCGGTGAGCGCCTCGACGTACCAGGAGCCGCCGAGCGGGTCGGCGACGTTGGTGATGCCGGTCTCCTCCATGAGCACCTGCTGGGTGCGCAGCGCGATCTCGGCCGCCTCGTCGGTGGGCAGCGCGAGCGTCTCGTCCAGCGCGTTGGTGTGCAGCGAGTTGGTGCCCCCGAGCACGGCGGACAGGGCCTCCACGGCGGTGCGCACCACGTTGTTGTACGGCTGCTGCGCCGTCAGCGACACGCCCGCGGTCTGCGTGTGGAAGCGCAGCCACAGGGCCTTCTCGCTCGTCGCGCCGTACACGTCGCGCAGCCACCGGGCCCAGATCCGCCGCGCCGCGCGGAACTTGGCGATCTCCTCGAAGAAGTCGATGTGCGCGTCGAAGAAGAAGCTCAGCCCGGGCGCGAACGTGTTGACGTCGAGCCCCCGCGACTGGCCCAGCTCGACGTAGCCGAAGCCGTCCGCGAGCGTGAACGCGAGCTCCTGCGCGGCGGTCGAGCCGGCCTCCCGGATGTGGTACCCGGACACGGACAGTGGCTTGTAGCGCGGGATGTGCTTCCCGGTGTACTCCATGAGGTCACCGATCAGCCGCAGGTGCGGCTCGGGCGGGAAGAGCCACTCCTTCTGCGCGATGTACTCCTTGAAGATGTCCGTCTGCAGGGTGCCGTCCAGCCGCGACAGGTCCGCGCCCTGGCGCTCGGCCGCGACGAGGTACATGCAGAACACCGGCACCGCCGGCCCGGAGATCGTCATGCTCGTGGTCACGTCGGCCAGCGGGATGCCCTCGAAGAGCACGTCCATGTCGGCCGCGGAGTCGATGGCGACGCCGCAGTGGCCGACCTCGCCCAGCGACTGCGGCTCGTCGGAGTCGCGGCCCATCAGCGTGGGCATGTCGAAGGCGACGCTGAGCCCGCCGCCGCCCGCTTCGAGCAGCATCTTGTACCGCGCGTTGGTCTGCCGGGCGTTGCCGAACCCGGAGAACTGGCGGATCGTCCACGTCCGGCCGCGATAGCCCGTCGGGTGCAGGCCGCGGGTGTACGGGTACTCGCCGGGCCAGCCGATACGCTCGAAGCCGGGCACGACGGCGCCCTCGGGCGGGCCGTACACGGGCTCGACCGGCGAGCCGGACAGCGTGCTGAAATCGGCGTCGCGCTTGCGGGCCTCGTCGTAACGGCGCTGCCAGCGCGCGCGCCCGTCGGCGATGTCGTGGGCGTCCATACCATGATGCTAGCGGCCCACCTGAACGATCGCTAAGGCCCGCGCCGGAGCGCGGGCCTCGCGCGGGTGCTACGCGCTCTTGGGCTCCTTGTCCTCGTCACTCACGTGCACGTCGTCGACGACGATGTCCACCGCGGTGACCTCGAGCCCGAGCAGGTTCTCGACCGAGCTGATCACCTGGGCGCGGACCTTCTCGGCCACGGAGTACACGACGTACCCGTACTCGATCACCAGCGTCACGCGCACGGTCGCGGTGCGCCCCTCGAGGCGCACGGACACGCCCCGGTTGCCGTTCTCCCGCTCGTCGTCGCCGAGCCCGATCCGGTCCCGCACGGCCGCGAACACCCGCGCGACGTCGCCGCCCAGGTCGTACACGCCCTCGACCTTGCGCGCGGCGATCCCGGCGATCTTCTCGACCACCTCGTCGGCGATCGTCGTGCTGCCCCGCTCGGCCGCCAGCTCCGCGTTGTTGCGCAGCCGGTCGACGACCTGCGAGGCGACCCGCCCGGACGCGGCCGCCGTGTTCGCCGCGAACTCCCCGACCTTGTCGGCCGCCCCGGCCGCGAACGTGCTGACCTTCTCGGCCGCCTCGTCGAAGCGCGAGTGCTCCTGCTCGGGCGCCCCGGCCTGGGCCGGCACGACCGCGCCGGAGGCCGGCTCGACGGTCGACATCGCGTCACCGGTCATGTCGGGATCGTCAATGTCGGTGCGAGCGGGAAACCCCGCCGTGGTCTCGCTCATGTCGCTCTCCCCATCGTCCCCAGGTCTCAAAACGAGGCGAGCGTACTCGCGCGGCGCCACGCCGGGCAGGGGCCGAACCGCCAGCGCCGCGCGAGCCACGCCGCGCCGGGCACGGTCGCGTCGTCGGCGCGGCTGGGCACGGTCGCGTCGTTGACGCCGCGGCAACCGCGCGCCGCAGACGGAAGCGCGGCCGGCCCGCAAGAGGTCCGGCCGCGCCACGATGCGGGGGAACTCAGCGAACCAGCTGGGCCGCCCCGTCGGAGAGGTGCAGCTCCCGGTCGCAGGCCGCGGCCGCCTCCGGGTCGTGGGTGGCGAAGACGACCGCCGCGCCGCGGCGGGCCTCCTCCTGCAGCAGCTCCATGACCTTCTGCCGGTTGGTGGCGTCCAGCTCGCTGGTCACCTCGTCGGCGAGCAGCACGTCGCCGTGCAGGGCGATCCCCCGCGCGATGGCCGTGCGCTGCTGCTGGCCGCCGGAGAGCTCCTCGACGAGCTGGTCGGCCTGGCCGGCGAGGCCGAGCCGCTCCAGCGAGGAGACCGTGGCGCGCCGCGCGTCCGCGGGGGCCGAGCCGCCCGCGATCATGGCGACCTGGATGTTCTCCTGGGCGGTCAGGATCGCGGCGAGGCCGTTGTCCTGCGGGATCAGCACCACGCGCTCGGACACGGCGTGGTCGCGGTCGCGCAGCGGCGTGGCGTCGACCGTCACGACCCCCTCGGCCGGGCGCAGCAGGCCCGCCATCGCCCACAGCAGCGTCGTCTTGCCCGCGCCCGACGGCCCGGTCACGGCCAGGATCTGGCCCGGCGAGACCACAACGGACACGTCGCGCAGGACCGGGTGGTCCCGCTCGTACGCGACCGTGACCCCCTCGACCGTCAGCGTCTTCACTGCACACCCTCCACGTTGGCTCGAGCGGGGACCAGCAGCACCGTGCCGTCGGGCTGGGGCTCGACGCCCACCAGCGTTCCCGGCGGCAGCATGCGCAGCACGTCCTGCGGCAGATGCACGGTACCGTCGCGACCCACGACCGCGTAGTCCTCTCCGCGCCGGCCCTCGGCGCCGACCCGGCCGTCGCGGATGGTGACCGTCCGGCCCATGCGGCGCCCGACGTCCGGGTCGTGGGTCACGACCACCACGGTCGTGCCCGCCCGGCGGACGGCGTCGAGGGCCATCAGGACCTCGTCGCGCGCCCGGGTGTCGAGCTGGCTGGTCGGCTCGTCCGCGAGCAGCAGGCCCGGCCGTCCGGCCAGCCCCACGGCGAGCGCCAACCGCTGGCGCTCACCAGGAGAGAGTCGCTGCGGGCGCTGCCGGTTGCGTCCGCGCCCGGTCAGGCCGACCATCGAGAGCACCTCGCGCGGCTCGGGCAGCCCGCGACGCCGGTCGGCGGCCGCGCCGCGCTGGGCGAAGCGGACGTTCTGCTCGGCCGTCAGGTACGGCAGCAGGTTCCGCGACGCCCCCTGCAACACGACGCCGACGTCGGCCGCGCGCATCGCCTGCAGCTCGGCCGGCGTGGCCCGGACCAGGTCGTGCTCGCCCACCGTGAGCCGCCCGGCCGACGGCGGCAGAAGCCCGGCCAGCAGCGACAGCAGCGTGGACTTGCCCGAGCCGGAGGGGCCGAGCAGCGCCACCGACTCGCCGGCCGAGATGTCCAGATCGACCCCGGACAGCGCGACGACGTCGTAGCCCTCCAGCCGGTAGATGTAGACGAGCCCCCGGCACATGACCCCGAGACCGCTCACTGGGCACCGTCCTTCAGTCGCAGCGGCGTCGCCCGGCCGAGCAGGCGCAGGACCAGCGCGACGGCCCCGAGCAGGCCGAGCACGGTCAGCCCGAGCGCGATCGGCAGCGCCCCCAGCGCCGGCTCGTAGGAGAACGACCCGGCCGGTTCGCCGACCGTCACCAGCGGCACCCCCGGCAGCATGACCAGCGCGCCGACGACGCCGGCGGCCAGGCCGACCACGAGGGGCAGGCCGAGCAGCGCGCGGTACTCCCGGAACACCGCCCGCCGCAGCTGCCCCGAGCGCACCCCGGCCACCCGCAGCGCGGCCAGCTCGTAGAGGCGCGCGCGGACGCCGACGTAGGCGGTCAGCAGCACGACCCCGAGCGCGAGCACGATCGCCGCGCCGCCGGCCAGCAGGTACAGCCACAGCCCGAGCGCGGGCGCGCGGCGGGCCAGCCGGCCGGTGTAGCCGTCGATCGACTCGGTCGAGAGCACCTGGACGCCCTGGGCGCCGAGGCGGGCCGCGAGGTCCGCGGGGGCGCCGGCGCCGGCCCACACCTCGTAGCGCAGGTTGCCGTTGTCGGCGAGGCTCGACGTCCGCTCGGCCATCCGCGTGGCGTAGTCGAGGTCGAACATCACCGCGCGGTGGCCGGCCCGCGGCAGGCTGTCGGCGCGCGCCGCGACGGTGAACGGCTGCGGCTGGTCGCTGAAGCCGGGCAGGCTGAACGCGGCCGCGCGGGCGTCGTCGGTGGGCGCGCCCCCGGCGAGCACCGCGGGCAGCGTGTCCGGGGTGTCCACGTGCTCGACCACCGCGTCCGCGGGGTCGCTGCCGGAGACGTCGACGCCGAGCGCCGCGCCCGCGCGCACGGTCACCGTGCCGCCGGCTGTGGAGGGCCGGGCCTGCCAGCGCCCGGCGAGGTCGAAGCCGGGCGCGAGCGGGCCGCCGTCGCTGGTGAGCGAGCGCACGGCGACGGTGACCGCGAACGGCTCGCTGCCCCCGGCCGCGCGCCCGATCGCCAGGCCGATGAGCCGGCAGTCGCCGGTGCAGCCCGGGAGCGCCGCGTGGTAGCTGCGGGTGCCCTTGGCCAGCGCGCCGAGCGTGACGGTGCGCGGCGGCTGCCCCGGGTTGGCCACGATCGCGGCCAGGCGCAGCGCGGGCCGGGCCGGCAGCGCGTCGGCGGTCACCTCGGCGGTGAGCTCCTTGCCCAGCCGCAGCGGCTCGGCCGCCGCCGGGTGCAGCCGCGCGGCCATGCCGCCGACCTGCTCGCGGGTGTGCCCGCGCCACACGGCGACGTCGGCCAGCCGGTCGGTCTGCACGCCCAGCAGCTCGATGGGGGCGTTGTCGAAGCGCTGGCTCGCCCGTACGACGGCCATGGAGTGCTTGCCGGGGTCGGCCTTGGCCACCGCCGCCTCCAGCGCGTCGGGGTGCGCGGCGTTGACCGTGTAGACCCGCTCGGCCCCGACGGCGTCCTCTGCGACGTCGCCCCGCGCCCGCGCGGCCACGTCCCAGGCCGTCGCGGCGAAGGACAGCAGCGCGACGGCCACCGTGAGCACCACGACGAGCCGCTGCCCGCCCGGGCGCCGGGACAGCTGGGCGGCGGAGAGCAGCGGCACGATCCGGCCGCGGCGGCGCGCCAGGCGCAACCGCGCGGCCGACCACAGGCCGAGCAGGCGGGCCGCGGCGATGCCGAGCACCAGGGCCAGCAGCGGCGGGGCGAGCAGGGCCAGCGGCGACGCGCGGTCGCCCACGGCGGCCACGAGGCTGGCCGCGGCGAGCGCGACGACGACGCCCTCGGCCAGCCCGGCCCGCCAGCCGCGGCGCTCGGGCACGCGGCGCAGCAGGGCCAGCACCGGGCGGGCGAGCGTCGCGCGGGCGGCGAGCAGCGCGGCCACGACGCCCGCGGCGAGGGCGATTCCGGCCGCGGCGAACACCGGCCAGCGCACCTCCACGTCCACGCCGGGGGCCAGCAGCGCGCTCGCGGCCAGCTCGACGAGGCCCAGGCCGGCGAGGAGGCCGACGGGCACGGCGGCCGCGATGAGCAGCAGCACCTCCCCGAGGCCGAAGCGCGCCGCCCGCGACGCCGGATAGCCGCGCAGCTTGGCCAGCGCGATCTCCGGACCGCGCTCCTCGGTCAGACTCGCGACCAGCAGAAAGAGCACAAACCAACACAACAGCAGCAGCGGTACCGCGATGACGGGCGCCGTCCGTGCGATGGCCGTCTGGTCGGTGTCGATGTCGGCGAGCACCGCGGGCAGCGTGGTGGTGACCTCGAGCTCGCGGCCGCGCAGCTTGTCGCTCAGCGTGCGCAGGCTCTCCCGCAGGCCCGCCACGTCGTCCAGGCGGACCCGCTCGTCGCGCAGCGGGTACTCCAGCCGCGTCGACAGCGTCGCCGAGGGCTCGGCCCGCAGGTCGTCCTCGGTCAGGCTGAACAGCGAGTCGGCGCGCTCCCCGTCGCCGTCGGAGCCGGCGCTGAAGTAGGCGGTGCGGCCCCAGTACGCGGCGTCGGCGTCCTTCGGGGAGTACAAACCACTGATCTTGAAGCTTTTGTCCTTGCCGGCGCCCGGGGGCCCGAGGTGCACGCTGATCGTGTCGCCCGGCTTGAGGTGGTGCGCGTCGGCGGTGCGCTTGCTGACCGCGACCTCGCCCGGGTTGTCCGGGCAGGCGCCGTCGAGCGCGAGCTGCGCGCAGACGTCCTGGCGGTAGGCGAGCTTGGCGCCCGCCTCGGCGTAGGTGACCTCCGTGTCGATGGCCGCGACCGGGCGGTCGAGGCGCTGGTCGAGCAGGCTGTCCTGGTCGAGCGCGGCGTTCACGGCCAGCCGGATCTCGGCCAGGTCCAGGTACGCGGCGCTGTCTTTCGTGCCCTTCGCCCCGACGGTGAGCCCGGTCGCGTCGGTGGACGCGGCGGACAGGCCGTCGGTGAGGACGGACTGCTGCGCGGCTCGGCTGTACGCGGGCGTGAGCACGGCCGCCGTGGTCGCCGTGACGGCGAGGAGAAAGACCACGAACGACCGGCCCGCCCGGTACCTGATGCCGCGCAACATGACGGTCCAGGCCGTCACGTGTGCCCCCAAGTGCTGATCTAGCGGGTGGTTGACCCGCAGACACTAGCCGAGCTGGGCCAGGAGTGCGTCGGCCGCGGCGTAGGGGTCCGTGCGGCCCTCGGCCACGTCCCTGGCCAGGGCTTCGAGGGCGTCGCCGCGGCGCAGGTCCTTCATGCGCGCCCGCAGGGTGCCCAGCGCGATCGCCTCGACCTCGGCCTCCGCGCGGCGCACGCGGCGGGTGGCGAGCTCGCCGGAGTCGCGCAGGTACGCACGGTGCGCGTCGATCGCCTCGACCAGCTCGTCGATGCCCTCCCCGCGCGCGGCCACGCAGCGCACGACGCGCGGGCGCCACTGCCCGGGCGCGCGCTCGCCGAGGCCGATCATGCCCTGGATGTCGCGGTACGTCGCGTCCGCGCCGTCACGGTCCGCCTTGTTCACCACGAACACGTCGGCGATCTCCAGCACGCCCGCCTTGGCCGCCTGCACGGAGTCGCCCATGCCGGGTGCCAGCAGCACGACGGTGGTGTCGGCCAGCCCGGCGATCTCCACCTCGGCCTGGCCGACGCCGACGGTCTCGACCACGACCGGGTCGCAGCCGGCCCCGTCGAGCACCCGCGCGGCCTGGGGCGTGGCCGCGGACAGCCCGCCGAGGTGGCCCCGGCTGGACATGGAGCGGATGTACACGCCGGGATCGGTCGCGTGGTCCTGCATCCGCACCCGGTCGCCGAGGATGGCGCCGCCGGTGAACGGGCTGGACGGGTCGACCGCGAGCACGCCGACGCGGCGCCCGGCCTTGCGGAACGCCGCGACGAGCTCGTTGGTGGTGGTGGACTTGCCGACGCCGGGCGAGCCGGTCAGCCCGATGACGGCGGCCTGGCCGGTGTGCGGGGCGAGCGCCGCCGCGATCCGCGGCAGCGCCTCGTCACCGTCCTCGACCAGGCTGATCAGGCGCGCCACGGCCCGCGGATCGCCCTCGCGGGCGGCCCCGACGAGCGCCGGCACGTCACGGGAGCGGCGGATGGTCACCGCCCGGGCCCGCGCGTCGTCGCGCCCGCGCGAGGCCCCGCCGGACGCCGGCGGATCGCCCCCGCGCGAGGCCCCGGCGGACGCCGGCGGATCGCCCTCGCCCGCGGCCCCGGCGGACGCCGGCGGATCGCCCTCGCCCGCGGCCCCGGCGGACGCCGGCACGTCGCCGGAGCGGCCGAGGGGCGCCGCCTGGGCCCGCGGGTCGCCCCCGCGCGGCGCTCCGGCGTCAGCCGGCACGTCGCCGGAGGAGCCGAGGGTCACCGCTTGGGCACGCGCAGCAGGAGCGCGTCGCCCTGGCCGCCGCCGCCGCACAGGGCCGCCGCGCCGAGGCCGCCGCCGCGCCGGCGCAGCTCCAGCGCCAGCGTGAGGGCGAGCCGGGCGCCGCTCATGCCGATCGGGTGGCCCAGCGCGATCGCGCCGCCGTTGACGTTCACGATCGCCGGGTCGATGCCCAGGTCGGCGGTGGACTGCACGCCGACCGCGGCGAAGGCCTCGTTGATCTCGACCAGGTCGAGGTCGGCGGCGCTCAGCCCGGCCTTGCCCAGCGCGTGCTTGATCGCGTTGGACGGCTGGCTGGTCAGCGAGTTGTCCGGGCCGGCCACGTTGCCGTGCGCGCCGATCTCGGCCAGCCACTCCAGGCCCAGCTCCTCGGCCTTGGCCTTGCTCATCACGACCACGGCGCAGGCCCCGTCGGAGATCGGCGAGGAGGTCGCGGCGGTGATGGTGCCGTCCTTGGTGAACGCCGGGCGCAGCTTGGCCAGGCTCTCCGCGGTCGTCTCGGGCCGAATCTGCTCGTCGTCGGTCACCACCAGCGGGTCGCCCTTGCGCTGCGGGATCTCCACGGGAACGATCTCCTCCGCGAAGTGCCCGTTCTTCTGCGCGGCGGCCGCCTTCTGGTGGCTCGCGGCGCCGAACGCGTCCTGGGCCTCGCGGCTGATGCCGAGCCGGGTCACGTGGCGCTCGGTCGACTCGCCCATCGACACCTGGTCGTACGCGTCGGTCAGCCCGTCGAGGGCCATGTGGTCCTTGATCGTCACGTCGCCGTACTTGTACCCCTGCCGCTGCCCCATGAGCAGGTGCGGGGCGTTGGTCATCGACTCCATGCCGCCGGCCACCACGATGTCGAACTCGCCGGCCCGGATGAGCTGGTCGGCCAGCGCGATGGCGTCCAGGCCGGACAGGCAGACCTTGTTGATCGTCAGCGCCGGCACGCCCATCGGGATGCCGGCTCCGATCGCGGCCTGGCGGGCCGGGATCTGCCCGGCGCCGGCCTGCAGGACCTGCCCCATGATCACGTACTGCACCTGCTCCGGGCGCACCCCGGAGCGCTCCAGCGCCGCCCGGATCGCGACCTCGCCCAGCTTGGTGGCCGGGAAGTCCTTGAGCGCGCCGAGCAGGCGGCCCATCGGCGTCCGCGCGCCGTTGACGATCACCGACTGAGTCATGGCAGCTGGCCTCCGTGGAAAGATTCACACCGCGTCGTCGCGACCTGAACGTTGAATCAGTTCAGACTATCGCCATGGACAGCCCGGCTCAGAAGTTGGATATATCACCCATCGGCATCCAGCGGATCGACCACGTCGGCATCGCCGTGGCCGACCTCGACGAGGCCATCGCGTTCTACGCCCGGGTCTTCGGCATGCGCTGCGTGCACGAGGAGACCAACGAGGAGCAGGGGGTGCGCGAGGCGATGCTCTCGGTCGGCCCGACCCCCGACGGCGGCTGCCTGCAGCTGCTCGCCCCGCTCTCGCCGGAGTCGACGATCGCCAAGTTCCTCGACCGCAGCGGGCCGGGGATGCAACAGCTGGCCTACACCGTGACGGATGTCGATGCCGCCTGCGCGTCCTTGCGCGAGCGCGGGGTGCGGCTGCTGTACGACGAGCCACGGCGCGGTACCGCCGGATCCCGGATCAACTTCGTGCACCCCAAGGATGCCGGGGGCGTGCTCGTGGAGCTGGTCGAACCCGCTAGTGCAGTTTTTCACTAGCCCGTTCCCGACCAAGCTACCGGTCAGTAACCTCCGGCCTCAGGGATCGAGATGTGTTGGCGGTCCCCATGGTCGCCGGCGCGTCCGCGCGGCGACCCTGTCCCCCGGAGGTTAGGAGCGCCAGTGATGCAGCACATCCTCGACGCGATCATGCAGGCCGAAGGGGCCGCCGACCCCGCGGCCGAGCTGCGGGCGATCGCCGGGCTGCCCGTGCCCGACAGCTACCGGGGCGTCGTGGTGCGCGCCGACGAGGCGGGCATGTTCGAGGGGCTCGAGGCGCGCGAGAAGGACCCCCGCAAGTCCCTGCACGTCCAGGAGGTGCCCACCCCCGAGGTCGGGCCCGGCGAGGCGCTCATCGCCGTGATGGGCAGCGCGGTCAACTACAACACCGTGTGGACCTCGATCTTCGAACCGGTCTCGACGTTCGGGTTCCTTCGCCGGTACGGCCGGTTGAACTCGCTCGCCGCCCGCCACGACCTGCCCTTCCACGTCGTCGGCTCCGACGCCGCGGGCGTGGTGCTCAAGGTCGGGCCCGGGGTCAGCAAGTGGCGCCCCGGCGACGAGGTCGTCGCGCACTGCCTCAGCGTCGAGCTCGAGGACGCCGACGGCCACGACGACACCATGCTCGACCCACAGCAGCGGATCTGGGGCTTCGAGACCAACTACGGCGGGCTGGCCGAGCTGGCCCTGGTCAAGGCCAACCAGCTGATGCCGAAGCCGGCCCACCTGTCGTGGGAGGAGGCGGCCTGCCCGGGGCTGGTCAACTCGACCGCGTACCGCCAGCTCGTCTCCCACCACGGCGCGCAGATGAAGCAGGGCGACACGGTGCTCATCTGGGGCGCCTCGGGCGGGCTGGGCTCCTACGCGGTGCAGATGGCGCTCAACGGCGGCGCCACCCCGGTGTGCGTGGTGTCCAGCCCGCAGAAGGCGGAGCTGTGCCGGGCCATGGGCGCCGAGCTCGTGATCGACCGGTCCGGCTACCAGTTCTGGCGGGACGAGCACACCCAGGACGTCGACGAGTGGAAGCGGTTCGGGGCCGAGATCCGCGCGCTCACCGGCGGCGAGGACCCCGACATCGTCTTCGAGCACCCGGGCCGCGAGACGTTCGGCGTGAGCGTGTTCGTCGCGCGCCGCGGCGGCACGATCGTCACGTGCGCCTCGACCTCGGGGTACCTGCACCAGTACGACAACCGGTATCTCTGGATGCACCTCAAGCGCATCGTCGGCAGCCACTTCGCCAACTACCGCGAGGCGTGGGAGGCCAACCGTCTGATCGCGCGCGGACGCGTCCACCCGACCCTGTCGCGCACGTACTCGCTGGAGCAGACCGGCCAGGCCGCGTACGACGTGCACCGCAACCTCCATCAGGGCAAGGTCGGCGTCCTGGCCCTCGCCCCGTCCGAGGGACTCGGCGTCCGCGACCGGGAAATGCGCGCCCGGCACGAGGCGGCGATCAACCGGTTCCGCGATCGTTGACCTTGTTTCGCCGCGTTCCGGTCCTTTCGGTCATCGCGGGTGCCCCGGTTGGTCAGCCGACACGCCCATAAAGCGTGACAAAAACGCGGCGTGTCCTGGCCTGGGAAAGTTGACCATGAGTGCCGTGCGGAAGTTACCCGTTCCACCCTTGCGAACTCCCCCCGGTGGTCTGCAAGTATGTGCCAATGCCCCAGCAGCAGTCCTCGGTTGATTTCTTCCAGAACGGCTCTGATCACGAAGAGCTGAGTGTCGTCCTGCGCGGATATGACCGCCAGCAGGTCGACAGCAAGCTGCAGCGCCTCAACGCGCAGATGCAGCAGGCCAATCAGGCCCGCGAAGAGGCCGAGGGCCGACTCGCCGAGGCCCAGCGCCGGGTCCGTCAGGCCGAGCAGCGCCTCGGCACGATGGAGCAGAAGCTCAGCGACACCAACAAGCAGCTGGAAGAGAACAACCGGCCGACGCTGTCGGGGCTGGGCACGCGGGTCGAGCAGATCCTGCGGCTGGCCGAGGAGCAGGCCAACGACCACCGGGGCGAGGCCAAGCGCGAGTCCGAGGGCATCATCTCCGCGGCCCGGCTGGAGGCCCGCGAGATCACCGACAAGGCGCGGGCCGAGTCCGCCGCCATGAAGGCGACCGCGGAGCGCGAGGCGGGCAACCTGCGCACCGCCGCCGAGCGGGAGGCCGCCGAGGTCCGGGTGCAGGCCCGGCGCGAGGCCGACACGCTGCGGGCCGACGCCGAGCGCGAGACCAAGCAGCTGCGCACGGCCACCGCGCACGAGGTCGCCGAGCTCAAGGCGACCGTCGAGCGCGAGGTCGCGACGCTGCGGGCCACCGCCGAGCGGGAGATCACCCAGCTGCGCGCCAAGGCCGCCCGCGAGGCCGAGGAGAAGCGCGCCGAGGCGACCAAGCTGCTCACCGACGCCCGCGACAAGCGCGACAAGGACCTGCAGTCCCTGGCGCTGGAGATCGCCGAGCGGCAGGAGAAGGCCGAGCGCGACGAGTCCGCGCGCCACGCCTCCGCCGTCGCCGCCACCCAGAAGCTGGTCACCGAGGCCGAGGGGCGCGCCCGGGCGGCCGAGGACCGGGCCAAGGAGATCGAGCAGCGCGCCGAGACCCGCCGCGTCGAGTCGGAGCGGGCCTCCGCCGAGACCATCGACAAGGCGAAGAACCTCGCCGACAAGACCGTCAACGAGGCGCGCGCCGAGGCCCACCGGGTGCTCAGCGAGGCCCGGGGCGAGGCCGAGGACACCACGCAGCGCGCCCGCCGCGAGGTCGAGGACCTCACCCGCCAGAAGGATGCGGTTACGTCGCAGCTTGGGCAGATGCTCTCGGGCCTGGCCGGCATCATGCCGACGGTCGCGCCCGCGCAGGGCGGCGGCGACGCCAAGAAGGGCAAGTCGGGCGACGGCGAGAAGGTCACCGCCTAGCAGCATCAAGATCCGCGGCGTGTACGCCGAGTTTCTCGCAGTTCATTCACGGGGAGTTCGTTCGCACGTCCCGTCACGCGCAGTGTGTAATTGCGCGTGGCGGGACGTTGCGTGTGAGGATGGGTGTTATGTCAGATCGCGGTGACCTCTTCAACGCGGGCACAGGTGTGTCCTCGGAGCCCGACTTCGAGACGGCGATCCGGGGCTACCGGCGCGACCAGGTGGACAAGTACTGGACGCAGTCCGAGAACGAGATCGCCGCGCTGAAGCTGGAGAACGAGGAGGTCTGGGGTCAGGTCCAGGCGCTCGCGTCCCAGGTGCAGGACCTGCAGATGGAGATCTCGGAGCTGCGCCGGCTCGCGCCCGGCCGCGGCGAGGTCCTCTCCTTCCGCCACCTCGGTCCGCGCGTCGAGCAGATCCTCGGGCTCGCCGAGGACCAGGCCGCCGACATTCGCGCCAGCGCCGTGCAGGAGATCGCCGGCCTGCGCGCCGAGGCCGAGCGCCTGCTCGCCGAGGCCCGCTCCCGCGCCTCCAAGGCCAACGAGGACTTCGAGCTCGCCCTCGCCGCCCGCCGCTCCGAGGAGGAGCGCTCGGTCGCCAACCGCCGCTCCGCCCTGGACGCCGAGGCCCGCGCCATCGACGAGCGCACCGCCCACGCCCGCGGCGAGGCCGAGCGCACCGTCGCCGCCGCCCAGGCCGAGGCCCAGCGCGTCCACCAGGCCACCTCCGCCCAGCTCGAGCAGTTCCGGGCCGACTCCGAGGCGCACGCCCACCAGGTGCGCACCGCCGCCGAGCAGCACGCCGCCGCCGTCAAGACCGAGGCCGACCAGCACGCGCACACCGTGCGGGCCGCGGCCGAGCAGGAGACCGCCGGCGCCCAGTCGCACGCCGCCGCCCTCGTCGCCCAGGCCCAGGAGCAGGCGGCCACCGTCGCCGCCCAGGCCAGGCACGAGGCCGACACGCTCGCCGCGCAGGCCCAGCAGACCGCCGCCGCCGTGGCCGCCAAGGCCCAGGAGGCCGCCGAGGCCGTCGCCCGGCAGGCCCAGGAGCACGCGGCCACGGTCGCGAAGCAGGCCCAGGAGTCTGCCGCCGCGCTCGCGGCGCAGGCCGAGGCGACCGCCGCCGAGGCCGCCGAGCAGGCCCGCCTGCGGCTGGAGGCCGACACCGCCACCGCCAAGCAGGCCGCCGACGTCGAGGTCGCGGGCCACCGCGAGACCCTGCAGCAGCAGCTGGCCGACCTGCGGGCCGCTCACGACGCCGAGCTCGCCGAGCAGCGCGCCGCCGCGGCCGCCGAGGTCGAGGCCCTGCGCACCGCCGCCGCGACCGAGGCCGACTCGCTGCGCGCGGAGGCCGCCACCCACGCCGACTCGCTGCGCGCAGATGCCGCGACCCACGCGGAGACGGTCAAGGCCGAGGCCGCCACCCACGCCGAGGGCCTGCGCACCAAGGCCGCCACCGAGATCGCGGACGCCGAGAAGGCCACCGCGGCCGCCGCCAAGGCCGAGGAGGCCCGCGCCGCCGCCGAGGCCGCCCGCACCGCCGCCGAGGCCGAGGTCGCCGAGATCCGCGCGGCCGCCGACACCGAGGCCGAGACGTTCAAGTCCCGCATCGCCGCCCTGGAGTCCGAGACCGACGCGCTGCGCGCGGCCGCGGCCGAGGCCGAGACGCTCCGGGCCACCGCCGCCGAGGCCGACTCCCTGCGCACCGCCGCGGCCGAGGCCGAGACGCTGAAGGCCCGCGTCGCCACGCTGGAGGCCGAGGTGGCCGAGGCGAAGAGCGAGCCGAAGGCCGAGCCCATCGCCGAGGTCAAGCCGAGCGCCAACGGGAACAAGCCGAAGGCGACCGCGCCCAAGGCCGCCGCGGACGCGGAGGAAGCCCTCCCCGCCAACGGCAAGGTCACCGTCGAGGCCAACGGCACGCGCTGATCCCCCCACGCGGAGCGCGCGGCGGGTGACGTTAGGCTGCTGCCCTGACGAACCAGTAAGGCCCAGCAACTCTCCACCCGTCGAAGATGGTTCGGGGGCCCTTTGCCATGCGCGTGACCACGGAACCGATCGCCCGCATCTGCGACGCCTGCGACGAGGACAAGCTCGTCCCGTTCGCGGACCTCGGGGACATGCCGGTCCTGTCCGGAGTGCACTGGGAGGCGCACGGCGACGCGGTCGCCACGCCGGTCGGCCGGGTGGCGCTGGCCGCGTGCCCGCGCTGCGCGTACGTGCGCAACATCGAGTTCGAGCCGGACCGCCTGGTCTACGACACGGCGATGGACACCAGCCGGCACTTCTCCCCGGCGTTCCAGCGCTTCACCTCCGAGCTGGTCGAGAACCTCAACGAGCGCTACGACCTGCAGGGCAAGCTGGTCCTGGACATCGGCTGCGGGCAGGGCGAGTTCCTCAAGGAGCTGACCCGGGTCGGCGGCGCGCGCGGGGTCGGCTACGACGCGCGCTACGCCGGCGAGGAGGGCGAGCAGGGCGACACCACGTTCCACAGCGCGCACGCGCCGCGCGGGGGCGGGCTGCCGGAGTACGACTTCTTCACCCTGCGGCACTGGTTCGAGCACCTCGACGACCCGTTCGACTTCCTCGTCGACCTGCGCGAGCAGGCGGGCGGGCGCGAGGTGTTCGGGTACGTCGAGATCCCCGACGCCGCCTACGAGCTGGGCAGCGCCGGCTGGCAGGTG
This sequence comes from Dactylosporangium sp. CS-033363, assembly GCF_050942475.1. Lineage (NCBI taxonomy): Bacteria > Bacillati > Actinomycetota > Actinomycetes > Micromonosporales > Micromonosporaceae > Dactylosporangium > Dactylosporangium sp. CS-033363. The sequence continues at coordinate 1,471,931 of NZ_CP192032.1, read as the reverse complement.
GTGTACCCCCAGGTCTCCTACTTCGACGCCTACTCCCTGGCCAACATCGTGGGCCGGGCCGGCTGGACCGTCGAGTCGACCGGCACGCTCTTCTCGGGCATGTACCGCTACGTCGAGGTCTCGGCCAACCGCCCCCGCGCGGGCGGGCACGTCGCGCACACCGGCGAGCTGCCCTCGCTGCGCGCCCGCGACAAGCAGCTCGCGACGGTGGCCGGGTTCGCCGACCGGCACCACGGCGCGCGGGAGCACTGGCGGAGCACGATCGCGCGGCTGGACGCCGAGGGGGCCAAGCCGGTCCTCTGGGGCGCCGGATCGCGCGGCGTGCAGTTCCTCGCCCTCGCCGACCGCGAGCTCGCCCTGGCCGCCGTGGTGGACCTCAACCCGCGCAAGTGGGGCCGGTTCCTGCCGGTGACCGGGCACCGGGTCGACCCGCCGTCGGCCCTGACCGCGCTGCAGCCCAAGGCGGTCATCATCACCAACCCGGCGTACCACGAGGAGATCGCCAAGGCCCTCGGCGAGCTCGGCGTGGCCGCGGAGATCCTGCAGGCCTGAGCCGGCTTCGCCACGAGAGGTGCATGCGGTGGTCAGCATCGTCATCCCGGCGCACAACGAGGCGGCCGTCATCGGGCCGAACCTGCGCCGCCTGCTCGCCGGCACCCAGCCCGGCGAGTTCGACGTCATCGTGGTCCCGAACGCCTGCCGCGACCGCACCGCCGAGCTGGCCGCCGAGGTCCCGGGGGTGCGCGTCATCGAGACGTCGATCCCGGGCAAGGTGCCGGCCCTGCGGCTGGGCGACGAGGCCTGCAAGAGCTTCCCGCGCGTGTACCTCGACGCCGACGTCGAGCTGACCGCCGACTCGGTCCGCGCCCTGGTCGCCGCGTGCGCCCGACCCGGCGTGCTGGCCGCCGCGCCGGTCCCCGAGCTCGACCTCGCCCAGGTCGGCCGCCTCGTGCGCCGGGTACACCGCGTCCACGACCGGATGATCGCGCCCTCGCGCGCGCTGGCCGGGGTCGGCGTCTACGTGCTCACCGAGGCGGGCCACGCGCGGGTCTTCCCGATGCCCGACGTGATCGCCGACGACGGCTGGGTGCACACGAGCTTCGCCCCGCACGAGCGCGCCATCGTGGCCGAGGCCCGCTCCGTGGTCCGCCCGGCCCGCACCGTGCAGGCCCACCTCAACCGCCGCGTCCGGGTGCGCCGCGGCAACCGGCAGCTGGCCGCGCTCGACCGCGCCCACGCGGGCGGTCCGGGGCTGGGCTCGCTGGCCGGCCTGGTGCGCCGCCGCGAGGTGAGCCCGATCGACGCCGCCGCGTACCTGAGCGTCCTGGTCCTCGACCGCGCCGTCAGCCGCGTCCGCCGCGACAAGGCGAGCTGGGGCAGCGACCTGAGCACGCGAGCCGCGGCGCCCGCCGAATAACCCCGCCCGCGACCTCAGCACCCGGCCGCCGCGACGCCCCGCCGAACAACCCCGCCGCGACCTCAGCACCCGAGCCGCGGCGCCCGACGAACAACCCGCCGCGACCTCAGCACCCAGCCGCCGCGACGCCCCGCCGAACAACCCCGCCGCGACCTCAGCACCCGAGCCGCGGCGTCCGACGAACAACCCGCCGCGACCTCAGCACCCAGCCGCCGCGACGCCCGCCGAACAATCCCGCCGCGGCCTCAGCACCCGACCGCCGCGACGCCCGCCGAAATGGGCCTGCGGTGATCTGAGCGCGCGACAGGCCGTACAACCGGCGCAGGAAAAGGGCAGAAAAAAGTCTCCGGCGGCCGGGAAGACCCACCGGAGACTCGGGAAGAGCGAAGATCAGTAGGCGCCGGTGCCGCGGACGACAGCGTTCGCGGTGCGCGCCAGGATGCGCAGATCGAGCAGCGGCGACCAGTTGTCGACGTAGTTCAGGTCGAGGCGCACCGACTCCTGCCACGACAGCTCCGAGCGCCCGCTGACCTGCCACAGCCCGGTCATCCCGGGCTTGACCAGCAGGCGGCGGCGGACGTCGTCGTCGTAGCCGGCGACCTCCGACATCAACGGCGGGCGCGGGCCGACCATCGACATCGTGCCATTGATCACGTTGAGCAGCTGCGGGAGCTCATCCAGCGAGGTGCGGCGCAGGATCGAGCCGACCTTGGTGACCCGCGGGTCCCGCTTCATCTTGAACAGCAGGCCCTCGCTGTGCTGGTTGAGGTGTTCGATGTTCTGCCGCAGCTTGTCCGCGTCCTTGACCATGGTGCGGAACTTGTAGCAGGTGAACTCCTTGCCGTTGATCCCGGCGCGCGGCTGGCGGAACAGGGCCGGCCCCGGGCTGGTGGCCCGGATCATGATGGCCATGACGATCATGAACGGCCCGGCCAGGATCAGCAGGACGGTCGCCAGCAGCCGGTCGAGCACGTTCTTCACCGCCCGCTGCGGCCCGGTGAGGACGGGCGCGCGCACGTGCAGCAACGGGCCGCCGCCGCTGGGCAGCACCGCCACGCGCTCGGGGGCGACCTCGGGCAGGGCCGGCGCGACGAGGAGCTCGATGTCGTTGTCGGAAAGTTCCCAAGCCAGACGCCGCATCTTGTACGGGTCCATCTCCAGCGGCAGCGCCACCAGCACGGCCGTGCAGCCGGCGCTGAGTGCGGTGTCCGCGACGTCCTTGAGATCGCCGTACACGGGGATGGAATGGGCCGTGATCTTGCGCGCCTGGTCGAGGTCGGTGATGCACGCGCCGGCGACCCGAAGGCCGTAGGAGCGGTCCCGCTGCAGCGAGGTGAGCAGCGTGACGACCGAGTCGGCCGGGCCGATGACGAGGGTGCGCTGCCGGACGTACTCCCGCTGCACCGTGCGCAGCACCGCCAGCGTGGTGTAGCGACCGGCGATCGTGAGTGCGGTGGCGACCGGCACCGCGACGATGAGCGGCTTGAGCAGGTACAGCATGTCGAACAGCACGCAGACCGGCGCGAGGATCGCGGTTGCGACGACCGCGGCGCGCAGGCTCCGGTAGATCATGCCGGTGCGGTTCTCGAGGAACCACCGGTCGTACATCCGGCTGCCGGCCAGCAGCAGCAGCCAGAACAGCCCGAAGGCCGTGACGGAATACGCGGGTGGCACGCCCTCGCCCGGTGCGACGAAGGCTCCGCCCATCAGGTTCGCGGCCATGAACAGTACGACGGTCGTGATGGTGATCGTGACCGCCAGCGTGTCGCCGAGAAAGGCGACGAGCAGGTTGCGCCCGGTCGACCTGAGTCGGCGTCGCTGGACTCCTGGGAACGCCGCCATCACCGCGGTCTCGACCGTGGCCGAATCCGCCAGAACCATCCCAACCCCCTTTGCGTACCTACTCAGAGCCACTTCTCGAAGGTTGTGGTGGCGTTCGCCCTCGCCGCGACAGGCGGTACCCGGCCGAACCCCGGCGGTAAGGTACCGAGGAAGTCGCACAGCCGGTACCGTCGTGCCGCATTCCCGACGTGGCTGAAGGTGCTATTGACACCGCGGGTGCTGCGTCTTTGCCCATACCGGCCACCAATAAGGGAAAAAAGGACATGCCGCCGACAGCTCGGGAAACCGGGTTGCGACGCACCGCGGACGGGCATACTTCGGGACAATCACGCTGCGTCGCCTTAATTGGGCTCTATGCCGGACTTAAGGAACGACGTAACGACCGCGGACGATATAGCGACCGACCCCGACCAGCCCGAACGCATGATCAACCCGTCAGCAGGCATGATCACCGTCCGTTCAACAGTCGTTACATCCCGAAAAACCGAGCCGAGCGTCACCGACGAGCTTTGCCCGCATCCTTGTTTTACCCGTCGCGGCCCGTTCCGGCCACCGCTGGCAATGGTTCAAGGAATGTTTTCAACGCATCAGCACAAATAGTCGGCAGAGCTTTCCGGGCCGCCGTTGGGAGAGTAGCAGCGACCTGCGACATGGCGGCAGCCGGACCCGAGCCGAGTTCGTGTCCGGAATGATCGTTTTCGCTGCTCGCGGCGCCCGTCCGTCGGGTTCTCACCCAACCTGTCGGCGGACATCCCCCGGTACTTTCGGCCCGTTCACCCCCACCGCCGGTACTATCCGGGAAGCTTCAGCCTCGCCGTGGGAGCCGCTCGTGAGCCAGCCAGGTCCGGTCGTCAGCATTGTCACTGTCGCGCACAACGCCCGCGAGATTCTGCTCAAGGGCCTGGCCGCGCTGCAGTCCGGCACCGAGGTCCCGGCCGAGACGATCGTCGTGGACAACGCGTCGACCGACAACAGCGCCGCCGCCGTCCGCCACGCCTTCCGCGGCGTGACCCTGATCCGCCGCGACGAGGCGCTGCCCGCCACCGCCGCGCTCAACCTGGGCGCCGCGAGCGCGCGGGCGCCGTGGCTGCTCTTCCTGGACCCCGGCCTGGCGCCGATCGGGGACACGGTGCGCACGCTGGTCGAGCACGCGGGGTCGCATCCGGGCGACAGGCTGTACACCGGACGCACCCTGCGCGGTCACGCCGACGACGGCCGCACCGTCGAGGGCCCGCCCTCCCTGCTGGGCACCGCCTGCCTGGCGGCCGGGCTGCCGTTCGAGCCAGAACGACTGCCCCGCCTGGACCGCGCCATCGGCGGCGCGGTGCCGGCCCTGACCCCGCGGATGCTGCTCATCGAGCGCGAGCTGTGGGAGCGCCTGGACGGCTTCGACGAGCGCCTGCCCACGGCCGACCTGTCGCTGCGCGCCCAGGCCCTCGGCGCCCGCCCCGTCCTCGTCCCCGACGCGCAGATGCTCGCCATCCCGCCCGAGCGCCCGGCCGGACGGCACGCGGCCCCGGAGCCCGACCGGCGGCCGGCCCGCCTGGTGAGCACGGCCCTGCTGACCGAGCGCATGGCCTTCGTACACCGGCACAGCACCCCCGGCCGCACCCGGGCGACGGGCCTGATCCTGACTGCGGCCGCGCTGGTGCGCTCGGGCTTCGGCGAACCGTGGCTCTCGATCTGGCGCCGCCGCGACGAGTGGCTGGCGACGCCCGAGCCGCTGCCGTTCGTACCGCTGCCGCGCCGTGCTGTTGCGCAGCGCCGTGAACTGGTGGGCCGGGGCCCGGATCTCCCTCAGCCGTGATGCGGGGCGCTGAACGCCGGCGCCGCACGCAGAGACCGGCCCCTCAGCCGTAACGCAGGGGCGCCACGTCGGGGCACCGCACGTTGACGCCGTGCGTGGGGTGGCCCTCAGCCGTGCGCGGGGCGCTGCGCGATGGCGCCGTGCGCGGGGTGGCCCTCAGCCGTGCGCGGGGCGCTGCGCGATGGCGCCGTGCGCGGGGCGGGCCTCAGCCGTGCGCGGGGCGGCGGGCCTCAGCCGTAGCGCGGGGCGCTGCGGCTGCGCTGGACGTTGGGGCCGCGCCGGTCGCGGGCGCGCCAGCAGCCGGTGTGCCAGTGCCGGCGGTCGGTCAGGTCGCCGCGCTCGTCGGCCGGCCAGGCGACGAGGTGGGGCACGCCCGGGCCGATCTCCTGGTCGCAGCCGGGGCAGCGGTACGCCTTGGTGGCCGCGCCCGCCGGGATGTTGCGCACCTGCCACTCGCCGTCGCTCCACTGCTGCACGCTGCCGACGCCGCGCTTGATCCGGTCGAGATCGAGCGGCGGCGGCTCTTCGTCGCGGCTGGGGTGGTTGCGCCGGGGGGACACGCGTCCAGCCTATCCGGCCGGTTTCAGCGCTTCGAGTAGTCGCGGAAACCGCGGCCGACCTTGCGGCCCAGATAGCCGGCGGTCACGAGATGCTCCAGCAGCGGCGCGGGCGCGAAGCCGGGTTCCCGCAGCTCCAGGTACAGCTCCCGCTGGATGGCCAGCGCGACGTCCAGCCCGATCACGTCGAGCAGCTCGAACGGGCCCATCGGGTAGCCGCAGCCCAGCTTCATCGCGTGGTCGATGTCGTCCGCCGTCGAGTAGGAGGCCTCGACCATCTTGACGGCGTCGTTGAGGTACGGGAACAGCAGCGCGTTGACCACGAACCCCGAGCGGTCCGCGCACACCACCGGGTGCTTGCGCACCGCCCGGCACAGCGCGGTCGCGGTGGCCACCGTCGCGTCCGAGGTGCGGATCGTGCGCACCACCTCGACCAGCCCCATCACCGGGGCCGGGTTGAAGAAGTGCAGCCCGACCACGTCGGCCGGGCGCTCGGTCGCGACCGCGAGCTCGATGACCGGCAGGCTCGACGTGGTGGTCGCGAGCACCACGCCCGGCTTGCAGATCTCGTCGAGCGAGGCGAAGAGCGCCTTCTTGACCGACAGCTCCTCGACGACCGCCTCGACGACCAGGTCGACGTCGGCCAGGTGCTCGACCGTGGCGGACCAGGTGACCCGGCCCAGCGCGGCGTCCCGGCCGGCCTCGTCGAGCCGGCCCCGGACCACGGCCTTGTTCAGCGACGTCTTGAGGGCCTCGCAGGTGCGGCCCGACTGCTCGGCGCCGCGGGTCACCGAGACGACCTCGAAGCCGGCCCGGGCGAAGACCTCGATGATCCCGGTGGCCATGGTGCCGGACCCGACCACGCCGACCTTCTCGACCGCACCGGTGTCAAGCCCGGACGCGGCCGCGCCCACCGGCGTGGCCTCGTCGGGCACGACGACCGGCGAGCCCGGCTTCTCGTACGTGTAGAACCCCCGCCCCGACTTCCGCCCGAGCAGCCCCGCCGTGACCATCTGCTTGATCAGCGGCACCGGCGCGTGCCGGCGGTCGCGGCCGCCGCGCCGGTACATGGTGTCGAGGATCTCGTACGCGGTGTCGATGCCGATCAGGTCCATGAGCGCGAGCGGCCCCATCGGCAGCCCGCAGCCCAGCTTCATCGCGGCGTCGAGGTCCTCCCGGCTCGCGTACTTGGCCTCGAGCAGCGAGACGGCCTGGTTGAGGTACCCGAACAGCAGCGCGTTGGCGATGAACCCGGCCCGGTCGCCGATGGTCACGTCCACCTTGCCCAGCCGCTTGCACAGCGCCTCGATGCCGGTGACCACCTCCTCGTCGGTGACGACGGTCCGCACGATCTCGACCAGCTTCATGACCGGCGCCGGGTTGAAGAAGTGCATCCCGACGACCTGGTTGGGCCGGCTCGTGGCGACCGAGATCTCGGTGACCGAGAGGCTGGACGTGTTGGTGGCCAGGATGGCGTCGCGCTTGCAGACCCGGTCCAGCTCGCCGAAGATCCGCTGCTTGAGCTCCAGCTTCTCCGGCACCGCCTCGATCACCAGGTCCACCGCGTGCAGCGCGTCGAGCCCGACGGCGAAGGTGACCCGCTCCAGCAGCGCGGCCCGCTCGTCCTCGGACAGCTTGCCCTTGCGCACGGCCCGGTCGACGCTGCCCCGCAGGGTCTCCCGGCCCCGCTCGAGCGCGGCGTCGCCGACCTCGACGGCCAGGACGTCGATCCCGTTGCGGGCGAAGACCTCGACGATGCCGGCGCCCATCGTCCCGAGCCCCACCACGCCAACGGATGCAATCGAGCGCGCCATGTCGCCGGCCTCCCTAACGCTCCTTCAAGTTACCGGCGAGTCTGCCATGCCCACACCCGTCGATCCCCCGTCGTGTGGCATATCCCCCTATTGCACTCCGGTGCCCAATTGGTCACGGCGCCGCACCAGGTACGCCGTCTCCGCCGAGTTCCCCTCCAGCGCGATGGCCCGCTCGTACGCCGCCCGCGCGTCCCCGCTGCGCCCGGCCCGCCGCAACAGGTCGGCCCGGGTGGCGTGAAACGCGCGGTACCCGTCCAGCGGCAGCCCCTCCACCTGCGCCAGCGCCACCTCCGCCCCGTCCACCTCGGCGACCGCGATGGCCCGGTTCAGCCGCACGATCGGCGACGGGTCGACCCGCGCCAGCTGGTCGTAGAGCGCCACCACCTGCCACCAGTCGGTGTCGCGGATGTCCCGCGCGTCGGTGTGCACGGCGTTGATGGCGGCCAGGATCTGGTACCGCCCCGGCGCCTCCCCCGCCGCCAGCCGCGCCCGCACCAGCGCGTGCCCCTCCGCGATCAGCGCCCGGTCCCACGCCGCGCGGTCCTGCTCGTCGAGCGGCACGAGCTCGCCGCTGGCGGAGACCCGCGCGGCGCGCCGCGCCTCGATCAGCAGCATCAGCGCCAGCAGCCCCGCGACCTCCCCGTCGTCGGGCAGCAGCACCTTGATCAGCCGGGCCAGCCGGATCGCCTCGCCGGTCAGCTCCCCGCGCACGGTCTCCCCGCCCGGCTCCGAGCCCAGGTAGCCCTCGTTGAAGATCAGGAAGAGCACGGTCAGCACCCCGGCGACCCGGGCCGGCAGGTCCTCGCGATCCGGCACCCGGTACGGGATGTGCGCCGCCTTGATCTTCTCCTTGGCCCGCGTGATCCGCCGGCTCATCGCGGTCTCCTGCACGAGGAACGCCCGCGCGATCTCGGCCACCGTGAGCCCGCCGACCATCCGCAGCGTCAGCGCGACCCGCGCCTCCATGTTGATCGCCGGGTGGCAGCACGTGAACACGAGCCGCAGCCGGTCGTCGTCGATCGCTCCGAGCGGCTCGGGCGTGTCGGCCAGCATGAGCGCCTCCCGCTGCTTCTCGTCCCGCCGCACCTCACGCCGAAGCCGGTCGATCGCCCTGCGGTGCGCGGTGGTGGTCAGCCAGGCCCCCGGCTTCGGCGGCACCCCGTCCACCGGCCACCGCTCCACGGCCGCCGCGAACGCCTCGGCCGCCATCTCCTCGGCGATGTCGAGGTCCCCGATCCGCCGGGCCAGGGTGGCGACGACCTGGGCCCACTCGTCCCGGTGGGCCCGCTCGATCGCCGCGTGCACGTCGCTCACAGGACGGGCCGCAGCTCGACCTTCCGGTTGCAGGCCTTCGACCCCATGGTCGCCAGCCGCAACGCCACGTCCAGGTCCTCGGCCTCGATGAGCCAGAACCCGATCACGTACTCCTTCGACTCCAGGTACGGCCCGTCGGTGATCACCGGCTCGCCCTGCCCCCGCGCGTCGACGACGGTCGCGTTGCTGGGCGCGCTGAGCCCGTTCGCGAACACCCAGTGCCCCTTGGCCTGCAGCTCCCGCTCGTTGAACAGGTCGATCGCGGCCTCTTCCTCCGGGTTGGCCAGATCGACCCCGTCACTGAGCACATTCATCAGGTACTGCGCCATCGAACCCATCTCCGTTCGGTCGTCCTGCCGTCCGTCACCCCACCTACGAACGACCCTGCCCCGATCCGACAGCCGACGCCGAAGTTTTCCGCAGAACCTTGCCCCCGACGGCCCGGACCGCTGCTGCGCGGTCTTCCTGCCTGCCCCCGCCCCCCGGCCCCCCTGTCCTTTCCCCTCGGCCGGCTCACGTCCAGCGGATCGTCGCCCGCTCCCGCCAGAGCGTCAGCACCGACTCGTCCCCGCTCACATCCAGATCGGCAGTACTCCGCCGGTTCCACAGCGCCAAGTACAACGAGCTAGCCGCACCCCGGAGCGTGCAATCCGCCGTATCCGAAGCGCCCCGCGTGATGACAGCGCCCTCCGGGGTCATCGAGACGGTCCACGCCCGCGGCCCGTCGGAGGCCGCGCCGTCCAATGCGTGTACCGCCAGCGTGCACGACGTCTCGCTCCGCAGCCGCCGCCCCCGGGATCCGTAGAACCCCATCAGCAGCTCGTCGATCCCGTCCAGCCCCAGATCGGCCTCGACGCCGGCGATGTCGCCCACGGCGCCCTGCAGATCGGCCCGGTGGATGGTCGTCTCGTGGGCCTGGCGGCGGGCCCAGAACGCCAGCGGCGTATCGGCCGGCAGGAAATGCCAGCACGCCGTGTCCGCCGGCGCCGCCCGTAACAGGTCCACCAACGCCGCGTGCCCCGCCTGGAACCACTCGAGCAGCGCGTCGTCCGCCGGGAAGGGCCCGACCGCGTCCGCCTCCTCGTCGTCGGTCAGGATCGCGGTCCGGCAGTCGCGCACATAGGTCGCGGCCCACCGATGCACATACCCGACGTGCTGCACGAGTTCCCGGACGCTCCACTCGGGGCAGGTCGGAACCGGGGCGTCGAAGCCGGCCTTCTCCGCGGCATCGACGAGATCCAGCCCACCGCGCTCCAATGCGTCGATATGCCGACCGATCTCCATGCCGACACAGTGCCACACAGGTACGACATTTTTGCCGTGCACGTGACCCTACGAGGACACCCGCCGCCGCGCCGCGTCACCCTACGAGCACACCCGCGATCCAGACGGCCGCGATGATCAGCGCCGTCGCCAGCTCGATCAGCATCGACAGCCCCGCCGCCTTGAGCGCGTGCTTCGTCGACTGCCACGCGCGCGAGCGGTCGCTCTGCCGGGCCAGCTCGACCAGGAAGATGGCCAGCACGAAGCCGATCACCAGCCCCACCACCGGGATCAGGAAGAACCCGATGATGCCGCCCACGCCGCCGAGGAACAGCGTCAGGTTCGACACGCCGGCGCGCTTGAGGTTGCGGCCCGGCACCAGGTACTTCGCGACGAACCCGAGCGCCAGCACCACCGTCGCCGCGATGCCGACGACCCAGCCGGTCGCCCCGTGGCCGCCGAAGACCGACCACGCGGCCACGCCCGCCCAGCACAGCACCAGGCCCGGGACCATCGGCACGAGCACGCCGACGATCCCGACCACCACGCAGATCGGGGCGATGAGGGAGACCAGGCCGCCGCTGTCAGTCACATCCACAGAAGACACTGTGCGGCACGCGGCGACCGGCCGCATCCACTGACGCTCAGGAGCCGACGACCTCCCGCAGCACGGCCGCGAACTCCTCCGGCCGCTCGACGTGCGGGCTGTGGCCGACGCCGGTCCAGACGATCTCCTTGTACGGCCCGTACCGCTCGAACACCGCCCGCGTCTGCCCCACCATCGGCTGCGGCGGGCACTCCTCCTCGCCCGGCCAACCGGGGACGGCCCCCAGCTTGCCCAGCAGCGCGAGGTCGAACATCGAGGCGTCGGAGACGATCGCGTCCTGGTCGCCGCGGACCCACGTGATCGGCGGCTTCACCGGCGCGTCCACGATGCCGGCGAGGTTCAGCCACTTGGGCGACATGGTGTTCAGCACGCCCTTGGTGCCGGGACCCATGCCGGGCCAGTTCTCGCTCGCGGTACCGTCGCCGGGGTATTGCTCTTCGCCGATCGACGTGGACAGCATCGAGCTGAGCAGCAGCTCCTCGTCCGCGCCGAAGTCGAAGCCGGGCGCGGCGTAGAAGGCGTGCAGGACGTTGCGCGGGCTGGCCTGCTCCTCGGTGCCGCGGTCGCCGGCCGCCAGCAGCCGCACGAAGTCCGGGTTGACCGATCCGCCGCCGGTGCCGGCGAAGTCGGGCGTGGTCGGCGTGCCCTCCAGGTCGCGGGTGCCGCCGAAGCCGAAGGGCGAGACCGGCGCCTCCAGCACCAGCGCCCCGATGTGCTCGGGGTGGTCCAGCAGCAGCTGCATGGCCACGCCGCCGCCCATCGAGTGGGCGACCACGGTGACCGGCCCGGACGCGGCGGCCAGCTCGGCGAGCAGCGGCGCGAGGTCGTCGGCGAAGTCGCGCAGGCCCCGGGTCGCGTCGATGCCGAGGGCGGGGCTGCGGCCGTACCCCCGCAGATCGGGCAGCACCAGCCGCCAGTGCAGCGGCAGGTGGCGGACGAGGGGTTCCCAGTATGTCGAATCGGAGCAATTGCCGTGAATGAGCAGGACGATCGGGCCGTCCTCCGGCCCTTGGGAGGTGACGTGCATCACCGCATGGTCGCACCGGATGGGGGCCGGTCACATGTGGCCGGCCCACACATCGCTAGCGCAGCACCGCCTCGTCGCGGCCATACCTCGTCAGGGCCCAGATCACCGCGACGTCGGCGGCGATGATCAGCATCGACCACAGCGGGTAGTACGGCAGGAACAGGAAGTTGGCGATCGCGCTCAGCGACGCCAGCACGATGCCGAGCACCCGCCCCCACAGCTGCCCGGCGAGCACCGCCCCGCCGCCGATCGCCACCAGCACGCCGAGCGCGAGGTGGATCCAGCCCCAGGCCACGACGTTGAAGCCGAAGAGGTAGCTGTCGGCCAGGATGTAGAAGGTCCGCTCGAAGAGTGCCGTGAGCCCGACGACGACCTGGAAGATGCCGACGACGATCATCATGCTGCCGGCGAACACCGCGAACCCGGTGACCCAGCGGGACTGCCGTTCCAACGTCTCCATGGGCACACGGTGGGCCGCGCGCGGATGAGCCCCCATCACCCGACGGCGGCGATGATCGGGTCCTGGTGAGACACTTGACGCTTCAAGTAAGGTCCCGCCATGAATATTTTTCTGTGGGTCCTGCAGATCCTGCTCGGCGTCGCCTTCATCGGCGCCGGCGCGATGAAGTCCACCCAGCCCGTCGAGAAGCTGGCGACGAACATGACCTGGGTCAACCGGTACAGCAAGAGCACCGTCAGATTCATCGGCATCGTGGAGATCCTGGGCGGCCTCGGGCTGATCCTGCCCTGGGCGACCGGGATCGCGACCATCCTGACCCCGCTGGCCGCGGTCGGCCTCGCGCTGATCATGGTGCTGGCGATCGTGGACCACGCCCGCGCCAAGGAGTACCCGATGATCGGCTTCAACGTGCTCCTCGGGGCCATCGCCGTGGTGATCGCGATCGGGCGCTTCTGACGCGTATCGGACGCGTCGTTGGCCTCCCCGTGCAAGATCCAGGCACCATGGAACCCATGACCGAAGAGCCACGATGGCTGGACGACACCGAGCGCCGCGCTTGGCTGTCGCTGCTGGCCATCGTGCTCGTCGGATTTCCCGAGCTCGAGCGCACGTTCCGCCCGCACGGCCTGGTCCACGTCGAGTACGGCCTGCTCGCCGCCCTCAGCGACGCGGGCGACGGCCTGCGCCTGTCGGACCTCGCGGGACAGATGAACATGTCGGCCAGCCGGCTGAGCCACCGGATGCGCAAGCTCGTCGACCTCGGGTACGTCGAGATCTCCGGCGACGCGTGCGACGGCCGGGTCAGCATCGCCCGGGTCACCGCGGCCGGCCGCGAGTTCGCGCGCACCGTCGCGCCCGCGCACCTCGCCGACGTCCGCCGGCTCATCTTCGACCACCTCGACGAGGCTCAGACCAGCGCATTGGCCGAGGCCCTGGGCGCGGTCGCGGAGAAGCTCGGCGACTCGTGCCCGGGCGCTCCGAAGGGTCCACCGGTACCCGGCGCACGGGCCATATAAATGACCACGCGAGGGTAATAGAGTGACCGCATGCGTGCCGTCGTGATCACCGGGGTGTCCCGCGGCCTGGGCGCCGCTCTCTTCGACGTCTCCACCGCGCGCGGCGATCGGATCCTGGCGGTCGGCCGGCACTTCAGCCCTCAGCAGCAGCAGCTCCGCGACGACCGGCCCACGGATGTGACGCTGTTCTCGACCGACATCGCCGACGCGCACTGGCTGCCCGACTACGACACCCTGCGCGCCTTCCTGCGCGACGCCGACGAGGTGGTGCTGATCCACAACGCCGCCGTCGTCGAGCCCATCGGCGCCGTCGGGAGGCTCAGCACCGAGGCGATCACCAACGCGATCGCGGTGAACCTGACCGCGCCGCTCGTGCTCACCAACACGTTCCTGCGGGCCGCCCCGTCCGACGCGCGGGTGCGCGTGCTGTTCGTCTCCTCGGGCGCGGCGCACCGGATCATCGACGGCTGGGCCCTGTACTGCACCACGAAGGCCGCCGGCGAGACGTTCTTCGACGTCGTGGCCTCACAGGTGCGCGACGACGAGCGGATCAGCGTGGCGAACGTCGACCCCGGTCAGATGGACACCGGCATGCAGGAGAGCATCCGCCGCGCGGCCGCGTCCGGCGCGTACTTCCCCGGCCAGCAGCGCTGGGTCGACGCCCCGGCGGAGGGCCGGCTCGCCGACCCCCTCGCCGTGGCCGAGCGCATCCTGAAGGAACACGCCTCCTAGGCCCTGGAACTAAGCGGCGAGCACCTCACGCAGCTTCGCGGCGAACGGGGCCGCGTCGCCGAAGCCGCCGTGCCCGCCGGGGAACTCCACCACCGCGGTCTCCAGGCGGGCGGCGAGCTCGCGGCCGGCCCGGTTCGGCGGCTCCCCCGCGCTCGCCGCGCCCACGGCCGGCACGATCCGCACCGGGCTGGAGCGCAGGCCGTCGAGGTCCGGGACATACGCGCCGACGGGCGGGACCTCGTACGCCACGAAGATCTCCAGGTTCGCCTGCATCCGCTGCGCGAAGTCGGGCGCGGGCGGGGTCTGCGGCGCGCCGTCGTCGCCGTGCATGTCCATCCCGGCCCCGAAGACGCCCATCGCCGCGCCCGCGCCGCCGTCCCGGTAGGCCTCCCCGACCTGGGCCAGCAGCGCGCGGAAGCGCTCGAAGTCGGGCAGCAGCTCGAACACCGGCGGCTCGTGCGCGATCACGGTGCGGACCATGCCGGGGTACCGCGCCGCGAGCTCCAGCGCGATCACCGCGCCCGAGCTGTTGCCGAACACGTCGGCCGGCTCGCCCTCGGTGACCCCGACCGCGCCGAGGACGCGGTACGCGTCGTCCGCCTGCTCCTCCAGGATGATCTCGGCCGGCGGCCCGTCGAGCACGCTGCGGGAGTTGCCGCGGCGGTCGTAGGTGACCACGGTGTGCTCGGCCGCGAGCTGGTCGGCCAGCGCGGCGAAGCCCTCCGCGTCGTAGATGCCGCCGCAGATCAGCAGCAGCACCGGGCCGCTGCCGCGCACCTCGTAATACAGGGTCGCGCCGGGCACCTTGAGCTGGTCGGTCTTCACGGGTTCCATGTGTGCGTTCCCTCCTGCGGTTGTGGTACCCAACGGTCGGAGCACCGCACCTGGTTCTCGACATGCGACGACAGGCCGTTCCGGGCCTACTCGTGAGTAATTTCCGGGTTTACACTCGCGCCATGACCGCCACGCGAACGCCCGGCGTCCCCGCCATCGACGAGGGCTCGCTGATCTCGACCAACCCCGCGACGGGTGAGGAGGTCGGCCGGTTCCCGGTCGCCTCCGCCGATTCTCTCACCGACGCCGTGGCCAGGGCGCGTGACGCGGCCGCGTGGTGGGCGGGTCTCGGGTTCTCCGGGCGCAAGCAGCGCCTGCTGGCGTTCCGCAGCGTGCTCACCAACCGCTTGGAGGAGCTCGCCGCGCTCATGAACCGCGAGGGCGGCAAGCCGCGCGCGGACGCGCTGGTCGAGGCGATCGCGGCGATCGACCACATCGCCTGGGCGGCGCAGCACGCGCGCAAGGTGCTGGGCCGGCGCCGCACCGGCAGCTCCATCCTGCTCAAGGAGCACACCTCGTACCTCGAGTACCTCCCGTTCGGCGTCGTCGGCGTCATCGGGCCGTGGAACTACCCGATCCTCACGCCGATGGGCTCGATCGCCTACGCGCTGGCGGCGGGCAACGCGGTGGTGTTCAAGCCCAGCGAGTACACCCCGGCGGTCGGGCAGTGGTTCGTGGACCGCTTCAACGAGGTCGTCCCGGAGCATCCCGTCCTGCAGATCGCGCACGGCCTCGGCGACGTGGGGGCGGCCCTCTGCCGCAGCGGCGTGGACAAGATCGCCTTCACCGGCTCGACCGCGACCGGCAAGAAGGTCATGGCCGCGGCGGCCGAGTCGCTCACCCCCGTCCTGCTGGAGTGCGGCGGCAAGGACGCGATGATCGTCGCCGCCGACGCCGACCTGGACTCCGCGGCCGAGTCCTGCGTCTGGGGCGGGCTGACCAACGCCGGGCAGACCTGCGTCGGGATCGAGCGGGTGTACGTCGCCGAGCCCGTCTACGACGACTTCCTCAACCGCGTCGTCGCGCGGGCGGCGAAGCTGCAGGTCGGGGCCGAGCCGACGGCGGACATCGGCCCGATCACCATGCCGTCGCAGATCGACATCATCCGCCGGCACATCGAGGACGCCCTGACCCGCGGCGGCCGCGCGGTCCTCGGCGGCGCGGAGGCGGTCCAGCCGCCGTTCGTCAACCCGACGATCCTGGTCGACGTGCCCGAGGACGCGGCCGCGGTGCAGGAGGAGACGTTCGGCCCGACGCTGACCGTCACCCGCGTGCGCGACGCCGCGGAGGGCGTGCGGCTGGCCAACAACACCGGCTACGGCCTCGGCGGGGCGATCTTCTCCAAGTCGCAGGGCCTGGCCCTGGCCCGCCAGGTGCGCTCCGGCATGACCTCGATCAACTCGGCCCTGACCTTCGCCGGGATGCCGACGCTGCCCTTCGGCGGCGTCGGCAACTCCGGCTTCGGGCGCATCCACGGCGCCGACGGCCTGCGGGAGTTCACCCGGCCGAAGGCGATCGTGAAGCGCCGGGGCCCGACGGTGCTGGCCGCGATGACCTTCGACCGCACCGACAAGACCCTGGCCCAGATCGTCCGCGTCGTGAAGCTGGTGCACGGCCGCAGCAAGTAGCGGCTACGGCGCGGGCCGGTACCCCTGCGACGCCGCCCACTTCGCCGCCGCCTTCTCCTCCTTGCGCTTCTTCCTGCGCCGCAGCAGCCAGCCGAAGCTCAGGAAGAGCAGCAGCATGAACAGCAGCACCACGATCGGCAGTACGATCGCGATCACCGACAGGAACGCGCTGAAGAAGTCCTCGATCGTGCTCACGATCGGCGCCCCGAAGCCGACCGTGGTGGCGTTGATGACCGGGCGCGACGCCGCCTTCATGCCGTGTACGCCGAGCGATATCGCACCGCCGACGACTATCGGTACCCATTGATGGCTTGTGAAGAACGACCCCGGATCGGTCACCGTGACCGTCTCCGAGCTCGACGCCGCGCCGAAGGCCAGCCCGCCCGCGGTGGGGCGGATGAAGGTCTGAATGACGTCGTTGACGTGGTCGAGCATCGGGATCTTGTCGGCCACGAACTCGATGGCCAGCAGGACCGCGACGATCGTGAGCGTCCACCCGTTCTCCATCCACGCCCAGTTCGACGGCAGCGTGATGAGATCCGTGTAGCGCGCCAGCAGGCCGATCGCCATCAGCGGGATGTAGGCGTTGAGCCCGGCCGATGTGGCGAGGCCGAGACCCGTCAATGACTCCAACACCCCTGAAGCATGACATTGCGATGCCAGTCCCACCCGTCGTGCGGGTTAGGCTGTCCGCCGTGCGTCTCGTCATCGCCAAGTGCTCGGTCGACTACATCGGCCGGCTCACGGCCCATCTCCCGCCCGCGACCCGCCTGCTGCTGATCAAGGCCGACGGCTCGATCTCGATCCACGCCGACGACCGGGCGTACAAGCCGCTGAACTGGATGAGCCCGCCCTGCCGGCTGGAGGAGTCCGAGGGCCTCTGGCGCGTGGTCAACAAGGGCGGCGAGGAGCTGCGGATCACGATCGAGGAGATCCTGCACGACAGCTCGCACGAGCTCGGCGTCGACCCGGGCCTGGTCAAGGACGGCGTCGAGGCGCACCTGCAGGAGCTGCTGGCCGCCGCCCCGCAGACCCTGGGCGCCGGGTTCACGCTGGTCCGCCGCGAGTACATGACCGCGATCGGCCCCGTCGACCTGCTCTGCCGCAACGGCGAGGGCGCGACCGTCGCCGTCGAGATCAAGCGCCGCGGCGAGATCGACGGGGTGGAGCAGCTCACCCGCTACCTCGAGCTGCTCGGCCGCGACCCGCTGCTCGCCCCGGTGACCGGCATCTTCGCCGCGCAGGAGATCAAGCCGCAGGCCCGCGTCCTGGCCGAGGACCGCGGCATCCGCTGCGTCGTGCTCGACTACAACGCCCTCCGCGGCGTGGTGAAGGACGAGCTGACGCTGTTCTGAAGGCGATGAGCCTCGCGAACCACGGTCACCAGCTCGTCCACCACGTCGGTGATCGCGAAGTCCTTCGGCGTGAACACCCGCGCGACGCCCGACGAGCGCAGCGCCTCCGCGTCGTCGGGCGGAATGATCCCGCCCACCACCACGGGCAGATCCCCGAGCCCCGCCGACCGCAGCCCGGACAGCACCGACGCCACCGCGGCCAGGTGTGAGCCGGACAGCACGGACAGCCCGACGAGGTCGACGTCCTCCTCCACCGCGGCCGCCACGATCTGCGCGGGGGTGAGGCGGATCCCCTGGTACACCACCTCGAACCCGGCGTCGCGCGCCCGCACGGCGATCTGCTCCGCCCCGTTCGAGTGCCCGTCCAGCCCCGGCTTGCCCACGAGCATGCGCAGCCGCCCGGTCCCGAGCTCGGCCGCCGTCGCCCGCACCCGCGCGCGGACGGCGTCCATGTTCCCGGCCTGCGAGGAGATCGCGGCGCCCAGGCCGGTCGGCGCCCGGTACTCCCCGAACACCTCCCGCAGCGCCCCCGCCCACTCCCCCGTGGTCACCCCGGCGGCCACGCAGGCCAACGTCGCGTCCATCAGGTTGTCCGAACGGGACGCCGCCGCGCGCAGCGAAGCCAGAGCCGCGCTCACGTCGCCCCGCTCCGCCCGCCACCGCGCGACGGACTCCACCGCGGTCTGCTCCACCGCGGCGTCGATCTGCTCAATGGAAAAAGCGTTCAGGGGCGAGGGCTCGGTCGCGGTGAATCGATTGACGCCCACCACCACGTCGTCGCCGCGCTCCATCCGCGCGCGGCGCTCGGCCAGCGAGGCGACCAGCGCGCTCTTGAGGTAGCCGGACTCGACGGCCGCGACCACGCCGCCCATCTCCAGCACCCGCTCCAGCTCGGCCGAGGCGCCCGCCACGATGCCGCCGACCAGCGCGTCCATCACGTGCGAGCCCTCGAACAGGTCGGGATACTCCAGCAGGTCCGACTCGAACGCCAGCACCTGCTGCATGCGGAGCGACCACTGCTGATCCCACGGCCGCGGCAGACCGAGCGCCTCATTCCAAGCCGGCAGTTGTACCGCACGAGCCCGCGCCGACCGTGAGAGCGTCACGCCCAGCATCTCCAGGACGATCCGCTGGACGTTGTTCTCCGGCTGGGCCTCCGTCAGGCCGAGCGAGTTGACCTGCACCCCGTAGCGGAACCGGCGCGCGGACGCGTCCTGTACGCCGTAGCGCTCCCGCGTCAGGCGGTCCCACATCGCGGTGAAGGCCCGCATCTTCGCCGTCTCCTCGACGAAGCGCACGGACGCGTTGACGAAGAACGAGATCCGGGCCACCACGTCGCCGAAGCGCTCGGGCGCGACCTGGCCCGAGTCGCGCACCGCGTCGAGCACGGCGATCGCGGTGGCCAGGGCGAAGGCCACCTCCTGCACGGGCGTCGCGCCGGCCTCCTGCAGGTGGTACGAGCAGATGTTCACCGGGTTCCACCGCGGGCAATGCGCGACCGTCCACGCGATCGTGTCCGTCGTCAGGCGCAGCGACGGCCCGGGCGGGAAGATGTGCGTCCCGCGCGACAGGTACTCCTTCACGATGTCGTTCTGCGTCGTCCCGGCCAGCTTGGCGAGGTCGACGCCGTGCTCGCGGGCGCACGTGACGTACAGCGCGAGGAGCCACATCGCGGTGGCGTTGATGGTCATCGAGGTGTTGGCGCGCTCGAGATCGATGCCGTCGAACAGCGCGCGCATGTCGCCCAGGTGCGCGACCGGCACCCCGACCCGGCCCACCTCGCCCCGCGCGAGCTCGGCGTCGGGGTCGTAGCCGGTCTGCGTGGGCAGGTCGAACGCCACGGACAGGCCGGTCTGGCCCTTGGCGAGGTTGCGCCGGAACAGCGCGTTGGAGGCGGCCGCCGAGGAGTGGCCGGCATAGGTGCGCATCACCCACGGTCGATCGCGTTCGGGAAGCCGCTCGATGCCCATGGGGGCACCCTACTGAACGGTAACTAAGAGGTCTCCATGAAAGATGTCACCCACCTATAGTGATGCCCGTGGCGGATGCGATCACGGTGCGCGGCCTGCGCAAGGCCTACGGCAAGGCGGTCGCCGTCGACGGTGTCGACCTCGACGTGCACGACGGCGAGGTCTTCGCGCTGCTCGGCCCGAACGGCGCCGGGAAGACGACGACGGTCGAGATCCTCGAGGGCTTCCGGAAGCGCACGTCGGGCGAGGTCTCGGTGCTCGGCATCGACCCCCAGCACGGCGACGCGGCCTGGCGGTCGCGGGTCGGCGTGGTGCTGCAGAGCACCGGCGAGTTCGACGACCTGACCGCGCGCGAGGTGGTGCACCACTTCGCCAACTACTACCCGTCCGCCGCGGACCCCGACGAGATCATCGCGCGGGTCGGCCTCGCCGAAAAACAAAGCGCCCGCACTCGTACCCTCAGTGGCGGCCAGAAGCGCCGGCTCGACGTCGCCCTGGGCATCGTCGGCCGCCCCGAGCTGCTGTTCCTGGACGAGCCGACGACCGGGTTCGACCCCGAGGCCCGCCGCGAGTTCTGGGGCCTGATCCGCGACCTCGCGGGCGCCGGCACCACGATCCTGCTCACCACCCACTACCTGGACGAGGCCGAGGCGCTGGCCGACCGGGTGGGCGTCCTCGCGGGCGGCCAGCTGATCGCCGTCGACTCCCCCGCCAGCCTCGGCGGCCGCGGCGACGGCGGGGCCACCGTCGCCTGGCAGAGCCCGGACGGGCCGCGCAGCGAGCGCACCGACACCCCCACCGCGGTGGTCGCGCGCCTGGCCGAGCAGTTCGGCGGCGAGGTGCCGGGCCTGACCGTCACCAGACCCAGCCTCGAGGATGTGTACCTGCGGATGATCGGGGCCGGCGAATGAACACCCTGCGGCTGGGCTTCCTGCGCGGCGGCCTGGAGATCAAGCAGTTCCTGCGCAGCCGGGAGTCGGTGGTCTTCACCCTCGCCTTCCCGCTGATCCTGCTGTGCGTGTTCGGCGCGGTCTTCGGCGGCGAGATCGATCCCGGCGTGACGTTCACCCAGTACTTCGCGGCCGGCATGGTCGCCGCCGGCCTGCTCTCGACCGGGTTCCAGAGCCTGGCCATCCAGATCCCGATCGAGCGCGAGAAGGGCATCCTGAAGCGGCTGCGCGGCACGCCCATGCCCCGCGCGGCGTACTTCGTCGGCAAGGTGGTCATGGTCCTGGCCATCGGCGTGGTCGAGACGGTGCTGCTCGTGACGGTCGCGACGCTGTTCTTCAACGTCGACCTTCCGGCCACCGGCGCGAAATGGCTCACGTTCGGCTGGGTCTCGCTGCTGGGCATCACCGCGTGCACGCTGTGCGGGATCGCGTTCTCCTCGCTCGCGCGCTCGGGGCGCAGCGGGCCGGCCGTGGTCACCCCGGTCGCGATCGTCCTGCAGTTCATCTCCGGGGTCTTCTTCCAGTACACCCAGCTGCCCGAATGGATGCGCGGGATCGCCTCGGTGTTCCCGCTCAAGTGGATGACGCAGGGCATGCGCTCGGTGTTCCTGCCCGACTCGTTCGCCGCCCGGGAGCCCGCGGGGTCCTGGCAGCACGGCACGATCGCGCTGGTCCTGACCGCCTGGATCGTCGTGGCCGGGGTGCTGTGCCTGCTGACCTTCCGGTGGACCGAGCGCGACTGAACATTCTGCTCAAAACGGATTACTCAGAACCGAACCGGCCCTGCCGATCAGCGTTGGGTGACGGGTCGGCTCGGCAAGGCGGTCCGCCAGGTCGGCTGGGCCGGGGCGCTGGCGATCGCGGTCGTGCTCGCGCTCGGCCTCGGCGCCTCCTGGCAGGCCGCCCACGCCATCCACCAGGGCCAGCAGGAGCGCGCGCAGGCCGTCCTCGACCGCGCGGCCGACCTGTCCGACGCGTCCGTCGGGTCGGAGGTGCACCGGTACCTCGACACGCTGCGCACCGTCGCGGCCGCCGTCGGCTCGCACAACGAGCTCACGTACGACGACTTCGCCGCCACCACCGCCCCGCTGCGCCAGGCCGGGCTGGTCGGCGGGACCTCGCTGGTCTTCCTGGTCGCGGCCGACGACGCCCAGGTCCCGGCGGTCCAGGACTACTGGCGCCGCCGCGGCGTCCCCGACCTGGAGCTCAAGCCGCAGGGCACCGGCCGCGAGCACCTCTTCACCATCTTCACCCGCCCGCTGGACGACACGCCCACGCTCCCGGCCGGCACCGACCTGTCGCAGGTGGCCGAACCGACCACGGCGCTGTGGGAGTCGCGCCGGTCGGGCGAGACCGCGGTGTCCGACACGTACGTCCTGCTGCGCGACCGCAACCTGCCGGCCGACCAGCAGCAGCTGTCGTTCCTGCTCGCCTCGCCCGCGTACGGCGACCCGACCCCGGACGGCCGCCGCGAGTTCAAGGGCTGGGTCGTGCTCGGCCTGCGCGGCCAGGACTTCATCGGCCGGGTGCTCAACCGCGCGACCCAGGGCCAGGCCGACGCCGAGCTCTGGGCGCGCAACGGCGGCGGCCAGGAGAGCCGCGTCGCCCGCCTGCACCAGGCCGGGCACCATCCCGACCGGCGCCGCGTGACACCCGTGCCGATCGCCAACCGGGAGTGGCAGCTGGTGGTCTCGGTCGACTCGGCCCGGATGGGCGGCTCGGCGCCGATCCTGCCACTGTTCGTCGGGCTGGGCGGCACCCTCCTGACGCTGCTCGTGTGCGCGATGCTGTGGGCGCTGGCGGGCGCGCGGGGGCGGGCCGAGGAGCGGGTGGTGACCGCCACCGCCGGGCTGCGCGCCGCCCAGCGCGTCGCCGACAACCAGGTCGCGCTGCTCAACGGCATCCTGGAGCGGATCAGCGACGGCGTCGGGGTGGTCGACGAGACCGGCGAGTTCCTGGTCCACAACCCGGCCGCGCAGGCCATGCTCGGCGACGCCGCCCAGGACTCGGGCATCTTCCGCCCCGACGGCACCACCCCGTTCCCGACCGACGAGCAGCCGATCGTGCGCGCCCTCGCGGGCGTCGCCACCGACAACGTCGAGATGCTGGTCCGCGACCCCGACCGCCCCGAGGGCGTCCTGCTGTCCGTGAGCGGCCGCCCGCTGGAGGTGGACGGCCAGCGCGCCGCGATCGCCGTGTTCCACGACATCACCGAGGCGCGGGAGCGCGAGGCCGACCTGGCCGCGTTCGCCGGCATCGTCGCGCACGACCTCAAGAACCCGCTCACCGTCATCGGCGCCCACGCGGAGATGGGCCGCGACGCCCTGCCGGACCGCCCCGAGCACGCCGTCGAGAGCCTGGAGCGCGTCGGCGCGGGCGTCGTGCGGATGCGCCGCCTGATCGACGACCTGCTCGCGTACGTGACCGCGCGCGACGCCGCCCTCAAGACGACCGAGGTCGACCTGGCCCTCCTCGTCACCGACGTGGTCGCCGAGCGCGTCGGCCACCTGCGGGTCCAGCCCGACCTGTACGTCGGCACGCTCCCGCGCGTCGTCGCCGACCCCGCCATGCTGCGCCACGTGCTGGACAACCTCGTCGGCAACGCGCTGAAGTACGTCCACCCCGGCCGCACCCCGAAGATCGACATCAGCGCCCACCCGGCCGCCCCGGGCTGGATCCGCGTCGAGGTCGCCGACCGCGGCATCGGCATCCCCGACGCCGACAAGCCCCACGTCTTCGAGTCCTTCCACCGCGCCCACGCCGGCCAGTCCTACGGCGGCACGGGCCTCGGCCTGGCCATCTGCCGCCGCATCGTGGACCGCCACGGCGGCACCATCACCGTCACCGACAACCCCGGCGGCGGCAGCCGCTTCAGCTTCACCATCCCGGCCGCGGTCCCGCTCGTCCCCGCCGCCGCGGACGTCCACGAGTACGCCTAACGCGCTCCGCCACGTGATCACGTGGTGGCAGACTGTGAAGGTGCCCCTCATGTACCTCGCGGGATGGGCCGCCTCGGCCGGCGTGCTGGCCGCCCTGCTGCTCATCATCCGCCTGCTGAAGTACGGCAGCTCGGCCCGCCCCACCCCCGCCCCGCGGCCCGACTACGGCCTCCTGCGCACGGTCTCGATGGTCGGCGACCTGTCCTTCGCCCGCGACGTACGCGACCGCCTCCGCCACAACGGCGTCCGCGCCACCCTGGCCACCGGCCCCGACGGCATGGTCCGCATCCTGGTCTTCGCCGACGAACTCGACCGCGCCCGCCGCCTCATCAGCTCCTGACCCGCTACGCTCCCCCGCGTGCCCCTGCCCGCAGTCCTGTTCGACCTCGACGGCACGCTCATCGACCACGAGGCCGCCGCGGCGGAGGCGCTCGACCGCTCGCTGCCCGGCCTCGACGCGCCCGCGCGGGCGCGGGCCCGGCGAGCCTGGCGGGAGCTCGAAACCGCAGCCATGGCGCGCTACTTCGCCGGGGAGCTGACCTTCGCCGAGCAGCGCCGCGTCCGCGCGGCGGGGCTCGCGGCCGAACTGGGCTTCGGCGCCTGGGACGACGCGGCGGCCGACCGCTGGTTCGCCGGCTATCTCGGCCGCTACGAGGCCGCCTGGCGCCCCTACGGCGACGTCAGGCCCGCGCTGGAGGCCCTCACCCGGGCCGGACACCGGCTCGGCGTCATCACCAACGGCGACGCCGACCAGCAGCGCCACAAGCTCCGCCGCACCGGGCTGGCCGCGATCCTCACCGAGGTCGTCGCCTCCAGCGAGGTCGGTGCGGCCAAGCCCGACGCGCGCATCTTCCACCACGCCGCCCAGCGCCTGGGACTGGCGCCGGACCGGGTCGTCTACGTCGGCGACCGGCTGGAGACCGATGCGGTCGCCGCCACCCGCGCCGGGATGCGCGGCGTCTGGCTCAACCGCGGCGGCCGAGTCGAGAACACCGGCGTCCCAGCGATCGGGTCGCTCGCAGAACTGCCTGCGTTACTGGGAGATCAGAAGTCGAACTGATCCGGCGGGGCGACCGAGCGCTCCACCTGCACGCCCAGGTTGCGCAGGTCGGACTCGAAGCTCGGGTACCCCCGGTCGATGTGATGCACGTGCCGGATCTCCGTCACGCCGTCGGCGCACAGGCCCGCGATGGCCAGGCCCGCGCCCGCGCGGATGTCGGTCGCGGTCACCGGGGCGCCCGAGAGGCGGTCCTTGCCGCGCACGACCGCATGGTGGCCGTCGGTGCGGATGTCGGCGCCCAGGCGGGACATCTCGTTGATGAACATGAAACGGCCGTCGAAGATGTTCTCGGTCACCAGCGACGAGCCCTCCGAGACCGCGGCCAGGCCGACCGCCATCGGCAGCAGGTCGGTCGCGAAGCCCGGGAACGGGAGGGTGACCACGTCGACGGCCTTCGGGCGGGCCGGCATGACCACGCGGAAGGAGTCGGGCGCCGTGGTCACGTCGCCGCCCGCGGTCACCACCTTGTCCAGGGCGATCTCCAGGAACGCCGGGTCGATGCCGTGCACGGTCACGTCGCCGCGGGTCATGGCGGCGGCGAAGGCCCAGGTGCCGGCGACGATGCGGTCGCCGACGGTGCGGTGCTCGACCGGGCGCAGCTCCGGCACGCCCTGCACGACGAGGCGGGAGGAGCCGGCGCCCTGGATGTCGGCGCCCATGTCGGTCAGCATGCGGCAGATGTCGACGATCTCGGGCTCGCGGGCCGCGTTGTCGATCTCGGTGCGGCCGTTGGCCAGGACCGCCGCCATCAGCAGGTTCTCGGTGGCGCCGACGCTGGGGAAGTCGAGCCAGATCGTGGCGCCGTGCAGCTTGGGGGCGGTGGCGATGACGAAGCCGTGCTCGCCGGAGATGTCCGCACCCATCCGGCGCAGGCCCTCGACGTGCATGTCGAGGCCGCGGGAGCCGATGGCGTCGCCGCCGGGGTGGGCGACGCGCACGTGGCCGCGGCGGGCCAGCAGCGGGCCGAGCACGCAGATCGAGGCCCGCAGCCGGCGCACGAGGTCGTAGTCGGCCTCGGTGCCGAGCTCCTCGGGCACGTCGATGACGACGCGGTCCTCGTCCTGCTCGACGTCGCAGCCGAGCCGGCGCAGGACCTCGGCCATGATGGCGATGTCGGTGATGCGCGGCACGTTGGTCAGCACGCTGCGGCCGGTCGCCAGCAGCGCCGCCGCCATCAGTTTGAGCGCCGAGTTCTTCGCCCCGACCACGGATACGTCACCGGAGAGCCTGGCCCCGCCCACAACACGGATCACGTCCACGTCCGTCATCGTAGGGGGATTCCGTACCGTGAAAACCATGGCCATTCACCTCACGCGGATCTACACGAAGACCGGCGACACCGGTACGACTGGATTGGGCGATTTCTCGCGGGTCTCGAAGACGGATCCGCGCCTGGTCGCATACGCCGACGTCGACGAGGCCAATGCGGCCGTCGGGGTCGCGCTGGCGCTGGGTGCGCTGGACGAGCGGATCGCGACGGTGCTGCGGGCCGTACAGAATGATCTGTTCGATGTGGGTGCGGACCTGTGCAATCCGGTGACCGCGGACCCGCCGCACCCGCCGCTGCGCGTCACCGCCGAGCAGGTCGAGCGGCTCGAGCAGTGGTGTGACGAATTCAATGCCGAGCTGCCGAAGCTGGACTCGTTCATCCTGCCGGGCGGGACGCCGGGCGCCGCGCTGCTGCACGTGGCCCGGACCGTGGCCCGGCGGGCGGAGCGCAGCGGGTGGGCGCTCTGGGAGGCCGATGAGGCCCGCACCAACGAGGTCGCGCTGCAGTACCTCAACCGCCTGTCCGATTTGCTGTTCATCCTCTGCCGCACGGCCAACCCGGGCGGCGACGTGAAGTGGGTGCCCGGCGGCCGGCGGCAGTAAACGGGCTCAACCGGCCTTGTAGCGGTAGGGGCGCGTCTCCGGGGTCGGATCCCCCGGCGGCGCCGCCTCGACCCAGGACAGGAAGCCGGTCAGCGCCCGCTCGGCCATCGCGATCTCGACCGGGGCCTGGCGGTTCACGCAGCGCACGATCACCCAGTCGGGCGCGAGGACCAGCAGCTCGGCCGCGTCCGGCGCGCGGCGGCGCTCGACGACGAGCCCGCGCCGTGAGATCACGCGACGCGGGCCCGGCCAGTAGCTGAAGATGCGGTACCACCGCAGTTCGTCGCCCGAGAAGCGGGCGAGACCGGCGGACCAGCCGCGGCCGGGGACCATCGTGCTGAGGCGAACCCCGAGCTCGATGGTGCCACCCTGCCGGGCGATCACGAGCCGGCGCAGGAACAGCAGCGCCAGGGCGACGAGCAGGATCAGGACCGCGATACCGATGTACTCGACGATCCTCACCTGCGCCGCCCGGTCGTCAGTGGGCTGCGGAGGAGGAGGCGGGGGTGCAGCTCTCGGCGAGGACCGTCACGCCGGTGCCGGTGACGGAGATGAACCCGCCGGCCACGTCGTACGCGAGTTCCCGGCCGCCCTGCTTAATGCGCACCTGGCCCTCCTCGGCGAGCTGACCGAGCAGCTGCTCGTGGCCGTACAGCACACCGAGCTCACCCTCAGTGGTGCGCGCGATGACCATGTCCGCGTCGCCGGACCACACTTTCTCCTCGACGGCTACGAGCTCGACGTGCAGCTGCCTCGCCACGCTAGTTACTCCTCGTGTGCGCGATTCGGTTTGGTGGAGTCTAGTCAATGATCGGCCGTGTCGAGCAGTGGGCCTCACCACGTTGGCACACCTGGTGAACGGCCCGATAACGGCTCGCGCGCGACCTCGGCCCGATCACTTCAGAGCGTGACGCACGTCACCGCCTCGTGAAGCGAGTTTGCCGAAAATTTCAAGTGTTCGTAATGAAGGAAGGGCGCGTCACCCTGAGCGACGCGCCCTTCCGAAAGACCGACGAAAGTCGTCAGTCCTTCATCAGCTCGTGGGCCTTCTTCTCGAGGTCCTCGAGGCCGCCGCACATGAAGAACGCCTGCTCGGGGAAGTGGTCGTACTCACCCTCGGAGATCTTCTTGAACGACTCGATGGTCTCCTTGAGCGGCACCGTCGAGCCCGCGACGCCGGTGAACTGCTCGGCGGCGTAGGTGTTCTGCGACAGGAACCGCTCGATGCGCCGGGCCCGGTTGACCGTGACCTTGTCCTCTTCGGACAGCTCGTCCATGCCGAGGATGGCGATGATGTCCTGCAGGTCCTTGTACTTCTGCAGGATCCGCTGCACCTCGCGGGCGACCGTGTAGTGCTCGACGCCGACGAACTCCGGCGCGAGGATGCGCGAGGAGGACGCCAGCGGGTCGACGGCCGGGTAGATGCCCTTGTCCGAGATCGACCGCTCGAGGTTGGTCGTCGCGTCCAGGTGGGCGAACGTGGTGGCCGGCGCCGGGTCGGTGTAGTCGTCGGCGGGCACGTAGATCGCCTGGAGCGAGGTGATGGCCTTGCCCCGGACGGAGGTGATGCGCTCCTGCAGGAGGCCCATCTCGTCGGCCAGGGTGGGCTGGTAACCCACGGCGCTCGGCATGCGGCCGAGCAGCGTCGACACCTCGGAACCGGCCTGGGTGAACCGGAAGATGTTGTCGATGAAGAGCAGCACCTCCTGGTTCTGGACGTCACGGAAGTACTCCGCCATGGTCAGCGCCGAGAGGGCGACCCGCAGGCGGGTGCCCGGCGGCTCGTCCATCTGGCCGAAGACCAGCGCGGTCTTGTCCAGAACGCCACCCTCGTCCATCTCCAGGATGAGGTCGTTGCCCTCGCGGGTGCGCTCACCCACGCCGGCGAACACCGACGTACCGCCGAAGTTGCGGGCGACACGGGTGATCATCTCCTGGATGAGCACCGTCTTGCCCACGCCGGCGCCGCCGAACAGGCCGATCTTGCCACCGCGCACGTACGGCGCGAGCAGGTCGAGCACCTTGATGCCGGTCTCCAGCATCTCGGTCTTCGGCTCGAGCTCGGCGAACTTCGGGGCCGGGCGGTGGATCTCCCAGCGGTCCTTGATCTCCAGCGTCGACTCGTCGGCGTTGAGGACCTGGCCGAGGGCGTTGAACACGTGGCCCTTGGTCACGTCGCCGACCGGCACCGAGATGCCGGCGCCGGTGTCGCGCACCTCGGTGCCCCGGATGAGGCCGTCGGTGGGCTGCATGGAGATGGCGCGCACCATGTTGTCGCCGAGGTGCTGCGCGACCTCGAGCGTCAGCGTCTTGGTGCCCTCGGAGAGGGTCACGTCGACGTGGAGCGCGTTGTAGATGTCGGGCATGCCGTCGCGCGGGAATTCGGCGTCGACGACCGGGCCGATGACCCGGACCACGCGGCCGACCGCGGTCTTGGTGTCTGTGGGTGCAGTCATCACACGTCTCTTCCCGCCGCCGCCAGCGCGTTGGCGCCGCCGACGATCTCGCTGATTTCCTGGGTGATTGCCGCCTGCCGCGCGGAGTTCATCTCGCGGGTGTACCGCTTGAGCAGGTCGTCGGCGTTGTCGGAGGCGCTCTTCATGGCGCGCCGGCGGGCGGCCGACTCACTGGCCGCCGACTCCAGCAACGCCGCGAAGATCCGCGTGTTGATGTACTTCGGCAGCAGGGCCTCGAGCAGCTGCTCCGCGTCCGGCTCGAACTCGTACGCCGGCAGCGGGCCGCTGACCTCGGTCTCCTCGACCTCCATGGGCGCGACGATGCGCGCCACCGGGGTCTGGGTCATCAGCGAGCGGAACTCCGTGTGGACCATGAACAGCTCGTCGATGCCGAGGACGCCGTCGGGGCCGGGGCCGTCGACCGAGTCGTCGGCCCCGTTGACGAACGCCTGGATCAGCGTCTCGCCGATGTCGGCCGCGTTCTCGTACCGCGGCTGCTCGGAGAAGCCCGTCCAGCTGCCCGCGATCTCACGGCCGCGGAACCGGTAGTACGCGACGCCCTTGCGGCCGGCGACGTACAGCGCGACCTGCTTGCCGTCCTGGCGCAGCCGGGTGATCAGCTGCTCGGCGGTGCGCAGGGCGTTGGCGTTGTACCCGCCGCAGAGGCCACGGTCGCTGGTCACGATCAGCACGCCGGAGCGGCGCACCTGGGCCCGCGGCACCAGCAGCGGGTGATCGACGTTGGTGTTGCTCGCCAGCGCCGTCAGCACGTCCGTGATCGCCTGGGCATAGGGCAGGGAGGCGGCGACCCGCTCCTGCGCCTTGCCGATGCGGCTGGTGGCGACCAGCTCCTGCGCCTTCGTGATCTTCTTGGTCGACTTGACCGTACGGATCCGACGGCGCAGTGCCTGTACCTGACCGGCCATGCGTCAGCCCGACTTCCGGACCTGGCGGGTCACGGTCTCGCGCTTCTGCTCCCCCTCGAGGGCCTTGGCCGGCGCGTCGTTCACCGTGACCTCGTCGCCCTTGCCCGAGAAGACCTGCTTGAAGTTGTCGATGGCCTTGGTCAGGCCCTCGATCGTCGACTGCTCGAGCTTCTTGCTCGAAGCGATCGCGTCCAGCAGCTCCTTGTGGCTGGAGTGCAGGTGCTGCAGGAACTCGGTCTCGAAGCGGCGGATGTCGCCGACGGCGATCGAGTCCAGCTGGCCGGTGGTGCCGGCCCACACGGAGACGATCTCCTCCTCGACCGAGAACGGCGAGTACTGCGGCTGCTTGAGCAGCTCGACCAGGCGGGCACCCTTGTCCAGCTGGGCGCGGGAGGCCTTGTCCAGGTCCGAGGCGAACGCGGAGAACGCCTCGAGCTCGCGGTACTGCGCCAGGTCCAGCCGCAGCCGGCCGGCGACGTCCTTCATGCCCTTGACCTGGGCCGAGCCACCCACCCGGGAGACCGACGTGCCGACGTTGATGGCCGGCCGCACACCCTGGTTGAACAGGTCGGACTCGAGGAAGACCTGGCCGTCGGTGATCGAGATGACGTTGGTCGGGATGTAGGCCGAGATGTCGTTGGCCTTGGTCTCGATGATCGGCAGACCGGTCATCGAGCCGCCGCCGAGCTCCTCGGACAGCTTCGCGCAGCGCTCGAGCAGCCGCGAGTGCAAGTAGAAGACGTCGCCCGGGTACGCCTCGCGGCCCGGCGGGCGGCGCAGGAGCAGCGACACGGCGCGGTACGCCTCGGCCTGCTTGGTGAGGTCGTCGAACACGATCAGGACGTGCTTGCCGCCGTACATCCAGTGCTGCCCGATGGACGAGCCGGTGTAGGGGGCGAGGTACTTGAAGCCGGCCGGGTCGTCCGCCGGGGAGGCCACGATGGTGGTGTACTCCATCGCGCCCTGCTCTTCGAGGGTGCCCTTGATCGCGGCGATGGTGGTCGCCTTCTGACCGATGGCGACGTAGATGCAGCGCACCTGCCGCTTCGGGTCGCCCGACTTCCAGTTGTCGCGCTGGTTGATGATCGTGTCGAGCGCGACCGTGGTCTTGCCGGTCTTGCGGTCGCCGATGATCAGCTGGCGCTGGCCGCGGCCGATGGCGGTCATGGCGTCGATCGCCTTGATGCCGGTCTGCAGCGGCTCCTTGACGGGCTGGCGGGCCATGACGTTCGGGGCCTGCAGCTCGAGCTCGCGGAAGCCCTCGTTCGGGATCTCGCCGCGGTCGTCGATGGGCTGGCCCAGCGGGTTGACCACGCGGCCCAGGAAGGCGTCGCCGACCGGGACCGAGAGCACCCGGCCGGTCCGCTTGACCTGCTGGCCCTCCTCGATGCCCTCGAACTTGCCGAGGACGACGACGCCGATCTCGCGGACGTCGAGGTTGAGCGAGACGCCGAGCGTGCCGTCCTCGAACTCGAGCAGTTCGTTGGCCATCGTCGAGGGAAGGCCCTCGACCTGGGCGATACCGTCGCCGGCGTACGAAACGACGCCGACCTCCTCGCGGGAGACCTTTGCGTCGACGGACGAGACGTAGCGCTCGAGTGCGCCCCGAATGTCGTCCGAGGAGATGGTCAGCTCGGCCATCCTCAACCTTCTATCTGGAGTATCAAGCTTCGGGGTAATTACTTCGAGAGCGCCGTCTTCGCCTCGGCGAGACGCCGGGCGACCGTGCCGTCGTACAGGTCGGAACCGACCTTGACCCGCACGCCTCCGATGATGCGCGGGTCGACGTCCACCTTGATGGATACGTTCCGACCGTACAGCTCGGCCAGACGGCCGGCGAGCCGCTGCTCCTCGGCGTCGGTCAGCGCGACGGCGGTGGTGACGTAGGCCACCGACCGGTCCCGCTTCGCGGCGGCCAGCTCGACCAGGCGGGTCAGCGAGCTGTCGTAGCCGCGGCCGCCGAAGCCGGCGACCGCCAGCCGCGCCAGGCTCAGCGTGGCCGGCTTGGACTTGCCCTCGAGCAGGCTCGCGACCAGCTCCGTGCGGGCCGCGGCCGGGGCGGTCGAGTCGCCCAGCGCACCCGCGAGGCGGACGTCGCCAGAGACGATCTGGCTGAAGCGGAAGAGCTCGTCCTCCACGTCGGCCAGGTCCCCGCCGCGGTCGGCCGCGGAGAGCAGGGCCTCGACGCCGAGCTGCTCGACGCCGTCGAGCAGCGCGCCCGGCCCGGACCAGCGCCCGGCGACCAGCGCGGCGAGCAGCTCGACGGTCTGGCCGCCGACCTTGCCCGACAGCAGCGAGGTGATCAGCTCGGACCGGTCCGCGCCCTGGCGGGCGGGGTCGGCCAGCGCCCGGCGCAGCCGCGGCTCGCGCCGCAGCAGGTCCGCGACCGCGAGGATCTCGTCGGCGACCGTCGAGATCGCGGCGACGTCAGCGCTCGCCGAGAACTCGGCGAGCTTGTCGGCCGCGGCCCC
The DNA here is from genome assembly GCF_050942475.1 of Dactylosporangium sp. CS-033363. NCBI lineage: Bacteria > Bacillati > Actinomycetota > Actinomycetes > Micromonosporales > Micromonosporaceae > Dactylosporangium > Dactylosporangium sp. CS-033363. The sequence goes on along the minus strand of NZ_CP192032.1, from coordinate 1,439,614 downwards.
GTAGGCCTCCTTGTTGATGTTTTCCATCAACGCCGCCCGGCGGCACCGGCCGCCGCGTCGCCGTCGCCGATCTCCTCGAGGAACCGCTCGACCGTGCCACGGCGGCGGGCCTCCTCCTCGAGGGACTCACCGACGATGCGACCGGCCAGGTCGACCGCGAGCGAGCCGATCTCGGCGCGCAGCTGGCGGACGATGGTCTGCCGCTCGGTCTGCAGGGCCTCGCGGCCCGCCGCGATGATGCGGTCGCTCTCCTCGCGGGCCTTGGCGAGGATGTCCTCGCGGATGCCCGTCGCGTCGGCGCGCGCCTCGTCCCGGATGCGGGCCGCCTCGGTGCGGGCCTCGGCGAGCTGCTCCTTGTACTGCTGGAGCAGCTGGTTCGCCTCGGCCTGCGCCTCCTCGGCGCGCTTGATGCCGCCCTCGATCGCGTCGACCCGGGCGCGGAAGGTCTCCTCCATGCGCGGGAAGACGAACTTCATGAGCACGAAGCAGAGGATGCCGAAGGCGATCAGGCCGACGACGATCTCCTGCCAGATCGGGATGATCGGGTTGTGCTCGCCTTCTGCTGCGTAAATCAGCATGGGAAACCTCCCGGCTAGATCGAAGGGGGAGGTTACTTGCCGAACACGAAGCCGAAGGCGATACCCAGCAGGGCCAGCGCCTCGACCACGGCGAAGCCGAGGAACATGTAGGTACGGGTCAGGCCGGCCGACTCGGGCTGACGCGCGGTCGACTGGATGTACGACGCGAAGACGATGCCGACGCCGATGCCAGGGCCGATCGCGGCGAGGCCGTAACCGACCGCGGCCATCGAACCGGTGATCTCTGCCAGAGCAGCCATGTGTGAATCCTCCTGGGATCTCGCGTGACTTCTTTCACGCGGGACAACTGAAAAAGGTGGAGCAACAACGCTTTCGAAGACCGAAGCGGGGGTTGAAACGAAGTATCGGGACGGCTCAGTGCTCGTCGGCCAGGGTGCCGGCGAGGTAGTTCGCCGTCAGCAGCGTGAACACGTAGGCCTGCAGGGCGGCGATCAGCAGCTCGAAGAACGTGAGCAGGATCGTCATCACCCAGGAGACCACCGAGATCGGCTTGAGGAACAGGCTGTCCGCGTTGAGCAGTGCGAAGCCGCCGAGCGTGAACACCAGCAGCAGCATGTGGCCGGCGAACATGTTGGCGAAGAGTCGCAGCGCCAGCGTGAGCGGCTGCAGGATGAACGTCTGCAGGGCCTCGATGGGCAGCAGCAGGGGCTGCATGAACCACGGGGCGGGCAGGACGGTCGCGTGCTTGAGATAGCCGACGAACCCGTGCTTCTTGAAGCCCTGGTACAGGTACAGGAAGTAGGTGCACAGCGCCAGCATCAGCGGGAAGGCGATGTGGGCCATCGGCGAGACCTGGATGAACGGCACGATCGAGAAGACGTTGCCGACCAGGATGAACAGGAACAGGCTGGCCAGGTAGGGCGCGAACTTGAGGCCGTGGTGGCCGATGACGTCCTTGGCCACGCCCTCGCGCACGAACCCGTAGATGCTCTCGGCGAGCCACTGGCCCTTCGTCGGCACGATCTTCGGGCTGCGGTAGGCGATCAGGAAGAAGACGATCACGATCGCGGCCGCCAGCCAGAGGAACAGGCTGAACTTGGTAAGCCACTCCGGACCGCCGAACAGCGCGGGCGGGTAGATGTCGTCCACGCTGGGCGGGAAGGGCACCTCCGCCAGAACCTGACCGCTCACCACGTTCCTCTCGATGTATATGTCTGCACCTGGGGCCTCAAGCGCCCAGCTTCTTGACCACGAGGTAGATGCCGAGGGCGGCGCCCATCACGCATCCCGCTCCGGTTGCGTATCCGTCCCAGCCGAGCCAACGATCGACGAGCCAGCCGACGAATCCCCATACGGCGATGCCCGAGATGAGGTATCCGACGGCGGCCCAACCCGTGTTGGCGCCTTCCGAACCGGACTGCTTGGGTGTCTGGTTACTCGCCATGACGCGAGGACCATATCAGCCTGCCGGGAGCACCCGTGCATCGACCCCCGCGTGCTTCTCGCGCGGGGGTTCGCTCATCGGGCCGGGGCCATCAACCGGCGGACGTCAACGCTACTACTCATAGCCGTCGCGGAGGGTCATCTACACGACTGACGCGTGAGTGAATGTTGCGCACGGTCACCCCCTGAGGGTTAGCTGAGAGCTCAGCATAACCTTCCGTGGCTGGGTGGTGACCTTGCGCAACGCCGTCATCGCATTCCTGCTCATCCTCGCGGCCGTCGTGGTGACGAAGACCGGCCGCGACCAGACACCCCGTCCCGTGGGCGGGATCACGGGGACGCTGTGCTCCATATCACCACAGCGTGTGACGCTGCGTGATGGAAACCTGATCGCCGGCGCGCAGTACCACTGCGACTCACCCGGCCCGGATCGCCTGGCGCTGACGGTCCGGCTGCAGCGCAGTACCGATGCGGGATGGAAAACGGTCGCTGAGCAGTCCTTTGCCGCGACCAAGGGCGAGACATTGCGCTCCGTGCCCGCGGACCGGCGGACCCGTCAGGTCACCGCGGCCTGCCAGCCGGGCACATATCGAACAGCGGCGGAATGGTCGGTGAACGGCGGCCGAACCGGCGCGGCGCTCGGGGCCGAGCGCCGCAATCCCTGCCGCTGACTACTGGATCTCGACGTAGGGGATCTTGGCCCGCCACACCCAGACCGCGTGCGCGGTCATCCAGGCGATGACGGCCACGATCACCGCGACGCCCATCCAGGGCAGCCCGGCCCACTCCGTGTTCAGGGCCGCCCACATGGCCAGGCCGATGAACGTGAACTTGATGACGTAGGTCGCCATCGCCACCGGCAGCAGCAGGTGCCGGGCCTTCAGGTCGGTCCAGGCGATGACCAGGCTGGAGACCACGTAGCTCACGGTGACCAGCGCGACCCCGGCCGCGTCGCCGGCCACGCCCGTCCAGCCGTCCCGCCACAGCGCGATCGGCACGGTCACGACCAGCACGATCGCCATCGCGAGGAACTGGGCGGGGAGGTGGTTCAGCCGCTTCATCATCGAGACGAAGGATACGCGGGGAACGCCGCGGTGAGCTCCCGCACCTGGTCGCCCACCGCCTTGCCGCGCACCGCGGCCGAGATGAGCGCCGCGATCTCCAGCATCTCCGGCTCCTGCATGCCCTGCGTGGTGACCGACGCGGTGCCGACCCGGATGCCGGAGGCGGTCATCGGCTTCTCCGGGTCGTAGGGGATGGCATTCTTGTTCAGCGTGATGCCGCTGGCGTCGCAGCGCTCCTCCGCGTCGCGGCCGGTGATCTGCAGCCCGCGCAGGTCGATGAGGGCCAGGTGGGTGTCGGTGCCGCCGGAGACGGGGCGCATGCCCTCCCCCTCCAGCGCCGCGGCGAGCGCCCGCGCGTTGGCCACCACCTGGCGGGCGTAGTCGGCGTACGCGGGCTGGGCCGCCTCCCTGAGCGCGACCGCCTTGGCCGCGACCGCGTGCATGAGCGGGCCGCCCTGGGTGAACGGGAACACCGCCTTGTCGATGCGCTGGGCCAGCCGCTCCCGGCACAGGATCATGCCGCCGCGGGGGCCGCGCAGCACCTTGTGCGTGGTCGCGCACACGACGTCGGCGAAGGGCACCGGCGACGGGATCGCCCCGCCCGCGACCAGGCCGATGAAGTGGGCCGCGTCGACCATGAGGTACGCCCCGACCTCGTCGGCGATCTCGCGGAAGCGGGCGAAGTCGATCAGGCGGGGGTACGCGGTGGCGCCGCAGATGATCAGCTTCGGCCGGTGGGCCAGCGCGAGGTCGCGGACCTCGTCGTAGTCGATGAGCTCGTCCTCCTTGCGCACCGGGTAGCCCACCGTCTCGAACCACTTGCCGGAGAAGTTGACCTTGCTGCCGTGGGTCAGGTGCCCGCCGTGCGGCAGCTCCATGGCAAGCACCGTGTCGCCGGGCATCAGCAGCGCGGCGTACGCGGCCAGGTTGGCGCCCGCCCCGCTGTGCGGCTGGAGGTTGGCGTGCTCGGCGCCGAAGAGGGCCTTGGCGCGCTCGATGCCCAGGGCCTCGGCCCGGTCGACCTCCGCGCAGCCGCCGTAGTAGCGCCGGCCCGGGTAGCCCTCGGCGTACTTGTTGGTGAGCGTCGAGCCGAGCACCGCGAGCACGGCCGGCGAGGTGAGGTTCTCGCTTGCGATCAGCTGGAGCCCGCCGCGCAGGCGTGCGAGCTCGTCGAGGACGACGTCGGCGATCTCGGGGTCGGTGCCCCGCAGCGCGTCGAAGTCGGGCCCCCAGTACGTGTCGCCCATGAAATGAGTCTAGGGGCCGATTGCGCAGGGTAAGCATGAAGTCATGCGATGTCTGGTGACCGGCGCGACCGGATACGTCGGCGGCCGCCTGGTGCCGCGCCTGCTGGCGGCCGGGCACGAGGTGCGCTGCCTGACCCGGGACGCCCGGCGGCTGCGCGACGTGCCCTGGGCGGCGCGGGTCGACGTCGCGGAGGGTGACGTCGCGCAGGACGAGGGCCTGGCCGCCGCGATGGAGGGCGTGGAGGTGGCCTACTACCTCGTGCACGCCCTCGGCCAGGAGGCCTTCGAGGACCTCGACCGGCTCAGCGCGCTCAACTTCGCGATCGCGTGCGAGCGGGCCGGGGTGGAGCGGATCGTGTACCTCGGCGGCCCGCTCCCGCCCGGACGGGCCTCCGCGCACCTGCGCTCCCGCGCGGAGGTCGGCGACATCTTCCTGCGCTGTGCGGTGCCGGCGACGGTGTTCCGGGCCGCCGTCATCATCGGCTCGGGGTCGGCGTCGTTCGAGATGCTGCGGTACCTCACCGAGCGCCTGCCCGCCATGGTCACGCCGAAGTGGGTCCGCAACCGCATCCAGCCGATCGCGATCCGCGACGTCCTGCGCTACCTCGTCGCCGCCGCCACGGTCTTCCCGCCGCCGGTCAACCGGGCCTTCGACATCGGCGGGCCGGACGTGCTCACCTACGCCGAGCTGATGCAGCGGTACGCCCGGATCGCCCGCCTACCCCGCCGGCTCCTGGTCCCGGTGCGCGCCCTGTCGCCGCGGCTGTCCTCGTACTGGGTCGGCCTGGTCACCCCGGTGCCGAACCGGATCGCCCGGCCGCTCGTGGACAGCCTGATCCACGAGGCGGTCTGCACCGAGCACGACATCGGGCAGTACGTTCCCGACCCGCACGACGGCCTCACCGGCTTCGACGCCGCCGTCGCGCTCGCGCTGCGGCGCATCCGCGACGCCGGCGTGGAGACCCGCTGGTCGGGCGCGACGGCGCACGGCGCCCCGAGCGACCCGCTCCCGAGCGACCCGGCCTGGTCCGGCGGCAGCGCCTACCGCGACGAGCGGGCGCACTACACCGACGCCACCCCGGAGCAGCTCTGGCGGGTCATCGAGTCGATCGGCGGGGAGCGCGGCTGGCACTCCTCCCGCCTGGCCTGGGCCCTGCGCGGCGGCGTCGACCGGCTCTTCGGCGGGGCCGGGCAGCGCAAGGGGCGGCGGGACCAGCACCGGCTGTACGCCGGGGAGGCCGTCGACTTCTGGCGGGTCGAGGAGATCGTCCCGGGCGAGCTGCTGCGGCTGCGGGCGGAGATGAAGCTGCCCGGGCGCGCGTGGCTGGAGCTGCGGGCCGCCGTCGACGAGGACGACCGCACCGTCTACGAGCAGGTCCTCGTGTTCGTCCCGCGCGGGCTGGCCGGGCACGCCTACTGGCGCTCGGTCGCCCCGCTGCACGGGCTGGTGTTCGGCCGGATGGCCCGCAACATCGCCCGCGCGGCCGTCAGCGAGCCGCGAACAGCGCCCGCGCGAGCGGCAGCGTCGTAGCGTGGATCTCGTCGGCGACCCGGCTGAAGTACGCGTCCGCGCGGCCCCACGGGTCGTCCAGCTCGTCCGAGGCCAGCGCCGCCGCCCCCGCCCGGGCGCGGTCGGCCGCCTCGACCAGGGCCACCCCGCGCTCGTACACGTCGGTCAGCCCCTCCGGCAGCCGCACGTCGCGGATCAGCCGCCCGAACTCGCCGAAGACGAACGTGCGCGCGGCCGCGTCCGGGCGCAGCGCGGCCACGAACTCGACCTGCTCGACCGTCGCGGTGAGCACCAGGTCGGACCCGTCGACGTGCTCGCCCAGCAGCCTGCGGGCCTTGAACCCGTCGACCGTCCCGCCCCGGGCCAGCACCTGCCTGGCCGCCTGCGCGTCCATCGGCTCGCCCGCGTGCCAGCCGCCGGTCCCGGCGCCGTGCACGTACAGCTCGTCCGCCTCGCCCCCGAGCGCCAGCGCGTCCGCCACGAGCAGCCGCTCGGCCATCGGCGACCGGCAGATGTTGCCCATGCAGACGCACAGGACGCTGAACGGCGCCATCAGCCCTCGATGGCGATGAGGTCGGGGACGACCTCGCGCAGCTTCTCCAGCGGGATCGCGCCCGCGCGCAGCACCCGGTGCTCGCCGCCGACGACGGAGATGATCGTGCTGGCCACCGGCTCGGGGCAGGGGCCGCCCTCGAGGTACACGCTGACCGAGTAGCCGAGCTGGTCGCGCGCCTCGGCGGCGGTCTCGGCCGGCGGCTGCCCGTGCTTGTTGGCCGAGGAGACGGCCATCGGGCCGGTCTCGCGCAGCACCTCGAGCGCGATGGGGTGCAGGGGCATGCGGACCGCGACGGTACCGTCGTTGCTGCCCAGGTCCCACTGCAGGCTCGGGGCGTGCTCGACCACGATGGTCAGCGCGCCCGGCCAGAACGCGTCGACCAGGTCGCGGGCGGCCTGGGGCAGGCCGAACACCAGCCCGTCGAGCGTGTGCCGGGACCCGACCAGCACCGGGACCGGCGTCGTGCGGCCCTTGGCGTTGTTGAGCGCGGTGACCGACCAGGTCTTGAACGCGTCCGCGCCGATGCCGTACACGGTGTCGGTCGGCATGACGACGAGGTCCCCGCGGCCGACGGCCTCGATCGCGGCGGCAATCCCGCGCTCGCGCTCGGCGAGCACGCTGCAGTCGTAGAGCATCACGAGACGCTAGTCTGCCACCCGTCCAATGACGGCGAACGGTGGCCGTCCGGTGCGCATAGCCGACACCTGAGACGGTTTCGGCATCGCGCGCCGGACCGGCAGGATGGACGCGCCCCGGACGACGCGCCGCGCGAAGCGATGTTGGGAGAAGACACTGGTGAAGATCTCGGTGGTCCGTGCGCCTGAGCTCGGCCCGGCGGAGCTCGGCCGATGGCGCGCCCTCCAGCAGGCCGAACCGGGCCTGAACAGCCCGTTCCTCTCCCCCGAGTTCACGCTGGCGGTGGCCCGGGTGCGGCCCGCCGCGCGGGTCGCGGTGCTGGAGGACGGCCAGGAGATCGTCGGCTTCTTCCCCTACGAGGTGCGCCGGCGGGTCATCGGCGTGCCGATCGGCTACGGCATCTCCGACTGCCAGGGGCTGGTGCACGCCCAGGGCCTGGACTGGGACCCGATCGCGCTGCTGCGCGCGTGCGGCCTGCCCGTCTGGGAGTTCGACCACCTGATGGGCGATCAGGCGCCGTTCGCCCCGTATCACACGGAAACCACCGGTTCGCCGATCATGGACCTGGCCGGCGGCTACGAGGACTACCTGGCCGACCGGATGAAGGCCGGCGACGTGGTCCGCCAGGCCAACCGCAAGCAGCGGGGCATGGTGCGCGACCTCGGCGAGGAGCGCTTCGAGTGGCAGGACGAGAGCCCGGCCGCGTTCGACGCGCTGCGGGAGTGGAAGTCGGCGCAGTACAAGCGGACCCAGCAGTACGACCGATTCAACACCCCGTGGATCCGCGACGTCATCGACGACCTGATGACCTCGGGCGCGCCGGGCTGCCGGGCCGTCGTCTCCACCGTCTACGCGGGCGACCGGCCGGTCGCGGCCCACCTCGGCCTGCGCAGCGAGTCGGTGCTCGCCTACTGGTTCCCCTCCTACGACACCGACCTGCACAAGTACTCGGCCGGCATCCTGCTCTGCCTGCGCATGGCCGAGGCCGGGGCCAAGGACGGCATCGGCCACATCGACCTGGGCAAGTCGCACGCGCAGTACAAGGACCGGCTGCGCAACAGCGAGCTGCCGGTGGCCGCGGGCCGGGTCGGCCGGTCCTGGTCGGTCACCTCGGCGCGCAAGGCGCAGGAGGCGCTGACCCGGTCCGTGAAGTCCGGCAAGGTCGGCGACGCCCTGCGCAGCGGCCGCACCGGCAAGGTGCTGCGCATGGTGAAGTCCCGGCTGGCCGGCCGATGATGCTGGAGGACAATGTGGAGTCCGTCGCGGTCGTCGTGGTGACGTACAACAGCGAGCGGCTGCTGCCGGACCTGCTGGCGTCGCTCGGGCCCGGGCTGGACGGCGTCGCGTGGCACCTGACGGTCGCCGACAATGCGAGCGCCGACGGTACCGTCGAAGCCCTCAAAACCCTCGCGCCCGAAGCGACCGTCGTGCAGATGAACCGCAACGCGGGCTACGCGGCGGGCATCAACGCGGCGGTGGCGGCGGCCCGTCCGCACACCGCCATCCTGGTGCTGAACCCGGACGTGCGGCTCGAGAAGGGCTGCATCGGCACGCTCCTGGAGACGCTGCGCACGCCCGGCACCGGGCTGGCCGTGCCGCGCCTGGAGAACGGCGACGGCACGCTCATCCCGACCCTGCGCCGCGAGCCGTCCGTCCCGCGCATCCTCGGCGACGCCGTCATGGGCGCCCGCCGGGCCGGCAAGATTCCGGTGCTCGGCGAGGTCGTCACCGACGAGCGGGAGTACGAGCGGGAGAACGTGGCCGACTGGGCCGAGGGCTCCACGCTGCTCATCAGCGCCGAGTGCTGGCAGCGGTGCGCGCCCTGGGACGAGTCGTACTTCCTCTACTCCGAGGAGACCGACTTCGCCCTGCGCGCCCGCGACGCCGGCTTCGCCACCCGCTACAACCCGGCGGCCCGGGCGGTGCACCTGGAGGGCGACTCGCGGGTCTCGCCGCGGCTGTGGGCGCTGCTCACGACGAACCGCGTCCGGCTGTACCGGCGGCGGCACTCGGCCGTGAGCGCGGGCGCCTACTGGTCCGTGCTGCTGGTGCGCGAGATGAGCCGCGCCGTGACGGGCAAGCCGCAGAGCCGCCTGGCCACCCGGGCCCTGCTCAGCCCCGCGCGGCTGCGGGAGACGCCGGGGCCCTGGACGGTACACCCGGCGGCCTCGAAACCGGCTCCGGGCGAACTGCCGCCGGCCCCGGTGGTCACCGAAGGCGCTTGACCGTCCCGGCCAGCGCGTTGCGGGTCCTCCGGGCCGGCGTGCGGCTGGCCGCGATCTGGGCCCGGAACGACTCGACGGTGTCGCCGTTGCGGATGCTGAACCGGGGCTGCAGCCAGCGGCCCCGGCGGGCGTAGCGGCGGTCGCTGGTGAACACCTCGGTGTAGCCGAGCCCGCGCAGCTCCGTGAGCGTCGAGCGGTCGTACTGGCCCAGCGGGCACGCGGCCCGGTCGACCGGCGCCCCGACCACCTCGGCGAGCCGCTCGCGGGCGTGCACGAACTCGTCCCGGCGGGCGGCGTCGCCCAGGCCGCGCCACGGGTGGTGGTGCATGCCGTGGGTGCCGATGCCCATGCCCTTGTCCCGCAGCTCGCGCACCGCGTCCGCGTCGAGGCTGCCGGCCGAGCGCAGCCGCCCGGCCAGCACGAAGAAGTCGGCGGTCAGCCCGCGCTCCAGCAGCGCGGGCAGGCCGATCGTGAGGTCCGAGGTGTTGCTGTCGTCGAAGCTGAGCCGCAGCGCCGGGAGGGCGCCCGCCGCCTCGGCCGCCACCAGGTCGTCCAGGACGCGCAGGAACGTGTCCTCGTCGACCCAGTAGACGTCCTCGCCCGGCTCGAGCTCCCGCTCCGGCTTGCCGATCCCGTGGAACAGGACGTTCAGGACTTCCTCAGCCATGCGCGGCCACGCTCCGGCGCAGCCGCTTGGCCAGCAGCCGGTTCCACACCGCGACGTACGCGCGGCTCTGGTGCTCCCAGGACAGCTCGTCGGCGAAGCGGGCCAGCCCGATCGCGCGCATCTTCTGCCGCCCGGCCGGGTCGTCGAGCAGCCCGTTGATGGCCGTCGCGTACTCGTGCGCGGTGCCGTGCTCGACGTACTCCGCCGCCTCCCCCGCGCTGCGCCGCGTCTCGATGAGGTCGGCCGCGACGACCGGGACCCCGCGCCCGAGGTACTCCACCGTCTTGGCCATCGTCGAGAGGTTGTTCATCCGCGTCGGCAGGTCGGGCTGGATGGCCACGGTCGCCCTGCGCAGCAGCGCGTCGATCGCCGGGCCCTCGAGCCAGCCGGTGAACTCGACCACACCGCCGAGCCCGCGGTCGGCCGCGAGCTTGGTCAGCGCGGGCAGGCTCTCGCCGTCGCCGGCGATGACCATCCGCCAGTCGTTGCGCGGGCGCAGCCGGGTCAGCTCGTCGGCGGCCAGGACCGCACCCTCCACGTTGTCCTGCGGGCCGAGCACGCCGAGGTAGACGATCGTGTGCTCGTCCTGCGCCTCCGCCGCCGAGGCCGGGTCGACCGGCTTGATCTCGGTGGCGCTCGGGCCGTTGCGCACCACGGTCACCTTCTCCGGCTTCACGCCGCGGGCGAGCGCGTTGCCGCGGTACGACTCGTTGGTGGCGAAGACCGCGGTCGCCGTGCGCAGCGTGAGCCACTCCATGGCGACGAGCGTCTTGTACACCGCGCCGACGGGCGCCCCCGAGCGGGTGGCGTAGATCTCGGGGCACAGGTCGTGGTGGTCGAACACCCACGGCCGGCCCATCGCGCGGAACACCAGGGCCAGCGGCCAGTAGATGTCCGGCGGGTTGCAGACCTGCACGGCGTGCGCCCGCCCGGCGAGGACCTCGCCCAGGAGCCGCCACGCGATGCACAGGAACGACCACACGAACTCGACCGCGAAGGTGACCACGCCGCTGCCGTACACCTTGACCGGATACGGCTTGAGGCGCGTGCCCCGGCTGCCCGGCAGGATCTTCAGCGCCGGGTCGCCCTTCGGGGCGATCACGGTCACGTCGAAACCATTCGCTTCGAGACTCAGACATTCGCGGATGACGCGACGGTCACGCTCCGCGGGCAGATTGGCCACGAGAATGGCGATCTGTGGCCGCGCGCTTGCCATGATTCGGATCGCCTCGTTCCGCCGTTGAGACATGAGAATACGGCTGTACGCTTTCGGACTCGTACGGCGAAGGCAATGGGCCGGTCAGGTGCCGAGGTGTCGCGTTTCTTACATCGCTCCCTCGCCATCGAATGTTTACCTCCGCCGGAAAGGCGCGGGCGGTACCATGCCCCATTTCCCGAATTCGAGGGTGGCCTGATGGACGAGAACGCGAAGCCGGTCCGGGTGATGGACAGCGCGGACGTCGACGAGCGGGCCGAGATCGGCGCCGGGACGACCGTGTGGCACCTGGCCCAGATCCGCGAGGAGGCCCGGCTCGGCCGCGACTGCATCATCGGCCGCGGCGCCTACGTGGGCCCCGGCGTGCGCCTGGGCGACAACGTGAAGCTGCAGAACTACGCCCTGGCCTACGAGCCGGCGGTGCTGGGCGACGGGGTCTTCCTCGGCCCGGCGGCGGTGCTGACCAACGACACCTACCCGCGCGCGGTCACACCCGAGGGCCGGCTCAAGACGGGCGAGGACTGGGAGGCGGTCGGCGTGGTCATCGGCGACGGCGCCGCCGTCGGGGCCCGTGCGGTGTGCGTGGCGCCGGTGACGATCGGGCGCTGGGCGCTCGTCGCGGCCGGGGCCGTGGTCGTGCACGACGTGCCCGACTTCGCGCTCGTGGCCGGGGTGCCCGCCCGCCGCATCGGCTGGGTCGGCCGGGCCGGGGTGCGCCTGGAGGCCAAGGACGACGGGCGCTTCGTGTGCCCGCAGACCGGGGTGGAGTACGTCGAGGCGGACGGACGGCTGGCCGAGGCTCAGGCCTGAGCGGGCTCCGGCGCCGGTTCGGGCGCGCCCTTCCCGCGGCGGCGCCGCTGGAGGATCTCGTCGATCCACAGCGGCACCGCGAGCGTGCCCAGCCCGCCCAGCAGCGCCGAGCCGATCAGGGCGCGCTGGGACGAGTAGGACAGCTCGGTCGTGCTCGCCGGCACCAGCGTCGCGACGATGAAGCGCAGGTCCTGCCGCACGTTCCAGCGGTCCTGCAGCTCGGTGAGCTTGTCGACGAACGCCTCGCGCAGGATGTCCAGCGCCCGCAGGCTGCCCTGCTCGCTGTCGGTGGTGTTGGTGACCGCCAGCGACGCGATGACGTAGCGCGGTTCCTGGTTGGTGCCGGTGTTGCGCGGTTCGAAGGAGTACTTGCCCGTCACCCCGGCCCGGCGGAACTCCTCCGCGTAGTCCGGAGTCTGCAGGCTCGTCGCGACGGCCGCGGCGGTGACCGCGATGGACGGGTTCAGCCCGGTCAGCGGGTTGGGCGAATCCTCCGAAATCGGGTACTTCACCACGAGAATCTCCGACGCCAGGTAGGTCGGGGCGACGTGGGCGGCCTGGTATCCGAGCGCTGCGGTCAGGAAGAAGCCCAGGACCACGAACGGCCACCGCCGGCCCAGCGCGCGGAGGATGTCGTTGAAGTACACGTCCCGGACACCTCCTGCGACTCACGAACGCTACCCAAGTGCGGCCAATGGTGACATGATGGCGACCCGGCGCGCCAAGGAGCACAGAACCCGACTCATCGTGGGGTGGCCGACGCGCCTACGGGCCGTATAGCGTGTGGGCGAGCGCGGGACGCCACCCCATGTCTTGACTTCGGGGCCACTGCGCCCATCACCACGCGTCCTGAAGGGACTTGGAGGGGCCATGGACCTCGGCGAGATCCTTCGGGTACTTCGCAAGCGCTGGCTGGTCGTCGTGCCGATGTTCGTGTTGGCACTGGGACTGGGCGTGACCGCGTTCTTCGTGGTGCCGAACAGTTACGAGTCGTACACGACGGTGAGCCTGCTGAGCTCGTCCATGAAGACGGAGATTGCCACCAAGGGCAACGACAACCCCTTCATGACGTTCGACTCTTCACTGATCGCGACCGCCGACTTCCTCGGCCGCAGCCTGCAGTCCACCGACGCGGTGGAGGAGCTCAAGCGCCAGGGCGTCACGGAGAAGTACACGGTCGCGCTGGCCGACGGCGCCCAGGGCCCGTTCCTGACCTTCACGGTCACCGGCTCCGACAAGGCCCACGTGCTGCGCTCCACGGCCACGCTGGCCAGGTTCGCCAACGAGCGGCTGACCTCGATCCAGCAGCAGAACGGCGTCAAGACGCAGGACATGATCCGGATGACCGAGATCGTCCCGCCGCAGACGCCGGAGGCGAAGGCCAAGAAGAAGATCGAGATCGTGCTGGCCGCGACCGGCGGCATGATCGCGCTGACGCTGCTGGTGACCTTCATCATGGAGAGCGTGAGCCGCAACAAGGCCCGCCGCCAGTCCGGGGAGCCGAAGTCGAGCACGGGCACCCTGACCGAGCCCGACCGCGTGGCCCGCCCGGCGCTGCCCGCCTCGGCCTCCGCCTCCGTGGCCACGCTGTCGCCGCCGTCCTCGCGCCCCGCCCCGATTCAGGTCGTGTGGTCGGAGGTGCCGCTCGACTCGACGGTCGTGCTGGACATGGACAAGGGCGGCAAGACCGAGCTGATCGAGCGGGTCGAGGAGACCGACCAGACGGTCGTGCTCAAGATGCCCGTCAAGCCCACCGGCGACAAGGGCTCGGCCAACGGGCGCCGGGGCTCCCGCTGAAGTGGTCGCTGTCGTCCCGCCGTCGAACCAACCGGGCTCGACGCCCATCGCGCGCGGCGCCGCCCAGCCGTCCGTCCTGCGCCGCCTCGGCTCGATCTACACGTCCCGGCGCGCGGCGCCCCGGCGCGGCCCGGCCGCCGCGCTCGCCATCTACCTGGTCCTGCTGCTGTGCCTGCCGGCCCGGATCGTGCTGCCCGGCCTGGGCGCCACCGGCACCATCGCCAACGTCTTCATCCTCGCCGCGCTGGTCTGGTACGGCGTCAGCTGGCTGATGCGGCGGATCACGCCGGCGAAGTACACCCGATTACCGCGCATCGCGATGTTCGTCTTCGCGGTGGCCGTGCTGCTGAGCTACATCGCCGCGGCCCGCCGGGACAGCTCGGCCCTGGAGTCCAGCGCGGGCGACCGGGGCCTGATCCAGCTGCTGGCCTGGTTCCCGCTCGTGCTGCTGGCCACCTCCCTGCGCGAGTACGCCGACCTCGACCGCCTGCTGCGCCTGTTCGTCCGCTGCGCGGCCCTGATCGGCCTCGTGGCGATCCTCGAGTTCCTGACCAAGACCAGCCTGACCGCGTGGATGGTGCTGCCCGGCCTCTCCGGCGGTGGCGGCGGCAGCGAGCTGGTCACCCGGGGCGACTTCGTGCGCCCGACGGCGACCGCGGCGCACTCCCTGGAACTGGCCACGGTCATGGCCATCGCCCTGCCCTTCGCCCTGCAGCAGGGGTTCAACCCGGTCAAGAAGGGCGTCATCCGCAACTGGCTGCCGGTCGCGATCATCGCGCTCTCGGCCGTGATGACGGTCTCGCGCACGTCGGTCATCGGCGTCGTCATCGTCTTCCTGACCCTGCTGCCGACCTGGCCCGCCAAGCGGCTGGGGCCGACGATGGCCGCGCTGACCGTCGGCATCGGCGGCGCCAGTGTCGCGCTGCCGGGCCTGCTGGGCACGCTGATCGGGCTCTTCTCGGCGTTCCTCAACGGCGGCGACAACAGCACGGACTCGCGCGAGGCGACGTCGGCGGTCGTCTCGCAGTACTTCGACGAGCGCCCGTGGACCGGCCGGGGCTACGGCACGTTCCTGCCCCTGATGTACCGATATACGGACAACGAGTACCTGTTGTCCCTGGTGGAGATGGGCATCGTGGGCGTGGCCGCCGTCGTGCTCGTCTACATCGTGTGCTTCCATTGCGGCGGCGCGGGCCGCCGGCGCTTCGCCGACCCGGCGAAGCGGGAGACGGGGCAGGGCTTCGTCGCCGTCGGACTCGTCATGCTCGTGGTCACCGCGACCTTCGACACGCTCAGCTTCCCGATGGTCGCCGGGCTGTCATTCCTGATGATGGGACTCTCCGGGGCATACCT
Organism: Dactylosporangium sp. CS-033363; assembly: GCF_050942475.1. Lineage (NCBI taxonomy): Bacteria > Bacillati > Actinomycetota > Actinomycetes > Micromonosporales > Micromonosporaceae > Dactylosporangium > Dactylosporangium sp. CS-033363. The sequence goes on along the minus strand of NZ_CP192032.1, from coordinate 1,424,551 downwards.
CGGCATGGCCCGCCAGGACCAGATGCTGAGGGGAGAACCGTCGCTGTGACGGAGCTGAACCGGAAGGTCGCGGCGGCGACCCGCTGGAGCCTGATCAACACAGTCGTCCGCCGCGTCGGCACCTTCGCCAGCGGCGTGGTGCTCGCGCGGCTCTTCTTCGGCCCGACCGAGTGGGGCCTCTACGCCGTCGGCCTGCTGGTGCTGGCGATGCTGCTGTCGCTCAACGAGATGGGCGTGAGCCTCGCGCTCGTGCGCTGGGAAGGCGACATCAAGCGGTTCGCGCCGACGGTGCTGACCCTCTCGACCGCCTCCAGCACGGCCTTCTATGTCCTCCTGTACGTCACGGCGCCGACCGTCGCCCGCCTGCTCGGCTCGCCGGACGCCACGATGATGCTGCGCCTGCTGTGCCTGAGCGTCATCATCGACGGCATCGCCTGCGTGCCCCTGGCCAAGCTCAACCGCGACTTCGAGCAGTTCTGGCGCACGCTCGTCGACATCCTCAACTTCGTCGTGAACACGGCCGTGACGATCGTGCTCGCCGCGATGCACGTCGGCGCGCTCGCCTTCGCGTGGGGCTCGCTGGCCGGCAACATCGTCGCGCTGGTCGGCTTCTCGCTGGCCGCGCCGGGCATGCTGAAGTTCGGCTGGGACCGGCAGCTGGCCGGGAAGCTGTACCGCTTCGGCCTCCCCCTGGCCGCCGCCAGCCTGCTGACGCTGGGCATCGTGAACCTCGACTCGGTCGTCGTGGGCTCGATCCTCGGCCCGGCCGCCCTCGGCCTCTACGCGATGGCCTTCAACATGTCGAGCTGGCCGGTGCGGATGGTCTCGGAGACGGCGCGGCGCGTGTCGTTCGCCGGCTTCTCCCGCCTGGCCGACTCCCCCGACGCGTTCGCGGCCGGCTTCACCCGGGCCCTGTCCCTGGTCGTGGCCGCCTCGGTGCCGATGTGCGTGCTGCTCGGCGTGCTCGCCGACCCGGTCATCCGGTTCGTCTACGGCGACCAGTGGGGCGGCGCCGCGGTGGCGCTGCAGTGGCTGGTGGTGCTCGGCTTCGTCCGCGTGACCGTGGAGCTGGCCTACGACGGCATCGCCGCCCGCCGCCGCGAGACGCTGATGCTCATGCAGGGCTGGTGGCTCTTCGCGCTGATCCCGATCCTCATCTGGTTCGCCCACGTGTGGGGCATCGACGGCGTGGCCGCCGGCCAGGCGCTCGTCGCGGGCGTCCTGGTCGCCCCGGTGTTCCTGTTCGTCCTGCACCGGATGGGCATCCGCACCGGCGGCGTGCTGCGCGCCTGCCTCATGCCCGCCCTCGGCGGCATCGCCATGGGCCTGGCCGCGTGGGGCGTGCACCACGCGATCGGCAACGGCTTCCTCGGCCTCGCCCTCGCCGGCATCGCGGGCACCGCGGTCTACCTGCCGTTCGTCTGGCCCCTCGTGCGCAGCCTGCGCGCCAAGCCCCAGCAGCCCACGGAGCCGGCCCCGGCCTCCGACCCGCTGATCCTCACGGCCGCCGGGCCGGAGGTCAAGGTTCCCTAGGGGAGACCCCACAGTGATCCGTATGGTCAAACGACGGCTGCGGGCCCGGTTCGGGTGGATGCCGCTGGAGGAGATGCGCAACAAGGTGGTGCTGGGCCACACGGCCCTCGCCCTGCGCCGGTTCGAGGACGCCGAGGTGCGCCGGCTGGTGGCCACGCTGCCGGGCGGGCAGCGCCCCAAGGCCCGGGTGGCCACCGTGGTGCTGACCTACAAGCGCCCCGAGCGGCTGCTGCTGGCGGTCGGGTCGGTGCTCGCCCAGACCGTGCGCGACCAGGTCGTCATCGTGGTCGACGACGGCGGCGGGCTGCCCGAGCTGCCGGCCGACCCGCGCCTGCACGCGGTCAGCATCCGGCACAACATCAACGTCCCCGGCGTCGGGCGCAACATCGGCATCCGGCTCACCGACTCGCGGTTCGTCGCGTTCCTGGACGACGACAACACCTGGCAGCCCAACCACCTGCAGGTGGCGCTGGACCGGCTGGACGGCCCGGAGACCGGCGAACCCCGGCCGGACGCGGTCTACACCGCCATGCGCCGGCTGCTGCCCGACGGGAGCGTGCGGGACGTCCTGTCGGTGCCGTACGACCGCAAGCTCGCCTGGGAGCGCTGCTTCTTCGACCCGAACCCGTTCGTCGCCCGGCGCATCCCGGACCTGCACTACAGCCGGCTGCGGCGCAACAAGGCGGTCGCCCCCAAGGAGGACTGGGAGCTCATCTACCGCTTCGGCCGGCGCAACCGGGTCGAGCACATCCCGGAGCCGACCGTCGACTACGTGGTGAACCCCGACAGCTACTGGACCCCCTGGGAACTGACCTCCTGACAAAAGCCAAAAGCGCCCCCTGTGTACCGCACGCAGGGGGCGCTTCTCTCGCATGAGGCTCAGATGCCGCGGCGCTTCCAGGACTGCCACCACAGCCACTCGCGGCCCTTGTGCGCGACGGCCGACAGGACCAGCGGCTGCAGGTACGGCATCGCCTGCGGCCCGATCTGCCGCCGGATCTTCAGCCCGCGGTACTCCGGCAGCTCCTTGTAGTCCGGCCAGCAGTCGGCCGCGAACGCGAGCAGCTCGTCCATCGGCACGGTCGTGGTCCGGCCGCGGTCGTAGGCCCGCACCACCCGCCGCAGCGCGTAGCGGGCCAGCCGCCGGTGCACCATGGCGTCCAGCTCGGCCTTGTTCGGCAGCAGGTCGCCGCACTTGGTCAGGACCGCCTCGTAGGCCGCCTTGCGCTCGAGCAGGTCGTTGAGCTGCCCGGCGTAGTCCGTCAGCGACATGTTGTCGCCGTGCAGCCGGTAGAAGGCCTGGTCCGCCCGCACGTAGCCGACGTCGGCGTGGGCGGCCAGCCGCATCCACATCTCGATGTCGCCCGCGGCCGGCAGGTCGAGGTCGTAGCCGCCGACCTTGTGCTGCAGCGAGGTGCGGACCACCACCTCGGGCGAGGTGATGCAGCCGGTGCCCTCGCGGAAGCGCCGCTCCAGCCACCAGTGGCCGGGCCACACGGTGGTGCCGCGGTCCTCGGTGCGGGCCGGCGGGGGCGGCCCGGGGTGCTGGAAGTGCACCGGGTGCCCGTAGACGAAGCCGACGTTCGGGTTGGCGTCCAGCAGGGCCACGGCCCGGGTGAGCGCGCCCGGCGTCAGCATGTCGTCGGCCGAGAGCAGCACCGAGTAGTCGCCGTCGGCCCAGTCCATCAGGCCCTCGTTGTACGTCCGCGTGTGCCGCATGTTCTGCTCGTGCACCCGCACCTCGACCCGCGAGTCGGCCGCCGCGATGGCGCGCGCCTTGTCGGCCGAGTCGTCCGGGGAGCAGTCATCGATGATCAGCACCCGGATGTCGAGGCCCGGGTTGGTGTCCAGGACGCTGCTCACGCAGTCGGCGAGGTAATGGCCGTATTTGTAACACGGAATGACCACACTGACCGAACTCATCTGCCACCTTAATGCCGCGTGAATTGCCGTCTCTACACGAGAAATGGCCCGCACCCTCGCGGATGCGGGCCATTTCATCGTCTCACGGGGTCGTGAAGATCACATCAACCCAGTAGTTGGTCGCATTCCAGGTGTTCGTCGGGAACACGACGTCGTTGCTCTGCCGGAACAGGCCGTTGTTGTCGGTCACGCCGGTCAGCGGGTAGTTCTGCGTCGGCTGCCCGAAGAAACCGCTGGTGTAGGCGTAGTGCCCGACCGTCGTGTGGTACGAGACCACGTACGGCGTATTGGCGGTGATCGACACCGGCGTCGAGAACGTCATGGTCTGCCACCCGGAGGCGGTCTCGTTGTCGAACGTGCCCGTCGCGAGCTGCTGGCCGGTGTTCGACCACAGCGTCCCGGTGTGCGGGCCGGTGTTCTCGGCGCTCTTGTAGAACCGGACGCCGGTGATCTTGCCGCTCACCGCGGAGGTGAACCGCATGCCCAGCTCCAGCGAGGCGACCTCGCTGGCGCTCGCGTTGGCCGGCACCGTGGTGTCGTTCCACAGCGAGCACGGGCAGCTCACCTGGCCGCTGCCGCCCGTGGTGAACGACCACACCGAGGGCGCGAGCATCGCGTTGCCGAAGGCGTCGGTCGCCTGCACGGAGGCCTGGTAGGTCGTCGACGGCGACAGCACGCCCGTCGGCTGCAGCGTGGCCGTCTTGGTGGTGGCGTTGTAGCTGACCACCCCCGGGACGTTGGTGCTGCCGCCGGTGGTGAGCGTGAACTGGATCGCCGACGGGTTGAGGGCCTGGCTGAACGTCGCCGTCACGGCGGTGTTCAGGCCGGCGTCCGTGGCGTTCACGGCGGGCGTGCGGGCCGTGACCGTGGGCGGGTTCGAGGTCGCCCCGGCGGTGGTGACGATGGCGTCGACCCAGTAGTTGGTGTCGTTCCAGCTCTGGTTCGGGAAGCCGCCGCCGTACTTGTACACGCCGTTCGGACCGTCCACGCCGGACTTCAGCTGCGTGATCGCGGCCTGGCCGGCGCCCTTGGTGGCGAAGTAGGCGCTGTCGTAGGAGTAGCGCCCGGTCGGCGTGTAGTACGACGCGATGTACGTGGTGTTCGGCGCGATCGGCACCGGGCTCGCGAACGTCATCGTCTGCCAGCCCGTGGCCGACTCACCGCTGAACTCGCCCGTCGCCAGCAGCTGGCCGCTGGAGGACCAGAGCTTGCCCAGGTGCGTGCCGGTGTTGGCCGCGGACTTGTAGAACTTGATGCCCAGCACCTGGCTCGCCGTCGGCACCCGGAACTTCACGCCGAGCTCGTTCGGACCGGAGTCGAAGGAGTCGACGTTCGTCGGCACCGTGGAGGCCGTGTAGGTGCTGCAGGGGCACTGCTGCGAGCCGACGGTCACCGGGAGGCTCGCGACCGCGCCGAGGTTCAGGCTGTCGTCCGAGGCCCGCACCTTGATGGTGGTCGCGCCCGGCGCACCGGGCGTCCAGGTGTAGCTCCAGGTGCCCAGGCCGTTGGCCTTGGCCCAGGTGGTGCCGCCGTCGGTGGAGATCTCGACCCGGCCGAGCTGCCCGCCGCCGACCTCGGCGGCCGTGCCGGTGATGTTGACCGGGCTCGCCGCCGGCACGTTGGCGCCGGACGCCGGCGACGTGATGGTCACGTTCGGGCCGGTGGTGTCGGTGGACTTGGCGGCCAGGTTGAGCCCGGCCATCAGGGTCAGCGGCTGCGAGCTCATGTCGGCCAGCAGGTTGACCGTGGCCTGCTGCATCTTCTTGTCCTCGACGCTGGTCGGCCCCGAGTGGAAGGCGGCCAGGCCCCACGCCCACTGCACCGTGCCGGCCCCGAAGACCAGGGCCTTGGAGGTCGGGTCGCGGTACATCATCAGGCTGTGCGTCTCGACGCCGTTGCCGTAGTTGTTGCCGTGGTCCTGGTCGAGCAGCAGCGTGCCGTCGGTCAGGTTCAGCGTGGTCGAGGAGAACGCGACGGCGCCCGCCGGGCGGACGGCGTTCTCCTTGTCCGAGTCCCACTCGTAGCCGAGCGAGCCGGCCGCGAGGGTGGAGACCTGACCGGCCTGCAGGTTGTTGATGGCCGGGATGCCGCGCCACAGCCGCAGGTCCTTGTAGGCCGCCGGGACGGTGATCGCGTCCTGCCGGTAGCCGTTGACCGTGAACAGGGTGCCGGTGAGCTGGTTCGGCGGCTTGTTGCCGCCCTTGCCCGCGCCGTCGGTGTCGACCCAGGTGCCGGTCCACTGGCCGCTCGGGTCGGCGGTGCCGTTCGGCGGCGACTGGCTGAGCTTGGTCTCCTTGTAGCAGACCAGCGTCCGGTCGGCGGCCGCGCCGGTGGAGATGGACGGCTCGAAGCGGGTGCGCCAGAAGACCTCGTTACCGCTGAAGAACGCCAGGTTGACCCCGGCGGCCTTGGCCGCGGTGACGTTGTCCCACTGCTTCTGGTTCCAGTACTCGTCGTGCCCGGAGGACATGAAGACCTTGTGCTGCAGCAGCATCGCGGCGTTGTTCGACACGTCGACGGAGGATGCGTAGCTCACGTTGTACCCGTTGCGCTCCAGGAACTGGATCATCGGGAACTCGGAGGAGAAGACGCCGTTGTCGCCGGCGGTGCGCAGGGGCCGGTTGTAGCTCACCTTGTACGCACGGCCGTCGAGGGCCGGGCCGCCGCCCTGGTAGAGGTTCTGGCCGCCCCAGTCGTTGTAGGCCTGCCAGGTCTGGTCCGAGGTCTGCACCAGGATGTCGGAGTGGCTCGAGTTGTTGGTCACGACGAACGGGTAGGGCATGAAGCCGTTGTTGTCCGTCTGGTCCAGCATGAGCAGGTAGACGCCCGAGACCGCGTCCGACGGGACGGTCCAGGTGACGTTGGTGGTCCAGTTGCCGCAGTCGACCAGCCCGGTGCCGGAGTCGTGCAGGCACGGGTCCTGGGTCTTCTGGGCGTAGATGGTCGTCGGCGAGGTCGGCATCTTGCGGGCGCCGAGGCCGCCGTAGTAGCCGAGCCGGTAGATCGACACCCGGAACGTCGAGGACGGCGAGTTCACCTTGGCCTGCAGGGTCTCACCCGGCTGCATGCTCTCCTTGGTGGTGAAGCCCTCGATGTCGCCCCAGGAGTTCTCCGAGTACCAGTCCTCGATCGGGGACCCGGCCTTCGAGTTCTCGCAGGTGATCGGGTTGGAGCCCGCCCCACAAGGGTCGAATGTGGCTGCATTTCCCGCCGACGGTACGCACGCTACTGCCGCGACGATGACCGCCGCCGCTATGCCGGTTATGAACCGAGACTTCATGTCTTCGCCCTATTTCCGTAACGACGTCAGCATCAACCGCAGCATCCCAGGACTCGTTCGGGAGCTTACGTTCCCTGTGCCACAAGGCAAGAATTCATCGCATTAAAGCAGATGGCCTGCAGTCCAGCATCTTCCAGATCAATGTCCGACAGAAACAGCCGGACGGCCCATTCGACGCTGACCGGCCGTGGTTGCGCCCTTACGCTCGCGTCAGGTGCGGCGGGGCACGACGGTGGTGGTGACGATCTTCGTCTTGACGGCGTGGTTCGCGGGCACCGACGTGACGATCACCGATCCCGACGCCACCTGGACCCCGTCCCCGAGCTCGACGCCGGGCTCCAGGAAGATGCCGGTGCCGAGCCGGATCCGGTCCCGCAGGGTCACCTTGCCCGACGCGACGCAGGACGGCCCGGTCGCATTGTCGGATCCGACCACGCTGTGGTGGTCGAATGAGTTGTACGCGGACAGGAAATTGTTGTCCCCCATGCGCACGCCGGTGCCGAGATGGCAGAACGCGCAGATGATGTTGCCCTGACCGATTTCCACATCGGTGGCGATCTTCGCGGTCGGGTCGATCGCATTGGCGAGCGGAATGCCCGCCTCCGCGCAGATCTTGCGGAATCGCGCCCGGACGTCCACCGATGTCCCGATCGCGATGATTGCCGCCTCGTACGCGCCCGCGGCGAACAGCTCGGCCAGCCGGTCCGTGCCGCCGATGACCGGCACCCCGTGCACGTCCCCGCCCCAGCGGCCGGAGTCGTCGTCGAGGACGGCCACCGCCCGCTGGTCCGGCACCTTGCTGAAGATGTCGATGACCTGGGTCGCGCCGCCGGCGCCGCCGATGACCAGGATGCGGGCCACGCCGGGCTCAGCGGCCAGCGGGGCCGGCATCGCGGAGTAGTCCACGGTGACCGGCACGGCCGCGGCCGCCTCGACGTCCTTGACCGTGACCAGCCGGGAACCGTCGAAGGTGGACAGGTCGACGCCGAGCTCCTCGGCCCGCGCGATGGCCTTGACCGACGCCCGGACCTGCGTGGGGGCGGCCGCCCTGGCCTCGGCGGCGGCGGCCAGCTTGTCGGAGTACGCCTGCAGCTCCGACACGCCCTCGAAGAGCATCGCCACCGGCTCGGTCAGCGCCAGCTCCTGGCCCTTGCGGGCCAGGTGCAGCACGATGCCGGCCTCCGGCGCGTACACCTCCAGGACCGCCTTGCTGGTCTCGACCTCCACCAGCAGCGCGCCGGACTCGACCTTGTCGCGGTCGTCGACGAACCAGGTCACCACGATGCCGTGCTCGCTGTTGACGTCGTTCGTCGGCACCAGGACTGGCTTCACGGTCTGTCTCCTCCAGTGAACTGCGAACTGCGAACTGCGATCAGGCGGCGGCGGCGCGGATGGCCGCCTCGATCTGCTCCTCGCCGACCAGCATCCGGCTCTCCCGCTGCTTCGAGGACGGGATGACGGTGGGCGTGCTGGCGACCACGTCGACCGGCCGGCACAGCTCGCCGAACAGCCGCTGCGAGATGACCGCGGCGGCCTCGGTCCCCCAGGACCAGCCGCTCACGCCCTCCTCGACGGTGATGAGCCGCCCGGTGGCCCGCACCGAGCGCTCCACCGGCGCCCAGTCCATCGGGGCGATCTGGGCCGGCACGAGCAGCTCGGCGAAGATCTCCTCCTCGACCGCCAGCCGCTCGATCACGCGGGCGGCGAGCATGGCCTGGTAGCCGTAGGCGAGCACGGTCATCGTGCAGTCGTGGCGCGGCACCGCGGACAGCCGCACGGTCGGCAGCGCGCCCGGGCTCGCGTCGTGCGCCGCCAGCAGGTTGCCCACCAGGCCGCCCTCCGGCAGCGCGAGGTGCTGCGGGTAGAGCAGCTTGTGCTCGATGTAGAGCACCGGGCTGTCCTGGCCCAGGAAGTCGGCGAAGGCGTCCTTCGGGTCGTGGTACAGCGACGCCGCCACCACCCGCAGGTGCGGCACGCCGAGGAAGTGCTTCTCCAGGCTCTGGCTGTGGGTCGGCCCGTAGCCGCGGTGCCCGCCCGAGGGGGCCCGGATCACCACGGGGCAGGTGGCCTGCCCGGCGTACATCGCCTGGTACTTCACGATGTGGTTGACGACCTGGTCGAACACGAGCGTCAGGAAGTCGCCGAACATGATCTCGGCGATCGGCCGCTTGCCCGCCAGCGCCAGGCCGGCCGAGATCCCGGCGACGGCGCCCTCGCTGATCGGGGTGGTGCGCACCCGGGCCGGGAAGTCCGTGGACAGCCCGCGGGTCACCTTGAACGCGCCGCCGTACGGGTCGGCGATGTCCTCGCCGAGCACGACCACGCGGGGATCGTCGGTGAGGCTCGCGCGCAGGGCGTCGCCCAGTTCCTTGGCGAAGATCACGGCAGCGCCCTCGCCGTCGCCACGACCTCGCCCAGCGCGGTCTCGACCTCCTCGTCGATCGCGCGGCGGTCGGCCTCACTGAGCCGGCGGCCGTGCACGACCAGCGGCTCGACCAGCCAGCGCGCGGCGATCTCCTCCTCGGGCCGCTCGTCGTCGCTCTTGGAGTGGTGGCACAGCCGGTACGTGTGGATGAGCAGCACCCGCGGCCCGCCGCCGGAGCGCACGGCGTCGATCTCCGCCTTGGCGATCTCGCTCAGCTCGACCACGTCGGTGCTGTCGACCTCGCGCACCGGCACGTCGAACGCCTCGAACCGCGCGGCCATGCCGCCGGCCAGGTTGGTCGCGACCGGCGTGCTCTGCGCCCACGCGTTGTCCTCGCACACCACCAGCAGCGGCAGTTGCCACAGGGAGGCCATGTTCATGGTCTCGTAGACCATGCCCTCACCGAGGGTGCCGTCGCCGATGAACACCACGCTCACCATGTCGGCGCCGTCGAGCTGGCCGGCCATCGCGATGCCCGCGGCGGCCGGGACGATGCCGCCCTGCACGCCGTTGGACTTGAAGCCGGGCGCGCAGATGTGCTGGCTGCCGCCGATGCCGTGGCACATGCCGGCTTCCTTGCCCATGATCTCGGCGATCAGGCCGAGGGCGTCGCCGGTGCGGGCCAGGTAGTGGCCGTGGCAGCGGTGGTTGCTGAACACGTGGTCGCCGTCCGCGAGGTGCTCCATCACGGCCACCGCGTCGGCCTCCTGCCCGATGCAGGCGTGCGTGGTGCCGTTGAGCAGGCCCTCCTCGAAGAGCGCGAGCAGCGTCTCCTCGAAGCGGCGGATGAAGCGCATCCGGCGGTACAGCCGGTGGTCGTCGGGCTCGCTCGCCTTGCCGGTGAGCCGCTCGTCGGTGGTGACGGGACCGAGGTCGGTCGGACCGGGGCGCGGGGTCTGCACCCCGGGACCGGCGTGGGCGATCAGGGCCGGCGGGGACGCCGTCGACACCATGGGCTTTCCTTCCCCAGCGCTGTCACGAGAACGTGAGCGATGCATTGTGCTCGGCGGCCGAACGCGGCCACCATACCCGCCTCCCGGGTTCGGAAGGCTCGGCCGTGAGCTCAGAAAACGGTCCATACAAGTCGTGAATGCGACTCGCGGACGGGGTTTTGTTACCCATGCCACTCGGACCGATTTGTCACGCGGGCTTCTGCACCGCCTGGGCCAATGGCGTTCCGTCGATGGCGCCCGCCGAGTTGTCGCTCCACTCGGCGTAGGTCACCTTGCAGCCGCCGGTGCAGTTGCCGGTGCTGCCGTAGTGCGTGGGGCCGAAGACGTTGCCGCGCACCCGCAGGTTCTGCCCGTCCTGGGCCCAGAAGCCGTAGGCGCCGAGCGAGATGAAGTTGTTCTGCACGGTGTAGTTGGTCAGCGTCGAGCCGCCGGCGCTCTGCGTGAACAGCACCGCGGTGATGGCCTTCCAGTAGTTCGGGATCTCCTGGCCGGTGAAGGCGTCCACGCCCGGCTCGAGCCGGCTGTTGCGGATCTCCAGCGGGCCGCTGCCGCCGTACGGGAACACGCCGCCCGTGTGCGCCGCCCCGATGTCGGTCAGGTTGGCGATGTAGTTGTCGTGCAGCCAGCTGTTCTCGATCGTGACGTTCTGCCCGCACAGGCACATTCCACCGGTATTGGCCACGTCGACCTTGTTCAGGTGAATGGTGCATGTCTCGCAATCATTGATTGCGTGGTCGTTGAGCGCCGCGCCCTTCTGGCCGAGTCCCACCGGCTCCGGGCGAATCGTGGTGTTCGAGATGTTCAGCGTGAGTTTGCCCGAAGAATTCGCGTTGACCAGAATCGCGCGATTCGCGGAACCGGGCGGCGGGGCGATGATTGAGTTCGTGATAGTGACCGTGCCGTGGCAGTCGGTGCCGATGTAGATATACCCGTGGATGTACTTGTGGTCCAGTGTGATGTTTCCGCAGGTGTACAGGTTGTACGCCTTGCTCTGGCTCTCGCTGGCGGCCACTTCCTGATATCCGGGTGGCACCGGGAGCTTCGCGTCCGACTGCTTGTACTTGCCGACGCCGGGCGCGCCCACGGAGTAGCGGGCCGGGTACTTTCCGTCGCCGGTACTGCCGCCGCGCCCGTTGCCGCCGCTGCCCGCACCGGGCGGCGCGCTCGCCGGCCGGGTGCCGCTGCCGGACGGCTTGGCGCTGCCGAGGCCCGCGCTGCCGGGATCGACCTCGCCCGGCGCCAGCGCCTCGCCGCCCGCGCCCGAGGCGCCGGCCGACGCCTTGCACTGCTCAGGCGTCTGACCAGCGGGGCAGGCGACCGCCGGGGCGGTGCTGCCGGTCAGCACCCAGGCGCCCGCGCCCGCGACGAGAAGCACCGCGGCCACAGCGATCAACATCAATCCTTTGCGGCCGAGCCATGCGCTTTTGATCGAGTGCACCATTGGCCATGTCCCCCTAAGGATGGCAAGTAAGCCTCGGCTACCTCAAGCTGCGAGCAGGACGCAGTGTATGCGACCAGAAATCCACGTCCATTCACGGGTCGATTTGATCGCAGCGCAGCTCACAGCGAATGATCAGCGCATCGGATGTTGCACAGAAAGGATCACTGTGCCAGATTTCCGTCAGTGCTGTGGCATTGCTTGACGGCGGCGGTAGCTTGCCCGTGCTGTGTGCGCCTCGTGCTGACACGTTGTGCCAGAAATCGTCCGCCTCTCGGCCCATGTCGACGTGACCGAATCGAGTATCCGTGAATTCAACAAACGTCCAGGGCGACCCTCAGCCGATCGGCGTTGCCGTCGTGGGAGCCGGCTACTGGGGGCCGAATCTCGTGCGCAACTTCATGGCATCGCCGTCCTTCCGCCTGCAGGCGCTGGTCGACCTCGACGTCGCGCGCGCCCGCAAGGTGCTGGGCGGCTACTCCACGGTCGAAGCCACCGCCGACCTCACCGCCGTGCTGGCCAACCCGGCCGTGGACGCGGTCGCGATCGCCACGCCCGCCGGCACCCACCTCGGCGTGGCGCTGCAGGCGCTGCGGGCCGGCAAGCACGTGCTCGTCGAGAAGCCGCTGGCCGCCACGGTCGCCGAGGGCCGCCGGCTGGTGGCCGAGGCCGAGGAGCGCGGGCTCGCGCTCATGTGCGACCACACCTTCTGCTACACCCCGGCCGTGACCCGCATCCGCGAGGCGCTGCACAGCGGCGAGCTGGGCGAGCTGCACTACCTGGACTCGGTGCGGATCAACCTGGGCCTGGTGCAGCGCGACATCGACGTCATCTGGGACCTGGCCCCGCACGATCTGTCCATTTTGGACTACGTGCTGCCCGACGGGGTGCACCCGGTCTCGGTCAGCGCGCACGGCGCCGACCCGATCGGGGCCGGTCGCGCCTGCGTCGGCTATCTCACACTGCAGCTCAACACCGGCGCCATCGCGCACGTGCACGTCAACTGGCTCTCCCCGATCAAGGTCCGCACGACCATGGTCGGCGGCTCGAAGCGGACGCTCGTGTGGGACGACATGAGCCCGACCCAGCGCATCGCCATCTACGACCGGGGCGTCGAGGTCGCCGCCCCCGAGGAGCTGGCCCCGGACCAGCGCCGCGACATGCAGATCTCCTACCGCTCCGGCGACATGCTCGCCCCGGCGCTGCAGGAGAAGGAGGCCCTCGGGCAGATGGTGGCGGCGTTCGCCGGCGCCATCCACAGCGGTGTGCCGTCGCTCACCGACGGCCGGGCCGGGCTGCGGGTCCTGGAGATCCTCGAAGCGGCGTCGCGTAGCCTCGCCGGCGGCGGTGTGGCGATTCCCCTGGTGGAGGGTGAGAACTGATGGGCAATGCGTCTGTGCCGATTCGCGACGCGCGCGTCCTGGTGACCGGCGGCGCCGGCACCATCGGCTCCCACGTGGTCGACCTGCTCGTGCAGGGCGGGGCGGCCGAGGTCATCGTCCTGGACAACCTGGTCCGCGGCCGGATGGCCAACCTGGCCTGGGCCATCGCCAACGGCCCGGTCCGCGTGGTCGAGGGCGACATCCGCGACGCCGCGCTGCTGCACGAGCTCAGCCAGGGCATCGACATCGTCTTCCACCTCGCCGCGATCCGGATCACCCAGTGCGCCAGCGAGCCCCGCCTGGCCAACGAGGTGCTCGTCGACGGCACGTTCAACGTGCTCGAGGCGGCCCAGGCGGCCGGCGTGCGCAAGGTCGTGGCGTCCTCGTCGGCCTCGGTCTACGGGCTGGCCGAGCAGTTCCCGACCACCGAGCGGCACCACCCGTACAACAACGACACGTTCTACGGCGCGGCCAAGGCGTTCAACGAGGGCATGCTGCGCAGCTTCCACGCCATGTACGGGCTGGACTACGTCGCCCTGCGCTACTTCAACGTGTACGGGCCGCGCATGGACGTGCACGGCGTGTACACCGAGGTCCTCATCCGCTGGATGGAGCGCATCGAGTCGGGCACCCCGCCGCTGATCCTCGGCGACGGCCTGCAGACGATGGACTTCGTGCACGTCGCCGACATCGCGCGGGCCAACATCCTGGCCGCCGAGGCGGACGTGACCGACGACGTGTTCAACATCGCCAGCGGCGAGGAGACCAGCCTCAAGGAGCTGGCCGCCGCCCTGAGCGCGGTGATGAAGTCGGACCTCGCCCCCGAGCACGGTCCGGCCCGCTCGGTCAACGGCGTCACCCGGCGTCTGGCCGACACCTCGCACGCGGAGCGGGGCATCGGCTTCCGCCGGGAGATCACCATGGACGACGGCCTGCAGGGCCTCGTCGAGTGGTGGCGGGCCGAGCGCGTCGCCCAGCCGGCGGACGAGGCCGGCCGATGAGCACCATCCCGGTGATGATCCCGCTGCTGGGCGAGGAGGAGGCGCAGGCCGCCGCCGACGCCGTCCGCAGCGGCTGGGTCGCCCAGGGCCCGCGGGTGGCCGAGTTCGAGCGCTCGTTCAGCGCGCTCGCCGGCCACGAGCACGGCGTCGCGGTCAGCTCCTGCACCACGGCGCTGCACCTGGCCCTCATCGCGCTCGGCATCGGCCCGGGCGACGAGGTGATCGTGCCCTCGCTGTCGTTCATCGCCACCGCGAACGCGGTGCGCTACGTGGGCGCCACGCCGGTCTTCGCCGACGTGGACCTCGCCACCGGCAACCTGACGGCGCAGACCGTGGACCAGGTGCGCACGGAGCGCAGCGCCGCGATCATCGCGGTGCACCAGGGCGGCGTGCCGTTCGACGTGCGCGCGCTGCGCGCGGCCGCGGCCGGCTGGGGCCTCCCGCTGGTCGAGGACGCGGCATGCGCGGCGGGCTCGACCGCCTACGGCGCCCCGGTCGGCACCGGCGCGCTGGTGTCGGCGTGGTCGTTCCACCCGCGCAAGGTCATCACGACCGGCGAGGGCGGCATGCTCACCCTCGACGACGCCGACCGCGCGGCCCGGCTGCGCCGGCTGCGGGAGCACGGCATGAACGTCTCCGCGGCCGACCGGCACAGGAGCGCCCAGCCGATCCTCGAGGCCTACCTCGAGACCGGCTGGAACTTCCGGATGACCGACATCCAGGCCGCGGTGGGACTCGTCCAGCTCAACCGGCTGGCCGGCCTGGTCGCCCAGCGCCGCGAGCTCGCGGCGCGCTACCAGGAGCTGCTGGCCGGCGTCGACGGGGTGTGGGCGGTGCGCGACCCGGAGTACGGCACCAGCAACTTCCAGTCGTTCTGGGTCCTCTTCGACGCGGACCTCGGCGTCTCCCGCGACCAGGTGCTGGCCGAGCTGGCGGCGGCGGGCGTCTCCGCGCGGCGCGGCATCATGGCCTCGCACCTGGAGCCGGCGTACGACGACGTCACCCCGACGGTCGGGCTGCCCAACACGGAGCGGCTGACCCGCGACTCGCTCATCCTGCCGCTGCACCACAAGCTGACCGAGGCCGACCAGGACCACATCGTCGGCATCCTCTCCAAGCTCGTTGGGAGTTCCGCTTCATGATCCCCCTTGTCGACCTGAAGGCGGCCCACGCCGAGGTCGCCGAAGACGTCGCCCTCGGCTTCAAGCGCATCCTCGAGAACACCGCGTTCATCGGCGGCTCCGAGGTCACCGCCTTCGAGCGCGAGTACGCCGAGTTCTCCGGCGTGAACCACTGCGTCGGCGTGGCCAACGGCACCGACGCGCTGGAGCTCGCGCTGCGGGCGGTCGGCATCAAGCCGGGCGACGAGGTGATCCTCCCGGCCAACACGTTCATCGCCACGGCCGAGGCGGTCGCCCGCGTCGGCGCGGCGGTCGTGCTGGTGGACTGCGACCCGGTGACGTACCTCATCGACGTCGACGCGGCCCTGGCCGCGGTCGGGCCGAAGACCCGGGCGATCGTGCCGGTGCACCTCTACGGCCAGCTGGCGCCGGTCGAGCGGCTGCGGGCCGGGCTGGCCGGCACCGGCGTGGTCATCGTCGAGGACGCCGCGCAGTGCCAGGGCGCGACGCGCTTCGGCGTGGGCGCGGGCGTCGAGGGCATCGCCGCGACGAGCTTCTACCCCGGCAAGAACCTCGGCGCGTACGGCGACGCCGGCGCGGTCGTCACCGCCGACGAGGCCCTCGCCGTGGCCGTGCGCACCATCTCCAGCCACGGCGGCCTGACCAAGTACGTGCACGACGTGGTCGGGTTCAACAGCCGCCTGGACGCGCTGCAGGCGGTCGTCCTGCGGGCCAAGCTGACCCGCCTGGCCGCGTGGAACGCCGCCCGCCGGGCCGCGGCCGCGCGCTACGACGAACTGCTCGCCGACGTCGAGGTCACCCGGCCGGTGACGCTGGACGGCAATGAGCACGTGTGGCACCTTTACGTGGTCCGCGAGGCGAGTGCGGACGGCTCGTCCACCCGCCGCGACGAGGTGCTGGCCAAGCTCAACGCGGCCGGCGTCGGCGCGGGCATCCACTACCCCTACCCGATCCACCTCACGCCGGCCTTCGCCGACCTGGGGTACGCCAAGGGCAGCTTCCCGCACGCCGAACAGGCCGCGGTGGAGATCCTGACCCTGCCGTTGTTCCCCCAGATCACGCCCGAGCAGCAGGACAAGGTGGTTCAGGCGCTGCGGGCCGCACGAATGTGAGACGCACCAGATGTACCTGACCCTGCGGGATCGTCCGGGCGGCAAGTCCGCGGCATCGAGTGCAGCCCCGCGGATTGCCACCACGGTGGTCCTGCTCGGCATCGTCAGCCTGCTCACCGACATCTCCTCGGAGATGGTCAACGCGGTGCTCCCCCTGTACCTCACCGCCGAGGTGGGGCTGGGGGTGCTCGCGTACGGCTTCGTGGACGGCCTGTACCAGGGCGTCAGCGCGCTGCTGCGGATCGGCGGCGGCTACGTCGGCGACCGGTCGAACCGGCCCAAGTGGGTCGCGGCCGTGGGCTACGGGCTGAGCGCCCTGAGCCGGGTCGGCATGCTGGTCGCGCACAACCTGGCCGCGATCAGCGCCGTGGTGACCGCGGACCGGCTGGGCAAGGGCCTGCGCACGGCGCCCCGGGACGCGATGATCGCCGACTCGTCCGACCCGCGGGCGCTCGGGCGGTCCTTCGGGGTGCACCGCACGCTGGACACCATCGGCGCGGCGATCGGGCCGATGGTGGCGTTCTCGATGCTCCTGCTCGTGCCGGGCGACTACAACTCGGTCTGGGTCGTCTCGGCCGGGTTCGCGTTCGTCGGCGTGGCCGTCATCGTGCTGTTCGTGCCCAACCGCAAGACCAAGGCGGTGCGCGCCGGGCAGAGCTTCCGGCACCTGCTGCGCCAGGTCACCGGGCCGCGGCTGCGCCGCCCGCTGATCGCGGCCGGGCTGCTGGCCCTGTTCACCGTCGGCGACGGCTTCCTCTACCTGTCGCTGCAGCAGCGCGACCACATGGCGGCCAAGTACTTCCCGCTGCTCTACGTCGGCTCGAACATCTCGTACCTGCTGCTGGCCATCCCCTTCGGCCGGCTCGCCGACCGGATCGGGCGGACCCGGGTCTTCCTCGGCGGGCACGTCGCGCTGCTGGCCGTCTACCTGTTCGCGGCCGGGCCGTTCGGCGGCGCCTGGTCCACGGTGCTGGTCCTGGGCCTGCTCGGCACCTACTACGCGGCCACCGACGGCGTGCTGCCGGCGCTGGTGACCCCACTGGTCGACGCGCACGCGCGCGGCAGCGGCATCGCGGCCGCGCAGACGGTGGTCGTGCTGGCCCGCTTCGCGTCCTCGCTCGCCTTCGGCAGCCTGTGGCTGCTGCTGGGCAGCACGCACGCCCTGTTCCTGGTGGGCGGCCTGCTCCTGGCCACCCTCGCGCTGTCCGTGTGGCTGCTGCGCGGCAGCGAAGCCACGCCCGCTGCTGAAGAGTCGGAATCCGAGGTAACCGCGTGAGTCAGCGCGCCAAGCTGATCGCCCTTGGCGTGGTGGTCGCCCTCGCCGTGCTCAGTTCCGTGGGCTACGTCGTGTTCGCCCGGCGGGCCCAGACCAAGGCGGCCGAGGAGGCGCCGCCGCTGGCCACCCGCAACGACCTCGCGGCCGTGCAGAGCGAGCCGCACATCGTCTTCCGCAGCACCGCCCTGGGCAACGACTACGGCAAGGTGGCCGAGGTGCCGCTGAGCGCCCCGTCCGGCCCGCGCGCGCTGACCCCGGCCAGCTGCGACCGCGTGTACGCGCGGGAGGGGCAGGCGGTGTGCCTGGCCGCCAAGCCCTCGCTCGTCACCACGTACACGGCCAGGGTGCTCGGCCCGGACTGGCAGTCCACATTGGACCTCCCGCTGTCCGGCGTGCCCAGCCGCACCCGGCTGTCCCGCGACGGCGCGCTGGTGGCCACCACGACGTTCGTGTCCGGCCACGACTACTCCGCGCCCGGCCAGTTCTCGACCGAGACGCTGATCACGAAGATCGCGACGAAGCAGACCACGAACATCGAGTCGTTCACGCTGACCGTCGACGGCAGGACCATCGAGGCCAAGGACCGCAACATGTGGGGCGTCACCTTCGCCGACGACGACCACTTCTACGCGACCGCCGCCTCGGGCAGCAAGACGTGGCTGGTGCGCGGCACCATCTCGACGGCCAAGCTCGAGTCGCTGCGCGAGGACGCGGAGTGCCCGTCCATCTCGCCGGACGGCAAGCGGATCGCGTTCAAGACGCGGGCCGGGCGCCCGGCCGGGCAGTGGGGCATCGCGGTGTACGACATCGCCACCGGCAAGGCCACCCCGCTGGCCGAGCCGCGCAGCGTGGACGACCAGATCGAATGGCTGGACGACGCCCAGGTCGTCTACGGCCTGCCCCGCGCGGGCGAGGGCCCGTCGGCCAGCGACGTGTGGGTGGTGCCGGCCGACGGCTCGGGCGCCTCGCACATCCTGATTCCCGACGCCTGGTCGCCCGCGGTGGTCCGCTGATGGAGGGACTGATGGGCTGTCAAATGTGCGTCAACCGGCCGCTTCGAGGGGGCACTAGCATGGCCGCCATGTGTTCGCGTCGTGCGCTGTTACGGCTTGCTGTCCGGGCGTGGTCGCGGTGAGGTCCTTCCTCGCGGTCTCCTTCGCCCCCGGCGCTTCGGCGGTTGCTCCGGCACCCGCGGCAATTCAGGCTCTCGGCAACGCCACGGTGCACGCGGCCGACGACGGCTGGGTCGCGCTCGGCCCGGAGGACCCGGGCGACCGCGTCGACGACCAGGGCCGCGGCTTCACCGTCCGGCTCGGCCGGGCCGCCCGCACCCGATCCGGCGAGGTCTCCACCGACGGGCTGGCGGCGCTGCTCCGCGACGGCGGCAACGTCGACGGCACGGCGCTCTCCGCTCTGGTACCCCCCTTCGCCGCCGCCCACCGCTCGTCCCCGGCCGCCCCGATCGTGGTCGCGACCGACTGGCTCGGCTTCCGCCAGATCTTCTGGTGGCAGGGCGACGGCGTGGCCGCGGTGTCGACGAGCGCGCTCGCCCTGCGCGAACTCGCCGGCGCCCCGCTGAACCTCGCCGCGCTCGGGCTGCAGAGCCTGGTCGGCTGGCAGGTCGGCCTGGGCACCGTCTTCGGCGACGTGACGAAGCTGGAGGCCGGGTCGCTCGCCGTGCTGGCGGGCGGGAAGGTGCGCACCAGCCGGTACATCGGAACGTCCTTGGATCTCGAGGGCGCGACGCCCACCATTCCGACGGCGGTCGGCGAGATGGCCGAGCTGCTGGAGGACTTCCAGACGGCGTATCTCAACGACCACCCGACCACGGTGCTGCAGCTCACCGGCGGCCAGGACACCCGCGTGCTGCTGTGCGCGGTGCCGGCCAAGCTGCGGCCGGGCCTGCGCGCGCTCACCGTCGACGTGCACGGCGGCTCGGACGCGCGGCACGCGGCCAAGCTGAGCGAGCTGTGCGGGCTGGACCACCAGATCTACTGGATGGACGACCAGGACCCGATCACGCCGGCCCACGCCTACGCGCTGTCGCTGGAGGCCGCGGCCGCGCTGGACTGCATGGCCAGCCCGCTCGCCCTGGCCCCGCTCCTGCTCGCCGAGAGCAACCTGGAGCAGGGGCACCGGCTCTCCGGCCTGGGCGGCGAGACCTGCCGCGGTTTCTACTACTTCGGCCAGCCGCACCACGCGGCCACGTCGCAGAAGCTCGTGCACAACCTGGCGAACTGGCGGCTGTACGCGAACGAGCGCGTCCTGCCGCAGGCCCTGGAGCCGGACTTCCTGACCCGGGCGCAGTCCGACGCGCTGGAGCTCATCTGGGCCAGCTTCGACGGCACGTCCAAGGAGTGGCTGCGGGCGGCCGACCAGTTCTACCTGTACCAGCGGATGCAGCGCTGGGCCGGCGCGCACGGCTCGGTGGCGGCGAACAACCGGTTCTTCATCAACCCGATGTTCGACCGCCGGTTCGTGCAGATCGCGCACGCCGTGTCGCCGGAGGACAAGCGCGGCGGGCGGCTCACCGGCCAGCTCATCGAGCGGCTCGACCCGGCCCTGGCCGCGGTGCCGCTGGACTCCGGGCTCATCCCGGCCAAGCTCGGCCAGGGCGGCCTGGGCACCCGGGCGGCGGCCGCGCGGGTGACCGCCGGGCGGCTGGCCCGCAAGATCCGTCAGCGGGTGCGCGGGCGCAGCAAGGCGCAGCTGGGCGCGGGCGAGATGGCGGCCCTGGTGGTGGAGCACTGGCGGGCTTCGCCGGACGTGCTTGCGCCGCTGCGGGGCAACGGCATCGTGCGCGAGGCGTGGCTGGACGAGACCCTGGCGGGCACCGCCCCGGTCCCGGCCGCGACGGTCGCCTTCGTCACGAACCTGCTCGTCGCGTCGCGTTGAGTTCTCGTACGAGCCTGCTCGTCGCGTCGCGTTGAGTTCTCGTACGAGCCCGCTCGTCGCGTCGCGTTGAGTTCTCGTAGGAGCCCGCTCGTCGCGTCGCGTTGAGTTCTCGTACGAGCCCGCTCGTCGCGTCGCGTTGAGTTCTCGTACGAGCCCGCTCGTCGCGTCGCGGTAGCTTTTTACGAGGCTGCTCGCGTCGCGGTGGTGAAGCGCGGCCTGCTTGCCAGGTCGCGGTGATCGACGCAGTCCTCGAACAGCCCGGTCGCGCGCAGCAGGGCCGGCAGCGACTCGCCCTGGGTGTCGTCGTGCTCGATGCCGAGCCGGCCGCCCGGGCGCAGCAGCCGCGCGGCGGTGCGCGCGACCGCGGGCATCAGGTCGAGCCCGTCGGCGCCGGCGAACACCGCCTCGCGCGGGTCGTGCTCGGCCACCTCGACGTCGACCGGCGCGGCGTCCGGCACGTACGGCGGGTTGCACAGCACCAGGTCGGCCGTCCCGTCGAGGTCGGCCAGCACGGCCGGATCGGCGATGTCGCCGACCACCACCCGGACGCCCGGCGCGTGCGCGGCCACGTTGCGCCGCAGCCACTCCAGGGCGGCCGGCGAGCGCTCGACCGCGGCGACGGACGCGCCCGCGCGCAGTGTGGCGAAGGACACGGCGATCGCGCCCGAGCCGCTGCACAGGTCCACGACGACGGAGCCGGGCTGCTTGAGGCCCCACTCCACCAGCAGTTCGGTCTCGAAGCGCGGCACGAACACCCCCGGGCCGACGGCCAGCTCCAGACCCCAGAAGGGCGCGGTCCCCACGATGTACTGCAACGGCTCCCGCCCCGCCCGCCGCCGCACCAGCTCGTCCAGCGCCGCGGCCTGCCCGGCGCTCATCCGGGCGGTCAGCAGGCGGGAGCGGGGCACGCCGAGCACGTGGGCGGCCAGGAGCTCGGCGTCGACCCGGGGCGAGGCGACGCCGGCCGCGGCCAGTGCGGCGGTGGCGGACGAAAGAAGCGTGGGCAACTCATGTTCCGGCGTGTCATCTTCGAGGCGGTGCACCCCATAATCATGAGGCGCGCCGAAAGGGGGCCCGGATGGCGGTGGGCGACCGCTCGTCGGAGCTGACGCGCGCGCGGCGGCTCATCTTCGACGATCGCCTCGGCGAGGCCATGACGGTCGTGGAGCGGGTGCTCGCGGGCGACCAGTCACCGGCGGAGCGCGTCGAGGCGCTGAAGCTGCGCCTCATCACGCTGATCAACCTGGGGCGGCCTGAGGAGTACGCCGCGGCGCTGGACGCCGGCCTGGCCGCCGCGCGCCACCTGCAGGACCCGGGGCAGTACGGCGAGCTGGAGGCCCTGGCCGCGATCGTGGCGCTGCGGGCCGGCTCGCTGGACCACTGCGTCCGCGCGCTCGTGCACGCCTCCCGCGCGCTCGGCGCGGTCGAGCTGCTCAACGAGACGACGGCCTGGGGCTGGTACAACCTCGCGATGGCGTACTCCTACACCGGCTTCCACGGCCACGCGTTCTCCGCGATGGAGAAGGCGCGCGCGGTCGCGGTGGAGGTGGGGGTACCGACGGCGGGCACTGACTTCGCCGCACCGCAGATCCGCCTGCGCCTCGCCGTCGACCTCGACCACCGCGGGGACAGCGAGGGCTGCCTGCGCATCCTGCGCGACATCGCCACCGACCTGGAGCGCCGGGTCGCGGCCGACGAGGTGGCCCGGATGCGGCCGATCGCGCGCGGGGCCCTGGGCTATGCGGCGGTACGGCTGGGCACCCTCGGCGCCGCCCCGCCCTCGGTCGACCCGTGGCCGCTGCTGGAGTCGGCCGGCCTGTCCACCCGCGCCCGGGACTTCCGCACGTTCGCCGCGGCCTGCGAGGCGATCACCGAGCGGCGCCCGATCGAGGCGGTGGCCCGGCTGGAGACGGCCAACGTCAGCGAGGAGTCGCTGGGCCCGGCCGAGCTGCTGCGGCTGCGGGCCCTGGCGCACCTGGGGGCGGGCGACTACCGCGCGGCGTACCACGCGGACCGGATCGCCTACCAGGCCGCCAACACGCAACTGGAGCTGATGCGCGACCTGTTCGTGGACGGCGTCGCCGCCCTGCTCGACCGCGAGGACCTGGTGCGCACCGTCGACTTCCACCGCGGCGAGGCGCAGACCGACCCGCTGACCGGGCTGCCGAACCGGCGGTACCTGGAGGAGCACGTCACCAAGCTCGTGGAGGCGGGTGGCCACGCGGCCCTCGGCGTGTGCGACCTGGACGGCTTCAAGCAGGTGAACACGGTGCACGGCCACCTGTCGGGCGACCTGGTGCTGCAGCGGGTGGCGGGCGTGCTGAACCGCGTCATGCGCAAGGGCGACTTCGTGGCCCGCTACGGCGGCGACGAGTTCGTGGTGGTCCTGCCGACCACCTCACCGGGCGAGGCCCACGAGATCTCGCGCCGGATCGAGTCCGCGGTCGCCGGGGAGGACTGGCAGTCGCTGGTGCCCGGGACGCCCGTCGGCGTGACCATCGGCTGGGCCGGGCTCAACGGCGAGGACTTCCAGACGGTGTCGGAGGCCTTCGAGGCGGCCGACCACGCGATGCTGAGCGCGAAGACGCCGCGCCCGCGCGCGGCGTCCTGATCGCTTTTGGCTCGCTGTTGCTGAGGATGCTGTTGCCGGCTTTGCTGAGGTCAGCGCGCCATGACGATGCGCGCGTTCTCCTCGCGGATGCGGGCTCGCTCCTGGTCGGCGCAGACGGCCGCCCACGCGTTCGCCTTGGCCGTCGGGACCTTGTCGGCGCCGAGCACCGAGCGGCCGACGCGGTAGATCAGCTCGGCGGCGGTGCTCACCACGGCGCGCGGGGCCGCGGAGATGTCGACTGGGGTCGATGACGACGGCATGGCATCCCTCCCGGGGTGTGGCGGTGATCACGCTGGGTGCCGTTCGGTTTCCGCGTGAACGCTACCCGAGACCAGGGTGCACCGGCACCGTTTCCGGGATGTGACGTCGGCGTTAGACCCCCGTCACCCTCGGCTGAGCTGGTCCTCGCCGGCGAGGCGGGCCTTGCGGTCGGCCTCGGCCAGCGCATCCAGAACGCTGTCGATGTCTCCGCCGAGGGCCAGATCGAGGTTGTACGCCGTGTAACCGATGCGGTGATCCGAGATCCGGTTCTGCGGAAAGTTGTACGTTCGGATGCGCTCGGATCGGTCGACCGTACGAACCTGGGAGCGCCGCGCGTCCCCGGCCGCCGCGGCCGCCTGCTCCTCGGCCAGGGCCACGAGCTTGGCGTGCAGCATCCGCATCGCGCGGTCCTTGTTCTGCAGCTGCGAGCGCTCGTTCTGGCAGGAGACCACGATCCCGGTCGGCAGGTGGGTGATCCGCACCGCCGAGTCGGTCGTGTTGACGCTCTGCCCGCCCGGCCCCGAGGACCGGAAGACGTCGATGCGCAGGTCGTTCTGGTCGATCTCGACGTCGCCCGTCTCCTCCGCCTCCGGGGTGACCAGCACGCCGGCCGCGGAGGTGTGGATGCGGCCCTGCGACTCGGTGGCCGGCACGCGCTGGACGCGGTGCACGCCGCCCTCCCACTTCAGCCGGGACCAGACGCCGTTGCCGCCCTCGGGGATGCCGCGGGTCTTGATCGAGATGGCCACGTCCTTGAACCCGCCGAGGTCCGACTCCTGCGAGTCGAGCAGCTCGGTGACCCAGCCGTGCCGCTCGGCGTAGCGCTGGTACATCCGCAGCAGGTCGCCGGCGAACAGGGCCGACTCCTCGCCGCCCTCGCCCGCCTTGACCTCCAGGATCACGTCCTTGGCGTCGTTGGGGTCGCGCGGCGCGAGCAGCTCGGCGAGGCGCTCCTCCAGCGTGGGGATGCGCTCGGCCAGCTCGTCGGCCTCCGCGGCGAACGCGGCGTCCTCGGCGGCCAGCTCGCGCGCCGCAGCCAGGTCCTCGCGGGTCTGCGTGAGCTCGCCGGCCGTCTTGGCGATCGGGGACAGCTCGGCGAAGCGGCGGCCGGTCTTGCGGGCTTGCGCCTGGTCGGCGTGGATGCTCGGGTCGGCGAGCTTCTGCTCGAGCTCCTGGTACTCCGCCAACAGCGTGGCGAGCCGGTTGTCGGCGGTCATGTCCCCTCCTGGTGAGAAAGTCCCTGGACACAGAATCGGCGCCCGCCCGCAGACCCCGGTGAGGGGACGCGGAGCGGGCGCCGGAAACGCAGCTACTTGGCGGCCTTCTTGGCCTGGACCTTCGCGTACTTCTGCTGGAACTTCGCGACCCGGCCCGCGGTGTCGAGCACGCGCTGCTTGCCCGTGTAGAACGGGTGGCAGACGGAGCACGTCTCCACGTGGATCTGACCGCCCTTGGCGGTGCTGCGGGTGGTGAAGGAGTTGCCGCAGGAGCAGGTGACCTCGGTGGTCGCGTACTGCGGGTGAATGTCCGGCTTCATGGCCGTGGTCCTTTCGTCGGTGGTCGCCGGGTCGCCGTGTGTCGCTGGCGTGAACCGGAACCGGTGATGGCCGTCGGTCAAGTCTGCCATGTGCGTTCCTGGCGTTCCCGACCAGCCCCTTCAACGCCCTCTCCACCGGTCGTATTCCCATGGCTCCTGGGTGCGCGGCTCACCTACGCTGTACCGCGCTATGAACATCCACATCGATGAACTCTGCGATCCGGCGCTGCTGGCCGACATGGTCACCGGCGGGTACGTGCGCACCCAGACCCACCCCTCGCTGCCGCTGGTGATTCACAACTACACCGAGAAGGCGCAGTACGAGAACGTGTGGAACGCGGCCACCCTGGCGTGCCGCGGCCTCGTCGTGTCCCGCGACGGGCGGGTGCTGGCGCGGCCCTTCGCGAAGTTCTTCAACCACGGCCAGCCCGGCGCGCCCGCGCTCGACCTGGACGGCCCGGTGGCGGTCACCGACAAGGCCGACGGCTCCCTGGGTGTCCTGTTCCCGACGCCGGACGGCTGGGCGCTGGCCACCCGCGGCTCGTTCGACTCCGAGCAGGCCCGGCACGCGACGAAGCTGTGGAGCCGCCGGTACGCCGGCCGCTTCGAGCCGCCCGCCGGCCTGACGCTGCTGTTCGAGATCATCTACCCCGGCAACCGGATCGTGCTGGACTACGGCGACCTGGACGACCTCGTCCTGCTGGGCGCGGTGGACATCGCGACAGGGCGCAGCCACGGGCCGTCCGCGGTGCCGGGCTGGCCGGGGCCGGTGGTGGAGTCGTTCGGCTTCGCCACGCTGGCCGAGGCCCTCGCCGCCCCGCCGCGCGACAACCGCGAGGGGCTGGTCGTGCACTTCACCGGGCCCGACACGCGGGTGAAGATCAAGTACTCCGAGTACGTCCGGCTGCACCGCATCGTCACCGGCCTCAACGCCCGCGTCGTGTGGGAGGCGATGCTGGCCGACGGCCTCGACGAGCTGCTGGAGCCGCTGCCGGACGAGTTCCACGCGTGGGCCATGGACATCGCGGCGGGCCTGACGGCTTCGGTGCAGGCGCTGACGGCCGATGTGGAGCGGGAGTACGCCGAGGTCGTGACCAGCCTGCCGGACGGCTGGACGCGCAAGGACTTCGCGCTGGCGGTGGCGCGCAGCCCGCGGCGCGGGTGCCTGTTCCTGCGCCTGGACCACAAGGACTACAGCGCCCTGCTGTGGCAGCAGGTGCGCCCGGCGCTCGCCACGCCGCGGGACGACGAGGGGGAGGTCGCGTAGATGGCGACGCTGACGATCACGCGGGGCCTGCCCGCGTCGGGCAAGACCACCTGGGCCAAGGAGCAGCGCCACCTGACCCGGGTCAACCGCGACGACCTGCGCCGCATGATGCACGGCGGCCTGGTCGCCGACGAGCAGCGGCGCGGCCGGGCCGAGCGCGAGGTCACGGCCGCGCACCACGCCGCGGTCGAGGCCCTGCTGCGCGCGGGCGCGGACGTGGTCTGCGACGACACGAACCTGCGCGGCCGCGTGGTGCGCGAGTTCGCCGAGCTGGCCGCGCGGTGCAAGGCGCACTTCGTGGTGCGCGACTTCACCGACGTGCCGGTGGACGAGTGCGTGCGCCGCGACGCCCTGCGCACCGGCGACGGGCACGTCGGGGAGGCGGTGATCCGCACCATGCACCAGCGGTACCTGGCCGGCCGCCCGCTGCCGCTGCCCCTGCCGGTGCTGGACGAGACCCACGCCGCCGCCTACGAGCCGCCGCCGGACGCCCCGCGCGCGGTCCTGGTGGACATCGACGGGACGGTGGCGCTGATGAGCGGCCGCAGCCCGTACGACATGGGCCGCGTCTGCGAGGATCGCCCGAACGAGCCGGTCATCGCGGCCGTGCGCGCCATGCACGCGTCCGGGCACGAGATCGTCTTCTGCTCGGGCCGCAGCGACGACGCCCGCGCGGCGACAGAGGTGTGGCTGGCCGAGCACGTGGGCGTCCCCTACCGCGCGCTGTTCATGCGCGAGTTCGGCGACCAGCGGCGCGACTCGGTGGTCAAGGGCGAGATCTTCGAGAAGGAGATCCGCAGCCGGTACCACGTGATCGGCGTCTTCGACGACCGCATGCAGGTCGTGCGGATGTGGCGGGACCTGGGCCTGACCGTCTTCCAGGTGGCCGAGGGCGACTTCTGATTCGCGGGTGCGTTGGTCCCTTTCGGGGTCCCGGCGCGTCCAATCATCGTGGAGAACCCTGCTCAGTGCTGGCCATTGAAGGTTTCCGGGGATCAAATTTGGCACGGAGCGCCCGCGGCGACGCCTGTCGATTGCCGCGGGCTCGGACGTTCATGCACAATCCTCGCGCCGCGACGCTCGGCGCGGGCGCGCGGAAGGTCGCCGCGGATGATAGACATGGGTGACACCCAGTGAAGGCAGGCCTTGTGGGGGATGGCGGCAAAACGGACAACCAGGACCGGCTGTATGCGGTCTTGACCGACCTATCCGGCAATCCGGACAGCCCTCCCGGTCCCGGCTCACCCAATCTGGATGCGCTGCGTGACGAGTCGATCCTCGATGCGTTCCGCGACCCCGCCCGCCTGGGCGCGCTGGGCGACGGTGTGCTGGCTCACACCATTCGCCGGGTGCTGAGCGAGGTCGACGAGCCCCACGAAACGGTCGCCGGCTTCAACTCGAGCTTGTGAACGGCCCCGCTCCGCTGGCCATCGGGGCCGCGGAACTGGACGACCTGGCCACCGGGCGCGGGAGCGACCGGGTGCTGGACACCCTGCGCGGGGGCCAGGTCACCAAGCACGTGCTGCTGGTCCGCGAGGTCGCCCACCGCGCCCGCGCCGTGGCCCCCGAGGCCGCGCGCGTGCTGGCGGAGGCGGACCGCCGGGATCCGGCCGCGACCCGGGCGTTGCTGGCGCATCCGCAGGTCGGGGCCTGGGCCCTGCACTGCCTCACCGGCGCGCCGGCCGGGTCCGACCTGCACCACCTGCACGGCGTGGCCGCGGCGGCCGCCGTCGCCGCGGGCCTGGACGCCACCTGGCCGGCGCCGCGCGGTCGCGTGCCGATCCCGGCCCTGGGCACCGCCCTGACCGACGCCGACGCCGACGCCACGGTGACCGTCGCCGCGGGCCGGCTCGCCGTCGGCCCGGTCGCCGTCCCCGCCGACCCCGCGCAGGACGCCCCCGGCTGGCTGGGGCTGCGCCGCCTGGACGTGGGGCCGCTGCGGCTGGCGCTGGACGACCTGGACCCGTACCGCGGCGTCTACGACCTCCCGCTCGCCGACCGGCTCTCCCCCGCCGAGGCCGCCGCGTGGCGCGCGGACGCGGCGGCGGCGGGCGCCCTGCTCGCCGAGCACCACCCCTGGCACGTGCGGTCGATGGCCCGCTGCCTGACCTCGGTCGTCCCGCTCGCGGCGGCGGGCCGCAGCGCCACGTCGCGCGACGCGTTCGGCGCGGCCGCGCTGGCCCGCCCGCCCGACCCCCGCCGGCTGGCCGCGGGGCTGGTCCACGAGCAGCAGCACGGCAAGCTCAACGCCCTGCTGCTGTTCCACGACATGCTGCGCCCGGACGCGCCCGCGCGCCGCTACTACGCCCCCTGGCGCACCGACCCCCGCCCGGCGGGCGCGCTGCTGCACGGCTGCTACGCCCACCTGGCGATCGCCGACTTCTGGCGCACCGAGTACCAGCGCACCACCGACGACCTCTCCGCCGTGGAGTTCACCCGCTGGCGGGTCGCGGTGGCGTCCACGTTGGACACGCTGCACGCGTCCGACGCGCTGAGCCCGGCCGGGCGCCGCCTGGTCGACGGCATGCGGGCGCACCTGGACTCCTGGCTGCCGGACTCCGTCCCGGCCGACGCCCGCCGCCAGGCCCTGGCGACCCTCGACGCCCACCGCGCGGCGCACGCGATCTGAGAACGACGCCCACCGCCGCGCCCGCGCGACGCAGACCGCCCACCGCCGCACCCGCGCGACGCACGCGGTCTGAAAGCGACGCCCGCGCGACGCAGACCGCCCACCACCGCGCCCGCGCGACGCACGCGGTCTGAAGCACCGCCCGCGCGACGCAGACCGCCCACCACCGCGCCCGCGCGACGCACGCGGTCTGAAAGCGACGCCCGCGCGACGCTCGCGGTCTGAAAGCGACGCCCGCGCGGCGCACGCGGTCTGAAAGCGACGCCCGCGCGGCGCACGCGGTCTGAAAGCGACGCCCGCGCGGCGCCCGAAGCGCCGCGCACGCGGTCTGATCAGGTGGCCGGCAGCTCGATGTCGAACTCCAGCCGGCGCCCGGCGAAGGCGGTCAGCGTGGCCGGGTGCGTGTCGCCCAGCCGCCGGCGCAGCGCCTCGGCCGCCGCGCCCACGGTGCCCCGGTCGTCGCCGGACGGGTGCGCCGACCGCACGTCCAGCGCGTGGTTGAACACCGCGACCAGCAGCGCCGGGTGCTGCGCCCCGTAGGTCTGCGCGACCCGCACGGTGTCCCGCGACGCGATCACCGCCCCCGCGCTCTGCCCGGACAGCGCCAGGTCCGACGCGTAGCCGATGGCGCAGGCCACCGAGAACGGGTGCTCCGCGCCGACGGAGTGGGCCAGCCCGACGAGCGCGTGCCGGTCGAGGTCGCCCGCCGCGCCCGGGTCGCCCTCCGCGCGCAGCGCCGCCGCCAGGGCCGCCTGCGCCGCGTGGGTGAACGGGTGCCGCTCCCCCAGGATCGCGGTGAACCCGTCGGCCGCCTGCTGGGCCGCCGCGCGCGACGTCGCGAACTCGCCGCACGCGCGGACGCAGTTGGCGTAGGTCAGGATGGCGGAGAGGGTGTCGGCGCTGTGGTCGCCGTACTTCTCCAGCCAGAGCGCCATCGTGGCCTCGGCCTCCTTGCGCGCCCGCGCGTAGGCGCCGCCGCGGCGCAGGGCCATCGCGAGGTAGCGGCGGCCGGTCAGTACGGCCGAGTGGTCCTCGCCGAACGCGTCCGCGTGCAGCGGCAGCGCGTCGGTCAGGATCTCGATCGCGACCTCGTGCTCGCCCAGGCCGAACCGGTTGTGGGCCAGGCTGATCAGCGACCAGAGCGTCTCCGGGTGCGGGTGCGGCAGGACCCGGCGGCGGTGCATCAGGGTCTGCTCGTCGATGACGCGGGCCTGCCGGAAGTCGCCGAGCAGCCGCATGTCGACGGCGAGGTTGTTGGCGCAGCGCAGGGTGCGCGGGTAGGCCTCGCCGAAGAGCCGGCGGTACCGGTCGAGGTTGTCCAGGTCGACGTTGCGGGCCGCCACGAACTCGCCGCGCAGGCGCAGGTCGGCCCCGACGCTGTTGGCGGTCATCAGCGTCGACTCGTCGTCGTCGCCGAAGACCCGCCGCAGGGTGGCCAGGGTCTGCTGGTTGAGCTTGGCCGCCTCGGCCGCGTCGCCGCCCGCGCGCATGGCGTTGGCGAGGTGGTACGCCGCGGCCAGGGTGTCCTCGTGCTCGTCCGACAGGCTCAGGCGCCAGCGGTCGTAGGCGTGCTGGGCGACGGTACGGCTGCTGTCGTGGTCGCCCCGCACGAACAGGAACCGCACGTAGTGCAGCATGAGCTGGCGGGACTCGTCGGTCGCGCCGGCCAGCAGGTCCGAGTAGAGCAGGTGGGCGCTGAGCTCCTCGTAGCGCGGCCACGAGGCCGGGTCGTCCGGGATCGCCGGATCGGCCGCGGTCAGCACGTCGTGCGCCGCCTGCTGGTAGATCGGGTACTCCTTGACCTCCAGCCGCTCCAGCAGGAGCAGCTGCCCGAGGCGGTGCACCTGGACCGACTGCAGCGCCGGGTCGACCTGGGCCAGCCCGAACCGGTCCAGCTCGCGCAGCGCGGTGCGCAGCGCCTTCTCCACCCGCACCAGCGAGCCCAGCGGCGCGGGCAGCCCGGCGCCGCGGCTCTCCCACAGCACGTTCCACGACACCGGCTCGCCGGCCAGGAACGCGCACACGTCCAGCAGCCGGGCCGCGCCGGGGTTGCGCTCGGCCAGCT
Source organism: Dactylosporangium sp. CS-033363 (assembly GCF_050942475.1). NCBI lineage: Bacteria > Bacillati > Actinomycetota > Actinomycetes > Micromonosporales > Micromonosporaceae > Dactylosporangium > Dactylosporangium sp. CS-033363. Next base: position 1,393,821 of record NZ_CP192032.1, on the reverse strand, counting down.
CGGCGTAGGCGAGGTTCCAGGTCACGACGATCGGGCTCGGGTACTCCGGCCGCTCCGAGGTGCCGCCCATCTCCCGGCGCAGCACGTCGTAGCGCTCGACGTACTCCGCGGCCGTCCAGCCGGTCGCGTTCTGGGTCGCCGCGGCCTGCTCCATCGCCATCGGCACGTCCCCGAGCCGCGCGGCGAGCGTGTGGGCCTGCGAGCCGCTGATCGCGGGCGAGCGGCGGCGCAGCAGCAGCACGCTCTCCGCCCGCGTGAAGGCGCCGATCTCGATCGCGTGGCCCATGTCCGCCCAGCGCGGGTTCCGCGAGGTGACGAGCACGTGGCCGATGCCGCGGGGCAGATAGGGCTCGATGTCCTCGGGCCGGCTCGCGTTGTCGAAGATCAAGAGCCAGCGTCGGTACTGCGAGCCGCGCTCGAGCGTCTCGCGCAGCGCCTGCAGCGTCCGGTTGAGGTCGTTGCTCTCCCGCACCTTGAGCGCGCGGGCCAGCCCGGCGAGGGCCACCCGCATGGGCGCGACCTGCTCGGCCGGCACCCACCAAACGAGGTCGTACTCCCCCGCGAACCGGTGCGCGTACTCCAGCGCGAGCTGCGTCTTGCCCGTGCCGCCGAGCGAGTGCCGGGCGTCCGGCAGCAGCGCGACCAGCCCCGAGTCGAGCCGCCGCCCGATCTCGTCGAGCACGCCGTCGCGCCCGACGAACCCGGAGTTGCGCTGCGGCACGGCGTTGCGCACCTGCTGCGGCGTCTTCACATGCACGTCCCGCTCCCCGGCCGTTCCCCCGCCACCCGTAGGACCGTCCCCCTCGCGCTCGGCGGCCCGCTCGGCGAACCTGGCCACAACATCGACTTCGGTCACACTGCCGCTACCGTCCGCCGCGCCGGATCCGGCCAGAGGGCCAGATGTCGCGGGCGGGGCGGCGAGGGCCTCGGCCAGCTCGGCGTGCGCGCCGCCGAGGGACCGCAGCACCGGTACCGTCGCCGCCACGAACTGCTCCCCCAGCGCCCGCAGCGCGGCGGGATCGCCCGAGACGACGGCCGCGTCCAGATCGGCCGGGCCGAGGCGATCGGCCACGAGCCGCACCACGCCCAGCGCCTCCGCGGCGTGCAGCGACGGCAGCAGCGCCTCCCGCACCCCGGGCCGGAACTCGAAGCCCGCGCGCGGCCCATCGCCCACGACGTCCGCGACGTTCCCGGCGACGTGCTCGGTGACGCGACCGGCGAAGTGCTCCACCGCGCGCTCTGTGGCGTGTTCCCCCGCGCGCTCGGCGGCGTGCTCGGTGGCGTGCTCCACTGCGCGTTCAGCGGCGTGCTCCACCGCGCGCTCAGTGGCGTGCTCCCCCGCGCGCTCTGTGGCGTGTTCCCCCGCGCGCTCGGCGGCGTGCTCCCCCGCGCGCTCTGTGGCGTGCTCGCCCGCGCGCTCGGCGGCGTGTTCGCCCGCGCGCTCAGTGGCGTGCTCCACCGCGCGCCCGGTGGCGTGCTCCCCCGCGCGCTCTGTGGCGTGCTCCACCGCGCGCCCGGTGGCGTGCTCGGTGGCGTGCTCCACCGCGCGTTCAGCGGCGTGCTCCACCGTGCGCTCGGTGGCGTGCTCCACCGCGCGCTGCCGGCCGGCGCGCCGGTCGTCGCCCGCGAGGTGCTCGGCGGGGTGGCCCCGGTGGGTGCGCTGCCGGAGCAGGCCGCCCAGGAAGACCTCGGCCAGGTGCTCGGGGCGCGCCTCCGGCAGCCGCTCGGCCGCGACGAGGCGCATCAGCGGCAGGGTGAGCGGCGCGGCGGCGAGCAGCCCGGCCAGCCGGTACGCGGTCGGCGAGGCGGAGGCGCGGAAGACCCGGACCCGCCGCTCGGCGCTCGGGGGCGTGCGCGGCGCGGGCTCGTCGTCGGCCGGGTCCTCGACCGGGCGCCCGGTGAACAGCGCGGCCCCGGGCACGGGCCCGGTCGCGGTGCCGGCGACCAGCGCCGCCCACGGGGCGAGCCAGCGCGGGGTCAGCTCGAGCACCGGGATCGCGACGCCCGCGCGGGCGGGGTCGAACCGGCCGTCGGGCGCCTCCGCGCGCAGGTCGGCGTTGGCGGCCAGCGGGCCCGGTGCGCTCAGGCGGACGCGGTGCACGGCGGGGCGGGAGCGGCTCCACATGCGGTACGGCAGAAGCTGGAAAACCGCCGTGGGACCCTCGCGGCCCAGGCGCTCCAGCAGCGGGCCCAGCGTGCCGTCCCACAGCGGTCCGACGCCGTCGGTGACGATCAGGGCCAGCCGGCGCGCGGGCGGGAGGCGCAGGTCGGGCCCGAGGGGGAACTCGGTGACCGCCGGACCGCCGAGCGCGGCCAGGTCGCGGCGCAGCTCGGCCAGCGTGGGCTCCCACAGCGGCATCGACGGGCCCGCGTCGACCAGCAGCGCGAGCTCCTCGAAGCCGCCGCCGTGCAGCAGTGGTCGCAGGTGTTCGAGATTCATCCCCGGTCCTCGGCGTCGGGGGCCTGCCAGCGGGCCGCGGGCTCCTCGGGCCAGCGGCCGGCCTCGTCCCAGAGCAGGGCGAGGTGGCGGCCGGGCCGGGGCTCGCCGCCCAGGGCCCGCGCGGCCTCGCGGCGCAGGCGCAGCACCAGGCCGGGCAGCTCGGCCACGCTGGACACGTCGAGCAGGTCGTCGAGGCGGCCCTCGGCGTCCGGGTCGAAGCCGGGCCGGCACCAGACCGCGACCGGCAGCCCCATGCTCAGCGCCACGCCGAGCTCGTCGGCGGCCAGGGTCGGCTCCTCGCCGGGCGGGAACTCCTGCATGAAGCAGATCCGCGGCTCCTCCCACAGCTGCGCGCCGAGGGCGGCCAGGTTCGGCTCGGGCCGGTCGAGGAAGAACACGGCCTTCGGGTCGCTCAGGTGCCCGTGCGCGCGGAGGCGCTTGGACTTGCGCGTCCAGTACGGCCGCAGCGCCCGCGTCACGCCCCGCTCCCACGAGCGCAGCACGACCGAGTGCCGCGCGCCCAGCGGCAGCGGCTCGGCCCCGAACGCGGCGCCGACCGGCCACTGGTCGACCGGCAGGTTGCCCAGCGACTTGGGCAGGATGCACTCGACGGTCACGTCGTTGGCGTCGGAGGCGTGGGCGGCGAACACGGCCGCGAGCAGGCGGTCGGCCTCGGCGGGCAGGTCCGGCTCGGCGACCACGGCCTCGGCGGCGGCGATCCCGATGCCCGGGGCGCCGTCCTCGGCCTGCGACCAGGCGGCGACGAGGTACCCGTCCCCGAGCCAGTCCCGCTCGACGCGCAGCACGAGCACGGTGCGGGAGCCGCGCGCGGCCGCGCCGGGGGTCAGCGCGGCCAGCCAGTCCGCGGGCGCCGCGGTCCGCGCCAGGTGCGCCTCCAGCCAGGTCCGCAGGTCGGCCCGCAGCCCGGCCCCGGCCTCGGCGGCCAGCGCGGCCACGAAGGTCAGCAGCGGCGGCGGGCGCTCGGGCGGGCGGAGCAGGCCTTCGAGGTACGGCAGCAGCTCCCGCGCGGTCCCCGCCGCCGGCCGGTCGGGCCCGGTGCCGCCGACCGCCGCGCGATAGGGATCGGCGGCGGGCCGGTCGGGTCCGGCGCCGCCGACCGCGGCGCGATAGGGACCGGCGACGGGCAGGTGGGCGGCGCGGGTCAGCAGCGCCAGCAGGGCTCGCCGTTCCGGAGCAAGCAGCAGTGGTACCGGCACCGCCCGCACCTGCGCCCGGAAGCCCTCATCGCCGAGCAGGTCCGCGAGCACGTGCAGGGCGCCGGGCACGGTCTCGCACTGGCGCAGGAACGTCTCGGGTTCGGTCGCGGCCGGCCCGGGAAGCGGCAGGCCGAGCTCGGACTCCAGGGCGGTACGCAGCGACGACAGGTCCTGACGGCCGCCGTCGCCCCCCAGCGCTCCGGCCATCGCCGTCAGGACGGACCAGCCAAGCGTGCTCAAGGCCGCGCCTACCCTTCGTCCGCGGCGCCGAGGCCGACCGGCTCGGCTGGGGCGTCCACTCCGATCTGTGTGACCGTACGCCAGAGAAGCGTCACTGAAAACCCGCGCATGCGTTGGGGTTTGTACGCCTGTCTATGAGCATGGCGGGTCTTGCGTGCGAAAGGTCGGATTCATGGCCCCGATGGCCGGTCCGGGCGGGACGCCCGATACTCGATACGTGGCGCAACCATCTATCCGGGTCGTGCGCGACCTCCACGGCGACGCGGTGCTCGGCGTCCAGGGCGAGGTCGACGTGGCCAACGCCCCCGCCCTGCGCGCGGCGATCGTGCGCGCGGTCGACGGCCGCCCGGCCCGCGTGGTGATCGACCTGGCCGCGGTGTCCTTCATGGACTCCAGCGCGCTGGGGGTGCTGATCAGCGGGTACAAGTACGCCAAGGGCGCCGGCGTGCCGGTCGTGCTGGGCAGCCCGGGGCCGGGGGTGTACCGGCTGCTGCGCACCAGCGGCCTGGTCGAGATCTTCGAGATCATCGACCCGCCGGACCCCTCGACGGAGATCCGGGGCTGAGGCTCAGCTCAGCGCCTCCGGCTTGTGCACGGCCTCGCGGCCGGTCTTGTCGCTCGCCACGACGTACTGCGGCTCGCCGGGGCTCGCCGCCACCGTGCGCCCGGCCGCCTCGGTGCGCCGGCTCAGCTTGCGCTTCACGGTGCCCTTGACGGTCTGGCCGTGCGAGCTCCAGCGGACCTTCTGCCCGCGCCTCAATGATCTGCGGCTCATGTCGTCCTGATACCCGGACGCCCCCGGAGCAAGCGCTCCGGGGGCGTCCAAAGGTCGATCCGTACTTACTCGCCCGGCGTCGTCTGCGCGATCTGCATCAGGAACTCGACGTTGGTCCGGGTCTTCTTGAGCCGGTCCAGCAGGAGGTTCAGCGCCTCCTGGGAGTCGAGCGCGTGCAGCACCTTGCGCAGCTTGATGACGATCGCGAGCTCGTCCGGCGCGAGGAGGATCTCCTCCTTGCGCGTGCTGGACGGGTCGATGTCGATCGCCGGGAAGATGCGCCGGTCGGCGATCTTCCGGTCGAGCTTGAGCTCGGCGTTGCCCGTGCCCTTGAACTCCTCGAAGATGACCGTGTCACCGGTGGAGCCGGTCTCGACCAGCGCCGTGGCGATGATGGTCAGCGACCCGCCGTTCTCGATGTTGCGGGCCGCGCCGAGGAAGCGCTTCGGCGGGTACAGCGCCGTCGAGTCGATACCGCCGGACAGGATGCGCCCGGAGGCCGGCGACGCGTTGTTGTACGCGCGGCCGAGCCGGGTGATCGAGTCGAGCAGGACGACCACGTCGTGGCCCAGCTCCACCAGGCGCTTGGCGCGCTCGATGGACAGCTCCGCGACCGTGGTGTGGTCCGTCGGCGGCCGGTCGAAGGTCGAGGCGATGACCTCGCCCTTCACCGAGCGCTGCATGTCGGTGACCTCTTCGGGCCGCTCGTCGACCAGCACGACCATGAGGTGGCACTCGGGGTTGTTGCGGGTGATCGCGTTGGCGATCGCCTGCAGCACCATGGTCTTGCCGGCCTTCGGGGGCGACACGACGAGCGCGCGCTGGCCCTTGCCGATCGGCATCACCAGGTCGATGACGCGCGTGGTGAGGATGTGCGGCTCGGTCTCCAGGCGGAGGCGGTCCTGCGGGTACAGCGGGGTGAGCTTGTAGAACTCGGGGCGGCGCTTGGCCTCCTCCGGGTCCATCCCGTTGACCGTGTCCAGGCGCACCAGCGGGTTGTACTTGTCCCGCCGCTGCTCGCCGTCGCGCGGCTGGCGCACGGCGCCGGTGACCGCGTCGCCGCGGCGCAGGCCGTACCGCTTGACCTGCGACATGGCGACGTAGACGTCGTTGGAGCCGGACAGGTAGCCGGTGGTGCGCACGAACGCGTAGTTGTCCAGCACGTCGAGGATGCCCGCGACCGGCACGAGGACGTCGTCCTCGTTGACCTGCGGCTCGTTGCCGCCCCGCCCGCCGCCGCCGGTGGCCTCGGCGCCGTCGCGGTCGCGACCCCGGCGGCGGTCGCGGAACCGGCTGCGCCGCCCGCGACGGCCGGTGCCGTCGTCGTCGCCGTCGTCCTCGAACCCGCCGCCGCCCCGCTGGTTGCGGTCGCCGCGGTCGGTCCGGTCGGTGCGGTCGCCCCGGTCGGCGCCGTTGCGCTCGGCCCGCTCCGCGCGGTCGCCCCGCTCGGCGCGGTCCCCGCGGTCGTTGCGCTCGGTGCGCTCGGCCCGCTCGCCGCGGTCGGCGCGCTCCGTGCGGTCGCCCCGCTCGGTGCGCTCGGCCCGCTCGCCGCGCTCGGCCCGCTCCGTGCGCTCGGTGCGCTCGGCCCGCTCGGCGCGGTCGCCGCGCTCCGCGCGCTCGGTGGTCCCGCGCTCGGCCCGCTCGGTGGTGCCGCGCTCGGCGCGCTCGGTCGTGCCGCGCTCGGCCCGCTCGGTGGCGCGCTCGGAACGGCTGGGGCGCTCGGCCCGCTCGGTGGCGGGTGCCTCGGCCGTCTCGGCGGCGGCCTCCTCACGCGCGGCCCGCGGCTCCGGCGGCCCGGCGGCCCGGGTGGCCCGACGAGGGGTGCGGGCCGGGGTCTCGCTCACCTCGGTGGCCGACGGCCACTCCGCCTCGGGGGCCTCGGCGCGCGCCTCGGTGCTGCGGGCACGGCTGGTCCGGGCCGGGGCGGTGGCCTTGGCCTCGGCGGCGGCCGGACGGGACTCGCCCGCCTGGCGCTCCTGGATGGCGGTGACGAGCTCGCCCTTGCGCATGCGCGCCGTGCCGGAGATGCCCAACGAGGCCGCGAGGCTCTGCAGCTCGGGAAGCAGCATGCCGGCCAACCCCGTTCCAGAGCGCCGCCGACGCGTCGCGCCGGCCTCGGCGCCGTCGGCCTCGACCGCGGTGCGGTCGGTGGAGACATCCGACGTGACGTCGGTGGTGTCGCTCAATGGATTCCTTCCCTCGTTAGGTCCGGGGCCGGGCCCGATTTCGATGTGCGGTGGCCGGGCGGCCCGCGGGTGCTCCCGCCTCGACGTGCGATCCGGGAGGTCGTGCCCGCTCCGCGCCGCGGGAGGCGTCGCCCGGGAGGGTCAGGTGCCGCTCCCCGTTTCGCCCCGCGATGCGGAGGTCCTGCTGGTACCCCGCTTCGGCAGAGCGTTGGCGGGGGTCGTGCCGAGTCCCCGCTTCGACGCGGGGATTTGCTGCCGCACTGGGTCGGCCGATCCAGTGATCTTGCATCCTGCCGCCTCGGCGAGCGCTGCGGAAGGCCTTGCGGGAGGTGTGGCAGGCGCTGAGCGGCAGGACCACGACGCCGTTATGTGCGTCGATGGGCCCGGCCGTGCGCGCGCGACCACAGGAAACGCGGGTTGGCGGCCGGGCGTGCGCAAGGGGTGCCACGGAAATCGGAGCACGCCGCCCCGCATGAGATCGCCGCACAGAGCGGCTGCTTAAGACTAGAGAGTAATCAACTCCGCCAGCCAGCGGCAACAGGGCCCCGCTCGGCGTGTTCCAGCGTACCTCATCGCCCGTTCAGGATGCCGCATGCCCCTTTTTGCGCAATTCGCGCGCCCGGTCCGCCGGCGCGGCTCCCGGAGGGTCAGCCGCCCAGCCGCGCGCCGGTCAGGTCGACGTCGAGGGGCAGCACGCGCCAGCCGGGCATCGGGCGGGGCGTCCAGCCGTCCAGGCCGAAGGCCAGCACGCTCGGGCCCGCGCCGGAGACGACGGCCGCCACGCCCTCCGAGCGCAGGCCCGCGACCAGGGCGGCGGTGCCCGGCATGCCCTCGGCGCGGTAGTCCTGGTGGAGCCGGTCCTCGGTCGCGGCGAACAGGCGCCGCGGGTCGGCGGTCAGCGCGTGCACCAGCAGCGCGGCCCGGCCGGCGTTGAAGGCGGCGTCGGCGTGCGGCACCGTCTTGGGCAGGGCGGCCCGCGCGACCTCGGTGAGCCCGCGCTCCTCCGGGACGAAGACGACGGGGTGGATGCCGGGGGCGGGCTCCCGCCGTACCGCCGCGGCACCGTCGTCCGCGGTCCACGCGATCGTGAAGCCGCCCAGCAGGCACGGCGCCACGTTGTCGGGGTGCCCCTCGATCTCGTCGGCCAGCACCAGCGCCGCGGCGTCGCTCAGCTGCTCCGGGCCGCCGACGGTCAGGGCCCGGGCCAGCACGATCCCGGCGACGATGGCGGACGAGGACGAGCCGAGCCCGCGCGCCTGCGGGATGCCGTTGCGGCAGCGCAGGGCCAGGCCCGGGGGCTGCTCGCCGAGGACGCCGAAGGCCCGCCGCATCGCGCGGACGACCAGGTGGCTCTCGTCCCCGGGCAGGTCGGCCGCGCCCTCGCCGGCCACCTCCACGGTCGTGCCGGCGGGCGTGACGGCGGCCTCGACCTCGTCGTACAGCGTCAGCGCGAGCCCCAGCGCGTCGAAGCCGGGGCCGAGGTTGGCGCTGGTCGCGGGCACGCGCACGGTGACCGGCCGGGACAGGAAAGCCATGCCCACAATCTCACCATGAGGACCGCGCGCCCATTTCCCGGGATGGCGATTCAGTCCTCGGCGTCGTCGGCGTCCGCGTCGCCGGAGGGCGAGGCCCCGGGCGGCGGCTGGTCGCGCCGGGGCTCGCGCCCCGCCTGGCGCAGGGCCAGGCGCAGCGCGAACTCGATCTGCGCGTTCACGCTGCGCAGGTCGTCGCCCGCCCAGCGCGCGACCGCGTCGTAGACCTGGGGGTCCAGCCGCAGCAGCAGCTTCTTCCGCTCGGGCACGGGCTAGGCGTAGAGCGTGCCGGTGTTGACCACGGGCTGGACGTTGCGGTCGCCGCACAGCACGACGAGCAGGTTGGCCACCATCTGGGCCTTGCGCTCCTCGTCCAGTTCGACGACGTCGAGCTCGCTGAGGCGTTCCAGCGCGCTCTGCACCATCCCGACCGCGCCCTCCACGATCTTGTACCGCGCCCCGACGATCGCGCTGGCCTGCTGGCGGGCGAGCATGGCCTGGGCGATCTCCGGCGCGTACGCGAGGTGGGTGATGCGCGACTCCAGCACCTCGACCCCGGCCAGCGCGATCCGCTCGCCCAGCTCGACCGTCAGCTCCTCGCTCACCACGTTGCCCTCGCGCAGGCTGGAGCGGCCGTCGTCGTGCGTCTCGTACGGGTAGCTCGTGGCCAGATGCCGCAGCGCCGCCTCGGACTGCACCGCGACGTACGAGATGTGGTCGTCGACCCCGAAGGACGCCTTGAACGTGTCGACCACGCGCCAGACGACCACGGCGGCGATCTCCACCGGGTTGCCGTCGGCGTCGGAGACCTTGAGCCGGTCGGTCTCGAAGTTGCGCACCCGGCGGGACAGCCGGCGCTTGGCGCTCAGCGGGACGGTCCAGTAGAAGCCGGCGTCGGCGACCGTGCCGACGTAGCGGCCGAAGAACTGGATCACCCGGGCCTCGTTGGGGTTGACCACGGTGAACCCGGTCAGGATGAGCACCGCCAGCAGCGACGCCACGACGACGACGCCGGAGGCGGCCCCCTCGCTCAGCGTGCCGACGGCCACGACCGCCAGCGCGGCGACGATCAGCAGCAGGCCGAGCATCAAGAACCCGGCAACGCGAAACGCCCGACGCTCCATGACTACTCCTTGAGGGGCTAACGAACTGGAGGGGCTATCGAAGTGATATCACTACGATAGCCCACGAGCGCAAGCCCGGAAACTTTCATCGATGTGACGTCAACCGCCGCGGGTGCACGTGCGTCGATACGGGGTGAACTGGCGAAGGTTTGCGGCGGCGGCGGTGCTCCTGGCGGGGTCGATCGCCCTGTTGTGGTACGCGGCGAACGGACCGGTCGGGAGTCGGTGCTCGGCCGAGGGCACCGGCCCCATGCCGTTCCTGGCGCTGCTCGGCATGCTCGCGGCGACCGTGCTGGCGTTCGGGGCGATGCGCGAGGCTTACGGCTGGCCCGCGGTGCCGGCGGGACTGCTCTTCGGCGCGGCCGCGGTGGGCCTGCTCTGCTCAGGCTGGCTCGCCACGATCGGCGGCGCGGCGTTCACCGGCGGCTGCGTCTGAACGGAACGCCGCAGGACGATCAACGACCAGACCGCCGCGTACAGCAGCGTCACCGCGCCGCACGCGGCCAGCAGCAGCCGCGGCGAGGCCCGGTCCACGAACGCGCCCACCACCAGCTGGCTGGCCGCGACCGTCAGCGTGGCCAGCATGAAGTCGGCCGCGAAGATCCGCCCCCGCAGCGCGTCGGGCACCTCGGCCTGCAGCACGAAGTTCGACATCACGAAGTTCCCGCCGGCGGCCAGGTGGGCCACCGTCACCCCGGCCGCCATCAGCGGGAACCAGGTCACCAGGCTGACCCCGAGGTACGCCAGGCCGTAGACCGCCATCGACAGCGCCAGCCCCGGCAGCAGCCAGGCCCGGTGGGTCAGCACGCGGCGGAACAGGATCGGCCCGGTCAGCGCGCCCAGCCCGCGGGCCGCGAAGAGCAGGCCGGTGCCGAGCGGGCCGGCCCCCAGCAGCGGAAACAGGGTCAGCACGCCGTTGCCCAGGCCGACCGCCGACTTCACGGTGACGAGCGAGGCGACGCGGGGGTTGCCGCGGATGTACCGCAGCGCCTCCGCGATCGCCGCGAACGCCGGTGCGGGCGCGCCGGCGCGGGCGGCCTGCATCGGGCGGCGTACCCGGAAGACCTGCAGTGCGGCGAAGAGCAGCAGGACCGACGCGATCACGAAGCACGGGTAGGCGCCGAACGCCTGCGCCGCGATCCCGCCCAGCGACGCCCCGATCACCAGCATCGTGCCCCACGCGGAGCCGGCCAGGGTGTTGGCGGCCGGCAGGTCCTCGGGGTCGACCACGTTGGGCAGCGCGGCCTGCGCGGCCGGGATGAAGAACGCCTTCGCCACCGCGAGCGCGCCGACCGCCACCAGCGCCACCCAGGCCGTGGCGGGCGTGCGCACCAGCAGCAGGAGCAGCGCGAAGGCGGCCATCGCGAGGTCGGCCGCGAGGACGATGCGCCGCCGGTCCACCCGGTCGGCGATCGTCCCCGTGTACGGCAGCAGCAACGCCGTGACGCCGGTGTCGACGGCCAGCACGAGCGCGCCCCACAGGCCCGAGCCGGTGAGCCCGGGCAGCAGGGTGAGCAGCGGGATCATCACGAACCAGTCGGCCCCGAGGCCGATCAGGTCCGCGGTGAACAGGTTGCGGAAGTCCCGGTTGCGCCGTAGGACCGAGAGGGGGGTGCGAGGCACAGGCGGTACCGAATCCGCGGCTTCTGGATTTTAAGCGAGATCGAGGGCCTTGGCCGCGGCGAGGGGCTCGGCCGGGATCGTGGTCGGCGCGGGCGCGGTGGAGATCGCCCACTCGGGGTCCTTCAGGCCGTGGCCCGTCACGGTGCACACGATCGTCTGGCCCGGGTCGATGCGGCCCTGCGCGCTGGCCTGGAGCAGACCGGCGACGCTGGCCGCGCTGCCGAGCTCGACGAAGACGCCGACCGAGCGGGCCAGGAGCCGGTAGGCCTGCAGGATGTCGCGGTCGGTCACGGCGTCGATCAGGCCGCCGGACTCGTCGCGGGCGTCGACCGCCTTGGTCCAGCTGGCCGGGTTGCCGATCCGGATCGCGGTGGCGATGGTGCTGGGCTCGCGCACGACCTCGCCCTTGACGATCGGGGCGGCGCCGGAGGCCTGGAAGCCGAACATCCGCGGGCGGCGGGTGGCGTTGCCGGCGGCCTGGTCCTCCTTGTACCCCATCCAGTACGCGCTGATGTTGCCCGCGTTGCCGACCGGCAGGCAGTGGATGTGCGGGGCGTCGCCGAGGGTGCGCACGATCTCGAAGGCGGCGGTCTTCTGGCCCTCGAGCCGGTCCGGGTTCACCGAGTTGACCAGCGAGACCGGGTAGTCCAGGGCGAGCTTGCTGGCCAGCGCCAGGCAGTCGTCGAAGTTGCCGGTGACCTGCAGCAGGCGGGCGCCGTGCACGAGGGCCTGGGCGAGCTTGCCCAGCGCGATCTTGCCGGTCGGCACCAGGACGGCGCAGGTGATGCCGGCCCGCGCGGCGTACGCGGCCGCCGACGCCGACGTGTTGCCGGTGGACGCGCAGATGATCGCCTTGGCGCCGTCCTCGAGGGCCTTGGACACCGCGACCGTCATGCCGCGGTCCTTGAACGAGCCCGTGGGGTTGGACCCCTCGACCTTGAGGTACACGTCGCAGCCGGTGCGCGCGGACAGCTCCGGCGCCGGCAGCAGCGGCGTGTTGCCCTCCTGCAGCGTCACCACCGGGGTCTGCGGCCCGACCGGCAGGCGGTCCCGGAATTCCTCGATCAATCCACGCCACATGGCGCTCTACTCCCCTTCGACCCGCAGGACGCTTGCGACGGCACGAACGATGTCCAGAGCCCGCAGCTCGGCGACGGTCGCGGCCAGGGCCCGATCCGGCGCGGCGTGCGTGACGATGACGAGCACCGCCTGGTTGCCGCGGCCGGACTGGTTCACCGTCGCGATGCTGACACCGTGCTTGGCGAAGACGCCCGCGACGGCGGCGAGCACGCCCGCCTTGTCGGAGACGTCCAGGCTGATGTGGTACCGCGTGAGCACGTCCCCGATCGGGGAGACCGGCAGATCCGCGTACGCCGACTCGGAGGCGCTGTGGACGCCCGCGAGACGGTTGCGGGCCACGGCGACGACGTCACCGAGCACCGCCGAGGCGGTCGGGGCGCCGCCGGCACCGCGACCGTAGAACATGAGCTGGCCCGCCGCCTCGGCCTCGACGAAGACGGCGTTGAACGCGTCGCCGACGCCGGCCAGCGGGTGGGTGCGCGGGATCATCGCCGGGTGCACCCGCACCGAGACGGCCCCGTTGGCCTTCGAGGCGATGCACAGCAGCTTGATCGTGCAGCCCATCGCCTTGGCGCTGGCCATGTCGGCCGCGGTGACCTCGGTGATGCCCTCGCGGTGCACGTCGGCCGAGGTGACCCGGCTGTGGAAGGCCATCGAGGCGAGGATGGCGGCCTTGGCGGCGGCGTCGAAGCCCTCGACGTCGGCGGTCGGGTCGGCCTCGGCGTACCCGAGCGCGGTCGCCTCCTCCAGCGCCTCGGCGAAGCCGGCCCCGGTCGAGTCCATCGAGGACAGGATGAAGTTCGTGGTGCCGTTGACGATGCCGGTCACCCGGGTGATGCGGTCGCCGTGCAGCGAGTCGCGCAGCGGGCGCAGCAGCGGGATGGCCCCGGCCACGGACGCCTCGTAGTAGAGGTCCGCGCCGCAGTCGGCGGCCGCCTTGTGCAGGGTGGCGCCGTCCTCGCCGAGCAGGGCCTTGTTCGCCGTGACCACGCTCTTGCCGGCGTGCAGGGCCTCGAGCAGCCAGGTGCGGGCCGGCTCGATGCCGCCGACCACCTCGACCACGATGTCCACGTCGTCCCGCGTCACCAGACCGAGGGCGTCCGTCGTGAACAGCGACGAGTCGATCGGCAGCTCACGCGCCTTGTTGGGCCGACGGACGGCGACGCCCACCAGCTCCAGCGGCGCGCCGATGCGGGCCGTCAGGTCGTCCTCCTGCTCGTGCAGCAGGCGGATCACCTCGGAACCGACGGTCCCGCAGCCCAGCAGCGCAACCTTCACGGTTTGCGGCATCTGTCACCCCACGTCCAGTCTCAGCAGGTCGTCCACGGCACGCCGGCTTCCGGCGGGGCGCTTCTCGCCGTTTGGTGGCATGTCACCCCACGTCCAGTCTCAGCAGGTCGTCCACGGTCTCCCGGCGGACGATGACGCGCGACGCACCATCGGCCACCGCCACGACGGGCGGGCGGGGCACGTGGTTGTAGTTGCTCGCCATGCTGCGGCAATAGGCGCCGGTGCCCGGGACCGCAAGAAGATCTCCGGCCTTGACGTCGGCCGGCAGGAATTCATCTTTCACGACGATGTCCCCGGACTCGCAATGTTTTCCCACGACGCGGGCGAGAATCGGCGGTTCGGAGGATGCCCGGCCGGCCACGGTGGCCGAATAGGCGGCGTCGTACAGCGCGGTCCGGATGTTGTCGCTCATCCCGCCGTCGACGGAGACGTACGTGCGGATGCCGTCGACGTCCTTGACCGTGCCCACCTCGTAGAGGGTGAACATGGCCGGTCCGACGATCGCGCGGCCGGGCTCGACGGACAGGTGCGGCACGCTCAGGTGCAGGGCGGCACACTCCTGCTTGACGATCCGCACCAGGTCGCCGGCCAGGACGTGCGGGTCGGCGGGTTCGTCCTGCGTGGTGTACGCGATGCCGAAGCCCCCGCCCAGGTCCAGCTCGGGCAGCTCGCGGCCGTGCTTGGCGGCGATCTCGGCCTGGAGCTTGAGCAGGCGGCGGGCGGCCACCTCGAAGCCGGACGAGTCGAAGATCTGCGAGCCGATGTGCGAGTGCAGGCCGCGCAGGTCCAGGACGTCGTCCTTGAGGATCTTGTCGACCGCCTCGGCCGCGGCGCCCCCGGACAGCGAGAAGCCGAACTTCTGGTCCTCGTGGGCGGTCGCGATGAACTCGTGGGTGTGCGCTTCCACCCCGACGGTCACCCGCACCATCACGCTGGGTCTGGTGTTCGTGCTCAGCGCGATCTTGGTCAGGCGCTCGATCTCGTCGAACGAGTCGACGATGATCCGGCCCACGCCGGCCTCGACGGCTTTCGTGAGCTCCTCGACCGACTTGTTGTTGCCGTGCAGGCCGATGCGCTCCGGCGGCATGCCGCCTCTCAGGGCGATGGCCAGCTCGCCGCCGGTGCAGACGTCCAGGCTGAGGCCCTCTTCGACGAGGATCTTGACGATTGCCGTGGCGATGAAGGCTTTGCCTGCGTAGTAGACCTCGGCGCCACCGAACGCTGCCTTGTACGTGCGGCAGCGGGTGCGGAAGTCTTCCTCGTCAAAGATGTACGCGGGCGTGCCGTGCTCTTCTTGCAGGGCTTTCACGTCGACACCGCCGACGGTGATGGCCCCGCTTTGCCCGCGTGTGACCGTTTTGGGCCACAAAATCGGGATCAATGCGTTCACATCCTCCGGCGTGCGCAGCCAGGAGGGTCCGTTGGAGCCGAGGTCCGCGTGCAGCGCCCCAGCCTCGTGTGCGCGCATCTTCTACATCCGTTCCGGCGCCGAGACGCCGAGCAGGTCCAGGCCGTTGACGATGACCTGCCGGGTGGCGGCGTTGAGCCAGAGCCGGGCCTGATGGGTCGCCGTGAACGGGTCGTCGCCCTTGGGCAGCACCAGGCAGTTGTCGTAGAACCGGTGGTAGGTCCCGGCGAGGTCCTCCAAATAGCGTGCCACGCGGTGCGGCTCGCGCAGCTCGGCGGCGGTGGCCACGACGCCGGGAAAGTCCCCGAGCGCCTTCAGAAGATCAAGTTCCTTCTCGTGTACCAGCTGTGCCGCGTCGTACTCCGCCCGCAGTTCGTACCCCAGCTCGGCGGCGTTGCGCGCGATGGAGGCCGTACGCGCTCCCACGTACTGCACGTAGAAGACCGGGTTCTCGTTCTTCTGCCGCGTGATGACCTCGATGTCGAGGGTGAGCGGCGAGTCCGTCGAGGAGCGGGCCAGCGAGTAGCGGGCCGCGTCCACGCCGACGGCGTCGATCAGCTCGTCGAGGGTGATCAGGGTGCCGGCGCGCTTGCTGAGCCGGACCGGCTCGCCGCCGCGCAGCAGGCTGACCAGCTGGCCGATGAGCACCTCGATGTTGCGCTGGGGGTCGTCCCCGGCGCAGGCGGCGATGGCCTTCAGCCGGCCGATGTACCCGTGGTGGTCGGCGCCGAGCATGTAGATGCAGCGGTCGAAGCCGCGCTCGCGCTTGTTGATGTAGTACGCGGCGTCGGCGGCGAAGTAGGTCTTCTCGCCGTTGGAACGGATGAGGACCCGGTCCTTGTCGTCGCCGAACTCGGTGGTGCGCAGCCAGACGGCGCCGTCCTGCTCGAAGATGTGGCCCTGCTTGCGCAGCTCGTCGAGGGCGTGCTCGACGGCGCCGCCCTCGTGCAGGGTCTTCTCGGAGAACCAGACGTCGAAGTGGACGCCGAACCGCTCGAGGCTGTCCTTCATCTCTTGCAACATGGCTTCGTAGCCCGCTTGCAGGAAATACGCCTGCTGTTCGGCTTCGCTTGCCCGCAAAATGTCTGGATTCTTAGCTTTTAGCGCTTTTGCGATATCTTGCACGTACTCGCCGGGATATCCGTCCGGCGGCGTGGGCCTTTCGTTGGCCGCCGCGGTCAGCGACTCGCCGAACCGGTTCATCTGCACGCCGGCGTCGTTGACGTAGTGCTCGCGGGTCACGTCGGCGCCCGCCGCCGAGAGAATCCGGCCCAGCGCGTCGCCCACGGCCGCCCAGCGGGTGTGCCCGAGGTGCACCGGGCCGGTGGGGTTCGCCGAGACGAACTCCAGGTTGACCTTCTCCTTGGCGAGGGTCTCGCTGCGCCCGTACTGCCGGCCGGCCTGCACGATGAGCCCGGCGAGCTCGCCCACGGCCCCCGCGGCGAGCCGGATGTTCAAGAATCCGGGCCCGGCGATCTCGACGCTGGCGATCCCGGGAGTTTCCTGCAAGTTTTTCGCGACCGCCGCCGCCATCTCGCGCGGGTTCAGTCCGACCTTCTTGCCCAGTTGCAATGCGATATTCGACGCATAGTCACCATGCTCCGGGTTTCGCGGTCGCTCCACGCTGGTCGTCGCCGGGAGCACGGACGCGTCGAGGTCACGCTCGGTGATGGCCGCCCGGGCGGCGGCGAGGACTGCTACGGCGAGTTCAGCGGGAGTCACCGACAAATGTTATCGGGGGTAGACTCCGGTACTTGGCGGCGGCCCGTTGTGCTGGTCACAATGCGGGACGTTCTTCTTCCCAGGATGGACACACGCCAGGGTAGTTCCCCGCCGTGACCCCCGACCGTTGACCAGACGAGGCCCGATGAGCGAGCACAACGCTGAGCGTTGCGGAGCGACGAGATGAGCATGAGCACCCAGCACGGGGGCGGCAACCGAAAGCCGTCCACCAAGGCCGTCTCCGGCGCGAAGCCCAAGCAGGGCGGCGACGAGGATCCGGACGTCGTCGAGGACTCGGCTTTGGAGGCCGACTCCGTCGAGGAGACCGACGCGGTCGAGGAGGACGCCCCGGCGACCCCGGCCAAGCCCAAGGCGAACCCGCGCAAGTCGGCGACCGCCCGCAAGACGGCCCCCACCGGCAAGCGGCCCGCCACCGCGACCCGCCCGGCGGCCAAGAAGATCGCCCCGGTCAAGGTCAAGCAGGGCATGAGCTGGGGCCCGATCGCGCTGTTCACCACCGTCGGCGTGCTGGCGCTGGGCATCGTGGGCTTCGCCGGGTACCAGGTCTGGCAGAACGGCCTGGGCTGGCACGACCGCGCCGACCAGATCAGCGGCATCCAGGACTACTACAAGACCGACAAGGCCATGGTCGGCCAGCGCGAGCACGTGTGGGGCCCGCAGACCTACAAGATGAGCCCCCCGGTCGCCGGCAACCACAACCCGAACTGGCAGCGCTGCCTGGGCGACGTGTACACGTCCCAGATCGCCAGCGAGCACGCCCTGCACAGCATGGAGCACGGCGCCGTCTGGATCACCTACAACCCGAGCCTCCCGGCCGACCAGGTCGAGACCCTCGCGAAGAAGGTCCGCGGCAACGACTACATGCTGATGAGCCCGTACCCGAACCTGGACAAGCCCATCTCGCTGCAGGCGTGGGGCTTCCAGCTCAAGGTCGACAACGCCAGCGACGGCCGCATCGACGAGTTCATCAAGGCCCTGCGCCAGAACGCGACCCTCGAGGCCGGCACCCCCTGCTCCAGCGGCGACATCATCACCGAGACCGGCACCACGCCGCGCGACCTCGGCAAGGACGGTTCGACGACGCAGATGGGCGGCAACTAGCCACCGTGTTCGCGCAACTCTCCGGGCGGGCACGCCTCACCTTCGGCGTGCTCGCCGCGGTCCTCCTCCTCGTGACGGGCGTGGCCATCGGCTACCTCATCCCCGTCCTGAGCCGCCCCGGCGACGACTCGGTCGACGCCGGCTTCGCCCGCGACATGAGCATCCACCACGCACAGGCGGTGGAGATGGGCATGTTCGCGTACCGCCTGGGCACCACGGACGACATCCGCAACCTGGGCTACGACATCGCCGCCAGCCAGCAGTGGCAGATCGGCCAGATGCAGACCTGGCTCACCGAGTGGCACCTCTCCCCCACGTCCTCCAAGCGCGCCATGGCCTGGATGCCGGACGGGCAGAACACCCTCCAGCCGGACGGCCGCATGCCGGGGATGGCCTCGGACGACGAGCTGAAGAAGCTCAAGTCCTCCACGGGCAAGGACTTCGACATCCTGTGGTGCCAGCTCATGCTCCGCCACCACCTGGGCGGCATCCACATGGCCGAGGTCGCGGCGAAGTCCGCCTCGGACCCTGATGTCCGGGACGCGGCGGAGAAGATCCGGCAGTCGCAGTCTTACGACATTGCGCAGCTTTCCGAGAAGCTGAAGGACTTGGGCGCGCAGCCCTTGTCGTCTTAGCTCGCTTGTTTCCACCCGCCCCAGTGATCACAGGGGAACCAGTGCGCGGGGCGGGTGGGGGCTCTGCTAGTCTGTTCGAGGTCCGAAGGAGCCCCGGTCGCCGGGGATCTCGTTTGGCCCCCGTAGCTCAGGGGATAGAGCACCGCCCTCCGGAGGCGGGGGCGCAGGTTCGAATCCTGCCGGGGGCACCAGTTAATTTCCGGCTCTGACCAGCCAAAACGAAGCCCTGGACGAGCGGAAACGCGGCCCAGGGCTTCATTCGTTTGTCCGGCTGTCACCGGCGTTCACCGGCCTTGATCGGCCACCCACGGCAAATACGCGGCCAACTTTCGTCGGTGTAGCGCCCGAGTTGGCCAGTCCCCGGACCGCCGCCACGCCTGCGGCACGCGCACCGGTTCTGCGGGAAACAAGGTGACTACTGCTCGCCGGCGGGCCGAACATGCGGCCACGCGCGGCCTTCGGCTGGCGCCAGGAGGATGCTCAACCGGCCCTCGATGCTGAGGATTTCGCCGTGCGGGATGTCGGCGTCGATCGGGAAGAACGTAATCCTCACCCAGCGCTGCCGTCGGCCCGTACGCCGAAAATGCTCACGCATCCGACTGCGGATTCCGTGGGGGTCCCGCGGACGATGGACCGACCCGACGTACAGGATCGTATCGGAGACCGACTCGGCCACATAGACCCCCGTCCCGCCGACGAGCACACTGATATCGCCGTGTGTCGCAGTCTTGGGTTCTCCGACGGCTCGTTCGCCGATGAGACGCTGAACAGCATGTACGGTCAAGGGCCTCATCGTGCATCGCTCCGCGAGCGCGCAGAGGTGGAAAAGATCGGCTGGAACGACACCAAGTACCTCCTAAGCTCGACGGCCGCTGGAGACCTTCTCGTAGCGGCGTGCGCGGAGCCCAGGTTCTGGCGCCACGCGCGGCCCCGGACGGATCTAGCCCGCCTTCGGCCGAGCGGCGCGAAAGCGCCATTCCAACGACCAGACGCCTCAGGGCAGGACTCTGCTGCCGGGTTGGGGGCGTCGTCTGCTGCCGGATCGAGTCCGGACTGCAGGGTGGTTAGATGCGCGATCGCGTCGTACATCGCAGCGCACGGTATGGCGCTGCCGGGGGCGGCCGGGGTTGCCCGGCCGCCAGCGTGTGACAGTAGCGGTCTAACTGGCAACCGGTGGCCCTACGGACTACCGGTTGGCCTTCGAATCCAGGTCAGTCTTCCTCGTCAGCTACGTCAGCTTCTTCCTCCAAGTCGGCAACAGACTGAGGAGCCTTTCCAGTGCCGGCGGCGTAGCTCACGCCGATCTCGAACCACTCGTCGATCTTGCTACGCTCAGTCTCCAGGATCTTTCGCCAGCGCATGGCCTGCTGAGGCTCGAGTCCCTGGATTTCGACGATGCGGGTCTGTGAAGCGTCTTCGATCTGCTCAAGGGCCTGCATCGTTGTTTGGAGAGCGGTCAGCGCCTTTGCAACGTCGCGCTGAGCGAGAAGGAACGGGTCCTTGCCGCCGATGCCGCTCGGCTCATCCTTACCGTTCTTCGGGAAGAGCTTGTCACGCAGGAGATCGTTGTCCAGCACGACCGGCTCCCCATCGCCGCTCGCAGTCGCTTTCCCGTTCTCATCACGGAGCCTGGGGGCTCGCTCCGCCCGGCCGTCCTCGATGATGTGACCCAGCTGCTCAATGCCTGCAGGAGAGCCAAGCATGTCTTCGAGCAGCTCAGCGATCGGCCTGCGGTCTTTGCCGGCGCCCAGGTCATTCCGCGGAATTCGTAGCACGTCGTAGATGGCCGCATAGTACAGCGCTCGGACTGCGAGTTCGATCGATGCAGGGCCTGGGTTTCCATGCTGCTGCTCTTTGCGCGCCCCGTTGAGCAGCGACTTAAGGGGCTGACGTGTCGGCTGCCACTCCGGGTTCGAGGCGATGTTGGTGATGTCAGCACCGCTGGTCATCACTTTGATAATTCGTTCAATCACCGAGGGCAAGTATCGATTTGTCCCGCGGAACTCCCGAGCAACCAGCTCGATGCCGAGTGGAAGCTTGGTGGTCTTGCGAACCTGGCTCTTGCGGCCGGTCTCCTTGCGAAGCACGAAGGCGATTGGTCGGCGGATAGCATCGTGCACGGCCTTCTTTTTGGTCGTGAACAGCCACAGAAGCCGAGCGAACCGGTCATCGGGATACTGGGCGACGCCTGCGTCACTTGCAGCCTGTCGGTCGAGGTGACCTAGAAGCCAGTTGTACTCGTCGCGGCTGTCCAGCAGATTGGCAGCCCATGTCGCGGCCAGGCAATCGTCGGCCATCACCGAATTCTGCGCTGCGGCGGTCCAATCGACCTTGACGTTTAGGTGCTCCTGCGCCACCTTGACCTTGATCGCCTCGGCGAGGTTAGGAGCATTGCCGGCGTCCGCCTCGAATCCCACGATCAGAATGAAGTTGACGGTGGCACATCGCACCCGCGCGCGCTCGTCCCCAGTGATGTCCTCCATCGGCTTGCTGACGATTTCATTGATGCCGTCAACAAATTCCTTGATCGGCCGGGAGCTCGACGGCATCTGTACCAGCGTTTCCTCTGGCATGACACCGAGGATGTGGTGCGCCCAACTAATGCGGCTGGAGCCTTCCTTGACAAGCGGTACGGCGATGTCGGTGTCGCCGTCACCGAACTTAAGCACTGCCATGACGCCGAAGGGGGCGTCCATGATGCCCTGTTCCCGGATCGGCGGGAACGGTTCGTTCTTCCCCCGGGTCTTGTCCATGGCGATCTCGAGTGCATCGAGTAGCGCGTCGCGGCCAGAGACCGTGATCTGGAGTTCTGCCGCATCAGCCGCTACCTCGGCCTTGAAGACGTCGCCACCAGCGCCTGCGAGAGCGTATGAATAGTCCGCCGCGTTGCGGGGGTTCGCGAAGTCGGCCAGGAGACGGGGCGTCCACGCGCGGCCCTCGATGTACAGGAGGTCGCCGCCGGGGATGCGCATCCGACGTGGATTGGCGATCTGCGGCAGCACCTCCTCCGGGTGCACCCACATCGTCGACAGTGCGCCGGCCGCGCGATCGCTCATGCCGAGCAGCTTCTTGGCCTGCGCGCGCAGCGTCCTGATGTCCGACGGGTCAGGCAGATCAGGCAGCCGACGGAGCGGCCGCGGCATTTCGGTCTTCTCACCCGTCACGATTACAGCTGGGCTGGTCATTGGGCTCCTCCTCCGGATCCCGCATAACCGCGGGACCTCTCCCGCGGCACTTCACACGGGAGCCGGACGCCGACCAGCTCTCGCTGCGCTTCCGGCCGGATCGGGTCCGCCATCTACGCAAGCGGCTCGGGAATGCCAACGCGGCGATCGAGGTCTCCCGAGACTCGCCTCACGAGGCGAAGCTCTTCCTGGACCTGCCTGTCAGGGATCGGATCGGCGTCCAAACCCTGATCTCGCCGCGACGCAACCCGCGTCGTCTGTCGAAGGATGACACATGTCGTGCGAGGACGCCAGTAGCAATGTGCGGCTGGACAATCCGGACGTTCCAGTCAGCATTGCAGAGCTTTATTTCCGGGCTGAGGCCTTCGGCCAGGAGCATCTGGCTGAAGGCCTCACCCAATCGGTCAATATCCGAGCGCGTCCGAGATGCGCTGGCGCAGCTGCTGCGCTCCCCCGTCAAGGCACTTGGCGTAGATCTTGAGCAGGACCTCTACCGAGTGGCCGGCCCACTCGGCCGCCTGCGTGGCAGGCACTCCCCCGTTTAGCCACGTCGACACCGCCGCGTGCCTCAGGTCGTACGGCGTGGCCGCGAGCGGTGACGCCGCCACCTCGGGCGTGAAGACCTTCTCGCGTGCCTTCCGCCACGTCCGGTTGATGGTGCCCTTCGGCATCTCCCCCTCGTTCCGCTCGCCGCAGAACAGCCGGCCGTCCGCCGCCGTGCCGAACTCCTCGATGTGGGCGTTCAGGAGCGCGGTCAACTCCGGTGGGCAGGGCACCGTTCGTACTTCGCCGCGTGCCCGCTGCTTCAGCTGGCGGCGGTCGCGATTCTCGCCGCTGTCGGTCCATTCCCGGCCGGCGTGCGGCTCGGCGGTACTCAAGTTGAACTCTCCCCACCCGTCGACGGGGAGGACCAGGTGGTGCTTGGCGAGCGCAACGGCTTCCTCGGGCCGCATCGCCGCGAAGTACAGGCACCCGTAAAACGCCACGAGCCGGGGGCCGCTGCGCTGGAGCTTCCGGACCGCCTCGAGCAGTGATCGCACCTGCACGGGATTGGCCACCGATCGCCGGTCCACCGTGTGCGTGGTTCTCGGCGGCGTCCACTTCAGCGCCGGAATCGGGTTAGCGTTGAGGAGCTTGCGCTCCACCGCGTACTCCACGGCCGTATTGAGAATCTTTCGCCGTCGGCTGACCACGCTCGGCGCAGCCGGCTTGCCGTCGAGGCGCACGGTTAGCCCGTCGAGCATCGGCCGGAGCACTTCCGGCTTGGCGAGCGCGGATACCGGCCGCGTGTTCTTCTCCACCCACCGCAGTACGGCTTTCACGTCGGCCGGGCTGCTCTCGCGGTGCGCGGTGTTGAACGCCCACCGGCTCAGCGCGACGCGAATCCGTTGCGCGTCGGGCTTTCCTCGCTCCGTGGTGAACAACGCCGTGGTCATCGCGGTCAGCGCCTCGGCGTGCGTCCGCCGCGTGGTCGCAGCGACCCGCGGCCATTTCATGTCCGCGAACGCACACGCCAACTCGTACCAGGACATGTCCCGGTTGGCGCGACGCATCGACACCGGCAGGCCCGATTCCACGTCGAATGCCTCGCCCTTGCGCGCGGCGGTGACGAGCTCGGCGCGGAAGCCCTCGGAGAGCGCCTTGCCCTTGAACGCCTCCTTCCGCTCCCGGCCGGCCACGCTCCAGCGGACGTAGTACGTGGTCCCCCGCGTGCCCTCGTAAACCCTCGTCTTCCAAATCCGCACGTCGTACGTCGTTTCCATTTATGCGGCCTCGTCCTCGAGCAGAGCAATCCAGGATTCGTAGTCGGCCCGCCGGATTCGCAAATCACCATTGGGCAGCTTGAAGCACGGCGGCGCCTTTCTCTTGGCACGCCAGTCGTAGAAAGTCGAGCGGGAGATACCGAGATCGGCACAGACCTCTGCGATGGTCAGGTGCCGTCCGCGGGTGGTCATCGGGTGCCTGCTGCGCCGCGTTTCCCCCGGTTGCCCGTACCATCCGTACCAAGCGTGTCTTGGCAGCTCAGTGCCGGTACGGATCGGGTCGGCGGTACGGATCGATCCGTACCGCGTCGGGCATCCGTACCGCGCGTGACCTGGGAAGACACCGTTGGTACGGATGGGACGGTGAGAGCGGGGCAGTAGCGCTCCCAAGCGTCCTCGAATGCGTTGCGGCGATACCCCTTCGCTTGCCCCACCGGGAAGCGGATGGTCGCCGAACTGATGTCGAATTCGCGCAGCAGATCCCCGAGGCGCTTGCCCGTCAGACCGGCCGGGCCGAATCCCTGCCAAGGCCCTTCCGCGTCGCCGTTCAGCACCTCGAGCAATTCGGCGCTCGTGGCCGCGCCGGGCTCGCCGAGCGTGGTGAAAGCCGCACGGATATCGGCCAACAATTGAATGCGATTCGACACCGGTCCGGTCTCGTCCGCCTCGGCCACGAGCGTCGCGGCCGCGGTCCGGCCGCGCGTCGGCCAGCTGCCGTCGGCGAGATCGGCGACGGCGATCAGCGGCTCCCACGTGTCGGCGGCACGATCCTCGAGCGGCATGGCCGGCTCCGCGCGTTCGAGGGTGTCGAGATGCCCCCGCAACCACTGGAAGAGATCGGCGGCCAGCTGCCGCAGCGCGGGGCCGTCGCGGCGATGGCGGTACGGGGCAACGGTCTCGCCGGCCATCCGCCGACGCATGCGGACCACGACGGCGCGGTCTTCGATGGTGTCGGGCATGGCGCCGATGCCGGCCAGCGCGGCCATGGCGAACGTGGGGATCTTCTCCAGCCGGTGCGTGTTGTTGTCCCACCGGATGGCCGGCCGGTTGCGCTGGTGACCGGCGTTGAGCAGGCCGCGCAGGTCCTCGTTGGCGTCGGCGTTCTTGCCGCCGAAGATGGTGTCGGCCTCGTCCACCAGGAGCGTCGGCGGCTCGTCGGTGCCGATCGCCCGGTACACGGCGGCCGGCGAGGCGTTGACGGTGATGAGCGGGTTGCAGCTGGTGCCCTCCACGATGTCGAGCAGCCGCGACTTGCCGCAGCGCTTCTCCGGCGCCCGGATGACCAGCCGGGGCGCGTGCGCCCACGCGGCCTGGGCGTGGGTGGCGGCGATCCAGAGGGCCACCGCGTCGACGGCCTCGGCCGAGGGCAGCACGACGTAGCGGGTCAGGGTGCGGTGCAGGGCGTCGAGGATGTCGGCGCCGATGTTCGCCTGGTTGCTCATGCGGAAGCCCTTTCTGCGAGAGGCATGGCAGCTAGGAGCTGCTGGCCGAGCCAGGTGGTGTAGGCGGGCGGGATGGCTTCGCGCAGCTCGTCGCGGACCATCCAGTCGATGCCCATGGCCCTGCGGGCGTGGGCGACGCCGGAGAAGTTGCCAACGACGTGCATGAAGTCCCCTGGCTGGGGCGGGCGACCCATCTTGCGGAGCGGCGCCGCGTGCAGCGGGTGCTGCGGCTGTCCGATGGCGCTTGAGGTTTCAAAGAGGCGGTGTCGGTAGACGGCGAGGCCAGAAAACATGGCTCCGCACAACATGATCGGGTCGTGGAGTGGCGCGCCTTCAACGTTCTCAATGGCCCAGGGCCGACCCGCGGCAACAAGCGCCGCCCGGGTCGCGGTGATGAGGTCCGGGTGGTTACGGCCCTGAATGCGCTGCGCGAGGGTGTATGCCTGGCAGGGCGGCGAGGCGTGCACCGCATCAAACTCGTGGCCGTGCGCGGCCAGGAATTCGAGGGCGTCCGCACGGTGGAACTCGAACGGGTAGCGCGGCTGCGGGTTGATGTCGACGCCGACGACATCGAACCCAGCCAGGTGGTAGCCCATCCCGGCCCCACCAGCGCAGCAGTACAGGTCCAGCAGACGCGGACGGCCGGGGAGCCGTTCTGCGCGGCGAGTCGGCAGCGTAGTCATGCGGCAACTCCCTCGTCTCGGAACCCGCCGGCGATGGCGGCGCGGGTCTCGCGGTCGGTCTGGCCGGCGCCCATCCCGGCGTCGTACAAGGCGTTCATAGCGTCGCGAAGGCTGATCACGTCAGCGGCGACCATGCGGGCGGCTCCTCGAGCGCAGCCGTAGAGGGTGGCGCGGCGGCGGCCCTTGGGCGCGTGGCGGACGGTGTCGAGCAGGGAGCGCAGTAGCGCGTCGGGTGATGAGATGCCCCCGCCCGGCGTCGAGCTCGTCGCCCTGGCCGTGCGCGACGGCGGCTCGGCGGCCGGCGCGGGCTGGCAGGCGGTGACGAGGGCCGGGGGCATCTCAACCACCGGCCGACCACCCGTCCACCGGTACGGGCGCCGTGTGCGCGGATGGATGGACGGCGGCGCCACGACGTAGCCACCGTCGCCGCGCACGTCGATGCCTTCCCCAAGGCGGCTCTGGCTGTTCAGGACGGGCGTTCCGGGGTGGCGGTAGTACAGGTGCCACCCACCGCTTCCGGTGACGACACAGGCTGTCTGTGGCATGAGTGCCGGGTCGATGGCGCCGCCGTGGCCGGGGTCGATGTCGACCACGACCAGACCGGCGACCGCGCCGGTGCGGATGGCGAGGAGTCCGGCCGGCCGCGCGGTCACCATGGCGGCGATGCGGTCCGAGTCGATGGTGGCGGCGTAGAGGCCGTGGCAGAACAGGCACGGGCAGGCGTCGCGGGCGTGGTCCGGGCCGGCGGCGCGGCAGTCGTCGCAGTTGGCCATCGGCCGCTTGGTGCGGCCGAGCAGGAACACCGGCCAGCCGCGCCCGGCGTAGTCGAGGGCGTTACGCAGCAACGGTTCCACTGTGGATGCTCCCTCCGTGTCGGGTGGCGTGGTGCAGGACGCGGGTCAGTTGGTCGGTCAGCTCGAGCAGCTGCCGCCGCGCGGCCGGCTCAGTCGGGGCGAGGGCGACGGTGAGCCGGACCTCGGCGTGTTCGCGGCCGTCGGCGGCGCGAACGCGAGTGAGGGCGATCCGGCCGAGCCGCGGGACGGCGATGACGATCGGATCGGCGCGGTGCTCGCCGAGGGCGCAGCGGTGGCCGCCGGCGCACCAGCCGGTGTGCGGGGTCATCGGGTGCCGTCCCTGCGGTTACTGCGGTCGTTGGCGTGGACCGTGCGGAGGTAGTTGATGGCGCGGCGGCCGGGGCGTAGCTGGCGTCCGGTGCCGTCGCAGCGGCGGCAGATGCCGAACGCTCGGCCGCCGAACAGGGCGCGGCGCTTGCCGTCGCCCTTGCAGCGGCGGCAGGCGACGAACGGCCAGAGCCAGCAGGCCAGCAGGTAACCGAGTGTCACGACGATCAGCGCGAGGATGAACAGCGCGGCGGCGGCCGGGTGGCCGGTCGCGGTTGCGGCTTGGGCAGGCATGGAGTGGCCCTCCTGGGCTGTTTCAGGGCGTAGAGGGATGGCGGCGCGACCCGCGACCGGGCGGTGTATGGCCTGACCAGGCCGGTCGCGGGTCGGGTCGCGGTGACGCGACCGGTCGCGGGGAAGCCGCGACCGTTCAGGCGGTCTTACGGCGGCCGATGGCGGCGTCGATCGCGTCGGCCTTGGCGCCCTTGAGCGCCTTGCCGTTCCGCTTCACATCTACGCTCGGTACACCGAACGCGCGGACCTGAGCGGAGATCGACTCGGCGGTGATGTCGGCGTAGTGCTCCGGCATCCGGCTGGCCAGCCGCTCGGCGATGTCCTCCCACTGCAAACCACGCTCGGACGGCTCGAACATGCCGCGCACGTCGGCGAGCACGTCCCGCGAGGCGCGGGCAACGTCCTCCCCGGCCGCCATGCCAGTCAGCGTGCCGGCCGCCTCACGCAGCTTCCGCGCGGCGATGAGGATCTTCTCCGCGTCTTCCTGGTCGGCGAGGTAGGTGCGCACCACCGGCGTCGCGTCGGCAGCACCGCGCAGGATGCCGACGCCCTTGTAGGTGGGTAGCAGCGTCGAGCTGTCGTGGCCCTCGGAGTACGCGCCAGAGCCGAGGACCAGGTCGGACACCTGCCATGAGCCGGTGCGCAGCGCGAAGCGCACCTGGTGGTTGTCGCGGTAGGAGATGAACTGCTGCGCGACCTGGCCGCTGCCGACCCCGGACGGGCGCTGCGTGGCGTCGACGAAGATGACCCCGGCGGCCGGCGCCACCTTCACCAGGTAGACCAGCAGCGATGCGATCTCCTTGGACAGCTCGCCGAGGTCGAAGTACTCCTGAAACTCGTCCAGGATGACCATCCGCACCGGCATGCGGTACTTCGGATCGCGGGCGATCTCCCGCGTCAGCTTGCCCTCCGGGCACACGTCGACCGGCAGCGCGGACAGCCGCTCGTAGCGGTCCTGCACGTCGGCCTTGATCTCGCGCAGCGCCTCGACCACGATCTCGCCGGGGTCGCCGTCGCGGGTCATCGCCAGCCCGAACGCGCACCGGTCGGCGACCAGGGCGAACTTGCGCCAGTCCGGCTTGCCGCCGCCGTCGAACACGGTGAGCTTCACGTACGGGTCCAGCGCCCCGAACAGGGCGAGGCTGCGGGCGGCGAACGTCTTGCCCTGCCTCGGCTGCGCCCCGATCAGCATCGACGTCCACATCAGGTCGATGGCGACCTTGTTGCCCCGCTCGTCCAGCCCGAACGGCGCGGGCTGCCAGATGTCCGTGGGCTTGCACCGCAACAGCGGCGTCCGGCCGGCGCCGATGGCGAGCGGGTCACGGTCGGCGACCCACAGCACGTGCCGACGGTGCGAGGACGGGTCACGGGTGATGAACACCTGCGACACCGCCACATCCAGCCCGGACGCGACCGCACCGCGAGCCTTCACCGCGTCATCGAACGTCTTGCCGTAGGGCAGGTCGATGAGCACCTGCGACCCGGAACCGGTCGTGTCGCGGGACATCGTGGACCCGAACGCGATCTGCTGATTCGGCTTGTCCGAATGCCCCAGCCCAGCCGCGTAGTAGGCGCGCAGGATGATGTCGGGATTCACCCGCCGGTACCGGCCAGCGACCACGGCGGGGCGAAGGATCGGCTTGTCCTCCGGGTGGCCGAGGCGGGCCAGGCCGCAGACTGCGCCGGCGGCGGCCAGGCCGACGATCCACCACGGGGCCACGGCGTAGGCGATCGGGCCGCCGACGCCCAGCGCAAGGAGCTCGCCCGCGAGGACGATGCCGCGCCATGTGCGCGTGGCCTTGACCTCGCGGTGCAGCTTGTACCAGGTCTGCGGGTCGTTGTCGTCGGCCGCGCGCTGCCGCAGCCCGTATTGCTCCGACAGCCACCACCACCGCAGCTGACGCCCGATCAGCTTGAACAGCCCCACGGTGGCCCAGAACGCGGCCTGTGCGCCGTACCAGGGCGCCCGCACCGCGTGGTAAGCGCTGCGGTGCAACACATCCTCCGCGATGTCGCGGACAGTCGCCTTGAAGTTCTGCCAGCCGAGCAGCCGGCCCGGGATGATCGGACGACGGCCCTTCGGGTCGGCCGGCGGCGCGTCGACCAGGGTGCCGCCGCGCTCCGGCTCGTCATCGAGCGGCACGTCGAAGTGCCCCGTTGCGCCGGTGCCGTCGCGGCGGGCGCGGGCGGCGCCCAGGTCGACCACCTCGGCGACCTCGTGCTCGTACTTGTCCCAGTCGAATCCGTTCGGGTGCTCCCGGTCCGGCTCGTTGGTCGTCATGCTGGAGGTCTCCTGACTTCCTGATGGAGGGATGGGACCGGTGCGCGGCCGGGTTTCCTAGGCCGTGAGGCCGCGCACCGGGCGTAGCTACTCGTGGTTGGCGTGGATGAGGTGGGCCAGCGCGGCGCCCATGCCGAGCACTGCGACGGGTAGGCAGGCGACCGCGGTGGTGATCTGCCAGGGCGCGTGCGTAACGCCGGCGGCGGTCAGCAGGTGGTACGCCACCTGTCCGAGGCCACCGAAGATGAGTGAGCCGATCGCGGACCACCGGGCGAAGCTGCGCGCGGCGGCCGGAGCGGTCCCGGTCAGCCAAACGGCCAGGGCGTACGCGGCGTAGGTCTCGACGCCGATGGGCAGGGTGATCGCCGTGTTCAGCGCGAGGTCACTCCAGATGCCTGGCAGCGGGTGCACGACGCCGAACCCGGTCAGCTCGCCGAGGCCAACCCAGCCGGACCAGATGGCCACGAACGCGGGCAGGGCCAGCAGGACCACCGGCCATGAGCGCGGCTTGCGGGCCTTGCGCGTCGTCGCGAAGTGCGGGATGTGCTCCGGCTCCGGCGCGGCGTCGGCGCCCGGGTGTCCGTGACCCGTGGCCAGCACAACCGCCTCGGTCACCACGTCGGCCGGCGAGGGCATCTCGACCACCTCGGCCTCCGGCTCGACCGGCATCGGCTCCGGGTCCGGCGCGGCGTCGGGCAGGACCGGCGGCGCGACCGGCGCGGCGGTGAACTCTGCGGCCTGCAACGCCTCCCGCAGCGCGGTCGCCTTGGGCGCGCCCACCTTCAACTCCTTCATGAGCTGATTGCGCGACGGGAGCTTGCCGAGGTTCGTGGCGATCTCCTGGGCGCGGGGCAGCAGAGCGGAGAGATCGAATGGGTACACGCTCGGTGCGGTCATGGTGGTCATGCGGCAGCTCCAATCAGCTCAGCGGGAAGGGCGGCGAGAACAGCGAGGAACGAGGCGTGGAGCCGCTTGGAGATGGCGCTCGGCGTCATCCCGCGACCGTGCAGCCGCAGCACGGCAGCGGCGAACTCCGGACGGGTCAACTCCACCCGCTCGCCCTGGCCGGCGAGGTCGACGGCGATCTCGTCCACGTAGTTCGGGTCGGGCGTGATCTCGCGGGGCAAGTCGCACTCGACCGCGAACCGCTCGTCGTCGCGGATCGCGCGCTCCCAGCAGGCGCCGCAGGCGACCATGCGGGACGACAGGCGGTGCTCGACGCAGTGCCGCGCGGCGACGTCGGCCAGGACATGGCCGGGGCCGAAGTGTGCGAATGCGCTGTCGGCATGGGTGAGATGCCCCACGCCCACGCTGGCGCCGGTCTCTGCGATCACTGGAAAACCTCCATCTCGAGTGGCGCTAAATACAGCGCCGGTGCTGTATTCGTGAGAACGACCGTACAGCGCCAGTGCTGTATTCGCAACAGCCCTGACCTGCCAGAACTTAGGATCTTGGTGGATCGGCGCCTCGCCTCATCGGCGCCTGAGACCATCAAACCGCGCCGAACGGCCAGCGTGCAGGGTGTGAACCGGTGCGACCATGGCACTCGGTTCACACCCCGTGTGAATCGATCTCCATCCCTTCCCTCAGCGTCACGACGCACCTACGCTGCGGTAATGGGGGAGGCAAATCTGCTGCTTGCTGCGCTCATCGAGCGCGCCGGCCTGTCGAACGCCGGTCTGGCGCGACGGGTGAACCTGCTGGGCGCCGAGCAACGACTCCGGTACGACCATGCCTCCGTAGCGCGCTGGATCCGCGACGGTGCCGTCCCCCGCGATCCCGGACCGGATCTCATCTGCCAGGTCATCGGCGACGCGATGCGAACCACCGTGACGCGGGCGGACATCGGCATGGAGCGGAAGCCGGCCACCTCAAGCGTGCCCCTGCCCCAGCTGGTCGAGCGCGCGACGGCCCTGTGGCGCGGCGATCAGCGCGACAAGGCCGCCGGCCCGCCGGCCGCGGGCGCCGAGGCCGTGGCGCCGGTCTGGGAGTGGGAGAACCCGCCGGACGACGTCGAGGTGGCCCACGACGGCCGCCGCCAGGTCGAGCCGGTCGACGTCCGCCGGCTACGCCAGCTGCGCGACCGCTACCAGGAGATGTACCGCCGAGTCGGCGGCGTACCGGTCCGGCCGCGCCTGGTCGCCGCGCTCAACGAACGCGCGGCACCACTGCTGCGCGACACGTACGACAACCGCACGGGCCGCCAACTCCTGCGCGCCGCCGGCGGCCTGGCCGCGCTCGCCGGCGTCTGCGCGTACGACGCGGACCAGCAGGGCCTCGCCCAGCGATACCTCTTCGGAGCCCTGCGCATGGCGAAAGCCAGCAACGACAAGCGATTCGGCGCGTACGTCGTGGCGCTGTTGAGCACGCACGCCTTGCACGGCAACCAACCGCGGCTGGTCGTGCAGTACGCCGAGGCGGCCCTCCGCGCGGCGCGGGGGCATCTCGGTTCTGCGCTCGCCGCCGACCTGCACTCGTTGGCCGGCAAGGCGTACGCGCGGATGGGCGAGAGCGACGGATGCCAGCGGCACATGCGCGAGTCCGAGCTCGCGGCCGCCCGCATCGTCCTTGGCGACGAGCCGGCCGAAGCGTCGTACGTCCAACCCGGTCTGGTGGAGACGCAGGTGGCCGAGGCGCTGCGGCGCCTGGGCGACTTCAGCGCCGCGCAGACATACGCGGAAGAGTCCGTCCGGATGGCCGGCGGAACGCACCTACGCGGCCGCGTCCACCGCTACGCCGGCCTCGCGCTCATCGTTGCCCAGCGCGGCGACGTGGACCAGGCCGTGCATGTGGGTACCCAGATGCTCGAGTACGCCGAGGGCATGGAATCCGGCCGCATCCGCGACCGGGTTGCTCAGGTCGCCGGCGCGCTACGGCCACACGCTAGGGTGCCAGCGGTGGCGGAGTTTCTGGAACGGGCCGACACCGACGCCCAGCTGAGGGGGTTCTAGTGCGCTGGCAGGTCAACTCCGAGCGGACGCTCTACCAGGACCAATGGGTGCACGTACTGGCCGCCGACGTAGAACTGCCGGACGGTCGGCACCTCGACCACCGCCTCATCCGCAGCGCCCCTGGCGCCGGCGCCGTTGTCGTGGTGGACGGCAAGGTGCTTCTACTCTGGCGCCACCGCTTCATCACCGACACATGGACATATGAGATCCCGGTTGGAGCCATCGGCGACGACGAGCCAGCTTCGGCAGCGGCTCGCGAAGTTGAAGAGGAAACGGGCTGGCGGCCAGGGACACTGCGCCCGCTCATCTACACCCAGCCGTCGCCTGGCCTCATGAACTCCGAGCACCATATCTTCCGCGCAGACGCAGCTAGTTACATCGGACCACCGGTCGATGGCTTTGAGTCGGACCGCATCGAGTGGGTGCCGCTGGAAGATATCCGCCGCCTCATCGACAAGGGCGACATCGTGACCGGCACCACGCTAGTCGCACTGCTGTACGTGCTTGCGGACGCCACTCGCTAACTGCTACGCAGTTGGACGACGCGGCCTCATTTCCGCCCACGCCTTTACTGTCGCCGGCCGCCACACGGGTGATCGCCCGAACTTCCTCTCCGCCTGAGGTGCTTGCTGGCGCGCCACGTATGCCGCCCAGGTGCTGCGAGTGACGCCCAGGAAGCGAGCACAGTCTTCCGCCGTCCACCAGTCGGCGGGCAAGTCGTCATTCTCAGCATGCGGAGTCATCACTTGTACCGTACGGCATCGGCCACGAGTCGCGACACACGTAGCTGAGGAGTTCCAGGCCACCGCCTCACTTGCACTTCCATCGGTTCGCGAAGCGGTGTATTCAGAAACTATTTCCATGAGATGTGATGATCACCGCCAGCGGTCCGTCAGCCGCCCGATTAGCCTTGAGTTACATCGTAGCGGAGACAGCATGTCGAGCCATTTCGTGAGGGCAGCCGCAGCATTCCAGACCTCCGGCCGAATCATCCGTTCGTCGATCGGTTAGAGCTGATCGACGGACGGCTTCCGACACGCGAATCCGCTAAATTCCCAGCGGGGCGCCAATCTCCTGTCCGCTAAAGCCCCAGGCGGTCGGTTCAACCTTAGTTGGACCGGGTTCATCTCTCCTTTGGGGGTTGATGGACAGAAGGAGTAGGTATGCGCGAAAAGCGCGAACGGAGAGTGCGGAGAAGGGCTCAGCGAGGATGCTGCGAGTGCCACATGAATCGGAGCGCGATCGGACGAGCCTTTGAGGTTGCGCTCCGGCTGGTGACACTCGTACTCGCCATCACCAATCACTGGCACTAACGTTCAAGGAAGCGGGCGTAGCCCATTCCATCAAGCGGGGCCTTCTACGTTCGATGGGGGCCCCGCTTGCTAGCTCTCGCGCTTCAAAACACCGGGAACGGGAAGTCAACGGTTTCCTGTCAGGCGTGAGAACAATTCATGAAGGTAACCGAATGCCTCGTCAGAGGGCGGCTGCAATCTTTCGTCGACGAGTTTCTTCAGATCGGCGTCATCAAGCGGCAGCACGAAGCCATTTCCGTCATTGGCAGTGTCTAGACAAGATTGCCAGATCTTCGCCTTGTCGGTGTACCCGCGGTACACAAGCAAGCCAAATCGTCCTCGGGAGTTCGAAAATCTCCCCGAAATCTGATCGAGTTCAGGATTGCCTAGTGGACGCGTGTAATTTTTACATTCGACAACCACGTTTGCTGCCGGGTAATGTATACCGAGCCAATAGAAAAAGCCGTGCTTAGCTAGGTTAGTGTAGGAGATGTCGATCCGCTTGCGACCTGCGTGAATTTTGTGCTGCCTGCGAGGGAACACCAGATTCTGATCGAATGCAGCTGTGAGAAGCGCCTCAATTCGCTTCTCGTAGAGGTCCGCTTCGGCGTCACCCGGCATCACAGCGAGCACCTTTGCGAGCAACTCCTCAAGATTTACGTACGGCCCACCGGTCGCGTCCGCAAGATCGTCCCCGTTTAGCAGGTCGGCCGGGTTTTCTTCCTTGAACTGACGATACGAATTCAGCAATTCTGGATTGTGTTCGCTGACGTGCGTGTTGACCCGTTTTTCAAACCCAGGATTGTGCCTTCCAGCATCGAACTGTCCGCGCAGCTGCTCTTCGATTGCCTTCTTGGTTCTCCGCCGGCCGCTTGCCAGTTGAGCCAGCGATCGCGCAGCACCTTCGGTAGAAACTAGAAAATCCAGCACGTGATGCCGATAGAACTCTCGAGCATTCATATGCAACTGTCGACGTACCAGAATTTTAGGGACGAGCAGTAATTTGGCGTCGGCCGGTGATGGCAGTCGCACATACTCCTCTTTCCACTCAGCTCGCGAAGTGTCCCAGATAGGGCCGGAAGCGATATCGTCTTTGAGTGGAATCCCGTAAAAATCACTTGTCCACTGCGTGTATTCTATTAGCTGTTTTCTGATGAGGTTCGTAGTAACGTCCGAGATTCGGTCCTTATCGATCTTAGGGACGAGTAACGCCGTGTCTTCCAGATCACGGATTAGCCCCGTGCGAACGGCTTCGCTCCGAGAAAGTGACTCCCAGACATCACGCGCAAGCTCATCTCCCACTCCGCTCCCGCGAGATCTTCCTCTTGAGAGGCCAAGATGAGTCTCATTTGGTTCACGGAGGGCCGATAGCATTGTGAGCGCTAGCTCGTTATCCCTCGCGACGATCGCGTCGATCAACCTTTGAAAGAAGGACTGAATGGAGGATACGCAACTATCGGCCCACGGAGAGTTCAATTGCTCGATAGCCTTCGGATCGATGTAAAGCCGGACGTCATTTTCGATGTCGACATCGACAAAGTCCAGCTCGGCTTGCGTCCGATTAAGTTCGTAGAACTCGGAGACCCGCATCGATCCTCCAGCTCCTCAAGCGTAAGTACGAAGAGTGTAGATCAGTTGACACTGTGTGACAACGGAATGATCCCATCTGCTGCTCAATGGGAGCGTTCATGCGTCCGGGGTCCTCCGACCTCATGGACCAACTGCCGTCTAGGCTCAAATACGCCAGGGGCCTGGGGGGCAAGAGGCCTGCCCCCGGGGGCGCCACCAGGACGCCCAGCGCACCGTACGGCAAATACGCGGCAGAATAACTCCGGGTACTTCGCGGCTTGCGGCACTTCCGCAGCTCAGCGCGTTGACGGACGTAGAAGCGCCTGTCCCCTCCGGAGGCGGGGGCGCAGGTTCGAATCCTGCCGGGCGCACACTTGTTAGCTAGCGGTCTAGCTGGCCAAACGGAGTTCTGGAGCGGTGGTAGACGCTGTCCAGAGCCTCTCTGTTGTGTCGGCTGCAGCCGACGCTGACCGGCGGTTAAAGGCTACCTGTGCCGAATGTGTGCCGAGGCCGCCACACTCCAAATCCGGAATGTATCCGCTGAACGATGACGTGCTCGGGCCATTCGTGGGAGCGTACGGAACATCCCGTCGAGCTCGGTTCTCGTAGGCTGGGTCACATGACGGATGACGGAAGCGCCGCTACGCCCCCGGCTGAGCAAGCTCGCCGGGTTTTCGTCGTGCACGGCAGGAACTTGCCAGCCCGTGACGCGATGTTCGCGTTCCTTCGTGCGTTGGGCTTGACGCCGATCGAGTGGTCTACTGCGATTGGCTGGACGGGCAGTGCCACGCCGTATATTGGTGATGTCCTAGACACTGCATTCGACCGTGCTCAAGCAGTCGTCGTGCTAATGACTCCGGACGAAGTTGCGTACCTGCGACCCGAGTATGCGCATGACGAATTGGACCCTGAAATCCAGGCCGCCGCACAGGCCCGGCCGAACGTTCTGTTCGAAGCCGGAATGGCAATGGGGCGCAACGTGAAGCGAACGGTGCTCGTCGAACTGGGACAAGTTCGACCCTTCAGCGACGTTGGGGGACGACACGCGGTCCGTATCAACGATAGTGCTGAAAGACGCAAAGACCTTGCGCAACGCCTGTTGACCGCGGGCTGTTCTGTCGATATGACCGGCGCAGATTGGTTGAGTGCAGGAACTTTCGTCGTCCCCCCGCCGCCCGGTCGCGGACTGCCGATGGGTCGGGTTGTGCCGAAGACCGGACCCCGGGGCGTTAGTATCGATGCAAAATTTCACAATCGAGGCAACGGCGGTCGGCTTGAGATCATCAATCATGGCAGCGTCACCATTTATGATGTCAACGTCGAGGTGCCCGAAATGGGCGGCGTGTGGATGCATTCCGGCGACCTACCCGTCAAACGCCTGCCGGCCGGCAAGAGTTTTCAGCTTCCGGTTAGCCTCACAATGGGTGATAGGAAAAGCGCTTTCGATGTAACGGTGACAGGGCGCACCGATGCTGGCGAAGAAATTCGAGAAGAAATCTTCATCGACACAATGGGGTAAAGATGAGTAGCTACTCGGTTCGGATCCCGTTAGATGCCGACGGGTTCGTACGCCGCGAGTGCCCCCACTGCGAACAACAGTTCAAATGGCACCACGGGCCAACCGAAAGCCGACCCGAGGATGCGGTAGACCCGCCTGTTTATCACTGTCCATTGTGCGGACGATCGGCCAATCATGACTCCTGGTGGACTAGCGAACAGCTCGAGTATGCCCGTGATATCGCCGCTCCACAGATCATGGAGGAGTTGACTGCAGGATTCGAAAGAGCAATGCGAGGCTCTCGGCATATGAAGTTTAAAGCCTCCAGGAGTGGGGGCTCCGCGGAGGTTCCGAGCAGCCTCAACGAACCCGATGACATGATGATGGTCGAGCCCCCCTGTCACCCATGGGAGCCAATTAAGGTACCGGACTCAAACAGAGACTCGATCTATTGCCTACTCTGCGGATCGAACTTCGCAGCCTGATTCGCACGGGCGACTATCTTACATTCATGTTCTAAGAGCTTCCTCTACACGCTTCTTTGATCGGCCAACATCACCTTCTACGCTCTTTGCGTCTACTCGGAGAGGTACTTCAACTGAATATCCGCCCAGTCTGCTACGAGAGGGGCTGAGACGCCGGCATTTAGCCAGGTTGAGACTGCAGCGTGGCGGAGATCGTAACCTTAGGTCCGAACCAAGTTCATCAGTAGCGCACCCGCTGAGCGACGTTGCCGAAATCACGACCGGTTCGGCTGCGATGAGCATTCTGTCCGGCGAAGGCGGGAGCGAAGGTTTGCGTCCCGCCGGGCCGCGCATGCCAACACACTCAACGACCAGCACAAACGAGACGTCGGGTGTGCGGGAAATACTGTTTGGCACGACGCGCCTTGCTGCGCAATGACCGCAACCCGAAGCACAACGTGGCGGCCGTGGTTGTTCAAAAGATCATCGCCCGCTTGGACGGCACACTTCTGAACAGTTACGGACGGATCCGTGGCTCCGCCGTGCCGCGCCTGACAGGCAGCGGTCCCACCGAGCACGCGTCAGGCGACGAGCGCGCTCAGCGGCCGACAGCCCCACGGGGCGTGAGTCGAAAATGCGAAAAACGACAAGCTTTTATTTCTAAGGGAGGAAAAACAATGATTTGATCCTGACCGAATACGGTGCCTTGGCCACGACTCGTGGCCGGTGAGATCACCGTCGGAGTTGAACTGACCCGACGGGGCGGCACTGGCGACGTGCCTTCCACGAGGCGCGGCCAACCGGCGGGCGGTTACGCCTGATCGAAGTCCGGGAGAATCAGGAGCGCGGCGCGTACATGATGACCGCTACGCCCACCAGGCAGATTGCGGCGCCTATGTAGTCGTAGCGGTCGGGGCGGAACTTGTCGACGGCCATGGCCCAGGCCAGGGAGCCGGCTACGAAGATGCCGCCGTAAGCGGCGAGGATGCGGCCGAAGTTGGCGTCCGGTTGGAGGGTTGCCACGAAGCCGTATGCGCCCAGAGCCGCAACGCCGGCGCCGATCCACAGTAGGCCTTTGTGCTCGCGTACGCCCTGCCAGATCAGCCAGGCGCCGCCGATCTCGGCCAGGGCGGCCAGGACGAACAGCGCTATGGATCGGATGATCGTCATGAGGTCATCGCAGCACACGGACTGAGCGGCAAGCCGCCGGAGTGGTCAGCAGCCGCAGCCCGAACCGCCGCAGCCGCGTGTTGGAGCAGGGGCGGTCCGGCGGCGGTGGAGCCACCACATGGTCAGGGCTGCTAACGCCAAGCCCGCCGATACGGCCAGCAAGGTCTTCTGGGCTACTGCGGCGCCCGCGGTGGTCAGGATTCCAAGAGCGATCAGCAACGGCAACGCGCAGCACGCGGCGCAGGCGACGGCGGCCAGAACCCCCGTGACCTTGCTGCGCATCGGGGCAGTTGAAGTGGTCGGCAAAGGCTGGTTCATGCGGGCGGTCCACCGATCGTCAGGAATGGCAGTGGGCAGTCCTCGCAGGTGCAGTTGGTGAGGCTGTCGCAGCGCGCGTCTACCACCTCGGTCAGCGTGGTCCGGATCGCCATCAGGTCGGCGATCTTGGCGTCCACCTCGGCGATCTTGGCGATCGCGCGGTCGCGCAGGTCCGGGGTTGGGTGGCGGCGGCGGCCCGCGTCCAGCAGCTCCGCGACCTCGTCGAGCGTGAAGCCCAGGCGTTGCGCCGCCTTGATGACGTGCAGCACCGCTACCGTGTCGGCCGGGTACAGGCGGTGGCCGCCCAGCGAGCGGTCCGGCTCCGCGAGCAGGCCGCGGCGTTCGTAGTACCGCAGAGTCTGGATGTTGACGCCGGCTCGTTCGGCCAGTTCGCCGGTTCTGAGGGGTAGGTTCACGGTGCCGCCTTCCTTCCAGACGACAGTAAGGCTGTACCTGGGTACCGGATGCAAGCGCGGCCTAGAGTCGGGGGCGTGAGCACCGGGTTTGGGTTGGCTGGGCGGACCGCGACCGAGATCTCCGCGGCCGTGGAGGCGGCGGTGCGGTCCGGCGCGCTGCAGGCGGGAGATGCGCTTCCGCCGATTCGAGCCGCAGCGGTACAGCTCGGTGTCAGTCCCGCCACGGTTGCCGCCGCCTATCAGGCGCTTCGGCAGCGTGGGATTGCCGAGTCGGCGGGGCGGCAGGGGACGCGGATCCGGCCTCGGCCCGCTGTCGCGCCGGCTCGGGGGCAGTTCCGGATTCAGGTGCCCGACGGGGTGCTCGATCTTGCTACCGGCGGGCCCGATCCGCGGCTGCTGCCTGACATCGGGCCGGCGCTGGCTCGGGCGGCGGCGGATTCCTGGCCCACCGGGTACGCCGCTGAAGCGTACGCGCCGCTCCGCGCCGCCGCTCAGGCCTCGTTCGCCCGCGACGGGGTCGACGGCGGCGAGCTGGCGATCGTCGGGGGTGCGCTCGACGGGGTCGAGCGGCTGCTCGGCGCGCATGTGCTGCCCGGCGATCGGGTGGCCGTCGAGGACCCGGGGTGGGCGAACCTGCTCGATCTCGTTGCGGCGCTCGGGTTGCGGGCCGTACCGGTGGCCGTAGACGAGGCCGGGCCCGATCCGGCGCGGCTCGAGGAGGCGCTGAAGGGCGGGGCCCGGGCGTTCGTGGTGACCAGCCGGGCGCACAATCCGACCGGGGCCAGCGTCACCGCCGAGCGGGCCGAGGAGCTCAAATCCGTTCTTGTACGGCATGCCGACGTCCTCGTCATCGAGGACGATCACGCTGCGGAATTGTCGGTCGAGGGGCTGCACCCGCTCGCCGGCGCGACCCGATCCTGGGGATTCGTCCGCTCCGTCAGCAAGCCGTACGGGCCCGATCTGCGGCTCGCCGTTGTCGCCGGAGATGCGACCAGTATCGGGCGGCTCACGGGGCGGCAGCGGCTCGGGACCGGGTGGGTTTCGCTCATTCTGCAGCGGGTCGTCGCCGATCTGTGGGGCGATCCCGTTGTGGGAGAGGCGGTGTTGCGGGCTCGCGGGGAGTACGAGAGGCGGCGTTCGGCTCTTGTGCATGCGCTCCGGGAACGGGGGCTCTCCGTAACCGGGCGGACGGGGTTGAATGTGTGGGTCTCGGTGCCCGATGAGACGACGGCGGTGGCGCGGTTGCGGGAGGCCGGATTCGCGGTGGCGCCGGGCGCGTTGTATCGGATCGCCACGCCGCCCGCGGTGCGGATCACCATTTCCGGGCTCGATCTGGATGTCGTACCGGCATTGGCCGACGCCGCCGCCGAGGCGATCACCTACACGGGGGCCGCGGCCGGGGTCTGAGGTGGACGGGATCTTCTACCGTCGATGGGGTGGAACAGGTCAGGACCCGCGGCACCGCCGGCGTTGTGATTGCCGTGGTCGGTGTGGCGCTCATTTGCGTGATTGCGTGGCGCGGCATGACGCCCGATCAGCGTGACGTCACCGCCGCCGCGCAAAATGCCGCCTACGAGCTCGAGCGGACGCCGGTGCACGGGCTCGGGCTGAACATCTTCGACGTGCAGGAGGCGCTGGCGCACGGGGCGGGGCGCGGGGCGTACAACATCCGGGTTCGTGATGCGGGGCGGGACTCCGAGAAGCGGGACCTGTATGAGTTCACGAACCGCAACGACGACTATCCCGTGTGCATGACCGTCGAGGTCGACATCGATCTGCTGGACGATGCTCCGTCGTTTCCGTCGGTGTCGGTGGAGGAGGGCGCTTGCGCTAGCTGACGCGGCGGAAGCGTTGCAGTACGGCCGGAGTGTCATCGTCCACCGTGAACTCCTCGTTGCCCAGCCACGCGCGGTAGTCGGGGCCGTGCCAGAAGCGTTCGTGGGTGGCGCGCCACTCGGCGACCGTGGTGTCGCCCTCGCCCTCGTCGATCGCGTGCTGGACGTCGACGTCGCCCAATTTCGCGATTTTGACGGACGTCACTTCGATGACCGCCACCCGTTGGTCGTCGGAATCGATGACGGCCGAGCGCCGGCCGATCTCCGGGAGTGGCTCCTCGTCGAGCTCGTAGTCCTGCAGGAGGCCCGTCGTGGTCGTTTTGGTGCCGTCGAGAATGGCGGCGACGAGGCGGTCCCGCAGCGGGCCGGGGAATCCGAACTGGGCGATCGGCAGCTCTTCCACGGGCGTTGACTGTACTCACGTCGAGCTGAGTACGGCGACGGATTTCAAAACGGCCCGGGGCGGCCACGCTGAACGGTATGCGTGGGACCAAGTGGTGGTTCGTCGTGGTCGTCGGGGCCGCGACCGTGTTGGTGTTCGCGTGGCTCGGGCGGCTCGCCGGGGTCACGCCCGAATTGCTGTGGACGGTCGGGGCGGCGTTCGCGGCGCTCACGTGGACGGTCGTGCTCGTGTCGGCGCCGTGGAACCTGTACTTCGCGGCGCGGCGGGTCGTGTTCGACACCGCGGTGTCGCGCGGGCGCGGGATTCCGGTCAAGGAGGGGTACGAGGACGAGGCGAGCCTGATCGCGCGCCGCATGTTGTGGTTCGCGATCGGCGGGCACGTCGCGACGTCCGCCGTCGCCGCCGTGGCCGGGCTGGTGACCGGAAACGTCGCCGGGTACTGGGTGGCCGGGTTCTTCCTGCTCACGACGCTGCTGCGGCCGGCCGGGGCGTACTTCGCGCACCATCGGCAGCGCATCGCCGCCATGAGCCGGGAGGTCACGCATCCGCGCGAGGACGTGGTGACGCTGCGGCGCGACGTGGCGGAGTTGCAGGAGCTCGGGACGTCCATGCAACGGCAGGTCGACGCGCTGCAGACGACGATCGACGCGACCGCGCGGCGGCTGGAGGCGGCGGTCGACGGGATCAGCGACCACCAGGACCTGGTCAAGGGGCTGCGGGCGCTGACCCGGATGCTGCGGGCCGAGCAGGGCTAGGGGTTTGAAGAACCGACAAGCCTGCTCTTGTACG
This sequence comes from Dactylosporangium sp. CS-033363, assembly GCF_050942475.1. NCBI lineage: Bacteria > Bacillati > Actinomycetota > Actinomycetes > Micromonosporales > Micromonosporaceae > Dactylosporangium > Dactylosporangium sp. CS-033363. Next base: position 1,351,953 of record NZ_CP192032.1, on the reverse strand, counting down.
TCCAGCAGGACCCACTTCGCGCGCGGGCGCGAAGCGGCCGGGGTCGAAGGACGGACAAGCCCGCTCTCGTACGCCCAGCAGGACCCACCCAGCGCGCGGGCGCGACCAGCCCCGGTTGGAGGGCGAGCGGGCTGGTCTCAAGCGCGCGGGACGACCCGGTGCGCGGGCGCGAAGCGGTGCGGGCGTCAGGGGGTCGACGGGCGGACCAGGCCGGTCTCGTACGCGAGGACGACCGCCTGCGCGCGGTCGCGCAGTTCGAGCTTGGTGAAGATGCGGGCGACGTGGGTCTTCACGGTGGCCTCGCTCAGGGTCAGGGCCGCGGCGAGCTCCGCGTTGGACAGGCCCTGGCCCATCAGCGTCAGGACCTCCAGCTCGCGCGGCGTGAGCGGGGTCAGGTCGCGGTGCAGCGGCGACGGGGCGGACTCGGCGGCGAAGCGCTCGACCAGGCGGCGGGTGATCGACGGGGCCAGGAGCGCGTCGCCGGTGCCGACGAGGCGTACCGCGTTCGCCAGGTGCTCCGGGGTCACGTCCTTGAGCAGGAAGCCGCTCGCACCGGCGGCCAGCGCGGCGTACACGTAGCGGTCCAGGTCGAAGGTCGTCAGCATGATGACGCGGCAGTCGGGCAGCCGCGCGACGACCTGCCGCGTGGCGGCCAGGCCGTCGAGGTTGGGCATGCGGATGTCCATGAGGATGACGTCAGGGCGCAGGCGGATCGCGGCGGCCACGGCCTCGGCACCGTCCGCGGCCTCGCCCACGACGTCGACGCCGCGCGCGTTGAGGATCATGTGGAAGCCGGTGCGGACCAGCGACTGATCGTCGGCGATGAGGACCCGGGGCGAGTTCATGCCGCGTCCAGCGAGATGCGCGCGCGGACGCGGGCGTCGGTGATGCGGGCGCGCGGCGCCTCAAGGCCGGGTCCCGCGGGATGCGCGCGGACGCGGCGGTCGGCCATCTGGTCACGCGGCGCTTCCACGCCGGGTCCAGCGGGATGCGCGCCGGCGGTGCGGACCCGCGCGGAGTTCATGCCGCGTCCAGCGGGATGCGCGCGCGGACGCGGAAGCCGCCGCCGAAGCGGCGTCGGGCGTCGAAGTCGCCGCCGTAGACGGTGACGCGCTGGTGGAGGCCGAGCAGGCCGCGTCCGGTGCCCGCGGGTGGGCGGGGGCGGTCGGGGCCGCCGCTGTCGAGGATCTCGATGCGCAGGGAGCGTTCCGTGTACCGCACCGACACCTCCGCCCGGGCCGCCTGGGCGTGCTTGAGGGCGTTGGTGAGGGCCTCCTGGATGATGCGGTACGCCGTGGTGTCGATCCCGGCCGGCAAGGGCCTCGGCTCGCCGCTGATGAGGACGTCGACGGGCAGGCCGGCGAAGGCGATGCGGTCCACGAGGCGGCTCAGGCCGTCGAGGCCCGGCTGCGGGGCGAAGTCGTCGTCGGCCGCGTCCGCGCCGTCGGCGGCCGGGGCGAGCAGGCCGAGCAGGTGGCGCAGCTCCTTGAGGGCGTCGCGGCCGGCGCCCTCGACGGCGGCCAGGGCCTCCGCGGCGTCGGGCGGCACGGCGGCGGGCGACAGGGCCAGGACCTCGCGGGCGGCGCCGGCCTGGACGACCATCACGGTCACGTTGTGGCTGACGATGTCGTGCAGCTCGCGGGCGATGCGGGCGCGCTCGGCCGCGACGGCGCCGCTGGCCGCCTGCTGGCGCTCGCGTTCCAGCAGCCAGCCGCGCTCCCCCAGCGCCTGGTCGTGGCGACGCCGCGCGCGGGCGGCGGCGATGGCGAAGAACGCCGCCAGACCGAGCGCGAGCAGCAACGCCGCGGCCAGCGCGCCGACCACGACGCCCGACCCGCTCACGACGCCGCCGGGGCGGCTGGAACCGGCGCTGGGCCAAGCCGGCGTCGCGCGCGGACGCCCCCAAAAACAAGAGCCGCCACGCGGTGATCAAGCACACGTCGCGCACGGACGCCCGCCAGAGCACGAGCCGGCGCCGCGCGGCGACCGGGGGAACGTCGCGCGCGGGCGCCTGGGAAAGCCAGAACCGCCGCCACCCTGGTCACGATGCCAGACCTGGGCGGCCGCGCGCATCGGGCCTTGGAAGCAGCGGCGTACATCCGCAGGATGACCCCGGGCGGCGGGTTGCATCGGGGAGCGGACGCGGCGTGGGGTACCGGAGCCATAGCTTTTGGACCATGACGACGGTGGTGCGGCTGGACGGGGTGCGCAAGGAGTTCGGGGGGACCACGGCCCTCGACGGGGTGTCGCTGCGCGTCGAGGCCGGCGAGGCGGTCGCGGTCATGGGGCCCTCCGGCTGCGGGAAGTCGACGCTGCTCAACATGATCGCGGGGTTGGACAGGCCTACGGCGGGGCACATCGCGGTACACGATGAGGATCTTGGGCAGTTGAGTGAGACCGGTCTGGCGCTGTTTCGGCGGCGGCGGATCGGGATGGTGTTTCAGTTTTTCAATCTCATCGATGACCTTTCGGCGCTGGACAACGTCGCGCTCGCCGCGCAGCTGATGGGCATCCGCGCGCGGCAGGCGCGGCGGCGGGCCCTGGAGCTGTTCGACGAGCTCGGGATCGCCGATCGGCGCAACGCGTATCCGGCCGTGCTCAGTGGCGGGGAGCGGCAGCGGGTCGCGGTCGCGCGGGCGCTGATGAACCGGCCGGCGCTGCTGCTGGCCGACGAGCCGACGGGGGCGCTGGACAGCAGGGCCGGCGAGCAGGTGATGGACCTGCTGCTGGACCTCAACCAGCTCGGCCAGACGCTGCTGCTCGTCACCCACGACGCGGCGCTGGCCGAGCGGTGCGCCGGCCGCGTCGTCGAGCTCGCCGACGGGCGGGTGCGGGCGTGAGCGCCGTGTGGCGGGCCGCGCGGGCGGCGATCCGGCGGCGCCGGCTGCAGACCGTCGTCGTCGGGCTGGTGGTGCTGTTCTCGACGGCCACGGTCGTCGTCGCGCTGGGGCTGCTCGACGCGTCCGCGCGGCCGTTCGACCGGGCGTTCGCGCAGCAGCGGGGTGCGCACGTCGTCGCGACGTACGACGCGCAGGACCCCGCGACGAGCGCCGCCGGCGTGGAGGCGGTCGCCGGGCCCTTCCCCGAGCTGGTCCTCGACGTGCCGGCCGACGGGGGGCCGGGCTGGGCGACCGGGGCGCTGACCGTCGTCGGGCGGGCCGACCCGGGCGGGGCCGTGGACCGGGTCGACGTGTGGGCCGGGCGCTGGGCGACAGGTGCGAACGAGATCGTGATCACCTCGACGCCGCCGGCCGACCGCGCGGACGCGCAGTACTTCAGCGCCGACGTCATCGGCCGCACCGTCCGCGCGCCCGGGCGGCCGGCGCTGACGATCGTCGGCATCGCGTACACCCTCGGGGACACCGCCGATGCGTGGGTCTCCCCCGCGACGATGCGCGCGCTCGGCCCCACCGGCTCGCAGGTGCTCTACCGGTTCCGGCACGCCGCGGACAAAGCCGAGGTCGACGCGGCGATCGCCACGCTCCCGCGCGACGGGCTGGTCGCGACGCAGTCGTACCTGACGCGCAAGGACGCGGTCGCCGCCGGCCCCGGCACCATGCTGCCGTTCCTCGTCGTGTTCGGCGTGCTGGGCCTGGTCGTCGCCGTGCTGATCGTGGCCAACGTGGTGAGCGGCGCGGTCATCTCCGGCTTCCGGCACATCGGCGTGCTGAAGGCGATCGGGTTCACGCCCCGCCAAGTGGTCTTCGTCTATCTCTTCATGGTGTCGGTACCGGCTGTGGCCGGCGCCCTCGCCGGCACCGCGCTCGGCACGGTCGCCGCGCGCCCGTTGCTCGCCAACGCGTTCCTGGGCCTCGGCTTCGGCGCGCGGGTCGACACGGGCCTGTGGGTGCCGCTGACGGGCGTCGCCGGGGTACCGCTGCTGGTCGCCCTCACCGCGCTCGTGCCCGCCCTCCGCGCGCATCGGCTCTCGGCCGCCGAGGCGATCAGCGCCGGCTCGGCCCCGCGGGCGGGCCGCGGGCTGCGCGTGCAGCGGGCGCTGTCCGGCACCCGGCTCCCGCGCGCGGTGAGCCTCGGCCTCGGCCTGCCGTTCGCCCGCCCGGGCCGCACCGGCCTGACCCTCGCGGCGCTGCTGCTCGGCGTCGTCACGGTCACGTTCGCCGGCGGCCTGACCACGTCGGTGCTCCGCTACGGCGCGGCGGTGGACCGCGCGGACGCGGTACAGGCCCAGGTCAGACCGAACAATCCGGACTTCGGCGGCGTGTCCAGCGCCAAGACCGACCCGCAGGTGGAGTCGCTGCTGCGGGGCCTGCCCGGCACCGTGTACGTCACCGCCGACCTCAGCCTCGAGCTCGCCGTGGCCGGCCACAGCACCCCGATCGGCGTGGACTTCCTGCGCGGCGACGCGACGACGATCGGCTTCCGCGAGGAGCTCACCGAGGGCCGCTGGATGGCCGCCCCGGACGAGGTCGTCGCGTCGTCCAAGGGCCTGCACGACCTCGGCCTGCGCGTCGGCGACCGGATCCGCCTCACGTACGACGGCCGCGACGTCCCCGTCACCATCGTCGGCCGCACCCTGGACGGCGCGGTGGGCGGCGGCGCCATGTTCGCCGACTGGTCCCTGTTCACGACGCTGGCGCCGCAGTACCGCCTGGTGAACCACGAGGTCATGTACTACGTCCGGATCACGCCGGGGACGAGCGTCGAGTCGTACCTCGCGTCCGTGCGCGCGGCCGACCCGGGCCTGACCGCGTGGTCGGCCGTGACGGGCCTCGGCAACTCCTACACCGTCTCGGTGGTGACCGTGTCGGTCGTGTTCTCCCTGATGATCGGCACCGTGGCCGCGCTCGCCGTGTTCAACACCGTCCTGCTCAACGTCCGCGAGCGCCGGCGCGACCTCGGCATGCTCAAGTCCATCGGCATGACGCCGCGGCAGGTGGTGGCCATGATGGTGACGTCGATGGCCGCGCTGGGCCTGGCCGGCGCGGTGGTCGGCATCCCGCTGGGCATGGCCGCGCACCGGCTGATCCTGCCGATGGTGGGCCGGGTGGCGAAGGTCGACCTCCCGGCGACGCTCTTCGACGTCTGGAACCCCGGGGCGCTGGCGTCGATGGCGCTGGCGGGGGTGGGGATCGCCGTCCTGGGGGCGCTGCTGCCGTCACGCGCGGCCGCGCGCCTGCCCATCGCCGAGGTCCTCCACAACGAGTAGGCCACATGTCCAGGTGGCCCCATATTGATAGACATGCGCGCACTCGATCCGGTCGACCCGAGCATCGCGTGGTACGACCATCCCGGCCCGTGGACCGCCGCCGATGTGGCGCTGGTCGCCGAGATCGTGTCACCGAGCGACGCCGCGCCGAGGCCCTGCAGGACTGGCTCAGCTGAACGGCAGGGCGATGGAGGGGTCCTCGGCGGGCGGGCGCAGGGCCGTGACCGTCGCGTAGCCCTCGGTCAGCAGGGCCAGGTCCGACCCCGGCGGCGGCGCGTCCTCGCCGACCTCGACCGTGATCCGCGCGAAGTCCCGCGCCGCCTCCGACACCGCCATGCGCACCTGGCCGAACGGGGCCGGAGCAGCCCGCCGCAGGCCGCGGATCGCCTCGCGGGGCCGGTCGGGCACGTTCAGGTTGAGCACGGTTCGACGAGGAGCCTCCACAAGCCAAGGCAGCAATTGTACCGCCAGTGCCCCCGCCACCTCCCAGTGCAACACCTCGCCGGCGCGCTGCCGGAAGGCCTCCTGCACCGTCGCGGCGCCCGGCAGGGAGGTGAGGACGTCGAGCGAGACGGCCAGCGCGCGGAGGCCCTCGTTGGCCGCGGTCAGGGCGGCGCCGACGGTGCCGGAGTGCAGGATCGCGTGGCCGGCGTTGGCGCCGCGGTTGATGCCGGACAGCAGCAGATCCGGCGGCTCGCCGAAGACGCCCAGCGCGGCCAGCACCGCGATGTACGCGGGCGACGCCGCGACCGAGTACGCCGTGATGCCGTCCAGATCCACCGCGTCCAGCAGCAGCCGCCCGTTGTCGGTGATCGCGGTGAGGGCGGCCCCGGTCCCGCTGGCCTCGCGGTGCGGGGCGGCCACGAGCACCTGGTGCCCGGCCCCGGCCGCGGCCTTCGCGAGCGCGAGCAGCCCGGGCGCCTCGATGCCGTCGTCGTTGGTGATCAGCAGTCGCACGATTGCCCAGGCTAGCGTCGCAGGCATGTCAGTGCTTGTCGCGTTCAGTGTGACGCCGCTCGGCGTCGGCGAGGATGTCGGTGCGTTGGTGGCCGAGGCGGTGCGCGTCGTGCGCGCGTCGGGCCTGCCCAACCGTACCGAGGCGATGTTCACCACGGTCGAGGGCTCGACGTGGGACGAGGTCATGGGCGTGGTCCAGGCCGCGGTGGCGGCGGTCAAGGAGAAAGCTCCCCGCACCAGCACGGTCATCAAGGTCGACTGGCGCGACGGCCCGGTCGGCCGGCTCGACGCGAAGATCGCCACGGTCGAGCGGCACCTGGCGGAGTAACCCGCCGCGGGTGTCAGGTGGCGCGACGGCCCGGTCGCCGGCTCGACGCGAAGATCGCCACGGTCGAGCGGCACCTGGCGGAGTAACCCGCCGCGGGTGTCAGGTGAGGTCGTCGAGGAAGCGCAGGGCGGCGCGGGCGTTCTCGTGGCGCCAGGCGGCCAGGATCAACTCGAAGCCCTCCGCGGCCGCGCGGCGGCGGGCGAGGGCGGGCTCCATCGGGGCGATGACCGCGCGCTGGGCCGCGACGAGGTGGTCCAGCGCGCGGTCGCGGCGGGTCAGCAGGGCCAGTTTGACCAGGAACTCCGAGCGCAGGTCGCGGACGTGGGCGACGGGGCGGTCCAGCCAGTCCGCCACCGCGTCCGCGCCGGTGTCGGTGGCGCCGAGGATCGAGCGCTGCGGGCCGCGGTCGCCGGCTTCGGTGCCCGCCACGTGCAGCAGGCCGGCGGCGGTGAGGCGGTCGGCTGCGCGGTACACGATGGGCCTCGGCACGTGCCAGACGCGGCCGATCGCGCCGTCCTCGGCGGTCAGCTGCGCGACCGCGAAGCCGTGGGCGGGCTCCTCGTCGAGCAGGGTGAGCACGATCCACTCGGGCAGCGAGAGCGTCGGGGTGGACACGGAGGGGAGCCTAAACCCGCCCCGGCCGGTAGTCTCATTGTGACTACCGAGGCAGGGGGTGGGCGGCGTGCTCGGACGGCTGGCCGACGGGACGCCGTACCACGCCCCGATCGGCGAACTTCCCGTCGACGGCGACCGGGTGTGCTGCCACCTGTGCGGGCGGTGGTTTCTCTCCGTGGCGTCGCATCTGCGGTACCACGGGTGGACGAAGACCGACTACGTGACCGCGTTCGGGCTGGAGCTGGGCAATCCGCTCACCGGGCCGGCGACGAGGAAGCGGCGCTCCTCCGCGTTCGGGGCGCGGCACAACGAGCCCGCCATCCGCCTCGCCCGGGTCGCCGCGCGGGAGCGGGCCGGCAGCGGGGCGCTCACCGCCGCGGCCGCGCGGGCCGCCACGGGGCGGGCGCATCCGGCCGAGCGCCGGGCCAAGACGCTCGCCGCCCTGGCCGAGGTCGACCCGGCCGCGCGCGCGGAGGCGAACCGGCGGCGCGGCGAGCGGCACCGCGCGCGGATAGCGGGCGACGTCGCGGCGCGGTTCGGGTTCGCGTCGTTCGAGGAGTACGTCGCGGCCCGGGCCGGCGACGGGCTCAGCATGGCCGCGATCAGCCGCGAGGCCGGCCTGCACAAGGACTGGGTCCACCGGTACGCCCCGACGCCCGCCAAACCCCCGCCCGGCGAGTTCCGGCTGGGGCCCGTCGCGCGGCACCTCGGGTACCAGAGCGTCGTGGCCTTTCTCAGGGGCGAGCACGTGGACCGGCACCGCAGCGTCGCCGCCATCGCCCTGGCCGCGGGCGTGTCGCGCTGGACGGTGCTCGCGGCGCTGCGCCACCACGGGATCGAGCCGGTCGCGCACGCGAGCAAGCGCCACGACGCCCAGGACCGCGCGCGGCGCGCGGCCGAGCGGCTGGGGTTCGGGTCGATCGCCGAGTACGTCGCGGCGCGGCGCGCGGACGGGACCCCGTGGCACGCCATGGCCGCCGAGACCGGCATCGCCGCCACGAGCCTGCGGCGCCTGCCCGTGGAGCGCGCGTCCTAGCGACGACGCCTGCTCTTGGAGGGCGCAACGCGACGACGACGCCTGCTCCTGGGGGCGCGACGCCAGTACGACGCCTGCTTTTGGAGGGCGCGACGCGACGACGTCGCCTGCTCCTGGGGGCGCGACGCCACTGCGACGCCTGCGACTGGGAGGGCGCGACGCAGCGACGACGCGACGTCTCGGCAGTGGAGCCGCGGCGGGGCGGGTCAGCCCAGGTCGTGGCCCGCGGTGCTGTCGACGTGGGCGGGGATCTCGCCCGACGCGGCGTCGCCGGTCGTCAGGGTGCCGGTCGGTTCGAACATGAGGATGGAGCCGCCCGGGGACGAGGGTTTGTGTTCGGTACCGCGCGGCACCACCCACGTGTCACCCGCGTGCAGGACGACGGTGTGCTCGTGGCCGTCCGGCTCGCGGATCGCGATGTCGAAGCGGCCGTCCAGGACGAGGAAGAACTCGTCGGTGTCGGCGTGGGTGTGCCAGACGTGCTCGCCCTTGGCGTGGGCGACCCGCACGTCGTAGTCGTTCATGCGCGCGACGATCCGCGGGCTGTACACCTCGGTGAACGACTGCAGCGCCTCGGTCAGGTTCACGGGTTTCGCGGTCATGTCCCGATTGTCCGCTCGGACGCGCGATCCTGCCTTGTACAAAAGACACATGGACGACCGCTGGCAACATGATCCGGACCCGAACGACCACCCGCGCGCCCGTACGCCGGAGGTGCGGTTCGACAGCAGTGGCGTACCGCTGCTGGGGGTGTTGCACGTTCCGGCCGGTCCGGGGCCGCATCCGGTCGTCGTGGTGCTGCACGGCTTCCCCGGCAACGAGCGCAACTTCGATCTCGCGCAGGCGTTGCGCCGGGCCGGTTACGCGGCGCTGGTGTTCCACTACCGCGGGTCGTGGGGCGTCGGCGGCGACTATTCGTGGTCGAACGTGCTCGCCGACGCGGCCCGCGCGGTCGCGCTGGCACCGGGGCTCGACCCGGCGCTCGACCCCGCGCGCGTCGCGGTCGTCGGGCACAGCATCGGCGGGTTCGCGGCCCTGCACACCGCGGCGGGCGACGCGTCGGTGCGCGCGGTCGCGGCCCTGGCGGCCTACGATCTCGGCGCCGTTTCCCAAGCCCCTCAGGGTGTACTCGACGAAGCCCGCACCATGTTCGCCGGCGACCCGCTGCCGTTGCGCGGCACCAGCGGAGACGCACTGTACGAGGAGATGTGCACGCACGGCGCGGCGTGGCAGCTGAAGAACCTGGCCCCCCGGCTCGCGGGGCGCCCCGTCCTGCTCGTCGCGGCCGCGCACGACACGGTCGCGTGGCCGGAGCTGCACTACGACCCGCTGGTGGCGGCCGTCGACGCCGAGGCGGTGACGCTGCCGGCCGACCACGTCTTCTCCGACCACCGCGTCGCCCTCACCCGCGCCGTCATCCAGTTCCTCGACCGCACCCTGTGACGCGCGGTCGCGTGTCAGGCCCGCCCGGACGAACACCGCACGCCGTGACGCACGGCCGCGTGCCGCCCGCCCGGACGAACACCGCACGCCGCGACGCGCGGCCGCGTTCGGCCCGCCCGGACGAACACCGCACGTCGTGACGCGCGGTCGCGTGTCAGGCCGCTCGGACGGGCAGCGCGGGGTGTGGGCGCGGGTGACGCGCGGGCCGCTCAAACGAGCACCCAAGGGCAGCAACGCGCGGCGGCGCGCGGCGATGCACGGTCGCGCATGAGCCGCTCAAGTGCGCGCGACCGCACGCTGCAACGCGCGGTCGCGCGCGGGTGGCGGGCGAGCGGCCGCACCGAACGCGGCGGTGGCGGAGGGACAGTGGCGCTATTCGTCGTCGTCCGGGTCCTCGATCGCACGGTGCGGCGCGCGGTGGCGGGTGGGGCGCTCGAACGCGATGGTGCCGTCCGGGTTCTCGCCGGCGGGCGCGTACCCCGCGGCCCGCAGCGCGGCGAGGGTTTCGGCGGGGGTGAGGGCGCTGGACAGTACCGTCGGAGCGAGCTCGGTCAGTTCCAGCCGGGCCAGGCTGCGCACCCGCCGGATCTCGCCCAGCAGCGCGACGTCCTCGCTGCGCAGCACCGAGCCGACCGTGCGGACGCGCACGACGCCGTGCTTGCGCCCGAGGTCGGCGACCATGTACTCCAGCGGCTGCGGCACCCGCCCGCCCGCCGCGGCCGCGCGGATGCGGGCGAGCAGTTCGTCGGCGGTCGAGCCGGCGTCGAAGGCGCGGCGCACCGAGGACTCCGTGAAGCGCCACGTCGAGCCGCCCCCGCGCGACTCGCGGTCGGCCGCTAGATCCAGCAGGGCGCTGAGCGAGGCCGACGGGGTACCGGTGGCGATGGCGGTCAGATCGCTCTGTAGGAGTACCGAATCCTGGGCCGGGGGTAAAAACTCGCGCAGGGTGGACTCGAGCCGGGCGTGGTCGCCGGCGGCCAGCGCGTGGCACAGGGACGTGGGGGCGTAGCGCGCGCCGACGCCCATGAGCTCGTACTCGCGCCACAGGGCCCGGGTCATGGGCGCGGCCTCCGCGGCGTCGCCGGCCACGAGCGGGCGCAGGTACGCGAGCATCGCGGCCAGCCCCTCCGGCCCGGCCGCCCCGCGCCCGCCGCGCAACGACGCGAGGACGGCGGCCAGGGTCACTCGCAGCGTCGCGCTGTTCTCGTCGTGCTCGCTGCCGACGAGCGCCGGGCGGCCGTCGAGCAGCAGCGGCGCGGCCGGCATCCGGAACCAGCCGTCGAGCAGGCGGCCGAACTGCTCGGCCGGGTCGAGCTTGAGCCAGTCGTCGAACTCGGCCGACGGCGCGACGCGGTCCCCGGTGATGCCGATCAGCCCGTTCATCCCGGCCACGGTCAGCCAGAACCGCACGCCCTCCTCGTCCGATTCGATCAGACGAGCCAGCTTTCGTACCTCCCGCAGCCCGATCCCGCCCGCCTTGAGAATCGGCACCGGAGTACGGCCGCACTCCTCGAGCAGCGTCACGACCGACGCCAGCGCCGCCCGGGCCGCGGCCGCGCCCGCGCGGTCGATGTGCTCGGCGCCGATCGCGATCGACGGCGGTGCAGGTGGAGCGGTGTCGAACGGGGCCCGGAAGTCCGGACGTAGCGCCGCGCCGACTTCACTGGGCATGGCGACGGCGTTGCCGTAGTACCCGTTGAAGACGAGCAGTCCCCGGTGCACGGCCCACCGCAGCGGCGTGCCCCGGCGGCTGGTGCGCAGCGCGAGCAGGTCCTGCGCGTCGGAGTAGAACGGCTCGCCGACGGCCAGGCGCAGCAGGATGGCCTGGGCGGCCGCGGGGGCCTGGCGGAACTGCTCGCGGACGCGGTCGGGGTCGGCGAGCACGGCGCCGATCTCGCGCACGAGGCGCTGGTGGTCGCGGCCGACGGGCGCCCCGAGCTCGTACGCGACGCGCTGCAGCAGGTCCAGCGGCAGGTACGTCATCTCGTGCTCGGCCGCGCGCCCGAACCCGTAGCTGTTGGCCAGGACCTGATGCAGCTGTACGGTGCGGATCCACTCCGGCTCCCGCTCGTCCGGCCAGGCCAGCCCGGCGGCGTGCAGCGCACCGAGCGCGGCGACGAGGGCCGGGTCGTCCGGGGCGACGCCGAGCGCCCGCGCCAGATCCCGCTGCCGCGTGCCCTCCGCGCGCAGCGACAGCACCTCGGCGACCTGTAACTGCGGCAGCGTGAGCAGCGACGCGAGCTGAAGGATCTGCGCCGTCTCCACCGGCGCGATCCTATTCCGACAAGCGTTCGGTTCAGAACGGGCCGACTCGTCAGTCACTCTGCGTAATCACAATCTGTACGCAGAGCCGATTCCATGTCACTGTGTAAACAATTAATAAACTCCGATGCCTTGGCGATTCGGAGGGCCCCGGAAGCGTCGGATTGGCATCGATGACCGTGGCCCGTCCGGCGCGAGGTTGCGCACGTCATAGGCCCACATGGGCCGAACCGCCGCGGTGCGCTCGGGCTTATGGTGTAACGGATTCACCGCATCGGGTGATTAAGAGGAGCATAGATCTCCATTATTTTTTCGGATGATCCGGACATACCCGGACCAGTTGCAAATTTCCATGCGCTTCTGACTGTCGCCCAGGTGGCGATCCGCTCTATGTTGTGTCGTCGCTAAGTTCCACCCCGTAGGAGACGACGTGAAAAACACGCTGTTCAGGAGGGTGGCTGTCGGCAGTTTCGCCGCAGCCGCCGCCGTCGGCCTATCGACCCTCTTCGTTACGCCCGCGAGCGCGCACAGTGCAGGGCCCGCCGGCAAGGCGAGTTGTGACGACAACGGCACTTACACGGTGACCTGGACGGTCCACAACGACTACGGCAAGCCGGTCAACCTGACCAACATCAAGATCCTGCCGACCGGCGAGACCCACGCCGACATCGCGCTGCAGGCGAACGGCACCGACACGTTCACCACGACGTACAAGGGTGACGCCAAGAACGACCTGGTGCTGAGCGTCGACGGCCTCTGGCAGGACGGGCCGGGCAAGGTGTGGCCGTCCAACGGTCACCCGGCCAACTTCAAGAGCAACCCGGTCAAGCTGCCGGGCAACTGCGCGCCGAAGACCACGCCGTCGCCCTCGAAGTCGCCGTCGAAGTCCCCGAGCCCGACGCCCGAGGCGTCCCGCTCGGTGCCGCCGGCCACGCCGTCGGCCTCGCCGACCCCGGGTCTGCCGGTGACCGGCTCGAACACCACCCTGCCGATGGTCGGCACGGGCGCGGCCCTCGTCGCGGGTGGCGCGGCGCTGGTCTTCACGCTCCGCCGCCGTCGCCGGGTGCAGTTCACCGCCGAGTAGGACGGTTCGTCCAGAGGCGCCCGCCGGCTTCAGCCGGTGGGCGCTTTTGCTTGTGCCATCAGGGTTTCACCCACCAGCTCCAGCGGTTCGAGGCTCTGCTCGGCCCGGCACATCACGACCGCGCCCTCGGTGGCCGCGATCACCGCCGCCGCGAAGCGCACCGCCCGCGTTTCATCGAATCCCGCTTGTACGTACAGTTCGCCCAGCCGCACCCGCCACGCCCGGAAGATGCCGGCGGCGCGCTGCAACAACTCCGGCGAGTCGGCCGCCACGGTCACGGCGAGCACCGCGCAGCCCGCCGCGAACCCGGAGCGCTCGAGCACGTAGCGCCAGGCCCCGATGACGTACGCCGTCACGTCCTCGGCACTCTTCCCCCGCTGCTGCGCCAGCCCCGCGAGCATCCGCTCCGCCACCAGGTCGAGCGCGGCGTCGACGAGCTGGTCCTTGCCCTCCGGGAAGTGGTGGTAGATCGAACCCCGGGGCGCGCCGGTGGCCTTGAGTACCTCGGAGAACGAGGTCGCCTGCAACCCCTGCTTGGCCAGCAGCAGCGCCGCCCCCTCGACCATCTTCCCGCGCACTTCGCCCGCCACTGCCGACCTCAGCTCTCTTGACTATGCCAGTCGTCATAATCTAGCGTCTATGACAGTCATCATAATCCCCTGACGACTGGGAGCACTGCACCATGCCCATGATCGACGTGTACGCCGCCGACGACCTCTTCCCCGCCGGCTCCGAACGCGAGCTGGCCGCCCGCCTGACCACGGCCCTGCTGCACGCCGAGGGAGTGCTGCATCCAGGCCCGGCCCACACCCACAACACCGGCGCCTACCTGCACCGGATGCCACCGTCCACTGTGCACACCGCGGCGACCGACTCGGCGCGTACGGTCCGCGTGCAGGTCGTGACCCCGCCCGGAGTCCTGTCGCGCGACGGCCAGCAGGAACTGGTGGCGGAGGCGACACGGATCGTCGCCGAGGTCTGCGGGGACCCCTCACAGGCACAGCGCACGTGGGTACTGCTCACCGAGGCGGCCGAGGGCGGCTGGGGCATCGCGGGAACGGCGTACGGGCGGGCCGAGTTCGCGGCACTGCTGGCCTGAGGCGCTGACCCGAGGCGCTGGCGTGAGTCGCTGGCGTGAGTCGCTGGCGTGAGTCGCTGGCGTGAGGCGCTGGCGTGAGTCGCTGGCGTGAGGCGCTGGCGTGAGTCGCTGGCGTGAGGCGCTGGCGTGAGTCGCTGGCGTGAGGCGCTGGCGTGAGTCGCTGGCGTGAGGCGCTGGCGTGAGTCGCTGGCGTGAGTCGCTGGCGTGAGTCGCTGGCGTGATATGTCCGAACACTCCGTGTCCGAACATATCCGGATTTATACCCTGACGGGGCATAGATACTTCTGACAGCAACGTGGGTACAGTAGTCGACCATGGACGAGACCCGGCCCGCGCTGCACGTCGGCTGTGCCATGTGGAGCCTGAAGGCGTGGCAGGGCCGGTTCGTCGAGCACCCGCTGCCGGCGGGTGAGCGGCTGCGCGCGTACGCGGGATGGTGCAACGCGGTCGAGGGCAACACCACGTTCTACGCGACGCCGACGGTCGAAACCGTGCGCACCTGGGCCGAGCAGACCGAACCCGATTTCCGGATGGTCCTCAAGCTGCCCAAGCCCGTGACGCACGAGTTCCGCCTCTCGCCGCGCGCGGACGGGGAGTTGCACGAGTTCCTCGCGGCGATCGAGCCGCTGGGGGCGCGGGTGCACGCACTGTGGGTACAACTGCCAGGGTCTTTCGGGCCCGAAGAAGTCCCGCATCTCGCCGCTTTTCTGCGCCGCCTGCCCGCCGGATATCGCAGCGCCGTCGAGGTGCGCCACCCCGCGTTCTTCGACGGCGCGGCGAGCCTTTTGGAGGACGTGCTGGCGGCGGCCGGCGCGGAGTGGGTGCCGTTCGACACCACCGCATTCTTCGCCGCGCCGCCGACGAGCGAGGCCGAGCGCGACGCGTGGACGAAGAAACCGCGCCTGCCCCGGCGGACGGTGGCGCTGACTTCGCGGCCGATTGTGCGGTACCTCGGCCGCGACGATCCACAGTCGACGATCGACGGCTGGCAGGGATGGGTCCGGCAGGCCGCGGAATGGCTGCGCGAGGGCCGCTCCCCGACATTCTTCATCCACACCCCGGACAACGCCGACGCGCCGTCGCTGGCCCGCGACTTCCACGCCGCCGTGCGCGCGCTGGTCCCGGAGTTGCCGCCGCTACCGGAGCCGAATCCGGTCGGTCCCCTGACCCTGTTCTAACTGCAGAAAATCCGCCAGTCGTACCGCCTCGTCGTACACCCCCGCCGCATCCCGCAACGGCCGGAACGGCGCGATGTCGAGTTTTCCGCCCTCGACCGACCAGGTCCCGGCGACGAACCCGTCCTCGAGAAACGTCGGCCGCACGACGGAGTACCCGGGCGTGATTGCGGCCCGATCCTGCGCGCCCGCGATGATGCGCGATCGATCCTCGTGACTGAGCACGGCATTGTCGAACTCGGGGATGAACCGTACGGGCACGTCCTCGTCCCCGTCGGCGATATCGAGCTCGGGCAGGTCGAACAGTTCCCGCCCGCTGTCGTCGACGTACACGCGAAGTTCGCCGCGCATGCCTTCGACTTCCTCGCGCACTTTGCGCAGCCCGGACCAGACCTGAAAATCCTGAACGGAGGCGGGACCGCACCCGGCGAGATAGCGCCGGAACAGTTCCCGCACCTCCCCGTCCTCGCGCAGCGGCGCGCCGATCCATTCCTCGGCGAGCGCACAATGCACATGCCCGCGCCGCCGCCAGGTCCCGGTCGGCGGCGGATGAATGATGGCCAACTGGTGTTGCGCGGCCCAGGCGAGCGCGATGCCCTGCCGGCCGGTGAACCGTTCTTCGAGCGCCTTGGCCAACTGCGGCCGGGTGAGGGTCCGCCCACCCATGATCTCCCGCGCCGCCGCGACGATCTCGTCGAGCGTGAGCCCTTCGATCTGCTGCCGGAAGGGCGAAAGCCCGACATTCCCGCGGCGCCGCGCGACGAGCGGCCGCAACCAGAGATAGTCGGTACCGGCGGTGATGTGCTGCGTCCCGCGGAGCAGCCCCCCGCGCACGAGCCCCCGATCTTGCAGCGCGCTGGAGAGTTCGCCATGCGCAAATTGCCTCAAACGCGTCCAAATGCTGACATATGGGGCATCGACTTCCTGGGCCTGAATCGCCACAAGATGCCGCACGACGGCCTCAACGCTCCCCGGCGCGGCAACGGCGCCAGCGTCCGCGCCAGCGCCAGCGTCCAGGCCAGCGCCCGCGTCAAAGCCAGCGCCGAACCCACCGCCGAACACAGCGCCAAGATCGTCGCCGGCACTGTCGAGAACCCTCCGCGGCCCGGCACCGCCGTCGCCGAGAACACCCCGCGACCCGCCGTGAGCGTCAGCGCCGGCACCGGCGGAGGCGGCAAGATCGACCCCCACCGCGGGGCCGCCAGCAGCGGAAACAGCCCGAGGAACGGCGCCGGCAACGGCGTCGGCGCCAGCGTCGGCAAGATCAGGCCGAGGCCGTCCAGCCCCCGCGAGCAGCTGCCGCCGCAAGTAGGTCCGATTCAGCGTCCGCAATGAAATCCGCACGCCACGCACGCTACGGCGAATTGCGGCCAGCAACTGGCCGCTACACCTGGGTATGTGTAGTCACATGAGCGTCATACAAGAGGGCGACCCCCAAGCACCCGCGTACGTCTTCCTGCACGGCTGGCCCGAAACCGCCGACTGCTGGCGCGAGGTCATGCACCGAGCCGCCACCGACGGCAACTTCGCGGTCGCCCTGAACCTGCTCGACCTAAGCACCGACAGCACCGGCAGCACCGGCAGCACCGACAGCACCGACAGCACCGACGGCACCGGCAGCACGGGCAGCACCGGCAGGACCCACGGCACCGACGGCACGAAAACCGCCCTCGCCGCCGCCGTCCGCGAGACCATCCAGCCGCTGGGGCTCAAGGACGTCACGCTGGTCGGGCACGACTGCGGGGGCATGGTCGCGTTCGCGTACCTCCGTGCCTACGGCGAAGAGCTGCGCCGCGCCGTCATCATGAACACCGTCGTCCCCGGCGTGGCGCCCTGGGACGAGGTGCTGCGCAACCCGTACATCTGGCACTTCGGGTTCCACGCCGTACCCGGCCTGCCCGAGCTGCTCGTCCGGGGCCGCGAGCGCGAGTACTTCGACTACTTCTACGACATCCTCTCCCCCGACCCGTCCGCCGTCCCCGCGGCGGCCCGCGAGCGCTACGCCGCCGCGTATGCGAACAACCTTGAAGCCGGCTTTCGCTGGTACCGGGCGTTCGCCGAGGACGCGAAAGCGAACGAGGCGCCCGTCGATGTCCGCACGCCGCTGCTCTACCTGCGCGGCGAGCACGAGGGCGGGGACATCGCCGCGTACGCGCGCGGGCTGCGTGCGGCCGGGATCAGGGACGTGACCACGGGGGTTCTGGCCGGTGCTGGACACTTTGCCCCCGATCAGGTACCGGACGAGGTGTGGCGGCACATCAATGGGTAGCAGCCGCCGCCCCCCGCGCGTGCTGTTCCGAATTGCTTGAGCCTAGCCATCCCGAAAAAATCCGAGGGCTCGCGACGCTTGATCGATTCGCTCCGTACACCACCGCCGGAACACAACGTAGTCGAAGCGGCCTCCGGCCACGGGCAGCACGCCCGTGGCCGGAGGATGGAAGGTTCGACGCAACGGACAAAACTCAGCAGTGCCCGAGGTCTTCCCAGTTGGCGGTCCAGCCGGGCTCCGAGCCCTGCGTCCACCACTTCGCGCGCCACAGGTGCTTGCCCTGGCCCGAAGCCGGGCCGTTCGGGTTGCCGTTGGCGCTCTTCTCGTGCTTGACCGTCTGGCCGGCCGTGTAGACGCCGCTGATCGACCACTCCGGAGCGGTCGAGCAGTTCGTGGCCGGCGGGGTCGAGGTCGACGGCGACGGTGACGCCGACGGGGACTTCGAGGGGGAGACGGAGGCGGACGGCGTGGCCGAGCCGGTCGGCGTCACGCACGGGCCGGAGGCGTCCACGGTGTCGGTGAACGCGTTGCCCGCGCTGCGGTAGGCGGCCGCCTGTGCCGTCGCCTGGCTCGGGGTGAGGACCTGGTTCTTCGCGTACAGCACCCAGTCGACCTGCTGGATGTACGTGGAGAGGCCCCCGGAGTGCGCCGCGGTGTCGATGAACCACAGGTTCCAGTTGATGGTCATCGTCTGGCGCGGGTAGAACTTGCCGGAGTGGTCGCCCATCAGCGCGCCGTCGATGTAGTACATGACGTGCCCGCCGGAGACGGTGATGACCAGGTCGTGCCAGCCGTCGAAGCTGCGCCGCTCCTCCGAGTGGACGTTGTCGGCGTACCACGGGTCGTTGCGGTACGTGTACCAGGTGGTCTGGTAGTTGATCGGGCCCGTCTCGCCCCAGCCGCCGTTGGGCAGGTACTCCGAGAAGTCCAGCTCGCTGTAGGTGGGGTCGAGGTCGCCGTTGAGCGGGCTGATCGTGAAGAACGTCTCGTTGATGTGGTCGCCGTCGTTGCCGCCGGTCGGCGTGTCGGTGAACCGGATCCGCGAGGCGTAGGTGCCTTCCAGGTACCGCTTCTGGGCGGTGTACAGCTCGGCCTGGTTGGTGCCCCCGCTGGTGCCGTCCGTCGACGCGGTGAGCTGCATGACCTTCTGGCCGCCGTTGGTCGGGAAGGTGATGCTGTTGGCCGACCAGGTGGCGCCGGGCACGCCCGGGCCGCCGGAGTAGGTGCGCGGCACCCATCCGTGCGCGGTCAGCGACGCGTCGGAGGACGAGCCGTAGTTGAAGTCGTCGAACAGGTAGCCGCAGTTGTTGGCGGCGGCACTGGCGGTGCCGACGGTCGCCGCGGTGATCGCGAACGCCCCGATCGCGCCGGCCAACGCGATGCCGGACGCGATCGCAAGAGATCGACGTGTACCGATTGACATGGGCAGGGTCCTCCCCATACGGAAAAACAGAACGGTTACTTGACCGCGCCGGCGGTCATTCCGGCGCGGATGTGCCGTTGGAACGCGACATAGGCGATGAGCACCGGCAGCATGGCGATCGTCAGGCCGGCGAACAGTCCGCTCCAGTCGCTTCGGTAGCCCTGGCTGACCGACAGGGAGGCCAATCCCTGCGCCAGGACGTACCGGTCCGGGTCCGGGTTGAGCACCAGTGGGAGCAGGTACTGGTTCCACAGCCCGAGAAAATTGAAGATGCCGACCGCGACCAGGCCCGGCCGGGCCAGCGGCAGCATCACCCGGAAGAAGACCCCCGTGTGCGAGCAGCCGTCCATGAACGCGGCCTCGGCGACCTCGTTGGGCAGCGTGCGGAAGAACGAGTGCAGGAAGAAGACCGTGAACGGGATCGCGTACGCGGCGTAGACCAGGATCAGGCCGTGGTACGTGCCCAGGAGGTGCGTCTGCTGCATGAAGAAGAACAGCGGCACGATGGCCAGGAACACCGGGAAGAACATGGCCGCGACGAACGTGTAGTAGACGATCCGGTTGCCCGGGAACTCGTACCGCGCGAGCGCGTACGCCACCAGCGAGCCGAGCAGCATCGTCAGCACGAGCGCGCCGCCCACGACGATGAGGCTGTTGAGGAAGTACCGGCCGATGTCGGCCTGGGTCCAGGCCCGCGACCAGTTCTCGAAGTGCGGCGTGGACGGGACCGACCAGGGGTCGTTGAGAATCTCGTTGTCCGTCTTGAACGAGCTCATCACCGCCCACAGCAGGGGCAGCGCGGTCACCACGCCCCAGCACAGCATCGCCAGATGCGGCAGCACGCGCTTCACGACAGCTCGATCCTCTCCTTGCGGCCCGCGCGCAGGGCGAGCACGGCCAGCGTCAGCGTGGCGAAGAACAGCGCGACGCCCATGGCCGACGCGTAGCCCATGCGGGCGTAGGTGAAGGCGTTGCGGTACAACGAAAGCCCGATCACCTCGGTGGCGCCGTCGGGACCGCCCGGGCCGACCGTCATGACCTGCACGACGGCGAACCCGTCGAGCGCGGCGATGCCGAGGTAGACGAACGCGACCTGCACGGTGTCGCGCACCAGCGGCAGCGTCACCTTGCGGAACGTCGCCCACCCGCTCGCGCCGTCCAGCAGCGCGGCCTCGAACAGCTCCTTGGGGATCGAGTCGATCGCGGCGCTGAACAGGACCATGTAGAACCCGACCGAGGACCACACCAGCACCGCCATCACGGCCGGCAGGGCCAGGCTCGGCTCGGCCAGCCAGCTGCGGGCCAGCGAGCCGAGGCCGACTCCCCGCAGCACCCCGTTGAGCAGGCCGTTGTTCGGGTTGTAGACGAAGCCCCAGAGCACCGCGATGACGACCATCGACAGCAGCTGCGGGAAGAAGTAGACGATCTGGTAGACCTGCGAGCCGGCGATCCCCTTGCGGCCGCCGCGCCCGCCGAGGTGCAGCATGCTGGCCAGGAACAGGCCGAGGGCGATGGTGACCAGCGGTACCACGGCGAGCATGACCGCGTTGTTGCGCACCGCGTCCAGAAACAGGGAGTCGCCGCCGAGGCGGGCGTAGTTGCCCGCCCCGACGAACCGCGTCTTGCTGCTCAGGCCGGACCAGTCGAACAGCGAAAGGTAGAACGCCTGCGCGTACGGCGACAGCACGAACAACGCGTGCAGCGCCAGAGCGGGCAGGAGCGCGCCGACGAGAAACCCGATCCGGCCGTGTTTCATCAGCGGGTGTACTTCTTGACGCCGGAATCCTTCGCCAGCGCGTCCGCCGCCTTCTGGACCCGGTCCGCCCACTCGGCGGCCGTGGCGCGCTTGTTGACCAGCTCGCCGGTGGCGTCGTCGACGGCCTTGGCCAGCGGGGCGTACCACGTGCGGAACCGGAAGGTGAACGCCTCCTTGCCCGCCGCGGTGACGGCGTCGCGGGTCGAGCCGAGGCCGCTGCTGAGCTGCAGCCCGTCGGTCGCCCCGGCCACGGCCGGCAGCGTGCCCGCGGACTGCGCGAAGGCCTTGGCCGACTGCTTGGAGAACAGGATCCGCAGGTACTCCAGGCCGCCGGCGACGTTCTTGGCCTTCGCCGGTACGAGGAACGACTCCGAGCTCGCCGCCTGCACCGCGGTGCCGGCCATCTTGTCGCTGCTCGTGCGGGACGGCACCGGGCCCATGACCATGTCGAAGCCGGCCGGGGCGACGCCCTTCTGCTCGCTCTCCAGCCACGAGCCGCACGGGATGAACGCGGCCTTGCCCTGGCACCAGGCGGCCTGGGCCTCGGTGTGCGACAGCGCCTCCGAGCCGCTCATGATGTAGCCCTTGCCGGCCAGCTCGGCGAACGCCTCCGCGGCCGCCTTGAGCCCGTCGGCCTTCCAGGCGTTGGGCTCCAGGTTGTCGACCGACTTGAGCAGCGCCTCGCCGCCGATCTTGGCGGCCATCGAGAGCAGCGGGTCGTTGATGTACTCCGGGTACTTGCCCTGGTACGTCCACGGCGCGACGCCCGCGGCCTTGATGGTCGCGCACAGCGTGAGCATCTCGTCCCACGTCTTCGGGTACGTCCAGCCCTTGCTCGCGAACAGCGGCTTGGAGTACCAGAGACCCCACGCCGTGTAGGTGAAGTTCAGCGTCAGGACCTGCTTGTCGAAGGTGCCGTCGTCGATCACGCCCGGCAGCAGCGTGTCGCGCACCTTGGTGTTCGGGTCGTCGAACGAGGGCGCGTCGAGCAGCTCGGCGAGGTCGGAGAGCTGCTTGGCCGCGACGAGCGTGGCCAGGTCGAGCCGGCCGGCGCCGGTGTTGTCGACCACGTCCGGCGGCGTGTTGGCCACGAAGCGCGGCTGCAGCGCCTCGCCGACCTTCTGGATGCCCTTGTGGTCGATCGCCGCCTTCGCGTGCTTGCCCTTGTAGAGGTCCTCGGCGTGCTTGGCGTAGTCGTCGCCGTAGCCGCCCTTGAAGATGACGACCTCCAGCGGGGCGTCGTCCTTGACCCCGAGCGGGTTGTCGGCGCTCTTGTTCCCGGCGTTGGCCGCCGGCTTGTCCTCGTCGCCGGCGCCGCTCGTCACACAGGCGCTGAGCAGCGGCGCGGCGATGGCAACGCCGGCGGCGCCCTTCAGCAGGGAGCGGCGGCTGGGATAAGTTGGGTTGAGAGGTGAGGGGTTCATGGCAAGGCTCTCTCTCCTTTATGCGGTACGCCGGATGCGCCCGGCGTACCGCGCTTCAAGTGCGGCGTTGTGCTCCCGTCCGCCCGGCACGTTGTCGGACAGGTAGATCGGCGGGGTCTCCCCGAGCGCCAGCAGCCGCGCCACCACCTCGGTGACGATCTGCTGGGCGAGCAGGGCCGCCGTGATCGAGGAGACCGCCCCGACGGCGCCGCCGCCGGGCAGCGGCAGCGACGCGTCGCCGTAGGGCGCGCCGTTGTCGAGCACCACGTCGGCGAGGTCGCCGAGCTTCTGCCCGCTCGGGTGGCGCGAGTCGACGCGGGAGGAGTGCTCCAGCGACGTGATCGCGATCAGGGCGTGCCCCCGCTGCTTGACCAGCTGCGCCATCTCCACCACGGCGCCGTTGACGCCGGAGTTGGAGGCGATGACGAAGGTGTCGTCGGGCTTGACGGGGGCCAGGTCGTAGAGCTTGTGGGCGACGGCGGCGGTGCGCTCCAGCTGCGGATCGGCCAGCGCGCTGAGGGGTTCGCCGCCGTACAGCACGATGTCGCGCAGCGCGATCCGGTTCGTCGGCACCAGGCCGCCGGCCCGGCCCGCGATCTCCATGGCGAGCGCCTCGGAGTGCCCGCAGCCGAAAGCCTGGATCACCCCGCCCGCCTGCACCGTCGCGGTCATCAGGTCGGCGGCGTGGGCCACCCTGTCGCCCTGCGTGGTCCCGACGCGCTCGATGGCGGCCCGGATCACCTCGACGTAGTCGGCACTTCTGATGGTCACAGCGGCTTTTCCCTCCGTGGTCGCTTGCGGGTGTTGGTCGTGTCGGGCAACCGGTGCGCGTCGACGGCGCGCACGGTGAGCTCGAGGGCCTCGGCGGTGCGCTCGTAGGTGCGCTGCGCCACCGCGACGTAGATGAGGTCCAGGACCAGCAGCTGCGAGTGCAGCGCGGAGAGGGCCGCCACCCGGAAGGTGGTCTCGTGGACCGAGGTGGTGAACACGACGTCGGCCACCTCGGCCAGCGGCGAGCGCCCGAAGGACGTGACCGCGACGGTCGTCGCCCCGTGGTCGGCGGCCTCGGCGAGGGTCTCGATCACCTCGCGGGTGCGGCCGGAGTGCGACAGCCCGATCGCGACGTCGCCCGGGCCGAGCAGCGCCGCGTTGGTGAGCGCGGTGTGGCTGTCGGAGCGGTACCAGACGGGCACCCGGATGCGCTCCAGGCGGAAGGCCATCTCCCGGCCCGCGGTGCCGCTGGAGCCGAACCCGAAGATCTCCACCCGCCCGGCCCCCGCGATCGCCTCGGCGACGCGCTCGACGGCGGCGACGTCCAGCGACGCCGCGGTGGTGTGGATCGCCCGGGTGTCGGCCGCGGTGATCACGCCGAGCACGTCGGCGAGCGGGTCGCCGGGCGCGATGTCGCCGGAGATGTCGGTCTCCCAGCGGGCCTGTTCCGCGCGGCCGGTCTCGGTCGCGATGGCCACCCGCAGGTTCGCGTACCCCTTGAAGCCCAGCGTCCGGCTGAACCGCGTGACGGTCGCCGTCGAGGTGCCGGAGCGCTCGGCCAGGTCGACGATGCTGGCGTGCGCCGCCTCCTCGGGGTCCCCGAGGATCGTCTCGGCGATCTTCGCCAGGGCCTCCGGCATGGTCGGCCCCTCGATGCGAAGCCTGCCCAGCAGGCCGCCACTCTCACCCGTCACCGTCGGTCATCCTTTTCATCGTTCTGCCTTGGCGATGAAAATTACGACCACTTCAACTTCTAGTCAATAAGAACTTTCTATGTTTCCATCGACGCCATGGCAGTCGTGGTTGGCGTGGACGCCGGCGGCACCGCATCGAAGGCGGTGGTTCTCGACGAGGATGGCACCGTGCTCGGACGCGGCGCGGGCGGCCCGGGCAACCCGGCGGCCAGCGGACCGCCGGCCGCACGCGCTGTCGGGTCGGCGCTGCGGTCGGCGCTCAGCGGCGTCGATCCGGGGGCGGTCGCGGCGGGCGTCGTCGGGGTCGCGGGGGTCAGCGCCCTCGCGGATCCGGCGATCGCCCGGGCCTTCGCGGACGAGTGGGCGGCGCTGGGCCTGCGCTGCCCGATGCCCGTCGTGGGCGACGCGGTGACGGCGTTCGCGGCCGGCGGGGACTGGGCGGCCGGGGCGGTGCTCATCTGCGGTACGGGCGCGGTCGCGGCCCTGGTCGACGGCCTGGAGACGACCCGCGTGGCGGACGGGCTGGGCTGGCTGCTCGGCGACGAGGGCTCGGGGCTGTGGCTCGGGCTGCAGGCGGTACGGCGGGCGGTGCGGCGCTGGGACACGCCCCTCGCGCGCCGCGTCGCCCGGCACTCCGGCGCCGCCGACCCCGACGAGCTCGTGCACTGGGCCCAGGCACTGCCCCCGTTCGGCGCCCTGGCGCCCGACGTGTGCGAGCTGGCCGACGCCGGCGACCCGGACGCCGAGGCGATCGTGGCCGAGGCGGCGACCCGGCTCGTCGCCACCCTGGACGAGCTCGGGGCCCCGCACGCGCCGGTCGTGCTCGGCGGCGGCCTGCTCGTCGCCGCCACCCCGGTCCGCCGCGCCGTGCTCGCCCGCCTGCACGAGCGCGGCGTCCCGGTGGGCACCGCGGCCGACCCCGCCCTGGGTGCGGCAAGGCTGGCCGGAACGTACGGGACAGACCTCAGAAGCGGGTCAGGAAGTCGCGCACCGGCAGGGCGGCGGCGGTGATGCGCACGTCGCCGATCCAGCCGTAGAAGCCCTGCCCGAACTGCTCGGCGAACTGGGTGGCCCCGATCACGAACGGCTTGCCGAAGGTCGTGATGCCCTTCGACGGCTGGGTGGGGTTGCGCACGATCGGCGAGCCGTCGACGTACACGACGGTTCGCTTCGCGTCGTTGACGACCGCGAGGTGCATCCAGCGCCCGACCGGCAGCGCGTGGCTCCAGGACGTCGGGTCGGCGTCGCGGTCGGTGGGGTACACGACGAACTGCAGGAAGCGCTCCGGGGAGAGGTTCAGGCTGCAGGTCGGCTCCTCGGGCGACCAGCCGCTGGTCTTGCCGGCGTCGCCGTTGCGCCCCTCCCAGCTCAGGATGCCCATCCACGCGTGGTCGCCCTCGAACGGGTCGGGGAACTTCACGAACGCCTCGATGGTGTAGCCGCGCTCGAAGCGGTTGGCGTTGATCGGGGCCTTGGCCACCGCCTCCAGGATCGCGCCGCGGTCCGGGGACTTGCCGCCGTCGAAGCGGAGGCTGGCGTGCGCCGGGGCGCCCGCGTGGTGCTCGGCCGACCAGGTGAGCGCGCCCGCGGCGCTGTCGTGCAGGCGCTTCACGACGAGGTCGTTGCCCTTGCCCGTGAGGTCCTTGACGACGGTACCGTCCGGCAGCGCGCCCCCCGCCCCCGGCAGCCCGTTGACGTCGAAGCGCCAGTACGCGGCGGTGTCCCGGCCGATCACGGCGGCGGGCGGCCGCGGGCCGGGCGGCGTCACCGGGGCGAACCCGGCGAAGCGGGCCGCGAAGTCGACGTCCAGGCTGAACCGGTCCGCCGGGCCGGTCAGCTCGATCGTCTCGGCCTCCAGCAGGTTGCGCTGGTGCGGGTCGCGCTGCAGGAACCACGGCGAGAACGTCTCCACGTCGATGACGCCGCGGGCCAGGTCGAAGCGGTAGAGGCGGATCATGCCGGCGCCGCCGTAGTACCGGTCCTGGTAGTTCGTGATGTGCACGTGGACGTCGCGGCCCGCGTCGTTGCGCAGCACGGTGCGCCCCGGCGGCCAGAAGTGCCCGTTGAGGGTCAGGAAGATCTGGTCGTTCTTCGCGATGAACCGGTCCCACAGCCGCTGGCCGTAGTCGGACAGGTGGGCCTGGCCGTCGTCCTCGGACCACGCGAGCTCGTGGGTGGTGAGGATGACCGGCAGCGTCCGGTGCTGGTCGAGCACGGTCTGGGCCCAGGCCAGGCCCTTGTCCGAGACCCGCCAGTCCAGGGCCAGCACGAGCCACTGCCGCCCGGCCGCCCTGATGGTGTGGAAGGAGTTGTAGCCGTCGGGCGAGGCGCCGCCGAACGTCGGCATCTTCGTGAAGCGCTTGGCCGACGCCCCGAACGCGCGCAGGTACGCGGAGTCGCCGCGCTGGTCGTCGGTGCCGCCGTTGATGTCGTGGTTGCCGGCCAGGACGCTGTAGGGCATCCGGCCGTCGAGCGACTTGAACGTGTCGGAGGCCAGCCCGATCTCGTGCTCGCTGCCGTGCTCGGTCACGTCGCCGAGGTGGGCCATGAACACGATGTTGGAGTCGGCCCGCTCGCGCAGCAGGTACTCGAAGGTCTCCCGCAGCGGCTCGGGGCGGGAGCTGTCCTCGTCGAAGAGGTACTGCGTGTCCGGCAGCACCGCGAGCGCGAACCGCGGGATGCCGGCGTCGCTGCCGCCTCCCGGAATCCGCGACTCCGGCGTCGCCTCGGCTGTCGTGGCGGTGGCGGCCAGGACGGCCCCGGCCGCGGGTACGGCGACGGCGGCCTGCAGCAGCGTCCGGCGCCCGATGTGCCCTTCAGTCATGACCCGGACAGTTATGTCCCGATCTGACGCTCCGGTGTCGAAGAGTCGGACAACCATCGAAGTTTGTTGACTGATACGGCGACCAGGTACAGCACCACCGCGTTGAGGCAGTGCCAGGCCCAGTGCAGCCCGACGGGGATCGATCCGCACAGCGGCTCGTCGAGCGTGCGCAGGGTCAGCGACACCGCGAAGACCGCGGCGGCCAGGCCGAGCGTGGGCGAGCGCAGCGCGACGGCGAAACCGGCCAGGCCCAGCAGAGCAGGAAGATACCCGCCCAGGGTGTACTGCCGGCCGGCCAGCCCGAGCAGCACGTCCACGAACGCGGCGAACACCACGAACGCGGGCGCCGCCAGCCACGCCCGGTTCGCCGGGACCTTCAGCCCGTAGCGGGCCAGCAGCACCACGCCGACCAGCACGAACACCAGGATGGACAGGGTGTCCAGGGCCGCCGTGAAGCCGTTGGCGAAGGTGTGGAAGGACAGGCTGCACAGGCCGACGACGCCGAGGATGACCGGCAGGGTCCAGTGCCGGTTGCCCGGCCGGGTCCGCACCAGCAGCACGGCGCACGCGACGAGGAAGGCGGCGTTGGAGACCGCGTTGAGGGGCTCGGCCCACAGGCCGGGGCCGAGGCGCTCGCAGTACCCGTCCATCCCGCGAAAGCTAGCCGCCCGAGTTGACATCCGGGCGAAAGGGTAGCGTCTGGATCATGTCGAGCCTGACCCGCAGCGAGGCGATCGAGCGCGCGCGGCTCATCGCGGTTGACTCCTACGCCATCTCCCTCGACCTGCGCGACGACGCGTTCACGTCGCGCACGGTGGTCGAGTTCCGCGGCCTCGCCCCGGGCGCGTCGACGTTCGCGGAAGTGAAGGGGGCACCGGCGGTACACGCGAAACTCAACGGCGCCGAGGTGCCGGTCGTGGACGGCCGCGTCGTGCTGGACGGCCTGGCCGCGCAGAACCGGCTCGAGGCCGAGTTCACCGCGGCCTATGCGCCCAGCGGCGAGGGCATCCTGCGCTTCGTCGACCCCGAGGACGGCGCGACGTACCTCTACGGGCAGGCGCCGCTGGACGACGCGCAGCGCATGTTCGTCTGCTTCGACCAGCCCGATCTCAAGGCGCCGATGACGCTGACGATCACGGCCCCTCCACAGTGGACGGTGCGGGGGAACGCGCCGCTGGCCGCGTCCGCGCCCGGGCGGTGGGAGTTCGCGGAGACGCCGCCGCTGTCGACGTACCTGTTCAGCTTCGTCGCCGGCCCCTGGCACCTGCTGGAGCGCGAGCACGACGGGATCCCGCTGGCGCTGCTGTGCCGGCGCAGCCTCGCCCCCGCGCTGGACGCCGACGCCGAGGAGCTGTTCGGGGCGACCGCGGCCGCGTTCGACCGCTACCACGCGCTGTTCGGGGTGCGGTACCCGTTCGCGAAGTACGACCAGGCGTTCGTCCCCGAGTTCTCCGGCGGCGCGGTGGAGAACCCGGCGCTGGTCAACTACCGCGAGGAGTTCCTGTTCCGCGCGGGCGCGACCGACAGCGACCGGCACCGCCGCGCCGTGGTGATGGCCCACGAGATGGCCCACATGTGGTTCGGCAACCTCGTCACGCTGCGCTGGTGGGACGACGTGTGGCTGAACGAGTCGTTCGCCGAGCTGATGGGCTGGCGGGTCGCGGCCGAGACCGGGCGGCACCCGACGGCCCTCGCGGACTTCGCGATCTGGCGGGAGCGGTGGGGGTACCTCGCCGACGAGCGGCCGTCCACGCACCCCGTGGCGCCCGAGGGCGTGGCGAACACCGCGGTCGCCTTCCAGAACTTCGACGGCATCTCGTACGCCAAGGGCGCCGCCGCCCTGCGCCAGCTCGCCGTGCACCTGGGCGACGACGTGTTCCTCGCCGGGCTGCGGCGGTACTTCGAGCGCTACCGCTTCGCCAACGCCTCCCTCGCCGACTTCCTCGCCGTCATCGGCGGCGCGGCCGGGCAGGACCTGACCGGCTGGGCCGAGCTGTGGCTGCGCAGCACCGGGGCCAACACGCTGCGCGCGGTCGCGTCGCGCGGGGCCGCCGGGCTGCTCGTGGAGCAGACGGGCCGGCCGCTGCGCCCGCACGCGCTGACGGTGGCGGCGTTCGCGTCCGACGGATCGGTACAGCGGACGGCCTTTGTGCTTGAAGGCTCCTCCACCGCCGTGCCCGGGGTCGCGGCGGCCCCCGCGGGCACCGTCGTGCTGCTCAACGCCGAGGACGAGACCTACGCGAAGATCCGGTTCGACCCGTTCAGCCGCGCGGCGCTGCCGGCGGTGCTGCCGGACCTCGACGACCCGGTGGCCCGCGCCGTGATCTGGACGGCCGTCATCGACGCGGTGCGCGACGGCGAGCTGGCCCCCTCGGAGTTTCAGGCCCTGCTCGTGGCGGCGCTGCCGGGCGAGCGCCAGGAGGGCGTGTTCGACGAGGTCATGGCGTTCGCCCGGGACTCGCTGGCCCGGCGCGGCCTGATCCCCTACGAGGTGCTGGCCGACGTGTGCGTCTCGGCGCTGTCCGCGGCCGCGCCCGGCACGCCGCGGCGGCTCGCGACCGAGCGGGTGCTGTCCACGGTGGCCGGCGCGCCGCGGCTGCGCGCCTGGCTCGACGGCGGCGGGGTGGACGACGCCGATCTTCGCTGGGCGCTGCTGCTGCGGCTGTCCGCGCTGGGCGCCGCGACGCCGGACGAGCTCGCCGCCGAGGAGGCCCGCGACCCGAGCGCGAAGGGCGCCGAGCGCGCGGTCGCGTGCCGGGCCGCCAGCCCCGACCCGCAGGCCAAGGCGGCGGCCTGGCACGCGCTGGTGCACGACCCGAACCCGCGGGTGGCGGTCACCAACGCCGAGGCGTTCTGGCAGCCGGGCCAGGGCGCGCTGACCGACGCCTACGCCGAGCGGTACTTCGAGGACCTGCCGGCGATGCTGTCCGGCCGGTACCTGCTGGCCGCGCTGAAGGTGGCGAAGCTCGCGTTCCCGCTGCTGTCCCCGCGCGCCCTCGCGCCGGCCGAGGCGATGCTGGCCCGCACCGACCTCGACCCGCTGGTCCGCCGCGAGATCGCCGACGGCGCGGACGAGCTGCGCCGCTGGGCCTAGAGCGCCTCTTCGCCGCTGGGTCTAGAGGGCCTCGAGTCGTGTGAGCGTCTCCTCTGGCGTGGGCATGGCCTCGACCTCCTTGCGCATGGTGGCGGCGGCCGCGGCGTACGACGGCTCGGTCAGCACGGTGCGCAGCGCCTCCGCGGCGTCGGCCGGGGTCGCGTCCACGGCGTCGAGGACCACGCCGAGGCCGAGCGCGGCCGCGCGGTCGGCGTTGTCGGGCTGGTCGGCGCCCATCGGGACGAGCACCATCGGCAGGCCGTGGGCGAGGGCGCCGATGACGGTGCCCGAGCCGGCGTGCGAGACCACGGCGGAGCAGCGGGGCAGGAGGTCGGCCTGCGGGACGTACCGCTCGACGCGCACGTTGCCCGGCTGCTCCCCCAGCTCGGCGGGGTCGATCGCGGCGCCGACGGTCACGATCAGCTGGACCGGCAGCGTGCGGAAGCCCGCGAGGAGCCGCGCGAAGAGGTCCCCGGACTCGGTGTTGAAGATCGTGCCCAGGGTGAGGTAGACCGTGGGCGGGTCGGTGGGCTTCGGCGGTACCGGCGGCATGGGCTGCATGGTGCACGCGGCGGGACGGAACGACGGCGGCACCGGGGAGATCACCAGGTGCCGGTCCAGCATGGCCAGGTCCGGGTCGGCCGCGAGCCCGTGAGCGGCCCGGTTCTCGTCCAGCCGCTCCGCGAGCCCGCCGGGCCGGCCGAACGTGCCCGCCGCGAGCACGACCACCGAGGCGTGCGGGAGGCCCAGCGACTCGGCGGCGATCATGCTGCCGAAGTCGCCCTCGTCGCACACGACGACGTCCGGGCGCCACGCCTGCGCGACCGCGCGCGTGGTGGCCGCCCGCTCCCGCGCGATCCAGCCGGCGAACCCGTCCCGGAACTCGCGCTCCTCCCGCTCGCGGTCCAGCCGCAGCAGCGGCCGGCGCTCGTTCGGCGCGTCCGCGCCCGCGGGGAAGCCCTCGAACTCCTTGGGCAGGACCCCGGGTCTCCCGGTGAACGCGACGGCGTGCCCGCGCGCGGCCGCCGCCCGAGCGAGCGGGAGCAGGGGCTGGAGGTGGCCGTTGCCGCCCGCGAAGGCGAACAGAAATCTCATCGGAAAATCTCCCCGGGTTCTGTCGAAGACGGCGTGCGCTCTTCGACGCGCTGGTGAAAGGGTGAGCAACACTACCGAGGAGGAACCCGAAATGCGCTACATGATGATGCACAAGCTGGACGACTCGAACCCCGCGCTCTGGCAGCCCACTCCCGGGTTCATCGAGCGGTTCGGCGCCTACATGGAGGAGGTCTCCAAGGCGGGCGTCCTGCTCGCCGCCGAGGGCCTGCTGCCCAGCTCGGCCGGGGCCGCCACGATCACCAAGAAGAGCGGCGAGACCACGGTCGTCGACGGCCCGTTCGCCGAGGCCAAGGAGGTCATCGGCGGCTTCGGCATCGTCCAGGTCCGCGACCAGGCCGAGGCCGTCGAGTGGGCGCGCCGCTTCGCCGAGCTCTTCGACCACGACATCGAGATCGAGGTCCGCCGGGTGTCCGAGTACGAGGGGTAGTTATGTTGGCCGGGTGAGCTCTGGGGGTACCGAGGCGAAATCCGCGGTCGAAGCGGTCTGGCGGATCGAGGCGGCGCGCGTCATCGCGGGCGTCGCCCGGCTCGTCGGCGACGTCGGGCTCGCCGAGGAGCTTGCGCAGGACGCCCTGGTCGCGGCCCTGGAACAGTGGCCGTCCGAGGGCGTCCCGCGCAACCCCGGCGCCTGGCTGATGACCACGGCCAAGCGCCGCGCCATCGACACCATCCGGCGGCAGCAGGTGCTGCAGAAGCACCTGCCCGCCCTGGCCCTGGACGAGCGCCCGGACGACCCGGCCCTGGCCGCCGTCCTGGAGCAGGAACCGATCGAGGACGACCTGCTCCGGCTCATCTTCACCGCCTGCCACCCGGTCCTGAAGCCCGAGGCCCGCGTGGCCCTGACCCTGCGCATGCTGGGCGGCCTGTCCACGGACGAGATCGCCCGCGCCTTCCTGGTCCCCGACCCGACCGTCGGCCAGCGCATCAGCCGCGCCAAGAAGGCCCTGGCGGACGCCAAGGTGCCATTCGAGCTGCCGACCGGCGAGGCCCGCACCGAGCGCCTGACCTCCGTCCTGGAGGTCATCTACCTGATCTTCAACGAGGGCTACTCGGCCACGGCCGGCGACGACTGGATGCGCCCGGCCCTGTGCGAGGAGGCCATGCGCCTGGGCCGCGTCCTGGCCGGCCTGATGCCGGCCGAGCCCGAGGTCCACGGCCTGGTCGCCCTGCTGGAGATCCAGGCCTCCCGCGCGGCCGCGCGCACCGCCCCGGACGGCTCGCCGATCACCCTGCTGGACCAGGACCGCCGCCGCTGGGACCGCCTGCTCATCACCCGCGGCCTGGCCTCCCTGGCCCGCGCCGAGTCCCTGGGCGGCGGCGTCTACACCCTCCAGGCCGCGATCGCCGCCGGCCACGCCCGCGCCCGCACGGCCGCGGACACGGACTGGTCGCAGATCGCCGCCCGCTACGCGGACCTGGCCGCCCTGGCCCCGTCGCCCATCGTCGAACTGAACCGCGCGGTCGCCGTCTCGATGGCCGACGGCCCTTCGGCCGGGCTGGCGGTGCTGGAGCCGCTGCTGGAGGACCCGGCCCTGCGCGGGTACCACCTGCTGCCCTCGGTCCGCGCCGACTTCCTGTTCCGCCTGGACCGCCTGCCCGAGGCCAAGGCGGAGTTCGAGCGCGCCGCCGCCATGACCCGCAACGAGCGCGAGCGCACCATGCTGCTGACCCGCGCCGAGGCCTGCGGCTGATGTACTGGTTCGACCTCGAGCCGGCCGAGGGCCTCGCCGACCGCTGGGCGGCCGACGCCGTGGACCGCGCCTTCGACGGCCCGTCCTGGTTGCGCCCCCGCTTCCCGGCCGGGCGGGAGGTGATCCTGCGCCTGCGCCCCACGCTCGCCGCCGACGTGACGGTCACGGCCGTCGCGAGCATCGGCGGCTCCCGCAAGCGCCTGACCGCCGACGTCCACCTCCCGGCCCACCGCCGCCGGTCCCGCTTCGGCCTGCTGCACGCCGCCGTGGTGGGCCTGACCGCCATCGGCACCGAGTTCGCCCTCGGCCCCTGTCCCCTGCGCCGCCCGGACCGCCCGGTGCGGGCCCCGCTGATCCCGCTGCCGACCCGGCCGCCCGTGACCGTGCCGCCCGGCCGCCTCGTGCTCGTGGCCGGCGACCCGGTGGACGCCGCCTGGCACGACGAGGTGGCCACCCGCCTGTCCGCGACCCGCACGAGCGCGACGACGTGGATCCGGTAACCGGGCACTGGCTGCGCGAGTGGGGCGTGCCGCCGGCTCCCGGAGGCGAGGACCTGTTGTCCGCCCTGGCCGCCGCGGCCGGCACCCCGGCGCCGGAGCCGGACGCCACCCCGGCGCCGGAGCCGGACGCCACCGCGGCGGCCGACGCCTTCGAACCCTTCGGCGCGGGCGAGATGGCGCTCTTCGCGCGCCTCCCGGACGACCGGGCGAGCGCCGACCTGGAAGCGGAGCTGGCCGCCACCTTGACCGGCGTGGCACTGCTGCAGGACCAGACCCACGCGGACGGCCTCACCCAGTGGATCCTCGGCCGTGCCACCGCCTGACTGGGCGGGACAACGTTCCCGGGCGGCCGGGACCTGACGGAGGTCCGGGGCGGGTCGCGGCGGCGGCAACATCGCCGGCATGAAGAACAATCGTTTGTGGGCGCTCGCCGGGCTGCTCGGGGGCCTGGTCGGGCTCGTCGGGCTCTTCGTCGGCAGCGGCTTCTCCGGCGACGTCGGGGACGGCATCAAGGACAGCGCGCTCGTGGTCGACGCGGTGGCCGAGCAGCGCTGGTACGTCTGGCTCACGCAGGTCGTCTGCTTCGTCGCCGCGGCGCTGCTGGTGGTGTTCGGGGCCGGGCTCAAGCGGCATCTCGCGCGGCAGGAGCCGGCCGGGAGTCTCGTGCCGCAGGTGGCCGCCGGCGGGGTGGGGCTCGTCGCCGTGCTGCTGCTCGTCGGCGGTGGCATGTGTACCGAGCTCTACTGGGCCCTCGGCGAGCCCGCGAAATGGGATCCGGACACCATTGCCGGGCTGGTCGAGGTCTACAACACGCTGCCCTGGCTCTGGGGCGGGGCCGGGATCGCGGCCGCGGCCGTCGCCGTCGGCGGGTTCCGGAACGGGTCGGCCAGCACGTGGCTCGCCGTTGTCAGTGCGCTCGCCGCGCTGCTCGTCGTGGCCACGCAGGTGTTCCCGGCGCAGTACGGGGCGTTGTTTCCCGGAGCGGTCTGGGTGGTCGTGGCCGGGATCGGGTTCCTGACATCGGGGCGTGCGAACGCGCCGGTCAACTAAGGTTCGGGCGATGACTGTCGGCGTCGTGCTGGTCCTGGTGGCCGGGGTGCTCGCCGTGCGCAACGGGGCGCCCGCCGGGGAGGTCGCCTACCTGCCCGCCGTGGCCGCCTGCATCGTGGTCGGCGGGATCGTCATCCGCGGCCGCAAGGGGAACGCGGTCGGGCCGCTGCTGCTCGGCGGGGGGCTTTCGTTCGCGTTGCTCGAATCCTTCGGGCAGGCGGCCGTCGCCACCGGGAGCGCGGCGCTGGCCTGGCCGCAGACCTGGCTGTGGGTGCCGGCGAACCTGGGGATCGCGCTCGTGCCCGCGTACTTTCCCGATCAGCGGCCGCCGCGCTGGGCCGTCGGCGTCCTGTGCGGGCTGGCCGGGATCGCGGCGGTCACCAGTGCGCTGCGGCCGGGGGTCAACGATCAGGTGCGGCCGCAGGCGCCCGCCAATCCGCTCGGTGTCGAAGCCATGAGCGGCGTCGCGCCCGTGGCCGCGGTGGCGTTCACGGTCGCGGCCGCGCTGGTGTTCGTGGCCGGGGCGGCGGTCGTCGCCGGCAAGACGCGGGCGGAGTCCAGCACCGTGCGGGCGCAGGCGCGGTGGCTCGGGTACAGCTGCGGGATCGTGGCGCTCGTGATCCTGGCGCGGCTCGCCGTCGGGCTCGCGGACGCGCGACCCGACGACGTCTGGCCCGATGCCGACGCGCCGTGGGACGTGGCGGGCGGGCTCGCCATCGCGCTCGTGCCCGCCGGGATCGGGGTCGCGGTGCTGCGGCACCGGCTGTTCGACATCGATGTGCTCATCAGCCGGACGGCCGCCTTCGCGGTGCTGTCCGGGCTCGTGGCACTCGCCTACCTCCTCGTGGTCGGGGTGCTCGGGGCCTCCTCCGTGCTCGCGGCCGTGGCGGGGGCGATCGTCTTCGGGGGGCTTCGGCAGGTCGTGCAGCGCCGGGTCAACCTTCTCGTGTACGGCGAACGCGACGACCCGTACACCGTGCTCGCGCGCCTCGGGGAGCGGCTGGCGGCGGTGCCGGACCCCGGCGCGATCCTGGCCACGAGCACGGCGACGGTGCGCGAGGCGCTGCGGCTCACGTACGTCGGGATCGAGGTGGCGGGCGGGCCCCTGTACGAGCTCGGGACGCGACCCGCCGAAGCAGGCCACAACCAGAGCAGCGAGAGCGGCCAGAGCGGCCTGGTCGTGCTGCCGCTCGTCGCGGGCGGGGAGCCCGTCGGGGCGCTGCGGCTCGGGGCCCGGGCGGGCGAGGCGGCGCTCGGGGCGCGGGACCTGCGGCTGCTGGGCGACCTGGCGCGGCACATCGGGGTGGCGGTGCAGGCCGTGCGCTTCTCCGCGGCCCTGCAGCGCTCCCGCGAGCAGCTCGTCATCGCGCGGGAGGAGGAGCGCCGGCGGCTGCGGCGGGACCTGCACGACGGGCTCGGGCCGACGCTGGCCGGGCTCACCATGCGCGCGGAGGCGGCGCAGGAGGTCGGGCCGGGCGAGTCGCGGCAGCTGCTGGAGGAGATCGTGCGCGACGCGCAGACCGCGGTCGCCGATGTGCGGCGGCTCGTGGACGGGCTGCGGCCGCCCGCGCTCGACACGCTCGGGCTGGTCGGGGCGCTGCGGGCGCACCTGGCCACGCAGCCGGCCGGCGGGTCGCGGGTCAGCCTCGACGCGCCCGCGGCCATCGACGGGCTGCCGGCGGCGACCGAGGTGGCGGCGTACCGGATCGCGATCGAGGCCCTCGCGAACGCGCGGCGGCACGCCGGGGCACGGACGGTACACCTGGGGCTGGTTCTGGAGGACGAACGGCTCCGGGTGCTGGTGGCCGACGACGGGCGCGGGACGGCGACGGCGCGGGAGGGCGGGGTCGGGATGGACTCGATGCGGGAGCGGGCGGCGGAGCTCGGCGGCGAACTGGTCGTCGAGTCCACGGACGAGGGAACGCGGGTGCGGGCATGGCTGCCGCGGTGAGGGTCCTGGTCGTCGACGACCACGAGCATTTCCGGGCCGGGCTGAAGGCGCTGCTGGCCACCAGCGACGAGGTCGAGGTGTGCGGGGAGGCGGCCAGCGGCGAGGAGGCCCTCGCGGCGCTGCCCCGGCTCCAGCCCGATGTGGTGCTGCTCGACCTGGTGATGCCGGGGATGGGCGGGATCGCCGCGACCGAGCGGATCGCCGCGGCCATGCCGCACGTGCGGGTCCTGGTGCTGAGCATGGCCGACGACGACGATTCCGTGTTCGCGGCGGTACGGGCGGGCGCGCGCGGCTACGTCCTCAAGGGCGCCCGCCGCGTGGAGATCATCCGCTCGATCCGGGTCGTCGCGGACGGCGAGGCGATCTTCGGGCCGGCGATCGCGACCCGGCTGATGGGGTTCTTCGCGGGCCTGGACCGCACCGCGCCGGACCCGTTCCCGGAGCTGACCCAGCGCGAGCGGCAGATCCTCGGGCACATCGCGCGTCATCTGACCAACCCGCAGATCGCCGAGCGGCTCGGGGTGAGCCAGAAGACCGTGCGCAACCATGTCTCGAACATCTTCACGAAACTGCAGGTCGCGGATCGGGCTCAGGCGATCGTGCTCGCCCGCGACGCGGGGCTGACCGGCGAATGACCGCCTCGGCCACGGCCAGGTTGAGCACCCAGGCGCCGATCAGCGCGACGCTGCGCCAGGCCGCGTAGTCCGGGCCGTGCACGTCCAGCGGGATCAGCGGCAGGCTGGTGAAGACCTGGGTGCCGGCGGCCATGGCGACCGCGTACGCCCGCGTCATCCACGCCCGGTGCGCGGGGAAGTCGCGGCGCCGGACGGCCCGGAAGCCCAGCGCGATCGCGACGAGCATGAACGTGCCGACGACGTAGCGGGCCGCGTTGGTCGCCGCGTTGTCCGTGCCCGGCAGGTCGTAGAAGGTGGTCATCCACAGGCCGGAGAGGGCCACGGCGAGGCCGCAGACGACGAGCACGCGGCCCGTGACGCGGTGCCAGCGGCGGTGGGTGCGGCGGAAGTTCGGGGCGAACTGCAGGGCGCCGAGGAACGCGTAGAGGACGGCGCCGACGATGTGCACGAGGACCGGGGCCGGCATGTCGACGAAGCGGGCGTTGGCCGCGGTGCGCTCCACGCCGCCGGTGAGCTGGGCGACGCGGAGGCCGCCCGCGATCGAGGGGACGAGGGCGAGCAACCACAGTCCGGAGATGACGGTCCAGTCGCGGGTCTTCATGGCTGTAGATGGTGGGCCGCCGCGCGCGCCGATTCATCGGTCC
Source organism: Dactylosporangium sp. CS-033363 (assembly GCF_050942475.1). Taxonomy (NCBI): domain Bacteria; kingdom Bacillati; phylum Actinomycetota; class Actinomycetes; order Micromonosporales; family Micromonosporaceae; genus Dactylosporangium; species Dactylosporangium sp. CS-033363. The sequence continues at coordinate 1,314,725 of NZ_CP192032.1, read as the reverse complement.
GTGGACCGACCGGGAAACCGGCCGAAAGTTCAGGATCCGGGTCGTACCCGGTTCGTCTCGTACGCCCACATCGCGATCTCCACCCGGTTGCGCACGCCGAGCTTGAGCATGAGCGCGGTGACGTGCGACTTGACGGTGCTCAGCGTGATGAACAGCTCGTCGGCGATCTCGTTGTTGGTGCGCCCCCGCGCCACTCGGGCCAGCACCTGCTCCTCCCGCTCGGTCAGCGGCTCGATCGGCTGCCGGGGCGGGGCGGACGGCCCGGTGTCGGCGAAGGCCCGCAGCAGCCGGGTGGTGACGCTGGGCGCGATCAGGGCGTCGCCGTTCGCGGCCGCGTGCACGGCCTGGGCCAGCAGCGCCGGGCCCGCGTCCTTGAGCAGGAAGCCGCGGGCGCCGGCGCGCAGGGCCGCGTAGACGTACTCGTCCAGGTCGAACGTGGTGATGACGACGACGGCGATCGGGTCGGCGACGGCCGGACCGGCCAGCTGCCGGGTCGCCTCGAGGCCGTCCATGTTCGGCATCCGCACGTCGAGGAGGCAGACGTCGGGCCGCAGCTGCCGGGCCAGCTCGACGGCGCGGCGGCCGTCGGCGGCCTCGGCCACCACCTCGATGTCCGGCTGGGCGTTGAGGATCATCGTCAGCCCGGTCCGGACGATCTCCTGATCATCCGCGACCAGCACCCGCACGCTCACCGGCCAATGCTACGGGCGCGCTCGTACCGTCAGATCGGCCAAAAGTACGACCGGCCACGAGGATCCCGAGCGCGGCCGGGAGCAGCGCCACCCCGAACGCGGCCAGGTAGGCGGCCGGGCCGGTGCCGATCAGCGCCGCGAACAGCGAGCCGCCCGCGGCCAGCGCGGTGGTGGTCAGCAGCGCGTCGGCGACGGACAGGGCGGAGCTGTTCGCGCCCTGCTCGCCCGGGCGGGACAGGCGCAGCACGAGCGCGGCCGAGCCCGGGGACACCAGCCCCATGCCGAAGCCGGCGAGGCACCAGCCGGCCACGGCGAGCACGACCGGTACCGACGAAATGGCGAGCGTCATCACGGACGCGACGCCGGCCGCGATCCCGGCCGCACCCAGCCGCAGCCGCGCCGTCTCCGACAGCCGCAGCCCCGGCCGGGCCTGCAGCCACGAGCCGCCGGACCAGAACAGCGCGCCGACGGTGAGGCTGAGCCCGGCCAGGGTGGGGCTGAGGCCACGCTCGCGGGTAAGCATGAGCGGGATGAACACGTCGGCCTGCATGAACGCGGCCCCGGCGAGCCCGCGCAGGAGCACGACGCTGGGCAGGCCGCGGGCGACGGTGAGGGTCCCGGGCGGCAGCAGCCTGATCCCGCACACGGCGACGATCACGACGCCCGCGCCGAGCAGGATCAGGCTCTTCTGGCCGCCGACGTAGAGCACGAGGGCGCCGGCGGCGGCACCGAGCGACCACGAGAACCGCGACTTGGACGAAATGTCCGAATCGTCCGGGCGGACGCGGCTGATCCGCGGCCAGATCAACGCCAGCACCGGCACGGCGGCAACAGCCACGAGCAGAAAGACCCACCGCCATCCCGCGTACGACACGATCAGCCCCGCCACCGCCGGCCCCACGATCGCCGGCAGCACCCACGCGGCCGAGATGTACGAGAACACGCGTGGATGCTCCGCCGTGGGGTAGGCGCGCCCCACGACGACGAACAGCGCGACGTTCACGATCCCGCCGCCGAAGCCCTGCACCAGCCGCCCGAGCACCAGCACCCACATCTGCGGCGCCAGCCCGGCCACGAGCAGCCCGGCGCAGAACAGCGCGACGCCCACCGCCGCCGGCCGGGCCGGGCCCGCGCGGTCGCACCACGCGCCGGCCAGGACCATCCCGACCACGCTGGTGGCCAGCGCGCCGCCGAAGGCGAAGCCGTACAGCGACAGGCCGTCGAGGGCCTTGGCGACCGAGGGCATCGCGGCGGTGACCGCGACGGCCTCGAAGGCGACCAGCGTGACCAGCGTCACGAGGCCGGCGGTGAGCGTGCGTCTGTTCTCCACGGCGCACAACCTCGCACCTCAACCCCTGTTCAGGTCAAGCCGATCATGATTTCACCACGCGTTGACATCGGCTCGGCCGTATGCCAACAATTGTTTGCCAACACTTGTTGGCAATCGCGTGACACGAGGAGGAGCCATGAAGACCGTCATCGCCGGGGCCGGCCCCACCGGCCTGCTGCTCGCCGGGGACCTGGCCGCCGCCGGCGCGGACGTCACCGTCCTGGAGCGCCGCGGCGGGGAGTCGAACCTGACCCGCGCGTTCGCCGTGCACGCGCGGACGCTGGAGCAGTTCGACGCCCGGGGCATCGCCGAGGACGTGATCGCCACCGGCACCAAGGTGGCCCGGCTGCGGCTGTTCGGCGACGTCGCGGTCAACCTGGGCGCGCTGCGCTCGCGGTTCAACTACGTGCTGATCACCCCGCAGTACAACGTCGAGCGCATCCTGGAGGAGCGCGCGCTGAAGGCCGGGGCGCGGATCGTGCGCGGCACCACCGTCACCGGGCTCACCCAGGACGCGCAGGGCGTCGCGGTGCAGACCGACGGGGACGCGTACGAGGCGGACTACCTCGTCGGGGCCGACGGCGCCCGCAGCGGCGTGCGCCAGGCGCTCGGGCTCGACTTCCCGGGCCGAGCTGTGGTCCGCTCGCTGATGCTGGCCGACGTGCGGCTGGCCGAGCCGCCCGCCGACGCCATCTCGGTCAGCGCGGTCGGCTCGGCGTTCGCGTTCGTGGCGCCGTTCGGCGACGGGTGGTACCGGATCTTCGCCTGGAACCGCGACCACCAGGTGGCCGACGGCGCCCCGCTCGACGTGGAGGAGGTCCGCGGCACGGTCGAGGCGGCCTTCGGCACCGACTTCGGGCTGGGCGAGTGCCGCTGGCTGTCGCGCTTCCACAGCGACGAGCGGCAGGTGGAGCGGTACCGCACCGGCCGCGTCTTCCTCGCCGGCGACGCCGCCCACGTGCACTCGCCGGCGGGCGGGCAGGGCATGAACACCGGCTTGCAGGACGCGGCCAACCTGGGCTGGAAGCTCGCCGCGGCCGGGGCCGGCTGGGCGCCGGACGGGCTGCTCGACTCCTACCACGCCGAGCGGCACGCGGTCGGCAAGCTCGTGCTGCGCACCAGCGGCGGGCTCATCCGGCTGGCGCTGCTGCAGTCCCGGGCCGCCCGGACCGGCCGCGACGCGCTGGCGGGGCTGGCGCTGCACGTGCCGGCGGTACAGCGCAAGCTCACCGGCACCGTGTCCGGCCTGGGCATCGACTACGAGCACGCGGCCCGCCAGGAGGACGTGGGGCTCGGCGGCGTGCGGCTCTACGAGCTGCTGCGGGCCGGGAGGCACGTGCTGCTCGCGCCGCAGGCCCCCGCGGGGTACGACGACCGCCTCGTGCACGCCGCGCACGAGCGCTGCGTGCTCGTGCGGCCGGACGGGTACACGGCGTGGACGGGCACCCAGGGAGATCTTCCGGTCGCGCTCCGCGCAAGCCTCGGCGCGCCCCGGTGATCCCCGACACCCCCGCGTGACGATCTCTTGACACGGGGGCGTTGATCGATGTGTCATGCCGGTCACAAGCGGTTCTCGTTGGGGTGTTGGCGCCACATCGACGACACATACGGGGACGACGGAACGCGCGCGAGACGTGCCGGGCCCCGCGCCGCCACGGGGGGCCCGGCACCCTCTCAATGCCGCAGCTGCGGCTGCTGTCCCCGCTCCACGACCACGAACTGGCCCATCATCCCCTCGTCCTCGTGCCTGAGGACGTGGCAGTGGAACATGTACGCCGTGGTCGGGTCCGCATAGTCGGCGAACCGCGCGATGACCGAGTACTCCCGGTGCGGCTCCAGGAACAGCGTGTCCTTCCAGCCCGACAGCTCCGGCGGGGGCGCCGCGCCGCCCGCCGTCAGCACCTGGAACTGCACGTCGTGGATGTGGAAGCTGTGCGGGGTGCCGTGCCCGTTGGACACGTTCCACACCTCGGTCGTGTCCTTGACGACGACCGCGTCCGGGCGGGTCATGTCCATCTTCCGGCCGTTGATCTCGCGGCCGGAGAACTGGAAGTTTCGCGTCTGCGCGGCCTGGGCCGGATCGAGGCGCGGCGTCGCGACGAGCGTCGCGGGCAGCGTGGCCGGGCGCAGCGTCGCGGCCGCGCGCAGCTGCAGGATGTCGAACGCGTCCTGGCCGCCGTTGAAGCGGCTCTCCAGGTCGCTGCCGAGCGCGCGCACGCTGCGCAGCGCCACCCGCTCCCCCGGGCTGAGCGCGACCACGATCTCGGCCCGCTCGCCGACCGAGAGCCGCACGTGATCGAGCATGGCGGGCTTGTCGAGCAGGCCGCCGTCGGTGCCGACGAGCGCGAACGGGCGGCCGTCGGCCAGCGCGAAGTTGTAGATGCGGGCCGTCGAGGCGTTGACCAGGCGGAGCCGGACGAGCTGGGAGTGCACGTCGACGTACGGGCCGGGGGTGCCGTTGACCAGGATCTCGTCGCCGAGCACGCCGATGTCGCTGCCGAAGCGGCCGCCCGTGCTCAGCTGGCCGCCGCCGTCGAACTCCTTGTCCTGCACCAGGACCGGGATGTCGTCGACGCCGTAGTCGTGCGGGAGCGCGCGCTGGGCGGGCTCGTCGTCGTCCACGATGAACAGCCCGGCCAGGCCGCGGTACACCTGGGTCGCGGTGCGCTCGCCGGGGTGCGGGTGGTACCAGAGGGTGGCCGCGGGCTGGTCGATCGTCCACGCGGCCTGGAACGAGCCGCCGGTCGGGATCGGGCGGTGCGGGCCGCCGTCCATCGCGGCCGGCAGGTGCATCCCGTGCCAGTGCACCGTGGTGGACTCGGCCAGCGCGTTGCTGACGTTGACGACGACCGGCTCGCCGCGCTTGGCGCGCAGGGTCGGCCCCAAAAAGCTGCCGTTGTACCCCCATGTGCGCGTCGTGCCGTGCCCGAAGTCGCTGTCGCCGGGCTGGGCCCGCAGGTCGAACATGCGGCGCCCCTGCGCGTCGACGGTCGAGGCGGCCAGCGGCGGCACCCGCAGCGGCCGGGTGAAGTCCGCGCGGACGTCCAGCGGCGGGCGGACGAAGAAGTAGACGAGCGCGGCGACGCCGCCCCCGCACAGGACGAGGAGCACCGCCAGGCCCGCCAGCAGCCACTTGCGCACGTCGAGTCTCCCTACATGTAGAACGGCTACAGGTAGGGTGGCCCGGGTTTCGTGGCAAAAGCCAGGCCCGGCCGCCGAACCCGGGGAAAGCTCAGGGAGAACCCGGACTGCCTCGCGGACCGGCCTTGGGCATGCTGAGGACGTGGTTACTGCCGGCCCCATCGACGCCTACGTCGCCGCGCTGCGCGGCTCCCTGCGCGGCCCCCGCGCGGCCAAGGCGGACCTGCTCACCGAGGCCCGCGACGGGCTGATCGACGCCGCCGAGCGGTACGAGGACGAGGGCCTGGACCGGTCCGCGGCCGAGCGCGCCGCGGTCGAGGACTTCGGGCCGGTCGGCGCGCTCGCGCCCGACTATCAGCGGGAGCTGGCGCTGGCCCAGGGCCGCCGGACCGCGATCCTCGTCGGCGCGGCGGTGGCCACCCAGGCGCTGGTCTCCGAGGTCGCGTGGCGGCAGGCGGCCACCGGCTGGAACTGGCAGCCCGGCCCGGCCTACATGGTCCTGGCCAACGCGGTCGACTACGCGACGTACGTGGTGGTCGTGGGGGCTCTGCTGGCCGCCGTCGCCTGCGGGATCGGCAGCCGCTACGTCGACGTCGGCCGCCGGTTCGTGCGCGCCACGGGCATCGGCGCGATCGGCGTCGTCGCCTTCTTCGTCGCCGGCGGCACGCTGCTGTCCGCGTTCAGCCCGACGTGGAGCGCGCACCAGACGGCGAGCGCGTCCGACCTGTCGATGGCCGCCTCGGCGCTCACCGTCGTGCTGCCGGCCGTGATGACGTACTCCGGGCTGCGCTGCGTCCGCGCGTCGTGATCCGGCCTACGGCACCGGGTCGACCGTGCCGCGCGGGGTCGACGGGTTGCAGCGCTTGATGCGCGCGGCGGTCAGCCGGGAGCCCTCGACCAGGCCGTAGCGCTGGACCGCCTGCAGGCCGTAGTTGCTGCAGGACGGGGTCTGGCGGCAGTGGAACGGCAGGTGCGGGCTCAGGAACTTCTGGTACCCGCGGATCGCCACCATGCCCGCCCGCCCCGGCCCGGTCGCGTCCCGCCGCGGCGCGCGCGAGGGCGCGGAGATGGCCATGAGCGACAGCAGCGAGCCGAGCATGAACGGGTTGCAGTCGCAGAAGTCGCAGTCGCAGTCCGGACCGCAGTCCCGGTCGTTGCGGCGCCTGCGGCGCTGGTCCTGCATCCGCTGGTGCCGCCGCCGCGCCCGCCACATCCCGACGTACTCGCCAACTCCCATGGCGGCGATTGTGACCTTGCCGGAGAGCAACGATCAAGGAAGCGTCGCGGCTCCGACACTGCCGGGGTGCGCGACGCACACGAAAACGCACCCGGATGGCCGACTTCGCGCGGGCGGCCGGGAATGTCCGGACAGTCCCGGACACCCGGACGAAGTCGAACAACCGAGTGCGTCGCGATCGAGCTGAACAGTCGGGTGAGGCGCCGGGCCGGCGGGGCTGAACCGCCGGCCCGGCCGAAGCCACACCATGAGAGGGGGGTTGCTTTACTTGGCCGCGATCTCGCCGGCGCCACCGTCGGCGTGGTACTCGGTGCCCTCGGCGAACGCGGCGTCGAAGCGCTGCTGCAGGGCGTCGAGCTCGGAGAACTCGGCCGAGTGGGTCGACTGCGAGCCCTCGGCGGCGAAGACGTGGTCGTCCTCGGACGCGTCGTGGCTGTAGTTGGTGTAGTTGTCGGCCTCGTAGTGCACCGCGGCCGGCTGGTCGTACTCGACGTGGTTGCCGGTCGAGAAGTCGGTCGACTCCTGCGCGTGGTGGTCGTTCTCGTACACGCCGAACTGCGACTGCGCGTCGTGCTCCGAGCCCTGGGCCTGGTGCAGCTGGTCGAGGGCGTCGTGCTCCTGGCCGGCCGAGTAGTGGCCGTAGTCCACGTCGCCGTGGCCGGTGTCGCCGCCGTCGTAGCTGTCGATGTCGCTCATGGTGCGCTCCTTCGGTGAGAAGTTCGTTGTGGTGTGGCCTTGCATGAAGAACGTTACGGTCGCCGCGGGGGCCGCGAATCCCGGAAACGTGCCACCACGGCAACGCCCTCGGGGGCCGTTCCGCGCCCGAATTCGGGCGCGGAAGTTGGCCGGAGGGTGCGTCGGGATGAAAGACTGCGTTGCCGTGGACAGCGATACTTTCTGGTCGATCGTCGACGGTGCCCGTTCCGCCGCCGGGGAGCAGGTCACGCCGGGGTTCGCCGAGCGGTTCACCGCCGCCCTGCGCATGCGGCTGGCCACGCTCGACAAGGGCGAGCTGCTGGACTTCGACGCACACCGCACCCGCCTGCAGGCCCGGGCCAACTCCTCGGCCATGTGGGCGACCGGCCGCGTGGTGGCCCGCTACGCCGACGCGTTCGTGGACGGGCTGATCGCCCGCGGGCGCGACGTCTACGAGCGCGCGGTCGCCGATCCGGACGCGCTCGCCGACGACCCGGTGCTGCGCGCGGTGGCGGCGGGCGAGCTGGCCGCCCACGAGCTCGCCCCGCGCGAGGTCGAGGACCTGGCCGAGGAGTTGTACGGCGAGACCGACGACTACCCGATGCTCCTGCGCGCCCGCACGGGCCAGGTCGCCCCGCTCGTCGACGACGACTGGGACGACGATGACGACGCCGAGGTCCGCAAGCACCTGCCGAAGATCGCTGGACTATTTCTGCGGTAAATGTCCACATTACGCACAGTTGTTGTACTACGACTGAGCGTGTGAATACCTTGCGCGCCGTCGGGGCGCTCCTCGCCACCGCGGTCGGCTCCGGTGCGCTCGTCGCGCTCGTCCAGCAGCCCGCGGCCGCCGCCACGACGACGACGTTCGCCGCCACGGGGGCGATCCAGACGTACACGATCCCGGCCGGGGTCACCCAGCTGAAGGTCGTCGCCAAGGGCGCGCAGGGCGGCGGCGACAACGGCGGCCCGGGCGGGGCGGTCACCGCGCTGATCTCCGTGCCGCCCGCCCTCGGCGGCAAGATCCAGGTGATGGTCGGCGGCCGGGACGGCTGGAACGGGGGCGGCGCGGCCGGCGGCTCGGACGGGGTCGGGGGCGGCGGGGCCTCGGACATTCGGCAGGGCACCTGCGCGGCCACGAGCACCTGCGGCCTGGGCGACCGGACCGTGGTGGCGGGCGGCGGGGGCGGCGGCGTCATCTACGACGGCGGCTCGGGCGGCAAGCCGGCCACCCCCGGCTACGACATGACGGTCGCGGGCGACGAGTACGGCCGCGAGGGCGGCCCGGGCACCCAGAGCGCCGGCGGCGCCGGGGGCGCGGCCTTCGACGGCCCGGCCGCCTTGGACGGCACGGCCGGCGCGGCGGGCAGCGGCGGCAACGGCGGCTCGTGCAGCTGCGGCGGCAACGAGGGCCACGGGGGCGGCGGCGGGTACTACGGCGGCGGAGGCGGCGGCGCCAGCACCTCGCGCCCGGGCGGGCCGGGTGGCGGCGGGTCGAGCTACGTGGACCCGGCGCGGCAGGACGAGACGCCCAGCTTCGGCACCGGCGACAACTACGCGACCGGCTCCATCGCGATCACCCCGGTCGGCCCGCCCGCGCCCGGCGGCCTCACCGCGCAGGTCGGGCCCGGCTCCGGCGCGGTCGACCTGGGCTGGACCGCGCCGGCGGGCGGCGCCGACGCCTACACGGTCTACCAGGCGACCTCGAGCGGCGGCCCGTACACCGAGCTCACCACCGGCGGCTGCGCCGCACCCACCGGCCCGTCGTGCGGCCTCACGGGGCTGACCCCGGGCCAGGAGTACCACTGGAAGGTCGCCTCGGTGCGCGGCATCGAGGGCGACCCGTCGGACCCGGTCACGGCGACGGCGATCGAGCCGCCCGCGCCGCCGGGCACCGTGTCGGCCGAGGCGACCGGCGACCTGACGCTCACCGTCACCTTCGCCGACCCGTCCACGCCCGCCGCGCCCGCGCCCGACCACCAGGTGCTCGTCTCCCGCGACGGCGGCACGTTCACCCCGGCCGCGGCCGGCACCTGCGCGGGCGCGCCGATCGCGAGCCCCTGCACGGTCACCGGGCTGACCGCGGGCGCCTCCTACCGCTTCCAGGTGCAGGCGGGCAACGCGGCCGGGGTCAGCGCCGCGTCCTCGCCCTCGGCCGCGGTGACCGCCGTGGCCGCACCGCCCGCGCCGGCGCCGGGCACGGTCACCGCGACCGCGCCCGGGACCCTCACCGTGGCCTGGACCGGCAGCGCCGCTTCCGTCAAGGTGTACGGCTCGGACGGCGCCGCCTACACGCCCGTCGCCGCCGGCACCTGCGCGGCCGCGCCCACCACGAGCCCGTGCACGGTCACCGGCCTGACGCCGGGCACCGCGTACACGTTCAAGATCGCCTCGCTGGCCGGCGCGGTCGAGGGCCCCCAGTCGGCCGCGACGGCCACGGCCACGGCGGTCACCACGCCGGTCGCGGCGGGCGCGCCGGCCCTGAGCCTGGCGGGCGACCGGGCGATCAAGGTCGCCTGGACGTACCCCGGCGGCACCGACCGGCCCGCGACCGGCTTCACCGTCGAGGTGGCGAAGGACGGCGGCGCCTTCGCGGTGGTCGCGAGCGGCCCGTGCGCGGCCCCGGCGGCGAGCCCGTGCACCCTGTCCGGCCTGGAGGTGGGCGCGTCCTACCAGGTGCGGGTCACCGCGGCCAACGGCGCCGGCAGCGGCCCGGCCTCGTCCGCGTCGGCGGCGCTGAGCGCGGTCGAGGCCCCCGGCGCGCCGACCATCGCGTCGATCGTGCCCGGCGACGGTACGGCCACGGTCACCTGGACCGCGGGCAGCCCGGCCGGCGGCGGCATCACGTACCACGCGACCGCCGTCCCGGTGGGCGCGAGCTCGCCGCGGCCCGAGTGCCAGGTCGCCGCGCCCGCGCTCTCGTGCACGATCGCGGGGCTGGACAACGGGACGCAGTACACGATCACGGTCGTGGCGAGCGGCGCCGTCGACTCCCTCCCGAGCGCGGCGGTCACCGGCACCCCGAGCATCGCCCCGTCCGCGCCCACGGTGACGGTCGACGCGGGCACGGCCTCGATCGCGGTGCACTGGACGGCGGGCGCGGCCGGCTCGGGCATCGCCGGCTACGTCGCGACGGCCACTCCCGGCCCGGCCGGCTGCGAGACCGGCCCGACGGGCACCGGCTGCGTGCTGGGCGCGGTCGCGGGCACCCCGGTCACGGTCACGGTCATCGCCAAGGGCACCTTCGGCCGCGACTCGGCCGCCGCGACCTCGCCGAGCGTCACCGCGACGGCCCCGAGCCTGCCGGCCACCGCCCCGGCCGCGAACGCCGCCCTGACCACGGACCGCGGCGACATCGACACGGCCGCGCCGGGCGAGCGGATCACGGTGCTCGGCCACGGCTTCGCGCCGCACTCGACGGTGACGATCGCGCTGTACTCCACCGCGAAGCTGCTGGCCGCCGCGGTCGCGGACGCGAACGGCGACGTGCGCCAGCCGGTGACCGTGCCGGCCGGGCTGGCCGCGGGCGAGCACCGGCTGGTCGCGCTGGGCGTGGACGCGAACGGGGTGCCGCACACGCTGGCGCTGGCCGTGACGGTGCCCGCGGCGTCGTCCGCGCTGCCGGTGACGGGCCTGGCCCTGACCACGATGGCGATGGCGGGCCTCGGCGCGCTGGGGGCCGGCACGGTGCTGCGCCTGGCCGGGCGCCGGCCGGTCAGGGCGCCGGCGTAGTCAGCGGGTCGGTGATCGCGCGGGTCTCGGCGAGGTCGTCGCCGAGCGCCGTGACCACCGACCCGCCGCCGACCAGGGCCATGGTCGCGGCGGTGGCCGTCGCCGAGGCCGTCGCGGTCCCGGTCGTGACGAGGGTCGCGAGGACGCGCGCGCCACCCAGGACGGCCGGGCCGGCGGCGGGCGTGACGTCGCTGCGGTACCAGGGGCGGCCCGCACGGCGGATCGCGGTGGACAGGCGCAGGTCACCCGGCGCCTCGCCGTAGCGGCCGAGGACCGCCTCCTCGCGCCAAAGCAGCCGGGCGCCCTCGGCCAGGTCCACAGTGGACACGTTGTGGTGGCGGCAGCGCGCGGCCGCGACGATGGGCTCGGGCAGGAAGGCCAGGAAGCCGCCCTCCCCCACGGTGGCGTGCACGGCCAGCACCGACTCGGCCCCGTCGCGCCCGGGCAGGGCGATGCTCGCGGCGACGGTGCGGACCCAGAGCTCGGCGCCCGGGCCCACCTCCAGCTCCAGGCTCAGCTCGTCGCCCCCGAGCGGCCCCGCCGCGCCGCCGACGAGGTGCACGCTGTGCGCGCCGGTACGCCGGGGCAGCAGCGGCGCCTCGCCCTTGAGGACGCGCAGGACCGTACGCGCCCCCTCGAGCTCGGCGACGATGCGCGCCGCCGCCCTCATGCGCCGGCGACCAGGCCGCGCACCCACTCCTGCACCGGCTTGGCCGCCCGGTCCTCGACCAGCGACAGGAACACGGTCGGCAACTCCCCCCGCCGCGCGGCCGCGTCCCGCTCCATCACCCCGAGATCGGCCCCGACGAGCGGGGCGAGGTCGGTCTTGTTGATCACAAGCAGATCGGCCGAGGTGACGCCCGGCCCGCCCTTGCGTGGCACCTTGTCCCCACCGGCCACGTCGACCACGAAGATCTGCCGGTCGATCAGCCCCTTGCTGAACGTCGCGGTGAGGTTGTCCCCGCCGCTCTCGACCAGGATCACGTCGAGCGCGCCGAGGCTCTCCTCCAGCTCCTCGATCGCGTCGAGGTTGGCCGAGATGTCGTCGCGGATCGCGGTGTGCGGGCAGCAGCCGGTCTCCACGGCACGGATCCGCTCGGCGGGCAGCACCCCGTTGCGCAGGAGGAAGTCGGCGTCCTCGGTGGTGTAGATGTCGTTGGTCACCACCGCCACCCGCAGATCCTCCGACAGGCTGCGACAGAGCGCGGCCACGAGCGCCGTCTTGCCCGAGCCGACCGGACCGCCGATCCCGATGCGCACGGCGCGCCTGGTCTGCGGCAGCGGGTGATGCGGGTCCACGTCGGGGTGCGGATGCGTGTGCGGCACCTCGTCCGGACCGTGTTCGTGATCGTGTTCGTGATCGTGTTCAGGATGCAAAGAGTCGTACCTCCCATGCGGCGTGGTCCTCAGCGGAGACGTCGAGCAGCGGCGCCGATGCCGCCGGCAGGTCCCCGATCGGTCCACGGGCGGATGTAGCGGCCTCGCGGGCCACGTCGTCACACTCGGCGCCGAGCTCGGCCAGCACGGCGTGCACGCGGTACGGGTCGAGCCCCAGCAGCCGCACGGCCGCACTGGCCGGCCCGGAGATCGCGTGGTACGCGGCGATCTGGGCCGCCTCCAGCGGCGTGAGCCCCGCGGCGTGCGCGGCGACCCCGAGCGCGATCGGCTGCGCGACCCGCGCCCGCGCGGCCCGCTCGACGTGCTCCCCCGGCCACACCACGAGCGCGGCCCGGCACAGCGAGCGGCCCTGGCGTTGAGCGGCCAGGCGCAGCGCGGGCGAGGGCGTCCGCGCGTCGAGCTCCGCGCCGAGCTCCTCGATCGCATCCGGCCGCGCACACGCGGCGGCCGCGAACGCCGCCCCGACCAGCCCCGCCGTGCGCAGGCGCCCCCGCAGGAACGCCCGCACGCCGTCGAGGTCCGCGACGCGACCGCGCGCGACCGCCGCCTCCAGGCCGCCGGAGTGCGCGTGCCCACCCGACGGGAACCGCCCGTCGGCCAGGATCAGCAGGTCGGTGTTCATGGTCAGAACAGGAAGTACCGCTGCGCCATGGGAAGTTCCTCGACCGGGTCCGGGTCGACCACTTCGCCGTCGATGCGCACCGTGAAGGTGTCCGGCTCGACCTCGATGCGCGGCAGGGCGTCGTTGCGCGGCAGGTCCGCCTTGCCGATCGAGCGCGTGTTCGCGACCGGGGCCAGCCGGCGGCGCAACCCGAGGCGTTCGGCCAGGCCGTCCTCGATCGCGGCCGGGGCCACGAAGGCCAGGCTCGTCGCCGGGGCCGCCGCACCGTAGGCGCCGAACATCGGGCGCGACAGGATCGGCTGGGGCGTCGGGATGGAGGCGTTCGCGTCGCCCATCGCGCCCCAGGCGATCGCCCCGCCCTTGATCACCACGTGGGGCCGCACGCCGAAGAACGCCGGGTCCCACAGGACCAGGTCGGCCAGCTTGCCGACCGCGATCGAGCCGACCTCGCGATCGATGCCGGAGGCAACCGCCGGGCAGATGGTGTACTTCGCGACGTACCGCTTCGCCCGCTCGTTGTCCGCCGGCCCGTCGCCGGCCAGGGAGCCCCGCCGGCGCTTCATCACGTGGGCGGTCTGCCAGGTGCGCAGGACCACCTCGCCGACGCGGCCCATGGCCTGGGAGTCGGAGCCGATGATCGAGATCGCGCCCAGGTCGTGCAGGAGGTCCTCGGCGGCCATCGTGGACGGGCGGATGCGGCTCTCGGCGAAGGCCAGGTCCTCGGGGACGCTCGGGTTCAGGTGATGGCAGACGATGAGCATGTCGAGGTGCTCGCTGAGCGTGTTGCGCGTGTACGGGCGGGTCGGGTTGGTCGAGGACGGCAGCACGTTCGGGTGCGAGGCGACGGTGATGATGTCGGGCGCGTGGCCGCCGCCGGCTCCCTCCGTGTGGTACGCGTGGATGCTCCGCCCCGCGATCGCGCGCAGGGTCTCCTCGACGAAGCCGGCCTCGTTGAGCGTGTCGGTGTGGATGTTCACCTGCACGCCGGAGGCGTCGGCGACCCGCAGGCAGGCGTCGATCGCGGCCGGGGTGGTGCCCCAGTCCTCGTGCAGCTTGAAGCCCCCGGCCCCGCCGCGCAGCTGCTCCCACATCGCCTCCTCGGAGACGGTGTTGCCCTTGCCGAGCAGCAGCACGTTGATCGGCCACGGGTCGAGCGCCTCGAGCATCCGGGCCAGGTGCCAGGCGCCCGGGGTGACGGTGGTCGCCTTGCTGCCCTCCGCCGGGCCGGTGCCGCCGCCGACGATCGTGGTGATGCCGCTGGCCAGGGCCTCCTCCAGGATCAGCGGGGCGATGAGGTGCACGTGGCAGTCGATGGCGCCCGCGGTGAGGATGCGCCCGTTGCCGGCCACGATCTCGGTGGCCGGGCCGATGACCAGGGCCGGGTCGACGCCGTCCATGATGTCCGGGTTGCCGGCCCGGCCGATGCCGACGATCCGGCCGTCGCGGATGCCGACGTCGGCCTTGACGATGCCCCAGTGGTCCAGGATGAGCGCGCCGGTGATCACCGTGTCGGGAGTGCCCTCGGCGCGGGTCGCGCGGGACTGCCCCATCGACTCCCGGATGACCTTGCCGCCGCCGAAGACGGCCTCGTCGCCGCCCGCGCAGTGGTCCTGCTCCACCTGGATGAACAGGTCGGTGTCGGCCAGCCGCACGCGGTCGCCGGCGGTGGGGCCGTAGAGGGTGCGGTACCGCTCCCGGTCGAGTCTCATGAGGCCTTCTTCCGCAGCCCGGGGACGGTTTGACGGCCGGCGAGCGGCACCAGCACGACCTCGCGGGCCACGCCGGGCTCGAACCGGACGGACGTTCCCGCCGGTACGCCCAGCCGGTGCCCGAGCGCCGCCGCCCGGTCGAACTCCAGGGCGTCGTTGGCCTCGGCGAAGTGGTAGTGCGAGCCGACCTGCACCGGCCGGTCCCCCGTGTTGCGGACCGTGAGCGCCAGCTCGGCGCGGCCGGCGTTGATCTCCACCGGCCCGTCGCCGGGGAGCACCTCGCCGGGGATCACGGAATCGGGTGGTGAACGGTCACCAGCTTGGTGCCGTCCGGGAACGTCGCCTCCACCTGCACCTCCGCCAGCATCTCGGGGACGCCCTCGAGGACGTCGGCGCGGCCGAGCACGTGCCGCCCGGCCTCCATCAGGTCCACCACGGTCCGGCCGTCCCGCGCCCCCTCCAGCAGGAAGGCGGTGATGATCGCGACGGCCTCCGGGTAGTTGAGCTTCAGCCCGCGGTCCTTGCGGCGCTGGGCCACGTCGGCGGCGACGTGGATCAGCAGGCGCTCCTGCTCATGGCGGGTCAGGAACAACGTGTGACCTCCGTCGGTCGTGGTGGCCGGATGCTGCCACCCCGATGTTTCCTCCGCATTACCTCCCTGCGCAGCCCGTTCGGGTGAATCCGCTTCGTACTCCGTGGGTAGAACGAAGAAATGGCCTGCAACAGGAGCGTGTTAGGCTCGCGACGCCTCACTACCTGGAGAGTTGGCGCATGAGCAATCACCGGTCGGTCGTCATCAACGGGGACCTCGGCAGCGGCAAGTCCACCGTCTCCGTCGAGCTCTCCAAGCGCCTCGGGCTGCGTCGCATCAGCGTCGGCGACATGTACCGGGAGATGGCCCAGCGCCGCGGCATGACCGCCCTGCAGCTCAACCTCCACGCCGAGCTCGACGACGCGATCGACAGCGCGGTGGACAACCTGCAGAGCGAGATCGCGCAGTCCGGCGAGCAGCTCATCGTCGACAGCCGGCTGGCCTGGTTCTTCTTCCACGAGGCGTTCAAGGTCCACCTGATCACCGAGCCGAACGAGGCCGCCCGTCGCGTGCTGGCCCGTCCGCACTCCGAGGTCGAGAACTACGCCTCCATGGCGGAGGCCAAGCGGGAGCTGCACAGCCGCAGCGAGAGCGAGCGGATGCGCTTCCTGACGCGGTACGGCGCGGACAAGTACCGGCTGCGCAACTACGACCTCGTCGCGGACAGCACCCGGGCCAACCCCGACCAGGTCGTCTCCGCCGTGCAGGCCGCCTTCGAGGGCCGCCTCGGCGCCGAGATCCTCCGCGAGCGCGCCCCGCTGCTGCTGCTCGACCCGATGCGGGTGTACCCCACGCGCGAGATCGACTTCGCCGACGAGACACTCGCGCAGGAGCTGGCGGGCGCGGCCCCGGGCGACCTGGAGCCGCTGACGATCGGCCACAGCGGGCAGGACTACTACGTGATCGACGGGCACCGCCGGCTCAGCGCCGCGGTGCAGAACGGTTTCCATCTGGTGCCGGGCCTGCTGCTCGCGGAGAACGAGGAATCCGTCACCAACCGTTTGAGCGCGAACGACTACTTCCGCGCCCACGTCACCTCGGCGGTCATCGAGGCCTGGGACCGGGTCCACAAGATCGAGCTCCCGGTGCCGGCCCACAACCCGCCCGAGGTACACGCGGGCAAGCAGTAGCCGCTCAGCTGCGCGGCGGCAGCTTGACGACACTCACGAAGAACTCGTCGATCTGCCGCACCACCGCGATGAAGCTGTCGAAGTCCACCGGCTTCGTGACGTAGGCGTTGGCGTGCAGCGAGTAGCTGCGCAGGATGTCCTCGTCCGCCTGCGAGGTGGTCAGCACCACGACCGGGATGCGGCGCAGGTCCTGGTCCTCCTTGATGACCTGCAGCACCTCGCGGCCGTCGACCCGCGGCAGGTTGAGGTCGAGCAGGATCAGGTCGGGCCGGGTCGCGTCGGCGAACCTGCCCTCGCGCCGCAGGTAGGCCAGCGCCTCCTCGCCGTCCTGCACCACGTTGAGCTTGTTGCGGACCTTGTGCTCCTCGAACGCCTCCTGGGTCATGAGCACGTCGCCCGGGTCGTCCTCGACGAGCAGCACCTCGATCGGGAGGGACGATTCCGCGGGTGCGGTCATGAGGCGGACTCCTCAGCAAGAGCGGGAACAGGTACCGGCAACGTGAACCGGAACAGCGTACCTTCGCGCGGCGACGGATCGATCCAGATCCTTCCACCGTGGTACTCGACGATCTTCTTGGCGATGGCCAGGCCGATGCCCGTGCCGGGGTAGGTCTCCTTGGCGTGCAGCCGCTGGAAGATGACGAAGACCTTGTCGGCGAACTCGGGCTCGATGCCGATCCCGTTGTCCTCGACGCTGATCTCGAACTCCTGCTCGCCCTCGCCCGGCGTCGCCTGGATCACGATGCGCGGCGGCACGTCGGGCCGGCGGAACTTGATCGCGTTGCCGATGAGGTTGCTGAACAGCGCGCCCAGCAGCGGCTCCTCGCCGTGCACCACCGGCAGGTCGGTGAAGACGATCTCGGCGTTGGTCGCCTCGCGCTGGGCGTCGAACTGCGCGGTCGCGTCCAGGACCACCTTGTTGAGGTCGACGTCGGTGAACCCGCTGGTGAGCCGCCCGATGCGCGAGAAGGCGAGCAGGTCGTTGATCAGCCGCTGCATCCGCTGAGCCCCGTCGACCGCGAAGCCGATGTACTGGTCGGCGCGCTCGTCGAGCTGCCCGGAGTACCGGCGCTGCAGCAGTTGACAGAAGCTCGCCACCTTGCGCAGCGGCTCCTGAAGGTCATGGCTGGCCACGTAGGCGAACTGCTCCAGGTCCCGGTTGGACCGGGTCAGCTCGGCCGCCTGCTGCTCCAGCATGCGGTTGGCCTCCTCGACCAGCCGCCGCGAGTCCTGCACGTCGGTGAGGTCGGCGTTGATCCGGCGGCGCATGGTGTCGACGTCGTCCGCGAGCGCCGTGAGCTCAGGCGGTCCCGTGCTGCTGATCTCGTACTCGTAGTCGCCCCCGGCCACCCGCCGGACCTCGCCGGCCAGGTCGGTGACGGGGCGCGTGACGAGCCGGCGCAGCAGGAAGGCCAGCACGACGCCGGCCACCACGACCACCACGGCCGCGAAGACGAGCAGCAGCACGACCAGGTTGCCGGAGGTGCGGACCTGCCTGGTCACCTCGTCGCGGCGGACCGACAGCAGCTGCGACAGCGCGTTGATCTGCCCGGCGGCGTCGTTGTAGACGGCCCGCGACTGGTCGGTCGGCGCCGCGGTGTCCGGATTCACCCCGTTCGCCCGCGTCTGGCCGATCAGCGGTTCCGTGATCTCGCGGCGGTACCGTGCGGTGGCGGCGGCGATCCCGTCGACCGCGCTCAGCAGCCGGGGCTCGTCCGCGACCATGCGCTTCGTGTCCGCGATGATCGCGGCTTCCTGGCCCTGCCCGTCGCGGTAGTTGTCCAGATCCGAGTCCTTGCCGGTCAGCAGGAACGTGCGGACGCTGGACTGCTGGCGCAGCAACTGGGAGTACAGGCGCTCGGTGTTGACGAGGGCGGGCGTCAGGCGGTCCATCACCTGCCCGGTCTCGCTGCGATTGGCCGCCGCCGCCACCGTGGCGCCGACCGCGATCACGACGAGCAGACCGGCGACGACGGCGCACAGTGCGGTGATGCGCCGCCACAACGACCAGGTGGAGGGGTTCATGAGCTCCTCGAGGGGGTCAGGACGAGCACGGCGATGTCGTCCTGGACGGGACCGCCGTTGTGGGCCTCGGCCTGCAGCGTGAGCCAGCCGGGCAGGTCGCGGGGCTCGGCGCGGTTCGGGCCGGCGAGCACCCGGCACAGGCCGTCGATGCCGAGGCGGTCGGCCGACCTCGCGTCGGGCTCCGCGGCACCTTCGATCAGGCCATCGGTGTACAGCAGCAGCGACCACTGTCCCGGAGGGCCCAACGGGATCTCGGCGGCCGGCCGGGGCATCCCGGGGACGACACCCAGCACCAGGCCCGGGTCGACATCGCACGGCACCGCGCGGTCGCCGGAGATCAGGATCGGCGGCGGGTGGCCCGCCAGCCGGATGCGCGCGACGTTGGACCCGAAGTCGACGGTCGCCACCGCCACGGTCGCGAACAGCTCGTCGGTGCGCCGCTCGGCCACCAGCACCTGTTCGAGGGAGTCGAGGATGTGCTCCTCGGGCACGCCGGCCAGCACCAGGGCGCGCCAGGCGACCCGCAGCGCGACGCCGAGCGGGGCCTCGTCGACCCCGTGCCCGCAGACGTCGCCGATGAGCAGGTGCAGCCGGCTGCCGCCGTCGACCCCGATCGCGTCGAAGAAGTCGCCGCCGAGCAGCGCGCGGTCGCGGCCGGGGCGGTAGATGTTGAACAGCTTCGCCGGCACGTCGCGCATGAGCGGCTGCGGGAGCAGGCCCCACTCCAGCCGCTCCGACTCGGCCTGGCGCAGCTCGGACTCGCGCAGCAGCCGGGCCTGCTCGTCGGCGCGCTTGCGCTCGACGGCGTAGCGCACGGCGCGGGCCAGCCCGGCCCCGTCGACCGAGCCCTTGACCAGATAGTCCTGCGCGCCCTCGGCGACGGCGGCGGTGCCGAGGTGCTCGTCCTCCAGCCCGGTCAGCACGCAGACGGCGGCCCCGGCCACGTGCTGCAGCACCTGGCGCAGCCCGTCCAGGCCGCTGGCGTCGGGCAGGCCCAGGTCGAGCAGGATGCAGTGCACCTCGCGGAAGCGCGGGCGGGCCTCGCGCATCGTCTGCGCGACGTCGACGTCGAACGGCGCGTCGGCCTCCGCGAGCAGCTCGCGGACCAGGAACGCGTCGCCCGGGTCGTCCTCGACGAGCAGCACGCGGATCCGCTCGCCGGCGATGGGTCCGAGCCGCCGGTTGCGAAGGTCCACGGTCGTGCTGACGTCGGCCATGCCTCACCGCCGCCCGGAGGGACGAGGTATTTGCCGCACGACATACATGAGGCGATCCTCCCCTACGACGCGGTCTGCTGCATGTGCGGGATGAAGTGTCTCAGGCTCGGGCGTGGTCTTGCACGCGCCGGTCACCCGCGCGGTTTTCCACGTGCGGTGTGGCGCCGGTCACTCGTCACGGTGGCGGACGGCGCCGTGGATAAGCTTCGCCCGTGCACGGGCTGGAAAACATCGTCGGACTCATCGCGGTCGTGGTCGCCACCTCGGTGCTGGCCCGCCGGATCGGCATGCTGTCGCCGATCCTGCTGGTGATCGTCGGCATCGTGATCTCGTTCATCCCCGGGGTTCTGGAGATCGAGCTCGATCCCGAGGTGGTGCTGATCGGCATCCTGCCGCCGATCCTCTACGTCGCGGCGCTGGAGACCTCGGTGCCGGCGTTCAAGTTCAACCTGCGCCCGATCCTGCTGCTGGCGGTCGGGCTCGTGCTGTTCACCACGGCGGCCGTGGGGTTCACGCTGCAGATGTTGCTGCCGGGAGTACCACTGGCGGCTTGTCTTGCCCTTGGCGCCGTGGTGGCACCGCCCGATGCCGTCGCGGCCACGGCGGTCGCCCGGCGCATCGGCCTGCCGCGCAACGTGGTCACCGTCCTGGAGGGCGAGAGCCTGATCAACGACGCGACCGCCCTGGTCACGCTGCGGGTCGCGGTGGCCGCCGCGGTCGGCACGGCGATGGACGGCTGGTCGATCACGCGGGAGGCCTCGGTCGCGGTCCTCGGCGGCGTCGCCCTCGGCGTGGCGGGCGGGCTGCTCATCGGCTTCGTGCACAAGCGGGTCACCAACCCGCTCATCGACAACGCGGTCTCGCTGCTCACCCCGTGGGTGGTGTTCCTGCCGGCCGAGTCCATCCACGCGTCCGGGGTGGTCGCGGTCGTGGTCTGCGGCCTGTCGCTGGGCCACCGCATGCCGACCCTGATGTCGGCCGCGTCCCGGCTGCAGATGGACGCCTTCTGGCGGATGGTGAAGTTCCTGCTGGAGGGGGCTGTCTTCCTGCTCGTCGGGCTCCAGCTGCGCGCGCTCGTCGCCGACGTGGAGCGCTCGTTCGCGTTCACCATCGGCGCCCTGGCCGCCGTGGTGGGCGTGGTGATCGTGGCGCGGATCGTGTGGCTGTTCCCCACGGCGTACCTCGCCCGCCTGCTCCCCCGCGCCCGCCGGAACGGCCGGACGACGTCGCTGGCCGGGCCGGCCGTCATCTCCTGGGCCGGCATGCGCGGCGCGGTGACGCTCGCCGCCGCGCTCTCGCTGCCCGCGACGCTCGCGAACGGCCTGGACTACCCGCGCGGCCTGTTCGTCATCCTGGCCTTCGGCGTCATCGTGGCCACGCTGGTCCTGCAGGGCGCGACGCTCCCCACGGTCGCGCGCTGGCTCAAGGTGCCCGGCGACGACCGGACCGAGGACGCGTTGGCCGAGGCGTCGGTACAGCACGAGGCCACCCGAGCCGGCAAGGCCCGCCTGGAGGAGATCGCGGGCGACGCGCCCGACGGCGTCGTCGAGCGCCTCCGGCAGATGGCCCTGAGCCGTTCCAACATGGCCTGGGAGCGGCTGGGCCGCTCGGACCGGGAAACGCCGTCCGCCGCGTACGCCCGGCTGCGCCGCGAGATGCTGAGCGCGGAGCGGGATGTTTTCCGCAAGGCGCGCGACTCGGGGAGAATCCCGGAGGAGACGCTGCGCCAGGCGCAGCGCGACATGGACCTGGAAGAGTCACTGCTCGAGCGGGGGGACCTGTGACCTGCGTGCATCTGGAGGCGGCGGAGAAGGTCGAGCCGCCGGAGGTGGACGGCTGCCCGGAATGCGTGGCGGGCGGCTTCACCGATTGGGTACACCTGCGCCAGTGCCTGGCGTGCGGCCATGTGGCCTGCTGCGACTCGTCGCCGCGCCGCCACGCCACCCAGCATTTCCTCGTCAGTCACCATCCGGTGATGCAATCGATCGAACCGGGCGAGTTCTGGCGGTGGTGCTTCGTGCACGAGACGCTGGGTTAGTTCACCGGTGGTTCCCACCTGCGGGTATGCGTGTTCTCAGCCATTTCAAAGGAGACGCGGGCCACAATCGTCTGCAGTTGGGCATGCGTTCGGGTGCAACCGTGTTGCCATGGTCAACGGGGGAAGTGTTCGTTTCTGGTAGGGGGCCGGGGCATGGCGAGTCAAAGATGGTGAGCACCGTGCTGGACCTCGTGTCCACGCCGAGCGTCCTGTACGCCACGGTTCTCGTCCTGCTCACCGTCGACGCCTTCGTCCCCGTCGTACCCGCCCAGGCCCTCATGATCGGCGGCGGCATCCTGTCCGCCTCCGGCCACGTCGAGCTGCTGCTGCTCGTGCTCTCCGGCGCCGCGGGCGTGGTCGCCGGCGACCTGCTGGCCTTCCTGGTCGGCCGCCGCCTGGCCCGCCGCGGCGAACGCCGCACCCGGACCCTGCCGCGCCGGGCCGCCAAGGTCACCGCCTGGCTGCACGAGGCGATGCAGCGCCACATCTTCCTCGCCGTGCTCTTCTGCCGCTTCATCCCGGCGGGGCGCATGGTCACCGCGCTGTACGCGGGGCGCAACGGGGTCTCGACGCGCAAGTTCGCCACGTACGACGTGGTGGCGGCGATGCTCTGGGCCACGTACGGCGCGCTGCTCGGCCACTTCGGCGGCGAGGCGATGGCGGAGTCGTCGTGGCTGCCGCTGCTGCTGGTCGCCGCGGGGGCGCTGCTCTTCGTGGCGGGGGCGCCGTTGCTGGGGCTGGCCACGCGGATGCGCAAGCCGGTCGTGCGGCCGATCCGGATTCGGCGGCAGCGCTCGGCCATGGAGACGCTGGCGGCGGTCGAGCCGCTGGCCGCTCTGCAGGTGCTGGCCGCCGCGGAGGCCGTTGTGGTCTCGGCGAATGGGCTGGAATCTACGCCTCAGTGATTTGGTCACGAAATGTCGGGCGCTGGCGCGCCGCGACATTTCGGACTTATACCCCGACGGGGGATTTGGTTCTTTCATAATGGAATGCCCGGTTTTGTTGCCGGGCATTCTTCACATTTCAGGCGGTGTTTCGGGCGGTTTTTCAGGCGGTGAGCTGGGCGACCTTGGCGAGCAGCAGGGCCTCGGCGATGCACACCCGCTCGAACTCGGCGAGGTGCAGGCTCTCGTTCGGTCCGTGCGCGATCGTGTCCGGGTCCTCGACGCCGGTCACGAGGATCGCCGCCTTCGGGAACATCTCCTGGAACGTCGCGATGAACGGGATCGACCCGCCGATGCCCATGTCGACCGGCTCCGCCCCGTCCCAGGCGGCCGTGAACGCCGCGCGCGCCGCGTCGTAGGCCGGCCCGGTCGCGTCGATCGTGCACGGCTCCCCGAGCTGTTCGAGCTCGATGTCCACCTGCACCCCCCACGGCGCGTGCTTGCGGAGGTGGGCGCTGACCGCCTCGTACACCCGCTGGGCTGAATCACCGGGTGCGATGCGCACACTGAACTTCGCCTTGGCCCGCGGGATCAACGCGTTCGGAGCGCCCTGCGTCGCCGGGGCGTCGATGCCGAGAATCGACAGCGAGGGGCGCGTCCAGACCCGTTCGACCAGGCTGCCGGTACCGAGCAGCTGTACCCCCTCCAGCATGCCCGCCTCGCGCCGGAACCGGTCCTCGGGGTACACCAGCGGCGCCGCTTCCTTCCGCAGCAGCCCCTCGATCGCCACGTCCCCGTTGTCGTCGTGCAGGCTCGCGATCAGCCGTGACAGCGAGATCAGCGCATCCGGCACCGCCCCGCCGAACATCCCGCTGTGTACCGCGTTCTGCAGCACCTTCACCTCGACGAACCCGTTCACGATGCCGCGCAGCCCGGTCGTGAGCGCCGGCTGCCCGATGGCCCAGTTGCCGGAGTCGGCGATCACGATCACGTCAGAGGCGATCTCGTCCCGGTACTCCCGGAGCAGGTCCTCGAGCGACTCCGAGCCGTACTCCTCCTCGCCCTCGATGAACACCACGACGCCGACGGGCAGGTCGTCGCCGAACGCGCGCAGCGCCGCCACGTGGGCCATGACGCCGGCCTTGTCGTCCGCGACCCCGCGGCCGTACAGCCGCCCGTCGCGCTCGACCGGCTCGAACGGGTCGCTCTTCCACTGCTGCAGATCGCCCACGGGCTGCACGTCGTGGTGCGCGTACAACAGCACGGTGGGCGCCCCGGCGGGGGCCGGCTTGCGCCCGATCACCGCAGGCTGGCCGCCCTTGCGCACGATCTTCACATCGGGCAGCCCGGCCCCGCGCAGCAGCTCGGCCACGGCTTCGGCCGACCGCTCGACGTGGCTGTGATCAAACCCGGCGAACGCGATGCCCGGAATCCGGACAAGCGCTTCCAGATCGGCGCGTACGCCCGGCATCTCCCGCCGGATCGCGGCGCGAAGTTCTTCCTCGGTTCGCACTGTCATACGCCGAACTTACTGCGCACGCCACGCCGCCGCGCTCGGCGCCCCGTTTCTCGCCGGCCCCGCTCACACCCACCACCCCGGCGCCCTTCACCGGTCTTCTCAGGCACCCCGCAGCCGCGCGCCGCAGCTCGCCGCAGCTCACCGTGGGCTCGGGCGCTGCCGATGCGAGCCGCAGCCCACCTGGTGGACTCGGGACGCCGCCATGACTGCAGCCCACACTCACCCCGCGCCCCAGCTCGAAGCGCCGACCTCGAAGCGCCGCACCTCGAAGCCCACCTCGAAGCGCCCCAGCTCGAAGCCCCCACCTCGAAGCGCCGCACCTCGAAGCCCACCTCGAAGCGCCCCAGCTCGAAGCCCCCACCTCGAAGCGCCGCACCTCGAAGCCCACCTCGAAGCGCCCCAGCTCGAAGCCCCCACCTCGAAGGGCCGCACCTCGAAGCGCCCACCTCGAAGCGCCCGCCTCGAAGCGCCCCATCTCGGAACGCTCGGCCGAGGCGCGGCCCGGACCTCTCAGCCCGGAGCCGCGCCGTCGCAGCAAGCCCCTACGGCTCCGTCGCCGTCCGCCCGCCCCCGCCGTCGGTCCCGTCCCCGCGCATCCAGCCCCGCATCCGCCCGGCCCCGGCGCCGACCCAGCCGCCGACGTCCGCCGCCCCGTCCCCGAGCTTGCGCAGCAGCGACACGAGCGGGTCCTGCGACCGGCTGAACGCCTCGCGGTACGAGTTCGCCGCCGCCTTGATCTCCTCGCTCACCGACGCGTTGCCATCGTCATCCCGCCGCGGGTAATCCCCGGACAGGATCCGCTGGTACTCCCCGCTGTCGACCCACGCCCGCACCTCGGCCGCCCGCGCCACCGGCATCGGGTGCGACCGCGCGGTCACCATCCGGATCTTGATCAGGCTGTCGCGAAGGTCGCCGGCCCGGTCGAACTCGGCCGCCTGCTCCAGGAACGCCGTCGTGTCGACCTCGGACAGGTCCCCGCCCCCGGCCAGCTTCATGGCCAGCCGCAGCGACGCCGCCGGGTCCTGGCAGGCGAGCAGCCCGGCCCGATCGGCGGACAGCTCGGCCTTGCGCCACCACTCCATGAGCGCGGCCACGATCGCCCGGAGCACCATCGACCCGACCGGCAGCCAGGCCAACCGGATCGCCCAGTCCGTCAGAATCATGACCATCGTCCGGTACACCGCGTGCCCACTGATCAAGTGCCCGAGCTCATGCCCGAGCATGCAGCGCAGCTCGTCGTCGTCGAGCAGCTCCACGGCCCCGGAGTTCACCACGATGAACGGCTTCGACATGCCGATGCACATGCCGTTGATGTTCCGGTCCTGCTGCACGAACAGCTCCGGCAGCTCGGCCACGTCCAGCGAGGCGGCCGCCTCGGCCAGCAGCCGATGCACCCGCGGGTACTGCCGGTGATCAACCCGAATCGCATTCCCCAGGAACTGCAGCCGCCACGCCCGCTCATTCCACAGCGCGTGCAGTGACTTGAGCACATCGTCGAATCCGCGCAACTCCCGCAGCGCCACCAGGGCCCCCCGGTCGGCCGGGTGTTCCCAGGCCCGGGAGCTGATCCCGGTCAGCACCACCCGCCGTCGCGCCGGAGGATTACCGCCTTGCGCCTCGTCAGTGCTCATCCGCTCCGCTCCTCCCCGTCCGGCCTGCTTTCCGGATCGTCCCTCAGTGTTGCGCGACCCGTCCACCCGCTCGTGCCGATGATGTACTCAATTTCCGCATCATGCGCCTCCTCGGCCGCCCCGTCGACCAGCACATCCACGCCCGTTTCGGGCCGGTCCTCGGCGAAATGCCCGTCCTCGGCCGCCATCCACCGCTCCCATTCCCCCCGCAACCGCTCCCCGTCCCGCTCCAGCCCCCGCCGCAACCGCAACTCCCGCGGCGCCCCGACCAGCACCCCGAGCGTCAGGTCCCCCCGCATCCCCACCGCCGCGCTGCCCACCCCCTCCACGATCAACACATCCGGCACCTCGACGGCCGTCCACTCGTCGACGAGCCGCTCGGCCTCCCAGTCGTACCGCCGATAGGCCCCCGCCTGTCCCCGCCGCAACGGCTCGAGAACCCACTCCCGCATCCGCGGCTGCCAGATGAGCAACTTGCTCCACCCATCCAGAAAGTCATCGGTGTGCAGCACGGTCACGCGCCGCGACCGCCCCAGCTCCCGAGCCAGCCGCCCCGCGAACGTCGTCTTCCCGGCCCCGGCCCGCCCGTCCACCCCGACGAGCCGCACCGCCCCCAACCGAGCCGGCCGCTCCAGCACCGTCTCCGCCAGCTCCGCAAACGTCCCCTTCACCGCTCCCCCGCTCCTCTCCCTGAACCCTCGGGCCCCTACTGCAGCCCCACAGTGATCGTCGGCCGTCCCTTCGGCGCGCCCCCCTCGATCAGCCGCCACAGCGCCTCGGTGTCGAGATGCTCCTCCACCAGGTCCCCGAGCACATCCACGGTCCGCTCCCGCAGCGCCGCGAACGACGTATCCGGCGATACCTCGAACCCGTGCCGCCCCGCCAGCCGGGCCGCCTCCATCAGAAACGCCCGCCGAAACCCGTCCGACTCGAACGCCCCGTGCCAGTGCGTCCCGAACACGTTCCCGGCCACCGCCCCCTCCCCGGTCCCGTCCGCCAGCCGGATCAGCGGCTCCGAGGCGGCCCGGGTGACCTGCCCGTGATGGATCTCGTACCCCCGCACCGCCACCCCGCCGAACGCCGTCCCGCTCGGCAGCGCCAGCGTCTTCCGCTCCGCGAACGCGATGTCGACGGGCAGCAGCCCCAGCCCCGCGACGGTCCCCCGCCCGCTCTCCACCTCGTCGTCGATCCGCTCCGCCAGCATCTGAAACCCGCCGCAGATCCCGAGCACCGGCCGCCCCGCCTTGGCGTGCCGCACGATCGCGTCCGCGAGCCCCCGTTCCCGCAGCCAGGCCAGATCGTCCACAGTGGACTTGCTGCCGGGCACGACGACCAGGTCCACATCGGCCAGGTCCGCCGCCTCCACCGTCAGCCGCACCTGCACCCCGGGCTCGCACGCCAGCGCCTCGGCGTCCGTCGCGTTCGACAGCCGCGGCAGCCGCACCACCGCCACCCGCAACCACTGGCTCCCCCGCGCCGGCGCCGGCCGCCCCAGCACCCGCCCGTCGTACGCCAATGAATCCTCGGCATCCAGCCACAAGTCATACGACCACGGCACGACCCCGAACGTCGGCCGCCCGGTCAGCGCCGTCAGCGACTCCACCCCCGGCCGCAACAGCCCCGCATCACCCCGGAACTTGTTGATCACGAACCCGCTCACCAGCGCCTGGTCCTCGGCGTCCAGCAGCGCGACCGTCCCGAACAGCGCCGCGAACACCCCGCCCCGATCGATGTCCCCGACCACGATCACCGGCAGGTCCGCCGCCCGCGCCAGCCCCATGTTGGCCAGGTCCATCGCCCGCAGGTTGATCTCCGCCGGGCTGCCCGCCCCCTCGCAGATCACCACGTCGTGCCGCCGCCGCAGCTCCTCCAGCGTCTCCAGCACCGTCGCCCGCAGCCGGTCCTTGATCTCCGCGTAGTTGGCCGCCCCGATGTGCCCGACCGCCTGCCCGAGCACGATCACCTGGCTGCGGCGATCCGATCCAGGCTTCAGCAGTACCGGATTGAAGCGCACACTCGGCGCCAGCCCGCACGCCACCGCCTGCAACGCCTGCGCGCGCCCGATCTCACCGCCCGTCCCGTCCGGCTCGATCGCCACCGCCGAGTTGTTCGACATGTTCTGCGCCTTGAAGGGCGCGACGTTGACCCCTCGCCGGTGCAGCCACCGGCAGATTCCCGCCGTCAGCAGGCTCTTCCCCGCATCCGACGTAGTTCCCGCGACGAGCAGACCACCCTTGCCTTCCACGCCGCCCATTCTGGACCGCGGGTACGACAGAAATTCGAAGGCCCCCACTGACCAGCCAAAATCCGCCCACCACCCCAAAACTGTCACACCTCCCCGGTACGTTCCCCCCATGACCTCCAAGGCAGGCGCAAGAGCGGACGCGACAGGCATAGCCCTGGGCGCGCTCCTCGACGCGATCTTCGGCGACCCCCGCCGCTGGCACCCGGTAGCCGGCTTCGGCCGCTTCGCCGCCGCCCTCGAACGCCGCCTCTACGCCGACACCCGCCAGGCCGGCGTCCGCTTCACGGCCCTGGCGGTGGGCATCCCGGTCCTGGCCGCAGCCGCAGCCGCCCACCTCACCCGAAACCGCCCCCTGGCCCGCACCGCCCTGACCGCCGCCGCCACCTGGTCCGCCCTGGGCGGCACCAGCCTCGCCCGTGAGGGCCGCATCATGGCCGACAAACTGGAAGCCGGCGACCTGCGAGCCGCCCGCGGCCAGCTCCCCAACCTGTGCGGCCGCGACCCCTCCGCCCTGGAGACCCCCGACCTGGCAAGGGCGACGGTCGAGTCGCTGGCCGAAAACACGTCGGACGCCATCGTGGCCCCGCTCTTCTGGGCGGCGATCGCCGGAGTCCCCGGCATCGTCGGCTACCGCGCCGTGAACACCCTCGATGCCATGGTGGGTCACCGTTCAAACCGATACGCCCGCTTCGGTACCCCCAGTGCCCGCCTCGACGACGCCGCCAACCTCGCCCCAGCACGCCTGACCGCCGCCCTGACCGTCGCCGCCGCCCCCTTGGTCGGCGGCAGCCCGGCCCAGACCCTGCGCACCTGGCTGCGGGACGGCTCCCACCACCCCAGCCCCAACTCAGGCCAATGCGAGTCCGCCGCAGCGGGCGCCTTGGGCGTACGTCTAGGCGGCCGCAACGTCTACGGCACCCGCGTCGAGGTCCGCCCTTACCTGGGCGACGGCCGCCCCCCAGGCCCGGCAGACGTACGCCGAGCCGCCACCCTCACCCTCGCCGTCGGCACCGCAGCCGTGGCACTGGCCACCGTCACCCGCCTGGCTCTAGCCAGACGCCGCCGCCGAAAACCCACTCCCCGCTGACCCGCCCCACGCCCACCGCCGGCCGCAGTTCGAAGCGCAGTTCGAAGCGCAGTTCGAAGCGCAGTTCGAAGCGCAGTTCGAAGCGCAGTTCGAAGCGCAGTTCGAAGCGCAGTTCGAAGCGCAGTTCGAAGCGCGACTCCGAGCGCAGTTCCGAGCGCAGTTCCGAGCGCACGAGCAGGGCGGCCGCCTGCAGGTCGTCGGCGAGACGGTCGACCAGCGCCTCTCGGTCGCACTGGCCCGCCTGATGCGTCCGCACGCCGACCCGCCCGCACGCCGACCCACCCCGCCCCCCGCGCAGCTCCGAGCGCAGGTCCAGCGCGGCCGCCTGCAGGCCACTGGCGAGCCGGTCGACCTGCGCCTGCGGACCGCACTGGCCCGCCCCGACTCGCATGCACGCCGCCCGCCGCACCGCGCGCAACTCCGGGCGCAGGTGCAGCGCGTCCGCCTGCAGGCCACTGGCGAGCCGGTCGACCAGCACCTCCGGACCGCACTGGCCCGCCCCGACTCGCCCGCACGCCGCACCGCCCGCAGCTCCGGGCGCAGGTGCAGCGCGTCCGCCTGCAGGCGACTGGCGAGCCGGTCGACCAGCACCTCCGGGTCGTGCTGGCTCACCCTGTGCCGCCCGCGCGTGAATCAAACGGGTCCCAGCGGCGCCACTACCGGTCGCCGCAGTCGACGACAGCCCGCTTCACCTCCATCTGCCCGTGCCGCTGAGCCCGATGGATTGGCCGACGGCGCTGGTGGATGGGTGACCGGCGCAACTCGCTCTGTGTCGGCCCGCGGGATCGCTGAGCTCGGTGGGTTAGCCGACGCCATCGACAGTCCGACGATAAGTGCAGCCGAGTGTGTTCGCATCGGTTCGTTTGGTTACGTGAGCGGGCACATCCGGGGTGCGGTTGCTGTCCGTCACCGAATTGATGCATACAAACGGAGGTAAATATGGACACGTACGAGTGGGGCTGGCAGGGGGTCTGCGGGTGAACTGCGTCCCTAGCAAGCAGATGGCGCAAAAACAAGAGCTTGTCTCGCATCCGTCACGGTCTTAGTTTGCACTCGTGCAGCTCGTGCTCCTCCCCGTTCTCGCGCCGCCTCGTGACGGTCGTCGCGACGACGTGCATGCGCCTGTGCTCGATGAGTTCATGGGTGGTCTGGGAGTCGGCTACAGCTACGGCCCACCGTTCGGTCAGCGTCTTGTGACGTGGGCCGACCTGCAACGCATGGAGCTTCCCCGCCGCATGCTGCGCCGCCAGGCCGCGTACAACCTCGATGCTCGACTCGACGCGGTCGGCATTCATGGTCAGCCGCCGGCCCTCATGCTCAACTTTGAGGGCATCGCCTCCAGCCTGTTGCTGGCCGAGGGTTTGTGGGCGAGTCTCGAACGCTCGGTGCCCGGCGAACTCGTCGTCGGCGTACCCGCGCGGGACGTCGTCATCGTGACCGGGTCGCAGTCGCCGCCCGGGCTGGCCAAGGTGCGGCGGGCCGTCGACCGGGTGTTCTTCGCCGGGGATCGGCATCTGTTGTCCCGCAAGCTGCTGGTGCGGCGGCGTGGCATCTGGGAACAGTTCGCGCCCAACCAGTCGCACGCTCCCGAGGCCGCGTACTCCGACACCGCCGGGTTCTAGGCCAACCGTCCCGCGAACCGACCCGCTCAACGCGAAAACGAACGGCCGGAGACGACCAAGCCGGAGACGAGCAGCCGGAGACGTCCGCCAGCGGGAACGAGCACCGCCGGAAACAAGCGGCCGGAAACAAGCAGCCGAAGACGTCCGACGGCGGAACGAGCACGGCCGGAAACAAGCAGCCGGAAACAAGCAGCCGGAGACGTCCGACGGCAGGAACGAGCACGGCCGGAAACAAGCGGCCGGAGACGCCCGCCAGCGGCGTCCGACGGCGGGAACGAGCGCGGCAGGAAACAAGCGGCGGAACAAGCGGCCGGAAACAGGCGGCCGGAAACAAGCGGCCGGAGACGTCCGTCGGCGGGAGACGCGCCGGCGGTGGAGACGGCTACGATCGAGGCGTGCGGCGGGATTGGCTGGTCGCGGGCCTGTTCGCGGTCGCGGTCACGATCGGCGGATGGCGCGCGGGGCTCGGGCAGGACGCGCCCCGCCCCCTCGACGCGGCCGGGTTCGCGCTCATCGCCATCGCTGCGCTCGCACTGGCGCTGCGCAGCAGGCCGCCGCTCGCGTTCGGTATCGCGGTCGGGGTCACCGACGCGTACCTCCTGATCGGGTACCCCTTCGGCCCCATCCTGCTGACGATCGTCTGGGCGATGTTCGAGTATGCGCGCCGGCGCCCCCTGCGCGAGTCGGCCATCGCGCTCGCCATCGGCACCGCGGTCTCCACCGGCGCCGTCCTCCCCCGGATGGCGCAGCATCTCGACCTGCTCGCGTTCGGGCTGCTGCTCTGGTGCGCCTGCTGGCTCATCGTTCCCTGGTCGCTCGGCGCGCTCGTGTACGTCCGGAAACACGCACGCGACCGCGAGCGCGACGAGCTCGTGCGGCGGGCGCTGCTCGAGGAGCGCATCAGGGTGTCGCGCGAGGTGCATGACGTCGCCGGGCATGGGTTTGCCGTGGTCGCGATGCAGGCCGGGGCCGCCCTGGTCGTGCTCGACGAGCAGCCGGCGCAGGCCCGGGAGGCGCTGCGGGCCATCCGTGACACCAGCCGCAAGGCGCTCGACGAGCTTCGGGCGGTGATCGAGAACATCGACTCGCCCGCGGACATCGAGGTGCTGGTCGAGCGCGTACGGGCCGGCGGTGTCGCAGTGGCGCTCGAGTACGACGGGCTGCCCGGGGCAAGTGAGCAGCAGCGCCGCATCGCATATGAAGTGGTGCGCGAATCGCTCACGAACGTCGTCAAGCACGCACCCGAACGTGGCGCCGCGGTCACGGTGCAGATGCACGACGGCGAGGTGGCGGTCGCGGTCGGGAACCGTGGGATCGGCGGCATGCGCGAGCGGGTGGAGGCGGCCGGCGGGGTGTTCGAGGTGCGGGGCGGCGAGGCATTCACGGTACGAGCGAAGATTCCGCAATGATCGAGCACATTCGCGTGGTCGTGGTGGACGACGAGGCGCTCATCCGCGGTGGGCTGCGGCTGCTCATCGGGCGCGAACCGGACCTGGAACTCGTCGGCGAGGCGGGCGACGGGGCGGCTGCGATCAGCGTCATCGAGGCCACCCGGCCCGACGTGGTGCTGCTCGACCTGCGCATGCCGGGCCTGGACGGGCTAGCAGTGCTCAACAAGATCCGAAGCGACGCGAACGAAACCCGAAGCAGCGCCAACGAAACCCGAAGCAGCGGCGGCGAAACCCGAAACGGCGCCAAGGAAACCCAAAGCAGCGCCGGCGAGATCCAAGGCGGCGCCGACGAAATCCGAAGCGGCCCGCGGGTCGTGGTTGTCACCACGTTCGAGACGGACGAGAACGTGTTCGCGGCGCTGCAGGCGGGCGCGGCCGGGTTCATTCTCAAGGACGCCGAGCCCGCCGAGCTCATCCGGGCCATCCGCGTGGTGGCGAGCGGCGAGGCGCTGCTCTCGCCCTCGGTCACCCGGCGGGTGATCGCGCGGTTCGGGCGGGACAGCGGGCCGCCGGTCGACCTGGACCGGCTCACCGAACGCGAGCGCGAGGTCGCGGCCTGGGTCGCCACCGGGCGGTCCAACGACGAGATCGCCGCCGAGCTGGACGTCAGCCCGGCCACCGTCCGCACGCACGTCGGGCGCGCGATGCTCAAGGTGAACGCGCGCGACCGTGCGCAACTGGCCGTGATGGCGATTCGAGCAGGACTAAGCGTCCAGCACTAGCGCGATCCTGCGCAGCACCTCGGACGCGGACTCCCCGGTCAGGCGCGTGTGGTCGAGCAGGATCAGCGCGGCGAGGTTGGTCATGCCGGTGAACGCGCGCCCGATGTCGGCCACCGCGTCCTCGTCGCCGATCATCTGCTGCAGGTAGCCGCTGCGCGTCTCCGCGTCCTGGGGCGCCTGAAAGAGCAGGGTGAGCACGCCGATGGCGTTTCGGGTGTCGTCCACGCGGCGCGCATCCATGCACCAACAGTACGGGCGAAGGGTTTGTCGAAAAGCGCGAGGCGAGTTCGACGCAGGGGTGAAGGCACCCGCTGACGAAGGAGACGGACATGTCGTTTCAGGCCTACATCGACGCGCTGGAGACCAAGACCGGGATGACCCCGCGGGCGCTGCTCACCGTGGCCGCGAGCCGTGGGTTCGAGGGCCCGCAGGTCAGGGCGGGCGCGGTGATCGAGTGGCTGAAGGAGGACTACGGCGTGGGGCGCGGGCACGCGATGGCGCTGGTCCACGTGATCAAGAACGGGCCGGCGATCCCGGGCAAGCACGTCGGCACCACGGGCGCCCACCGCGACGAGTCGGACACCCTGTGGCTGGATGGCAGGGCCACGAAGCGCTAGAACTGGCACGTGATCACCATCGGGCAGCTCGCGGCGTACGCGGGCGTGACGATCAAGGCCGTGCGCCACTACCACGAGCGGGGCCTGCTGGAGGAGCCCGAGCGCGACTCCTCCGGCTACCGCCGCTACGGCGCGGAGCACGCGATCGAGCTGGTGAAGATCAAGACCCTGGCCGAGGCGGGTGTACCGCTCGCGCGCATCAAAGAACTGCTGGCCGCGGGCCCGGCGGAGTTCGCGGCGGCCGTCGCGGAGATCGACCGCGGCCTGCGCGAGCGCGCCGAGGAGCTCCTGCGCGCGCGGGCGCGCATCGCCCGCCTCGGCGCCGGTGACCAGCTGTTCGTTTCGGACGACGCGGCGGACTTCCTCGCGGCGCTGCGGGCGCTGGGGGTGAGCGAACGGACGGTACACATGGAGCGGGATGTGTGGATCCTCCTGCAGTCCGTCTCCCCGCAGGAGGCGCGGATCTGGCTGGCCGACAAGGTCGCGTCGGTCGCGGATCCGGAGTTCCGGGCGATCTACCGCGAGCACGACGCGGCGTTCGAATGGACACCCGCCGACCCGCGCCTGGCCGGCCTCGCCGCGCGCACGGCCGCGTGGCTGGCCGGCCGCGAACAGCCGGAGACGACCCAGGACCCGGCGCTGGCCCGGCTGGTCGCGGACACCGCCGGGCTGAACTCGCCCGCGTGGACCAGGCTGCAGGAGCTCACCCGGGAGGCGGCAGCTCGGCAATGAGCCGGGTCCAGCGCGGACGGTCAGGCGCTGCGCTCGCGTCGTTCGCCCCGCGCCGAGTCCAGTGTGGACGGTCACGCGGCGAGCGGGAGCTCCGGTCCGCCGTCCGGCCGGGCCGCGCCGTCGACCTCGGGGACCGCCTCGACGGCGACGACGCGGCCCTCCAGGACGTGCCCCTGGATCAGGCCCATGAGCAGGTGCTCGGGCACGTTGTCGTAATGCACGTCGACGGGATGCCGGCGGATGATGAGCGTCCAGCGCATGGGTTCATCCTCGCTTTCCACTGGTTGACGGCTTGCAGGACGTGATGCCGGCGATGAGCACGCCGGCCCCGACGGCCACGGCGATCAGGAGCACGAGCAGGCTCGGACCGCCGGCGCCGCGGCCGAGCATGGCGACGGCGAGAAAGGCCAGCAGCGCGAGGCCGACGATGATCGCGTACGTCACCACCGGCCCGAGGTCACCCCGGACCCTGGCCACCCACGAGACGCCGAGCTTCCCCGGCGTCAGCACGGCCTCGCCGCGCAGTTCGTCCTGGCCCTGCAGCGGCGGCTCGTGGCCTTTCCAGGTCGGCCTTTCCGCCGACAGATCCAGCTGATCGTCAGCCTCCGGCTGCGGCTGGCCACCCTCACTGGAAGTCGTCACCGTTCGCGCCCCTCCTCATCGAGCGGCTCGGGTCGACGACCATTCGCAGGATTTGGCACACGCCAATCCAGCACGGCCTCGCCGTCGCGCTGCGTGACATTTCGCGAGGAGAGCTTAGCCCCTCGGCATCATGATGCATACATGTTCGCGCACATCTCAATATGTGTTTTGGTGTCACAAAACTGCACCTCACGGTCCATGACCACGACGTGACTAGGCGTGCGCAGGTGAGATCCATTCACAAACTTGCGCCACGCACGGTGACACCAGTTGGTAGTGCGCGATATACGCAGAGTGCGAGGCAACGCGCGGCCGTCAGGGCGATCGCGAGGGTGAATTGGCTGTTCGGAAGCACAACCAGGCCCGGCGGGCGTGGACGCAGGACGCCCGTACGGCTAACGTTACCCGCACATGACGCACGTGGGGTGCGACTAATACGCGCATCTGGGTTGAACCACCGGGTTGGGCGTGACGTACCGGTCGCTGGGGGGTGTCCGGTATGGCAGGCTCTACCTCAGGTGAGGGGGGAAGCACCCACGGTGACGCAAGAGAGCGGCGCTCGCTGCCCGAGACGCCGCTCTCGTCCAGTCCGTCGATCAAGCCGAGGACAAGACATCATGAGTGTGCTGCACAACGTGTCGGAACAAACACAGATCGATGCGAACGGTCGGGATCCTGACACTCCTCGGCGCCGCTCGGGGCAACCGCCGCAGCCACCGGAACGGAATTCCGCGCACACCGGTGGGTCATTGACGCGCGTCACCGCCAATTTCACGCCGCGGGGCATGGCGGCCCTCGACCGGGTCGCCGAGAAGACCGGCGATTCGCGCACGGACATCCTCAACCGCGCAGTCATGGCGTACGAGACCCTGCTGGATCTCATCGAGGAGGGCGACGGCCGCTCGCTGCGCGTGCAGGTCGGCGACGAGGTCCGAATCCTGCACTTCCTGGGCTGAGCACAACCGAGCGCCGCGGACCATGACCGGTCCGCGGCGCTCAGTGTTCGTTCAGCTCACCGAGCAGAGGTTGCCGTTCAAGGTGAACGCGATCGGCAGGATGTTCGGTCCGTTGTACGACGCCACGAACCCGACGCTCGTGGTCGCGCCCGGGGCGAGGTTGGTGTTGAAGTCGGCCGGCGTCACGCGCACGGTCGCGCCCGTCTGGGTCCAGGTGCCGTTCCAGCCGCTGCCCACGCTCTGGTAGCCGGTCGGCCACGTGAACGTGAGCGTCCAGTTGTTGATGGCCGCGGTACCGGTGTTCGTGATGTCGATGTTCCCGACGTACCCGTTGCCCCAGTCGTTCGCGTCGGTGAAGCGGATGCCGCAGGTGCTCGTGGCCGGGGCTCCGGTCGTGAACGTCAGCGGCGGCGACGACCAGCTCGCCCGGCCCGAGCCGTCACGAGCCACGACATTCACGGTGTACCGCGTGCCGGCCGTCAGATTGCGCGCGGTGAACGATGTTCCGGTCGTCTCGCCGAGCTGCTCGGAGCGCGCACCGACCTGGCGGTACACCTCGTACTTCACCCCCGCCTGCACGGCCGGCCAGGTCAGCGTGGCCGTGCGGTCGGTGATCGCGCTCGCCACCGGGCGCGCGGGAGCCTTCGGGGCGCCGGCCTGCGACGTCGCCGGGTGCAAGGTGAGCACGGTCAGCGAGTACGGCGCCAGGTTCTGGGCCGCCGCCGTGCCCGACTGCGCGCTGGTGATGCCGCTCGCGCCGTTGAGGAAGGACTCGACGGTGGGGGCGGCGGACGAAGGGGTGTAGCCGTCGTACGCGATCTTCACCGCGTGGCTGTTCGCCGGGTCCATGTTCACCAGCAGCACCGTGAGGTCGCCGTTGGACCGGCGGGCGGCGTGCGCGGCGACGAGCGCGTTGTCGGTACCGGCGCGGATCAGCTGGTCGCCCGGGTGCACGAAGGAGTGCATGAGCTTGAGCGCGTGGTAGGGCGCGAACGGCGTGTTCAGGGGCGGCTGGCAGACACCGTCGGCGTTGCAGTTGCCGCTGGACAGCATGCCGAAGTCGCCGTAGTCGGTCTGGCCGCCGACGGTCGAGACGGTGCCGATGCCGTTGTGCACGTCCCACCAGTCGACGGTGAAGACGCCGTTCTCGAGCATGCCGCTGTAGGTCTGGGCGAGGAACAGCGCGCCGGGCTGCGTGTTCTGGCCGACGCCGACGTTCGTCTCGGTGAGGCTGATCCCGATCCGGCCGGCGTTCGGCCCGGCGAAACGCGCGATCTGATCGCGCGCCACGTACATGATGTCGTCGATCTGTGCGGGCTTGGTGAGCGAGTCGGCCTCGCCGTTGCCGCCCGGGTACCAGTGCAGGTCGACGAAGTCGATGGACGGCCCGGCGATGGACAGCACGACCTGGTTCCATGTGCCGGCGTCGCCCGCCCCGACCAGCCCGTCGGGCCAGTTGGCCGGCGTGGTGAGCACCGCGCCGACCTTGATGTTCGGGTCGACCGCCTTCATCGCCTGCGAGTACGCCACGACCTCCTCGGCGTACTGCTTCGGGCTCTTGTCGGCATGGTCGTCGGCCTCCCACGCGGTGCCGTAGTGGCCGTTTCCGTAGTTCTCGTTGCCGATCGTCCACCAGTTGGCGTGGTAGCCCTTGGTGATGTTCGCGTACCGCACCCAGTCCGCCGCCTCCTGCGCGGTCCCGGTGCCGTAGTTCGCGATGATCATCGGCTGCGCCCCGACCCGCTGCGCGCCGGCCATGAACGTGTCGAAGTCGGTGTTCGGCGCGACGTACCCGCCGGGCGCGGTGTGCGTCTGCCAGTGGTAGATGTCGGCGTAGGAGCCGCCGGGGTACCGCAGCATCCCGACCCCGGCCGCGCCCAGCAGATCGGACACGGCGGGCGTGCCGAGCTCCTTGTCCCAGATCGCGTGATTGGCGCCGAGCGCCGTGTCGGCCACGGTGGCCAGGCCCAGCTTCGTGTTGACGGTGACGTTGACGGGTGCGGGATCGGCATACGCGCTGGACAGCGGCAAGCCGCCCAGGGCACCGGCCGCGACGAACAGTGCGAGCGCACCGGCGGCGCGGCGCACTGAACTCTGGGGCATGGCGGCGGACCTCTCACTCGGGGTGTGAAACGCTTCGACCCGGAAGCTCCGTCCACCCCGCCCCACCGGGCAAGCACGCGCCCGTCTTGTCGGCATTTGTCAACGCGATCGCGACGAACCTTTCATGGATGACCTTGACGCTCTCCTGGGCGCCGGCTGGTACGACCGCGCCGGCCGCCCCACGTCCGCGCCCGCCCTCCTGGCCGCCCTGACCCTGCTGGCCGACCACCACGTCCAGGGCATCGCCAAGCTGCGCGCCAACCTGTCCCGCAACCCGAGCCGCGACGAACTCCGCCACGGCCTGCTCCAAGCCCGCCTCGCCGCCGTTGCCGTGTCCCTGGGCATCCGCCCCATCCTCGAGCCGCCGGTGGGCGACCTCGTGCTGGACGACGTGCTGCTGGAGTTGCGTGGTCTCAACAGGGCTTCCGGTGGTACTTCACGTCGCCTGGTCCGCGCGATCGAGCTGAAGGCGAAGCAGACCCGAACGGCCCCCGCGGCATGGGTCTGGCTCACGGACGACGGCGCCTTCGAGGGCCTGGACCTCGCGGCGGCGACCGGCCTGTCCCGCGTCCTCGCCGACTGGCCCCACCTGCACGGCGTCGTCCTGGACGGCCCGCTGCCGATCGGCTTCCCGCGCTCGACCCGCTTCGGTCCCTTGACGGTGGTGCACCGGCCGGGCCTGCCCCCGAACCGCTGGGCACTGATCCACCGCCTGTGCGCGGCGGTCGCCCTAAATCGATGCAGATAAAGCCGATAGAGTGCCGCCACCGTGATCAACTGAACGACGGCGGCGTCGCCGATCGACGCTGCGCACCATAGGAGACACCCATGACCGTTCCTCCGCCGCAGCCGGGGTTCGTGCCCGCGCCGTACCAGGCGCCGGTGGCCATCCCGCTCAGCGCACCGGCCCCGGGTCACCCGTACCCGCCCCTGCCGCCCGCGGCGCAGGTCTTCATCAACAACACGGTCAGCGCGACGGCGATCGTCGGCGCACCCCGCCGGCGCCGCCAGTCCTTCGGCGTGCACGTGGTGCTGCTGCTGTGCACGGCCGGCCTGGGGAACCTGGCCTACGCCTGGTACATCTCCGGCTGGAACCGCCGGCACGGCCTCTGACCTCGCTAAAAACCGGCGCGCCGGTCAAGGGCGGGGCCGCGGCCGGTCGAGGCCTACAACGGCGAGCTCGGGCCCGCCGCGCCGATCGCGAAGCCGCCGGCGCCGCCCGGCGGGTTGAGGCGGGTGCGTGCCTCGCCGGGCTTCGGCGGCAGGGACTCATCCGGCGGCCGGGACCACGGGGGCCAGGGTCTCGGTCTTGCCCTTGCCGTCCGGCACCTGCGCCTCCGCATACTTGCCTTGCCGCATCGCCGGCTCGTGGCGCGTCCACCGCGTCTCGTTGCCGTAGTGCGCCCTGGCGTAGTTCTCCTCCGGATCGCCGGCGGTGAACTGGTCGCGCAGCTTCCAAGGGTCCACCCCGGCCGCCGCGACCAACGACACCTGCGAAAAGTCGCCCATGACTCAGCCCGTTCCCGCCCCCGTGGGCACATTCCCCCAGCATGACGAGTGCGGCAAGTGGCACGGGCATCGATACGCTTACACCCCGCCGATTTCGCACAGCGAAAACTGCCGAGCGCGAACGGCCTGCTGGGGCGGCTCGAGCCGGCCTGGCGCGGATGGTTCGGAAAAGGGCTGTCAATGCAATTGCGATGCCAGCTGCGGGATCGATCGTGACGCTGACTTTGGTGCGCCCGGTAGGACTCGAACCTACGACCTTGGGATTAGAAGTCCCCTGCTCTATCCACTGAGCTACGAGCGCATGTCGTCGCACAGGCTACCGCCACTTCGCGGGAGCGTGCTCAAGACCTGCCTAAGAACAGCATGCACGTCGCTTCGGGGCAACCAGGTTGGCGACGGGCCGGGCACCGCGGACGGGGAAGCCGTGACCCGGCCCGTCGCCGGTCCTCAGACGCCCGCCGGCACGCGGGAACGCTGCCGCCGTGCCTTCGGGCGGCCGGGACCAGTCTCCGGCTCCACCTCGTCCTCCTCGGGCTCCACCTCCTCGTCCGCCGACTCCTCGGTGATCTCAGCCGAAGCGGAGGCCGAGACGGAGGCCGCGACGGAGGCCGCGACGGAGGCCGCGACGGAGGCCGCGACGGAGCCCGAAGCGGAGCCCGGGACGGAGCCCGGGACCGAGGCGGAGACCGGCGTCTCGAAGACCGACGCCAGGTCGCCATCCGACGCCAGCGAGGCCAGGATCTCCTCGGCGAACGGGTCGCCGTCCTCGACGAGCGTGACCACGCCGCCCAGGTCCGGGTCGTACGCCTTGCGCCGCGGCAGGCCGTTGAGCTCGTCGGCCGGCTCGGTCCGCGGGTCGTCGTGGCGCGCGTCGTTGAGGTCGTCGTCGAGCGCGTCGGTCGCGGTCAGCGCCCTGACCCGGGCGAACTTCGCCCGCCCGCGGGAGAGGTCGTGGCCGACCGACTGCGCGTCGATCTCGTAGCTCACCCGCCGGACGTGGTCCTCGGTCTCCCAGTCCCGGCTGTACAGCCGGCCGATCACGATGACCGGATCGCCCAGCTGCACGCTGCGGGCCACGTTGTCGGCGAGCTGCCGCCAGCAGTTCACCCGCAGCCGAAGGCTGTCGCCGTCCACCCACCGGGTGTCGGCCCGGTCGAAGCGGCGCGACGTCGACGCCACCTTGAAGTGGGTGACGAGCGTCTGGCCGTCCACGACCCGCCGGCTCTCCGGCGCCGTGAGCACGTTCCCGGTGATGGTGACCATGGTCTCGAACACGGTCGATCTCCCTCCACGATGTCCTTGCGGTGTCGGGAGAGAGCTTGCGCGCCACGGCCGTTCGTCCGCTCGGCGCGGACGCCGGATCTGTGGACAACGGGGTGCCTGTGGACGGGGTGGCGTACCGATGGACGATCTGTTAAACGCCCCGGCTCAGACGCGGAACTGTCCGACGAGTCCGCGCAGCTCGCGGCTCATGGCGGAGAGCTCCTCGGCGGCGGTGCGGGTGTCCTCCACGCCGTCGGTCGTGACCCGGGCGTTCGCGGAAATGCTGGAGATGTTCGCCGCGATGTCGGCCGAACCGGCGGCCGCCTGCGTGATGTTGCGGGTCATCTCGTTGGTCGTCGCGGTCTGCTCCTCCACCGCCGCCGCGATCGTGGTCTGGTAGTCCCCGAGCCGGCCGGTGACCTCGACGATCCGGTTGATGGCGTCCGTCGCCGCGCTCGTGTCGTTCTGGATGCTCGCCACCTTGGCCGCGATGTCCCCGGTGGCCCGCCCGGTCTCCTGGGCCAGCTCCTTGACCTCGTTGGCGACCACCGCGAACCCCTTGCCCGCCTCGCCCGCGCGCGCCGCCTCGATGGTCGCGTTGAGCGCGAGCAGGTTCGTCTGCTCGGCGATGTCGGTGATCACCTTGACCACGTCGCCGATCTGCCGGCTGGAGCCGGAAAGCCGCCCGATCAGGTCGAACGCCGACTGCGTGAGCTCGGTCGTCTGCCCGCCGACCCGGGCCGCCTCGGCCGCGGTACCGGCGATCTGCTGAATCGAGGCGCTCATCTGCTCGGCGCCGCTCGCGACGGTGTGCACATTGCCGGACACCTCGTCGGCCGACGCGACGATCAGCCCGGACTGCGCGGACGTCTCCTGCGCGCTCGCCATGATGCGTTTGGACGTGTCGGTCAACCGCTCACTGGCGACGGCGACTGTGGAGGCGGAACCGCTGATCGCCCGTACCGTCGAAGCGATCTTGTCCACAAACGTGTTGAACTCGCGGCTGACGGCCGAGAACTCGTCGTGCCCGCTGACCACGAGCCGCTTGGTCAGGTCCCCGTCGCCCTCGGCGATGTCCGCGAGCCGATCGTGCAGCGCGCGCAAGGGCCGGAGAATGGACACCGAAAGCGCCACCGCGAGCAGCACCGAAAGCCCGAGCGCGATCGCACCGACGATGTTCGCCAGCCGCCGGGTGCCGTTCGCGGTCGAGCCGGCCGACCGGTGCGCGGCCGCCGCGGCCTGCTGCGCCGAGGCCAGGAGCGCATCGATCCGATCGGCCATCTGCGCGTACACGTCGAGCGCCGCACCCGTGATCAGATCGTTCGCGGCGTCCGTCTGCGCGGCCGAACCCGCGCGATAGTCGGCGATCACGCGGTCGTCCATGGCCACGTACTGCGCGTACGCCGCGCGAATGGCCTCCACCGACGCCCGGTCGCCCGCCGACAGCGGCAGCTTCCCCATCGCGTCGATCTCGGCACTGAAGTCCCGCATGGCCTGCAGATACGCGGCCCGGGTCTCGGCGGTGTCATCGGCCGCACCGGCCACGCCGCGCACGATGTCGAACGCGTACCCGACCTGCCACCCCGACACGTCGGTGATGCGGAACTTCAGCTGCTGCGCGGCGTCGACCTGCGCCTGCGACGCCGACAGCCGATCCGCCGTGTCCCGCGTCCCGCCGGCGGCCGCGATCGCCGACACCCAGATGCCGACCACACACAGCGAAACCACGAGGAACCCGACCACCAGTCGCGTGACGACTCGCGTCCGCCGCAGCGCGTCCATGCCCGCCCTATCGGCGCCCGGTTTGCCAACAGAAGCAAAAAACGCCGCGGTTGTACCCCCTGTGCCCGCCCTTCCCCCGCCCGTCCCCGAACCCGGCAGCCGGGCCGAAGTGCTGGCAGACTGGCCGAATGCCCACCTTCGAGCAGCTCTTCGCCCAGCACGTGGCCACCGGGATGGCCCGCCAGCTGGCCCTGGCCGACCTCCTGGGCGACCGCGACTGGCAGCTGGACCTGACCACGGGCCAGGCCACGTTCGGCACTGATCTCACGTTCGGCGTCCAGCTCCTCGGCACCGAGAGCGAGGCCGCCCAAACCTGGCTCTGGGCCTGGGCGAACGAGGCGAGCAACATCCCGCCGGCCCTGCTGCACCTGACGACGTGGCTGCGCGAGTACGGCGCCGAGGATCGGGTCGACACCTTCACCGAGCCCAGCTTCCCCCTGTCGGTCGCCGACGGCCACAAACTGGCGCTGGTGGCTTCGAGCCTGACCGGCCGCCCGTACTATCGAGGCCCTTACGACGGCGGCGCCGTCTTCTTCCACCTGGAGAACACGCCCCCGGAGGTCACGGCCCCGGTCCGCCCGGAGCGCGCCCTGACGGTCCTGCAGCAGGTCATCTCGGCCTTCCCGGTGGACCACCGCGTGACGGCGAGCTCGTTCTTCACCCAGCAGGGCTGGCAGCTCACGGAGTCCCCGGATGCTCTGGAGGCCAGGGACCCGGGCTCGAACACGGTCCTGACCATCGCCTACGACGACCTGGGCCGCATCACCGACATCGCCGGCACCCTGTCGAACTAAAAAGGAGACCGGCATCCACGGGGGAAGATGCCGGTCTCGCTCCCCATGATAGTTGCCGCGTCAGCTACCCGCCACCCTCTTCGGCTCCGGGTGTGCGGCGGGGCTGTTCAGGGGCACATGACGTCGACGGTCGTCAGTTAGGATGCCGCTGCGTCGAGCCGAAAAAGTGCTGATGGAGGGGAACCTGTGGCACAGGACGTGCATGTGACCTCGAAGGCGATTCGCGCCACCGGCACCGCGCTCGTCAGCATCGCCAAGCCCGACCTCCAACGCATCCGGGACGAGGTGCCGGACACCGCGGTGCCCTTCCCGTCGTTCGGGCTGATCGGGATCGGGTTTCAGGTCGCGCACGAGCGGGTGCAGGACTACGCCATGGACTATCTCGACGCGGCGGGCAAGCGGCTCGACGTGTTCGCCGACAAGCTCAATGAGGTGGCCCAGGGGTGGGAGCAGGCCGAGAGCGCC
This sequence comes from Dactylosporangium sp. CS-033363, assembly GCF_050942475.1. Taxonomy (NCBI): domain Bacteria; kingdom Bacillati; phylum Actinomycetota; class Actinomycetes; order Micromonosporales; family Micromonosporaceae; genus Dactylosporangium; species Dactylosporangium sp. CS-033363. The sequence goes on along the minus strand of NZ_CP192032.1, from coordinate 1,271,142 downwards.
AACACGGTTCAGGTGCGGTGAGCCGCGATGGCTGAGTTCGTACCCGTCCGGCTGCTCATCATGCTGGCGCTCGGAAACCTCACGGCGGCGTCCGCCATCGCTCGCACGCTCGCGCTGGCCATCATCTCCGCGTCCGCCGGCGTCGCGAACGTCGAGGGCATGCGCGATGCGGCCACCAAGTGGCAGGAGCTGGCCAATCAGGTCGAGCTCGTCAAGAAGGACGTCGGCAACGCGGTCGCCAACGCGAAGGAAGGGTGGATCGCGGACGACCGCGAGGCCTTCCTGCACGCCGTCGACCGGTACACGACCGAGCTGGACGATCTCAAGACGTACATGTCCAACGCCGGGCAGGCGGTGGACAAGGTGCACGACGTGTACAAGGTGCTGTGGACGAGCCTGACCGCCATGAGCGTGGCCCTGTTGTCGATTCTGCTCATGTTGTTCGCGCTGTTCTTCGTGCCGTACGTCGGGCCGTTCGCGCGGGCCGCCGCCGAGGGGATCGGGACGACCGCCGCTCGGGCCATCGACTACATGGTCAAGGCGTCCGCGGCGCTGTTGTCGTCGCTCAGCGGGCTGGCGCTCACCAGCGCGGCGGCCGGGTTCGCGGGGTTCGGGGTGCCCGAGCCGACCGGCGGCGCCACCGGGCGTGAGGATCTGGAGCAGATCACGATCGACTACACGGCGCCGGCGATCCGGGTAATTCCGAAGCGGGAGCTGCCGGGGCCGGTGACGCCGTGAGCGAGGTGCGGTTCGGGCCGTCTGGTGAGGCTCGGCTGCTGACCCGATTCGTGCTCCTGTGCGCGCCGTTCATCCTGGTCGTGTTCGGGTTCGGCGGGTATCTGGCCGTCGGTGAGCCCGATCGGTTCTGGCGCGTGATGTCGTGGAGCCTGATCGTGGTCGGCACAATCTTCGCGGTGGTCGGGGCGGCCGCGGTGGCCATGGAGGCGAGCGGGCGGTCGGCCGGGCCCGATGGCGTCAAGCTGTTCCGGCGGACACTGCCCTGGAGCGACATCGCGCGGCTCAGCCGGCACGCGGGCGTCAAGAACCGAGAGCTGGTGGCCGCGTGGCCACTCAAGCAGAAGAATCCCGTGTGGCTGGGCGACGTCACCCACGCGAGCGTGCCGCGCGACGAGGCATTGCGAATGCTCGAAGCGTGGTCGGGCCGAAGGGTCGAGCACTAAAAAGAGGAGTAGGAGAAGTGGACGATCTCGAGCGGCTCAGCAGCCTCAACGAGGAGCGGATCCGGCAGCTGCACGGGCTGGAGTCGCGGCTCAGCGAGCTGGCCGGCAGCGGTGCGGCGGCCGACGGGCAGATCCGGGCCCGGGTCGACAGCGCGAGCGGCCTGAGCGGCCTGGTGATCGACCCGCGGGCGCTGCGGCAGGGCTCGGAGGCCCTCGCCGAGCACGTCATCGCGGCCGTCGCCGCCGCCAACGCCGACCTGCGCGCGCAGATCGAGGAGGTCATGCGCGAGGCGCTCGGCGACGCCATGCCGAGCACCGACGCCGGCGAGCTGCGGCGCTCGGCGGAGGAGCAGATCGCGCAGATCGAGGCCGGCTTCCGGCAGTCGCTGGACAGCATCATGGCCGATGTGGAGAAGCTCAAGCGGCGCGTCTGAGCACGACGATGCTCCGGAACAGCACGATGCGCGCGGGCGCCATCCCGGTGACCAGCACGGTCAGCAGCGTCAGCCCGCACGCCGCCGAGACCAGCGGCAGCAACGATCCGGCCCAGGGGTGCCAGGCCGCGTTGAAGGGGTCCAGAGAACCCTGGAAGCGGGTCATCACGAACGCGAGCGCGTACAGGTGCAGCGCCGCCGCGACCGTCGCCGAAGTCGCGCAGAACACGCGCAGCCGCCTGCGCGCGGAGAGGAACTGGCCGAACGCGGGCTCGCTCGCCGCGCACAGCACCACGCCCACCGCGGCCGGCATCGCGTAGCGGCCCTGCGCGAACCAGCCCACCAGCGGCAGGTAGTGCACCTCCAGCGCGACCAGCAGGCCGAGGCACGCGACCCCGAGACCGGCGCAGACGAGCACGGTTCGCCGGGGCGCGCGGGTCAGGCAGCCGGCGACGACGACGGCCAGCAGGAGGTACCAGATGACGATGACGAATGCCGGTGCGCGCGTCTCGCCGTAGCCGAACTGCGCGACGAACTGGTTGACGTAGAACGGCAGGCGGTGCGCGAGCAGTTCCCTGAGCAGAACCGAAAGCGAGAAATGCCGCGCGTCGCGCGCGACCGTGGCGACGTCGGCGATGCGCGAATAGGCCATCCAGGAAACCGACACCGCCAGCCCGGCCAGCCACGAGCCCAGCAGCGCCCAGACGGGGCGGCGGCGAGCCAGCGTGGACAGCCGGCCCTTGCGGGCCAGAGCGGCGCACGCGGCCAGGACCAACAGCAACAGCAGCGGCCCGAGCTGGCGCACGGTGAGCAGCACGAACGACGCCGTACCGAGCAGCCACAGCAACCGCCGCACCGCCACCGCGTCCAGTTCCTCGCACGGCAGGCGCAGCAACGCGAGCAGCGCGCAGCACGCGGCCGCGCCCGCCGCGATCTCCAGGCCGTTGGGGTTGATGGAGCCGGCCAGGTTCGCGGCCGTCGGGGTCGCGGTGAGCACGACGGCGAGCGGGAGCAGGCGGCCGCGCAGGCGCCGGGCCGCGTTCAGCGCGCCGGCCAGCAGCGCGGCCGCGGCCAGGGCGGAGAGCAGCCGGGCCAGCACGATGCCGGTGAGGTTCGGGGCCACGGCCAGCGGCGCGCCGACGATCAGGTAGTACACGGGGCTGTAGCGCGCGGCGCCGCTCGGGGTGAGCCGGCGCTCCGGGTCCGCGACCCAGCGCTGGCACGCGGCCGAGCGGGCCGGGCGGGGCGACCAGGCGCAGTCGACGTTGCTGTTGGGCGGCAGCAGGGTGGCCGGGACCAGGAAGGCGGGCTTGGTGTCGTCGCGGCGGTCGACGACGGTGTGCGCGGGCGTCCACTGGCCGGTGACGACGGCGTACGCGCGGACGATGTGGTCCTTCTCGTCGTACGTCCCGTTGGCGGGCATGGCCAGCGCCCAGCCGGCGATGACGAGGAAGAACGCGGTCAGGTACTCCCAGAAGCGCCGCCGCGGCGGCTCAAGGGGCGACAAGGCGCGCCTCCTGCCGGTGGAAGAATGTCGCCGCGACCAGCCCGACCACCAGCAGGACGAACGGCAGCACGAAGCCGCCCGGTGGAATCCAGATCGGCGAGCCCGGCGGGTGGGCCTGCTTGCCGGTCGAGTACCCGATCAGCGCGACCCCGAGCGCCACCGTCTGGATCAGCGCCCAGACGCCGAGGCCGGCCAGGTACGCGCGGCGCACCAGGCGCGCGTCGCCCACCTCGCCGATCGCCCAGGCGGCCAGCAGGAACGCGCCCACCCACAGGGGCAGGAAGTAGCGGCCCTGCATCCAGTACCCGACGATGCGGGACATCACGAGGTCGGCCGCGATCCCGGCCGCCACGCACAGCAGCGGAACGGCGACGATGACCGCGGCGGTGCGCCGGCCCGCGCGCGCGAAACCGGCCACGAGCAGCCCGCCGGCGACCGCGGTCCACGCCAGGTAGGCCCACTGCGGCATGCCGATGCTGCCGTAGCCGAACAGCCCGATCGTCTGCCGGAGCCAATAATCGATGTTGTACTGCACGATCGCCCGCAACACCGCCAGGAACGGCTTGCTCACCGGCGTCGGCGCCGCCCCGAACTCCGCGACCCGCGAGAGGAGCGCCCACGCGAGCGCCGCGACGGTCGCCCCGGCCACGACCAGCGCGGCGCGCGGGGGACGGAGCTTCGGCCGTACACCCAGGGCCACATGCACGACGAGGACGATGCCGGCGACGAGGACGAACCCCTCCGGCCGCGCCAGGACGACCGCGACCGCAGCCAGCGAACCGAGGACAGCCAAGCGGCGTTTCGCGCTCGCGTCCGGCTCGGCCTCGTCGCCGTACCGCCGCAGCAACACGACCCACAGCAGCACGGCGGCGTCGATGGTCAGGCCGCTCGGATTGACCAGGCCGTTGAGCGCGAGCAGCATCGGCGAGGCCCCGAACAGCACCGCGAGCGGCAGGAACCGGCGGCGGCGCAGGGGCAGGGCGAGGGCGGCCGCGGTGGCCAGCAGCGCCGCGCAGAGCAGCGCGCTGACCAGCCGCGCGCCGATCACCCCGGCCATGTTCGGCCACGGCAGCAGGGGCCACCCGACCAGCGCGTAGTAGGCCGGGTCGTAGCGCGAGGCCCGGCTGTGCACCGGTTCCGCGGTCCGGTCGTCCGGCGCCGCGCCCAGGCACGTCGCGGCCGGCGGGTTCGCGGTCATCATGCACGTCACGCCGGGCGGCACGAGGCTGCGCGGGACGACCGGGAAGCCGCCGTCGTTCACGCCCCGGGCCGGCGAGACGAGCAGCTGCCCGCGCACGACTCCGGCCGCCCGCACGACGTGGTCATGCTCGTCGTAGGCGCCGTTGTACGGGGTCGCGAACGCCCACGCGGCGCCGATCGCGAAGTACGCCAGCAGGCCGATCAACCAAACGCGGCGGGTGCCCACAGGGATGGCACTCTGGTCGATTCCCCGGCGATGCGCGACCACGGGCATCTGACAACTGCGTGAACGGCGTCATCGCGCACGATCGAGCAGGTTCTCCGCCTCCTTGGTCATCGCCGCGATCACCTCCGCGGCGGGCAAAATCTCGGTCACCAGGCCCACGCCCTGCCCGGACAGCAGCGCCATCTCCTCCAGGTCGCCGGTCGTCCATTCGCGCATCGGCACCAGGCTGGAGAACCGGTGCATCGGCATGCGCTGCCCGGCCAGCACCGTCTCGCCGATCACCGGCAGCGGGGAGTCGGGGATGTCGCCGATGCGGTCCGCCCATTCGCGCACCACGCGGTTGCGCAACACGCGCATCGGGTTGAACTGCGGCGTCTCCGGGCCGAACAGCGAAGTGCGCACGGTGTCCTCGGCGGAAGCTTCCAGGAGCCTTCGCTTGTACCCCTCGTGCGCCCCCGATTCCGCCGTGGCCACGAGCCGCGTGCCGACCCAGGCGCCGTCCGCCCCGAGCATGAGCGCGGCGGCCAGGCCCCGGCCGTCGGCGATGCCGCCCGCGGCGAGCACCAGGGCCCGCTCCCCCACCGCGTCCGCGACCAGCGGCACGAGCGCGAACAGCGGCAGCGTGGACGCGTTGTGGCCGCCCGCCTCCTCGCCCTGGGCGATCACCGCGTCCGCGCCGCCGTCGACCGCCGCCCGCGCGGCCGCGACCGAGCCGACCTGCTCGAAGACCTGGACGCCGGCCGCGTGCAGCCGGTCGATCCAGTCCTGCTTGGGGTGACCCCAGTGGAAGGAGGCGACGGCGACCCGGGCCGCGCAGACCGCGTCGATCTGCTCGTCGGTGGTGAACACGGTGATGAAGTTGACGTTGAACGGGCCGGAGGTGCCGGCGCGGGTGCCCTCGATCGTCTGGGCCAGCGCGTCCGCGGGCATCAGGCCCACGCCGAGCGAGCCGAGCGCGCCGGCGTTGCACACGGCCACGGCGAGGTCGGGCGTCATGCCCACGAACGCCATGCCGGCCTGCGCGATCGGCGTGGTCAGGCCGAACGCTTCGGTGAAACGAGTTCTCATGCCATCACCGTGTCGGAAGACCGTCGAAACCATGTTGCCTCCAGCGCAGGCGGACGTTGCATTGCGTGCAGGGACGCCTACCCGACAGGAGGAAGACATGCGCTGGTCGACGGGGGACCGGGCGGTGGGCGAGCAGTTCGCGTACTGGCGCGAGCTCATCTGCTCCGCCTTCCTCGCCCTGACGCCGGAGTCGGACCTGCGCGGCGGGTTCGCCGGCGAGGTGACGCAGTGGCCGCTCGGCGGGCTCGCGCTGGCGCGGATCGCGTCGCAGCGGCAGACGGTGCGCCGCACCGAGGACGACATCGCCCGCTCGCCGGTGCACGGCTTCTACGCCAACCTCCAGGTGCGCGGCACGAGCCTGATGGCCCAGGACGACCGCGTGACGCTGCTGCGCCCGGGCGAGCTCGGACTGGTCGGCACGGACCGGCCGTTCCGGTTCGAGTTCGGCGCGGACTTCGAGCAGCTGTCCTTCTTCGTGCCCACCACGCTGCTGCCGGGCCCGGTGCCGACCGCGGCCGCGGTGCCGACGCGCGGGGGCGTGGGCGCGGCGGTGCGGCTGGCGCTCGAGTCGGTGCCGAGCGTGGCGCGCCCGGAGCGGCTGGCGGTGCACGCGGCCGGGCTGCTCGCGGTGGCCCTCGATCCGGAGACTCTTCCGCCGGTACGGTCCCCGCGCACCCACGCCGCCGCGCTCGCCGACATCGAGGAGCATCTGGGCGACGACGACCTTTGTCCCGCCACGACGGCCCGGCGCCTCGGTGTCTCCGTGCGGTTCGTGCATGGGCTGTTCGCGCAGAAGCCCGAGTCGTACGCCGCGACCGTGCGAACATTGCGCCTGGAGAAGGCGTCCCGGGACCTGCGCGATCCGTCCCTGGCGCACCTGCGCGTCATCGACATCGCGACCGAGGCGGGCTTCGTGAACGTGGCGAGCTTCCACCGCGCGTTCCGCCGCGCGTTCGGGCGGACGCCGCAACAGGTGCGTACATATTCGTAGCTGTCTATCAAGCATGCGGTCACGTGGCGTTCACGCGCGGACTCGATCGTGTGCCCCATGAATAGGCTCAGCCGCCGCACGTTCGTCCTCGGCGGTGCTGCCGTCGCCGGGGCCGTGGTAGCACCCCTGCAGAGCGCCAGCGCCGCCGTTCCGTTCCCGTTCCAGCTCGGTGTCGCCTCCGGCGATCCGGACGCGAGCAGCGTCGTGCTGTGGACCCGACTCGCCCCCTCCCCGCTCAACGCCGACGGGCAGGGCGGGATGGCCAACGCCGACGTCGCCGTCGACTGGCAGGTCTCGACCACCAGCAGCTTCGCCTCGCTCGTGGCGTCGGGCACGGTGACCGCCAAGTACGCCGCGGCCCACTCCGTGCACGTCGTCGCCGGCGGCCTGCAGCCCGACGCGGAGTACTACTACCGCTTCCGCGCGCAGGGCCACATCTCGCCGGTCGGCCGGACCCGCACCGCGCCCGCGCTGAGCACGGTCGGCCGCGACTTCGTGATGGCGTTCGCCTCGTGCGCGCACTACGAGTCCGGGTACTACACGGCCTACCGCCGCATGGCCGACGACCGCCCGGACCTGATCCTGCACCTGGGCGACTACATCTACGAGGACGCCGCCACCGCCGGCTCGCTGCGCCAGCACGCCGGCAGCGAGATCGTGACGCTGGCGGACTACCGGCGGCGGTACGCGCAGTACAAGTCCGACCCCGATCTGCAGGCCGCGCACGCCATCGCGCCGTGGCTGGTCGTGCCGGACGACCACGAGGTCGAGAACAACTACGCCAACATGGTGCGCGCGGACAGCAGCCCGGCGCTGACCACGGCGCAGTGGACGGCCCGGCGCACGGCCGCGTACCAGGCGTACTACGAGAACATGCCGCTGCGCCCGGCGAACGTCAACAGCGGCAACAGCATCGCGCTGTACCGCCGCGTGCGCTGGGGCCAGCTCGCCGTGTTCCACATGCTCGACACCCGGCAGTTCCGCAACGACCAGGCCTGCGGCGACGGCTGGAAGGTGTGCGCGGACGCCGACCTGGCCAGCCGCAGCCTGCCCGGCACCGCGCAGGAGTCGTGGCTGCTCGACGGCCTCGGCCAGCACCTGGCCCAGTGGGACATCATCGGCCAGCAGGTGTTCTTCGCCCGCCAGTTCGACGCGTCCGGCGCGAGCAACATGGACGCCTGGGACGGCTACCGCGCGTCGCGGGCGCGCATCCAGCAGGGCTGGGTCGACCGCGCCGTGCGCAACCCGCTCGTGCTCACCGGCGACGTGCACGCGTCGTGGGCGAACAACCTCAAGGCCGACTACGCGAACGCGAACTCGGCGACCATCGGCACCGAACTGGTCTGCACCTCGATCACGTCGGGCGGCAACGGTACGGCCGACACGGCCATCCCCAACGCCGGCACCAACCCGCACCTGAAGTTCTACTCCAACCGGCGCGGCTACGTGCGCACGAAGATCACGCAGGCCCAGGTGACGGCCGACTTCCGCGGCGTGACCACGGTGACCGAGCACGGTGCGGCCGCCAGCACGCTCAAGTCCTTCGCCATCCTCGACGGCCGTCCCGGCCTGCAAGCGATCTAGGGGTACAGATGCAGGCTCTTGTTGCTTTGGCTCTTGCCGCCGCGTCGTTGACGTGGACGACGGCGAACAGCACCGCCACCGGCGATCAGGACACCTCGGCCATCGCGGCCAACCGCAACGGCCAGGTCGCCGTGGTGTGGGAGGACGACCGGGACAGCACGGCCCCGGAGAACAACAGCCACTCCGACATCTGGGTCCGGATGTTCACCAACGGTGCGTCCAAGTACGAGGTCAAGCTGTCCGCCGGCGGCAGCTCGAACTGGACCCACCTGTCGCCCGACGTCGGCCTCGACGACAAGGGCAATGCGGTCGTGGTCTGGGCCGAGGACGGCGACGGGAACGGGGTGTTCAACATCCAGTACCGCGTGCTCTCCCCGACCGGCACCGTCACCGCGTCCGGGCGGGCCAACGCCGACACCGCCGGCGACCAGATCCTGCCCAAGGTCGCGGTCGACCCGGACGGCGCCCCGACCAGCGGCGCGGTCGCGTTCACGGTGGCCTGGGAGGACATCCAGGGCAGCACCTACACGGTGAAGGCGGCCGGCTACACCGGCCCGGCCACGAAGGCCTACGAGGTCTTCGCGTCGCAGCAGACCGGCCAGCACCACCGCCCGGACGTCGCGGTCTCGGCGTCGGGCGACGCGCTGGTCGTGTGGGACGAGGACGCCGACGCCAACGGCTACTACAACATCGGGCTGGTCGGCCTGGCCAAGTCCAACGGCGCGGTCAACCTGTCCCGCCGTACGGCCAACAGCCTCGGCGACGGCCAGCAGCGCCACGCCGCGATCGCCGAGAACTTCACCGGCGACTTCACGGTCGCGTGGGAGTCCGACCACACCGGCACGGCGGGCGTGTGGACCCGTTCGTTCGCCCCGGGCGCGGTGGCACGCTCCACCGAGGTGCTGGTGGCGAACGGCGGCAGCAACCCGGCCATCGGCATCGACGGCCAGGCCAACGCCTTCGTCACCTGGTCGGCGACGGAGCAGTACGGCCGCGGCTTCAACCCGGACGGCACGACCGCCGGCCGCCTGGCCACCCAGGTGCTCACCCAGACCACGACGGGACGCCAGGAGCAGACGGCGGTCGCGGTGGACAACTGGGGCGCGTTCACGGTCGCGTACACGGACGACAACGACGGCAACACGTTCGACCAGGTGCTCCTGGCCTGGGGCGGCATCAACGCCGACTGGTAGGCCTTTGCGGGTTCGACGCCGGCGGCGCTGCCCCGCCGGCGTCGAACCGGGCCTACCGGGCCTGGGCCGGCTCGATCGCGGGCAGGTCCAGGCCCGGCACGCGCAGCGGAACCAGGTTCACGGCGGGCCGCGGTGGCCCGCCCTGAACCGCTCGGCGCCGTGGGCGGCCAGGATCTCGCCGATCGGCCCGGTGAGCTTGCCCCGCCGCGACGTCTCGCTCAGAAACCGCAGCCGCACGTTCGGCGCCTTCGCGGCGATGCGATCGATGATCGGCGCCGCCACGGACGCCGCGACGTCGCGGGCGAGCATCGTGAACGTCCGGTCCAGCGTGGGACCATCCGCCGCCCCGACCGCACCAGCCGCGGGCATGGGCCTGTGTGCGCCGGCTCTGACCACGGGCGCGCTGCGCGGCCTTCCTCCGGCGCAGGCCGGCCTCGGCTCGGGCCTCAACTCGGCGGCGCGCGGCGTGTTCGCCGGGGTTCTGGTCGTCCTCGGCGCGCTGCGGTCGGGTCACGGAATGTCGGGCGCTTCGCCAGCCCGACATTCCGGACATTTCACGATATTACGTGATCCCATGGGAGGGGTATTGTTGAAGCGTCAATGAGCTCGGTAGAGGGAGTGCGTGCACATGATCCAGGTCGAGGTCTGGTCGGACATCGTCTGCCCGTGGTGCTACATCGGGAAGCGGCGCCTGGAGCGGGCGCTGGCGAACTTCAAGGGCGATGAGGTGTCCGTGGAGTGGCGCAGCTTCCAGCTCGACCCGTCGACCCCGACCGGGGACTCGCGTACCGTCGGCGAGTCGCTCGCCGCGCGCAAGGGCATGTCGATGAGCCAGGTCAAGGGGATGTTCGCGCACGTGACGGGGATCGCCGCCGAGGAGGGGCTGGCGTACGACTTCGATCGCGCCCGCACCGCCAACACGCTCGACGCGCATCGGCTGCTGCACTTCGCCAAGGCGCACGGGCGGCAGGGCGAGGTGAAGGAGCGGCTCATGCACGCGTACTTCACCGAGGGGGCCGACGTCGGGGACCACACCGTGCTGGCCTCGCTCGCCGCTTCGGCCGGGCTCGATGAGGTGGCGGCCAAGCAGGCGCTCGCCGACGGGTCCTACGCGGACGAGGTGCAGGCGGACATCGCGCAGGCTCGGGAGTACGGCATCAGCGGGGTTCCGTTCTTCGTCTTCAACCAGCGGCTCGGGGTCTCCGGCGCGCAGCCGCTCGAGGTGTTCCAGCAGGCCCTGGCGCAGTCCTCGCTGACGCTGCTGAAGGCGCCGGCCGCCGACGCCGCGTCGGGTGCGTGCACGGACGACTCCTGCGCCGTCTGAGGCGCGCAATCTTAGGCCCCGCGGGCGAATCGTCAAGTTGTGCGTACGCAGCCATGAATGTGAATGACTAGTTTCCGGCAGGCACGCTTCGGCCCTCCGGTTCTACGCTGCACTCATGACCGCTGATGTTCTGCACAGCTACCGGATGCAGGTCGCCCGTGGGGTGCGCAGGCTCTCGCCTGACGACACCGAGCAGGTCGCCGCGCTGCTGGAGAGCGACGGCCACCCGCAGGCCGAGACGAACGTCGCGGAGCGGCTGCAGCGCTGGTGCGAGCACCCCGACGGGGCCGCGTTCGTGTGGGACGAGCGCGGCCACCTGCTGGGTGTCATCGCCGCGCACGTGATCCCCTCGTTCGAGGTCGACGGGGCGTGGCTGCGCATCGTCGCGCTGGCGGTGGCCGAGTCGGCGCGCGGGCGCGGGATCGGCACGAGCCTGGTCGCGGCGGCGGAGACGTTCGGGCTGCTGCGCGGGTGCGCCAGCGTCGAGGCGACCAGCCTGCGCACGCGCGAGGGCGCGCACGCCTTCTACCGGGCGCTGGGCTACCAGGACCGCACGGACGCGGCTGGGCGGTTCCAGCGGCGCCTCCCCTGACGGGGCTTTTGTCCGTTACGTGAGTTCGTGCGAGCGGAGCTTTTTTCGGGTCAGCCGGCCAGGCGGTTTCCCACCGCCGTCGCGACCTTGACGAGCCCGTCCTCGGCCCCGCCCGGCAGGTCTCCGCCGGCCAGGTTCACCACCGACAGCACGACAATGAGGTTGCTCACGCGCATGCTGATGATCTGGGGCGCGCCGATCGCCTTGGTGCGCTGCCGGATCGCCTGGTCCCCGACCCCCTTGAGGGTCTCCGTGTCCCCGCCGCCGACGGCGGTCAGATAGCGGGACGCCAGCTCCGGACCGCCCACGGTTCCCCGCTTGGTCACGAGGGTGTACCCCACGTTGACCTGCACCTGCCCGTCCGTCGCACTGCAGCTGTCGCCGTCGCTGTCGACCTTGGCCGCCGCCAGGACCGGGGCGAACGTGGCCGGTTCGAGCACCCCGCAGCCGGGCACCGCGCTGAAGCGGCCGGCCTCGGCGAACGCGCCCAGCGAGTAGGCCATGCCGAAGCCGGTGGCCGCGACGGAGGCGAGCACCGCCGCCGAGATCAGGACAATTCGCCAGAGCCGCTGCATCGCAGCAGTCTACGGGTCCCGAAAATGTCACACCGGCGTGCGAACATGAGCACCGCTCGCGCAGCTTGTGGGCAACCTGAAGTCCCGATTAAGCCCGTGGCCTGCTGGCCGAGGGCCCTGGTATCACCGATGGCAGTGGAACCCCATGCACCGTACGCAGAGACAACGATGACCGTCCCGAGACAGCGCCCGGCCGGGCAGCTCGCCGCACCACAGGCCCGGCCCGTCGAGCACAACAACGCCGGACGGTTCCTCCTTCGCACCCTCTTCTGGGGCGGCCTCGCGCTCGCGGTGCTGCCCTGGTGGCTCGGCACGAAGACCGGCTCGATCGACACCACGGCCGAGCTGTTCCAGGCCGCCGGGCGGGTGACCGGGCTGGTCGCGGGCTACCTGCTGCTGATGCAGGTCATCCTCATGAGCCGGCTGGGGTTCCTGGAGCGCTGGATCGGCGCCCGCCACCTCGGGCTCTGGCACCGCGAGCTGGGCGGCTCGGTCCTGATCACGATCCTCGGGCACGCGGCGCTGATCACGATCGGCTACTCGTACGCGGACAACGTGTCGTTCACCAGCGAGCTCGGGACGCTGCTGACCGAGTACTCCGACATGGTCACGGCGTTCATCGCCGCCGGCATGCTGGTGTGCATCGGGCTGCTGAGCATCCGGGCCCTGCGCCGCGCCCTGCCCTACGAGCTGTGGTACTTCCTGCATCTCACCGCGTACCTCGCGCTGCTGCTCGGCTTCGCCCACCAGTTCTCCAACGGCGCCGAGCTGTTCCGCCCCGGCCTCGGCCGCACGGTGTGGATCGGGTTCTACGTCGTCACCATCGCCGGGGTCGTGCTGGGCCGGATCGTCGGGCCGCTCTGGCTCAACCTGCGCCACCGCCTGCGCGTCGCCGACGTGGTGACCGAGGGCCCGGACATGGTCTCGATCTACATCACCGGCGCCCGCCTGCACGACCTCGACGCCCAGGCCGGCCAGTTCTTCCGCTGGCGCTTCCTGGGCCGCGGCCTGTGGTGGCAGGCCCACCCGTTCTCCCTCTCGGCCGCCCCGAACGGCCGCTGGCTGCGCCTGACGGTCAAGACGGTGGGCGACCACACCCAGCAGCTGCGCGACATGCGCCCGGGCACCCGGATCTTCGTCGAGGGCCCGTGGGGCGACTTCACCGCGAGCCGCCGCGTCAAGCAGCGCGCCCTGCTCATCGCGGCGGGCAGCGGCATCGGCCCGATCCGCGCCCTGCTGGAGGAGCTGCCGCCGGGCGCCATCGTCATCTACCGCGCGAGCGCCGTGCACGACCTGCACCTGCGCCACGAGCTCGAGCACCTGGCCGAGCTCCGGCACGCCCAGCTCTGGTTCGTGGTCGGCGACCGGCGCGCCCCCGGCCCGCGGCGCCTGTTCACGCCGAGCGGCATGCGGGAGCTCGTGCCGGACATTTCCGAGCGCGACGTGTACCTCTGCGGCCCCGACGGCCTGATCCAGCAGTCCCTGCACGTGCTGAACCGCCTGCGCGTCCCCCGGCGCCAGGTGCACCTGGACCCGTTCGAGCTCTGACCCTCCCTCGCCACCACGTTCAAGGAGCAGGACCCAAGATGCGACGCGCCCTGATGGCCCTCATGGGTACCGCGGCGGGCACCGTGCTGCTCGTCGGCACCAAGGCGGGGTTCAGCAGCCCGGCGAGCGACGCCGCGCCGCAGCCACGGGCGGCGGAGAGCCCGATCCCCGGCGCGTCCCCGGCCCCGGCGGACGCCGCCGCGCCGCCGGCCGCCAACCCGTCGGGCGTGCCGGCCCCGGGCAACACGCCGGCCCCCGGCACCAAGACGACGACGGCCCCGGCGGGCACCACGAAGACCACCGCCCCGGCCTCGAAGCCGACCACGACGGCCCCCAAGGCGCCGCGCACCACGATGAAGGACGGGACCTTCAACGGGAATCCGATCTACGTGGAGTACGGCAACGTCGAGCTGTCGATCGTCGTCTCCGGCGGCAAGATGACCGACGTCAAGGTCCTCGACGCGCCGAGCGAGCACTCGCGGTCGGTCCAGATCAACAACTCCGCGCTGCCGAAACTGCGCTCCGAGGCCCTTTCCGCCCAGAGCGCCGACATCGACTCGGTCTCGGGCGCGACGTACACCAGCAGCGGGTACAAACTCTCGCTCCAGTCCGCCATCGACCGCGCGTTCCAGGCCTGATCCGGCCGGCGCCGGGGTATCAAGAGGTCATGGCGGCAGGATCCCGGCGATGACGCACAGCCTCGTGCGGGTCGAGCACGTCATGGGCATGGCCGTGAGCCTCGACCTCGACGACGACCTGCCGGTGGACGAGCTCGAGCGGCTCGCCGACGGGGTGTTCGACTGGCTGCGCGTGGTGGACCGGATCTTCAGCACGTACCAGCCGGAGAGCGAGATCAGCCGCCTCGCCCGCGGGGAGCTGCGCCGCGAGGAGTGCTCGCCGCTCGTCGGGGAGGTGCTCGACCGGTGCGCGGAGCTCTGGGACGAGACCGGCGGGTACTTCGACATCAACGCCGGCGGGGTGCTCGACCCGTCCGGGTACGTGAAGGGCTGGTCCGTCCAGCGCGCCTGCGACAGCCTGCTCGCGGAGGGGTCGGCCAACCACTGCCTCAACGCCGGCGGCGACATCTTCGTGCGCGGGGCACCGCGCGGGCGGGAGCGCTGGCGGGTCGGGGTGCGCCACCCGTGGGAGGCGATGGCCGTGGCCTGGGTGCTGGAGGTGACCGACACCGCGGTGGCGACGTCCGGCACGTACGAGCGGGGCCTGCACGTCCTCAACCCGTTCACCGGCGCGGCCGTGGACGAGCTGCGGTCGGTCACGGTGGTGGGGCCCGAGCTCGGTACCGCCGACGCGTACGCGACCGCCGCGCTCGCCATGGGGCTGGCCGGCATCGACTGGCTCGCCGCACTGCCCGGCCACGAGAGCGCGGTCATCACCGAGGACGGGCGGGCGCTGCGCTCGGACGGCCTCCCGGTCGTGCCCCCGAAGCTCGCTTGATCAACACAGCCGGAATCCGACAAATCCCCTGTCGGGGTATAAATCCGAAATGTCGGGGCGGAGGCACGACGCCCGACATTTCGCCCGACTCCAGCTAGCGGAGAACTCGGTCAGGCGACCGCGAGATCCAGGTATTCGATCAGATGCTCGTGCGTCGGAGCGCTCTCGTCGGGCTTGAACCGCAGATAGCGCAGCCGCCGCCCGGTCCCCTCCAGCAGCCCGTGCGGATCGGGCAGGTCGGCCCCGTGCTCGAACCCGACCGATACACAGTCCGCCCCGGGAAACACCGCCGCGATGTACCCCCGCGACGGGTGGTGGAAGCCCAGCCCGTGCCACCCCCGGTAGACCCGCTCCGTCAACTCCGGCCGCGCCGCCAGGATCACCTCGCGCAGGTGCCGGGTCAGCGCGCCGATGCTCGCACAGTGTTCTTCCAGCAACTCGTCCAAATCCTCCCCCGCCATGCCCACACCCCACCACACAGGTACGACATTTTCGGGCCCGATTTCCCGACCACCGGGACGAGGAACAGCTACCAGTCGAACTCGACGCCGCGGACCTCGCCGCCGGGCAGGAGGGCGCGGTTGGTGTACACCCACTTCTCCTGCACCACGTAGCGGTGCCCGCGCGGCAGCCTGGCCTCGAACGGGCCGCAGTCGTGGTCCGGGGCGAAGTCGGTGAACATGAGGCCGGTGCACGTGTGCGGGCCCTCCACCGGCGTGAGGGTCTCCGCGTCCAGGATGGACATGCTGATGTCGGCCTGGACCGCCGGGATGCTCTGCATGTGGCCGATGAAGCGGACCCGGTCGGTGCCGATGAAGTGGCACGGGCGGGCCAGGGCGGGGTGGCCGATGTCCCAGGAGTACTGGTCGGGGCAGATCTCCGGGCCGTACGCGTCCGAGCCCTCGACCTGCGGCCCGGGCTGCTGCGACGGGGCGGCGGCGCCCTTGTCGCCGGATCGCGGCGCGCCGGGGCTGCGGCTCGGGCCGGCCTGGGCGCCCGCCGTGCGCGAGGGCGCGGCGGCCGGAGGTGCGGCGTGCGCCGGAGCGGTCTGGGCGCCCTCGGTGGTGCCGTTGGAGCCGCCGCGGTGCAGGTACTGCCAGGCCGGCACCGCGATCAGGATCAGCACCGCCACGACCACGGCCAGGAACGCGGTCCGGGAGCTCACGGCGGACGTGCGCGGCTGGGGCAGCGGCGGCTGGATGGTGGTCAGCCGCTCCTCGACCGACTGCGGCGGGAGCGCGGGCTCGTCGGCGGTGCGGCGGGCCACGGCGCGCAGGGAGATCGCGAGCTCGCGGGCGGTGGGGCGGCGGCTGGGGCGCTTGTCCATGCACTCCAGCACGACCTGCCACACGGCGTCGGGCATGCCGGGGACGCGGCGGGGGGACTCGTCGACGTGGCGGCGCAGGATGGCCCAGGCCGGGCCGCCGGCGTAGGTCGGGCGGCCCGTCGTCAGCTCGAACAGCACGACGCCCAGGGCGTAGATGTCGGCGGCGGGGGCGGGGCGGCCGCCGTACACGGCCTCGGGGGCGACGTAGTTCGCGGTGCCCACGAGCGCGCCCGGCGTCGTCATGCTCGGCGTGTCGAGGACCCGGGCGATGCCGAAGTCCGTGAGCCGGCAGTGCAGCCCGCCGTCGACGCGGTCCAGCAGGATGTTGTCCGGCTTGAGGTCGCGGTGCACGACGCCGCGGCGGTGGGCGGCGGAGAGGGCCTCGGCGACCTGGGCCAGCAGGGTGGCGGCCTCGGCCGGGGCCACCGTGCCGCGCTCGTGCAGGTAGTCGCGCAGGCTGCCGCCCTCGACCAGGTCCATCACCAGGCCCAGCGAGGTGCCGACGGTGACCAGGTCGCGGACCCGGACGATGTGCGGGTGGCGCAGCATGAGCAGGATCGCGCGCTCCTGCACGAACCGGTTGACCGCCTTGGGCTCGGACATGAGGTCCTCGCGCAGCAGCTTCACCGCGACCTGTTCGTCACCGGCCAGCGCGCGGGCCCGCCACACGGTGCCAGTGCCGCCGCCGCCGATCGGCTCGACCAACTCGTACGCGTCACCGATCCGGTAACCGGTCAGGTCACCGCTGTGGTGGGCGTCGGTGTCGTAGCGCGCTTCGGGCGGAGTACGCATCGCGCTATTGGTACAGAATGCAAGATGAAGGTCACAAGCTGTACCAGGAACTACGCCCCCCAAGAGGGACCCACACGCCGTTGCACACCATCACAGGTACCGATGCATGATATGGAAGTCGACCAACCCGTGTTTCGTGCTCTGGAAGCCGTCCGGGATCGTGCCGACGATGATGAAGCCGAGCGAGCGCCAGAGCCGCACGGCCACCGTGTTCGTTGACACGACGGCGTTGAACTGCATGGCCGCGTAGCCGAGGTCGCGGGCCCGGTCGAGGCAGTGCTCCCCCAGGGTTCGCCCGAGGCCGCGGCCGCGGGCCCGGGACGAGACCATGAAGCTCGCGTTGGCCACGTGCGCGCCGAGCCGGTTCTTGTTCGGCCCCACCTTGTACATGCCGAGCACCTCGCCGCCCTCGACCGCGACCCACTGCTCCCAGGGCGGCGCCAGCAGCCAGTGCTCCCGCGCGTCGGCCTCGCTCGAGTCCGGGGCGTTGTCGTAGCTCTCGCCGGCCGCCACGACCTCGTGCCACACGTCCCACACACCCGGCCAGTCGGTGTCCGCAAAGCGCCTGATCTCCACGCTGTTCATTCAACACGCGAGATGGCAGGCTCTGCATTCGTGTTCGACGTGTTGCAGGACGCCTTCAGCCGCCAGCCGTCCCCGCCGCGCGAGGTGGTCATCGCGACCTGCGCGGCCGCCCTGCTGGCGGTGCTGATCCGCCCGCTGTGGAAGGTCATGCGCAACTTCGTGACCATCGCGCACGAGGGCGGTCACGCGCTGGCGGCGGTGCTCAGCGGCCGCCGGCTGTCGGGCATCCGCCTGCACTCGGACACGTCGGGCCTCACCCTCTCGCGCGGCCGCCCCACCGGCCCCGGCATGGTGATCACCGGGCTCGCCGGCTACATCACGCCCTCGCTGCTCGGCCTGGCCGCGGCGGCGCTGCTCGGGTTCGGCCGCATCACGATCCTGTTGTGGCTTCTGCTGGTACTGCTCGTGCTCATGCTCATCATGATCCGTAACTTCTACGGCGTGGTGTCGGTGGTCGTCGCCGGCGCGATCATCTTCGCCGTCTCGTGGTTCGCCGACCCCAAGATCCAGGGCGCGTTCGCCTACGCGTTCGCCTGGTTCATGCTGCTGGGCGGCGTGCGGGCGGTCTTCGAGCTGCAGCAGTCGCGCTTCCGCCGGCAGGCCCCCAACTCCGACGCCGACCAGATCGCGCGCCTGACCCGCGTGCCGGCGCTCGTGTACATCGCGTTCTTCGTCCTCGTGGTGCTGGGCTGCCTGGCCTTCGGCGTGCGCCTGATGCTCGGCCCGGTCGAGGACCTCATCGGCTGATAGCGGTCGATCTCACATAGCGTCACTGATCACTGTCCCACCGTCCAATCGGGGTGGGCATCCTTGCGCGGATCCATTAGAATGTATGTACGAAAGACGCTCTTGACCTGGGAGGAGAGCGCCCGTGACCGCGCCCGTAACCACCACCGGATCAGTGCCCTATGCCACCCTGCTCAGCTTCACTCGCTACGTCGGCCGAACCGGGCCGCGGAAGGCGAGCTTCGTCGGCGGGCTGCGCCGGCAGCGCGAGTCGGGGCATGGCTTCAACCCGCACGGGCAGCTCGTCAAGGCCCTGAAAGCGGACATTCAGTTCCGGACCGGCGGGACGTATCTGAACGCCGTCGTCGAGCAGGTCAACCCGCGGTGGAAGCCGCTGTACGAGGCGGTGGTGCCGGGGGCGCTCCGTTACCTGGAGTCGATCCCGACGCCGGTGGAGGTCACGCCGACCCGGGACGCGCTGTGCATGATCGGGACGCTGCCGGTGAAGATCAACCCGCACTTCGGTCTCCGGTTCCCGGATGGGCGGGGGGAGGCGGTGCGGCTGCACTTCGATGAGGAGGCGCCGCTGGCGGAGGCGGCGGTGGCGACTCTGCACTTGATGGGTCGGCATATGGATCTGGTGTTGCCTCAGGCGGTTCCGGTTCTGGTGGATCTGCGGCGGGGGGATGTGTTGCGGGCTTCTGGAAGCGTGAAGGTGGATGAGGTGGAGCGGTGGTTGGCTGGGGAGGCTGCGGCGTTTTCGGCTATGTGGGTGGCTTGACGTACTAAGAGCAGGGGGGCCGGGGGGGCCGGGGGTATGTCAACACACCTCGCTTCCTGGTCCAGGCCGTCGTGTGCTGAGCCTGTGAAAACTCAAAGCTTTATTCGCCCCCCGTAAGGAGCGGAAGCGGGCGCGGCTTGCCTACCCCCCGGTGGCCGTGCCCGCTTCCGCAAAGTCCGGCGATCTCGCCGGGAGGGAGTGGCCTGGAGAAGTGGAAGCCCTGGGCCAGGTGGTAGCCCAGTTCCAGCAGGCGTGCGGCCTGCGCTGGGGTCTCTACGCCCTCGGCCACTGCCTCCAACCGCAGGGCCTGGGCGATCTCGCTGATTGACGTGGCGATCGCTTCCTGCTCCACCGTGCCCGTTACGCCATCCACGAAGGACTTGTCGACCTTCAGGACGTCGACCGGGCAGGTCCGCAGCAGCCCGAGCGAAGAGTGGCCCGTTCCGAAGTCGTCCAGGGCGATTTTGACGCCCAAAGTGTGGAGCGCTTTCACCGTGTCCAAAGCTCGGCCGCCGCCGAAGACTGCCGTCTCGGTGATTTCGATGTTCAGGCGTTCCGGCGGGAGGCTTGTCTCGCGTAGGACTGATTCCACCGTGTTCACGAACGTCGGTTCCAGCAACTGGCGGGCCGAGGCGTTGACGCTGATTTTCCACGGCGCAGCGTCGCCCAGCTCCGCCGTCCAGGCGGCTGCCTGGCGGCAGGCCTGGCGCAGTACCCAGGCGCCGATCTGGACGATCAGGCCGGTTCGCTCCGCTACCGGGATGAACACCGCCGGGGAGACCGTGCCTCGGGTCGGGTGGTTCCAGCGGACCAAGGCCTCTACGCCCCGGATTTCGCCTGTTGGTAGGCCGACTATCGGTTGGTAGACGACCGTCAGTTCGTCCCGGTCCAGGGCCTGGCTCAGCTCGGCCGCCAGTTGGGCGTGCTCCACCTGGTGGGCGTCGAGCTCGGGGCCGTACTCCACCCAGCGGCTCTTGCCCAGCTCCTTCGCGGCGTACATGGCCATGTCGGCTCGGCGCAGGAGGTCGCTGGCGTCGCAGTCCGGAGTCAGTCTGGCTACGCCGATGCTGGCCTGGACCAGGAGTTCGTAGCCGGCGGCTCGTACCGGGGCGGACAGGGCGTCGATGAAGGCCTCGGCGATGGCGGCGCTTCTGTTGCGGTCGGCGTCCGGGAGCAGGACGGCGAACTCGTCGCCGCCCAGTCTTGCCACCACGTCGCCCGGGCCTACCGTGCTGCGCAGGCGTTCGCCTACCTCGACCAGCAGGGCGTCGCCCACCGCGTGGCCCAGGCGGTCGTTGATGGCCTTGAAGTCGTCCAGGTCGATCAAGGCCAGGGCCAGGTCGTTCGTGCTGTAGACGGCTTCGGCGGTCTTGGCGTTGAAGAGGGCCCGGTTGGCCAGGCCGGTCAGGCCGTCGTGGGAGGCCTGGTAGGTCAGCTGGTCCTGGTAGCGGCGGGACTCGGTGATGTCTCTGGCGTTGGCCACCACGCCTCGGACGCTTGGGTCATGCAACAGGTTCGTGGTCACCACCTCGAACCAGCGCCAGGTGGTGTCCGGGTGGCGGAGGCGGACCTGGAGGGTGGTGTTGCTGCCGGGGGTGGCGAGGCGCATGGTGGCCTCGCGGAGCTGCTCCAGGTCGTCCGGGTGGACCATGCCGCGCAGGTCGATGGCCGACGCCGAGCGCTCGCCGGTGAAGCGCAGGAGGCTGGGGCTGGCGAAGGTGACGTGGTAGCTCGCGTCGCAGATGGCGAACATGTCCGAGGCGTGTTGGACCAGGGAGCGGAAGCGGCGCTCGTGGCGGCGGAGTTCCAGCATGCTGGCGTCCACGCGGGCCAGCAGGTGGCCGTTGTCGTACAGGGAGACCAGCTGCCTGGCCACGACCAGGAGGGTGAGCAGGACCGAGCCGCCGACCAGGATGCGGGTGTCCCGTGGGCGGTCGCCGACGCCGGCCAGGACGAAGGCGTCGGCGGCGACGATGGCGGCGTACGGGATCAGGCTGAAGGGGCGGGCTCGGCGCTTGGCCTTGGTGACCGCGGGCTCCGTGAAGGCGCGGTGCTGGCGGAGGGCGGCCAGGATCAGGCCCACGCAGCTCGGGGGGACCGAGAGCTGGCAGTCGTTGAGGTACTGGCGGGACAGGAGCAACGGCGCGGCGGCCCCGGCCAGGGCGGCCACCAGCAGGGTGCCACCCATGATCCAGAGTGCTCGGCGGTCCAGGGTGCCCATGCCGGCCAGGGCGACCTTGGCCAGGGCGAACATGCTGGCGAAGAGCATGAGCAGGACGCCGAAGAGGGTCCAGTTGGTGCCGGTGACGGTGGCCAGGCTGACCGAGGCGCGGGCGGCGAAGTACCAGGCCACGAGCATGGCGGCGGCCAGCACCACCGCCATGTCCAGGCCGAAGGTGAGCAGGGCGCGGCTGCTGCGCCGGCCCATCGGCAGGCGCAGGAGGGCGTAGACCAGGACGACGACCGCCGAGAGGTACAACACCATGGTGAGCGGGCTGGAGCGCTGGGTCGGGGCGTCGGGGCCGAGCAGGGAGTCGTAGGCGCTGCTGATGATCGCGGCCATGATCAGGGTCAGGATCAGGGCCAGGTGGCGCCAGAAGCGGCCGCTGCGGCGGTCGGGGGCGGCGTGGGCGGTGCGCAGCATGACGATCGTGCCCAGGACCAGGCAGACCGGGACCGGGAGCCAGCCGAGGGCGGGGTGCACGATCGGGCCGGACCACTGGGCCAGCACCCAGGCGACGCTGAGCACGGTCAGGCCCGCCGTCCAGCGCAGCAGCCGCACGTCGAGCGCCATCGCCGTCGATCCCTCCCGCCGCGAGCCACCTAGGCGACAACGTCGTATGTCACCTGGCAACAAATCGGCGGGAATCGTGCGCACCTGAGTGCCCGGGATGAGGCGATCGCCACGTTTTGCCGGTTCGGCGGCGAAAGACCCGAAGGTTCACATGCCGCAAGGCAAGTCATGATCACTACGTAGTCAGGTGGTCACACATCGATGCCCACCGGTGCTAGGTTGGCCGCATCGCGCTTCCTCACCCTCGCGCAACGTAGCGGGCTCGCAGAAGAGAGAAAGGGATGCCATGACGGAGGGCCGGCATCACAGGCGTCGTGACGACGACGACCTCACGGCCGACGGGATCTACGTCCCGCCCCCGCGCGAGGTGCCCCGGCCCCGCTCCGAACCGCCCGCCGCCGCCCCCTCCCCGTGGGCTCCCGCGGCACCGGGCGGGCCCCCGACGGCGCCCCCACCACCGGCGCCGCCACCGGAACGCAACCGTCGCGGGCATGCCGAGCAGCCCCCCAGCGATGCACGATCGTCGGCGCGAGCCGCGCGCTCCTCCCCCTGGGCGCCGGGCGACGCCGACGAGTACTCCGACGACCACCCCGCGGAGTACGAAGAGGAAGAGCCGTATGCGCCGGCGGAGGACGTCCCCCCGCCCCCGCCGGCGCATACGGTCGCGTCCCACACCGCGGCGACCGCCCCGAAACAGGAAGACTGGCTCCCGCCGCTGTATCCGCAGGAGTGGCCGCCCGAGCGCCGCGACCGGATCGCGCCGCCGCCGGCGCCCCCACCGCCGCCGCCGACCCGGATCCCTCCTCCCCCGCCGGCACCCAGGAGCGGGTCGGGCACGAAGTGGTGGGTCGGGGTGGGCGTGGTCATCGTCGCGCTGGCCGTGGCGGCCGGGGTCGCGGTCGGGCTCAACCTGGCCTCGCGCAGCGGTGAGAGCAAGGACGACAACAAGGCCGGCGCCGCGGGCACGAGCTGCGGCGGGCGCGGGGTGCTGCGGACCGCCGTCACCCCCGAGCTCGCCCCGGTCGTCGAGCGGGCCGCGGCCGACATCGGCGCCAACCAGCAGGGCGGCTGCCAGCTGATCGCCGTCACGGCGACCGACACCTACGCCGGCGGCGAGGCCTGGATTCCCACCACGGCGGCCTGGGCCCGGCTGGCCAAGTTCGACTACGCGCCCGAGCCGGTGTCACTGGCCCGCACGCCGGTCGTGATCGCCGCGACCAAGGCGTACGCCGAGGCCAACGGCTGGCCCGACAAGCAGCCCACCTGGGCCGCGCTCGGGGCCGCCCTCAACAACGGCCAGGGCCCGAAGTTCAGCATGGGCAGCCCGCTGCGCGACACCGCCGGGCTGCTCGGCACCATGGAGATCCAGAGCGCGATGGCCCGGACCACGACCGATCCCGGGATCGCCCAGATGCGCGCGCTGTCGGTGCGGGCGCGCCTGGCCGATGCGGAGGCGGAGCCGGCCAAGCTGTTCGAGCGGATGGCCCAGCAGACCGACGCGGCCAAGGCGCTGCGCGACGTCGGGCTGTTCACCGTCACCGAGCAGGACTTCTGGAAGTACCAGCAGACGCGGCACCCGGTCGCGATGGCCGCGCTGTACCCGGCCGACGCCATCGCCGAGGCGGACTTTCCGCTGCTGCTGACGCCCAAGGCGGCCGGCGACGGGGAGCTGCAGGCGCTGGCGGCCAAGCTCGCCGCGCGGATGCACGACAAGGCGTTCGCCGAGCAGCTGACCAGCCGCGGGCTGCGGCCGGTGGGCGACGCGGCGCCGAGCGGGGACGGGCTGGTGGCCAAGTACCAGGCGCCGATCGGGCTGCCGGACAACGCCGCGGAGTGGGCCGCCACGTGGGCGCAGTACAAGCGGCTGGCGTACCACACGCTGCTGCTCGTCGACGCCAGCGCCTCGATGAACGACGAGGTCCGGGACCGCTCCGGCAACGTGACCACGAAGGCGGGATTGTTGCGCTCGGCCGGGGTACAAGCGGCCCAGCTCTTCGGCGACGAGACCAGTCTCGGGGTGTGGATGTTCGCCTCGCCGGGTGCCGAGGCGCCGCCCTTCACCGTGGCGCTGCCGTTCGGCCCGATGGACGAGAAGGTCGGCAGCGTGCCGCGGCGGGAGGCGATGCGCCAGGTCGCCGCGCAGTACACGGCGTTTCCCAAGGCGGGCACGCCCCTGTTCGAGACCGTGCTGCGGGGCGTGGGCGACATGCGGGACCGGTCCACCTCCGACGCGGTCACCCTCGTCGTGGTGCTCACCGACGGCCGCGACCAGGACTCGAAGTTCTCCATGCCCAAGGACCAGTTCCTGACCCGGCTCACCGGGCTGCGCGACCCCGGCAAGCCGGTGGTGGTGTTCGCGATCGGCTACGGCGGCGACGCCGACATGGTCGTGCTGCGGGAGATGGCGCAGCTCACCGGGGGTCAGGCGGTGGCCTCCAACGACCCCGGGGACCTGGCCAGCGCCATGGCCAAAATCTTTCTCGCAGCACACGCGCCCAGATAGGTGCATCTGCCGCAATCCGGGTAGACACGCGGAGCCCTCGACCGGGGCGATGCCATCTGTTTGCGATTGGGGTGATGGCCATGAGCGGGCCTATCGTGGGCAAGCGCCGCCTCCGTGCCGAGCTGCGACGGCTGCGGCGCGAGCGGGAGCTGACCCAGGACCTGGTGGCCGCCGAGATGGAGTGGTCGCTGTCCAAGCTCATCCGCATCGAGAACGGCACGGTCGCCATCTCCGTGAGCGACCTGCGCAGCCTGCTGGCCTACTACCGGGTCCACGACCCGCGGACGGTCGACGAGCTGCTGGAGCTGGCCCGCGCGGCCAAGCGGCGGATGTGGTGGGACGAGTACCGCCCGACGCTCTCCGCACAGCTGGTCACCTACGTGGGCTTCGAGGCGGAGGCGGCCCGGGTCGGTGAGTGGGCACCGATCATGTTCCCGACGCTGCTGCAGACGCGGCGGTACGCGCACGCCACCACCGATGCGGAGTCCCCGGCCGCGGAGCGGCGGGTCGAGTTCCACCTGCGCCGGCAGGAGGAGCTGTTCGCCCGCAGCGAGCCGCCGCGGCTGCAGATGCTGCTGGACGAGTCGGTGCTGCGCCGCGGGCCGGTGCCGGGGGACGAGGCGCTGCTGGTCGACCAGCTCGAGCACACGATCGAGGTGGCGCAGCGCCCGTACGCCGACATCCGGGTGGTCCCGCTGAGTGCCGGCTACCACGCCGGCTGGGACGGGGACTTCACGCTGCTGGAGTTCGGGGCCGACGACGGGGTGCTGTACCGCCAGCACCTGCTGTGGGAGGAGCCGGAGCTGATTTCGGCGTATCGCGGCGTGTTCGACCACCTGCTCCAGCGCGCCCTGTCGCAGGAGGCCACGATCGACCTCCTGCGACAGATCGCCAACGAACTCAAGACGGGCTAGCGGTCAGAGCTTCTCGTAGCAGGGCTTGTCGAGCTTGTAGTCCTTGGCCGTCGGCCCGACGAAGTAGTCCTTGACCAGCGGGACATCGGTGGTGCCGTTCCCGGTGGCGGGGCTGTAGACCAGCGACTGGCGGAACTGTCCGTCGACGCCGGCGGCGTAGTTGCCGGCGCCGTCGGGCAGCATGCCCTCGTAGTCGACCTTGGTCAGGGACTTGGCCGCCTTGACCAGGCCGGCGCGGGTGAGGTCGCCGTCGGCCTGCGCCTTCTTGAGCGCGGCGAGCAGCGGGTAGGACCAGACCCAGCCGGACGTGTAGCCGTCGTTCGGCGTGACCGACGAGCCCAGCGCCTCACGCATGGCCTTGTGGCCGGGCGTGTCGCTGGAGAACGTCTTCCACGGCCCGGTCTGCAGGTACAGCGCCTTGAGCGCCGGGGCGGCCGGGCTCTGCAGCAGGCCCGGGTTCCACGACGGGCTGGTGCCGATGAACTTGCCGGTGAAGCCGCGCTGGGCGGCGCCGCCGACGACCGCGGCGGTGTCGGCCGGCCCGGTGGTGATGATGACCAGGTCGGGCTTCTGGGTGACGATCGCGGTGACCGCGCCGGCCTGCTTGTCGGTGCCGGAGTCGGTCTTCACGTCGATGAACGTCATGCCGTTCTTCTCGGCGGCGATCTTGGCGCCGGCGGCGGCGTCGTCGCCGTAGTCACCCGCCAGGTGCACGGCCATGACGGTCTTGGGCTTGAAGGCGTCCTTGGCGTAGTCGACGGCGTTCATCGACTCGAAGCAGTAGTTCGCGCCGGACTCGAGGATGTTGTCCTCGAACGCGTACGCCGACGTCCACGCGGCCGGTGCGGCCAGGACGTTGTTCTGCTTCATGTCGGGCAGGATGGCGGCCGTGGTCGGCGAGCCCAGCGACTGCGCGAGGGCCAGGATCTTGCCCTTGATCTCCTGGTACACCTCGTTGTGGGTCTGCGGGTTGTACTTGTTGTCCCGCACGTAGGTCTCGGCGTCCACGTCGTAGCCGCCGATGCCGCCCTGCGTGTTGACCCGCTTCCAGAACGCCTTCTGGGACTCGGTGATCGGCACGGCGAGCGCGTGGAACGGCCCGACGGTCAGGTCGGAGATGATGCCGAGGTAGATGCAGCCGCGGTCCTTGTGCTCGGACTTCGGGCACGGCTCCTTGGTGATGCCGGTGTCGGTCTTGACCCCACCGGCGCCGGCGTTCTGGGCGTCGCTGTTGTCCTCGCCGCGACAGGCTGTGAGCCCGACCGCGAGCACCGCGGCCAGGGTGAGGGCACCCAACCTTTTCATGCAAGCTCCTTAATACGAGAACGGCCAGGCTTTCCAGTAGTTGCGAAGGCGTATCCAAATGCCGAACAACCCTCGCGGCTCGAAGATCAGGAAGACGATGATCAGTACGCCGTAGAGCACGGTCTCGAGTTGATAGGCGTTCGGCGACTCCGACGGGGACGAGCTGATGAACGGCAGGAACGACGGGAGCTCCCGGGTCAGCCGCGGCAGCAGCGTGATCAGGAAGGCGCCCAGGACCGCGCCGCTGACGGTGCCGGCGCCGCCGATGAGGATCATGGCGATGTACTGGACCGACAGCAGCAGGTCGAACGAGGTCGGGTCGAAGTAGCCGGCCCCGACGTAGAGCAGCGCACCGGCACAGCCGGCGTAGAACGACGACACCCCGAAGGCCACCGTCTTGTACCGGGCGAGGTTCACCCCGATCACGCCGGCCGCGATGTCGCGGTCCCGGATGGCGGTGAGCGCCCGGCCGACCCGCGAGCGGGCCAGGTTGCGGGCGGCCAGCGCGCCGAGCAGCAGCAGGACCAGCATCAGGAGGTACAACTTCTGGTCCCTCGTCAAAAAGGCGTCCGAGGTGTTGAGGTCGTAGCCCAGCAGCGAGGGCGCCGGGGGCTGCCGGCCGACGCCGGGCCCGCCGGTCAGCTCGGACCAGCCGTTGATGATGTGCCCGCCGATGAAGACCAGCCCGAGCGTGACCACGGCCAGGTAGAGCCCGCGCAGCCGGGTGGCCAGCGGCGCCACCAGCATCCCGGCGAGCGCGGCGACCAGGCCGGCGGCGGGCAGCCAGACCAGGATCTCGGTGATCCCGAAGCCGATCGTGCGCCCGTCCGGGTCGCCGGCCAGCGCGGCCGCCGTGTAGGCCCCGATGGCCAGGAAGAACGCGTGGCCGAGCGAGACCTGCCCGGCCAGGCCGGTGACGATGTTGAGGCCGAGCGCGCCGAGCGCCGTCACGCAGGCCAGGGCGAGCAGCTGCAGGATGTCGTCCTGGACCAGGAACGGCATGGCGAGGGCCACGAGCAGACCCAGAAGGACGAAGGAACGCTGCACGGTACTGCCAAAAAGCGCGACATCCTGCCCGTAGGCGGTGTGCAGCAGCGGACGGTTCCTCATACGCGCGTGACCTCCCGGGTCCCGAACAGGCCATAGGGGCGCACCAGCAGGACGAGCAGCATGACGACGTACGGCGTCACGATCGAGAAGTTGCCGCCGAGCCAGGTGAGGTGGCCCTGGTAGGTCGCGGTGACCTCCTGCACCACGCCGACCACGATCCCGCCGATGACCGCGCCGGGCAGTGAGTCCAGCCCGCCGAGGATGATCACCGGCAGGGCCGTCAGCGCGACCAGCCACAGCGACTCGCTCACGCTGCCGCCGACCGCCGCGAACGTGCCGGCCACCGCCGCGAGGGCCCCGGCCAGGGCCCACGACATCGCGAAGACCGAGCCGACGCTGACGCCCTGGGCGAGCGCCGCCTCCTGGTCGTAGGCGGCGGCCCGCATCGCCAGGCCCGTGCGGGTGTACCGGAAGAACGCGAACAGGCCCGCGATGAGCACGGCGGTGGTGAGCACCATGGCCACGTGCCGCTGCTCGACGATGATCCCGCCGGGCAGCTTGAACACCTTCAGGCCCCACGGGTCGCCGACGTGGCGGACGTCGAGGCCGATGAAGGCGTTGTCGGCGACCCGCACGGCGACGTCGATGCCGAGCGTGATGATGGCGACGGTGAACACCGGCCGGCCGATCATCGGGCGGACCGCCAGCCGCTCGACGCCCAGCGCCAGGCCGCCGGTGGCCGCGGCCGCCACGATGAGGGCGAGGAAGAAGCCGAGCGGGCCGACGAGGTAGGTCACCAGGACCGCCCCGGCCAGCATGAACGACGGCTGGGCGAAGGAGATCACCCGGGTCGCCTTGTAGATGATCACGAAGCCGAGGCCCAGCAGCGCGTACACGCTCCCGGTGCCGATGCCCCGCAGCACGCTCTCGAGCAGATCCTTCACGCGGGACTCCGGTACATCTCGTCGACCTCGGCGCGGAAGGCGTCGGCGACCGCGGCGCGGCGGACCTTCTGCGTGGCGGTCAGTTCTCCGGTCTCGTGGTCGAGCTCCTTGGGCAGCATCCGGAACGTCTTGAGCTGCTCCACCGGCGCGCGGCCGGCGTTGACCTCGTCGACGATGCCGCGCACGAGGGCCACCACCTCCGCCTTGCCGGACAGGTCGCGGTAGGTGGTGTAGGCCAGGCCGCGGCGCTGGGCCCAGTCGCCGACGGTCTCCAGCTCGATGCCGACCAGCGCGGTGAGGTACGCCCGGCGGTCGCCGACGACCACCGCCTCCTTGATGTACGGCGAGGCCTTGAGCGCGTTCTCCAGCTCGCTGGGCGCGATGTTCTTGCCGCCCGCGGTGATGATGATGTCCTTGGCGCGGTCGGTGATGCGCAGGTACGTGCCCTCCAGCACGCCGACGTCGCCGGTGCGCAGCCAGCCGTCGGCGGTGAGCGCCTCGGCGGTGGCCGCGGGGTCCTGGAAATACCCGGCGAAGGTCCCCGCGTGCCTGGTCTGGATCTCGCCGTCGTCGGCCACCCGCACCTCGACGCCGGGCTGGGCCTCGCCGACGGTGCCGAGCCGGATGCGCCCCGGCCGGTTGCCGGTGGCGATGGCGGCGTTCTCCGTCATGCCGTACACCTCGTGCATCGGCACCCCGATGCCCATGAAGAACCGCAGCACCTCGGGCGCGACCGGGGCCGCCCCGCTGGCCGCGTAGCGCACGTGCCGCAGCCCGATCCGCTCCCGCAGCGCGCGGTAGCAGCACAGCCAGCCCAGGGCGTAGCGCAGCCGGCTGCCGAGGGTGTGCCGCCCGCCGTTGGCCGCGAGGGTCGCCCCGATGCCGTCGGCGACCCGCAGCCACAGGCGGCCGTTGGCGCGCTTGAGCCGCGACGCGCCGGCGATCCGCGTGGTGACGCCGGCCAGCATCTTCTCCCAGATCCGCGGGACGCCGAACAGGATCGTCGGCTGTACCTCGCGCAGATCGGCCTGCACCGTGGCGATCGACTCGCCGAAGTGCACGACCACGCCGCTGGCCGCGCCCAGCCAGACGGTGAACACGCGCTCGGCCACGTGGCACAGCGGCAGGTACGACAGCGCCGAGTCGCGCGGGCCCGGCGGCGGGTCGGTGAGCGCGCCGTCGCCGCGCAGCACGCCGATGGCGAAGTCCACATTGGACACCGTCAGCATCGCGCCCTTGGGCCGCCCGGTCGTGCCGGAGGTGTAGACGAGCGCCGCCAGGTCCTCCGGCTCGTCGGCGAGCTCCAGCTCGGGCCGGTCGCCGTGGTTGGCCTCCACGAGCATCTCGTCGAAGGACAGCAGAGCCTCGTGTTGGTACCGGTTGCGAATGCCCTTGGGATCCAGGTACACGATCCGCCGGAGCTGCGGGCAGTCCCCCAGCACCGCCAGGGCCTTGTCCACCTGCTCCTGGTCCTCGGCGATGAGCACCTTGGCGCCGGAGTGCGCGAGCAGGTAGCCGATGTCGCCGGCCGGGCTGGTCGGGTAGAGCCCGACGGTCGCGGCCCGCAGCGCCACCGTGGCGACGTCGGCGAACAGCCACTCGGGCCGGTTCTCGGAGAGGATCGCGACCCGGTCGCCGGGGCCGACGCCGAGGCCGCGCAGGGCGTGCGCGACGGACTGGGCGGTGTCCCAGTACTGCCGCCAGGTGATCTCCCGCCAGATGCCGCGGTGCTTCTCCCGCATCGCGACGGCGTCGGGGTTGTCGTGCGCCCGGTCGCGCACCAGCGTGGCGATGGTCATGCGGTCATCCCCTCGGCGACGCCTGTCTCGCCCAGGTAGGCGCGGATCACGTCCGGGTTCTGCTGGACCTCGCCGGGCGTGCCGCAGGCGACCGGCACGCCGAAGTCGACCACCAGCACCCGGTCGGCGAGGTCCATCACCAGGCCCATGTCGTGCTCGACGAGGATCATCGGGATGCCCAGCTCCTCGCGGATGTCGAGGATGTACCGCGCCATGTCCTCGGTCTCCTCGAGGTTCATCCCGGCCACCGGCTCGTCGAGCAGCAGCAGCCGCGGCTCCATGGCCAGGGCGCGGCCGAGCTCGACCCGCTTCTGCACGCCGTAGGGCAGCAGCCCGACCGGCATCCGGCGCCACTGGGCCAGCTCGAGGAAGTCGACGATCTCCTCGACCCGGGCCCGGTTCTGAAGCTCCTCGCGCCGGGCCCGGCCGAGCCAGGCGATGGCGGCGAGCGTGCCGTAGCGCATGTGGTGGTGCCGGCCGAGCATGAGGTTCTCGACGACGGTGAGCTGCCGGAACAGCTCGACGTTCTGGAAGGTCCGCGCGACGCCCAGCCGGGCCACCTTGTCCGGCCGCAGCCCGGTGATGTCGACGTCGTCGAGCAGGACGCGGCCCTGCTGCGGGCGGTACACCCCGGAAATGACGTTGA
The DNA here is from genome assembly GCF_050942475.1 of Dactylosporangium sp. CS-033363. Lineage (NCBI taxonomy): Bacteria > Bacillati > Actinomycetota > Actinomycetes > Micromonosporales > Micromonosporaceae > Dactylosporangium > Dactylosporangium sp. CS-033363. Next base: position 1,240,098 of record NZ_CP192032.1, on the reverse strand, counting down.
AGATGGACGTCTTGCCGGCGCCGTTGGGCCCGATCACCGCGAACAGCTCGTCGGCCCCGACCGTGAAGTCGACCCCGTCGATCGCCTTGACGCCCGCGAAGCTGAGTTTCACGTCGGAGAACCGCAGCACATCGCTCATGAGAGCCACCGCTTCCGGCGCTTGTAGTGCTTCACGTCGCGGAAGGAGTGGGCGGCGTGCGAGCCGAGGTAGAACTCGCGGATGTCGTCGTCGGCGAGCAGCTCGGCGGCCGGCTTGTCCAGCACGACCTTGCCGTTCTCCAGCACGTACCCGTGCTCCGCCACCGACAGCGCCATGGTCGCGTTCTGCTCGACCAGCAGTACCGCCGTCCCGGCCTTGTTGATCTCGACGATCAGGTCGCGCACCTGCTCGACCAGGCGCGGGGCCAGGCCCAGGCTCGGCTCGTCGAGCAGCAGGTAGGACGGGTCGGACATGAGCGCCCGGCCCATCGCGAGCATCTGCTGCTCGCCCCCCGACAGGTACCCCGCGATCGAGCCGCGCCGCTCCTTGAGCACCGGGAACAGCGTGTACATGCGCTCCATGGCCTCGGCCACCCCGCGGCGGCGGGTGTGCGCGCCGAGGCGCAGGTTCTCCTCCACGGTCAGCTCGGCGAACGTGCGCCGGCCCTCCATGACCTGGCTGATCCCGCGGCGGACCACGGCGGCGGGCCGCAGCCGGTGGATCGGGCGGTCGCCGAGGGTCACCGAACCCCGGGTGACGGCGCCGTCGTGCACGCCGAGCAGCCCGGACAGCGCCCGCAGCAGGGTGGTCTTCCCGGCGCCGTTCGCCCCGAGCAGGGCGACGATCCGACCTTCCGGGACGGCGAGGCTGACGCCCCGTAAGACCAGCATCACATCGTCGTAGACCACTTCGAGGTTCTGGACCCGTAGCACGTGCGGACCCCCGGAACTATTTGCACCGTCGGTGTATGAAGTTACGTGTATTTAACCGTGCCTCTGTACAAAATCAAGTCCCGAATTCGTAACCGTCCGGCACCAAAGTCACGGATTGGCACGAGGCTCCAACCGGCAGTAATCCGGACATTCGGAACATTAGATATCGAGCGGGGCGCGCGCCTTCCGCCCGGCCGGTGATCACGTTAAGTTAGGCGCTGGCCTGCTCGGCAGTCCGCCGTCCACCCCGGATGGCGCCGGGCAAGCGCCGCCGAATCGACGCCGTGCGAGCCCACCCCTCGGGCGCGCACATCGAACCGGGGACCCACTTCGTTGGGGTGAATCCGCGACGCCGCGGTAGGGCGCTATCTCTTCCCGCCCGAACCCGTCAGCTAACCCGGTAGGCGGTAGGTGCAGAAGGGTCTTCCCTTGTCCACTGGACATCGTGCCCGCCGGTCGGTGCTGCGGACTCTGGCGATCGGGTTCATCTCGCTCGCGGTGCTCGCACCCGCCACGGTCGCACACGCCGACCCGTCGCTGTCCGAGATCGAGGCCCAGCTCGACAAGCAGAACAAGGACCTCGAGGCCACGATCGAGAACTGGAACAAGCTCAACATCGACATGGCCGACTCGCAGGCGAAGGCGGCCGACCTCGAGAAGAACCTAACCGCGGCCAACGAAGGCGTCTCCCAGATCGCCATCGAGGCCTTCAAGACCAACGGCAGCATGCGCAACATCAACATCATGCTGTCCGCCACGTCGTCGGGCTCGCTGATGGACCAGATGACGATGCTGCAGCAGGTCACGCGGGCGCAGCAGAAGAGCATCAGCGACTACAAGAACGCCAAGACGCAGCTGGACCAGACGATCGCGGCCCAGAACACGCAGAAGGCCGACTTCGAGAACCAGCGCAAGAAGATCGAGGGCGACGTCAAGAAGCTCGAAGATCTGCAGAAGAAGGCCAAGAACGCCGGGAGCACCAAGGTCACCGGCGCGAACTACAACCCGGGCACCCTGCCCGCCGTCTCGGGCAATGCCGGCGCCGCGGTGAACTACGCCAAGAGCAAGCTCGGCAAGCCCTACGTGTACGGCGCCGGCGGTCCCAACTCGTTCGACTGCTCGGGCCTGACGATGGCGGCATGGGCGGCCGCGGGCGTGAGCCTGCCGCACAACGCCGCGAGCCAATGGAGCAAGGTGGCCCACATTCCGCGCAGTTCGCTGGCGCCGGGCGACCTCGTCTTCTACAACGGCCTCGGCCACGTCGGCATCTACGTCGGCAACGACACGATCATCCATGCGCCGCACACCGGTGATGTGGTGCGGTACGCGTCGGTCAGCGTCGACAGCATCTACGGGTACGGCCGCGTCAAGGGCTGACCCCCAGGCACGTCCCGAGGGCCCGCGGATCGAGACCGATCCGCGGGCCTTCATCATTGGGGGCATGGCCTCCTGGGACCCGCAGCAGTACGAGCGCTTCGCCGAGGAGCGCGCCCGGCCGTTCCGCGAGCTCGTCGCCCGCATCCCCACCACGTCCGCGGTCGCCGTCGTCGACCTGGGCTGCGGCCCCGGCACGATGACCGCCACGCTCGCCGAGCGCTGGCCCGACGCGGCGGTCCTGGGCCTGGACTCCTCGCCGTCGATGATCGCGGCGGCGAACGAGCACCGGACCGCCCAGGTCACCTTCCAGCTCGCCGACGCGGCCCAGTGGCGCCCCCAGCGCGGCTCCCTGGACGTCATCGTGGCCAACGCCTCGCTGCAGTGGGTCGACGACCACGAGACGCTCCTGCCGCGCTGGGCGGCCGCCCTCGACGACGGCGGGACGCTCGCCTTCCAGGTGCCGGTCCCCTCGTTCGACCCGGGCCTGGCCGGCGTGGCCGCGCGGGAGCGGTGGGCGCCGCTGCTGGCCGGCGCGGCGGGCTCGACCGGGCCGCGGGCGGCCAGCCCGGTGCTCGACGGGGCGGAGTACGTGCGGTTACTCTCCGCAGCCGGACTCACCGTCGACGCGTGGCAGACGACCTACTTCCACGTGCTGCCGGGCGACGATCCGGTCTTCGAGTGGTTCAAGGGCACCGGCCTGCGGCCCTACCTCGACGCGCTGTCCGGGAGCGACCTCGAGGAGTTCACCGCCGACGTCAGGAGCGAACTGCGGCAGCGGTACCCCCGTGAGCCGTTCGGCACGCTCCTGCCCTTCCCGCGCCTGTTCGTGGTCGCACATCGGGCATGATCCGCGTCGGGTGGTGTACACCGCGGCTTGATCGCGATTCCTAGGCTGGCGCGTGTGAGCAAAACCTGGAAGATCATTCTTTTCAGCGCGATCGGCGTCCTCGTCCTCTGTTGCGGCGGCGGCGCGGCCGGGCTGTTCTTCATCGTCGACAAGTCCACCAAGGCGCCCAAGGCCGCGGCCGGTGACTTCCTGACCGCACTGGAGGGCGGGAAGACCCAGACGGCGTACGACCTGCTCTGCGGCGACACGCAGGCGCAGTACGGCCCGGAGACGTTCGAGGCCTATGTGCAGCGGAACCCGCCGAGCGCGCACGACTTCAGCTGGGGCGGCTCCTACAGCAACCAGAACGGTACCGAGACCGCATCGATCTCGGCCGAGGTCACCTTCAAGAGCGGCAAGGCCAAGCACTCCTTCGAGATGCTGAAGGAAGGCGGCGCGTGGAAGGTGTGCGGCGACCCGTACTAGGCCACGCTTCAGGTGCATGCGAAAGCCCCGGGTCGGCATCGACCCGGGGCTTCTTGTCGTTGTGGGGGTTGGTTATGCGGCCTGGAGGCCCTCCGCGCGGGCCAGCTCGCGGAGCCGGCCGAGCGCCTGGATCTCGAGCTGGCGGATGCGCTCGCGGGAGAGCGAGAACCGGGTCGCCACCTCGGTCAGCGAGTGCTCGCGGCCGTCCTCGAGGCCGTAGCGGGCCCGCATGATGCCGGCCGAACGGTCGTCGAGGTGGTTGAGCAGGCCCTCGATGCGCTGACGCTCCAGCGCGGCCAGGACCACGTCCTCCGGCGACGGGGCGTCGGAGTCCGCGACCAGGTCGCCGAGGTTGGTGTCGCCGTCGTCACCCACGGGGGTGTCGAGCGACACGGTGTCCTGCGACCAGCGCATGAGCTCGTGCACCCGCTCGACGGGCACCCCGAGCGCCGTGGCCAGCTGCTCCGGCTCCGGCTCGTTGCCCAGCTCACGGGTGAGCTGCCGCGCGACGTTGCGCATGCGGTTGACGTCCTCGACGAGGTGCACCGGGAGCCGGACCGTGCGCTCCTGCTGCGCGATCGCCCGGCTGATCGCCTGGCGGATCCACCACGTCGCGTACGTCGAGAACTTGTAGCCACGCACGTAGTCGAACTTCTCGACCGCCCGCACGAGGCCGGTGTTGCCCTCCTGGATGAGGTCGAGCATCGGCATGCCGGACCGCACGTAGCGCCGCGCGATCGACACGACCAGCCGCAGGTTGGCCCGGATGAACCGGTCCTTCGCCCGCTCGCCGTCGGCCACCAGCCGGTGCAGCTCATCGGCCGTCACGCCATCGGGAATCTCGTCGCTGTCGAGCAGGTGCTCCGCATAGAGCCCCGCCTCGACCGCCTTGGACAGCTCGACCTCTGAAGCGGCGTCGAGCAGCGGCGTGCGGGAGATCTCATGCAGGTACACGCCGACCAGGTCACGCTCCTCGGCGCCTGTGTCGGGTCGCATCTCCACTTTCACGTTCTCCACCTTCGGGCCCCTCCCCGCTCCATCCTTCGCCTTCCCCGTTTCACCCTGCTAAAACGGGTGCCCCCCGGGTATGCCCCCTACACAACAGTCAAAGCGCCTTCCGAATTCCGCCCGCGGGGGCGATTCGGTGACGACCCCTGAGAGTTGCACCACTTACCTAGACGCTCGGGAGACTGCTCCGGTTCGCTTCGGTTGCAACAAGTGATACGTGCTCTACCTGCCCGTCAGACGCCTGAATTCGCTGTGAGTTCCCTGGGAACGCCCGCGCCGGGGACGTTCGGTGCCGCTTGGGCACGGTTGTTCATCGGCAACTGTCGGCGGTGCGACAGGCTTTCCGGGAAGCGAGCGGGGGTGATGCTCACCGCTCATGCCATTCCCGCAACAACTGAGCTTCCTCGTCGATACCCAGTCCGTTCTTCGGATCGATGTGGGATGCGTCACGAATTGCTTCCAGGGTCGCCCGGACGGTCGCCGCGAGGGGCCTGGTCGCGAGCCCCGCCTCCACCGAAGGGCCCACGTCCCGGCTCATATGGCCGGCGTACTCCGGCAGCGGCAGCCAGAACGGCAGCGACCGCGGCCCGCTCCACGGCGCTACCCCGTGCTCGAGCAGAAAATCCTGCGCGACCCAGGTGAGTTCCTGCGGCACCCCGACCCCCTCGGCGAACCCGGCGTGGAACTCGGCCCGCGTCATCGGCGCCCCGATCCCGTCGTACGCCCCGGCCAGCCCGTTCCCCGCCGCGGCGATGATCCAGCCGGCCAGGTCGCGCACGTCCACCAGCTGCACCGCCTCGTCCGGCCCGCCGGGCGCCAGCACCTCGCCACCCCGCTCCGCGCGCCGCACCCAGTACTCGAACCGGTACGTGGGGTCCTCCGGCCCGACGATCATGCCCGCCCGCAGCAGGAACGTCCGATCGGCGCCGAACCCGGCGGCGGCCAGCTCCTCACACGCCACCTTGCACCGCCCGTACGCCTCGGCATCGGACCACGGGTCCGCCTCGAAGTCGGCCGGCAGCAACGGCGCCGTGGCCGGGGTCTGTCCCGGGGTCACCGCGTCGGCATAGGCGGAGCAGCTGGAGACGAGCGTGTAGTGCCCGACCCGCCCGGCCAGCTCGTCGACGGCGTGCCGCACGTGCCGCGGATGCCGGGCCACGTCAACAACGGCGTCAAAGCTCCCCTGAAGCCCGTGCAGCCCCCCGGCCCGGTCCCGATCGACCTTGACGAACTCGACGCCGTCGACGGGCTCTCCGGACTCCCCACGGGCGGCGCAGACGACGTCGTGGCCGGCTTCGAGCGCCTGCCGGGCCACGGCCCGGCCGAGGAACACGGTCCCACCCAGTACGAGAATTCTCATCCGCCGATGATTCGCTGCTCCGGCGGTGTGGACGACCCCGTTTCGCCGATGGCGGATCCGCTGTGAGACGAAATGTCGGGCGCTTCGCTTGCCCGACATTTCGGACTTATACCCCGACAGGCGATATGCCGGGAACCGGGCAGTGGGCGGTGTGGAGAACTGCGCGTTTCAGTCGGAACGGCAGAAAATCCCCAGAAGGGCGGCGATTCAGGCGCGATGCGAAGACGGCGGTCGATGCGGCCGGGTCTTGTGAATCACGAACGCGAAGAGCGCGCAAGCCGCCGTCACCACCGCGGCCACCGCCAGCCACAGCGACCAGTGCCGGTCCGAAGGCGGCGCCGCGGGCATCGCACCATCCACTGTGGACGGCTGCTCGACCGGCGCCGGCGACGCCCCGTCGACCGGTTCGAAGGCCCAGATCCGCAGGAAGTCGATCTGGAACTCGGCGGGCAGTGGCGTCGACGAGCTCGGCGTCCCCGCCCGGTCCCCCGTCGTCACCGCGAAGCCGAACCAGCGCGGCTCGGTCGACGCGGCCGCGTCCTGCCAGACCGGCGCGCCGTCGACGGCGAGCCTGAAGCCGGACGGGTCCCACTCGATGAGGTACGTGTGCCAGTCGCGGTACGAACCCTTGAGCACCTCGGACTTCGAGGACGTCCCGTCGGCGTTGGTGACCACGGCCTGCTCCGCGCCCGGCTTGGCCATGATCTCCAGCTGGGAGTCGTGCTTGCCCGCCGCGCGGTCCACCGGGCGCAGCAGGGCCATCGAGTCGATGCCCGCCCCGACCGGGACGCGCGCCTTGAACTCGTAGCGGCCGAACTGCTGGGCGGAGCCGACGCAGCGCAGCTCGCCGGTGACGAAGGGCTTGCCGCCGTACGTGCGGCGGTGCAGGGCCAGGCTCAGGTGCCCGTCGGCGACCGTGACGGCCTCGGGGCGGAAGTAGCTCGCCTGCGCACCCTCCGGGGCGCCGTCGTAGGCCGAGCAGCCGGTGGGCAGCCGGCCGGGGTCGTCGAAGGAGTTGGAGAAGATCCGGCGCCAGCCGACGGGATCGGCCGCGTTCACCCGTTCGGGGAAGATCAACCCACCGAGCGCGGCCGATGCGACGACGACCAGAACGGCCGAGAACCGCCTCATCATGGTGACCGCCTCCGTACGCGCGGTGTACCTTCCGGGCCCGAACGTACTAGATACCTACGGGTACCGCACGGTCGCGCAGTGTGTATTGCCCGTTCGGACAGCCCGTTCCGGCGAACCCTCGCCTTTACCCGTAGGACATTTACCCGACGGCAAGTCCCGCTCGCGCCCGATCGATGCGTTCGACAAGGATGTCGATCGACGCATGTTTCCCTTCTCCAAGGAGAGATCATGGCCCAGCCAAGCGCCCGCGGCTGGCGGATCGCGCAGCACCTCGCGGTGCCCGCACTCGCCTTAGCGGTCGTCGCACTGCTGCCCCTGGCCAAGACGGGCGGCTCGCAGGCAGCGGACCAGTGGACGCCACTGACCCCGGCCAAAGTCTCGTTCACCCAGAAGACCGGGCCGACGACGACCGCGCAGCTGCTCGGCTTCAACGACTTCCACGGCAACATCGACCCGCCGACCGGCAGTGGCGGGCTCGTCAACGGCGTCCCCGCCGGTGGCTCCGAGTACCTCAGCACCTACCTGACCAAGCTGCGCAACGACGCCAAGAAGGCCGGCGTCAAGAACAGCGACACGGTCGTCGCCGGTGACAACATCGGCGCCTCGCCGCTGGTGAGCGCCGCGTTCCACGACGAGCCGGCGATCGAGGTCCTCAACGCGATGGGCGTCGACTTCGCGTCCGTGGGCAACCACGAGTTCGACGAGGGCGTCACCGAGCTCTACCGGATGCAGTTCGGCGGTTGCCACCCGACCGACGGCTGCCAGGACGGCGACGGGTTCGCGGGGGCCAAGTTCCCGTACCTCGCCGCCAACGTCACCCAGAAGTCGAACGGCCTGCCGATCCTGCTGCCGTTCACCATCCGCTTCTACGACGGCGTGCCGGTCGCGTTCGTCGGCATGACGCTCGAGGGCACCCCCGGCATCGTCAACCCGGCCGGCATCAAGAACGTCGACTTCCACGACGAGGTCGAGACGGCGAACAAGTACGCCACCATCCTGGGCTGGCTCGGCATCAAGTCGATGGTCCTGGTGGTGCACGAGGGCGGTCTGCAGAGCAGCCCGCCGGCCCCGCTGGACCCGTCCGGCTGCGCCAACTTCGCCGGCCCGATCACCGACATCACCAAGGGCCTCAACCCGGCCTACGGCGTCGTCGTCTCCGGCCACACCCACCGCTTCTACAGCTGCGAGCTGCCGAACTCCTCGGGCCAGAACTCGCTGGTGACGAGCGCGGGCTCGTTCGGCGTGCTGGTCAGCGACATCCGCATCACGCTGGACAAGAAGACGCGCAAGTTCGTCGACGCGTCGGCCACCAACGTGATCGTGGACAACGGCGTCAAGAACGCCGACGGGACGTACCAGAAGGACGCGGCCGGCAACTTCGTCCGCAACCCGGCGATGGTGGACCCGAAGGTCAAGAAGATCGCCGACAAGTACCGCACGGCGGTCGCCCCGCTCGCGAACAAGGTCGTCGGCAGCATCACCGCCGACATCACCACCACCCAGGTGCCCTCCGGTGAGACGCCGCTCGGCGACGTCATCGCCGACGCCCAGCTGGCCTACACCAAGGCCTCGGCGGGCGCCCAGATCGCGTTCATGAACCCGGGCGGCATCCGGGCCTCGCTCACCTACGCCAACTCCCCCGGCGGCGAGGCGCCCGGCCAGGTCACGTACGGCGAGGCGTTCACCGTCCAGCCGTTCAACAACCTGGTCGTCACCCAGTCCTTCACCGGCGCGCAGCTCAAGGACGTCCTCGAGCAGCAGTTCGTCGGCTTCCAGGGCCAGTCCGTCCAGCGCATGCTGCAGGTGTCGGCCGGCTTCACGTACCAGATCAGCGCTTCGGCTCCTGCTGGTTCGAAGATCAGCAACATCCAGCTCAACGGCGTGGCGATCGACCCGGCGGCCACCTACAAGGTGACCACGAACGACTTCCTGGCCAACGGCGGCGACGGGTTCCTGAACCTCGCGAAGGGCACCGGCCGCGTCACCGCGCCCGGCTTCGACGTCGACGCCCTCACGTCCTACCTGGGCACCGGACCCATCGCTCCCGGCCCGGCCAACCGCTACACCCTCATCGCCTAGCGAAGAGCCTGATCAATACTCGTCCGGGCGGGCGGCGGGTTTTCTCGCCGCCCGCCCACACGTATGCTCGGCGCACAACGACCAAGGTCGAGGAGTGTTGATCTGTGGATCGTCCCAGCTGGGCCCCGGCCGACGTCGATCTCGACCGGCCGAGCGTGGCCCGGGTCTACGACTACTACCTCGGCGGATCGCACAACTTCGCCGCCGACCGCGCCTTCGCCGAGCAGGTCCTCAAGGTCATGCCGGCCGTCGCCGGGCTGGCCCGCAGCAACCGGGCCTTCCTGCGCCGCGCGGTGCGGGCGCTCGCCGCGCAGGGCGTGCGGCAGTACCTCGACCTCGGCTCCGGCATCCCGACCGTCGGCAACGTCCACGAGGTGCTCGCCGACGCGGGCGTGACGGACGGGCGGGTCGTCTACGTCGACCACGACCCCGTCGCGGTCGCGCACAGCCGGGCCATCCTGGCCGGCGTGCCGGGCACCGCGGTCGTCGCCGGCGACCTGCGCTCCCCGGCCGAGGTGCTGGCCCAGCCGCAGGTGCAGGGCCTGATCGACTTCACCCAGCCGGTCGCCTTCCTGCTCGTCGCGGTGCTGCACTTCGTCCCGGACGAGCAGCGCCCGGCCGACATCGTGGCCGGCTACGCCGCCGCCGGCGTGCCCGGCAGCCACGTGGTGCTCTCCCACGCCGGGCTCGACCGGCCGCTCACGCCGGCCGAGGAAGAGGCCTGGGAGATGTACCGCCGCTCGCCCACCCCGCTCATCCTGCGCACCAACACGCAGGTCGAGGCGCTCCTCGGGGACCTGACCGCGCTCCCGCCGGGGGTCGTCGCGCCGCACGCGTGGCGCCCGGCCGGCGACGAGGAGCCCCCGCCCGAAGGCAACGCGATCGGCTGCGTGGCCGTCGCACGCAAGGACTAACGCCGCCGATCATGACCGCCATCAGCCCCACGCCGACTTCGTGGGACCGCCCCCATCGCGCCGCCGAACGGATGGCGCGCGCCTGGTCGCTGGCCATCGCCGGGACCAGCTACGTGTCGATGAACGGCCTCGAGGTCCAGGACTTCCTGACCAGCCTCGCGACGCGGATCATCCACGCGCTCACGGCCGAGACCTTCGACCCGACCGACATGCGCGAGGTCGGCTCGACGCTGGTCGCCGCGCACTTCACCGAGCCGACGACGCTGGAGCGCAGCCTCGCGGTGCTCGCCGAGCAGTTCGGCAACGCGCCGGTGAAGCGGGTCGCGCAGATCCAGGGCGCGCTCGCGTCGGGCTACGCGCTCGCGCTGCGCGACCGGGTGCTCGACGAGCAGGAGGAGATCCGCACCGCGGCGCTGTGGGCCCGGGCCCGCGCCGAGGAGGGCCGGCGGGTCAGCGAGGCCCGGTTCCAGGCGATCTTCGCCGGGGCGGCCATCGGCATGAGCGTGAGCACCATCGACGGCCAGGTGATCGAGGTCAACCAGGCGCTGTGCGACATGCTCGGGTACACCGCCGAGGAGCTCCGGGCGATGTCCTTCGACGACTTCGTGCTGCCCGAGGACCCGCCGACCGCCGGCGCGATGTTCGACGAGGTGCTCTCCGGCGGGCGGGACCAGTTCCGCATCGAGAAGCCGTACGTGCACAAGGACGGGCACCGCGTCTGGACCGACCTGGTCGCCTCGATCATCCGCGACGAGGACGGCCGCCCGCGGTGGCTGGTGGCGATGTTCGAGGACATCACCGAGCGGTACCTCCTGCAGGTCCGCCTCCGCCACCAGGCCCTGCACGACCCGCTCACCCAGCTGCCCAACCGCACGCTGTTCTTCGAGCGGCTGGGCGCCCTGCTGGAGGCCGAGGGCGAGGACGACGAGGCCCGCATCGGCGTGTGCTACCTCGACGTCGACGGCTTCAAGGTCATCAACGACACCCTCGGCCACGACGTCGGCGACCAGCTGCTGCAGACCGTGGCCCGCCGGCTGGCCCGCTCGATCAACGGCGAGCACCAGCTCGTGGCCCGGATGGGCGGCGACGAGTTCGTGGTGCTGGTCGAACAGTGCGGCGGCATCGAGGATGTCGTCGCGGTGGCCGAAAAAGCCCTGGATACGGTACGGGCACCGGTCCACGTCGGCGGCCACGAGATCAGCATCTCGGCGAGCATCGGGGTGGTCGAGCAGCCGCTGCGCGGGACGAGCACCGGCGAGCTCATGAAGGCCGCCGACACCACGCTGTACTGGGCCAAGGCCGACGGGCGCAACCGGCTCGCGCTCTTCGACGCCGAGCGGCACACGCGCGAGGTGAAGCGGTACGAGCTGTCGGCCTCGATGCCGGCGGCGCTGGAGCGGCGCGAGTTCTTCGTGGAGTACCAGCCGCTGGTCCGTCTCAGTGACGGGGTGACCATCGGCGTCGAGGCGTTGGTGCGCTGGCGGCACCCCCGCTTCGGGGTGCTGGGGCCGGACGCGTTCATCGGGATGGCCGAGGAGACCGGGCTCATCGTCCCGCTCGGGCGATGGGTCCTGCACGAGGCCTGCCGCCAGGCCGCGGAGTGGCACAAGGCGGTCGGCGACCGGGCGCCGATCATGAGCGTCAACCTGGCCGTGCGCCAGATGCGGGACCGCACGATCGTCCGCGACGTGCGCGCGATCCTGGAGCAGACCGGCCTGCCGCCGGCGGGGCTGCAGCTGGAGCTGACCGAGAGCGCGGTCATGGGCACCGGCGGCGATCCGATCGAGGCGCTCAACGCGCTGGCCGCGCTCGGCCCGCGGATCGCGATCGACGACTTCGGCACCGGGTACTCGAACTTCGCCTACCTGCGCAACCTGCCCGTGCACAGCCTCAAGCTGGCGGGGTCCTTCGTGGCCGGCCTGCGCCCGCCGGAGGGGCCCGACCCGGTCGACCAGGAGATCGTGGCGGCGGTCATCGGCCTGGCCCACACGCTGAAGCTGAGCGTCACGGCGGAGGGTGTCGAGACGGCCGAGCAGGCGACCCGGCTGCGCGACCTGGGCTGCGACACAGCCCAGGGCTGGTACTACGCCAGCTCCGGGCCGGCGAGCGCGATCAAGCTGTAAGCGCGTTTGGAGCCGGCCGGTGCACTCCGGAGCGCACCGGCCGGGGATCAGTTGGCGGCGTACGGATTGACCTCTTCGTGCATGTCGGTCATGAACTGCGACCACATGTCGTTTTCGTGCGGGTCCGCGCCCACCAGGTCGTAGTGCCCGTCCAGGAAGTCGGTGTCCAGCTGCCAGTCCGGCAGGTCGAGGTCCGGTTCGTCCAGGCTCAGCGGCTCGTCGTGCGGCGCGTCGGTCACGCCGTCGAGGTCGCCGTCGGAGCTCAGGTCGTGCTCGTGGTCGTGGCTGTAGGTGTCGTGCCCGTGGTCGTCGCTGAAGCCGGAAACGTGATCGACTCCGCCGTCGTGGTCGACGTGGAGTTCGTGCTCCATGCCCCAGTCGAGGTCAAAGTCGCTCATAACCGCTCCCGGAATCCTTTGGTACCGCTGCTGCGGTACCTCTAGAACGGTAGAGAGCGAGCGGAACGGGCGGCTCCCGGAAACGTGCCACTCACCGCGTGCGGCGGTCCAGCCACCCGTCGCCGTTGAGGTCCTCGTAGCGCGCGTCCATGACCCCGTCGCGGTTGGTGTCCACCTCGGAGGAGTTGATCAGGCCGTCCCGGTCGGTGTCGTGCCCGACGAACTCGGGCCGCCCGTCGCCGTCGCTGTCGACCACGATGTCCACCCCGCCGTCGGCCCGGTTGACGTACGTGTGCTGGTCCCAGCGCCCGTCGCCGTCCCAGTCCACCCGGGTGTGGTAGCCGTCGGTGGGCGCCTGCCCGGGCACCTGCGCGTGCCCCGCCTGCTGCGCCACCCCGGCCAGCCCGCCGCCGACCCCGCCGCCGCCCGTGGGCCCGGCGTGCTGACCGATGTCCGACAGCCCGGCCCCGATCCCGCCGCCGGCCTGGTCCCCCGGCTGATATCCGGCCAGCCCCGCCGCCGCACCCGCCGCACCCCCGTCGGGCTCGTGCGGCGTGCCGCCGGTCGCCCCGCTGTAGGTGCTGGCGTGGTACACCGTGCCCGACGAGTGCGACTCCGAGTAGTGCGTCTCCGAGTGGTACTCCAGGTGCGACGTCCCCACGGAGTGCCGCCCCGCACCGGCGTCCTGCACGGCGTGCCCGATGGTGGACCCGCCGCCCTGGTCGGCCGGCTCGATCGCGGCGTGCCGCCCCCCGGACTGCTGCTCGACCACGTCGTGCATGCGCTGCCCCATGTCGGCGCCGCTCGAGCCCAGCCCGTGCCCGCTGATCCCGCCGCCGTGGTGCAGGACGTCGCCCAGCCCGGAGCCGATCGACGAGAACACGCCGAACATGCTCGCCTTGCTCGTGCGCTGCTCCACGTGGGCCTGCCCGCCCGCCTCGCCGACCTGGGACTGCAGGATGTCCAGCTCGTCGGGGCTCAGCCGATAGCCGGCCAGCGTCCCCGCCGGATCGGCCGCGAGCTGCGCCTTGAACGCCGGGTCGCCGAGCAGGCGCTCCAGCACCTCATCGAAGTCGGACATCGCTTTCCCCCAGTTTTCGTGTACCGCCAAAGCTCAGTCGAGCTCCGGCATCGGTATCGGCTGCGGACGCGGCCGGCAGGTCCCGCACTGCACAGCGTCCTCCACCACGAGCCCCTCGGCCCGCCCGCGGCTTTGCGAACGGTGCACCTCCAGCAGGTAGGGGCCGAACTTCGCGTGGTCCTCACACAGTCCACGACCGCAGAACCGGCACGACCCCCGCGCCGCCTTCGCGCAGAACCAACACAGCACGCTTTCTCCTCATGAGATAACTGGCGGGGAGCACTTCAGAACACCGATCTGCGACCCGGACTTGGAACCGGTCTTGCCGTTGGTGTCGATGGCGGTGACCGTGATGCTGAGGGTGCCGCCCGCGTTGGGCTTGCCCGGGTAGTTGATCGGTCCGATGGTGCCGTAGTAGTTGCCGTCGCGGGACATGGCGCGGGAGCCGGACGCGAACCCGCTCCACGACACCGTGACGCCTCGGATCGGGGCCTCGCCGGCCTGCACCGCGGCGTTGATCGAGAACGTCATCGAGCCGCCGTTGCAGGTCCCGCCGGTCGCCATGGTCTGGTCGATCGAGCCGGTCGACTGGTTGATGGTCACCACGACCGGCGGCCGGTAGGGCGGCGGCGGCGAGGTCGTCGGGCCGGCCGTGGTCGGCGGCGGCCCGGCGGTGGTGCGGGTCGGACCGGCGGTCGTGCGGGTCGGACCGGCGGTCGTGCGGGTCGGGGTCGCGGTCGGAGTCGGGGTGTCCGAGGCCGACGCCGAAGCCGACGGCGACTCGCTCGGCGACGGCAGCTCCGACGGCGTGTCCGAAGCGGACGGCACCACCGTAGGCGTCCCGCCGGGCTTCGGCAGCGCCACCCCGTCCCCGCAGGTCAGATCGGCCGAGGACGACGGCGGCACGACGGTCCCGGACGACGTCACCACCCCGCGGCCCACCTCAGGCGAGCCGGAGGCGGTCAGGGCGAACCGCGCCGACCCCTCATTCGTCACAGGCCCCACGGTGAGACGCAAGGGCTTGAACGCCGTCGTCGTGCTGGTCGTGTCGACGAGCACGCGCCCCGCGTTCAGGGTCAGCGCGGCCGTCGGCTCGATCGGCGTCTGCTGGCCGCTGACCAGCGTGCCCACCCGCACGTCGACGCCGGCGCAGAGGACCGTGGCGCTGCCGCCGCGGAAGGTCAGGGACGCCGTCGACTTGGGGTTCACGCGGACCGAGTCGCTCTGCTGGACGTACACCTTGGCGTTGCGGGTCAGCACGCGATCCGTGCCGTTGACGCGGACCGTGGCCTCGCCGCGGGTCACCGTGACCAGGGCGCTGTCGGTGGGCATCTCGGCCCAGACCGGGCCGGTGAAGAGGTTGGCGCCGGTCAGGAAAACAGCGAGCAGGAGGAGCAGCACGAGCAGCCACCACAGGCGGCGCTCGAGGCGGCGGTCCACGCTGTCGTCGGCGGGGGCGGGCGGGCCGGGCGGGGCGGCCAGCGGCGGGTACCCGATCAGCGGGTGCGCGCCGGCGGTCGGACGGCGGCCGCCCGACGGGGTGGTGTCGGCGGTGCGGCCGAGCAGCAGCGGCAGGCCGGCCACGGCGGGCAGCAGCCAGGCGCGGGCCGGTGTGCGGGCGGTGGCGACCTGGCCGGGCGAGCCGTCGCCGTACGGCCCGATCATCGATCCCCGGTGCAGCTCCACCCCCTCCGGCAGCTGCAGCGAGCCCGACTCGATGACGAGGGCGTCGTTGCCGGTGCGCAGGACGACCGGCTGGCCGGGGCCGAGCTGCATGGGCCGGGCGCGGGTCAGCAGGCCGAGCCGGTCCTCCGGGCCGAGCGCGGACAGGGCCGGCGTCTCGCCGATGAGCTGCTCCAGCTCGGCCCACTCGACCGGCGGCGGGCCGGGCAGCGGGCCGACGGCCGAGGAGACCGTCGAGGACGGGATGGCCAGCAGCGTGGTCCCCGCGGTCATCCAGCCCAGCGCGGCCGGGGCGCCGGTCAGGGCGTTGGCCAGGCCGACGACGCCGCCGCGGCCGACGCGCTCGCGGACGGTACCGGTGGGATCGCCCGGACGGCGCGCCTCCAGGGCACCGTCGACGACGACGTAGACCGACGGCTGGGCGGCGCCGGCGAAGACGAGTTGGTCGCCGGTGCGCGGGTGGACCCAGCGGGCGTCGGCGGCCAGCCGGGCCAGGGCCTCCGGCGGCAGGTTGGACAGCGCCGAGGTGCTCAGCGCGGCGAACCGGCGGGGCTCGTCGCGGCCGAGCTTGCGCTCCCCCAGCCGGTCCCGCAGGCGGCGGCCGCGGCGGCGCAGCCACCCGAAGAACAGGTACACGACCGGCGCGAGCAGCCCCACCACGATCACGGCGAGCAGGGCGCGGGCGAGCCAGCCGGCGTTCCACAGGCCGGTCACGACGCCGGCCACGCGGTCGGTGTACACGCGGTAGACGATGTTGATCGCGATGGCGATCCAGATGACGGCGAGCATGCCGTACAGCGCGACGAGGCGCCCCTCGCGGTCGAGGTCGCCGAAGCGCGGGGGGCGGCGGCGCAGGCGGGCGATCACCCAGGCCAGGCCGCGGGCCCGCAGGTTGGGCACCTCGAGCCAGTCCATGAGCAGGTAGTAGCCGTCGAGGGCCATGAACGGGTTGAGGTTGAACAGCGCGTTGAGGTACCACGCGAAGGCCAGCTTGAACGTCCAGGGCTGCAGCTCCGGGAAGAACACCCCGACGAGCTGGCAGGCGCCGGCGAGCACCAGGCCGGTGGCCGGGCCGGCGATGGTCGTGACGAGCCGCGCGCGGCGGCCGGCCATCCACACGTCGGTGGTGTCGACGAAGACCGAGGGGATCCCGAAGTACACGAGGAAGCCCGCGACCGGCACCCGTCTTCCGGCGTGCTTGGCGCCCAGCGCGTGCCCGAGCTCGTGACAGGCCAGCGCGAGCACGTTGAGGCCGAGCAGGACCAGGGCGCCGGCGAAGTAGGAGTCGTTGGTGAGGAACACCGACTGGTCGGCCCGGAACCAGTTCCACACGAACACGGCCAGGCCGGCCAGCGCGACGAGCCCGCAGAGCGTGGCCATGATCCGGGTGAAGAAGATCCGGCCGCCCGCCTTGTACAGGAAGGTCACGATCGGATCGACGCGCGCGAGCACGACCCGGCGCCCCTGGGCGGTGGCCAGCAGCCCCTTGCCCAGCCGGATCGGCCACGGCCGCCGGTGCACCCGCTGCAGCTTGCTGAACGCGTCGACGGGCAGCTCGTCGAGCATCCGGTTGCCGGCCAGGTCGGCCACGATCCGGGTCACCTGCTCGGGCGCGAGCCGGCCGGAGATGCGCGCGAACTCGGCGACCAGCCGGGCGACGGTCTTGCTGCCGTCCATCTGCTGCGCCAGCCGGTACTCCTCCGGCGTCAACCGCAGATAGCTCGACTCGCCGTGGTCGGGCGAGCGCAGCATGACGTACTCGACGCCGCGCGCGGACGTCAGCGCGACCGCCTCGACGTCGGGGCGCAGCACCGGCCGGGCCCGGGCCGGGTTGAGCCGGTCCGAGACCGCGTGCCACAAGCCGACGTCGGACGGGCCGAGCGGGACCCCCGGGGCGCGCCCCGCGAGCGCCTCCCAGACACTGATGCGCGTCTCGATGACCGACACGGAATCTCCTGTTCGGACACAGTTCCGGGCACGGACTCTAGGCGTGCGGGAGAAGGCGGCAAAGGTTCCGTCCCGAACGTGACAGACCTTCGGCGAAGATGGCACTGTGTACATCCTCGCCATCGACCAGGGCACGACCTCCACCCGTGCGATCGTGTTCGACGCCGACGGCGCCATCGTGGCGCTTGACCAGCGCGAACACCGTCAGAGCTTCCCCCGCCCCGGCTGGGTCGAACACGACCCGGTCGAGATCTGGCACAACGTCCAGGCGGTGTCGACCCGCGCCCTGGACCAGGCCGGGCTCAGCCGCGCCGATGTCGCCGCCATCGGCATCACCAACCAGCGCGAGACCACGATCCTGTGGGACGCCCGCACCGGCGAGCCGGTGCACCCCGCCATCGTCTGGCAGGACACCCGCACCGACGCCCTGATCCGCACGCTCGCCGGGGACGCCGGGCCGGACCGGTTCCGCGAGCGCTGCGGCCTGCCGCTGGCCACCTACTTCGCCGCCCCGAAGGTGGTCTGGCTCCTCGACAACGTCCCGGGCCTGCGGAAACGGGCCGAGGCGGGCGAGATCCGCTTCGGCACCGTGGACACCTGGCTCATCGAGAAGCTGACCGGCCGGCACGTCACCGACGTGACCAACGCCAGCCGGACCATGCTCATGAACCTGACCACGCTGGACTGGGACGAGGAGCTGCTCGCGGCGTTCGGCATCCCGCGGGTCATGCTGCCGGAGATCGGCTCCTCGTCCTACGTGTACGGCGAGGCCAAGACGCTCCTGCACGGCGTGCCGGTCGCCAGCGCGCTCGGGGACCAGCAGGCGGCCCTGTTCGGGCAGGCGTGCTTCGCCCCCGGCGAGGCCAAGTGCACCTACGGCACCGGCTCGTTCCTGCTGCTCAACACCGGCACCCGGCCGGTGGCGAGCGAGCGCGGGCTGGTGACGACGGTCGGGTACCGCATCGGCGACGCCGACCCCGTCTACGCCCTCGAGGGCTCGATCGCCATCACCGGCTCGCTGGTGCAGTGGCTGCGCGACAACATCGGCCTGATCGCCTCCGCCCCGGAGATCAACGACCTGGCCGCGACCGTCTCCGACAACGGCGGCTGCTACATCGTCCCGGCCTTCGCGGGCCTGTTCGCGCCGCACTGGCGCCCGGACGCGCGGGGCGTCATCACCGGGCTCACCGGCTACGTCACCAAGGGCCACCTCGCCCGCGCGGCCCTGGAGGCGACGGCCTGGCAGGTGAAGGACGTCGTGGACGCGATGATGGCCGAATCCGCGGTACCGCTGGAAACCCTCAAGGTCGACGGCGGCATGACCGCGAGCGACCTGCTGATGGGCTTCCAGGCCGATGTGCTGGACGTGCCCGTGGTGCGCCCGACGGTCGCCGAGACCACGGCCCTGGGCGCTGCCTACGCGGCCGGGCTGGCGGTCGGCTTCTGGCCGGACACCGACGCGCTGCGCGAGAAGTGGCACGTCGACAAGCGCTGGGAGCCGTCGATGGCGGCCGAGCAGCGGGACCGCGGCCATGCGCTGTGGCTGCGGGCGGTCGAGCGCTCGTTCGGCTGGGCCGATTGACCGAAGACCAGAAAGAAGCGGCGCACTCCACCAAGTGCGCCGCTTCTTCCTTTCTGGAGGGGAAACCAGCCTGTGGTGCAGCTCTACGCGAGGAGCTGCTGAGCGACGGTCTTGGCGGTGTTGCTGGAGATCGCGAAGCCGACGCCGATGCTGCCGGCCGTCTCGCTCGTCGAGGCGATCGCGGTGTTGATCCCGATCAGCTGGCCCGACAGGTTCACCAGCGCGCCGCCCGAGTTGCCGGGGTTGATCGCGGCGTCGGTCTGGATCGCGCCCGGGATGCTCGCGCCGCCCGAGGTCTGCTGCTGGCCGCGGCTGCCCTGGCCCGACTCGGCGCTCTCGTCGATGGTGCGGTTGAGCGCGCTGACGATGCCGGAGGTCACCGTGGCCTCCAGGCCCAGCGGGCTGCCGATGGCCAGGACCGTGTCGCCGACCTTGACGGAGGAGCTGTCGGCGAAGGCCAGCGGCGTGTAGGTGCCGCCGCCCGTGATCTTGACGACGGCCAGGTCGCTGTCCGGCTCGGTGCCGACGATCTGCGCGGTGCCGGTCTTGCCGTCGGAGAAGGTGATCTGCACCGTGTTGCCGCGGGCGGTCGCGACGACGTGGTTGTTGGTGAGGATGGCGCCGTCAGTGGTGATGATGACGCCGGAGCCGATCGCGGAGCCGGTGTTGATCGACACCACGCTCGGCAGGACCGCGGCGGCCACGTCGGACAGGCTGGACGTGCCCGTCGACGAGGTGCTGGAGTTCTGCGCGCTGATCACGGTGCTCGTCGTGCTCGCCGGGCGCAGCTCCAGGGCGGCCACCCCGCCGCCGAAGGCCGCGGTGATGGAGAGCGCGACCGCGGCGACCACCGCGACGACGCCCTTGCCCAGCCGGCGGCGCTGCAGAGGCGCCGGAACCGCCGTGGCGGGCGTCACATAGGGTGACTGTGGCGGGTACCACTGCGGCGGGTGCTGCATGTGCGGGACGTGCGCCGGCACCGTGTTGGTCGGCATGTGCTGCTGTGCTTCGGAGGCCGGCTGCTGTGCCCATCCCTGCTGTTCGCTCATACATTGAGCTTGGCCGGGATTGCTTACTGACCCCCGGGAGCGACCTGGGAAGCGACTGTGAGCGGCAGGCGAACCTGGAAGGTGGCCCCACCACCCGGAGTGACGAAGACCGAGACCGTTCCCTGGTGTACGGCGACGAGCGCGGCCACGATCGCCAGCCCCAGCCCGCTGCCGCTGTGCGAGCCGCCGGCCTGCTGGCGGGTGCGCGCCTTGTCGACGCGGTAGAAGCGCTCGAACACCCGGGCCGCCTGCTCGTCGGTCAGGCCCGGCCCGTGGTCCACGATCTCGATCAGCGCGTCGCCGCCGTCGCGGCGCAGCGCGAGCTCGACCGGCGACCCGGGCGGGGTGTGGGTCAGCGCGTTCGTCATGAGGTTGCCGACCACCTGGCGCAGGCGGGCCTCGTCCCCGTTGACCTCGACCGGCTCGTCGACCTCGAAATCCAGCTTGATCTCGCGGTCCGGGGCGACGGCGGAGGCGGCCGCGACCGCGTCCCCGGCGATCACGCGCAGGTCCATGTCGGCCAGGCTGAGCGGGCGCTCCTCGTCCAGGCGGGCCAGCAGCAGGAGGTCCTCGACCAGGAGCCCCATCCGGGCCGCCTCGTCCTCGATGCGCCGCAGCAGGCCCTCGGTCTGCTCGGGCTCGCGGGCGGCGCCCTGGCGGTACAGCTCGGCGAAGCCCCGGATCGTGGTCAGCGGCGTGCGCAGCTCGTGGGAGGCGTCGGCGATGAACTGCCGCATGCGCTCCTCGGAGGCCGCGCGGACGCGGAAGGCGCCCTCGATCTGGCCGAGCATCGTGTTCAGCGCGCCGGCGAGATGGCCCATCTCCGTCTCGGGCGGGCTCTCGGGCACGCGTTTCGTCAGGTCGCCGGCGGCGATCGCGGCCGCGGTGCGCTCGATCTCGCGCAGGGGCTGCAGGCTGGTCCGCACGATCGTGACCCCGACCGCGGCGATGACCACGAGCACGCCCGCGCCGATGAACAGCTCGGCCGCGACCAGCTCGTCGACCGCGTTGTCGATCATCGAGAGGTTCTCGGCGACGCCGAGGACGTTCACGCCGTACGAGTTGCCGGCCCGCTGGATGATCAGGACCCGCCAGCGCTCGTGGGTCTTCTCGGCGGTCACCGTGTAGGGCTCGCCGAGGTGATCGACCAGGTCTTCGCTGGACGTCGGCAGCGGCGGCCGGTCGGCCTTGTCGGGCCCGCCGGCGGTGGCCAGGCCGAGGTCGTCGTTGGCGTCCCGGGCGAGCCAGAAGAAGAAGTAGTTGCTCTGCACGACCGGCGTCTCGGTGCCGGGGCGGAGCCGGTTGAGGTCCACCGCACCGGCCAGCTGGCGCAGCTGGCCGTCGACCTTGTCGATCATGGAGCTGCGCATCACCAGGGCGCTCGCGACGCCGATGACCAGCAGGGCCATGGTGACGAGGGTCAGGACGGCCGCGACGAGCTTGACCCGCAGCGGCACGTCCGCGATGAAGCGCACCGGCGCGCGGCTCAGACAGGCAGGCGCAGGACGTAGCCCACGCCCCGCAGCGTGTGGATCAGCCGCGGCTCGGTGATGTCGACCTTGCGGCGCAGGTACGAGATGTACGACTCCACGATGCTGTCGTCGCCGCGGAAGTCGTAGTTCCACACGAAGTCGAGGATCTGCGCCTTGGACAGGACCCGGCCGGCGTTGAGCATGAGGTACCGCAGCAGCTTGAACTCGGTCGGGGACAGCGCGATGGTCTGCCCCGCCCGGCTCACCTCGTGCGTCTCCTCGTCCAGCTCCAGGTCGTGGAAGACCAGCCGGTTGGGCCCGGGGTCGCCGGCGGTGCGGCGCAGCACGGCCCGGATGCGGGCGGTGAGCTCCTCCAGGCTGAACGGCTTGGTCACGTAGTCGTCGCCGCCGAGCGTGAGGCCGCGGACCTTGTCCTCGGTGCCGTCGCGGGCGGTCAGGAAGACGACCGGAAGCCGGACGCCGCCCTCGCGCAGGCGCCGGATGACCTCGAAGCCGTCGAGGTCGGGGAGCATCACGTCGAGCACGACGAGATCGGGCTTGGAGTCGCGGGCCGCCGTGACCGCCTCACTGCCGGTGGTCACGGCGTCAACCGCAAAACCGGCGAAACGCAGGCTGGCGGAGAGGAGCTCGCGGATATTCGGGTCGTCCTCGACCACGAGCAGCCTCGCCTCAGCCTGCGCCACGCCTGGCGACGATGCACCCCCGGATTGTGCGACGCCGCCTCGTACCCCCATGCGCATATCTTTCCGCCCTCCGCTGAAGTAGGGCTGGTGGTTGCCTGGGAAATTCCTGGGCACCCGTCCCACCTACCGCAGCAAGCGTCTCACCTGGTCGATCGCGCCGTCCAACACCACGAGGGTGGCCCGCATGGTCTCCTGGCTGGCCCGCCCGGCCCGCGCGAGGCGGCGCACCTCGGCCAGCAGCAGCGCGGCCTTGTCCTCCAGCTCGGCCACCACGTCGGACGGCGGCGGAGCGGCCGGGCGGGTGCTCGCCGAGCCCGGCCGCGGCGGGTACCCCCACCCGAACGAGGTCGGCCCGCCCGGCGCGTTGCGCACCTGGCGGCTGGCCTCCTTGAGCTCGCGCTTGAGGTCGCGGACCGAGCCGCGCACGCCCTGCTCGACCTCGTCGGCCAGGCTCGAGAGGTCGGCGAGCGAGGCGTTGATGTCGGCCTCCAGCGCCTCGATCTCGGCGGCCCGGCGCTCCAGCTCGGCCCGGCCGGCGTCCGTGATCTCGTAGACCTTCCGCCCGCCCTCGGCCGTGTGCGTGATGAGGCCGTCCGCCTCCATGCGCTGCAGCCGGGGGTAGATGGTGCCGGCCGACGGGGCGTAGAGGCCGTGGAAGCGGTTCTCGAGGAGCCGGATCAGCTCGTAGCCGTGGCGCGGGCCCTCGTTGAGCAGCTTCAGCAGGTACAGCCGCAGCCTTCCGTGGCTGAACACCGCGCTCATGCTGTCGTCTCTTCCTCGTCGTCGACCGGCCGTCTCAACAACGAGATGCTGCCAGACGTCGCGCTGGCGGCCAGATGCCCGCCCGTGCCGCTGCCGAGCCGCCCGGTCACGCTGTTGCGGCCGTGCTGGTCGAGCTCGGGAAACGCGTTGAGGACGTGCCCGGAGACGGCGTGCAGGCTGACCCGCAGGTCGCTGTCCTCCCGCACCCGGGCCGTGATCTCGCCCGACACGGTGTCCAGGTGGACCTCGGTGCCGTCCGGCGGGTTGTCCAGGTCGCAGGTGACGGAGCCGGAGATGGTACGGGCGCTGACCTTGGCCGCGGTCGAGTCGGCCACCACGATCTCGCCGGACACCGTCTCCAGGGCGACCTCGCCGCCGAGCGTCAGGCCCTCGATGGAGCCGGACACGATCCGGCCCTTGACCGGCCCGTCGATGCCGAGCAGCGTGATCCGGCCGCTGGTCACGTCGACCTCGGCGCCGTTGCGCAGCGAGGACGCGATGACCGTGCCCGACGCGACGTGCAGCTTGACGGTGGCCCCGGTCGGCACGACGACGGAGACGTCGACCTTGAACCGGGAGCCGAACAGCCACCACAGGAACCCGGGCCAGCCCTTGGGGAAGTCCTGGGACACGTCGAGGCGCCCGCCCGCGACCGAGACGTTCACGGCCCGGTCGGCGATCTCGGCCACCTCGACCCGGGCCGGGCCCTCGTCGGAGCCGACGACGTTGAGCCGCCCGGCGACGAGCGACACGTTGAGGTCGACGACCTCCCCGTCGAGCGCGAGCCGCTCCGGCTCGCTGATCTTCCACTCGGTCATGGCTTCAGCGTAGCGGCAAACGCGATACATCGCGACTGTGTGACACGACATAAAAATTGGCCCGGTCGCGACCGGGCCAATTTCCGCACGGAGCTCAGGCGGGGCCCACCACCGAGGCGGCCGCCTTGGCCAGCACCCGGCGGGGGTGGGTGTCCCGCTCGCAGGGGGCCGGGTGGATCTTCGGGTGCGCCCGCAGGCTGATGGTCAGGTCGCGGGCCGCGATCACCCGCTTCAGCGAGGCGGCCAGCGACTCGTCGCCGATGAACGCGGCCACCGTCGTGACCACCCCGTTCTGGGCGAACGTGAGGCGGACCGGGACCACCGGCACGCCGGCGTCGACCGCGGACTGGAACATCGCCGGGCGGAAGGTGCCGCCCATGCGCCCGCACCAGGTCGTGCCCTCGGGGAAGACCGCCACCACGCCGCCCGCGGCGAGGTTGCGGCTCACCTCGGCGACCGTGGCCGGCAGGCTCTTCGGGCGGGACCGGTCCACGAACACGGTGCCCAGCGTGGCGGCGAGGCGGCCGATCAGGGGCCAGTACCGGACCTCGCGCTTGGCCAGCAGGCGGGCCGGCGCGTGGGCGAGGATCACGATCACGTCGAGCCAGCTCACGTGGTTGGCCACCAGCAGCGCGCTCGACTGGGGGATCTTCCCCGTCGAGGAGTGCCGGATGCCGAGGCCGCCCAGCACGGCGCGGGCCAGCCGCCGCTGGGCCTTGATCAGCTGCCGCTGGGGCAGCAGGGCCAGCACCGGCACGCAGAGCGCGGCGAAGACCAGCACCGAGCCCGTGACCAGCGCCCGCTTGGCCATGACCAGGTGGGACACGTGCCGGGACGGGTGGTCGGCGAGGCAGTCCGCGCCGCAGGTGGAACGGGGCAGCCAGAGGCTGTCCATGACTGCCATGGCCGTCACTCCTGTCCGAGGAAGTGGCGCATGTACCGCGGGTTGATCCGGTCCAGCGACAGCAGCACGTAGAAGTCGGCGCAGTCGAAGTCCGGGTCGTGGGCCGGCGCGCCGGCGATCCAGGCGCCCAGCCGCAGGTAGCCCTTGAGCAGCGGCGGCACCGCGACCTTGGCCGGCGTCTCGGCCGTCGTGGTCCACGGGTTGCGCGGGCGCACCCGCCAGGCGCTGGGCACCATGTGCTTGCGCTGGGCGAGGTCCCAGACGCCCGCCGCCGTCTCGCCGCCGTCGGCCAGCGGGACCGACGCGCAGCCGCCGAGCCAGCGGTGGCCGTGCAGGTGCATGTACCGCGCGATGCCGGCCCACATCAGGTTGATGACGGCGCCGCTGCGGTGGTCGGGGTGCACGCAGGAGCGGCCGGTCTCGACCAGGTCGCCGCGCAGCGGGGCGAGGCCGGACAGGTCGAACTCGGTGTCGGCGTAGAGGCCGCCGGCGGCCGCCGCCTTATCGGGCGGGAGCATCCGGTAGGTGCCCACGACCTGGCCCGTGAGCTCCTCGCGGATGATCAGGTGGTCGCAGTGCTCGTCGAACGGGTCGACGTCGAGGCCCGACTCGGTGCTGTGCAGGGTGGCGCCCAGCTCACCGGCGAAGACCTCGTGGCGGAGCCGTTGTGCGGCCCGGACCTGGGCGCCGTCCGTGGCCACCAGCAGGGTGTAACGCTGCAAGTCGCCCAGCTCTTGCGGGCCGGTGGCGACGGCGAGAATCGTCATGCGTTCGGTGTAAGCGTCGACCCCTGCGGATGGCTGACCTTCACAGGTTTCCCTGATGGCGGGCGGGTGAACTGTGGTTACCGTGATCAGCCATGGCGGGATATTCAGGCACACCGTTACCCAAGAAGCTGGGCGTCCATGCGGGGCATCGCATCCTGCTGGATGGCGCCCCGCCGGGCTTCACCCTCGATGAACTGCCGGCCGATGTCGTACTGCACCGCCGCCCCGCCCCCGGCCTGTACGACGTGATCGTGGTGTTCTGTCCCGACCTGGCCCGGTTGCGCCGCAGATGGCGGGTTCTGCACCGGCTCACCCCGCCCGCCGGAGCGCTCTGGGTGGCCTGGCCGAAGCGCGCCTCCGGCCTGCCGACCGATCTCGACGAGCACGTCGTGCGCGAATATGCGCTGGCCAACGGCCGAGTCGACGTTAAGGTGTGCGCGATCGACCAAACCTGGTCGGGGCTCAAGCATGTCATCCGCGTGTCAGAGCGGCCCTAGATCGCGCGGACTTGTCCAGACATGCCATATTGACGCCTTCACCTGTTCTCACGGAGGGAGCGGCGCCTTGTCCGACGGACAGATCGTCGTCTCCGGCCTGACGAAGCAGTACCGCAACGTCAGAGCCGTCGACAATTTGTCGTTCGTGGTCGAGCCGGGGCGCGTGACCGGGTTCCTCGGCCCGAACGGCGCCGGCAAGACCACAACGCTGCGCATGGTGCTCAACCTCGTCTCGCCGACCGCGGGATCGGCGACGATCAGCGGGCACCGCTACGCCGACGTAGCCGAGCCGCTGCAGCTGGTCGGCGCGATCCTGGAGGCCTCGGCCGCCCACAAGGGCCGCACCGCGCGCAACCACCTGCGCTGCGTGGCCGCGGCCGGCGGCTTCCCGACGTCGCGGGTCGACGAGGTGCTGGAGCTGGTCGGGCTCACCACCGCGGCCAAGCGCAAGTTCCGCGGCTACTCGCTGGGCATGAAGCAGCGCCTCGGCATCGCCCAAGCCCTGCTGGGCGACCCGAAGGTGCTGATCCTCGACGAGCCGGCCAACGGCCTGGACCCCGAGGGCATCCGCTGGATGCGCGGGCTGCTGCAGGGCCTGGCCCAGCAGGGGCGCACCGTGCTCGTCTCCAGCCACCTGCTGTCGGAGATGGAGATCCTCGCCGACGACGTGGTCATCATCGCCGCCGGCAAGCTGGTCACCCAGGGCCCGGTCGACAAGATCATCGGCCAGGGCTCGACCCAGGGCGCCGTCCGGGTGCGCACGCCCAACATCCAGGAGCTGGTCACCGCGGTGCGCGAGGCCGGCGGCGCGATCAACCCCAACGGCAACGGCGCGCACCTCGTCACCGGGCTCGACGCCCCGGCGGTGGGCAAGCTCGCCCTGCAGGCCGGCGTCGAGCTGCACGAGCTCATGGCCGAGCGCCCCGACCTGGAGCACGTGTTCCTCGAACTCACGCAGGGAAGGGCGGCCATCCGATGATCCGGCTCATCCGCAGCGAGCTGATCAAGCTGCGCACCACGAACATGTGGTGGATCTTCCTGGTCTGCTCGCTGGTGTTCGTCGGGCTCGCGCTGCTGATCAACGCCGCCCAGGCCGACTCCCAGCTGCACACGCCGGACTACCTCAACCAGGACCCGCCGCCGGGCATGACGGACGAGCAGAAGGCCGACTTCCTGGCCCAGAACCAGGCCGAGAAGGACCGGATCGCGGCCGCGCACACGGGGGCCGGCCTGGCCCGCATCGCGGCCAACATCTACACGTCGGGCCAGTTCTTCGGCCTGATGATGGTCATGCTGCTGGCGATCCTGCTGATCACGAACGAGTTCTACCACCAGACCGCGACGGCGACGTTCCTGGCGACGCCGAAGCGGACCAAGGTGATCGTGGCCAAGCTGATCACCGGCGCCGCCATGGCGTTCGCCTTCTGGCTGCTCGCCACCGCGATCAACCTGATCGTGGGCGCGATCTTCTTCTCGAGCGAGGGCGTCGGCAACAGCCTGGGCAACTGGGACGCGCAACAGGCGATCCTGCTCAACCTGCTCGTGTACATGCTGTGGGCGGTCTTCGGCATCGGCATCGGGGTGCTCCTGCGCAGCCAGATCGGCGCGACCATCACCGCCGCGGTGGTGTACACCATCGGTACGTACGCGGCCCTGATCGTGCTGGCGCTGGTCCGCGAGTACCTGATCAAGGAGGACTGGGTCCTGCAGGCGGCGGTGTACATCCCGCCGCTCGCCTCCGAGCACGTGGTGGGCTCGCTGCAGGACCAGATGGGCGACACCCACCTGCCCGGCCGCTGGGTCGGCGTGGTGGTGCTCGTCGGCTGGGCGGTCGTCCTCGGCACCATCGGCACCTTGATCACCCGCAAGCGCGACATCGCGTAACCGGACCGTCACCGGACTCGCTCAAGAGTTCGGCAAGTTCACAACTGCAAGATCTTGGACAACTGTGGCCGCCTCCGGGCGGCCACAGTTGTAAGGGTGAGAAGCCGGACCGCTCGTCTACATGGTCACTCCGGCGGCGTCGGCGACGAACGAGCGTTAGGCAGCGCGTAGCCTAAAGGACCGGACATCCGTAACCCCTAGCAACTCGCGTTTGGAAGAGGCGATCAAGAGCCGTGTCGACCCAAGCGACCAACTCGCAGGAGAATCCGCTGGCGGGATTTGGCCCGAACGAGTGGATCGTCGAGGACATGTACCAGCGCTACCTCGCCGACCCGGCCAGCGTGGACTCCGCGTGGCACGACTTCTTCGCGGACTACAAGCCGGCGCCTGACGAGACCGCTGCCCCCGCCGCCGCGGCCACCACCCCGGCCGCCGCCGCGCCCGCGAAGGCCGCGCCGGCCAAGCCCGCGGAGAAGCCGGCCGCGAAGCCCGCGGCCAAGCCGGTCGAGAAGGTCGAGAAGAAGGCCGTACCGGCCAGCAAGCCCGCGCCGACCAAGGAGACCCCCGCCCCCGCCGGCGGCGCGAAGCACGTCACGCTGCGTGGTGTCGCCGCGCGCATCGTGCAGAACATGGACGCCTCGCTGGAGGTGCCGACCGCCACGAGCGTGCGCGCCGTCCCGGCCAAGCTGCTCTCCGACAACCGGATCGTGATCAACAACCACCTCGCCCGCGGCCGCGGCGGGAAGGTGTCGTTCACCCACCTGATCGGATACGCGCTGGTCCGGGCGCTGGCCGCGCACCCGGAGATGAACAACAGCTTCGCCGAGGTCGAGAACAAGCCGACCCTCGTCGAGCCCGAGCACGTCAACCTCGGCATCGCGATCGACCTGGCCAAGCCGGACGGGTCCCGCTCGCTGGTGGTGCCCAGCATCAAGGGCGCCGAGGCGATGGACTTCCGGCAGTTCTGGTCCGCCTACGAGGACATCGTGCGCCGCGCCCGGCGCAACGAGCTGACCATGGACGACTACGCCGGCACCACGGTCTCGCTGACCAACCCGGGCGGCATCGGCACCGTGCACTCGATGCCGCGGCTGATGACCGGCCAGGGCGCGATCGTCGGCGTGGGCGCGATGGAGTACCCCGCGCCGTACGCCGGCATGTCCGACGAGACCCTCGCCGAGCTGGGCATCAGCAAGATCATCACGCTGACCAGCACCTACGACCACCGGATCATCCAGGGCGCGCAGTCCGGCGAGTTCCTGAAGGTCATGCACGAGCTGCTGCTCGGCGAGCACGGCTTCTACGACCAGATCTTCACCGCGCTGCGCATCCCCTACGAGCCGGTGCGCTGGGTCCGCGACGTGGCCCGCACCTCCGAGGGCCAGATCGACAAGGCGGCCCGGGTCGTCGAGCTCATCCACGCCTACCGGGTGCGCGGCCACCTCATGGCCGACACCGACCCGCTCGAGTTCCGCATCCGCCGCCACCCGGACCTCGACGTCCTCGAGCACGGGCTGACCCTGTGGGACCTCGACCGCATGTTCCCGGTCGGCGGGTTCTCCGGCAAGCAGAAGATGAAGCTGCGGGCCGTGCTCGGCGTCCTGCGCGACTCGTACTGCCGCCGGGTCGGCGTGGAGTACATGCACATCATGGACCCGGAGGAGCGGCGCTGGATCGCCGAGCGGGTCGAGAAGCCGTACGAGAAGCCGACCACCGAGGAGCAGAAGCACATCCTCAACCGGCTCAACGCGGCCGAGGCGTTCGAGACCTTCCTGCAGACCAAGTACGTCGGCCAGCGCCGGTTCTCGCTGGAGGGCGGCGAGTCGCTGATCCCGCTGCTCGACGAGATCCTGCAGAACTCCGCCGAGGGCGAGCTCGACGAGGTCGTCATCGGCATGGCCCACCGCGGCCGGCTCAACGTGCTGGCCAACATCGTCGGCAAGCCGTACGAGAAGATCTTCTCCGAGTTCGAGGGGCACCTGGACCTCAAGTCGGCGCACGGCTCGGGCGACGTGAAGTACCACCTGGGCATGACCGGCAAGTACACGCACCCGGACGGCGAGCACGCGACCACCGTCTCGGTCGTCGCGAACCCGTCGCACCTGGAGGCCGTGAACCCGGTCCTCGAGGGCATCGTGCGGGCCAAGCAGGACAAGATCGACCTCAAGCTCGAGGGCTACACGGTCCTGCCGCTGCTCATCCACGGCGACGCGGCCTTCGCGGGCCAGGGCGTGGTGGCCGAGACGCTGAACCTCTCGCAGCTGCGCGGCTACCGCACCGGCGGCACGGTCCACGTCGTGGTCAACAACCAGGTCGGCTTCACCACCGCCCCGGAGTACTCGCGCTCCTCGCTCTACTCGACCGACGTGGCGCGCATGATCCAGGCGCCGATCTTCCACGTGAACGGCGACGACCCCGAGGCCGTCGTGCGGGTGGCGCGGCTCGCGTTCGAGTACCGCCAGGCGTTCAACAAGGACGTCGTGATCGACCTGGTCTGCTACCGCCGGCGCGGCCACAACGAGGGCGACGACCCCTCGATGACCAACCCGCTGATGTACGCGATCATCGACCAGAAGCGCTCGGTCCGGAAGATCTACACCGAGGAGCTCATCGGCCGCGGCGACATCCCGATCACCGAGGCCGAGGCCCTGCTCAAGGACTACCACGAGCAGCTCGAGACGGTGTTCAAGGCGACCCGCGACGCGTCCTCCTCGCCCGCGGCGCGGCTGACCCGGCTGCGCGAGCCGGAGCCGGAGCCGGTGGTCGAGACCAAGATCGACGAGTCGGTGCTGCGCGCGATCGGCGAGGCGCACGTGAAGCTGCCCGACGGCTTCACCCCGCACAAGCGCGTCCAGCAGCTGCTCGACCGGCGCGCCAAGATGGCCGCCGAGGGCGACATCGACTGGGGCTTCAGCGAGATCATCGCGTTCGGCTCGCTGGTCCACGACGGCGTCACGGTCCGCCTCTCCGGCCAGGACTCGCGGCGCGGCACGTTCGTGCAGCGCCACGCGGCGATCGTCGACGCCGAGACCGGCACCGACTACCTGCCGGTGTCCTCGCTGATGAAGGACAACGCGAAGCTCTTCGTCTACGACTCGCTGCTGTCGGAGTTCGCGGCGATGGGCTTCGAATACGGGTACTCCGTGGAGAACCCCGACGCGCTGGTCATGTGGGAGGCGCAGTTCGGCGACTTCGTCAACGGCGCCCAGTCGATCGTGGACGAGTTCATCTCCTCCGGCGAGGTCAAGTGGGGCCAGCTGGCCTCGGTCACGCTGCTGCTGCCGCACTCGCACGAGGGCCAGGGGCCTGACCACACGTCCGGGCGCCTGGAGCGCTACCTGCAGCTGTGCGCCGAGGACAACATGCGCGTGGCGGTGCCGACCACCCCGGCCAACCACTTCCACCTGCTGCGCCGCCAGGCCCTCTCGCCGAAGAAGAAGCCGCTCGTGGTCTTCACGCCCAAGTCGCTGCTGCGGCACCGGCTGTGCGTGTCGAGCGTCGAGGACTTCACCACCGGCACGTTCGAGACGGTCCTGGGCGACCCGGGCGTGAAGGGCACCGCGCTCGACCCGGCCGGCATCAAGCGGGTCCTGCTCTGCTCGGGCAAGGTCTTCTACGACCTGCTCCAGGCGCGCGCCGACCGCGGCATCACCGACACCGCGATCCTGCGCGTCGAGCAGCTCTACCCGATGCCGATCGAGGAGCTCACGGCGGCACTGGAGCAGTACCCCAACGCCGAGGACTTCGCCTGGGTCCAGGAGGAGCCGGCCAACCAGGGCGCCTGGTCGTTCATCGCGCTCAACCTGCTCGAGCAGCTGCAGGGCGTCGGCCTGCGCCGGATCTCCCGCCCGGCCGCCGCGGCCCCCGCCGTCGGCTCGACGAAGCTGCACGACGCCGAGCAGCAGGCGCTGATCGAGGCGGCGCTGCCGAAGCACTAGATCGCTCTGGTACCTCGCGGGGGCACGACGGTTCGCCGCCGTGCCCCCGTTCTCTCTTTCCTGGAGGCTGTCCCCCATGTACTTCACCGATCGCGGCATCGAGGAGCTCGCCCAGCGCCGCGGCGAGGAAGAGGTCTCGATCGAGTGGCTGGCCGAGCGCCTGCGCGACTTCGTCGACCTCAACCCGGAGTTCGAGACCCCGATCGAGCGGCTGGCCGTCTACCTGGCCCGGCTCGACGACGAGGGTGACGACGAATAGCCGTATTTCGGACTATTTACGCATTTCTCCTCACCTATTCCCCGGCTTCGGGCAGGTGAGGGTAGCGATGTCGTCCAAATGGGTCATCCAATGACATCCTGGTGTAGTCCGGCAAGCCAATCGAATGTCCCCAGTCGGGCGATATGGGGGTACCACACTTCGCCCTTACATTTTTCCCGTGCCCCCGCGTCGCACCCGAACCGCAACCGTGTCGCTCCTGACCGCCGCCCTGCTGATCCTGGGCGGCGCTTTTGCCGCGTCCGGCAGTGACGACGGCGGGACGCCCTTCACCACCCCGGCCGGCGCCGCCGCCGTCGACACCAGCGCCAAGACCCCGCACGCCGTCGGCGTCCGGCACTTCTCGTTCGCCCGCGGCAAGAACCGGCCGCTGCCGACGACGGTCTGGTACCCGGTGCGCGGCTCGGCCCGCCAGACCCGCGGCCGCGTGCAGGTCGACGCGACGCCGTTGCCGGGCGAGTTTCCGCTGATCCTGTGGAGCCACGGCTTCTACAGCAACCCGGAGATGCAGGAGGGCATGACGAAGTTCCTGGCCGAGTCCGGGTACATCGTCGCCGCCCCGGCCTACCCGTTCACCAAGAAGGACGGGCCCAAGTTCGACAAGACCGACGTGCCCAACCAGGCCGTCGACGCCTCGTACGTGATCACCGAGCTGATGAAGGCGGGCAACCCGCTGGCCGGCAGCATCGACGCGGACCGGCTCGGCGCGATCGGGCACTCGGGCGGCGGTACCACCACGAACTGGCTCTTCACCGGCAAGCGCGACCCGCGGCTCAAGGTCGGCGTCATCTTCGCGGGCCGGCCGACCGCGGCCTACAAGGGCTCACCGGTGCCGATGCTGTTCGTGCACGGGGACAAGGACCCGGTGGTCGCCTACAGCCAGGGCCGCGAGTCGTACGGCAAGGACCCGTGGCCCAAGGCCTTCCTGACCATCGAGGGCGGCGAACACGGCGCCGGCACCAACGACCCCGAGCGCGGCCACGTGCAGGTGCTGGCCACGCTGCTGGACTTCCTCGACTTCGCCCTCAACGGCGACGACGTCTCCCGCCTGCGCCTCACGAGCGACGCCACGCTGGCGGGCTACACCCACTTCGAGTCGTCGGGCATCGACACCGGGGCTCAGCCCAGCGCGACGAACAGCACCACCACGACGACCACGGCAACGGCCACGCCGAGCCCGACCCAGAGCGGGGTCCTGGACCTGGCCGGCTCGGGCGCGCGCTGATTGTTGTTGTCCACCCAGGCCTGAAACGCCTGCGTGTTCTGACTGGGGTCAATGCGCTCATCGGGCATGGCGGACACATTACCGACGCCGCCCTGACCAGCAGCGCCCGTCGAGTGTCGGATCGTGGGCACTCTCCCCCGGTCGGGTTAGGCCGTGTCTCCAAAGCGGTGGGGGAGCAAGCTCCACCCACACCCCCTCAAAACCACCCCACCCCGACGAGGCACCGAACGTCAACGGGCGCGGCCTCGGCGCGCGGCACGCCATCGCGGCCCGGCGTCCTGCACATGGCGGCCGCTGCCACCGGCGCGTGACCGCATCGCCGCGAGCCGTTCAATGGGCCCGCCCATCCCACGCCGCGGCTCGCGCGGCACGGCCTCGGCGCGCCGTTGGGCGCCCAGCGGCTCGCCCGCTCGCTACAGGTGCGAGTCCAGGTCTGTGGTGGGGGCGAGCGACGAGCGGGCCTTGGCGTCGCCGTACAGCTCCAGGCGCAGGAACTGCAGCGTGCTCGTCGCGACCGTCTGGTAGGCGGCGCTCGACGGGCGCAGGTACGGGTCGTTGTGGTTGCCGCCCGGGATGGTCAGCATCGCCTTGGCCCACGGGACCTGGTCGTACGTGGCCTTGCCGCTCTCGTAGGTGACCAGCGGGTCCGCGGAGCCGTGGACGAAGAACAGGGCGGCCGGGGTGCCCTGGAAGTCGGTACCGACGCCCAAACCGCTGCCGGCCAGGATCACCCCGGCGCGCAGGCGGGGGTCGCGGGCCGCCGTGAACAGGCCGACCGTCGTGATCGCGCCGGCCGAGTGGCCCGCCGCGGCCAGGCGGGTGGCGTCGATGCGCTTGCCCAGCGCGCCCGCCAGGACCTGGCCGAGCACGTACTTCGCGTCGTCGGGCTGGTTCAGCACGTCGTACACGTCGAAGCTGGGGGCGCCCTTGGTCGTGTTCGGGTACGCCGGGGCGATCACCACGAAGCCGGCCGCCGCCCAGGTCTGCAGCAGCGGGGCGAAGGACTCGGGCGTGCCGTTGAGGCCGTGGCTGAACAGGACCGCGGGGTAGCGGCCGGCCCGGTCGGGGGCCCAGACGACCGTCCGGATCGTGCGTCCTTGGCGGGTGTACGTCACCTGCTGCGACGACACCGCCAGCCCTGCGGGCGGAAGGGCCAAGGGCGGCGGCAGCTGTACCGCGGCCAGGGCGCCCTGCATCGTCGGCGCCGCCGAGGGGGAGGCGGCGACGCGGCGGGCCGGGGCCTGGTCCGTCGTGCAGCCGGCCACGAGGGCGGCGGCGAGCACGGCGGCGGCGAGCTTGCGCGGGCGCATGGCACCAACGGTACGAGCGGAGCTCGCGAACGACCGCTTCCAAGAAGGGCGAATTCCGGCTACCTTCCGCGCATGACAGTCGTGTTCCGGGCGCTGACCGCCGTGTGCGCGGTGGGCGGGATCGTGGCGCTGCTCGTGTGGAACGGCGGCGACCCCTCGTCCTTCGTGTACTTCACCGTGCAGAGCGCCGTCATCATCGCCGCGGTGTCGGCGGTGGCGGTGTTCCGGGGAGTCCCGGCGTGGATTCGCGGCGCGGCGACGCTCTACAGCTGCATCACCGGGATCGTGTACCACACGCTGCTGGCCAACCCGTCCAGCCCGTTCTTCCAGGAGGACGACGGCGCGCACACGGTGCACAACCTGCTGCTGCACTCGGCGGTGCCGATCCTGGCCGCGGTCACCTGGCTGCTGGTCGAGCGGGAGCGGGTGCGCTGGTGGTACGCGGCCGCGTGGCTCGGGTACCCGCTGGCCTACCTGGTCTTCGCGATGGTCCGCGGGGCCTTCGTGCACGAGTACCCGTACCCGTTCATCGACGTCAACAAGCTGGGCGCGCTCGGCGTCACCGAGACGTCGCTCGGGTTCACGGTGGCGTTCTTCCTGCTCGGCCTGGCCCTCATCGGCCTGGGGGTGGCGCTGCGGCGGGTGCTGACCCGGCGCGCCACCGCCGAGACCCCGGCTGTGCAGGACACGGCCGGGGTCTGAGCGCTCAGCTGGTGTGGTCGAGCACGACCTTGCCGAAGACGTCGCCGGAGTGCAGCAGCTCGAAGGCCTTGCGCGCCTCCGAGAACGGCACCACCGAGTCGATGACCGGGCGGATGCCGGTGCGGGCGAGCAGGGCCATCAGGTCGGCCAGCTCCTCCGGCGTGCCCATGCTGGTGCCCAGGATCTCCAGCTGCAGGGCGAACACCCGGCGCAGGTTCACCTGCGGCAGGTGACCGCTGGTGGCGCCGGAGACCACGATCCGGCCGCCCATCTTGGCGGACTTCATCGAGTGGTCGAACGTGGCCTCGCCGACCGTCTCGACGACCACGTCCACGCGCTCCGGCAGGCGGGCGCCGGGCTCGAACGCCTTGGCCCCCAGCGCCTCGATCCGCTCGCGCTTGGCGGCGTCGCGGCTCGTGGCGTACACCCGGGCGCCCAGAGCCTGGCCGAGCAGCACCGCCGCCGTGGCCACGCCCCCGCCCGCCCCCTGCACCAGCACCGCGCCGCCGGCCTCCAGGCGGCCCCTGGTGGTGAGCATGCGGTAGGCGGTCAGCCAGGCCGTGGGCAGGCAGGCCGCCTCGGCGAAGGTCAGCTCGGCGGGCTTCGGGACCAGGTTGTACGCCGGGACCGTGACCCGCTCCGCGACCGTGCCCTGGAAGTGCTCGGACAGGATCGTGAAGTCGCCCTTCTCGGTGTACACCACGGGGTACACGACGACCTCGGAGCCGTCCGGGCCGATGCCCGCGGCGTCGCAGCCGAGGATCATCGGCAGCTGCTCCTCGCGGAGGCCGACGCCGCGCAGCGACCAGAGGTCGTGGTGGTTGAGGGCGCTCGCGCGCACCTCCACCACGGCCCAGCCGTCCTGGGGCGCCGGCTCCGGAGCATCGCCGACCTCGAGCACGGAGAGCGGGTCGGCATCGTTGAACGCTGTTGCGAATGCGGCACGCATATCCGTGACCCTATTCCTCGACCTTAATAATCGTTAACGGAGCACGCCGTCGCGGCGGGCGGCGTCGGCGACCGCGGCCGCCACGGCCGGGGCCACCCGCGGGTCCAGGGCGCTCGGCACGATGGTGTCGGGCGCGAGCTCGCCGGGGCTGAGCACGGCCGCGATGGCCTCGGCCGCGGCCACCTTCATGCCGTCGCTGATCCGGGTCGCGCCGGCCTCCAGCGCGCCGCGGAAGATGCCCGGGAAGGCCAGCACGTTGTTGATCTGGTTGGGGAAGTCGCTGCGGCCGGTGGCGACCACGCCGGCGTAGCGCGCGGCGATCTCCGGGTGCACCTCGGGCGTCGGGTTGGCCAGGGCGAAGATCGCGCCGTCGGGCGCCATCCCGGCCAGCGCGGCCTCGCCGATGGTGCCGCCGGAGACGCCGATGAGCACGTCGGCGCCGCGCAGGGCGGAGGCGATGTCGCCGGTCACGCCGCCGGCGTTGGTCTCGGCGGCCAGCGCGGCCTTGGCCGGGTTGAGGTCGCCGCGCCCGCCGTGCAGGCAGCCGCGCGAGTCCAGCACCACGATCTCGCCCGCGTCCGCGCCGCCGCTGATCAGCATGCGGGTCACCGCGACGCCCGCCGCGCCCGCGCCGCTGACCACGATGCGCAGGTCGCCCAGGCCGCGGCCGAGCACCTTGCACGCGTTGCGCAGGGCGGCCAGCACCACGATCGCGGTGCCGTGCTGGTCGTCGTGGAAGACCGGGATCGGCAGCGTCTCCTCCAGCCGCCGCTCGATGTCGAAGCAGCGCGGCGCCGAGATGTCCTCGAGGTTGATCCCCCCGAAGGACGGCGCCAGCGCGGTCACGATCCGCACGATCTCGTCCGGGTCCTGGGTGTCGAGGCAGATCGGCACCGCGTCCACGCCGCCGAACTGCTTGAACAGCACCGCCTTGCCCTCCATCACCGGCATCGCCGCGCGCGGGCCGATGTTGCCCAGGCCGAGCACCGCGGAGCCGTCGGTCACGACGGCCACGGCCTTGCCGACCCAGGTGAGGGAGTGCACGAGCGACTCGTCCGCGGCGATCGCCTCGCAGACGCGGGCCACGCCGGGGGTGTAGGCCAGGGAGAGGTCCTCGCGAGTGGCCAGCGGGACCGTCGACTGCACCGCGAGCTTGCCGCCGGTATGCAGCTCGAAGACGGGATCTGAGACGGAATTGGACACGGATGTAAGCACGGGGGCTCCTTTGCCACGGCTTTGATACAGGAAGGACGCGCGGCGCGGGTGAAAGCGCGAAAGAATGTGCGGCTGTGCGGCCGGGGGTCGCCCGTATCCGCCTCACCTTAGCGTGGGACGCGTCGCAGGCGCACCGGTTGTGGCCACCAGCGAAATGTCACACGGCCGACGATGTCGGCGCGGCCGTACCGCGCGGAATCATCGCTGCCGAACGGGTTGTCGCCGACCACCCACCACCCGTCGCCGTCGGCCCGTTCCACGCGCTTGACCACCAGCAGGCCGGGCCGGCTGCGGAACGCCGCGACCACCACGTCGCCGGGGCGCGCGGATCCCGTGCGCCGCACCAGAATCCGGTCCCCGGAGCGCAGCGTCGGCACCATCGAGGGGCCGGATACGAGTGCCGCAAACCACGGCAGGCGCATGAAATCCCCGAACGTGGATAGGAGTAGGGTCAGCTACTGAGGATCATCGCAAATCACCCTGGAGGGTTCGATGCGACTGTCGCGGCTTTTCACCCCGCGCACTGTGGTGAGCGCCCACTGCGACCTGCCGTGTGGTGTCTACGACCCGGCGCAGGCCCGAATCGAGGCCGAGTCCGTCAAGGCAATCTCCGAGAAGTACCAGGCCAACGAGGACCCCGAGTTCCGCACCCGGGCCCTCATCATCAAGGAGCAGCGGGCCGAGCTCGTGAAGCACCACCTGTGGGTGCTGTGGACCGACTACTTCAAGCCCAACCACTTCGAGAAGTACCCGCAGCTGCACGGCCTGTTCAACGAGGCCACGAAGCTCGCGGGCGCCTCCGGCGCCAAGGGCAAGACCGACCCGGCCGTCGCCGAGCAGCTGCTCGGGAAGATCGACGAGATCGCGAAGATCTTCTGGGAGACCAAGCAGGCCTGAGCCCAACCCATCGGCCCTCCCCCATCCCGCGCCCGCGGGGTGGGGGTCGTGCTTTCAAGGAGACGAATGATCCGCCCCGCCGAACCGGCCGACGTTCCGGCGCTCGTGGAGATGGTGTACGAGCTCGCCGACTTCGAGCGCGCGCGCGACCTGTGCCACCTCAGCGAGGTACAACTGCAGGCCGCGCTCTTCGGCCCTTCACCCGCGGTGTTCTGTCACGTCGCGGTGGTCGACGGCGCACCGGCCGGGATGGCGCTGTGGTTCCTCACGTACTCCACGTGGGAGGGCGTGCACGGCGTGTACCTCGAGGACCTCTACGTGCGGCCGGCCGCGCGGGGCGGCGGAACGGGGAAGGCCCTGCTGGCCGCCCTGGCCGCGGTCTGCGTCGCGCACGGGTACCGCCGCCTGGAGTGGGGCGTGCTGGACTGGAACCCGGCGCGGCAGTTCTACGAGCACCTCGGGGCCGAGCCGAAGTCCGAATGGGTGCCGTACCGTCTGTCCGGCGCGCCGCTGGAAGCACTCGCCGCGTCGGCGGGTGCGCCGACGTCGTAGAGTCGCGGGCGAGGGGGTCAAGCGTGACGCAGGTCGTTCGTAAAAGGTCCGGCGCCGACGGCGACGATGTGGTGCTGCTGGCCGTGCCGGCATCGCCCGCATACCTCGGCGTCCTGCGCACGGCGACGGCCGGGCTGGCCGCGCGCCTGCAGTTCACCCTGGACGAGATCGAGGACCTGCGCATCGCGGTCGACGAGGCCTGCGCGATGCTGCTGGCGGTCGCCGCCGACACCCCGCAGCTGGGCGACACCGTCGAGCTCTCCTGCCGCTTCACCGTCACGAGTGACGCGCTCACGGTGTACACGACCGTGCCGCTGGGCTCGCCCGACGAGCACCTCCCCGGCGGCGAGTCCTTCGCGTGGCAGGTGCTCAGCGCCCTGGCCGACGAGGTCTCGGCCACGGTCGACGCGCACCAGGCCGGCATCCGCCTGACCAAGCGCCGCCCGACCTGAAGCCCGTCCTAGAGCGCGACCACGTCGGCCAGGTGCTCGGCCGGGCGGATGTTGTCGATGTGCGCGCGGGCCAGCTCCATCGCGCGGGCCACGTCCTGGGCGCGGATCGCCTCCAGCAGCTCCCGGTGATCGCGATCCACCGCCCGCCAGAACGGCGGCGGCGACACCCGCTCCACCGCCTCGCGGTTGGCCAGGCTGTACAACGGCCGCACGACCAGCCCGAGCAGGGAGTTTCCGGTCGCGGCGGCGACGGCGAGGTGGAAGGCGGCGTGCGCCTCGATGCGCCGGGCCAGGTCGTCGTGCTCCGGGTCGAACATCGCGCGC
Organism: Dactylosporangium sp. CS-033363; assembly: GCF_050942475.1. NCBI lineage: Bacteria > Bacillati > Actinomycetota > Actinomycetes > Micromonosporales > Micromonosporaceae > Dactylosporangium > Dactylosporangium sp. CS-033363. The sequence continues at coordinate 1,200,490 of NZ_CP192032.1, read as the reverse complement.
TCGAGCTCGGCGAGGTGGTGCGGCTCGCGCCGGGCGGCGGCCAGGCCGGCGGCCGGGACCTCGAGCATCCGGCGTACCTCGAGGAAGTCCTCCCCGGTCACGGCCCCGCTGGCCAGCAGCAGGCCGACCCCGTCGGAGAGGGTCTCGCCCAGGGCGGACGCGTCGGGCTCGGCCACGAAGCTGCCGCCGTTGACCCCGCGCATGGTCACGATCAGGTGCTGGCTGCTCAGCAGGCGCAGGGCCTCGCGCACCGTCGAGCGCGACAGTCCGGACTTCTCACACAGCTGCGGCTCGGTGGGCAGGCGCTCCCCAGGGCGCAGCTGCCCGGACATGATGTCGTCGCGGATGCGCTCGGCAAGGACCTGATAGGCGGGAGCGACCGTCACGACAACCGAGCGTAGAGCACTGAAACCGTTTGCGGATCGGTCACTCTGAGATATCGGACCACCTGTGCGATACAAATTTCTGTCCGCCAGACGAATCAGGCGTCCGGAGAACGAGCGCTTGCCGCACAGCAATTGATCTAACGAACACCCAGAGCGATCCGCGTGGCGGGCGCGAACAGCAGCACGGCGCCGGTCAGCCCGAGCACGAAGAGCGGCACGCCGATGTACGGCAACCCGCTCTGCGCCATCGTCAGCCCGAGCGGCATCTGCAGCATCGTGACCACGATCCCGGGGCCGCGGGCCCAGCGCCGGCGGCGGTGCAGGGCGTAGCCGAAGCCGAGGAAGCACACGGTCATCAGGGCGAGATACACGGTCACCGCCACCGCGCCGGGGGCCGAGGCGGCGTCGGCGGTGAGGTCGAGATACACCAGCCAGAGCGTCACGAGCAGCAGGCCGGCCCCCTCGACGAGCAGGAGCCGCACCGCCCAGCGCAACGTCGCCGGGGTTCGATCGGGAACTGTCTCGGCCCCGCTCACCTGCGTGTCCCTCCTGCTCACGACATCCTCACGGGCCCAACCTTATCGTGCACGGAAGCGGGTACAGTGCGACCCGTGCGAGCCCTCCTGGTGGTCAACCCGAATGCGACGACCACCACCCAGCGCGGCCGGGACATCCTGGTGCGGGCCCTGCGCAGCCAGGTCGACCTCGATGTGGCCTACACGCGCCGCCGGGGGCACGCCGTCGATCTCGCCCGCGACGCGGCCCGGGACGGGATGGACCTCGTCGTCACGCTCGGCGGCGACGGCACCGTCAACGAGGCCGTCAACGGCCTGATGACCTTCGACGGCGGCGCCGCCGCGAACCGCGCCCAGGACCGCCCGGCGCTCGCGGTCGTGCCCGGCGGCTCCACCAACGTCTTCGCCCGCGCGCTCGGGCTGCCCAGCGACTGGGCCGAGGGCACCGGCGCGATCCTGGAGGCGCTGCGCGACCGGCGCGAGCGGCTGATCGGGCTGGGCCGGGCCGACGACCGCTATTTCACCTTCTGCGCCGGGCTCGGCATCGACGCCGAGGTCGTCCGCCGCGTCGACCAGGCCCGGCACAAGGGCTCGACGTCCACGCCGCTGCTGTATTTCCGCGCGTTCATGGCGCAATTCGCGGCCACGAATCGCCGCGTGCCGCTCCTCACGATGCAGTTACCGGGCGAACCGGCCACAAGCGGGCTAACGTGGATGCTGGTGCAGAACACGGCACCGTGGACCTTCATCGGTGAGCGGCGCGTCAGTCCCAATCCGCGCGCCTCGTTCGACACTGGGCTGGACGTGCTGGGCCTCCGGGAGCTCCAGGTGGCCAGCACCGCGCGCACCGTGGCGCAGCTGGTGTCGGAGAACCGGGTGCCGAAGGGCAAGCAGGTGCTCCGGCTGCACGATTTGCCGGGCTTCACCCTGACCGCCGCCAAACCCATCGCCTATCAGGTGGACGGGGAGTACCTCGGCGAGGTCGACAAGTTGGATTTCGCGTCGGTGCCGGGGGCCTTGCGCGTAGTGTGTTGAGTCACCCCCGGCGATCGACCACCGAAGGGGGAGAAAGTTGCAGAGAGTCGCGACAGAGACACCGCGGCCGCATCTCCGAAAGCCCTCCGGTCGTTGACCAAACCGTACTACATTGGTCACTGACTGTTGCGATCCAGGGTTACCAGTCGCCATAAAATCGGACAAACAGTGCGTGAGCTTGCTCACCGACTTGGATTTTTTTGGTTTGGACCCCTTGACATCGCGGTAGTTCGTGAAAGCATTCACAAGCGAAACGACCACTGAGCGTTGCCCGCACACATGCAACGGATCTTCAGGCTCCGCCTAGCCGAACCGTTACATGAGATGCATAACGGGAATCACCAACAACGATCCGCGAAAAAAACAAGGAGTGTTGCCGCCATGTCGGACTGGCGCCACCATGCCCTCTGCCGCGACGAGGACCCGGAGCTGTTCTTCCCCATTGGGACTTCCGGTCCGGCGCTGCTGCAGGTTGAGCAGGCGAAGGCGGTCTGCCAGCGCTGCTCCGTGACCTCCGAGTGCCTCCAGTGGGCCCTCGACTCCGGTCAGGACGCAGGTGTCTGGGGCGGAATGAGCGAAGACGAGCGTCGCCTGATGAAGCGTCGCGGCGGCCTGCGGGTCCGCGCTCACTCTGCCTGAGCCTCAATCCCAATACGCACCTAGACAGCGAACGCCCCGGCCGATTCGGCCGGGGCGTTGTTGCATTCCGCCGAAAGCGATGCGTCAGTCGAACAGCTCGCCGAAGAAACTCTCACGGTGATGGCGGCGGTGCTTCTTGTGATGGCCGTAATGCCCATAGCCGCCGTGGGCCGGCGGGTACGGCTGCTGCTGATAAGGCTGCTGCTGATAGGGCTGCTGCGGATAGCCGCCGTGCGACGCCTGCGGCTGGTGGCGGCCCTGCCAGGCCTGCTCGGCGTCGACGAGACGCTCCAGCTCACCGCGGTCCAGGAAGATCCCCCGGCACTCCAGGCATTGGTCGACGGTGACACCGCTGCGCTCGAACTGGCGCATCTCGCCACGGCACTTGGGGCAAGTCATCATCCGTCAACGGTAACCGCAACGCGCCACTGGACGGTCTAGGCGGCCCGTACGAGCGCGAAATCCCCGATCCGGGACACCACGAGACGGGCGACGTCCACGTGCGCGCACAGCGGCGGCGCGACCGGCTCCAGCGCGCCGGCCCCGGCCGCCGAGGCGACCACGAGCTCGTGCAGCTTGCCGGGGGCGAGGAAGTACGAGGAGACGGCGATCCGCGTGCAGCCGCGGGCGCGCAGGGTCTCCACCGCGACGGCGCCGGTGATCGGCGAGGCCGAGGCATAGGCGGGCGTGCACGGCACGCCCAGCGCCGCCCCCAGGGCCGCGGCCGCCTGGTCGACGGAGTGGCGGGCCAGGTCGTCGCGGGTGCCGGCGGCGGCGAGCACGACGCCGTCGAAGCGGACCGGGGGCAGCAGCCGGCGCAGGGCCGAGAGCAGCAGCGCGGGCGCGCCGGCGCCGAGCACGTCGGTCGTGGTGACGTCGAGGTCCAGGCCCTCGGCCCGGGCCCGGTCCAGCACCGCGGGCAGGTCGAAGCGGCCGTGGAAGGCGTTGGTGAGCAGCAGCGGCACGACGGCGGCGGCCCGGTGGCCGAGCGCCGCGAACGCCGCCAGCTGCTCGCCGGGGCGCGGACCGGCGTGGTCGAGGAACGCGCAGCGCACGTCCAGGCCGGGCCGTTGGGCCGCGACCGCCCGCGTCAGAGCGCGAGTGGCCGCGGCCGCCCGTGGGTCCGCGGACCCGTGGGCCACGAGCAGGACAGCGGTCATCCGGAGGTGTGCAGCCCGCACTCGGTCTTGTCGAACGCCGCCCAGCGCCCGCTGCGCGGGTCGCCACCCGGAGGCGTGCGGCGCGTGCACGGCCAGCAGCCGACCGAGGCGTACCCCTGCCGCATGAGCGCGTTCACGGGCACGTTGTAGCGGGAGATGTACTGGTCCACGTCGGCCTGCGTCCACAGCGCCAGCGGGGCGACCTTGAACTTGCCGCGGGCCCGCTCGAAGCTCACGATCGGCGTGTTGGCGCGGCTCGGCGACTCGTCGCGGCGCAGGCCGGCGGCCCACGCGTCGTAGTCCTCCAGGGCCCGCTCCAGCGGCTCGACCTTGCGCAGGAAGCAGCACTCGTCGGGGTCGCGGGCGTAGAGCCGCGGCCCGAACTCGGCGTCCTGCTCGGCGACGGTCTGGCGGGGCCGGATCGAGCGCACGGTCACCGGCAGGGTGCGCTGGACGATCTCGCGTACCCGCAGCGTCTCGGCGAAGTGCAGGCCCGTGTCGAGGAAGATGACCGGCACGCCGGGCACCACCTTCGACACCACGTGCGCGAGCACGGCGTCGGCGAACGAGCTGGTCACACAGAACCGCTCGCCGAACTGGCCGGCCGCCCACTCGACGATCTTCTCGGCGGTCTGGCCCTCCAGCTGCGCGGACGCGCTGGTCGCCAGCTCGATGGACTCCTGCGCGGTGCGGGCCACGGTCGTGCTGCTCATCGCTTCGCCTCCAAAGCGTTCGCCGCCAGTCCCAGGAACTTCAGTGAGAAGACGCGCGCGCAGCTGCGGCACTCCCATGCGCCATGCGCGTCCTCGTGGGGTCGGAGATCCTCTTCGCCGCAGTACGGGCAGTGCAGCGGGGCCATGCGCTCGCTCATCGCAGTTCCTCTTCCGGAGCGCGCATCACCCAGCGGGCGAAGGACTCGCCGGACTCGCGCCCGGCCAGGTAGTGGTTGGCGACCCGCTCGACGTACTCGGGCAGGCCGGCGGCGGTGGTCTTGAGGCCGCGCAGCTTCCGGCCGAAGCCGGCCGTCTGCCCCGCCGCCATGCCCAGCCCGCCGCCGAGGTGGATCTGGAAGCCCTCGACCATGTCGCCGTTGTCGTCGCGGACGAGCATGCCCTTGAGCCCGATGTCGGCGACCTGGGTGCGGGCGCACGCGTTCGGGCAGCCGTTGAGGTGAATGGAGATGTCGGCGTCGAGCTCCGCGACCTTGTGCTCGAGGTGCTCGATGAGCTCCGCCGCGCGGGCCTTGGTCTCGACGATCGCGAGCTTGCAGAACTCGATGCCGGTGCAGGCCATCGTGCTGCGCCGCCACGGCGACGGGCGGGCCTCCAGGCCGACCTTGGCCAGGCCCTCGACCAGCGAGTCGGTGTCGCCCTCGGCGATGTCCAGGACCAGGATCTTCTGGTACGGCGTGAGCCGCACCCGATCCGAGCCGTGCTGCTCGGCCAGGCCGGCCACCTCGGCCAACTGGGTGCCGGAACTGCGCCCGGCGATCGGGGCGGCGCCGACGTAGAACTTGCCGTCCCACTGCTTGTGCACGCCGACGTGGTCGACCGGCTTCTCCGGCAGGTCGGGCGCCGGCCCGTCGATCAGGCGGCGGCCGAGGTACTCGTTCTCCAGGATCTGCCGGAACTGGTCCGCGCCCCAGTCCGCCACCAGGAACTTCAGCCGGGCGCGGCTGCGCAGCCGGCGGTAGCCGTAGTCGCGGAAGATCTTGATCACGCCGTGCCAGACGTCGGCCAGCTCGTGCAGCGGCACCCACACGCCGAGGCGCACCGCGAGCATCGGGTTGGTGGACAGCCCGCCGCCGACCCAGAGGTCGAAGCCGGGGCCGTGCTCCGGGTGGATCACGCCCACGAACGAGATGTCGTTGGCCTCGTACGGGGTGTCGGGCAGCCACGAGATCGAGGACTTGAACTTGCGCGGCAGGTTGGACAGCTCCGGGTCGCCGATGAAGCGCCGGTTGATCTCGGCGATCGCCTCGGTCGGGTCGAGCACCTCGGCCTCGGCCACGCCGGCGATGGGGCTGCCCAGGATCACCCGCGGGCTGTCGCCGCAGGCCTCCATGGTGGACAGGCCGACCGCCTCGAGCTCCTGCCAGATGGTCGGCACGTTCTCGATCTCGATCCAGTGCAGCTGGATGTTCTGCCGGTCGGTGACGTCGGCGGTGTCGCGGGCGAAGCGCTGCGAGATCGAGGCGATCGCGCGCAGCTGGGCGAGCGAGAGCTGGCCGCCGTCGCTGCGGATGCGCAGCATGAAGTAGCGGTCGTCGAGCTCCTCGGGCTCCAGCACGGCGGTGCGCCCGCCGTCGATCCCGGGTCGGCGCTGGGTGTAGAGCCCGTACCAGCGGAACCGGCCGCGCAGGTCGGCGGGGTCGATCGAGTCGAAGCCGCGGTGCGCGTAGATGTTCTCGATGCGGGCCCGCACGTTGAGCGGGTTGTCGTCCTTCTTGCTGCGCTCGTTCGGATTGAGCGGCTCGCGGTGCCCCAGGGCCCACTGCCCCTCACCGCGGGGACGGCCTCCGGCCGCACCACGACCGCGGACAGTGTTCACCGACATGTCGGCGTCCTCTCAGGATTGAGAGCACGCGACCAAGCGCCGACCGTTCCCATACAGACGGGGAACGAATGACGTCGATGTCATTGCGATTCCGGCGCGAAGTCGCGCACCCGGGAAAAATTCTGCGGGCGGCGTTCAGCAAGCCGGACAGATGGCGCTGCGCACGCGACCGTAGTCAACGTGTCGGCGGCTGACGAGCCGCAGAGAAGCAGCGTGCATAGGGTGCAGTCTTCCACGGAGAGCGGTCCTTACGCCACGCCCACGTGAGGGTTCTCTCAACGCGATTTGACATGCGGGTAACCGGAATAAGACTCAGCCGATAGGAATTGAGGGTCAACATACTGCGGTCCGGCCGCGGCGCCCCGCGGCCTGTCCCACAGTGCGGTTGGATTCACCGCTTGGCCAGCGGTACCACCATGACCGCCTCGGTGCCGCCCTCGGCCCGCCGCCGCAGCTCGATCGTGCCGCGCAACTCCCCCGTCGCCAGGGTGCGCACGATCTGCAGCCCGAGCCGCTCGCTGGAGTCCAGGTCGAAGCCCTCGGGCAGCCCCTTGCCGTTGTCGGCCACGGTCACGTGCAGCTGCTTGCGGAACCGGTGCACCGAGACCACCACCTCGGGCGCGTCCGGGGCGACCGGCTCGAAGGCGTGCTCGACGGCGTTCTGCAGCAGCTCGTTGAGGACCATGACCAGCGGCGTGGCGATCTCGGCCTGCAGCACCCCGAAGTCGCCCTCCCGGCGTACCGCCACGTTGAACCCGGTCGCGCCGACCTCCACCGCGGCCGCCGCCACCCGGTCCACGATCCCGTCGAACTCGACCGCCTCGTCCGAGGATTCCGGCGACATCGACAGCGTCTCGTGCACCAGGGCGATGGAGGCGACCCGGCGTACCGACTCCTCCAATGCGTGCCGCGCGGCCGGGACGCCCACCCGCCGGGCCTGCAGGCGCAGCAGCGCGGCGACGGTCTGCAGGTTGTTCTTGACCCGGTGGTGGATCTCCCGGATCGTCGCGTCCTTGGTCATCAGCTGCCGGTCCCGGCGCCGGACCTCGGTGATGTCCCGGACCAGCACGAGCGCCCCGATCGGCACCCCGGCCGGCATGAGCGGCAGCGCGCGCATGAGCACGGTGGCGCCGCGGGCCTCGAGCTCCTTGCGGGCCGGGGCCTCCCCGTGCAGGGCCTGGTGGATGCGGTCGGTCGCGTCGGCGCCCTCCAGCGGGTCGTCGACCAGCCGGCCGGTCGTCTCGGCCAGGCTCTCGCCCACCAGGTGGGCGGCGAGTCCCAGCCGCCGGTACGCGGACTGCGCGTTCGGGCTGGCGTAGGTGACCTTGCCGGTCGCGTCCAGGCGCACCAGCCCGTCGCCGATGCGCGGCGCGCTCGTGGTCTCCCCCGGGTGCCGCGGCGGCGGCCAGCTGCCGTCGGCGATCATCTGGGCCAGGTCGTCGGCCGTGGTCAGGTAGTTGAGCTCCAGCTGGGCCGGGGTGCGCGCGGTGCTCAGGTTGGTGTCCCGCCCGAGCACGGCGATGACCTTCTGGTGGCCGCGCCGGCGCACGGGGATCGCCTCGTGGCGGGCGGGCATGTCGCCGTACCAGACGGGGTCGCCCTCCCGCCAGATGCGCCCCTGCTGGCGCACGATGGCCAGGTGCGCGACCTCGGGGCCGCCGGCGATCCGGCCGACCTGGTCGTCCTGGTAGGCCGTGCCCGCGGTGGTGGGGCGCACCTGGGCGACGCAGATGAACTCGCCGCGCACCTCGATCGGCACCCACATGAGCAGGTCGGCGAAGCTGAGGTCGGACACGATCTGCCAGTCACCGGCCAGCCGGTGCAGGTGCTCGATGTCGTCGGGCTCGAGGCTCGTGTGCTCCTCGACGAGGTCGCGCAGGGTGGACACGAGAACAAGACTAAGGTTGCCGGGTGCGGCGTTTGCTGGTTCCCCTGCTGTTGGTGCTCTCGCTGGGCTTTTCCCTCGGTGGCTGCGGCTGGGCCGGTCGCCACGACGAGAAGTCCAAGCCCGACGGCTTCCTGTTGCAGGGGTACGTCAGCGTCGCCGGCGCCGCCGCCGGGGTCACGGGCAGCGCGTGCCTGGCGCCGTCGACGGTGCCGGACGTGTACCAGGGCGGCACCGTGCGGATCGCGGACGGCAGCGGGCATGCGATCGCCGCGGCCCAGCTCAGTGCCGGGGTGCTCGCGCCCGACGGGACGAGCTTCGACTGCAACTTCGCGTTCGAGCAGCGCAACGTGTCGGGCAGCCGGGCGGCCTACCAGCTCTCGGTGGGCGACCGCCCGGCGTTGACGTTCCAGACCAAGGACCTGGCCGAGGGCCGGCCCGCGGTGATCCCGGTCACGGCGGCCACGGCCGCCGCAGCCGCTACAGCGTCGACGTCACCTTCTTGAGCCCGCGCGCTGGCCGAAGGCCGGCCCGCGGGCATCCTCGCCGCCGCTACAGCGTCGACGTCACCTTCTTGAGCCCGCGCGCTGGCCGAAGGCCGGCCCGCGGGCATCCTCGCCGCCGCTACAGCGTCGACGTCACCTTCTTGAGGCCGCGCGGCGCGTCCGGGTTCTCGCCGCGCAGCAGGGCCAGCGACAGGGCCAGGCGCTGCAGCGGCAGGATGTCCAGCAGCGGCGCGTAGCGCTCGTCGACGTCCGGGGTGCGCACCCAGCCGGAGGCGCCCTCGACCGCGGCGGGGCCGAACACGACCGTGTCCGCGCGCCGCTCGCCGAGGCGGGTGACCACGTCGCGCATCGACTGCCCGGCCGGGCCGTTGCCGACGACGGCCAGCACCGGCACGTCGGGGTCGGTCATGGCCAGCGGCCCGTGCAGCAGGTCGGCGCCGGAGAACGAGAGGCCCGCCAGGTAGCAGGTCTCCATGAGCTTGAGCGCGGTCTCGCGGGCGGTCGGGTAGGCGTACCCGCGGCCGGTCGTGACCAGGCGCCCGGCGAAGCGGTACCGCGCGGCGAGGTCGACCGCGGTGTCGTCGGCCAGCAGCGCCGCCGCGTGCCCGGGCAGCTCGCGCAGCGCGGCGAGCTCCTCGGCCGGCAGGGCGCCGCCGTCGCGCACGCTCTCCACGAGCATGAGCAGGGCGAGCAGCTCGGCGGTGTAGGTCTTGGTGGCCGCCACCGCGACCTCGTGCCCGGCGACCACGTCGACGTGCAGCTCGGCCGCCTGAGCCAGCGGCGACTCGGCGTTGTTGGTCACGGCCAGGGTGTGCGCGCCCTGCTCGCGCGCGATCCGCAGGACCTCGCGCAGGTCGGGCGAGCCGCCGCTCTGGCTGACCCCGACGACGAGCGTGTCCCGCATGTCCGGGCGCGCACCGTAGAGCGTCATCGCCGACGGACTCGCCAGCCCGGCCGGGATGCCGAGGCGGATCTCGGTCAGGTAGGCGGCGTAGAGGGCGGCGTGGTCGGACGTGCCGCGCGCGGTGAACACCACGCTGCGCGGCTTCCACTCGGCGATCTTCGTGGCGATCTCGGCGATCTGGCCGGCGCGCTCGTCGATCAGGCGCGCGAACACCTCCGGCTGTTCGGCGATGTCGGCCTTCATCCCGGCGCCGGGCTGTTCGGTCACGGTGCGTCCCTTCAAGCGATTGGTGCGCGATACTGCTCATAGTCTGGCAGTTTCGCGCACCAATCGCTAGTTCAAGGGGCATATTCGCGCAGCTCGTGCTCGAAACTACCCTTCCTGCGCAATCAGCGTGCGCTCCGCCCCCTCTTCGGCCGGCCCGCCGCGCAGCGCGACCTCGCGGATGAAGAAGGCGAGCACCGGCACGAGCACCGCCGCCGCGGTCGACCACAGGAACACGCTCGACGTGGCGCCGGCGATCGCGTCGACCACCGCGGTGCGGACCGGGGCCGGCAGCTGGGCGAGCGTGTGCGGGTCGATCCGCGCGCCCCCGCCGCCGCTGGCCAGCTGATCCGCGGCCCCGGTGCCGAGCCGCTCGCCGAGGATCGCGTGCAGCCGGTGGTTGAAGATCGCGCCGAAGGCGGCCACCCCGAACGCCCCGCCGATGGACCGGGCGAACGTGGCGGTACTGCTGGCCACGCCGAGGTCCTTGACCTCGACGCTGTTCTGCGCGATGAGCATCGTGGTCTGCATCAGGAAGCCCAGGGCCAGCCCGAGCGCCGCCATGTACAGGCTCGACGTGACCTTCGAGGTGTGCGGCCCGAGCTGGGCCAGCAGCAGCATCGCACCGATCATGATCACGCCGCCGGCGATCGGGAAGATCCGGTACCGCCCCGTCTTGGTGATCGCCCGCCCGACCACCAGCGACGTCAGCAGCATGCCGGCCATCATCGGCAGCAGGAGCAGGCCCGAGTTGGTGGCCGAGGCGCCCTGGACGATCTGCTGGTACAGCGGCAGGAACGTGATCGCGCCGAACATCGCGAAGCCGACCAGGAACCCGAGCAGCGCGACCAGCGTGAAGTTGCGGTTGGCGAACACCGACAGCGGCACGATCGGCTCCGGGTGGCGCCGCTCGACCAGCACGAACGCGACGAGCGCGAGCACCGCCAGGACGCCGAGCCCGCGGATCTCGGCCGAGCCCCAGGCGTACTGCGAGCCGCCCCACGTGGTGATGAGCACGAGCGCGGTGACGCCGACGGACAGCAGCAGGGCGCCCAGCCAGTCGATCCGGTGCTCGGTGCGCCGCTTGGGCAGGTGCAGGGTCAGCGCGAGCAGGATCAGGGCCGCCCCGCCCAGCGGCAGGTTGACGAAGAACGCCCAGCGCCAGTTGGCGTGGTCGGTGATGAAGCCGCCGACGAGCGGGCCGCCGACCATGGCCACGGCCATGACCGCGGCGAACTGGCCCTGGTACTTCCCGCGCTCCCGCGGCGACACCAGGTCGCCGAGCACGGACATCGCCCCGACCATGAGCCCGCCGGCCCCGAGGCCCTGGAACGCGCGGAAGCCGATCAGCTCGGGCATGCTCTGCGCGAACCCGCACAGGGCCGAGCCGAGCAGGAACAGCGCGATCGAGGTCATGAACACGGTCTTGCGGCCGTAGAGGTCGCCGAGCTTGCCCCAGAGCGGGGTGGAGACCGTCGTGCCGAGCACGTACGCGGTGACCACCCACGAGAGGTGGTCGACGCCGCCGAGGTCGCCGACGATGCGCGGCATCGCGGTTCCCACGATCACGTTGTCGAGCATGGCCAGCATGATGGCCATCAGCAGGCCGGGAAGGACGACCTTCACGTTTTTCTCCGGCATCTGAACCTGCACCCCCGAACTTACTTGTCGACCGGCTAGTTGACTTACTAGCCGTACGGTAAGCTGGTTACTAGCCGAGCGTCAAGTAGGATTGGTGGCGATGGGGCCGAACGAGGAGAGCAGCGCGGCGCGGGTCGTCCGCGGCCGCAACCGCATCCGCACCGACGAGACCGACGGCGCCGACACGCGGGCGCACATCCAGCGCGTGGCGCTCGACATGTTCACCGAGGACGGCTACGACAAGACCTCGCTGCGGGAGATCGCCGAGAAGCTCGGGGTCACCAAGGCCGCGCTGTACTACCACTTCCCGACCAAGGACGACATCGTCTCCAGCCTGATCGAGCAGCGCATCGCGGCCGTCGACGCCCTGCTGGACTGGGCCGAGGCGCAGCCGCGCGACTCGGCCACGCGGCGGGAGTTCCTGGAGCGCTACGCCGTGCTGCACGACGAGTTCGTGCACGAGAACGTGATCCGCTTCTTCGAGCGCAACCAGACGCTGATCAACACGCTGCCGGCGGGCAAGCGGATGCGCGAGCAGATGATGCGCGTGTTCGCCCTGCTGACCGACCCGTCGGACTCGCTGACCCAGCAGCTGCGCCGGGCGCTCGCCCTGTTCTCGATCCACGCGAGCTGGTTCCTGCTGCGCGAGCGCCCGGGCACGCCGGAGGAGCGCCGGGCGGCGGCCCTCGAGGTGGCTAGTGAACTGCTGAGGTCGGCCGATGCGCCGGCAGGGGAAGACGCAGACCCAGCAGGTTGATCCGCGGCACGGGCGACCAGTCCAGGGACGGGTCGCGCTCGAAGCCGAAGCTCTGGTACAGCGCGAAGGCGGCCGGATTGTCGTCGCGCACGCAGATGACCACGGCCGTGCAGCCGAGCTCGGCGGCCCGGTCGAGGCAGGCCCGCACCAGGGCCCGGGCCACCCCGCGGCGCTGCGCCGCCGGGTCGACGGCCAGGGTGCGGAACTCGGCCTCGCCGTCCCGGGACACCTCGGCGAACGGCCCGCCGGACAGGGTGAACGTCACCGCGCCGCGCACGGCGCCGTCGAGCTCGGCGACCAGGATGTCGGCGCCCGCGGCGCGGGCGGCCACGTCGGCCAGGACGGTGGCGTACGCCGGGGAGGCCTCCAGCTGCCCGTCGGCCCGGTAGGCCTCGACGGTCAGCCGGGACACGTCGTCGTGGTCGGCCGGCGTGCTCAGCCGGACCAGGAGGCTCACCCGATCACGGCGATGAGGTCGCCCTCCTGCACCACGTCGCCCTCGTGCACGGCGATCTGGCTCACGGTGCCGTCGGCCTCGGCGACCACCGGGATCTCCATCTTCATCGACTCGAGGATGACCAGGGTGTCGCCCTCGGCCACCTCGGCGCCCACCTCGGTCGTGATCTTCCAGACGTTGGCGACCATCTCGGCACGGATCTCGTCGGACATCCCGGTCTCCCTCGCGGCTGCATCGTGTGCGCCTCGCAGCATATCGGGGCGCACCTCCGCCGCGCGGGCCCAAGAACACGAAACCGCCCGCCTCGCGCGGGCCGAAACGCGCAACGCCCGCCGCGCGCGGGCCGAAACGCGCAACGCCCCCCGCGCGCGGGCCGAAACGCGCAACGCCCGCCGCGCGCGGGCCGAAACGCGCAACGCCCGCCGCGCGCGGGCCGAAACGCGCAACGCCCGCCGCGCGCGGGCCGAAACGCGCAACGCCCGCCGCGCGGGCGTCAAGCCATCGAAACGCGAAACGCCCGGCCGCGTGGGCCGGGCGTGCGACGTGCAAAAGCTACTCGGGGCGCAACTCGCGCGAGTCGGCGTTCACCACGAACTCGGAGAGCTTCGCCCGCAGCCGCGCCTTGAGCTCGGCCGGGGCCAGCTCGGACCCGCAGCAGCGGGCCACGAGCGCCTTGACCTCCTGCTCGATGCCGAACTCCCGCAGGCACGGCGAGCACTCGTCGAGGTGCTCGCGGATCAGCGTGCGCCGGTCGTCGGCGCACTCCAGGTCGAGGTAGAGGTACACCTCGGCGAGGACGTCACTGCAGTCGGTCTCGTGCGGGTCTCCACAGCTCATCGGATCTCAGACCTCGCTCGGCTCAGCGGACGGGTTGCGGGTGAACCCACGATCGGCAGCATAGTTCTCCAGCTGCCGGCGCAGGTTCCGCCGTCCGCGGTGCAGGCGGGACATCACGGTGCCGATCGGCGTGTTCATGATGTCCGCGATCTCCTTGTACGAGAAGCCCTCGACGTCGGCCAGGTAGACCGCGAGGCGGAACTCCTCGGGCAGCGACTGCAGGGCCTCCTTGACGTCGGAGTCCGGCAGCCGGTCCAGCGCCTCGGTCTCGGCCGAGCGCAGCCCGCTGGACGTGTGCGACTCCGCCTCGGCCAGCTGCCAGTCGGTGATCTCCTCGGTCGGCGCCTGGACGGGCTGACGCTGCCGGCGCCGGTACGAGTTGATGTACGTGTTCGTCAGGATGCGGTACAGCCAGGCCTTGAGGTTCGTGCCCGTCTCGAACTGGTGGAACGCCGCGTAGGCCTTCAGGAACGTCTCCTGGACCAGGTCCTCGGCGTCCGACGGGTTGCGCGTCATCCGCAGCGCGGCGGCGTAGAGCTGGTCGATGAAGGGCAGCGCGTCGTGCTCGAACCGGACCCGCTGCTGCTCCGCGCTCTCGCTGCTCACCACTCGTGCGACCCCCACCCTCGAGCGCTCCCGCGCACCGCGCGAGACACGTCCGGTCGAGGATACGCCGAGTTCCTGTGCGCGTTCTGTGTTTGTGGCGCCCGTCAATCGCTCGCGGGCGATCGGCTGCCACGACGGGTTCGGCTCCGCGTCGGTCGACCCGGGCCACGCCGGGCTGAACAGCAGCTCGCGGATCCGCAGGTCATCACGCTCGAGTGTTGCCACGCTCTGGTTCCCTCCGCTGACGGCGCCGTCGGCAGCACCGCACGAAGCGTGTAACGCCGGCACCCGTCCCGGCATTCCGCGTGACGGCCGTTACCTGCCCCGGCGGCCGGTCGCATCGGGACCGGACCGACCGCCGGGAGCAGGAAGGGCCTGGGAGTTGTGGCAGCGTGACCGGTGCGCACCGGCCACATCGCCTCCAACGAGCCGGCCTAGCTCCCGGTGACGAAGGCCACGGCCGCGGCCGCCACGGCCGCCGGATCGCGCGACAGGGCGTGGGTTTCACCCCGAAGAACCGTCACGTGTACCGCCGGTGCCTGCGACGGCACGCCGAAGGCGTCCCGGTCGCCGTTGAGGACCAGCGTCGGCACACCGGTCAGCAGCTCGTCGGCCCGGGACTTGTCCGGCTTGCCCGGCGGGTGCAACGGGAACGCCAGCGCCAGGATGCGCTGCGCCCCGGCCCGCACAGCGGTGCGGCACGCGACCCGCGCCCCGCTGGAGCGCCCGCCGACCACGAGGGTCGCGAAGTCCACGTTCTTGCGCAGCCGCGCGATGACCGCCAGCCAGGCGGCGTCGAGCTGGGCGGCGGGCGCGGGGGCCCGCCGGCCGGCGACCCGGTAGGGCTGGGTCACCAGGGCCACCGCCACGCCGCGCGCGAGCGCCGCGTCGTGCACCGCGACCAGGTCGGCCGCGTCCACGTCGCCGCCCGCCCCGTGGCCGAGCACGAGCAGCGTCCCGCCGAAGTCCTCGGGCACGTCGAGGCGGTACCGCGCGGGCCCGAAGGGGGTGGCCACCGACCGCCCGCCGCCCGGCCTGGACCGGGCGGCGGGTTTCGTGGGTGTCGAGGGCGCTGTTACTGCGGCGCGCCCGCCCCGACCGGGTCGGGCTTCTCGCTGCTTCGGCTCGCTCGCTGCAACGGCAGGATCGGCAGGCACGCCACCGCTCCGAACCGTGGATCGGATTGGCCGGGAAGCCCCGGCCGCTGCCCCTCGCTGCGCCATGCGACGAGCATCGCACGCCGTTCGCGAGGTGTTGTGGCTCCCCAGACGCCGTGGCAGTCCCCGACGTCCAGCGCCCACGCCAGACACGCTCCCTGCACGTCGCAGGTGCGGCACAGCGCCACTGCGGCGTCGGCCGGCTCCGTCGGAGCCGGGAAGAACGTCTCTGGGTCGACGGCCTGACATGCGCCGCGGATTCGCCAGGCTCCGTCGCCCTGCTGTTCCTTGACGGCTCTGAGCAGTCGCGGGTCTCGCCGCGCGGCTGCGACTTCATGAGGGCGTGGCATCCTCGCCCGGGTCATACACCCACCTCCCCCGTGGGTCAAACGAACGCAAAGTGGATAGACGTCGGGATGCCCCCATCCGACATAGACCCACCGGCGCTGTGTTGTATCGCACTAACGAGTGCAAATACAAGAGTTCATCGGCCGATTTGCAAAATCGGCTGGATTTTTATCTGGACTTACAGCCTAAAAAAGGGTCAGATCGATCGGTTCGACATCGCTCGGCCGCAGCGCCGGAGCCGGAACTTTCGCCACCAGATCGGGCCCGTCGTTGCGGACATCGCCGACCCGCGCGCCTACGGGGCGTAATTCGAGACGTGCGACGTGCGACGACGGCGTGGGCAACAGGAGGCTCGCATCCGCTTCCGCCGTCAGCCAATCGGCCCATCGCTCCGCCGGCAACAGTAACGGCATGCGGTCGTGGATGAGCGCCAAGTCATCGACGGCCGGCGTGGTGATGATGCTGCACGTGAGGAGCCGGTCGTCGCCTTTGCCCCACACGGTCCACAGCCCCGCGAATACGCACGGTTCGGCGTCGCCGAGCGTCATGAAGTACGGCTGCTTGGCTTTTCCGTCGCCCCGGACCCACTCGTACCAGCCGTCGGCGGGCACCAGGCAGCGGCGCCGCGCGAACGATTGCGCGAACGCGTTCGACGATTCCACCGTCTCGACCCGGGCGTTGATCATGCGGGCCCCGACCTTCGGGTCCTTGGCCCAGCCCGGGACAAGTCCCCAGCGGGCGGTGGACAGCACGCGGCCGCCCGCCGACTTGGAGACCCGCACCACCGGCACCGGGTCGGTGGGCGCCACGTTGTAGTCCGGTTCGAGGCCGTCGGTCTCGTCGGACGCCTCGAACAGCGTGCTGAGGTCGACGTTGCTGCGCGAGGTCGCGTACCTGCCACACATGCCCGCCACGGTAGCCGCGTCCCGTGCCATTCGCGGCCAGCAGTCGCTACATATCGAAACTGACCGCACACTGAGCGCGTGGATACGCACTTACCGTGGCCGGCTCCGACCGCCGCCGGCCCGCTCGACGCCTCGGTGCGGCTGCCGGGCTCGAAGTCGATGACGGCCCGCGCGCTCGTGCTCGGCGCCGTGTCCCAGGGCGCCAGCACCCTGCGGGCCCCGCTGCGGGCCCGGGACACCGAGCTGATGGCGGCCGGGCTGCGGGCGATGGGCTGCCACGTGTCGACCGCCGACGACAACCTGTGGCTGCTGCGCTCGCGGCCGCTGGAGGGCCCCGCCCGGGTCGACGTCGGGCTGGCCGGCACCGTGATGCGCTTCCTGCCGCCGGTCGCGACGATGTCCACCGGCGCCGTCTCCTTCGACGGCCTGCCCGCGGCCCGGCGCCGCCCGATGGCCCCGCTGATCGGCGCGCTGCGGTCGCTGGGCGCCCGCATCGACACCGACAACGGCCTGCCGTTCACCGTGCACGGCCGCGGGCGCATCGCCGGCGGCGCGGTGACCATGGACGCCTCCGCCTCCAGCCAGCTCGTCTCCGGGCTGCTGCTCTCGGCGGCGGGCTACGAGCGCGGGGTGGTCGTACGCCACGTCGGCGCCCCCGTCCCCAAGCCGCACCTGGACCTGACGGTGCAGATGCTGCGCGCGGCCGGCGCGGGCGTCGACGACAGCCGGCCCGACACCTGGTCGGTCGAGCCCGGCCGGCTCAAGGGACGGGCCTGGGACATCGAGCCCGACCTGGCCAGCGCGGTGCCGTTCCTGGCCGCCGCGCTGGTCGCCGGCGGCACGGTGAACGTGCAGGGCTGGCCGGTCGTGAGCAGCCAGCCGACCCGGCGGCTGCTGGACGTGCTGCGCCAGATGGGCGGGGAGGCCGCCCTCACGCCCCGCGGGCTCGTGGTGCGCGGCTCCGGGATGATCCGCGGCATCACCGCCGACCTGTCCAGCCTGGCCGACGTGTGGGCGGTGCTGGCCGCCGTGCTCGCGCTGGCCGACTCCCCCTCGCACCTGCGCGGCCCCGAGCCGCCCGACCGCCTGGCGCGGCTGGCCTCGGCCCTCACCGAACTGGGCGCGGGCGTCACCCAGGAGCCCGACGGCCTGCGGATCCGCCCGCGCCCGTTGCGCGGCGGCACCCTGCACACGCACGGCGACCGGCGGCTGGCCCACGCCGGCGCGGTGCTCGGGCTCGCCGTGCCCGGCCTGCGCCTCGACGACGTGGCATGCACCGCGAAGACACTGCCCGACTTCCCCCGGCTATGGTCAACCATGGTGTCCGGGCAATAGGGAGATTCGACTGGTTCGGAAGCGTGAGTACGACGAGGATGACGTGCGGGTGCGCCCCGGCCGGTCCTCGCGACCGCGCACGCGCACCCGCCCCAAGCACAGCGACGCCGTCGAGGGCCTGGTGATCGCGGTGGACCGGGGCCGGTACACCTGCCACGTCGCCGACACCGGCGCGACCGTCACCGCCATGCGCGCCCGCGAGCTGGGCCGGCACGGCGTCGTGGTCGGCGACCACGTGCAGATCGTCGGCGACGTCAGCGGCAAGCCCGACACCCTGGCCCGGATCGTGCGGATCGACGAACGCTCGTCGGTGCTCATGCGCACCGCCGACGACGAGGAGGGCGGCACCGAGGGCCGCTTCGAGCGGGTCGTGGTGGCCAACGCCGAGCAGCTGGTCATCGTCAACTCGCTGCAGGACCCGCCGCCGCGGACCGGGTTCATCGACCGGTGCCTGGTCGCGGCGTACGACGCCGAGATCGACCCGCTGCTGTGCCTGACCAAGGGCGACCTGGCCGGGCCGGAGGCGGTGCTGGACTACTACGCCGAGCTCGACCTGCCCTACGTGCTCTGCCGCCCGGACCGGCCCCTCGACGACCTGCTCGCCGAGCTGCGGGGCCGGGTCTCGGTCATGATCGGGCACTCCGGCGTCGGCAAGTCCACGCTCGTCAACCGGCTCGTCCCCGGCACCGACCGGGCCGTGGGCGCGGTCAGCGCAGTCGGCAAGGGCCGGCACACCTCGACCAGCGCGCTCGCCCTGCAGCTGCCCGGGGACCTCGGCTGGATCGTCGACACGCCCGGCATCCGCTCGTTCGGGCTGGCCCACGTGTCGGCCGACAGCCTGCTGCACGGCTTCCCGGACCTGGTGGAGGCCTCGACGCGCTGCCCACCGAACTGCGACCACACGGGCGCGGGCGGCGAGTGCGGCCTGGACAAGCTGGTGGCCGAGGGCGGCGCCGACCCGCGCCGGCTGGCCTCGTTCCGCCGCCTGCTGGCCTCCAAGGAAGGCACCGCCACCGAGGAGGACGCGACCGCCTGAGCGCTCCCGTCAGAGGACGACGGGACCGCCTGATCTCCAGTACTCGTTGGTGTCCCGGGACAACAGGTCCGCGTCCACGAGATAGCGCCGCAGCGCCGCGTGGTCGTCGTGCCACGCCCGCAGGATCGCGTTCACCTCGCGCTCGGGATAGCGCACGCCCGGCTCGAACGACGACGCGATGTGCTCCAGCACCACCATCCGCTTGGCGTTCGCGGCCGGGATCTGGGTCAGCCGGCCGTCCGTGATGAACGTGCGCAGGATGAGGTCGCGCTGCCGGTCCGGGTCCAGCTGCGGCTGCGGCTCGGCCTGGGTCGCGGCCGCGCGCACCGCGTCCTTGAACAGCTCGGCCGACGTGGCCAGCTCGCCCTCGGCCACCGCGAGCAGCCCGCCCTGCTGCAGGCGGCGGATGGCGGGCTCGACGACCCGGGCCGGCAGCCCGGTGGCCGACTCGACGGCGCTAAGGCTGCGCGCGCCCAGGACGACCGCCGCGAACACCTGGAGACGATCGGACTCGGCGAGCAGGCCGCACAGGGCTGTGGGAGTCACAAACGGCGACAGTACTGCCAGAAGGTGGCGATCGTCGGCTAAGTTTCCGCCCATGGCTCGCTACGCGGACGATCTGGCCCTCGCTCATATGCTCGCCGACACCGCGGACGCGATCGCCGTGCCGCGCTTCCGCGCCCAGGATCTGCACGTGTCCGAGAAGCCGGACCTGACCCCCGTCACCGACGCCGACACCGCGGTGGAGAAGGCGCTGCGGGCCACGCTGGGCCGGGCGCGCCCGCGCGACGGGGTGCTCGGCGAGGAGTACGGCGCGACCGAGGCCGCCGCCGGCCCGGGCAGCCGGCAGTGGGTCATCGACCCGATCGACGGGACCAAGAACTTCGTGCGCGGGGTGCCGATCTGGGCCACGCTCATCGCGCTGATGGAGGGCGACCAGCCGGTCGTCGGCCTCGTGTCGGCGCCCGCGCTCGGGCGGCGCTGGTGGGCCGCGCTCGGCCACGGGGCGTACGCCGGACGCCACACGGCCGCCGCCACGCCGATCCGCGTCTCGTCGGTGTCGCGGCTGGCCGACGCGTCGTTCTGCTACTCGTCGCTCGGCGGCTGGGAGGAGGCCGGGCGGCTGGGCGCGATCCTCGACATCAGCCGGCGGACCTGGCGGCAGCGGGCCTATGGGGACTTCTACGGGTACATGCTGCTGGCCGAGGGCGCCGTGGACATCATGATCGAGCCGGAGCTCTCGCTGTGGGACCTGGCCGCGCTGGTGCCGATCGTGACCGAGGCCGGCGGCACGTTCACCGACCTGCAGGGCAACTCCGGGCCGGGCGGCGGCAGCGCGGTGGCCACCAACGGGCCGCTCCACGAGGACGTGCTCACCCGTTTGGGCCACACCCGGTTGTCCGGTTTGTCCGGCTGAACCGAAAGGTCCGTATGCTCAGTACCCGCGCGGGGTCTATCCTGCCCGGGTGGCATCTTGGAGTTGGCTGTTCCTCGGCGCGATGATCGCCGCCTATGGCGTCGCCAACCTGCTGCAGTCCGTCGCCGCCGCGCGCACCGATCTGCACCAGGGCTTCCAGCCGATGCTGCTGCTGCGCCTGGGCCGCCACAAGTCCTATCTGGTCGGCGTGGCCTGCCAGTGCGCCGGGTTCGCGCTGGCCTTCTTCGCCCGCCGTGACCTGCCGCTCTTCCTCGTGCAGTCGGCCATGGCGGCCGGCTTGGGCGTCACGACCCTGCTGGGCGTGCTGATCCTGAAGTGGAAGCTGCCCCGTACCGAAATCGCGCTGTTGTTGGCCCTGACCGTGGGCATCGCGGCGCTGGTCCTCGCGGCCAAGCCCGCGCCCTCCCGCCAGCTCGGCGCCGGCGGCGTGATCGGCCTGATCCTGGTGCTCGCGCTGCTGGCGGTGCTCGGGTTCTTCGCCGGCCGCCTGCACGGCGCGCCCGGCTCCGTGGTGCTGGGCGCCCTGTCCGGCGTGGCCTTCGGCGCGGCGGCGGTGGCATCCCGCCCGCTGGCCTCGGCCGACTCGTTCGGGCAGTTCGTCACGGATCCGCTGTCGTACCTCCTGATCGCCCATTCCCTGGTCGGCCAGTTGCTCCTGGGGCTGGCGATGCAGCGGGGCTCGACGACCGCCGCCGTGGCCGCCATGGACGCGGCGGGCGCGGTGCCGGCCGCCCTGGTCGGGCTGCTGGTGCTCGGCGACGGCGTCTGGCCGGGCCGGGAGTGGCTGGTGGCGGTGGGGTTCGTGGTGACCCTGTCGGCCGTGATCGGCCTGAGCTTCTACGCCGAGCCGCAGCACCACCACCAGACCGCCGAGGAGTGCGAGCCCTCGGCCCCGGGGCTGGCCTTCAGCGCCCCCCGCCGGCCCGCTCGCTGAACTCGCCAGTAACACTTTCTGTAGTCGCCTGAACACGTAAGGTCCCCCGTTCGGGGGACCCGACCGGCAACTCGGCCGACCCAGGCCGCACCCCGGTTCTCGTTCAGACTCCCTCCGCCTGACCGATCAGGGATTTCGCAAGCGCCCGGTCGGTGAGCAGGTGAGGAGGCGAAACAACGTGCTGAAGAACAAGCTCAGCGCCTGGTTCGCAGTCTGGATGGCGCTGCTCACCGTGGCGTTCTACCGCTGGCCGGACCAGCACATGCTCTGGTGGGGCCTGATCGGCCTGTCCAGCGTGGCCGGCGTGGTCGTCGGGGTCGTCGTGCACAGGCCCAGCCGCCGCTGGCCGTGGCTGCTGCTCGCCGTCGCGCTCGCCTGCTTCGGCGCCGGCGACTTCCTCTACAACCTGCTCACCGACGTGTTCCACATCGAGAACCCGTTCCCGTCGGCGAGCGACGTGCTGTACCTGGCGATGTACCCCCTGCTCGCCGGCGGCCTGCTCGGCTTCATCCGCTCCCGCACCGGGCGCAACAACCGCGACAGCCTGATCGACGCGGCCACCTTCACCATCGGCCTGGCCCTGCTGTCCTGGATCTTCCTGATCGACCCGTACGTGCGCAGCACCGAGCTCACGCTGCTGCAGAAGCTGGTGTCGATCGGCTACCCGCTCGGCGACGTGCTGACCCTGGCCGTCTTCGCCCGCCTGCTCACCGGCGGCGTGCGCCCCAACGGCTCGATCAACCTGCTCGGCCTGGGCACCGCCGGCCTGCTGGCGGCCGACGTGGTCTACGGCCTCATCCAGCTCAACGGCTCCTGGCACGTCGGCGGCCCGACCGACCTCGGCTGGGTCCTGTGCTACTCGGCGTGGGCCGCGGCGGCACTGCACCCCTCGATGAAGCAGATGACCGAGCCGACCCGCTCGAGCGCCGCCGACCTCGGCATGCGCCGCATCGCGCTGCTGGGCACCGCCTCGCTGATCGCCCCCGGCGTGCTGCTGGTGGAGGCGAGCGTCGGCACCGTCCGCGACGCCGCCGTCATCGCGGCCAGCTCCGGCGTCATGTTCGGCCTGGTGCTGGTCCGCCTGGCCGGCGTGATGGGCAACCACCGCCAGTCCCTGGCCCGCGAGCGGGAGCTGCGCGAGGCGACCACCACCCTGGTCGCCGCTGCCGACAGTGCCGAGGCGCTCGCCGCCGTCCAGAGCACGCTCGAGCGGCTGCTGCCCGCCGACGCCCCGCACGTGGTCAAGCTGGTCCGCGTCGGCGCCGAGGAGGAGCTGCCGGCCCCGGGCCTGGTGCGCGTGGCCGGGCTCGCCCCGGACGTGCGCGCCGCGCTGCGCGAGTTCAGCTCGGCGCTGCGCCACCCGCTCGGCGCGACCGCCGACGTGCTGTACCTGGCCGCCCCGACCGAGGTGCTGCAGCTGCTCCAGCCGACGTTCGAGGTGCTCGCCGCCCAGGCCACCATGGCCCTGGAGCGGATCACGCTGACCGCCGAGGTCAACCGGCGCAACAGCGAGGCGTACTTCCGCACCCTGATCCACAACACGTCCGACGTGATCCTGATCGTCGACGACAACGACGTCATCCAGTACGCCAGCCCCTCGGCCGGCGCGGTCTTCGGCGACGAGCGCCTGGCCGGGTACGAGCTGTGGGAGTTCGTGGCCGGCGACGAGCGCGCCCGCACCGCCGAGCGCCTCGGGCAGGTCCGCTCCGGCCTGCACGACCACGACGTGCTGGACGTGCGCGCCGAGCGCGTCGACGGCTCGGCCCTGCTGGTCGAGGTCGACTGCCGCGACCTGCGCGACGACACCACCGTCGGCGGCCTGGTGCTGACCGTGCGGGACGTGACCGAGCGCCGCCGCCTGGAGGAGCAGCTCATCCGCCAGGCGTTCCACGACTCGCTGACGGGCCTGGCCAACCGGGTGCTCTTCGGCGACCGCGTCGAGCAGGCCGTCTTCCGCGGCCAGCGCGACGGCTCGCTGGTCGGCGTCCTCTTCATCGACCTCGACGACTTCAAGATCGTCAACGACACGCTCGGCCACGCCGTCGGCGACGAGCTGCTGCAGGCCGTGGGCAAGCGGATCACCGGCGAGCTGCGCCCGACCGACACCGTGGCCCGCCTCGGCGGCGACGAGTTCGCCGCGCTCATCGAGGCCGACTCCATCGCCGACCTCGAGCTCGCCGCCGAGCGCATCAACCTCGCGCTCGCCGAGCCCTTCTCGGTGGCCGGCGAGTCGGTCAACGGCATCAGCAGCATCGGCCTGTCCACCACGATCGACGCGAGCTCGGCCGAGGAGCTGCTGCGCCAGGCCGACCTGGCGCTGTACGTGGCCAAGGGGGCCGGCAAGGGGCAGTGGCGGCGGTACCAGTCCGACCTGCACACGGCCGTGCTGGAGCGCCTGGAGCTGCGCGCCGCGCTCGACCAGGCGGTCAAGGAGAGTCAGTTCGTCCTGCAGTACCAGCCGATCGTGGATCTGGAATCCGGCGTGCCGCTGGGCTTCGAGGCCCTCGTCCGCTGGAACCACCCGACCCGCGGCATGATCGCGCCCGGCCATTTCATCGAGGTGGCCGAGGAGAGCGGGCTCATCGTGCCCATGGGGCGGATGGTGCTGCAGCAGGCGCTGAACACCGCCGGCCGCTGGCAGCGCTCCACGGCGCCGGGCGCGCTGCGGTACATCAGCGTCAACGTCTCCGCGCGCCAGTTCCGCACGCCCGGCTTCGTCGAGGAAGTGCGCCAGATGCTGCTCGCCTCGGGGGTCGAGCCCGGCACGCTGCTGCTGGAGATCACCGAGAGCCTGCTGCTGCGCAACGACGACACCGTGCGCGCCGACCTCGACGCGCTGCGGGCGATGGGCATCCGCCTCGCCATCGACGACTTCGGCACCGGCTACTCGTCGCTGTCCTACCTGCAGCACATGCCGATCGACGTACTGAAGATCGACAAGTCGTTCATCGACGACATGTTGTCCTCCACCCAGCAGCGCGCGGTCGTCACCGCGATCGTGCAGCTGGCCCAGACCTTCAACCTCTCGGTCGTCGCCGAGGGCGTGGAGGAGGCCGGCCAGCGCGAGGCGCTGCACCAGATCGGCTGCCCCTACGGCCAGGGCTACCTCTTCGCCCGGCCCCTCTCCGAGCCGGAGGCATTCGCGCTCATCCCGAAGACCGCGCCATTCGCCGCGATGGCGTGAACGGAATGTTGTTCTCAACCATGGAAGGTAGTTCGCACATGACTGTCCACCCGCTGCACAGCACCCAGGGCACCCAGGGCACGTACGTCCGCCGCGACGGCCGCTGGGACGACCTCGAGCGCCTGCGCAACACCAGCCCGATGTACGACGCCGTGATCGAGGAGCTCGACGGCCGCCGCATCCGCGTGGGCAACCACTGGCTGACCGACTGGGCCTCGTGCAACTACCTCGGCTTCGACCTCGAGCCGGAGATCATGGACGCCATCGACCCGTACGTGCGCACCTGGGGCACCCACCCCAGCTGGTCGCGGCTGCTGGGCAACTCCCGGCCGTACATCGACATCGAGGAGCGCCTCACCGAGCTGCTCGGCGCCCCGGACACCCTGCTGCTGCCGACGATCACCCACATCCACATGTCGGTGATCCCGATCCTGGCCGGCGACGGCACGATCTTCCTCGACTCGCAGTCGCACAAGACCATCTACGACGGCTGCATGTACGCCAAGGGCCTCGGCGCCACCGTCCAGCGCTTCCGCGCGGGCGACCCCGAGCACCTGGCCGAGCTGCTCGCCCAGGCCCCGCCCGGCAAGGCCAAGCTCATCGCGATGGACGGCGTCAACAGCATGACCGGCCTCGCGCCCGACCTGGCCCGCTTCGCCGAGGTGGCCCGCCAGTACGACGCGCTGCTCTACGTCGACGAGGCGCACGGCTTCGGCGTCATCGGCGAGCGGCGGCCGGACGAGACCTCGCCGTACGGCTCGCGGGGCAACGCGATCGTGAAGTACGCGGGCGAGACGTACGACAACATCGTGCTCGTCGGCGGCTTCTCGAAGTCGTACTCCTCGCTCATGGCCTTCCTGGCCCTGCCCACCTGGCTCAAGAACCACCTCAAGGTCGCCGCCCCGCCGTACCTGTACTCCGGCCCGTCCCCGACCGCCTCGCTCGCGACGGTCATGGCCGGCCTGGAGGTCAACGAGAAGCGCGGCGACGAGATCCGCGCCGACCTGTACCGCAAGACGATGCGCGTCCTCGACCACGTGCGCGCGCTCGGCGTGTGGACCCCGAACACGGGCACCACGCCGATCATCGAGCTGCCGCTGGCCCCGGGCGAGGACATCGCGAAGGTCGGGCAGTACCTGTGGGACAACGAGACCTACGTGACGCTGGCCGCCTACCCGCTGGTCCCGCGCGACCAGGTCGGCTTCCGCATCCAGGTCACCGCGGCCAACACCGACGCCGAGATCGACCAGCTCAACGGCGTGCTCACGACCCTGGCCCAGGCCGGCAAGCTGCGGCGGGAGGCATTCGGTCTCGGGAACGCGGCTTGAACCACGCATTTGTGCCCAGGCACCGGGCCCGGCGGCAGCTGCCGGGCCTGCTGATCCCGCTGCGCAACCGGGACTTCCGGCTGCTGTGGACGGGCATGAGCGGCTCGCTGATCGGCGACGGGATCCTGCTCGTCGCCATGGCCTGGCAGGTGTACTCCCTGTCGGACGCCCCCGCGGCGATGTCCGTCGTCGGGTTCGCGCTGACCCTGCCCCAGGTCGCCACGCTGCTCTTCGGCGGCGTGGTCAGCGACCGGTTCGACCGGCGGAAGATCATGCTCGCCACCGACGTGGTGCGGGGCGCGGTGCTGACGGTGCTCGCGGTGCTCAGCCTCACCGGCGCGATCCAGGTGTGGCACATCGTGGCGCTGGTGGCGGTGTACGGGGCGGCGTCGGGCTTCTTCGGCCCGGCGTTCGACGGGCTGGTGCCGACCCTGGTGGACGAGGAGGAACTGGTGCAGGCGAACGCCCTGGACCAGTTCGTCCGCCCGGCGGCCCTGCAGATGGCCGGCCCCTCGCTCGGCGGCGTCCTCATCGCCGTCGCGGGGAGCGGGCTGGCCTTCGCCATCGACGCCGTGACGTTCGCGGTCTCGGCGGCGTGCCTGCTGCTCATGCGCTCCCGGCCGGCCGCGTCGGCGGTGGCCGCGGCCGCGGATGAGCCCTCGGTGTGGGAGGAGTTCAAGGCCGGCCTGAACTACGTGCGCGGGAACGTCTGGCTGTGGGGCACCTTCGTCGCCGCCACGTTCGCGTACCTGCTGTTCATCGGCCCCACCGAGGTCCTCCTGCCGCTCGTGGTCAAGCAGCAGCTGCACGGCACCGCGGGCGACCTGGGCCTGGTCCTGGCCAGCGGCGGCATCGGCGCCATCGCGGCCGCTCTGATCGTGGGGCAGCGCGGGGTGCCGCAGCAGTACATGCGCTTCATCTACATCACCTGGACCCTGGCCACCCTGGCCGTGGCCGGCTACGGAATGGCCACCGCGTCGTGGCACCTGGCCATCGCCTGCGCCCTGGTCAACGGCCTGGAGGCGGCCGGCACGATCGCCTGGGCGACCGCAAAGCAGCGGCTCGTCCCGGAGGAGCTGATGGGTCGCGTCTCGTCCGTCGACTGGTTCATCTCCATCGCTCTGGTACCGCTCAGCTACGCCATGGCCGCGCCCGTCGCCAACGCGATCGGCATCCAGAACACCCTCATCGGCGCGGGTGTCCTCGGGGCCGCGGTGACCCTCTCCTTCCTCTACCTCCCGGGCATGCGCTCGCCCAAGCAACTGGAGCTCGCGGCATGAACGACGTAGTGGAAGTGGTGGACCGCCTGGGCCGGGCCTTCCTGTCCCGCGACGTGGAGGGCGCCCTGGCCTGCTTCGTCCCCGACGACGACATCACGTACGTCGGCTCCGAGGCCGGCGAGTGCGCCACCGGCCGCGACGCCGTGCGAGAGCTCCTGGCGGGGCTCTTCGCACGGCCCGCGGCGTACACCTGGCAGGCAACGTCGGTCACCGTCCACAGCCTGCCGGGCGGCGCCTTCGTCATCGCCGAGGCCGACGGCACCGAACACACCGCCGAGGGCGTCGAACCATTCCCGTACCGCATCACGGGCCTGCTGTCCCGCCGCGGCTCGGGCGCGTGGCTCTGGCGCGCCGTCCAGGGCTCGGAACCTACCTGAGCACCAGGTCGTCGCACGTCTCCTCGTCCGGCAGCAGGGGCCGGAAGCCGACCTCCCAGCGCGCATCCCCGGACGTCCAGGGGGTGCGCGCGTTGGCGTTCGCGGCCGCCGCCAGTACCGGAGCCGCTTCCGTCGTCAGGCAGTTCACGCCCGACAGGTGCTGCATCGGGTCGCCCGGGAGCGGTGTCGCGCCCGGCCACGCAACAGCCGGTGGCGGCGAGGGCAGCCCGTCCTGCCGGTCCGCCCAGGGATGCGCCACCGCGGCCATCGTCCTCGGCTCGTACGCGGCGGGTTCGCCCAGGTCCAGGTCGCGCAGCTTCTGCACGAAGTCCGCGAGCCGCCCTCGTGCCCTTTGCTGGGACTGGGTCAGGGTGCCGTCCTCGATGCCCAGGGCCGGGGCGTCCGAGGCGACCAGGCCCGCCGCGGTGCGGACCGTGATGCGCGTCGAGCCCGCGTCCATGACCTGGGGGACGCCCAGGTCCTCGCCGTTGCCCACGCCGGCCTCCAGGGCGTCCTCGACCAGATCGCGCAGGCGGTCCGCGGAGATGTGGCGGACCTGGACGTTCGGCAGGGCCGGGCCGGGGTAGATCTCGCGGACCGGGCCGGCGGTGATGACCCGGCCGTCGCCGTACACGCTGAGCTCTGGGACCGCGGTGGCGACCAGGTCCACCGGGATCATGCCGCCGGAGGTGCGGACCTGCAGCATCAGGTCGTCCGGGGCGGAGGTGGCCGGGGGCTTGCCGGCCACTTCGGCGCCGCAGCCGGTCAGGAGCAGGGCGGCGGTCGCGGTCGCCATGATCAGGCGGGACAGGGTCATGGCGGTTGGACGCGGCGGGGGGCCTTGCGGTTCCCGGGGCTGACTAACAGTGTTAGTTTTAGGGCTATGCGAACCGTATACTTTGCCGCTGCTCGGCGTACGCCGATCGGGAAGCTGCGGGGGGCGATCTCCCACGTGCGGCCCGATGATCTCGCGGCGGCCGTGGTCAGGGAGCTGGTGTCGGGGATCGACCCGGCGCGCGTGGACGAGGTCTACTGGGGCGCGGCCAACCAGGCCGGCGAGGACAACCGGAACGTGGCGCGGATGGCCGTGCTGCTGGCCGGGCTTCCCGAGAGTGTGCCCGGCGCGACCGTGAACCGGCTGTGCGCCTCGGGCATGGAGGCCGTCACCGTCGGGGCGCGGGCCATCGCGTCCGGCGAGGCGGACGTCGTCGTGGCCGGCGGGTCGGAGTCGATGAGCCGGGCGCCGTTCGTGCTGCCGCGGCCCGACGACGCGCTGCCGCAGACCATGGCCGTGGCCGACACGCGGCTCGGGTGGCGGCTGATCAACCCGCGGATGCGCGAGCTGCACGGGCTGCTGAGCATGGGCGAGACGGCCGAGGAGGTCGCCGCGCGGTTCGGCGTCTCGCGCGCGCGGCAGGACGCGTTCGCGCTGCGCAGCCACCAGCGGGCCGGGGAGGCGACCAAGAACGGGCACTTCGCCGGCGAGCTGCTGCCGATCGACGGGGTGGGCGCCGACGAGGGGATCCGGGCCGACACCAGCCTCGAGAAGCTGGCCAAGCTCAAGCCGGTGTTCCGCGAGGGCGGCACGGTGACCGCGGGCAACTCCTCGCCGCTCAACGACGGCGCCGCCGGGCTGCTGCTGGTGAGCGAGTCGGCGCTGCGCGAGTTCGGGCTGGAGCCGCTGGGCCGGTACGTGGCCGGGGCCTCCGCCGGCGTGCACCCCGACGTCATGGGCATCGGGCCGGTGCCGGCCACCCGCAAGGCGCTCGCCCGGGCCGGGTGGGCGATCGGCGACGTGCGGCAGGCCGAGCTCAACGAGGCGTTCGCCGCGCAGGTGCTCGCGTGCGCGGACCAGCTCGGGCTCGACCCGGAGATGATCAACCCGGACGGCGGGGCGATCGCGATCGGGCACCCGCTCGGCTGCTCGGGCGCGCGCATCCTCACGACGTTGCTGCATCGCATGCGGCGCACGGGCGACTCCCGCGGCCTCGCGACCATGTGCGTGGGTGTCGGTCAAGGCTCGGCTGTACTGGTGGAAAGGGACTGAGCATGCGCTTCCAGGGCAAGAAGGCGGTCGTCACGGGTGGCGCCCAGGGCATCGGAGCGGCCACCGCCGCGCTGCTGCGCGACCAGGGCGCCGAGGTGATCGTGCTGGACCTGAAGGCGGCCGACGGCGTCGTGGCCTGCGACGTGACCGACAAGGCGGCCGTGGACGAGGTGTTCGCGGGCATCGGCCGGATCGACATCCTGGTCAACAACGCCGGCATCACCCGGGACAACCTGCTGTTCAAGATGCCGTACGACGAGTGGTCGGCGGTGCTCGACACCAACCTGACGAGCATGTTCCTGTGCTGCCAGGCGGCCCAGAAGGCGATGGTCCCGGCGAAGTACGGCCGGATCGTGAACCTCAGCAGCCGCTCCGCGCTGGGCAACCGGGGCCAGGCCAACTACGCCGCGGCCAAGGCGGGCGTGCAGGGGCTCACAGCGACGCTGGCGATCGAGCTCGGGCCGTACAACATCACCGTGAACGCGGTCGCGCCCGGCTATATCGCGACGCCCATGACCGCGGCCACCGCCGAGCGGGTCGGCAGCACGGCGGAGGAGCACCAGGCCGCCGTGGCCGACCGCACGCCGCTGCGCCGGGTGGGGCAGCCGGAGGAGGTCGCCGCCGTCATCGCGTTCCTGGCCAGCGACGAAGCCTCCTACGTCTCCGGCCAGACCCTCTACGTCAACGGCGGCGCCCGCTAGAACCGCGTCACTTCAGCACCAGGTCGACCTCGGCGACATCGCCGGCCTGCCGCTCCTTGTGGTTGCCGAGGTCGACCACCCGCAGCTTGAACGTGCCCGTCGCGTCCTTCTTGACCTGGAAGGCGAGGTCGGTGCCGACGGCCTTCTGGCCGCTGCTGAGGGCCTCGTTGGGCGCGGTGTCGGGGCCGAGCTCGGAGCTGTCGGGCTGGCCGAGGCGGAAGTGCTCCTGGCCGACGTACTCGCTCGAGTTGCCCTTGTACTGGATGTCGACCTTGCAGTACACGACCCGGTAGCCCTTCTTCGCCTGGCCGTTGTAGTCGAAGAAGCCGCCGCGCAGGTCGCACGTCGTGAACGTGACGACGAGGTCGTGGACGGTCACCGACTTGTCCTTGATCAGGTTCACCGGCTCGTAGGACGTGACCGCGCCGCCGCCCAGGGGGATCGTGGGCTGCTCGCGGTCGGCGTCGCCGAAGATCAGCTCGCCGGTGTTGAGCGGGGCGTTCAGCGGGTCGTACAGGCTGAAGTCCAGGTTGTAGTTGCTCTTCTGGCCGCCGGCGACCGTGGTGCTCTCGCGGACCTGGCCCGTGTACTGCTGGCCGCCGATGTTCAGCACCGCGCTGAGGTACGGGCGGTCGTTGTCGGTGCCGAGGTTCTCGATCACGACCTCGGTCCACAGCTTCAGCTTGTTCTCGTCCTTGGCGTCGTACGAGACCTTGCCGACGGTGATCTTGAACTGGCCGAGCCAGACGGACTTGTTCACGTCGACGGTCTGGGTGGCCGGGCCCGGCTTGGCGTTGCCGGTGCTGTTCGCGCCGCCGTTGCCGCCGCCCCCGTTGCCGGTGATGCCCGTGCCGCCGCGGCTGCCGCTGCCGGCCGTGTTGGTGGTGTCGGGCTTGTCGTTGCCGACCGCGTTCCAGGCGACCACGCCGCCCACGCCGAGCAGCAGCACGGCGGCGACGATGATGCCGACCAGGACGCCGACGTTGAGCCCCGAGCCGGACCGCGGCGGCGGCTGGACCGGGCGGAACGGCGGCGCGACCGGGCCCTGCGGCGCCATCGGAGGGGCCGCCCCGAACACGGCGGTCTGGTTGGGCGGCGCGCTCGTCGGCGGCGACTGGGGCGTCGAGGCCGACTGGAAGGCCATGGCCGAGACCGGGGCCGGCGGGCCGGACGAGGGCACCCCGGGCACGCCCGAGACCGGCATCGTCGGGCCCGGGCTGGACACCGGCGCGTTCGGCGGCACCGGGATCGGGACCGGCGCCATCGGGCCCCGGTTGCCGATCGACGGCGGGCGCGGGCCCGGAGGCGCCGGCGGGCCCTGCGGGAACGGCGCCGGACGGGCGGGCATCGCGGCCAGCACGCTCCCGAGCGCCACCACCAGCTCGGGCTGCTCGATCAGCGTGGGCGCGACGCCGAGCCGCTGGTGCAGCAGGGTGCTGACCATCGGGATCCGGCTGGAGCCGCCGACCAGGAACAAACCGCCGATCTGATCGGTACGCACACCCGCCCGCTGCAAGGTGCCGGCGGTGAGGTCGACGGTGCGCTGGAGGTACGAGCGCGACAACTGCTCGAACTCGGTGCGCGTCAGATGGATGTCGGTCTCGAACAGCGGCAGGTGGATGCTCGCCGTGGAGGACCGGGAGAGCTGCTCCTTGGCCGAGCGCACGTCCTCGCGCAGCAGGTGGGTGCGGCGGCGACCGGCGTCGTCGGACGGCTCGACCAGCTGCCGCCAGCGGTCCGGGTCGGTCGCCGTGATCGTCTGGCCCAGGTGGCCGATGATCGCCGCGTCCAGGTCGACGCCGCCGACGTCGGGCAGGCCGTCGCTGGCCAGCACGTCCCAGCCGCCGTCGGGGCGGCGGCGCAGGATCGTCGTGTCGAACGTACCGCCGCCGAAGTCGTAGACCACGAGCACGCCGCCGGGCGCGATGTTGCGGCCCAGCACGGTGGTGAAGTACGCGGCGGCCGCGATCGGCTCCGGCACCAGGATCGGCGACGGCATGCCGGCCCGGGCCGCCGCGTCGGCCAGCACCGAGCGGCGGTGGGTCGCCCAGTTCGCCGGGTAGGTCAGCACGGTGCGCACCGGCATGATCCCCAGCACCCGGGACGCCTCGTCGGCGGTGCGCCGCAGCAGGGCCGCGAGCAGGTCCGACACGTTGAACTCGCGCTGGCCCAGCAGCACCGTACCGTCGTCAATCCGACGCTTCGGATTGGGCTCGAAACGGGACGGATCGAGCCGGGCACTGCGCTCGGCGTCCCTGCCGACGAGCAGGTGCCCGTCGACCTCGGCGTACACCGACGACGGCAGCAGGAAGCTGGCGTCGAACAGCAGCGGCTGGCTACGACCGTCGGCGGCGGTCAGTGCGGCGACGGTGTGGGTGGTGCCCAGGTCGACGCCCAGCTGCGACTCGATATGCCTCGTCACGCCGACACGGTAGCGCCTCCGCTC
Source organism: Dactylosporangium sp. CS-033363 (assembly GCF_050942475.1). Classification (NCBI taxonomy): domain Bacteria; kingdom Bacillati; phylum Actinomycetota; class Actinomycetes; order Micromonosporales; family Micromonosporaceae; genus Dactylosporangium; species Dactylosporangium sp. CS-033363. The sequence continues at coordinate 1,167,826 of NZ_CP192032.1, read as the reverse complement.
AACGCCGTCCGTTCGCGGCTGCCCTCGCCTCCTCCTCGGTGCGCACCAGCGGGGTGTCGACCAGGTGCTCGGCCAGGAACCAGGCCTGCAGCTCGTTGGTCCGGATGATGTCGGAGACCAGCAGGTCGTTGGTGCCGTCGTCGCCCATCTCCATGACCTTGGCCGCCGCGTCGTGCGCCTCGGTGAGGATCATCTCGTGCGCCTCGAGCATCCGCGACAGCATGGCCGGCACCTCCTCGGCCCCGTCCGGCGGCCGCGGCACGCGCGTCAGCTCGGCGACGTGCCGCGGGTCCCCCACCGCGATGCCCCCCAGCGTCTGCACCCGCTCGGCCACGGTGTCGATCATTTCGAGCTGCTCCCCCGCGTGCTTGTCCAGCAGCAGGTGCAGCTGATAGAACGTCGGCCCACGCATGAGCCAGTGATGCTTCTTGTACAGCGAGTAGAGAATCTGACTGTCCGCGAGCACCTGGTTGAGCCGCTCACAGGAGTACCGGCGCGCATCGAACGACAGCGCGACCGGGAACTGGCGCATCTGGCCGAACCGCTGGATCTCGTGCCCCTGCTGGTGGAGCCAGGGCTGGCTGGAGGTGTGGCTGGCTTTCTTCTTGGTGGCTGGCATGACGCGCCCTGTGCCCGAACGGCGCGATTCAACCCTCACCCGGCGCGGTGACTCCATCGCTTTCCTTGCCACCGCGGTCCCGTGCCACCGCCGTGCCGTACCACCGCCGTGCCGTGCCACCGCCGTGCCGTGCCACCGCCGTGCCGTGCCACCGCCGTGCCGTGCCACCGCCGTCCTGCACCTCCGCCGTCCCGCACCTCCGCCGTCCCGCACCTCCGCCGTCCCGCACCTCCGCCGTCCCGCACCTCCGCCGTCCCGCACCTCCGCCGTCCCGCACCTCCGCCGTCCCGCACCTCCGCCGTCCCGCACCTCCGCCGTCCCGCGCGGGCGCCGTCCCGCGCGGGCGCCGTCCCGCGCGGGCGCGGGTTTGCCGCCGCCCGGCGCGGTGACTCCGCCGCTCTCGCGCGGACGCCGCCGTTCGCGCCGTTGACCACCCACCCGCGCCGTGGCACTCCTACCCCGCGCGGACGCGGCCGTTTGCGGCCGTTGACCAGCCGCCCGTGCCGTGGCATCCCGGTCCCGCGCCGTGGCACCTCCGCATCGCGCGGACGCGGCCGTTCGCGGCCGTTGACCAGCCGCCCGTGCCGTGGCACCCCGGTCCCGCGCCGTGGCACCTCCGCACCGCGCGGACGCGGCCGTTCGCGGCCGTTGACCAGCCGCCCGCCCTGCGGCAGCTCTCCCCCGCGCGGACGCGACCACGCGGCCGGTGCGGCCCGTCGACCACGCGTCCGCGGCGTGGCTCGTCTGCCCTGCGCGGGCGCGGATGTTGGCGGTCAGCCCGGGGCGGTGACGCCGTCTCGGATGAGGCGGGTCAGGCGGCGCGCCCGCGCGGCGTCGCCGGTCGTGATGGCGGTGCCCGAGACCAGGGTGAGCAGGTCCGATGCGGTGACGCCGGGCCGCAGCCGGGGCGTCGCGCGTTTGACCAGGGCGGACGCGGTTGCGTTGATCGCCGCGTGCCACTCGTCGAAGCGGGCGGTCCTGCGGCCGGTGGGGCCCTCGGTCGCGGCCAGGGCGAGCGGCCGCTTCGTGGCGACGTGCTCCACGAACGCGTCGAGCCAGTCGAACAGCGCCGCGAGCGGGTCGGCGGCCGTCAGCAGGTGCTCGCCGCGTTCGCACAGGGCCGCGACCTCGTCGGCGTAGACGGCTACGAGCAGGTCGCCGCGGGTCGGGAAGTGGCGGTACAGGGTCGCGTTGCCGACACCGGCGCGCCGGGCGACCTCGTCGAGGGCGACGTCGTTGCCGCCCTCCGCGATCAGTGCGCGGGCGGCTTGCAGGAGGCGGGCGGCGTTGCGGGACGCGTCCGCGCGCGGGCGAACCGGGGACATCCCCGGTTATGCTAGCCGAGGCAGAAACGGGGAGCTCCCCACTTACGCTCGGCGCCGCTGCGAGGGCGGGGCCGTACACCGTCGACGAGGAGGGCGCATGAGTCTCAGTGCCGAGGACCGGTTCGCCATCACGGACCTCATCAACCTGCACGGGCACCTGGTCGACGCCGGCGATCTCGAGGGGTTGCGGGCGGTGTTCGTGGAGGACGTGCCGTACGACGTGACCGCGCTCGGCGGCGGCGTGCTGCACGGCCTGGCCGAGGGCCTCGCGGCCGCCGCGGCGATGGGTGACGCCGCGCCGGTCGCGCACCACGTCACCAACATCGTGCTCACCGAGCTCGGCGACGGGCGGGTGCGCGCGCGGTCGAAGGGGCTCGGCGTGCTGCGGGACGGGGGCGTGGGCAGCGTGACGTACGACGACAGGATCGAACGGCTGGAGGTCGGCTGGCGCATCGTGCACCGCGTCGTCCGCCGGTGATCAGATCGGCCGTGCGCGGGGGATGATGTCGTGACGGGATCGGTAAGCTGCGATGCCGGAGCGTGCTGAGACCGAGGCGGGGACGGGGGCCCGATGACACAGGCGGCGGACCGCCCACAGCCGCGGCGCCGGCCCGGACACGTCGGCGGCGTCCCGCTCGGGCGCCTGGTGCTGGCCGAGGCGGTCGTACTCGCGATCGCCGCGCTGGTCCCGCACGGCCCGGTCGCGACGGGGATCGCCGTCGCCGCCGGGGCCGCCGTCCTGCTCGCCGCCGTCCTGCGCAGCCGCGGCCGCTGGTGGCTGGAGCAACGAGCCCTGACCCGAGAGCACCACCGCCGACGCCGAACCGCGTCGTCGCTGACCGCCGCGCCACCCCACGCCGCGCCACCACCACCGCACGCCACGCCGCCACACGCCGCGCCGCCGTCACCCAACGCCGCACCACCGCACGCCACGCCGCCACACACCGCGCCACCACCACCGCACGCCGCGCCGCCATCACCACACGCCGCACCACCGCACGCCGCACCACCGCACGCCGCACCACCGCACGCCGCGCCACCACCGCACGCCGCGCCACCACCGCCACACGCCGCGCCACCGCCGCACGCCGCGCCGCCACACGACACGCCGCCTTCGCACGCCGCGCCGTCGCTGGCTGCGCTCCACGCCCTCGCGCCCGGCCTGGTGATCCAGGAGGTGCCCGGGGCGATGGCGGACGGCCCGCGCATCGGGATCGGATGTGACGCCGCCGGGTGGTACGCCGCGGCCGTCCTCGGCGACGCGACGTCCCTGCGCGGCGATGCGGATCCGGGTGTACCGCTGGATCTTCTCGCCCGCATCCTCGACGACGACGGGCATCCCGGCGCCGTCGTCCAGCTCACGACCCTGAGCGTCCCCGCCCCGCAGCTCGACCCCGGCCAGATCGCCGCCCGCTCGTACCGCGAGCTGCAACACCTCCGCCCCGGTCTGCCCGCCGAGCGCACCACCTGGGTCGCGGTCCGCCTCGGGGCGCGCGCCCGCGCGGAGGCGGGGATGGCCGCGGCGTACGACGCGCAGCACGCCCCCGCGCTCGTCGGCTCGCTCATCCGCAAGGCCGGCCGCCTGCTCCGCGACGCCGGCCTGGAGCACCGCATCCTCACCGGCAGCGAGCTCACCCAGGCGCTGACGCGCGCGTGCGAACTGGAGGTGCCCGCGCCGCAGGAGGACTGGACGGCGTGGCGGTCGGGGAAGCTCGCCCACGCCGTACTGTGGATGCGGTCCTGGCCCCGGCTGGAACACACGTCGGCGCTGCTGGAACACCTGCTCTCGCTGCCGTCCGCGGCGACGGCCTCGGCGCTGATCCTGACCCGGGACGGCGCCGGGCTCGGCCTGCGCGGACTGATCCGGGTGTCGGCGCCCGCCCCGGCGCTGGAGGCGGCCGCGCGAACGGTCACGGAGGCGGCCGCGGCCGCGCATGCGGAGCTGGTACCCCTCGACGGCGAACACGGCCCCGCGATGTACGCGTGCGCCCCGACCGGCGGCGGCGCGACATGACCCCGCTGCACGTGGGCTGGCACGACGTGAGCGCCGAAGCCCTGCGGCAGATCCGCGGCGGCACGGGCCCGGCCGGGCTGCTGCTCGGCGTGGACTACCAGCGCGAGCCGGTGCCGATCCGGCTGTTCCGCCCCGAACCGACCCGCGTGACCCTGGTCGGCGGGGTCTGGGCGCTGCGCATCCTGGTGTTCCGCGCCCTCGCGCTGGGCGCCCGCGTGCTCGTCACCATGGCCGACCAGCGCCCGTGGCAGGGCCTCGGCGAATGGGCCACCGGCCGAGCCGACCGGGTGCTGGTCGGCGCCAACCAAAAGCTGCTCGGCCCCGACCCCCAGCCGCCCGGCCGCGCCGACCGGGTCCAGGTCGGCCCCGACCCAAAGCCGCTCGGCCCCGACCAAAAGCCCCCCAACCACCGGCCGCCCGCGACATCCGGCCCCCGCGAACCGCTGCTCGTCGTCACCGATGCCGCGCAACCGGAGCTAGGCCCGTGGCAGACCCGGATCACGGTGGTGCACGAGCTGACCCAGGAGCGCGCACCCACGCTCCTCGGCGCCGATCTCGTGATGCTGCAGCGCCTCACCGCCGCGGAGGCGACCATCGCGCAGACCGCGGCCGGCATTCCCCTGAAACTCAGCCCGCGCGACGCGAGCCGGCTGCAGGAGATGACCCCGGAGATGCTGGCCCTGCTGGGCGGTGGCGCCAACCGGTACGTCTGGCTCGCCCCGACCCCCATCGAGCAGCAGTTCCACGGCCCGCCCCAACGCTAGGACGCGGCCCGGTTGCGCTCGTGGAGGGCGGCGAGGATCAGGCGGTACAATTGGGAGAGCATTTCGGCAGGAACCTCGATCCCGTTGCCGCTGCCCGGATTGACCCGCAGCCCCGCCCCGTCGCGCGGCCACGCGACGGCGATGTCGACGAACGGCACCGCGATCCAGTCCCGATCGCCCAGCTCGGCCTGCAGGTGCGCCGGCGACGTGAAGGCGAGCACGATCGGCTGCCCGTCCGCGCGCTGCGTGCGCCACCACGCGAACGCCGGGTCGGTGACGTCGCGGGACACGTCCGTGCGCACCGCGGTCCAATACTCGCCGGGCGCCGCGACGTCCCCCGGCAGCGGCAGGAGCAGGCTGGCATCGAGCAGCGCCGTTGTGTACGCCTCGCGGTCCCCTGCCGCCACCGCCCGCCGCAGCGCGTCGTCCAGCGGCCACCACTCCGCCTCCCACGGCGGCAGGGTGCGCACCGCGTCGGGCGTGAGGTACGCCTGCACCGGCAGCCCCGGATCGACGGCGATGCCCCACCCGAGCCCCGCGATCGCGCCCACGAGCTCGAACAGCGGCCACCGCCGCACCGCCTCGACCCCGGCCGGAAGCGCGGTTCCGGAGGTCCAGGCAGGCACATACGTCAATCCGTCCAGGGTCGACGTGGCCAGGCTGACCGGCTCCCGCCCCGCGGCCGCGCGCACCGTCACCGGCAGATACAGCGCCTCCGCGGACAGCGCCCGCAGATAACCCGCCCGATCCCCGGCCGCCACCGCCGCCGCCATCGCCTCCTCGGCCTCGGTCGACGGCCGCCAGGTGGTCATGCCGCCCAGCCTAACCGCCCCCGGCTCCGTCGCCGACCCATCGAGGGACATCGCATCGACGAGCTGCCTGCGATAATGCCAACCGCCGCGTTTGTACTGCGAGCAGCTGGCGACCGGCACCTGTCCGACGTCGACACGGGGGAAGGGGCATCGTGCACGAGCCCGAGGAGTTCCGCGCGACCTGGAACCAGACCTGGCACGCGTACGCCAAACCGTTCCTCGCCGCCAACATCCTGCTGGCCCTCCTGCTGTTCGTGATCGGCTGGATGATCGGCGGCTACGCCGGCATGGTCCTCGCGCCCATCATCGGCGTCGGCGCCATCACCCTCTTCCAGCGCATGGCCAGCCGAGGCCACGGCCTGCGCCTGTCCGACACCGGCGTCGAGTTCCTCCGCCGCGACGGCGTGATCGTGCGCATGCGCTGGCCGGACATCCAGGGCGTGGTCGTCATGAACCGCCGCTCCGGTACCGTCATCGCCCCCTACGGCGTAGGCCGAGCCGCCGCCCAGTCCGGCGTGGACATGTTCGCCGACGCCAACAGCGGCCCCGGCATCACCGGCATCGGCGAGGTCCTCGACCACCGCCAGGTGGAGGCCCAACGCCGGCACGGCCCGGCCTGGGTACCGCTGGCCGAGCCGCAAAAAGTGAACATGAGCCTGGCGATGATCGACCGGAGCTGGCCGAGGGACCGCATCGGCGACTGGTTCCGCCGGTACCGCCCCGATCTGCTGCCGCACTGAGGTTTGCCTGTCGGGCTGTTTACCTGTCGCCGCTCGGGTCGAGGTCGGCGTGCTCGCGCTGCCAGTCGCGGTACCACTCCTCGAACCACCCGCGCCCGGCCGCGAGCGGCACAATGGTGGCGACGGTCTCCCGGTAGTACGAGCCCCGCTTCTCGGCCCGCGGGTGCGTGCGCAACCGCTGCACATTGCTGAGCCGATCGGCCAGCTTCACGGCCAGAGCGGCTTCGGGCGCGTTGCGGAGGCTCTGGAGGTACAGCTGCCGGTCTTCGCTCTTGGTGACCCACCCGACGAGGTCCGCGACGCGCTCGCCGAACCGCGCCCGCACCTCCCCGATCGTGGTGGCGGTGTCCTCGACGACATCGTGCAGAACCGCCGCGACCAACGTGTCCACATCGCGCACCCCGACGGCGTCGACGAGCACTTCGAGCGCCTCGAGCAGATGCTCCACATAGGGCTCCCCAGCGGGCCGCCGCTGCTCGCCATGCCGCTCAACAGCGAACGCCACGGCTTCGTCGAGCCGTTCGAGCGTGGCGTCGTCGAGCCGATCGGCGAAGCGCGCACGAAGCGCCGCCCAGCCAACGGATCCATCAAATGTGCGCAGCACTCTTGCCGCCTCCTTGCCGATTTGTCACAGCTGCCGCGCCTCGAGCTGCTCGAGCGCAGCGGCTTCATTGATCGCCGCACGCACAGCTTGCGCGTCGGATGCCGCATTGAGCCCCGCATACGCGGATGCCGCTCTCGGCGCCGCATTGTCGGTTGCCGCGTTGAGCGCGGCGCTCTCGGTTGCCGCGTTGAGCGCCGCATGGTTGGTTGCCGCGTTGAGCGCGGCGTGGTTGGTTGCAGCGTTGAGCGCGGAATGGTTGGTTGCAGCGTTGAGCGCGGAATGGTTGGTTGCAGCGTTGAGCGCGGAATGGTTGGTTGCCGCGTTGAGCGCGGCGTGGTTGGTTGCCGCGTTGAGCGCCGCCCCGACCTCCTGCACATCAGTGGCTCCATCAACGCCCGCCCGAACAGCCTGCGCATCAGCAGCGGCGAGACCGGCCTGATACCGCCCAAGGTCGACCGCGATAGCCGCGCGAAGGGTACTCAGCCGCAGCTCAAACACATACCGATGCCCCCCGACCTCAATCCCGACGCGAAGCGGCACCTCAGGAACCAACGCGGACCGCGAGGCGTACATGTTGTCCACCCCCACAATCCGCCCCCCGTCCCCAATCCCGAACGCGCGAACACAGTCATGCAAAGCGCGCAACAAACTCCCGGTATCGGACATGACAACCCGAGCCTCGACAGCGTCGACGACATCCCCGACCCGCCTGGCCCCATCCCCCCGCGCAACCTCATCGAGCAGCACGTCAGCACCCTTGACCCGGCTGCTGTACCTGACCGGATCGACGACATCGCGCACGGTCCGATCAACCTCAGCCCGTACCTCCCCCGCGAGCCGATCCGCGTACTCCCGCACCAGCCTCACCTCATCCAAACTCGGATGCGGCCCCACATCGCGCGCGGGATCCCCGGCGTTGACCTCGTCGACATACCGCACCAGCCGACTGTGCTCGACCCCGTCCACAATGACGGTGTTGACCCAGTCGGGAATCGCCTCATACAGCGGCCCCTGACCAGGATGCTCAGCCCGGAACCGCTCCAGATCCCCGCCGTACGCCGCGAGCACGTCCCCCCGAGCCATCTCGTCCAAGTGCCGCTGCACCCGCGCGTCCAATGCGGCCTCACGCAGCGGACTGGCAACGTCCCAAATGCGCAGCCCCGACTCGGCTCTCGCGCTGTTGTGCTCACCCGAAGCCGCAGCACGCTGCTCAACCGGCGACGCAGCACGCTGCTCAACCGGCGACGCAGCACGCTGCTCAACCGGCGACGCAGCACGCTGCTCAACCGGCGACGCGGCACGCTGCTCAACCGGCGACGCGGCACGCTGCTCAACCGGCGACGCGGCACGCTGCTCAACCGGCGACGCGGCACGCTGCTCAACCGGCGACGCGGCACGCTGCTCAACCGGCGCCGCGGCACGCTGCTCAACCGGCGACGCGGCACGCTGCTCAACCGGCGCCGCGGCACGCTGCTCAACCGGCGCCGCGGCGTAGCGCTCAACAGGCTGCTCGGTGTCCGCCGCAACGTGACGCTCAACTGGCTGCTCGGTGTCCGCCGCAACGTGACGCTCAGCAGTCGCAGCATCGTGGTGCTCGACAGGCAACGGATGGAGCGGCTCCCCACGCGGATCGAGCGTGATCGACCAGACGCCGGTGACGTTCTCGCGATACATCGGCCCGCGGTCCGACACGATCCCCCGCTGCAGATCGGCCCAGACGATGTCCCCCCGAATATTCAGCGCATTGAACGCGTGCCCCTCCCCGGTGTCCCCCCACTTGAGCACCACAATCGCCCCGGACCCGGCCCCAGCCACCCGCAGCTGCCGATCGACCTGCTCAAACCCGGAGTGGTCGAACGCATGCATCTCCCACTGCCCACCGGTCCACTCAGCAATCCGCTCAGCCCCCCGATGCTCCCCCGCGACAATCGGATCGCGCATGGCCCCGGCAACGGTCGGCTCGCCATAGTGATTGGCAAGAACGGCCATGGCCACATCGGGACAGTTGTTGTTCCGCCCAGGCTCCCGATGCCCGCCATCGTTGACCTTCTGCGCCCACTCCCCGTCCCGAACGTCGGGCTGCATAACCGGCCGCCCCTCGCCATCCCGAGGAAACCGCTCCTCCAACGCCAACACATCCCGCGCACTGGGCTGCCACATATCCTCGCCAGACCGAGTCTCCCCAACCGTGCGCTCCCCAACCCGCCCCACCAGTTCCGGCGGCCGCTCCCCCGCTTCGCGCACCACGCGCTGCCCCGCGCCCGCTTCGTGCCCCACCTGCCGCACCCGCGCCCCCGCGTCATGCGCCACCTGCTGCCCTCGCGCCGCCGCGTCATGCGCCACCTGCTGCCCTCGCGCCGCCGCGCCGTGCGCCAGCCGATCCAGCGGTGCCACCGGTTCGCCCGCCGACCGGTGCAGCGCCGAGGTCTCGTGCGTCAGCCGGTTCACTGCCGACGTTTCGTGCGCCGGCCGGTGCAACGCTGCCGCAGAATCGTGCGGCGCGTGCACGGGTGCCGCAGAATCGTGCGGCGCGTGCACGGGTGCCGCAGAATCGTGCGGCGCGTGCACGGGTGCCGCAGAATCGTGCGGCGCGTGCACGGGTGCCGCAGAATCGTGCGGCGCGTGCGCGGGTGCCGCAGAATCGTGCGGCGCGTGCGCGGGTGCAGCGTTTTCATGGGCCGCGTGCGACGGATCGATCGACCGAATACCGAACTCGCGCACGAACGGCTCGCACGAGGAGCAGGCTGGCGCGAACTCCCCGTGCTCCTGCCGAGCCCCATCCCCGATCCAGTGCGTGGCCACAACCCCGTCGCGAAGCTGTGCACGGGCGTAGGCCGAAAACTCCCCAGGCCGCCCATCCGCGTCCCACTGCCGCTCAAGCGCGTACAACTTGTCGGATACGAGCACCACCTCGGCGCACTGCCCGTGATGCAGCCCGATCCGCCGTCCCGGGTCCCGCTCGGCCGCCGACCGAATCTCGTCGAGGACCCGCCGCGCTTCCGGATGCATGCGGTGCTCGCCCGCCGACGGGATGCTCGTATGACTCCGGATGGCCTGCTCATCCGGCGTCAACAACGCCCCGGCGACCCGAACCCGCCCCTTGCTGCCGGCCCCTTCACCGTCCATCCGCGCCCGGGCCACATCGGCCAGATCGCGAGCGGACCGATCGGCGGCAGCGCGCCCCTCGGAACTGCCCGCCTCCCCCTCGAACCGCCGCGACGGCCCCTCAAAGGTCCGAGCCCGCTCGTGAACTGGCGACGCCGAGCTGTCGCTTCCACCGACGCGAACCGGCGCATCGTCAAACCGGCCAACAGCGACAGCAGCGCCCGCGGCCGCGATGTCGTCGACCGTCCGATGCCGCCCGCCTTCACTGTGCTGCGATGAGCCTTCGTGCACAGACGCATGTCCGATCGTGCGCGAGTGCTCCCCACCATGGCCCGCCCGCGAACCATCGGTCGTCCAAGCTCCGGCCTCGCCCCCACGCGCCCCGTCGTCAGCGCCGCGCAGGCCAACCTCAGCGCCGCGACCACCGCCGTCCATGCCATGCGCACCGCCGTCGATAGAGTGCGCACCGCCGTCGATGGTGCGGGCGCCGTCCAAGCCGTGCGCGCTGCCGTCGATGGTGCGGGCGTCGTCCAAGCTGTGCGGGCCACCGTCGATGGTGCGGGCGCCGTCCATGCCGTGCGCGCCACCGTCGATAAAGTGCGCGCCGCCGTCCAAGCTGTGCGCGCCACCGTCCGTGGTGCGGGCGTCGACGTCCGCCGCGTGAGTGCTCGACCGGTAGGCGCCGGTGTCCGCCAGCCCCTGTCGGCCGATGGCCGCGCCGCCCAAGTCCGCGACCGCGTGCCGGCCGACGGCGGGATTCAGAGTGTCTGAACCCGCCTCGGCACCACCCGCGCTGATCTCGGATTCACCGTGCCGTTGCGCGGTCGGGTCCCAGCCACTGCGGGTGCGCGAACTCCCGTCGACATCGCGGCCGACATCGCGGCCGACATCGCGGCCGACATCGCGGCCGACATCGCGGCCGACATCGCGGCCGACATCGCGGCCGACATCGCGGCCGACATCGCGGCCGACATCGCGGCCGACATCGCGGCCGACATCGCGGCCGACATCGCGGCCGACATCGCGGCCGACATCGCGGCCGACATCGCGGCCGACATCGCGGCCGACATCGCGGCCGACATCGCGGCCGACATCGCGGCCGACATCGCGGCCGACATCGCGGCCGACATCGCGGCCGACATGGCCGCCGACACGGTCTCCGACGTGGTCGACCGAAGCCACGCCGCGGTGGGTTCCCGGGTCGCCGCCAGTTCGGCTGCCCAGGCCGTCTCCGACGTGGGTGCCAGCGCCCTCGCTGACGTGGCTGCCCGTCGCCACGCCGTGTTGCGCCATCGGGTCGCCGCCGCCGTCAGCGGTCGCGTTGGCGGCCCGGGTCGTGACCAGGTCACCGTTCCCCCATGGACCCGTGCCGGGATTCGAGTCCGCGAGGCCGGTACCCGAGCCACCGGCCCGGTTTTCCGAGGTACTCCGAACGATCGGTTGACCGTCCCCCGCAGCATAATCCGCCCCTACGACACTTTCCCCGGCTTGATCGTGAGCCAGGGCGCCGGGCTCGGCGGAGTGGCCTTTCGGGCTGCGCAGGGCGCCGATTCCGCCCATGCCGCCGCCCATTGCGGCGCCTGAAAGGAACGTCTCCCAGGTGACGCCCCGGGTGGTGTTCTTCCAGCTCCAGTCCCCCGTCGTGAAGCCCGTCGTCAGCATCATCGAGGCGGGCATGATCAGGGCGTTCGAGGCACCGTGCACGCCCGCGTTGGCGGCTATGCGAGGCAGGCGGCCGGTGATGGGCAGGCCGACGAAGTTCAGGGGGAAGGTCAGCGCGCCCGTGACGGCGCCCGAGACCAGGCTGGTCAGCAGGGAGTGGGTGTCGAGGTCCGTGCGGCGGCCGTCGGCGATCTGGATTTCCTGGGCCAGCCAGTCTGTTCCGACCGAGAACGCTATCTGTTGTACCTCGTGCACGACGAACCGTACGAACAGCTTGCGGACGATCTCCTTGCCCAGGACGGCGATCAGGCGCTGCAGCACTCGCCCGGCGATGGTGCGGGCCGTGGCCACCGCGGCGCCCGCTGCCGCCTCCGAGCCGCCCAGCGTGAACGGGGCCAGGAGCTGGCAGATCAGGACCGTGATGACGGTGAGGACGAGCGTGATGACGAGGACGAGCTTGGCGTACTCGATCTCCATGGCGGCGTTCTCGGCCGCCGTCGCGTAGTTCAGCGCTATGTCGGCGATCTGCGGGAGGCCGTGCTGGGGGCCGACGGCCAGCGCGGACCAGTACGCGTTGAAGGCCGCCCCCGCGTCGCCGCCCCAGGCCTGGGTGACCTGCATGGCCACGGTGTCGGCGTTGTTCAGCAGGGCATTGAGGTCGGTGCCGAGGTCCTGCCAGGCCTGGGCCAGCTCGCGCAACTCGTCCTCGTTGCCGTCCGGCCAGGCGGAACCGCCCCCGATGATGCAGACGGCGTCCCACAGCCAGTCGAGGGGGTGCAGGTCCGGCTTCTCAATGGCCAACGCGGCACCCGCTTGGTTCCAACGAACCGGACGCGGTCATGGTTTGAACCAGGTGGCGGTCAGGTCGTCCAGGTCGACCACGCCCTGGACGCCCTCGCGGACCTGTTCGCCCAGCCGCGCCAGGGCGAGCACCATGCTTTCGCCGGCCTCGAGCACGCTCGTGCAGGGCGGGTGCTCGCCCGCCGCGTAGTTCTCGTTGAAGTTGCGGCCCGGATCGTCGTCGCCCCACGGTCGTGCGGCGTTGAGCTGCTCGATTCGGCCTCGTACCGCGCGCCACCGGTCGAGCATCGCCTCGCCCATGGTGGTCAGCTGCGAGGCGGCGGTGAGGGCCTGGGAGGGGCTGACCGCGGTACCGTGGAGGCTCATGGCTTCTCCTCGTGCTCGGCGAGCGGCCCCAGCTCGGTGTCCAGCCGGTGGGTCATGCCCTGCAGGTCGAAGGCAAGGTGGGCCTGCACGTCGGACTCGGCCAGGAACGGGCGGCACGCGGCGCTGACCTGCGCCATGGCGTCGGCGGCGGCCGCCTGGACGGTGCTGGTGATCGACTGGGCGAGCCGGCGGGAGTCCGGGCGGCGGTAGACGCGCGGGTCGATATCGAGGCTGATGAGCTGGCCGCGCGGGCCGACGACGGCGGTGATCAGGCCGTCGTCCGAGGTGGCGGTCGCGGTGATGGCCTGGAGCCGCTGCTGCAGCGCGCCCATGCCGCCGCGCATTCGCTCGAGCTCGCCGAGCAGTTCGTCGGCGCGGGCCCGGAGCGCACGGTTATCCAAAGTGCCCTCCCCGTCACTGCCTGTCCAACCGTACGATAAACGACACGGATGACACGCCACCAGTGTTCATCGATGTCGTGAGGGGGCGCCGAGTGCCGCGCTGGGGTGCCCTCGCCGCGGTTGTGGCGGCCGGCGTGCTGGTCGTCGTGCCGCAACCCGCGGTTGCCGGGCCGCCGCCGGCCGGGGTGTGCGATCGTCCGGCCGAGCCGGGCGAGGTGGTCAAGGAGACGCCCTGGCCACAAAGGACCTTCGGGACCGACCGGATCGGGCCGGCCGGCGACGGCAGGGGCATCACGGTCGCGGTCGTCGATTCCGGGGTCGACGGCGCCCATCCGCAGCTCGCCGGCCAGGTCCTCGCCGGGTTCGACTTTCTGCGCGACTCGGCCGGCGCGGATTTTGACTGCACTTCCCACGGTACCGCCGTAGCCAGCCTCATAGCCGCCCGGCCCACCCCCGGCGTCGGCTTCGCGGGGCTGGCCCCCGGCGCGAAGATCCTCCCGATCCGCGTGTCCGACCGGGAGGAGGGCACGGACGGCGAGGCGGCCAGTCCGGAGGTGTTTGCCAAGGCCATCCGGTACGCGGCGGATCACGATGCGCGGATCATCAACCTCTCGCTGAGCCTCGATCGGGATTATCCCGCCGTGGCCGCCGCGGTCGACTACGCCGTCCACGGCAAGGGTGCGCTCGTCGTCGCCGCGGTCGGTAATCACCACGCGGGCGCGACGCCTCCGCCGATCGGCGAGGGGCGCGCCGCGACGGTGGACGATGCGCCGTCGTACCCCGCGAACTACCCCGACGTCCTCGGCGTCGGCGGCATCAACCAGGACGGCACGCGGCTGGACGAGTCACAGGTCGGCACCTATGTCGACCTTGCCGCGCCCGGCAATGTCGTGCTGGGGGCGACACGCCAGCGCGGCCACCAGTACTGGAAAGGCACCAGCTTCGCCGCCCCGCTCGTCAGCGCGGCCGCGGCGCTGGTGTGGTCCGCGGAGCCCGGCCTGTCGAACACCGACGTGGCGTGGCGGCTGGAGGCGACCGCGGACCGGATGGCGGGATCGGCCCGCAGCCCCGAGTTCGGGTACGGCCTGATCGACCCCTACCGCGCCCTCGCCGAACACCCGCCGCGCCCCCAGACGGCCGATACCCCGGCGCCGATCCCACCCGCGCTGCGGGACCCGGCCGGCGCGGCCCGGAGCGATCGCTGGCAGGCCACGGGCCGCATCGCCGCCGCGACAGGACTGGGGCTGCTGATCGCCGCACTCCTCGTCGGCACCATGCGCGCGGCGGCAAGGCGAGGCCGGGCGCGCAACTGGCGGCCAGGCGCGGCAAGAGTCAACCAAGACACAAAGCGAGACCCGGAAATCGAGCCGGAGCACGTCTTCTACGCCCTACCGAACCGCCACGACTGACAGCCGCGCGGCCAATGCGCGCCAGCGCACCAAAAGACCGCTTCAGATGCCGCCAATCTGCGCGAATACCATGCAATCTGCGTAAATACCCTGCCGGGCGATAAGTCCGAAATGTCGGTTGGCTCGGCCACGAGCCGGCCGACATTTCGCCTAAACCCGAGGAACACGCCCACCCTCAGGCACCGACGGCGCATCAATCACCCCGCGAGGCCGCTCCACCGCCCACAACTCCTCGTCCTCCTCATCCCGCCGCCGCAACGGCACAGCGGGACGGGCCCCCGAACCGCCCCAAGGCGACCCACCAGCCCGCCGCCCGGCGAGCCGCTCCCCGGGCGGCAGCCCATTCCCCCGCCCACCCATCCGCTCGCCCTCAGGACCGACGTGACCAGCAGGGCCAGAGGAACCCCGCCGGCCGCTCAGCCGCGGCGGCGCCGGAGGACGAGGCGCCGGTGGCGTCCGCTGTACCCCGGGCCGCGGCATCTCCTCCGCGACATTCGGACCGTGCACCGCCCCCGGCCGCCGGCCCTTCGAGCCGCGCAGGTTCGGGTTCCCACCCACCGGCGGCATCGGCGGCCGCGGCGCACCCGGTTCGGGCGGCGCCGGCCGCAGGCCAGCGAGATTCGGGCGCAGACCCCCAGGACCAAGCCGCTGCGTACCAGTCCCGGGAGAACCAGGCGAGCCAGGAGCGCCAGGAGAACCAGGAGCGCCGGGAGAGCCAGGAAACACCGGCACGACCGGCACGACCGGCACGCCAAACACCGGCGGCACGACAGGACCGGCCACCGGCGGAGGAACAATCGGAGGAACGACCGGCGGAACCGGCGGAGCAACCACACCCCCGGCCAAGATCAGGTGATCATCCGGGAAGCCGGGCGCACCAGGAACAACCCCCGGCGGCGTGCCGAGCGAAGGCGGCCGCAACAGCGGCGGCGGCGGAATGTGTCCGGCCGGCCCCCCACCGCCCGACAACGACGGCGGCACCGCCACAGCGGCGTTCGTCGGACCCTTGTACCGCGACCCGTGCGTCAGGAAGTTGAAGTACACGTTGAGGTACGTGTCGGCGAGGTCCTTCACGTACGGCTTGATCTGCTCCGTGTAGTGCTGCACCAGCCGCTGCTTGCGCGCCTCCTCGCTCTCCACGATCGAGTAGCCGCCCGCCTTGCCCGTCGTGACGTTCGACTGGTTCTGCTCCGAGCCGGCCACGCTGCCCGGGTTCTTGATCGCCGCCACGTACTCGTTCCAGACCGCGAGGGCCCGGCGCTGGTTGTACTTGATCGTGCTCGCCAGCACGTCCAAGCCCGTGGCGTTGGTGTGGGCGACCTCTTTCCACTCGTCGATCGAGGACAGCGAGGCGCCGATCTCCCGCAGGAAGACCTGGGACGCGTCGGAGCTCCAGGTCGCGGCCAGCTCGTCGGTGTACCGGCGCAGGTTGCGGCCCGTGTTGTCCAGCAGGGTGTGCACCCGCCGCCACATGTCGGCCAGGGCCGTCGCCCGCGCGTCCGAGTCGATCTGGATCCACGGCCACATCAGCTCGATGGTCGTCGTCTCGGCGTCCCACGGGGTCGGCGTGTAGTCGACGATCTGCTTCGACGGGTCGTAGTTGTCGTAGTGCGACACGCTCGGGGGCAGCGTGTAGCGCACGTACCCGTAGTACTGGTCGGCCATCGGATTCCCCCGTCTCAGCGCTGCCGCAGCGGGTCTTCGGGGGCGCCCATCATGTCGTTCTCGTTGCCGGGCACGGAGTACGCGTTGCCGCCCTCGCCGACCGTGAAGCCCTCGTCCCACGAGTTGAAGTACGAGCCGGCCACCGGTGCCGGCGAAGAGGAATTGGAGGAGGTGGCGGACTGCACCGTCGAGCGCCCGTCGCCGGGCCAGAACACGTCGTAGACGTCGTCGACATTGGCCCGCCCGACGTCGTCCCCGCCGACGTACTCGTAGTAGATCCCCAGAGCCGCCTGCGCGATCGCCTGCAGGCTGTACGAGACGTCCTGCAGCATCTCGCCCGTCGCCGCGAGCGCGTTGGCGTGCACCCCGCGGTACAACTTGGCTTCCCCGAACCCGGCGAACGTCGACTGCACCTTCGTCATCGGCAGCACGCCGTCGCGCAGGTTGGTGTTGAAGTCGTCGATCTCCTTGCCGACCAGCTGCACGTAGTCGGCGAGGCTGGCCACGTTGACCTTGATCGGCGAATGATCGACCGGCGCCCAGGCGTCGTGTCCCGGTTTCGGCCCGTACTCGTCCGTGGCCATGTCGCCCCTCCCCGCCAGCCGATCGACCTCACTCAATCATACCGGTCCACGCACGATCGGTGACCATCGTTCAGGCCGGAGGCGGTCGCCACGCCAGCTGGACCAGCCGGCCGCCCTCCTTGCGGGTCACGTAGTACCCGCGCCCGGGCGGCTGGTGGGCCGAGCGCACGTTGCCGAGCAGGGCGCCCTCGTCCCGCTCGCCGGACAGCAGCACCCCGGGCGAGCCGAGCTCCCGCAGGCGCATGAGCACCGGCTCGTACAGCGCGCGGCTGGCGCCGCCGGTCCGCCGGGTCATGATCAGGTGCAGTCCCAGGTCGCGGGCCTGGCTGAGGTAGTCCAGCAGGTGCGTGATCGGGTTGGTGGTCGCCCCGGCCACCAGGTCGTAGTCGTCGACCAGGACGTACAGCTCCGGGCCCTTCCACCAGCTGCGGGTGCGCAGCTGCTCGAGCGTCACGTCCGGGCCCGGCAGCCGCGCCTTGAGCACCGCCGTGACCTCGGCCATGATCGTCTGGGCGGTCGGCGCGGAGGTGCCGGTGCCGATGAGGTGCGGGCTGTCGAACGCGCCGAGCAGGCTCCGGCGGTAGTCGATCACGATCATCCGGGCCTCGGTCAGCTCGTACCGGTCGATGATCGACTGCCCGAACGCCCGCAGGAACGCGGTCTTGCCCGCCGCCGAGTCACCGAACAGCAGGAAGTGCGGGTCCTGGTCGAAGTCGACCCAGACCGGGTTCAGGTCGGCCTCGGCGATCCCGATCGGGATGCCGGCGCGCTCGCGATCCGTGACGGGCAGGCTCTCGTACGGCAGCATCGCCGGCAGCAGCCGCACCGGCGGCGCCCCCGCGGCCGGCCAGGCCTGGCGGATCTCGCCGACCAGCTTCTCCACGCCGTCGGCCAGGTCCTCGGCGCTTGCCTGCCCGTCCACGCGCGGGAGCGCGCCGAGGAACTGCAGGCCGCCGGGGACCACGCCGCGGCCGGGCGCGCGGTCGGGCACGTTCTGCGCCGCGCGCCGGTCGAGCTGGGAGTCGCCGGGGTCGCCGAGGCGCAGCTCCAGGCGGCTGCCGAAGAGGTCCCGGATGGCCGGCCGGACGTCGTTCCAGCGGGTCGCGGCGGCGATGACGTGCACGCCGTACGTGAGGCCGCGGTTGGTCAGGTCGTTGATCGTCCCCTCGAGGTCCTCGAAGTCGGACCGGATCGTCGACCACCCGTCGACCACCAGGAACACGTCGCCGAACGGGTCGTCGGCGTGCTGCCCGGCGCGGCGGGCCCGGCGGTAGGCGGCCATCGAGTCCACCGCGGCCGCGGCGAAGCGCCGCTCGCGCTCGGCCAGCAGCACGTTGAGCTCCGCGACCGTGCGCCGCACCGCGCCCGGGTCGAGCCGGGTGGCCACCCCGCCGACGTGCGGCAGCTCGCGGAGCGCCCCGAGCGCCCCGCCGCCGAAGTCGAGGCAGTAGAGCTGCACCTCGCGCGGGGTGTGCGCGAGGGCCAGGCTGAGGATCAGGCTGCGCAGGACCGTGCTCTTGCCGCTGCCCGGGCCGCCGACGACGACCGCGTGCCCGGCCGACCCCGCGAGCTCCCACCACAGCGGGTCGCGGCGCTGGTCCAGCGGCCGGTCGACGATCCCGAGCACCGCCCGCAAACCACCCCGAAGAGCCGTCGCCTGTACCGTCAAGCCTCGCTCGTCATCCACGACGCGCTCGGGCAGCAGGGCGTCGAGGGTCGGCGACTCGTCGAACGGCGGCAGCCACACCTGGTGCGCCGGTGTGCCCTGGCCCCGCATCCGCTCGACGAGGAGGTCGAGCAGGCTCTCGCCGACCGCGCCCTCCTCCTCGGAACCGTCGGCGGGCTCCTCGGTGACGGGCGGCGCGACGTACCCGCCGACGTAGTCCCGCACCACCGGCCCGTGCCCCGCCGCGGCCAGGGCGACGGCGCTGTCGCGGCGGTACACCCCGGAGACGTACGCCGCGCGGAAGCGCCGCAGCGGCTCGGTGCCGAAGCGCAGGTACCCGTGGCCCGGCGAGCGGGGCAGCTCGAACGCGGCCACGTCGCCCAGCACGATGCGGCTCTCGACGGCCGAGAAGGTGCGCAGGCCCATGCGGTACGAGAGATGCGTGTCCAGGCCCCTGAGGCGCCCCTCCTCCAGCCGCTGCGAGGCGAGCAGCAGGTGCGCGCCGAGGGATCGCCCGACCCGGCCGATCTGCACGAACATGTCGATGAAGTCCGGCTTGGCAGTGAGCAGCTCGCTGAACTCGTCGCAGATGATGAGCAGGCTGGGCAGCGGGGCGAGCGGCACGCCGGCGGTGCGGGCCTTCTCGTAGTCGCGCTGGGACGCGTAGTTGCCGGCCTTGCGCAGCAGCTCCTGGCGGCGCAGCAGCTCGCCGTTGATGGCGTCGGTCATCCGGTCGACGAGGGGCAGCTCGTCCGCGAGGTTGGTGATCACCGCGCTGGTGTGCGGGAGCACGTCGAGCTTCGTGAAGGTGGCGCCGCCCTTGAAGTCGACCAGCACGAAGTTGAGCACCTCGGGGCTGTGCGTGACCGCGAGCGCGAGCACCAGCGTGCGCAGCAGCTCCGACTTGCCGGAGCCGGTCGCCCCGATCAGCAGGCCGTGCGGGCCCATGCCGTCCTGGGCCGACTCCTTGAGGTCCAGCTCGACCACGATGCCGTCGGGCGACCAGCCGATCGGCACGCGCAGCCGGTCCCGCTGCGGCCGCGGGACCCAGTGCCGGGCCGGGTCCCAGTCGTCGGGCGGGCCGAGCTCCAGCAGCTCGGCGAGGTCGACGGTGCCGCCGGTGCGCGGCTCGGTGCGCGAGGACGCGGCCAGCCGCAGCGGCGCCAGCTGCAGGGCCAGGCCCTCCATCTCGGCCGCGCTGAGCCCGTCCGCCCGGCCGACCTCGGCCCGGCCCTCGAAGGTGCTGCTCGACAGCGCCCCGTCCGGCTCGATCCCCAGCACCAGGGCGGTCTGGTCGAGCAGCCGCGGCGGTGCGGTGGACAGGTCGAGGACCGTGACGCCCTCGACCCCGCCCTCGGTCATGAGATGGTCGGAGCCGAGCGGGTCGCCGCCGTCGAGCACGACGATCACGTGCGGCCCGCCGACCCGCTCGGCCCCGCTGACCGGGTTGAACCGCGGCCGCGCGCCGAGCACGTCGTCGAGCATCGCCTCCAGCCCCCGCACGCTGCCCGAGATCAGCCGGAGCCGGCCCAGCGCGTCGTTGCGGCCGGGGTGCAGCGCGTGCGGCAGCCACTTGGCCCACTCCCAGTGCGCCGCTCCGGCCGGCCCGGCGCACACGGCGACGAGCAGGTCGTCCGGGGCGTGGAAGGCGACCGCCTGGGCGAGCATCGCGCGGGCCAGCGCGCGGACGCGGTCCGGCTCGCCCTGCAGGTGCACCCGCGCGAACCCGTCGAGGGCCATCACGATCGGCAGGTCGTCGACGGTCGCGTACGTGGTCATGAACCGGCGCAGCGCGACCGCGCACATCGGGTCGAGGTCCTCCAGCGGCCGGCTGGCCGGCGGCACCAGCGGCGTCGCGAGCTCCTGCGGCCCGCGCGCGATCCGCACCATGCCGAAGTCGGCGTCCCCGGGCCGGCGCTCCCACAGGCGCTGGCTGGCCGGAATGGACCAGAGCGCATCGGGGTCGGGGTAGCGGTACAGCAGCGTCGCCCTCTGCTTCTGCCCGGCCCGCCGCACCTGGCGCCGCCGCTGCGCGAGGTGGCGCAGGTAGTCGCGCCGGGCGAGCAGCATCTGCTGCCGGCCGGGCCCCGCGCTCTGGCCGAACTGCGAGGCCAGCATCCCGATCGCCGACAGCCCGAACATCGCCCCGGTCAGGTAGGCCAGCGGCCCGCCGCGCTGCCCGGCGAACATCAGCGCCATCGCGCCCGAGCCGGCCAGCATCGGGATCACCATGAGCAGCTGCGCCCAGCCGCGCCCGGTCGGCGCCGGCACCTCGGGCGGCGGCTCCAGGAGCACCTCCCCCGACGGGTACTCGGGCTCGGCCCGCCGCGCGGGTCGCCGGCGCACGACAGTGCTCACGCGAGCCATGCTAAACGGCGGGCTGCTACGTTGGGCACCTTCGATCGAGCGGCGGACGCAGGGAGCACGGGGATCGATGGCCGAGAACGTTGGTGCCGGGCTGGCCCGGGTCGTCCTCGCCGCGCCGAAGCGCCGCCTCGACCTCGCCCTGCCGGTGCAGATCCCGCTGGCCATGCTCATGCCCGGGGTCCTGCCCCGGGCCGGTGAGGGCCTGGCCGACGACGGCCTCGACCACGGCGGCTGGGTCCTGCGCCGCACCGACGGCAGCACCCTGGACATGGCCCGCACCCTGGCCGCCCAGCACGTCCACGACGGCGAGATCCTGCACCTCGCGCCGCGCTACGAGGAGTGGCCCGAGCTCGAGTACGACGACGTGGTCGACGCCATCGCCGCCGGCGCCCGCCGCTACGGCACCCCGTGGACCCCGGCCGCGACGCGCGTCACCGGCCTGGCGACGGCGGTGCTGCTGCTCCTGGGCACCCTCGCGCTGCTCCTGGGGGAACGCCTCGGCGTCGCCGCCCTGGTCGTCGCCGCCTTCCTGCTGGCCGCGGGCTTCGCCGTGTCCCGCACGCTGCCCGACGCGACCGCGGGCGCCACGCTCGGCTCGGTCGGCCTGCTCTACGCCTTCACCGGCGGCCTGCTCGTGCTCGCCGGCGACGAACCGCTGCTCCGCCTCGGCGCCCCGCACCTGCTCACGGGCGCGGGCGCGCTGCTGGTCGCGGCGGTGATCGGCTACCTCGCCATCGGCGCCGCCGTCCGCCTCTTCGTGGCCGGCATCGCCATCGGCGCCCTGGGCGTCCTCGCGGGCCTGCTGGGGCTGAGTTCCCTGGGCGCCCCGGAGTGCGCGGCGGCCCTGGTCGGTTCGCTGGTACTGCTCGCGCCCGCCCTGCCCCTCGCTTCCGTGCGGCTGGGCCGGGTGCCGCTGCCGCAGCTCCCCCGCACCTCCGACGACCTGCTCAACCAGGACCCGCCCGCACCGGCCGCCGCGACGTACGCGACGGTGGCGCGGGCGGACGAGATCTTCACGGGCCTGCTGCTGGCCTTCGCGGTGCTCAACGTCGTCTCGTTCTGGCTGATCAGCCGGTCCCCCGGCGTCGTGACCGCTCTGCTGGTCGGCGTGGTGGCCGCGGCGAGCCTGCTGCGGGCCCGGCTCTTCTCGACCGTGCGGCACCGGCTCCCGCTGCTGCTGACCGGCCTCGGCGGCGTGGCCCTGCTGCTGGCCCGGCTGGCGGACGCCGGCGTGGCGGTGCAGCTGGGCGCGGTGGTGGCGCTGCTGCTGGTCGCGGCGCTGGCCGTGGCCGCGGGGATGCGGTACAGCGCGCGGCCGCCGTCGGTCTACCTGGGCCGGGCGGCGGACCTGCTGGACGTGCTGCTGGTGCTGGCCACGATCCCGATCGTCGGCCAGGTCCTGGGCGCCTACGCCTGGGTCCGCGGCCTCGCCGGCTAGGGCTTTCAGAACAAGGACCCTAGGCCTCGACGACCTCGCCGCTGTCGTCGACCGGGGTGAACGGCTCGCCGCGGACCAGGCGGGTCAGCGCCTCGTCCGGGGTCGCGCCGACCAGGAACTCGCCCGCCTCGTGCAGCAGGAAGATCCGGCCGTCCGCCGCCGCCACGAGGTCGCTCGGGCCGTCCTCGTACCAGGCCAGCGGGAACACCGCCTGCCCGAGGTCGCCGGCGAACTCGACGAACAGGTCGACCATGACGCGGCCCTCGGACGGCCAGAACTCCACGTCGAAGCCGCCCGTCGCCACGCCCGGCCGCTTGAGCTGGCGGAAGGTCAGGCCGCCGAACTCGTCCAGCAGGCGGCGGGCGACGGGGAAGATCGGGAGGCGGCCGTCCAGGCCCGAGAGCCAGGTCGAGACCCACGCGGCGACGTTGCGGTCGGAGCGCCAGCCGGCGGCGGTGAGCACGTGCCGTACATCATCCGGAAAACGCCGCCGGGCGGACATTTCCAGCTCGTAGAGCTCCGCGACGCCCCGCGGGGAGAGGGAGGGCCAGGTGGTCAGCTCGCCCGACTGCTTGTCGATCACGGCCAGCGGGGCGCCGATGACGGCCGGCGGGCGGTCGGGGTCGGAGGGCGGGACCTTGGCCCAGGCGACATAGCCGAGCTCGAACTCGTAGAGGCCCACGTCGCCGCCGCTGACCGGGAGGCTGGCCAGGGCCCAGGGGCGGGCGATCCGGGTGGCTTCATCAGGCGTCACCAATGCGCACCTCCGTGGTTGCTGGCCTATCGTATGCAGCCGGGCACCGCGCGAAGCGGGGAGGGATCAAGCGGACATGCCGTCGCGACGCGAACAGATCCAGTCGTACCAGTACCTGATGCGGCGCGTCGTGAACGCGTTCGTGGCCGGGGAGGCCGATCCCGCGCAGTCGCCGACGCGGCGGCTGGCCGGGGCCGGGTACGCCAGCGTCATGATCGCCCTGCTGGTGCTCGCCGTCGTCGGGGTGATCGGGCTGGTCCGGCACGGCGGCAACACCAGCTGGCAGGCCGGCAACGCGGTGGTGATCGAGAAGGAGACCGGGACCCGCTACGTGTACCGCGACGGCGTGCTCTACCCGGTCGCCAACTACGCGTCGGCGGTGCTGGCGATCGGGCAGCCGGCTACGACCGTCTCGGTGTCGCGGGAGTCGCTGACCGGCGCGACCCGCGGGCCGCTGATCGGCATCGCGGGGGCGCCCGACGCGCTGCCGCCGGCGGGCCGGATGAGCGGCGCGCCGTGGTCCATGTGCGCGGTCGCGGGGCGCGACTCCAGCGGCGGCGCGACCGTCTCCAGCCAGATCCTGGTCGGCACCGCGCCGACCGGCGGGCGGGGCCTCGGGGACGCGGCGATCCTGGTCCGGGCGGCCGGCGGGCCGTCCTTCCTGATCTGGAACGCGCACCGGTACCGCGTGGAGGCCCAGCGCACCCTCGCCGCCATGGGCATCGACGCCCAGCCGCGGGTCCTCGTCGACGAGGCGTGGCTCGGCACCGTGCCGCAGGGCCTGCCGATCGCGCAGCCGCAGGTGGACAACCGCGGCAAGGCGTCCAGCGCGATGAAGAACAACCTCATCGGGCAGGTCCTCACGGTGACGGTCGGCGGCGCCACCACCGGCTACCTGGTGCGGGACAGGGACATCCTGCCGGTGACCCAGGTCGAGCAGGCGCTGATCCTGGCGGATCCGGGCACTTCAGTGGCGTACCCCGGCGCAAGTCCGCAGGCCCGGGCGATCCAGGCGTCGGACGTGGCCAACGTGACCAAGGCGAGCCGGGCGCGCTCCGACCTCGATCCCCCCGCCCAGGTGCCCTCGATGGCGGCCGTCGACCCGGCGGCGACGCTGTGCACGACGTGGGCCGGCGGGCAGGGCGGCCCGACGTTCGTGATCGACGCCGACCGGCGGCCGGAAGGGGCGGGCATCGCGTCCGGCGGCACCGCGGCCGACCAGGTCGCCACGCGGGTCGTGGTGCCCTCGGGCGGCGGGGCGGTGGTGCGCTCGGCCCAGTCCACCGGGGCCGACGCGGGCCAGATCTTCCTCGTCACCGACCAGGGCCGCCGGTACGCCCTGATGAGCCCGGCCCAGCTGGCCTGGTTCGGATACGGCGGGGTCAAGCCGGTCGAACTGCCGTCGTTCGTGGTCGCCCGGGTGCCCGCCGGACCGGGTCTCGACCCGCGCGCGGCCCAGCGGCCACTGACTGGCTGACACCTTGCCACTACGCTATGTGGGCAAACTTCGATACCGTGAGATTCATCAGTACCGAACGGAGGGGGGTCTGACGATGGCTGGCAAGGGCGTGACCACCAACGCCGCGGTCATGGCGCGGACGGCACAGGAGATCGACGGGGCCGCGGACCGGCTCACCAGCATGTTCAGCAAGCTGATGCACGAGCTCACCCCGCTGCAGTCGGCCTGGGTCGGCGCGGCCGGCTCGTCGTTCCAGGGCGTCAAGGACCGCTTCGACGCGGACGTGGCCGGGCTGAACATCGCGCTGCGCAGCATCGCGCAGGCGGTGTCGACCGCCGGGCGCGACTACACCCTGAGCGACGACGAGATGCGCGCGGAGATGCAGCAGGCCGGAGCGGGCGCCGGCGAGATCACCCGCGCCCTGATGATCAACTGAAGCTGGAACGGGGAGGATCACCATGGCCGGGGACGAGATCGTCGTCGAGTTCGCCGCACTGAACCAGGCCGCGGCCGACATCAGCGCCGCGCTGGCGTCGATGCAGGCGGAGCTGGACGCCGTGAACCAGCAGGTGGCGCCGATGACCGCGAGCTGGCAGAGCGACGCGCAACAGGCGTTCGCGCAGCGCAAGGCCGAGTGGGACACCGCCGCTCAGGACCTGCACCTGCTGCTCAACGGGATCAAGGGCGCGATGCTCAAGTCCGCCGAGATCATGCAGGCCCGCGAGCAGGCGAACGTCGCCAAGTTCACCCGCTGACGGCGCGGCCCGGGAACGCGTCGGCGAACGCCTCGTGCACCGGGGTCCGCGGCAGGCGGTCGTAGATCGCGAAGACGACGCGGTCGAAGCACGGCACCCGCTCCAGCGCCACCGCGAAGGCCCGGGCCACCTCGGCCGGGACGTTGCGGAAGACGCCGCAGCCCCAGGCGCCGAGCACGAGTGTCCGGTGCCCGTGCGCCGCCGCGACCGCCAGCACCCGGGTGGCCCGGCGGCGCAGGACCTCGGGCACGTCGTCGGCGTCCGCGCGCTGGTTGCGCAGCACCGCGCCCAGGTTCGGGGCGGCGGCCGTGAGGAAGCTGGTCTCGAAGGGCTCGTCCAGCACGTTGCCCTTGTCGTCCCGGAAGCACGGGACGCGCGGGGAGTAGATGACGCGGTCGCTGTACCGCAGATCGCGCTGGTGGCGGTGGAACTCGTAGAACGCCGGAGCGGTGCGCTGGCAGGCGTAGAGGGCCGAGGCGCGGGCCAGGCTCTCCTCCTGCGCGACCGCGCCGCCGAGGAAGCCGCCGCCCGGGTTCTTGGCCGAGGCGAAGACCAGGGTCGCCGCCCCGGCACCCACCCGGCGCGCGGCGACCAGCGTCGACTCGTGCGTCACCTCGATCGCGACGGCGGCCGCCGGGGTGCCCGCCGCGACCGGCTCGTCCGGCTCGACCAGGCGGGTGCCGGCCATCGCGGCGCGCACGGACGCGCCGACGTCGACGGTCGCCCCGCGGGCGTTCAGGTAGTCGCCCCGCTCGGCGATCGCCACGGTCTGACGCGCGATCTCCCGCAGGCGGCCACTCACGGGCGTCACCGTAGCAGCGGGCACCCCTGACAAACGACACAGTTCTGCCGCCCCCACCGGCCCTATCGTGCGAAGACATGAGCGAACCGGTATCCCAGCAGCCCCAGCAGCTCCCCGAGAGCGCCCGCGCGCGCCTGGGGCGGACCCAGCAGGGCAAGCCGTTCTTCACCTCCGACCTGTCCGTCAACGAGTTCGTCCTGACCACGCAGACCGGGTTCCAGCCGCTCGGGCTGGTGATGGGCACCTGCATCTACCACGTCGGGCTGCAGGCCTCGCGCTGGAGCGTGAGCCAGGAGCTGCAGGTGCTGAGCCAGGCGATGTACCAGTGCCGCGAGCTGGCCATGGCCCGCATGGAGAGCGAGGCGGACGCCCTCGGGGCCGACGGCGTGATCGGGGTGCGCATCCGGTCGCTCAACTACGCGTTCGCCTCGGACGTGCTGGAGTTCGTCGCCGTCGGCACCGCGGTCAAGTCCACCGGCGGCCAGTCCTACCGCACCCCGGCGGGCCGCCCGTTCACCTCGCACCTGAGCGGCCAGGACTTCTGGACCCTGCACCGGCACGGCTGGCTCCCGCGCGGCCTGGTGCTGGGCACGTGCGTCTATCACATCGCGCACATGACGTTCCGCCAGATGCTGTCCAACGTGGGCCAGAACGTCGAGCTGACGAACTTCTCCCAGGCCGCCTACGACGCGCGCGAGATCGCGATGGACCGGATGCAGTACGAGGGGCAGCTGCTGCAGGCCGACGGCATCGTGGGGGTGAGCGTGGAGGAGTCCGCCTGGGAGTGGGGGCAGCACGCGATCGAGTTCTTCGCCATGGGTACCGCGGTGGCGCGCCTGCACCCGGACGCCCAGCCCGAGAACCCGACCATGGTCATGCCGTTGACGTGAGCCGCTGCAGGGCCTCGACCGCGGCGGAGTCGGCGCCGGCGACGCGCACCAGCTCGCCGGTGAGCTCCCGGCACCACGCGTCGGCGCTGCACGCCTCGGTGGACAGCACCACCCCGCGCGAGACGTGCCGGATCACGGTGACGGGCCGCGCGCCCACGCCGTCCCGCTCGATCTCGAACCGCCGCCCGTCCAGGTCCACGTGCACCGCGAGCACGGCCGGCTCACGGCCGCCGAGCCGCGCCTTGAGCCGCCCCTCCCGCCGCACCTCGACCAGGTGCGCGGGGAGCGCGGCGGACAGCACGGCGATGAGCATCCCGCCGAACAGCGACAGATCGTCGGCGCCCTGCCGCAACCGCGCCGCGACGAGCTCCAGGTCCAGGTGGGACTCGGGATTCACGCGCCCATGGTACGGCCGGTGCCCAATACCATCACCGCGTGCGCGACGAACGGCGGCTGAGCCGCCCCGCCCGCTGGTTCGTGGCCGGCTACGGCATCTCGGCCGTCGGTACCGGGCTGTGCTACCCCTACCTCGCGCTCTACCTGCACGACGTCCGCGGCCTCCCGGCCACCGCGAGCGCCGCCCTCCTGCTGCTCCTGGCCGGCGTCGCGGTGCCGGCCTCGCTCTACGGCGGCGGCCTCGCCGACCGCCGCTCCCCGCGCTCCGTCGCGCTCGCCGCGCTGGTGGCGCAGGCCGCGGGCTGGCTGCTCCTCGGCGCCGCCCCGCACCCGGTCGCGCAGGCGGCCGCGCTCGTCGTCATCGGCGCCGGGACGGGCCTGTTCCTGCCCGCCGTCGTGCCGGTCGTGGCCGCCCTGAGCCCGTCCGAGGCGGTCCGGGCCAGGACCATGTCGCTGCGGTACCTCCTGCTCAACCTCGGCCTCGGCGCCGGCGGTGCGATCGGCGGGCTGCTGCTCGACGGGGCCGGCCCGGGCGTCTACCACCGGCTCTTCGCCGCGAACGGGGCGAGCTGCCTGGCCTACGCCGCGATCGTCCTGCTGCTCGTGCCCGTCGGCCCCGCACCCGCGCGCGGGGCGGGCGAGGTGCCCGCGCGGTTCCGGCCCGGGTTCGACCTCGCGCTGCTGTTCGCGGCCGAGCTGCTGCTCGTGACGTTCGGGCTGGCGCAGGTCGAGTCCGGGGTGCCGCTCGCCGTCCGCGAGCAGCTGCACGGCTCCACGCGGCTGGTGGGACTGCTGTTCGCGCTCGGCACCGCCGTCGTGCTCGTCGCGCAGCTGCCGGTCGCGCGCTGGGTGGAGCGGGTGCACAAGACGCGCGCGCTGGCCGGGATGGCGCTGGCGTGGGCGGGCGCCTGGCTGCTCGGGCTGGTCGCGAGCGCCGCCGGCGAGCGGGCCCGGCCGGCGCTGCTCGTGGTCGTCGTCGTGGGGTTCGCGCTCGGCGAGTGCGCGTACAGCCCGGCCTTCTACACGCTCGTCGAGCGGCTCGCCCCGCCGGGCGCGCTGGGCCGGGCGAGCGGGGCGGCGTGGGCGGTGTTCCAGGCCGGCAACACGGCCGGGCCGCCGATCGCGGTGCTCGTGGTCGCGGGCGGGGTCTCGCTGTGGCCGATCCTGGCCGCGGCCGCCGTGGGAGCGGCCGGGCTGCTGCTGGTCCTCGACCGCCGCCAGCACCGCGGGCGCGTCACCGCCCCGGTTGTGGAATAGACGACGGTCGAGAAAAGCAGAAGATCAGGAAGCGCGGCTCGCCGAGCGGCGGCGGGCGGCCACGAGAACGGCCGCGCCCAGCGCGACCAGGCCGACGCCGATGCCCGCGATCAGCAGGATGTTCAGGCCGGTCTTGGCGAGGTCGTCGCCGCCGCCGTTGTTGCCGTTTCCGCCATTGCCGCCGTTACCGCCGCCGGGGGTCGGGGTGGGGGTTTCCTCGGGCGTTCCGCTCACCACGACGACGATGGGCATTCCGCCGTCGCCGTCACCGCGGACCGGCGCTTCGGCGCGCGCCGGGGCGCTTACCGAGAGCATTGTGCACACGGCCGCGAAAAGCAGGGCAAGGCGGAGGTACGGATGAAACACGGCTGATTTCATGAATGGTCCGTTCCGGCGTCATGTGCAAATCGGGGACGGCATTTCCCGGGCCCGTCGAAGAACCTCATGCGGTCTTGATGCGCCAGGCCGCATCCCCGCGGTCGCGGCGCGGGCCCGCCGGGGTCTCCTGGGTGCCGCGGGTCAGCCGGTCGACCGCGCGCGGGGCCTCCCGCAGCAGGCGCCGGCCCTCGGTCAGCAGGGCGTCGGGCAGCGCCGCCAGGAACCGGCCGACGTTGTACTGGCACTCGCGGGCCCGCAGGTAGGAGCGGTGCGAGACGGCGACCGGCACCCCGTCCAGCTCGACCCGCCAGACCCAGTGGCCGCTGGTGCCGAGGGCGGTGGACACGGCGTTGAGCCGGTCGGCCGCGTGCACCACGCCGAGAACGGCCTCGCGGCACTGCGCGTCGGTGTCGAAGGGGCGTTCCCCGCGGCCGAGTATGCGATTGTTGGGCGAGCACAGCATCCATGCGGTCCGTTGTTGCCGGTCGACAACGGATTCGTCATCGTCGGGTGTGATGATCGCCAGGAAAATGAACCTCGGCGGCAGCATGTGGACATTCCTCCCCGAATGTTCGTTACCGGCGCTCCGGAAACGCTCGTAGCGTTGACGGCGCGCAGGCCACCGTGCTGACCCTCGATATCGGCGATGACGCGCTCCGCGTTCCTGCCCACACGCCGGACATGCACGAGATGAACATCAAGAAACGAGGAAAAAACCATTCAGCAGTAACACCTGACCGATCAGGTGATAGCCACGGTTGCCTTTAGCGTGCCTTAGGAGAGTCTGTGCGCCGGATTTGAGGCTGAATGCCCGCTGTGAACGCACTGAAAGCGATCGTCCGCACCCTGACAGTGCGAACGACCGCTTCAATACACGACGGCTCAGGAGCCGGATTGCGAGCGTTTGCGCGCGCCGTAGCGCAGCCCGACCCCGATCGCGATCATCGCGACCGCGCCGCCCGCCAGGGCGACGATGTCGGTGCCGGTGACCGGCAGGTTGCCCCCGTTGGCCGCGGGCGTCGGGGAGATCGTGTCCGTCGCGTCCGGCGTGGGCGTGCCGGTCTCGGTCGGCGTCGGCGTGGCCGTCGCGGTGGGGGTGGCCGTCGCCGTGGGGGTCGCGGTGGCCGTGGGCGTCACCGTGGCCGTCGGGGTGACCGTGTTCGTGGGCGTCGGCGTGCCCGGCGTGGTGCCGTGCACCACCCAGCTGCCGTCGGCCGCGAAGTCCACCTGGACGGCGTCGACGTAGGTGCCGGTCCCGGCGCCGGTGCGGCAGTCGACCATGAACAGGAACGACTCCGCGCCGCCGTTGCCGGCGATCACCTGGACCGTGGCCATGTCCTGGATGAAGTGGCCGCCGAAGCCCGCCGTCTGGATGAGCGGCGCGGTCACGTTGTCGGAGATGGTCTGCTCGACGTGCAGCAGGTCGATCGTGTTGACGTTGGCCAGGTTGGTGCCGGCCGCGCATTTCGTGGTCGTCGACCAGTCCGGCGTGGTCTCGCCGGTGCCGAAGGTCGGGTTCAGGTGGAGGCCGCCCATGACGATGCCGTCGGGCAGCGGGTCGGGCACCGCGGGCGAGGCGATGGCCGGGATGAGCATGCTCACCCCGATCGCTCCGAGGGCCGCCGCGAGGGCGAGACCCAGCCGCTTCGAGCGCGTGCTCTTCATGAGGGAGGGGACCTTTCTGCAAGAGTCGAGAGCGCTGAGCAGAGCTCAGCCGAATCGGCCGTTGACGTAGTCGGAGGTGCGCGGGTCCTGCGGGGTCTGGAACATCGCCTCGGTCGGGCCGTGCTCGACGATGTACCCCGGCTGGCCCTGCTCGGCCAGGAAGAACGCGCAGTGGTCGCTGACCCGCTGGGCCTGTTGCATGTTGTGCGTGACGATCACGATCGTCACCTCGGCGACCAGTTCCTTGATGGTCTCCTCGATGACCCGGGTCGAGGTCGGGTCCAGGGCCGAGCAGGGCTCGTCCATGAGCAGGACCCGGGGCCGCACCGCCAGCGACCGCGCGATGCACAGCCGCTGCTGCTGCCCGCCGGAGAGCGCTCCGCCGGGCTGGCGCAGCCGGTCGGCCACCTCGCGCCACAGGCCGGCCTTGGTCAGGCACTCCTCGACCAGCCGGTCCTTGTCGCTGCGGGCCAGCCGCCGGCCGGTGAGCTTCAGCCCGGCGACGACGTTGTCGTAGATGGACATCGCCGGGAACGGGTTGGGCTTCTGGAACACCATCCCGACCTGCCGGCGGGCGTCGGTCAGGCGCCGGGACGCGTCGTAGATGTCCAGGCCGTCCAGCATCACCTCGCCGGCCAGCGTGGCCCCGGGCACCAGCTCGTGCATCCGGTTGAGGATCCGCAGGAAGGTCGACTTGCCGCAGCCCGAGGGGCCGATCAGCGCGGTCACCTTGCCGGCCTTCATGGACAGCGTGACCCGGTCGAGCACCTGGCGCTCGCCGAACCACGCGCTGATCTCCCGCGCGTCGAGGCCGGCCAGCGAGGGCAGGTCCCGGTGCACGCCGAGGTAGTCGTCGTAGGCGACGAGCGCCTCCTGCGAGCTGACCCAGGCCGCGTCGGTGAGCGTCGGCATGGCCGCGGTGTTGTCTTTCGCTGGAGTCACCGTGAGTTCCCTACGTCCGTCG
The DNA here is from genome assembly GCF_050942475.1 of Dactylosporangium sp. CS-033363. Classification (NCBI taxonomy): domain Bacteria; kingdom Bacillati; phylum Actinomycetota; class Actinomycetes; order Micromonosporales; family Micromonosporaceae; genus Dactylosporangium; species Dactylosporangium sp. CS-033363. The sequence goes on along the minus strand of NZ_CP192032.1, from coordinate 1,136,164 downwards.
AAGTTCAGATCAGGTTCGGCAGCAGCTTCGCGACCTGGTCGGCCGTGGCCATGCCGAGGAACGCGATGACCGGCACCCCCACCAGCCAGGTCTGCCAGACGCCCCAGTACACGCGCGCGGCGGAGAGCAGCACGACCGCGATCAGCAGCGCCTCGCCGATGAAGACCAGCGGGAACCACACCGTGGTGTCGATGGCCATGACCTGCTCGGCCGGCTGCAGCTGCGAGCTGCGCAGCACGAGCTGCGGGGTCTCCTGCACCTTGGAGGTCAGGTCGGCGTCCACGCGCAGCGCGTCCGTGGGCACGAACATCCCGCCGTACGCCGTGGTCAGCGTGACCCGCCCGGCGCCCGTGGCCACCCGCGGCGGCTGCGGCATCCCGCCGTGGCGCACGTCGAGCACCTTGAACTCGTTGCGCCCCTGGCCGGTCGTGATGGCGAAGGTGTCCCCGGGCACGAGCGTGGCGAGGCTGCCGAACGGCCCGCCGTACGTGGTCGCCTTGCCCATGATCACGCTGACCCCGGCCTGGCCCGGCAGCGGCGTGTCGCGCCGGTGCCCCGGGCCCTTCTGCAGCACGCCGCCGGTCGTCCCCTCGAAGACGACCTCCTTGAGGTGCAGCTTGGGGATCTCGAGCACGGCGACCGGCCGGCCCAGCTGCAGCAGCTTCGAGTCCTCCTCGGGCCGCCACTGGCTGGTCGGCGCGGTGGCGAAGGCCAGCTCGGTGCGGAAGTTCGCGAACTCGGTCAGCTGGGCGCGGTCGTGGTGCAGCTTCGAGATGAAGCCGGCGTAGAGGCCGAAGCCGAGCAGCGTCAGGGACAGGATCGTGACCATGGTCGTGAGGACCTGCACGACCGGCGGGGCCACCCGCTTGGGGCGCGGTGGCGGCGGCGCGACCGGGCCGAACGCGGGCGGCGGCGGGACGGCCGGCCCGGGGGCCGGCAGCACGTCGGTCGCGGTCATCCGGACGCCCCGGTGTCGGCCGTCTCCTTGGCCGCCGCCTCCGCCGACTTCGCCGCCAGCGCCTTGCGGCGCAGCTCCTCGACCGTCTCCTGGCGCGCCTTGGCCACCGCGTCGGCGAGCGTGCGGCTCTGGCGGCCGCGGCGCATCCGGCGGATCTGGCGGACCGCGAAGAAGCCGCCGACGAGCAGGATCAGGATCGCGAGCACGGTCCACGGCGTGGCCCACATGAACGCCTCGGCCTCGACCGCCTGCGGCTCGTTCGGCGCCTTGGGCAGCCCGAGCGCGGTGATCTGGCTCGGCACCGCGCGGACCTTCACGGTCATCGGGCCGAGCGGGAAGACGCCGTCGAGGTGGACGGTGAACTGCACCCTGGCGCCCGGCAGCAGGTTGGGCAGCGTGGCCGCGGTGACGCCGGCGACCTTCAGCCAGAACAGGCCCTTCACGGCGACCTCGGGGCTCAGGTTGAGCCGCACGTTGCCGGTGTTGTGCACGGTCAGGGTCACGTCGGTGCTGCCGCCGCCGACCGGGTTGGCGGTGGGGTGGTAGGCGGCGCTGACCGACTCGACGGTGATGCCGGGGTTGAGCGGACCGGCGATCCGCATGTACAGCGGAACCCCCAGCCGGCGGTCGACCTTCACGGGACCGTTGGTGCTGTTCTCCTCCACACCGATCGAGGCGAGCACGCCGCCGGTGTGGTCGCCCGGCGTGGCGGTGGCCGGGACGGTGATGGTGAACGGCTCGATGGCGCGCTCGTTGGGCTTGAGGGTGACGCTGTTCTTCTGCAGCTTGACCCACGAGCCGAGGTCGGTGGGCTGTTCGGCGGCCGGCTGCAGCTGCAGCACGCCGCCGTTGCCGTTGAGCGCGTCGGTCGCGTAGATCTGGAACGTCACCGGGTCGGCGCTGAAGTTCGTCACGGCCACGTAGTCGTGGATGACCGTGCCGGGCTTGATGTCGGCGTACGAGAACTCCTTGCGGCTGTCCGGCCCGCTCGCGCTGGACGGCTGGGCCGACCAGGTGATCGAGCCCGACGGCGTGGGCTCCGCGCCGGCCGGGTGGCCCGGCAGCAGGATGGCGGCAACGGCGAACAGCAGGCCGAGCAGGGCGCTGATCGCACGCGAGGGGCGCGGAGAGGTCATCGCAGCACGTCCATTTCGGGTCGGGGGAAGTTCCGGGAGGAGCCCGCGGACGGCGCCGCGCGCTCCTCCCGTCGTGCTAGGGGGCCTTAGGCGAGCGGGGTGCCGCCGAGGCCGGTGATCGTGATCGTCGCGGCGTACGTGCCCGGCTGGGTGCCCCGCGGGAAGTCCAGGAACAGGGCCGCACCGAGCTTGCTGTCGCCGAGACCCTTGCCGGACTGCGCGCCACCGAGGCTGCTGGCGCTGGTCAGGCCCGGGTTGACGCCCGTGCCGACGCCCGCACCGGCGGTGACGTTGGAGGCCGCGTTCTGCGCGACCACCGACGGCTGCCAGCCGAGGCTGGTGCCGGAGAACTTCTTGGTGGCGTCGTCGGTCTTGGTGAAGTCGCCGACCTGGCCGGTCACGGACCAGCCGGGAACGGTCTGGTCGCGACCGTCGGAGACGTTCACGTTCTTGAGGCTGCCCTCAGCGTGGAAGTGCCGAGCGTCGCCCGTGCCCTGCAGGTGCGCGATGCCCATGTCCACGATGCCCGGGTCCACCGTCATCGCGAACACGCCCTGCTCCTGCGGGACCCCGACCTGGATGGTCTCGGTCGCCGACTGGGTGTCGCTGGCGACCAGGACCGACGCCGCGGAGGACGTCGAGTCGCCGTACGCCGCCGAGTCGGTCGCGTGGAACGTGGCGGTGATGCTGTGGTTGCCCAGGCCGAGCGCGGCCGAGGAGAAGGTGAACGTCCCGCTGCCCGCCGGAGTGGTGAACACGCTGGTGCCGTTGTCCTTGAACTCGACCGTGCCCGCGGCGGCGGCCGGGGAGACCGACGCCGTCACGGTCACGTTGGTGCCCGGGGACACCGTCTGCGAGGCCGGCGAGACCGTGGTGGTGGTCTGCGCCTGCACCGGGCCCGAACCGTGGATCTGCCAGCTGCCGTCGGCGGCGAAGTCCACCTGGACCGCGTCGGTGTAGGTGCCGTGACCGGCACCCGTGCGGCAGTCGATCAGGAACAGGAACGACTCCGCGCCGCCGTTGCCGGCCAGCAGCTGCACCGTCGCCATGTCCTGGATGAAGCTGCCGCCGAAGTTCGGGGCGAGCACCAGCGGACCGGTGACGTTGCTCGAGATGGTCTGCTCGACGTCGAGGAGGTCGATCGTGTTCACGTTGGCCAGGTTGGTCCCGGCCGGGCAGGCGGTGTCAGCCTTGAAGGTCGGGGTGACATCGGCGGCACCGGACGTCGGCGTCAGGTGCAGGCCACCCATGTTGATGCCCGAGGGCAGCGGGTTCGGCACCTGGGCCTGGGCGATCGAGGGAGCGAGCAGGGTCGCGCCCATCGCCCCGAGCACCACACCGGCCACGAGGGCCCGGCGCTTCAGGGAAGTGGTCTTCATCAGGGGCTACACTGACCTTTCTGATAGAGGGCAATGCCCGCTGCACAGCCCTGGACGACCCTGGGGATTGGCCCCCCAGGGAGACTGAGTGGTTGGTTCGGGGTCCAGGTCGCTGTGCGAAGGTCCGGTGCCCGGCCGGCGATCGGCCGGCCAGGCACCGGCCCGGTTTCACGGTTGTCAGTCGGTGCCGAAGGCCCGGAGGCTGTCGACGATCGCGCCGCAGGTGTGACCCAGCGGAGCGGCGTTGAGCAGGCCGAAGCCGTAGCTGAGGATCACCGAGGACTTGCCGCAGAGGCCCTGGCCCGGACCGAAGACCGAGTAGAGCTTCGCGTCGAACGCGGCGTTGCCCACGTTGACCTTCTTCCACTCGACGACGTTGAAGACCTCGCGGCGGATGATGAAGGTGGCGTTGAGGCCGCCCGTCTCGACCGTCGGGAAGTTGCCGGCGAGCGGGTTGCTCGTCACGTTCGGCGTGACGCCGACGTTCACGAGGCTGTGCAGGTGGGCGCCGTGACGACGGTCGTTGTGACCGTTGCGCTGCGAGACCCACTGCGCGATCGAGAACGGGGCGATGCCGTTCGGGTCGTTCTGCAGGACCGTGCCGTCGTGCTCCTCGACGAGCGCGCCGTTGTAGTCCGTGCCGGTCCACATGTGGTCGTGCAGCCACGCCGGAACGGTGCCGATGCCCAGCTTGCTCAGCCAGAACGAGCGGGTGCCCGAGCCGTTCTGCGGGATGTACAGGTGGATCGGGGTGGCGCCACCGGTGCACGGCGTCGCGTTGCACTGCGGGTCGTACGTGGTGCCGTTGATCGTGACGGTCTGGCCGTCACGGTAGAGGCGCTGCAGGGTGCCCGTGCCGGTCGCGGCGTTGGTCGGGTCGTAGCTGAGCGCGTTGTAGTTGGCCGCCGTGGCGTCGCCGAAGTGCGAGCTCGCCACGCCGACCGCGTCCAGCGCGAACGGGATGTAGACCCAGCGGCCGGTGTTCGACTGCGAGGTGCCCGGGTCGCTGGAGGACCGGGCGAAGTCGATGCAGCCCACCTCCGGCAGGTCGACCTCGTCGGCGAACGGGGCGGCGATCGCGGCCGCCACGTTGCCCGACTGGCGCAGCGCGGTGACGCCCTGGCCGGAGCCGTTCGGACGGTTGAAGGAGCAGCCGCGCTTCGGCGTGATCACCGCGTGCTGGGCCTTGGTGTTGGGGTCGATGGCGTCCCAGGAGCCGACGACGCCGAGGCCGATGGCGTCACCGGCACCGTTGACGACGTCCTGCGTGGTGTCGGAGCCGACGCCCACCAGGTCCGAGACCGGGTCGGCCGAGGCGGGCCCGGCCACGCCGAGCACGAGGCCCGTGGCGACGGTCGCCGCGGCGATACCGCTGACCATCAGTCGCCGCACGAGCCGCTTGGTGTTGATCATGTGCGTCCTTTCCTGCGATGGGGGGAGCGACAACATCTTGTGGAACCGAGCCTCGGAGCCGATACCGGATGTGTGTAGAAGGTGGCGATACGTGCTGGTACGCCCACATGAAGCACGGGTTACATGGATATTGAGACTCATCCACCGAAGTCGGTGGGCCGTCGGCTGAAGGCGAAGCGGATCAGCGGCCCGCCGAGCGCCCCGCCCAGGCCGGCGATCATCACGATGGCCAGGGCCCACCGGATCGCGCCGATCGACAGCGCCGGCGTGGCCAGCGCCGCCGGGGCCGGGCTGGTCGAGGTGGTGACGAAGGCCGGGCCGGACGAGGTGGAGCCGGACGCCGACGGCCGCCCGCCGGTGTTGGGCACGCTGCCGTTGCCGCCGCTGTTCGAGTTGTTGTTGTTCGCGGCGGCCGTGGTCTCGGGCGCGGTCGTCGCCGGGGCCGGGTTGGTCAGCGCGTTGGCGACCGACGTGGCGGTCGTGCGCAGGGCCTCGGGCAGCGGCAGGAACCCGTACGGCAGCTCGCCCGGCGCCACGCCCGGCGTCTGCCCCTCGTTGACCGCGTACTTGATCAGCTGCGCGTAGTCGGCCAGCGCGTCCGGCTCCTGGTCCTTGGGCACGGCCGCGTAGGTGACCGCGGTCAGCGGGTAGCCGCCGGTGCCGGGGCTGGCCGGGTTCACCTGCAGCAGCCCCGCGCTGTCGGCCTTGGCGCTGTTGACCGCGGTGGTGATCGTCGACGTGTTGGGCGACACGCACCCCGTGCCGTCGCCCTTGCACAGCTGGGCCGGGACCACGCCGTAGTTCGCCATGCTCGCGGAGTCCATGACGCCCCACATGAAGATCTGGCCCGGGAACTCGATCGGCTGGGCCACCTCCCACCAGCCCGCGTCGCCGGTCGGCGAGCGCAGGGTGGGGTTCCAGTCGGCGCCCTCGGGGTTGTTGGCGGCCCGGATGCGGAACGCCACCTCGTCGTAGTTCTCCATGTACGGCAGCAGGTCCAGCGTGCACCGGTCCGGGATCTTGTCCTCCGGGCGGCCGGTGTTGAAGCACGTGTTGGCCCGCGGGAACGAGTCGAGCGGCTCCGTCTCCAGGTCCAGCTTCTTGTACTCGTCGTTGATGATCATGCCGTACTCGTCCCGCTCGCCACTGAGCCAGGCGCGCGCCGCGGCGTCGGTCAGGATCCAGGCCCAGACCTGCTGGATGACGCCCGAGTGGTCGCCGGTCAGCAGCGGCGCCATGAGCGAGGCGCCGGGCCGGGAGGGCAGGTCGGGATTGAGCTTCTTGAACTCCGGGTCGTCCGTCATGAAGGCCGGGTTCTGCCGGGCCCACTCGGGGCCGGTGCCGGAGTTGGCGGTCTGGTCGGAGAGATCCGAGCGGTAGGACTGGGTCAGCCCCTTGGCGACCAGGCGCGGCGTCAGCTTGATCGGCGTGCTGCGGTAGCCGGCGTTGCCGAGGTTGACGTGGAAGCCCAGCGTGATGGCCGAGACGGCGACCGGGGCGTAGGCGATCGGCGGCAGGTCGGGCAGTTCGCCGCCGCCGCGCGGGGCCTCGCTGCCGATCGGCACCGTGGTGAAGGCGAGCCCGGTCCCGGACGTCGGGTTGACCAGCTTGGAGGTGTTCGAGGCCTCGGGCGTGGCGGCGAACCCGTAGAGCTTGTTGCAGTTCGCCGCGGTGTTCATCGCGAGCTGCCACGAGTAGACCGCGTGCTGGATGAGCTCGGTGCCCTGGGTCTTGCGCTCCTTGGCCGAGCCGATCGCGCAGTTGTTCTGCAGCGGGCTGTACCCGAGGTGGATCTGGATGCGCTGGGCCCACGTGGCCGCGCCGAGCGGCGACTCCTGCATGATCGACGGCGCGTCGGTGTCCTGCAGCTTCCACCCGTTGGGCTCGTACTCCCCGCGCGGCACGATGACCAGCCAGCAGTCGCGCGGCTTGCCGTCGGCCTTGACCTCGCCGCACCCGAGGCCGGGCGCCTCGACCTTGGTGAGCGCGTTGAAGTACACGTCGCCGGTCCCGTCGGCCCGCGTGCCGGCCTGCTGGATCTCGTTGGTGTTGTACTTGTTGAACGGCCAGTCCACCGGCTGGTACTTCTTGTCCGTGGTGCCGACCGGCACGAACGGCACCGTGTAGGTGTCGAGGCTGCTGGCCGGGTCGTGGTGGCTGTAGCCGGGCTTGCCCGGGTCCTCCGCCGGGTCGCAGCCGAGGCCCGCCGACAGCCCCGGGGCGGCCGGCGGCTCGGTCACGCTGGGCACGTGGGTCGCGCAGACGTTGCCCTTGCGGCTGGCGATGCTGACCCCGCCGGTCGAGGCCTGCTTGAGGCCCTCGCTGCCGTACTGGCAGTTCTCCGGATCCGGCCCCGCGTCCGCCTCGCCGTAGCACTCCATGATCTGCAGGTAGTTGCCGTTGAAGAAGCCCTTCATCGGCTTGCCCTTCCAGGTCACCTTGATGGCCTGGTGCACGAGGTTCTCGGTCTGGCCGACCGTCACCTCGAGATCCTTGAAGTCCTCGTGCATGAACGCGTACGGGTCGCCGGTGTCGCGCGCCTTGACGACCGTGGTGTTGTCCTTGCCGAGCAGGCCCTTGTCCCAGCGGACGGTGACCGCGTTGGCGGTGATCCCGTTGCCGGTGATCTGGTCGGCGCCGCCCTCGGCCCGGGCCGGGTCGACCGGTCCGAGCGTGACCAGCCCGAGGGCGGCCACCGCGGCGGCGAGCCCGCTGGCCAGGCGCCGGCGCGCGGCCGGGCTGCCGATGACGCGTGTGATCAGGCGGCGCATCACCGGTCACCGAACCCGTCGCGCGAGCGGCGGCCGGCGCCGAGCTGCGCGGCCAGCGGCGGGATCAGCGCCAGGCCCAGCAGCAGGAGCGCCGCGACCAGCATGAGCGCGTTCTGCATGAAGTCGGTCAGCTGGGGCGAGGTGTCCACGGCGGCCGCCTCGGCCGTCCGCGGCTGGCCCGCACCGCCGCCGCCACCGCCACCCCCGCCTCCGCCGTCGGCGCAGATGCCCGTGTCGGCGTCGCAGTCCGCGGCGGCCCCGCCGCCGGAGCCGCTCGTGCCGCCGTCTCCGCCCGTCCCGCCGTCGCCGCCGTTGGTGCCCGAACCGCCCGCGCCGCCGCCGTCGCCGCCCGTGCCGCCGGTCCCGCCCGAACCGCCGCCGCCGCTGCCCGAGCCGCCGCTGTTGCCGCCGGCGCCGCCCGTGCCGGTGGTGCACTGGGTCGCGCCCTGCTTGTCACAGGCCGGCGGCTTCGGGTCGTTCTTGGCCAGCGTGTTGGTGCCGTCGGTGGAGAACGTCGGGTTGTTGCACTTCTTCATGTCCGTCTGGGCCGGCACCACCGCCCCGGGCACCAGCGCCAGCTGGCCGAAGCCCGCCTGGACCAGGTTGATCGGCAATGGTGAGTACCCCAGGGCGTCGACCGCCGACTGCCCCTCGCACAGCAGATACACGCCGAAGTCGCCGAGCGTCTTGCCCTTGCCGGTGGTGAACCCGTACTCCACCTTGGTCGGCATGATCATGTACGAGTAGGACGAGAGCACGTACGTCCGCTCGTCGCGGTTGGTGTAGACGTCCCGCAGGTCCTGCGTGAGGTACTTGGCCTTGTCGTTCTTGTCGTTGTTGATCTTCGCCGCGAGAAGCGACACGGCCACGTGACCGGCGGTGGGCTCGGTGTAGTACCCGGCCGGGTTGAGCACCTTGGCCACCGGGAAGCCGGCCGCGATCGCGTAGGAGTACTCGACGTAGCCGATCGAGCCGACGGCGCCCGCCTGGCTCACGTAGCCGGAGACGCCGAGGTCACCGGGCTGGCCGATCATCGCCGAGCCGTTGAGCACCGGGTACGCCGACGTCTGCGTGCACGGGTCGCGCTTGACCTTCGTGCAGTACGCCGACCAGGCGCCGCCCTGGGTGGCCACCATCCACTGGGTGAACTGGGCGCTGGAGCCGGAGCCGTCCGAGCGGACCACCGGGACGATCGTGATGCCCGGCAGGGCCAGCTGGGGGTTGTCGGCCTTGATCGCCGGGTCGTTCCACTTGGTGATCACGCCGGTGAAGATCTTGGCGATGTTCTCGCCCGACAGCCGCAGGTTGGTGACCCGCTTGTTGCCGATCTTCAGGTTGTACATGAAGGTCGTGCCGCCCGCGGTGTCCGGCATGTAGACGTAGCCGCGCGGCGGCGGCGGGTCCTCGCTCTTGCCGTCCTTGACGCCGTAGGGGATGTCGGAGGCGGCCCAGTCCAGGGTGCCCTCGCGGAACTTCTGCCGGCCGACGGTCGAGCCGCTGCGGTCGTAGTCCACCCGCATGCCGTACTGGCCCATGTTGCCGATCCAGGCGTGGAACGCGTTGTACGACCAGGTCGAGCCGCCACCCGTGATCGGCACGTAGTCGGCCGCCGACGCCGGTTCCGCGGGCGCGACGATGCTCACCATCGCGCCGACGAGCGCGACGACGAGCCCCGCCGTGCGGCGGCGCCATCGGGAACGCCGTGGATTCATGGTGCCGCCTCTTCCTGGCCGAATACGGGTGATGGGGTGGGCCGGGACATGCGTCGCACGTCACGGGCCGAGGCGGCGGCACGGCGCCGGTACCCGCCTGCGGTGAGCTCGCCGGGGCCGCGGCCGCCGATGATGCGGGTGATGATGAACAGGATCAGCACGAGGATCAGCAGCACGGAGGCGGTGCCGAAGCCGCGCGCGATCTCGTTGGCCTCCGGCGACTGCACCTGGGTGTAGGCCAGCAGCGGCAGCGACATCATGGCGCCGTTGAACGGGTCGAGGTTCAGGTAACCGGTCGAGCCCGCGGTCAGCAGCACCGGGGCGGTCTCGCCGATGGCCCGGGCGGCGCCGAGGATCACCGCGGTGGCCAGGCCCGAGCGGGCGGTCGGCAGCAGCACGTGCCAGGTGGTGCGCCACCGGCTGGCCCCGAGCGCCAGCGACGCCTCCTTGAGCGAGCCCGGCACGAGGCGGAGCACCACGTCGGCGGCCCGGATGATGATCGGCAGGATGGTCACCGCGAGCGCGCACGCGGCCGCGAAGCCCGACGGCCCGAGGTGGAAGATCAGGATCAGGGTCGCGTAGATGAACAGGCCGGCGATGATGTCCGGCAGCGCGGTCATCGCCTCGACCACGGTCCGGATGAACCGGGTGAACCGGCCGGGCACCTCGTAGAGGTAGACCGCGGCGACCAGGCCGAGCGGCACCGCGATGCCCAGCGCGATGCCGAGCTCGATCAGCGTGCCGACGATCGCGTGCAGGATGCCGCCCTTGGTGAGCGGGTCCGTGGCCAGCGTCGTGCGCAGGTCCTGGGTGTAGAAGTTCAGGTGCACCATCGCGCGCCAGCCGCGGCTGAACGTGTACCCGATGACGAACACGAGCGCCGCCAGCAGGACCAGCGCGAGCGAGTGCACGACGAACGAGCTGATCCGGTCGCGCATCACCGCGGAGTTCTCGTCGAGCGAGACCAGCCCGGCGTAGCACAGGACGGTCACGATCCACGTCACGACGACCCAGCCGACGATGCCGGTGAACGGCCCGAGCTGGGTCCACAGCACCCCGGTGGTCGCGCCGCCGGCGGCGAACGCGCCGATGATCGCCCAGGTGTCGGTCCGCCGCAGCCCGCTGGTGCGCCGCCGGCCCTGCGTGTTCGCCTGCGCCGGGCGGGCCGGCACGGTGGTCGTGGCGGGGCCGGTGTCCCGCGGGGCGGCCGTCTCGACCTGCTGCACCATCGTCACACCTCGCTCATGGCGCCGGACCGGGACCGGGAGACCACCCAGGCGGCGACGAAGTTGACGATCAGGGTCATCACGAACAGGGCCACGCCGGCCGCCATGAGCGCGGAGATGCCGAACGGGCTGGCCTCGCCGTACCGCAGCGCGATGAGGGACGAGACCGAGCTGGTGCCGTGCTCCAGGATGTGCGGCTGAATCTCGAAGCGGGGCGAGATGATCATGACCACGGCGATCGTCTCGCCCAGCGCCCGGCCCAGGCCGAGCATCGTCCCGCCGACGACGGCGCCGCGGCCGAACGGCAGCACGACGCTGCGGATCATGCCCCACCGGGTGGCCCCGAGCGCGTACGCGCCCTCGCGCTCGCCCATCGGGGCCAGGCCGAACGCCTCCCGCATCACCGAGCAGGCGATCGGCGCGACCATGAGGGCCACCACCACGCCGGCGATGAACGTCGAGGAGGTGTAGGTGGTCATCGTGGCCAGCGGGTCGTGCCGCGCGACGCCGGTGACGTCGAGGAACGGCAGCCAGCCGAACCAGTCGGCGAGCCACTTCGAGAGGTAGATGATCTTCCACTGGAGGAAGAACGCGCCCCACAGGCCGAAGACCACGCTGGGCACGGCCGCCATCAGGTCGACCATCGCGACCAGGGTCCGCTTGAGCCAGCGGGGGGCGTACTCGGAGATGTAGAGCGCGGTGCCCATCGCCAGCGGCACCGCGACCGCGATCGCGACGACGGCGATGAGCACGGTGCCGACGATGACCGCGGCGATGCCGAAGCCGCCGCCGTCGGGGTTCCACTCCTCGGTGGTGACGAAACCGAAGCCGGCGACGCTCAGCGCCTCCCAGGCCCGGTACACCAGGAACGTGCCGACCAGCACCATGAGCACCAACACGAGGCTGCCGCCCGCCCGGCCCACGCCCCGGTAGACCTTGTCGGCCGTGCCCGCGTTGTCGACGATCTTGCGCCGCAGCTGCCGCGCCGCGGTGTCGGCGATGTCGCTGCTCATCGCGCGCCCCGGTCGAGCAGGGCGACGACGCCCTCGGCCGGCTCCGCCTCGGCGCACAGGGCCACGAACTTGGCCGCGCCGAGCAGGCTGAGCTTGTCGCGCTGGTACCACCGGCCGCTGACCGCGACGGGCGCGCCGTCGAGCTCGAGGCGCCAGCCCCAGCGGCCGGTGGGCCGCTCGGCGACGGGCAGCTGCACGGCCCGGTCCAGGCCGTCGCGCAGTTCGTCGAAGGCGGCCAGCGCCGACTCGTAGCTTCCGGAGCTGACCGCGCTGCGGCCCAGCTCGTGGTTGTTGGTGCCGATGAGCCGCCAGGCGTACCACTCGCCGTGCGAGATCGTCCCCGACGGCCAGCCCATGCGGCGCGGATGCACCGAGGCCGGTCCACACAGGACCTGGACACGCACGTGCGGCATCAACCCGTCTCCCAGACTCGCGCTGCGAACTCCCGTACGAAACCGCCGGGATGCAGTGCTGAACCTGACAAGGCCGGGCCACGCCACGATGGGGAAAGTGTGAACGCCGAACGAAGCGTGGATCGCCCGGAAGGTGGGCTGACCGATCGGTCGATGCCCGGGTCGGCCTAACCGCGTGGAGAAACGCGGATAAGGACCTTGCCGATCGCCCCGGACTCGACCGCGGCGTGGGCCGCCGCCGTGTCAGATAGTGGGAATTCGTGGAACGGCACCCCGGCCTCCTCGCCGAAGCGCAGCGCCCCGTCGACGAGCGCGGCGTTGACCGCGTCCGCGCCGTCCCGCAGGGCCTCCCGCGGCACGGTGTAGAGCAGGACGAACTGGTACCGCACGTTGAGCACCATGTGCCGCCGCACGTCCACGTCGAGCGGGCCGCCGGAGCTGTCGTTGGCGTATACCGCGATGGTCCCGCCCGAGCGGAGGACGGCCAGGTTGAGCTCGGCGTTGTGGGCCGCGGCGACCTCGACGACCACGTCCACGCCCTCCGGCAGCGCCGCGCGGACCTGGTCGGCGGCGTCCGCGTCGCGGTAGTTGACCACGTGGTGCGCGCCCGCACGCCGGGCCAGCTCGGCCTTCTCCGGGCTGCTGACGGTGGCCGCGACCCGGGCCCCGGCCCAGACCGCGAGCTGGATGGCCGCGTTGCCCACCGCCCCGGCCCCGCCCGCGACCAGCACGTTGCGCCCGGCCAGCGCGCCCGGGGCCAGCCGCGCGGGGGCGCCCTCGTGCACGGTGAGCGCCCGGTGCGCGGTCATCGCCGGCACCCCGAGGCTCGCCCCGGCCTCGAACGACGCCGCGTCCGGCAGGAGCACCGCGCGGTCGGCCGGCACCACCGTGAACTCCTGCGCCGTCCCGCTGCCCGGCCGCTGGTAGGCGGCCATGACCAGCCAGACCCTGTCCCCCACGGCCAGCCCGGTGACACCGGCCCCGACGGCGTCCACGACGCCCGCGCCGTCCTGGTTGGGCACCTGGCCCGCGCCGGAGACGGGCGCCATCGCGGTGGCGCCGGTGCGCGTCTTCCAGTCGGTCGGGTTCACCCCGGACACCACCACCCGGACGCGGACCTCGCCCGGCCCCGGCTCGCCGATCTCCCGCTCGGTCTGGCGCAGCACGGAGGCCGCGCCGAACTCGGTGTACACGATCGCCCTGTTCGTCGTCATACGACCAACCTAGGGGTTGAGCTGGGCCGCCACCGCCTTGAGGAACAGGGTGGCACCGCGGCCGTTGAGCACGCGGTGGTCGTAGGCGAGGCCGAGCTGGACGTGGCCGTCGACCCGGCCGGTGAGCGAGACCGCGCACGTGGTCCCGGGCAGCACCAGCGGCACCGCCGCGGTCACGTCGAGGTCGGTGTGCAGGGCGAGCAGGATCGCCGGGCCGGCCAGGTCGGCCGGGCGGAACGCGCCGCGCAGCGCCGTGGTGCGCAGCTCCATCAGCCGCGCGGCGATGTCGGCCGGCGAGCGCGCGGGCACGTCGCGGATGACCGGCACGTGCAGGCCCCGGCCCACGTCGACGGTCACGCCGACGTCGATCGCGGCCGCGCGGCGCACCCGGTCGGGCGGGACGAACGCGGCGAAGCAGTCGGGATGCCCGGCCGCGACCGCGCCGATCGCGGCGATGGTCAGCTCCGGCAGGCCGATCATCCGCTTGTACTGCCTGGTGAGCTCGCGCCCGCGCGCGCCCGCGGCCTCGGCGGGCACCCGGATCGCCACGAACGCCTGCGGGATCGCCGCCGACTCGGTGACCACGGCGGCCACGGCCCGCTGCACCGCCGGCAGCCGCTCCTCGACCGCCGCCGCGGCACCCCCGAGCGCGTCGAGGTCGGCGACCCGGATCACCTTGCGCCCCAGCGCCTCCACCGCCGACCGCTCGATCCCCCGCTCGGCCATGGCCCGCAGCGCCGGCTCGGTGATCACGATGTCCGAAATGTCCGCGGGAGCCACGACCGCCGCGGCCGACGGCGCGCCCTCGAGCCGGCCGATCACCGACCCGGCCGCGCAGGACGCGCCCTCCGGCAGCAGCTGCCGCAGATAGCCCGAGCCCCCGCTCGGCAGCTCCTCCACCGCCTTCGAGGTCTCCACCGACGCCACCGGGTCGCCCGGCTCCACCAGCGAGCCCGCCGGCGCGAGCCACTCCAGCAGCGTGTACGTGTCGTCGTTGGTGTTGAGCTTCGGCACCAGGATCTCGGTCATGTCAGCGCCGCCACGATCGAACCCGCCTGCACGAGCACCTCCCGCTCCAGGTGGGCCGCGGTCGGCACCACCGTGTCCGCCGCGTGCAGCACCCGCACCTGCCGGCCGGCGGCGTGCAGCTGGAAGGCGACCTCGGTGGCCCAGGAGGCGCCGGGCGGCCCGTCCTCGACGACGAGGACCTGCCGGGCCGGGTGGCGCAGGACGGGGCCGGGATCCCACGGGTAGAGCCGGGCCGGCACGTGCAGGGCGCCGCACAGCTCGTACCGCATCAGCAGCGCCTCCATCGCCTCCAGCGCCCGGTGCGCGAGGCCGCCGGGCGCCACGATCAGGAAGTCGTCGCTCGGCGCACCGTCCACCACGACGGTGTCCCCGTCCGCCGTGAACGGGCGCGGGACGCCCAGCTGCCGGCCGTACAACACCTTGTCCTCGAACAGGACCGCCGGTCGGCCGCTCGCGAGCATCCCGCGCAGCAGCGGCAGCGGCTCGGTGAACGGGCTCAGCTCGAAGACGTCCAGCCCCGGCACGCCCAGGAAGTGCTTCTGCGGGCTCTGGCTGTGGGTCGGCCCGTAGCCGCGGTTGCCCCCGGTCGGGCAGCGCACGACGACCGGCATCGGCACCGGCCGGCCGAACATCGCCGTCGACTTGGCCGCCACGTTCACGATCTGGTCGAAGGCGAGCAGCGCGAAGTCGGCGAACATGATCTCGACGATCGCCTTGTCCCCGGCCAGGGCCAGCCCGTTGGCGACGCCGACGATCGCCGACTCGCTGATCGGGGTGCCCAGGACCCGGTCCGGGAACCGCGTGGAGAGGCCCCGGGTCACCTTGAAGGCGCCGCCGTACGGGTCGGTGATGTCCTCGCCCAGCAGGTACAGCCGCGGGTCCTCGTCCAGCAGCTTTTGCAAAGCAAGATTCAGGCTCTCGGCGACTCGGCTCATCGAACGTCCCAGGTGGACGGCGGGCGGGCGGTCACGTCGGCGACCACGGCCGCGACCCGCTCGCGCTGTTCGAGGTCCAGCGGGGAGCCGGCGTGCGGCGGGTACCAGTCGGGCAGCGCGGCCACCTCCGCGGCCGGGCGGGTGTCGTCGCCCTTGCTGTGCGGGCCGAGGCGGTGCGTGGCGAACTCGACGACCAGCGGCTCGGCCCCGTCGCGCAGGTGCTTGAGCGGCTCCTCCAGCGCCGCCCGCAGGTCCGTGACGTCCGCGGAGCCGAGTTTCAAAAATGAAATCCCGAACCCGGCCGCCCGCGCGGCGATCGTGCCGGCCATCGCGGCCGCCGACGGGGTGCTCTGCGCGATCCCGTTGTGCTCGACCGCGACCAGCAGCGGCAGGCGCCACAGGGCGGCGAGGTTGAGCGCCTCGTACACCGCGCCCTCGCCCCACGTCCCGTCGCCGATGAACGCGCAGGCGAGCCGCCCGGGCTCGGTCCGGGCCAGGTGCAGCGCGGCCCCGGCGGCCAGCGGCAGGCTCTCGCCCTGCACGCCCGTGGACAGGTAGCGGCCCCGGCGCAGGTGCTGGCTGCCGCCGACCCCGTTGCACACCGCGCCCGCGCGCCCCATGATCTCGGCCAGCAGGCCCGCCGGGTCGTCGAAGCGGGCCAGGTAGTGCCCGTGCCCGCGGTGGTTGCTGAACACGAAGTCGTCCGGGTCCAGCAGCGGCATCAGCGCGACCGGCACCGGCTCCTGGCCGAGGCAAGTGTGCGTGGTGCCGTGCAGGAGGCCCTGCGCGTACAGGTCCAGCAGGGCGGTCTCGAAGTGCCGGATGAGCAGCAGCGCCCGCAGGTCGTCGTCCGTCACAGGTTCACCAGGTACTTCTCGAGCGCCCCGGGGTCGAGCGAGGCGACGAACGCGGCGGCCGCCGCCCGCCCCCGCGCGGACAGCTCGGGTGGGAGGTCGTCCAGCGCGGCCAGCCAGGGCCCGAGGTCCTGCGGCGGGAGGACGGGGCGGGGATGGGCGGCGCCCGGCTCGTACCGGGTGATCGGGTCGACCGGCAGCAGGTGCGGCACCCCGAGCTTGGCCTCGCGCAGCCCGCCGACGTCGGCCGCGAGCACCGGAATGCCGTGCAGCATCGCCTCCACCGCGGTGTAGCCGAACGTCTCGTCCCACAGCGACGGCATCAGCACCGCCCGGCTCCCGCGCAGCACGTCGGTGATGTTCTCGGCGGCCGGGACCACGCCGATGTTCGGCCGGGCGGCCAGCTCGGCGAGGTCGGCGTCGGTGCTGCCCCAGGTCCGCACCGCGCGGAAGCGGAGGTCCGGCCGGGCGTCGGCCAGCCCGAGCAGGACCGGCAGCCCCTTGAAGCCGCACGGGTTCACCATCGTGACCGGGCCGGCGGCGGCGAACACGTCCGGGCTCGGGCCGTACACGTGCGGGTAGAGCACCGTCGATTCCAGGCCACCGTGCACGAGGACGTAGTCCCGGGCGGCGCGGCTGACCGACAGGACGCCCCGCGCCCGCGCGACCAGGCGGCGGCCGGACTCGCTGGGGTAGAACGAGCGTGGGCCGAAGGGGAGCTGCTGGAGGGTGTGCACGAGGTAGACGACGCGGTCCGGGGTGGCCCGCAGCGCCGAGCCGAGCATCATCAGGCCCGGATCGTCGGACGGCACCAGCGTCCAGTCCGGCTCCTCCGCCGCCGCGACGTCGCGCAGCAGGCGCGGCAGCCGGGGCCCGTCGGCCGCGAACACCTCGACGCCCGCGATCGTCCTGACGCCGGGTGCACCGCGGGCCACCGCCACGCACCGATGCCCGCGCGCCGCGAGCTCCTCCAGCAGCAGCCGGTTGGACTTGGTGGCGCCGCCGTGCCCCGGCAGCCAGGGCATGTTCTGCGCCAGCAGCACCCGCACGGCTACTCGGCCCGGCTCAGCAGCGCGGCCACCTCGGCCTCGGACATGCCCTCGAGCGAGGCGCGGCTCAGCAGCCCGGCCACCTCGGCCTCGGACTTGCCATCGAGCGAGGCGCGGCTCAGCAGCCCGGCCACCTCGGCCTCGGACATGCCCTCGAGCGCGGCCAGGCCGGTCTCCAGCCGCACCTTGTCGAGCAGGCGGGCGGCGGACGCGACGGTCAGGTCCTCCTCGAACAGCTCGTCGACGGGCAGCTCCAGGCCGAGCTCGTGCTGTACCCGGGCGAGGAACCCGACCAGCACGAGGGACTCGCCGCCGAGGTCGAAGAAGTCGTCCTCGGCCGCCGCCGGTTTGAGTCCCAGGTCGGTCCAGATCCGCGCGACGGTGGTCTCGTCCGGTGTCATCCCTGCGCTCCCCGTAAGCTCGCCGGCCGCATGTCGGTCCAGACCCGGTCGATGTGGTCGAGGCACTCCTGGCGCGGCCCCCGGAAGCCCTCCGCGCGCCAGCCGGGCGGCAGCGGGTCGGCGGCGGGCCAGATCGAGTACTGCTCCTCGTCGTTCAGCACGACGGCGTAGTCATCCATGGGACTGTTCCTTCCGGCGTTGCCTGGTCTGGGCCCCGATCAGGTCGTCGGGGGCGGCGTCGGGCACCCGCTCGTCGAAGCGGGCCAGGCTCGGCAGCCGCAGCGAGACCAGCACCTGGGCCACCATGACCGCGGCGAGCAGCAGGAACAGCAGCGCGGTGCCGCGGCCCGGGCCGGTGCCGATCAGCGCGCCCACGCTGCCCGCGAGCGCCCCGCCGGGGGCCATCAGCGGGTCGAGCAGGTGGCTGCCGAGCGGGGCGACGACGGCGTACCCGATCGGGATGGTGGAGAAGGCGATGACCGTGTTCACCGCGAACACCCGGCCGTGGAACCGCTGCGGGACCTTGACCTGGACGATCGTGGTGTACACGCCGTTGGCCAGGGTCAGCCCCAGCGACATGCCGAGCGCCCCGGCCGCCACCAGCAGCTCGCTCGGGCGCAGGCCGGGCAGCGCGCTGAAGAGGGCGAGCCCGAGCACGACCAGGAGCATGCCGCGGACCCGGTGCCGGCGCGGGCCGCCCCAGAAGCTCATGAGCAGGCCGCCGGCGATCGCGCCGAGGCCGCCGGCCATGCTGACCCGGGCCACCGCGTTCAGGTCGCCGAAGGACAGCACGAGCGGCGAGAGCAGCAGGAACAGCGGCGTCATGAACAGGTTGAGCACGGCGAAGAAGACGAGGACCGGGCGCAGGCCGCCGGCTCCGAGCGCGTACCGCCAGCCGCCCACCACCTCCTGCCAGAACGTCTCCCGGCGGGCCCAGGCCAGCGTCTTGGGGAACCGCACGGCGAGGGTGACGCCGATCGCCACGGCGTAGCTGACGACGTCGAGCACGAGGACCCCGCGCAGGCCCACGGCGGCCATCAGCCCGGCCGCGACCAGCGGGACCAGGAACTGCCCGGCGCCGAAGCTGAGCTGGACCATGCCGTTGGCGTGGCCGAGGTACCGCTTGGGCACGAGCTGCGGCACCGCGGAGGAGAACGCCAGCCGCTGGAACGTGAGCGCGATCGACAGGACGACCAGCAGGCAGTACAAGAGCGGGATCTTCAGCGTGTCGGTGAGCGCGAGGGCGAGCAGCGCGGCCTGGCTGGCCCCGGCGGCGACATCGCCGGCCAGCATGACCTTGCGCCGGTCGAAGCGGTCGACGACGGCCCCGGCCAGCGGCGCCACGAGCATGCCGGGGACCAGGCCCAGCACCGCGAAGACGGCGAAGCGCACCAGGGAGCCGGTCTGCAGGTAGATCCAGAGCGGGATGGCGAACTCGGTGAGCGCCGAGCCGACGATCGACACCAGCTGCCCGGCCGCGACCGCCATGAACCGGCCCAGGCTCGGCTCCGGCCCGTCGGTCCGCTCGACGGTCGACGAGCGGCCCGCGACCTCCCAGCCGCCCTCGGGATCGCGGGTCTGCTCGTCCGTCTGATGGACTTCGGTGACGATCCGGGCCAGCTCCTCGGCCCGGTACTTCAGGAAGAAGTGCCCGGCCTCGTCCAGCACCACGAGCGCGGTGGCGCCGGTCAGGAAGTGCCACTCCCGGTAGCGCTCCCGATAGAACTCGGTCTGCGTGTCCTGGCTGCCGACGACGGACACGATCGGCGCCTGCAGCGGCGTCACCTGGGCGGCGAACAGCGCGGTGAAGTACTCCTCGGCCAGCCGCGTGTGCTCGCGCATGTTGCGGATGATGAGGTCGGCCTCGTCCTTGTCGAACTCGGCCATCTCCACGCCCATCGAGCGCAGCCAGTTCTCGTACACCCGGTTGGACAGCAGCGCCTCGCGCCCGGCCAGCTTGGCCAGCAGGCCGCTGAACCGGCCGGTGGGGCGGGCGAACGGGAACACGGCGCCGATGTAGACGGCGTCGACGGTACGGCCGGCCGCCTCGAGCCGCCGGGCCAGCTCGACGGCGACGGAGGAGCCGACGCCGCAGTGCCCGTAGACGATGAGTGGCCCCTCGACCTTCTCCAGCACCTCCGCGGTCAGCCGCGCGGCCAGCTCCTCGAACGGCAGCGCCTCCTCGCGCACCCCGATGTCCTGGCCCGGGATGGCGACCGCGAAGAGCGACCAGTCCTTCGGCAGGGCGTCGGCGAGGGGCTGGTAGACGACCGCGCTGCCGCCGCCGTAGGGCACCGCCACGATCGAGGCCGTCCGCGTCCTCGACGAGGTCAGCTCGTGCAGCAGCGGCCGCGGGCCCCGGTCCGGCTCGGACAGCAGGCGGGCCAGCTCGCGCACCGTCTTGTACTGGAACACGTCCAGCACCGACACGCCCCCGCCGGCCTTGCGCAGCCGGGCCACGACCTGGGTGGCGATGAGCGAGTGCCCGCCGAGGTCGAAGAAGTCGTCCTCGGCCCCGACCCGCTCGACCTGCAGCAGCTCCTGCCAGATGCCGGCGACCAGCCGCTCGGCGTCGGTCTCCGGCTCGGCGAACGCGACGTCGGCCCGGCGGGTGACGGTCGGGGCGGGCAGGGCGCGGCGGTCGAGCTTGCCGTTCGGGGTGAGCGGCAGCGCGTCGAGGTGCACGAACGCCGACGGCACCATGTAGTCGGGGAGCGTCTTCTTCAGCAGGGACCGGAAGTCCTGCTCGGGGCCCACCACGTAGGCGACCAGG
The DNA here is from genome assembly GCF_050942475.1 of Dactylosporangium sp. CS-033363. Taxonomy (NCBI): domain Bacteria; kingdom Bacillati; phylum Actinomycetota; class Actinomycetes; order Micromonosporales; family Micromonosporaceae; genus Dactylosporangium; species Dactylosporangium sp. CS-033363. Next base: position 1,115,888 of record NZ_CP192032.1, on the reverse strand, counting down.
CGGTCGTCGAGCACGACGACGGCGGCGTCCTGCGCGGCGCTTCTGATTGCCGCCTCGATCTCGCCCAGCTCGATCCGCAGGCCGCGCAGCTTGACCTGGGTGTCGAGGCGGCCGAGGAAGTCGATGGTGCCGTCGGGGCGGCGGCGGGCGAGGTCGCCGGTGGCGTACATCCGGCTGCCGGGCGGGCCGTAGGGGTCCGGCAGGAACTTCTCCGCGGTCAGGGCCGGGCGGCCGAGGTAGCCGTTGGCCAGCGCGACGCCGGCGATGAACAGCTGGCCGGGCACGCCGACCGGGCACGGTCGCAGCCGCGCGTCGAGCACGTGCAGGGCCACGTTCTGGATCGGCGCCCCGATCGGCACCCGGGCCAGGCCGGCGAGGGCGTCGCCGTCGCAGTGCCAGGCGCTCACGTCGATCGCGGCCTCGGTCGGGCCGTAGAGGTTGTGCAGCTCGGCCGGGAGGGTGGCCAGGCAGCGGCGGGCCAGGTCGGCCGGGAGCGCCTCGCCGCTGCAGACGATCGTGCGCAGCGACGTGCAGGTGGCCACGTCCTCTGTTCCCAGGAACACCGCGAGCATCGAGGGCACGAAGTGCAGCGTCGTGACCTGCTCGGCTCGGATGAGGTCGCGCAGGTACTCCGCGTCGCGGTGCCCGCCCGGTGCGGCCAGCACCAGCCGGGCGCCGGCCATGAGCGGCCAGAAGAACTCCCAGACGGAGACGTCGAAGCCGGCCGGGGTCTTCTGCAGCACCGCGTCGCCGGGGCCGATCTGGAAGCGGCGCTGCATCCAGTCGAGGCGGTTGAGCAGGCCGCGGTGGGTGTTCGGAACGCCCTTGGGCCGCCCGGTCGACCCGGACGTGTAGATCACGTAGGCGATGTCGCCGGAAACCTGGCGTTCGCCTTCCTCGAGCTCCTCCAGCGGCCGCGCCCCACAGTCGGCGCGCATGAAGTCCAGGCGGTCGGCCGGGTACTCGGGGTCCAGCGGCACGTACGCCGCGCCCGCGCGCAGCACCGCCAGCAGCGTGATCACCAGCTCGAAGGAGCGCTCGGCGGAGACCGCGACGAGGCTCCCGCGCGGGATGCGGGCGGCCAGCGCGGCGGAGCGCTCGTCCAGCTCGGCGTAGGTCAGGTGCTTCCCGCCGAACGTGACCGCGACGGCGTCGGGCTGCTCGCGCATCCGCGCCTCGATGAGCGCCGGCACGGTGGTGCCGGGCAGCTCGACCCGCTCGGGCGCGCGCAGGACCAGCGCGAGCTCGTCCGGATCGAGCAGGTCCACATCGGACAGTCGTAGGTTCGGGTTTTCCGCTATTTTGCATAGGAAGCGCCGGAAATGGCCGGCGAAGCGCACCGCGGTGTCGTGGGAGAACAGGTCGGTGTTGTAGACGACGGTCGCCCACAGCTCGTCGGGCGCCTCCTTGACGTACAGCTCCAGCTCGAACCGCGTCGCGGAGACGGGCGCCGGCCAGTGCCCCAGGGTCAGCCCGCCCCAGTCCCGCCCGTCGTACTCGGCGTAGTTCTGCAGCGCGAACAGCGTCTGGAAGACCGGCGAGCGGCGCACGTCGCGCGGCACGTCGAGCTCCTGCACGAGCTGCTCGAACGGGAGGTCCTGGTGCGCGTACGCGTCCAGGCAGGTCTCCTTCACCCGCCCGAGCAGCTCGGCGAAGGTCGGGTCGCCGGCCAGCGGCGCGCGCAGCGTCACCGTGTTGACGAACATGCCGATGAGCTTCTCCAGCTCCGGCTGCTGCCGCCCGGCCACCGGCGAGCCCACCGCGAAGTCGGTCTGCCCGGTCAGCCGGGCCAGCACCGCCTGGAACGCCGCCAGCAGCGCCATGTGCAGGGTGACGCCGTGGTCGCGGGCCAGCGCGGTCAGCTCGTCGCGCAGGCCCAGGGCGAGGCTGTGCTCGGCCCCGGCGAAGGTCTGCCGGGGCGGGCGCGGGTGGTCGGTCGGCAGGTCGAGCGGCTCGATCCCGGCCAGCGTGCCGCGCCAGAACTCGACGCTCGCCGCGAACCCGGTGTTCGCGCGCTGCCAGGCCGCGTAGTCGCCGTAGCGGACCGGCAGCTCGGGCGGCGTGCCGCCGGCGTACAGCGCCGCCACCTCGCCCGCGAACAGGTCCATCGACCAGCCGTCGGTGACGATGTGGTGGATCGCGATCGCGAGCAGGTGGTCGTCCGGGCCGAGTGCGATCAGCGCGGGCCGCAGCAGGTGGCCGGCGGCGAGGTCGAACGGCGCCGCGAGGTGCGCCTCCAGCTCGTCAAGAGCCAGGAGCGGCAGCGGTACCGCCTGTGCCTCGTCCACCCGCAGCTCGGGCCGCCCGTCGCCGGGGTCGGCGAAGCGGCTGCGCAGGGTCTCGTGCCGCGCGACGACGCCGGAGATGGCGGCGGCCAGCCTGGCTGTGTCGAGCGCGCCGTGCAGGCGCAGTACGATCGGGATCACGGCCGCAGTGTTGCCCGGGGCGAGCTGCTCCAGGAACCAGAACCGCTCCTGCGCGAACGACAGCGGCGCCGGGGTGCCCTCGGGCCTCCTGGGGATCGCGACGGTCGCCTGCGCCGCTTTTCCGGCCAGGCGGCGCTCCAGCAGGGCTCGCTTCGTCGGTGAGAGCGTCATCGGGCCTCCCCCAGCAGCAGCGCCGCCTCGTCGTCGGTCAGGGCTTCCAGGTCGGCCACGATCAGCTCCTCCACGGCGGCGGCCAGGTCGGCGAGGACCGGGTGGGCGAACATGGTCCGCAGCGGGACCGCCGTGCCGGTCGCCGCGCGGAGGCGGCCGGCCACCTTCATGGCCAGCAGCGAGTGGCCGCCGACGGCGAAGAAGTCGTCGTGCACCCCGACCCGCTCCAGCCCGAGCACGTCCTGCCAGACCCCGGCGACCAGCTCCTCGGCCGCGTCCCGGGGCGGGATGTAGGTCGTCGTTCCTCGGGTCACCGCGCTCGGGCGCTCGGCCTTGCTCAACGCCGCCCGCGCGGGCGCGTCGCCGCCGGCGTCGACCGTCGACAGTGGACCGTCCGGGTTGGACAGCAGCGCGGTGGCCAGCGCCTCGAAGCGCTGGACCAGGCCCTCGGCGGTGGCCCTCTCGAAGAGGTCGGCGCGGTGGCCGAGCACCAGCCGCAGCGCGTCGGCGGTCCGCCACACGTCGAGGCTCAGCTCGAACTTCACCTGCCGCACGCCCGGGTCGTGGAACGCCGCCTCGACGCCGGGCAGCACGTCGGTGCCGGCCGCCTCCTCGGTGTGCAGGGTGAACATGGTCTGGAACAGCGGCGTGCGGTCCAGCCGGCGCGGCACGTCGACCGCGCTCAGCAGCCGGTCGAACGGCACGTCCTGGTGCGCGTACGCGGCGAGCGCGGTGTCCCGGGTGCGGCCCAGCAGCTCCCGGAACGTCGGGTCGCCGGCCAGGTCGGCCCGCAGCGCCAGGGTGTTGACGAAGAACCCGACGAGGTCCGCCACCTCGACCCGCGGCCGGTTCTCGATCGGGGTGCCGACGCAGAAGTCGTCCTGGCCGCTGAGCCGGGCCAGCAGCACCTGGTACACCGACAGCAGCACCATGAACGGCGTGCACCGGGCCTCGGCGGCGAGCCGGCGCACCCCGGTGGCCAGGCTGGCCGGCAGGTCGTGGACCACGAAGCCGCCCTCGACGCCGGTCATCTCCGGGCGGAGCCGGTCGGTCGGCAGCTCCAGGATCGGCACCCCGGTGAGCCGGTCCCGCCAGAAGTCCAGCTGGTCGCCCTCGGCGCGGGCGCGCTGCCAGAGTGCGAAGTCGGCGTACTGCACCGGCGGCTCCGGCACCACTTCCCCGGCGTAGGCGGCGCGCAGCTCCCGCACCAGCACGCCGAGCGAGCGGCCGTCGGCGGCGATGTGGTGTACGACCAGGCACAGCACGTGGTCGTCGGCGCCGTCGGTGACCAGCCCGGCCCGCAGCAGCAGGCCGGACTCCAGGTCGAACGGCGCATTGGTCCACGCCGCGACGTCGCGTCCGTGCTCCAGCGTCAGGCGGGCGGCCGTCACCTCCTGCACCGGCTCGTCGTCGCCCGCCACGAAGCGGGTGCGCAGCGACTCGTGCCGGGCCACGACGGCGTTGAGCGCGGCCTCCAGGCGGGCCGGGTCCAGGGGGCCGCGCAGGCGGTACGCGACGGCGATGTTGTACGAGGCGTCCCCGGGGTCGAGCTGCTGGAGGAACCAGAGGCGCTGCTGGCCGTACGACAACGGGGCTCTGGAAAGCGCGCGCCGCAGGACCGGGGCCTCCGCGCGGTAGTCGTCCACCGCCGCCGCCAGCCCGGCGACCGTCGGGGCGAGGAACAGCGCCCGCACCGGCACGTCGCGCCCGGTCGCGGCGCAGAGCCGGGCCACCGCCGCGATGGCCAGCAGCGAGTGGCCGCCGAGGGCGAAGAAGTCGTCGTGCGCGCCCACGCGTTCGACGCCGAGCACGCCGGCCCAGATCTGCGCCACCAGGTCCTCGGCCGGGGTGCGCGGCGCGACGTAGCCGCCGGTCGCGGTGGCCGGGGCGGGCAGGGCGGCCCGGTCGACCTTGCCGTTGCCGGTGAGCGGGATGCGGTCGAGCACCGTGAGGTGGGTCGGCACCAGGAAGGCGGGGAGCCGCTCGGCGAGTGCCCGGCGCAGCTCGGCCGGGTCCAACGCCTCCGGGGCCGCGTACGCCGCGAGGGCCCCGTCGCGGACCACCACCGCGGCCTGGCGGACGCCGGGCAGGCTCCCGAGCACCGTCTCCACCTCGCCCGGCTCGACCCGGTAGCCGCGGATCTTCGCCTGGTCGTCGAGCCGGCCCAGGAACTCCAGGCGGCCGTCGGGGCGCCAGCGGGCGCGGTCGCCGCTGCGGTACAGGCGGGCGCCGGGCGGGCCGAACGGATCGGGGCGGAACTTGTCGGCGGTGAGGCCGGGGCGGCCGAGGTAGCCGCGGGCCACGCCGTCGCCGGCGATGCAGAGCTCGCCCGGCACGCCGCGGGGCTGCAGCCGCATGCCGTCGTCGAGGATGCAGACGCGGGTGGCGGCGATCGGGGTGCCGATCGAGGTCTCGTCCGGGCCGAGCGGGCCGGTGGTGGCGATGACCGTGGTCTCGGTCGGGCCGTACGTGTTGAGCAGCTCGACCCGATCGCCCACCTCGGCGTGCCAGGCGGCCAGCTTGTCGGCGCGCACGGTGTCGGCGCCGAGGATGAGCAGGCGCAGCGACTCGGGCCAGGTGGTGGTGCCCACGAGCTCGTGCCAGTACGGGGTGGGGAGGTCCAGGACGGTGACCGGCTCGCGCTCCAGCAGCTCCGGCAGGTCCTCGTCGGGCGGCAGCAGCACCAGGCGGGCGCCCGCGGTCAGGGTCGGCCAGACCTCCTCGACGTGGGTGTCGAAGCTGACGGTCGCGAACTGTGCCACTGCGTCCGTTTTGCCGATGTTGTACCGGCGGCGCATCCATGCCGCTCGCGCGTTGAGCGCGTGCCGGGTGATGCCGACCGGCTTGGGCGTGCCCGTCGAGCCGGAGGTGTAGATGACGTACGCCAGGTTTTGTTCGTCAACCGCGGACTGGTATGCGTCGCGTTGCGTGACCGTTTTGATGGTTTTTGTGCATTCTCCGGCCAGCAAGTTTTGGCGGGCCTCCGGGTAGCGCGGGTCGATCGGCACGTAGGCGGCGCCGGCCTTGAGCACCGCGAGCAGCGCGACGATCAGGTCGAGCGAGCGCGGCATGAGCACGCCCACCCGGTCGTCCGGGCGTACGCCCTGCTCGTGCAGCCACCCCGCCATCCGGGCCGCACGGTCGTTGAGCTGGCCGTAGGTGAGCGACTCCGCGCGGCAGGACACCGCGACCGCGCCCGGGTCCTGCGCGGCGATCAGGTCCACGACGTCGGGCGCCTCGCTGTGTTCCGGGCCGGTGCCGAGCGCGATCAGCTCGTCCCGCTCGCCCTCGTGCAGCAGGTCCACTTTGGACAGCGGCAGGCCGGGGTCGGCGGCCAGCAGGCGCTCCAGCCGGGCGAGGAGGCGGTCGGCGGTGGCCGCGTCGAACAGGTCGGTGCGGTAGTTGAGCGAGAGCTGCAGCCCGTCCGGCTCGCGCCAGGCGTCGAGCATCAGGTCGAACTTGGCCTGGGCCAGCCCGTCCTCGGCGTGCTCGGCGGCGAGGCCCGGCAGCAGCTCCGTCGTCGCGCCCGCCTCGGTGTGCAGGATGAGCATGGTCTGGAACAGCTCGGTGCGCGACGGGTCCCGGGCCAGCCCGAGCTCGGCGGCGAGCCGCTCGAACGGGATCTCCGGGTGCGCGTAGGCCCCCAGCGCGACCTCGCGCACCCGCCCGAGCAGCTCGGCCAGGGTCGGGTCGCCGGACAGGTCGGTGCGCAGCACGAGCGTGTTGATGAACATGCCGATGAGCCCGGACAGCTCGGGCCGGGCGCGGTCGGAGACCGACGTGCCGACGCTGATGTCGGTCTGGCCGGTGTGCCTGGCCAGCAGCGCCTGGTACCCGGCGAGCAGCACCATGAACGGCGTGCACCCGTGCGCGGCCCCGAGCCGGTCGAGGGCGTCGGCGAGCCCGGCGCTCAGGCGGCGCCGCGCGAACCCGCCGCGCGAGCTCTGCACGGCCGGGCGGGGCCGGTCGGTGGGCAGGTCGAGGTGCGGCACCCCCTGCAGCCGGCGGGCCCAGTACGTCAGGTCGCGCTCGTCCCCGCGGGCGCGCTGCCACTCGGCGAAGTCGGTGTACCGCACGGGCAGGTCGGGCAGCGCCGCGCCCGCGTAGGCCGCGTGCAGCTCCTCGGTCAGGATGCCCAGCGACCGCCCGTCCCCGGCGATGTGGTGCATGACCAGGCACAGCACGTGCTCGTCGGGCCTCTTGGTGACCAGACCGGCCCGCAGCAGCATTCCTTCGCCCAGGTCGAACGGCGCGTTGGTCCACCGCGGAACGTCGTCCAGGTCGCCGGTCTCGAGCACCGGCCGCCGCGCGGTCACGACCTGCAGCGGCTCGCCGTCGGCCTCGAAGAACCGGGTGCGCAGCGTGTCGTGGCGCTCCACGACCAGCTCCAGCGCGCGGCGCAGCCGCTCGACGTCGAGCGGGCCGGTGAGGTTGTAGACGAGCGCCATGTTGTACGCCGCGTCGTCCGGCTCCAGCACCTGCAGGAACCACAGCCTGAGCTGCGCCGGGGCGAGCGGCGCGGGCGCGGCGGGATCGGCCCGCGGCGTGACCGGCACGTCGAGGGTCGGGTCGGGCGCGTTCACGAGCTCGTCCACGGCGCCGGCGAGCGCCGCCACCGTCGGGTGCGCGAACACCGTCCGCACCGCGACCTCGTATCCGGTGGCGACGGAGAGCCGTGCGGCGACGGTCATGGCGGGCAGCGAGTGCCCGCCGAGCGCGAAGAAGTCGTCGTCGACCGAGATCCCGTCGCGCCCGAGCGCCTCCTGCCAGAGCTCGGCGACGAGCCGCTCGGTCGCGGTGCGGGGCGCCACCCCGGTGCTCGCGACCGGCTCGGGATCCGGGAGCGCGGCCCGGTCGAGCTTGCCGTTGGGCGTGAGGGGGAGGTCGGGGAGCTCGACGTACACCCGCGGGATCATGTATTCGGGAAGCTTGTGACCCAGGTCGTTCCGCTCCGGACTTCCCACCACGTAGCCGACCAGGCGCCCGTCGCGCACGGCGACCGCGGCCTGCCGCACGCCCGGGAGCGCGGCCAGGTGCGCCTCGATCTCCCCCAGCTCGATCCGGTGCCCGGCCAGCTTGATCTGGTTGTCGGCCCGCCCCACGAAGCGCAGCCGCCCGTCGCCGCCCCACCGGGCCAGGTCCCCGGTGCGGTACAGCCGGCTCCCGGGCGCCCCCCACGGGTCGGGCCGGAACCGGTCGGCGGTCAGCCCGGGCCGCCCGAGATAGCCCCGGGCCACGCCGAGCCCGCCGATGCACAGCTCCCCGACCGCCCCGTGCGGCAGCTCGCGCCCGTCCTCGCCACAGATGCGGATGTGGGTGTACCCGATGGGCTCCCCGATCGCCACCTCGTCCACGTCCGCGGGGACCGGCCAGCTCGCGGACCAGATCGTGGTCTCCGTCGGCCCGTACACGTTGAGCGTGGCCCGGCTCTTCGCCCGCAGCTCCCGGGCCAGGTCGAGCGGCAGCGCCTCCCCGCCGACCAGCGCGACGACATCGGCCCGGTCGAACCCGGCGGCCAGCAGCAGCCGCCACCGCGACGGCGTGGTCTGCACGTGCGTGACCCCTGCCGCGCCGACCAGCGCGTCGAGGCGGTGCCCGTCCCGCTGCGCCTCCTCGTCGGCCAGCACGATCCGCCCGCCGGTGGCCAGCGGCAGGAACAGCTCCAGCCCCGCGATGTCGAAGTTGAGCGAGGTGACGGCGAGCCAGCGGTGCTCGGGCCGCGCCTCCAGCCGCGCGGCCATGTCGAGCACGAAGTTGGTGAGCGCGTGATGCTCGACGACGACCCCTTTGGGCCGCCCGGTGGATCCTGACGTGTGCAGCACGTAGGCCACGCCACCGCCCGGGTCCAGCTGCGCGTCCTCGCGGATGAGCGCCTGCCGCGCCTCGGGGTACCCGGGGTCGATCGGCACATAGGCCGCCCCGGCCCGCCACACCGCGAGCACCTCCTCGACCAGCTCGGGCGTCCGCCGCAGCGCGATCGGCACCAGCCTGCCCGCGATCGCGGCGGCCCGCTTGTCCACATTGGACATCAGCTCGGCGTACGTGCGGGTCTGCCCATCGGCGGCCTCGAGCGCGACGGCGCCGGGCGTCCGCGCGGCCTGGGCGTCGATCAGGTCGAGCACCGTACGCGGGTCCTTGCGCCAGTAGGTCGGCCGCGGCGGCTCGACCGGCCGCCCCTCGGCGAGCCGCCGCACGTGCTCGGCGAAGTGCTCGAGCGCCCCGTCCTCCAGCGCGGCGTGGCGGAAGGCCAGCTCGGCGCTCCCGTCCGCGCGGGGCATGGCCTCGACGACGAGATCCTGCTCAACGGCGGGCACGTCGTGATGCCAGGTCTCAACGGCAAGCCCGGCCCACTCCTCGGCCGCCCGCGGCTGGTGCAGGTGCAGCGCAACGCGGAACAGCGGCCCGGCGGCGCCGATGGTCTCGAACGGCACCTCGTTGGCCAGCGCCGCGGTGACCGTCCGGCGCACCCGCTTGGTGACCTCGGCCAGGTCCCGCGCGCCGCTGAGATCCGTGCGCAGCGGGACCGGGTTGAGGAAGCAGCCGACGATCGGCTCCAGCTCGACGCGCGGGCGCCCCGAGGAGATGGTGCCGATCGCCACGTCGGTCTCGCCGGTGTACCGCGCCACCGCGTCCGACAGCACCGCGAGCAGCGCGGCGAACGGCGTCGCGGGGCGGAACCGGTCCAGCGCGCCCGGGGCCAGCTCCAGCCGCAGCGCCCGCGTCGCCGCTCCGGCCGCGCGGTCGCGGGCGAAGGGCAGGCGGGTGTCGCCCAGGCCGGCGAGCCGGTCGCGCCAGTAGCGGGTGCGGGACTCCGGGACCGGGCGGCCGGCGATCCAGGCGGCGTAGTCGGCGTACTGCAGCGCGGGCGGCGCTCCGAGGTCGTGGCCGGCGTAGGCCAGGGCGACCTCGCGCCGGAGCAGGCCGACCGAGTGCTCGTCGAAGGCGATGTGGTGCCCCACGAACAGCAGGACGTGGTCGTCGGGGGCGGTCTCGACCAGGGTGACCCGGAAGATCGGGCCGGTGGCGAGGTCGAAGCGCTCCCGCACGGCCGCGGCGGCGATGGCGTGCGGGTCGCCGGCGCGGACGTCGAGGCGTACCTCGGTGCGGTCCAGCACCCGCTGCCACGGCGCGTCGCCGACGACCTCGTACACGGTGCGCATGGCCTCGTGCCGGGCCGCGACGGTGGCGAACGCGCTGCGCAGGGCCGAGACGTCGAGGCGGCCGCGCAGGCGGAGGCCGAACGTGGCCGGCGGGGCCACGCCGAGGCGGTCGGCGACCCAGATGCGCCGCTGCGCGGGCGAGCACGCGACGGGCCCCCCGCCGCGCGGGCGCGGGGTGATCGCGTCCGGGGCGGCGGCCCGGTCGGCAGCGACCAGGCGGGCGAGCAAGGCTCGCCGGGCCGGGTCGAGTCGGCCTAAGGCAGGCGTGACCATCAATCGTCCCCCGCAACGATTCGAGCTGGAATGAGCGCCTTTGAGGGTGTTGGGAGCGCTTCCAACCGCTCGCACGCTACGCAGCGCGGCGGCGCATCGTCAAGGTGCACGGATTTCGATGCTCCAATTTCATGAGTCTTGTTTGACGCCCGGCGGGGTGGTCATACTCGTCCGCCATGGCCGTCTTCTTGCTCGTCGCGCACGGCTCGGCCGGCGACGTGCTGCCGTTCGCGCGCATCGGCGCGACGCTCGCCGCACGCGGTCACGACGTGACGCTCGTGAGCCACGCGCCGTTCGCGCGGCACGCGCCCTACGGCTTCGCCGCCATCGACACCGAGGAGCGCTACCGCGCGGACCAGGCCCGCTCGGCCGACCTGCTGGCCGTGCGCCGCCCCGACGACCTGCGCAAGTACTACGAGGACCGGGGCCTCTTCGACGAGCTCGGGCGCGAGGTCGCGCTGCTGGCCGAGCGGCACCGGCCGGGCGAGACGGTCCTCGTCGGCCGGCACACCTCGGCGCTGTCGGTGCTGGTCGCGGCCGAGCTGCTGGGCGCGCCGGCGGCCTGGGTCGCGGTCGCCCCGGTGCAGCTGATGGTGGCCCCGGTCGCCCGGATGCACGCGCGCAAGGGGCTGGCCGACGGCGTCGACGCGGTGCGGGCCGGCCTCGGGCTCCCGGCCGTCGCCGACTGGGCCGAGTTCCTGCGCGTGCCGACGCTGGGCCTGTGGCCGAGCTGGTTCGACGCGGCCGGCACCCGCTCCGGCGCGGCCCTGACCGGCTTCGTCGCCGGGGACGAGGACGGCGACTCGGTCGACCTGCCGGGCCGCCCGATCCTGCTCACCGGCGGCACCGGGCAGATGCTGCACCCCCGCTGGTACGAGGTCGCCCTCGCCGCCGCCGGGCTGGTCGACCACCCCGTCGTCGTGGTCGCGCCGGAGCCGGTCGCGGGCTTCCCGTGGTACCGGAGCCTGCCCTTCCCCTCGGCGCTGCCCCAGTGCGGCGCGATCCTGCACCACGGCGGGATCGGCACCGCCGTGCGCGCGCTGCTGTCCGGCACCCCGCAGGTGATCCTGGCCCACGGCGCCGACCGCCCGGACGTGGCCCAGCGCCTGGCCCGCCACGACCTGGCCCGCTGGCTGCCGGCCGAGCAGTGGACCGCCGAGGCGGCCGCCGACCGGCTGTGGGCGGCCCTGACCGACACCGGCTACCGCGGGCGGGCGACCGGCTTCGTCGAGCCCACCGCGGCCGGCCCGGAGCGGGCCGCCGACCAGCTGGAACGGATGCTTCACACCCGATAGGCGATGTTGAAGGTGTAGGTGTCGCCGCTGCGCGACACGACGTCGATCCGCACGCCGGTGGCCGAGTCCACATAGGACATCCCGGCGTCGTACGCGGCGTCGTCGAGCGGATGCTGCCGGCACCCGGTCGTGCCCGGCCGCGCGTCCTTGACCCGGATCGGCCCGTTGCCGGACGCGACCGCGGTGTCCACCGAGTAGATCAGCACGCCGGTCGTACAGGCGTTGGCGTCCACGCCCTGGCGGGACCGCACCTCGGCGACCAGCACGGTGGTGGCGCCGGTCTTGATGACCGTCATCTTGCGCCCGGCCCCGGCCTGCTCGACCGGCGTCACGGTGTCGGTGAACCGCCCCGGCGCGGTGACGCAGCCGACCTGGTCCCAGGCCAGCCAGTTCGCCTTCCACTTGTGCCACGCGAACCGGTCCGGCGAGGGCCCGGGAATCCAGCCCATGAGGTCCCAGCCGCCGACGAACCGGTGCGCGTCGGAGCCGCTGAACGCGTACAGGTCGGGCAGCCCCATCGCGTGCCCGGTCTCGTGGGCCAGCACCTTCAAGCCCCATCCGGCGTTCCAGATGTCCTGCCCGAACGTGACCGTCTTGCCCAGCGAGGTCCCGTCGCCGGCCGTGATCGCCCCCATGAACGTCGGCGAGAACGAGATCGCCGATGCGGCCCGGGTCGGCACGATGTAGAGCAGCTGATCCCCCCGGAACGAGGTGGACCGCCCGACCGCGGCCAGCGCATCGGCGATGTACTGCCGATGCGCCTCATAGGTCAGCCCGCGCTGCCACCCGTACGCGGTGGACGCCCGCGGCATGCGATAGAAGCGGCTGGTGTCGGCGTCGACCTGCAGGCTGAGCTTCCCGTACGACACGGTGGAGAAGAACTGCTGCCCACCCGGCACGACCTGCTGATACAGCGCCGTGGTGGGCCCGTTGGCGGGCGCGTCGGGAAAGTCCACGAAGATCATTTTCGCGGCGACGGTACCGCTCGTCGGCACGAACTGCCCCTGGTTCTGGATCCCCTCGGAGAGCGCCGCCCCGGTGGCCGGCAGCGCGCACCCCCCGGCCGGCACATCGGCATACGCGGGCCCCGCACCCTGCAACAACGCCGCCGCGACGACGGCCACTCCCCCAGCGACGGCAACGCGCCGAACCAGACGCGACATGCGCGGCTCCTTCGATCGTCGGGGCGGCGTTGGCGGCCGCCGCCCCACTGGCCGAAGCATCCCCCCATCAATCGCGTACCGTCGATGCCTTTCGAAACGCCGCCGGTGAAAGTTTCACGGCTGCCGCCTGCGCGGCCGTGCGCGCGGAGTTGAGGGCGACCTCGGCCAGCATCCCGGGCGCGGCCACGCTGTCGCCGACCAGCCAGACGCCCTCGCCGCGGTCGATCGCCGGGCGGTCGCGCCAGCTTGCTCCGGGCAGGTCGACGGCGCCCGTGCGGCCGTTGGCGAAGGCGTCGCGGCGCCAGGTCACCCGCTCGCGCCAGCCCGGCAGCGCGAGATCGGCCAGCGCCTCCGCGCGCGCGGTCGCGGCCGGGATCGGCTCGTCCGGGCCGGCCGGGAGCTCCAGCTGGACCAGGGCGTGGCCGGGCGGGGCGAGGGTGGGGTCGGGCTGGGAGTACCGCTCGACGAAGCCGCCCTCGTCCAGGTCCGACACGACGAACGGGTCGCGGCGGTCCGCGCGCAGGCCCAGGTCGATGAGCGCGGCGCGGCCGCTCGGCCAGCGCAGGGTGTCGTCGCCCAGCAGGCCGCGGGCCGCGTCCAGGCCGGTGGCCACGATCACCGGGCCGTCCGGCAGGGCGTCGACCCGCGAACCGGTGACCAGCGTGGCCCCCAGCCCCCGGGCGTGGGTGGCCATCCGGTCGACCATGGCCGACCAGCCGCCGTGCACGTACCGCACCGCCGGCCACGTCGGGGCGACCGCGCGCAGCAGGCGCTCCCACACGAACGCCGCCGAGAGCCGGCCCGGGTCCGCGGTGTACGTGATCACGCCGACCAGGCCCGCCGCGGCCGCCGTGGCCTCCGGGCCGAAGCGGTGGGTGGCCCAAGCGCCGAACGGCTCGTCGACCGGCGCGGCCAGGCCGCGGTGGCGGACCATCCGCAGCAGGGACATCGGCGGCAGCGCGCGGATGCGGCCGTCGCGGCGGAACCGGAACTTGGCCAGCTCGCCCGGGGTGGGCTTGCTGAACGGCTGCACGAGGCGGCGCTCGGCCAGCCACCTGAAGGGCTCCCCGTCGCTGTACAGCACGTGCGTCCCGTCATTCGCCACGTACGGCCCCGGCGTGGAGCGCGCCCGCCCGCCGAGGGTGTTGTGGGCCTCGTGCAGCGTGACCGTCAGCCCGCGCTCCGCGCACGCGATGGCCGCGGTCAGCCCACCGATCCCGCCGCCGACGATGGTGATGGAGTTCGTCATGCCGAGGCAGACGCGGCGTCTCCCTCGGAACGTGACACGTGCGCCAGCTTCTCCGGGTTGGCCACCAGGAAGACGGTGCCGATCCGCTCGCCGTCCAGGGGCTCCACCGAGAACACCAGGATCACCCGCCCCGCCGCCCGCACCACGATGGCCGGCACCCCGTTGACGTCCTCGATCGCCACGCCGAACTCGGCCGGGGTCGCCATCCCGATCGACTCCAGGAAGCGCTGCGCCCCGTCGTCGTTGGAGATGGAGGTGAGGAAGCGCCCCACGCGGTCCGCGCCCTCGATCACCCGCAGCGGCGCCTTGGCCCGGCCGCCGCCGTCGCTGACCAGGCGTACGTCGGCCGCGAGCAGCTCGACCAGCCCGGCCAGGTCGCCGCCGAAGCAGGCGCCCAGGAAGCGCTCGGTGAGCCGGCGGCGCTGGGCCCGGTCGGCCTCGAACCGGGGCCGCGCCTCCCGCACGTGGTCGCGGGCGCGCCGGGTGAGCTGGCGGGTGGCGGCCTCGCTGCGGCCGATGATGTCCCCCACTTCGGCGTGCGCGAGTCCGAAGGCCTCGTGCAGTACAAACGCGGCACGTTCCAACGGCGAGAGGGTCTCCAGCACGACGAGCAGGGCCAGCTCGACGCTCTCGGCCAGTTCGGCGCGGCCCTGCGGGTCGGGCTGGGTGCTCACGAGCTCGGGGAGCCAGGGGCCGGGGTAGGCCTCGCGGCGGGCCCGGACCTGGCGCAGGCGGTCGATCGCGAGCCGGGTGGTCACCGTGACCAGGAACGCCTGCGGGTTGCCGACCGCCGCCCGGTCGGCCGCGGACCAGCGCAGCCAGGCCTCCTGCACGACGTCCTCGGCGTCGGTGACCGTCCCGAGGATGCGGTAGGCGACGTCGAGCAGGCGGCGGCGGTGCGGCGTGAAGTCATCGGTGCCCATGCGTGACAAGACGGTACCTCGCCCGGACTCGTGACATGGGGGTGATGGGCCACTCCGCACCCCGGTGTCACCGTTGCTGGTCATGGGCATGATCCTGACCCTCGCGCTCCTGCTCGGCCTGGCCCCGGCCGCCGACTGCGCCCCGAAGCCGACCGTCGTGCTGGTGCACGGCGCCTGGGCCGGCACGTCGAGCTGGAACGGCGAGACCGAGCGCCTCCAGCGCGCCGGGTACGTCGTGCGCGCCTACGCCAACCCGCTGCAGGGCCTGACCTCGGACGCCGCCGGCCTGGCCGCGTTCCTCAAGACCATCGACGGGCCGGTCGTGCTGGCCGGGCACTCCTACGGCGGCTCGGTGATCACCAACGCGGCCGCGAGCAGCCCGAACGTCAAGGAGCTGGTCTACGTCGACGCCGCCGCGCCCGCCGTCGGCGAGACCACGGGCCAGCTCAGCGGGGCGGGCTCGGCGCTGAGCGGGCCGGCGTCGACGCTCTACGACAAGGTGGGCTCCGAGTTGTACCTCAAGCAGTCCGTCTTCGTCGGCTCGTTCGGCCCCGACCTGCCCAAGACCACGGCCAGGGAGCTGTGGGCCGAGCAGCGCCCGGCCGCCATGGCCGCCTTCACCACCCCGTCGCAGGCGGCGGCCTGGCAGAAGATCCCGTCCTGGTACGTCATCGGCGCGGCCGACCGGATCATCACGCCGCAGTCGCAGCAGGCGATGGCGAAGCGCGCGAACGCCAAGGTCCGCACCGTGCCGGGTGGGTCGCACCTCACGCTGATCACCCACCCGGACCCGGTCACGGAGCAGATCCTGGCCGCGGCGAAGGCCGCCTGTTAGAGCTTCACGACCTCGCCGCGCTCGGCCGACTGCCGGGCCGCCTCGAGGACCTTGAGCGCGGCGATGGCGTCGGCCGGGTCGACCGGGGCCGGCCCGCCGTCGCGCAGGGCGGCCGCGAAGCCCGCATAGAAGTCCTGGTACCGCCCGGCCTCCGTCGGCACCGTGCGGTCCACGCCGTCGTAGCCGGTGAGCACGCCGTACGCGCTCTCGGGCTCCCGGCCCCAGCCGGCCTCGGTGGGCAGCCGGCCGGCGCGCAGGGCGTCCTCCTGCACGTCGAGGCCGAACTTCGTGTACGCCCCGCGGTCGCCCAGCAGCCGCAGCCGGGGCGCGGCCTTGGCGGCCAGGGCGCTCATCCACAGGTGCGAGCGCGCGTCGCCCTCGTGCCGCAGGGCGACGAACGTGTCGTCGTCGACGGTGAGGCCGGCGCGGCGGGTGTGCACCTCGGCGTACACCTCGGTGGCCGGGCCGAGCAGCTGCAGCGCCTGGTCGACGAGGTGACTGCCGAGGTCGAAGAGCAGGCCGCCCGCCTCCGCCGGGTCGCCGCTCTCCCGCCAGCCGCCCTTGGGCACCGGCCGCCAGCGGTCGAAGCGGGACTCCAGGCGCAGCACCTTCCCGAGCTCACCCGCGGCGACGAGCTTGCGCGCGGTCAGGAAGTCGCCGTCCCAGCGCCGGTTCTGGTACACGGTCAGCACCAGGTTCCGCTCGGCGGCCAGCGCCGCGAGCTCCGCGCCCTCGGCCGACGTCGGGGTGAGCGGCTTGTCCACGACGACCGAGAGCCCGGCCTCGAGCGCGGCCCGGGCCAGCGGCGCATGGGTGCGGTTGGGCGAGGCGACGACGACGGCGTCGAGGTCACCCGCGGTCCAGAGGTCGTCGGCGCGCTCGACGAGGCGGGCGTCCGGGTACCTTTCGCCGGCACTCTTGCGCCGCTCGGGGTCGGACGTCACGATCGCGGCCAGGCTCAGCCCGGGGGTGGTGCTGATCAGCGGCGCGTGGAACGCCGAACCGGCCAGCCCGTAGCCGACGAGCCCGACGCGCAGGGTGGTGTCGCTCATGGGGCCAGTCTTCCAAATCGGTGGACGTCGCTTTAGAGTCGACGCGCGATGCCAGTGGGAGCCGGCGTACCGCGCCCTCGCCTGCCCCCACCAAGGAGTTTTCTCCCATGCTTCGCCGTACCGTTCTTCCTGTCCTGATCGCGGCCCTCGTCGCCGCGGTCGCCGTCGTGGCGGTCCAGCCGGCCGGCTCGGCCGCGGCCGCTCCCCTGCGGATCATGCCGCTCGGCGACTCGATCACCGCCGGCCCCGGCTGCTGGCGGGCCAAGCTCTGGCACCGCCTCCAGCTCGCGGGGTACACGAACATCGACTTCGTCGGCGGCGTCTCCGACGGCGGCGGCTGCAACCCCGGCTATTCGTACGACTTCGACCACGAGGGCCACGGCGGCTTCTCGGCCACCGGGATCGCCGACAACAACCAGCTCCCGCCCTGGCTGGCCGCGGCCCGGCCGGACGTGGTGCTGATGCACCTCGGCACCAACGACATGTGGGGCGGGTACATCCCGCTGGCCACCAAGCTCGCCGCCTTCACCAAGCTCGTCGGCCAGATGCGCGCCCAGAACCCCTCGGTGCGCATCGTCGTGGCGCAGATCATCCCGATGAGCGCGGCCGCGTGCGCCACCTGCCCGGCGGACGTGGTGGCGCTGAACAGCGCGCTGCCGTCCTGGGCCGCGGGGCTGACCACGGCGCAGTCCCCGATCACGCTGGCCGACCTGTGGACCGGCTTCAACGCGACGACCGACACGGGCGACGGCGTGCACCCCAACGACGCCGGCTTCGAGAAGATGGCGGCGTCCTGGTACCCGGCGGTCGTCCAGGCCTTGAGCGGCGTGACACCGTCGACGTCGCCGTCGCGCTCCACGTCCCCGTCGCCGTCGCGCTCCACGTCGCCTTCGGCCTCGGCCTCTACTACCGGTGGCGGCGGCAAGTGCACCGCCACGTACAAGGTCGTCTCGCAGTGGGGCGGCAACTTCCAGGGCGAGGTCGCCGTGACGAACACCTCGTCCGCCGCGTCGACCGGCTGGACGGCCACCTTCACGTTCGCCAACGGCCAGCAGGTCAGCCAGGTCTGGAACGCCACGGTGACGCAGACGGGCGCGGCGGTGACGGCGCGCAACGTGGGGTACAACGGCGCCCTGGCTCCTGGAAGCGGCACCTCGTTCGGCTTCCTCGCCTCGTGGAACAACAGCACGAACGCCGTCCCCGCGGTGAGCTGCACGCTGTCCTAGGCATGTGGGGCGGGCCGGACCAGCGCCGGCCCGCCCGAGCCTGTATCGTCCGCCGGTACTCTCACCGTGGAGGAGCGGCGACGTGCAGACCGAAGCCCTTGGCGAGCCCACGCTGGCGTCGCCGGCCGCCGACGAGGCGGACCGCAAGGCGACCGGCCGCCGGTGGCACGCCTGGACCGCGGCCGGCCTGGTCGTGCTGGGCGGCCTGATCCGCCTGATCCTCATCGCCTGGGACTGGCCGGAGACCAACAGCGACGAGGGCTACCAGGGCCTGCAGGCGCTGCACATCGCCGCCGGCACCGAGCGCCCCACGTTCTTCCCGGGCCAGGCGTACATGGGGCCGCACGAGGCGTACCTGGGCGCGGCCCTCTTCCACCTCTTCGGCAACTCGCTGTTCTCGCTGCGGCTCGGCCTGGTGCTGATGTTCGTGCTGTTCCTCGTGAGCAGCTACTGGTTCGCCCGCATCGTGTACGGCCCGCGCTGGGCCCTGATCTCGCTGGCCCTCCTGGCCCTGGGCTCACCGTACGTGCTGAGCCGCGAACTGACCGCCATGGGCGGCTACGGCGAGACCCTCCTCTTCTCCTCGCTGATGTTCCTGGTCGCGGCGCGCCTGGTGACGACCTACGAGCCGTACCGCGTCCTGCGCGAGCAGCGCTGGCGCCTGGCCCTGTACGCGGCCTGGGGCGTGGCGGCCGGCACCGGCCTGTGGGCCGACCTTCTCGTCGCCCCCTTCGCGCTGGCCTCGGGCCTGGCCCTGCTGATCCACTGCCGCCGCGAGCTCCTCCAGCTGGTCGCCCCGGTGTCCGCCGGCATCGGCCTGGTCATCGGCATGCTCCCGCTGCTGGTGTACAACCTGAACGCCCCGCCCGGCGGCGACTCCATCTCCACCCTGACCGTCCTGCGCGGCCAGGCCCCGGAAGGTCTGTCGGCCAAGGCCCACGCGGCGTGGAACGCGGTCACGCAGAGCGTCCCGATGATGACCGGCAACCCGGTGTGCCCGGTGGACGAACTGCCCGCGCTGAACCCGGTCACGTCCTGGTCGAGCGCCTGCTATGCGACCAGAGTCACCTGGGGCACCGGCTACATGCTGCTCCTGGGCCTCGGCACCCTGCTGGCCGTCTGGGCGGTCTGGCAGGCCTGGCGCCGCCGCGGCTCGGACCGGCCGGCCACCCTCCACCTGGCGATGCTGGTCGGCGGTTTGATCACGTTCTACCTGTACGCCAACAGCGACGCCGCGGTCGGCTACCCCGGCGGCCACTCGCGGTACCTGATCGGCCTGGTGGTCGCGCTGCCGGCGGTCTTCCACACGCTGGTCGCGGTGGCGAAACCCCGCGTCCTGCGCGTGGCGGGGGTGGCGATCCTGGCGGCGTACACGGCGGCCCTGGCCTTCGGCACGGTGCGCACGTTCATGGAGATCCCGCGCACCCACGCCGACGCGCTCCGCAGCACGGCCCTGGTGGAAACGCTGCGCACGCACGGCGTCAAGCACTTCTACGGCGACTACTGGACGTGCGCGCGGATCGCCTTCCGCGCCGAGGAGTCCATCACCTGCGGCGCGGTCACCGACACCTTGGAGATCGCGCCGAACAACCGGTACTACGACCAGTGGACGGCCACGACGGCCGACCCTCGCGCGGCATACGTCTTCTCGGACAATCCGTGCCGCTCCCTGCCGTACTACAAGTGCGACAAGCCGACCACGTTCCTGGAGATCGCCAACGGCACGTACCGCCTGCCGGTGGTCGAGGCCAAGCTGGAGAAGGCCGGCACCCCGTACCAGCTGGTGCACATCGACGGCTACGTGATCTACCTGATCTCCTGAAACCAGGCGCGCCGCCGATCGACGCATCCGAGGTAGCCACCGCGCAGCGGGCCGGCCCCGTCACTCCGGCGTGACCCCCGGGCTGTACTGCTCGATCACGTCGATCGACTCCCGGGCGCGCACCCGCAGCGCGGGATCGTCCAGCAGGCGCCGCAGCACCGGCAGCACCGCCTCCCGGTCGATGGCGTAGTCGGCCCGGGCGACGTGCCCGAGGCAAGTCACCGCCACCGCGCGCACCTCCGCGGCCCGGTCGCCCTCGACGAGTTCGAGCAGGAACCGCGTGACCCAGGCACGGTCGGGCTCGTGCCGCGTCAGCTCGAGCACCGCGCTCGCCGCGGCGTCGACGTTCTCCCCGTCGAGCAGCGCGAGCTCGCCGGCGCGCCACTCGGGCGTCGGCCCCATCGCCTCGAACGGGGACGGCTCCCGCGGCGGCGGGTTCCGCTCGAGCCACCGCTGCCACTCGCGCTCCAGCTCCTGCGGGTAGCCGGCGAACTCCGGCCCCTCGCCGGCGAGGGCCGCGGCGATCCACTCCCGGCCATCCGGCGTCGAGATGCCCCAGCGCTGCACGAGCTCCTGCCGCGCGCCGCGCTCCCGGCCGAGCCCGGAGTCCCGGGCCAGCGGCGCGAGGTTGTGCAGGATGTCGGCGATCATCCGGATCCGCCCGGCCGCCGCGGCCAGCTCCGCGGCGGGCGGCACCCGGCCGTGCGCGGCCGCCCCGGCCAGGTCGCCGGCGAGCGACCGGATCTCGATCGAGCCGCGGGTCACGATGGCCGCCGCGGCCCGCACCGCCGTCGCCCGGCCGTTGATGATCGCCAACGAACCCCCCTCTCGTCAGCCGCGTGGCGTGAAGTTCTTGATGAAGATCTCCGTTGCGTACGTGATGGTGCTCGTGCCGCTCCCCCGGGACGATGCCGCCGCCCGGGCGAGGAGCTCCGCCATCCGGTGGTTGCCCTCGTCGATCTCCCACTTGCCGGTCGTCTGCTGGATGAACGAGCCCTTGCGCGGCTGGAACACCGACCGGAGCAGTTTACTGTCGCTCCAGAACCTCTTCGGTCCCGCCTTGAGCCGGCTCTCGGCGGACTGGTTGACGTCGCGCAGGACGATGTCCTTGACCTCGCCGAGGGTGGTGTTCGCCGCCGGCCCCGGCTTGGAGAAGGCGTTCTTCAGACCGCCGATGAGCGAGCCCGCGCCCTTGACCGCGCCGGCCGTGCTCGAGGCGATGTTGCGGGCCTCGGCCCCCATCGCCTGCTTGCCGACCTGGACCGCGGCCTTCAGCCCGTCCCCGGCGGCCAGGGCCGCGCGCCCGGCCGTGACGCCGGACCCGACCATCGAGCCCAGCCCGCCGCCCAGCCCGCCGACCACCGCCCCGACGGCTCCGGTCTTGAGCATCCCGCCCCAGGAGAAGTTGCCCTTCCCCTCGACCTTGGTCTGATAGGCGTACGTCACCATGTTCGTGATCGCGCCCGCGAGCGCCCCGCAGGCCACCGCCCCGACGCCGGTGACCCCGATCGCCAGGTTGCAGACCGCGCCGGCGACGAAGCCGGCGGTGAAGCCGATGATCTCGGCCTTGTGCTCGTCGACCCAGTTGACCGTGGCCGTCTTCGCCTTCTGCCACCCGCACTTGATCGGGTGGGCCTTGCACCACGCCTTCTGCTCGGCCTCCTTGGCCCGCTTCTGCCGGTCGAGCTCCTGCTGGCGCAGGCGGTCCATCTCGGCCGGGTCGACGTAGCGCTCCATCGTCGCCGCGCCCGACTTGCCGTAGTACTGCTCGTCGGTCCGCTGGCCGGTCGGGTCGCTGTGGGTGACCGGGCTGTTCTCGGCGTAGGCGTAGGACTGCAGCTGCTGCGGGTCCTCGGGGTCGACGACCGGGTCGGCGGAGAGGAACCGGCCCAGGGCCGCGTCGTAGTACCGGGCGCCGATGCTGACCAGGCCCGTCGTCGGGTCGTTGGTGCCGCCGACGAAGCCCTTCTCGTTCGGCCACGTGACCGCGCCGCCGCGGGACTCGCCGAAGGGCTGCTGCCGGCGCACCGTCACCGCCTGCGTGGACGCCGCGACGGAGATGTCGCCGGTGCCCTGCGCGTCGGCCGAGAGCCAGGTGAGGCCGCCCGCGGTGCGCTGCCCGACGGTGGTGCCGCCGAAGCCGAAGTACCGGGTGCAGGTCTTGTTGGCGGTCGCGGTGGTGTACCGGACCTCCATGTCGGGCAGGTAGAGCGTCTTGCCGGTGCCGTCCTTGCGGATGAGGCGGCCGCCGGCCGCGTCGTACAGGAACGTCGTGCTGCCCGTGGCGTCGCTGACGCCGGCCAGGTTGCCCTCGGCATCCCAGGTCAGCGTCTGCGGCCCGCCGGCGCCGGGGCGGCCGGTGGTGTTGCCCGAGTTGTCGTAGCCGTAGGTCGCGGTGTGCGTGCCCGTGTCGTCGGTGGTGCTGGTGCCGGTGACGGTGTGCGGGCGGGTCGTGGTGGCCGGGGTGGCCCCGGTCGGGAACGTGTACGTCGTCGACCGGGTGCCGGCGCTGGTGCCGTACTGCGTCTGGCCGGTGCGCCGCCCGATGGTGTCGTAGTCGTAGTGGACGCGGTACGGGGCCGGGCCGCCCGTGGTCGCCGTCGGGCCGGTCGAGCAGTCGCCGGAGTTCGGCGTCCACGCGTCGGTGAGGCGCTCGTACCGGTCGTGGGTGAAGCACTGCGTGTCCGCGGTGCCGCCGGCCGGCGTGTCCGCGATCTTGCTGACCGAGCCGAAGTCGTTGTACGTGTAGTGCAGGTCCGAGACCGTGTTCGGCGACACCTGGTCGCGCTCGGTCTTCAGCCCGGCCAGCCGGCCCGTCTCCAGCTCGTAGGAGCGGCTGAGGTACGTCCGCGGGCCGCCGTTGTCGTTGTCGTCGGTGCTCGTCGTGCCGTTGAACAGCGAGTACTGCGTCGGCTGGGCCAGGGCGTTGAACGACGTGCGCTCGACCAGCCAGCGGCGCTGGTCGGCGCCGTAGAACGTGCTGAGGTTGTCGGTCATCCCCAGCGCGTTGTAGCCCGTCACGGTCGTCTCGGACTGCAGGTCACCGACCGCCGGGGAGCCGGTGCTGTTCACCGAGCCGTCGGGGTTGTAGCCGGTGTAGTACGTGTAGTCGCCGGCCAGGCCGGTCTCCGACGCCGGGATGGTGATGGTGGCGACGGTGGGCTGGTACTGGTCGTTGTACTGCACGACCGTCGACTTGTACTGCTGGCCGCTGACGTAGCGGATCGACGCGGTCAGGTTGCCCTTGGCGTTGGTGACGCCGTCCTCGAACTTCGTCGTGTCGTACGTCCAGCCCGCGAGCTGGTTGGCCGCCGTGACCGAGTTCTGGTACAGGCCGGTCTTGCGGCTGAGGTTGTCGTACGCGGTGATCAGGACCTTGCCGCGGGCGTCGGTCGTCTTCGTCGGGCGCCCGGCGTTGTCGTACTCCTTGGTCGTGGTACCGCTGTCCGGGTCCTTCGACGACGTGTTGCGCCCGCGCTGGTCGTAGTCGTAGGTCCACTCGTACCCGGCCGGGTCCACCACCTTCGACAGCAGGCCGCGGCGGTTGTACGTGTACGACGTCTTGTCGTAGCTGCTGGGGTTGGTGCTGAGGTGGTCCGGCACGCGCGTGGCGTACTGGCGCATCTCGGTGGTGCGCCCGTCCTCGTCGGTGACGGTGAGCGAGCCGGTGCCGCCCAGCGGCGGGGTGACCGCGGTGTAGTCGCCGCCGTAGTAGGTCGACGTGCGCCACCGCTCGGTGTTGTACGGCTGGAAGATTTCCGCCGTCTGCCGGCCCGCGCCGTCGAACTCGAGGCGGGTCTGCGAGGGGATCGTGAGCCCCTCGTCGACCGGCGCCACCAGCGTCGTGCCCGGGGCCGCGGAGGCGTCGTGGTAGGCCGCGAAGCTGCGCACGGCACGCCCGGCGGTGTCGTAGAACGAGTCGGTGAGCAGCCGGCCGCCGGACGGCGACGCGGCCTGGGTCTGCCGCTCGCGGACCAGGCCGTCGTAGAGCGAGTACGTCGTGTTGTAGCCGCCGGCCGGGTTGAGCCGCCGGCTGGTGACCGCGTTGACCCCGTCGGTGCGGATCAGGTAGTCGTACCGCGTGTCGGCCGGGGCGGTGTTCTTGTCGTGCCCGGGCAGCCAGACCGCGGTGAGCCGGCCGAGCCCGTCGTAGGCCATGTCGGTGCGCCGGCCGTTCTGGTCGACGGTGGCCGTGGGCAGCCCCCAGCCCGCCTCGAACGTGGTCGTCGTGGTCCAGGTGCGGGGGTTCGTGTCGATGGTCTGGGTGACCGGCCCGCTCGTCAGCGGCGTGTACTCGGTGGCCGAGTGGTAGTCCATGGCGTCCCACGACTCGAGGGGACGGCCGAGGACGTCGTAGGTGGTCCGGCCCACCTGGTAGTACGTCGGGCTGGTGGCGCTCCAGACGCTCAGGCCCTCGCTCTTGGTGACGTCGCCCTTGCTCGGAGCGGTGCCGAAGGTGGTGGCATTGTCGTAGTACAGGCGGCTGTCGCCGATGACGTCGGCCGCCGTGATCGGGCCGGCCGCCACCTGGTCACAGTTCAGCGCGAACGTCTGGGTGCGCTGCTGCGACGACATGAGCCAGACCGACGTGTTGCGGGGCTCGTACGTCGTGGTCGTGCACTGCTCGTCGCCGGTGACCGCGTCGTCGCCGTAGTCGGTCGCGGCGACGATCATGCCCATGGCGTCGAACGTGTTCTTGCTCGACGACCGGCGGTAGCCGCGGTTGTCGTCCAGCGCGGTGCGGTTGTGCACGGCCGCGGTGTTGGTGTATTTCGCGGTCGTGGTGACACCGTTGATGGTGCGGGTGGCGGTGGCCGCGGACTGCCACGGGTCGTTGATCGCGCCCGAGACCTCGGGGCCGCCGACGCCGTTGAGCGTCCGGGTCTCGCGGATCATCCCCGAGTACGCGTCGTCGTCCGGGACGCTGCCGCCCTGCGAGTCCACCACGTTCACCGTGCGCACACCCGAAGGCAGGTGGTCGCCGTTCATGCCCCGGAAGTACAGCGTCTCCGAATAGGTTCGCTCATCCGGGTTACCCGGCGCCGTCGGGGCCTCGCCGGCCGATGTGCCGACCTTCGCGTACCCGCGCCAGACGTTCCACGTCTTCTGATCCGACGAGATCAGGCCGTCGTCGTCCGCGTAGTGCCACGCCGGATCGCCGATATACGTGTACTGGTGCAGGACCCGCTTCGAACCGCCGGTCAGGTCGTTCTCGATGACCTTGTCCACGACGTACTTGTGGAAGTAGTCGGTGACCTCACCAGTGATCGGGTCGGGCGTCCACCGCACCGGGTAACAGCGCAGAGTGTTGTTCTCCGGCGACGCCGGCATCCTCGACCCGACGAAACAGTCCTTCCCCAGATACACGATCTGGATCTGCCCACCGGTCTCCGTGTTGATCGCCGTCAACCGCGACCAGTTCATCGACGGCGACGCATCCACCCCGTCGACCCGGTTCGCCATCTGCGTCGGCACGAAGCTCACGTCCGGCAGGTTCGTGGTCGTGCCGACGAGGCCGGCGTGCGCCACCTTGTCCAGCCACAGCCCCGCCCGGGTACCGTCCTCGGGGTCGGGGAACGTGTGGGTGAGCGTCCAGCGCTCCACATCCCGCATCGCCGGCGGCGTCGACGACGCCTCCCACACCTGCGTGGTGATCGACGCGAGGCGGCGGGTCGTCCAGAACGAGGGAGACGTCTGGGTGCAGGCGGCGCCGCTGTCGCAGTTGAGGTCCCAGGGCGTGTCCGGCCAATGAGCCTTGTCCTTGGTACCGCAGGAAGCCAGGCACCGGTCCGCGTAGTCGTAGTTGATCCGGGCGGCCGCATGCCCGCTGAACCCGGTGTCGGTGCCCGTGGTCCAGTCCCCCGCGGTGGTCAGGCTCTCGTCGCGGGTGCCGTAGACGACGTGGTCGAGGTAGCCGCCCCGGTCGTACTGCGTCGCCGTGCTGTTGTTCTTGCTGTAGAAGTTCTTGTCGACGCCGTACCAGTACGACATCGTGTTGCCGTGCGGGTCCACGACGTAGTCGAGGTTCCAGCGGTACGCCTGCGTGCATGACGACGCGGCGAACGTGGCCCCGTGGCAGGGCTCGTTGTTGTCGTTGCCGAACACCGGTTCGGTCCACGTCGACTTGGTCGTCGTGTTCGCCGGCGCGCCCGGGAGCACGTTGCGGCCGAACCAGTACTGCGTCCCGTTGACCGTGGTGACGACCCACCACTCGCCGTCATTGTCACCATTGGCCGCACCGAGCTTGTGCTCGATCCGCGACCCGTCATCGTTGCGCGGATGCCACTTGTTCGGGTCCGAACCGTCCTTGATCAGCTCGGACCCGGACCCGTTCAGGCTCATCGTCGCGTTGTCGGTCGCCCAGCACATGTCGCCGGTCTTCGACGCCGCCGGCCCGCCGGTCTTCGGGTCCTCCGCGCACGTCTTGTACCGCCGCTCGATATACCCGCTGGTGGAGAGCTCGAAGCCCTCACCCACGATCGACGGCTGATTGTTCGAGGTGACCATCCGCCCGTCGACCGACTGCGCCGAATACGTGATCTGCAACGTCGGCGACGGCCCGCCCAACGACGGCGGCGTCCGCATCGGGAACGACCACGAGAAGTCACCCGCCGACCCACCAGCCGACCACGTGCTCGACGACGACAGGCTCGTCGCCCCGTACGAACCCGACGCGCCAGAGTTGCCCGCGGTCAACGCGACCATCCGCGACGCCGACGACACCGCGACATCGGCGGTGACCGTGCCGGCCTTCGCATCGTTG
Source organism: Dactylosporangium sp. CS-033363 (assembly GCF_050942475.1). NCBI lineage: Bacteria > Bacillati > Actinomycetota > Actinomycetes > Micromonosporales > Micromonosporaceae > Dactylosporangium > Dactylosporangium sp. CS-033363. The sequence continues at coordinate 1,089,530 of NZ_CP192032.1, read as the reverse complement.
TGACTCGGCAGATCCGTGCCCCGGCACTCCGCCTTTTCCGGCGTCGTCAACGCACACGCCGGCAAGTCGACCAGCTTCAACCGGGTCGACCAGTCCGCACCATAAGCGGTCGCGAACTTCCGATAGTCGACCTTCACGCCAACGGCACCGGTGTCCTGACCACCGTCGGACCTGCCCACCCTCAACAGCAGACCCTGAACATTCGCCCGCTTCGACGCCTGCTGGTCCAGCACCTCGACGTGCACCTTCGACGGGATCGGCACACTCGCCGCCCCGATCGTCCGCGCCTTCGCCGTCGTCGTCGGTGCCGTCACCGACACCGGACCACCCGCCACCAGCGACGCCGCCGGAGCCACGTCCGCCGACGACGCACCCGGCCACACCGGCGCCGGACTGTCCTGCGCCTTCTTCGTCGTGTCCTTGACCGGCTTCCCGGCCGTCACCGCCTTCGTCTTGACGCTCGGCACGTTCGCCGCCGACGCCGGCGTGAACGGCTTGGGCGGCCCGGCGAACCCGGGCGCCTGCGCGCCCAGCGACACCGCGACAAGGACCGGAAGGGCGAGGATCAACGCGCGCCGAGTTGTCCGCATGGCGATCACGCGGCCGGCGGGGTGTAGGTGATGGCCCGGTTGTCGGCGAGCGCCTCACGGAACGCGGAGTAGGTCTGCCCGACGGTGCCGTCGGCGTTCTCTATGCCGACCACGGCCCCGGTGCCGCGCTCTGGCGGATTGTCCAGGCTGGTGTAGTTGAACGTGATGGTGCCGTTCTCGGCGAGGATCACCTCGAAGTTCAGCCGCAGCGAGCCGTTGCCGAACATGCCCACGTTGCGCCACTCGATGACGAACTTGCGGTTCGGGGCCGAGCCCACCACCGCGGTCCGGACGCTCGAGTCGCTCTCCACGACCAGGTCGTTCCAGAACGGGTACAGGGCCGCGTTGGGCGCGGTGGCATCCGGCACCGCCGCACGGTCGTCCGGCACGTCCGAGCTCAGGTCGGCGAAGCTGACCAGGCCGTTGGTGGACACCCAGGCGGTGCTGTACTGCTGCCCGTAGAGCTTCACCGGGAACGGCAGCGACACCGAGGTGTGCGCGTCGTCGCCGGTCAGCGGGAGCACCGTGGTGTCGGCCGCCACGAACGCCTGCGTAGCCGTGCTGCATGTGTACCCGAACTCGTCCGGCACCGGGGCCAGCGCCAGGTTCGCGACGGTCGCCCCGGACACGTGCCCGGTGGCCGAGGCGGTCGCGCAGTCCTGCACGGCGGAGACCGAGAACCCGCCCTCCTCGACCGCGGCGAAGGCGTAGGTGCCGTCGGACGCGGTCAACGTGGTCAGGCCCTGCGGCTCCAGCGACACGGTCAGTCCGCCCACCGGAGCCCCGTTGCGGGTCACGGTGCCGCTGACAGTGCCGGTGCCGATCGGCTGGGCGTCCAGCGGGTAGTCGATGAGCACGGCCTTGTCGTTGTCGAGGATGGGCTGGTTGTGGAGGTACACCAGTCCGTACTCGCCGCCGGTGCTCTCGACGCCGACCGTGGCGTCCAGGCCCTTCTCGGTGTCGTCGGGGTCCAGGTCGGCGTAGTTGAAGGCGATGTCGCCGTTCTCGGACAGGATCGCCTCGAACGTGATGCGCCTCGACGACCCCCACATCTGGACGTTGCGCCACTCCACGATCAGGCGGCGGTTCGGGAACGCCCCGGCGACCTCGGTCCGGACGCTGGCCCCCGCACCCACCTCGAGGTCCCGCCAGAACGGCGCGATGACCGCGTTCGGGGCCGCCGCCTGCGGGATGGCCGCCGCGTCCGCGCCGGAGTTGGCGACCCCGGCCGCGACGGGGTCGGCGAAGGTGATGAAGCCGTTCGTCGACACCCATGCGGTGGACTGGTTGTGCCCGTAGAACGGCATCACGAACGGCAGCGCCACCTGGGCCATCGCGTCGTCGCCGCTCAGGTCGAGCACGGGCCCGTCGGCCGGGTCGAACGCCTGGCTCTGCGCCATGCAGGTGTACCCGAAGAGGTCGGACTGCGGGTACAGCGCCAGGTCCACGTACATCTGCCCGGTCACCTCGACCTGCGTGCTCGCGTACAACCCGCAGGCGTCGCCGACCGCGGTCGACACCGTGTACGTCCCCGCGGTCAGGCCGGTGAACTCGTAGACACCGAACGCGTCCGTCACCCGGGTCGTACCGGTCGGGCGCAGCGTCACCACCGCGCCGGCAACCGCGGTGCCGCTGACCGGATCCGTGACCGTACCGGTGATCGCCGGCGGCGTGCCGACGTTGAACAGCGCGTTGGTCGTATCGCTGCTCTGGGTGCCCGCGATGGACTCGGCGAAGAAGTGCTGCTGGCCCTGGGCGATCGGCGTGACGGTCACCGTGACCGAGCCGCCCGGGGTGGGCAGGGTGACGGTCGAGTTGAGCGGGAACGTGTTGAGTCCGTAGCGGATCGCCGTCACCGTCTTGTCGCCGCCCGCGCTCAGCGTCACCTGCAGCGGCTGGTTCACCGTCGTGTTGGCGCCGTTGGGGAAGGTCACGATCGGCTGCTCGGGCTTGAGGGGCGCGGTGAACTGCGGGTCGGTGGACGCGACCACGCGCCCGAAGAGCCGCACGTCGTCGATGCTGCCCACGAAGAAGTTGTTCGGCCCGAGGTCCCCCAGCTGCCGGCCGACCACGAACGGGCCCGTCGCGTTGAAGCCGCCGACCACGGTGGCCGTGGCCGTCTGGGCGACGCCGTCGACGTAGAGGCGCATCTGGTGTGTCGACGCGTCGTACGTGGCCACCAGGTAGGTCCACCGTCCCGCGGTGATCGGGTCGTTGGACACCACCGCGTAGATGGCGGGCGAGTGCACGTCGGAGCCGGCCATGGTGAACCGCCAGCGGCCCGTCGGCCCGTGGTAGGTCAGCGCCCACGCCGCGGTCTGCGTGCCGTCCTGGCTGGCCACGACGTACGCGGTCGTCGGGGCGAGGGTGTCCACCTTCGCCCAGGCGGTGACCGTGAAGTTGGCGTCGGTCCGCACGGGCGTCCCGTCCTTCTTCTTGACCGGGCCCGCGGCCGCGGCCCGGGCCGAGCCGTTGAACGCCAGCGCGTGCTTGGTGCCGCCCCGGCTCGCCGTCCACGTCGTGTTCGTCAGCGTCAGGGGGTTGCCGTGGTTGGAGCTGTCGAACGCCGTGCTGCCGGCGCCCTCCTCGAAGTCCCAGAGCCCGTCCGGACCCGCCCCTTGCGCGACGCTGAAGGTGTACGAGGTCGGGTCCTTCGAGTAGCTGCCGCCGGTGTCCTTCGTCCACACCCGCAGGGTGAACGAGTCGTCCGTCGGCGGCGTGATCGTCACCGTCGCCGTGTTGTCCGCCGCCGGGGCCACCTGGATGGCGTCGGGCGCGGTTTTGCCGGTGTCCAGGGTGTAGGCGTAGCCGGCGAAGTCGGAGGGGATGCTAGCGGGTGGGAAGAACTTGAAGGTGCCGGCCACCCCGGCCCCGCCGTGGCGCTGCCCGTCGTTCGGATAGTCCGTCGAGGACACCTGGGACGGTGACCCCGGGGGTGCGATGTCGACCTTGAACTCGCAGACCTGGGAGAACTGGCCGTCGTCGGTGCCGTCGTAGGAGCGGGCCTGGAACTGGTACACCCCATCGTTGACGAGCTTGTTCGGCGGGATGCTCACGATCGCGGTCGTGCCCGGCGTGACCGAGCCCTGCGTCACGCGGTCGTTGTCGTTGCGGGAACCGCCCAGCGGCCACCACCAGAACGACACATTGTGCGCCTGCGCCGTGCCATCGGCGTCGCTGGTGCGCGCCCGCAGCTCCGGCTGGACCGTCTTCACCACCGGCCGGCCCGCACCCGTCACACACGCGTTGCCCGACACCGTCAGCTGATCCGGGGCGTTCGGGTACGAGTTGTAGGTGACCGTCAGCAGGGCGGTCCCGGCGTCGAACTTCTTCCACGCGTTGTGGTTCGCCTCGTCGCCCGCGCGCAGGCCGATCGTCGCGCCGTTCCAGAACTGCCCGGCCGCCGTCTGGATCAGGCCCGTGATGCCCCACTCGCTGCGGACCCGGGCCTTGTTGCAGGTGTGGTTGTCCGTGAACGTCTGCAGCGAGCCCCAGCTGCCCTCGTGGTTGTCCCAGTTCGTGTTCGCGTCGATCCCGCCGACCCACCACAGGCTCGTGCGGGTGTCGCTGCACGTCCAGGAGTGCAGCAGGTCCATGGAGAACTTCGCGTCCAGCACATGCTTGCCGACGTAGGCGGAGGTCGGCAGGGCGAAGATCGAGCGGTAGATCATCGTCTGGCCCTCGTCGGTGTACCCGACCTTGGCGCACTGCACGCTCGTGTACGGCGACGGGCAGCCGTTGCGGTCGTAGCTCCAGTACGACTGCGACTTGAACCGGCTGTTGATCATCGTCCAGGCGCTGGCGTTGAAGGCCGGGTCGATGTACACCGGGAACTTCGTGTCCCCGCCGCGCAGCACGTTCAGGTCGGGCCGGACCACGACGTCGCCACCCTCGACCGCCACCGGCATCCGCGCCGTGCGGCTCTGCGTCCCCAGCGCCTTGGCGTCGGCGGGCACGTCACCGGAGGAGTCCCACATCGCCGGCGTGCCCGACGAGAACGCGGTCTTGCCGGCGCCGTCCACGTATGTGACCGACCCGGCGTCCCCGGTCTTCGCCTTCAGGCCCTTGGTCCCCGTGCGGAAGTGCACGTTCTCGAGGGCCTTCTGCTTCGCCGCCTCGGGCGTCTTGACCACGAGGACCTCGGAGTAGCCCTCGACCTCGGCGGTCAGCTGAAGGTCCACGCCCGGCAGCACCTCGGCGTAGGTCGCGGTGCTGCCCTCGACCTTCGGTGCCGGCAGCGCCGTCGGCCACGACATCGACAGCTCCCCGGCGTCGCGCCGCAGCGTCACCAGCGGGCCGCTGCCACCGCCCGAGAAGGTGGTACCGAGCCAGCTCGCCGCCGGCGCATAACCACCCGACGACGTCTTGCGCAGCGTCGAGTCGGGCGCCGTCCAGCCGCCGCTCGCCGTCCGGACCCGCTGCACGACGATCGCCTCGGAGGAGGTGAACGTGCCGTTCGGGTTGGCGAACACCTGGGCCCGCTCGGTACGCCCGGACAGGACCTCGACCCGCCCCTTGCACGCCGCCGCCTGCCGCTTCGCGCTCACCGCGTCGTTCGCGGTCTCCGGGCAGGCAACGGGCTTGGGCGCAGCGGATGCGGGGCCCGCAAAGGGCGGCACCACCAGGAGTGCGACCACGAGACCGAGGAGCGCGGCCAGTAAGCCGGGCCGAAAATGCGCACGCGAAACAGGCAGCACGAGCTTCACGTCGGCCACTCCCCGTGATCAAGTCGACTGATGCGACGGAAGGCTAGGAGTTGGCTGTGAGTCGCGTCAATGAACGACAAGATTGACGGGGAGCGACATTCTCGACACGGACGGCACACCGCGTGACGCACCGTGGGCCGAATCCCCCCACACCGCCCGGCCTTGCCTACCGTCCGTGGCATGCCGTTTTGTCAATGCGGATAAAATCACACGCATCCACGTGGCCGAATGCGTTGATCAGACCCCGTCGATGGGCCAGCCGGGCCACCGCCAGCCCTCGACCGCGGGCCACGTCGCGGCGAGCCGGGCCGCGAGCGCGCCGCCGAACGCCACGGTCTCCTCGTGCGACGCGTACGCGACCCAGTCCTGGTGTTCGTCGAGCCAGAAACCCTCCAGCCCGGATGCCACGAGAAGTCCCGCACGCCCCACCGCCGCACCAGCTTCGCCCGCCAGTCCGCGGACTCTTCCGGCGGGAGCACCCGCCGGTAGGGCAGGGGGTCGACCCGGATTTCGGCCCGCGCCGTCCAGTCCCGCACCACACCCGCGAACAGCCGCCGCTCGTCGGCCGCGGCCTGGGCCTCGACCTCGGCGGAGGGCGGCTCGACGAACGGGGACTGCGCGTGCTCGGCCGCCTCGAGCAGCTCCTCGGCCACCACGCCGGCGCCGGGAAGCCGATCCGGGTCGAGCCGCTCCACGTCCACGAGGATGGCCTCCACGGCCCGGTAGCGGGGAAAGATCCGCTTCGCCTCGATGGTGGCCTCGTACCCGTCGGCCGCACGACCGCCGTTGGGCAGCCGGCCGTACTCGCCGCGCAGTTCCTGGTAGCGCGCCGCCAGATGCCGGCGCGCGGCCCAGTGGGCCTTGCAGTAGGCCTTCTGCTGCGCCTCCTTCGCCCGCTTCTGCCGGTCCAGCTCGGCCTGCGCATCGCGGTCCCACTGGGCCTGATCGAACGGGCGGTCCATGTTGGCGGCACCGGACTTGCCGTAGTACTGCTCGTCCGTCCGCGCGCCGACCTTCTCCAGCCCGGTCGGATCGTTGGTCCCGCCGACGAAGCCCTTCTCGTTCGGCCACGTCACCATGGCCCCGCGCTGCTCGCCGAAGGGCTGCCGGCGCCGGACCGTCGCCGCCTGCGTCGTAGCGTTGACGGACACGTCGGCGGTGCCCTGGCCGTCACTGGCGAGCCAGGTGAGGCCGGACGCGGTGGTGCTGCCCGCGGTGTCGGTGACGCTCGTCAGGTTGCCTTCGGCGTCCCACTGCAGGGTCTGCTGGCCGTTGTCGCCCGGGCGGCCGGTCGTGTTGCCCGCGTTGTCGTACGTGCAGGACGCGGTGTGGATGCCGGTTTCGTCCGTCGTGCTGGTGCCGGTAGTGTTGTTTCGTTTGCCCGGACGGTGCCCGGAAGCAGATCAAAAACGCGGCTCCCGAATTCGGGAGCCGCGCTCTTACCTGGACTTTCTTTGTAGCGGGGACAGGATTTGAACCTGCGACCTCTGGGTTATGAGCCCAGCGAGCTACCGAGCTGCTCCACCCCGCGTCGGCAGAGCCAACTCTACCGCAGCGCTCCAACCCGTTTATCAGTGGGGCCGCAGTGGTGCGGGGCATCGCTACCGTTCAATCGTGGCGAACCCAAGTGGTACCTCACCGACGCCGGACCTTCACCGCCCTCTCGTCCTGGCCGCGGCGGCCGGGGCGGTGGCCTCGATGGTCCTGGCCGTCCTGCTCGGCGCGGCGGTTTGGACGAACAGGGGGCAGGAACAGACCATCGCCGACCAGCAGGCGACGATCGACTCGTTGCTGGCTCGAGGCGAGAATCCCGTCGTCGTCTACACCGGGCCCACGCCGGCCGGGGCTGCTCCTGCCACTTCGCCTTCGGTGGGGTCGGCGCCGGCGGCGGAGGTCGGGCGGCAGCGGCGGGCCGGCACGCTCGTGCTGCCGTTCTCGTACTGTGCCGATCTGGAGTCCGACGCGGCGGACTGGGCGATGACGAACGCCGACTGCGGCCACGGCCGCGACATTCTGCTCGGCCAGGACTTTCAGGGGCTGAAGGCGGCCGCAACGGTGGCGATCGCGGTCGCGCCGCGGGAGCAGGCGACCTACGCTGGCTGTCCCGCCGGCACTCCCGGTGGGTCCGTGCCGTACCGCGACCTGCTGCCGAAGACGTTCGTGTGCGTCCGGATGGGTGGCGGAGTCCTCGGAATCCTCGAGGTCGTCACCGTCGAGGGCGTCGGCTCCGCGCCGGCGAAGGTGACCTTCAACGTGACCGTCTGGAACCGCGGCTGACGAAATGGCGAAGGCCCTCAGCGCAGGGCTGAGGGCCTTCGATTTGTAGCGGGGACAGGATTTGAACCTGCGACCTCTGGGTTATGAGCCCAGCGAGCTACCGAGCTGCTCCACCCCGCGTCGGCTTGTTCACATTAGCGCACCGGCAAAGCGGGATCCAAATTGCGTGTCCGGTGTCACCCGGGCCGGGAGTCGTTACCCCGGCCCGGGTGAACCTTCAGCCTGCCGAAGGTGACGGGGAGGCCCCCGCCGACGTGGCGTTGCTCGGGGAGGTGCTCGGTGACGCGCCCGGGGACGGGGTGGCGCCGGCCGCCTTGACGGCCTCGTCGTACCTCGCGATGGCGTCCTGCAAGGCCTTCAGCGCGCGGCCGTAGGCCTCGAAGTCGCCGGACTGCTGGGCCGCCTTCAGGTCCGCGATCGCCTTGTTCATGGCGGCCACCGCGTCCTGGACCTGTGGTGTGCCCGTCGTGCCGGTGCCCGGCTGGCCGGTGTTCTGGTCCGTGTTGCCGTTGTCGGTCTGCGGGACCGGGGCCTGGCCCGTGACCTGTTTCACGAGCTGTTCCAGGCCGTCGGCGAGGTTGTCGGCGTACGCCATGTACTTCGGGCCGTACGCGACCAGGACCTTCTGCAGGCGCGGGAACGCGGTCTCGTTCTTGGCCTTCAGATAGATCGGCTCGACGTACAGCATGCCGTTGGCCACCGGCAGGGACAGCAGGTTGCCGTAGAAGACGTCCGAGTTCTGCGAGCTGAACTGGGTCAGCTCGCGTCTGGCGTCCGCGATCGAAGTCATGCTGCTGTGGGTCTGGTTCGGGCCCTGGATCGCGGTGTTGGCCGGTAGCTCCAGCACCTCGAAGCGGGGCTGGCCGTTGACGTACGACGCCGACATGAGGGCCGCCAGGTTGCCGCGTTTGCGGGGGGCCATGGCCGCCGTCAGCTGGAAGCGGGCGTCGTTCTGGCCGGGCAGCTGGGCGACGAGGTAGTACGGCGGCTGGTCGGCCGTGGAGTTCGCCGGGTCCTTCGGGACCTCCCAGAAGTCCTGACCGGAGAAGAAGCCCTCGGGCGTGGTCACGTGGAAGCGGCTGAGCAGGTCACGCTGGACCTTGAACTGATCCTCCGGGTACCGCAGGTGGTCCATCAGGCTCGCCGAGATCGCCGAGCGGGGCTGGACCAGCTTGCCGCCGAAGGCCTTGTTCCAGGTCTTGAGGACCGGGTCGTTCTCGTCGAACGCGTAGAGCTTGACCTCGCCCGTGTACGCGTCGACCGTGGCCTTGACCGAGTTGCGCAGGTAGTTGACGTCCTGGCGGGGCTCCGGGAAGACCCGGCCGCCGGTCGAGGAGTCCTGGATCGCGGTGTTCCAGTCCAGCTTCTGCGCGTACGGGTAGGTCGCCGACGTGGTGTACCCGTCGATGATCCACAGGATCTTGCCGTCCACGACCGCCGGGTACGGGTCGCTGTCCAGGGTCAGGAACGGCGCGATGTTGCGGACGCGGGTTTCCGGGTCGCGGTTGTACAGCACCTTCGAGTGGTCGTTGAGCACCCCGGAGAGCAGGAAGTTCGTCTCGCGGAAGTAGGCCGCGTAGAGCAGCCGGCGCCAGAAGGTGTTGACGTTGACGCCACCGCTGCCGTCGTACGTCGAGTACTGGTCCTCGTTGCCCGTGCCGCCGGTCGGGCGGTCGAACTCGGAGTTGCGGTCGGCCGCCTTGGACTTGCCGGTGATCGCGTAGACGTCGCCCATCTGCTCCCCGTAGTAGATCTGCGGGTGGTCGACGGGGATCTGGTCGCTGTCCGAGGCGCACTGCTCGCCGGCCTGGTCGTCCGGCTTGGTGTTCTCGCTCAGGAAGCCCGAGACGTAGAACGGCTGACCGGAGCAGACCACCTGGTTGGCCGGGGCGGCCACGAAGCCGTAGCCGTGCGTGTACACGCTGTGCCGGTTCTGCCAGTTGTTCTGCTGGAGCTGGTCGTAGCGGATCTCACGCACGCCGACGATGTAGTCCTGGGTGCGCGCCTTGCCGGTCTTGGGGTCGGTCAGCGAGTAGCGGTCGATGTCCAGCTTCGGGTTGAACTCGTAGAAGCCGCGGACCTGCTGCTGCTGGGTGTAGGTGTCGCCGACCACGGCCGGGTCGAGCAGCCGGATGTTGTTGACGGTCGGGTCCGAGCCGTTCGTCAGTGACGCGGGCGGATTCGTGTTGTCCGCGCCGTACTGCACCGTCTGCACGTCCTTCAGCCCGTACGCCTCGCGCGTGGCGTCGATGGCGTACTTGAAGTACGGCGACTCCTTCTGCAGCTGGCTCGGCTTGACCGTGAACGACTGCACCGCGGCCGGGTAGATGCCGCCGACCGCCACCGCGGACAGCGCCAGCAGGCCGAGGGCCAGGCCGGGCCACACGAGGTTGCGCATGAAGGCGTTGGAGAACACCAGGATGGCGATCGCGACCACGATCGAGATCCAGGCCAGGATCTCCTTGGCCGGCAGCAGGGCGTTGATGTTGGTGTACCCGGCGCCGTAGAGGTCCTGGGTCGGGAACTTGTCCAGCAGCAGGCCGCGCCGGTCGAGGAAGTACGCGGCCGCCTTGAGCAGCACGAACAGCGCGACGAGGGCGGTCAGGTGGGCCCGCGCGGCGGCGGTCATCCGCTCGCCGGCGCCCTGCAGCCGCACGCCGCCGAACAGGTAGTGCAGGGCGAGCGCGCCGATCAGGGCGAAGACCACGGCGGTGAAGCCGACGCCCAGCAGGTACCGCCAGAACGGGTACTCGAAGACGTAGAACGACAGGTCGACGTGGAACTGCGGGTCCGTCTGGCCGAACGGGGTGCTGTTGCTGAACAGCATCCAGTCCTGCCAGTGCCCCTGCGCCGAGAGCCCGGAGAACAGCCCGATCAGGCCGGCGACCAGCAGGATCCAGCCCGTCATGTGCGGGAGCAGGAACAGCCGGTAGCGATCCAGCGCGTGCTGCTCGGCCGAGTGCGGCCGCAGCAGCGGACGGGTGCGGTAGGCCAGGTAGAGGTTGCCGGCGATGACGAGCCCGACCGCCACGCCGAAGATCAGGAACATCCAGATCCGGGTCGTGAGCACACCGGTGAAGACCTGGGTGTACTTGACCTCGGAGAACCACAGGTAGTCCGCCCACGCCCCGACCACCCGGTCGAACAACGTGAACAGCAGGAAGACGACCACCAGGACGGCGATCGTGACCCGTCCCCGCCGGCTCACCCTCGTCATCGGATTACGCATTACCACGGTCGGCTCCGCCCGTTCGCGTATGGAAACTCGTCCAGCGTAGTCATCTACTACACAGCGTCGGCGTCCGACCGGCCCGCAACGTGTCGAGGGCGGTCAGCGCGTCGTCGATGGTGTTCACTTTGATCAATGGAAGGCCCGCCTGCGGGTTGTCCATCGCCTCGGCGCAGTTGGCCGCGGGGGTCAGGAAGACCTTGGCCCCGGCGGCCTTCGCGGCCACGAGCTTCTGCGGGATGCCGCCGATCGGCCCGACCTCGCCGGCGTCGTTGATCGTTCCGGTACCGGCGATGATCATTCCGCCGGTCAGGTCCTCGGGCTTGATCGTGTCGATGATGCCCAGCGTGAACATCAGCCCGGCCGAGGGCCCGCCGATCCGGTCGAGCTGGATCGTGAGCTTGAACGGGTGCGGCTGGCTGGTGCCGGCCTGGATGCCGATGCGCGGGTTGCCGTCGTCGCCGGCCTTGGTCGCGACCTCGACGGTCTGCGTCTGCCCGGCGCGCACGATCTCGATCTGGTGGGCGGTCCCGGCCGGCTTGGCCCGCACGAGCTCGGTGAGCTTGTCGGGGCTGCTGACGGCAGTACCGTCGACGGTCTTGATGACGTCGTCCTTCTGCAGCTTGCCCTCGGCCGGGAAGCCGGCGGTGACCTCGGCGACGGTGACCATCACGGGGTAACCGAGCTCACGCAGCGCCACGGTCTCGGCCGAGGTCTGCGACGCCTGGAAGTCGCGCTTGTTGTCCTCGTCGACCTGCTGCTGGGTGCGGTCCGGCGGGTAGATCAGCTCGCGCGGCACCACCGCGCGGTCCTTCTGCCACCAGCCGACCATCGCGTCGAGCAGGGTCATGTCCGGCTGGACCGAGACCGTCGTCATGCGCAGCTGGCCCTTGGACTTGGTCGCCTCGGCGCCCTCGACGCTGATGATCGCGTGGCCGCCGGCCTTGCCCGTGTCCGTGCCGAGGGTGTCGTAGGTCGGGCCGGGGCCCATCTCGACGTACGGCACCTTGACCACGGTCGCCTGCCAGGCCAGTACCAACAGCAGCAGCGCGCCGAACAGCACGGTCAGCCCACGACGTCTCATGGCGGCGAGCCTAGCGCTCCCGGCCCAACGCACCTGGAAGCGAGTACCGTTGTGGAATGCCAGCAGACATCCCGTTCGGCTTCGGTCCGTCCGGCGGCGACGTGCCGGATCCCAATGATCCGCGCCAGATGCAGCAATTCCTGAGCCAGCTGCAGCAGCTGTTCGCCACGCCCGGAGGCGGTCCGGTCAACTGGGATCTGGCTCGGCAGCTGGCCCAGGCCCACCTCACGGGCGGCGGCCCGGCGGCCGGCGTCTCGCAGTTCCCGGTCGGCTTCGCGATGCCCGGCGCCCCGGTCATGCCGGCGCCCGACGCGACCGACCCCGACGCCCCGAAGCCGGTCGGCGACCCGTCGGTGACGGCGGTGGAGCGCGCCGCGGTGATCGAGGCGCTGCGCCTGGCCGACCTGTGGCTCGAGCCGGAGTCGTCCCTCCCGTCCGGCGTGCAGTCGACCGCCGCCTGGAGCCGCGGCGAGTGGCTCAACCAGACCCTGCCGATCTGGCGCAAGCTGTGCGACCCGGTGGCCGCGCGCATGGTCTCGGCGATGACCGAACTGGTCCCCGAGGAGATGCGGGCCCAGATGGGGCCGATGACGTCGATGGTCGCCTCGCTGGGCGGCGCGCTGCTCGGCGGGCAGCTGGGCACCGCGCTGGGTTCGCTGGCCGCCGAGGTGCTGTCCGCCGGCGACATCGGCCTGCCGCTCGGCCCGGCCGGGACGGCGGCGCTGGTGCCGGCGAACATCGCGGAGTACGGCAAAGGGCTCGAAATCCCGGACGACCAGGTCCGCCTCTATGTCGCCCTGCGGGAGGCGGCCCACCAGCGGCTCTTCGGGCACGTGCCGTGGCTGCGCGGGCACGTCTTCGCCGCGGTCGAGGCCTATGCGGCGGGCATCCACGTCGACCGGGAGGCGATCGAGGAGGCGATGAGCCGCATCGACCCCTCGACGCTCGGCAACGACCCGCAGGAGCTGGTGCTCGAGGGCATCTTCACGCCCGAGGACACCCCGCAGCAGCGGGCCGCGCTGGCCCGGCTGGAGACCGCGCTGGCGCTCGTCGAGGGCTGGGTCTGCCACGTGGTGGACCGCGCGGCCGGCGACCGGCTGCCCGATGTCGTGAAGCTCTCCGAGGCCTTCCGCCGCCGGCGCGCGGCCGGTGGGCCCGCGGAGCAGACGTTCGCCGCGCTGGTCGGGCTGGAGCTGCGCCCGCGCCGGCTGCGCGAGGCGACGGCGCTGTGGAACGCGCTGACCGAGCACCGCGGGGTCAGCGGCCGCGACGCGCTCTGGGGGCACCCGGACCTGCTGCCGGACGAGGAGGCCTTCGCGGACCCCGACATGTTCGCCCGCACCCAGCTGGATCTCGGCGACCTGGGCTTCCTGGACGAGATCGGCGAGGAAGAGAAGAAGCCCGACGAGGACTAGCTCAGCATCGCCCGCGTCGCCTCCCAGCCGTCCAGACCAGGGTCGAGACGGCGGAGGTCGTCCGGGCCGCGCAGGCGGTGCCAGCCCGGCGCCGAGGCCACCATCGTGGGCTCGGGGGCCGGGCGGCGCGCCGCGGCCACATCGCCGTGCAGCGCGTCGAGCTCCGGGACCCACTCCGGCAGCGGCAGGTTCGCGGCCGCGCCCAGCAGGCCGCCGTTGTGCGCCGGGGCGACCGCCAGCGCGCGGGTCGAGAGCGGCCGCAGCAGCTTGCCGATGAGCATGGCGGGCAGGTCGGGGGCATCGGCCAGTACAACCGCGGCCTTGTCCTGTCCGTCTTCGAACGCGGCGGTGAGCGCGGCGCGGATGGTCGGGGCCGGCACCTCGTAGATCCGCGTGGACGGCCAGGCGATCTTGGCGGCCAGCGGCAGGTCGGCGGCGACCGCGGCGATCGCGGGCTGGACGCGCGGCAGCGGCGTGAGGAGGTCGACCAGGTCCTCGGCCATGGCGGCGCGCCAGGCGGCCAGGTCGGACCCGGGCGGCGCCCACTGCACCGGGACCAGCAGCGCGACGACGGCGGCCACGGTCATTCGGTGATCCCCAGACCGGCGGCCGCTGACACCCCCTCAAGATACCCCCGGGCCCGTTCGGCCTTCGGGTACCGCGCGACCAGCGCCCAGAAGGCGGTGCTGTGGCTGGGGATGACCAGGTGTGACAGCTCGTGCAGCAGCACGTAGTCGATCACCCAGTCGGGCATCTCCTGCACGCGGTGGGAAATCCGGATGGTACCGTCTGCCGGCGTGCAAGATCCCCAACGGCCGTTCTGGTTCTGCACCCACCGCACGCTGGCCGGACGACCGGCCTCCGGGTGGTCGGGCAGGTAGCGGGCGGCCAGGCGCTGCGCCCGGGAGGCCAGTTCGACATCGGTACGCCGGGCCCGCTGCTCCCGCACCGCCAGGCGCTCGAGCATGCGGTCGACCCACTCGCGCTCCTCGGCGCGGGAGAACTGCGCCGGGATCAGCACCACGACGCGCTCGCCGTCGCGGTAGGCCGACACCGTGCGTCGGCGGCGCTTGCTGCGCCGCACCTCGATGACCGGCTTGCGGGTCATGCCGGCCCCCCTCGGGTCCCGCTCACGGAGGAACGCTAGCCGGAAGCGGCCATCCCTTCGCAAGGCCCAATCTCCGCGAGCGCGTCCGGAAGTCACCCATTCGTGGGCACTCGCCGGAAAGATTCCACCGGAAGTCCGGCCTGCTCCGGGTACTCGCGCGATTTCATCCACAGCAACCCACACCGTTGCCCACACAGTTATCCCCAGGCTGTGCATAGTGTGTACGGTGCGGTTGGAGGAAGATCTTCCGATTACGCTCGGCGTGTCCCGTCTAACCGCACTTTCCCCGAGTGTCCGACAAGGCACACTCACCACGTTGGCCTAGCTGGTCAGCACCGGTGCGCGGAACGTGCCGGACCGAGATGAGGAGGGCATCGTGGCCGAGACCTACAACGGCTACTGCGTCAAGTGCAAGGAGAAGCGGGACTTCGAGGGCGAAATCGCCATCTCGAAGACCGGCATGAAGATGGCGAAGGGCGCGTGCCCGGTCTGCGGCACGACGGTCAACCGGATCCTCGGGAAGGCCTGAGCGAGCGAGCAGCTCCGCTTGCCGATCTACCTCGCACTACGACACAAGCTCGGACTGGCTCGCGGCGCAGTACCGCGGCCGAGTGCGCACATCCGCCCGGCATTCGGCCCGGATGAGTCCGCCCTCTGGGCGGACAAATCCGAAATTCCGGTCAAGCGGCAATCGGGGGAGGGCGAGTCCCATCCACGCCGGAGGGACCGAAGCTTCACCATCTCGCGCGAACCCCGCGCGGTACGCGGCCTTTGCACCTTTCCCTGTGGATAACCGGCTCGCGGGCTGTGGATAACGCCGGCCGACGGTGGACCGTCCTGTGGACAACCGCCGTCGGCCCGGCGCGGGCGTGAAAGCGTGGCAGCCATGCGACCGAGGCTGCTTCCGGGGCTGCGGCGCCTTTGGCGCGGCGAGCGAACCATCCAGCTGGGCACCGACCCGGCCAGCGCCGTCGTGCTGGAGCTGCGCCGCCCGGAGCTGGCCCGGGTGCTCGACCTGCTCGACGGCTCCCGCACGCTGCCGCGGGTGCTGGCCGAGACCCGGCCGATCGGGCTGGCCGGGGCCGACGTGCTGGACCTGGTGCAGGCCCTGCGCGCCAGCGGACTGGTCGTCGCGGCCCACGCCCTGCTGCCGACCGGCCTGGCCCCCGAGATCGGCGCGGGGCTCCTGCCCGAGGCGGCCGCGATCAGCCTCCGCCTGCGCACCGGCGCCCGGGCGCCGTCCGATCAAACCGCCGCGGGTGTACTGCGCAGACGCAACGGATCCCGCGTGCTCGTGGCCGGCGACGGCCCGCTCGTGGCGCCCCTGGCCACCGTGCTCGCCGGGGCCGGCGTCGGGCACGTGGAGCCCCTCGTCGAGGGCAGCGCGACCGATGCCGACGTGGCGGTCGGCGGCCTCGCCCGCGACGACGTGCGGGCCTCGCGCGCCCTGGCCACCTCGACCGCCATCGCGCGGCAGGCACCCTGGATGCGGCTCGAAGCGGCCCGCGGGGACGGCATCGACTTCGTGGTGCGCATCGGCGAGCGCGACGGCGACGCCCTGGCCCGGCGGGGAGTGCGGCTGCATCTTCTGCCACGACTGGAGGTACAGGTGCGCCTTGGAACTGTTCTTGTCGGTCCTCTGGTGCGCCCGGCGCGCTCGCCGTGCCGGGTCTGCCTCGACCTGCACCGCCGCGACCGCGATCCGGCGTGGCCCGCGCTCGCCGCGCAGCTGGCCACCGCGCCGCCGGGCCTCGGCGAGCCGTGCAGCCTGACCACGGCCATGGCGGGGGCGGCGTTCGCGGCCGACGAGGTGCTGTCCTACCTCGACGGCGGGGCCGTGCGGACCGAGGCGGCCATCGTCGAGATCCCGCGCCCCGGCGAGTTTCGGCGGCGGGAATGGGCGGCCCATCCCCGCTGTGACTGCCGTCGCCGTCGTCGTGGTGGCAAGAGCGGGTAAGAATGACATGTGACCGAGATCCCTAGGGGCGCAGTCGCCCGCACCGCACGACTGGCGTCGCTGCCCCTCGGGCTGGCCGGCCGGGCCGCGCTCGGGCTTGGCAAGCGCGTCACGGGCATGGCCGCCGAGGTCGTCTCCGCCGACGTCCAGCGCCGCACCGCCGAGCACCTCTTCAGCGTGCTCGGGCAGCTCAAGGGCGGCGCCATGAAGATGGGCCAGGCGCTGAGCGTGTTCGAGGCGGCGCTGCCGGAGGAGCTGGCCGGGCCGTACCGCGCCGCCCTGACCAAGCTGCAGGAGGCCGCGCCGCCGCTGCCCGCCGCGAGCGTCCACAAGGTGCTCAGCGAGTCGCTCGGCCCGGACTGGCGCGACCTGTTCACCGAGTTCGACGACAAGCCGGCCGCGGCCGCCTCGATCGGCCAGGTGCACCGCGCGGTCTGGTCCGACGGGCGCCCGGTTGCGGTCAAGGTGCAATATCCCGGCGCCGGCGAGGCCCTGCGCTCCGACCTCAACCAGCTCGCCCGCTTCGCCGGCCTGTTCAAGGCGATCCAGCCGGGCCTGGACGTGAAGCCCCTCGTGGCCGAGATCCGCGACCGCGTCACCGAGGAGCTCGACTACGAGCTGGAGGCCCGCTCGCAGACCGCCTTCGCCGAGGCCTTCGCCGGCGATCCCGACATTTTCGTACCGCCCGTGCTCGCCACATCCCCGCGCGTCCTCGTCACGGAGTGGGTGGACGGCACGCCGCTGTCCACGATCATCGCGAGCGGTACCGAGGAACAGCGCAACCGGGCCGGGCACCTCATGGCGCTCCTGCACTTCTCCGCCCCCGCGCGCGCCGAGATGCTGCACGCCGACCCGCACCCGGGCAACTACCGCCTGCTCTCCGACGGCCGGCTCGGCGTGCTGGACTTCGGCGCCGTGGCCCGCCTCCCCGGCGGCCACCCCGAGATCATCGGCCGGCTGACCCGCCTGGCCCTGGCCGGCGACGCCGAGGCGGTCCTGGAGGGCTTGCGGCAGGAGGGCTTCATCAAGGGCGACGCCAAGGTCGACGCCGTGGCGGTGCTGGGCTACATCCGCCCGATGCTGGATCCGCTGGCCGAGGACGAGTTCCAGTTCACGCGGGCGTGGCTGCGCTCGGAGGCGACGCGGCTGGCGAACCCGAAGAGCCCCGCGTACGCGCTGAGCCGGCAGCTCAACCTGCCGCCGTCGTACATGCTGGTGCACCGCGTGACGCTGGGGTCGATCGGCGTGCTGTGCCAGTTGGAGGCGCGGGCGGCGTACCGGTCGATCCTGACCGACTGGCTGCCCGGGTTCGCCGAGCCAGTTGCGGCGGTGCCGGCCAAGAAAGCGACCCGCCGCAAGAAGGCCGCGCCGGCCGCCGACGAAGCCGAGTAGACCCGGCGAGAGGTAACATCTGGCCCATGAGCGCGGAGGCTGTTGGCAGGCACATGCCGGCCATCATCACGCTCGACGACCTGGCCGCCATGATTTCCGCTGATACGCATGGCCGACGGTATGAGACCAGCCCCGAGGGAGTGCTCTCGGTCGTGCCGCCGCCGGACAGCGAGCATGCCGTCATCGCTACCCGCCTGATGGCTTGGTTGATCGCGGCGGCGTGGCCGCTCGAGCAGATCATGCAGGTCGCGGGCATCCGCATCCCCGGCCCCGATGGGGAGGGCGGCCGGATTCCGGACCTGACCGTGTGGTCGCGGCCGCAACCGCGAGCCGTCTGGATGGCGGTCGCCGATCTCGTGCTCGTCATCGAGATCGTGTCGCGGGGCTCGGAGGCGATCGATCAGGGCGCCAAGGTTTCGGAGTACGCGGCAGCCGGCATCCCGCAGTACTGGACAGTGGCGCGGGACCCGGCGCAGACGGTGACGTTGCACCGGCTCGGCACGGACGCCATGTACGAAGTGGCGGCGAAGATGCCGCTGGCCTGGCTGCTCCAGACCGTCCCGGCCGACCACCTCAGCGACTGACGGCTGACGCTACCGCGAACACGGGAACGGGCCCCTCGCGTTGGCGAGGGGCCCGTTTTCTCGTGCGGTTCAGGATCGGGTCAGGTAGCTCTCCTGCTCGCGGCGCGCGCGCATGGCGACCTGGCGGGCGGACGGGTAAGCCTCAGAGTGGTTCGCAGTCTGAGGCCGACGCATTCGCGCTCGTGACAGGGCTTCGTGGAGAAGTTGCAAGGTCATCGCGGAACTCCTGGGTCGGGTCGGAACGAAGTCGGTGGAACGAAGAAGCCGGGTCGGCTGCGCGGCGCGCAGTCCTCGGCTGGCCGGGCGGCGATGTGCGCTCATCTCAGGCCGCCACACCGGCGACCACGGCCGCCGTACGGGCAGCGACCTCGCCGCGCAGGACGGCGTCGCGGGCGACGTCCTCCTTGCGCGGGCGGCCCCGCGGACGCTTGCGCGGCACAACTGCGCCGCGCTCGAAGATCTCGCCACCCCAGACACCCCAGGGCTCGGCGCGCTCGATGGCGCCCGCCAGGCACTCGGCGCGGAGCGGGCACTCCACGCAGAGGGACTTCGCGAGCTCGAGCTCCGCCGGCGAGTCGGCGAACCACAGGTCCGGGTCGAAGGTGCGGCACGGCAGGTCGGACTTGACGCCCCGTGCAGCCGCACGCAGGCGCTCGTCCGAGGCCGGGTCGATGCGCACATCGATCGATGCCAAGGCCAGGCTCATCCCGGTCACCCCTTTCTGTTTGTCGATCGTTTGGTGTGATCGTCTGGTGCAAATGAATGAGGCCGCGGATCCCGGTGTCGGGTTCCGCGGCCTCGAGGTGAGCCGGTGAGTCGGTCTTGTTAGACCGGCCTGCCTCGAGGTGGTATGCCGCGGACTCCGCCATTGGGCTTCGGAGCCGTCATGCTGTGCTTCGCGCTGAATCCAGTGGTCCCCTGAACCCGGATCCCGCGCTGGTCGAGCAGAGCCGCCGAGGCGACGTGGAGCTCATCGGTGGTAACGGTGGCGACGACGTCGGTCCGGTCCGCCGATTCGGTCACCCGAACCGTCAGATCGCCCCGGACCGACCCGGTAGCGCCCGCGACATGCGCGGCCGGAACCAGAGCGGACAGAACCAAAGCCGACGGAGCCAGAGCAGCCGGAGCCAGGGCAGCCGGAATCCCAGCCGGAACCAGGGCAGCGGTGGCGACGGTCGGGACAGACTCCTGCCATTGCAGGGCGGCAGTCGGCGACAGCCGGCGGGCAGCCGAGCAGAGGGCAGGCGTTAGCGCGTGCCGCTCCGATGTCAGATAGAGCTTCACGTGGACCCACCTCTTCTCTAGCAACTCGTCGTGATGTGCGACCGCCGGTCGTCCGGCGTCGTGTTCGCAGGCTATGCCGTGCCTCAACGGTAGGGCAAACGATTTTCCGGGGAAAGTTTTTTGTCAGTTTCCAGCCCCCGGGCAACCCCGTGCACCGGCACTCAGTGTGCCATGTCGGCGCAGCTCATGGTGCCCCGAATCGATAGATAATCTTCAGTCACTCTCGCGGGCGAGGGCGTCGACGCTCGTGCCGCGGACGAGGGCGATGACATCGTCGCCGTACAGCATCAGCTTCCGCGGCCCGATGCCCGCGATCGCCGCGAGCTCCTCCCGCCGCGACGGCCGCCGCTCGGCGATGGCCGCCAGGGTCACGTCGGTGAAGACCACGAACGCGGGCACCTTCTGGATCGCGGCCAGCCGGCTGCGCCAGTCGAGCAGCCGGGCCAGCAGGTCCTCGTCGACGTCGGACGGGCAGGTCGCGCAGCGCCCGAGCTTGCGGTCGGCCCCGTTGACCAGGCCGGTGCCGCACACCCGGCAGGACACCGCCATGACGCGCTTGGCCCGGCCGGCCACCGTCGCCTTGTCCAGCGAGCGGCGCGGGTAGCCGCCGGCGCCGTGGCCCGCGGAGGGACCGGACGCCGCGCCCGCCGGGGTCGTCGAGGGCACGAACCGGCTCGGGCGGCGCTGGCGGCCGCCGGGGGTGCGGGCGGCCGCATGCGACAGCCAGAGCGTGTGGCGGGCGCGGGTGACCCCCACGTACAAGAGCCGCCGTTCTTCTTCGACGGCGTCCGGCGTGCGCGCGTGGATCACCGGGAGGGTCCCCTCGGTGAGCCCGACGAGGAAGACCGCATCCCACTCGAGGCCCTTCGCCGAGTGCAGCGACGACAGGGTCACGCCCTCGACGGTCGGGACGTGCTGGACGGCCGCGCGCCGCTGCAGCTCGGTGTTGAACTCGTCGAGGGTCAGGGTGGCCATGCCCTCGGCGAGGCTGACGAGGGCCGAGACCGCCTCCCACCGCTCCCGCTGCGCGCCACCGGCGGGAGGGTTCTCGGGCCGCCAGCCGACCCGGTCGAGGGCGGTGTGCACGGTGGCGACCAGCCCGCCGTCGTCAGCGCCGCGGTACGAGCGCAGCGCGATCATCGCCTCGCGGACCTCGGTGCGCTCGAAGAAGCGCTCGGTGCCGTGCACGACGTACGGGATGCCGGCCTCCGCGAGCGCCTCCTGATAGACCTCGGACTGCGCGTTGACCCGGAACAGCACCGCGATCTCGCGCGCCGGGGTGCCGGCCGCGATCAGCTCCGCACAGCGGGCCGCGACCGCCGAGGCCTCCTCCGGCTCGTCGGCGAAGGTCCGCACGGTCGGCTCCGGGCCGGCCGGGCGCTGCCCGACGAGCTCCAGCCGCAGCCGGGACAGCTCGCCGCGGGCCCGCGAGATGACCGCGTTGGCCAGGTCGACGACCTGCGGGGTGGACCGGTAGTCGCGGGTCAGCCGGACCACGGTGGCGCCGGGGTGGCGGCGCTTGAAGTCCACGAGGTACGCCGCGCTCGCCCCGGTGAACGAGTAGATCGTCTGGCTGGCGTCGCCGACGACGGTCAGGTCGTCCCGCTCGCCCAGCCAGGCGTCGAGCAGCCGCTGCTGCATCGGGTTGACGTCCTGGTACTCGTCCACGACGAAGTGCCGGTACTGCGCCCGCACCTGCTCGGCGACGTCGGGGTGCTCCTCCACGGCCCAGATCGCGGCGCGGATCATGTCCTCGAAGTCGATCACGCCCTGGGCCCGCTTGGCCCGCTCGTAGTGCGCGTAGACCTTGGCCACCAGCGCCCCGTCGAACGGCGGCTCGCGCAGGGCCTTCTTGGCCGCCGCGGCGTAGTCGTCCGGCTCGATCAGCGAGGCCTTGGCCCACTCGATCTCGCCGGCGAGGTCCCGGGACACCTCCCGGTCCGTCTTCAGCCCGGCCTTCGTGGCGGCCAGGCCGACCAGCCGGGCCTTGCTGTCCAGCAGCTCGGGCATGTCCCGGCCGGAGAAGAGCCGGGGCGCGAAGTACCGCACCTGCCGCAGCGCCGCCGCGTGGAACGTGCGCGCCTGGACCCCGGCCGCCCCGAGCCGGCCCAGCCGCTCGCGCATCTCGGCGGCCGCCCGGGCGGTGAACGTGACGGCCAGGACGTGTTGCGCCCGGACCTGCCCGGAGCGGACGCGGTGGGCGATCCGGTGCGTGATCGCCCTGGTCTTGCCGGTCCCCGCACCGGCGAGGATGCACAGCGGTCCCGCCGGGGCGGTGACGGCGATGGACTGGTCCCGGTCCAGTCCCGCCAGAATCTCTGAGGAGTCCGCCACAGCTGGACATCATTCCAGTTGGGTACGACGTTATGCGGTATCGCCTTGTGTGACCCCGCCGATGCTTTCTGGAGGAACCACCCCATGCTCACCATGTACTCCACCACCTGGTGCGGTTACTGCCACCGCCTCAAGACCCAGATGGACCGCGAGGGCATCCAGTACCAGGTGATCGACATCGAGCGGGACGCGGAGGCGGCCAAGTTCGTCGAGACCGTCAACGGCGGCAACCAGACCGTGCCGACCCTGCGCTTCGACGACGGGACGTCCATGACGAACCCGACGATCGTGCAGGTCAAGAAGCACCTGGAAACCGTCGGTAGCTGAACGGGAGCAAATCCGTTACGGTGGCTGGCTAGAACGCCGGGACGCCTGGGGAGGCCGGCCACCATGCGGGTTGCCCGTCTGTACGCGGTACGCAACGCGCCCGAGCGCCCGCGAGTCGCCGATCCCGAGCGGCGCCGACGGATCGCGGAGTACCTCGCCGGCGGGACGACGATCGGCCACGGCCACGGACCCGCCGTGCTGCACACCGACGGGCAGTGGCTGTGGCCCGAGCGCTTCGTGGGCGAGATCCTCGACGAGGGCCTGGCGCCCGAGCCGGATTTCCTCACCCGCATGCACGTGTACTCCTACCGCCCCGACTCCCCGAGGCCCGGCGAGCAGCTCAACGACGAGGCGATGCGCTCCTGGCGGGCCGGACCGCCAGGCGATCCGCGGCTGCTGATCACGTACTTCGTGCGGGTCAGCCAGGAGACCACGGCGGAACGGCCGCTCTCGCTGCTGCGGCGCACGGTCACGCCGGCGGGCGAGGTGACCGAGGAGGCCGTCTGGCGCGACCTGGACTGGCATCCGACCAACGCGTTCGGGAGCCAGCGCATCGACGACGAGCTGCGCGAGGTCTCCCCCGCGCACGCCGCCGACGTGCTGGACCGCTGGTGCGCCACCTGGCATCGCGAGGCGCTCAACCGCACCGCTACGCGTTCAACCAGTTGGTGATCAGGAAGTGCGCGATCGAGGCGGGGAACGGCAGCCCGAAGTCCTGCGAGGAGCCGTCCAGCACGGCGCCGATCTCCCGCCGGGTCAGCCACCGCGCCTCCGCGATCTCCTCCTCGTCCACGGTGATCGCCGCACCTTCCGGCGCGTGCGCGTGGAACCCGAGCATCAGGGAACCGGGGAACGGCCAGGGCTGGCTGGCGAGGTACGTGACCGAGTCGACCCGCACCCCCACCTCCTCCAGGACCTCCCGCGCCACCGCCATCTCCGCCGACTCCCCCGGCTCCACGAACCCGGCCAGCGTCGAGAACCGCGGCACCGTCGCCCCGAGGGCCTTCCACTGCGCGTTGAACCCGAGCAGGCAGCGCCCCTCCGGCCCGGCGACGCCGTCGTGCACGAGCATGATCACGGCCGGGTCGGTGCGCGGCCAGAGCGTCTCCTCGCCGCCCTCGGTCACCCGCACCCACCCGCCCTGCGCCGCGCGCGTCAGCTTGCCGCTCAGCGGGCTGTACGGGTGCCGCGAGTGCCAGTTGGCCAGCGCGACCGACGTGATGAACAGCTCCGCCGGGAGCGCGTCGAGCGCCGCGCCGACCTGGCGGATGTTGACCCGGCTGGTGCCCTCGGCCTCGGCGACGTCGGCGGCGACCGCGAAGTACACGGTGCCGCCGGCTTCCTCGCCGAGGAAGAATCGCTCCCCCTCGGGCGCGTCGGCCGGGTCGATCAGCACGAGCTCGGGCCGGTCGCCGGGGTGGACCAGGACGTGGCCGTCGTCGACCACCACGACCCGGGACCGCTCGAAGGCCGCCTTCAGCCACTCCTCGTCGGTGCGCCGGTGCGCGGCCCGGTCGAGCGGGCCGCGCGCGAACGGCGGAAAGCCAGGCGTCATGACCCCTCGGCGCGCTGGACCTGGGTGAGCGCCGCGAGCGAGGCCTCGACCCGGCTCGCGTCGCCGAGCACGACGGCCGCGGCCTGGGACGGGGCCAGGTACTGCGCGGCCGCCGCGGCCACGTCGTCCTTGCTCGCCTTGGCCAGGCGGGCGGCGTGCTCGGCCAGGTAGTCCAGCCGCAGCCCGAAGCCCGCGTACGTGGAGACCAGCCCGGCCAGCCCGGCCTGGGTGGACATGCCGAGCTGGAGGGTGCCCAGCGCGTACTGGCGGGCCTGTTCCAGCTCCTCGTCCTTCGGCGGGAGGCTGGCGATCCGGCCCAGCTCGTAGAGCGTCTCCAGCAGCGCCGGGCCGGTGACCTCGGTCGCCACCTCGGCCGAGACGACCAGCGCGGAGCCCGCGACGGCGTGCTCGATCAGCGAGTGGGGGCCGTAGGTGTAGCCCTTGTCCTCGCGGATGTTCTCGACCCAGCGGGACGAGAAGTAGCCGCCGAAGATCAGGTTGGCCAGCTGCAGCGCGGCGTGGTCCGGGTGCCGGCGGGAGACCGCCGGCAGCGCCAGGCGCAGCGAGGACTGCACCGAGTCGGGCCGGTCGACCAGCGTCAGCGGGCCCGGCTGCAGGGCCGGCGCGGGCGGGAGCTCGGCGAGGGTGCCGCCCCCGTTCCACTTGCCCAGCATCCGCTCGGCCGAGGCGATCGCGGCCTCCGGCTCGAGGTCGCCGACGATCACCAGGATGGCCCCGTTGGGGTGCAGCCGCTCGGCGTGCAGCCCGCGCAGCTCGTCGGGGACGACCGCCTCGACGAGCTCCGGGGCGGGGGTCTGGATCGCGTACGGGTGGCTGCCGTACATCCGCTTGAGCAGCGCGACCCGGGCCAGGTGGCTCGGCTGGCTCTGCGCGACGCGGATCCGGTCGACGAGGCGGGCGCGCTCGGTGTCGACCTCCTCGGCCGGGTACGAGGCGTCGGTGAGCACGGACGACAGGATGTCCAGCAGCCGGTCGAGCCCGTCGACCAGCGCGTTGCCGGAGATCATCAGCCGGTCGGGGTCGGCCCCGGCGGACAGCCCGCCGCCGACCTTCTGCAGCTCGGCCGCGATGTCCACGGTCGACATGGTCGAGGTGCCGGACAGCACGGTCTGGGTGAGCAGGGCGGCCCGGGCCAGGTCGGCCTGGGCGAAGGGGACCCGGAGGCGGACCTCGACCAGCGGCACCGACGAGCGGCGCAGCGCGATCACGGTCAGCCCGTTGTCGAGCGTGCGCTCGACGGTGCCGGGCACCTTGAGGGCGCGGTTCGGCCCGAGGACCGGCAGGGCGCGCAGCGGGGTTGTCACAGTCACTTGGCTCCTCCGGCGATGACCTCGACCGCGGCCCGGCGGGACGGCACGAGCCGCGCCGCGGCGGCGACGATCTGCTCCTCGGTGACGTCACCGATCAGGGTGTGCAGCTGGTTGAGCAGCTCCGGCTCGCCGCGCTGCTGCTCCAGCACGGCCATCTGCAGGGCGCGGCCGAGCACCGCGTCGGTGTCGCGCAGCAGGTGGGTGGCCATGCGCGCCTGGGTGCGGCTGAGCTCGTCGGCGGCCAGGCCGTCGCTCGCGATCCGCGCGCACTCCTCCTCGATCGTGCGCAGGACCTTGTCCACGTCGCCGCCAGGAGGGAGATGGGCCTGCAACACAAGGGCGGTTGGGTCCCGTACCGCAAAAGGCTCGCCCATGAACCCGATGTACCCGCCGACGCTGGTCACCGACCGGTCGCGCAGCACCAGCCGCTCGACCAGCCGGGAGGCGTCGCCGTCGGTGAGCACCTCGGCCAGCACGACGTACGGGAGGTAGCCCTCCAGGTCGCTGATCGGGTCCGGCACCCGCCACGCGGCCGCGATGGCCGGCAGCGGGGCGAGGCGGTCCTCGTAGGAGGCGCGGCGCTCGGCGGTCAGGTCGGGCTCGGTGAAGTCCGGGCGGACCGGCGCGGGCCGGGCCGGGACGTCGCCGAAGTGCCGCTCGACCAGCTCGGTCGCGACGGCCACGTCGAAGTCGCCGGAGACCGCGAGGACCGCGTTGCCGCAGGCGTAGTACCGGTCGAAGAAGTCGGCCGCGTCGGCCACGGTCGCCGACTCGAGGTCCTCGAACGAGCCGTAGCCGTCGTGGGCGTTGGCGAACGTGTCGAACATGACCGGGGGCAGCCGCAGCCAGGGGAAGCCGCCGTAGGGCCGGTTGAGCACGTTGACCCGGATCTCCTCCTTGACCACGTCGATCTGGTTGCGGAGGTTCTCCTCGGTCAGCCGCGGCGCGCGCATGCGGTCGGCCTCGAGGAACAGCGCCCGCTCCAGCGCGTTGGAGGGCAGGGTCT
This sequence comes from Dactylosporangium sp. CS-033363, assembly GCF_050942475.1. Taxonomy (NCBI): domain Bacteria; kingdom Bacillati; phylum Actinomycetota; class Actinomycetes; order Micromonosporales; family Micromonosporaceae; genus Dactylosporangium; species Dactylosporangium sp. CS-033363. The sequence continues at coordinate 1,063,351 of NZ_CP192032.1, read as the reverse complement.
CGAAGTAGTCGGTGTAGTCGAAGTGCGTCGAGCCGTTGAAGGTGCCGCCCGAGCCCTGCACGTGGCGGAAGTGGGCGAGCTTCTCGAGGTTCTCCGAGCCCTGGAACATCAGGTGCTCGAACAGGTGGGCGAAGCCGGTCCGCCCCTGGGGCTCCGATCTGATGCCGACGTCGTAGACCACCGCGACGCCGACGACCGGCGCGGCGCGATCTGGGGTCAGCACCACCCGCAGGCCGTTGGGCAGGGTGAAGCGCTCGACGGGGTACTTGGAAGCCGGGATCCGCACAGCAGGGCTACGACTGGACACCCACCGAATCTACTTCGTTCCGGCCCGAAAGCCTGACTCGGCGTTCTGCCAGTCCCGCGTAGGCGCCCACGCCGGCGAGGACGGCGAGCAGCGGCAGGCCCAGCAGCCAGCCATAGGGCCCGCGGGAGCGCGGGGCGGCGGGCGCCGCGAGCGGCGTGGCGGAGGCCGACACGCCGGGCACGGCCGCGGCCCGCGAGGGTGACGGCGAGGGCGTGGGCAGCTTCCGGGTCAGCGCCTGGACCAGTTCGAGCCGGCCGAGCCCGTTGTCCGGGTCGGGTCCGGCGGGGCCGGCGTCGACCGCGGTGATCGTGAGGCGCCGAACGATCTCGTCGGCCTTGGCCCCGGGGAACGCCGAGCGCACCAGGGCCACCGCGGCGCCGAGCACGGCGGGCGAGGCCGAGCCGTCGTCCACGCGGTACCGGTTGCCGCTGTTGGTCGTCATGATCTGGAACCCGGGGACGCCCAGGCCGAGCTTGCGCCCGCTGCTGGAGGGCACCCGCACGTCACCCGTGCGGGTGAGCGGGACCGCGGCGAGCACGCCGTCGTAGGCCGCCGGGAAGGGCTCGAACGCGCGGCCGGGCTGGTCGCCGTCGGCCGCCACGACGATCGCGTCGGCCGCCTGCGCGTCGCGGACCGCCTGCTGGAGCCGGTCGCTGCGGGCCACCGAGTACCCGACCACGATCACCGAGGTGCGCTGGACGACCGCCGCCTCGATGCCGGCCGCGATCTCGTCCGCGGTGGGCTCCTCGCCGGCCGGGGTGCTGAGCAGGATCGGCAGCACCTTGGCCCCGGGCGCGATCCCCACGATGCCGTCGGCGCGGTCGGCGCCGTGGCCCTGACCGGCGATGATGCCGGCGAGCGCGGTGCCGTGGCCGTCCGGGTCGATCGGCCCGCCGGGCTCGTCGCCGGCCGATCCGGCGTTGACGAAGACGGGGTCGAGCACGGCGCCGGCGAGGTCGGTGTGGGAGCGGTCGACGCCGCGGTCGATCACCGCGACCGTCACGCCCTCGCCCCGGGTCACGCGGTTGGCCTCGGCGACCCCGAGGTACCGCAAATGCCACTCATTGTCGCGAATGACATCGGCCCGGGCGACGCCGGCGGGCGCCACCAGTGCGAGACCCGCACCCAAGATCACCGCGGCCAGCCGCTGCTTCATGCGGGCTAGCGTGCCGGATCAATGCAAGTGGCGCCACTCGCCCTGATCAGCGCGAGCGTCAGACGGGGCGGATGCTCTCCGGCGCCTCGTCGGCGACGTAGTCGAACTGACGGTGCGTGTCGGGGATCGACACGTACAGGATCGCCGCCTCCGGCTTGCCCAGGTCGACCAGCGCGATCGAGACCAGCTCGCTCTTGGCCCGCAGCCCGCTCTGGCTGAAGTGCAGCCGGAACTTGAGCAGCCGCGCCGGGCGCCCGCCCAGCGTCAGGTCCCGGGCCTCGAGCTGCTCGAGCTGGTTGCCCTTGGGGTAGAAGCTGACCCGCACGTCCGCCGCGATCTGGTCGCCGACGCAGTGCAGGTCGAGCACCATGCCGTCGTTCACCGCGGCCGGCACGTGGCCCGACAGGATGGTGGCGTGGTAGTCCGAGCCCACCCCGTCGTAGTTGGGCTCGGTCACGAAGTCCTGGCCGATGCGGTACGTGATCTTCAGTTCGCCCTGGTCGCGCCAGTTCTCGGCGAGCGGGCGCCACGGGTCGCCGAAGGACTTGTAGCTGATCCCGGACTCGCTGTCGGAGGTCCGCGGCCCCGGCGGCACCTCCTCGCCGCCCTGGTTGGGGTTGTCCGGCGGGATGGTCGGCGGCGGGCAGCGGCGCGCGAGCTCGGGGCGGGTGTCGCTGGGCCCCTCGGCCTGCCGGTTGAACAGGCCGCCGGGCGTGGTGGCGTTGTTCGTCATCACCGACACGAGGATCACGATCAGGCCGATCGCGACGACGAGCACCGCGCCGCCGCCGAGCCACTTCAGGATGCGCTGGTTCCGCTTGATCGGATCGTCGTCGTCGCCCCGGCCATATTCCAGAAGATCCGGCGGCGGTACCACCGGTGGGGTCCCCGACCGCCCCACGCGCCCGGACGCGTAGCCCGCCGCGGGCCGCTGCGGGGCCGCCTGCACCGGTTCGGAGGGTGCGCCGGACGGCGACGCGGGCACGGTGACCGGCTGAATCACGGTCTGTGTGTCCGGCGTCGCCCACGGCGAGGGCTGCTCGGTCATCTCGCCCCCAGTGTCGCAGCCGAATGCGACGACGGCCAGCAGCCCCCGCCCCGCTCAGCTGGGGGTTTGCTGGGCATTCCGGGTCACGGTTGCGGATGCGGCGGCGGGTGCAGCTGTGTGACCTGCGGATACCGGTGCGAATCAGCGGCCGCGACGGGCCCGATCACGATCAGCGCGGCGGTCAGCACCCCGGCGGTGGCCACGCCGACCACCAGAGCGACCTCGCGTACCTGCGGTGCCTGCATGTTGAGCACTCCCCCTCGCATGCCCTCTTGGACAGCTTCGAGGAGGACGCGGTTCCACCGACAGCCGCATGTCGGAACCTTGCCAATTCATTGAGACAAACCCGTGATCTGCCTGTCGTGATCTAGGTGGCGGGCAGGCTGGTGATCAGCCCCAGCAGACCGTCCTCGTCGAGCAGGTCGGCCGGGCGGACCGTCTCGCCGCCGCGCACGTAGAAGAACGCGGCGCCGACCGTGTCCAGCGGGACTCCGCGCAGCTCGGCCCAGGCCAGCCGGTACGCCGCGAGCTGCACCCCCGCCGCGCTCGCGTCGGCCCCGCCGGGGCGCCCGCCGGTCTTCCAGTCCACGACGTCGTAGCGGCCGTCGGCGTACCGGTAGACGGCATCCATCCGCCCCCGCACCACGACCCCGGCGATCACCGACGCGAACGGCACCTCCACGTCCAGCGGCACCCGGTCGGCCCACTCGCTGGCCAGGAACCGCGCCTGCAGGTCGGCCAGGGCCGAGTCGGGCGCGGCGTCCTCGTCGGCGGCGCCGGGCAGCTCGTCGAGGTCGATCAGCCGCTCGGCCCGGAAGCGCTGCTCGAGCCAGTGGTGGAAGGCGGTGCCGCGGCGCGCGTACGGGTCGGGGCGGGCCGGCAGCGGCCGGCGCAGCGAGCGGGCCAGCCGCTGCGGGTCCCGGCGCAGCGACACGAGCTGCGACACGGACAGGTGCCCGGGCAGGCCGACCTCGACCGCGCCGCCGGCCCGCGGGGCCAGCCGGGCCTGCTCGGCCAGCAGCAGCTCGGCCTCGGAGGCCCAGCGGTCCACGAGCGGGTCGGCGGCGAGCTCCGCGTCCGGGTCGGCCGTGCGGACCAGGGCGGCGGCGGCCTCCAGCAGCGGCCGGCGGTGGCCGAGCGGGTCGGCGGGCCAGCTCGCGGACGGTACATCCGCGGCGGTCGGATTCTGCGCGTCGGCATCGGGCTTCGGCGCCCAGGCGTCCACGACCCCCGCGCCGGCCAGGCAGCGCTCGCGGATCTCGTCCAGGAACACGGAGGCGCCGCGGGCCCGCTTGACCCCCTCGCCCCACCAGTACCCGCTGGCCAGCAGCAGGCGGCGCGGGCGGGTCACGGCGACGTAGGCCAGCCGCCGCTCCTCCCGGACGTCGTGCTCGCGCCAGTCCCGGGTGAACCCCTCCAGCGCGGCCACGACGCCCTTGATGTCGGCGGTGCCGGTCAGGTCCAGCGCCGGCAGCCCGTCGTGGTCGCCGCGCAGCGGGAACGGCAGCACGCCGAGGCCGCGCAGCCAGTGGTCGCCGGCGTTGCTCGGGCCCGGGAACACGTCCGCGCACAGCCCGGCGACCGCGACGACGTCCCACTCCAGGCCCTTGGCGGCGTGCGCGGTGAGGATCTGCACGGCGCCGTCGACGACCTCGACCTCGCCCGGGGCCAGCCCGCGCTCCTCGTTCTCGGCCGCGGCCAGGAAGGCCAGGAACGCGCTGAGCGTGGCCCCCTCGGACTCGGAGGCGAACCGGGCGGCGATGTTGCTGAACGCGTCGAGGTGGCCGCGGGCCAGGCCGGCGTCGCCGGGGCGGGCCGCGACCTCGACGTCCAGGCCGGTGACCCGCTCCAGGTCGGCCACCAGGTCGGGCAGCGGCTGGTCGAGGCGCCGGCGCAGGGCCCGCAGCTCGGTGCCGAGGCGGACGAAGCGGCGGTGGCCCTCCTCGGAGTACCGCTCGGGGTCGCCGAGGTCGTCCAGGGCCTCGACCAGGACCGCCTCGTCCAGCCGGTCGGCGAGCTCGGGCTCGGCCGCGCTGTCGCCGGTGCGGCGGGCGGCGGCCAGGGAGCGGGCCCGGCGGTACAGGGCGACCAGGTCCCGGGGGCCGATCCGCCAGCGCGGGCCGGTCAGGATGCGCAGCAGCGCGGCGCCCTCGGCCGGGTCGGCGAGCACCCGCATGGTGCTCACCACGTCGCGGACCTCGGGCGTGTCCAGCAGCCCGCCCAGGCCGACGACCTCGACCGGCAGGCCGCGCGAGCGCAGGGCGTTCTCCAGCGCCGGGATCTGGGCCCGGGTCCGCACGAGGACCGCGGTCGACGGGCGGTCCTCGACCGGGATGTCGTAGGGGAACGTGTCCGGGTCGACCTTGGCCGCCAGCCGCCACGAGGCCAGCACCCGGTCGGCGACCCAGGCCGCCTCCTCGGTGTACGTGTCGAGCAGGGCGCAGTGCACGGTCGCGGTCGAGGCGGGCTCGGCCAGCACGTCGGCCGGGGCGAGCTCGCGCACCCGCGCGCCGTAGGAGCGCAGCGGGGCCGAGAGCGTGTTGGCCACGTCGAGGATCTCGGGCCGGTTGCGCCAGCTCGTGGTCAGCTCGCGCAGCGGCGCCTGTTCGCCGTCGGCGAGCGGGAACTCGACCGGGAAGCGGTCCAGGGTGCCGGCCGAGGCGCCGCGCCAGCCGTAGATGGACTGGCACGGGTCGCCGACCGCGGTCACCGGGTGGCCGCCGCCGAACAGCGCCCGCAGCAGCACGACCTGGGCGTGCGAGGTGTCCTGGTACTCGTCGAGCAGCACGACCCGGAAGCGGTCCCGCTCGACCTGGCCGACCTCGGGATGCGCGGTCGCGACGCGGGCCGCCCGGGACAGCTGGTCGCCGAAGTCCATGGCCTCCAGCAGCGCCTTCTTCTCGCTGTACTGCCGGATCAGCGGCAACAGCTGCAGGCGCGCCTGCTGCCGGGACAGCACGTCGCGCACCGGCTTGGCCATCTTGCCCGTCTTGCCGCTCACCTCGGCGAAGAACCGGCCGGTCCACGCGGCCACGTCGGCCGGCTCGCGCAGGTGCTCGGCCAGGTCGCCGGACAGGTGCAGCACGGCGTCGACGACGGTCGACGGGGCGGAGGAGACCGCGGTCATGTCCCCGTCGTACGCGCGCACGACCGTGTCGGCGAGCTGCCAGCACGCGGCCTCGGTCAGCAGCCGGGTGGACGGCTCGAACCCGGCCCGCACGCCGTGCTCGCGCACCACCCGGGCCGCGTACGAGTGGTAGGTGGCCACCGTCGGCTCGCCCGCGATGAGGTCGTCCCGCCCGAGCCGGCGCACCAGCTGGCCGAGGCGCTGGCGGATGCGGTGCGACAGCTCGCCCGCCGCCTTGCGGGTGAAGGTCAGGCCGAGGATCTGCTCCGGCCGCACGTGCCCGTTCGCGACCAGCCACACGACCCGGGCGGCCATCGTCTCGGTCTTGCCCGAGCCGGCCCCGGCCACCACGAGCAGCGGCCCGACCGGCGCCGAGATCACCTGGGCCTGCTGCGGCGTGGGCGCGGGGAGCCGCAGCAGCCGGGAGAGTTCGAGCGGGGTCATGTGACGTGCCGGCCCTTGCCGGAGACCGGGCAGGAGGTGCGCACCGGGCAGACCCGGCACTTGTTGTTGACCACGGCGCTGAAGGTGGAGGCGGCCATGGTCTGGGCGGTGCGGCGTACCAGAGCCTGGGCCCAGTTGGGGTCGTCGGCCTCGCCGAGCGGGGGCTGGACCTGCTCGCGGGCCGTGTTCGTCTCGCCGCCGAGCTGCACCAGCGAGGCCCCGCCCGCGACCGTGGACTCCTCGAACGCGCCCAGCTCGATCGCCGCCTGGTAGGCCGCCAGCTGCGGGTGCTCGGCCAGGTTGGCGTTGGCCGGGATCGACTTGCCGGTCTTGAGGTCGACCACGACGAGGCGGCCCTGCTCGTCGAGCTCCAGCCGGTCGACCCGCCCCTTGATCTCCACCGGCGCCTCGGGGTCGGCCAGCTCGACCAGGAAGTCCTGCTCGATCGCGACGAGCCGGCGCGGGTTGCCGGCCAGCCAGCCGATGAGCTTGTCGAGCATCGTCTCCGCGCGCTCCCGCTCCCGCCCGGCCAGCCAGCGGGCCGAGAGCTCGATCGCGTCGAAGCGGTCGGCCACGTACGCGACCAGCTGCGCCCGGTCCGCCGAGGCGTCGGAGGCCAGCATCGCCGCGGCGTGCACGAGGTTGCCGATGGACTGCTCCGGCGAGGGGGTCAGCGCCCCGCCGTGCCGCTCCAGCAGCCAGCGCAGGCTGCAGCGCTCGACGCTCTCCACGGTCGACGGGGTGACCTGCACCGCCTCGCCGGGGTCGACGAGCGGCCGCTCGTCCGAGAGCACCGGAAGGCCCCACCACGAGTCGGGATCCGCCCCTGGTACCTCCTGTTGCGCGAGCTTGGCCAGCAGCGCCGCGGCGGACCGGCGCCGCGGCTCCGGCGCGTCGGGATCGACCAGCGCGACCCGCAGCTCGGCGACGAGCGTCGGCAGCGTGAGCGCGCGCGGCGCCTCGAACGCGGGCTGCTCGTCGTCGATCGAGAGCTCGGTGAGGAACCGGCTGGGCTGCTCCTCGCCGTCCCCGGATGCGACCGCGGTCACCAGCACCTGCTCCCGGGCCCGCGTGACGGCCACGTAGAACAGCCGCCGCTCCTCGTCCAGCAGGGCCGACAGCCGCCCGATGGTCTCCATGCTCCGCCCGGACAGCACCTCGACCAGCAGCTCGGAGCCGAGCACGCTGCCGCGCAGCCGCAGGTCGGGCCAGACGCCCTCCTGCACCCCGGCCACCGCCACCACGTCCCACTCCAGGCCCTTGGCGGCGTGCGCGGTCAGGATGCGCACCGCGTCGCCGCGGTCGGCCGCGGGCGCGAGGTTGTCCGCCGGCAGGTCCTGCCCCTCGACGTGGTCCAGGAAGACGCCGGTACCCGCACCGGGCAGCCGGTCCGTGAAGCGCGCGGCGGCATCGAAGAGCGTCACGACCGCATCCAGGTCCCGATCGGCGGCCGCGCCCCGGTGCCCGCCGCGGGCGCTCAGCGCCGACCAGCGATCGGCCAGCCCGCTGGCGTGCCACACGGCCCACAGCACCTCCTCGGCCGTCGCGCCCGGGCGGGCGGCGGCCTCCCGGGCCTGCTGCAGGAGCCCGGCCACGGCCCGCGCCGGGGTGGCCCAGCGCCGCTCGATCATCGCCAGCTCGGCCGGGTCGCGCAGCGCCGCGAGCAGCAGGAGGCCCGACGGCCGCCGGTCCCCCGCGGCCAGCGCGAGCGCCCGCAGCCCCTGCCGCAGCCGCCGCTCGGCCAGCGGATCGGCCCCGCCCAGCGGCGAGTGCAGCAGCGCCACGGCGGCGTCCTCGTCGAGCCGCCCGCCGTCCAGCGCGCAGCGCAACAACAGCAGCAGCGGGGCGATCGCCGGCTGCAGGTGCAACGGGAGATCCTCGGACTCGGTCGTCGTCGGTACCCCGGCCGTGTGCAACGCCCGCTGCAGCGGCGCCAGCTGCCGGGCCGTCGAGCGCACCACGACCGCCATCCGCGACCACGGCACGTCCCGCAGCAGGTGCGCCTCCCGCAGCCGGTGCGCGATGAACGCGGCCTCGGACGTCTCCGACGCGAACGTCCGCGTCTCCACCGCCCCGCCGGCCTTCGCGGGGTGCATCGCCCGATGCCGCGAGGGCCCGCGCAGCCGCACCGCGAGCCGTCCGATCGGCGCGAGCAGTCCCTCGCCGAGCCGCTGCGAATGCGGGAGCGCCACCTGTACCGCGCCGGGGAACCGCAGTTCGAAGTCGCGCACGATCGCGGGGTCGGCCCCCCGGAACGCGAACGTGGAGGAGTCCGGATCGGCGAACCCGACGAGGTGCTTCCCGTTGCCGGCGACCAGTTCGAGCAGCTCGACCTGGGCCGGGTCGGTGTCGTGCAGCTCGTCGACGTAGACGTACCGGACCCGCCGCCGCTCGCTCTCCAGCAGGTTCGGGTCGTCGGCGAGCAGGCTCCCGGCCGCCCGGACCAGCTCGGCGTAGTCGTAGGCCACGGACCCGCGGCCGGTGGCGTCGCGCAGGGCGAGCACCTGCAGGTACTCCCGGAAGAACGCGGCCGCCGCGGCCCAGTCCGGCCGCCGGTGGATCCGCGCCAGCTCCTTCAGGCCCTCGGGCGAGACCCCCCGCTCGACGGCGCGCAGCAGCAGGTCCCGCAGCTCGGTCGCGAACGCCCGGGTGTTGAGCGCGGAGCGCAGCGCCTCGGGCCACGGCGCCGTGGACTCCCGCAGCAGCTCCCGGATCACCAGGTCCTGTTCGGGGCCGGTGAGCAGCCGCGGCGAGGTCTCGCCCCGCTCGACGGCGGCCCGGCGCAGCAGCCCGAACGCGTACCCGTGGAACGTCCGCACCATCGGCTCGGCGGTCGTGCGCAGCCCGCTCGACCGCCCGAGCCGCCCCTCGATCCGGTCCCGCAGCCGCACGGCGCCGCGCCGCCCGAACGTCAGGACCAGGATCGACTCGGGGTCCTCGCCGTCGACGACCCGCTGCGCGACGGCCTCGACGAGCGTGCTGGTCTTCCCGCTGCCGGGCCCGCCGACCACGAGCAGCGGCCCGTGGGTGTGCTCGACCACGAGCCGCTGCCAGGGGTCGACCTGGACCGGGACGGCCTTGACCGGGGCCCGCCGCACGAGCTTGTAGGCACGGCGAGGGCCCGCGGGGGAAGCGATCGCGGTCACGGCGCCAATGCTATTGCCGGGACGCGCCGAGCAGTGACGCCTCGATGAGGTCCAGCGATTCGTGGACATTGCGGGAGGTGAGCAGCATGGCCAGGGCCGAGCTGCGGACGAACTCCTGCTGCGTCTTCTCGCGCAGCCAGGCCAGCAGCCCGCCGTAGAAGCCGTCGTAGTCCAGCAGCAGGATCGGCTTGCGGTGCAGGTCGAGCGTGGCCGTGGTCCAGACCTCGAACAGCTCGTCGAGCGTGCCGAGCCCGCCCGGCAGCGTGATGAAGGCGTCCGCGCGCTCGATGAGCAGGGTCTTGCGGGACGCCATGCCGTCGGTGACGACCAGCTCGTCCGACTTGGTGTCGGCGACCTCGAGGTCGACGAGGGTCTGCGGGATCACGCCGTACGTGCGGCCGCCGCCCTCGCGCGCGCCGTCCGCGACCGCGCCCATCATGCCGACGCAGCCGCCGCCGGAGACCAGCTCGTGGCCGCGGCGGCCGATCTCCACCCCGAGGTCGTGGGCGAGGTCGAGCCAGCGCCGGTCGAGCCGCTGCGAGGAGGCGCAGAAGACACAGATCCGCGCCATCAGGTGTCGTCGCCTTCGTCCACGTGCTCGGCCGCGTCCCGGATGTGCTGGACCGCGGCGTCGACGTCGTCGGTGAGGTGGAGCAACTGGAGGTCCTCGGGGCCGATCTTGCCGTCGGGGAGCATCGTGTCGGTGATCCAGTCGAGCAGGCCCTGCCAGTAGGCGGTACCCATGAGGACGACCGGGAAGCGAGTGACCTTGCGGGTCTGGACCAGCGTGACCGCCTCGAACAGCTCGTCGAGCGTGCCGAAGCCGCCGGGGAGCACGACGAATGCCTGGGCGTACTTCACGAACATCGTCTTGCGCGCGAAGAAGTAGCGGAAGTCGATGCCGATGTCGACCCAGTCGTTGAGGCCCTGCTCGAACGGCAGCTCGATGCCCAGGCCGATGGAGAGCCCGCCGGCGTCGGCGACGCCCTTGTTCGCGGCCTCCATGACGCCGGGGCCGCCGCCGGTGATGACCGCGTAGCCGGCCCGGGCGAGGGCGCCGCCGAGCTGCTCGCCGAGGCGGTACTCGGGGCTGTCGGGCTTGCTGCGCGCGGACCCGAAGACGCTCACCGCGGGCGGCAGGTCGGCCAGGGTGTCGAAGCCCTCGACGAACTCGCTGAGGATGCGCAGCGCGCGCCAGGCGTCCTTGGTCTTCCACTCGTGGCGCAGGTGGGAGTCCAGCAGCCGCTGATCGGCGGTGCTCGGCGGGATGGCGTCGCGTCGGAGGGTCACCATGCCGCGATGCCGCTCCCGCGGCCGGCTGCGCTTGGGCTCGCTCATGCTGTCACCGTACGACGATCACCCTCATCCGGGCCCACCGGCACGGCCTTCCCGTGGTCCAATACCGCCATGGGGAGACGGGTGTGGCTGCCGATTCTGGCGGCGTGCGCCCTTCTGGCCGGTTCTTCCCTGATTTGGTACTCCCTGAGCGCCTCCTCCGCCACCGGTGCCATGGTCGCCGAGCCGCCGTCGCTCGATCTCTCGTCCGCGCCGGCCGCCGCGGAGTCGCCGTCGGCCACCTCCCCGTCGGCCGCCGCATCGCCGTCGCGGGCCCCGTCGCCGGCCGGGTCGCCCGCGCCGGTCGTCGTGCCGGCCAAGGGCAACGGGAAGTTCGACTTCGCGGGCAGCGGCGGCGACCGGGTCGGCACCGCCGGGCACCTCGTGCACTATGTCGTCGCGACCGAGCAGGGTTCGGGCGTCGATCCGGAGGTCTTCGCGGCGGCGGTCCAGGACACCCTCGGCGACAACCGCAGCTGGATCGCGGGCGGGAAGTTCTCCTTCCAACGGGTGCCGTCCGGCAGCGCCTCCGAGCTCACGGTGCACCTGGCCACGCCCTCGACCACCGACACGATGTGCGCCAAGCGCGGCGTGCGGACCAAGGGCGAGGTCTCCTGCCGCGGCGGCCGGGACGTGATCATCAACCTGAAGCGCTGGCTGCTGGGGGTCGCGTGGTACCCGAGCCTCGCCGACTACCGCGACATGGTCGTCAACCACGAGGTCGGGCACTTCCTCGGCAACGGCCACGCGATCTGCCCGCGCAAGGGCGCGCCCGCCCCGGTCATGGCCCGCCAGTCGTTCGGGCTGGAGGGCTGTGTCGCCAACGCGTGGCCCTATCCGGACGGTAAGACCTTCGTCACAGGTCCACCCGCGCCGCGATGATCGGACATTCTCGGTAGGAAAACGGGTGCAGAGCGCAACGTTTCCCACTGCCGTCGCGTCCTACCCGATATACCGGTGGTCACGGCGTGGGGGGTGTGACCGGCATGACACGTACCGATCAAGATCGTCAGAAGCGGCAGATGAACCGGCGGATCCGCGAGGTGCTCGCGGTCCGGCGGATGCTGCGCAGCTTGGACCCGATCGCCGAGGAGCAGCCGCCCTCAGCCCCGTAGCCAGCGGCGCAGCACCTCGGCGCCCTCGGTGATCTTGTCGATCTCGACGTGCTCGTCCTGCTTGTGCGCGAGGTTGGGGTCGCCCGGGCCGAAGTTCAGGCCGGGGATGCCCAGCACCGCGAAGCGGGCCACGTCGGTCCAGCCGAGCTTGGCCCGCGGCGGCTTGCCGATCGCGCCCAGCAGCTCCTGCGCGGCGGGCGCGTCCAGGCCGGGGCGTGCACCCGGGGCCGAGTCGACGAACTCGAGCTCGAACCCGTCCAGTACCTCGCGCACGTGCGCCTCGGCCGCCGCCTCGTCCCGGTCCGGCGCGAACCGGAAGTTGACCTCCACCTCGCAGCCGTCCGGGATCACGTTGCCGGCCACGCCCCCGGAGATGCGGACCGCGTTCAGGCCCTCGTGGAACTCGCAGCCGTCGATCACAACCGTGCGCGCCTCGTACTCCGCCAGCCGCTGCAAAATCGGCGCCGCCTTGTGGATGGCGTTCTCCCCCAGCCAGGACCGGGCCGAGTGGGCGCGCTTGCCGTAGGTCCGCGCCAGGATGCGCTGGGTGCCCTGGCAGCCGCCCTCGATCAGCCCGTGGGTCGGCTCCAGCAGCACCGCGAACGAGGCGTCGGTCAGCAGGTGCGGGCTGCGCTTGGCCAGGATGTTCAGCCCGTTGCGCGCGGAGTCGACCTCCTCGCACTCGTAGAAGACGAAGGTCACGTCGTGCCGCGGCTCCGGCTCGGTCACCGCCAGGTGCAGGGCGATCGCGGTGCCGGCCTTCATGTCCGACGTGCCGCAGCCCCACAGCAGGTTGCCCTCGGTCCGCGAGGGGAAGTTGTCGTGCAGCGGCACGGTGTCGAGGTGCCCGGCGAGCACGACCCGCTGCGGCCGGTTCAGCTCGGTCCGCGCGACGATCGTGTGCCCGAAGCGCTCGACCTTGAGCGCGGTGCCGGCGAGGGCCTCCTCCACGCGGTCGGCGATCTCGGCCTCGTTGCCGGAGACCGACTCGATGTCGACGAGCGCCCGGGTCAGGGCCACGGGATCGGTGAGAGTGGCGCGCGTGAGCATGACTCGACCTTAGTAGGACGGGCCGCTGGGCGGGTGCGGTAGCGTTCGACCACGTGACGACCGCCTACATCGACTCGCCCGCGTGGGGGCTGGGCCTGGCCACCGTGACCGCCTCCGGCCAGGTGCTGGACGCCTGGTTCCCGGCCGGCAACCTCGGCCTCGGCCAAGCTCCCCACGCCGCCGCCGGCACCACCGCGACCGGGCTCGACCCGGCCACGGCCGCCGCCGCGACCGCCGCCTCCGTCCTCGATCCCGGCAGCGCCGCCGCCGCGGTCTCCGCCGCCGTGGCCGCCTCCGGCCCGACCGGCGCCGGCACGGACTTCGCGGACCTCCCGGAGGGCGACGGCCCGCTCGGCTCGCGCACCGAGGTCGTGCGGGTGGAGATCGGCTCGCTCGGCGACGCGCCGGCGAGCACGGCCGAGGCGTACCTGCGGCTGCACCTGCTCTCGCATCGCGTCATCCGGCCACACCAGGCCAACCTCGACGGCCTCTTCGGGCTGCTCCCCAACGTCGCCTGGACCTCGGCCGGCCCGTGCCTGCCCGAGCAGGTCGACGAGCTGCGCGTGGCCGAGCGCCGGGCCGGTCGCCGGCTCAACATCTTCGCCGTCGACAAGTTCCCGCGCATGGTCGACTACGTGACCCCGTCGGGCGTGCGCATCGCCGACGCCGACCGGGTCCGGCTGGGCGCGCACCTCGCCCCGGGCACCACCGTCATGCACGAGGGCTTCGTGAACTTCAACGCCGGCACCCTCGGCAACTCCATGGTCGAGGGCCGCATCTCGGCCGGCGTCGTGGTCGGCGACGGCACCGACGTGGGCGGCGGCTCGTCGATCATGGGCACCCTGTCCGGCGGCGGCAAGGAGACCATCGCCCTGGGCGAGCGCTGCCTGCTCGGCGCCAACGCGGGCATCGGCATCTCGCTCGGCGACGACTGCGTGGTCGAGGCCGGCTGCTACATCACCGCGGGCTCCAAGCTGACCCTGCCGGACGGCCGCGTGGTCAAGGCCCGCGAGCTGTCGGGCGTGCCGAACCTGCTGTACATCCGCAACTCGGTCTCCGGGCGCCTGGAGGTCCGCGAGCGGCAGGGTCGCGGGATCGAGCTGAACGCCGCGCTGCACGCGAACTGAGCCTTTGTCCCGGGCGGGCTTGCTGCAGGCCCGCCCGGGTTGGGGCCTGATATGTCGGGCGCTGGCGCGCCGCGACATATCCGGATTTATACCCCGACGGGGGATGTGTCGCTTTCAGTGCTCACGGTGATCTTTGAAATCGCAGGTCAGAGCCGCGATGCCGCCGAATCGACGCGCTCGTCGGTGGCGGTCAGCGCCACCCGGACGTACTCCGCGCCCGCCGGACCGTAGAACGCGCCCGGCGCCGCCAGGATCCCGCGCTCGGCGAGCCAGCCGACGGTGGCCCAGGAGTCCTCGCCACGGGTCAGCCAGAGGTACAGGCCGGCCTCGGAGTGCTCGACGGTGAACCCCGCGCGCTCGAAGGCCTGGCGGAGGACGGCGCGGCGCCGGGAGTACCGTTGCCGCTGTTCTTGCACGTGTTCCTCGTCCCCGAGGGCGGCGATCATCGCGGCCTGCACCGGTGCGGGCACGATCATGCCGGCGTGCTTGCGCGCGGCGAGCACCTCGTCGATGAGCGCGGGGTCGCCGGCCACGAACCCGGCCCGATAGCCGGCGAGGTTCGAGCGTTTGGACAGCGAGTGTACGGCGAGCACCCCGTCGTAGTTCCCGTCGCAGACCGACAGGATCGACACGGGCTCGGACTCCCACGGCAGCGGCAGGTAGCACTCGTCGCTGACCACGATCGCGCCGCGCTCCCGCGCCCAGGTCACGACCTTGCGCAGGTGCGCCTCGGGCAGCACCTTGCCGGTCGGGTTGGACGGCGAGTTGACCCACACCATGCTGACCCGCTGCGGCCCGAGGGCGGTCAGCGCGTCGGCCCGGACCACGCGCGCGCCGGCGAGCAGGACGCCCACCTCGTACGTCGGGTAACACACCTGCGGAATCACCACGGTGTCGCCCTCGCCCAGCCCGAGCAGCGTCGGCAGCCAGGCGACGAGCTCCTTCGAGCCGATCGTGGGCAGCACGCCGAACTCGTCGGACGCGGGGCCGCACGAGCGCGTCACCCAGGCCCGGATCGCCGCGCGCAGGGCCGGGGTGCCGGCCGTCAGCGGGTACCCGGGCGCGTCCGACGCCTCGGCCAGCGCCGCGCGGATCAGCGGGGGCACCGGGTCGACCGGCGTGCCGATCGAGAGGTCGACGAGGCCGTCGGGGTGGCGGGACGCGGTGGCCTTGGCCGGCTCGAGCCGGTCCCAGGGAAAGTCGGGAAGCCCGGCCGCGAGCGCGCGCCGGGCCCCGAAAGCGGTGCCGGTCAGTGTTCGCGCTCCTGCGGCGGGAGGGTGGCCACGAACGGCGCGTCCTTCTCGATCTTGCCGACCTTCGACGCGCCGCCGGGCGAGCCGAGGTCGTCGAAGAACGCGTAGTTGGCGCCGGTGAAGTCTTTCCACTTCTCCGGGACGTCGTCCTCGTAGAAGATCGCCTCGACCGGGCACACCGGCTCGCAGGCGCCGCAGTCCACGCACTCATCCGGGTGGATGTAGAGCATGCGGTTGCCCTCGTAGATGCAGTCGACAGGGCACTCCTCGATGCAGGCCTTGTCGAGCAGGTCCACGCAAGGTTCGGCGATGATGTATGTCACGGGTCGCCCTCTTTCGCGCCTGAGGCTGCCAGCCTGGGGTTGGCAAGCCCCGCCGCATCCCTACCGCGGCGGTACGAGCCTAGTATCCAGGTTCACGGGAGGTCGATCGTGCTCGGGCCACAACATGTGGGACAACGCGTTGTGGTACGCCGAATCGCCGGGATGCGCGACGCACGACCCGTGTTTTCGGACATTCTGGGCGAGCTTCTCGAAGCGACCGAGACGCATATCACAGTCCGTGCCCGCGCCGGAGCGGTGCGCGTTCCATTGCATGAGATCGCCCGGGCCAAGCCGGTCCCGCCGCGCCGCCGTTTCACCCCGACTGAAGCCCTCGAGGCCGCTGCGGCCCAGGGCTGGCCGGCCCGCGAGCAGGGCCACCTCGGCGACTGGCTCCTGCGCGCGACCGACGGCTGGACCCAGCGCGGCAACTCGGTGCTGGCGATCGGCTCCCCCGACCTGCCGACGGGCGAGGCGATCGATTTCGTGCAGCGTTGGTACCGCGAGCGCTCCCTCACCCCCGCCTTCTCCATCTCGGTGCCGCTCTTCCAGCGCCTCGACGAGGAACTGGAGCGCCGCGGCTGGACGGCGATGCCGGTCTCCCAGGTGATGACGATCCCGCTCCCGGCGCTGCTCGCCGCCGTTCAGGCACGCTCCGACCTCGCAGCGCCCGTGGGGCGGTTGGAGCTGGCCACGGAGCCGACCGAGGCGTGGCTGGCCTCGGTCGCGGGCCGCAAGGGCGAGTTGCCGGACTCCGCGCTGCACGTGCTGACGGCGGTCCGCCAGGTGCGATTCGCCCACTGGTACGACGAAGCCGGCACCCTCCTCGCCACCGCCCGCGGCTGCGTGGCCGACGACGAGTCCCGCTGGCTCGGCCTGTCCCTGATCGGCGTGGACGAGTCGCTGCGCCGCCGCGGCCTGGCCCAGCGCCTGATGGCGGCCCTGGCCGAGTGGGCCCAGTCCGTCGGCGCGCGGGACGTCTACCTGCAGGTGGAGCAGCGCAACACGGCGGCTGTGGCGCTGTACACGCGCCTCGGCTTCACCGTGCACCACGCGTACTCGAGCCGCCGCCTGCTGCCCTAGCGGCGGACGGCCTTGCGGGGCTTGGTGTCGTTGCGCTCGATGTACCGCTTCCAGGACTGCGACTTGTAGTCCAGCCCGGTCGTCATCAGGATGCCGAGCCCGATCACCGCGCCGATCGCCGACAGCCCGAGGAAGTAGAAGAACTGGCGGAACACCAGCCCCACGCCGTTCTCGAACGGACCCACGCCGGACACGAACGGCCCGATGAGCACCGCGAGCAGGCACGCGATCACGACCGCCAGCCCGAGCTCGCCGACGACGCGGATCATGGGCACGCGCCGCCCGTACCAGAAGGCGACGGGAATCATCACCGCCCCCACCGCGAACAGCGCCCACAGCCCGATGGTGATCTGCTTCGCGTCATCGTCGCCGGCCCCGACCCGCACCACGAGCCGCGCAATGACGTTGACCACGAAAAGGCCCGCCGCGACGAGCCCGACGGGCAACCACCGCTCCTTCATCGCCAGCCTCCGTCACGTGAGTTCCCCGATTCGCCGAACCCTGGCAATCTCGGCGCGGGAACGTGTTTACCCGTCTACACTGCGTGCGCGCAAGACCCGCCACCTCAGAGTTCGCTGAACCCCGTCTTCCCGACACTTGGCGGCGCCCCCGGGCGGTGCCCCGGAACGGTCAGTGCGCGGCCGGAGCAGACGGGTCCGGAGTGCTCGGCGCGGCGGCCCGCGGTCGCATCGCCGAGAGGTAGATGCCGATCGCGAACGCGAGCGGCCCCGCGAACAGCGTCAGCAGCCCCACCCAGTTGTCGTCGGTGATGATCAGGTCGCCCTCGGAGGTCCGCCCGGCCGAGAGGATCCACACCACGCACCACGCCGCCGCCGGCAACAGGGCGGCCAGCCGGCTTCGCGTCGTGGTGAACGCGAACCAGCCCAGCAGCGGGTTCGTCACGATCGCCATGAGCAGCGAGACCGGCACCCGGAACCCGCCCACGCGCAACGGCGAGTACAGCGCCTCCACGATCGCCAGCCCGGCCCCCAGCAGGGTGGCCACGATCAGCCCCCCGACCGTGATCGAGATGTCGAGCACCCGCTCCGCCTCCGGCGAAAGCCGCCGCCGAGACGCCGCCGGCTCCTGCTCCGGCTCAGGCCAGACCACGCCCGCAGGCTCCTCGAAAGGCTTCTCCAAAGGCTCCTCAACGGGCTCCGGCAAAGGCTGCTCCAAAGCCGGGGCCGGCCGCGGCGGCCCATTGCGCTTCGCGCTCACGACTCCTCCGGCTCCAACCCCGACGACGACCCCAGCGCCGACGTCCCCAGCACCGCATGCGACGCCTCAGAAGCCTCCAGCCCCGCCGAACCCAGCGCCGCCGTCTCCAGCCCCGCCCGCGGCCCGGGCGCCCGCACCGCGGCCGCCACGTCGAGCCCCGCGAACAGGTCCTCCTCCCAGCCGAACGGCCCCACGCCGGGCCCCTTGGTGCCGCGCGCGAGCTGGTAGTACTCCACGCCCATGAACTCGGCGCCGAAGTTCCCCGCGATCGAGAACAGCCAGGACGACGGCGGGATCTGCGTGGCGTGCGCCTTGAGGGCGGCCGTCTTCTCCTCCGCGTACTCGTGGCCGTCCACCCGCGCCGCGATGTCCTCGTCGGCCGTGCCGAACGGCAGGTCCTCCGGCCGCTCGATCTCGGCGAACGGGTTGTCGGAGGACCCCCGGAACTGCTCCATGCCGGCCATCAGGACCGAACGGGGTACAGCAGTCCAGTACACCTTGGAAGGCCCTATGCCCTCGGCCTCGGCGAGCTCGACGGCGCGGGTCAGCACCCGGTGGGCCTGGATGTGGTCGGGGTGGCCGTAGAAGCCGTTGGGGTCGTAGGTGACCGCGACCTGCGGGCGGGTCTCGCGGATCACCTCGAGCAGCAGGCCGGCCGCCACCTCGAGGTCGGCCCCCCAGAAGGCGCGCGGGTGCTTGTTGGCCGGGGTGTCCATCATCCCGGAGTCGCGGTAGCGCCCCGCCCCGCCGAGGAAGCGGTGGTCGGTCACGCCCAGGTGGCGACAGGCGGCGTCGAGCTCGGCGATGCGGTAGCCGCCGAGCTGGTCCCCCTCGGCGGCGGCGATCCCGGCCAGCGCGGGCACGTGGATCTCGCCTTCCTCACCGAGCGTGCAGGTCACGAGGGTGACGTGGGCGCCTTCGGCCGCGTAGCGGGCCATGGACGCGCCGGTCCCCATCGACTCGTCGTCGGGGTGTGCATGGACGAACAAGATGCTCCGAGCGGTCACGGGGGCAACTCTACGGCCTGCCTCTGACACTTTTCCCAACCGCCACGTCGGGCGTGAGCATGCGCATACCAGGAGTGACGACAATCCTCGGTTCCGGCCCAATCACATGACAATCCGGCGGGCAGGAGTCAACATTCCGGGGTGGACTATCCGGAGTTGGCCGCGCGAACCCGACGTTTCTCCTACGGCGCACCCCGCGCCGTGACGGTGAGCCCGGACGGGGCTCGGGTGATCTTCCTGCGCTCCTCGGGCCCCGAGGACCCCAGCGACGCGCTGTGGGTCTTCGACGTCGCCGCGCGCTCCGAGCGCTGCCTGGCCGACCCGGCGACGCTGCTGCGCGACCAGCCCGACCTGCCGCCGGCCGAGCGCGCGCTGCGCGAGCGGCTGCGCCTGTCCGCGGGCGGCATCGGCGCCTTCGCGCTGGACGGCGCCGGGGTGCTGGCCGTCTTCCCGCTCGGCGGCCGCCTGTTCCGCGCCGACCTGCTCACCGGCGACGTCACCGAGATCGACACCGCCGGACCGGTCGTCGACCCCCGCCTCGACCCGACCGGCCGCCGGATCGCCTACGTCACCGGCGGCGCCCTGCGCGTGATCGATGTCGACGGCACCGACGCCGTGCTGGCCGGCGAGGAGGGCGTGACCTGGGGCCTCGCCGAGTTCATCGGGGCCGAGGAATTTCACCGCTTCCGTGGGTACTGGTGGTCGCCCGACGGCCGCAGCATCCTCACCTCCCGCGTGGACGAGTCCCGCGTCCCCCGCTGGCACCTGCACGACCCGTCGCAGCCCGAGCAGCCGCCGACCACGATCGCGTACCCGCACGCCGGCGCGTCCAACGCCAAGGTCACCCTGCACGTGCTCGACCTCGACGGCGGGTGGGTGGACGTGCACTGGGATCGGGAGACGTACCCGTACCTCGTCGCGGCGAACTGGACCGAACAGGGCGGCCCGCTCCTCGCGGTCCTGCGCCGCCTGCAGCAACACGGCCTCGTGATCGCGGTCGACCCGCGCACCGGCGAGACGCAGGTCCACGCCGAGCTCGCCGACCCGCGCTGGGTCGAGCCGGTCCCGGGCACCCCCGCCCACCTGGCCGACGGCCGCGTGCTGGTCGGCGGCGAACTCGCCCACGACGGCTACGACGCCCGCTGCCTGTTCGCCGACGGCAGCCTCATGACCCCGCCCAACTTGTACGTCCGGAGAGTCGCCGGCCGCCTCGACGGGGACCTGATCGTGGAGGCCAGCGAGGGCGAGCCGAGCGAGCAGCACATCTTCCACATCCCGGTGACCCAGTCCAGCCCCCGCGCGACGCGCCTGACGACCGAGCCGGGCTGGCACGTGGCCCAGGCGGCCGGGCGTACCGTCGTCATCGGCTCGCAGACCCTCGAGCGCCCGGGCTGGGAGTACCGCATCCTGCACAACGGCGACCAGATCGGCACGATCGAATCGCAGGCCGCCCAGCCCCCGTTCGCCCCGCGGCCGGCCCTGGAGCGCGTGACCGATCGGCGGGTTCCGGCCGGCGTGGTGTACCCACGAAACCATGTGGCCGGACGTCGACTTCCGGTGCTGGTGGCCATCTATGGCGGCCCCGGCCACCAGGAGGTCGTCGCGGCCCGGGCGCGCTGGCTGGAGAAGCAGTGGTGGGCGGACCAGGGATTCGCGGTCGTGTCGATCGACAACCGCGGCACGCCCGGCGTGGCGCCGAGCTTCGACAAGGCCATCCACCGCCGCTTCTCCGACGTCATCCTGGCCGACCAGGTCGACGCCCTGGAGGCCCTGGCCGGCAAGCACCCCGACCTCGACCTGGGCCGCGTCGCGATCCGCGGCTGGTCCTTCGGCGGCTGGCTGTCAGCGCTCGCGGTCCTGCGCCGCCCCGATGTCTATCACTGCGCGGTGGTAGGCGCCCCGGTCACCGACTGGGCCCTCTACGACACCGCCTACACCGAGCGCTACCTGGGCCTGCCCGCCGACGCCCCCGAGGTGTACGCGCACAACTCCCTGGTCGAACTCGCCGCCGAACCCCCCATCCGCCCCGACGACGCCCGCCCGATGCTGCTCGTCCACGGCCTGGTCGACGACAACGTGGTGGCCGCACACACCCTGCGCCTCTCGGCCGCCCTGCTCGCCGCCGGCCGCCCGCACTCCATGATCCCGCTGACCGGCGCCACCCACATGGCCGCCGGCGGCCTGGCCGAGAAGCTCCTGCGCATCGAGCTCGACTTCATCCGCCGTTCGCTGCCCCCGCAAGACTGATCACGACGTCCCCGCCGAGCCGCCCGCCGTCGGGATTCCGCCGCACCGCCCCCGCATGCAGCAGGGCCACAATGACCTTCTGCGCATCAGCGGCCCGATACACCGTGTCCGTGAGCGCAAACCGCTTCAACTCGGTGACCGTCAGGCTGTTTTCCTTGAGCCGCGCCAACAGTTCCCGCCGAAGCGCCCCGGGATTCGGCTCCAGCGATATGTCCATGAGATGCCCCTCGGGATCCCTGGGATCGCGATAACGCACTCCGGCGTACTCGTCCAGCGCCCACAATTCGCCCTTGAACGCCTCGAGACTCTTCCCCGACCGAGTCCCGAATCCGATCAGTAATTCGCCGTCCTTCTCCACGAGCTCAACCCCGGCGGTCAATTCCAGCCCCGCCCGCTGCAATTCCCCGCGCTGTTGTTCCCAGGTACCGGCGGGAGCGGTGAGGAGTACGACCGCCGCTTTGAAGCTTTTGTCGACACTGTCGTCCACCATCGCCAGCACCGGCCCACTACCGGCCCCGGCCGCCTTCAGAACAGCGCCGACGTTCGTGTTCGGAACAACGTGAACCGCCAATGCCGCAGGTGTACTGAGCTCACGCTGCACATCCGCCAGCCGCCCTTGCAACCCTTCGGTCCCGGGCGCGACGAACAGCAGCGTAAGCCGCCCGCGCAGCCGGTCCCCAAATTCCCCGAACGCCCGGACCGCGGCCTCGGCGGTATCGTGATCGATCCCACGACCCGACGCATAGAGAAACGCAGCACCATGCGGAGCATGCAAATTGGCGGGCGCCCACGTGTCAACGCAGCGCACGAGCAGTTCCCGCGTTACCGCACGTATCGACATATCGTCCTTTCTACCCCACCCGCCCCCCGCTACGGTGAGCAAGTCACCACAGACGGGGGAGGGTCACCGTGGCAGACGGCAAGCGCATCGAGATCGATCAAGAGGGCATGCGCGACTTCAGCGCGCAGTTGCAGAGCCTGGTCGACAAGGACATCGCCCCGACGGCCAGCTTGGTACGACATCAACTCACGGGGGCGGCACCCTTCGGCGTCCACACCGCAAGCCCAGCGGTCCAGGCCGCAGCCCTGCGCTACTGGCACCAGATGGAAGGCGGCATCGACTTTCTGGAGGGTCTCACGCACCTCACCGGTTCGATGGCGCGCGCCGCGATCGACGTCGTAACGACGTATCACAACGCCGACGTCGACTCGCTCGTGGCGCTCAGGTCGATCGAGAACGGTGCTTCCAAGGCGCAGTCGAGGGCCGAGCAGACAGTTGCTGAGGCCGATCGCCGTGCGGCGGAGCACGATCGTCTCGCCGCGCTGAGCGAACACCGCGACCTACACGGGGGGAAGGCATGAGTGGGGCCTACGACGGATACGACGTCCGCGCGTTGTGGGAAATGCTCGCCCACGAGAGCGAATCCGCGGGCGACGAGCATCGCGCGGCCTGGAACCGCAAGGAGTCGATGCTCAGGGCGCAGATCGGACATCTCGAGAAGCTCAAAGGGCTGCTCGAAGACGCCTGGCGACCTGAGCACAGCGAGGCGGCCCGAGCCTTCGCCGACCGGGTGACCCAGACCATCACCGTCATGCAGCGTGCACGACAGGCCGCGATCGAGACTCGCGACTCCTACACAGCGGTCACGGAGGCATTGCTGGAAGCCAAAAAACAGATGGGGCGGCTCCGGGCGGCCTACGACGACGAGAAGGTCGCCTGGCGCGATTTCCTCCTGAGCACCCCGGCCGGCGGCTTGCTGAAATTCATGCCGGCCGACTGGTCACCGAGCACGGGTATGCCCGAGGCGGCCGGTTTCGCGGTCATGAAGTTGCACCGGTCTCGCCTCGACGAGCAGGCCCGCGCGATTATGGAACAGGCTGATCAGAAGGTCGCCGCCGCCACAAGCCGCGAGACTGACATGCCACGGTTCGCCGACCTTGGCGAGACTATGACCACCCTGCCCCCTCCGGCCAATCAGGATCGCGCCGGGGGAGGTCGTCACATCGCCGCACCTGTCTTCGATCCACCTGCGCCGAACGCCGATCCGGTGGGCGTGAGTGGAGACCTGGAATCGGGGCCGGCGACCTTTGATCCGGGCCCGTTCCTGACTGGATCGCCGGCCCAGGTCGCCAGCCCGCCGGTGCTCACACCTCCGCTCGCGCCGCCCGTCGTCTCGCCCGTACGACCCCCAATTCCCAGTCCGCCGATCGCATGGGGCCCGTTCGGCCCGCCCATCACCCGCCCCGGCGTCATCGGCGGACCATCGTCCCGAGCCGGCGTGACGCGGTCCGGCCCGGTCGAGGGCGAGTCCGGCCGAACGCCGATGTCGCCGAACGGTTTCATCGGCGGCCGTCCGGGGCAGACCGCCGCCGCCGGACCTCGCCGGCCGGTTGCCGGGGGTACCACCGATCGCTCGGCCCGGTCCGGCGAACGCGCGGCGGGCGGCGGCTGGCGGGACCGCAGTTACGAGGAATACACCCGACGCCGGCCGCGCAGGCAGCGGGACGGCGACGAGCTGTGGCCTGTTGCCGAGGGAGTTCCACCGGTTATCACGCCGCCGCCCCCGCCGCCGCCCAATGACCCACCGCCGGGCGTGATCGGAATCGACCGTTGACCCTGCGGCGAATCGCGCCGGCCCTCGCGGCGGCGGTGCTGGCGGCTTCCGCCTTCCCGTCTGCCGCCTGGGCCGACTCGGTGCGCGACCAGCAGTGGTACCTGGACTTCCTGCACATCGCCGAGGCGCATCAAGTCAGCCAAGGCGACGGAGTCCTGGTCGCCGTCGAGGACTCCGGTGTCGACGCGAGCGTGCCGGAACTCGCGGGCGCGCTTGAGCCCGGCAAGGACATCGGAGGCGGTTCCGGTGACGGCCGTCGTGACGCCGACGGCCACGGCACCGCGATGGCCACACTCGTCGCGGGTCGCGGTCAAGGCGTCGGCAAAGGCGTGCTGGGCATCGCGCCGCGGGCCAGGATTCTTCCAGTACAAGTGCAGCCCGGTCTTGATTTCACCGGCGATGGGAAGAATCTCGCGGCCGGCATCGACTACGCGGTCAGCCGCGGCGCCAAGGTCATATCGATCTCCCTCGGCACCAACGAGCTCGCCGCCGTGCGCACGGCGGTTCAGAAGGCTATCGACGCGGACGTCGTGGTCATCGCCGCCGCGGGCAACAAGTCGAAGTCGGACCACATCGAGTTCCCGGCAAGCGTGCCTGGCGTTCTCGCAGTCGGAGCCGTCGACCGGAGCGGCGAGCGCGCCACGGTCTCGGTCGCCGGCCCCGAGATCGCGCTGGTCGCGCCCGGCACCGACATCGTGTCCCGCACCCTCGGGGGCTCGGCGGTCAACGGCGTCGGCACCAGCTTCTCGGCCGCGATCGTCTCCGGGGCCGTCGCGCTCGTCCGGTCCAAGTACCCGCAGCTGAGCGGGCCCGAGGTGGTGCGCCGGCTCACCCTGACCGCGCAGGACAAGGGCGAACCCGGCCGCGATCCCGTGTACGGCTACGGCGTCCTCGACATCGTCAAGGCGCTGACCGCCGAAATCACACCCGCCGCCTCACCCCGACCATCGTCGCCGTCGGAGGGTGGGAGTGGCAAGGGTCCGGCGGTCATCGCCGCGATCGGTGTGGCCGTCCTGGTCATGGTGTTCATTGCCGTACTGCAGATCATCATCCGCGGGCGGCGGCAACGGAGGTAGGTTCGGGGGCATGGCTGACGTACTCGGCAACGACGAGGTCTCCGCGGCGCTCGAGAAGCTTGCGGGGTGGTCCGGCGATGCGCAGGGGATCGAGCGTTCGGTGACCGCTTCATCGTTCCTGGACGGGATTCGGCTGGTCGCGGAGGTCGCGCACGTGGCCGAGAACGCCGATCATCATCCTGACATCGACATTCGCTGGCGGACGGTGACGTTCCGGCTGTCGACGCACTCGGCGGGTGGGGTGACGGAGAAGGATGTCGCGCTCGCGGGGCAGATCAACGAGTTGATCGGGTGAGCGGGACATCGACGTAGGGTCGTGTCCGCCCAAAGTGTCGTACCCCCTCGGTAGGGTCCAACCATGACCCACTTCGACGTGGCGACCGCGGCGGTGGAGGCGGCTCTGGCGGCCGGCGCCCGGTATGCCGATGCTCGCGTGATGCACCGCCGCTCCGAGTCGATGACCGCGCGCAATGGCGAGATCGAGGAGCTCAGTCAGGACGAGGACGCGGGCGTCGGCGTGCGCGCATTAGTGGGGTCTAGCTGGGGCTTCTTCGCGGTACCCGATCTGAGCTCCGCCGCCGCCAAGCGTGCCGGGGAGCGGGCGACGGCGATCGCGCGGGCCTCGGCCACGGTGCCCGGGCCGGCGGTCGACCTGGTGAACGTCGAGGCGCGGGTGGACTCCTGGGCGAGTGCGTGCGCCGTCGACCCCCTCGGGGTGGCGCTGTCGGTCAAGGGCGACCTGCTCACGGGCGCGACCGCCGAGGCGCACAAGGCCGGCGCGGACATCGCCGAGGGGCTCTACCAGATCTGGGACACGCGCAAGTGGTTCGTCTCCTCCCAGGGGCACCGCATCGACCAGCACATCCGCGAGGCCGGGGCGGGAATCTCGGCCACGGTCATCGGTGACGGCGAGACGCAGCGCCGTTCCTATCCCTCGTACCGCGGGCAGTACGGCACCCGCGGCTGGGAACTCGTCGACGAACTGGACCTCACCGCCCACGCCGCGCGCATCGCCGACGAGGCGCGGGCGCTGCTGACGGCGCCGCAGTGCCCGGCGGGCGAGACGACGCTCATCCTCGGCAGCGAGCAGATGGCGCTGCAGATCCACGAGTCGGTCGGGCACGCGATCGAGCTGGACCGCATCCTGGGGTGGGAGGCGGCGTTCGCGGGCACGTCATGGCTGGACCTGAGCAAAATCAACCAGCTTCGGTACGGCTCTGAGCTCATGAACATCACGATCGACCCGACGATCCCGGGGGCCCTCGGCTCGTTCGGCTACGACGACGAGGGCACTCCGGCCCAGCGGCGTTTCGCGGTACGCGACGGCATCTGGGTCGGCACGCTCGCCGGCCGCGACTCGGCCGCGGTCGCGGGGCTGGACTACGCGGGCAGCGTGCGCGCCGACGGCTGGGCCCGCCTGCCGATGGTCCGCATGACCAACGTCGGCCTGCTGCCCGGCCCGCACACGCTGGACGAGATGATCGCGGCCACCGACGACGGCGTGCTCATGGACCTCAACCGCTCCTGGTCGATCGACGACAAGCGGCTCAACTTCCAGTTCGGCTGCGAGATCGGCTGGGAGATCAAGAACGGCAAGCGCGGCCGGATGCTCCGCAACCCGACTTACACGGGGATCGGCCCCCGCTTCTGGGGCTCGATGGACATGCTGAGCTCGGAGAGCGTCTCCTGGGGCACGCCGAACTGCGGCAAGGGCCAGCCGGGGCAGATCGGCCACACGGGGCACCCGGCCGCCGCGGCCCGCTTCCAGAACGTCCGCGTGGGAGTCCGCGGATGACGCCCGCACTCGAACACCGGCACCCGGCGGTCACCGCGACACAAAGGGCCGAGGCAGCGAACAGGCTGACGACCGATGCGGGTAGTCGCGCCGCGCGGGACGCCGCTGGGGTGACCGACCGGGTCGCGAGCACGACCGTGACGGATGCGGGCAATCGCGTTGTGCGAGGCGCAGCGGGAACGTCGGTGGCCAGCGCGGCGGAGACGTCGGTGGCCAGTGCGGCGGGAACGTCGGTGGCCAGTGCGGCGGGAACGTCGGTGGCCAGCGCGGCAAGGACGGCTTGGAGCAAGGGCGCGGCCGGGGCCACAGGCCGGGCGGCGGACCGGATTGAGGCAGACGTGGACGGGCGCGTGGGGGTGCGGCGATGAGTGTGACGGCGACCGAGACCGACCTGGCGCAGCGGGTGCTGGAGCTGGTCGGGGCCGGGATCGAGGCAGAGGTGACCGTGGAGCGGCAGGCGCTGGCGCTGACGCGGTTTGCCGGGTCGTACATCCATCAGAACGTGGCCGACGAGGTCACCGGGGTGCGGCTGCGGCTGCATGCCGACGGGCGGACGGCCAGTGCGTCGACGACGGTGCTGGACGGGCTCGAGGATCTCGTGCGGCGGACGGTTGCCTCGATGCGGCTCGCGCCCGCCGATCCGACCTGGCCGGGGCTGGCGCCGGCGCAGCCGCTGCTGGCCGGGGGGAACCTGGACGAGGAGACCGCGAGCGCGTCGCCGGATGATCGGGCGGCTCGGGTGCGGGCGTTCGTGGCGCAGGCGGAAGGGCTGGAGACGGCCGGGTACTGCCGGACGTCCGCGGCTCGGGTGGTGTACGCGAACTCGGCGGGGCAGCACCTGGCCGCGGCTCGCAGCGCGGCGGCCATGGACGGGATCGCGCGGACCTCGACGTCCGACGGGCTGGCGCGGCTGGCGGCGGTGCGGATCGGGGACATCGACGGGGCCGTGCTCGGGGCGCGGGCGGCGGCGAAGGCGCGGGCCGGGCAGGAGCCGGTGGAGCTGCCGCCGGGGCGGTACGAGGTGGTGCTGGAGGCGGCCGCGGTCGCCGATGTGCTGCAGATGCTGGCGATGTACGGGTTCAACGCCAAGATGGTGCTCGACCGGCAGTCGTTCCTGCAGGTGGGCGAGGCGCAGTTCGACCCGGCGGTGACGCTCGTCGAGGACCCGGGGCAGCCGGATGCGACCGCCACGCCGTTCGACGCCGAGGGGACGCCGCGGCGGCGGGTGGTGCTGGTGGACGGGGGCGTGTCGGCGGCGGTGGTGCACGACCGGCGTACGGCGGCGCGGGCCGGCAACGGAGCCTCGTCGACCGGGCACGCGATTCCCGGCGGGGCCAGCTTCGGGGCGATTCCGTCGAGCCTGCGGCTGCTGCCGTCGGCGGGGGCGGCACCCACGGAGGTCGACGGGCCGGCGGCCGACTCGACGGTGGCGGCACTGGTCGCGGGCGTCGAGCGCGGGCTGCTGGTGACGGACAACCACTACACGCGGGTGCTCGACCCGCGGACGCTGGTGGTGACCGGGCTGACGCGCAACGGCGTGTGGCTCATCGAGGACGGGGTCATCACGACGCCGGTGCGGAACTTCCGGTTCACCCAGTCGTACCCGCAGGCGCTCGGGCCGGGCGCGGTGCTCGGGGTCGGGTCGCACGCGGTGGAGATGCCCGGGCCGTGGATGGAGACGGGCTTCGTGGCGCCGGCGCTGCGGCTGGCGTCCTGGAACTACACCGGAGGCGCCTCGGGCTGAGCGAGCGCAGCGGCCAGAGGCCGACGCGGGGAGGGGGCGGCCCCCGATCGGCGCGGGGCCGCGACGGGCGCCTCAGGGGGCTGAACCGGCGCCGCCGCCAGAGGCTGCCGCAGATCCGCTGCTCGGCCCGCGCGAACAGTGACGAAGGGGCGAAGGCAGGAGCGCCGAGGCGAACGCGCCGTGAGACCGGCCAGGCCAAGGCAGGGGCAGCGCAGGGGCAGCGCAGGGTAGGGCGCGGCGAAACCAACCTGCCCGGGAGGACCGGGCGGACACGCGCGGCGCGGGTGGCCGAGACGTGGCGGTGCGGCAAGCGCCATCAGGCGTGGGCACGCGCCGTGGAGCCGCTCGGTGCGCATGCAAAGCGAACGAAGCGAACCGGCCGAAGCAGCCGAAGCAGCCGAAGCAGCCGAACGCAGCCGAAGCAGCCGAAGCAGCCGAACGCAGCCGAAGCAGCCGAAGCGGAAGGCCGTGGACGCCATCCAAAGGGGCGTCGCGGTGCGGTCGAAGCGGCCCGCGCGGAGTTGATCATCGTAGTGTTCGGCGTCAAAGTGGATCAAGTGTTCGCAATCGGGCCCAGGGTGGGTAAAGCGAACAGGCAAAACCGTGAAGTTAGGTAATGCTTACCAAAGTTTTTGATCATGTGAATGGTGTGGCCGAAGCGGGCTGAGTGAAGTTCTGCACAAGGGCGGCTCCGATTTCCGGAAGGTCTTTCCGAAGCCGCTCGTTACACGCCAGACTCCCAACGCACGTCGCTGCGGGATCGGGCGTAACGTGTGCACCGACCATAGATCGGTACATCAGAGAACTCTTCACCAGCCCGTCCAGGGAGTACTCACCATGACGACGACGCCTACCCGGCCTCGGTCAGTAGCTGGCGCGGGGGCGCGCGCAGCGATCGGCGCCAAGACATTGCGGACGGACGGGTGGCGGACCTCCCCGCTGTCCATCGCGGCGATTCTGCTGTTCTTCATCGTCTATTCGACGATCCGGATTTTCATGGCGAAGTGGTACTTCGTGGAGGCCCACGGATACCTCACGCCGTTGTACTCGCCGTGTCTGAGCGACTCCTGCGTCGAAGGGTCGAGCCACTTCGGCACCCCGTTCGGCGAGTTCCCGCGGTGGCTTCCGCTCGGGCTGGCGGCGTTCCCGTTCGTGGCCGGGTTCCGGGTGACGTGCTACTACTACCGCAAGAGCGGCTACCGCTCGCTGTGGCTGTCCCCGCAGGCGTGCGCGGTGCAGGAGCCGCACAAGAAGTACAGCGGCGAGACGCGCTTCCCGCTGGTCTTCATGAACTCCCACCGCTACTTCTTCTACGTGGCGTCGCTGATCCTGCTGATCAACATCTGGGACGCGGGGCACGCGTTCAAGGGGGATGACGGCGGGTTCGGCATCGGGCTCGGGTCGCTGATCATCCTGGTGAACGTGATCGCGCTGGCCGGGTACACCGCCAGCTGCCACGCGTGCCGGCACGTCATGGGCGGGCGGCTCAAGCACTTCTCGAAGCACCCGGTGCGCTACCGGCTCTGGACGCTCATCTCCAAGCTGAACACGCGGCACGGCACCTTCGCCATGACGTCGCTGTTCACGGTCATCCTGACGGACGCGTACATCATGGCCGTGTCCGCGAACTGGATCACCGACCTTCGAATCTGGAATTAGGACCCCCCGATGACGAACATCGAGCGACACACCTACGACGTCGTGGTGATCGGTGCGGGCGGCGCCGGGCTGCGGGCCGCCATCGAGGCCAGGCTGGCCGGCAAGAAGACCGCCATCATCTCGAAGTCGCTGTTCGGCAAGGCGCACACGGTCATGGCCGAGGGCGGCGCCGCCGCGGCCATGGGCAACGTGAACGCGAACGACAGCTGGCAGGTGCACTTCCGCGACACCATGCGCGGCGGCAAGTTCCTGAACAACTTCAGGATGGCCGAGCTGCACGCCAAGGAGGCCCCGGACCGGATCTGGGAGCTGGAGACCTACGGCGCGCTGTTCGACCGGACGAAGGACGGGAAGATCAGCCAGCGCAACTTCGGCGGCCACGAGTACCCGCGCCTCGCGCACGTCGGGGACCGGACCGGCCTGGAGCTGATCCGCACCCTGCAGCAGAAGATCGTGTCGCTGCAGCAGGAGGACTACGCGGAGCACGGCGACTACGAGGCGCGCATCCGGGTCTTCCAGGAGTGCACGATCACGGAGCTGTTCATCGAGAACGGCGCGGTGTCCGGCGCGTTCGGCTACTACCGCGAGTCCGGCGACTTCGTGCTGTTCGAGACGGCCGCGATCGTGCTGGCCACCGGCGGCGTGGGCAAGTCCTACAAGGTCACGTCGAACTCGTGGGAGTACACCGGCGACGGCCACGCGCTGGCCCTGCGCAGCGGCGCGACGCTGATCAACATGGAGTTCCTGCAGTTCCACCCGACCGGCATGGTCTGGCCGCCGTCCGTCAAGGGCATCCTGGTCACCGAGTCGGTCCGCGGTGACGGCGGCGTGCTGCGCAACACCGAGGGCAAGCGGTTCATGTTCGACTACGTCCCCGACGTCTTCCGCAAGCAGTACGCGGAGACCGAGGAGGAGGCGGACCGCTGGTACACCGACCCGGACAACAACCGGCGCCCCCCGGAGCTGCTCCCCCGCGACGAGGTCGCCCGCGCGATCAACAACGAGGTCAAGTCCGGCCGCGGCACCCAGGCCGGCGGCGTGCTGCTCGACATCGCGAGCCGCCTGCCGGCCGAGCAGATCACCAAGCGGCTGCCGTCGATGCACCACCAGTTCAAGGAGCTGGCCGACGTCGACATCACCAAGCAGCCGATGGAGGTCGGCCCGACCTGTCACTACGTGATGGGCGGGGTCGAGGTGGACGCCGACACGGCGGCCGCGGCGGTGCCCGGGCTCTACGCGGCGGGCGAGGTCTCCGGCGGCATGCACGGCTCCAACCGGCTCGGCGGCAACTCGCTGTCCGACCTGCTGGTGTTCGGCAAGCGGGCGGGCGAGCACGCGGCGGCGTACGCGACCGAGACCGGCCGGCGCAAGCCGTCCCCGGCGCTGGTCGAGGCGGCCGTGGAGACGGCCCTCGCGCCGCTGCAGCGCGGTGACAGCGGCGAGAACCCGTACACGCTGCACCAGGAACTGCAGGACATCATGGGCACCCTGGTCGGCATCATCCGCCGCGAACAGGAGCTGCGGGACTCGCTGGTGCGCCTGGCCGAGCTCCGGGAGCGGGTACAGAAGGTCGGCGCGACGGGCGGCAGACGGTACAACCCGGGCTGGCACCTGGCTCTTGATCTTCGCAACATGCTCGTCGTCTCCGAGTGCACCGCGAAGGCGGCGCTCGAGCGCAACGAGTCGCGCGGCGGGCACACCCGCGAGGACTTCCCGAAGATGGACCCGAACTGGCGCAAGGTCAACCTGGTCTGCTCGCTCGACGGCGACGACGTCCGCCTGGAGCACAAGCCGCTGCCGGTGATGCGCCGGGAGCTGCAGGACCTGTTCGACAACAGCGAGCTGTCCAAGTACATGACCGACGAGGAGCTGTAATGGGTACCCAGCGCCATTTCCGCGTCTGGCGCGGCGACGACACGGGCGGCTCGCTGGAGGACTTCCAGGTGGAGGTCAACGAGGGCGAGGTCGTCCTCGACGTCATCCACCGCCTCCAGGCGACCCAGACCCCCGACCTGGCGGTCCGCTGGAACTGCAAGGCCGGCAAGTGCGGCTCCTGCTCGATGGAGATCAACGGCAAGCCGCGCCTGGGCTGCATGACCCGGATGTCGACGTTCGGCGACACCGAGACCGTGACCGTCACCCCGCTGCGCACCTTCCCGGTGATCCGCGACCTGGTCACGAACGTCAACTTCAACTACCAGAAGGCCCGGGAGATGCCCGCCTTCGCGCCGCCGAAGGGCGTGGAGCCCGGCGAGTACCGCATGCAGCAGATGGACGTGGAGCGCTCGCAGGAGTTCCGCAAGTGCATCGAGTGCTACATGTGCCAGAACGTGTGTCACG
Source organism: Dactylosporangium sp. CS-033363 (assembly GCF_050942475.1). NCBI lineage: Bacteria > Bacillati > Actinomycetota > Actinomycetes > Micromonosporales > Micromonosporaceae > Dactylosporangium > Dactylosporangium sp. CS-033363. The sequence continues at coordinate 1,031,139 of NZ_CP192032.1, read as the reverse complement.
TCATCCGCGACCACGAGGAGAACAAGCGGGCCTTCTCCGGTCCCCGGTTCTTCATCCGGGCCGCCGAGCTGGACATGCACCCGCTCGACGCGCGCAACGACCGCAAGGACATGGCCCAGGCGGAACAGGGCCTCGGCTACTGCAACATCACCAAGTGCTGCACCGAAGTCTGCCCGGAGCACATCAAGATCACTGATAATGCGATCATTCCCATGAAGGAACGCGTTGTCGATCGGAGGTACGACCCGGTGACCTGGCTTGGGCGCAAGATCTTCCGCCGTGACCAGCTCGACGAGCCGGCCCTGGCCCACGCGTCGAGCCCGGCGGGCGCGGCGGCGGACACGGGCTCGCACTGGAACCAGCAGGGCCCCGTGCCGCAGGACCCCTCGGTGGGTGCCGACGGCAAGCTCACGGTGGCCGAGCTCTACCTGGACCGCGCCGCGGCGGCCTCGCCGTTCGGCGACGACCAGGAGTTCCCGCTGCCGCCGGACCAGATCCGGTACAACCACCCGGACGCGCACTAGCGGTACCGGCCGCGATGCGGGGTCAGAGGCTCCGCATCGCGGCCGCGTAGCGGTCGGTGACCCGCGCCTGCACCAGGCGGGCCATCGGCGCACCCAGCTTCACCCACCACAGCGCCGGGCGGCTGAACGCCCGCGCCTCGAACCACACGTCGCCGGCCGCGTCCGCGGAGAGCAGGAACGCCTCCTCGCCGGTCTCCACGTGGCCGGGCAGGGTCCCGAAGCCGAAGCCGTACTCGGTGGGCCTGTCGACGATCCAGACGATCCTGCACGGCACCCAGAGCCGCACCGGCCCCACGCCGATGCCGGAGGCGAACTCGACCCCGAGCGCGGCCCGTTCGGCCTCCGTGCGCACGCTCAGGCCCGCCCCGCGCTGCGGCCGCCATTGGGCCAGCGCCTCCACCGCCTCCGCGAAGCCGGCCGTGAGCCGGACCCGGCGCGTCACATGGTGATAGCCGGGCGGCAGCGGTCCCTCGCGGGTCGCGCCGACCTCCGGGTAGGTCACATCCACGGGCACGAGATTACTGCGGCAGCAGCGGGCCCACCGCGCGCACGATCGGCGCGTCGGCCGGCAGCCACGGCACGCTGTCCAGCTCGTCGACGCCCAGCCAGCGCAGGTCGCTGTGCTCCAGGGCCAAGGGCTGGGCGCCGTTGAGCAGCGTCGCGACGTACACCCGCAGAATCGCGGTGCCGTTGAGCATGGCGATGTCGTCGCCGACGCGGTCGCCCACGGCGACGTCGACCCCGAGCTCCTCCTGGCACTCGCGGACCAGCGCCTGCACCTCGGTCTCGCCCGGATCGACCTTGCCGCCGGGGAACTCCCACTTTCCGGCCATTTCGGGCGGTTGGGCCCGTTCGCACGCCAAAACTCGCCCGTTGGAGATGATCGCCGCGCCGACGATGATCCGTGGCATCAACCGTTCGGTCTGCACGGGCAACCAGGGTGCCAGATCCACATGAAGTTCCGGTGGCTGGCTATGCCCTGTTGTTCACCAGACGAGGGAAAAGTGGCCGTGGACAGATCCACCGGTTGCTAGTCAGACTTGCAGACACCGTTGATGACGGGCAGGCTTCGAATCGGCCACAAGCCGGCAACGATGCCGAGGGAGGGTAGGTCGACATGCGGGCCCGGTGGAGCGACGATCACCGCGACTATCTCAGCGATGCGCTGGCCTTATTACAGGGCTGGACGCACGACGGCGGCGAGATCCGCCGGACGCTGCAAATCGACGATTCCCAGCATGCGGCACTGACCGAGCGAATGAAAGTGGTCGCGGATGCCGTCGGCGTCCGCCCCGACGTCCGCCGCCTGGACGGATACACCCAAATTCGCTTACGGGTCCCCGGATCGGACGATTCGGACCTTTCGCCCGGCGAGGTGACCCTCGCGGCCCGCATCGAGGACCTCTACAAGAACATCATCGCCGGGGCGGCTTAGGCACCCTGTCTAGTACTCGCCCTTGATCACGAAGTACGAGCCGCGGATGGTCCCGGCGAGCTTCGACCGCTGGCGGACGAACTTGAAGCGCTCGGCCAGCTCCTCCGGCACGTCCATGCCGTCCGAGAGCTTGAACCCCACGGCGCGCTTCCCGCCGTCCTCCAGGGTGTACAGCACGTTGATCGACAGGCCCGACGCGTAGAACACGTAGGTCCAGCGCACGCCCTCGACCTCGAACGACGTGGCCTCCAGCGCCGGCGAGCCGATCGCGATGTCCCGATCCTCGCGCAGGATGCGGTGCACGTACTCCACCGTCTCCGGCACCGAGGCCGCCGGCTCGACCGTGAAGACGTGGTCGTACTTGTTCTTGAAGTACCGGGCCTCGTTGGCGCGCAGCCCGGCCAGGGCCTCCGCCACCGGCGAGGACTCCAGGCCGGTGGTGGAGACGTTCTCGAAGTCGACCACGTACGACACGCTGTGCCCCCTAGACGTTGAAGCGGAACTCCACCACGTCGCCGTCCTGCATGACGTAGTCCTTGCCCTCGATGCGCACCTTGCCCGCGGCCTTGGCGGCGTTCATCGCGCCCGCCGCCATCAGGTCGTCGAAGGACACCACCTCGGCCTTGATGAAGCCGCGCTGGAAGTCCGAGTGGATCACGCCGGCGGCCTCCGGGGCCGTCGCGCCGATCGGGATCGTCCAGGCGCGGGCCTCCTTGGGGCCGGCGGTGAGGTAGGTCTGCAGGCCCAGCGTCCGGAAGCCCACCCGGATCAGCTGGTGCAGGCCCGGCTCGGGCTGGCCGATGGACGCCAGCAGCTCCAGCGCCTCCTCCTCGTCGAGGTCGGTGAGCTCCGACTCGATCTTGGCGTCGAGGAAGATGGCCTCGGCCGGGGCGACCAGGGCGCGCAGCTCGTCGAGGAAGGCGGGATCGGCCAGGCCGGCCTCGTCGACGTTGAACACGTAGAGGAACGGCTTGGCCGTCAGCAGGTGCAGCTCGCCGAGCTCGGAGACGTCGAAGCCGGACGAGTACAGCGTGTTGCCCTCGTTCAGCACCTCGCCCGCGGCCTTGGCGGCGGCCGCGATGCCCGCGCGCTCCTTGCGGACCTTGGCCTCCTTCTCCAGCCGCGGCAGCGCCTTGTCGATGGTCTGCAGGTCGGCCAGGATCAGCTCGGTGTTGATCGTCTCGATGTCGTCGCGCGGCGACACCTTGCCGTCGACGTGCACCACGTTCTCGTCGGAGAAGGCCCGCACCACCTGGCAGATGGCCGAGGCGTCGCGGATGTTGGCCAGGAAGGCGTTGCCGCGGCCCTGGCCCTTCGAGGCGCCCCGCACCAGCCCGGCGATGTCGACGAACGACACCGGGGCCGGGATGATCTTCTGCGAGTCGTACAGCTCGGCCAGCCGCCCGAGCCGCGTGTCGGGCAGCCCGACGACGCCGACGTTGGGCTCGATGGTCGCGAACGGGTAGTTCGCGGCGAGCGCGTCCCCCTTGGTCAGGGCGTTGAACAGGGTGCTCTTGCCCACGTTGGGCAGGCCGACGATGCCGATGCTGAGTGCCACGACATGTCAGCTTACGCAACGCCGCGGCCCGCTCTCAGCCCAGCTCGATCCCCAGGTCATCGGTGAGCGCCCGGAACGCCCGCGCGGCCTCGCCGAAGCGCCGCGGGCCCGACAGGACGTCCGGGAAGGCGGGATCGGACAGGTGCGGCTCCAGGGAGGCGAAGCCCACGAACCCGTCGTCGCGCAGGGCGGTGAGGGTCGCGCGCAGCTCACCGTCGCCGAGGCCCGCGGGCACCTCGATGCCGTCGGGCGCGCGGGCGTCCTTCACCTGGAGGTACACGATGAAGGGCCGCAGCATCGCATAGCCCTCGCTGAACGGGCGCACCCCGACCTGCACGAAGTTGGCGTTGTCCCACGCCACCTTGAGCGCCGACGACCCCACCGACTCCACGAGGTCCAGCACGCGCTCGGGCGTGTCGCCGTAGATGAGCTTCTCGTTCTCGTGCACCAGGACGACCGACTCGCGCTCGGCCACGTCGGCGAACGCGCGCATCCGGCTCAGGACCGTGTCGCGGGTGGCGGCCACGTCGACGCCGTCCGGGCGGTAGAAGGAGAAGATCCGGACGTACCGTGCGGCGAGCCTGCGGGCCACCCAGACCACCCGCTCCAGCCGGGCCAGCTCGGTCGCCGGGTCGTCGTAGACGCCGCTCTTGCCGATCGGCGACGCGATCGCCGACACCCCGATGCTGTGCCGGGCCAGCAGGTCCGCGAGCCGCGCGACCTCCTCGTCGGCCAGGTCGGCCACGTTGACGCCCCACGCGCTGCGCACTTCGACGTGCCGCGACCCAAGAGCCAGAAGAACCGGCAGTTGTACCGCCGGATCTGCGTCGATCTCGTCCCCGAACCCGGACAGCGTCCACCGCACCATGCCCGTAATTATGGGAGACATGGAAGCCGATGCCGTGGCCCGCACGACCCGACCGGGCACGACCAGCACGATTGCCGCTCAGGTGCGGGCGCTCGGCCTGCCGGCGGGCGCCACGGTCGTCACCCACTCGTCGCTGTCCCGCCTGGGCTGGGTGGCGGGCGGCGCCCACGCGGTCGTGCTGGCCCTGCTGGAGGCGATCGGCCCGGACGGCACGCTGGTCATGCCGACCCACACGCGGCACCTGACCGAGCCGTCCGACTGGGGCAACCCGCCGGTACCGGAGTCCTGGTGGGCGACGATCCGCGCGGAGACGCCCGCGTTCGACCCGCGCACCAGCCCGCCCGGGTACATGGGCGCGATCGTCGACTGCTTCCGCACGTTCCCGGGCGTCCTGCGCAGCGCCCACCCGACGGTCTCGTTCGCCGCGCTCGGCCCGCGGGCGGAGCGCGTCACGGCCGGCCACGAGCTGGACGACGGGCTGGGCGAGGGCTCCCCGCTGGCCCGGCTGTACGAGCTGGACGCCTGGGTCCTCCTGCTCGGCGTCGGGCACGACAACAACACCTCGCTGCACCTGGCCGAGTACCGCGCGGACGGCCCGAAGCGGTACGAACGCCAGGGCTCCCCGGTCCTCGTCGACGGCGAGCGGCGCTGGGTCACCTACCGCGAGCTGGCCGGCGACACGTCGCTCTTCGAGCCGCTGGGCAAGGACTTCGCCGAGATCACGGGCGGCGAGCTGACCGGGCCGGTCGGGGCCGGGACCGGCCGCCTGATGCGGCAGCGGCGGCTGGTCGACTTCGGCGTCCACTGGCTGTCGCTGCGGGCCGCGAATGCGGGGGTCGGGCCGCGCGGCGTCGCTGAGGTGGAGGGCTGAACGACGACACGCGGCCCTTGCGCGGGCGCACGGACTGAGGGGGGGTTGTCCGGGCCACCCGACCGAGAAGTCTGAATCCCGAAGCATTCTCGCGACATGTCCGGCCTGTGCCGCAATGCGGACATGGCGCGATGTGGACATCTGTTTCGTTCCGCGGCACCGAACTCAGGACCCAGCTCAGCCGAGCCACCCGCGCCGGCCCGCCTCGAACGCCAGGCCCGCCCTCGTATCGACGCCCGCCAACAGCATGAGGCGTTCCAGGCGCCGCTGAACTGTGCGCTTGCTCACGCCGACCTGCGACGCGATGGCCTTGTCGGGGAAGCCGGCCACGAACAGCGACAGCAGCAGCCGGTCGGCCCCGAGCGGGTCGTCGCCCGCGTCGCCGTCGAGCAGCGGGGTCGCGCGCTCCCACACGCTCTCGAACAGGGCGACGAGCGCGTCCAGGAGCTCGCTGCGGCGTACCAGTGCGGCAGTCGGCTCACCCAGGTCGCGCTCGTGGTCCGGGACGAGCGGGCAGATCGCCATGCTGCGGTCGGCGATCGCGAGCCGGACGGGCAGCGCCTCCACCACGCGGGCCCGCTCGCCGCGGCGCACGGAGGACGAGATGCCCTCCAGCTCGCCGGGCATCTCGATGAGCGCCCGTTCGTAGATCGCGCGGTACCGCACCCCGCGCGCCAGCGCCGTGCCCTCCTCGACGTTGTCGGGGCCGCTCATCGCGATCGGGTTCACGCGGCAGAACCACAGGATCTCGTCCTGGGCCGACTCCTGCATGTCGCGCAGCCGCTCGCGCAGCGCGGCCGCGCCGACCACGATCTCGACGAGGTGGTCGGCGATGCGGCGGCGCGAGGTCGCGCGGTACTCCTCGGTGAGCCCGGCCACCACCCGGCGCGCCGAGTCGAGGGACCGCTGCCGGCGCAGCAGGGCGTCACCGAGCGCGACGTCGGGCGGCAGCGGCTCGAAGATCGGCCCACCGCGCGCCAGGCCCTTGGCCCGCAGCGACTCCAGCAGCCGCGTGACCTCGGCGGCCGGGATGTCGGCGCGGTCGGCGAGGTCGTCGGCGCCGGCGACGGCAAGGCGCACCAGCAGCCGGTACACACTCTGCTCGGCCGGATCCAGCAGCTCCGTGTCCTCGGACATGATCGCCAGCCTACGAACGGCCGCCGCCCGTGACGAGGGGCGGCCACCGATTCGTAAGCCGATCTTCCAATCGCCGGAAAGCTTTCTAGGCTTGCGCCAACGGATTGTTCTTGGGGTCGTCGTAATGGACGGTGTCGAACGTGCCGTCGTGGTCGCTGTCGGTCACCACGTAATCGCGCCGGCCGTCGCCGTCCTCGTCGCGGGCCACCCAGTCGGCCGACCCGTCGTGGTTGGTGTCGCGGATGTCGGTGTCGATCCGGCCGTCGCCGTCGGAATCCACGATCACGCGGTCGAAGCGGCCGTCGCCGTCCGTGTCCAGCGCCGCCACGTCCTTGTGCCCGTCGCCGTCGGTGTCCACGAACACGGCGTCGATGCGCCCGTCGCCGTCGAGATCGCGCAGCTCGGTCTCGAGCGTGCCGTCGCCGTCGGTGTCGATCGCGATGCGGTCGATCACGCCGTCGTTGTCGTCGTCGTACGCGGCCGCGTCGGCCACGTTGTCGCCGTCCTGGTCCAGCGCGTAGATGGTCTCGCCGTGCTCGCCGTGCACCTGGACGATCCGCGGCTCGTTGGCCTCATCGGCCGCGCCCAGTCCGGCGTGCGAGGTGCCGTGGTCGGCGGCCTCGAGTCCCTCGGTGGCCTCGTGCTCAGTCATGGCCACCAGATTAGGTGGTACGGCCCGGAACATGGACGTCCGAAACCCGCCAGTCGACGGGTCCGGGGCGGGGCAGGATGGATGGCGTGGAACTCGACTTCGAAACCTGCCGCAAGGCGGCGACCAGCCGTGACTCGCGCTTCGACGGCGTGTTCGTCACCGCGGTCAAGTCGACCAAGATCTATTGCCGCCCGTCCTGCCCGGCGATCGTGCCGAAGCGGGAGAACGTGCGGTTCCTGCCGACCGCCGCGGCCGCGCAGCGCGAGGGCTTCCGGGCCTGCCTGCGCTGCCGGCCTGACGCGGCCCCGGGCTCGCCCGACTGGGACGTGCGCGGGGACGTGGTCGGGCGCGCGATGCGCCTGATCGCCGACGGCGTGGTGGACCGCGACGGCGTGCCGGGGCTGGCGGGGCGGCTCGGGTACACCGAACGCCACCTGCACCGCATGCTCGCCACCGAGGTCGGGGCGGGGCCGCTCGCCCTGGCCCGGGCCCAGCGCGCGCAGACGGCGCGGGTGCTCATCGAGACGACCCGGCTGGGACTGGCCGACATCGCGTTCGCGGCCGGGTTCGGCAGCGTGCGCCAGTTCAACGACACGATCCGGGAGATCTACGGCCGCACCCCGTCGCAGCTGCGGGAGCGGCGCACCCAACCCGAGCTGGACGAGGGAGTGGTCTCGGTCCGGCTGCCGTACCGCGCGCCGCTGCACGCCGAGGCGCTGCTCACGTTCCTCGGCGACCGCGCGGTGACGGGCATCGACGCGCTGGACGACGAGGGGTACCACCGAAATCTGCGGCTCCCCCACGGTACCGGCCGCGTGACGCTGGCCCCGCAGGTCGGCCACGTCGCCGCGACCCTGCACCTGGCCGACCTGCGCGACCTCGCCCCGGCGGTGGCGCGCTGCCGGCGGCTGTTCGACCTCGACGCGGACCCGGCCGCCGTCGACGCGGTGCTCGGGGCCGACCCGGCGCTCGCGCCGAGCGTGCTCAAGGAGGAGGGCGTGCGGGTGCCGCGGGCCACCGACGGGTTCGAGATCGCCGTGCGGGCCGTGGTCGGCCAGCAGATCTCGGTGGCGGCCGCGCGCACGGTGCTGCGCAAGCTCATCGCCGCGGACGCGGGGCTGTTCCCGAGCGCCCAGGAGCTGCTGGAACTGCCCGACGACGCGTTCGCGATGCCGGAGGCCCGGCGGCGCACGCTGCGCGGGCTGGCGGCCGCGGTCGCGTCCGGGGAGCTCGACCTCGACGGCGGCAGCGACCGCGACGAGACCGTCGAGCGGCTCAAGGCACTGCCCGGCATCGGGGACTGGACCGCGCAGTACACGGCGATGCGCGCCCTCGGCGATCCCGACGCCTTCCTGCCGACCGACCTGGGAGTGCTGCGCGGCGCGAAGGCCGCCGGGCTCCCCGACACCCCGAAGACCCTGGCCGCGCACGCCGAGCGCTGGCGGCCCTGGCGGTCCTACGCCGCCATTCGACTCTGGAGGATGCTGTGACCGTGTACTTCACCACGACCGACACCCCCGCCGGCCCGTTCACGATGCTGACCGACCCCGACGAGACGGTGCTGGCCAGTGGCTGGACGACCGACGTGGCCGAGCTCATGCGGCTCGCCAGGCTCTCGGGTACGCCCGAGGAGCGGGGCGATCCGGGAGTACCGCTGAAGGCTCTGCAATCCTATTTGGACGGTGACGTCAAGGCGATCGACGGCGTCGCGGTGCGCCAGCGGGGCGGCGAGTTCATCGCGCACGCGTGGGACGTGCTGCGGCAGGTGCCCGCGGGCGAACCGGTCACCTACACCGAGTTCGCCGAGCGGGCGGGCCGGCCCGCGGCGGTGCGCGCGGCCGCGTCGGCGTGCGCGACCAACGCCGCCGCGCTGTTCGTGCCCTGCCACCGCGTGCTGCGCCTGGACGGGACGCTCGGCGGGTTCCGCTGGGGGCTGCCGGTCAAGCGCTGGCTGCTCGATCATGAAGCCATCTGAATATCGGTTGGCACCAATGTAACGGGCACGTACTTTTGAGTGATGCCCACGACCGCCGCGCCCCCGCAGGCGCGGCGGTCCAGTGGCCGGTCCAGCGGCAAGGCGCACGCGCTGTGGCGGATGCGGGTGTACCTGCGGCCGTACTACGCGCTCACCGCCTGGTCGATGGTCGCCGCGGTCGCCTCCACCGCCGCCAGCCTCGCGATCCCCCTGCTCATCCAGCGGGTCGTCGACGGGCCCGTGCGCCACGGCGACACCCGCGGGCTGCTGCTGCTCGGCGGGCTGGCGATCCTGCTCGGGATGACCGAGAGTGTGCTCAGTTTCGTCCGCCGGTGGGCGCAGTCGGCGTCGTCGGTGGGCATGGAGGCCCGGCTGCGCGAGGACCTGTACGCGCACCTGCAGCGCCTCCCGATCGAGTTCCACGACAAGTGGCAGTCCGGCCAGCTGCTCTCGCGCGCGACCGCCGACCTGTCCTCGATCCGGCGGTTCCTGTCGTTCGGGCTGTTCTTCTTCGTGCTCAACCTGGCCACGTACGTCGCGGTGTCGGGCCTGCTGATCCACCTGTACTGGCCGCTCGGCGTCTTCGTGGCGCTCAGCGCGATCCCACTGTTCCTGATCGTGCGCCGGTTCACCGCGCGGTACTTCGCCGCCTCCCGCGAGCTGCAGGACTCCATCGGCGACCTGACCACCCGGGTCGAGGAGTCCGCGCAGGGTATCCGGGTGATCCGCGCGTTCGGCCGGCGCGCGCACATGAGCGCGCTCTTCGCCGGCGGCGCGCGCCACGTGCACGACCTCGGCGTGGGCAAGAGCCGCATGGTGGCGCGCACGCTCGCGCAGTTCGACCTGGTGCCCAACGTGACGCTCGCGGTGGTGCTGGTGGGCGGGGCGGTGCAGGTGTCGCGGGGCGAGCTCACCGTCGGCACGCTGGTCGCGTTCGTGGCGCTGCAGGTGATGCTCGTCTGGCCGATCGACCTCCTGGGCTGGATCATCGCGAACGCGCAGGAGGCGATGAGCGCCTCTGTCCGCATCTACGAGGTGCTGGACACCCCGCCGTCCATCGTGGACCGTCCGGCCGCGGTCTCGCCGTCCACTGTGGAGGGCCGGCTGCGCTTCTCCGGCGTGCGGTTCGGCTACGAGCCCGGCCGGCCGATCCTGCGGGGCATCGACCTGGAGGTGGAGCCGGGCGAGACGGTGGCGATCGTCGGGCTGACCGGCAGCGGGAAGACCACGCTGGTGTCGCTCGTGCCCCGGTTGTACGACGTGGATGCGGGGTCGATCAGCATCGACGGGTACGACATCCGGGACATCAGACTCGACGCCCTGCGCCGCATCGTGGGGACCGCGTTCGAGGACCCCACGCTGTTCTCGATGAGCGTGCGCGAGAATCTGACGCTCGGCCGCGCGGACGCGACGGACGCCGAGATCGCCGAGGCGCTCGAGATCGCGCAGGCCCAGTTCGCGTACGAGCTGCCGTGGGGGCTCGACACGCGCATCGGCGAGCAGGGCCTGTCGCTGTCCGGCGGGCAGCGCCAGCGCCTCGCCCTGGCCCGCGCGGTCGTGGGGCGGCCGCGGGTGCTCGTGCTGGACGACCCGCTGTCCGCCCTGGACGTGCACACCGAGGCGCTCGTCGAGTCCGCGCTGGCCACGGTGCTGGCGGGGACGACGGCGCTGCTGGTGGTACACCGGCCGTCGACGATCGCGCTGGCCGACCGGGTCGCGTTCCTCGACGAGGGGCGGCTGGCCGCGATCGGGACCCACTCGCAGCTGCTGGCGACGTGTCCGGGCTATCGCGAGGTGCTGCGTGGCGCTTGACGTCCAACGGTGGCGCGGTAGGGCCGTGGAGGAACGCGAGGTGCTGCGTGGCGCTTGACGTTCAACGGTGGCGCGGTACGGCCGCGGAGGAGCCCGACCCGACCGAGCGCGTCGCGAGCCGGCGCCTGCTCGGCTCGCTCGTGCGCCCGCACCGCACCGCGATCGGCGTGCTCGTCGCGCTGCTGCTGGCCCAGAACCTGGCCGGGATGGCCGGGCCGTACCTGGTCAAGCTCGGCATCGACCGCGGCATCGGGCACCCGCCGGCGCTGGTGCTCGTCACCGTGCTGTTCGGGGTGGCCACCCTGGCCGAGTTCGGCACCCGGCGCGCGTTTCTGGCCATGTCCGGCCGCGTCGGCAACGCGGTGCTGTTCGACCTGCGCACCCGCGTCTACAACCACCTGCAGCGGCTGAGCATCGGCTTCCACGAGCGGTTCACCTCGGGCCGCGTCATCGCGCGCCTGACGAGCGACGTGGACAACATCTCCGAGCTCGCCGACGGCGCGCTGGACGACCTGGTGCTCGCCGCGCTCTCGGTGGTGTCGGTGGCCGGCATCCTGCTGTGGCTGGACCTGCCGCTGGCGCTGGTCACGCTCGCGTCGTTCCCGTTCCTGGTCTGGCTCTCGCGCTGGTTCCAGCGGGCCAGCGCCCGCGCGTACCGCCGCACCCGCGAGACGATCGCGCTGGTCATCATCCACTTCGTCGAGTCGCTGGGCGGCATCCGCGCGGTGCAGGCGTTCCGCCGCGAGCGGCGCAACGACGAGATCTTCGGCGCCGTCAACGACGACTTCCGCCGGGCCAGCCTGCACGCGCAGCGCCTCGTCGCGACCTACTCCCCCGCGATCAAGATGATCGGCAACGTCTCCATCGCGGTCGTGCTGACCTACGGGGGCTGGCGGGTGCTGCACGGGCAGACCGAGGTCGGGGTGCTGGCCGCGTTCCTGCTCTATCTGCGCCGGTTCTACGAGCCCATGCAGGAGCTGTCGCAGTTCTACAACACCCTGCAGTCCGCCACCGCGGCCTTGGAAAAGCTGGCAGCTGTACTGGATGAGCCCCCATCGGTCGCGGAAGCCCAGTCGCCGACGCGCATCGCCGCGGCGCGGGGCGAGCTGACGTTCGACGCCGTCGAGTTCGGGTACGACGCCGGGCGCCCCGTGCTGCCCCCGCTGGACCTGTTCGTCCCGGCCGGCCAGACGGTCGCCCTCGTGGGCGCGACCGGAGCCGGAAAGTCCACCCTGGCCAAGCTCGTGGCCCGCTTCTACGACCCGACGGCCGGCGCGGTCGCGCTCGACGGCGTCGACCTGCGCGCGATCTCCGAGGACGACCTGCGCCGCGCCGTGGTGATGGTGACCCAGGAGAACTACCTGTTCTCCGGCACCGTGGCCGACAACATCGCCTTCGGCCGCCCGGACGCGACGCGGGCCGAGGTGGAGGCGGCCGCGGCGGCGATCGGCGCGGACGCATTCATCCGAGCACTGCCCGACGGGTACGACACCGACGTACGCAAGCGCGGGGGACGCCTTTCGGCCGGACAACGCCAACTCGTGGCGTTCGCGCGCGCCTTTTTGGCCGACCCCGCGGTGCTGATTCTCGACGAGGCCACGTCCTCGCTGGACATCCCGAGCGAGCGGGCGGTGCAGAACGCGCTGCGCACGATCCTGGCGTCGCGCACGGCTCTGGTCATCGCGCACCGCCTGTCCACAGTGGAGATCGCCGACCGCGTGCTCGTGATGTCCGGCGGGCGGATCGTCGAGGACGGGCCGCCTTCGGCGCTGATCGACCGGGGTGGGCAGTACGCCGAGTTGCACGCCCAATGGCGTGACTCGCTCCAATGAGTGTTTGTCGGGAACTTGACAGTTCGCCGGGTTGGAATGCATGAATGGCGGGGTTCACGCCGTCGATCTACCGTGGATACAGCGGTTCGTGGGAGGATTCTCGTCACGCTAAGGATCTATGGAGGGTCGTCTCGGTTGTTCTAGGACGTGACCACGACTCTGATACGGCGCGGATGAAGAGGACCGATGACTGGCGGACGCTGGAGTGGCCAGACCCGATTTCTCGTCGTGTTCGTCGGGCTGGCTCTGGTCGGCCTGGGCGTGCTGACGACGGTGCAGTTCCGCAGCACCGCGGGGGCCGCCGCGCTGGTCGGCGCCGGGGTCCTGGTCGGGCTCGCGGGCCTGTCCGGCGGGATCATCAACGTCCGCTCCACCGACCGCGAGGAGCGGCTCGCCTCGGCCGGCAAGGCCCAGCAGGAGGGTGACGCCGAGGGCGCGTACGACCGCTTCGTGCAGCTCATCCGCGGCCACGCCCCGCAGGCCATCGCCTATCACGAGGGCGCGAACGCCGCGCTCTACGAGGCCGCCGGGCGCGAGGGGCAGCGCCTGCAGCCCGTCTTCGGGTACTTCCTGGGCCCCATCGCCATGTCCGAGGCCCACATCATCGTGGACATCCGGGCCGGCACCGGCTTCTCGATCGCGCGCATGCAGGCGACCCTGCAGGCGCTGCTGGTCGGGCCGACCGCCTCGTTCCAGGCGGCGCTGGTCATCGTCAACGCCTCGCCGGACGACTCGATCCTCGGCTCGGTGCGGCAGCTGAGCACGTCGCTGGACCGCCCGGTCGCGGCGGTGGCCTGGCGGATCGGCGACCACTCGGACGCCATCTCCGACGCGATCGTCTCGCTGCGCCGCGAACTGCGCCGGCGCGACCACGAGTCCCCGATCGACGTGCCGCTGCTCGATGACGTCGAGCCCCCCTACGACGAGCCGCCGACGTACGAGCCGGTGCGCATGCCGACCCGCCCCGCTTCTCCCCCACCGGCGCCGCCTCCCCCCATTCCGCAGCAGCAGGCGCAGCGGATGGACGATGACGACGACGTGTACCCGCACATGACGTCGTCCACGGTCTACGGCTCGCCGCAGGCCGAGCCGGTGGTCGAGGAGGACCCGGTCGAGTGGCCGGCCCCGGAGCCGCGCCGCCGCCCCTCCCCCGCCCCGCGCGTCTACGACGACTCGGCGACCTGGCAGCGCGCGACCGACCTGCACTGGCGCGGTCAACTGCAAGAGGCCGAGGAGGCGTACCGCGAGATCGTCGACGCCCGCGCCCACGCCCTCGGCTGGGACCACCCGGACACGCTGACGGCCCGCGACCAGCACGCGACGGTGCTGCGCGACCTGGACCGGCTGGCCGAGGCGCTCGTGGAGTGCGACGAGGCGCTGACCGCCCGGGTGCGCATCCTCGGCGAGGACCACCCGGACACCCTGACCAGCCGCAGCCACCTGGCCACGATCTACCACCAGCTGGGCGACCTGAACCGCGCGGAGGCGGAGCACCAGCGGGTCCTGGAGTCGCGCACGAGCGTGCTCGGGGCCAACCACCAGGAGACGCTGATCAGCCGCAGCAACCTGGCCAAGGTGTACCAGGACATGGGCGAGCTCGACCGCGCGATCGACGAGCACCGCACCGTGATGCGCGCCCGCGCCCGCCTGCTCGGCCCGGAGCACCGCGACACGCTGATGAGCCGCAGCCTGCTGGCGTCGGCCCTGCACCACGCGGGCCGCCTGCCGGACGCGGAGGGGGAGCACCGGGCGGTCCTGGGCAGCCGCCTGCGCCTGCTCGGCCCGGTCCATCTGGACACCGCCGTGTCGCGGCACCGGCTGGCGAGCGTGCTGCACGATCTCGGGCGGCTGGATGAGGCCATCACGGAGTACCGGGCGGCCCAGGCTGTCTATGCGGAGCTGCTGGGGGCGTCCAGTCCGTTCGCGCGGGCGGCCGCCTCTGACCTGGCTCTCGCGGAGCGTGCACTTCGGGGCGCTCAGACCCGGTACTAGTGCGCTTTTGATCACGATATGTCGGGCGCTGGCGCGCCGCGACATATCGGATTTATCGTATATGCCGGTTTTTGCTCACCGTGCGGTGGCGATCACGCTGACCGGTGGATCTCCGTGGCGGTACAGCGTGTCGACCACGTTCTGCAGGCTCGGATTGGTGCGCACGCGGTCGTAGCTGCGGTCCTTGATGCGGTCGCGATCGAAGTCGATGCGGCCGGGCGCGTAGCGGACCCACGTCTCCTCGCCGATCATCGGGGCGGCGGTACCACGGAGCCTGACCTTGATGTCGGCCTCGAACGACGCGGTGTCGTCGGGCATGACCAGGACACGCACGGTGAAGTTGCCCTTCGCGCCGAAGTCGACGCGCACGATCTCGCCGCGGGCGGTGACCGCGTTGGCGCCGGGCTTCCGGCCGAATCCGAACATGCCGGGGACGCTAGGTCCGTTTGCGCCCCGGCTCGATCACGTGCCCGACAGCGTTTGGTCAGACATTTAGCTTCCGGCAACGGCTTTTTTGTGCTCGTTGAGCGCGCGGCTCCGGGCGTGGCCTGCCCGGAGCCGGCTTCCGTTTTCAGAACTCTTGTTGCTTCTGTTTTAGAAGTCGCCGCCGAAGTCCCCGAAGTCGCCGCCGCCGTCGCCGCCCCAGTCCCCGCCGTCGCCGCCCCAGTCGCCGCCGTCGCCACCATCGCCGCCGCCGTCGTCCATGGCCTGGTCGAAGCCCTGGTCGAAGCCCTGGTCCTGGCCCTGGTCGAAGCCGGCGTTGTACGCGGCGTCGTAGCCGTGGTCGCCGAACGAGTTGTCGAACAGCGCGTCGAAGACCAGCACCGAGCCGATGCCCCAGGCGCCCGCGACGAGCGCGGTCTTCCACCAGGGCTCGGAGTACCAGCCGCCGGGCACGCCGCGGCCGGCCACCGCGCCGCCCGGGTAGTAGTAGGGGGTCGCATTGCTGGGTTGGGGGCTCGCGCGGTACGAGTGACCCTGGACGTCGACCTCGCGCTCCTTGGTGATCTGCCCAGCCCGGGCGCCCGCGAGCGGCGGGATGTCGGGTCCGGGGTCGAGCCCCATCGCGGTGCGGGCCGCCCGGATGTAGGCCAGGCCCTCCAGCGAGGACTCCCGGGCCAGCTCGTACTGCTTGAGCGTGGTCGACCGCTCGAGCTGTCCACCGGCCGCGTTGTATCGCTCGCTCGCGTCGACGAGGGCCTGCTTCACCGCCGGCTCGTCGCCGGAGAGGTTCATGAGCTGTCCGCCGAGGCGCTCGTACCAGCGCAGGGCCTCCTCCCGCGCATCGGCCAGCTGCTGCGCTTCACGCTTCCTGCGCCCGAAGCCGAACACCGTCACCACTCCAACCAGGACGAGTAACTCATGCCTTCGACGGTACCGGTTTCTGTCATACCCCTGCGGCATGCTGAATACCGTGGATCTCGTCCTACTGATCATCGGCCTGCTGTTGGGTGCTGTTCTGGGTTGGTACGTCGCCCGTTCACGTTCGGCCGTCGACCTGGCCAAACTGGAGGCGACGCTGCAGGCGACCCGGGACGGCGAGGCGCGCCTGGAGGCCTCCCTGCGCAGCCTGACCCTGGAGGCCCGCGGCCAGACCCAGGACGCCGTCGCCGACGCGGTGGCGCCGCTGCACGAGGCGCTGCTGCGGTACGAGCGCCGGGTGGCCGAGCTGGAGCGCGACCGCGTGGGCGCCTACGAGTCCCTCCGCGAGCAGGTCCGCGCCATGCACGAGGTCTCCGGCGAGCTCCGCACCGAGACGAAACGCCTGGTCTCGGCCCTGCGCGCACCGACCGTCCGCGGCCGCTGGGGCGAGCAGCAGCTGCGCCGCATCGTCGAGGCCGCCGGCATGCTCGAACACTGCGACTTCGACGAGCAGGTCACGGCGCCGACGGAGGACGGCGTGGTCCGCCCCGACCTCGTCGTCCGCCTGCACGGCGGCCGCCAGGTGGTGGTGGACGCCAAGGCCCCGCTGGAGGCGTACCTCGCGGCGCTGGAGTCCCCCGACGAGCAGACCCGCGCCGCCCGCCTGACCCAGCACGCCAAGCACGTCCGCGCCCACGTCGAGTCCCTGTCGGCCAAGTCCTACTGGACCGCCTTCGAGCCCGCCCCGGAGTTCGTCGTCCTCTTCGTCCCGGCCGACACCTTCCTGGACGCGGCCCTGCAGCACGACCCGGGGCTGCTGGACCACGCCTTCGCCCGCAACGTGATCCTGGCGACGCCGGCCACCCTGGTCGCCCTGCTGCGCACCATCGCCTACGCCTGGCGCCAGGACTCCCTGACCACGAACGCCCTTGCGGTCCACCAGACGGGCCGCGAGCTGTACGCCCGGCTCAGCACCATGGGCGACCACCTGTCCAAGGTCGGCACGTCCCTGACGACGGCGGTGACCTCGTACAACCGCGCGGTCGGCTCCTTGGAGGCCCGCGTCCTGGTGAGCGCCCGCCGCCTGGCCGAACTGGGCGTGAGCGGCGACGCCTTGCCCACGCCGCCGCAGGTGGAGGCTACGCCGCGGCAGCTGCAGGCCCCGGAACTGGTCGACGACGAGTACGAGGCGTTGCTGGCCGCCTTACGAGAGGAGCCGCCCAAGTAGCTGCCACACCGCCCGCCGCTGGGGGCGCGCCGCAGGCCGCTCGGGCGCCGCCGCCCGCTGGGGCACCGCAGGCCGCACGTTCGCCGGCCCCTTGGGCACCGCGGACCGCACGATGGCCGGTCGCCGCGTTGGCGCCGCACGCCCCACGGTTGCCGCCCACCGCCGGAGCGCCGCACGCCCGACGGTTGCCGCCCACCGCCGGGGCACCGCGGACCGCACAATCGCCGGTCGCCGCGTGGCGCCGCGCCCCGTACGGTTGCCGCCCACCGCCGGGACGCCGCACGACCGTCGCCGGGGCCGCACGAGCGCCGTCGGCCGCCGAGCACTGCGGAGGCATAACCCTCGGTCGCCGCCTTGGCGCCGCGCAGTTGCCGCGCGCGGCCGAGGCGTCAAGGGCCCCACGACCGCAGCCGGGGCACCGCGGGCCGCTCCTGTGCTGCCCATAGGCCGGACCGCTGCATCGCCGACGCGGGGCGGCGACGTGGCGCGGCGACGTGGCGCGGCGACGTGGCCGGAGCAGGCGACGTCGGCCTGACGCGGGCTGCACCATCGCGCCCGACCGCCCCGGCTCGGTGGACTTTCCGTGCGGCGAAGGGACACCACGGCACACGGGCCGCACCGCCGCGGCGAAGGCCGGCGCGAGCGGAAGCAGCGGAGGGTCGAACGCGTCGTGGCCAGGAGGTCGCGGACGTGGCGGCCGTGACGTGCAGTCGGCGGCCGGGGCCCACCGGACGAAAATGTCAGGCCGCCCGATGCCCAGCACAACATTGGCTGGGGCCTTGCCGAGCGCACTGACCCGCCGCCGCGCACCGTTCGGCGTGACGGCGGTGGTGGGCTGCCTGTGCAGGCGGCGCCGGACGTAGCGTGGCGACCCCAACCCCAACCCCAGCCGCGACGCGGCCACAGGCGACGCCGCTCCTTGTGGCGGCGCCGGCCTTGGCGTGCCGGCCGCCGCCCATCACGGCCCGGTGCCCCCGGTGAGGCTGACCTCGCGGAGGGGAGCCGGGCGGCAGCGGAGGGGCCCGGGGTCAGGAGAGGGTCTTGGCTACCTCGGCGGAGCGGGCGGCGGCCTGGGCCTTCATGTCGCGCTTGAGCTCCTGCGGCAGGGAGAACACCAGCTTCTCCTGCGCCGTGGTGATCTCGGCCACATCGGTGAAGCCGCGCTTGGCCAGGAAGTCCAGGACCTCCATGACCAGTTCGTCCGGGACGGAGGCGCCCGAGGTGACGCCGACCGTGGTGGCGTCCGTGAGCCAGGCTTCCTGGATCTCCGTGGCGTAGTCGATCAGGTAGCCGGCCTTGGCGCCCGCGTCCACCGCCACCTCGCGGAGGCGCTGGGAGTTGGAGGAGTTCTGGGAGCCGACGACCAGGACGATGTCGCAGTTCGGGGCCATGGCCTTCACGGCGTCCTGGCGGTTCGAGGTGGCGTAGCAGATGTCGTCGCTCGGCGGGGACATGAGCAGCGGCAGGCGCTTCTTGAGGCGGGCGACCGTCTCCAGGGTCTCGTCGACCGAGAGGGTGGTCTGGGAGAGCCAGACCACCTTGGACGGGTCGCGGACCGTGATCTTGTCGGCGCCGTCCGGGCCGTCGACGAGCTGGATGTGGGCGGGGGCCTCGCCGGTGGTACCGATGACTTCTTCGTGGCCCTCGTGGCCGATCAGCAGGATGTCGTAGTCGTCCGCGGCGAAGCGGCGGGCCTCCTGGTGGACCTTGGTGACCAGCGGGCACGTCGCGTCGATGGCGCGCAGGGAGCGGGCCTTGGCCTGGTCGTGCACCTCGGGCGCCACGCCGTGGGCGGAGAAGACGACGGTGGCGCCCTCGGGCACCTCCTCGTTCTCCTCGACGAAGATCGCGCCGCGGGCCTGCAGCGTGCTGACCACGTGCTTGTTGTGCACGATCTCCTTGCGGACGTAGATCGGCGCGCCGTACAGCTTGAGGGCTTCCTCGACTGTCTGGACCGCGCGGTCCACACCGGCGCAGTAGCCGCGGGGCTTGGCGAGCAGGACGCGCTTCGAAGCAGTCACCCCGCCATCGTACGTGCCGCCGCCCTGCCCGCCCGTTGCCCGCAAGCTGCCCCCGCCCTTGCGACATGACCAGGGTCACACCATCACATGGCTCGAGAAACACCACGGCGCAGGGGCAGGGCCGACGCCACCGCCGCGAGCACCGCGCACGCGCCCACCACCGCGGCCAGCGTTCCCCAGGGCATGACCAGCTTCACCGCCGCGCCGATCTCGTCCTGCAGGCCGGCGCGGGCCTCGAACAACGCCGGTACCGCCACCGCCAGCCCCAGCAGCGACCCCACCAGCACCGCCAGCAACGCCTCGCTCACCACCACGCGCGCGGTCTGGCCCGTCGTGGCGCCCGCCCGGGACAGGGTCACGAACTCCGGCCGGCGCGCGTTCGTGGCCATGAGCAGCGTGTTCGCCACCGCCAGCGCCGTGTAGCCGACCGAGATCCCGAGCAGGACGGTCAGGAACAGCTGGATGAGATCGCCCTCCTCGGCGGCCTCGCGCTCGACGTACGAGCGCGACGTCATCCGCTGCGCACCGGGTGACGGCACGAAGTCGCCCGCGAGGTACACCACGTCGGTCAGCGCGGCCGGGTCGTGCGCGCGCACCAGGCCGCGCGGCAGCTGCACGGAGTCCTCGGCGAGCTCGGAGGAGACGGCGGCGACCGTCACCGGCAGTACGACTCCATCGGCGAACCGCAGCGGCACCGAATCTCCGGCCGTCCAACCCAGCGAGGGCGACGCGATCAGGCCGTCGACCTTCGTGCCGGTGGCGTCGAGCGGGCGCCCGGACGCGAGGTACACGGTGCTGGGCAGCTCGGATCGCCCGGGCTGGGCCTGGGTCGCCGCCTCGGACAGGCCGGGGCTGTCGCCGGACCGCGCGGCCACGGCGAACTCCGGGATCTTCGCGGACTCCTCGATGCCGACGGCCTCGTTCGCCGTCTGATACGTGCCGACCAGCAGGACCGCGAAGCCGACCGCGGCGAGTACGGGAGCGGCCGTCCCCGCGACGCGGCGGGCCGACACGCGCGCGCCCTCGCGGACGAGCAGGCCGGTGGCGCCGCGCCGGGCCGGCCAGGTGACCAGGCGCACCACCGGCACCACGACGACGGGCGCGAGGAGGGCGGCGGACACGAGCAGTACCATCGCGGAAGCCAGCACCAGGGTGGGCTTCTGCTCGGCCGTGGACGACGGCAGCAGCACCGCCAGACCGGCTCCCAGCAGCAGGAGTGCCCCGCCGGTCAGCCAGCGCGCCAGGGTCATCGGGCGGGGCTCGGCCGCGGCCACCCGCAGCGCGTCCAGCGGCGGGACCTTGCCGGCGCGGCGGGCCGAGAGCCAGACCCCGAGCACGGCCACGACCAGGCCGATCCCGAGCGCGACCGCGGGCGCCCACCAGGTGAAGCCGACGCGGAACCCGGTCGGCTCCAGGCCGGTCGCGATGAACGGGCCGGCCAGCAGCGGGGCGAGCGCGGCCCCGAGCAGCGCGCCCGGCACCCCGGCGGCGAGCGCGACGAGCAGGGCCTCGCCGAGCAGCATCCGGCGCACCTGGCCCGGCGTGGCCCCGACCGCGCGCAGCAGGGCGAGCTCGCGGCGGCGCTGGGACACCGCGAACGCGCAGGTCGAGGCGACGACGAAGATCGCGACGAAGGTGCCGACGAAGACCGTGGCGATGATCAGCTGGGCGCCGATCCAGCGGGTACCGCGGTCGCGTTCGGGCTCGGCCGCGCCGCGCGCGTCGCCGGTCAGGACGCCGCCGAGTTCGCCCAGCACGGCGGGCAGGCGGGCCGCGACGTCGGACGCGTCCGCGCGCGGCGCCAGGGTCAGGGCGATGAAGCGCGCGCCGCCGGACAGCGACGCGGCGGTGGCGTCCGCGACGTAGAAGCCCGGCTGGTCGACGGTGCCGGTGACGGTCCAGGTCGCGGGGCCGGCCGCGGTCACCACGGGCAGCGTCGCGCCGACCGGGACCCCGAGCGCGGCGTCCACCACCACGTCGCCGTCGCGCGCGGGGGCGGCGCCGGACCGCATCCGGTACTGCTGCGCCGCCATCACGGACCACGAACGTCCACTGTGGAGGGAGTCGCGGTGGTCCCCCACCGGCGCTCCGTCGACGAGTCGCTGCACGTAGAACGGGCGGTCGGGGACGGCCGCGGCGACGCCCGGGACCGCGGCGAGGGCGGTGGTGAGCCGGCCGAGTTCCGCGTCCGACCAGGGCCGATAGGTCGGGAAGCCGCCCTCGGGCGGGTCGTACCGCGGCGCCGCCACGAGGATCGGCGCCCCGGCGAGCGCGTCGGGCACGCGCGGTTGCGCGGCGGCCCAGAGCGACAGGCTGCCCGAGAGCACCGCGACGCCCAGCAGGAGGGCGAGGAAGGTGCCGAAGAAGGAGCTCCACCGGTACCGCAGCATCGCCAGGCTCATCGCGCCACTCCCGTCTCCAGGTGCGCCATCCGGGCGGCGATCTGCTCGGCGCCGCGCGGCTCCCGCAGTTCGTCGACGATCCGCCCGTCGGCCAGGAACAGCACGCGATCGGCGTGCGCGGCCGCGAGCGGGTCGTGGGTGACCATCACGACGGTCTGCGCGTGCCGGTCGACCGCGGTGCGCAGCAGCCGCAGCACCTCGCGCGACGCGGCGTTGTCCAGCGCGCCGGTCGGCTCGTCGGCGAAGAGCACGGCGGGCGCGGTCACGAGGGCGCGGGCGATCGCCACCCGCTGCTGCTGGCCGCCGGACAGCTCGCTCGGGCGGTGCCCGGCCCGCTCGGCCAGCCCGACCTCGGCCAGCACCGCGGCGACCTGCCCGGGCGCGGCGCGGCGGCCGGCCAGGCGCAGCGGCAGCTCGACGTTCTGCGCGGCGCTGAGCGCGGCCACGAGGTTGAAGGCCTGGAAGACGAAGCCGACGCGGTCGCGCCGCAGCCGGGTGAGCGCCTTCTCGGACAGCGGGCCGAGCTCCACGCCGTCGATGAGCACCCGCCCGGCGGTGGCCCGGTCGAGCCCGGCCGCGCAGTGCAGCAGCGTCGACTTGCCGGAGCCGGACGGGCCCATCACCGCGGTGAAGCTGGCCGGGGCGAACTGGACGGATACGTCGTCGAGGGCGGTCACCGCGTGCTCGCCCGCGCCGTAGCGCCGGGTCACGGACCACAGCTCGACCGCCTGGTGCGTCTGCAAGGTCGTCATCACACCGTCGATCGAAGCCGGTCCAGCCCTCCGGCACAGTCGCGCGGCGGTGAGACCTGCGGGTAACGCCAGCACTACCGCGCTTTCCATCCTTCGCCGGTACGGTCGGCAGCATGCGCCCCCGCTCTGTCATGGACGCGCTGCGGTTGCCGCCCCGGCGGTTCCTGACCTCGCGGTGGCCGTGGCGCGCGTTGCTGTACCTGTCCTCGGGGGGCCTGCTCGGCATCGCCACCGGCCTGGTGCTGCTCGGCCTGCTGGCGGGCGGCGCGGCGCTGACCCTGTGCGTGATCGGGCTGGCCGGCTTCCTGGCCGCGGCGCTGTCGGGCATCGTGGTGGCCCGCATCGAGCGGCGGCGGCTGCGGCTCGTGGACGACGTGCGGCTCAGCGACCCGCACCGCCGCCCCGACCGCCCCGGCCTGCGCGCCTGGGTCACCACGCGGCTGTGGGAGCCGGCGACGTGGCGCGAGCTCGGGTACACGATGCTCATGTGCACGGCCCTGTGCTGGCTCGACGGCATGGTCGTCGCGCTGTGGGTCTACATCGTCGGCGCGCTCGTCGGCGGCCCGTTCTACATCAACGACGACACCCCGCGGTCGCTGCCCATCCTCGGAGCGTTCTTCGGCATCGTCCTCGGGATCCTCCTCTTGTACCCCCTGAGCGCCTGGGCCGCCGCCCGCGCCGCGATCACGCAGGCCGTGCTCGGCCCGCGCATGGAGCTGGACGCCGAACTGACCGAGGTGGCCCGCTCCCGCGCGCGGCTCGTCGACGCGTTCGAGGTGGAGCGGCGCCGCATCGAGCGGGACCTGCACGACGGAGCCCAGCAGCGCCTCCTCGCGCTGAGCATGCAGCTCGGGCTGGCCCGCCTGGAGCTGCCGCCCGGCTCACCGGCCGCGGCCTCGGTCGCGCAGGCGCACGACCTGGCCAAGGAGGCGCTGGGCGAGTTGCGGGAGTTGATTCGTGGGGTACACCCGAAGATCCTTTCGGACCGGGGGCTGCATGCGGCGCTGCGCGAGGTCGCGGACCGGGCGCCGCTGCCGGTCGAGGTCGACGCGGCGCTGCCGGAGCGGTTGCCGGGGGCCGTGGAGGCGTGCGCGTATTTCGTCGTCGTGGAGGCGCTGGCCAACGTGGCCAAGCACAGCGCGGCGTCGCGGGCGCGGGTGGTGGCGTCGGTGTCGGCGGGGCGGCTCACGGTGCAGGTGCGCGACGACGGGCGCGGGGGCGCGGATCCGGCGCGTGGCAGTGGGCTTTCGGGGCTCGCGGACCGGGTCGCGGCGGCGGGCGGGACCGTGGCGCTGGCGAGTCCCGTCGGGGGGCCTACGGTGGTACACGTGGAGTTGCCTTGCGGTTTGTGACCGCTCTCGTCGGCGCGGGGGTGCTGTCGTGCGGGTCGTGATCGCGGAGGACGGTGTGCTCATCCGCGAGGGAATTGCCGGATTGCTGCGGCGCTTTGGGCATGAGGTCGTGGCGGCGGTGGGCAATGCCGCGGAGCTGGTCGAGGCCGTGCGGGCGGACAAGCCGGATCTCGTGGTCACCGACGTGCGGATGCCGCCCGGGTTCAGCGACGAGGGGCTGCAGGCGGCGATTCGGCTGCGGGCCGAGGATCCGGGGCTGCCGGTGTTGGTGCTCAGCCAGTACATCGAGCAGACCTACGCCGCCGAGCTGCTCGAATCGGGGCGCCGGGCCGGGGTCGGGTATCTGCTCAAGGACCGCATCGGCGACCTGGCCGAGTTCGCGGACGCCGTCTCGCGGGTGGCCGCCGGACACACGGTCGTCGATCCCGAGGTGGTCGCGCAGCTGCTCGGGCGCCGCCGCGATCCGCTGGCCCGGCTGACCCCGCGCGAGCGGGAGGTGCTGGCGCTGATGGCCGAGGGCCGCTCGAACGCGGCGATCGCGCGGTCGCTCGTGGTGTCGGAGGCGGCGGTGGCCAAGCACATCAACGGGCTGCTCGCCAAGCTCGACCTTCCGCCCGACGACGACGTGCACCGCAGGGTCCGCGCCGTGCTGGCCTACCTGCGGGGATGACGTTTTTGTCGTACCTCGTGGCTAGGGTGTGGGCATGACGGATGAGGCTTCGAGCAGTGACAAGCCCTGGCCGGTCCGGGTGGTCAGCCAGAAGATCGGCCAGTGGATCGGCCGGCTCGGCTGGATCTGGGTCGACGGCCAGGTCGCCCAGGTCACGCGCCGCCCGGGCACCAGCACCGTCTTCCTGACCCTGCGCGACCCGTCGGCCGACCTGAGCCTCACCGTGACCACCAACCGCGACGTCGTCGACCTCGGCGCCCCCGGCCTCAACGAGGGCGCGCGCATCGTGGTGCACGCCCGCCCCGAGTTCTACGCCGCGCGCGGCTCGCTGAGCCTGCGCGCCGACGAGATCCGCCAGGTCGGCGTGGGCGAGCTGCTGGCCCGCCTGGAGCAGCTCAAGAAGCTCATGGCCGCCGAGGGCCTGTTCGCCCGCGAGCGCAAACGCCGCCTGCCCTTCCTGCCCCGCCGCATCGGCCTGATCACGGGCCGGGCCAGCGCCGCCGAGCGCGACGTGCTCACCAACGCCAGGCGCCGGTGGCCCACGATCGACTTCAGGGTCATCAACGTCGCCGTGCAGGGCCCTTCCGCGGTACCGCAGATCCTCGACGCCCTGGCCGTGCTCGACCGCGACGAGTCCATCGACGTCATCGTGCTCGCCCGCGGCGGCGGCTCGATCGAGGACCTCCTCCCCTTTTCCGACGAGGCCCTGTGCCGCGCGGTCTTCGCCTGCCGCACCCCGATCGTGTCGGCCATCGGGCACGAGACGGACGTGCCGCTCGTCGACTTCGTGGCCGACCTGCGCGCCTCCACCCCGACCGACGCCGCGAAGCGCATCGTGCCCGACCTGGGCGACGAGGTACGCCTGATCGGCCAGGCCAAGCAACGCCTCGACCGCGCGCTGCGGGGCCTGCTCGACCGCGAACAGCACCGCCTCGACGCGCTGCGCTCCCGCCCGTCGATCGCCCGCCCGCTCACGATGGTCGACACGCGCTTGGCGGAGGTCACGGCGCTGCAGGCGCGGGCGACGCGCAACTTGACGCACCGCTTGGACCGGGCCGGCACCGAGCTGGAGCACACCCTGGCCCGGCTGCGGACGCTGTCTCCGTCGGCGACCTTGCAACGCGGGTACGCCATCGTGCAGCGCGCGGACGGGGCCGTGGTGCGCTCGCCTGACGAGGTGGCCGCGGAGGAGGCCCTGCGCATCCGCCTGGCCGAGGGCGAACTGACCGCGACGGCGGGTTCCTGACGCTCGACGGCGGGTTCCTGACCGCGACGGCGGCCTCCTGACGCTCGACGGCGGCCTCCTGAGGCTCGGCGGCGGGCTTCTGACGCTCGGCGGCGGGCTCCAGGCGCTCGACCCGCGGGCGGGGTGGGACCACCCGGCGCGGGGCGCGGCATCCATCCAGCCGGAGCACGCGACCACCCGGCGCGGGGGCGAGACATCCATCCAGCCCGGGCACGCGACCACCCGGCGCGGGGGCGAGGCACCCATCCAGCCCGGGGCGAGGCACCCATCCTGCCCGGGCACGCGACCACCCGGCGCGGGGGCGAGACATCCACCCAGCCCGGGGCGAGACATCCATCCTGCCCGGGCACGCGACCATCCGGCGCGGGGCGAGGCACCCATCCAGCCCGGGGCGAGGCACCCATCCTGCCCGGGCACACGACCACCCGGCGCGGGGGCGAGACATCCACCCGGCGCGGGGGCGAGACATCCACCCAGCCCGGGCGAGACATCCATCCAGCCCGGGCATGCGACCATCCGGCGCGGGGCGAGGCACCCATCCAGCCCGGGCACGCGACCGCACGGCGCGGGGCGAGGCACGTGGGCGGGGACGCGACCGCCCCGGCGCGGATGGGCGCGATCGCCTGGCGCCGGCTGGTATTCGGCCGAGCGCACCCGACCGACCAGCGCAGTAGGGTCACGAGGTCGCTCGGCGCGCGGTTAGAGCTCGGGACGTGTGACGGCGGGCCGTGGGCGGGTGCGTTTCGGCAGGGTGTGTTGAGCGCGGCGGAAGGCACTTGACGTCTGCCATTCATGCGCGATGATGACGGTCGGCCCGTTTCAGGGTGGTTTCTGCGTTCCGGGTGGTATCTGCGGGAAGGTGAGCATGTCGCGACGGCTGCAGGAGTACATGCTGGCGAGCGCCAAGAGCGGTCGCGAGGTGGTCCAGGTCGGGCCGTTCACGGTCACGATCACCGGCCACGACGCCAACGTGTACGTCAACTACGCCATCCCCGCCCCCGGCGCCGACCCCAGCCCGGCCGACATCGAGGCACTGATCTCGGCGTTCGCGAGCCGCGGGCGGGCGCCGCGGCTGGAGTACATGCCCGGGCTGGCCCCGCTCGTCGAACCGGCCCTGCTCGCCGCCGGGTTCGTGGTGGCCGACCGGCTGCCGCTCATGGAGTGCACGCCGGAGACGGTCGCCGACCAGCCGACGCCGGCCGGGTTCGAGCTCGTCGTCCCGTCCACCGACGAGGAGATCGAGGCGATGCTGGCCGCGCAGCACGAGGCGTTCGGTGAGGAGCCGCCCTCGGCCGCCCACGTCAGCAACACCCGCGCCAAGGCCAAGGCCGGCCAGCTGCAGCTCCTGGCCCGCGAGCTCGAAACGGGCACCGTGGCCGGCGGCGGCGTCGCGGCCACGGTACGCGACGGCATCAGCGAGGTGGCCGGCATCGCGGTACGCCCCCAGTACGAGCGCCGCGGCCTCGGCGCCGCCCTCACCCTCCACCTGACCCGCGCCGCATTCGAGGCGGGGGCGACCCTGGCCTTCCTGACCCCGGCCGGCGACGCCCAGGAGCGGGTCTACGCCCGGGTCGGCTTCAGCCGCGCCGACTCCGTGCTGTTCCTGTCCCACACCGCCTGACCCGGCGCGCCCCGGTGGAGTGTGCGGGCGGTCGCGTAGGGTTCTCGGCGTGAGTGACACGCTGACGTACGAGCAGGCGCGCGCCGAGCTGGCGACCGTCGTCGAGCGGCTGGAGTCCGGCGGGTCGACGCTCGAGGAGTCGCTGGCGCTCTGGGAGCGCGGCGAAGAGCTCGCCGCCATCTGCCAGCGCTGGCTCGACGCCGCGCGGGCGCGTCTGACCCCGACGGAGTCGTGACCCTTCCGCGCCACCCCATGTAGCACGCGCGGGCGCGCCTGGCGCTCACGGGAGTGAGTCGTGACCCTTCCGCGCCACCCCATGTAGCACGCGCGGGCGCGCCTGGCGCTCACGGGAGTGAGTCGTGACCCTTCCGCGCCACCCCATGTAGCACGCGCGGGCGCGCCTGGCGCTCACGGGAGTCGTGATCCTTCAGCGCAGGCCGATGTAGCGGGCCTGGGCTCGCATCTGGTGGTCGAAGAACTCGGCCGGCGTGTTGATGGTGTTGCGCAGCTGGCCGAAGATCTCGAAGGTCACCGACCCGAACAGCGCCACCCACGCCGAGAGTCCGCGCGCCAGGACGTTCAGCGGCACGTCCGGGGCGATCACGGCCTGCACGCGCTCGAGGTCCGCGACCGAGGACGGCGGGGGCAGCGGGTCGTCGTTCAAGTCCAGGGTGCCGGTCATCAGCGCGCCCTGCAGGATCGCGCCCGCCACCGTCACCGCCCGGGTGCCTGCCGCCACGGTGTCCTCGGGGGCCTGGTAGCCGGGCACGGGGCTGCCGTAGATGAGCGCGTACTCGTGCGGGCGCGCCAAGGCCCAGTCGCGGACCGCGCCGGCGAGGGCCAGCCAGCGGGTTGCGGGGGCCTCAGGGGGTACCGACGCGACGGCTTTTTCGGCGGAGCCGCCCAGGTCGTTGTAGGCGTCCAGGATCAGGGCGGTCAACAGGTCGTCGCGGCTCGGGAAGTAGCGGTAGATCGCCGAGCTCACCATGCCGAGGTCGCGGGCGACCGCGCGCAGGGACAGGTTGGCGCCGTCGGTGGCCAGGTGGCGGCGGGCGATCTCCTTGATCTCGTCGGTCATCTCCGCTCGGACGCGGGCCCTGATCGAGTTCGCCTTCATCGCCCCAGTCTGACACACGATCCGAATCGAGAGCACTGCTCTTGCTTTTCGCGGCGTCCGAGTCCTATGCTCTACTTCGAGAGCGGTGCTCTCCAAAAAGGGAGGCAGTCATGCACATCGTCGTCGGGTCGGGAGCGGTCGGCAGCGCGGTGGCGCTGGAGCTCGCGGGGGCCGGGGAGCAGGTCACACTGGTCACACGGAGCGGGAGCGGGCCGGAGCATCCGCTCGTCCGGCGGGTGGCCGCCGATGCGGGGGACGCCGCGGCGCTGCTGCGGATCGCCGAGGGGGCGAGCGTGATCTACAACTGCGCGAACCCGCAGTACTTCGAGTGGCCGACCGCCTGGCCGCCCATGCACAACGCGATGCTGCGCGCGGCCGAGGCCAACGGGGCGGTGCTGGCGATCACGGCGCCGCTGTACGCGTACGGGCACGTCGATCGCCCGATGACCGAGGACATGCCGCTGGCCGCGCAGACCGTCAAGGGCCGCGTCCGCGCGAAGATGTGGCAGGACACGGTCGCCTCGGGCGTCCGCGCGCTGGAGGTGCGCTCGTCGGACTGGATCGCCCCGAAGTACTCGCTGATCGAGATGGCCCTGCCCGCCATGCGCGCCGGCAAGACCGCGTGGATGCCGGCCTCGCTGGACGTCCCGCACACGTACACGTACACCGGCGACGCCGCGCACACCCTCGTCACCCTGGCCCGCGACCCGCGCGCGTGGGGCCAGGCCTGGCACACGCCGTCGGTGCCCGCGATGACGGCTCGGCAGCTGCTGACCCGGGTCGCCGAATTGGCCGGATTGGGGACGCCTTCGCTCAAGGTGTACCCGAAGGCCGCCGTCTATGCCGCCGGCCTGTTCGACAAGTTCGCGAAGGAGTTCCGGGAGGTGCGCTACCAGCACGACCGGCCGTTCGTCATGGACTCCTCGCGGGTCACGAACGAGTTCGGCCTGACCGCCACGCCCCTGGACGACTCCATTCGCGCAACACTGAAGGCTTGAGCAGCCGCGGGGTGCGCGAGCACCCCGCGGCCGGCAGGCCTCAGCGAACTACGAGAAGTCGACGAGCGAGTACGCCCGCAGCTTCTCCAAGCGGTGGAACGAGTCGATCCAGCGGATGGTGCCCGAGCGGGAGCGCATCACGATCGACTGGGTGTAGGCGCCGCCGGAGCGGTACCGCACGCCCTTGAGCAGGTCGCCGCTGGTCACACCGGTGGCGCAGAAGAACATGTTGTCGCCGCTGACCAGGTCGTCGGTGTGCAGGACGCGGCCCAGCTCGTGGCCCGCGGCGAGGGCCTTCTCCCGCTCGGCGTCGTCGCGGGGCCAGAGCTTGGCCTGGATCGCGCCGCCCATGCACTTGAGGGCCACGGCCGCCACGATGCCCTCGGGCGTGCCGCCGATGCCCATGAGGACGTCGGTCTCGGAGTTCTCGCGGGCCGCGCTGATCGCGCCGGCGATGTCGCCGTCGGAGATGAAGCGGATGCGGGCGCCGGTGGACCGTACCGTCTGCACGAGCTCCGAATGCCGCGGCCGGTCCAGGATGCAGACCGTGAGCTCGGAGACGCTGGAGCGCTTGACCCGCGCGATGCGGCGCAGGTTCTCCTCCACGCCCGCCTCGATGTCCACCACGTCGGCGCAGTCCGGGCCGACCGCCAGCTTCTCCATGTAGAACACCGCGGACGGGTCGAACATCGCGCCGCGCTCGGCCACGGCGAGTACGGCCAGGGCGTTCGGCATGCCCTTGCTCATGAGGGTCGTCCCGTCGACGGGGTCGACCGCCACGTCGACCTCCGGGCCGGTGCCGTCGCCGACGCTCTCGCCGTTGTAGAGCATCGGCGCGTTGTCCTTCTCGCCCTCGCCGATCACCACCGTGCCGCGCATGGGCAGCGAGTTGATGAGCAGGCGCATCGCGTCGACGGCCGCGCCGTCGCCGCCGTTCTTGTCGCCCCGTCCGACCCACCGGCCCGCGGCCATCGCCGCCGCCTCGGTGACGCGGACCAGGTCGAGCGCCAGGTTCCGATCCATCTCACGACTCATCCGTGCACTCCTCGCGCCTCGTTGCGTGGGTGTGTGTTCTATCCATCAATCATCCTGGCAGTCAGAGCCGCCGGATGACCTGTCAAGATGGTCACGTGGCCAGTACGACCGAGCAGCCCAAGACCCCGAAGGCACGCCGTCCGCGGGACATGGCTTTGTCCATGCTCGTCCTGATCATCCCGGTGTTTCTCATCGTGGCGTTCTACCGGTACCTCGGCCACGAGACCCCGCCGACCGTGGACACCACCGAGGTCTACGGCTCGGTGCAGCGCGCCGGCAAGTTTGCGCTGCTCAAGCCCGAGGGGCTGCCCGACGGGTGGCGGATCGCCTCGGCCACGTTCACCGACGAGATCCTCCGCATCGGGGTGACCGCGCCCGACGACGGCGCCATGCAACTCGTCGAAAGTGCCAAGCCGGAGTCGGTACTCCTCCCCGCCATCGTCGGCCACGACCCCCACGACGACGGGGAGACGACCATCGCCGGCGCCACGTGGCACCGCTGGTCGCAGGGCCGCCCGGGCGAGCGCGCGATCGTGCGCACCGAGACCGGCCGGACGATCATCATCGTGGGCCAGGCCAAGCAGCCGCAGCTCGAACAGCTGGCCAACAGCCTCAAGGCGTAGGCAGGCCGAACCCGACGGTCGTGCCGCTGCCCTCGATCGACTCCAGGGCGATCCAGCCGCCGTGCGCCTCGACGATGGCCTTGGCGATCGCCAGTCCGAGGCCGGAGCCCTTGATGGCGCGTTTCTGAGCATCGGCGGTACGAAAGAAGCGTTGGAAGATCATCCCCAGCTCGCCCTCGGGGATGCCGCAGCCGGTGTCACGGACCCACAGGACGACCTCGCCGTCGCGCTCGCGGCCGGTGATGGTCACGGTGCCGGCCGGGTCGGAGAACTTCACGGCGTTGTCGAGCAGGTTCAGCACCACCCGCTCGAGCTGCTCGGCGTCGCCCTGCACGACCGGGATGTGCTCGTCGACGTCCACCGCGAGGCGCAGGCCGGCGGTCTCCATGGCCGGGCGGATCGCCTCGCAGGCGGCGTCGACCAGGCCGCGCAGGCGGACCGGCCCCGGGTTGAGCGTGAGCGTGCCCGACTCGATGCGGGAGAACGTGAGCAGGTCCTCGATCAGGTCCAGCAGCCGCCGGCCGTTGCGGTCGATGATGCCGACGATCTTGCGTTCGGTCGGCCCCAGCGCGGTGGCGTCGCTGTCGTTCAGGATTTCGGTGTACCCCCGAATCGACGTCAACGGCGTCCGCAGCTCATGCGACACCGTGGCCACGAACTCGCTCTTGAGCCGGTCCAGCTCCTGCAGGTCGCTGTTGGACCGCGCGAGCTTCTCCGCCTGCCGCTGCAGCGCGTCCTCGGCCCGGCGCCGGTCGGTGACGTCGGCGATCTGGTGCACCACGGCGGCCGGGTCGCCGCCGATCAGCGACGCCGAGTACTGCCCCCACAGCAGCGTCCCGTCCGCCCGGCACATCCGCAGCTCCCGGGTCACCTTGTCGGCCTCGCCGGCCACCAGCCGCTTGAGCCGCTCCTCGACCAGCGGCCGGTCGTCGTCGCAGATCATGTCGGGCAGGAACCCGGCGGGCTCCAGGCCGGTCATCCGGGCCAGCTCCTGGTTGACCTGCAGGACCCGGCCGGCGAGGTTGGTCACGGCCATGCCGACCGGCGCGTGGTCGAACGCCGCGCGGAAGGTGAGCTCCGCGCGGTGCCGGTCGGCGAGCAGGCGGCGCTGCGACAGGGCGTGCTCGATCGCCGGGCCGAGCCGGCTCAGGCGGTCCTTGAGCAGGTAGTCCACCGCACCGTGGCGCAGCGCGTCGACGCACGCCTCCTCGCTGAGGGCGCCGCTGATGACGATGACCGGCACGTCGTACCCGTCCGCGCCCAGCACCTCGAGCGCCTCCAGCGCGCCGAACTGCGGCAGCGTGTAGTCGGCGAGGATCACGTCGGGCGGGCCGCCGCCGTCGTGCAGCGCGGCCCGGAAGCCGTCCCGGGTGTCGACGCGCCGGCAGTCGGGGGCGAACCCGGCCCGGCGCAGCTCCAGCTCGAGCAGCTCGGCATCGCTCACGCTGTCCTCGACCAGCAGCACGCGGTTCACGGCACCGCCTCCAACGCCGGGACCGCCGGGGCGGTCACCGGCAGGGTGAAGTAGAACGTCGCGCCCTCGCCCGGCGCGGCGTCGGCCCAGATCTGCCCGCCGTGGCGGTGCACGATCCGGTGCGCGAGGGCCAGGCCGATGCCGTTGCCCTCGAACTCCTCCGCGCGGTGGAGGCGCTGAAAGACCTTGAAGAGCTTTTCGGCGTACCGCATGTCGAACCCGGCCCCGTTGTCCCTGACGAAGTACGTCGCCTCGCCGCCGGTCGTCACCTTGTGCCCGATCTCGACGCGGGGCGCGGGCGCGTCGCGGCTGTACTTGATCGCGTTGCCCAGCAGGTTGGCCAGCACCTGCCGCACGAGGCGCGGATCGCCCAGCGCGTCGGGCAGCTCCCCGACGACCAGCTCGACGGCCCGGTCGCCGCGCTCGACGGCCAGCTGCTCCCACACCTCGGCGACCAGGTCCGCGACCGGCACCCGGTGGCTGGCGAGCTCCTGGCGCTGCAGCCGGGAGAAGGCCAGCAGCCCGTCGATCAGCTCGCCCATCTGCTGCGCCCCCGCGCGGATGCGCCCGACGTAGCGCCACCCCTCCTCGCCCAGCTCGGCCCCGTGGTCGCGGGCGAGGATGCGGGCGAACCCGTCGACGGCTCGCAGGGGCGCGCGGAGATCGTGCGACACGCTGTACGAGAACGACTCCAACTCGGCGTTGGCCTCGCGCAGGTCGGCCGTGCGCTCCGCCACCCGCCGCTCCAGGTCGGCGTTGAGCCGCTCGATGACCTGGTCGGCCTGCTTGCGGGCGGTGACGTCCTGGCTGACGTTGACGAACCCGCGCACGGAGCCGTCCTGCTCGTGCACGGCGGACAGCAGCCCGTGCACCCAGAACCGGGTCCCGTCCTTGCGCACCTGCGGCCCGTCGATCTCGGCCCGCCCCAGCTCGCGGGCCTGCTCCAGCAGCCGCGCGGGCAGCCCCCGCTCGCGATCCTCGGGCGTGAACATCCGCGCGAAGTCCTCGCCGATCGTTTCGTCGCTGCTGTACCCGTTGAGGCGCTCGGCATTGACCGACCAACTGACGATCCGCCCGGCCGGGTCGAGCATGTAGATGGCGTAGTCGCGCGCCCCGTCGAGCAGCAGCTGCAGCAGTTCCTCGGAGGAGCGCAGCTGCTCCTCGGCCGCGTGCCGGTCGGTGATGTCGCGCATGACCGCCACCGCGCCCGGGGCCTCCCCGTCCTGCAGCAGGGTCCGGAGCCGGATCTCGATGCGCCGCCCCGCCATCATGCATTCGACGAGCGATTCCGTCCCCGCCACGCCGTTTCTGCTCTTGTACCGCGTGACGCCGTCCGCCTCGCGCATGTCCAACAGCTCCGGCCACTCCCACGTGGGCGCCTGGGACGCGTCCGGCCCGAGGATGGCCCGGGCGGTCGGGTTCAGCCACGCCGCCCGCCCGGCCCCGTCGATCACGGCCACCCCGTCGGCGATGGTGTCCATCACCCCGCTGAGCAGCGCCGCCTGGGACTTGGCGGTGGCCCCGGCGACCCGCAGCTCGGCCGTGGCCTCCTCGACCCGCTCCTCGGCCCGCCGGCGCGATGTCGCCAGGGTGAAGACGAGCAGCGCGGTCACCAGCGTCAGCGCCGCGCCCCCGAAGAACATCCCGTCGTCGAGGTGCCCGCCGGCCCCCGCGAGCGCCCCGCTGCCGGCCGTGACCCGCAGCTGCCACTGCCGGTCCGCGACCTGCACCTCGACCGTCCGGTGCAGGTCGGTGCCGCGCTCGCCCCGGCTGCGGATGGTCGCGATGGTGCGCAGCTCCGACCCCGCGTACGCGGCCAGCCCCACGTCAAGCAGGTCCCGCACCGGCTGCCGCAACGTGTCGCCGAAGAAGTCCTGCACGCGGACGGTCAGCTGGAGGTACCCCCGAAGCGCCCCGGTCCGCCGCTCCACCACCCGCTGTACCAGGGCCACGGTCTGCGGCTGCGGCTCGGCGGAGCTCCCCGCGTCCCGCAGCGCCACGTAGGGCTCCGACGCGGCCGGCAGCCCGGTCCGCTCGGCCCGATCGATCGCCGCCCCGACCTGCGGCACCCCCACGAGATCCCGCCCCGCCGGCAGCGCGTTTTTGGCATCAAGCCCCCGCGACAGTACGGCGAAATAGTGCACCGGATTCCCAGGCGCCGCGGCGAGCGTCAGATCGCTGGCCCCCCGATCCCGCCAGGAGGCTTGCGCCGCGGCGACCCCGGCATCGGGCACGGCCACGACGTAGTCGACCCCGGTGGCCCCGGGCAGCCACAACTGCCCGAGCGGCTGCGTGGCGGTGCTGAACGCGGCGGCGTCGAGCGCGGACAACGCCTCGAGCCCCCCGGCCGCGAGCTGCAGCGCATCGACGTACCGCTGCGTGGCCGAGGCAACGGCATCCTGCGCCGCGGCGGTCCGCCGGTCGAGCGCCTGCCCGGCCCCGTCCCGCTCGACGCGGTGCATGAGCAACCCCGCGCCGCCGGAGACCAGCAGGCCGAGGAGCACCACGCCGAGGACCTGGAGACGGACGCCCACCACGCCCTGTCCCATCGGCGGTGCGCCCGGGTGGTTGAGAAGTTGCCCGTCGGTGGCGATTCGCCCGATATGCCGGATGCCGTTATGTCGGGCGCTGGCGCGCCGCGACATAACTGCATTTATCGCCTGACGGGGCATAAGTCAGAAAAGTCGCGGTGCGCCAGCACCCGACTTTTCGGGCAAACCGCTCACCGCCAGGCAAATGCCACGGGGTCGTCGCGCCCCGCCGCGCTACGAACGCCGCAGTCACCACCCGAGCGCCGGACGCACTGCGCCACCGCCGCACGCACCACGCCGTCACCGCCACGCCGTCACCGCCACGTGCCACCGCCACGTGCCACCGCCACCGCGCACATCACGCCACCGTCACCTCGCACCGCCGCCGCGCCCATCGCGCCGCCGCACGCACCGCTCCCCGCGCCCGCGCGCGCCACGCCGCACCGCCGCCGCGCCCATCGCGCCGCCGCACGCACCGCACCCCACGCCCGCGCGCGCCACGCCGCACCGCCGCCGCGCCCATCGCGCCGCCGCACGCACCGCACCCCACGCCCGCGCGCGCCACGCCGCACCGCCGCCGCGCCCATCGCGCCGCCGCACGCACCGCACCCCACGCCCGCGCGCGCCACGCCGCACCGCCGCCGCATGAACGCCGCGGGCGTCGCCCAAGGGCCGTGCGGGCGCGGGGAGCGTCAGCCGTTGTCGGACGAGTGGCCCGGGAACAGGTGCGCCGCCGGGTCGATGATCACCGCGGCGTTGTTCACCGCCGTCGCCGCCTCGCCGAAGCCGACGGCGATCAGGCGGACCTTCCCCGCGTACTCGCTGATGTCGCCGGCGGCGAAGACCCGCGGCAGGTTGGTCGCCGTCGTGCTGTCCACGCAGATGTGCCGCTTCGACAGCTCCAGCCCCCAGTCCGCCAGCGGCCCCAGGTCGGCCGTGAAGCCCAGCGCGGCCACCACCGTGTCGGCCGGCAGGGTGCGCACCGCGCCGCCCCGCACGGCCACGTCGACGCCCGTCACGCGGTCGGCGCCGTGCAACTTCGTGACCTCCGCGTTCACCACCATCTCGACGGGCAGGGCCTGCACCCGCGAGACCGTCGAGGCGTGCGCGCGGAACTTGTCGCGGCGGTGCACCAGCGTCACCGAGCGGGCGATCGGCTGCAGGGCCAGCGCCCAGTCGAAGGCCGAGTCGCCGCCGCCCACGATGACGACGTCGTGGCCGGCCAGGTCGGCGAGGTGCGGTACGAAAAACAGCAGGCCCTCGCCCGGGAAGCCGTCCGCCGCCGGAAGGGGTCGCGCGGTGAAGCTGCCCAGGCCGCCGGTGATGAGGACGGCCCCGCACTGCAGCTGCTCCCCCGAGGACAGGGCCAGCACCGGGCGCTCGTCCACATAGGACAGGCCCTCGGCCCGGATCCCCAGGAAGTACTCCGGGCTGAACTGCGCGGCCTGCTCGACCAGGTTGGCCACCAGGTCGCGGCCGCGGATGCCCGGGAAGCCGGCCACGTCGAAGATCATTTTCTCCGGGTACATCGCCGTCACCTGGCCGCCGGGCTCCGGCAGCGCGTCGATGACCGCGGTGGACAACCCGCGGAACCCCGCATAGTAGGCGGCGAACAACCCGGCCGGTCCCGCGCCCACGATGGCGAGGTCGACTTCCCGCATGCGCCGACGCTACGACAGGTCCGAGCCCAGGGATAGGGGGTCCACGTGCTCAACGGGACGGGGCCGCCGCCGGCGGAACAGCACTGCGGCGACCAGTCCGGCCAGGAAGCCGCACAGGTGGCCCTGCCAGGACACGTCCGGGTCGCCGGGGAGGACGCCGAAGAGCTGCCAGCCGTAGAGGAGCGCGACGAGGAGGCCGACCGCGATGTACCAGAGGCGGCGTCCGACAACCCCCCGCATGAGGATCACGCCGAGGTAGCCGAAGATGACGGCGCTCGCCCCGACCACGACCGTGTTGGCGTCGCCGAGGAACCACACGCCGACGCCGGCCACGATCGCGATGAAGGCGGTCGTGATCCAGAAGCGGGCGCCGCCGTCGGCGAGGACGAACGTGCCCAGCAGGATCAGCGGGATGCTGTTGGCCAGCACGTGGTCGAAGCTCGCGTGCAGGAACGGGGCGAAGACGATCCCGTCCAGCCCGTCGATGTGGTGCGGGCGGATGCCGCCCTCCTGGTCGAGCCGGTTGCCGCTGAGCTTGTCGAAGAACTCGATCAGAAACAGCACCGGTACGAACGCGCACATGGCCACGAACGCCCGCCCGATGGACGCGTAGAAGGCTTCTGTCCCGAAACGCGTCGGGTCGGACTGCCGCTCGATGTCGCTCGCCACGCCAAAGTGGTAGCAGAGACGCGCCAGCGCCGCCACACGAGCAGGTGTGACGGCGCCGGCGAATGCGTCTGTACTAGTACCAACCGGTCGACTGGCTGTGCGACCACGCGCCGCACGGGTTCTTGTACCGGCTCTTGATGTAGCCGAGGCCCCAGCGGATCTGCGTCTCGGGGTTGGTCTTCCAGTCGGCGCCGACGGAGGACATCTTGCTGCCCGGGACGGCCTGCGGGATGCCGTACGCGCCGCTGCTCTTGTTGGAGGCACTGACGTTCCAGTGGCTCTCCTTGTCCCACAGCTTCTCCAGGCACGGCATCTGGTCGAGCCCGAAGCCGGTGCCGACGAGGACGGCGCAGCCGATCTTCTTGTTGCCCGAGTAGGCATCGCAGGAGGCCGGCACCGGGTACTTCGGCGCCGAGTTCGTGGGCGGCGGGGCCGTCGTGGTGCGGGTCTTGTTGCGACTCGCCTCCTCCTCGGCCTTCTTGCGGGCCGCGTCGTCGGCGGCCTTGGCCTCGGCGGACGCCTCCTCGGCGGCGGCCTTGGCCTTGGCCAGCGCGTCGGCCTCGGCGGGGCTGCTCGGCGAGCGCGACGCGGACGGCGTCGCGGAGGACGAGGAGACGGGGAAGGCGGCGGTGTCGGCGGCCTTGACGGTGTTCGCCGAGTCGTCGTCGTGCTGGGTCAGGCCGGCAATCGCGAGGCCGCCGACGAGACCCGCGAGGATCACGAGGGCGAATACGGCTCGGATCGTGCCGACCCGGTGCCACAGCCGGATCACAGGGTCATCCATTCGTCGGGGACAGGAAACCGGCGCCCGCCCCAGCGACGTTCACGGGGGACGGACCCGGACGGGGGTTACCCACCCGCCCGGGTCCTTACGCACCGTGAGCGCCTGATGCCCACTTCCGTGGCTTCACGCGCTCCGGAACCCACCATCGCCTAGTTCATTTGAGGGTGAGAACCCAAACGGCACCACTTGTGACCTTACTCACGCCACAATTCGGGCGCATGTCCTCAAGTCCGGCGCGCGGCCGCCGATGATCAGCGCTCGAACGGCAGGTCTTCCAGCAGATCGGTGACCATTTCGGCGATCGGAGAACGCTCCGAACGGGTGAGGGTCACGTGTGCGAAGAGCGGATGGCCCTTCAGCGTCTCGATGACCGCGGCGATACCGTCGTGCCGGCCGACGCGCAGGTTGTCACGCTGCGCGACGTCGTGGGTGAGGACCACCCGCGAGTTCATCCCGATGCGGGACAGCACGGTCAGCAGGACCCCCCGTTCGAGGGACTGGGCCTCGTCGACGATCACGTACGCGTCGTGCAGGCTGCGACCGCGGATGTGGGTCAGCGGCAGGACCTCGAGCATGCCCCGCGCCGCGACCTCCTCCATCACGTTGTCGTGCACCAGCGCGCCCAGCGTGTCGAAGACCGCCTGCGCCCACGGGGACATCTTCTCGGCCTCGTTGCCGGGCAGGTAGCCCAGCTCCTGGCCGCCGACGGCGTACAGCGGGCGGAAGACGATGACCTTCTTGTGCTTGCGCCGCTCCATGACCGCGTCGAGCCCCGCGCACAGGGCGAGGGCCGACTTGCCGGTGCCGGCCCGCCCGCCGAGCGAGACGATCCCGACCGAGTCGTCCATCAGCAGGTCGAGCGCCACCCGCTGCTCCGCGGAGCGGCCGCGCACGCCGAAGGCCTCGCGGTCGCCGCGCACCAGGCGCACCGACTTGTCCGTCCCGACCCGGCCGAGCGCCGAGCCGTTCTGCGACGTGAGCACCAGCCCGGTGTGCACCGGCAGGTCCCCGGCACCGTCGAGATCGACGGCCTCCCCGGCGTACAACTGCTTGACCTCGGCCTCGCTGACGCCCAGCTCGACCATGCCGGTCCAGCTGTGGTCGGCGGCCGGCCCGGGCTGGTACTCGTCCGCGGCCAGGCCCACCGAGCCGGCCTTGACCCGCAGCGGCATGTCCTTGGTGACCAGCAGGACGTCCTTGCCCTCGGCCTGCAGCGCGAGCGCCACGGCGAGGATGCGGGCGTCGTCGGTCTCGGCCCGGAACCCGGCCGGCAGCACGCGCTGGTCGGCGTGGTTGAGCTCGACCCGCAGGGTGCCCCCGGCGTCGGTCAGCGGGAGCGGCTCGTCCAGCCGCCCGTGCTTGGCCCGCAGATCGTCCAGGAAGCGCAGCGAGCGCCGCGCGAAGTAGCCCAGCTCGGGATGGTGCCGCTTACCCTCCAACTCGGAGATGACGACCAGCGGCAGGACCACGTCGTGCTCGCCGAAGCGCAGGAACGCGCCCGGATCGGAGAGCAGCACGGAGGTGTCCAGCACGAAGGTGCGCCGGGTGGGCGTGGGGACCGGGTTCTCCTCGGCCTTCTTCCGGGTTCGCCGGACGGCCTTGACGGGCGGCGTCGCCACGCCTGGGGCCGGCTCCGTAGAGGCGGCGGCGGAGGAGGCAGAGGAGTCTGCTGAGGGACTACGGCGAACGGTCACGGGATCTCCGGGGACGGGCACCTCGCCGCCCGCACTCGCGTCCTCCGACGCCCGCACGGGGTCGGGTGCTTGGCCCCGTGGCTTCACATGCGTTCGCTCGGTCCGGGCCTCGGATGCCGGGGAAAACCCCCGCCACAGCAATGACGCTAACCGGTACTCGCAAAATCCACTAGATCGCGCGACCGATTGCCAGCCAATGGGGGTTGAACGAAGCCCCTGACCAGCAAAAACGCCATCGTAAACCCCAGGAACCCGACATATACCCCGTCGGGGGATAAATCCGATAAGTCGCGGCGCGCCAGCGCCCGACTTATCGGACAAAAAGTGCAGGCTCAGGTACCGTACCGACGCTGCCGGTTGGCGTAAGAACGCAGGGCACGCAGGAAGTCGGTCCGCCGGAAGCTCGGCCAGTGCACGTCGCAGAAGTAGAACTCCGAGTGGGCGCTCTGCCACAGCAGGAAGCCCGACAGCCGCTGCTCCCCCGAGGTCCGGATGACCAGGTCGGGGTCGGGCAGGCCGCGCGTGTACAGGTGGTCCGAGATGTGGTCGACGTCGAGGATCTCCGCGAGCTCCTCGATCGTGGTGCCGGCCTTGGCGTGCTCGTGCAGCAGCGAGCGCACCGCGTCGGCGATCTCGCGGCGGCCGCCGTAGCCGACCGCCAGGGAGACCTGGGCGCCGTCGGCGCGCTCGAGCGTCCGCTCCTGGGCCGCCTTCAGGGCCTGGGCGCTCGAGGCGGGCAGCAGGTCCAGGGCGCCCACGATGCGCAGCTGCCAGGGGTTGCGCTCGTCGGCCAGGTCGGCGGCCAGGCTCTCGATGATCTGCAGGAGCGGGTCGAGCTCCTGGGCCGGGCGGGAGAGGTTGTCGGTGGACAGCAGCCAGAGGGTGACGTGCTTCACCCCGGCCCCGTCGCACCAGCGCAGGAGCTCCTTGATGCGCTCGGCGCCCACCCGGTGCCCGTCGTTGGGGTCGACGTACCCCATCTCGCGCGCCCAGCGGCGGTTCCCGTCGACGATCACCCCGACGTGGTGCGGCTTCGGCTTGCCGAGCAGCCTCCGGGCGAGACGCTTCTCGTACAGCGAATAAACCACGTCACGCAGGCCCACGGCAGAGAAGACTAGCGACCCGGCGGGCGAAGCGACACCGTCAGGCGGGCACCGGACAGTATCTGTTCAGTAAACAGCCAAGCGGCCGGTCACCTGACGGACCGGCCGCTCACCTGGTGTTATGCGGCGTCGAGGCGGGCCCGCAGGGCGTCGAGTTCGGCCCAGAGAACTCCTGGCAACTTCTCGCCGAACTGTTCGAACCAGGTCTGGATCTGGGGCAGTTCCGCGCGCCACTCCTCCGGGTCGACGGCCAGGGCCGCGGCCACGTCGTCCGCGGTCAGGTCCAGGCCGGCCACATCGAGAGCACCCGGCGCCGGTACCGCACCGATGGGCGTCTCCACCGCCTGCGCGGTGCCCTCGATGCGCTCGACGACCCATTTGAGCACCCGGGAGTTCTCGCCGAAGCCGGGCCACAGGAACCGGCCGTCGTCGCCGCGGCGGAACCAGTTGACGTAGAAGATCTTGGGCAGCTTGGCGGCGTCGCCGTCCACGCCCTTGCCCATCTCGATCCAGTGCGCGAAGTAGTCCCCGGCGTGGTACCCGATGAAGGGCAGCATCGCCATGGGGTCCCGCCGCACGACGCCCACCTGGCCGACGGCCGCCGCCGTGGTCTCGCTGGACAGGGTCGCGCCGAGGTACACCCCGTGCACCCAGTCCCGCGCCTCGGTGACCAGCGGCACGGTGGTCTTGCGCCGCCCGCCGAAGAGGATGGCGTCGATCGGCACGCCGCGCGGGTCCTCGTACTCGGGGGCCAGGATCGGGCACTGCGCGATCGGGGTGCAGAAGCGCGAGTTCGGGTGCGACGAGAGCTCGTCGGAGTCGGGGGTCCAGTCCCGGCCGCGCCAGTCGGTGAGGTGCGCGGGCGGCTCGCCCATGCCCTCCCACCAGATGTCGCCGTCGTCGGTCAGCGCCACGTTGGTGAAGACCGAGTTGCCCTTGGCGAGCGTGCGCATCGCGTTGGGGTTGGTCTTCCAGTCGGTACCGGGAGCCACGCCGAACAGGCCGTATTCGGGGTTCACGGCGTAGAGGCGGCCGTCCTCGCCGAAGCGCATCCAGGCGATGTCGTCGCCGAGCGTCTCGACCTTCCAGCCGGGGATGGTCGGCTCCAGCATGGCCAGGTTCGTCTTGCCGCACGCGCTGGGGAAGGCGGCGGCGATGTACTTGACCACGCCCTCGGGGCTGGTGAGCTTCAGGATGAGCATGTGCTCGGCCAGCCAGCCCTCGTCGCGGCCGATCGCGCTCGCGATGCGCAGGGAGTAGCACTTCTTGCCCAGGAGCGAGTTGCCGCCGTACCCGGAGCCGTAGCTCCAGATCTCGCGGGTCTCCGGGAAGTGCGAGATGTACTTCGTCTCGCTGCACGGCCACGCGACGTCCTGCTGGCCGTCCTCCAGCGGCGCGCCCACGGAATGCAGGCACGGCACGAACGAGGCGTCCGAACCCATCTTTTCCAGCACCGAGGTGCCCATTCGGGTCATGATCCGCATCGAGGCGACAACGTACGGCGAATCGGTCAGCTCGATGCCGAACATCGGATTGTCGGCGGTGAGCGGGCCCATGCAGAACGGGATGACGTACATCGTCCGCCCCTGCATGCAACCGTCGTACAACTCGGTCATGCGCCGTTTCATCTCTTCGGGCGCCATCCAGTTGTTCGTCGGCCCCGCGTCGGCCTCGTCGACCGAGCAGATGAAGGTGCGCTCCTCGACCCGGGCCACGTCCGAGGGGTCGGTGCGGGCCCAGAACGAGTTCGGCTTGGCCTTCAGCCGGACCAGCGCCCCGCTGTCGACCAGCTCGTCGGTCATGCGGCGCCACTCCTCCTGCGAGCCGTCGCACCAGACCACGCGTTCGGGTCTCGTGAGCTCGGCGACCTCGCGGACCCAGGCGAGCAGCCGGGGATGATCGGTCGGCGCCTGATCCAGGCCGGGCACGGTTACCGGGGCAGACATGCGGTGACTCCTCAGGGTCGGCATTGACCTCGCAACCGCCGGAAGGGTGCGCGAAAGCGCGGCGCGCGATGGTGCGAGCGCGTCGTTCGAAATCCGGCGGGTTTCTCTCAGCCTAGGCCCGCACAAGGTCCCCGGCAGCGCCGGAGCTTGTGAAAACCTGCACAAGAACGAGAGACTTTCAAGCCCGTACGCAGAAATTCGCGCGAACTTTTCGTTCAGCGCGCATTACTGCGCAAAGCCTGCCGTGCCTTACCCTGTCCTGCGTGACCGACCTGCAGTCGCCGACCCGCCCGCCGTCCCTCGTGCAGAAGCTCTACGCGCGCTTCGAGGGCCTGGTCCGCGAGGTGGGCAAGTTCGGCACCATCGGCCTGATCACCTTCGTCATCGACACCGTCGTGTTCAACCTCCTCCTCGGGGTGATGAACTCGCTGGTCGCCGGGGCGATCTCGATGACGGTCGCGGCCACCTGCGCGTTCATCGGCAACCGGTACTGGACCTGGCGCGACCGGGCCCGCACCGACCTGCGCCGGGAGTACGCGCTCTACTTCCTGTTCAACCTGGGCGGCCTGCTCATCGCGCTGACCTGCCTGTGGGTGAGCCACTACGGCCTGGGCTACACCGGCCGGCTGGCGGACAACATCTCCAAGAACGGCGTCGGGCTCGTCCTGGGCACCGCGTTCCGGTTCATCTCGTACCGTCAGGTCGTCTTCCGCAAGCGCCCGGACGACACCGCGGGCACCCCCGCCGTCACCCGGAGTGAGTCGGCAGGGTGACCTGTCCCGCACTCGGCCTCGGGCCCGCGCGCGGTTTGGTCGCTTACCGTAAGGTTGGCCGGTGCGATTCGCCAGCAGACTCCGCGACCGCTTTCTTCCCGAGCGCTACCACGCGCTCGCGACCGAGTTGTTCAAGTTCGGCGCGGTGGGCTGCGTCAACACGGCCGTTGACTTCATCCTGGTCAACGCCCTGCTCTTCATCGGACCACTGAAGGCCAAGATCATCGCGGTGCTCGTCGGCACCCTGGTCTCGTACCTGCTCAACCGCCAGTGGACCTACAAGGGCCGGGAGAGCGGCAGCATGCGCCGCGAGTCCGTGCTGTTCTTCGCGCTCAACGGCGTCGGCCTGCTCATCCAGGAGTCCGCGCTGGCGGTGGCCAAGTACGGCCTGCACTTCAGCGAGGCCAACCCCGACGACCGGCTGGCGTTCAACATCGCCAACGCCGCGGGCATCGGGATGGCGATGATCTTCCGCTTCTGGGCGTACCGCACGTGGGTCTTCACCTCCGAGCCGGCTGTCAGCGCCGAGGCGCGCGAGATCGAGGCGCTGGAAGTGGCCTTCTCCGAGACCGCGGTCATCGCCCCGGACGAGCGGCAGATGGAGGCCCTGGAGGCCGCCTTCTCCGACCAGCCGGCCAACCCGCCCGCGCCCCGCCAGCCCGCCGAGGAACTGGAAACCCCCGCCGCGAAGCGCTGAAGCCGTCCCCCGAGGAACGGCCGACCCCGGCCGCAAAGC
Source organism: Dactylosporangium sp. CS-033363 (assembly GCF_050942475.1). Classification (NCBI taxonomy): domain Bacteria; kingdom Bacillati; phylum Actinomycetota; class Actinomycetes; order Micromonosporales; family Micromonosporaceae; genus Dactylosporangium; species Dactylosporangium sp. CS-033363. The sequence continues at coordinate 986,685 of NZ_CP192032.1, read as the reverse complement.
GCTGATGCCGCCGACCGAGCGACGGCACACCCCCGCCGCGAAGCGCTGAAGCCGGCGGCCGAGCAACGGCAGACCCCCGTCGCGAAGCGCTGACGGGGGTCCGGAAAAGCCGGAGAACGCGAAGGTCAGTTCGCCGGCTCCGCGTCGTTCTTGATCTCCCTGACCAGCGCGTCGCGGTCGTCGTCGCCGAAGGTGTGCTTCTGCCGGTCCGCGTCGACCAGCTCGTACAGCACGCTCTGGGTCTTCTCCACCTGCGGCAGGTCGGTCAGCTGGACCTGGCCGCGCTCACCGGCCGACTCGATGGTCAGCGTGCCGCAGCCGAGCATCCGCTCGAACAGCGAGTGCGAGAACGACACGTCGTTGATCCGGCCCATCGGGATGTCGCGGCCGCTGCGCGAGAAGACGCCGCTGCGCATGATGACCCGCTCGTTGGTGAACACGTAGTGGGTGGTCCGCCACTTGATCCACGGCCACACGGTGACCACGATGACCAGGATCAGGGCCACGCCGCCCACGATGAGCATGGGGATCATGCCCCAGCCCGTGAAGATCGCCAGCACCACGACCGCCGCCGCGGCCAGCACAAACCAGACCACCGGCAGGAACAAAGCCTTCCAGTGGGGGTGCAGGTGCAGCACCACCTGCTCGTCCTTGGTCAGGACGCTTTCCGGGAACCCCACGAAATCCTCCTCAATCATGAATGTCGGAGGTGAGGCTAGACCCTTCGTGCCACACTGCGGCATCGCCTAGCCGGACGTGTCCAGCCGCGGGTGAGTACCGCCTGGCCGGACGTGTCCGGCCGCGGGTGAGCACCGCCTAGCCGGACGTGTCCAGCCGCGCGTGCACCACGTCGCCGGCCGCGACCGTCCGCACGGCGCCGAACCGGTCCGTGACCTGCAGGCGTCCGTCGACGTCGATGCCGCTGGCCTGCCCCTCGAGCACCGAGCCGCCCGGCAGGTCCACGCTCACCCGGCGGCCGATGGTGCCGCAGTGGAAGATGTACGCCTCGCGCAGGCCCGAGGCCTCGGGGTCGCCGCCGTGTTCGGCGAAGCGGGTGTACCAGTCCGCGAGCGCGCGCAGCAGTGCCCGCAGCAGGGGGTCACGGTCCGTGTTCTCGGCGCCGGCCAGCGCCAGCGACGTCGCGTCGGGCCGCGGCAGCTCGTCCTCACGCAGCGTGACGTTGAGCCCGATGCCGAGGACCACGGCGCCGTCGGCCGCCTCGGCCAGGATCCCGGCGGTCTTGCGGTCGCCCTGCAGGAGCAGGTCGTTCGGCCACTTGAGGTAGGCGTCGATGCGGGCGATCCGGCGCACCGCCTCGGCCAGCGCCACCCCGGCCAGCAGCGGCAGCCAGCCCAGCCGGGCCGGCGGCACCGTGGGGCGCAGCAGCACGCTCAGCGCCAGCCCGGCCCGCGGCGGCGACTCCCACTGCCGGCCCAGCCGCCCCCGCCCGGCGATCTGCCGCTCGGCCACGATGACCAGGCCCTGCGGGGCGCCCTCCCGGGCCGCGGCGATCGCGTCGGCGTTGGTCGAGCCGGTCTCCGGTACGACCCGCAGATCCGTCCAGAGCCCGCCCGGCACGACCAGCGCACGGCGCAGCGCCGCCGGGCGCAGCGGGGGCCGTCCGAGGTCCGACCAGGCACCGGTGGAAATGTTCACAGCTCGACCCTATGTCGTCGCGATTAGGCTTTCGCACGTGACCATTGAGCAGGCCGACATCCACACGACGGGCGGAAAGCTCGCAGATCTGCAGCGCCGCACCGAAGAGGCGGTCCACGCCGGTTCGGCCCGCGCGGTGGAGAAGCAGCACGCCCGCGGCAAGAAGACCGCCCGGGAACGCATCGACCTGTTGCTCGACCCCGGCTCGTTCGTCGAGCTGGACGAGCTGGCCCGGCACCGGTCGACCAACTTCGGCCTGGACAAGACCCGGCCGTACGGCGACGGCGTGGTCACCGGCTACGGCACCGTCGACGGCCGCCAGGTGTGCGTGTTCGCGCAGGACTTCACGGTCTTCGGCGGCAGCCTCGGCGAGGTCTTCGGCGAGAAGATCGTCAAGGTGATGGACCTGGCCATGAAGATCGGCTGCCCGGTCATCGGCATCAACGACTCGGGCGGCGCGCGCATCCAGGAGGGCGTGGTCTCCCTGGGCCTGTACGGCGAGATCTTCTTCCGCAACGTCCGCGCGTCCGGCGTCATCCCGCAGATCTCGCTGATCATGGGACCCTGCGCGGGCGGCGCGGTCTACTCCCCCGCCGTCACCGACTTCACCGTGATGGTCGACCAGACCTCGCACATGTTCATCACCGGCCCCGACGTCATCAAGACGGTCACCGGCGAGGACATCGCCATGGAGGAGCTGGGCGGGGCCCGCACGCACAACACCAAGTCGGGCAACGCGCACTACCTGGCCGCCGACGAGGACGACGCGATCGACTATGTCAGGGCGCTGCTGTCGTACCTCCCGTCGAACAACATGGACGACGCGCCGGTGTCAGACCAATCCACAGCCGCGCCGGCCGCCCTGGAGGTCACCGACGAGGACCTGGCGCTCGACTCGCTGATCCCGGACTCGGCCAACCAGCCGTACGACATCCACGCGGTTGTCGAGTCGGTCGTCGAGGACTTCCTCGAGGTGCAGCCGCTGTTCGCGCAGAACATCGTGGTCGGCTTCGGCCGCGTCGAGGGCCACCCGGTCGGCGTGGTCGCCAACCAGCCGATGCACTTCGCCGGCTGCCTGGACATCGACGCCTCGGAGAAGGCCGCGCGCTTCGTGCGCACCTGCGACGCCTTCAACATCCCGATCCTGACGTTCGTCGACGTGCCCGGCTTCCTGCCCGGGGCCGGCCAGGAGTGGGACGGCATCATCCGCCGCGGCGCCAAGCTGATCTACGCCTACGCCGAGGCGACGGTACCCAAGGTCACCGTCATCACCCGCAAGGCCTACGGCGGCGCGTACGACGTCATGGGCTCCAAGCATCTCGGCGCCGACCTGAACTTCGCCTGGCCGACCGCCCAGATCGCGGTCATGGGCGCCCAGGGCGCGGTGAACATCCTGTACCGCCAGGAGCTGCGCGACGCCGACGACCCGGCCGCGGTGCGGGCCGAGCTGATCCAGGAGTACGAGGACACGCTGGCCAACCCGTACGTGGCGGCCGAGCGTGGCTACATCGACGGCGTCATCCCGCCCTCGACCACCCGCGTCGAGATCGTCCGCGCCCTCCGGCTGCTGCGCACGAAGCGCGAGACCCTGCCGCCCAAGAAGCACGGCAACATCCCGCTGTAGCCGCTACCCGGTCTTGGGCTGCAGGCTGCCGTAGATGATGCCGTAGGTGTTGTGCGCCGTCGGCTGGACCCACATGTCGGTGGTGCACTCCCAGTAGAGGGTCAGCCCCAGGTCGGGGCGGACCCGGCAGCCCAGGCTGGACACGCGCATGTGCCCCTGGGAGCTGTCGTAGGTGTACTGCCACTCCGCGCAGTCGCCCCAGTAGTCCTTGACCGGCTTGATCCCGAGCTTCTCGTAGTTCGGGAAGGGGTTCTGCTTGAGCCGGGCGGACTCCTGCGCCTCCGCGGACTGCACCGCCCCGGCGGTCGGGGGCTTCGAGGTCGTGGCGATGCCGACCCGCATCCCGGGCACGATGTTCGACGCGAAGTAGACCATCGGGTCCCCCGGCGTCCGGTCCTGCTCGACCCAGCCGATCGGCAACGCCACCCGCCAGCCGAGGTCGGGGCGCTCGACCCACTCGAACCCGTTCGGCGCCTGGATCGTGTCGCCGCCGATGCTGCCGAGCACGACCGGAGACTTCGTCGGGGTCGGGGAGGCCGGGCCGGCCTTGGCCGGGGCTGCGGTGGTGCGCACGCCGCCGATCGGGCCGGCGTTCGGCGGTGCGTCGTCGCGGGTGTCGCTCAGCAGCAGGACGGCGGCCACCACGAGCACCACGGTGGCCGCGCCCGCCACGAGCCACCAGCGCCGCTGCGCGCGCGGCACGGTGGCGTCCGCCTCGTCGTCGACCCAGCGCAGCGGCACCAGCTGGTCGCCGGAGCCGGACGAGCTCTTCACCACCGGCGCGGGCGGGGGCGCGGGGGCGGGTGACGGGCTCGGGGCCGGGCGGCCGTACGCGTGCAGCAGCGAGACTGGGGCGGGCGACACGTCCGCGGCGATGCCCGGGTCGGCGCTGATCGGGCTGACGTGGGCGCCCACCGGGGTCGGGCTCGAGCTCCCGGTGCCGCCCGTGTGCCCCTCGCGGGAGCGGCGCGGGCGGGGCAGGGCGGGCATGCTCCACCAGGGCCGGCCCTCGCCCGCCGCGGCGCGCTGCAGGAGCCGCTCGGTCTCGGCCGCGCCGGCCCGGGCCCGCGGGTCCTTGCGCAGCAGCGCGGCCAGCACCGGCTTCATCACGCCGGCGCGGATGGGCGGGTCGGGCTCCTCGGTGGCCAGGGCGGTCAGCGTCGCGTACGTCGTCGTGCGGGCGTACGGCGAGCGCCCCTCGACCGCGGCGTACAGCGTGGCGCCGAGCGACCACATGTCCGATTCGGGGCCGGAGGTGCCCTCGCGGGCCCGCTCGGGCGAGATGTACTGCGGCGAGCCCAGGATCAGCCCCGGCCGGGTCACGGCGCCGTCGCCGCCCTCGAAGACGGCCAGGCCGAAGTCGGTGAGCACGACCCGGCCGGTGTCGGCGAGCAGCACGTTGCCGGGCTTCACGTCGCGGTGCATGACGCCGGCGGCGTGCGCGGCCCGCAGCGCGCCGAGGACGGCCAGGCCGATCGTGGCCACCCGCTCGGGCGGCAGCGGGCCGTCGTCGGTGATCACCTGGTGCAGGGAGCGCGACGGGACGTACTCCATGACGATCCACGGCGCCTGCTCGTCGTGCACGACGTCGTAGATCCGCACCACGTTGGCGTCGTTGAGCCGGGCCGCCGCGCGCGCCTCCCGCAGGGTGCGCAGCCGCAGCTCGTCACGCTCCTGCGGGGTGAGCCCCTCCGGCGGGATGACCTCCTTGATGGCCACGTCCCGGCGCAGCATCTCGTCGCGGGCCAGCCAGACCACGCCCATGCCTCCGGAACCGAGCTGCTCGAGCAAGCGGTAGCGCTCGGCGACCAGGGGCCTGGGCGGCGTCATCACCAAGAAAGTTACCCAACCCATGCACCCCGGAAAAACCCCGGTTCTGGTGAAGATCCAACATCAGTCCGTACGCGAGCGCAGGACCATGATCAAAAGGATGATCAATCCGATGCCGACCAGCCCGGCCCCGATGAGCGCGACCGGCAGGATCCGCACCGTGTCGAGCACCTTCTGCTGGGTCGGCCCGGACCTGCCGGTGTCGAAGGTGACCGTGACGACGACCGTGTAGTCCTCGGCGTCCTGCACGTTGTCGGCCCCGACCTGCACCGCGCCGGGGATCTCCAGCGGCGCGTTGCCCGGGTTGGGGTTGACCACGCCGGCCACCGTCACCGCGGCGTTCTTGGCCGCCGGGGCCTCCGGCTGCTGGATGGTGCACCTGGTCGGGGCCAGGAAGCCCAGCGGGGCCGGGAGCGAGGCCTCGCTGTTGTCGTCGCCGGCCAGCACGGCCCGGCCGGCCGAGCCGTCCTCGCAGTCGATGTCGACCACCACGGCGCCCGCGCGGCCGGCCACGTCGCCCGCGAAGCGCACGGTGAGCTGCAGCTGCCGGGCCGGGTCGAAGGTGTAGGTGGCCGTGCACTTGGCGGCGGGTTCGCCGGCGGTCAGCGGCACCACGCCGGCCGCGCCGTCGTCGGTGCCCACCGACTCGCCGGGGTCGCACGCGAACGAGCTCAGCCGCCAGCTGCCCTCCACGGTGGAGATCGGCGCGACCGGGATGACCAGGTATTCGCCGAACGCCAGCGAGGCGGGGACGTCGCCCTTGGCCACCGCCGGCTCGCCCAGCCCGGCCGTGGTCGCCACGCCGGACCAGCCCGGCTGGCCCGCGTTGTGCGGGGTGACGGCGAACGAGGCGGCCCCGGTGCCGCCGACGGTGACCGCGCGCAGCTCGATCGCGCCGGCCTTGCGGGTCACGCGCAGGGTGCAGTCGGCCGGCGCGCCGGGGGTCACCGTGATCGTGACCGTCAGCTTGTCCGGCTTGAGCTCCTGCTCGCCGCAGCCGGCGCCGGCCAGGCTCCACGCGGCGGTGTCCCCGGCCGGGGCGGTCACGGTGACCGGGTACGCGCCGGGCAGCACCGCGCCGAGGTCGGCGCCGGTGGCCACGGAGGCCGAGCCGTCGCCGGTCGCGGTCGCGCTCAGGTGCCGGGGCGGGCCGCCGGCCGGATCGCCGAGCGTGAGGTCGAAGGCGCCGCCGGGCACGTCGGAGTACAGGCGGAGGGTCAGACCGGGCGGGGAGGGCGGCGGCGTGAAGGTGAACGTGCACGTGACGACCTCGCCCGCGGACAGCGTGACGGTGGCCGTGGCGGTCGGGACGTCGGCCGTGGCCAGGCTCCGCCCGGCGCCGCTCTTGGTGCAGCTCGCGCCGGCGAGCGTCCAGCCGTCGGGGGCGTGGGCCACGACCGTGCCCGGCGCCCCGCCCGCGCTGCGCACGAAGGTGGCGTCGGTCTTGGTGTCGACCGAGATCCGCTTGTTCAGCGTGTAGCTGGGGCTGGCGTCGAAGGCGAACTGCTGCGGGTACGAGATCGGCGTGCTGGTCCGCGCCCGCACGATGAGCGTCCCGGCGGGCTGGGCGGCCTTGACGTAGTACGCGAAGCAGAAGACGTGCCGGGCGCCGGACGGGTAGCCGATCCACTGCACGTTCGCGTTCGCGTGGCCGTCGACCGCGCAGCGCAGGGCGCCGAAGCCGAAGCCGGCCTGGCCGGACTGCGCGCCGGCCATCAGCGGATCGCCGGGCGTGCCGCCCTGGACCCACAGCTTGTGCTCGGCGGCCGCCTTGGCCTGCTCGTCGGTGAGCGTCACGGTGACCGCGCCGTCGATCGTGCTGCCGGTCTTCTGCCCGGTGCGGTCGAGCAGTTGCACGCCGGCCGCGGTCGGCCCCGAGCCGGTGCCCGGGGTCGTGATGGTGGACAGGGCGCCCTTCTTCTCGCGGCCGGGCCCGAGTGAGAACTGCCACCCGTTCAGCGGGGCGCAGCCGCCCGAGTTGGCCGCCTCGACGCCGGGGTCGACCTCGTTGCCGTCGTGGTACGCGTTGGTGCGCCCGGTCGGCGCCGCGTTCTCGGCGTTGTCGTCGCGGACCCGGTTGCCCATGACGCTCTGGTAGTTCTCGCAGGCCCGGGCCACGAACGTGACCTGGTAGTGCAGCGACGCGGACACCGAGGCGGGCGTCTCGCCCTCGCGGGCCGACGCCGGACTGGCCGCGCCGAGCAGCACGACAGCGAAGACGATCGATGCAGCGGCAGAGATTCGGCGAAACAGGACGTTTGTCAATGCGCCCCCCAATTCGCCATCGACTCCCGTTCCGTTCGAGTATGCGCTGCTGGGGTGTGCGTATGCTCGCAGGACGGCAACGTTTCGCGAACATGTGCGGGAGGCTTACGTGACCGAGGAGCCGCTGTTCAGGGTGGTGCGCGGCACGCCGACCCCCGAGGAGGTGGCCGCGATCGTGGGCGCGCTGTTCAGCCTCGCTCCGGCGCCGGGCGCTCCGGCTCGTCCGCAGTCCCGCTGGGCGCGGAGTGCTCGTCCGGGTCGGGCCCGCCAGTGGCGCGCCGTCGCGGGATCGTGATCGGCGGGAGCGTGGGCCACTTGCGGGCCTCGCGCTCCAGCTGCAGCCGCTCCGCCTCCTGCGGGTCGGGCAGGTCGGCCACCAGCTGCTGACCGCAGGACCGGCAGGTCAGCGCGGCCGACGGGATGCGGTCGAGGCAGTACGGGCAGTTGCGCAGCTCGAGGGAGCGGCCGCGCTCGACGCCGATCAGCGTCATGAACTTGATGACGATGAACAGGCCCACCGCGAGCAGGACGAACTGCAGCAGATCGTTGAGGAACGTGCCGTACCGGATCGGCGTGTGATGCACGTTGATCGCGAGGTTCTTGAAGTCCGGCTGCCCGACCGCGGCCGCGATCGCCTGCAGGAACAGGTTCGTCACGAAGGACTGGATCAGCGTCGCGAACGCGGTGCCGATGATGAACCCGAGCGCCAGGTCGAGGACCGAGCCCCCGATGGCGATCGCCTTGAACTCCGCCCACAGCCTGCGCACGGTCATAGATGGTAGTTCGCTAACGTTTCCGGACGTGAAGACCTTCATCCTCGCCTCGGCGAGTCCCGCCCGGCGCAGGCTGCTCGCCCAGGCCGGCATCGCGGCCCAGGTGATCGTGAGCGGCGTCGACGAGTCGGTGGTCCAGGCCGGCGACGCGGCCTCGCTGGCCCAGACGCTGGCCGGGCTGAAGGCCCGGGCCGTCCTGGGCACGCTCGGCGAGTCCGACGCGCTCGTCCTGGGCTGCGACTCGGTACTCGCCTTCGACGGGCAGATCCTCGGCAAGCCGGGCACCGCGGCGGAGGCGACCGCGCGCTGGCGGGCGATGCGGGGGCGCTCGGGCGTGCTGTACACCGGGCACTGCCTGCTCGACGCCGCGACCGGGGCGGCGGCCGAGGAGGTCGTGGGCACCACGGTGCACTTCGCGACCCCGGACGACGAGGAGATCGCGGCCTACGTGGCCACGGGCGAGCCGCTCGAGGTGGCCGGCTCGTTCACGATCGACGGGCTCGGGGGCGCGTTCGTCACCGGGATCGAGGGCGACCACACGAACGTGGTCGGGTTGTCGGTACCGACGCTGCGGTTGCTGCTGGCCCGTCTGGGCGTGCCACTCGTGTCACTCTGGTCCTCATGACCAAGGAGACGCTCGCGCTCAGCCCGGAACTGCACGACTACGTGGTGGCCAACGGCAGCGCGCCCGACGACATCGTCCGCGACCTGATCGACGAGACCGCGCGGGTGCTGCCGGAGGACCAGGGCATGCAGATCGCGCCCGACCAGGCCGGCTTCATGACGCTGCTGACCCGCATCATCGGCGCGCGCCAGGCCGTCGAGATCGGCACGTTCACCGGCCTGTCGTCGATCGCGATCGCCCGCGGGCTGGCCGAGGGCGGCCGCCTGACCTGCTTCGACGTGTCCGACGAGTTCACGAGCATCGCCCGGCGCTACTGGAAGCGGGCCGGCCTGGACGACCGCATCGAGCTGCGGATCGGCCCGGCCGCGCAGACCCTCTCGACCCTGCCCGGCGAGCCGCACCTGGACCTGGCCTTCATCGACGCCGACAAGACCGGCTACCTGACCTACTGGGAGGCGCTGGTCCCGCGGATGCGCCCGGGCGGGCTGATCCTGGTCGACAACGTGCTGCGGCACGGGCACATCATCGACCCCGACCCCGGCGACGCGGGCACCATCGCCATGGTCGAGTTCAATCGGTACGTGCTGGCGGACGAGCGGGTGGAATCGGTGCTGCTGCCGCTGGCGGACGGCCTGACGATCGCGCGACGCTTGTAATCCGGTCCAGCCGGACGATCGCCGCCGCCGACACCACCGCGAACAGCGGGACCAGCAGGAACGCGGGGTGCGGGCCGACCCGGTCGGCCAGGGCGCCCAGCGCGAACGGGGCCACGCCGAACGCGACGCCCACGGCGAACGAGGTGCGGGCGGCGGCGAGGTCCGGCTGGCCGTCGGAGTGGGCCAGGGCCAGGCTCATGCCCAGCGGATAGTGCAGCCCCATCCCGGTGCCGGTCAGGGCCAGGCCGGCCATGGCCAGCCAGGGCAGCGTCGCCAGCCAGAACACCGCGAAGCCGGCCAGGCACACGCCGAGCGCCACCAGCAGCATCCGCGACGGGCGGAACACCAGCAGCAGGCGGCCGCCGACGAGCCGGCCGACGACCATGCCCGCGATCAGCGCCGAGACGCCGGCGGTGGCCACGCCGGCCGAGACGTGGGCGTGCTCGCGGAGCACCTCGCTGCCCCACAGCGTCAGGCAGATCTCGATCGCGCCGGTGGCGAAGAGGCTGGTCAGGGCCAGCCAGAACGCCTCCGGCAGGGGACGGTGGGGCACCCGCTCGCGGCCGAAGCCGGCGGGCTCGGGCGGCTTCACGCCCGTGCGCCACGCGTACCAGGCGACGGCGAGCGCCGGGACGACCACCACGGCCAGGCCCGAGCGCCAGCCCCAGCCGGCTGCGTACGTGGCCCCCACCACCAGCGGGGCGACCAGGCCCACGGCGGCCGCGGCGGCGTTGGCCTCGCTGATCGCGGCCGGCGCGGCGGGGCCGTGGTGGTCGGTCAGCGCGGTGTTGATCGCGTTGACCGTGAAGGCCGAGCCGACGCTGGCCAGCGTGGCGAAGGTCAGGGTCAGGGCCAGGTGGTGCGCGGCGTACATCCCCAGCGCGGCGGTGCTGATGCAGGCCAGGCCGATCCAGATGAGCCGGGCCCGGCCCAGCCGCCGGGTCAGGGTGGTCATCATCAGGCTGCCGAGCACGCCGCCGAGGGCGAAGGCGGTGCCGTGCAGGCCGGCCAGTCCGCGGCTGATGTGCAGCTCGTCGCGCAGGATCGGGGCCACCGGGCCGAAGCCGTACATGAAGTAGACCCACAGGGCCAGCTGGGCGTACATGACCCAGGTGAGCCGGTCGCGCACGAGACGAGGCACGCGGTCACGTTACCGGTACAGGCGGCCCCGGAAGGAGGGCCGCCCGTACCGGATTTCGTCAGCGGACGCCCTTGGCGAAGGCCCGCGAGGCCCACACCACCGTGACGATGGCCAGCCCGCCGATGACGACCGCGGCCTGCCAGACCGAGTCGGCCCCGGCGTTGCCGTCGAACAGGGCGCGCACGCCGTCGACCGCCCAGGAGAACGGGTTCCAGTCGGCGACCGTCTTGAGCCACTTCGGCGCGTACGTCAGCGGGAGCAGGATGCCCGCCGTGAGCAGCAGCGGCTGGGAGATCGTGTTGAGCAGCGGGGCCAGCGCGTCCTCGCTGCGCAGCTTGAGCGAGATGGCGTAGGAGAACGCCGAGAGCATCAGCGAGACGACCGCCATCAGGGCGAACGCGGCCAGCACGTCGAGCGTGTTCACCCGCAGCCCGACCGCGACCGCGATGAGCACGATCAGCAGGGCCTGGAACAGCAGCGACACCACGTCCCGCAGCGAGCGGCCGACCAGCAGCGCGAAGCGGCTGACCGGGGTGACCCGGCTGCGCTCGATGACGCCGGCCCGCAGCTCGGCGATCAGGCCGAAGCCGGTGAACAGCGAGCCGAACATGGCCAGCAGCACCAGAAGGCCCGGCACGAAGAGTTTGTACGCCTCGGCGTTGCTCTGCACGCCCAGGGCCGGCTTGAGCAGCGGGGCGAAGAGCAGCAGGTAGAACAGGGGCTGGATGATCCCGACGATCAGCCAGACCGGATTGCGCAGCATGAGCTGCATCTGCCGCTGGAAGACCAGCCAGGTGTCGCGGAGGAACTTCATGTCAGCTCTCCCTCAGGGAACGGCCGGTCTTGGTGAGGAACACGTCGTCGAGGCTGGGCCGGTGCAGCTCCATCTCGCCGAGGGTCACGCCCGCGTGGTCGAGCAGGCGCAGGATGTGCGGGATGGCGGTGGCGCCGTCGGTGACGTACAGCCGCAGCCGCCCGTCGGCGCGGTCGATGTTGCGCACGTAGTCCTGGTTGGCCAGCAGCCCGGCCGCGGTCTCCGAGCTGCCGTTGACGCCGACCGTGACCACGTCGCCGGCGACCTCGCGCTTGAGGGCGTCGACGGTGCCCTCGGCCACGATCTCGCCGTGGTCCATGATCGCGATCCGGTCGCACAGGGCGTCGGCCTCGTCGAGGTAGTGCGTGGTGATGAAGACCGTCATGCCCTCGTCGCGCAGGCGGCGCACCTCGTCCCACATGTGGGCGCGGCTCTGCGGGTCGAGCCCGGTGGTCGGCTCGTCCAGGAAGACGATCTTCGGCTCGTGGATGATCCCGAGCGCGATGTCGACCCGGCGGCGCTGGCCGCCGGAGTAGGTCTTGGTGCGGCGGTCCGCGTACTCGGTCAGCTGGAACGCGTCGAGCGCCTTGACGACCCGCTGCTGCGCCTCGGCCTTGCCGATGCCGTAGAAGCGGGCCTGCAGCACGAGCTCCTCGCGCGCGGTGCTCTCGTCCCAGGTGCTGCCGCCCTGCGCGACGTAGCCGATCCGCCGGCGCACCTCGCCCGGGTCCTTGAGCAGGTCGGCCCCCGCGATGGTGGCCTCGCCCCCGTCCGGCGTGATGAGCGTGGCGAGCATCCGCAGCGTCGTGGTCTTGCCCGCGCCGTTCGGCCCGAGAAACCCGAAGATCTCGCCCTCCTTGACGGAGAGGTCGACGCCCCGGACGGCCTCGACGACCTTCTTCTCGCGACCGGCGCGGGAGCGGAACGACTTGCGCAGGCCCCTCGTCTCGATCATGTCCGTCTCCCTGTCTGTGTGTTCGCAGGGAGACCATAACGCGATATAGTTTTCTCGGTCAAGCTTGAGTATGTCGCGTACTACTCGTCCTCGTCGTCGACCGGCTCGCCGTACTCGGCCCGGATGGCCTGGCGCCAGTCCTCGGCGGTCGAGCCGTCGCCCTCCTCGTCGCGGTGCACACCCTCGCCGGCCTCGATGCGGGCGGCGATGTCGTGGCACCAGCGGGCCTCCGCCTCGCACCGGGCCATCGTCAGCTCGAACTGCCAGCCGACGTGGACCGGCTTGTTGTCCATCCACTTGTCGCCGTTGTCGCGATAGGTCGCCACCCACCCCTCCAGCAGCCGGGCCCGCGCGCGCAGCGCCCCCACGGCCTCGGAGCGCGGCAGGTGCGGCAGGAACGCGAAGGCGGCCAGGAACGGGTCGGTCGGCTCCTGGTACTCCCACCAGTACCGGCGCAGCAGCGTCTGATACTCGGCGGCGCCGGCCGGGGTCATCCGGTAGACCGTGCGGGCCGGGCGGTTGCCGACCTGCTCGGTCGCCACCTCGGCGAGCAGCCCCTCCTCGGACATCTTGCGCAGGGCGTGGTAGATCGAGCCCGGCTGCACGTTGGCCCAGCTCTCCACGTTCCAGCTGGACAGCTCCTTGCGGATGTCGTAGCCGTGCACCGGCTGGAGGTAGTGGACCAGCCCGAGGATCATCAGACGCGTAACAGACACGACATAAGCGTAATAGGAAACTTTGACTAACGCCCGGTAGTGATTTTCTTGGCAACGGAAAGTGTCGGACTCCGGGCATAGACTGCCTGCGTGCGCAAGGTACTGATCGCCAACCGGGGTGAAATCGCCGTCCGGGTCATCCGGGCCTGCAGCGATGCCGGGCTCTCGAGCGTCGCCGTCTATGCCGACTCCGACCGCGACGCGCTGCACGCGCGGCTGGCGGACGAGGCCTACGCGCTGGGCGGCGACTCGGCGGCGGAGACCTATCTGCGCATCGACAAGCTGATCGACGTGGCCACGCGGGCGGGCGCCGACGCGGTGCACCCCGGCTACGGGTTCCTCTCCGAGAACGCGGAGTTCGCCCAGGCCGTGCTCGACGCCGGGATCACCTGGATCGGGCCCAGCCCGCAGTCCATCCGCGACCTCGGCGACAAGGTCACCGCCCGGCACATCGCCCAGCGGGCCGGCGCGCCGCTGGTGCCCGGCACCGCCGAGCCGGTCGCCGACGCGGCCGAGATCGTCGCGTTCGCCGAGGAGCACGGGCTGCCGGTGGCCATCAAGGCGGCGTTCGGCGGCGGCGGGCGCGGGCTGAAGGTGGCCCGCACGATCGAGGAGATCCCGGCCCTGTTCGAGTCGGCCGTGCGCGAGGCGGTGGCCGCGTTCGGGCGTGGCGAGTGCTTCGTCGAGCGCTATCTCGACCAGCCCCGCCACGTCGAGGCCCAGGTCCTGGCCGACCAGCACGGCAACGTGATCGTGGTCGGCACCCGCGACTGCTCGCTGCAGCGGCGGCACCAGAAGCTGGTCGAGGAGGCCCCGGCGCCGTTCCTCACCGACGAGCAGCGGGCCCAGATCCACGAGTCGGCCAAGGCGATCTGCCGCGAGGCCGGCTATCACGGGGCCGGCACGGTGGAATACCTCGTCGGCAACGACGGCACCATCTCATTCCTCGAGGTCAACACCCGGCTGCAGGTCGAGCACCCGGTCAGCGAGGAGACCGCCGGCATCGACCTGGTCCGCGAGCAGTTCCGGGTGGCCGACGGCGAGAAGCTGCGCTTCGACGCCGACCCGGCCCCGCGCGGGCACGCGATCGAGTTCCGCATCAACGGCGAGGACCCGGGCCGCAACTTCCTGCCCGCGCCCGGCACCGTCACCCAGCTGACCCTGCCGAGCGGCCCCGGCGTCCGCGTCGACACCGGCATCGAGTCCGGCAGCGTCATCGGCGGCAACTTCGACTCCCTGCTGGCCAAGGTCATCATCGTCGGCGAGACCCGCGAGCAGGCCATCGAGCGCTCCCGCCGGGCCCTCGACGAGATGGTCGTGGACGGCATGGCCACCGCGCTGACCTTCCACCGCAAGGTGGTGCGCGACCCGGCCTTCACCGACTCGCCGTTCCGCGTGCACACCCGCTGGATCGAGACCGAGTGGGACAACGACGTGCCGCCGTTCACCGCCGCGGCCGGCGACACCGCCGAGGCCGAGGCGCGCTCGACGGTCGTGATCGAGGTGGGCGGCAAGCGGCTCGAGGTCTCGCTCCCGGCCGGGCTGGGCGCCATCGGCGGAGCGGGCGCGCCGGCGGCGGCGGCCGCACCGCGCAAGCGGGCCGCGGGCAAGAAGGCCGGCGCGGCGGCGAGCGGCGACTCGCTCACCAGCCCGATGCAGGGGACGATCGTGAAGATCGCGGTGGCCGAGGGGGACACCGTGGCCGAGGGCGACCTCATCGTGGTGCTCGAGGCGATGAAGATGGAGCAGCCGCTCAACGCCCACAAGGCGGGCGTGGTGACCGGGCTGCAGGCCCAGGTCGGCGAGGTCGTCTCGTCCGGTGCCGTGGTCGCCGAGATCAAGTAGCCCGGTAAACGTCAGGCCGCGTGGGCGCCGGTCCGGGAGTGCACGGGCACGGCGACCACGGCGGTGCCGTAGGCGCACAGCTCGACCCAGGTGTTGGTCACGTCGCGGTGGTCGAAGCGCATGCCGACGATCGCGTTGGCGCCGCGGTTCTCCGCCGCCTGGACCATCTGGCCGACGGCGCGGGCGCGGGTCTGGACCAGGAACTGGGACATGTCCTGGCCCGGGCCGCCCTCGGTGGAGCGCAGGCCGGCCGCGAACGGGTTGCGGGACGTGGCCACCACGCCCAGCACCTCGCCGAGCACGGCGGTGATCTCGTAACCCGGTAGGCCCTCAGTCGTTACTACGAGCACAAAATCGATGGTATGCAGGGCTATGACACATACGCGGCGTTACGGGCGATTCATCCGATATCTGACCCCAGGGCGACATCGCTGACAACCGCCGCCGGACGGGTACTCCCCGCCCGGCGACCGCCCTAACCGGCACTCACCCGTGGCTCACCTGGGCCGACGGGTTGACCACGATGCCGGCCGCGAACAGCAGCAGCACGTCCGGCGGCAGGACCGCCTTCGCGCCGATCTGCAGCAGCACGGAGCGCCCGTCCTCGGCCGGAATCTGCAGGTCCTGGCCGTCCGCGGTGGTGGTCAGCCAGGACTTGCGGCCGCCCACCAGCACCGGCTCCGTCTCCGGCCCGGCCAGCTTCGGCTCCAGCCCGGGGGTCTCGTCCAGCTGCACGGCGATCTTGTCGACGAAGGACTGGTCCGGGCCGACGCCGGGCGGGGCGAAGGTGACCACCGCGCCGCTGATGTTGTCGACGGTCCAGCCGGCCGGCATCACCTTGAACGTGAACGGGGCGGGCGCCTTCTGCAGTCCGGGCCGCAGGGAGGCGGCGTACTCGGTCAGGCGCTCCAGCGGTACACCCGCATCGGCGTCCAGCCGGAGCCAGGACGAGCCCGACGGCTGCCAGACCAGCGACGCGCGCGTCCCCGTGTCGGGGTTCGCGGCGTCGTCGTCGGACCAGGACCACTGGTACGCCGTGGCCGGCAGACCGCCGATCTTCGCGTCGGTCGCGCGGGCCTTCGAGGTCGGCGGGGCGGGCCGCTCGCCGTACAGCGTCACGCTCAGCCCCTCCCCCGTCTTCAGGGTCTGCAGCAGCGTCGGACGGGCCGCGGCCAGCATCACCATCGGCTCGCCGTAGCCCTTGCCGGCCGCGGCCGTGAACGGGAAGGTGACCGAGGCCGGCACCGTCGACGGCACGAGGTCGGGCTGGTCGGCGACCGCGGCCGACGATGCCACGAAGGGCGGGGCCGCCGGCATCGGGGACAGGTCGCCACCGCCGCCGCGCAGCGCGTACGGCAGCCCGGCCCCGATCGCCACCAGGGCCGCGATCCCCACGGCGCGGGTGGCCATCCGGGTGCGCCGGCCGCGGCGGGCCGACTCCGTGGTGACCGTGCTCAGCATCGATCCGCCCGGCGGCGCGGCGCCCGCGAACTCGCGCAGGGCGTCGCGAAGCCGGTCCTCGACCTCGTCGTCGTTCATGATCTGCCTCCCGGCGCGGACGCGGCATCCCGGTCGTGGTCGACGGTGTTCAGGGCCGCACGAAGCTTCTTCAGGGCGTGGAACGCGTGTACTCGAACGGTGGACTCGGAGCAGCCGAGGAGCCGGGCGATCTCCGCGTCCGGCAGGTCCTCGTAGTAGCGCAGGACCACGACGGCGCGCGGCGAGCGCGGCAGCGTGCGGAGCAGGGTCCACATCGCGTCGGTCTCGGCGAGGTCGTGCGCCGCGTCCCCGGTCGGGCGCTCGGGGATCTCGGCGATCGGTCGTTCGGCGAAGCTGCGGCGGCGGCGCCACGAGAGGTACTGCCGCAGCATGGTCTTTCGCACGTAGGGCTCGGGACCCTCGTCCCCGACGATGCCGGACCAGCGGCGGTGCGCCCTGACGAGCGCCTCCTGCACGAGATCCTCGGCGAGGTGACGGTCCCCGGTCAGCAGGTAGGCGAAGCGGAGCAGGGCATGCGACCGCCCGAGTACGAACTCGGTGAAATCGACCTGCACAGACCCCTCCAGCGGCGGTGGTTCCACCTGCGTAGACGAGGGACGACCGCCGCTACGTTTACGGGTCGCGCGGAGTCGGGTCGTCGTACTGCCCGGAGCGCCCGGAATATGCCTTCCCGTCCACGATCGGCCAGGCGTTGGCCACGCACCCGTGCAGGCCGAGCGTCTGCTGCTGCATGACCGGCGCGGGCTTGCCGGGGCCGGGGCACAGCTCGTGGCCGTGGTACAGGCGGTGCCCGGTCTCGTGATTGATCACGTACTGCCGGTAGGTCACCAGGTCCGCCCCGTAGTCCGGCACCCCGTGCGCCCAGCGGGCCACGTTGACCACCACGCTGTTGCCGTTGCGGCAGCTGGTGTACCGGTCGAACGAGCTCGCGCACAGCTTGTCCCGGGTCGCCGGGGTGGCCAGGTAGATCGTGAAGTCGTAGCGGTCCCCGGCCCCGGCCCGGCGCAGCCGCCACTTGCCGGTGCCGGGCCAGCTGCGCGGATCGGCGAAGACGGCCTCGACCGACTCGGCGAACGCGGCGGCCGAGATGCCCGTGATGTCGCGCTCGACGGCGATGCGGTAGGTGAGCAGCTGACCGGCGGTACCGATGACAGGACCTCCGGCCGCGGCGACCTCATAGCTGCCGCCGCCCTCCTTCGGGTAGTCGATCTGGGGAACCGGTGCGTTCACGGGGCCGCGGGCCGCCTCCACGGCGCTGGGCGAAGCGGATGGCTCTTGTCGTGCGGGGGAAGAGGTGGCGGCGGGTGCGGAGCAGGCGGCCAGGGTGAGCACCGCGAGCCCCGCACCAACCGTGCGAAGGACGTTCACATGGACACAGACGGCGCCAATGCCTCGTCGTGTTTAGGCGCCGCACAGGCGTTTTCCAGAAACGCCAGAGCGTCATCGACCGGATGCACCGCGACCGAGCCGTCCCGGGAGCGCAGCGAGACGGTCCCGGCCGCGATCTCCTTGGCCCCGAGCACCGCCACGAACGGGACCCGGCGCTGGGAGGCGTCGCGGATGCGGGTGGCCAGGCTGCCGTCGTACGACTCCTCGACGCGCAGCCCGAGCGCGCGGGCGCGGCCGGCGAACCCGCGCACGTCCGCGTCGCCGACCGGCACGATCTCCAGCTGGACCGGCGCGAACCAGGCCGGAAAGGCGCCGTCGTGCACCTCGATCAGGTGCGCGAAGAGCCGCTCCATGCTGCCGGCGGCGCTGCGGTGCACCATCACCGGCCGCTTCCGGGCCCCGTCGGAGTCCACATAGGACAGCTCGAACCGCTGCGGCATGAAGTAGTCCACCTGGACGGTGGCCAGGGTGCTCTCCCGGCCCGCGTGGTCGAGCAGCTGAATGTCGATCTTCGGGCCGTAGAACGCGGCCTCGTTCGCCGCCTCGACGTAGTCCACGCCGGCGGCCTCCAGCGCACCGCGCAGCACCGCGGTCGCGCGCTCCCACATCGGCGGGTCGTCGACGTACTTCGGCCCGTCCCCGCGCAGCGACAGCCGCCACGACGCCGGCGCGAAGCCCAGCGCCCGGTGCGCCTCCCGCATCACCTCCAGCGCCGCGAGCACCTCGGCCTCGACCTGGTCGTCGGCGCAGAAGACGTGCCCGTCGTTGAGCGAGATCGCCCGCACCCGGGACAGGCCGCCGAGCACGCCCGAGCGCTCGGCCCGGTACTGCCCGCCGATCTCCCCGACGCGCAGCGGCAGCTCGCGATAGGAGCGGCCGCGCGCGGCGAACACCGCGGCGTGGTGCGGGCAGAGGCTCGGCCGCAGCACGAACGCGTTGTCCGCATCCAATTCCATCGGCGGGAACATGTCGTCCGCGTAGTGCGGGAGGTGCCCGGATCTGTAGTACATCTCGGCCTTGGCGAGCGGCGGGGAGTACACGTGCTGATAGCCGTGCCGGCGTTCCAGGTCGAGCAGGTAGTCCTCGACGGCGCGCCGGGCGGCGGCACCCTTCGGCAGCCAGATCGGCAGCCCGGCGCCGACGAGCGGGTCGGAGTGGAACAGCTCGAGCTCGCGGCCGAGCCTGCGGTGGTCCTGCATGGCTTCTCCTGTCGATCGACCGGAGCGACACACCGCGGGCACCAAAAAAGCTCCGGAGCGCATCGCCCCGGAGCTTCCGAAAATGTCGGTCAGCGCCGCCGGGGGATTCCCGGCGTCGTCGTGAACAGTGCGCTGCGACTCATGGGACCGAGAATAGCGCGCGGTCGCGCGATCGGTGCGGGTATAAATGCCCGGTGCCCGAAGGTCACACCATCCACCGCCTCGCCGAGCGGCACCGCAAGCTGTTCGCGGGCCGCCCGGTCGCCGTCGCCAGCCCGCAGGGGCGCTTCGCCGCGGACGCCGCGCGGGTCGACGGCCGCGAGCTGGAGGACACCTCCGCGCGCGGCAAGCACCTGTTCCACCACTACGCGGGCGGCGCGGTGGTGCATGTGCACCTCGGGCTGTACGGCAAGGTCACCGACGGCGACGGCGCGCCCCTGCCGCCGGTCGGCGAAGTCCGCATGCGCATGGCGAACGGCGAGCACTGGCTGGATCTGCGCGGGCCGGCCGCCTGCGAGCTGCTCGACCCGCCGCGCCTCGACGCCCTGCTCGCCCGCCTCGGGCCCGATCCGCTGGACGACGACAGCGACGGCGGCCGGGCGTACGACAGCATCAAGGGCTCCGGGCGTCCGCTCATGGCGCTGCTCATGGACCAGTCGATCGTGGCCGGGGCCGGGCTCATCTACGTGACCGAGTCCCTGTTCCGGGCCGGCCTGCCGCCGACGGCGCCGGGCGCGAGGCTGAGCCGGCGGAAGTGGCAGGCGATCTGGCAGGACCTGCGCGTGCTGATGCGCGCGGGCGTGGCCGAGGGGCGCATCGACACCGTCCGCAGTGCACACACGCCGGAGGCGATGGGCCGCGCGCCGCGGGTCGACCGGCACGGCGGCGAGGTGTACGTGTACCGCCGCACCGGCCAGCCGTGCCTGGTCTGCGGCACGCCCGTGCGCACCGCAGTGCTCAACGCGCGCAACGCCTACTGGTGCCCGCGCTGCCAGCGGGCCCGCTGATGGTCGCGTCGGTCGAGATGTACCTCGACGAGCGCGCCACCCGCCGCATCCGGGTGCTCTGGGACCAGCTCGAGGAGCTGGGCGTGCAGTCGCTGCGCACCCCGCACCACGGGCAGCACCGCCCGCACGTGGCCCTGAGCGTGGCCCGGCAGCTCGACCCGGCAGCGGTGGCCGCGGCGCTGGCCGGCACCGAGGTGGCGGCGCCGTTGCGGCTGAACTTCCAGTACACCGGCGTGTTCGTGGGCCGCGTGGTGTTCCTCGGCCCGGCGCCCACCCCGGAGCTGATCGCGCACCAGGCCCGGATCCACGGGCTGCTGGCGGCGGCGGGGATCGCGTCGCTGCCGCTGTACGAGCCGGGCGAGTGGGTCCCGCACGCCACGGTCTCCATGCGCGTGCCCCGGCCGCTGCTCACCGACGCGCTGCGGCGCTGCCTCGAGTCCCTGCCGATCGAGGCCACGGTGACCCGGGCGGCCGTCGCCGACTACGCCCGGGGCATCTTCCAGGAGATTCCCTAGTCCTCGTCGTGCTGCATGAGCTGGCGCGCGGCCTCGGCGATGGAGCCCGAGATCGACGGGTAGATCGTGATGGTGTGGGCCAGCTGGTCGACGCTGAGGTGGTTCTCGACCGCCATCGCGATCGGCATGATCAGCTCGCTCGCCTTGGGCGCCACCACGACCCCGCCGACCACCAGCCCGGAGGCCGGCCGGCAGAAGATCTTCACGAAGCCGTCGTCGAGGCCGTCCATCTTGGCCCGGGCGTTGCCGGCCAGCGGCAGCATCACCGCGCGGGCCGGCACCCGGCCGCTGTCGATGTCGGACTGGGTGATGCCGACCGACGCGAGCTCCGGGTCGGTGAACACGTTGGCCGCGACCGTGCGCAGCTTCAGCGGGGCGACCGCCTCCCCGAGCGCGTGCCACATGGCGATCCGGCCCTGCATGGCCGCGACGCTCGCCAGCGGCAGCAGACCCGTGCAGTCGCCGGCCGCGTAGATGCCGGGCACATTGGTGCGGGAGACCCGGTCGACGGTGACGTAGCCGCCCTTGGCCACCTCGACGCCGTACTCGGCCAGGCCCAGGGACGACGTCTGCGGTACCGAACCCACGCACATCAGCACGTGCGAGCCCTGGACGACCCGGCCGTCGGCCAGCTCGACCTCGACCCCGTCGGCCGTGCGGCGGGCGGCCGCGGCGCGGGAGTTGTTGAGGATCGTCATGCCCCGGGTGCGGAAGACCCGCTCGATCGCCATCGCGGCGTCGGGGTCCTCGTGCGGCATGACCCGGTCGCGGCTGGAGACCAGCGTCACGTCCACGCCCATGGCCAGGTAGGCCGAGGCGAACTCGGCACCGGTGACACCGGAGCCGACCACGATCAGCTTCTCGGGCAGCTTCGGCAGGTCGTACACCTGGCGCCAGTCCAGGATCCGCTCGCCGTCCGGCGCCGCGCTCGACAGGACCCGGGGCGTCGCGCCGGTGGCGATCAGCACCGTGGAGGCGGCGATCGCGTACGGAGCGTCACCGTCGGCCGGCGTGACCTGAATGGCGTGAGTGTGACCGAGCGTGTCCTCGCCGAGGCGCGCCGTGCCCGTGACGAACTCCACACCGGCCTTCACGAGCTTGGCGTGGATGTCGCCGGACTGCGCGTGGGCCAGCCGCTTGACCCGCTGGTGCACGGCCGGGCCGTCCACCCGCACGTCCGGCCCGGCGGGGCCGATGACCCCGAACGCCTCCGTGTCCAGGTGCGCGGTGACCACCGACGAGCTGGCGATGAAGGTCTTGGAGGGCACGCAGTCGTGCAGCACGCAGGCGCCGCCGGCCCCCTCGGCCTCGATCACGGTCACCTGGGCGTCGAGCTGAGCGGCGACCAGGGCCGCCTCGTAGCCCGCCGGGCCACCTCCGATGATCACGATCCGGCCCACGCCAGTCACCCCTCCTCGGCTGTTATCGCCTTATTCTCCCTCGCCACGGCAATCGCGCCCGACTCACCCCACCCGTACGGCCAGGGCGCGCCGACGAGTGGATCCGAATCCGACACGCTCTGCAGTATTCTCTCCTGCACCCGGTCGGGTTTATCGTCATCGCCGTGCGTCATTACGCCGCGTATGGCTCGAACCTGGACCCTGCCCGCATGCGGGCCTACTGTCCGTATTCACCGATGATCGGGACCGGCTGGCTCGAGGGCTGGCGCCTGACCTTCGCCGGCGAGGACGTCCTCGGCTGGGAGGGCTCGGTCACCACGATCGTCGAGTCGCCGGGCGATCGGGTCTTCGTGGCGCTGTACGACGTGCACCCCAACGACGAGAAGCAGCTCGACGAGGTCGAGGGCGCGCTCGCCGGGACCTACCGCAAGCTGCACCTGCGCGTGGCGACCCTGGACGGCGAGGAGACCGCCTGGGTCTACGTGTTCGCCGGCTACGAGGGCGGGCTGCCGACGGCCTGGTACCTCGCCGAGATCGCGAACGCCGCGGCCAAGGCCGGCGCCCCCGAGGACTACCTCGAGGACCTGCGCGCCCGCCCGACCAAGACGGCGATGCCCTAGCGCGTCAGCTCGTACATGTCCGCGGCGAACGCCACGGTCAGGCCGGCGCTCGTGTACAGGTGGTACGCCCCGGTCGGGTTGGTGACGTCGACCCCCAGCCCGGCCGTCGTGCGCCCCTTCGCGGCGTAGACGGCGAACGCGGCCTCCAGCAGCGCGCGGCCGATCCCGGTCCCGCGGTGCTCGCGCAGCACGGCCAGGTTCTTCACCCAGCCCTCGCCGCGCTCGACGCCCTGGTCCGAGGACTGCAGGATGCCGACGATCACGCCGCCGGACTCCGCCACGAGCCACTCGTCCCAGCTCACCGAGGGCAGCGCGGCCAGCGACTCCCGCCAGTCGGCGTAGGACATGGGCACGTGGTCGGCGAGGTCGGCGAACGCGGTCTGGAAGACCTCGTGGAAGCGGGGCAGGTCGTCCTCCCGCACCACCCGGATGCCGAAGCGCGCCTCGGGCGGCCGCTCCCGCCCGGTCAGCGCCCTGGTCATCCGGGCCCGGCGCAGGCGGAACGCGAAGCCGCGGGCGGTCAGCGCCTCGACATACGCGATTTCCGCCGGTACCACCCCCGCCTGCACGATCGCCGCCCCGCGCTCGGCGATGCGGGCCAGGGCCAGGTCGAGCAGCGGGCCGAAGGCGAACGGGCCGGCCTCCGGCACCGCGTAGACCTCGACGTTGTCCCGCTCGCCGAGCTCCGGGTTGTCCACGTACGCCCAGGCCAGCGGGGTCCCGTCCGGCCCGAAGGCCAGCCAGGTGTCGGTGGCGGGATCGAGGTTGGGGGCGGTCAGGGTGGCCACGACCTCGTCCTCGGTCCAGTCCGGCTCGCCGGTGGACGCGATGTCGCTCGCCCGGGTGATGGCCAGGATCGCGGCCACGTCCCGCAGCGAGCACCCGCGAACGGTCAGCTCCATGCGAGCAACTTAGCCCGGCAGGGCCTCCTTGACCGAGACCACGGCGGCGTCCAGGAGGTTCACCAGCTCGATGCGCTCGGCCGGGGTCAGCGACTTGAACGCCTCGCCGGCGATGCGGTCGGTCAGCGCCTCGGCCCAGCTGCGCCGGCGGACCAGGGGCTCGAACGGGGGGTACGGCGGCTGCCACCCGAACGCGGTCGCCTCCGCCTCGCCGTCCGGGCCGGAGATGATCGCCTCCAGCGGGGTCAGCCCACTGGCCCGGATGGCGAGCAGGTGGGCGGAGCCGCGGTGCTCGCGCAGCAGGTGGGCCAGCACGGCCGCCCGGGCGCCGGGCGAGTCGTCCGGCAGCGGCATCGCCCGCCAGGCGGCGAAGAGCGGCATGCCGGCGGTCTCGGCGCTGACGACCACCCGCTCGGCCAGCTCGACCAGCTTGGGCAGGGCGTAGAAGCTCTCCAGGTGCTCGCGGCCCCAGCGGCAGCACTCGTCGAGGTTGTCGGCGGCGATCTGCTCCGGCGGGGCGACCTTGCGGGCCGCGTCCCAGCCGTCCTGCACCGCCTCCGGGGCGATGAAGCCCAGGGCGGCGGCCACGGTGTCGGCGCGCACGTCGCCCAGCGCGCCGCCGCGCCCGGCGACGTAGAAGGCCCAGCCGGTCAGGCCGATCTGACGGGCCCGGCGCATGGTCTTGGGATCGTCGCTGAACGCGCCGCCCAACACCAGCACCGCTTGCTTCGCCGCGGCGGCCGCCTGCTCGGGAGTCACCCGGGTCATTCTGCCCTCCCGCATGGATCACGGCGAGGCACTGAACGGTGGAACGGGGTCAGCCCAGATCCGCCAGCGCGTCCTGGGCGATCTTGACCCGCTTCTCGGCCTGCTTGATCGCCTTGTCGGCCGCGGCCACCGCCCGCTCGGCCTCGGCCTTGGCGTTCTCGGCGTCGGCGACCTGCTGCAGGGCGGTCATCAGCTCCCGCCGGGCCTGCTTGACCAGCCGGGCGTGCTCCTCCTCGGCCCGCTTGCGCTCCTCCTCGCGCCGCCGGGCCTCGGCCCGCCGCTCCTTCTCGCTGTCGTCCGGCGCGGAGCGGATGGGGGTCACCTTGGCCGTCCTCGGCTCGTCGTCGCCGCCGCCCTCGCCGTCGCCGCCCTTGACCAGGCGCAGGTTGGGCCGGGGAGTCTCACCGAAGCCGGTGTACTCCAGCGCCTTCGTCAGCCGCCCCGCCCGCACCTCGGCGGCCACGTCCGGGTCGGCGAGCGCGGCGGCGAAGGTGGCCTCGACCTCGGCCGTGGGGAGGTTGCCCGCGGAGCCGCGACCGGCCAGCTTCACCGCTTCACGAGCCAGGGCGGCGACGGTACTGCGCCGGCGCACCGACAGTTCCCGCAGGTCCGCCCCGCGCAGCTCGCGCTGGGCGGTCCGCAGCTCGTCGGCCAGCTCCAGCAGCTCGGCGATGAGCTCCGGGCGCTCGTGGGCCACCCGGTTCACCAGCCAGGCCGCGACGGTGGGCTTGCGCAGCTTGCCGATCGCCGCGGCCAGGCCGGTGTCCTTGGCCGCGCGGGCCTTGGCCACCTCCTCGCCGCGCAGCGGGATGAAGTCCTCGGGCGCGGCGGAGTACAGCCGGGCCACCACGGCGGCGAGGGCGTCTGCCATGCAACCAAGCTAGATGGTCGTACCCGGATCCAGGCGCGTGTAGTGCGTGCCGGACAGGCGCGTCATGTGGCCGGTGACCATCTGCTGGCCCGCCTCCACGTAGAGGCTGTCGTGCAGGGCGAAGGCGCGCTCCGGCTTGACCGCCCGGGCGAAGTCGATCGCCTCGGCGAGCCGGAGCCACGGCGCCGACACCGGGACGAACAGCGTGGCGATCTGCTCGTCGGGCACGAAGTACGAGTCGCCCGGGTGGTAGATCGGGCCGTCGGGGCCGTCGATGGTGAAGCCGACGTTGACGATCCGCGGGATGTCGGGGTGGATCACGGCGTGCTGCCCGCCGTGCGCGCGCACGGTCATGCCGGCCGCGACGAACGTGTCGCCCGGGCTGACCGGGAAGACGTCGGCGTCCAGGTCGGTCAGCGTGGCCTCGACGTCGGGGTGGGTGTGGACGGTCAGCGCGGGCTGGTGGGCCGCGGCCGCGCGCAGCTTGTCGATGTCGACGTGGTCCACGTGCTCGTGGGTGATGAGCACCGCGTCGGCGCCCTCCAGGGCCTCCGGCTCGCTGAACACCCCGGGATCGATCACCAGCACCCCGCCGCTGTGCTCGATCCGCAGACAGGCGTGCGTGTACTTCGTGATGCGCATCCGGAGACCTCCTCGTGGCAGAAACGTGACCCGCACGGGTGGAACGGCCGCGGCGCGCTCGGCGTCGGACCGGCACAACCCCCACCGGACCCTACCCAGGAGGCGTCATGTCAGTCAGGCGCACCACCGTGATCCTCGCGGCGGCTGCCAGTGCGATGGTCCTCGCGCTGAGCGGGTGCGGCTCGTCCGCCGACGACTCGGCGAAGAGCAGTGGCAACGCCGGCCCTGGACCCGCCGTGGCGCCCCAGAAGGAGGACGCGG
Source organism: Dactylosporangium sp. CS-033363 (assembly GCF_050942475.1). Classification (NCBI taxonomy): domain Bacteria; kingdom Bacillati; phylum Actinomycetota; class Actinomycetes; order Micromonosporales; family Micromonosporaceae; genus Dactylosporangium; species Dactylosporangium sp. CS-033363. The sequence goes on along the minus strand of NZ_CP192032.1, from coordinate 960,711 downwards.
CCGGGGCCGGCGACTTCGCGGCCGACTCGGGCGGGCAGCCGGCCCAGGCCCCCGGCGAGCAGAAGGTGCCGGACAACCTGTCCACCACCGACCGGGCCATCATCTACTCCGGCTCGATGACCGTCGAGGTGAAGGACGTCAACGTCGCCGCCGCGCAGGCGATCGCGTTCGCCACGGGGGCGGGCGGGTTCATCGGCGGGGACAACCGGCAGATCGACGGGCAGAGCTCGACCGCGACGCTCACCCTGCGGGTGCCGGCCGACAAGTTCCAGGCCACCCTCGACCAGCTCAAGAACCTCGGCGACGAGGAGAACCGGCAGCTCACCGCCCAGGACGTGACCGACCAGGTGGTCGACGTGGAGTCGCGGATCGCCACCGCCCAGGCCAGCGTCGACCGCATCCGGGCGCTGCTGGCCAGGGCGCAGACCATCGGCGAGATCACGTCGCTCGAGTCGGAGCTGTCCCGGCGCGAGTCCGACCTGGAGTCGCTGCAGGCCCGCAAGCGCAAGCTGGACGGGCTGACCGCGCTGTCCACGATCACCGTCGTGCTGCACGGCCCGGACGCGCCGGTGGTCTCGGAGGAGGACACCGGCATCCTGGTCGGCCTGCGCAACGGCTGGAACGCGTTCGTGGCCTCGCTGCGGGTGGCGCTGACCGTGCTGGGCTGGCTGCTGCCGTGGGCGGTCTTCCTCGGCCTGCCGATCTGGCTGCTGGTCTGGCTCCTCAGGCGCTATCGCCGCCCGCGGCCGGCGCTGATTCCGGTTCCCGCCGCGGTGGCGGCACAGCCTGCTCCGCCGGTGCAGCGTCCGGCTCCGATTCCCGCCCCGGTGGCGGCGCAGCCGGTTCCGCCGGTGCAGCGTCCGGCCCCGCAGGACGCTCCGAAGGTGGCTCCGAAGGAGGACGAGCCAGCGAAGCCGCAAGAGAGCTGACGACCGCCCCGAACTCGGGGCGGAGTTGGTAGGCCGAGTGCCCGTCGACCTTGGGGTACACGGTGTCGCCGGGCTGGACGGCGAACGCCGGCGGGTCGACGAGGCGCCGGTCCGCCGCGGCCGGGGTCCGCACCGGCCCCCCGATGGGGTCGGTGTCCCGCCACAGGTTGATCCACCGGCGGCCGCCGAGCACCCCGCCGACCTGCTCCAGCACCGGGTCACTGAGGTAGGCGGGGAAGAACCGGCCGTACAGCCGACGCAGCGGCGACCCGTAGGTCAGCAGGGCGGTGCGCGCCTGCGCCTCGGGCGGCATCTGCAGCACCGTGGCGGCGACGAGCACGCTGCCCTGGCTGTGCCCGGAGAGGATCACGCCGCCCTGCTCCGCGGCCAGCCAGGAGGCGCGCTGGGCCAGCTCCGGCACCACCCGCTCGGCATAGCAGGGCGGGGCGAGCGGGTGCGCCGCGCGGGGCCAGAACGTGCCCAGGTCCCACAGCACGCCCACGATCCTGCGGAAGCGCTGGTACCGGTAGGCCAGCACGCCGATGAGCACCAGCGCGGCCGCGGACAGGCCGATGAGGTACGTGCCGAGGTTGACCGCGAAGGAGAGCACCTCGGCCCCGGCCGAGCCCGACCGGGCCAGCGCGATCGGGCGCCGCCCGGCGATCGCGAACCCGGTGGCGACCACGGCGGCCAGCGCGGCCGGGATGAACACCCAGACCAGCATCCGTCCGATGTGGTCGGTGACGCGCGCGTCGGCGACGGCGTGGTCGAGGTGCCTGGCCCGCTCGGCGTCGCGCGCGCGTCCCCCGCGGAAGTCGGCGTCGGTGACCGCGCGGGCCTGCCGCCGCAGCCGCCGCACCACCGGCAGCGCGCCGGCCGCGGCCACGATCACGGTGAGCACGAGCAGCAGCACGAACCCGGCCGCGGCCCACTCGTAGGCGGCCGGCGGCTGCAGCGGGTGCCAGCCGGCGTAGTCGGCCGACGACGGGCGCGAGCGGCGGTCGAGGAAGTCGGCGACGCGGTAGGCCAGGCCGGCCGAGAACGCCACCGCGACGCCCAGCCCGGCCGAGGCGATGAGCGGCCCGGCCAGGCCCTGCAGGAACGTCCCGCGCGGGCGGCTGGCGAGCACCACGGCGCCGAGCACCAGCATGAGCACGACCTGAACCGCGAAGAGCCCGGTGACGGTACCGCCCAGCTGCGGCAACCGCCCGCCCGCGACCCACGGATCCCGGGGCAGCAGCGCGTAGCCGAGCACGAGCGCGGTCAGTACGACGGCGGCATGGCTCAGCAGCCGGGTGAACGGGCGGGCCCAGGGCGCCGGGCCGTCCCGGTCGACGACCGCCCGCACCGCCACCGCGACGACGCACAGCACCAGGATCAGCGCGGTCAGCCCGGCCAGCGCCAGCCCGGGCGCGCGCCAGCCGTGCGGGACCAGGTTGGCCAGCAGGACCGCGTCCAGCGTGGCGAACGCGAACGCGATGTGCAGCGAGCGGAGCCGCCCCACGAGCGGCTTGCCGTTCCAGAAGCACGGGTGGGCCAGGCCGTCCCCGTCGCCCTCGGTCTGGGCCGGGAACGCCTCGTACCGCGCCCACGTCCGCCGCCCCAGGAACCACAGGAACCCGATGGCGAGCACCGGCCCGAGCGCACCGAGGGCCAGCCGCCGGCTGGTGGTGGCGAAGAACCCGTCCGCGAACAGCGCCAGGTACCCGCGCCCGTCCAGGCACCGCGGCAGGCTCGCGCACTGCCACCCGACCAGGTCGACGGCGACCTCGGTGAACGACAGCACGAAGGACCCGGTCATGGACAGCGCGTAGATGCGCACCAGGGCCCGGATCACCGCCCGCGGGCCCGCCTTGGTCGCCGGTCGCAGCCAGAGCGCCACGTTGGCGAACATGAACGGCAGCAGCAGCAACCACAGCGCCCGGGCGGCGGCACCGGCGGTGAGGTTGCCCCACCGGTACCCCTCGAGCGTCGCCCCGCCGGGGCCCGTGACCGCGCCGTACTCGGCGCGCGGCCGGAAGAACCCCGCGTCGGTGTCCCCGGCCACCCGCCGCAGCAGGGGCCGGTCCAGCATGTCCTCGGCCGGAGACCCGGTGACGCCGTGCACACGCAGCTCGGTGACCACGCCTCGGGTCTACCAGACTTGGACAACCTTCGCTTTAAAAAGCCCCCGCGCTGAGGGCCGCCAGTGCCGTGTGGACCATGATCCGCACGCCGTGGCCGATCGCCCGCTCGTCGACGTCGAAGGCCGACTGGTGGATGTCGAACTTCGTGTCGGAGCCGGGGATGCCGGTGCCGAGCCGGATCATCGAGCCGGGCACGCCGTCGAGGTAGAAGGCGAAGTCCTCGCCGCCCATGCTGATCTCGGCCTCGACCACGCGGTCGGCGCCCAGGGCGGCCGCGGCCGCGCCCGCGATGATCGCGGTGGCGAGCCGGTCGTTGACCACCGGCGGGACGCCGCGGGTGTACGTGACCTCGACGTCGGCCCCGGTCGGCGCGATGACGTCGTGGACCAGCTTGGTCACCAGCTCCGGCAGCTCCTGCCAGGCCTCGCGGCTGAGCACCCGGATCGTGCCGCGCGCCGTGCCCTCGATCGGGATGGCGTTGGCGGCCTCGCCGGCGCGCACCGCGCCCCAGACCATGGAGACCCCGGCCCGGGCGTCGAGCTTGCGGTCCAGCAGCGACGGCACGTCGACCAGGATGCGGCCGAGGGCGTGCACGAGGTCGGCGGTCAGGTGCGGGCGGGCGGTGTGCCCGCCGCGGCCGGTGAGCCGGACCTCGATCTTGTCGGCGGCCGCGGTGAACGGCCCGGAGCGCACGCCGACCAGGCCGACGGGCAGCTGGGGGGCGCAGTGCAGGGCGAAGATGGCGGCAACGTCCTTGAGCCCGCCGGCCGCGATGACCTCGGGCGCGCCGCCCGGCATGGTCTCCTCGGCCGGCTGGAACAGCAGCCGCACCCGGCCCGGCAGCTCACCGCGCTCCGCCAGCTGGGCGAGGGCCAGGCCGACGCCGAGCAGGATCGTGGTGTGCACGTCGTGGCCGCAGGCGTGGCAGACGTTGTCGACGGTCGAGCGGTACGGCACGTCCTTGGTGTCCGGCAGCGGCAGCGCGTCGAGGTCGGCGCGCAGCGCGATCACGCGCTCGCCGCGACCGATGTCACACATCACGCCATTGCCCTTGGGCAGCATGCGGGGCGAAAGGCCGGCCCGGGTCAGCTCGCGCGCGACGAGCGCGGCCGTCTCGAACTCGTGCCCGGAAAGCTCGGGGTGGGCGTGGATGTGCCGCCGGGTCGCGACCAGCTCGGCGCCCCGGGAGGCGAGCCAGCGGTCGAGCTGCCCGGGCAGCGGGTCGGCTCCAGGTGGTGTCTCGGGCCAGCCCTCGGACAGACGCTCGGCCCTCGACGACGACGACTTGCCGACCGTGCGCGCCGGCGTTGCGGCGGTCTCGGTCAGGGTCAGCGCTCTCGTCACGGTGAGTTCTCTATTTCGGTCTAAAGGAGCGGCCCGCCCCATGCGTGCCATGGACAGACTAACCGGGTCAAGGTGACGGAGCGCAACATCATTCTCGTGATGCCGGAATAGCTGAGCGTCACTTAACCGCTGCTAAAGGCGCCGAACCGCAGGCGCCACCACACCCCCTCTAACGCGCGACCACCACTTCGGTCACGCGTAGTCGTGATGACTTTTAGCCCCGGAGCTCGTCCCACACCCTGGACAGCGTCGCCAACATTCAACGCACAGTGACGGGAGACGTCGCACTCCTCGTCCGACAATCGGCCGTCGCGATGCAGAATCCAGGAAAGACGAGTCGCCGATGTTCCCGATCGGTTTCCGTCACCTGCGTAGACGCTTCATCCATCTGTCCAGGTTCCCCGGATGAACGAATTCAATCCTCGAACCGTCCGCAGGGCGATCCGACCGACACGGTCCGTTGTATGCGGGTCACGGTACGGTGAAGGACCGGACCCCACCTTTCTTCCGAAGCCAAGAGCAAGCAAGATAGTGGGGCGAGAAGTCAACCTCCCCCTCCCATGACGGTTTACTGCCTGTGACTCAGCTTCCGACGTGGCACGGCGAGCCCCTGCCACCCACCGGTGCTCTGGCCTCGGCCGGAGCCGGGCGCGAACCTGCGCACGGCTCCGACTCCCCCTCCAACGGACCCGCCCGCGAACCCCGCGAGCCAGGCTCGACCGCTCCCCCGGTGCCGGGGCAGCGGGCCGCGCCCGGCGTGGTGATCGGCGGGCGCTATGCCCTGCGCACCGCGATCGGACACGGCGGCATGGGCACGGTCTGGCGCGCCAGCGACACGCTGCTGCGCCGCGACGTGGCGGTCAAGGAGGTCATCCTCCCGCCCGGCCTCGCGCCCAGTGACCGTGACTCGATGTACCAGCGGACCCTGCGCGAGGCCCGCGCGGCCGCCGCGCTGTCGCACCCTTCGGTCGTGCAGGTGTACGACGTCGTGACCGAGGCCGGCCGCCCCTGGATCGTCATGGAGTTGCTGCAGGCCCGCAGCCTCGCCGAGATGATCGTCGAGGACGGCCCGCTGGCGGCCCGGGCGGTCGCCAAGATCGGCATCGCGCTGCTCGGCGCGCTCGAGGTGGCCCACGCCGCCGGGGTGCTGCACCGCGACGTGAAGCCGGCCAACGTGCTCATCTGCGGTGACGGGCGGTGCGTGCTCACCGACTTCGGCGTGGCCCGCATGCCCACCGACAGCGAGCTCACCACGCCCGGCATGGTGCTGGGCTCGCCGCACTTCATCTCGCCCGAGCGCGCGATCGGCGCCAAGTTCGGCCCGCCGAGCGACCTGTTCTCGCTGGGTGTGACGCTGTACACGGCCGTCGAGGGGCGCCCGCCGTTCGACAAGCGCGACCCGTTCGAGACCATGCGGGCCGTCGTCGAGGAGCCGCCGGCGCAGTCGATGCGCGCCGGGCCGCTGGCCGGGGTGCTCTACGGGCTGCTGGAGAAGGACCCGGCCCGGCGCTGGAACATCGAGACCGGCCGGGCGGTGCTGCGCGACCTGCTCGCCGGGCCGCTGGCCAGCAACGCGCCGGCGCACATGACTGACCCCTACGCGGTGGTCCGCCCGGCCCACCAGCCGACGATGGTGCACCCGCAGCAGCCGAGCGGCCAGATCGGCGGCCGGGCCATGATGGCCCCCGGCGAGACGGTCAGCGGCGCCCTGCGGCGCATGCACTCCGGGGCCCCGGCCCAGGGCGGCGCGCCCGAGGCCGAGCTGGAGCGCACCGGGGCCGACGCCTACAACGCGTATGCGCCCGAGTACGCCCAGGACGACTGGGCCCAGGGCCCGACCACGGCCACCCCGCCCCGGCACGGCACGACCTTCGGCGGCGGCGCCGGGGCCGGCCTGGCCCAGAAGGTCAAGGCCGCCCCGACCTGGATGAAGGCGGCGGTCGCGGCCGCCGTGGTGCTGGTGCTGTTCCTCGGCATCGGGGCCGCCTCCGGGCTGTTCTCCGGCGACGGCGGCGACACGGGCCAGAAGCCCAGCGCGGGCGGCTCCAGCGCACCGGCCGGCCCGGCGTTCGAGGTGGAGTCGTTCACGCACCCGGGCGGCATCACGGTCAGCGTGCCCAAGGGCTGGACGTCGAAGCAGCTGGGTGCGGCCACCGCGCCGTACTTCGACATCACCGACCCGGCCGACGCCAACCGCCGCATCCGGGTCAACATCGAGAAGACCTCGGCGGCGCCCCGGCAGTTCCTGGAGTCGGCCGAGAACCGGCTCAAGTCGACCCCGTCCAGCTGCGAGACGCCGTACGGCCGGGTCAACCTCTCCGACGGCAAGCTCGACGGGCAGACGTCGGCGATCCTGGAGTACACCTGCGGCTCGGGCGACCACCTGCGGCACGCGCTGTGGGATGCGGTCGTGGTCAACGGCAAGGCGTACCACTTCTTCGTGACCGTGCCCGACGCGCGGTTCGCGGAGAGCAAGGCGATCTTCGAAGAGATGGTCGACAGCTTCAAGGTGACTCCGCCGTCGAACTGAACCCGACCCGTGTTATGAAGGGCAGATGACCTCCACCCTTCGCGCTGCGGCTGAGGCCTGGCTGGCCGACGATCCCGATCCGGCCAGCCGGGACGAGCTCCAGGGGGTGCTGGAGGACGAGGCGGAGCTCGCGGACCGGTTCGCGGGCCCGCTGCGGTTCGGCACCGCCGGGCTGCGCGGCCCGCTGCGGGCCGGGCCCAACGGCATGAACCTCGCGGTGGTCCGCGGGGCCGCCGCCGGGCTGGTGCGCTGGCTCGCCGCCCAGAGCGCCGGGCCGGACGACCGGCCGCTGGTCATCGGCTACGACGCCCGGCACGGCTCGCACGCCTTCGCGGTCGAGACGGCCCGGGTCGCCACCGGGGCCGGGCGCCGCGCGCTGCTCATGCCCCGGCCGCTGCCGACCCCCGTGCTCGCCTTCGCGGTCCGCCGGCACGGTGCGGCCGCCGGCGTCATGGTCACCGCCAGCCACAACCCGCCGCAGGACAACGGCTACAAGGTGTACCTCGCCGACGGCGCCCAGCTCGTCCCGCCCGCCGACGCGGAGATCGAGCACGCGATCCGCGAGGTGGGGCCGCTGGCCGACGTGCCGCTGGGCCCGCCCGGCGAGGTCCTCGGCGAGCAGATCGTGCGCGACTACGTCGACGCGGCGGTCGGCGTGATCGATCCCGCGGTGCCCCGCGAGCTGGCCGTGGCGTACACCCCGATGCACGGCGTCGGCCGCGAGGTCTTCGAGGCGACCCTGGCCGCGGCGGGCTATCCGGCCCCGTTCGTCGTCGCCGAGCAGGCCGACCCCGACCCCGAGTTCCCGACCGTGGCCTTCCCCAACCCGGAGGAGCCCGGCGCCACCGACCTGCTGCTGGCCCTGGCCGCGCGGGAGGGCGCCGACATCGCCATCGCCAACGACCCGGACGCCGACCGGTGCGCGGTCGCCTACGCCGACGGCGGGGTCTGGCGGCAGCTGCGCGGCGACGAGGTCGGGGTGCTGCTCGCCGACCACCTCATGCGCCGCGGGGTGCACGGCCGCTACGCCACCACGATCGTCTCCTCCAGCCTGCTCTCCCGGCTGTGCGCGGACCGCGACCTGCCCTACGGCGAGACGCTGACCGGGTTCAAGTGGATCGTGCGGGCCGGCGACGACCTGGTCTACGGGTACGAGGAGGCGCTCGGCTACTGCGTCGCCCCGGAGCTGGTCCGCGACAAGGACGGCATCACCGCCGCCCTGCTGGTCTGCGAGCTCGCCGCCGGGCTCAAGGCCGAGCTGCGCACCCTCGGCGACCGGCTGGACGAGATCGCGCTCCGGCACGGGGTGCACGCCACCGACCAGCTCTCGGTGCGCGTCTCCGACCTGGGGCAGATCGCGTCGATGATGGCCACCGTCCGGGCCCGGCCGCCGGCCGCGCTGCTCGACGTCGCGGTGACCGCGGTCGAGGACCTCCATCCCGACGCCGACGTGCTGATCCTGCGGGCCGGCAGCACGCGCGTGGTGGTCCGCCCGTCCGGAACGGAGCCGAAGCTCAAGGCCTACCTGGAGGTGGTGGAGCCGGTCGCCGGCGACGACCTCGCCGGGGCCCGGGAGCGGGCCGCCGCCGCGCTGGTCGCGCTGCGGACGGAGACGACGGCGGCGCTGGGGCTATAGCGTCACGTCGAACAGCTGCGACTCGGCCAGCTTCTTGAACTCGTCGAGCGCCGGCGGCGACGAGTCCGGCCGGGTGTCGCCCTTCGGCGCGTACGCGGAGTCGAAGTAGACCAGCGCCCGGATCGCCGGGAAGCGCCCGATCTGCTGGGCGACCGTGGAGAAGATCCAGGCCTTCTGGGCCGGGTCGGCGGTGTGCTCGTAGACGCCCCATTCGGCCACCATCAGCGGCTTGTTGCCGTGTTGCTTCGTGGCCCAGGAATAGAAGCCGGGCCATTTCGCCGGATTCGTCGTGTGATTGACGAGATACGCGAAGTCGCCGAAGCCGTAGCCGCCGGGCTTGGCGAACAGGTACGGGTCCATCCCGATCCAGTCCACCACGTCGTCGCCGGGGTAGAGCTCCTCGAACCAGTCCTTCTCGCACCAGGGCTGATAGGCCATGTAGACGAGCACGAAGACGACGTTCCGCACGCCGTCGGCCCGCAGCCGCTGCACGGTGTGGCGGAACATCGCGGCATAGTCGCGCGCCGTCATCCCGCCGCCGCTGCGCACGTCGTTCTCGGGCTCGTGGTGCAGCGCCAGGAACATGGTGCCGGGAAAGGCCTTGAACCGGGCGGCCGCCCTGTCGATCCGCGCATCCTCGCCCCCGGCCGCGACGCCGGCCCAGGTGGTGTTCCAGGCGACCTTCCAGTTCGCGAAGAGAATGCGTTTGCGCGGCTGCCGTACCGCCGCGATCTCATCGGCCGTCGGAAAGACCTCGTCGCCGCGGTGGTACGAGTGCAGAATGTCCGCCGGGCGGCCCGTGGTGCTCTCGAAGTCCCCCAGCGCCTTTCCGGCCGGAAGGTCGGTGAACGCGCCGGGCGCGACACCCCATAACAGCCCGCACCGCGGTACGAGCTTGGCGTCGACCGCGCATCGGCGCTTCTCGAGCCCCTGCCGCGCGTCGGCCTCGCCCAGCCGCGCGACCGGTTCCTGCATGGTGGCCGCCGCGATCGCGCCCGAGCCCGTCAGGGCCAGGACGACCGCGGCCAGCAGCATCACGTTCTTCCGGTACCTCATCGCGGGCCAACGTAAGGCCGGACCCGTTCACCCCTTCAAGGTCACGGAGCCGTCGTTCCCCCGTTGTGAGGACCGGAATTAAGGAGATTTTTAAGAATTGCCGAAGCGCGGCATCCCGCCGAACTGCCGGTCGCCCGCGTCGCCGAGGCCCGGGACGATGAACATCTTCTCGTTCAGGTGGTCGTCGATCGCCGCCGTGACCAGGCGCATCGGCAGCCCGGAGTTGGCCAGGCGCTCGATGCCGGCCGGGGCCGCGAGCACGCACAGCACGGTGATGTCGGTCGCGCCGCGGTCGACCAGCAGCCGCACGCAGTGCTCCAGCGAGCCGCCGGTGGCCAGCATCGGGTCGAGGACCAGCACCGGGATGCCGGACAGGTCGCGGGGCAGCGACTCCATGTAGGCCCGCGGCTCGAAGGTGTGCTCGTCGCGCGCCAGCCCCACGAACCCCATGGACGACTCCGGCAGCAGCGCCAGGGCCGCGTCGGACATGCCCAGCCCGGCCCGCAGCACCGGCACGAGCAGCGGCGGGTTGGCCAGCCGGGTGCCCTCGGTGGTCGCGACCGGCGTCTTGACCGGGAACTGCTCGGTGGCGAACGAGCGCGCCGCCTCGTACACGAGCATCGTCGTGAGCTCGTGCAACGCGGCGCGGAACGCCCCGTTGTCGGTGCGCTCGTCACGCATCGCGGTCAGCCGCGACTTGGCCAGGGGGTGATCCACCACGAGTACGTCCACAAACAAGCAGCCTAGTATTTGGGACATGACCCTCACCGCCGAGGTCGCACGCTCACAAGGCGCGCTGCGGACCTTTCTGCACGGGCTGCCGGGAGTCGACCAGGTCGGCGCCGAACAGCGCGCCGCGATGCTGGGCACCCGGTCGATCAAGACGACGGCCAAGGCCCAGGCCCTCGACCTGGCGATCCGCATGGTGGACCTGACCACGCTGGAGGGCTCGGACACCCCGGGCAAGGTGCGCGCGCTGTGCGCCAAGGCGATCCGCCCCGACCCGGCCGACCCGAGCTGCCCGAGCGCGGCGGCCATCTGCGTGTACCCCGCGATGATCGCCACCGCCGCCGAGGCCCTGCGCGGGTCGAAGGTCCACCTGGCCAGCGTGGCCACCGCGTTCCCGTCCGGCCAGGCCCCGCGCGCGGTGAAGCTGGCCGACACCCGGGCCGCGGTCGCCGACGGCGCCGACGAGATCGACATGGTGATCTCCCGCGGCGCGTTCCTGTCCGGCCGCTACGCCGAGGTGCACGACGAGATCGCGGCGATCAAGGAGGCCTGCGGGCCGGCCCACCTCAAGGTCATCCTCGAGACCGGCGAGCTCGGCACGCTCGACAACGTGCGCCGGGCCTCCTGGCTGGCGATGCTGGCCGGGGCCGACTTCATCAAGACCTCCACCGGCAAGGTGCAGCCGGCCGCCACGCTCCCGGTCACGCTGGTCATGCTGGAGGCGGTGCGCGACTTCCGGGCGGAGACGGGCCGGATCATCGGCGTGAAGCCGGCCGGGGGCATCCGCACCGCCAAGGACGCCATCAAGTACCTCGTGATGGTCAACGAGACCGCCGGCCCCGACTGGCTGGACCCGGACCGGTTCCGCTTCGGCGCCTCCACGCTGCTCAACGACCTGCTCATGCAGCGGACCAAGCTTGCCACCGGCCAGTACAGCGGCCCCGACTACTTCACCCTGGACTAGCGATGGACTTCTCTTACGCCCCGGCGCCCGAGTCGCGCGCCATCGTCGACATCGCCTCGTCCTACGGGCTGTTCATCGGCGGCGAGTTCGTCGACGGCAAGGGCGAGCCGTTCAAGTCGATCAACCCGGCCAGCGAGGAGACCCTCGCCGAGATCGCCAACGCCGACGCGGCCGACGTCGACGCCGCGGTGAGCGCCGCCCGGCACGCCTACGACAAGGTCTGGGGACCGATGCCGGGGCGGGAGCGGGCGAAGTACCTGTTCCGGATCGCCCGGATCATCCAGGAGCGCGGCCGCGAGCTGGCCGTGCTGGAGTCGCTGGACAACGGCAAGCCGATCCGCGAGTCGCGGGACGTGGACATCCCGCTCGTGGCCGCGCACTTCTTCTACTACGCGGGGTGGGCGGACAAGCTCGGGTACGCCGGCTTCGGCCCCGACCCGCGCCCGCTCGGCGTGGCCGGCCAGATCATCCCCTGGAACTTCCCGCTGCTCATGCTGGCCTGGAAGATCGCCCCGGCGCTGGCCGCGGGGAACACGGTGGTGCTGAAGCCGGCCGAGACCACGCCGCTGACCGCGCTGCTGTTCGCCGACATCTGCCGGCAGGCCGAGCTGCCCCCGGGCGTCGTCAACATCATCACCGGGGCCGGGGACACCGGGCGGCTGCTGGTCGAGCACCCCGGGATCGACAAGGTCGCCTTCACCGGCTCGACCGAGGTCGGGCGGGCGATCGCGCGGGCGGTGGCCGGTACCGAAAAACGGGTGACCTTGGAGCTCGGCGGGAAGGCCGCGAACATCGTCTTCGACGACGCCGCCATCGACCAGGCGGTCGAGGGCGTCGTGAACGGCATCTTCTTCAACCAGGGCCACGTGTGCTGCGCGGGCTCGCGGCTGCTGCTGCAGGAGTCGATCGCCGAGGACTTCCTGGCCGCCCTCAAGCGCCGGATGGCCCAGCTGCGCGTCGGCGACCCGCTGGACAAGAACACCGACGTCGGCGCGGTCAACTCGGCCGCCCAGCTGGCCCGCATCCGGGAGCTGTCGGAGATCGGCGAGCAGGAGGGCGCCGAGCGCTGGTCGGCCCCGTGCGAGCTGCCCGACCGCGGCTTCTGGTTCGCCCCCACGATCTTCACCGGGGTGACCCAGGCGCACCGGATCGCCCGCGAGGAGATCTTCGGGCCGGTGCTGTCGGTGCTGACCTTCCGTACGCCCGACGAGGCGGTGGAGAAGGCCAACAACACGCCCTTCGGGCTCTCGGCCGGCGTCTGGACCGAGAAGGGCTCGCGGATCCTGCAGGTCGCGGACCGGCTCCGCGCCGGGGTCGTGTGGGCCAACACGTTCAACAAGTTCGACCCGACGTCACCGTTCGGCGGGTACAAGGAGTCGGGCTACGGCCGCGAGGGTGGCCGGCACGGGCTGGAGGCCTACCTTGAGCACTGAAGGCCGGCTGGCCGTCCGCAAGACGTACAAGCTCTTCATCGGGGGCGCGTTCCCCCGCAGCGAGTCGGGGAGGTCCTACCAGGTGCAGTCGACCTCGGGCGACTTCCTCGCCAACGCCGCGCTCGGCTCCCGCAAGGACGTCCGCGACGCCGTGAAGGCGGCGCGCGGGGCCGTGGCCAAGTGGTCGGGCGCGACCGCCTACAACCGCGGGCAGATCCTCTACCGGGTCGCCGAGATGCTGGAGGGGCGCCGGTCGCAGTTCGTCGAGGAGGTGGCGGCGGCGGAGGGCTCCGGCCCCGAGGTCGTCGACGCCGCGATCGACCGCTGGGTCTGGTACGCCGGGTGGGCCGACAAGATCGCGCAGGTGCACGGCGGGGCCAATCCGGTCGCCGGGCCGTACTTCAACCTCTCCGCCCCCGAGCCGACGGGCGTCGTCGGGATCGTCGCCCCCGCCGCCTCCTCGCTGCTGGGGCTGGTGAGCGTGATCGCGCCGGCCATCGTGACCGGGAACACCGCGGTCGTGCTCGCCTCGCCCGACCGCCCGCTGCCCGCCGTCACCCTGGCCGAGGTGCTCGCCACCTCCGACCTGCCCGGCGGGGTGGTCAACATCCTCACCGGGCAGCCGGCCGAGATGGCGCCCTGGCTCGCCGCGCACATGGACGTGAACGCCATCGACCTCACCGGTGTGACGGACACCACACTCGCGAAGGAGTTGGAGGCGGCCGCGGCGGAAAACCTGAAGCGGGTGATCCGCCCGAGCGACCCCGACTGGACCGGCGACCCCGGCATTTCCCGCATGCTGTCGCTGCTGGAGATCAAGACGGTCTGGCACCCCAAGGGGGTCTGACCGCCGCACAACGTGCACACTAGGGTGTTTTGTGCGCGAGGCCACACACGCCCTGGTGTGCCCGCACGCCGAGCCCGACTACGGAGGTCACAGTGGCCCGCCAGTCTTCCCGGTCTTCCCGGCCCGCTTCCTCGCGACCGGCCAAGCCCGAGCCGGTGGAGGAGGACGTCGAGGAAGTCGACGCGGTGGATGCCGAGACCGGAGTCGACGACGAGGTCGACACCGTCGAGGACGCCGACGACATCGTCGATGACGAGGACGCCGACGATGACGCCGACTTCGACGAGGAGGACGGCGGCAAGGAGCGCTCCGCTCAGGCCGACGCGATGTGGAACGACGTGCGCATGGAGCCCGTCGAGATCGCGCTGCCGAAGGGGGTCGGCTACACCCTGCGGGCGTACCGGCTCAACACGGAGCTGACGCCGACCGAGCTCGACGAGGAGGAGGACGACTTCGCGATCCTCCACCGCCGGTCGGACGAGGACGACGACGAGCGGGTCGTGATCCTCGAGAACGCGGAGCTGTTCGAGGACGAGCCGGAGCCGGCCGCCGTGGAAGCTTCATCGAAGCGTTCCCGGAAGAAGGACACGTCGACGGACTCTGCGGATTCTTCCTCTTCGGACGAATCGGACTCCACCGACTCCGCCGACTCCACCGACGCGCCGGTCGCCAAGAAGTCCTCGGCCAAGGCGGACTCCTCGGCCAAGTCGGATGACGACGAGCTCGACGACGAGGACGACGACGAGCTCACCGAGGCCGAAGAGGAAGAGGCGCTCGAGGCCGAGGCGGAGGAAGAGGAAGAAGAGGACGAGGAAGAGGAGGCGGAGCCCGAGGAGGTTCCGGCGTTCCTCTCCCACCGCGGCAAGCTGCTGCTCTTCCGCTCCGTCGAGGGCCTGGTCGAATACGTCAAGACCGACGGCGTCGAGAACGACCTGGTCCAGGTCGACACCTGGGAGAGCCTGAAGAAGCGGATCACCGTCGCCTCGGTGGTGCCGACCGACGAGAACCGCTACGAGCTCGACCTCGTGGTGGAGAACCTGCGCGGCGGCCAGGACGCCTGGGACACCGATCTGCTGCTCGCCGCGGGCGAGGCGGCGCGTGACCTTGCTTACGCCCTGCGCCTCGAGCCGGTCCGCACGGCCCTGTCCGCCGGCTCCCCCCTCGACGACCTCGACGAGGGCCTGCGAGCTGCGGCATCGGGCGGTGTGGGCGGGTTCTTCGCCAAGCGCCGGCTGAAGAAAATCGGGGCACAACAGGCAGCGCTGGGCTGGCGGACGATCATCGGCAAAATTTCTGCCGCCGTGGACTGGCGTGATTGATTTGTGACCGACAGGATCTAAGCCGTGGGCATTTTGGCACGGCGGGCCCGACCCGGCTCCTAGCCGGACGGGTGGCGACGGTGGACGACGATCAGCCAGCTCGGCAATCAACCGTTTCGGCTGATCGCGTCACCGGCCGTCAACCTGTTCACTAGAGGTCGTTCAGTTTGACCTGCGGCAACACATCGGCGGGGCGCCGGGACAGTCCCCGCCGACGTGACGAAAGCTCAACTGATGTCCCGAGAGGAGGACGACGCGGTGGCGCTCGTTCGGGTGTACTGCGGTCTGGCGTCGGCTGATCTCGCCGAGCCGCAGTCCGGTTCCGACATCTGGTTGACCGTCGCGGTCGTCGACGACGCCGGCCGACTCATCGACATCTGCGAAGTGAGCGACGACGCCGGCGGCTACGCCGAGCTCAGCGCTCTGCTGGCGCAGCGCTCCGGCGGTACCTCCGCCGTGGCGGTCGCGGCCGAGAGCGACGACCACGTCGTCACCCAGCTGCTCACCGCGGCGGGCCGCAACCTCGCGTTCACCGACGACGACTCGGCCGACGACTACGCCGAGCGCTTCGCCGACGACGAGTCGCCGGAGGAGATCCAGTCCAACGCGGCCGAGCGCCGCGCCGTCGGCCTCGCCCGCGCGCTGCAGGCCGGCGTCCTCTCCGCGGTCGGCCAGAGCCCGCCGCGCGACATGCTTCCCCTCAAGCCGGTCCTCGCCGCGCACGCCGCCGTCGTCTCCGGCCGGCAGAGCGCCGCGGCCACGCTGCGCGAGGTGCTCCGCGAGCTGTACCCGGCGGCCCTGCGCGCGTACCCGGACCCGGCCGAGACCATCCCGCTGGCCGTCCTCGACGCGCTGCCCGAGCCCGGAATACTGGGCGGGGGCGCCACCGGCCGCAAGGGCGACCAGGTCGTCATCGGTGAGCTGGCCAAGGCCGGCGTCGCCGACGCCGCGACGCTGGGCGAGGCCATCACCGCCCTGCGCGTCGCGATCGCCGAGACTCCCCGCCGCACCGGCGTCAACCGGGCCATGACCGCCGCGGTCGCCGAGACCATCCGGCAGTCCGTCGCGGCCGTGCGGGCCGGCGACGCCGCGGCCGCCGCGCTCGTCGCGGTGCTGGCCGAGAAGATGAGCCCGGCCGCCCACCGCACGCTGCCCAACCGGCAGCGCCCGGCCACGCCGCTGAGCCCGGCCGCCCCGCTGAACCAGCCGGCCCAGCCGCTGACCCCGGCCACCCCGCTCCGCCCGGCCACGGCCCTGCCGGAGAGCTCGCCGTCCCGCTCGCGGGCCGCCGCCGTCGCCTCCAACGCCCGCCCGGCCGCCGCGGCGAGCGACGCCATGCCGACCCGCACCCGCGCCTCGCGGGCCGCCGAGTCCGCGGGCCGCGTCGCCGAGACCGCCGCCCGCGCCGCCGAGGTGGCCCGGGCCGAGGAGTCCGCCGCCGCCCGCGCCACCGGCGGTCGCCGCCGCGCCCAGACCACGCCGAACATGCCGCTGCAGGCCCAGCCGCCCGTCGTGTCGGCCCCGCCGGCCGCGAGCCTGCCGGGCACCATCGGCTCCGCGCCCGCCGTCGTCTCCGGCCCGCCGGCCGTGATCTCCGCGCCGCCGGTCGTCTCGACGCCGCCCGGTTACGTGCCATCGGCGCCGCCGGCCTACGGGTCGGTCCCCTCGGCCCCGCCGGCCTACGGGTCGGTCCCCTCGGCCCCGCCGGCCTACGGCTCGGTGCCGTCAGGGCCGCCTGCCTACGGTTCGGTGCCCTCAGGGCCGCCCGCCTACGGGGTCACCTCGGCCCCGCCCGGCTACGCGCCCGCCTCGCACGCCGCACCGACGCCGCCGTACCAGCCGGCCGCCTACCAGGCGCCGACGCCGATGTACGCGCCCGCGCCGCCGGTGCCGCCGACGTACCAGGGTCAGCAGCCCACCCCGGCCTCGATGCAGTCGATCCCGGTCCCGCTGCAGCCCGCTCCCCCGCAGCCGACCCCGGTCGCGCCGCTGCCGGTGGCCCCGGCCCCGGTCGCCCCGCCGCCGGTCGCGCCGAGCCCGGTGATCCCGCCGCAGCCGACGTCGACGAACAACGAGCCGCAGTTCACCTCGCTGATGCCGTCGCCCCCGCCGGGGATCGCCCCGCTGATCGGCGGGCACGAGCACCACGAGATGCCGCGCTTCGACTCGTACGGCTTCGACCCGCTGGCCGGCATGCCCCCGGCCCCGCCGATCACGCCCGCCGCGCCCACCTCGGGCGGCGGCCTGGACGGTGGCCCGCGCCTGAGCGACCTCAGCGCGCTGGGCGAGCCCCCGACGCTGTCGCGCTGGGCGCAGGGCTCGGCGGACGCGCCGACCACGGAGACCTCGGCCGCGGCGTACAAGTTCGGCGCCGACCCGCTCGCCTCCGCCTCGGAGCTGAGCAGCCTGCCGAAGCTGAGCGACATCCCGCAGCCGCCGGACTTCTCGGCTCTGGACGCGACGATCGAGTCGACGTCGGGGTCGCTGAGCGCCTCGGGCACTCCGCGCCGTGAGCCCCGGACCTCGGCCGCTTCCTCGGCTTCTTCCTCTTCCTCCTCGACCGACGCTTTCGGCTCGCGGTCGTCGGCTACCGACGCCCTCGGCTCGCGGTCGTCGGCCGCTGACGCGCTGGGTTCGCGCAGCGCGGCTTCGGACGCGCTGAGTTCGTTCGGCTCCGGGGAGTTCCCGCCGCTCAACGGCGACCGCTCGACCCGGTCCCGGGCCGAGTCCGGCGCGGCGGCCGCCTCCGCGGGGCTCTCCCGCGCCGAGCGGCGGGCCGAGCGCGACCGCGCCGAGCAGGCCGCGGCCGAGCAGGCCCGCGGCGGTTCGCGGCACGCCGACCGCGCCCAGGACGAGGAGCCGGCCCGCAGCGAGCGCGCCCGCACCGAGATCCCGCGCACGTCGCGTACCGAGATTCCGCGTACCGAGAGTCCCCGCTCCGAGCTTCCCCGGACCGAGGTTTCCCGCACTGAGATTCCCCGCACTGAGATTCCCCGTTCTGAGCGGGCCCGCACCGAGATCCCCCGCTCCGACCGCGGCCGCACCGAGATCCCGCGCAGCGAGCGGTCCCGCACGGCCGAGCGCCACGTCGAGCTGCCCCGCCAGCGCGAGGGCCGCGTGCCCCCGCCGTGGCAGACCGGCGAGCTTCCGGTCGAGCCGGCCGGCCTGCGCCTGGTCGAGCCCGCCCCGGTCGCCGACCCCGCGCTCAGGGGCGGCTACTCGGACGAGCTCAGCGGGGAGTACAGCGGCGAGTTCCGCTTCGAGCCCCCGGCCCTGCGCCTGGTCGACTCGGAGCGCCCGGCCGAGCGCGCCACCGCCCGCAGCACCGGCGCCGGCCGCAGCCGCCGCGCCCAGGCCGCCGAGCGGGACGCCGCCCCGAAGCAGCCCGACGAGGGCGACGGCGACCTGCTGATCTTCGCGGCCGCCCGCTCGGCCTGGTTCACCGACTGGGACGCCGACGAGGCCACCGGCGAGACCCAGGCCCCGAACCCGAGCTGGGAAAACTCGAACGACCAGGCCTGGCAGGCGGCCCAGCGCGCGGCCGCCCCGCAGATCGGCGACGAGACCAGCACGGGCCTCCCGCGCCGCGTACCGCAGCAGAACCTGGTCCCCGGAGCCCCGGTCAACGCCAACCCGGAGCGCCCGCTGCGCATCGTCCGCGACGCCGCCCAGATCGCCGCCCACACCACGGGCTACTTCCGCGGCTGGCGCCGGGGCCAGGAGGTCGGCGGCTTCTCAGTCGGCGGCCGCCCGGGCCGCGAGTCCGCCGGCGGCTGGGACTTCAGCCGCGAGGCGAGCCGCGACTACCAGGAGCGCGAGTACGAGTACCGCTCCGCGCGCCGCTAGAAGCTCGCTCCTCCACACAACGCACACGAAGAGGGCCGCTCCCACCGGGGGCGGCCCTTTCCGTGGTCGGCGCCACGAACCGACCGGCGCCACGGACCCACCTGCGTCACGGACCGAACGGCGCCACGGGACCGACCAGCGCCACGGGACCCACCGGCGTCACGGGACCTCACCGGCGCTGCGAGTAGCGATGACCGCCACCGTTCACAACGACGCCCCGGTCCGCCGTCCACGCGCCGACGCGCGGGTCCGCCGTCCACGCCGAGGTCCGGTCCGCAGTCCACGCAGTCCACGCCTTCGCCGCAGTCCACGCCTTCGCCGCAGTCCACGCCTTCGCCGCGGTCCAGGTCGGCGCCGCGGTCCAGGTCAGCGCCGCGGTCCAGGTCAGCGCCGCGGTCCAGGTCAGCGCCGCGAGCAGTCGTCAGCGCCGCGGCTTCCCGTCGGCGCCGCAGGGTTTCTCCGCCGGGACCCGGTCGCTGTCAGCGCCCGGCGCGAGTAGCGGGGGCGCGGGCGGCGGGCGGCGGGCGGCGGCGACTTGGGTAGGCGACGGCAAGCAGCGGGCGACGGTGAAGCGTGTGGTTCCCAGCGCCGCTCGACGGCTCCCGGCGACGCGGGCGGGTTGCCCGGCAGATGCGTGTGTCGACTCGCGCGCGAATGCGCGTGCAGACGCCCTGTGCGCCCCGCAGCAGCCTCAGAACGCCTCAGAGCACCACGAGTGCCCAAACGCCCCTGAAATCGCTCAGCGAGGCTCAGAAACGGAACCGCAGCGTTCCGCACCGGGGTGAACACGCAGCGTCATAGCCACCAACGCAGAAGCGCACCGCGCGTCCCCTAGGGTCGCTCGGTGCGCTTCCACTGCTTGAGTGGGGTGTAGCGGCGGTGCGTGTGAAGTTTTAGGCCGGCGCGGTGGCGCGGGTCCGGCGCATCGACAGCACGTACTCGACCAGCGAGATGAGTACGTTCTTGGTCGACTCGCGGGAGCGCGCGTCGCACGACACCACGGGGACGTCGCTCGAGATCGCGAGCGCCTCCCGGACGTCGTCGGCGTTGTGGTACTGCACGCCGTCGAAGCAGTTGATGGCCACCAGGTACGGCAGCCGCCGGTGCTCGAAGAAGTCGATCGCGGCGAAGCAGTCGGCCAGACGCCGGGTGTCCACCATGACGACGGCACCGATGGCGCCCCGCACGAGCTCGTCCCACATGAACCAGAACCGCGTCTGGCCCGGGGTACCGAACAGGTACAGGATCAGGTCCCGGTCGATCGAGATACGACCGAAGTCCATCGCGACCGTGGTCGTCGTCTTGCCGGGCACATTGCGGGTGTCATCCACACCGACACCGGCGGAGGTCATGATGGCCTCGGTGGTCAGCGGCGTGATCTCCGAGACCGAGCCGACCAGTGTGGTCTTGCCCACGCCGAAACCGCCGGCGATGACGATCTTCGCTGACGTGACCCGCCCTGGGCGGTGCGCCACGTCAGAGCCTCCGAAGTCCACTCAGCACCCTCTCAAGCAGTTCTGTGCCCACCGACTCGTTTTCGTCGAGCGAGGTCGGCTCGTACACCGCGACCAGTCCGTCCGCAGCCATGTCCGCCACGATGACGCGGGCGACACCCAGCGGGAGCTGCATGCGCGCCGCGATCTCGGCGAGGGACTGCAGGCGCCCGTCGCAAAGCGTTGAAATGTATTGCTGCTCCTGGCCGTGAGCACCACCCGGCCGGGTATTGGCCGCCCGGCCACGCACGGTGGTCTCGACCAGCGCCTCGATCGCAATCTCCAGCTTGGGCCGGGTGCGACCTCGGGTGACGGCGTACGGCCTTACCAACGCGCCCGTTGGCTCATCGCGTTCGGCCATGTTCGCCGTTCACCTCCTCACTCGTCGGGCCTCGTAAGCAGCCACTGAGTATGTCGTTAGCAGCCAATGGATACCAACTAATGGATAGTGCTCTGTCACCTAGTTCAGCTTCAGCCGAGCATCGAGGCCGTTGGGCGGGGCGGCGGCGTGAGAGCGTCACCGACCCGGTCGACCAGCAATGCCATTTCGTAGCCGACCTGGCCGACGTCGCAGGCGCGGGCCGCGAGGACCGCGAACGACGAACCGTCGGAGATCGACATGAGGAACAGAAAGCCATTGTCCATTTCGACCACAGTCTGCAGCACGGCCCCGCCCTCGAAGCAGCGGGATGCGCCCTGGGTCAGGCTGACCAGGCCGGAAGCGATCGCGGCAAGCTGATCACCACGGTCGCGCGGCAGGTCGCGAGAAGCAGCCAACAGCAGACCGTCCGCCGAGACGGCGACCGCGTGGGCGACCCCCGGCACTCGGTCCGCGAAGTTGGCGAGCAGCCAACCGAGATCCTGCGTAGATGTCATGCCTCTTGCTCCTTGCCAACCTGCGAGTTTTGAGGCCCGGCCGAAGTCGGCTCAGGGGTTTTCGAGTCGTCGGACCGCGTGCGGCCGCGCTGAACGCCTCGGTGGTACGCCGACAACAGACCGCGCACGGATTCCGGCGTCCGCTTGTGCGCAGCGGCGGGGTTCTTTTCGACCCCACCTGGAACCAACTGCGACATCGGCACGCGCTTGGGCAAACCCATGTCGGTCGTCGTGAATTCCTGCGCTTCGGCGATTGCCGCAGCCGCTTGCCATCCTTCGTCTGCCGCAGTGTGCCAGTTTACTGCCGAACCGCTCGACGCCCGGTCGGCCGAACCTCGCGAAGGTTCACCCGGAGTGCGGGTTTCAAATCGCTGCGGCGGGACGTATGGGGACGGCGCCTCGCTGTAGGTCACCTCGACCGGCCGCTGGCCGGAAGACGGCGGCTGAGCTGCGGCCGGAGCCGAAGCCGGGGCCGCCGCGGCCGCGGAGGCCGGGGGCGTGAGGTCCTCCAGGGGCTGCCGCTTGGTGGTGAACCAGGCGGACTCCAGCTCCCGGAAGATCGGCAGTTCCATCGTCTCGTCGACGAAGCGCTGCCGGGTGTCCGGTGCTTCGCTCTCCCCCGGCGCCGGGTCCCAGTCGAGCCGGACGCGCGGAATCTCCGCGGTCATGTCGACCGGCGCGTACGGCTCCGGCTGCGGCGCGGGCCGCTGCTGCGGCTCGGCAGCGGCCGGCGGCCACGGCGACGGGGCGGGTGCGGGCGGGGTGGCCAGACCGTTCTGGGCGGCCGGGGCGTCGTCGTAGGCGCCGCCGAAGCCGGGCCGCTGCCGCGGGATCGGGCCGCTCACCTCTTCGGCGTCGGTCACCTCCGCGAGCTCGTCCTCGGACGGCCAGGCCTCGTTCGCGCGGCGCTGCGGCAGCGGTCCGAGCCGGCCCGAGCCGCCGGGGGCGTCCTCGCGGTCCCGGCGGTAGTCGTCCTGCCCGGAGACGTCGCCGACGCCGGTGAGGTCGGACCAGGCCGGCAGGGCGCGGCCGCCGCCGTTGCGCTCGGGCGCCCGCTCGCTGCGGTCGAAGCCGCCCGTGTCCCGGTCGGGGTCGCGGCGGAAGCCGCCGGTGTCACCGCGGCGGAACCCGTCGGCGTCGCCGCGGCGGAACTGCTCGCCCGTGTCGCCCCGGCGGAACCCGCCGGTGTCACCGCGCCGGAAGCCGCTGTCGTCGCCGAAGCCACCGCCCGCGGGCGGAAGCGACGGGCGGGCCGGCGGCGCGGGCGGAGCCGGGCGCGGCGGGGTGCCGTTGGCGAAGCCGTTGACGGTCGGGCGCTCGCCCGTGCCGTTGCTGCGGTCCGGTCGCTCGGGGCGGTCCCCGCCGAACAGGCCGCTGCTGGTCAGGGTGCCGAAGCGCGGGCCGCCACCGTTGCCGGGGCCATTGCCGGGGCCGCCCTGCGGGCCGGTGCCGGCGCCCGCGAAGCCGCCGAAGCCGCCCGGCGTCGGGCCGCTCTCCAGCGCCAGCGGCGAGGCGAGCGGGGAGCGCGGGGCCGGGGTCGACGGGATCGGCCGGGCCTGCACGACGTCGTTGGGGCCGACCGCTGGCATGCCGGCGGACGGCATCCCGGGGCCGCCGCGCCCGGCGAGTGCCCGCGGCACGAGCACGCCGGCCGGCAGCGTCATGTCGGCGATGGTGCCGCGCTCGCGCGCCGCCCGCAGCTCGACCTTGACGCCGTGCCGGGCGGCCAGCCGCGCGACCACGACCAGGCCCATCATCCGGGAGACGGCCACGTCGACCATCGGCGGATTGGCGAGCCGGTCGTTGAGCTCGGCCAGCTGCTCGGGCGAGATGCCGATGCCGTGGTCCTCGACCAGCAGCGCGGCGCGGTCGCCGACGCGGCGGGCCTCCACGATGACGGCCGAGTCCGGCGGCGAGAACGCCGTCGCGTTGTCCAGCAGCTCGGCGACCAGGTGGACCATGTCGTTCACCGCGTGGGCGGCGATCTCGATGTCCCGGTCGATCATGCCGAACTCGATGCGCGTGTAGTGCTCGACCTCGGACTGCGCGGCGCGCAGCACGTCCATGAACGGGGCCGGCTCGCGCTGGATGCGCGTGGAGTCGGCGCCCGCGAGGACCAGGAGGTTCTCGTCGTTACGGCGCATCCGGGTGGCCAGGTGGTCGAGCTGGAAGAGCTCGGCCAGTCGGTCCGGGTCCTCCTCGCCGCGCTCCAGCCGGTCGAGGTGACCGATGAGCCGGTCGACCAGGATCTGGGAGCGGCGGGCGAGGTTGACGAACATGGTCGCGACGCTGGCCCGCAGGGCGGCCTGCTCGGCCGCGGTGCGCACCGCCTCGAGGTGAACCGCGTTGAACGCCTCGGCCACCTGGCCGAACTCGTCGCGGCTGCGGATCGGCAGCGGCTCGGCGATCTGCAGGGCCAGCTGGTGCGGCGACATCTGCGTGGCCAGGGCCGGGTCGCGCAGTCGCTGCACCGCCTGGGGCAGGCCGAACTGGGCGACCGTGAGCGCGCCGTGGCGCAGTTCGCGCAGCGAGCGGGCCATCGACCGGGCCACGATCCAGGCGAAGAGGATCGCCAGGAGCAGCATGCCCAGCAGCGCGCCGGCGGTGACGAGCACCCGGCGCTGCAGGTCGTTGCGGGCGACCGTGGCGCTGTCGATGTTGTGGTCGTCGAACTCGATCTCGATGCCCCGCAGCAGGTTCGCCTTGTTGATCATGGCGTTGTCCCACGCGGTGGCGGTGAAGATGTCGCCCGGCAGCGCCTCGGTGGTCAGCGGGCCGAGCACACCCTCGAAGGTGGCGGCCTCTTTGAGGTCCGAGCCGGAGCGCTTCTTGTCGAACAGGTCGCGGTGCCACGGCTGGGAGTTGGTGCGGAACTGCTCCTCCGCCTGCTCCTGACCGGTCAGCGCGGACTGGAACTCCTTGCGCAGCTGCGGCGTGAACGCCTTCGTCGTGAGCGCCCGGATGCCGACGACCCGCTCGAGGGCCACCTGCTCCTTCATCTCCGAGATGGCGGCGGCGGCGCGCATGTCGGCGCCCAGCGACGGGTTGTTGGACAGCTCGGCCGCGCTGTCGCGGATGCCGAGCAGGTCGTCGACCAGCGACTTGTACCGCGCGACGACCGTGCTGGCCAGGATGTCCTTGCTGCCCTCGCTGATCTGCTTGCGCATCTGCGGCAGGTCCTGCAGCTGCGTGTCGATCGAGGCGAGCTGCTTGCGGAAGTCCTCGGGCGGGTCGGCGAGCCCGGACCGGGTGAGCCGGTAGTCCTTGGCGGCGTCGTCCGTCTTCTGGGTCTGCCGCTCGAAGACGCTGCGGGCCTCGACGGCCGCGTCGGTGTTGAGCTGGCCGAGCAGCATGGCCGCGTTGGCCCGCTCGTTCTGCAGCTCGTGCACGAGGGCGGAGGACTGAGCCGACAGGCCGGAGAGGGTGCGGGCCCGGTCGGCGTCGTTGGCGTCGCCGATGTTGCCGACGAGACCGTTGGTGCCGACCACGAT
The DNA here is from genome assembly GCF_050942475.1 of Dactylosporangium sp. CS-033363. Taxonomy (NCBI): domain Bacteria; kingdom Bacillati; phylum Actinomycetota; class Actinomycetes; order Micromonosporales; family Micromonosporaceae; genus Dactylosporangium; species Dactylosporangium sp. CS-033363. The sequence continues at coordinate 936,092 of NZ_CP192032.1, read as the reverse complement.
CGTCGCGATGATCGGGACAATCATGATCAGACCGAGCTTGGACCAAATTGGCAGGTCTCGGAGCCGGCCGATGGGGAACCGCAGACGCGACGAGACCGGCTCCCGCGTCGATGGCCGTTTGCTCACTTCACCGCCCTCCGAACCGGCGCCTTGTGGAACAGCAGGCACCCGCGACCGGCCGACCCTACTGGGCCAGACCCACGAGATTCCACCATGTCCCGTGCCAAGAAGAAAGCCCAGGTATCCCGCTGTGCATTATGTGCAACACTGGAGCCAATGTCCGTTTTAAAGGCATTCATACAGGTTCACCCGATACACCCAGATGATCGACGCCGACAAATCCGGACATCACGTGAGCTTGGCGTACGCCGGCTTGATGACGTCGTTGATCAACGCCAGGCGCTCGTCGAACGGAATGAACGCGCTCTTCATCGCATTCACCGTGAACCACTGCAATTCCGCCCAGCCGTACCCGAACGCCTCCACCAGCAGCGCCATCTCCCGCGACATGCTGGTGCCGCTCATCAGCCGGTTGTCGGTGTTCACGGTCACCCGGAAGCGCAGGTCACGCAGCAGCCCGATGGGGTGCTCGCGGATCGAGGGGGCCGCCCCGGTCTGCACGTTGGACGACGGGCACAGCTCCAGCGGGATGCGCTTGTCGCGCACATACGCGGCGAGCCGGCCGAGCGAGTTGTCAGCGCCGATGTCGTCGACGATCCGCACGCCGTGCCCGAGCCGGTCGGCGCCGCACCACTGCAGGGCCTGCCAGATGGACGGAAGGCCGAACGCCTCGCCGGCGTGAATGGTGAAATGTGAGTTCTCGCGCTGGAGGTACTCGAACGCGTCCAGATGCCGGGTGGGCGGGAATCCGGCCTCGGCGCCGGCGATGTCGAAGCCGACGACCCCGGCATCGCGGTACCGGATGGACAGCTCGGCGATCTCCATCGAGCGCGCCGCGTGCCGCATGGCGGTGAGCAGCGTGCCGACCCGGATCGGGGTGCCCTGGGCGGCCGCCTCGGCCGAGCCGGCCCGGAAGCCGTCCAGCACCGCCTCCACGACCTCGGGCAGCGTGAGCCCGCCCTCCAGGTGCTGCTCGGGCGCGTAGCGGACCTCGGCGTACACCACCCCGTCGGCCGCCAGGTCCAGCGCGCACTCGCGGGCCACCCGGTGCAGCGCGTCCGCGGTCTGCATCACCGCGACGGTGTGGGCGAACGTCTCCAGGTAGCGCTCCAGCGACCCGGAGTCCGCCGCGGCGACGAACCACTCGCCCAGCCCCTCGGGTGTGGCGGCGGGCAGCTCGTGGCCGATCCCGGCCGCGAGATCGAGGATCGTGGCGGGGCGCAGGCCCCCGTCCAGGTGGTCGTGGAGCAGGGCCTTGGGCGCGCGACGGATCTCGTCGAATGTGGGTGCAGCCATGGAACGACACTAGTGGTGTGCAACCGTCCGTCATCACACATCTGCGGTGTCCCGTCTGCCGCGGTCCCTTCGCCGCGGCCGAGCGGGCGCTGCGGTGCCCGCAGGGCCACTCGTTCGACATCGCCCGGCAGGGGTACGTCGACCTGACCGCCGGCCGCCCCGCCCACACCGGCGACACGGCCGAGATGGTCGCCGCCCGGGAGGCCCTGCTCGCCGCCGGTCACTTCGCCGCCCTGACCGACGCCGTGCGGGAGGCCGTCGCCCGGGAGGAGCCGGGCCCGGTCGTCGAGGTCGGCGCCGGCACCGCGCACTACCTCGCCGCCGCGCTCGGCCCCGGCGAGGTGGGCCTGGCCATCGACACTTCAAAGCCCGCGCTCAAGCGGGCGGCGCGGGCGAGCGAGCGCATCGGCGCCGTCCGGGCCGACATCTGGCAGGGCCTGCCGATCGCCGATCAGTCCGCCGCGGTCGTCCTCGACGTGTTCGCCCCCCGCTCGGGCGCCGAGTTCGCCCGCGTCCTGCGCCCCGGCGGCGCTCTGGTGGTGGCCACCCCCGCCGCCGGTCACCTGGCCGAGCTGGTCGACGCCCTCGGCCTGATCCGCGTCGATCCGGCCAAACAGGAGCGACTGCACAAAAGCCTGGATCCCCATTTCGTACCGTCGAATGCCCGCAACATCCGCGCGCCCCTGACCCTGAGCCGAGCCGACGCCCTCGCCCTCGTCGCCATGGGCCCCAGCGCCTGGCACACCGACCCCGGCGCGATCAAGCAGGCGCTGGAGACAATGCGGGAGCCGATCGCCGCCCACCTGGACGTCGACCTCACCGTGTGGCGCACCCGTTAGATCGTCAGATCGACCTGCTCCCAGCTCGGCGGCTCCCCGTGGTACGGCCCGCTGAACACCACCGCCCACTCCAACGCCCACCGCCGCTGCCCCGCCTGCCACGCCTCCAGCTGTCCCGGCAGCGGCAGCCCCGAGCGCGCGCACTCCTGCAGCGACCACGCCAGGCAGTAATACAGGTCGAGCTGCGCGGCCGCGGCCGGCGCCGAGCGCGGGGCGACCAGGGTCCGCCGCCGCCACGCCGCGAACGGCTCCCCCGCGGCCAGGTTGGGCAGCCGCTCCGCCAGCTCCTCGGGCGCGCCGCGCAGCGGGTCCAGGTCCAGCGCGATACCCAAGAGCCAGGCCAGCGCGAACAGGGCCTCCACGTGCCCGGCGAACACCCGGTCCTCGCCCACCCCGTCGGCCACGAACGCCCACTCCGGCGGCGTGAGCCGGTCGACCAGCCGCGCCTCGGCGAGCCACTGCACCCCGAGCTCCGGCGGCATGCCGCGGGCCCGGGCGAGCAGCACGTTGAGGCACGCGGCCCGGGCCTCGATATCGGGCCCGGGTCGCAGGTCGATCTGGTCCCCCGGCTCCCAGACCAGCGGGAAGTCGGGCGGGGGAAGGGGGAGCCGCAGGCGGTGCAGCTCCTCGAGGCTCGCCTCCCGCACCCGCTGCGGATCCGGCGCCGTGGTGCTCACCCGCGCACAATAACCGCCCGTTCGGGCGGCCTGCGCATCAGGAGATCCGGTCGAGGATCAAGGGTCGTTTCGCCGGCGGTACGTCGGCCAGCGTCACCGCGCCGCGGGCCACTTCCAGCGCCGCGGGCAGCTTGGCCGCGTCCTCGGCGCGCAGCTCCATGATGACGTCGCCGGCGTGCACCGGGTCGCCGGGCTTGCGGTGCAGGATGATCCCGGCCGAGGCGCTGACCGGGTCCTCCTTGCGGGCGCGGCCGGCACCGAGGCGCCAGGCGGCCACCCCGACCGCGTACGCGTCCAGCTCGGCCACGAACCCGTCGGAGCCCGCGGTGATGGTCTCCACCTCGTTCGCCACCGGCAGCGGGGCGCTCGGGTCGCCGCCCTGGGCCCGCACGAGGCTGCGCCAGGAGTCCATGGCCCGGCCGCTGGCGATCGCGGCCTGCGGGTCGGCGTCGCCGAGGCCGGCCGCGTCGAGCATCTCCCGGGCCAGGGCCAGGGTCAGCGTCACGATGTCCTGCGGGCCGCCGCCGGCCAGCACCTCCAGGGACTCCTCGACCTCGACCGAGTGCCCGACGGTGCGCCCGAGCGGGGCGTTCATGTCGGTGAGCAGGGCGACCGTGGTCACGCCGTGCGCCTTGCCCAGCTCCACCATGGTGCGGGCCAGCTCGCGGGCGTCGGCGACCTCGCGCATGAACGCGCCCGAGCCGAACTTCACGTCGAGCACCAGCGCGGACGTACCCTCGGCGATCTTCTTGCTCATGATCGAACTCGCGATGAGCGGGATCGCCTCGACGGTCCCCGTCACGTCCCGCAGCGCGTAGAGCTTGCGGTCGGCGGGGGCCAGGCCCTCCCCCGCGGCGCAGATCGCTGCGCCGACCGTGCGCAGCTGCTCGGTGAACTCCTCGTTGGAGAGCTTGGTGCCGAAGCCGGGGATGGCCTCCAGCTTGTCCAGCGTCCCGCCGGTGTGGCCCAGCCCGCGGCCCGACAGCTGCGGCACGGCGGCCCCGCACGCGGCCACGAGCGGCGTCAACGGCAGCGTGATCTTGTCCCCGACCCCGCCGGTGGAGTGCTTGTCGACCGTCGGCCGGCCGACCTTGGACAGGTCCAGCCGCTCCCCGGAGGCGATCATGGCCGCCGTCCAGCGGGCGATCTCCCGCCCGGTCATGCCGTTGAGCAGGATGGCCATCGCGAGCGCGGACATCTGCTCGTCGGCCACCTCGCCGCGGGTGTACGCGGCGACGACCCAGTCGATCTGCTCGTCGCTCAGCGTGCCCTTGTCGCGCTTGGCACGAATGACGTCCACCGCCGCGAAGCTCATCGACTGCTCCAGTCCTGTTCGATGCCGGCCGGCCGAGGGGTGTCCCCGGCCCAGCTGGCGGTGCCCTGTGCGTCGACGACCACGACCCGGGGGGTGCGGATGCGACCCCAGTCGACGGCCTCGGCGGCGGTGGTGAAGATCGGGCCCTCCTCGAGGATGCCCGCGGGCTCGTCCTCGCCGGTGCCCGAGGAGCGTTCCCAGTACGACGTCCACACCTGGCGGCCGTCGGCGATGTCGGGATGCACGAAGACCGTCCCGCTGCCGACCTTCAGAGCCAGCGCCGCCGGTACCGTCGGATGCCCTTCGCTTTCCCGCTCGTGAATCCGGATCAGGTCGGCGTCGTCGAACGCGTGCGGCAGGAGCGCCGACATCGGCAGCGGCCCGCTCGCGTGGTCGATGAGCAGCGCCGCCCCGCCGTGCTCCCACAGCAGCTGCCGGCACCGGCCGCACGGCATGAGCGGCCGGCCGTCGGCGTCGACGCAGGCCAGCGCCACGAGCCGGCCGCCGCCGGTCACCTGCAGGCTGGAGACCAGGCCGCACTCCGCGCACAGGCCGATGCCGTAGGAGGCGTTCTCGACGTTGCAGCCGACGACCACCCGCCCGTCGTCGACCAGCGCGGCGGCGCCGACCGGGAACTTGGAGTACGGCGCGTACGCCCGTTCCATGGCCGAGACCGCCGCACTGCGCAGCGCTTCCCAATCAACCGCTAGAGAGTTCACGTGTCCATCTTGCCTGTCGTTGATCAGCTGCCGCGGCGATAGGGCTTGCCGTCGGCGGCGGGCATTCGCAGTCGCTGCGCCGCCAGCGCCAGCACGACCAGCACCGTGATGTACGGCGCGGCCTGCACCAGCGCGGTCGGGATCGTGTCGACGGCGAAGTACAGCACGTACGAGCCCACGCCCAGCACCGCCGCGACCACGCCGATCACGGTGTTGCGCCGCACGAACTCCCACACCGCCAGGGCCAGCAGCAGCGCGCCGACGAGGATCAGCAGCGCGTGCACCGACTCGGAGCCGCGGCGCAGCTGCAGGGCGTCGGTGTAGCCGAACAGCGAGGCGCCCATCGCGAGCCCGCCCGGCCGCCAGTTGCCGAAGATCATCGCGGCCAGGCCGATGTACCCGCGGCCGCCCGTCTGCCCCTCGCGGAAGATCACGGAGCTGACCGTGGACAGGTACACGCCGCCCAGGCCGGCCATCGCGCCGGAGATGACGACGCCGTAGTACTTGTACTTGTACACGTTGATGCCGAGGCTCTCGGCCGCCTGCGGGTCCTCGCCGACCGAGCGCACGCGCAGGCCGAACGGGCTGCGCCAGAGCACCAGCCAGGTCCCGACGATCAGCAGCACCGCGAGCACCGTCACCAGCGACACGTCCACGAGCAGGCCGCGCAGGACGCCGGCCAGGTCGCTGATCAGGAACCAGTGGTGCTTCTCCAGCCCCTCCAGGTTGTCCACGAAGGGCACGGAGACCCGCGGGACGGTCTGGTCGGGCTTGAGCGCGGGCGACTGGGTCGCGCCGGCGCTGCCCCAGACGATGAACGAGAGGTACCGCGTGATGCCCGGCGCCAGCAGCGTGATCGCCACACCGGAGATGATGTGGTCCACGCCGAAGGTGACCGTGGCCAGGGCGTGCAGCAGGCCGCCGAGCGCGCCGCCGGCGATGCCGATCAGCAGGCCGACCCAGGGGCCATAGTTGAGGCTGCCCCACGCGCCGAACCAGGTGCCGAGGATCATCTGGCCCTCGAGGCCGATGTTGACCACGCCGGCCCGCTCGGCCCACAGCCCGCCCAGGCCGGCCAGCCCGATCGGCACCGCGGCCTGCAGCGCGGCCTGGATGGCGCCCTGCGAGGTGACGTCGTCCGCGCCGGTCAGCAGGTGTACGAGCGACAGCCCGATGAGCGCGCCCGCGACGATGAGCAGGATGCGGGCGGTGCTCATGCGCCGCCGCTTGGGCGCGGCCGGCTGCGTGGCGACGGCGGAGAGCATCGCGTCGGTGCTCACTTGGACTCCTCCGTGCTCGCGGCGGCGGCCAGCGGGGCCGAGCCGACCGGGGCCGCGGTGGCGCTGCCGACCCGCTGCTGCTGGGCCCGGCGGCCGATGCGGTTGGCCAGCTCGTAGGCGACGACCACGGACAGGACGGTGACGCCCTGCATGATCACCACGATCTCTTTCGGAATGCCGTCGAGGTCGAGGATGAGCTGCGAGCGGGCCAGGAAGCCCCACAGGACCGCGCCCAGGGCCATGCCGACGGGGTGGTTGCGGCCCAGCAGCGCGACCGCGATGCCGGTGAAGCCGATGCCGCCGAAGCCCTCGGTGTAGGTGTGCGTCTCGCCGAGCATGCGGGGCAGGTTGACCAGGCCGCCGATGGCGCCCGAGATGAGCATCGCGGTGATGATCATCTTCTTGGCACTCACGCCGCTGGCCGTGGCCGCGAACGGGTTGTAGCCGGTGGCCCGCAGGTCGAAGCCGAAGCGGGTGCGGTTGACGGTGAACCAGTACACCAGGCCGAGCACCACGGCGATGGCCAGGAAGCCCAGCACCTTCTGGTCGGTGCCGGAGACGATCGGCAGGCCGGGCATCCAGGAGTTCTCCGGCAGCACGCCGGTGGTCTTGATCTGGGCGCCGGGCTGCTGCGTGCCCCAGTGGTCGTTGAGCAGCCAGGTGACCACCTGACCGGCGATCGCGTTGAGCATCAGCGTCGAGATGACCTCGCTGACCCCGCGCTGGGTCTTGAGCAGCGCGGCGATGCCGGCCCAGAGGGCGCCGACGATGGCCGCGACCACGATGATCATGACGATCCGCAGTGAGCCTGGCATCCAGCTCATGAAGGAGGCGCTGGCCAGCGCGCCGGCCATGAACGCGCCGATCTTCGACTGGCCCTCGACGCCGATGTTGAACAGCCCCATCTTGAAGCCGATGGCGACCGCGACGGCGGCGATGTAGTACTCGCTGGCCTTGTTGAGGATCTCGACCATCGAGTCCGGCTGGGTGCCGAAGTCGAGCATGTCGTTGAACGCCTGCACGGCGTCCTTGCCGGTCAGCGTCAGCGCGAGCCAGGAGATCAGGGCGGCCAGCAGCAGGGCCGCGACCGGCGCGATCAGCTGGGGCAGCAGCTTGGCCAGGTCGATCCGCCGCCAGAACGGCGGCGGCGAGGCGGTAGTCGTTGCGGCGGCCGCACTCACTCGGAGGCCTCCTCGGTCGTGGCGCCCGTCATCGCGACGCCCAGTTGTTCGGGGGTGACGGTCGCCGGGTCGGCCTCGGCCACCAGCCTGCCACCGTAGATGACCTTGAGGGAGTCGGACAGGCCGATCAGCTCGTCCAGGTCGGCCGAGATCAGCAGCACGCCCATCCCGGCGATGCGGGCGTTGCGGATGTGGTCCCAGATGGCGGCCTGGGCGCCGACGTCGACCCCGCGGGTCGGGTGGGCGGCGATGAGGACCCGGGGGTTGTGACTCATCTCCCGGCCGACGATGAGCTTCTGCTGGTTGCCGCCGGACAGGGCGACGGCCGCCACGTCGATGCTGGGGGTCCGCACGTCGTACTGCTCGACGATGCGCTGGGTGTCCCGCCGCGCGCCGCCGACGTTGATCAGGAAGCCGGTGGCGTTGGGGCGCTCGGTCTGATGGCCGAGGATCCGGTTCTCCCAGAGCGGCGCGTCCAGCAGCAGGCCCTGCCGGTGGCGGTCCTCGGGCACGTAGCCGATGCCGGCCTCGCGGCGGCGCCGGGTGGTCCAGCCGGAGATGTCGTCCCCGCCGAGGCGGATGGTGCCGGTGGCCGCGCGCATCCCGAGGATGGCCTCGGCCAGCTCGGCCTGGCCGTTGCCCTCGACGCCGGCGATGCCGACGACCTCGCCGCGGTGGATGGTGAAGGTCGCGTCGTTGACGACCGGGCGGCCCTCGGGGCCGAGGACGGTGAGCCCCTCGACGACCAGCGCGGGCTCGTCGGTGACGGTCGACTCGCGCGCCTCCGGGCTGGGCAGCTCGCTGCCGACCATGAGGGTGGCCAGCTGGCGGGCGGAGACCTCGGCCGGCTTGACCGAGGCGACGGTGGTGCCCCGGCGGATGACCGTGATGTCGTCGGCCACCGCGCGCACCTCGTCGAGCTTGTGCGAAATGAACAGGACCGTGAGGCCCTCGCGGATGAGCTCCCGCAGGTTGCCGAAGAGCTCGTCGACCTCCTGCGGGACGAGCACGGCGGTCGGCTCGTCGAGGATCAGGATCTGGGCGCCGCGGTAGAGGACCTTGAGGATCTCCACGCGCTGGCGGTCGCCGACGCCGAGGTTCTCGACCAGCTCGTCGGGGCGCACGCCCAGGCCGTACCGCTGCGAAATCTCGGTGATCTTGTTCTTGGCCCTGGACCCGATGCCGTAGAGCTTCTCGGCGCCGAGCACGACGTTCTCGGTCACGGTGAAGTTGTCGGCGAGCATGAAGTGCTGGTGCACCATGCCGATGCCGGCCGCGATGGCGCCCTGCGGCGAGGAGAACCTGACCGGGAGGCCGGCGACGATGATCTCGCCCTCGTCGGGCGGCTGCATGCCGTACAGGATCTTCATCAGGGTCGACTTGCCGGCGCCGTTCTCACCGACGATCGCGTGGATCGTGCCCTTGCGCACGGTGAGGTTGACGTCGGAGTTCGCCACAACGCCGGGGAACCGCTTCGTGATCCCCTTCAGCTCGACGGCGGGTGGTTCCGCGGTCATCCAGGCTCCTAACAGATGAGGCGGGGGACTGGATCACAGTCCCCCGCCGAGCACCCGATGTCTACTACCAGATGTCTACTACAAGCTGTTGCTTACTTGCTGGGGACGGTGACCTTGCCCGACGAGATGTCGGCCTTGGCCGCGTCCAGCTTGTCCTTGATGTCGTCGACCTGCCCACCGGACGTGGCGTAGCCCACGCCGTCGACCTTGAGGTCGAAGACGGTGGCGCCCGCGGTGAACTTGCCGTCGGCGTAGTCCTTGACGAAGTTGAACACCGCGGTGTCGACCCGCTTGAGCATGGAGGTCATGATGACCGGCTTGAGCGACGCGTCCGAGACGGTGTTGTACTGGTCCGAGTCGACGCCGATGGCCAGCGCGTTCTTGGACTTGGCGGCCTCGAACACGCCGGTGCCGGAACCGCCGGCGGCCGCGTAGACGATGTCCGCGCCCTGGTCGTACATGCCGCTGGCGGCCGTCTTGCCGCCGGCCGGGTCGTTGAAGCCCTTGCAGGCGTCGGCCGGGGTCGACAGGTAGTTCGTCAGCACCTTGATGTCGGCCTTGGTGGCCTTGGCGCCGGCGGTGAAGCCCGCCTCGAACTTCTTGATCAGGTCGACCTGGCAGCCGCCGATGAAGCCGACGGTGCCCTTCTTGGACTTCAGTGCGGCGGCCACGCCGACCAGGTAGGAGCCCTGCTCCTCGGCGAAGGTCAGGTCGGCCACGTTGTCGGCCTTGGTGGCGCCGTCGACGATCGCGAACTTGGTGTTCGGGCAGTCCTTGGCGGCACGGGCGAGCGGGCCGTTGGCCGCGTCGGCGCCGTCGTAGACGAAGCCGACCGCGATGACCGGGTTGAAGCCGCTGGTGCAGAGCAGCTTCAGGCGCGAGTACTTGTCGTTCTCGCTCTCGCCGGCGACCGCGGCCAGGTCCTTGACCTCGAGGTTCAGGTCGCTCTTGACCTTGTCCAGGCCCGCGGCGGCGGAGTCGTTGAAGGACTTGTCGCCCCGGCCGCCGATGTCGAAGGCGAGGCCGACCTTGACGTTCTTCTTCGCGGGCGGCGCGCCGCTGGCGCCACCGGTCCCCGCGGTGTCCGAGTCATCACCGCAAGCGGTCATGCTTCCCAACGCGACAAACGCCACCGCGGCGGCCGCGAGAACCTTCATCCCACGCACTCGGCGCAAGACGGTCTCCCTTCCCAATGCACCGCCCGAACGCGGTGAACCCAACGGCGGGAGCGTACGCCCTCGACGGTGCTGAACCAGCGTTTGCTGCCGGGTTGGGAGGAGCACGTTATAGGGCCGTGACGTGCCGCCGGTCATTCCGCCCTGTGGGATCGATCTTGTAACAGCCCAGTTACCTCCAAAACACGGCAACCGCGGCGTTAGCGAGCGTTAACCCGACCAAAGCCAGGAAATGACCGCGGTTGACCTCCTCGCGCTTGCGGGAGAAAAACGTCATGGCCAAGATCATGAGGCCGAGCAGGAGTTTCACCGCGAGCTTGGCCGTCGGCGGCTCGGCGTCACCCCCGCCACGCAGCGGAGCGGCGAGCCCGAGACCGGTCACCACCTGGATGAAGGCGCCCCAGAGCATGGCCGGGTTGATCCGCAGCTTGCCGGTCATGTACTGCGCGATCGAACCGCCCAGCAGCAGCGCGAAGCCGATCAGGTGCAGGAACAGGAGGATGAGGCGCAAAGCTTCCATCCGCGCAAGGTAGCGGCCCGTTGACTCTCCCCCTGCTGGAGGGTCCAGGATCGTGGCATGAACATCGGCGAGCTGTCCCGGCTCACCGGCCTGCCGGTCAAGACCATCCGGTACTACTCCGACGTCGGCCTGGTCCCGGAGGCCGAGCGGTCCAGCGCCGGGTACCGCCGCTACGACCACGGCGCGATCGTGCGCCTGGAGTTCGTGCGGACCCTGCGCGAGCTCGGCCTCGACCTGGCCACCATCCGGCAGGTGCTGGACCGCGGGGCCGACCTGCGCGAGGTGGCCGCGGCCCACGCGGAGGCGCTGAGCCTGCAGATCCGCGTGCTGCGCCTGCGCCGGGCGGCCCTGCGCGCGGTGGCCGGCCGCGACTCGTCCCCGGCCGACCTGGAGCGGCTGGCCCGCATCGCCCAGGCCGGCGCGTCGGAGCGGCAGCGGATCATCGACGACTTCTTCGACAGCATCTTCGCCGGCATCGCCGACTCGGCGGAGTCGCGGGAGTTCACCGCCGGGATGCGCAGCGTCTCCGCCGACCTGCCCGACGAGCCGACCGACGAGCAGGTGGACGCCTGGATCGAGCTGGCCGAGATGCTCCGGCAGCCGGACTTCCGGGAGCGGCTGCGGGAGATGGGGCGCAAGAGCTTCGAGCCGGGCGCCCGGCGGGTGATCCCGACCGACCTGGCGGAGATCAAGTGGTTCGTGGACACCGTGGCCGAGGCCCAGGACGGCGGCGGCCGCGACCCGGCCGAGGTCGTGGCCGAGGTGCTGGAACGCTGGGGCGCGGACACCGACGAGCTCCGGCGGGAGGTGCTGGCGGCGCTGGAGCTCTCGATCGACGTGCGGGCCGAGCGCTACTGGCAGCTGATGGCCGTCATCAACGGCTGGGCCCCCGTCCCGGCCACGATGCACCGCTGGTCCTGGTTCCTTTCGGCGCTGCGGGAGACCCTCGCCCGGTAGCGTTGATCACGTGGAGTGGTGGCGGACCGCGGTCATCTATCAGGTCTACCCGCGCAGCTTCGCCGACTCCGACGGCGACGGCGTGGGCGACCTGCCGGGCATCACGGCCCGCCTCGAGCACCTGGCCGACCTCGGCGTGGACGCCCTGTGGCTGTCCCCGTTCTACCGCTCCCCCATGGTCGACGGCGGCTACGACGTCGCCGACTACCGCGACGTGGACCCACTCTTCGGCACCCTGGCCGACTTCGACGCGCTGCTGGCCCGGGCGCACGCGCTCGGGCTGCGGGTGATCGTCGACATCGTGCCCAACCACACGTCCTCGGCCCACCCGTGGTTCGCGGAGGGACTGCGCGACCGCTACGTCGTGAAGCCGGAGAAGCCGAACGACTGGCAGTCGCTCTTCGGCGGGCCGGCCTGGAGCCGGTTGCCGGACGGCTCCTGGTACCTGCACCTGTTCGACCCGGCCCAGCCGGACCTGAACTGGGACAATCCCGAGGTGCGGGCCGAGTTCGACGACATCCTGCACTTCTGGCTGGCCCGCGGCGTGGACGGCTTCCGGGTCGACGTGGCCCACGGCCTGGTCAAGCCGGAGCTCTCCGAAGCGGCGTTCTTCGACCAGGAGGGCGTGCACGAGATCTACCGCGGCTGGCGCAAGATCCTCGACTCGTACCCCGGCGAGCGCATGGCCGTCGCCGAGGTCTTCGACACCGAGCCGGCCCGGGTCGCGCGGTACGTCGCCGCCGACGAGCTGCACCAGGCGTTCAACTTCGACTTCCTCGAGGCCCCGTGGGACCCGGCCGAGCTGCGCCGGATCATCGACGGCTCGCTGGCCGCGGCGGCCACGGTCGGCGCCCCGCCCACCTGGGTCATCTCCAACCACGACCGGCGGCGGCCGGTGACCCGCTTCGGCGACGGCGTGCCGGGCCGGCGCCGGGCCCGGGCGGCGGCCCTGCTCATGCTCGGTCTGCCCGGTTCCGCGTACGTCTACCAGGGCGAGGAGCTCGGCCTGCCCGAGGTGCTCGACCTGCCCGACGAGGCCCGCGCCGACCCGCAGTGGATCCGGTCCGGAGGCAGGGAGCTGGGGCGGGACGGCTGCCGGGTGCCCCTGCCGTGGTCCGGCGACGCGCCGCCGTTCGGCTTCGGCGCGCGGTCCTGGCTGCCGATGCCGGCGGACTGGGCGGCGTTCACCGTCGAGGCCCAGCGGGCGGATCCCGACTCGACGCTCAACCTGTACCGCAACGCGCTCCGGCTCCGCCGCCCGGCCGCGACGCTCGCGTGGCGCCCGGCCCCGGACGGCGTGCTGTGCTTCGAGACGGAGGGCTATCTGGTCGCGGCCAACCTCGGCGGCTCGGCGTTCGCGCTGCCGCGGGAGCCGGTGCTGGCCAGCTCGCCGGTGGGCGGCACACTGCCGCCCGACACGACGGTCTGGATGGAATCAGGCTGACCAGCGGCTGGTCAGCTGCTGAGCTTGGCGGCGATCCGGGAGAAGCCGGCGCGGATCTCGTCGACGGACGGCGGCTCGTGCGTGTGGTCGTCGTCGTGGTCATGATCGTGGTCGTGGTACGAGTCCTCGTACCCGGCCAGCTCCGCGTCCAGCGCGGCCGTCTCCACGTCCTCGTTCTCGGCGGCCAGCCGGGACGCGGCGATGTCACCCTGGATCTGGGCCACCGTCACGTGCGGCTGGAGCGGCTCCACGACGGCCATCAGGTCCTCGTCGGCCACCACGGCCTCGGCGAGGGCCAGGGCATGCGCGCGCTCGTACGGGCCGCACACGACCGGCTCCCACTCCTCCTCGTCGTTCATCGGGCCGAAGGTGATGATCCACGGCAGGGTCAGCGCCGGCGCGTCGGCCGGCAGGTCCAAAGTCACGAGTGCACCCACGGCGCCCATCATGACGGTTCCGGGCGCTCCGCACCCGGCGAACCGCCGGACGGCACGATGGGTGGCGACACCTTGGCCGCGATCTGGGCCGCGTGCTCGGCCTCGGAGGCGGCCTTCTCGACCAGCTCGGCGGCCCGGCGGGCGGCCTGCACGTCGGCCCGCGGGGCGCCGCCGGCCAGGTCCACGACCCGGCCGTGCGGGCTGGTGGCGGACAGCGCGGCCGCGAACAGCAGCAGCTGGTGCAGCAGGTACATGTACAGCAGCAGCCCGATCGTGCCCGCGACCAGCTGGTAGGCGGGATTGTGCTCGGTGCGGGTGATGTACCACTTCCCGAGCGTCTTGAGCAGGCCCAGCCCGATCGCGAAGAGCAGCGCCGAGGGCCACAGCCGGCGCAGCGACATCCGCAGCCGGGGCACGCCGACGAGCAGGGCCGCGCCCAGGAACACGTCGACCACGCCGGAGAGCAGGGTGGAGAAGCCGCGCAGGGCCACCCGGACCGGGTCCTGGTCCACGTCGCCGGCCAGCCAGTAGATCAGCTCCTGGACCCCGGCGAAGATGCCGATCGAGATCAGCAGGAGCAGGCCGAGGCCGACCAGCACGGCGAGGTCGAGCAGCCAGCGCACCACCGCGTTGCCGGGGTGCTCCTGCAGCTGCCACAGCGCCCGCTGCGACGAGCGCAGGTTCTCCACCCAGCCGACGCCCGCGATGATCAGGCCGGCCAGCGCGATGATCCCGATCTGCTGGCTGCCGGCGAAGATCTGGTCGCTCTGCAGCTGCGGCAGGTTGGCCTGCAGATAGACCTGCACGCGCTCGACGACCAGCTTGTTGCCGCCCAGCACCTGGCCGAGGATGTAGAACAGCACGACGACCATGGCGAAGACCGCGAAGAAGCCGTAGTACGCGGTGGCGGCGGCCAGGCGGACGGCGTCCACGTCGAAGTAGCGCTGCTGGGCCCGCCACACGTGGTCGAACACGCGTGAGCGCCGCCGGCCCGCCGCAATCACGCGGTCAAAGCCGGCCTCAGCCCGGTCCAGGAGGCTCACGCCGTCACCTCCGCAAGCTCCGGCGCCGTCGCGAGGGCACTGAGTCCATGGTGAGCGGCCACTCCGCTCCGCTCCGTACCACTCACGCCCTCAATGGTCCGCTGTGAAGCGGTACTCCGCATGGGGACGCCACCGTCCATGGTCGTCGTGTTCGAAAAGCGTGAACCCGGCGACCGGGAACTCGGCCTCGTAGTCGGCCAGCTCCGCGAACACGGCGTCCAGCCGGTCGGGCTCGACGTCGTGGGCGACGGTTACGTGCGGATGGTAGGGGAACCGGGCCGTCGACGAGATGGCGGGCGCGGCGAGCACCGCCGAGTGCAGCTGCTCGCACTCGCCGATCCCGGCCGCGACCGCCACGAACACGACCTGGGTGATCGGGCGGAAGGTGCCGGTCCCGCGCAGCCGCACGGTGAAGGGCCGGTGCGCCCGCGCCACGCCGCCGAGGTGCCGGTGCAGGCTCGGGACCTCGGCGGCGTCGATCTCGGTCGGGCCGAGCAGGGTGACGTGGGCCGGCACGAACTCCGCGACCCGGTCCCCGGCGGCCAGCCGGGCGGCGGTCAGCTCGCCGCCCCACGGCTGGGGGATGTCGATCGCGACGCCGATGGTGGTTCTGTCCACCGTCGTCAGTGCGCAGCGCCAGGGGCGAGGAAGCCGATCCGGTCGTACGCCGACTTCAGCGTCGGCACCGCGACCGCCCGCGCCTTCTCCGCACCGATCGCGAGCAGCTTGTCCAGCTGGCCCGGGTCGTCCAGGTAGGCGTTGGTGCGCTGCTGGATCGGCTTGACGAACTCGGTCACCACCTCGGCGAGGTCCTTCTTCAGGTCGCCGTAGCCCTTGCCGTCGTAGGCCGCGACCAGCTCGTCGATCGTCCGGCCGGACAGCGCCGCGTAGATCGTGAGCAGGTTGGACACGCCGGCCTTGTTGACCGGGTCGAAGATGATCTCGCGGCCGGTGTCGGTGACCGCCGAGCGGATCTTCTTGGCCGACCGGGCCGGCTCGTCGAGCAGCTCGATCAGGCCGTTGGCGGCCGAGGCCGACTTGGACATCTTGGCCGTCGGGTCCTGCAGGTCCGTGATCTTGGCGGTGTCCTTGACGATGAACGGCGCCGGCAGGGTGAACGTCGGGCCGAACGTCGTGTTGAACCGCTGGGCCAGGTCGCGGGTCAGCTCCAGGTGCTGGCGCTGGTCCTCGCCGACCGGGACGGCGTCGGCCTGGTACAGCAGGATGTCGGCCGCCTGCAGGATCGGGTAGGTGAACAGCCCGACGCTGGTCCGGTCGGCGCCCTGCTTGCCCGACTTGTCCTTGAACTGGGTCATCCGGCTGGCCTCGCCGAAGCCGGTGATGCAGTTCATCACCCAGCCGAGCTGCGCGTGCTCGGGCACGTGGCTCTGCACGAACAGGGTGCACCGCTCCGGGTCGAGCCCGACCGCCAGCAGCTGGGCGACGCCGATCCGGGTGCGCTTGCGCAGCAGCGCCGGGTCGTGGCCCATCGTGATCGCGTGCAGGTCGACCACGCAGTAGAAGGCGTCATGGGTCTCCTGCATGGCCACCCAGTTGCGCACGGCACCGAGATAGTTGCCCAGGTGGAACGAGTCGGCGGTGGGCTGAATCCCGGAGAGCACCCGGGGCCGGGCGGGAGACGACATGCCGCCATTCTGTCAGGCGCAACCGGAGGAGCCGCACAGGCGTCTGTCTGGGTAGCGTGCCAGTCGAGGGAGGTGGGCGGTGGGCGACGATCTCGAGGCCCGGGAGGCCGTGCGCGACGCGTATCAGGCGCACTACCGCCGGCTGGTGGCCGCCCTGTACGCGCTGACCGGCGACCACGCCGAGGCCCAGGACCTGGTGCAGGAGGCGTACGCGCGCGCCCTGGCCCGGCCCCGGCAGTTCCTCGACGTCGCCGACCCCGAGGCCTGGCTGCGCACCGTCGCGATGAACCTGGCCCGCACGCGCTGGCGGCGGCGGCGCCTGTTCGACACACTGGTGCGCAGCGGCCGCGTCGCCCGGCCGGTGGAGAGCGTGCCGGGCGTCGACCCCAACCGGGTCGCGCTGGTCGCCGCCCTGCAGCAGCTGTCGCAGGCCACGCGGGAGACGATCGTGCTGCACCACCTGGCCGACATGTCGGTCCACGAGGTCGCCGACGCCCTGGGCGTGCCGGTGGGCACGGTCAAGGCGCGCCTGTCCCGTGGCCGCGCCATGCTCGCCACCCTGCTCAGCGACGGCGAGGCGGGCGCGGAGAACACCCCGCGGCGCCGCGGCGCTCAGCCCCAGGCCCAGCCCCCGGCCCAGCCGCAGATCCAGGTGCGGCAGGACCGGCCCCAGGAGGTGCGCGATGCGCCCTGACCTGGACTTCCGGTCCCTGCGCCAGCAGATCGAGCAGGCCACCTGGGTCCCCGACTTCAGCACCCTCTACCGCCGGGCCGGCCGCGTGAAGCTGCGCGACCGGATGACCGTGCTGGGCGCGCTGCTGGGCACCCTCGGCGTGCTCGCCCCGGTCGCGCTGGCCGGGATCTTCGGCCGCCCCGGCCCGGCCGTGCTCGGCCCCAACCCCGACCTCGGCGAGGCCTGGAGCCCGATCGCCTCGGCCACGCCGACCGCCACCGGGCGCTACCCGTCCACGGTCACCGTCATGGCGGCCGCCGGCGACCTGCCCAACCTGATCGCGGCCGTCGACGTGTGCGCGGAGATCCCGCAGGCCCGCCGGTGCAGCCTGCAGATCGTCGCGCTCGGCGGCGAGGCCGAGCGCCGCACGCCGTTCGTGGTCGACGCCCTGCGCACCAGCCCCCTGGACCGGGTCTCCAACGTCCAGCTGCTGCGGGTCGCCCCGACCGGGTACATCCTCAGCGGCGAGGTCGGCGGCGGCTCGCGCTCCAGCGTGCGCTTCGAGCTCACGTCGGCCACCCAGACCGAGCTGAACCCGCAGGACGCGGCGCCCGTGATGGGGCCCAACGACCACCTCGCGCTCAAGGCGGGCGACCGGACGGTGCAGCTGGTGCAGTACGGCGACCTGTTCGGGGTGCGCGAGAGCGACGGCGCGCTGAGCCTGATCAGCCAGCCGCCGATGGCCCGGCGCACGATCGCGGCCCTCCCGCCCGCCTCCGCCGGCTGGTGGGTGACCGGCGCCGACCTGAACACCGGCGCGCCCGCGGTCAGCGTGAGCACCGACCAGGGCGCGACCTGGACCGCGCGCACCCTGGACGCGCCGGCGGGCAGCGACGTGCCGACCGTGGCGACGTCGGACGGGAAGAACGCGTGGGCCTTCGTGCCGTACAGCAGCGGCATCCGGCTCTTCCGCACGAGTGACGGCGGGAGCCACTGGCGCGAGGTCCGCGGCGCGGTCACGCTGCCGCCCGAGCTCAAGACGCTGGACAACCGCCTGCTCGGCGCCCTGGTGCGGCCGGACCGCTCGGTGCTCATGTGGGTGTACTCGAACCCGGCCACGGTCAACACCACGGTCTTCTTCGACAGCAACGACGGCGAGCACTTCGCGGTCATGTCCGGCCCCGGCGGCACGATCGCCGCGGTCGACAACGGCTACGCGTCGCTGGGCGATCCGGCCCGGGTCTCCCACGACGCCCACACCTGGCAGGAGGCCGCCCTGTCCTCCACCGTGATGCCGAACTGAAATTTCCTGGGAACCCGCCGGACGCGCGGGGGATCGTTGTCTGCGTGGGCGACGTCGGCGAGGTGTACCACGCCTGTTACCGCAGGCTGGTGGTGCAGCTCTACGCGTTCACCACGGACCTCGCCGAGGCGCACGACGCGGTGCAGGAGGCGTTCGTGCGGGCCGTCGCCCGCCCGCGCGGCTTCTCCGGCATCGACAACCCCGAGGCCTGGCTGCGCACGGTGGCACTCAACGTGGCCCGCCGCCGCTGGCGCCGCCGCCGGGTCCTGGACCTGCTGCTGCTGCGGGAACGGCCGCTGCACGACGACGTCCACCAGCCCGACTCCGACACCCGCACCGACCTGACCGACGCCCTCGACGCCATCCCACGCAGCTACCGGGAGGTCATCGTGCTGCATTACTACGCCGACCTCAGCGTGGACGAGATCGCCGCCGCGCTGAGCGTCCCCGCCGGCACCGTCAAGTCCCGCCTGTCCCGCGGCCGGGCCGCGCTGGCCGCGCGCCTCAACGGATACGAGGTGTCGCGTGCCTGATCAACTGGAGTCGCGGCTGCGCGCCGAGCGGGACCGGCTCGACATCGACCAGCCGCCGATGGAGGTCATCGCGGCCCGGGCCGCGGCGCTGCGCCGGCGCCGGCTCGCCGCCCGGACCGGGATCGCGTCGCTGGCCACGCTGGCCGTCATCGGCGCCGCGGTGGCCACCGTGGACCGCCCGACGAAGTCCGCACCGATGATCGCCGCGTCCGACCCGGCCGCGACCTGGAGCGCCGGCGGGATCACGATCTCGGGCCTGGACCACCTGCCCGCCGACCTGCCGGGGGCGGTCCGGGACGTGGAGTTCCTGGACGCCGAGCGCGGCTACCTGCTGAGCACCGACTGCTGCACCACGTGGATCAGCACGACGGACGACGGGGGACGCACGTGGCGTACCGTCGAATCCCCTGTCTCCGGACAGCCGCGGATGGTCGTCACGGCCGCCGGGGTCACGCTGTTCGGCGAGGACCACCGGACCCGGGCCACCAGCGCGGACGGCGAGCACTGGACGGCGGGCGGCGACAAGCTCGACGCCGACTCCGCCCTCACCGGCGACTCCCGCATGGTCCAGCTGGGCACCTCCGAGTGCGGCTCGGCCACCGCCGGGCTGGCCGGCAACCGCCTCGCCCCGCTCCCGAAGCAGCCGCCGATCTCCGTCTGCTGGCGCTCCCCCGTGCGGGCCGGCGACGGCGCGTGGTGGGTCGCCGGCGGAGACTGGCAGGGCATGGCGGTGGCGGTGACCCGCGACGACGGGCAGAGCTGGACGACGACCCACTTCCCCGGCTACGAGACGGCCACGCGAATCCGGATGGCGACGCTCGGGCGCGCGGTGTTCGTCGCCTTCGCCGCGCCGCAGGAGGCCGCCGGGGCTCCGGACCGGCTGCTGGCGGTGGCGGTGTCCACGGACGGCGGGGCCACCTTCGGCCCGCCCCGGCCGACGGCGGGCAATGCCACCATCGGCGGGGACCTGGTGCCGCTGCTGGACGGCCGGCTGCTCATCGTCGACGGCTACGGCCACTGGCTGGTCTCCGAGGACTCCGGCACGTCGTGGGTGCGGCTGGAGGGCCTGCACCTCACGATGCGCCTGGCGCGGACCGAGGGCGGCTACGTGGCGTACCAGATGACCACGATCTACACCGCGTTCTCGGCCGACGGCGCCGACTGGCAGAAGCTCGACGCCCAATAACCGTCAGCGGTTCATGAACGCCCAGGCGTCGGCCACCATCGTGGCCAGCTCCGGGTGTTGCGGGGTCCAGGCCAGCTCCCGCTTGGCCTTGTCCGAGGAGGCGACGAGCTGGGCCGGGTCGCCCGCCCGGCGCGGCGCCATCTCGACCGGGATCGGGTGGCCGGTCACCTCGCGCACGACCTCGACGACCTGCCGGTTGGAGAAGCCGGTGCCGTTGCCCAGGTTGAAGATCCGGTGCCCGGGGCCGTCCATCGTGCCCAGCGCGAGCAGGTGGGCGGCGCCCAGGTCGGCGACGTGGATGTAGTCGCGGATGTTGGTGCCGTCGAAGGTGTCGTAGTCGTCGCCGAAGATCTGCAGCTTCTCCCGCTTGCCCGCGGCCACCTGCAGGGCGATCGGGATCAGGTGCGTCTCGGGGTCGTGCCGCTCGCCGATCATGCCGCCGTCGGGGCGGCGGAGGGCGCCGGCCACGTTGAAGTAGCGCAGGCTGACCGCGGAGAACCCGTGCGCGACGGCGAACCCGGTCAGCGCGTGGTCGGCGGCGAGCTTGGAGGTCGCGTAGGGGTTCGGCGGGCGGACCGCGGCCGTCTCCGGGATCGGCACGGTGTCGGGGTCGCCGTAGACGTTCGCGGTGGAGGAGAACACCAGGCGGCGTACCCCCGCGGCCCGCATGGCATCGAGCAGGCGCAGCGTGCCGATAGCGTTGTTCTCCCAGTACTTCTCCGGCTTCTGCACGCTCTCGCCCGCCGCGATGAACGCCGCGAAGTGCAGCACCCCGTCGAACCCGGCGGACGGCGTGAGCAGGTCGCCCACCGCGTCGTGGACCCGGCCGCGGACGAACGCCGCGCCCGCGGGCACCGCCTGCTCGTGGCCGGTGGAGAGATCGTCCAGCACCACCACCTCGTGGCCGGCGTCGAGCAGCAGCGCGGTGACGATGCTGCCGATGTAGCCGGCGCCACCGGTGACGAGTAGCTTCACTACAACCTCCCATATTCCGACGTGTTCCAACAAAAATACACGTCGCTACACTCAGCTCTATGCCGGAGCCTGGCCCCGGAACCCTACGGCAGGCTGCGGCCGCCCTGCTGATCCGCTGGGCGCAGCGGCTTCACGCTACCCCGGACGGGGGCGGCATATCCGAGGCCGAGCTGCGAACCCTCATCACGGTGAATTCGGGCACCGGGCACGTGCGCGAGGTGATGGTGCCGCGCACGGAGGTGGTGTTCCTCGATGCCGCGCTGACCGTCGAGGGCGCGCTGGAGGAGGTGCGCACGGCCCGGCACTCCCGCTTCCCGGTGATCGACGGCGATCCCGACGACGTGCTCGGCTTCGTGCACCTGCGGGACCTGACCCTCGCCGCGGACGGCCCGGCGGCACCGCTGCGCGGCCTGACCCGCGAGGTGAAGCGGCTGCCGGCCAGCAAACGGGTCCTGGCGGCGCTGTCGGAGATGCGGCGGGAGGGGCACCATCTGGCCGTGGTCGTGGACGAGTACGGCGGGACGGCCGGCATCGTCACGCTCGAGGACCTGATCGAGGAGCTCGTCGGGGAGATTCACGACGAGTACGACGCACCGCCCGTCCCTCCCCGGGTGGACGAGGTGGACGGGCGGCTCAATCTGGCCGGCCTGGCCGACCGGATCGGGCTGACGCTGCCGGCCGGGCCCTACGAGACCGTGGCCGGCTTTCTCATGGCCCGGCTGGGTCGCGTGCCGGCCGTGGGCGACCAGGTCCGCCACGACGGCTGGCACCTCCAGGTGAGCACCGTGGAAGGCCGCCGCGTGGCGAGCGTGAAGGTCAGCCGGCCTCGATGATCATGCCGGCGCCGACGGTGCGGTTGGTCTGCTCGTCGATGATGATGAAGCCGCCCGTGGTGCGGTTGCGGCGGTACTCGTCGGCCAGCAGCGGCACCGTCGTGCGCAGCTTCACGCGGCCGATCTCGTTGAGCCCCAGCTGATGCGCCGACTCGTCCCGGTGCAGCGTGTTGACGTCCAGCCGGTACTGCAGCCCGCGCACCACCGCCCGCGCCGCCCGGGTCGTGTGCTTGATGGCGTACTTCCCGCCCACCGCCAGCGGCCGCGTCTCGTCCATCCAGCAGACCATCGCCTCGATGTCCTGGGCGACCTGCGGGGCGTTGTTCGGCCGGCAGATCAGGTCCCCGCGCGCGATGTCGATCTCGTCGGCCAGGCGGATGGTGACGGACATCGGGGGGTACGCCTCGGACAGCGGCCCGTCGGCGGTCTCGATGTGCGTGATCCGCGTGGTGAAGCCCGACGGCAGCACCATGACCTCGTCGCCCGGCTTCATCACGCCGGAGGCGACCTGGCCCGCGTAGCCGCGGTAGTCCGACACGGTGGTGGACTGCGGCCGGATCACGTACTGCACCGGGAACCGCACGTCGACCAGGTTGCGGTCGGAGGCGATGTGCACGTGCTCCAGGTGGTGCAGCAGGGAGGGCCCCTCGTACCAGGGCATGTTCTCGCTGCGGCTGACCAGGTTGTCGCCGTGCAGGGCGGAGATCGGGATCACCGTCAGGTCGGGCGCCTCGAGCTTCGCCGCGAACGACGTGAACTCGTCGGCGATGCGGTCGAAGACGGCCTGGTCGTAGTCGACCAGGTCCATCTTGTTCACGCACAGGACCAGGTGCGGCACCCGCAGCAGCGAGCACAGGAACGCGTGCCGGCGGGACTGCTCGACCAGGCCCTTGCGGGCGTCGACCAGGATCAGCGCCAGGTCGGCGGTCGACGCGCCGGTGACCATGTTCCGGGTGTACTGGATGTGCCCCGGCGTGTCCGCGATGATGAACTTGCGCCGCGGGGTGGCGAAGTAGCGGTACGCCACGTCGATGGTGATGCCCTGCTCCCGCTCGGCGCGCAGGCCGTCGGTGAGCAGCGCCAGGTTGGTGTACTCGTCGCCGCGCGAGCGGGAGGTCGCCTCGACCGCCTCCAGCTGGTCCTCGAAGATCGCCTTCGAGTCGTACAGCAGGCGGCCGATCAGCGTCGACTTGCCGTCGTCGACCGAGCCGGCGGTCGCGAAGCGCAGGAGGTCCATCTGCCGCTGCTGCGGCGTCTCCAGAACGGAGGTCATCTTAGAAGTACCCCTCACGCTTGCGGTCTTCCATCGCCGCCTCGCTCACCCGGTCGTCGCCGCGGGTCGCCCCGCGCTCGGTGATCCGGGTGGCCGCGACCTCGTCGATGACCTTGTCGATCGTGTCCGCGTCGCTGCGGACCGCGGCCGTGCAGGACGCGTCACCGACGGTGCGGTACCGGACCTGTTCCACGAACGGCGTCTCCCCCGCGCGCAGCGGCAGGTACTCGTTGATCGCGTACAGCATCCCGCCGCGGTCGACCACCTCGCGGTCGTGGGCGTAGTAGATGCCGGGCAGGTCGATGCCCTCGCGGGCGATGTAGTGCCAGACGTCCAGCTCGGTCCAGTTGGACAGCGGGAAGACGCGGATCGACTCCCCCGGCGCGATCCGGGCGTTGTACAGCGCCCAGAGCTCCGGCCGCTGGTTGCGCGGGTCCCACTGGCCGAAGTCGTCGCGGAAGCTGAACACGCGCTCCTTGGCCCGGGCCTTCTCCTCGTCGCGGCGGGCGCCGCCGAAGAGCGAGTCGAAGCGGTACTTCTCCACCGCGTCGAGCAGCACCGGCGTCTGGATCCGGTTCCGCGTGCCGTCGGCCGCCTCCCGCACCGTGCCGGCGTCGATGGCCTCCTGCACGCTGGCCACGATCAGCTGCACGTTGAGCTCGTTCACCCGCCGGTCCCGGTACTCGAGGACCTCGGGGAAGTTGTGCCCGGTGTCGACGTGCATGACGGGGAACGGAATGCGGGCGGGCGCGAACGCCTTCTCGGCCAGCCGCAGCATCACGATCGAGTCCTTGCCGCCGGAGAACAGCAGCACGGGCCGCTCGAACTCGGCGACCACCTCGCGCATGATGAAGAGACTCTCGGCCTCGAGAGCGTCCAGATGAGAGACCCGGTAGGGCGGCCGGCTCATGCCGCCACCTCCGCAAGCTCCGGCGTCGGCATGAGCTTAAACCTGCGCTTTCTGATGAGCGGCCACTACGCTTTGCTTCGTACCGCTCATTGTCGGCGGAACCTTTCAGCTGTTGATCGCGGCCAGCAGTGACGGCGCCAATGCCTTCCGACACACCACCAGGTCAGGCAGGCGAGGGTCGGGCTGGTTGTATTCCAACGTAGTCCCGTCGATACGGGAAGCGTGCAGACCCGTGGCGAGAGCCACAGCGACCGGGGCGGCGGAGTCCCACTCGTACTGCCCACCGGCGTGCACATAGGCATCAACGGCCCCGTCGATCACGGCGGCGATCTTCGCCCCCGCGGACCCCATCGGCACCAGCTCGATGGGAAGTTTCTCGGCGAGGTCGGCCAGCAGCGCCGGCGGCCGGGTGCGGCTGGCCGCCATCCGGATCGGCTCGCCCTGCACCCCGGGCATCGGGGGGAACGGCGGCGGGGTGTCGGTGCCGAGCACGCAGTGCTGGGCCGGCAGCGCGACCGCGCCGGCGACCAGGCGGCCCGCGTAGAGCGCCACGTGCACGGCCCAGTCGGCCCGGCCCTCCTCGCCGAACTCGCGGGTGCCGTCCAGCGGGTCGACGATCCAGACGCGCTCGGCCGCGAGCCGGGCCGCGCTGTCGGCGCCCTCCTCGGACAGGATCGCGTCGGCCGGGCGCCAGCGCGTGAGCTGCTCCACCAGCAGCTCGTGGGAGAGCCGGTCGCCCGCCTTGCGCAGGGCCGCCGGGTCGCCGTAGCCCATCTCCTCGCGCAGCTTCAGCAGCATGTCGCCGGCCCGCTGGGCCAGCCAGCGCGCGAAACCGCCGTCGGTGGCGGGTGGCAGATCGGTCATCAGTACGCTCCAGCCCCTCGGGTCACGGCGCTCAACGTCCGCAGCAGGATGACCAGGTCGAGCGAGAGCGACCAGTTCTCCACGTACTGCAGGTCGAGGCGGACCGCTTCGTCCCACGATAGGTCCGACCGGCCGGACACCTGCCACAGGCCGGTCATCCCGGGCCGCACGGCCAGCCGGCGCCGGGCGTCGTCCGGATACACGGCGACCTCCTCCGGCAGCGGCGGGCGCGGCCCGACCAGCGACATGCTGCCGCCGATGACGTTGAGCAGCTGCGGCAGCTCGTCGAGCGAAAACTTGCGGAGAAGCCGCCCGACGCGGGTGACCCGGGGGTCGTTGCGCAGTTTGAACAGCGCGCCGTCGACTTCGTTGAGGTGCCGCAGCTCGGCCAGGCGCGCCTCGGCATCGATGTGCATCGTACGGAACTTGAAGATCACAAATTCGTGACCGTCCTTGCCCACTCTTACCTGTCGGAACAGTACCGGCCCGGTGGAATCCACGCGAACCGCAAGCGACAGAAGGGCCAGAAGGGGTGAGGCGAGGACCAGCAGGGCGACCGCGCCGGCCCGATCGACGAGCGCCTTGACCAGTCGGCGGGCCCCGTTCAGGGTCGGGTGTTCGACGTGCAGCATCGGCAGGCCGTCCACCGGGCGGATCGTCGTGCGGCTGCCGGCCACGTCGATCAGGGTGCTGGCCACGATCAGGTCGATGTCGTCGCGCTCCAGGTGCCAGGCCAGCCGGCGCAGCGCGTGGCCGTCCAGCTCGGGGCAGGACAGCACCAGCACGGTGTCGGCCCGGGCCTTGCGCACCGCGCCCGCGATCTCGTCGAAGGCGCCCAGGATCGGCACGTCGGCGACCGCGCCGGCGGCGGGCAGGCAGGCGCCGACGACCTTCAGGCCGTGGTACCGCTCGCGCCGCAACTGTCGCGCCATGGCCTCCACGGCGAGCTCGTGGCCGACCACCACCACCCGGCGCATGCACGCGCCGCGCTGCTTGCGGGCCCGGTGCAGCAGCTTGCGCAGCAGGAACCGGGCGAGCAGGCAGCCGAAGGTGACCAACGGCAGCGCGACGAAGAACCAGACGCGGGCGATGCGGATCTCGCTGGCGTACGCGACGAAGACGGTGGCCGCGGTCAGGGCCAGGCCGGCCCGCAGGACGCGCTGGTACTCGTCGGTGCCGACGAACAGGTACCGCTTCTCGTAGGCCCGGTTGGCCGCGAGGCTCGCCGTGAACGCGACCGGCAGCAGCACCGAGAGCAGCACATAGCGGCTGTTGTACAGCGTCAGCCCATTCGACGTGAGCGCGTTGGAGAACCGCGCCTCGAACGCCACCGCGCCGGCCATCAGCCCGATCACGAAGTCCAGGACGAGCAGGGTCCGCAGGTAGCGGCCCTCCCACGCCCACCGGGCCCGGTGCCGCGCGGTGCGGCCCTGCCCCACGAACATGTCCGGCGCGGCGATGCGCACCGGGGTGCGGGTGAACGGGGTGGTGCCGCGGACGGCGGCCTCGACCTCGGCGGCCAGGGCCGGGTCGACCTCGGGGGCCGGTGCGGCGCCCGGCGCGGGGGCGGGTGAGACCGGCGCGGCGACGCGGGCGGTGCGCGGTTGCGTCTTGCGGACCGTGTTGCGCACCGGGCTGGGGCGGCGGCCGCGGGCCGGGGCGGCCGGGCGGCCGTACACCGGCGCGGGCGCGGGCTCCTCGGCGTGCTGCCGCACGTTGGGCGCCCGTTCCTCGCGGCGCAGGCCGGCCGGGCGATCCTCACGGCGGAGGTGGGCCGGACGGTGGAATCCGTCCCGCGTTCGTCCGCTGTCGATCGCCACTCCGCTGCCTCCTTCGGAAGGACCGTCTCCATCAAACGGTGCAACCTCGGGTACAACGTGCAACTCGGACATTCGTCACGCCGACGGGTAATCGGGACGGGCCCCGCGATAGCGACGAACGGGTCGTTCAGTCCGCGTGATAGCGGTTCTGGGCAGCTTCCAGGCCCTGGTCGACTACCATCTCGACCACGTCCGCGGCCCGGTCGACGAAGTAGTCCAGCTCCTTGCGCTCCGCGGCGGCGAAGTCGGACAGCACGAAGTCGGCGGGGGCCTGCCGGCCGGGCGGGCGGCCGATGCCGAAGCGGACCCGGATGTAGTCCTTGCCGCCCAGCGAGCTCGACATCGAGCGCAGGCCGTTGTGGCCGCCCTCGCCGCCGCCCTGCTTGACGCGCACCTGGGTCCACGGGATGTCGAGCTCGTCGTGGACGGCGATCACCTGCTCGCGCGGCACCTTGTAGAACTGGGCCAGCCCGGCCACCGGGCCGCCCGAGAGGTTCATGAAGGTCAGCGGCTTCACCAGCACCAGGCGGGGCCCGCCGACGCGCAGCCGGCCCTCGGCCACGTCGGCCACGACCCGGCGGTGCCGGCCGAAGCGCAGCCCGGCCCGCGCGGCGAGCAGGTCGGCGACCATGAACCCGACGTTGTGCCGGTGCCGGGCGTACTCGGGGCCGGGGTTGCCCAGGCCCACGACCAGCCAGGGTGCGTCGTCGGGCACCGGAGCTCCTCCTCACACAGCAAAGTCGCGGCCGCCCGTGGGCGACCGCGACTGCTTCAGGCTGTTGCGGTGATCAGGCCTCGGCGGCCGCGGCGGCCGGCTCCTCGGCCGGGGCCTCCTCGGCCGTCTCGGTCTCGATGACCTGCTCCTGCGCGGCCGAGACGATGGCGATGACGTAGTCCGGGTCGGCGGCGAGCTCGACGCCGGCCGGGAGCTTGACGTCGGCCGCCTTGACCTGGCTGCCGGCCTCGAGGCCCTCGATCGAGGCCTCCAGGTGCTCGGGCAGCTTGGTCGCGTCGGCCAGCACCGCGAGCGTGTTGCTCTCGGTCATGACCAGGGTGTCGCGGGCGGCGTCGCCGACGAGCTGGACCGGGATCTCGACGGTGACCTTCTCGCCGCGGCGGACCACGAGCAGGTCCACGTGGTCGAAGGTGTCCTTGATCGGGTCGCGCTGGATCGCCTTGGGCAGGGCCAGGGCGGCGCTGCCGTCGGAGATCTCGATGTTGAAGACCTGGGTCATGCCGCCGTGGCGAATGGCCGCGGCGAACTCACGGGCGGGAAGGGCGATGTGGCGGGGCGCCTCGCCGTGGCCGTACAGCACGGCTGGCACCTTGCCGGCCCGGCGCGTGCGGCGGGCACCACCCTTGCCGAACTCCGTACGGGGCTCGGCGCTGATCTTTACCTCGGACACGACAGAACTCCTGATGCGGTTGTGCGGCGGGCACCGGCCTGCGCGACCGGTAAACAGTTGTCTAGGTGGTGCGGCGCTCGGGCGAGGAGTGCTTGGGGCACGGGCCCTGAGCACCGCGTCGATCACGGAGCCCGCTTGGCCGCTGTGCCGGTCTCTGGGTGGCGGCCGGGGTTCAGATCCACCCGGCAGTCACACAGCGACCGCAACGCCCGGCCCGTAAGGAGCACCCTCGCCGTGGCAACCTGAATAGCTTACCCGAGCCCCTTCAGCGGGGCCTACGGGGGCGGTGGGGGACAGCGTCCCCCACACGAATGACTGACGTTTAAATCAGGACAGACCACCGAAAAGCGTGGTCACGGAGCCGTCGTCGAAGACCTCGCGGATCGCCCGGGCGAGGAGCGGGGCGATGGAAAGCTGCGTGATCTTCTCGACCTTGCGGTCCGGCGGCAGCGGCAACGTGTTCGTCACCACAACCTCGCTGATCTTGCTGGCGTCCAGCCGCGAGCAGGCCGGGTCGGACAGCACCGGGTGGGTCGCGGCGACCACGACCTCGGCCGCGCCCTCGTTGAAGAGGATGTCGGCCGCCGACACGATGGTGCCGCCGGTGTCGATCATGTCGTCGACGATCAGGCAGACCCGGCCCTCGACCTCGCCGACCACGCGGTTGGCCACGACCTCGTTGGGCTTCATCGGGTCGCGGGTCTTGTGGATGAAGGCGAGCGGGCAGCCGCCGAGCCGGTCGGTCCAGCGCTCGGCCACCCGCACCCGGCCGGAGTCCGGGGCGACGACCGTGATCGGGCGGCCGGCGTACTTGGCCTCGATGTGGTCGGCCAGCGTGTTCATCGCGAACAGGTGGTCCACCGGGCCGTCGAAGAAGCCCTGGATCTGCGCGGTGTGCAGGTCCACGGTCAAAATCCGGTTGGCGCCCGCGGTCTTGAGCAGGTCGGCGATCAGCCGGGCCGAGATCGGCTCGCGGCCGCGGTGCTTCTTGTCCTGCCGCGCGTACGGGTAGAACGGCAGCACGACGGTCGTCCGCTTGGCCGAACCGCGCTTGAGCGCGTCCACCATGATCAGGGTTTCCATCAGCCAGTCGTTGATCGGCGAGACCATCGACTGGACGACGAACGCGTCGGAACCGCGGACCGATTCGCGGTACCGGATGAAAATTTCACCGCTGGCGAAGTCGTAGGCGTCCATCGGGGTCGGGTCGACCCCCAGCACGGCGCCGATCTCCTCGGCCAGCGCGGGAAACCCCCGGCCGGAGAAGAGCATGAGGTTCTTGCGGTTCTCCGAACTGATGCTGGCCATTGGGGTCGCCCGCTCCCGATCTCGTGGTTGCGCTCATTGTTCGTCGGGGCGACCCGTTTCAGCCACCTCACCGGCCCCCACGTGGTCTTCTTCACGTGCCCGGGCCTTCTGGGCCGCCTCGGCCGCCGCCGTGCCCGCCCGCCGGCGCTCCACCCAGCCCTCGACATTGCGCTGCTGACCTCGGGAGACACCGAGCGCGCCGGCCGGGACGTCCTTGATGATCACGCTGCCGGCGGCGGTGTAGGCACCGTCACCGACCGTCACGGGCGCCACGAACATGTTGTCGGCGCCGGTGCGGGCGTGCGCGCCGATGACCGAGCGGTGCTTGTTGACCCCGTCGTAGTTGACGAAGACCGAGGCCGCCCCGATGTTGGTGTGCTCGCCGATGGTGGCGTCGCCCACGTAGGACAGGTGCGGGACCTTGGCCCCCTCGCCCAGGCTGGCCGCCTTGGTCTCGACGAACGTGCCGACCTTCGCCTTGCGCCCGAGCTCGGTGCCAGGGCGCAGGTAGGCGAACGGCCCGACCGACGCCTGGGGCCCGACGTGGGCGCCGACGGCGTGCGTGCGCACGACCGAGGCCCCGGCGTCCACCACGGTGTCGATCAGCGAGCTGTCCGGGCCGACCACGGCGCCCTCGCCGATGCTGGTCGCGCCGCGCAGGTGGGTGTTGGGCTCGACCAGCGCGTCGCGCTCGAGCGTCACCGTCACGTCGATCCAGGTGGTGGCCGGGTCGACGATGGCCACCCCGGCGCGCATCCACTCGACGTTGATCCGGTCGCGCATGAGCGCCCGCAGCCCGGCCAGCTCGGCGCGGTCGTTGGCGCCCAGGGTCTCGGTCGCGTCCGGGGCGCGGTGCGCCACGATCGGGGCACCGGCCGCGGCCAGCAGCGCGATGACGTCGGTGAGGTACTCCTCGCCCTGGTCGTTGTCCGTGGAGAGCTTGCCGAGCATCTCCCGCAGCGCGCTCGCCTCGAAGACGTACGCCCCCGAGTTGATCTCCCGGATCGCCCGCTGCTCCGGCGTGGCGTCGCGCTCCTCCACGATCGCGGCGAACTCCCCGCCCCGGTTGCGCACGATGCGCCCGAGGCCGGTGGGGTTGTCCACCTCGGCGGTCAGCACGGTGGCCGCGGCCTTGGTGTTCTCGTGCGTGTGCACGAGCGCGGCCAGGGTGTCGGCGCGCAGCAGCGGGATGTCGCCGTTGAGCACGACCACGGTGCCGGTCAGCTCGGGGGCGGCGTCCAGCGCGATCCGCACGGCGTGGCCGGTGCCGCGGCGCTCCTCCTGGGTGACCGGCCGGGCCTCCGGCGCCACCTGGGCGAGGTGCTCGCGGACCTGCTCGCCGCCGTGGCCCACCACGACCGTGACGGTGCCGCTGTCCAGGAAGGGCTCGGCCGCGGCCAGCACGTGCCCGAGCAGCGTCCGCCCGAGCAGGGGGTGCAGGACTTTCGGGATCGCGGACTTCATCCGCTTGCCTTCGCCGGCGGCCAGGATGATCACGTTTCTCACGGAGCGCTCCTCGACGGTGTCGGTGCGCCTCATCGTAGTCAGGTGGCTGGGGTGCCTGGATTCGAACCAGGACTGCAAGGCTCCAAAGGCCTGCGGGCTGCCGTTACCCCACACCCCACCGCCGTTGCCCGTGAGCCTAACTTGCGCGTCGATCCCTTTTGCCCCAGGGGCGCCCGGTCCGGCGCGGCATGAAGTTCAGCCGTTCGTGTCGGGCGCCGGGCCGACGAAGATCACAATGGAGCTCCCGAGCGCCACCTTGACACAGGCTCCATATGGCCAACCTACGCCTCCGTAAGTTACGGTGACGTAGGCGTAGGCCAATCTGCGACGAGTCCCCTTGAGAGGTGCCATGTCCGTATCGGTCCTTGATCCCACGTCCACCGAAGGCCCCGGAAACGGGCCGAAGCCGCTCACCGAGGGCAAGCAGCAGCTGGGCATCGTCATCGCGCTGTGGGCCTTCGTGGTCCTGCCGTTCCTCGCGCTGCTGGCCGCCGTGCCGTTCGCCTGGGGCTGGGGTCTGAGCTGGCTCGACGTCGCGATCGGCGCCGTGTTCTACGTCATCGGGGGACTGGGCATCGGGACCGGTTTCCACCGGTACCTCACCCACGGATCGTTCAAGGCCAACCGCGGGCTGCGCATCGCGCTGACGATCGCCGGCAGCACCGCGATCGAGGGCGAGCCGACCCAGTGGGTCGCCGACCACCGCCGCCACCACGCGTTCTCCGACCGCGAGGGCGACCCGCACTCCCCGTGGCGCTTCGGCGAGAGCTTCGGCGGCCTGGTCAAGGGCCTCTTCTACGCCCACGTGGGCTGGCTGTTCTTCCGCGAGCTGTCCAACCGCGAGCGCTTCGCCCCCGACCTGATGGCCGACAAGGACATGCAGCGCATCGACAAGTTCTTCCCGCTCATCGTCACCCTCTCGGCGACCCTGCCCGCGATCATCGGCGGCCTGGTCACCTGGTCGTGGCAGGGCGCGCTGTCGGCGTTCTTCTGGGCCGGCCTGATCCGCATCGGCCTGCTGCACCACGTCACCTGGTCGATCAACTCGATCTGCCACGTCTACGGCGAGCGGCCCTTCGAGACCCGCGACGGCGACAAGGCCAGCAACTTCTGGCCGCTGGCGATCCTGTCCTTCGGCGAGAGCTGGCACAACCTGCACCACGCCGACCCGACCTGCGCCCGCCACGGCGTGGACAAGGGCCAGATCGACATCAACGCGCGACTCATCTGGATCTTCGAGAAGCTGGGCTGGGCGACCAACGTCCGCTGGCCCAAGCGCGACCGGCTGGACGCCAAGCGGGTGGCTGCTGGCACGATGCAGGGGTGACCGAGCGCCCGGAGGACCTCGACCAGCCGCGGCCACCCGTGCCGCCGCCCGCCCCGCCGCCCCTCGCCCCCGCCAAGGGCCGGGTCCGGATGTCCTCCACCCAGCGCCGTGAGCAGCTGATCTCGATCGGCCGGGCGCTGTTCGCCGAGCGCGGCTTCGACGCCACCTCCATCGAGGAGGTGGCGTCGCGGGCGAAGGTCTCCAAACCCGTCGTGTACGAGCACTTCGGCGGCAAGGAGGGCCTGTACGCGGTGGTCGTGGACCGCGAGGTCCGCTCGCTGCTCGACCGGATCACCAACGCGCTCACCGCGGGTCACCCGCACGAGCTGCTCGAGCAGGCCGCGCTGGCCCTGCTGGACTACATCGAGCACGAGACCGACGGCTTCCGGGTCCTGGTCCGCGAGTCCCCCGTGATGTCCCCGACCGGCAACTTCATGAGCGTCCTCAACGACGTGGCCCACCAGGCCGAGCACATCCTCGGCGCGGAGTTCAAGCGGCGCGGGTTCGACCCCAAGCTCGCCGAGCTCTACTCCCAGGCCCTGGTCGGCATGGTGGCGCTCACCGGCCGCTGGTGGCTGGAGGTGCGCAAGCCGAAGAAGGAAGTGGTGGCCGCGCACCTGGTCAACCTGGCCTGGAACGGACTGTCCAACATGGAGGGCAAGCCCGGCCTGGTCACCCGCCAGGCGAAATGAAGAACGGGCTCAGATAGGCCACGGCGTGCCCGGCCGACCGATAGCCCGGCAGGTCCGCGGCCCGCGGGTCGGCCGGGCGGGCCGGATCGGTCACCCGCAGCACGACCCACTCCCCCTCCTCCAGCGGCGCGCGGAACGTGAGCGTCCCGGCCGCCACCGCGAAGTCGAACTCGGCCACCACGGCCGGCACCGGTTCGCCCCGCTGCAGCACCTGCAGGCGCAGCGGATGCCCCAGCCATTCGGCCGGCGCCGCAAAGTCCAGTTCAAGAACCGAAACGCCGCTCTGGTACCGCACGTGCCCACCCATGGCCGCCCCGTTCAGCCGCGCGTCGACCCGCAGGCCGCGCTCGCGGGTCGCGAACATCCGCCGCCGCAGCATCGCCGTCCGCACGCCCTCCCGGGTGCGGCTGGGCGCCCAGAGCCCGGTGCGGCCGAGCCCCTCGTGGAACCCCCAGCCCTCGCGGTGCTCGTCGGTCACCCCGGCCAGCCCGACCCGCCAGCCCGCGTCGAGGCAGGCCACCAGCGGGGACACCGCCCCGCCGACGCCCTCGAACAGGTAGTCCTCGTCGCGGTTGAACATCTCCAGGGAGACGAGCCGTTCGGCGAGGCGGTGGTCGTACCGGAAAAGCCCGAAGCGGCCGGGTTCACGTCCCGGGTGGTTGAAGCCGACGAGTTCGTCGCCCGCGGCGAGCCACTCGTGGAAGGCGGGCATCGCCGCGCCGGTGACCAGCGGCTCGACCCAGCGGTCGCCGCCCCAGACGTTCATGTGGCCGAGCGTGATGCTGGACCACTCGAAGCCGCGCAGCGCCACGAAGGCGCCGGGCTCGTCGGCGGCGTCGGCCAGCTTGCCCAGCCGGCGCCAGCCCTCGTCGTCGATGGTCTTGCCGGGCTCGACCGGGCCGTACGCGTGGTCGGTCAGGGCCGCGACGTCCAGGCCGGCCGCCCGCATCGAGGCGAACGCGTCCTCGGGCCGGCCGAGGCCGTCGGAGAACCGCGTGTGGTTGTGCAGGTCCGCGTGCAGCAGCAGCTCGCCCCGGCCGGTCGGCCCGCCCTCACCGGCGGTGATGAGCAGCGCGTCCGTCATGCCCCCAGCCCAGCACCGCTGGGGCACGGGGGCATGTGATCGGCGCGAACTGCGGGAATCGACCCGGGAAAGGCTGTGATCAGGCGGCCACGCGGGCGCTGTGCCGGTGGGCCTCCTCGGCCGAGGCCGCGTTGGCCGAGCCGACGCGGTCGTAGAGGCTCGCGACGCCCATGATGCCGCCCAGGATGAACGTGACGATCACGTTGACCATGGAGAAGGCGAAGATGTTCGCCTCGGTCTGCATCAGGGCCAGCGACGCCATCCCGACGATGGTCAGGACCACGCCGGCCAGCTGGTTGATCTGGTGGGCGAGGTTGCGCCCGATGATGTTGGCGCCGAGGACGACCACGCCCGCGACGATGGAGAGCAGGGAGAACGCCGGGTTCGTCCGCAGCCCGAGGACCCACTCGGCCTCGTCACGGGTGAAGAAGTCGGCGCCGGAGGTTGCGATGAAGCCCGCCACGCCGAAGACCAGCATGTAGAGGCCCGCCAGTGCGCTGAGCACCCGGTACAGCGGGCGAAGCGGGTGGTTGATCGGGAAGTGTGCGGCCATGGGCCAATCCTAAGATGACCTCACCCGGCGAGCTCGGCCAGGGCGAGCCATTGCTCCTCGAAATCGGCTTTTTCCTGCTGTACCGCGCGCAACTGGGCGTCCAGCTCGGTGATCTTCGAGTAGTCGGTGGCGTGCTCGGCCAGCTGGGCGTGCAGCTGGGCCTCCTTCTGCGTCAGCTTGTCGATGCTGCGCTCGACCTTGGCCAGCTCCTTCTTCGCCGCCTTCTGGTCCTTCTCGCTCGCCCGCAGATCCTGCGCCCGGTCGGCGGCGGCCGGCTGGGCCTTCGTCTCCCGGAAGCCGGTCGAGTCGGTGACGTGGGCCAGGTACTCGTCGACGCCGCCCGGCAGGTGCCGCAGCCGGCCGTCGCCGTGCATGCCGTAGACCACGTCGGCCACCCGCTCGACCAGGTACCGGTCGTGGCTGGCCACGATCAGCGTGCCCGGCCAGGTGTCGAGCAGGTCCTCCAGCGCGGCGAGGGTGTCGATGTCCAGGTCGTTGGTCGGCTCGTCGAGCAGCAGCACGTTGGGCTCGGTGGCCAGCAGCCGCAGCAGCTGCAGCCGGCGCCGCTCGCCGCCGGACAGGTCGCCGACCGGGGTCCAGACCCGGGCCCCGGTGAAGCCGAAGACCTCGGCCAGCTGGCCCGCGGTGAGCTCCCGGTCGCCCAGCTTGACCCGCTTGGCGACCTCCTCGACCGCCTCCAGCAGCCGCAGGTCGTTGGGCAGCTCGTGCAGCTCCTGGGACAGGAACGCCGGGCGGACCGTGGTGCCGCGCAGGACCTGGCCGCCGTCGGGCTCGCGCAGCCCGGCCAGCACCCGCAGCAGCGTGGTCTTGCCCGCGCCGTTGGCCCCGAGCACGGCGATGCGGTCGCCGGGGCCGACGATCCAGTCGGTCGGGTCGAGCAGGGTCCGCTCCCCCGCGCGCAGTTGCAGACCCCGCAGCTCGTACACCTGCTTGCCCAGCCGGGTCACCGCGAGGCGCTGCAGGGAGACGGAGTCGCGGGCGGCCGGGACGTCGGCGATGAGCGCGTTGGCCGCGTCGATGCGGAACTTGGGCTTGCTGGTGCGGGCCGGCGGGCCGCGGCGCAGCCAGGCGATCTCCTTGCGCAGCAGGTTCTGCCGGCGGGCCTCGGTCTCGGCGGCCACCCGCTCCCGCTCGGCCCGGGCCAGGGTCCAGGCCGCGTAGCCGCCCTCGTAGGCGCGCACGGTCGCGTCGGCGACCTCCCACGTGGCCGTGCAGACCGCGTCGAGGAACCAGCGGTCGTGGGTGACGACGATGAGCGCGCCGCGGCGCTGCAGCAGGTGCCGGGCCAGCCAGGCGATGCCGGCCACGTCGAGGTGGTTGGTGGGCTCGTCGAGGATCAGCAGGTCGGCCGGGCGCACCAGCAGCGCGGCCAGGGCGACCCGGCGCCGCTCGCCGCCGGACATCGGCCCGACGGGCGCGTCCAGGCCCAGGTGCGGCATGCCCAGCCCGTTGAGCACGGTGCGCACCCCGGCGTCGCCGGCCCACTCGTGCTCGGCCGCGAACCCGGCCGGCAGCCAGGCGGTGCCGATGATCACGTCCCGGACGGTGGCCGCCGGGGGCAGGTCCAGGGTCTGCGGCAGGGCGGCCACGCGCAGGTCGCGGCGGTGGGTGACCCGGCCCTCGTCGGGCTCCTCGGCCTTGGTGAGCATCCGCAGCAGGGTCGTCTTGCCGGCCCCGTTGAGCCCGACGATGCCGATCCGGTCGCTGTCGTCGATGCCGAGGGAGACCTCGTCGAAGATGCGCCCGGCCGGGTACGTCTTGGAAACCTTGTCGAGACTGACGATGTTGGCCATCTACTACGCTTTTCCTACGCTCTCAGAGCACTCGGGCGCCGGCGGTCGTTCCCGGCCGGACTGATGACGCTCGCCATCACAGGACTCGGGCGCCGGGGACGGGGCCGACGGCGGTCTTCACGGCCCGGCAGCACTTGCGGCCCTCGAGGTCGGCCGCGAGCAGGGCCGCGTGCCGGGCGTCCTCGGCCAGGAACACGCAGGTCGGGCCGGAGCCGGAGACCAGGCCGGCCAGCGCCCCGGCGTCCAGCCCGGCGTCGAGCACCGCGCGCAGCTCCGGGCGCAGGTGCAGGGCGGCCGCCTGCAGGTCGTTGGCGAGCCGGTCGGCCAGCACCTCCGGGTCGCGCTGGCGGAGCGCGGCGAGCAGGTCGTCCGGCGGTCCGGCGCTGCTGTGGCCGCCGAGTTCGTCGAACGTGCGGTACACCGTCGGCGTGGAAAGCCCCTCGTCGGCCACCGCGAGGACCCAGTGCCACGCGTGGCCGCCGGTGAGCACGGGGCTGACCAGCTCGCCCCGCCCGGTGCCCAGCGCGGTCCCGCCGAGCACCAGGAACGGGATGTCCGAGCCGAGGGTGGCGGCGATGGCGGCCAGGTCGTCGCGGGACATGCCGGTGCCCCACAGGTGGTCGCAGGCCACGAGCGCGGCGGCCGCGTCGGCGCTGCCGCCGGCCAGCCCGGCCGCGATCGGGATCTGCTTCTTGAGGTGCAGCCGGGCGTGCGCGTCGTGGCCGGTCTCCGCGGCCAGCGCCCGCACGGCCCGCATGACGAGGTTGTCCTCACCCAGCGAGAGCTCGCCGGTGCCCTCGCCCTCCATGGTCAGCGTCAGCGTGTCGCCGCGGCGCGCGGTCACCTCGTCGTACAGCCCGATCGCGTGGTACACCGTGGTCAGCTCGTGGAAGCCGTCCGGGCGCACCGGCCCGACGTGCAGATGGAGGTTGATCTTCGCGGGCACGCGAACCCGGACCGGTCCGTGCGCGGCCAGGCGCGGCCGGTCGAACTCCTCGTCCTCGGAGAAGAGCGGCTCGGTCACTGCTGCACCCTACCCGTGCTCCTCCTCGGTCCGGCGTTGGCTCGCGATCCGCGTGAAGTCCTCCACCGTGAGCTGCTCGCCCCGCAGGCCGGGGTCGACCCCGGCGGCCCGCAGGATGCGCTCGGCCTCGGACGCGCCACCGGCCCAGGAGGCCAGCGCGCCCCGCAGCATCTTGCGGCGCTGGGCGAACGCGGCGTCGATGACCGCGAAGGTGGCGAGCCGATCCCCCTCCGGGGCACCGCGTGTCGCAAATCCGACAAGTCCGGACTCGACGTTCGGCACCGGCCAGAACACCGAGGCGGGGACGCGGCCGGCCTGCTTGGCGGTCGCGTACCAGGCCAGCTTCACGCTCGGCACGCCGTAGACCCGCGATCCCGGGCCCGCGGTCAGCCGGTCGGCGACCTCCTTCTGCACCATCACCAGGCCGCGCCGCAGCGACGGCACGGTGGCCAGCAGGTGCAGCACGACCGGAACGGCGACGTTGTACGGCAGGTTGGCCACCAGCGCCGTCGGCTTCACGTCGCCCAGGTCCACCCGCAGCGCGTCCCCGGCCACGACGGTCAGCCGGCCGGCCTGCTCGGGCACGAACTGCGCCGCGGTCTCCGGCAGCGCGGCGGCCAGCGGCGGGTCGATCTCCACCGCGCACACCGCGAGCTCGCGCTCCAGCAGCGCCAGGGTCAGCGAGCCCAGCCCCGGCCCGACCTCCAGCACCAGGTCGTCCGGGGTGAGCTCGGCCGCGCGCACGATCCGGCGCACGGTGTTGGGGTCGTGCACGAAGTTCTGCCCGAGCTGTTTGGTGGGGCGGATGCCGAGCCTCGCCGCCAGCTGCCGGACGTCGTTGGGTCCGAGGAGGGTCACGTCCAGCTGCCGAACGCTCGTTCGCCGTTGGCGGAGATGGCCGCGCACAGCGCGTCGAGGTC
The DNA here is from genome assembly GCF_050942475.1 of Dactylosporangium sp. CS-033363. Taxonomy (NCBI): domain Bacteria; kingdom Bacillati; phylum Actinomycetota; class Actinomycetes; order Micromonosporales; family Micromonosporaceae; genus Dactylosporangium; species Dactylosporangium sp. CS-033363. The sequence continues at coordinate 897,922 of NZ_CP192032.1, read as the reverse complement.
GTGCCCGCCGACCTCGGCCAGGGCCCGCACCGTCAGCGGGATGAGATACGAGGCGTTGGGGCGGCCGCGGTACGGCGCCGGCGTGAGAAACGGCGCGTCGGTCTCCACCAGGAGGCCGTCCAGCGGGGTGATCGCCGCCGCCCGGCGCAGGTGGTCGGCGTTGCCGAAGGTCACCGTGCCGGCGAAGCTGAGCAGGAAGCCGCGGTCGAGGCACTCCTTGGCGAAGTGCTCGTCGCCGGAGAAGCAGTGCATGACCACCTGGTCGGGCGCGCCCTCCTCGTCGATCACGGCCAGGATGTCGTCGTGCGCGTCGCGGTCGTGGATGACCAGCGCCTTGCCGTGCCGCTTGGCGATCGCGATGTGCGCCCGGAAGCTCTCGTGCTGGGCCTTGCGGCCCTCCTCGCCGGTGCGGAAGTAGTCCAGCCCGGTCTCGCCGATGCCCCGCACCCGCGGGTGGGCGGCGAGCCGCTCGATCTCGCGCAGCGCGGCGTCCAGGTCGGCCTGGCGGGGCGCGTCGTTGGGGTGCAGGGCCACGGTGGCGAGCACCGCCGGGTGCCGCTCGGCCGCCTCGACGCCCCACCGGGACGACTCCACATCCACGCCGACCTGCACCAATCGGTCCACGCCGGCCTCGGTCGAACGGGCGATCGCGTCTTCGATCGTTACCGGCCCGCCCTGGCCGTCACCCTCCAGGGTGATGTCGATGTGCGTATGGCTGTCGGGCACCCGGACGGCCAGCGGTTCGGGGGCCGGTGGGAATGCTCCCTGGCGGCTGTGTTTTCTCGCACTCATCGGCGTCAAGCATGCCATCCTCGATGTGCAGTTAACATTCCGTTCACCTGGGGAAAACCACCCCTCCGTAGCGTCCCCCGAGTGACGGTAATCGGACACGCCGAAGGGTCCGCGACCCACAGCGTGACCATCGACGGGGTCAGCTATCCGGCGGAGGAGATCGCTCAGGGCGCGGCGTACGAGGTGTACGCGACGCACCCCGCCCCCGGATTCCTGCCCAACCCGCGGCCGGGCGCGAAGTGGCCGTACCGGCGCTTCGTGCACGCCACCGAGGTGACCTCCGCCCTCGACGGGCTGGAGGACGAGCCGCTGCTGATGCCCGTCACCCGCGCCCTGGACTGGGCGACCATCCACCGGCTGAGCCAGACCCCGGCGGCCGCCTCCGCGCTCGCCCCGATCCGCCGCACCGCGGTCGTGCGCCGCGGCACCCGGATGATCAAGTTCCTGTCCGGGCGGCAGCTGCAGGGCTACCTCAAGGGCTGGCCGATCAGCGGCTTCTGCTACCGCGCGTTCGACGTCGCCCACCTGCGCACGCCCGACGACCTCGCGATCCTGTCCGGCGACAACTCCGGCAACGTGGTCTTCGCGGTCCGCTGGCGCGCCGTGGACGCCTTCGACTACGACGTGCCCCTGGCCTCGAACTACGCCGGCCTGGTGAGCATGCCCCCGCACGACCGCCTCGGCCCGCCCGTGATCGGCACCGGCTTCGCGCCCAGCGGCAAGCACATCGTGCCCGAGTTCGTCACCGCCGACCTGGCCGAGCTGCCGGTTCCGGCCAACACCTCGCTGGTCGCCTACACCGGCGACGGCACCGAGGTCACGCTCTACACCTACCTGCCCGAGCAGCGGGCCTGGAGCCGGATGCACGGCCCGCAGTGGCGCCACCTGCTGCCCGACGCCTCCGACCAGGAGTACTTCCCGGTCAACCCGTCGATGACCCGCTACCTGGGCACCTACCGCGACAACATGTTCGAGGCGATCGTCGACCCGCCGGGCGAGTTCCGGGTGGCGGCGAAGACCCGGGCCGCGCGGTACCCCCTGGAGTCCCTGGCCCGCCGCATACCCCGGGCCACCTGGCGCGACGCGCGCTGCACGGTGATCCGCCAGGAGGGCGACTGGCTGCGGCTGCGGCTGTCCCGCCCGGACGGCGACCAGGTCGCCCGCCTCGGCGCGCACTGCGTGGAACGCGGCCTCTACGAGGCGTGGGCGCCGGCCAACGAGGTGACCGACGCCCACGAGAGCGACCACTGGTACCAGCTCTAGCTCAGCTCTGCAGTCGCGTGAGCTCTTCCTCGACGATCGACTCGTCCAGCTTCTTGAACACCGGGGTCGGCGCCTCCAGCTTGGTGCCGGCCTGGATCGCCACGTGCTCCCACTTGGTGCCGACGGTGTAGTCGCCCGTCAGCACCGGGTAGACCGTGCCGTTGTCGAGGTCCTCGACCTCGCGGATCTCCGGCATCGGCGCGTGCACCCCGGTGCCGCCGAGCAGCTCGTGGATGCGCTGGGCGGCGTGCGGCAGGAACGGCGTCAGCAGCGTGTTGCAGTCCTGGACGGCCTGCAGCGCCACGTGCAGGACGGTGCCCATGCGGGCCTTGTCCTCCTTGAGCTTCCACGGCGCCTGGTCCGAGAAGTACTTGTTGACCTCCCCGACGACCCGCATGGCCTCGGTGATCGCGGCCTTCTGCCGGTGCTTGCCGATCAGCTGCCCGACGGAGTCGAAGCCGGCCCGGACCGCGGCCAGCAGCGCCTCGTCGTCGGCGGTGAGCGCACCGGCCGCCGGGATCTCGCCGAAGTTCTTGGCCGCCATCGAGATCGAGCGGTTGACCAGGTTGCCCCAGCCGGCCACGAGCTCGTCGTTGTTGCGCCGGCGGAACTCCGACCAGGTGAAGTCGGTGTCGTTGGACTCCGGCCCGGCCACCGCGATGAAGTAGCGCAGCGCGTCGGCGTCGTAGCGCTCCAGGAAGTCCCGCACGTAGATGACCACGCGGCGGGAGGAGGAGAACTTCTTGCCCTCCATCGTGAGGTACTCCGAGGAGACCACCTCGGTCGGCAGGTTCAGCGCGCCGAGGGCCTGCGGCTTCGGGCCCGAGTAGCCCAGCAGGATCGACGGCCAGATCACCGAGTGGAAGACGATGTTGTCCTTGCCCATGAAGTAGTAGCCCTGGGCCTCGGGGTCCTGCCACCACTGCCGCCACGCCTCCGGGTCGCCGCTGCGGCGGGCCCACTCGATCGAGGCCGACAGGTAGCCGATCACCGCGTCGAACCAGACGTAGATGCGCTTGTCGCCGCGGTCCTTCCAGGCCTCCAGCGGGATCGGCACGCCCCACTCCAGGTCCCGGGTGATCGCCCGCGGCTGGAGGTCGTCGATGAGGTTCCGGGAGAACTTCAGCACGTTGGGCCGCCAGCCCTCGCGCGTGTCGAGCCAGGCGTTGAGCTGGTCGGCGAACGCGGGCAGGTCGAGGAAGAAGTGCTCGGTCTCGACGAACTCCGGGGTCTCCCCGTTGATCTTCGAGCGCGGGTTGATCAGCTGGTCCGGGTCCAGCTGGTTGCCGCAGTTGTCGCACTGGTCGCCGCGGGCGCTGTCGTACCCGCAGATCGGGCAGGTGCCCTCGATGTACCGGTCGGGCAGGGTACGCCCGGTCGACGGCGAGATCGCCCCGAGCGTCGTCTTGGCGATGATGTACCCGTTGTCGTACAGCCCCGAGAACAGCTCCTGGACGACGTCGTAGTGGTTGCCGGTGGTGGTGCGGGTGAAGAGGTCGTAGGACAGCCCGAGGCCGTGCAGGTCCTCGACGATGACGCGGTTGTACCGGTCCACCAGCTCGCGGGGGGTGACCCCCTCGGCGTCGGCCTGGACCTGGATCGGCGTGCCGTGCTCATCGGTGCCCGAGACCATCAGCACGTCGTGGCCGGCCATCCGCATGTAGCGGCTGAAGACGTCGGAGGGCACCCCGAATCCGGACACGTGACCGATGTGGCGCGGCCCGTTGGCGTAAGGCCAGGCGACCGCGGCGAGAACACGACTCATGACCTGCAAGCGTAGTGACCCGTCCCGTGGTTCCGCGAACAGGATAAGTTCTCCCGACACGCGGATAACGTCCGAAAAGTCGGCTATCGCCCGTTGTCCAATGAAAACGTGAGCGATGAGCCTGTTCGGCGGGGGTGGCGGGGCGAGGCTGCGGGGATTCCGCCGGCCCGCGTCCTGGTGCCGGCCGCCGCCGCTGTCCTGCCGATGAGCACCGAGTCTTCCACCGCCGCGGCTTCGGCGGCCGCGGACGCGCCGGACGCCGTTCCCACGCGCGGCGGCGTCGCGCGGGCGTCCGTCCCCGCTCCCGGCGCGCGGGGGGCCGCCGATGCCGAGGACTTCCCGCTGTGGCCGACCACCACGACCGTCGCCCTGCACGAGTCGGCGCACACGGAGGCGGACCTCGGCGCCGGCCTGGGCAGCGATCCGGAGGCGGTGACGGCCCACGCGGCCGGGCACGCCGCGGCTGTCGATCACCTGGAGGGCCGGGCCGAGGTGTGGCCGCCGCCGGCGATGCGGGCCATGCGCCAGCCGCGCGACGACCGCCGCAGCGCGCCGCAGCGCCGGGTCCGCCAGCGCCGCGTCCGCCCGGCCCGCGGCCCGGCCGCCGGCCTGAGCGCGATGCTGCTCATCGCCCTGCTGGCCGGCTTCTTCGCCTGGACCAGCGCCGAGCCGTTCTGGCTGGACATGGGCCACGGCGAGCGCGGCACGGCCCGGATCACCTCCTGCAAGGGCACCGGCGTCCTGCGCCGCTGCCTGGCCGAGTTCACCCGCCCGGGTCTGGTCGAGCCGGTCCAGGGCACCCGCCTGGTCGGCCTGGACGAGCCCGCGGGCGCGTCGGTGGCGGCCGAAATGGTGCCGGGCGGGCGGATCGCGTACGCCGGCAACCCGACCGGCCTGCGGGTCCGCTGGGCGGCCGGGCTGGGCCTGATCGTGCTGTGCGGCATCGTGCTGGCCTGGCTGACCGGGGCCTGGCGCTTCGCCCGCCTCCGCGACCGCCTCACCGCCTGGACCCTGACCGCAGCCGCACCCCTCGTCCTCGGCGCCGCCATCGTCCTGGCGGCCTACTGACGACCCGGCGGGGCACGCCGACGCGCGATGACCGCCACGACGCCGCCATCGTCCTGGCGGCGTACTGACCGACCCGGGGGGCACGCCGACGCGCGATGACCTCGCCACGACGCCGCGGCGCGTCCGGTTCGTCGGCGCCGATGTTGTGGCGGCGGCCGGCCGGGTTCGTCGGGGGGTACCAGAGAGGGGCTACTTGTGGGCGATGACGGCCGCATAGACGTCGCGTTTGGCCAGGGAGTGGCGCTTGGCCACCTCCAGGGTCGCCTCCTTGCGGTCGGCGCCCGCGGCGACCAGGGCGGCCACCTCCGCCGCCAGCGCCTCGTCGGAGGGGCGTTCGGCCGCGGCCGGGGGTGCGCCCGCGACCACGAGGGTGATCTCGCCCCGGGCGGTCTCGGCCTCGGCGGCCAGGGAGGCCAGGGTGCCCCGGCGGATCTCCTCGTAGGTCTTGGTCAGCTCCCGGCACAGCGCGGCCGGGCGGTCCTCGCCGAAGGCCAGCGCGAGGTCGGCCAGGGTGTCGGCGACCCGGTGCGGCGACTCGAAGAAGACCAGCGTGCGCGGCTCGGCGGCGAGCGAGGCGAAGTACGAGCGGCGCTCTCCGGGCTTGCGGGGCGGGAACCCCTCGAAGCAGAACCGGTCGCACGGCAGCCCCGACACGGCCAGGGCGGTCACCACGGCGCTGGGGCCGGGGGCGGCGGTCACCGGCACGCCGAGCGCGATCGCCGCGCGTACCAGCCGGAAGCCGGGGTCGGAGACGCTGGGCATGCCGCCGTCGGTGACCACGGCGACCGTCCGGCCGGCGGCCAGCTCCTCGGCGAGGTCCGGGGTGCGGCGCTCCTCGTTGCCCTCGAAGTAGCTCACGAGCTTCCCGGTGATCTCGACGCCGAGATACTGGGCGAGGCGGCCCAGTCGCCGGGTGTCCTCGGCCGCGACGATGTCGGCGGTCGCGAGTGTTTCACGCAGGCGGGGGGACGCATCCTCGGGATTTCCCAGCGGCGCGCCGAGAAGAATCAATGGCACATGTGCGATGGTGCCATCCCGACCCCTACGATCGCCCAATGACCACGGGTGTGCTGACCCAAGCAAGCGAGCCGGAGAGCCCCGCCGCCGCCCCGGTGCGAGCGGTGCGCCAGGTGTCCGACGCCGTCCGCCGCCGGCTGGCCCCCGCGCCCCGCGGCGGCCTCAACTTCTGGCTGGTCGCGGCCCTGATCACGGGCATCGGGCTGGTCCTGCGCATGGTCAACCTCGCGCACCCCAAGGACGTCATCTTCGACGAGGTCTACTACGCCAACGAGGCGCAGGACCTGCTCCAGCGGGGTGTCGAGTGGAACCCCGAGGACAACACGCCGCAGTACGTGGTCCACCCGCCACTGGGCAAGTGGATGATCGGGATCGGCGAGCAGCTCTTCGGGTACAACTCCTTCGGTTGGCGCATTTCCGCCGTCACGGTCGGCGCCATCTCGATCCTGCTGATCGTGATCGCGGCCTACAAGCTGTTCCGCTCGACGATCCTCGCGGGCGCGGCCGGGCTGCTCATGTCGCTGGACGGCATGCACTTCGTGCTCTCGCGGGTCGCCCTGCTCGACATCTTCCTGATGTTCTGGATCGTGGTCGCGTTCTTCTTCCTGGTCCTCGACCGCGAGCAGCGCCGGGCCCGCTGGCTGAAACTCCTGGAGGGCGGGCTCGATCCCGACCAGCCGGGGGTGCGGCCGAAACTCGGCTTCCCCTGGTACCGCCTGCTGATGGCGATCTCCCTCGGCCTCGCCTGCGGGGTCAAGTGGAGCGGCGTCTACTACGTGGCGATCTTCGCGGTGGCCATGGTCCTGTTCGACATGAGCGCCCGCCGCAGCGCCGGCTTCAAGCACTGGATGCGCGAGGGCGCGCTGGCCGACGGCGCGCTGTGGTTCTTCGGCGTGTTCGTCATCGCCGTGGTCGTCTACATCAACTGCTGGTGGGGCTGGTTCCTCTCCGACGGCGGCTACTTCCGCCACTGGTACGCCGAGACCAACGGCCTCCCCCACGACCGGTTCATCGATCCGCTGGTGAATCTGTGGCACTACCACTCCGAGGCCTACGCGTTCCACACCGGGTTGAGCACGAAGCACCAGTACCAGAGCTGGCCTTGGCAGTGGCTCTTGCTGGGTCGCCCGGTGGCGTTCTATTGGGAGCAGTCCGGCCCGTGCGGCGCCCCGAGCTGCGCCTCGGAGATCCTGCTGCTGGGCACCCCGCTGCTGTGGTGGTCGTTCCTGCCGGCGCTGATCGCCCTGGGCTGGCTCGGCATCGCCCGCCGCGACGGCCGGGCCTGGCTGATCATGGCGAGCGCGCTGACCGGCATCCTGCCCTGGTTCAACGAGATGCCCGAGCACCGCACGATGTTCTACTTCTACTGCCTGCCGGCCGAGCCGTTCCTGGTGCTGGCGGTGGTGTACGTGCTCGGCTCGATCCTCGGCCCGTCGCGCAAGGCCCGGCCGGACAGCGACCAGCGGCTCATCGGGGCGATCATCGTCGGGGCGTACATGCTGCTCGTGGCCGCCTGCTTCGCCTATTTCTACCCAATTTACTCAGGAATGGACATTTCCTACACCGACTGGTTCTCCCGGATGTGGCTCGGATCGCGCTGGGTGTAGATCCCCCCGCCCAGTGGGTATCTGAAGAGTCGAGAAACCTGCCTTATATTATTTGCCGCACGGCAAGCAAAGGCTGGCGAAAGGCTCGCATGTCCGGCGTTGACTCCATCGACAAAGCGCTGCGTACAGCTCCACCGGATCGCCTGGTGGAGACCCTGGACGCGTATCTGAGCGCTACCCACGGCACCAAGCACAGCACGGTGTGGCTAGCGGATTATCGCACCACCTCGCTGTCGCCGGCCGGGGTGGAGCCCGGGGAGAACCTGAGCGAACAGCTCGGGTCGGCGATGCGCGCCTTCGCGAGCCAGACCCCGGTGCTCGAGGCGCGCGACGGGCAGGCCCTGGCCCGGCTGCACCTGCCGGTCAGCGCCTGGGGCGAGCGGGTCGGGGTGCTCAGCGTCGGGCTGGACGCCGACCGGCTGCCGGCCGAGCGGCCGCGGCTGGAGGAGCTCGCCGAGAGCTTCGCGGTGGCGCTCTCGGCCGCGTACCGGCGCACCGACCGCTTCCACATGGCCCGGCGCACCAGCCGGCTGACCATGGCCGCGGAGATGCAGTGGGACCTGCTGCCGGCCCGCGCGTACGAGCAGCCGGGCGTGAAGTTCGCCGGCCAGCTGGAGCCGGCCTACGCGGTCTGCGGCGACCACTTCGACTGGTCCGTGAACGGCGACTGGCTCACCGTGACCGCCCTCAACGGGATGGGCTCCGGCCTGGACGCCGCGCTGCTGACCACGCTCGCCGTGAACGCGATGCGCAACGCCCGCCGCTCGCTCCCCTCCGAGCAGAGCCGGCCGGGCGACCTCACCGACCAGGCGGTACTGGCGGCGGATGCGATCTTCTCGCAGTACGGCGGGGCGCGGCACGTGGCCACCCTGCTGCTCGCGATCAACACCGCCACCGGCGAACTGCGCATGATCGACGCCGGCTCGCCGCGCATGATCCTGGTCCGCAACGGGCAGGTGACCGACATGCCCCTGGACGCGCAGCTCCCGCTGGGCATGTTCGGCGACACGCGGTACGTGGAGGAAACCACCACGCTGAACCCTGGCGATCGGCTCTTCGTAGTGAGCGACGGGGTGCATTCCGCTCTGAGGCCGAACGAGGCGACGTTCGGTGAGCGGGAGTTGAGTCGTGCCATACGATCGACCCGGTTGCAGCCACCGGCCGAGGCGATCAGCAGCGTCATGCGGAACCTTCGTGACTATCACGCAGGGGCCGAGATGGAGGACGATGCCCTGATCATCTGCCTGGACTGGTCGCCCCGAGCCGACCCGTGACCGCCGCGAGACACGGAGGACAACGTGCGGAGCCGACCCTCACCGCACCCGTCGAGCCCAGATGACCTGGCGCGGGCGGCGGCCCTGGCGGACGCCGCCGGCCAGGCGCTGGTCCTCGCGACGAGCGCGGCCAACGACAACTCCGGCGTGTCCGCCGCCCAGCTGCGCGTGCTCGGCGTCGTCGACCAGGCCGGGTCGGTGAACCTGACCCAGCTGGCCGTCGCCCTGCACACCGCGCCCTCCTCGGCCAGCCGCCTGTGCGACCGCCTGGAGGCCGCCGACCTCCTGCGCCGCACCGCCGACGAGCGCGACCGCCGCGAGGTGTGGCTGGTGCTGACCCCGACGGCCCGGCGCCTCCTGGACGGCCTCGGACGCCAGCGCCAGGAGACGATCGCCGCCGTCCTGCGCCGGATGTCCCCGGACGACCGCGCGGCCCTCCTGCAGGGTCTGACGGCCTTCGCGCGGGCCTCCGGCGTACCGCTGGCCGAGGACGACACCGCCGCGCAGGCGAGCTAGCCCTTTTCGGCGGCACCTATTTGACCGGTGCCGCCGGTCCGTCGCTCCGCCGCTGGTGGCGAAATGTCCGACACTTCGCGATCGGACATTTCGGATTTATACCCTGACGGGCGGCAAATAGCGCTGAAGCGCTCGCCGGCCTTCACTTGAGCGCTCAACAGACCCGGGTCCATATCGGTGTTCGTCACGACACAGCCCGTGTGGGTGTTTTGCCCGAGTTTGGCCATTCTTCACGAGTGCAAATTGCAGATTGGCACTCGATTGAGTGGGACGATCTTAATCTCAGAGGAATTTCACTGATGACAACCTTGTAATTATAAGTAAGATCAACGTCGATCTCGGGCTCCACCTGAGTATCAGTCACGACACATGTCGGTGATACGGACCGCGACACGCCGTAGCCATCCGCAAGATGCCCCGTTCGGGGTATGCCATGGCCCCGTTCATCCGTGGCCCCGCCCCCGGCCAGCCGGACGCTACCGGAGCGTAATCCACAGGCCGTCACGCACAGTAGCCGAGCCCCTCGGGTGACAAGTCACGCGGACAGCAAAACCGGGCAAAGACCGCCCATCGCCCCCGCAAGTCTGTACACGGCGTTGGCTGCACACGTGCAATAAATCGGTACACGTCTATTAGAACAGCGCTCGAAATGCGAAAGCGGGGGCATCTCCACGCCTGCACCCATCGAAAAGTTTGAATGAGACACTCCACGAATCCGGCTCGGAGTTCTATGGTGTTCGACGTCGCGCACGGCCAATCACGCAAGGGAAAGGTGCCAGTCCGGGCACGTCGTAGACCCGCGGCTTCGGGAGTGACGGTGCATAGCAGCCACCACGGCGAAACCACACTTGACAGATTGGCGCACAACGACGCCGCCGAGCGGTTCCGGGGTTCGCCCGCCGCACGGCCCCTCGAGTTGCTGGGGCCCGTGCCGGCCGAGATCGTGACCAGCCGGGAAGTGCCGGGCCTGCCCGCGGTACACCTGGAGCGTCAACGGCTGCTCGAGCACCTGGATGCGGCGGTGGAGCAGCCCGTGACCCTGGTCTGCGCGCCGACCGGCTGGGGCAAGACCGTGCTCGCGTCGTCGTGGATCCGGGCCGGACGGCCGCCGGGGCGCACCGCGTACGTGCGCTTCGAGCCCAACTGCGGGGCCGCCGCCTGGCGCCAGCTCACCTCGGCGCTGAACGTCGCGGGCATCGCGCTGGACCCGGCCACGTACGCGTGGAACAACGGCCGGCTGCCCGAGCGCGCCGTGGTGGTCCTCGACGACCTGCACAACGTCACCAACCGCACCGTGCTGCGCCGGATCGAGCGGCTGATGACCCGCCTGGGCGACCGGATCGGGTTCCTGTTGCTGGCGCGGAACGAGCCGCCGCTGTCGCTGTACCGGTGGCGGGTCCGCGGCCAGCTCACCGAGCTGCGCGCCGATCACCTCGCCTTCTCCCAGGCGGAGGTGGCGGGCCTGGCCGACCGGCTCGAGGTGCGGCTGGCCCAGCACTTCCGGCACGCCCTGTGGCACGTGACCGAGGGCTGGCCCGCCGCCGTGTCGGTCGCGCTCTCGGCGATGATCGGCCGGCACGAGCCCGAGCGGGTGGTGACCGACCTGGTCGCGGGCGAGGCCGGGCTGAACGAGCAGGTCGGGCTGACCGAGTACGTGCAGCGGGAGATCCTGGCCAACCTCGACCCCGACGTGTACGACGTCATGCTGCGCACCTCGATCGTGGAGACGGTCTGCCCCGGCCTGGTCGAGGCGCTCGCCGGCAGCCGCAACGGGGCCCGCCAGCTGGCCCAGGCGAGCCGGGCCAACGCCCTGGCCACCTTCTACGGCGGCTCCCACTCCTGGTACCGCTACCGCCGCCTGCTCCGCTCGGTCCTGCGCGCCGAGGTGCGCACCACACTCGCCGCGGAAGAGGGCGGGCTGCACCGGGCCGCGGCCGGCTGGTACGCCGCCAACGGCCTTCCCGGCGACGCGGTCGTGCACGCCGTCCTCGGGGCCGACTGGGTCGTCGCCGAGCGATTATTCCTCCAGTACTGGCCTGAGCTGTGCGGGTCGGGATCGCGCGCCATGGCGTCGCGGACCGGCCCGCGCCCTCCCCAGGACATCGCCGAGCGGCCGATGCTCGCCTTCGCGCTGGCCATCTGCTGCCGGGACACGGGCGACGCGGCGGGCATGTCGGCCTTCCTGCGCCTCGGCGAGCGCGCCCTGGGCGAGGCGCCGACGCCGCTGGACGCCGAGATCCTGGCCGCCATGCGCCTGGCCGAGGCGACCGCGGCCGAGGACCCGGACCGCTGCGCCGACGCGGCCGCCCGGCTGCTGCGATGTACCGACGAGGCGGCCGACGAGCATCTCTACGCCGACGCCGCCGACGGGGCCCGCGCGGCCGCGCACCTCGCCATGGCCGGGGCCGACATGGCCCGGGACGCGCTCGAGGACGCGGACGCCGCCCTGGCCCGCGGGGCCGTGCTGGCCCGCAAGGCCGGCTTCAACCAGCTCATCGTCCAGGCCAACCGGCAGCAGGCGCTCCTGCACCTGCACCAGGGCAGGCTGTCCGCGGCCGCCGCCTGCGCGCGCCGGGTGCTCGACGGCAGCCGCGACGCCGGCATCGCCGAGTCGCGCAACATCAGCTACGCCCGGCTGGTGCTCACCGCCGTGTGCCGGGTGCGGGGGCAGCTCGACGAGGCGCGGTACCACCTCGACGAGAGCCTCACCGCGGAGGTCCCGCCCGACCCGCACGGCTGGCTCAGCGGCGTGCTCAGCCTCGGCCTGCTGCAGTTCGACTCCGGCGACCTGGCCGGCGCGGCCGAGGCGCTGGAGCCGCTGCTGAGCAACCGAATAGGCACCATGCCCATGTTGGCCGAGATCACGGCCCGGGTCCTGCACGCGGACCTGTGCCTGGCCGAGGGGCAGACGGACAAGGCCCTGGCGATCCTCGACGAGCTCGACCGGCACCGGCGCGACTCGCCGCCCGTGGTGCTCGCGCGGGCCCGGATCGCGCTCGTGCAGGATCGCCCCGAGCTGGCCGCGCACGAGCTCGAACGCCTGCTGGACGCGCCGTCGCCCTCCCTCGTGGTGACGGTCGTCGCGGGTGTACTGCTCGCGCAGGCCCTGCACCGCCTGGGCGACGTCGCCGGGGCCGCCGAGCGGGTCGAGACCGCGCTGCGGCTGGCCGCGCCCGAGGGCATCCGGGCGCCGTTCCTGGGCCACGGGGCCTGGGTCGCCGAGCTGCTCGAGGGGCCCGCCCCGGCCGAGGAGGAGGACGAGGAGGAGGAGTCGGCCGCCGACCTGTTCGACGTCGCCGCCGAGCACATCACCGAGCCGCTCACCGAGCGCGAGACGCTGGTACTGCAATACCTGCGCAGCATGCTGTCGGTCGCCGAGATCGCCACGGTGCTCTCGGTCTCCGCGAACACCGTCAAGACCCACGTCCGCCACGTGTACCGCAAGCTGGGCGTCAGCCGACGCCGTGACGCCGTGCGACGTGGCCGCGAGCTGAGCCTCATCTAGGTCCTCACCCTCCTGAGGCGAGTCGCGGGAAGCCCGGCCGGGGCCACGATATGCGGCATGACGGGTTTACGGGAGCAGGTCAACGGCGTGCGGGTGGGCGTGCGGTACGCCGTCGCGAGGCACGCCGGGCCGGTCGGCGGCGACTGGTACCTCAGCACGCCCCTGCCCGGCGGGGACGTCATGCTCGCCGTCGGGGACGTGATGGGCCACGGCCGCCCCGCCGCCGCGACCATGATGCGGCTGCGGGCCGCGATGACCCGGCTGGCGCTGGCCGGCGACGAGCCGGGCGCGATCCTGGCCGCGCTGAACCGCATGCTCTGCCGCCGCCCGTCGACGATCCTCGCCACCGCCGTGTGCGGCCGCTTTCACCCGGCCGACCATTCCTTCACCTGGGCCCGCGCCGGTCACCTCCCGATCCTGCGCGCCACCGCCGGCGGGGTGAGCCAGCTCGCCCAGCCGTCGGGCATGGCGCTGGGCGTCGACCCGGCGGCCCGCTATGACACCGCGTTCGTGGTAGTCGACCCGGGTGATCTGCTGCTGATGTACACGGACGGCGTGGTCGAGCGCCGCGACCGCGCGATCGACCAGGGGGTGGCCGGGCTCGCCGAGGACGTGGGGGTGGCGATGCGCGCCTCCGCGCCGGGTGAGCGGCTGCGTACCGCGCTGGACTGCGCGCACCGCACCAACCCCGACGACGACGCCTGTCTTCTGGCTGCTGAGCCCGTCTGAGCACCCGGTAGGGGAGGCCCGCGCCCGCCGGCTCCCCCGTTCGCCTGGCCGACGGCCACCCGGCCGTTCACCCATCGAGGGTGATCCCCGTTCACCCCTCTCGATCGAATCATGTCTGCAGGCACGACACGTTGCCGATCTGCGGCAGGCGCCGAGGTCGGAAGCGGGAGGCCGGGAGACCCACCCATGTCCGCGGGAGGGGCCGACCGGCACCCGGTTCCGGCATGGAGGGGTCTGCGCCGGAGTCCGGAACCGCGGGCGGCGGAACCGGACTCCACGGGTCGGGCCTGTTCCGGGGGGAACAAACACGGGTCCCAGCCCGGATCGGCTTCCGAGCCGGGCTGGGGACCGTAACGGGGGATATATGGCCGCGCCGGTCCCGGTTTCTGACCGGGTACCGGCGCGGCCTTCGATTTTTTACGCCGTCATTAGCAAACAACAGGGAGAAGACGGGCGGATGCGGGTCAAGGAATTTCGGGCGTTCGGCACGAGCATGCTCACGTTGGTGGGCGCGCTGAACGTCGCGCAGGGACTGCTGGTGGCTTTTGCCGGCGACAAGGTCGGATTCGACCGCAACGATGTGGCGTTCACCAGCGCCGGCACCTGGGCCGCGGCCACGGTGACGCTCGGCCTGCTGCTCGTCGCGGCCGGTTTCGCGCTGCGCGCCCGTCGCCCCAGCGCGAAGGCGGTGGCCGCGAGCGTCGTGGCGCTGCACGCGATCTCACAGCTGGCGATGCTGCGCGCCTACCCGGCGTGGTCGCTGCTGATGGTCACGCTCGACGTGATCATGCTCTTCATCATGACGGTGCCGCGCGGCAGCGTCGTCGCCGAGGAACCCGCGGCGCCCGCCAAACCCGCGCGCCCGGCCCCCGTGGCCAAGCTGATCCTGCGGCGCAACAGCCGCTCGAACGCGTACCACGGACGCCACAAGGCCGGCCGCCCGCCCGTGCGGCACAGCGTCTCCCGCGACGACATCATCACCATCGACCTCCTGCCGCCGGACATCGTCGAGGCGCACCAGGAGGACACGGTCATCGTCACGGCGTCCGTCGGGAAGCCGGTCATCTCGGCGGTCATCGAGGAGACCATCGAGGCCGAGCTGGTGGGCGACACCCCGACGAAGGTCTGGGTGCGCGCCGTGGGCCAGGCCGCGGTGCCGGCCGACGGTCAGACCGTGCCGGTCCAGCGCGCGTCGCTCGAGTCGTTCGACCCGCTGATCGACCCTCTGCCGCTGGTCCTGGCGGGCGAGGCGGCGATCGCCGCCGAGTCCGTCGACGAACCGGGCGAGGACATGCCGGAGCTGGCCGCGATCGGCGCCCGGCCGTACGTCAACCGCTGACCTGTCTCCCGCCGGAAGCGGCGGCGGTCCTCCTTCACCGGGGGGACCGCCGCCGCTTCGCTTTGCGGTGCTCAGCCTCTGTAACGCCATGACTTAGCGGGCGTCAGGGTATGAATCCGATAAGTCGTGGCGCGCCGGCGCCCGACTTATCGGCATCCACAGTGGATGGAGAGCACACCACAGTGGACGGAGCGCACACGACAAAGGAGCGCGACCCGAATACCACGGGTCGCGCTCCTAGGGGTCTGGCGGGCGTTACAGCAGGTTGAGTTCACGTGCGCGCTCGATCACCTCCCGCCGGCGGCCGACGCCCAGCTTGCGGTAGATGTTCTTCATGTGGGTCTTCACGGTGTTGACCGACACGTACAGCATCGAGGCGATCTCCCCCGCCGACAGCGTGCCCTGCAGGTAGCGCAGCACCGCCAGTTCGCGCTCGGTCAGTGGCTCGGCCAGCTCCCCCGCCGCCGCCGGCGCCCGGCCGAAGGCGTTGAGCTCCTGGGCGATGTCCTCGGCCAGGCCGCGGTAGCCGCTGCCGGCCGGCAGGTACGTCACCAGCAGCTCCCGCACCGGCTGGCCGCCCGCCACGAAGGGCCAGCGGATCGACTCGTCGTCGGCGTGGCGCAGGGCCTGTTCGAGCGCGCGGCCGGCCTTGGAGCGGTCACCCAGGGCACGCAGGGCGCGGGCACTGGTGAGATTCGCGTCGACCGTCCACACCAGCGAGCCGGTGGTGGCCTCCAGGTACGGCTGCACCGCACCCAGGGCCGCCGCCGGTCTGCGCTCCGCGAGGTGGGCCTTCGCGCGGACCACCCCCAGCCACGGGGCCAGCATCTCGACCGGCTCCAGGGTCAGCAGGCGCTTGGCCGCCTCGGTGTCGCCCGCGGCCAGGCGCAGTTCGGCCTCGGCGAGGGTGACGCAGTGCTGCATGCGCGGCGTGTACCGCCAGTCGGCGAGCTGCCGGCGGATCGCGGCCAGCTCCGTGCACGCGGCGCGCGCGTCGCCCGCCGCGGCTCGGATGTGGGCCCGGGTCATGGTCGCCGTGGCCACGAGGGCCGGGTCGGCCAGGCCGCCGCCGTCGAGCGCGCGGTCCAGGTAGTGCTCGGCCGCGGGGACGCGGGCCTGCAGGTAGCAGACCTCGGCCACGGTGAGCTGGGCCCACACCACGTCGCTGCCCTGGGTCTGGCCCTCGCGGTCGGCCAGGGCGAGCGTCTCCTTGCCGTAGCGCATCGCCGCGGTGAGCCGGCCCCGGGCCGCGTTGAGCTGCGCGAGCTGGCGCAGGGCGGCGAGCTGGGACTGGACGCCGCCGCACCGGCGGGCCAAGTTCAGCGACTCCTGCAGCGCGAGCTCGGCGGCGTTCAGGTCGCCCTGAATGAGCCGCGCACCCCCGACCGCCACGAGAGCCAGCGCCCGCATCCGGGCGGCGTCCTGGTCGTCGAGGCCGGTGTCCTCGCGGAGGAGGAGCGGAGCTGTCGCCAGTACCAGATCGGGCTTCTGGCTCTGATGAGCCTCGGCCATCCGAAAGCTGTCCACGATCGGGCGCAGCTCGGCTCGGGCCGAATCCATCAAGGTGTGCTGGCTGCGGTCGACCAGGTGCAGGAACGTCTCCGTGCCCTGCGGGTCGCTCGCGTCCAGCCGCTCGGCCGCGAAGGCCAGGGCCAGCTTCGGATCGTTGCGGATCTCCTGCGGCGGCGGCGGCACCAGCTCCTTGATCGTGCGCATCCGGGCCCCCGGCACCAGCTCCTGCCAGCTCGCGGCGAGCAGGTCCGAGGCCTGGCTCCAGTTGCGCGCGGCCAGGGCGTGGCGCAGGGCGTCGGCCGGCTGGTCGTGCGCGGCGAACCAGTCGGCCGCGCGGCGGTGCAGCTGGCGCACCTGCTCGGGCCGGCGGTGGCGCAGCTCGTCGTACAGCATCAGCCCGAACAGCGGGTGACAGCGGTACATGCCGGCGTTGCCACTGCCCTGCACCACGAACAGGTTCGAGTGCTCCAGCTGGGCCAGGATGCGCGCGCCGTCCACCCGGCCGGTGAGCGCCTCCACGAGCTCGGCGCTGACCTGGTCGAGCACCGACGTGCACAGCACCACCTCGCGCACGTCCTCGGGCAGCGTGTCGAAGACCTCCCCCACGAGGTACTCCCCCAGCGCCCGATCCTGCAGCGCGAACCTCGGCACGAGGCTGTCCGGCTCGGGGTGCCCCTGCACCGCGAGCGCGGCGAGCCGCAGACCGGCCGCCCACCCCTTCATCACCGCGTGCAGTTCGACGAGCGCGGACTCGGCCAGCCGGACCCCATGTGCGGCCAGCATCTGCGCGGTCTCGTCGAGGGTGAAGCCGAGCGGCCCGGTGCGCAGTTCGCTCAGCGCGCCCCGGATGCGGAAGCGGTACAGCGTGAGCGCCGGATCGGTCCGGCACGCGATCACGAGACGCAGGCGGTCACCCGCCTGGGAAAGCAGCGTCTCGAGCTCACCCCACACGCGGGGCACCGACAGCTCCTGCAGGTCGTCCAGGACCAGCACCACGGGCGGC
This sequence comes from Dactylosporangium sp. CS-033363, assembly GCF_050942475.1. Taxonomy (NCBI): domain Bacteria; kingdom Bacillati; phylum Actinomycetota; class Actinomycetes; order Micromonosporales; family Micromonosporaceae; genus Dactylosporangium; species Dactylosporangium sp. CS-033363. The sequence continues at coordinate 880,532 of NZ_CP192032.1, read as the reverse complement.
CCGGCCCGCCGCAGCAGGGTGATGAGGGCCTCCAGGGCCTCACCCCGGCCGTCGGCGAGACTCTCCCCCGTCGCCTCCTCGCCGGTCGCCTGGGTGACCGCGTCGAGGACGTGCTCCCAAAAGCGTGGGCCGTGGTGGGCCTCGACGGTCAACCACGCGAGCGGCCAGGGTGCTCGCCCGGCCGCCACCCACTCGGCCAGCAGGGTGGTCTTGCCCCACCCCGCCGGTGCTGAGATCAATGTCAAAGGCCCCGCCACGGCGCGATCCAGTGCGTCGAGCAGACGCGGTCGCGGCACGTGATAGCGGGGCGGCTCGGGCACTGCGAAGTGCAGTGCGGGACGGGTGATGGTGTCAACGAGCGTTTTCTGCCCCAACGTATTTCGCCCCCTCCCACCCACCGCAGCACGGCGGATGACCACGGGATTGTGAGGCGACAAAAGGTGATGTCGCCTCACCCGTAGGGGGTGAACAAAATACGATCCGTGATCACCCTGGCTTTTTACGCCTGCCGGCGCACGCACCTGAAGCCGACATGACAGCTACCGTTGTCGATCGGTTCGGGCTGGCGGGCGGCCGGTCGGAAGCGGTGGTCGTACCCCGTTGAGCAGAGGTAGGAGCCGCCTTTCACCACCCGGCTGGAGAAGACAGTAGCGCCGGGCGGCGAGTCCACGCGCGGGTTCTGCGGGATCTCACCCTCCACCTCGCCGAAGCGCGCGTTGCCCGAGCGATAGTAGTCCGAGGTCCATTCCCACACGTTGCCGACCACGTCGAACAGGCCGTAGGCGTTGGCCGCGAACGCGCCGACCGGGCTGGTGCCGTGGCCGTCGTCGCTGCGGTCGAGCCACGGGAAAATACCCTGCCAGATGTTGGCCCGGCCGAGCTCGGGCTCGTCACCCCAGGGGTACGGCGACCCGTCCAGCCCGCCGCGCGCGGCGAACTCCCACTCGGCCTCGGTCGGAAGGTCCTTGCCGGCCCAGTGCGCGTACGCGGCGGCGTCCTCGTAGGCGATGTGCACCACCGGGTGAGCCGAGCGCTTGCGGATGTCCGACTCCGGGCCGAAGGGGTGCCGCCAGGACGCGCCGGGCCGCAGCTCCCACCAGACCCGCCAGTCGCGCAGCGGCACCGGGCCCGGCGGCTGCACGAACACCATCGAGCCGGGCGGACCCTGCTCGCCGTCGCGCTCGGCGAGCGTGTCGTAGCCGGTCTCCTGCACGAACAGGGCGTATTCCGCGTTGGTCACCGGGTGCGAGTCGATCCAGAAGCCATCGACCGTGACCTTGCACACGGGCGCCTCTTCCGGATAAAAGCCCTCGGCACCCATGGCGAAGGTGCCACCGGGGATCCAGGCCATCTCCACGAGCGCATTGTGCGAACGGCCACGGGTGACTGGTCCTCACCCACCCCGGGTGAGGCCCGGCGGAGGCCATACCCGCTGGCGTGTTCACACGCCGGGGGTGATGCCCCCTCCCCCGGAGGGGCCGAACGATCAGGCCAAAAGCACCGTTCACCGCATGTGCGAGGGAGGGAGGTCGCCACACGAGTTTCGCCGGATCCGGCCGCGGCGCCTCCTCTCTTGTCCGCCGCGGCCCATCCCGCGAAGCCGCCGCGCCTCCCGCTTTCCCTCTGGGAGGAAGACAGAGGTCATGGCTGATACCGGTATTCGCCGGAGCAGTACCTGGTCCGGCTGGATCACGTTCGCCGCCGTACTGCTCACCGTGCTCGGCGCGCTGAACATCCTCGAAGGGCTGGTCGCCCTGCTGCAGGACCAGGTCACCTTCATCGACGGCGACAGTCTGGTCGTCGTGGACCTGACCGGCCTGGGCGTGGTGATGATCGTCTTCGGCGCGCTGCTCCTGCTGTGCGGCATCGGGCTGTTCACGCGCAACCGCGTCGCCCGGGTCACCGCGATCATCATCGTCGCCCTGCACGCGCTGACCCAGATCGGCTGGCTGGGCGCGTACCCGGTCTGGTCGCTGCTGATGATCACCCTGGACGTGATCGTGCTGTTCGCGCTGACGGTCCACTGGGCGCCCCGCGAGCTCGAGCCCGCCATGCCGGCCGGCGGCGCCCACCGGGCCGACCACCAGCAGCAGCGCGACCCCGCGTTCCCGATGAACCAACCGCGCCCGACGCCGGCCCACCTGACGGACGAGCAGCAGGCGCGCACCGAGACGCCGCACACGGCCCCCACCTCCGGCCCCGGCCCCAGTCCCCGCCCGTAACACCCCGAGAAACGGCAGGGCCCGGCGACAACGACGTCGCCGGGCCCTTCCGCATCCCGCTCGGTCAGTGATGGTGATCGAGCCGGTCGTGGACGTGCGGCAGTTCAGGATCCGGGTGTACCGTCGCCGCGGCCAATTTCGGCACCGCATGCAGCAGCCGGTGCTCGGCCTCCACCGCGATCTCGTGGGCCCGCGCCAGCGACAGGTCGCCCGCGACGACCAGGTCGGTCTCGGCGTGCAGGCGGTGGCCGATCCAGCGCATCCGCAGCGCCGCCACCCGGATGACGCCCGGCGTGCCGGCCAGCGCCTCCTCCGCGTCGTCCATGAGGTGCGGGTCGACCGCGTCCATCAGCCGGCGGTACACCTCCCGGGCCGCGTCCCGCAGCACGAAGAGGATCGCCAGCGTGATGAGCAGCCCGACCACCGGGTCGGCCCACGTCCAGCCGATCGCCACGCCGCCCGCCCCGACCAGCACCGCCAGGGACGTGAAGCCGTCGGTGCGGGCGTGCAGGCCGTCGGCGACGAGGGCGGCCGAGCCGATGCGGCGGCCGACGCGGATGCGGTACCGCGCGACGAGCTCGTTCCCCGCGAAGCCGATCAGGCCGGCGGCGGCCACGAACGGCAGCCGGGACACATCCTGCGGGTGCAGCAGGCGGTCGACCGCGGCCCAGGCGGCCAGGGCGGCCGACGCGGCGATGGTCAGCACGATCGCGATGCCGGCGAGGTCCTCGGCGCGGCCGTAGCCGTAGGTGTACCGCCGGTTCGCGGGGCGCCGGCCGGCCAGGAAGGCGATGCCCAGGGGTACCGCCGTCAGCGCGTCGGCCACGTTGTGCAGGGTGTCGCCGAGCAGGGCGACGGAGCCGGACCAGACCGCCACGACCGCCTGCAGCGCGGCGGTGGCCCCCAGGCCGAGCAGCGAGAACCACAGCGCCCGCAGGCCGGCCGCGGAGCCCGCCAGGGCCGGATCGACCTTGTCGGCCGCGTCGTGCGAATGCGGCGTGAGCAGGTGCCGGAGGCGGTGCGCCAGCGAGGACGACATGCCTCTCACCATGGCAGAAACGCGGACAGAAAAAAGGACGGCGCGGGCCTGGGAGCGCGCCGTCCTTGGTTCGTGGATGTGACCGGGCAGATCAGACTTGCGATGGGTGGGCGGCCTCCTCCGGATCAGCCGCCCACCCATCGGCTCCCGCCGCCCTCGCTGAAGGCCGGTCGGTGCTCAGGACGCGGGCCGTGTTCACCGCTGACTCCTGGACCATTGAGTACCCCCTGCTCAATGGTTTTCACCGCCCGGCCCAGCTGGGTCCGTCACGCCGGGGACCACCGACGGCGTGACGCCCGCGGCTGGCGGGACCGGACGGACCACAGTGGACGGTGCAGCAGTCACCGGCCCTGGGCCATCCGTCGTTTGCCTTGTCACATAACGAATCCTGGCTTTCCGCTGGATGATCCGTCCTCACCCGGGCTGGGTGATCCACCTGCCCGACGGCCATCACGCCGACGAGAGGTTCACCATCTCCTTCTCGGCCGTCTCCACCTCGGCCAGCAGCTTGCTGTGCTCGGCGATGAGCGAGTCCAGCAGCCGCCGGGTCACCTCGACCGTGTCGGTGCCGACCGAGCGCGTGGTGGCCAGCAGGTTCTCGGCCGCCTCGCGCTGGCGCTGGCGGCGGGCGTCCCACTGGGCCCGCCGGTTCGCCTCGACCCGGGCCTCCTCGGCCCGCCGCTCGCTCAGTGCGGTCTGGAAGTCGCGCATGACGTCCTCGGTGTGCTGCCGGGCGTCGGCGAGCATCACCTCGCCGGCCGCGCGGGCCGACTCGAGGTCCTCCTGGGCCTGGGCGCGCAGGGCGCCGGCCTCCTCCTCGGCCAGCTCGATGATCCGCTGGATCCGGCTGCCGACCATCTTCGACGACTCGTCCGCGCAGCGGCACTGCTCGAGCTCCGCCCCCAGGCGCTCCACCCGGCCGCCGAGCTGCTGCTCGCGGTACCGTGCGGCGGCCAGTTCGGTCTCGGCGGTGGTCAGCCGCATCTGCAAGGTGGCGATGTACCGGTCGACCTGAGCGCGGTGATAGCCCCGCAGACTCAGCTCGAAGCCATTCGCGGGGCTCAGCTCGATCTCGCCCACAACCGCGCTCATGCTCGCTCGTCCTCCCCCTGGTGTGTGCCCGGTCAGGTCTTCTGTGCCGGCACCGAGAGCACGGGCGGCAGCGCTCAACGCTCCCCAGCACCGTGGTGAGCGCGCGTCATCCTTTTCGGGTGAGCCTTCGGCGGCCCGCGCGGCGGTGCAATGGTGTCGATGGAACCGTTGGCACGTAAGGGAAATCGCTTGCCCGGAGACGGGTGGACCACCCGAGCCGGGTGAGGCGCCGCAGCGTGCGGCGATGGTTTGCTCGTCACGTTTGGCCCGGATGAAAGACGAGTGGAAAAACCGCGAGCCATCCGCGTCGAAACAGGGCCGGGAAAGCGATTTCGGGGGGCACGGGTGTCACAAGCGTTGGTACAGCAGGAACGCCGCATGGCGGCGCCGTCGGCGGCGGTGCCGGACCTACCGCCGGGGTACGTGCTGCGGGAGCGGGTCGTCGCGCAGCTGGACGCGGCGGTGCGCGCGCCGCTGACGCTGGTCACGGCGCCGGCCGGCTGGGGCAAGACGGCGGCGCTGGTCGCGTGGGCGCGCACGGTGCGCATCGGCGAGGGTGGCGAACTGCCGGTGGTGCGCTGGGTCACCTCGCACGCCGAGCGGGGCGCGGACGTGCCCGGGCAGCTGCTCGGCGCGCTGTCGGAGCACCCGGACGCGCACGGCGGCAAGGCCGACGGCGACCTGCTGCGCGTGGTCGACGCGCTGCAGCGCCCGCACGTGGTGGTCGTCGACGACGTCCGTGAGATCAGCGACCCGGACGCGCTGGCCGAGCTGGAGGCGCTGGTCCGGCACGGGATGGGCCGGCTGCGGCTGGTGCTGTCCTGCCGCCGCGACCCGTCGCTGCCGCTGTACCGCTGGCGCGTGGACGGCTCGCTCACCGAGATGCGCACGAGCGACCTCTCGCTCACCATCGCCGAGACGGCCGAGCTGCTCGCGGCCCACGACGTGGTGCTGCCGAGCGCGACGCTGTACTCGCTGCACTCGATCACCGAGGGCTGGCCGGCCGGCGTGCGCCTCGCCGCGATGGCGATGCGCGGGCACCCGGAGCCGGAGCGCGTCCTCGACGACGGCGGCGCGTTCAGCAGCGCGGTCGGCGACTTCCTGGCCGGCGAGGTGATCGACCCGCTGCCGGCCGAGACCCGGCGGCTGCTGCTGGAGACGGCGATCGCCCCGCGGCTCAACGCCGGGCTGGTCGAGGCGATCACCGGCCGCGACGACGGGGCCCGGATGCTCGCCGAGCTCAAGGGCTCCAACGCGTTCCTGACCCGAAACGCGGGACCCGGCGGCTGGTACCGCTTCCACCCGCTCTTCGCCCGCACGCTGCACGCTGAACTGCTGCGCCGCAGCCCGGAGCGGGTCGCCGACCTGCACCGGCGGGCGGCCGCGTGGCACGGGACGTACGGCATCCCGGCCGAGGCGCTGCGCCACGCGCTGCTGGCCGAGGACTGGACCGGCGCGGTGGAGACGCTCGAGCGGTCCTGGCCGGACATCGTGGGCGGGGTGCGGTACGACCGCCCGCACGAGGCCGCCCCGCACGCCCCGGCCGCGGAGGAGTCGATGGACCCCAAGCTGCCGTTGGCGTTCGCGGCCGAGCGGCTGCGCGTCGGCGACCTGGAGGGCACCCGCGACTTCCTGCGCCGCTCCGGCGAGGACCGCACCACGCCGATGTTCCGCGCGTTCGCCGCGGCCGAGGCCTGGCTGGGCGGCGACCCGCGCCGGATGCTCGCCGAGGTGTCCGAAATATCGGCAAATAACGATGAAGTTCGCGCTTTGACACTCCTCGATGAGGGCGAGGCCCGGCTGCGCCTCGGCGAGCTGGGCGCGGCCGGGGCCCCGCTGCACGGCGCCCTGGTGCTGGCCCAGCGCTCGGGCCTGGCGCAGGCCCAGGTGTGCGCGGCGGCCCAGCTCGCGGTGCTCGAGTCGATGCGCGGCCGGCTGCGGGCGAGCGCCCGGCTCGGCCGCCAGGCGCTGGTCACCGCGGACCGCTTCGGCATCACCGACGCCACCGACCTGGGCTGGGTGCGGATGGCCCTGGCCGGCGTCTACGGCGAGTGGGACCGCATCGCGGAGGCCGACCGTCTGCTGGACGAGGCCCTCGACCTGGCCGCCGGCGACCCGGACCTGCTGGTCTCGATCGCGACCGTGCGCGCCAAGCTCCGGCACGGCTCCGGCCGGCTCGCCCCGGCCCTGGAGGTGCTGCACACCGCCCGCCGCGAGCTGGGCGGGGCGGCGCTGGCCCCGGCGGTCGAGCGGGCCCTGGCCCTGACCGAGGCCGAGCTGCGCATCGGCGGCGGCGACCTCGGCGCGGCCCGGCGGCTCGTGGCCACCGGCGGCGACCCGGACGTGTTCCAGGGCTGGGCGGCGTGCGTGGACGCGTCGGCGGCGCTGATCGAGGGCAAGGCGGCGGCCGCGGCGACGACCGCGGCGCAGTACGCCACCCCGTCCGTCGACACCGCGCTGACCTGGACCGTGCAGGCGGCGATCCTCACCAGCCTGGCCGGGCGCACGCTCGGCGACCGCAACCGCGTGCTGCGCGGGCTGGAGGTGGCGCTGGACATCGCCGAGGAGGAGAGCTTCCGCCGCCCGTTCCTGGTGGGCGGGCACCCGGTGCGCGACCTGCTGGCCAACTTCGCGCCGCTGCTGCCGGTGTACCACCCGCTCGCGGCCGAACTCGCCGCCGGCTCCTCGCCGCTGGCCGGGGGCTCGCGCGGGGGCGGCGACGCCAACCTGGTCGAGCCGCTGACCGAGCGCGAGCTCACGGTGCTGCGCTACCTGCAGGGCACCATGTCGAACCTGGAGATCGCCTCCACCCTGTACGTCTCGGTCAACACCGTGAAGACGCACGTCAAGAACATCTACCGCAAGCTGCACGCCGGCCGCCGGCGCGAGGCCGTCGAGCGCGCGCGGGAACTCCGGCTCTTGTGAAAGGCGGTCCGGTCCGGGTCGTCGAGCCGATGCCGGAGCCGGTGCTGATCCTGCGCTCGGGCTCGCGGCCGGCCCGGGTCGCCGGAACCGCGACCGCCGCCACCCATCGCTGCTTGTGGGGCGCGTTGGCGGCGGCGGTCGCCTGGCCGGTCCTGTCCGCCTGCGGGGTCGGCCACGCGCAGGCCGCGGCGGTCGCGGTCGGCCTGCTGACCGTGCTGCCGTGGCTCGGCCCGGTGCTGGGCGTGCTGCTGACGGCGGTGCTGGCCGGACTGGTGCCGCAGCCGTACGCCCCGCTGCTCGGGCTGGCCGCCGCCGCGCTCGTCACGCTGGCCGCCGCGCCCGCGCAGCACCTGCCCGGCTGGCTCGGCCCGCTGTCCATCCCGGCCGCCTCGGCCGCCGCCGTGTTCGGCGGGATCGCCCAGGGCGTGCTCGGTGCCCTGGCCGCGCTCGTGGTGGCCAGCATCGCGGCGCGGGTGCGCCAGACCCGGCACCGGCGGGCCGCGCGGTGATCGACTACCTGCGCGGGTTCCGCGCCGGAGTGCTGCGCCGCGGCGGGGCCGGCATCGCGGCGCGGGTGCGCCAGACCCGGCACCGGCGGGCCGCGCGGTGATCGACTACCTGCGCGGGTTCCGCGTCGGAGTGCTGCGCCGCGGCGGGAACGCGGTCGAGCGCAGCCTCGCCGCGATCGGGGACGAGGCGGGGTCGCGGCGGAGCACTGGAGGTACCACAGCGGGCCCTTTTTGGCCTGTCGACAAGTGGATCCACGCGCTCTATGCGCTCGCCCTCACCGCGGCCGCCGCGGTGGCGCTCGCCATTCACTGGCTCAACCCGCCGGCCGCCCTGCGCGGGGGGTTCGCGCTGGTCGCGGGCACGGTGTTCCTGCTGGCCGGCTACACCGCGGTGCGCGCGCCGACGCTGCGGGGGCGGGCGATGCGGCAGTATCTCACCGACCCGCGCGACCGCACCGAGTTCGAGGCGGCCGCGGCCAACGCCGACCGCATCCGGCTGACCTGGCCCGCCCTGGAGCGGCTGGCCTCGCCGGCCGACCCGACGCGGACCCTGGAACGGGCCCTGTGGGACCTGGCCCAGGCCCTGGCCGAGCGCGGTGAGCTGCGCGCGGCCGACCGCGACCTGCGCGCCTCGGTCGGCGACCCGATCGGCGCGGGCAGCCTGTTCAGCGCGGTCACCGACCGGCAGGCCGAGATCGCCCAGCGGCTCGTCGCGGTGGACGCCGAGGTGCGCCGCCGGGCCGGGCAGCTGCGCCGGCTGGCCGGGCTGTGCCAGGACTTCCTGGACCACCGGGCGGCCCAGAGCCGGGCCCGGATCCGGGTGACGGCGGCCGAGGCACTGCTGGGCTCGCTGCGCTCGCGGCCCGAGCCGGAGCTGGTCGAGCGGACGGAGGTGGTGCTGGCCGCATACCGGGAGCTGGCCGACGAATACGAGTAATCCGGTGCTCGGCTACCCTTCCCGGGTGCGCCAAAGGCTGATGATCGCTGCCGGGTCGGTTGTTGTGGCCGTCGGGCTCTTCTTCGCGTACCTGCGGATGGCCAGGGCGTTCCCGATCAACGGCGACGGCGCGAGCAACGCGCTGCAGGCCTGGGACATGTTCCACGGCAACCCGCTGCTGAAGGGCTGGGCCCTCTCCGACGTGTCGTTCTATCCGACGGAGCTGGTGCAGTACGGCATCGTCCAGTGGTTCACCGGCGTCACGGCCGATCAGGTGCACGTGACCGCGGCCATCACCTACACGATGATCGTCTTCCTGGCCGCCGCCCTGGCCAAGGGCCGCGCCACCGGCAAGGAGGCCTGGCTGCGGATCGGGGTGGCGGTCGCCGTCCTGCTGCTGCCCGTGCCCGGCACCGGGTACCAGACGCTGCTCTCCTCCCCCAACCACACGGGCTCCGCGGTCCCGCTGCTGCTGGCCTGGCTCGTGCTGGACCGCCTCAAGCACCGCGTGTGGACCCCGGTGCTGGTGGCGCTGCTGCTGGGCTGGGGCGCGATGGGCGACCCGCTCGTCACGTTCGTGGCCGCGGTGCCGCTGGCGGTCGTCTGCGGGTACCGCGCCCTGCGCTCCGGGGAGCGCCTCTACGAGCTCTCGCTGGTCGGCGCGGCCGTGGTCTCGGTGCTCATCTCCCGCGGCTTCCGGCACCTGCTGACCGCGCTCGGCGCGTTCGAGTCGCCGCACCCGCCGATCGAGCTGGCGCCGCTGTCGGACTGGCCGCACCGGGCGTGGATGACCGCCCGCATGGTCGGCGTGATCTTCGGGACCCACCGCCCCGGCTGGCACCCCGCGGCCTTCGAGATCTTCCTCTCCCTGCTCCACCTCATCGGGTTCCTGGTGGCCCTCGCCGCGTTCTTCGTCACGTTGGTACGGGCGGTGCGCGGCACGGCCGACCGCGTGGACTCGGTGATGATCGCGGCCATCACGTGCAACCTCGGCGCGGAGATCGTCTCCACCATCTCCGTCGACCTGATGGCGGCCCGCGAGATCGCGCCGGTCCTGCCCATGGCGGCCGCCCTGGCCGCGCGCTTCGCCGGACCGTGGCTTGCCTCCGACGGCGCGCAGGTCAAGATCCGGATCGGCCGCGGCGTCCTGGCCGGCGTGCTGGCGATCTTCGCGCTCACCGTGGTGATCTACTCCCCGCCGCGGGCCGAGCCGTCGGAGGCCCAGGAGGCGGCCGACTTCCTGCGCTCGCGGGGCCAGACCTACGGCCTGGGCGCCTACTGGGCCTCGAACAACATCACGGTGACGACGGAGAACAAGGTCGTGGTGGCCCCGGTGGTGGGCGCGGACGACCGGCTGGTCCCGTTCTGCTGGCAGTCGAAGACCGCGATGTACGACGCGGGCGCGCACGACGCCCGGTTCGTGGTGTTCGAGAAGGATCGCCCGTTCTACGGAACCCCGGAGCAGGCCGAAAAGATGTGGGGCGCCCCGGTCGAGCGGCACGACGTGGGAAAGTACGCCATCTTGCTGTACAACATCAATCTCTTGAACGGTTTTCCGCCCCACTGCGGTTAGCGTCGCGCCTATACGATCGCTGCCGTGCGGAAGTTCGTCGTCTGGGGTGACAACGCGCTCGCGCGCCGGTTGGTCGGCGAGCTGATCAATACGTACTCGGCCCAGGTGACCGTCATCGTGCCCGATCTGGCCGGTGGGCAGGCCCCCGAGATCGCCGAGATCTGCGCGGACGACGACCCGGAGACCCGGCCGGTGATGATCGCGGCGCGGAAGGTGACCCGGGCCGTGTTCGAGGCGGCCGACCTGACCGACGCCGACGCGATCGCGTTCGTCGACACCGACGACGTGGGCAACGTCGACGCGGCCCTGATCGCCCGCGAGGTCGACCCGACGGTCCGGGTCGTGCTGCGGATGTTCAACCTCCGCCTCGGGGCCGGCATCTCCGCCCGGCTCTCCAACTGCGCGGTGCTGTCGGCCTCGGAGATCGCCGCGCCGGCCTTCGTGGCCGCGGCCCTCGGCGACAGCAACCCGACCACCATCCGGCTCTCCGACGGCCAGCAACTGATGGCCCTCGATCGGAGCCTGGCCAACCCCAACGACATCCGCTGCGGGCTGGCCGACACCGCGCGCGGGGAGAGCCTTCCCGCCGATGCGACAACCGCCGATTTCGTACTGGCCAGTGTCTACGGCCGCCGCGACGTCGAACCCCGCCGCCGGCGCCGCCGCCACCCGATGCGGCTGTCCCGGCTGCTCATCGGCGGCGGCCTGCGGCGGATTCTGGTCGCGATCGTGGTGGTGCTGGCCCTGGGTACCGTCGCGGTGGCCGCCGTGCGGCACGTGGGCGTGTGGAAGGCGCTGTACCTCGCGGTGCTGACCGCGCTCGGCGGGGCCAACCCGCAGGAGAACACCACCGTGCTGTCCCAGGTGGTCGACGTGGCGCTGGTCGTCGTCGGGGTGGCCGTCATCCCGGCGATCACCGCCGCCGTCGTCGGCATCGTGGTCAAGGCCCGGCTGGCCATCGCGGCCGGCGGCCTGACCGAGCCCATCTCCGGCCACGTGATCGTGGTCGGCCTGGGCAACATCGGCACCCGGGTGCTGACCGAGCTCAACGACCTCGGCATCGACGTGGTCGCCGTGGACCGCGAGGAGCGCGCCCGCGGCGTCCAGGTCGGCCGCGACCTCGGGCTGCCGGTCATCATCGGCGACGCCACGAACCCGGACACGCTCACCGCCGCGTCCGTGGCCACCGCCCGCTGCCTGGTCGTGGTCACCACGGCCGACATCACCAACCTCGAGGCCGCCCTGCTCGGCCGCGACCTGGCCCGCCGGGCCGACCCCGACCTCAAGCTGCGCGTCGTGCTGCGGCTCTTCGAGGAGGAGTTCGCCCAGCGCGTCAAGACCGCGTTCGACATCAATCTCTCCCGCAGCGTCTCGTACCTCGCCGCGCCCGCCTTCGCCGCCTCGATGGTCGGCAGCGAGGTCATCGACACCATCCCCGTCGGCCGCCGGGTGCTGCTGGTCGCCGAGGTCCCGGTCGGGGCGGGATCGCAGCTGGAGGGCCAGTACTTCCGCGGCGTCAGCGAGCCCGGCCTGGTCCGCCTGGTCGCCGTGCAGACCGGCCGGGCCGGGCTCGGCGTCGGCGTGCAGACGTTCTGGGCCCCGGAGCAAAACCGCTGGCGCACGCTCGACCGCACGCACACGATGGTCGTGGTCGCGACCCGGGCCGGCCTCGTCGCGCTGCTCGAACGCGCGGCCGGGGTCGAGAACCCGCCACCCTTCAACCCACCGGCGGCTCCGCCGCTGCTCACGCCGCAACCCCGCTAGACCCTTCCTACTCCCACGGGGGAAAACGTGTACCTCAGAGGCCTCCTGGCCGCAGTCACGGCCGGGACCGCGCTCGTCGCGCTCCCGGCCCACGCCGCATCCGCCGCCCCGACCACCCCGCACCCGATCGTCTTCCTGGGCAACGACCTCTACGAGGGCCTGCTCATCGGCGAGCGCGACACCGGCAACTACCTGACCGAGATCGACGGCCTGAACCACCCGCGCGCGGTCACGGCCGCCCCGAACGGCGCCGTGTACGTCGCCAACCACGGCGGCACGACGGTCACCGTGCTCGACGCCGGCGGCGCCCTGACCGGCACCGTGAGCGGGCTGAACAAGCCGTACGCGCTCGCCGTCGCCCCGGACGGCCGGAAGGTGTTCGTGGCCGACGACGGCGACACCGTCCTGGCCGCCGTGGACACCGCGACCCGCCAGGTCACCGCCCGGCTCACGCTGCCCGCCAAGGCCCGCGCGCTGGCCGTCAGCCCGGACGGCACCCGGGTCTACGCGCCGCTCACCGACTCCGACCAGCTGGCGGTGGTCGACGCGGCCGCCCTGACCCAGACCGCCCTCGTCACGGTCGGCGACGAGCCGTCCGCGGTCGCGGTGGCCCCCGACGGCCGCCGCGCCTACGTGCCCAACCGGGCCGGCAACACCGTCTCGGTCGTCGACACCGCGACGAACGCGGTCACCGCGACGGTGCCGGTCGGCACCCATCCGGCGGGCGCGGCGGTCACGCCTGACGGCCGTACCGTCTACGTCGCCAACAACGGCTCCAAGTCGGTCGCGCTCATCGACACCGCGACCGCCGCGGTCCGCCGCTTCATCACCGTCGGCGACGCCCCGTCCGGGGTCTCGATCACGCCGGACGGCAAGCTGGCCCAGATCACCTCGGACCAGGACCGGCTCGACGTCGTCGACACGGCCACCGGCGCGGTCAGCACCTACGGGATGGCGTACCCGGTGACGAGCCTGGCCTACTCCGCGGCGGTCCCGCCCGCGCCGACGGCCTCCCTGAGCGTCACCGGCGTCACGTACCAGGACCTGGCCATCACCGCCGAGGGGTACACCTCGCGACCGGGCTGGGAGTCGCCGCTGACGTTCGTCTTCGACTTCGGCGACGGCACCGCCCCGGTGACCGACACCGTCGGGACCGTGCAGCACACCTACGCCCGCACCGGGAACTACACCGTCACGCTGACCGTCACCGACAAGTTCGGGCAGAGCGCGACGACGACCAAGCCGGCCTCCGTCCACCGGCTGCTGGCCCGCGAGATGCTCATGACCGGGGGCAACAACAAGTACGTCGTGGTCGACGCCCTGAACCTGCAGGGCACCGGCACCGACGGCGGCCCGGCGTTCGACGTGCTCGAGATCGACGCGACCACCATCGCCCTGCGGTCCGGCGGCTTCTACGTCAACGTGCTCGCCGACGGCACGCTGCTCGCGAACATGACCCAGCTGACCCCGGCCTCCTACTTCCGCCAGACCGCCAACGCGGACGGCTCGTTCAGCCTGACCTCGCTGGCGACCGGCAAGTACGTGTCGAGCAACTTCGGCGGCCGCCCGCTCAGCGCCGACCGCACCTCGATCGGCCCGTGGGAGAAGTTCCACCGCGTGGAGTGGTTCAACGCCGGCAACTCCCTGCGCGCCAACGCCAACAACCGCTACGTGACGGCCGACAACGGCGGCAACTCCCCGCTCATCGCCAACCGCACCCAGCTCGGCACCTGGGAGCGCTTCGACATCGTCGACGCCGGCGACGGGTACGTGGCCCTCTACTCCCACGCCGACTACCGCTTCGTGACGGCCGACAACGGGGGCAACTCCCCGCTGATCGCCAACCGCACCGACATCGGCCCCTGGGAGAAGTTCACCATGACCGCCGCCCCGACCGGCGGCGTGACGTTCCGCGCCCTCGCCAACGGCAAGTACGTGACGGCCGACAACGGCGGCAACTCCCCGCTCATCGCCAACCGCACCACCGCCGGCACCTGGGAGACCTTCTACAACGCCCAGTGAGTGGCACGTTTCCGGGATTTGGCCAGACCGCCGGATCCCTAACGTTGTCGTCAACAGGGCAAACAATGATCCAGGGGGCTTTCAGATGAGCGACTTCGACGGCGGGTACGACGGCGGCGACTCCGGCCACGACGTTGACTACGGCCACTACTCGGCGGGTCAGGAGCACGAGGGTCTGGACCAGTTGCACCAGGCGCAGGGTTCGGAGTACGACGCGCAGTCGCAGTTCGGTGTGTACGAGAACGACCACCACGCCGCGGAGTCGACGGATTTCTCGACGGGTTCGCATGTGGAGTACGACCAGCCGGCGGCGGTGCACTACGAGGCGGACAACTACACGAACTACAGCCACGACGCGTCGGAGGATGACCACGTCTTCGCCGCGGAGGGCAGCGAGTCTTCGCATTCGGCGGAGTTCGGTGAGCTGGACGCGTTGTCGCAGCGGTTTGATGGCGCGTTCGCGGAGGGCACCCAGTTCCACGCCGGTGAGGGCCAGTTCGGCGTCGCCGCCAACTGACGCTTACGGCACACGGCCGGCCACCCCACCACGGGGCGGCCGGCCGTTCCGCGTTTGCGTTCAGACCGCCGTCAGGATGGTGGGGCCGTCGTCGGTGATGGCGATGGTGTGTTCCCAGTGGGCGGCCCGCGAGCCGTCCACTGTGGAGACCGTCCAGCCGTCGCGCATCAGGCGGTGGCGGTCCGACCCGCTCTCCACGACCATCGGCTCGATGGCCAGGGCCATGCCCGCGCGCAGGGGGAGGCCGCGGCCCGGGCGGCCCTCGTTCGGGACGTGGGGGTCCTCGTGCATGGCGGTGCCGACGCCGTGGCCGCCGTACCCGGTGGGCTGGCCGTAACCCGCCGCTCGGCAGACCGACTGGACGGCGTGGGAGATGTCGCCGAGGCGGTTGCCGGGGAGCGCGGCGGCGATGCCGGCGTCGAGGGCCTGTTTGCAGACGTCCGAGAGGCGCTGGGCGGGCTCGTCGATGGTGCCGATGCCGACCGTCAGCGCGGAGTCGCCGTGGTAGCCGTCGATGTGGGCGCCGAAGTCGATGGAGAGCAGGTCGCCGTCGGCGAGGGGGCGGGTGTCGGGGATGCCGTGGACGATCGCGTCGTTCACCGAGAGGCAGAGCACCGCCGGGTACGGGATCGGCGCGAACGACGGGTGGTAGTGCAGGAACGAGGACTTGGCGCCCTTCTCGACCAGCAGCTGGCGGGCCAGGTCGTCGAGGTCCTGGAGGGTGACGCCCGGGGCCGCGGCCGCGCGTACGGCCTGCAGGATCTGGGCGACCACGCGGCCGGCCTCGCGCATCGTGGCGAGTTCCGCCGCACTCTTCACCAACACCATGCCGAATATTGTAATACCAGGATTATCATCGTGGGCATGGTGCGCAACCCGCTGACCGATGACGAGCGGCACCGGGGACTGGTGCTGGGCCGGCTGCTGCAGCAGGCGCGCGGGGCGCGCAGCGCGGCGGCGGTCGCCTTCGAGGCCGGCATCTCGCTCGACACGCTGCGCAAGATCGAGCGCGGGGCCATCGCGACGCCCGCGTTCTTCACGGTCGCGGCGCTCGCGCGGGTGCTCGGGCTCGACCTGACCGCGCTCGGCGAGGCGCTGGCGGAGGAGCGGCCGCAGACGAACAGCCGCGTCGCGTAACCGCGCAGCACGGTGGCCCTGTGGGAGCGCGAGGAGGCGCTGGCCGAGCTCGCCGGCCTGCACCGGCAGGGCGGGCGGATCGCGCTCGTCGCGGGTGAGGCCGGGATCGGCAAGTCCAGCCTGGTACGCGCATTCGCCGAAACCCGCCGCGAGCCGGTCTGGACGGGCCTGTGCGACCCGCTCGTCACCCCGCGGCCGCTCGGGCCCTGGCACGACATTGCGCGACAGGCCGGCGGCGCGCTGCGGGAGGCCCTGGCCGGCCGGCGGCCGCCGCTGCCCGCGCTGCTCGACGCGCTCGAGCGGCCCGGCGCCCGGCCGGTACTCGTCATCGAGGACCTCCACTGGGCCGACGCCGCCACCCTCGACCTGCTCGTCTCGCTCGCGCGGCGGATCGAACGCGTCCGCGCGCTGCTGGTGCTGACGTACCGCGACGACGAGGCACCCGATCACCCGCTGCACGCCGCGCTGGCCGCGTTTCCGCGCGATGTCCTACGGCGGGTATCGCTACCGCGCCTCTCCGAGGCGTGCGTCGCCGCGCACGCGGGGCGGGACTGGACGGCGGTCTATGCGCTCACGGGCGGCAACCCGCTACTCGTCACGGAAGCGCTGGCCGGGAGGCAGGCTGGAGCGGTACAACATCTGATCTTGAATCGTCTGGCGAGCCTGCCGAAAAACGCGCGCGACCTGGCCGAACTCGCCGCCGTCCTGCAGCGCCTCGACGTGCGCGGCGACGGTCCGGAATCGGCGCTCGTGGATCGGTGCGTGGCGGCGGGCGTGCTCGTCGCGGCCGAGGGCGGGGCCGAGTTCCGGCACGAACTGCTGCGCCGGGCCGTCGAGGACGCGCTGCCACCGGGGCGACGTCGCGCGCTGCACCTGCGCGCGGTCCGGCGGCTCGCGGCCCGGCCCGGCGTCGACCCGGCCCGCCTCGCCCACCACGCCAGATTCTCCGAAGATCCAGAACTGCGGCTCTCGTACTCCCTGATGGCCGCCGAATCCGCCGCCCACCAGGGCGCCCATCGCGAGGCCGCGGCGCACTACCGGGATCTGGTCGAGCTCGGCGCCGGCGCGGACGTCCTGGAGGAGTACGCGTTCCAGGCCTACCTGGCCGGCCTGGCCGACGAGGCCCTCACCGCGCGGGAGCGCGCCGCCACCCTGCGCCGGGCCGCGGGCGACTGGGAACGCGCGGGCGCGAACGAGCGCTGGATCTCGCGCGTGGCCTGGTGGAGCGGCGACACAGCCCTGGCCCGCCGCGCGGTCGCGGCCGCGGTGGAAACGTTGCGCGCGGGGCCGCCGGGGCGAGAGCTCGCGATGGCGTACAGCACCCGCGCCCAGCTCCACATGCTCGCCTACGAACACGAGGCGGCCATCGAGTGGGGCACCCGCGCGGCGGAGCTGGCCGAACGCCTGGGCGACCGCGAGACCGAGCTGCACGCCGCGGTCAACGTCGCGACGGCCCGCCTCGGCCTGGAGGAAACAACCGCCGGACCCGGGCACGACGCCGCAGCGGCCGGGCCCGATGACGCGACCACCGGGCACGACGCGACCGCGCGTCTCGGCCGCGAGGAAACGACGGCCGGACTCGGGCACGACGACGCGACGGCCGGGCGCGGACGTGTGGACGAGATGGCAGGTAGCGGGCGCGACGACGCGGCGGCCGGGCGCGAACGTGTGGACGAGATGGCAGATCGCGGGCGCGACGACGCGGCGGCCGGGCGCGAACGTGTGGACGAGATGGCAGATCGCGAGCGCGACGACGCGGCGGCCGGGCACGGACGCGACGACGCCACGGCCCTACGCGGGCACGACGCCGCGGCGGCCGGGCGACGACGTGTGGACGCGACGGCGGGGCGCGGCCGTGACGACGCGGCGGCGGGGCGCGGGCGCGACGACGCGGCGGGCGGGCGCGGGCGCGTGGACGCCGCGGCCGAGCTGGTCCGCGTGCATGAGCGCGCGGCCGCCGCCGGGTACGTCGATCACGCCGCCCGTGCCCTGGTCAACCGCGCGGCGATGGACCTGTGGCTCGGCGACGACGTCGCGGCGACGCTGACCGCGATCGCGACGGCGTTCGCGTACGCGGATCGGCATGAGTTGGACGGTTACCGTCAGTACCTGCTGGGCGTCCGCGCGACCGTGCGCGTCGAGGCCGGCGACTGGGACGGTGCACTGGCCGATGCGGACGAGTCCCTGTCGTACCCGAGCCGGGGTGGGGTGGGGCCGCTGCCCGCGTACGTCGCGCGCGGACGCGTGCAGTCCGGCCGCGGCGACCCGGAGGCGGAGGAGACCCTGGATCGCGCCCTCGCGGTGGCGCTGGCGACCGAGGAACTGCAGCGCATCGGGCCGGTGGCGATCGCCCGCGCCGAGCATTTCCTGTTCGCGGGCGACCCCGACCGAGCGGCCGATGAGGCGAGGCGGGGGCTGGAGCTGGCGGTGGCGGTCGGGCACCGAAGGTACACCCGGGAGCTGGCTTTTCGCCTTTGGCGTGCAGGCGGTGAACCGTCCGCTGTGGACGGCCCGCGCGGCGACCCGGCGACCGGAGCCGCGCGGGGGCGCCGTGCCGGGGACGCGCGAAGGCGGCCGGCTGCGGGCGGGGCGATCGAGGACTCGGCGGCGGACGCGCGCGGGCGCCGTGCCGGGGACGCGCGGAAGCGGCCGGCTATGGGCGGGGCGATCGAGCACTCGGCGGCGGGGCGCCGTGGTGTGGACGAGGCGGCCGTCGATTCAGTGGCCGGGAATGCGCGGGTGCGGTCCACTGTGGACGGGGCGTTCGGGGCGTTGATGGCCGGGGACTGGCGCGCGGCGGCGGACGCGTGGGGGCGTGGTGGGCGGCGGCTGACGCGGGTGCATGCGCTCGCGCTCGGGGACGCGACGTCGGCTGGGGAGGCGCTGGCTGAGCTGGAGGTTCTCGGGGCCCGGCGCGCGGCCGCGTGGGTGCGCGCGGATCTGCGCCGGCGCGGGGTCGTGGGCGTGCCGCGCGGGCCGCGCCCCGCCACGGCCGCGAACGCCGCCGGGCTGACCGGGCGGCAGGCGGAGGTGCTGCGGCTGCTGGCCGACGGGCGGTCCAACGCCGAGATCGCCGCCGCGCTCACGCTGTCCGAGAAGACCGTGCAGCACCATGTGTCGGCGATCCTGGGCAAGCTGTCCGCGACGTCGCGCACCCAGGCCGCCGCGACCGCGCGGCGACTCGGGCTCGTCTGACCGCTGCACGTCGCGCACCGTCGGCGGCGCGACCGCGCGGCGGGTCGGGTGGGTGTTGCGTGCTGTGGGTGGGCGCGGCCGCGCGGCGGGTCGGGTGGGTGTTGCGTGCTGTGGGTGGGCGCGGCCGCGCGGCGGGTCGGGTGGGTGTTGCGTGCTGTGGGTGGCCGCGGCCGCGCGGCGGGTCGGGTGGGTGTTGCGTGCTGTGGGTGGCCGCGGCCGCGCGGCGGGTCGGGTGGGTGTTGCGTGCTGTGGGTGGCCGCGGCCGCGCGGCGGGTCGGGCGGGCGTTGCGCGTTGTGGGTGGGCGCGACAGCGCGGCGGGTCGGGCGGGCGTTGCGTGCTGTGGGTGGGCGCGGCCGCGCGGCGGGTCGGGCGGGCGTTGCGTGCTGTGGGTGGGCGCGGCCGCGCGGCGGGTCGGGCGGGCGTTGCGCGCTGTGGGTGGGCGCGGCCGCGCGGCGGGTCGGGCTAGTTTGACCTTCATGATTCGCACCGGCGCCGTTGATGTGGACTATCCCGAATCGGGCGGGGGACGGGCCGCGCTCGTGGTCGGGGCGCTGCCCGGGTTCGTTGTTGCCGAGGAGCACGTCGCGTGGCTCGACACCGTTGAGCCCTATGTGCCCGGCGAGTTCTACCGGCGTGAGCTGCCCGCCATCCGGGCCGTGCTCGCCGGGGTGGCGGCCGTTGAGCTGCTCATCGTGGACGGGTACGTCGATCTCGATCCGGACGGGCGGCCCGGGCTCGGGGCCCACGTGCACGAGGCGCTCGGCATCCCCGTCATCGGCGTGGCCAAGACGTCCTTTCGCTCCGCGACGCACGCGGTGCCGGTGCTGCGCGGCGTTGCCACGAAACCGCTGTTCGTGACCGCCGTCGGGGTTTCGCGCGCGGAGGCGGCGGCGTACGTGCTCGGCATGAGCGGGGCATACCGGATGCCCGAGGCGCTGCGGCGGGTCGACGCGTTGGCGCGTGGGCGGGGGCATTGAAAAATTTCAAACTGTTAAGGACCTTAAGAGCACTTGCGGGCGCATCGATGACGTTGTACGTTCCCTCCACAACGCTTAACTTTGTTAACAGTTAGCGTCACGTCCGTAGTGCTCGTGGAGGGGTCCATGAAACGCAGAACCTTGATCCCCCTCGCGCTGACCGCCGCCGCCACCCTTGGTGCGACGACCCTCGGCGTGATCAACGCGCAGACCGCCAGTGCCGCGTTGACCAGCAACTGGTACGCCTCGGCGCCGTACCTGATGCCGTTCGACAACAGCCCGCCCGACGCCGTCGCGGTCATGAACGCGACCGGGCAGAAGGCGTTCCAGCTGGCGTTCATTCTCGCGCCCAACGGCGGTGGCTGTACCCCGACGTGGGACGGCACCCGCGCGGTCTCCTCCGACACCGAGGCGGCCAACCTGATCTCGCGCATCCGTGCGGCCGGCGGCGACGTGAGCGTCTCCATCGGCGGGTACGGCGGCACCAAGCTCGGCCAGACCTGCGGCACCCCGGCCGCGACCGCCGCCGCCTACCAGCAGGTGGTCACGAAGTACGGCCTCAAGGCGATCGACTTCGACCTCGAGGAGCCGGAGTACGAGAACGCCGCGGCCGTGCACAACGAGCTCGGTGCGGCGCAGATCCTGCAGCAGAACAACCCCGGCCTGTACGTCTCGGTCACCACGGCCGGCACCGCTTCCGGCACGGGCTGGTTCGGCACCGAGATGCTCAAGGACGCCAAGAGCCTGGGCTTCACGCCGAACAACTACTCGATCATGCCGTTCGACGGCGGCTTCAACGGCGCGTCCGCGCAGACCGCGGCGGCCGAGGCGTTCCACGGCATCCTGATGAACACGTTCGGCTGGGACAGCGCCACGGCGTACGCGCACGAGGGCGTGTCGCTCATGAACGGGCGCAGCGACGCCGGTGAGTACTTCCGGCAGGCCGACTTCGAGACGGTGCTGAACTACGCGACGTCGCACCACCTGGCCCGGTTCACGTACTGGTCGGTCAACCGCGACCGGCAGTGCGCCGACCCGAACCAGTCGACCACGTCGGGCACCTGCAGCAGCGTGCCGCAGACCGCGTGGGAGTTCACGAAGTACACGGCCCGGTTCGCCGGCGCCACGCCGCCCACCACCAACCCGACCACCGGCGGCCCGCCGCCCACCACGCCCGGCGGCGGCACGTGCACCGCGGCGGCCTGGAACTCGGGTACGGCGTACACCGGCGGCGCGCTCGTGTCGTACAACGGCCACACCTGGAAGGCCGCGTGGTGGACGCAGGGCGAGACGCCCGGCTCCGCCAGCGTCTGGGTCGACCAGGGCGCGTGCGGCGGCGGTGGCGGCACCACGCAGCCCCCGACCTGCCCGGCCGCCTGGAACTCGGGCACCGCGTACAGCGGCGGCGCGACGGTCTCCTACGGCGGGCACAAGTGGACCGCCAAGTGGTGGACCCAGGGCGACATCCCGGGCAACAACTCGCAGGCCGTCTGGACCGACAACGGCGCCTGCTGAGGCCACACCGCAAGTTTGAGGCCGCCGCCCGAAGGGTCATCGGGCGGCGGCCTCGCCGTTTGCCTCACCTGTCCGGCGCGGGCGCCGAATGGTCCGACATGAAGGTCACCGTGGCCCGGAAGCTCGGGGCGCTCATCGTGCTGGCCGCGCTCGGCATAGGAGCCACCGCCGTCGTACTGGGCGTGCTCATGGGCGGCCTCGCCAGTCGCTTCACCGAGGTCGCGGAGCAGGACCACCCCTCCGTGCGCGCCGCGCTGGAGATGGAGGTGGCCAAGACCGGGCAGGCGGACGACCTCGGCAGCTACGTCGCGAGCGGCGACCGGCAGTTCGTCACCGCATGGACCGCCGACCACACCGAGTTCGCGAAGTGGCTCGACGCCTACCGCAAGCTGGACGTGACGGCGCACGAGGCGTCGGTACTGGATGCGGTGTCCAGCGCCGACGCGACGTACCAGAGCGAGGGCGAAAAGGTCGTGGCGCTGGTCGAGGCCGGAAAGACCGCCGAGGCCACCGCGGCGTCCAACGACGTCCTCGGGCCGCTGGAGGACCGGATCTTCGCGGGCCTGACCGAGCTGGAGGATCTCAACACCGCCACGATCAACGCCGCGACGGCCGCGGGCATGCACCAGGTCCACGTCGGGGCGTGGATGGCCGGCGTCATCCCGATCGCCGCCGTGGTGGTCGTGACCGCCCTGGCCGTGCTGATCGTGCGCGGCATCGTGCGCCCGCTGCGGTCCGCGGTCGCCGCATTGGGTCGCGTGGCCGCGGGAGATCTCACCGGTACCGTCGAAGCGCGCGGCCGCGACGAGCTCGCCGACATGGGCCGGGCCCTGAACCGCGCCACCGCCGCGATGCGCGAGACGGTCGACGCGCTCGGCTCGACCGCGACGTCGCTGACCGACACCGCCGGCGACCTGTCGCGCTCGGCCGGGGACACCGCGACGAGCGCCGACAACGCCAACGTCCAGGCCCAGAGCACGGCGTCCGCGGCCGAGGAGGTCTCGGCCGGGGTGAGCACCGTGGCGAGCGCGTCCGAGCAGATGACCGCGGCGATTTCCGAGATCGCGCAGAACGCGTCCCGCGCCGCGCAGGTCGCGACGGCGGCCGTGGACACCGCGGCCGACACTTCGAGCACAGTACAACTGCTGGGGTTGGCCTCTGCGGAAATCGCCGAGGTGCTCAAGACGATCGCCGGCATCGCGGCCCAGACGAACCTGCTCGCGCTGAACGCGACCATCGAGGCGGCCCGGGCCGGGGAGTCCGGCAAGGGCTTCGCGGTGGTCGCGGGCGAGGTCAAGGACCTGGCCCAGGAGACCGCGCGGGCGACCGAGGACATCGGCCGGCGCGTCGCGTCGATCCGCACGCACACCGGCGCCACGACCGAGGCGATCGCGCGCATCGCCGGCATCATCGACGAGATCAACGACTACCAGAACACCATCGCGTCGGCGGTCGAGGAGCAGACCGCGACCACCGAGGAGATCAACCGCTCGGTCTCGGAGGCGGCGGCGGGCACCCAGGTGATCGCGGCGAACGTCACGCACCTGGCCACCACCGCGCAGGCCGTGACCGAGGCGGCGTCCGCGTCCAGCCGGGCCGCGTCGTCGCTGCACGAGACGGCCGGTCGGCTGCGTGTTCTGGTGGGCCGCTTCAGCGTCTAGTGGCCGCCCCGGCAGCAGCGGGCCTGCGCGTACAGCTCCTGCATGCGCTCGCCCGCCTCTTCGGGCCTGTCGAGCGGGGTCCGGAACGGCAGCCGCACGTCGCGGGCGCGGCCGGCGAACTCCAGGCGGAGGACCACGCCGTACCGGTCGATGCGCACCGGCACGATGCGCTTGACGCCGTGCAGGTGGTGCGGCGGCACCAGCCGGGCGAGGCGGTCGACGGCGTCGGGGTGGGCGTCGGTCAGGTGGCACAGCAGGTCGGCCTCGACGTGCGCGAGCGGGTCGGGCGCGGCCGCGGCGAAGTCGTCCGGGTCGACCGAGATCTCGGCATCGCGCCCGTACGCCGGGTCCTGCAGCGTGGCCTCGGCCAGGTCCAGCGCCAGGCCGCCCTCGGGGTGCACGCCGAGCCAGCCGCCGAAGGTCGCCCGCGCCCGAACCCGCGAGCGGACCGAGGTCGGGGCCACGTCCGTGAGCTCGAGGACGGCGGCGGTGTCGGTGTCGGTGTCGTCAAGCGGTACACCCTGGATGGGCATGTCGAGCAGGATCCGCCCGGCCTCGAACCGATGCGCGCCCACCAGGTCGCACCGGCGCCCGGGGACGTGCAGCGTGAGCGAGCCGGCGGTGGCCAGTAACGAGCGCAAACGCTCGGCCGGGGTGGGGAGCTTGGACATCCGACCTCCTAAGGTTAGGCTTACCTTATTCGAAAGGAGCCCCGTGAACCAGTCACGCCCCAAGGTCCGCCGTTCCCGCGCGCTGGGCATTGCGCTGACCCCCAAGGACGTCAAGTACTTCGAGCGACGTCCCTTCCCGCCCGGCCAGCACGGCCGCGCGCGGCCCAAGGTCAGCGACTACAAGGTGCGACTGCTGGAGAAGCAGCGGCTGAAGGCGCAGTACAACATCCGCGAGAAGCAGATGCGGGCCGCCTTCGACCGCGCGGTGCGCCGCCCCGGCAAGACCGGCGATGAGATCATCATCGATCTGGAGCTGCGGCTGGACGCCCTCGTCCTGCGCGCCGGCTTCGCGCGGACCATCTACCAGTCCCGCCAGGTCGTCACCCACCAGCACGTGAACGTCAACGGCCGGCGGGTGGACCGCCCGTCGTACCGGCTCCGCCCCGGCGACGTGATCGAGATCGCCGAGCGCAGCCGGACCAAGACCCCGTTCCAGGTCGCGGCCGCGGGCGCGCACGCCGGCGAGCGGACGGCCCCGTACCTGGACACGAACCTCGCGGGCCTGACCACGCGCCTGATCCGGCTGCCCATCCGGCAGGAGATCCCGGTGCTCTGCGACGAGCAGCTGATCGTCGAGTTCTACAGCCGGTGATTGTTGCTTAAAGGCCTGTCGGCAGGGTCATGATCTCGGCCCCGTCGCCCGTGATGGCGATGGTGTGTTCGCTGTGCGCGGTCCGGCTCCCGGTCGCACTGCGCAGCGTCCACCCATCGTCATCGGTGACCAGCTTGGCCGTGTCCGCCATGACCCAGGGTTCGAGCGCGAGCAAAAGACCGGGGCGCAGCTTGTACCCGCGGCCAGGGCGCCCGGTGTTCGAGACGTGCGGATCCTGGTGCATGGTCGACCCGACCCCGTGCCCGCCGAACTCGGTGTTGATCTGGTACCCCGCGTCACTCAACACGGTCCCGATCGCATACGACAGGTCCCCGATCTTCGCCCCCGGCCCCGCCGCGGCGATCCCGGCCTGCAGCGCCCGCTGGGTAGCCTCGATCATCTTGACGTCCTCGGGGCGCTGGTTCTCACCCACGACGAAGCTGATCGCCGAGTCGGCCACGATCCCGCCCTTGGACACCGCGAGGTCGAGCGAGAGCAGGTCCCCGTCGGCGAGCGCGTAGTCGTGCGGCAGCCCGTGCAGGACGGCATCGTTGACCGACGTGCAGATGTAATGCCCGAACGGCCCCCGCCCGAACGACGGCGCATAGTCGACGTAGCAGGACAGCGCCCCCGCCTCGACGATCATGTCCTGACACCACCGATCGATCTCGAGCAGATTCGTCCCCACGGCGGTCCGGCTCTTGAGGCTCTGCAGAATGTCGGCCACCAGCGCACCGGTAACCCGCGCCCGCGGCAGGTCGGTGAGCTCCAGAATCTCGATCATGTCGGCGTCTTCCCTCGCTACCAATAACTATCCCGGCCATACTATCCCGGTATTAGTATTGGAGCATGGTCAGGTTGCCGCTCACCGCGGAAGAGCTGGAGCGCGGGGAGCGCCTGGGCGCCTTGCTGCGCCGCGCCCGGGGGGAGCGGTCGATGCTGGTGACCGCCCTCGAGGCCGGCGTCTCACCCGAAACCCTGCGAAAGATCGAGTCGGGGCGGGTGGCCACGCCGGCGTTTCCGACCATTGCCGCGATCGCGGACGTGTTGGGGCTGTCGCTGGATGCCGTGTGGGCTGAGATCAACCAGCCTGACCGTACGCCGGTCCGGAGGCTGGCCTCGTAGGTTCCGGGCTACCTTCCAGGACTGCTTGTCGAGCACCGCCATGGCCCCGGGCGAGACCGCCTCGAACTCCTCGCCCAACTCGACCCGAATCCGCGCGCCGGCGGTGACCTCGGCTCGCGACGCCGAAGCGTCCTGAGTGCGGCGCAGCCACATGAGCAGCAGCATCACGGTGGTCAGCCGCCGCTGACCGTCGATGGGATACGAGACGCCGTCGCGGCCGGAGGTGATGACCGGCCCGAGGAAGACGGCTGGTAGGACTTCGGCCCGAACCGCGGCCCGCTGAAGATTGCCCGGATACGCACTGCCGCAAAACGCGGAACGGCCGGCCGCCCCGTGGTGGGGTGGCCGGCCGTGTGCCGTGAGGCGTCAGTTGGCGGCGACGCCGAACTGGCCCTCACCGGCGTGGAACTGGGTGCCCTCCGCGAACGCGCCATCAAACCGCTGCGACAACGCGTCGAGCTCACCGAACTCCGCCGAATGCGAAGACTCGCTGCCCTCCGCGGCGAAGACGTGGTCATCCTCCGACGCGTCGTGGCTGTAGTTCGTGTAGTTGTCCGCCTCGTAGTGCACCGCCGCCGGCTGGTCGTACTCCACGTGCGAACCCGTCGAGAAATCGGTCGACTCCGCGGCGTGGTGGTCGTTCTCGTACACACCGAACTGCGACTGCGCGTCGTACTCCGAACCGTTCGCCTGGTGCAACTGGTCCAGACCCTCGTGCTCCTGACCCGCCGAGTAGTGGCCGTAGTCAACGTCGTGGCCGGAGTCGCCGCCGTCGAAGTCGCTCATCTGATTATCTCCCTGGAATCGTTGTCCTTGTTGACGACAACGTTAGGCAAGCCGCGGATCCGAAGAATCCCGGAAACGTGCCAGCGCGGCGGGAAGCCGTGACAGTACGGTTGACGATATATCTCGGACACCGTAACTTGACAGGCATGCGGGAACCCACCTTCCTGATCCTGACCGCGCTCGCCGCGCGGCCCCTGCACGGGTACGGGCTGATCCAAGAGGTCAGCGCCCTGTCCGCGGGCGACGTCGTGCTCGGGGCCGGGACGCTCTACGGGGCGCTCGACCGGCTCGTGGAGCAGGACCTGATCGCCGTCGATCGGGAAGAGGCGGTGGAAGGGCGCCTTCGCCGGTACTACCGGCTCACCGACACCGGCGCCGGCGCCCTCGCCAAGGAGGCGGAGCGGCTCCAACGGCACGCCCGGGCCGCTGCCGAGCGCCTCCGGCAACGAGGACCGGTGACCGCGTGAGGGAAACGAGCCTGGAGTCCCGGTACCGCCGCCTCCTGCGCGCCTACCCCGCCGCCTATCGACGGGAGCGCGGCGACGAGATCGTCACCATCCTGCTCGACACCGCCAAGCCGGGGCAGACGCGGCCGACCAGGGCCGAAGTCAAGGACCTGATCGCGAACGGCGTGCGGCAGCGGTTCCGGCTCCCGGTCGGGCGGCTGATGGTCGTCGCGGCCGCGTGCAGTGCGCTCGCGGTCGGTGGGATCGGGGCGGCGGCCGGCTCGACCGCGGGCTGGGCGAGCGCGGCCGACCCCAGCGACGCCGAGGTTGCGACCATGCTCGACGTGGCGGCCGGCAAGCCCCTGCCGCACCAGGTCTCGCACACCCAGCACCAGACCGTGGTGGAGGCGACGACCACCGACCCGCTGCCGGCCGCCTTCGTGCGCGCGCGGCTGGAGGAGGCCGGGTGGGTCGTCGACGTGGACTACGCCGCGCCGGCCACGATCGCCGAGCGCGGCGGGGTCGTGCTGACCCTGGCGACGTGGGAGTGGGCGGGCACCACCAGCGTCACCGCGGTCGCGACGCCGGCCGTGCCGCCGTTCGTCGCTCCGCTCACCGTTGCCGGGGCGATCGGCGGGGCGCTGGCGGGGTGGCTGCTGGCGGCCTGGATGGGTTATCGGGCCGGGCGTTCAAGAACAGCAATCCTGGCTCTGGTACTGCTAGCGCCTTCAACAGCCGCCGCCTGGTACCGCACCGCCCGCGCCGTGCGGTTCGCGCTGGAGTCGGAGCACGTCGGGTACACCCGGATCGGGAACAATGATGTGATCGGCGCCTATGTGTCGCAGCCCCCGCTCGCTGCCGCCGGGCTCGTGGTCGCGGCGCTCGCGATCGGGCTCGCCGCGCTGGTCCGAAACCGGCCGAAGGTGGCTACGCTGCCCTGATGGCGCAGCAGTACGACGTGATCGTGGTGGGCCTCGGCGGCATGGGCAGCTCGGCCGCCTACCACCTGGCCGCGCGCGGGCAGCGGGTGCTCGGGCTGGAGCGGTTCGGGCCGGCGCACGATCAGGGGTCCAGTCACGGCGGGTCGCGGATCACGCGGCAGGCGTACTTCGAGGACCCCGCGTACGTGCCGCTGATCCTGCGCTCGTACGAGCTCTGGGACCGCCTGCAGCGCGACTCCGGGCGCGACCTGCTCACGCTGACCGGCGCGCTGTTCATGGGGCCGCCCGAGTCGCGGACGGTCGACGGCAGCCGGCGTACCGCGGAGCAGTGGGACCTCCCCCACGAGATGCTCGACGCGACGGCGATCCGGCGGCGGTTTCCGCAGTTCACGCCGCGCGACGGGGAGGTGGCGCTGTTCGAGCGCAACGCCGGCGTGCTGCGCCCCGAGGCCGCGGTCGAGGCCAACCTAGCGCTTGCTTCGCGCCATCAAGCCACGCTCCGCTTCCACGAGCCAGTCGTGACCTGGGAAGAAAAAGCCGAAAAAGTCCTGATAAAAACGGACAAAGCGCAATACGAGGCCGACCAGCTCGTCATCTGCCCCGGCGCCTGGGCCCCGCAACTCCTGCCAGACCTCAACGTGCCGCTAGAGGTGGAACGCCAGGTCCAATTCTGGTTCGAGCCCCAAGAAAAGCTCGAAATCCCCATCTTCATCTGGGAAGGGGAAGACCCGAAAGGCATGCAGGTCTACGGCTTCCCCCAGGAAGCAGAAGCGGTCAAGGTCGCCTTCTTCCGAAGGGGCGAGCCCACCACACCGCAGACCATCGACCGCGCCATCCGGGAAGAGGAGATCGAGTACATCGCCCGCTACCTCAAGGACCGGGTGCCGGCGATCCCCGGAAGATTCCTGCGCGGCAAGACCTGCATGTACACCAACACCCCCGACATGCACTTCGTGATCGCCCGCCACCCGGGCCACGACCGCGTCACCGTGGCCTGCGGCTTCTCCGGCCACGGCTTCAAGTTCACGCCCGTAGTAGGCGAGATCCTGGCCGATCTCGCATTGACCGGCAGCACCGGTCATCCAATTGCCCTCTTCGATCCAGGGCGAGGGTATCCGAGCGGGGTCGAGTAGCCGGGCACGCCGGTAGCTTCCATCGAGACAGCGGAAAGTCTCGATGTGGAGGTACCGCATGATCCGATTCCGACGCACGCTGCTCGCCGTCGCACTGCTGGCCGGGATGGTCGGCACCACGGCCGTGGCCGGGCCCGCGGCGGCGGCGACGGACACCGACATCCGCGACCGCCTGGAGGCCGCGCCCGGCGTCACCGTGCTCGAGGAGCAGCCGGTCGTCGCGCCGTACCGCTTCTTCATCCTCAGCATCACGCAACCGGTCGACCACCTGAACCCGCGCAAGGGCACCTTCGAGCAGCGGTTCACGTTGCTGCACCGCGGCACCGACCGGCCCACCGTGCTGCACACCACCGGGTACAACGTGCCCGAGTACGCGTTCCGCTCCGAGCCGACCCGCCTGATCGACGGCAACCAGATCTCCGTCGAGCAGCGCTTCTTCACCCCGTCGCGGCCGGCCGACCCGAACTGGCAGCAGCAGCTCACGATCTGGCAGGCGGCCACCGACCACCACCGCATCGTGCAGGCGCTGAAGCCGATCTACAACCAGAAGTGGATCTCCACCGGCGCGTCCAAGGGCGGCATGACCTCGGTGTACCACCGCCGCTTCTACCCCGACGACGTGGACGGCACGGTCGCCTACGTGGCGCCGCAGGACGTCGTCAACCCCGAGGACTCCGCGTACGACACGTTCTTCACCAAGGTCGGCACCGCGGAGTGCCGGGCCGCGCTGGACGGCGTGCAGATCGAGGCGCTGAAGCGGCGGGCCGAGTTCGTGGCGCGGTACCAGGCCTGGGCCACCGAGAACCAGCGGACCTTCTCGATCGTCGGGAACGCCGACCGGGCCTTCGAGTTCATGGTCAACGGCACGACGTGGGCGTTCTGGCAGTACAGCCTGGCCAGCGACTGCGCCGACGTGCCCGCGCGCACCGCGTCCAGTGACGACATCTGGAACTGGATCGACCTGATCTACGGGCTCGACTCGAACACCGACCAGGGCATCGAGGGCTTCATCCCGTACTACTTCCAGGCGTCCTACCAGCTGGGGTACCCGGAGATCTCGCTGCCGCACCTCAAGGGCCTGCAGCACTACCGCGGCCAGGACCGGGCCCAGTCCTACATCCCCAAGGAGCTGGTCCCGCGCTTCCAGCCGCTGGCCATGCTCGACATCGACATCTGGGTGAAGTTCGCGGGCAGCCGGCTGCTGTTCGTGTACGGCGGCAACGACCCCTGGGGCGCCGAGCCCTTCCGGCTGGGGCCGTTCACCCGCGACTCCCAGTGGTACGTGGCGGCGGGCGCGAACCACGGCGCCAACATCGCGGCCCTCAAGCCCGACGAGACCGCCAAGGCCACGGCCGCCGTGCTGCGGTGGGCCAATGTGACGCCGCCGGCGTCGTCCTTCAGCGCGTCCGGGGCTCCCGGGTACATCCCGAGCCTGGACGACCACAACCTGGCCCTCGACCGCCAGTTCAACCGCTGATCCCACGAGGAGCGGCCGGGACCCGATCGCGGGCCCCGGCCGCACCCCTTTACGCCACGGTGACGTTCACCGTCACGGTCTTGTTGTTCTTCACCTGGTACGCGGTGGCCGACGCGAAGTCCCCGCCGCCGACCCAGCCCGAGCGCCCGTCGCCGGTGTACCAGCGCAGCTTGACCGACTGCTGTGGCGCGAGGAACGGGGCCGTGTAGTGCCCGCCCGCGTCCATCGTCTGCCCGCCGTTGCCCGCGGCCTCGCCGGTGACCGAGTTGTACGGCACGACCTCTCCCTCGACCGGATGCCCGGCCGCGTCGGACATGGTGCCGGCGATCGTCCCGCCGCCGGTGCGCAGCTTGATGTTGGCCGCGACGCTCTTGCCCACCTTGACGGTGACCGTCGTGGCCTCGGGCCGGCTCACCTGGTTGCCCGACCAGCGCCACTGGTAGTCCCAGCGCGCGAACTGGACCGGCCAGGCGTACGGGCCGAGGCCGCCGATCGTGTAGGTGCCGTTCTCGGCCGTGGTCGCCTGCCGGCAGCCGTCGCCGCTGTGGTCGGGGTACTGGGCCACGACCGAAACGCAGGCGTACGGCACCGGGGCGCCCGTGGCCAGGTCCGTGACGGTGCCCCGGATCGAGCCGGCCGCGTCGAACTGCACCGCCGGCGCGGTGATCGCCTGGCCCGCGGCCAGGGTGATCGTCCGGGCGGCCCCGCGGTCGCCGGTGCCGCCGGTCGCGCCCACCCACTGCGCCCCGAGCGCGTCGTCGTTCGGGTCGGCGTAGATCTGGTACGTGCCGGGCTCCAGCGGCCCGGCCACGGCCGTGCCGGGCGTGGACTCGTCCGAGCAGCCGATGAAGTTCGGCGGCGGGAACAGGTCGCCGGCCTTGGCGACCCGCACGCAGCCCTCGGCCGCGGCGCCGCCGGCCCGCTTGGTCATCGGCACGCTCAGCACCGCGCCCGGGCGGAGGGCCACGTCGAGCGTGGTGTCCGGCCCGCCGGCCACGGTGACCCGGGCGTTGTCGGCGTTGAAGTGCGCGCGGTCGTTGATGGTGACGTCGAAGCCCCAGGCCCCGGCGAACACGTCGTGCAGCACCAGCTCGGGGCCGTCGGCGCAGCCGCCGAGCGAGAAGACGACCCGGTCCCAGGCGCAGAAGCCGGACAGCGGTGCCCCGGTCGCGGCGTCGTGGGCCTTGATGTGCAGCGTGCCCGTGGGCAGGAACTGCTCGTCCACCGTGGCCACCTGATCGGCCACCACCGGCACCGAGGCGGCCTCGTCCCGCAGGAGTTTGCCCGGCGTGTACTGCACGATGTTGTTCGCCCCGGTGAAGCCGAGGATCCACTTGTCGCTGACCGGCACGTCGTCGATCCGGTAGCGCCCGTCGGCACCGGTCGTGGCGTTCTTCCCGGCCACCGAGAAGTCCCGGTAGCTCGTCCCCACCGCGACCCCGGCGGCCGGGCTGCCGTCGGCGTTGGTCAGCCGGCCGGCGATGGAGCCGGTCGCCACGAGCGTCTCCTGCAGCGCCGTCGACTGGCCGGCGACCACGGTGATCGGGGCCGCCTCGGCGTAGCTGAGCACCGCCCCGTTCCACTGGGCCACCGACGGGTACAGGCTGAAGTTGAGCTTGTACGAGCCCGGCAGCACCTCGAGCGAGAACGTGCCGTTGTCGGGGTCGGTGTGCCCGCTGCCGACGTAGTTCTGGTCCACGGCGGTGTAGACGATGATGGAGGCCTGGGCCGGCGAGCCGTCGCGCTTGCGCAGCGACCCGGTGATCCGGCCGGTCGGCAGGGCCTGGTCGTCGACCACGACGGTGGCGCCCGCGGCCACGGCGAAGCGGTCGGCCGCACCCGGGGTCAGCTTCTGGTGCGCGTACTGCGTGAAGGCCGTGCCGAACGGGCTGAAGCTGACGACGTACTCGCCGGCGTCGAGCCCGGAGACCGTGTAGGCGCCGGTCGCGTCGGTGTGGGTGGTGTGCGGCAGGCCGAAGTCGGAGGTCTGCACGCTGACGTAGGCGCCGTTGAGGGGCTGGCCGGCGGCGTCGGTGAGGTGGCCGGTGACCGTGCCCGTCCCGGCCGCGAGGGCCGGTCCGGCGGGCACCGCGATGCCGGTGACGACGAGCGCCGTGGCTGCCAGGGACAGCAGCGAACGGCGCAGGGCATGCTTTCGCAAACTGCGCTCCCAAAGGGGGTGGCTGGGGTGGCGCATCGATCATTCACGAATCGATGGCGGCCCGGTACCCCGGAGCGACGTACTAGGCCGGAACGTCCAAAATCGGGCGCAGCTGCGCGGGCGGGCGGTCGCGCTTGCTCCACTCGCGCGGGTAGCCGACCGAGACCTCCTCGTGCCGGATGCCGTCGACCCAGATGGTGCGCGGGATGTGCAGGTGCCCGTAGACCACGACCTCGGCGTTGAAGCGGGTGGGCCAGTCGCGCGTGCGGGTCGTGCCGCACCAGAGGGCGAACTCCGGGTACCAGAGGACATCGGTCGGCTCCCGGACCACCGGGAAGTGGTTGACCAGCACCGTCGGGCCCTCGATCGCGGCCAGGCGGGCCTCGGTGAGCTCCAGCCGGGCCGCGCACCACGCCGCGCGGCCGGGGTAGGGGTCGGGGTGCAGGAGGGCCTCGTCCGTGCCCACGATGCCCGCCTTGTGGGCCATCGCCAGCGCCTCGTCGGACGAGGTCGCGCCCTTGGGCCAGAACGAGTAGTCGTACAGCACGAAGAGCGGCGCGACCGTCAGCCGGTCCTCCCACCTGGCGTACGGGTCCTCGGGCGTGAGCACTCCCAGCTCGCGGCAGGCTTCGACGAGCCGCTCGTACCGGGCAACCCCGCGCGACTGCTCGGGATCGTTCTGCGGGGTCCACAGCTCGTGGTTGCCCGGCGCCCAGATCACCTTGGCGAACCGCTCGCTGAGCGTGCGCAGCGCCCAGGTGACGTCGGCGAACCGCTCGGCCACGTCGCCGGCCACGATGAGCCAGTCGTCGGGGTGGGTCGGCCGCAGCTGCTCGACGAGCGCGCGGTTCTCGGCGTATCCGACGTGGAGGTCGCTGATCGCCAGCAGTCGCCCGGTCACCTTGGCAGCCTACCGACCCGACCTCCCGGGCCGTCTCCACCGTGATTGCTGTGTGCGGCCGCACCGGCGAACGCCTCAGGCGAGCTCGCGGCCCAGGCGCACGGCGACGATCGAGGGGTCGACGCCGTGCCCGCGCAGCATCCGCGCGCCCGGGCCGTCGCCCTCCGAGGCGATCGCGAAGAGCAGGTGGGACGAGCCGACGTACCGGTGCCCGAGCTCGTTCGCGAGCCGCGCGGCCTCGCCGGCGGCCCGGAAGAGGTCGGCGCCGTACGGCGGGTCCCCCCGCCCCACCCGCCAGGCCTTCTCCTCGCGGGGGATGTCGGCCGGGCCGGGCGAGAGGTCCATCGCGAAGTCCTTGACGGCCGGGTAGGTCAGCCCGAGCTCGGCCAGCACGTGCGCGCCCCGGTTGGTGGCCTCGGCGTCCTCGGCGAGCCGGATGCGGGTGATCTCCATGAGGTAGTCCAGCGAGCACATGGCCATCACCATGTGCGCCTGGCCGACCAGCTCGCAGCCGCCGCGTACGGCCTGCTGGACCGCCTCGCCGCGCAGGACCGCCGGGGCGGCCAGGGCCGAGAGCACCGGGTCGCCCTTGCGCGCCGGGCGCAGGAAGGCGGCGGCCGAGCTGACCGGGGGCGTGCCGTCGAGCAGGAACTCCTCGTCGGGGCGCAGGTGGAAGCGGCGGATGAACTCCGACCACTCCCCCGGCGAGGCGCACTCGACGAGCAGCGCGCGCAGGAACAGCCGGAAGCCGATGCAGCGGATCGACGGCGCCTCGGCCGCGGCGGCGAGCGCCCGCCCGAGCCCG
The DNA here is from genome assembly GCF_050942475.1 of Dactylosporangium sp. CS-033363. Lineage (NCBI taxonomy): Bacteria > Bacillati > Actinomycetota > Actinomycetes > Micromonosporales > Micromonosporaceae > Dactylosporangium > Dactylosporangium sp. CS-033363. Next base: position 846,348 of record NZ_CP192032.1, on the reverse strand, counting down.
ACCCGCACCCGCGGGTCCCACACCGGCAGCGGGTCCGCGGCCGAGCGGCGCAGCTCCCGGCGGGCCCGCCACTGGGCCAGCCGCAGCGTCGCCTCGACCTCGTCCTCCTGCTCGGCCGGCACCCCCTCGCCGGAGGCGCCCCAGCCCGGCAGTATCTGCCAGCGCACCTCGTCCGCGCCGAGCATGCGGAGCATGGCGTCGGCCGCCCGCTCGGCGCTCACGCTCGGCTCGCGGGCCTCCCAGGCCCGCCGGACGGCCCAGGACAGCGCGACCTGCACCTCGAGGGAGGCGACGGGTTGACCGAAGCTCACCGCGCCACGGTACTGCAGCCGCGAAAAGCCGCGAAAACACGATTCCCCCGCCGGTACGGGCGACCGGCGGGGGAACGCGCTGCGAGCGGGCGAGGCTACAGGTTCAGCTCGTCCATCGTGTAGAAGGAGAACTCCTCCCACCAGCCGCCGACCACGGTGCGGCTGGCGGCCAGCGGCGAGGCGCCGGCGTTGTCGGCCGTGACGTACCGCGCGTTCGCGTTGGCGAAGAGGCTCGTCGAGCCGTCCGGGTTGGCGACCATCGCGTACATCTCCCAGGAGCCCGGGGCCGCCCGGTTGGCGATCAGCCGGCCGCCGTTGTTCAGGTCGACGGTCACGTAGTTGCCGTTGGCGTGCGCGACGAACGCGGCGTAGCCGTTCACGTCGACCACGTCGAACTGCTCCCAGGCGCCGATCGTGCCCCGGTTGGCGATCAGCGGCGAGGCCCCGCCGTTGTCGGCCGTGACGATGTTGTCGTTCGCCCACGACATGAAGAACACCACCGCGCCCGGACCGGCCAGGTCGAAGGACTCCCACGCGCCGACGGACGGGCGGTTGGCGATCAGCTTGCCGCCGTTGTTCAGGTCCACCGTGACGTACTTGCCGTTGACCGCCGCCCGGAAGCTCACGCTGCCGTCGGCGTTGCGCACGAGCGTGAACTTCTCCCAGTCCCCGATGCTCGTCCGGTTGGCGATCAGCGGGGCGTTGCCGCCGGCGTCGGCGGTGATGAAGAGGTTGTTGGCGCTGGAGCGCAGTCCGACGAGCCCGCCGCCGGCGTCGACGACGGTGATGCCCTCCCAGGCGCCCTTGCTGAGCCGGTTGGCTACCATCGGCTTCGTGCCCGCCCCGTCGGCGGTCACGATCAGGCTGTTGGCCCGGGCGCGCAGGCCGAACGACGCCGGGGTGCCCGGCTCCCCCACGCGCAGCAGCTTGGTCGTCGTCCCGGTCCCGGCCCCGTGCACCGAGCCGGTGATGCTCGCGGTCACCATGGCGTCGCGGACCTGGGCCGGCGTCCAGGCCGGGTGGGCCTGCAGCAGCAGCACCGCGTCCCCGGCGGCCAGCGGCGCGGCCATCGAGGTGCCGTCGGCGAACGTGCTGGAGGCCGCGAAGGCCGACTCGATGCGCACGCCCGGCGCGAAGAGATCCAGGCACGCGCCGTAGTTGGAGAACGAGGCCCGGAAGTCCATCTGATCGGTGGCGCCGACCGTGATCGCCTCGGGCACGCGGGCCGGCGACTTGACGCAGGCGTCGGTGTTCTCGTTGCCGGCGGCGACCGTGTAGGTGATGCCGGACGCGATGGACTGCTTGACCGCGTCGTCGATGGCCTGGCTGACGTCCGAGCCGAGGCTCATGTTCGCCACGGCCGGCTTGACCGCGGTCGCGGTGACGTGCTCGACGCCCTCGACGACCTGCTCCAGCGTGCCGTGGCCGGTGCAGTCGAGCACCTTGACGGACTCGATCGGCACGTTCTTGGCCACGCCGAACGTCGCGCCGGCGATCTCGGCGGCCACGAAGGTGCCGTGGCCGTCGTCGTCCATGCCCGGCTCGGGCTGGGCGCAGTCCGCGAGCTGGGCCGGGGTGTAGGTGACCGAGAACGGGTGCTGGAAGCCGGTGTTGGCGGCGAACTCGGGGTGGTTCTTGTCGACGCCCGAGTCGATCACGTAGACCGTGACGCCGCTGGCCCCGCTGCCGCCGGTGGGGTACGTGTAGCCGTGGTCGAGCGGCAGGAAGGGCTGGTCGATGCGGTCCAGGCCCCAGAGGTTCAGGTCGTCGGCCGGGTGGGTGTTCTGGGTGTCGGACTTCGAGACGAGCTTGTTCTGCTCGACGTACGCCACGCTCGGGTCGGCCGCCAGCTTGCGGGCGTCGGCCTCGGACATCGTGGCCGAGAACCCGCGCAGGGACTTCGACCAGACCTTGCCGACCTTGGCGTTGTGGGCCTTCGTGAGCGTGCCGGCGCTCGCGGTGACCTGGTCCTGGGTCGCCTTGGTGTTCTTGAGGACGACGAGGTAGCTGTTCGCCACCGCGCCGAGGCCGCCGGCCCGGAACTTCTCCGTCGCCGCGGGCGCCTTGGCCGGCGCGCTCGCGGTGTCCGTACGGTTGCCGAGGCCGAACGCCGGCTTCTTGACCTTGCTGGTGTTGCCTTGCTGCACAGGCGCCGCGAACGCCGCGGTGGTGCCGGCGGCGACGAGGGCCGTGGCGACCGCGCCGATGACCGCGAACCGGGTCATCGAGGCACGTCTGGGCAGGGGTGATTCAGACACAGGCGGAACTCCCCGTTGCTTGGGCCCCTGCCCGAACGGACGAGGGGCTTGGGTCACAACGGGGGACATCATCCCCACGAATCGGCGAATGCGACTCCGTCGATCGGTCAATTTTTCCGGTCCGAAAAGCGACCGGCCGCGGGTCCGTCAGATGTTCGCCGGGGGTTTGCGGATCCGCTCCTTGAGCAGAATCCAGAGCGCCTCGACGCCGTCCATCGCCGTGATCTTCTTGCCCTCCTCGCGGGAGCGCGCGGCGTAGCTGATCGGCACCTCGAACGGCCGGACCTTGCGGCGCAGCAGCTTGCCGGTCACCTCGGCCTCCATGCCGAAGCCCTTCGACTTGACGGCCAGCGAGCGGTACAGCTCCAGCGGCATCAGCTTGAAGCACGTCTCGAGGTCGCCGAGGTAGCAGTTGTACAGCATGTTCGCCGCGGTCGTGACGGCCTTGTTGCCCATCACGTACCAGAACGAGAACGAGCTGTGCGAGCCGAACGTCCGATTCCCGTAGACGACCGTCGCCCGCCCGTCGAGCACCGGGTCGAGCAGGCGCGGGATGTCGTTCGGGTCGTACTCGAGGTCGGCGTCGAGGATGACCATGTAGTCGCCCGTCGCCTCGGCCACGGCGGTCTTGATCGCGGCGCCCTTGCCCTGGTTGCGCGGGTGCGTGATCGGGCGCAGGCGGCTGTCGTCGGCCGCGGCCAGGATCTGGGCCGTCCCGTCCTTGCTGCCGTCGTCGACGACCACGAGCTCGATCTCGCACGGGTAGTCAACGGCGAGGGCCTGCTTCAATGCGTCAGGCAGCCGGGCCTCTTCGTTGTACACGGGCATCAGGATGGAGAGCTTCACGGGGACTCCAGCGCTTGGTTACGAGACGGGCTCACAGTACGCTGACGAAGCCCCGCAGTCATCCGCGCCTGGTCACCCACGGCTCACCACCTCTCACCCCGGGCCCGGCCAGGTCGGTATAGTCCGCCGGAACGTCTCGGCAGCCGGGGGAGCAGCGATCTTGCAGACCGAAACCATCGCCGATCCGCCTCAGCAGGCGGCCGGCGCCGGCCCGAGCGAGCCCCGGCCTCGGTCACACCGCGTGCACATCTGGGCCGCCACCGGGCTGATCGCCCTGGGTGTCGCGATCCGCACCACCCTGATCGCGCTGGGCTGGCCGGAGACCAACAGCGACGAGGGCTTCATCGGCCTCATGGGGCTGCACATCGCCTACCGCGGCGAGCTGCCGACCTTCTATCCCGGGCAGTTCTACATGGGCCCGCACGAGGCGTTCCTCGGCGCGGCGCTGTTCAAGCTCTTCGGCACCTCGCTGTTCGTCCTGCGCCTGGGCATGGTGCTGCTGTTCGCGGTGTTCCTGATCAGCAGTTACCTGTTCACCCGGCTCGTGTACGGGCCGCGCTGGGCGCTGGTCACGCTGGCGCTGCTGGCGCTCGGCTCGCCGTACGTGTTCGCCCGCGAGCTGTCCGCGATCGGCGGCTACGGCGAGACGCTGGCCGTCTCCTCCCTGCTGTTCCTGATCGCCGCGAAGCTGGTGACGGCGTACCGGCCGTACCGCGTCTTCCGGGAGTGCCGCTGGCGCCTGGCCGCCTACGCCGCCTGGGGCGTGCTGGCCGGCACCGGCCTGTGGTCCGACCTGCTCATCGCGCCGTTCGCGCTGATGTCCGGCGTGGTGCTGGTGTTGTACTGCCGGCGCGAGTTCGTCCAGCTGGCCGCGCCCGTGATCGCCGGGGCCGGGCTGGTGCTCGGGATGTTCCCGCTGCTGTGGTTCAACCTGCACGCCGCGCCGGGCACGGACACGCTCACGACGCTCTCGGTCGTCCGCGGTACCCCGCCCGAGGGCCTCGAGGCGAAGCTGCACGCGCTCTGGGACGCGGTGCGGGTCAGCGTGCCGATGATGACCGGCGAGCCGTTCTGCCAGGCCAACGAGCTGGCCGCGATCGGGCCGACGACGTCCTGGGCCCGGCCGTGCTCGCTGACCCGGGCCGGCTGGGGCACCGGCTACATGCTGCTGCTCGGCGTCGCGACCCTGCTGGCCGCGTGGCTGCTGTGGCGGGCGTGGCGCAACCGGCGCACCGAGCCCACCGGCTCGCGCCGCCCGAGCCTGCACCTCGCGATGCTGCTGGCCGCGCTGATCACGTTCTACCTGTTCGCGTTCAGCAACGCGGCGGTCGTCTGGCCCGCGATCCACGCCCGGTACCTGATCGGCTTCGTGATCGCGCTGCCCGCCGTGTTCCGGCCGCTGGCCGAGGGCTACGGGTGGGCGAAGGAGCGCGCGGGCCTGTTCCCCAAGCTGCTCCGGCTGGTCTGCGGGGCCGGCGTGCTCGGCTACGGCCTGGCCCTCGTGCTCGGCACCGGGGCGGCGTTCGCGGACGTGCCGCGGGTACGGGAGGTCAACCGGAACGACGCCGCCCTGGTGGACACGCTGCACCGGGAGGGCGTCCAGCACTTCTACTCGGACTACTGGATCTGCGCGAAGATCGCCTTCCGGGCCGAGGAGCGGATCACGTGCGCCTCGACCAACGAGGCCCTCGACATGGGCCCGGGCCAGAACCGCTATTTCCAGTACTGGGTGGACACCACGGCCGACCCGCACGCCGCATACGTCTTCGCCGACAACCCCTGCCGCTCCCTGCCCTGGTTCAGCTGCAAGGGCTCGGAGTTCCTGCAGAAAGCCGGCGGCACCTACCGCCTGCCCGCCGTGGAGGCGATCCTGGACAAGGCGGGCAAGACCTACCGCGTCGAGCACGTCGACGGCTACGTCATCTACCTCGTGAATTGATCGGTCCGCCGGGGGTTCGACATCCCGGCGGCCAGGGAGTTAAGGTTCCCGGTGCGCAACGACCGACCGTCCCCCAGCGGCACCGGCGCCCCGAAGCGCGAGGGCCGGCTCGCCGCCCTCGACGGGCTCCGCCTCATCGCCGCCCTCCTCGTGGTGTCGTACCACTACGTGGGGACCACGCGCTCGCACCTCTGGGAGCGCCCGAACAACCAGATCTTCACGCATCTGTACGGCCTGGCCACCTACGGCAGCTTCGGTGTCCAGCTGTTCTTCGTGGTCAGCGGGTTCGTCATCTGCATGAGCTCGTGGGGCCGGCGGCTGAGCGACTTCCTGATCTCCCGGATCGTGCGGCTGTACCCGATGTACTGGGTCGCGGTCGCGCTGTCCTTCACGGTCGTCTACCTCAACCGCCCGACCGCCGACTCCGTGCAGGTCATCCTGCGCGTGCACTCGCTGTCGGACCTGCTGCTGAACTTCACCATGGCCCAGGAGGCCTTCGGCGTCCCGCACGTCGACTGGGTCTACTGGACGCTCTGGTCGGAGCTGCGCTTCTACCTGCTGTTCGCGGTCGTCGTGCTGATCGGCGTGACCTACAGGCGGACGCTGGCCTTCTGCGCGCTCTGGCTGGCCGCCACGGTCCTGTTCGGGCAGCTGAACATCCCGCTGGTCAACGCCGTGGTGCAGCCGGCCTACTCGCCCTACTTCATCGTCGGGATTCTGCTGTACCTCGTGCACCGCTTCGGGTCGACCTGGCTGCTCTGGGGCATGATCGTCTTCAGCCTGCTGGTCGCGCAGCACCAGCTGCTCGTCGACGTGCGGTGGACCAGCAACTTCATCAGCCACCCGCTGAGCTGGGTCTTCGCCGAGTTCCTGGTGCTGGGCTTCGTGGCCTGCGTGGCCGCGGTGGCGCTGGGCTGGACCAGCTGGGCGCGCTGGCGCTGGCTGACCGTGGCGGGGGCGCTGACCTACCCGCTGTACCTGCTGCACCAGGACATCGGGGTCATCTTCATCCGCTCGATGCGGGGCCGGCTGGACCCCTGGCCGCTGCTCGCGCTGACCGTCGGCGGCATGCTGGTGGTGGCCTACCTCGGCCACCGGCTGGTCGAGCGGCCGTTCGCCCCGATCCTCAAGCGCGGCCTGCGCCGCGGCTTCGACGCGATCGGGCGGGCCGACAGCGGCGTCCTGCAGCCCAAGGTCGTGCCGGAGAAGGAGTCCCCGCCGCCGCCCCCGCCGCCCGTGAAGCGGGACCCGGATCCGGATCCCGATCCGGAACTGGTCAGCAACAGCAAATAGGCATGAAGAGAGGGCCCGGGTCGCGCGACCCGGGCCCTCTTCTCGTTCAGTTCGTCAGTGCGCGGACGTCCCACAGCCAGACGTCGTCGACCTGGCGGGCCGGGCCGAACAGCGGGTCGAGCGTGGCCTGCAGCTCCGGCAGCCGGGTGGTGGCCTGCTTGCCGTAGGCGACGAACGCGTCGGCCTTGATGCGCTTGAGTTCGGCCTCGATGGCGGCCTTCTCGGTCGCGGTCGGGGTGACCGCCTTGCCGGTGCTGAAGACCTTGAGCAGCAGCGTCGCGGTCGGGCCCTTCGGCGGCTGGTTGCTCGCCTCGCGGTCGTTGCCGACGGGGCCCATGAAGTACCCCTCCGGAATCCGGAAGTCCATCCCGCCCGCGACCTGCCAGCTCAGCGGCAGCACGTTGTTGACCGCGTCCATCGGCGGGACCGGGAACATGGTGTGGTTCTCCGCCACGTACTCCCGGTAGTTGCCGGAGGTGATGAACCGCGGGATCGCCGGCAGGCCGGTGGCGGGCAGCGGCTGGGGCATGAGCGGTACCAGGGCGGCGGCGAGCGCGCCGATCCAGATGAGCCGCACGGGCACCTTCCGCTCGCCCTCGCCGGCGAACCTGGCCGACTTGAGCACCCGGTCGGTGGCCACGGCGAGCAGCACGCCCAGCGCCGCCACGGTGACGAAGGTGAACCGGCCGACGTTCATCGAGTCCAGCAGCGGCACGTTGACGAACAGCCGCCACGGGGCGGGGATGCCGGTGCCCTTGTGGTGCACGACGACCTCGGGCCCGATCGACAGCACCGCGAACAACCCACCGAGGATCGCCACGGTACGGACCAGCCGGTCCCGCCACAGCCACAGGAAGATCGCCACGGCCAGGATCGGCAGGGCCCAGCCGAAGTACGTGTTCTCCTCGCTGTAGTTCGTCGACGTCAGCACCCCGGTCTGGTTGCCGAGCGACTTCGTCGAGAACTCGGTGAACGTGTTGAGATCGTTGGTGACATAGTTCAGGTCACCGATGTTCTTGTAGGACTGCGTGCCGAAGAACTGCCAGTACAGCGGAAACGCCAGCAGCGGCAGCGAGACCGCGAGCGCCGTACCGATGCCGATGAGGAACGGCCGGCGCATCTCGCGCACCTCGTCCCGCATCCGCGCCCGGTTGCCGATCCCGTAGACGATCACGAACAGCGCCAGCGCGAGGGCCGCCATGAGCAGCACCTCTTCGCCGATGAAGACCTGGTAGACAATCAGCGCACCGAGCCACACACCGTCACGAACCGGCCGCTCGGACCGGAACAGCTTGAGCGCGAACCGGACGATCCAGGGCACCAGCCACAGCGACACCATGTTCAGGTGCGCGTTCCCGTGCGCGACCAGCGGCGGCGCGAAGGCGATGAACGCCCCGCCGAGCACCGCCGCCGCGCGGTGCAGGCGCAGGTCGCGGTGCAGCAGCAAGTACCAGCCGAACGCGGTCATCGCAAAGCCCAGCGTGGCGGCGACCACGAAGCTGGTGCCCGCCCCGAACAGCAGCGTGATCGGCAGCAGCGGCAGCGCCAGCCCGAGCACGCTGGTGTTGGCCATCATGTTGACGCCCACACCGGCGTTCTGCAGATCGTTGAAGAACGGGTTGTGCAGCCCGAGAAACGCCCGCGTATCGGCCGTCAGGAACCACTCGAACTGGAAGTAGTCGCTGTAGCTGTGCAGGGGCCGCCGCCCGCCCGGATCGACCCAGACGTGCGCGTAGAGGTACCCGCCGACGATGACGAACGCGGCGAGAATCAGCAGGTCGGCACGGTGCCGCCGGAGCCAGGAAGACCGTTCGGCGTCATCCACGGGCGCGTGCTCGATCTCCGGCTCATTGGTCACTGAGGTGTCGGCGCTGACGACAGACATGACGTGGAGAGTAGAGCATCACCTGCGGTAACCGTGAGTTTCGAGCCCCGCCCACGTGCGACCGGGACCCGCCGCGACCTCCTATTACAGCTTTGTGACAGAAACCCGGCGGCCGCACCTCCGGTCACATCACGGACGGCAGATCTTCGGGGTCGGCGCGCGGCAGCCACGTGAGGGCCTGGCCGAAGAGGCGGCGGGTATCGGCGTCGGGGCTGGAATGGGCCCGCTCGGCGAAGACGGCGCGGGTGGTCTCGTCGGCGCCGAAGCGCAGGCCGAGGGCGTGCACGGCGTGGCGGCGCACCGACCAGTCCCGGTCGTCGATCATCACGCCGAGCAGCGTGCGCACCTCCGGGTGCTGCCACGCGGACGCGCCCAGCTCGGCCACCGCGACCCGGCGCACCTGGACGTCGTCGTCGTGCTCGGCGCGATCGATGAGCAGGGCCCGCACCCGCTGGTCGTCGCCGAAGCGGCGGCCGAGCAGCTCGCAGGCCTGGCGCCGGATCGCCGGATCGGGCGCGGCGGCGCGGCCCATGAGCAGCACCACGAGGGTCTGCTCGGCCCCGAGCTGCGGCGCGAGGCTCTCGGCGGCCGTGCGGAACACCTGCGGGTCGACGTCGTTGGCGGCCAGATCGAGCAGCACGTCGACCAGCTCGCCGGGGCCGAAGCTGGCGATCAGGGTCTCCAGCGCGGCCAGCCGGATGCGGGAGTAGTCGTCGTGCCGGGCCCGCTCGACGAGTTTGTGCAGCACCTGCTCGCGGTGGCCGGGCCAGCCGGCGAGGGCCTTCGCCGCCTCGCTGACGATCTTCGGCTCGTTGTCGACCCCGATGCTGTCGAGCAACCGGTCGCGGACCTCGGGCGAGCCGCCGAGGCGGAGCAGGGCCCGGATGGCCTCCAGCCGCACGACGGTGTTGGCCTCGTCCGCCGCCTGCTGGACGATCAGCGCACGGGTGCGGGGATCGCCGGCGAAGTAGTCGGCCAGCAGCCGGGTGGCGGCCAGGCGGGTGCCGGCCGCGGTGTCCTCGCGGGCGCAGGCCAGGAGCAGGATGGCGGTGTTGTCGTCGGGCCAGTGCTCGGCGAGCCGGTGCAGGGCGAAGCTGCGCATGCCGGCGTCGCTGTCGATCCGCGCCGCCCGCTCGAGCAGCTCGCGGTCCGGCTGGTACCGCTCGGTCAGCGTCCGCAGCGCCACGAGCCGCAGCCCGGCGTCGCTGTCGGTCACCGCGCGGTCGGCGAGCAGTTCGCGCAGGGCGGGCCCGGTCCGGTCGAGCCGGACGAGCTCCTCCAGCGCCACCGACCGGCACCGCAGATCGGACTCCTTGGCCCGCAGCGCGTTGACGAGCAGCTCGCGCGTGTCCGGGCCCTGGTACCGCTCGGCCAGAAGCCGCAGCACGCACCGGCGCACCGGGTCGCTGGCCTCGGCGCCGACGCGAGCCATGAGCAGGCCCCGGATGTCCTCGCCGGCACCGACCCCGTCGATCAGGGCGTCGGTGGCCGCCTCGACCACGCCCGCGTCCGGGTCGGCGCGGATCCGCTCCATGAGGAGCTGCGCGATGTCCGGCCGCCCGGCGACGTGCCGGCCGAGGGCCTGCACCGCCGCCCGCCGTACCGGCTCGTTGGGCTCCTTCGCCGCCCGCTCGAACAGCAGGAGGTGCAGCGCGTCGCCGAGCTCGGGACGGGCGCCGAGGGTGCGCACGGCCATGAGGCGCAGCTCCGGGTACGGGTCGTCGGAGGCGTGCACGACCAGCAGCTGGGTGGTCTGCGGATCGGACCCGAAGCTGGCCACGAGGGCCTCGAAGGCGGCCAGGCGCACGGCGCCGTCCTGGTCCGTGCTGGCCCGGTCGGCCAGCAGCTCCTGGCAGCGGGCCCGGCGGGCGATTCCGGCCGGCCGGTCGCTCAGCCTGGGCAGGGCCGCGACCTCGGCCAGCCCGGCGATCAACGCGTGCCGGGCCCGGCGGTCGCCGACCCCGCCGAGCAGGTCGTTCAGGACGCCCTCGATGCCCTCCTGGGGCGTGGCCAGCAGCGCGGCGATCCGCGTGGCGAAGGAGGAGCCGGACATCCAGCTGACGCCGACCCCGCGGCGGCGGTACCAGAAGATGAAGGCCTCCCGGCCCGGCCAGTGCTCGCCGAGCACCCGGACCGTCGGCAGGAGTTCGGCCTCGACGATCTCGGCCGTGGTGCGGTCCTCGATGGAGATCCCGTGCTCGATGAGCAGAATGAGCTGGCGCAGCACCGTGTGGGCGGCGGTGGCCACCGAGCGCACGTCGGCCACCTCGGCCAGGCACTGCGCGGCGAGCACCAGGTTCCACGGCGGCTGCGGGAACTCCTCGGCCGGCCAGGGCCGGTTCACCTCGACCGCCAGCATCTCGATCAGCTCGCCCGCCGGCCGGTCCGGCAGCTGGCCCACGATGAGCCGCAGCACCTCGCGCCAGGACGGGTCGTCCCAGTGCTCCTCGAACAGCCGCCGCAGCCGCTCCAGGCTCCACTCGGGGTCGTCCTGCTCGAACCGCTCGACGATCGCCTGGGCGCAGAAGAACTCCAGGAACGCGCGGTGGACGAAGCCGTAGAGCCGCGAGCCGTACCGCCCGAGAATGAAGTTCCGCTCGCGCAGCTGCTCGATCATCGTGTTGGCCATCGCGCTGGCCCGGCCGCGCGGGTACGAGTAGCGCTCGACGAGGTAGTCCTCGAAGACCCGGACGAGCTCGTGCTTGGCGATGTAGTTGCCCGACAGCCCGCTCGGGCGGGACTGCATCCACAGGGCCAGCCGCTGCAGCAGCGTCCTGGTCGCGTCCTCGTCCAGCTCGGTCCCGTGGTGCTCGCGCAGTTGCCGGACGACGTCCCAGTGGACGATCAGCACCTCGGCCGCGTGGTCGTAGAGCTTCCAGCGCTCCTTGGGCAGCTCCTGGTTGCGGGCCATGACGGCCAGGATGGTCAGCAGCAGCGGGTTGCCGGCCAGCTCGCGGATCGCGGCGGAGTCGCCGATCGCGTCGCGGATGCGGGCCCGCTGCACCGCCGCCTCGTCCTCCTGCGCGTGCATGGTGAGCGTCTGCCAGCCGGACAGGAACCGCTCGATCTGCTCGTCGTCGAAGTCGTCGAGCGTGAAGTGGTCGAAGCCCGCCTCGGTGAGGGTCCGCCGCGCGTAGCCGACGATGCGCGAGGTGACCAGGACGCGCGCGTCCGGGAACCGCACCGCGAACGCGGCGATCTGGCTGGCCGTGTTCTCCCGCACCTGCCGGTCGAGGATCTCGTCGAGCCCGTCGAAGAGGAACAGGGCCTTGCCGCCGCTGCCGAGGTAGCGGCTCAGCCCGTCGCTGGGCAGCCCCAGCTGGTCGGTGCCGGCCCGGTGGTCGAGGTAGTCCAGGATGTTCTCGCACCGGCCGTCGCCCAGGTGGGCCAGGAACGAGCGCAGCTCGATGAGCACCGGGAGGTGGTCGCGCAGCCCGGTCAGCCGCGCCGGCACGGACCCGTCGGCCAGGGTCAGCGCCAGGAACCGGGTCACGGCCGACTTGCCCGAGCCCGGGTCGCCGAGCACCACCACGAGGCGGTGGTCCGGATCGGACACCACGTCGAAGAGGTGCTCGCGGGCCTTGAGCTCGTACGACTCGCGCAGCCGCACCGCCTGCTGCCGGTCGTCGGGCAGCTCCGGATCGTCCTCCGTCTGGATCCGCTGCCACCAGGCCCGCGGCACCTCGGGCGCGGCCTCCTCGCGCACCGACGGCTCCACGAAGACCGCCTGCAGCCCGATGCTGAGGTAGTCGCTCGGCCCCGGGTTCAGCACGTCCAGCTCGACGCCCTGGTACTGCTGGCGGAGCCGGCCGAGGTAGGCGTCGCGCGCCGCGTCGGTCAGCGGCCGCTCGGCGGCGGCACCGCGCGCGCTCTCGTTCTGCTCGCCCTTGTAGTTCGCCAGCGCGACCGTGACCTCCGCGGAGAGGTCGTCCGGGCCGGTGAAGAAGCTGCAGACGTGGTTGGTGCGCAGTTCCTCCCGCAGCGCGGTCATCCGTTCGAGGTCCTCGCCGCGGTCGACCTGGATCACCGGCCAGGCCGCGTCCTCGGACAGCAGGAAGATGTAGCAGGCCTTCCCGAGCCGGACCGCCTCGCGATACTCCAGCTCGGTGATGGACTTCGCCTGACCGGGTGGGCGGAAGCCGTACCGCCACGCGAAGAGTCCAATGTAGATGTCACACGCGGCCACGTCGGCCAGGCACCGCTCCAACGGCGGGCGCCCCTCGGCGACATAGGCCTCCATCGCCACGTCGTCGATGCCCAAACGGCGCAATGCGGCATGCACCACGCCCCGGCAATCCAGGAGGTCCTTCTGGGTCGCCGAGATGTAAGCCTTGGTCACGGCTGCTCCGGGGGTCGGTGGGTGCCGCCACCTCTACGGTAGCAACATCGATCGACCCCCCTGACCGCCTGCCGGACGCATTCCCGGGCACCGCGGCCGAGCCGGCTGAACGATCGGTCAGTCGAACCGCCCGGATCGCTGATAGATGTCGATCAGCAGATTCCAGAGAATGTCGTTGTACGTCTCGCCGGTCTCGCCACCGCTCGGCCGGTGCGCCGGGCAGCGCATCGTCGGGCCCTGCACCGCTTCGTCGATCCGGCTCAGCTTCGAGGTCACGAACCGGATGCGCGGGCCGTCGGGCGTGTCGGTGCGGATGAACTTGTCGGACTGAATCGCGAGCTTGCCCAGGATGACGTGGGGGTAGTCGTTGGCCGGATATTCCAGATAGCCGGTCAACCCGGTCAGGAACGAGAGCCGCTCACGCTCCTGCTGATCGTGCAGGACGGCGAGGCTGGCGTAGAGCTGCCGGCTGCCCAGCAGCGTCCGGCGCAGCGGCTCGCCGGAGAGCTCGAGCTCGTCCCGACCGTAGCGGCACGCCGATTCCAGGCACAGCACCGCCTCGAGCACGCCCAGGCTAATGTTCCGGCGCAGCTTGTTCCCGAGCGCGACGCGGATCTGCTCGAGCGTCGGGTCCGGGCCCGGCGGCTCGGCCCAGTCGCCGTCCATCCAGTGGATGGCGTCGCGCTGTCCGTAGGCGGCCGCCACCATCGCGTCGTCGATCGTCTCGACCACGAGCTGCCGGCACAGCGCATTGAGGCGTTCGAGGCTCTCGAGCAGATCTCGCTCGGATGCCCGCCGCAGCAGCTCATCCTTGGCGGGCGACGCGGCGAGCGCCGCGAACCAGGCCTCGGTGAGCGGGATATAGACGTTGCTGTACAGCACGTTTTTGGGGTGCGCAGCGGGAGCCACAGCTGCACAGTAGACCACCTGCGCGGCCGGGATCGGCACTTGGGTCACAAGGTCACGAGCAAGTGCGGGCGTCGGCACGACAATCACCCACTTCGGACGGCGGCTCCTTCAGACGCACTCCGAAGCCCGGATACGCTGCGTGCGGCCGAGTGTATTTTCCGTGCGCACGTATCGCACGGCACTGTCATCCAGTTGCCATCAACGACCCCCGTACGGTGGAATCACAAGAGCCGTCGAGCGGGAGTGGCCATGTTGATCGGCGAGGTGCACACCGGCCTGCTGCAGCATTCGACATCGCTGCAGACCGCCGAGAGCGTCGACCTGCTGAGCCTCATCGAGGGCGCCAACGTGATGGCGTCGCAGCGACCGACCTCCTACGTGGTCTCCCCCGACATCCCGGTCGGCGTCGACTGCCTGCTGCCGAGCGCGTCGCGGCGCAAGGTCCGCTGTGTGGGCGCGGCCCTGTCCCGGGCGGTGCTCAGTGGCGGGCGGGTCGTGCAGACGTCGGCCTGGGCCACCGTCGAGCCCAGCGCGGCCGGCCGCCGGCTGCCGTGGTCGCACTACATCGCGTCGGTCGGCCGGCTCGAGGCGATCGGGCGCACCGACTGGTCCGACGTCGTCACCGGGTTCCTGCAGCCGGACCGGCGCAGTCCCAAGGACGCCACGGAGGACACGCTCAGCCTCGGCGGCATCGCGGCGCGGCTCATGGACGCCGTGCAGGGGGCCGGCCGCCTCGATCGGCGGGCCCCGTTCCGGAGTCAGCGCACCCGGCTGCGCTGGACGGTCACGGTCGACGAGCGGCCCGACGCGACCGTCCGCGCGTGGTTCACGGTCGGCCCCGACGGCCTGCGCACGGTCGAGATGACGCTGGGGCCCGGGGACGCGGAGGCCGCGCAGCAGCTGTGCGAGGACCTGGCGCTGCACGACTGGTTGCTGACAACCGTCACGGCGTTCGTGGAGGGGGTGGCGAGCAGCCCGCGCCCGGTGACCGACAAGGCCGCGCGCCTGCGTCCGGTCGTCGAGCACCTGCTGCACCTGTGGATGCCGGGCGCCCGGGTCGGCCCCGAGCTGCAGGCGGTCTGGGACGTGTTCGAGCGCCGCCCCGGGTTCAGCCGGCAGTGGACGGCCTCGGTGGAGTGGATCCGCGACCAGTTGGCCTCGGGCACGATGGCCATGCTGGAGCGGGCGCGCTGAGCCCCTCGGCGGGCCCTTGCTTCAGTCGTTCACGAACGCGTACGAGATCCGCTGGACGACCTGCTCCGGCACGCTGACGCCCTCGTTCGCCCCGCGCCGGCCCAGCTCCTCGAGCACCGAGCGCTCGGCCGCGACCTGGCTGAGGATCGTGCGCACGGCCAGCTCCACCGAGAGGAACTGGGTGCGCAGGATCGACATCGTCTGGTACGCGGCGAAGGGCGCCGCCTTCGGGTTGAGCTGGATGACGGCGGGCAGCCGGTTCCAGTCCCGCGGGAGCGGCTCGTCCTCATCCAGCCGGTAGGGGCGGACCGCCGCCTCGCCGTGATGGCGCAGCAGCCCGAGCCGCACCAGCTGCCACACCGACGCCAGGAACGCGCACGACCAGACCCGCTCGTGCTGCACCTGCGACCAGAGCTCGACGTCGACGAAGATCGAGTGCCCGTTGGGCCCGCTCTCCCGCGGCGGTGTCCACAAGGGACCCGCGGCCATCGCCGGCGGCGTGCCCGGGGTGCGCTGGCCGTTGCACAGCCAGCCCGACTCCACCGCCGGCGGGCGGCCGCCCGTCGTGTGGTGCGGCGGGTCGGACACCAGCCGGTCGACCACGAGCTCCGCCAGCGGCACGCCCTCGGCCTCCACGCAGCCCGATTCCCGCGCCACGTAGTCGATGGTCAGGTCGTGCGCGTCGGCTGCCTTGCGCAGCTGCTCGATGACCTCGGGCGGGTTGGGGATCTCGTTGCGGTAGTCGTCGACCAGGAAGCACGTGCTGATGCGCGGCCGGACCTCCTTGGGCAGCATCGCCGCACAGGCCGCCCGGGCCTGGTGCACCCACGGCGCGACCCGCTCGAAGTGCCGGTTGATGTTCACGTACCCGGGGCCGAAGTCCTCCGCGTAGAGGTGTCCGAGCTCGATCGACAGGTGCGACAGCGGAATCGACTGGGTCCGCGGCTGCGCCGCGATTTCACGGAACTCGACATCGGCGACCATTACACGATCTCCCAGGCGACATCGTCGACGAGATCCTTGGCGAGCTTCTCGAACGCCTCCACCGTCTCGGTGTTGGCGATCTTGCGCTCGTACAGATCGTTGTCCGAGATCAGCTGCTCCCGCCATTGCAGCAGGGGGTCCAGCGGGATCGTGGAGATGACCCTGGTGCGTCCCACCTTGCGGCTGCTCGCCAGCTCGGTCAGGCGGGCGTCGCACTCGCGCAGGAACGCGATCTGGGCCGGGCGCAGCGGGCTGAGCTCCTCGCCGTCGGGGTTGATGACCGCGGTCCGCACGAAGCGCAGCGAGTCGAGCAGGGTCTCCCGGTCGTGCCCGCGGGCCTCGCCGGTGGCCAGGATGCCGCCCTCGTCGTAGACCAGGCTGGCGGCCGCACCCACGTGCTGGTTGGTCCACCGGTGGAAGATCAGCCAGCGGGTGAGGACCTTGCGCAGGCTCGGCATCGCGGTCGCGGCCAGCACCATGTCGGTCGCGTAGGACCGCCCGGCGCTCAGGTCGACCAGGACGATGTCGAACTCCTCGTCCAGGCGCAGGAACAGCTCCGCGCAGCGCTTGTTCATCTCCGGGTTGGTCGGGAACTCCGAGCCGCCGTGGTCGCCCGGGAAGAGGATCAGCTGGCCGGCCCCGGGCGGGCGCTGGCGCAGGCTCTGGCGGTCGGACGAGGTCCAGATGTCCAGCCGTTCGGGCGTGCTGATGCGGCCCTGCAGGTAGGAGTGCAGCCCGCCGCCGCGGGTGCCGCTGGAGGCGCCCGCGATCTGGAAGATGGCCCCGGCCGTCGGGGATCCGAAGTCGAAGTCGAGGTAGCAGACCTCGCGGTTGTACAGCGAGCTGCGGAACGCCACGTTGCAGCTGGTGACCGAGCGGCCGGTGCCGCCCTTGTCCGAGGTGACGAAGATCAGCACGGTCAGTTCACCCCCGTCGACTTCTGCCGGCCGGCCGACAGGTCGTTGAGCAGTCCGAGCACGGTGAGGGCGAGCCAGGCGGCCGTGCCGGGCCGGTCGTTGATGACCTCCCGGGCCCGGCGCAGGTTGGCGCGAATGGTCTTGATCTCCAACTCCAGGGACTTGCCGCTGCCCCGCATGAGCTCGCGGTCGAAGAGCTGTTCGGCCTCGCTGAGCAGCGCGGCCCCGTGCATGGCGAGCTCAGGACTGGTCAACGGGGGCCGGTCCAGGACGTTGGCCGTGACCACCAGCGCATCGACGACCCGCTCGTTGATCAGCCAGGACGGCGAGTCCTCGGGCGGCATCCGCAGGTCCGGGAACGCCCCGGCCGGGTTGTCCCACAGGTTGCGGCCCGCGCCGCGCTGCAGGCGCCGGCTGAGCAGGTGCTCCCACACCCGGTCAGCCGTCTCCAGCAGCACGCCGCGGTCGGTGGCGTCGGTGAGCAGGCCGGCGATGTTCGCGGTGCGCTGCAGCAGCAGCGGCGCGAACTCGTTGACGATCCAGGTCATCTCGCCGCCGCCGACGCGCTCGCTGCCGATCAGGTTGAGCCGCACGCCGGGGTAGTGCAGCCCGATCGCCTGGTCGTTGCGGTTGGGCCGGCGGGTCATGCGGGCGCGGTTGGCCAGCTCGGCCAGGACGTTGCCGATCCGCACGAGCTGGGCGTTGGAGCTGCGGTTCTGCACCAACCCCTTCACCGCCAGCGAGGTCACCTGGAGGGTGAAGTAGTCCGAGTCGAGGCCGTCGGTGGTCCGCCAGGGGATGTCCTCCAGCGGCCAGCGCGTGCCCTCGCCGTAGGTGGCGACCGTGGCCCAGTAGGAGCGGGTCAGGTCGGATCGCAGCTGCAGCGCCCGGGACAGCCGCTGCTGTTCCTCGTTGAGCAGGCCCAGGACGCGGGTGCGCTCGGAGAAGAGGTCCTCGATGGCGTCCAGGGCGATGACGGTGAAGTAGAGGTACGGCGCCTGCTCGGCCACGCCCGGCCGCTGGGTCCCGATCTCCTCGGTCGAGGCCACCTCGATCTCGGGGGCGTTCTCGACGATGCTCCAGGACCAGCCGCACTCGAAGAGCTGGTTCTGGCTGTCGAGGTCGGTGACCTGGCCGGAACCGATGAGCACCTCGCGGAAGCTCGCCATCGTCTGGCGCAGCTCCAGCCGCAGCCCGTCGACCACCTCGCGGGACGGCAGTCCCTCCTGGTTGACGGTCCGGATCAGGTTCTTGCCGTAGACCGAGTCGGCGTCGAAGACGTTGACGCTGAAGCTGCGCAGCAGGCCGATCATCGCGGCCGTCAGCCGGGCGCTCGCCCGCTGCTCGACGTCGTCGATCACCTCGAGCACCGCATGGCGGCGGGTCGTGCCGCGGAAGACCCGCGCGAAACCGATGGTGGCCAGCGAGAGGGTGATCGACATGGCGTAGGAGTCGACGATGTCGAGGGCGCGCTGCTCCTCGGTCGGCTCCTCGCCTTCGGTGGAGGAGGTGAAGTAGCTGCCCCCGGCGAAGATGGGGGTGCCGGACTCGTCGGTGTAGCGGTGGTAGTACTCCGCGAGCACCGAAATGATCCGGCGCGGGATCTCCGTGGCGCCGCCAAAGTCCTCCAGCGCGTCCATCATGTCCAGGCCGGTGCGGTCGGGATCGTCCAGGCCGAACGCCGAGACCTTGGAGGCGGGCAGGAGCAGGCACAGCAGCTGCTCGGCGTCACCGATCGAGTTGGAGGCGAACCGCCCGCCCCACACCCATTGGTCCTTCTGCCAGGACCACCTCACGACGGCGCGCCAGATATCGAGTATCTCCTGGCGGGGCTGCATCCTCATCGATAACCACCATGTCCCCGTCGGGCCCTATAGATCGCCGCCGCATTCGTGACCATTCGCAAGATCAGTTCTGCGGGTCAGGCTTCAAACAAATCGTAACCAGCGGGATCGACAATCCCTAGCCCCCGTGGGGTAATACGGCATGACCGGCGGCTACGTTCAAACGATCAAGTCGCCGACGGCCTCGGCGCATCCCCATGACAGGCTCACCCCCACCGAGCCGTGTCCATAGTTGTGGATCAGCGGTGTACCCGCGAGATCGACGAGCTCCAGCCGCACGGTGTCGCGCGACGGGCGCAGGCCGACCCGGTGATCAAGCACCTTGACGTTGCTCAATTCGGGCCTGATTTTCGTGCAGCGCTCCAGGATTCGGTCCGCGGTCACCGCATCGGGCAGGAGCGAGTCGTCGTGGTCGGTCGCGCAGCCGCCCAGGACCACCTGGTCGCCGTGGGGAAAGATGTAGGTGAGGTCGTCGCCGTGCTGGTTGTCCTGGAAGAACTCCTCGATTCCGGGGTTCTCCACGACGAGTAGCTGGCCGCGGGTCGGGTACAGCGTCTTGTCCGGGACGAGCTCGCGCGCGCCGATCCCGGAGCAGTTGACGATGCAGTCGGCTTCGCCGAGCAGCTCGTCGAAGCTCTCGACCCGCCGGCGGAAGTCGGTGGTGCCGCCCGCCGCGCGGAGGCGGTCGGCCAGGAACTCCAGGTAGACCGGCATGTCCACCAGCGGAATGGTGTAATGCCAGCCGGTGCGGTACAACGGCCGGAACGAATCCAGCTCGCTGTCGGTGCACCGGTGGAAGTCGCGGATGCGGGTCGCCCATTCGGGGGGTCCGCCGGGATCGTCGGACACCTCCAGTCCGGCGACCATCCGGACGCCGGTCCGGGGGACATCGGCAATGGATTCGAGCACCTCGAGGGTGACATCGGACCAATGCAGCGCCCGCGGGTCGTTGACGAGATACGGACCCCAACTGGCGCCCGCGGCGGCCGAAGTGGTCCGGCCCGGTGCCCGATCCGACACGACATGGACAGCATGCCGGCGCTCGGCCAGATAGACGGCGGTCGTAAGTCCAGATACGCCCGCACCGAGGACCAAGAACTCCGGGCGCCCCATAGAGACAGGTTAGCGCGATCATATGATCATCACGATGCTCATGAATATTTGGCAGAAAGCTGTCCGACAAACGACAAGCCTCTTGTCAGAAGCCCGGTCGACCACTTCGGGGTTCACCCGCGTGGCGGGCACCACCGACGTACGCTGGACGCGAGGCTTTTCCGAGGCGGTCTCGTGAACGCCCGGCAGGCGCCCGCCACCCGATCGGGCGAGATTGCACCTCTTGACACTCCAGTAATGTCAGCGGTCGATCAACTGTCGCACGTGCCGACCGCCCCCTATGACGATCATGTCGGCGATCCGAGGAGGAGCTCGATGACGAGCCCGGCCACGGCCACGAAACCCGGCCGGAAGGCGGCCCGCGCCGCTGCGGACGCGCACAAGCCACCCCAGAATCACGAGTTCGACTGGAACGCCTTCAACCCGAAGGCGTACCACCAGCACAACTACATGACCGTGCGCGACGACGACCGCCAGATCGTCGAGCACGTGCGCGACTTCTTCGGCCGCTCGCCCCTGCCGCCGAACGCGCGCGGCCTGGACGTCGGGCCCGGGGCGAACCTGTACCCGACGCTGTCCATGCTGCCGTTCTGCTCGGCCCTGGACCTGGTCGAGTTCTCGACCGCGAACGTGGCCTGGCTGCGCGGGCAGCAGTCGTGGGTGCGCCGCTTCGACCGCTCGTGGCGCTCGTGGGACCCGTTCTGGAAGCTCTACGGCGAGGATCGCAACTACGAGCACTACGTGCGCTCGCACAGCCCGTTCGCCGAGTTCCGGCGCAAGGCCGTCATCAGTCAGGGCAGCATTTTCGACCTGCCCCGGCGGCGGTACGAGATCGGCACCATGTTCTTCGTCGCCTGCTCCCTGTCGGCCGACCGCAACGAGTTCTTCCGCGCCGTCACGCGCTTCCTGGAGGCGCTGAAGACCGGCGCCCCGTTCGCGGCGGCCTTCATGACCGGCTCCAGCGGGTACGAGATCAAGGACCGCACCTTCCCGGCCTTCCCGGTCACCGAGGAGACCGTCAGGCACGCGACCCGGAAGCACGCCCCGTCGACGATCGTGACGCCGATCGCGTCCGACCTGCGGCCCGAGGTGGGCATGGTGCTGGCGACCGGGTACCGCGGCAGGTAACCGCTACGTAGACCGCCGGCTCAGCAGGACCGTCAGCGCGGCCGCCGGGACCAGGCCCATCACCAGGATGGCCGCGCCGATGCCCAGGGACGGCGCCAGCAGCGGGCACAACAGCAACGCCGCCGACGCCGCGATGAACGGGACGGGCATGACCGTCCCGCTCGGCCAGACCAGCCAGCGCAGCAACAGGCCCGCGATGAGGAACAGCGCCACCGGTACCGCCACCGCATAGCCGGTGACCAGGGGCGGGACGTGGACGTTGTGCTCCGCGGCCCGCACGGCGACCTCCAGCCCGCCGCCCAGGGCGGCCACCGAGCCGAACACCACGTAGTGGCCGTAGGCCCAGGTGCGGACCACCTTGCCCGAGCGGAAGCCGTGTTCGTCGCCGCCCAGGAAGTAGGCCCACCAGATGCCGAACATCAGCAGCAGGCCGCCCACGGCGACCAGGATCAGCTGGATGGACACGCCGGCGTGCATGGCGCTGCCGAAGGCCACCGTCGAGGCCAGGATGACCTCGCCCAGGACGATGATGGTGAACAGCCCGTACCGCTCGGCGATGTGCTCGGGATGCCACTTGATCGCGCCGGTTCGCTCCGCCCAGGCCGGGACCGCGACCTCGGCCAGGGCCAGGACGACAAAGGCGATGTAGTCGAACGGGTGCGGCAGCAGCAGCCGGAGGATCCAGAGCACCTGCACGACCGTGATGCCCAGGGCGTTGCGCCGGGCGGTCTGCCGCCCCTCCGGGTGCTCGCGCGCGGCCCGCAGCCACTGCGCCACCATGGGGATACGCATGACCGCGTAGCCGATGGTGACCTGGGTGAAGTCGTAGTCGGTCAGCGCGGCCGGGACGCCCGCGGCGAGAATCAGGGCGCCCGCCATCTGCAGCAGCGTGAGCAGCCGGAACGGCCCGTCGTCGGTGTCGTAGGCCGAGGCGAACCAGGTGAAGCTCATCCAGGCCCACCAGATCGCGAAGAACACCATCGCGAAGCCGGCGACCGCCTGGAGCGAGTGTCCCTCCTCGATGCCGTGCGCGAGTTGCGCAGCGGCCTGCGACACGGCGACCACGAAGCACAGGTCGAAGAGCAGCTCGAGGGGCGTGGAGGCGCGGTGCTCCTCCTGCGGGTCGCGCCCGCCCATGAGCCGCCGCCAGGGAGCCTGCAACCCAGGAACGCCCAAGACACCCTCCAATGGCCCAGCGGCAACCAGGGCCCACACCAGCAAATCAGACCCCGACGAAGATCTCTATGGTGCGCCAATCGAGCCGGAGCGCAGATGAGGGGGCATGGGTGGAGCTCGCTCCCCCATTGGGGAGCGAGCTTGCGAGCGCGGAGGCAACTCCACGCAAACGCGAACAGGCCCAGCCTGTGAGCAGGCTGGGCCTAAACGTGGAGTTGAGGGGACTCGAACCCCTGACCCCCTCGATGCGAACGAGGTGCGCTACCAGACTGCGCCACAACCCCAACCGGTCCCGTGTAGCGGACCGGCGCTAAGACTAACAGGTCGGTTCCGGGCTTCGCGAATGGGTTCACTGTCCCGAGGCGCGCGTGTCGTACGGGCGGCCGCGCAGGGAGTTCAGGCGGGCCGCCTCGCGGCGGGCGCGGTCGCGCTCGGCCAGCTGACGGGCCAGGGCCTCGCGGCGGGCGGCGGCGCGGCGGAGCTGTTCGCGGCGGACCTGGGCCTGGCGGCGGGCGATCCAGGCCGCGTACCGCGCCTCCTCCCGCCGCCGCCGCCGGTCGCGCAGCGCGCGGGTGCGCAGGTGGGCCAGGTAGTAGACGAGCAGCGCGCCGGTGACCGCGAAGCTCACCCAGAACCCGGGGCTGACCAGCGTGATGCCGCACACCTCGGCCAGGTTGAGCAGGACCAGGGCCAGCAGCACGCGGCGGCGGCGGTACATCGCGCGCGGGGCGCGGTGCACGCGGCGGCGCGGGGTGCGGGCGGGCGGGGCCGAGACCGGGGCCAGGCGCGGCGCCGGGAGCGGGCCCGACGACGACGAGACCCGCGGCACGAGCAGGCGCGGCGGGTTGACCGGGCGGCGGCCGGGCACGGTGCGGCGGCGTCGATCGGCGCGGGTCAGCACCCGCGCGGTCGACAACGCCCGCTCCGCCACCAGCCGCTCTGTTGCGTCGTATCGGCGCACCAAGGCGGGCGCCAGGGCGAGGAGCCCAGCAGCGGCGAGGACGGCGAGGAGCACCGAGGTCGGCACCCTCACCCCTCCTATTGATCCTGTTCAAGCCCCCCGTGCCGGTCCCCCCAGGCACGAAAGTCATCGAAGTATGTGGAAGTTACACCGTGGTAACTCCGTCTCAAGACCTTACGACGCGCCGGGGGCTGTACCACGTCAACACGCAGGAGGAAACGCCCGAAGGTGCAAATCGGACATGGCCGAATGTCGGCAAACCGGGACGAAAGGGAGGAAACCCTACGTGACCCTACGAGACCAGCGTCTTGTGCCAGCGGGCCAGCAGGCCGCCCTCGTCGACCAGGTCCTCGGTCGTCATCGCGTACCCGAGGTGGTCCCGCCAGTCGCCGTCGATGTGGAGGTACCGGTGGTGGTACGCCTCCTGCCGGAAGCCCAGCTTCTCGACGACCCGGCGGCTCGCGGCGTTGTCCGGGCGGATGTTGACCTCGATGCGGTGCAGCCCGCCGACGCGGAACGCGTGGTCGACGACCAGGGCGAGCGCGGTGGGGATGATGCCCTTGCCGGCGTAGCGGGAGTCGACCCAGTAGCCGGCGTACCCGGAGCAGAACGCCCGCCGCACGATGTTGCCCAGCGTGAGCTGGCCGACGAGGCGGTCCTCGTAACAGACGGCGAACGGCATCGCGGTGCCGTGGCGGGCGGCCCGGCGCAGGTCGGCGTGGACGGCCCGGAAGGCGGCGATCGAGTTCAGGTCGTGCCAGGTGCCGTACGGCGTCGGCTCCCACTTGCCCAGCCACTGCTCGTTGGCCCGGCGGACCTCGGACCACGGGCGCGCGTCGGAGCGACGGTAGGGGCGCAGGGTCACGGGGCCGTCCCTGAGGACTGCGGGCCATCCGGGCTGACTCATCGCCGCCTATCCAGAAGTATGACGTCCACGGTGGAGCCTGCGGCCGCGCTGATGACCTTCTCCCCCAGGACCATCAGACCGTTGGCGTCGGCCAGGCCGGAGAGGGTGTACGGGCCACCGGCGAGCGGAGCGACAGTGTACCCGCCGCCGCGGCGCTCGGTGATGTACGCCGGACGGAACTCGCGCATCCCGGAGGGCGAGCTGACCGTCTCGAGCAGGTGGGCGCGGACGCTGGGCCGGAAGACCGGATCGGCCCCGGCCAGCAGCTGGATGACCGGGCGGGCGAGCACCTCGAAGCCGATGAGGGCGGCGCCCGGGTCGCCGGGCAGGCAGACGATCGGCACGCCGTTGGGGCCGCCGACCGTGCCGTAGCCGAGGGAGCTGCACGGGTACACCGAAAGATCCGAGAAGACCACCGTGCGCGAGAGGATGCGGCGGACCATGTCGCCCGGGCCGGTGCCCGTGCCGCCGGTGGTGATGATGAGGTCGGCCCGCAGCATCTGGTCGTCGAGCAGGCCGCGCAGGCCCTCGGGGTCGTCGTCGCAGATGCCGACGCGGTACGCGTGCGCGCCCGCCTCCGCCGCCGCCGCGGTGAGCGCGTGCGAGTTCGCGTCCACGACCTGGCCCGGCTGGCTGGCCCGGCCCACGTCGACGAGCTCGTCGCCGGTGGCGATGACCACGACCCGCGGGCTGGGGCGGACCACGACGTGGCCGATGCCGCTCGCGGCCAGCACGGAGACCAGGGGCGGGGTGACGTAGGCGCCGGCCCGGGCCAGGATCGCCCCGGCGGGCAGCTCGTCGCCGGCCCGGCGGACCCCGTGGCCGCGCTTGGTCGGGTGGTACACCTCGACGGCGGCCATGCCCTGGTCGGTCATCCCCGGCGGGACCACGACGTCGGCCGAGACCGGCATGAGCGCGCCGGCCGCGACCGAGAAACAGGTGCCGGGGGTGAGGCGGACCGGGCGCCAGCTCGAGGCCACCAGGTCGCCGACGACGCTCAGCCGGACCGGCCGGCCCGGCTGGGCGTCGCTGATGTCGTCGAAGCGCGCGGCGTACCCGTCGATGGCGGCGTGGTCGAACGCGGGCACCGGGCCCGGTCCGACCACGTCCTCGGCGAGCACGTTGCCGTGCGCCGCGGTGATCTCCAGGTCCAGCGGGGGCAACGGGCGCAGCCCTCGGAGCACGCCGGCGAGATAGTCGGCGAGGGGGACGCGCGCGTTCGACCCGACGCCGGCGTCACGCGCCGCGTCGTGGTGGGAGCCCGTCGCTGGAACCGCTGTCACCCGCGCAGATCCTTCTCCACGAAACTGGTCAGCCACTGGCTGAACGCCGGACCGAGGTCGTCGCGCTTCACCGCGAGCTGGACGACCGTCTGCAAGTACCCGAGCGGCATGCCGGTGTCGTACCGGGTGCCCCGGTAGACGATGCCGTGCACCGGGGTGCCCTCCGCCAGCAGCAGCGCCATGGCGTCGGTGAGCTGGATCTCACCGCCGGCACCGGGGCCGATGCGGCGGATCGCGTCGAAGATCTCGGCCGGCAGCACGTACCGCCCGACGATCGCGAGGTTGCTCGGGGCCTCCTCGGGCTTGGGCTTCTCGACCAGCGCGGTGACCTTCACCGTCTCGCCGGCGTCGACCTTGAGGTCGGAGGGCTCCACGGCGGCGATGCCGTAGCGGTTGGTCTCCTCGGGGTCGACCTCGATGAACGCGAGCACGATGCCGCCGGTCTGGGCCTGCAGGTCGAGCATGGCCGGCAGGAGCGGTTCCGCCTCGTCGCAGAACTCGTCACCCAGCAGCACCGCGAAGGCTTCGGGGCCGACGTGGCTCTCGCCGTAGGACACCGCGTGGCCCAGCCCGAGGGGTTCGGCCTGGCGGCAGGTGTAGATCTCGGCGAGCTCGGCCGGGCGCTTGATCGCCTCCAGGCGCTTGGTGTCGCCCTTCTCGGCGAGGCGCGCCTCCAGATCGGGGCGGCGGTCGAAGTGGTCGACCATCGAGGTCTTGCCGCGGCCGGTCACCAGCAGGATGTCCCTGATGCCGGCGGCGGTCGCCTCCTCGACGATGTACTGGAGCACGGGCCGGTCGACCACCGGCAGGAGCTCCTTGGGGACGGCCTTGGTTGCCGGGAGGAAGCGGGTGGCGAGCCCCGCCGCCGGGATCACGGCTTTGACAGCCCGCTGCCGCGTCGCGGACTGGTGAGGAGTCGTGTCAGGCATGGTAGAAGGCTAGCCGCCGCGGCTCTGTCGCGGTGGTTGCGTCGCCTTTGGCGCGCCGGGCGTCACCTCGGCGCTCGCCTTCACGCCGCTTTCGCCCGCGGCCAGCCGATATGTGTCGCGACCTCCGGCCTTGGCCGCATACAGGGCATCGTCGGCCGCTTCGAGCACCGCCGCCCCGGTCGGGCCGTGGTGCGGAAAGACTGCGATCCCGATCGATACGGTGACCGGAATTCGGCGCGGTACCGGGCTGCCCGCGGCCGACACGACCAGCACCGGGCTGCGCCGCACGGCCACGCCGAGGCGCTCGGCGAGCACGGACGCGCCGGTCGAGTCGGTCTCGGGCAGCAGTACCACGAACTCCTCACCCCCCTGCCGGAAGGCGAAGTCGACCTCGCGGATCTCGACGCGCAGCCGGCGGGCGAACTCGGCCAGCACCGCGTCGCCGGCGGCGTGCCCGTAGGTGTCGTTGACCTCCTTGAAGTGGTCCAGGTCGAGGCAGAGCACGGCCAGGTCGCGGCCGAAGCGGCTGGCCCGCTCGACCTCCCGGCGCAGCGACTCGCGCAGGTAGCGGTAGTTGGACAGGCCGGTCAGCGGGTCGGTCAGGGAGAGCCGCTGGGCCTCCTCGTGGACCCGGACGTTGTCCACCGCGACGGCCGCCTGACCGGCGAAGGTGCGCAGGGTGACCAGGTCGGCGTCGTCGAACTCGTCGAAGCCGTGCCGGTCGTAGAGCGCGAGCACGCCCCGCGCGGCCGGCGGGCGCTCGGTCTGCGGCTCCAGGCCGGTGGTCGGGCCGGCGGCGGGCGCGGCGATCGGGACGGCGACGTACGTCACGCACCGCGGCTCGTTCGGCGAGAGCACGGGCCCGTCGCGGTCGACCCGCCCGCGGATCGGCTCGCCCGACGCGGCGACGGTGCCGAGCAGCCCCTCGCCCGGCGCCAGGCGCAGCTCGTTGAGGTCGATCCCGGCGAGCCCCTCGCTGACCTGCCCGCGCAGCTCGACCCCGGCCTGGTCGGCCATGAGCACCACGCCGGCCTGGGCCCCGGTGGCGGCGGTCGCGGTCTGCAGGATCACCTGCAGGATGCGGTCGAGGTCGTGGGTGCCCGCGAGGGTGTCGCCGAGCACCCCGAGCTGGCCCCGGAGCTGGTCGCGGCTGGCGGTGAGGGCCTGGACGTACCCCTGCATCTCCCGCGTCATGCGGTTGAACGTCTGCCCGAGCCGCCCCACCTCGTCCTGGCTGCGCACCGGCACCCGGGCCCCGAGGTCGCCGTCCGCGACCCGCTCGACCGCCTGGGCCAGCTCGGTGAGCGGCTGGGTGGTGGAGCGGGCCAGCCACCAGGCCACGCTGATCGCGACCAGGCCGGCGCAGACGACGACGGCCACCAGTACCGCATAGAGGCCCTGCACGTCCGGCGCGGGCACGCTGACGGCCAGGGCGAGCGGCTGCCCCGCCGCCGGGTCGAGCCGGCGCACGAGCCGGCCGCCGTCGGTGGTGCCGGTCGCGCCCGGCATCAGCCCGCGGGCCAGGTCGGCGATGGCCCCGTCCTCGGCGGTCGGCTGCGGCCCGCTGGCCAGCGAGTTCACCCGCACGCCGCTGGCCGAGGCGAGCCGGCCGAGCAGGGTGGAGTCGACCGGCTCGACCGCGTAGGCGCGGCCGGTCCGCTGCCCGTTGGCGTCGAGCACGTCGACCGAGGCGGACAGCGCGGCGTAGGCGGCGGTGGTCGGCGCGGCGCAGTCGGCCCACGGCCGGGCCGGGAGATCGCCCGCGACGGCGAGCACGCTGCCGTCGGCCCGGGTCACCTCGACCGCGCGGGCCAGGCCGCGCCCGACGGCGGTGCGGGCCGCGTCCGGGCTCGCGACCTGCAGCGCTGCGGTCTCGGCGGCCAGCTGCAGGCGCTGGCAGGTCACGGCAAGGGCGGCGCGCAGGTTGTCGCTGCCGGCCGCGAGCCGCTCGGCGGCGCGCTGGTCGCCGACGGTGGCCACCGCGATGCCGACGAAGACCGCGCCGAGCAGCACCGGGCCCAGGACGACCGCGAGGAAGGCGGCGGTGAGCCGCGCCCGCAGGGTCACGTCCTCGCCTCCATCACTGCCTCGGTTGATGCGATGCTGTCACAAATCACATGGAATCGAGCGGTGCTACCACAGGTGTCCCCCAAATCCGAGCTGCGAGCGCACATCCGGTCCGTCCGCCGTGCCATGCCGGCCGCCGATCGGGCGGTCGCCGACCGTTCTCTGGTCGCCGCCGCTGTTGATCTGGTACGGCGAGCAGGCGCCCGAACCGTCGCCGCCTACGTCCCCCTGGCCCTGGAGCCGGGCGGCGCGGACCTCGTGCCGTCCCTGGCCGCGGCGGCGGAGCGCCTCCTGCTGCCCGTCCTGCTGGACGACGACGACCTGGACTGGGCGCGGTACACCGGAACCCTGCGCGAGGGCCGCCTGGGCCTGCGCGAGCCGGACGGGCCGCGGCTGGGCCGCGACGCGATCGCCGACGCCGACCTGGTGCTGCTGCCGGGGCTGGCCGTGGGCGAGGACGGCACGCGGCTCGGGCAGGGCGGCGGCTCCTACGACCGGGTCCTGCGCCGGGTCGAGGCGCCTGCGGTCGTGCTGCTCTATCCCGGGGAGTACCTGCGGGAAGTTCCGTCCGAACCGCATGACCAGCGCGTCTGCGGAGCGCTGGCGGGCTATGACAACGCGCACGTCGACTGGACGAAGGGGTGTCCGATACCGCACCATTGGCACTCGAAGTATCAGAGTGCCAATGATGGAGGCTGAGCGGTGCCTACCTACCAGTACGCCTGCACGGTGTGCGGCCACCAGCTCGAAGCTGTGCAGTCGTTCACCGACGAGGCGCTGACGGAGTGCCCGGAGTGCCAGGGCCGGCTGCGCAAGCAGTTCTCGGCGGTCGGCGTGGTGTTCAAGGGTTCGGGGTTCTACCGCACCGACTCGCGCTCCAACGGCAAGTCCGGCTCGTCGTCCAAGAGCGAGTCCTCGAAGACCGAGACGAAATCCGAGACCAAGTCGGAGTCGACGTCCAGCACGAAGACGGAGACCAAGAGCGACTCGAAGCCCGCGGCGAGCTCGTCGTCGTCAAGCAGCTCGTCCTCTTCGAGCACTTCGTCCTGATCCAGCAGCGCAAAAAGGACGTATCAGCGCGAAAACGCCCGGCCTGCGAGCAGGCCGGGCGTTTTGCCGTCAGTCAGTCCCAGTGCGGGGGCCGGTCGGAGAGCAGGCGATCGTCGTTGGTCGACGCGCGCTCACCCCAGCCCGCATCCGTGTCGTCGGTCGTGTGGTCCGGGAGCACGACCAACTCGTCGGCGAAGTCCTCGAAGCTCACTTCACGCTGCTCATCGGTGGGGGCCCACCCGTTCGTACCAGCCACGGCAGTAAAGGTACCCCCGCGAGTTTGCCGGAAAGTGGCCGAATGACGACAGTCGCCCCTGTGCCGCACAGGTCACACTCGGCGGCATGACGCAACCCACCCCTGAGCCCGTGGCCGACCCTTCTGCCGACGAGCAGGAGACGCTCCGCCTCGACCAGCAGGACCCGGACGCGACCCGTCCCATGTCCCTGGCCGAACTGCGCGAACTCGAGAACGACTGACCTTCGAACAAAGCGCCCACCGCCGGAGGAAAACTCCGGCGGTGGGTAATGTCGATGACGTGAGCGACGACGCGTACTGGCGGCGCCCCGCCGAGGGGACCGAAGCTGCCGCCCCGCCCGCGCCGGCCGAGCCCAAGCACGTGCCCTACACGGGCGCGCCGCGCAGCAACCCGCCGCCGCGGGGCTGGCGCCCGCCGGTGGTCGAGACCCCGGCCCCGCCGCGGAAGCTGCCCGCCCAGGACACCGAGCGCATCGAGCGCGAGGAGCAGGCGGCCACCATCCTGACCAAGGGCATGGGCATCTTCGCCGGGGCCGTGATGCTGGTCCTGCTGTTCATCCTGTGCGGCCGCGCGCTGTTCTGAGCCGGTTCGCTAGGAGCCCCAGACCATGTGTGCGCCGCTGTCCCCCGTCTTGTACACGTAGAACGCCGACACCAGCGCCAGCACCACGGCCAAGCCGGCGACCGCGTACTGCGCGACGGCGGGCGCCTTGATCGCCGCGGCGCCGTCCCGGGTGGCGGGGACCGCGAACGCCATGACGAGGCTCACCACGCCGAGGGCGAGGATGAACCAGAAGAGCTTGTCGGCGTACCCCTCGTGCTGCAGCACGGCCGGCGAGTTGCCGAACTGCTTGCTGAGCTCCTCGCCGGACTCCCGGGACACGAAGACGGCGATCGGCGCGGCCACGGCGAAGGCGATGAGCGGCCAGCGGATGTGCCGCCGGCTGCCCGGCCACACCCCGTAGAGGACCGCGACCAGCGCCAGCAGCGGCACCAGCACTACCGCGCCATGCACGAACAGTGGGTGGGCCGGTATGCCCGAGACACGATCGAACACGAATCCTCCTCGTTCCGTTTACGGATCCTCCCCGCAGGTGAGGTACACGCGCAGAGGTTCCGGGGTTCAAGAGTCCGGAAACATTTGAACGGTTCCAACCTGCGTGGTCTTATTGAAACTGTGTCGGGTGAAGATCTGCTGCGCGCCCGGGGTCTGCGTGTGACGCGACCCCGGCTGGCCGTGCTGGAGGTCCTCGAGGGTTCCCGCGGCCACCTCGACGTCGAACAGATCGCGATCCAGGTGCGCCAGCGCCTCGACACGGTCTCCACCCAGGCGGTGTACGACGTGCTCAGCGCCCTGTCCCGGGCCGGTCTGGCCCGCCGGATCGAGCCCGCCGGGAGCCCGGCGCGGTACGAGTCGCGGGTCGGCGACAACCACCACCACGTGGTCTGCCGGGGCTGCGGC
Organism: Dactylosporangium sp. CS-033363; assembly: GCF_050942475.1. NCBI lineage: Bacteria > Bacillati > Actinomycetota > Actinomycetes > Micromonosporales > Micromonosporaceae > Dactylosporangium > Dactylosporangium sp. CS-033363. The sequence continues at coordinate 815,297 of NZ_CP192032.1, read as the reverse complement.
GAGATCGCCGACGTGGACTGCGCGGTCGGGGAGGCGCCCTGCCTGACCCCGTCGCAGGCGCACGGGTTCGTCCTGGATGAGGCGGAGGTCACATTCTGGGGCCTGTGCCCGGCCTGCCAGGCCAAGCGGACCGAAGACACCCGGTGACCGGCGATCACGGCCTGTTCGGCCCGGACTCGATCACCTGGCGCGTGCACCGGGAGCCGATGGTCACCGTCGGCGGCCTGCGCAGCCTCTACCTGCAGGCGCTGCTGCCGCGGGCGGTCGCCGGGGTCGAGCAGAACAGCTCGTACCGCAAGGACCCCTGGGGCCGCCTGGCCCGCACCTCGACCTTCGTGACGACCGTGATCTACGGCACCACCGAGGAGGCCGAGAAGGCCGGCGCCCGGGTCCGCAGGCTGCACGCCCGGATGACCGCGGTCGACCGGCGCACCGGCGAGCGGTTCCGCATCGACGACCCCGAGCTGCTGCGCTGGGTGCACGTCACCGAGGTCGAGTCCTACCTCGCGGCCGTCCTGCGCGGCGGGCTCCGGCTGAGCCCGGACGAGCGGGACGGGTACTTCCGCGAGCAGACCCGGGCCGCGGCGCTGGTCGGCCTCGATCCGGCCACGGTGCCCGACTCGGTGGCGGCGGTCGAGGCCTACTACGAGCGGATGCGGCCGGAGCTGGAGCTCACTGTGGACTCGGCGGCGACCGGCATCTTCCTGACCCTGCCCCCGCTGCCGTACGGCCTGGGCCTCACCCCCGTGCGCGGGGCCGCCTTCAGCGTGTCGGCGCTGGCCATCGGGCTGCTGCCGGCCTGGGCCCGGCGGCTCTACGGGCTGCCCGGCCTGCCCGCGACCGACCTCGTGACCTCGGTGAACGCCCGGGTCGTGGGCCGGCTGCTGCGCACGGTGCCGATCGAGTGGATCGAGTCCCCGGCCCGCAAGCGCGCCATGGAACGGCTCGGCCGCCGCAACTGAACCGGGGCCGCCGCCGTTCAACCCGGCGTGACCCGCTGGCTCCCGGCGTGCACGGTCGCCGCCGCCGTGATGGCGATGCTCCTGGTCCTCAAAACCGACATTTCGGATATCGCCAGGTACTGCGCCTACGTCGGGCTGGCCGTCGTCCTGCCCGGCACGCTGATCTACCGGGCGCTGCGCCGCGACCCGCACAGCCTGGTGGAAGATCTGGCCTTCGGTACCGCCGCCGGGCTGATCGTGGAGACCGCGGCCCGGCCGATCTTCTGGGCCTGGCCGCTCCTCACGGTCATCCTGCTGCGCCGGCACCTGCGCAGTCCCGACTACCCCCAGCGGCCCACGCGCGCCTGGTCGTGGAGCGTGGCCGCGGTGGCGCTGGGCTTCGTGGGGTACCTCGGCTGGGCCTTCCTGCGCGTGAACCCGCCCGTGCCGCGCTCCGCCCCGGCCGACTACATGATCGACCAGCTGAACCTGCTCGCGGTCACCGCCGACCTCCGGCACCACTTCCCGCTGGCCGTCCCCGAGCTCGGCGCGGAGCCGCTGCCCTACCACTGGTTCGCCTACGCGCACCTGGCCGCGGCGGGCCGGCTGACCGGCGTCGACCTGCCGGTGCTGTGGTTCCGGCTCGACCTGCCCGCCCTCGCCGTGCTGGCCGTGGTGCTGCTGGCCGTGGCGGCCTGGCGGGTCACCGGCCGGGCCTGGGCCGGCCCGCTCGCGGCGGCGCTGATGTACACGGTCGGCGAGGCCGTCCTCCCGGCCCGGGCGCCGGCGTTCTTCGGGTCGATCACGGCGTACTACTCCTGGTCGAGCCGGTCCGTGCTGTACGCCTCGGCGCTGTCCATGCCCCTGATCGCGGTGCTCGCCCAGGTCCTGCGGCGCGGCCACACGACCCGCACCTGGCTGCTGCTCGCGCTGCTGGCGGCGGGCGTGGCGGGCGCGAAGTCGACCGTGCTGCCGGTCGCCCTCGCGGGCCTGGTCTGCGCCGGCCCCCGCCGGGCCTGGCGCCCCATCGCCGTGCTGGCCGGGATCCTGGGTCTGGCCATGCTGTTCCTGTACGGCGGGGAGGGCGGCGGCCTCACCTGGAAGCCCTTCGGCATCATGGCCGACTTCGCGCACGGCCGCCCCGCGGTGATCGCCGCCGGGCTGGGCGCGTACGCCATCGCGATGGGGTGCCGCCTGGCCGGGGTGGTGATGATCCGCGAGTGGGGGCCGGTCGAGCGGTTCCTGGCCGGGGCGGCGCTGGCCGGGTTCGCGGCCGCCGTGCTGGTCTGGCACAACTCCTGGGGCCAGCACTTCTTCGCGATCGCCGGCTTCCCGTTCGGCGTGATCCTGTCCGCGGCCGGGGTGCGCCGGCTCCCGGCCAAGGGGCTGCTCGGTGCCGCGGCGGTGGCGGTGCTGGCCTGGAGCGCGCCGTTCCCGCCGCTGCGGCTGCCGATCTACGCCGTCTTCGCCTTCGCCGCGCTGGTGGCGATCGTCGCGCTTGCCACCGGTACCAAATCCGGCGCTTTGGCGGTTGTGCTCTTCGCCGGTGCCGCCGGGCTGCCCTATGACGCGGCCCATCGCGCCAACCTCGGCACCGCGTATCACGTGCGGGTCACCCCCGACCAGGCCGCCGGGGCCCGCTGGCTGCGCGCGCACAGCACCCCGGACGAGTATGTGGCCACCAACGTGCACCGGGTCGGCTCCGGCCTGCAGGCGAACCAGAGCCTGGCGTACTGGATCTCGGCGTACTCGGAGCGCCGCGTCCTGCTCGGCAGCTGGGGCTACTCCCCCGAGTCGAACGCGATCCAGGCCGCGAGCGGCGGGGTCGGGCCGGCCCTGCGGTTCTGGGATCCGGCCCGGCTGCGGGCCAACGACCTGGCGATCTACGAACCGGACCCGGACCGGCTGCGCTGGCTGTGGGACCGGCGGGTGCGCTGGATCCTCGTCGACCGCGCGCAGGGCCGGGAGTCACCCCGCCTGGCGGACCAGACGTCGCTCGTCTGGTCCGCCGGCGAGATCGTGATCTACCGCCTTACCGGGCCGTGCAGGTGAGCGTGGCCGGGGCCGTGTTCGTCCCGGAGTAGCTCGCCCCGAAGCCCGGCGCGACCGTGGCCGCGGGGGCGAGGGTGCCGTTCCAGTCCGCGTTGGTCACGGTGACCGCGGCCCCGGACTGGGTCCACACGCCCGACCAGCCGTTGGAGATCTTCTGGTTGCCCGGGAAGGTGAACGAGACGGTCCAGCCGGACAGCGCCGTGCCGCCGGTGTTGGTCACCGTCAGCTCGCCGTTGAAGCCGTCGCCCCACTGGTTGGTGACCTTGTACGTGGCCGAGCACGACTTGCCCGTCGACCCGCCCGACGTGGTCACCGACACCGGGTCGGACGCCGTGGACAGGTTCCCGGCCGCATCCTTGGCCCGCACCGTGAAGGAGTACGCGGTCGCCGCGCTCAGCCCGGTGACGGCCAGGGAGTTCGTGCTGCTGGACCCGACCAGGGCGCTGCCGTTGTAGACGTTGTAGCCGGTGACGGCGACGTTGTCGGTCGAGGCCGCCCAGGACAGCGTCACGCTCGACGCGGTGATCGCGGACGCGGTCGGGGTGCCCGGCTTGCTCGGCGCGGTCACGTCCCCGGTCTGGGCCGCGGTGGTGACCGTCCCCGCCGTCGAGGCGGCCGAGGCGTTGCCGGCGGCGTCGAGCGCGACGACCGTGAACGAGTACGCGGTCGACGGGGTCAGGCCGGTGATCGCCAGCGAGTTCGCCGTGCTGGTGCCGATCAGGGTGCTGCCGTTGTACACCTTGTAGCTCGCGACCCCCACGTTGTCCGTGGACGCCGTCCAGGACGCGGTGACCCCGGTCGCCGTGACGTTCGTGAACGCCGGCTTCCCGGGCGTGCTGGGCGCGGTCGTGTCGGCCGGGCCGGTGCTCGGCGCGGTGCCCCAGACCTGGGTGGAGCCGTCGAACAGGGTCATGTGGCTGTTCGCGGCCTGGGTCGAGCCGGCCGGCAGCGACCAGTCGTTGGACGGGTCCCAGGTGCCGCTGCTCGCGATGCGGAACTGCACCTCGCGCCGCCACGCGGACTGCCCGGCCGGGGCGATGGTCTGGCCGGCGCAGCTGACGGTCACGTAGTACGTGCTGCCGCTGACCAGCGTCGGGCCGGTCGGGGCGGAGCACTGGTTGTAGGCGCTGGACAGCGTGATCTGGCTCGGGGTCGTCGCGCCGTCGAGGGTGAAGTAGTAGCGGAACGAGCCCTGGGTCAGCGCCCGGGCCGGCCACGCCGACTTGTTGTAGACCAGCGCCTTGACCTCGGTGAAGGTGCTGCCGGGGGTGTTGATCGAGGACTCGATGTACATCTCGGGCCCGTCCGGGGTCTCCGCGACCGGGAAGTTCGCGAGGGCCGTGCCGCCGTACTCGCCGTACATGCGGGCCAGGGCGCTGGTGAACCCGGCGTTGTAGTCGGTGGCGACCTCGTTCATCGTGTAGTCGTTGCGGCTGTCGGTGTAGGCGTCGTTGGGCGACGTCGGGCCGCCCACCAGCGCGCCGTACAGCGTGTGCCGCGACTGCGCGGGCTCGTTGATGTTGTCCGACCACGAGCCGTGGGCCGTGCGGTGGTGCGGGTTCTTCGGCGGGTTGGTGCCGAACCCGATCATGTAGCTCGAGTTCCGCGGGTTGTCGCCGAGGATGTAGTTGATCTGCCGCACGCCGAAGTCGTGGTAGCGCGCCTTGCGGGTCGCGTCGGTGAGGTAGTCGCTGTAGACGAACGCGACGAACGAGGTGTTCGCGGCGTACCGCAGCGAGCCCCAGCTGTCGAGCACGGCCTCGCCGCCGGGGGACGTCGGCACCTTGGCCCCGTTGACGCCCACGGTCCAGTAGTCCAGCCAGCGGTTGGCGTCGTCGATGTACTGCTGCTTGCCCGTCAGCTTGGCCAGCAGCACGTAGCAGCCGTAGGACTTGTCGTCCCAGGCGATCGTCCAGCGGTACGACTTCGTGGTGGTCTGGTTCTCGTTGCTGAGGTTGGCGTAGCCGCTCTCCGCCTTGGCGAGGTAACTGGCGTCGTTGGTGGCGCGGTAGAGCCAGATCGCGCCCCAGACCAGCTCGTCGTTGTAGCCGCTCCACGAGTTGTAGTAGCTCGCGGCGTCGGTGATGCAGTCCGTGTACTTCTTGCGCACCGTGTCGGCGAAGGTGTACAGCTGCTTGGCGTGCGTCACCAGCGTGTCGGCGTACGCGGGGTCGGTCGGCCGGATCACGATCGACGAGGCGGCCATCGCGGCCGCGGTCTCACCCGCCAGGTCCGAGCCGCCGCAGGTCGCATCGATCTTGTACGAGGGACGCGCCATCGGCATCACCTCGGCCGGACCCCACCAGGCGTGGTCGGGGTTGCCGGCCCCGATCTGTCCATAGAGGACGTTGGCGCTCGGGTGCGCCTTGATGAAGTAGTCGTTGACGAACTTCAGGTTGTTGACCAGGTTGGTCAGCTGGCCGGAGTTGACGTAGGCGCTGCGGTACTCGACCGCGCCCCAGGCCAGCATGGTGGTCGAGAACGCCATCGGGAAGCCGAACTTCACGTGGTCGCCGGCGTCGAACCAGCCGCCGGTCAGGTCGCGCCCGACGTCGGACCCGTCGCTCATGGCGGAGTTGCCGCGCCAGTTGACCCGGTTCCAGGACGGCTTCGGCCCGGACTGCTGGGCCTCGTAGAACCAGATCGACTTCTGCAGCGCCTCGGCGTAGTTGTATCCACCGGCGGCGTGGGCGGCCGGTTGTTGTATGACCACGGCGGCCGCGGCCAAGACCAAGGCCACGATCAGGCTTCTTCGCATCGACTTTCCTCCCTGCGGCGGCGTGATCGGATTGAACCCGCCGCCGCCCGGCTTTCGACAGGGAGGTTTGCCCGGGACGCCTATCCCCGCAGGTCGGCGGGTGAAAGTTGCACGTCGGTGAGCTGCTCGGACAGGGCCCAGAGGCGCTTGGCGTCGGCCTCGTCGGCGGCCTTCGGATCGGGCTGCACGACGCTGGGCCAGCCGCGGAACTCGCGGAACTTGTCGGGCCCGATGAACTGCCCGCTCGCGGCCCTGGGCTCGGTCGCGGCGTAGAGGATGTTCAGCGCGCCCTGGGCGGCCGGCATCGCGAACATCGCGTTGCCCATGCGCATGAACAGCTTGGCGCCGCCGGTCGGGCCGGAGGTCTGCAGGTTGGTCGCGGAGTACCCGGGGTGGGCGAGGATGCTGCGCTTGGTCGTGCCGGCGAGCCGGCGGTGCAGCTCGAGCCCGAACAGCACGTTGGCGAACTTGGACTGGCTGTAGAAGGCCGAGGGGTTGTACTTCGCGCCGCCGTCGAGGTCCTCGTAGTGGATGCGGCCGCCGCGGTGCAGGCCCGAGCTGACCGTGACCACGCGCTCCTGCACCAGGTCGAGGATCAGCAGGGTCAGGGCGAAGTGGCCCAGGTGGTTGGCGGCGAACTGCAGCTCGTGGCCCTGCGCGCTCAGCTGCCGCGGCGGCATCATGATGCCCGCGTTGTTGACCAGCACGTCGATGGTGCGGCGGTCGTCGTGCAGTTGCTTCGCGAGCGCCCGGACGCTGTCCAGGTCGGCCAGGTCGATGCGGGCGAGCTCGGTGCTGCCGGTGACGCCGGCGCGGGCCCGCTCGCCCTTGCCGAGGTCGCGCACGGCCATGATCACGTGCGCGCCCTTGCCGGCGAGCACCTTGGTGGTCTCCAGGCCGAGGCCGCTGTTGGCCCCGGTCACGAGAAACGTCTTGCCGGACAGGTCCGGCACCTGCTCTTCGGTCCACCTCATGCTTCCCAGGATGCCGTTTGTGGCACTCAGTGTCAACTACGGCTCGCGATGCCAAAATTGCCCGTCGGGGCGTACGATGATCCGGTGAGCCTCGTGGAGCGCAAGCGCCAGCTCGTCCGGGACGAGCTGGCCGAGGCTGCCCTGAAGCTGGTCGCCTTCCAGGGCTTCGAGGAGACGACGATCGACCAGATGGCGGCGGCGGCGGGCGTGTCGCGGCGGACGTTCTTCCGGTACTTCCAGTCCAAGGAAGACGTCATCATCGAGTTCCTGAGCGACCTGGGGCGGAAGCTCAGCGAGGCGCTGCACGCGCGGCCCTCGTCGGAGGCGCCGGACGAGGCGCTGCGGCAGGCGCTGCGGGTGTTCACCGACACGTTCTGGGAGCACCCGGAGAAGTCGTCGCGGCTGGCCCGGGTGACGGTGGAGACGCCGGCGCTGCTCGGCCGCTACCTGGAGCGCCAGGTGGCTTGGAAGCAGACGCTGACTCTCGAACTCGCCCGGCGCATGTCGATGGGGGCGTCGGATTTGCAGCCTTCGGTGCTGGTCGCCGTCGCGTTCGCGGCGTTCGACACGGCGTTGATGCGCTGGGCCCTGCACCCCGACGAGGATCTGAACGCCCTCGTCGAGGAGTGCTTCGCCCTGGCTTTCTAGGCCTGGCTTTCTAGGCCTGGACCATGCAGCCCCAGCCGTCGTAGATGCCGTCGTGGCTCTCGACTATGCCGCGGACCTTCCAGGTCATCTCGTGGAGGGCCGGGGGCTCGACCGAGTCGCGGCGGATGGCCTGCAGCACGAAGTCGCCCTCGTCGCCGCGCTCGACGGTGACCGCGAACCCGTCCTCGCGGAGGTCCTGGGCGGACAGCTCGGCGCGGTCGGCGTCGGAGAAGTACGCGAGAAACTCCACCGCGCGCGGCGAGCTGAGCCGGTCGCCGTGCGCCTCGAGCTCCTGCACGACCTGGTTGTCGTCCATGATGTTGCGCTGCCAGGCGTCCGGGGTGAGCTCCTCGCGGACCTTGGTCCAGCCGGGGTCCGAGGCGATCGCGGTCTCCGGGGCGATGCCGTCGATCGCGGGCAGCGGCGGCGGGGTGCTGTCGGCGGGCAGGTACCCGGTGATCCGCCCGCGGTTGTCCGACAGCACGCGGCCGACGAGCGCCCCGCCGGAGGAGCGCAGGACCTGGCGGACGGCGGCGTCGAGCTCGTGGATGGCCGCCAGCTCGTCGGCCGCGGGCATGCCGCTGGCGCCGTCACCGGTGTACCGGAACTCGACGTCGAAGCGCTGCGGGAACCGGGCCACCGGGGCGGCCTCGACCGCGCCGAGGTCGATGTTGTACATCGCGAGCCGGCCGCCCACCTCGCCCGGGTAGACCGCCCAGCGCTCGACCCATGCCGGTTCCCGGCCCAGCAGCCTGCGCAGCAACCCCACGCCGTCCTCCTTGACGCCTCGTGCGTTTACGACCCCTTGGGCACCGGGAAGCTGGGCGCCTCCGGGCCCGCGTGCGACTGCTTCGGCACCATCACCCGGCGCTTGAAGACGCAGACGAGCGTGCCGTCCTGCTTGTACCCCTTGGTCTCCACCGTCACCACGCCGCGGTCGTCCTTGGACTCGGACTCGCGCTTGTCCAGCACCGTGGTCTCGCCGTAGATGGTGTCGCCGTGGAAGGTCGGCGCGGTGTGCCGCAGCGACTCGACCTCCAGGTTGGCGATGGCCTTGCCGGACACGTCGGGCACGGACAGGCCGAGCAGGATCGAGTAGATGTAGTTGCCGACCACGACGTTGCGCTTGAACTGCGTCGACGTCTCCGCGTAGTGGGCGTCGAGGTGCAGCGGGTGGTGGTTCATGGTCAGCAGGCAGAACAGGTGGTCGTCGGACTCGGTCACCGTCTTGCCGGGCCAGTGGCGGTAGACCGCGCCGACGTCGAACTCCTCGAAGTACCGGCCGAACTGCATCGTCGCCCCCTAGTTCAGGTGTCTGGCGGCAGCATGCCGGGCCGGATCGGGCACTCGATAGAGGGATGCGGGCAAGTGTGACAAAACGCAGCAAGCGGCGGGGCTCTCCCGGCGCCCGCCGCCCACGCTTCGTGCTGGTTATCTTGGTACGCCATCCACGCTCGTCGCAACGCTGCGTATAGAGACGCGCGTCACATTATCGATGGGTTGAGCGTGCTCATCACGCACTGTGATGGCCGTCCCACTACTGACAGTGAGATGTTCACCGTTTGGTAAAGTCCGGGCCCGATGGAACGCTTGAACACCCGGGGGCGCGTGCTGCGGATCGTGGCGACGCTGATCGTCGGCGCCCTCACCCTCGCGGGCAGCTTCTTCGCCGACGACACCGTGTTCCCGTTCGCGCCGTTCCGGATGTTCTCCACCGCCGACAAGCCCAACGAGCCGGTGCTCGTGCTGCGCACCGACGGCATCGACACCGCGGGCCGGAAGTTCGAGCTCAACGAGCGCAACGCGGGCGTGCGGCGGGCCGAGATCGAGGCGCAGATCGAGCGCTTCAAGGCCGACCCGGCGCTGCTGCACTCGGTCCAGGAGTCGTACGCCGCCCGCAACCCCGGCAAGCCGCCGCTGGTCGAGGTGGACATCGTGGAGGTGCAGCACCACCTGCGCCATTCCCAGCCGACGGGGGAGATCACCGAGGTGGTTCTGGCGAGGTACCGGCCATGACGCGCTGGCTGTTCGCACCCGTGCCCAAGGCGCGCATCGCCGCCTTCCGCACCCTGGTGTACCTGTTCATCCCGCTCGACCTGGTGTTCTTCAGCGCCTGGATCAAGTCGCACGGCAACCTGCCGGGCAACCTCTACCAGCCGCTCGTGGTGGGCGACCTGCTGCACCTGCCGACCCCCACCCACCTGCTCGTGAACGCGATCTACTGGGCCCTCATCCCGCTGTCGCTGCTCGCCGCGACCGGCCGCGCCCCGCGCCTGCTCGGCTGGGCGGTCTTCGCGCTCTACTTCGAGTGGATGATCATCGCGATGAGCTACGGCAAGATCGACCACGATCGGTACGCGATCCTGGTCGCCCTGGCCGCGCTGCCCACCGCCGGCCGGGCCCGGCACGGCGACCAGACCCCGTCGGAGGCGGGCGGGTTCGCGCTGCGGGTCACCCAGATCGCCGTCATCGCCACGTACTTCCTGGCCTCGGTGGCCAAGTTCCGCTACGGCGGGCTGGAGTGGCTCACCGGCGCGACGCTGACCCGCTCGTTCATCCGCCGGGGCACGTTGGCGGCGCAGTGGCTGCTGCAGATCCCGGGCTTCACGACGGTGTCGCAGTTCGGGATCGTGGGGTTCGAGCTGCTCAGCCCGATCGTGTTCGTCGTGAGGCCGAAGTGGCGCTATCTGCTCGTGGCCGGGTTCTACGTGTTCCACCTGCTGACGTTCGCGCTGATCACGATCTCGTTCGTGCCGCACCAGATCGCGATGGCCGGCTTCCTGCCGCTGGAGAAGGTCACGCCGATCGCCTGGTTCCGCCGCTGGCGTTCCCGCTCGTCCGCGCTCGACGCTTCCTCGCTCTCGTCCGCCTCGAGTTCCCCGTCGCCCTCGGCCGGCGAGCTTGAGGGCGGCGACCGTTCCCGCCACGACGGGCCCGAGGAGCCGGCGCCTACAACAGCGTGAGCTGCTCGCTTTCCTGGCCGTTCGGCCTGCCGTTCTCCGGGCCGTTCTCGCGGCCGGACGCCGCCTTCGCCGGGCGCGGGCTGTCGGTGGGACGCGGGCTGTCGGTGGGGCGCGGGCTGCCGGTGGGACGCGGGTCGTCGACGTTGCGGGTCGAGCCGAAGTCGCCGGCGTTCATGCCGTGCCGGCGGGCGGCGAGCCGGACGCGGGCGGCGATCTCCCGCTGGTAGGACTGCGGCGCGTACGAGCCGTTGCCGTACAGCTCCCGGTACCGCGGCCCGAGTTCGGGGTGTTCGCGCAGGAGCCACTCGCGGTACCACTCGCGGGCGCCCGGCCGCAGGTGCAGGGCCAGCGGCACGATGCTCGCCGCCCCCGCCGCCGACAGGGCCGCCACCGTGGCGTCGATGGACTCCGGGGTGTCGGTCAGGCCGGGCAGGATCGGGGCCATGAGCACCCCGACCGCGAACCCGGCGTCGGAGAGCCTGCGAATGGCGTCGAGCCGGCGGCGCGGGCTGGGCGTGCCGGGCTCCACCGCCCGCCAGTAGTGCTCGTCGACGAAGCCGACCGACATGGACAGGCTCACCGACGTCACCGAGGACGCCTCCATGAGCAGGTCCAGGTCGCGCATGATCAGCGTGCCCTTGGTGAGGATCGAGAACGGGTTGGCCCGGTCGCGCAGGGCGGTGAGGATCTCGCGCATCAGCTTGTACCGCCCCTCGGCCCGCTGGTACACGTCGACGTTCGTGCCCATCGCGAGGTGCGCGCCCGACCAGCTCCGGGCGGACAGCTCGCGGCGCAGCACCTCGCCCGCGTTGACCTTGACCACGACCTGCGAGTCGAAGTCGTGCCCGGCGTCCAGGTCGAGATACGTGTGCGTGTGCCGGGCGAAGCAGTTGTGGCTGACCACCCCGTTGGCGATGAAGTCCCCGGTGCCGGTCGTGATGTCGAACATCGGCACGTCGACGCCCAGCGGCTCGACGCTCACCACGCGCAGCGACTCGTCCCCGCGAACCAGCTCGCCGGCCGGAACGCCGACGCCGCGGGCCGGGGCGAACAGCAGCCCGAACCGCACGCGCTCGCGCGGCCCGCCGAGCACCCGGACGCCGGCCGCCTCACCGTCGCCGCGGTCGGTCCGGAAGCCGGCCGCGTTGCCGTCGCCGCGATCGGTCCGGAGACCGGCCGCACTGCCGTCGCCCCGGGCCGGGTCGCGGGCGGGACGGAAGCCGTCGAACGGGTCGTCGGCCGCGGTGGCGAAGCCGGCCCGCTCCAGGCACTCGACCAGCCAGTCGACGACGACCTTGTCGACCACGTCGAAGCGGGGCAGGCCGCCGGACAGGGTGCCGGTGGCGTCGTAGAGGCCGGCCACGAAGCCGAGGCCCCACGCGCGGCCGGGCTGCTCCGGCCAGTCGAGCACGGCGCTGGCATCGCGGACGCTCGCCCCCGCGTACTCCCGGGAGTCGTTGGTCAGCGCGTGCAGCCCCCCGCAGGCGGCGGCGTAGTCGTGGACCCGGGCCAGTACCGCGGAGGGAACCTGGGTGGCGTGGCCGTCGCCGTTGACGAAGCCGCAGAGGTAGCCCCGGCGGTAGGCGGGCGCGTCCACCGGCGGGGCGGGCGGCAGCAGGCCGAACCCGGCGAGCCGGTTGGCGGGGGTCAGGTGGGGCCGGCGGCTGCGGCCGTGCCGGGCGCCGGTCACGTGCTTCCAGCCCCGGTCGGTCAGGAAGCGGTGCTCGCCGGAGGCCACCAGCGCGGTGCCGTCGGCGAGGGTGACCCGGTGGGCGGGCTTCACGGTCTGCCAGTGGGCCAGCACGCGGGTGGTGGTGTAGCGGCGCAGGCGCCCGTCGCGCACGGTGCCGGCGATCTCGTCGCCGACCCGCAGCTCGGCCAGGGGACGGCTGGTGCCGTCGGCCATCAGGATCGCGGTGTCGCCGGTCAGGCAGTAGACGCAGGCGTGTGAGCAGCCGCGGTACGGGTTGATCGTCCACTGGAACGGCACGCGCGAGGCCCCGGACACCTTGTTGATCAAGGATTTGGCCTGGACCTCGTAGAACGTCATGCCGCGGAACTCGGGCGTGTCGAAGGTCCGGGCGACGGCCCCGGGCAGGGCGAGCGGAAGTGCTCGCGGCTGCCCGGGGTCACCGGTGCCAGGACCGCCAGTCGCCTTGAGGTTGTCCCATCGCACGACCCCATTCGAACACGTGTTCTAAGGGGATGCAAGGCGCCCCGGCGGGGTACTACCGAACGTCAGGCCTTGGTGACGGAGTCGGCGTCCTCGGCCGGCTCGGCGTCCGCCGTCTCGGCCGCCTTGGCCTCGGCCACCTTGGCCTTGACCTCGGACATGTCGATGTCGCGGGCCTGCTGGATCAGCGACTCGAGGGCCTGCTGGGGCAGGGCGCCGGGCTCCGAGTACAGCGCCACGCCGTCGCGCACGATCATCAGCGTCGGAATCGAACGGATGTTGAACTCGGCGGCGAGCATCTGCTCGGCCTCGGTGTCCACCTTGCCGAACGTGATGTCCGGGTTGGCCTCGGACACGCGCTCGTAGACCGGTGCGAACATCCGGCAGGGGCCGCACCAGGAGGCCCAGAAGTCGACGAGGGTGATGCCCTCGCCACCGATCTTCTCGGCGAAGTTCTCCGCGGTCAGCTCTACGGTTGCCATGCTTTTCAGCTCCGATCCCTCATGGCGTCCTCGGGTATGCACCGTCATAACCAGATACCCCTTACCTGCATTCCCAACCGGTCGGGGGGATGATGGTCACGTGGCAGCGATCGAACGCCCGGTCTTCGTCTTCGACGGCGACTGTGCCTTTTGTTCATCATGCGCCCGGTTCATCGAGCGGCGCATCAGGCCCGCCGCCGACGTGGTGGCCTGGCAGTTCGCCGACCTCGCCGGGCTCGGCCTGAGCGAGGAACAGGTGAGCTCGGCCGTCTACTACGTGGCCCCCGGACGGGTGACGGCCGGCCCGGCGGCCATCGCCGACCTGCTCAAGCGCGCGGGTGTGGTCTGGCGGGCGGCGGGCGCCGTGCTGGGTCTGCGGCCGATCACCGCAACGGCCTGGCCGGTGTACCGCTGGGTCGCCCGAAACCGCCACCGCATGCCCGGCGGCACCGCGGCCTGCGCCCTCCCGCCCGACCACCCCGCCCGCGCCGCGTAGCGGCCGAGACCGGGCGCGGCGCGCCGCAACCGAAATGCACGGGCAAAATGGCGCCAAGGCGGTCCTTTCGGCATACGCTCGGCGGTGGGAGGTTGCCATGCCGAGCAAGCCCGCATCCGGCCCGTCCGGCCGTCCGGCCGTCGGGGTCGACCTGCCGTTGCGGCGGCAGGAGTGGGACCTGCTCGTCCGGCTGCCCCGCAGCGTGCTGGTCGCGGCGTGCGCCGGGGACGAGGACGTGGACGCCGTCGCCGGGGTCGCGGCCATCGCCGCCGGTCAACGGTCCCGCGCGCTGCTCGTCCGCGGGGTGGTGGCCGCCATCTTCGCCGAGCAGCTCACCGACAACGACATCGAGGACATCGGGCCCGGCGTGACCGCGGTGCTCGCCGACTGCGGATACGCGGTGCGCCTGCTGGCCGAGCGCCTCGGGCCGGACATCGCCCTCGCGTACGGCGAGTGGCTGATGGACATCGCCGCCAGCGTCGGGCGGACCGCCTGGGAGGCCGGGCGGATCCGGCTCGGCGGGGTGGAGATCCACCTGGCGGAGCGCCGCTTCGTCAACGGCATCGGCCGCGAACTGGCCCAGGCCCTGCACCGCTGAGGGCGAATCCGGCGCGTCGCGTGCGCCGACTGTGAACTGGCGCGCGCCAACCCCGGCGCGCCGCGAACGCCGGTCGGGTGGGCTGGGCAAACCTTCTCACCCGGCTGGCCTCCAACTCCGGACGCCCCAATACAGTGCCCGGATGGAAATCGAGCTGCCGGTGGGCGTCGGCCCCTGGGAGGGCCCCTGGCCCACCGAGGCCCACTACGACCCCGAGCTGCTCGCCGCCGGCGACCGGCGCAACGTCGTCGACCGGTACCGCTACTGGCGCCTGGACGCGATCGTCGCGGACCTCGACACGCGGCGGCACCCCTTCCACGTCGCCGTCGAGAACTGGCAGCACGACCTGAACATCGGCACCGTGGTACGCAACGCCAACGCCTTCCTCGCCGCCGAGGTGCACATCGTCGGGCGGCGGAGGTGGAACAGGCGCGGCGCCATGGTCACCGACCGCTATCAGCACGTGCGCCACCACTCCGACGTCGAGTCCTTCCTGGCGTGGACCGAGGCGGCCGGGCTGCCGCTGATCGGCATCGACAACCTTCCGGGCGCCCGCGCGCTGGAGCGGGCCGAGCTGCCCGAGCGGTGCGTGCTGCTCTTCGGCCAGGAGGGCCCTGGCCTCTCGGAACCCGCCCATGCGGCGTGTGCCGCGGTGTACTCCATCGCGCAGTACGGCTCCACGCGCTCCATCAACGCCGGCGTCGCCAGCGGGATCGCCATGCATACCTGGATCCGTCAGTACGGGGTCGGAAACTCCTGAACGGCCTTACCGTGGGTACATGGGTGTCGCAGTCAGCTGTCCCCGCTGTGGTGGTCCGGTGCGGCCGCCGGACCTGATGCACTCCGACTGGCGCTGCGATGGCGACGGTGCCGTGCTGCCGTTGCACGTCGCGCACCACATCGGCCCCGAGATCGTCGACGCGGCCAAGGCCAAACTGATCGCGGCCGCCACGCGGGCCGGGGACAAGCGCCCCACGCCCCTGTGGTGCCCGTGGCCCCTGCCGACCGGGTGGACCATGACCGGGCTCGGGTGGGTCGGTGACGAGCGTTCGGGTGTACGGGCAACCGCCGTCGCCTGCAGCGGCCCCGGCCCGGTGGAGCACGGCCCGGCCGACTGCGTGATCATCGCCGAGGAGCCCGGCATCGGCCTGGGCACCCGGTTCGCCGGCATCCCGGGCACCGATCCGGGCCCGTTCTTCGACGGGGACATCGCCACCACCACCGCGCACGCGCGGGTCAAGGCCTCGGGCTGGCCGACCCCGCTGTGGATGGCGAAGTCGCCGGAGGATCGATGCGCGTACGTCGGCGAGGCGGCCGGCATGTGGATCTACGTCGTCACCTGGCCCGCCGCGGCCGGTTATCTCCTGGAGGAGGAGCTGGACCTGCACGATCTCGCCGAGGACATTCCCGCGCACCTGGTTTACGGCGCGCCGTCGCCGTATCTTCACGGCAAGGCGTAGACAGCCGCGACTAGGATCGGGCTCCGAGCCGCAAACCGCTCGGCGCGGCGCAACTGCACCCTGAGCCGCGTAGCTGATACGCTGAGTTCGCCGGGGCGTTGGTGCGCAGCGCCACGGGGAGGGGATTGACGGCGATGGTCAAGAAGGTCCTCACCTGGGGAAGCATTGCCTTCCTGATTTTCTTCGTGGCATATCGGCCACAGTCGGCCGCCGAGGTGTTCAAGTCCATCGGCGGAGGCATCATGGACATCGCCACGGGGTTCGGCGACTTCTTCTCGAGCCTCGTCGCCTAAGGCCCGCACATGTCGACCGGCGCCGAGCCTCCAGAGGACGAACCGAACGCCCGGCGAAACCAGGACCGGGACACCGAGCCGATCCCGCGTGCCCGACCGGGCTCCCGCCCCGAGTCGCACGCCGACTACTCCGCCGACGAGCCCGAGTACTCGCCGACCTCCGACTACGAGGCCGTCCGCGACGCCGAGGCGTCCCGCGGATCCGCGCACGCCGACTACACCACGGACGGCGACGAGTACCTGTCGGACCCGTATGCCGACCCGATGACCGACGGGGCGCATGCGCGTGGGGCGGCCGCCCCGCAGTACAGCGGCGCTCCCCCGTCCTTCTCGCAGGACGAGTTCGCGCGGCTCCAGGGCGGCGACTCGGTCCCGTCCGTCCCGCCGGGCAGCCGGATGGCGCCGCTGGAGGACGAGGCGAGCCGGCACGCGGCGCGCTATCTGTTCCCGACGGAGAAGTTCCGCGGTGAATGGAAGCGGCACTGGATCCAGCTCGCGAAAGAGGGCGGGATCGCGATCTTCGCGACCATCGCGATGGGCTACATCGCCGGCTGGCTCACCAAGCACGGCCAGGACCAACTGCGCACCGCGGTCGTCGTGATCTGGGCCGTGGTGATTCTCTGGTGCGCCTGGAAGGTCGCCGACTGGTGGTACGACCGATTCATCCTGACCAACAAGCGGGTGATGGTCGTTTCGGGCATTTTCACGCGCAATGTTGCGATGATGCCGCTGCAGCGGGTCACGGACATGAAATACGTGCAGTCATTGACGGGCCGGATGTTCGGCTACGGCCATTTCGAGCTGGAGTCGGCCGGTCAGGATCAGGCGCTGCGCAATATTCGCAACCTGCCCAACCCGAATGAGCTCTACCTGCGCATCGTCGAGGAGATGTACGAGCCGGAGGCCGTCGAGGCCCGCCTGGGCCGTGCGGTCACCGGCGAGGACGACGGCACCTGACGCTGAGAGTTCGCTGAAAACTGGGCCCGGCATGCAACCTCAGGGACCCTTCGTTGCGTCTATGAACGTGGGCGCGGAGGGTGGAGGGGGCGGCCGGTGCCGGACGACGCAAAGTTCCGCGAGGAAGATTTCCGTGAGTTCGTCGGGCTTCGCTCCAAGGCGCTGTTGCGCACGGCCTACCTGTTGGCCGGCGACTGGGCGACCGCGGAGGACCTCCTCCAGATCGCGCTGACGAAGACCTTCCTCGCGTGGAAGCGGCTCGGGCACATCGAGGCCGTCGAGCCGTACGCGCGCCGCGTGCTCGTCAACACCGCGACCAGCTGGTGGCGCCGGCGCTGGCACGGCGAGCGGCCCACCGAGATCCTCCCCGAGAGCGCCGCCGCCGACCAGCTCGAGGAGAGCCTGGAGCGCGACGCCATGTGGCGGCACGTGAAGGCCCTGCCCAACCGGCAGCGGGCCGTGCTCGTGCTGCGGTACTACGAGGACCAGTCCGAGGCCGAGACCGCCCGCCTGCTGGGCGTGTCCGTCGGCACCGTCAAGAGCCAGACCTCCCGCGCCCTGGCCACGCTGCGCGAGAAGCTCAGCGCGGAGGGTGTACGCCCCTCCACCAAACCCCAGCCCGCCCGGCCTCCCACCGAGTCCGTGCCGCTGCCCGTCGCCGCACCTGTGACGGACGAAATTGCGGTCATCGAGGACCCGGAACAACCTTTTGCCGAGGCTGAGGCGCTTCTACCCGCGGACACCGTGGTGGAAGAGCCGGTTGAAGTCTGACCATGCGGTTGGGTTTGGAGACGTGACAACCATGCTGGAAGACGAGCTCCGCGAAACGTTCGCGGCCAGGGCGGGCAACACCCCGCCGGGGTCGCTGGCGTCGCTGGACGGGTTCGCCGACGCCGCGATCAGCGGCGCCGCGCGGGTCCGGCGGCGGCGGCGCGTCGCGATGAGCGGGTTGACCGGGATCGTCGCGCTCGGTGCCGCCTCCGTGGCGGTCCTGTACACGCTGACCACCGGCGCCCCCGGCGGCGCACCGCAGCCCCCGGCGCCCAACGCCCAGGGCAGCCCCTCGCAGCACCCGGCGGCCGAGCAGACCCCCACCGCCCCGGTCACCCCGTCGGAGATGCGCGAGGTCACCGGCATCGGCCCCAGCGCCGAGGCGGCCACCCGGGTCCGGCTGCAGCTGCCGGCCAAGAGCAGCGTCACCGCGGCGTACCAGGCCAAGGACGGCTACCTGGTGGTCAACACCCAGCCCGACGGCGACAAGCAGCTCGTCCTGCAGGACGACGACGAGAAGCAGCAGGTGCTGGTCGACGAGGCGACGAACATCACGGTGGCCAAGGACGGCAGCACCGTGGCCTGGGCGTCCAAGGGCAAGATGAACGTCGGCACCCGCAGCGACGAGAACGCCAAGTCGATCTCCAAGGAGAACTCGGTCGACGTGCCGCAGGACACCGAGCCGGTCACCTTCGTGGGGACCAACCTGGTGGTCAGCAACGACGACAAGGGCTTCGACGTCTGGCACACCGAGCGGGGGTACAGCCCGACCTGGGACGCCACGGTCGTGCGCGTGTTCGGCGGCACCCCGGACAACGGCGGCGTCTACGCGGAGCTCAAGGCGGTCGCGGCCGGCGAGACGGCGATGTGCCTGGCCCTGCTGAAGTTTGACCAGCCGTTCAAGATCATGAACAAGATCTGCGGGCTGCCGGTCGCCGACAAGGCGGGCGCCCGGATCTCACCCGACGGGCGCTGGCTCGCCTACCCGGTGGTGGGGGCGAAACAGGTGGCGATCGTGGACCTCACCTCGGTGTTCACCGGCGGCAAGCCCAAACTGTGGAACCTGACGGTGACGAGCAAGACCGTCTGGCTCAACGCCAAGGCGTTCGTGGTGGACAACGGCAAGAAGTTCGTCAAGCTCGACCCGGGCGGCCAGGCGGACAAGGTGGAGACGCTCGACGAGGACAGCGACGGCGTCGTGCTCATCGAACCGCTCACACAGAAGTGACGCCTCCCTAGACTGGGGACGTGCGGATCGATCTTCACGCCCACTCGACGGCCAGCGACGGCACCTCGACCCCGGCCGAACTGGTCGGGGAGGCGGCCGCGGCCGGGCTGGACGTCCTGGGCCTGACCGACCACGACACCACCGGCGGCTGGGAGCCGGCGTTCGCGGCCCGGCCCGAGGGGCTGGCCATCGTGCCCGGGGCGGAGCTGTCGCTGCGCTGGCACGGCGGGGCCCGGCCGATCGGGCTGCACATGCTGGCGTACCTGTTCGACCCGGCCGACCCCGCCCTGTCGGCCGCGCTGGCCCGCGTGCGCAGCTCCCGCGAGACCCGGGCCGAGCGGATGGTCGACCTGCTGGCCGCCGACGGCATCGACGTCACCTGGGACGAGGTCCTGCAGGACGCGTCCGGCGGCACCGTCGGCCGCCCCCACGTCGCCCAGGCGCTCATCCGCCGCGGTCTGGTCGGCACGGTCACCGAGGCGTTCCGGCCGGAGTGGCTCGGCGCGCGTTATCGGGTACCAAAGGAGGATCTTGAGGTTTTCGAGGGCCTCCGGCTGATCCTCGGGGCGGGTGGGGTGCCCGTGTTCGCGCATCCGCGCGCAAGCGTGCGGGGCCCGATCGTGCCCGATTCGCTCATCGTCGAACTGGCCGCCGCCGGGCTCTTCGGGCTGGAGGCCGACCACACCGACCACAACCCGCGCGAACAGGCCGAGATGCACGCCCTCGCCGACCGCCTGGGCCTGGTCACCACGGGCAGCAGCGACTACCACGGCACCAACAAGACCGTCCGGCTCGGGGCGCGGACCACCTCGCCCGAGGTGCTGGCCAAGATCGTCGCGGCCGGGCGCGGGAGCGAGGTGGTCGGCGGGTGACCACGGAGTACAGCGGGGCCGGCGATCCCCGCCGCAGCATCGACCTGCTCTGGGGGCGGCTGCCGGGGCCGGCCGCGCGCCGGGGGCCGCGGCCCAAGTTCACCGTGCCCGGCATCGTGGCCGTCGCCGTCGCGCTGGCCGACGAGGAGGGGCTCCCCGCGGTGTCGATGCGGAAGGTGGCGGAGCGCCTGGGGGTCACGGCGATGTCGTTGTACACGTACGTGCCCAGCAAGTCCGAGCTGCTCGACGTGATGGTGGACGCGGTGGCCGGCGAGGCGGTCCGCGACGCGTACGCGTCCGGCGGCTGGCGCGACCGGCTCACCGAGGTCGCCCGGTCCAACTGGGAGCTGTACCGGCGGCATCCCTGGCTGCTCCAGGTGGCCACCAGCCGGCCCGTGCTGGGGCCGAACACGATCGCGAAGTACGACTGCGAACTGCGGGCCTTCGACGGCACCGGGGTCTCCGACGTGGAGACGGATCAGCTGCTGAGCCTGGTGCTGGACTACGTCACCGGAGCCGCTCGGGCCGCGGTGCTGGCCGACCAGGCGGAGCAGCGCACCGGCCGCAGCGACACGGAGTGGTGGGAGGCGTGGGCGCCGCTGCTCTCGGAGGTGCTGGACCCGGCCCGCTACCCCACCGCGGCGCGGATCGGCCAGGCCGCGGGCGAGGAGTACGGCGCCGGCAACCCCGCCCGCGCGTTCGCCTTCGGCCTGGACCGGGTGCTCGACGGCATCGAGCGTTTCCTGCCGCCGAGCACCCGCCAGTACTAGCGCAGGGTCGTGTAGAGCGCCTTGGTGAGCGAGCCGTTGGCGTCGTCACCGTCCAGCGACCAGATCATCGCGCCGCCGTAGCCGGCGAGGCGGACGTACAGACCCTTCTGGGCCACGACGATCGGGTCGTCGAAGGTCCAGAACGTCGTGCCGTTGAACAGCCACGCCTGGCCGGAGAGCAGGTCGTGGTACACCTTGTAGCCCTGCTTGGGCAGCGTGGCGAGGACCTTGTAGTCCTCGTTGCCGGCCGCCCAGGTGCCCGGGGCCGCGCCGGTCGCGGGCTTGAACAGGCCGTTGCCGCCGCCGGTCACGCCGGTCCAGCCCTGGCCGTAGTAGGGGACGCCGAGCACGAGCTGCTTCTTGGGCGCGCCGCGGTCGGCCCACGCCTTCAGCGACGTGGAGCCGCTGAAGTCCGGGGTGGTGGGGGCGTTGCGCGGCACGAACAGCGCCGACTGCTGGTTGGTGGTCGTCTCCCACGTGCCGTGGAAGTCGTAGCCCTGGACGGTACCGAAGTCGAGGTACTTGAAAATCTGGTTGGCCTCGAAGCCGGCGTCGATCTTCGCGGGCGCGGCCGGCAGGAAGGCGGTGAGGGTGGCCTTCTTGCCCAGCTGCTTGCGGAACTCCGCCACGAGCTTGGTGAAGTTCTGCTTGTCCTCGGGCCGGATCACGTTGCCCGGGTTGCCCTCGGAGCCCGGCCACTCCCAGTCCAGGTCGAAGCCGTCGAACACGCCGGTCGACATGAACGTGTCGATGCAGGACTTCACCAGCGTCTTGCGCGACTCGTCGGTCAGCGCGGCGTTGGAGAAGTTCGCCGACAGCGTCCAGCCGCCCAGCGACATGAGGACCTTCAGGCCGGGGTGCATGGCCTTGAGCTTGCGGAGCTGGTTGAAGTTGCCGGCGATGGGCTGGCCGGCCACGTCGGCGACGCCGTCCACGCTCTCCTCGGCGGAGACCGGGCGCTGGTAGTCGGCCCACGGGTCGACGGAGGCGCACTTGCCGGTCGCGTCCACGCCGCCGAACGCGTAGTTGATATGGGTCAGGCGGGAGGCCTGGCCGCTGGTCTCGAGGTTCTTGACGAAGTACGAGCGGCCGTAGATACCCCACTGGATGAAGTACCCGACCCGCTTGTACTCGTCCTGGTGGGAGACGCCATTGGCGCCGGCTGCCGTCGCGGGCGCGAGGGCCAGCGACGTCACCGCCAGCGCGGCCGCGACCCCCGCCAGGAGCCTGCGTTTGCCCATGAGCCCTCCATTTGTAAGGAAAGTTTTCGGTTCTCTGGGCAACGTAGGGGCGGGGTTCGATGGCGTCAAGACCCAGGTATCCGCTCGATATGGGCCTGCTATGACAATCCGGTCGTGGATTTGAAGCTTCTCGGCGAAGTGTTCGTGACCCTGCTCGTCATCCTCGACCCGCCGGGGGCCGTGCCGATCTTCCTCGCCCTCACCGGGCAGATGGAGCGGCGGGCCCGGCACCGGGCGGCGCTGCAGGCCGTGCTGCTCGCCCTCGGGGTCATCGTGGCGTTCGCGGTGCTGGGCCGGCAGATCCTGGCCTACCTGCACATCGACCTCCCCGCGCTGCAGGGCGCCGGCGGCCTGCTGCTGCTCCTGGTGGCGCTGGAACTGCTCACCGGCAAGACCGACGACCCGCGCGGCGAGGCGACCACGAACGTCGCCCTGGTGCCGCTGGGGACCCCGCTGCTGGCCGGGCCGGGCGCGATCGTCGCCACGATGCTGTTCGTGCAGCGGGCGGACCACCTCAGCGGGTACACGTCGATCGCCGTCGGCATCCTGGCCGTCATGGCCGTCGTGTACCTCGTGCTGCGCTTCTCCGGCGTGCTGGTGCGCATCCTGCGGCCCAGCGGCATCGAGGTCGTGACGCGCATCGCCGGCCTGCTGGTGGCGGCCATCGCGGTGCAGCTGCTCGCGGACGCGATCGGGGCCTTCGTGACGACGTACCTGCACTCGCCGCACTGACATCGCCTTTTGTCTTTTTGTCGTACCCGGCTGGCAGGATGCTGGGCGTGGAGCAGTTGGGACTTTTCGCATCACCGCCGCGGTTGTTCACGTGCACGCCGAGCAAGCTCGGGAGCTACGAGGACTGCCCGCGGCGCTACCGGTTCACCTACGTCGACCGCCCGGCCCCGCCGAAGGGCGCGCCGTGGGCGCACAACTCGCTCGGCGCCTCGGTCCACACGGCGCTGAAGAACTGGTATGCGCTGGAGCCCGACCGCCGCCGGCCCGAGGTGCTGCCCACCCTGCTCAAGGCGACCTGGGTGCGCGAGGGCTACAAGGACGACAACCAGGAGCGCGAGGTGTACCGCCGGGCGCTGGGCTGGCTGGAATCCTATGTGGACACCCTGGACCCGCAGGAGGACCCGGTCGGCGTCGAGCGCACGGTCGCGGCGCGGACCGAGACGCTCGCCCTGTCGGGGCGGGTGGACCGGATCGACCAGCGGGGCGCCGAGCTGGTCATCGTGGACTACAAGACCGGCCGCAACGGCGTCTCGGAGGACGAGGCGCGGGGGTCGCGGGCGCTGGCGCTGTACGCGATCGCGACCGCGCGGGTCTTCCGCAAGCCCTGCCACCGGGTCGAGCTGCACCACCTGCCGACCGGGACGGTGGCGGCGTTCGACCACACGGACGCCTCCCTGGACCGGCACCTGCGCCGGGCGGAGGCCACGGCGGCGGACATCCTGGCCGACGCGGAGTTCGCGCCGCGGCCGGGGGCGCAGTGCTCCTGGTGCGACTACCGGAAGGTCTGCCCGGAGGGTTCCACCTCGCCGGCGCGCGACCCGTGGACGGCGGTCGAGAGGGGGCCGGGCGATGCGGTTCGGGATTGACGTCTGCACGCTGGGCGAGTTCGCGGAGCCCGCGCTGGTCGTCGACATCGCGTTGGCGGCGGAGGCGGCCGGGTGGGAGGCGCTGTTCGTCTGGGACCACCTGGCCTTCGCGTGGGGGGTGCCGTCGGCCGATCCCTGGGTGACGCTGGCGGCCGTCGCGCAGGCCACGTCCGAGCTGCGGATCGGCACCGCGGTGACGCCCCTGCCCCGGCGCCGGCCGCAGGTGGTGGCGAGCGCCCTGACCACGCTCGACCGCCTGAGCCGGGGCCGGGCGGTGCTGGGGGTGGGCATCGGCGGGGTGGACGTCGAATACACGGCGTTCGGCGAGAGCGCCGACCTCAAGTCGCGGGCCCGCCTGCTCGACGCCGGGCTGGACACGGTCGCGGGGCTGCTCGGCGGGCACAGCGTCAACGGGGTGACCCTGAGCCCCCTGCCGATTCAGCAGCCGCGGCCGCCGATCCTCGTCGGGGGCGCCGGCAAGGCCGCGCTGCGCCGGGCGGCCCGGTGGGACGGCTGGCTCGCGGCCGGGGACGAC
The DNA here is from genome assembly GCF_050942475.1 of Dactylosporangium sp. CS-033363. NCBI lineage: Bacteria > Bacillati > Actinomycetota > Actinomycetes > Micromonosporales > Micromonosporaceae > Dactylosporangium > Dactylosporangium sp. CS-033363. The sequence goes on along the minus strand of NZ_CP192032.1, from coordinate 791,487 downwards.
GAGGACGGCTCGATGACCACCTCCCCGTCCGAGATCGCCGCCGCCGTCGAGCTGATCCGCGAGCAGCGCGACCTGGCGGCGGGACCGTTCGAGGTGGCGCTGGTCGGGGCTTCGCGGGGGCCTGATGACCCGCTGCTGGCCGAGTACGCCGATGCCGGGGTGACCCTCTGGCTCGAGCACATCCACTTGCGCCGGGACTCGCTGGAGGGGCTCATGCGCCGCATCGGCGACCGCTAGGGCCTAGGCCCTGTCCTGTCGATCATGTCGAGCCGAGACGAGGTCCAGATTTCGTCTGCGTGCGCGCCGTGGAGGCCTGGCTACCGGTGTTGTAACCAGGCCTTCGCGGCGTGTGCGCAGGCGGAATCTGGGCCCGTCGCAGGCCGGCATGATCGGCAGGACAGGGCCTAGGCGAAGTAGATGATCGGCAGGCCGCAGACCACGAGCAGGACCGTGTAGCCCACGATCATGGCGGCCAGGGCCAGTCCCGCGCCGGGGCGCTGCTCGCGGCGGCACTGGGACCAGGCGATGTGCCCCATCAGGATGCCGAACGGCGGGATGAGCACGGCGCAGATCAGGGCGGCTATCGACAGGCCGTTCACTCGCACCTGAGAACCATTTCACATGGTCTGTCGGCTTCGGAAGGTCGATACTCCTCGCATACCCGCCAGTAACTTCGAGGAGGTCTCCATGGCTCGGCTGGCTCGGACGCCCGGACTCAGTGATGTGCAGGAGTCGATGCTGGAGACCGTGCGGGCGTTCGTCGACAAGGAGATCATTCCGCACGCGCAGCAGCTCGAGCACGACGACGTCTACCCGGCCGACATCGTGGCCGGGATGCGGGAGATGGGGCTGTTCGGGCTGACCATCGGCGAGGAGTACGGCGGGCTCGGGGAGTCGCTGCTGACCTACGCGCTCGTCGTGGAGGAGCTGTCGCGCGGCTGGATGTCCGTGTCCGGGATCGTGAACACGCACTTCATCGTGGCGTACCTGGTGTCGCAGCACGGGTCCGAGGAGCAGAAGCGGCGGCTGCTGCCCCGGATGGCGACCGGCGAGGCGCGCGGGGCGTTCTCGATGTCGGAGCCGGGGACCGGGTCGGACGTGGCCGCCATCCGCAGCAAGGCCGTGGCCGACGGGGACGAGTGGGTGCTCGACGGGCAGAAGATGTGGCTCACCAACGGGGCGTACTCGTCCGTCGTGGCCACGCTCGTCAAGACCGAGCTCGGGGCCGAGTCGGTCTACGGGAACATGACGACGTTCCTGCTCGAGAAGGAGCCCGGGTTCGGGCTGAACGAGCAGCTGCCGGGGCTGAACATCCCCGGGAAGATCGAGAAGATGGGGTACAAGGGCGTCGAGACCACCGAGATGGTGCTCGACGGGGTACGGGTCCCGGGCTCGGCGGTGCTGGGCGGGGCCGAGAAGGTCGGGCGCGGCTTCTACCAGATGATGGACGGGATCGAGGTCGGCCGGGTGAACGTCGCCGCGCGGGCGTGCGGGATCTCGATCCGGGCGTTCGAGCTGGCCATCGCGTACGCGCAGCAGCGGCACACGTTCGGCCAGCCGCTGGTCAAGCACCAGGCGATCGCGTTCAAGCTGGCCGAGATGGCCACGAAGATCGAGGCGTCGCACGCGCTGATGGTCGGGGCGGCGCGGCTCAAGGACGCCGGGCAGCGCAACGACGTCGAGGCGGGCATGGCCAAGCTGCTGGCCAGCGAGTACTGCGCCGAGGTGGTCCAGGAGTCGTTCCGCATCCACGGCGGGTACGGCTACTCCAAGGAGTACGAGATCGAGCGCCTGATGCGCGAGGCGCCCTTCCTGCTGATCGGCGAGGGCACCTCCGAGATCCAGAAGACGATCATCAGCCGCGGTCTGCTGCGGGAGTACCGGGCCCAGTGATCGCGTGCACCGCCCGGACGACCGCGATGCACGTGTTCTCCAGGAAGTCGACCCCGGCCTCGGCGGCCAGCGCGCGGCCCTCGGGGCTGTAGATGTCCTGCTGCAGCCAGATCGCGGGCGCGCCGATGGCCAGCGCGTCCTTGACGACCTGGGTGGCGTCGGCCGACGGCCGGAACACGTTGACCATGTCGACCGGGAACGGAATGTCGGCCAGCGTGCGGTAGGCCCGCTCGCCGAAGATCTGCTCGGCGAACGGATTCACGGGCACGATGCGCCAGCCGTGCCGCTGGATCTGCAGCGGTACCGCATGAGCCGTCTTCGACCGATCCCGCGAAGCCCCCACGACGGCGATGGTCGCTGACTCGCGCAAAATCTGTGCAGCAGAACGCATGCCCCAACGCTAGCGCGGCGGCCCGTACTCCGGCCCGCACCAGCTCAGCACGCGATCGGGCCGCAAGGTCGCCACGTCGAAGCCGACCGTCCAACTGGTCGCATCACTCATCCGCAGTTCGACGCGAGGCTCGCCGGTGAGCCGGATCGCCTCGAGACGCACGGTCGGAACCGAGCGCGGGAGCTCCGAGTCCGAGTTCCGCAGGTCGTAGTCCGGCCGGGTCTTCGCGCTGGGGGTGCAGGCGAAATCGAGCTTCCCCTCGCGCCCGGACCACCGGCCGCGGGTGCGCAGCCGATACCGGACCTCGTCGGCGGAGGGCCGCACGCTCACCACCTCGAACCGGCCGTCCTCGGAGGTGGCCACGACGTCACGGGGAAGCGACGACTGGCCGGCCCCGCCGGCCTGGGCCGCGGAGGCGCTGACACCACCCGCGCACCCGACGATCAGCGCCAGCCCGCAAGCCGCACCGGCCGCGACCCTGGCTGCCGGCCGCGGCCGCAGGCCCAGCCCGCCCGCACCGCCGAGCAGCAGCAGACCGCCCACGAGCACCGCCGCGGTCCGCCCCGGGCTCTCGATCGGCATGAGGGCGACCGATCGCCACGCCGCGTAGTGGGCGATCGCGACGCCGGCGACCGCGATGGCCGTGGCCGCACCACCCGCCGCCGCCAGCAGGCCGGTCATCCAACGCATGCCCCAAGCTAGCGCGCGACGAGGATCGGGCGCGGCCCCCCGTGCAGGCCGGCGGCGAGGCGCGCGGAGAGCAGCAGGCCGTGTACGCGGGCCGCCTCCGCGGGGTCGCCGATCGCGCCGCGCGCGGGTGCGTGGGTCTGGTAGTAGCCCAGCAGGTCCGTGAGGAACAGCAGGCTGGCGTCCACCCCGGCCGGGCGCAGGGTCACCGGGCGGCGGCGGCCGGCGACGGCCAGGTCGAGGCGCGGCACCGCGCGGTCGCCGTTGAGCTCGACGGCGTCGAGGGCTTCCCAGGGGTACCGGATGCCGCGCACGTCGATCCCGCCCGGGTTCAAGCGCAGCACGGAGGCGCCGCGGGTCAGCCGCGCGACGAGCAGTCCGCCGACGCCGGCGGGCACCGCGGCGAGCGCCAGGGCAACAGACAGCGCGACGAGCCCGAAATCCAGCCACAGGGCCGCGAGCACGACCGTCGCGGCGAGGGCGAACGCGCGGCCGGCCCGGGCCGCGACCAGCAGGGGCGCGGCGAAGAACTCGAACGCCGGCCGGGCCGGGGGCTCCGCGCGCCGGCGCAGGTCGGTGAGCGCGTGGCCGAGCCCGATGACGGCGATCGCGACCAGGCCGAAGAGGGTGAAGCCGCCCGGCGCCACCAGGTGCACGAGCCCGGCCGCCGCCCCCACCAGGAGCGTCGGGGCGACAACCCAGAGCCAGCGCATGATGCAAAGGGTAGGAACGCCCGGGACGAAACCGCGTCGGGCGATCAGGTGGGCTGGCGGGCGAGCGTGCCGCGCAGGCGCTCCAGCTCCTCCGGCAGGCCGATCGCGGCGCGGTGGGAGGGCTGCTCGACGTACGAGTGGATGGCCCGGAACAGGAACCACAGCGACACGTCGAGGGGCACGTCCTGGCCCGGCTGGAAGCGCTTGATCGGCCGCCCCTCGACCAGTTCCGGGCGGACGATCATCCACAGCGAACTCTCCGGGCCCGGACCGAGCGCCGCCCACGGGACGAAGGTGCGGCCGCCGTCGATCGCCAGGCCGTGCGGGGTGATGAGCAGCGGGCCGCTGCGGATCATGCGGAAGAGCAGCAGCAGTACCGTGCAGCCGTTGAGCACCAGGATCGCCCAGGCCATGGTCGGGACGATCCGGCCGGCCACCCGCAGGCCGTTGAGGGCCATGAGCAGCAGGGCCGCGCTGAGCAGGCCGTTGAACAGGCACTGGCGGCGGAACGCGGGCAGCGCGGCGAACGCGGGCTCGCCGCGGAACAGCATGAGCCGGAACGTCGACGGGCCCCGCGTGCTGCGGGTGAGCTGGACCAGCCCGAACACGATGCCGAGCACGGTCAGCGGCTGCAGCACGATGATCAGGGGCAGGAACATCCCGGGCTCGCCGGACAGGAGCACGACCTCGCAGGCCGCCGCCACGACGGCCGGCGGTGCGAGCAGCACCGCGTAGTCAGCCGGACGAGCCCCCATGCGGCCAAACATAGCCAGCAAACCTGGACATTCGCTGACCGCGCGGTGGGTGCCGGCTCAGCGGTACTGGGCCTCCCGCACGCTGTTCCCGCCGTCGATCACGAGCATCTGGCCGGTGATGTAGGACGCGCCGGGCGAGCACAGGAAGGCGATGGTGGCCGCGACCTCCTCCGGCGTGCCGGGGCGCCCCATCGGCGTGCCGAAGCCCTGCTTGAGCTCGACCAGGGTGGACGCGCCGGTGTGGATGATGCCGGGGGCGACCGCGTTGACCGTGATGCCGTCGGCCACCAGCTCCATGGCCAGGGCGCGGGTCAGCCCGACCACGCCGGCCTTGGCCGCGGCGTACCCGGCCTCGGCGGGCAGCGCGTTGACCGGCCCGGCGGTGGCCGCGAGGTTCACGATCCGGCCCCAGCCGTGCTCGGCCATGCCGCCGACGAAGGCCCGGCTGACCAGGAACGCGGTGGTGAGGTTGCGGTCGATCTCGCCGCGCCACTCCTCGTAGGTGAGCTGGGCCACCGGGCGCAGCACCTCGGGGCTCGCCTTGCTGGCCAGGCCGGCGTTGTTGACCAGGATGTCGACCGCGCCGAGCCCGTCGAGGATGGCGTCGGCGAGCGCGCCGACCTCGGCCTCGACGGTGAGGTCGGCCACGAAGCCGATCACGCCGAGCTCGCTCGCCCGGTCGTGGATGCGCCGCGTGGTCGACACGATGGCGACCGAGGCGCCCATCTGCTTGAGGCGGCGGGCGGTGGCGTAGCCGATGCCGTCCGGGCTGCCCGCGCCGGTGACCAGAGCCACCCGGCCGTCGAGCCGGTCGATCGCGGTCGGCTGCTCCTCCTCGACGGTCTCGCCGTCGAGGTCGGGGCCGCTGGACGGTACGGCGCGCAGGGTCCGCCGCGCGGAGGACGGCCGGCTCGCGTCGCGCCGGCCGCTCTTGCCGGCGGGGCCGCTGGAACGTAGGTCGGGTGCCATAGGGCAAATCCTGCCTGCCCGATACACCACCGGGCAATGCGACGCGCGTTTTCTCAGTTCGGTGGGGTGAATGAGGTTTTGCGAATCATCCCGCCGGCCCGCCCCTTGGCCGCGATGACCAGCGCCATCTTGCGGGAGGCCTCGTCGATCATCTCGTCGCCGAGCATGACGGCACCGAGCTTGCCGCCCTCCTCGGACGTGTAGTAGTCGTACGCGTCCAGAATGAGCTCGGCGTGGTCGTAGTCCTCCTGGGCGGGCGAGTACACCTCGTTGGCCGCGTCGATCTGGCCCGGGTGCAGCACCCACTTGCCGTCGAAGCCCAGCGCGGCGCTGCGCCCGGCGACCTCGCGGAACGCGTCGACGTCGCGGATCTGCAGGAACGGCCCGTCGATGGCCTGCAGGTCGTGCATGCGGGCGGCCATCAGGATGCGCATGAGGATGTAGTGGTACGGGTCACCCGGATAGCCGGGGATCAGCCCGCCGACGACCAGGGACTTCATGTTGATCGAGGCCATGAAGTCGGCCGGGCCGAAGATGATGGTCTCCACGCGGGGGCTGGCGGCGGCGATGGCGTCGACGTTGACCAGGCCCGCGGCGTTCTCGATCTGCGCCTCGATGCCGATCCCGCCGACCGGCAGCCCCATGGTCTTCTCGATCTGGGTCAGCGTCAGGTCGAGCCACTCGATCTGCCCGGCGCTCTGCACCTTGGGCAGCATGACGGCGTCCAGATTCGCGCCGGCGCCCTCGACGACCTCGATGACGTCGCGGTACGTCCACGGCGTGGTCAGGTCGTTCACGCGCACCACCCGCGTCTTGCCGGCCCAGTCCCCCTCGTTCAGGGCGGCCACGATGTTCTTGCGGGCCTCGGGCTTGGCCAGCGGCGCCACCGCGTCCTCCAGGTCCAGGAACACCTGGTCGGCCGGCAGTCCCTGGGCCTTGCCGAGCATCTTCACGCTCGATCCGGGGAGGGCGAGGCACGAGCGGCGCGGTCGTCCGAGGGCGGCCATGGCGGGCTCCTTAGCGAAGGTTCAGGCGGCTACCAAACGGTAACCTCGTGGCGTGAGTACACAGAACTCCCCTGTGGGAGATCTCACCGGCCGTACGGTGGTCATCACCGGGGCCAGCTCCGGCATCGGTCTGGCCGCCGCCCTCGACATGGCCCGGCGCGGCGCCAACCTGGTCCTGGTGGGCCGCAACCCGGCCCGTCTGGAGGCGGCCGCCACGGCGGTCCGGGCGGCGGCGAACGGCCGCACGATCCCCGCGTACCGCAGCGACTTCGCCAGACTCGACGACGTCCACGTGCTGGTGGACCAGCTCCGCCAGCGCCACGAGCGCATCGACGTGCTCGCCAACAACGCCGGCGGCGTGGTGCGCGGCCACCACATCACGCCCGACGGCTTCGAGGCCACCCTGCAGACCAACCACCTGGCCGCGTTCCTGCTCAGCAGCCTGCTCCGGGAGCAGTTGCGGGGCGGCCGGATCATCAACACCGCCTCCGGCGCGCACGCGATGGGCGCGCTGGACCCCGCCGACCTGCGGGGCGCGCGCAAGCGCGGGCTGTGGCGCACGTACGGCTCGGCCAAGCAGGCCAACATCCTCTTCGCCGCCGAGGCCGCGCGGCGCTGGCCGGACATCATGTCGGCCGCGTACCACCCGGGCTTCGTCCGCAGCCGCTTCGGCGCCTCGATCGGCGTGAACGTCATGGCCAAGGTGGCGCCGTTCGCGCGCACGCCGGAGCGGGGAGCCGACACCCTCACCTGGCTGGCGGCGACACCGGCCTCGCAGCTCACGTCGGGCGGGTACTACATGGACCGCGAGCTGACCCGGCCCAACCGGGCGACCGACGATCCCGCCCTGGCCGCGCGGCTGTGGGAGGAGAGCCTCAGCGCCGTGGGTCTTTCGTAGCCCCGCGGACCTTGTGCAGCCGGAACGGCCGGCGCGGGATGCGCGTGGCCGGCGTCGGCCGCGGCGGGGCGGCCTGGGAGTCCTCGGGCAGCTCCGCCGAGCCGGCCGCCGGGCTCAGCCGGCTGACCACGCAGCGCTCGGCCCAGCCGCGGGCGAGGTCCTCGGCGCCGCCGGAGCCGTTGAGGCGCTTGCCGGCCAGCTGGGGCACGAGCTCGGCCCAGGCCTCGTCGTCCGGCGCGATCCGGGTGACCTCGGCGGGGAAGGTGACGATCCGCCCGCCGTGGTCGCCGCGCAGGCTCACCTCGGCCGTGGCCGCCTCGGCCAGGCCGGGGACCGCCTGCTCGCCCTCGCCGCTGACCACGAGCAGGGCGCCGCCGAGCCAGGCGCACCACACGAGCGTGGCGGGCCGGCCGCCGACGCCGATCCAGGCGACCGCGGCCTTCTTCGCCGCCTCTTCGACCAGCGCGTCCATGCCGGACATCCAATCACGGCCCGATCGGATCGCGCGGGGCCTTGTCGTGGAACTCGGTGGAGCCGTACCGCAGCGCCTGCAGCCCCTCGGGCCACTCCCCCGCCGGCCAGCCGCCCTTGCGCAGCAGCGCGTCGACGAACTGCCCCGGCTCGGTCACCTTGGCCCAGACCGACGGCAGGAACGTGGCCCGCCGGCCGTCCTCGCGCAGGATCAGCCCGTCCACGCCCGGGCGCAGCGCGGCCAGCAGCTCGTCCCGCGACCGCGCCGCGATCGGCTCCGGATGGCTCAGGATCGACACCTTCACGTCCAGCGCCGGCCAGTCCGCCTCGGTGACCGGGGGCAGCCGCGGGTCGCGCATGGCCTGCACGGCGTTGCGCACCACGTCACGGTGCAGCGGCTGGACCGGCTCCAGGCTGCCGACGCACCCGCGCAGTGCCCCCGCGCGCTCCAGGGTCACGAACGAGGCGCCGTCGGCCTGCAGCGGGCTGTCCGGCGCGATCGTCGACGTCATGCGGGTGCTCGTCAGCCGTGCGTGTATGGCGTCCGCGGCCAGGCGGGCGAGGAATCGGCCATCCGTCAGCGACAGCGCCGCCGTCACGGTCACGCCCACAGCATAGGCGCGTTTCAGGCCACCAGCATGGGCGTTCCGACCAGGTCCAGGACGGCCTCCAGCGAGGGCACGGCCGGCCCGCGCCAATCCGGCTCGGCGTGGAAGGTCAGGTGTCCGCCGAGGTCAGGAGCCCGCAGTTGGACCGCCGTGAGCCCGAACCGGCTCGCGCCGGTCAGCTCGCGACTCCCGCCGTCGCCCACGTACAGGCACCGGGAGGGATCGACGTCGAGCTGTGCGCAGGCGGTGGCGTACATCGCGGCGTGCGGCTTGGTGTGCCCGACCTGGCACGAGTACACGGCGGTGTCGATCACGTCGGCCAGCGGCGTGCGCGGCAGGAGCAGCGGCAGCTCGAACCAGCAGTCGCTGACGATCGCGATGCGCACCCCGGCGGTGCGCAGGGTCCGCAGCACCCCCATCGTCTCCGGCCGCAGCGGCGCGTCGGCCAGGACCGTCTCCAGCCGCAGCTCGAGCGCCGCCCGCAGCTGCGCGGTGGACGGCTCGACGCCCAGCTCCGTGCAGAGGCGGCGCAGGCCGGCCAGGTGGCTGCCGTACCCGCCGCGGGCCCGCTCGTCGTAGGTCCGGTCCAGCACGGCCAGCCAGTCGGCCGGGTCCACGCCGAGCACCTCGGCGGTCCGCCGATGGCCCCCACCTCGGCGAACTGCGCTGGTACAGGTGTTGAAATAGTCAAAACAGACGGCGTCTATCACCGTTCGGCCCCCCTCGCATCCTCCGAACGGTGTACCTGGTCGGTGCGGCCGCCAGTGTCGGATCAACGACAATTCGCACCATGCGCAAGGTCGGTCTCACCACCATCGCCGCCCTCGTCGTCGCGATCGTGGCGGTGTCGGCCTCGGCGCCCATGATCGCATTCGCGGCCGCCCCCGCGCTCGCCATCGCGTTCTGGCGCAACGCGCTCGGCACGGCCGCGCTGGCACCGGCCGCGCTGCTCGGGAGCCGGGGAGGACGAGGGGGAGAGCCGGGCCGGCGGCGGGGCGCGCTCGGCGTGACGCTGCTGTCCGGCGTGTTCCTGGCCGTGCATTTCGGCACCTGGGTGCCCAGCGCCAAGCTGACCAGCGTGGCCATGTCGGTGGCCCTGGTGTCCACCACGCCGGTGTGGACGGCCCTGGTCGCGGCCGCGCGTGGGGTGAAGGTGCCGGCGAGCACGTGGGCCGGCATCGGGATCGCGGTGGCCGGCGTGGCCCTGGCGACCGGGGCCGACCCGGACCTGTCGGGGCGGGCGCTGCTGGGCGACGCGCTGGCGCTGGCCGGGGGCATCGCCGCGGCCGGCTACACGCTGCTCGGCGAGCGTGCGCGGGCGACCCTCCCGACGACCGTGTACGCCTCGGTCTGCTACTCGGTCTGCGCGCTGCTCCTGCTCGCGGTGTGCCTGGCGAGCGGGACGAGGCTCTGGGGGTACACCTGGGAGACCTGGATCGCGATCGCGGGCATGACGATCGGCCCTCAGCTCCTGGGGCACACGTTGATCAATTACTCGCTGCACCGGGTGAGCGCCACGACGGTCGCCGTGCTGCTCCTGCTGGAGGTGCCGGGCGCCCTGGTCATCGCGTGGCTGCTGCTCGGGCAGCTGCCGGCCGCGCGCACCCTGCCGGGCATCGCGATCCTGCTGGCCGGCGTGGCCGTGGTCGTCCTGGGCGCCCGGCGCCGTCAGCCCACGAAGGGCGGCACGATCATCTCGCCGGAGGCGATCGGCACCACGTGACCCGCGACGGTGGCCGACACCGCGGCGCCGCCCGAAGCCGTCACCGTGCAGTGCAGCGCCGAGGGGCGGTGCATTTCCAAGCCCTGGGCGATCTCGTACTGCGCTGTGCCGTCGCCCGCCACCAGCCCGCTGGTCACGAGCCAGACCCCGAGCCCCATCGCGGCCGAACCGGTCGCCGGGTCCTCGGCCACGCCGACGTCCGGGACGAGCACCCGCACGTGCGCGAGGTGCCGCTCGGCGTCCCAGTGGAAGACGCTCAGGTTGTCCACCGGCCGCAGGAGCTTCACGCGCCGGACGGCCTCGTCGGTCACCGACAGGAACGTGAACTCGAGCCCGCACCCGGCCTTGCGCGGCGCCGGCCCGAGGTAGTCGGCCTCGGTCAGCCCGATCGACTCCAGCAGGGGCTGCGGGTCGAGGGCGGGGCCGACGGTCGGGGTGCCGCCGGTGACGGTCGCGGCCCCGTGGACCTCGTCCACGTGGATCGGCAGCAGTCCCGCGCCGCACTCCTGCACCACGTCCGGGCCCTTGATCAGCCCGTCGCGGACCAGCGTCACCGCCACGCCGACGGTCGGGTGCCCGGCGAAGGGCAGTTCGGTGCCGGGCGTGAAGATCCGGGCCCGGTACGTCGCGTTGCCGCCCGGGCTCGCCGGCAGTACGAAAATGGTCTCGGAGAGGTTGAACTCGCGCGCGATGGCCTGCATCTGCTCGGTCGCGAGGTCCTTGGCGTCGTAGACGATCGCCAATGGGTTGCCGGTGAAGGGCCGATCGGTGAAGACGTCCACAATCGAGTACCGCACCATGCTCATGAGCCTCAGCCTATTGGCCTTCGGACCGTGTGGTTCGGTCCAACGCTTGCTTTGTGGCCCCTTTCAGTAGGCTTGAGCCTCGTGAGTACTGCGCCGCGGGTCTACATCGCGCGCCTCGCGGGCCTGAGCGTGTTCGATCCGAACGGTGACCAGGTCGGCCGGGTGCGGGACGCGGTCGCGCGCGCCCGCACCGGCAACCAGCCGCCGCGGGTGGTCGGGCTGGTCGCCGAGATGCCCATGCGCCGCCGCATCTTCCTGCCGATCGGGCGGATCACCGCCATCGAGCCCGACGCCGTGGTGCTCAACACGGGCACGCTGAACCTGCGCCGCTTCGAGAAGCGGCCGGGCGAGCTGCTGGTGCTCGAGGACTTCATGGACCGGCACGTGACGGTGGCCGCGACCGGGCGTACCGGCGCCGTGGTCGACGTGGCCATGGACGCCGACCGGGCCGGCGAGTGGTCGCTGTCGCGGGTCGCGGTGCGCGAGTTCACCGGCCGGCTCACCCGCCGCGGCCACCTCAACCAGCTCGAGTGGTCCGAGGTGACCGGGCTCACCGGGGAGCCGGAGACGCAGGGCACCGCCGGGCTGCTCGCGGTGCTGGACAACATGCGCCCGGCCGACCTGGCCAACGTCCTGCAGGACCTCTCCGAGACCCGGCGGGTCGAGGTCGCGGCCGCCCTGGACGACGAGCGGCTGGCCGACGTGCTCGAGGAGCTGCCGGAGCACGACCAGCTGGAGATCATCACCGCGCTGGAGCCGCAGCGGGCCGCCGACGTGCTGGAGGAGATGGACCCGGACGACGCCGCCGACCTGCTCGCCGAGATGCCCAAGCCGGAGCAGGAGGTGCTGCTGGACCTCATGGAGCCCGACGAGGCGCAACCGGTCCGGGCCCTGCTGGAGTACGAGCCGGGGACCGCCGGTGCGGTGATGACCTCCGAGCCGATCGTCATGGCGCCGGACAACACCGTCGCCGAGGCGCTGGCCCGCATCCGGGAGCCGCAGCTCTCGCCCGCGGTCGCCGCCGGCGTGTTCGTGACGCGGCCGCCGATGGCCACGCCGACCGGGCGGTACCTCGGCGTCGTGCACTTCCAGCGGCTCCTGCGCGAACCCCCGTCGGCCCTGCTCGGCGGGGTGGTCGACAACGACATCGAACCGCTGTCGCCGGAGCTCGCGCTGGCCGAGATCACCCGGCGGATGGCGACCTACAACCTGGTGGTGATGCCCGTGGTCGACGACAACGACAAGCTGGTCGGCGCCGTCACCGTCGACGACGTCCTCGACCACCTGCTGCCCGAGGACTGGCGGGACCGCGACCATGCCGAGCCCATCGCGCCGATCTCCCTGAACGGCGGTCTCCGTGGCTGAACTTCGTTTTTCGAACGGCGGTCTCCGTGGCTGAACTTCGTTTTTCGAACGGCGGTCTTCGTGGCTGAGCGCAAGCGGCTTGATCAGCCTCGGGACACGCGCATCAGCCTGCCGCGGTTCGATCCGGAGGCCTTCGGGCAATGGTCGGAGGGCATCGCCCGGTTCATGGGCACGGCCAAGTTCCTCGTGTACATGACGATCGTGATCCTGGGCTGGATCGCCTGGAACACGCTCACGCCGAAGAGCTGGCAGTTCGACCCGTACACGTTCACGTTCCTCACGCTGATCCTGTCGCTGCAGGCCTCGTACGCCGCGCCGCTGATCCTGCTCGCGCAGAACCGGCAGACGGACCGCGACCGGCTGGCGGCGGACGAGGACCGGCGGCGGGCGGCGGCGCAGAAGGCGGACACGGAGTACCTGGCCCGGGAGATCGCGGCGCTGCGCATCGCGCTCGGCGAGGTGGCGACCCGGGACTTCCTGCGCTCGGAGCTGGCCCGGGTGGCCGAGGAGCTGGACGAGGCGGCGGACCGGCGGGCGAAGGCGGAGCGCAAGAAGGTCCGCAAGGCGCTCGGCTCGCTGTCCGATCCGCTGGGCGCCGACGAGCCCGACGACGTCGTGGACTCCGACGAGCCGCCGCGTCGCCACAAGCGCTGAGCAGTTTCGCACTGCTCGCGTTACGCCCCGCGCGCCACAAGCGCTGAGCAGTTTCGCATTGCTCGCGTTACGCCCCGCGCGCCACAAGCGCTGAGCAGTTTCGCACTGCTGGCATTACGTCCCCGCGCCACAAGCGCTGAGCAGTTTCGCACTGCTCGCATTACGCCCCCGCGCCTCAAGGGGCGAGGCGCGGGGGCGTGTAAAGGATGATCCCACCGGGTTCGGTGCGGCGACAACCCCCGCGGGGGGACATCATTCGCTTATCGGGCGTGTGACGCGTTCCTCGTGCGGGCTCGACCAGGCGGGTGGGGCGGGTGGCCCGACGTACGATGGCACGCATGTCAGCCCCGGCCACCACCGTCGAAGACGCGATCACCGCTGCGCTCGCGACCGTCGACGACCCCGAGATCCGCCGGCCCATCACCGACTTGGGCATGGTCCGCGACGTCACCCTCCGACCGGACGGGACCGCCGTCATCGGCCTCCTGCTCACGGTGGCCGGCTGCCCGCTGAAGGACAAGCTCCGCTCCGACATCACGCGCGCGGTCGGCGCCGTGGACGGCGTCGCCGGGGTCGAGGTCGAGTTCGGCGTGATGACCCCCGAGCAGCGCAAGGACCTGCAGTCCAGCCTGCGCGGCGACGTCCAGGAGCCGGTCATCCCGTTCTCCCAGCCCGGCTCGCGCACCCGCGTCTACGCGGTGGCCAGCGGCAAGGGCGGCGTCGGCAAGTCCAGCGTGACCGTCAACCTCGCCGCCGCCCTCGCCGCCCGCGGCCTGGCCGTGGGCGTGGTCGACGCCGACATCTACGGCCACTCGGTCCCCCGCATGCTCGGCGCCGACGGCCGCCCGACCCAGGTCGAGTCCATGATCATGCCGCCCTCGGCGCACGGCGTGAAGGTCATCTCGATCGGCATGTTCACCCCCGGCAACGCCGCGGTGGTCTGGCGCGGCCCGATGCTGCACCGCGCGCTGCAGCAGTTCCTGGCCGACGTGTACTGGGGCGACCTCGACGTCCTGCTCCTCGACCTCCCCCCGGGCACCGGCGACGTGGCCATCTCGCTGGCCCAGCTGCTGCCCTCGGCGGAGATCCTGGTCGTGACGACGCCGCAGGCCGCCGCGGCCGAGGTGGCGGAGCGGGCCGGTTCCATCGCCCTGCAGACCCACCAGCGCATCGTGGGCGTCGTGGAGAACATGTCCTGGCTGGAGCTCCCGGACGGCCAGCGCATGGAGGTCTTCGGCGCGGGCGGCGGCCAGACGGTGGCGGACTCGCTGACCCGGGCCGTGGGCGCCACGGTGCCGCTGCTGGGTCAGATCCCGCTGGACACGCGGCTGCGCGAGGCCGGCGACTCGGGTCTCCCCTTGGTGCTGGCCACGCCGGACGCTCCGGCCGCGCAGGCGCTGTCCGCGGTGGCCGACAGGCTCGCGCAGCGGCGGGAGAGCCTGGTGGGCAAGCCGCTTGGGCTGAAGCCGGCTGGGCGCTGAGGCGCTTTGTTCTGACGGCGGTCCTTCGGGGCCGCCGTTTGTGCTGGTCGACGAAATGTCGGGCGCTGACGCGCCGCGACATTTCCTGATTTTTCGCCTGACGGGGCATAAATCCGTTATGTCGTGATGCGGAGCGTCCGACATAACGGGCAAAAGGCTTGTTACGCGCGGACAGGCTTGTTACGCGCGGGCAGACTTCCGCGCGAGCGAGGCTTCATGCGGGCTTCACGCGCGAGCGGGGCTTCCTGCGCAAGCAGACTTCCGCGCGAGCAGACTTCCGCGCGAGCAGACTTCCGCACGGGCAGACTTCCGCACGGGCAGACTTCCGCACGGGCAGACTTCCGCGCGAGCGGGCTTCACGCGCGAGCGGGGCTTCCTGCGCAAGCAGACTTCCGCACGAGCAGACTTCCGCACGGGCAGACTTCCGCGCGAGCAGACTTTTGCGCGCGGATCAGGTGACGTCGTCCCACGAGGCGCGGACGGCCGGCTGCGCCGCGGGGGCGGTGGCCGGGGCCGGCGAGGACGCCGTGACGTTCTTGGCGGCCGAGGCGGCGTCCTGGGCGTCCTTCTTGACCTGGTCGGCCACGCCGCGGACGTCGTCGTAGATGCCCTGCAGCGGCTTGCGCAGCGCGGCCTCGTCCTCCTCGCTCAGCAGGTGCTTGCGCAGGAAGGTCTTCGGGTGCAGGTCCTCGAGCTGGATGTCGGTGCCGAGCTCCTTGCTCAGGTCGCCGGTGGCGTTGCGGGCCATGGTGCGGACCTGGCGCAGCATGCGTACGCCGTCGCTGATCGCCTTGGGCAGGCGGTCCGGCCCGAAGATGAACACACCGACCAGGATGATGACCAGAATCTCCCAGCCGCCCACGTCGAAGCCCATGTGCCGGCCCTCCCCTTGCTCTCGCCTGCCAGACTACGCACTCCCCCGCCGATTCCGGGAGGGTCCGTCACGTCACTTCGCGTCGGCGACGAGCGTGACGGAGGCCTTGGCTCGTGCGGTACCGCGGAGGTATTGCACTTCGACGGTGTCCCCGGGTGCGTATCTGCGGATCAGGGCCGTGAGGTCCCACGACTCCTCGATCGGTTTGCCGTTGACCGCCAGGACCACGTCGCCGGTCTTGAGCCCGCCCGCCTCGGCCGGTCCGCCTGCCTCGACCGTGGACAGGCGCGCGCCGCCGGCCGGGTTCTGGTACGACGTGTCGACCTGCACCCCCATCACGGTGCGGCGGGCCTTGCCGGTGTTGATGATGTCGGTGGCGATCCGGCGGGCGTGGTTGATCGGGATGGCGAACGCGAGGCCGACGTTGCCGGCGCTGGACTGGTCCTCGGAGAGGGTGCCGATCACGGAGTTGATGCCGATCACGCGGCCGGCGGCGTCGAAGAGCGGGCCGCCGGAGTTGCCCTGGTTCACCGCGGCGTCGGTCTGGATCGCGGCGTAGTACCGGGCCGTGCCGCCCTCGCTGGTGCGGATCGGGCGGTCGAGGTAGCTGACCACGCCGTACGTCACGGTGCTGGTCAGGCCCAGCGGCGCCCCGACGGCCACGACCGGGTCGCCGACCTGGACGGAGTCGGAGTTGCCGAACTCGACCGGCACCAGCTTGCCGTCGGGCAGGCCGTTGGTGTCGATTTTGAGTACCGCGATGTCGGACTCGGGGTCGCTGCCCACGACGCTCGCCGGGGCGACGGTGGCGTCGCTGAAGCGGACGGTGGCGGTACCGCTGCCGCCTTCGACGACGTGGTTGTTGGTGATCACGTGGCCGTCGGCGCTCACGACGAAGCCGGAGCCCAGGGACGTGCCGTTGCCGACCCGGACGCTGATCGTGACGACGCTCGGCAGCACCTTCTTGACCAGGGCGGCCAGCGACTCGGGGGCGCGGTTGTTGAGCGGGGCGTTGCCGAGCTGGTTGCCGCCCAGGACCGCCCCTCCTCCGCCGACCGCGAAGACGTAGCCGAGGGTGCCGCCGAGCGCGCCGGCGAGCAGGGCGGTGACGATGGAGACGACGAGTACGAGACCGATGCCGACGCGCGGACCGGTGGACGGGGGCGGCGGCTTCTCCAGCTCGGGGGCCTCGTCCTGGGGCGCCTTGACCACCACGACGGGTGCGTCGGGGTCGCGCCACGGGTCCGCCAGCGCGTCCGACCACCAGCTGTTGGCCGCGGGCTGCGGTGCCGTGGCCTGCGGCGAGTTGGGCGCAGCCCAAGCTGGGCGCGCCCCCCAGCCGGTGTTGCTGGCCGGCGCGCCGGGGCCCGGCTGCCGCCAGGCCGAACCGTCTGTCACGATCGGCTCCTCCGTCCGTTTCGCATCCAGCATTACACGACCCGGCTTGAAGCATGCGCGGGCGCGGTCTCCTAGGCTTGCGGTCAATCGACTTCTCTTTAAGGGGTGTCCCATTACCGCCTCCGCCCGGACCGCTGATTTCATCGACGGCTTCGTCGCCGAGGACCCGGTGCTCGCGGCCGCTCGCGAGCAGGCGTTCGAGCTGGGCATCAGCGCCGTGAGCCGGGGCTGCGGGGCGGCCCTGCGGGTGATCGCGGCGGTGAGCAACGCCAAGGCGGTCGTCGAGGTCGGCACCGGCACCGGGGTGAGCGGCGGCTGGCTGCTGCGCGGCATGCGCCGCGACGGCGTGCTCACCACCATCGACTTCGAGTCCGAGCACCAGCGCATCGCCCGCCGGGTCTTCTCCGCCGCCGGCAACCCGCCGTCGCGCACCCGGATCATCACCGGCCGGGCCCTCGACGTGCTGCCGCGGCTCGCCGACCGGGCCTACGACCTGGTGTTCGTGGACCACGACCAGAGCGAGTACGGCCTCGTGGCGACCGCCGCCGAGCGCCTCCTGCGGCCGGGCGGCACCCTGGTCCTGGCCGATGCCCTGGCCGGCGGGCGGGTCAGCGATCCCACGGTTCGAGACGCGGAGACGGTACTGCTCCGCGAGGCGGTCAAGGCCCTCCGCGAGAGCGACGCCTGGGTGCCGGCCCTCCTGCCGCTCGGTGACGGTCTCCTCATCGCCGCTCGCGCACAGTAGCGCTCCGGAAATTGTCGTACCCGTGTTCGAAGATACGGGCATGACAGAACTCGGCATCATCACCCGGACGATCCTCACGGCCACCGCCCCCTACGACCTGCGCTCCTCCCTGCGGGCGCTCGCCGACTTCCGCCCCGCCCGGCGCGACATCGCCCTCGACCCGGCCGGCTCGGTGCGCCGCGCCTTCCCGCACCCCAGCGACCCGGAGGCGGCCGTGGTGGTCGAGGTCGCCGAGCGCGACGACGGCGCCACCGGGGCCGGCCTGACCGTCTTCAGCGCCGATCCCCTCGACGGCCCCGACCTCGACGCGGTCCGAAGACGGGTCTCGGCCTGGCTCGGGCTGGACGACGACCGGACCGAGTTCCTGCTCCGCGCCGAGGCCGACGAGCCGGTCCGCCCGCTGCTCGCCCTGGCGCGGGGCCTGCACCAGGTCAGGTTCTCGAGCCTGGCCGAGGGAGTGGTGTACTTCACGCTCCTGCAAAACTCCACCCAGTGGTTCGCGACCCTGGGCAAGCGCCGGCTCACCCTCTACTTCGGCACCCCGGCCCGCGCGGACGGCCAGGACTTCACCGCCATCCCGGACCTGTCCAGCCTGTCGCGGCTCACGGCGTTCGAGGTGCGGCCGTTCGTCCACGGCCGCAACAAGGCCGAGCGGCTGGTCCAGGTGCTGGCGGGGGTGGCCGCGCTCGACGAGGAGCTGCTGCGGACGGGCCCCTACGAGCGGGCGCGGGACGCACTGCTCTCGGTGCGCGGCATCGGCGACTACACGGCGCACGCCCTGCTGCTGCGGGTCCTGGGGCGGCCGGATGCGGTGCCGTTGGAGATGGAGCAGTACCGGCACACGGCGCGGGCGGTCTACGGGGAGGACGCGCCCTCGCCTGATGAGCTGCGGGAGCGGTACGGGCCTTGGATCGGCTGGTGGGCCTACACGTGCCGGGCCGCTCTGACGTGGATCGACCAGGACCGCGTGGAGCGCGAACGAGCGGAGCGACCGCGGCGGCGCTCGGGGGCGGGGCGGCGACCTCGCTCGACGGCGTGGAGCATTCACCGGCCGCCGACGCCGCGCGATCCGGGGCCGTGGAGCCCACAGGACCCGGGCAGCGTCGCCGACGACCTGGCGACGGCCGACCCCCGCGGCTTGGGCGACCCCGGCGGCTTGAGCGAAGCGGACGGTTTGCCTGTGGCCGGGCTGGACGGTTTGGCTGCGGCGGGGCTGGACGAGCGAGCCACGGCCGAACTGCGCAGCTTGGTTGAGCCCGGGCTCGACGGCCTGGCCGGGGCGGGACCGGACGAGTCTGTGGCCACGCATCCGGCGGCTTCGCATTCGGCGGCCGGTGAGCTGCTGACCACGGCCGACGATCTGGCGCCGGAGCGGGCGGACCGGTCCGTGATGTTCGTGGCCGGCTGAACCGAGGTCGATCACGGCCGGCTGACCGCGGCGGCGACGCGATTGGGCCCCGTCCACAGAGAGGCGGGGCCCAGGGCGGTCATGTCGTCAGCTCCCGGTCGGCGGCGTGCCGCGGTTACAGGATGCCGGTGAGCTGGTCCTTGTAGCCCAGGATCTTTTCCGGGTCGGCGTCGAGGACGTTGTGCAGGAGGGTGGCGTAGACGGAGCGGAAGTCGGTGGTGAACTTCAGGTCGCCGTTGTCCAGGTCGGCCAGGCTGGGCTGCTCGCCGTAGAGGCCGCCCTTCACCGGGCTGCCCAGGATGAACATGTTCGACGCGGTGCCGTGATCGGTGCCGTCCGAGCCGTTCGCGGCCACGCGGCGGCCGAACTCCGAGTAGACGGCGATGACGACCTTGCGGCCAGCCTCGGTCTTGGACATGCGGTCGGCGAAGTTGGTCAGGGCCTGGTCCAGGAGCTTGAGCAGGATCTCCTGGGAGTTGCGCTCCTCCGCGTGCAGGTCGAAGCCGCCCAGGGAGACGGAGAAGACCCGGGTCGCCACGTTGGCCTCGACGCAGCGGGCCACCAGGTCCAGCTGCGTCTTCAGGTCGGAGCGGCCGCCCGTCGCGGTGCCGGAGGAGGCCGAGGTGTCGTTCTCGCCGTCGGTCTCGTCGACGCTGTGGATGAGGGCGTCGACCTCGACCAGGTCGGCGAAGGCTCGGGCGGCGCGGGCCTGCAGCGGGGACTCGCCGTCGGAGGACTTGCCGAAGGCGGTGAGCACCTCGGGCTTGACCCCGTTGGGCAGGGTCAGGCCGGACACGGGCACGGCGGCACCGGCGGTGGTCTCGCCGGCCAGGAGCGGAGGGAGGACGGGTTCGAAGGAGACCGCGTGGCGCGGGTCGCCGCCGAAGGTGTCCAGCCAGCGGCCGAGCCAGCCGGTGTTGCCGGGGCGGTCGGGCTGGGCGGTCTGCCAGATGTCCATCGAGCGGAAGTGGCTGTGGTCGGGCTTCGGGTAGCCGACGCCGCGGACGATGGCGAGCTTCTTCGCGTCGTACATGCGCTTGAGGCCGGCCAGGCCCGGGTTCAGGCCGAGGGTGTCGTCGAGCTTGAGGACCTCCTCGGGCTTGTAGGCGAGCTCTTGGCGGGCCGGGGCGTAGGCCTTGTCCGCGTACGGGATGACGTTCGACAGGCCGTCGTTGCCCCCGTAGAGCGTCACCAGCACGAGGGTCTTGGCGTCGCCGGGGCGGTCGTCCCAGGTCGAGGTGTCGAAGATGTCGCGCAGCGTCCAGGCGCCGCCGGCGGCCAGGGCGGTGCCGCCGACCACGCCGCTGGCGATCAGGAACTTCCTCCGGGTCAGGGCGTCCATGCCGCCTCCTTTCAGCAAACAGGCCTAGTTGATGGCGTACTCGGGGCTCGCGAGACCCAGCGTCAGCAGGCGGCGGGCGTCACCGGCGGCCGGGGTCAGTGCGGCCAGCGTGCGGTCGGTGAACTTGTCGATCACCAGGAGCCGGGCCAGCGCCGCCGGGCGTTGGGCGGCGGGGGTGGCGGTGAGGCGGTCCAGTACCGGCTGCGGGGCCTTGGCGGCCAGGGTCTGGGCCAGCTTGATCCGCGCCTGCGTGGCCGACGTCGTCAGCCAGGCCGCGCCCGCCGGCCAGCCGCCCACGCTCGGCGGGCGAAGGGGGACCTGACCCAGCGCGTTCAAGCTGTTCAGGAGCTGCTTGCGCTGGGCGTCGGGCAGGTCGCCCGGGCGCAGCTGCAGCTGGCGCAGGGCGCCGACCAGCCATTCGACGGGCTGTTTGACCAGCTCGGCGTGGCCGTCTGCGGCTAGGAGCTCCTGCAGCATCGCGGCCGTGGTGGGCTTCGACTTCGCGCGCCCGAGGACGTCGGCGGGGATCTGGGCGTCGCTGCAGTACCGCAGCCAAAGACGGCGGGCGATGAACTCGGGGCTCGCCGGCTGGGCCAGCAGGAGGTCCGCGAAGCCGTCGGCGTCGTAGTTGCCGGTCTGACCCAGGATGGTCTTGGGCTTGTCGTCGTGGCGCTTGGCGTTGAAGGTCGCCGTTCCGGCCTTCTGGTCCACGACCCAGCCGGTCAGCGCCCGGGCGCCCTCGCGGACGTCCTGCTCGGTGTAGTGGCCGACGCCCAGCGTGAAGAGCTCCATGAGCTCGCGGCCCAGGTTCTCGTTCGGGGCCTTGTTGGTGTTCTTCTGCCCGTCCAGCCAGATGATGAGCGCGGGGTCGCGCAGCATCGCGTGGACCATGGTGCCGAAGTCGCCGAGGGCGGTGCGGAACATGGTCTGCTGCTGGCCCAGCATCAGCGGGCCGGACTTGACCTTGTCGGCGGACGTGGCCCAGTGGCCGTGCCAGAAGAAGGTCAGCTTCTCGTGCACCTGGTGCTCGGCCTGCACCATGCGGTCCAGCCACCAGGTGCCGACGGTACGGATCTGCTCGGCGCGGTCGGACTTCTCGTTGACGACCGGGCCGAGCTTGGGCGGTGGGGTCCTGGCCGCGCCGGGGTCGGCGGCCGGTGGGGCGAACAGGGCGGTCAGGGTGGCGTCCGGGCCCTTGGCCTCGGCGGCGTCGACCTCCTCGGCGGTGGGCCCGAACGTCGCCCGGCGCAACAGGTGCGCGACCTTCTCACGATCGGCCATGGACCCCAAGCTATGCGGCGTTTGTTCGAGGCATGTCAAGACCGCCTCTGGCTAAGAAGAAGTCAGGTGACGAAAACTCCGGCATATACGAAAAATCCGATATGTCGCGGCGCGTCAGCGCCCGACATATCGGCGATCAACGACCCGAGTACACCGGCTTCTGCTTGTTGACGAAGGACGCCGTCGCGTTCTGGTGATCGGAGGTCCGGCCGCAGGTCGCCTGAGCCTCCGCCTCCACGGCCAGGGCATCGGCCAGGGAGCCGGAGCCGCCTACGGCCAGTTCGCGCTTGATCTGGGCGTACGCCACGGTCGGGCCTGCGGCCAGGCGGTCCGCCAGTTCCAAAGCGGTCGGCAGGACGTCCTCGTCCGACTCGGCCAGGCGGGTCAGCATGCCCAGGGCGAAGGCGTCCGCGGCACGGACCGGTTCGGCCAGGAGCAGCAGCTCGGTGGCCTTGGCGTGGCCGACGATGCGGGGCAGGGACCACGAGATCCCGGTGTCCCCCGCCAGGCCCACGTTCGCGAAGGCCATCAGGAAGGCGGTGCGCGGGCCGCCCACGCGGAAGTCGGCCAGCAGGGCCAGGGACGCGCCCGCGCCCGCCGCCATGCCGTTGACCGCGGCCACGACCGGCTTGGGCATCTCGGCCAGGGCGGTGGTGATCGGGTTGTAGTGCTCGGTGACGGTCGACAGAGAGGAGCCGGTGCCGGCCTCCAGCGTCGCGGCGTGCTCGCGCAGGTCCTGGCCGCCGCAGAAGGCCCGGCCGGCGCCGGTGAGGACCACAGCCCGTACCGAAGCGTCGGTTTGCAGGTTTTGCAACGTGTCGCGCAGCGCGACCTTCAGGGCGTCGGTCAGCGAGTTGAGGGCGTCGGGGCGGTTGAGGGTCAGGATCGCCACACCGGACTCGGTGCGCTCCACGAGCAGGTCGTCCATCAGGTCTCCTAAAAAAGGCTTGCATCCACGAATCGGTCGGCCGCGGGGCGCAGCCGGAGGGCGTGGTGGTCGAAGAAGCCGGCCGCGGCGGTGCCGGCCCAGCGTGCGGGCAGCAGGGCCGCGGGCAGTTGCGGGTCGCGGAAGAGGAATCCGCGCCAGGCGTGGACCAGCGTGAACCGGACCGCGTACGCCTGTTCGTCGGGGGTGGCCGGGCCGACGGAGTGCACCAGCGGCGTGAGGCGCTCGACGAACTCGCCGTACGCCGCGGCGATCGCGTCGAGGTCCCAGGCTCGCGCCACCAGGTTCACGGCTCCAGCAGTACCGCCGGAATGCTCCGCCGTAAAGCGGTCGTAGCGCACACCGGCCTCCGTCAGCAGGGCGTCGACCCCCTCACCAGGGCGCGGGGAGATCCAGGTGGAGCCGTCGATCGAGCCGTACCCGAGGAATCCGAGGTTCGCCACCAGTCTCGCCCGCGCGCCGCGATGCGCGGGCGGTTCGAGCGTGATGAGATCGAAGCGGCCTGCCCATGCGCTCCCGGGGCCGCCGGGGCGCTGCGTGCGGTAGATGCGGGCACCGGCGGCGTCGAGGCGTCGTGCCGCCTTGGGGGTGATGCCGTATCCGGGGCCGGTCGGCAACCGTAGTGGGTGCAACCAGCCCTGTCGCACCATGCGGGAGATCGCGGTGCGCACGGCCGGCGCGGCGATCCCGAGGGGAGCGAGCAGGCGCACGAGGGCGGCGACGGCCGCCCGTCCGCCACGCGGGCGGAGATGGTCGCCATAGAGATCAAAGAGGGCGGACCGTGCCTGCATGGCCGCTTATTGTGACAGTTGACCGACCGTTTTGGCCAGGAACTGTCACAAGGATCGCGCCCCGGTTTGGGTCTTGGGGCCATCATCAGGGAAAATCATCGGTTGGCGCGTACATCACGGAGTCCGCGGGTCCGGTCGAGGCCCCGTGAGCTGGCGCGCCGGGCATGCGGGGACGGCTGTGCCACCTGATGTCTGGGACATCAGGGAGCGAAGGGAGACAACATGGCGGCCATGAAGCCGCGGACAGGCGACGGTCCGCTGGAGGTCACCAAGGAGGGCCGCGGCATCGTCATGCGCGTCCCGCTCGAGGGTGGTGGACGGCTCGTCGTCGAGATGACCAAGGATGAGGCCAACGAACTCAGCGAGGCGCTGAAGACGGCCACTGGCTGAGTCTTCCTGCAATCGGCTCCGCTATCGGGTTGACTGGGTTGGGAGGAGCGGCCGGCACGCGGTCGCTCCCACTGTCGTGCGCGCGGATTTTTTTGGAGGCCCCGTGCTGGACATCAGGCTCGCCACGAGCCGCACTTCCTCTGGTGCGGTGGCCGTCGTGGTGCCGTCCGGCGATCCGTTCTCCGCGCTCGACCTGCTCAACCCGGCCGACCTGGCCGAGTATGAGGCGTTCCTGGAGGACGTCGAGCACTCCGGGTCAGCCGGCACCGTGCACAAGCTGCCACGGCCCGGCCGCAAGCCGTCGCCGCTGCTGTTCGTCGGCATCGGCGACGGCGACGAGGCCGGCTGGCGGGCCGCGGGCGCGGCACTGACCAAGTCGGCTCGTGCAGAGTCAGGGCTTCGGATTCTGGTACCCCACGACACCGCACCGGCCGCGCTCCGCGCCCTGGCCGAGGGGCTGTGGCTCGCCTCCTACCGGTTCCGGCTGGCCGACGCCGAGCCCGACCCGCTGCGCCGCGTCACGATCGCGCTGGAGGCGAGCGACGAGCGCACCGCCGCGCTGGAGCAGGCCCGGGCCGTCGTCACCGCCACCACCCTGGCCCGCGACCTGACCAACATGCCCAGCGACCGCAAGACCCCGGCCTGGTTCGCCAAGCAGGTGACCAAGGCGGCGGCCGGGGTGGCGGGGCTGACGGTCGAGGTGCGCGAGCCCGAGTACCTGCGCGAGCACGGCTTCAACGCGATCCTCACGGTCGGCCAGGGCGCCGCCGCCGGACGCGGGCCGCGGCTGGTCGAGCTGTCGTGGAAGCCGCGCGGGGCCAAGCTGCACGTGGTGCTGATCGGCAAGGGCATCACCTTCGACACCGGCGGCGTGTGCATCAAGCCGCTGGCCGGGATGAAGCTGATGCGCAAGGACATGGGCGGCGCGGCGGCCGTGATCGGCGCGACCCTGGCCGCGGCCGCGATGCGCCTGCCGGTGCGGATCACCGCGCTGGCCCCGCTGGCCGAGAACGCGCTCGGCGGCGACAGCATGCGCCCCGGCGACGTCGTCACCCACTACGGCGGCATCACGTCGGAGATCCTCAACACGGACGCCGAGGGCCGGCTGGTGCTCGGCGACGCGATGGCCTACGCCGTGCGCCGGCTGCGGCCCGACGTGCTGATCGACCTGGCCACCCTCACCGGGGCCCAGGGTGTGGCGCTGGGGAAGCGGACCGCCGCGATGTACAGCCACAGCGACACCCTGGCCGGAGACCTCGCGGCGGCCGCCGAGGCGTGCGGCGAGTCGGTGTGGCGGATGCCGCTGAGCGAGGACTACGCCCAGGAGATCCGCGGCGAGCTGACCGACATCATCAACTCGACCGACATCGGGGCGGGGTCGCTGCTGGCCGCGCTGTACCTGCGCGAGTTCACCGGGCCGCTGCGCGAGCACTGGGCGCACTTCGACATGTCCTCGCCCGCCTGGGCCGACTCCGCCGACGGCGAGCTGGCCAAGGGCGCCACCGGCTGGGGCGTGCGGACGCTGACCCGCTGGCTGGAGACCACCGCCGCGTGAGCGGCGGTGGTCCTTGACCACCAGCTACAGAATCGTCCAGGTGTCGCCGCTGTTGAGCAGCGCGCCGAGCTCCTCGTCGGGCGTGCCCTTCGCCTTGGCCTTCGCCGCGGCGAGCTGGTCGCGCACGATGTCGTCGTAGGCGGGCCGCTCGACCGAGCGGAACACGCCGATCGGGGTGTTGCGCAGGTCGAGGCCGGGCAGGCGGGACAGCGCGAACGCGTACGCCGGCTCGGTGACCGTCTGGTCGTGCACGACGATCTCCTCGGCCGGGACCGACGCGGTCGGCACCACGGACAGGCCGAAGCCGCCGGTCGGGTGGGTGACCGCCCACTCGCCGTCCTTGCCGAACGTGATCGGCCTGCCGTGCTCGAGCCGGATGATGAAGTCGTCCCGGGTGCCGGGCTCCTTGAGCACGTCGAACGCGCCGTCGTTGAAGATGTTGCAGTTCTGGTAGATCTCCACGAACGCCGACCCGCGGTGCTCGGCCGCGGCGCGCAGCACCGACTGCAGGTGCTTGCGGTCGGAGTCGATGGTCCGGGCGACGAAGCTCGCCTCCGCGCCCAGGGCCAGGGAGATCGGGTTGAACGGCGAGTCCGCCGAGCCGGCCGGGGTCGACTTGGTGATCTTGCCGATCTCGGAGGTGGGCGAGTACTGGCCCTTGGTCAGCCCGTAGATCTTGTTGTTGAACAGCAGGATCTTCAGGTTGACGTTGCGGCGCAGCGCGTGGATGAGATGGTTGCCGCCGATCGACAGCGCGTCGCCGTCACCCGTGACGACCCAGACCGACAGGTCGGGGCGGGACACGGACAGGCCCGACGCGATCGCCGGCGCGCGGCCGTGGATCGAGTGCATGCCGTACGTGTTCATGTAGTACGGGAACCGCGAGGAGCAGCCGATGCCGGAGACGAACACGATCCGCTCGCGCGGGATGTTGAGCTCGGGCATGAAGGACTGCACGGCGGCCAGGATCGCGTAGTCCCCGCAGCCGGGGCACCAGCGGACCTCCTGGTCGGACTTGAAGTCCTTCATGGTCAACTTCAACTGCTCAGGCATTCTTGACCACTTCCTCGAGCACGCCCTCCAGCTCGGACGCGGTGAACGGCAGCCCGCGGACCTGGTTGTAGGCGATGGCGTCGACCAGGTAGCGGGACCGGATGACCCCGGCGAGCTGGCCGAGGTTCATCTCCGGGATGACGACCTTGTCGTAGGACTTGAGCACCTCGCCCAGGTTCTTCGGCATGGGCGAGAGGTGGCGCAGGTGGGCCTGGGCCACGGCCAGGCCGCGCTGGCGCAGGGCGCGGGCGGCGGCGCCGATCGGGCCGTACGTCGAGCCCCAGCCGAGCACCAGCACGCGGGCGGTGCCGTCCGGGTCCTCGACCTCGACGTCGGGCACGTCGATGCCCTCGATGCGCGCCGCGCGGGTGCGCACCATGAAGTCGTGGTTGGCCGGGTCATAGGAGATGTCACCGGTCTTGTCGGCCTTCTCCAGGCCGCCGATGCGATGCTCCAGCCCGGGGGTACCGGGAACCGCCCACGGCCGCGCCAGCGTCTTGGGGTCGCGCAGGTACGGCAGGAAGGTCTTGCCGTCCTCGCCGTTGGGTTCGGTCGCGAACCGGACCTGCAGGTCGGGCAGGTCGTCGATCTCCGGCAGGCGCCACGGCTCGGAACCGTTGGCGATGTACCCGTCGGAGAGCAGGATCACCGGCGTGCGGTAGGTCAGCGCGATGCGCGCCGCCTCGATCGCCGTGTTGAAGCAGTCCGCCGGCGAGCGCGGCGCGAGCACCGCGACCGGGGCCTCGCCGTGCCGGCCGAACAGGGCCATGTTGAGGTCGGCCTGCTCGGTCTTGGTGGGCAGACCGGTCGACGGGCCGGCCCGCTGCACGTCGATGATCAGCAGCGGCAGCTCGAGGGCGACGGCCAGCGAGATCGTCTCGCCCTTGAGCGCGACGCCGGGGCCGGAGGTGGTGGTCACGCCGAGCGCGCCGCCGTAGGAGGCGCCCAGGGCCACGCCGATCGCGGCGATCTCGTCCTCGGCCTGCACCGTGGTCACGCCGAACTTCTTGTGCTTGCTCAGCTCGTGCAGGATGTCCGACGCCGGGGTGATCGGGTACGCGCCGAGGAAGACGGGCAGCTTGGACCGTACCCCCGCGGCCACGACACCCAGGGCGAGCGCGGCGTTGCCGGTGATGTTGCGGTAGTTGCCCGCCACCATCCGGGCCGGCTTGACCTCGTAGCGCACCGCGAAGTTCTCGGTGGTCTCGCCGAAGTTCCAGCCCGCCTTGAACGCGGCGATGTTCGCCGCCACCAGCTCCGGCCGGGAGGCGAACTTGCGCTCCAGGAACGACAGCGTCGACTCGTGCGGCCGCGAGTACATCCAGGACAGCAGGCCCAGCGCGAACATGTTCTTGGCCCGCTCGGCGTCCTTCTTGGAGATCTCGAAGGACTCCAGGGCCTTGACCGTCATCGAGGTCAGCCCGACCGGGGCGACGTTCCACCCGTCGAGCGAACCGTCCTCCAGCGGGTTGGCCGCGTAGCCGACCTTGGCGAGGTTGCGGTTCGTGAACTCGTCGGTGTTGACGATGATCGACGCGCCCTTGGGCAGGTCGGCCAGGTTGGCCTTGAGGGCCGCGGGGTTCATCGCCACCAGGACGTTCGGCGCGTCACCGGGGGTGAGGATGTCGAAGTCGGCGAAGTGCACCTGGAAGCTCGACACGCCCGGCAGGGTCCCGGCAGGGGCCCGGATCTCGGCGGGGAAGTTGGGCAAAGTGGAAATATCGTTACCGAGCTGCGCGGTCTCGGATGTGAAACGGTCACCGGTGAGCTGCATGCCGTCGCCGGAATCGCCAGCGAACCTGATGACCACTCGATCCAGCTGGCGGACCTGCTTGGTCACGTGAGCTGACCTCCTGTGGCGGCGGATGGGTTGCCTTACACCCCTGAGGGTACGTCGGCGTGAACGTCATGCCTGCGGCGCATATCCCTTCCGGAGCGCCGAAGCTGCGACTTTCGTCATTGCGCGGTCCGCCGTCTTGTGCGCTTCGCGCGAATACGAACAAAGCAGGCGCCGGGTGTACTCCCGACGCCTGCGTTGTGACGCTCAGTCCTCGCCGCCCCGCTTGGGCGGGTCGTTCGAGGCCCGGAACCGCGAGCCGGCGACGGGGCCGTCGGGCAGGCGGGGGAGGGTCAGCGAGCGCGGTACCGACGAGCGGGTGATCACCTCGGACTTGCCGCCGAGGCCGCCGCTGACCGGGACGAGCATCACGTCCTCGATCTCGTCGGCCCGCAGCGAGTCGTCCTCGCCGGTGTCCAGGCGCATGCGCCGGCGCAGCGAGAGCACCACGAAGACGCCGAACAGCGCGACCAGGGCGACGATGGCGCCGATGATCGGCATGCTCGACATCTGGCTGCCGTCCCCGCCGGACTGGTTGCGCAGGCTGAGGTCGCTGTCCAGGTTGCGCTGGGCGGGCGGCGACGGCGGCGCCGAGGTCGGCAGCGGGGCCTCCGAGCCGGCCACCGGCGGGGCGGTGATCTTGTAGTCGTACCGGGTCTCGACCATGTCCAGGCCGGGCGGCGCGAGGTAGGCGTGCACCGCCCCGACCAGCGGCAGCTCGGCCCGCGCGGCGGCGCTGATGGCCATGCCGAAGTTGCCCGAGACCTCCTTGCCGGCCGCGATGTCCCCGAGCTCACAGCGGTCCCGGTCGCCGGCGATGCGCTTGTGCGAGCGGCAGGCCGTGGGGAAGGTCACCAGGTCCACACCGGGCGGCGTGACGATCTCGACCGCGCCGACGGCCTTGGTGACCCCGGTGTTGCGCAGCCGCACCGCGAGCTGGAACGACTCGTCCGCCGGGGCGGACGCGGCCGGCAGCGGCGGGGCCGAGGTGTTGAGCTCGATGCCGGGCGTCGGCGGCGTGGTGAAGGCGAACGAAATCGGGGCGATCCGCTGGTACGCCCCGATCGACGCGGTGATCTGGCCGGCCGTGATGGTCTTCCAGGCGCCCGGGTCGACGTTCACCTTGAGCACGATCTGACCCATGGCGTCCGGGGGCAGGGCGCAGCTGAAGCTGTAGGCGCCCACGGCGACGTTGCAACCGCCGCTGCCGTACCCGCCGGTGACCTGCGCGCCGCTGGGCAGCGCGTAGTAGCCGGTCACGGTGTCCTTGCCGACGTTCTCGCCCGTGTTCTTGATCGCGACGACCAGCTCGCCGGAGCCGTCGCCCTGCCAGTACGCGTCGCCGAGCGACACGGTGCTCACGGTCATCTTGAACCGGTGCACGGGCGTGGGCGGCGACGGCGGCGCCTCCGTCGTGGGCGGAGGCGGGGCCACGGTGGTGGGCGGGGCCTGCGTCGGCGGGGCCTCGGTGGTCGGGTCCGGCGTCGGGACCTCGGTGGTCGGCGTCTCCACAGGTGCGGTACTGGTCTCGCCATCGCCCGGCGGCTCGGCGAACGCCGGCACGGCGAACAGCACGGAGCAGGCGGTGGCCAGGAGCACGAAGGAGCCGGCCCGCAGCCGCCGTGTTGTGCGGCGGCCCGAGGGTGCTTCCATAAGGGGGTGTCCTTCTGATGTCGTGTCTGACGAGGTGGCTCGCCGAGCTCTTTTGCAGTCCGACAAGCAACCTGAAGCACATTATCTAGACAGATTCGCGTTTTCGGCACTTCGGAGATCGTGATGATGCGTGTACGGTGCGTGCGGTGAGCGGATATCTGGGTGGATATGCGACGCTCGGGCTCCTTCTCCTGGTCGGAGCCGGGGTTTTCGTCGCCGCCTTTACGGCCAACCGGCTTCTCGGTCCGCGCCGTTCGGCCGAGTGGTCGACCGCCACGGGTGCGAAGTACGAGACCTATGAGTGCGGTTTGGACCCGGTTGGGGGCGACTGGGCCCAGGCCCAGATCCGCTACTATGTGTACGCCTATCTCTACGCCCTGTTTGCGGTGGAAAGTGTCTTCCTGTTCCCATGGGCGGTGATCTACGCCGCGCCCGGGTACGGCGGTGCGGTGGTGGTCGAGATGGCGATCTTCGTGGCGGTTCTCTTCCTCGGCATTCTGTACGCCTGGCGGAAAGACATCCTCCGATGGACCTGAGCCTCTAGGCAATACCCGTTCGGGCCACTGGTTCCGAGCTGTTACTCGGTTTTGCCCGGCGTCGGGCCTGTTTGTCAGGCCAGCCCGCGCCGGGTGGCGGCCGGCTGGCGGTCGCCGCGGATCGCGGCCACCGTGTCGAGGACCCGGCGGGTCGCGCGGACCTGGTGGGCGCGGAAGACCCGGGCGCCCAGCCAGGCCGAGACCGCGGTCGCCGCCAGGGTGCCCTCCAGCCGCTCCCCCACCGGCACGTCCAGCGTCTCGCCGATGAAGTCCTTGTTCGACAGCGCCACGAGCACCGGCCAGCCCGTCGCCACCATCTCGCCGAGGCGGTTGGTGATCGCCAGGGAGTGGCGGGTGTTCTTGCCGAAGTCGTGCGCCGGATCGATCAGGATGCCGTCGCGGCGCACCCCGAGGGCGAGGGCCCGCTCGGCCAGGGCGGTGACGGTCCGTACGACATCGGCGACCGGGTCCTGGAAGGCCGTGCGGTGCGGGCGGGTCCGCGGGGTCAGCCCGCCGGCGTGCGAGCACACGAGCCCCGCCCCGGTCTCGGCCGCCACCTCCGCGAGGGCCGGATCGGCGCCCGCCCACGTGTCGTTGATCAGGTCCGCGCCCGCCGCGACGACCTCCCGGGCCACCTCGGCCCGCCAGGTGTCGATCGAGATCACGACGTCCGGGAACATGGCCCGGATCTTCTGCACCGTCGGCAGCGTGCGCCGCAGCTCCTCCGCGGCGTCCACGGTCTCCCCCGGGCCGGCCTTCACCCCGCCGATGTCGATGATGTCGGCGCCCTCCTCGACCGCCGCCTCCACCGCGCGCAGCGCCGCGTCCTCCGCGAAAGTTGCACCCTTGTCGAAGAAGGAGTCGGGAGTCCGGTTGACGATCGCCATCACCGCGTAATCGCCGTCGGCGAATTGCCGAGCGCCGAGACGAAACATCGCATGACCTCCGTGTTTCCTACATATGGGTGTGCCGGGCTCGCCCAGGCGTACTCAGCGTGCCACGATTCCCCCTATGGCTGAGTTCCTCCTGGTGTTGATCGCCGCTGTGGTCGTCGGGGCCATCGGGTTCGGCGTGTCGCTGTTGATCACCGGTGATGACCCGGGGATCGAAGGACATGAGCCCGACGGACGCTCCGTACCACTGCCGTCGTCGCGCCCGCTCGTCGAGGGTGACGTCAACCAGCTGCGCTTCGACACGGTCGTCCGGGGCTACCGGATGAACCAGGTCGACACCGCGCTGCGGCGGGCCGGGTACGACATCGGCTACAAGGAGGAGCTGATCCAGGTCCTCGAGGCCGAGATCAAGGCGCTCCGCGAGGGCCGGCAGGAGGACGCCGACGCGCTGCGCGACGCGCGCCAGGCCGCGGCCACCGGTGCCTCGCCCGAGCCGGCCGAGGCTCCGGCCGACGCCGACGCCGACGTGATCTCCTCCCCCGCCGATGACGACGCCGACGAGCTGCGCCCCTCGCCGGTGGTGAAGTGACCGGCGGCGACGACGCCGAGGCGGAACGGCCCGGTCCCGGTGAGGTGACGGCCACGGTGATCGTGGCCGCACCCGCCGAGAAGGTCTTCGCCGCGCTCACCGACTGGTCGCGCCAGGGCGAGTGGATCCCGTTCACGACCGTGCGGGTGCTCTCCGGCGACGGCGGCGAGGGCAGCCAGATCGAGGCGGTCACGCAGGCCGGCCCGGTGCTGGTGCGCGACCTCATGCGGGTGGTGAAGGTCGACCCGCCGTTCGAGGTGCGGGTCGTGCACCACGGGAAGGTCCTGCGGGGTCCGGGCGTCCTCCGGTGTACCGCGCTGGGCCCGAACCGCACGCAGGTGGTCTGGCACGAGTGGTTCCAGCTGCCGGCCGGGAACGCGGGGCGGCTGGCGTGGCCGCTGCTCTGGCCCGGGTCCAAGGCCGGCCTCACGGGGGCCTTGCGGCGGTTCGCCCGGCTGGTGGAGGCCGGGAAGCTGCGGTAGGCGTTCTGCCGGGCTTTTTTGTCGGGCTTTTTTGTCGTACCCGGGCGGTAGCTTGCCCTCATGAGTGATGTGGTGGTGGGGGCGGACGGGCTGGCCCGGTGCGGATGGGGCGGGTCGACGCCGGACTACCTGGAGTACCACGACAACGAGTGGGGCCGGGAGATCCGCGACGACAACGGGCTGTTCGAGCGGATGAGCCTGGAGGCGTTCCAGTCCGGGCTGTCCTGGATCACGATCCTGCGCAAGCGCCCGTCGTTCCGCACGGCGTTCGCGGGCTTCGAGATCGAGAAGGTGGCCGCGTTCGGCGAGGCCGACGTGGACCGACTACTCGCCGACACCGGCATCGTGCGCAACCGCGCCAAGATCGAGGCGGCGATCGCCAACGCGCGGGCCGCGGCCGAGCTGCCGGGCGGGATCGCGGCCCTGCTGTGGTCGTTCGCGCCCTCGCCCAAGCCGGACCGCCCGGTGGACTTCTCCCACGTCCCGGCGGTGACGGCGGAGTCCAAGGCGATGGCCAAGGACCTCAAGAAGCGCGGCTTCCGCTTCGTCGGCCCGACCACGGCATACGCGCTGATGCAGGCGACCGGCATGGTCAACGATCACGTGGCCGGCTGCTTCGTACGAATCTGACGCCGTGATGCAATAAGGCAATGGCGAAGTGGGTGGTCGAGGTCTCCGAGGAGCAGTACGCGAACGAGCGGGTCTACGGGGCCGGTGATCTGACCGTCGACGGGCCCGCCCCCGGCGACGAGGCACTCCTGATCGCCGGCGGCTCCGAGCCGGTCGTGTTCGGGCTGGGCCGCGTCGACCGGGCGGGGCGGGTGCAGTACACGGTGAACCTGCTCGACGCTCCGCTGCCCGCCGGCGGGCTGCGGGCCGGGCCGCTCGACGAGGACGCCTACCTCGCGGTCGCCCGGCAGGTCGCGCCGCCGGCCGCTCCGGTCGCGCCGCGGCGGACGTACCTGGTGAGCGTGGACATGCCGATCGAGGCGAGCTCGCCCGGGGAGGCGGTGCGGGCGTTCTGGGGCTACGTGCGCGAACTGGGCCCCGCGGAGCTGCCGGCCTTCGTGTGGCCGGCGGGGGACGAGCTGGCGATGCAGGCGTACGTGCTGGGCGCCGAGGCCAACCAGGACCCCGAGGAGGAGTAGCGCCCCTACTCGACCGTCTACTCGACCGTCGAGAAGCGGATCGAGCCGGCCATGAGGTCCGGGTGCTCTATGGTCAGCGCCAGCGCCACCGACTCCTCCAGGCTCAGGGCGCCGCCCGCCGCGTAGGCGGTGTCGAAGGCCGCGTCGCCCATCGACGAGCGGAGGTCGGCCTGCTGGTCGGTCCAGTACGCGGCGAAACCGCCACTCGAGCAGCGCAGCCGGATGCGGGCCGACTGGGCCGCGCCGAACAGTTTGGCCGAGGTGTCCAGGTCGTCGGCCAGCGCGCAGCGGACCGCCACGGCGTTCAGCGTCTCGCAGACCCGCAGGTGGAAGCCGTGGGTCATCCGCGAGCGCAGGGCGACGATCAGGTGGTCGTGGGCCGCCACCAGGTCGCCGCGGGACAGGGCGACCATGCCCAGGAGCATGTCGACGGTACGGCGGCCGCGTTCCAAGGGGCGGCTGTTCTCCAGCGGGCGGGCGCTGGCCAGCAGGTCCGCCGCCTCGTCGAGGGCGCCGCGCCGCCACAGGAGCTGGGCCAGCGCGTACACGGCGGAGAGCGCCTCGCCGGCCACGCCCTGCTCGTCTGACCAGGTGATGATCTCGCGGGTGACCCGCTCGGCCTCGTCGGTGCGGCCCAGCTCGAGCAGCGGGGCGCCGCGGGCCGACAGGATGCGCGCGAGCAGGCCCGGATCGCCGGCCCGGCGGGCGGCCGCCTCGGCGCGCTGGGAGAAGCGCAGCTCCTCGACCGTCTCGCCGTCGGCGCCGGCGTGCAGGGAGTGCATGTGGTACGCCGCCGCCAGCTCGGCGTCGGGGACGGGCTCGCCGGTGGCGCTGATCCGCTCGTACAGGCGGAACAACCACATGCGGCCCTCGCGGACCAGGCCGCGCTCGCGCCACCACTGGTCCATCGAGCCGGCCAGCGCGAGCCCCTGCCGGGCCGAGCCCCGCGTCACCGTCCAGTGCAGGGCCGCACGCAGCTCATCGGCCAACGGATCCAGGGTGTACAGCGAGAGCGTCACCGGGCGCCCCTCGTTGTCGAGGTACGCGTCGTGGGCCGCCTGCAGGCACCAGACGACGTGCCGCTCCCGGGCCGACTCCTCCTCGCCCGCCTCCAGCAGCAGCCGGGCGGCGAACGCGCGGATGGGGTCGAGCATGCGGTACGTCGCGTTCGTGGCGCCGGCCTCGGCCTGCAGCAGCGACTTGTCGACCAGCGTGGCCAGCGGGTCGAGCGGGTCGCCGTCGTGCAGCCACTCGATCGCGGGCAGGTCGACCGGGCTGGCGAAGACCGACAGCCAGCGCAGCAGCTGGGCCGAGCGGGGGTCGAGGGTGCGGTACGACCAGTCGACCGCGGCCTGCATCGTGCGGTGCCGGTCGCTCAGCCCCGGCTCGGGGGCGGCGGCGCGCAGGCCGGCGTCGAGGGTACCCAGGACGTCGCCGATGCGGTCGGCGAGCTGAGGCGGCGAGAGCAGGCGCAGGCGGGCCGCGGCCAGCTCCAGGGCGAGCGGCAGCCCCTCCAGCGCCTTGGCCACCCGGGTGAGGTGGGCGATGTCGCCGGGCTCGACCGGGCGGCCGCCCCGGGCCGCGGAGGCGCGGTCGACGAGCAGGGCCACGGCGTCGCTGAAGCCGCCGCCGGAGGCCGCCTCGACCGACAGCGGCGGGATGCGCCACACCACCTCGCCGGGCAGGCCGAGCGGCTCGCGGGAGGTGGCCAGGACGTACACCTCGGGGCTCGCCGACAGCAGCCGGGACACCAGGCGGCGGGCGGCGGGCAGCTGGGCGTCCGACGTGTCGAGCAGGACGAGCAGGCGGCGGTCGCGCACGTGGTCCGCGATGGTCTGCACGACGGCGCGCCCGGGCTCGGGGCGCAGGCCCAGCGCGGCGGCGACGCTGACGTCGACCAGGTCGGCGGTGGCCACGGCGCTGAGGTCGGCGAACCAGACGCCGTCGCGGAACCGCTCGACGATCTCGCCGGCCGCCTCGACCGCGACCCGGGTCTTGCCCGCGCCGCCGGCCCCGACCACGGTGACCAGGCGGTGCCGGTTGATCAGATCGCGCACGGCGGCCCGCTCGGCGGCGCGGCCGATGAACCGGGTGGTCTGCACCGGCAGGTTGTGCGCGGGCGCGTCGATCGTGCGCGGGCGGGGGAACTGCCGGTCGAGGCCGGGCGCGACGAGCTGGAAGATCCGCTCGAAGCCGTCGAAGCCGCGCAGCCGGTGCAGGCCGAGGTCGAGCAGCCAGGCGCCGTCGCCGAGGGGGCCGTTCTCCAGGCTCGGGTCGGTCGGGTCGACCGGGGCGGCCGAGGACGACAGGCCGACGTGGGCGGCGGTCGCGGCCGAGCAGAGCACCTGACCGCCGTGCGCGGCCGCGGCGACCCGGGCGGCGCGATGGACCTCCGGGGAGGTGTACTCGCCGCCGTACGGCTCGGCGAATCCGGTGTGCAGGCCCATCCGGACCTTGGGGCGGGCCTCGGGGCTCGGCCACTCGTGGGCGGCGAGCGCGCGCTGGGCCTCGGCGCAGGCGGACAGGGCGAGGGCGGCGTCCGCGAACGCCACGAAGAGCGAGTCACCCTCCGTGAAAAGCTCCACACCGTCCGCTTTGGACAGTGCGCGGCGAATCACCTCCCGGTGCTCGTGGAGCACCGGCCGGTATCCCGCACCGAGCATCTGGGCCAAGCGCGTCGAGCCCTCGATGTCAGTGAAGAGGAAAGTCACCAGCCCGCTGGGCAGGTGCGTCCGCCCCGACACGTGAAACCTCCGCCGTCGTAATTCAGGCGAGCCCTATATTTCCCCAACCAAGAGACCTGCGCATCGTAGAAACGGTCGATCCCGGATTGGCCCTCCGGGGCGATCCGTGCTGGTCAGCAACGATGGCAGGCAAAGCTTGAGTGGGTTTCGCGTGACGTAACGACAACACTCCGGCAGCAGTTGTGGCACAACAGGACACAACATCAAAGCCGTTTCGACGGTTTATCGCGAAACTCATCCGTAACATTGTTTCAACAGCCGCAGGCCCCTCCGCAGCACCCGCCGCCGGACTGCCCGCCACCCGGGCCCGCGGACGTCCCGCCGACCGCGACCGCGGACGTCCCGCCGACCGCGACCGCGGACAGCAGCTTGACCGTGTCGTCATGCCCGGCGGGACAGGCGGTCTTCACGTTGGCTTCACGCATCGGTCGCTGGACCTCGAAGGTGTCACCGCAGGCCCGGCAGCGGTACTCGTAACGTGGCATTCCCACAGGCTATGCCACGCCGACACCTGCCGGTGAACTCGTCTCCGGCGGTCGCTCCGGGGCGGTTCGCGGGACGCTCTGCCTCGCCCGTCCGGGTGCAATACTGGTCCTCGTGGCACGCGACGACGAGACGCCTGATGCCGAGCGTCCGACCACAGTGGACATTGCTGGGGCTCCGGATTCGACCGCTCCTGCCTCGACCCCTTCTGCCGCGGCCGCTCCTGCCGCGGCCGCTATCCGGCCGCCTGTTCCTCGGGAGCCGGTCGACGAGCGGTCGATCCCGGTGGAGATCACCGCGCCCGATCTGAGCGTGGCCTCTTCTTCGGCCGTGACCTCTTCTTCGGCCGTGACCTCTTCTTCGGCCGTGGTCTCTTCTTCGACGGTGGCCTCTTCTCACGAGCCGAAGCATCTCGCGGAGGCGGGCAAGCGGCCGAGCTGGCTGGAGCTGCGGCGCTCGTCGTCGGTCGACGTGCTGGAGGCCGGGAACCCCAGGTGGGCGCGGTCCGAGGCGCGGCGGGAGCGGTTCGAGCGGATCAGGGCGCGGCCCGGGATCCGGTTCCTGCTGCCGGGCGTGCTGCTCGCGGTCCTGCTCGCCGCGGCCGGGACCGCCGGTGCCATGGTCGCCGGCGCCTCCAGGCCGAGCGCGGACGTCGCGGAGTCGGCGCCGGCACCGGGCGGTACAAATGGCGCACCTCCCATGACGGGAGCACCGGAAACCGGGCAGGCCCCGCGGCCGGAGGACCCGTCCGCCTCACCCACCTTCAGTCCCCCGCCGGGCACCCTGCAACGCCCCGCCGACGTGTACGGCGCGTGGGCGGCGAGCCGTTCCGTGCGGCTGGACGTCCCGGTGGTGGCGCTGCAGGCGTACGGGTACGCGGAGGCGGTGACCGCGCGGACGACACCGAAATGCCACCTGACGTGGACTACGTTGGCGGGGATCGGGAAGGTGGAGTCGGACCACGGCCGGACCAACGGTTCGGTGCTGCAGGACGACGGCCGCTCCGTGCCGCCCGTGGTGGGGCCGCCGCTGGACGGGCAGAACAACCGGCAGTCCGTGGCCGACACCGATCAAGGGACGATGGACAACGACCGGACCTGGGACCGCGCCGTCGGGCCGATGCAGTTCCTGCCGTCGACGTGGAAGCAGTACGGGCTGGACGCGGACGCGGACGGCGTGATCGACATCAACGACATCGACGACGCGGCGCTGACGGCGGCCAAGTTCCTGTGCGAGAACGGGCGGGACCTGGCCACGCTGGAGGGCTGGAACTCGGCGATCCACGCGTACAACGTGCCGGAGGAGTACCGGGCGGCCGTCTTCAACGCCACGAACGACTACGGACGCAAGGACCGGCAGAACTGATCATGGCCCGCGGGCCCGGTTGCGCTGCGTGGTCGGCGCAGGTCACGAGGGTGATCCACCAGCCCTGCGGGTAGATCAATGCCACGCTCTGCGCACTGGTACTTCCGCTCAGCCACAAACAAGGGCAGGCTTAGGACCGTGAAGGTGCGCGAGTGGGACCCAGGGACCGCGCCCGCGGCCGAACTCGAGGCGGTACTGCGGGCGCTGAACGACATCGTGACGGTCGATGTGCCCGAGGACCCGCCGTGGCGCGAGACGATGTTCCGGGAGTACCTGGGCGTCACCATGCCGGGCGAGCGGCGCACGTCGTGGCTGGCGACCACCGACGACGGTGCGCTGCTCGGGCACGCCAGCCTGCTCGCGCTCGAGGACATCGGCGTGCTGGAGCTGTCGGTCGTGCCGAGCGCCCGCCGCGGCCGGGTCGGCACCACGCTGCTGTCCGCCGTCGCGCGCCGGGCCGCCGAGGAGGGCTTCGAGTCCGTCGGCGTCGAGGTCATCGGCGGCACCCCGAGCGTCAAGTTCTTCGAGGCCCACGGCTTCGAGTGCGCGTTCATCGAGATGCGCAACCTGCTCGACCTCACCGGCGTCGACTGGCTGCGCCTGGGCGAGATGGCGGCCGGGATCGGGGCCGGCTACCGCATCGAGTACTACCCCGGCGGCCCGCCGCCGGAGCTCTACGCCGGCTACGCCCTCGCCAAGGAGGCCGCCCGCGCCGCGGTGGTCGACGACCTCGCGCTGCGCCCGAGCTCGTACGACTCCGAACGGCTGGCGGCAAGCCTGCGCACCCTGCACGCGCGCGGCCTGAAGCCCTACATCGTGCTGGCCGTCCACGAGCAGTCCGAGACGATCGCCGGCCTCACCGAGGTCGTCGTGCCGGCGCAGCGCCCGACGCGCGCGGACCAGTACGACACCATCGAGGTCCCCACCCACCGCGGCTACGGCATCAGCCGCGCGATCAAGGCCCGCATGCTCTTCGAACTCCGCGCGGCCGAGCCCCACCTGCTGGACGTGCAGACCTGGAACGCCCTGGAGAACGAGCCGCTGCTGCAGGTCAACGCCGAGCTGGGCTTCAAGCCGGACCGCGAGTGGCGCGAGTACGAGGCCGACGTCATCGACCTCCTGCGCCGGCTCAAGGGCTGACCTTCGACTCGCGCCGGCGGCAGGTCGGCTGGCGGCAGGTCGGCCATCGCCGGGGAGCCCAGCGCGGCGAACCGGCGGGCCGGTCGCGCCCGAGCTTGGGCTTCCTCGGCCGGCCCCGGAAGCGGTGGCCGCGGCGGCACGAGGGCTGACCTTCGACCCGCGCCGGCGGCAGCTCGGCCGGCGCCGGGGAGCTCAGCGCGGCAAACCAGCGGAGGCTGCTCGCGCCCAAGCTTGCGCTCCCCCAGCCGGTCCCCGAAGCGGTCGCCGCGGCGGCACGAGGGCTGACCTTCGACCCGCGCCGCCGTCAAGAGCCGACCTTCGACCTGCGCCGGCGGCAGGTTGGACAGGGCCGAGGAGCTCAGCGCGGCAGACCGGCGGAGGCCGCGGCAGCACGAGGGCTGACCTTCGACCCGCGCCGGCGCAAGGGCTGACCTTCGAACGAGTGGCGGCATGGCGAGGGCGGCAAACCCGGCTCCAGGACTTGGCGGCGACTGAGGACTGAGCGGCGATCGAGAAGGCGGCAACGCCCACGCAAGGAGGCGCAAATTCGGCCGTTCGGGGCCCCGCTGTCTTCTGTTTTCTTGGAACTGATGGTAGCTGGCGCGAAAAAATCGAGCCGACGATCATCACCCTCAGTGAATTCCAACTACGCGGCGTCAGCTCGCCGCCCACGGGCCCGTGACGAAGGTGCCGTCCGTGGTAAAGGGGTACGCGTTCGGTTTGCAGCCGTTCAACGCGATCGTCTGGGTCTGCATCACCGGGGCGACCTGGCCTGAGCCGGGGCACTTCATGTGGTCGAAGCCCAAGAAGTGGCCCATCTCGTGGAGGACCGTCATGGAGTGGAAGTCGATGCCCGCGGGGAAGCCGTCGATGCCCTTCAGCCAGCGGCGCAGGTTCAGCAGGATGGTCTTGCCGTAGCGGCAGGAGTAGATGCCCTGGGTGTTCACGCCTACCGATTTGCACAGTTTGTCCACGGTGCCGGGCGTGGCCAGCTTCAGGGTCACGTCATAGTCGGCGCCCGAGACGCGCTGGAATTTCCAGCTGGCGTTGCTGATCTTGTTGGGGGCGTACGTCACCGGGTGGTCGGCGGACTTGGTCCAGCCCTCCGGGGACGCCACCGCCCGGTCCACCTCCGTGGACAGGGAGGCCGTGGTCCAGACCTGGTTGTTGCCCCAGTTGATGCCGTTCTCCATCTCCACCCGGTATCGGACCAGGGTGCCGCCGGTGCCCACCACGTCCGTGCCGCCCGTTGCGACGGTGAAGGTGCCGCTCGCGGTGTTCGGGACGCCGTCGTTGGTGTTGGCCTTGCCGTTGCCCGTGTCGCCGCCCGGGTTCACGCGCTTGACCGTGGCCGAGGGCTTCGGGGTCGGGGACTTGGTCGGCGCGGGGGCCAGTTCGCCCACGCCCTCCAGCTGGCCTTCCGGGAACGGGTCGGTGCTGGCCGGGGCCTCGGCCAGTGGGGGGCCGGGAGGCGCGGACTCCGCGTGGGTGCCGCATGCCGTCAGCACGGACAGTAGTGCCACGCTCAGCCCTAGGTGTTTCGTTCGTGTCCCCAGCACGGGCCGAGCCTAGGGGAACTTCGCGAGAGATGGAGCCCCGCGATTGAATCCGTCACGGTAAGCAACGGACGAGAGGGGGCTGCGCGTCTAAGCACAGCCCCCAAAGCGTCCAAGCACAGCCCCAAAGCGTCCGAGCACAGCTCCAAAGCCTCCGAGCACAGCCCCAAAGCGTCCGAGCACAGCCCCAAAGCGTCAGGCTGGCAAGGTCCACTTCTGCGCGCTCGTACCGTTGCAGGTGTACAGCTGCACCACGGTGCTGTCCGCCGAGTTGCCGCCGGCCACGTCCAGGCACTTGGACGACTGCGGGTTGCGCAGGGAGCCGTCCGACTGTGCCGCCCAGTTCTGGGCGCCCGAGCCGTTGCAGGTCCAGAGCTGGATCTTGGCGCCGTTGGCCGAGCTGCCGCCCGAGATGTCCAGGCACTTGCCCAGGGCGCGCAGGGTCTGGCCGGAGACCGTCCAGCTCTGCGCGGTGGACCCGTTGCAGGTGTACAGCTGGATCTGCGTACCGTCCGCCGTGGCGCCGGAGCGCACGTCCAGGCACTTCGAGGCCAGGCCGCGAATCGGGCCGGTCACCGTGGAGCTGCCCTTGACGAACGTGAAGTCGTCCAGGTCGAACAGGCCGGTGCCGGTGCCGGTGAACGTCAGGTACACGTTCGCCGTGCCCGACGGGACGCCGGACAGGGCCGCGGTGACGTCCGCGTACGTGTCCCAGCTGCCGGTGTTCGGGACGTTCACCGTGCCCAGGATCGGGCCGGTGGTGGAGCCGGTGCGGACCTGGATCTGGCCGCCGGGGCCGCCGGAGACCACGCGCGCCTTGAACTGCGTGGCGCCGCCGACGTTCAGGCCGTTGTACGCCGCCCAGTCGCCCGGCTCGATGTAGCCGAGGGTCTGGCCGTTGTGGGCGCCGGCCTTCGTGTACGGCTGGACGCCGGACGCGGAGGAGAACAGCTCGGCCTGGACGGTGTCCGCCGCCGGAGCCGAAGCATCCCTGATGCGGACGTTGCGGAAGGAAACCTGGTCACCCGAGCCGTGGTTCTGGATGCCGATGTACCCGTCGAGGTTGCGCGCCGGATCCGTGTTCGTGAAGTCGTTGATCAGCGATCCGTTGAGGTACACCCGCAGTCGCTGACCCTCGACCAGGATCTCGTAGGTGTTCCACGCGCCGGGCGGGTTGAGCGCGGCGTCGCGGGCGGCGATGTTGGCCGACTGGAAGTTGTAGATCGCGCCGGTGGTGTGGTCGGGCGTGTCGGTGGCGTCGATCTGGATCTCGTACCCCTGGTTGATCGCGATGTTCGGATCGGTGCCCGGGTTGGGGAACCCGACGTAGACGCCCGAGTTGCTGTCCCCCGTGATCCGGAAGTCGGCCTTGAGCGAGTACGACGTGCCGAACTGCTTCGCGGAGTACCAGAACAGGCCGAGCCCGCCGGTCGAGGACAGCGTGGCGTCCGAATTGGTGAAGCTGCCCGGGCCGGCCTGCGACCAGCCGGTGGTGGAGCCGTTGTAGAGCGGCGAGTAGCCGGTCTCGGGACGGCAGTCGGCCTGCGCCCGCTTCGAGGCGTACCGGATGCCGCCGAGCAGCTGGCTCCGGAAATTCGAATCCGCGTAGGACTCCTGCGTGTGCCCGAAGCCGGTGTAGAACGAGCGGCCGGAGTCGATCGTCTTGCACCAGGTGATCGGGTGGTCGCCGCCCATGGTGCCGCCGGAGTACGACGACTCGTCGAGCGTGGCCAGCACGTGCGCGGTCGCGCGCGGGTTGGTCTGGTAGTTGTACAGCTCGTCCGTGCGCGTCCACACCTGCGGCAGGTGCGAGGTGGCCGGGTTCGCGCGGTCCTCGGTGCGCGAGTTGACCTGCTGGATCGCCGGGTGCGAGGCGAACCAGGCCCCGACCAGCTGACCGTAGAACGGCCACGAGTACTCGGTGTCGGCCGCCGCGTGGACGCCGACGTAGCCGCCGCCCCCGCGGATGTACGACTCGAACGCCGTCTGCTGCGCGTCGTTGAGCACATCGCCGGTCGTCGACATGAACACGACGGCCTCGTACGGCGCCAAACCGGCGGTGGTGAAGACGGACGCGTCCTCGGTGGCGGTCACCGTGAAGTTGTTCGCCGCCCCCAGGTCGCGCACGGCCTGGATGCCGGCCGGAATCGCGTCGTGCCGGAAGCCCGCAGTCTTGGAGAAGACCAGGACGTCATACGCGGGGTCCGCGGCCTGAGCAGCGGGCGCGCCCACGAGCAACGAACCGACCAGGACGGCGGCGAACGTCAAAGCGCGGATTTTCATGGCATCGTCCACTTCTGCGCGCTCGTGCCGTTGCAGGTGTACAACTGCACGACCGTGCTGTCGGCACTGTTCGCCCC
Source organism: Dactylosporangium sp. CS-033363 (assembly GCF_050942475.1). Classification (NCBI taxonomy): domain Bacteria; kingdom Bacillati; phylum Actinomycetota; class Actinomycetes; order Micromonosporales; family Micromonosporaceae; genus Dactylosporangium; species Dactylosporangium sp. CS-033363. Next base: position 748,497 of record NZ_CP192032.1, on the reverse strand, counting down.
GGCCACGTCCAGGCACTTGCCCGAGGCCGGGTTCTTCAGCGAGCCGTCGGCCTGCGGCACCCAGTTCTGCGCGCCGCTGTTGTTGCAGGTCCACAGCTGGATCTTGGTGCCGTCCGCGGTCGCGCCGGCCGAGATGTCCACGCACTTGCCGAGGACCTTGAGCTGCTGGCCGACCTGGGCGACGACCTGCGCGGCGGTGCCGTTGCAGGTGTAGATCTGCATCTGGGTGCCGTCGGCGCTGGCCGCGCCGCGGGCGTCGAGGCACTTGCCGGCCAGACCCTTGACCGGGCCGGTGCCGTTGCCGCCCGCGCCGGTCGTGAAGGTGAAGCTGTCCAGATCGAACAAGGCCGCGGTGGTACTGCCGGCAAAGGTCAGGTACAGCGAGGTCGTTCCGGCGGGCGCATTGCTGATCGAGCCGCTGACCGTCGTGAACGTCTCCCAGGAGCCGGTCACCGGCACGGTCGCCGAGCCGATGATCGTGCCCGTCGGCGAGCCGGTGCGCAGCTGCAGCGTGCCGCCCGCGCCGCCCGAGGAGGCCCGCGCGGTGAACGAGGTGGCGTTGTTCAGCTTGTACGGCTCGAACCCGATCCAGTCGCCGTTGTTGATGTTGCCGACGGTCTTGCCGCCCTCGGCCGTCGTCTTGGTGAACTGGTCGACGCCGGAGAAGGTCTTGTAGAACTCGGCCTGGCGGTAGCGGGGCGCCATGATGCTCTGCGCGTGGACGGTCAGCCCGCCCTTGTCGGTGTACTGCGCGTCGAAGATCGGGAAGATGTTCGAGGCGGAGTCGTGCTCCCCGTCGACCGGGATGGTGATCGTGCCCGCGCAGCCGGTCTGCGACGTGATCGCGTGCGCGTGCTGGTCGTGGCCGAGCACGTAGGTCATGGTGACCTTGGTGCAGTCGATCGGGCCGTCCTCGGGGTCGGTCACCGTGACGCTCCACGGCACCGAGTCGCCGAACGACACCAGCTGGCCGGGCTTCGGGCCGTGGATGGTGACCGTCGGCGCGGTGTTGCCGACGCTGATGGTGACGTTGGCGGTGCCGATCGCGCCCTGCGGGTCCTTGGCCGTCAGGGTCACCGAGTACGTGCCGTTGGCGGTGAAGGTGTGTGAGGGGTTGGCCGCGGTCGAGGTGCCGCCGTCGCCGAACGTCCACGCGTAGGTCAGCGCCCCGCCCTCGGGGTCGCTGGAGCCCGACGAGGAGAAGTTCACGGCCAGCGGGGCCGAGCCGGAGGTGACGTTCGCGCTCGCGTTGGCGATCGGGGCGCGGTTGCCGCCGGCGCCGACGTAGTCGTAGCGGTACAGCGCCGAGTTGAGGTCGCCGTTGAAGTAGCCGGTGCCGTAGTCCAGGACGTAGAGCGACCCGTCCGGGCCGAACTGCATGTCCATGACCTGCTTGCCGTTCCACGGGAAGTTGTCGATCGCCCCGCGCGAGCCGTCAGCGTTGATCTTGATCGGCTTGATCCAGCCGCGGCCGAACTCGCCGGCGAAGAACTGCCCGTCGAGGGACTGCGGGAACTTCGTGGTCGACGGGTTGGCCGCGTCGTAGTGGTACACCGGGCCGGCCATCGGCGACTCGGAGCCGCCGCCGAACTCGGTCGGGCTGCCGGCGTCGCCGCCGTAGCGGATCCAGGCCGGCTTGGCCGCGGGCAGGGTGCCCAGGCCGGTGTTGCGGAACGAGTTGTTGGTCGGGCCGCCGGTGCAGTTGAACTTCGCGCCGGTCGAGTTGGTGGCGAAGTTCCACTCGTTGTAGGTCTCGGTGGCCGTGTTCGTGCCGGTGCAGTACGGCCAGCCGAAGTTGCCCGGCGCCGTGATCCGGTTGAACTCGACCTGGCCGGACGGGCCGCGGTTGGCGTCGGTGGCGCCGGCGTCGGGGCCGTAGTCGCCGACGTAGACGATGCCGGTGGCCTTGTCCACGGTCATGCGGTACGGGTTGCGGAAGCCCATCGCGTAGATCTCGGGCCGCGTGTTCGCGGTGCCGGGGGCGAAGAGGTTCCCGGCCGGGATCGAGTACGTCCCGTTGGCGTTGACCTTGATCCGCAGGATCTTGCCGCGCAGGTCGTTGGTGTTGCCGGCGGAGCGCTGGGCGTCGTACGCCGGGTTGCGGTCGGTGCGCTCGTCGATCGGCGCGTAGCCGGCCGAGTCGAACGGGTTGGAGTCGTCGCCGGTGGACAGGTAGAGGTTGCCCTGGGCGTCGAAGTCGAGGTCGCCGCCGACGTGGCAGCACATGCCCCGGTTGGCCGGGACGTCGAGGATGTCGACCTTGCTGGCCGTGTTCACGGTGAAGTCGGCGTTCAGCGTGAAGCGGGACAGCCGGTTGACGCCGGTCCAGGTGGCCCAGGTGGCGGCGGTGCCGGTGGCGGGCGCGTCCCCGGCCGGGGTGCTCAGCGGCGGGGCGTAGTACAGGTAGACGTACCGGTTGCTGCTGAAGTTCGGGTCCGCGGCGACGCCCTGCAACCCCTCCTCGTCGTGGGTGTAGACGGGGATGGTGGCGATGACCGACGTGGTGCCGGCGGCGTCGGTGCGGCGCAGGGTGCCGTTGCGCGCGGTGTGCAGGACCGACCGGTCGGGCAGCACGGAGATGGCCAGCGGCTCGCCCACCTCGGGCTCGCCCTTGGCCAGGGTCACCTGCTGGAAGTCGGCGGCGTTGATGGCCGCCTCCGCGGGCGTGGCGGGCGCCGCGGCGAGGGTGAAGGCGGTGGCAGTGACGCTGGAAGCAACGAGAATCAGGGCCGCCGAAATTGGCCGCCATCGATGCCTGGAGGGTTGCAGGTCCACGGGGTGTCCCTTCCTGACGTGGTGATGTGCCAGGCAGGGCGCGCGCCGCCGCGCCGGATGCCAAAGCGACCCGGGGCGCCGCCGCATCCGGTGCCGTCCGGATACATTGATGAAACACCCTGGTGTCGTGGGGGACACACTAGGGGCTTTAGCTACGGCTGTCCATACTTTGGTTCGCCGATGCCCGAACTTTTGCTGGAGCAGCTAAAAGCCACCGAAAACGATCGCGGCGAATATGCTGTAGCCATGGGGGCTCAGGGGGGACTGCGCAGCGACGCCGAGCGCAACCGGCGGCAGTTGGTGGAGACCGCGAAGGTGGTCTTCGCCGAGCGTGGGCTGGGTGCGCCGCTGGACGAGATAGCCCGGCGGGCCAAGGTCGGCAACGCCACGCTGTACCGCCGCTTCCCCAGCCGGGGCCTGCTCGTCGCCGCGGTGTTCGCCGACGCGCTGCAGGACGTCGTGGACGCGACCGAGCGGGCGCTGAAGGTCGAGGACCCGTGGGAGGCGTTCGCCGAGCACCTCACGTTCCTGTGCGAGGCGCAGGCGGGCAACCGGGCGTTCGCGGATCTGCTGGTCGCGATCGCGTCCGCGGTACCGGAGCTGGAGAGCCTGCGCGGGCGCGCCTATCACGGGCTGGCCGAGCTGATCGACCGGGCCCGGGCGGCCGGGGTGCTGCGCCCGGACTTCCGGCACACCGATGTGGTGCCGGTGCTGATGGCCAACGCGGGCCTGGCCGAGCGGACCGCGGAGCACGCCCCGGCGGCCTGGCGGCGCCAGCTCGGCTTCACCCTGGCCGGCCTGCGAGCGCCCGGCGAGACCGTGGACGCCCCGGCCGACCACGTCGGCATCCTGCGGGCCATGCACGCCCTGGCCGAGCGCAACGGGCTGGCGGGCTAGGCCGTCAGCAGGTCTCGCGCCAGGCGTCGAGGTCCATCTTCTTCTTCATGGACGAGAAGCGCAGCGGCTTCGTCTTGCCACAGAAGGTACCGGTGGATCCCTCGTATTCGACGTGGAAGACGGGCTTGCCGGCGTCGGTGAACACCTTGAGGTCGGCGCACTCGTCGTAGTGCGCGCACTCCTCGTTGACCGCGAAGTCGAAGGCCGGGGCGAGCGCGGCGGCCTGCTCGACGTCGTTCTTGAGCCCCACCCCGAGGCCGGTGCGGTGGGCCAGGTCCGCCACCCGCCGGTTGAAGGTCAGCTGGTCGGCCGCGGTGAGCGGGAAGCCGCTGCTGTTGCTGTAGCCGTCCACGTTGTCCGGCTCGACGGCGTCGAAGCCCTTGTCCCGGCACTGCTTGAACCGGGCGGTCAGCAGCGGCTCGAGCACGTCCCAGCGCCGGATGTCGAGCCACTTCTCCCCCGGCCAGCCGTCCAGGCCCTTGCCCTGCACGGACTCCGGGAAATTCTTGGCGTCGGCGCGGAAGTCCTCGTGCGCGCCCACGTTGACGTAGCAGATGACGTGCCGGCCGGCCGACTTGAGCGCGGCCACGTCCGAGGCGGCGGTGTTGGCCCCGTCGACGTCGTACACCTCGGCCTGGACCGACTTGTCCAGCGTCCCGGTCAGCTGCCACTGCCAGGTCATCCCCACCGCCGGCTTCCACCAGCCGCCCGGCGGCGGGGGCGGGGCGGCGGTGCCGGACGGGCCGGCCGACGCCGGCGGGGACGCCGAGGCCGAGCCGAGTCCGTCCGCATAGGACGGTCCGACCCCGCCGGTGCCCGGTGCGTGCGAGCCGGGGCCGCCGAGGTCGCGGCCGTGCTGGTCGCCGCCGGTGCACGCGGCGGCGTAGAGCACGGCCACCGCGACCAGGCCGAGCAGCAGCGCGCGCAGCCGGCGGGAGGTCACCTTGCCGCCGCCCGGGCCCGCAGCGAGCTCGGCACGCCCTGGTACGGCAGCGGCGCCGCCAGGTCGGTCACCAGCCCGTGCCCGGCCCGGCGCAGCAGCAGCGCGCCCGCCTCGCCCAGCCGCGCGGTCGGCACCCCGTAGACGAGGTGCGCGGCGTTGGGCCAGTCGCGCTCGGCGGGCTGGGCGGCGTAGGTCTCCCATGGCCCCTCGAACGTACACACCAGGTCGGCGAGGGCGGCATAGCCGGGCAGGCAGCGGGTGCCGGGGTTGAGCACCACACAGCCGCGCACCGCGCGCACCACCTGGGTCACGTAGGCGAGCCCCGCCGCGTCGGACGGGACCTGGTCGAAGAAGATGCCGCCGACCGGGTACTGCGACCAGCCCACGATGTCGCACCAGACCTCGCCGTTGGCGCGCTCGCCGTAGCCGAGGTCGACGTAGCCGAGCATCCGCACGCCGGCCTCGTGCAGGCGCGCGGTCGCGGCGGTGTAGACCTCGTCGCGGCCCGCGCCGGGTCCATTGTGGACGTTCACGACCGTCCAGCAGGCGCCGCCCCGGGGCAGCGCGTCCCAGGCCTCGGGGTCGACCAGCGGGTGGACGTACAAAGGCAGCAGCATCATTCTCGGTAACTCTCCGGATCGCGCAGGACGAGCGCGGCGACGGCGAGACCGGGCAGGCCGGCTCCCAGCAGGGTCGCCACGGCGAGGGTTTCGGTGAACGCGGGCGCCACGTGGACCAGGGCCGGGGCCCAGTGCCCGACGCCCGTGACGAGCAGCGCCGGCCACCACACGACGATCGCGGCGGTGCCGGCGCGGCCGTGCGAGGCGAGCACCAGGCACAGCGCGTAGACGGCCATGAGCAGCACGGCGGCGGCGAAGGACTGCCCGCGGGCGAGCAGCCCGGACCACACCGCGCCGGCGATGGCCGCGCCCGCCACGACCGGCACGGCGAGCACGGCGACGGTGCCGGCGCTGATCGACCCCAGCCGGCGGTCAAACGCGAACCGGTCGGCCAGGCCGGCCCGGGCGGCGGCGATGCGGCGCTGGTGCCAGACCAGGGTCAGTTCCATCAGCGGTACCCCGAGCAGCAGCGGCACCGCCGCCAGCGGGACCCGGTGCGGGGCGATCCCGTCCAGCGCGACCGTGCGCAGCAGCGCCGCCTGGCCGGTGCCGACCAGCCCGTAGAGGGCCGCGTAGCCGACGTCGTGCCGCCACGAGCGCCAGCGCCGGCGGGTGATCCGGCGCGGCCGCCGCTCGCGCAGCACCGGCCAGTACGCCACCGCCACGAGCACCGCGACGCAGGCGAGCAGCGCGCCGATGCCCAGGCCGTAGCGCAGCCCGGCGGTCGCGATCCAGCAGGGCGCGACGGCCCCGATCACCGCCCGCTCGCGGTTGGTCACCAGGGTCACCCCGGCCACGGCGAACAGGGCGAGCTGGACGGCGGCGACGACGTACGCGCGGCCGCCCTCGCCGATGAGCACCAGCGCCCACAGCGCGGCCAGGGCGAGGAAGCCGGTGCCGAGCAGCCGGGCGGCGGCGGTGCGGCCGCGCTCGGACAGCGCGCGGTAGCCCAGGTAGGACAGGGCCTGCCCGCCGCCCCAGCCGAGGATCAGGGTGCCGGTGGTGGCCAGGGCCGGCACACCGTCCACTTCGGACGACGCGCCGATGCCGATGGCGAGCGGGGTCAGGTAGATCAGGGCGCGCAGGAGCGTGTCGGCGACCACCTTGGCCGCGCCGGGGCCCTCGGGCGGGACCGGGCGGAGCTGCTGGGTGTCGGCCGCGTCGAGGGTCCGGGCGACGACCCGGCCGGCTAGGGCGAAGACGGACTTCTCGCCGTACTCGCGGTCGGCGACCCGGTCGTTGATGCCGTTGGCCTCCAGGATGGCCGCGATCTCGTCGATGTCGACCGCGGCCAGGCAGTCGTCGCGCATCTTGTCGGCGAGCGCGGCGACCGGATCGGTGGCAACCCGGCCCACGTACCGCAAGGGCTCCGGCCGGTCGAGTTCGCTGGGCCGGGCCCGCCGCTGTGCGGGGACAACGACCAGCGAGTCTCCGCTCACGCCAGCACCAGGTCCACAGTGGACCCGACCAGGGCGTGGTAGCGGGCGCGGTACGCGGACAGGCAGCGGTCCAGGGTGTGCTCGGCCAGGGCCTGCTCGCGTCCACTGTGGCCGATCGCGGCCCGGAACTCGGCCGAGGACAGGAACGCCACGCAGGCGGCGGCGAACGCGGCCGGGTCGCGCGGCGGCACCACGAGGCCCGCGTTGCCCACGGCCTCGGCCACGCCGCCGACGTCGGTGCTGACCGTGGGCCGGCCGCACATCATCGCCTCCAGCACGGTGTACGGCATCCCCTCGGAAATGCTCGACAGCGCCGCCACCTGGCCCACGGCGAACGCGTCCCGGCTGGTCCGGCACGGCCCGGCCCAGGTCACCGCGGCGGTCAGGCCGAGCCCGGCGGCGACCGCGCGGCAGTCGGCGGCGTAGGACTCGTTGCCCTCCGGGACCGGGCCGGCCAGGTGCAGCCGGGCGTCGGGGATCGACTCGCGGACGATGGCGAGCGCGCGGATGAGCGTCTCCAGGTCCTTGAGCGGGTCGATCCGCCCGACCCAGGAGATGACCGGCTCGTCGGGCTCGCCGGTCAGCGGCGGGAAGCGGTCCGGGTCGACGCCGTTGCCGATGACGGCGAGCTTGGCCGGGTCGGCGCCGTGGCGCACCGCCCACCGCGCGTTGAAGCCGCTGACCGGGGTGACCAGGTCGGCCTCCCAGTACGCCAGCCGCGCCAGGGCCCGGTGGAAGCGCAGCAGCGCCGTCTTCACCCCGGGCGAGCGGGGGCCGGCGGCGAGGTAGCGCTCCCGCAGGTACACCCCGTGCTCGGTCATCAGGAACGGCACCCCGAGCCGCCACTTCGCCGCGAGGGCCACCATCGCCGAGAGGCCGTTGGCGTTGGCGTGCACGAGCTGGGCGTCCTCCGGCAGCGGGGCGGCGAGCGGGCGGAGGGCGTGCTCGAGCAGGACCGCGGCCTCGTCGGCCTCGAGCAGGGTGAGCCGGGGCAGCCGGATGCCGTCGCCGGCCGCCCGCGCCCAGGCGTCCAGCAGCACGTCGGCCAGGCCGGACCCGGCGAGCGGGTGGCGGCCCACTCGCCGGCCGAACCGGGTGCGCCCGACGGCCAGGCCGGCCAGCGCCCGCAGGCCCTCGGCGAACAGGACCAGGTCGGCCGGGGAGTCGCCGAGCATGCCGCGGCACAGCAGCCCGGCGGCGCGCTCGGGGCGGCCGCGGGCGGGGCGGGCCGGGCCCCAGACCGGCACCGCGCGCAGCGACCGGACGTTGCCGGGCAGCTCGATCGCGGGCCGGTCGGGCTCGGTCCCGACGATGGCGACCAGGTCCCACTCCACTTCGGACAGTCCGCGCACCAGCTGGTCGCACCAGGTGGTGACGCCGCCGGTGGCGTAGGGGTAGGTGCCTTCGTTGACGAGGACGACGCGCACGGCGGCTCAGCTCACCCGCAGCGTCTGCTGGCCGTTCTTGCCGATGCTGCGCCACGCCGAGCGCTCGCCGCCGTAGGCCTCGCCGAACGCGCCGCCGGCGACCTCGAGGCCCAGCAGGGAGGCGCTGACCACCGTGGTGCCGCTGGGCGCGGTCATCGGCACGTCCAGCGCGTTGCCCTTGTTGGTCACGGTGACCTTGCCGTCGAGCAGGTACGCCTCGATCTGGCGGCTCTGCACGGCGGCGGTCCACGCGGCCTGGCGCCGGTTCTGCAGCGCGCTCTCGGCGAACTTCGGGTTCACCACCGGGGTCGCGGTCGTGTAGGTGTTGCGGTAGCGGGCGAGAACGGCGTCCAGCACGGGGTACAGGATCCGGTCCTCGGCGAGGTTCGACTGGTGCGCGTAGTGCGGCGCCGGGTTGGCCGACACCACGTGGTCGTAGGCGATGCGGCTCTCGAGCGGCACGATGTAGTTCGCGAAGCCGCTCGCCCCCAGCGGGCTGATGCAGGTCGAGGCCGGGTTGTTCTCGCAGATCCCGCTGCCGCCGCTGGCCGCGCTGGTGTACAGCCAGTTGTACTCGTCGACCTCCTCGGCGACGGTGGCCACGTTGTAGTAGATGTTCATCGGGAACCGCGGCACGGTGGTCGCGCTGCCCACGGTCCGCGCGGTCTGCTCGCGGGAGGCGTCCGAGGCCACGTACTTGACCCCGTTCGCGGTGAGCGCCGGCGCGAGGTTCGGATTGTCGGTGGGCATCTGCGGCAGCGTCCTGAGGCCCGAGTGCTCGCCGGTGACCAGCTCGCTCGCGTCGATCGGCAGGCCCTTGGACTTCGCCCAGTCCACGTTCTGCTTGATCTGGGCGGAGATGTCGGCCTGCGACACCCACTCCCCCGTGCACTTCCACGGGGTGACCGTGAAGTCCTGCACGCAGCCGAGGTACGGGTGCTCGTACGTGTGGTTGATGAAGCGGAACTGCGCCTTGTTCGCCACGACCGCCGCGGTGAGCGGATCGCCCGCCCCGGCCTCCACGCTGCCGCCGCCGTTGAACACCACGTCGAGCTTGACGCCGCGCGCGTTCTGCCAGGTGACCAGGGCGTTCACGTCGTCCTTGGTCATCCGGACGGTCTGGTTGTACGGCTGGACGGTCGGATCCCGCTGCGGGTTGCAGTCGTCGCCGACCGTGCAGTTGTGCACGGTGTCCCAGCGGTCGTCGGGCAGGAAGACGTCGTCGACGTGCACGCTGAAGTAGTTGCGCGTGTAGCCGAGGTGGGTGCCGCGGGTCAGCCAGGTGATCAGGCCGTGCCCGAGCTCCAGGGCGTGGGTCTGGTACCGGTTGGCCGCCAGCGTCACCACCAGCTCCTCGCGGCCGTCGTGCGCGTAGACGCCCATGAGCGAGCCGGTCGCGCCGCCGCCGGGCTGCGAGCCGGTCACCAGCGGCGTGAACGTCGTGCCGGCGGGCGCCGCGGAGGCGCCGAGGTACCCGAAGGACTCCGAGACCGCCGGGTCGCGGTCGTCGATCGGCACGGCCCCCTTGAGGTAGCCGAACCCGCCCGCCCTGCCGGCCTCGGTGACCTGCATGGTGGCGCCGTCGAGCACGCCGCTCCAGGCGTTGGTGAGCCCGACGTTCGAGCCCGCGAAGGTGTACGCGTCGATCTGGCGGACCTTGAACTCCCGCTCGAAGTCGGCCAGCGCGGTCGCCTCGGCCCCGGTCACCGACAGCTCGTTGGGCACGATCACGCCCTGGTACTTGGCCCGGCGCACCCCGCTCACGGTGCCGGCGAGGTAGGCCGCGGTGATGGCCGGGCGGCCGGCCGCGGTGAGGTCGAGCGCGTCGTAGGGCACGCCCTCCCGGTCGAGCTGGGCGCGGAGGGTGTCGATGCCGGTGCCGGCGTCGTCGAGGACGAGCACGCGCAGGTCGATGCGCTGCTTGGGGGCGGCGGCGGCCAGCGCGGGCTGGGCGAGGGCGATGCCGGCGAGGCCCAGCAGGGCCAGGGCGCCGGCGACGATCCGGGACTTCAAAGTGCTGTGCTCCTCTTGGGGGTCAAGAAACTCAGGCGGCTTTGGCGACTTCGGCGATCGAGCTCGTGACGATGGCGTGCAGGTTGTGGCGGGCCCGCCAGCCGAGGCGGGCGCGGATGCGGGCCGGGCTGGCGACGACCGCGGCGGGGTCGCCGGTGCGGCGCGGGGCCTCGTCGTAGGGCAGCGGGCGGCCCAGGGCGCGGCCGACGGCGGCGATCATCTGCAGCACCGACGCGCCCTCGCCGCGCCCGACGTTGAGCACCTCGTCGCGCACCTCGTCGGCGGCCAGCGCGAGGGCCGCGCGGACGTGGGCGTCGGCGATGTCGGCGACGTGCACGTAGTCGCGGACCGCGGTGCCGTCGGCGGTCGGGTAGTCGGTGCCGTAGACGGTGGCCGGGATGCCCAGCTCGGCCGCGCGCAGCAGGCGGGGCACGAGGTTGCTGCCGCCCTCGTCGCGCAGGTGCGGGGCGGCGGCGCCGGCGACGTTGAAGTACCGCAGCGCCGCCCACCGGAATCCGCCCCCGGCCGCCGCGTCGCGCAGCATCCACTCGCCGATGAGCTTGGTCCGGCCGTACGCGTTGGCGGGCTCGGTCGCGTCCTGCTCGCGCACCGGCGAGCGGCGCGGCGTGCCGTAGACGGCGGCGCTGGAGGAGAACAGCACCGATCGGGTGCCGGTGGCGGCCACGGCGGCCAGCACCGCGCGCAGGCCGTCGAGGTTGTCCTGGTAGTACCGCAGCGGGTGGGCGGTCGACTCGGCCACGTCCTTGCGCGCGGCGAGGTGGATCACCCCGTCGGGCCGGTGCCGGCGGAACGCCTCCCGCACGGCGGCCCCGTCGCGGACGTCGGCCCGCAGCAGGGGCACCCCGAACGGCACGCGGGCCGCCCGGCCGGTGGACAGGTCATCGATGACAATGCATTCGACGGCCGCCTCTTGCAGGGCGGCGACGACGTGCGCGCCGATGTAACCGGCGCCTCCGGTGACGAGCCATCTCACGATCAGCGCAACGAGGGCCTCGCGCACCCGATCGGGGAACTGTCGTGTTCCTGACAGTTCCCCGGGGCCGGAATTCACCGCTGCGGGGCCGTTACCCGGGCCATGAGCTGCGGCAACAATTTTGCCGCCCGGAGTACCGGCGGAGGGTCACGACACGCCCAATATGCCCGAATTGGGCGAGTCTCTAGGCGGCCGCGGCCACCCGGTCGCGTCCGCCGCGTTTGGCCGCGTAGAGGTGCCGGTCGGCCAGGTCGTAGAGGTCCCGGCCGGTCATGCCGGGGGTCGGCGCCGCCACCCCCATGCTCAGCGTGACCCGCAGGCCCAGCGCGAGCTCGTTCCAGTCCCGGGCGGCGATCACGTCGCGGATGCGGGCCCCGACGCGGGCCGCGGTGGCCAGGTCGCACCGCAGGAACAGCGCGAACTCGTCGCCGCCGAGGCGCACGGCCACGTCGTCCTCGCGGCAGTGGGCGCGCAGCACCGCGGCGACCTCGCGCAGGACGCGGTCGCCGGTGCCGTGGGAGTACCGGTCGTTGATGCCCTTGAACCGGTCCACGTCGACCAGCAGGAGCACCACCGAGCCGAGGTCGCGCCGATCCAGCTGGCGGTCGAACTGGCGCCGGTTGCCCAGGCCGGTCAGCGCGTCCTGGGCGGCCGCCCGGTCGGCGCTCGCCCTGGCCGCCTCCAGCTCGACCCGGCGGCGGGCCTGGCGCAGCATCGAGCGCCGCTCCTGCCGCAGTTGCCACAGGTGGCGGGCCTGGGCCCGGACCGCGCCGAAGAGCGCGCCGGCCGCCTCCCCGGGCTCGGCCACGGCCGCCAGGTGGGCCAGCTCGTACTGGAAGATCAGCCGCTGCGGGCTGAGCGGCGCGAGCTCGGCCGCGGCCAGGAACTCGCGCCGGGCCGCGGCCCAGTCGCCGCCGCGGCGCAGCGCGATGCCGTACGCGAGGTGGGCCAGCCGCGCCTCGTGCTCGTGCCCGCCGGCGCGCAGCGGCACCACGAGCGCGGCCGCGGCCGCCCGGGCCTCCTCGACGGCGCCGGTCTTGACCAGGCCGAGGGCGAGCAGGGCGGTGGCCAGCGGCGCGTCGGCGAGATCGGCCGCGACCAGCGGCCGGACCAGCCCGACGGCCTTGGCGAACTTGCCGTCGGCCTCCTCGACCAGCCCGACGTGCTCCAGCCGCAGCCCCCACTCCAGCAGCAGCTCGGCCCGCTGCAGCTCGGCCGCGACGCGCTGGGCCGGGTCGAGCGCGAAGGCCTCCACGGCGTAGGCGGCGGAGGAGTCGGCCAGCTCGTAGAGCTCGGCGGCGCGGGCGGCCTCGGAGATGGAGGAGATGGCGGCGACGTACCGCGGATTGCCCAGCGGCAGCCCGTCGAGCACGCGCAGCGCGTTGGCCAGCCGGTGCAGGCCCTCGTCGAGGCGGCCCAGCTTGATCAGGATCTCGGCGGTGTCGGCCAGCGCCCGGGCCTCGCCGCCGCGCACGCCGGCCGCCCGGTGCCGTTCGAGCAGGCGCTCGCCGGTGGCCAGCGCCTCCTGGAGGCGGCCGAGGGAGATCAGGGCGTACATGCGGCCCTGCCAGATCATCCCGGCGGTCCGCTCGTCGCCGAGCCGCTCGACGACCCACTCCAGCCGGTCGGCCAGCGCGAGGGCCTCGGAGTTGCGGCCCTGCACGGTGAGGTCGTGCACCCGCAGGGCCAGCTCCTGGAACGGCCCGTACGGGCGCACCAGGGCCGGGAGCCGCGACGTCGCCATGGACTTGACGTCGGCAGGCCACCGCCCCGGCTGAGCGGAAAAAGATCTAGATACGGCGCAGCAGGCGGGCGGCCTCGGCGGCCCAGTAGGTCAGGATCAGCTGGCCGCCGGCGCGGCGGATCGACGTGAGCGTCTCCAGGATCACTTTCTCGCGGTCGAGCCAGCCGTTGGCCGCCGCCGCCTCGACCATCGCGTACTCGCCGGAGACCTGGTAGGCCGCCACCGGCACGTCGACCATCTCGGCGACCCGGGCGAGCACGTCGAGGTACGGCAGCGCGGGCTTGACCATGACCATGTCCGCGCCCTCCTCGACGTCGAGGGCGACCTCGCGCAGGGCCTCGCGCAGGTTGGCCGGGTCCTGCTGGTAGCTCTTGCGGTCGCCGACCAGCGCGGACTCGACGGCCTCGCGGAACGGGCCGAAGAAGGCGCTGGCGTACTTGACCGCGTAGGCCAGCAGCGAGACGTCGGTGAAGCCGGCCTTGTCCAGGGCCCGGCGGACCACGCCGACCTGGCCGTCCATCATCCCGGACGGGCCGAGCACGTGCGCCCCGGCCTCGGCCTGGGCGAGCGCCATCAGCTCGTACTGCCGCAGCGTGGCGTCGTTGTCCACCGATCCGTCGGCCGCGAGGACGCCGCAGTGCCCGTGCGAGGTGAACTCGTCCAGGCACAGGTCGGCCATGACCACGGTCGCGTCGCCGACCTCGGCGACCACGTCGCGGACGGCGACGTTGAGGATGCCCTCCGGGTCGATGCCGCCCGAGCCGGTCTCGTCGCGCGTCGCCGGCACGCCGAAGAGCATGATCCCGCCCACACCCTCGGCGACGGCCTCGGCCGCGGCCTTGCGCAGGGACTCGCGGGAGTGCTGCACGACGCCGGGCAGGGAGCTGATCGGCCGCGGCTCGGTCAGCCCCTCCTTGACGAACATCGGCAGGATCAGGTTGGACGGCTGCACGTGCGTCTCGGCGACCAGCCGGCGCATCGCGGGTGTGCGACGCAGCCGGCGCGGCCGAACCTCGGGAAATCCCATCGGGAGTGACCCCTCTATCTAGCGGAACCTCAGGGCAGTAGGGCCCTGGACCTTGGAGCCGCGGCGCTGCTTGGCAGGCATCGCGGCGAGCTTCTCGCGCAGTTCTACAGCGTAGCCCGCGAGCGCCTCGACCAGATCTCCCACCGAGGCATGTGCCGGCTGCACGTCGACCCGCAGGCCGAACTCGACCGCCGTGTCCGCCGTCTTCGGGCCGATCACGGCCACGACGGTGCGGGCGTGCGGCTTGCCGGCGATGCCGACCAGATTGCGCACGGTCGAAGACGAGGTGAAGAGCACCGCGTCGAACCCGCCGGACTTGATCGCGTCGCGGATGTCGGCCGGCGGCGGGGCGGCGCGCACCGTGCGGTACGCGGTCACGTCGTCGACCTCCCAGCCCAGCTCGGTGAGCCCGGCGGCGAGCGTCTCGGTGGCGATGTCGGCCCGCGGCAGCAGCACCCGGCCGACCGGGTCGAGCACCTCGTCGTGCGGCGAGAACTCGGCCAGCAGGCCCTCGGAGGACTGCTCGCCCGTCGGCACCAGCTCCGGCACGATGCCGAAGCCGCGCACCGCCTCGGCGGTGGCCTCGCCGATGCAGGCGACCTTGACCCCGCCGAAGTGCCGGGCGTCCAGGCCGTGCTCGGCGAACTTCTCCCAGACCGCGCGCACGGCGTTGACCGAGGTGAAGACCGTCCAGGCGTACCGCCCGTCGACCAGCCCCTTGATCGCCCGCTCCATCTGGGCCGGGGTGCGGGGCGGCTCGACGGCGATCGTCGGCACCTCGCACGGGATCGCGCCGTAGGCCCGCAGCCGCTCGCTCATCGCGCCGGCCTGCTCCTTCGTGCGCGGGACGAGGACCTTCCAGCCGTACAGCGGACGGTTCTCCCACCAGCCGAGCTTCTCGCGCTGGGCCACCCCGGAGCCGAGGCAGAGCACCACGCGACCGGCGAAGCCGAGCGCGGCGGCGACCATGCTGTCGACGCTGGAGGCCGAGCTGTACTGCGTCTCCCCCGTCCCGTCGCCCGTGATCGAGACCGGCGTGGCCGGGTCGACCCCGGCGGCCAGCAGCCCGTCGCGGACGGCGGCGAGGTCACCGGCGTCGACGGCCAGCGCGGACGAGCCGCGGGCCACGGCGGTGGCGATGGATTCGAAGTCGAGGGACTGCACGTCGTCGATGTCGGCGGTCACGCGGACGCCGGGCAGCGGCACCCCGGCGTAGGTGGCGACCCCGGCGGCCTGGCCGATGCCGGGCACGACCTCGAACGGCACCGCGGTGCGGGCGACGGCCTGCACCTCCTTGAGCACCGTGTCGTGGGCCAGCGGGTCGCCGCCGACGAGGTGGATCGCGTGCAGGCCGGAGCGGGCCGCGGACAGCAGCACCTTGGCGACGTCGCCGGGGGCGCCCTCGGCCGGGCTGAACTGGCATTCCGGGTCGGCCTCGGCGCGGATCGCGGCGAGCAGCGGCTCGGGAACGTTGCGGTCGTGGACGACGTGGTCGGCGTTCACCAGCGCCTCATGGGCGCGGCGCGTCAGCAGGCCGGGGTCGCCGGGGCCGGCCCCGACGAAGGCGATCCGGCCGGTGCTGCCCTTACGGGTGCGGGTCATGCTGCACTCCCAGTGCGTTGTCGGCGCCTTCTTCGCGCAGGTCGCGGGCCAGGGCGCGGCCCACCTCCGCGGCGTCGGCGAGCGTTCCGGTGCGCGAGAGCCGGAGGGCGAAGCCGCCGTCCGGGCTGAACACCGCACCGCGCAGATAAATCTCCGGCCCCTCGTCGCCCTCGGCGACCTCGGCCAGTGCCGCGATCGGGGCGGAGCAGCCCGCCTCGAGCTCGGCCAGCAGCGCCCGCTCGGCGGTGACCGCCGCGCGGGTGTACTCGTCGTCGAGCGCGGCGAGGATCTCGCGCAGCTCGGCATCGTCTTCGCGGCACTCGACGGCCAGCGCACCCTGCGCGGGTGCGGGCAGCATCAGCAGCGGGTCGAGCACCTCGGTGGCCTCGCCGCCGCGCCCGAGCCGGGACAGCCCGGCGTGCGCGAGGACGATGGCGTCGAACTCGCCCTCGGCGAGCTTGCGCAGGCGCGTGTCGACGTTCCCCCGCAGCGGTACCGCGTGCAGCCGTCGGCCCAGCACGTTGATCTGGGCGATCCGGCGCAGTGCCCCCGTGCCGATCCGGGCATCGTCGGGCAGCTCGTTGAGGGTCAGCCCGCCGCGCGCGACGAGCGCGTCGCGCGGGTCCTGCCGGCTCGGGATCGCGGCCACGACCAGGCCGTCGGCGCCGGCGGTGGGCAGATCCTTGTAGGAGTGGACGGCGAAGTCGATCTCCTTGGCCAGCAGCGCGTCGCGCAGGGCGGAGACGAACACGCCCACGCCGAGCTGCGGGATCGGGGCGCTGGAGCGGTCGCCGGGCGTGACGATCTCGACCAGCTCGACCTCGCGGCCGGTCCGCGCGCGCACGGCGTCCGCCACGGTCGTCGACTGGGCCATCGCGAGCGCGCTGCCCCGGGTGCCGAGCCTCAACGTCACGGATGCACCTCGGAAGCCTCGGCCGGATTGATCTCGGCGGTGGGAACCTGCAGATCGAACAGCTCGCGCAGCGCCTGAGCATAAGCCTCGCCGCCCGGTGCCGCCGCCAGTTGGCGCACCCGGACGGTCGGTTGGTGGAGCAGACGCTGGACGATCCGGTGAATGCTGTGGGACACCTCGGCCCGCGCGTCGTCGCCGAGCTCGGGGCAGCGCTGGGCCAGCCGGCGCAGCTCGGCCTCGACGACCTCGTCGGCCCGGGCCCGCAGCGCGGCCACCGTCGGCGCCACGTCGGCGCCGCGCAGCCAGGTCAGATAGGCCTCGACCTCGGCCGCGACGATCTCCTCGCCCGCCCGCTCCTCCGCCTCGGCGGTGGTGGACAGCGACTCCGACAGCAGCTCGATGTCGACGAGCGTCACGTTTTCCAGCTCGTGTACCGCCGGTGCCACATCGCGCGGCAGCGCCAGATCGAGCACCAGCAGGTCGTGGCCGGCCCCCGCGAGCAGCGGCGCGTCGAGCACGGCGCCGGGCGAGGCGGTGGCGCTGACCACGACCTCGACCCGCTCCAGCAGCGTGGGCAGTTCGGCGAACGGTACGGCCTCCGCCCCGTGCAGCTCGGCCAGCCGCTCGGCCCGCGCGTGGCTGCGGTTGGTCACGAAGAGCGGCGAAGCACCGGCGCGGCGCAGGGTGGCCAGCGACAGCGCGCCCATCGAGCCGGCCCCGATGACGAGCGCGGGCCGGCCCTCGACCGGCGCGGTGGCCCCCTGCCCGTAGGCGAGGGCGGCGCTCACGACGCTCTGCCCGGCCCGGTCGATCTCGGTCTCGGCGTGCACCCGCTTGCCGACCCGCAGCGCCTGCTGCAGCAGCTCGTGCAGGAGCCGGCCGGCCGTGCCCTGCTCGCCGGCGGTGCCGTAGGAGTCGCGCAGCTGGCCGAGGATCTGGGCCTCGCCGACGACCATCGAGTCCAGGCCGGCGGCGACGCGGAAGGCGTGGCGCACGGCGTCGGCCTCGTAGTGCACGTACAGCTGCGGCGCCAGCTCGCTCACGGCCAGCCCGGCCCGCGCCGCGAGCATGCCGCCGATGTCGGCCAGGCCGCCGTGGAACGCGGTGACGGCGGCGTAGATCTCCACGCGGTTGCACGTGGACAGGACCACGGCCTCGTCGACGTACGGCAGCCCGACCAGCTCGGCGAGCACCTCCGGCAGTTCACCGGGGCTCAACACGAGCTTCTCCAGCAGCGGTACCCCCGCGGTCCGATGGGACAGCCCAACGACCAAGAGGTTGACGTTCCCGGTCACGCCGTCACCTCCGCTTCGCTCCGGCGCCGCCGCGACTGGAGCTGAGCTTGCTGGTGAGCGGCCTCTACGCTCCGCTTCGAACCGCTCACGACGCGACCTCCGCTTCGCCCCGTCCCGCCTTCGGTCCCGCCGGCAGGCCGGTGAGGGCCGACTTGCGGTGCTCGTGGAAGGACAGGATCTGCAACTCGATTGCCAGATCGACCTTACGCACGTCGACGCCGTCGGGGACGTTCAAGACACAGGGTGCGAAGTTCAGGACACTCGTGACGCCGGCCGCCACCAGGCGGTCGGCCACGTGCTGGGCGGCGTGCGCCGGCGTGGCGATCACCGCGATCGAGATCTGCTCCACGTCGACGATCTCGGGCAGCTCGTCGATGTGCCGCACGACCAGGCCGTTGATCTGCTCGCCCACGCGGCCGAGGTCGGCGTCGAAGAGGGCGGCGATGCGGAAGCCGCGGGTGCCGAAGCCCGCGTAGCCGGCCAGGGCGTGACCGAGATTACCGACGCCGACGAGCGCGACGGCCCGGCGGTGGGTGAGGCCCAGCACCTGCTCGATCTGGTCGATGAGCAGGGTCACGTCGTAGCCGACGCCCCGGGTGCCGGTGCGGCCCAAGTGGGAAAGATCCTTGCGGAGCTTGGCGGAGTTGACCCCCGCGGCCGCGGCCAGACCCTCCGATGAGACCGTGTCGTGCCCTTCCTCGCTGAGGTGGTGCAGGGCGCGCAGGTACTCCGGAAGCCTGGCGACGGTGGCCTCCGGAAGGTCCGGAAAGTCCGGTCCGTCCGTGGGGCCGGTGCGCTGATGGCTCATGAGTCTCCGAGACGACGACGACGGCGGTGTACGAGGCCGCTCGCAAAGGCGGTTACTAGCTGTGCTAGCGGTGTTCGTCGTTGCAACAGAGTAGGCGCTTGTGAAGCCGTGCACAAATCGCGATCTTGAAGACTCGGCGCCCACCACGTAGAGGTCAGCGCCCGCCCGTGCGGATCGCGCACGCGAGAAATGCCCCCGCGGCACGTGGTGCCCCCTTTCTCCGACGCGGTCGGCAGCGGGCGGGCGCTGCTGCAAGTATCCGGCAATTAGGACATTTGCCACACCCAACACGCCTTATGTAGTGAGCCTACACGTTTCTCCAGTAGGGCTGCCCCTACCATCAAGTGGCTGGACGGCGGGATGGGAGCGGAGGGCCGCGATGCCTAGCGTCGATGACATGACGACGACCATCACCCCGATCGGCCCCGGCCGCGTTTCCCGCATCTTCCGCCAGCTGGGCATCGACACGCAGTACGTGCTGCTCGGGTTCCCCCTGTCGATCATCACGATCGTGCTGTGCCTCACGGGGTTCTCCCTCGGCGTCGGGCTGATGGTCCTCACGGTCGGCTTCCCGATCCTGTTCGCGACCGTCTTCCAGGCGCGCGGATTCGCCACGCTGGAGCGCGCGCGGATCGGCCCGGTGCTCCGTACCCAGCTGCCGCACCCGTACTACAAGAAGGCCAAGCCGGGCGCGGGCTTCTGGCGCCGCACGTTCGTCCCGCTCGCCGACGGCCAGTCCTGGCTGGACCTGCTGCACGGGGTGTTCCGGATCATCCCCAGCACGTTCGCCTTCGCGTTCGTGGTGGTCTGGTGGGCCGGCGCGCTGGGCGGGCTGACCACGGTGCTGTGGGACTGGTCGATCCCCCGCGGCCCCGACAACACGGACCTGCCGGAGCTGCTCGGCCTGGGCAGCGGCACCGAGACGCGCGTGCTGTTCCACACCGCCATCGGCCTGGTCTTCGCCCTCACGCTGATCCCGGTGGTGCGCGGCGTGGCGCTGCTCGAGGCGCTGTTCGCCCGGGCCCTGCTCAGCGGGGTCAACGAGCTGCGCGAGCGGGTCTACCAGGCCGAGCAGAGCCGCGACCGGGCCCGCGAGCAGACCACCGCCGCGGTCTCGGCCGAGGCGACCGCCCTGCGCCGGCTGGAGCGGGACATCCACGACGGGCCGCAGCAGCGCCTGGTCCGGCTGGCCATGGACCTGGGCCGCGCCGACCTGCAGTTCGACAACGACCCGGCGGCCGCCCGCGCCACGGTGGCCGAGGCCCTGGCCCAGACCCGCGAGACGCTGGAGGAGCTGCGCGCGCTGTCCCGCGGCATCGCCCCGCCGATCCTGGTCGACCGGGGGCTGCGGGCCGCGCTGACCGCCCTGGCCGCCCGCTCGATCGTGCCGGTGGACCTGGAGCTGCCCGAGGTGGGGCGGCTGGCCGCCAACGTGGAGACGACCGCGTACTTCGTGGTGGCCGAGGCGCTGACCAACGTGGCCAAGCACTCCCACGCCAGCGAGGTCAAGGTCGCCCTGCAGCGCTCGGCCTACGGGATGCTCGTCACAGTGGAGGACGACGGCGTCGGCGGCGCGAGCCTGGCCAAGGGCCACGGGCTGACCGGCCTGTCCGACCGGGTCAAGGCCTCGGGCGGCGAGCTCACCGTGACGAGCCCGCTCGATGGCGGCACCAAGCTGGTGGCCATCCTGCCGATCTGAGTCCCACTACTATCAGCCGCGTGCGTGTAGTCGTTGCGGATGATGCGGTACTCCTGCGCGAGGGCCTGGTGCGCCTGCTCACCGAGAGCGGCCACGAGGTCCTCGCCGCCGTCGGGGACGGCCCCAGCCTGGTCGAGGCGGTCGTCGAGCACCGGCCCGACGTGGCCATCGTGGACGTGCGGATGCCGCCGTCGCACACCGACGAGGGCCTGCGGGCCGCCGTCGAGGCCCGGTCCCGGGTGCCCAAGACGCCGATCCTGGTGCTGTCGCAGTACGTCGAGGTCTCCTACGCCGACGATCTGCTGGCGGACCGCGCGGGCGCGGTCGGGTACCTGCTGAAGGACCGCGTCTCCGAGGTGGCCGAGTTCCTCGACGCGATGCAGCGGGTCGCCACCGGCGCGACCGTCCTCGATCCCGAGGTCGTCGGCCAGCTGCTCGTGCGCCGCCGGCGCGACGACCCGCTGCGCAGCCTCACCCCGCGCGAGCGCGAGGTGCTGGGGCTGATGGCCGAGGGCCGCTCCAACACCGCGATCGCCCGCAAGCTGGTCGTCACCGACGGCGCGGTCGAGAAGCACGTCAAGAACATCTTCACCAAGCTCGACCTGCCGCCGGACGACGAGCAGCACCGCCGGGTGCTAGCCGTGCTGACCTACCTCCAGGGCTAGGTCGACGGCCTCGACGAGGGAGTGGGCGACGGGGAGGCCGGTCGCCTTGAGCAGGGCGGTGTCGGTGAAGCCGCCGGCGTACAGCACCGCCGTGGCCCCGTTCGCCAGCGCGGCCTCGCCGTCGTCGACCGAGTCGCCGATCAGCACGACGTCGGCCGGGTTGAGCTCCAGGGCCTTGAGGTGCCGCTCGAGATAGGTGGTCTTGCGGAAGCCGCCGACGGTGCCGGGCAGGCCGTCGACGCGGATCAGGCGCGCGCCCAGGCCGTGCCGCTCGACCTCGATCAGCAGCTCGTCGTGGAAGAACATGGAGAGCAGGGACTGGGTGCCGGGCCACTTGGCCATCGCCTCGAGCGCGTCCGGGACCAGCTGGACCTCGGCCATGCGCTCGCGGTACGCGTCGTGGAACGCGTCGTCGAGCAGCTTGAACTCCACCTCGTCGACCGGGCGCTCCAGGACGTGGGCGTAGTAGTCCAGGATCGGCCGGCGGAAGTCGCGGCGGTGCTCCTCCGCCGTGATCACGGGGCCGCCGACGGTGGCCAGGCAGACGTTGGTCGCGTCGACGACGAGCTTGAGATCGTCGAGCAGGGTTCCGTTCCAGTCCCAAACCAGGTGCTTCACCCGGGTGAGGATAGCGAAAGGTCCCGGCGCAGTCGCTCCTCTTCTACCCGCCAGTAACCGTGCTCCTTGCCGTCGAGGAGGAGCACCGGGATGCGGAAGCCGTACTCCTCCTCCAGCTCCTCGTCACCCTCGATGTCGACCTCGTCCCAGGGCTCGCCGACCCGGTCGAGCACCGTTTTGGCCTCGTCGCACAAATGACAACCCGGCCGGGTGTACAGCGTGAGCCGCGCCGTCACCGCAGCGTCCCCTTGCGCACCTTGCCGGTGGCCGAGTGCGGCAGCTCGGCGACGAACTCGATCGCCGTGGGGCACTTGAAGCGGGCCAGGTTGCGCTCGCAGTGCGCGATCAGCTCCTCGGCGGTGACCTGCGAGTCCGGGACGCGCACGACCAGCGCCTTGACGGTCTGGCCGGTGTACGGGTGCGGCACCCCGAGCGCCACCGCCTCCACCACGGACTCGTGGGCGGCGAGGACGGATTCGACCTCATGGGGGTACACGTTGAAGCCACTGACGAGAATCAGCTCGCCCAGCCGGTCGACGATGAACAGGTCCCCGTCCTCGTCGGCGTAGGCCACGTCACCCGTCGCCCACCACCCGTCCTCACCCGGTCCGCCGCTGCCGTCGGGCCAGTAGCCCAGGAACAGGTTGGCGCCGCGGGCCACGATCTCGCCGGGGTCGCTGATCTCGTCCTCGTCCTCGTCGACGACCGCCACGTCCTCGCCCTCGGCGTCGACCAGCCGCACCTCCACGCCGGGGATGGGCCGGCCGATGGAGCCGGGCTTGACCGCGGGGCTGACCAGGGTGCTGGTGAGCACCGGCGCCGCCTCGGTGAGTCCATATCCCTGGTGTAC
Source organism: Dactylosporangium sp. CS-033363 (assembly GCF_050942475.1). NCBI lineage: Bacteria > Bacillati > Actinomycetota > Actinomycetes > Micromonosporales > Micromonosporaceae > Dactylosporangium > Dactylosporangium sp. CS-033363. The sequence goes on along the minus strand of NZ_CP192032.1, from coordinate 726,168 downwards.
GGCCCGTCCGGTCGCATCCGCGAAGCGCTGCTCGGCCGCGGCGTCCAGCGGCGAGGCCCCGCACACCGCGAGCCGCACCCGGGACCAGGCCTCGGCCAGCCGCTCCCCCATGAGCGACCAGGCGATGAACATCGGCGGGACGCCGACCACCGCGGTCACGCCGTGGCGCTCGATCGCCTCCAGCGCGTCGGCCGGGTCGAAGCGCTCCAGCAGCACCCCGCAGGCGCCGTGGTACGCGACCGCGCCGAGGCCGGAGTTCAGCCCATACGCGTGGAACAGGGGCACGGCCAGCAGCAGCACGTCGTCGGGCTCGACCGGCGGCGGGTCGATGCTCGCCAGCTGCTCGTGGTTGGCCAGCAGCGCGCGGTGCGGCAGCATGGCCCCCTTCGGCGCGCCGGCGGTCCCGGACGTGTACAGCAGGACGGCCAGGTCCTCGCCGCCCACCGCCTCGTCCTGCGTGAAGCGGCCCACCGCCTCGTCCTGAGTGAACCCGGATCGCTCGCTGAGTAACTCGCCCAGGTTCTTCCCGAGCTGGTACCGGACGGCCGGCGCCGCCTCCCCGAGGGCCTCCAGCACCGGCGCAGTGCCCACGAGCACGGCGGCGCCGGAGTCCGCCAGCACGTGGGTGAGCTCGCGCGCGGTGTAGGCGGGGTTGACGGGCACGGCGACCAGGCCTGCTCGCAGTACACCGAAGAAGACCGCCGCGAACTCGGGGACGTTGGGCAGCGCGATGGCGACGCGGGGGCGCCCGTGCTCGTCGGCGGGCAGGCCCAGGGCGGACAGGCCGGCGGCCACGGCGTCCACCTGGCGGTCGAGATCGGCCCAGGTCAGCTCGGCGTCGTGCGAGCGCAGGGCCGGGCGCTCGCCACCCGCGACGGCAGCCCGTCGCACGGCGTCGGCGAAGTTGCCGGCAGCTGAATTCGAATGCTCCTGCACGGTCGACGAGTCTTGCACAGCCCCGGCTCCGGCATCGAGACCCAGAGGGTGAGGGCGCGCGATCTGGAAGATCACCCGTCACCAATCACCCCCTTCCATGCCATCGTGCGTGCGGCATGACGGGCGCTCGATGGGCCGGCCGTGAGAGGCCCGACACGCCGACTGAGTAAGAGACCACCCGAACGTGTGCAAGGGATGTGAGATGCCGGGAAGCACCGAGACCGTTTACGTCCCGGTTTACCGGTTTCGCGGCGTGTCGTACGGCGTGTCGTCGCGAAGTGACGGACAGCATGTGCGCCGGTCGCACACGGATCCGTGAACAGAATGTGCCCTCACATCAAGAGCCGCCCACACGCGGGTGACGCCGGACCTATTATCACCGAAGTCGACTCACCCCATTTGTTGCGAGTTGACACCCCTCACCCCGAGGAGGCCGAAGTGCCCGTGATCGCGCCGAATAGGCCCTTTGTCAGGGCTTACGAAGCATGAGCGGTTACCTGCACGTGTTCGAAGCCGAGCACGCACTCGCCGGTGGGCTGTCGATGCTGCGCGACTCCATGCGCGACATGTTCAGCACGGTGATCCGCGGTGACGGCGGCAGTGTGCCGCGCACCCGTGGCCGCCCCCACACCAACGAGGCACCGACCCGATCGGGTCCGGCTCCGAACGCCCGCCCCAACGCCGGCATCAACGGCAAGCCCGCCAACGGCGGCGCCGGTGCCGGGCTGCTGGGCGAGGAGACCGTGCCGATCCCGCAGGACGTGCTCGGTGGCGGCACGGACACGCTGACCGAGACCGGTCCGCGCGAGCCCGTCCCGCCGCAGCCGACGCGCCCCGACCGCGGGGACCCGGCCTCGGAGGTCTGGGCGCTCATCGAGCGGGCCCAGGCGGGCGACGGTGCGGCATTCGGGCTCCTCTACGACCGGTACTTCGACACGGTCTTCCGCTTCGTGTACTTCCGGGTCGGCAACCGCCAGCTCGCCGAGGACCTGACCGCCGACACGTTCCTGCGTGCGCTCAAGCGCATCGGCAGCTTCACGTGGCAGGGTCGCGACCTCGGTGCCTGGCTGGTCACCATCGCCCGCAACCTCGTCGCCGACCACTTCAAGTCCGGCCGGTACCGGCTGGAGGTCACCACCGGCGACGTGCTCGACGCGGACCGGCCCGACCGGGGGCCCGAGGGCAGCCCCGAGGCGGCCGTCATCGACCACATCACCAACGTGGACCTGCTCAAGGCGGTCAAGCAGCTCAACCCCGAGCAGCAGGAGTGCATCGTGCTGCGGTTCCTGCACGGGTTCTCGGTGGCCGAGACCGCGCAGACCATGAACAAGAACGAGGGAGCCATCAAAGCGTTGCAGTACCGTGCGGTGCGTGCGCTCGCCCGGCTGCTCCCCGACGGATTCCAGCCGTGACCGCTGTCACCTTCGGTTACAGTGCGCCCGCAAGCGCCGTAACCAGCCTCCGCTCTGCACCGTTGGTCCTGATGCGACCGTCGGCATGGCGCACGGCGGACGCGGTGGCCCACCATCCCGCTGCCCTGCCGCGCCGTAGTGACGCGATCAGCGAAGGGGGGTGCCTCAGGTGATTGGCTCCGTCTTCCATCGCCGGCGGGCTGAGCGACTCGCTCAGCTCCTCGACGAGGCCAAAGGGGCCCGACGACACCACACGAGGACCACGCTCGACGACTCCCTCTCCGACCTGGTGTCGGTCGGACGGCGGCTCGGCGACATGCCGGTCCGGGTGGAGGCGCAGCAGGAGTTCCGCGACGGTCTGCGGGCCATGCTCATGGCCACGATCGAGCGCGAGGGCATCGGGGCGACCGCCACGGCACCCGAGCCCGAACCGACCCGCCGGACGGGCCTGCGCTCCCTGCGCCGGCCCGCGGGCAGCCGACCGGCAGTCAGCCGCCGGACGCGCACCCGGGGCGCCATCGTCGTCGGCCTCGCCGCCGGCACCCTGGCCCTGTCCGGCATGTCGGCCGCGAGCGGCGACGCCATGCCCGGCGACGCGCTGTACTCCGTGAAGCGGTCGACCGAGAAGGCCCAGCTCGCGCTGGCCGGCTCGGACATCAGCCGCGGCCAGCTGTACCTCGAGTTCGCCCGGACCCGGCTCGACGAGGCCCAGGCGGTCAAGGACCCGAACGGGCTCTCCTCGGTGCTCGACGACATGGACGGCGAGACCCTCGAGGGGGTGCGGCTCCTGACGGCCACCGCGGTGGCCCGCAAGGACACCGCCGCGCTCGACGCGATCGACGGCTTCGTGACCAACCAGCGCGGACCGGCCGAACGGATCAAGAGCGGGGCGAGCGGCGACGCCCGGACCCGCGCGGCCCAGTCGGTCACCCTGCTGGACGAGATCGACCGCCGGTCCAAGGCGCTCCGCCCGCTGGTCAGGTGCGGCTCGACGGCCGTCACGGCGCCCGACACGCTCGGCCCGGTCCCGGTCAGCAACGCCTGCCGCCCGGCCAACAAGTCGAGCAACGGCAACGGGGGGCAGCAGCAACAGCAGCCCGGCACGTCGACGAACAACACCAACGGCGGCAGCGGTACCGGCGGCAAGAACGCCACCACCGCCCCGTCCGCGGCCGTGAGCTCCTCGGCCACGGAGTCGGCCCCGGCCGAGCCGAACGCCAACTCGGTGTCGGACCCGACCCCGGCCCCGGCGAAGTCGGAGAAGGGCGGCGGCCTGCTCGACTGGCTGCTGCACTGATTCACTCCAACTGATTCAACACAGCTACACGTTCGCGACATGACAGGGCCCGGTGCACGTCACCGGGCCCTGTTGCTGTCTGGTGCTTGTACCGTTGGCTTTCGGTTGAAGGGAGACCGACGTGCCGATCCGTCCCTCCGCGCTGCGCCGCCGCAAGCCGAGCGGCCGCATCGTCGTCTCCGCCGCCGGCTGGGCCGCGGCCGAGGTCGAGGCCGCCCTGGAGATCCCGTCCGACCCCGCCGCGGCGGCGTTCTTCGACGTCGACAACACGATGATGCAGGGCGCGTCGATCTACTACTTCGCCCGCGGCCTGGCCAAACGCAAGTACTTCACCAGCCGCGACCTCGCCCGCTTCGCCTACCAGCAGGCCCGCTTCCGGCTCCTCGCGTCCGAGCACGCCGGCACCGTCTCCAGCGCCAAGTCCGCCGCGCTCGCCTTCATCGCCGGCTGGAAGGTCGAGGAGATGGAGCGCCTGTGCGAGGAGATCTTCGACGAGCTCATGGCCGACCGGATCTGGGGCGGCACCCTGGCCCTGGCCCAGCTGCACCTCGACGCCGGCCAGCGCGTCTGGCTGGTCACGGCCGCCCCGGTCGAGCTGGGCCGGATCATGGCCGCCCGCCTGGGCCTGACCGGCGCGATCGGCACCGTGGCCGAGATCCGCGACGGCGAGTACACGGGCCGCCTGGTCGGCGACCTGATGCACGGCCCGGAGAAGGCCTCGGCGATCAGCACCCTGGCCCTGGCCGAGGGGCTGGACCTCGCCCGCTGCGCCGCCTACAGCGACTCGATCAACGACGCCCCGATGCTCTCCACAGTGGGCTACGCGGTGGCGGTCAACCCGGACCCGGCCCTGCGCCGCATGGCCCGCGAGCGCGGCTGGGAGATCCGCGACTTCCGCTCGGCCCGCAAGGCGGCCAAGATCGCCATCCCGACCGCGCTCGCCACCGGCGTGGTGATCGGCGGCGTGGCCACCTACAGCGCCATGCGCAAGCGCCGCCGCCGGACCGCGGCCAAGACGGCCGACTAGATCAGGCGGAGAAGGCGTCCGGGCGGCGGTCCAGCAGCTTGTACAAGGTCTGCTGGATCGTCTCGCGCACCTGGTCGGCCAGGTTGAACACGACCATCGGGTCGTCGGCGGAGTCGACGTAGTCCTCGGTGGAGATCGGCTCGCCGAACTCGATCAGCCACTTGCTCGGCAGCGGGACCAGGCCCAGCGGGCCCAGCCACGGGAACGTCGGCGTCACCGGGAAGTAGGGTGCGCCGAGCAGCCGGGCCAGCGGGCGGATGTTGGCGATCATCGGGTAGATCTCCTCCGCGCCGACGATCGACACGGGCACGATCGGGGTGCCGGTGCGCAGGGCGGCCGAGACGAAGCCGCCGCGGCCGAAGCGCTGCAGCTTGTACCGGTCGGCGAACGGCTTGCCGATGCCCTTGAAGCCCTCCGGGAACACGCCCACGAGCTCGCCGTCGGCCAGCAGGCGCTCGGCGTCGGGGTTGCAGGCCAGGGTCGCCCCGGACTTGCGGGCCACCTCGGAGAAGAAGGGCATGCGGAAGACCAGGTCGGCGCCGAGCAGGCGGAGGTGCCGCTGGGCCGCGGTCTCGTCGTGGACGGCGACCGAGAGCATCAGGGCGTCCAGCGCGAGCGTGCCGGAGTGGTTGGCGACGACCAGCGCCGCGCCCTCCTTGGGCAGGTGCTCGGCCCCGGCCACCTCGGTGCGGAACCACTGGTTGTAGAGCGGGCGCAGCAGCGGCAGGAAGACGCCGTCGGTGAGGTGCCGGTCGAAGCCGAAGCCGTCGACCTCGTATTCGCCGGTCAGGCGCTCGCGGAGGAAGGCGAGCGCGCCGGCGACCCGATCGTCCCAGACGTCCGGGAGATTCGGGTCAGTCATTCGCCACTCTCCAAGGCGGCCCGTGCCGCGCGGGTTCTGCGGAAGCCGTCGAGCAACGACTGCTCGATCGAGCGAATGGTATCCGCGCGCAGCAGTTCGTTCTCGCTGCGGCTGGCGACGAATTCGGCGAAGGCCTCGGCGGTCGTGCGCGGCGTGAAGCCGAACGCGCGGATCAGCTTCGTGGTGTCGACGACGCGGCCGTGCACGAAGAGGTCGAGCTGGTCCAGGGAGACCCCGGCCCGCCCCAGGCCGGCCAGCACGTTCAGGCCGGGCTCAAGGACGGGCATGGTGACACGGCCCGCGCGGCGCACGGCCTGCGAGAGCGTCAGGGTGCCCGCCCCGGCCACGTTGAACGTGCCCGGGTGGTCCTCGGTCACCGAGCGCACCAGCACCTCGAACGCGTCGTCGACGTGCAGGAACTGCAGCCGCGGGTCGCGGCCGAGGACCGTGGGCACGACCGGGCGGTCGAAGTACCGGGTCAGGCGGGTGTCCACGGCCGAGCCGATGAACGGCGCGAACCGCAGCACCGTGGCCGCCACGTCGGGCCGGCGGCGGCGGAAGCCGCGCACGTAGCCCTCGATGTCGAGCACGTCCTTGGCGAAGCCGCCCCGGGGCACCTCGCGCGGCTCGGTGTCCTCGGTGAAGATCGCCGGGTCGCGGAAGGAGGCCCCGTACGCCGCGGTCGAGGAGCGCACGATCAGCTTGCGCAGTCGCGGCGCCTGCTGGCAGGCGGCGAGCAACTGCATGGAGCCGATGACGTTGAGCTCCTTCATGGCCGCGCGGCCGCCGTGCTGGTCGGTCGCGGTGGCCACGGCGAGGTGCGCCACCGCCTCGACCCGGGCGTCCACCATCGCCCGCAGCACCCCGGGGGTGCGCAGGTCGATCTGGTGTACGTCGATCTTGGAACCGGCGGCCGCCAGCACCGCGGCGAGGTCGCCGGTGGGTGCGGTGGCGTCGACGCCGACGACGCGGACGATGCGCGGGTCGGCGGCGAGCCGGGCGGCCAGATGCGCGCCGAGATACCGGCTCACCCCGGTCACCAGAACGACGCTGGGTGACGCGGTCACGCGGCTCCGATCAGAGCTGAGCGCACAACTGAGCGCAGACCCGTCACCCGGACGGGCCTGCTACCGGCCGCCGGGTGAGGGTGCGGAACGCTACTTGCCGAGACGACGACGCTGGACGCGGGTCTTGCGCAGCAGCTTACGGTGCTTCTTCTTGGCCATACGCTTGCGGCGCTTCTTGACCACCGAGCCCATACGAGCATCTCCTCGATACAGCGGAACGCGTGCCATCGCTGGCACGCCGAAGACATGGTTAGCCGTTCCAGGGTAGCCGCATCGTCGCCGGATCGGAAAACGGCCCCGCCCCGCCCCACCGAGGTATGGCTACGCGGTCTCGCGGAACGCCTCGCGAAGGTACGCGTCGACCGCGTGCTCGGGCACCCGGAAGGACCGGCCGACGCGGACCGCGGTGAGATCACCGGCGTGGACGAGGCGGTAGACGGTCATCTTCGACACCCGCATCAAGGTGGCCACCTCGGCGACGGTCAGAAACCTGACCTCGCCCAGCCGGCCTTCGGTGGTGTGTGGCGTGCTCGACATCGCGACCTCCGACCAGCGTGCTCGCCCAAGCGCCCGGCCCGGCAGCCCCGGGATCGAGCGTCACTCAATCAGCGTGTTACCAGTACGGTAACGGTACGCCTGTGACTTGTACCTGGACTTCGTCGGAATCTTTCCGGGAGACTTGATCATTCGGTTCGGAGGGCGACGACCGGATCCAGCCTGCCCGCACGCTGCGCGGGGACCACGCCGAAGACGATCCCGACGCCCGCGGAGACGCCGAAGGCCAGGGCGAGCGACCACCAGGTGATCGCGGCCGGCACCGGTGACAGCGCGGCCACGATGAGCGACGCGCCGATGCCCAGCGCCATCCCGATCACCCCGCCGAGCGTGGTCAGCAGGACCGCCTCGAGCAGGAACTGCACGCCGATGTCGCGCGGCCGGGCGCCGACCGCCTTGCGCAGCCCGATCTCCTTGGTCCGCTCCCGGACCGACACCAGCATGATGTTCGAGACCCCGACCCCGCCGACGAGCAGCGAGATGCCGGCGATCGCGGCCAGCACGCCGGTGAGCACGCCCAGGATGTCGCCGAGCACGCCGAGGATCTGCTCCTGGGTCACGGCGCTGAACTGGGTGCCGGGGTGGCGCCGGGCGAGCTCGGCGATGATCCGCGCGGACAGGTCCGCGATCTCGTCGCGGTTGGGCGCGTTGACCGCGATGCCGTCGACCCGATTGGTCGCGAGGAGGCGCTGTGCGGTCGTGATCGGCACGTGTACCTCGTTGTCGCGATCGATCCCGAGGCTCTGACCGAGCTGCTCGAAGACGCCGATGACCCGGAACCGCACGCCCGCGATGGTCATCTGCTGGCCGACCGCGTCCCGGTCGCCGAACAGCTTGTGGGCCACGCTCCAGCCGAGCACGGCGACCCGGCGCTGGGTGTCCACATCGGACCGGGTGAGGTACGTGCCGCGGGCCAGGTGCCGCACGAAGACGTTCGGCGTGGTCTCGATGACGCCGTTGATGCTCGCGAACGTCTCCACGTTCCCGGCGGCGACGGTCTCGCCGGACGCCACGGTCACCGCCACCCGGTTGCGATCGCCGACGATCTTCGACACGGCGTCCACATCGGACAGGTCCATCCGCGACACGGACGGCGCCGAGCCGATGTTGACCTCGCCCGGCACCACGATGAGCAGGTTGGAGCCGAGCCCCTCGACCTGCTGCTCGATCTCCTGCTTGGTGCCGGTACCGATGGCGACGAGCACCACGACGGCCGCCACCCCGATGATCACGCCGAGCATGGTGAGCATGCTGCGCAACCGGTTCGCCCGCAGCGCGTCGATCGCGACCCGCCACGCCTCCGCGACCCTCACGCCGCCACCTCCGCAAGCTCCGGTGCCGGCGCGTAACTGAGCCCCTGGTGAGCGGCTCCTCCGCTCCGCTCCAGACCACTCACGCCACGATCTCCCCGTCCCGCATCACGATCTGCCGGCCGGCGCGGGCGGCCACCTCGCGGTCGTGCGTGACGATCACCAGCGCCACGCCCTGCTCGCGGTTGAGCGTTTCGAGCAGCGCGAGCACCGCCTGGCCGTTCTTGGTGTCCAGGTTGCCCGTCGGCTCGTCGGCCAGCAGCACCTGCGGGTCGGTGACCAGGGCCCGGGCGATCGCGACCCGCTGCTGCTCGCCGCCGGAGAGCTGGTTCGGCCGGTGCTCGAGGCGGTGTCCGAGCCCGACCCGTTCGAGCATCGCCACGGCCCGCTTGCGGCGGTCGGCCGCGCGCATCCCGCGGTACACCAAGGGAAGCGCCACATTGTCGATCGCGCTGGTGCGGGCCAGCAGGTGGAACGACTGGAACACGAAGCCGATGGTCTCGTTGCGCAGCCGGGCCAGCTCCTTGGGATCGAGCCCGCCCACCTCGCGCCCGCCGAGCAGCAGCCGCCCGGACGTGGGCCGGTCCAGCCCGCCGAGCAGGTGCATGAGGGTCGACTTGCCCGAGCCGGACGGCCCGATGATCGCCACGTAGTCGCCGGCGTCGACGGTGAAGCTGACGCCCTTGAGCGCCGGCACGGTCACCCCGTCCAGCGCGTACTCCCGCGTCACGTCCTCCGCGACGAGAGCCGCGGTCATTGCGGAAGTTCCATGCCTTGCTTGACCTTGTCCGTGCCGCGCACCACGATCCGGTCGCCGTCGCTGAGGCCGTTGAGCACCTGGACGCGGTCCTGGCCGGAGACGCCGACGCTGACCGGCTGCTCGACCGCCTTGCCGCCGCGCACGAGCCACACGACGTCCTTGCCGCCGACGTTGAAGACCGCCGCGGCCGGGACCGTCACCGCATCCTCGATCGAGCGGACCTGCAAATGCGCGACCGCGTTCATCCCCGGACGGGGCTGCGGCGCCGGGCGTCCGTCGTCGTACTTCCCGGCGCCCAGCCTCAGCCGCGAGCGGTACGCCACGCCGCCCCGCGCCGACGTGCTCGGCAGCACGTCGGCCGAGCTCACGGTGGCCTCGTAGGTCGCGCCGGGGGCCGCGTCGAGCTCCACCCGCGCGGTGATGCCGGGCTGGACGAGCAGCACGTCGGTCTCGTCCACCTCGGCCATCAGGCCCAGCTCGGAGACGTCGACAACGGTGAGGATGGCGGTGCCGGCGGTGACCCGGCCTCCCGCCGGTACCGCCGGATCCACGCCCGGACCGGGCCCGCCGGTCCCCGTCGCCGGAGCCTGCCCGCCGGTGGCCGACCCGATCAGGTCGGTGATCGACGGGGCGCTCGCGGCCGACGTGCCGCCCAGCTGCACCACCCCGGCCACGGGCGCCCGCAGGGTCAGCTCGTCCACCGTGGACTTCGCGAGGTCGTAGGCGGACTGGGCCTGGGCGCGCTGGGCCTGGGTGAGCGCGGCCATCGCCTGCGACACGCTGGCCAGGCCGCGCTGGACGCTCAGGATGACCGCGCGGGCCGAGGCCGCCGCCTCCTGGTAGGTCCGCTCGGCCAGGTCGATCTGCGTGGTCAGCGACGTGCGCACGGTGAGGTCGGCGATCTGCGCGGCGGCGGTACGGGCATCAGAGAACGCCTTCGCCGCCGCGTCGTCGGTCTTCTTCTGCTGCGCGGAGAGGTTCTTGACGCCGGTCCCGCCGCCGCCTGAGTTCTTGAGCGCGTCGAGGGCCTGAGTCGCCTCCGCCAGCCGCTGCTGGGCCGCGGGCGAGTCGACCACCGCGAGCACCTGGCCCGCGGTGACGGTGTCGCCCGGCTTGACGCTCAGCGAGACCAGGGTCCCGTCGGCGGCCGCGGTGAGCGTGGCGGCGGCGCGGGCGGTGACGGTGGCCGGCGCGTCGACGACCTCGACGACGTCGGCCCGCCCGGCGCTGCCCAGGTCGATGCCGGAATCGCCGCCGGTGCAGGAGGCTCCGGTCAGCGAGACGAGGATGAGCAGGGCCACGGCCGTCGTACGCGGGGGAACGCGATACACGTCGGCAAGTGTAGATACGCCCGCGGGTTACACGTGGTCCCGGACATATCGGGCGCAGTCGTTCTGCAGGTCGTTCCAGCGGACCCCGAAGGCCTTGCGGGCGGCGGCATCCAGGGAGCGGCCGTCACGCACGGCGTACTTGAAGAAATTGAGCAGCTTGCCCTCGCCGTAGCGGTCGGCCAGGTACTGCAGGGTCAGGTAGGCGATCCCGTAGCGCGCGCTCACGTCGGCCGTGGTCGCGTCCGCGGGCGGGTCGTCGAGGTCGATCTCGCCCTTCCACTCCCCGCCGTGCACGTAGGTGCGCACGTCGGCGAGGCTGTCGAACGGCTTGCCGGTGCCCTTGACCCGGACGTACTCCGCGATGCCCTCGACCAGCCACCAGGTGTGGGCCCACGACTTCTCGACCCCGGCGAGCGTCACGACGTGGGTGAACTCGTGCCGCAGGACGTCCAGGGTGCCCTGGGTGTCGACCTGGGCCGCGTTGAGGACGATCTCGGTCGCGCTCGCGGTGAGCGGCAGCGCGAAGCCGATCACCCACGGCTCCTGGGCCATCCCGTACCAGGCGGCCCACTCCTCGGGCCCGGCCAGGTAGACGACGTACCGCGACGGCGGCGGACCCCAGCGCGCGTACCGGTCGGTCAGCGCGGCCGCCTGCTCGGCCGCCGCGAGCAGGGAGGGCAGGCGGTCGGCGTACTTCGCGGTCGTCGACATCACCACCCGGCTCCCGATCGCCGTGCGCAGGTCGCTGACCTCCCACGGCCGCGGGCCGAGGACCTTGGCCGTGCCGAACTCCAGCAGCGTCACGCCGGAGCCGCCGACCTTCCAGCGCGTGTCGGCCTCGAGGTTCATCGGCTCGCAGGTGGTGACCACGTAGCAGTACTGCACCAGCACCGTCACCCGCGCGGTGCCGCCGTCCTCGGTGCGGGCCGCGGCCTCCGCCGCCGGCTGCCAGACCTTCACCTGCAGCTTGCGCAGCGAGCCGTACCGGCGGGCGAGGTCGGCCCGCAGCCCGCGCGCGGACGGGTCGACGGCGCGCAGGAAGCCGGCCTCGTCGCCGTTGAGCAGCGCATTGGCCTGGTCCTGCAGCACCTGGTTGATCCGCCCGTCGAGCGAGGCCGGCGGGGCGTTCGGGGTGGCGACCGGCGCGGTGGTCTGGCCCGCGCCGGCCCGCGCGTTCGGGTGCCCGGCCGCGTCCGCGGCGGGCGCGTTCCACAGGCCCAGGTCCTGGCCCTGGCCGGAGACGAGCGCGGCGCGCTCGTGCTGGCGGGCCGTGGCGAACGCGATCGCGCCGGCCGGGGCGCCCAGCATGACGGCGAACGCCAGGACCAGGGCGGCCCGGAACACGGTGGCGCCGCTGCGGGCCTCGACCGGCGCCTCGAGCAGCCGATGCCGGGACCCGCCGCGCTGGCGGGGGATGGCGGGATAGCACGGGGGGACGTCGATGACGTCCCCGCGCGGCCCTTCATCCCCAACGGTCACTGCCGGACCGTACGTGAACCCGGCAACCCGCCGCGTCGCCCTAACGGACGAGAAGCGGGGTGATGTGACGAATCGCCCGTTTCCTGCGGATCGGGTGACGCGTTCTCACCCGCGCGAACGCAACGCCCTGGCCAGGAAGCCCACGTTGGCCGGGCGCTCGGCGAGGCGGCGCATCATGTACGCGTACCACTGCGTCCCGTACGGCAGGTAGACCCGCACGGTGTAGCCCAGCTGGGCGAGCCGCAGCTGCTCCTCGGGGCGCACGCCGTACAACATCTGGAACTCGAACTCGTCGGGCGAGCGCTCGTACCACTTCGCCCGGTCCTCGCCGATCTCGACGAGCCGCGGGTCGTGGGTGGCCAGCATGGGATAGCCGGCGCCGGCCATGAGCACGTTCAGGCAGCGCACGTAGGACTTGTCGACGTCCAGGCGGCTCTGGTACGCCACCGACTCCGGCTCCTTGTACGCGCCCTTGCACAGCCGCACCCGCGAGCCCGCCACGGCCAACTCCCGGCAGTCGGCCTCGGTGCGGCGCAGGTACGCCTGCAGGACCGCCCCCGTGGTCGGGAACTCCCCGCGCAGCCGGGCCAGCACCTCCAGCGTCGAGTCGGTGGTGGTGTGGTCCTCGGCGTCCAGCGTCACGGTGGTCCCGGACTCGCTGGCCTTGGCGCAGATCGCGCGGGCGTGTTCGTAGGCGACCTTCTCGTCGAAGACCTGGCCCAGCGCCGAGAGCTTGAGGCTCACCTCCGCGGCCGGGGTCAGCTCGGCGGCGTGCAGGGCGTCGAGCAGCGCGAGGTATTCGTCCCGGGTCGCCTCGGCCTGCTGGGGGTTGGTGGTGTCCTCCCCCAGGTGGTCGAGCGTGCCGGCGAGTCCGTCCGCGACGAGCTCGCGGGTGCGCTGTAGCGCATCTTCCGCGTGCTCCCCGGCGATGAAGCGGCGCACAATGCTGCGGCTGACCGGGGCGGTTTCAACGAGCCGCTCGACCCTGTTCGAGCGGGCGGCGGCGAGGATGACCGATCTGAGCATGTGCCGAGCGTAAACAGAACTCCCGAACTCCGGTGACGCCTGGTCGCCACTGTGGCATTTCTTGACTACCTTGGTCGGGTGGACTTCGACGCGTATGCGCGGACCGCCGTCGACATCGTCAACGCGCCGCTCGAAAGCATGCAAGATCTGGCCGCCCTCTTCGGCGAGGACAGCTGGCAGACCGCGGAGGCGACCGAGCGCGACCTGGTCGCGTTCCGGCGCGCCCGCAAGCGGCTGCGTGAAGTGTTCGAACACGGCTCGTCCGGCCGGGACGTGGCCGCCGTCGCGGAGCTCAACGCGCTGCTCGAGGCCTATCCGATGCAGCCGCGCATCTCCGGGCACGACACCCACGACTGGCACATGCACGTGACCGGCCGCGGCTCGTCGGTGAGCTCGGAGCTGCTGGCCGGCGCGGCCTGGGGGCTGGCGGTGTGGCTGTGCGAGCACGGCAGCACGCGCTTCGGCGTCTGTGCCGACGAACGCTGCGGCAACGTGTACCTCGACACGTCGTCGAACTGCTGCCGCCGGTTCTGCTCCGAACGGTGCGCCACCCGCTCCCACGTGGCGGCCCACCGCGCCCGCAAGCGCGCGGCCGAGACGAGCGCCTCGCTGGCCGTGGGTGACGCCGATCGGGCGGTCGTGACCGCGTAACTGCCGGAAACGGCCTCCACCGCTGCTCACTTCGGCATATCTTGCGTCTTGTGGTTCGCTTTACCGAGTGTCCGACAATTTGGACACCCGGGCTTGGGCGATGCGAAGGTGCCGGCCCCTCCCATGTGGCCGGCTCCCGACACCGGGTTCGTCACCGGATCACAACGCCCTACGAAGGAGAAACAGCACCATGGCCCAGGGAACCGTGAAGTGGTTCAACGCTGAGAAGGGCTTCGGCTTCATCAGCGTCGACGGCGGCGCCGACGTCTTCGTCCACTTCTCAGCCATCGAGTCGGACGGCTATCGCAGCCTCGACGAGAACCAGCGCGTCGAATTCGAGATCAAGCAGGGCCCCAAGGGCCCCCAGGCCGAGTCCGTCCGCAAGATCTGACGCCGACTTCCAGCAACGCCCCGGCCCCGCGCACCACTCCCGCGGCCGGGGCCTTGCCATGTCAGGGCACCGCTGAGCGAACCGGTTGGGTGCGCACGCGCAGCAGGTGGGCGTGGCTCAGACGACCGCGGACGGCGTGGCCAGGTGCTGCCGGGCGAAGCGCAGCGACTCGGCCAGATCGGCCTCCCGCTCGGTGCGGCTGCCCGCCTTGCGCGTGCCGACCTCGACGGCCACCGAGCCGGTGAAGCCGCGCGCGTCGAGCGAGGCCAGCAGCTGGGCGCAGGGCATGCTCCCCCGGCCGGGCACGAGGTGCTCGTCGCGGGCCTTGCCGGTGCCGTCGCCCAGGTGGACGTGGGCCAGGTTGCCGGCCATCGTGTCGGCCAGCTGGATCACGTCCGTGCGCGAGGCGGCGCAGTGGGACAGGTCGAGGGTGTAGTTGTCGAAGCCGGTCAGCGTCGGGTCCCAGCCGGGCGCGTAGGGGACGAACTCACGCCCCACGCCGCGCAGCGGGAACATGTTCTCCACGGCGAAGCGGATGCCCGGGAACTGCCGGCCCAGCCGGAGCAGGCCGGAGGAGAACGTCCGGGCGTAGTCCCGCTGCCACGCGAACGGCGGATGCACCACGACGACGTCGGCGCCCAGCGTGTCGGCCAGCTCGGCGGCGCGGCGCAGGCGCTCCCACGGGTCCGGGCTCCAGACGCGCTGGGTGACCATCAGGCACGGGGCGTGCACGGAGCGCACCGGCACGTTGTAGTGCTTGGACAGGCCGGCCAGCGCGCGGCCGTCCTGGCTGACCGCGTCGGACCAGACCATGACCTCGACGCCGTCGTAGCCGAGCGCGGCGGCCATCTCGAAGCCGGCCGCGGTCGGCTCGGGGAAGACCGAGGAGGTGGACAACAGGACCGGAACTTGGCGACTCACACCACCAGGCTAGCCCGGTTCGCACAGCGTCTCCTGTCGATCAACTCGACTCCAGTACTTCCAGCCGGCGAAGAATCACTCCTTCGCGCAGCGCCCACGGGCAGATCTCGACCTCGTCGATGCCGAGGACGCGCATGGTGACCTCGGCCACCACCGCGCCCGCGAGGATCTGGTGCGCGCGGCCCGGGCTGACCCCGTCGATCTCGGCCAGCGCGGAGGACGACATGCGGCGGATGAACGAGAGGACCTGGTGCAGCCCGACGCGCGTGAGGCGGCGGGTCACCCGCGGCCCGGCGCCCGACGGGGCGGCCCCGGCCAGGCGGGCCAGGGTGCGGAAGGTCTTCGAGGTGGCCACCGGCCGGTCCCAGCCGCTGGCGAGCAGGGGCGGGGCGGCCCCGCGGACCAGGGTCTCGGCGTACTCGCACATGGCGTCGACCGAGGCCGGCGACGGCGGGTCCCCGTGCAGCCGCTCGCGGGTCATCCGGCCCGCGCCGAGCGGCACCGAGAGCGCCACGTCGGGCTCCTCGTCGATGCCGGCCGCGAGCTCCAGCGAGCCGCCGCCGATGTCCATCACCAGCAGGCGCCCGGCCGACCAGCCGAACCAGCGGCGCACGGCCAGGAACGTCATGATGGCCTCGGCCTCGCCCGAGAGGACCTGCAGGTCGACGCCGGTCTCCTCGCGCACGCGCTTGAGCACGCGGGCCGAGTTCTTGGCGTCGCGCACGGCCGAGGTGGCGAAGGCGAGCAGGTCGTCGGTCTCCAGCCGCGCGGAGGCGTCGCGGGCCTGCTCCACGGCGGCGATGAGACTGTCGGCGCCGGCCTTGGACAGCTCGCCGTCCTTGCCGATCCGCTCGGCCAGCCGCAGCTCGGCCTTCTGCGAGTGGGCCGGCCACGGGTGGGCGCCGTGATGGGCATCGACCACGAGCAGGTGGACGGTGTTGGAACCCACGTCGAGCACGCCCAGTCGCATGGTCAAACCGTATCCGCGTGGGCTTGCGGGCGCGCGCGAAGGGACGGCGTAGGCTCTTTCGAATGGACATCCACGTCGAGGTCGAGGACCCCGAGGACCCGCGCGACCTCGAGGTCGATCTCGACTTTCCGCGCGAATGGCTCGAGTTCGCCGATCCGGCCGACCCCGAGCACCTCGTCCGCGCCGACCTGACGTGGCTGCTGTCCAACTGGACGTGCGTCTACGGCAACCAGTGCCACGGCATCATCGAGGGGCGCGCGGAGGAGGGCTGCTGCTCGCACGGCGCCTTCTTCACCGACGATGACGACCAGGAGCGCGTGAAGGCCGCGGTCAAGCGGCTGACGCCGGAGCACTGGCAGTACTATCGCCGCGGTTTCAAACGGTGGACCGAGAACGACACCATCGACGGCAAGAACAAGGCGCTGCGCACCGCGACGCGGGCCGGGCATGGCTGCGTGTTCCAGAACGACGTCGACTTCCCCGGCGGCGGGGGCTGTGCGCTGCACGGGCAGGCCCTGCGCGACGGCGTGCATCCGCTGGAGTACAAGCCGGACGTGTGCTGGCAGCTGCCCGTACGACGGGATCAGGACTGGCGCAAGCGCCCCGACGGCACCAAGGTGCTCGTCTCCACGCTGGGCGAGTTCGACCGCCGCGGCTGGGGCGAGGGCGGTCACGACCTGCACTGGTGGTGCACCTCGTCACCGGAGGCGCACGTGGGGGCCAAGCGGCTCTACCAGGAGTACGAGCCGGAGCTGACGGCGCTGATCGGCAAGCCGGCGTACGCCCGGCTGGCGGAACTGTGCGCGGCCCGCGCCGAGCAGGGGCTGATCGCCGAGCACCCGGCCACGACGAGCGCGCGGGCGCTAAAGCTGATCCCGATCACGCCGGTCTAGCCGCGAGCGGCGGGCCTTGGCCACCAGGGAGTAGCCCACCGCCATCAGCGACAGCCCGATCAGGATGCTCGGCAGCAGCATGGGCCAGCGCGACTGGGTGAAGGCCGTGTACGCGGAACTGACCGCCAGCAGCAGGCCGACGACCATCATGAGCATGCCGGCCGGGCCGGTGTTGAAGCTGCGCACCAGGAAAAACGCTACGGCACCGCGGTGTGTCGCGGGCCTGGACTCCTCAAGTCTCGCCCGGGTGAGCCGAAGGTGCGGGCGTGACGACCCTGCCCGCGATCAACGCCCTGGTCGACGTGGTGCTGATGGACGGAGAGGCCTATCAGTCCCGCGTCGAGGACTTCAGCGGCAAGCGCCTGACCGTGGCCGCGCCGTTCGGCGTGATGGACGCGGATGTCCCGAAGCTCGGCGCGTCGATGGAGCTGGCCTGGGTGGCGGGCGACCGGCGGCAGGCCGTCGACGTGCGCCTGGTCGAACTCGGCCGGGAGCGACCGCCCCGCTGGTCGCTGGAGGCGGTCGGCTCGATCCGGCTGCAGACCCGGCGCAACTACGTGCGCGGCGGGGGCGGCGAGTGGGTCGAGGTGGTCCACGGCGGCACGACCTACCACGGCCGGATCATCGACCTGTCCGAGGGCGGCGCGCGGTGCCGGCTGACCGAGGACCGCTTCGAGCGCGACGACCGGGTGGACATCAAGGTCGCCCTGGAGACCGAGACGATCACCCTGAACGGGACCGTCCTGTTCGTCCGCCGGGATCCCGAGAACGCCACCTACGACGTCATCATCACGTACGAGTCCAGCGAGCTCGTGGGCCGCGCGATCCGCGGCTACGTCCTGCGCAAGGAGATGGAGGAGCGCAGACGCAACCGCGAATCCGTGGCGAACGCCGGCTAGCGGCTTACGGCTCGAACTTGTAGCCCAGGCCGCGGACGGTGACGATGTAGCGCGGCGCGGACGGCTCGGGCTCTATCTTCGAGCGCAGCCGCTTCACGTGCACGTCCAGGGTCTTGGTGTCGCCCACGTAGTCGGCGCCCCAGACGCGGTCGATCAGCTGGCCGCGGGTGAGCACCCGGCCCGCGTTGCGCAGCAGCAGTTCGAGCAGCTCGAACTCCTTGAGCGGCAGCTGTACGGCATCCCCGCCCACCGTCACCACGTGCCGGTCGACGTCCATGCGCACCGGTCCGGCCGAGAGCGTCGGCGGGGCCAGCTCGCCGACCGCGTCGACCTGGCGGCGCAGCACCGCGCGGATGCGGGCGACCAGCTCGCGGGGCGAGTAGGGCTTGGTGACGTAGTCGTCGGCCCCGATCTCCAGGCCCACCACCTTGTCGATCTCGCTGTCCCGCGCCGTGATCATGATGATCGGGACGTTGGACTTCTGCCGCATCTGCCGGCACACCTCGGTGCCGGACATCTCGGGCAGCATGAGGTCGAGCAGGACGATGTCCGCGCCGGTGCGGTCGAACTCGGTCATGGCCTCGGTGCCGGTCGCCGCGATGGACACCTCGAAGCCCTCGCGACGGAGCATGTACGACAACGGGTCCGAGATCGACTCTTCGTCCTCGACCACGAGTACGCGCGCCAACGTGCTGTCCTTTCGTAGCTGCCGGGGAGCCACACTGCGCTGCGAACCGCGGGTGGAAGGTTGCTGTTGCGTAACGATCATGGGGCCCCTCCGATCTCAACTGACGGCGGTAGCGCCAACGCGGCCTCCGTCGGACGCGAGGGCAGCCGCAATGTGAACGTCGAGCCAACTCCCACGGTTGAGGTGACCGTGACCCGGCCGCCGTGGTTCGTGGAGATGTGCTTGACGATCGCGAGCCCCAGCCCGGTGCCGCCGGTGGCCCGGGAGCGCGCCCGATCGGCGCGGTAGAAGCGCTCGAAGATGCGGTCGATGTCCCGGGGCTCGATGCCGATGCCCTGGTCGGCCACGGCGATCTCGACGTAGCCGTTGTCCTCGCTGACCGTCACGGTGACCGTGGTGTGCTCGGGCGAGTACGCGATCGCGTTCTCCACGAGGTTCACGACCGCGGTGACGAGCTGGTTCTCGTTGCCGTAGACGGTCAGGCCGCGCACGCCCTTGAACGCGAGCTCGATCTCCTTGGCCGAGGCCGGGGTCTTGGCCCGGTCCAGCACCTCGACGGTGATCTTGTCGACGTCGACGGGCTCCGGCTCGGGCAGCGGCTCCGCGCCCTGCAGCCGGGAGAGCTCCAGCAGCTCCGAGACCAGCCGGCCGAGCCGGGAGGACTCGTGCTTGATCCGCTCGGCGAACCGGATGGCGGCCGCCGGGTCCTTGTCGGTGGCGTCCAGCAGCGCCTCGGCGAGCAGCTGCAACGCACCTACGGGAGTCTTGAGCTCGTGGCTCACGTTGGCGACGAAGTCGCGGCGCACCCGGGCGACCCGGTGCGCCTCGGTGACGTCGGCCGCCTCGATCGCGACCCGGCCACCGTCCAGGGCGACCGCGCGGACGTTGACGCCGAGCGGCTCGCCGTGCGTCAGCCGGGGCAGGTCGAGCTCGACGACCCGGGTGATGCCCGTGCGCCGCACCTGACCGGCGAGGGTCCGCACGATCGTGTGCGCCTCCTCGGCGACGGTCGCGGCTCCGCCCGGGCGCTGCCGGACGAGGCCCATCTCCCGTGCGGCCGCGTTGGCGAGCACGGGCTTGTCGAGCTCGTCGAGAACGAGCACCCCGACCTGCAGCGCGTCGAGGATGTCGGTCACCGCCGGTCCGTCGGATTTCGGCTGCCGGAACTTCCAATCCACGATCCGATGGTAGGAGACCCGTTAGCGCATCCAGCGTGCACGGAGGCACGAATCGGGCTCATGTGGTCCAGTGTTCACCCTGGTGGCCGCCATTGTTCACCGGGTTGGCAAAGGTCTGGCCATACGGTGAGGTTCACAACGATGGGAGCAATATGCGCGACGAATATCGTGCCGATCTACTGCAGGTCAACAAACTGCTCGTGTGGATGGCCGACGCCGTTCGCTCGGCGATGAGCCGGGCCACGAACGCCCTGCTCACGGCCGATCAGACCGACGCCGAGGAGGTCGTGGCCCGCGACGCCGAGGTCAACGCGCTCTACCGGCTCGTCGAGGACAAGGTGTACGACCTGTGCGCCCGTCAGGCCCCGGTCGCCTCCGACCTGCGGCTGCTGCTGACGGCGCTGCACCTCGCGGCCGACCTCGAGCGCATGGGCGACCTGGCCGATCACGTCGCCAAGGCCACGCTGCGCCGCCACCCGGCCCGCGCCGTGCCCGACTCGCTGGCCCCGACGTTCGAGCAGATGGGCGAGGTCGCCGACCGGATCGCCGCCAAGATCTCCCGCGCCATCTCGAACCTCGACGTGGTCGCCGCCGGCCAGCTCGAGCGGGACGACGACGCGATGGACAAGCTGCACGCCGGCCTCTTCGCGCTCATGTTCGCGCCGGGCTGGGACGGTGGCACCGAGGCCGCGGTCGACTCCGCGCTGCTCGGGCGGTTCTACGAGCGGTACGCCGACCACGCCGTGAACGCCGGCCGGCACGTGGTGTTCCTCGTCACGGGCGAGACCCTCGACGCGCGCGAAGCCGCCAAGAACTGAGCGTGCAAAGGGGGCCGGTCGGGTGACCGGCCCCCCTTTTTTGCTTAGCGCCCCTGGTTCGCGACCGCGGCCGCGGCCTCCTTGGCCGCCTCCGGGTCCAGGTAGGTGCCGCCCGCCGTGATCGGCTTGAGCGCCGCGTCCAGGTCGTAGCGCAGCGGGATGCCCGTCGGGATGTTCAGCTTGGCGATCGCCTCGTCGGAGATGCCGTCGAGGTGCTTCACCAGGGCCCGCAGCGAGTTGCCGTGCGCCGCCACCAGCACCGTCTTGCCGTTGAGGAGCTGGGGGACGATCTGGTCGTACCAGTACGGCAGCATCCGGGCCACGACGTCCTTGAGGCACTCGGTCTTCGGCCGCAGCTCCGGCGGCAGCGCCGCGTAGCGCGCGTCACTCGCCTGCGACCACTCGTCGTTGTCGTCGATCGGCGGCGGGGGCGTGTCGTAGGAGCGGCGCCAGAGCATGAACTGCTCCTCGCCGAACTCCTGCAGGGTCTGCTTCTTGTCCTTGCCCTGCAGGGCGCCGTAGTGCCGCTCGTTGAGCCGCCACGAGCGCTGGACGG
Source organism: Dactylosporangium sp. CS-033363 (assembly GCF_050942475.1). NCBI lineage: Bacteria > Bacillati > Actinomycetota > Actinomycetes > Micromonosporales > Micromonosporaceae > Dactylosporangium > Dactylosporangium sp. CS-033363. The sequence goes on along the minus strand of NZ_CP192032.1, from coordinate 705,141 downwards.
GAATCCAGTGCCGGTCGGCGGTGTGCAGGGCGATCTCGCTGGTGCGGATGGCACGGCGCAGCACTGACGTGTGCACCACATCCGGCAGGAGACCGGAATCACGGATCAGCTCGCCGCCCCGACGGGCCTCGGCCTCTCCCTGGGCGCTGAGGTCCACGTCGACCCAGCCGGTGAACAGGTTCTTGGCGTTCCACTCGCTCTCACCGTGCCGCAAGAGCACCAGTGTCCCGACTTCACTCATACGAGCATCCTCCCGTACCGAATCACTTCGACATCACACGGTCCGGGGTGTAAGGATGCGAAGCCGTGGCAGTCATTACGGGGAAACAGCGCTTGCCGAGCCAGTTCTGGGTGCTCTGGGCGGCCACGCTCGTCAACCGCGCCGGCGGGTTCGTCATCATCTTCCTGACGATCTACCTGACCACCCAGCGCGGCTTCAGCGCGTCGGCCGCGGGCCTGGTCGTCGGCCTGTACGGCGTCGGCGGCGCCGTCGGCGTGACCGTCGGCGGGCACCTGGCCGACCACTGGGGCCGCCGCCCGGCCGCGCTGCTCTCGCTCGGCACGTCCTCGGTGCTCATGCTGGCCCTGGGCCTGGCCCGCGGGCCGGTGGAGATCATCGCGGCCGCCGTCCTGCTCGGCGCCGCGGCCGAGGCGGCCCGCCCGCCGCTGGGCGCGATGATCGCCGACATCGTGCCGGCCGACCTGCGGATGCGCGCGTTCAGCACGTACTACTGGGCGATCAACCTCGGCTTCGCCGTCTCGGCCGCGCTGGCCGGCTTCGCCGCGCAGGCCGGGTACTTCACGCTCTTCGCCGCCGACGCCGCCACCACCGCGGCCGCCGCCCTGCTGATCGCCTGGCGCATCCGCGAGACGCGCCCGGTGGCGGCCCCGCACGAGGAGCACGAGCGCGGCGGCCTGCGCGCGGTGCTGCACGACCGGGTGTTCCTGGGCTTCGTGGCCTGCAACCTGCTCGTGGCGCTCATCCTGCTGCAGCACATGTCGATGCTCCCGCTGGCGATGATCGACGACGGGCTGTCCAGCCAGACGTTCGGCCTGGTGATCGCGCTCAACGGGGTGCTCATCGTGGCCGGGCAGATGGCCGTGACCCGGCTGCTGAGCACCCGCCGGCCCGCCTATGTGATGCCCGTCTCGGCCCTCATCATGGGCGTCGGGTTCGGGCTGACCGCGTTCGCGCACACGCCGCTGCTGTACGCCGGAACCGTGCTCGTCTGGACGGTCGGCGAGATGCTCAACGCGCCCTCCAACTCGGCCCTGCTGGCCGGGCTGTCCCCGGTCAGCATGCGCGGCCGCTACCAGGGCGTCTTCGGCCTGTCCTGGCAGGTCGCGTCGTTCCTGGCGCCCACCCTCGGCGGCCTGGTGCGGGAGAACCGGCACCTCGGCAACACCGGCCTGTGGCTGGGCTGCCTCGGCGCCGCAGCGATCGCCGCCGTCTGGAGCCTGAGCGCGGCCCGCGCCCGGGAGCACAGGGTGGCCGCACTGGCCGAGCGCGAGCTGGCTAGGATCGAACTGTAAAGAGGCTTTACTAAAGAAGGCAAAGAACAACAGTGCGCACCTGGTACCGCTCCACGATCGGCGGCCTCCCCCGGCTCTACTGGTACCTCTGGACCGGCATGCTGATCAATCGCGTCGGCGGCTTCGTCGCGCTGGTCCTCTCGCTCTACCTCACCTCCGCCCGGCACCTCGCGATCCCCGTGGCCGGGCTCGTGGTCGGCGCCTACGGCATCGGCGGGATCGGCGGCGTGCTGCTCGGCGGGGTGCTCGCCGACCGCTGGGGCCGCCGCCCGACCCTCCTGCTCGCCCACTTCGGCGCCGTGGCCGTGCTGTGCGGCCTGATCGTGGCCCGGCCCATCCCGGCCATCGCGGTGCTCGCCGCGCTGCTCGGCGTCATGCACTCGATGCCCGGCCCGGCGTTCGTGGCCGCCATCGTCGACGTGACCCCGGCCGGCGACCGCAGCCGCGCGTTCAACCTGCAGTTCTGGGCGTTCAACCTGGGCATGGCGGTCGCCTCGGTGCTCGCCGGGGCGCTGGCCGAGGTGAGCTTCACGCTGCTGTTCTCGGTAGACGCGGCAGGCACGCTGCTCACCGCGCTGCTGATTCTGTGGAAGGTGCACGAGACCCGGCCGGCGCATCGGATCGCCGCAACGTCGCGAGGTGGGCTGCACACGGCGCTCACCGACCGCGCGTACATGCTGTTCGTCGGGCTGTCGCTGCTGCTCGCGATCGTCAGCACGCAGACCTCGACCATCCTGCCGCTGGCGATCACCGGCGACGGGCTGCGGCCGTCCGCGTACGGCTCCGTGGTGGCCTACGCCGCGCTGCTCATCGTGGTCGGCCAGCTGTTCGTGCCGCGCCTGATCGACCGCTGGCGCAAGGGCACCGCGCTCGCCGTGGCCAACGTCTTCCTGGGCCTGGGCTTCGCCGCCGTCGCGCTGGCCGACGGCATCGCGGGCTACCTCGCGGCCGCGACCGTGTGGACCGTCGGCTCGATGATCGCCGCCCCGCCCAACGCCGCGGTCATCGCCGAGCTGTCCCCGGAGGCGCTGCGTGGGCGGTACCAGAGCGTCTTCTATCTGACGTTCCCGGCCGCGAGCTTCATCGCCCCGGCGGCGGGCGGCGTGAGCCTGCAGTATCTGGGCAACTGGCACTGGATCGTATGCGGCGCCCTCGGCCTGTGCGCGGCCGCCGGCCACCTGCTCATCCAGCCCGCACGAGAGCGCCGGGTGGCCAAGGAGCCGGCGGCGGCCGAGGAGTTTGCGGTGCCGGTCGGCGGGTAGACATCTCGCTCACTTCTGCGTGAGGGGGGCGGTTTTGGACGGGGACGGCTTGTCGGCGACGCTCGAACCGACGCCATCGGACGCCCTGGTCATCCGGCTCGCCGGCACGCTGGACCTGGCCACGTGCGAGCAGGTGACCGAGGCGGTCCAGGCCGTCCTGCCCGTTTTCCGCCCCGGCGCGCTGATCCTCGACCTCGACCAGGTCACGCTGCTCGACTCGGCCGGCATCGGCGCGCTGGTCGGCTGCTGGAAGCTCGCCGCCGGGGCGGGATGTGCGCTGCGACTGCGCAACCCCCGGCCGCTCGCCTACGCCCAGCTGGAGCTCACCGGGCTGCTGGACGTGTTCGCCGTCAGCTAGAGCGTGCCGTCGTACTTCGCGGCGCCGCTCGCCGTGCCGTCCGCGCGCAGCCGGGAGCGGGCCGCGGTGTCCCCGTAGAGGCCGTAGCGGAACAGGTCGAGCATCGACTTGCTGACGGCGTTCGCGGCCGGCGTGGTGCCCCACAGGGCGGCGCCGTGGTCCCCGCCGAGCAGCGTGAGCAGCCCCTTCGGCCACGAGGTGGCGTCATAGAGCGACTTGCCGCTGCTGTACGGCACGGTCGCATCCGCGTCGCCGTGGATGAACAGCACCGGGGTGGCCGCGCCGGAGAACTTGCCGCCCATGGACCCGCCCGAGACGATGACCGCGCCCTTGAGCCGGCTGTCCCGGGTCGAGCCGGAGAGCAGGCCGGCCGTGGTGTACCCGCCGGCCGAGTGCCCGGCCGCGCCGACGTGGGCGGTGTCGATCCGCCCGGCGAGCGGCGAGCCGGCCTGGCCGTCGAGCTTGAGCACCTCGGTGATGACGGCGGACGCGTCGGCGGGCTGGTTGGCCATGTCGTTCTGATTGAACGGGTTCGCCTTGTCGTTGGTGCCCGGGTAGGCGGGCGCGGCGACCACGAACCCGGCGGCGGCGATCTTCTGCGTCACGCCGGCGTACCCCTCGGGCGAGCCGTGCAGGCCGTGGCTCCACAGCACCAGCGGGTAGCGGCCGGCGGTCTTCGGGTACCAGACGACCGTGCGCAGCGTCCGTCCCGCGCGGGTGAACGTGAACTGACTGCTCGCAATGGCGAACGTCTGGGTGGGCGCTTTGCCGGAATTCGCGGCGGGAGCGGTCGTCGCCTTGGCTGAGGCGCTCGTTGTGGCGCGCGCCCCAAGAGCGCCATTGCCGCCGGGTTCGCCCGTGGAAGTTTCAACCGACGGAGCACTGCTTGGCGGGGCATTATCGGCGGCGGCCTGGGTGCCACAACCGGCGAGACCCAGCAGAAGAGCGGCCGTCAGCAGACGCCTGAGCATGCGAGGAAAATTACGGGCTTCGAGGCCCCGGCGTCTTTACGGCCGCCTTAAGTTTGGCGACTCGTACCGGCGGCAGCGGGTGCGTGCACCCCCAGTCCACGGCACCCGCTGTGTGCCGCCGGTGGCGACGACACGCCCCGCCCGGACATGTCATCGCGAGAGGCCCTTACGGGCCGGAACACCCCCGCCGCTCCCCAACTTCAGGAATCGCCGGATCCGAAATTGACGGTACGCGGCCGTTGATTCGCGCGCCAAGTAAACAAGCTGTCGGCTCGCTCACACACTCGAAACAATCCGCGCCGATCGAAGCCCTCAGTCGAAATGCTGAAAGCGCGGCCACAGGTCGGACCAGGTGCCGGTGAGATCGCGGCAGACGTAGACGCGAGCTGTTTGCTCTTCGTTGTCCACGCCGTAACCATTGTCCAGCCGGGCGCGTTCCACGCAGGAGCCGAATGCCGTGGAACGGCCGGGGTCGCCCTGCGAGACGAGCACCACGACGGTCTTGGATTCGGGCGGCGGGCCGAGGTACCACAGCTCGTTCTGTCCACTGTAGACATCGGGCAGGCCGAGCGGTCGGCCGTACCGGTCGAGCGCCCCCGCCTCGCCGTAGTTCCCGGTCAGCAGGACCGTGCGCGGCTTGTCCTCGGCCGGCAGCTCGTCGTAGACCGCCTTGACCTGCGCCACGTAGCGCGGCCAGCCGATCTCGTCGGAGAGGCCCTGGTTGATGGCCGGGATGGGGGTCCTGCCGATGACGTCCACCGGCAGCACGGGCAGCGACATCACGATGGCCACCCCGCAGTTGACGACCACGGCCGCCCCGAGCAGCCGGCGCCGGGTGGTGCTGTCGCCCAGCCAGCGCGCGGTCGGCACGGCGCCGATGGCGAAGAGCGCGGCCAGCAGGCCGAAGCTGTAGTACGGCTGGCCCGCGATGACGAACAGCAGGACCAGCATCAGCGGATAGGCGATCGCGAACGCCCGCACCGGCCGCCACTCGGGCCGCCGCAGCAGGGCCACGATGCCCGCGATCCACACCGGCACGAAGAACGGGCCGAGCCAGGCCAGCTGCAGCGGCAGCAGCGTGATGCGCGCGTCCTCGCCCTTGTTCTCGGCCAGCGCCGAGGCCATGTCCAGCTGCGGAAAGTCATTGGCGATCTGGTACAGCAGGTTCGGCAGCCCCACCAGCACCGCGATCCCGGCACCGGCCCACAGCCAGGGCGAGAGCAGCACGCGGCGAGGCCCGGCGATGAGCAGGCCGGCCGCGACCGTCAGCAGCAGCAGGAGCACCAGGTGCTTGTTGTAAAGGGCGATGCCGGTGAACAGGCCGGCCCACAGGAACATCCGGGGCGCGTCGCGAAGCAGCGCCCGCATCAGGCACAGGATGACCAGCAGCCACATGACGAGGTCGGGCGCCGCCGTGATGGTGATGTGCCCGGCGGTGAGCGGGAACGTGGTGAGCACCCCGGCCGCGGCCAGGGTCTGGGCGACCGCGCCGCCGCCGAGCTCGCGGGCGACCAGGGCGAGCAGGAACGCGGCGGCCGCGAGGAAGATCATGCCCGGGATGCGGATGGCCCAGACCGTGTCGCCGAACAGCTCGATGCAGCCGCGGACCATGAGCGGGGTGAACGGCGGCTGGTCGACGTAACCCCACTTCGGGTGGGCGCCGACCATGCGGAAGTAGAGCTCGTCGCGGTGGTAGTCGTACCGATTGATGGTGAGCAGCAGCGCGAGTGCGGCCAGGCCGGCCACCACGCTCACGGGCTTCCACGCCAGCTTCGGGGTCACCCCCGCGAATGTAGCTAAGCGGGTCGATTCACGAAGTCCGTAAATGCGCGGAGGTTGTCGAGGGGCTCGCCGCGCTTGACCCGCCACTCCCACTCGCGGCGGATGGCCGAGCCGAAGCCGATCTCCAGCATCGGGTCGAAGCTCTCGTCGGCGTAGGTCAGCACCGCCCCGAGCAGCCGGTCGAGCTCGTCCTCGGTGACGGCGTGCAGCGGGAGCTTCCCCATCAGGTACACGTCGCCGACCGCGTCGACGCTGAAGGCCACGCCGTACATGCGGGCGTTGCGCTGCAGCAGCCACTCCCACAGCGCCTCACGGTTCTCGTCCGGGTGGCGCATGACGAACGCCTCGACCCGCAGCGCGTGCTCGCCGACGATCAGGTTGCAGTTCGTCTTCTGCTTGTGGGTGCCGGGGAGGGTCACGACGTACGCGTGCTCGCCGGTCTTCTCCCACGGGATCTCGCGCTCGGTCGCGACCCGCTCGATCAGCGCGTCGAGGTCAGCACTCATGCCGCCACTCATGCCGCCACCGCCCCCCGGTGGAACTCCAGTGCGTCGCGGTACGCGGCCAGCAGCCCGCTCGCCGTGTGGGCCCAGGAGAACTCCCGCGCGTGCCGGACCGCGCCGAGCGACAGCGCCGCCCGCCGGGCCGGCTCGGCCAGCAGCGGCCCGAGCACGGAGGCCCAGTCGGCCGGCTTGTGGGTGTCGACGAGCACCCCGGACACGCCGTCGCGGACCGCGGTCACCAGCCCGCCGACCGCCGCCGCCACGACCGGCGTGCCGCACGCCTGCGCCTCGATGGCGACCAGCCCGAAGGATTCGTTGAAGCTGGGTACCGCCACCACGTCCACCGCCCGGAACAGCTCGGCCAGCGCGTCGCGCGGCTGGGGCGGCAGGAAGCGCACGATGTCGGCGATGCCGAGCTCGCTCGCGAGGTCCATGAGCGCGGTGGGCTGGTCGAGGCCGGAGCCGCTGGGCCCGCCGCAGATGACGACGAGCAGCTTGGGGTCGCGGGCGCGCAGCTCGGCGGCGGCCCGCAGCAGGATGTCGGGCGCCTTGAGCGGCTGGATGCGCCCGGCGAACGCGACGATGTGGGCGTCGGCGGGCAGGCCGAAGCGCTCGCGGGCGGCGAGCTTGCGGTGCGGGCGGGGCACGAACCGGTCCAGGTCGACGCCCGGCGGCACCACGCTGACCTTGCGCGGGTCGGCGTCGTACAGGTCGATCAGGTCGTTCGCCTCGGCCGGGGTGTTGGCGACCAGGCCGTCGGCCGCGGCCACCACCTGCTCCTCGCCGATCACGCGGGCAATCGGCTCGGGCTTGTCCCCGTCGGCCAGCAGCAGGTTCTTGACCTTGGCCAGGGTGTGCGCGGTGTGCACCAGCGGGACGCCCCAGCGGTCCTTGGCCAGCCAGCCGACCTGGCCGGAGAGCCAGTAGTGCGAGTGCACCAGGTCGTACCAGCCGGACGGCCGGGCCGCCTCGGCGCGCAGCACCCCGCCGGTGAACGCGCACAGCTGGGCCGGCAGGTCCTCCTTGGCCAGGCCCTCGAACGGCCCGGCGATGATGTGCCGGACGAGCACGCCGGGCGCCATCTCCACGGTCGGCGGCAGCTCGCTGTTGGTGGCCCGGGTGAAGATCTCCACCTCGACGCCGGCCCGCGCGAGCCGCTCGGCCACCTCGACGATGTACACGTTCATGCCGCCGGCGTCCCCGGTGCCCGGTTGATCCAGCGGCGAGGTGTGCACCGAGAGCGTTGCGACGCGCCTGGGCAGGGTACGGCGGGACTGCGGGGTATGACCGTGCAGCGAATCAACCCGCGCCACGTCGTGCTCCTGTCTGTTGCCGGTTGGTTACATCTTCCCAACCGTCCATGTTCCCTCGCTTTCACCCGTCTACCCACCGTTGCGTTGGTCACTGCGCCGCGGGCAACTTCATGCAGGATGGCCACATGCCTACTCGTATCGCCGTCGTCACCGGCGCCTCCAGCGGCATCGGGGCCGCCACCGCCCGCCGGCTCGACGCCGCGGGCTTCCACGTCGTCGCCGTCGCCCGGCGGGCCGAGAAGCTCGACGCGCTGGTGGCGGAGCTGAAAACAGCGTCGTCCTTCGTGGCCGATGTGACCTCCGACGCATCCGTGGCCGCGCTGGCCGAGCACCTCGAGAGCCTGGACGGCGAGGTCGAGCTGCTGGTCAACAACGCCGGCGGGGCGATCGGGGCGGAAACGGTCGAGGACGCCGACCTGGCCGACTGGCAGTGGATGTTCGACGTGAACGTCCTGGGCACGATCCGGGTCACCAAGGCCCTCCTGCCGCTGCTGGACCGCTCGGGCCGGGGCACCATCGTGATCATGAGCTCGACCGCCGGGTTCGTGGTCTACGAGGGCGGCGGGGGCTACACGGCGGCCAAGCACGCCGAGACCGCCGTGGCCGAGACGCTGCGCCTGGAGCTGTCCGGCCGGCCGATCCGGGTCGTGGAGATCTGCCCCGGCATGGTGCGGACCGACGAGTTCGCGCTCAAGCGCTACGAGGGCGACGCCGAGAAGGCCGCCGCCGTGTACGCCGGGGTGGCCGAGCCGCTGGTCGCCGAGGACATCGCCGAGTGCGTGACCTGGACCGCGACCCTGCCGCACCACGTCAACATCGACCGGCTCGTGGTCCGCCCGCTCGCCCAGGCCGCCCAGCACAAGGTGCACCGAGTGTTCGAATGAGGCCCTTGGGTTCGATCACGCGCGGTACGACGAACCCCAACCGCCTGCGCCGGGTCGACAACTGGATCGCCGCGACGCTCGGCGGGGTGCTGCGCCGCGCCGAAGACCCGCTGGTGGTCGATCTCGGCTACGGCGCCTCGCCGATCACCGCGATCGAGCTCCACGCCCGCCTCGGCGTGCCGGTCGTCGGCCTGGAGATCGACCCGGCCCGGGTGGCCGCGGCCAAGCCCTACGAGACCGCCGGGCTGCGGTTCCGGCTCGGCGGCTTCGAGCTGGCCGGCCTGCGCCCGACGGTCGTGCGGGCGTTCAACGTCCTGCGCCAGTACGGCGAGCAGGACGTCCCGGCCGCCTGGTCGGCGATGACCGCGTCCGGCGCGTGGCTGGTCGAGGGGACCTGCGACGAGCTCGGCCGGCTGGCGGCCTGGGTGCTGGTCGCCCCGGCCGCCGGCCCGCGGACGCTGACGCTGGCCGCCCGGCTGGCGAACCTGGACCAGCCCGGCACGATCGCCGAGCGGCTGCCGAAGGCCCTGATCCACCACAACGTCCCCGGCGAGCGGATGCACGCCCTGTTGCGCGATCTGGACGCCGGTTGGCGCGCGGCGGCCCCGCTGTCCGTCTTCGGCCCGCGCCAGCGCTGGCGGGCCGCGGTCGAGGCCGCTCGGAGCGCGGGCTGGCCCGTGCTGGACCGCCCGGCCCGCTGGCGCCTCGGCGAGGTCACCGTGCCCTATGCGGCCGTCGCGCCCTAGATCGCGCAGTTCACCAGGACGGGCTCGGGGTGCAGGGTGACGCCGAAGCGCTCCTGGACGCCCGCCTGGATCTCGCGGGCCAGGTCGAGCAGGGCGGCCGTGGTACCGCTGCCCCGGTTCGTCAGCGCGAGGGTGTGCTTGCCGGACAGGGCCACGCCGCTCGCCGGGTCGCCGTGGCCCTTGCGGAAGCCGGCCCGCTCGATCAGCCAGGCGGCGCTGAGCTTCACGTCGTCCCCGGCGGGCCACGAGGGCGGGGTGCCGAACTCCGCCGCCAGCTCGCGGACCCGCTCGAAGCCGGCCGCGGGCACGATCGGGTTGGTGAAGAACGAGCCGACCGAGTAGGTGTCGGGGTCGGCCGGGTCGAGGACCATGCCCTTGCCCGCGCGCAGCTTCAGCACGGCCGCGCGGACCTCCTCCAGCGGGGCCGTCGCGCCCGGCTCGACGCCGAGGGTGCGGGCCAGCTCGGCGTACGCGATCGGGGTCGAGCGGTTCGAGACGGCGAGGCGGAACGTGACCGCCAGGACCACGTGGCGCGGGCTGTGCTTGAAGATGCTCGTGCGGTACGCGAAACCGCAGCCCTCGGCCGGGATCGTCACGACCTCGCCGCGCTCGCGGTCGTAGGCCCGCACCTCGGTGATCGTCTCGGCGACCTCCTGGCCGTAGGCGCCGACGTTCTGGATCGGCGTGGCGCCGGCCGAGCCCGGGATGCCGGAGAGCGACTCGATCCCGGACCATCCGTTGGCCACCGCCTCGGCCACGACCTCGTCCCACGGGTGACCGGCGGCCACCGTGAGGGTGATCTCGCCGTCTTCGACCCGGGCCCGGGTCCCGCGCTGGCGCAGCAGCACCACGGTGCCGGGGAAGCCCTCGTCGGCGACCACGATGTTGCTGCCACCGGCCAGGATCAGCTGATCGCCACCGGCGCGGAGCGCGGCGAGCGTCTCCTCCTCGGAGGTGACCTCGATCAGGCGGCCGGCCGGGCCGCCGAGGCGCAGGGTCGTGAACGCGGCGAGCGTGCGGGGTTCGGGCACCGCACCAGAGTAGGCGTTGCCCTAATCTTGTGGGCTATGAGCAAGCCTCAGCTCACCAAGGACATCTGGCTGGTCGCACTGCGCACCGAGGGCGACGCCTTCCGCGCCGCCCTGAGCAGCGGCACGCCGCTCGACGCCCCGGTGCCGAGTTGTCCGGGCTGGAGCCTGGCCGACCTGGCGTGGCACCTGAGCCAGGTGTACTCCTACGTGACCGGCCACATCACCCGCGGCGTGCTGGACAAGCCGGAGCCCCGCTCGACCGACCCGCTGCCGGCGGGCGTCGACGCGGCGACCGCCTGGACCGACGCCTTCACCGAGCTGGTCGCCACCCTGGACTCCGTCGACCCCGAGCTGCCGGCGTGGAACTTCGCGCCACAGGCCAAGAAGGCCTCGTTCTGGCACCGGCGGATGGCCCACGAGACGACCATCCACCGCTGGGACGCGCAGATGGCGGGCGGCCTGGCCGAGCCGATCGAGGCCCGGCTGGCCAGCGACAACGTGACCGAGGTGCTCGACACCTGGATCCCGTCCGGGCGCCGCAGCGGCCCCGCCGACCGGGCCGGCATGATCGCGCTGCACGCCACCGACACCGATCAGGTCTGGTACGTCCGGCTCCGCAACGCCGGCATCGCCCTGCTCGACACCGACACGCTGCTCGACTCCGACGAGCACCACGAGCGGGCCACGGCCAGCGGCAGCGCGAGCGACCTGGCCCTGGCGCTGTGGGGGCGGGTGCCGTTCGACACCCTGCTGGTCAGCGGGGACGCAACTCTGTTGCGGGGGCTGCTGGCCTGACCAGCTCCGGGCGGGGCCGGTCGTCGATGCCCAGGCCCAGACTGCGCCGGGTCAGCAGGGTCGCCCCGCTCACCGCGGCCGGGATCACGATGATCGCCACCACCGGGATCAGCAGGACCAGGAACACCGGGATGCCGAAGCCGAGCGCGAGCGCCCGGTTGGCCCGCATGATCTTGCGGCGGTCGGCCAGCCGCATCCCGCGGCGGGTGAACGGGACGCCGGTCAGCTCCAGCGTGATCAGCCAGCCGCCGAGGATCGCGTTCAGCACCGGCACCACCGTCTGCCCGACGACCGGGATGAAGCCCATCGCGAACAGCGGGATCGCGCAGAGCACGCCGAACATGATCAGGCGGAGCGAGTCGACCAGGCTGGGCCACAGCGTGCGGTACCAGGGAAGGTCCACGGCCCCAGGGGTGCCGCCGAGCCCTTCCTCGATCCGCTCGGAGATGGTCTCGTAGAACGGGTCCCCGATGAGCAGCGTGACCGCGGTGAACCCGACGGCCGAGAGGAACGCGGCCGCGACGAGGATGGCCGCGCCCGCCCCGAACTCGATCAGGCCGCGCCAGAACTGCGACCAGTCGTCGGCGAACCAGGTCGCCCAGCCGGCGATGTCGTCGATGTAGATGATCAGGAAGACCCAGGCGACCGCGAACAGCGCGCACGTGATCACGGCCGGGATGGCGCCGAGCAGCAACAGCTTCGGGCTGCGTCCGTACCGCGCGAACCCCTTGCCCAGCAGCCGCAGCCCCATCGCGAACTCGGACCCGGTCGTCTTCAGCTGACCCACGGCTTGGCAGCCTACTCGCCGGGGGCCAGTCCGTTGCGGTACGCGTACGCCACCGCCTGCGCCCGGTCCCGTCCGCCGATCTTGGCCAGCAGGTGGTTGACGTGGCTCTTGACCGTACCCTCGCTGATGAACAGCCGCGCCGCGATCTCCCCGTTGCTCAGCCCGGCCGCGATCAGCCGCAGCACCTCGACCTCGCGGGGTGTCAGCAGCTCGTCGGCCTTGACCGGCGGCGGCTGGGTCAGCGCGTTGAGCACGTGGTGCTGCACGGCCGGGTCGAGCGCGGCCCCGTCGTCCAGCACGCGGCGCAGGGCGGCCTGGATCTCCTCGCCGCCGGCCTCCTTGGTGAGGTACCCCTTGGCCCCGGCCCGCAGCGCCTCCAGCACCGACCGGTCGTCGGAGTAGGTGGTGAGCACCACGACCCGCACCTCGGGCGCGCGCTGCCGCAGCCGCCGGGTCGCCTCGACCCCGTCGCAGCGCGGCATCCGCAGGTCCATCAACACGATGTCGGGCCGCAGCCGCACCGCCAGCTCGACCGCCTCGGCCCCGTCGCCGGCCGCCCCGACCACCTCGACGTCCGGCAGCAGCCCCAGCACGAGCGCCAGCCCCTCCCGGACCACCCGCTGATCGTCGGCGAGCAGCACGCGGATCACGGTCATGCCGGCACCTCCAGCGTGACCCGGAAGCCCGTCGCGGTGGGAGCGGCGTCGAGGGTACCGCCGAGCAGCTCCGCCCGTTCCCGCATGCCCGTCAGCCCGTAGCCGGCCCCGGCGCTGGGCGTGGCCGCGCGCGGCCCGAAGTCCTCCACGGTCAGCCGCACCGACCCGTCCAGATGTTCGAGATGCACGGTGACCAGCGTGGGCGACGCGTGCCGGGCCGCGTTCGTCAGGGCCTCCTGCGCGACCCGGTACACCGCCAGCCGCGCCGGCGACTCGAGTTCCCGCTCGCCGCCCCCGACCGTGTACTCGCAGCGCACCCCGTGGTCGTGCGCGAACGCCTTGGCCAGCTCGGCCAGGGTGGGCAGCTCGTCGTCCCGCAGCAGCCCGATGGCCCGCCGCGCCTCGTCGAGCCCGGCCCGCCCAAGCTGCTGGGCCCGCTCGATGGCGGCCGGCAGCCGCGGATCGTCGGGCGAGCGGGCGGCGAGCAGCCGGGCCCCTTCCAGCTGCAGCATCAGCCCCGACAGCGAATGGGCCAGCAGATCGTGCATCTCCCGCGCGAGGTGCTGCCGCTCGGACAGCCGCGCCGCCTCGGCCTGCGCCGCCCGCCCCCGTTCGAGCTCCTCGACGAGCCGCTCGGCCTGCTGGTTGGCCTCCCCCAGCCGCAGCGCGAAGACCATCATCCCGTAGAACGCCCCGACCATCACGGCATCGAGCAGCGCGTCGATGATCGCCCCGCTCCGCGCCGAGCTCACGGCAACGGCGAGCGAGATCAGCGCGACCACGGTGATCGGAATCGAGAGATGCCCCCGCAGCAGCGGCGCGAGCAGCGAAATGCCCACGAAGATCCCGGCCACGGCGGCCCCGTCGGGCTGCAGCCAGACCAGCGCCGCCGAGGCCGCGAGCAAGGCCCCGACGAACCCGATGTGCGTCCGCGTGTGATTGATCGACACCACGGCCCCGACCCCGGCGGCGATGAACGCCACCAGCGCCACCAGCACCGCCCGGCTGGACGTGGGCGACGGCTGTTGGGTGCAGGCCGACCAGACGACGATCCCCATGATCAGCGGGGCGAGCGGCCGCAGCCAGCGGATGACGGCCGCCCGCTGCGCCCGGGCCGAATCGAGCGCGACCAGCGCCGGCGAGGTCATGCCCCCATTCAAGCCGGATCCCGCGGCGCCGACATCCAACCGGGGTTGGAGATCGCAGCTCTACCCCAGCGCCGATGCGGTTGAGGGCCGGTGTTCACGAGCCTGGAGGCATGACCCGAACCCCACGGCTGCTGATCGCCGCCTACCTGCTGCTGAGCCTGGCCACCCTGGTCGTCGCCTACCTGCTCCGCCACCACCCGGACCTGGTCAACGACGCGGTCTGGGTCCGCGCCACGATCGTCGTGGGCAGCGCCGCGGTGTGCAACTGGCTGGCCGCCCGCGGCGACGTGAAGCGCCTGCGCATCATCGCCATCGTCATGACCGTGGCGATCGCGGTCATCGTTTCGGTCCCGCTCCCGTTCCCGCTCTGGCTGAAGCTGGAACAGATCGCCTGCGGCCTCCTGCTGATCGGCGTCGTCCTGACGCTACGAGGCCGCCAGGCGGCGAAGGGCGGCGCGCACGACGTCGGGCTTGGTCGTGTACCAGAACGGCGGCAGTGACTTCCGCAGGAACGGCCCGTAGCTGGACGCGTGCTGCAACCGGGAGTCCAGCACGGCCACCACACCCTTGTCCCCGCGCGAGCGAATGAGTCGGCCGACCCCTTGGGCCAGACGCACTGCCGCGATCGGCACACTCACCGCCGCGAATCCCGACCCGCCGGCCGCCTGGACCGCGTCCGACCGAGCGGCCGACAACGGTTCGTCGGGCCGGGGAAACGGCAGGCGGTCGATAATCACGAGCTGGCAGGCGTCGCCCGGGACGTCGACGCCCTGCCAGAGGGACATCACGCCCAGCAGGCAGCTGTTGCGGTCCTCGCGGAAGCGGCGCACCAGCAGCGGCAGCGACTCCTCCCCCTGCAGCAGGATCGTGATCCCCGGCGTCCGGGCCCGCAGCACCTCCGCCGCCCGCTCCGCCGCCTTGCGCGACGAGAACAGGCCGAGGGCCCGCCCGCCGAGGGCCTGCACCAGCTCGACCATCTCGTTGGCGGCCGGCTCCGACAGGCCCGAGGTCTGCGGCTTGGGAAGGTGCGCCGCAACGTACAGGATGCCCTGCTTGGGGTAGTCGAACGGCGAGCCGACGTCCAGCGAGCTCCAGGCCAGCCCGGCCGTGTCGCGCGCCTCGTCGGCCCGGACGACCGCCTCGCGGGCCCGCTCGGCCGGGGTGGCCGCGGGGGCCGGGCGCTCGACGGCGGTGGGCAGGCCCAGCGAGCGGGCGACGGTGTCGAACTGGCCGCCGAGGGCGAGGGTGGCCGAGGTGGCGACCACAGTGCGCTCGCTGAACAGGTGGCTGCTCAGCGTGCCGGCCACCGAGAGCGGGGCGATGACCACGGCGCGGCGGCCGCGCTCGTCGCGCTCGACCCAGGTGACGTCGTGCTCGGCGTTGGCGATCATGCGCTGGGCGATCTTGACCAGGTCGCCGATCATGGTCTTGGCCTGGGTCTTGCGGACCGGGTCGGCGTCGTCGGCGCGGACCTCGCCGATCGCCTCGAGGGCCTTGCGGCCGCCGCCGTCGAGCAGCGTGAGGGCCTCGGCGAGGACCGTCGGCAGCTCGCCGGTGATCCGCCCGGCCGGCACCTCGGCCAGGGCGACGGTGAGCACGTCGCCGGCCTCCATGAGCCGGTCGGCCACGTCGTCGTCGACGTAGGTCCGGCAGCGGCGGGCCGTCCGCTCCAGCGTCTCCGGGGTGAGCTCGGCCTGCGAGGCGGAGCTGACCCGGTCGGCCAGCTCGTGCGCCTCGTCGACGACGAGCAGCTCGTGCGGCGGGATGATCTGCCGGCCGGTCAGCATGTCGACGGCGAGCAGGCTGTGGTTGGTGACCACGATGTCGGCCTCGCGGGCCCGGGTGCGGCTGGCCTCGGCGAAGCACTCGGCGCCGTAGGGGCAGCGCTGCGCGCCCACGCACTCGCGGGCCGGCATCGAGACCTGCCGCCAGGCCGTGTCGTCCACGCCCGGGTCGAGCTCGTCGCGGTCGCCGGTGTCGGTCTCCATCGCCCACTTGCGCAGCCGCTCGATCTGCTTGCCGAGCCGGCCCGCCTCGCCGAGCCACTTGGTCGGCCGGGCCTCTCCCACGTCGAACAGCCCGTCGTCGGGCTCGTCGGCGTTCGTGCCCTCCAGCCGGGCCAGGCAGAGGTAGTGGTGGCGGCCCTTCAGCACCGCGAACGTGGGCCGCTTGCCCAGCGCCGGCTCGACCGCGTCGGCCAGCCGGGGCAGGTCGTGGTCGACCAGCTGGGACTGCAGGGCCAGGGTGGCCGTGGAGATCACCACGGGCCCGTCGACCAGCAGCGAGGGCACCAGGTAGGCCAGCGACTTGCCGGTGCCGGTCCCCGCCTGCACCAGCAGGTGCTCCTCCTTCTCCACCGCGGCCTCGATCGCCTTCGCCATGCTCTGCTGGCCGGGGCGCTCGGCCCCGTCCGGGACCGCGCCGACGGCGGCGGCCAGGAGATCGATCACTTCCGGTCGGGGGCGACGAGGTTTGGGGGTGGCGGTCACGGAGGGGACGCTACCCCTTGCGTACGACAGAAACGGAGGGCACACGCGGTCGGTACCGTGAGGCGCATGAAACGCGTGAGGGTCGTGTACCGCAAGTACGACGGCTCGCTCCACTGGAACTACGAGACGGAGTGGCTGGGCGAGGACGAGCACGGCGTGTGGGTCGGGGCCGGCCCGCAGACCGCGATCTTCAAGGGCGCCGCACCGAAGGGGTTCGCGGAGTCCCCGCACGTGCTGCTCTTCCCGCGGCAGGCCTGGTGGACCGCCTGCTTCAACGCCGCGCCACACCGGACCGAGATCTACTGCGACATCACCAGCGTGCCGCACTGGCCGGCCGAGACCGAGGTCACCGCGATCGACCTGGACCTCGACGTGCGCCGGCGGCGCCACGGCGGGGTGGAGCTGCTGGACGAGGACGAGTTCGCGGTGCACCAGGTGCGCTACGCGTACCCCTCGGACGTCGTCACGCAGGCCCTGGCCAGCGCGGACTGGCTGATGGGCGCGGTCACCGAGCGGGTCGAACCGTTCGGGTCGGCGTACCACGAGTGGCTGAGTTTCGTCACGTAAAGTGGCCGCGCACGAAATGTGCGTTAAGTACCATTTTGGCATGGACAATGCCCTGGCGACCGTCGCCACCGGCCTGGCCGGCCTGGCGACCTGCGGCGCCCTCGGTGCGATCGCCGCGTCGAAGGTGCGCCGGGGCCGCCCGTACCTCGCCACCGGGCTCTTCGTGGCCCTCGACGGCCCCATCGACCCCGCCGCCACCGCCGCCCGGGCCGGGTTCGCCGGGGTCGAGGTCGGCGTGCGGATCGACCCGGACACGACCACCCCGACGCTGCGGCTGACCTGCGCGATGCCGCCCGGGGAGCCGCCGCCGACGTTCGAGCAGGCGGTGCTCGCCCCGCTGGCCGCCCGGGTGGCCGGCAACCCGCTCGGCCGGGTGCACGCCCGGCGGGCCGAGCCGTTCCTGCTCATGGTGCGGGCCGAGCCGGAACCCGACCCGGAGACCGGCGCCGTGCTGGCGACCGGCCGCGAGTACGACACGCTGGACCTCCTCCTGCGCCCGCACGCGGCGATCCTGACCCAGTTCCTCGGCGGGCGGGTCGTCCCGGGCGCGATCACCGTGGTGCTCACCGGGGCGCACTGGTCGCGGGCGGACCTGCTCGGCGCGTACGAGCGGTACGCGTTCCTGGAGGGCCGCTTCAGCGACCTGGAGCCGGGCGGCCTGCCCGTGGGGGTCGCGCCGATCGTCACCGAGTCGCTCGCGGCCCGGCTCGGCTTCGACGCGCAGGAGGACTGGCCCGAGTTCCCGGCCGAGGCCCGGCACATCCTGCGCGCGCTCGTGCGGGCCGCGCACGACGACGGGCGCCGGGTCCGCTTCGCCGACGTCCCGGAGGCACCCCGCCGGGTGCGCAACGCGTTCTGGAGCGAGCTGCGGGCGGCCGAGGTCGACGTGATCGCCAGCCGGCACCGCGGGGCGCTGGCCCGTTTTCTCCGGCGGCCGGTCCAGCGCACCTACAAGCACCGGGCGGTCCCGGTCCGCTACGCCGCCCCGGAGGCGAATATTCGGTGAACTGGGGATGAACCAGCAGCGTGCGAGGGATCTCACGGCGACGGCCGCATGGTGAGGGCCTTAGCATTCACGGTTTAGGAGTTTCGGCGCCCCCTTGATGACGTAAGAGGTTCACTGTGCGGTTCAGGCTGCGTCCCAGCGACGATTCGTTCTACGAACTGTTCAGCCGTGCGGCGCAGAACCTCGTCAAGGGCACCGACCTGCTGTCCGAGCTGGCCGTCCCGGGCGTCGACGTCCAGTCGGTGAGCGAGCGGCTGGTCGAGGTCGAGCACGACAGCGACGCGATCACGCATGAGCTGTACAAGAAGATCAACTCCAGCTTCCTCACGCCGTTCGACCGCGAGGACATCTACCGCCTCGGCTCGCAGCTCGACGACGTGATGGACCACCTCGAGGCGGTGGGCAGCCTCCTGTACCTCTACGGCCTCACCAAGCTCCCGTCGCTGCCCCGCGAGATCCACGAGATCGTGAAGGTGCTCGACCAGCAGTCCCGGCTCACCGCCGAGGCGATGCCCCGCCTGAAGTCGATGAAGGACCTCGAGTCGTACTGGGTGGAGTGCAACCGGCTGGAGAACGACGGTGACAGCGCCTACCGCATGGCCCTGGTCCGGCTGTTCTCCGGCGAGTACGACGCGCTGACCGTGCTCAAGATGAAGGAGGTCGTGGACGAGCTCGAGGCCGCCTGCGACGCCTTCGAGCACGTGGCCAACACGATCGAGACCATTGTGGTCAAGGAGTCGTAGCCATCAGCGCACAGCTCGCAGGGGTTCTCGCCGTCATCCTGGTGGCGCTGATCTTCGATTACACCAACGGCTTCCACGACGCCGCCAACGCCATCGCCACCTCGGTGTCGACCCGCGCGCTGACCCCGCGCGCCGGGCTGCTCATGGCCGCGGCCGGCAACTTCATCGGCGCGCATCTGGGTGGCCACGTCGCCGCGACCGTCGGCAGCGGCATCATCGACCCGCCGACCGGCATGAGCGGGCTGGGCATCGTCTTCGCGGCGGTCGTCGGGGCCATCGCCTGGAACCTCGTCACGTGGTACTTCGGCATGCCCTCCTCCTCGTCGCACGCCCTGTTCGGCGGCCTGGTGGGCGCCTCCGTCTGCGCCGTGTGGTTCGGCCTCGACGCGAAGGTCCTCTGGTCCGGCATCGTGGACAAGGTCCTGGTGCCGATGGTCGTCTCGCCGGTGGTCGGCTTCGTGCTCGGCGGCGCGTTCATGATCGCCATCATGTGGGCGTTCCGGCGGGCCCACCCGCGCGTGCTCGGCCGCGGCTTCCGGCGGGCCCAGACGGTCTCGGCGGCGGCGATGGCGATCGGCCACGGCATGCAGGACGCCGCCAAGACCATGGGCATCATCGTGCTGGCCCTTTACACGGGCGGCTACCACGCCGACAAGACCGACATCCCGGAGTGGGTGTTCCTGACCTGCTCGACCGTGCTGGCCCTGGGCACGTACTCGGGCGGCTGGCGCATCATCCGCACCCTCGGCCGCAAGATCATCGACCTCGACCCGCCGCAGGGCTTCGCCGCCGAGACGGTCGCGGCCGGCGTGCTGTTCACCACCTCCCAGCTCGGGCTGCCCATCTCCACCACGCAGAGCATCACCTCGGCGATCATGGGTGTTGGCGCCACGAAGCGGCTGTCGGCGGTGCGCTGGCAGGTGGCCGGGGACATCGTGATCGCCTGGATCCTGACGTTCCCGGCCGCCGCCGTCATCGCGATGCTGACCTATCTGCTGGCCCACCCGCTGTTCTGAATCAGGGTGAGCCGTACCGCTCCCGCTCGCCCACTCCCAGCTCGCCCCGCAGCCCGTTCTCGGTCCGGGCCAGCGGGTGGCCCGGGTCGATCCGGTTCGGGGTGGCCGGGTCGCCGTCGTCGTCGATCGGCAGGCCGACCGCCTGGCGCTCGAAGTTCTTCACCGCCGGCCCGCCCTTCCACTGGTAGTCCGGCCCGCTGGCCTGGTTGTAGTCGTTCCGGTCGGCGTTGCCGCGCTCGTAGTCGTACACGTGCGCCATCTCGTGGAAGAGCGTCGTGACCGGCGGGCGGTCGTCGTAGGACGGGTTGTACTGGATGGTCGGCACCCCGTCGCGGTAGTTCGCGAAGCCGTTGCGGGCGTCGAGCGGCTCGATGTACAGCCGCTGTCCGGAAGCCCGCAGGTCCTCGAGCATCGCGCGGCCCGTGGGCGAGGCGGCGAGCAGGTCGAGGTCGGCGTGCACCCGCGCCTGGTACTGCGCATCGCCCCCCACCTCGATGAACCCGCTCAGGTCGGCGGTCTCGGCCGGGGCCATCCGCTCGACCCCGGTCACCGCGTCCTCGGCCTGCCCGAACAGCGCGTCGGCCCCGGCGCCCCCGGTCACCGCGTCGCGGCCGGCGCCGGAGTACACCACGTCGTCCCCGGCCCCGCCGTCGAGCTGGTCGTCGCCCTGGCCGCCGGAGACCACGTCCGCGCCGTCGTCCCCGGCCACCAGGTCGGCCCCCTCGCCGCCCTCGAGGTAGTCGTCACCCTGGCCGCCGCGCAGCTGGTCGGAGCCGCCCAGCCCGTAGAGCGTGTCGTCGCCGCGGCCGCCGTCGAGCCGGTCGTCCCCGTCGCCGCCGTCGAGGTAGTCCTGCCCGTCGCCGCCGGCCAGGCGGTCGAAGCCGGCCCCGCCGAGCAGGCGGTCGCGACCCCCGCCGCCGGCCAGCACGTCGTCGCCGTCGCCGCCGGACATGCGGTTCTCGCCGTCGGTACCGAAGAGCAGGTCCGCCCCGCCCCCGCCGGTCACGTCGTCGGAGCCGTAGCTGCCCCACAGCCGGTCGTCGCCGTCGCCCAGGTCGGCGTGCTCGGCGGCGTCCTCCGGCACCTTCCGGCCGGTGGGCGCCAGGACCCCGAGGCTGACGCGGTCCGCGCCCGCCCCGCCGGTCACCGTGTCCACGCCCAGGCCCGCCACGAGCACGTCGTCGCCCCGGCCGCCGGTCAGCCGGTCGTCCCCGTCGCCGCCGAGCACGGTCATGCCCGTTTGCGCGGTGGACTGGACCGTGTCGTCGCCGGCCCCGGTCCGCAGCACCAGCCGGGCCCCGGGCGGGACGATCAGCCGCACGCCGTTGACGACCACGTGGCCGTCCTCGACCTCGACGCGGTCCGCGCCACCGGTCGCCTGCACCACGAACAGGTCGCCGACCAGCCGCGCGTCGATCCCGGGCGCCGGTGGGGGCGGCACCCAGCCCGGCGCCGTCCGGCCGATGACCATGGCCCAGACCGCCCCGAGCACCTCCCAGCGCGCCCGCGCGCCGGTCAGCCGCCCGTGCTGCTCGGCCAGCCCGTGCTCCAGGTCCGCGCGGATGTCCAGCGCCTCGGCGATCCCGGCCCGCACCGCCGCGTCCTGCGCCGCGTTGACCGGCGCGAACGTGACGGTCCCGGCGCCGCGCCGGTGCGGTACTCCCGACGCGAAGCCGAAGGCAGCGTCGAGCTGGTCCCGGCCGTTGCGGAGCAGGGCGGCCGCCCCGTCCAGCGCGACGGACGTGTCCAGCAGGACGGCGTCGAGGTCGTGCAGGCATTCCGTGTACTTCGCGAAGTGCCGCCGGAACCCGTCCGCGGCCTCGCCCTCCCAGGAGCCGCGGGTCACCGGGCCCGCCGCCTGCTCCAGTGCGTCCAGGGCGGCGCGCACGTCGGCGCGGACCGCCCGCCAGGTCGTGGCCGCCCGCCCGAGCAGCTCGGGTCGCGCGGCGAGTTCCCAGATGTCGTCCACCGTGACGGCGGACAGCTCTACCGTCTGCACCATCAGTCGTTCCCCCGTGTGGTGTGGGTCTAGAGCGGCGCCCGCCGCGCGTTGCCCACGGTCTGCATGGCCTGCCGATCGGCGGCCAGATACGCGAAGGCCGTCTGCAGCAGCGCGTCGGCGTCCTCTTCGAGGACTTCGACGTGTGCCGAGACGGCCCGATGGGCGTTCGCCCCGACCGCTGCCGCCGTGCGGGCCAGCCCGGCCGCCGCCTCCGTGTTGCCGAAGGCGTCGGCGGGCAGGTCCAGCTCGCCGTGGTCGGAGCGGTAGCGCCCGCCCAGTGTGTCGGCCGCGGCCAGGCAGGCGGCGGCCAGCTTGATCAATTCGTCCGGGTCGGCCCGGAGTTCCTGAGCCATACGCCGCACGGTAGTGAGGGCGGAACGCTGCGTCCGCCCCGTTCAGTCCTCAGCTTGAATAGTCAAGTCCGACAATTCCGGAAACCTCCGCAAGCAGCCGGAGGATGTCCAGCGTCTCGCCGAGCGGGACCAGCGGGCTGTCCAGCAGGCCCTCGCGCAGGCAGCGGTGCACCTCCGCCGCCTCGAACTGATAGCCGCTGCCCTCGTACGGCAGGTCGAACTCCTCGGTCTCGCCGGCCCGCCAGAGCGTGAAGCCGTGCGGGTGGAAGAAGTCGCGCTTGACGTCGATGCGGCCCTGGGTGCCGGTGACGACCCCGGTCCGCGCCGTGTCCCCCAGCAGCGAGCACGTGAGCGCGGCGACGGCGCCCGAGTCGTACCCGAACAGCATGCCCGTGTTCTCGTCCACGCCCCCGCTGCTCATCCGGGCCCAGGCCTGCACCGAGGCGGGCCGGCCGAGGAACAGGTGCGCGAACGTCACGGGGTATATCCCGACGTCGTACAGCGCCCCGCCGCCGAGCTTGCGGTCGCGCAGCCGCGAGGTCTCCGGGAACGGCCCCTGCATGCCGAAGTCGGCGTGCACCGCGACCGGCTCGCCGATCGCCCCGTCGCGCACGAGCTCGGCCATCCGCCGGATCGCCGGGATGCAGCGCATCCACATCGCCTCCATGAGGAAGACGCCGAGCTCGCGGGCCGTGGCCACCATCTGCTCGGACTCCTCGACGGCGAGCGTGAACGGCTTCTCGCAGAGCACCGCCTTGCCGGCCCGCAGGGCGAGCATCGAGGCCTCGTAGTGGGCGCTGTGCGGGGTCGCCACGTAGATCGCGTCGACCTCGGGGTCCTCGACCAGCGCCTGCCAGCTCCCGTGGGCCCGGGTCACGCCGTGGGCCGCGGCGAAGCGCTCCGCCGACTCGGTGCTGCGCGAGCCGACCGCGGCCAGCTCGGCGTCGGGCAGCAGCTTGAGGTCCTCGGCGAAGGTGGCGGCGATGGAGCCGGTCGACAGAATCCCCCAGCGGATGCGATCAGTCATGGCCGTAGCTTAGGCAGGTGAACAGTTCTCCTGGAGATGGCCCGGACGCCGCTCACCGCCGTCCGGCGGGCGTTTCGGACAAGACCGTCGAGGCGCTGGGCAAGCTCAGCGAGGCCCTGGAGACCGTCGAGCGGGCCCGCGGCCGCCTCTACGACCTCCACCAGCTCATCGGGCACGCCGACCTGATGCTCGACGACGCCGTGGCCATGCTGCGCGAGGCCGGGCACGACGGCACGGCCGAGCGGATCGAGACCGAACTCCTGGGGCGCAACGTGATCCCGGGGCGCTGGACCTTCCAGATCGTCGAGGACTTCGACGACGGGTACTACACCGTGTTCCGCGACCTGGAGCGGGACGCGCGGCACAAGCTCGCCCAGGGCCGCCGCCACCTGTTCGAGGCCGAGATGAAGGAGCGCCGGCGGACCCACGGTCGCGCCGGGCACGAGGCCACCCCTTAACGTAGGTTCATGGTCTCGTACAAGCTGCCGCCGAAAATGGCCGAGATGGCCCGCCGCTTCGAGGCGGAGGGCGGCGTCCCGGTGCAGCCGAGGCTGGCGAGCACGGTGGTGCTGCTGCGGGAGCCGTTCGAGGCGTACCTGATCCGCCGGGTGGCCACGATGGCCTTCGCGGCCTCCATGTACGCCTTCCCGGGCGGCGGGGTCGACCCGCGCGACGCGGCGGTCCTGCCGGGCTGGGCCGGACCCGCACCCGCGGACTGGGCGGCCCGGCTCAAGCTGGACGAGTCGGTGGCCCGCTCGGTCGTCTGCGCGGCCGTCCGCGAGGTGTTCGAGGAGTCCGGGGTGCTGCTCGCCGGGGCCGACGCGGAGTCCGTGGTCGGCGACGTGAGCGGGCCGGACTGGGAGCGGGCGCGGCGGGCGCTGATCGCGCGGGAGCTGGGCTTCGCCGAGTTCCTCAGCCGCAACGGGCTCGTGCTGCGCAGCGACCTGCTGGCGCCGTGGTCGCGCTGGGTCACGCCGGAGTTCGAGCCCCGGCGCTTCGACACGTACTTCTTCCTCGCCCTGCTGCCCAGCGGCCAGGTGACCCGGGACGTGGGCGGCGAGGCCGACGACCACGTGTGGTGCACGCCGGCCGAGGCGGCCGACGGGCGGTACACGATGCTGCCGCCGACCAGTCACACGCTGCTGGAGCTCGCGGAGGCCGGCGGCATCGAGGCCGCGCTGGCGGCGGCGCCGGACCGTGACCCGGCCGACGCCATCCGCCCTGGTGCGTGAGTCGCCGGTCTAGCCGAAGCGGCCGGTGATGTAGTCCTCGGTCTTCTTCACCGAGGGGTTGGTGAAGATCTTCGCGGTGTCGTCGTACTCGATGAGCCGGCCCGGCTCCCCGGTCTTGTCGATCGAGAAGAAGCCGGTGCGGTCCGAGACACGGGCCGCCTGCTGCATGTTGTGCGTGACGATCACGATCGTGTACTGGTTCTTCAGCTCGGTGATCAGGTCCTCGATCGCGAGCGTCGAGATCGGGTCGAGGGCCGAGCAGGGCTCGTCCATCAGCACGACCTGCGGCTCGACCGCGATCGTCCGGGCGATGCACAGCCGCTGCTGCTGACCGCCGGACAGGCCCGCGCCGGGGCGGCCCAGCCGGTCCTTGACCTCGTTCCAGAGGTTGGCGCTGCGCAGCGCCTTCTCCGCGACCTCTTCCAGCACCGACTTCTTGCGCACGCCGTTGAGGCGCAGGCCGGCGACGACGTTCTCGAAGATCGACATCGTCGGGAAGGGGTTCGGCCGCTGGAACACCATGCCGATCATCCGGCGCACGGCCGTCACGTCGACGTCGCGGTCGTAGATGTTCTGCCCGTCGATCAGGAGCTGGCCCTCGATGCGCGCGTTGGGCAGCACCTCGTGCATGCGGTTGATCGACCGCAGGAACGTGGACTTGCCGCAACCCGAGGGTCCGATCAGGGCGGTGACCGACTTGGGCTCGATCGTCATCGACACGGAGTCGATCGCCTTGAACGATCCGTAGTACGAGGTGACGCCGTGGGCTTCAATCCGCTTTGCCATGTTGGCGCTCCAGTGATTATCGGGCGAGCTTGTTGCGGCGGGCGAGCAGCTTCGCGGCAACGGTGAGGACGAGAACGAGGACGACCAGCGTCAAAGCGGCCGTCCAGGCCCGCCCAGGCGCGAACTCCGAGGCGACACCGGCCTGCTGATACACGAACAGCGACAGCGACGACTGGTTGCCGTCGAACAGGTTGAAGTTGATCGCGGAGGCGCCACCGGCCACGAGGAGCACCGGAGCCGTCTCACCACACGCGCGGGCCACAGCCAGCATGACACCGGTCACGATGCCGGGGCCAGCGGTCGGGAGGACGATGCTGGTGATCGTCTTCCACTTCGGCACGCCCAGCGCGTACGAGCCCTCACGGAGCGCGGTCGGCACCAGCCGCAGCATCTCCTCGGCGGACCGCACGACGGTCGGCAGCATGAGCACGCTGAGCGACAGGCCGGCGGCGAAGCCCGAGTAGTGGGCGAAGCCGTCCGAGCTGTACAGCGGCGTGATCGTGAACACCCAGAACGACAGGATGAACAGACCGGCGACGATCGAGGGGATACCGGTCATGACGTCGACGAAGAAGCGGATGAGGTTGGCGAACCAGCCCCGGCCGTACTCGACGATGTAGATGGCGCCCAGGATGCCCAGCGGCACGGTGATCAGCGTGGCGATGCCCGCCTGCTCGATCGTGCCGATGATGGCGTGGTACGCGCCGCCCTGCTCGTCGAACGGGCCGATGTTGTTCATCGACGTGTTGAAGAAGTTGCCGTCGAGGCGGTCGCTGCCCTTGTCGAGCAGGGTGTAGACCACCGAGAGCAGCGGCAGCAGGGCGAGGATGAACGCCCCGTAGATCATGATGCTCGCCATGCGGTTGCGCGCCGACCGGCCGCCCTCGACCACGGTCGCCGCGACTCCCATGAGGAGCACGAACAGCACCGCGGCGACGACGCCGGTGAGCACCCAGCCACCCGCGCCGGTGAGCTTGATCAGCACGTACGACAGCACGATCGCCACGACGACGACCACGTACGGCGACCACGACGGCAGCGTCTTGGTCCGCAGCTGGGACGCGTCCTGCACGCCCAGGCTGCGAACGGGGGTCTCGACGGCCATTACGCACTGCCTCCCACGAACTCACGACGCCGGTACACGATCGCGCGAGCGGCCATGTTGACGACGAGCGTGATGGCGAACAGCACCAGACCGGACGCGATGAGCGCGCTGCGGCCGAACTCGTTGGCCTCGCCGAACCGGCTGGCGATGTTGGAGGCGATGGTGACGCCGCCGGGGCCCAGCAGGTCGAAGTTCACGGCGAAGACGCTGCCGAGGGTCAGGGCGAGCGCGATCGTCTCGCCCAGCGCGCGGCCGAGGCCGAGCATGACCGAGGCGATGATGCCGGCGCGGCCGTAGGGGATGACCGCGGTGCGGATCATTTCCCACTTGGTCGAGCCGAGCGCGAGCGCGGCCTCCTGGTTCTCCGGAGGCGTCTGGAGGAACACCTCACGGGACAGCGAGGTCACGATCGGCAGGATCATGATGCCCAGCACGACCGAACCCAGCAGCACGGACTTGCCGTAGGGGCCCTCGCTGCCGAAGATCGGCAGCCAGCCCGCCACGTCGTGCAGCCAGGCGGAGAAGTTGGAGATGGGCTCGTAGAAGTAGTCCCGGCCCCACAGACCGAACACGACGCTCGGCACCGCCGCGAGCAGGTCGATGACGAAGCTCAGCGCCGTCGCGACCCGCCGGTGTGCGTAGTGCGACAGGCACAGCGCGATGCCCAGGGCCACCGGAACGGCCATGAGCAGCGCGAGCACGGCGGTGAGCACCGTCCCGAAGGCGGTCGCGGCGACACCGAACTTCGGCTGGTCGCCGTCGGTGAACCAGTCCTTGTAGGTCAGGAAGTTCTCGGTGTCCTTGCTGATGGCCGGGATCGCCTTGACGAGCAGGAAGATGGCGATGGCCGCGATGATGACGAGCACCATCGAGCCGGCGGCCGTGGCGGTTCCGCGGAAAATGATGTCACCGCTGAACCGCTTGCGCGGCGGAAGACCGCCACCTCCGTCGGGCGAACCGACGGAGGTGGCGGGCTGAGTCGTCTGGCTCAACGAGACTTCCTGTCAGGCCAGGTTCTTGACGGAGGCAGCGACCTTGGCGCGGACCGACTCGGGCAGCGGGGCGTAGCCCAGCTTGTCGAGCTGGGTCTGGCCGTCGGCGCTCGAGGTGAAGCCGAGGAAGCCCTTGAGGAGCGCGAGCTTGTCGGCCTGGTTGCCCTTGCTGCAGACGATCTCGTAGGTCACCAGGACGATCGGGTAGGCCCCGGCCTCCTTGGTGGAGTAGTCGATCGTCATGGCCAGGTCGTCACCGGTGCCGGTGACCTTGGCGCCCGCGATGGTCTTGCCCGCGGCCTCACCGGTCAGGGCGGTGTACTCGCCCGCGCCGTTGTAGACCTTGGCGGTCGCGAGGGCGTTGGTCTTGGCGAACGACCACTCGACGTAGCCGATGGCGCCGGCCGTCTTCTTGAGGGCCGCGGCCACACCGTCGGACTTCTGCTCGCCCGAGCCGCCCGGCGCCTTCCAGACCTTGTCCTTGCCGAAGGTCCACACGCTCGGCGCGGTCTGGGTCAGGTAGTTGGTGAAGTTCTCCGTGGTGCCGGAGGAGTCACCGCGGTGCACCGCGAGGATCGCGGTCGACGGCAGGGTGGCCGACGGGTTGTCCGCCTTGATCGCGGCGTCGTCCCACTTGGTGACGGTACCGGCGAAGATCTTGGCGATGGTCTCCGGCTTGAGCTGGAGGTCCTTGACGCCGTCGAGGTTGTAGGCGATCGCGATCGGACCGGTCACCATCGGCAGGTTGAGCGCCGGGGCGCCGCCGCAGCGGGCGTTGGCCTTGGTCTGCTCGTCGCCCGACTTCAGCGAGGAGTCAGAACCGGCGAAGTCGGCCGTGCCGCCCTGGAACGCGGTGATGCCCGCACCGGAGGCGGTCGCCTGGTAGTTCACCTGGGCGCCCGAGCACTTCTGCTGGTAGGCCTTGGCCCACTCGGCCATGGCGTTGCCCTGAGCGCTCGAGCCCTGCGAAGTAAGGGTGCCACTCGCGCACTCGACGGTGCTGCCGCCGGTGCCACCGGAGGCGCCGTTCGTAGCCGAGGTCGCGGGGTCGTTGTTGTCCGAGCCGCACGCGGCGAGCGCGAGCGTCGCGGTGAGCGCGATGCCGGCGATGAGGCCGTGCCGCTTGAAGTTCACTGCGGTCCCTTCGTCGGGAGTAATCCGACTTCCGATGCCTGGGGAGGATGTCGGAAGGCCGACGCAGTTCGTCGACTGACAGCGACGCTAAGAGGGGCAGGTAACCACCCCTCTGGAGAAGGGTGAACGCGGGGTGAACAGGTCACTCTCCGCAGATGACGCCTGGTCGGAGGCGAGTTGGCCATTGGGTGAACTGCCCAGCAGTGATGCGTGGTGTCCGTTTTGGCCGAGTGATCACTGTTACAGAGCGTCAGGTCACAGGGCGCGCTGGAACGAAACGTCGTTCGACCAGCGGACGAACCCGAGCTTCTGGTACAGCGCCACGGCCCGCGTGTTGCTCTCGTCCACGTACAGCATCACCTGGGCCAGGCCCCGGTTGCGCAGGTGGTGCAGGCCGGCCAGGGTCAGCGCCCGGCCGAGCCCGCCGCTGTGCGCGTCGGGTGCGACCCCGAGAACGTACACCTCACCGATCGGCTCGTGTGCATGAGGTTCGCTGGTGTCGTGGGGGTGAACATGCGTCTCTCCGTGGACCTTGGTCCAGTGGAAGCCGAGCAACCGATCGTCGTGCTCGTCGGTCGCCAGGATGAACCCCGCCGCCTCGAACCACGGCTCGCGCAGCCGCACGTGCAGGTCCTCGAGCGTCCACTTCCCCTGCTCGGGGTGCTCGGCGAAGGCGGCCGAGTTGACGGCCAGCCAGGCCTCGTCGTCCCGGCCGGGCTCGAAGGCACGTAGGCGTACACCCGCGGGAAGCCGGATCTCGTCGAGCGGGGCGAACAGCGAGCGCCGGAGCTGCAACAACACCCGCACCCGGGCGAAGCCGAGCCGGATGGCCAGCGCGGACGCCGACGGGTGATCACCGTGCGCCCACAGCCGCAGCCGCCCGTCGGCCCGCTCGTCGGCGACCTCCATCGCCGCCGTGACCAGCGCGCGCCCGAGTCCGTGCCGCCGGTGCAACGGGTGCACGACCAGCTCGGCCGAGGCCCCCTCGACGGCGTCGGTGGTGTCGACGTGCGCATAGCCGACGATCGTCTCGTCGTTCCAAGCCAGCAGGTGTACTGCCGGTGCCTCGCCCCCGTGCCGCAAATGCAGCACGACGTGCTCGGACAGCGGCAGGGCGCCATCGGTGTCGCCGGCCGCCCGCATGAGCGCGAGCACCTGCTCGACCTGGTCCGGAGAAAGTCGATCGGCGCGCTGGACCTCTGTGCTCATTCGATCAATCTAGCGGGGATCTTCAGACCCGGACCGGCTCCGAGTCGTGGAGCGGCCGCGACGGCGGGACCACGAACTTGTAGCCGACCTGGCGGACCGTGCCGATCATCGACTCGTACTCGGAGCCGAGCTTGGCCCGCAGCCGCCGGACGTGGACGTCCACGGTGCGGGTGCCGCCGAAGTAGTCGTAGCCCCAGACCTCGCGCAGCAGCTGGTCGCGGGTGAACACCCGGCCCGGGTGCTGGGCGAGGAACTTCAGCAGCTCGAACTCCTTGTACGTGAGGTCGAGCGGGCGGCCCTTGAGCTTGGCGGCGTACGTGTCCGGGTCGATGGTCAGCTCGCCCGCCTTGATCATCCCGCCGCTCGCCGCCGCGGCCGAGTTGAGCCGCCCGACGGCCAGGCGCAGGCGGGCCTCGATCTCGGCCGGCCCGGCGGTGGCCAGGATGACGTCGTCCAGGCCCCAGTCGGCGTGCAGCGCGACCAGCCCGGCCTCGGTGACCACGGCCAGCAGCGGGACACCCAGCCCGGTGGCGTGCAGCATCCGGCAGGTGGCGCGGGCATCGGCGAGCTCCGTGCGGGCGTCGACGATGACGGCGTCAGGGCTCGGCCCGCTCACCAGCGTGCGGACATCGCGCGGGGCGGTGCGCACCGTGTGGGGCAGCAGGTCGAGTCCCGGCAGGACCACCTGGCCCGCGGGTGCCGCGGTCAGCAGCAGAATCTCCACGAGTCACCTCCGTGGCCGCGGCGCCTCCCGCGAGGAGGGGCGCTGTGGGCTCGCTAGCGTCCCGGCAGCACTGACGGGAGGTATGTGGCTTGTCCCGAACGAGAATATCGGAGTATTCACGTTTTGCGACCGGTCGAACCGCACTTCGAGACAGTCGGGTGAGCCACACCCCATCATTTCCGGCAACGTGGTATGGCCCGCGTGACCTGCGTTTCTAGTGTATTTCACATTCGTGTTGAGCCCGTTTCGGGCGCACTTTCGGGTGTTGTACGGCCCTATGGCCCGGACCGGCTGCGAGCACCGCTCCAGGCTCGCCCGTCCCCGGCGCGGCCGGAACGCCCGCTCTCTGGCACCATCGTTGCGTGCCCGCATCCCCGCCGCCCACCGAGGACTTCGGCGCCTGGCCCGACGCCACCGAGCCGGCCGCCCGTCGCCGTCGCCGCGACGCGGGCCCCTCGGACGGTGACCCCCGGCCGGGCGACGACGCCTCCGAGGAGCAGCCGCCGCCCCAGCCGCCCGTGCGCCGCTGGATCTCGCTGGGCGTGGCGGGCTTCGCCGCGCTGGTCGCCATCGCGCTGATCGTCGGCGCACAGACCCGCCACGAGTCCTACGCCGTGGTCGTGTTCGGCGTCCAGGCCCTCTTCGTCGCCGTCTGGACCATCGCGAGCCGCCCGCCGGCCCCGAAGGTCGTCGGCACCGTGGGCATCGCGGTCGCCCTGGGCACCGACGCGGCGGCCGTCTTCACCCGCCCCGCGTCCCTGGCCCCGCTGGCCTACGTCACCGCGGCCGGCTTCATCATCGGCGTGGTCGGCCAGCTCACCCGCCCGGCCGGCCGCCAGCGGGTCACCGAGTCCCTGGGCTCCTCGCTGGTGGTGACCCTGGGCGTGGTCTCCTTCGCCAGCCTGATCGTCCTGGGCCGCAGCCCCAAGGGCACCCAGGCGATCGTGGCCTGCCTCGCCGCCGCCGGGATCGCCCTGTTCATCGCCCGCTTCGCCGACTCGATCGCCGCCCTGCCCCGCATCGCCCCGCAGGTCCCCCGCGGCGGCGCCGGCGTCGTCCTGGGCACCATGGTCGGCACGGCGGCCGCCGGCGCCATCGGCAACTACCTGGACGGGCTCGACCCGCTGCCGAGCGCCCTGGCCGGCCTGGCCACCGCGATCGTGGCGGTCATGGTCGACCTCTCGGTCGGCTACGCCGAGGCGAGCCGCATCATCGACGGGGACGAACCCGCGTTATGGCTGGCCAGGCACATCCAGGGCCCGATCGGCGCGATCGCCTTCGCCGCGCCCGCCGCCTACGTGGCCGCCACGCTCCTGCTCCTGTAGACCTTCGGCCCACACTTGCGGCGGCCTTTCGGCCCCACACTTGCGACGGTAAGAAAAACTCGTTCGTGGGTACGAACGGTTGACGAACCACGGTCGGAGGGAGTGTCAGTGGCGGCAAGGCGAGGGGCCAAGATCGGCATCGTGCTGGTCGTCCTGGCGATCATCCTGGTCGGGGTGTTCGTCGTGGTGGACCGGATCGCGGCCAGCGCGGCCGACGACCGGATCACGCAGGAGACGAAGTCGCAGCTCGCGGCCAACAACGTGCAGTACGAGGGCGAGCCCGACGTGACCATCACCGGGTTCCCGTTCCTGACCCAGGTGCTTGCCGGCGAGTACAAGAAGATCACCATCTCGCTGACGAAGCCGCAGGTCAACAACGTCAAGCTGGACACCCTCACGGTCGAGGCGCGCTCGGTCAAGGCCGATGCCCGGGACCTCATGAACGGCAAGGGCGACGTGGTCGCCGGGGTCGTGGCCGGCAACGCGACGATGTCGTGGGAGAACGTGCGGCCGCTGCTCGAGGTGGCCGGGCTGCCGTCCTCGATCGACCCGTCCAACGTCGACCTGAAGGTCGTGGACAACAAGATCGAGATGCGGGTGCCGCTGTCGTTCCAGGGATTCAGCCTGACGCTCATCGCCAAGGGCGCGATGGTCGTGGAGACGGGCAAGGTGCGGCTGAAGCTCGAGTCGGTCACGACCGACCGCGGCAATCTGCCTTCCCAGGTCAATTCGCTGATCAAGCAGTACCAGAGCAAACTGCAGGTGTCGGTCAAGCTGCCCGGCCTTCCCTACAACCTCGTGGTCAACTCGGTGCAGACGACCGACGCGGGGCTGCAGGTCACGGCCTCGGCCGCCGACGTCAAGCTCACGGATCAGTGACGCGGCGGACCCTGGGCGGGCACGCTCGGCAATGCTAGGCTGCCGGACTATGAGCATGCTGCTCACGAAAAGGCGCGCGGTCGACCTGTGCCGCGTGGCCACGTGCCTGTGTTGCCGCCCCTAGTGGTGCGGCCCTGCAGCGTGCTCTTCTGACGGCTCGAGGCAGCGGCGCCCCAGACCGATGAGTCTGGCCCGCCGGGCTCCTTTGCGGACTCATCGTCGAAACCGTGATCCGTCCCCCTGGGTCGCGCGTGGCTCCATGCCCGCGTGCCCAACTCAATCCTGGGAGAGAGAACACCCATGAGTCGCGAATCCGCCCTGGTCACGGCCGACTGGGCCGAGCAGAACCTCGAGACCCCCGGCGTCGTGTTCGTCGAGGTCGACGAGGACACCACCGCGTACGACGGCGGGCACATCCCCGGCGCCGTCCGGATCAACTGGAAGACCGAGCTGCAGGACCAGGTCCGCCGGGACTTCGTCAACAAGCAGCAGTTCGAGGCCCTGCTGTCCAGCAAGGGCATCGGCAACGACGACCACGTCGTGCTCTACGGCGGCAACAACAACTGGTTCGCGGCCTACGCGTACTGGTACTTCAAGCTCTACGGCCACGGCGACGTCAAGCTGCTCGACGGCGGCCGCAAGAAGTGGGAGCTCGACGGGCGCCCGCTGAGCAAGGACGAGGTCGACCGCCCGGCCACCACCTACAGCGCCGTGCACGACCAGGACCTGTCGATCCGCGCCTTCCGCGATGACGCGGTCAAGGCCATCGGCTCGTACAACCTGGTCGACGTCCGCTCCCCCGACGAGTACGCCGGCCGCCTCCTCGCCCCGGCGCACCTCCCGCAGGAGCAGGCGCAGCGCCCGGGCCACATCCCGACCGCGATCTCGGTGCCGTGGAGCAAGGCCGCGAACGAGGACGGCACCTTCAAGTCCGACGACGACCTGCGCAAGATCTACGGCGAGGCCGGCCTGGACGAGAGCAAGCCGACCATCGCGTACTGCCGCATCGGCGAGCGCTCCTCGCACAGCTGGTTCGTGCTCAAGGAGATCCTGGGCCACGGCGACGTGCGCAACTACGACGGTTCGTGGACCGAGTACGGCTCGCTGGTCGGCGTGCCGGTGGCGCTGGGCGACGAGCCCGGCCAGGCCTGAGGAAAGAGGGACTGACATGAGCACCGACAGCTGCGCCGCGCCCGACCAGAGCGCTCCCCTGCCCGCGAGCGTCGACGTGGAGAAGGAGACCGTCATCACCGGGGTCGTCCGCTCCGGGTCCGAGCCGGTCGGCGGCGCCTACGTGCGCCTGCTCGACTCCACCGGCGAGTTCACGGCCGAGGTCGTCACCTCGCCGGCCGGGCAGTTCCGCTTCTTCGCCGCCCCGGGGACCTGGACGCTGCGCGCCCTGTCCCGCCAGGGCAACGGCGACGCCACCCTCGCCGCCAACCGCGGCCTGAACGAGGTTGCCGTCACCGTCGGCTGACGCCTTTCTCCTTGAGATCGCCGTCACCGTCGGCGATCTCTTGAGGTTGCCGTCACCGTCGGCTGACGCTTCGTGACGTGACGCCGCTCGCCGGGCTGAGGCCCGGCGGGCGGCGTCTCACTATGTGGCTGCGAGGATGACCGCCGTGAAGCGTCGCTGGATCATCGCCGGACTGGTCGCCTGGGCCGTGGTCATCGCCGGGCTCGCCCTGTACTCGTACTCCAGCGACCCGCCCACCGCCCGCGACCAGACCACGATCGCCGACGCGCTGCCGACGGTGGACACGGCGCTCGGACGCATCTACGCCGCCCTGGACCCGGCCGGCTCGGTCGCCGCGCTCGGCGGGTACCGGCGCACGGAGGCGAGCTGCCGGGTGACCACGGCCCGCGAGGGCACCCGCTTCAACCGCGACCTCCTCGTGTACGTCAAGCAGGACGCCGAGGCCGCCACCCTGGACCGCGTGCGGGCCGCGCTGCCCAAGGAGTACGGGGCGGAGGTGGCCCACAGCGGCACCACCGACATCCTCAGCGCCGACGCCGGCAACTTCGTGGCGGTCCGCGGCACCGTGACCGACAAGGGCGTCCTGCGCTTCACGGCCGACACGGGCTGCCGGATCCAGGACGCGGCGGTCACCGAGGCCACGCCGCAGTCCCAGAACGCCAACCGCGCCCCCGTCCAGGCCGTCCTCGACACCCTGGGCAAGCCGTCGGCGGAGTGGAGCACGCACCGCCTGACCAGCCCGGCGTGCGGCGCCCTGTGGACCGTGGAGGCGGTCGTCACCAGCGACGGCCAGGCCGCGCGGGCCACGGTTCCGGCCTCGGCGGTCGTCCTGGACACCGAGAAACTTTTCGCGTACCGCGCAGGCTCAGCCGGCGTCACGCTCCGCCGAGACGGCGACAAGTTGATCGTGAGCTCAACCGCGGGCTGCTAAATGCTGATATGTCCGATATGTCGCGGCGCGCCAGCGCCCGACATATCGTTTTCAGTAGACCAACGCCTGAGCGCCTTCCGCCAAGGCCTCCTCGACGAAGGCGGCCGCCCCGGCGATGCGGATGCCCGGTAGGACGTCGTCCGGGCCGATGTTCCGGCGCGCCGCGCACTGGGTGCAGACCGTGACCGAGCCGCCGGCCAGGACGGCCTCCAGCAGGTCAGGCAGCGGCGCCGCATGCGGGAGTTCGAACTCGGCGGCGCGCCCGGGCACGGCGAACCACGCCGACTCGCCGGTGAGCCACAGTGAGGTCGGCACGCCGCCGGCGACGGCGGTCGCGGCCACGGTGAAGGCCTGGGAGCAGCGCTCCGGGGCGTCAGATCCGGCGGTTGCCTTGACGACGAGAGAACGGGCCATGCTCCGCAGCATAGGATTCCGGTGATGGTTACGGAGATCGGGTTCGTGAGCCTGCTGGTCGCCGGCATGGGTGCGCTGGCCGGTGGGCTGATCTATCTCGCGGTTCGGGTGTCGAGGGGGCGTTGGTGACGGACGATCAGCCGCCGTGGGCGGGGCTCGCGCAGGTCGGCGAGTATCCGTACGAGGAGACGCACGACCTGCGTCAGGGGCCGGACCTGCACCCGGCGCTGCTCGGGCTGCTGCCGCTCGTCGGGGTGTGGCGCGGCCGCGGCCAGGGCGACTATCCGACGATCGAGGGCTTCCACTACGGCCAGGAGGTCCGGTTCAGCCATGACGGGCGGCCGTTCCTGTTCTACGAGTCGCGGGCGTGGCTCATCGACGAGGACGCCAACCCGATCCGGCCCGCGCAGCGCGAGGTCGGCTGGTGGCGGCCGGTGCTCGACGGCGAGGGCAAGGCGACCGACGAGCTCGAGGTGATCACGAGCGCGCCGACCGGGATCGTGGAGCTGTACACCGGCGTCGCCCGCACCACCACCCAGTGGCAGATGGCCACGGACGGCGTCGGGCGCACCGGCACGGCCAAGGAGGTGCGCGGCGGCCAGCGGCTCTACGGCATCGTCGACGGCGCGCTGCTGTACACCTTCGACATGGCCGCCGTCGGGCAGCCGCTCCAGGTCCACCTGTCCGCTCGGCTGGAGCGGGTCGCGGGATAGATTGGGAGCTGTGGACCTCGCGGAACTGCTTCGGTCGCGCGGGCTACGGCTGACCGCGCCGCGGCAGCTCGTGCTCGAGGCCGTCTACCTGCTGCGCCACGCCACGCCCGACCAGATCCACGCCGAGGTGGCGGGGAAGGCGGCCGGGGTCAACATCACCACCGTGTACCGCACGCTCGAACTCCTCGAGGAGCTCGAGCTGATCACGCACGCGCACCTGTCGCACGGCGCGCCCACGTACCACGCGGTCGACGAGCATCAGCACGCCCACCTGGTGTGCCGGGACTGCGGCTCGGTTCGCGAGCTGCCGTCCGCGGCCCTGGACCAGCTGGCCGGCGAGCTGCTCGAGTCGCGCGGCTTCCGCCTGGACATCGGGCACGTGGCGCTCTTCGGCGTGTGCGGCGACTGCGGTACGAGCAAGGGAGCACCATGCTGAGCGCCATCCCCGTCGCCGCCCTCGATCCCACCGACCCCGATGCCGGCGCCGTCGCGCACTACGGCGAACCGGCCAAGGAGCAGCGCACCCTCGACACGGCCGCCGGCCTGGTCGACCGCTCGCACACTGGCGTCCTGGCCGTGCCCGGCGCCGACCGGCTGGGCTGGCTGCACAGCCTCACCACCCAGCACCTCACCGACCTGGCCCCGATGACCGGCTCCGAGCTGCTGGTGCTCTCGCCGCACGGGCACGTCGAGCACCACGCCGTGCTCACCGACGACGGCGCGGCCACCTGGCTCGACACCGCCGACGCGCCCGGGCTGCTGCAGTTCCTTGAGCGCATGCGGTTCCTCATGCGGGTCGAGCCGGCCGAGGTCACCGAGGACTGGGCCCTGCTCTCGGTGGTCGGGCCGCAGACGGACGAGGTCCTGATCTCGCTCGGCGTCGGGCCCATGCTGCCGCCGGACCTGCTCGCGGTGCCGGACGCGAAGTTCGCCACCGGCTCGGTGCCGCCCCGCCCGACCGCCGTCTACGCCGTGGAACGCCTTTCCTACGGCGGTTGGGTGCGCCGGATGCCGTACGGTGCCGACCTCCTCGTCCCCCGCCAGCTCGTGCCGACCGTGGCCGAGGATCTCGGGCTGCCGCTCGCCGGCATCTGGGCGTTCGAGGCCATGCGGGTCGCCGCCCGCCGCCCGCGGGCCGGGTTCGAGACCGACCACAAGACGCTGCCGTCCGAGGTCGGCTGGACCGCGCCCGCCGTACACCTGGAGAAGGGCTGCTACCGCGGCCAGGAGACGATCGCCCGGGTGCACCACCTGGGCCGGCCGCCGCGCAAGCTCGCCCTGCTCCACCTCGACGGGATCGCCACCGACGAGCTCCCCGCCCGGCACACCCCGGTGCTGCTGGAGGGCGGCGAGCGGCCGGTCGGCTTCATCGGTACCGCGGTGCGCCACTACGAGCTGGGCATGGTCGCGCTGGCCGTCGTGAAGCAGAACCTCACCCCCGATTCGGCACTGCGCGTGGGCCCGTCCACCGCCCGGATCGACCCGGAGTCGTAACGGGGCCCACCGGCCGCCTCGACCGCCCGGACCGTCCGCGCCGTGACGCGGCCCCACCGCTGCGGGCCCCACCGCTGCGGGCTTCGCCTCCGTGGATCGGCGCGGTCCGGCCCGGCGACGGCCGCGATCGACCCGGAGTCGTGGTCGGGTCCCGCATCGTGGAAAACTCGGCACCGTGATGACGACGACGTTGATCACGGTGGCCCCGACCGGCGCGGAAAACCGCAAAACGGACGTGCCGGCGCTGCCCGTGACGCTGGACGAACTGGTGACGACGGCACGGGACTGCGAGGCGGTCGGGGCGAGTGTGATCCACGTCCACCTCCGCGACGACAAGGCGGAGCCGACGCTGGACCCGGGCCGGCTCACCGACGCGGTGGCCGCGCTGCGCGAGTCGACCGGCCTGATCGTGCAGCTCTCGACCGGCGGCGCGGTGACCGACCCCGAGGCCGACCGGCTGCGGGTGCTCGACGCCCGGCCCGACATGGCCTCCTGCACCATGGGCACCGTCAACTTCGGCGACGACGTGTTCCTCAACCGCTGGGAGTTCATCGTCGAGCTGCACCTGCGCATGCAGGAGCGCGGCATCGTCCCCGAGTACGAGATCTTCGACCTGGGCCAGCTCACCACCCTGGCCCGGCTGCTCGACAAGCACGGCCTGCCCGCAGGCGGGCACGTGCACGTCGACCTGGTCATGGGCGTGCCCGGCGGGATGCCCGGCACCGTCGCCGCGGTCGCCGCGTGCGAGGCGGCGATCAAGGACCTGCCCGCCGGTACCACCTTCTCGGCCACCGGCATCGGCCGCTCCTCGCTGCCCGTGCTGCTGGCCTCGCTCGCCGCCGGCGGTCACCTGCGGGTCGGGCTGGAGGACACGGTGACGTACGCGAAGGGGCAGCCGGTCGAGAGCAACGCCCAGCTCGTGGCCCGGGCCAGCGGCTTCGCCCGGCTCGCCCAGCGCCCGCCGATGAGCGCCGACCAGGCCCGTGACCTGCTCGGGATCGCCCGTGTCTGACCTGTACGCCGGCGGCGAACCGCTGGCCGAAGTCGTGCGCAACGAGTTCGTGGAGAGCCGGCACCACGGGTCGGTCGTCGTGCTCGGCGCCGACGGCGAGGTCGCGGCCTGGGCCGGGGACGTGCTCGGGGCGGTGTTCCCGCGTTCGTCCTCCAAGCCGCTGCAGGCGGTCGGGATGCTGCGCGCCGGGCTCGACGTGGACGGCCCCGACCTCGCGCTGGTGGCGGCGAGTCACCGAGGTCAGGCGGTACACGTGACGGCGGTTCAGGCTCTTCTGGACCGGACCGGGCTGACCGTGGACGACCTGCGGTGCCCGCCCGATTTCCCGCTGTCCGAGGACGCCCGCGACGCCGTGGTGCGCGCCGGGCACGGCCGCGAGCGGGTGTTCATGAACTGCTCCGGCAAGCACGCCGGGATGCTGCGGACCGCGCGGGCCAACGGGTGGCCGCTGGAGACCTATCTCGACCCGGCCCATCCGCTGCAGGAGCGGCTGACCGCGACCGTCGCCGAGCTGGCCGGCGAGCCCATCCGCGGGACCGGCGTCGACGGCTGCGGCGCGCCGGTGCTCGCGTTCTCGCTGCGCGGACTGGCGGGGTCGTTCCTGCGCCTGGTGCACGCGCCCGAGGGCACGCAGGAGCGCGCGGTGGCGGATGCGATGCGGCGGTACCCCGTGCTGGTCTCCGGCGACGACGCCGGTGACGACGACACGCGGCTCATGCGCGCGGTGCCGGGCCTGCTGCTCAAGGGCGGGGCCGAGGGCGTGGCGGCGGCCGCGGTCCCCGGCGTCGGCGCGGTGGCGCTGAAGATCGACGACGGTGGCATGCGGGCCCGCCTCCCGGTGCTCGCGTCGGCGTTCGCGCGCCTCGGGGTGAACCTTCCGGGCCGGGTTCCGGTTTTGGGCGGCGGGCGCGAGGTGGGCGTGGTTCGCTCGGTGTGGTGACCCGGTTCACGCTAGCCGGAGTTAGCACTTTGCTTGCAACCAGCTAGCACCTCGCGCTACCGTCTGTAAGCGTGACCGAAGAGCCGCGCGACCTGGGTGGGTTCATCCGTGACCTGCGCCGCAACGCGCGTATCTCGCTCCGCCAGCTCGCCGAGCAGGCCGGAGTGAGCAACCCGTACCTGAGTCAGATCGAGCGTGGCCTGCGCAAACCCAGCGCCGAGGTGCTGGCCCAGCTGGCGGGCGCGCTGCGGGTGTCGACCCCGCTGATGTACCTGCGGGCCGGGCTGCTGGAGCGCGAGGGGCACGACGTGCTGGCCGCGATCGCCGCGGA
Organism: Dactylosporangium sp. CS-033363; assembly: GCF_050942475.1. Taxonomy (NCBI): domain Bacteria; kingdom Bacillati; phylum Actinomycetota; class Actinomycetes; order Micromonosporales; family Micromonosporaceae; genus Dactylosporangium; species Dactylosporangium sp. CS-033363. Next base: position 665,471 of record NZ_CP192032.1, on the reverse strand, counting down.
CAGTGATCTCACCGTGGCCCAGAAGCAGTCGCTCACCCAGATCTACGAAACGTTCCGCCGGGAGAACGCGCGGAACACCTCGGACTCGGCCGACGCCGAAGCCGATGGCGCGAACACGCATGGCGCGCAGGTCGAGCGCGCGCCCGACGCCGAGCCCACACGTTCCCACGAGGAGTCGCAGTGACCACCGAAACCACCACCAAGACCACCACTCGCAAGATCCCCACGCCGCTCTACGCCGCCGCCGGCGCCGGCGACCTCGCCTACGAGCAGCTGCGCAAGCTGCCCGAGCAGGTCGCCCAGCTGCGCGCCCGGGTCGGCGACCTGCGCCCGGCCGGCACCGACGCCAACCTGCGCAGCGACCTCAACCGCCTGCGCGGCGTGGCCTGGCGCAACGCCGCCAGCTTCCTGGCCAGCGCCCAGCAGGGCGCCCAGGTCGCGCAGGACCGCGCCCTGGCCGTCTACACCGGCCTGGTCGCCCGCGGCGAGAAGGTCGTGACCACCGCGCGGACCGCCGAGGCCCGGGTCGAGCTGGAGCCGGCGAACAAGGCCGTGACCGCCGAGGTGGCGACCACCACCGAGGAGCCCGCCGCCGCGCAGCCCGCCGCCGCCCAGCCCGCGAAGAAGACGGCGGCCAAGAAGGTCGCTCCCAAGAAGTAACAAGGTTTATTCCGGAGCCCTCCGGCACCGTCGTACACGGGCCGGAGGGCTTCGGCATAAGCTCGTTGCATGGTGAGTGCCGTCCCGATCTTCTACGCCCAGGTCGAGAACTACATCTCCATCGTTGTGTGGATCTTCTGCCTGGTGCTGGGGGCCGCCGCCTTCCTGCACTGCGTGGTGCAGCGCACCGACGCCTTCCCGGCGATCGGCACCATGTCCAAGTCCATCTGGCTCGCCCTGATCGGCGGCGGCGAGCTGCTCACCGCGATCTCGCCCAACCTCGGGCTGGGCTACCTCGGCATCTTCCCGCTCATCGCGTGCGGGATCTTCGCGGTGTACCTGCTCGACATCCGCCCCGCGCTGCGTGACGCGGTCGACGGCCACGGCTCCTGGTGATGGACTTCCGCTGGCCGCCCCCGCCGGACGGGCGCCCCGACCGGTTCCGGCCGCCCGTGACCCGGGGACCGCAGACCGGCCGGCCGACGCTCCCCTCCCCGCCGACCGAGCTGGTCGCCACGCCGCACGGCGTCGAGCTGGAGCAGCTGGTCACCGGCGAGGGCGACCCCGTCACGGTGTTCGCCCACGGCCTCGGCAGCGGCATCGCCGAGACCCGGCCGCTGGGCAGCGCCGTGCGCGGCCGGAAGGTCTTCTTCCAGTTCCGCGGGCACGGGCAGTCGGCGGCTCCGGGGGGCACGTGGACGTACGTCGACCTGGCCCGTGACCTTCGCGCGATCGCCGACCTGGCCGGCGCGACCCGGGCGCTCGGCGTCAGCATGGGCGCCGGGGCCCTGACGCGGCTGCTCGCCGACAACCCCGGCCGCTTCGAGCGCGCCGTGTTCTTCCTGCCCGCCGTGCTCGACGCCCCGCGCCCGGCGGCCGCCCAGGAGCGGCTGAGCGCCCTGCTGGAGGCGATCGAGGCGGGCGACGCGGCCGCGGTGGCCGACGTGATCTCCCAGGAGATCCCGGCCCAGCTGCGCAACTCGCCGCCGGTGTGGGCGTTCCTGCGCCAGCGCCTCGACCAGCTCATGCGCGACGGCCTGGGCACCGGCCTGGCCAGCCTGCCCGAGCAGGCCGCCCTCGACGACCGGGCCGGTCTGGCCGCGGTCACCGCCGAGTGCCTGGTGATCGGCTGCCGCGGCGACGACCTGCACCCGGCCGCGGTGGCCGAGCAGCTCGCGGCGGCCATCCCGGGCGCCGAGCTGCACCTCTACGACCGGCCCGGCATCCTCTGGACCCAGCGGGCCGACCTGCGCAACCGGATCTCGGAGTTCCTGAACGCCTGATTCGCGGCCGGACCTGCGCGACCACGTCGTGGAGCTACCGGCCGCCTGATTCGGGGTGTATCAGTGCGGCGCGGTCGCGACTCCGTAGTGGGCTATGGCATGGATGATGGACGTCATGCGCGACGACCCGACGCTGGTGGCGCTGGTCGATCGAGCGCGCGGCGGCGACCAGACCGCCTGGGACGCGCTCGTGGCCCGCTATGCGCCGCTGGTGCATGGGATCTGCCGCCGGTACCGCCTGCAGGACGCCGACATCGAGGACGCCGGAGCCGCCGTCTGGCTGCGGCTGGTCGAGCGCCTCGCCACCATCCGCGAGCCGGCCGCGCTGCCCGGCTGGATCGCCACCACCGCGCGCAACGAGTGCCTGCGGGTGCTGCGGGCCCGGCAGCGGGTCAGCGTCGTGGACTTTCTCGACGGCCCGGAACCCGGCGCCACCGACGAGGACTGGCTGCTCGTCGAGGAGCGCGCGATCGCCCTGCGCGCCGCGTTCGCCGAGCTGCCCGAGCGCTGCCGGCGCCTGCTGGCGCTGCTGTTCGCGGATCCGCCGACGCCGTACGCGCAGATCAGCGCCGAGCTCGCGATCGCCGTCGGCGCCATCGGCCCCAACCGCCAGCGCTGCCTGGACCGCCTGCGCCGCGACCCCGCGCTGGTCCCGCTGCTCACGGAGGTGGCCGGATGACCGCTTTCTCGGACGATCACCTGCTGGACTCCCTCGGGGAGGCGGTGCGTTCGGCCGCCGCGGTGCCCGAGTCGTTCCTGGCCACCGGCCGTTCGGCCTTCACCTGGCGCACGGTCGACGCGGAACTGGCCACCCTGACCGAACCGGAGAAGGCCGCGGTGCGCGGCGCCTCCCGGGTGTTCACCTTCGTCGCCGGCGAGCTCACCATCGAGGTCGAGGCGACCGAGGAGGCGCTCGTCGGCCAGGTCGCTCCCCCGGCCCCGGGCCGCATCGAGCTCACGCCCCACCGCGGCGCGCCGAGCGCGGCCGAGGTCGACGCGCTGGGCTGGTTCACCCTGCGCCCGCTGCCCACCGGCCTGTTCCGCTTGTACTTCGCGCCGTCGAACGGGTCGCCGGTAGTGACCGAATGGCTGAGCCTCTGACGCGTATCAAACCCGGGGTCGACGGATTCTGTATTGCATGACTACTTCGCAGTGCTGGGCCGGGCCGACCTGCCGCATATAGTCGGCTTTCATGGGTGTCACACATCACGGCCGCACGTACCGGCTCGACCTCGCCGACCCGACGCTTCGCGAGTGGACCGCCAAGGTCCTGCACGCGTCGGCCGAGGACGGGATCGTGCTGGATCGTTCGGCGTTCTACCCGGGCGGGGGCGGCCAGCCCCCGGACCACGGCGTCCTGCTCTGGCAGGGCGTCCAGACGCGGATCGCCGGCACCCGCAAGGCCGACGACCTGTACCTCCTGCCCGCCGAGGGCGATCCGCTGCCCCCGGTGGACACCGAGGTAACCGGCGCCGTCGAGGACGATCGCCGCACGAAGCTCATGCGCACCCACTCGGGCCTGCACGTCCTGTGCGGGGTCGTCTTCCGCGACTTCGGCGCCCTGGTCACCGGCGGCTCCATGGAACCGGCGGAGGCGCGGATGGACTTCAACCTGCCGGAGGTACCGCCGGACTTCAAGGCCCGCCTCGAGGAGCTCGTCAACGCCGAGGTGGTCGCCGACCGCAAGGTGGTGACGAAGGTCCTGGGCCGCGACGAGGCCCTGGCCCTGCCGGACATCATCCGCACCCAGTCCAACCTGATCCCGGCCGAGGAACAGGAAATCCGCATCGTCGACATCATCGGCCTGGACACCCAGGCGGACGGCGGCACGCATGTCGCCTCGACGGCGCAGATCGGCCGCCTGCAGGTCGTCAAGGTCGAGTCCAAGGGCAAGGCCAACCGTCGCGTACGGGTGCGCCTCTCCGACTGACCCGGCTACTCGGATGACACGATCACGGCGTCCGGTGGGGGTTCGCTGCGGTGCTGGACCAGGTGGCGGATGCCGGTGTTCAGCACGGCGACCAGCGGGACCGCCACCAGGGCGCCGATGATGCCGGCCAGGACCACGCCGGTCGCGATCGCCACGATCACGGCCAGTGGGTGGACCGAGACGGCGCGGCCCATGATCAGGGGCTGCAGCACGTGGCCCTCCAGCTGCTGGACCGCGATCACGCCGATCAGGACCACCAGGGCGGTGATCGGGCCCTCGTCGACCAGGGCGACCAGCACGGCGACGGCGCCGGAGACGGTCGCGCCCACGATCGGTACGAAGGCGCCCAGGAAGACCAGGGTGCCCAGCGGGAACCAGAAGTCCACGTTGAGGAAGAACAGCAGCAGGCCGATGCCGAGGGCGTCGATGAAGGCGACGAGGACGGTGGCCCGGACGTACGCGACCAGGGTGCGCCACGCCGCCTCGCCCGCGCGGCGGATCGGGTCGCGGGCCGGAGTGGGCAGGATGCCCGTGACGAAGTGCCAGATGCGCTTGCCGTCGCGCATGAAGAAGAAGGTGACGAACAGGATCAGCAGCATCAGGGCCAGGAACTCGACCGTGGCCGTGGCCGTGTTCACGGCGCTGTCGGTCAGGCTGCCGCGGTTGTCGTTGAGCCAGGTGGTGGCGGCGTCGAAGGTGGCGTCCAGCTGGCGGCCGCTGAGGTGCAGCGGGCCGGTGGTCAGCCACTCCTGGATCTGCTGCACGCCGATCGAGGCCTTCTCGGCCAGCGCCGGGAAGCCCGCCACGAACTCGCTGATGACCAGGGTGAGCACGCCGGCGACGGCGCCCAGACCCATGATCAGCACGACGAACGCGGCCAGCGACGGGGGCAGCTTCACGCGCCGGCTCAGGACCCCCATCACGGGCGCGAGCAGGGCCGAGAGCAGCAGGGCGATGCTGAGCGGGATGAGTACGGTCTTGAGCCGGCTGATGAGCCACAGCAGCACGGCGGCCGCCGCGATCAGGATCAGCAGGCGCCAGGACCAGGCGGTGGCGACGCGGAGACCGTGCGGTACCTCGGCGTCGTCCCGGCTTGTCGTGGTCGCATGATCGAGATGGCGGACCGGCTCGACCGGCTCCGGCTCGGGTTCCGCGGCGGCGAGCTCGCGCTCGGCCTGAGCCGCGGCCAGGCGCTGAACGTAGGCCCGGCGCAGATTTGCGCGCACCTTGTCGAACCGGCCCACGTGAAGTACCTCCCCAAACGCCCCAACGCCGCGACGGTGACTCCCCACGGTAGACCGGGTCGCGCGACGTTGGCACGCACCGAAGCGGTAGCGTCGCAAGCGTGACAGCACAACCCGCCGGTGGTTACCAGGCGTCCACCGGCGATCTACCCGGCAATCCACCCACCGAGGCCTTGCCGATCCGCCTCCTGCACGACCGGGTGCTCGTCCGGCTCGAGGGCGCCGAGGGCGAGCGCCGACACATCTCCGGCATCGTCATCCCGGCGACCGCGTCGGTCGGCAAGCGCCTGTCGTGGGCGACCGCGGTCGGCGTCGGGCCCAACGTGCGCTCCATCGTCTCCGGCGACCGGGTGCTGTTCGATCCCGAGGAGCGCTCCGAGGTCGAGCTGCAGGGCCGCGACTATGTGCTGCTCCGCGAGCGCGACGTCCACGCGGTCGCGGCCCGCCGGGTCGAACCGGACTCGACGGGCCTCTACCTGTAAGAGCATCGCCCTGGGCCCTGCGCGGGTCGGGCCGGGCGCGCGCTTCCGTCTGAGCCCGGCGCGGCGTCGTGCCGGGCTCGGCGCGTTCTACCTGTAGTACGGCGCGGCAAACATCGGCGGGGGCGGCGGGGCCAGGGAGACCGGCACCGGGACCACCGGCGTCGGCGGGGCGTCCAGCACGCGGACCACGCCGTCCGGGAACGTGATGTGGTACCGGGCGCCGTCCCACACCGCGCGCGGCGATTGCGGGTCGCGGCCGACGAAGACTTGACGGTACGCGTCGAGGGCGGTCAGCAGTTGTCGCTCTTCGGCGAGCGCCTCCATCCGCCGGTTGGGCTCCTTGTCCAGCCCGCGGTGCAGCCCGTCGCGCAGGAGCGCCAGGCGGGTCGCGTCGAACTGGAACGCCCGCATCGCCTTGGCGCCCGCGTCCCCGGCCACGCGCTTGGCCCAGCGGCGCGCCGAGAGCCGGCGCCCGAGCGTGCCCAGCGCGGCGACCTCGGGCGGCGAGAACCATCCGGCGCGCGCGTACTCCCCGAGCACCCGCTCCGTCAGCTTGCCCTCGTTGGCCCGCAGCCACAGCGCGAACCCGACCATGCAGAGGAAGATCGGCATCATGACGGCGAAGTAGCCGTACAGGAGGACCCAGGCGCTGGTCGAGGCGGTCACCGACATCAGGTTCCACGATCCGTGCAGCATCATGGCGACCAGCAGCCCGGCGATCGGCGCGAGCCACCGCACCGCCTTGGCCGACGAGCGCGACGCGAAGCCCAGCCCGATGCCGGTCATCGAGGTGAACAGCGGATGCGCGAACCCGGTCATCAGGATCCGAACGATGAAGATCCCGACCAGCGCGGCCGCCCCGGTGACGGGCCCGGACTTGTCGGCCGTCTCCCCGTACCCCTTGAACCCGAGGTACAGGATGTTCTCCACCATCGCGAACCCGGTCGCCGACAGTCCACAGTAGACAATGCCGTCGATGATCCCGGAGAACGCGCGGGGCCGCCGCCAGAACAGCAGCACCGGCCCGAGCGCCTTCATGCTCTCCTCGATGAGCGGCGCCACGAGCACGGCGACCAGCGCATCGGAGAACCCGGCCTTCTCGGCGAAGTACGACCCGGCGGTGTTGACGACCAGGGCGACGCCGGTGGCCACGAACGCGCCCCAGCCGAAGACGAAGACCAGGTACTTCACCGGCTCCGGCTCGTACCGGTCCAGCCACAGGAAGCAGGAGACCAGCACCGGCACCGGGATGATCGCGGAGGCGACGCCGACGACGAGGGCGGTCCAGCCCCCGTTGAACCCGAAGAACGCGAGCACGGCCACGCCGCAGGCCGCGATGAACCCCATGACGCCGATGAGCGTCCAGAGCCGCCGCCGATCCGACCTCCGCGCGGGGGGCGCGGCAGCCAGGGCGAGCGCCGCCGTCGGATATTGCTGCTGGCCGGTTTGGGGTTCGGCGGCTTCAGTCACATTTGGTACCGCCGAAGCCGGCACCACCGGCGCCACCGCCCCCTGCCCCGGCGCACCCTGCCCCATCACGGGCCGCGCCCACTCCGACCCACCCGCCTCAGGCCCCGCGGGACCCTGCCCGGACGGCGGCCCAGCGGCATACCCAGGCGGCGGCGCGACCTGCCCCGGCGGCGGCGCGGCACCGTAACCAGGCGACGGCGTGACCTGCCCCGGCGGCGGCGCGGCACCGTAACCAGGCGACGGCGTGACCTGCCCCGGCGGCGGCGCGGCACCGTAACCAGGCGGCGGCACGACCTGCCCGGGCTGCGGCGCGGCGGGGTAACCGGGCGGAGGCGCGACCTGCCCGGGCTGCGGCGCGGCGGGGTAACCGGGCGGAGGCGGCGTGACGGCGTACCCAGGTGGCGGCGGCGTGGCATGACCAGGTGGCGGCGGGACGTGCCCGGGCGACGGCGGCGCGGGCTGTGCGCTCGGGGCGCCCCAACCGTGGCCGGGCGGCGCCGCCGCGGGACCGGGCGGCGCGGCATTGGGCTGAGCGCCCCACCCGGAACCAGGCGCGGGCGGCGCAGAGGCGGGCTGTGCCTCCCAAGCGGGCGGCGCGGAGGCGGGCTGCGCTTCCCACGAGGGCGGCGCGGAGGCGGGTCCGGGCGGCTGCGTGCCCCAAGCGGGCGGTGCCGAAGAAGGCTGCGGCGGCGCGGAGGCGGGTCCGGGCGGCTGCGTGCCCCAAGCGGGCGGCGCCGAGGAAGGCTGCGGCGGCGCGGAGGCGGGTCCGGGCGGCTGCGTGCCCCAAGCGGGCGGTGCCGACGACGGCTGCGGCGGCGCGGAGGCAGGCCCCGGCGGCGCGGAGGCCGGCTGCGTGCCCCAAGCCGGCGGTGCCGAGGAAGGCTGCGGCGGCGCGGAGGAAGGACTCGAAGCAGGCGGCTGAGCGGGTGATCCCCAGCTCGGATCGGGCGAACCCCACCCCGGCGACGGCGCGCTCGGGGAAGCCCAGGGCCCCGCATCCGAGGATGGCGCGGCGGGCGGCCCGGAAGCCGGCTCGGGCGAGGACGGCGTCCCACTCGGCGGGAGTTCGCTCATGGGGCAACTCTATCCGCGGTACCGTCGGGACAGGTCATGAGTGCCAGCGCACAGCCCCGGCTTGCTGGCCGGCAACCCTCGCGTTCGCGGCGGGGTGCCCCGGGTGATGACACGGCCCGGCACGCGGTGTGCCGAGCAAGCGCGAACGATTGGGGTGCACCCGTGTCTGAAATCCTCACGCCCGGCGACGTCAAGCTGTCCGACGGCCGGTCCGTCGACTTCGCCAACCTCGACATCGCCGCCACCGCGCCGTGCCTGCGGGTCGTGGCCGATGCCGTCGCCGAGCTGCTGCCCTACTACGGCAGCGTCCACCGTGGTGCGGGCGCGCTGTCCGAGCGCTGCACCCGCGAGTACGAGCAGGCCCGCGAGACCGTCGCCGACGTCCTCGGCCGCGGCGCCGGCGACACGGTGATCTTCACGCGCAACACCACGGACGCGCTCAACCTGCTCGCGCGGGCGGTCCCCGAGGGCACCACGGTCGTCACGTTCGACGCCGAGCACCACGCCAATCTTCTGCCCTGGCGCGACGCGGTGCGCCTGCCCGCGCCACGGTCGGCGGAGGAGGCGGTCGGGGCTTTGGAGCTTTGGCTGTACCGTCGACAGAACGCGAACGTCCTCGTCAGCATCACCGCGGCCAGCAACGTGACCGGGGAGGTGTGGCCGGTCCGGCGCCTCGCCGAGGTCGCCCACCGCTTCGGCGCCCGCATCGCCGTGGACGCCGCGCAGCTGGCCCCGCACGCGCCGGGCCGCCTCGCCGAGCTGGACGCCGACTACATCGCGTTCTCCGGCCACAAGCTCTACGCGCCGTTCGGCGCGGGCGTCCTCGCGGGGCGGGCCGACTGGCTGGACGCCGCCGAACCGTACCTCGCCGGCGGCGGCGCCAGCGCCCACGTCCCCGACGACGGCGCCACCCGCTGGGCGACCGGCCCGGCCCGCCACGAGGCCGGCACCCCGAACCTGCTCGGCGCCGTCGCCCTCGCCACCGCCCTGCGCGCCCTGCAGCACCGCGACCTGGCCGCGACCGAGCAGGCCCTGCTGCACCGCCTGCGCACCGGCCTGGCCGCCTTGCCGCACGTCGAGGAGCTGTGCCTGTTCCCGGCCGACGCCGAGCGGGTCGGCATCGTCTCCTTCACGGTGGCCGGCCGCGACCCGGCCGAACTGGCCGCCACCCTGGGCCGCGACCACGGCATCGGGGTGCGCACCGGCCTGTTCTGCGCCCACCCGCTGACCCGCCGCCTGCTGGCCGAAGCCGAAAGCCGCGCCACGCACGCGCCAGACGCCGATTGCGCGACCCCTTCCACGCGCAAGCCGGCCGTCGGACAAGCGACCGCGCGATCGGCGAGCGCGAGGAGCGAAGCATCCTGTGAGCCCGGCGCCAACCAGGCGATCCGGGCCAGCATCGGAATCGGCACCACAGCGGAGCACATCGATCGCCTGATCAACGCGCTGCGCTAAGAAGCGGCCGAATCGGGCAGATACGAAATATCCGATAAGTCGCGGCGCGCCAGCGCCCGACTTATCGGATCACAACTGCAACAGATCGCCGAGCGACTCGACCCGTTCCAGCACGGCCGAAGGGCTCAAATCGACCGCCGTCAGCTCCCCCGCCTCCACCTCGTCCCACGTCAGCGGCGCGCTGACCGTCGGCACCGAACCCGCCCGCAGCGAATACGGCGCGATGGTCGTTTTGAACGCGTTGTTCTGGCTCCAGTCGATGAAGACCTTCCCCGGCCGCAGCTGCTTCGCCATTTTCGCGACGATCAGTTTCGGGTGTGCGCGCGCGAGTTCCTCGGCGATCGATTTTGCGTAAGCGCTCAGTTCGTCGGCGGTTTCGTCGCCCGGTAGCGGTACGACCAGCTGCATTCCTTTTTTGCCCGACGTCTTCGCGCAGCACGAAAGGCCATCAGTGGACAGGCGTTCGCGCATGATCAGGGCGACCTCGTAACACTCCGGCAAGCCCGCCGGCGGGCCGGGATCCAGGTCCACGACGAGCTGGTCGGGGTCGAGTTTCCGGCCCTCGGCGTCGACGCGCCACTGCGGCGTGTGCAGCTCCAGCGCCGCCAGGTTGGCCAGCCACACCATGGTGGCGATCTCCTCGACCACGATGAAGTCGATCTGCTCGCGGCCTTTCGAAGAGCCAGGAACCGGCAGCCGTACCGTCCTGACCCAATCGGGCGTGCCCGCCGGCGCGTTCTTCTCGAAGAAGCTGTTGCCCTCGACGCCGTTCGGATAGCGGGTGCGGGTGAGCGGCCGGCCCTCCAGGTACGGCAGCAGGGTCGGCGCGATGCGCGTGTAGTAGTCGAGCACCTCGCCCTTCGTGAATCCGGCCTGCGGGTACAAAACCTTGTCCAGATTGGAGATTTCGAGCTGCCGGCCGTCCACTTCGACGCGCATTCGATCAGGCATCGTGCACCTCCTCGGCGGTGAGGTCCGGGCGGATGCGCAGAAAGCGCGGGAAACGCAGCCGGCCGTCGCGCGTCCGGTGGCTGAATTTGACCTCGACGACCAGGTGCGGGCGGACCCAGACGGCGCCGCGAGCGTCCTCACGGGGTACCGCTGCGCCAAAGGGGTTTTCGTTCGTCGACAACGGCTCGAGCGCGGCCAGCAGCGCCCGCTCGGACGCGCCGGAGATGCCGCCGCCGACCCGGCCCCGATAGGCGAGCCCGCCCGCGGCCGGGACGCCGACCAGCAGGGCGCCCAGCGCGCGCTTGCCCGGCCGCCAGCCGCCGACGACGAACTCGGCGCTCTCCTCCAGCTTGACCTTGATCCAGTCGGAAGTGCGAATCCCCGGGTGGTACAGCGAGTCGGCCCGCTTCGCCACCACGCCCTCGAGCCGGTTCTCGACGCTCGCGGCCACGGTCGCCGGGCCGTCGTCGAAGGACGGGGGGACCATCGCGCGGGGGCCGAGCGGCAGTGCTTCGAGGCGTTCCCTCCGGCCGCGGTACGGCACGCCGGTGATCTCCTCGCCCTCCGCGCGCAGGGCATCGAAGACGAGGTACGTCACCGGCACCGCAGCGGCCAGCCGCGCCGCGCGGTGCGGTTCACGCACATGCATGCGCTCGGCGAGCACCTGGAACGACGGCTGCCCGGCCTCGTCCATGGCGACCACCTCGCCGTCGAGCACCGAGTCGGTGAGGCCGCGCCCGATCTGGGCGAGCTCCGGATAGGCGGCCGTCACCTCGGCCCCGCTGCGGGCGTAGAGCCTGGTCACGCCCGCTTGGACGACCGCGATCGCGCGGATGCCGTCCCATTTGAACTCGTACGCCCAGCCCGGCCCGGCGGGCAGCACGCCGGGCGAGGCGAGCATCGGAACCGGTGGGACGGCCATGCACCACACGATAGTTCGCCTAAGAGTTGCTCGCGCCCAGGTCAAAACGATGCGAAGCTGAAGATTGCATGGTCGATACGCTGCGGAAAGGATCCTCATGCGCGCGATCTGGAAGGGCGCGGTCTCCTTCGGGTTGGTCTCGATCGCCGTCCGCCTCTATTCGGCGACGGAAGAGAAGGACATCCGCTTCCACCAGGTGCACCGGGAGGACGGCGGGCGGGTCAAGTACAAGCGGGTCTGCTCGATCGACGGCGAAGAGGTCGCCTACGACGACATCGCCAAGGGCTACGACCTGGGCGGCGGCGAGATGGTCATCCTCACCGACGAGGACTTCGCCGAGCTGCCGCTGACCACGAGCCGCGCGATCGAGGTGCTCGAGTTCGTGCCGACCGAGCAGGTCGATCCGATCTTGTACAACAAGGCGTACTACCTCGAGCCCGAGCAGACCGCGGCCAAGCCGTACGCGCTGCTGCGGGACGCGCTGACCAACGTCGAGCGGGTGGCGATCGTCAAGGTCGCGCTGCGGCAGCGCGAGCAGCTGGCGACGCTGCGGGTCCGCGACAACGTGCTCGTGTTGAACACCATGTTGTGGCCGGACGAGATTCGCGCGGCCAAGTTCGACATCCTCGACGAGGACGTGACGGCGCGCCCGGCCGAGCTGGCGATGGCCGGATCGCTCATCGAGTCGATGGCGGCCGACTTCGACCCGTCGACGTACACCGACAACTACCGCGAGGCGCTGCAGGAGGTCATCGACGCCAAGGTGGCCGGGCGCGAGGTCGTGCAGCCGGAGGAGGCCGAGGAGGCCCCGGCCGCGGCGGTCGACCTGATGGCCGCGCTGCGGGCGTCGGTCGAGCGGGCCCGGGCCGCCCGCGGCGAGGAGCCGGCCGAGTCGGACGAGGACGAGGAGTCCAAGCCGACGCCGATCAAGAAGGCGGCGGCGAAGAAGGCCCCCGCGAAGAAGGCGACGCCGGCCAAGAAGGCCCCGGCGAAGAAGGCGGCCGCGAAGAAAAGCGCGTGAAGTACACGGTCGCGGACGCTCGATCGAGCAGCAGGCCGTCGCCCACGGTGATCCAGTGCGGCGACGGCGGGGCGAACGGGCGCAGGTCGGCCGGCACGTCGGGGTCGGCCGCGGCCGGTCCGTCCGGGGCGGCCGCCGCGCGCTGCGCGGTCAGCACCGCGAAACCGTTCATCTCGTAGTCCATCGGGCCGATCTCGGGGCAGCTGCGCGCCCGGGCCTCGTGCTCCTGCCAGTGGACGGACTGGATCGGCTTCATCGTGGGGTACGACTGCTCGATCCTCGCCTTTTCGGTGATGACCGAGGTCTTGGCGGGGCGGGTCGGATCGGCGCAGCCCGCGAGCCCTGGCACCCAGTCCTTGAGTGCCAGGGCCACGCCGCAGAGCGCGATCACACACGCCGACAGGGCGGCGGTGATCGCCAACGCAATCTTGGCCGGGCGGGTCACCCGTTGATCTCTACCACCTCCAGGTCCCCGCCTGCATAGTCGGACCGGACCCGCTTCTTGTCGAACTTGCCGACCGAGGTCTTCGGCACCGCCTCGATGAACGACCAGCGCTCGGGCAGCTGCCACCGCGCGACCTTCGCGGACAGGAACTCGCGCAGGGTCGCCGCGTCGGCGGTCTGGCCCTCCTTGAGCACCACCGTCGCGAGCGGCCGCTCGCCCCACTTGTCGTCCGGCACCCCGACCACGCAGGCCTCGAGCACGGCCGGGTGGGCCATGAGCGCGTTCTCCAGGTCGACCGAGCTGATCCACTCACCGCCGGACTTGATGACGTCCTTGGCGCGGTCGGTCAGCGTGAGGTACCCGTTCGGGGTGAGCGTGCCGACGTCGCCCGTGCGCAACCAGCCGTTGTCGAACTTGTCCGGATCGGGGCCGTCCTCGCCGATGTACTGCGCGGTGATCCACGGCCCGCGCACCAGCAGCTCGCCGACCGCCTTGCCGTCCGCGGGCATGACCTCGCCGGTCGGGCCCACGATGCGGCCCTCGACGCCGGCCGGGATGCGGCCCTGGGTGTAGCGGTACGCCCAGGCCTCGGGGCCCTCGGTGCCGAACGGCGCCCGCGCGATCGAGCCGAGCGGCGACATCTCGGTCATGCCCCAGGCGTGGATGACCTGGATGTCGTAGCGCTCGGCGTACGCGTGCATGAGCGCCGGCGGGCAGGCCGAGCCGCCGATGACGACCTCCTTGAGCGAGGAGACGTCGGTCGGGTTGGCGTCGAGGTACGCCAGCAGGTCGTTGAAGATCGTCGGCACCGCACCGGCGAAGGACGGCTTCTCCACCTCGATCATCTTGGCCAGCGGGGCGGCCTGCAGGAACCGGTCGGGCATGACGAGCTGCGCGCCGCTCATGAGCGCGGCGTAGGGCAGGCCCCAGGCCATCGCGTGGAACATGGGGACGATCACCAGGTTGCGCATCTGCGGGCCGAGGCCGAAGGACTCCGCCATGCACACCTCCATCGAGTGGAGGTAGATCGAGCGGTGGGAGTAGGCGACGCCTTTGGGGTTTCCCGTGGTACCGCTCGTGTAGCACAACGCCGCCGCGTCGTCCTCGTCCACATCCGGCCATTCGAACGTGTCCGGCTTGCCCGCGAGCAGTTCGTCCCAGGCGTGCACCTCGACGCCGTCCTTGGCGAGCTTGGCGGTGTCGCCGCCGCCGACCACGACGATGTGCCGGATCGTGGTCAGGTGCGGCAGGACGCCGGCCAGCAGCGGGATCAGCGTCGAGTCGACGATGACCACGCGGTCCTCGGCGTGGTTGGCGATGTAGATCAGCTGCTCGGGAAACAGGCGCAGGTTGAGGGTGTGCAGCACGGCGCCCATGCTCGGCACCGCGAGGTACGCGACCAGATGCTCGGCGTTGTTCCACATCAGGGTGCCGACGCGCTCGTCGCCGGTGACCCCGAGCCCGCGCAACGCGTGGGCGAGGCGCGCGGCCTGCCGGCCGACCTCGGCGTAGTTGGTCCGCCGGGCGCCCTCGCCGGTCCAGGTGGCGACCTCGGAGTCGCCGTGGACGGTGCTGCCGTGCTGCAAAATGCGGGAGATCAGCAGGGGTGTCTTCATCATCGTGCTGCGCATGCCTGCAAAAGTAATGTGTCCTGCGCCACAATGAAAACCCACCGGTAACAAAATATGGCCGGATGCCTTTTCAGGAATCCGGCCATATCGTGATTTGTCTAGAAAGCGGCGGCTTTCGCTTCCATCTCCGCCGCGGCATCCTCGCCCGTGGTCGTCTCCACCGGCGTGCTGCCCTGCAGCGACTTGTTCGGCAGGGCCAGCGTGATGAGCGTTCCGACCAGCGCGACGACCGCGGCGGACAGGAACACCGGGTGCAGCGCGTTGACGAACAGCCGCTCGACCATCTCCAGCTGGGCCGCCGGCAGCGCCCGCACCTGCGCCGGAGCGTTGATCGACACGCCGCCGCTGCCGCTGCTGAGCTTGCTGTTCATGACCGCGCCGAGCGCCGCGACGCCGACCGAACCGCCGAGCGAGCGGAAGAACGTGGCGGCGGAGGTACCGGCGCCCATGTCACGCAGCTCGAGCGAGTTCTGCACGGCCAGAATGAGCGGCTGCATCGCCATGCCCAGGCCCACGCCGATCACGGTCATGTAGATGAACGCCTGCCACAGCGGCGTGTTCACCTGCAGCGTCGTGAAGAGCAACAAGCCGGAGCCCATGATGACGGTACCGGCGACCGGGAACCACTTGTAGCGCCCGACCTTCGAGATGATGCGCCCGGACACGATCGACGTCACGATGACGCCCGCCATCATCGGCAGCATGAGCAGGCCCGAGCGGGTCGGCGTGGCGCCCTTGACGATCTGCAGGTACAGCGGGACGTAGATGATCGAGCCGAACATCGCGAAGCCGAGAATGAACGTGGCCGCATTCGACAGCGAGAACGTCGCGCGCTTGAACAGCCGCAGCGGCAGGATCGGCTCCTGCGCACGGCTCTCGACGACGATGAACGCCGCGGCGAGCACCGCGAACGCGGCGAACAGGCCGAGGATCGTGACCGAGTCCCAGGCGTAGCCGTCGGTGCCGCCCAGCGACAGGGCCAGCAGCAGCGCGCTCGACCCGGCCACCATGAACGCGGCGCCGAGGTAGTCCACCTTGTGGTCGCGGCGGGTGTGCGGGACGAGCCGCAGCACACGAGCACAGACGAACAGCGCGAAAATCGCCAACGGCACGTTGATGTAGAAGATCCAGCGCCAGTCGGTCTCGGCGAAGTAGCCGCCGACCAGCGGACCGGCGACGGAGGAGATGCCGAACACCGCGCCGAACAGGCCCTGGTACCGCGCCCGCTCGCGCGGGGCGACCACGTCCGAGACGATCGTGAACGCCAGCGTCATCAGACCACCGGCGCCGATGCCCTGCAGCGCGCGGGTCGCGATCAGCTCGGGCATGTTCTGGCTCAGCCCGGCGAGCAGCGATCCGGCCAGGAAGGTCGCGATCGCGAACAGCAGCACGGGGCGCCGGCCGTAGAGGTCGCTGATCTTGCCGTACAGCGGCGTCGACGCGGTGGACGCCAGCAGGTACGCGGTGACGACCCACGAGTAGTGGTCGAGCCCGCCGAGGTCGCCGACGATCGTGGGCAGCGCGGTGCCGACGATGGTCTGGTCGAGCGCGGCGAGCAGCATGCCCGTCATGAGGCCGCCCATCAGCAGCAGAATCTGCTTGTGGGCCAGGGCTGGCCGGGCTTCGTTCATCGAGCGTCTCTTTCTTTCGGCAGACGTTGCGCAATGGACTCGTTCAGACGGGCGAACAGCGCGGCGAACTCCTCGCGCTGCTCCGGTGTCCAGTCCGCGAGCAGTTCTTCCCACGTGGCCAGCCAGCGGGCCCGGTTCTCGGCGAACACCTCGCGCCCGAGCTCGGTCACCTCGACCAGGCTGGCGCGGCGGTCGTGCGGGTCCGGGTACCGCCCGATCAGCCCGGCCGTCTCCAGCGCGGCGACCTGCCGGCTGACGGTCGAGAGGTCGAGGCTCACATCGGCGGCGAGGGCCGAGAGCCGGAACGGCCCGTCGACCGCGATCCGGCTCAGCAGCAGGTAGGCGGGGCGCTCGAGGCCGCGACCGGCCTCGTTCCACTTGAGCGTGGCAAAGAGCCGCTCGGACAGCCGGATGAACCGGCCGACCTCCCGCCCGATCTCTTCATGCACGCCCGCGTACTCCCCGCTCGTCGCCGATACTTGCTTGCCACAAGCATCGGTTCAGCGGGCAGCGTTGAACAACTTATTTGCGGGTGATACGCGTTACCTACGCGTTTTGCTCAGCCAAGTGTCTTTTCGTGACCTGGCGTTCGCCGCCGGGTTTCAGCCGGCGTTCTCGCCGGTTTCAGCCGGCGTTCTCGGCGGGTCCGAACTCGTACCGGTCGGCCGGGTAGGCACGGTCTCCCACCACGAGCACAGGCACGCCTTCCTGCATGCTGTGCTCTTTCTTCTCCACCGGCGTGGGCATGCGGGCGGTGACGACCTCGCCCGGATGCAGCCAGACCCGTTCACGCTGCTGCAGCGAGCGCACTCGACTGCGATAGCCGCGCTTGCTCTCGACGAGACCCTCGCTGCGCAGGTGCGCCATCGCGTCTCGAATCGTGTCGCGACCGACATCGTGCTCCTCGGCCAGGTACTTCTCCGAGGGCAGCAGACTCCCCGGCGGCAGTTCACCGCTGATGATCTGTTGCCGAATCGCGTCCGCGACCTGCCGATACAGCGACAAGCCGGAACTCCGGGAGATCATGCTGGCGACCATACGAAGTTCAATCGGCGCAGGGGGTACTGGCCTTAGGGCCAAACGGCTACTATGTTGTTCGTAGCGCGGAGCCGGGCTGGGCGGTCCAAGCCTCGCGCTGCCCAACAGGGCGCGGCGGCCGCCAATCGCTGCGAGCCGCACGGCCGCCGCGCCCCCCGGACTGCTTGGCCTTTTGGAGCTGGTAGCGATGCTGGACGACGAAGAAGAACTGAGCCCCGTGGTCTCCCTGGACCTGCGCGCCATCCACACCGTCATCACCGAGGACGACGGCGACCCGATCCTGCTGATCGACGACGGCGACGTGCAGATCGAACTGACGTCAGGCATGAACGGCAGCTACGCCACCGCCATCCTCGGCGCCCAGCGGGTCGCCTCAGCCGCCCTGGAATTCGCCGCGATACTCCGCCGCCTGGTCCCGAAATAGGCCCGCCGCCCGCGCATCGCCCCGCCAACCGTTCCTGGACTCCCGGGGGCGGCTTTCGTGTTTCCGGGGCCCCCGCAGACCGGCGCCGGACGACGGACAGCGGACGACGGCGACGGGCGGGCGGCGACGGACAGCGGCGACAGGCGGGCGACTGGCGGGCAGCGACGGGCGGCGGGCAGCGACTGGCGGGCGACGGACCACGGCGGCAACGGCCGGGCGGCGACGGGCGGGCAGCGACCGGCGGGCGGGCAGCGGCGGGCAGCGGGCGACGGGCAGCGGGCGACGGGCAGCGGCGACGGGCGGGCAGCGACGGGCGGGCAACGGCGGACGACGGACCACGGCGGCAACGGCCAGCGGACGGCGGTGGGCGACGACGGACGACGACGGCGGCAACGACGACGGCGCTCGGGATTCTTGCCGCGCGCTGATGCACGTCAGCTCATGCACCTCAACCCATGCAAGTCTCCAATCCGCGTTCTGGTGCTGGTTCGAACTTGTCGCCGCCAATCGCCGCAACCAAAACCGTAGCCGTGGGGTACGACAAAAAACGCCGCCCGGGCAGCCCTCCCGGAGGAAGAGCTGCACGGGCAGCGAAGGGGTTTTACGAGGGGTCTCAGACCGCCGACGACCGCCGGCGGGACAGCACCACGAACATCCGCCCCGCGACGACCAGCAGCAGGCCGGCGCCCACCACGATCGCGGTGGTCGAGCCCGTGACGGGGAGCGTGCCGCCGCCACCGCCGCCGGTGTCGCCGCTCACGCCGCCGTAGCCGCCCGAGTGGCCGCCCGTGCCGTAGCCGCCGGAGGAGGACGGGGCGGCCGCCGCGGCCTCGAGGGCGCACACGCCCAGGTCGAGGATGGTGGTCTGGTCGGTCTGGTCGCCGTACCCGCCGGACTTCCACTTCGTGCGCACGATCAGCTTGACGCGGACCGAGTACGCCTTGGCGTACAAGCCGGTCTGGCTCGTCTGCTTCTCGACCGATCCCAGCTCGACCCGCAGCACCACCGCGCGCGCGGGGTGGGTCGACTTGCCTTCGGTGTTGCGGACCGTGGACTCGCCGCCGCCGACGACCGGGAGGCCCGGGAGGAGGCCGGCGAGCAGCGACTCGGGGATGGCGGTGGCGCCGGCGAGGGTGCCGGACAGGGCGCTCGTCGCGCCGCCCAGCAGGTCCAGCAGCGGCAGGCCGGCGACCGGGAGGTTCTCGGCGCGGCCGAGGTCCTCGGCCTCCGTGCGGGAGTTGCCGTCGACCGGGACGACCACGTCGACGTGCGAGCCGGCCGAGTCGAGCTTCACCGCGTCGCGGCCGGGGACGCGGACCTCCAGGACGGGGGCCTTGTAGTCGACGGTCTTGCTCGACGAGCTGGCGGCGACCGCGAGGGTCGGCGGACTGATCACCCGGACGCCCATCGCGGCCGGGGTGCCGGCGAGGAGGCTGAAGTCGGCGATGTCACCCGTGGCGCCGGCCTTTGCGGCGGCCTTGCCCGAGACCTTGCCGACGCCGGTCTCGGTCGAGCTCTCGATCGCGCCGAAGCGCAGCAGGGCCTTGCCGCCGCGGCCCGGCAGGATCGACAGGCCGCCGAGGCGGGCGTCGGCGGTGGCGCGGGGGCCGGCCGACTCCGTGCACTGTGCGGCGTCCTTCCACGTGGCGTGGGCGCTCAGGCCACCCGTGCCGACGGTGAGGGCGCCGAGGTTGACGCCTTGTACGGGTACCGTCGCAGGCTTTTCGTTCGGTGGAGGGGCCTGCTGGTAGGCGCTCGGGCCGATGAGGCCGGGCGGCAGCACGCCGCTGCTCTGGATGTAGCGGGCGTCCGCCGCCGCGCGGGCCGGGCCGCCGGCGAACCCGGAGTGCGCGGTGGCCGCTCGCAGCTCCGGGAGCGGGGGCGTCTTGAGGCCGATGCCGCGCAAATCGAGCCCGCCCACGGCCAGCGTGTTGGCGGCGGCGGTGGCGCCGAAGCCGTTGGGGCAGCCGGAGCTCTCCGCCGCGCCCGCCGAGGCGGGAGCCGCTAACGCGACCGGGCACGCTGCTCCGAGCAGCCCTGCGGCAGCGAGGGTGGCGAGGAGTCGGGCTGTTTTTGGGCGCGCGGAAGCTACAGATGCCGTCATAGCGATGAGGTCCTCCGAGACCGGGGAGTACGGGAGCAAGCCCGTCAGGGCGTGCCACTGCTGCGCCCAACGAGGCCTTCCCGGCCGGAGTTACGCCCCTTTTTGCGGTCCCATCCGCACTAGTAACGACGAAAGGGTCGGTATAGGTACGTCGTCCACCAAAAGTGTCGAGTCGGACTTTTCCCTACTTTTCCTGTCATCCGATCGCGGGCCGTAGGCGCCCGGCGTGACCCGCGTTACTGTGATCGCCATGGGCATGCTGTGCGCGGTGAGTTTCAATCGCTACGGGCGGCTGTTCTACTTCGACCCGGGCGAGCTGCGCCCGCAGGTGGGCGACCGCGTGCTGGTGCCGACCGACGACGGGCCCGAGGTGGCCGAGTGCGTCTGGGCCGCCCAGTGGGTCACCGAGGAGACCGAGGGCTTCCCGCGCCTGGTCGCCATGGCCGGCGACGACGACCTGCGCCGCGACGAGCTGCTGCGCAAGCGCAAGGCCGAGGCCAAGGTCGCGGCGAAGCGGCTGATCCGCGACCACGAGCTGCCGATGAAGGTCGTCGCAGTAGATCACGTACTGGACTCCCCGGGCGGGCAGGGCGCGCGGACGACCATCTACTTCACCGCACCCCATCGGGTGGATTTCCGTTCCCTGGTACGGGACCTGGGCGCGACCCTGCACTGCCGGGTGGAGCTGCGGCAGCTGTCCGCGCGCGATTCGGCCCGCGTCCAGGGCGGGATCGGCTCGTGCGGGCGCGACCTGTGCTGCGCCACGTTCCTCAACGACTTCGAGCCGGTCACCATCCGCATGGCGAAGGACCAGGACCTGCCGCTCAATCCGCTGCGCATTTCCGGCGCGTGCGGGCGGCTCATGTGCTGCTTGAAGTACGAGCATCCGCTCTATGCCCAGTTCCAGGCGACGGCCCCCGCCGTCGGAGCGCGGGTGAGCACTCCGGACGGCGAGGGCCGCGTGGTGGGCCACAGCGTTCCCCGCGACTCGGTCATCGTCCGCATGGACGCCGACGGTTCACGCTGCTCGTGCAGCCGGGCGTCGGTCTGCGGATCGCGCCAGGCCTACGAGGAGCGGCACGGCTAGGGCTGCACGCCCCAGGCGAGCGATCCACCCACGTAGCCGGGCACGGTGGCGGCGTCCACATAGGACGTCGCGGTACCGCGGGAGTAGTCGTTGCTCTCGTTGACCGGCTGCCAGTCGGTCCGGCTGACCCGCAGCTGCATCTCGCCCGTGTTCGCCCCGGGAGCGAGCGAGCCCCCGGTGAAGCCGACCTCGATGTACGCATCCGCGCCGTTGACCGCGGCCGGCAGGTTCACCACGCGCGTGGCCAGGTTGCCGCAGCCGATCTGCGCCCAGTCGCACCAGATGCTGTACGACGCGTTGTCCCGTGTGAAGTAGTAGCGCACGGTCACCGTGTTCAGCGCGAGCGCCGCAGAGCCGGCGTTGACCACCTGCAGGCCCGGCTTGATCTCCTGGTCGTTCGTGGCCGGGCTGTTGTTCTTGTACTGCACGCGAATCTTCCCGCTCGGCGGCGGCGTGGACACCGACGGCGAAGTGGACGGCGACTTCGAGGGGGACGGAGACGCCGACGGCGACTTCGACGGCGAGGCCGAGTCCGAGGGGTTCACGGTGCCGCCGTAGCGGTCGGCCAGGCTCATCCCGTTGGCGCCGAGACGCACCTGGTGGTCAAGACCGACGAACTTTCCGCTGTACTGCCAGAGCGCCGGCTTCAGCATCGCGTACTTGGCCTCGTCCCACGTCTTCCAGTCGTCCAGCAGCAGGCCGCCGGTGTCGCCGGAGTTCGGGTTGAGCACCCAGAACGTCTGGGAGATGCGCGTTTCGGCGATCAGGTCGCGCAGCGCGAGCATCCACTTGTCCTGCCGCGCATCCTGGCCGAGGCGGCCGCCCCACTCGCCGACGAGCAGCGGCGCGATGTTGTTCTGGTGGATGTACAGCCAGTTCGGGCCCCACACGTCCTGGGTCAGCGAGGTCTTGTCGAACGGCTTCTGGAACCACGGCTGCTCGTAGACGAGCGGGCCGTAGTCGTGCGGCGAGTACACGATGTGGTTGCCCAGGTTGACCGGGTACTGCGCGACCCCGCGCAGGTTGCCGCCCCACCAGTCGCCGTAGTAGTCGGCCTCGCTCGTCGAGGACCAGTTGGTGCCGTTCTTCGGGAAGATCTCGATGCCCTCGCACATGATGAGCATGTCCGGGTTGATGGCGAGGATGCGGCTGCCCGCGGTCTGGCACGTGTTCTTGAAGTTGTCCTGGTCGGTGGAGTTGTCCCACTTGGCCCGCGGGCTCTCGCTCCACTTGCCGTGCGGCTCGTTCTTGATGTCCGCCGCGATCAGGGTGTCGTTGTTCTTGTACCGCTGGGCGATGTACTCCCAGCCCTGGTAGAAGTTCTCGGTGGTGATCGAGCCCTTCCACCACACCGGGTACAGGTGCCCGGAGTTGTCCGCCTCGGCCGAGTGCACGTCCAGCATCACCTTGATGCCGAACTGCTCACAGAGCTGCAGGAAGTAGTCGAAGACGCCGAGCGAGGTCTTGCCGACCAGCTCCGGGTTCGCGTACGTGTTCACGCCGCTCGGCACCGCCGCCTGGCCGTTCTTCCACTCCAGCAGCAGCTGGGTCGAGATCGGCACCCGGACCAGGTTGATGCCCCGGTCCGCCATCGACTTGGTGATCTCGGTGATGTTGCCCGACCACAGGCCGTGGAAGACCCGCTCGGTCGCGTTGAAGCCGAACCAGTTGGTGCCGGTGAGCCAGACCTCGTTGCCGTTGGCGTCGACGATCTTGTTGCCGGACGTGTGCAGCCAGTCCTTGGCGGGGACGGCCGCCTGAGCGTTGGTCTGCGCCCCGGCGGACGGCAGTGTGACCACCACGCCCAGCGAGACGAGCGCGGCCGCGGTGGCGGCCGCGGCCAAGACTTTGAAGCGCATGCTTCCTCCAGTGGTGGGGAGCGGTTGTGGGAGCGCTCCCGTGACTGGCGATCGTAAACATCCAGACATCGGTACGAAACGATGAGCACCATCGTTGGCATCGATGTCCCGGGGCGGCGGGTCACCAGTCCCGCGAAAAGTTTCGGAACTCGTTGCCAACCCCGCGGGGTCCGTGGTGTCGTGGCGCCCGTGACGAAAGTGCTGGTGATCAGCGGTACCGGGCACGCGCTGGCCGAGCTGATCCGCCCCGTGGCGGACGGCGTGGAGGTGCGCCCGATCGTCGATGTCCTCGGGGGCAACACCCCGGCGGCGGATGTAATCGTCTTGCACACGCTTTCACCGGTGCGCGAGCTGGCGGCGCTGGCCACCCTGCCGGGCCCGCGCCCGCCGGTGCTGATCGTGGCCCACGCGATCGTGCCGGGCGATGTGCTCACCGCTTTGCGCTCGGGCGCGCGCAGCATTCTGGTCGAGGGGCAGTACACGCGCACGGATCTGCTCGACGCGGTCATCGCCACGGCCGCCGGGCACAGCCGCCTGTCGCCGGGGCCGCTGTCGGTCGTCGTCGACCACGTGCAGAGCCGCCCGCCGGAGCACGGTTCCGGGCCGTTCCGCCAGCCGCTCACCCAGCGGGAGCTGGACATCATGGAGCTGATCGCGGCGGGCGAGCCGAACGCGGTGATCGCCGAGCGGCTGGCCCTGGCCGAGAAGACCGTGCGCAACCGGGTGAGTCAGATCTACCTGAAGCTGCAGGTGAACAACCGCACCGAGGCGATCGTCCACTGGCTCAGCCGCACGGCGAGCCGTTGACGGTGAAGCCGGGCGGGTTCGGGTTGGCGCCCTGCCACGTGCCCTGGATGCCGAACGTGAGCGACCCGCCGGCCGCCACCGTCGGCTGGTCGCCGGTCGGGCGGACCGTCACCGCCGTCCCGCTCTGGGAGGCGATCGCGTTCCAGTAGCTGGTGACCTTCTGCCCGCCCGGGTAGTCGAAGCGCAGCGTCCAGCCCCGCAGCTCCGCCCCGGTCAGGTTGGTCAGCGTCACGTCGGCCACGAAGCCGGGGTTCCACTCGGTGCGCTTCACGTACGTGACCCGGCAGCTGCGCTGCTCCGCCGCGAGCGTGCCGGGCGGCGGGGCGGGCGGCGGCGGGACGCCCGGGCCGGTGCCGGTGCCGGTCGGCGCCGCCGAATCCGACGGCCGCACGGACGCGCCGCGCGACGCGGTGGCGGTCGGGCTCGCGGTCGAGGACGCGCGGCCGGGCCCCGCCTCCGAGGCGGGCAGCGCGGTCGCCGGGCCGTGCGTCGCGTTCGGGTCGAAGGGCAGCTGGCCGTCGTCGGCCGCGAGCGGTGTCGTGAGGCCGCCGGAGGTGCTGAAGGCGGCGATGACCACCAGCGGTACTACAGCAGCGGCCAATCCGGCCCCCAGCCGGACCCGCCACGTGGGCCCCGCGACCACCTGCGCGGCCTGAGCGGCCGGAAAGACGGCGGTGACCCTGGTCCCCTGACCCGGCCGCGACCAGACCGTCAGCTGCCCGCCGCAGGCGCGCGCCCGCTCCTGCATGCCGGCGATCCCGCGGTGGGCGGCCTGCGCGGACGCGAAGCCGACCCCGTCGTCGCGGACCTCCAGCATGATGCCGTCGCCGTCGCGGCCGAGCGTGACCGCGACCGTCTCCGCGCGCGCGTGTGCGGCCACATTGCCCAGCGACTCGCTGAGGATCCAGCCCAGCTCGATGCCCGCCCGGGGTGGCATGTCGCCGGCCTCCTCCAAGCCGGCGCTGTGCAGGATGACCCCGATGCCGGTACGCGCCGACCACTCCTCCGTGATCCCCGCGACCAGATCGGGCAGCGGCGCCATGTCGAGCGTCTCGGGCAGCTCCACCGCCACCCGGTCCCGCTCGGCCGCGGCCGCGTGCGCGCGGATGCGCCGTTCGCGCACCGTCCAGCGGCGCCAGGCCCACATGGCGGGCGGTGCCAGTACACCGGCGAGCACCACCGCGACCTGGGCCGCGATCCCGTCGGCGAGGAACAGCAGCAGGAGTCCGCCGATCGCGCCCGGCCAGCCGAGCAGCGCCCCGGCGGTGCACGCGGCCGCGACGAGCGCGATCGCACCGGGCAACCCGGGCAGAACGGACGCGGCCACCGCGGCCACGACTACGGCGGCGAGGGACACGCCGATGCGGAGGCGAAGGTGGGCACCCATGGCCCGTGCAGTATCACACCTCGGGGCCCCAGACCTCCGCCTCGTACCGCGACAGATCGCCGGCCGGAAGCCAGCGCTGCAGCTCAGCCGGGGTGAGCGGGCGAGCGAAGTGATATCCCTGGGCCTTGTGGCAGCCGAGCAGCGTCAGCTCGCGCGCCTGCGCCTCACTCTCGACGCCCTCGGCCACGGTGTCCAGGTTCAGGATCTGCCCGAGGCGCAGCACGGCCTGCGCGACCGCGCCGCCGCGGGAGGTGCCGTCGAGTTCGGCCACGAACAGCCGGTCGAGCTTGAGCACATCGACGGGGAGGCGGGCGAGGTAGCGCAGCGAGGAGTACCCGGTGCCGAAGTCGTCCAGCGCGATGCGAATGCCCGCGTTGCTCAGCACGGCCAGCTGCGCGACCGAGGCCGGCGCGCCGATGACCGCGCCCTCGGTCACTTCGAGCACCAGATTGCCGGGGAAGAAGCCCGTTCGCTCGAGGATGCGCAGCACCTCGGCCGCGAAACCGTCGTCGTCCAGCTGGCGCGGCGAGACGTTCACATTGAGCTGCAGGGCCGGCAGCCGCCGCTGCCAGCGCGCGGCCTGGGTGGTGGCCTCCTGCAGCACCCAGCGCCCGATCTCGCCGATCAGCCCGATGCGCTCGGCGAGCGGCACGAACGCGTCCGGATCGAGCGTGCCGCGTTCCGGGTGCGCCCAGCGGACCAGCGCCTCCACGCCGGTCAGCGCACCGTCGGGAAGGGCCACGATCGGCTGGTACAAGAGCCGCAGTTGGTCGTTTGTGCTCGCCTCGTGCAGCGCCTCGGCGAGCGGTGTGGTCGCCGTCGGATCCGGCTCGTAGCAGGCCCAGGGCGCCCCGTCCGGCCGGCTGCGCGCCTCCTGCAGGGCGAGCGCGGCCCGGTTGAGCAGGTCGTCGGCCCCGTATTCGCCGGGCGCGGCGACCGCGATGCCGATGCGCGCGGGTCCGGCCACGGCGATGCGCCGCGCGACCGCCTCGGCGTTGTCGACGCTGCGGATGTCCTGCAGCACCGCGGCGTACCCGTCGCCGAACCGGCCGATCGGATCGTCGCGCAGCACGCTGCGGCGCATCAGCTCGCCGAACCCGTCCCGCGCTTCGCCGTCGGCGCCCTCCAGGCCGACGAGCAGCACCGCGGTGCTGCGCCCCTCGCTCGCGCCCCGACTGAGCGCGGCGGCCACGGCCTCACGCATCCCGCCGTCCCGATTCCACCCCGGCCCAATCGACCGGCGCGCCGCGGACCTGACGAAATCTCGCTCGCGCCCCGACTGAGCGCGGCGGCCACGGCCTCACGCATCCCGCCGTCCCGATTCCACCCCGGCCCAATCGACCGGCGCGCCGCGGACCTGACGAAATCCGGCGCCGATGCAGATGAAACTCGCGGCCGACCGCGCATCCGCGAGCGCGACCTGCGCATCGGCGAGCGCTTCGGCCGGCGAGCGGCCGCGGGCCAGTCCCTCGTGGAAGGCGAGCATGAGCGAATGGGTGCTCGCATCCGGCACCGGCAGCACCGGCGCGATCAGCTGCGCGGCCCCGCGCGCGAGAAACGCCACGCCGAGCCCCATGAGCTCGTCGCCGGTGCGCACAACCGGACGTCCGCCGTCGCAGGCGGCCAGCACGAGCGTGTGCGGAACGCGCGGCAGCCGCTCGATGTCGAACACCATGAGCGGCCCGTCGGCGAGCGCGATCGCCGAGAACAGCGGGTTCTCCGCCGACAGCTGTCCATGTGCGGCCAAGTGCGCAAGCCCGGCCGTGGCCAGCGCGGCCAGCGTCGCCGCCACGGTCGCGTCCGCGCCGGTCAGCGCGACCCCGCCGTGCCGCGCCGCGACCGCCGCCGCCTCGGGCCCGGCCGCCGCCAGCCCGGGACCGGCCACCGCGACCACGGGTCCGCCGTCCGCGACCCGCGCCTGCGCGCGCAGCCACAGCGTCGCCGACGGGGCCACGGTGATCGGCCGCCCGGCGCACGAGGGCAATAGCGCCCAGGGCAGCGAGTGCAGCGGCCCGGTCGGCACCGCGACCAGCGGCCGATCGCCGAGCCCGAGCGGCCCGAGCAGCAGCGCGTCGAGCCGGCTGGCGGCGTCGGCGAGCAGCGCGGCCGCCGCGGGCCGATCCAGCCGGCTCACCGCGAACGCGACCCGATCGACGAGATCACCCACGTCCGCTGAGCCGAGTTCGTGCACCCGGGCCCGCCCGTCGACGACGGTGATCGCATACAGGGCACCGTTCCGGCGGACGTACTCGACCAGCCCGCACTCCCCCAGCGCCGCCCCGAGCTCCGCGACCGACGCCGGCCGCCCCGCCGGCGTCCCCGACCCGCCGTCCAGGTGCCGGCTGCGATCCCGGATCCGCCGCTCCAGCATTGCCTGCCGGGCTGCCGACGGCCGATCGGCGTGCATGACCGCGCGCAACCGCGCGAGCAGTTCGGTCAGCAGCGGATCGTCGGGCGGCCGGACCGGCGTGGCGGGCAGCCGGCTGGCCCGGGCCCGCTCCGAGAACTCCAGCAGCGTCGCCGGCCGCCCGGTCGCGAACGCCGTCTCCAGCCCGAGCGCGGCCAGGTCGGCCCGGTGCGCGGCGGCGTGCACGCGCAGGTCGGTGGCGCCCATCGCGGCCCCGTGCTCGTCCAGGATGCGCAAGCCCGCGCGGGTCGCGGCCAGCGTCCCGGACGTGTCGCCGAGCGCCTGCCGCTGCAAGGCCCGCGCGTACCACCCGCGCGCCCGCACCAGCGCCGGCCCCCGGCTCCGCGCGGCCGCGGCGGCCCGGGCGAGGTACGGCGCCCCATCGTTGACGAGGCGGGCCGCGACGAGTGCGGCGTCCGTGGCCGCCCCGGGCCAGCCGGCGGTCGCGAGCGTGGCCAGCATCGCGTCGAGCACCGCGACCGGCACCCGCGGCCGGCCCCCACCGGCCAGCCGGGCGCGCAGGCCGCCGAGCCGGGCGAGCTCGGCGTACGCCGGACGGTCCTGGGCCCGGAACGCCCGCCGCGCCGCGTCCGCGTGCCGCCCGGCCGCCGCCGGATTCCCGGACAGCAGCTCGGCCTGGGCCAGCAGCAGCTGCACCTCGGGCACCTTGAGATGCCGGTGCTCGCGCCGGTACGTCGACACCGCCCGCGCCGCCGCCTGCCCCGCCTCCGCGGTGAGCCCGACCGTCAGCAGCAGCTCGGCCCGATCCTGGTGCAGGGTCCCGAGCTGCGCCCCGTGCGCCCCGATGATCCGCTCGGCCCGGTCCAGGTGCCGCAGCGCCGCCGGCACGTCCCCGCGCAGGGTCTCCATCAGGCCGAGGTTGTTCGCGATGAGCCCGATGGTCAGCGGCCGCCCGAGCTCCCGGGCGAGCTGCTCGGCCTCCCCCAGATCCCGCGCGGCCGCGGCGAACGCGTGCCGGTCGGCGTGCACGAGCGCACGATTGATGAGCATCCGTTGTACCCCGAGCAGGTCCGCCTCCCGCCGCAGGACCCGAAGCGCGGCGTCGTACTCGCCCAGCGCCTCGTCCAGCCGGCCCATGTTGTGCAGCACGATCCCGCGCTGCGCCCGCGCCCGCGCGGCCGGCACCCCGTCGAGGTCGGGCAGGGCCGCGTCGATCTCGCGCAGCGCCGCCTGGGGCCGCCCGCGCTGGAGCACGGCGAAGGCGAGCTTGTGCCGGGCCTCGGCGGTCAGCTGGGGCGAGCCGGCGCGGGTACCCCAGGCGGCGGCGCGGCCCAGGTGCCGCACCGCGCCGGCGAGGTCCCCCTTGTGCAGCAGCGCGTGGCCCCAGGCCCGCTCGGCGGTCGAGGCGGCCGCCGCGTCCCCGGCCCGCACCGCCGCGCGGGCGGCCCGCTCGGCCAGCGGCAACCCGCTGCCGGGATCGCGGTCGACCGCCGCGACGGCCGCGGCCGCGCGCTCCAGCAGCCCGTCCGGGTGTATCACCGGCGCGGTTGGCGACTCTGGTCCGTATTCGGACAGCTGGACCTCCCGTGTGAAAGGACACTGGCGCCATGGTGGACAACCCGGATGAGCTCGTCGTCGATCTCCTGCACCTGAAGGTCGTCGAGGACATGCTGGAACGTCTGGACATCCCGTACAACCCGATTGCGGATTCCGACCGGGACGAGCGACTCGGCCTGGCCCTCGTCCGGGGGATCGCGTCCATGGACGTCGGCGAGGCCCTGGCCATCGTGCGCCAGCGCTGCGCCGCCGAGCGCGACGGCTGGATGCCGACGATGGGGCGCAACCGCGACGTGGAGGCGGTCGTCGGCGAGAGCCACAAGCCGATGGACGGCGGCCCGCCCGGGTTCGTCGAGGGCCCGGTGACCATCGCCCCGCTCGGCGCCCCGGTCGACGAGACCTCCGGCCGGGGCGTGCGCGTCGGCGTCATCGACACCAAGCCGGCGCCGCCCGGGACCGACCCGGTGCCGTACCGCTCCGGCCACGCGATCTTCGTGAAGAGCCTGATCAAGGCGTACGCGCCGGGGGCCGAGATCGTCGAGCTGGCGCTGCTCGACTCGGTCACCGCCCGGGCCAGCTCGTGGGAGACCGCCCGCGCGATCATGGACCTGGCCGCCGATCCGGACCGGCCGCTGGACATCCTCAACCTCTCGCTCGGCTGCTACACCCTGGCCGGCGGCCCGCCGCTGGTCATCGCGCGCGCGATCGAGCGGATCGGCGCGAACGTGCTCGTGGTGGCGGCGGCGGGCAACCACGGCCTGTTCGAGACGCTCACCAAGGGCCGCGACAAGCACTCGGCGACCTGGCCGGCCGCGATCCCGCCGGTGGTCGCCGTGGGAGCGCTCGACGGCAACGGCGCCGTGCCGGACTGGAGCGCGAAGCTGCCGTGGGTGCAGTACGCCGCGCCAGGGGTGGCAATCGTGGCCGAGTACCTCAACGAGGCCGAGGTGGAGCTCCCCGAGGGCCGGCAGAAGTTCACCGGGGCGGCCAGCTGGAGCGGCACGTCCTTCGCCGCCGCCATCGCGTCCGGGGCCATCGCCGCGCGCACCATCCCCGGCTCGCGCACGCCGTTGGAGGCGCTGGAGAAGATGACCGGCCCGGACGGCGGCGGCCCGGTGCGCCGACTGTAAGAAGCCCGACCGAATCACGGCTCCTCCTCGTGCATCTGCCTTGTGTACGCAACACGAGGAGGAGCCGGTTATGGCATGGAGAGCGGCAAAGTCCATCCTCGCCCTGTTCGAGCAGCTGCAGCTGGCCGCGCCGCGGGCCGTTCCGCCGGGCACTGACCCCAAGTCGTGGGGCACGGTGGGCAACGACCTGCACGACGAGAAGAGCGACCACACGCCGCACGATTTCCCCGGCTGGGGCGACAACATCGTGACGGCCGGGGACTTCCCGAACGTCCCCGGGCTCGGACTGGACGCGCGCAAGGTGCTCGACGACATCCGGCGGGCCCGGGACCCGCGGGCGAAGTACGGCATCAGCAACGACGAGATCTTCAGCAACCACGACGCCGACCAGGACGGCAAGCACTACCCGGCCTGGACCTGGCGGCCGTACCTGCCGCACGACCCCGACCGCGACCAGCACCGCGAGCACGGGCACCTGTCCGTGGTCGGCGACCCGCGCGCGGACGGCACCCAGGCGTGGCCGACCCTCGGCGGCCCGCGGGCATTCGATGAGGAGGAAGAGATGGGCGCATCATTCGGGCCGATCCAGCTGGAGGCCACCCAGACGTCACTGACGATCCCGCCGGTACAGGCCGGGCTCGCCGACCCGCGCAAGGTGTGGCTCAACGTCGGCGCCGACAGCGGCAACGACGCCTACGCGCTGCGCATCTGGGGCAGCAACGGCGAGGGCAACTGGTTCCCGGTCGACACCGGCGGCAGCCGCGACGGCATCCACACCCTCAAGTCGGGCGTGGTGCTCTCGATCGAGCTGGCCAAGGGCCTGCGCGTGCTCTCGGTGACGCGCATGCCGATCGAGGCCGGCCGCCCGCCGTACGCAGGGTCGATCTCGGCCTGCTTCGAGCGGGCCTGAGCGTCTGGTTTTCGAGCCGGCCTGAGCGTCTGGATTTCGAGCCGGCCTGAGCACACGGAAAGGGCCCGGGACGCCTGTCCCGGGCCCTGTTGCCGAGCCGCCTAACGGAATCGAACCGTTGACCTATTCATTACGAGTGAATCGCTCTGCCGACTGAGCTAAGGCGGCAACGGTTCCCAAGTGTACGGCACGCCCCCGGGCGTCGCGCGAGGGGTTTCCCCCTTGGTCGTTAGCCGGGTAACGTCCGGCGCGTGATGCCCGACGATATGCCGCCCGCGCCTGGTGAGCTGAGCGCCGACCCGGGCGAGCCGCTGCTGCCGCTCCCCCAGGAGGACGCCGAGGCCCTGCCCGCGCCACCCGGCGGGCGGCCGACCGCGCTGGACCCGGAGCAGATGGGGTTCACCCCGCGGCGGGGCGTGCCGTGGCTGAGCCCGGTGCTGCTGAGCGGTACGGCGGTGCGGGTGGTGCTGGCCGACCTCTTCGGGGCGTACCTCGACAAGCGCGAGCTGCAGGACGCACTCTCGCCGCGCATCCTCCGCGAGGGGCCTGGCTTCGCCGGCGAGCTCACCGACGAAACCGGCGAATCCAGCGACACGGCATGGCCGGACGACGGCGAGCTGTGGCTGGACTACGCGGCCGACACCGGCGACGGGTTCAACGCGACCTACTCGGTGGCCTATCTGCTGGCCCAGCCGAGCCTGAGCGTCGACGGCCAGGAGCTGCCGCGGGGCGAGGTGCTCGTCCTCGGCGGCGACCAGGTCTATCCGACGGCGAGCGGGCAGCAGTACGAGGACCGCTTCAAGGGCCCGTTCCGCGCGGCGATGCCGGAGATCCCCGCCGAGGGTCCGCAGCCGAGGATGTATGCGGTGCCGGGCAACCACGACTGGTACGACGGGCTCACCGCCTTTCTGCGGCTCTTCGTCCGCGGCGACGAGGGCTCGGTCGGCGGGTGGCGGACCCGGCAGTCGAGGTCGTACTTCGCGGTCCAGCTGCCCAACCGCTGGTGGCTGCTCGGGCTGGACGTGCAGGCGGGCGCCTACATCGACGACCCGCAGCTGCGGTACTTCCGCTCGGTGGCGGCCCGCCTCGGCCCCGGCGACAAGGTCATCATCTGCCCGCCGTCGCCGAGCTGGGTGGAGGCGACCGACGACCGCAAGGCGTACGACAGCCTCGACTACTTCGTCCGCACGATCATCGACCCGACGGGCGCCGAGGTGCGCGCGATGATCTCCGGCGACCTGCACCACTACGCCCGCTACTCCCGCCCCGGCCGCGAGCTGATCACGTCGGGCGGCGGCGGCGCGTACCTCTACCCGACCCACGAGCTGCCCGAGAAGATCTCGGTGCCGCCGGTGCGCTCGCTGGTCCGCAACGCGTCGCCGTCGCGCACCTACGAGCTCAAGCAGACCTTCCCGACCAAGGCCCAGTCGCGCGGGCTCGCGTTGGGCGTCTTTTGGCGCGTATCGTGGCGAAATCCTGTGTTCCTGGCTCTTCTGGGCCTGTTGCAGCTGCTCACGATGCTGTCGTTCGTCAACGCCGCCGACCGCGTGGTGTCGGGCGTCGAGCAGCGCCTGGTCACCGTGCCGGCCGTGCTCATGGTGATCATCGACCTCCTGGGCACGTGCATGCTCGCGATGCCCCGCTCGGCCGGCCAGCGAAGGCCAAGGCACTGGCTGCTCGGCCTGCTGCACGGCCTGGCGTTCGTGGGCCTGGCCACGCTGGGCACCTGGGCGTGGCTCAGCCTGCCGTTCGTGGACCTCGCCTGGCCGTTCCCGCTGCTGATTTCCGTCGTCCTGTACCT
The DNA here is from genome assembly GCF_050942475.1 of Dactylosporangium sp. CS-033363. Lineage (NCBI taxonomy): Bacteria > Bacillati > Actinomycetota > Actinomycetes > Micromonosporales > Micromonosporaceae > Dactylosporangium > Dactylosporangium sp. CS-033363. The sequence goes on along the minus strand of NZ_CP192032.1, from coordinate 632,800 downwards.
CCCGCTGGCCGCCGTCGCCGCCGGCGAACTGTTCGCGCTGTACCTGCTCATCGCGGCCAAGTTCGACGTGAACCTCAACGAGCTGTTCGCCGGCCAGGGCATCACCGGCTACAAAGGCTTCCTCCGCCTGCACTTCCAGCGCGACGGCTCGCTGACCATCTACCCGCTCGGCGTCCGGCGCACCGGCCGGCACTGGCACGCCCGCCCGGACGCCCCGCTCGACGCCCCGTGGTTCGAGCCCGGCCGCCCGATGGACGTCCACCTGATCGACACCCCGATCGTGATCAGATGAGCTCGTACCTCCAGTTCCTGATCTTCGCCGCGATGCTCGTCCTCATCCCCGGCGCCGACTTCACCATCGTCGTCAAGAACACCCTGATGGGCGGCCGCCTCCGGGGCGCCTGGGCCTCGGCCGGCGTGAGCGCGTCGAACGTCCTGCAGGGCGCAGCCGCGGTGGCCGGCCTGGGCGCCGTCATCGTCCGCGTCGAACCGCTGTTCCAGGCGGTGAAGTGGGCCGGCATCGGGTACCTGCTCTACCTGGCCTTCGACTCGTTCCGCTCCTGCTACCGCGGCCGGTATCCGGCCCTGGACGAGGCCGTCCCCGACTCCCGCGCGGCGCTGACCGGCTTCCGGCAGGGCTTCCTGTCGAACATCACGAACCCGAAGGTCCTGGTCTTCTACCTGGCCGTGCTGCCCCAGTTCCTGGGCCCGTCCTCCCCGCCGCTCACCCTCCTGGCGTACGCCCTGAGCCACGCCCTGCTCTCGCTGCTCTACCTGCAGCTCATCGTGGCCCTGCTGAACCGCGCCCGCCGCTTCTTCGCCAACCGCCGAGTCCGCCGCACGCTGGACGCCGCGACGGGCGGCATCCTGGTCGCGTTCAGCACCCGCCTGGCCCTCGAGCACGCCTAGAGTTCGACGCGCGTGACTCCAGGGATAACCGCCCCCTCTTGTACCGCGAGCAGCTGCCACTCCAACCGCCCGAGCCTGGGTTCCCAGCGCCGCCGCAGCTCCTCGGCCGCGTCCAGCCCCTCGGCCGCGGTCCGCAGCACCCGCTCGGCGATCTTTCCCGCCGCCTGCACGGCCGGCACCCCACCCGAGGTCACGACGACGACGGCCTCGGCGGAGGAGATGACCCGGGCGACGGCTTCGGCCAGCTCGTACCGGAACCCCGCGGCCCAGCTCGCCACCCCTTCCGCGTAGCCGGCGGTGGCATCGAGCCGCTCGACGATGCTGTCGAGGTGTTGGTTGAGCCCGCCCCATGCGGTCCGGAACGCCTCGGCGCCCGTCCCCTCCCAAGCGCTGTCGCCGACATCGGCTCCGACCTTCGCGGCCTGCCCCCGAAACTGATCCCGCAGCGCCCGGACCTCGCCGGCCGCGGTACGGAGGGCGTCGACATCGAGCTTGAGCGCGTACTCCAGCACGTCGGCCGGCAGCGCCCCGACCCGCCGCACCAACTCGACGGCGCTGGGCGGCACTCCCCCGCCGGCGAGCAGCGTTCCGACCTTTTGCAGGAGATCGTCCCCGGGCTCGGCGAGCCTCTCAAGCGCATCGGCACCCATCACGGCCGCCCTTCCTCGGCCCCGCGATACCCGGCGGCCGCCTTCCGCACCGCATCGGCGGTTTCGGCCAGCCGCGCGCCATGGGCCACTGCCTCATGCCCCCGCTCGGCCAGCGCGATGGCAAGCAGCCGATACAGGTCACGACTGGCCTGCCCCAACGCCCCATCAGAGTCCGCCCCGAAGACCCGCGCCCCGGGATCGACGACGTTCATGGTGGTGCCCGCACCGGCGAGCTCATCGGCGACTGCATCCAGCCGCCGCGCAAGGTCTTCGAGCCGCACTTCAACCTCCCGCCGCAGCCGTTTGAGTCATCCCACCCGCCGAATCGCGTGCCACGGCAAGTCGGCGCGGCCAATCCCGCAACACGGTCAACCACCCCGACCCAACCCAAGGCGCGGCGAGTCGGCGCGACCAGCCCCGAAGCACGGTCAGTCGGCCCGGCCCAAGCCGCGGCTCAATCGGCAGCGCGGCCAAACAGTCCGGCCCGCCCCACGACGCGGCGCGTCGGCACGGCTCACCCCACGACCCACCGCGTCGGCGCGGCTCACCCCACGACGCGGCGCGTCGGCGCGGCCAACCTCGCAGTCGGCCCCGCTCAATCAACGGCTCAACCGGCGGCGCAGTGGAACGGTCCGGCCCGACCCACGGCACGGCGAGTGGGCGCGGCCGATCCGGCAGCGTGGCGGAGCGGCCCGGCTCGATCCGCGGCGCGGCAAGCCGATCGCGCCGCACCCACAGCCCAGCGGGCCGATTCGACGTGGCCAGCGGCGTGGTGAACCGACCCCGCGGCGCGGTGGGCCGGTCCGGCTCAACCGGCAGCGCAGCGGAACGGTCCGGCTCGGCCCGTGGCGCGGCGGGTCGATGGGTTGCGCTGGTCGTCGTCATCGGAGTTCGCGGTAGTCGCCGAAGGTCTCGGCCTGGAGCTTCTTGCGAGCCCAGGCCGCAGCGTCCCCCGCGGCGGTCACCGCCTCCCGGAGCGCCCGCGACACGGACTCGTTCGTCCTGTTCTGCAGCGGCCCGTTGATCCGCACGTCGCGGATCGTGCCGTCCGCGGTGACCAGGACCTCGACCAGGCCGTCGGCCGAGCGCACGGTCACCTCGACGGTCCGCACCGCCTTGTCGAACTTGGCCTGCAGGGCCTCGATTCGGCGGTAGCGCTCGACCGCCTCCTCGATCCAAGCCTCGTCGATCTCCCGACCCATCCGACCTCCCCGGCACCGACCGTACGGCACCCCGCCGTGCCCAAGGAAGACCGAACTCCACCCTGTGGATAACCCTATTTGTCGATGTCGCCGACGACGAAGAACATCGATCCCAGGATGGCGATGAGGTCGGGGACCAGGGTGCCCGGGAGCAGGGTGGAGAGGGCCTGGACGTTGGCGTACGAGGCGGTCCGCAGCTTCAGCCGCCAAGGGGTCTTCTCGCCGCGGGAGACCAGGTAGTACCCGTTGATGCCGAGCGGGTTCTCGGTCCACGCGTACGTGTGGCCCTCCGGGGCCTTGACCACCTTCGGCAGGCGCACGTTGACCGGGCCGGTGAGCTGGTCGACGCGGTCGAGGCACTGCTGGGCGAGGTCGAGCGAGACGTACACCTGGTCCAGGAGCACCTCGAAGCGCGCGTGGCAGTCGCCGGTCGTGCGGGTCACCACCGGCACGTCGAGCTCGCCATAGGCCAGGTACGGCTCGTCGCGGCGCAGGTCGAGGTCGAGGCCGGAGGCGCGGGCGACCGGGCCGGACGCGCCGAACGCGGCGGCCTGCTCGGCGGTGAGGACCCCGACGCCGACCGTTCGGGCCCGGAAGATCTCGTTGTTGCGGATCAGCTTGTCGAGGTCGGGCATGCGCCTGCGCACCTGGTCGATCGCGGTGCGGGCGCGCCCCGTCCAGCCGGCCGGCACTTCCTCTTTCAAGCCACCGACGCGGTTGTACATGTAGTGCATCCGCCCGCCGCTCGCTTCTTCCAGCACCGCCTGAATCGTCTCGCGCTCGCGGAACGCGTAGAAGACGGGCGTGATGGCGCCGATCTCGAGCGGGTACGAGCCCAGGAACATGAGGTGATTGAGCACCCGGTTGAGTTCGGCCAGCGCGGTGCGCAGCCAGACCGCGCGCTCCGGGACCTCGATGCCCATCAGACGCTCGACGGCCAGCACCACGCCGAGCTCGTTGCAGAAGGCCGACAGCCAGTCGTGCCGGTTCGCCAGCATGATGATCTGGCGGTAGTCGCGCACCTCGAAGAGCTTCTCGGCGCCGCGGTGCATGTACCCGATGATCGGCTCGGCGCTGAGCACCCGCTCGCCGTCGAGGACCAGCCGCAGGCGCAGCACGCCGTGGGTCGACGGGTGCTGCGGGCCGATGTTGAGCACCATGTCGGCGGTGTCGAGGCCGGCACCCGTGCCGACCGTCACCTCGGACGTCATGGAGTCACTCTAGAGGTACACCTCAGAGATCCTGCAGGATGCGCAGCGCGCGCGAGACGTTGTGCATGGTGCTGGTGTCGGCGACCGCCACCCGCTCCACGAACCACCGCTTCAGCGGCGACGACAGCCGGTCGGGCATGACGACGAGCTCGTCGAGCTCCACCGCGAGCGGGGAGTCCCGCAGCTCCTCGGCGTCCGTCACCTCCGCCACGATCACCACCGGGACGTCGGTGCTGTTGAACACGTCGGAGCTGACGATGAGACCGTACCGCTCCCGGGCACCCTTGATGAGCCACACTTCACCGCGACGCACGGCGTCCACGGTATAGCTCGGCGTTGACGAGCGCGATCTCCTCCTCGTCGGCGAGTGCGGACGCGTCGAGATCGATCTTGGCGCGGCGGACCGCCTCGGCGTGGGCCGTGAAGATCTCCCGCAGGGCGCGCTCCTGCGTGGCGCGGTCGATCCACGCGCTGAGCGACACCCCGTCGCGTTCGGCCCAGTGGCGGGCGTCGGCGATGGTCTGGTCGGAAAAGGAGAGAGTCACCTTGGTCGTCATGCCATCGAGTGTACCGCTGGTATGACCGCCAGTCATACCCAGCGCATGACCCAATAGTGACCCCCGAGGCCCGACGGGTCGGTGAGCTCGGCCGCCGCCGAGGCGCGGGCGAGCGCGCGCACGTATCCGGCCGGATCGGTGCTGGCCAGGGCGAGCGGCGGGCGGGCGCCGTCGACCCCGAGCAGGCGCAGGGCGTCCCGCTGGGCCATGACCTGGTCGCCGAGCGAGTCCAGGGCCACGTGGGCGGTCAGGTCGCGGTGGCCGTCGGGGACCGGCTCGACCTGGCGGCCGTCGCGGTACCCGGTCAGCGTGCCGAAGGGCGGCCGCTCGGCGGCGAAGTGGCCGTAGTCGATGGCCAGCGCCAGGCCGCGCTCGACCGTGCCGGCCGCGGCGGCCCAGGCCTCGTCGCGCGGGCGGCCGATCTCGGCGCGGGCCCCGGGCGGCGCGCCGTCCAGCGGCCACCAGCGGTCCAGCCAGGCCGCATCGGCCGGGTGCAGGGGTTCGTCGGTGGGGGTGAGGAGGCTCGTGCAGTACAAAATCCGGCTCTGAAAATCGACCTCGACGATCTCCAGCGGGACGTTGTCGAGCCACTCGGTCGCGATCAGCAGGCCGGCCGTGCGCGGGGGCGGGGTCGCGGACCACTCGATCGTGGGCGGCAGATCACCCGGTCGGGGCGCCCGCTCGACCCCCGTCGCGCGCACGCGGCCACGGACCTCGTCGGGCAGCGCGGCCAGGATGCCGGTCAGCAGCTCGCCGCAGCCGGCCCCGACGTCGACGAGATCGAGCCGCTCCGGGTGCCCCAGGGCCGCGTCGAGCCGGCCGAGCAGGGTGGCAATCGCGCCCGCGAACAGGGGCGAGGCGTGGACGCTGGTCCGGAAGTGGTCGGCGGGACGTTCGCGGATGAAGAAGCCGTCGCGGCCGTACAGCGCCGTCTCCATCGCCTCCCGCCAGCGCATCACAGGAAGGCGTGGCCCTCGCCGCGATACGTGGGGACGACGTCCACGATCTTGTCGCCCCGCACCAGGTGTACCTCGTTCACGTGCTCACACAGCTCGCCGGCCTTGGAGTGGCGGAAGTACACGCGGTCGCCGGGGCGCAGGCCCGACGCGCCCGGGCCGACCAGCGGGGTCTGGACCTCGCCGGCGCCCTCGGTGCCGATCAGCTTGAGGCCCTCCGGCAGCCAGGGCAGCGGCTGGCGGGTCGGGGACGTCTCGCCGGAGGCGATCCAGCCGCCGCCGAGCACGGTCGCGGTGTGCGCGTCGGGGCGGCGGACCACGGACATGGCGTAGAAGGCGGCGGGTTGGGGGCGCCAGGTGCGGTACCCGTCGAAAAGCCACGGCCCGAAGAGCCCGGACCCGGCGGCGACCTCGGTCACGGACGGGTCGGCGGCCGTCGCGGCCACGCTGCCGGTCCCGCCGCCGTTGACGAACTCCAGGTCGGCGTGGCGGCGCACCTCGGCAACGACCGCGGCCCGGCGGGCCAGCAGCTCCGGCATCGAGCGCGCCTGGATCGCGCGGATGAGCGCGCCGCGCACCGGGCGCCCGGGCGGGGCGTCGCCCAGGCCGGCAATCTGGGCCTCGTACGACATCAGCCCGACCAGCCGGAACCCCGGCTTGTTCGCGATGGCGGCGGCCAACGCGCCGGCCTGCTTGACGCTGTGGATCGGCGAGCGGCGGACGCCGATGTGGACCTTGGACAGCGGGCGCCAGGAGGCGTCGAGGTCGATGCAGACCCGCTTGAGCAGGTCGCTCTGGGGCACCAGGTCGAGCTGCTCGACGCTGTCGACCATGATGGTGATCTTGGCGGCCAGCTTCTCCTCGGCGGCCAGGCGGTGCAGCGCGGCGCGGTCGGCGGTGGGGTACGCGACCAGGATGTCGTCCGCCGTGCCCTGCTCGGCCAGCCAGATGGCCTCCGGAAGGGTGAACGCCATGATGCCGTGCCAGCCGGGCTGGGCCAGGGCGCGGTCGATCAGCGCGCGGACGCGGATGGACTTGCTCGGCGCCCGCAGCGGCTTGCCGCTCGCCCTTGCGACCAGGGCTTTGCTGTTCGCGTCGAAGGCATCCAGGTCGACGAGCGCGAACGGCGGGTCGAGGTCGGCGGTGGCGCGCTCGAAGCGTTCCCTCTGAGCGGCACGGGCATTGGACACGCCGTCACCGTAACTTGTGCGATTGGAATATGAAAGAACCTCGCATCCGCTGGCGCGCCGCGAGAATTGTCAGGGGTGGGCTGTAGCGTGAGGGCCGGAGATTTTAGGGGGTGTCGTCATCGCCAGCAGCGATCTCTCCGGATTCGGGGAGCTTCAGGCCGTCCTGCGGATCCGGCCCTTCCGCCGGTTGTGGGCGGTGCTCGGCCTGTCCTCCCTCGGCGACTGGCTCGGCCTGCTCGCCGCCTCGACGTTCGCGGCCGCGCAGGTGTCCAACGAGGCCGCCCAGGGCGTGGCGTTCGGCTCGGTCATCGCCGTGCGGCTGCTGCCGGCGCTGATCCTCGGGCCGGTGGCGGGCGTGTTCGCCGACCGCTTCGACCGGCGCTACACGATGGTCGTCTGCGACCTGCTGCGCTTCCTGTTCTTCGCCTCCATCCCGGCCGCGGCGCTGATCACCCACGACGCCGCGCTGGTCATCACCTGGACGGCCATCGCCACGTTCGTGATCGAGACGGTGGCGATGATCTGGACGCCGGCCAAGGAGGCGTCGGTGCCCAACCTGCTGCCCCGGGCGCGGCTGGAGACGGCCAACCAGCTCACGCTGGCCACGACGTATGGCATCACCCCGGTCGCGGCCGCCCTCGTGCTGATCGGCCTGCAGCAGCTGGTGACCGCGGTCTTCGGCCGCGACGCGCCCGCCGGCGTGCAGCCGAGCAACGTGGCGCTGTGGTTCAACGCGCTGACGTTCCTGGCCACCGCGGCGACCGTGTTCTTCGGCATCCGGGAGATCAGCGGCCGGCGGACGGCGGGGGTCGAGCACAAGCCCGGCATGCTCCGCGAGTTCACCCAGGGGTGGGCCTTCGTCAGCAAGACCCCGCTGGTGCGGGGCCTGGTGCTGGGCATCTTCGGCGCCTTCGCCGGCGGCGGCGTGGTGGTCGGCACGGCCAAGTTCTACGCGGTCTCGCTGGGCGCCGGCACGGCCGCGTTCGCCCTGCTCTTCGCGGTGCTCTTCCTCGGCCTCGGAGTCGGCATCGCGGCCGGCCCGAAGCTCGTCGGCGCGCTGTCCCGGCGCCGCTGGTTCGGCCTGTCGATCATCCTGGCGGCCGGCTCGGTGCTCATCCTGGCCCTGGCCACCCACCTCGCCGTCGCCGTCGGCGGCGCGCTGCTGGTCGGCGTCGGGGCGGGCATGGCGTTCCTGTCCGGCACCACGCTGCTGGGCGGCGAGGTGGCCGACGACATGCGCGGCCGCGCCTTCGCCTTCGTGCAGATGGGCACCCGCGTGGTGCTCATGCTCACGATCTCGCTCTCCAGCGTCATCGTCGGCCTCGGCGGCACCCGCACCATCAACCTGGGCTTCTACGAGTTCGACGTCTCCAGCACCCGCCCGCTGCTCGCGATCGCCGGCGTCCTGGGCGTCTTCGCCGGCCTGTTCGCCCTGCGGCAGATGGACGACAAGCGGGGCGTACCGATCCTGGCCGACCTGCTCGGCTCGATCCGCGGCCGCCCGCTCAGCGCCGCCGACCCCCGGGCCGCCCACGGTCTGTTCATCGTCTTCGAGGGCGGCGAGGGCGCGGGCAAGTCGACCCAGGTCCACCGGCTCGCCGACGCCCTGCGCGCGGTCGGCCGCGAGGTCGTGACCACCCACGAGCCGGGCGCCACACCGGTCGGCTCGCGCATCCGCAGCCTGGTGCTCGACAAGCCCGCCGAGGGCGGCGACGTGGTGACCCCCCGCGCCGAGGCCCTGCTCTACGCGGCCGACCGCGCCCACCACGTGGCGTCGGTGGTCCGCCCGGCCCTGACCCGCGGCGCGGTGGTCATCAGCGACCGCTACGTCGACTCGTCCCTGGCCTACCAGGGCGCGGGCCGCACCCTGCCGGTCGACGAGGTGTCCTGGCTGTCGAAGTGGGCCACCGGCGGCCTGAAGCCCGACCTCGTGGTCCTGCTCGACCTCGACCCGACGGTGGGCCTGGCCCGCGCCGGCAAGCGCGGCGAGGCCGACCGCCTGGAGGCCGAGTCGCTCGCCTTCCACGAGCGCGTGCGCTACGCCTTCCTGGACCTGGCCTCGGCTGACCCGAGCCGCTACCTGGTCCTGGACGCCACGAACGGCATCGACGCCCTGGCGGAGGGCATCCTGCAGCGGGTCCGGCACCTGATCCCGGAGGACGAGTCCTCAATCGAAACGGTCCTGCACGACGCCGCCGAGGTGGCCACCACCCTGACCGGCGACGCCGACGACTCCCCCGCCGTCGCCGGCGACGCCGACGCCTCCTCAGACAAGGGCTCGCGGGTATGACGCCGCCGATCTTTGGGGAGCTTGTGGGGCAGCCGGATGCGGTGGCGACGTTGTCGCGGGCTGTCGCGGCGGCGGATGCGATTGTGCGGGGCGAGGCGCCGGATGTGGCCGGGCAGCAGGCGATGACGCATGCGTGGCTGTTCACCGGGCCGCCGGGGTCGGGGCGGTCGGTTGCCGCTCGTACGTTTGCGGCGGCGCTGCAGTGTCCCAACGGCGGGTGTGGGACGTGTCAGGCCTGCCATACGGCGTTGACGGGCACGCATGCCGACGTGCGGTTCGTGGTGCCGGAGGGGCTTTCGATCGCCGTCGGGGAGATGCGGGCGCTGGTGCTGCGGGCGGCCAGTTCGCCGACGCAGGGGCGCTGGCAGGTGCTGCTGGTCGAGGATGCCGACCGGCTGACCGAGGCGGCCGGGAACGCGCTGCTCAAGGCCGTCGAGGAGCCGCCGGCCCGGACCGTGTTCCTGTTGTGCACGCCCAGCACGCATCCCGACGACATCTCGGTGACGATCCGGTCGCGGTGCCGGGTGGTGCCGCTGCGGCAGCCGCCGGCCGATGCCATCGCCGAAGTGTTGCACCGGCGGGACGGGATCGATGCCGAGACCGCGGCCTGGGCCGCTGCGGCCGCGCAGGGGCATGTGGGCAGGGCGCGGCGGCTGGCTCGTGATCCGCAGGCGCGCAGCCGGCGGGATGCCGTGCTGGCGGTGCCGCGGCGGTTGACCGGGATCGGGGCCGCCTTCGACGCGGCCAGTTCGCTGATCGAGGCGGCCGAGGCCGAGGCGGCGGCGTCCGTGGCCGAGGTGGATGCCAAGGAGCGGTCGGCGCTGGAGACTGCGCTGGGCGCCGGTGGCACCGGCAAGGGGGCGGCGGGGGCGGCCCGCGGTTCGGCCGGGCAGCTGAAGGACCTGGAGCGGCGGCAGAAGTCGCGGGCGACCCGGGCCCAGCGCGACTCCCTGGACCGGGCGCTGGTCGACCTGGCCGGCTTCTACCGGGACGTGATCGCGCACTCCTTCGACGCCGACGTGGCCCCGGTCCACGGGGACATCGACGAGCTGGCCACGACGGCCTCGGAGAAGTGGACGCCGGAGAGCACCCTGCGCCGCCTCGAAGCGGTGCTGGAGTGCCGGGTCGCCATCGAGGCCAACGTCAAGCCGAAGATCGCCGTCGAGGCGATGATGCTGACCCTCTGGCGCGGCTGAACCGGTCCGCCCACCGCCCGACAGATTTCGGCTGGACCGGCGGCTTCCGAACGCTGGACGGCGACTTCCGAAGGCTGGAGGGCGACTTCCGAACGCTGGACGGCGACTGCTCCCACCGGGCGACCGCTTCTTCGACCGCGCGGAACCCCGTGGCGGACGCCGTCAACGCCAGCGATCGCCGTGAACGCCAGCGATCGCCGTGGGGCGTTCGATCACCGCTGACTGGCTGCCCTGCCCCGACACTCGACGGCGGCTCCGGCTGCGGGCCGCCCGGTGCGGGCCGCGGTCAGCGCCAGCGGTCGTCGTTGTTGTCGAACTCGGCTATCGGGCGGGCCGCTCGGCCGCCGCGGTGGTCGTTCCAGCCGTATTCCTCGTCGTCCTGGGAGCGGCGCGACACGCGGTCGTCCTCGCGGGGGGCGGCGGAGGTCCAGCGGGAGGCGGGGTCGGCCGGGGAGGCGGGCAGCGCCGCCTGCGGGCCGCTCAGGCTGCGGTCGGTCCGGCGCACCTCGGACCAGCGCGTCGAGCCGGTCTCGTCGCGGCGCGCCTCCTCGTAGGTGCTCTCCGACCACTGGGCCTCCGGGCGGCGGCCCACCTCGACGCGGGCCTGTTCGCCCGAGGCCCAGCTGCGTTCGCGCTCGCGGCGGGCCTCGGAGCGGCGGGGGCTTTCGGTGCCGGCGTCGTACCGGCCCTCGAACTGGGCGTCGTAGTCCTCGTCCCGGTCGTCGGGCTCGGCGCGGCGGCGGCCGGGGCGGCGCTCCTCGGGTTCGGCGTGGTGGCCGCCGGTGCGGGTCTCCTCGGCGTAGTACTCCTCGTGGCGCACCGTGGCCCAGCGGTCCTCGATGCGGACGTGGGTGCCGGTCTCGTCGGCGTGTACCGCCGAGCGGCGCTCGCCCATCCGCAGCTCGCGCCCGCCGCGTTCGTCGCTGTGGACCGAGGCCCAGCGGTCCGTGGTGCGCATGCCGCTGACGTTGTCGTCCTCGTCCTGCTCGGCGGCCCGGCGGCGGCCGCCGCGGCGCTCGACGTCGGCGGTGCGGGGCGTGGGGACCTGGGGCCACTCGGCGCTCTGGGAGCGTTCCAGGCGCTCGCGGAGCAGCTGTTCGGTCCAGGAGGTCTGTTCGCGGGCCTGCTCGCGAACGGACGGCTCGCGAGCGGGAGCGCGATCGCCGCGGCCGTGGTCGTCGCGCTCAGGGCGTTGGCCGGGGCGGCGCTCCTCGCGGCGGGCGAACTCGTCCTCGCGGGAGTCGCGGGCATCACGGGAGTCACGGGCATCGCGGGCATCGCGGGCATCGCGGCGGCCGTAGTCCTCGTGGCGCTCTTCGCGGTGGCCGTAGTCGTCCCGGCGATCATCCCGGCGCTCGGAGCGGTGGCCGAAGTCGTCGCGCTCAGGGCGGTGGGCGAAGTCGTCACGCTCGGAGCGGTGGCCGTAATCGTCACGTTCGGAGCGGTGACTGAAGTCGTCGCGCTCGGGGCGGTGCCCGTAGTCGTCGCGCTCCGCGCGGGGGCCGTACTCGTCGCGGTCCGCGCGGGGGCCGTAGTCGTCGCGCTCCGCGCGGGGCTCGGGCCGGGGCTCCGGACGAGCGGAGATGCGCTCGGAGCGATCGGGACGGCGCTGCTGCGGGATGTCGGCGCGCGGGCCGGCGCCGTACACGGTGCCGGAGCGGGACTCGTTCGGGTCGACGACCGTGGTCTTGGTGGTGACCTGCACGGTCTCGGTGTGCCGCAGGACGCTCGGCGGCGCCTGGGCGGCCGGGGCCTGGTGCTGCTGCGGCGGGGGCTGCGCGGCCGCCCGTTCGAGCTGCCGGCGCATCATCTCGACCTGGTTCCGCAGCGCGTCGACGGTCTCATGCAGGACGCCGATGCGCTCCATGAGCTGGCCGTGCGTCTGGCGGGCGGCGTGGGTGATGTCGCCGCGGACGTTCTCGCGAAGGGTGTCGATCTCCTCGTACACCATCTCCTCGACCTCGCCCTTGACCGTCTCGCCCTCGCGCCGCAGGGCGATCGACAGGCCGATGAGGACCACGGCGAGCAGGCCGAGGACGGCGGCGAACTGCAGGACGAAGCCGCTGCCCACAAGCAGGAGCAGGGCGGCCAGCGGGGCAAGCCCGACGCCGCCCCAGAAGAGCATCTGGAGCAGTTTGGTGCTCCGCTTTACCCCGGTCACACCGGTGGTCTCCGCGGGGGGCATGAGCAGACAACTTACCTGCTCTTCATGACAAACGAAATGTCCTCTCGTACCGCCTTGAAGTAGGCGGTACGAGAGGACGTCTTACGAACCTGCTAGCCCAGCGATCCGTCGGACGAGAACACCAGCGCGAGCGAGGCGGTGCCCTTCTTGAGGGCGTCCTTGCTCTGCGGGCCGCCGGCGTCGAGGCTCAGGACCTTGCCGAACTGGATGCCATAGGTCTTCTCCAGGCCCGGCTGGCAGAACGGGCGCTGCGGGCACTCCGCCGGACCACCGAGGACGGTGGCCTGACCCGAGCACTTGGAGGCGAAGTCGGTGAGCGTCTTCAGGCCGTACTTCGACGCGAACTCCGACGTCACCGCGAACGCGTTGCCGTCGGTCGCCGTGGACGCCTTGCCGAAGGAGAGGCCCTGCTTGCCGCCCAGGTCCTTCAGCGCGGCCACGGTCTTGTCGACGTCGCCCGAGGCGAGCGCCGTCGCGTCCTTGCCGTTCACGGACTGGTTGATGAACTCGGTCAGCGTCGCGGCGTACTCCGGAACGATCTGGATGTCGCCCTTGGTCAGCTGGCCGTAGTAGACCTCGCGCTTGCCGATGGTCTGCACCGAGGCGTCGTAGCCCGCGGCGTCGAGGACCAGCTCGTACAGCGCGCCGAGGGTGGCGCTCTCGGAGAAGTCGGCGGCGCCGATCTTGATGGCCCCGCCCTTGCCCTTCTCCAGGCCGGTGGTGAGGTTCGCGGTCTTGGCGAATTCCTCCGCCGCGACCTTGGAGGTCTTGCGGTCGACGTCGACCGCCTTGTTCAGCGCGATCAGCTTCTCCACCGTCAGCGCGTCGGAGACCTTGTCCAACGCGGCGATGAGGGCCGGGTCGGCGACCTTGGTGTTGATCGCCGGGATGATGTTGTCCGCCAGCTGGAGCTTCTTGTCGTCATCGAGGACGACCAGCTTCTCTCCAGCCACCGGGGCACAACCCGCACCGCTGACGCTCGCCGGCGCCTCCGTGCCCGAAGAGCCCGACTCGCCACAGGCCACGAGGCCCATGCTGACGAGACCGAGGACGACTCCGAGCGAGGCGCGTATGGCTGTTCGCAAAATGGCCCGCCTTCCGTGTCCCGGCGCGATCACTGTGACCGGCCGCGTGTCCGACGGGCAGCGCTTCAATTGGCAATGGAAGCCCGCCCGCTTCCAAATAGGCAACTCCGGCGATGGAAATTCGGCAACCGCAACCAGGCACGTTTTCGTAACGACGTGTCACCGGATCGTGTTCACACGCGGCCGGCGGCTCGGCGGAGGACCTTCGGTGTGAGCTTCCGCTCAATGATTGCCATCACACCGTCGATGATGAGGGCGAGCCCGGCGACCAGGATCGCGCCGGCCAGGATCTGCCCGCCGTGGCCGGGGCCCAGCCCGAAGCCGGCCGAGATGATCATGCCGAGCCCGCCGCCGTTGACCGCTGTGGCCAGGGTGGCGGTGGCGACCACGGTGGTGGTGGCGATGCGGAGTCCGGTGGCGAGGAACGGTACCGCCAAGGGCAGTTCGATCCTGAAAAGCCGCTGGGCCGAGGTCATGCCGACGCCCTTGGCCGCGTCGCGCACCTCCGGGTCGATCTGGCGCATGCCGGTGTAGGCGTTGGCGAGGAGGGCCGGCAGCGAGAACACCGCGAGCGCGATGATCACCGCCGGTTTTCCCAGGCCGATCGGGGTGAGGGTGAGGATGGTCAGCAGCGCGATGACCGGGACTGCCTGGGTCAGGTTGGACAGCAGCACGATCACCCCGGAGGCGGCCCCGCGGCGGCCGAGCAGGATGCCCAGCGGCCAGGCGACCAGGCAGCCCAGGACAACGGCGCCGGCGGAGATCTCGGCGTGCTCGGCGAGCCGGTCGAGAATGCCGTCGGGGTTGGTCCAGTTGAGCGGATCGTTGAACCAGACCAGGGCGTCCGAGATGACGCTCATGCGACCCGCCTCCGCGTCCACGGGGTCAGCGCGCGGCTGACGAAGATCAGGATGAGATCGAGGACCAGGGCGAGGGCGACGCAGCCGATCGCGGCGGTCGAGATCTCGGCCTTGTAGTAGTTGTTGCGGAACCCGGCCAGGATCAGCGAGCCCAGCCCGCCGTGCGAGCCGACGATCGCGCCGACTGTGACCAAGGCCACCGTCGATACCGTCGCCAGCCGCAGCCCGGTCAGCATGCCCGGCAGCGCCAGCGGCAGCTCGACCCGCCAGAGCCGCGCGAACCTGCCGTACCCCATCGCCGTCGCCGCCTCCCGCACGTCCTCGGGCACCTGCAAGAGGCCGGTGAGGGCGTTGCGGATGAGCACGATGAGGGCGTACGAGGTGAGGGCGAGGATCACCGGCGACCGCCCGGTGCCCATGAACGGGGTCAGGGCGGCGAGCAGGGCCAGCGACGGAATCGTGTAAAGCACGCCCGCTGATGTCAGAATCGGCGTGGCGAGCGGGCGCACCCAGTACGCCAGCACCGCCAGGGGAATCGCGATGACCACCGCGATCACCACTGACCACACGGTAATCACCACGTGGTCGAGGAGCGCATCCCGCAGCGTGTCGTAGTTGTCCTGGACATACGACCAGGAGAACCAGGGGTTGCCCGCCTCACCGCGAGCCAGGAAGGACATGCGTGGACGTTACCGCGAAGCACGATGCCGCGCCGATCACCCTCGATCGGCTGCGCAAGGTGTATCCGGACGGGACGGTGGCGGTCGGGGAGCTCAGCCTCGAGATCGGCAGCGGCGAGGTCACGGTGCTGATCGGTCCGTCGGGCTGCGGCAAGTCGACGGTGCTGCGAATGGTGAACCGCCTCATCGAGCCCTCCGGCGGCCGCATCCTCATCGACGGCGCCGACGCCACGGCCGCCGATCCGACCCAGTTGCGGCGGACCATCGGCTACGTCATTCAGAACGTCGGGCTGTTCCCGCACCAGACGGTGCGCGCCAACGTGGGCACCGTGCCGCGGATGCTCGGCTGGGACAAGCGCCGGATCACCGAGCGCACCGACGAGCTGCTCGAACTCGTCGGGCTGACCCCCGAGCAGTACGCCAAGCGGTACCCGCACGAGCTCTCCGGCGGTCAGCGCCAGCGGGTCGGCTTCGCCCGGGCGCTCGCCGCGGACCCGCGGGTGCTGCTGATGGACGAGCCGTTCTCGGCCGTCGACCCGATCAACCGGGGCCGGCTGCAGGACGAGTTCCTGCGGCTGCGGCGGGCGGTGCGCAAGACCACGATCCTGGTCACGCACGACCTGCAGGAGGCGATCAAGCTCGGCGACCGGATCGCGGTGCTCTCGGATCACGCGCAGCTGCAGCAGTACGCCACGCCGGCCGAGCTCCTCGCGCGCCCCGGCAACGAGTTCGTGGAGCGGTTCGTCGGCGAGGACCGCGGGATCATGCGGCTCTCGGTGACCCCGATCCCGGCCACCGGGCTGCGGCCGGTCGGCGAGGCGGGCGACGGCGCGCCGGTGGTGTCGTCCGGCGCGACGCTGCGGGAGGCGTTCGGGGCGATGCTGGCCGCGGGCAAGGGCGCCGTGGTCGTGCGGGACGGCGACTCGCCGATCGGCGCACTCACCGCCGCCGACGTCCAGGTCGCCCTGGCGTCCGCGGCGGTGGACACGCCCGCGTGATCATGAGCTTCCGGGCGGCGATTACGGTCGCCGCCCGGCCATGGTCGCCAGGCCGATGATCCAGCCGACGATCAGGCCGTACCCCGCGCCGCCGGCCGCGTTCGCGGTGGCCTGGCCGAACGAGGGGTTGGCGAGCAGGAACGACGTGATGAAGGCGGCGAGGGCGGCCGCGAAGATGTAGGCGGCCCACCCGGTGAAGATCGCCGAGATGGTGCCGCGCGCCGAGGCCAGCTGCGCCCCGACCAGCAGCGTGATGAACAGCGCCGTGAACACGATCAGCAGGATCGCCTTCAGGTCGGCCCCGAGCAGGTCGCGCACGGAGGCGTCGCTGTCGAAGGCCCAGGCCGGCCAGGCGAGGGTCTCCAGGAAGATGCCCCGGTCGCCGGAGTTGACCCAGTCGACGTACCAGGGGCTGCCAAAGATCAGCACCAGGAGAAAGGCGACGAGTGTACCGGCACTCGTCGCGGTGCGGTATCGAGATCGCGTGATTGCCATGCCGGGATAAGGCCCCCCGGCCGCAAAAACTAAACCGCGAGCCTCAATGTCCGGATTCGTCCCCGTACTTCATGATGTAGTCGATGAAGGCGGCCCGGACCAGGGGCTCGTTGCCGCCGTAGTCGTGCCCGGTGGCCTCGCGCCACAGGGCGACGGCGTCGTCGATGGTCGCGTCGAGCGAGCCGAGCCACCCGTCCTGGGTGTCGTCGTCGCTGTGCGTCACGTGGGTGAACAGGTCCCAGAAGAACTTGATGTCCCGCCGCTGCCGGGCCAGGGCGAACGCGCGCTCGCGCAGCTCCTCGGTGGGCATCGCATCGAGCTGTTCCAGGGTGACGTCGGTCATGGTCACCAGGTTATCGGGTGACGCGCGCGGCTACCGGGTGCCCCATCGTTCCTCGGCGCCCCAGCCCCGGTCCGGGCCGCGATCGCGGTCGGCGTCGGGCGCGAAGCCGCCGGGCCAGCTGCCGGTGCGGCTGGACGGCGGGGACCAGTTGTCCTCCACGTCGGTCTGCGCCGGGGTGATCGACGGCGGCGTCCACGGCGCGTCCTCGGCCAGTTCGGCGGCGGTGCGCGGGCGGCCGAACGTCTCCACCAGGCGGGTCACCACCAGGCCGAGCGCGATCGCGCCCGCCGCCAGGGCGATGGGCTGGAGCTTCCAGCCCTCGGCAGCGGTGTACCGAAGCGTAAGAGTGATCACGGCGACCGCCAGCAGCGTGCCGAGGACCCCGCCGCGGCGGCCGAAGGCGGAGGTGCCGCCGGCCAGCGCCGCGCCGAGCGCGAGGACGGTGACGGTGAACCCGCCGAACGAGCCGGTCGCGTCGGCCGCCGCCACCCCGCGGTCGTCGAGCGCCACGAGCACCCCGGCGATCGCCGCGAGCAGGGACGATCCGGCGATCGCGAGGCCGGTGAAGGTGGCCGCGCCGCCGCCGCGCCGGTCGGCCGGGTCGCGGACCGGGCGGAAGCGGCCCAGCGCGCGCCGCAGCGGCCGGATCACCCCGAGGGCTCCCCCGCCGGCGGCGAGCACGGCCACGCCGAGGGCCCACCACATCGCGTGCTTGTGCGGGTCGTACGCGCCGTCGACGAGCTTCTCGCTCGGCTGGTTGGCGATCCAGGCGATCAGCGCGAGCGCGACGGCCAGGCTGGTCGCCCAGCCGGGCACGTGGAAGGCGACGACCACCACCGCGATCACCACCCCGACGCCGACCGCGATCAGGCCGGTGATCAGGGCGGTCATGAGCAGGCCGCGCTCGGAGTTGCTCGCGAAGAACAGCCCGGCCGCGAAGGCGATGGAGCCGGCCGCCAGGTTCGGGGCGCCGGCCCGCAGGCTGAGGCCCATGGCCACGGCGACCAGGCCCAGCTCGGCCCCGGACAGCAGCAGCGCGCGCAGCTCGTCGCCGCGCAGGGCGGCGGGGCTGGCGTCGCGGACGAGGTACAGCAGCGCGCCCGCGGCGAGCAGCAGCACCAGCTCCCACAGGGCGTGCACCGCGAACCGGTCCCGGCCGGGCTCGCCGTGCTCGGGGTCGTCGAACACGTCGCCGAGCTGCTGGGCGGTCGGGGTGCGGCGCCGCGGGCTGTCGTCGAAGCTCTCGCCGGACGGTGAGCCGTAGGCGGGCGAGACCGGGAACGCGCCGGGCGTGTACACGGACTGATTGGAAACGCCGAGGGTCGGAGCGTCCTCGGGCACGCCGCCCGAGCGGAAATCGGGTTCCTCCCGGAATCCCGGCTCTCCGCGGAACCGCGAGTCGTCGTACGCCATGGCGCGCGCCTCCTGCCAACCGACGGGTACGCGTCGCACAGTAACCGCGTCAGGTGACGGGCGACAGACCCAGCGATCTGCTCATCCGGCTTTTTATGCGTTCTGGTCGTCGGGGGCCCGGTCGTTGCCGCCCTGGCGGTTCTGCCTGGGCACGTCCTTGTCCCGCTCGCTCGGGGGCACGCGGCAGGAGCGCTCCAGCCAGAGCGCGGCCGCGATGAGCA
Organism: Dactylosporangium sp. CS-033363; assembly: GCF_050942475.1. Lineage (NCBI taxonomy): Bacteria > Bacillati > Actinomycetota > Actinomycetes > Micromonosporales > Micromonosporaceae > Dactylosporangium > Dactylosporangium sp. CS-033363. The sequence goes on along the minus strand of NZ_CP192032.1, from coordinate 614,359 downwards.
CGATCGATGCGGCCACCCCGAGCAGGGCCTGCGGCAGGTTCTCGGACACCTTGGCCAGCACGCCGCGCTGGGTGAGCAGCCAGGTCGACAGCCCGACGTACATGCCGCCGAAGAGCGCCGCGACCAGCGCCGAGGCCTTGCCGAGCACGGCGTAGCGGGCGATCACCAGGGGCTGGAGCGGTCCCGCGCCCTCCTTGCGGAGGATGCGGTTGCGGGTGGAGTACGCCTCGATGCCCTCGAAGATCGCCAGCCCGATCAGCGTCAGCGGCGGCAGCCAGGGCAGCGTCGGCAGGCTGTTCCAGAAGTTGCTGATCGCGATCCAGGCCAGCGCCGTGGTGGCGAGCGCCGCGATCACCAGCGTGGCCGGGCTGGTCGGCTCCATCCGGCCCTTGGGACCGTTCGGTCCGTTCACGTTGGGGTCTTCGGGTGACGGCGTGGCCATCGCTTAGCGCTCCAGACTCAGGTATCGAGGAGGACGTCGACTCGTGGACGCAGGTCGGCGAGGTCGGCGGCGACCGCGTCGGCTCGCAGCAGGTCGTTGACCCAGCCATGCCCCGGCAGCTGGGCGTACGGCTGGATGTCGAGCCACGGCCGCAGCACGAACGCCCGCAGGTGGGCGCGCGGATGCGGCAAGGTCAACTCTGGATCGCCGGAGGTGACCGGCGTCCCGTCGTCGTTCCACACAGCAATCACGTCAACGTCCAGGGTACGCGGACCGAAGCGCCGGGCGGGATCGCGCACTCGGCCGGCCGCCTCCTCGAGCCGGTGCGCGGCCGCCAGCCACTCCCGCGGCCCGGCGTCCGGATCCGTCGCGAGCAGGGCGGCATTGAGATAGTGCGGCTGGTCGGGATCCCCCCAGGGCGGCGTCTCGTACACCCCGGACACCACGAGGATCTTGTCCTCCAGGCTCGCCACCGCCCCGCGCAGGTGCTGCTCGCGGTCGCCGAGGTTGCTGCCGAGGCTGAGCACCGCGGTGGTCACGGCCGCTCCCTTCGGATGACGACGGCGACGTCGGCGAACTCGAGCGGGATCGGGGCCTGGGGCTTGTGCACGGTGACGGTCGCGGCGCGGACCCGCGGGTCGGCCAGGGACTCGGCGGCCAGCTTCTCGGCCAGTGTTTCGATCAGGTTCACCGCCGGGCCAGTGACGACCGCGGCCAGGCGTTCGGCCAGCTCGCCGTAGTGGACGGTGTCCGTGACGTCGTCCGAGGCGGCGGCCGGGCGCAGGTCGAGCTCCAGGTCCACGTCGATCACGAAGTCCTGGCCCGCGCGGCGCTCGAAGTCGAACACGCCGTGGAAGCCGCGGACCTTGAGACCCCGAAGCGAGATCCTGTCCGGTACGTTCACGCCGCCGCCTTCGTCGCCTGCCACACCTTGATCGCATCCACGTTCCCACGGACCTCGTGCACGCGCACGCCCCACGCGCCCGCGGCCACCGATAGGACGGTCGTGGCGATGGTGGCGGCCTCGCGGTCCTCGGTCGGGCGGTCGTGGCCCTCGGCGTCCGCGAGCAGGCGGCCCAGGTGCGACTTGCGGCTCGAGCCGACCAGCACCGGATGCCCCAGCGCGACCAGGTCGGGCAGGTGGGCGGCCAGCCGCCAGGTGTGCTCGGGCTTCTTGGCGAACCCGAGGCCGGGGTCGAGGATGATCCGCTCGGGTGCGACGCCGGCCGCGACCGCGTCCTCCACCCGTTCGAGCAGCTCGGCGGTGACCTCCTTGACCACATCGCCGTACACCGCGAGATCGGACATCCGCCGCGAGTGCCCTCGCCAGTGCATGAGCACCCACGGGCAGCCGGCGTCGGCGACCACGCGGCCCATGTCGGGGTCGGCCAGTCCCCCGGACACGTCGTTGACCAGTTCCGCCCCGGCCTCCAGCGCCGCGGCGGCGACGGCGGCCCGGGTGGTGTCGATGCTCATGGCCACGCCCTCGGCCCGCAGCGCGCGGATGACGGGCAGCACGCGGGCCGCCTCGGTCTCGGCGTCGACCCGTCCGGCACCCGGACGGGTGCTCTCCCCGCCGACATCGACCAGGTCAGCGCCCTCGGCCGTCATCTGCAGCGCGTGTGCCACCGCGGCGTCGAGGTCCCCGTAGCGACCGCCGTCGGAGAAGCTGTCCGGGGTCACGTTGAGCACGCCCATGACGAGGGGCGTTGAACGGCGCAAGACCATCACTTGAATGAAGGTACTCAACTCACCGAGGCCGCCCGGGGGCGACCTGCGACAACCTTCGGGGTGCTGCGCGCAAGCACCTCAGGAGGCACACTGTGCACACTGACCCCACATCGGTCAGCTTGTTGGACAGGGGACTGCAACGTACTCTCTGCAAGTGAACGTTATTCGGACCGTTAAACCCGACAATGGTCATTTAACAGGGCAAACGCCCGGATAAGGTTCCGCCGGAGAGCGACACAGCAGCCAGGGTTGTACCCCTGGGTCGTCTTTTCGGCGAGGCTTAACGCGTGGCGTGCACACTGCCCGCCGCGCCTCCGGGGAGGTCTGATGATGTTGATGGAGATCGGCCAGGCGATGTGGGGCTCGGCCGCACGCGCCGTGGATGCGATCGCCCTCGCGCCGACGCCAACACCAGCGCCGAAGACGATCAACACCGATGGCATCCTGACGTTCTTCACGACCAAGATCGTTCCGATCCTGCTTGCCGCGCTCGGGGTGATCTTCATCGGCCGGGCCAGCAAGGGCGAGGTCTCGCGGGTGCTCACAAGCTCGGCGATCGCGATCATCGGCCTTGCGTTCGTCGCCGGTGCCGCGTCGCTGTTCTTCTTCGGCGACTCGCTGGTCAACCTGATCTTCAACTAGGCCTGACCTGCCATGCGCCTGCGCACAGACGACGACATCTACCGGGCTCGGCTGGTCTACCTCGGCCCGCCCGGCTACACGCTGCCCATCCAGCTGCCGTATGCGCAGTACGGGGTGTTCGCGCTGCTGGTGCCGTTGTTCATGTTCATCCGCTACCTGATCACGCTGCACGTCGACTACTTCCCCGCCTACGAGATCGCCCTCGCGATCGTGGCGACGTCGCTGATCTTCCGTTACGTCGACCCCGATCGTCCTGCCCGCATGGTGGTCCGCACCGCCCTGACCGACTGGCGTCACACCCGCGAGCCGAGCGCCGAACAGCGCGACGCCCGCCTGGTCGCGTCGAAGGTGCGCATCCGCCCGGAACTCACCGGTGAACTCGTATGACCACACCTCCGCCCCGCAAGAACGGGGGCTTTCAGGACCGCTCGGACATCGATGACGACGCTGCGCAGTCGGATGACTACGATGGCGGACTTCGTGCGGTGGCCGAGGGCGGGCGCGTTGCCATGTTCCGGGGCCCGTCCCGCGAGAACGGGCGCTCCGGTGGCGGGCAGCCCGCTCCCGACGTCGACTCGCCGTTCATGGGGTTGTTCGACGACCCGCCGGGCGGGGCTGCGCGGGATCGGCAGCGCGCGCTGGAGCCCAGCACGAGCCGGGCCGAGCGGGTGCAGCCGATTTCCGGGGTACCGATCTCGGCCGCGCCCTCTTCGGGAGCGCCGCGGTCGGCCGAGGACCTGCGCGCGCCGAAGCGGGCGATTCCCCGCGGGACCGAGCCTGGGCGGACGAACGGCGAGCGGCACCCGACCCGGCCCGCGCTCAGCGATCGGCCGGCTGCTGCTTCCGGCGAACGGCCGGCGGCTGCTTCGGGTGGGCGGTCGGCTACTGAGGATCGGCCGGCTTTTGACAACTGGGCTGAGACAAGTGGCCGGCCCGGTGCGCCGACGACCCGCCGTCCCGGCTCGGGCTCGGGTTCGGGCTCCGGCTCGGGTTCCGGCTCGGGTTCCGGCTCGAGCTCCGGCTTCGGCTTCGGCTCGGGTTCCGGCTCCGGCTCCGGCTCGGGCTCCGGCTCGGGCTCCGGCTCCGGCTCGGGCTCCGGCTCCGGCTCGGGCTCCGGCTCGGGCTCGGGCTCGGGTGAACGGCGGCCGATGGGTGGGCCGGCCGCTCCTCGTCCGCCCGAGTGGGCCACCGGCGAGCGCTTCGGGGATGCCGGGGGGCGTGGGGGCACTGGGAGTACAAGTCGAAGGGCAGTAACGACAGCGCCTCCTCCGCCGCCGACGCGACGGGCCGCGCCCGCCCGGGTCGTGCCCGCCCAGCAGCCGCCGCGACCGCCGCGCGAGTTGCCGCCGGCCGCGCAGCGGGGGCGCAGGACGCCGCTGGACAGGACGCCGCGGCCGAAGCACAAGGACCGCAGCGCGGCGATCGACCTGGCGATCAAGGAGATCGCCGGGCACCTGACGTTCACGCCGAACACCGTCACCGCCTGGTACTGGCTGCCCGAGGTGCGCTGGGCCTTCCGCCCGGACGCCGAGCGGGAGGCGCTGCTGTCGGCGATCTCGGAGCAGTACGCGGGCCTGGCGGGCTTCCGCCTGCACCTGCGCCGCACGACCCGGCCGTTCCCGGCGGACCAGTGGGCGCGCGTGGTCGACGGCAACACGCCGCACCCGCTGCCCTCCGTGCCCGGCGGCCCGTCGTGGGCGGACCACCTGGTCGGGGCCCAGAAGCACCTGCTGTCGATCAATCACGCCGAGGGGCAGACGTACCTCGGGATCGCCTTCGCCCGCCGCACGCTCGGCGACACGCTGTCGGAGCGGATCGGCGCCCTGTTCAAGCGTGGGGTCGCCGACGCCGAGCGGCGCCGCATGGCCCGCACCGTCGAGCAGTTCGACGAGGTGCTGGGCGCGTTCGGCATGCGCGGCCGCCGAGTGACCTCGTTCGAGCTGGAATGGCTCTTGTACCGCTCGGTCGCGCTGTGCATGTCGCCGCCCGGTCACATCACCTCGCTGGAGGGCGGCTGGGACGCCGGCGACCTGCTCGCGTTGACGGAGGCGGTGGAGCGGTACCGGACGCCGTACGGGTCGACGGTGAAGCTCGTCAATCGCCAGACCGGCGAGGAGCGGCACGTCGCCGTCCTGACCGTCGGCCGCATGGAGCCGCTGGAGATCCCCGAGCGGCACGAGCCGTGGCTGCACTTCCACGAGCGCATGCCGTGGCCGATGGAGCTGTCGTCGCGGATCGACATCCTGGGCCCGGGCGACTCGTTCCGCAACCTCGAGCACCGGCTGCGGCTGATCCGCTCGCAGCAGGCCGACTACTCCGAGCACGGCATCGACGCGCCCCCGGAGCTCGAGCGCCTGGCCAAGCGCGCCCTGACCATCGGCGACGAGATCAGCACCGGCCTGCCGGTCGACTCGTCCCGCGCGCACGGCTGGCACCGGGTGGCGGTCGGCGGGCGCACCCGCGAGGAGTGCCTCGAGCGGGCCCGCCGGATCACGCAGATGTACTCCCGGGAGATGCGGGTCGCGCTGCAGCACCCCAAGCAGCAGGACTGGCTGGCCCGCGAGTTCATTCCGGGCGAGCCGCTGGCCAACACCGGCTATCTGCGGCGCATGCCGGTCAAGCTGTTCGCGGCCGCGCTGCCGCAGGCCGCCTCCACGGTCGGCGACCGGCGGGGCGACCTCATCGGGCGCACGGCGGGTACCTCTCGCCGCCCGGTCTTCCTGGACCTGCACTTCCCGATGGAGGTGCGGGAGCGCTCCGGCCTCGCGGTCTTCGTGGCCGAGCCGGGCGGTGGCAAGTCGACCCTGATGGGCGCGCTGGGATACTTGGCGGCGCGTCGTGGGGTACAAGTGACGCTCCTGGATCCTTCGGGACCGCTGGCGCGCCTTTGTGCGATGCCCGAGTTGGCCCCGTATGCGCGGGTGCTCAACCTGACGGGATCGGAGCAGGGCACGCTCGCTCCGTATTCCCTCATTCCTACCCCGCAGCGCCAACATTATGCGCACGGCCCGGCCGGCGACCGCGAGTTCGAGATCGCCGTGTCCAACGCCCGCGCCGAGCGCCGCATGCTCGTGCAGGACATCTGCATGATGCTCGTACCGCCGCAGGTGGCCCGCGAGGCATCGACCGCCACCATGCTCCGCCACGCCGTCCGCCAGGTGCCGGCCGAGGAGTCCTCGACGCTCGAGGACGTGATCCGCTCCCTGCGCGACACGGGCGACCACGACGCCGCCGAGCTGGGCAACCTCCTGCTCGACACCGCCGAGATGCCGCTGGCCATGCTGTTCTTCGGCTCCCCGCCCCCCGGCCTGCTGGGCGCCGACGCGGCCCTGACCGTGATCACCATGGCCGGCCTGCGCCTGCCGGACCTCAAGATCGAGCGCGAGTACTGGTCGGCGGAAGAGTCACTCGCCCTACCCATGCTGCACACCGCGCACCGGTTGGCCGTGCGGCGCTGCTACGGCGGGGACATGTCGATGCGCAAGCTCGTCGGCCTGGACGAGGCGCACTTCATGGAGGGGTGGCGTTCGGGCCGCTCGTTCCTGGTCCGCCTCGCGCGCGACTCGCGCAAATGGAACCTCGCGGCGCTGGTCGCGTCCCAGAACCCGAAGGACATCCTCGGGCTGGACGTGCAGAACCTGGTGTCGACGGTCTTCGTGGGACGCATCGCGGAGGACACGGAGATCGCGGCGGAGGCGCTCCGGCTGCTGCGGGTGCCGACTGACGTGGGATACGAGCAGACGCTGGCCTCGCTCTCCCAGGTCGACACGAGCTCTTCGTCGCGCCTGGGCTTCCGCGAGTTCGTGATGCGGGATGTGGACGGACGCGTGCAGAAAGTGCGCGTCGACGTTTCTTACGTGACCGATCTGCTGCGGTACCTGGACACGACACCTGGTGGCGTGCCGGGGACCCCGACCGTGGGCGGCGAGATCATGGACCTGCACGAGGATGGGGCGGAGGACGAGCGGTGAAACGCTTGCGACGCTTGCCTTTGTACGCGATCGTCGTGCTTGTTGCCGCTATGGGAACGCTGTTCGCGGGCCCCATGGCACCGGCTTCGGCGGCCCCGACCTACGCCCCGGGCGACCCACTTTGCACGGTCGAAGAATGGCGTTTCCCAGGCAACTTCGACAACTGCGCCAACCGCCTCCAGGTTGACGTCCAAGGCAAGCTCAGCTGTCTCGATGCCCCGACTCCAAGCGCCCCGGACTCGGGTGTGGCCGGCTGGTTCGCGCAGCAGCCGGATGCGGATCGCGGTTCTCGCCTGTTGTTCCGTTACAGTGAATACGGTTACGCGGGTTACGACTTCAGTACATACGATCTTAAATGCGCGGCGGTCGTGACCAATCCGAGCGCAGAGTTCGAGAATACCGTAGCCAACGGCGAATTCCTGTTCGCGACAGGCATTGTCGGTGCATCGAATGCGCTTCGGGAACGCGCGTGGGACCCATCCTACATGTGGGGCTGGGCAGACCCGTTGGTCGACACCGCCACGAAGGCGGTCTACTCGAAAGTGTTCACCGTCTTCGGCGCGATCACGGTGGCGATCGTAGGCCTCTATCTGCTGTGGCGCTCTCGGCAATCTGATCTTTCCAACGCGGTCACCACCGCCGGCTGGGCGCTTTTCGTGATGGTCTTGATCACCGCCCTTGCGCAATGGCCGAGCTTCTCGGCCCACCTGGCGGACAAGACGCTGATCACGAGCCTCGACATGATTCACGGTGCGGTCGGCCCTCCGGATGAGTCCATTCCGCCGGAGAAGTGCCACAACAACGATCCGACCGCTTGTCAGGACAGTCGACCGCCCGCAGTGCGGGCCAGCGACACCGTCGTCGACGGACTGCTCTATCGCAACTGGCTGCGCGGCACCCTCGGGTCTGCGGACAGCGAGACGGCGAACAAATACGGTCCTGCCCTGTATGACTCGAAGTCGTTCACCTGGGTCGACATTCAGAACATCCGGGCCGACGAGAAGCAGGCCGCCGACCGCGAGGCGGACCGCATCCGAAACCAGCAGCCCGGCCCCCCGATCACCTCGACGATGCGGAAGACCATCACCGAGGAAAAGCAACAGCGGTGGATGAAGATCGCGGAGCAGATTCGCACCGAGGACCCCGAGGCCTACGAGCACCTCCAGGGCAGTCGCGGTATGGATCGCGTCGGGTCGGGATTCCTGGCCATCCTCTCCGCCCTGTTCTTCGCTTTGTTCGACATCACGGCGTCCGTGCTCGTCATCCTCGGCTTCCTGATCTTCCGGTGGGCGGTCATCGCTTCGCCGATCCTGGGAACCATTGGATTGCTGCGTCCGGCCAATGCTGGACTCCGACGACTCGGCAATGCCGTCATTGCCGCGATGTTCAACATCATCATCTTCGGAACCGGGTCGGCGATCTACCTGTTCGCCGTTTCACTGATCCTGACGACAGGTTCCTTGGCGCCTTGGCTTCAGGTTCTGCTGATCTGGCTCACCGGCGTCGTCGGCTGGCTTCTTCTGCGGCCGTACCGGCGGATCACGCAACTCGGCGGCAAGGACTCCACTCGCGCCATCACCTCGGTCGGCGGCTGGCATCGGCTGTTCATGCGGGACGTACGCCAGGCCGCTGCGCTCAAGATTGTTGACGCCGGTGGGACGCGTGAGCCGGGGTCGCAGCGGCGTGGCGGCGAAACGGTGCAGACGCAGCAGCGGCCTGAATCTCGTACCGAGGACGTTGTCTCCGCCGGAGGCGGCGGGGAAGTGGCGCCGGTTGATCGGCCCGAGACCGGGCGGTCCACCAGCGGTGCCGGGAGCCGGAGCGCGAGCGGGTCGACGCGGCGGCGGGAGCCCTCTTGGGACGCGCCGGATACGCCGGCCGAGAGTGCGCCGTCGTACTCGATCTATCGGCCCGGGTCGGATCGGAGTGGGTCCGAACGGGCACCGGCTCGACGGCCTGAGTCGGCGACTCTCCCCGGGTAGGCGGGCATGCGGACGGTCCTGCGGCTGCTTGGTACGCGGTACGGCATCGCGTTGGTTCTTGTTGTCGTGGTGCTTGTCGTCGTGGGGCTCGGGCGGACCGTGCTCGATCGGGACGAGGGGAAGTCGGCCAACGACGGGCTCGGGCCGACCGTTGCCGCGGTTCCCACCTCGGCCGATCCCTATGCGTCGCTCGGCGATGACGGGGTCGACGAGTCGGCCAATCCCGCGCCCTCGCTGAGCAAGGGGGCGGCGGACGTGTCCACTGTGGCCACTCGGTTCGCCAAGGCCTGGCTGCGCAAGCCGGGGATCAGCGGGGATCAGTGGCGGGCCGGGCTCAAGCCGGACGCGTCCACCGAGCTCATGACCGATCTCGCCGACACCGATCCCGCCGACGTGCCGACCGACACCATCACCGGTGCGGTTCAGCTGCAGAGCCTCGGGTCCGTGACCGTCGCCAAGTTCCCGGCGCAGGGCGGGACGATCGTCCTCGAGCTGCAGGCCGCGGGCGGGCGATGGCTGGTCACGTCGTTGGACTGGGAGACGGCGTGAGCATTCTGGGCGAAGAAGACGATTTCGATGTACCGCCGGCAAAGAGACGCCTCCGGCCGGTCATTTGGGCGGCCGTCGGATTCCTGATGGTCCTGATTTGCTGTGGCGGCGGGGCGATCGCGTTCTTCATGGATGCGGCTCGCAATACGCAGGACTATGACGCCGCCGGGTGCGGAAATGGGCAACTCGTCGACGCCGCCGCGAAAATGCCGAGCCATCACGAGTTGTCCGATGAACAGGTGCGCAACGCGGCCATTATCGTGCGGGTCGGGCAGGACATGAAAGTGCCCCCGCGCGGATGGGTGATTGCCGTCGCGACCGCCATGCAGGAGTCGAGCCTGCACAACCTGCCGAATCTCGGGGCGCGCAACGACCATGACTCGCTCGGGCTGTTTCAGCAAAGGCCGAGCACCGGATGGGGTACTCCGGAACAGATCATGGATCCGCAGTACGCCACGCGGAAGTTCTATGAGAAGCTCCTGCAAGTTCCGGGCTGGGAGCAGCTGAGCCTCACCCGGGCGGCGCAGAGGGTGCAGCGGAGCGCGTACCCGAATGCTTATGCGAAGCACGAACAGCTCGCGAGCACCGTCGTGAATTCGCTGACCGGTGGGGCTGCCCGCGCGGCCGGAAACTCGACGCAGCTGATGTGCGTCAGCGCGAATCAAATCGCCGCGTCGGGCTGGACGGCGCCGGTGAACGGCGAGGTGGGATCCGGATTCCGTACCGCTTCCCGCCCCACCCACCAGGGCGTCGACCTCATCGTGCCGCGCAATACCGTGATTCGAGCGGCGGCCGCCGGACTCGTGGTGAAGGTGCGCTGCCAGGCCCATCTCGCGAACGGCACCGAATGGGGCTGCTGGCGCGACGGCTCCCCGTCCGTGCTCGGCTGCGGCTGGTACGTCGAGATTCAGCACGCGAACGGCCTCCTCACCCGGTACTGCCACATGATCAAGCAGCCCAGCGTCGTCATCGGCCAACAGGTCGCACCGGGTCAGGAAATCGGCTTCTCGGGCACGACCGGTCACTCGTCCGGGCCGCACCTGCATTTCGAGGTGCACATCAACAGCGATCCGAGCAACAATGGCGCGATCGACCCCGTGGCGTTCATGCAGCGCATGGGCGCGCCGCTGGGAGTCAAGACGTGAGCGATTTACCGTCGGACGGCGATTTCCCCGACTGGGACCTGCTGGCCGGCGGCGACGAGCGCGTACCCGCGGGCATCGAATTGGTCCCGGCCGCCGGATTGCGCTCTTTGCGCGGACGTCGAGCGGTCGTCGGACTTCCCGGTCTTGGGTGGCGTGGGGATCTGCGCATTGACGATGCCATTGTGCAGGCGAGTCGGACCTACGTGCCGGCGTTGCCGGAGCAGGAGTGGTACCGGGCCGAGGCGGAGCAAACCGAGGTGTTCGCGCCGCTCGTGCCGCTTGAGCGGGTGTGGGTTGAGCAGCTTTCCAGTTCGGTGACGCCGCCTTCTGCAGCGGACCTCGCGTTGGTCTCGTTGGACGCGCCGCCTCCGCGGGCCCCTCGGCGAGTTCGTGAGGTGCCGCGGGTCACCGGGTTGCGCGTGATTCGGATTCCTGGGCCGGATGACAAGGTCGGCAAGGACCAGCGAGATTTGCGGGCCGTGACCGAGGCCTACAACGGGGTCGAGGGCGACATCTGCGTCCGGGTCTGCCGGGAGGTGGACTGGTACCGGTGGGCCTGGAGCGGGCAGGCGCCGAAGACCATGGAAATCCCGGTCCACCTGCTCTGGGTGGAGTAGTTCCTACACCTGTGACGCGGAACAGACTCTCCAGCCGCTTTCCAGCGTCATGCCGAACTCCCAGGTGTAGACCTCACCTGAGCTCCGGCCGCCGTCCTCTGGAATCTCGTACGTGATTTTGGTGCGCACCGTGGCGGAATTCGATGTCGACGTCGTAATGGACATCTCCGTGGTGAACATCCGGATTCGGATTTGATCCTTCTGCTCACGCCGCTCGACATCGCTGATCGCCTGATCCATCGCCGTGAGCTTCGGCGACCGGCATACGAAAACACTCGCGCGTCCCGCGTCGCGCGAGTTGTACCGGGCGTCGAGATATTGCCGCAGCGTCGCGGTCGGATTGCCGCGATCAGGCTCCGCCGCCTTGTTGTACAACACAAACGCAGTAATCCCGCCCCCGAGGCACCCCACCACCACAATCCCGAGCAGCGTCCACAGAATCGTCCGCCGAACCCGCCCCGGCCGCCGCGGTTTTCGAGGTGGTGCGGCAGGAGGCGCCTGCGGCCCCGGCCGGGTCCGCCCCAACGGCACGCCCTTGTCGATGACCTCGCCCTCGAGGACCTCCCCCTCGCCCGATCGGGAACGCGGGATCGACCTTCCCTGGTCCACGCCCGGGTCGTTGGGAATCGATGGGTCCACGCCCCAGAGGCTATCCGCCGAGCGCCCCCCAGGCACCCTCCCGCGCCGAGAGCGCGCCGAAGGCAAGGCGGACCGCAGGAACGGCAACACGGCTACCAGCGACTATGCGAAGCCCCCAGTGCGCCTGCTGACGAGAATGGCAGTCTGCGTTACCGTTCCCGCATCTGCTTGGATCGGAAGGGGCACGGTGGCACGCCTGCGGGCACGGATCGAGCGAGCGGCTGCGCAGCATCGGCACACCGCTGCGCTGATCGCCGCCGCCGGGCCGATCCTCGAGGGGTACTCCCCCAACGCCGCCCCCGCCGACCAGTACGCCGAGCAGCATGATCTTGCCGCCGGGCTGAGGGCCAATGCGGCCATGCTCGCGCCGGGGTGGCTCGGGGCCCAGTTGGACGCGCTGGCGAACACCACGCCGCTCGGCGGGCCGTTGCCGCCCACGTTCGTGCGGGTGGGGCAGGCGCACCCGCTCGACGATGCGAGATTTCCGGTGATCGTGCCCCTGCTGCGGGCGGGGCACATCGCGATCGACGCCGATGCCCGGGACGCGCGCGTGGGGGGACTGCTGCGCAGCCTCGTGCTCCGGCTGCTCGCCTCCTCGCCGCCCGGGTCGGTGCGCATCCGCACGATCGACGCGGTGGTGGACGGCGGGACGTTCGACTGGTTTACCGGCATCGATGCGATCATGCCGCCGCCGGCTACAGATGCCGAAGGACTTCGCGCCGTACTCGACGAAGGCGAACGCTGGCTCGCCGCCCGCACCGACGGGCCGGCGCCCACGCTGCTCATCGTCATCGCGTCGTTGCCCGAGCTGACGGAGGGGCGCGACCTCGCGCGGATCGCCCAGCTCGCGCACGCCGGGCCGGCCGGGCGGCTGCACCTGATCGCCGCCGGTTGGCCGCCGCCGCCGCTGACCCAGGAGACCACGCAGGCGCCCTTGCCGCACGCCACGCAGATCGCGATCCGCAACCCGCACGCCTGGGTCGGCGATCCGCCGGGGGCGACGTTCTCCGGGACTGGCACCGGCCCGAGCCGCCTCAACGCCCCGGTCTACCTCGATCCCGACCCGCCCGTCGAGCTCGTCCGGCGGGTCTGCGCCCAGCTGAGCGGGCCCTGGACGGCGCCGCCGGTGCCGGTCGGCGAGCCGAGCCGGACGGCCTGGATGGAGTACGTCGCGGCCGGCCAGCGCCTCGACGCCGTCCGCCGCGAGGTGATCGCGGTCGTCGCGGAGCACAAGTCGGCGCTCAAGGCGGCCCAGCAGGACCTGGCGGCGATCCGGGCCAAGCTCGCGCACCACGAGGCCTACCTGTCCGAGGTCGCCGGCGAGGCGGGCGGCCGCCCCCTGGAGATGCGCCCCGCGTGGCCGGAGATCCAGGCCGCGCACAACGCCCTCACGCAGGGCCCGCAGCCGGTCGACCCGCGCCGCGGCGCGCCCATGGCCCCGCCGCCGCCCCCGTCCGCGCTCACCGGCGGCTCGGGCGCGTGGCCGCAGGGTCAGCGCATCCTCACCACCCCGGTCAGCTCCCCGCCGTGGCCCCCGACGAGCGCACCCCCGGTCTCGGGCGTGCCGACCTCGGCGATGCCGGGCACCCCGACCCACGCGATGCCGGGCACTCCCGCGGTCGCCGGCGCCCCGCGCGCGGTCCAGGCGCCACAACAGCCCGCAACCGGCGGCTATCCCGTCGTCGTACCCCGCAGTGCCCCGCCAACCCCGCCCAGCCTCCACAACACCGGAGCCATCCCACGAGTCCCCGTCAGCGGCATGCCCAACCGCGTCAGCGGCGTGCCGGTCTCCGGTCCAGGCGGGGTCGTCGGAACGGGGGTCGTAAGCCCCCTGAGCCCGCCGGTACCGAACTCAGTGCCCGGAAGGGTATCGACGGCCCTGCGCATCGCGGCGGCGGGTCTGAAGCGTTCTGAGGCGGAGTTGGCGGCCCCTGGGCGGCAGGCGGCGTCCAACCGCCGCGTCTGGCTCAACGCCGGCGTCTACTTCGGCTTCGCGCTCCTGGCCGCCATCGTCCAGATCCCCGCGCTCCTGGCCAGCGAGGAACTGACCGGAGCAGGTCTCCTGGTCCTTCCCTGCGCTCTGGTACTCCCAGCGCTCTCCTTCGGCCTCGGCTGGCTCACCATCGGCTCGATGACCCGCAAGTCCACCTCGCGAACACCGGTCCTCGGCCTCGTGATCAGCCTCCTGGCCCTCGTCCCACTCCTGGTCTTCGGCGGCGTCATCCTCTTCTACTGACCAGAGAACCCCCTGGCCCAATGAGGGCGCAGGGGGCGCAAGCGAACACGTGCGGGCACAGGAAGTACCAGCGAAACCGCTAACTGTGCAGGATCAGCGCCATCGCCTCGGAGCGAGACTTCGCGTCGTCGCGCAGTAAACCGCGCACCGCCGAGGTGATCGTGCGGGAGCCGCCCTTCTGAATGCCGCGCATCGACATGCACATGTGCTCGCACTCGATCACCACGATCACGCCGCGCGGGTTCAGCTGGTTCTGCAGCAGGTCCGCGATCTGCGAGGTCAGCCGCTCCTGCACCTGTGGGCGCCGGGCGTAGACCTCGACGAGGCGGGCGAGCTTCGACAGGCCGGTGATGCGCCCGTCGGCGCCGGGGATGTAGCCGATGTGCGCGATGCCGTGGAACGGCAGCAGGTGGTGCTCGCACATGGACTGCACCTCGATGTCGCGCACGAGCACCAGCTCCTCGTGGTCGGCCTCGAAGGTGGTGCTCAGCACCTGGGCCGGCTCGACCCGCAGGCCGGCGAAGAGCTCCGCGTACGCGCGCGCGACCCGGGCCGGCGTCTTGCGCAGGCCGTCGCGATCCGGGTCCTCGCCGATCGCGATCAGGATCTCGCGGACCGCGCTCTCGATGCGCTTGAGGTCGACGTTGCGCTCGACCTCGACGCCGCCGAGCTTGCCGCTGACCAGGCGGGCGGCCACATGATCGAGCTCCCGGTCGGCAACGAGCCCGGCACCGTTGTCGGTGTCGGGCTCGGTGCCGCTGAACTCGCTCAGTGCGTGCCGTCCGGGGTCTCGCCGCCGCCGATGCGGACGTGGTCGTCCCCACCGAAGCCGGACGGCTGGTTGACCTCGGAGCCGTTCGCGCCGGCCTCGCTCGCGCGCCGGCGACGGCCGTTGCCGCTGTACGGCGCCATCGGCGGCCGCTTGACGACGCGGGCGCAGATCCGGGTCATGTCCGCCTGGGAGATGGTCTCCTTCTCCATGAGCTCCTCGACGATGCTGTCGAGGACGTCACGGTATTCGACCAGGATCTCCCACGCCTCGTCGTGCGCGATCTCGATGAGCCCGCGCATCTCGCCGTCGATCTCGGCCGCGACCTTCTCCGAGTAGTCCCGCTCGTGGCCCATCGTGCGGCCCAGGAACGGCTCGCCGTCGCCGGTGCCGTACTTCACGGCGCCGAGCTTGGCGCTCATGCCGTACTCCGTGATCATCGAGCGGGCGAGCGCGGTCGCCTTCTCGATGTCGTTGCCGGCGCCGGTGGTCGGCTCGTGGAAGACGAGCTCCTCGGCGGCGCGACCGCCCAGCGCGTAGGCCAGCGTGTCGATCATCTCGGAGCGGGTCTGCGTGTACTTGTCCTCGGTCGGCAGGACCAGCGTGTGGCCCAGCGAGCGGCCGCGGGACAGGATCGTCACCTTGTGCACCGGCGCTGAGTGGGGCAGCGCCCAGGCGACGAGCGCGTGGCCACCCTCGTGGTACGCGGTGACCTTCTTCTCGTGCTCGCTCATCACCCGCGTGCGCCGCTCCGGGCCGGCGATGACCCGGTCGATGGCCTCTTCGAGGTAGTCGTTGGTGATCGCCCGCTTGTCGTTGCGGGCGGCCAGCAGCGCCGACTCGTTGATCACGTTGGCCAGGTCGGCACCGGTGAAGCCGGGCGTGCGCCGGGCGACCGAGTCGAGGTCGACGTCGGGCGTGAACGGCTTGCCCTTGGCGTGCACCCGGAGGATCGCCTTGCGGCCCTCCATGTCGGGCCGGTCGACCGCGATCTGGCGGTCGAAGCGGCCGGGGCGCAGCAGGGCCGGGTCGAGGATGTCGGGCCGGTTGGTCGCGGCGATCAGGATGACGCCGCCCTTGGTGTCGAAGCCGTCCATCTCGACGAGCAGCTGGTTGAGCGTCTGCTCGCGCTCGTCGTGACCGCCGCCCATGCCGGCGCCGCGGTGGCGGCCGACGGCGTCGATCTCGTCGACGAAGACGATGGCCGGCGCGTTCGACTTGGCCTGCTCGAACAGGTCGCGGACGCGGGAGGCACCGACACCGACGAACATCTCGACGAAGTCCGAACCGGAGATCGAGTAGAACGGCACACCCGCCTCGCCGGCGACGGCCCGCGCGAGCAGCGTCTTACCGGTTCCGGGCGGCCCGTAGAGCAGCACGCCCTTCGGGATCTTGGCGCCGAGGGCCTGGTACTTGGCCGGAGCCTGGAGGAAGTCCTTGATCTCGTGGAGCTCCTCGACCGCCTCGTCCGAGCCGGCGACATCGGCGAACGTCGTCTTCGGGGTGTCCTTGGAGATGAGCTTCGCCTTGGACTTGCCGAAGTTGAGCACCCGGGAGCCGCCGCCCTGCATCTGCGACATGAACAGCAGCAGGAGGACCACCAGCACCGCGATCGGGAGCAGGTTGATCAGCAGGCTGATGAAGATGTTGTCCTGGGTGACGTTGACGTTGTAACCGTCCGGGAGCTTGCCCTGCCCCTGCAGGGTGCTCAGCTCGGTCTGGAGATCGTCAGCGCTCTGCGACGAGAACTGGCCCTGGATCTTGTTGGTTTCCGTGCCCTTGACCTTGATCTTGGTCTTGAGATCGAGGTTGAGCGTCTGCTCCTTGTCCTGGATCACAGCCTTCTTCGCGTTGCCGTCGCGAAGGTTCTGGAGCACCACCGACGTGTCCGTCTTGGTGTAGCTCGGGCCGGATGTGAAGAAGGAACTGAGCACGATGGCACCGATGATCACCAGAAGGATCCAGACCACCGGCCGGCGGAACAAACGGGTACGTTCCATGTTGTCGTCGGACGCACACGGCGCCCGGCCCCTCCATCCGTAAGGCCGTCAACCGCGCCGGACCCACTTTCCGACGCGGTGCCGGAAGCGCCGCCAGAGATATGGGCTCAGTTGACGCTTGCGACCATTTGACGGTACACCGTGGCACCGACAGACGCGGATCGGCGTCGGCCGGGGAGGATGGGCTCTCAGCAGACTCTCAGGAAAGTTCCGCCGAAAGTGCTGGTCAGCCGCGTCCGTACACGGACGGCTTGAGGACTCCGACGAACGGCAGGTCCCGGTAGCGCTCCGCGTAATCGAGCCCGTATCCGACCACGAACTCGCTCGGGATGTCGAATCCGACGTACCGCACCGGGATGTTGACCTTGAGCGCGTCCGGCTTGCGCAGCAGCGCCACCACGTCCACCCGGGCCGCGGAGCGGCTCTCCAGGTACTTGAGCAGCCACGACAGCGTCAGCCCGGAGTCGACGATGTCCTCCACGACGACCACGTGGCGCCCGGCGATGTCCCGGTCGAGGTCCTTCAGAATCCGCACCACGCCCGACGACGTGGTCCCCTGCCCGTACGACGAGACCGCCATGAACTCGAGCTCCACCGGCGGCCCGACCCGCCCGAGCGCCCGCGCGAAGTCCGCCATGAACATGACCGCGCCCTTGAGCACGCCCACCAGCAGGATCGACTCGGCGTCCGCGTGATCGGCCGCGACCTGCTTGGCCAGCTCCGCGGTCTTGTCGCGGATCTGCTCCTCGCTGACGATGACGTGGTCGATGTCGGACGAATGCCAGGTGGTGCCGTCGGCCATGCGACAAGCCTGCACTATCGCCGGGGCCGAATCGACGCGGGGTCGCTCGGATGAGAAACCCGTCTCCGCCTCGTCAGTACCCCATGGCCTGCCCGTCCGCGCGCGGCTCCGAACCCGCCACGTAGCCGGCCGGCGTACGCCAGATCGCCTGCCCCATCCCGAACACGCCCGGCGACGGCGCAACCGACGCCGCGTGCCCCTTCCGCCGCAGCTCATCGACCTCGCCGGCCAGCTCGGGCTCGACCAGCACCTCCAGCCCGCGGTGCCAGTACCAGCGCGGCCGATTGAGCGCCTCCTGCGGATCCAACCGAGCGTCCACGGTCGCGAGCGCCACCTGGACATGGCCCTGCGGCTGCATGTGGCCGCCCATCACGCCGAACGGCCCGACCGGCGCCCCGCCCCTGGTCAAAAAGGCGGGAATGATCGTGTGGTACGGCCGTTTGCCCGGTCCGACCACGTTCGGATGACCATCCTCGAGCACGAACCCGGCCCCGCGATCCTGCAGCGAGAAACCGGTCCCGGGCGGCACGACGTGCGAGCCGAACCCCATGTAGTTCGACTGGATCAGGCTCACCATCCGGCCCTGCGCGTCGGCCGTGCACAAGTACACCGTTCCGCCCTTGCGCGGTTCGCCCGCCGGATAGCGCCCGGCCCGCTCCCCGATCAGCGCGCGCCGCCCGGCCAGGTACTCCGAAGTGAGCAAGTCGCGCACCGGCCCGCTGAGCGCGGGATCGGCCACATACGCGTGCGCGTCCGCGAACCCGAGCTTGACCGCCTCGATCTGCTCGTGCAGCGACGCCTGCGCCCAGCCGTCCAGGATGCCGAGCGCGATGAGCGCCGCGATACCCTGCCCGTTCGGCGGCAGCTCCCAGACCTCGTGCCCGCGGTACGCGATCGAAATCGGATCGACCCACTCGGATGCATGCCCGGCCAGGTCGTCCGCGCGCAGCAGCCCGCCGGTCCGCTCGGAATGCGCCACGATCGCGTGCGCGATGTCGCCGCGATAGAAGTCCTCGCTGTTCGTACGCGCAATCCCGCGCAACGTTCGCGCGGCGTCCGGATTGCTCCATCGCTCACCCGCCCGCGGCGCCCGCCCACCGAATGTGAACACGCGCGACCACTCCGCGAACTCGTCCCCGCGCAGCTTCGGCTGCTCGCGCTCGGCCGCGACCCGCCACCCGGCGGCGACGTACGGTGACACCGGGTAGCCGTGCTCGGCGTACTGGATGGCGTCCTCGAACAGCTCGGCGAACGGCAGCGACCCGAACCGCGCGTGCAGATCCCGCCATCCACCCGGCGCGCCCGGCACCGTGACCGGCAGCCACCCGCGCGCCGGCATGGCCACCGTGGCGTCGCCCTGCTCACCGCCGAGCGCGCCCGGCTCTTCGCCGTTTCCCGCGGTCGCGCGTGTCGCCTGTTCGAGCACCAATTCGCGCGTCAACAGCCGCGGAGAACGACCGGAAGCGTTCAGCCCATGCAGCCGCTCCCCGTCCCACACCAGCGCAAAGAGATCCCCGCCGATGTCATTCGACCCCGGCTGCACGATGGTGAGCGCAACGGCCGTGGCGATGGCGGCGTCGACCGCGTTCCCACCGCGCCGCAGCACGGCCAGCCCGGCCGCCGACGCGAGGCTCTGGCTGGTCGCGACCACACCCCGAGGAGCAAAAACCGAAGTGCGCCGGATTTGGTACCCCATGAGCCTCCGCCTCCATGCGCCCGGTCCACTCAGCCGCGCAGCTGCCCGCCCGTCCTCGACACCGAAAGCCCGCCGGGCAGCGCGACCGCCCCTTGACCATGCCAGCGCACGATGAGTTGTTCCAGAGCGTCCACGTGCCGGTACGACAAATCCGTCCCCGGCACCCCCAGCCGCAGCGCCCAAGCGTGCAACACGCGCGTGCGAATCGGTCCGGGCATGCGCTCCAGCTCGGCGACGGCAAGCCCACCACCCTCAGTGACGGCCTTCTCGAGCGCGTCGCCGGCCAGCCCGTCGAGAAACGCGGAGTCGGCCCCGATCAACCGAGCGGTACGCGCAAGGTTGTCCACGACCCCCTCCCCGAGCGCGGCCACCAGCGGCCGAACGCGCGACCGCGCATAGGCGACGTCGACGTTGTGCGGATCGTCCCAAACGGACAGCCCCTCGGCCGCACAAGCCGCCCGCGTCTCCGCGCGACTGACATCGAGCAATGGCCGAACGAACAACACCCCGTTGCGCACCCGCCGCTCCGGCATGCCGGCCAACCCGCGCGGCCCCGACCCCCGCGCAAGCGCCAGCAGGACGGTCTCAGCCTGATCGTCCCGCGTATGCCCGAGCAGCACCATGACCGCCCCGTGCTCAACGGCCGCCGCTTCGAGCGCGGCGTACCGGGCCTCCCGAGCGGCCGCCTCGGGCCCGCCGGTGTTACCAACCCGCACCGTCCGCACCTGTACAGGCGAAAACCCCTTCTCGACCGCCCAGTCCGCCAACTCCGCCGCCCGATCCCCGGACCCGTGCTGCAGCCGGTGGTCAACGGTCACGAGCCCGCAGCGAACCCCGATCCGCCGCGAAACGAACAACGCCGCCACGGCCAACGCGAGCGAGTCGGCCCCACCCGAACAGGCCACCAACACCGTGTCCCCCGCCACCACCCGCCGCGGCGCCGCACTCAAAACCCGCTCACCACCGCGCGAGCCTTTGCCGGATCGCTTGTCCCCCAGCACGGCATCGCGCGCCGCTGCGGCGAGGCGGGCGACCGTGGCCTCACCCTCGCCGGGTCCGACCGCACGCAGTGGACGTTCGCCTTGGGGGCGTGCCGCATCGCCGGGTACCCACCCGTCGGGCGACCAGTGCCCGGTAGCCGGGCTCCCGATCGGCGGCGTGTCCTCCTGGGCCGCCATCGCCGTGGTCGGCTTCAGGGACCGCGGGGTTGCCGCGGACGCCGCCGATCGGGAGCTCGGAGCTGCGGTGCCGGCCTCGACCGGACCGCTGGTCGTGGCGCGAGCAGGACCGCCGAGGCTGCGCCGCACGGCATTTCGTACGGCGGCAACCGCCGGCGCCAGGCTCGCCACCCGATCAGCCGCTGCCGACGGGCCTGGCTGGACCCTCGTCGTCGCCGGACTTCGCCTCGCCGATCCCACCGTCGCCGGTCGCAGCCTCACCAGCCCCACCGTCGTCGGTCGTCGCCTCGGCCGCCCCGCCGCCGGTCGTCGTGTCGGCCACGCCGTCGCCGGTCGTCGTGTCGGCCACGCCGTCGCCGGTCGTCGCCCCGCCGAGCCCGCCGGTAGCATCCTCTCTGGTCGAGGTTTCGGCGACCTTCATCGCCTCGCCCGGTTGGAACGCGCCGATCGGGCCGGAAGCCGGGTCGCCGCCGGCCGAGGCCGCCGACGAGTCCGAGTCAGCCGACAAGTCCGAGTCCGCGGCGGTCGACCAACCGGACGGCGCGGGCGGTGCGGGCGGCTCGGCATCCGGTACCGGCGGCGCGGCGGCAACGTTCGTGTCCGAGGTCTCGGCCACGTTCATCGCCTCGCCCGGCTCGAAGGCGCCGATCGGCTCGGGAGCGTCCAGCCGGGCCTCGGCCGCCGTCTCGCCGCGCTCGAACGACAGCTCCGGCTCGCCGTCCTCGTCCACCTGCGCGTGCGCCGGCGGGCCCGGCTCGATCTCCGCCGGCTCGTCATCCACATCGGGCACATCAGTCACAGAAGTCGCGGCCGACCCCGAGCTGGTCGTGGGAGGGGCGTCGGCGGGGACGAAGCCGGGCGGTACCGGAGAAGGAGCCACAACAGCAGTGGACTCCTCCGACGTCAGCCCTGCCACCTCGGTCGCCTCGGCCACGCCTGCCTCTGCGGCGGCCTCGTCGACCGGCTCCGGCACCGTCGGCACGGGGGCCGGCGGCTGCTCCACCACGGCCGCGGCGGTCGGGGCGGCGATCGAGGACGGCGGCACCTGCACCGGGCGGCTCAGGGCGCTCGCCCCGAGCACGCGCACGATCCAGGCGTCGGGGTCGCCGAGCTCGTTGAGGCGCGGGATCGTCAGCGGCGACTGCCAGATCCGGTTGAACCTTTCCATGCCCACGCGCTCGACGACGGCGTGGACGAACTTGCGGCCCTCGGCGTATTGGCGCATCTTCACGTCGACGCCGAGGAGCTTGCGCAGCACGCGGTCGAGCGGGTTGCCGGCCTCGCGGCGGCGGTTGAACTTGGAGCGGATGTCCTCGACCGTCGGCACCACCTCGGGGCCGACGCCGTCCATCACGAACTCGGCGTGCCCCTCCAGCACCGTCATCAGCGCGGTCAGGCGATCGAGCACCGCCTTCTGGCCCGGAGTCTGTACGAGATCCAGCACCGAAACGCGGCTGTCGGGGTCGCGGACCACGTCGGCCAGCGCGCTCACCCCGCGGCGGACGCGCTCGGCGAGCTGGTCCTGGTTGAGCTGGGAGGCGTCGACGAAGGCGCCGACCTCGCCCAGGAAGTAGCCGCGCATCCACGGCACGCCGGTGAACTGGACGCGGTGGGTGACCTCGTGCAGGCAGACCCAGAGGCGGAAGTCGCGCGAGTCGGCGCCCAGCTTGCGCTCGGCCTCGACGATGTTCGGCGCGACGAGCAGGAGCTGGCCGGGGTCGGCGGAGAAGACCTCGTACTGGCCGAGGACCTTGCCGGAGAGGTACGCGAGCACCGTTCCGGCCTGCACGCCGGTGAAGCGCGAGCCGATCGCGCCGACGATGGCACCCGGCGGCTTGCCGCCCGCCAGCCGCTCGGCCAGCGGCTGGATGACCTCGCGCAGGCCCGCGATGTTGGTGGCGGCCCAGTCTCGACGGTCCACCACGCGAACCGGTGGACCCTGGATCATGGCCTTCAGGCCGGTGAACTCGGTGACGTGCCCGGAGGCCTCTTCGGCCAGGCCGCGCAGGTCGGTGACGGCGTCGGCGGCCGCCTCATATGACACCGCGGGGCCGCTCTTGCCCAGCGCCGCGGCGGTTGCTGCGGCCAGATCCCAATCGACGAACTGCGCCATGGACCAACCGTACCCGCGCGGGACCACCGCCGCCGGGGGTGCGAACCCTGAGTATCCCCTGATCGACCCAGCGTCACCGGGGCACTGCTCAGCGGCACCCACAGGCGGCGAGAGCTGCGGCGACTCTGTCAAGGGCGACGACCGCCTGATCCGCGTTCGTGGTCTGGTCGGCCATGAACGCGAACGCGAGGGTCCGCCCGTCGGCGTCGACCACGACCCCGGCCAGCGAATTGACGCCGGTGAGCGTGCCGGTCTTGGCGCGCACCATGCCGGCCGCGGTTCCGCCCACGTCCGACTTGAGGTACCGGGTGCTCAGCGTCCCCGAGTAGGCCGCGACCGGCAGCCCGCTGAAGATCGAGTGCAGGTCGGCCCGGTCCGCCCGCGCGGCCATGGCGAGAATCGCGGTGAGCAGCGCCGGGGAGAGCCGGTCGTTGCGGGAGAAGCCGCTGCCGTCGACCAGGCCGTACCCGGTGGTCGGAAGGCCCAGCTCCTCCAGGACCGACTTGGTCGCCGCCGCGCCGCCCTCGAACGAGGCCGGCTGGTTCTTGGCCAGTGCCACCTGCCGCGCGAGCGCGTCGGCGAGCACGTTGTCGCTCTCCTGCAGCATGAACTCGACCATCCGCGCCATCGGTGCGGACTCGACCTTACCCAGCTCCTTGGCGCCCTGAGGGGCGTTTCCAACTGCAACCGCGTTCGTCGGTACCCCCAGTGCTCCCGCAAACGCCTGCGCCGCCTGCAGGTCTGGCTTGGCGTACCGCTGCGCGTATTTCTGGGACTTGACTCGTCCACCCTCGGTCATGATCGGCGTCATCACCGCCCCGGACCCGCCGGTCGTGGCGTCGGCGTCCCAGGCCGGCCCGATGCCGGACCCGGTGTAGATGCTGACGTCGTAGATGACCTTGGTCGGCGCCTGCCCGCCCAGCGCCTCCTTGACCTGCTTGGCCAGGTCGTCGATCCGCGCCGCGCCCGGGTAGTAGGAGGTCGGGAACACCGCGAGCGTCGGATCGCCCCCGGCCACCAGCACCACCTCGCCCGGCTGCGCCCCCGCGACCACCTTGGTCTCGATCCGGTACGCGGGCCCGCGCGCCGCCAGCGCCGCCGCCGCGGTCACCAGCTTGGTCGTCGACGCCGGGGTCATCGCCGCGTCCGGCTCGGACGAGTAGATCGTCTCGCCCGTGGACACGTCCACGACGGAAGCGGTGATGTGCGGTCCGAGCTGCGGCACGGTCAGCAGCGCCTGCAGCGCCGAAGTCACCCCGTCCTTGGTCGGCATCGGGGCCTGGCTGTCCATCGCCGCGAGCACCGGCGGCGGCGCGGACGGCGCGGTACCGGCCGTCCAGTGCGTCTTCTGCCCGCCCGCCAGCCCCAGCCCGTTGACGATCTCGGTCCCGGCAAACACCGCCGACAGGGCCAGCCCGAGCGCGACGACCACCGCGACGACACTGGCGATCAAGCCTCGTTGTGGTGTTTCCCTCGCCATCTGACCCTCCCCGTACCGCCCCGGCGTGCCGTACGGAAGACTAATGGCAGGCGCAGCGGTGCGAGGGTGAGGAGTCGTCAGATGGACTTCGACGTCACGGTCGAAATCCCCAAGGGTCAGCGCAACAAGTACGAGGTTGACCACGCGACCGGTCGGATCCGGCTGGACCGGACGCTGTTCACCTCGACGCAGTACCCGGCGGACTACGGCTACATCGAGGGCACGCTCGGCCAGGACGAGGACCCGCTCGACGCACTCGTGCTCGTGCAGTCCCCGACCTTCCCGGGTTGCCTGATCCGCTCCCGGGCGATCGGCATGTTCCGCATGACGGACGAGAAGGGCGGCGACGACAAGGTCCTGTGCGTCCCGGCCGACGACCCCCGTCTCGAGCACCTGCGGGACATCCACCACCTCGGCGAGTTCGACCGCCTGGAGATCCAGCACTTCTTCGAGGTCTACAAGGACCTCGAGCCCGGCAAGAGCGTCGAGGGCGCGACCTGGGTCGGCCGCGTCGAGGCGGAGGCGGAGATCGCCGAATCCCGCCGCCGCTACGCCGAGGCCATCGCCGACGGCACGTACCACGACCCGGGTGTGGCCCCGATCGCCCGCCCGATCTGATCACGAACCACCGCGAAGGCGCCCGGTTGCTACCCGCCCGGGCGCCTTTCGCGTTGTTCGCGGCCACCACAACGGACGTCGCGGGAGCTCTTGGCCTTCTTCAGGCGAAAAGTCCGTAGAGTCCGAGCACCGCGCACGCGAGCGGAACCATCGCCACCAAGCACAGCGCGTCGATGACGTCGCCGGCGCGGCCCAGGTAGGGCGACGCCGGACGGGTGGCCTGGCGCATGCCCAAGACCGTGACGAACAGGCATATTAACGGCACCAGCGTGGCCGCGATCCAGGCGTCGACCGGGACGAACAGCCCGATCAGCGCGAAACCGCTCACCCCCGCCGCGATCAGCGGCAGCCGTTGCCGCGCGGTCAGGAAGGTCCTGGCCCGTAAGAGCAGGGCCGCCGCCGCGACCGCCACGAGCACCGTGCCCGACGCGTCGCCGGACCGGGCCAGGACCAGGAACGCCCCGGCGGCGGCGAGCGCGAAGCCCTGTAACAGCCCGGTGAGGACCTCGTCGGTCCGGGCGACGGTGACCAGGAGCCTGATCTGCGGCCGCCCCTGTGAGGACGGCTCGGCCGCGATCGGCATCGGCAGGCCGCCGAGGCGGATGGCCAGCAGCGGCAGCCCCGCGACGCCCGCCACGAGCACCGTGAGCAGTACCGCCGCCGCGGCCGCCGGGCGAGTCGTGGTCGCCAAGAGGCCGGCCAGCGAGCCGAGCAGGCCGGCGGTCGCGCCGGCGACGAACAGGCGGACCAGGTGGGCTACGCCGATCAGCGCCACGAGCGCGGTCAGCAGCAGCGCCACGGCCCCTAGGAGCGCGTGGGCGGCCGGCGTGGCAGGTGCGGGCGCGATCAGCCAGCCCGCGGCGAACGCGAACGGCAGAGCGAATGCGGCCAGGCCGGAGCCGACGAGCGCATCGCCGTACACACGAGCGGAAACGATGCCGGAGAGCAACAGGCCGACGGCAACCGCCGCGGCTGCCAGTGGCAGATCGGCGCGGGCGATCACGACGAGTGCGACGAACAGCCCGGTGGCGGTGATCCCCAGCGTGGTCGCCCGGGTCGCGGCCGGGCTCCAGGCGACTCCCTGGCGGCGCGCGTCGGCGGCGATGGCCTCCACGACGTCGTCGTATTCGAGCTCGGGCCAGCCCGTGAGCGCCGGGACCAGGTGCAGCACCGCGCCGTCCCGCACGCCTTGACCGGCCAGGCCCGCGGCGGCGGACAGCGCGGTGCCGTCGGCCCGGCGCAGGAGCCATCCGCCGTGCCGTTCGCCCTCGTCGGCGAGCCCCTTTCCGGCGTGCTGCAGGAGCTCCGGGAGCAGTTCCGCCAGTGGTACCGCGTCAGGCACCGCGACGTCCACGCGCCTCCTGGGAGCGTTGATCGTGATGCGGGCCAGACCGGCCGTCGCGGTGGACATGGCGACAGGACTATCACGGTCCCCGGTCCCGCGTCGTCCCCGAGGCACCGCCATTTGCACAGAGTGAAGGAGCGGTTCCCGGGCCCAAAAAATGTCGTACCGTCCCCCTAGAGTTCCGCAACGTGACATCGGTCGCCATCAAAAGATCACCTCGGCGCCCCGCTCCGGACATCCCGAGCGGGGAGATCGTGGTGGACGCCCCGCCGGAGGTGCCGCGGGCGCCCGCCTCCCGCTGGCAGCAGTTGGTGCAGGTCGTGCCGATGCTGACCGGCACCGTCGCGACGGCCCTGCTCTTCGCCGGGCGGGACGGCGGCACCTACTCCTATGTCATCGGCGCCATCTTCGGCTTCTCGACCCTCGGCATGCTGCTCACCACGACCGGCGCCGGCGGGCCGAAGAAGGCGGAGATGATCGCCGCCCGCCGCGACTACCTGCGGCACCTGGCCCAGCTCCGGCACCGCGTCCGCGAGACGGCGGGCAAGCAGCGCACCGGCCTGCACTACCGACATCCGGACCCCCGCGCGCTGTGGTCCGCGGTCGACAGCTTCCGCCTCTGGGAGCGAAGGCCGAGCGACGGCGACTTCGGGGTCGTGCGGGTGGCGATCGGGCCGCAGACGCTCGCCACCCCGCTGATCCCGCCGATGACCCGGCCCCTCGAGGACCTGGAACCGATGACCGCGGCGGCCCTGCGGCGCTTCCTCGACGCGTACTCCGTGATCCCCGACCTCCCCGTGGCGATCTCACTGCGCGGCTTCGCCCGCGTCCACCTGCGCGCCGGCTCAGGGGGTGAGCACGATCCGGCGCGGGCCCTGGCGCGGGCGATCCTGGCCCAGCTCACCGTGTTCCACGCGCCCGACGATCTGCTGGTCGCGATCTGCGCCGGGCCGGAGCGGCGGGCGTGGTGGGAGTGGACGAAGTGGCTGCCGCACGTCCTGCACCCGGCCCGCAGCGACGGCCTGGGGCCGGTCCGGCTGTTCGCGGAGACGGCCAAGGAGCTCGAACAGCGCCTGGACGACCTGCTGCAGGACCGGGGCCGCTTCGACGCCGAGCGGGACGAGGGGGCGTCGGCCTCGCCGTACCTCGTGATCGTGCTCGACGGGGCCGACCTCGAGGGCAGCGCGCACCTGGGCACGGACGGCGGCATCGACGGGGTGACCCTGATCGACCTCGACCGGGAGCCGCCGCGGCTGGTCGGCCGGTCCGCGATCGTGCTCCAGCCCGTGGACGGACGGCTGACCACCATCTCCGCCGACGACGACGTCGCCGAGCCGCAGCCGCCGGTCGGGGTCGTCGACGCCCTCGACCCGGCCGAGTCCGAGGCGCTCGCCCGGCGGCTCGCCCCGCTGCGGCTGGCGATCGGGGCGGAGCTCGAGGCCGGTCTCGCCCGCGATCGGATCCCCGATCCGGACTTCGTGGCGCTGCTGGAGATCGGCGACCCGGAGACCCTCGACATCGCGCGGGCCTGGGCGCCGCGGCCGCAGCGCGACCGGCTGCGGGTCGCGATCGGGCTCGGCCTGGAGGGCCAGCCGATCGAGCTGGACCTCAAGGAGTCGGCCGAGGGCGGGTCGGGCCCGCACGGGCTGCTCGTCGGGGCCACCGGCTCCGGCAAGTCCGAACTGCTGCGCACGCTGGTGCTCGGGCTCGCCGCGACACACTCGTCGGAGACGCTCAACTTCGTCCTCATCGACTACAAGGGCGGCGCGACCTTCGCCCGGATGGACCGCCTGCCGCACGTGGCCGCGTTCATCTCCAACCTGCGCACGGAGCTGCTGCTGGTCGACCGCATGACCGACGCGATCACCGGCGAGGTGATCCGGCGCCAGGAGGTGCTGCGCCGCTCGGGCGGGTTCGACTCGGTCCGCGACTACGAGCGGGCCCGGGCCGGCGGGCTGCCGCTGCCCGCGCTGCCCAGCCTGCTCGTCGTGTGTGACGAGTTCAGCGAGCTGCTCGAGGCCAAGCCCGACTTCATCGACCTGTTCGTGCAACTCGGGCGGGTCGGCCGCTCGCTCGGCATCCACCTGCTGCTCGCCTCGCAGCGCCTGGAGGAGGGGCGGCTGCGGGGGTTGGACACGCACCTGGCGTACCGGATCGCCTTGCGCACGTTCACTTCTCTTGAGTCGCGCACGGTGCTGGGGGTGTCGGACGCGTATGACCTGCCGAAGACCCCGAGCGGATACGGCATCATCCGGGCGGGCACCGAGCCGCTGACCTGGTTCAAGGGCGCCTACGTCGGCGGGGTGTGGCGGCGGCCGGCCCGGTCGGCGGCGATGGGCGCTGACGGGCGGCCCATGGTGATGTCGTACGGAACGCAGTACGTGCCCCCACCGCCCGCCCCGAAGCCCGAGGCGGAGCCGGTCGAGACACCCGAGGGCGAGAGCCTGCTCGACATCGTGGTCGACCGGCTGGCCGGACGGGGCGTGCCCGCGCACCAGGTGTGGCTGCCCCCGCTGGCCGCCGCCGCGCCGCTGGACGAGCTGCTCGACCCGCCGGCCGTCGACCCCGACCGCGGCCTGTGCGCCCCCGACCCGCAGCTGCACGGCGCCCTGCACGTCCCCGTCGCGCTCGTCGACAACCCGCTCGAGCAGCGGCGCGACACGCTGTGGTTCCGGCTGGACGGGGCGCAGGGGCACATCGCGGTCGTCGGCGGCCCGAGGAGCGGCAAGTCGGTGGCGCTGCGCACGCTGGTCATGGCGCTGGCGCTCACGCACACGCCGACCGAGATCCAGGTGTACTGCCTGGACTTCGGCGGCGGCCGGCTCGCCGGACTGCGCGACCTGCCGCACGTCGGCGGGGTCGCCGGCCGCCTCGACACCGATCTTGTCCGCCGCACGATCGGCGAGGTGGCCACCGTGCTCGCCGCGCGCGAGCGGCAGTTCGCCGCGGCCGGGATCGACGGCATGCCGGCGTACCGGCGGCGGCGCGCGACCGGCGGCGCCGACACTCCCGACGACGGCTGGGGCGACGTCTTCCTGGTCATCGACGGCTGGCCGAGCGTGCGCACGGACTACGAGGACCTCGAGCCCGTGGTGCTGGACCTCGCGGCGCGCGGACTGTCGTACGGCGTCCACGTGATCGTCTCGGCCTCGCGCTGGATGGACTTCCGCCCCAACTTCCGCGACCTGTTCGGCGCACGGGTCGAGCTGCGCCTCGGCGACCCGTCCGACTCGCTCGGCCCGCGCAAGGCGGCGATGACCGTGCCGGCCGAGTCGCCCGGGCGCGGCATCACCGCGGAGGGCCTGCACATGCTCGTGGCCCTGCCCCAGCTGACCGACGGCGAGCCAGCCGACCTGGTGGCGGCGATCGCCACCGCCTGGCCCGGCGCCCCGGCGCGGCGCGTGCGGATGCTGCCGGCCTCGGTGCCGTACGCCGAGATCGCCGCCGACACCGACCCCGCCAACCCGTTCGCGCTCCCGATCGGCATCGCCGAGTCCAACCTGCAGCCGGTCCGCCTCGACTTCGCGGGCGAGCCGCACCTCATGGCCCTCGGCGACGCCGAATGCGGCAAGTCGACGCTGCTGCGCGGCCTGGCCACGGCCATCAGCACCCGGTTCACCCCGCAGGAGGCCCGCCTGGTGCTGATCGACCACCGCCGGAGCCTGCTGGGCGCGGTGCGGTCCGAGCACCTCATCGGCTATGGCACCGGCACCCAGCAGACGGTCGACCTGATCGCCTCGGTGGCCGACTACATGCAGCGCCGCCTGCCGGGCCCGGACGTGCCCGAGGAGCAGCTGCGCAACCGGACCTGGTGGTCGGGCCCGCACTGCTTCGTCCTGGTCGACGACTACGACCTGGTCCCGACGTCCGAGGGGAATCCGCTGACGCCGCTGCTGCCGTACCTCGCCCAGGCCCGCGACATCGGCCTGCACCTGATCGTCGCCCGCCACAGCGGCGGCGTTGGACGGGCGCTGTACGAGCCGATCCTGCAACGCCTGCGCGAACTGGCCTCACCCGTGCTCGTCATGTCGGGCGACCGGGAGGAGAACCTGGGGCTGGGGAACGTGCGGTTCGGCTCGCTGCCACCGGGGCGGGCCCGCCTGGTGACCCGGAAGGGAGGCGGTGTCCTGATGCAGGTCGCCGACTGCCCCGCCCCGCCATGACGCCGGACCGCCCCGAACTGCGCCCCGTCCGCGGGCGACGGCAGGGGGCGCGAACGACGGCGGACGACGGATGGGCAGCTGACCGCAGTGGCGAGCGGCAACCGACAACGGCTGGTGCACGGACAACGGCTGGTGCACGGACAACGGCAGGCGACGTGCCGCGGACAACGGGGGGCCAACGCCGACGACCGACGGGCGAGCGACGGGTGTTGCCGGCGCGGCCGAAGACCGGCACGAGTCCAATTGGGGCGATCGCGCTGCCAGTGGCGGCTCCGATGGCACGCGGGCATGCCGGGAGGGCGCTTGTGCGCCTGTGCCGGGCGGCGAACCGTGGCGGGCGCGGTTCGGCGAGTGGTGTCCACAATGCAGCAAGCCTTGGCGGGCGCGAACCGGCGGGTGACGTACGTAGCCCGGCGATCCATGGTGGGCGCGGACCGGCGGGTGACGTACGTAGCCCGGCGATCCATGGTGGGCGCGGAAAGACGGGCAATGGCCACAACGCGGCGATCCAGGTAGGCGCGGTGTCCACGACGCGGTGAGCCTAGGGAGGCGCGGCGTGGCGGTGGTCAGAGGCGGCGGCCAAGGGGAGCGCGGTATGCGGTATCGGCACGGAGTGGGCACGGTTTGTCACTGAGAGTCGGAACAAGCAATTCGCGGACGTCGAAGGTCACTGTGCGTGAGACGGAGGACAAGAACACCTTTCGGCGAGGGTGTGGCTAGATGCCTGACAGATTTGGAGGCACGGTCCAGAATTGGGCCATCGCGCTCACCTCCGTCACCCGCGCCGCCGGCCGTGTCCTTGCTTTGGGACTGTCGGCGGCGCTCGCCTGTTCGGTCGGAGTTTTCGGGGTCGCGCCCGCCGCGCAGGCGGATGAGGCGCGCAGTGAGCAGTGGCAACTCAGTGCGCTCGACGCTCGCGACGCCTGGAAGGTGTCGACCGGGCGGGGGGTCGTCGTCGCGGTGATCGACAGCGGGGTGGACGCCACGCACCCCGATCTTGTCGGGCAGGTGCTGCCCGGGATCGACTTTGTGGACCCCGATGCCGGGGATCAGGGGATGGTTGATCCGGTTGGGCACGGTACGACCGTGGCGGCACTTATTGCCGGCAGCAATCGGGACAATTCCGGTGCCGAGGGCATCGCGCCCGGAGCGAAGATTCTGCCGATCCGGGTGCTGGACAAGGCGAACAAGTACGACGATCCGGGGGTCGTGGCCAAGGCCATGCGGTGGGCCGTCGACCATCACGCGTCGGTGATCAATCTGTCGCTCGGTGGGGCGTTGCGCAGTGAGGCGATTGCGGAGGCTTTGCAGTACGCCGCGGCGCATGACGTCGTGGTGGTCGCGTGCACCGGGAACATCGCCACCGATCCGACGATTCATCAGGTCTGGTACCCGGCGCGGGAGCCGGGAGTCGTTGCCGTCGCCGGGCTCGGGGCGGTGAGTCCGCGAGGGACCGAGACGCTCTGGTCCGGGTCGCTCACCGGGCCGGAGACGGTGCTGACGGCGCCCGCGGTGAATTTGACAGGAGCAAAGCCCGGCGGCGGGTACTGGGTGGTCCAAGGCACCAGCTTCGCCACCCCCCTGGTCGCCGGGGCGGCCTCCCTCGTGCGGGCGCGCTATCCGAAGATGAGCGCGGCGAACGTCATCAACCGGCTGATCGGCACCGCGAAGGACCTGGGGCCGATGGGCCGGGACGACCGCTTCGGGTACGGCGAGGTCGACCCCGTCGCCGCCCTCCACGACACCATCGGCGAGGTCGACAGCAACCCGCTCGCCGAGGTCGGACCGCCGCCGGTGTCGGCCGTGGGCGACGCCGACGAGATGCACGCGGACGCGGCGCCGGCCGAGGGCGCCGAGTCGCAGCGCCCGGGCGGGGCGGCCCCGATGCCGGACGGGTCGGACCAGCCCCAGGAGCAGCGCCTCGCCAGCGAGGCCCGCACCCAACTCAGCGCCCTCGCCGGCCTGACCGCGATGCTGCTGATCTCCGTCCTCGGCGCCGGCGGCGTCCTCT
Source organism: Dactylosporangium sp. CS-033363 (assembly GCF_050942475.1). Taxonomy (NCBI): domain Bacteria; kingdom Bacillati; phylum Actinomycetota; class Actinomycetes; order Micromonosporales; family Micromonosporaceae; genus Dactylosporangium; species Dactylosporangium sp. CS-033363. The sequence continues at coordinate 582,230 of NZ_CP192032.1, read as the reverse complement.
TCCACCACACGCGCCGCGACAGAAAAGCTAGGCGCACTTCCCAGTAGGCGTCGGATCCGTGTGCGCCTTGCCGGCCTCCGCGACCACCGACGCCTCATCAGCAGTAACCGCGAACCCGGTCTGCGGATCGTCAGCCGCCGCCGCGAAGATCACGCCCAGCACCTCGCCCTCCGGAGAGAGCAGCGGCCCGCCCGAGTTGCCGGACCGTACCAGCGCCCGGATCGTGTAGATCTCCCGCGTGACCTTGCCGTCCTCGTAGATGTCCGGCCCCGTGATGTTGCGGTGGTCGCGAATGCGGGCGGACTGCGCGTCGTACGGTCCGTCGAGCGGGTACCCCAGCACGATCGCGTCCGCGTTGGAGTCGGCCTTCTTCGTGGCGAAGGGCATGACCGGGGCGGTGAGGTTCTTGACGTACAGGACGGCGATGTCGCGTTCGGGATCGTAGGCGACGACCGTGGCCGGAAGCGGGCGCGAGGAGCCGTCGACCAGGACGCTGACGGTCTTGGTGCCGGCGACGACGTGCGCGTTGGTCATGACGCGGTTCTGGGAGTACACGAAGCCGGAACCCTCGATGCGCCGCGAGCAGCTCGGGGCCTGGCCCAGCACCTTGACCACGGACTTCTTGGAGTTCTTGACCAGCTCCGAGCCGGCGAGCTTCGGGTCCGGCGGCGAGACCTCCTTGACCCGGGTCGGCGAGAGGCCGTCGAAGACGTCGGGGAAGCCGCGGGTGTCGACGGTGTCGCGCAGGGCTTGGGACAGGGCGTCGGCCTGGGCAGGCATGGCCTTGTCGACCACGTTCAGGATGATCGAGTTGCTGACCGCGCGGGCCAGCCAGGGCAGCGACGAGGCGCTCAGCGGCGCGGCGACGAGCCAGACCACCAGCAGTACCGCGACGACGGAAACCACCGCGCCGCCCGCGTTGTCGACGGCCTGGGCGTTGCGGCTCACGATCGCGTTGCGCAGCCGGTTGCCGACGAAGCTCGCGAGGGCCTGCCCGGCGACGGCGAGGCCGAAGACGAACGAGAGCGAGATGACCACGCGCGCCTGGTCGGACTGGAAGAAGCGCTCGGCCAGCAGCGGGCCGAGCTGGAGGCCGAGCAGCGCACCGCCGAAGAAGCCGACGAATGACAGCAGACCAACAAGGAACCCCTGGCGATATCCGTTCACCGCGAACATCACCATGAGGAGCAAAAGGACTAGATCGATCACGCTGCCAGACACGCATTCAACGTACAGGTGCGGCACCAGATGTCGGCAGTTCCTCAACTCGGCCGGTCGGCCACTCCACCGCCCATCCGCCGAGTTCCAGCAGCGTAGAGAGCACGCCCGCGGTGAAACCCCACACCAACATGTCGTGAATCCGAAACGCCGGGCCGATCCAGCCGCTGGGGTGGCGCAGGCGCAGGCGGTTCGCGGGGTCGACCAGTTCGCGGATCGGCAGCCGCTCGACGCGCGCCACCTCGTTCGGATCGGCCGGGCCGACCGGGTGCGGCGCGCGCCACCAGGCGATGACCGGCGTGACGAGGAAGTTACTCACCGGGATCCACAGCGTCGGCAGCGTGGCGACGACCTCGACGGTGCTCGCGTCGAGGCCGACCTCCTCCTCGGCCTCGCGCAGCGCGCACGCGACGGTGTCGGCGTCGCCCGGATCGACCGCGCCGCCGGGGAACGCGGGCTGGCCGGCGTGGTTGCGCATGGTCGCGGCCCGCTGCAGCAGCAGGATGTCGGGGCCGGTGACCGGGTCCTCGCCGAACAGGACGAGCACGGCGCTCTGCCGCCGCCCCTCGCCCTCCGGCGTCGGCAGCCGCGTGAAGTCGGCCGCCTCGCTCGAGCGCAGGTTCGTGAGCAGCGGCTCGAACCAGTCGGGCAGGGTCACACCGACACCCCCAGATACTGCTGCGTCAACTCCTGCACCTTGTCCGTGGTGAGCGGTTTGCCCTGGTACGCGTACGCGATGCGGCCCTCCGCCGTCACGAACAGCGTCGCCGGCAGCGCGACCAGCGACCGCGACACCAGCGAGCTCGCCGCGATCGCGAACTGCTGCCCCTGGTCCTCCAGCATCGGGAACGTCAGCTTCTTGTCATCGATGACCGACTGTGCCTGGTCGTGGCGATCCTTGGTCACGACGCCGACCACGCGCACCTTCCCACCGGCCGCGAGCTGCTGCAACACCGGCAGTTCCACCCGGCACGGCTCGCACCACGAGGCCCACAGATTCACCACGGTCGGCACCCCGCCGAGGTCGGCGACGTCGGTGAACCGGCCACCGGAAAAGCACGGAAGCGCCATTGCCGGAAGAGCAGGGGCCGCCGTCGTACCGCCTGTGCCCGCCGAAGCAGCCGCCTGTTTCTCGATGCACCGAGGCCCGGCCGTCGCCGCCGCATCGGGCGCGGACGGTTTGACTTCAGCGGTGCAGGACGCGAGCAGAACGGCCACCGAGAACAGCGCGGCCAGGGACAGGAGACGCTTCACAGCACCAGCTCCGCGAGTTCGTTGGCGCGCGGGCCCTTCAGCAGTTTGACAGCGCTTTCGACGTCGGTCGGCCCAAGACCGTACGACGGGCAATCCTTTCGCAGCGTGCACGCCCCGCACGCCGGCTTCCGCGCGTGGCAGACGCGCCGCCCGTGAAAGATGATGCGGTGCGAGAGCATCGTCCACTCGCGCGGCGGAAACAGCACGGCGACGGCGAACTCGATCTTCACCGGATCGGTCTCCTCGGTCCACTGCCACCGGTGCACGAGCCGCTGAAAGTGCGTGTCGACCGTGATCCCCGGCACGTCGAACGCGTTGCCCAGGATCACGTTGGCCGTCTTGCGCCCGATCCCGGGCAGCGCGACCAGTTCGTTGAGCGTCCCGGGCACCTCGCCGTCGTGCCGCTCCATCAGCGCCTGCCCGAGCCCGATGAGCGACTCGGTCTTGTTGCGGAAGAAACCGGTCGGCTTGATGAGCTCCTGCATCTCGATCGGGTCGGCCCCGGCATAGGCGGCCGCATCCGGGTACCGCGCGAACAGCTTCGGCGTCACCTGGTTCACGCGCTCGTCCGTGCACTGCGCCGACAGGATCGTCGCCACGGCGAGCTCGAGCGGGCTGGTGAAATCGAGCTCGCAGTGCGCGTCGGGGTGAATCGTCGCGAGCGCCCGGCCCATCCGCCGCGCCCGCCGCTTCAACGCCAACGCGGTCTCGGTCACGCCACGACAATACGTCGCGCCGCTCGCCCGCCCGATCGAGCGACCCGCCCGTCGGCCGCCCGGCCGATGCCCGCGCCAATCAACGCCCTGCTCCGCCGCCCGCGCGGGGCAACCGAAGCTTGGGTCAATCAAGTGTCGATTCGGACAAACGGCGCGTATACGAAATTTCCGATAAGTCGCGGCGCGCCAGCGCCCGACTTATCGGACGAGAACCCCGAACGCTAAGCAGCGGGAGCCGTGATCGTGCCGTCCTGCGCGATGACCGCCCCGCTGTTCGGGAAGTCCTGCTTCGTCAGGTTGGAGACGAACGGAATGGCCTGCTTCTTCGGGTCGGGCTGCGGCAGCCCCGGCGACACCATGTACGTCGCGGTCAGCGAGCCGCCCTTGAACGTACCGTCGCCAAGGAGCGTCACCTTGAGCACGCCGCCGATGCCGACGGTGCCGTTGTAGGACAGCGCCCGGTAGCCCGCGAAGTTGCCCAGGCTGTAGGCGATCAGCCGGCCCTTGTAGAACTCCATCGCGCGCATCACGTGCGGGCCGTGGCCCACGACCAGGTCGGCGCCGGCGTCGATGACGCGGTGGCTGAAGGCGACCGGGTTGCAGCGGTTCTCGCCGAGGAACATCTCGGTCTGGTCCTTGGCGTGCGTCTTGTCGGAGCCCTCGGCGCCCATGTGCACCTGCACGACGACCAGGTCGGCCTTGGTCGTGGCCTCCTTGACGATCTTCTCGGCGGCGTCGAGGTCGGAGCAGAGGTTCGACCACTTGTAGGAGGCGAACCCGATCACGGCGATCTTCACGCCCTTGGCCTCGCCGACGGAGATGTCGCCCGGCCAGCCGGTGTACTTGATGCCGGCCCCGTCCAGCGCCTTCTGGGAGTTCTTGTAGCCCACCTCGCCGTAGTCGTAGGCGTGGTTGTTGGCCATGTTCATCATTTTGAAGCCGGCGTCGGTGAGGTTCTGGACGTACCCGGGCGGGGTCCGGAACGCGAAGCACGTCTTGCCCGCGCTGTCGGCCGAGCACTTGCCCACACCGGTGTCGTCGGTCAGGACCTGCTCGAGGTTGCCCATCTGGAAGTCGGCCGCGAGGTACTTCTTCACCGGGTCGAAGAAGCCCTTGCCGTTGTTCGGCGGCAGCCCGCCGGGGGCCATGCCCATGACGATGTCGCCGGTGGCGCTGAGCGTGATGCCCTCCGCCGGGCCGGGCACCGCGCCGCCGGGCGCCGAGGAGCCGCCCGCCGGGGAGGAGGAGCCGTCGCCGACCGGAGCCTGCGCGGCCGGGCCCTGGCTCGCGGCCGGCTTGTCGTCGCCGCCGCCGAGGAAGGTGGCCGCGCCCGCGGTACCGGCGCCGATGACCACCGCGGCCACGGCGCCCAGGATGATCGCGGTGCGCCGGCCGCCGCCGCTGCGGGGGGCCGGGGCCTCGCCGGGCAGCGGCAGCTTCCGCCGGCCCGCGCGCTCCTCGGGTTCGTACGCCCTGGCGTTGTACAGGTCCTCCGGGCGCTGCGGGCCGGGGATCGGCTCGCGGCCGCCGCCGTAGAGGGGCTGGACCGGCGGGGCGCCGTAGACGGAGCCGGTACGGTCGCCGACCGGCCCGGTGCGGTCGCCGCCCCAAATGTTGCCGGAGCCGGGCTCGGGCTGATTCGGGTGTTCGGCGCGCTGGGTGCGACCCGCCGCAAATCCGTCGAAACGCCCCGTACCGGACCCGTAACCCGGGTCACGGCCCGACGGTTGATCACGTTGCGGGGGCGTCGTGCCACGCTCCGGCTCATCGTCGGGCCAGCGAGAGGGCCCGGCGCCGTACACCGTCATGCGATCCACTCCACCACTCGGCAACGCCCGCGCCCACGGCGAGTACGGGCAGTCGTGTCCGACGCGAAGATATCGCACCCCCGCGAACGGGGCGCCGCCCTTCAGGACTACTGCCCCGCCGCAGGTCGCGGAGTACTATCCCGGCCGCCCACCGTCGGAGAACCGACCCCGTATGCATAAACTGGCGTTCGGCCGACTGATAGAGGTGGACGCGATGGACGAGGTACTGGCGCGGAGCGGGATTTTCCAGGGGGTCGAGGCCGACGCCGCGGAATCGCTCGCCAAGGAGATGGAGACGATCGACGTCCGCAAGGGCGAGGTCGTGTTCAGCGAGGGCGAGCCCGGCGACAGTCTCTACATCGTGCTGTCCGGCAAGATCAAGGTCGGGCGCCGCGCGGCCGACGGCCGGCAGAACCTGATCGCCGTGATGGGCCCGAGCGACATGGTCGGCGAGCTCTCGCTGTTCGACCCCGGTCCGCGGACCGCGACCGCCACCGCCGTGCTCGACACCCGGCTCGCCCGGCTGCGCAAGCAGGCGCTGCGGCCCTGGCTGACCAACCGCCCGGAGATCGCCGAGCAGCTGCTGCGCGTGCTGGCCCGCCGCCTGCGCCGCACCAACGACTCGCTGGCCGACCTCATCTTCACCGACGTGCCCGGCCGCGTGGCCAAGACGCTGCTGCAGATGGCCGGCCGCTTCGGCACCCGCGACGGCGGCGTGCTGCGGGTCAACCACGACCTCACGCAGGAGGAGATGGCCCAGCTCGTCGGCGCCTCGCGCGAGACGGTGAACAAGGCCCTGGCCGACTTCGCCTCCCGCGGCTGGCTGCGGCTGGACGGCAAGAGCGTGATCATCATGGACCCGGAGCGCCTCGCCCGCCGCGCGCGCGTCTAACACCCCAAAAGGCCGCCCTGAGAGGCGGCTTTTTGCAAATCGCAAAACAATCAGTCTTGACTGTTTGTTTTGCGACGAGCAGGCTGGACCCATGCAGGAGCGCAGCCGAATCACGCAGCGCCGCCTGCTCGAGGCCACCGTCGAGTGCCTGTACGAGTACGGCTGGTCCGGCGCCACCACCACGGTCATCGCCGAGCGCGCCGGCGTCTCCCGCGGCGCCCAGCTGCACCACTACCCCACGCGCACCGCCCTGGTCCTCGCCGCCGTCCAGCACCTGGCCGAGCGGCGCGCCGAGGAGATCCGCAAGGAGGCCGCCGAGCTCACCGGCGACCGCGCCGAGCGGCTGGACCGGGTCGTCGAACTACTCGCCGCCGCGTTCACCGGCCCGCTGTTCGTGGCCGCACTGGAAGTGTGGGTGGCCGCCCGTACCGATGCGGAACTCCGCGACGCCCTGGTGCCCCTCGAGGCCCGGGTCGGCCGCGAGATGCACCGGCTCACCGTCGACGTGCTGGGCGCGGACGAGTCGCGGCCGGGCGTGCGGGAAGCGGTACAGGCGACGCTCGACCTCCTCCGCGGCCTCGGCGTCGCGAACCTGCTCACCGACGACACCCCGCGCCGCACCCAGCTCCTCGCGGCGTGGAAACGCCAACTCGACGACATCCTGTAGACGGAGGCGCGAATGCAGCTCGACGAGGTGCTGCAAGACCTGGCGGCGGAGTCCGAGTCGCTGGACCGGCTAGTCAGTGGCCTGGACACCCAGCAGTGGAGCCGGCCGACGGCGGCCGCGGGCTGGACCGTCGCGCACCAGATCGCCCACCTGCACTGGACCGACGAGGCGGCCGCCCTCGCCAACACCGACCCGGCCGCCTTCTTCGCGCGGCTCAGCGAGATCGACGACCCGCACACCTTCGTCGACCGGGCCGCGGCCGCCGGCGTCGCCCCGCCCGACGAGCTGCTCCCCCGCTGGCGGGCCGGGCGCAAGGCGCTGGCCGAGGCCCTCCGCCACGTTCCGCCGGGCGAGAAGCGGCCCTGGTTCGGCACCGCGATGTCGCCGGCGTCGAGCGCGACCGGCCGGATGATGGAGACCTGGGCGCACGGCCGGGACATCGCCGAGACGTTCCCGGAGCTCGCGCAGGACCACCTGCGGCCGACCGGGCGTTTGCGACATGTCGCTTTTATCGGGTACCGCACCATCGGCCACGGCTTCGAGAGCCACGGCCGGCCCGCTCCCGCCGAACCGTTCCGCGTCGAGCTGACCCTGCCCGGCGGGGGCCTGCTCGCGTTCGGCCCGGAAGGCGCGCCCGACCGCGTGACCGGCCCGATCCTGGACTTCTGCCTCCTCGTCACCCAGCGCCGCCACCCGGCCGACCTGGCCCTGCAGGCGACCGGCGACCACGCGGCCGACTGGCTGACCGTCGCCCAGGCCTTCGCCGGCCCGCCCGGCCACAAGCGCGAGCCGAAGGCGAAAGCCCGATGACAGCGCCACTCCGGGTCGGCAACGCCTCCGGCTTCTACGGCGACAGAAACACGGCCTGGCAGGAGATGCTCGACGGCGGCGAGCTCGACGTGCTCACCGGCGACTACCTGGCCGAACTCACGATGCTCATCCTCGGCCGCGACCGGATGAAGGACCCGTCCACCGGCTACGCGAAGACCTTCCTGCGCCAATTGGAAGCCGTCATCGGTACCGCAAAAGCCTCCAACATCCGCCTCGTGACCAACGCCGGCGGACTCAACCCCGCCGGCCTCGCCGACGCCATCAAGGCCCTCGCCGCGCGGCTGGGACTGGAGATCGCCGTCGCCCACGTGGAAGGCGACGACGTGACCGCGCAGGTGCCGGGCCTGACGGCGAACGCGTACCTCGGCGCCTTCGGCATCGCGGCATGCCTGAACGCCGGCGCGGACATCGTGGTCACCGGCCGGGTCACCGACGCCTCGCTGGTCGTCGGCCCCGGCATCGCCCGCTTCGGCTGGACCCGGGACGACCTCGACGCGCTCGCCGGGGCCACGGTCGCCGGCCACGTGCTGGAGTGCGGTGCCCAGGCCACCGGCGGCAACTTCGCGTTCTTCACCGAGCTGCCCGACGGCGCCCGCCGCCCCGGCTTCCCCCTCGCCGAGCTGCACGCCGACGGCTCGGCGGTGATCACCAAGCACCCGGGTACCGGCGGGGCGGTGACGGTGGAGACGGTGACGGCGCAGCTGCTGTACGAGATCGGCGCTCCGGCTTATCCAGGCCCCGACGTGGTCACCGACTTCGGCTCGATCACACTGGCCGCCGACGGCCCGGACCGCGTGCGCATCTCGGGCGCGCGCGGTGCCCCGCCCCCGCCGGAGCTCAAGGTCGGCGTCAACACCCTCGGCGGCTTCCGCAACGCGATGACCTTCGTGCTGTGTGGTCTGAAAATCGAGGAAAAGGCCGCTCTGGTACGGCAACAGCTTCTCGATTCCCTCGGCCCCGACGGCCTGGAGTTCACCCTCGCCCGCACCGACCGCGCGGATGCGCCGAGCGAGGCGGCGGCGAGCGCGCTGCTCACCGTGTCGATCAAGGACGCCGACGCCAAGCGGGCGGGCCGGCCGTTCTCGCAGGCTGCGGTGGAGCTGGCGCTGGCCTCGTACCCGGGGCTGGCCCTCACCGCCCCGCCCGGCGACGCCACCCCGTTTGGCGTGTTCACCGGCCACTTCATCGCGCAGACCGCGGTCGAGCACGTCGCCGTCCTGCCCGACGGCACCCGCGAGGTGATCTTGCCGCCGTCGCGCACCGCGCCCGGCAATATGGTGATAAGTCCGAAATATCCGGACGCGCCAGCGTCTGGATATTTCGTCCCAGCACCATTGGGCGAGGTGTTCGGCGCCCGCTCGGGAGACAAGGGCGGCGACGCGAACATCGGCGTTTGGGGGCGGAGCGAGCAGGCATATGCGTGGCTGCGGGATTATCTGACGCCCAAGCGGCTTCAGGAATTGCTGCCCGAAACGCGCGAGCTGAGCGTCGAACGGTACGAGCTGCCCAACCTGTGCGCAGTGAACTTTGTCGTGCGCGGGATTCTCGGGGAGGGGGTCGCGGCCAGCACTCGGTTCGATCCTCAAGGCAAAGCGCTTGGCGAGTGGTTGCGTTCTCGGGTCGTCGACTTGCCTCGGGAGTTGCTGCCGTGAGCGATCCGTTCGAGACCGAGGAGCGGCGGCGGCTGCGTGAGCTTGTGCGCGCCTTTGTCGAGCGTGAGGTCGTGCCGCACCTCGACGAGTGGGAGCGGGCGGGCGAGATTCCGCGGAGATTGCACCGTACCGCTGCGGGGGTTGGCATTTTGGGCATCGGGTTTGCCGAGGACGTCGGCGGATCCGAAGGGGATCTCGTCGACACCGTCGTGGTGATCGAGGAGATCATTCAGGCCGGCGGGTCGTCCGGGCTGGTCGCCGCGCTGTTCACGCACGGGATCGCGCTGCCGCACATCGTGGCCACCGGGCGCGGCGACCTGATCGAGCGGTTCGTGCTGCCGACGCTGGCCGGGGAGCGGATCGGCTGCCTCGCCGTCACTGAGCCCGGCGGCGGGTCCGACGTGGCCGGCATCCGCACGACCGCCGTCGACCAGGGCGATCACTACCTGGTGAACGGGTCGAAGACGTTCATCACCAGCGGGGCGCGGGCCGACTTCGCGACCACGGCCGTGCGGACCGAGGACGGGTTCCGGCTGCTGGTGATCGAGGACTTCCAGGTCACCCGGCGGCTGGAGAAGATGGGCTGGCACTGCTCGGACACGGCCGAGCTGGCGTTCGTGGACGTGCGGGTGCCCAAGGACCACGTCGTGGGCGGGTTTCCCGAGCTCATGACCCACTTCGCGACCGAGCGGATCACGCTGGCGGTGCAGGCGTACGCCACCGCCCAGCGCTGCCTGGACCTCACCCTGGCCTGGGCGAGGGACCGGCACACGTTCGGCCGCCCGCTGTCCAGCCGGCAACTCGTCCGGCACCGGCTCGCCGAGATGGCGCGGCAGGTGGAGGTGGCCCGGACCTACGTCCGCCACGTCGCCGTCCGTGTCGCAAGCGGCGAGCGGCTCGTTACGGAGGTGGCGATGGCGAAGAACACCGCGGTCGCGACCTGCGACCACGTCGTCGACCAGGCCGTGCAGTTGCACGGCGGCCTGGGGTACGTCCGCGACGCCGAGGTCGAGCGCCACTACCGCGACGCTCGGATCCTGGGCATCGGCGGCGGGACCACGGAGATCATGAACGAGATCATCGCGAAGCAGTTGGGGGTCTGAGGCCATGCCGGTCCTGACGAGCAACCTCGACCCGCGGGGCGCGGCCTACTCGGAGAACCGGGCGGCCATGCTCGAGCGGCTGACGGAGCTGGAGTCGGCGCTGCGGCAGGCCCGCGGCGGCGGGGGCGACAAGTACATCGCCCGCCACCACGCGCGCGGCAAGCTCCTGCCGCGCGAGCGCATCGAGCTGCTGATCGACCGCGACTCGCCGTTCCTGGAGATCTGCCCGGTCGCGGCCTGGGGCACCGACTACCCGGTCGGCGCGAGCGTGGTGGCCGGCATCGGGGTCGTCGAGGGCGTCCCGTGCGTGATCGTGGCCAACGATCCGACGGTACGCGGCGGCGCGGTGAACCCGTTCTCGCTCAAGAAGACCCAGCGCGCGTCCCAGATCGCCCGCGAGAACCGGCTGCCCCTGATCAACCTGGTCGAGTCCGGCGGGGCCGACCTGCCGCAGCAGGCCGAGATCTTCATCCCGGGCGGCGCCGCGTTCCGCGACCTGACCCGGCTCTCGGCGGACCGGATCCCGACCGTGGCCGTGGTCTTCGGCAACGCGACGGCGGGCGGCGCGTACGTCCCCGGCATGTCCGACTACACGATCTTCGTGCGCGACCGGGCCAAGGTGTTCCTGGCCGGGCCGCCGCTGGTCAAGATGGCCACCGGCGAGACGGTCGACGACGAGACGCTGGGCGGCGCGATCATGCACGGCACCCGCTCGGGGCTGGCCGACTACATCGCCGAGGACGAGCGCGACGCGCTGCGGCTGGCCCGCTCGTGCGTGCGCAACTTCAGCCACACCGTGGGCCGCACCTACGGGGCCGAGCCCAAGTTCGACGCCGACGACCTGCTCGGCATCCCCTCGGCCGACCTGCGGGTGCCCTTCGACCCGCGGGAGATCCTGGCCCGGGTGCTCGACGGCAGCGAGTTCGACGAGTTCAAGCCCGCGTACGGGGCGGCGCTGTGCACCGGCTGGGGCGCGATCCACGGCCACCGGGTCGGCGTGCTGGCCAACGTGCGCGGCGTGCTGTTCTCGGCCGAGGCGCAGAAGGCGGCCCAGTTCATCCAGCTGGCCAACGCGAGCGGCACCCCGCTGATCTTCCTGCAGAACACCACCGGCTACATGGTCGGCAGCGAGTACGAGCAGGGCGGCATCATCAAGCACGGCGCGCTCATGATCAACGCGGTGGCGAACTCGCGGGTGCCGCACCTGACGATCAACATCGGCGCGTCGTACGGGGCCGGCAACTACGGCATGTGCGGCCGCGCGTTCGAGCCGCGGTTCCTGTTCACCTGGCCCAACGCCAAGTCCGCGGTGATGGGCCCGCAGCAGCTGGCCGGGGTGCTGTCGATCGTGGCCCGCCAGGCGGCCGAGGCCAAGGGGCACGCCTACGACGAGGAGCAGGACCGCACCATGCGGTTCATGGTCGAGCACAAGGTCGAGCAGGAGTCCGCGGCGCTGTTCCTGTCCGGCCGCCTGTACGACGACGGCGTGATCGACCCACGCGACACCCGCACCGTCCTGGGCATGTGCCTGGCGCTCGCCGGCACCGGCGACCGGGCGAACTTCGGCGTATTCCGGCATTAGGGGAGCCATAGTGATCAGAAGGCTGCTGGTAGCCAACCGCGGCGAGATCGCCCGCCGGGTGTTCGCCACCTGCCGGGCGATGGGGATCGAGACGGTCGCCGTCTACTCCGACGCCGACGCCGACTCCCCGCACGTGGCCGAGGCGGACTACGCGGTCCACCTGCCGGGCAACGCGCCGACGGCCACGTACCTGCGCGGCGATCTGCTCATCGCGGCCGCGCGCAAGTGCGGGGCGGACGCCGTGCACCCCGGCTACGGCTTCCTGTCCGAGAACGCGGAGTTCGCCCGCGCGGTCATCGACGCCGGCCTGACCTGGGTCGGCCCGTCGCCCAAGGCGATCGCCATCATGGGCTCGAAGCTGGAGGCCAAGGCGATGCTGGCCGAGGCCGGCGTCCCGATGCTGCCCACGGCCGTCGAGCCCGAGGACGTCGACACGTTCCCGGTGCTGGTCAAGGCGTCCGCGGGTGGCGGCGGCCGGGGCATGCGGATCGTGCGCGACCGCGACTCGCTGGCCGAGGCGGTGGCCGCGGCCAGGCACGAGGCGGCGTCCGCGTTCGGCGACGGGACCGTCTTCTGCGAGCGGTACGTCGAGCGGGCCCGGCACATCGAGGTCCAGATCATGGCCGACTCGCACAGCAACGTGGTCCCCCTGGGCGAGCGCGAGTGCTCGATCCAGCGGCGGCACCAGAAGATCCTCGAGGAGACCCCGTCCCCGGCGGTCGACCCGCAGCTGCGCGAGAGGCTCTGCCAGGCGGCGATCGCGGCCGCGCGCGCCGTGTCGTACGTCGGCGCCGGCACGGTCGAGTTCCTCCTCGCGCCCACCGGCGAGTTCTTCTTCCTGGAGATGAACACCCGGCTGCAGGTCGAGCACCCGGTGACCGAGTGCGTGGTCGGCGTCGACATGGTCCGGCTCCAGCTGGTCGTGGCCGAGGGCGGCCCGCTGCCGTTCAACGGCCCGCCGGTGCTGCGCGGGCACGCGATCGAGGTGCGGCTGTACGCCGAGGACCCCGCATACGCCTGGATGCCCTCGACCGGCACCCTGCACCGCTTCGACATCCCCGGCGTCACGAACTCGTTCGCCCCGCTGCCCGGGCCCGGCCTGCGCCTCGACTCCGGGGTCGCGGACGGCTCCGTCATCGGCGTGCACTACGACCCGATGCTGGCCAAGCTCATCGTCTGGGCGCCGACCCGCGCCGAGGCGGCCCGGATGCTCGGCGGGGCGCTGGCCCGGGCGCGCATTCACGGCGTGACGACCAACCGCGACCTGCTGGTGCGGACGCTGCGGCATTCGGCGTTTCTTTCGGGCGGTACCGACACAGGCTTTTTGGATCGTCACCCCGAGGTCTTCGCGCCACTGCTGTCCTCTGTGGACGCGGTGCGGTTGTCGTGCCTGGCCGCGGCGCTCGCGGGGGCCGCACGGCGGGCCAAGACCGCGCTGCTGCCCGGGCTCCCGTCCGGCTGGCGCAACGTGCCCAGCGCCCTGCAGACCGTCGTCTACGAGGGCCCGACCGGCACGATCGAGGTCGGCTACCGGCTGGACCGCGCCAACGACCTGGCCGCGTGGGCGGTGCGCCGCATCGACCCCGAGGACGTCGGCCTGCCCGGCGCCGCGCTCGACCCGGCCGGCGCCCCCGACCACCCGCCGGCCGCCATCCTCAGCGCCACCGGCGACCGGGTCGTGCTCGACGTCGGCGGCGTGCGGCTGCAGTTCGCGGTGCACGAGGTCGAGGGAGTGTCCTTCGTGGACAGTCCCGAGGGCTCGGTGGCGCTGACGGAGCTGCCGCGGTACCCGCTGCCGGTGCCCGACCAGCCGGAAGGCTCCCTGGTCGCGCCGCTGCCGGGCGCCGTCGGCCGGGTGCTCGTGGTCCCCGGCCAGCGGGTCGCGGCCGGCGACCTGCTGCTCACGGTGGAGGCGATGAAGCTCGAGCACCCCGTGCACGCCCCCACCGACGGCGTCATCAGCGACCTGCGGGTCGCGGCCGGCTCGCAGGTCGAGTCCGGCGCACTGCTGGCGGTGCTCTCCCCCTCATAGCCCCTCGTAGGAGTTTGCGTGGACTTCGACTACACCCCTCAACAGCAGGACCTGCGCGACGCGGTGGCCAAGCTCGGCAAGCGCTTCGGCCACGAGTACTTCGTGCGCAAGGCCAAGGCCGGCGAGCACTCCGACGAGCTCTGGCAGGAGGCGGCCAAGCTCGGCTACCTGGGCGTCAGCGTCCCCGAACAGTACGACGGCGGTGGCGGCGGCATCACCGAGCTCGCGATCGTCTGCGAGGAACTGGCCGCGGCCGGCACCCCCCTCCTGCTGCTCGTCGTCTCCCCCGCCATCGCCGCGACCATCGTGGCCAAGCACGGCACCGAGTCCCAGCGCCAGGCTCTCCTTCCGGGCTTCGCGGCCGGCTCCCTGAAGGTCTGCTTCGCCATCACCGAACCGGACGCCGGCTCCAACTTCCACAAACTGACCACGGTCGCCAAGCCGTTCGAGGGCGGCTACTCCCTGACCGGCCGCAAGGTCTACATCTCCGGCGTCGACGAGTCCGACAAGGTCATGGTCGTGGCCCGCCTGGAGGACGAGCGCACCGGCAAGCTGAAGCCGGCCCTGTTCGTCGTGCCGACCAACGCGCCGGGCCTGACCGCAACGAAGATCGACATGGAGATCGTCAGCCCCGAGAACCAGTTCCAGTTGTACTTGGACGACGTACGCGTCCCTGCCGGCGCCTTGATCGGCGAGGACCCTGAAGCGGGCCTCCCCGCATTGTTCTCGGGCCTCAACCCCGAGCGCATCACAGTTGCCGCGATGGCGTGTGGAACGGCACGGTACGCCCTGGAGCGAGCCTCGGCCTACACCGCGACCCGAGCGGTGTGGGGCCGCCCGATCGGCAGCCACCAGGGCGTCGCGCACCCGCTGGCCCACGCGTACATCCAGGTCGAGATGGCCCGCCTGATGGTGGCGAAGGCGGCCGCTCTCTACGACGCCGGCCGCGACCTGGAGGCGGGCGTGGCCGCGAACATAGCCAAGTACGCCGCCGCGGAGGCCGCCGCCCTGGCGGTCGACACGGCAATCCAGTCCCTGGGCGGCAACGGCATGACCACGGAGTACGGCGTGGCCACCCTGCTGGGCGCAGTCCGGGCGGGCCGCATCGCTCCCGTCTCCCGCGAAATGATCCTGAACTTCGTCTCCCAGCACCTGCTTGGCCAGGAGAAGTCGTACTAGTTCTCCAGGGAGTGACGGCTTGATTTATAGCCGTCACTCCCTTTGTGGTTTTTTGCCGTCGTGAGCTGCGGAAACACCGGAGAGTTACACCACTCGACGCTTTGGGGCCCGCCGGTCACCCGGTGTTATGGACGGCCTGACCTGCGCACACTTCTGGATGTCTCTCCCCGGCTTCTGGAAGGCCCGTCGTGCGCGTCCCCCGTCAGCCCCGCCACTTCGTCATCGCCGCGACCGCCTTCATGGCCGCCCTGGCCTGGACCACCGCTCCCGCCGGCGCCGGTACTGGCTGGACGGCCGCCACGGACGTCCTGGTTCTGGGCAAGGCCGCCCAGTTCGCCCCGCCCACTTCTGGTGTTGTTGCTGCGCCTGAATCGGTTGTTGCTGTTGCTGCGCCTGAATCGACTTCTTCACCTGTTCGGGCCAAGCCCACGACGGCTGCCCCTGCCCCCGTCCGCTCGACCACTCCCCCGGCTCCTTCGCCGACGCAGTACCCCAACAAAATCAAGAACGGCACCATCCTCATGGGCCCACCACCGGCTCCCACCAAGGCGGCCCCGACAACGGAACCTCCGGTGGTCGAGGCAACCGAGGCCCCGCCGGCTCCCGCTCCCACGGAGTCCCCGGCGGCATGACCCTCGCCGAACTCCGCACCGTCCTCGTGGCAGCGACGTTGGCCACGACCATGGGCGTGTCGGGCTACGCCTTCGACACCCTCATGAAAACCACGGACGCCAAGGCGGGCGACGGCCGAGCCGGCGACCTGAAGCCCTTGGTGGTCGACCCGTCCACCGTGAGATCCATCTTCGACAGCGAGGACGGCCTCTTCCCCGGCCACAGCGCCGACATCACCATGCGCGTGGCGAACCCCAACCACGTGGCCATGACCATCACCTCGATCACGCCGGCGGCCACCTCGGCAAAGTCGGTCACGGCGGGCACGACTCCGGACGATGCGGCAACGCGGGCGTACTGCACCGACCGCCTGACCCTGGCCCCAAACCCGGCGTACGCGATCGACGACCACCCGCAGACGTACCGAATCCCCCCGACGACGGAGGTCACGATCGTCCTCCGCTCGGCGGTGACCCTGAGCCCGGAGACGGACAACCGCTGCCAACGCATGAAGTTCGAAACCCGCTGGACGGTCGCCGGCCAGAACGCCTGACCGTCCCACATCGCCGTATGCTCGCCCCTCGAGAGCTTCTCAACCGAGGCGAGGCTGCCATGTCACGATCCGCGGAGCGCTGGAGCACGGTCCCCTGGTCGGCGGAGCACAAGACCGGAGGACCGCTCGACGAGGTGTTCGCCGCCCTGTACGCCGAGTTCCCCGACCTGTCCATCGAACGATTCGCGGTGGACCACGTGGGCGACGACGACAACGGCTGGTTCCTCACCCTCACCGGCGCCGACGCGGACTTGCAGATCGAGTCCTACGAGGGCGGCCTGCCACCCTTCTCCCTGGAGTCGGACACCGATTCGCTGTTCAGGGTGACCGACGTGCCCTTGGTGGTGACCACGCTGAGCCGCTGGTTGCGCGCCCTCGCACCGTCACCCACCCAGCCCTAGCAACCGCGGGTGGCCCGACATTCGCGGCCGCCGCCACGCCTTTCGGAGGCGGTGTGGGCAGCGGTCATCTGGTTCGTACTCGGCACCCTCGGCGTGATGCTCATCGTCCTGCTCTGCGGCCACGCCTGACCGATGCCGAGACCGAGGAACGACTCAGGGCCGGTCCCTCATGTGAGGAAACCGGCCCTGATTACGAAGTCGGGGTAGCCGGATTTGAACCGACGGCCTCTTCGTCCCGAATTAGGCCAGTATGCGATGCCGACCAGGGCGATCTTGCGATTGCCCTGGTCAGGGCGTTGGCGCGTGTCGGTCTACGTAGGGCTGCAAGTGGCGTTTTCGCAAGATCGTCTCCCAAATTTCTCCCAAGCGGGTGCCCGCCTGTCGCTGCTAGGCGGGCGCTCGTGGGACGCTTGTTCGCGGGGGTGAGTCGCCGATGAGCGTGGACGTGCTGGAGCACGCGGGACCGTGGAGCGAGGACGAGTACTTCGCGCTGGGCGAGACGCCGAACCGGGTCGAGCTGATCGATGGGAGCCTGCTGGTGAGTCCGGCGCCGGGGGTTCGGCACCAGATCCTGTCCCGCCGCATCGCGAACGCCATGGACGCTGGCGCCTCGGATGCCGGGCTAGGGGTCCTGGAGGCGGTCAACGTCCGCCTGCGAACCGGCCGCATCGTCATCCCGGATCTCGTCGTCTCAGATGTCGAGGATGGCTCGACGGTCGACGCGGCTGACGTCGTCCTGGTCGGCGAGATCGTCTCCCCGAGCAACGCCGGAACGGACCGGCTGGTGAAAATCCAGCTGTACGCCGCCGCGCGTATCGACTGGTACATGTTGATCGAGCCGGAGGACCCGGCCGCGGTCACGTTGCGACTTCTGCGCCTGGAAGGCGAGCACTACGTCGAGCACGCGGTAGCCGGCGCTGGGGAGATCCTGAGTTCGGATGCCCCGTTCGCGATCCGCCTCGATACGGACGCTTTGGCCGCGCGCCGCACCACTTCCTGAGCGCCCCTCCAGCCCCTCCGTATACCCGTCGTCCACCTCGTGAGGAACGGGCCGGCGGCGGGGGCTGCCCTCGTGAGTACGGACCGCGACGTCCGCGACCACACTTGGCGGCCCCCGTCGCCGGCCCGTTGGCTTTGCCTGGACGACGGGGGTGCGGAGGGGCGCCCACCCGGAACCCTGAGGCCCCCGGCTGGAGGCCCCGCCGGAGGCAAAGAGCGCGGCCATTGGATCAGCTGGCAGGGAGCGAAGCGACCGGTGTCCGCGGGAGCAACGGTCTGCGGCCCGGCGGAACGGGGTCATGAGCTGCGGAACCATCGACGGCGTACAGCCGATCCCGGCCATCCCTGGCGCCGCTGCAAGTACCGGCCTGCGCGTGGGCTTCCGGCCGGCGGGTTTCCGGCGCCAGCGCGGAGCGCGGGCGCCGTTTGCCCGCCGAGCTGGCCGACCGCGCGCAGGCTGCGCCGTAGGCGCCTTGATCCAGTAAAGCTAAATTCGGCAGTCTCACCCGTCGCGGAAGCTCCCGTGCAGCAGCTTGCTGCTACGAAGCGGACCTTTCCGTCGGATCTTGACTCCCGCTGCAGTCGAACGTATGTTCGTCAAATGAACGGGGCCATGGTCGCCGTCGTCAGGTTCGGCCGCCGCCGCCCGGCGTGTCGGCCCTCGCGATGTGAAGTCGGCATGTGAAAATTGCTCCCGTGACTTCACTCGTTAACCAGCACGTGCAAGCGATCGTGTCGGCGTACTCGGACGCCTTGGCGATCCTTCATCGCGACCTCCTCGACTGCACCGAGGAGGCTTCTACGGCTCTCAGCAAGGTCAACAAGGCCGACGCGGGCGATCATCCCGGACACGTGCTTGCGCCGGTCGTTCGGCGCAGGCTCAGCAAGCAGTTGGGGCCTGACCTCGAAGGCACGAACCTGTCTCTGGACGTAGTACAGTTCGACGGCTTGCGCCTCCGCTTCCTCGAGGAGGGCCGACCCGCCGTGATCGCTAGGATTCGGAAGCGGAAGCCTCGCACCATCGCTCTCACGCCAGAGGAGTGGCCGGGTTCGCTGGTGGGACTGCCTGGTGAGCTGGTGATCTTGTGGGACGTGCGTGACGACCAGCTTCAGACGACGGTGCTTGCGCGAGTCGACCGAGACTCGCTCGATGAAGAAGTGTTGGTCATCTTCGAGGAGGAGCCACTGCCGCCGCCGGCGCCAAAGGCGTATCAGCCGCCCGCTGGCTCGTCCAATGACGACGATGACCTGGGTGGGGTCGTTAAGTCCAGGGATGACGAGCAGCGAAGGGACGGTACGGATTCAGCATGAACGTTCGCGTTTACGGCGAACGGCTTCGGGACGCGCGAGTAGTTCAGGCTTTGCTCTCAAAGGACGTTGCCCAACGAGCAGGGTTGGCCCCGTCTCAGCTAACTCGCCTTGAGCATGCAACTTATACGGATGTAAACGAGGAAACAGCGGAGAGGCTGGCTAATGCCCTGGCCTTTCCGCTGGCGTTTTTCTCTTACTCATCAAGCGCGCATGTTAAGCCCGGAACCACTCTTTTTCGCGCGCGAAAGTCTATGTCCCGACGCGAAGAGGAGCAGTTGCACAGTTGGTCGCGACTGTCAGCCGAGATCTTCGCCTCTGTGGTTTCTAAAGTCGAGATACCTTCGCTTACTCTTCCTTCGCCTGCCGATTTCTCCGATCCCGAGTCCGCTGCATCGGCAACTCGCCGCGCTTTCGGGCTCGATTTGTACGCCCCAATCCCGCATGTCATGCGTGCCGTTGAGCGCGCTGGCGTTCCCGTGGTATCGCTAGACTTCGAATCAGACGTCGCTCGACATGATGCTTTCAGCTGCTGGGTCGGGACGGATGATTCGATACTCGATGAGTGGCCCCTAATGCTGCTGCGGACCATCGACTCCTGGGAGCGCACTCGATTCTCCATTGGGCACGAGCTTGGCCACATCGTGATGCATCGACGAGGAGTTGTGGAAGATTCTCTCGCCGAGCAGCAAGCGCATGATTTCGCGCGCTTCTTTCTGCTTCCTGGCGAAGTGCTCAAATCTAAGTGGCCGGATTTCCCGACACTTAACGGAATCATGCATCTCAAGGCTGAGTATGGACTGTCGCTGAGCGGAATCATCGAGCACGCGTGGCGAATTGGCCTGATTGATGATGCTCGCCGTATTAGTTTTTATAAGCAGCTATCTAACCGGCGTGACGCCCTAACTGGGCTTAGATGGCGTGAACAAGAGCCCGGCTCGCGGGATCGCGAGGCGGAGCGTCCACGCCTGGTCTCTCGGATGATTGAAGCGGTCTTCGGTGAAGGACTCAGAGTTGCGGAATTGTCCGCTCCCACGGGTTACTGGCCATTGCTCTATCTCCGCCGAATCCTTGCTAGTCAGGTTTGGTCGGGTGTATCAGCGTCCAATCCACACAGTTCGAGCGTCATATCATTAAGTCGGCGTAGAGCCTAACTCGAACTCAGGATGGCGTGCCGAACCGGCGACCGTGAGGGCCTACAGGACGGAGCCGCATCGGGCTCACCCGACTCATGGTCAGCTACGGTATCTCATCCCCATAGAGGTGGCCTGTACTCACGTCAGCTGCCGGTGCTGGACTGTGGAGATCAAGTACATGGAGGATCAGCTACCGAGTGAACGCCACCACAGTCGTTGCCATTGCCGGTCTGATAACCACTACTTTGTCCGCAATCGTTGTGCCAGCCATCCAGGGTCGCATTGCTGCCAGGGTTTCCGTTGCTGGCCGTGAACACGAGCGACAACTCGCCGACAACGCCTCCATTCGCGAGCAGCTGATGGCTGTGTACGTTGAGGCAAGCGCCTATGTCACCGCAGTCGAGCTGCGAATCAATGACTTGACCACGCCAATCGAATTCAGGCGGTCCGGCAAGTTGTCGCCACTCCCGGAGACGGACAACATCACTGCCCGTCTTCGATTGTTAGGAAACTGGCAATTGTTCCATCACTGGCAGAAGCTGCTGTCCGCCGCCGAATCACTTTGGTTCGATCTGGGCGAGGAAGGTCCACAGGACGACCACGGTAGTTACTACACTTCCCCCGACGATCCGGGCGTAGGTAGAGTTCTGGCAGAATTGAAGACAGTCACAAGTGATCTGCGCAGCGCTGTTGGTGTGGAGCCTCCCAGCGAGCCTGGTCACTGACCGATCATTGCGGGATATATCGAATATCCGCCATTTGCCAAACCCGTCACTCCGATGGATCGCAATGCCGCTGACCGTAATCGGCGAAAGTTTCACGGTCGCGTCGATCGGTATACTTGGCCGCCCGGTCACGCGCACCCGGAAGCTATAGGAGTCGACTTACGTAGCCGCTTTCAACCAAACGCTCATACGCCTCTTCAACCTGGGTCGGAACGTCCTGCGGAATGGCGAAGCCGTTTTCCGCGTAGACCCAGATGCGCTGGGTGTCACCAACGAGCATGCCGATGACCTTATTGACGTCGCCGATACTGCGCACATAATCATCGAGGTCGAGCGGGTTCGACGCGCAGAGGATGTCCACGTCGAGCCAGAGCTTCTTGGCGGTGGCGTAGGCGCGACGTTGCTGGTACGGGCGAGACATCACAATCGCAGAGCGCACGGCGACGCCGCGCCCGTCGAGGAGCTTGCGGGTCAGCTCGAAGTTTTGCTGTGTGTTCGTCGCCTCGGGCTCGACCAGCACCGCATCGGCCGGCACACCATGCTCGATGGCGTATTCGGCGTAGTGGACGGCCTCGCCCTGCGGGAAGCGCTCGATCGTCGTAGGCGCGTTGGCGCCGGTGAAGACGAGTAGGGGGTAGAGGCCGCGGTGGTAGAGGTCGGTGGCGACGATCGCCACCCCCAGGTCGTGGCTGCCGAGGCCGATCCCGACGTCGCATGGGCGGAGTTCGTGGTGCATGTTGTGGTACTCCCACAACGTCTCAACGTCGGCGCGGTGCTCGGCCGGGATCGTGGTCGCTGCGGTGCTCTCGTCAGCATGCGTCACGTCCACACGATAGGCGGCGGGGGCGTGACGCGCTCAGTCCATCACGTCGAGGCGGCGGGCGAGGTCGACCAACGTTGCTGATGGCTTGTTCTTCTGCTGGCGGATCCACGTGAGCACGAGCTGACGGCTCAGTACGTGGTAGCGCACCTGCTCGGGCGCCATCTTTTCCGCGTCCAGCAGCGTTGCCAGCGCCTCTTCGCTACGGTTCCACGCGCTGTACGCGCGGGCCACCTCAAGCGCATGCCGCACGCGGCGCTCCATCGGAAGGCCGGCGGTGTCGACGCGCGGACCGAGGTCGACCGCGACTTGGACGTCTCCCAGCTCGGCCGCGGTAGCGACGCGGTGAATGGCGACGTTCGTCGGGCCGAATGCGGTCCACAGATGGTTCGCGTCCCGGCCGAGTCGGGTCGCTGCCTCGTCGGCGGCCTGGAGGAACGTCCGGGTCGTGATGGCGTCGCTGGCGCGGGCGGCGGCGATTGAGCCGGCCAGGAACAACGTGCCGTAGACCGACAACAGCTCGGGCGTCGCCTTGCGCAGGTGCGGTTCCAGGTAGTTGGCGGCGTCGTTCGTCAGTTGCACAGCCTCGCGGTACCGGCCGGTTGCCTGGAGTGCGTGGGCGACGGTCCGCAGGAGCGTTCCCGTCACAACGATGTCGCCAGCGGCGCGGGCGGCGGTCAGGCCACGATCAGCGGCGATCCAGGCCAGGTCCGCTTCGCCGATCTTCGTGAGCTGGGTGGCTGCAAGCTGATTCGCCAAGCCGAGTATCCGCCGGGCGGCACTGAGGTCGTCGCCGGTGAAGGTGCTGACGGCCGCCTCGGCGTGGGCGATGAGGCTGGGCAACCGGCCGGTGACGTAGCCGAACCGGGAAGCCTGGTACGCCTCCCACAGTGTCGCCAACTCGTGCTGGAGCACCGGCACTGACGGCGGCTCGACGGTGTTGTCGGCGGGGCCGAACGGGGTGACGTTGCGGTAGTTCATCAGCGCGGCTCGCAGCGCGGGCACGGTCTGGGTGCCGCTGTCGCTCGTCCACTCGACCAGGGACGGCTCCGCGACCAGGTCTCCGAGGGCGACATCGAGCGCGTCCGCGAGGGACTTGATGACGGAGAGCCGGTCCAGCTCGATCCGGTTGTTCTCTGCCTTGCTCAGCCAATCGACCGTGCGGCCGACCAGTCCGGCCAAGACTTCTTGGGACATGCCGCGCCGGCGGCGGTACCACGCGACGCGCTCGCCGATAGTCAAGGTGCTCGTCATCCCACGCATGCCGTAAGCGTCGCACCGCCCTCCGTGTTAACCCCGGAACAATTTTCCGGGGTAAATGCCTCGCGTGGGTAGATGCTCGATCTATGTTTCGGGCGGCTCTGGTTCGGATCAAGCGGTTGACGTGCGGGGATGGTGGCCGATGAGCCGCCAGAAAACACCCGAGTGCCGTTCTTGCGATGGTCGTGGCTGGAAGGTCGTCAGCCGGATCAGACGCTTGCGCGATGGCGAGTCCGAGGGTGCCTACGCGGTTCGGCCATGCGCGGACTGCAACATCCCCCGCCCCAATCCCTGAAGGAGGTACGTATGCATGTCCTGCGGGCACCGCAAGGCGACATCGACCTGGACGTCGGGACGCTGCGCATCTGGGAAGCCGCGGACGACAGCAATGATCCTGTGCTCGTTCTGAAGGACCACGCCTCGACGGTGATCATCGAGTTTGGCGGCGAGGGTGCGTGGGACTCGGCGATCCGATCCGCAGAACGGCTCAGCGATGCGGCGCTGATGTACGCCTCGACGCTGCGTGCGGCGATGGCCGACGCCAGGCAGAAGGACGAGAGCAACACCTGACGGGCGGCCCCTTGATGTTCGTAGCACCAAGGGACCGCGACTCATCCTCCCATTCCGCGCCGGCTGGTCGCGGAGTCACTACGTGAGGGGTCGCATGGCAATGGACGTGCAGGAAGAACGTGACGACACAGAGCTTCAGCTTGAGGTGGCGCTGGCGCTGCTCCCGTTGATCGGCCGCTGCGTGCGGGTCGACGGCGATCACGCGGTGGACCAGCGGGGCAATCGGCTCGATGACGCCGAGGATCGGCGGGTCCTCGTGCGGGAGGTCACGCGCCGGTGGCGCCACCTACGGCCGAGTCAGCTTCGTCGGTACCCCGAGGATCGCGCAACGGCCATCGCACGGTTCGCGGCGGACTACGTCGACGTGGTCGAGCTGTCGGGGCTTGACGAAGAGGACTACAGCGCGTACGGGTACGACGCGATGCTGGAGGTCGTCTGGCGTAAGCATGTCGAGGAGATCCGCCGGCGCGATGAAGCCGCATGAGCACTGTTGCCAAGTCAGCCGGACGGCCCAATCGACATGCCTCCACCCGTACAGTTAAGCTCTTGACAAGCTATGTTGTCGTCTCCACGAACGGTGGTCTCGATGCCGATCGAGTTTGTGCCACCCAAGTACATAGTGATCGTCAACGCGCTGCAGGCCCGCATCGAGGACGGGACCTACGCGCCGGGCGCGATGTTGCCCAGCGAGACCGTGCTGATGAATGAGTTCACCACGTCGCGGCCGACCGTTGTGCGGTCGCTGGAGATCCTGCGCCAGGACGGCTGGATCGAAACCCAGCAGGGCAAGGGCCGCTTCGTGCGGTCGAAGCCCCTGGGAAAGCGGTCCGTTCCTGCGCGCGCTGCTGGGCTGCTCCTGGATGAGGCGGTAGGCCGCGTACGGATTGTCGATGTCGGCGAGGTTCCGGCCCCAAGTCGGACCGCGTTCGCACTCGACATTCGGGAGGGGTCGCCGGTCGTCGTGCGTCGTCGCCTGGTCAGCGTTGACGGCCTTGGGCCGATCGAGCTCGGCTCCGTCTATGTCCCGGTCGACTTGGCTGACGGAACGTCGGTGGGTTCGCCGGATCCGCTGTCAGAAGGCTTGCTTGAGCACCTGGGCAAGGCGAAGGGACTGCAGTTCGGCCACGTCACCGAGCGGATCTCGGCGCGGCCGGCCACCGGCGATGAGCCGGAGTTGTTGGAGATCGAGTCGGACGACTGGGTGCTGACCGTGCTGTTCGCGGTCCACACGCGCGATGGCTTGCCCGCCTTCGCGCTCGACGTGGCGATTCCGCCGGCGCGGCATGAGTTCGAGGACTCGTTCCCGCTTACTTAGCCATCACGTCGACCTTGCTCAATCTCCCTTGATTCACGAATTGAGCAAGGCCAACCACTTAACAAGTTAGGTCCCGGCGTTACGCTTGGAGCAACTTAACAAGTCAACTGGTCATCTGATTGGGTGATCGAAGCCTGAGAGGAACCAAGCAGTGGCTCTGAAGGGTGGGACCAGGTTTTCGGTGCGGTTCGAGGACGTGTTTCCGGCTGGCTGTGTGCTGGTCCCGGACTCGATCGTCGAGGCGCAGGACTTCAACGAGAAGACCCGTTCGCGGACGCCCGCTGTGGACAAACTGACCGGTGAGCGGGTGTGGACGGTGCGGGTCATGGACATGGACCCGGACCTTGCCGGGCGGTCGCGTGAGGTGGCGGTGAAGATCACGGCGCCGGTGCGGCCGGTTCCGGAGTCGTCGGTGCCGTTCTCGCCGGTGGAGTTCGAGGGCATGACGGTCACGCCGTACGTGCCGGACACCACGGGTCGGCTGACCTATTCGCTGCGGGCGACGGGGTTCCGGGTGCCGGTGGCGGCGGGCAGGGCCGGCAAGTGAGCACGGGCGCCGCCGTGGTGTCAGTGAACGTCCACGTCGGCAGCGGGACCCGGCTGCGGCTGCACCGGTCGACCGAACATGCGGGCGTGTGGTTGCAGATCGGCGAGGCGACCGGCGACGTGGCGGTGTTCCTCGACGGTCCGGCGCTGGCGCGGGTGTTCGCGGTGCTGCACGAGGCGGACGACATCCTGCCGGCGGCGGCCTGAACAACTTCTGAGGGATGGGGCGGTCCGGCTTCCTACGGCGACAGACCGCCCCCTTCTTCCCCGGCATGTGTTTCTGGGCGGCAGAGGAAGGCGGGTTTCATCATGCCCAAATCCCGCTCCCCATTCCAGCCTGACCTGCGCACTTGCTCCAACCAAGTGCCGCTGCTGATGCCCGTGGCGCGCGATGCGTCCGGGCGGTTCACCCGCTGGTTCACCGGCATGCCGTTCGAGTTCCTGGCGTTCCGCCGCGATGCCCGCGGCCGGTTCGCCACCCTCGCGGCCGCCGGCTGAACCCCGGGTTCCCTGGGGAGGGTCGAAGTGAAGAACAACGCTCCGCTGGTCAACTTCCGGCGGTTGCAGGTGCCCACGCCGTGGTGGGTCGTCCTGCTCGTGGTCATTCCCTACTTCGTGTTTCAGCTTGTCCGCGCGGTCGTGCGGTTGGTGCCGGTGGCACGCCGCAACTGGGGATCGCTCGGGTTGGTCAGCGCGGCCGGGTGGCTTTGGTGGCGGTACGGCTGGGGCGCTCTGGTCCTGGTCGTGCTCGTCCTCGGGCTCCTCTTGGCTGTGTGGTGGTGGCAGGCCCGGGGCTCGTGGGAGCGGCTGGTGCTGTTGCCAGCCACGGCGTGGTGGCGGCGGGTGTCGCTGTATCAACTGCACTGGCGCGAGGCCATGACGCTGTGCGGGCTGAGTCAGCGGTTCGACGACACGCGGGTGATGCCGAAACTACTGCGGGTGCGGTGCACAGCGGCGGCCGATGAGGTGCTGTTGCGGATGCCGCGTGGGCAGAACCCTGACCTCTACCACAAGGCGTCGGCGGACCTGGCGTACTCGTTCAACGCCCGCGAGTGCCGCGTCTATACCGGTCGCCGCGCGGGGCCTCCGATCCGTCGGGGTCGGTTCGCGGTGCTGCTTCGCCTCGTCGATCGGGTGCGGTTCCGGGATCGGCCTCGGCTGGTGTGGCTCGTGTTTCCGCGCCGGGACCCGTTGCGGGAGATCGTGCCCGCGTTCCCGCCGGCTGAGGAGCCGGACTTCGAGCGGCTGCCGCTGGGGCTCGGTGAGGATCTGCGGACGTTCGTGCTGCGCCTGCTCGCGACGCACGTCCTGATCGTCGGGGCGACCCGGTCCGGCAAGGGGTCGGTGCAGTGGTCGCTGATCCGCGCGCTGGCTGGGTCGATCCGGACCGGGCTGGTGCGGATGTGGGCGATCGATCCCAAGGGCGGGGTCGAGCTGTCGATCGGGCGGGAGCTGTTCGCCCGGTACGAGTACGCCGACCCGGAGCCGATGGTCGCGATGCTGGAAGACCTCGTGTCCCTGATGCGGGACCGGCAGGCCAGAATGCAGGGCGCGGTCCGGGTCCACACGCCGACCCTGGCTGAGCCGCTGTACGTGCTCATGGTGGACGAACTGCTGGCGCTCGTGGCGCTGTTGCAGGACACCGAACTGCGCAACCGTGCCCGCTCGGCGCTGGCGCTATTGCTGACTCAAGGTGCTGGGCTCGGAGTGCTCGTCGTCGGCGCGACGCAGGACCCGCGCAAGGAAGTGGTCGAGCTTCGTGACTTCTTCCCGACCCGGATCGCGTTGCGGCTCAACGAACGCAATCACGTCGACCTGGTCCTCGGCGACGGTGCCCGGGAACGTGGTGCGCTCGCCGACCAGCTCTCGGCGGAGCCGGCCATGCGGGGCATCGGATACGTAGTACTGGACGACCGGCCGGAGCCGCTGCGGGTGCGGTTCGGCTATGTCACCGATGACGACATCCGGGCCATGGCGATCGAGTACGCCGCGCCGGCCGAACCTGCGCCCCGGTCCGCAGCCCGGCACCGGACCAAACCGGCCGGGCACGTCAACCACCGCGCTCGCCCCGCGGTCGGCCCGCTGCTGCCGGACAGCCTCGCCGGGCTCCTGGACGGCGGTGAACCCGCATGACCGTCACCGAAGCGATCCGCCGCTTCTACCGGCTCCGGGCACCGCATCCCACGGCGGGCTCGTCCGCGGTGACGGTCCGAGTCACCGAGGGCGAAGACCTCTACGTGGCGGTCGGTGCGGGCCGCCGGCGGATGTACCTGACCCCGGACGAGGCCTGGGCGCTGTGGCGCTGCCTGTCCGAAGCGGTCGCCTCCACCGGAACTCCACCGGACTGGATCCGCGTCCCGATCACCCCCAAGGCCCGCTGACCGCCCGCTCGCGAAGGAGACCCCTCTCATGCGACGCCAGCACCGGCGCTGTCCCGATACCTCCCACCGCAATCCCGATCTGCCCTGCCCGTACTGCACCAGTGCCCGCGACGACCAGGCCGACATCATCAGCGCCGTCCGTCGCCGCCACGCCCGCACCCACGCCGAGGACGTCGACGGCTTCGGGTGGTCGTCATGACCGGCCGCACCTGGGCCTACGTCGGCACTGTCCTCGGTGGACTCGCCTCGCTCGCGGCGAACGTTGCGCACTGCTTCGTCGCACCCGCCGGTGCCCCGTTGGGCTGGCGGCCCGAGGCCGGGGCCGTGGTCGCCGCAATGTTCTGGCCCCTCGCGCTGTTCGTCGCTGTGGAGATCCTGATCCGGACCGAGTGGCCGGCTGGGAAGTGGTGGTGGCTGGCTCGATACGGCGGAGTCCTCATCGTCGCGGTTGTGGCCGCGGTGGTGTCCTACCGGCACCTGTCCGCGCTGATCCGCCACTACGGCGAAGACGGCCTCACCTCGATGTTCGGCCCGGCCGCCGTCGACGGACTCATGGTCATGGCCGCCGCCGCGCTGCTCGCGTCCAGCGACCACAAACCGCCGTCCCCAGTCGCCGTCAAGGAAATCCACGTCATCGAACCGGCGCCACGCATCAACGGCGCCATCCCGTCCGGAGTCGTGCGATGACCGGCGAACTGCAGCCCGTGGACCACTACCTGACCGGCCCGGCCGACCAGCTCGCCAACGTCCTGCGCTCCGCGCACGCCCGGGGACACCTCGTGCGCTACGGCCGTCCGCAACCGCTCGGCAACGGCCGGTACGCCATCGACGTGACACTTCTCGAGCCCGTCCCCGAACGCAAAGGCTGGCGCCGCGCAGCACAGGTCGCGGTCGTCCTCGGCGGGCTCGCGCTCGTCGGTGGGATCGGCTGGGGTGTGTGGCTGCTCGTGACCTGGTTGATGACGTACTGGCTCGTCATCTGCGGCACCATCGCCCTGGTCATCGTCGTCGCGGCCCTGATGGTCGGCAACCGCGACACGCACTGCCGGGGATGTGGGCACCGGTGACCGTCACCGCGCTACCTGGTCTCGAACCGGACGAGCAACCCCGGCCCGGCTCCCGTGCCGCTCGGAGGCTCATCCCGCTGGCGGCCGACGTGGTCAAGGACATGGCCGCCGAGTATGGGATCTGCCTACGCCCGGTCGGGCTGCGCCGCACCGACCTGGAGACCGGCAAGACCGAGATCATCGACGTACCGTGCGGCGCGACCCGGGAGGACAAATGCCCGCCCTGCGCCGAACGGGCGCGTCGGCTGCGCAAGGTCCAAATCCGGGAAGGCTGGCACCGCACCGACGAACCCGCGCCCGGCCCAGTGCCGGCCACGGATGGGCAGCGGGCACTGATCAGTCTGCGGGCGCACCTGGAGCACGGCCGGGATCAGGCGGTACGGGAGTCGCTGTGGAACCAGGTCGAGGAGGTCGACGAGGCAATCCGCGAGGTGGAGGAGGCGATCGCCGCTGAGGGTCTGCGGGGCAGCGTGGCTCCCGGGCACGGCAAGCCGAGCGAGCCCAAGCGGCAGCGATCCACGAAGCGACGTCAGGACGCTCCCGCGCTGCCTCGGCAGAAGGTCAACCCTCGCACGATCGGCCGCACATACGCCGCGCCGGACGGCATGGAGTACCGGCCGTCGATGTGGTTGACGGTCACCCTCGACTCGTACGGTCCCGTACGGTCTGATGGCTCTCCGGTCGATCCGTTTACATACGACTATCGGCGGGCGGCTTGGGATGCGATCGCCTTCCCACGGCTGCTGGACCGGTTCTGGCAGAACCTGCGGCGGTGCGTCGGCTGGAACGTGCAGTACGCCGGATGTGTTGAGCCGCAACGCCGGTTGGCTCCGCACGCGCACTTCGCGATCCGGGGCACCATCCCGCGTGCCGTGCTCAAGGAAGTGGCGGCGGCGACCTACCACCAGGTCTGGTGGCCCAAGGTCGGTGAGCCGAACTGCCGTCCACTGTGGAACGCAGAAGCTGAGACGTGGTGCGACGAAACGGGTCGGCCGCTCGTCGCGTGGGATGAGGCCTTGGACGCGATCGAGGATGAGCCGGCGCACGTAATCCGGTTCGGGGTGCAGCTGCGGGCTGAGGGCGTCAACGCGAACGATAGCAACGCTGAGCGGGCGATCGGGTACATCACGAAGTACATCACCAAGTCCGCGGCCGACTGCCACGCCGTGACCACCGATCGCCAACGGGACCACCTCGAACGGTTCTGGCGGGAGCTGCGGGTCACGCCGTGCTCGGACCGGTGTGCGAACTGGCTCCTGTACGGCATCCAGCCGAAGAACGCGCACGCGCGGCTCCGACCCGGCAACTGCAAGGGCCGTGTCCACCAGCGCTCGACCCTCGGCATCGGCGGCCGGCGCATCCTCGTATCCCGGGACTGGTCCGGGAAGACCCTCGCCGACCACCGGTACGACGCCAAAGCCTGGGTTCGGGCGCTCCTCGGCGTCGAGGCACCCGAACCCGAGACGTCGACCGCCCCGGTCGCGTGGGAGCTGGCACGGCCGAACGATCCGGACCTGTCTCCAATGCGACATCGGCTGCTCCGCGCGCTCGCGCAGCGCATTCAGTGGCGCAATGCGCTCAACGCGGCGAAAGACGAGATGAGAGGCAGAGCGTCGAGTGCTGCACAGGCCGGCTGAGGTAGCGAAGATCCTCGACTGCTCTGAGTGGTGGGTGAAGGAGCAGGCTCGCAAGCGCCGTATCCCGTTCACGTGGATCGGCGGCAGCTATCGGTTCACGGACGAGCACCTGGCCGAGATCATCCGGCTGTTCGAGGTGCGGCCGCAGGAAGTGCGACCGGCCACGCCACGTGCAGCGCCGGCCAATCCGATGGTAGGTCCGCTCCGGGCTCGCAAGCCGAGACGGGCGGCCTGAAAGGAGTTGAGAGGTGGGATACGCCGAGAAACGCGGCGATTACTGGCGGGCCCGGTACAAGATCGAGCCCGGCAAGTACGGCACGGTCCAGGACGCGAACGGTGCGAAGGTCGAGTTCCGCACGAAGCGGGAGGCGAAGCGGGCGGCCGACGAGGCGGAGATCAGCGGTCAGCGGCCCGTCGGGCCGACGAGCCGGATGCGTTTCGGCAACTGGGCCAACGTCTGGTACGAGCGGCAGGACCTGGCGGCGTCCACGATGCAGAACTATCGCCGCCACATCGAGGAGCACTTGCTGCCGACCTTCGAGGACCGGGAGTTGGCGTCGATCTCGTCCGTCGACGTCAACGCGTGGGCGAAGAGCGAACGGGCCGCCGGCTACGCGGATGCCAGCGTGAAAACCTGGCGGGCGACGCTGCATCTGATCCTCGCGGATGCGGTCGACGAGGGTTTCATCCCGGCGAATCCGGCCACGAAGCGCCGGGGACGTGGTCGGCGGGTCGGGCGGTCGAGGAGTCGCGGGCCGGAGAAGGCGATCACGACCGCGCTCGGTGTCCTGCTGATGGCTGAGCGTGCGGCGCTGCTGTCCGGGCGCGATGACGAGTTCACCGCGCTGGTCACGCTCGGCTTTACCGGGATGCGCTGGGGCGAGCTCGTCGGCCTGGAGGCGGAGTACGTGCGGCCGGCAGAGGTCCGGGTCGAGTGGCAGCTCTACGAACTCGACTCGGGCGAGATGCACCGCAGCCCGCCGAAGGACGACTCACGGCGGACGGTGGCCGTGCCGACCTGGCTGACGGGGCTGCTGCGGGCGCAGACGGCAAAGCGCTGCACCTGCCACGAACGGACATACGTCTTCGGCGGGCACCGCGCCGCCAACGGGGCCGTCCGGGAGACCTTGCCGAAGCTCGTGGACGTGGCGCGCCGGGCTGGAGTGTCGACGGGAACTGTTTCGGCAGTGCTGAACGAGCGGGACAGCGTCGCGGCGGCCACCCGAGAGAAAGTCGTCAAGGCCATCGCCGACCTCGGTTACGTGCGGGGAGCAACCAGCGGGACACTGGCCGCGCATTGGCGCCGGACCGGGTTCGCCACATGGTTGTTCCAGCCGGCGGCGACGGGTCGATATCCCGGGAAGGCACCCCGGCCTGTGCCGATCCTCGGCGAGCCATGGCCGGGTATCCCGGTGCGCGGGCGGAACGCCGCGCAAAGGGCCGATGCCTGCTGGGTGCCGATCGCGCCCGGGTTGACGCCCCACGGCCTCCGGCACACCTACAAGACGATGATGATCGAGCTGGGCACCCCGCCGGTGCTCATGGACGAGCAACTCGGCCACCTGGACGGCTCGGTGCAGGCCCGCTACTCCCACACCACCCCGGACATGCGCCGAAAGCTCACGGAGGGCCTGACTGACCTCTGGACAGAAGCCCTAAAGGCGAGAGCCGAACTCAGCCCCAGCTCGCCGGTAACCATCCTGGACGAGCTACTAAGACCAAGATCTTCTCCCAAATTTCTCCCAACGGAGATCAAGAGAAGACTTAAGGCCGGCCCCTCGGAATGAGGAAACCGGCCCTGACCTGGTACTTCACGAAGTCGGGGTAGCCGGATTTGAACCGACGGCCTCTTCGTCCCGAACGAAGCGCGCTACCAAGCTGCGCTATACCCCGAGCGTGCCGAGTAATCGTAGCCCACGCCCGTCCCGCCTCCAACTCGGTATCCCCCGTGTCGGGCAAACACGCGCTGAGCTGCAATTACGCCGAAGCCAAGAACGCCGCCAAGCGCTCCTCGTACGCCGCCGGATCCCGGTTCCAGCCCCGGCAGTGACCCGCCTCACGCGTTTCCACCAAGGTGACGTGGCGACCGAGCGAACCCGCGAACGCGATGGTCGGGGCCGAGGCCACCGTCCGGTCGTCGTGGTCCACGTACAGCAAGGTCGGCACATCCACCCGCGCGGCCAGCGAGCTGTAGTTCAGGTCCGTGGCCCGTACGCCCAACCGGTGCTGGATCAGCCGCATCGCCGTCCACACCCAGATCGGGGGGACGTTCAGCTGGCGGCCGTTCATGCGCAGCGTCTCGTTCCAGTCGACCACCGGGCAGTCCAGGATCAGGGCGCGCAGGAAGCCGCCATGATCCCACTCGCGCAGGAGGTTGAAGATCGCGGCGCCGCCCATGGACCAGCCCATGAGGATCACGTCGCGGGCGCCCTGGGAGCGGGCGTAGTCGATCGCCGCCCGCACGTCGCGCCATTCCGTGTGGCCCAGGTGGAAGCGGCGGTCGTACGACGGTGGGGCGTCCTCGTCGTTTCGATATGACACGACCAGCGTGCGGCGGCCCGAAGCGGCCAGGGTGGGCAGGGCGCGCAGGGCCTCGCCTCGGGGGGCGCCGCGGCCGTGGACGGCGACGATCCAGGTGTCGTCGACCAGCGGGGTCGTCGGCGGGACCAGCCACGCCGGCAGCGGGCCCAGCTCGCCCGCGACCACCACGTCTTCAAAAGCCAATCCCCGCGCGGAAGGCGTGCCTTCGAAGACATAGCCCGAGGTGTACCCCCTGACGCCCGTCACCAGCGCCCCTCGGGTGACCTCGGCGACCTCGCGGGTCACCGTGGCGCGGTCGACCGAGATGACGTCGCCGAGGATCGCGTGGCCCGTCGCCCAGACGAACGACAAGGGGATGTTCCGCGCGGTGTCGGGGGTGCGGGTCAGCGTGATGCGGCGACCGGCGTAGGCGCGGACTCGCACGGGGTACACGCGAGGGCTGTTGACGTTGAGAACCTGCCCGGCGAGGAACCAGGCGGCGCCCGCCGTGCCCGTGGGGAGCAGCACGGCGAGACCGGCGGCCCCGGCCAGCCCGGCATAGGCGGCGCGGCGGGGCCACTTGCGCACGACCACCGCGCCGGGCGCCGCCGCCGTCATCGCGGGATGAGGGTCAGGATCGTCGCCTCGGGCGGGCAGGCGAAGCGGATCGGCGCGGTCGGGTGCGTGCCGAGGCCGGCCGAGACGTGCAGGTAGGCCTCCGAGTACGGCCAGCGGTGCAGGCCCTTGGCCAGCTTGCGGTCGAGGCCGCAGTTGGTGACGAGCGCGCCGTAGAACGGGACGGCGACCTGGCCGCCGTGGGTGTGGCCGGCCAGCAGCAGGTCGAAGCCGTCGTCGGCCATGCGGTCGAGGACGCGCGGCTCGGGGGCGTGGGTGACGCCGAGGCGCAGGTCCACGTCGGGCGAGGCGGGGCCGGCCACGGCGTCGTAGTCGTCGCGGCCGACGTGCGGGTCGTCGACGCCGACGAGCTCGACCGTGCGGCCGCCCGCCTTGATCGTGGTGCGCGCGTTGTTCAGGTCGGCCCAGCCGGAGCCGGTCAGCACGTCGCGGAGTTCCTCGGCCGGGAGGGCGGCGCCCTGGACGTACGGCTTGTTCTTGTTGAAGTAGCCCAGCGGGTTCTTGAACACGGGGCCGAAGTAGTCGTTCGAGCCGAAGACGAACGCGCCCGGCCGGTCCAGCAGCGGGGTGAGCGCGCGGACGACGGCGGGGACGGCGTCGACGTGGGCCATGTTGTCCCCGGTCACCACGACCAGGTCCGGGTCGGTGCCGGCCAGCTCGGCCACCCAGCGCTGCTTGCGGTGCTGGCCGGGCATCATGTGCAGGTCACTGATGTGCAGCACGCGCAGCGGCTCGGCGTCCGGGGCGAGCACCGGCACGTCGAAGCGACGCAAGGTGAACATGTTGCGCTCGACGAGCGAGGCGTAGGCAAAGGTGGCGGCGCCGGCGGCGACGGTGCCGGCCGCGAGTCGCAGTACGGTCTTCGAGCGCATTGGTTCAGCCTACCGGCGCTTTTACAACAGGATTTGAGCAAGATCTGACGGATAGACTTTTCTCATGTTGAAGGCACGCCTGGAGTCCGACCTGCGCGACGCCATGAAGGCTCGTGACGAGCTGGTGACGTCGACCCTGCGGATGGCGATCGCCGCGGTACGCAACGCGGAGGTCGCCGGGAAGGCCGCCCGTGAGCTCTCCGACGACGAGGTGCTGTCGGTGCTCACCAAGGAGGCCAAGAAGCGCCGTGAAGCCGCCGACGCGTTCGCCGACGCGGGCCGCGAGGCCCAGGCGGCCAAGGAGCGCGCGGAGGAGGAGGTCATCGCGGGGTACCTGCCGAAGCAGCTCTCCGACGAGGAGCTCACCGGCATCGTGCGCGACGCGCTGGCCGCCGGTGGGTTCAGCGGTCCGGGCAGCATGGGGCCGGCGATGAAGGCCGCGCAGGCCGCCGTCGCCGGTCGCGCCGAGGGCGGCCGGGTCGCCGCGCTCGTCAAGGCCCAGCTGACCGCGGGCTGAACACGAAAGAGGCGGGCGCCCCCCGATCAGGGGACGCCCGCCTTCTTCATGCCTTCAGGTGATCAGCAGACCCACGGGATGGGGCAGTTGTTCGTGTCCACCCCGTCGCCGGTGTCCGGAATGTCGCCGTTCTGCTGCACTCCGCCGTTGCCGTTGCCGCCATTGTTGCCCAGGTACGGCGGGGCCGGCGCGCCGGGGCCCTTGCTCACGACCAGCTGGACGCCGCCGCCCTTGGTCGTCGAGCCGGCCGGGTTGGTGCGGTCCACGGTGCCGGCCGGGCACTGCGAGGCGACCTGGGCCGAGGCCACCGAGACCGAGAAGCCGGCGTTCTTGACCTTGGCCCGGGCCTGGTCGACCGAGAGGCACTTGACCGACGGGATGTCGACCAGCTTGCCCTGCGAGCGGTCCTTGGTCGGCGCGGTGAAGCCGACGATCGGCTGGCCGGCCAGGCCGTCGCGGAGCACGCCGAGCGCGGCGTAGTTGACCGGCGGGTGCTTCATGTCCTTGTTGGTCTCGGGCCAGTCCGGGTCGGTGAGGAAGCCGGAGACCGCCATCTGCTTGGTCATGACGGTGAAGGTGGCGCTCTTCTCCGAGTCCGTGGTGCCCGTCTTGCCAGCGATCGGCCGCTTCACGAAGTCGCGGGCGTAGCCGGCCGTCGCACCGGCGCACTTGCCGGAGGCCGACTGGTCACCGACCGGGCAGCGGGCCATGTCGACGGCCGCGCGGGCGACCTCGGGGTCGATGGTCTGCTTGCACTTCGGGTCGAGCCCCTCGACCTTCTTGCCGCTGTTGTCCTTGACCTCGAGGATCGGGGTCGGCTCGCAGTACAGGCCGTCGGCGGCGAGCGTGCCGTAGGCGTTGGCCAGCTGCAGCGGGGTCGTCGCCGACACGCCCAGCGTGAAGGCGCCCCAGCCCTTCGGGTTGGCGGCGAGCTTGGCGTCCTCGGGGGCGTTGAACTGGATGCCCATCCGCTTGGCCACGTCGACCACGTGATCGACGCCGACCTGCTGCTCCAGCGGCACGAAGAACGTGTTGATCGAGCTGCCGAAGCCGGTCCACATGTTGTACGGGCCGGACTGGCCGCCGGAGTTCTTCGGGCAGTAGTGGTTGCCGTTGCAGGCGGCCGGGCTGCTGGAGCTGATGATGAAGTCCGAGACGAACTGCTTCTCGGTCTGGATCGTCGTGGCCAGCGGGAGCCCGGACTCCAGGGCGGCGACCGCGGTGAAGATCTTGAACGCCGAACCGGCCTGGTAGCCGGGGATGTCCGAGTCACCGGTGATGATCGGCACCGTGGTGTTGGGCCAGTTGCCCTTCTGGCCCTTCTTGTCCGGGTTGGTGTTGTTGCCGTTCTGCGTCTGGTCGTTGCTGAAGTTGCGGTTGGTGGCCAGCGCCTGCACGCGGCCCGTGCCGGGCTGGATCGCCGCGAGCATCATCGCGTTGGACTGGCCCAGCTTGATCTTCTGGTCCTTGGAGACCAGCGGCTGGTCCTGCGCGTACTTCCAGGCCGCCGTCTGGGTCTGGATGTCCAGCGAGGACACGACGGTGTAGCCGCCCGCCCGCAGCCGGTTCGCGCGCTGGTACTGGTCCTCGCCGAACACCTTCTGGTCCATCCACCAGCGGCGCAGGTAGTCGCAGTAGAAGCCGGCGCCGAGCTCGGGGCGCTGGACCGACTCGCAGCCCTCGGGCGTCCGCTTGCCGACGATCTTCAGCTTCTCCTTGCCGGCGGCGGCGTCGGCGGTGGCCTTGTCGATGTAGCCCATCGTGACCATCTGGTTCAGCACGTACTTCTGCCGGTCCAGCGCGCGCGGCAGGCCCTCGGCGGTGGCCGGGTCGTTGGTGCCCGGCGCCTTCACCAGACCGGCGATGAGCGCGGCCTCGGAGAGCGTGAGGTCCTTGGGGTCCTTCTCGAAGTACACGTGCGCGGCGGCATACACGCCGTAGGCGCCGTGGCCGAAGGGCGCGATGTTGAGGTACCGCTCGAGGATCTCCTTCTTGGAGAGCTTCTTCTCGAGGTCGATCGCGTACTTCATCTCGCGCAGCTTGCGCGTGGGCGTCTTGTCGGTGGCGTCCACGACCTCCTGCGGCGTGCGCGCGGAGTAGGCGATGGCCTGCCGCACGTACTGCATCGTCAGCGTCGAGGCGCCCTGCTCCGTCTGGCCGCCGGCGTTCTGGTTGGCCACGAACGCGCGGGCCACACCCTTCACGTCGACGCCGCGGTGCTCGTAGAACCGGTTGTCCTCGGCCGCCACCATGGCCTGCTGCATGACCTGGGCCACGTCATCGATCTTCACGTCGCGGCGGTTCTCGTCGTACATCATCGCCAGCAGCGTCTTGCCGTCGG
Source organism: Dactylosporangium sp. CS-033363 (assembly GCF_050942475.1). NCBI lineage: Bacteria > Bacillati > Actinomycetota > Actinomycetes > Micromonosporales > Micromonosporaceae > Dactylosporangium > Dactylosporangium sp. CS-033363. Next base: position 545,080 of record NZ_CP192032.1, on the reverse strand, counting down.
ACGCGTACACGTAGGAGATCTGCGGCGACGGCAGCACGTCGATATCGGTCGGCAGATTCTCGAACGTATCGGAACCGGCCTTGGCGGCCAATCCCGACATCGCGACCGCAGGGAACGCGGCCGCAGCGACCACCAGTCCCGCCAAGAGCCCACACAGCAGCAATGAAGCCGCGTTGGGCAGCAGGCCGTGCTCGCGTTTGCGCATCCAGGTCACCGCCTCAGACTACGTGACGACGTCATGAGGCCGCGTCCAGATGCACGCGTCCTCGTTGTCCTAGACGCGTGACACCGAGCGTGAGGTTGACCCAAATCCGATTCTGCGGCATGCCGCGCGGGGGCCGTCGGCATTTTGGGCAAATCGCACCCGGTCGTGGCGCAGCGGTAGCACGGATCGGCCTTTTGGTGGATCACAAAAGGCCGGTTAACCTGGTGCAACAACGTTGCGTAACTGGACGACTACAGAGCATGATGTTCCGGAAAGCTCCTTTCGGGGTTCCCGTTGCCGGGAACCCCGCCGTCTGACCGGGGAATCCCGGCGAAGTGCACCCGAATGCCATGGGGGGACGTGGTTTGGGCGCTTTTCGCCGGGGCAAGACCGGCGGATGGACCCGGGGGGAGTCCAAGGGGGGAAGAGGAAATATGAGCATGGTCGTCGACTGGCCCAGCATCGCCGCGTGTCGCAATGGCGACCCGGACGCACTGTTCGTCCAGGGTGCCGAGCAGAACGTGGCGAAGCGGATCTGCCGGAGCTGCCCCGTGCGGTACGAGTGCCTGGCGGACGCCCTCGACAACCGGATCGAGTTCGGAGTGTGGGGCGGCATGACCGAGCGCGAGCGCCGGGCGTTGCTGCGCCGCCACCCGCAGGTGCCCAGCTGGCGCAAGATGTTCGAAGCGGCCATGGACCGCAACAGCGTCAGCAAGGACACCAAGGAGCTGGTGCCGACCGGCTGATCGCAGCCGCTTTGCTTAAGCGAAGGTCGCTCCGATCGCGCGCAGCCCGTCGAGGTCATGGACGTCGGCGGGCTGGGCCGGAATCCGGACGACCGGCACACCGGGGTAGGCGTGCAGGAACCGGCCGGAGACCGCCGCCTGCCTATCGTGCTGGTCGGCCAGTTCCGCGTGCACGCGCAGCACGTCCGCCGTCGCCTGGTGGCCGCCGAGCTCGTCGAGACGCTCCGCGGCCGCCCGGGCGTCCGCGGCCGAGAGGTCCGGCGCCGCCACCGGTACCACCCGGTTGAGCACCAGGCCCGCCAGCGGCATCCGGTCCGCGGCCAGCCGCCCGGCGAAGTAGACCGCCTCGCGGACCGCGTCGGGTTCGGGCGCCGCGACGACCAGGAACGCCGTCTCGGGGGCCTGCAGCACGCGGTACGTCTGCTCGGCGCGCTCGCGGAAGCCGCCGAACATGGAGTCGAGCGCGCCCACGAAGCCGGACAGGTCGGTCAGCAGCTGCGCGCCCAGGATCTTCTGCACCGTGCGGCTGAACAGCCCGAACGAGGCCGAGACCAGGTTGAACACGCTGCGGCCGCCGGCCCGCGCGGGCGCGAGCAGCAGGCGCAGCATCTTGCCGTCGAGGAACCGCGACAGCCGGGCCGGCGCGTCGAGGAAGTCCAGCGCCGAGCGCGACGGCGGGGTGTCGACGATGATCAGGTCCCAGTCCTCGCGGGCCCGCAGCTGGCCCAGCTTCTCCATCGCCATGTATTCCTGCGTGCCCGAGAACGTCGAGCTCATGGCCTGGTAGAAGGGGTTGGCGAAGATCTCCTCGGCCTTCTTCGGGTCGGTGTGCTGCAGCACGACCTCGTCGAAGGTCCGCTTCATGTCCAGCATCATGGCCTGCAGCTCGGCCGAGTCCGGCTGGAGGCCCTTGACCTGGCGGGGCGTGTTGTCCAGCTCGGTCAGGCCGAGGGCCTGGGCCAGCCGCCGGGCCGGGTCGATGGTCAGGACGACCGTGCGCCGGCCGTGCTCCTCCGCCGCGCGCAGCGCCAGCGCGGCGGCCGTTGTCGTCTTCCCGACTCCGCCCGAGCCGCAGCAGACCACGATCCGGATCGCGCGGTCGGCGAGGATCGCGTCAAGATCCAGGTCGGGGGACCCGGGCGTCTCGGCATTGGGAGGCACTCTGCGAGCGTATCCGCTGCGAGCATCCTCAAGCAGTCGTGAGGAGCAGATCACCGAGGGACTCGAGGGTCGCGGCGGTCACACCCTCGGGAAACACCGGCAGCTCGACCACCGGGCGGCCCAGCCCCTGCAGCTCCGCGCGCAGTGAGCCCTCGGCCGCCACCTTGGTCTGATACGCGCGCCCCTCGCCGGCCAGTCCGGCCAGCGTGTCCTTGTCCACCGGTACTCCGGCCGCCGCCAACCCGCGCCGCAGGTCGGCCTGGGTGATCTTCACCCCGGCGAGCACCGGCGGCCGCGTGGCGTTGACGATCACGGTGCCGATCGGGATGCCCAGCCGGGTCAGCTCGTCGATCGCGTCGGCCGTCTCCTGGACCGGCATCTCCTCCAGGAGGGTGACCACGTGCACGGCGGTCATCGGCGAGCGCAGGATGGCCGCCACGCCCTCGCTCTGGGTCTTGATCGGGCCGACCTTGGCCAGCCGCGCCGTCTCGGCGGTCACGTTGAGGAACCGGCCCACCCGGCCGGTCGGCGGCGCGTCGAGCACGACGGCGTCGTAGACCCGGCGGCCGTCGGCGGTCCGCGTGACCGCCTCCTTGATCTTGCCGGTCAGCAGCACGTCCCGCAGCCCCGGGGCGACCGTGGTGGCGAAGTCGACCGCGCCCACCTTGCGCAGCGCCCGTCCGGCCACGCCCAGGCGGTAGAACATCTCGAGGTACTCGAGCAGCGCCTCCTCGGCGTCCACCGCCAGCGCCCGCATCTCGCCCCCGCCCCGCGCCGAGGCGATGCGCATCTCGCGGTAGGGCAGCGGGTCGCGGTCGAACAGCTGGGCGATCCCCTGCCGCGCCTCGACCTCGATCAGCAGGGTCCGCTTGCCGTCGCGGGCCAGGGCCAGCGCGAGCGCCGCGGCCACCGTCGTCTTGCCGGTGCCGCCCTTGCCGGTGACCACATGCAGACGGGCGGGCCAGCCGTAGCCGCCCCGCCCGTCCGAAGTCTCGCGCGCCGTCACACCCTCGACGCTACCTGGTCGAGGCCCGTGGTCACGCGGCAGTGATCTCGCACACGAACCAGCCGTCGCCGTGGGTGGCGACGTACTTGTACTTCGTCTCCGCGACCTTCTCGTCGCTCGTGGTCACCTTCACCGTGGTCGTGAGCGTGGCCTCGTCGGCGGTGGACTTCTCCACGGTCGGCGCCGGCCAGGTGTAGGTGGGGCTGGAGAGGCCGCCGTCGTACTTGCGGATGTCGTCGATCCGCTGGGTCAGCTTCTGCTTGTCGCGCGACGCGGAGCAGACGTACTTGAGCGCGTCGTCGATGTTGCGGTTCTTGTACACCGCGGTGAGGAAGCCGTTGACCGCCTCGACCGCCGTCGGCGCGCCGGTGCCCTGGTTGTTCTGGACCACGAAGTACGCCGCGGCGCCGCCACCGCCGCACAGCACGACCACCACGGCCAGGATGATCATGGTGATCATGAGGCCGCGCTTCTTCTTGACCGGGGCCTGCTGGGGGTACATCGGGTAGCCCGGCGCCGGCGGCCCGGAGAACGGCGGCGCCATGCCCGGCTGCGGCACCGGCCCGGTCGCCATCGGGCCCGTCGGGAACTGCCCGGTGGGCGGCGGGAACTGCCCCGTGGGCTGCCCGAACGCGCCGGTGGGCGGCGGGGCGTAGGGCTGGCCGTACGGGCTCCCGGACGTCGGCGGGGCCGAGGTCGGCGGCACGGCGTACGGATCCGGCTGCGGCTGCTGCGCGTAGGGGTCCTGCACCGGTGGAGGCCATCCCGGCTGCCCGGGTTGACCGGGTTGGCCCGGATACTCCGGCTGGCCCGGGTACGGGGGCGGTTGCGTCATTTCTCCCACCTTTGTGCGACACACGCGACGGCGGCCCTCACAGTAGCGTCACCTGGCCACCGGCGGGGGTCCCTGAGATCAGGCTGTGCCCCGACAAACCCGGACGGCTCGGCGTTACTGTCCCCACATGCAGAAATGGGAGTACCTGACCGCGCCGCTGCTCGTCCACAACACGAAGATGATCCTCGACAACTTCGGCGACGAGGGCTGGGAGCTGGTGGCCATCGTGCCCGGCCTCAACCCGGAGAACCTCGTGGCCTACTTCAAGCGCCCCAAGGCCGGCTGAGATGGGCGACGTCCACGCCCGCCTGGCCGAGCTCGGGATCACCGTTCCGCCGGTGGTACCGCCGGTGGCCGCGTACGTTCCCGCCGTGCGCACGGGCAACTACGTGTACGTCTCCGGCCAGCTGCCGATGGCCGACGGGGCGCTGGCCGCCACCGGGCTGGTCGGCGCCGAGGTCGCGCCCGAGCGCGCCAAGGAGCTCGCCCGCACCTGCGCGATCAACGTGCTGGCCGCCGTGGAGGCCCTGGTCGGCCTGGACAGCGTCGTGCGGGTCGTCAAGCTCGTCGGGTTCGTGGCGTCCGCGCCGGGCTTCACCGGCCAGCCGGGCGTGGTCAACGGCGCCTCCGAGCTGTTCGGCGAGGTCTTCGGCGAGGCCGGCAAGCACGCCCGCAGCGCCGTGGGCGTCTCCGCGCTGCCCCTGAACGCCCCGGTCGAGGTCGAGGCCGTCATCGAGGTGGCCTGACGCCGGATGGCCCAGCCGGCCCCGCCCTTTTACCGCTGGCGGGGTCGGCTACTGGCCGGTCGGGTGACGTGTGAGGCGAAGAACCCCGCCGTAGGATCACTTTCGTGGTAAGCCACGTCACCACCCCCGCCGCCGAGGTGCTCACCGCGTTGCCCGACTGGGTGACGCTCGTCCGCGCGCCCAATCCGGGCCCGATGACGCTCGACGGCACCAACACGTGGCTCCTGCGCGCCCGCGACGGCGGCAGCGTGGTGGTCGACCCCGGCCCCCTGGACGAGGGCCACCTGCGCGCGGTCGCCGCGCACGCCCCCGTCGCCGCGATCGTTCTCACCCACGGTCACATCGACCACACCGAGGGTGTACAGCGGCTGGCCGAGCTCACCGGCGCCCGCGTGTACGACCCGCCCGTGCTCGAGCACCTCGACGCCGGCGGTCTGACGGTCGAGCCGCTGCCGACGCCGGGACATACGCGCGACTCGGTGTGTTTCGTCGTGCGGTACCAAGGCGAAGAACTGGTGCTGACCGGCGACACCATCCTGGGGCGGGGCACCACGGTGGTCGCCCATCCGGACGGGAACCTCGGCGACTATCTCGACAGCCTGGACAAGCTGGCCACCCTCGACGGCCGCCCCGCGCTGCCCGGGCACGGACCGTCCCTCACCGACACCGGAATCGCCGCACGGTACTACCGCCAGCACCGCCAGGCCCGCCTGGAGCAGGTGCGCGCGGCGGTGGCGGCCGGCGCGACCGACGCGCCCGAGGTCGTGGCCCGCGTGTACGCCGACGTGGACCGCTCGCTGTGGTGGGCCGCCAAGATGAGCGTGCGGGCGCAGCTCGATTTCCTGCGACGGGAATCACACCCGCCCGCTGATGGTTTGGACTCAGCGTGACCTGTTCGGTGTGCGGGACTGTGGCCGTTCCCGGCGCGCGGTTCTGCCACCACTGTGGCTCCGCGCTGCCGGCCGCCGCCACCCTGCCCGCGGCCGAGCGGCGGATCGTCACCGTCCTCTTCGGTGACCTCTCGGACTTCACCGCCTGGTCGGAGGACCTGGACCCGGAGCGGGTCGGCGCGGTCACCGACCGGGTGCTGGCCGCGCTCGCGGGTGCCGTGAAGACCTTCGGCGGCCACGTCGACAAGCTCACCGGCGACGGGATCATGGCCGTGTTCGGCGCGCCGGTCGCGCACGAGGACGACGCCGAGCGGGCTGTGCGGGCCGCGCTGTCGATGCAGCGGGCGGTCCGCCGGGTGCTCGACGACGAGCGCGGCGGCGGCGCCCCGCTGGGCCTGCGCATCGGCCTCAACACCGGGCCGGTGGTGGCGGGCGTGCAGGCCGGCATCGAGTACACGGTCATCGGCGACACCGTCAACACCGCCGCCCGGCTGGCCGACGCGGCCGCGATCGGCGCGGTGTACGCGGGCGACCGCACCTCTTCCTCCACCCGCCTGCTGGCCTCCTGGCGGGCGCTGCGCCCGCTGCGGCTCAAGGGCAAGCGCGAGCCGGTCGAGGCCTACGAGCTGCTCGGCCTGCTCGACGCGCCCGGCACCCGCTCCGGCCTGGGCGACGAGGCGCCGTTCGTGGGCCGCGAGCCCGAGCTCGGCCGCGTCTCCGGCCGGCTCGCCGAGATCGCGGACCGGCAGGAGCCGCGGGTGCTGGTCTTCACCGGTGAGGCGGGCCTGGGCAAGACGCGGCTGGCCGGCGAGATCGAGCGCTTCGCGGCCGGATATCTGGGCGGCGCGGGGTACACGCCGAGCGCCGGTTTTGCTCCTGGCGGCGGCGCCCGGGTCCTGTCCGTGCACTGCGCCGCGTTCGGCGAGCGCCGCCGCCTGGCCCCGCTGGCCGACCTCGTCCGCGCCGCGATCGGCCTGCCCCCGGACGCCGCGCTGACCCGCGAGGCGGTCGAGGAGCGGCTGCGCCGCCTGGCCCAGCGCCTGGCCCGGGCCGCGCGGGGGCGTCCGGAGCCGCCGCGGTTCGCGAGCGATCTGTTGCTGACGCTGATCGGGTACACCGAGGCGGTCGGCGACACCGCGTGGGTCGCGCCCGGCGGCAAGCCCGACGAGCTGGACCTGGACGCCGTGCCCGCGGCCGTCGCCGAGCTGCTGTCCGGCCTCGCCGCCGAGACGCCGCTCGTGGTGATCGTGGACGACCTGCACGACGCGACGGCCGAGACGCTGGACGCGCTCGGGGCCACCATCGAGCGGCTCGAGGGCCCGGTGCTCATCGTCCTGCTCGGGCGGCCGGAGCTGGTGCGTTCGGCCGGGGTGCTGACGCGGATCGCGGATGCCGAGGTGGTACCGATCCCGCCCCTGCGCGGCGCGGACGCGGCCCGGCTGCTGTCGGCCTATCTCGGCGGCGGGCGGGTCGCGCCGGCCGACGAGGACCGGCTCCTCGCGACCGCCCAGGGCAACCCGTTCTACCTCGCCGAACTGGTCACCCTGCTGCAGGAGCGCGGCGCGCTGACCACCGTGGCCGGCACCGACCCGCCCGGCTGGCGGCTCGCGCCCGGCTCGCTCGGCGGCCGGCTGCTCTCCCGCGACCTCGCGGCCGTGCTCGCGGCCCGCATCGACGCGCTGCCCACCGACACCCGCGCCGTCCTGCGCGACGCCGCGGTCATCGGCGACACCGTGCCCGCCCGCGCCCTGGAGGCGCTGCGGTTCAACCCGCCCGGCCAGCCGGCCCGGCCCGCCGTCGTGGCCGCGGTCGAGCTGGAGCGGGCCGTCGAGGAGCTGCTGCAGCGCCGCATGCTGCGCCGGGGCCGGGGCGGCTTCGCCTTCGCCACCCCGCTGCTGCGCGAGGCGGCGTACGCGGGCATCGGCAAGGCCGACCTGGCCGAGCGGCACGCCGCGCTCTCGCGCTGGGCGTCCGCCGCGGTCACCGCCTTCCTGGCCGCCGGCGGCACCGGCAACGTGGCCGGGCTGAACATGACGCTGGGCTCCGCGGACGCGTTCATCGCCGAGCACGCCGAGCGGGCCGGGAAGCTCGCCGACGTGGTCGGGCTGCGGCCGGACTCGCTGGCCCGCTCGGCCGCGCCGCTGGGCGTGCAGGCGCTGGGCCGGGCCGCCCGGGCCGCGCTGGCCTCCGGCGAACCGGCGCAGGCCGCGCAGGCCGCCGACCGGGCCGCGGTGCTCGGCGGCGGCATACTGCCGGCGGCCGATCGGCTCGTGCACTCCCGGGCGCTGCTGCAGCTGGGGCGGTTCGCGGAGGCGCTCGGGTACGCCGAAAAGATCACGGCAAACGCCGGAGACGACGCGGCCGTCCAGGTCGGCGCGCTGCTCGTGGCCGGCCGGGCCTATCGCGGCATGGGCGACCACCGGCGCAGCTACGCCACGCTGTCCGACGCGCTGGAGGCGGCGACCGCGGCCCACCTGACGTACGAGCGCGGGGACGCGATGCGCCGCCTCGGCATGGCCGACTTCCTGGAGGGTCGCCTGGCCGAGGCCGGCGGCCGCTTCGCCGAGTCGTTCCAGATCGCGGTCACGGCCGGCGACCGGCGCGCCCAGGCGTGGTCGCTGCAGCACCTGGCCTGGGTCACCACCACCCGCGGCGACTTCGCCGGGGCCGACGCCGCGCTCGGCCGCGCCGCCCGCCGCTTCGCCGAGCTCGGCGACCCGGTCGGGCGGGCCTGGCTGCGCGGCACCACGGCGTTCGTGCGGCTCCTCGCGGGCCGGCTGGGCGAGGCGCGGCGGCTGGCCAAAGCGTTCCTGCCGTTCGGCGAGCGGGTCGGCGACGCCTGGGCGGTGGGCACCTTGCGCGCGGTCGAGGCGTTCGCGGCGGCCGAGAGCGGCGACCTGGCCGAGGCCGACCGGGAGGCGCGGCGGGCGTACCGCGAGTTCGCCGCGGCCGGCGACGACTGGGGCCGCGGCCTCGCGCTCGTGGTCCGCGGCGTGGTCGCGCGCGAACTGCGCGAGCTGCCGCACGCGTTCGACCTGCTCTCCGACGCCACCGAGTGGGGCGAGAAGACCGGGCACCCGCTGCTGCTGGGCATGTCCCGCACCATCCGCGGCTTCGTCAGCCTGGATCGGGGCGATCCGGTCGCCGCCGAGGCCGACGCGCGGGCGGTGCTGCAGGTCGTGGAGACCCACGACGTGCTGGAGCCGGCCACGGTCGGCCCGCGGGTGCTGTTCGGGCTGGCCCGGCTGGCCCAGGGCGACCTGCCCACGGCCCTGGAGACGCTGGGCTGCGTGGCCGCCGAGCGCCCCGGCCCGTCGGTGATCTTCTCCCGCCGCCAGGCCATCGCCGCCTACGCCGCGGCGCTGCTGGTGGCCGGCCGCAACGCCGAGGCGCTGGACTGGGCTAGGCAGGCGCAGGGCGCTCCGGGCGAGGACGTTCGCGGTCGGGATTATGCGGCGGCGGTACTGCATGACGCGCTCGAAGCCAACCGAGCGTGCGCGACCGACTCCGTAGCGGCGGTTGCCGAGACGTGACCGTGAACTGTCATACCTCTGCCGTACCTTCTTAGGCGTGACCGCATCGGCTCCGCTGCCCTCGGTGCCCGGGATGACCGGGTTCTCGGTGCTGGCCCGTGGCGGATACGCCACCGTCTACCGGGCCCAGCAGGAGTCGGTCGGCCGCGACGTGGCCGTGAAGATCGAGAACCGCACGCTGGAGACCGAGCGCGACCGCCGCCGCTTCCTGCGCGAGGCCCGCGCGGCCGGCCGCATGTCCAGCCACCCGCACGTCGTCGACCTCTTCGACGCCGGCGTCACCACCGACGGCCACCCCTACCTGATCATGGAGCTCTGCGACGGCTCCTACGCCGAGCGCATGCGCACCAAGCCCCTCACCCCCGCCGAGGTCCGCGAGGTCGGCTTCAAGATCGCCGACGCCCTCGCCGACGCCCACTCCCTCGGCGTCCTGCACCGCGACGTCAAGCCGGCCAACATCCTCTTCAGCCGCTTCGGCGAGCCCGCCCTCGCCGACTTCGGCCTGGCCATCCTGGCCGAGTGGCGCGACGTGTCGATCACGCTCGACGTGCTCACCCCCGCGTACGCCCCGCCCGAGACCTTCCGCCACGCCCCGCCCGGCCCGCCCGCGGACGTCTACGCTCTGTGCGCGACCCTCTACGCCCTCATGCGCGGCCGCCCGCCGCGCTGGCGCGAGGACCAGATGCCGAGCCTGCTGTCGCTGGTCGACATGTTCAACGACCACATCCCCGACGTGCCGGGCTGCCCCGACGAGCTGATGGCGATCCTGCGCGCGGGGATGTCGAACGACGACGCCAAGCGGCCGACAGCGCTGCAGTTGCGCGATGCGCTGATCGGGCTGCAGCTGGCACCGGTGCCGCCGGTGATCGTGCCGCCGCTGGGGTCGCCGCCGCTGGAGCCGGTGTACACCTCGCCGCCTGTCTTGCCCCCTCCGCCGCCGCCCGACCGGATCCTGGACTCCCCCTTCATGGGCGGCGGGTTTCCGCACGATCCTGAGCAGACGGTTCCCCATGAGGCGGGTCCGGAGGAGCCGCCGACTGATCCTTTGGGTTCTTCTGCTTCTCCGGCTGCTGCTCCCCCGGCTGACCCTTTCGTAGCTGCTCCGCCGCCGGCCAGCCGTCGCGGCTTGTGGATCGGCGTCGGGGCGGGTTTGCTGGCCGTGGCCGCGCTCGTGACCGTGGCGATCGCGTACGGCCTGGGCGACGGCACCCCCTCCCCCGTCGTCTCCGCCTCGGCCGCCGCCGCTCCCGCCACGTCGAGCTGCGGCCAGTTCGCGGGTGAGGGTGCCCGGTGCTCGGCCACCCCCGAGTGCTTCGACACCAAGCTGGCCCAGGTCGACTGCGCGGGCAAGCACACGTGGGAGGTCTTCGCCTACGGCGAGCTCCCCGCCGGCAGCAACGTCACCAGCAAGAAGGACAAGCCGGTCGTAGCCGTGTGCAGCGTCGGCACCCTGCTGACGGTGAACATCGCCGCCGCCAACTGGGAAATCTCGGCCCTGCTGCCCAGCGCGGCGGCGCAGAAGGCGGGGCCGACGACGTACCGCTGCCTGGCGGGCCGCGGCGACGACGCCCTAACCGGCGAACAGCTGCACAAGACCCGCTGACGGCGCCTTCACCATCGGCAACGCGGGCGTGGGGTCGGTCGGCCCGAACGGCCACACCGCCTCCAGGAAGGCAATCAGCTCGCCGCGTCGAATCTTTTCGAGCAGCCGCTCAAGCCCCCGGCGCGCTTCGCGCAGCTGCTCACGGACCTCCCGCTCCATCTCCGCGACGTCCTGCACCTGATGGCTGACCCCGTCGGCCCGGACAAGCACGTCCGCAAACAGATCCACGGCGTACACCGAGTCCCCGCGCACCACCATCGGCGTGGCAACGTCACAGTTGAACGCGAACGCGGGATGCCCCGGCCCGGGCGCGGTCTCAACGAGCCGCCCTTCCTGGTCCAGCGTCACATTGACCTTGAACCACTCGTCCCGGAACGCGAAATGGCGCAGCACAACGTCGCCGAACCGCACGTCATAGACGAACGCGGTGTCGTCCAGCCGCCGCACATCGTTGCGCGGCACCCGGAACTGCCGCACGTACGGCTCATCGGGGTGGTAGTCGAAGTCGCTCACCAGGTCTGCCAATTCAGCCCCTCCCGCCCTAGCATTGAAGCACCGACACAGCGGGGGTTGTTGCGATGCGATCTCGGACGACTCGGTGGCTCCTGGCGGGCATCCTGACGCTGAGCCTCGACCTGAACCTGGCCTTCATCCTCCGCGACGTGTTCCATGAATCCTTCGCCCGCGGCCTGGCGACCGCCCTGCTCTCGACCGGCATGGTCCTGCTGGTCCGGCACATCGCCAACCTGGAAAAGCGCCGCCGAGCCGCGATGGCCCCGCAGGCCTGACCCGCGCACGCATCGCGCCGCATTGTCGCCGGTGCGGGACTAGCGTGGATGGGCATGAACGAGTACCTGACGTCCGAGGTCGTGGTCGACTACGCCGACGGGCTGATCGGCCGTCGGGAGGCCCTGCGCCGCCTGTCCCTGATGGGTGTGGGCGTCGCTGTGGCAACGTCGATGCTGGCCGCCTGCTCGACGCCGGCCGCCACCCCGGCCCCTTCGTCCTCAACTCCCGTCGGCCCACCGGCCCTGCCGACTTCGCCGATCACGTTCGACGGCCTCCAGGCCGCGTGGGCCCCGGCCGCCTCGCCGCGGGGTGCGGTGCTGGTGATCCACGAGAACCGCGGCCTGACCGACCACATCCGCTCGGTCGCGGGCCGCCTGGCCGCGAGCGGCTTCTCGGCGCTGGCCCTGGACCTGCTGTCGGAGGAGGGCGGCACGGCCCGCTTCACCGACCCGGCCCAGGCGACGGCGGCCCTGAACGCGGTCGACCCGGCCCGGTTCATCAAGGACATGAAGACCGCCCTGACCGAACTGGCCCGCCGCGCGCCATCCCTGAAACTGGCCGCCATGGGCTTCTGCTTCGGCGGCGGCGAGGTCTGGCAACTGCTGGCTTCGGGCGAGCCCCGCCTGTCAGCCGCGGCGCCCTTCTACGGCCCGTTCCCGAGCGGCGCCTCGCTCACGGGCTCGAAAGCGGCCTCGGTACTCGGCATCTACGGCGAGCTCGACTCCCGCGTGAACGCCACGCGAGACGCGGCGGAGGCGGCCCTGACCGCCGCGGGCCTGCCCCACGAGCTGGTGACCTTCCCGGGCGCGAACCACGCGTTCTTCAACGACACGGGCGAGCGCTACAACGCCCCGGCCGCAACCGAGGCGTACCGGCGACTCATCCAGTGGTTCACCGACCATCTCAGCTGACAACAGCAAAACGGCCCGCCAAGCCGGCGGGCCGCTTGAACTGATTGCTTAGTTGGCGGCTTCGAGTTCGGCGTCGTTGGCGCTGAACTCGGTCCCGTTCGCGAACGCGGTCGCGAAGTGCTCCTGCAGGGCGTCGAGCTCCGAGAACTCCGCCTGGTGCACCGATTCCGACCCCTCGGCCGCGAACACGTGGTCGTCCTCGGACGCGTCGTGGCTGTAGTTCGTGAACTCCGTCGACTCGTAGTGCACCGCCCCCGGCGCGTCATATTCGACGTGCTGCCCCGTCGAGAAGTCCGTCGACTCGGCCGCGTGGTGGTCCTGCTCGTACACGCCGAACTGGGACTGGGCGTCGTACTCCGAACCCTCCGCCTGGTGCACCTGGTCCAGCGAACCGCTCTCCTGGCCCGCCTCGTACTGCCCGTAGTCGACGTCGCTCATGTCTCTATCTCCCTCAAGAAAATGTCCTGCGAAGTGATGCCCTGAACATTAGGGAGCGCACGATCAACACAAATCCCGGAAACGTGCCACCGCGGCGACTAGGAGCAAGTCCAAGCCACCGGGGTGATCGGGTCGTTCTTGGCGTGGAACAGCCAGCCCACCGCCATGCGCCCGTCCGCGGTCATCGACGTCACCACCGCCGACTCGCCCGGTTCCAGGACCGGCATGTCCAGGACCTTGCCGTCGCGCCACGCGGCCGGCGGGGAGTACTCGTGGTCGTCGTCGTTGCGCACGATGCCGAACATCTGCCCCGACGTGTCGATCGCGCCCGGGATGAAGGCGCCGAGAGCGGTCGGCCGGCCCGTCCGAAGATCCCAGCGTACGCCGTGGTTGGTCCAGCCGCCGTCGTCGTACCAGCCGATCGCCCAGTCGCCCGCGATCTGGGTTGCGCCGGCGGCGGGGCGGCCGTTCGGGAGTTTCAAGGCCTCGCCGGTACCGTCCGGGTGCCACACGTACGCGCCGCCGTCGCCCACGTCGCCGACGATGGTGCCGTCGTCGCCGATCGACGAGGCGCGCGCGATGGCCGGGGTGGTCGTGACGTACGTGACCTCGCCGGGGCGGGACGCGTTCCAGCGGACGATGCGCGCCTTCGCGTCCCATGCCGCGGTACCGATGATGTCGCCTGAAGCATTGATGCCGGTGACCGCGACCGACTTCGCGTCGGGTGGGAGGGCCAGGCGGGTGTAGGCGTGGTCCTTCAGCATCCACGGGATCGACGTCGCCGCGTCGCCGCCGTTGCCGACCACGATGCCCGATGCGTTCACCGCGGCCGGATATGCGTTCAGCGGGGCGCCGTCCAGGGCCTGCGGCACGCCGGCCGCCCAGAGCAGCACGCCGTCCTGGGGGGTGTCGTCCAAGCCGCCGATCGCGAAGCCGCCCGCCGGGTCGACGCCCACCGCGGTACCGGGGCCAGGGGTCGGCAGGGGGCGCACCGAGCAGCCGTTCCGCGTCGTCGGCAGGGGGTCGTCGGCCGGTGGGGCCGCGGGGCGGTCCAGTGCGAACGCCGACACGCTGATGAGCGTGGCGCCCACGGCGATCGCGGCGGTGGCCACCGCGAGCACGCGGCGGTTGCGCCGGCGGCGGCGGCCGTCGCGCAGGGCGCGGTCGATGCTCACCTTGGACGGTGGCAGGTCGGCCGGAACGCGCAGCGGGGCCAGGGGGTTCATCGGGCACCTCCGCCTAGGGTCGCAGTGGCACTGGGGCCGAGAATCTTGCGCAGCGCGGCCAAGCCCACCGAGGTGTGGCTCTTCACCGTGCCGGGGGCGCAGCCGAGCGCGGCCGCGACGTCCTCGACGGGCAGATCACACAGAAAACGCAGCACTAGTACCGCCTGTTGCCGCGCCGGCAACCGCCTGAGCGCGGCGCGCACCAGAAGGGCGTCGTCGGTTGGAGGGGGCTCGGCCGCGCGGTCGGGGATGCGGTCGGTGAGCCAGGTGCGCGCCCACGCGAGGCGCCGCTCGGCCAGGAAGGTGTGGACGACCATCTTGCGCACGTACGCGTCGATGTTGTCCGCGGCGCGCACCTGGCGCCATTTCAGGTAGAGGTTCGTCGCCGCCGTCTGGACCACGTCGTCGGCGCGGTCGAAGTCGCCGGTCAGCGCGTGCGCGAGGCGGCGCAGGTGCGGCATCCGGGCGCGGAGGTACTCCACGTACTCCCGCTCGTACTCGTCGCGCACCGCTTCCCCTTTCCGCCTGCTCCAGCCCTCAGATGCGGCCGGACCACAGAACGGTTGGGTAAGAGTACGAAAAAGGGGGGCCGCAGCCCCCCCTTCCCGCGAGACAAGCGTGCTCAGCCGGCCTTGCTGAACTTCTCCCAGTCGCCCACCGAGGCGCGGTTGGCGGCCAGGATGGCGCCGTTGCCGAGGTCGGCGGTGACGTACTTGCCGTTGGCCAGGGCGAGCACCGTGACCACGCCGTTGGCGTCGGTGGCGATGCGGAACCGTTCCCAGCTGCCGGCCGCGGTGCGGTTGGCGATCAGGGTGCCGTTGTTGTTGAGGTCGGCGGTGACGTACAGCCCGTTGGCGTTCGCCCGCAGGGCCACGTCGCCGTTGCCGAGGTCGACCACCTCGAAGCGCTCCCAGGCGCCGACCGCGTCCCGGTTGGCGACCAGCGGCAGCAGGCCGCCGCTCGCCGCGGTCACGATCTTGCCGTTGCCGCTCGCCTTGAGCGCCAGCGAGGTCGGCACCGGGACCCTGGTGAACTTCTCCCAGGGCCCGACGGACGCGCGGTTGGCGACGAGGGTGCCGCCGTTGCTGAGGTCGGCCGTCACGTACTTGCCGTTGGCGTTGGCGAACAGGCCCATGCTGCCGTCGGCGTTGGCGATGACCGTGAACCGCTCCCAGGCGCCGATCGACGGCCGGTTGGCGATCAGGGTGCCGTTGTTGCCCAGGTCCGCGGTCACGTACTGCCCGTTGGAGTGCGAGCGCAGCGCCACGTCGCCGTTGCCGGCGTTGACCATGTCGTACTGCTCCCAGACCCCGATCGCGTCCCGGTTGGCGATCAGCGGGGAGTTGCCGCCGTTCGCCGCGCTGACGTACCGGTTGTTGGCGGCGGCCCGCAGCTCGAAGGCCGGGCCGTCGGCCGGGACGTCCCCGGCGAGCTTGGTCAGCGCCATGTAGTCGCCGTTGAACGCGTCCTTGTCGTAGTTGCCGGCGACCGCGGGGTTGCCGGACGCGTACTGCCAGAGCGCGTACGAGGTCCACCCGGCCGGCAGGATCAGCGGCGGAACGCTGCCCCACAGGGCCAGGTCGAGCGGGTTGTTCGCGAACGAGGTGTCGTTGCCCGTGCACGGGTTCCACCAGCTCGTCGCGGTGTAGATCATCATGTCCCGGCCGGTGCGGGCCTTCACCGTGTCGACGAAGCCGCGGATCCACGCGACGATGTCCGGCGGGGCCATGCCGTAGCAGGCCGGGAGGTCGAGCGACGCGTACGGCCATTCCATGTCGAGGAACGGCACGAGCGTCCGGGAATCGTTGACCCATTCCGCGTGGTCGATGAAGTAGTTCGCCTGGCCCACGGGATCCCCGAGGTCCGGGCGGCCGTACGTGTACGCGCCGGTGAGCAGGCCCGCGGCCTTCGCGGCGACGTAGTCGTCGTGGAAGTAGCTGTTGACGTAGAACTGGCCCTCGGTCGCCTTGATGTAGGCGAACCGGGTGCCGGAGGAGGCGACCCCGGGCCAGTCGATGGGAAAGTTCGCGTGGTCGTGGCTCGAGACGTCGATGCCGAGCATCGGGAAGCCGACCGGAGGAAGGGTGACGGCGTTCGCGCGCACCCCGGGTGCCTGGCCGCCCTGGGCGTGCCCGCCACCATCGCCCGACGGCTGCGCCGAGGCAGTCCCGGCCACCGCGATCGGAAGCAGGCCACAGGCGACGACGACGGCTGCCCGGGCCAGCTTGAGTACGGATAACCGTAACGACATGCCGGAGAATGTACGCATGAATGTGAATCGCTGTCGCCTGGGCGAATGCGAAGATCGGTCGCATTAGGCGATCGAACACCTACTATTTGTCCACGTCGCGGACTGGTTACGGTCGATGCTGGAGGTCAGGCCGCCGGACCGATCCGTCAGGGCCCAAATGAATTGTGCCCGGACGGCCGAGTGGAACGGACCGAACATCGCACCCCGCGTGGACCCATGGGTGGGGTGGTGCGCCAGTGGTGCCCGGGGCCAAAGGGACGGAAATCCCCCATTCGCCGGACATCGGGGACCCGACACCTGTCCCCCGATGGGCCAATTGCGCCCGAACTGCTCAGCGGCGCCGGGTGAAGGCCGATCAAGCTGACGATGAACGTGCAGGATCCCGTCACCGGCGCCAGTCCCCGCGCCGCCCTCGACGATGCCCTGCACGCGGTCGACGGGGCGAGCCTGCTGCTGTTCGACGTCGACCATTTCAAGACCGTCAACGACGCCTTCGGGCACCTGCGCGGCGACATGCTGCTGCGCCAGCTCGCCGAGCGCATCCAGGGCCTGATCCGGGCCGAGGACGTGCTGTTCCGCTACGGCGGCGACGAGTTCGTGCTGCTGCTGCCGGGCACCGCGGCCGACGAGGCGCTGCGGCTGGCGATCCGGCTCACCGACGAGGTGCGGGCGCGCGAGTTCGCGGGCACGCCGCCGCTGCACCTGTCGATCAGTCTGGGCGTGGCGTCGAGCCCGGCCGACGGTACCGACGGGGAATCGCTTATCGCCGTGGCCGACCGGCGCAACTATCTGGCCAAGCGACGGGGCCGGGGCCAGGCGGTCGGGGACGATCAGGAGGCCGATCCGGCGGCCGGCTCGTCGCGGCTCTGGGAGCGCGACGCCGCGTTGAGCGCGACGCAGGAGTTCATGACCAGGGTCGCCGCCGGCCTGCGCGGGGCCCTGCGGATCACCGGTCCCAAGGGCGCCGGGCACACCCGATTCCTCCGCGAGATCGCCCAGATCGCTCGACTGCGCGGGTTCCAGACCGAGCTCACCGGCGGTACCGGCGAAGGAACCGGCAAACCGGTGATCCTGCTGGCCGACGTGGGCGAGCCCGTGCCCCCGCTCGGCGAGGCACATGCGCTCGTCTATGCGACCACCGACCTGCGGGAGGCCGACGGGCGCAGCGGGCTGCCCGAGACCGTGGTCGAGCTGACCCCGTGGTCGCCCGCGACGCTCAGGATCTGGCTGCGGATCGCGCTGGCCGGGGAGCCGACCCGGGCGCTGCTCGACCGGCTCGTCGAGCGCTCGGGCGGGCTGCCGGCGCGGGCCGAGGCCGAGCTGCAGCGGCTGCGCGCGCAGGGCGAGCTGGTGGCGGCCGGGGACGGCACGTGGGGCGTGAAGCCGGCCGCGCCCAAGCGGCGGCGCGCGCGGCTGCCGGTGCCGATGACCAAGCTCGTCGGCCGCGACCGGGAGACCGCGCGGGTCGCCGGGCTGGTGCGCGACGGGCGGCTGGTGACGCTGGTGGGGCCGGGCGGCATCGGCAAGACGCGGCTGTCGCTGGCCGCGGCCACGGCGGTCGCGGACGAGTTCGCCGACGGGGCGGTGTTCGTGCCGCTGGCCGACACCACCGACGCCGAGCTGCTCACCGCCGCCCTCGCCCGCGCCCTGCACGTCACCGAGCTGCCCGATCAGCACCTGTTCGACACGGTCCTGGACCAGCTGGCCGAGGCCGAGCAGCTGCTCGTGCTGGACAACTTCGAGCAGGTGGTCGACGACGGCGCCGCGCTGGTCAGCGACCTGCTGGCGGCGGCTCCGGGGGTGCGCGCCCTGGTCACCAGCCGGGAGCGTCTGTCGTTGTACGGCGAGCAGGTCTACCAGGTCCCCACGCTCGCCGACTCGCCCGCCGTGATGCTGTTCGAGCAGCGCGCCCGCGCGGTCGACGCGGACTTCGAGATCACCATCGACACCGCGCTGCCCGTCGCCCAGCTGTGCCGCCGCCTCGACGGCCTGCCGCTGGCGATCGAGCTGGCCGCCGCGCGGATCGACCGCTGGAGCCCCGACGAGCTGCTCGACCACCTCACCGAGCACCTGGACCGCGAGCTGGACACGCTCGGCGGCGGCGGCCCGCGCGACCTGCCGGCCCGCCAGCAGACCCTGCGCGGCGCCATCGACTGGAGCTTCGTGCTGCTCGACACCGAGGAGCAGCGGCTCATGACCGAGCTCTCGGTGTTCGTGGGCGGCTGGACGGCGGCCGCGTCGCTCGCCGTGACCGCGCCCGGCGGGGATCTGGACCTGCTGGAGAAGCGGCTCGCCGCGCTCGTGGACAAGCACCTGGTGGTCCGCGACGACGACGAGGGGCGCTACCACCTGCTCTCGACAATCCGGGCGTACGCGCGCAACCGCCTCGGCGACGAGCGCGGCCCGGCCGACCGGCACGCGGACTTCTACGCGGCGTTCGCGGAGGCCTCCGCGGTCGGGCTGACCGGCGCGGATCAGGTCGAGTGGACCGGCCGCATCGAGGCCGACTACGAGAACGTGCGGGCCGCGTTCGGGCACGGCGACGGTCCGACGCGCACGCGCATTTGTCTCGGGCTTTGGCGGTACTGGCGAAACGGCGCCCACATCGGGGAGGGGCGGGACTGGCTGACCCGTGCGCTCGCCGCTGACGTGCCCGACGACGGCACCCGGGCGCGGCTGCTGCACGCCGCCGCGATTCTGGCCGCCGGGCAGGACGAGCACGAGACCGCGTACGGCTTCGGCGAGGAGAGCCTGCGCCGGGCCACCGCGGCGGGCGACCGCGCCACGATCGGGCACGCGCACAACGCGATGGGCATCGCGGCGATCGGGGGCGGCGACCACGCGTCCGCGACCGCGCACTTCGGCGAGAGCCTCGCGGTCTGGCGCGAGCTGGACGTGCCGCAGGGCGTGGCCGCGTCGCTGGGCAACCTCGGCAAGGTGGCGCTGAGCCGGGGCGACTACGCGGCGGCCGAGCGGTACGCCCGGGAGTGCCTCGACCTGGAGCGCGCCAACGAGAACACCCGCGGCATCCTGCTCGCGCTCGAGTGCGTCGGGCAGGCCCTGCTCGGCCGGGGCGACGTGGCGGGCGCCCGCGCGGCGCTGGACGAGAGCCTGGCCCTGAGCCGGCAGATCGGCGACTCGTTCGGCGCGGCCATGGCCCAGCACCAGCTCGGGCTGGCCGCGCTGGCCGAGGGCGACCGCGCGGAGGCGCTGCGGCTGCTCGTGGCCGCGCTGATCACCCGGCACGAGGTCGGCGACCGGCTGGACCTGGCCATCTCGCTCGACGTGGTCGCCTCGCTGCTCGCCGCCGACGACCCCGCGCACGCCGCGCGCCTCGTCGGGGCGGCCGACGGGCTGCGCGCCCGGCACCGCCTGCCCGAACCCCCGGACGCGCAGACGCTGCGCGCGCAGACGCTCCCGCGCGTGGCCGAGCACCAGCGCGACCGCGCGGCCGGACGGGCGGTCAGCCTCGATCACATCGTGGAGAGCGTCGAGCCCCTAAGCTCGTGAGCGTGATCGAGGCTTGGCGGCGCATCTTCCCGGGCGCGGACGCGGTGGGGCGCGACCTGCTGGCGCGCTATTCCGAACCGCATCGCCGGTACCACACGACGGCGCACCTAGCCCGCATGCTCGAGGTCATCGACGCGCACGCGGAACTGGCCGCCGACCCGGACGCGGTGCGGCTGGCGGCGTGGTTCCACGACGCGGTGTACGAGACGTTCGCGCCGGACAACGAGGAGCGCAGTGCGAGCTTGGCCGGTACCACATTGGCCGCACTTGGCTTTGCTCCGGAACGCACCGCGGAAGTCGCGCGATTGGTGCGCCTGACGGCCGGCCACAACGTCGAGCCGGGCGACCGGAATGGCGCGCTGCTCGCCGACGCCGACCTGGCGATCCTGGCCTCGGAATCGGCGGACTACGCCCGTTACGCCGAGGCCGTGCGCGCCGAATACGCGGCGGTTCCCGACGACGTGTTCCGGCCGGGCCGCGCGGCCATTCTGCGCAAGCTCGCCGACCTTCCGGAGATTTTCCGAATTGTACCGGCACGGGCGGAATGGACCGCCCGTGCCCGCGCGAACCTGGAGTCCGAAATCGCTAGCCTTCTGGGTGCTCGGTGACGTTCTGCAGGTACAGCGCCTCGCCGAACTTCTCGATGAGCCCGAGCTGGGTTTCGAGATAGTCCACGTGGCTCTCTTCATCGGCGAGGATGTCCTCGAAGATGTTCGCCGATGTGACGTCGCCGATGGAGCGCATGTACTCGATGCCGCGGCGCAGCCGGTCGACGGCCTCCAGCTCGATCTGCATGTCGCATTTGAACTGCTCCGGCACCGATTCGCCGATGCGCAGGGCGAACAGGCGCTGGTAGTTCGGCAGGCCCTCCAGGAACAGGATTCGATCGGTGAGCACCTCGGCGTGCTTCATCTCGTCGATCGACTCGTGCTTGGTGTGCTTGGCCAGGATCGTGTATCCCCAGTTCTCCTGCATCTTGGCGTGCAGGAAGTACTGGTTGATCGCCGTGAGCTCGGCGGTGAGCTGCTCGTTCAGAAACTCGATGACTCGTGCGTCCCCTTGCATGCTTGGCAGGTTACGCCTCTTATGCCCGTTTCTAGTTGAAAACGGGTACCGCGCCAGCGTTTTCCGAGTCGATCAGGTCCGCGATGCGGTCCAGACATGTGCCGCAGCCGGTTCCGGCGCCGCATTCGTCGCCCACGGCGTCCTCCGAACGTGCGCCCGACTGAATGACCCGCCGGATTTCACACTCGCGCACGCGGTGGCAGATGCAGACATACATGCCCGTACTCCTCGCTTAGCCTTACCTAAGCAAGGGTCACCTAATTTTTCCCGGGATACAAGCCCTGACCAGGCTTTTTCTTTCCCTTCGAATCGGACAAATGCCGCGGCCGACGCAGCCCGGCGGCAACCAGACGCTCAACAATCGTCCGCGAGTCCACCCTGGTGGCCCCCAGCCACACGGCGATCTGCGCACGCTCGGCCGGCAGGTCGTAGTGGTCCCGCTCGAACGCCCGCCGCGGCGCCCCGACCAGCTCGGCGAACGCGTGCAGCTCGGCCGCCGACACGTCACTGATCAGATGCGCCCAGAGGCGCCCGTGCGCGGGCCACCGGGGCGTGTCGATGTAGAGCACACGCACTAGCGTGCCAGGTATGGATCGCGACTTGGATCTGGTCGAGGAGCTGCGGGCGGCGCTGCCCCACGAGGGCGGCGTGCTGACCGATCCGGACCTGCTGCGCTCGTACGAGCACGACGAGGCGGACCTGGTGCCGTACGGCACCCCGAGGGTCGTCGTGCGCCCGCGCACCACCGGGCAGGTCTCGGCCGTCCTGCGCGCCGCCGGCCGCCACCGCATCCCCGTCATCCCCCAGGGCGCGCGCTCGGGCCTGGCCGGCGGCGCCAACGCGATCGACGGCGCGATCGTGCTGTCCTTGGTCGCGATGAACGAGATCATCGACATCGACGCGGAGAACCGCATCGCGGTGGTCCAGCCGGGCGTGGTGAACGCCCAGCTCAGGCGCGCGGTGGCGGAGAAGGGCCTGTACTACCCGCCGGACCCCGGTTCCTGGGAACAGTCCACGATCGGCGGCAACGTCTCCACGGACGCCGGCGGCATGTGCTGCGTCAAGTACGGGGTCACCAGCGACCACGTGCTCGGGCTGGAGGTCGTGCTGGCCAGCGGCGAGGTGCTGGCGTGCGGGCGGCGGACGGCGAAGGGGGTCGCGGGGTACGACCTGACCAGCCTCTTCGTTGGCTCGGAGGGCACCCTGGGCGTGATCACCGAGATCACCGTGCGGCTGCGACC
Organism: Dactylosporangium sp. CS-033363; assembly: GCF_050942475.1. Classification (NCBI taxonomy): domain Bacteria; kingdom Bacillati; phylum Actinomycetota; class Actinomycetes; order Micromonosporales; family Micromonosporaceae; genus Dactylosporangium; species Dactylosporangium sp. CS-033363. The sequence continues at coordinate 522,924 of NZ_CP192032.1, read as the reverse complement.
GGCGCCGGAGCCTTCACTGACGCTCGTGGCGGTGTTCGACACGTTCGCGGCCGCGGGGGCGGCGGTCTCGGCGATCGTGGGTTCGGGGTTGCAGCCGAGCATGCTGGAGGTCATCGACCGGGTGGCAATGAGCGCGATCGAGGCGTACCGGCCGATGGATCTTCCCACCACCGCCGCCGCGCTGTTGATCGCCTCGGTCGACTCGGGTTCGCGCGCGCCGGACGATCTGGCCTTGATCTCGGCGATGTGCCACCAGGCACAGGCCGCCGATGTGTACGTGGCGGCGGACGCGGCGGAGGCCGACGCCCTCCTGGCCGCGCGACGGCTGGCGCATCCGGCCCTGGAACACTTCGCGGCGCACCTGTTTCCGCTGGGCGGGGGCATCATGGTGGACGACGTGGCGGTTCCGCGGACGCGGCTGGTGGAACTGATCGAGGGCATCGAGCGCATCGCACAGGAGCACGGCGTGGTGGTGGCCACGGTGGGCCACGCGGGCGACGGGAACCTCCATCCGATCATCGTCATCGACCGGTCGGACGCCCTGAACCTGGCGCAGGGGCAGAAGGTGTTCGACGCGATCATGTCGCTCGGCCTGTCCTTGGGCGGCACCTCGACCGGGGAACATGGGGTGGGGCTGCTGAAGCGGGACTGGCTGGCCCGGGAGATCGGCCCTACGGGGCTGAAGGCGCACCGCTCGATCAAGGCCGCCCTGGACCCCGACAACATCCTCAACCCCGGCAAGATCTTCTAGTGGCACGTTTCCGGGATTCTCGCCGCTCGTCGCTTCCCTAACGTTCCTGTCATCACTTCGCGGGACTTTTCTTGAGGGAGATAGAGGCATGAGCGACGTCGACTACGGGCAGTACGAGGCGGGCCAGGAGAGCGGTTCGCTGGACCAGGTGCACCAGGCGGAGGGTTCGGAGTACGACGCCCAGTCCCAGTTCGGCGTGTACGAGCAGGACCACTCCGCGGCCGAGTCGACGGACTTCTCGACCGGGCAGCACGTGGAGTACGACGCGCCGGGGGCGGTGCACTACGAGTCGACGGAGTTCACGAACTACAGCCACGACGCGTCCGAGGACGACCACGTGTTCGCGGCCGAGGGGTCGGAATCGGTGCACCAGGCGGAGTTCTCGGAGCTCGACGCCCTGCAGGAGCGCTTCGCGACGGCGTTTGAGAACGGGACCGCGTTCAGCGCAAATAACGCCGAACTCGAAGCCGCCAACTAAGCACGAACAACGAACAGCGCGGTCCGTCCCTGGGGACAGACCGCGCTGTTGTTGTGTGAAGGCCTCAGACGCCGGCTCGGTCGGCCTGGAAGCCGCGGACGTCCGGGGCGCCCAACCGCGCCGCGTCCGCCGTCAAGTCGTCCGGCATGCGCTGCGACTCCTGCTCCGCCGCCACCCGGGCCAAGTAATGGTCGACCTCGCGGGCGCGGGTGGCCGCGTCCCAGCCGAGCACGTCGCCCATCACGCGGGCCGCGTCCGCGGCGCTCGCCGTGCCGCGGTGGTCGGTCTCGAACGAGATGCGCGTGCGGCGGGTCAGGACGTCCTCCAAGTGCAGCGCCCCCTCCGCCAGCGCCGCGTACGCGACCTCCGCCGCCAGGTACTCCGGCGCGCCCTCCACCGGGCGGAGCAGCGACGGGTCGAGGGACAGGACCTCGAAGGCGAGCGAACCGTACCGCTCCAGCAAGTGCTCCAGCACGCCGGCCTGAATGCCGTGCCGGCGCGCCAGGTCCGCCCGGTTCGTCCACAGTGGATGGTAGCCGTCCGCGCCGAGGAGGGGCAGGTCGGCGGTGCGCGAGGCGGGGACCAGGCCGCCGTGCCGGCGCAGGCCGCCGAGGCGGTGCGCCACGCGGTCGATGACGTCGGCGGCCATGACGCGGTACGTCGTGTACTTGCCGCCGGCGATCAGCATCAGGCCCAGCATCGGCTCGACGACCGCGTGGGTGCGGGACAGGGCCGAGGTCTGCTCGTCGCGGCTGTGCGGCTGGCGGTGCCTGGCCTCGCGGGAGAGCAGGGGGCGCAGGCCCGCGTAGACGCCCTCGATGTCGTCGGTGCCCAGCGGGCGGTCCAGCACCGCGTTGACCTGGCCCAGCAGGTACGAGATGTCTGTCGCGGAGGCCGCCGGGTGGCCGCGGTCCAGGTTCCAGTCGGTGTCCGTGGTGCCGATGATCCAGTGGCCGCCCCACGGGATCACGAAGAGGACAGACGTGGGGGTACGGAGGATGAGTCCGGCTTCGCCCGTGATGGCGGAGCGGGGTACCACCAAATGCACCCCCTTGCTCGCGCGCACCTGCAGGCCGGAGGACTCGCGGGGGCCCTCGCCCGAGAGCATGCCGGCGATGTCGTCCATCCACACGCCGGTCGCGGCCACCACAGTGCGGGCGTGGACCTCGAACTCCTCGCGGGACTCCAGGTCGCGGACGCGGACGCCGGTGACCTCGCGGGCGTCGCGGAGCAGACCCACCGCGCGGGCGCTGGGGACGATCGCGGCTCCGAGGCTGGCGGCGGTACGGGCGAGCGTGGCCACCAGCCGCGCGTCGTCGACCTGGCCGTCGAAGTACTGGATGGCGCCGCTGATCGCGTCCTCGCGCAGGGACGGGAAGCGGCGGTGGGCCTCCGCGCGGGAGAGGTGGCGGTGCAGGGGCATGCCGCTGGGGGAGGATCGGCGCAGGCGCACGGTCGCGGCGAAGGCGTCGTAGAGGCCCACGCCGGCGCCGTAGTACGCGCGCTGCCAGGCCCGCCGGCCCAGGCCCGTCAAGCCGCGCTGGGCGGGGAGCGGGACGAGGATGGGCACTGGACGTACCAGATGAGGAGCCAATCGGGACGCGAGCAGGCCGCGCTCCTGCAGCGCCTCGGCGACCAGGCCGAACTCGAGCTGTTCGAGGTAGCGCAGGCCACCGTGGATGAGCTTCGAGGAGCGGCTGGAGGTGCCGGAGGCCAGGTCGCGGGCCTCGATCAGGGCGACCGACAGGCCGCGGGAGGCGGCGTCGAGCGCGGCTCCGGCGCCCGTGACGCCGCCGCCGATGATCAGGACGTCGAAACGCTCCCGCCGCAGACGGGCCACGTCGGCGGCGCGGCGCGCGGGCGACAGGCGGGACGCCTCGAAACGGGACGCGGAGGGTTCACGGCGCACTACTACACGGTAGCCTCGCCCGTCACGCCCATGGTGTGAGATGCGCTGCCCCGGGCATGAGAGGGGGGTGTCCATCACCGAACGCATCGTGCGGGCGCCGGCCGCGAACGTCTATGCCGTACTGTCGGATGGCTGGTCGTACTCCGACTGGGTGGTCGGCACCGCGCACATCCGCGACGTCGACGCGGAATGGCCCGCGCCCGGGTCGCGGCTGCTGCACAAGGCCGGCCCGTGGCCGCTCTCGGTGCGGGACCGCAGCGAGTCGCTGGCGTGGGAGCCGGGGCGGATGCTGCTGCTGAAGGTGCACCTGTGGCCGTTCGGGGCCGGGAACGTGCGCTTCACCCTCGACCCGCTCGACGAGCAGGCGACCAGGGTCACCCTGCAGGAGCAGTTCACCGATGGGCCGCTGCTGGGCGTGCGCAACAAGGTCGGCGACGTGCTCCTGCACTTCCGCAACACCGAGGTGCTGCAGCGGCTGGCCGACCACGCCGAGCGGCGGATGGCGGCCGCTCAGCGCGGGTAGATCCGGCGCAGCGCGGCGTCGATCGCGGCCTTGTAGGCGTCGCCCAGGACCGGCCGGTTGCGGGCGAGCGCCGCGCGGGCCGCGTTCGCACCCGGCGCCCCGTGCACGCCGCCGCCGGGGTGGGCGCTGGAGCTGGCGAGGTACAACTTGTCGATGGGCGTGTCGGCGCGCCCCAGTCCGGGCGTGGGCCGCCAGATGACCTGCTGGTAGGCGCCGGCCGTGCCGCCGTTGATGGCCCCGTCGATCAGGGACGGGTTCTTGGCCTGCAGCTCCGCGGGGCCGGCCACGTAGCGGGCCAGGACCAGGTCGTCGAAGCCGGGAGCGTGCCGCCGCAGCGTGCCGGTGACCCGCTCGACGTGCGCGGCGACGTCTTCCGGGCCCATTTCACGAGGCAGATGGGTGTACGCCCAGAGCTGCTCGGTCCCGCCCGGCGAACGCGTCGGGTCGGCCGTGGTCATCTGCCCGACCAGCAGGAACGGGTCCTCCGGCGGCCGGCCCGTCGACAGGTCCGCGGCGTAGCGCACCGGATCGGCGCCCAGGTGCACGGTGCCGGCCCCGGCGACGTCCGGCGAGATCCACGGGACCGGGCCGGACAGCGCCCAGTCGATCTTCAGAGTGGCGTTGTCCCAGCGGAACCCGGCCAGGTCCGCCAGCAGCCGGCCAGGCAGATGTTCGGGTTTGATCATCGTCTGGTACAGCGGGAGCGCCGGAACATCCGCGATCACCGCTCGCCGCGCCCGGAAGAGCCTCCCGTCCGCGCAGCGCACGCCGAGCGCCCGGCCGCCGCCCACGATGACCTGCTCGACGGCGGCATGGCGGTGCACGACGCCGGGGAAGCGGCGCAGGAGCGCGTCGGTGATCTGCTGCGCGCCACCGACGGGGACCGGGAAGCCGTACTGCTGCGCCAGCATCGCCAGCAGCCAGCCGAACCCGCCGCCGGCCGCGTCGTCGGGCGCCAGGTCGGTGTGCAGCGCGAGGCCGGTGAGCAGCATCCGGGCGCCGTCGCCGGCGAACAGTTCCTCGCCCAGGACGCGGGCCGGGACCAGGAAGCGGCGGCCGAGCCGGAGTGCGCCGCCCAGCCCGGCGTGCGCGGCGAGGCGGGCGCCCGCGCGGACCGGGGGGAAGGGGGTGAGCAGGGCCGGGATGAGGTCGGGGGCGAGGCGGCGCCACTCGGAGTACCACTGCCGCCAGGCCTTGCCGTCGCCCGGCGCGAACCGCTCCAGCGACTCGGCAGTCAGATCGAGCTCGCGGCTGAGCACGGCGGCGCGGCCGTCGGGGAACAGGTGGGCCACCACCTCGGGCGCGTGCGTCCACCGCAGCCCGTGCGCCTCCAGGTCGAGCGCGAGCAGCGGCGGGGAGGCGGCCGAGAGCGGGTAGAACGCGCTGCACAGGTCGCTGAGGAAGCCGGGCGCGGTGATCTCGGCCGAGCGCACCGCGCCGCCGACGTCGCCGGTGGCCTCCAGCACCGCCACGTCCCACCCCGCGTCGGCGAGCATGTTGGCCGCGACCAGGCCGTTGTGCCCAGCCCCGACGACGACCGCGTCGACCGTTTCCGTCATGCTCCCCAGTCTCCTTCTCGCGCCCCCGGGATTTGTCATACCCGCCACGTAGCATCCGGACCATGGAACCTGGGGCAGTGCCGTCGAAGCGAGCGTGGGGCTGGTCGCTCGCCCTGACGATCGTGCTCGGGCTGTGGGTTCCGTTCGTCGTGGTGGTACCCAACGCGGGGCTCTGGCTGGTCGCCGACACGCTGAGCATCGAGGGCGAGTCGGTGCCGCGGGTCCTCTGGCTCGCGGTCGCCGTCGGGACCCTGCTGCTGGTCGGGGTGCCGGCGCTGCTGCTGGCGATGCTGTCACCGGTGCGCTTCGCGCGGATCGCGGGCCGGCAGTGGGCCCTCGCCGCCGGATTCGGGGCGCTGCTGGGCTTCGCGCGGTTGGTGCCGCCGACGTACCACGAGCTGTACCTCGCCCTGCTGGCCGCGCTCGCCGCCGGGGCCGCCCTGGTCCACCGGCTCGGGACCGGGCGGGTCGAGCGGCGCGGGGAGCCGGACCGCTGGATGGTGTGGCTGTCGCTCGCCGCCGGGCTGCTGCTCCTGCTGCCGTGGCTGTGGGTGGGCGCGCTGGGCGGGGCCACCGAGACCGTGCTCGCGCTGGTCGCCGCGCTCGCGGTGGGCTGGCTGGCGACCCGGCCGCTGCTCGCGCTGACCAGCCGCGCGGTCACGCCCGGGCACCGGTGGGGCGGTGCGGCGCTCGGCGGGCTGCTCGCGGGCGTGGCGCTGGTGCCGCTGGCGGCGGGGGTGGGGGAACCGGCGGTACAACTGCTGGCTTTGTTGTGTGTGCCGCCGGTGGCGTTCGCGCTGGGGGCGTTGCGCCAGGCCGGGACGCCGTCCGTGGTGGCGCTGCTGACGCCGGTGCTGTTCGGGCCGCTCGGGCTGGTCGACCCGGACGAGACGTCGCTGATCCTGGGCCTGCGCGACGGGCTGTTCTGGGGCGCGATCGGCGCGGCCGCGGCGGGCGGGCTGGCCCTGATCGCCGCGCTCGCGCTGCTGGTGGTGTTCCGGCGGGTGCGCTGGCACGCCTGGCTCGCCGCGGTCCTGGCCGTGGTCGTCGCGGCGGCCGGGGCGACGGTCTACATCGCGCTGGGCCGGCCCGGGCTGTCCGGGGAGCGGCTCTTCGTGGTCATGCGCGAGCAGGCCGACCTGTCCGGGCTGCCGGCCGTGCGCGACCGGACCGAGCGGGTCCGGCAGACGTACGAGCGGCTGGTCACGACGGCCGAGCGCACCCAGGCCCCGCTGCGCAAGGAACTGCGCGACAAGCACGTCTCATTCACCCCGTTCTACATGGTCAACGGCATCGAGGTGGACGCCGGACCGCTGGCCCGGCAGTGGCTCGCGGGCCGCTCCGACGTCGCCCACGTGCTGCTCAACCCGCAGCTGCGGCCGCTGCCGGCGGCGGCCGAGCCGATGCACGGGTCGCAGGCCGCGCCGAGCGCCACGCCGTGGAACCTGACGCTGATCGGCGCCGACCGCGTCTGGTCCGACCTGCACACCACGGGCCAGGGCATCGTCGTGGGCAGCTCCGACTCGGGCGTCGACGGCACCCACCCGGCGCTGCGCGGCAACTTCCGGGGCGGCCCCGACTCCTGGCTGGACCCGTACGGCGCCGACACCACCCCGACCGACGGCAACGGCCACGGCACGCACACCATGGCCACGGCGGTCGGCGCGGGCGTCGGCGTGGCCCCGGGCGCCGAGTGGATCGCGTGCGAGAACCTGCCCCGCAACCTGGGCAGCATGACGAACTACCTGACGTGCCTGCAGTTCATGCTCGCGCCGTACGCCAGGGGAGCCGACCCCTGGCACGCCGGCCACCCCGAGCGCGCCCCGCAGGTGCTCACGAACTCCTGGGGCTGCCCGACGGTGGAGGGCTGCGACCTGTACTCCATGCGCCCGGCCATTGACGCCTTCACGGCCGCGGGCATCTTCTTCGTCGCGGCGGCGGGCAACACCGGGCCGCGCTGCGACACCATCACCGACCCACCGGCGAACTACGCCGCCACCCTGACCGTGGGCGCCGTGGATCGCTCGTCGCGCGTGGCCGAGTTCTCCAGCCGCGGGCCGGCGCCGGACGGCTCGCCGAAGCCCGACGTGATGGGGCCGGGCGTGGACATCCTGTCGGCTTTGCCGGGCGGCGGGTACGACGTGCTGAGCGGCACCTCCATGGCCACGCCCCACGTGGCTGGGGTCGTCGCGCTGATGTGGTCGGCGAACCCGGCGCTGGTCGGCGACATCCCGCGGACGCGCGCGATCCTGAAGGACACGGCCGGCCCGGTCCAGCTGCGCGGCGCGACCTGCGGCGGCCAGGCCAACGTCGAGGGCGCCGGGCTCGTGAACGCCTACGCGGCGGTGCAGGAGGCCCTAGCCGCAGGTCGCGCGTAGGACGCGCATCGCGTTGTCCCAGGCCAGTTTGCGCAGCTCGGGCTGGGACCAGCCGCGGCCGGCGAGCTCGGCGAACAGCGCCGGATAGGCCGACACGTCCGGCAGGCCCGTCGGGACGATCTCGGTGCCGTCGAAGTCGCCGCCGAGGCCGACAGCGTCGACACCGGCGACCCCGCGCACGTGCTCGACGTGATCCGCCACGTCCGCGACCGTCGTCGGCGGGCTGGGGTTGGCGTCGATCCAGGCCTGGCGCTCGCGGAGGAAGTCGGGGGTGTCCCACGGTACGGCGATCGCGTCCTCGACCCGGGCCAGTTCCTCGCCCCACTCGCGGCAGGCGTTGGTGAGGAAGAACGGTACAAACGTGATCATCACCAGGCCCTCGGAGTCGCGGACGCGGAGGAGGACGTCGTCCGGGACGTTGCGGGGGTGGTCGCACAGGGCGCGGGCCGAGGAGTGCGAGAAGAACGCCGGGTGCACCGAGGTGTCCAGCGCGGCGTGCATGGTGGTGTCGGCGACGTGGGCGAGGTCGCAGAGCATGCCGAGGCGGTTGAGCTCGCGGACCACCTCGTGGCCGAACGGGGACAGGCCGCCGCTGGAGGGCTTGTCGGTCGCGCTGTCGGCCCAGTCGGTGTTGCGGGAGTGGGTCAGCGTGAGGTACCGGATGCCCAGGCGGTGCAGCGAGCCCAGCACGACCAGCGAGTTGTCCAGGCAGTGGCCGCCCTCCGCACCCAGCAGGCAGGCGATGCGGCCGGCCGATCGGGCTTCTTCGACCTCCGCGGCCGTGGTCGCCAGGGCCAGCGCGGACGGATAGCGGTCGACGATGCGGCGGACGAGTTCGACCTGCTCGACGACCTGGATCGCGGCCTGCGGCTCGGGGCGGTCGTTCGGGACGTACACGCTCCAGAACTGGGCTCCGACGCCGCCCTTGGCCAGCCTTGGCAGGTCGGTGTGCAGACCCAGGCCGGACAGGTCGTCGCGCAGGTTCAGCGTCTCGCCGGGGTCGCGCACGCGCAGGCGCCACGGCAGGTCGTTGTGGCCGTCCAGTACGTCCATGTACCGACCATAAAGGCGGCCAAAGGGCAGGTCGCGAAATGCGCGTTTTGCCGCGGACATACGAACGGTCCTCATATGGTGAAGTTGGCCGACATGAGGGGGGACCCATGGGCAAGTCCAAGAAGAACAGCAGCAGCTTCGACAGCCAGGGCATCGAGCGCGGCATGCACCGCTCGGAAGACGACCTCGGCTATATGGACCAGGACCTCACCGACGACTTGACGATCACGCCCGACTCGATCATGTCGGGCGAGTCCACCAACGCGAACACGGCGACCATGCGGGCCCGCACGAAGACGCAGCAGGAGCAGACCTCGCTGCAGATCAAGCGCGGAAACCAGCCTGACATGTGACAGACGCGCCGCCGCCCGTGGCATGACGGGGGATCACGGGCGACGGCGGCACGTGTGCGGGGCAGGATCGTGGCGAACCCACGGCCCTGCCCCGCATACGTCGCTCAGCCCAGCGTCTTGGTGTAGATCCAGAACACCCGCTCGATCCGCGCGCCGACGGCCTTGGAGTAGAACCCGATCGGCCCGGCCCAGCCGATCTGCGCTGCGGACAGTCCCATGGCGCGCTGGTCGGCCAGGCACCGCCGCAGCAGCACGCGCCCGACGCCCAGCCCCTCGGCGGCCGGAGCCGTGCCCATGGGCCCGAACCAGCTCGGCCGATTCGCGCCGTACGCCGCGAAGCCCAGCACCTCGCCGCCCCGCCTCGCCACGTAGCACCCGGCGCCGGCGCGGCCCAGGGACTGCTCGACCTCCCAGGCCCAGCCGTCGCCCCAGATCCCGCGCACCCACTCCGGCACGTCCGGCCCCGCGGCCTCGACCTTGAAATCCTGCGACTCGTCGGCCTGCTCCGGGAAGGCGTCGCGCCGGGTCAGATCGGCGGTCATGTTCCAGGCGGTGTCGCTGACCTTGTAGCCCGCCCGCCGCGCCAGACAAACGGCCGGCGTGTACCGCACATCGATCCCCGGCCACGCATAACACGGCGGATTCCCACCGAGTCTCACCCGCGTCGCACCCAGCGCGCGCAGTCGCTCCTCAGCGGCGCGCAGCAGCCGCGACCCAACCCCGCGGCGGCGGGCTTCGGGCAGCACGGCGAGCAGCTCGACGTGCCCCAGACTCGGATCGGCGTCACTGATAGAAGCAAACGCCGCGCCGGTACCGTCTGAAGCTCCGACCCTCACCACCGCCCGCCCTACCGGCGGCGTGGCGAGCCTGGCGGCGAGCACCTCGCCCTCGACGGCGTCCTCCGGCAGATCGAGCGCGCGGGAAAGCAGCGCTCCAGCGCCGGCGACGTCGTCGAGATCCACGATCATTTGGTTAACATACCTAACTGTTTCGCTACGGGTCCGCCCAGGTCACGCCCTGGCGGGTTGGCGTGATCGCGCCACGGCCGGGTGCGGGATTCAGGCAAAGCACGTTAACGGCACAGATACCCTGTCGGGCGATAAGTCCGAAGAGTCGCGGCGCGCCAGCGCCCGACTTTTCGGGGCCGCACCCCGTTCGCCGACCCGCCGGATTCCCGTCGGCACCGCGATCGCCGACACCGCCGCGAGGTCGAAACCAACACGCGCGAGAGCACCGCCGCAACGCCCACGCGAGGCCATCACCGCTGCGGGGCCGCGTTGGCCGGAAACGCGAGGCCCACCGCCGCGCGAGACCACCGCCACCGCCGCGCGAGACCACCGCCGAGAGCACCGCCGCAACGCCCACGCGGGGCCATCACCGCTGCGGGGCCGCGTTGGCCGGAAACGCGAGGCCCACCGCTGCGGGGCCGCGTTGGCCGGAAACGCGAGGCCCACCGCCGCGCGAGACCACCGCCACCGCCGCGCGAGACCACCGCCGAGAGCACCGCCGCAACGCCCACGCGGGGCCATCACCGCTGCGGGGCCGCGTTGGCCGGAAACGCGAGGCCCACCGCTGCGGGGCCGCGTTGGCCGGAAACGCGAGGCCCACCGCCGCGCGAGAGACCACCGCCACCGCCGCGCGGGTGCGCGTTAGCCGGGACGCAAGACTCACCGCCACGCGAAACCACCACCACCGCCACCCGCACGGGCGTTAGCCGGCGCGCGAGACCCACCACCACCGCGCGGGCCGCGGAGGGTCGGGTCGCGGCGGTTGCGGGGAGCGTCGGGTTGGGGCGGAGCGCGGGAGCGTTGGCCGGGACGCGAGGCAGACCACCAACGCTGCGTGGGCGAGAACGGGCCGGCGTGGAGAGCGCGGGCGCACAGCAAAGCGGGCCGGCCCCGGAGGGTCGGCCCGCTCTGTTTGCAGCTGTGTTGCGGAAGGCTGGACTCAGAAGTCCATGTCGCCGCCGCCGGGGGCGGCCGGGGCCTTCTCCTTCTCGGGCTTGTCCGCCACCACGGCCTCCGTGGTGAGGAACAGGGCCGCGATCGAAGCGGCGTTCTGCAGCGCCGAGCGCGTCACCTTGGCCGGGTCGATGATGCCCTCGGCCAGGAGGTTGACGTACTCGCCGGTCGCGGCGTTGAGGCCGTGACCCGGCTCCAGGTTGCGGACGCGCTCGACGACGACGCCGCCCTCGAGGCCCGCGTTCACGGCGATCTGACGCAGCGGGGCGTCGAGCGCGACCTTGACGATGTTCGCGCCGGTCGCCTCGTCGCCGACCAGGTCGATCTTGTCGAACGCGGTCTTGCCGGCCTGCACGAGGGCCACGCCACCGCCGGGGACGATGCCCTCTTCGACGGCCGCCTTCGCGTTGCGCACGGCGTCCTCGATGCGGTGCTTGCGCTCCTTGAGCTCGACCTCGGTGGCCGCGCCGACCTTGATGACCGCGACGCCGCCGGCCAGCTTGGCCAGGCGCTCCTGCAGCTTCTCGCGGTCGTAGTCCGAGTCGCTCTTCTCGATCTCGGCGCGGATCTCGGCGACCCGGCCGTTGATCGCCTCGGCGTCACCCGAACCGTCGACGATGGTGGTCTCGTCCCGGCTGACGACGACCTTGCGGGCGCGGCCCAGCAGGGAGAGGTCAGCGTTCTCGATCTTGAGGCCGAGGGTCTCGCTGATGACCTGGCCACCCGTCAGGATGGCGATGTCGGCGAGCATGGCCTTGCGGCGGTCGCCGAAGCCGGGGGCCTTGACGGCGACCGACTTGAACGTGCCGCGGATCTTGTTCACGACCAGGGTCGCCAGGGCCTCGGCCTCGACGTCCTCGGCGATGATGGCGAGCGACTTGCCCGCCTGCATGACCTTCTCCAGCACCGGGAGCAGGTCCTTCACCGCGGAGATCTTCGACTCGACGATGAGGATGTAGGGGTCGTCGAGGACGGCCTCCATCCGGTCGCTGTCGGTCGCGAAGTACGGCGAGATGTAGCCCTTGTCGAAGCGCATGCCCTCGGTGAGCTCGAGCTCGAGGCCGAAGGTGTTGCTCTCCTCGACGGTGATGACGCCTTCCTTGCCGACCTTGTCCATCGCCTCGGCGATGATCTCGCCGACCGTGGAGTCGCCGGCGGAGATGGAGGCGGTGGAGGCGATCTGCTCCTTGGTCTCCACGTCCTTGGCGAGGTTGGCCAGCTCGTCGGCGACGGAGGCGACAGCCGCCTCGATGCCGCGCTTGAGGGCCATCGGGTTCGCGCCGGCCGCGACGTTGCGCAGGCCCTCACGGACCAGCGCCTGCGCGAGCACGGTGGCCGTCGTCGTGCCGTCACCGGCGACGTCGTCGGTCTTCTTCGCGACTTCCTTGACCAGCTCGGCGCCGATCTTCTCGTACGGGTCCTCGAGCTCGATCTCCTTGGCGATGCTCACACCATCGTTGGTGATGGTGGGCGCGCCCCACTTCTTCTCGAGGACGACGTTGCGGCCCTTGGGCCCGAGCGTCACCTTGACGGCGTCGGCGAGCTGGTTCATGCCCCGCTCGAGACCGCGGCGCGCCTCTTCGTCGAACGCGATAATCTTGGCCATTCGGCGTTGTCCTCCTGGACACTCACGATTCGCCTCGACCCCGTGGGGCCTGCGGCTCACCGCCTGCTTTCGCACCTTCGGAGCCCCACGTCGGCAGCTCCGGGCGGTCGGGCCGGATGAGCCCGCGACGACCAGCCTCAGGTGGTTGCCCACCGGAGGACTGCACCGTCCCGACCTTGGCACTCACGGGTTGCGAGTGCCAAGTCCCTGTTTAGCACTCTGGCCGGTCGAGTGCAAGCAAACGGAGAGCCCCGCGAGGTGATCCCCAGGGTTCACCCAGAGAGCGCTCTCCCAACAGGAAGCCGGCAAAGGAGGAAAAGAAATGCCGTAAAAAGGACGCAGGGCACCAGCCCTCGTCAATGAGGGCGGTGCCCCGGCGGTTGAATACGGAGACTTGGGTCAGGCGAGGAGCCGAACCCCTTCGGCCTGCGGCCCCTTCTGACCCTGCGCGATCTCGAACTCGACGCGCTGTCCGTCTTCCAGCGACTTGTAGCCGTCCATCTGAATCGCGGAGAAGTGGACGAAGACGTCCTGCCCCCCGTCGACCGCGATGAAGCCGTAGCCCTTTTCGCTGTTGAACCACTTGACGGTGCCCTGTGCCACGGTGCACTTCCTCTACTTCGGTCCTGCTGCTTACTCGGCTGGCTGTGGGGACCAGCTCCGGGTCTTCAACCACAGCCGCCGGGTCCGGGGGTGGAACCGGCGAAGGAAGACGACCGAACCGCACGGTACAGGAGTAACCACCCTGCCGACAGGCCTAAATCGGACAGCAAGGTCACGGTTCAAACAGTGGAAAAAGGTCGCCGAGCATGCCTTCTCGCAACTTTTCCTTGCAGAGTCAAGCATCGCCCGGCGACTACTCGTTAGGAACCTTCAGCACTACACGTGACGTCGTGACTGAACGACGCGGAAGCGGCTGGCGACGTAGGCACCGTCGGTGAGCGCGGCATTGGCCGCGGGATTGGCACCACTGGCGTGGAAGTCGGAAAACGCGGCCGACTGGTTCACGAAGACACCGCCGGTAAGGTTCACTGACAAATGCACACCTGCAACCAAAGCGGCCTCTTCCACGGCGTCGAGGACGTCCGGCGACGTCGAATAGACCGATGCGGTCAATGCGCCCTTCTTGCCGACCGTGTCCGCGAAGATCCGCACACTGCCGTCTGTGGAATCGGTCGCGACAACGAAGGAAATGGGACCGAACCACTCCGACCCATACGTCTCGGCGTCATCCGCGCCGAGTTTCCGGATGAGCGGTGTACGGACAGTCGCGGTCGCATAAGCCGGGTGTGAAACGTCTGAGGATTCGAGTACCGGATCGCCCACCGTTGCGGCCTTCTGGAGCCTTTCCAGAACGCCTTCGTTCACGATTGCGCCGGTCAGTTCCACGCCCTTGGCGGCATCTCCGGTGAGTGCACCGACGGCCGCGGCAATGCCTTGGGCGACGTCGTCGAGGCTCTTGTGCCCCTCGTTGGTGGCGATGCCTCCCACGGGCACGAGAATGTTCTGCGGAGTGGTGCACATCTGCCCGGAGTACAACACCAAGGAGAACCCGATGTTGCGGCACATTCCGGCGAAGTCGTCCGTCGAGTCGACCACCACGGTGTTGACGCCGGCCTTCTCGGTGTAGACCACGGCCTGGCGCGCGTTGCCCTCGAGCCAGTCGCCGAACTCGGTCGAGCCGGTGAAGTCGATGATGCGCACCTCGGGCCGCAGGGCGAGGGTCTTGGCCAGCCCCTCGCCGGGCGCCTCGGCGGCCAGCAGGACGAGGTTGGGGTCGAAGCCGGCGTCGGCGAGCGTCTCGCGGGCGATCTTCACGGTGATCGCCAGCGGCAGGACGGCCCCCGGGTGCGGCTTGACGACCACCGGGTTGCCCGTGGCCAGGGACGCGAAGAAGCCCGGGTACGAGTTCCACGTCGGGAACGTGTTGCAGCCGATGACGAGGGCGGCACCGCGCGGTACGACATGGAAGGTCTTCGACATGTGCAGCGTCTGGCCCTTGCCCGCGGGCTTCTGCCAGTCGGCCGTGGCCGGGGTGCGGGTCATCTCGCGGTAGGCGTAGGCGACCGCCTCGAGCGCCCGGTCGAACGCGTGCGGGGCGCCGGCCTGGAACGCCATCACGAAGGCCTGGCCGGTGGTGGCGTGCACGGCGTTGGCGAGCTCGAACGAGGCCTTGTGCAGCCGGTCGAGGATCTCCAGGCAGACGCCGGTGCGGGTCTGCGGGCCGGCCGCGCGCCAGGCGGGCATGCCCTCGGCCAGCGCGGCGAACGCGGCGTCGACGTCCAGGTGCGGATAGCGCACGTCCAGCTCGATGCCGAACGGCGAGCGCTCGGTGGCGACCCAGTCGGTGATGCCGGGCTGATCCTTGAGGGGAAAATCGGCGCCGAGGTACGCCCGGAAGGCCGCCTCCCCCTCGCCGGCGGCATGCTCGCCGTAGATGCGGGGGCTGGGCGACTCGGGGTAGTTGGACCAGTACGCACGCTCGGCGATCGCGGTCAGCGCCCGCTCCAGCGTGTCGGCGTGGCTGGCGAACATGGGGTGTGAGTTCTCCATGTGCGCCATCCTGCCACCGCCGAGCGGGCCCGCCGACCATGTGACGAGTTCCAGCAACGAGGCAACCCGCCCGCAAAATCACCCCATACCGCGCGAATCCCCGGACGGGGTATAAGTCCGAAATGTCGGGCTGAGGCACGAAGCCCGACATTTCGCGATCAACCCCGGCGAGGCTAAGCCAGCGCCCCCTGCCAGTTCGCCCAAAGATCGACGAACCGGAACCCCATCGCCTCGTTGATGGCGATCATGTAGGAGTTGTCCGCCGCGTTGAAGGTGTCGATCACCGTCACGGCGGGCTCCCCCGCCTGCATCCGGCGCAGGTTGGCGACCTTGGCGACGATCCCCAGGCGGTGGCCGCGGTGGGCCGGGTGGACCAGGGTGATCATCTGCCAGGCGTGCCAGTCGATGGTGCGGGCGGCCTTGATCGCGGTCCACGCGACCAGTCGGCCGCTCGCCTCGTGGACCAGCCCCGTCTCGTACCGCCGCCACCCCCAAGCCGTGTTCGCGGCGTGCTGCGCGCGGACCCGGGCCGCGTCGACGTTCTCCGGTTCGTACTCGAGCTCACCCATCGGCGACTCCGCCAGGAACGAGGAGTCCAGGGCGGCCAGGTCCTCCACGTACTCCTCGGGCAGCGTGTCGCCCCAGTGCACGAGCCGGTAGCCGGCCGCCTTGGCCAGGCCGTCGGCGTACATGCGGTCGAGGGCGGCCTCGTCCAGGTCGGCCACGACGAGCCGGCGGCGGGCGTCGAGCAGACCGTTGGTCAGGCCGTACGCGGCGGCGAACCCGCTGGACGCATCCGTCATGGGGCTGAAGCCGAACACGCCTGTGCGGCCCTCGGCGCGGGCCGCGGCCGAGGCGTGCGCGAACAGGGCCCGGCCGATCCCCCGGCGCCGGTGGTCCGGGTGCACGTTGATGTCGATGACGGCCTTGTCGAGGTTGTCGTGCCGGGGCAGGTCGACCTGCACGACCCCGACCGGCTCGGCCCCGTCCCGGGCCAGGAAGTAGCGGCGCGGCCCGCGGGTGGGCGGGACCCGGAACTGCATGTCGTACTGGTACCGGCACTCCGGCGGGAAGTCCGGCAGGTCGGCGCCGACGGACGCGCCGGCGATCGCGAACGCCGCGTCGACGGCGGCCGGGTCATCGGCGCCGACCTCGACGATCTCTAGCGTTGACTGGGCCATACCGGTGAGGGTCGCGCCGCGCGGCAGACCTCTGCAAACCATTTATGCCCGGAAATTGGTCGAGAGGACGCTCGCCAACACCTCCGGTGTTGTGGTCGCGGACCCAGGGGTCTCGCGGCGACACGTCCTCCCGCACCGAGCATCCTGAACCCCGGACTTAGGGCAGTCAAGTCAGCAAACCGACGATGCGCTCATCGATGGTTACGCACCGTACCGAACTTCTCCCCCACTCGGACGAGGGGGTCCTCGTCCGAGCATGGAAGCGCTCTCAGCCGATCAACGCTGCGTGATCGTGCCGCCTAAAAAATCATCCGAGCAGGCCGGCCGCGCGGGCCGACTTCAGCGAGGGCTTGACAGTGTGGGTCGGACCCACCCGGTCGGCCACCGCGTCGAGGGTCTTGAGCCCGTCGCCGGTGTTGAAGATGACCGTCTCCGCGTTCGGGTCGAGCTTGCCCGACTCGACCAGCTTCTTGAGCACCGCCGTGGTCACCCCGCCGGCGGTCTCGGCGTACACGCCGGCCGTGCGGGCGAGCAGCTGGATGCCCTCGCGGATCTCGTCGTCGCCGACGTACTCCATCCACCCGCCGGTCCGCCGGACCGACTCCAGCGCGTAGACCCCGGCCGCCGGGTCGCCGATGTTGAGCGACTTCGCGATGCCGGTCGGCTTCACCGGGGTGATTTCGTCGGTACCGTCATGCAGCGCCTTCGCGATCGGGTTGCACCCGGCCGACTGGGCGCCGAACACCTTCCACTCGGTCGCGGGCACGAGCCCGATCTCGACCAGCTCGGTGAACGCCTTGTCGATCTTCGTGAGCAGCTCGCCGCTGGCCATCGGGATGACCACCTGGGCCGGGATGCGCCAGCCGAGCTGCTCGGCGACCTCGTACCCGAGGGTCTTGGAGCCCTCGGCGTAGAACGGCCGGACGTTGACGTTGACGAACGCGGTGTCCTCGAACTCGTCGGTCTCGGTGAGCTCGGAGCAGAGCCGGTTGACCTCGTCGTAGGAGCCCTCGATGGCGACGACCTGCCCGCCGTACACCGCGGTCATGACGATCTTGCCGGGCTCCAGGTCGGCCGGGATGAACACGGTCGACGGGACGCCGGCCCGGGCGGCGTGGGCGGCCACGGAGTTGGCGAGGTTGCCGGTGGAGGCGCAGGAGTACCGCGTGAAGCCCAGCGCCTTGGCCGCGGTCAGCGCCACGGAGACGACCCGGTCCTTGAAGGAGTGGGTCGGGTTGGCCGAGTCGTCCTTGACGTACAGCGGCGCCGTGAACCCGAGCTCCTTGGCCAGCCCGTCGGCCTTCACCAGCGGGGTGAGGCCCGGGTCGAGGGTCACGCGGGTGGCCGGGTCGATCCCGACCGGCAGCAGCGGCGCGTACCGCCAGATGTTCTTGGGCCCCGCCTCGATCTGCTCCCGGGTCACCGTGGCCAGCGCCGCGGCGTCGTAGCCGACCTCGAGCGGGCCGAAACACTCGTAACAGGCGTGCTGGGCGGCGAGCGGGAACGTCGCGCCGCAGCCGCGGCAGACGAGGTTGCGGGCCGGGGAGTCGGTGAAGACGCTGAGCGTCGAGGTCATGGCGGAGGCCTTCCTCTCATCTTTCCCACGCGCACGGACGTGCGCGCGAGACGGATTTGGCACCTACCGCGACGGACCTCTTCGTTGAGCAAAGAACGTCGCAGGGGTTGCCGGGGCTTCATCGGGCCGTGTCCCTCTGCCCCTCTGGATGAGGTATTCAGTTGTAACGCCAGTCTAAGGGGCCTTACCGACGACTGGG
Organism: Dactylosporangium sp. CS-033363; assembly: GCF_050942475.1. Lineage (NCBI taxonomy): Bacteria > Bacillati > Actinomycetota > Actinomycetes > Micromonosporales > Micromonosporaceae > Dactylosporangium > Dactylosporangium sp. CS-033363. The sequence continues at coordinate 504,844 of NZ_CP192032.1, read as the reverse complement.
TATGAGTCATCTCACGACGTGGACGAGGCTAGGTTTTCACTCATGCACCCGATCGCGGCGGACTGGTTCGCGCGGCGCACCTCCCGCTGGACCGACTGGCCGGCCGACGAGGTGCTCGCGGCGAAGGGCGACACCCGGGTCAGCGTGGTGCTGCCCGCGCTGGACGAGGAGCCCACCGTCGGCGAGATCGTGGCCGGGGTGCGCACCCTGGGCCCGCTCGTCGACGAGCTGATCGTGGTCGACTCCGGCTCGGTCGACCGCACCGCCGAGGTCGCCGCGGCCGCGGGCGCCACCGTGCACCACCGCGACGACATCCTCCCGGCCGTCGGCTCCCGCCCGGGCAAGGGCGAGGTGCTGTGGAAGGCGCTGGCCGTCACCAAGGGCGACATCCTCGTGTACGTCGACGCCGACTTGACCGACTTCCGCCCGCACTTCGTCACCGGGCTGCTGGGGCCGCTCCTGACCGACCCGGCGACGCTCATGGTCAAGGCGTTCTACGACCGGCCCCTGCTCGACGTCTCGGCGGCGGGCGGCGGCCGGGTCACCGAGCTGGCCGCGCGGCCGCTGCTCAACGCCCACTTCCCGGAGCTGTCCGGGGTGGTCCAGCCGCTGGCCGGGGAGTACGCGGCGCGGCGCTCCCTGCTCGAGTCCCTGCCGTTCGCGGCCGGCTACGGCGTCGAGACCGGGCTGCTCATCGACGCCTGGCGGGCAAACGGCCTCGACGCGGTCGCGCAGGTCGACCTCGGTCAGCGCACGCACGGCCACCAGGACACGGCCGCCCTGGGCCGGATGGCCGCCACGATCCTGCAGACGATCAACGCCCGCCTCTCCCCCAGCCACGCCCTCTGGCCGACGCTGACGCAGTTCGAGCGACAGGATTCCGCCGTGGTACCGCACGAGACAGCGGTCGCCCACCCCGACCGGCCGCCGATGTGCTCGATCGACGGCTACCCGGACTCCTCCGAGTAGCCCGCGCGAACGCGAACAGCGGGCTGCCCGGACTCTCCGAGATAGCCCGCGCGAACGCGAAACAGCGGGCTACGCGGACTCCTCCGCGTAGGCCGGCACGAAGCGCCACAGCTGGACGGTCGCGACTCCCGCCCCGAGGATTGCCACGGCGAGCGCGGCCCACTCGGCGGCCAGCAGCCACAGCGGGGTGTCGATGACGGCCACGGGATCTTCGCCGGTGACCGAGCCGATCGCGATCACCACGGCGACCAGGAGCATCAGGACCAGCAGCAGGACCGACGTGAGCCGCAGCACCCAGCCGCCGGTGCGCCCGCCGAGCCGGGCCAGGGCCACGCTGCCGGCCGCGATCACGGCCCCGAACGCGCTGGCGATCGCCCCGAGCAGGGTGAAGATCTTCGCGGTCTGCGCCTCGACCGGGCCCCGCGTCAGGTTCGAGCTCTGCGCGAAGTGCGTCCACTCGTAGAGGTGGTGCTGGTCGTAGTACAGCCCGGCCGCGAGGGCGGCGAGCCCGGCGGCCAGGACGCACGCGCCCCCGAGGGCGGAGATCCGCATGGACGGGCACCCTACCGGTCGGTAGGGCCCCGTCCAATGCCTGTCAGCTCACGACGTCCTTGCGCAGGAACCGCCACCAGGCCAAGGAGAAGAACACCGTGGCGTAGGTCAGGGACGCGATCGCGCCCTTGACCAGGTCATCGGTCTGCATCGGGCTGGAGAGCAGGCCGAGCCAGGCGTCGGCGTAGTGGGTCGGCAGGACCGTCCGCAAGTTTCCGAGCGCGGTGATCTGGTCGAGGATGTTCGACAGGATCTGCAGCAGCACCGCCCCGCCGACCGCGCCGAGCGGGGCGTCCGTCGACACCGACAGCAGGAACGCCAGCGAGGCGACGACGAGCAGGGTGATGCAGAGGTACCCCACGATCTCCGCCAGCCGCACCACGCTCGTCCCGGCCGCGATCTCGCCCCCGATCGGCGCGCTCAGCGGCGACCAGCCATAGCGCAGCGTGCCGGCCACCAGCGCCGTCACCACCAGCGTCAGGATGGCGGCCAGGCTGTAGAGCAGCGAGACGGCCAGCTTGACGGCCAGCAGGCGGGAGCGGGGCACGGGCATCGCCAGGAGGTACCGCAGACTCCCCCAACTCGCCTCGGACGCCACCGTGTCGCCGTGGAACAGCGCGACCACCACGACGAGCAGGAAACCGGACGAGACCAGCAGGGTGAAGAGGGTGAAGTTGGGCCCGCCGCTGGTCGCCAGGTCGGACAGGCGGGAGAACTCGCCGCCCCCGCCGCCGTTGTCGTCGCCGCCGCTGCTGTCGAGCTGGAACGCGGTCAGGATGATCAGCGGCAGCAGCACCATGAAGGCCAGCGCCATCTGGGTGCGCCGCCGGGACCCCTGCCGCTTGATCTCCGTCCACAGCGAGAGGGTGGCGCCGGGGCGGTACCCCGCCGCGCCGCCGACGATCTCGGACTTCGTCGCCGTCATGACCGCTCCCCGCTCGCCTTGGTGTCCCCGCCCACCAGGGACAGGAACGCGTCCTCCAGCCGCCGCCGCGGCGTGACCCGGTCGATGCCGACCCCGGCCCGCACCAGCGCCGCCACCACCTCGGCCCGCGGCGTGCCGTCGATGTCGACGACCAGCCCGCGCCCGCCGGACCAGGCCACCGAGCGGACGCCCGCGAGCTCGCCCAGCACCTTCTCCGCTTCGTCCACATCGGACACGTCCAGCTGCACCGTGGGCGAGTCGCCGACGATGTCGTCGACCGGACCGGCCGCGACCACCTCGCCGCGGTGCATGACCACGACGTCGGTGCAGGTCTGCTCCACCTCGGCGAGCAGGTGGCTGGAGACCAGCACGGCCCGGCCGCCGGTGGCGTAGCGGCGCAGCACCTTGCGCATCTCGGCGATCTGCGGCGGGTCGAGTCCGTCGGTCGGCTCGTCGAGCACCAGCAGGTCCGGCAGGCCGAGCATGGCCTGGGCGATCGCGAGGCGCTGGCGCATGCCGTGGCTGTAGGTCTTCACCCGCCGGTGCACCGCGCCGCCGAGACCCGCGATCTCGTACGCCTCCTCGAGGTGCGCGTCCGCCGCCGGCCGTCCGGTCGCCTGCCAGTACAACTCCAGGTTCTGCGCCCCGGTCAGGTGGGGCAGGAAGCCTGGCCCCTCGACGAGCGAGCCGACCCGGGACAGCACGGGCGAGCCGGGCAGCAGCCGGTGGCCGAAGACCAGGATCTCGCCGGCCGTGGGCCGGGTCAGCCCCATGAGGACCCGCAGCGAGGTGGTCTTGCCCGCGCCGTTCGGCCCGAGCAGGCCGACCACCTGTCCACGCTGGACGGTGAAGTCCACTTTGGACACCGCCACGAAGTCCTTGTACTCCTTGCGCAGCCCGCGCACCACCAGCGGCGTGTCCACGTGCTCCGTCGCCACGCTGCGGTCGATGCGTCGCGCGCGGCCGCGGGCCACGAGCAGGGCCACCGCCAGCGCGATGACGATCAGCGCGAGGAGGGCGATCAGGACGTACCGCCAGATGACCTCGGGGTTGGCGATCGGCGTGCCGGCGATGGCGGGCAGCGTGACCGCCCCGTCGACGGCGACCGTGTAGACGGCCGGATCCGGCGGCGACCAGTAGGCGGTGTCGGCGGTCGCCACGGTGATCCCGACCCGGCTGCCGGCCTCGAAGCGGTGCACGACGGCGGGCAGGATGACGGTCATCGGTACCGCATCCGCGATGTCCTTGGCCAGGCCGGTCAGCTTGATCGGGGCGATCAGCCCCTCCGGGATCGACGGCGCGCCCTTGGCCGGGATGTCGTAGAGCTTGACGAACAGCGTCGCCTCGCCGGTCGGGGAGGCCGCGCGGATCTGGACCCGGGGCGAGCCGGCGGTGTCCAGCGCGGCCGGCAGCGGCTCGGAGACGAAGTCCGCGTGCTGGCCCGGGATCTCCTGGGAGATGCCGTCGCCCAGGCCGCTGGAGCCGAGCAGGCTGGACAGCCCGGCGATCGGCAGCGACGAGAGCGCGGCCGGGTTGCCGTCCGGCGGGTTGGCGATCGGCTGGGCGGGCCCGCGCAGGTCGACGGTCGCGCCGGCGTTGTTCAGGCCGGGGTACTCGTCGATCTTCGAGGCGGTGGTGACCAGCCCGCGGCCCTGGGCGTTGAGGCCGGAGACGCGCGAGTAGGTGAAGCTGTCGGCCGGCGCCGCCCCGTTGCCCTTGACGTAGTGGTCCAGCCACTGGCCGGTCAGCAGGCGCAGCCGGTCGACCTCGGACTGCGGGCCGGTGCCGCCGTCGTGGCCGCCGGTGAACCAGGCGACCCGCACCGGGGTGCCGGTGGCCGCGATGCCCCGGGCGTTGGCGTCGCCCTCGCTGAGCGGGAACAGGGTGTCGACCTGGCCCTGGATCAGCAGCGTGGGCGCCTTGATCTTGTCCAGGACCGCCGACGGCGAGGACCGCCGCAGCAGCGCCTCCTGGGCCGGGGTGGCCTTGCCGGTCGTGGCGATGTCGAGGTACGCGCGGCAGATGTCCGCCGCGAACCGCCCGCACTGCGGATTGCGCGGGTCCTCGGTGGAGCCGAAGAACTGCCCGGCCCACTGCTTCTTGAACACCCCGCCGGGCAGGAAGACGTTGACCAGGTCGTTCCAGGTGATCATGGGCACGATCGCGTCGACCCGGCTGTCCTGGGCGGCCAGCAGCAGCGAGAGCGCGCCGCCGTAGGAGCCGCCGACCGCGGCCACCTTGGGGTCGTTGCCCGACTTCGCGATCTCCGGGCGCGCGGCGAGCCAGTCGAGGAGCCGCTGGGCGTCCTTGACCTCCCAGTCCGGGCTGTCCAGGTGGATCTCGCCCGTCGAGCGGCCGAACCCCTGGGCCGTCCAGGTCATCACCGCGTAGCCCTGCTCGGCGTACAACTCGGCATCGCTCTTGACGCTCTGCTTGGTCCCGCCGAAGCCGTGCGCGAGCAGGATCGCCGGCACCGGGTCGCTCGCGCTCGCCGATTTGGGCAGGTAGAGCGTCGTGTCGAGGGTGACCTCGTCGGCGTCGGCCGGGCCGGTGCGGACGGTGAGCATCTGGTCGGTGGCCCGGTAGTGCTTCGGCGCGGGCGCCGCGGCCCACGCCACCAGCCCCGCGACGAGCACGATCCCGACGGCACCGGCGATGACCTGGCGCCGGGTGAGGCTCGGAAGGCGAATCCGCATTGACCAAACGTACGCACTTGATGTTGCGGCTTGACGAAAGACTCAGCCCCTTCACAGCAACAGTTACGCTCGAACGCGTGTCGGCGACCTTGACGCTCACTGCCAGCCTCCGCCCGGCCGCGCTCGATGCCCGCCGCGGCGTCGTGCGCCTGCACCCGGAGGTCCTCACCGCCCTGGGCCTTCGCCCGGGCGATCCGATCACGCTCACCGGGCGGCGCACCTCGGCCGGCATCGTCGCGGTGGCCGAGCCGGGGGCGAGCCGCGCCCTGCTGTACGCCGACGACCTGCTGCTGGGCAACCTCGGCCTGCGCAACGGCGGCCAGGTCACGGTGCAGGCCGCCCCGCTGCGCGCGGCCGGCAACGTCACGCTCTCCGGCCCGGCCGAGATCATGGCCGTCGTCTCGCCCGAGATGCTGCGCCTGGCGCTGCTGGGCAAGGTGGTCACGGTCGGGGACAACGTGTCGTTGCTGCCCCAGGACGTGTCGCTGGGCACGCTGTCCGTTTCGGCGCCGGCGGTGCACATGGTCGACCGCGGCCTGGTCGAGGCGGCCCGGCGGAGCCTGTCCAACACGGTCGGGTACGCGTGGACGAGCGCCCTGCTCACCGTGGAGACCGCCGACCCCGAGGCGGCCGCGCTGGTCACCATGGACACCGCGGTCGGCTGGCTGCACGGCCAGGCCACCCACGCGCCGGGCGGTGTGATGGCCGGCCCGGGCTCCGTACCGACCGCGACCCCGGCCGCGTCGAGAGCGACCACCGCGGCCGGTGGCACCTCATATGCCCCGCCGACCGTGGCCCCGGCCGTCCCGCCGCCCACCCTGGACGACCTGCCCGGCCTGCGCGCCCAGGCCGAACAGCTGATCGAGCTGCTGGACCTCGGCTTCCACCACGGCGAGGTGCTGGCCAAGCTGGGGACGACCGTCTCCCTGGGTGTACTGGTCACCGGCCCGGCCGGCTCCGGCAAGTCGGCGCTCGTGCACGCGGTCGCGGGCGAGGTCGAGGCCCAGGTGGTGGCCCTGTGGGCGCCCGAGATCGCGGCGCTGACCAACAACGACGCGGCCGCGCGCCTGCGCAAGGCGGCCGACGAGATGCGCGCGCCGGGCCCGGCGATCCTGCTCATCTCCGACGTCGACGCGCTCGTCCCCCGCGACCAGCCCGGCCCGCTGTCCACGGTCTTCCGCCAGCTGCTCGGCGAGCTGATCCGCGAGGGCGAGGCGGTCGTGTGCACCACCAGCCGCCCCGAGTCGGTCGACCCGGCGCTGCACTCCCCCGACCTGCTGGCCCACGAGATCTCGCTGCCGCTGCCCGACGCCGCCCTGCGCAAGGAGCAGCTCGCGGTGCTGACCCGGGGCATGCCGCTGGCCGACGACGTGAAGCTGGACGACGTGGCCGCGCGGACCCCCGGCTTCGTCGCCGCCGACCTGGGCGCGCTCGCCCGGGAGGCGGGCGTGCGGGCCGCGCTCCGGCACCGCCGCGAGGCCGAGACCCCGCAGGTCGTGATGGCCGACTTCGAGGCCGCGCTGGAGGTCGTCCGCCCGACGTCGATGGCCGAGAGCTCGCTCGAGCTGGCCAAGGTGACCCTCGACGACGTCGGCGACATGGTCGAGGTCAAGCAGACGCTCACCGAGTCGGTGCTGTGGCCGCTGTCGTACCCCGACGCCTTCTCCCGCCTGGGCGTGGACCCGCCGCGCGGGGTGCTGCTCTACGGCCCGCCCGGCTGCGGCAAGACCTTCCTGGTGAAGGCGATCGCCGGCACCGGCAAGGCCAACGTGCTCTCGGTCAAGGGCGCCGAGCTGCTCTCCAAGTGGGTCGGCGAGTCCGAGCGGGCGGTGCGCGAGCTGTTCCGCCGGGCCCGCGAGGCCGCGCCGACGCTGGTCTTCCTGGACGAGGTGGACGCGCTGGCCCCGACCCGCGGCCAGGCCACCGACGGCGGGACGACGGACCGCGTGGTGGCCGCGTTGCTGACCGAGCTCGACGGCGTGGAGTCGCTGCGCAACGTCGTGGTCATCGGCGCCACGAACCGGCCGGACCTGGTGGACCCGGCGCTGTTGCGGCCGGGGCGGCTGGAGCGCCTGGTGTTCGTACCGCCGCCGGACGCCGACGCCCGCGCCGAGATCCTCCGCGCGGCGGCCAAGTCGGTCCCGCTCGCCCCGGACGTCGACCTGCCCGCGCTGGCCGCCTCGCTGGACCGCTTCTCGGCGGCGGACTGCGCGGCCCTGGTACGCGAGTCGGCCCTCGCCGCGATGCGCGAGTCACTGGACGCCACGCAGGTGACGGCGGAGCACGTGGAGCTGGCGCGCTCCCGGGTCCGGCCCTCGCTCGACCCGACCCAGGTGGAGTGGCTGGCGAACTACGCGGAGCAGCAGAAAGTGCGCTGAAACGCGGGAGGCCGGACGCTCAGCGCCCGGCCCCCGCGAGAAGCGGCTGTGGTCAGCCGCGCACAACCGCCGTGGTCAGCCGACGATGCCGCTGAACATCGGCAGGACGCCCTGGGCGATGCCGCCGACCGCCGGCAGGCCCGTGACCAGGGGCAGGGCCTCGGTCTGGGCGTGCCGCGGCGCGTAGGCGTCCGACTCCGCGTGCCGCGGGGTGTAGGCCGCCGACTCGGTCACGAGCGGGAGGTTGCTCGCGGCCTGCGGCAGGGCGCCCGTCGTCGGCACGAGCCGGTTGGCGACCGCGCTGGTGCTCACGCCCGGGGTCGGGCCGATGCCGCCGATGACCGGTACGCCCGTCACCGCGTCGTTCTTGAGCACGTCGCTGCCGCCCAGCGGGAGGTCGCCGACGAGCGGCAGGCCACCTGCCTCACTGGAGCCGACCAGCGGCAGGCCGCCCGCCTCGGTCGCGCCGCGGCCGCCGTTGGACTGGCCGCCCGACATGCCGCGGGAGCCGTTGGACTGGCCGCCCGACAGGCCGCCGCCGACCGGGATGCCGACGTTGTCGACCGGGTTGAGCGTGCCGCGCACCGGCAGGCCGCCGCCGTTGAGCAGGGGCAGGCCGCCGACCACGGGCAGGCCGCCGCCACCGGCGAGCGGCAGGCCGCCGACCAGCGGCAGGCCACCCGCCTCGGTCCTGGGCTGCTTGGCCTTGCGCGGCGACGGCTTCGGGGTGGCCGGGAACGCCGACGAGGTGTCGGCGATCGAGGTGCCCTGCAGCGTGCCGGTGCCGGGCAGGCCGCTCACCGGCAGCCCAAGCTGGGACAAATCGGTCAAGCCGCCGACGAGCGGAAGACCCGACAAGGCGTCCTCGGTCTGCGCCGCCGAGGACGAGGTGTTGGCCAGCGAAGGCACGTGGCCCGCGCCCGGCAGGGCGTTGGCGGCGACGGCGTCGGTCGGCAGGGCCGGGAGGTTCGGCAGCCGGCTCGACGTCGTGCGGGGCAGGCCCAGCGCGTCCGTCGGCACGAGGCTCGTCAGCGGCAGCCCCTGCAGGGCGCTCGGGACGGCCTGGCGGTTGACGCGGTTCTGGCCCAGCGAGGTCGGGCTCGACGACTCGGTGCTGGTGTCGATCCGATCCGTGTGTGCGGTCAGCTGCAGGGCCTGGTTGTTCGGGCCGCCCGCGGGCGAGAACAGGTCGTCCAGCTGACCGGGTGCCAGCGCGGTGTCATCGGCGTGCGCGGCGCCGGCACCGAGCAGCAGAAAGCCGCCCGCGATACCGACGGTCCCAACCGTCCGGCGAAGCCACGTGTTCATCCTCGAAAACCCATCTGGTCGACAATGCGATTCGAGGGGCCCAACGAGGTCGCGGGCCTTCGGAAACTGGTGATCTTCGCTAGGATCGCCCGGTGACGTCCGAGTCGTGGCTGATGCGGCGGCTTCGGGGGAACCTTCCACGCGTTCAGGCGATCACCCGTCCGTGGACGATCGAGCCGGCCGCGGGAGCCGAGCGGCACGTCGTGCACGCGCCGGCCAAGCGGGTCGTGGTGTGCGGCGACGACTCCCTCGCGCACCGGCTGGTCGGCGAGCTGCTCCAGCAGTACGACGTGCACGTCACCGCCATCCTGCCCAGCGTGAAGCGCCGGCACGGGCCCGACATCGCCAAGCTGCTGGCCGAGCACGGCGGCCGGGTCGTCGAGGCCGAGCGCTTCGACACGGAGTCGTTCGAGCGGGCCGGGCTGGCCGGGGCCGACGCGCTCGCCCTGGTCAAGCAGGACGACATCGGCAACCTCGACGCGGCCCTGCAGGCCCAGGAGCTCAACCCGCGCATCCGGCTGGTGATCCGGATGTTCAACCTGCGGCTCGGGCACAGCGTCCGGCGCAACTTCGCCGACGTCAGGGTGCTCTCCGACGCCCAGATGGCCGCGCCCGCGTTCGTGTCCGAGGCGCTCGGCGAGGTCGCGCCGGTGCACGTCCGGGTGGCCCAGCGCACGCTCTTCGTGGCCCGGCGCACCGAGGTCCGGCCCGAGGACGTGGTCTGCGGGCTGGCCAAGGACGACGCCCAACTGCTTCCCAAAGCAGACGCCGATCTCGTACTGGCTGTGGCCACCGGCGAGCGCGCGGCCACGGTCATCGAGCGCGGCGACCGCCCCGACCGGACCCGCGCGGCCCGCGACGGACGGCTCCGCCGCTGGTGGCGCCGCCAGCTGCACAGCCCGCTGCGCTCGCTGCGCGGCCTGGTCAGCCGCAAGCTGTGGGCGACCGCGCTCGTGCTGCTGGCCATGCTCGTCGCCGGCACCTGGGTCATCGCCCACTACAAGCACATCAGCTGGTGGAACGCCGCGTACGTCACGCTGCTCGCCGAGCTCACCGGGGCCAGCCCCGAACTCGAGTCGCACTGGCAGGAGAAGCTCGTCACCACCCTGCTCGGCCTGGTCAACGTGGCCCTGATCCCGGTGATCACGGCGGCGGTGGTCGAGGCGGTCGTCAACGCCCGGCTGGCGATCGCGCTCGGCCGGCTGCGCGAGCCGGTCTCCGGCCACGTGGTCGTGGTCGGGCTGGGCAACGTGGGCACGCGGGTCATGCACTCGTTCGTCGATCTCGGCATCCCGGTGGTGGTGATCGACCGCAACGAGAACGCGCGCGGCGCCGTGGCGGCCCGGACCCGCGGGGTGCCGTTCATCGTCGGCGACGCCAGCAACGTGGAGACGCTGCGGGCCGCGTCCGTGGACACCTGCCGGGCCCTGGTCGTGGTCTCCACCGACGACCAGGCCAACCTCGAGGCCGCCCTGGAGGGCCGCACGCTCAAGCCGGACCTGCGGGTCATCCTGCGGCTCTTCGACGGCCGGTTCGCCGACCGGGTGCAGCGCGCGTTCGGCGTCACCGCCTCGCGGAGCGTCTCGTACCTCGCCGCCCCCGCCTTCGCCGCCGCCCTGCTGGAGCGGGAGGTCATCGGCACCATCCCGGTCGGCCGGCGGGTGCTGCTGCTGGCCGAGGTGCCGATCGTGGCCGGCTCGCGGCTGGACGGCCGGCCGGTCGACGCGGCCCAGGACATCGGCGAGGTCCGGGTGCTGGCGATCGCCACCGACGAGGAGCGCCAGACGGTGTGGGCCCCGCCGGCCGCGTACGTGCTGAAGGCGGGCGACCTGCTCACGGTGGTGACCACCCGGCTGGGCCTCGGTGGCCTTCTGGCTCATACCGGCGGGACGGTCGACGGATACCGGTGAGAATCCGATCCCTCCGCCGGGGATGCGTCGTTGAATGGGCGGATCGCCCGAATCACCCCTAACTATCCGAAGCGGGCGTTCCCTTCTTGCGAACCCATGGAAGGACGCGCTCATGCGGCGTAGGTCGTTGCTGGTGGCCGGGGTCTGTGCCCTGCTGGGAATGACCGGGGCGGGGGTCGCCGTGGCGTCCTCGGACCCGGCGCAGCCCCCGAGAGCGCCGGCCGCCGCGGCCGCGGCCCCGAAGCTCCGGCTGTTCCACGACGTGTCGGGCCTCGAGGAGCCCGGCGCGCAGCAGGCCGGCGTCCTGGAGTCGGTCACCGGCGGCAGCATCGAGCGGGCGGCCAGCCGCACGTTCTCCTACCCCGGCGCCGACTACGTCAAGGTGCACTTCTCGCGGCTCGCGCTGGACGGCGACGACAAGGTCATCGTGACCGATGCGAGCGGGGCGGAGCACTACGAGTACACCGGCGGGGAACTGGAACAGTCCGACAACTGGACCATGTCGGTGACCGGGGACCGCGCGGTGGTCCGGGTCGAGAAGGCCGGCAAGGACGTGTTCGGCCTGCGGTCGCGGCTGGCGAGCCTGGGCGTCACGGTCGACAAGATCGCCCGCGGGCAGACCGCGACCGAGCGGGCCAAGGCCGACACCGACCGGAAGGCCGCCCTGGCCGCCGCGCCGCACGAGGAGAGCATCTGCGGGCGCAGCAACGAGACCGAGAACGCGGCCTGCTACAAGTCGTCGGACCCGGTGGCCTACGCCAACGCCAAGCCGGTCGCGCGGCTGCTCATCAACGGCGTCGAGCTGTGCACGGCCTGGCGGGTCGGCACCCAGAACCGGATGCTGACCAACCACCACTGCTTCACCACCACCCGCGAGGCGCGCAGCACCGAGGTGTGGTTCAACTACGAGTGCGCCAGCTGCGACGGCGGCTCGACCCTGCGCCCGACCAAGGTCATGGGCGACCAGGTCCTCGCGACCGACGACATCCTGGACTACACCCTGTTCAGCGTGAAGAACTTCGCGCAGATCCAGCAGTTCGGCCACCTGGAGATCGACGACCGGGCGCCGGTGCGCGGCGAGGAGCTGTACATCCCGCAGCACCCGCGGGGCGCCCCGACCGTCATCACCACCGAGGACAGCACCGAGCGCAGCGGCAACTGCGCGGTGAGCCAGCCGTCCTACGACGGCTACGCGTCCGGCACCGACATGTCGTACTACTGCGACACCGACGGCGGCTCGTCCGGCTCCCCGGTCATCTCCCGCCGCACGAACAAGGTGATCGCGCTGCACCACTTCGGCGGCTGCCCCAACTCGGGCGTGCGGATCGACCGGATCGCCGCCCAGCTGCGCAACCTGATGTAGAGATCCTGTGTGGGAAGGGCCCGGGCGACCGGGCCCTTTCGCATGTTCGGGTACGGTTTTTGCTCGTGCGCCTCGAACTCCGTCCCGTCCGCCCCGCCGGCTGGTGGCTCGATGCGCTGCTGGTCGCGGGCTTCGTGCTCATCACGGTCCTGCTCGCCGCCAAGACGCCGGTGCTGAGCCTGGACCTGGCCGTGCGGGACTTCGTCGACGCGCACCGGCCGGGCTGGGCCGACACGACGCTGCGCGTGTTCAACAAGCTCGGCCAGGGCGGGCAGATCCTGACCCCGCTCGCCGTGATCGTGGCGTTCTTCCTGACCCGGGCCCGGCGTACGGTACGGCCGTTCCTCCTGGTCATCGGCGCGTTCGCGATCACCTACGTGACGATCGGCCCGCTGAAGATCTGGACCGACCGGGCCGCGGCCAGCGAGCACACGATCACGCACCCGGAGTGGCTGTTCCGGATCGACTCCGGGATGTCGTACCCGTCCGGGCACGTCGTCAACGCCATCGTCTGGTACGGCGTGCTGGCCACCCTGCTCACCGGCGTGCTGCGCCCCGGGCTCGTGACGGCGATCCGCTACACGATCCCGCTGGTGCTGCTGTTCACCACGACGTACCTGAGCTTCCACTGGATCACCGACGGGCTCGCCGCGCTCATGCTCGGCGTGTTCCTCGACCGGATCCTGCGCCGGGTGCCGTGGGACGCGATCCCGCTGCCGTTCAAGAACTGGGACGGCGCCTTCTACGACACCCAGGAGCCGGCGCGCATCACGCGCTGAACGTTCAGGTCCTCGTCCAGCAGGACCAGGTCCGCCTGAGCGCCCTCGCGCAGTTCGCCGGTGGTGGAAAGCCCGATCGCCCGGGCGGGGGTGCCGGAGGCCATCCGCGAGGCGGCGACCAGCGAGAGGCCCGCGCCCACGGCCCGGCGGAAGGCCCGGTCCATGGTGAGCGTGCTGCCGGCGATCGCCCCGTCGCGGGTCAGCCGGGCCACGCCGTCGGCCACCTCGACGCTCTGCCCGCCGAGGTCGTACGTGCCGTCCGGCATCCCGGCGGCGGCCATGGCGTCGGTGATCAGGGCGGCGCGGGCCGGGCCGGTGACCGAGGCGGCGAACGCGAGGGTGCCGTCGTGCAGGTGGATGCCGTCGGCGACGAACTCGCAGGTCACGCCGGCCGCGCCGAGCAGTGCGAAGACCGGGCCGGGCTGGCGGTGGTGCGGCGGGCGCATGCCGTTGAAGACGTGGGTGCCGACCGTCGCGCCGGCCTCGACGCCGGCGAGGGTCTCCTCGTAGGTGGCGTCGGTGTGCCCGATCGCCGCCACGACCCCGCGCTCGACCAGCAGCCGGATCGCGTCCAGGGCGCCGGGCAGCTCGGGGGCGACCGTCACCAGGCGGACCGCGCCCTCGCCCGCGTCGATGAGCGCGTTGAGCTCGTCGAGCGACGGGTGGCGCAGGTGGGCCGGGTTCTGGGCGCCGCAGCGGGCGTGGGAGAGGTACGGGCCCTCGAAGTGGATCCCGGCCAGCACGCCCTCGGCCGCCAGCGGGGCGAACGCCTTGGTCGCGCTCATCATGAGCTCCGGCGGCGAGGTGACCAGGCTGGCGAGCATCGTGGTGGTGCCGTGGCCCAGGTGGTACGCGGCCGCCGTGCGCGCCTCCTCGGCGTCGCCGGTGGTGAACGTCGCCCCGCCGCCGCCGTGCACGTGGATGTCGACGAAGCCGGGGACGACCAGCGCGGCATCGTGGGTCGCCTCTTGCGAAGTCCCCACCTCGGCGATCCGCGAGCCCTCGACCCGGACGAACCCGTTGTCGACGACCCGATCGCCCGCGACGACCCGTACCCCGGACACCAGCGTCATGCGTTGTTCTCCTTCAGGTTGTCGAGCGCGAGCAGTGCGGCGCCCAGGCAGCCGGCCTCGTCGCCGAGCGCGGCCCGGGTGATCTCCGGCTCGCGGTGGAAGGTCACCCGCTCGTGGATGCCGGCCCGCAGCGGCGCCAGCAGGGCCTCGCCGGCCTCGGCCAGCCCGCCGCCGAGGACGATCACCGCCGGGTCGAACAGCGCCATGCCGGTCAGCAGGCCGTCGGCGAGCGCGTCGATCGTCTCGCGCCAGACCGCGACCGCGGTCTCCTCGCCCTCGGCGGCCAGCCGCGCGACCTCCTCGGCGGTGGCCTTGCGGCCCGCCTGCTCGGAGTAGCGCCGGCCGACCGCGGACGCCGAGGCGATCGCCTCCAGGCAGCCGCGCTGGCCGCAGCCGCAGACCGGGCCGCCCGGGCGCACCACGATGTGCCCGATCTCGCCGCCGGCGCCGTGCGCGCCCGTGTAGACCTGCCCGTGCACCACGTTGGCGGCGGCGATCCCGGTGCCGATCGGGATCACCAGCACATAGTCCTGGCCGCGCCCGGCCCCGAGCCGCGCCTCGGCCAGGCCGCCGGCGCGCACGTCGTGGCCCAGGGCAGCGGGCAGTCCGAGGCGCTCTTCCAGCAGGGCCTTCAGCGGTACGTCCCGGAAGCCCACGTTCGCCGCCCACACCGCGACGCCGTTGACCTCGTCGATGACCCCGGGCACGACCAGCCCGGCGCCGACCGGCTCCAGACCCTTCGCGCGGGCGGTGTCCGCCAGTCCCTCGGCGATGTCCAGGATGGTGGCGATGACGGCCGCGCCGCCGCGCTCGGCCCCGGTGGGGTGGCGCTCGGCGTGCAGGACCGTGTGCAGCGCGTCGCCGTCGGCGCCGACCAGGGCGCACTTGATCCCGGTGCCCCCGACGTCGAGGGCGATCACGGTTTGCGTCATGTGCGGCTCTGTCCTCGCCCCATCTTTTACTGGCAACAAAGTTTCCGGTTCGGGCATCATCGCCTACCGTCCGGCGGGCTGGCAACCGCCGCCCATCCGTTCGTTCGAGCAGTTGCCTTTGCGTTTACCCGTCGTTTCGCGCATCATTGTGCACACATCTCGCACCGTACGCGCAGGGGAGGGTCGCGTGGACCGTTACGCGCGCTGGAACGCACTCCTCGAGATCCTCACGGACAGCGGCCGGATCAGCGTCGAGGACGCCGCCGAGCGCCTCGACGTGTCGCAGGCCACCATCCGCCGCGACTTCGACCAGCTCGCGCAGCAGCAGATGATCACCCGCACCCGCGGCGGCGCGGTCGCCAACGGGGTGTCCTACGACCTCCCGCTGCGGTACAAGACGGCCAAGCACGCCCCGGAGAAGCAGCGCATCGGCGCCGCCGCGGCCGCCCTGGTCTCGCCCGGCATGGTGGTCGCGCTCAACGGCGGCACCACCACGACCGAGGTCGCCCGCGCGCTCGCGGTCCGCCCGGAGCTCACCGGCGGCGTGGACGACGCCCAGCTCACGGTGGTCACCAACGCGCTGAACATCGCCAACGAGCTGCTGGTGCGCTCCCGGATGAAGATCGTGGTCACCGGCGGCGTGGTGCGCCCGCAGTCCTTCGAGCTGGTCGGCCCGCTCGGCGGCAACATCCTGCGCGACGTGACCCTGGACATCGCCCTGCTCGGCGTGGACGCGCTGGACGTGACCCTCGGCGCCGCGGCCCACCACGAGGGCGAGGCGGCGATGAACAGCCTGATGGTCGCCCGGGCCCGCCGGGTCGTGATCATCGCGGACAGCTCGAAGCTCGGCGGGCACGCGTTCGCGCGGATCTGCCCGATCGACCGCATCGACACGCTGGTCACCGACTCCAACGCCACCGCGGAGACGCTGGACGCCTTCCGCGAGGCCGGCGTCAAAATCGTCACCGCCTGACTGCACATTTCCCGGCGTGCGCGCGTCTCTAGGGGCGATGGAGTTCGAGGAGTTTCTCAGCGCCCGGCTGGCGGCCCTGCTGCGGTACGCCACCGTGCTCGCCTGCGACCCGCATCTCGCCGAGGACATCGTGCAGGAGGCGCTGGCCCGGGCGCAGCCGCGCTGGGCCCGCATCCGCGCCGCCGACGTGCCCGAGGCCTACGTCAAGCGCATGATCGTCAACGAGCTGGCCTCGTGGCGCCGGCGGCGGGCGGCCCGGGTCGTGCCCATGTCACTGGCCGCGCTCGACGCGGCCGGCACGCCGCAGGCCGACCCGGCGACGGCGGTCGACGAGCGGGACGCCATGCTCCGCCGGATCGCCGCGTTGCCGGTGCGCCAGCGGATCGTGGTCGCGCTGCGGTACTACGAGGGGCTCACCGACCCCGAGATCGCCGACCTGCTGGGCTGCCGGCCCGCGACGGTGCGCAGCCACGCGGCGCGCGCCCTCGCGACCCTGCGCAGCGCCCGGCCCGAGTCCGTGCTTGGAGGACGCCGTGATGGATGAAGATCGGATTCGCGCCGCGTACGAGGCGCTCGCCGCGACCGCGCCCCCGCCCGAACGGGTCCGGGCCCGGATCGCCGGCCGGGCGCGGGTGCACCGGCAGCGCCGCGCGTTGCTCGTGGGCGCGGGCGCGATGGGCGGGGTGGCGGCCGCGACCGCGGTGGGCCTTCCGCTGCTGGGCCGGGGCGATGCCGGCGGCGGCGTGGCGGTCGCGCCCTCGGGCTCGGGCGCGCCCTCGGGCTCGGCCGCGCCGTCCGGATTGCCCGCGCCGTCCGGGTCAGGCGTGCCGGCCGGCGGGATTCCGCTGCGGTTCGCGCCCGGGTGGCTTCCGGACGGGCTGACCGAGCGGTACCGGGAGGTGTCGTGGGGCTTCGCCGGCGTCCGCCGCGCGTGGCTGCCCGGAAGCGTCTTCGAGCCGGAGGACCACTCGCTCCCGCCCGGCGTCTCGATGGCGATCGGCGAGACGTTCGACGACAACGGCGAGGGCGAGCCGGTCATGATCGGCGAGTGGCCGGGCACGCTGCGGACCGGGGACCTGACGCTGGTGTCCTGGAAGCCCGCGGGCATTCC
This sequence comes from Dactylosporangium sp. CS-033363, assembly GCF_050942475.1. Classification (NCBI taxonomy): domain Bacteria; kingdom Bacillati; phylum Actinomycetota; class Actinomycetes; order Micromonosporales; family Micromonosporaceae; genus Dactylosporangium; species Dactylosporangium sp. CS-033363. The sequence continues at coordinate 487,875 of NZ_CP192032.1, read as the reverse complement.
GGTGTCGGTGCTGGTCGCCGGGCTCCCCCAGGCGAAGGACCTCGCGCTGCGGGTCGCGCGCTCGGTGGGCGTGGCGCAGGAGGTCCAGCCGGTGACGATGCACCTGCCCGTGGTACCGAAGCGATTCGAAGGTTTGCTGACGTGGCGCGTGCACCCGCGCGCGAACGGCTGGCTGACCTCGCTGAGCTCGATGTCCGTGGACCGCACGCGGCAGTGCATGGTGGTCGCCACCACGGGCGCGGCGCCGGCGCACACCTACGCGCGGGCGCAACGGCCGGGCGGCGTGACGGTGTGGGTGCCGGACGAGCAGGAGCCGAGTGCCAACTTCACCCGCGACGAGGCCGACCAGGCCCTGCGCGACCTGGAGTTCTCGGCCCCGGACCTGAGCTGGGCGAAGCAACGCTGACCCTGAGTGTCCGCTTTGTCGCGTTGCGTGCTGGGTGATCTCGCCCCTCACCCACTAGGGTGGTGCGCATGAAGCGCGACGACCTGGCGGCCGCCCGCGTTCCCGCCCAACCGTCCACTGAGGACGTCGACGACTTCATCGACAGCGACGATGCGCCTGACGTCTCGGTCATCGAGGAGCCGGCGGAGCTCGACGAGCGGGGCAAGAAGATCCTGGCCTTCGAGAAGCAGTGGTGGCGGCAGGCGGGCGCGAAGGAGCAGGCCGTCCGCGACACCTTCGGGGTGAGCACCACGCGGTACTACCAGCTGCTCAACGCGCTGCTCGACGACCCGCTGGCGCTGGCCCACGACCCGCTCGTGGTCCAGCGCCTGCGCCGGTTGCGCGCGTCACGCGCCCGTCGTCGGTGACTGGCTCGCCGGTGGTTCGTAGCTCAGCTCGCCCGCGCGGATCGGCTCGGTGAGCCGGTTCTCGTAGGGCGCGAGCGGGCAGGCCCACTGGTCGTCGTACGCGCAGGACGGGTTGTAGGCGTAGTTGAAGTCCAGCCGCACCCGGCCGTCGGGCAGCGGGGCGACGCCGCGCCCGTGGGTGCCCTTGACCGTGTCGGTCAGGTAGCGCCCGGCGCCATAGGTCTCCTTGCCACTGGTCCCGTCGCGGAAGGGCAGGAAGAGCCCGCCGCCGTACGCGTCCAGCCAGAACAGCGTGAGCGGCCCCCACGGCGTGGCGAGCAGGCCCGCGCGCTCGTAGCGCAGCACCCCGTCCGGCCCGCCGGTGGCGATCTCCAGGCTGCCCTCGGCCGGGGTCAGCTCGACCGTGGCGACGAACTCGTCGGAGGGCGCGAAGTACCGCAGCGGGCCGGGCGCGGCCGACTGGGAGTGGGTGGCGAAGAGGTCGTCGCGGCGGGCCCGGAATCCCGCCAGGTCCTCGTCGGAGAGGTACATGGCGGCAACCCGGGCCCGGTAGTCGGCAAGTGCGAGATGGTCCACGACCTCGAAGCTACCGCCGCAGCGGCGCGCCGGCCTCGTGCAGGTGGCGAAGGGCCTGCGCGTAGGAGCCCACGAACGTGGCCGAGTGGTACGGGACGCCGATCTCCGCGCAGTACCGCTCGACGATCGGCTGGGCCTTGCGCAGGTTCGGGGTCGGCATGCTCGGGAACAGGTGGTGCTCGATCTGGTAGTTCAGCCCGCCGAGCAGCACGTCGACCCAGCGCCCGCCGCGCACGTTGCGCGAGGTCAGCACCTGCTTGCGCAGGAAGTCCAGCTCGTCCTCGGCGGTGAGCATCGGCATGCCCTTGTGGTTCGGGGCGAAGGTCAGCCCGAGATACAGCCCGAACAGGCACTGGTGGACCAGGATGAACGCGATCGCCATGCCCGGGGACAGGATGAGGAAGGCGGCGGCGAGGTAGCCGGCGATGTGGCCGTACAACAGGAAGCTCTCCAGCCGCCGCCGCTTGACCGTGCCGACCCGGCGCAGGCTCGACACGTGCAGGTTGAAGCCCTCCAGGAGCAGCAGCGGGAAGAACAGCAGCGCCTGGTGCCCGCCGATGAACCTGGCCGGCCCGCGGGCCTGCTCGGCCTGCCGGGTCGACCACACGATCACGTCGGGCGCGACGTCCGGGTCGCGGTCCTCGTGGTTCGGGTTGGCGTGGTGGCGGGTGTGCTTGTCCATCCACGCGCCGTAGCTCATGCCGATCATGACGTTGCCGGCCAGCAGGCCCAGCCCCTCGGACCAGCGGCGGCCGCGGAACACCTGCTTGTGCGCGAGGTCGTGGGCGACCAGCGCGACCTGGGCGAAGGCGACGGCCAGGACCACGCCGAACCAGAGGCTGTGGGTGAGGATGAGCCCGGCCCAGCCGCCGGCGTACAGGGCGAGCACGAGGGTGAGGCGGAGGGCGTAGTACGCGGGCCGCCGATCGAGCAGACCGGCCGCGCGGATTCGTTGGGAGAGGACGGCGAAGTCGGTGGCGCGTTCCGCGTTCGGGTCCGATTTCGCTTCCGCTTGTGCCAGCGCTGTCATGCGGTACAGCGTTCCGAACCGGCGCGGCGTGATCGAACCCGGCAGCCCCCGGGATTGATGGTAGTGCTGGCCCCACCCCTAGGGGTTCGGGCGCCACCTTGTGGGCGACTGCAGGAACCGCGCCTCTTCCAACGCGAAGATCTCGATGGGCGTGACGCGCACGATCGCGCTGTCTTTTTGGTCAAGGCTGGAGTTGTACTTCCTGCGGTACACCTCGAGCGCTTTGGCTGTTGTCGCCTCGGTGACGATCTCCGCCGTGCCGTCGACGATCACCGGCTCGGCGCCCCCTTCGGTGGTGACCGTACACGCGGGGTTCGCTCGAAGGTTGCGAATCTTCCGCGACTGCAGGCCGCTGGAGAACCAGAGCGCGCCGTCGCACCACGCGGCCCAGACGGGCATGGCGTGCGGGCGGCCGTCGGGCCGTACCGTGGCGATCCAGTAGTTGTGGGCGGTCGCGAGCCGCCGCTCGGCGATGTCCCACTCGATCAGGCCCTCGTCACCCCGCTCGATGCCGTAGCCGGGCATCAGGGGCCGTCCGCGCTGCATACCCATGAACCGGAGCCTAGGCTTGGTCGAGTGCCAGTGCTCATCGGCTCCTACGCGGACCAGTACTCCACCTACGACGACGACTTCAAGCCGCTCGCCCCCGCCGTGCCGACCCCCGCGCCCAGCTTCCTGGCGGTGGGGCCGGGCGGCGTGCGGTACGCGGTCGGCGAGCTCGACGACGGCGAGGTCTCGGCCTTCACGCCCGGCGGCCAGCTGATCAACACGCTGCCGACCGGCGGCGGCTCCCCGTGCCACGCGGTGGTCGCGGGCGACCGGCTCTTCGTGGCCAACTACGGCACCGGCAGCGTCGCCGCGTTCGCGCTGCGCCCGGACGGCGGCCTCGATCGCCGGACGGACCTGGCCCAGCACGCCGGGGCGAGCATCCACCCGGACCGCCAGGAGGGCCCGCACGCCCACCAGGTCACCGTGCGCGGCACCACGCTGCACGCCGTGGACCTGGGCATGGACGCGATCGTGCACTACCGGATCACGCCCGACGGCCGGCTGGAGCACCTGCGCACCACCACGGTCCAGCCGCTGGGCAGCGGACCGCGGCACCTCGTGTTCCACCCGGACGGCCGCGTGTTCGTGACGAACGAGCTGGCTTCGACCGTCGCGACGTACACCTCCGGCTTCGAACTGCTCGACGTGAAGCCGTCGTGCCTGGTGCAGCCGGTCGGCGACAACCTGCCCAGCGAGCTGGCGCTGTCGGCCGACGCCCGGCACCTGTACGTGGCCAACCGCGGCAACGACACGATCACCACCTTCGCCGTCGAGGCCGCCGGCCTGCTCCCGGTCGACGAGGTGAGCACCGGCGGCACCTGGCCCCGCCACTTCGTCGTCCTGGACGGCGCCCTCTGCGTGGCCAACCAGCACTCGAACACGGTCGCGCTGCTCGAACTGGACCGCGACACGGGCGTGCCGAGCCCCGCGCGCGTGGTGATCGAGCACCCGTCGCCGACGGCAGTGATACCGGTCGCTGCGTAGCCCCCGGGCTATCTGGTGGATGAGGCGGCACGGAACCCTTGCTGAACCGGCGTTCAGTGCCGCACCATCGATGCATGGGTGAGCTTGTTGCGCTGCCCAAGTCGGGCGACGTGTTCGAAGACCGCCGGGGCGGGGACCGCACCATGCGGGTCACGTGCCACCCGCAGCGGGGCACGGTCGTGGTCTCCCTGTGGGTGGACAAGATCTGCCGGGCGTCGTTCCAGCTGGCGTCGGAGGATTTGCCGCGGCTGCAGTCGGCGCTGGCGGAGATGGTGTTCCTGGCGCCGCCGGACGCGCTTTCTGACACTGCTTGATGATGGCTCGATATGTCGGGCGCTTCGCGCCGCGACATATCTCGATTTATACCCCGACGGGGGTTAAGTCCGCGCAATACGGACAGGACTGGCGCTGAGCTGCTGGTTTGCTCGCGGACGGCGCGGTCGCGGTTGTGCGCGCGTTGATCGTCGGCGCGCGAATGCGGTCGAGCCGCTGGTCAGACCGCTTCGGGGGTGGACAGGGCGGCCTTGTCCGCGGCCTCCGAGCGGGAGTTGCGGCTGCGCTGGCGGGGCACGCGCGCCCGCGGGAGCAGCGTCGCCGCCGTGATGCCGGCCTGCCGCGCCGCGTCGAGCGTGTCGCGCAGTTCGGCCGCCTCCTCCGCCACCTCGGCCGCCTCCTGGGCCAGCGCGGCCGCGGCCACCACGGCCACGTCGGCGGCCTTGACGGCGGCGCGCTCGGTCGCGGCGGCCGCCTCGTACAGGCGGCGGGCCCGGCTCTCGGCGGTGCGCCGCAGCTCGACCTCGCGGGCCGCGAGCTCCTGCAGCGGATCGGCCCCGGCCACGCCCTTGAAGACCTGCTCGAGCGCGTCGACCGTGATGTCGCCGCGCTTGAAGGCGTCGAGGGCCGCGCGGGAGACCTCGCGCTTGGCCTCGTCGTCCTGCTCGGCGGCCGGCTGGGCCTCGGCGACGTGCCCGGCGGCCTGCAGCGCCTCCTGGTACGCCTTCTGCGCCACGTCGAACGTGTTCCATGCGTGCTCGCGCGCGGTCTGCGCGGCCAGGCTGCGGGCCTGCGCCTCGACGACCGTGAGCTGGGCCCGCTTCGCGGCGGCGGCGGTCGCGGCGGCCTGCCGGATGAGCTCGCCGGCCTCGGTCCGCAGCCGCGCCCGCTCGGCCGGGCTCAGGCTGGCCTCCGCCTCCTCGACGGCGGCGCGGCGGTCGGCGCGATTCAGCCGGTACAGGCTCCAGCGCGAAAGAAACGCCGCCAGCAGGACGAACAGCACGATGAGCGCCATCAGCCCGACCCAGAGCACGATGGCCCCGGTGACCGGGTCGAGACCGAAGATCCCGCGCCCGCCCGTGAGCGTCCAGGGCAGGTCACGGGGCGATTGTGCCAACGTGGCGGGGGTGTGAATAGCCACGGCGCGACCTCCGGCTGTGCGTGTCGCTACAGCGTATGCGCACCACACCAACCCGGTCACCCGATCGAAAGGTGACTATTCGACGAAGTTCCGTACACGAATAGTGACGCCCACACAAGAATCCCCCGCTCACCGGCGAGTCGCCCGGCGTGTCGCGGTCGTCGTACGTGTCGATCATCACCGAGGTGTCGGCGACTTGTCACCACATCGTGATCAGCCCGGAAATTCGGATGTCCATCCCCAGGGCGATCGCTAAGGTCCGCCGCATGTGCCTGCGCATCGTGTGCCCGCCGCCGATCCGGTAGCGGGCCTTTTTCCGGCCCAACGGCTGCCCGCGTTCGACCTGACGCGTCCGTCCAGCCCTCTTGGGAGACATCCGCATGCGCTCATCCATCGGCCTCAACCTGACCTTCATCGCCTTCGCCGCCGTCTCGTGGGGCGTGGGCGGCTTCATCGCGGCGGTGCTGTACCGCCACAGCGACCTCGGCCCGATCGCCGTCACGTTCTGGCGGTACGCCGGCGGCCTGGCCCTGCTCGCCGCGCTCCGCCCGTTCCTGCGCACGCCCGGCCCGCGCCGCCCGCGACTGCGCTGGCTCCTGCTCAACGGCCTGGGCATGGCCGTCTACCAGACCGCGTACTACGTGGCGATCGCCCTGGGCGGCGTCGGCATCGTGACCGTCGTGACCCTGGGCTCCGGCCCGGTCCTGATCGCCCTGGGCGCCCGCCTCTTCCTGCACGAACACCTGGGCCGCACGGGCGCCGCGATCGTGGCGGCGTCCGTCGTCGGCCTGACCCTGCTGGTGGCCCAGAACCCGCAGACGGGCCCGCACCCGCTGGCGGGCATCGCGGTGGCCTTGATCTCGGCCGCGGGCTATGCGGCGGTCACCCTGCTGAACCGAGCCGCCTCGGACGACCCGTACGACTCGGCGCTGGGCGGCTTCGCGATCGGCGCGGTGGCCTTGTTGCCGTTCGCGGCGGTCGAGGGCCTCATCCCCAGCCGCGAAGGCCTCGGCGAGACGGTTGGGCTGCTGGCGTTCCTGGGCGCGGTCCCTACGGCGCTGGCTTACGCGCTGTTCTTTCGGGGGCTGACGGTCGTGCGGGCGACTACGGCTTCGGTGGTTGCGCTGAGTGAACCGCTTGCCGCTGTCGCGCTGGGCGCCCTGGTTCTGCACGAACCGCTGACGCCGTGGTCGGCGGTGGGCGGCGCGATCCTGCTCGCCTCGGTCGCCGCCCTCGCCATGCAGGAGCGCCGCGAATCGAACCGAGCGGACTACTGCATCGTCCAGACCTGTACGGAGGCGCCGACGCAGTCGTAGATGACGACGTAGCTTCCCGCGCCGGAGCCCGCCGCGGTCACGCACTTCTTGGAGTTCGGGTTCTGCCAGGTGTTGTCGGCGCGGCGGACCCAGACCTGCGCGACCGTGCCGTTGCAGCTGTACACCTGCAGGATCGTGCCGTTGTCCTTGCCGGCGTTCGGGACGTCCAGGCAGTAGCCGTTGTCCGCCACCAAGGTCGCGCCCTTCGCGGGGTCGCCCTTGATTTTCCAGACCTGGTTGGTCTGGGTGTCGCAGTTGTCGATGACGATGCGGTTGGCCGAGCCGCTGCGGTACTCCACGCACTTGCGGGACTGCGAACTGATCAGGCGGCCCTGGGTCGGTGCGGGCGGCGGGGGTGGCGGGGGCGCCGCGGCCGTGGTCTGGGCCTTGGTGGGGGCGGCGGCCGTGGTGGCCGGGGCGGTCGTCGCGGCGCCGCCCGTCGTGGTGGCGCGCGGGCGGGTCGTGGCCGGGTCGGCTGCCGCCTCCGTCGGAAGCGAGGTGGCGGCATCTTCCGACGGGGTGGCGGCGGCCTGGGGTTGGCCGGTGCCCGGCAGGTCCACTGACGGGACCTTGGCCGGGAGGCCGCCGTCGTGGCTGCCCGCGGCGCTGTCGCTGCGGACCGTTGAGAAGACCACGGCGCCGGTTACCAGGAGGAGCAGGACCGCCACGGCCACGGCGCCCACCGGGTAGCGGCGCCAGGGCATCACTCGGCGGCGGCTGCCCCGGTAGTCGTCGGCGTCCTCGTGGGCGTAGTCGGTGACGATGGCCAGCGCGGGGGCCTCGTAGTCGGCCACCGTCGGCGAGTCGTCGGCGGCCATCAGGGGCTCGGCCGTGACCAGTTCGCCCTCAACCGTTTCCACCGAAGGATCAGCTTCCGCTGAAGGATCACCGGTAGGGGCAGGCTCATTGGACAGGCCCGGCAGGGAGACGATGAATTCGACGTTCTGCACATCGCCCAGGTCAGCCGCGTCGGCGCGGGCCTCCCCCGCCAGCGTGGCCACCGTCGAAGGATCGGCCTCCTCCGAAGCAGAAGGAGCGGCCGGGATCGCGGCCGTGGCGATCGCGGTGGGACCGTCGGGGCGGCGCTGGTGGGGAATCGCCGGAATGGTCGGCTTCGGTGGGGTGAAGGGCTCCGGCAGGACCCGCGCCGCCGCGGTGGCCGTCGGCGGCACGCGGTGACGGGCCCGGGGACCGGCGGCGGGTGGCAGCGGCCCGGCGACCGGCGCGGAAGCGCCCGAATCGCCTGCGTTGTCCCCGTCTCCAGCGACGGACATGCCGTGAATCCCCTTCCGGTGACGGGTCTCGCCCGGAGCACCGTAGCTGCTGACGCAACAAAAGGCGACCGGCCGTAAAGCCGATGTCGGGACATCGGCATCGGCGGCGCGCGGTATTCGGCGCAGCGCGTTGCCGACGGCCGGTAAGTTTTCCCGCATGGCGCCAACGGGCTGGGAAACGATCGCGGGGCAGCATACGGTTTGGGGTCGCGTCACCGGCGCGTCCACGTTCCGTGACCAAGCCGTCGCGCTGGCGGCCGAACTGGCCGTCGCGCGCGGGCGGGCGGCCGCCGCGCTGGGCGACGACCCGTGGCAGGACGACGACTTCGGCGATCGCATGTCCCAGCAGGTCCAGCACCTGATCGGGATGCTGCCGGCCGGCGAGACATTCAGCGGGCCCGAGGCCGTGCTGCTCGTGACGGTACCGATGCTGCATGACGCTTTGTGGTCGGGCCTTGCCGCGCAGGAGCGCGGGGTGGACCCCGGCGACCTGGAGCCCTCGCAGGACGCGTCCAGCGACCGGGCCGCGTTCGAGCGCTTCACGCAGACGTATGCCCAGCCGCACCGCCGCGCGCTGGCCGCGATCCGGGCCGGGCGCCGGGAGACGGCGGCCGAGCTGGGCTGGTGGCTGCTGCACCGGTGGATCGGCCGCCGGCCGCAGGCCTATCAGCCGGGCACGATCGCCGCGCTGACCGGCTCCTCCGAGGATGCGCGCACGGCCGAGCTGCTGCGCGCGGTGCGGGCCGACCCGGCGTTCCTGAACCGGCACGACCGGCCGGAGTCGCTGTTGTCGCAGCACGGCACGGTACGGGAGCGCCTCGTAGGTTTCCTGCTCGCCATCGCGCGCGGCCTGGCGATCGAGGTCACCGTGCTGCCCGAGGTGATCGGCGAGCATCTCGGCATCGGCGACCCCGTCACCCCCGGCCAGGTGCTGGAGACCGTGCGCGGCTCGCAGTGGCAGCCGCGCGGGGCCACGCTGGTGCTCACCGCGGCCTGCGCGCACCCGTCGATCGAGGTGGCGCTGCGGGCCCACATCGACACGCTCAACCAGCTGCTCGCCGAGGCGCAGCGGGCGACCAGCCGCGACGACGTGCTGCTGCCGCTGCGGCACCTGCCCAACCGGGCCGCCACCGACGACGTCGGGCCGCTGATCCGCGCCGGGGTGCCGGCCTACCAGTCGGCCGGCGTGCGCTTCCGGCTCGCCGAGGACCGGGTGCGGGAGCTGCTCATGGGCGAGCAGCTCTACGGCGACCCGGCGCTGGCCATCCGCGAGCTGTACCAGAACGCCCTCGACGCCTGCCGCTACCGCGAGGCGCGGACGGAGTACCTCAGCCGGGCTCATGATCGAAAGCTGCCGTGGGACGGGCGGATCAAGTTCGTCCAGGGCGTCGACGCGGACGGCCGGGGCTACCTCGACTGCACCGACAACGGCATCGGCATGGGCGTGCGCGAGCTCAGCGAGGTCTTCTCGCAGGCCGGCGTCCGGCTGGCCGACCTGCCCGAGTTCCTCGAGGAGCAGGCCGAGTGGGCCCGGCTCGACCCGCCGGTGCAGCTCTTCCCCAACAGCCGGTTCGGCATCGGCGTGCTCAGCTACTTCATGCTGGCCGACGAGCTGACCGTGGAGACCTGCCGGATGGGCCGCGACGGGCAGGCCGGCGAGCGGCTGCGGGTCTCGATCGCGGGCCCGGGCAGCCTGTTCCGCATCCAGGACCTGGGGCCGGGCACCGAGACCGGCACGACGGTCCGGCTGCACCTGCGCGAGGGCGTGACCGTCAGCTCGGTCGAGGAGCTGCGCAAGCTGCTGTGGGTGGCCGAGTTCGGCACCGACGCGTCCGACGGCGTGCAGAGCCAGGCCTGGGCGCCCGGCGAGCTGTCCTCGGCGGCCGAGGACCTCGGCGACGACGAGGACGACGAGGAGCGCGTCGGGCCGGGCGTGGTCGCGGCCGAGGGCGCGCGGGTCTGGTGGTGCCGCAACAACGGCGCGCTGCTGGCCGACGGGCTCTACGCCGGCAAGGAGATCTTCGGGGCCGTGGTGAACCTCAACCGCGACCTCGCCCCGCGGCTGTCCGTCGACCGCACCAAGATTCTCGCGTACCGCGAGGACGACGTCGATCGCCTCCTGTGGGAAGCCGTTCCGGCCCTGACCGCACCCGGCACGACGCTGCTGGGCTACGAGTGGCTGTGCCGGCTGGCCCCCGTCCGCCCGCTGGTCGCCGACCTGATCTACGAGCAGGCGATCGAGCGCGGGCACGGCAAGTGGGAGATGGACGGGGAGACCGTCGACGCGGCCGTCACCGGCTGCTTCGTGGCCAACGACGGCCCGGTCGGCGGCCCGGACGAGCTCGTCGAGTGGCGGCTCACCGCCCTCGCCGCGGGCGGGCGCTACCGCAAGGTGCTCAAGCCGGGCCCGGACTGGCGCCGCGCGCTGCGGGCCCGCCCGTCCGACGCGCTGCTGCTCAGTGTGGACGTCGACGGTACCGGCCCGTGGCTGGACCCGGTCGACATCGTCCCGCTGGTGCACCTGGTCCGGGCGGCCCGCAAGACCGGCCGCTCGGCACCCGAGATCGCGGCCCGGCTGGAGGCGCTCGGCTTCGAGCCGTCCGTCGGCGCGGCGAGCGTCGGCGTGGACCCCGACGACCTGATCTTCACCAGCCGCGACGTGGACGGGACGCGCCCCTGGCTGCAGCCCGACTCGCCGGTGCACCTGGTGCACCTGCTGCGCGCCGCGCACCGCACCGGCCGGTCCGTGCACCAGGTCGTGGCCCGGCTGCGCCAGCTCGGCTTCGACGTGGACGTGGACGTCGAGGTGCTGCCGCTGGAGCAGTTCGGCCCGAAGGACCTGACCATCGCCAGCCGCGACCTGGACGGCTCGCACCCGTGGCTCGACCCGCGGGAGCCGGTGACCCTGCTGCACCTGCTGCGCGCGGCGCACAAGGTCGGGCTGCCGGCCGAGGAGACGGCGGCCCGGCTGGCGCTGCTGGGGTACCCGCTCGACGCCGGCTGGGAGACGCTCACCACCGAGCCCGACGACCTCATCCTCATCTCCCGAGACCTGGACAGCACCTCGCCGTGGCTGGACCTGAGCGAGGAGGTCGCGCCGGTGCACGTGCTGCGGGCGGCCGAGCGCTCCTCCCGGCCGGTGCCGGAGGTCGTGGCCCGGCTCCGCTCGTTCGGCTTCACCCTCGGCGGCAACCTCGACGCGATCGAGGTCGTCAAGCTCGAACCCGAGGACCTGCAGCTGGCCAGCCGCGACCTGGACGGCTCGCAGCCGTGGCTGGACTCGTCCCGCCCGGTGCCGCTGATCCACCTGCTGCGGGCGGCCGAGTCGACCGGGCGCGAGGTGGGCGAGGTGGCGGCGCGGCTCTCGGCGTGCGGGTACCGCGTCGACGTCGACCCCGACGCGATCCTCATCGACCACCTGGAGCCCGACGACCTGACCATCACCAGCGAGGACCTCGACGGCTCGGACCCCTGGCTGGACCCGATGAAGCCGGTCCCGACCATCCGCATCCTGCGCGCCGCCCAGCGGACCCGCCGCAGCGTGCACGACATCGCGGCCCGCCTGACCTTCCTCGGCTACGCGGTGAGCCTGAACGGCGCCGGGCCGTCGCTGGACCAGGTCGAGCCGGACGACCTGCTCATCACCAGCCGCGACCTCGACGGGTCGCAGCCGTGGCTGGACCTGGACGAGCAGGTGCCGCTGCCGCACCTCCTGCAGGCCGCCCGCCGGGTCCGCCGCCCCGTGCACGAGATCGCGGCCCGGCTGGAGATCCTCGGGTACACGGTGGACGTGGATCTTTCGAGCATCGCCGTGGACTCGGTGAAGCCGAACGACCTGCTGCTGGCCAGCACCGACCTGGACGGCTCGCGCCCGTGGCTGGACGCGTCCCAGCCGGTGCCGCTGAACCACCTGCTGGCCGCGGCGCAGAAGATCCGCAAGCCGATCGAGGAGGTCAGCGCGCGGCTGCGGGCGCTGGGCTACGCGGTGCCCGACGTCGACACGCGCCTGCCCCGCCTGCGCCCGGGCGGTGTGTAAAGCAGCAATATTGGCCATCGACCCCATGCTGGGCATGGGCCAGAATCAATCGATGCCTCCCTATTGGCCGGTGGTACGGAACCGCGTCTTCGCCCGGTTGCTGCCCGGCCTGGCCGTCTCGGCGCTCGGCGACGGGATGAGCGCGGTCGCGATCGGCTGGCTCGCCTTGCAGGTCGCGCCGCACCACCAGCGCGGGCTGTGGGTCGGGCTGGCCATCGCGGCCTACACACTGCCGGGCGCGCTGGGGGCGGTGCTGCTGGCCCGGCCCTTGCGCGGGCGCAGCGGGGCGCACCTGGCCGCGCTGGACGCCGCCCTGCGCACCGTGTTCCTCGGCGCGATCCCGCTGCTGGCCTGGTCGGGGGCGTTGACCATCGGCCGGTACACGGCGCTGCTGGCCTGCTCCGCGCTGCTCTCGGCCTGGGGGTCGGCCGGCCGCTACACGCTCGTCGCCCAGGTGCTCCCGAGCGAGCTCCACGTGCCGGCGAACGCCCTGCTCACGGTGCTGACCGAGGCCTCCACGGTGGCCGGGCCGATGCTGGCCGGGCTGCTCATCGCCTGGTTCGACGCGGCCGCCGTGCTGGCCGCCGACGCGGTCACGTTCGCGGTGCTGGCCGTCTCGTTCGCGCTCGTGCGCAACCACGCGGCACTGCCGGAGCGCGAGCGCCGCAACCACGCGGCACTGCCGGAGCGCGAGCGCCGCACCCACGCGGCGCTGCCGGAGCGGGAGCGGCGCTCGGCCGGGCTGGCGGCGATCCGGCGGGACCGGCGGCTGTTCGCGCTCATGGCGCTGTCGTTCTGGTTCTTCCTGCTGTTCGGGCCGGTGCCGGTGGCCGTGCCGCTGTTCGCGAACTCGGCGCAGGAGGTGGCGCTGCTCTACACCGCGTTCGGCGTCGGCGCGGTGATCGGCGCGGTCGCCACCGGGCACCTGCCGCACCTGCCGCTGTGGCCGGCCTCGATCGGCTCGGTGCTCGCCTTCGGCCTGCTGCTCCTGCCGCTCGGGCTCAGCCTGCCGCGCTGGGCCGACCTGCTCACGCTGGCGCTGGCCGGGCTGGCCTGGGCGCCGTACCCGACGGCGAGCATGTCGATCTTCCAGCGGCTGACCCCGGCCGCCTGTCTGCCGTCGGTGCTGGCCGCGCGCGGAGCCGTGCTCGTGGTCTCCACGCCCCTGGGCACCCTGCTGGGCGCGCCGCTGGTGCAGGCCACCGGGCCGGCGGCGACCCTGGTGACCTGCGGCGTCGCGATCGCCGTGCTCGGCCTGGTGGCCGTCGGGGTCCGGCTGTTCAGGCCGCTTCCTCGAGCACGTTTCGACGAGCGCAAAGCCTCCGGGTGTACTCCCTGAGCGCCCGAATCGCCTCGTCGATGTCCTCGGTCAGCACGTCCGGCAGGTCGATGAGCATCCGCCGCCCGTCGATCGTGGCGTAGCCGCTCACCTCGAACCCGGCCTCGCGCACCCACACGTCCACGCCCAGGTCGACCGTGGTCCGCTCGTACCGCAGGACGACGCCGACCAGCGCGAACGGGGACTCGCCGGGGCCGATCCGCCCGATGCGGCCGATCAGCTCCCAGTGCATCTGGCCGTGCGCGGCGGCCACCTGCTGGCCGTACAACTGGAAATCCTCACAGGCCTCGTTGAGCGCGGCGAGCAGCGTGGCGGCTCCACTCGATCTCGCATCCATGTCATCCTCCTGCGGCTCGATAGGCGGCGCCCACCTGGGTGGGGGTGGTGCCGTTGCTGTAGAGGCCGGTGTCGCCGGACTTGCTGGTGTAGAGCAGGAACCAGCTGTACCGCTCGACGTAGGACAGGCCCTGCAGCATGGCCGTCGAGCTGTTGACGAACGCGACCTGCTGGTCGGTCGAGGGGTAGACGGTGCCGTTGTCGAACTTCATCAGCGCGTACTCGGTCAGCCAGATCGGCAGGTGGTAGCGGTTGTACACGTTCTGGATGTAGCCCTTGAGCTGGCTGGCCGCGTTCGGGCCGAAGTCGCCGCCGTACCAGTGCAGGGTGATGAAGTCGACGCGGTACCCGCGGTCCTTGACGCCCTGCATGAACCGGTCGAACCAGCCGCCGGGGGTGTCCGCGCCGTACGCCGGGGCCGGGCTGCCCAGCCGCATGCCGGTCTGCTGCAGCTGCGGCCACAGGTCGAGGACCTGCTCCGGGGTCATGTTCGACTGTTCCTTGAGGTCCGGCTCGTTGAACGCCAGCAGTGTCTTGCCGTTGGCCTTGGCCTTGGCCAGGTCGGCGCTGACGTTCCCGCCGCCCCAGATCATCGGCACGAACTCGACGCCGGAGACGCCGGACATGGGGCTCGGCGACCAGTCGTAGTACCAGGCCGCCTTGACGTCCTTCATCGCCGGGCCGTTGTTGCCGCCGAACTTGTCGTTGGTGCTCACGCCCTTCTTGGCGCTCGTCTTGGCCGGCGGCGCGGCCGGGACGGTCGTCTTGGCGGGCGTCACGCTGGGCGGGGGCGGAGCGCTGCTCGGCGCCTGGGCCGGCGGCGGGGCCTCGCTCGCCGGCGGCGCGGCGGACTCGGAGGGGGCGGCCGCGACCACGGCGGGCTTCTCGTCGCCCTGGGTGGCGATGTAGACGGCGCCGGCGGTACCGGCGATCGCCACCGTTGCCGCCACCCCGACCATGGCCGGCTTGGCCGCGGCGAACCAGCCGAACAGCACGGCCTTGAGGCCACCGGCTTTCCCCGTGGTCACCGCCGCCGCCGTCGTCGTGAGTGAGCCGGAAGCCATCGCGTTGAAGACGAAGGGCACCGGGACCAGCGCGACGCCGGCCAGCAGGCGCTCGGCGGCGACCATGTCCGACCAGGCGCGGTCGCACTGCCGGCACTCGCGGGTGTGCCGGGCCAGCCGCTTGCGCCACAGGGCGCTCGGGCGGCCGTCCCAGCTGTGCAGGACGGCGTTGAGCTCCGGGCAGCGGGGCCGGGCGGCCAGCGCCCGCACGACCGCCCGGGCCGCGTCGAGCTGGGCCTTCATCCGCTGGATGCGCACCGCCGCGTGCTGGCGGGTCAGCTGCAGCGCGTCGACGACCTCCTCGCGCTCGAGCTGCCCGGCCGCCTCAAGCCACCACAGCGAGAGCAGCTCGCGGTCGTCGTGGTCGAGCCAGCGGGTGGCCTCGGCGACCTCCTGGCGCTGCCCGGACAGGCGCAGCCGGGTGATGGCCAGGTCGGCGAAGTCGGCGCCGGGGTCGGCGGTGTCGGTCGGGTCGGCCCAGTCCCCGACCAGCGGCGCCTGCGTCTGCCGGCGGTGCCGGTCGCGGACCTGCGACATCGCGATCGCGACGACCCAGGAGCGGAAGCTGTCGGGCTCGCGCAGCCGGGGTAACCCGTCGATGACGCGCAGCATGGTCTCCTGCACCACATCATCGACGTCCGCGTGCCCCTGCAGCGCGCGCCCGATGATGTTGTAGATCAGCGGCAGGTACTCGCCGACCAGGGCATCGAGTGCCCGCTGGTCGCCGGCTCGTGCCGCGATCACCGTGGCCGTGCTCATCAGCGCCTCCTGTCGAACCTATTCAGGAGACGTGGTGGCGCAGGGTCAATAACGCTTCCGGAAAAACTACTTTCTGCTACGCCGTCGCAGCAGGTAGACACCGAGAACGGCCAGCGCCAGGAACCCCTCCGTACGTGAGCACCAACACGGTCCACGCGAAGCCGTCCAGGGGGACCTCGTCGGCGGGGTCGGCCGGGTGGGCGTGGACCACGACCGTGAACAGCCCACCGCAGTAGAGCGCGATCAGGGCGAAGAACAGCGCCGCGACGCCGCCGTAGAGCAGCCCCGGCTTCTTCCGGGCGGGCGCGGTCGGGATCGGCGGCACCGGGACGCTTCTCGGCGCGCGCGGCCGCTGGGGCACGATCACCGGCGCCAGGGCCGCGTCGACGTGGGCGAGGGCTTCGGGCGGAAGGCGGTACACCGCCGGCTCGATGTCGATCATCAGGCTGTCGAAGCCGATCAGCCGGCGGCCGCCGTCGGGGTAGGCCAGGGAGATCGCGCACTGGTCGAACGGGATCGACACCGGCGGGCGGCCCTCGCGGTCCAGGCCGGCCCCGGACGCGCCGACGACGAGCCGGATCTGCGGGTTCTCGATCGAGGGGTACCGCGGCCCGTCGATCGCCCGCTCCGAGTTGATCGGGGCCGCGACGAAACCGGCCCACTCCGCGTCGTGCCCGCGCGGCGTCTGCAGCAGCCCGGAGTCGAGCATCTCCAGCGCCGCCGCGTGCACGTCGGCCACGGTCACCGCCCGCAACTGCTCGCGCACCTCCTCCACACTGCGCAGCGGCGCGCCGACGAGCAGGTCGAACGCCCGCAGGGGCAGCCGGCCGACGTCGGCCATCGGCCCGCGCAGGCTGTCCTCGGCCTTGGCCCGCACCGCGTCGAGGTCGGCCGCCTCGATCCGGCCGGCCCGCAGCCTGGCCAGCACGTCGACGAAGCCGCCGAGGACCGCGTCCTGCTTGTCGGGCACGCTGTCGGCGATCGCGGTGACGACGGTGTATCCGTCCCCGCGCGGGTCGTAGTTGGTCGCGGCGGTGTAGGAGTTGCCGTCCTCCTGGCGCAGGCTGCGGTACAGCTCCCGCTCCAGCACCTCGGAGAGCACCATGGCGGCGGTGCTGCGCCGGACGATCCCGTCGTAGGCCACGTGGTTGCCGTCGCCGCAGAAGTAGGCGGGCGTGCCGCGCAGCGCGCTCGTCGGGGCGGGCGCCGGGCGCCGCTCGCCGTCGGGCAGCGCGAGCTTCAGGGCCGGCGGGATGCGCTCGCCGGCCACCCAGAGCACCGCGTTCTGCCGGGTGAACCAGGTCCGCGCCCACCACTGCAGCTCGTCCGGGCCGATCCGGGGCAGGCCCATCTCGCCGTACGCGGGCAGCCCGTACGTGCGCGCACCGTAGCGCCACAGGGCCAGCGAGTCCGCCGCCCCGGTGCTCCGGCCGCTCGCCTCGGCCCGCAGCACCTGGCGCTCGGTCTCCAGCCGGTGCATGGGCAGCGACTGGAGCGAGGCGCAGACGCCGTTGAGGTACGCGACGATGTCGTCCTCGCCGCCCTGCAGGTGGAAGTTGGTGACGACGACGCCGGTGCTGCCGTTGTAGTGGTAGTCCGTCAGGCCGTGGCCGTGCAGCACCAGGTGCTCGAGCAGGTGCGTGATGCCGCGCCGGGCCAGGGTCTCGTCGGCCTGCCCCACGCGGAAGGTGAGGCCGGCCAGCATCGGGCCGTCGTGCTTGGCGAACAGGGCGGGAACGCCGTCGACGTCGGTGGTCTCGAAGCTCATGCCGTCATCGCCTTCATCGCCCTCGCGCGCGCCGCGTTGTAGGCGGCTTGCTCGTCGCCGCCGACGTAGCTCCAGAAGTAGCCGGTGCCGAAGCCGCCGGTCGCCGCGAAGAACGGCCGGGCCGCGGCCGGGTCGCCCAGGTGGCTGAACGCCAGCGCGAAGTGGTTGTACGCAGTGAGCGCGCGGTAACCGCGGGTGCGGAACGCCGGGTGGCGCACCGAGCGGTCGGCCGCCTCCTCGATCTCGGCCCGCACGTCCGGCCGCCGCCAGTGCGACGCGTCCCGCTCGAACGCGATCTCGAAGTGCGTCTCCAGCAGCGCCAGCGGGGCCAGCGAGCCGAGCGGGGCGGCGCGCATGCACTCCAGCCCGAACGCGTGCACCTTCTCGACCGAGCCGCCCCACTTCGGGCAGAACTGCTGGACGACGTTGGCCTGCGCGACGTACACGTGCGGCACGTATCTGCTGAGGCGGTCGTAGCGCCGGCGGGCCTCGGCCAGGCCCAGCTGCAGGCCCCGGTTGGTCTTGATCCGCTGCGACCAGGCGGTCGCGTTGCCGGGCTGCTCGGCGGTGACCTCGATGAGCACCTGCTCGGCCCGGCGCAGGTAGTCGTGGAACGTGGCGAACTGCGCATCGCTGACGTTGTTCGCGCGGGCCCCGGTGCGCACGTCCCAGCCGGCGCTGATGAGGCGGGCGGCGAAGAGCGTCCGGGCCAGCGTGCCGTCCCGCGTCTGCCGTTCGCGCTCGGCCTCGGCGCCCAGGAAACCCTCGGTGTCGGCGGTGTCGGCGACGAGCCGGGTCGCGTACTCGTGGTCGTCCCAGTCCTGCCAACCGGCGAACTGCGCGGCGATCGCGGGCCAGTCGCGGCGCAGGGCCGCGCGGCGCAGTTCCCCCAGTTCCGGGAAGGGCCCGGCCGGGTCGAAGGAAGTCACGAGCCGAGAGCATAGGTGAGACGGTTTCGCGATGAGATCCCGTTTCGGCGGACGCTTTTCGGCGGTCACGCTGAAGGTACTGGGTGCTCACGGTGCCGGTGGGGCACAATGCCATCTCGTGACGGTCTCGATTCACCAGCGCATCGCAGAAGAGCTCGGCGTCAGGGAGCGGCAGGTTACGGCGGCGGTCGACCTGCTCGACGGCGGGGCCACGGTGCCCTTCATCGCCCGGTACCGCAAAGAGGCGACCGAGATGCTCGACGACGCCCAGCTGCGCACGCTGGAGGAGCGGCTGCGGTACCTGCGGGAGATGGAGGAGCGGCGGACCGCCATCCTCGAGTCGATCCGCACCCAGGGCAAGCTCGACGAGGCCCTCGAGGCGCAGATCATGGCGGCCGACTCCAAGGCCCGGCTGGAGGACATCTACCTGCCCTTCAAGCCCAAGCGGCGGACCAAGGCGATGATCGCCCGCGAGGCCGGGCTGGAGCCGCTGGCCGACGGGCTGCTCGCCGACCCCACGGTCGACCCGCAGGCGGCCGCGGCCGTGTTCGTCGACGCCGAGAAGGGCGTGGCCGACACCGCCGCCGCCCTGGACGGCGCCCGGGCCATCCTCGTCGAGCGCTTCTCCGAGGACGCGGACCTGATCGGCGACCTGCGCGAGAAGATGTGGGGCCAGGGCCGGCTCGTCTCCAAGGTCCGCGAGGGCAAGGAGACCGACGGGGCCAAGTTCGCGGACTACTTCGACTTCAGCGAGCCGTACACGAAGCTTCCCTCGCACCGCATCCTCGCCATGTTCCGCGGCGAGAAGGAGGAGATGCTCGACCTGGTGATGGAGCCCTCCGCGGACCCGGAGGCGCCGTCGCTCTACGAGCCGGCGATCGCCTCGAAGTTCGGCATCCGCGACGAGGGCCGCCCCGGCGACAAGTGGCTGAACGACACGGTCCGGTGGGCGTGGCGTACCAGAATCCTCGTGCACCTGGGCATCGACCTGCGGATGCGGCTCTGGCAGGCGGCCGAGGAGGAGGCCGTGCGGGTCTTCGCGGCCAACCTGCGCGACCTGCTGCTCGCCGCCCCGGCCGGCACCCGCGCCACGCTGGGCCTCGACCCCGGCTTCCGCACCGGCGTGAAGGTCGCCGTCGTCGACGCCACCGGCAAGGTGGTCGACCACGCCACGATCTACCCGCACGTGCCGCAGAACAAGTGGAACGAGTCGATCGCGATCCTGGCCGCGCTGTGCCAGAAGCACAAGGTCGAGCTCATCGCGATCGGCAACGGCACCGCCTCCCGCGAGACCGACAAGCTCGCCGCCGACCTGGTCAAGCAGTTCCCGCAGCTCTCGGTGGTCAAGGTGATGGTCTCGGAGGCGGGCGCCTCGGTGTACTCCGCCTCCGCCTACGCCTCCCAGGAGCTGCCCGGCCTCGACGTGTCGATCCGCGGCGCGGTCTCGATCGCCCGGCGGCTGCAGGACCCGCTGGCCGAGCTGGTCAAGATCGATCCGAAGTCGATCGGCGTCGGGCAGTACCAGCACGACCTGTCCGAGCAGAAGCTCAGCCGCTCCCTCGACGCGGTCGTCGAGGACTGCGTGAACGGCGTCGGCGTGGACGTCAACACCGCGTCGGCCCCGCTGCTGACCCGCGTCTCCGGCATCGGCTCGACGCTGGCCGCCGCGATCGTGTCGCACCGCGACGAGAACGGCCCGTTCCGCAACCGCCGCGCGCTGAAGGACGTCGCCCGCCTCGGCCCGAAGGCGTTCGAGCAGTGCGCCGGCTTCCTGCGCATCCCGGACGGCGACGACCCGCTCGACTCGTCCTCCGTGCACCCGGAGTCCTACCCGGTGGTCCGCCGCATCCTGACCACCACGGGCGGCGATTTGAAGAGCTTGATCGGCAACGGTACCGCCCTGAGCCGCCTCAAGCCCGCTGACTACGTCGACGACACCTTCGGCCTGCCGACCGTCACCGACATCCTCAAGGAGCTCGAGAAGCCGGGCCGCGACCCGCGCCCGGCCTTCAAGACGGCCGAGTTCGCCGAGGGCGTCGAGAAGATCTCCGACCTGACGCCCGGCATGCTGCTGGAGGGCGTGGTCACCAACGTGGCCGCGTTCGGGGCGTTCGTCGACGTGGGCGTGCACCAGGACGGGCTGGTCCACGTGTCGGCCCTGTCGCGCACGTTCGTGAAGGACCCGCGCGAGGTGGTCAAGCCGGGCGACATCGTGCGGGTGAAGGTGCTGGACGTGGACATTCCGCGCAAGCGCATCTCGCTGACGCTGCGCCTGGAGGACGAGGCGGCCAAGCCCTCCGGCGGCGGCCCCCGCGAAGGCGGCGGTGGCGGTGGCCGCGACGGCGGCGGTCGGCCTCGGCAGGACCGTCCCCGTGGCGGCGGTGGCGGCGGTGGCGGTGGCGGCCGGGACCGTCAGCAGAGCGCGCCGTTCACCGGCGGCGGGGCACTGGCCGATGCGCTGCGCCGGGCCGGGCTCGACAAGGGCCTCGACGGCCTCAACAAGGACCAGAAGCGCCGGAAGTAAGCCGCCAGACCTTGGTGCGCATGACGTCCCGGTCCTCCAGCAGCTGGCGGACCGGGACGTCGTATGCCGCCACTTCCTCGAACAGCCGCTCCGGCAGGAACCCGCGGCCCGGATCGCCGACCAGGGCCACCGGTGCCGTCGCGCGCAGCAGCTTCAGGACCGGCCCGACCACGGACGGCGAGTAGAACACGTCCCCGGCCAGCACCACGTCGGCCGGCTCCGCCGCCGCCGCGGTCGCCAGCTCGACGCGGTTGGCCGTCGCGTTGCGAACGCAGGCCTCCAGCGCGGCGGGATCGGTGTCCACCGCGACGACCCGGCGCGCACCGGCCATGGCGGCGGCGATCGCCACGATCCCGGAACCGGCGCCGATATCGACCACGGTCTTTCCCAGTACGGCCGACGGGGAATCCAGCACGAATCGCGCCAGCGCGAGTCCGCCCGGCCACACAAAGGACCAGAACGGCGGCGGGGTGTCGCTGCGATATCCACCGGTGGCGTCGAACAGGCCGACGTTCTCCGGGGCGAGATCGAGGGCAATTTCCGGTACGAACACGTCAGGCCACGCGATTCGCCGGAAAGCGCCCGATATTGTCCTCGACCCATGCGCGCAGTTGCGCGAGCGGGCCATTCGCATCGCGGCCCAATGGGGTCAGCGCGTATTCGACCCGGGGCGGCACCTCGGCGAACACCTCGCGGGTGACCAGCCCGTGCTCCTCGAGCCGGCGCAGCGTCGCGGTGAGCACCTTGGGGCTGACCCCCTGCAGCCGCGCCCGCAGCGCACCGAACCGCCGCGGCCCGTCCTCCAGCGCGCCGAGGGCGAGCGCGCTCCACTTGTTGGCCAGCAGGTCGAGCATGTCCCGGCACGGACAGCAGGCGGCGTACACGTCGTCGTCGGCCATGGCCTGCATGGTACCCAACGGGAAGTAAGGTCCCTTGCGGGTAACCACCGTTTCCGGCCTAGCTTCGGGGGCATGGCACAGAACATGCGAGCTGTCGGGTATCGGACCGCGGGCGCCCCGGGCGTCCTGGAGGACCTCGAGCTGCCGGCGCCGGAGCCGGGCCCGCGCGACCTGCTGGTGCGGGTCGAGGCGGTCTCGGTCAACCCGGCCGACGTGAAGCTGCGGGCGAGCGCCGATCCCGGGCCGCGGCCGCGGGTGCTGGGCTTCGACGCGGCCGGCACGGTCGAGGCGGTCGGCGCCGAGGTCACGCTGTTCGCGCCGGGCGATGCCGTCTACTACGCCGGCTCCATCGACCGGCCCGGCAGCAACCAGCAGCTGCACCTGGTCGACGAGCGGATCGCCGGGCGCAAGCCGTCGTCGCTGGGCTTTCCGGAGGCGGCCGCGCTGCCGCTGACCACGATCACCGCGTGGGAGACCCTGTTCGACCGCTTCCGCCTCGGCCCGGACAGCACCGGCACGCTGCTCGTGCTGGGCGCCGCCGGCGGGGTGGGCTCGATGGTCGTCCAGCTGGCCCGCGCCCTCACGAAACTGCACGTCGTCGGTACCGCCTCCCGCCCCGAATCCCGCACCTGGGCGCTCGAGCTCGGCGCGCACGAGGTGGTCGGCCACGACGAGCTGCCCCACGGCGTGGACTTCGTCTTCTCCCCGTTCACCGCCGGGCAGATCGAGCGCTACGCCGAGATCCTGCGCCCGGGCGGCGAGATCACGGCGATCGACGAGCCGCCGGGCCTGGACCTGCTGCCGCTGAAGTCCAAGAGCATCACCTTCCACTGGGAGCTGATGTTCACCCGCCCGCTGTTCCAGACGGCGGACATGGTGGTCCAGCACGAGCTGCTGAACCGCGCGGCCGATCTGGTCGACGCGGGCACCCTCCGGGCCACCCTGGCCGCGAACCTCGGCCCGATCGACGCGGCCGGCCTGCGCAAGGCCCACGAGATGGTGGAGGACGGACACATGGTCGGCAAGGTCGTGCTGAGCGGCTTCTAGGCTTACGGGGAAATCCCGGCCGCGGGGTCTAAGGTTGTTGCGCCCCGTTGCCGAACTGCCCCCGCCCGGAGGTTCACGTGGACTGGCCACCGTTCCTGCAGCTCAGCGTGCCCGTCACGCTGGCCGTGTGGGCGCTGCTCACGGCCGCCGCGCTCTGGCGCTCCCGCCCGCGGCTCCCCGAGCCCGGGGAGACGCTGAGCACTCCGCCGGGTGAGGAGCCGCCGGCGGTGGTGAGCCTGATGGTCAACCGGTGGCGGCCCGACGAGGACGCGATCGACAGCACGCTGCTCGACCTGGCCGCGCGCGGCTTCCTGGAGCTGCGCCAGCCGGGCGAGGACCCGGCCGAGACCACGGTGCGGATGCGCAAGGGGGACGGGCGGAGTCTCACGCCGTACGAGCAGCAGGTCCTGGATCGTGTCAACCAGCTCTCGGTGAACGGCGAGGCCTCGTTGACCAGCCTCGCCTTCCGCAGCTGGACCGAGGCCCGGCGGTGGCGCGGCGCCTTCTACCGCGCCGTGATCGACGAGGCTCGCACGCGCGGCCTGTCGCAGCGCCGCCTGTCCCGCCCGACGCGCCGGACCTTGCTCGGCGCGGCGGTCGTCCCGTCGGGCTTCATGTTCGCCACCTGGATGTGGGCGTCCTTCAAGCTGCACGCGAACCTGGCCGACCAGATCACCGGCTCCCTGATGGCCGCCGGCGCGGTCTTCCTGATCCTGTACTTCGCCGTCGAGCTGCGCTGGAGCGACCAGCTCACCCCGGAGGGCACGCGGACGGCCGGCGAGTGGCTCGCCTACCGCGCCCACCTGGTCGCGATGGAGGGCGTGAAGGACCTGGCCCCCGCGGACGTGGCGTCCTGGGGCCGCGAGATGGCGTTCGCCTCGGCCCTGGGAGTCCTGCCGACCGAGGAGGCCCTCATGCGCTCCAAGGTGTCCTTGTAGGTCCCTAGGCCTGGCCGCGCAGCAGGAGGGTCAGGAACTCGGCGTTCGACTGGGTCTTGGCCAGGCGGTCGAGCAGCTGCTCGGTCGACGGCTGACCCGATGCGCCCAGGGCCTTGCGCAGGCGCTGGACGGCCTGCAGTTCGTCCGGGTGCAGGATGACGTCGTCGCGGCGGGTGCTCGAGGCGTCGATGTCGATCGCGGGGTAGACGCGGCGGTCGGCGAGGCGGCGGTCGAGCTTGAGCTCGGCGTTGCCGGTGCCCTTGAACTCCTCGAAGATGACCGTGTCGCCGTTGGAGCCGGTCTCGACCAGGGCCGAGGCGATGATGGTCAGCGAGCCGCCGTTCTCGATGTTGCGGGCCGCGCCGAGGAGGCGCTTCGGCGGGTACAGCGCGTTCGCGTCGATGCCGCCGGTCAGGATGCGGCCGGAGGCGGGCGCCGAATTGTTGTACGCGCGGCCGAGCCGGGTAATCGAGTCGAGCAGGAACACGACGTCGTGGCCCAGTTCGACGAGGCGCTTCGCCCGCTCGATGGCGAGCTCGGCGATGCCGGTGTGCTCGTTCGCGGGGCGGTCGAAGGTCGAGGCGATGACCTCGCCCTGCACGGAGCGCTGCATCTCGGTGACCTCTTCGGGCCGCTCGTCGACCAGCAGCACCATGAGGTGGCACTCGGGGTTGTTCGTGGCGATGGCGTTGGCGATCGACTGCAGCACCATCGTCTTGCCGGCCTTCGGGGGCGACACGATGAGCGCCCGCTGACCCTTGCCGATGGGCATGACCAGGTCGATCAGGCGGGTGGTGAGCTGGCGCGGGCCGGTCTCCAGCCGCAGGCGCTCCTGCGGGAAGAGGGCGGTCAGCTTGCTGAACTCGGGACGGTTGCGGGCCCACTCGGGGTCGTTGCCGTGCACGGTGTCCAGGCGGGTCAGGGTGCCGCCGTTGGCGCTGCCGGTCAGGGCGTCGCCCTGGCGGAGGCCGTACTTGCGCACCATGGCCGCGGGGATGGCGACGTCGTCGGGGCCGGGCAGGTAGCTGTCGACCCGGAGGATCATCTTGTCCCGGTGGACGTCGGCGATGCCGGCGACGTCGCGGGCCTCGCCCGGAGTGGGCGGCTGCGGCTGGTTGGCCGGGCGGCTGTGGTCGCGGTTGCGCTGCGAGGAGCGGGTCCGGCGACGGCCCTGAGCTGCGGGGTTCTGTTTCTGGGTGGTGCGTTCCAACACTTCAGTTGGGGCCATATGCGTCCTCCTAGGACTGTTCGGCCGCGAGGAAAAATGATCTTCGGATACGCGTGTGTAACCGAGGAACGGGCTGCGCTGCGCTGCGTGTGCGGTGGCCGCCTGGCTTCCTGCGCGAGAGCGTGACACGCGGTGGCGAAGGGCGTCCCCGGGCGGCAGATTGCCGACTTCCGCGGGACTGGCTCGACCGTAACCCGAACGGGATCGGTCGGCAAGCCCTGAGCGGGCGTGGCGCGCTACCGTCCAGCACCTGAACGGGTCCCGGTCCGGCACCGCGCCGACGGTTCTCTGAATGGTGTCAGGGAGCACATCAACCGGGGGGTTGACAATGAACACGACGTTCGACACGGTCCGGGCCGAGGCCCTGTTCGCCTCCGCGCTGCAGGCGTCGCAGGAGCCCACGCCGCTGCAGGTGCGCACCGCGGTCACCACGACGCTGCGCCGGTACGGCGTGAACGGCTGCACCGCTCGTGTCGCCGGCGAGTTCGGCGAGTACCCCGAGTCCGCCGCCCGCCGCATGTCCTGGGCGCTGGCGATGGTCCGCGAGGCGTACGAGGAGCTCGCGGCGCGGGAGTTCGCCTTCGCCGGCTGAGCAGGCAACCGAGCAGGCACCCGAGCAGGCAATTGAGCAAGTTGACCGGCGCACCTTGATCCAATTGGGACCGGACCGACGTTTCCTTGTTGAACCGCTGCGGTATCAGTTGAGATGTGGACCTTCGCCTCACCGTCGACCTGCCGCGCGACGTCGATCGCATGAACACGCTCCGGCACGTGCTGGACGGGGCGCTCGGCGGCCTTGGCGTGGCTGAACAGGCCCGAACAGACATCGGGCTCATCGTCAACGAAACGTGGGCGAACGTGATCGCTCATGTGCGGGTCGGTGTGGCTTTCCAGGTCCGCGCGACGGTGGATGAGCTCCAGTGTGTGATTGAAGTCACCCACCCGGGCGAGACCGCCGCCGAGAGTCTCAACGCTCTGATCGCCTCCGGGCATTCCCTCAAGGTCGTGCGCAGCCTCGCCGATGACGTCTCGGTGGACTCCGACGGCCTGCTCGTGAAGGTCACCAAGCTGCTATGACCCAGTTCACCGCCCAGGCCACCCCCGCTCCGGACGGCACCGTGACGGTGACCGCCTCCGGCGAGCTCGACATGACCAGCGCCCCCCAGCTGATCAACGTGCTCCGCGACGCGATCCACCGCCATGGGCCCTCCCGGGTCGATCTCGATCTGACCGGCGTGACCTTCATGGACTCGACCGGCCTGCAGGTGCTCGTCGCGGCGAACACCGACGTCGGCGGCGGCCTGCGCATCACCGGTACGAGTCCGGCGGTGCACCGGCTGCTGCAGCTCACGGGCGTACTGGAGGAATTCGGACTGTCCGCCGAGCGTTCTAGTTAGAGGAAGCTGTCCTCGTCGCCTTCCGCGAAACGACAGGGCAGAACCATTTCGCAACCGAACGGTTCCCGACCCGGCACCCGAACAGGAGTTGGCTGGTCCACAGCAGGGGAAGTTCGGCAGGAGGTTGTGATGGAGTCCACGTTCGAAGCGGTCCGCGCCGAAGCGCTCTTCGCCTCCACGCTGCAGATGCACCAGCGCCCGGAGGATTCCGACGTGCGCGCGGCAGTGACGGGCACCCTGCGGCGCATCGGCGTGCAGGGCTGCGTGGCCCGCGTGGCGCTCGAGTTCGGGGACCACCCCGAGTGCGCCACCAACCGGATGGACTGGGCGCTGCGGATGATCCGCCATGCGTATGCCGAGTCCTGCACTCCCGAGGTCTTTGCCAGGGCCGAAGCGAAGGCCAAGGCCGTCGCGTAAGCCGGCAAAACCTGAAACTTGCAGATACTGCAAAGCCCCCGCCGAGTACTCGGACGGGGGCTTGCTACTCCTTCGGCCGTGAAGCGGGTCTCGGCCTACGACTTGGGGTGTTGATCAGACCGCGCGGATGTTGTCGGCCTGCGGCCCCTTCTGGCCCTGCGTGATCTCAAACTCGACCTTCTGACCCTCGGTCAGCTCGCGGTAGCCGGTGGCCTGGATCGCCGAGTAGTGCGCGAACACATCGGGACCACCGTTGTCCTGCGAGATGAAGCCGTAGCCCTTCTCCGAGTTGAACCACTTCACCGTGCCTGATGCCACGTGTAACTCCTTAGCGACGTCGCCCCGATCCGCACCTCACGGATCAATGTTGAAACAGGCCTACGCCACGGTGGAGACGGTAGCTTGCGCGCTGCAAAAACGCAGCCCCGGTATCGCCATGCGGACCCGATCGACGACCAAACTGAAATGCACACCCGAACCTTGTGGATACTCAGCGTATTGCTCTACTGAACAGTCAGTGATATAGCGACCGACTTCAACGCCGGACTCTCGCCAATAGCGCGAAGATCTAGTACAGTCGGCTCAGCTCGCCTCCGCCGAACGGACAGTTCGGCCAAGGAGTGCCGTCCAGCAGCGGCGGCGTAACTCCGGCGAGCAACGCAGGTCTTGCACCGGCGCTCAAGAAACGGGTGCCGAGTAGCGATTCCCGACCGGCGTGGCGGCGCATGCCTTTCTTACCTTCCCGGGCGCAGCAGAAGTCTGCGCACAAGGCGGCCGACCACACAGCACCCGGTCAAGCACCAGAAGGGCCACAAACCCATGACCACCATCTCCGTCGACCGTGCCATCGACCGCGCCCTCGCCGAGGCCGCCCCGAACACCCAGAGCACCAGCGAGAGCACCAGCACCCGGGCCACCGACGCCCAGGCCCGCGCGCTGCTGTCCCTGATGGCCGACCTGCCGGCGGGCGCCGACCGCGACCGCGTCCGCTCCCGCCTGATCGAGCTGTACATCCCGCTGGCCGAGTACCTCGCCCGCCGCTTCCGCAACCGCGGCGAGCAGTTCGACGACCTCGTGCAGGTCGCCAACCTCGGGCTGATCAAGTCCGTCGACGGCTACGACCCGTCCCGCGGCGCGGCGTTCACCAGCTACGCCATCCCGATGATCGTCGGCGAGCTCAAGCGGCACTTCCGCGACAAGGGCTGGGACGTGCGCGTCCCCCGCCGGCTGCAGGAGCTGCGCCTGGAGATCTCCAAGGTCTCCGGCGACCTGGCCCAGGACCTGGGCCGCTCCCCCACCGTCGCCGACCTGGCCAACCGGCTCGGGGTCAGCGAGGAAGAGGTCATCGAGGGCCTGGACTGCGGGCAGGCGTACCGTGCGCTCTCCCTCGACGCCCCCGCGGGCGAGGGTGGCGACGCGGGCGCGGCCGGGCTGGGCGACCTGCTCGGCTCCGAGGACCCGGACATGCAGAACGTGGAGAACCGCGAGTCGCTGCGGCCGCTGCTGGCCAAGCTGCCGGAGCGGGAGCAGAAGATCATCGCGATGCGTTTCCACGGCAACCTGACCCAGTCGCAGATCGCATCCGAGCTCGGCATCTCCCAGATGCACGTGTCCCGGCTGCTGGCCGCCGCCCTGCGCACCCTCCGCACCGAGCTCAGCGCGGTGGCCGAGTAGCCCGAACACCGAGCGTGGGGGATGGAGCGGGCGTCCGTCGGGGGGAAGTCGACGGGCGCCCGCTGTAACGCGCTCAGGAGGATCCGACGATCCCCTGGTGGGCCTGTACGAACTCCGGCACCGTCCGGCTGCGCACCGCGGCCATGAGCTCCAGCGTGGTCTCGTCCAGCGCCTCGGCCCCGGGGTTCTCGGCCGACTGGTGGAACCCGCCGTTGTTGGTCTTGAGCGTCAGCAGCCGGTCGCCGTCGATCCCGCGCATCGCGAAGATCCAGTCGTCCAGCCCGAACGGCCCGGTGTCGATCGTCATGGCCCGGCCGACCACCTCGATGACCTTGTTGAGCGTCGAGGGGCTGCCGAGGACTTCCTTACTCGCGATCTTCTTCAGCAGCGCCTTGATGAACTGCTGCTGGTGCCGCTGGCGGTCGTAGTCGCTGTTGGGCAGCGTCTCGCGCTGGCGCACGAAGTCGAGCGCCTGCCAGGCGTCGAGGTGCTGGTACCCGACCTCGTAGACGACCGGCGTCACGCCCTTGATCGGGATGAGCTGGGTGCCGCCGCCCGGCGCGTCGCGCTGCTCGAACGGGGTCTTGGTGTTGCCCTGCGCGTCGTGGCCGATGTGCACCGAGGTCGTCTTCTGGTCCACGTACATGTCGACGCCGCCGAGGACCTTCACGACCTCCTGGAAGCCGACGAAGTCGACGATCGCCGCCGCGTCGAACGTGATGCCCCAGTTCTGCTTGATCGTCCCGGCCAGCAGCGTGGTGCCGTGCTTGCGCTGGTCCTTGCCGGTCAGCCCGTAGCCGCCCTCGGCGAACGCACCGTTGATCTTGTCCTTGCCGCCCCGGTAGACCTTCGTGCCGTTGTCGTACTTCGGGATCGACACCCACGTGTCGCGGGGGATCGAGATCAGGAAGGCCATGTCGTGCGACGCCGGGATGTGCAGGATCAGGATCGAGTCCGACCGGATGGCGTCGTTCGGGTTCTGGTTCGGCCGCGGGTCGATGCCGATGAGCAGGATGTTCTTCGCCCCGCTGATCGACGCGTGCCGGCCCTCGTTCTCCTGCGGGAGGAGGTCCTCCTTGTGCACGCTGCGGGTGGCGAAGCCGAACACCGCGTCCTTCACGACGAAGACGCCGCCCGCCACGATCATCATCAGCGCGCCGACCGCCACCAGGGCCCGCGCCCAGGCCGGATCCCGCCGGCCGCGTTTCTTCTTTTTCTTCGTCGCCTGAAGCGTCTGCTGATTCGTCTGCCGGGTCTTGCCCTGTGCCAAGGCCCCCACTCCCGCCCGTCCATCACCTTCTGTCACTGCGATGACGCCCAGCCCGAAGGTACAGGGGCGACGCGATATCGTCACCTCCCAGCGAACGATGTAGGCCGATTACGGAGAGTGCATGTCGTGACGGCACGACCCCGCCTGACAACCCTCGCACTCGGGCTGGTCCTCGCCTGGGCCGTGCCGCTCATCACCCATCCCCTGCGCCTGGACGCGCTCCTGCCGCTGCTGGTCCTGGCCGGCACGATGGCGGTCCAGCGCGGCGCCAGGGGCCTGATCGACCGGTTCGTGCTCGCCTGCGCCCAGCTGTTCGGGGCCGCCTGCGTGTTCGGGCTCGGCGTCACCCTCTGGCCCGGCCATCTGCACCCGACGCTGGTCGCCGGGGTGGCGCTGAGCGCCCTGGTGCTCATCGCGGCGTGCACGGGCCGGCTGGAGCGCCCAGGGCGGGCCCGGCTGGACGGCCTGCTCGCGCTCGCCATCGGCGCCGTCGCGGTGGTCACGCTCATCCCGTACGCCGCCCGCGACCTCGGCGGCCGCCTGGGCCTGCCGCTCGCCGGCGAGGACATCGCCCGGCACTACCTGATCTACGACGTCATCGGGCGCACCGGCGGCTACCTGTTCATGCGCCCCGAGGCGTTGCGCCCGTTCGTGCCGGACGACGAGTTCACCGGCATCGCGAACTATCCGCAGGGGCTGCATTTCGCGTACGCCGTGCTGTACAAATTCATCGCCTCGACCACCGGGCGCACCTCCGCCGGGGCGAGCGCCGACGTCATGGTCTGGCTGCTCGTGGGCACGTTCCTGCTGCTGGCGCTGGCCGTGCTGTGGGCCGTGCGGCGGCTGGCCGGCCCGGGCGCCTCGAACGCCAAGCTGCTGCCCGTGCTGCTGCTCGCGGCCGCCTGGCTGGTGCTCGGCGACCCGGTCACGGTGCTCTCCCGCGGCTACCCGAACGAGCTGGCCGGCCTCGCCTGCGCGGCGGTGCTCACCGCGATCATCGTCCGGCCCCTCACGAGTCTCGGTGAACAGACCGTAACCGTGGCTCTGCTGCTGGTCGGCATCTCGTTCAGTTACCCGCTGTTCCTGCCGTTCGGCGGGCTGGCCGCGCTGTGGTGGATCCGGCGGGCGCGGCTGTGGCGGTTCTGGTGGGGCTGGCTGGCCGCGGCGCTGGTCGCGCTGATCACCGCGATCGGCCCGCTGACCGCGATGACCGCCTCCAGCGGCACGCAACTGCTGCTCAACGGTACGGCCAGAGTGGTCGACCGCCCGGCCACCCTGTTGCTCGTGGGGCTGGCGGTGCTCGCGGTGCTGGTGCGCCGCGGCCTGCGCGCGCCGAGCCACCGGGCCGCGCTGTTCGCCGTCGCCGTCGCGTTCGCGCTGACCGGTGGGCTCGGCCTGTACCAGATCGCCACCATCGGCCGCCCCGTGTACTACTTCGACAAGCTGATGCACCTGCTGATCGTGGTGTGCCTGTGCGCGCTCGGCGGCCTGGTGCGGTTCCTGCCCGGCCTCTCGGTCGCGCTGCGGGTGGCGGTGGCCCTGCCGGTGGTCGCCGCGCTGGCGATCGCGGGCGGCGAGTGGCACACCACGCCCGTCGCGCCCGGCGTGAAGCTCGCCCTCGGCAAGGACCGCGGCTCCCCCGAGGCGGCCCGCGACGCCCTGCTCATGGCCAAGATGTTCCCCGACGGGGGCGGCGCGGTGAACGTCGACCTGATGGGCAGCCCGTGGCGGAACTGGTCGGGCACGCTCGGGGCGGCCGCCCTGCAGCACCAGTACCGCCACTTCCCCGCCTGGTCCGGCCTGCTCTACCCCGGCTCGGCCGGGAAGGCGAGCACCATGGACGACCTGGACCGCCTCGTGCGGGAGAGCCCGGTGCCGGTGCGCTTCTTCGTGCACGACCCCGAGGCGAGCCTGCTCGTTGTCGATGGAGAGCGCCCCTATCGGCCGAACGTCAAGCCTGGTCAGCCGCTCCCGGTGGCCTTCGGCGACCCGGCCGCGCCGACCAACATCGCGGCCGTCCGGGCGCTGGAAGCGAAATATCCGACGAAAGTGCAGGTCGTGTACGCTACGCCAGCGAACCCATAGGACTCAGTGTGGTGGCGCAGCACCGCAACCGAGACGGATTGGTCATCGTGCAAAAACCGCAGGTCAGCGTCGTTATTCCCACGCGAAACCGGCCCGAGCTGGTAGTCAGGGCCGTCCGCAGTGCGCTGGCCCAGACCCTGACGGACATCGAGGTCGTCGTCGTGATCGACGGCCCGGACCCGGCGACCGTGGCGGCGCTCGAGGCGATCGGCGACGAGCGGGTCCGCCCGGTCGAACTGCCCGAGTCCGGGGGCGCCCCGAACGCCCGCAACCGCGGCGTGGACAACGCCCACGCCGAGTGGGTGGCCTTCCTCGACGACGACGACGAGTGGCTGCCGGAGAAGCTCGCCACCCAGCTGGAGCGGGCCGGCTCCTCGGGCGTGGCGCTGCCGATCGTGGGCAGCCGGCTCTACATGCGCACCCCGCGGGCCGAGCTGATCATGCCCCGCCGGATCCCGGCCGAGGGCGAGCCGATCAGCGAATACCTCGCGGTGCGCCACGGCCTGTTCCACGGCGACGGCTTCATCCAGACCTCGACGATCATGGCCCCGACGGCACTGCTGAAGAAGGTGCCGTTCGCCGACGGGCTGCGCCGGCTGCAGGAGCTGGACTGGACCCTGCGCAGCCTGCAGGAGGACGGCGTCGACCTGATCTACGCCGAGGAGCCGCTCGTCATCTGGTACGCCGACGAGAACCGCCCCCGGATCAGCTTCGACGCGCCGTGGAAGCAGTCGCTGGAGTGGCTGCGCCAGACCCGCCCCCGGGTGACCCCCCGGGCGTACGCGGCGCTGGCCATGAGCGTCGTGGGCTCGATGGCGGCCGCGAGCCGCAGCCCTCGGGTCTTCTTCGACCTGCTGCACGAGGCCCGCAAGCACGGCAAGCCCAGCTTCACCGACTACGTGACCTTCCTGCAGGTCTGGCTGGTTCCGGCCGGTCCTCGCCGGGTGGTCCGCGACTTCTTCCTCAGCCGCCGCCGCGAAAGAACGAATGCCGGATGACATCCCTCAAGGGGCACCGCGTCTTCACCCTGGCCGCCGTGATCGTCGCGCTCGGCGCGGGGATCGTGGAGTACACCAGGACGGAATCGATCTGGCAGTCGGTCGCCGCGTTCGCCGCGGGCCTGATCGCCATGGCCGTCGTGGGAATCGCGGTGTCCCTGCCGGGGATCACCCTGCAGGGCCTGGTCCTCGGCGGGCTGTTCGTGCTCGCGGGCATCCTGACCTGGACCGCGACCGAGCGCCCGGGGATCATCTGGGCGGTCCTGGCCGTCGAGGTGGTCGTCTTCGCGGTGTGGGCGTGGCCGTGGCTGCGCTCGCTGCGCTCCCTGCCGCGGCTGGGCGCCGCCTGGCTCGGCCTGGCCTACTGGCTCTTCGGCGTCCTCGGCGCGCTGTTCGTCGCGCACTGGAAGGTGGCCGGCCAGCGGATCGCGTACGCCGGCGTGTTCACCCTCGCCGTGCTCGCGATCATCGCCCTGAACACGGTCCGCAAGCGCCGCGGCGGTGACCTGTCGATCGGCATCGCGGCCGCGCTGCTGATCGGCATCGCCGCGCTGCTGCTGGTCGGCTCCGGCAGCCTCTTCGACTCGGTCCACGCCATCCCCGACAACGCCTCGGCGAAGGTGATGACCGACCGCTTCTGGGGCGGCCCGGGCCTCTATTTCCACCCCAACTCGCTGGCCGGATTCATGGCCGCGGCCGCCATCCGGATCGGCTTCGACCGGGCCATGCTGTGGTGGCAGCGGCTGGGCGTGGCTGCCCTGGCCGCTCTCGTACTGTCCGTCTGCCAGTCCCGCACCGGCTTCGTCTTCTTCGCCGCGGCGTCCGTCGTGTACCTCGCCACGGTCCTGTGGAAGCGCTACGAGGACGTCGACCGCCGCTGGCCCGCGATCGCCACCCCGTTCGTCGTCATCGCGATCGTGATGACCCTCGGCGGCGGCTCCGGCTGGGTCCTCAAGGACCGCTTCGCCGACAACCCGGGCGACGTGACCAGCGGCCGCACCGACACCTGGCGCCAGGTCTGGGTCGACTGGAAGCACGCCGGCTGGGCCGAGAAGACCTTCGGCGACGCCCGCACCTCCCGCGCCGTGGTCGAGCGCCTGGACGACGGCAACCCGGTCGCCGGCCCCCGCCGCCAGCTCAACACCGACAACGCGGCCGTGGGCGCCTTCCGCCGCGGCGGCGTCCTGGGCGCGCTCGCCTTCCTGCTGGGCCTCGCCCTCCTGCTCTGGCACGCCATCCGCCGCCGCCCGAACGGGACCTTGCCGGCCGCCTGGTTCGTGATCGGCGCCCTGGCCGTGGTCCCCACCATCGCCACCGAGGACTGGCTCATCGGCGGCACCAACGGCGCGATCTGGCTCCTCCTGGCCGCCGGCGAGGCCCGCACCCTCCTGCACCGCGAAGAGCCCGCCGAGGCGGCGCCGGAGCCTGAGCCCGCGCTCTCCTAGGCGCCCGGGCCGAAGATGATCGGGACGCCGGCGTCGGGGATGGTTTCGAGCGTCGTGCGGGCGCTGACGGTGCCGTCCTTGCGGAGGGTCAGGACGGCCAGGCCCTCGTTGGCCAGGAGGTCGTTGTCGGTGACCCACACGGCCTGGTACGGGAAGGGCTCGGTCGCGCCTGTGGTCAGGTCCACGCGGACGGTCTTGCCCATCGGGGCGTCGGCCTCGGAGATCAGGTAGCGGCCGTCAGGGGAGAAGGCGAAGGGGCTCAGCGGGGTCCAGGCCTTGGCGATCACCGTGCGGGTCGGGGCGCCGGTCTTGGCGTCGAAGAACTGCAGGGCGGAGACCAGGTCGCCGGCCTCGCCCAGGGAGCGGTCGGCCAGGGCCAGCACGACCTCGCGGCCGTCGCGGGTGAAGGAGAAGGAGCACTGGCTGCAGTCGTACCGGTTGCGGTCGATCTGGAACCGCGTCGTCATGCCGCTGGAGTCAACGATCGCGAAGCCGAAGTCGCCGCTGTCCTTGAAGAGGTACGCCGAGACCGCGCGGTCGCCGGTCGGGGACCAGCGGAAGTCGCCGATGAAGCCGACGGTGTTCAGGGTGACCGGCCGGCCGCCCTCGGTGTTCATGAGCTGCCACGGGCTGTTCGGCTCGATGTTGACCAGGGCGTGGTGCCCGGCCGGGGCGGG
This sequence comes from Dactylosporangium sp. CS-033363, assembly GCF_050942475.1. Taxonomy (NCBI): domain Bacteria; kingdom Bacillati; phylum Actinomycetota; class Actinomycetes; order Micromonosporales; family Micromonosporaceae; genus Dactylosporangium; species Dactylosporangium sp. CS-033363. Next base: position 453,089 of record NZ_CP192032.1, on the reverse strand, counting down.
CAGGACCGTTGCGGCGGCGGCCGGTAGCCGGACGTACGTGCCGTCCTTGTTCAGGGCCACCCGGCCCGCCGCGACCACGCGCCAGCCGCCCACCAGGTCCGTCGGGGCGGCGGCGGAGGGCGAAGAAGTCGGCGAAGGCGTCACCGCGGGGATCTCGCGCCGGTTGTCGGGGCTGCGCAGCAGCACCGCCGGCAGCAGTACCGCCACCAACGCCGCCGCCACGCCGGCCGTGGTGGCCAGGCGGCGGGTCCGGCGGATGCGGCGGCCGCGGGTCATGGCGTCGTCCGCGAAGCCGGGGGGCAGCGCGCGCAGGTCGGCCACCATGTCGTCGACGGTGTCGCGGATCGCCTGGTCGAAGCGCATCACGGCCGCCCTCCCACGAGATCGTTGGACCAGTCCAGCTGCGGCACGAGCTGGCGCAGCTTGGTCAGGGCGCGCGAGGCCTGGCTGGCCACGGTCCCGGGGCGGCACGCGAGCACCTCGGCGGTCTCGTCGACGGTGAGGTCCTCGAAGTACCGCAGGATCACCACCGCCCGCTGCCGGGGCGGGAGCTGCCGCAGGGCGTCGCGCAGGAGCAGCCGCAGCTCGGTGTCGGCGTCGACCGGGCGGCCGCCGGCCCGATCGGGGAGGACGGGCACGCTGACCTCGTTGCGGCGGCGGGGACTGCGCCACGCCGAGACGAAGTCGTGGTAGATCATCCGCCGCAGGTACGGCTCCGGCTCCTCGATCCGCCGCCAGCGCGCGAACGCCTTGGCCAGCGCCGACTGGACCAGGTCCTCGGCCGCGTGCCGGTCGCCGGTCAGGGCGTAGGCCGTCCTGAGCAGCGCGTGTGCGCGTTCGGCGACGAAGGCCGAGAACTCGTCTTCCACCGCGGGCACCTCCCTCGCCGACTACACGCGCGGGGAACCCGAAACCTTTGCATCAACGGGGTCGAATTGCATAGGTGACCGCCCCCTCCTTGTGCTGGGGCCAGTTCTGCGGGATGTAGAACCAGCAGCCGATCGGCGGATCGACGCACACCACGGCGTCCACGGACTCGACCGGGGGCGCCGGATAGTCGGGCTGCAGCGACTGCAGCGACACCAGGTCGTGCCCCTTGAGCAGGATCCACCAGGGGTACTCCCAGTCGTTGTACCCCTGCACCAGTCCGACCCGCCCGGCGCCGGACGCCTCGATCGCATCGGCCGCCGCCCGGTAGTCGGCCTGCCACTCGGGGCGGCGGATGAACCGCTCGTCCATCGTCGAGGTGGTGAACACCGAGCCCGACCCGACGAGCCGGCGCGGCCACCCGACGGCGACCGCCGCGGCTCCCGCCACGGCGCCCAGCGCGAGCACCGCGGACGTGGCCCAGACGACGGAGCGGCGGCGGTACACGAGCAGCGGCTCGATCCAGAGCGCGGCCAGCGGCGTGCCCAGCAGGACCAGGAACACGATGAGGCGGTTGCCCCACGGCTGCCACTTCACCATCACGACGTAGGCGAGGACGGCGAGCCAGAACAGCGCGGCGTAGGTCCGGGCCGGGGAGCGGCGCCAGGCCAGCAGCAGCGCGCCGATCAGGATCAGGGCGCCCTGGATCGGGAAGGAGACGCGGTCCTCGTCCGGGGGCCAGGAGGTGTACGGGTAGGTGGCGCCCCAGTACGTGATGTCCCGCCCGTCGGGGTCGACCCCGATCGCGTGGGCCAGGGCGCGGATCGGCGGCGCGGCGATCGAGCCGGCCGGGGTCTGCAGCGCCGTCTCGCCGATGCGCAGCGCGTTGATGAGCACCGAGGCGGGGTCGTGCCGCTGCATCGAGATGGAGTCGCGCAGATGGTCGGGGCCGAGCGGGTTGCTGTACGTGGTCTCGACCCGCCACAGGTACGGCCCGGCGATGAGCGCCATCGCCGCGACCACGATCCCGGTGCCCGCCACCGCGCGCAGCCACTCGCGCCGGCGCAGCTGCAGCACGAACCACCAGACCAGCAGCGGACCGGCGGCCAGCAGGCCGGTCGCCTTGGTCAGCAGGACCAGGCCGGCGGCCGCGCCGAGCTGGGCGATCGCCGGCCAGGTCGTGCGCCGGTCGCGCTCGTCGAGCACCAGGGTCGCCACCGCGCCGACCCACAGGGCCACGACGAGGTCGGTCTGGGTGCTCGTCGCCTCCAGCGCGACGATCGGCGTGGTGCCGAAGAGCAGCGCCGCGATGAGCTGCGCGCGCCGGGATCCGCCCAGCTGGCCCGCGATCCGCGAGGCGATGAGGGCGCCGAACGCCCCGGCCGCGAGCTGGACGAGGTTGTAGAGCGAATCGCCGCCGGTCAGCAGGCGCAGGTGCAGGAGGATGTACTCCGCGCCGGGCGCCATGGCCAGCTGCCGGTCGATGACGGTGGGGTAGAACCCGACGCCGCCCTGCGCCACCCAGTGCTCGACCTTGGGCAGGTGGTAGGTCTGCGAGTCGAAGTTGTTCGGCGGTGCCATGAGCGCGATGACCAGGTCGGCCAGGAACATCCCGGCGAGCACCACGGCGATGAGCCGCTCCAGCCGCTCCGCCTCGCCCCAGAAGGTCCGCAGTTTCGCGACGATACCGGCGAAGAAGCCGCGGCCGAAGTACGCCGTGAGCGCGATCGCGGCGATCCACACGACCCAGATCGCGGCGCGATGCAGGAGATGGACCGCCGACAGCAGCTCGACCAGCACGACGGCCGCGGTGCCGAAGACCACGCCGGCGCGAATCAGCAAGAGGCGAGTCGGCACCGCGAGAGGCTACCGAACTCGCCTGGGAATGCTCACAGGCGCTCGACGACACGCCCCTCGCAGCGGTTGCGGGTGTCGAAGATGTACTGCGCGTGCTCCTGCACGAGCGCGTAGTCGAAGTCGTCGTGGTCGGTGAGCAGCACCACCGCGTCGGCGGTCATCACCTCGACCGCGGTCAGATCGACCAGCGTCACCCCGCCCAGGTTGCCCACGTCGCGGGGCAGCGCGTGCGGTTCGACCGCGCGCACGTCGGCACCGAGGTCGACCAGCAGCTCGGCGACGGCCCGGGCCGGGGACTCGCGCAGGTCGCCCACGTTGCTCTTGTACGCCAGGCCGAGCAGCAGGATGCGGCTGCCGTTGACCGGCTTGAAGCGGGTGTTCAGCCCGGCGGTGAGCCGCTGCACGACGTAGCGGGGCATGCCCTCGTTCACGTCGTTGGCCAGTTCGATGAACCGGAAGCGCTGCCCGACCTCGCGCTTGACCTGCCACGACAGGTAGGACGGGTCGATCGGCAGGCAGTGCCCGCCGACACCCGGGCCGGGGTCGAAGGCCATGAACCCGAACGGCTTGGTCGCGGCCGCCCCGATCGCCTCGCGCACGTCCACGCCGAGCTGGTTGGCCACGATCGCGAGCTCGTTGACCAGCGCGATGTTGATGTGCCGGAACGTGTTCTCGAACAGCTTGGTGAGCTCGGCGGTGCGCGGGGCGGAGACCGGTACCAGACGATTGACGAACCGCTGGTAGAACGCCATGGTGGCGGCGAGCGAGCGCTCGTCGATGCCGGAGACCAGCTTCGGGGTGTTCTCGAGGCTGTACGTCCGGTTGCCGGGGTCGATCCGCTCGGGGCTGTAGCCGAGGTGGAAGTCGTCGGGGGTGCGCAGGCCGCTGGCGTGCTCGAGCAGCGGGCGCAGGACCTGCTCGGTGGTCCCGGGATAGGTGGTCGACTCCAGGATCACCGTGCAGCCGGGGCGCAGGTGCGGCGCGATCTGCAGGGCGGCCTGCTCGATGTGGCTGATGTCGGGGATCCCGTCGGTGAGCGGGGTGGGCACCGTGATCGCGCAGGTGTCGAAGCCGGCCGCGTCCTTGTAGTCGTCGGTCGGGCGGTACCGCCCGGTCTCCAGGGCCCGCGCGAGGCGCTCGTCGGTGACGTCCTCGACGAACGAGAGCCCGGCGCCGAGAGATTTGATGCGGTCCGTGTCCACGTCGAGCCCGACGACGTCGTCGCCCGCCTCGACCGCGCGGATGGCCAGCGGCAGGCCGACGTACCCCTGCCCGATGATGACGACTTTGCCCATGATCATCCTATCCGGGAACAACTCGGCCCGCCGGGCAGGCACACCCGACGGGCCGGAAGGGATCCTGAAGCTAGCTGACCTTGCGGCGGCGGAACGAGATCCAGCCGCTGCCCACGAGCGCGGTGATGCCGAGGATGCCCGGGATCAGGTCGGCGCCGTACGTCTTGTGTTCCGGCGTGGCGACCGTGGTGGTCTCGTTCGCCTGGAGCCGGAACGGTGACCAGCCGGCGCGGAACGGCCCGTAGAAGCCGACCGGCCGATCGTGGCCGTCCCAGTGGCCGCGCACCGGGCTGGAGCCCAGCGGGGTGCCGTCGAAGATGTCGTCGGGCCAGCCGCCCCAGCCACCGCGACGGTCGTCCCAGTACTGCATGTGGCCGTCCTTGACGCGGACGCTGACCGTCAGGGTCTTGTGCGACTGCTTGCCGATCACCCTGATGACGGCCTTGCCGGAGGCGTCGAGCCGGACGCGGGCCGAGAAGCTGCCCTCGTCGTCGGCGCGGCGGTCGCCGTTGATGTGCACACCCCACGTGTCGCCGTGGCGGTAGCGCACCGCGATGCTGATCGGTTCGCCGGCCATGAAGCTGCGCCCCTGCAGGCGTACCGCATCACCGGCCTGGATGGACGCGGCGCTCACCCGGATCTGTGGCGCGGGCGCCGGATAGGCCGCCTCCGGGGCGGCCTGGGCACTGGTCGGCGCGCCGAGCACGGCCGCCGCGACGACGGCACCGGCGATACCGGCCAGTGTTGACAGCGACGTTCTTGTTCGGGCTCGCATTGCTCTCCCTTTCCTCTCCCCGGAACCACCGTAAACCCGCAATAGGGGTGAACCGGACTATTTCTCGCAACTCCGGCCAGGTTGCAACCGAGTCGTCCACGGCGTGATCCCGGGGGTAGTGATGAGCCGCGGTTCCACGGCTCCCTTGGTCGCCAGCGGACCCGTCACGAGGTCCACCACGACCGTGCTTTTGGCCCCAGGGGCCAGATCCACGGGAACGACGGCGACCTCGCGGCCCTTCTCGTAACCGGAGCCGAAGTCGATCTCGGCGCCGTCCTGCTTCGCCGCGATGGGCGAGCCGCCGGCCGGGGCGTAGACGAGCACGTTGGTGCGCAGCACGCCCTCCCCGGCCAGGGCCAGGCCGGTCACGCTGCGCGGCAGGCCCGACTTCGGCGCGTTGGAGCCGAGCGTGACGGTCAGGCGCAGCGGCCGGGAGCCGTCCTCCAGGCAGCGGCCGGTCTCCAGGGCGACCTCGCGGGTCAGGTAGTAGCCGAGCTTGGCGCCCGTGCCGTCGTTGAGGAACACGCCCACGGTCGGCTTGTCGCCGTCGTCCTCCGGCAGCGTGCCCGCGAACGGCGTCCGCGCGATCTCGGCCTGCTCGTCCGGGTGCGCGCTCCAAGCCAGCAGCCGCCGCTCGGCCGTGGCCCGGGACAGCGCCTGCACCAGGTTCTTGCTGACCGGCACGCCGCCCATCAGCTTGTCCAGCACCGCCTTGGCCGCCCCGGCGAAGTAGGCGTCCTGCGCGGGCTCTTCGGCGATCTTGAGGTACACCTCGGACAGCAGTTGCCGCACCGCCGTCGCGCCGGTCAGCCGGCTCCCGTCGGGCAGGCCCACCGGGCCGGTCGCGCCGAGCACGTAGGCCAGGGCGACCGGGTCCGTGGCCAGCACCCCGTCGACCGCCCGGCCCGAGCGCTGCCGGTACATCTCCCGGATCAGCGCGGCCGCGGTCGGGAAGTCCGGGGTCAGGTTCACGTCGGCCGGGTACGTGCCGAGCCGGTTGGTGAACAGGTCCTCCTGGTCCTCGTCCAGCGGCAGCACCGGGGCGTCGAAGTCGCGCAGCGTCTTGGCCGCGGTGCCCTGCTCGAGCAGGCTGACCTTGCCGTGGTCGGTCTGCACGACGGCGAACGCGCCGGGCATCCCGCCGGTGGCGCGGGCCTCGGCCAGGTTCTGGAACAGCACGAGGTAGGTGCGCGGGCCGTCGGCGCCGAGGAACGCCGGCAGCAGCTTGGCCGCCTGGGCCGCCGGGTCCAGCATCGGCACCACCCGGTCGAGGCCCGCGTCGACCTGCTTGAGGGCGGCCTCGACCCGCCCGTCGAGCCCGTCGCGGTCCAGCCCGGCCAGGCGGCGCTGGGCCGCCTTGGCCACGGTCGCGCCGGCGGCGATCCGCGGAGCGGCGGCGGCCACCGTCTGGAGGTCGCCATCGCTGGTCATCGCGCCGGTCATGCCCTGGGCCGCGTCCAGCAGCGGCGGGACGACCTGGACGGCAAGCGCGTCGACGGCATCGGCGACCGCCCGGACCGCGCTCAGGTCGTTGCCGGCCACCGGCAGCCGGCTGCCCAGCCACCAGCTCGGGCCGTGCGCGTCGTCGCGCGCCTGGCCCGTCTGTTCGCGCAGGTCGGCCGCAGTCGAGCGGGCCGCCGCGAGGTCGCCGCTGCGGAGCTGCCGCTCCAGGTCTCCGACCAGGGCTGCGGCCCGCTGCAGGTGCCCGGCCGCGTCCGCGCCGACCACCGCCAGCCGCAGCCCGAACCCAGCAAGCACGACCACCAGGACCAGGGCCGCGGCCACCAGCCGCCGGCGCCGGGTCCGCAACACGTGTTTGACCTGTTCAATCGGCATTACCGACCACCTCCTCGACTCGATCGGGGGCGGTGAGGACCCGCAGTGCGCGGTAGAAGTCCGCGCGGCGGCGGGCGAGGGTCTCGGCGGAGTACGTGCGCGCCCGGGCCAGGTTCAGCGCCGACGCGGCGGCCATCGCGGCGGGGTCGGCCGCGAGCGCGGTGATCGCGCGGGCCAGCGCCGCCGGGTCGCCGGGCGGCACCTGCCGGGCCGGGCCGAGCAGCTCGGGCACGCCGCCGACCCGGCTGGCCACCGCGGGCAGGCCGCGGGCCATCGCCTCGATCAGGGCCCGGGGCAGGCCCTCGGTGCGCGAGGGGAGCACGAACAGGTCGGCGTCGTCGAGGAAGAGCCGCACGGGCGCGCCGGGCGGGACGGCCCCGGCGAAGGAGACCCGGCCGCCGAGCCGCCGCTCGCGGACCAGCCGCTCCAGGTCGGGCCGGCACCGCCCGTCGCCGACGTGCACCAGGCTCGCCTCGATGCCGGCGGCGGCCAGCCGGGGCAGCGCCTCGATGAGCACGTCGATCCCCTTGTACGGCTGTTCCAGCGACCCGACGCTCACCAGCCGCAGCAGCACCCGGGGCGAGCCGGTGTCCTTGCGCGGCCGCTCGGCGAACGCGCCGGCCTCCAGCTGGATGCTCGAATAGGCGGCGGTCACCGCACCGGGCGCGGCCGGGTACCGCTCCTGCAGCGCCTTCTCGGTGACGTAGGAGACCGCGGAGGCGTCCCGGCCCTGGGAGCGCAACTGCCGGGTGAACCACCAGCGCAGCAGCGGCCGCAGCGGGTGGCGGCTGGCCCCGGGCGCGAACGCGTCGTACGGGTCGCCGACCACCTCGAGCCCGAACGGCTGGCGGATCCGCTTGCGCAGCAACGTGCCGATCGCCGAGGGCACCCGCAGCAGCACGGCGTCGCCGGGCTCGACGGCCGACTTCAACGCTCGACGCAGGCGCCGCCACTGCAGCAGATAGCGGACGGGCCCGACGTAGTGCGGGAGCGGATGGACCCCCACCCCGTCACCGTCGACCCGGCACGCGTCGACCGGGTGGCCGGCGACGTCCTCGCACCGGGCCACCACGCGGACCTCGTCGAAGACCGCGCGGTACCGCTGCCAGAAGTCGTTCGAAGCGCCGCTGGTGGACCAGACGCGGCCGTCCGGGGTGCGCAGGTAGCGCTGCTCGGTGCTCACGACGAGGCGCATTCGAGGGCCTCCTCCTGGTCGTCCGCAGAGGCGGAGGTGCCGCGGGCCGAGACCATGCGGATGACGCCGAAGAACAGCGCGCCGTACACGCAGGTCTTGAGCAGCGACTGGCTCTCGCCGCGGAAGCCGTACATCCACGCGACCGTGAACAGGATGCTGGCGTACGCGTACACGGGCGCCCGGTCGATCCGGTTGACCAGCCAGCGGTGCACGGCGGTCAGCAGCGCGAAGAGCACCGGGATGCCGACGAGCCCGAAGTTCAGGTACGCCTCGCCGGTCAGCGAGAAGCCGTAGCCGGACGAGCTGCCGGGCGCGTACCGGTCCACGAGCCACTGCGCGAGCGGCACCTGCGACTGCCCCGGCACCAAGTTGAGCAGCGCGTGCAGGTAGCTCAGGCCGTGCTGGTACGGCTCGGTCGACGGCACGTGCCCCATCACCCAGGTGTCCACGAACAGCACCGAGCCCTGGTTGAGGATGGCGGTCGCGTCCGAGTCGCCGGGCGTGGCGTTGCCGCGCAGCGCGAACAGGCCGGTCGCGCCGAGCAGCAGCGCCGCGCCCCACAGCACCGAGCGCGGGATCCGCCGCTCGGTGCGCACCAGCTCGCGGTGCAGGACCAGGGCGAAGAGCACGAAGACGAAGTCGCGCTCGCCGGTGGCCAGGCAGTAGGCGATGTACACGCCGAGGTTGACGCGGTAGGCGAAGCGCCCGGTCGAGGACTCCTGGGCGATGAAGTACAGCGCGCTCGCGCACATCTGCAGCAGCAGGTAGTCGTAGTGGAACGGGCCGGCCACGGCGATCCGGTCGAGCTTGGTCCCGGCCAGGAACGCGGGGCCGCCCCAGGCCAGCACGGCCAGCCCGTACAGCGTCAGCAGGACGAGCACGGCCGGTACCAGCGGCATCCGGCGGCCGGCCTCGAGCTTCTGGATCGGGTCGGCGATGTCGCGGCGCTGGCGCAGCAGCAGCCCCACCGTGGCGACCCCGGCGAAGGCGAGCAGCAGCCCGACCGCGGCCCGGCCGATGAGCAGCGTGTTGGTGCCGAAGTAGATGCTGCCGCCGAGCAGGTAGCTGGCCACCGGGCCGAAGCCGAACAGCAGGAAGTACGCGGCGAGGTAGGCCAGCATGTCCCGCCGTCCCCCCGCGATCAGCAGCGCGGGCACGGCCAGCGCGGCGAGGCCGGCCGACCACCAGGGCTGGGTCGCGAGGTCAAAGGGCACGCCGGAGCACCTCCCACTTCAGCGCGCAGTGCACGACGGCGGCGGCCGCGGTGGCCCAGGCCGCCCCGAGCACCCCGTAGCGGGGCACCAGCAGCAGCGCGGCGAGGGCGGCGGCCACGAGCACGGCCGCGTTCACGGCGAGCTGGCCGGTGAAGCGGCGGGCGGCGGAGAGCCCGGCGTCGAGCACGAAACAGGCCCCGCCGACCACCGTGGCCAGCGTCAGCACCGTGAGCACCCCGCCCTGATCTGCGTACTGCTCGCCGTACAACCGCCGCAGGAAACCGGATCCGAACAGCGCGGCGCCCCACACGCCCAGCCCGCCCGCCACCGCCACGCCGAACAGCGCCTGGTGCAGGAGGCTGCGGAAGCCCGCCGGGGTGCCGTTGACCCGCAGCTCGGTGAGGCGCGGGAGCAGGGTCTGGGCGATCGCGGAGAAGAACACGTTGCCGGTGAGCACGAGATAGCCGGCCGCGGCGAACACGCCGAGCGCGGTCGCGCCCAGGTGGTGCTCCAGCGCGTAGCGGGGGACGTTCACGGTCAGCGAGGACACCCCGGAGGCCAGGCCCAGCGGCAGCGCGGTCCACAGCAGCTCGGCGACGCCGCCGGCGGCCCGGTGGGTGTGCTGCTTGGCGCGCGGGTCGGGGCGGTTGTGGAACCGGCCGGCCAGCGGCACGCAGCACATGATCCAGGTCAGCAGGGAGGCGCCGGCCGAGCCGGCCGCGGCCCAGGCGACGCTGCTGGTGCCGAAGAGCAGCGACGCGACCAGGGTCGTGGTGAGGCCGCCGTTGACGAGCTGGGCGGCCGCGATGCTGCGCTGGTCGTGGTGGCGCTGGAGGAGTCCCTGATAGATGTCGCCGATGCCGTCGAAGGCCTTGGCCGCGCCCACGAGCAGTACCACCGCGGCGGGAAGGTGGAAGATCAGCACGACGAGCGCGATGACGCCCATCGCCAGCCCCATGCCGGCGAGCCGGAGCAGCAGGTAGCGCCGGAACGGGTGGGCGCCGTTGGGGTCGGTGACGAGGACCGTGCGCAGCGAGAGGTTGGCCAGCAGCACCACCGGGGCGCCGACGGCCAGGCCGAGCGCGTAGTCGCCGACCATGGCCGGGCTGCCCAGCCGCGCGATGACGACCAGGACCAGCCACTGGCACAGCGCGTAGCCGCCGTTGCCGATCACGCTCCAGGCGACGTTGCCCGTGAACGACGGGCGCCGCACGGGCGCGGTGCGGTGCCGGGTGGCGGTCATCGGGCGGCGGTTTCCAGGACGTCCGCGACCGCGCGGGCGGCCGGGCGCTGGGCGAAGAGCCGCTCGGCCCGCTCCCGGGCCAGCTCGCCGCGGCGGGCCAGGGTGCCGGCCCGGAAGTCGGCGTACGCCTCCCGCAGCGCCCCCAGCAGCGCCTGCGGATCGTCGCGGGGCACCACCCAGCCCGACGCCGGGTCGACGACCTCGGGCAGGGCGCCGGCGTCGGAGACGATGCTCGGCACCGCCATGGCCGCGGCCTCGACGGCGGCGCCGTGGTTCTCCGACAGCGACGGGCTCACGCTCAGGTCGGCCGCGGCGTAGCAGTCGCGCACGTCCAGGGCGCTCTCGGACCACTCGATGCTCGGGTCGCCCGCGACGTCGAAGCGTTCGAGCAGCTCGCGCTTGTGCGCCGCACCGGCCGCGTCGAAGCCCCCGCCGAGCAGGACCAGCCGCGCGTCGGGGCGATCCCGCACGAACTCCTTCCACGCGGTCAGCAGCACGTCGTGGCCCTTGACGCCGCGGCCGGGGCGGATCAGGCGCTTGGGCGCGTAGACGTAGGCGACCATGCCCACCACGAAGGTGTCGTCGCCGGCGCAGAGGGCCTCGCGCGAGGCGGCCCGGTAGGCGGGCGAGGGCGGGGTGAACTCGTCGGTGTCGACGCCGTACGGGATGGCCGGGGTGCGCTCGGGCGGCAGGCCGATCTCGCGGTACAGCCGGGCGATGTGCTCGCTGCCGCCGATGACCACGTCGTCGAGGCGGCACAGGAACCGCTCCACCGAGCGGATCAGCGGCGACTCCAGGAACAGCGGCCCGGGCACCATGTGCACCTTGGCCACGGGCAGGCCGAGCGCGGCCAGCCGGCAGGCCAGCGCGGAGGCGTACAGGTGGTAGTGCAGCACGTCCGGCGCGATCCCGCGCAGCTGGCGGCGCAGCCCGAGCAGGCCGGTCAGGGTCGCGGGCGCGGGCCGGAAGCGGAAGTCGAACGCGGACTGGACCACGTCGACGCCCCGGTCGTGCAGCGCCTTGCGCAGCCGGCCCTGGCTGCCCGGGGGCAGCACGGCGACCACCTCGTGGCCGCGCTCGCGCAGCTCGTCGACGTGCGGCAGGGTCCAGCGCCCGCCCTCGTCGGTCTTGAGCACCAGGGCCACCTTCATTTGGCGGGTACCCCCTTCACGGTCGTCTTGGCCGCCACGTCCCGGGTCACGCAGGCGGCCGCGCCGACCGTGGCGTCGTTGCCGATCCGCAGGCCCTGCAGGACGCAGGCGTTCGTGCCGATCAGCACCCCGGAGCCGACGTGGCAGTCGCCGGAGATCGCGGCGAGCGGGTTGACCTGCACGAAGTCGCACAGCACGGTGTCGTGCCCGACGGTGGCGTTCTGGTTGAGGTGCACGTGCCGGCCGATGGTCACGTTGGTGGTGACCCGGGCGCCGGGGAACGCCACGAACCCCTCGCCGAGCTCCGCGTCCGGGCCGATGGTGGCGGCCGGGTGCACCATGGTCGCCGCGGCCAGGCCGTGCAGGCGCAGGTCGTCGTCGATGCGGGCGCGGATGCGGGGGTCGCCGATGCCGATGACGTAGCCGATCGAGGGCCGCTCGTCGGACAGGCACGAGGTCGGGCCCAGGAACGGCACCCCGAGCGCGGCGACCCGGTCGAGGTTGCGCTGGCTGGGGCCGTCGTCCACGAAGCCGCGGACCGGCAGCCCGGCCGCCCGCGCGACCATGAGCAGCTCCCGGCCGTGTCCACCGCAGCCCACGATGACCAGGCCGTTCTTCATGGCTGTGCCCCTTGGAACTCATGGGCGGTCGCCGCCCCGTCGGCGGAGATGCCGTCGCGGCGCAGCACCGTGCGCACCGTCTCGGCGAGGATGCGCAGGTCCAGCCCGAGTGACTGGTCGCGCACGTACTGCAGGTCGTACGCGAACTTCTGCTCCCAGCTCAGCGCGTTGCGCCCGCGCACCTGGGCCAGGCCGGTGATGCCGGGGCGCACGTCGTGGCGGCGCCGCTGCTCCTCGGTGTAGCGGTCCAGATAGGACAGTGGCAGCGGCCGCGGCCCGATGAGGCTCATGTCGCCGCGCAGCACGTTCCACAGCGCCGGGAGCTCGTCGAGGCTGGAGGCGCGCAGGAACCGGCCGGCCGGGGTGAGCCGCTCGGCGTCGCTGCCCGCGCCCTCGCGCATCGAGCGGAACTTGACCAGCGTGAACGGCTCGCCGTGGCGCCCGGCCCGCTCCTGGCGGAACAGCACCGGACCGCCGAGCGCGACCCGGACGAAGACGGCGGTGGCCGCGATGACCGGGGCCAGCACGACCGTGGCGGCCGCGGCGGCCAGCAGGTCGAGCGGGCGCCTCATCGCGCGTCCAGGAAGTCGCCGATCGCGTCGAAGACCCGGCGCTGCTCGTCCTCGCGCAGCGCGGAGCCGCTGGGCAGGTTCAGGCCGGTGGCGAAGAGCCGGTCGGCCACGCCGGTGACGGCGGCGCGGTGGCCCCGGAACACCGGCTGGGCGTGCATCGGCTTCCACACCGGCCGGGTCTCGATGTCCCGCGCGGCCAGCCACGCGGCGAGGTCGGCGGCGGCCCACCCGGCCCGCTCGGGCTCGACGATCAGCGTGGTGAGCCAGCAGTTGGCGTTCTGGTCGCCCTCGCCCAGCAGGCGGGTGCCGTCGGTGGCGGCGAACAGCTTGAGGTACCGCTCCCGCAGCTGCCGCCGCCGCCCGATCATCTCGTCGAGCCGGGTCAGCTGTCCCCGCCCGAGCGCGGCGAGCAGGTTGCTCAGCCGGTAGTTGTAGCCGATGTCGCGGTGCTCGTAGTGCGCCACCGGCTCGCGGGCCTGGGTGGCCAGGTGCCGGCAGCGGGCCGCGAGGTCGGCGTCGTCGGTGACGATCATGCCGCCGCCGGACGTGGTGAGGATCTTGTTGCCGTTGAACGACAGCGCCGCCGCCCGGCCGAAGGAGCCCGCGGGCCGCCCGTCCCGGCTCGACCCGAGTGCCTCGGCCGCGTCCTCGAGGACGGGCACGCCGAGGTCGGTCAGCGAGGCGTACTCCGCGACCGCGCCGAACAGGTCGACCGGCACGACGGCGCTGACGATCCGGCCCTCCCGCCGCAGCTCGGCGACGGTCGCCGCGGTCAGGTCGGGGTCGAGGTTGCCGTCGCCCGGGAGGCTGTCCACGAAGATCGGCTCGGCGCCGGTGTACACCACCGCGTTGGCCGTGGCCGCGAACGTCAGCGTCGGCACGATCACCGCGTCGCCCGGGCCGACGCCGATGGCGAGCAGGGACAGATGCAGCGCGGCGGTACCGGAGGAAACCCCGACCGCGTGCGCCGTGCCGCACCGCCGGGCGACCTCCGCCTCGAAAGCGTCGAGATCCGGCCCGACGGGCGCGACCCAGCCGGACCTCAGCGCGTTGACCAGATAGCGCTCCTCGACGCCGGAAACGTCGGGTGCCGAGAGAAAGATCCGCGTGTTCACCACACACCCCCGCTGGAGTCGGCCCTGATGCTGTTCGTCTGCCGGGCCAACCGGTGTCGGTCCGCCATGGCCGAGCGGCTGGCCCGCGCGCTCGACCTGGACGCCCAGAGCGCCGGCACGCACGCCGTGCCGGGCCTGGAGATGCCCGGCCACGCCGAGACCGTGCTGCGCGAGCGCGGCGCCGACCCGGAGGGCTTCCTCAGCCGCCGGGTGGTGCCGTCGCTGCTGCTGGCCGCGCCGCTGGTGCTGACCGCGACCCGGGCCGAGCGCGCGCACTGCGTGACCATGGCCCCCGCGACCGCGGGCAAGACCTTCACGCTGCGGCAGTACGCCCGGTACGCCGCCGCCATCCCGGCCGGCCCGCTGACGCTGCGGGAGATCGCCTCGGTCCGCGGGCGGCTGCAGCCCGGCAAGCCGGTCGACGACGACCTCGAGGACCCGTTCGGTGGCCCGATCGAGCAGTTCCGGGAGTGCGCCGCGACGATCGAGGGCATCCTCAGGCTCCTCGCGTCCCGGCCTTGACGGGTTCGGCCGCATCCGGCTCCGGCTCCGGTTCGGGTTGCGCCGGACCGGCGGGCAGCGCCCGGGGCTGGCGGTGGTCGGCGTCCGTGGGGCCGTAGTACGCGTAGGTGTAGCCGTCGCCGTTGCCGCCCTTGGCCCCGTTGAGCACGCAGCCGAACAGCCGCGCCGAGACCGCCTCGATCGCCTCGACGGCCGCCTGGGCCTGGGTGACCGTGGTCCGCCCGGCCCGGGTCACCAGCACCGCGCCGTCGGCCCGGCTGGCGACCACGGCCGCGTCGGTGACGACGAGCAGCGGGGAGGTGTCGACCACGACGTACTCGTAGTCCTCGCTCACCTCCGCCAGCAGCCGGGTCATCTGCTGCGAGCCGAGCAGCTCGCTCGGGTTGGGCGGGATCGTGCCGCTGCACAGCACGAACAGGTCCTGGTCGCCCCAGCGCTGCACGGCCGTCGCGACGTCGACCTGCCCGACGAGCACGTTGGTCAGGCCGACCGCGCCCTCCAGGTCGAGGTACTCGGCGAGCTTGGGCCGGCGCACGTCGGCGTCGACGAGCAGCACACGGTGCCCGGCCTCGGCCAGGACGATCGCGAGGTTGCAGGCGATGGTGGACTTGCCCTCGTCGGGCAGGGCGCTGGTCACCACCACGCAGCGGGCCCGCCGGTCGGGGTCGACGAACTGCAGGTTGGTCCGCAGGTGCCGCATCGCCTCGCCGCGCGGGGACCAGGCGGCGTCCTCGACGAGCAGCGGCGATTCGATGGCGTGCGCATCGTGTGGTACCGCGGCCAGGATCGCCCGCTTCGTCGCCGCCCGCAGCCCGGCGACCGAGCGGATGCTGTTGTCCAGCAGTTCCCGCAGTACCGCGGCGGCGGCCCCGGCGACCAGGCCGAGCAGGATCGCGATGGCGAAGTTGCGCACCGGCTGCGGGCTGATCGGGGTGGTGCTCACCGAGGGCCCGGTGACCACGTCCACCCGGACGGTCGGATTGCTGCCGCCCGGCGGGGTCTCCAGCGTGGCCACGAGCGCGGCGAACTTGGTCGCCACCGCCTCGCTGACCCGCAGGGCCCGGCCGCTGTCGGTGTCGGTGACGGTGACCTCGAGCAGCACCGTGTCGGGCACCGTGCGCGCCGAGATGCGCTTGCGCACGCCCGCCGCGTCCAGCCCGACGGACGGGTCGGCGGCGACGGACTTGGCCAGCCGGTCGCTGCCGACGAGGTTGACGTACGAGCGGGCGCGCTGCTGCGAGAACAGCCCGCCCTGGTACGCGTCGGTGACGCCGCTGCTGGGCGTGCTGACGAAGAACGTGACGCTCGCGGCGTAGGTGGGGGCGGTCTGGGCCGTCACCACCACGGCGGCGACCAGCGCCAGGCACGCCGTCGTGGCCACCAGCCACCAGCGTTTGCGGACCGCGCTGACGTAGTCGCGCAGCTCCATGCGCCATGACCTCCCGTAGCCGCTTGCTCGACCCAGCGTGACATCTCGGCCCGGGGTTGGGGAGCGATACGGGCTTTTACGCCGAAATAGGACGGGCATTCGTGAAGAATCGTCGCGTGGACGATCACCGACCTTCAAGCCCTGGGGACTGGCCGGCCGACCTGTACGCATGGACCGGTGGGCTCGCTCTTGCCGTCGCGATCTCGCCTTCGCGCCCGCCCCTCGCCGCTGCCGCCGGGACGCTGCTGCTGGCGGCGGCGCTGCACTCGGCGGTGGCGTGGCCGGTGCAGCTGTATCGGCGGCGGTACGAGTACGCGTCGATCGCCGAACTGCGCGCGCTGGCGTGCACGGTGGCGATCGCCGGCGTTCTGCTGACCGCGCTCGCCCCGGTGCCGTTTTTGGTTCCGCTCGGCGGTTCGGCGGCGGCGCTGCTGGCAATGGTGGCCGTTCGCTGGACCCGCCTGGCGCGGCGGCCGGCCACCTCGTCGCGGGTGCCGGTCCTGATCTACGGCGCGGGCGCGGCCGGCCACCGGCTCCTGCGGGCCATGTCGGCGGATCCGCACTGTCGCTATCGCGCGGCGGGCTTCCTCGATGACGATCCGCGCAAACAGCGGCTGCGCATTTCCGGCATCGCCGTGCTCGGTGGTCGTTTCGCGTTGCGCAATGCGCTCACGTCGACCGGCGCGCAGGGCGTCATCTTCGCGGTGCGCAACGAGGACGGGGCGTTGCTGCGCGCACTGCGAAGCGATTTGTCCAAAATATCCGGATATTTCATGAAAGTGCTGCCCTCGCTCGACGACTCGCTGGACATCGACCAGGTGCGCGATGTGCAGCTGTCCGACCTGCTCGGGCGGCGGCCGATCGAGACCGACCTCGCGGCGATCGGCGACTATCTGACCGGCCGCCGGGTGCTCGTCACGGGCGCCGGCGGGTCGATCGGCTCCGAGCTCTGCCGCCAGCTGCACCGCTTCGCGCCCGCCGAGCTGATGATGCTCGACCGCGACGAGTCGGCGCTGCACGCCGTGCAGCTGTCCATCCACGGCCGGGCGCTGCTCGACGACCCGTCGCTGATCCTGGCCGACCTGCGCGACGCCGCGACGATCCGGCAGATCTTCGAGTCCCGCCGGCCCGAGGTGGTCTTCCACGCGGCCGCGCTCAAGCACCTCACGCTGCTGGAGCGGCACCCCGCGGAGGCGCTGCAGACCAACGTGCTGGGCACGCTCAACGTGCTGGAGGCCGCGGCCGCGACCGGCGTGCGGCGGCTCGTGAACGTCTCCACCGACAAGGCGGCCGATCCGATCAGCGTGCTCGGGTACACGAAACGGATCACCGAGCGGCTGACCGCGCACCACGGCTTCCTCAACGTGCGCTTCGGCAACGTGCTGGGCAGCCGCGGCTCCGTGGTGACGGCGTTCCGCGCGCAGATCGCCGAGGGCGGGCCGGTCACCGTCACCGATCCGGACGTCACGCGGTACTTCATGACGATCCCCGAGGCCGTCCAGCTCGTGATCCAGGCGGCGGCCATCGGCTCCGGCGGGGAGGCGCTGGTGCTCGACATGGGCTCGCCGGTGCGCATCGCCGACCTCGCGCGGCAGCTCATCGGGGATGCGCCGGTCGACATCGTGTACACCGGACTGCGCCCTGGCGAGAAGCTGCACGAGGAGCTGTTCGGGCCCGGTGAGGCCGACGTCCGCCCGCTGCACCCGCTCATCTCGCACGTCGCCGTGCCGCCCCTGGACCCCGCGCTGGCCCTGGCGCTGCGCGGGGACGGGGCGGCGCTCACCGGCGCGATGGCGGATCTGTGCGTCGTACCGGATGTGGTTATTGCGGTGCCGACGCTGTCTGTTGCGCGTACCACCTGATCGTCTCGGCCAGGCCCTCGTCCAGCGGGACGGGGCCGTGGCCGGGGAACAGCTCACGCAGGCGCGTCGAGTCGGCCTGGGAGTCGCGCACGTCGCCCGGGCGAGCCGGATCGAAGACCACCTCGACCGGCCGCTCGGTCAGGATGCGGATCTTGTCGACCAGCTCCAGCAGCGAGGTGCGCGTGCCGAAGGCCAGGTTGACCGCCGTGGGGCTGGTGACCCGGCGCACGGCGGCGTCGGTGAGCAGCCGCGCGACCGTGCCGACGTAGGTGAAGTCCCGCGTCTGCCGCCCGTCGCCGTGCACGTGGACCGGCTGACCGCGCAGCGCGGCGTCGGCGAACGTGGGAATGACGGCGGCGTAGGCGTGCCCGACCGACTGCAGCGGCCCGTACACGTTGAAGAACCGCAGCGCGAGGACCGGCAGCCCGTAGGTCGCGCCATAGGCCAGGATCGCCGACTCCGCCGCCAGTTTGCTCGCCGCGTACGGGCTCTGCGGCCGCGTCGGCAGCTCCTCGTGCTTGGGCAGGGTGCGCGTGGGGCCGTACACCGAGGACGAGGACGCCGCGATGATCGGGGTGCCGTCCAGGCGGCACGCCTCGAGCACGTGCATGGTCCCGTTGGCGTTGACCAGATGGCTGCGCATCGGATCCGCGACCGAGCGCGGCACGCTGGGCCGCGCGGCGAGATGGATGACGACGTCCGCCTCGCCGACCGCGGCGTCGATCGCGGGCCGGTCGAGGATGCTGCCCACGACCAGCCGCGCGTCGACGCCGTCCAGGTTGCGCTCGCTACCGGTGCTGAGATCGTCGAACGCGACGACCTCGGACACCCGGGGATGCGCGGCGAGCTCCCGGCACAGGTTGCCGCCGATGAACCCCGCCCCGCCGGTGACCAGAACTCTCATCGTTCCAGTCCAACGGTTTTGCTTCGGTACAGATACCGCTTTCTGCGTAAATCGGACTTTCTACCCGCAGGTTTGACCGTTAGATGGACGCCAGGCGAGGCAGTACCTTCTCCGCAAGTCCGTTGGCGAACTCGACCGGATTGCGGTCGGGCATGGTCATGACCTCGGTGATGCCCAGCTCCTTGAACGCCTCGACGTCGGCCAGCCAGGCGTCCGGGTCGACCAGGGCCGGCCGGGTCACCAGTGCGGTCTTCACGATCGAGTCGTAGTCGCGGCCCTCGGCGTCGCAGTGCTCGCGCAGCACGTCGAGCTTGTGGGCCACGTCCTCCTTGGTCGAGCCGAAGAGGTTGCAGGCGTCGGCGTACTTGGCCACCAGGCGCAGCGTCTTCTTCTCGCCGCCCCCGCCGATCATGATCATCGGGTGCGGCGCGCTGATCGCGGCCGGCGAGTTGATGATCTCGGTGAGCTGGTAGTGCTTGCCGTCGAACGTCTTGGCCGGGTTGGCGCTCCACATCTGGTGGCAGATCTGCAGCGTCTCCTCGAGCCGCTCGAACCGCTCGGCCATCGGCACGACCGGCACGCCGAGGCCGCGCTGCTCCCGCTCGTACCACGACGCGCCGATGCCGAGCCGGGCCCGCCCGTTCGACAGCACGTCGAGGGTGGTCACGATCTTCGCGAGCAGGCCCGGGTGGCGGTACATCACGCCGGTGACCAGCAGCCCCAGCGTCATCTTCTGGGTCAGGGCGGCCACGTATCCGAGCGTGGTGTACCCCTCCAGCATCGGCTCGTCCGCCGGTGCGTACTGCTCCATCTGGAAGTAGTGGTCCATGACCGTGAACGAGGCGACCCCCGCCTGCTCGGCGACCTGCACGGTCTCGCGCAGGGTCGGACCGATCGCGGTGGGCTCGCCGGGGTTGGAGAAGTTCCAGTAGTGCAGACCAAGCTTCATGAACCCATTCTTAGCGCGGTTTGGCGCAACCGTGCGTGAACACCGTCGTACGCCTCGGCATTGCGCAGATACCGCTTGGCGACCTTGGCCACCATCGTGTAGTTCGTGTCACACACGTTGCCGACCGGCGCCTCGCCGGCCTGGCTGATCAGCTGGTACGCGTCCAGCTCGTCCAGCCCCGTCAGCCCGGCCACCCACGTCACGAGGTCGTGCTGACTGATCCGGTACGCGTCCTCGAGCGGCCGCGCCGAGCCGGTGCTCATGAGGAACTCGTCCGACTCCAGCCGCGGCCACGGCGTCGGCACCCCCTTGAGCAGTTCGACCACGAGCGTCGTGCGCATCGCGCACTCGACCGCCACCCCGCTCACCTCGCCGTGCCCCTGCCGCGCGTGCCCGTCGCCGAGCGCGAACAGCGCACCGTCCACATTGACTCCGAAGTAGACGGTCACCCCGGCGCGCAGTTCGGGCGTGTCCATGTTGCCGCCGTGCGCATCCGGCGTGATGGTCATGCGCGCCTCGAACGCCGCCGGCGCCACCCCGACGGTCCCGTGCATCGGATCGAGCGGCAGGTCCACGACGAAGTCACTGTTGCGAGCACTGAAGCGAACAGATTCGCGCGACAGTTCGTACAACCAGACGCGCTCTTCCAGCGGCGGCTGGAGGGTGGCCGTGTGCGACGTGGACGTGAGCGCCCCGAAGTGCGGGAAGGTGCTGGACACGGCCCAGTCCCGCGCGGGTTCGAGGCTGACGAAGTGCAGCGCCAGGGTGTCCCCGGGCGCCGCCCCTTCCACGTAGAACGGCCCGCTGACCGGGTTGAGGAACGGGAATTCGACCACGGCGGTGGGCAGCGTGTCGACGCCGGTCACGCGCCCGCCGAAGCAGTCCTCGGTGTACACCCGCAGCACGTCCCCGGGTCTGACGCTTTTCACCGGCGCCCGCCCGCCGAAGGTGTAGGCCAGCTCGTCGACGGTCGGCTCATACACGTGCAGTTCAGTCATTAGCCTGCCCAGCCAGCTTGGGGCGCCGCCCGGTCGCGTAGAGCGCCACGAGAATGATCACGCCGATGCCCAGCCACGTGAACCCGAGCATCTGCGCGGCGACCTTGGCATTGATCACGACGTACAGCAGGATGGCGAACCCGATCAGCGGGAACACCAGATGCCGCAGCCAGTCGCGACTGCCGTTGCGCACCACATGGTGCCAGAACACCGAAACGTGCAGCGCCAGGAACGCGGTCATCGCCCCGAAGTTGACCAGCGTGGACAGCAACGTGATCCCGTCGTCGCGCGACCACATGTACAACCCCAGCCCGAGCGACACGACGGCAACCACGAACGTGGCATTGACGGGCACGCGGTGTTTGGCCGAAATCCGGGCGAGGAACGCGGGCAGCTGCCGGTCGCGCGCCATCGCGTACAGCAGCCGCGAGGTGGCCACCTGCGCGACCAATGCGTTGGCGAACCCCCAGGCGACCGCGGTGGCCACGGCGGTGAGCGTGGCCAGCCAGGCCCCGCCGCCGACGCGCGCCGCGTCGTAGAACGCCGTGCCGCCCGGGTCCCCGTCGTCGAGCAGCTTCTGCGGATCGGGCACGAGCAGCGCGGCCACCCAGGTCTGCACGATGAACAGCACGCCGGCGAGCGCGAGCGCCGCGACCATCGACCGCCCGATCTGCCGCGCCTCGCCGCGATGCTCCTCGGCCAGCATCGAAATCCCGTCAAACCCGAGGAACGACAGCACCGCGATCGACACCGCCCCGAACACGAGCGGCCACGAGAACGTCTGGCTGTTGTACCAGGGGGTCCAGTCGAATCCGCGCCCCTTGCCCTGGGAGAGCGCCACGATCCCGATGACGATGAAGATCGCCAGCACCACGAGCTCGCCGATCAGCATGAACTTGTTGACCAGGGCGGTGAGCTGAATCCCGAGCAGGTTGACGACGGTGTTGAGCACCACGAACGCGATCAACCAGACCCAGATCGGCACCGCGGTGACGACGGAGTTCATGGCCACGCTGGCCACGAGGTACAGCAGGCTGGGCACCAGCACGTAGTCGAGCAGGATCACCCATCCCGCCAGGAAGCCGACTGGGGCCGCGATGCCACGTCCCGCGTAGGTGTACACCGAGCCGGCCATGGGGAAGGCCTTGACCATCTGGGCGTAGGACAGCGCGGTGAACACCATGGCCACCATGCCGATCGCGTACGCGAGCGCGACCATGCCGCCGGAGCCCTGAAAGACCCCGCCGAAAATCCCGAACGGCGCGATGGGCACCATGAAGATCAGGCCGTACACCAGGAGATCGGTGAACGTGAGGGAGCGCTGCAGCTCCTGCGTGTATCCGAACCGCTCGATATCGGGAGGCTCCGCCATGCCCCCGAACGGTAGCCCTAATACTTGAAAATGGAAAGATTCTCGGACCGGGTTCAGAGGGCGCCCAGGACGTCGAAGTCCAGGCCGTCCGCTCGGGCCAGGTAGACCGGGGGATCGACATGGCGGCCGCGCACCGTCAGGGGGCCGCGGCCGCCCGTGATGGTGGTGCCGTCGGCCGTGGCGTCCATCGCCGCCGGGTGCAGCGAGCCGGCGCGGGAGGCGAGGGCGGCCAGCAGGCGTACGCCGTCGTAGCAGGCCTCCGCATGGCCGTTCAGGACCGGGGCCTGCCAGCCGTAGCGGTGGGTGTACCGCTCGACGAAGGCCAGCCCCGCGTCCGTGGCCACGTTGCCGAAGTAGCCCATCGTCGCGTACAGCTCCCCCGTCGCATCCCCGCCCGTGGCCAGGAGGCCGTTCTCCTCCAAGGCGGCGCACAAGCGAGGAGCGCGCAGCGGCGAGGCGGCGTACGCGCGGTTGAAGGCGGCCAAATCGCTGCCGACCAGCGTGAGCAGGACCGCATCCGCGCGGCGCCGCGTCACCAGGTCCAGCAGCGGGGCCGGATCCAGGGCGCCGAACGGGACATATCGCGACGCCACCACCTGGGCGCCCGCCGCGCGCAGATACGCCACCGCCGCGTGGTGCAGCATGCGCGGCCAGACGTAGTCGTTGCCGATCAGCGCCCAGCGGCGGGCGCGGCGGTGTCTGACCAGCCAGTCCATGGCCGGGCGGAGCTGGGTGGCCGGGGTTTCGCCCAGCAGGTAGACGCCCGGCGACTGCTCGCCACCCTCGTACGGCGGTGTGAACACGTACGGGACGCGCCCGTCCAACGCCTTCACCGCGGCCACTCGCACATCGCTGGCGTGCGTTCCCACCACCGCCGCGATCGCGCCTGCACCAGCCAAATCTGCCAGGTCGGTCGCGACCGCCTGTGGGGGGCGGCCGGCGTCCAACAGGACCAGCTCGATGGGGCGGCCCAGCAAGCCGCCTGCGGTGTTCAGTTCGGCCACGGCCAGGCGGGCGCAGTTGAGCACCGCCGGGGCCATCATGCCCAACGTGCCCGAGGTGGGTACGGCCAGCGCCACCCGCACCGGGCCGCCCGGGTCGGGTGGGAGCAGGCGTGCCTCCAGCGGGTCGGTGATGACCCGGACCTCATCCACGTCGCCGAGTATCTTCACAATGGCGGGCGGGCGGAAGGGGTGACATCGGTGGATGCGGTCGGGCTGCGGTCCCACCTCGGATATGTGCTGAGCGAGGCCGAGCGGGCGGTGAACCGCGGGTTCGCGGCGGCGCTGCAGGCGGAGGGGGTTTCGGTCGAGCAGTGGCGCATTCTGCAGGCGCTCTCCGACGGGCGGGGGCATTCGATGGGGGACCTCGCCGAGGCGGCGCTGATGCCGCATCCGACGCTCACCAAGGCGATTGACCGCCTTGTCGATGCTGCCCTTGTGTACCGCCGGCAGGACCCCAACGACCGCCGCCGGGTCGCGGTGTACCTCTCCGAAGCCGGTACCACGCTGCTCGATCGGCTCGATCACACGGCGACCGCGCATCATCGGGCGGTCGAGGCGGCGTTCGGGAGTGCGCGGGCGGAGCGGCTCATGCGGGAGCTCACGCAGCTGATCGAGACCGTGCGGTGAGGCTGAAGGCGACCGTCCTCAATGCCTCCGACGCGCGGCGGCTCGCGCGCTTCTACTCCGCGCTGCTCGGATGGCCGGTCGACGCCGATGAGGCGGACTGGGTCACACTGCGCGATCCGGCCGGCGGGGCGGCGCTGTCGTTTCAGACCGAGCCGTTGTACGTCCAGCCGGTCTGGCCCGCCGCGCCCGGCACCCAGCAGATGATGGCGCATCTCGACATCGCCTGCGACGAGCTGGACAGCGCCGTCGCCCGGGCGGTCGAGCTGGGGGCGACGGTCGCCGCGCACCAGCCGCAGGAGCACGTGCGCGTGTGCCTGGACCCCGACGGGCACCCGTTCTGCCTGTACGTTCCCTAGCCGCGTGTCATCCGGTTGGCGTGTGACTGCATCCCGCGCTGACGACAACGCTCCTGCAACCCGGCCGCTACCTTAAGTGGACCAGCCCGGCGACGGGCTGACGGGAAGACAGTGATCCGCCGGGCGCACCATCTTGGTCGCCGAATCGGCCCGGCGGGGAGTCAGTGGCGAAACCGGACCCGGACAAAGTTTTTTGTTCCAAGGGGATCCGGTGCGTGCCCACGCGCGAATCTCCGACGCATCCGCTCACAGCGCTCGCCGCGTGCTCCGCGGTCGCTGCGCCGTGCCCTCGTGCCCTTGAGGAGTCGTCGTGCACAAGAAGGTAGTCATCGGCATCGCCGCCGCCTTCACGGCCGGCGCGCTCGCTCTCGGCATCGGGCTCGGGGTGGCGCACGAGGACAAGGCCAAGCACGCGCCGACGGCGGAGAGCCGGCCCGCGAAGGACGGCGAGATGCCGGCGCCGCCCGCGCCGCCGCAGCTCAAGCCGTCCGAGCGGGTTGTCGTCACCGGTAAGTAGCCCCCCAGCATCGCCACTGAGATTCGGGAGACCTCGTGTTCCAGTCCAAGAAGCAGAAGATGGCCGCCATCGGCGCGACCGCCGCGGCCGTCCTCGTCGGCGTCGGCGCCACCGCCTACGGCGCCGTGCCGGACTCCGGCACCGGCGTCATCACCGGCTGCCGCACGACCAGCACCGGCGCGCTGCGCGTCATCGACTACCAGGGCGGCCAGCGCTGCAAGAGCGGCGAGACGCAGATCCAGTGGAACAACCAGGGCCAGAAGGGCTCCACCGGCGCCCAGGGCCCGGCCGGCCCCGTCGGCCCGCCCGGAGCCAAGGGCTCCACCGGCGCGACGGGCGCCACGGGTGCGACTGGCGCGACCGGTGCCACGGGTGCGACCGGCAAGACCGGCGCAACCGGCGCGACGGGCGCCACGGGCGCCACGGGTGCGGCCGGCGCGAAGGGCGCCACGGGTGCCCAGGGCGCAACCGGCGCGACCGGCGCCCAGGGTGCGACCGGCGCCACGGGCGCGAAGGGCGCGACCGGCGCCACCGGTGCCCAGGGAGCCACCGGCGCCACGGGTGCCCAGGGCGAAAAGGGCGACACCGGCGCGACGGGTGCCACCGGCGCGCAGGGCGCAACTGGTGCGCAGGGTGCCACCGGTGCCCAGGGCGCGACGGGCGCGACCGGCGCGCAGGGCGAAAAGGGCGACACCGGGGCCACCGGCGCGCAGGGTGCCACGGGTGCGCAGGGCGCGACCGGCGCTCAGGGCGAGACCGGAGCGCAGGGCGAGACCGGAGCGCAGGGTGCCACGGGTGCGCAGGGCGCGACCGGCGAGAAGGGCGACACCGGCGCGACCGGTGCCCAGGGTGCGCAGGGCGAGAAGGGCGACACGGGTGCCACCGGCGCCCAGGGTGCCACGGGCGAAAAGGGCGAGACCGGCGCCACCGGCGCGCAGGGCGAGACCGGCGCGCAGGGTGCCCAGGGCGAGAAGGGCGACACCGGCGCCACCGGAGCCCAGGGCGCCACGGGCGAAAAGGGCGAGACCGGTGCGCAGGGCGAGCAGGGCCTCCAGGGCATCCCCGGCGTCAACGGCCAGGACGGCGCCCCCGGCCCGCAGGGCGAGAAGGGCGAGACCGGCGCGACCGGCGCCCAGGGCGCTCAGGGCGAGACCGGCGCCACCGGTGCCCAGGGCCTGCCCGGCATGCCCGGCGCCAGCGCGTACGACCTCGCCAAGCTCGCCGACCCCAGCATCGGCACCGTCGACGAGTGGCTGCAGTCGCTGGTCGGGCACGGCACCGACGGCAAGGACGCGTACCAGATGGCCGTCGACAGCGGCCTCTTCGCCGGCTCCCCCGAGGAGTGGCTGACCTCCCTCAAGGGTGCCACCGGCGCGCAGGGTGCCACCGGCGCCCAGGGCGAGGCCGGCGCGCAGGGTGCCGCGGGTGCCCAGGGCACGGCGGGCAAGGACGGCACGGCAGGCAAGGACGGCGTCAACGGCTCCTCGATCCTGACCGGCGCGGGCCTCCCGGCCGGCACCCTCGGCAATGTCGGCGACGTGTACCTCAACACCACCGACTTCCTGATGTACAAGAAGACGGACGCGGCGACCTGGTCCCCGATCGGCAGCATCAAGGGCGCCACCGGCGCGGCCGGCGCGCAGGGTGCCGCGGGCGCCGCCGGTGCCCAGGGCCCGGCCGGCGACGGCTACACCCGCAAGACCAGCTCGACCCAGAGCGTGACCAGCTCGACCACCCAGTCGGTGAACTTCTCCTGCGACACCGGCACCGTCGTCGGCGGCGGCATGACCGTGGTCAGCGGCCAGGTCTCGCTCTCCACGTCCAAGGCCGGCACCGACAGCCTGAGCCAGCAGTGGACGTACAGCTACCGCAAGATCAGCTCCGGTACCGCCCAGGTCCAGTTCTACGTGCTCTGCGCGAACTGACCCAGCACCCCCACAGGGGCCCCGGCTCGACACCTCGGAGCCGGGGCCCTTTTCCCAAAGCCAAAGCCAAGAAAGGCGAACCCGTGCGCATTTCGGTGAAGCTGGTGGGGTCGGCGCTGGCCGGCACCCTGGCCGCGGGCACTCTCGGGACGGTGGCGCACGCCGCGGCCCCGGGCGTCAGCGCCGTCACCCCGAAGAACGGCTCGACGGGGGTCTCGACCGCCGTCCACCCGACCGTCACGTTCAACGACGCGACCGACCCGGCCTCCCTGCGGTACTCGTTCGTCAAGACCAACGGCGGCGCCGCGGTGCCGGCCTACTACACCTACGACTCCCCCACCCACACCTTCTCGTTCGTCCCGCGGGCGGCGCTGGCCGACAGCACGCGGTACACGATCACGGTGAAGGTGAAGGGCAGCACCGGCGTGCTGAGCGACCAGTACATCTGGGCGTTCACCACCGGCACGACCGACCGCAGCGCGCCGAGTGCCCCGGGCGCCCCCGCCGTGAGCGACGTGACCACCACCGGCGCCACCGTGAGCTGGGCCGCTTCCACGGACAACGTCGGCGTCACGGGATATCAGATCTTCAACGGTACGGCCACGACGCCGATCGCCACGCTCACCGGCAACCCGCCGGCGACCACCACGACGCTGTCCGGCCTCGCGCCGAGCACTGCCCACTCGCTCACGGTCAAGGCCGTCGACGCCGCGGGCAACGTCTCGCCGGCCGGGGCGGCCGCCGAGTTCACCACGCTGACCCCGCCGCCCCCGCCGGACGTGACGGCCCCGACCGCGCCCGGCGCGCCGGTGCCGGGCGAGCTGACCGCGACCAGCGTGGCGCTGTCCTGGGCGGCGTCCACCGACGACCGGGGCGTGGTCGCGTACCGCATCACCGGCGGCCCGAGCGTGCAGACGGTCACCGCGACCAGTGCGACGATCACCGGGCTGAGCGCACAGACGCCGTACACCTTCGTGGTTGAAGCCCTGGACGAGGCGGGCAACGTCTCCGCCGCCTCGCCGGGCACGCTCGTCACCACGCCGGCCGCGCCGCTGGTCAACGCCAGCACCGGCGCCGGCATCCCGGGCGCGACGGGCAGGACGCTGGTGCTGTACGACACCACCGGTCCTTATGGTTTCCTCGGCGAGCAGTACGCGATCGCGACCGCGAACCTGTCCTCGCACTTCGGCGACTGGACCGCGCAGCCCGTCGTGGACTACACGGCCGGCGAGCTGGACGCCTACCAGGCCGTGATCTACATGGGCTCGACCTACGACGAGCCGATCCCGACCGCCTTCCTCGACGACGTGACCGCCACGACCAAGCCCGTGATCTGGGTGTACGACAACATCTGGCAGCTCACCGCCCGCGACCCGAACTTCGTGGCGAACCGCGGCTTCAACTGGACGTCGTTCGACGTCTCGGCGGTGTCGAAGGTCAACTACGAGGGCAAGACGTTCACCCGCGACCCGCAGAACATGGCGGGCATCATGGGCACGACGATCTCCGACGCGACCAAGGCCACCTCGATCGGCGACGCGGTGCGCGACACCGACAGCTCGGCGTTCTCCTGGGGCGTGCGGGCCGGCAACTTCACCTACCTCGGCGAGATCCCGTACGCGTACATGACGACCAACGACCGGTACGTCGCCTTCGCGAACCTGCTGGAGGAGGCGCTCGCGCCGGGCACCACCGAGCGGCACCGGGCCCTGGTGCGCATCGAGGACGTCGGGCCGGACGCCGACCCGGCCGAGCTCAACGCGATCACCGCCTACCTGTCGAGCAAGAACGTGCCGTTCAGCGTCGCGGTGTACCCGCGCTACGTGGACAGCAAGGGCGCGTACAGCGACAACGGGAAGCCCGAGGACTACACGCTGGCCGACCGCCCGCTGGTGGTCGCGGCGCTGAAGAACATGCAGGCGCACGGCGGCACGCTGCTGATGCACGGGTACACGCACCAGTACGCGAGCAAGGACAACCCGTACAACGGCGTCAGCGCGGACGACTTCGAGTTCTACACGGCGCACGTCGACCCGGCCACGAACAACGTCATCTACGACGGGCCGGTGGCCGAGGACTCGCAGGCGTGGGCGCAGGGCCGCATCGACGCCTCGTTCCAGGCGTTCGCGGCGGCCGGCCTGGGCAAGCCGACGATCTTCGAGTTCCCGCACTACGCCGGCAGCGACGCCTCGAACCGCGCCGTCGCGGCCACGTTCAAGACCCGCTACGACCGCGGCCTGTACTCCTCCGGCGCCATGCGCGGCGGCGCGCTGGACAACACGCGGATCATCGGCCAGTACTTCCCGTACACGGTGCGTGACATCTACGGCGTGCTGACCTACCCGGAGAACCTCGGCAACATCGAGCTGGAGCCGTACAACAACCACCCGGCCATGCTGCCGGCCGACCTCATCGCGTCGGCCCAGCTCAACATGGCGGTCAAGGACGGCGTGGCGAGCTTCTTCTTCCACCCGTACGTGCCGGTCAGCTACCTGAAGACGACCGTGGAGGGCATTCAGGCGGCGGGCTTCACGTTCGTCCCGGCGGGCTCGATGTAGTCACCGCATGCAAGGGTCAGGGCGGTCCCGGAAGTTTTCGGCGAAAGCTGAAACCGGGGCCGCCCTTTCGGCCGTCTAGTCCCCGCGACGATTGGAGCAACGACTGGTGAACCGCGACGACGAGGCGGCATACCGGGAGTTCGTCTCGGTGCAGATGGACCAGCTACGCGGACTGGCCTATCTGACCTGCGGCGACTGGCAGCTGGCGGAGGACGCCGTGTGCACGGCGCTGGCCAAGCTCTACGCCCGGTGGCGCAAGGTCGAACGGCCGGAGAGCTACGCCCGCACGATGGTGGTGCGGGCCGCGGTCGACGAGGTGCGGCGGCCCTGGTGGCGGCGCGAGCACGCGGTGGGCGACGCGATGCCCGAGCCGGCCGTGCGCGACCACACGCCGGACGTCATCGACCGGGTCACGGTCCTCGAGGCGCTGCGCACGCTGCCGGTACAGCAGCGCGCGGTCCTGGTGCTGCGCTACCTCGAAGGCCGGACCGTCCAGGAGACCGCCGAGGCGCTGCGGTGCCCCGAGGGGACCGTCAAGACCAACACGGCGCGCGGCCTGGCCAGGCTGCGCGAGCGGCTCGACGTCGCCGAACCCCTTGGCACGATCGCGGGATCCGGACATATCGAGAGGGCGTCATGACCCAGAACATGCAGGACTTGTTGCAACAGGCGCGCACGGACGCCCTGTCCGCGGCCCCGCCGATGCGCCGGGACGTCGACGACTTCGTGAGCGAGGGCCGCAAGCGCCGCTCCAAGCACCGGCTCCTGCAGGGCGGCGCCGCGGCCACCCTGACCGCCGCGGCCGTGTTCGCCGCGCTCACCCTGCCGCAGGCGCTCTCCTCGACGCCGCCGCCCGCGCCCGTGGGGGCCGCGCCGGCGCCGCTGGCGTATCCGGAAGCGCAGTGGACGTACAGCTTCAGCGGTTTCAAGACCGGCGACTTCACGGTCACCGCGCCGGAGCACATCACGCCCGGCTACCAGGAGCTCTACGTCCGCCACGGCAGCGAGAACGAGAACATGTACGACGGCACCAGCGGAGCCGTCGCCGCGTCCTCGCCGCTCTACAGCGCCGCCATCACCGTGTACCGCCCGGGCGTGTTCCAGCCGAGCAAGTTCGCGGCCGGCGAGCACGTCACCGTCAACGGGCGGCCGGGGCTGTATCTGGCCAACGCGATGTACATCGACTCGGCCGACCTGGCGCCCGCGCCGGAGCTGGCCTGGCAGTACACCGACGGCGCCTGGGCCGTGGTGAGCTCGGTCATCGGCGGCCGGTACAACAAGGCCGACCTGCTCAAGCTCGCGACCGGCCTGACCGGCGCGGCGGCCACCCCGGCGACCGTGGCGATCAAGACGACGTACACGCCGGCCGGGTACTCGCTCACCTCCGCCGGGCGCACCGACGACTTCCCGTCCGGCGCCTCGTACATGGCGGCGAGCCTGCGGCTGACGAAGGTCCAGCCCTCCTACGCCTCGCTCACCGAGCCGGTCGACGCCTCCACGGGGCACGGGCCGACGGTGCGGATCGCGTTGTACCCGACGGAGTTCACCGACACCTCGCACCGGAAGGCGGGCAGCGCGGCGTACTGCAACTCCGGCAACGCGAACCTGTGCTTCCGGATGTCGGCCGACGGCAAGTACCTGGCCGAGATCCACGCCGACGGCGGCGCGAACATCCCGCAGGGCGAGCTGCTCAAGACGCTCGACAACCTGCAGTTCGCCGACCCGAAGCAGCCCTCGACCTGGTTCCCGGTGACCGAGGCCGTCCCCGCCCGCTGAAGCACCTGAGAAGCCCGGCATCCGTTGTGGTGCCGGGTTTTTCGTGTGCAACGGCGGCGCATCGGAGGACAGAATTGCACCCTTTTCGCACCTAGCCTGAGTTGGTACCGACAACCGGCGCGACGAAAGCGGGTAGCACCCATGGCCACGATCATCGACCTGGACCAGCCCGCCACCGAGCCCGTCGCGCGGCGGCGCAAGGGCCGGCTGATCCTGGGCGCCGTGGCCCTCGCCGCCGTCGCCGGAGTGGCCGGCTGGCAGGCCCCGAACGCCGTCGCCGCCCTGACCCGCCCCACCTACCAGGGCGAGAACGCCGACCGGGTGGCGGCGCAGCTGGAGTGCGACGGCTACACCCGGGCGAGCACCCACGACGAGAGCGTCTACAAGTACCGCGACCTGGGCACCTGCACGATCAACGGCACCGTCGTCACGATCACCACCTTCGACACGGCGGCCGACCAGCGCACATTCGAGGCGGTCATGCAGTCGGTCATCCCGATCGTGCACCCGACGTGGTCCGGCGCCTCGTACGCGGCCGGCGAGGGCTGGACGGTCGCCGACGCCCGCAGCATGACGCCCGAGATCGCCGCGCTGGCGGTCCAGCGCATGGGCGAGGGTGGCACGCACATCGTCCGGAGCGCGACGTCGTAGATACCGGTAAAGAAGACTGTGTACAGACGTACATAACCAGTGTACGTTTGTACACATGACCGAGAAGTCCATGCGGCAGCGGATGCTCGACGGGGAGCTCTACATCGCCGACGCCGAGCTCGGGCGGGACTACCTGCGGGCGCAGGACCTGACGCGGCGCATCAACGCGCTCCCGGCCGGCGACGGTGAGACGAAGCGGAAGCTGCTGACCGAGCTCCTCGGCGGGTTCGGCGACGAGACCGAGATCCGGGCGCCGATGCAGTTCGATTACGGGTACCAGACAAGGGTTGGCGCTCGTAGCTTTGTGAACTTCGGCCTCGTCTGCCTCGACGTGGCCCGGGTGACGATCGGCGACGACGTCCAGATCGGGCCGAACGTGCAGCTGCTCACCGCCTGGCACCCGGTCGACCCGCAGGCCCGGCGGGACAAGTGGGAGGCCGGCTCGCCGATCGTCATCGGCGACAACGTGTGGCTCGGCGGCGGGGTCATCGTCGGGCCCGGCGTCACCATCGGCACCAACACGGTCGTCGGGGCGGGCGCGGTGGTCGTGAAGGACCTGCCGGCGAACGTGGTCGCGGTCGGGAATCCGGCGCGCGTCGTGCGTGAGATCCTCGACGGCCCGGCCGGCGGCTGAGATGTCCGTCCGCCGCCACGATCCCGACCGCAAGGACCGCATCATCGACGCGGCCATCGCGGTCATCGCCGAGCACGGGGTCGCCGGCACCACCCACCGGCTCATCGCGGCCGCCGCCGACGTGCCGCTGGGGTCGCTGACCTACCACTTCACCAGCCTCGAGGACCTGCGGTGCCAGGCGTTCCGGCGGCACGCCGAGCGCATGTCGGTCGCGTACGAGGCGCACTTCCGCGGCGTGCAGAACCGCGAGGAGCTCGTCGAGGCGGTCACCGACCTCATCGACGGCAACGCCGGCGCGGGCGCGTCGGACTGGGCGATCGCCTACGAGTTGTATCTGGCCGCCCTGCGCGAGCCGGCCCTGCGCGAGGTCACCGAGGCCTGGATGCGCACGAGCCGGGCCGTGCTGGAGCGGTTCGTCGACCCGACCACCGCCCGGGGCATCGACGCCCTGATCGAGGGCCTGGTCATGCACAAGACCCTGTCGACCGGACCCGTGTCCCGCCAGGACATCCGGGTGATCGTCGACCGAACGATCGGAACCTGATGAGCCACCCCCTCACCGACACCGCCGTCCCCACCCCCACCGACGCCGCCAGGGCCACCAAGGCCGCCACCCGCGCCACGTACGCCGCCTTCATCTGGTCCGGCGTGTCCATGGCGAGCTGGGCCTCGCGCATCCCGCAGATCCGCGACGCCCTGCACCTGTCCCCCTCCAAGCTCGGCCTGGTCCTGCTGTCGATCGCGGCCGGCTCGATCGTCGCGCTGGTCGGCTCCGGGCACATCGTGGCCCGCTTCGGCTCGCGCAAGACCGTCACGGCGATGGCCGGGCTGCTCATGCTCGCCCTCGCCGGCGCGGCCTCCGGCTACCACCTCGGCGTGTTGCCCGTCGTGCTGAGCCTGCTGCTGTTCGGCTTCGCCAACGGCGCGTGGGACGTGGCCATGAACGTCCAGGGCGCCGTGGTCGAACGCGCGGTCGGACGATCGATCATGGCTCGCTTCCACGCCGGATTCAGCGTCGGTACCGTCGCCGGCGCCCTCCTCGGCGCGCTCATGGTCACCACGCACGTGCCCGTGACGCTGCACCTGGCGCTCACCGCGCTCGTCGTCGGGGTCAGCACCATCTACGCGGTGCGCAACTTCATGCCCGACGGCGCGGCCGAGCACGCCCCGGCCGAGGGCGGCGGCCTGGCCCACACGCTGCGCTTCTGGCGCGAGCCGCGGACCCTGCTGGTCGGGTTGTTCGTGCTCGCGTTCGCGCTGGCCGAGGGTACCGGCATCGACTGGATCAGCATCTCGCTCATCGACGGCTACCAGGCCCCGGCGGCGATCGGCACGCTCGCCTTCGCGGTCTTCCTGGCCGCGATGACGGTCGGCCGCTGGTTCGGCCCGGACCTGCTGGACCGCTACGGCCGGGTGACCGTCCTGCGGGTGCTCGCCGTGTTCACCGTCGCCGGGCTGCTGCTGTTCATCTTCGGCCCGAACGTCGGCACCGCGTTCCTCGGGGCGATCCTCTGGGGCGTCGGGACCTCGCTGGGCTTCCCGGTCGGCATGAGCGCCGCCTCGGACGACCCGAAGTTCGCCGCGCCGCGGGTGAGCGTGGTCGCCTCCATCGGGTACTGCGCGTTCCTCGGCGGCCCGCCGCTCATCGGCTTCCTGGGCGACCACTTCACGGTGCTGCGCTCGCTGGTCGCGGTGACCGCGCTGGTGGCCGTGGCGGCGCTGATCGCGCGGGCGATCAAGCCGCTGCCGCAGTGACCGAGCTCGTCGCGGTGGCGGCGCTGATCGCGCGGGCGATCAAGCCGCTACCCGCGGACGGTGAAGTCCTCGCTGCCGAGCACCATCAGTAGCTGCAGCCGCTCGCGGCTCTCCGCGTCGGCCGGGGTCAGCACCACCATCAGCTGACCCTGGTCCGGCGTGACCAGCGTCTCGCAGTCCATCAGCACTGGCCCGACGCGCGGATGCAGGAACGTCTTGCGGTCCGCGCGCCGCACGGCCACCTCGTGCTCGGCCCACAGCCGCCGGAAGTCGGGGCTGGCCGCCTCCAGCCGCGCGACCAGGTCGGCGACCACGGGATCGTCGGGGCGCCGGCCCGCGGCCGCCCGCAGATCGGCCACCATCTGCCGGGCGTGCTGCTCGACATCGTGGTCGGGCTGGACCTGGCGGGTCCCGGGTTCGGTGAACCAGCGGTACACGAGAAAACGCCGGAGACCCGTGAAGCCCGTGTGGTCGCCGGCCAGCAACGTGGACGCCCGGTTCTGGGCGAGCACCTCGCCGAGGTCGGACAGCACCATGGCCGGGTTGTCGCCGAGCAGGTCGAGCAGCCGGACCAGCCCGGCCCGGGCCAGGCTCGCCGCCCCCACGGCGGTCGGCGGCTGGTGCCCGGCCAGCCGGAACAGGTGGTCGCGCTCGTCCTCGGACAGCCGCAGCGCCCGCGCCAGGGCGGCCAGCAGCTGGGTCGAGGGCTGGCTGCTGCGGCCCTGCTCCAGGCGTACCACGTAGTCGACCGACATGCCGGCCAGCCGGGCCACCTCCTCCCGGCGCAGGCCGGCGGTGCGCCGGCGGGGCCCGTCGGGGATGCCGACGTCGGCCGGGCGGATCGCCTCGCGGCGCCGGCGCAGGAAGTCGGCGAGCTGCTCACGCTGCATGTCCCCATCGTCTCTCCGCCCGCCCCGGCCAGCCAGGGAGCGGCGCTCCCACGATGCGCGCTCCGCTCCCGGCCGATCACGATCGGGTGCACGGTTGACTCATGCAGACACGAAACCTTGGCAGCGCCGCCGTCTCCGCCTTCGGCCTGGGCGGGATGAGCATGTCCGGCGCCTACGGACCGTCCGACCGCGACGAGAGCATCGCGACCATCCACGCCGCGCTGGACGCCGGGATGACGCTCATCGACACCAGCGACCACTACGGCGCCGGCCACAACGAGCTGCTGATCGCCGAGGCGCTGCGCGGCCGGCCCCGGGACAGCTACCAGCTGAGCGTGAAGTTCGGCGTCCTGCTCAGCCCGGACCTGCGGCCCGGCGGCGGGCAGGACAGCCGGCCCGAGGCGCTGCGCAACTTCCTGGCCCACTCCCTGGTGCGGCTCGGCACCGACCACGTCGACATCTACCGGCCGGCCCGGCTCGACCCGGCGGTGCCGATCGAGGAGACGGTCGGGGCGATCAAGGACCTGATCGACGCCGGATACGTCCGCCACCTCGGCCTGTCCGAAGTGAACGCCGAGACGATCCGCCGCGCGCACGCCGTGCACCCGGTGGCCGACCTGCAGATCGAGTACTCCCTGCTGTCGCGGGGCGTCGAGGCCGAGGTGCTGCCCGTCCTGCGGGAGCTCGGGATCGGGATGACCGCCTACGGGGTGCTCGGGCGCGGGCTGATCTCGGGCCACTACGACCCCAACGCCAGCGCCCCGGGCGACTTCCGGGGCCACACACCGCGGTTCTCGCCCGGCAACGTCGAGCACAACCTCTCGCTGGTCGAGGCGCTGCGCCGGGTGGCGGCGGCCAAGGGGTGCACGGTCGCGCAGCTCGCGATCGCCTGGGTCGCCGCCCAGGATCCGTCGATCGTGCCGCTGGTCGGGGCCCGGACCCGGGAACGGCTGTCCGAGGCGCTCGGCGCGGCCGACGTGACGCTGACCGCGGCCGATCTGGCCGAGATCGAGCGCGCGGTTCCGGCCGGTTCCGCGCGCGGCGACCGCTACCCCTCGGCGGCGATGGCCTCCCTGGGCGTGGGCAACTGAGGCCGGTTTCTCAGCGCCCAGTCCACCGTTGAAGGCATGGCCGCGCCGGCCGCGGCGAAGGCGGCCCCGAGCAACAGCCAGCCGGGGTCGCCCCAGCCGACGGCGAGCGTGGTCACCACGAGCGGGGCGAGCATCTGGCCCATTTGCATGCCGATCGCATAGGCGCCCTGGTACTGCCCGTGCTTGTCGGCCGGCGACAGGCCGAACGAGATCCCCCAGCCCGACGCCGAGTGCCAGAGCTCGGCGACGACGTGGGTCAGGGCGCCCGCGATCAGCAGTGCGATCGTGACCCAGGCGTGGGCGTGGCCGGACAGGGCGTACAGGCCGCACGCGACCAGCAGGGTCAGCCCCGCCCGCCGGGCTGCCCGCGCCGCGCCGGTCGGCTCCTCGGTGCCGCGGGCGGCGCGGACCTGTAGAAGTACGACCGCGGTGGTGTTGGTCAGGTAGGCCACCGCGATGAGCCAGGTCGGCGCGTCCGTGCGGTGCGCGATCCACAGCGGCAGGCCGACCTCGAACAGCCCGAAGTGCACGGACAGCAGCCCGTCGAGCAGGACGAACGCCAGGAACGGCCGATCGCGCAGCGCGACCATGCGCGGTTCGCCCGGCTCGTGGGCGTGCCGCGGGATCCGCTCGAGGCGGGTGGCCAGGGCGGCGGCGATCAGGTACGTCAGCGCGTCGGCCAGGATGAGCGCCGCGTACGCCCACCGGGTGTCCACCGCGAGCACCACGCCGGCCAGCGCGGAGCCGATCGCGATCCCGACGTTGGTGACCGAGCGCAGGTACGCGCGGGTGCGCACGCGGTCCTCCGGGGGCACCGCGCCGCCGATGACCGCTCCCTTCGCGGCGCGCTGCGCGGCGTCGGCGATCGCGAGGGGGAGACCGATCAGGAGGTACACCCACATGTTCGGCACGAACACGAACATGGCGGTGCCGATCGCCTGCGCGATCAGTCCGGCGACGTAGACCTCGCGGGCGCCGAGGCGGTCGGCGGCGTACCCCATCGGCGCGCTGGCGATCATGCAGACCAGGCCGGTGGCGGTCAGCGCGAGGCCGGTCTCGGTGATCGACAGGCCGGCGTACCGGGTGAGGTACAGCGGACTCGCCACCATCCACAGGCCCGTGCCGGCGGTGTTGATGAGCGAGATGAGCGCGAGCAGCCGCATGTGGGTCACCTTAGCAAGACGTACGTACGGTTTGCTAGACCCGTCAATCTCAACGCGCCCTTAAGAGATCGTTGGGTCTTGTTGGTCTCGGTTGACATCTGTTGCCGCTGCTCCTGATGCTGAGAGCGCTCTCACGAATCGATGCTTAGGAGTTTCACCGTGCGACTGAGGACGAAGCTGCTCGGGGCCGCGGCCGTGATCGCCGCCGCGATACCCGTGGCGATCGCCGCCCTCCCCTCGGCGCAGGCGGCCGGCCCGTCGCTGCTGCCGTTCACCGTCACCAACACCACGGGCCGCGGCGACGCGGTGTACCTGTACGTGCTCGGCACGAACCTCAGCACCGGCCGGCTCGGGTACGTCTCCGCCAACGGGACGTTCACCCAGTGGTCCGCCGGCACCAACCCGCCCATGCCGGCCCCGGACGTCGCGATCCCCGGCCCGGCCAACGGCGGCAGCAAGACCATCCAGCTGCCGAAGAACCTCTCCGGCCGGGTGTACATGTCGCTGGGCGAGAAGCTCAAGTTCTTCCTCACCCCCGACGGCCTGGTCCAGCCGGCGCCGTGGGCCGCGGGCGACCCGAACCACGACATCCTGTTCGACTGGAGCGAGTTCACCTACAACGACGCCGGCCTGTGGCTGAACAGCTCGCAGGTGGACATGTTCGCGGTGCCGCACGCGGTCAGCGTGACCGGCTCGAACGGCGTCACGTCGACCACCGGCGCGCTCAAGGCCAACGGGCGGCAGAACGTGATCGACGGCCTCAAGGCCCAGGCCGGCTGGGGCAACACGGTCGTGACCCGCGCCGACGGTACCGTCCTGCGCGTGCTCAGCCCCGGCAAGGCCGCCGACGCCGGGCTGTTCAGCGCGAACTACCTCGACCCGTACATCGCGAACGCCTGGAACGCCTACACCACCAAGACGCTCACGGTCGTGCCGTTCACGGACCAGCCGAACGTGAAGTACTTCGGGCGCACCAACGGCACCGTGATGACCTTCACGAACGGCTCCGGCCAGCAGGTCGCCACGTTCAACCGGCCCACCACCGCCAACGTGTGGGGCTGCGACGGGGCCCTCGGCGCGCCGAACGACCAGGTCGTCGGCCCGATCGCCCGGACGCTGTGCGCCGCCCTGCACCGCAGCACGCTGGGGACGATCGACACGCAGCCGGGCGGTACCGCGGCCGACTTCTACAAGAGCGCGCTGACCAACCACTACTCGCGGATCGTGCACGAGAACATGGCCGACGGGAAGGCCTACGGGTTCGCGTTCGACGACGTGCAGAACCAGGAGTCGCTGGTGCACGACGGCGACCCGCGCTCGGCCGGGATCACGCTCAGCCCGTTCACTGGCGGGGGCGGCTCGGTTCCTCCCACCGGCGGTGGCACCACGGCTCCGCCGTCGTCGAACGGCAAGTCGATCGCCAGCAACTGGAACGGCAAGTGCATCGACGTCCCGAACTGGAACTTCAGCGACGGCCAGTTCCTGATCGTGTGGAACTGCACGGGCGGAACCAACCAGAAGTGGACGTTCGTCGACGGCACGCTGCGCACCGAGAACAACAAGTGCATGGACGTGGCGTGGGGTTCCAGCGCCAACGGGACGGTGATCCAGGTCGCCACCTGCTCGGGCAACCCGGCCCAGCAGTTCGTCCTGTCCGCGGCCGGCGATCTGGTCAACCCGCAGGCGAACAAGTGCGTCGACATCAAGGACTGGAACCCGAACAACGACGCGCGGCTGCAGCTGTGGGACTGTGCCGGTACCGCGAACCAGAAGTGGCACACGGTCTAATACCTGTGTGACCCACGTCGAGATCTACACGGACGGCGCCTGCAGCGGAAACCCGGGACCGGGGGGCTGGGGCGCCGTCCTGCGGTACGGCACGGTGGAGAAGGAGCTGTGCGGCGGCGAGGCGACGGCGACCACCAACAACCGCATGGAGCTGACCGCGCCGATCCGCGCCCTGGAGAGCCTGACCCGCCCGGTGCAGGTGCAGCTGTACACGGACAGCTCGTACGTGCGCAACGGCATCACCGCCTGGGTGCCGAAGTGGAAGCGCAACGGCTGGCTGACCGCCGCGAAGCAGCCGGTCAAGAACGTGGATCTGTGGCAGGAGCTGGACGCGCTGGTCGCCCGCTACGAGGTCGAGTGGCACTGGGTCAAGGGCCACGCCGGCCACCCGGAGAACGAGCGGGCCGACCGCCTGGCCGCCAAGGGCCTGCGATTGGCCACGGGCAGACCATGACATTTGTGATGGGCTCTTTGTTGTGGCGCGTGTTGATCTATGTACATGATTCGTCGCAACGCCCTGCCGCTGGGCCTGTTCTTCCTGGCGCCGCTGGTCGGTGAGTTCCTGCTCGGCAACACCCCCATCGTGCTGTTGCCGGCCATCGTCGTGTTCGCACCGCTGTACGGCGGCGGCGCCCTGCTCATCCGCGAGCTGGTCCGGCGCCGGGGCCTGGGCTGGACGAACATCCTCATCCTGGCCGTGGCCTACGGCGTGCTGGAGGAGGGCTTCACCACCCAGTCGCTGTTCAACCCGAACTACGCGGACGAGCACCTGCTGGCTCCCGGGTACATCCCGGCGCTGGGCATCGGCGTCCCGTGGACCCTGTTCGTGGTGGGCATCCACGTGTTCTGGAGCATCTGCGCCCCGATCCTGCTCATGGAGGGCTTCGCCGGCGAGCGCCGCACCACCCCCTGGCTGGGCCGCCGCGGCCTGATCGTGACGGCGATCCTGTTCGTGCTCGGCCTGGTCGCCTCGACCGCGATCAGCCAGTCGATGTACCCGTACACCGCCTCGGCCGCCCAGTTCACGGTCACCGGCGTGATCGTGGTGGTGCTGATCGCCGTGGGCCTTCTGGTCCGTTTCAAGGGTTTTGCGACGAATTCTCAAGCCCCTGGGCCTTGGATCGTGTTCGTGATGACCCTGCTGACCGCGGCCGCCTTCATGCTCATGACCACGATCAACTCCCTGCCGGTCTGGGCGGGCGTGACCCTCGCGGCGGCGGGCATCGTGGTGTTCTTCGCGCTGACCGCCCTCTGGTCGGCCCGCGAGGGCTGGGGCGACGCGCACCGGCTGGCGATCGGCTCCGGCGCGCTGCTGACGTACGTCTGGCACTCGTTCGTCAAGCACCCGTCGAGCCTCGCCGACTGGATCGTGGTCCTGGCCGGCGCCGTCATCTTCGGCGCGGCCGCGATCTGGCTGATCTGGTTCGCCTGGCGCCGCCTTCGGCTACAGCGAACCGACGAAGCGGCCGATGCGCAGGACGGCCTCCTCCAGCAGGGGTAGGGCGGTGGCGTAGCTGCAGCGGATGTGGCCCTCGCCCGACGGCCCGAAGACGCTGCCCGGGACGACGGCCACCCGCTCGGCCTCCAGCAGGCGCTCGGCGAAGGTCTCCGAGTCCAGGCCGGTCGCGCGGATGGACGGGAAGGCGTAGAACGCGCCCTGCGGCTCCAGGCAGGTCAGGCCCGCCCCGTTCAGGCCCTTCACGAACAGGCGGCGCCGCCGGTCGTAGTCGGCGACCATCTCGGCCACCTGCGGCTCGCCCGAGCGCAGGCCCTCCAGGGCGGCGGCCTGGGAGACGTGCGGGGCGCACAGCATCGTGTACTGGTGGATGCGCCCCGCCAGCTCCAGCACGGGAGCCGGGGCGCAGATGTAGCCGACCCGCCAGCCGGTCATCGCGTGGGCCTTGGAGAAGCCGCCGAGGACCACGGTGCGCTCCCGGGCGCCGGGCAGCGAGGCGACGCAGGTGTGCGGGGCGTCGTAGCTGAGCCGCTCGTAGATCTCATCGGAGACGAGATAGAGATCGTGGCGTACCGCCAAATCCGCCAAAGCCGCCAGCACCGCCCGCGGCTGGATCGCGCCGGTCGGGTTCGACGGCGAGGAGACCAGGATGGCCTTCGTGCGCGGGGTGATCGCCCGCTCGACCTCGTCGATCAGGATCTCGAACGACGGCGAGGAGGGCACGTAGACGGGCGTGCCGCCGGCGAAGGTCACGCACGGGCCGTAGGCCACGTAGCACGGCTCCGGGATGATCACCTCGTCGCCGGTGTCGAGCAGCGTGCGCATCACCAGGTCGAGGCCCTGCGACACCCCGGAGGTGATCAGGCACTCGGAGTCGGCGTCGAAGCGGACGGAGTACCGGCGCGAGAGGTCGCCGACGATGGCCTGGCGCAGCTCCAGGAGCCCGGCATTCGAGGTGTACGTCGTGTACCCCTGCTCCAGCGCGTAGATCCCGGCCTCGCGGACGTGCCACGGGGTGACGTAGTCCGGCTCGCCGACGCCCAGCGAGATGACGTTGTCCATGGTGGCCGCGATGTCGAAGAAACGCCTGATGCCCGAGGGCGGGATCGCGGCGACGACCGGGTTGAGCGGCTTCACGGCGTGACCGGCAGGCGGCGGTCGGGCGGGGTGGTCGCGTACAGCTCGTCGTCGTCCTTGTACGTCTTCATCACGAAGTGCGTGGCGGTGGCCGTCACCCGCTCGATCGTGGAGAGCTTCTGGGCCACGAAGTCGGCGATGTCGTGCATGCTGCGGCCGGTCACCACGCAGCGCAGGTCCTGGGCGCCGGAGACGAGGTACACCGAGCGCACCTCCGGGAAGCGGGAGATCCGCAGCGCCACGTCGTCGAAGCCGAGGCCGCGGGCGGGCATCACGGCGACGTCGATGAAGGCGGTGATGAACTGCTCGCCGCTGATCTCGCGCAGCATGTCGGCGTCGATGACGGCCTTGTACCGCCGGATCACGCCCTGCTGCTCCCAGGCGCTGATCTGCGTCCGGACGCGCTCGACGTCGATTCCGGTGAGGTCCGAGATGCGTTCCGGTGTCGCGTGAGCGTCCTTCCGGAGGATCTCCATGATCTCCAACACCGGGCAATCTTACTGTCCGTGGAGCAGCTCACTCCAGCTACTATTCGGCGAATGGACCCAGTCCCGCTCGCCGAGGTGGCGTCGATCGTCGGCGGAACGGTGCACTTCCGGGCCGAAACGCCCGAAGAACGCCTGGTCGGCAGCGTCGCCATCCACTCGGACCGGCTGCAGGCCGA
Organism: Dactylosporangium sp. CS-033363; assembly: GCF_050942475.1. Classification (NCBI taxonomy): domain Bacteria; kingdom Bacillati; phylum Actinomycetota; class Actinomycetes; order Micromonosporales; family Micromonosporaceae; genus Dactylosporangium; species Dactylosporangium sp. CS-033363. The sequence goes on along the minus strand of NZ_CP192032.1, from coordinate 411,321 downwards.
CAGCCTCTTCTTCGCACTTCAGGGTGTCACGGACGGTCACCGGTTCGTGGCGCGGGCCCTCGGCAACGGGGCGATCGCCGCGGTCGTGGACGAGCGCCGGCTGGACGAGTTCCCGGGTCAGGCCGTGATCGGGGTCAAGGACCCGCTGGCCGCGCTGCAGGAGATGGCGGTCTGGTGGCGGGCCAAGCTCACCTCGACCACGTTCGTCGCGGTCGTGGGCAGCAACGGCAAGACGCTCACCAAGGACGCGCTGGTCGGGCTGCTGGCCGGGCACCGGGTGACCTACGGCAGCCCGGGCAGCTACAACAGCCAGCTCGGGGTCGCGCTGTCCGTGCTGCAGTGCCCGGCCGACGTGCCGGTCGCGGTCATCGAGGCGGCCGCGACCGAGCCCGGCGAGATGGCCCGCCTGGCCCGGATGGTCGACCCCGCCGCCGTCGTGTTCACCAACCTCGGCTCCCGCAGCGGGCAGAGCTTCGGCAGCCGCGAGGAGCACGCGCGTGAGCTGTTGAGCATGGCCGCCGCACTGCCCGACGACGGGTGGCTTCTGATGGGCGAAGACGACGCGGGTGTACTGGCTGAGGCCCGCCGCCTCGTGCCCGAACACAAGATCAAGACGGCGTCCCTGCCCCGGCTGGTCCGGCAGCGCCACGTCGAGCGCTCCTCGCTGGTCCGGGCCGTGCTCCCGGACGGCACGGAGGAGGACCTGCTGGTCGCCACCCCGTCCCCCGAGGTGCTCAAGGACCTCGAGCTGGCCATGGGCGCGGCCACCCTGCTCGGCATGCGCGGCGCCGACCTGCTCGCGGCGGCCGCCGACTACACGCCGCCGTCGACCCGGATGCAGATGTGGCGGCGCCCCGACGGCGCGACCGTCGTCGGCGAGCTGGCCAACACCGACCCGCTGGCCCTGAGCAGCGCCCTGCGCACCGCCCGCTCCCTGATGGGTGCCCAGGGCCGCACCCTGATGATCATCGGCGATCCGCTGGCCGGGCTCACCGCCGACGAGGCCGAGGCGATGGCCCGCTGCCTGCGCGCCGAGAACGTCCGGCTGGTCTGCGGCCTGGCCGACGACGCCCACGGCCTGATCGAGGCCGCGCTGGCCGGCAGCGACGTGCCCGTGCACCGCTTCCCGGACGAGGACCGGATGCGGGCGTTCGTGGCGACCGAGCTGCGGCCGGACGACGTGGCGCTGGTGCACGTACCGCGGGACACCATGGTCACCGACTCCTGGATGCACCTGGTGGAGACCGCGGCCGCGACCCGGCTGTATGTCGACCTCGCGGCCGTGCGGGACAACGTGGCCGCGTTCCGCAAGCTGGTCGGGCCGCACACCAAGCTCATGGGCGTGGTCAAGGCCGACGCGTACGGTACGAACCCCGTGACGGTCGCGCACACCCTGCGCGAGGCGGGCGTCGACTGGCTAGGCGTGGCGACGTCGGACGAGGGCGTGGCGCTGCGGCGGGCCGGGGTACAGATGCCGATCCTGGTGTTTCTGGCGGTTCCGGGCGACCTCGACCGGCTGGTGCGGCATCGGCTGACCCCGTCGCTGTACTCCATGGAGATGTACGACGCCGCCGTGCGCGCGGCCGCCGGCAGTGGCCGCCGGCTGGACGTGCACGTCGAGGTCGACTCGGGGATGCACCGCAGCGGCCTGTACCCCGAGGCGGCCATCGAGCTGCTGGGCAAGCTCCGCGGGCACGAGCACCTGCGGCTGGCCGGGCTGATGAGCCACCTCGGCTGCCCGGACGACCCGGACGAGGACGACCTCACGCGCGAGCAGCTCAAACGGTTCGGCTCGGTGTGCTCGGCGGCCGCGGAGATGGGCTTCGAGGATGTCGTACGGCACACCGCCGCCACCGCCGCCACGATCCGCTTCCCCGAGGCGCGCTACGACATGGTCCGCATCGGCCTGGGCCTCTACGGTCTGCAGCCCTCGACCGCCACGAGCAGCCTGGTCACCCTGACCCCGGGCGTGGGCCTGGTCTCCCGCATCGTGGAGATCCACGACATGGCCCCCGGCGAGCGCGTCGGCTACGGCGGCCTGTTCCGCGCCCAGTCCCCGGACACCCGCATCGCCCTGATCGCCGCGGGCTACTACGACGCCGTCCCGCGCGCCTTCCGCAAGGTCGGCTACGTGCTGGTGAACGGCCGCCGCTGCGAGATCGCCGGCACCATCTCGATGGACTCGATGGCGATCGACATCACCGGCCACCCCGACGCCGAGGTGGGGTCCGACGTGCTGATTTTCGGGCAGTACGCCGGCTTCTCAGTGCCCGTCGAGGAGGCCGCCGCCGCGATGGAGACGGTCTCCCACGAACTGCTCACCCAGGTCGGCCCGCGCGTCCAGCGCATCTTCACCCAGCACTGAGCTGTATCTCCCAGGAGCGGCGGGGGAGCTCCGCTCCACCCACACCCCCTCAAGATCTTCGCGTGGTCCGACGGACAGCGGCCCGTCACCCGGGCACCGGCGCCACCGCGTGCCGGTCGGGCGGCGGTGCGTCGACGGCACCGCGTGCTGGTCGAGTGGCGGCGCATCGACGGCACCCGGTGGCCGGCGGGTCGCTCGACCGGCCACCGCTGGCCGTCGGGCCGCGGGCGCCGTGCTGGGTCTGCGGCCGATCACCGGCGCGAACGACTCCACCGCGCCGACGACTACACGCGACCCGGCGCGACCCGGCGCGACCCGGCGCGACCCGGCGCGACCCGGCGCGACCCGGCGCGACCCGGCGCGACCCGGCGCGACCCGGCGCGACCCGGCGCGACCCGGCGCGACCCGGCGCGACCCGGCGCGACCCGGCGCGACCCGGCGCGACCCGGCGCGACCCGGCGCGACCCGGCGCGACCCGGCGCGACCCGGCGCGACCCGGCGCGACCCGGCGCGACCGGCGCGACCCGGCGCGACCCGGCGCGACCCGGCGCGACCCGCGCGACCCGGCGCGACCCGGCGCGACCCGGCGCGACCCGGCGCGACCCGGCGCGACCCGGCGCGACCCGGCGCGACCCGGCGCGACCCGGCGCGACCCGGCGCGACCCGGCGCGACCCGGCGCGACCTGGCGCGACCCGGCGCGACCCGGCGCGACCCGGCGCGACCCGGCGCGACCCGGCGCGACCCGGCGCGACCCGGCGCGACCCGGCGCGACCCGGCGCGACCCGGCGCGACCCGGCGCGACCCGGCGCGACCCGGCGGTGGGCTTCCACGCCGCCGATGCGCTCACTGCACCGTGGGCAGGTTGGCCCGCACCGTCGGCGGGCTCCGACGGCCGCGGGCCGGCGCGAGGCATGGACCGGCGCGAGGGGCACCGCCTCAGAACAGCGTGGCTTCGCCTGGCGGGTCGGTGAGTTCCCAGAGGTGCAGGGTCGGGCCGGCGGTCAGCCAGCGGCCGGGGGTTGGTGACGTGCGTGGGGTGCCCGTCGGCACCGGGTAGGTCAGGCGGCCCACCGGGCGCAGGGTGCGGGTGGCCAGGAGCAGGTCGTTCAGCAGGACGTAGTCGTTCGAGACGAGTGCGCAGCCGTCGATTGGTTCTCCCTCGTCGAAGGTGTGCTTGGCCAGGGTTGCTCCGGTGTTCGCGTCGTGCCAGCTCACCTCCGTGTCGTCCTCGTAGCCGACGGACAGGTACCGGTCGCCGGCGGTTCCTGCCACGTAAGCCCCGCCCAACTCTCTGAGCGTGATGCCATCCTCCACCAAGCCCGGTGTCACTGGGGTGTCATCGAACCGGCTCAATATTGGGCCGGTCATCATCGGTTGGGAGACCGTGGTTCGGGCCAGTTCGCGGCCGGTCAGAGCGTCCAGGGCGACCAGCACGTCGCCGCGTGTCAGCCACAGCAGGCCGTCGGGCGCGCGGCCGCCAACCGCGCCGGCCGGTGCCAGGCGGGCCTCCTCGGCGCCCTCGTCCAGGCGCCAGAGCAGCTCGCCCGACGGGGAGAGGGCCAGGACCTCCGCGCGGGCGATCAGCACGAGCCGGCGGCCGTCGAAGTCGGCTTCGCGCAGGCCGTCGATGTCCGGCAGCGGGATGTGGGCCGTCGGCTCGAGCAGGGGCGAGAGTACGGAAACGGCGGCCGGCTCCAGGATGAGCCAGCCGCCGTCGAGGCAGTCGCGCACCGGTCCCGCGACCGTGGCCGATGCGAGCAGGCGGGGAACCATCACCCCCGCGACTGTAGAGGGTTACGAGTGGTTGGCCAGGTCCAGCAGGCGCTCCAGGATCTGGCGGGGCGGAACCGGGGGCTCCTCGGCCAGGCCCTGGTGGTAGAAGACGGTGGCCGGGGTGAGGCCGGGCAGCGAGTTGGCCTCGATGATGATGACCTCGCCGGTCTTGCGGTGCATGAAGGCGTCGATGCGGCCGTAGCCCGCCATGCCCAGCACGTTGGCCACCCGCGAGATGCGCGCCCGCACGGCGTCGACCGCGCCCGGCTCGACCCGGCCCAGCGGCGGGCCGGGCGGCGGGGTGATGTTGATGCCGGTACCGCCCATGAACTTCTCTTCGAGGCTCAGGATGCCGGCGCTGGCCACGGTGATCGAGGGGTTCATCGCCACCATCGCGCCCTTGGGGCCGATGACGCCGACGGTCACCTCGATCCAGCCGGTGTCCCGCTCGCGGCCCCAGAGCAGCTCCGCCTTGCCCGAATGATCCTCGACCCGCACGTCGTCGGTGTCGATGTAGTCCTCGAAGAGCAGGTGCTCGGGGCGGCTCGTCGGCATCTCGACCAGCTGCTCGGGGTTGAGCAGCGAGAAGCCCGCGCCCTTGATGCGGTGCGCGTCGGCGTTGATGAGTTCGAGGTACCGCTGCAGGTCCGAAGCATTGCCGAGCGGCACGATGCCGGCCGAGCAGCCGTCGTCCAGCGGCTTGACCACCACGCGGGTGTCGGTCACCTCGGTGATGATGTCGTGCCACAGCGACTCGATGCCGGGCTCGTCGAACGTCGCGGGCACGTCGACCCGCACGCGGCGGGCGGTGTGGATGCCCTCGCCCTCCAGCGTCGCCACGACCAGGCCGGTCTGATACTTGTCGGCGCAGAGGCGGGAGGCGTCCGGGCCGCTGCCGTTGTACCGGATGTTGTGCGCATCCAACAGCTCCTGCAGCGTCCCGTTCTCCCCCGCGCCGCCGTGCAGGGCGATGAAGACCAGGTCGTGCCGGTCGAGGAACTCCTCCATGGTCAGCTGCACCGGCGGGGCCACCGACGTGCTGCGCGCCTCGTCCGGCAGCGCGAGCCGCTCGATGATCTGCGCGGCGAGCCGGCTGCGGCGCTCCTCGAGGCGCTGGCCGTCGCGGCAGGCGTAGACGATCTCCTCGACCGAGTGCCGCAGGGCCGACGAGTAGGAGACCTGCCAGACCGAACCGTCGGGCGACAGGAGGTACGGGATCGGCGCGTATTTCTGCGAACGGGCCAGCTTCAGCCACACGTTGGTGCCGCTGAGCACCGACACCTGGCGCTCGGCCGTGGCGCCGCCGAAGAGCACGGCCACCGGCTGCCCGGTCTGGATCGTGGTGTCGTAAGGCGCCTCGAACGGCAGCCCGTTGCGCCGGGCCGCGGCCCGCAGCACCTCGCGCAGGATGTCGGCGTGGGTCATGCCGAGCTGGCTGGCCTGCACGAACAGGAAGCTGTTCTGCTCCATGCCGCTGATCACGTTGACGTCGGAGACGAGGATCGAGCCGTCCTCCTCCAGCCAGGCGTCGATGCGGGCGAAGTCGCGCAGCCCCAGCGTGGTGAACGCGTGCTCGGCGATGCCCTGGATGCGGGCGATCGTCTCGTCGTCCCGCGGCGGCGGGCAGTGGTAGTGCGAGTCGTTGCTGGCCAGGTACTTGCGGCGGTAGTCGAAGATCTCGTCCTCGCTGGCCTGGTTCTGCAGCTCGATCTCGATCGGGATGAGCGCGACCGGCCCGTCCGGCCCCTCGATCACGATGGTGGTGACCTCGTGCCCGTGCATGCGGGGCTGGATCACGATCCGGTCGTGCCGCTGGCGCAGGGTACGCAGGATGTCGATGGCGGCGGCGCGGTCGCGGGCCACGAACACGTCGATGCTGGAGCCGCCGGTGGCGGGCTTGAGCACCAGCTTGGCCACGTCCGGGAAGGCCTCGTTCACGACCCGCTCGGCCTCGGCGTCGGACATCGCCGCGTCCACCAGCACCGAGGGCACGGCGCCGATGCCGTGGGAGTCGAGGGCCTGCTTGGCGTTGTACTTGTCGAAGGCGGTCGCGCACGCCTGCGCGCCGGTGCCGACGAAGGGCACCCCGGCCTTCTCCAGCAGCGCCTGGACCTGCCCGTCCTCGCCGAACGCGCCGTGCATGACGGGGAACACCAGCCCGGCCGTGCGCAGGCGGGCGATCAGCTCGTCCTCGCTCAGCGGCCGCCCCTCGTGGGCGAGCTTGAAGTCGAAGTCCGACGGGGTGTTGCAGTAGAGCAGCCCGCGCGGGATGGAGTACGGCCGCAGCTGCCGGTCGAAGAAGATGATCTCGGTGAGGTCGACCACCGCGCCCTCGAGGTGGTCCGCTACGGAGCGTGCGGAGTTGAGCGAGATTCCGCGCTCCTCGGACGGGCCACCCAGCAGCAGCGCAACGTCGACCATCAGTTCCTCTTCAACAATGGGTCACATTTCGAACGGGCCTTACCCTACACCGGGCGCGTGTGAGCCACTGTCGTCAAACGGAAGAGCTCCACGGGGCAGCGGAGCACGGGACGAGTCGATACGGTGCCTTCCCATGCGTGCACTCGCCGCCGCCTTCGCCGGCGCGGTCATCTCCCTCATCCCCGCTACTGCCGCCCTCGCGGCCGACCCCAAACCGGACATCTCGGTCGACCAGCAGGTCGACAAGGCCTCCTACGCCGAGGGCGACATCGTCGTCATCACCGTCTCGGTCACGAACAAGGGCAAGGCCGACGCCAAGCACGTGCACTACACGGGCGGCGACGGTGAGGGCATCACCGGCATCGACTACGGCGTCGTCTCCACCGGCTTCGATCTGGCCGTCGGAGAGATCAAGAAGTTCCAGCTCACCGGCAAGGTCACCCACGACGCCTGGGTGGCCGGACGCGGCTTCGTCGGGTTCGACCTCTTCGCCGACAACGGCGACGCCAACGGCGAGGACAACACGGTTCGCGCGAGGTTCAACGTGCCGGGCGCGTTCGGCACCGTGAACGGCTTCGTCTACGAGGGGGCGACCCCGGACACCGAGTACGACCCCGCCAAGGGCATCGCCGGCGTCAAGGCCACGGTGACGAGCGTCGACGGCAGGACGACCTACGGTTCGTCGACCACGGACGCCAAGGGCGCGTTCAAGGTCGCGCACGTTCCGGCCGGAGAGGCCCTGGTCAAGTTCGAGGCGCCGGCCGGCTGGAAGATCATGGCGGGCGAGGGCGGCCAGAGCGACACCACCCACGTCGAGCTGCGCGGCGACGAGAACACCAACATGTCGGTCCGTGCCGTCCGGGTGGCGGTGCCGAGCGCATCGGCCAGCCCCTCCCCCACGGCCGGCCCGGCCCTCCCGGTCACCGGCTCGAACACGCCGCTCATCGTCGGGGCCGGGCTCGCGGCCGTCGTCGTCGGGGCCGCGCTGGTCCTGATCGCCCGTCGGCGCCGGGTCCACCTGCAGGCTTAGAGTCGCTCTATGCTCTTGCGCGGCAGGCCGTAGTGCAGAGGTCGTCACGCCACCTTGCGAAGTTGGAGGACGCCGGTTCGATTCCGGCCGGCCTGCCCTTCCTGGATCGTGAGCTGCCGCTCTGGCGCAAGATCCGGGCCGAGATGCCGTCGCCCGCGCTCGTCGCGGCGGCGGCCTCGGCCCGGGCGTCCGGCGACTGGCGGGCCGCCGCGAGCCTGCTGCCGGTGACGATCGACATCGACCTCGCCGCCGCGCCCTTCGCTTGAGGACGACCTGCGCCACCTGGCCCTCGATCGGCTGTGGTGGCAACTCCCCCGGCACCGCGGCGGCCGCGCCACCCTGCAGGCCCAGGTCACCGCGGTCCTCGCCCCGCTTTCCGGCGCCGCGACCGCTCCTCTTCTCTGCGTGCGGCTGCCGAAATCGCCGACCGGGCCACAACGCGTCCACCTGCACGTGGCGACCTTGGCCGAATTGCAGCACACGCGTTGGTATTACGCGCCGCGGTACACCTGGGACGACCGTGTTGCCGCACCATCGCCTTCCCCGGAGATCTTGGCGCTGCTGGCGGCGGGCGACTACCGCGAGGCCTGGCTCCGGTGCGGCATCACGCTCGACTTTGACGACCTGAGCTGCCTGCAGTCGCCTTCCGTGTCCCCGACGAGCCCTCTTGGCGTCGCCGAGTTGGCGGCGGAGGCGGCGGCCGCGTTCGGGGTGGATCAGGTGGCGACGCTGTTCGGGGCCTATCTGACGATCGACGTGCCCTCGATGACGGCGTCGGCTGCCGATCCGGGCAACTACCTCGAGGTCCCCGTTCGGATTCCCACCTCGTCGGTACGGCCTGAGCTCCCCCTGCCTCCTCCTTGTGAGCAGCGGTCCCCGGGCTTTCGCGTGCGCTGCCACGGGCAGTGGCACCGGCTCGGCATCGTGGGCGGGCGGCTCACCCTGCACGATCACGATGAACTCGAGCAGCGGCGGGAGGCGGCGTTGCGCGCGCTCGGCGGGGACAGTCCCGGCTGCTTCGGGGTCGAGCAGGCCTGGTTGCAGGGTGGCGGGCGGTTGCCGCGGGAGCTGCACGAGTACCGGCGAAGGCTCATGCATCGGCTGCAGTTCGGCGACACCGAGCATTTGCTGCGCGGGTTGCGCGACGGGACGATCGACCCTCGGATGCGTGCGAACAACGGGTGGTCGCTGCTGCACATGGCGGTCTGGCTCGACCATGCGCGGGTCGTGCCGGCGCTGCTCGAAGCGGGCGTGCCAGTGGACGGGGCGGACAGAATCGGCCGCACACCGCTGTACGAGGCGGTCATGCAGGGCGGCGACATCGCGTTCATTCGCGCGCTGCTGGCGGCGGGCGCGAACCCGCGGGCCGAGACGGTGCATGGGGCGACACCTCGGCACGCCGCGCGCTACTACCACGATGGGCGGGATTTGGCCTTCCTGGCCGACATCCCCTAAAAATCGGGGATCATGGCCGTCGATGCGTTGCAGGCTGGGCATATGAACGTCGAATTCGCCTGGCGCGTGCACGCCGCCCTCGAGTCCTGGACCACCCGCGCCGATGTGAAGGCGTCGATCCTGCTCGCGGTCGAGGGCGGGGCGGCCGTCTACGTCGTCGGTTCCCCGGACGATCACCGCACCTGGCCGGCGGCGGTGATCCTGATCCTGCTGCTGGCCGCGATGGCCACCACGGCGTCGGTGGTGCTGCCGATCCTGGGCCCGCGCCGGATGCACCAGGCCGAGTTCGCGCGCCATTCGGTGTACTTCGGCCACCTTCGCCACTGGCGCCCGGTCGAGCTGACTGCGCATCTGGACACGCTCACCCCGGCCGACGAGCTCGCGATGCTCGCCTCGCAACTGGTGCGCATGAGCAGGCTCAACTGGCGCAAGCACCGGCTGTTGCAGGTTTCGGTACTGCTGCTGACCGCGGCGGTCGCCGGAATGGCGCTCACGCTGCTCTGACCCGCGCGGCGCGGCGGGCAGCTCGCACTGCCCGCCGCGGTCACGGACTACTTGTAGGTGATGTCGCTGGACTTGAAGTTGCAGTGCCCGTCGCCCATGCCGTCGCCGAGGTACTTCGGCTCCGAACCCTTGGCCACGCCCTGGTACTCGGCGCAGATGTGGATGCCGGACGAGCTCTGCACGACCACCCGGGACAGCGTGGCGGTGTCGCCCCAGTTGGTGTTGATGCCGACCACGTACTTGGCCTTGTTGAGCAGCACGTTGTCGACGGTCACGCTGCGCTGGTAGTGGTTGGTGCAGTTGCCGCAGCCGCGGTACAGCTTGCCGATGTCGCTGGCGTAGAAGCCGCTGATGTGCACGGTGCCGTTGCCGTTGTGCTGGAACACCTTGTCGCTGGCGGAGCGGGCCCCGCCGCCGATGACGTACGAGTCGCCGCCGCCGGTGCCCAGGAACGTCGCGGCGTCCTCGCCCACGTCCTCCCACCACACGTTCTGGATCGTGCAGCGGCCCAGGCAGTGCACGCCGTCGCCGGCCGGGGAGCCGATGATGACGTTCTTCAACGTCGCCCCGTCGGCCAGCTCGAACACCGGGTCCTGGCTCTCGCTCTGGCCGCCGTCACCGATGCAGCAGTACCGCTTCATGCCCCCGTCGAGCGTGCCGCTCACCTTGATCGTCGATCCCACCGACGCCGAGCCGCTGGCGGACGGCCAGGATCCGGTGGGGGTACTGCCGCCACCGCCGCCGCCGGTGGTGGGGGTGGTGCTCCCCAGTTTGACCAACTGCCACTGCTGGTTGGCGCCGTCGAGGTTCTGGTACCCGTCGAGCTTGGCCCCGTCGGCGGTGGACCACTCCCACGTCTCGATGACCTTGTTGCTGTGCCGGTTGACGAACCGCACATAGCCGCCGGACGAGTCCTGCAGCCGGAAGTGCTGCGTCGTCGAGCCGCTGTCGGCGTTCTGCACGAGCTGGAGCCCGTCGGTGGCGTTCGGCAGATCGAGGACCTTGCCGCTCATCACCGACTTAATCTTGTAGTACCCGGAGCCGGCGTCGACGAACTTCCACTGCTGCACGGCAAGGTCGTTGCGCGACCACTGGTTGACCGGCGCCCCGTCGTTCGTCGCCCAGTTGTAGACGTCGATGACCTTGCCGCTGTTCCGGTTGACGAACACGTACGTGGCGCCGGTGTCGACGGTGGCGGCGGACGCCGAGTTGGTGGCGACCAGCGTCACCCCCGCGACCGCCGCGATCCCGGACGCGGCCGCGAGCGCGATCCGCACCCGACGCCGCGTGGACCTGGATTGCATCTGCTCCTCCATTCAGGGGAAAGCGCTTTCCTGAACGGGACGCTAGGACGTTTCCGAAATCGGCGTCAACCACCTGCAACAACCCTGCAACCCGCCCACGGAATGTTCCGTCACATCGGCGATCGTCACTGTAAATTACACAATCCGGCCGCCGGCGCACACTTATTGCGCCGTACGCCGACGGCTCGCGAAGGTCCGTCCGATGGCTACGTCTCGCAGGCCACGCCGTCACCGTCGCGGTCGAGGGCTTTTCGATAGCCGGGTTCGCCAACGTACAGCGGGGCGGCGCCGGCCTGCCTCGCCTCGGTGCAGTTCTTGTAGTACACATCGTTGTCCTCGGTCGGTGGCGGCGGCGCGGCCTTGGTCGTCTTCGGAGCGGGCGGCGGCGGTGGGGGCGCCGCGGCCGTGGTGGTGACGACGACGGCGGGCGGCGTGGTGACAACGGCCTGGGTCGCGGCGGTGGTGGTGGCGGGCAGCGCGGTGGCCGTGGGGGTCACGGCCACCGGAACGACCGGCTGCTGCTCGTGCTGCGGCGTCTCCTGGTTCTTGTCCTTCGGCACCAAGTAGGCGATGCACGAGCAGAGCACACAGAGCCCGGCGAGCCCACCGCCAATGCCGATGAGCAGCGGCCTTCGGCTCTTCGCGGGTTGTGCAAAGTGGGTGGCCATACGGCGGAACGTACGGAATGCGAACCCGGTATGCGATCAACGAACGGCCGACCGGCATCGTCCTGACGGCTCAGCTGAGGTCGAGCCGGGCCAGCTGGGTGCGGGTGGTGACGCCGAGCTTCGGAAACGCCCGGTACAGGTGGTAGCTCACCGTCTTCGGACTGATGAACAGCATCGCGGCGATCTCGCGATTGGTCTTCCCGGCCGCGGCAAGCCGGGCAATCTGCAACTCCTGCGGCGACAGCGTGTCGTGTTCCGGGGCCGGCGACGTGGCCTCCCCGGCGGCGCGAAGCTCAGCCCGCGCCCGGTCGGCCCAGGGCGCGGCGCCGAGGCGATCGAAGAGCTCCGCGGCGGTGCGGAGGTGGAGGCGGGAGTCGTTCTTGCGGCGCTCCCGGCGCAGCCGTTCGCCGACGATCAGATGCGTGCGGGCCGCTTCCCACGGGAAGTCTGCGGAGGGTGTCTCCGTCTTCTCCGTGAGCATCGCCCGGCAGCGGACCAGGGCAGCGCCGGCCCAATCGGTGTCGCACGTCGTGGCCCACGACTCGAATCGGGCGTACGCGGTCTCGGCTCGGTCGCGCCGGCCCGCTTTGATCGCCGCCTCGATCTGGTCGGGGGCGGAGTAGATGGCCTGCATCTGGCGCCTGGATGGGCCCGACTCGAAGCGGTCGGAGGCTTCGGTCGCGCGCCCTCGCCCCAGGTCGAGGAGCGCGAGGGCCCACGCGGACCAGGCCGGGTCAGCGGTGGCGGCCAGGCGGGTGCACTCGGCGTCCTCACCGCGCGCCGCTGCGATCCAGGCGAGGATGCCCTCGAACTGTTGCGTCGGCCCGCCGAGGTCGGTGGCGAGCTGGAGCCCCTCGGCGGCGGTGGTGACGGCGTCGCGGAACCGGCCCAGGTGCAGTTCGGCGGCGGCGAGCGTGGCGAGCGCTCTCGGGAGGCGACCGGCGGCGCCCTCCTCCCGCGCACGGGCCACTTCGGACGCGGCGATCGCGCGGGCAGCGGTGAAGTCGCCGATGAGGCCCGCGACGAAGGCGGCCTCGATGTCCTCGGCCGCTGCTACGAGCTCGGCCATCGCCTGCATGCCCTCGCGGGATGGAGTTTCGCCGTCGATGGTGGCCAGCGCCGCGTCGAGCCCGGTCGCGGAGCGCAGCCCTCGTTCGTGCAGGAGCCCGGAGACTTCGGTCAGCCGCGCGCGGTCGCCCCGCTGCCAGGCGTTGCGGGCCGCGTCGAACAGCATCGGACCCGCCACCGATCGCGGGGCGCCACGGGCTCCGCTGATCAGCAACTCGTGGGCCGTGGAGGCGTCCGGGGCCAGCTTGGCGCGCAATCGAATGGCCTCGGATTGCGGCAGTCGGTCCAGCAGGGTGCGGGCCTGGTCGGGGCGGCCGGCTACGTCTGCGGCCTCGGCGGCGGCGACCAAACGGACGATTCGCTTGGGTTCGTCGGCGGTCAGGTCGGCGGCGCGCTGGAGGGCCGCCGCCGTGGCCGCGTACCCGGTGCGACCGCGCGCTCGCTCGGCCGCCTGCTCCAGGGCTACGGCCGCCTCCTCGTCCGGGCCCGTTGCCGCGGCGGCCAGGTGCCAGGCTCGGCGGTCCGGGTCGTCGACCACTGCGGCCAGCGAACGGTGGGCGGCGAGGCGGCGGTCGAACGTCGCGTGCCGGTACGCGGCCGCGCGCAGCAGCGGATGGGTGAACACGACGCGGCCGTCCAGCACCTCGACCAGACCCGCGCGTTCGGCCTGTGACAGCGCGCTCAGATCCGCGCCCGCGCGCAGCAACGTGGACAGGTCGGCACGATCGTCGGTTGCGGCCAGCAACAGGGCGTCCGGCGGCAGGGTGTCCAGGCGCGCGGCGAAGGAGTCCTGGATGCGTGCGGGCAGGGGTACCGGTCGGTCGTCCGGGAACGCGCGGGGCAGTTCGAGCAGCGCCAAGGGGTTTCCGGCGGCGGCGGTGACGACTCGTGCGCGTACCGGCGAAGGGAGATCGGCGACGAGGTGCGCGGCGGCCTCCGGGCTCAACGGCGGGACCCGGTGCGCGGGGAGTCCGGCGAACTCGCGGGCTGCGAAGACCATGGCGATCGACTCGGCCTGCAGGCGGCGGGCCACGAAGCGCAGGCACGCGGCCGAGGCGTCGTCCAGCCAATGGGCGTCGTCGATGAAGCAGGCGACCGGGCTCGCCTCGGCCAGCAGGGACAGGACGGCCGCGCCGACGAGCAGGACGTCGCCGGGGGCGGGCGGGCCAAGGCCGAGAGCCGCGCGCAGGGCCGCTGACTGCGCTTCGACCAGCGCGTCCGCTCGGCCCAGGACGGGGAGGAGGAGCTGGTGGAGGGCCGCGTACGGTACCTCCGCCTCGGTCTCCACCCCCGCGCACCGCAGCACCGTGAAGCCCGACGCCGCCGCGGCGGCCTGGGTCAGCAGGGCGGTCTTGCCGATGCCGGGGTCGCCGAGCAGCACGAGAGCGGCGCTCTCCCCCGCGCGGGCGCGGCTGAGCACGCGCGCGAGCTGCGCCTGTTCCGCCTCCCGCCCCCACAGCACGGCCACCGACCCTACCTGCCCCTAGGTGCGCGACCGGTCATGTGTCCGGTACCGACTCGGGCCGTCCGATTTCTAACTTTCTGGGCATGGCAGCAGTAGTGGAATTGCAACACCTCATCAGGCGGTACCAAAACGGCGTAACGGCCCTCGACGGAGTGTCAGTGGCGTTCGAGCGCGGCACGTTCACGGCCGTCATGGGGCCGTCCGGGTCGGGGAAGTCGACGCTGCTGCAGTGCGCGGCGGGGCTGGACCGGCCGACGAGCGGGCGCGTCGTGGTCGACGGGCAGGACCTGACGGGGCTCGGCGAGCGGGGGCTGACCCTGCTGCGCCGGCGCAGTATCGGGTTCGTGTTCCAGGGGTTCAACCTGCTCCCGGCCCTCACCGCGCGGCAGAACGTCGGCCTGCCGCTGCGCCTGGCCGGCAAGCGCGCGGACGCGGCGAACGTCGAGGCCGGCCTGGCCGCGGTCGGGCTCGGCGAGCGCGGCGGGCACCGCCCGCACGAGCTGTCCGGCGGCCAGCAGCAGCGCGTCGCGATCGCGCGGGCGCTGGTCACGGCGCCCGCGGTACTGTTCGCCGACGAGCCCACCGGCGCCCTCGACTCGGCGAGCGGCCGCGACGTCCTGCAACTCCTGCGCGGCCTCGTCGACGAGCGCGGCCAGACGATCGTGATGGTCACGCACGACCAGGTCGCCGCCTCGTACGCCGACCGCATCGTCACCCTCACCGACGGGCGGCTCGCATGATCGCCATCGCCCTGGCCACGCTGCGGCTGCGCTGGGTCTCGTTCGTGGGCACGTTCGTCGCGCTCGCGCTCGGCTCGGCCCTCATGGCCGCCCTGGGCCTGGTCCTGGACACGACCGTCACCGCTCCAAACCAACCCCCGCAACGGTACTCCGCAGCGCCCGTCATCGTCGCCCCCACCCAAACGCTCACCGTGCGCGGGGCGAGTGCTCCATTGGCGGAGCCACGCGGCGTACCGGCCGACGTGGTCACCGCGCTCCCGGACGCGATCGTGGATCGAGTCTTCCCCGCGCACTACCTCCGCGACGGCGTCGGCCGCCCGTGGTCCGCTCTGGCACTGGCGGGCCAGAAGCTCCACAGTGGACGAGCACCGGCCACAGTGGACGAGATCGCGGTGAGCGACGGCCGCCTCGGCGACGTCGTACCGGTGGTGACGGCGGACGGGATCAAGCAGTACCCCATCGTGGGGATCGTTGATAAAGGCCCGCAGCCCGCCGTCTTCTTCACCGACGCCCAGGCCGCCGCCCTGTCGCCCCGCGTCGACGCGCTCGCCCTGACCCGCCCGGCCGCCGAGGTACGCCAGGTCGTCGGCGACCGCGCGCTCGTCCTCACCGGCCAGGACCGCGCCCGGCTCGACGCGAACCGTGCCCCCGACGCGCGGGCGCGCAACAACGCCGCGACGATCGTCGGCATCGCCCTCGGCTTCGCCGCGTTCGTGGCCATCTTCGTCGTCGCGTCCACGTTCGCGTTCGCCGTGGCCCAGCGCCGGTCGGAGTTCGCCCTGCTCCGCGCCACCGGGGCGACGCCGGGTCAGGTGCGCCGCATGGTATACGCCGAAGCCCTCCTGGTCGCGCTGGTCGCTTCTGCCGCCGGCGTCCTCGCGGGCCCCACGCTCGGCCGCTTCCTGCTGCCGTTCGCCGCACCCGCCTGGATCACCACGCCGAGCGGTGCGGAGTGGCCACAGTGGACAGCATTCGGTACCGGCGCGGCGGTTGCACTTTTGGGCGTTTCGACAGCGGCCTGGCGAGCGAGTCGCGTCCGCCCGGGCGAGGCGATGCGCGAGTCGGCCGTCGAGTCGCGCATCATGCCGGCGACCCGCTGGGTGCTCGGCTTCGGCGTCCTGGCGTTCGCCCTGGTCACGATGACGATCACCGCGATCGACAACCCGGCGGGGGCGACGAACCGCAAAACGTACATGCCGATCGTGATGCTTTTGGTCGCGGCGTGCGGCCTGCTGGCACCCGCGTTGATTCGGCCCCTAACGGCTCCGCTGGCCCGCCTGCGCAGCGCCACGGGCCAGGTCGCCGCCGCGTCCGCGCGCGCCTCGGCCCGCCGCACGGCCGCGATCGCCGCTCCGGTCCTGGTCACGCTTGGCCTGGCCGCGTCGCTGCTGACCGCGTCCGCGCTGACCGACGCCGCGAAGTCCACGATGGACAAACCGCCGATCGCCTCGCCGGCCACGGTGGTCCCGACGGGCGCGGCGGGCCTGGATCGCGAGCTGCAACGCGCACTGCCGGACGCGCAGTTCTCGACGCCGACGAGCGTGTACACATTGGAGAGTGCGACCGTCCTCATCAGACGCGAGGCCGCGGCGGTCACGTGGGTCCCGGACGACGCCATCATGGTGACGCCGGACCTGGAGCTGCCGCTCGGCTCGCTCGCTCACGTTTGGTTGGCGGACGGTTCTCCGGTTTCGCTGCGTGTGATCGGGTTGTTGCCAATGGGCGCCCCGGCGGACGTCCTGGTCGGCGCGGGCCACGCGTTCTCCGCCCTGCCCACGGTCGCTTACGTCTCAGCCATCGCCAAGATCCCGCCCGGCCACAACGCGCGCTTCGGCTCGACTTCGACCCCGTCGAACGACGCGAGCAGGACCGGCCTGTTGGTGGTGCTCGCAATCATCCTCGGGTACACGACGCTGAGCCTGGTCAACACCCTGCTGATGGCCGCCCCGGACCGCGCTCCTGAACGCCGCTCCCTGCATCTGTTGGGCGCGCTGAGGACACAGATCCACCGCATCGCGATCACGGAGGTGTTGATCGCCGTAGCGGTCGGGACGGTCCTGGCGGCGGGGTGCACGGTGGTGGCGGTGGGCGGCCTGTGGCTGACCTTGCTACGGGTCACCGGCCCGCTGGAGATCACCGTCCCCTGGGCCTTGCTAGGAGTCCTGACCGCGGGCACCACGGCCCTGGCCGCCCTGACCGTACGGTGCAGCCTGCTCAGTCCTCGTCGTTGAGCGGGTACTCGCGCCGGCGGTGGCGGCGGACTGGGGCCTCGGCGGCCTGCTCGAGGCGTTTGAAGTCGGGCATCGGGACAACGTCGTCCCGATCCTGCTGCTTACCTGCGGTCTCATCGCGCCGCGTCACGTCGCGCTCCATGACGCCCTCCTCAACGGAGCCGGTCTGTAATCGTATCAGTACCTAATGCAACATGCAGATAAACCCGGGACCGTCCGCGCGAGGACGGTCCCGGGTTCAAGTGCGCAGGTCAGCCCATGGTTTTTTGTCCGTCGATCGACTCGCGGAGGATGTCGGCGTGGCCCGAGTGCTGGGCGGTCTCGGCCACGATGTGGTGGAAGACGCGGCGGGCGGAGCGGCGGGCGCCCGGCTTGAACCACGGGGCGGGCGGCAGCTCGTGGGAGCTGTCCAGGTCGCAGGTGCGCACGAGCTCATCGGTCTGTGCGGCGATCTCGTCGTACCGCTGCAGGATCCCGGCCAGGGTCTCGCCCTCGAGCATCTTGAAGTTGTTGGCCCACTCCTCGTAGCCGCTGGGCTCCTCCGGGGGCGCGACCGCGGCCGGGCCCTCGACGATGAAGCGGGCCCAGCCGCGCTCGATCTCGCCCGTGTGCTTGATCAGGCCGCCGAGGGTCAGTTCGCTCACCGTCGGGCGCTGGCGGGCCTGGTCGTCGGTGAGGCCCTGCACGGTGTACTTGAGGAAGTGGCGCGCCGTGGTCAAGGACTCGAGCAGATCGTCGCGTTCCATCTATAGCCGTCCTTCAAAGCGGGGAAGCTGTCACCGAGAACATTAGGCCGGGATGCGGTCAGGTTCTGGCCGCTTTCGTACAACCCAGAGTGCACTTCCGTAGAGGGCCAGGCCGAGCAGGATGAACCCGATCGCGACCGCGTAGTTCCACGGCGCCGGCAGGTACGTCGCCAGGAACCACGACGCGTCGGTCTTGCCGTTGGTCACGAAGAGCAGCGCGACGATGCCCTGCGGGAAGAGCGGGATGGCGCCGAGCCCGAACCCGATCCCCGCGATGTTCTTCTGGACATTGCTCAGGTTTTCGTACCGAACGATCCTCGACGAAGCCTTCCGCCCCGTGCGCATCGTGTCGAGCAGCTCCGGGCCGTGGGTGAGCAGCCGGCGCTCGGCGAGCCGCCCGAACAGCCAGTAGCACAGCGCACCGGTGAGCAGCCCGACCGGCAGGCCGGCCCACCCGAAGTAGATCGCGACCAGCGCCGCCGGGGCGCCGGAGATCAGGACCAGGGCGAGCATCAGGTACGCGAGGCCGGTCAGCCCGCCGTCGTCTTCGCTGGTGCGCAGCGGGTTGCCGGCGCGCTTGTGCGGGTCGGTGCCCGGGACGAGCGCGTACACCGAGACCAGCGGCACCAGGCCGGCCGCGCCGCCGAGCAGGGCGGGCAGCAGGGCGAGGACCAGGGGCCACGGGCCGCCGACGAAGGCGGTGCAGATGACCGTCAGCGGTACCGCGATGGCGCCCTGCGTGGCGATCCAGGCCAACTGCCGGCCGCGCACGTCGGTGGCGCCCGGGCTGAGCATGGTGAGCCAGAGGGCGGTGCCGTCGGTCCCGTACAGGTTGGAGGCCATGCCGGCGGCCATGACAATGAAGATCGGCCCGGCGTACGGCAGCATCCCGTTCCACCCGATCACCAGCGGGCTGGCCGCGAACCACACGCCGTAGGCGAGCGCGAACGCGAGTTGGTGATTGCGAACCAGGTCGCGCGACCAGGTGCGCATCTCCTTGGCGACAACCGCACCGGCGGGGGTCGACGCGGTGATCGGGCGCCGGCCGCGCCCGGAGACCCGCGGCCGCCCGGCGCGGCGCCCGAGGAGCGCGGCCCACAACGCGAGCAGGAGCAGTACCAACGCGGCAAGGGCGGCCAGGGCCCACCATTCGCCGCGGACGGCCAGCAGCCCCCACCCCGACGGCAGGAACCACACCGCGCGCGGCGTGCCGGCGACCCCGAACGCCACCATGAACACCCAGATCTGCCCGAGCGAGCTCAGGATGACCCCGTTGACGACGCCCGCCGCGATCGCCCCGATGCGCGAACGCAACGCGATGCCGACGAGCGCGACGGACACTTTGGACAGCAGAACGAAAACCGCCAACTGCAGAAGCATCGCCGGTACCGCAATGAGCGTATTCACCACACCCAAGCGCGTCCCGGCCACAATGAGCCCCGCGAGTGCACCGAGCGTGACGAGCGGCGCGACCCCGACAAACGACGCGGCCAGCAGCCCCGCGGCGAGGCGCCGGGGCGGAAGGCCGAGCATGGCGAAGTACTCCGGGCGCAGGGTTTCGTCCCCACCACCCATGAACACCGGCCCGAGCATCCACCCGAGCATCCACACGGCGAGTCCGGCCGCGAGGAAGTCGGGACCCAGGTACCCGAGGTAGGCGGTCCCGGCCGCGAGCACCACCCCGATGACGGCCCCGGTGCCGGCGGTTTGTGCGCGCTGCCCGCGGTACGAGTGGCGCATCACCGCGAGTTTCATCTGCGCCATGGTCAGCTCGACAGCCACGACAGCTCCTTCTTCATGGCCGCGCGCTCCCCGCCGACCAGCCCGACGAACGTCTCCTCCAGCGTCTGCTCACCTCTGACCGAATCGAGCGGCCCGGCGGCGACGACCTTGCCGTCATCGACCACACCGACGTGGTCGCAGAGCTGCTCGACCAGCGCCATCACGTGGCTGGAGAGCACGATGGACCCGCCGGTGGCCACGAATCCGCGCAGGATCGTCTTGATCGTGGCGGCCGAAACCGGGTCGACGGCTTCGAACGGCTCATCGAGCACCAGCAGCCGCGGGGCGTGCAGCAATGCCGTGGCCAGGCCGATCTTCTTGCGCATGCCGGTGCTGTACTCGATGACGAGCGTGCGTTCCGCCTCGTCCAATTCGAGGACGGCGAGCAGTTCGTCGGCACGCTGCGCTACGACGTCTTTGGGCATTCCGCGCAGCAGGCCCAGGTACGTCAGCGCCTCGCGGCCGGTGAGGCGCTCGGGCATTGCGAGGCCATCAGGCAGTACACCGACGAGGGCTTTTGCTTTGGCCGGCTCCGCCCAGACGTCCTGGCCGAAGATGCGCGCCTTGCCGCCATCGGGGCGTAGGAGGCCGACTGCCATGGAGAGGGTCGTGGTCTTGCCGGCGCCGTTCTGCCCGACCAGGCCGAAGAACGAGCCGCTCGGGACTTCGAGGTCGATCGCATCGACTGCGACCTTCTCGCCGAAACGCTTGGTCAGCCCGGCGATCTCGAGCGCCGGCCCCGTCTGCTGTGACATGCATTCAAGGTAGGAGATCTTTATGACGACCGGATTGAGGCTGCTTCCCCAACCGGGGTGGAGTTATCTGCACCCCGGTTGGCTCAGTCGGGAGGGCTGAACGCGGCCAGTTCGGCGCGGGAGCCCAGGTCGAGCGTGCTGAAGATGCGGCGCAGGTGGTAGTTCACGGTGTGCGGGCTGATGCCGAGACGGTTCGCGATGTGGCGGTTCTTGAAGCCCCGCCGCACCAGCCGCGCCACCTCGCGCTGGCGGTCGCTCAACGTCGACCAGCCCGGCTTCGCGGCGGGCGCCGCGGCCGGCAGCACGGCCACGACCAGGATCTCGCGGTCCCCCGGCACGTCGGCCAGCAGGCCGCGCAGTGCCACCTCGATTGCAGCGATGTCGTACATGCCGTCCTCCCCCAGTGAATCGGACGCCGAGCGTTTAGTGGAAGTTACTGGAATATAGCGGAGCGCCGCAACAACGTTTCTGGGCGGAAGTGGGGATTGCTGGAAATTACTGGGAGGCGTACCGTCAGCACATGACCGATGACGCGGAGGAGATCGAGCGCGAGCTCGCGGCGCTCCGTGCTCAGGTCCGCCAGGCTCGCGCCGCCGGGGATCGGCCGCGCGAGCGAGCGCTTCGCGCACAGCAACGCGCGCTCGAAACGGCGTGGGAGGAGTCGCTCGAGCCAGAGCCGGCCGCGATCCCGGCGCCGCGCGAGGGCGGGTCGCTGCTGCCGCTGCGTGAGCAGGTGCATGGGGCGTTGACGCTGCTCGCCGTACCAGCGGCGCCGAAACTCATCGCGCAGGTCTACAACGCGTGCTTCGGCGGCGACATCGACAGTGCGAAGCTGACCAGCCTGCGCCGTGACGAGGAGCGTTCGTTTCGCATGAACGCGTTCGCGCGGCCGTACTACCTGTGCGCCGCGCTCAGCGTCGATCGGTTCGCGCCGGTGCGCGGGCTGCTCGCGGTGTCCACCTGGCCGCTCGAACAGCGCATCATCGGCGCGCTCAGTCCGCGGGTCGACTTCCTCAGAGCGGCGATGAGAATCGCGGAACACGTCGAACGTCTTCCCGATACCGACCGGGCCACGGCCCGCCTACTGTGGCTGTTCGCCGAGAACATTCCCGGCGCCGCGGACGGCATCGGCTCGGCCAAACCCGCGGTCGTCATCCGCGCCGCCGAGGCCGAGCTGGCGACGCACGAGCCGGTCGACGGATCGCACCGCGAGGCGGCCGCCGCCCGGGCCAGGGCCCAGCTCGACGACGCCGGCCAATTGTTCGGGGTCAATCTCAAGGCGGTCCCCAGAACCGGCACATGAGTGCCGCGCCTGGGAGCCGGCACGTTAGGACCGGGCCTGGAACCGGCACGTGAGGGCCGCGCCCGGCGCTCGAGTGTCTCGAACCGGCACGCGAGGGCCGCTCCCGGCGCTCGAATGCCTCGAAACCGGCACGTGAACCACCGCGAAGGAAGTGCCACCGTGAACAGCACCGAGGAACGGCTCGCCGACCTGCGCGGGCCGGTACCGCCGCTGCCCCACAACGCCCGCACGATCGCCGCGCTCACCACCAACCCCGGCTGCGCGCGCCGCGCCATCATGGACGCCGCCGGCGTGGACAAGCGCGCGGTCGCCTCGCGCGTCGGATTCGCGCCGCCGTACGGCCAATCGCCGTTCGCCATTACGCGCACTCGCTCGTTCGTCGCGCAGGTGAAGGCGAACGGATGCGCGGAACTGCTGCGCCTGCTGCGTGAGGTGCTCAAGCTCGACATCAAGGAAGTCGCGTACCAGGACCTCGAGGACGCCGGCGGCAACCAGAGCCAAGAGGTGCGCCACCGCCTGGCCCGCCAGGTCCTCGGAACCGCCGCCGCCCAGGTCGACGACGCCGGCACGCTGTTCGATCACCCCCTCCTCAAGCTCCCGGTCGGCGGCCGGCACGTCTTCCTCGAGCCGGACCTCATCGCCTTCCAGTACCAGGGCGTCTTCCACATCATCGAAATCAAGTCGTTCGCCGTCATCGACGACCAGGCCGACGGCGGCAAGGTGGCCGCAGCGGCCGTGCAGTCCGCGGTGTACGTCGTCGCCCTACGCCGCCTCCTCGAAGAACTCGGCCACGACCCGAACACCGTCTCCGATCGCGTCGTGCTCGTCTGCCCGAAGGATTTCTCAAATCGCGCCGTCGCCACCCGGCTCGACGTACGCCGCCAGCTCACCGTCCTCAACCGTCAACTCAAGAACATGGAACGCATCGACCAGCGCCTGTCCCACGTGGACGAGGGCGTCACGTTCGACCTGCAGCCCGACCGTGACGGCCGCCCGACCCGCGCAGTCGGCGAACTGTGCGTCGCCATCGAGCACATCCCCGCGCGCTACTCACCGGAGTGCCTGTCGACGTGCGAGATGTCGTACTTCTGCCGCAACGAGGCCCGCCGCAGCACGCACGCCCTGGGCAAATCGGTCAGCGAGGAACTCGGCAGCGTGGACACCATCGACACCGCGCTGGCACTCGCCGCGGGCGACCTCGAGCCTTCGCCAGAACAAGCAGAAGCCGCAGCCGTACTGCGTGCAGCCCTTCGCCTCCGCGAAGAGTGCCTGGCATGAGCTCCCTGACCTCGCTGGCGAGGGCCTTGGCCGTCCGTGATGAGCGCGCTCAGCCTATCGCCACGGTACGACACTTTTTCGTGAGCGAACGCCCGCTCGTCCTCATCCCGCTGGCCATGGCCGGCGAGGCCAACGCTCCCCTGGCCGCGATGGTCGGCTCCGCCCCGGACCAGCCCCGCCTGCTGATCGTCCCGCAGCCGCGCAACCGCGACCAGCGCTTCCAGTTCGCGGCTTCCCTGGGTGCCATCGTGCGGTCCTATGTGGACAGTTTCGCCCGCCGCCAGGAGGACGTGAGGGGCCGCCGGCGGTTCACGGATGCGCCGCAGTTGCTCGTACCGAATCCGGGTGGTATTGATTTTGTAAGGCTGTTCGGCCGATCGACCCGCCTGCGCCGCACGTGGGGCGAGTACGCGGTCAAGCCCGAGGTGCCGACGCTCGGCAAGTGGCTGACGTTCTTCGCTGAGCGCGCCGAGCACCCGGGTTCGTCATTGATGCTCGCGATGACGTCGGCGCTCAGCATGCATTGGGCAACCGGCCAGAGTGCGGTCGAGGACGCGAACCTGGCCGCTCTCATGGCTTGGTTCGGCGCAAAACCGTTCGAGGCGGCCTTAGAAGCCGAGGATCCGGAACGCTGGCCCCCGGCCGGCCCGGCGACGGACCCGACGTTCGACGCGGCAACGCTGGCGCCGGCGATCGAGCGGTACAGCAAGACCGACGCCGATTCGATCGCCCGCCAAATGGCCTTCGAACGCCTGGCCGTGGTACTCCGCACGCAGCTGGAACCGACCTGGCAACTGATGTGGCGGGCACTCGACCTGTTGCGCCAACTTCCGGCGGGCATGAGCGTGGTGGAACGCTGGGCCGACGACCGCGACACATTCACGAACTACGTGACCTACCTGGAGACCGGCGGTGGGCTTCCGCAGCCTCGCCGCGACTCCGCCGTGGCCGCGGCGAGCCGCCTGAGCCGCCTGGAACGCGCGCAGGCCAAGTTCGACGCCCAGCGCGCCCTCGACGATCCCCTGGTCATGGCCGAGTTCCGCCTGGCTGGCGAGGCCTTCGCGGGCACGGTTGTCGCCGCCGACCCGAACCGCCTGGACGCCTCGGGCCCGCGCCGCAAGCTCCGTCCACATGTGACAGTCCGCACCGCGGATCCGTTGCGCCTCCCCGTCGGTACCGACCTGGCGTCCCCAATCCGCCGCTCGCAGACCGCCCGCATCGTGTCCATCGAGGACTCCGACATCGTCCTGGAGCTGACCGGCGGCATGGGCAAGACCCTGACTCCCGCCCCCGGCAGCGTTCCCGATCTCGGCGAGCACGTCACGTACAGCACCGTGTCCGCGCGGTTTCAGCCGTCGAGCAACTTCCCGGCGGTCGAGGACACCCCGTGGACCCACGGCGGCCCGCCCGCACCCCACGAACCTACAGAAGAGGACGCCCTGGAGGCGTGGTCATGACCACCGACATCTTCCCGGCCGTCATGGATACTTTGGCCAAGTCCAAGGGCGTGGTCGTCGACTCCCCACCGGGCGCCGGAAAGTCGACGCTGGTCGTCCGCGCGGCGAAACACATCGCAGATACCGGCGAGCCGCTGGCCGTCGTGGCCCAGACGAACGAACAGGTGGACGACCTGATCGCCAACCTGGCCCGCTCGTCTCCGCAGCTGCCGATCGGCCGACTGTCAGCCCAGGGCTACGTGCCGGTCCCCCGCATCTCGGCCAACAACAACGTAACGGTCGACAACGCGATCGCCGGCCTAGCGGGATGCGCAGTGGTAATCGGAACAGCGGCCAAGTGGGCAACCCTGAACCAGGGCAACTGGCCGTGGGCGATCGTCGACGAGGCGTACCAGATGCGCTCTGATGCTTTGCTCCAAATCGCGGGCCGCTTCGACCGCACGCTTTTCGTCGGCGATCCGGGTCAGCTCGATCCGTTCTCCACAGTGGAAACCGAACGCTGGGCCGGGCTCTCGTGGGATCCCCAGTTGAGCGCGGTAGCAGTCTTGTTGCGCCACAATCCCGAGACACCACAATTTCGCCTACCTGTCTCGTGGCGCCTTCCTGCCACTGCCGCGCCGGTGGTGTCGGAAGCCTTCTACCCATTCACCGGCTTCGCATCCGGTACCGCACTCGCCGATCGTTCCTTGTCCTTCTCCACATCGGCATTCGGTGCGTCTCCTTTGGACAGCACGCTGCAAATGGCCGCGGACACCGGCTGGGCGTTGCACGAGCTCCCGGCCCGCCACAGCATGCGTACGGACGACGAGGTGGCCCAGGCCTGCGCCAACCTGGCCCTGCGCCTACTTGCCCGGGGCCCGATTGCCGTTTCGGAAAAGTTCCCTTCCGGCGCCCCGGTAGCGGCCGACCGAATCGCGATCGGAACGGCCCACCGAGACCAGGCGGCGGCGGTCCGCCACCATCTACCCGCCGATTCTGGCATCACGGTGGACACGGCCAATCGCCTGCAAGGCCGCGAGTACGACGTCACCATCATCTGGCATCCCCTGTCCGGCCGCCGCGACGCCACCGCCTTCCACCTGGAGGCGGGCCGCCTGTGCGTCCTGACCTCCCGCCATCGCCACGCCTGCATCGCGGTCGCGCGTGCCGGAATCACCGAACTGCTGAACGCCCACCCATCCACGGGCCGCGTCTACCTGAACGAAATCGTGAAGTTCCCCGACGGCTGGGAAGCCAACGAGGCCGTCATGTCCCACCTCGAACAACATCGCGTACCCGCGTAAAGGACCGCCCGTTGCTCACCAAACGCGACTACCTCGACCTCACGCCCGCCGCCGCCCGCGCGCAATGGGAGTCAATTCTGGCTCGCCGCCCGGTCGAGACGGGCCGGCAGGTCGACTTCGTGCCAATCGAGACGCTCCTCTGCCTGGCCGCGATGTACCTCGTCAACCATCGCAAGTTCGGCGGCAGTACCAGCCACAAGGCGCCGGAGCCCGTACCGTCGCTCGCCACCCTCTTCTGCCGCCGCAACAGCAGTGTCCTGGCGAAGATGGCGAACCTCGACGGCAGCCGGAAGAACGGCGCACGGCACGAGGTGGAGGTCGCGGCCTTCCTGCTGCCGCAACCCCACGAACTGGCCGTTCGATACGACCTGATCCTCACCGCCGCCCGCGCGGTCGGCATCGGGCCCGACCGCCTGCCGGACTTCCTGCACACCGAGGACGAAGGTTCCGACCTCTTCCTGTTTGGCCAGGAGGAACTCGTCGAGTCGGAGCTTGAGGCGGCCGTCGAGGACGAGTCGAAACGCTGGCTCGAGTCTCGCGACGACCTCGAAGCGCAGGACACCGAGCGGCTCCTGGTCGCGGCGGCCCGAGTCGGGCAGCATCGCTTCGCCCGGGACGTCCTGCACAACCATGGCCACCAGTGCGTGTTCTGCGGCTTGAGCATCATGGCGGCCGGTACTCGCGCCCGCCGCATGCTCGTCGCGAGCCACATCAAGCCCTGGCGCGACTGCACCTCCGCCGAGCGGCTCGACGTGCGCAACGGCCTCACCGCGTGCCCGACTCACGACGTCGCCTTCGACACCGGACTGATCACCGTGAACGGCGGACTGCGCATTCACGTCACCGTCGACCTCGCCCGGGTCGCCGAGAGCGATCCCGCGGCACGCGCGGCGTTCGGCCGGCCCCCGCTCGCCGAGCGCTTGCTGCTCCCCGTGGGCGCGGCACTGCCGAACGAGACGTACCTGACCTGGCACCACGAGAACATCTACCACGGCCCGGTCCCGGGCACGTTCGCCATTAGCTGAGTGAACTCGCGCGTTCGCTGGCCTACGTTCGAAGCGTGACCAGCGTCCGCGAGCTCGTCGCCCGGCTCGCCTTATGGATCGAACGGCTCATGCCCGCCGGCGACCGACGCACCGCACTGCTCGCCGCCCTCGAAACGCAGTTCGGCGCCGACGACGCTCCGGTGACGGCCGAAGCGTGCGCGGCGATCGAACGCGCCGCCTGGCCGTTCGCACGGCACATCGCGCTCATCTACGAGCCCGACGGCACCGATCCCCCCGACACCGAAGCACGTGAATGGCAACTGCCAAACGCCGCCACGGTACGCGCACGAGCCGGCTGCGTCTCGCGAGTCGAACGGCGTACGGACGGTACCGGCGTAATCCGCATCGACGGCTTGGACCCCGTCGGACTGGCGCAACCGTTCATCGACGCCGCTTTCGCGCTGCTGGCAGGATCGCAGCGAATCGTCCTCGACCTGCGCGGCAACGGCGGCGGCGAACCCGGCACCGTCGCCCTCATCGCCGGCTGGCTGCTCGGCGACGACCCCGTCCAACTGTCCGAGGTCGTCGGTTCGGCGGGCCGCCGCCAATGGTGGACACCCGCGCGACCACCCGGCACCGCACTGCGCCAGGACACGGTAGTGCTGGTCGGCCCAGGCACGTTCTCGTCGGGCGAGGCGCTCGCATACCACCTCCAACACCGCGGCCGAGTAACCGTCGCCGGCGACCGCACGCCGGGCGCGGCCGACCACGTGCTCCCGATTCGCCTGGCCCCGACCGTGATCGCGCACGTACCGCGAGCGGTCGTCATCGACACAGTCACCGGCAGCAACTGGGAGGGCACCGGCGTCATCCCCGACGAAACTATTGCGAAACATCTATGAGTTTCGCCGCGGACATGGGGATTCTGGCGCCATGCGTCTCAAACGAACGCGGCTGTACCCCGTCCTAGCGGCGCTTTCGGTGCTGCTCGGCTGGAGCGCGTACGCCGCCATCCCCGCAGCGCAGGCCGCCACCTCGCCGCTCGTGTCACTCAAGTTCCTGATGATCATCAAGCCCGTCTCGCAGGTGCCCGGGCTCTCCGCGACCCTGAACCAAGGCCAGATCGACGCCGCTCGCAACGCGTTCCTGACCACGTTCCCGCGCATGGTCGAGGACCTCACGGGCGGCCAGGTCGACATGAACACGCAGGTCGTCGTCTCGTCGCGGCCGCTCACGAGCATCGGCTACCAGGGCCTCATGGTCGAACCGTCCAACGTGCCGGACGACGTGAACCAGTACGTGCACCCGCAGGAATGGGACGGCGTGTTCATTTACAACGCCTTCCGCCCGCACGCCTACTTCTCCAGCGGCGCGCCCGGGCCGTACAACACCGGTTGGACGAGCGTGAATGCGCGCGACGACCTCGGGTACAACCAGGATGCAACCGCCGGGTGGGTGCACGAAATGCTCCACCAGCTCGGCGAGCAGTACTACTTCCAGCAGCTGCACGTCCCCGGCGAGGTCGGCGTCCACGACGGGGAGGCGAAGGGCTACAACCAGAACAGCAATGGCCTCCCGTACTGGCTGGGCTGGTACAAGGACTACCTGAACGGAACGATCCCGGGCAATCTCGGGCTGGGCGCAAAGGCATGGACGCGCGGCAACCGCCGTGGCGTGAATGACTTGCCCAGTGCGCAAATGATCGCCGGCACCGCCTCGAACCGCTGCGTGGACGTCTCCGGCGGCCGCGACGCCGACGGCACGAAGGTGCAGCTCTGGGACTGCCACGGCGGCCCGGAGGTGCGCTGGAGTTGGAACGGCAGCGCCCTCGTCAACGCCAAGACGGGCAAATGCCTGGACGTTTCCGGCGGCCGTACCGCATCGGGGACCATCGTTCAGCTGTGGACCTGCCTCGGCAACGCCGCACAGCAGTGGCAGTTCGTGAACGGCAACCTGAAGAACCCGAACTCGGGCAAGTGCCTGGACGCTTCCGGCGGCGGCACCGCAAACGGTACGCAGCTCATCATCTGGGACTGCGGCAACGCCCAGCCGAACCAGACCTGGCGATTCCAGCAGTAGCGATTCCGCACGTCAGCGTTGACGGATAGCTTCGTGATTGCGAAGCTATCTGTCATGGGCTTTCTCACCCTCGCCGAGGCGGCTGAGCGGCTTGGCGTAACGAAGCGCCAGGTCCAGTACCTCGTCGCGCAGGGGAAGCTGCACGCCGTCGCCCGCGGCGTGATCGATGACGTCTCGGTCGACCGTTTCCTGGCGACGCAGGGCGAATCGCCGGCGCGGCCGTGGTCGGAGGCGACCGCTTGGGCCGCCATCGCATTCCTCGAGGGCCAGGAGGCATCGTGGCTCGGCCAAAGCCAGCGGTGGCGGCTGCGGGCCCGGCTAAGAGAAACCGCCGCGGGTGTACTGGTTGGGCGCGCCCGAGAGCGCGCGGTCGCGTACAGATTCGCCGGCCACCCCAGCACCGCGCCACGGCTGCGCAGCGAAATCGTGGATACCGCGGCGGGTACCACCGCCCTCGGGCTCACGGACACGACCGCGGTTGACGGGTACGCCAGCCGCGATGCGATCAATGGTCTCGTCGCCCGGCACGGCCTGGTTCCCGACGACGCCGGCGCTTTCACGATCCGCGCCACCGACATGGCGATGGCCGTCGTCACCCAACTCGCCCACGCCGGTACGGTTCTCGCCGCGTTGGATCTGGCCGAGTCGCTCAATCCCCGCGAACGCCACATCGGTTTGCGCGCGCTGGACGCGGCACTGGAGCGATTCCGTGACTGAGCGGCCGACGATCGACGTTCCGACCCCGCCGGGTGGCTGGCTTCCGCCTTGGCCGAACGTCGCCGAACTCGAAGCGGTTCTGCCACACGAGAATTGGACGCTCGTCGGCGGTCTCATGACGCAGCTCCACTGCATGCTGGCGGGCCTCGACGTCGTACGTGCGACCAATGACATCGACATCGTCCTGCACGTCGAAACCACCCGTGGCGTCGCGGCGCGGGCGGCGACGGCGCTGGAGTCGCTCGGGTACACGTTGATTCCGGCGACCGATCCTCGCGTCGAGATCGCGCACCGCTTCCGCCGCGACAACGCCACTGTCGACCTGTTGACCAGCGCTCCGGACGTTGTCGACGTGCTCATCGCCGACCACGCCGCCCCGCGGGTGGTCGAGAAGCTGCGGGGCCGCTCCATGGTGCCGATCGAGGGCGGCACGCAGGCCCTGCGACGCACCGTCAATGCCCGGCTCGCCATCGAGCCGGCCGCGACCACCATGGTGAGCATTCCGGACCCATTCGGGGCCCTGATTCTCAAGGCCGCCGCATTCCAAACCGATTCACGCGATCGCGATCGGCACGCTTGGGACGCGGCCGCGCTTCTGTGCTGCCTCGAGGATCCGTACGCCGACCGTGAACGGTTCGCCGGCTCGGACCGTTCTCGGATCGATGTCCTGCGGCAGGCGTTACCGGAAGGTCACGCCGCATGGCGAGCGCTCCCCGGCGATGTCCGCGGCCGAGGTCAAGCCGCGCTCAGAATCCTGGCCGTGGCCGGCTGAGCAACTCGGAACGCGGCCCGGACTCCGCCAGGTTCGGGCCGCGTGTCATTCATCGATCGCCCATGCCGCCGAGCGCAAGGGCTCCGAACACGACGAGGAAGAAGCCGAGGATGATGAACTCCCCGGTCAGCTTCCAGGCCGAGCCCCTGGCCTCGTTGGCGAGGGCCTGGGCTCCTCCGAGGCTGCGCCAGGCACGGCGGGCGAGGGCGTACAGGTAACCGAGCCCGAAGCCGATCACCCCGCCGGCGAGGAATCCCCCCAACGTGACGTGAGTTGAATGGTCCACGGGATTCACGATCCCAGATTCGACCCCGTACGAAAAGCCACTAAAATCGGACGGTTTCCGGCTAGCCGATACGCTGTGTGTACCATTCCTGAGCGGTGAGTGCATATTGCACCTCGTCGGCGTCTTCAAACAAAAAAGTCGCGACGTGTTTGAGACCGGATTTCTCCATCACGCGCCGCGACCCGGCGTTGCCGGCTGCGGTCTCGGCGTACACGCGCTCCACGGCTACCGCCTCGAAGCCGCGGTCGATCAGCGCCCGGCACGCCTCGGTCGCGTAGCCCTTGCCCCACGCCTCGCGCCGGAGCCGGTACCCGATCTCGATGCCCGTCCGGTCGACCGGCGCGGGCGGGTCGAACGGGCGGTGCGGGCGGAAGAACACCCAGCCCAGGAACGTGCCGCCGGCCTCGACCGCCCAGTACCCGAGATCGTCACCCTGCTCGTAGTACGCGAGGATGCGCGGCAGCCCTGGTCGCGGAGCTGCTCCTGCGGCGTGGGGTGGCCGCCGTTGAGGTACCGCATGACCTCGGGATCGCTGTCCAGCTCGACCAGGTTGTCAAGGTCGTCCGAGGTCAGCCGGCGCAGAACCAGCCGCTCGGTCTCCAGGTGCACGCGCATCAGAGCAGTGTGCCCTGGACCGGGAACGTCAGGCGCGCGGTGGTGATGCTCTCCAGGATCTGCTCCTCGTTCAGCTCGCGCTCCATAACCCGCGCGTAGTTGCGGCCGCGGTTGTGGGTGTTGCGCATCCGTACGACGTTCGGGAAGCGGCCGACCGCGCGCATGTCGCCCAAGCCCGACAGGAAGATGAGCTGAATCCCGTTCGCCGCGGCCACGCGCCGTTGCAGATCCAGGAACGCCACGTAGTTCGCGGTCCCCAACGGATTGTCCATCGGCAGGACCCCCAGCCCCGGCACGTCGCCCCCGCGGTTCGCGGCGCGCAGGCGAGCAAGCATGCAGAACAGCAACAGGCTGATCGTGACCTTCTCGCCGCCGCTCCACTTGCTCATCAGCTCGACCGGCTGCCGGTCGTCGGTCAGCTCCGTCGACGGCTTCAACACGCGCGCCACGAAATTGCCGCGCCCCACCACCGCGGCGATCGCCTCCCAGGCCAGCGTCAAACCGTCCGGGATCGGGTCCTTGCCGGCCACCAGTTTGTCGACCAGCCGCTCCACCCGACTGCGCAACGTCGCGTCGCTGGTGTCCACACTCGACCGCGGGCCCACGTCGAGAAAGCGGCGGTTGCGCAAATGGTCGGCCAGCCCCGGCGGAAGCTGCGCATGATGTTGCGCGCGCTGCAGCGTTTTCAAGCCTTCTCGTACCTCTGCACACAAAGCCGTCACCACAAGGTGCTTGTCCTTCTCTACGGCGTCAAGCTCACCGGCCAGCCCATGGCGATAGGTCGTGAGCTGAGAACCAAGCAACTCCGTGGCCGCGAAGTCCAGCCGCCCATCGCGGAATCGATCGCGTACCTCAGGGCTCACCGCCGCAAAGCGCTCCTCCGCCGCCCACCGGTCAATCCGGTGCGCCTCGGAGTTGAGGCGATTGCGAGCCGCGGTCACGGCCCGATCCGCCGTCTGCAACGCCCGGCGAGCGGCCCGCGCCGATTCCCGCGCGGCGTCGACATCGCCAGCGAATGCCGCCGCTTCCACAAGCTCGGCGTCCTCGGTCAGGTCGGTTACGAGCTGTTGGAAATCGTCGGCGCGACGGCGGGCAGCCGAAGATTCCGCCTCGGCCGCGGCCGCACGTTCACGGGCCGATTGCTCCGCCGAGCGCGATTCGTCGAGGCGGTGCTGAGCGGAGTCGGCCAAGCGAGTGGCATCGGCCGAAGTCGAAACCTCTGCCGCGTCGGAGAACTGTACAAACGAGCACCCGTCGAGTACCCGGCGCGCGTTCGCGAGTGCCGCGCCCGCCAACGTGGCGTCGCGCTGGGCGTCCAAATAGGAGCGTTCGGCGTTGCCCACTGCTCGCCGTACCGTCGAAGGATCAGCGTCATCCAAAAGACCCTGCGCGGTCGAGCGCTCCGCCGCCGCAAACTGCGCGATTTCCTCATCCAGGGCCGCGAGCCGGCTCGTAATCTCCGCGATCGTCGCCTCCAGCGCGGACCCCGAGGTCTGGCGCAAATAGGCGTCGTTCGCAGCCTGATAAGCGTTCGTAGCCTCAGTCAGATTGGGCAGCGACGAAACCGCCAGCGGGGACGCGATCCGCTGCAGCTCCTCGCACCGAACCCGGTACTCGCCAGCCGTCGCAACCAATCGATCGGCCTCAGCGGCATTGCGCGTGGCAACCTCCGCGGACAAGCGCTCGTCGGAAGAGGATGAACGAAGCTCGTCATGCAACTCAGCGCGCACCGCCGGCAATGAAGCCAACTCGATACGCATCCGCGCGGCATCCGGCGCGCGACGGTCCAAATCGGACAACACCGCAATGCGAATCGTCAACCGACGCCGACGCTCGGCCAGGTCGCGCCGCGTGTGCTCCAGCAACGCCGCGCGCTCGTCGAGCTCCAGCCGCGTCTCCTGCAGCTCACCCAGCCGCGTCTCGAACGCCAGCAAGTCAGCCGCGAGCCGATCGTGCCGCGCGTCCAGGTGCTCGCGATGCCCCGCCGGACACCGCACGCCCAGGTCGAGCAGCTGACCGCGCAGTCGCATGTCGCGATCGCGCGATTCGAGCAACTCGTGCACGCGCTGGTTGCGCACGTCGCGCCCGCGGTTGCGCCGGTCGGTTTCAGAAGCCGCAGTTGTACGGTCATACATCGCCGAAGCCGGCGCCAGCACGAACCCGACAGGCTTGGCCGCCTCAGAATCCACAATAGACTGCAGGTCGCCGGTCGTCGCAACTTGTATCGCCGACGTCGGATACAAGTCGGCGGACGACAACACCGCACGCGCCCGGTCCAGATCCGCCGGATCCCGCACGAGCAGCCCACCGACGAGATGCGGAGCGTCAGCGATCGCGGCCGACCAAGCGGCCGGCGGTACCGAATCCGCGAGATGATGCCACCCAGTCGTGGCCGCAATCCGTTCAGCCGCAAGCACATCCGCCGCCCGGGCCAGGTCGAGCGCGGCCGGCAGCAGCCCCCGCGCGGACGCGAGCGCCTGCACCGCCCGATCGTCCTCGGCGTCGGCCACGGCCAGCTGAATGCGATGCCGATCGGCGGTGATGACGGCCTCGGTCAGCAGGTCCACAAGGGACCGCTGCGACGCGATAGGATCGACGCAGTCTCGCTCGGCAAGGGCCGTCAACCGCGGATCGGTGGACAGCGCCTCAATCTCGACGAGCAGCGGGCCACGCTCGGCGTCGAGAGCGGCCTTGTCGCGCGCCAGTTCGGTGAGCGCAGCCTGCGCCTCAGCGCGATCCCGCTCGTACGCCGCGCGATCAGCATCCAACCGCGCATGCTCAGCCGGCAGCTCATGCTCGATCCGCCGAGCGGCCTCAGCCTCGTCCAACTGCGCACGCGAGAGCGCGCGATCGAGCTCCAACCCGTCAAGATGCTCGGCCGCCGCAGCGAGGTCGCGGTCGAACACGGCCAGCTGCTCCGAGATGGTGCGCTGCTGCGCATCGAGACTGCCAAGCCGGCCACGCAGCCCATCGGCCAACGCGCGGGCGGCGGCCTGCCGCTCACGAGCGACCAAAGCCTCGTCGGCCACGGTCGCAGCCCGCGCATCCAACTCGTCCGCCGCGTTGCGCAGCACCGCCAGCAGCACCGCCGCAGCGTCCGCGCGGTCGCGGCGCAACGGAGCAGCGCCCGCCTCCGCCTGCTCCTGACTGCGCCGCGCCACCTCAAGGCGTTGCGCCTGCTCGACGTGGCGAATGAGCGTCGGCACCAACTGCCACGCCCGGTGCGCATGCCGCCGCTCACCGACCAGCGCATCGGCCGCAAGCGCCACCGCTTCGGCGTCCGAGTGCGCAAGATCCGCAGCGCGCCATTGGTAATGCCGTACCTCGTCGGACAAAATCGCGGACGAGGCAGTTGCACGCAGTACCGACGAATGGGCCTCTTCGGCGTCTGCCTCAAAGCCCTCGGCGGCAGTCGCGGCTGACCGGACGGCAGCACTCAACGCCCCCGCGAGCCCGGCCGCATCCAGACGCGCCGCCCGCGCCGCCAGCTCGGCGTCGGCCAGCCCGTCCCGGGCCGCGGCCAAGTCCGTGAGCAGCGCCGCAGCCTCATCACAGAACGCGACCTCGGCGCGCAACCGCGGCTGGCGAGCGAGCCGGTCCCGCGTCGTACGCAGGATGCCGGCCACCTTCCCCGCCGACGTGGGTTCCGTGACCAGGGTTAGCAGGTACTGCACAAAATCGTCAGCGGTCCGGAACTTGAAGTGATGCTCGATCCCGCCCTCAGACGCGTTGATCTTCAAGATCGCGGTAAACAGCCCAGGGTCAAGGCCGCGGTCCTGCAACGCCTGCGACCAGCGCTCCTGCTTCGTGGTGACGACCGGTTCGGTCTCGTGCGGCAGCCCCTCGACCGCCTTCGCGAAATCCTTGAGCTCGGCCGACGCATACGGCAGCTGCTCGAGCTCGACCCCGCCCGCCGGCGTGAACGCGTACCAGGTCTGACGCAGCCGCTCGTGCGAAGCGTTCGGGTCCGAAGGTTGCGCGCGGTCCGCCCACTCGTAGACGCCGCCGGTGACTAACCGCTGGCCAACCGGGTCGACCCACTCGACCACGACGTGCGCGGTATCGGACCCGAGGATCGCGTCCTCGAGGTGGCGCCCCGTCGTCGCGGTCGCGAGGAAGTCGCGCCGATCGGGCCTGATGAGCGCACACAGCAGCGCGATGAGCGTCGACTTCCCGCCGCCGTTGCGCATCCACAGGATTGTGTCCAACGGCGTACCGTCGCGGCTCGTCAAATCCAGCCACACGTCGCGAAATCGGGCCGCCGGCGAGCCGATCCGGTCAAGGTAGATACGCCGGATCCGCCAGAGCTTCGCGGGTGCCGCCATCAGTGCTTCACCGACCGCATCGCCTCGAGGGCCTCGCCACCCGCCACATCAGCCACCAGCAAACGGAAGCGGTCGGTGAGCTGGAACGTAGTCGGTCCGAGCTGCGGCACGATCCGCGCGGCGCCGCGCTCGACGAGCCAGCCGAGCACCTCGGCCACCGCGAATTGCGTACAACCCTTGGCCGGCCCGGGCTGGCGGTCCTTGGGCCGGAACGCGGCCGTGCGTCGATAGATTTCGGCGGCCGCGCGGGCCTGACCGTCCACTGTGTCCTCGTCGCCGGAGATCGTACGGACCCGATCGATCGTGTCGCGGATGAACTTGTCGAGCGCGGCCACCTCGACCGTCTTGACCTCGGCGCTGTCGAGGTCGACCTCCTGCGGGAACGCGTAGGCGGCCACACCCAGCACGACCAGCCCCGCGATGAGCTTCTCCTCGGCCGACATACCCGTGCTGCGCAGGTCACCCATGCGCACCGCGAACACGCTGCCGGGGTACGTGCTGAGCACGAGCCCGGTCCGCGCCGGCGCGCCGAGCACGACCAGCCCGAGCCCGCTCGCGAGCGTGTCGACGGTGTCACGGAACAGGGTCTGGCTGCGGTACCGCTCCAGCAGCTTGCCGTACGGGTTCGCGTCGGTCGGGCGGGCCCCCGTGCGCAGCCCCAGCGCGACCAGTTCCGCCGCGGCCCGGACGTCCTCGATCGGTACGGTCACGCTTCCTGTTCCTCCTGGTCGTACATCACGTACAGTTCGTCACCCCACGCCATCGGGTGATCGAGGTTCGTGCCGGTTCGTTCGGTGTGTATCGGCGCTTTCTGGTCCTCGCCGGGCTCGACGGCGTCGGGTGCGTACGCCCACAGCGCCGATAACAGCACTAGCTCCGCCGTCTGGTCGTTTTCGGCGTCGTGTAGTAGGTCGGAGAGCAAGACCGGCTGCC
Organism: Dactylosporangium sp. CS-033363; assembly: GCF_050942475.1. Taxonomy (NCBI): domain Bacteria; kingdom Bacillati; phylum Actinomycetota; class Actinomycetes; order Micromonosporales; family Micromonosporaceae; genus Dactylosporangium; species Dactylosporangium sp. CS-033363. Next base: position 374,979 of record NZ_CP192032.1, on the reverse strand, counting down.
GCTCCGCGCGCTGCAGAATCCGCGTCACCTCGGCCACGACGGCCGGCGGATAGGCCTGGAGCTCGACACCCTCGGTCTCCCCGGGCTCCTCGGCCTCATCCTCATCAATTCCAGCGAGCCGCGGCGGCGCCAGCAGCATGTCGACGAGGCTGTCGAGCTGGAGCAGCCGCGGCAGCTGCAATCCGACTACCCGATCGCCGAACACCTCGACCACATTTGTCGCGGCCTGCTGAGGCAGTTGCAGCACCGGATGGAGCAATTCCCGCTCAACATGCAGAAGCCGCAGGTGTACCCGCCGTGCCCACACCTGCTGCAGCTGTGCCTCGATGAAGATCGTCCGAGCGTCGCTGACCCGTTCAGCCAGGTCAAGGTGCACCTGCCGGATGCGCCGCAGGGTGTCCACGAGGTCGCCGGAGGCTCTTCGCACCTCAGCATCCGTCTCAAAATCGATGCCCGCCGCGACGTGATTGAGTACATCCGCGTCGGCCGCGATGCGCGCCTCGACATGCTCTCGCGCCCGCTGCAGCCTGTGCGGCACATCGTTCACCCAATCGACTGAACGCACGTCTCGGCGCGTAGCATCGAGGATGTCGGCCAACGATGCCGACATGGCTACCGAGACCCGTTCGGCCTGCATTGCAGTACGACCGGCGGCTTCGAAACGACGATCCCGCAACTGCCGCTGGAGCACGACGGAGAACGCCGCCTCCGCGTCGTCCACGTCCAGGTCGAGCCCGTTGAGGTACAACATGACGGCCTGCGGGGAAGCGAGCACCACGGCGCCGTCGGGGCTGTCCTGCAGCTGGAGCAGCTTGAACGCGTACTCCTCGCTGTTGTCGAAGGTGTACACGAACGCGCGCTGGTTGTCCGCGTCGTTGAGCAGCCCCTTGACCACCCACCGCGCCGCGTCCTCGTGCTCGCTCATCGCCGCCGGCCGCATCTGCGCGGCCAGTTCGGCAATGGACTCGATGAGCTCGGCAAGCGTGAGCGAACGCGCAAACCCGAGCGACGCAACGGCCAGGTCGATCGCCGCGAGGGCGAGTTGCCGCAGGTCGTAGGCCTCGTGAATGTCCGCGTGCACCGCATTGCGCACGAGCCGCGCGACCGGGTCCGTGAGGATGAGCGCCCGCCAGCGAGCACGCATCGACGCATGGCCAACCGGCGAGGTGACGAAGAGCTCCGTCACCCGGGACCCTCCCTCACCTCGCCGAATACGTTGACCGTCCTACCGTAGCAACCACTTTCGCCAGATCTGGAGCAGCGAAACGAGGTACGACGTGCGGCCGAACCGCGTCGACCACTGATGCTGCACACATGTGCTGTCCGCACCGAACACGAGCGTGTCCGCGCGGGCCGACGCGCCGGCGGCGCCTTTGCCCAGGTCAAGGCCGTACGCGAGGACGGTGGCGTCCGGGTAGGCGGCGACGATCGCCGACCACGCCGTCGGGAAGCTCTGCGTGGCGCCATTGGGCACGTTCGCGAGTGAGCGTGTGCTCCACCACTTCGCGTCGCCCTTGCGCAGCGCGTCCCAGTTCTGCCACTTGTTCGGCGTAATGGTCTGCCCATCCTGGTAGGGCTCGTAGACCAGGGTCGTGAAATCGCCCGCGTTGAGCGTGCCGCCATTGATGTCGATCGGCAGCTGATACGACCACACCGCGACACCGCTTGGATTCAGCTGGTACGTCCGGTAGGCCAGCTTGCCGATCCGGTTCAGCTTCACGGAGCGGCGCGGCTCCTCGAGGTACAAGGCCTTCGCATTGGCGTCCGGAAGCGTCGCCTCGATGCCCTCTTTGGTCACCTTGAGGGCCGCGGTGGAATTCGGATTGGTACTGCTGGGCGCCTCACCGTTGGAGGTGGTGAGGTACCCCTGGGTATTGCCGTGCCGGACCGTGCTGCAGGACGCGACCCGCGGCAGCTTGAACAGCTCGCCGACGGTCCGCTCTTCCGCATTGGCGGCGGTGCCGAGCACGAGCAGCATGCCCACGCCGGCCGCCGCCGCCAAGCGGAAACCCTGACGAAGTCTCATCGCACTTCCTCCATGACCGTGTCGAGAAACCGGTTCATAAAGGACGAACGACTGGCTTCGCCACGCGGCGCGGAAACTCCTTCCATCGAGGGAGCTTCCGCGCCGCGGTGTTTAGAAGAGCTTCTTCGCGGATCCGAGCCGCATGAAGACCGTCTCGCCAGTGGCGTCGGCCAGGCCGTCGTTGTCCGTGATGGCGTAGACCTGGCCATCGGCGCCGATGGTCAGACCTTCGAGCTTCTCCTGCGTCCACCCGTTGTCGGCGCGCATGTACGGCAGCACGTCGACGGCCAGGTGCTTCTGCAGAACCGGGAACGCGTCGGTGTCGGGGAGCTTGACCGTGTACACCCGCTTGATTTTCGCGTTCGGCCCGTTGAGCTTGTCGCGCTCGATGACCGCGAGCGTGTTGTCGTTCACGGCGACGATTTCCGACAGCCCGATCCAGTCACCGGCGGTCGTGGTGGTTTCGAGCTGGTACCCGTACCAACGCCAGGTCTTGTTCGTGAGGTCGTAACGGCCGATCCGGGCGACGCCCTTCGGGTCGGTGCTGAGCTCGCGCTGCAATGCGACGTAGAGGTATTTGCCCGAGCCGGTAACGCCCTCGATGCCCCACTTCGACAGCCCCGCGGCAACGTCGGCCGGCAGCGCGACGGTTTCGACGGTCTTGCCCTTCTCGTCGAGCCGGACAAGCTTGTTCTCGGGCCCGGTCGCACCCTCGACGCCCAGCCAGAATCCGCCCTGGGGACGAGCGTAAATGCCTTCCGCGTCGTACCCCACGGGGGCGCCGGCCGCGTCCGTGACCGTCAGCTCGGTGGTAATTTCCGCCGGCTTGCGCCCGGTGTCAATCGTAAGAATCCGCGTCGGCGTGTAGGCGGCATCGGTCACCGTGTACAGCTTGTTCGGCTTGCCGGGAACGGCGGACAGCGCACCGAGCGCACCCCAGCCGATCGTGTCGCGGCTGACGATGCTCGGGAAGCCCGGCTCGTTTTTGCCGAGCTCGAAGAGGCTCACACTCGAGCGGACGTTCACCGCCGCCTCATCGACCTCGCTCGACACGGCGAGCATGTCGCGGCCCGGAATCGGCAGCAGCCCCTCGGGACCGTTCGTGGTCGGCAGGATTTGCTTGAACACCGGCTTCGCGGGGTTGTCGATGTCGTACACCGCGACGAAGTTGCTGCGCTCCGACCCGACGAACGCGTACCGCTTGCCGTGGAACGTGCCGATCGCCAGGCCCTCAGGCTCGGTGCCCTTCTTGCCGGCCCGGTCCTCGTTGTGCAGCCCGTAGGTGACCGCGAGCCGCTCGAACGTGTTCCCGGCGTCCCAGACGACCCGACCGGTGTACGTGTCGAACACCGTCCAGCCGCGCGTTCCGCCCTTCCAGTCGCCCTCGTTCGCGGTGGCGACATAACGGTCGTCGACCCACGCGATCGAGTCGGGCTCCCGCGGTACGTCGGTGATCTGGCCGGTCAGGTCGATTTTGCCGTCGTCTTTGGTGTCGATGCCCTTGACGGTGGCCGTACCGGCGGAGAACGCCTTTTCGATGCGACCTGTGCGCAGGTCGATGACGACGATCCCGTTGTTCTCCTGCAACGTGAGGACGAGCTTGTCTTTCTCGTTGATGGAGACGTACTCGGGCTCGGCGTCCTCAGGAGCGGTGATGCCCTTGAGCTTGTCGGCGGGGAGCGCCACCTTGCGCAGCGACCACCGCGTCGGGTTGTCCGACGGGAAGTCGACGATCTGCACGAAGCCGCTGGGCGCCTGCGGGAGGTCGCCGTCGTTCACGTCCTCGTCGCGCTGGTTCTCGATGGCGATCGCGGCGTACCGCTTGTCCTTACCCTTGCTCAGCGCGATCGAGTCGGGCTGGCCGCCCAAGTCGATGGTGCGCACGATCGAGCGGTCCTTGATGCGGATCACATGCAGTACACCGGAAGGGCTTGTGAAGCTGGTGCTCGTGTCGACAACAACGAGCGCGTAGTCGCCGCGGACGGTCACCGAGGTCGGCTCGCCGTTCATGGCCAAGGTGCCGAGACCTTTGGGCTGCTTCTCGTTGCGGATGTCGAGGAACCCGATCCGCTTGGCGAGGGCATCGGTGTAGATGAGCGTCTTGCCGTCATCGGTAACCGCGGAAATCTCGGCCGCGGTCTCCTTGGCGGCATCCTCACCAACGGGCCGGTTCTGGTAGACGGGGTAGGTCGCCTGACGGTCCCAGAAGAGGTTGCGATCGAAATGCGCACTGGCGGCCGTGGCGGGCAGCAGCCCGGCCGAGGTGACCGCAAGGGTCACGAGCGCAGCAGAAATCTTGCGATGAGCCATGCAGCATGACACTGGCAGGCAACCACGACGAACACCGGTCGCGTCAGTGAACGCCCGGTGAGTCGCCTGTGAACCGCTACGAGGCTTCTCTCCAGATACTGCAGCAACTGGCATCGCGGCACGCGAGCGGTCCGTTCTCCGTGGCAGAACGGCGGATCGGTGACAAACGATAGGATCGTGTGCGTTTCGTGCCGGTCCGGAGACCAGGTCTGGGCCGTTGGTGCTGTGGTTTTGGACGGATACAGCCACACTTGGTCGTCCGGCGTGGCGGCCGGCGCCGTCGGCTTGACGCCGGCCATCGGCGTGGCCACCCAGCGCGGAGCCATGGTCACAAGCACCGCCAGCCTCCTCGCCCCGCCTCCACTCCCACCGCTCAGGACGGGCTGGTACCTCTGGATCGCTGTACTGACGGCGTATTGCCTGTGTTGGGCCGGGCTCGGCATCACCATGTGGCCGCACGATCCGCCGCTGGAGAACGAGGTCCTCAGGTTGTCAGCGATCGTCGTCCCGGCTGTATTCGCTAGCCCGGGCCTCATTGCGCTCGCACTTGTCATCGTCGCCCTGATCCGACGTCAAAGGAAGGACCACGTCTGGCGTCGGGTAGTGCCCTACTTTGCGCAACTTCACGATCGGGCTTGGTACTGCCGACGGTGCGCGGGCGTCTTCTTCCTCCCCGACACCGTGCCTGATCACGTACCCACCGATGTCCTCATCCCGATCGTCAACTTTCGGGACACCGTCTGGCTGCACGGGCGCCGGCAGCGGGAGCTCGACAAGCAGCCGCGGAGAAACGTAGACCCAGCAAGCTGACCTCAACCGTCCACGCCGACGCTGATCGCCGACGAACGCATGTAGGCCTTCAACTCGGCGTTATGGCCGTTCGTGAGGATCGCGCGGCGCTACGAGACATCCAGGTCGACCTTCGGTGCCGGCCACCATCGCGTGAATCAGCCGCCCGGCCGGGTGGCGTGCCTTCGGACCTTCGATTCCGTGGCCGGCAGGACGACAACGATGGGTTGCATGAGGAAGGCACTCGTCCAACTGCTGGCTGTTGCGTTGTTGGCTTCGGCGGGCGGATGTAGTGCCACCCCGGCGCCTGACCCGTCGGCTCCCAGCCCTTCTCCCAGCTCAGCCGGGCCAACAGCACGCCTCGGGGCGCCATTCCGGAATGGCAGCTTCGAGGTCACCATCACTCGGTTGGCCAAGGATGTGCATGAATTGCCGCTGGACGAGACAGCCGTGTCGGGCGGGTTGAAGCCGTACCAGCCGAAGAACGGCCTCTTCGTCCTGGCTTATGTCACCGCGCGCAACGTGGGCAACCAACCGGCGACGATGAGCGTCACGGACGCGATGCTGACCGACTCCAACGGGAAGAGCTTTCGGTGCACCGGCCCGTACCTCGGCGGGGTTGTTGGCCAGGAGTTGGGTGAGGAGCAGCAGCCCGACACCGCTCGGTCCGGCTTCATCGTGTTCGACGTGCCGCCCTCAATCGGCGAGCCAACGACACTGACGGTCCAGTCCGATGCCTACATGGACACCACGAACCCGGTCACGGTCGTCGACGTCAGTGCTTCCTAGCGCAGCGCTTGGTCAAGCCATTACTGGAGCACAACTCACCGGAGGAAGGTTCTCTACGGCGTAAGTGCCTTGCCGTAGACGTGACGCGAGCCCACGATCACGCAGGATCCCAACGGCGGCGTTGTAGGCCACCTAGATAGGTCCCAGGTGGCCTACAACCAGCCCCGGTCTTCGCTAATTGTTGGTCAAGGCTGCGTGCCGATGAGTTGATCTTTCGTAGGTGGCCCGGCCGGGTGTGGGCCGGATGGAGTGCCGGGTTCAGGTGGCTGGCTGGGGCAGTGCGACGGACGGGTGAATGCGGTGGTGAGGTCGGTTGGCCAGGGCCAGGTTGCGACGATCCGGAGGCGGGTTTGTCGTGCGGTGCGGGTGATCCGGGCGGCGGTGTGCAGGAGGCGGTAGCGCAGTTTCTTGGGTTCGGCGGTGGCGAGTTCGCCGTCCAGGAGCAGCATCTGGGTCCAGGCGAGGAGATCGATGCCAGTGAGGGCGAGGTGCAGCCAGGCCTGGTTGATGGCGAAGGTCATCACCGGGACGGGGACCGACCGAAGCCGGTGGCTTTGCCGCAGCGGATGCAGTCTTCGACCCGGGCGTGGGCGCGGTGGCGGGCTTCGAGGTATTGGATCGGGCCGTTGGTGGGGACCGGGTGGGGTGTCGGTTGCCATGACCTGGTGGCGCATGCCCTCGATGGTGTCGAACAGGGACAGCTGGGCACCGGGGTGCGGCCGTTCGCGACGGACGATGAACCGGGTCCCGGACGGGTAGCCGTTGTCGGGGACGAGGTCGGTGAGTTCGCAGACCTCGGCGTTGTCGCGGGGTTCGCCGTCGGCGTCCACGGCCGGGACCCAGTCGCCGGGCCGGCGTTCGGCGGTGAGGATGGCCTGGCGGAGCGTCTCGGTGATCGCGGCCCCGACCGAGAACCGGCTGTCCAGGCCGAGCTCGCGTAGGCCGCGGATGTGGGCGAGGAGGCCGAAGGTGCAGCCGACGGAGTCGGACCGGATCAGGATCGGGACGCCATGCCGGTGCGGGTCGGGGATCTGCGTGAGCGCCGCATCGAGGACAGTGATGTGGTCGGCGATGGTGTTCGATCCGGCCCGGCCTTCGCGTCGCAGCCCGGCGAGGGCTTCGCGGGTGTTGTCCAGGAAACACAGCAACGGGTGGTATCCGAAAAGTGGACTTCCACGTCGGCGTCGCCGCCTCCCTCTCGGAGTGACACAGCACGATCGTGGCGTCCAGATCGAGGACCAGACCGGGCACCGCAACACCTGCCGCCATCGACCGCGGCAGCGCGCCGCGGTCTCGATCCGTTGCGTCCACGCGATCTCCCGCGCCTGCGCCCGGGCGGCAGCCCATCCGCCCACCCACGCCGTGATCCTGTCGACCTCCTGCAGCCATGTAACGAGCCATTCGGGTCCGGATAGTCCTCGGCGCTCGGCAGCCACCACCGCTCGGGGATGCCAGGACCGAGACCAAGGGTCGCGGCTACACATCTCGGCGGCCCCGCCACCGCAAAGCCCCGCCACATCTGTCAGAGCGTTACCGAGGATGTGCAACACGATGCGCCCGGCGCAACCACTATCAAGATCGCAGACGAATCGGATCAGCAAATGCCGCTCCGTGATTAAGATCATCAATCTGAGGGTTGGCCTGCACGCCGAGGCGGGACGAGTTCGCATCACTCGAACGGTTGAATCTATCGACCGTTCGGCGCGCCATGGTCGGAATCAACGAGCAGCTCGGTACCCACAAAGTCGCAGATCGCGACAAACAACACTCGAGTGGCCACTCGAGCTGAGCAAGATTGATCATCACTAGTCGCGTACCGCGGAAAAATTTGTCTTGACAAGACCACTACGGAGAGGTGAAGGTAGCACCGGCTCTCGCCAGATCCGCAACGGGCGGATGTCCTGTGCAGAGCCGGGGAGTAAGTGATGAGCGACCATCGACATGTCGAAAATTTGGATGATCTCCCGCTCGAAGCTGATGCGTCAGACAAATTCGACCATCTTCTTGTCGATCAAATCAAGGCACAGGCGCTGATTGATGCGGGCTTCACGGGCAAGGACGAAGACGGCGCCCTGCGCGCTAATCAGAAGCTACTGCCCGGCGCCGTTCTGCAGACGATGCAGAACAACCATGTCGCGAACGGAAAACGAGAACTCGCAGCCCGAGCGGTCACCAAGTTCGAACTGTACGCGGAGTTGCTGCCCGATGGTCCGGGCGTCCGGAGGCTGGCGAACTCCGCGGAGGAGAGCGCCGCTCAAGATGAGCTGATGAAGTATCTCTGGGGGCTAACGAACACTGGTACCAGCGGTTTCGTGCAGAAGTCCATTGGCGAACTTGGCCTGGTACTTTGCGAAGCTTCAGTGTCGCGAACCAAAATCAACGAAGAAACCGGCAAAAGGGAACCGCGGACCGAGCCAGGTCGGTTCATTACGGCCAGCCGCGATCTAATCATGACATACTTTACCGCACCAGCGGGTGCCGCGTTCCTTCGCGCCGCGCGAAAGCTAGAAGCTCAGCTTGGCCTGGTTAGCACCCGTCGTCCCGAGCTGGCGGCGCCGGTCGCACGGCAGCTTGGTGTGGTCGTACGACAGGCAGTCGGAGCGATTCCACACGCCGACGTTAAGCAGGTCGCGGCTCTCACCGCCGACGACAATCAAAGCGACATTATCGATGGGTGAGCCGTCTTCGGATCAGTGGGTCGAGCGGGTCCAGGAAGCAGCACGAATTCTTGCGTTGCCCGTACTCAAACGGAGCGAACGGTCTACACAAGGGCCGCATGACCCGAAGTTCCTTCTTGGAGACTTTTTAACCTCAATTCCCAGCTATTTGATAGAAAAGCTTGCGGTTGAGCTCGGTCACGATGCGGCTCAATTCCGAGTTTATGAGGAAGTAGCACGGAAGTTGCCACCAGCGCGTCGCGTTGAGGCATCATGGACGGTACACAGGGACTTGCGTGATCGTCCAGAGTTGTTGCGAAATGGCCTTACAGTACGACAGGCGGCCGAAATCGCAGGAAAGAAGGCTTTTGATTCAAAAGCCGATCAACGACTGACCGTAGCCGAAAGGGCAGCGAAGGTTCGCCGATTCCTTGCTGATCCCGAGGTTTATGCAGTTATCGACGGCGAGCTCGCCCAATCGCGCGCGGAGCGACAGTTGCGGAGCCGTGTTCGACTCGTCCATGCGGAGTTAGGAAAGCGAGAACGAGAGTTAGAAGCCGAGTTAAGATCACTGCGTGAAGCAAAATCGCCATTCGAAGCGACAGTTAAGGCGGAGCTAGACTTAAATCGCGCGGCGCAACTCGTTCACGCGATTGGAGTAACCCTCGATGATCTACCGGAACCTGACCGCCTCTTGGACGCGCTCGGGGATTTAAACGCCGAAACCATAAGAGTGCTTGCCGCTAAGCCGACCGGCGACAACAACGCCGTGATAGACGGGACTTGGCAGGACCGATCTGCGCGAGTCGCACTAGACGCCTCAAACCAGCGAATCCTGCCGTAGGCAGAGGGCGGACCGATTCAGTTAAGCACAGAGTCGGTCCGCCCTTCGCCACGTCATGTTAGTAATCGCATGCTCTACCGTCCCGCGCCGGCACCAGACGGCGCGGTGCCGATCCATTCGAGGCGGTCAACGCATCTCACGCACCGCTCACCTCAGCGACCCGAGTTGCGCTGCTGGCACGACGGCCACTGCAAGCTTCTCGGTTGCTGTCAGGGGAACGATGGCTGACGTGGAGACCCCGACGGGCTCTTACAGTCTCCGAGGTCGACTCGGCTCGCCGTGCGCATTCCCCGAGCTCAACAAAGACGACTACGGTCCACTGTGTCCAACTCTGGATCTCGAGTGCTACGAGCTACAGCGAAGTCGGCCCGCGGCAACGGGATGGGCGTTCGTCACGAACGCCGAGCGATCCAAACGTAGTGATCTTCGATCTTCCTGCGAACCCTTGACGACGATCTGGTTACGCAGCTCAGCGTTAGGCTCGCGGCCCGGAACCTGTCGACGATGAGTAGCTGGGGCGGTAGCCACCGGACGCCGACCAAAGACCGCAGGTCATTGTCACTCTGCTCCTTGGCTGACGTCTCGCGCGACTCCCTGGGAAGATCACGGTCTCCGCCTGTCATCGTCCACAGCTCAGCCATCGACGCCCTGTCGGCCCTCGCCGCCGCAAAGGGCGTTGGCCACATCCTCGGGCTCGATCACGCTTGAGGTCGCGCGGCCCAACGAGCCCCCGCCGCGCCCGATCGGAGACGCCGCTGGCTGATGCGGTCGGCGGTCGGCGCGAAAGCGCACAGGATCCGGTGGTCTCGACGACTGGGGCAACTCCGGTTAGCCGGGCGGCCTGGCGGCGGCCTGCGACGGTATGATCGGCTGGTGATTCGGTCCGGGGACAGTCCGCACCTGCGGAAGGAACGGGGCGCCTTCTTCACCCCCCCGGCAATTGCGGACTACCTAGCCGAATGGGCCGTGCGGGGGCGCATGGCCTCCACGCGCGCTTCATCGGACAGCAGCCGCGAAGATGTCCGTGTGCTCGACCCAACGTGCGGTGAGGCCGTATTCCTGCTCGCGGCTGGCCGGCGGCTCCATGGCAAGGTGCCCTCGGGTCGCAACCTCAGCCAGCACCTGTTCGGTGTTGATCTGCATCAGACCTCACTCGACTGGGCCCGCGACCTACTGCGCGACGAGGGCATGGACGCCCAGCTAATCAAGGCTGACTTCTTCGATGTCCCGACGCCCGACCAGCTTGGCTCGCCACTGCCGTTGATGGACGCCGTCATCGGCAACCCGCCGTTCGTGCGATACCAGAAGCATGGTCCTGAAGCTCAGGCGAAGGCCCGGCAGGCCGCATTGCGCCAAGGCGTGCGGCTGTCCGGACTAACGTCATCGTGGGCTCCCCTCCTCGTCCACGCGTGCGCCTTCCTCAAACCTGAAGGCCGTTTGGCGATGGTACTGCCGGCCGAGTTGCTGACAGTGGGCTACGCAGAGCCCATACGTATCTGGCTTCGCAACCGCTTTGAACAGGTCCACCTCGTGCTGTTCGAACGACTCCAGTTCGATGACGCACTCGAGAAGGTGATCCTCGTTCTTGCTGGGGGCAGTGGAGGTTGCGACTCCTTCTCTCTGTACCATTTTGAGGATTCGGAAGACCTCGGTCGTGTACGCACGATGGAGAACCTGACTGCTGCGCTGACCGGAGCCGGCAAATGGACCGACCTCCTCTTGCCCAACAGGCAGCGCCGCATCTTCAAGCGCATCAACGACCAGCACATGATCCCGCTGTCGCGATATGGTAGCCCAGAGCTCGGTACAGTGACAGGTGCAAATTCCTTTTTCGCCCTAACTGACGCTACGGCCAAAAAGTTTGGCCTCAGCGAAGCGGCCGGCCAACTGCGTAAGATAGTCCCACCTGGGTCCAAACACCTCAAAGGACTGACGTTCTCACAGCCCCAGTGGCGGAACCTGTTACAAGCCGGCGAGCCGGTCTGGCTTCTTTGCCCAGATCCGGATGACCGAACTCCCGAGCTCCGTGCTTACATCGATTATGGCAAAAGCCTAAAAGTTGACCAGGCGTATAAGTGCAGAGTCCGCACACCGTGGTGGCGTCCTCCGGCTGTTAGTCCGCCCGACCTTTTCTTTACGTACATGAGCCATCGCTACCCGCGCATGGTCACGAACTCGATCGGCAGTACGTTCTTGAACTCGATGCATGGGGTCCGACTCCGCGAGGAGGCGCCCGCTCCAGCGAGGTTCGCGCTGCCGCTCCTCGCCTTCAACAGTATGACAATGTTGGGCGCCGAGATTTTCGGCCGCTCCTATGGCGGTGGGATCCTCAAGATGGAGCCGCGCGAGGCAGCTGTCTTGCCCGTGCCGAACTTCACGGCGATGGAGCGGGCATGGACGCTACTGGCCGACGATCGGAGGCGGTTGGACACCCAGTTGCAAGGTGGGCGCTGGACAAACGTCGTCAAACGGGTCGACGAGGTGCTGCTGGGCGAGATCCTCAAGCTCTCTGCTGAGGAGGTGGCCCAGATCCAGGATGCAGCGCGATCGTTACGCTCGAGGAGGATGGGCGCAGAAGAGTCGGCTACCGTCTAGCCTGCGTATCGGCAGACAGGCATGCTGCATCCCCGCCTCTGCATTCGGAGGACACAACCTGTTGACGACTGCACAGACCCTGGAGACCGAGGTCGGCCACCCCGGCGAGATGTGGTCAGATCTGAAAAACAAGATCCAGGACAACGTAGCAACCCAGTTCTCAGCCGTTGAAGCACGGTTCCTTGCACTCCTCTGGTGCCTGGATCGTTACCGCGCAGCAGGTGTCCCACCTCGCGGCATGGGAGACCAGACCAAAGATCCCAAGACTCGGTTGAACGCCGTGTACCGCAGCAAAGGAAACTGGTGGGCCGAGCTGGTATCGCTATTGCTGGAGAACCGTACTTCGTCCCGGCTTGAGCCACGGGTGCGTGTACGCGGCTTCTCCCAGGATCACACTATCGACGTCGCATGGCCGTCTGGCACACCTCCGCTCACAGACCCGCAAGTCTGCCTGCTCACGCGAATGAGCGGCGCCGCCGAGCAAAGCGCGACTCCGGAGCGCAAGGCAATGGCAGATTGGGTAACACGGCGTAAAGAGCTGAAGTTTGCCGCCACTGACCTCAAGCTGGCCCAGCACGACCCGGCAAGTCCCATGGGCACATGGGACCAGTGGCGGCAGGTGCGGGCACCGAAGGTCTACCTCTTGTGGGCGGCACGCTTAAGCGCGAGTGCGAGGCCGGCAACTATCGCCGAGCAAGCTTCAGAACTCGAGGCCACGTACCTAGACGGCGTCGGGGTTTTCGCGTACGAGGCGAACATCAATCACGCCGGCTATCAACCAGTCACTCACAACGTCACCTCGGCTTGGACGGAGGTCGATAACCTTCTTGATATCTTGACCGCCAGCTTCACCGAATAATCCGTTTCAGCCATGTGCACACGCGAATGCGGACGAACGAATCGCATTACCTAACTTCGCTGACTGCTTATGAGCCGCACTGCCTTGCTTCGACGTACTGCCGTCCCCATGGCGATCGCGTAGAAACCTCGTCGGACTACGATACAGAGGAGTGCCTTGACCCGGCCTGATGCTTTCAGCGCCTATGACGCGATCCTTGCGGATGCCGCTTCGAGCGACCCGTGGACGCATGCCCTGGGCGATGAACCTCGCTACCTTCCGGATTTCGAGCTTCTCGGCCGGTTGCTGTCTATTCCGGTCCGCAGTAACGAGGCGTCCGAGAGCGGTCGATTTGCTAAGGGCATCGACGCATGGCTCGCTCACGAGTTGCGCCGATGCGGCTTCGACTCTGACGAAGTTTGGCCGCGCGCGACCCGACCACGGATTCTTCCACGCGAGATTGCAATCTTGATGGGGAAACTACCCCGAGCAATGGCAGATGACCTGCGACGGCGCCTGCAACAAATCTCGGCTGTCGGGCCAGCGGACGCCCGGGTACTCGGTCGAGCTTATTATAAGCAGGTCGATGTGTGCATATCGCGCTGGGACCGAGGACCAGAAGTTTTGATCAGCACCAAGGCTCAACTGTCATCGTTCGGCAAAAACCTGCCGAACCGATTCGAAGAGGCGTACGGGGATGCCGCGAACCTGCGCGGACGTTACCCGCTTGCCGCCGTCGGCTTCCTCTTTGTCCAGCGAGCGACGGTCCTGACCGATGAACCTGATGCATACGAACGTACAGTCGACATGATCCGTAAGCTGCGCGGACCCGGAGATAGTAATGGGTACACCGCGACGGGTCTTGCGCTGGTTGACTGGGCTGGAGACTCCCCGGGCGGACCAGTAGTCAAGGTGAACGCCGACGCGGTGCCGCTGGACATCGGACCGGCACAGTTTTTCAGGGCGATGGTCGAGCACGTTCTGGCGGTAACACCAGTCGCCTATCACGTAGCAGTTAGATCTCGCCTCGAGCGCCGTGGCATCCCGCTAGCCGAAGAGGACCCCGAAGACCCGGAAGGGGACAGCCTCGGGCCAGCCGACTAGCAAGTCGCTAGCGTCGCGCCACACCTTGCGCCTAGGGCGCGTTTCAGAAGTGCCGGGTGAGGTTCCGGCGTGGCGGTGATCGATAACTGAAGAGGTCTCCGGTAGATGGTTCAGCGACCAAGCAGAACTTCATACCGGAGACCTCGTGGCCACCTTAGCGGTGACGAGGTCTCCGGTATGACCTGACCGACGCACAGCGGGCGGCGCTTGCGCCGCTGTTGCCTGCGCAGTCGTTGCTGGGTCGTCCGCCGAAGTGGGACAGGCGGCAGCTCATCGACGGCATCAGATGGCGTATCCGGGTCGGTGCGCCGTGGCGTGACGTCCCAGCCGAGTACGCGCCCTTGCAGACGATCTATGGGCTGTTCCGCCGCTAGCAGCGTGACGGCACCTGGGACACCGTTCTCGCCGCCGCGCAGACCGGCGCGGACTCGGCCGGCCGGATCGGCTGGGACGTCAGCGTCGACTCCACCACCAGCCGAGCGCATCAGCACGCCGCCGGTGCCCGTCGTGACGGGCACCGGCAGCAGGAGCCATCCGGCGGCGTGCACGACGAACCCGCCGACCACGCGCTCGGACGCTCCCGCGGCGGCCTGACCACGAGGACACCTGGCCTGCGAGCAGGGCCAGAAACCCCTCGCCCTGATCATCACCGCCGGGCAACGCGGTGACAGCCCGCAGTTCATCCTGGTCCTGCGCAAGATCCGCGTCGCGTGGATCGGTGGCGGACATCCGCGCACCCGCCCAAATCTGGTCCTGGCCGACAAGGCATACACCTCACAAGCCAACCGGGCGGCGATGCCGCGGCTGCGCAGATGCGCGTCCTGGTCGCTCTTGCTGGGGATGCACGCTACGGCGGACGCCCACCCGCGTTCGACCGGGACCGCTACCGGCAACGCCACGCCGTCGAGTGCGGCATCAACCGACTCAAACGCCACCGCGGCGTCGCCACCCGCTACGACCAACTCGCCACACGATTCCAAGCCACCGCAACCATCGCCGTCATCAGCGAATGACTCTGACAGAACTTATGAAACGCGTCCTAGGTCGGGCGCCTTCCGGATGCGTCATTCGCGACAGTGATCTCTTGGACCGCGGTACAGGTCACTGCCGCAAGAGATAGCCGGTCAAGACCGACTGTCCGAATGTTATGCGCCAGATCAAGGCCTTGATCGGGAGAGCCGACGGGGGGACTTGAACCCCCAACCTTCCGATTACAAGTCGGGTGCGCTGCCAGTTGCGCCACGTCGGCCTAGACCAACGATCGTACTTGGTCTCAGCCCGCCCCCGCGCCCCAGATACCTACCCCGCAAAGCAGGGCGAACCAGGACCAATCCGGGCGCTGACCTTGGCATCACGGGCTGTAGCGCTTAAGGTGGTCAGCACTCCGGGTCCCGCACCGTTGCGGGCTCGGTGAGAACTTCTACTCGGATCGTCCGGCACGTTCCTGCCGGTGGAAGGTGGCTCCCCCATGGCTACGGTCACGTACGCGAAAGCGTCCCGGATTTATCCCGGTACGCCGCGTCCCGCGGTTGACCAGCTTGACCTCCAGATCGGTGACGGCGAGTTCCTCGTGCTCGTCGGGCCGTCCGGCTGTGGCAAGTCGACGTCGCTGCGCATGCTCGCCGGGCTCGAAGATGTCGACGCCGGCGACATCCTGATCAACGACAAGAACGTCACGCACCTGCCGCCCAAGGCTCGCGACATCGCGATGGTGTTCCAGAACTACGCGCTGTACCCGCACATGACGGTGTACGAGAACATGGCGTTCGCGCTCAAGCTGCGGAAGACGCCTAAGCACGAGATTGACCGGCGCGTGAAGGAAGCTGCCGCGATGCTGCAGCTCGAGGACTACCTCGGCCGCAAGCCTAAGGCGCTCTCCGGTGGTCAGCGGCAGCGTGTCGCCATGGGTCGCGCCATCGTGCGTGAGCCGCAGGTCTTCCTCATGGATGAGCCGCTGTCGAACCTCGACGCGAAGCTGCGTGTGCAGACGCGTTCGCAGATCGCCACGCTGCAGGCCAAGCTCGGCATCACGACCGTGTACGTCACGCACGACCAGGTCGAGGCCATGACCATGGGTCACCGGGTGGCCGTCCTGCTCGACGGTGTGCTGCAGCAGGTCGACAGCCCACGCGCGCTGTACGACCGGCCGGCCAACGTCTTCGTCGCGGGCTTCATGGGCTCGCCGGCGATGAACATCAAGACCGTGCCGCTGACCGACCAGGGCGGCCGCTTCGGCGACGTCATCCTGCCGCTGTCCCGTGAGCAGATCGCCGCGGCGCAGGGCGACGGGGGGAACGGGCGGGTCACGGTCGGGTTCCGGCCCGAGGACACGGACCTGGTCGGGCCGAACGACGGTGGCATTCCGGTCACGGTCGACCTGGTCGAGGAGCTCGGTTCCGACGCGTACGTGCACGGGACCGTCGCGCTCGAGGGCCAGGACGAGCGGTTCGTGGTGCGCGCTGACCCGCGTCGCACGCCGCGCCTGACCGAGATCGTGTACGTCCGGCCGCACGCCAACACGCACCACGCGTTCAACGCCTCTACCGGTCTCCGCATCTGATCAACGCAACAAAGAAGGGCGGTCCCGAGAGGGGCCGCCCTTTTCGCGTCCTGAGAAGTGGCCGCCCGCCCCGAAGGGCGGCCGGCGCGAAGGGAACCAGAGGGAGCTAGGCGAACGACCAGACCTGCAGCTTTCCCTCGCCCACACAAGCGATCTTCGTGGCGTTCCAGGAGCAGCTCGACCCCGCGACCTTCGGCAGCGTCCCCAGCGCCACCCGCTCCCCCGAGGAAGCCGTCACCCCCACCAGCGTCACGGTGTCGTCGACCGAGCTGGGCGTCTTGGCGAAGAAGAGCAGGCTGCCGTTGGTGACGCGCACGCCGTACCCCGTCTGGTCCTCGGGCTTCAACAGCTGGGCCCCGTCGAAGCTGTAGAGCCGGCTCGACCCGCCGCTGCCCCCCGGGGTCGAGGCCAGGATCTGCCGGCCCGCCGGGATCAGGCCCGTGGTGTTCTTGGCGTCGCCCTGCCAGACCTGCTTCTTGTCGGGGATCGAGATCGAGCGCAGGACGGTGTCCGCCGCACCCGAGCCCGAGTCGAGCACGCACAGCCGGTCCGGGCCGCACATCGCGAGGTCCTCGAGCGTGCGGTCCGGCGAGGTGTAGATCTGCACCGGCTCGGTTGTCTTAGTCAAGTCGAAGACTTTGACGGTGTACTTCGAGCTCGTGCCGTAGACGAACAAGCGCTGATCAAACAGGGCGTACCCGGTCGAGTATCCCGAGGTGTCGTCCCATGTGCGGACAACCTTGCCGGTCGCCGCCGCGCGGAGGTTGATCTTATCGCCGTCGATGGTGACGAACTGCGAGCGCGACTTCAGATCGCGGTTGGCCGGGGCGCCGGTAAGGTCGGAAGGGCCTTTCTCGTCGCCGCCTACAACCGGACCGATGACCTTAGTGCCACCCTTCGCGTCATCGTCCACAGTCCACTTGTTCTTGCCGTCCCAGCCGTACCCGTTGACCTTCTTGTCCTTGCTCGAGTGCCAGATCCACACGTCGGACAGGAACGACAGACTGTCGGAGGTGTTCCAGGTCAGCTTCGTCTTCTGCTTGCCCGAGGTGTCCAACATGATCAGAGCGGGGGTGGTGCCGCCCTTACCGACCAGGACGATGCCGTCCGGGTTCGGATAGACGCCCCACGTGTAGTTGTCGTCGCCGATGTCGTACTGCCACAGCTTCTTCTTGTCATCCAAGTCGTACGCGACGACGTGGGAGGTCTTGTCCTTGATGTACACCGCGTAGGTCTTGGTGCCCAGCGTCGCCGTCACCGGATAGTCGATGTCCTCGGCGAGGTCGAGCGAACCGGCGCTCGACACCGTCTTGAACGCGACGTCGTTGACCTTGTCGCGGAAGAAGAACCAGTAGCCGGCGCCACCGACCAGCGCGAGCACGACCACGGCCGCGATCACACCTACGAGCAGCCCGGTCCGGTTCCGGCGACGAGAGACCGGCGCACCCGGCGCACCCGGCCCACCGTGGGCAGCCGACGAACCCGGGGCACCCGACGAACCCGGGGCACCCAGGGCACCCGGCGGCGTGGACGATGCCGAGAACGGCGCCGTCGACGATGCCGAATACGGCGGCGAAGGCGGTGCCGAGAACGGCGGCGACGGCGGCGCCGAGAACGGGGCCGCGGACGGGCTGACCTGACCGGGCGGAGCCACCTGGCCAGGCCGCATCGGATAGCCGGCGCCAGGGGGAGCCGAGACGGGCGAACCGCCAAAGCCTCCCGAAACCGGCGAGATCGGCGCAGTCGGCGGCGCGCTCGGCGGTCCAGAGTGAGGCGCAGCAAGAGGCCCAGAGAGAGGCGCGGAAGGAGGCGCTGACGGAGGAGGCGCAGAAACAGGAGCCGCGGAAACAGGCACGCTCTCGGTGCGGTAAGCGGCCTGCGGTACAAACTCGGCAATGGCTCCTTCAGCGACCGGCAATTCGGGCTGCTCCAGCACGGTCGGCGCGATCCCCAACTCGGCGTGCAGAAGCCGCGCCGCCAGGGGAAGTCGCGACGACCCGCCAACCAAGAACATGCCGGCGAGCTGATCCGGCCGCAGCCCCGCGCTGTGGATGACCTTGCCGGTCTCCCACACCGCGCGCCGGATGAGCGGCTCCGTGACCCGCTCCAGCTCCTCGCGCGTCATGTGGATCGCCTGCTCCTGGCCGGGCACCGTGATCGGCGCGACGGTGGAACGCGACAGCATCTCCTTGGCCCCGCGAATGTCGTCCCAGAAGAGCCGCCGATCGCGACGCTGCGTAGTCGACTGCGGATTCCGTAACGCCGCCCACGAGAATGGCTCGATCACGTTCCCGAGATGCTCGACGATGGCCGCATCGACATCCAGCCCGCCGAGATCCTCGATCCCGCCCGAGCCGATGACCGTAAAACGGCCGTTCTCGTTGCGCACAATCGCGATATCGAGCGTCCCACCGCCGAAATCGAACACCGCGAGCGACGAACCGACCGCAACCGGCCGGCGCAAAATGTCCGCGAAGTACCGAGCCGCCGCCACCGGCTCCGGAACCAGCGTGCTCGGCGGCCAACCAGCCCGGCGCGCGGCCTCGGCAAGCGTGTCCCGGCGGCGAGATCCCCAGGCAGCCGGGTACGTGAGCACCGCCGGAGGCAAAAACCCGACCGCCTCGACAGCGGCCCGCGCAACCGAGGCCAGAATCGCCGCCAGCAGGTCGACGGTCGCCAGCTCGCGATCACCCAGCAGGACCTGCGGCTCGTCGATGCGACGCTTCGGGTTGGGCTCGAAGCGGGACGGGTCGAGCCCGGCCATCCGGTACGCGTCGCGGCCCACGTGGATGCGCCCGTGCTCGTCGACGTACACGCCGGAAGGCATGATCGGCGCGCCGTCGACGAGCAGTGGGCGCGTGCGGCCGTCAGGGTGGCGGATCACCGCGACGGTGTTGGACGTGCCGAGGTCGACCCCGATGGCGAAGCCCTGCTGAGGCTGAGTCACCGGCCCATATTAGGTGCGGTAGTAAAGATCTACAGTCGGCGACGACGGCTGACTTCGGCCAACGTAACGGCGGCGGCCACCGATGCGTTCAGCGACTCGACATCGGACACCATGGGGATGCCGACGCGCAGGTCACAGGTCTGTCCGACCAGGCGGGACAGGCCACGGCCCTCCGAACCGACCACCACGACGAGCGGACCGACGGCCGCTTCGAGGGCATAAAGGTCGGTTTCGCCGTCGGCGTCGAGGCCCACGACGACGTACCCGCGGTCCTGGCACTGCTTCAGCGAACGTGTCAGGTTGGTGACTTGCGAGACCTTGACCCGGGCCGCGGCACCCGCGCTGGTGCGCCAGGCGGTCGCGGTGATCGCGGCCGAGCGCCGCTCGGTCAGGAACACCCCGTCGGCCCCGAACGCGGCCGCCGAGCGGATGATCGCACCGAGGTTGCGCGGATCGGTGATGCCGTCGAGCGCGACGAGCAGCGGCGCGGCCGATTCGAGCGACGCGGCGAGCAGGTCCTCGAACGGCTCGTACGCGTACGGCGGCACCTGCAGGCCCAGCCCCTGGTGCAGCACCCCGCCGGTCATGCGGTCGAGTTCGAGCCGCGTGATCTCGAGGATCGCGACGCCCCGCTCGGCGGCGGTGCGCACCGCCTCCTTGACGCGCTCGTCCATGTCGATGCCGAGCGCGACGTACAGCGCGGTCGCCGGAACGTGCGTGCGCAGCGCCTCGACGACGGGGTTGCGCCCGACGAGCAGCTCCGGCCCGTCCTTGGGCGCGACCGACTTGCGCCCGGGCGAAACCCTCGTCTTGGCGATCGGCGACGTCCGCTTGGCCGCGAACGGCCCCTTGCCGGCCGTCCGCTTTGTCCCCGGTTGGCCGATCTTCGGCGCGCGCCCCTCAGCCGCGGCGGCGCGGCGCTCGTTCTCCTGCTTGCGGCCGGTCTTCTGGGGCAGCGGCTCGTCGCCGGAGTACCCCTTGTGCCACGGCCGCTCATCCGCCGGCAGCGTCCGGCCGCGCCCGGCGAGGGACTGCCGGTTCTTGCCGCCGGAGCCCTTGACGGCGCCCTTTTTCGACACGACGCGCTTGCCGCGACGCTCGGAATTACCTGGCATGAATTCTCAGTGCTCCAACGTCCATCGTGGACCGGCCGCGGTGTCCTCCACCACGACGCCGGCCGTCTTGAGCTGGTCGCGGACCGCGTCCGCGGCGGCCCAGTCCTTGCGTGTGCGGGCGGCCGCGCGCTGCTCCAGAGCGAGCGCGACCAACGAATCGACCACCTTGGTCAGGTCGCCCCGATCCGATGCGCGCCACTGCGGGTGCAGCGGGTCAACCCCAAGAACATCAAGCATCGCTCGTACCGTACTGAGCGCGCTTTCCAACGCCGGCCTGTCCGCCGCCGTCAGGGCAGCGTTCGCATCGCGCACCGCATCGTGCACGACCGCCAGGGCCCGCGAGGTATTCAGATCGTCGTCCATCGCTTCGGCAAACGCGGGAGGTACCGTGCCGAGCTCGCCCTCGCCCACCTGCTCGGCCGCGCGCAGGACGAAGTTCTCGAGCCGACGATAGGCAACCGCCGATTCGGCAAGCGACTCCGGCGTGAAGTCGATGACCGAGCGGTAATGCGGGGCGAGCAGGTAGTAGCGCACCTCGACCGGCCGTACACCGGAATCCACGAGCGATTCGAGCGACACGACGTTGCCGACGGATTTGGCCATCTTGGTTCCGCCCAGGTTCAGCAGCGCGTGATGCACCCAGAACCGCGCGAACCCGAACCCGGCCGCCTTGGACTGCGCGATCTCGTTCTCGTGGTGCGGGAACTGCAGATCGAGTCCACCGCCGTGAATGTCGAACTCGGTGCCGAGGTACCGCCAGCACATCGCCGAGCACTCGATGTGCCACCCGGGCCGCCCCGGCCCCCACGGCGAGGGCCAGTTCGCGTCCTCGGGTTCGTCGGCCTTCTTGCCCTTCCAGAGCGCGAAGTCGAGCGGATCGCGCTTGGCCCGCAACGGCCCGTCGGTCGCGGCCTCCATCGCGTCGGGCCGCTGCCCGGAAAGCGCACCGTAGTCGGCGTACGACCGCACCTCGAAGTACACATCGCCGGAGCCATCGATCGCCTCGTACGCGTGCCCGTCCGCGATCAGCTGCTTGATCAGCTCATGCATCTCCGGCACGTGCCCGGTAGCCCGCGGCTCATAGGTCGGCGGCAGCACCCCGAGCCGCTGGTACGTCGCGGACAGCAGCCGCTCGTTCGCGTACGCGATGGACCAGAACGGCTGCCCGGCCTCGACCGCCTTCTGCAGCACCTTGTCGTCGATGTCGGTGATGTTCCGAATGAACGTCACCGAATAGCCGGACGCCATGAACCATCGACGCAGCACGTCATAGTTCACTCCTGAGCGCAAATGCCCGATGTGCGGCCCGGCCTGAACGGTGAGCCCACACAGGTAGATGCCGACCTGCCCGGGCGTCAACGGGACGAAGTCCCGGACCGATCGGCTGGCGGTGTCGTACAAGCGTAGGGTCACACGACCAAGAGTAACGGAGACCGACCTATAGCCTGTGTCGGTGGCAACCGAGACCGCGCAGACCCTGGACCGCGGCCTGCGCCTGCTCCACCTGGTCGCCGACACCCCGTCCGGCCTGACCATGACCGAGGCGGCCACCGCCCTGGGCGTGGGCCGCGCAGTGGTGTACCGCCTGGTAGCCACCCTCTCGGAGCACGGCATGATCCGCCGCGACCGCGCCGGCCGCCTCCGCCTGGGCGCCGGCCTGCTCCACCTCGCCCGCCGAGCCCAGCCCTTGGTCGCGGACGCGGCGCTCCCGGCACTCCGCCGCCTGGCCGAAACGGTCGGCGCCACGGCCCACTTGACCATCGCCGACGGCGGCGAGGCCTACGCCCTGGCGGTCGTGGAGCCGAGCTGGACCCAATTCCACGTGGCCTATCGCACCGGGTCACGTCACCCGCTGGAGCAGGGCGCGGCGGGCAAGGCCATCCTGGCGGGCCGGCACGGCGACTTCACGGTAGTGACGACCACGGGCGAACTGCAACCGGGCGCTCACGGCGTGGCAGCGGCCATCCCCGGCGTGGAGGGCCTGGAGGCCAGCGTCGGCGTCGTGGCTCTCTCGGAGCTGGATCCTTCGTCGGTACCGACTGAGGTGACCTCAGCCGCCGCCGCCATCGCTCGCGCGCTCTCCTGACAACCGGCTGCGCCGGTCGCGCGTCTGGGGTTGCATGCACTTCGGAAGCCTGGCCGTCACCTTTCTGCCGTGGCTCGGACTCGCCGTCCCTGCGCTGTTCGCTCTCGCGGTATGGCGGCGCTCCGTGAACGCGCTGGTCGCTTGTGGACTGTCGGCAACGCTGTGGGCGGCCACGTTCGGCGATCAGCTCCTGCCGGTCGACGCGCGGCCGGCGGACTTTGTCGTGGTGCAGCACAACTTCAGCGATGAGAACCGTGATCCGGGCGGGACCGTGGCCAGGCTCATGGCGGTACAACCGGCGCTGGTTGGTCTTGAAGAGATCACCGAGGACGTGGCGGTGCCGTTGCCGCATCGGGTGGTGTTCGGGACGGTTGGGTTGTGGTCGCGGTGGCCGATCGAGCGGGCCGAGCCTGTGGACATCAAGCCGCGCGGGCTCGAGGCGGAGTGGCGGCGGGGGCTGCGCGCCGAGGTCAACGGGGTGGTCGTCTACGTGGTGCATCTGCCGTCCGTGCGGATGCGGTTGAGCGGGTTCGACACGCGGTGGCGGGATGACAGTGCGGCGCAGCTTGGTGCTTGGCTCAGACAAGAGCGGAAGCCCGTGGTGCTCATCGGGGATCTCAACGGTGCGGCCGACGATCCCGGGCTCCAGCCGATCACTCGAACGGTGACGACCGCTCGCAGTACACCCGCGTTCAGTTTTCCGGCGCGCATGCCCGTTGCGCGGATCGATCACGTCATGGCCAAGAGTGGGAAGGTGACCGCGGTCTGGGCCCTGAACAGGACCGGGAGCGATCACCTTCCCGTTGCCGCCAAGGTCAGAGTCGGCCGAGGACCTGGTTCAGGCGCTCCCGGGTCTGGTCGCTGAGCATTTCCATCTCGGGGCGCAGGGCGTATTCGCGCACCTCGGCGTGGGCCTCGGGCGCGGGGCACATGAACACCGCGAGCACGCGCAGCGATCGCAGGTCGCGCTCCAGCCAGTTGTACGGCCCGTTCTCCAACGCCTTCCACACGTGCCCGACCACGACGTCGGCGATGTCCTCGTCCACACGAGGGCGGTTCGGGGCGCGGGAGGAGTCGACCAGCACGTGGCGCATCCAGTCGCGGACGTCGGACTGCAGTTCGAGGCCCCGGACGAGGCCGATGAGCAGGTCGCACCACCCGTGGTCGGCGAACTCGCGGCCGATCGCGATCGGATCGGGCAGGTCCTCGCTGATTCGCGCCCAGGGCTCCCGGGCCAGCCCCTCGGCCAGGGCCTCGACCTGCTCGGCGACGGTCGGGCGGGCCCCCGACGGCTCGATGGCGTTTCGCAGCCGGGTGCGCCGGCCCTCGACCGACAGCCAGCCGCTGATGTCTATTCGGGCCAGATCACCGACGATCTCGCGGTTACGCTGGTTGCGGCGCAGGCCGTGGGCCGGCACTCGCTCCAGCACGCGGTCCCGCCGGTTCCACCGTTGGGTCCGCTCGGCGTTCGGCCCGATGGCCAGATCGAGCCATGCTCGCCAGCCATGCAAGGATCCGCCGCAGCCGCCGCAGTGGCAGGCATGTCTGCGTCCGTTCGAACAGCTGTCATTGTGACGACCGGTAGCCACGCTGCATCACCGACCTAAGCTCAAGAACACCCAGCGTCACACGGGTGTTACCCATGGCCATAGACATGAACAGATGCATGAGCGCGTGAATCCGTGCCGATTTTGTGTTCGTACGTGTGTTCGAAAAGCGGTAGGGTTTCGAGGAGTCGGTACGGACCGTCGCGGGAGGTTTTCGCCAGTGCTGTTCAACCCGGTCGCGAACGTGAGTGGCCCCTCTGACCTGCGCATCATCGCCGGCGACGGCCCGGTTGGGCAGGCGTTCTGCGATCCGACGACCTTCGGCGGGCCCGCGTTCGACGCGGGTGTTCGAGAACTGCTGCGGCTGGTCTGGCCGTCGACCCCGGCCCAGGCCCGGCTCATGTGGGGTGCCCGGCTCGCGGCGCGGGCGCGGCAGCACCCGGTGGACGAACTGCTGCCGGAGGCGGTCGCGGACGTGATCGGCGTGCCTTCCGCGCTGCTGCGATCCGTCGCGGCGCAGGGCCGTGAGCTGGTCGAAGTGGGTCCGGACGCACCGCTGCGCCTGCTCGGCATGACGATCGCCGAAGTGGTGCGCGACCGCGACGGGGCCCGGCCCGACACGGTGCTCGACGAGCTGCTGTTCTGGCGCGGGCTGGCTCCGGAGCGGGCGTCGCTGACGGAGGTCGCCGAGCTGGTCACGGCCCTGACCGCCGCCCTGTGGGACGCGGGGTCGATGCTGCTGCCGGGGCTGCTGGATGCGGCGCTGTTCGATCCGAGCGCCGATCGAGCCCGGCTTGTGGACAGGGTGCTTGCGAACGGCCCGGATGTGATCGGATGGCTGCGCACGACGACGCAGGCGGTGTTGTTGGACGGCGAGCTCATTCCGGCCGGCGAGCGGTGCCTGCTGCTGGTCGACGCGTCCGAGCCGGCCGACAAGCGCACCCGGGAGCCGCTGCGGACGATGCGCTGGCTGTCGCCGGACGCTCCCGCAGGCGCTGGGGCGACCTTTGCGCGGTTGTTCGGGCATGCGCTGCCGATGCTGCCGACCGATGCGATCCCGCTGCTGGACGAGTTACCGGCCCGCCACCAGCCCCGCCGCCTGCAGTTGGTCCTGCACGCCATGACCCGCGACGCCGAATCGACCACCCGCCCCCGAGTGAGAAGGCCGCGTCGGGGTTAAGGGCGCCGGGACATCACCCGGTGCAAGGAGCCCGGCGGTTGCGTCCAGGCGAGCATGCTCTCCAGGTCGAAGCCGTCGGCGCTGCGAACCGAGTCGTCCAGGCCGTTGCCCAGCGCCGCCGTCACCGCCAACACGTCGCCGTGCGCCGCACGCAGGACGAACTCGTCGCGCAGGCGGCGCATCGGCCGGGGCATCCGCACGCGCGGGTCGGACCAGCCGTCCAGGGCGGCCAGGCAGCCGACGGGTGCGCCGCCCAGGGCGATCATGGCCCGCTCCCGGGTGATCTCCTCCGGCGTGTGCGGGATGACGATGCGGCCGTCCTCCATGCGCACCGTGTGCATGGCGCCGCCGCAGTGCACGCCGACCGCGGACGGCAGCGGCGGGACCGGTCGCGGGTGCGGGCCGGAGCGGCCGGGGAACAGCGTCGCGAACGCCACCGGATGCAGGTCGTCGGGGCTCAGGTCGCCGTGCAGGAGCGCCGTGAGCTCGTCGGGGCGGCGGGCAAGGGCAAGAGGCATCGACGGTACCCGCAGAAGCTCCACCCCGAACTCCTCGCGCTCGGCGTCCGGGTTCGGCGTGTTCCACAGGAGGCGGACCCGGCGACTGCCGACCTCGAAGACCAGGCGGCGGGCGCGCAACTCGATGCGGACCAGGCCGGTGTCGTCGGCCACCCGCTCGACCGCCTCGGGCAGGAACGCGAAGGCCGGCCGGAGCCAGGCCAGCGACTGCTCCACGGCCTGCCGGCGCCATTCGGGATCCGGGAAGTCCCCGGCCCGACCCCAGCGCTCGTCGAACAACAGCACGTCAAGGTCGAACCCGGCGGCCGCCCAGGCCTCGGTGTGCCGGCCGGACTCGTCCAGCAGGAGGGGCTTCGAGGTGAGGAAGTCGGGGCCGCCGCAGCGGGTCAGGAGCTGGGCGGTACACCTGGCGTCCCAATGATCGCGGAGCAGCAGAAACGTGTTGCCGGCCTGGCCTCGGACGCCGCCGTCGAGCACGAGCTGCTGGTCGCCGCCCGGGCCCGGGGTGCGCGCGACCAGGACGTGCCGGTCGTGGAGCGGAGCCAGCGCGTAGGACCGGTGCGGCTTGAACAGGCCGGTCTGCGGGTCGCGCGGAATGTGCCAGCGCAGCAGGTCGGGGATGAGGTGCTCGAGCTCCGGCACGTCCGCCACGTCCGGCGAGACGGTGACGTAGGCCGCCGCGCACGCGCGGCGCCAGTCGCCCTGGAGCCGATGCCGGGTGGCGCGCTCGATCATCTGCGGCGGCATGGCGGACGGGTGGAGGGGGCGCACGCGCAGACCGTACGGCATCTGCGACACCCCCTCGACGCCGCAGATGCCGCGCGAAGCCTGCCCTTCGAAATCGCCCAAACAATGGCGAATACCCCGTCAGGCGAAAAGTCCGTTACGCGAGGCGCGGAACGCCTGGCGTAACGGATTCGGGGGCCGCACACAGCATCGGGCGCAGCCCCGCAATCAAAAGTTTCGCCTGCTCATCCCGAAATATCCCCGTTCGCCCAGAGCAACACGACCGCCTTGACTGAGTAAGGCAAGCGTTCTGGGCGCATTCCGGCACGAACATGCGCTCCCGTGAAAAAGGGTCGCCGCCGCTGCTCTTTCGGCGCTCTCATCTGACTACCATCAGATTCATCAGCGTGCAGCTTCGAGGGGAGGCGGCGGCCGCACAGAGGGTGATGATGCGCGATTCGACCCGATTCTCGATCCTCGGTCCGGTGCAGATCCGCACGCCGGCCGCGGAGATCACGGTCGCTGCACCCCGGGAGCGCGTACTGCTGGCGCTCCTGCTCCTGCGCGAGGGGCAGCTCGTACCGGTGCAACAGGTCATCACCGCGCTCTGGGACACCAACCCGCCGCTGACCGCGCGGGCCCAGGTGCACAGTTGCGTCTCCCGGCTGCGCCAGTTGCTGCGCAAGGCCGGGCTGCCCGAGGACCTGGTGGTGACGGAGCCGTCGGGGTACCGGATCAAGGTCGGCCCGGAGGATCTCGACGCCGCGCTGTTCGCTTCGCTGGTCGAACGTGGCCGTTCCGCCGCGGCGGACGGTGATCTGGCCGGCGGCCGCGACGACCTGCGCGCCGCGCTCGCGCTGTGGCGGGGCCGGCCGCTCACCGACGTCGACTCCGACGTGGTGCAGGCCGCGGCCGCGCACCTCGAGGAGCAGTGGACCGCCGCCATGGCGTACTGCTTCGACCTGGAGCTGCAGCTCGACCTGGCCGAGGAGATCCTGGCCGAGGTGACCGACCTGGTCGAACGCTTCCCGCACCACGAGCAGTTCCGCGGCCACCTCATGACCGCGCTGGCCCGCACCGGCCGGCGCGCGGACGCGCTGGCAGTGTTCCGCCGCGGCCGCGCCCTGCTGGCCGAGGAGCTGGGCATCGAGCCGGGCGCCGAGCTCGCCGACCTGCACCGGCGCATCCTCAACGGCGACGCCACGCTCCTGTTGCCGCAGACGCCGCGCTCCCTCGGCCGCCGCGCGGCGCGCTGCCTGCCGCGCGACGTGGCCGACTTCGCGGGCCGCGCCGAACTGATTCAGCACCTGGTACAGGCGTTGCGCGCGGACCGGCCGGAAGTGATCGCCATCGACGGGATGGCCGGCACCGGCAAGACGTCGCTGGCGGTGCGGGTCGCGCATGCGGCGAGCGAGCGGTACCCGGACGGCCAGCTCTATCTCGACCTGCGCGGCCACAGCGAGCGCGCCCCGCTCGACCCGGCCGAGGCGCTCGGGGCCCTGCTGCGCCAGCTCGGCGTACCGAGCGAGCGGGTGCCGGCCGGCCTCGATGACCGAGCGGTGCTGTGGCGGACCGAACTGGCCGACCGTCAGGTGCTCGTGTTGCTCGACAACGCGCTCGACACCGAGCAGGTGCTGTCCATGTTCCCCGGAACCGCGCACACCGGCGTCGTGATCACCAGCCGGCGGCGCCTGGCCGGCCTCGACGGGGCGCAAACGGTGTCGCTGGACGTCATGCCGATCGAGGACGCGGTCGAGCTGCTGCGGCGCACCGTGGGCGAGCGCGCCTACGCCGACCCGATGAGCACCGTCGAGGTCGCCGAGTTGTGTGGTCGACTTCCTTTGGCGGTACGGCTGGCGGGTGCCCGCCTGCAACACCGGCCCGGCTGGAGCGTGTCCGATCTCGCCCTGCGGCTGCGCACGGCGGACCGGCGGCTGCCGGAGCTCGCCGTCGACGGAAGAACAGTGGCGGCGGCGTTCACGTTGTCGTATCAGCAGCTGGCGGTACCGTCGCAGCAGCTTTTTGTCGTTCTCGGACTGCACCCGTCGGGCGACTTCGAGCCCGCGGCGGCCGCGGCCTTGGCCGGATTGCCGGAGGCCACGGCCGAGGCGATGCTCGAGGATCTCGTCGACGTGCACCTGGTGGAGGCCCCGGCGGCCGGGCGCTACCGGCTGCACGACCTGTTGCGCGACTTCGCGGCGCAGCTCGCGCAGGACGACACCGCGGCGGTCAGCCGGCTGCTCGATCATTACTTGTACAGCGTGGTCAGCGCGACGCGGTTCATGGAGCTCTCGGACGCGAAGTCCCTGCTCAGGCTGGACACCCCGCCGCCGACGGCGCTCGATTTCGCGGATCCACCGGCCGCTCGCCGCTGGCTGGAGCGCGAGCTGCCGAACGTCCTCAGCGTGGCCCGCCTGGCCGCCGAGTCCGGCCACCATCGACACACGTGCATGCTCACCCGCGCCGTGTCGCCGTTCCTGTTCGGCTTCGGCTTCGGCTCGCACCAGCTCGACCTGTACGAACGCGCCATCGAGGCGGCGGTCGCCCTGCCCGACGCCGAGCTGGAGGCGGAATCGCGCAACTACCTGGCCGCCGTGTACTTCCGGATGGGCCGCCTCACCGACGCGCTCACCACGCTGCAGACCGTCATCCGTATCGCCGAGCGCGAGGATCTGCCCCGGCTGGTGGGCACGGCGCTCACGAACCTGGCGATGCTGCACAGCCGGCTCGGGCAGTACCCGGAGGCGATCGCGTCGGCCGAGGCCGCGGCGCTGGTCCGCTTGCCCGAGATGCCGCCGAGCCTGGAGTTCAAGCTGCACAGCACGGTCGCGCTGGTGCACACCCAGGCCGGCAACTATGCGCAGGCCCTCACCGCGAACCGCCGCGCGCTGGCCGTCGCCCGCCGGATCGGTGGCATCCGCCCGTTCTCCATCAGCCTAGGCGAGCTGGGGCTGGTCCATCTACACCTAGGTCACCTAACCGTGGCCACCGCGTTGTTGCAGCGTGCGCTCGTGCTGAAGAAGGACTCGGTCAACCAGTACGGCGCGGCGGAAACCCTGAGCAAGCTCGGCACCGCGTACCGCCTGGCGGGCCGCCTGGCCGACGCTGAAACGTGCCAACGCGCGGCGCGCGACCAGATGGAGCGCGTGGCGGACGTATCCGGTCAGTGTTTGGCCGCGAACGACCTGGCCCTGACCCTGCGCGCGCTCGACCGCGCGCAGGAGGCGGACTGGTTGAACAAGGAGGCGTTCGCGAAGGCCTCCCGGATCGGCGACCGCTACGAGCAGGCGCGGGCGCTGTTCGGGCTCGGGCGGCCGGACGAGGCTGTTGCGCTGTTCACATCCTTGGGCGCACAGGACCTGTTGGCGCTTTCTCGCTGAAAGATGGATCCATGGAGTACCGCATCGAGCACGACACCATGGGCGAGGTCCGCGTTCCGGCGTCCGCGTTGTGGCGGGCCCAGACCCAGCGCGCAGTTTCCAACTTCCCGATCTCGGGGATGGTGCTGGAAGGTTCGCTGATCCGCGCTCTGGCCTCGGTCAAGGCTGCGGCGGCCGCGGTCAACGGGTCGCTCGGGGTGCTTGATGCGGACATTTCGGACGCGATCGCGGACGCTGCGCGGTTGGTGGCGGACGGCGAGCATGCTGATCAGTTCCCGATCGACGTCTTCCAGACCGGGTCTGGCACGTCGTCGAACATGAACGTGAACGAGGTTGTTGCGACGCTGGCTTCGCGCGCCTTGGACAAGCCGGTGCATCCCAACGATCACGTGAACGCGTCGCAGTCGTCGAATGACGTGTTTCCTACGGCGATGCACATCGCTGTCGCGGGTGAGCTTGCGCATTCGCTCAGCCCCGCCTTGACGTCTCTGGCCGCTGCGCTGTCGGCCAAGTCTTCGGAGTTCGCCACGTTCGTGAAGGCCGGGCGTACTCACCTCATGGACGCGACGCCGGTCACCCTTGGCCAGGAGTTTTCGGGGTATGCGGCGCAGATCTTCTACGGGGTGGATCGCATCGCGGCGGTGCTGCCGCGCGTTGCTGAGCTGCCGTTGGGCGGTACCGCGGTGGGGACGGGGATCAACACGCCGGCGGGGTTTGCTCCGCGGGTGATCGCGCTGCTGGCCGAGACGACTTCGTTGCCGCTTACCGAGGCTCGCAACCACTTCGAGGCTCAGGGGGCTCGCGACTCGCTCGTTGAGGCTTCGGGCGTGATCCGGACGATCGCTGTCGGGCTGTACAAGATCGCCAATGACATCCGGTGGATGGGGTCGGGTCCTCGGGCTGGCCTGCGGGAACTCGCGATTCCGGATCTGCAGCCGGGGTCGTCGATCATGCCTGGGAAGGTCAACCCGGTCATTCCGGAGGCCATCCGCCAGGTCGTCGCGCAGGTGATCGGCAACGACGCGGCCGTGGCCTTCGCGGGCTCGCAGGGCGACTTCGAGCTAAACGTGATGCTGCCGGTGATCGCTCGCAACCTGCTGGAATCGATCCGCCTGCTGACGAACGTGTCCCGCTTGTTCGAGGAGCGCTGCATTCGCGGCCTTGCCGCGAACCGCGAGGTGCTGGAGGGGTACGCGGCCGGCTCGCCGTCGATCGTCACCCCGCTGAACCGGTACCTCGGCTACGAGGAGGCCGCGTCCATCGCGAAGCAGGCCCTGAAGGAGAACCGCACCATCCGCGAGGTGGTGCTCTCCCGCGGCCACGTCGAGCAGGGCACGCTGACCGAACAGCAGCTGGACGAGGCCCTCGACCTACTTGGGATGACCGGCCCTCGTTAAAGGTCGATGCCGGGCTGCGGCCGTGCCGTTGCGTCGATCCTGGCCGTAACGGCACGCATCCGCCTATCGGCTGCTTTTGCCAAGGGACGGCAAGCCACCTCGCACTGCCCGTATAGATGTGCCTCGCGCGATCTCACGGTCACGACGATCTGCGGCGCGGCCCTTCAGCAGCGCGGCCCTTCAGCAGCGCGGCCCTTCAGCAGCGCGGCCCTCATCTCAGCATCGACAGGACGACTATCCCCGCGCGCCGCATCACCTGCCGACCGACGAGCAGCCTCCCGCTGGCACTCACCACACCGAGGCACGTGCTCCGAGACGTCGCTCATGACGCGGACCTGCCCCTGCGGTACCACACCGCACAACATGCCCTGCTCGACACCTGGAACGAGCAGGTGAGCGGTCGCGAAGCCTCGCCAGCCGCTGACCGGGTCCCGGCCTTCATAGGCAATCGCGATCATCGGTTCCGGCAACCTTGGCCATCGAGGAAACGTACGGCCCAACCTGGCTCACCGGGATCGAGCTGACGTGCCGCGTCAGCCCACCTTCCGAGTGCCTTCGTCGACGTCCGGCTGACCCTTTCCGAGTTGACTGCTGCTCGGGGTGTGAGCCGGCGTACGCGATCGCGGCGTCGGCGGGGACAACCGGATTCCACACGGTGGCGCTTGCCCACGGTCAATTCGAGAGGCACACGACCGAGGAGTAGCTCGGCGACGAGGTGCTCGCGTCGGCCGACCCCGACTCATCGTCGGGGTCGACCAACCGCCTACTGCTTTGGCCTGAGCGCCAGCACCTGCTTCTGGACCCGGTCACCGAACCGCTGGGTGCGCACCATTTCGCCCAGAGGCACGCCAGCCTTGGTCTCCTCGGCTCGGGCTACGTCCACCGCAGGCAAGAGCTGGTTGATGATGTTCTCTGCCTTCGCCGGGTCCCACATGGCATCGAGAATTTTCTTGCACTCGGTCTGGATGCCCCGGGGATTGGCCGGAAGCGTGTTCGGGCCGATCAGGAAGAGCTTGACCGCCGCGAGCAGATGATATCGCGCCGGGCCGTACGACGAGTCGACCCGACGGTTCCGCAGCAGATACTCGAGGCGGTAGAGCGTTGCGGCACTCGTGTAGTACGGCAGAGCATCCTGACCGGCCTGGAAGAGATCATCGTTGCGGGACCGAACCAGTTCCCTGTAGTGACCGACTTTGGCCGGCTCGTTGAGGAACATCGAAGCGTACGCGCGGGTCAGCGCCGTGCGCGTCACGATCCTGGTCTTCTCGACGTCGTTCTGGGCGCTGTACTGCTTGGAGCGCCGCTCGTAGAAGAGCTTTCTCCCCGGCGGCTGCGCAGCGAAGAAGTCCTCGAGGTGCTTATGGAATTCTTCGCGTCCCGAAAGATCATCATCGGTCACGGCGGTCTGACGGTTGGTGGCGGCAATAATGCCCGAGATAACACCTTCGTCTCGCGACTGAATCAGCCGGACGTTGACATGCACACCTTCGGTCAGCGAGCCCCGCTCCTCAAACAGGACATGGCATGTCTGGCAGCCGTTCACGATTTGAAAGTCACCGATCTTGAACTCGTCTCCCGCGACCGTCAATTCTCGGGTGACGATTGTAATACCGTTGTTGAGGACGGCGAAGCGGTCCCTTCGCTCCTCATCGCGCAGCGTTTCCTGAATCTCCTGATTGACCCCGTTGAAGCCCTGGAAGTCTCGGACGTTCTCGTAGAAAAGCGTCTTGCGGATACCGCCCGACGGATCGGTAAGGATCCGGGTGACCAACTCCGTCGCAGGGATGACACCGAGAAACGACTGGTCAACGTGCGGAATCTTCGGCATCGTGATCCGCTTGGCCATGGTGAACTTGGCCGACACCACCGCGGTGGCGCGCTTGTACAGTTCACGCACCTCCCTGGCGCCAACCGCCGCAACTTGGACGTCCTCAAACAGATTCGACGATTCAAGCTGCTGTTGTGCTGTGGCACGCTTCGCCTCTAGGAGCGTATCGCCGACCGTCCCGGTCGATACATAGAAGACCGAGAGGCTCGGCAGCTCGCGCGCCAGCTTTCCGACGTCGCCATAGATACTGTCGATGCACTCACGCAGGTTGGCGACATCAGCGGAGCTCGGGTAGCTCAGAGGCTTCGCCGTGAAGATGTGCTTCAGATTGTCGGCGAGATCGGTGAAGACTTTGGTCTGAAAGTTCGAACTGGTCTTGGCCTGCACTATGACGAACCGGACACGCAGTTCCCGAGCCTGAGACACTGCATCGCGGACCTCGGAGGCGTCGAACAGTAGCTCGCCGTTGACAATGACCCCGGCCACGTCGATTCCCAAGTCGCCGCCGGCACCCATGCGGAACTTGTCCGGATCGAACTCATCCTCGTAGAACTGACTGAGTACGCAGAATCCGGCAAATGCCTCGAAGGCCTCGTCCTCCTTGAGCGCTTCGAGTCCACGCTCACTCTGGAACTTTTCTGTCAGGCCCTTCGTAATAATGTCCAAGGCGACTCCAGACCCCCATCCATGGTGACCTCGACACACTAGCCCGTCGATGCTTTAAGATCCATCACGAATGATTCATGCGGCGGCTGTGGTGCGGAAGTCCTGGCGGTACGCGGCCGGCGTCGTAGCCATCGCGTTGCGGAACCGCCGCCGCAGGTTGACCGCCGACGACAACCCCACCCGCGCAGCGATCGTCTCGACGGGCAGATCAGTCGACTCCAGCAACGCCCGCGTCCAAGCGATCCGCTGCTCCAACAACCACCGCCCCGGCGAAACCCCCAACTGCTCAAGAAAATGCCGGTTGAGCGTCCGCGCAGACAGCCCCGAATGAGCAGCCAGCTCCCGCAACGTCAACGGCTGGTCAAGGTTCGCAATCGCCCAATCCAACAGCGGCGCGAGCGAGTCAGCCACCGGCCCAAGCACCGCCGGCGCCGGCCCCTGCCGCTGCGCCCCTTCACGCGGCGGCGCAGTAGCAAGCTGCCGCCCGATCCGCATAGCCAACGCCTCGCCATGCTCCCGGCGAATCTGGTTCAGGCAAAGGTCGACGGTAGAAGCCGAAGCGCCGGCCGTAGCCACGTCCCCATGGTCGATATAGAGCACCGTCCCATCGGCATTCACCCGAGGAAAGCGCCGCGCCATGTCCTCAATGCACTCCCAGTGCGCAGCCGCCCGCCGCCCGTCCAGCAACCCCAACGCAGCCGGCACGTAAACGCCCCCGAGGATGCCCACGATCCGAGCACCCCGAGCGTGAGCGGCCAGCACCGCCCCACCCAGCTCAGACGAGAAGTCAGCACAAGGATTCCAGCCCGCAATCAGGATCGTGTCGGCGAAGGCAAGCGCCGAGAGCCCGTCCGGAACAACAAGGTCAACGCCCATAGTCGTGGGAACAGGCCCCGGAAACTCCGTGCACAACTGAAAGTCATAGTGCTGCGCGATATCCGGCCCGTGATACCCGAACACCGCCGAAGCGCACGTCACCGGGTACAGCTCCAGAACCGGCCCAACCAGCGCCACCACCCGATCCCGCCTCATGGCAAGAATGTACCCAAGGTTGGCCTCCCCAGCGCCTGTGCCAGGACCCGCACCCGACCAGGATCATCGATCATGAGCACCTTGTGGACGCGGAACTTCTCCCTGTACTTCATAGCGCGCTCCGTCTCCCTGCTCGGCGACGCCATGATGCCGGTCGCGATCGCGCTGGCCGTAGGGGCGCTCTACGGAGTCTCCGGCGTGGGGTACGTTCTTGCCGTCTGGACCTCCCCCTTCGTCCTCCTGGTCGTCTTCGGCGGAGTCTTCGCCGACCAGATCGGCGCCCGCACGATGATGATCGCCGCCGACGCCGTGCGCTTCCTGACCCAGGGCATCGCCGCCGCCGCGTTCTTCGCCGGCGCCCCGCCCCTATGGCTCATGCTCGTCCTCTCGGCCCTCTCCGGCGTAGCCGCCGCGATGTTCCAGCCAGGCGTCAACGGCATGGTCCCGCTCGTAGCGTCCGACCCCCAACGCGCCAACGCCACCCTCAAGGTCGCCGACGCGGCCACCCAGCTAGGCGGCCCGGTACTGGCCGGCATCCTCACCGCCGCCGCCGGCCCCGGCCCGGTGTTCGCCGTCGACGCGAGCACGTTCCTCCTCAGCGGCATCTGCCTGGCCCTCATCCGGATAACGCAGCTCCCCCGCCAAGCCGGCAACGTCCTGCGCGACCTGCGCCGAGGCTGGGTGGAATTCCGCTCCCGCAGCTGGATGTGGTCGGTCATCCTCATCTGGATGGGCTTCGGCCTGTGCGCATTCGGCCCCTACGTCCCCCTCGCCTCGCAACTCGTCGGAGCCAGGCTCGGCGACGCCGCGTACGGCTGGACCATGGCCGGCCTCGGCGCCGGCACCATCATCGGCGGCCTCGTAGCCATCCGCTTCCGCCCAGCCCGTCCGCTGGCTGCCGGAGCAGTGGTCCTGGCCGGTTTCGCCGCCATCCCGCTGTCCGTCGCCCTAGAACCGCCGCTGCCCACGCTGATCGCCGCCCACGCCGTCGGAGGCGTCGCCATCGCGTTCTGGTCGGTCATGTGGGCAACAAGCGTGCAGACGTTGGTACCGCCAGAAGTCCTCAACCGCGTCACCGCCTACGAGGTCGCCGGCTCGGTCTCGGGCATCGCGGTCGGCCAGGCCCTGGTAGGCCCGGTGGCGACGGTCGTAGCCCCCCGCGAGCTGATGTTCGTCGGAGCCGCCGCCACCGCCACCGCCGTCGCCGCGCTGCTGCTGATCAGGCCGATCCGGAATGTCCGCCGCGCATCACAACCGATTCCCGAGCTGGTCCACTCTTAGTGATCGGGGAGGCCTCGATTGCGGGACGAGCAGGATTTCGTGGAGTACGTCCAAGCGCGCACGCCGATGCTGCGGCGGCTCGCCTACCGCCTGTGCGGTCAGTGGACAACAGCCGACGACCTCGTGCAGGAGTGTCTCGTCGCGCTGTACCGCCACTGGCGCAAGGCAACCGCCGCCGAATCGATCGACGCGTACGTGCGCGCGATGCTCATTCACGCATACCTGGCCGAAAGCAGGCGGCCGTGGGCCAGACGAGTGCGCACGGCCGCCGAGGTACCGGTCCCCGCGATGATCCCGCCGGGCATCGAGGACCGGCTCGACGTGCGCGCGGCGCTCGCGCGGCTCACCCGGGGACAGCGCGCCGTGCTCGTCCTGCGCTACTGGGAGGACCTCGACGTCGCCCAAACGGCAGCCGCCCTCGGCTGCTCGACGGGCACGGTCAAGAGCCAGACGTCCTACGCGATCGCGGCGCTGCGCCGGCTGCTGGAAGGGCACGCGTCATGAGGGACCTGTTCACGGCCCTGCCCGAGGACCCCGCACCGCCGCTGGCCGACGGCTATATGCAGACCGTGCTGGTCCGCGGCCGCCGCTCGGTTCGCCGCCGCCGGCTCGGGGCCGCGGCCGCCTGGAGCGCCGTCGTGCTCATCCTGATCGCGCTTTTCCCGGTTGTACGCCCAGAGCCCCGCCCAGCCGCGCCCGCACCCCAACCGTCCGTACCAGACAGGTTCGCCGCCTACTCAACGCTCACCGCCACCGTGGAACGCGCCGCCCCCGGCCGCGCGATCGCCCTGTACACATACGGCAACGGCGAACTGTTCAACATGCACCAGCCGCTGGTGGTCGGCGCCGACCGCGACACGTACCGCCGCGTCGGCGCGATCGAGGAGCGCGACCGCCCGGTGAGCCTGCTGTCCCCGGACGGCACCCAAGTACTCGTCGGCGAGCGCCGCGGCTGGACCACCGACCTGCTGCTCGTCGACCTCACGACGGGCGATCGCCGCCGAGTCCCGGTGCACGGCAACGGCCAGGTCCGGCTGCTCGCCTGGTCCCCGGACCAGCGGTACGTCGCCTACAGCGAGGCCGACGCCGACAGCGTCTACGCCAGCGTGGACGACGCCGAAACGAACGCCGTCATGCTGGGCCTGCTGCGCATCATGGACCTGACCACCGGTACCGACATCGTGATCACCTCGGTCAAACAGCCGTACACCGCCGCCTTCGCCCCGGACAGTGCGCGGATCGCCGTGCAGACGCCTCAGGCAGTACACCTGCTGAACATGGAAGGCTTCGAGGACGGCACGGTGACCATCCCGGCCGGCCAGGGCCTGGTCGCCCGGGTGGCCTGGTCCCCCGACGGCCGCTTCCTGGCCACGGTGCCCTGGGACGGCAACGCCCGCGACGACACGATCTACCTGCGCGACAAGGGCCCCGTCACCTTCGTCCCGCTCGCCCCGACCACGACGGCCCCTGCTCCGATCGACCACGTGGCCCGCCCCCTGGGCTGGCGCGACGCCGACCACCTGATCGCCGCGACCACGGACGACCACGACCGCCCGTCGCTGACCGAAATCACCGTGTCCACCGGCGACCGCCGCCCGCTCTCCAGCTTCGACACCACCCAGTCCTGCGAGTTCGGCACCCAACACTGCGAGGTGTCGGACCTGCAGCTCGCGACCGCCCTGCTGCCGAACCTGACCGTCCGCCCCGCCCAGTCCCCCGACAACGGCCCCTGGCCACAGCCCTTGCGCATCCTCGCCGTGGCCCTCCCGCTGGCATTTGCAGCATTGGTACTGCTCATGCTCCAACGCCGCCGCCGAGCGCTACGACGCTCTCGATCGAGCTCGCTGATGTGACTACCATGGTGCTTTCCGATCTGGGGGTCTTGATGCTGGAGAAGCTCGACACCGGAGTCGTACATCCGGCCAGGCGATACAACTACTGGCTCGGCGGCAAGGACAACTTCGCCGCCGATCGCGAGTCCGGTGACCTGCTGGCGCAGTCCTACCCGGCCGCGCGGATCGCGGCTCGCGCCAACCGCGCGTTCCTGCAGCGCGCCGTCGGCTACCTCGCCGGCGAAGCCGGCATCCGGCAGTTCCTCGACATCGGCACCGGCCTGCCCACCGCCGACAACACGCACGAAGTCGCGCAGCGCATCGCGCCCGAGGCGCGCATCGTCTACGCCGACAACGACCCGATGGTCATGGCCCACGCAAGAGCCCTCCTGACCAGCACGCCGGAGGGGCTCACCCGGTACCTCGAGGAAGACCTGCGCGAACCGCAGCGCATCCTCGACCACCCGGAGCTGACCGAGACGCTCGATCTCAAGCAGCCGGTGGCGTTGATGCTCGTGGCGATCGTGCACTTCCTGCCGGATCAGGCCGCCGCGCGCAACGTCGTGCAGACGCTGCTCGACGCGCTGCCGTCCGGGAGCTACCTGACGATGTCTTGCGCCACCAAGGACTTTCTCACGCCCGAGCTCGCCGCGAACTGGGACGAGACGCTGCGCACCGGCAAGTCCGACGTGTACCCGCGCGACCGGGCCGCGTTCGCCGAGTTCTTCGACGGGCTCGAAATCGTCGAGCCCGGCATCGTCGCGGTCAGCGAGTGGCGGCCCGAGCCCGACGCCGAGGAGAACCCGGCGCCCGTCGACGCCTCCATCTTCGGCGCAGTGGCTCGAAAGCCATAGTTCACTTCCGCCGCGAGCTCACCCGATACGTGTCCCACCAGCCGAACATTGACGGCGGTACGAGGTGGGCCGGCATATCGGGCGGCTGGCGGGGCGCGCGCAAACGGGAAGCGGGCGGCTCGGGGCGGCTTTCCAGCAGTACACCCGCGGGCTCGGACGCCAGGAGTTGACCCAGGGCGTCCGAGCAGCGCGCGTGCAGCCGCTCCCAATCCAGCGGCTGATCCCGAATGGCGCCCACGAAGCCCTCGACCATGGTGATCGTGCGGCCGAAACCGTCACGGACCGGATAAGCAGCATCAGGGCCGTCATCCACGCTCGTCAAAGCGAGCAGCTTGCCGTCCGGCGACACGGCGACGCGGCGGGCCGGCGGACCTGCCAAGGTACGGACCGGCTCGCCCCGCGGCAGGCCGGCGATGCGCACCCGGCCGCCCGGAGCAGCCAGCCAGCCGCCGCGCGGGTGCACGACGCAGCCGGAAAACGGGTCGGGCCGTGACATGACGATCCGGCCCGCGGGGGCGTTCGAGTCGCCCCAGATGCGTACCGTGCCGTCCCAGCCGCTCGACGCGATCCACTCGCCCCGCGGGCCGAACGCGCAGCCGGTCACCCAGCCCTCGTGGCCGCTCAAATTGTCCAGAGCCGCGCCGGTGGCGAGATCCCAGACGCGCACCGTGCCGTCCCAGGAGGACGTGGCCAGGGTGTGCCCGTCCGGCGCGATCGCGCACTGCGTGATCCGGTCCGTATGACCAGTGAGCCGCCCGCGCAACGCGCCCGAGCGCAGGTCCACGACATGGATGCGGTGATCCGCGCCGCCCACCGCGAGCACGGTTCCGGCCAGGTCGATCGCGCACGGGCTGACCAGCGGTACGCCGAGCTCCAGCCGCGAAGCCTCGGCGCCCGCCGGCAGATCCCAGCGGCGCACGGTGCCGTCCCAGGACGTCGTGTACGCGCCGCGGCCGTCCGGAGCGAAGACGCCGCCGCTCAGCCAGCCCTTGTGGCCGGCCAGCTTCACCGGCTCCTCGCGCCCGAGCTTCCACAGCCGGGCGGTGTGGTCCCAGGAGGTGGTCAGCAGCCGGCCCCCATCGGGCGAAAACGCGGCGGTGACGACCCGCCCCGTGTGGCCGGTGAGGGTCTGGCGGAGGCGGTTGCGGCTTGGGGAGTACACCCGAATGGTGGCGTCGCTGGTGAGCGGGCGGCGCCGGAAGGCCACCGCGAGCTTCGAGCCGTCGGACTGGCGGACGGTGCGGGTCTGGATCGACGTGTCGTCGGGGTCGGTGTCGCGCAGCGCCGCGGTCAGCACGTCGGTGCGCCCGCTCAGGAAGTCGGGGGCGAGCACGACGCGCAGCCCGAGTTTGCGGCCCGGGCTGATGAGGAACGGCCACACCGCGCTCACGAATTGCTCCCGGTCAATCCAATCGGTGCGGGATCAGGGCGGCGCTGCTGGGGGACCTGCTCGCTCGTGCTGTCCCGTTCGAACTGGCGCAGCCGCGCCTCGAGCCGGCCGAGCAACTTCTCCTTGGCCAGCACCGACCAGCTCGCCCGCTTCTGCAGGTCCCTGGCCTTCGTGCGCAGCTCGTCCACGAGGTCCTTGCCGATGCGGCGGCGGCCGAAGCGCTCGCTCTGGGCGTACGCCCGCATCCAGCCGGCGTCGCGGTCGCCATCGATCTCGGCCTGGCCCCAGTTGAGCTCCAGGCCGGGGACGGGCAGCAGGGTGAGCTTGACCGAGATGCGGCGGGCGACCCAGTCGACCGCGGTCAGCACGCCGTGCACCCACATGATGCTCTGCGCGCGCCGGGCCCGGCGGAAGGCGGCCTTGACGGCCTGCGGGCCGAGGTCGTTGAAGGCCTCGGCGAGCCGGTCGGGCAGCATCGCGGCGAACGGCACGTCGATGTTGATCGGGTTGGGCGGGCTGACCTTGGCCATCCGCACGATGCCGTCGTCGCTGCGCTGCTCGTCGACCACGTCGCGGCCGGTCACCGACAGCGGGATGATCCGCAGCTCGCCGGCGTTCTTCCGGCCGGTCATGAGGTTCTTCATGGCCGGCACGCGCCGGATCTCGGCGACGGCCTGCTTGAGCGTCCAGGGCCGCGCCGACGGCGAGTTCGGGTTGGGCTCGACCAGCCGGTCCCACTTGGTGATGAGCAGCTGGATCGGGCACTCGACGTTGTTGACCAGCTGGGCGTACTCGGTGAGCTGCTGGTTGAGCTCGATCAGCTCGGCCTTGTCGTACTCGGCGTCGCGCAGGCGCATGCCGTCGATGGCCACCACCACGACGTCAGCGGTACGCAGCCGCTTGGCCAGCTCCGTGCGCAGGTACGGGTCGATCGTGGACTCGGTGCCGACCACCTCGCCCGCGTAGTCCCAGTACCGCAGCCGCAGTACCGGCGTGCCGCCCCGATCCTCGCTCTCGACGTAGCAGTCGAACTCGAACTTCTCGATCGACTCGTAGCCGGTCGGCGGCGGCCAGGTGTCGCCGGGCGTGGCCAGCTGCCGGTAGTGCTTGTTCAGCTGTGCCCACTTGACCGGGTCCGTGCAGCGGATCGAGTATCCGCGCGGGTTGTCGTGATCGTCGGTACTGAGCTCGTGGTGCAGGGTGGCCATGAGGGTCGTCTTGCCGGTACCGCGGCCGCCGATCATGACGACGTTGAAGAACGGGATGTGCTTGAGCTCCGGCGCCGGCTCGGGCGGCGTGTCGTCGTCCTCCTCGTCCTGGCCCCCGGCGCCGACCGGGCCGTGGCCGCGGATCTCGCCGTCCGGGTCGAGCCGGGTGAAGCCGAGCTCGCCGGTGAAGTCCTCGAGCAGCGTGGCCCCGCCGTAGTCGTTGCTGCCGTTGGCCTTCGGCAGCCCGGGCACCGACCAGGTCACCTGCAGGTCATCCATGATCTTCTCGCGCTGCCCGGCCCGCTCGGCCGCCCGCCGCGCCTCCTCGATCGCGAGGTCGTCGCGCTGCTGCATGGCCCACATGCGCGCGCGGTTCAGCCGGTCGGCCTTGATCGCGGCGAACTCCAGCTCGCCCCGCTCCAGGCTCTCGACGGTGAGCCGGTCGTAGCGGGTGATGCCGCCGAGGAACTTGAACAGCGCGGGCACGATGTCGACGAGAATGAACAGCAGCCGTACCGCCCAGATCCCCCACGCCAGCGTCCCGTGCTGCC
Source organism: Dactylosporangium sp. CS-033363 (assembly GCF_050942475.1). Classification (NCBI taxonomy): domain Bacteria; kingdom Bacillati; phylum Actinomycetota; class Actinomycetes; order Micromonosporales; family Micromonosporaceae; genus Dactylosporangium; species Dactylosporangium sp. CS-033363. The sequence goes on along the minus strand of NZ_CP192032.1, from coordinate 332,929 downwards.
CGGCCAGCGCCCGCAGCGCGTCCATCCGCTCCAGCAGCCCGATGCTGCCCTGGTTGGCCCGCAGCTTGTCCTTCTGCTCGGCGATGTAGTCGTCGCGCTTCTTGCCCCAGTTCGCGGTGGCCGTGCCGATGTCCTCGGTCAGCTTGGTGATGTCGGAGTCGAGGTCGGCGATCGCCTTGTGCTTCTCGGTGGTCTGGTGGGTGCGCTCGAACTCCTCGCGCGTGTCGGTGAGCTTCTTGCAGACCGGGCCGTTGCCGTACCGTCCGGTGAAGCCGTCGCCCGGCTCGCCCGCGCACTCCTTGCGCTCGTTCTCGCGCATGACGGCGAGCTGGTCGTCCAGCGGCTGCACGGCCGCCTGGAGGTCCGTGCGCTGCTTCTCCTTGTTGGCCTTCTCGTCCACGAGCCCGTTCAGCTCGCTCGCGGCCGGGGCCAGCATCTTGTTCTTGCCGCACTCGGGGTCGGGCTGGCGGGGCGGCGGCACCGGGTTGCACGTCTCCAGCTGCGTGCTCAGGCTCCGCTCGGCCTCGTCGCGGGTGTCCTTGATGTACTGCACGATCGCGGTCTCGAAGATGCGCAGCACGAGCGGCTCGGCGATGACCACGCCGATGACGATCGCGACGACCAGCCGGACCAGCACCGAGGAGACCTTGTGCCGCAGCTCGGGCCCCGGCGGCGTGGCCACGATCCACCGGTCGAGGTTGAGGATCACCAGGAACCAGACGGCCGCGGGAATCAGCACCCACGGCGTCCACGCGCCGAGCAGCTGGCCGATCGCGAACGACATCGAGAAGAACGCGAGCGTCGCCGTCGAAAGAACAGTGCCACCCAGGCCGGTGTACCGCGGACGCTCCTGCGGTACCCACGAAAGCAGTTCCTCGTCGACGCCCGCGAGCCGGCGCAGCATGCGCCCCGGGTGCCAGTAGGGCGGCAGCGGTGCCGCCTCGGGCAGGCGCGCGGCCGGTTTCGTCGTGCCAGGGTCGATCAACGGTCCCCCAGAGCGGCTAGCGGGTGGACAGCCGGATCTCGGCGAGGCGGAACTCCATGCCGGGAACCGTCAGCGGATGCGTCACGAACCGGGCCGCGACCCGGTTGCTCACCACCCGGTAGACCTCGTTGACCGTCCGGTCGGCGAGGCCGGCCGCGGTCCAGCGCAGGCGCTGGTCCGCGGTGAAGTACGTGAGCAGCTCCGGCGCGACGTCGCGCAGCCCCTGCTGGGCGACGATGCACGGGTCGATGACCTGGCACCGGATGCCCAGCCGCAGGTGCAGGTCGCGCTCGGGGCGCGGCGAGGCGATCGGCAGGTCGAACAGCATGCTGCGCGGCCGCATGTCGACCACGGCGACGGCCCGCGCGGCCACGACGATGTGGTCGGTGGAGCGCGGATGGCGGCCGCCCGGCAGCTGCTGGTAGCGCCCGTCGACCAGGAACGTGAGCACCGCGCCCTCGCGGGGCATCGGGATCTGGCCGAGCTGGCGGCGTCGCATGCCGAACCCCGACACGCCGGACGGTTCGAGCGGTCGCACGTCGATGACGGGGAACGGTTTGCGCACCCGACAACCTCTCGCGACCGGCTACTGGACGTGTCGAGGCTACGGCGGAGCGCATTTTCGGCGAATCGACCTTCCGGATCGCCAAGTACCGATGTTGCGCGCCACGGTCCGCCGAATGGACGATGACATTCCGGGCGCAGCACAAAGGCCGCCTCGGGCGGAGGCGGCCTTTGCGGTCAATGGGCGTCAGGCGGTGCGGCGCCCCATCCTGACGAGCCCCGCGCCCGTGACGGCCAGCACCAGACCCGTCAGCAGCAGCACGCCGACCGGCGGCCCGGTCACCGGCAGGGAGCCCGCGGCCGGCGGGTTCGTGATCACCGGCGCCGCCGCCACGGCGACCGCCAGCGACATGGCCCGCACGCTGCCGTCCGGGGCCGAACCCTGGGCGACCACCGTGTGCTGCGCCGCCGCCAGCTGCTGCGGCAGCGTGATCGGCACCTGGAACGACCCCGTCGCATCCGTGGTCACGCGGCCCAGCTCGATGGGGGTCGAGTAGATCGTGATCGTGACCGTGGAGTACGGCGCGAACCCGGTGCCGACGAAGGTGACGACCTGGCCGGGAGCGGCGGTGGTGATCTGGCCGTCGGTCGTGGTCAGGGTCAGGTTCGTCGACGGCGGCGCGGCCGGCGTGCTCGGGGCCTCCGGCGTCGTCGCGGCGGTCGCCGTGCTCGGCTCCGAGTCACCGGCGGCCGAGTGGGCCACGACGGTGTACGTGTAGCTGGTCCCCGCCACCGCGCCCAGCACGCACATCGTCTCCGTCGTGGTGTCGCAGGTCGCCGGGCCCGGGCTCGCGGTGACGGTGTAGCCGGTCACCGGGCTGCCCGAGTTGGGCGCGTCCCAGGTCACGCGGACGGCCGAGCTCAGCGGGACCGCGGTGACGTTGCGGGGCACGCTCGGCACCGGCGTGTTCACCACCGGCGGGTTCGGGTTCGACGGGTTCTCGCTGACGGTCACGCTGGTGGTGCCCGACGAGACCGCGTAGCCGTCGGAGCCGTTGTAGGCGGCGTTGATCGTGCCCGTGCTGAGCGAAGTGCTCGTGGTGCAGGCGACGCCCCCGCTGAGGGTCTTCGTGTCGTTCAGGCCGGCGCCGGTGAAGGTCACCGAGCCCGCGGGTGTACCGCTGCCGGGCGCGCTCACCGCGACGGTCGCACAGACCTCCACGGAGTCGCCGGCGGCCGACGTGGGCGGGGTCGCGGTCACCGTCGTCGCGGTGGTGGCCGGGTCGACCGTCACGCTCTGGGTGCCGACCGAGCCGCCGAATTCCTCGGTACCGCCGTACGTCGCCGTGACCGTGCCGGTGGCCAGGTTCGTCGTGGTGGCGCAGGCCTGGCCGGTGCCGTCCAGCGGCTTGGTGTCGATGATGCCGTTCGCGTCGCTGAAGATCACATCGCCGGTGGGGGTGCCGCCGCCCGGCGGGGACGCCGCGACCATCGCGCAGACCTCGACCGACTCGCCGGTGACTGACGGGTCGGGCGTCGCGGTGACGGTGGTGGTGGTGTCGGCCGCGTTCACGTTCGGCGAGACCGAGCCCATCGACGCCTTGAAGGCGGTGTCGCCGGCGTAGTTCGCCGTGATCATGGCGCCGGTCAGGTCCGTGACGGTGGCGCAGGCCTCGCCGTTGCTCAGCGGCACGGTCTGGGTGAGCCCGCCGGTGAAGGTGACGGTGCCGGTCGGCGTGCCGCTGCCCGGAGGTGTCGCCGCGACCGCCGCGCACACCTGCACGCTCTGGCCGTGCACGGATGGATCGGGCACCGCGGTGACCGTGGTGGTCGTGTCGGCCTTGTTGCGGGTCACCGTCGTGGTGCCGGTCGACGGGTCGAAGTTGAAGTCCCCGCTGTACGTCGCGGTGACCGTGCCCGCGCCCACCTCGCTCGGCGTGACACAGGCCTGGCCGGAGCCGTTGAGGTTCGCGGTCTGGCTGCCGGACGTGAAGTCGAAGGTCACCGTGCCGGTCGGCGTGAAGTCCTCGGTCCGCGCGCGCTCGGGAATCCCCGCGCCCTCGACCGTGGCGCACAGCTCAACCGATGCGCCGGACACGGACGGGTTCGGCGTCGCGGTGACCGTGGTCGTGGTGTCCATCAGGTTGACGACGATGTCCACGCCGTCGGTGAGCGGACCGTAGTTGCCGCTGTAGTTCACCGTGACCCGCCCGGTCTCCAGGTCTGTGCTGAGCACGCAGGCCTTGCTGGTGGACGAGTCCACGCCGACGATGGAGTTGTCCGGGAGGCCGGCCCCGCTGAAGGTCATCGTGCCGTTGGCCTCCTCCTCGTTGACCGTCGCGCACACGGTCACCTGCTGGGTGCGGGTCGACGGGTTCGGCGAGGCGGTGACGGTGAGCGTCGGCTGCTGCGCGAAGGCCGGGTCCACCCCCAGCGTGAGCGCCCCGGCGCTGACGACGGCCGCAAGCGCGGCCCCTACGGTGACCCTGCGCATCCGCTCCCCCACTTTAAGTAGTCGCCTCGTCACGCTAAGCGAACGACCTGTACCGTGTGGGCGCTTTGCGGTCCGCACCGCGAATGGCTGAACTTTGTTTGTCGATCCCACCCCCGGGTAGCGCCGCGCGATCTCGGCCGACCTGGCCTACCGTGTGCTGGTGACGGCGTCGGTCCAGGGGGTGCGGGACGAGGATCTCGCCGTGCCGCTGGCCGCCGCCATCGACGGCGATCCCAAGGCCTTCGCGGTCCTCTGGCGCTCACTGCATCCCTTGGTACTGCGCTATCTCCGCGTCGTCTGCGGCGACGCCGCCGAGGACGTGGCGTCCGAGACGTGGTTGCAGGTGTCGCGCGATTTGGCGCGATTCGACGGTACAGCGACGGCTTTCAGGATCTGGCTCTTCCGGATCGCGCGGCATCGCGGCATCGACGAGAACCGCAAGGCGTGGCGCCGCCACGAGGAACCGCACGAGGCCGTGGACCAGTTGCGCGTGGTGGCGACGCGCGACGCGGCGGCCGAGGCGCTCGAACTGGACGACACCGATCGCGCGCTCCGGCTGATCGCGAGCCTGCCGCAGGACCAGGCCGAGGCCGTGATGCTGCGCGTGGTGGCCGGCCTGGACGTGGCCGGAACTGCGCGAGTGCTCGGAAAACGCTCAGGCGCGGTGCGGATCGCGGCCATGCGCGGTTTGCGCAAACTCGCCGCCCATCCAGAAGTCCAATCGAACTACCCGGGCTCCGCCGAGGAGAGGCGGGCCGGATGAAGCGCGACGACCTGCCCGACGGGCGCCTCGGCGAGCTGCTGTCCGCCGCGGCCGCGCCCGGGCGACGCCACGAGCTGCGCGGCGAGGAGGACGCGGTCGCGGGGTTCCGCCAGGAGTACCGGCCGCGCAACGCGCCCGCGCGCCGCCCCCGCCGCAAGCGGCGCATGCTCGCGGTCTTCGCCACCGCGCTCGTGGCGATCGGCGTGGGCGGCACGGCGTTCGCGGCGAGCACGGGCAACCTGCCGGCGCCGGTGCAGATCTGGTTCGACTCGCACACGACCTCCGACGACTCGCCAACTTCGACCATGTCGGCCCCGCAGGTTCCGCACCCGTCACCATCCGCCTCCGCTTCCCTGCAGGTGGTACTGGAGAAGTTCTGCCGCGCCTGGGAAGCGCGCGACGACGAGCCGCTCACCGACGAGGTGCGCCAGGAGCTGTCCCGGCTGGCCGGCGGCGAGGCCTCCATCGACGCGTACTGCCACCGCGTGCTCGGGACCGCGCCGTCCTCCTCGCCGTCCTCGGCGCGACCGTCGCTCACGAACAGTGCCCGCCCGAGCGACGATCAGGGCGAAAACGACAATTCGCAGGGCAACCAGAGCGGCGGCTAGCGGGGTGTAACGCGGCGCGCCCGCGCGTCGCTGTTTACTCTCGTGCTCACCGCAGGCGTCGATCTCGCCCCCACCGACGAGCGGACCGCCCTCGCGACCCTCGCGTGGTCGCGCGGCCGTGCGGTACTGCGCGAACTCACCGTAGGCGTGCCCGATACGCGCATCCTCGCGGCCGTCCGCGCGGCGGACAAGACCGGGCTCAACTGTGCGCTCGGCTGGCCCGAACCGTTCGCCGCGCTCGTCAACGCGCACCGCGACGGGCACACCGCGAGCCTGCCGAGCAACGAGAACGGCGCGAACTGGCGGCGCGCGATGATGTACCGCGCAACGGACGAGGCCGTCCGCACGACGGTCCCCGGCGTCGTCCCGGCCAGCGTCGCCGCCGACCGCCAGGGCCACGCCGCGCTGCGCTGCGCCGCGCTGCAGGCCATGCTCGCGCGGTCCGGCCAGGACGTCGACCGCAGCGGCTCCGGCAAGATCGTCGAGACGCATCCGGCCGCGTCGCTGTACCGCTGGGGCGTCACCCGCCGCTACAAGGGCCGCCACGAGGGCCTGGCCGCCGCCCTGTGCACCGCGGCCGCGCCGTGGCTGGATCTCGGCGCGTTCGCCCCGCTCGTGAGCACCAACCGCGACGCGTTCGACGCCGTGGTCGCGGCGCTCACCGCGCGCGCCGTCGCGCTGGGCCTGACCGAGCGCCCGAACGGCGACCAACTGCCGCTCGCGCGCATCGAGGGCTGGATCGCGGTGCCCTCGACCGACCTATCGAAGCTTCCCTAGATCGACTCGTCCAGGTGCGCGCTCCAGACGGCGCTCGCCTCACTGTGCGCCTCGACGCCGTTGAAGAACGCATCGGCCAGATTGCCCGTCTCGGCCTCGGACACCCCGTCGATCTCCAGAAACTTCGGCCGGTGCACGGCGAACGGCTCCGGCCGGTACGGCACCGCGATCATCAGCCGCTTCGGCACCGGCCCGAACTCGACCGCCTCCGCGATCAGCGCGTCGACCTTGCCCGATTCCAGATGGATGTACGCATCGAGCACGAGCACCGCCCGCGCCCAGCCCTCCGGGTTGTTCTCCAGCATCTCCCGCCCGATCCGCGCACCCTCGGCCAGATCGTCGGCCACCAGCCGGGTCAGGCCGCGCTGACCGTCGGCGTCCTCGTACCCGAGCAGCGGCGTGAGCGGCCCGCCGTCCGAAACACTCCACACGCCGTGCGCGGCGAAGAATCCGGCAAGCCTCGCGAAGCCATACATGACCGTCATCCTGCCAGGCTTATTCGCTTGGCGTTGATCCTTAGACTCACGCATGGCAGGGCTGTAGCGCAGAGGTCGTCGCATCGGACTGCGGATCCGAAGAACGCCGGTTCGATTCCGGCCGGCCCTGCCCCTTTTTTCGGGGGTTGGTTCTCATGCATCCGTCGGCCGTGCCCGCCTCGATGATCGAGCGCGCGACCGAGCGCCGCCTGGCCGGCGACTGGCCGGGCGCCCACGCCGCGGCGGGCGTCGAGAACCACGTCGACCTAGGCCTGATCAGGCGGAACTTCGGCGCCGACGCGGCCGCGCGGATCGAGGACGACCTGCGCCACCTCGTGCCCGACCTGCTGCGCTGGTACCTCGTGCGCGACCGCGGCGCCCTCCCGCGCCCGAGCGTGTGGTACCCACTGGCGCTCCTGCCCGACGACCACGCCGTCATGGTGCACACCTCGCCGTTCTTCACGATCAGGCTGACGCTCGGCCGCGTGGTCGAGCAGCGCGGCCTGCGCGACGACAGCTTCCTGCTGTTGCGCGACCGCTGGGACGCGCGGCGCACCCGCGAGATCCTGGCCCGCTGCGGCTTCTTCAACCGCCCCGGCGGCGAGCTGGTCCAGACGCTGCTCCAGCTCGACGACAGCGGCCGACACGCCGCCGCCTGGTCCGCCGCGGGATACGACCTGAAGGTGCTGTTGTTCGACCGCCGCTTCGGCCGCGAGCGCCTCGACCCTTTGGCGTTCGCCGTCGACCCGGCTGTGCGCAACCGCGCGCGTGGCGCCGCGGTGAACGCCGCCCTGGCCTGGCCGCGCCCGATCCACACCACCCTGCCCGCGGCCGCGCGCCGCACCATCGAGTACGTCGAGGAGCTGCTGGCCACCGAGCCGTACCCGCGCGCCCACCCCGTCCCACCCGGCCCGCGCATCGAGGCCGACACCCACCTTGGCCTCACCCGTATCGATGTCAAGGGCCGCAGCATCGTCCTCGACGGCGCGCGGGCGCGGCTGGTGAGCCGCGTGCCCCGTGGCCAGGCCGACGCCGAGAGACGCCGCGCCGAAATGGACGAGTTCGGCATCCCGCTCGACCGCATCCCGCGCATCCCGGATGTGCTGGTCCACCGCCCAGCGGAGCTCGACGCCCTGCGCCGCGGCTCGGCCACGCTGCACCCGTTGGTTTACGAAGCGCTTTTTTCGACCGCCGCGTTGGTACTTCCTGAGCTTTCGCCAACCCCCACGCCGGTCCTTCCAGCGCCCACTCGCCTCCGCATGTCCATTCGCGTGCATTGCGACGACGCGACGCACGAGGTCGTGATGCGCGACGGTGCGACCCTGATCCCGCACTCCCGCCACGAGATCGATCGCGAAATGGCGCTGTCGGCCCTCGGCGGCCAGGTCCAGGGCTGTGTGGCCGCGCGGGAGGGATGGCGCGATCTGGCCGTACAACTGCCGCGTCGTGTCCAGAGGCTGCACGACGAACTGCTGCTGCTCATCCGCCTCGGCGACACCGCCGCGCTGGTGGACGCCCTGGACCGCGGCCTCGACCCGCACGTCCGCTTCCGCCCGGGCGGCGAGTCCCTGCTGCACCTGCTCCCGCTCATTCCGGGCGGCGACGACCTGGCACCCCGGCTGCTGGCGGCGGGTGTGGACCCGAACGCCCGCACCGCGGCCCGCCGCACCCCCTTGCACGAGGCGGTGGCCATCGGCTCCGTACGGCTGGTCAAAACCCTGCTCAAAGCCGGCGCCGACCCGAAGGCATCGGTGCATGTGCACGGCTACACCTCCGCCGCGGGCTGGACGAACCGCCCCGACCTGGCATTCCTCCGAAAGCTGGTCAAATGACGTGGCATCCGCTCCCGGCCCGGCTCTCGTGACGCGGCATCCGCTCCCGGCACGGCTCTCGTGACGCGGCATCCGCTCCCGGCCCGGCTCTCGTGAAGTGGCATCCGCTCCCGGCCCGGCTCTCGTGAGGTGGCCTCCGCTTCCTTCGCGCATGATCGAGCGCGCGACCGAGCGCCGGCTCGCGGGCGACTGGCCGGGCGCGTGCGCGGCCGCGGGCTTCAACGTCCTCATCGACCTGGACGCGGTCCGCCGCGACCACGGCGACACGATCGCCGACCGCCTCGAGGCCGACCTGCGCCACCTGGCCCCGGACCTGCTCCGCTGGCATCTCGGCCCCCTGCGCTGCCGCCGCCGTTTCCCGCTCGCGTTCTACCCCGCCTCATGGGCCTTGATCGCCAGCACTCCCGGCCACCCGGGCGACCCGCAGCGCGTCACCCTCTCCTTCGAGCGCCTAGCCTGGATCACCAGGGCCCGTCGCGACGACGTGCTGGTGCTCCTGCGGGATCGCTGGGATTCCCGGTATACCCCCGACAAACTCCCCCGCTGCGGCGGCCTGACCCGGCTCCCGTTCTTCACCGCTCTTGGCGAGCGCCTGCCTTCGGATGCCCTGGGCGACGACTCCCCCGAGGGCCTGGTCGAACGCGCCGTGATGCTGGACGACGCGTTCGACCCAGCCGAGGCCTGGGCCCTCGCGGGCTATTCGGTCGTGGCCCAGCACGCGAGGGCCCTATCGGCATTCCGCCCGATCCACAGCACGCTGGACGATTCCCGCCGCCGAGTTTTGTCGTACCTCGCCGATATCGTGTGGGTACCGGACGCCCCCTGGCACCCGCGCCGCCACCCGATCAACGGCGGCTTTCTGGAGCCTCCTTCACCAATCGAGGCGGACCCTCAGTCCTCCTTGGCTCGTATAGAACTCCGAGACCGCACGCTGGTCCTGGACGGCAAGCAGGCCGTGCTGGTGACCAGCCCGACCGAGAGCGAGTACGACCTTCCGGCCATCCCCCGCATCCCGCTCGACCTGGCCAACCGCCCGCCCGAACTGACCGCCCTGCTGCGCGGCCACCTGCAGCCGGCGGACCTGCACCCCTTGGTCCACGCGGCCCTGTTCCCGGCCGGCTCCTGGCGCCCGTCTCCTCCTGCCCTGCCTTCGCTGCCCACATCCATCGGGATCCGCTGCGACAACGAAACCCACGTCATCGCCGTGCGCAACGGCTCCTTCGTCCCGCCCCACTCCCTGGACCGCGAACGCACCCTGGCCGCCCTGGGCGGCGAGATGCAGGGCTGCGCGGCGGCCATCGACGGCTGGCGCGACCCCACGATCGCTGTCCCCCGGGAGATGGCCACCCTGCGCGCCAACTTCCTGCGCTTGTTCGCGGAGGCCGACACAGCCGCAGTCGAGTCCGCTTTGGACGCCGGCCTGGACCCACACGTACGCGACGAGCGCGGCCGCACCCTGCTGCACCTGCTGCCCTGGCTGACCGGCACCGACGACCTGCTGACCCGCTTGGTGGAAGCAGGCCTGGACCCGAACGCCGCCGACGACCGCGGCCGCCCCCCACTGCGGCTGGCCCTCGAGTACGGCTCCCCCGACCTGGTCCAAGCCCTCCTGGCCGCCGGCGCCAACCCCCGCGGCCAGTACACCCACCGCCCGGACATGATCGCCCTCCTACACTCTCCAACGGCAGAGCCGTAGCGCAGAGGTAGTCGCGCCGCCCTCGCAAGGCGGAGGACGCCGGTCCGACTCCGGCCGGCTCTGCCCTCTCTTCGCCTTTCTCGGTTTTCCACCCCTTTCCCCGCGCTTTTCTCCCTCTTCGCGAACCCTTTTCCCCACCACGTCGAACGGCCCCGACTCCCCTGCCCGACCGGCCGAATCTGCATGTTCGTTCGTCCACGCCACCGCTGAACCCGATCCATTCCGGCTCCGGCCAGACCAGAATTCGCCCGGGCGATCGCCCCGTCCGATTGGCTACACATCACAAGGCACGAGGTCGCGCCACACGAAGAATCCAGGCGAGAAGCACCCCACCGGCGCGCGGCGGATGCGCCGGACGGGTACCGGACTTCAAGGAGCTGCCATGACGGCCAAGCCGCAAGGAGCACCGCCCGTAGTCGTCGCCCTCAACGTCTTCGCCGTGCTCTGGATCGTGGGCGGCCTGATCAGCCTGTCGGCCCTGTGGCCGGAGAACGGGACCTACGGCCACCCCACCACGATGGAACTGGCGCCGGCCCTGATCGTCGCCTGCATCGCCGGCCTGGCCGCCACGATCGCCCTGGCCGCGTCGGCCATCGTCACCCAACTGGCGCGCCGCAACCGAGAGGTCGAATCCTGACGGTGCCACCAACGCGGCCAAGTGACACCCACCCGCCCGCGCACTACCGTTGAACCCATGAGAACTCTCTCCGAGCAAGTGGGCCCACCGCAGTGGACGCCCGGCGCAGGCTGGGAGCGGTTGAAGCGGGAAATGCCGCACCTCGTGCCCGAGCTCACCGACGAGGACATGCGCCGCGCGGCCGCGATGCACGCCGCTGCCGCCGACCGTGGCGGCGATGGGCCGCGGCGTTCGACCTGACTTGATTGACCTAAGTCCAAATTTATTCTCAGGGATTTCGGCCGTCGCGATTAACGTCTGACGCGTGCTCGTCTTCGATGCCACGGCTCTTACCGCACTGTTCGATGCCTACCCGCCGGTCTGGGCGTTGTGGCGAACCGCCGACCAGGACCTCGGGAGCATCGGGGTTCCGGCCCTCGCGATCGTCGAGGCCGGGACCCTCGTGTAGGCGCACGCCTCGGCCTGGGACTCGATCCTGTGGTCGAAGTCGCTGACCGTCCTGCCGTTGACCGAGCGGGCCGCGGTCGAGATCTCCGCCTGGCCGGGGGCGTACGGAGCGCGGCACGCCCTGTGGGAGGCGAGAGCGCTCGACTGCCCGCTCGTCACCCGTCAGACCGAGCTGTACGCGCCGGGCCCGACGGACATCCAGGCGGTCTAGCCGCCTCCTAGACTGCTCGGCGGCAGAGCCGTAGCGCAGAGGTCGTCGCACCGCCCTCCAATGGCGAAAGACGCCGGTTCGATTCCGGCCGGCTCTGCCCCCACGAAGGTCGGTCCCACCCTCACGAACGGGTGAATCGTCGCGACACGGGCGAAACGCGACATCCGGCGGATTATCATGCGGCGGCGTTACGCTCGCGGCCGTGGCTAGGGGAGCGGTCCGCAACTTCGAGACGGCGCTCGGTGCGATCGGTGTGCTGGCGCTCATCATCACCGCGATCATCATCACCGGCTGGAACCCGCTGCCCAACATCACTGACTGGTGGGACAAGGTTGCCGACAGTACCGGCAAGCTTTCTACACCCGACACGGCCTGGACCGATCGCGTGGGCGGGCAGCCATCGTCGGCGGTGATTGCCGGTACAGCTGCGATTGTTTCTATGCGTGGAACGGTCGAGGGACGGGCGCTGACCGATGGCAAGGTGCTCTGGACCAAGGAGGCCGACTGGGCCGGGGTCGCGGGCGACGGCGGCAGTGTCGTGGCGATCGTCGGGCGGCGCGGCACCGGGCTGGAGGCGCTCGACCCCGTGAGCGGCCAGCCGCGGTGGAGCGATCACGACGCGGTCGGGGCGTGGACGTACCGCGAGCACGTGCTGACGATCGCGTGCGGCGGGCTCAGCGACTGCACCCTCACGGCGCGGTCGCCCAAGGACGGTGCGCCGATCTGGAAGCTGACGCTGCCGGGGATCGGGCGCGTGCTGAACGGCATCAACAGCGATCTGCTCGGCACCGAGGTCAAGGCCGACGCGTACCGCGATGCCATCAACGCCATGCCCCGGCCCATCCCGGCGATGCTCGGCTTTCCGATCGAGCAGAAGGTGAAGATCGTCGACACCGGGCGGGGCAAGGTGCTGCGCGAGGACGGCGCGTCCAACACCTCGCGGGTCGTGGTCGCGGGCGGGCGCGAGCTCGTGTCGACGGCGTCGCCGAAGGACGGCAACTGCCGGTACAGCCTCGAGGCGCGCGATCCGAGCAACGGCAAGACGCTGTGGAAGAAGGACGGGTACGACCTGCACACCGCGTCCGGCGCCGGTTGTGAGCAGCGGCGCGACCCGGCCGGCGCGGACACCGTGCTGATCGCGACCCGCGGCGACAACCGCGAGGTGTTCCTGTCGCCGCGCGACGGGCGCGAGATGTGGGCCGGGGCCGAGGGCGACGAGATCGTCACGGCCGACAGCCAGTACGGCCTGGTCCGCTCCAACGGCGGCAAGACGCTCTCGGTCGTCGGCTTCGAGAAGGGCGGGCGGCTCTGGCAGCAGGAGGTGCCCGCCAAGGCCGATGTCGCGGTTTCACGGTACGCCGTGCTGGTCCGCGACACCGCCGGCGGAAAGCTCACGGCCTATGCCCCGGACAGCGGCCGCGTGCTGCTGGAGGCCAAGACGACCTCGGATGTGCTGGGCATCGGCGACCACGGACTCATGGTCGGCCGCGGCCGGACAATCGGCTACCTCGCGTACGCGTGAAGAAGGCGGAAAACGTACACCTAGAGAATCCGATAGTGGCTCGTGAGCCGACTACGGGTGTAGTGGTGCATCACGAGGGCCGGACGGTCAGCCATGTCCATCTCGACCGTCTCGCGTTCCCACGGCATGATGAGCGTCGATTTGATGCCGGGCGCGATGACCAGTGGCACGCCCGCGAAGGTGGTCACCGTCGGCGTGTGGAAATGCCCGCACAGCACCGCCACGACGTTCGGATGGCGGCGAATCACCGCCTCGAGCCGCTCCTCGCCGAACTGCCGCATCGGGTCGGCGAAGGTGTGCTCAAGCGTGACCGGCGGGTGGTGGAAGCACACGAACGCCGGCGTCTCGCCCGCCAGCGCGGCGTCGAGCCAGTCCAGGGTCGCGTCCTCGATGAAGCCCTCGTCCTTGCCCGGGATCGTCGAGTCGACCAGCGCGAACACCGCGTCCCCGACCCGTTCGACCCGGTTGAGCGGGCCCAGACCGGCCGCGACAAACGCCGCACGCTCGTCGTGATTTCCGGGCAAATACAGCTTTGGTACGTCGAGCCGGCCAAACAACACCTGGAGTTGCTCGTATTCCTCGGCCCGCCCGTGATCCGCCAGGTCACCGGTGAGCAGCACCGCGTCGACCGGCCGCTGCAGGCCGAGCAGATAGTCCACTACAGCTGTAGTCCGGTCGATACTGCGCCGACTGCCGTCTATGTGGGTGTCGCTGACGTGGGCGATGAGCGTCATGCGAGCGAGGCTAGAAAACGGGGCATTGCCGGTACAACGGCCAATCAACAACCCGTGGTCAGCGGTGCTCCATGACCAGCGCGAACGAGGTGTGCGGGGTCAGCGCCTCATAGCCGTGCGCGACGTCCCCCGCGAACGAGGCGTAGTCGTGGACGTCGAGGTCGACCGGCGAGTCCTCCGGCCCGACCCGCAGCCGCCCGCTGATCATCACGACGTGCTCGATCGTCCCGGGCAGGTGAGCGTCGGCCTTGCGCGCGCCGATCGGCTCGACCCGCATCAGGTAGATGTCGCGTCGGACTCCGGGCGGGCAGGTCGCGAGCAGGGTACCCACGAAATCCGCCTGTTCTGACTTCACCGTGGGACCCTCGCCGGCCCGGATCACGCGCGGGGCGGTCGGCGGCGGCTCGACCAGGCGGCTGAACGGCACGTTGAGCGCGACCGCGAGGGCCCAGAGCGTCTCGATGTTCGGGTTGCCGGCACCCGATTCGAGCTGGCTCAAGGTGGACTTGGCGATGCCGGCGCGCTTGGCCACCTCACTCAGGGACAGTTTTTCCCGCTCACGCTCGCGGCGGAGGGCGGCGGCGATGAGGTCGATGGGCGGTTTGGTGGGGTCCATGGGCTTCCGTTCGGTACAGCGAACGATGTATTCGTCTTGACGAACAGTGGCGCGTGGGTCCAGCATACCGAACTATGCGTTCGATTCTCCGAACAGATCCGATCGCCCGGGACGTGGCCGCGCTGTGCATGGCGGCCGCGATCGTCGGGCTGTCGTTCGGCGCGATCGCGTCGGCCGGCGGGGTGCCGCTGTCGCAGATCGTGGCCATGAACGCGCTGGTGTACGCGGGCGGCGCGCAGTTCCTGGCCGTCGGGCTGGCCGGCGCCGGGGCCACCGCGGCCGCGATCGTGCTGGCCGGGCTGCTGCTCAACGCGCGCCACCTCCCGTTCGGCCTGGCGATCGGCAACGAGGTGCTCGGCCGCCGGCGCTTCCTGGGCAGCCACCTGATGACGGATGAATCCGTCGCTTTCGCATTGGCGCAGAACGATCCCGCCCGCCGCCGGCGCGCCTATTGGCTGACGGGCGTCAGCCTCTATCTGACCTGGAACGTCTGCGCCGCCATCGGTGCGATCGCCGGTTCGGCCCTCGGCGACCCCAACACGTTCGGGATCGACGCGGCATTTCCGGCCGCGCTGTTCGCCCTGACCCTGCCTTCTTTGAAAGACGCGGCATCGGTACGGGTGGCAGCCGGCGGCGCCGCGCTCGCCCTCATCGCCACGCCGGTGCTCCCCGCGGGCCTACCGGTCCTGGCCGCCCTGTTCGCACTGTTCCTGGCGAGGTCGAAATGAGCTGGATCGCGATTCTGATTCTCGCGGCGGGCACCTACGCCTTCCGATTCGCCGGCCCGGTCCTGCGCGAGCGGATCTCGGTGTCGGAAAACGTGAAGCGGTATTTGTCACTCGCCGCCGTCGCGCTGCTCGCCGCGCTGATCGCCACCGCCGCCCTGCTGGACGGGACGTCGTTTGTCGGCATTGCCCGGCCTGCGGGGGTTCTGGTGGGCGCCGTACTGGCCTGGCGCAAGGCCCCGTTCGTCGTCGTGGTGGTGGCCGCGGCTCTGACGGCCGCCCTGCTCAGGGTCGCCGGAGTCGAGTAATACAGGCAGGTAATACAGTCGAGGCATGCCCCGAATTCGCGTTCTCGCCGCTGCTGCCGCTCGGACCCGACACCACCGAATACCGCCTGGTCACCAGCGACGGGATCGGCCGCGACGGGCGGTTCCTGACGATCGAGCCGGAGGCGCTGACCCGCCTCACGGACGAGGCCATGCACGACATCGCGCACTTCCTGCGCCCCGCGCACCTCACCCAGCTGCGCTCGATCATCGACGACCCGCTGGCCTCCCCGAACGACCGCTTCGTCGCGCTCGACCTGCTGCGCAACGCCAACATCGCGGCGGGCGGGATCCTGCCGATGTGCCAGGACACCGGTACCGCCATCGTCATGGGCAAACGCGGCCGCTTCGTCCTCACCGACGGCCAGGACGAGGAGGCCATCGCCCGCGGCGTGTTCGACGCCTACACGCGGCTGAACCTGCGGTACTCGCAGCTGGCCCCGCTGACCATGTGGGACGAGAAGAACACGGGCTCCAACCTGCCGGCCCAGATCGAGCTGTACGCCGAGGGCGACGACGCGTACAAGTTCCTGTTCATGGCCAAGGGCGGCGGCTCGGCGAACAAGAGCTACCTGTACCAGGAAACCAAGGCCCTGCTCAATCCGACCCGGATGATGCAGTTCCTCGAGGAGAAGCTCCGCCTCATCGGTACTGCGGCATGCCCCCCGTACCACCTGGCCATCGTCATCGGCGGCACCTCGGGCGAGCACGCGCTGAAGACCGCCAAACTTGCCTCCGCCAAGTACCTGGACAGCCTGCCGCTGGAGGGTTCCGCCGTCGGCCACGGCTTCCGCGACGTGGCGCTCGAGGCGGAGGTCCTCCAGCTCACCCGCGAGTTCGGCATCGGCGCCCAGTTCGGCGGCCGGTACTTCTGCCACGACGTCCGCGTCGTCCGCCTCCCGAGGCACGGCGCCTCCTGCCCGGTGGCGATCGCGGTGTCCTGCTCCGCCGACCGCCAGGCGGTTGGAAAGATCAACGAGCAGGGCGTCTGGCTGGAGCAGCTCGAACGCGACCCGGCCCGCTTCCTGCCGGACGTGACGGACGAGCACCTCGACGACGACGTGGTCTCGGTGGACCTGAACCGCCCGATGGCCGAGATCCGTGCGCAGCTGTCGCAGCTGCCGGTGAAGACCCGCCTGTCCCTCACCGGCCCGCTGGTCGTGGCCCGCGACATCGCCCACGCCAAAATCGCCGAACGCCTGGACGCGGGCGAGCCGATGCCTGCTTACCTGCGCGACCACGCGGTCTACTACGCCGGCCCGGCCAAGACGCCCGAGGGGTACGCGTCGGGCTCGTTCGGCCCCACGACCGCCGGCCGCATGGACGCGTACGTCGAGAAGTTCCAGGCCGCGGGCGGCTCGATGGTCATGCTGGCCAAGGGCAACCGCTCGAAGCAGGTCACGAACGCCTGCCACACATACGGCGGCTTCTACCTCGGCTCGATCGGCGGCCCGGCGGCCCGGCTGGCCCAGGACTGCATCAAGCACGTCGAGGTGATCGAGTACCCGGAACTGGGCATGGAGGCGGTCTGGAAGATCGACGTGGTCGACTTCCCGGCCTTCATCGTGGTGGACGACAAGGGCAACGACTTCTTCGCCGAGGTCACGAAACCCACGTTGACCCTGCAGATCGGCAGCCGGTAGGGGCCCTAGGCTCCGCCGTACAATCGCCGTACAGTTGATGCTGTGAACGCGGTAAGACGGTCGGAGTTCTAGATGAGTCCCAAGACGGAACGCATTGAGGTACGGGCGGACGAGACCAGCAAGTCCCGTATCACCGAAGCCGCCGAGCTGCTCGGTGAGCCCGTGTCGGCCTTTGTTGTGCGGTCGGCACGGGCGGAGGCGGAGAAGGTCCTAGCCAGAGCACACCGGACCATCATGCCGGCCGAGCAGTTCGACCTGCTCATCTCGTCACTTGACGAGCCGGATGAGGCGTCCGCGCTCACCGAGATCGCGAACAGACCCAGACGGTTCCGGCGGACGTGATCATGTTTGTCTCCAGCCGTCTCAAGGATCACCATCAGCTCGCCACGTTCGACTGCGGCGAGCCGTCGCTGAACCTGTGGCTTACCGATCATGCCCGCCGCGCTCAGCTCGCCGGCACGTCGCGAACCTACGTGTGGACACACGAGGACAGCGATGACGTGATCGCGTACTACTCGATTGCCCCGACCCAGGTGGAGCGCACGGATCTGACGGGTTCCCGGGCGGGCGGCTTCAGCGTTGTTCCCGCTTACATCCTGACCCGCTTCGCCTTGGACCGATCCATTCAGGGACAACACCTCAGTGACGACCTTCTGCTCGACGCTGTCGAGGTCATCGTCAAGGCCGCACGCACTGCCGGCGGCCGGCTGATCGTGGTCGACGCGATCAACAGTCGAGTCGCCGAGTGGTACCACCGCGGCGGCTTCCATCCGATCAAGGGTGACCCGCTGCGGTTGGTGATGAAGGTCGAGACGGCCAAGCAGGCGCTGAGTACGAGCATGGTGACCGTCAGCATGGAGGGCGGACTGGCCGGCCTCGTGCTCTCGGCACCCGACGGCCAGGCGACCTCGGTCGTCATCTCAGCGGACGAACTGCGAGCGATTGCACGCGAAATCGACAGCCGTGTGGCCAACGCCAAGCCCGACAGCATGCTCTCGCTTCGGGAAGCGATCAAGACGGCGATCGGCCGCGACCCCTTCGCTGACGACTGAGGGTCCGGCGCGGCAAGCCGTGACACCTCGGACAAGGGTCAATCCATAGGGGCAGAGCCGGCCGGAGTCGAACCGGCGTCCTTTGCCTTGGCAAGGCAACCGCGACTACCTCTGCGCTACGGCTCTGCCCGCCGAGCAGTCTAGGGAAGTCTCAGGAGTCGCCGGCGGCCGCGGCCACGAGGGGCAGCACCCGGTACGGGATCTGCGAGGCCAGCGCGATGATCGTCGACGAGCGCACGATCCCCTCGAAGCTCATCACCCGATCGATCACCCGCTGCAGATCGGCGTTCGACCGCGCCACAATGCGACACAGCAGATCCCCAGAACCGGTGATCGTGTGCACCTCGAGCACCTCAGGAATGTCCCGCAGATGCGTCGAAACGGGGTCGTGCCCGAACCGCTGCCGAATCTCCAGCGTCACGAACGCGGTCACGGTGTAGCCAAGCGCCGCCGGGTCGATGTCCGGCCCGTGCCCCCGGATCACCCCCCGCGCCGCAAGGCGGTCCAGCCGTGCCTGGATGGTCCCGCGCGCCACCCCGAGGCGGCGGGAGCACTCCAGGACGCCGATGCGCGGTTCGGCGTACAGCAGGCTGATCAGACGTGCATCGAGAACGTCGATTTCACTGGGCAATCTGCTCACCCGTACCCGAGAAACAGTCGGCTGATTGTGCAACTTGACCACGCAGAATAGCGTTCCTTGCCCAGGCCGGGCAAAGCGGGCGACGCTACGCAGTATGACCCGCGCCATCGAAGACCTGAACGAGCTCATCGGGGCCGTCGAGCACGACGTGACCCATGACCCGTTTCCGCTGACCGGCCTCGACCACGTCCGGTTCTACGTCGGCAATGCCAAGCAGTCGGCGCATTTCTACTCGACCGCGTTCGGCATGACGCTGCTGGCGTACCGCGGGCCGGAGCAGGGGTACCGCGACCACGCCGAGTACGTGCTCAAGTCCGGCTCGGCGATCTTCGTGTTCGCCGGTGGGGTGCACCGCGAGGCGGAGGCGACCAAGCACTACGAGCGGCACGGCGACGGCATCAGCGACATCGCGCTGGAGGTGCCCGACGTCGACACCGCGTTCGCGTTCGCGGTGCGGCAGGGCGCGCAGGTGGTCGAGGAGCCGCACGACGAGCAGGACGAGCACGGCGTGGTGCGCCGGGCCGCCATCGCGACGTACGGCGAGACCCGCCACACGCTCATCGACCGTTCGCGCTACTCGGGGCCGTTCCTGCCCGGGTTCGTGGCGCGCAAGCCGATCGTGGCGCCGCCGGCCAAGCGGTACTTCCAGGCCGTCGACCACGTCGTGGGCAACGTGGAGCTCGGCCGGATGGACGAGTGGGTCGAGTTCTACCGGCGCGTCATGGGCTTCACGAACATGGCCGAGTTCGTCGGCGACGACATCGCGACCGAGTACTCCGCGCTCATGAGCAAGGTCGTGGCCAGCGGCACGCGCAAGGTGAAGTTCCCGCTCAACGAGCCGGCCGTGTCGCGCAAGAAGTCGCAGATCGACGAGTACCTCGAGTTCTACGGCGGGCCCGGGGCGCAGCACATCGCGCTGGCGACGAACGACATCATCCGTACCGTCGACGAGATGACGGCCGCGGGCGTCGAGTTCCTCGTGACCCCCGACTCGTACTACGACGACCCCGAACTGCGCGCCCGCATCGGGCAGGTGCGCGCGCCGATCGAGGAGCTCAAGGCGCGCGGCATCCTGGTCGACCGCGACGAGGACGGGTACCTCCTGCAGATCTTCACCAAGCCGGTCCAGGACCGCCCCACGGTGTTCTTCGAGTTGATCGAGCGGCACGGCTCGCTCGGCTTCGGCAAGGGCAACTTCAAGGCGCTGTTCGAGGCGATCGAGCGAGAGCAGGAACTTCGCGGGAACCTGTAACACTGTCCGGGTGACATATCCGGGCCAGCCGCAGCCGGGTGGCGCGCCGCAGTACGGGCCGCCATCCGGTTCTCCGCAGGGTTATCAACAGGGTTATCCACAGAGTGGGTACCCTCAAAGCGGTTATCCACAGGTCAGCGGCGCTCCGGCGGGCTATCCACAGCCCGGTTATCCACAGCCGGGCGGTTATCCACAGGGCGCCTATGCGGTACCGCCGCCGGTTCCCCGGGCCCCGAACGGCATGCCGCTGGCCAACTTCGGCGATCGGCTCCTCGCGCTGCTGATCGACTCCGCGGTGCTCTTCGGGGTCGGCATGGTCCTGGCCATCCCGGTCTTCATTGCGATCTTCGCCATCATCGCGGGCGCGGCCACCACCGCCTCGGCCTCGAACGGCGACGGGCCCGCGCCGGCCCTGGTGCTTGGCGTGCCGCTGCTGCTCGAACTGCTGCTCGTATTGTTGATCTTTGTCGCGGCCTACGTGTACCACGTCGAGATGTTCGGCAAGACCGGCGTCACGTGGGGCAAGCGGGCGATGAAGCTGCAGATCCTCCGGCTCGACAGCCCCGGCGCCCCGATCGACCGGGGTGTGCTGGCCAAGCGCTGGGCGACCCAGAGCCTGGTCGGCGTCGTCGTACCGTTCTGGTCCTGGATCGACGGGCTGTGGCAGCTGTGGGACAAGCCGTACCAGCAGTGCCTGCACGACAAGGCAGCGGGGACAATCGTGGTGAAGGCCGGATGAGCGACACGGAGGCGGAGGCGGCGTGACAGCGCCTGGGTGGTACAAGGACCCTGTTGACCAGGACGTCCAGCGGTACTGGGACGGCGAAGGCTGGATCGGCGAGCCCGTGCCCGCCTCGGAGCCGGCCCCGGACCGCCCGCCGGTGATCGAAGAGAAACCGGTCACGCCCGCGGCGCCGTCCGCGCCGGTTGTCACGGCCCCCGGCCAGCCGCTCCCGCAGGGTGCGGTGGTCCTGCCGCCCGGCACCCCGATCCCGCCCGGTGGCTTCCCGCCGGGCCAGCTGCCGCCCGGGGCGATCGTGCTCCCGCCCGGCACGCCGCTGCCGCCGGGCCTCATGCCGCAGGGCCAGCTTCCGGCCGGCGCGGTCCAGGTGCTGCTGCCGCCGCAGGCCGGGTTCCCCCTGCCGGCCCAGGTCATCCGCCCGCACGGCTACGCGCTCGCGCCCCTGGGCAAGCGCTTCCTGGCACGGCTCGTGGACATCCTCGCGGTCGGCGTCATCATCGCCGTCGCCACCGGTTACCTGATTTATCAGTACGTGCGTGAGGTCGGGCCGGTCATGGCCGAGATCTACCGGCGCCAGACCAACGGCGAGTCGATCGGCGACCTCACGACGTCGGATCGCGCGCAGTACCTGCAAATCGTGATCTTGATTTTGATCGCCGCGATCTGGTTCGCCTACGAGGTCCCGTCCAACGCCGGCAGCGGCCAGACCCTCGGCAAGCGGCTCCTGAAGATCAAGGTCGTCGGGCTGGACGCCGACAAGCCGCTGGGCTTCGGCCGCTCGATCCGCCGCTGGAACCCGCTGGGCCTGTGGGTCCTGCTGTGGACGTGCGGGATCGGCTTCCTGCTGCAGTTCATCGACGCGCTGTCGCCGGTCGTCGACTGGCCGCTGCACCGCGCCATCCACGACCGCGCCGCCGGGACCGTCGTGGTCATGGCCGAGCGCGACCCCAACTACACGCCCCCCGAATCCGCGAACGACCCCGGAGATCAGTCATGAGCCTCACCCGCCCGGACCTCGACGCCCTGCCCGCCTACGTGCCCGGCCGCTCCGTGCCCGGCGCCATCAAGCTGGCCAGCAACGAGGTGCCCTACGGCCCGCTGCCCGGCGTCGTGGAGGCGGTGACCGAGGCCGTCGCGGGCGTGCACCGCTACCCCGACATGGGCGTCACCCAGCTGCGCGCCCGCCTCGCCGACAAGCTGGGCGTCGACGCGGACCGCATCGCGACCGGCTGCGGCTCCGTCGCGCTGTTCGAGCACCTCTTCCGCGTCGCCTGTATGCCCGGCGACGAGGCCGTCTACGCGTGGCGCTCCTTCGAGGCCTACCCGATCATCGGCGCCACCACCGCCGCGACCAGCGTGCGCGTGCCCAACCTGCCCAACCACGCCCACGACCTGGACGCGATGGCCGCCGCCATCACCGATCGCACGCGCATCGTCATCGTCTGCAACCCCAACAATCCCACCGGTACCGCCATCCGCCGCGCCGACCTCGATGCGTTCATCGACCGCGTGCCGTCGAACGTGATCGTGGCCCTCGACGAGGCCTACCGCGAGTTCGTGACCGACCCGGAGGTGCCGGACGGCCTGGAGGCCTACGGCGACCGCCCGAACGTCGTCGTCCTGCGCACGCTGTCGAAGGCCTGGGGCCTGGCCGGCCTGCGCGTCGGCTACCTGATCGGCGCGCCCGAGGTGGTGGCGGCCGTCCGCAAGGTCGTCACGCCGTTCTCGACCTCGGCCCCGGCCCAGGCGGCGGCGCTCGCGGCCCTGGAGGCCGAGCCGGAGATGCAGCGCCGCGTCGACCTCGTCGTCTCGGAGCGCGCCCGCGTCGTGGAGGCGGTCCGCAAGGTGTACCCGGACGTCCCCGACACCCAGGCCAACTTCTTCTGGCTCCCGCTGGGCGACCAGTCCGCCGAGTTCGCGGCGGCCTGCGAGCGCGCCGGCGTGATCGTCCGCGCCTTCCAGGGCGACGGCGTCCGCGTCACCATCGGCACCCCGGAGGAGAACGACGCCTTCCTGGGCGCGATTTAGCCGATCCCGACCAGGACGACCGTGTCCTGGCTGAAGTAGTACCTGTCGTCGATCTCGGACTCCTTGGTGGTCTGCAGCCGCTCGATCACCAAGTAGCCCGCGTGCAGGTAGTACAGGCTGAAGACGAACCGGTCCGCGGGCCGGATGCGCAGCTCGGTGCTCGATGTCACCGCGCCCGTCTCCAAATTCAAGACCAGCAGCTGGTACTCGTTGTTGATCACGTAGAAGTTGCGCTGGTCGCCGCCGATCAGGCGGCCGTTGACCTCGGACATCCAGAGGCGCTGGCCCGTGGTGCGGGAGAAGGCCCAGATGTAGCCGCCGGTCATCTGCTGGGCGATCACGTCGCCGACGGCGATGACGGTGTCCTTGTCCGCGACCGGTTCGGGCTTCACGGTGCGGTCGGCGGCGAGCGACCAGTACGAGGCGGTGATCGTGCCCAGGCCGGCGGCGGCGTCGGTGTAGGTCACGACGCCCTCGCCCGTGGGGGCGGCCTTGAACATGGTGCAGCCCGAGCGGCCGAGCGCGCACGAGGACGGCTCGATGAACCAGTTCGAGACGTTTTCGGTACCGAGCGACGCCCCCGGCGGCCGCCAGGTGGACAGCAGCGTGCCGCTGGCCGCGTCGTACAGCTCCAGCGTCGCCGGCTTGGCGCAGGTGTTCTTGACGAAGTAGATGTCCGGGCCGGTCCAGTCCGTCGTGCGGCAGCCCGGGTCGGCGGTGAACGACCGGGTCCACTTGATCGTGCCGTTGACCGGGTCGATGCCCTCGACGACGTCCTTGCCGGTCGCGATCACCACCGGCTGCTTGTCCACGTTCGACGCGCTGACGAACAGGTCGTCGGGCTGCCACATGGTCTTCGCGCCGGTGCGGCGGCCCTTGAACGACTCGCCGTCGGCCGGGTCGATCTTCGCCTGCCAGACGATGTCGCCCTTCTCGGCGTCCAGGGCGACGATCTCGCCGTCGGACCACTTGGTGATCACGACGGACATGCCCACGCCGCTGGCGGGCTTCTCGACCTCGACGATGGAGACGACCTCGGCCGGCCACCGCCGGTACGACCAGTGCGGCGTGTTCATCCGCTGCGCCGTCACCGGAGTGTCGGCGAACACGCGGCGCTGCTCGGTGTACACCCGCAGCCGCCCCTCGACGATCAGCGGCGCCGACTGCAGTTCGGAGTACTGGATGGCCTTGATCGGCTCGGCCGACGGGACGGGCTTGTCGGCCCGGCTCACGGTCTCGGCCGGCTTCAGGGTGCGGTACGCGGTGATCCCCATCGCGAAGAGCACCACGAGGACGAGCAGCCCGGTCAGCACGAACCGAACCGGCCGCGACCAGCTACGCGGCGATACCAGCCGACGCAGTCCGTCCGCACTCGTCCCCATAACCACCTCCGCGGGGCACCATACCTGTCTCACACCACCGAGCGCGCACGGCGACCGTCGATCCGCAGAAGACTCACACCGCGTTCCCACCGGCCCGTGA
The DNA here is from genome assembly GCF_050942475.1 of Dactylosporangium sp. CS-033363. Taxonomy (NCBI): domain Bacteria; kingdom Bacillati; phylum Actinomycetota; class Actinomycetes; order Micromonosporales; family Micromonosporaceae; genus Dactylosporangium; species Dactylosporangium sp. CS-033363. Next base: position 308,737 of record NZ_CP192032.1, on the reverse strand, counting down.
CATAGACCGCAGGCCCGGCTTCAACGCACGTTCACTCGAACGTGTTCTTGGCGATCGTGCCGGTCACCTCCCCGAAGCCGATGCGCGCGCCACCCGGCCCGGGTGCCGTGGCGGTGATCGACACCGTGTCGCCGTCCAGCAGGAAGGAGCGCGGGGTGCCGTCGGCCAGCTGGATGGGGCGGGCCCCGTTCCAGGTGCGCTCGATGAACGAGCCGGTCTGCTCGGGGTCGGGGCCACTGACCGTCCCCGAGGCGTACAGGTCGCCGGTCCGGGCCCAGGCGCCGTTGACCGTCAGGTGCGCCAGCTGCTGGGCCGGCGTCCAGTACATGCCGCTGAACGGAGGCCGCGAGACCAGCGTGTCGTTCCAGAAGACCTCGATGCCGATGTCGTACCCGTAGTGCTCCCCCGCCCGCAGATAGGGCAGGACGGCCGGCTCCTGCGGCGGCCCCGCGACCCGGGCCGCGTCCAGCGCGTCGAGCGGCACGACCCAGGGCGAGATCGAGGTGCGGAAGGACTTGCCCAGGAACGGCCCGAGCGGCTGGTATTCCCACGCCTGCAGATCCCGCGCCGACCAGTCGTTCACCAGCACCGCGCCGAACACGTGGGCCCGGAAGTCGTCGATCGGGATCGGCCCGTCGGACGGCACCCCGACCACGAACCCGACCTCGGCCTCGATGTCCAGCCGCCGGGACTCCCCGTACGTAGGGGCATCGTCGTCGGGGGACTTGCGCTGCCCGTACGGCCGCGGGATCTCGGTGCCGGAGACCACCACGGTGCCGGCCCGCCCGTGATAGCCGACCGGCAGGTGCCGCCAGTTCGGCAGCAGCGGCTCGGCACCGGGCCGGAAGAGCTGCCCGAGGTTGGTCGCGTGTTCGAGGGACGAGTAGAAGTCGACGTAGTCGGCCACCTCGAACGGCAGCTCCAGCCGCACGTCGGCGACCCCGAGCAGCAGCGGCTCGACGGCCTCCTGATAGCGCCCGGCGCTGAGCAGCTCGCTCAGCCGCTCCCGCACCCGGGCCCAGACCGGCCGCCCGGCCGCCATGAACCTGTTCAGGTTGCCCTGCCCGAGGAAGGCCCCGCCGGCGTCGATCAGGCCGCGCCCCTCGGCCGCCGCCAGGTTGAGCACCCGGTCGCCGATGCGCACGCCGGTCCACCGGAACCGGTCCTGCCCGAACGAGCAGTACGGCAGGTTCTCCACCCCGAACGGATCACCGTCCGCCAGCTCCAGCCACGCCGCCCCGCTCATCGCACCCCTCCAACCGGCACCCGCTCACCCTCGGCTTTCGACTGCGGCGTCGCCGGCACCTGGGGAAGTGCCAGCCACCGCACGGTCCGGACCGCTGTGCGCACAGCCTCACGCCCGGGTGGCCTCATCGGGCCGGCTCCGGGCGCGGGCGGTCCAGCAGCCCCAGGGCGACCAGGTCGTCGACCGGGTCCTGGACGCTGCAGCTCCCGAACCCCACCCACAGCGGCCGCTCCCGCTCCAGGTGCGGCTGGACCTGCGCGGCCAGCGGCATCGGCTCCGTCGTGGACAGGATCACGGTCAGGTCGGCCGGCGACAGCCCGTCGGCCGCCCCCAGCACCGCCGCCAGGATGTTCAGGAACCCGTGGTGCACGAGCCCCGTCTCGGCGTCGGTGTGCCGGACCGCGTGGTGCAGCCCCGCGGTCAGCTTGAACGGCAGGTCGCGATCCCGGCAGGCGCAGATGACCGAGGCCAGGTCGGCCGGGCTCGGGAAGAGCTCCGCGGCCAGCCCGCCGGTGCGGAACTTCGCCGCCACGGGCAGGCCCTCGGCGCGCAGGGCGGCGATCGCGTCGAGGCCGGACATCAGGCCCCAGGCGAGGGGCACCTCGAGGTACCACTGCCACGGCTCTTCGCTCTTGCGCATCAGCGCGGCCAGCCGTTCGATGCCCGGGCGCGGGTCCTCGCCCCGCTTGGCGACCGGGCTCTCCAGCTGGCGGGTGCCCGGCGGGAGATCACCCAGGGTGGTTTCCAGCGCGCCGGGCTCGCCGATCAGCCCGACCTCGGTGTCGGAGGTAGCGCCCCCGCGGTCGGCCAGCGGGAGCAGGAGAGGGCCGATGAGCTGGGCATACCAGCTCCGGCGGTGGTTCGCGTGGGCCGGCACGGCCTCGGCGAGCGGCGCGCTGCCGGGCGGGAACACGGCGGCGTCGTCGACCAGTGCGGTCAGCAGGGGTGGCACTGCGTTTGACACGGCTTCCGAATCTAATGGACGCTTTACTGGGCGGACAACTATGTCCGTTATCCGGACATCCGTTACCGGAGGACCGTGATGCCGTACTACCGCCGCGTCGGCGAGGTGCCGCCGAAGCGCCACACCCAGTTTCGCCAGCCCGACGGCTCCCTGTTCGCGGAAGAGCTGATGGGCCAGGAGGGATTTTCGAGCGACTCGTCGCTGCTGTATCACCGGCATCGGCCCACGGCGATCACCGCGGCCGTGCCGTTCGAGCCGCCGGCCTGGTCGCGGGTGCCGAACCTGCCGCTCAAGCCGCGCCACCTGCAGACCGGCAAGCTCGGCGGGGACAAGGTCGACGCCGTCCTCGGGCGCCAGCACCTGCTGGCCAACGACGACGTCCGGATCTCCTACGTGGAGGCGACCGAGCCCTCGCCCCTGTACCGCAACGCCGTCGGCGACGAGTGCCTCTACGTCTCGGCCGGCGAGGTCACCCTGGAAACCACCTTCGGCGTCCTGGAGCTGACCGAGGGCGACTACGCGATCATCCCGACGTCGGTGATTCATCGCCTCGTACCCAAGAACGGTTCGGTGAAGCTGCTGACTATCGAAGCGACCGGACACATCGGACCCCCGCGGCGCTATCTCTCGGTGCGTGGGCAGTTCCTGGAGCACTCCCCCTACTGCGAGCGTGACCTCCGTGGCCCAGCGGAACCCATCATCGCCGAGGGGTACGACATTTCCGTGTTGGTGCAGCACAGGCGCGGTTGGACCGAGCACATCTACGCGAACCACCCGTTCGACGTGGTCGGGTGGGACGGCTGCCTGTACCCGTGGGCGTTCTCGATCCACGACTTCGAGCCGATCACCGGGCGGGTGCACCAGCCGCCGCCCGTGCACCAGACGTTCGAGGGGCCGAACTTCGTGATCTGCTCGTTCGTACCCCGCAAGGTCGACTACCACCCGCTGTCCATTCCGGTGCCGTACAACCACCACAACGTCGACTCCGACGAGGTGCTGTTCTACACGGGCGGCAACTACGAGGCCCGCCGCGGCTCCGGCATCGAGCAGGGCTCCATCTCACTGCACCCGAGCGGCTTCACCCACGGCCCGCAACCGGGGGCGGTCGAGCGCGCGATCGGCGTCGAGGCCTTCGACGAGCTCGCGGTCATGGTCGACACCTTCCGCCCGCTCGACCTGTGCGAGCCCGCGCTGGGGATCGAGGACACCGGCTACGCCTGGACGTGGAACCGCAACGGCTAGTGCGAAATTGGATAGATAAGAGCAACGGCCGTGGCGGCCAGTCCCTCGCCGCGGCCGGTGAAGCCCAAGCCGTCGGTGGTGGTCCCGGACAGCCGCACGATGGCCCCGATCGCATCATGCAGCACCCGCTCCGCCTCCGAGCGCCGCTTGCCGATCTTCGGCACGTTGCCGATCACCTGCACGGACACGTTGCCGATCTCGAAGCCGGCGTCACGGACCAGGCGCGCGCTCTCCCGCAGCAGCTTGACCCCCGAAGCACCGGCCCACTCGGGCCGCGAGGAGCCGAAATTCGCCCCCAGATCACCCAGCCCGGCCGCCGAGAGCAGCGCGTCGCACATCGCGTGCGCGGCGACGTCGCCGTCGGAGTGCCCGGCCAGGCCGTCGACGCCCTCCCACTTGAGCCCGGCGACCCAGCACGCGCGGCCGGATTCAAAGGCATGGACGTCCGTACCGTTCCCGATCAGCATCACTTCGGAAGGCTACGACGTTCGGTGCCGGGCCGTGAACCTTCGGTTGCCGAACGGTCGCTCGGGTCGGCAGGCTGGCGATTGAGGCCTAGGCTGGGATGGGTGCGCAGCGATCTGACGACCCCGACGAGCCACAAGCCGTGGTGGCGCACCGGAGCCGCGATGCGCTTCGGTCTGCTCGCCGTCATTGTGGTGTCCCTGTCCGTGGCGATCATCATTGCCCACCCGACCAAGGGCTCCCTGGCCCACGCGGTCGGCCACAACCAGCTCGCCCCGTTCATCGCGATCGGCGGCTCGGCCGTGCTGACCACCGCCCTCGCCCCCCGCACGCTGCTGGCCGGCGTCGGCGGGCTGGTGTTCGGCTTCGCGGGCGGCGTGCTGTACGTCATGCTCGGCATCACCCTCGGCGCGCTCATCGCCCACACGGTCGGCCGCTTCCTGGGCCGCGACTTCATGGCCCGCCACCTCAGCGGCCGGCTGCTGCAGATGGAGCAGGCGGTGGCCAAGCGCGGCATCCTGGCCATCGTGATCTCGAGGATGATCCCGCTGGTGCCGTTCGGCATCGCGAACTACATCTTCGGCACCACCAGCGTCCGCATCGGGGCCTTCCTCGCCGGTACCGTCGTCGGCGCCCTCCCGGCCACGCTCGCCTACTCGGCGCTGGGCTCGGCCACGGCCCGCGGCGACGCGGTCGGCATGTCGATCGCCGGCGTCATCATCGCGACACTCGGCATCGGCGGCTCGGTCGGCAGCCTGCTCATCTGGCGCCGGCGGCCGCGGAAAACGGCCACGCCGGCCACGGCCTAAAGAAAGAGCGCCGCGACTTCCAGATCAAAGGGCCGGGTGATTTTCAACGCGGCCTCGGAGCCGGGCACGGTAAAAACCGTCACCCCGATCCTTTCCGCCATGCCCGCGTCGTCGGTGTGCTCATCGGAAGCGGCCGCGTGGGCCTTCTCCAAGATCGAGCGTTGGAACCCCTGCGGCGTCTGCACCGCACGCAGGGAGGACCGGTCCACGGTGGCCACCACGTCCCCGGAATCCGAGACCCGCTTGATGGTGTCGACCACCGGGAGAACGGGTATGACCGCGGCGTGCCCCCCACGAACGGCTGCCGCGACGGCCTCCACCAGCTCCGGTGGGGTCAGTGCGCGCGCGGCGTCGTGGACCAGCACGATGTCGAAGTCGGTGGGCACGGCCGCCAGCGCCGCGGCGACGGAGGCCTGCCGGGTCGCCCCACCGGGCACCACGATGACGGGTGCCACGGGGGCGAGCAGTTCCACGACCGCGGACACAGCGTCCGCGGGCGCGGCGACAACGATGCAGCCAACGCTGGGCGCGAGCGCAAGACGCCGTACGGCGTGCACAAGAAGCGGCTCGCCCGCCAGGAGGCGAAGTGCCTTGGGGCCACCGGGTCCGAGTCGGATGCCCATACCGGCCGCAGGCACGAGGACCGCGACGTCACCACGCACAGATACGTGCGCCGTCACGTCGCGGTCCTCGGTATCGAAGGGATAGCCAGGCTGGATACGTCAGGCCTCGGTCAGCACCTTGTCGAGCAGCGTCTCCGCCTCGTCCTTGGTGCTCTTCTCGGCGAGCGCCACCTCGCCGACAAGGATGTCCCGCGCCTTGGCGAGCATGCGCTTCTCGCCGGCCGACAGACCACGCTCACGGTCGCGACGCCACAGGTCACGAACGACCTCAGCGACCTTGAGCGGATTGCCGGAGGCCAGCTTCTCCAGATTCGCCTTGTAACGCCGCGACCAGTTGGTCGGCTCCTCGGTGTGCGGAGCGCGGAGGACGTCGAAGACCTTCGTCAGGCCTTCTTCGCCGACCACCTCGCGCACGCCGACGATCTCGGCGTTCTCAGCGGGCACCCGCACCGTCAGGTCACCCTGAGCGACCCTGAGGACGAGATACTTCTTCTCCTCGCCCTTGATGACGCGAGTCTCGATTGCCTCGATGAGTGCGGCCCCGTGGTGGGGGTAGACAACGGTCTCGCCGACACTGAAAACCATAGGTTCGAAACCCCTTTCGCTGTGTCTAGGGTAACACGGTCACGCGCTGTCGGCCCACCCCAGAGCGCAGCATTCGCGCAGGTCAGAACACATGTGAGTCCCCTTTCTCCCGCTTGACAGGAATCGTGGAACCTGCTGTGTAGCGGATCAACAACCCGGAGCACACACAAATGGCCTGGCAGTCGGACATATCCGATTGATTACGGCAAGTGTCCTCCACGCCACGCCGCGAGTCCAGAACCGACACTCTGGGTGACGTGACCAGCGGCGGAGCGTAGATGATACGCACAGATCTCGATGCAGTCACCTCTGGCGCAGGGCCGGATGGTGAGGGAAAGTTGAGGCAGGTGCGAGGAGAACGCGATGGGCGCTCTGCGGGATGACAACGGCGGTGGTGAGCGACCACAAGAGGGTGGTGGCCTCCCCGATCTCCCGCCTGAGTGGGGAACGATCATCATTCCCGACGACCCGGGCGATCTCGATGCCGAAGGCACCGTGATCCGTAAGCAATTCCGCCGGGCCACAATCCGGCGGCGCTGGCGGCGGCGGTTGCACCTCAAGCCCGAGCCGGTGCGGCGGACGAGCGATGATTCGCCGGGACTGGCCGTACCACTGCTGATCATGACGATTGCGGTCATCGCGACCCTGGTGAGCCTGTTCGCCGTCGCGTGGCCCGGGCGCGCCCCGCGCACCTCCCCGCGGGTCGGATCGCCGACGAACTCGCCCGCCGCGGTGTCGCTGACCGGCGTGAGCCTCACCGACGCGGACGGCAAGCCGGTCGGCATCGTCGAGATCGCCCCGGCCGTCGTGCTGATCGTGGACGGGTGCACGTGCGAGGAGCTCATTCGCAGTACCGCCGACGCCGTTGTGACCGCCAAGAGCCGCGCCCGCGTCGTGGTCGTGGCCATGCGCGCGCCCACGCTGCCGACCCAGCTCAACGAGCAGGCGACGGTGCGCTCCCTGGCCGACCCCAACAGCTCGCTGCGCGCGTCCGTGCCCACCCTGGCCGGCGAGCGCACCACCGCCGCGGTGCTGATCAACGACCGGGGCCGGCTGGTCAAGGCGGTGCGCTCGGTGACCAGCCCCGAGGAGTTCAAGGGCGAGCTACTGAGCCTCTAACAGCACCCCGTAGAGGGTGAGGCCCGGCCCGAAGGCCAGCGCGACGGTGTTGCGCGGCGGCCCCGCGGCTCGGCGGCGCAGCGCGTCGATGATCAACAGCACGGTCGGCGACGAGCAGTTGCCGTGCATCGCGAGCGTGCCGCGCGACTCGGCGAGGGCGGATTCGGGCAGCGCGAGCTCGTCCCGCACCACGTCCAAAATTCTAGGGCCCCCCGGGTGTACCGCCCATGCGTCCACATCCGCCGCCGCCAACCCGCGCGGGGCGAGCAGCCGGTCCACCAGATCCGCGACGTAGATCGACAGCACGTCGGGGACGCGCGGCGACAGCCCCATCCGGAAGCCCAGATCGGTCACGTCCCACGTCATGTGGTCCGCCGTCGCCGTGTCGGTCACCGCCGCGATGTCGGCCACGAGCGCGCCCGGGCCGCCCGGCACGAGGACCACGGCCGCGGCCGCGTCGGAGAACAGCGCGTGCGCCACGATCTGCTGCGGGTCGTCCGTCGGCGGCTGGACGTGCAGGCTGGTCAGCTCCAGGCACAGCAGCACCGCCGGCCGCCCCCGCGCGGCGACGTAGTCCGCGGCCGCCCCGAGCCCGGGCAGCGCCGCGTAGCAGCCCATGTGCCCGATGAAGAGGCGCTGCGTGTCGGCGGCCATGCCCAGGTCACGGGCGAGCAGGATGTCCAGGCCCGGCGTCGCGTACCCCGTGCAGGAACACACCACGAACAGCCCGATCTCGTCGGGGCGCAGTCCGGCCGCGTCCAATGCGCCGGCGACCGCGTCCTTGCCGAGGGGGAGCGCCTCGGTGAGGTACCGGCTCATGCGTTTCGCGGTTGACCAGGAGGAGGCGTCCTCCAGCAGCGGATTGACCGCCCCGTGGCGGGTCACGACGCCGGAGTTGGCGAAGATCCGCTTGGCCAGCCCGCGCCGGGGCCCCTCGTAGTGCCGCCTGAAGTAGCCGTCCCACACCTCGTCCTGGCGCATCTGGCCGGGGAACGTCACGTGCATCCCCGCTATGGCGGCACCTGTCACGGAGTTTCCTTTCTGCCGCGCCCCTGGTAGAGGATCGCGGTCGAGAACGTGGGGACGATCGGCACCGCGGACCGGCGGGTGACCAGCCAGCGGGCCAGAGCGGGCAGGGCCGGGCGCACGCCGCGCACGTCGATCGGCACGCCGTGGCGCGCGCACTCGTCGCGCAGCCGGCGCGGGTTCACGAACAGCGCGGGGTCGTGCAGGCCGCGCACCGCCGGGAACATGCCCTCGGCCAGGCGCACGGCCACCAGCCGGGCCAGCGCGGTGTCGGCCAGCGTGTCGAGCACCAGCCAGCCGCCCGGGCGCAGGATCCGGCACGCCTCGGCGACCGTGCGCTCCAGGTCGGGCACGTGCTCCAGCAGCTCGCCGGCGCTCACCACGTCGGCGCTGCCGTCGGCGAAGGGCAGCCGCCGCACGTCGGCCAGCACCGGGGCGACGCCGTGCGCGGCCGCCTGCTCCAGCCCGGAGACGACGAGATCGACACCGATATGGGTGTACCCCTTGCCGGACACGTGCGGCGCCAGCAGCCCGCCGCCGCAGCCGAGATCGACCAGGATCGCCCCGGGCCGGCCGGCCGGCGGGATCAGGCGGGCGCGGGCGCGCGCGAGCCAGTACAACATCGAAAACGGGCTGCCCGGGCGCCACCAATCGCCGGCCAGGTCGTCGTACTGACCAGGGTCGTTGCGTGCGCGCCTCGGCGAGGGCATGAGACGAGCCTGACATGGAACCCCTCCGGCGGCCACACTTGCCGGATGTCGGTTGCGATCTCGCTGCTGCGGGCGAGTCACCCGGAACCCGCCGCGGGTGTCACGGCGGTGGCGGTGCTGTTGTCGCTGGGCCTGGACCGGCCGGTGCCGGGGGTGATCGCGGCCGGCGCCACGGTGCTGGCGAGTCAGCTCTCGATCGGCTGGGTCAACGACGCGCTGGACGCCGAGCGCGACGCCGCGGCCGGGCGGACCGACAAGCCGGTGGCGGCCGGCAAGGTCTCCCGGCGGCTCGTGGCCGCGCTCGGCGCCGCCGCGGCCGTCGTGTGCGTGCCGCTCGGCTTCCTCTCCGGGTGGCAAGCGGGCCTGGTGTCGGCGCTGGCGCTCGCGTCCGCGCTGCTCTACGACTGGCCGCTCAAGGCGACGGCGGTCTCGGTGCTGCCGTACGCGGTCTCGTTCGCCTGCCTGCCCGCGTTCGTCGTGCTCGGCGCGGGCAAGACCCCGCCGGTGTGGCTGCTCGCGGCCGGGGCGCTGCTGGGCGCGGGCGCGCACTTCGTCAACACCCTGCCGGACCTGGACGCCGACGTGCGGACCGGCATCCGGGGCCTGCCCCAGCGCTTCGGCCGGCGGGGGTCGTTGGTGGCGGCGGCGGTACTGCTGCTGGGCGCCACGGCCGCCCTCGCCCTCGGCCCGCCGGGTCCGCCCGCGGTGCTGTTCTGGCCCGCCCTGGCACTGGCGCTGATCGCCCTTTTCTGGGGGTGGTACCGCATGAATCGCGACACAACTTCGCGCGCGCCTTTCCTCGCCGTCATCGCGGTCGCCCTGATCGATGTCGTGTTTCTCCTGATCAGCGGCCTGAATCTGGATTGAGTCACCATTGCCAGGGTGGGCGTAATCCACCGATCAAGGGCATCTAGGCTGTACTGCGGGCTGCCCCTTGATTTGGAGGAACCAAGGTGACGCGTTCGACTCAGGCCAAGCCGCTGGCTCGCCGCCGCACGGCGCTGGGCGCTGCGCTCCTGGCGACGGCCGCGCTCGGCGTCGGCCTGCTTTCGGCCTGCTCGGCGGGCCAGATCACCCAGACCGACACCCAGACGGCCGCGGTTCCCGGCATCAACGCCGAGAGCGCCGACGGCAAGATCGCGCTGCGGGACGGCGGCATCACGTACGCCGACCAGTACAAGGCCGGCGCGACGGTGCCGCTCACCGTCCGGTTCTTCAACAACGCCGAGAAGACCGTGAAGCTGACCGGGGCGACCAGCGACAACGGCCAGATCGTCCTCGTCGGCGGCGCGCAGCCGTCGGCCGCGGCGGCGCCGGCCTCGCCCTCGCCCTCGGTCACGTCCGCCTCGGCCACGCCGTCCGGCACCCGCAAGCCGTCGGGCTCGCCGTCCGGTTCGCCGTCCGAGTCGCCCTCGGTCGCGCCGCCCTCGCCGACGGCCACCTCGGCGGGCGCGTCGGCCATCGCGGTCGAGATCCCGGCCTCGGGCGTGGCGCTGCTGACCCACGACAACGGCGGCACCAAGTACCTCGCGATCGACAAGCTGTCCGGCGCGCCGCTGCTGCCCGGGGGCGCGCTGACCAACGTGGTGTTCACCTTCACCTACGCGGACGGCAGCACCACCACCATGAAGCTGCCGAACCTGCCGATGACGCCGCCCGCGACGCCGCTGCCGAAGCCGTCCTCGGTCGTGCAGCACGAGAACGCGGAGTAGACGTCGGCGTTTTTGTCGTACCCCTCGGCTAGGTTCGGGGCGTGACGAAGACCCGGGGCGCAATCTACGAATGCGATGTCTGCGGGCATCGGCCTCCCAAGTGGATCGGCCGGTGCCCGGAGTGCGGTGAGTGGGGCGCCATCCTGGAGGTCGCGGGAGGCGCGGCCGCCGCACCGGCCGCCCTGCGCTCCGTGCCCTCCCGGGCGCCGCTGGAGCCGGCCCGGCCGATCGCCGAGATCAGCGCCGCCCCGGCCAAGGCCCGCCCGACCGGCGTGGGCGAGTTCGACCGGGTCCTGGGCGGTGGCATCGTCCCCGGCGGCGTGGTCCTGCTGGCCGGCGAGCCGGGCGTCGGCAAGTCCACCCTCCTGCTCGACGTGGCCCAGCAGTGGGCGCTGCAGGGCGAGAGCCCGTCACTCGTGGTCAGCGGCGAGGAGTCGACGAGCCAGGTCCGGCTGCGGGCCGAGCGCATCGGGGCCCTGCACGAGAAGTTGTACCTCGCGTCGGAGACGGACCTGTCGGCCGTGCTCGGCCACTTGGACGCCGTGAAGCCGGGCCTGCTCATCCTCGACTCGGTCCAGACCGTGTCGGCACCCGGCGTCGACGGCGTCGCGGGCGGTGTCACCCAGGTCCGCGCCGTCACCGCGGCCCTGGTGGCGATCGCCAAGGAGCGCGGCCTGGCCACGGTGCTGGTCGGGCACGTGACGAAGGACGGCAACGTGGCCGGCCCGCGCGTCCTCGAGCACCTGGTCGACGTGGTCCTCAACTTCGAGGGCGACAAGCACTCCTCGCTGCGCATGGTCCGCGGCCTCAAGAACCGCTTCGGCGCCGCGGACGAGGTCGGCTGCTTCGAGATGCACGAGGGCGGCATCACGAGCCTGCCCGACCCGAGCGGCCTCTTCCTCACCCGCTACGCCGACGCCGTCTCGGGCACCTGCGTCTGCGTGGCCATGGAGGGCCGCCGCGCCCTGGTCACCGAGGTGCAGACCCTGATCGGCGCCCAGATGCCGGGCTCACCCCGCCGCACCGTCAGCGGCCTCGACTCGGCCCGCCTGGCGATGGTGCTGGCCGTGCTGCAGCGGCGGGCGGGCATCCAGCTGCACGACCGCGAGGTGTACGCGGCCACGGTCGGCGGCCTCCGCGTCACCGAGCCGGCGGCCGACCTGGCCCTGGCCCTGGCCGCCGCGTCGGCCGCGCACGAACTGCCGATGCCGCCGGACCTGGTGGCGCTGGGCGAGGTCGGGCTGACCGGGGAGGTGCGGCGGGTGGGGGCCGTGCCGCGCCGGTTGGCCGAGGCGGCGCGGCTGGGGTTCCGGTTCGCGCTGGTGCCGCCGGGCTGCGGGCCGGCCGCCACCGGGGTCACCCCGCCCGGGATGCGAGTGCTGGAGGTGAATGACGTCCGGACCGCACTGCACTACGCGGTGAAGGCCACCGCGGAAGACGTTTAGCCTCTTTGGGAGTCCAACGACGCTGGGCCCAGCCCCGCGGATCGGATCAGACGTAGCGCTCCAGTATTGAGGCCTCGGCCAGGCGGGACAGGCCTTCGCGGACGCCGCGGGCGCGGGCGTCGCCGACGCCCTCGACGGCCTGCAGGTCCTCGACGGTCGCGCCCAGCAGGCGCTGCAGGCTGCCGAAGTGCTCGACCAGCCGGTCCACCACCAGGCTCGGCAGGCGCGGCACCTTGGCCAGCAGGCGGAAGCCGCGCGGGGAGACGGCCGCGTCCAGCGCGTCGCTCGCGCCCGGGTAGCCCAGGGACTTGGCCACGGCCACGAGGTCGATGAGCTCCGTCGCGCTGAGGGCGTCCAGCTCCTCCAGCGCGTCCTCCGACGAGCGCGTGCGCCGCCCGGTCGGCAGGTAGTCGCGGATGACCAGGGTGCGGTCCGCCTCCACGCCGGCCATCAGCTCCTCGAGCTGCAGCGCGAGCAGGCGGCCGTCGGTGCCCAGCTCGACGACGTACCCGGCGATCTCGTCGGCGATCCGCCGGACCATCTCCAGGCGCTGCACCACGGCCATCGCGTCGCGCACGGTGACCAGGTCCTCGATCTCCAGCGCCGAGAGGGTGCCACTGACCTCGTCGAGGCGCAGCTTGTACCGCTCCAGCGTGGCCAGCGCCTGGTTCGCCTTGGACAGGATGGCGGCCGAGTCGTCCAGCACGTGCCGCTGGCCGTTCACGTACAGCCCGATGATCCGCATGGACTGGCTCACCGAGATGACCGGGTACCCGGTCTGCTTGGCCACCCGCTCGGCCGTGCGGTGCCGGGTGCCCGACTCCTCGGAGGGAATGGTCGGGTCGGGCATGAGGTGCACCGCGGCCCGGACGATTCGCGTGTTGTCACTCGACAGGACGACGGCGCCGTCCATCTTGCACAGTTCGCGCAGGCGGGTGGCGGAGAACTCGACGTCGAGCGGGAAGCCGCCGGTGCACAGCTGCTCGACCACGCGGTCGTGGCCGAGCACGATGAGCGCGCCGGTGCGGCCCCGCAGGATGCGCTCCAGGCCGTCCCGCAGCGCGGTGCCCGGGGCCATCAGGGCCAGGGTCGCGCGCAGGGGGTCGGCGCCGGGCAGCGCGGCGGCCCAGCCCCCGATGAGGCCGGTGTTGGCGGCGCCCCTGGCGGGCTCGCGGTCAATCGGCACCCACACAGTCTACGGATGGTCGGACACCAGGTGCTGGTGCGGTATCGACCCAGCCCGTAGAGTGGTCGGATGCCCTCCACCAATGGACGGCGATGAATTTCCCAGGAACGCGACAGCGAGGGGTCAAGCGCCGGTGGCCGGTCCGGAGCGGATCGAGTGGCGGCGGAGCTTTCCGTCCCGGTCCTTGGGCACCCTGGCGTGGTACGCCGTCTCCGCGACCCTGGCCGTCCTGCTGATCCGCGCGCTGTTCGGCGACGAGCCGGAGACGCTGGACTCGGGCGCCCACAACCCGCTCGCCGACATTCCGATGTGGACGGCCGGGCTGGCCGTGATCGGGGCGGTGCCGGTGGTCCTCGGCGTCGTACGCCGGCCGCGGGTCGGGGCCAATCACTTCGCGCTGACCGTCCGGCCCGGCTGGGTGCGCACCCTCGTGCTGCCGTGGTCGCGAGTCGCCGAGGTGGCGGCGATCGAGGCGGGGGGCGAGCGCTTCCTGGCCGTACGGCTGCAGCGCAATCTCGACCGGACCGGCAACAACCCGGGCTGGATCGACCAGAACGTCGTGCGCGAGCTGGTCAAGCTCGACGACCGGCAGTCCCGCAGCGTCGCCGTGGCCATCCGCCTGCGCGACTTCGGCGGCACGCCCGACGGTCAGCTGGCCTCGCTGGCCGCGTTCGCCCCCGACCAAGTCCAGATCGCCAACCGACTTTAAGTCAGCTGCACCTGTACCGGCTCGCTGACCTTGGTCCCCAGCCGCCCGACGAGCTCGTACTTCCCGGCCGGCGGGGTCTGCTGGCTCGCGCAGCCGCCGTTCGTGGCCTTGCCGGTCCACGTGGTGTTGAACGAGACCTCGATGCCGGGCTTCATCACGGTGGGCTTGGAACCGTGCGGCGCGTCGCAGGCGTCGGAGGACCAGATCTTGCTGGCGGCGACCTGGATGTACAACTCCTGCGAGTCGGCCCCGAGGTCGCGCAGGCAGTCGTGGTCGGTGACGTTCTTGATCTTCAACGTGAGCTTCAGGTAGGCGCCCCGGAACTGCACGGCCTGCTCGGGCGAGGCCGCCAGCGACAGGTCGGCGTCGGCGCAGGGCGGCACCGTCGGGCTGGCCGGCGCGGCCGAGGTCGGGGCGGCCGCCGACGTGGCGACCGGCTCGCCGGTGGTCGGGACCTGGATGGTCACCGTCGGTTCCGGCGCGCCGGTCGTCTGGCCGCCCGAGGCCGCCAGCGGGGTGGGCTTGCCCTCGTCCCCGCTGCCGCCGCAGGAGGCCCACAGCATCAGGGAAGCGACGACCAGCACCCCGCCGACGATCGCCCGGCGCCGCCAGTAGACGCCGGAGGGCAGAGGGCCAACCGTCAGCTTCATGATGTACTCACCGTATCGGGGGAATGCCGTTTCGCAGGGGCACCACGCCGTGGTGAGCTAGTCCAAGTAGACCTTGCGCGCATACACAGCGTGTGCGCCGGCGACCCGGTCGAGGAACAGCAGCCCCGAGCAGTGGTCGATCTCGTGCTGGAGCGCCCGGGCCTCGAAGGCATCCGTCGCGATCTGGATTTCTTCGGTACCGCCCGGTGCGTACCCGGCCACCACCAGTCGCCCGGCCCGCTTGACGTCGCCGGTGAGGTCCGGCACCGACATGCAGCCCTCGCGGCCCTTCTGCCACTGCGAGGCCTCGACGATGCGGGCGTTGCAGAGCACGAAGGCGCCGTGGACGGTGCGCGCCTTGGGGTGCCCGGTCACGTCGACCGCGAACACCTGGGCGCTCACGCCGACCTGAGGTGCGGCCAGCCCGACGCAGCCGGGCGAGACGCGCATAGTGGCGACGAGGTCCTCGGCGAGCTGGAGGATCTCCGGCGCGGTCGGATCGACCGGCTCGGCGGCGGTGCCGAGGACCGGATCGGGGGCGCGGAGGACGGGGAGTACGGCCCCGCTCACAACAGGTCCGCGTCGGCCGGGCGCATCGACACCTCGACGTCGAGGCGCCGCGCCGCGGTGCGCAGGGCCTCGTTGAGTCGGTCGGGGTCGGTGACGTCGACTTCGGCGATGATCACGTAGAGGCTGCCGGACAGCCGGGTGGTCAGGTCGGTGATGTTGCCGCCGGCCTCCGCGACGGTGCGGGCCAGCGTGGCGACGATGCCCAGCCGGTCGGCGCCGTGCACGGTGATGACGTGCGGGGTGCCCGCCGACTCGTGCGCGGGCTCCTCGACGACGCTGCGCACGGTGATCAGCAGGGTGCGGTCGGCCCCGAGCGGCTCCAGTGCCGCCTCGACCTCCGCCCCGGTCGGTGGCCCCGCGCACACCAGCGTCATCGCGAAATGTCCGCGCAGGCGGGTCATGGTCGAGTCGGTCAGGTTGAGGCCCAGCCGGGCCAGGATCTCGGCGACGTCGGCGATGATGCCGGGCCGATCGTGGCCGATGACCGTGACGGCGTACTCGTTCACGGGGCTTATCCTTGCGTATCGCCAGCCACCGGAACGCACAGACCACCATCGCCGACCACATCGCGGACACCCTCACGCGGTGGTACTCGGCCAACGCCCGCGACCTCGCCTGGCGCCGCCCGGGCGCGTCGCCCTGGAGCGTGCTCGTCTCCGAGGTCATGCTGCAGCAGACGCAGGTGTCGCGGGTGGCGCCGGCCTGGGAGCGCTGGATGGAGCGCTGGCCGACGCCGGGGCACCTGGCCGCCGATCCGCCGGGCGAGGCGATCCGGGCCTGGGACCGCCTCGGGTACCCGCGCCGCGCCCTCCGCCTGCACGCCTGCGCCACGGCCATCGTGGAGCGCCACGGCGGCGTGGTCCCCGACGACGTCGAGGCGCTGCTGGCGCTGCCCGGCATCGGCGTCTACACGGCCCGCGCGGTGGCCGCCTTCGCGTTCCGCCAGCGCCACCCGGTCGTCGACACCAACGTGCGCCGGGTCGTGGCCCGCGCGGTCGGCGGCCGGGCGGACGGCGGCGGGAACACCTCGCCGGCCGACCTGCGCGCCATGGAGGCGCTGCTGCCCGACGACCACGAGGCGGCGGCCCGCGCCTCGATCGCGTTCATGGAACTGGGCGCGCTCATCTGCACCTCGCGGGCGCCCCGGTGCACCGAGTGCCCGCTGACCGCGTCGTGCACGTGGCGGCTCGCCGGATATCCAGCGGGGGACGGGATCGGGCGGCCTTCCCAGCGGTACCACGGAACAGACCGCTATGTCCGCGGACTCATCATGGCCGTGCTGCGCGCGAGCGACGGGCCGGTGCTGCTCGAGCAGTTGGACGCCGTGTGGCCGGATGCCGACCAGCGCAAGCGCGCGCTCGCCGGTCTGCTCACCGACGGCCTGGTGAACGAGCGAGAAGAGACGTACACCCTGCCGGGTTAGGTTGCCGTCCGTGTGGGTGGCGTTATTCACCGGAGCGGATACCCAATTTGGGTAGTACTCCGAGGGAATTCCATCGCTAGTCTCAGGTTCGTGCTTGCAATCGGCCGAAGGAGCCGCATCGGGGCCTTGATCAGCGCGTTCACCGTGCTGGCCCTGGCCGTCGCCGCCTGCGACGACAAGATCGACTCCGGCCACAACCAGCTCAACGGCGCCTCGGCCGCGGCCTCGCCCAGCGCCACCGACGTGCCCGGCGACGATGGCGATCCCGCGCCGCCGGCCTCGACCGCCGCCACCCCGGCGGGCAAGCCGACGGCGACCAAGACCACCCAGGCGCCCCCGCCCGGCAACGAGTTCACGGGCCGCCTGCCGAAGTTCGGCAAGCCCCCGACCCCGGTGCGCATCGGCCTGCCGGAGGGCGCGGGTGCGCCGTACTACGCCCGCATCCCGACCGACCAGCCCGTGGCGTTCCTGACCATCGACGACGGCTGGATCAAGCGCCCGGAGGCCCTGGAGCTCCTGCGCGAGTCGGGCGTGAAGGTCACGCTGTTCCTGACCATCAACGCCATTCGCGACAACCCCGACTACTTCAAGCCACTGCGCGACGCCGGCGCCGACATCCAGGCGCACACGCTGACCCACCCGAATCTCAAGGGCAAGTCCTACGACTTCCAGAAACGCGAGATCTGCGGTTCCGCCGACCAACTCGCCCAGTTGTACGGCCAGCGCCCCACCCTCTTCCGCCCGCCCTTCGGCGACAAGGACGCCACCACGCTGAAGGTCGCGCACGACTGCGGACTGACGGCCGGCTTCTTCTGGAAGGAGACGGTGGACAAGGGCATCGTGCGGTACCAGGAGGGGAAGTCCGTCCAGAAGGGCGACATCATCCTGATGCACTTCCGCGACCGCTTCGTCGACGACTTCATCGCCGCACTGCAGGCCATCTCGGCCGCGGGCCTGACCCCGGCCCTGCTGTCGGACTACATGCCAGCGAAGTAGCGCTTTTCACCGGCGTCGGTCTGACGCCGGCTCACATCCCGGCGAAGTAACGCGACCGCCGCTTTACATGCCGGCGAAGTAGCGAGTTTCGGCGGCGCCCCGGGGCAACAGGCTCCGGAGCGCCGCCTTCCATCCCGCTGGGACAACGAACCACCCGGGCCGGCGCAACAGCCCCTGCACGAACGGTGGAACCGCCCGCGAATCCTCGATCGCGGGCGCATAGACCGCCCGCCGCACCACTTCCCGCTCGTCGGCGGAAAGCCCGCCGAGCACCGCGGGTACGAGAAACTCGGCCAGCCCTTCCTCGGCCCGAGCGAGCGCGGTCAATCGCTCCCGCCGCTCACCGGCCGGATGCTGCGCCAGCCAGGCCGCGGCCAGCGCCACCAGCCCCGGCCACCCGTTGGTCAGCAGATGCAGATCGGGCGCCAGCACATCGGCCGCCTCGGCATCCCCGAACGCCGCGGCCAGCACCTGATAGGTCTCGTCCTCGGCAAATGCGAGTTCGGCGGCGGTGACGACGACGGCGCCGGCCACACCGGGATCCTGCTCGGCCGCGATCACCACCCCGCGCCGGTTCGCCAGCGCCGAAACGTCCCGCGCGGTGGCCCCGTCGATGGCCGTGAGCCCCTCGGCCGGAACGGCGTCCAGCCCCTGCACGGCCAGATCCACCAGCACCGCACCGCGGGCGGCGACCCAGGCGTCCAGAAGCGTGCTCTTCCCGCCCCCGACGCCCGCCACGAGCACCACGGGCCCACGCGCGGCATCGAGCCGAGCCAAAAGCCCAGCGCGCGCGATGGGCCGACCGGCCGACCGCCGCCCAAGTCGTTCGGACTCAAACGGAAACCGCCCCTTACTCACGGGCGGCAACTTACCCGCCTGTCGGGGTGATGACGCATTCCGAGTCCCTTGTACGACTACGGAATCCGGCAATCCCGCCCGATGCCACCAGGCGTTCAACTACCCCGCTAGCAGCCACTGCACAAACGGTCACCCGTCACCCTGTCGCCTGTCGGGGTATAAATCCGATATGTCGGGCTGAGGAACGATGCCCGACATATCGGAATCCAGGATCAGCAGCCCCTCCAGACCAGT
This sequence comes from Dactylosporangium sp. CS-033363, assembly GCF_050942475.1. Lineage (NCBI taxonomy): Bacteria > Bacillati > Actinomycetota > Actinomycetes > Micromonosporales > Micromonosporaceae > Dactylosporangium > Dactylosporangium sp. CS-033363. Next base: position 290,165 of record NZ_CP192032.1, on the reverse strand, counting down.
GGCGTGGGACCGGCGGCGGCCGTGGTCCAGCCGATGATCGTGTGCCCGTCGCCGACCGCGGCCATCGCCGCGCCCCGCTCGGCGCCCGGTGGCATCGGCAGGGTGACGACGGTGCCGTCGCGCCACACGCCCGGCACGTCCTTGCCGACCCGGCCGAGGACCGTGCCGTCGGCCGCGACGCCCTCGGCGGCGATTTGGAAGCCGTGGGCGAGGGCGCCGGTGCGCAGGTTCCAGCGGACGGGCACCTCGGTCGCCGTGAGCTCGTCCTTGCCGTCGGCGCCGCCGCGGCTGGTCGACGCGGTGCCGATCGCCCAGTCGCCGTTGACCGCCCGGGCCTCGCCGCCGCGGTAGCCGTCCGGGACCGGGAGCGCCTTGCCGGTGCCGTCGGCCGCCCAGCGGTAGGGCTTCTCGCGCTCGCCGATCGTGCCGACGCTCGTGCCGTCGTCGGTGACGCCGACCGCGTAGGTGTCCTTGCCACCCGCCTGCAGCAGCCTCGGCTGGACGCCGACCGACGGCCACACGGTACCGCGCACGGCCGATCCGGCCAGGAACGTGTGCCCGGTGATCTCGCCCCGGGCGTTGACCCCGGTGACGTCGGTGAACTGCCCGCCGGCCGGCAGCGGCAGGTCGATGGCCGCCCCGTCCTTGATGACCGCCGCCCGCCGGTCCTCCAGCCGGCCGTGCTCGCCGACGACCAGCCCCGAGGCGTTGACGGCGACCGCGCGGAAGTCGGCCGGCAGCAGCGCCGGCCGGTTGTCGGTCCACAGGATCGAGACCGCCGGCGTCGAGTCGTCGCTCGGGTAGCGCACGCCGATGACGTACCGCCCGCTGGGGTCCGCACCGACGGTCGAGGCGCTGGTGACCCCGGCCGGCAGCGGCAGTCGGTCCACCGAGCAGCCGGCCGCCACCGGCGCCGAGCTGGCCGGGACGACCGCCGGGACGGCCGGGCCCCCGGAGGGCCGGACGACCAGGGCGACGGCCACCGCCACCACGGCCACGCCGGCCGCGGCCGCCGTCGAGGCGAGCACCGCCCGCCGCCGCTGCGCGCGCTTGGCGTGGGCCAGCACCCCCTCCGCCTGCAGCCGCGACGCGCTGGAGACGGTGCGGGCGTAGTCACGAAGCCGGTTGTCGATCATGACACGCTCCAGGTGGTCGACGGGATCCAGCGGCGCAGTGCGGTCAGCGCGTAGGCGGTGCGGCTCTTGACCGTCCCCTCGGACCGTCCGATGAGCCGGGCGACCTCGGCGACCGGCAGGTCACACAGGAACCGCAGCACGACGACGACCCGCTGGCGCTCCGGCAGCCGGTCGATCGCCTGCCGGATGAGCAGCTGCTCGTCGACGAGCCCCTCCCGCCCGGGCACCGGCCCGTCCGGCGGGGTGTCGCGCAGCAGCACCCTGGCCCACGGCCGCCGCCGGTCCGCCAGACACGCCCGGACGACCATGGTGTGCACGTAGGCGTCGAGGTTCTCGATCTCCCCGATGCGACCCCAGCGGCGGTACAGCACCGTCAGCGCGTTCTGCACCGCGTCGTCGGCCCGATCCCGGTCCCCCAGCACCAGGTACGCCACGTGGTGCAGCCGCGGAATCCGCGAACGTACGAACTCGACGTAGTCGAGCTCCTGATCAGCGCGCACGAACCGCCCCCTTCGCGATGGCCTTCACGAGACACGATGCCCGCGACAGCGCGAGCGGTTCGAAACTCGTCGCGGATGCCATCGCGATCGCCGGGCCGGCGCACAAAAAAGCCGGGGCCGTGCGGCGCAATGCCGCACGGCCCCGGTTTCAGGCAAGAACTGCTATCAGGACGACGTCTCCTCGGAGCCGCCGCCGGTCAGCTCGGCCGGCACCGCGTCCGGCACCTCGTCCGGGCGGTCCGCGCCGCTGAAGACCAGCTTGGACTTCTCGAACTGGGCCGGGTCGCCCTCGCAGTCGATGACGACGATCTGGCCCGGGCGCAGCTCGTTGAACAGGATGCGCTCGGACAGGGCGTCCTCGATCTCGCGCTGGATCGTGCGGCGCAGCGGCCGCGCGCCCAGCACCGGGTCGTAGCCCTTGTTCGCCAGGAACTTCTTGGCGTTGTCCGTCAGCTCGAGACCCATGTCCTTGTTGCGCAGCTGGGTCTCGATCCGGGCGATCATCAGGTCGACGATGCCGAGGATCTGGTCCTGCATGAGCTGGTGGAAGACGATCGTGTCGTCGATGCGGTTGAGGAACTCCGGGCGGAAGTGCTGCTTCAGCTCGTCGTTGACCTTCTGCTTCATCCGCTCGTAGTTCGACTCGTTGTCCTCCGACGCCTGGAAGCCCAGGGACACGGCCTTGGCCACGTCGCGGGTGCCCAGGTTGGTGGTCAGGATGATCACCGTGTTCTTGAAGTCCACGATGCGGCCCTGACCGTCGGTGAGCCGGCCGTCCTCCAGGATCTGCAGGAGGGTGTTGAACACGTCCGGGTGGGCCTTCTCGATCTCGTCGAAGAGGACCACCGAGAACGGACGCCGGCGGACCTTCTCGGTCAGCTGGCCGCCCTCGTCGTAGCCCACGTATCCGGGGGGCGCACCGACGAGTCGGGACACCGTGTACCGGTCGTGGAACTCGGACATGTCGAGCTGGATGAGCGCGTCCTCGGAGCCGAAGAGGAACTCGGCGAGCGCCTTGGACAGCTCGGTCTTCCCCACGCCGGACGGGCCGGCGAAGATGAACGAGCCGGACGGGCGCTTCGGGTCCTTCAGGCCGGCGCGCGTACGCCGGATGGCCTTCGAGACCGCGCGGACCGCATCCTCCTGGCCGACGAGGCGCTTGTGCAGCTCGTCCTCCATGCGGAGCAGGCGGGCCGTCTCCTCCTCGGTCAGCTTGTAGACCGGGATGCCGGTCCAGTTCGCCAGGACCTCGGCGATCTGCTCGTCGTCGACCTCGGACACGACGTCCAGGTCGCCGGCCTTCCACTCCTTCTCCCGCTGGGCCTTCTGCCCGAGCAGCTGCTTCTCCTTGTCGCGCAGCTGCGCGGCCCGCTCGAAGTCCTGCGCGTCGATCGCGGACTCCTTGTCGCGGCGCACCTGGGCGATGCGCTCGTCGAAGTCGCGCAGGTCTGGCGGCGCGGTCATCCGGCGGATGCGCATCCGGGCCCCGGCCTCGTCGATCAGGTCGATCGCCTTGTCCGGCAGGAAGCGGTCGGAGATGTAGCGGTCGGCGAGGGTCGCCGCGGCCACCAGGGCGGCGTCGGTGATCGTCACCCGGTGGTGCGCCTCGTAGCGGTCCCGCAGGCCCTTGAGGATCTCGATGGTGTGCGCCAGCGACGGCTCACCCACCTGGATCGGCTGGAAGCGCCGCTCGAGGGCGGCGTCCTTCTCGAGGTGCTTGCGGTATTCGTCCAGCGTGGTCGCACCGATGGTCTGCAGCTCGCCACGGGCCAGCATCGGCTTGAGGATGCTCGCCGCGTCGATCGCGCCCTCGGCGGCACCCGCACCGACGAGGGTGTGGATCTCGTCGATGAACAGGATGATGTCGCCGCGCGTGCGGATCTCCTTGAGCACCTTCTTCAGGCGCTCCTCGAAGTCACCGCGGTAGCGGGAGCCCGCGACCAGCGCGCCCAGGTCGAGGGTGTAGAGCTGCTTGTCCTTGAGCGTCTCGGGCACCTCGCCCTTGATGATCCGCTGGGACAGCCCCTCGACCACGGCGGTCTTGCCGACGCCGGGCTCGCCGATCAGGACGGGGTTGTTCTTGGTGCGGCGGGACAGCACCTGCATGACCCGCTCGATTTCCTTCTCCCGGCCGATGACCGGGTCGAGCTTGCCCTCGCGCGCGGCCTGGGTGAGGTTGCGACCGAACTGGTCGAGCACCAGGCTCGTGGACGGGGCCGCCTCGCCGGGGGCGCCGGTGCCGGCCGCGGCCGGCTCCTTGCCCTGGTAGCCGGAGAGCAGCTGAATGACTTGCTGGCGGACCCGGTTGAGGTCGGCGCCCAGCTTGACCAGCACCTGGGCGGCGACGCCCTCACCCTCCCGGATAAGGCCGAGGAGGATGTGCTCGGTGCCGATGTAGTTGTGCCCGAGCTGCAGAGCTTCCCGCAACGACAGCTCCAGCACCTTCTTGGCGCGTGGCGTGAACGGGATGTGCCCGCTCGGCGCCTGCTGGCCCTGGCCGATGATCTCCTCGACCTGCTGGCGGACACCCTCCAGCGAGATGCCGAGGCTCTCGAGCGCCTTGGCCGCCACGCCCTCACCCTCGTGGATGAGGCCGAGCAGGATGTGCTCGGTGCCGATGTAGTTGTGGTTGAGCATCCGGGCTTCTTCCTGCGCCAGGACGACAACCCTTCGTGCTCGGTCGGTGAACCGCTCGAACATCCCTGCTCCTCACGTGCCGTGTCCGTCGCCGCCGCTTCTGCGCGGAACCCCGTTCGTGGGGGGTCGCCACGCCGAAGCTCTGTCGGACGCCAACGTGACCGTGCCATCACTCTATCGCCGAGGACCGACACAGTGCGGGGTGTGCGGCGTTGCCGCACCCCACATTCGGCCGGTGGTCCCGCCGTTCTTTGACTGCCTACCCTCCGGGAACCACGTGTACCCGGCGCTTTCGACCAACGTTGGCAGACGGGCGCCTGTTCCTGCACCCCGTCCCGTACGCCAAGAGCGAAATCGGACGGTCAGACACAGAACACCCACCGTGACTGAACCGTCACGATGGGTGTCTGGAGCGTCTGGAATCGTACGGCCCGCAACAAAACGTGCTATCGCCCCGCTTCGGCATTAAAGCGGTCGACGATTTCCTGCTTGATCCGGCCGCGGTCGGACACCTTGATGCCCTTGTTCTGCGCCCATTCCCGAATCGCCTTGTTCTGCTCGCGATCGGCGGCCGCACCGCCCCGGCCGCGCGCGCTGGCGGCCCGGCCGCCGACAACCACGCCACCCCGCCCGACCTTGGTCCCGGCGGTCAGGAAGGGGCCGAACGCATCGCGCAGCTTCGTTGCGTTCTTCTTGGACAGGTCGATCTCGTACTGCACGCCGTCGAGCGCGAACTTCACCGTCTCGTCGGCTTCTCCACCGTCGAGGTCGTCGACCAGCACGTGGATGGTCCGCTTGGCCACTGTCGTATTCCCTTCGAGGAAGTCCGCCCCGCGCCTTGTGCGATTGCAAAGATAACGTAGTAAGGCCGACCCGCGTCAACGGTACGCCGAAACCGGCCGCTCGCACCAACGCCAAAGGGATCGTTTCCCTGCGGCAATAACCGGGGACGATGTCCGAGGTCCGCCGGGGTGGGGCCACTGCGCCGTCCGGTTCAGAAATAGCCCGAAAGCAATGCGCGCCGTACAGATCCGTGTCGGGCGCATTGCTATGTGTGACGACCTGCGCGGGCATCTCGCAACTGCACGCAGAATGCCCGTCGGCGTACGGTTGGTCGCGTGGACTTCAGCAAACACGCGTCATCGTTCGGGGCGGCCGCCGACCTCTACGACCGAATCCGCCCGCGCTATCCCCTGGAGGCCCTGCGCTGGGCGCTGGGCGAGGCGCCCCGGCGGATTGTCGACCTGGGCGCCGGGACCGGCATTCTGACCCGGCAGCTGCGCGAGCTCGGCCATGATGTCATCGCCGTCGAGCCGGACGACGAAATGCGCCGGCAGATCGACGGCGACGCCCGCGCCGGGAGCGCGACCGCCATTCCCGTCGAGGCGGAAAGCCTGGACGCGGTCACCGCCGGGCAGGCCTATCACTGGTTCGCCGGTGAGCCCGCACACACCGAGATCGCGCGCGTGCTCAAGCCGGGCGGGTGGTTCATCCCGATCTGGAACGTTCGCGACGAATCCGTGGCCTGGGTCGCCGAACTGTCTGACGTCTTCGACGGCCACCGCGCGCGAACCGCCATCGACGAGCGCACGCTCACGCCGGATCAGTTCGGGCCATTGTTCGGTACCGCCGAATTGCAACTCTTCCGCTGGAGCACGCCGCACACCGTCGACTCGCTGGTCGACCTGATCAAGTCGCGCTCGTATTACCTGGTCTCGGACGCCGACGCCCGCGCCGCGCTGGAGGCAAGGGTCCGCGAGCTGGCCGGCCGCATCCAAGGCGACCAAGAGCACTTCGAGCTGCCGTACGTCACGTACGCGTACCGAAGCAGCAAGCTCTAGGTGTTCCGCTCGAAGATCAAGCGCAGCCCGATCAGCGTGAGCATGGGCTCGTGATGGGTGACGCTCTGGCACTCCCCGATCACGATGGAGGCGAGGCCGCCGGTCGCCACGACGGCCTTGACCTCCCCGCCCAGCTCGGCGGTCACCCCGCGGACCACCCCGTCCACCTGGCCGGCGAAGCCGTAGACCACGCCGGACTGCAGGCACTCGACGGTGTTCTTGCCGATCACCCGGGGCGGCTTGACCAGCTCGACCTTGCGCAGCTGGGCCGCGCGGTCGGCCAGCGCGTCGACCGAGATCTCGATGCCGGGCGCGAGCACGCCGCCGAGGAACTCGCCGCGGGCCGAGACCACGTCGAAGTTGGTCGAGGTGCCGAAGTCGACCACGATCGAGGGGCCGCCGAAGAGCGTGAACGCCGCCAGGGTGTTCGCCACGCGGTCGGTGCCGACCTCTTTCGGGTTGTCGATGGCCAGCTGGACGCCGGTCCGCACGCCGGGCTCCACGATCACGGCGGGCACGTCGCCGTAGTACCGCTGCAGCATCGTGCGCAGCGAGCGCAGGGCGGCCGGCACGGTCGAGCAGGCCGCCACGCCGGTCAGGGACACCGCGTCGGTGGCGAGCAGACCGCGGTAGAGCAGCCCGAGTTCGTCCGCGGTGGCGCGCGAGTCGGTCTTGATCCGCCACGAGTGGACGATCTTCTCGCCCTCGAAGGTGGCGAGCACCGTATTGGTGTTCCCGATGTCGATGCAGAGCAGCACCCCGGAAGCCTAACCAACGGCCGTTCAATTACGATCGCGTGCCAATGATCCTGCTCGCGCTCCTGCCCGTGCTGACGCTGGCGTTCACGGCCATCGCGCTGCGGCCGCGGGCCGAGTCCGATCGTGGACTGGCCGTGATCCGCGCCGCGCTCGCCGTGGCGGTCGGCGCGGTCCTCGTCGTCGAGCTGTTCTCGCTGCTGCGTTGGATTTCGCCGGTACCGTTCGTCGCCGCCTGGCTCGCCGCCACCCTCACGACCGCCTGGCTGGCCTGGCGTTCGCTGCCGGAAAAAGCGCGCGAAATCGCGGCGACAATCCGCGAAAAACGCATAAATCGGACGCGAGAGACGCAGCGCACGGCGACAAAGGCGCTGCAGGTCGTCGTCGGGCTGCTCGTCCTCAGCGAACTCGTCCTCGCCCTGGCCAGCTCCCCCAACAACTTCGACTCCAACAGCTACCACCTCGCGAAGATCGAGCACTGGGTGGCCAACGGCGACCTGGCCAACTTCGCCACCGCGCAGACCCAGCAGATCATCCTCGTCCCCGGCGCCGAGTTCCTGCTGCTCCACCTGCGGATGCTCACCGGCGGCGACGGACAGTACAACCTCCTGCAGTTCTTCGCGGGTCTTCTCGGCGCCCTCGCCGTGGCCCGGTGCGCGGGCCAGATCGGCGCCGGCCGCACCGGCCAGTGGCTCACCGCCGCCGTCTTCCTCACCGCCCCCGCCGTCGCCCTGGAGTCCACCAGCACCCAGAACGACCTGGTCGTCACCGCCTGGATCGCCTGTGCCGCCACCCTCGCCCTCGACGCCCGCCGCACCCCCGCGAGCTGGCCCAACACCCTGGCCCTGGCCGGCGCCGCGGGCCTGACCATGGTGACCAAGACCACCGGCGCCATGGCGCTGCTGCCGATCCTCGTCTACTGGGCCGTCTGCCGCCTCAAGGAGCGAAGGCAGCTCTTGTACGGCACGTGCGCCGTCCTCGCCGCCAGCGCCCTCCTGTCCGGCCCCTCGCTGCTCCGCGTGCAGGAGGCGTTCGGCTCCCCGTTCGGCCCGCCGGGGTACCGGGAGGCGCTGTCCACCACCCGCCACGACCCGCCCGCCATCCTCGTCAACGGGCTGCGGCTCGGCGCCTCGACCCTGCTGACCCCGCTGGCCGGCGTCAATGAGGCGATCGGCGGCTCGGTCGTCCGGATCGCCGACGCGGTCGGGGTGGACCCGAACGACCCGAGCATCACCCAGTGGCGCAGCATCTTCCCCGGCGACCGGTGGAAGCCCGACGAGGACCGCTCGCCGTACCCGATCCAGTCCGCCCTGGTCCTGCTCGGCACCGTGCTCGGCCTGTGCTGGAAGCGCACCCGCGGCTACGCGCTGCTCGTCCTCGGCGCGCTGCTCACCACCGCCGCGATCGTGAAGTGGCAGTACTGGGGCAACCGGCTGATCCTGCCCGCCTTCGCCGTCGCCACCCCGCTGGCCGGCTACATGCTGGAGCGGGCCCTGCACGTCGAACGGCGCGCGCTCCGCTGGGCGCTCAGCGCGCTGGTCGCCGTGGTCCTGCTGGCCGGGGCGGCGCACGCGTACATCGCGGTCTACTACGGCCAGCCCCGCCGGCTCGTCGGCCACGCCTCGGTGTTCACGCTGGACGACTGGCAGGAGCGCTTCGCCCGGATGCCCGACCAGGCCGCGAGCTACCGCACCGCGATCGACCAGGTCCGGGCCAGCGGCGCGAAGCGGGTCGGGCTGGTGATGGACGGGGACCTGTGGGAGTACCCGCTGCAGGTCGAGCTGCACGACAAGGAGCTGGTCGAGCTGCAGTCGGCGGTCCCCGGGCAGCCCGCCGGGGACGTCACGACGGTCGATGCGGTCGTCTGCGTGAGCGCGCAGGACGTGTGCCGGCGGACGGTGCCGGAGACTTGGCAGTACAACCGCATCGACCAGTTCGTGACGACGGCCTTTCCGCCGGCCTAATGCAGGCGGAGGTCCATTGCGATGTCGAGGATCGGCGAGGAGTGGGTGAGGCCGCCGACCGACAGGTAGTCGACGCCGGTGGCCGCGTACTCCGCCGCCGTGGCCAGCGTCAGGTTGCCCGTCGCCTCGAGCTCGGCCCGGCCGCCGACCGCGCTCACGACCTCGCGCAGCAGGTCCGGCTTCATGTTGTCCAGCAGCAGGAACGTCGCCCCGGCGGTGACCGCCTCGACGGCCTCGCCGACCGTGGTCACCTCGACCTGCACCGGTACGTCCGGGAAGGCCTTGCGCACCCGCTTGTACGCCGACGTGATCCCGCCCGCCGCCAGCTTGTGGTTGTCCTTGATCATGGCGACGTCGTAGAGCCCCATGCGCTTGTTGGTGCCGCCGCCGGCCCGCACCGCGTACTTCTCCAGCACCCGCAGGCCCGGGGTCGTCTTGCGGGTGTCGAGCACGAGGGCCTTGGTGCCCTCCAGGAGATCGGCCCAGCGGCGGGTGTGGGTGGCCACGCCCGACATGCGGCACAGCAGGTTGAGGGCGGAGCGCTCGGCGGTCAGCAGCGCCCGGGTGGGGCCGCTGATCGTGGCGAGCACGTCGCCGCGCACGACCGGCTCGCCCTCGCGTTTGCGGAGCTCCACGACGGTGCTGCCCGAGGTCGCCTCGAACACCGCGGCCGCCACCCACAGGCCGGCGACGACCCCGTCGGCGCGCGCGATGATGTCGGCCTCGTCGATCTGGTCCTCGCGGATCGTCGCCGCGCTGGTGACGTCGAGCCGGTCCGGCCCGAGGTCCTCGGTCAGGGTCCGCTGCACGATCTCCTCGACCGCGGCCGGGTCGAGTCCGAGCTTGCGCAGCTCGGACTCCGTTTGGAGCTTCACGCGTCCTCCCAGGTTTCTTTGAGCGCCCCGTCGTCGTCGAGGGCGGCGAGGAAGTGCCCCCGGTAGACGTCGCTGGCGTCGGGAAAGTCCTCGCGCCAATGGCAGCCCCGGGTCTCCTGCCGCAACGACGCGGCCGCGACCAGGGCACTGGCGACGGTGAGCAGGTTGCTGGCCTCCCAGGCGGCCACGTTGGCGCCGGCTCGGTCCAGTGCGAGCTTGGTGAGCGCCTGCCCGGCCTGCTCCAGCGACTCGGCGCTGCGCAGGACCGACGCGTGCGCGGACATGGCGGCCTGCAGCTGCGGGCGGATGGCGGGGTCGGCGGACCAGGCGGGCGTGTCCACCAGGACCGGCTCGGCCTGCGCGGGCAGGTCCTTGGCGATGTCCTCGGCGATGCGGCGGGCGAAGACCAGCCCCTCCAGCAGCGAGTTGGAGGCGAGCCGGTTGGCCCCGTGCACGCCGGTGCAGGCGACCTCGCCGCACGCGTACAGGCCGGGGATGGAGCTGCGGCCGCGCAGGTCGGTGCGCACGCCCCCGGAGGCGTAGTGGGCGGCCGGCGAGACCGGGATCAGGTCGGCGGCCGGGTCGACGCCGGCGGCGCGGCAGGAGGCGACGATCGTCGGGAAGCGCGCCTCGAGGAACTCGCGGCCGAGGTGCCGGGCGTCCAGCCACACATTGCTCGCACCCTCGGCCCGCATGACCCGGTAGATGCCCTTGGCCACGATGTCGCGCGGGGCCAGCTCGGCGAGCTCGTGCCGGCCGACCATGAAGCGGTTGCCCTCGCCGTCGCGCAGGTAGGCGCCCTCGCCGCGCAGCGCCTCGCTCACCAGCGGCTGCTGGGAGTCGTGGTTGCCCAGGGCCAGCGCGGTCGGGTGGAACTGGACGAACTCCAGGTCGGTGACCTTGGCCCCGGCCCGCAGCGCGAGCGCGACGCCGTCGCCGGTGGAGACGATCGGGTTGGTGGTGGCCGCGAAGATCTGGCCCATCCCGCCGGTGGCCAGCACGACCGCCCGCGCGTGCACGGCCCCGACGCCGTCCTCGGCGCCCTCGCCGAGCACGTGCAGGGTCACGCCGCAGGCCCGGCCGTTCGCGTCGGTGAGCAGGTCCAGCACCAGCGCGTGCTCGATCAGCCGGATCCAGGGGTCCCGGTGTACCGCGGCATGCAGCGCCCGCTGCACCTCCGCCCCGGTCGCGTCGCCGCCCGCGTGGATGATCCGGTTGGCGTGGTGCCCGCCCTCGCGGGTCAGCATCAGCGAGCCGTCGGTGTTCCGGTCGAACTCCGCACCCCAGCGGATCAGCTCGCGGACCCGGGTCGGCCCCTCCCGCACCAGCACGTCCACGGCCGCCGGGTCGCACAGCCCGACCCCGGCCACCAGCGTGTCCTGGGCGTGCGCCTCCGGCGTGTCGAGCGGGTCGAGCACCGCGGCGATCCCGCCCTGCGCCCACCGGGTCGACCCGTCATCGATGTTGACCTTGGTGACGACGGTGACGTGCAGCCCGGCCTCGCGCAGATGCAGCGCGGCGGTCAGCCCGGCGACCCCGGACCCGATGACGACGACGTCGGTCGGCTCCGCCCAGCCGGGCTGCGGCCCGGCCAGCCTTCGCGGGACGTTCGGCCCGTTGATGCCTGCTGTCATCACTACAGTCAACATCACGCGCCCGTTCGGCGGGTGGTGATGCTCGTCGCCCTCCTGTTACGCGGCCAGCGGCAACGCGCCGGCCCCGATTCCGCGCACCGAGGCCTTGAGCGGCTTCGCGCTCATCACGTAGCAGGTGAACGCCTGATCGCTGCCGAGCCAGTCGTTGGCGTTCTTGGGCCCGACCGCCCCGGAGGTGAGGTCGGCCCGCCCTCCGTCGGCCGGCAGCCCGAGATAGCTCAGCGCCACGCCGGTGCACCCCTTGCTCGTCGCGGACTGCACCGCCACCTCGTCGAACGGCGCCTCGGGCGGGGTGATCGTGTAGACCCCCGAGTACTCCCCGTCGTGCGGCGCCGAGCACGCCACGTACTTGAGCTTGTCGATGCAGGCGATGGCCAGCGAGGAGTCCCCGGCGAGCGCGTTCTTCAGCGACCCGGTCCGGGGCGCGAACTGCTCCCCCGCCGGCCCGGTCACCTCGGCCAGCCCGCAGCCGAAGAAGCCGTCGGTGGCCGGCTTGATCCAGGCGGCCACGATCTGCACCCGGGCCTCGTGCCAGCCGCCGCCGAGGAACAGCGGCCCCTCGACGAGGCAGGCCCGCCGCGCCTGGGCGTACAGCAGCGCCTCGGTCACCTTGACGTCGTCGCCCGTGGCGTCGTCCAGCCGGTGCAGCAGGTCCTTGCCGACCTGCCCGACGTGGAACAGCTCGACGGTGTGCATGGCCCCGCAGTCGACCGGCTCCCCGGCCCACGGCAGCGCCGCCTTGGCCCCGTTGACGTCGACCTTGTAGCAGGTCCCGGCCTTGGGCGCGCCCGCCGGCGGCGAGCTGGGGATGTCCCTTCCCTGCCCGCGCTCGTACATCCAGAAGAGCCCGCCCCCGATGAGCGCCACGACGACCGCGATGAGGACGACCCGCTTCATGAGGAAGGAGTCTGCGTTACCCGCCGGTAACTGTCCAGATTCAGATCGCGCCGGAGCCGATGTTCTTCAGCGACTTGGTGGTGGTCTTCTTGTCGAAGAGCATCGCGTAGCAGCGCGCCGAGCGGTTGCCGCGCTTCCAGTTCTCCTCGTCGACCATCCAGAAGCCGATGCCCACCTGCTGGTGGTTGGTCAGCTGGGTCGCGGTCATGCCGAGGTACTTCGCGCCCAGCGCCTCACAGCCGGGGCGCATGGCGGTCTTGCGCTCGTCCGAGGTCGACGGGAAGGGCCGGTCCGTCGAGGTGTACGTGCCGACGTACTCCATGTTGTGCGTCGCGGTGCACGTCGTCGGGGTGTAGTCCAGCCAGGTCTTGCCGTCGGTGTCGTACACCTCCATGGCGCAGCCCAGGGCCAGCGGCTTGTCCCCGCTCAGCGCGTCCTTGAGGCTGCCCGAGCGGTTGACCGGCTTGTCGCCGTCGCTGACCACCTCGGCCAGGTCGCAGCGCAGGTAGCGGGCGCCGGCCGACCAGTGCGTCGCCGACGGGACCAGGACCAGCAGCTCCAGGCGGCCGTCGTGGTAGTCGCCGCCGAGGAACTTCTCGGATTCGGTACTGCACTTGGTCCAGGCGTCCTTGAGCGCCTCACCCTTGGGCGGGGTGGTGCCGCTCGCGGCCGCGCCGGTCAGGTCGCCGACGTAGAAGGTCTCGCTGGCGTGCGAGGAGGAGCAGGAGTCGGCGGGCTTGAAGGAGTACTGCGTCACCTGCTCGGTGACGAAGACGTCCACCGACGTGGTGTAGCACGCGCCGACCGGCGGCGAGGGGATCTTCGGCTGGGCGAGCATGGCCCAGTCGTCGGTCAGGTCCTTGTCGGTGCCGGCCGGCGTGCCGCAGCCCGCCAGGACGGCCAGGGCCATCACCGGCACCAGCGCCAGGATCAGCTTGCGCGCCATCCTCGTCTGTCCCCTCCCCCGGGCTCGGCAGATGCCTGGGCAGTCTGCCCAACCATAGTGGCGGTTGGCAACAAGGCGATAAACGCTGGTAAGAGGCGTTAAGAGCGGACGAGGTCCCCCCGGATGGGAGAACCGGCCATACCGGGCACCGCGCCGGCGGGGTCGCTGCCGAGCTCGATCACCCGGTTGTCGGCGTCGACGTGCACGATGTGCGGCTGGAACGTGCGCGCGACGGCGTCCTCGAGCTGGGCGTACGAGATCAGGATGACCAGGTCACCGGGGTGCACGAGGTGCGCGGCGGCGCCGTTGATGCCGATCACGCCCGAGCCCCGGGGCCCGGCGATCACGTAGGTCTCCAGCCGCGCCCCGTTCGTGACGTCCACGATCGCGACCTGCTCGCCGGCCAGCAGGTCGGCCGCGTCCATCAGGTCCTCGTCCACTGTCACGGATCCGACATAGTGCAGGTCGGCCTGGGTGACCGTGGCGCGATGGATCTTGGACTTGAGCATCGTGCGGATCACAACTGCACTCCCAGGTTGTCGATCAGTCGGGTGCCGCCCACCCAGGCGGCGGTCAGGGCGCGGGCCGGGCCGTGCTCCGGCGCCGGGCCGAGCATCGGGTCGGCGAGCACCAGGTAGTCGAGCTTGACCTCGGGCACCGCGGCGAACTCGGCCAGCCCGGCCTCGATGGAGCCCGCGTCCGCGGTTGCCCGCAGCGCCCGGCTCAGCACCAGGGCGGCCTGGCGCTCGGCGGGCGCGAGGTACCGGTTGCGGCTGGACAGCGCCAGCCCGTCCGCCTCGCGCACGGTCGGCACCCCGCGCACGTCGATCGGCAGGTCGAAGTCGCGGGCCATCGCCCGGATCAGGGTGAGCTGCTGGTAGTCCTTCTCGCCGAAGTACGCGCGGTCGGGCCGGGTGAGCTGGAACAGCTTGTTGACCACGGTCAGTACCCCGTGGAAGAAGCCGGGCCGGCTCGCGCCCTCCAGCACCTCGCCGAGCGGGCCCGGCTCGACGCGCACCGCGGGCTCCCCATTGGGGTACATGACCTCCCGCGTCGGGGCGAAGACCAGGTCGACCCCCTCGGCCCGGGCCAGCTCGAGGTCGGCCTCCATGGTTCGCGGGTACCGGTCGAAGTCCTCGTTCGGCCCGAACTGCAGCGGATTCACGAAGATGGTGAGCAGCACCGACTTCGCCTCGGCGCGCGCCTGGCGGAGCAGCGTGGCGTGCCCCTCGTGCAGCGCGCCCATGGTCATCACGACGGCGACGTCGTGCAGCTCCGCGCGTGCGGACCGGAGTCCGGCGCGGTCGTCGACGATCCTCATGCGTTCTGTTCTTTCCGGGATGCGTCGGCCAACACGTCGAGCAGCGGGGTGGCGTCCTGCGGGCGCAGGCGACCGGCGGCGATCACGCGGTCGGCGGTGCGGCGGGCCAGGGCGAGATAGGGCGGTACCGAACCGGGAGCCACGGCGTCGAGCGCCTTCAGGTGCTTGCGGACCGTGCCGGCGTCCCCGCGCGAGACCGGGCCGGTGATCGCGGCGTCGCCCATCCGCAGCGTGTTGTCGAGGGCGGCGCCCAGCAGCGGGGCCAGCACGCGCTCGGGCTGGTGCACGCCGGCGTCGCGCAGCCGGTCCATCGCCTCGGCGACCAGGGTGGCGAGGTGGTTGGCGCCGTGGGCGAGCGCCGCGTGGTACAGCGGCCGCTTCTCCTCCTCGATCCACTCCACGGTGCCGGCGAGGTCGCGCACGAGGGCCTTGGCGAACGGGCGCAGCTCGTCGGGGGCGGTGACGCCGAAGGAGATGCCGGCCGCGAGCCGGTCGAGGTCGGCGGTGGTCCCGGTGAACGTCATGGCCGGGTGCAGGGCCAGCGGGAAGGCGCCGGCCGCGGCCACCGGGGCGAGGACGGCCAGGCCGTGGGCGCCGGAGGTGTGGGCGACGATCTGGCCCGGGCGCAGTGCCCTGGTCTCGGCCAGGCCCTTCACGAGCGGGGCGAGCGCGTCGTCCGGCACGGCCAGGAGGACCAGGTCGGCGGCGGCGGTCACCTCGTCGGCGGGCAGCAGGCGCGCGTTGGGCAGAAACCCGTAGGCGCGGGCCTTGGAGGCGGCCGAGACGGCCACGGCGGCGACCACCGTGTGCCCGGCCCGCTCGAGTGCGGCGCCGAGCACGGCCCCGACTCTTCCGGCACCGATGATGCCGATATTCCTGCTGGTGACACCGTTGTGCATGTGATCGATCCAGTCCTCGACGTGGGGTACCGGTCGATCAGAAGTATGCGTCGCAGCGGGCAAAGCGGACAGTCGTTGTGGGATTCTCAACAGCCCGCTTCGCCCGCCGTGATGCACTACAAGCGGTGGTGCAGGTACTCCTTGATCAGCGCCTTGGCCTCTTCGAGCACGACCGGGTCGCCCTCGTTGGACTTGCGGAAGGCGAGCTTGATCAGCGCGTCCGCCGCCTCGACCGCGATCGCCAGCACGAACTGCAGGCGCTTCGCGTCGAGGATGCCGAAGCGCTCGATGAGCAGGCCGGACAGCTGCGAGACGATGACGTCGTTGTTGTCCCGCTCGTCGTCGAGCAGGTGAATGTCCACGACGTCGCCGAAGTGCAGCGTGCGGAAGCCCGGCACGGTGCGGTGCATGTCGATGTACTCGTCGATGGCCGCGTCGACCGCGTCCCACCAGTGCGCGATACCCTCGTCGGCCAGCCGGGCGCCGAGGCGCTCCAGGTAACCCTCGAGGCTGCGCAGCGTCAGCGCCTGCACGATCGCCCGCTTGTCCGGGAAGAACTGGTACACCGAGCCGATCGCCACCCCCGCCCGCTCCGCGAGCAGCGTGGTCGTGAGCCCGTCGTACCCCACCTCGTCGACGAGTTCCGCGCAGGCGTCGAGCATCCGCCCGACCCGCGCCACGCTGCGCCCCTGCACCGGCACCCGGCGCAACGGCTTCGTACCGGCGCCGGCCACTGTCTGCGTCGCCACCCGGTCGTCCCCCTCTACTACCTCGTCGGGCCTGGCCGATAGCCGTGTAGCCCTCTTTGAAACCTACTCACGTCAACGACCGGGCACGATCGACGGATAGGGCATTTCACCCTTGTGATTGACGGGGGGCATACATGAAGGGTACTCAGGTTTCGTGACTTCTCCGTGGACCAACTGGGCCGGCACCCACACCGCCACCCCCGCCCGGGTGGCCCACCCGGCCAGCGCCTCTGAGCTGGGCGAATGCGTCCGCGCGGCGGCCGCCGAGGGCCTGTCGGTGAAGGCCGTGGGCAGCGGCCACAGCTTCACGCCGACCGCCGTGACCGAGGGCGTGCGGGTCGAACTGGACCGAATGGCGTCCCTCGTGCGGGTGGACGGAAATCTCGTCACGGTCCAGGCGGGCATGAAGCTTTCGGCACTGAACGCCGTCCTGGCCGCCAACGGGCTGGCGATGCCGAATCTCGGCGACATCGACGCGCAGACGATTTCGGGCGCGCTTTCCACGGGCACACACGGTACCGGCGCGGCCTATGGCTGTTTGTCGACGTTCATCGAAGCCCTGACGGTGGTCGTGGCCGACGGCACCGAGCTGACCTGCTCGGCCGGCGAGAACCCCGAGCTCTTCGCGGCCGCCCGGGTCAACATCGGCGCGCTCGGCGTGCTCAGCTCGGTGACCCTGCGCTGCGTGCCGGCGTTCACGCTGCGGGCCGACGAGCGCCCGGCCGCGCTGGCCGACGTCTGGTCGGGCCTCGACGAGCACATCGGGACCAACGACCATTTCGAGTTCTACTGGTTCCCCTACACCGACCGCGTGCAGATGAAGCGCAACACCGTCGTGCCCACGGCCGATCAGCCGCTGCCGGGCTGGCGCCGCTGGCTCGACGACGACTTCCTGTCCAACACGGTCTTCGGGGCCGCCTGCCGCCTCGGCCGCGCCATTCCTTCGTCGGTACCGGCGGTGAGCCGCATTTCCGCGCGCGCCCTTTCGGCCCGCACGTACACCGCGGCCTCGCACGAGGTCTTCTGCACTCCGCGCCGGGTCCGGTTCGTGGAAATGGAGTACGGCCTGCCCCGCGAGAACGTGCGCGAGGCGTTCGACGGGCTGCGGCGAATCGTCGACGGGCTGCCGTACAAAATCCAGTTCCCGGTCGAGGTGCGCTTCACCGCGGCCGACGACATCTGGCTCTCCCACGGCTACGGCCGGGCGAACGCGTACATCGCCATCCACCAGTACGTGGGCGCCCGCTACGAGGAGTACTTCCGCCAGTTCGAGGCCATCACCACGCCGCTCGGCGGCCGGCCGCACTGGGGCAAGATGAACTTCCGCACCGCCGAATCCCTCGCCGCCGCCTACCCGCGCTTCACCGACTTCACGGCCATGCGCGACAAGCTGGACCCGAACCGCGTATTCGCGAACGTCTACACGGAACGGGTCCTCGGCGCCTAGTCCTCGGCCTTCTTGCGCGACGAGGTGGCCTTCTTCGGGGCCGCCTTCTTCGCGGGTGCGGCCTTCTTCGCGGCGGTCGTGGTCTTCTTGGCCGCCGTGGCCTTCTTCTCCGGGGCCGTCTTCTTGGCCGCGGGGCGCGCCTTCTTCGGGGCCGGGCCCTTGGCGCGCTTCTCGGCCAGCATCTCGCTCGCCTCGTCGACGGTCAGCGTGTCGACCGCCTGGCCGCGGCGCAGCGAGGCGTTGAACTCGCCGTCGGTGACGTACGGGCCGAACCGGCCGTCCTTGATGACCATCGGCTTCTCGGTCGCCGGGTCCGGGCCCATCTCGCGCAGCGGCGGCTTGGCGGCGGCCTGCCCGCGGGTCTTCGGCGCGGCCAGCAGCTGCAGCGCCTCCTCGACCGTCAGCGTGAACAGCTGCGACTCGTCGGCCAGCGAGCGGGTGTCGGTGCCGCGCTTGATGTAGGGCCCGTAGCGCCCGGGCGACGCGGTGATCTCGTTGCCCTCGGCGTCCTTGCCGACCACCCGCGGGAGCGTGAGCAGCTGGAGCGCCTGCTCCAGGGTCAGCTCGTCGGGCTTCTGGTCGGACAGGAGCGAGGAGGTCTTCTCGCCGCTGACCACGTAGGGCCCGTAGCGGCCGGCCTTGACCACGATCTGGTTGCCGGTGTCCGGGTGCTCGCCCAGCTGGCGCTCGCCGCCCTGGCCGCCGACGAACAGCTCGGCCACCTTCTCCGGCGTCAGCTCGTCCGGCGCGATGCCCTCCGGCACCGGTGCGCGGTCGCCCTCCTCGCCCTCGGGCGGGTTGGGCAGGGTGCGCTGGAGGTACGGGCCGTACCGGCCGACCCGCACCACGATGTCGCGCCCGGCATCGTCGCGGAACAGCGGGATCGAGTTGATGCCGCGCGCGTCGATCTCGCCCAGCCGCTCGGTGACCATGCGCTGCAGGCCGCCCTGGCGCGGCACCGAGCCCTCGTCGCCGGTGTCGCCGCCGAAGTAGAACGGGTGCAGGAAGTTGACCGCGCTCCCGTCGCCGTTGGCGATCTCGTCGAGCACGTTCTCCATCGAGGCGGTGAAGTCGTAGTCGACCAGCCGCGGGAAGTGCTGCTCGAGCAGCCCGATCACCGCGAAGGCCAGGAACGACGGGATCAGCGCCTGGCCGCGCTTGAACACGTAGCCGCGGTTGTTGATCGTCTCCATGATCGACGCGTAGGTCGACGGCCGGCCGATGCCGAGCTCCTCCATGGCCTTGACCAGCGAGGCCTCGGTGTAGCGGGGCGGCGGCTGGGTGGTGTGGCCGGTCGGGGTGAGCCCCTTCTCGGTCAGCGGCTGGCCCTTGACCAGCACCGGCAGCCGGCGTTCGGCGTCGTCGGCCTCGGCGCTCTCGTCGTCGGTCGACTCGACGTACGCCCGCAGGAAGCCGGGGTCCGTGATCGTCTTGCCGGTCGCGCCGAAGTCGACGGACTCCTGGGCCGGGGTGACGGCGTTGATCCGCACCGAGGTGGAGTTCCCGACCGCGTCGTTCATCTGCGAGGCGATCGTGCGCTGCCAGATCAGCTCGTACAGCTTCAGCTCGTCGGCGCTGAGCTCCTTGGCCACGTCGCCGGGCGTGCGGAAGGCGTCGCCGGCGGGACGGATCGCCTCGTGCGCCTCCTGCGCGTTCTTGACCTTTCCGGTGTACCGCCTGGGCTGCGCCGGCACCGCGCCCGCCCCGTAGAGGTCGGCGATCTGCTGGCGCGCGGCCGCGATCGCCGCCTCGGACAGGTTCACCGAGTCGGTACGCATGTAGGTGATGTAGCCGTTCTCGTACAGCCGCTGCGCGATGCGCATGGTCTGCGCCGAGGAGATCCGCAGCTTGCGGGCCGACTCCTGCTGCAGCGTGGAGGTGATGAACGGCGGGTACGGCTTGCGGCGGTAGGGCTTCTCCTCGACCCGGGTGACCGTGAAGCGCTGGCCCTCCAGCCGGGCGGCCAGCCCGCGGGCGCCGGTCTCGTCGAGGTGGATGACCCCGGCGTTCGGCCGCACCTTGCCGGTCTCCGGGTCGAAGTCGCGCCCGGTGGCCACGCGGTCGCCGTCGATCGCGATGAGCGTCGCGTTGAACGTGCGCTCGTCGTTCTCGGGCAGCAGCTTGGCGAGGATGTCCCAGTACTCGGCCGAGCGGAACTTCATCCGCTGCCGCTCCCGCTCGACCACGATCCGGGTCGCCACCGACTGCACGCGGCCGGCGGACAGGCCCCGCTGGACCTTCTTCCACAGCACGGTCGAGACGTCGTAGCCGTAGAGGCGGTCCAGGATGCGCCGGGCCTCCTGGGCGTCCACCAGCGAGCGGTTGATCTCGCGCGGGTTGGCCACGGCGGCCTGAATGGCGGGCCGGGTGATCTCGTGGAAGACCATCCGCTTGACCGGCACCTTGGGCTTGAGCGTCTCCAGCAGGTGCCAGGCGATGGCCTCGCCCTCGCGGTCCTCATCTGTGGCGAGGTAGACCTCGCTGGCCTGCTTGAGCAGGTCCTTGAGCCGCGAGATCTGCTTCCGGCGGTCGGCCGAGATGATGTAGACCGGGGTGAAGTCGTTGTCGATGTCGACGCCGAGGTACGCCCAGGGCTTGCTCTTGAGCGCGTCGGGCATGTCCTTCTTGCCCACGGGCAGGTCACGGACATGGCCGAAACTCGCCTCGACGAGGTAGTTCGGGCCAAGGTAACCCGAAATCGTCTTGGCCTTCGCCGGCGACTCCACGATCACCAGCCGCTTTGTGTTGGCGGAGTTCGGCACAGTTCTCCCCGGTGCGGACGGACAGACGTCAAACGTAACGCTCACTCAGGCACCGAGTTGCGCGATGGGGCTCCCGGCGCTCGGCTTGCGACACGCCGATCGGCGCCACGGTACACCTATGCAGAACCCCGACCTGCCCGATCTTGCCAACGTGTCGCGCCGCGTGCCGTGTTTATGGGGTTTTGTCGGGGCGGCACGCGGCAAATCACATCTACGGAGGGACTCGATCCCCCTACCCGGGGTGACCTGGGCTCACGCCGGCCAGACGTCGGCCGGCGCCTCGGCCGGGGGCTCGCCGACGAGTTCCGCGAGGCGGTTGATGCGCCGGGGTCCCACGATGCGGTACGCGGGGTCGCCGGAGTCGGCGCCGACGAGGACCGCGGGCAGACCGACCGCGACGAGCGCGTCACCCACCGCGATCCAGTTGTCGGCGACCTGGCGGTCGATCACCTCGGGCTGCCGGTCCGCCTCGGGCGTGACCGGGTCGAGCTCGACGCTGGGCAGGTCGTCGACCCACTCACCGGCGTCGAAGACCTCTTCCACGTCGGCGTACTCGTCCGGCCCGGGATCGAAGGCTGTGATTTTGCTCTCGCTCTTGCGCTTCCTGACGTTCGGGCGGCTGTCGCTCGCCGGCGGCAGAATCTGCCGGGGTTTGTCCGGTTCTATGATGATCTCGTCGATCTCCAGCGCCTCCGGCTCCGGCTCCGCGGGCTCGATCGGGCGCGGGGCGAGGCGCAGGAGATAGGAGCGCGGGCCCTCGTAGCTGCCCGCGGCGGCCACCCACAGGCGCAGCCGGCGGCCGTCCAGCGCCAGCGAGCGCGGGTAGACCTTCACGCCCCACTCGTCCAGCCAGGCGGCGGCGAGGGGGGCGAGCAGGGCGGAGTACGACGTGCGCAACTGCCACCGGTCGGCCTCGCCGGTCGGCTCGCAGGTCACCGCCAGGCCCCGCTGCTCCAGCTCGGCCCGCAGCACGGCGCCGCGCCAGGCGTCGTCGACCACGATCGAGACCCGGCCGGTGCCGCCCATCCGGCCCACCTGCCCGGCCCCGGCCAGCAGCCCCTCGAGGTCGAGCGGCGCCGGCGGGCGCGCCTCGACCCCGAACAGCGACAGCTGCCGGCCGCGGACCACGGGCGTCACCGGCACTCGGGCACCTCGTCGAAGGCCTTCTGCAGGTCCGCCGGGCCGACGTGGGACGGGTCGATGGCGCTGCGCTCGTACTCGTCCTTGAGCGTCGAGAACGCCTTGGAGACCTCGCCGTAGAACGTCTTGGCGCTCTCGGTGGGCAGGCCGGAGACGGTCCGCTTGGCGTTGCCGTAGGCGTCGCGGGCCTTGGTCAGCGAGGCGGTGAACTGCTCGGCCACCTTCGGCCCGTCGTCGACCGCGGGCACCCCGGCGCCGCTGACCCCGGTCCGGGCCTTCTCGCTGGACGCCTCGGCCCCGGCGAGCAGGTCGACGATGTTGGTCTTGGTCTGGGCCGGCGTCTTGGCCGCCTGCAGCTGCTGCTGGGCCTTGCTGGTCAGGTCGGCGATCTCGGCGCGCCACGGGGTGAGCGCGGTGCAGACCTGCTTGGCCCACGTCTTGGGCTCCACCCCGTCCGGCCCGCCGCACGCGGCCGCGCCGAGGAGCAGGGCGACGGCGGCAAGGAGGCGGGCGGCTCGCATAGATGCAGCGTAGATCCGATCGTCTGTTCGAGAAAACACGACGCTCCGGCCGAGAACCGGCCGGAGCGTCGTGGTGGTTACTTTGTGCAGGTCAGGCGGTGACCTTCTCCGGGGCCGCCTCGGTGGAGGAGGCGCCGTTGCCGTCGCCCGCGTCGACCGCGACCGACTTGCGCTTGGACAGCACCACCGCACCGGCGATGACCAGCACCGCGACGATCGCGATGCTGTACCGGGCGACCTGGTTGCCGCCGCCGACGGTCAGGGTGACCACGCCGGGGGCGATCAGCAGGGCGACCAGGTTCATCACCTTGATGAGCGGGTTGATGGCCGGGCCGGCCGTGTCCTTGAACGGGTCGCCGACGGTGTCGCCGATGATGGTCGCCTCGTGCGCGGGCGAGCCCTTGCCGCCGTGCACCCCGTCCTCGACCAGCTTCTTCGCGTTGTCCCACGCGCCGCCGGAGTTGGACAGGAAGACCGCCATGAGCGTGCCGGTGCCGATCGCACCGGCGAGGTACGCCGCCAGCGGGCCCACGCCGAGGCCGAAGCCGACCGCGATGGGGGCCATGACCGCGAGCAGACCCGGCGTCACGAGCTCACGCTGGGCGTCGCGGGTGCAGATGTCGACGACCTTGCCGTACTCCGGACGCTGCGAGTAGTCCATGATGCCGGGGAACTCGCGGAACTGCCGCCGGACCTCGAACACCACCGAACCCGCGGAGCGGGCCACGGCGTTGATGGCGAGGCCGGAGAACAGGAACACGACCGCCGCGCCGATCAGCAGGCCGACCAGGTTGCCCGGGTTGGCCACGTTGAGCAGGATCGCGGTGGCGGCGTCGTCGGCCTTCTCGCCGGCGTCGGCCAGAGCCGTCTTCATGGTGTCCGTGTACGACCCGAACAGCGCCGTCGCGGCCAGCACGGCCGTGGCGATCGCGATGCCCTTGGTGATCGCCTTGGTGGTGTTGCCGACGGCGTCGAGCTCGGTCAGGGTGCGGGCCCCGGCCTCGTCGATGTCGCCGGACATCTCGGCGATGCCCTGCGCGTTGTCGCTGATCGGGCCGAAGGTGTCCATGGCGACGATGACGCCCACGGTGGTGAGCAGGCCCGTGCCGGCCATGGCGACCGCGAACAGCGACAGGGTGATCGAGCCGCCGCCGAGCAGGAAGGCGCCGAAGACGCCCGCGCCGATGACGATGGCGGAGTACACGGCCGACTCGAAGCCGACACTGACGCCGGCGAGCACGACCGTGGCGGGACCGGTCAGGGCGCTCTTGCCGATGTCCCGGACCGGGCGGCGCTCGGTCTCGGTGAAGTACCCGGTGAGGGCCTGGATGATCGCGGCCAGCGCGATGCCGATGACGACGGCGACGATGGCCGTGACGTGCGGGCCGAACGGCGGCGCGTCGTCACCCTGCGCCGCCTTGAGCGCGTCGAGCGCGCCGGTGCTGCCGTCCAGGCCGGTCCACTTGGCCGGCAGGTAGAACAGTGCGGCCGCACTGACCAGGATCGCCGAGACGACGGCGGAGATGTAGAACGCCCGGTTGATCGCGACGAGCCCGTTGCGGTCGGACTTGCGCAGGCGGGTGAGCGCCACGCCGACGATCGCCACGAACACGCCGATGGTGGAGACGATCAGCGGGAACACCAGGCCCTGCTCGCCGAAGGCGGCACGGCCCAGGATCAGCGCCGCGACCAGCGTGACGGCGTAGGACTCGAACAGGTCGGCCGCCATACCGGCACAGTCACCCACGTTGTCGCCCACGTTGTCGGCGATGGTCGCCGCGTTGCGCGGGTCGTCCTCGGGGATGCCCTTCTCGACCTTGCCGACCAGGTCGGCGCCGACGTCGGCGGCCTTGGTGAAGATGCCGCCACCGACCCGCATGAACATCGCGAGCAGGGCCGCACCGAAACCGAAGCCCTCGAGCACGATCGGGGCGCGGTCCTTGAAGATGAGCACCACCAGGGCCGCGCCGAACAGGCCCAGACCCACGGTGAGGAAGCCGACGACACCACCGGTGCGGAAGGCGATCTGCATCGCCTTCTCCCGGCCGCCGTCTTCCCGGGCCGCCGCCGCGACGCGCAGGTTGGCGCGGGTGGCCAGCGCCATGCCGGCGCCACCGATGAAGGCCGAGAACACGGCACCGACGACGAAGAACGCCGACCGGCCGATCTTGATCAGGGTCTCGTTGTCACCGGCGTCGTTGACCGGGAGCAGAAACAGCAGCACGACCGCGATGACGACGAAGATGCCGAGGGTCTTGAACTGGCGCGTGAGGTACGCGCTCGCGCCCTCCTGCACCGCCCCGGCGATCTCCTGCATCTTGGGGGTGCCCCGCCCGGTCGCGAGCACCGCCCTGACCAGCGCCGCGGCGAAGCCGAGCGCCACAAGGGCGATGACGAGCGCGACGACGATGTAGGTCAGATTGCTCCCGGAAAGGGAAATCTCTCCAGCAGCGGAGAGTGATCCGGACATTCGTTGTCCTCCTGTACCGACACATGACAGCGCCGCGAGCGGTCAGGCCGGCGGCGAATCTCCCCGTTTTTTCGCTCGGGAAGTCGTGCTGAGCGACCGAGGTACCCAATGACCAGGGACGTCATACACGATCGCCGTACTCTAGCCGGATGGCGTGTCCGTGGTCACACCGACTTGCGCGTTTATACAAATCGCATTCTGTCGATTTAGTCACGCGGTCAGTCGCTGGACCGCTCCAGTGGCCAGGACATCCGGACCTCGGTCCCGACTCCGTCGGATAATTCGGACACGTTGAGGTCGTCCACGAGACCGGCCAGCAGGGCCAGCCCCATCCGCGCCGCGACCGCCTCCTCCGCCAGCAGGTCCGGCGGGGTGGTCAGCGGCAGAGCGGGATCGGAGAGCAGCACGACGGCGTCGTCCGACGGGGCGCGGTGCACCATGGCGCCGTTGGCGGCCCGGTCCACGACCCGCACGGTGAACCGGTCGCCGTCGGCCATCGCCACGTCGACCAGGTCGTCGAGCCCGTGCGAGCGGTGCAGCGCGACGGCCCGCGAGCACGCCTCGCCGATCGCCAGCCGGACCTCCTCGAGCAGCTCCTCGGCCACGCCGGCGCGCCGCGCGACGGCCACGCCGACCAGGCGGGCGGTCCGGACATGCGCCGGTGCGGGTGAGAAGGAGAGTCGTACCGTCGGCATGGACCTACGCCGGGGAGTCGTTGCCCGCGCCGGTCGCGGCGATCGCGTCGGGCACAGTGTCGAACAACTGGAACACCCGATCGAGGGCCGTGATCCGGAAGATCTTCAGCAGCCGCTCATGCGCGCAGACCAGCCCGAACGTCCCGTTGACCGCGCGAAGCCGCTTCAGCGCACCCACGAGCACGCCGAGCCCCGTCGAGTCGAGAAACTCCACCCGGCTCAGGTCGACCACCACGTGCCGGGCGCCCTGCTCCACGAGCTCCACGAGCTTCTCGCGCAGGCGGGGGGCGGTGTAGACGTCCACCTCACCGCCGACCTCGAGCACCTTGTGGTCGCCGGAGTCGTACGTCGACAACGACAGCTCCATGCGGACCTCCTCCTCTGGCGGCCGAAATGTGCGAGCCCTCCACGGGCATCTAACCATCGACGCCCCCGCCAGGCGACGCTCCACCCCCTTTCCCACATCCGCCCGGCGTGTACCGTGATTTCCACTTCGAACAGGTGTTTTAGAGTGCTGGACGTGCTCCTCCACACCGAGACGCTCCCCAGCCGCGCCGGAACGACGGTCCCGTGGCCCGACTGGGTGCCCGAGGACGTCCGGTCGGCCTTCGGCTTCGCCCCCTGGCGCCACCAGGCCGAGGCGGCCACCGCGGCCTGGGAGGGCACCCACACCGCGATCGCGACCGGCACCGGCTCGGGCAAGTCGCTGGCGTACCAGCTGCCGGCCCTCTCCCGCCTGCGCGCCGATCCAAGGGCCACTGTGCTCTACATCGCGCCGACCAAGGCTCTGGCCGCCGACCAGCTCCGCTCCCTCCACGAGCTCGGCCTGCCAAGCCTCTACCCGGCCACGTACGACGGCGACACCTCCCGGGAGGAGCGCGACTGGGTCCGCCAGCACGCGAGGGTGGTCCTGACCAACCCCGACATGCTCCACTTCGGCATCCTCCCCGGCCACGGCGCCTGGTCGAGGTTCCTGCGCGGCCTGTCCTACGTGGTCGTCGACGAGTCCCACGCGTACCGCGGCGTCTTCGGCTCCCACGTCGCCCACGTCCTGCGCCGCCTGCGCCGCGTAGCCGCCCGCTACCGCAGCACCCCCACCTTCGTCCTGGCCTCAGCCACCTCGGGCGACCCCGGCGGCTCGGCCCTGAAGCTGACCGGCCTGCCCTTCGAGGTGTTCGCCGAAAGTTTTTCGCCAAGCGGCGAGATCACCTTCAAACTGTGGGAGCCCCCGCTACTCACCGACGACGGCCCCCGCCGCTCCTCCCTGAGCGAGACGGCCACCCTCCTGGCCAACTCGGTGGCGCAGGGCGTGCCCACCTTGGCGTTCGTCCGCTCCCGCAAGGGCGCCGAGCTGGTCGCGACGATGGCCCGCCACAACCTGGACCTCGCGGTACCGGGCCTGGGCACCCGGGTGGCGGCCTACCGCGCCGGCTACCTGCGCGAGGACCGAAGGGCCCTGGAACGCGACCTCATGGACGGCCGCCTCCTGGGCCTGGCCTCGACCAACGCCCTGGAGCTGGGCGTCGACCTCACCGGCCTGGACGCGGTCCTCATGTGCGGCTACCCGGGCACGCTGGCCTCCCTGTGGCAGCAGGCGGGCCGCGCCGGAAGAGCAGGAAGAGCCGCCTCTTGTACGTTGATAGCCCGCGACGACCCGCTGGACACCTACCTGGTCCACCACCCGGAGGCGCTCTTCGGCCGCCCGGTGGAGGCGACGGTCTTCGATCCGGCAAACCCCCACGTCCTGGCCCCCCAACTCTGCTGCGCCGCGGCGGACCTCCCGCTCACTGAGGCGGACGTCGACCTCTTCGGCCCGACCACCCGGGACGTGCTGGACGCGTTGGTGGCGGCCGGAATGCTGCGAAAGCGCCCCGCAGGCTGGTACTGGACCGAACGCGACCGCCCCGACGTGGACCTCCGCGGCGCGGGCGGCGGCCCGATCGCCGTGGTCGAGTCGTCAACGGGCCGCTTGCTGGGCACGGTCGACACGGGCTCGGCCCACCAGCAGGTCCACGACGGCGCGGTGTACCTCCACCGCGGCGCCACGTACGTGGTCGACAAACTGGACCTGGCCGACAACTGCGCCCTGGTCCACGCCGAGGACCCGGACTGGAGCACCCACCCCCGCGACGTCACGTCCATGGTGATCCTCTCCACCCGCGAGTCCCGGGTCACGGGCCCCATCACGCTGTCCTTGGGCGAGGTGGAGGTCACGAACCAGGTGGTGAGCTACCAACGCCGCAAACTCATGTCAGGCGAGGTCATCGACACGGTGCCGCTGGACCTCCCGGAGCGCGTCCTGCGCACGGTGGCCGTGTGGTGGACCATCGATCCCGACGCATTGGACGACTTGGGCATTCCCGACCTGGAGTGGCCGGGCGCCCTGCACGCGGCGGAGCACGCGGCAATCGGCCTGCTGCCCCTGATGGCCACCTGCGACCGCTGGGACATCGGCGGCCTGTCGACGGCGGCGCACGCGGACACGGGCCTGCCCACCATCTTCGTGTACGACGGCCACCCCGGCGGCGCCGGCTTCGCAGAACGCGCCTTCCACACCGCGCCTCAATGGCTGACCGCAACCCGCGACGCGATTCGTTCCTGCCGCTGCGAACACGGCTGCCCGTCGTGCGTGCAGTCCCCGAAGTGCGGCAACGGCAACAACCCGCTGAACAAACCGGAAGCCGCCCGCCTCCTCACCTTGGTCCTGCGCCACATCACCTGACGCGATCGGGACCCGGCTCCTGGCCGTTGCACCGAGCCCCGTCTCGCGCCGCCGTCAACGTTTGCCCATCGCCCTCCTTGTTGCCCTCCTCATGGCCTTCGCTATGGCTTTCATTGCGGTTCCTCCCTCGCGCCGCCGGGCGCACTCCTGCGCGGCACGACCCACGGGTCCGCTCCCACCTCTGGCGCGACTCCCTCTCCCGTGCCGGCTGCTTCCTCCGGCCCGGCTTGGTTCTCGTCCTCTTTCGTGGGCCCGGCTGCTTTCTCGACCCTGGCTGCTTCCTCTTCCTCGGGCCCGCCGCGGACACTGTCCACAGGTCCCGCTCGGGCGCTGGCTCGGGCCTTGAGTCCGGACCGCGTCCACACCTCCACCGTCACCGTCACGATCGGCCCGCTCACCACGCAGGCCATGAGCCGCCCGTGGTTCTCCCCGGCCAGCCGCTCCGCCGCCGCACAGGCCACGGCCGATCCCCCCGACACGGTGAGGGCCCCGGCCAACGCACTGGCGTCCGCCGCATTCCGAGCCCGATGCGCCGCCACCACGACCCCGCCCCCGGTCGAAATCCCAACCGCGAGCGCCGCCAAGGCCAGCCCAACAGCAAGACAGATCAGCCCAGCCGACCCCCGCTCACGAGCCTCTCTGGATTCGCGCGGACGTGGTCGCATCAGGAAGCGCCTCATGGGTTCGCAAGCAACCGGTCCCCGAGGACGCCTCGTCGACTTCGGCGCTGGTCGCTGATGGCGCGCACCCCGGTTGACCGGCCCCCGGACCCGCGCACCCCGAATCACGGCCCGCCGGCAGCGGACGGCTCAGCCATGGCCACCGCCGTCTCCTCGACGTAGAACCCCTCGAAGATCGGCGTAGGCACCTGCCGCCGCACGGTCACGCGGACCAGATCCCCGTCGTGTTCGACGCCGATCAGCTCGGTACCTTCCCGCAGGTCCGGCACCGGCTCACCCCGCGCCACCGCCCTGACCGCGGCGCCGGCACTGTCGACGGCCGACATTTTGGCGGTCATCGCGGCCAGCATGGCAATCCCGGAGACCAGAAACAGCAGAATCACCGGCACCGCACACGCCACCTCCAGCGCCGCCGACCCCCGCTCCCCGGGCGCCCGAGGTCTCTCCCGACGGTGCTGTGCGCTTCTCCGATCAACGGGCACCGGCACCACGGCCCGCCCAATCGCGATGCCCATGCCATCCCCTGCATTTGCTGAACTCATGACGTCTCCTTCTCCTCGTGGTCGTCGTTCTCGCGGTGCTCACGCCACCTGTTGCATCAGCAGTCCGGCCAGGTAGTTCCGCATGCCCTCCGACCGGGCCAGCGCCAGCAGCACCCCGACGAACACAAGCCCGATCACGACCAGCGCCGCGTACTCGATCGACAACGCCCCCTTGTCCTGCCGCACCAACGCCAGGAACCACGCCCTCGTGTTGATCATGGATAGGTCTCCCCTTCGCAAAGTCGGTTCACAGTCGGCTCCTCACAGGACGGCGAACACGTCATGGACCACCGCGACCAGCACCGGCACTACCCCGGCCAGCACGAACGCGGGCAGAAAGCACACGGCGACCGGCACGATGGCCAGCACCCCGACCCGCCGTACCGCCGCCGCGGCTGCCGCCGCACGAGCCGCTCGAAGGTCGGACGCCTGCCGATCGAGCGTCCGGGTCAGGGCCAGCCCATGCTCGGCGCTGCGTGTGGCGGCCCGGGCAAACCGCGCCCCGCCCGGCAGGTCGCCCAGGTGCCCCCAAGCGATCTCGGGCGTCGCCCCCAGCCGCAGCGCCCGCCCGGCCCGCACCAGCCGCTCCCCGACCGGCCCGCCGAGCACCTCGCCGACGGCCAGCGCAGCCCGGTCGGGCGGCGCCCCAGCCCGAAGCGCAGCGGCAAGCAGATCCGCCGCGAACGGCAGGTCCGACCGCGCCGTAGCCCGCTCCCGCCGCACGTGGGCCGGCTCGAGGCGCCCGAACAGCACCACGCACCCGGCTGCCACGCCGAGCCCGATCAGGACGCCGGCGACACCTCCGACGGCGAGCGCAATCCCGACCCCGGCCAGCGACGCGGCCGCCCACCGGCGCCACCCCTTCACCGCCGCACCTCCGCCGTCGCCCCGCAGACCATCCGGCCCCGAACGATCAGCCCGACGGCCAGCCCGCCCGCCACCCCGGCCGGCGGCCGCCCAACCCAGCCACCAACCGAAAGCGCAAACCGCGACCCGATTGGCAGCTGCCAATAGACCCAGCCGCCCATCAGCACACCTCCGCCATCGCCATCTGCATCCGGGTCGCCCGAGGCACACCCGACGTCACCAGCCGCGCAGACCCAGCTCGCCATCAGCGCGCCTCGGCCGTTGCGGCGTGGACCATGCGGGACGTCCACAGCAGGCCCAGGCACTGCATCGCGACCGCCGTCAGTGCGCACGCCGCGCCCAACCGCGTGTGCAGCAGCAACGCGGCCGGATCGGTGCCCATCGCCGAGCCCACCCACAAGCCGAGCAGCGGGAGCGGGAGCAGCACCGCCGTCGACGTCTGCGCCCCCGCCAGCTGCGCCGCCATCTCCGCGCGCAAGGCCTGGCCCGCGCGCAGGTCGGCCTCCACCCGTTCGAGCAGGTCGACCAGCGGGACGCCGAGGTGCTCGCTCAGCCGGTACGCCGCCAGGAGACGCCCCCGCGCCACCTCCACCGCCGCGCCCGCCCAGCGTTCCCCAACCCCGCCGCCGTGGAGCGGGACCGTTGTGCCGTCCGGCAGAGCGCCCGCTCGCAGGCCCTCCGCCGTCGCGTCCACCGCGTCCAGCAGCCCCGCGACGAGCCGGTCGGCGTCGCGCCGGACCAGGTGGCGGCGCAACGAGAGGAGGGCCAGCAGGCCGTACACCGGAAGGACCACCGCCGCGACCGGCCCGAGGACCGGGAGCGCCCCGCCCGCCACCAAAGAGACCAACGCCGCGCACGCCAGAACCGGGCGCCGCAACAGCACGAGCTCCAACCGGCGACGGGCGGGCCGCGGTGCGTGCAACTCCCGCGCGACCCGGGCGAGCCGTGCCGATGGCCGGCGGGCGCGAAGCCAGTAAAAAAGCCAGCCAGCCACTAGCAGTACACCGGCGAGAAGAGCGAGATCCAGAGCACTCATCGCCAGCCCTCTTCCGGCGTGAACGTCCAGTTGCCGCCCACTTTCGGCGGGTCGACGCCGCGCGCGGCCAGCATCTCGGCGAGGTCGGTGAGGGCCGGGCCCGCGCCCGAGCCACGGCGCCAGGCGGTGAGCACCACTGCGGTCCGGCGGTCCACGTGGGGCGCCAGCACGCAGATCTCGGTCAGTTCGCGACACCCGCTGCCGGAGCGCTGCAGGTGGACGACGATGCGCAGGGCGGAGACGAGCATGGCGTGCAGGGCGGCCCGCGGTACGCCGCCGAGGAGCCCCAGCGCCTCCAGCCGGGCCGGCACGTCGGCGGGCGAGTTGGCGTGCAGGGTCGCCGCGCCGCCCTCGTGGCCGGTGTTCAGCGCGCCGAGGAGGTCGACGATCTCCGCGCCGCGGCACTCGCCGATGACGAGGCGGTCGGGGCGCATGCGCAGGGCCTGGCGCACCAGGTCGCGCAGGGTCACCTCGCCGGCGCCCTCGACGTTGGGGACGCGGGCCTGCAGGCCGACCACGTGCGGGTGGGCCGGGCGGAGCTCCGCGGCGTCCTCCACGATCACGACCCGCTCGGCGACCGGGACCGTGGACAGCAGCGCGGCGAGCACCGTCGTCTTGCCGCTGCCGGTACCCCCCGTCACCAGATACGGCAGCCGCGCCTCCACCACCGCGCGGAGCAGCTTCGCCGCGCCGGGATCGAAGGTGCCGCAGCGGACCAGCTGCTCGATGGTGAACGCGCGCCGCCGGAACGTGCGCAGCGACAGGTACGGCCCGCCCAGCGCGACCGGCGGCAGCACGGCATGCATGCGCGTCCCGTCGGGCAGGCGCACGTCCACGAACGGGCTCGCGTCGTCGAGGCGGCGGCCGGCGTTGGAGGCGAGTTGCTGGGCGAGCTTGCGCACGTACGCCTCGTCGCCGAGCCGGCCCGGGACCCGGCGCAGGCCGCCCTTCTCCCGTTCGACCCAGACCTCGCCGCCCCCGTTGACCAGCACGTCGGTGACGCTCGGGTCGGCCAGCAGGGTGGCCAGCGGGCCGGTGCCGTTCACCTCGCCGGAGAGACGGATCGCCATCTGGCGCAGCGCGAGGTCGTTGACCAGCACCCGGTCCGGCGAAGCGCCGACGCCGTTCGTGGCCAATCGGGCGCGTACGCGCTCCGTGAGTTCCATCATGCCGCCGCTCCGAGCCCGACGTCGCCGAGGATGCTGCGGCAGACCTGGACGAGCGAGCCGCGGCCCGTCGGCGGCGGCCCGTCGCCGCTCTCGACGCGGTGGGGCAGGGTGCGGTCGGAGTACAGGTCGCCGGCCACCGGCAGCCGCAGCACCTTGCCGATCTGCGCGGACGGGACCCGGCCGGGGTCTCGCACGACGAGCTTCACGGCGTCGGTGTGCGGGTGCAGCGTCGCCGCGACCCGGGTGGCCGCCATGCAGGCGCGCATCTCCGCCGGTACCACCAGCAGCACCAGATCCGCCGCCCGCAGCGCGAGCGTCGCGGCGTCGTCGAGCCGCCGGGGCAGGTCGGCCACCACCAGGTCGCGGGCGCGGGCGCCGGCTCCGAGGGCACCGGCCATCGCGGCGGGCGACAGGCCGTCGACCGCGTCCGGGTCGCGCCCGCACGAGAGCAGGGCGACGCCGTCGCGGCTGGGCAGGGCGTCGAACAGCGCCCCGGCGTCCAGGTCGGGATCGGCGACCGCGAGCGCGGGCCAGCGCAGGCCCTTGAGCTTCTCCCAGCCGAGGGCGAGGTCGGCCCCTCCCCCGAGCGGGTCGGCGTCGACGAGCAGCGCGCTCAGCCCCGCGCGCCCGGCCGTGCGCGCGAGTCCCGCGGCCAGGACCGTGGCACCGGCGCCGCCCCGGCCGCCGATGCAGGCGAGGATGCGGCCGCGCACGTCGGTGGCGACCACGGTGCGGGTGCTGACGCGGCGGAGTTCGTGCACGAGGTACTCCACGCCGGCCGGCAACTGCACGATCCGCTCGGCCCCCACCTCCTCGGCGAGGCCGGTGAGCCGATCCATCCCATGACCGCGGCTCAGCAGCATCACCCCGGACCGCTCGGGCAGCCCGGCCCGGATCCACGCCGGCACGGCCCCGTCGCCGATGAGCACGAGCGGCGCGGAGGGATATCGGCGGCGGGCGTCGTCGGGGCCGGGCGCCACGTCGAGCTCGAGTGCGTGCCGGGCGGCGAGGTCGACGACGTGATCGGTCAGCGCGGGATCGTCGGAGACAAGCAATGGTCGGTGCACGGAGGGCTCCACGGTCGTGAGCGGTTCGACTGACTGCGCTCACCCTGGCCCCATCGGGCCGTCGCCCGCTCGCGACCGGTCCATGATCTGTGGATAACCGGCCGCTTGTGGACAACTCCCACGGCCCAAGTGGATCTGCTATGTAAACCCCGACAAAACGGGCCAGGACGGGCGTAGGCTCGTTGCCGTACCGAATAAAAAGTCGAAACCGTGAACGCTCAACAAAGCACTCGGCGTCAATGCTGGCTAACCACCGCGCATAGCGACGAAAGTCCGCAGCCACCATCCAAAAGGCCATGTGGCTGAAATCCGGCAACCTGCTCGGATGCGACTGCGCGCGAATGAGCCGGGAAGGGGACGACCCCCGCCGGGGGGTGACGGGGGTCGCCGGGGGTTCGGCTCCGGGGGGGTCGAGCCGAACCCACTCAGCGGTTACGGGGGGTGCAACCGCCGAGGGTCAATAACGGGTCTCCGCCATGTCGACGTGAAACCTCGTCGCAAACATAAGCATGCCTGAGTCGACCCACATACGTCGAGTAGGACGTGCCCGCAACACGCCCAGGACGCCAATCAATATTTCACTCTGGGGTAACTCAGACGTGATCACCTAAGAGCCGAGCGTGATCCAGTCGGGCTTTGGACTGGCTTTGGTCAAGTCCGGGCGCCATGGACCGCCCCGCAACGCTACACTTGCCCGCCGTGGGGCGTAGCGCCGCGTTTTTCGATCTGGACAAAACGGTGATCGCCAAGTCGAGTGCCTTGGCCTTCGGTCGACCGTTCTATCGCGATGGGCTGATCAGCCGCCGCGATGTCATCAAAGGCGCCTACGCACAACTGATTTTCCGCGTCGGCGGCGGCTCGGACGAGCAGACCATGGCCCGCACCAGGGACTATCTGGCCGCCCTGGTGAAAGGCTGGCGCGCCGAGCAGGTTCGCCAGATCGTGCGGGAAACGCTCGACGAGCTGATCAACCCGTATATCTACGCCGAGGCCGCGCTGCTGATCGAGGAACATCGCGCGGCCGGCCGCGATGTCGTGCTCGTGTCGACCTCCGGCGACGAGATGGTCCGACCTATCGGCGAGCAGCTCGGCATCACCGACATCATCGCCACGCGCATGAACGTCGGCGACGACGGCTGCTACACCGGCGAGATCGACTTCTACGCGGCCGGGCCGAACAAGGTCGTCGCGGTCAAGGAGCTCGCCGCCGAGCGGGACTACGACCTGGCCAACTGCTACGCGTACTCCGACTCGGTGACCGACGCCGGGCTGCTGAGCCTGGTCGGGCACCCAACGGCGGTCAACCCGGACCGCGGGCTGCGCCGGGTCGCCGTCGAGCGCGGCTGGCCGATGCTGGAGTTCCGCCACCCGATCCCGCTGAGCAAGCGCCTGCGCGACCGCCCGGCCGTCCCGGTGGCCGCGGCCGCGCTGGGACTGGGCGCCGTGGTGGCGATCGGAATCGCCCTCTACAGCAAACACCGCAAGGCCCGCCGCGCCCAACTGGCGGCCGCAACCGCCACCTGAACCACACCAGTCACATCTTCGGGACGGGGGGTTCCGATCGTGGTGAGGGCGGCGTAGAAAGAAAGAGCGAGGTCAGACAGGCTACGGCCGGCTCGACCCCGTGCACGGCCGCCGGGCACCCACGAGCGATCAGCCGCGGTAGGCGCGTTACAGCGGATCCGCGAGGACCGCTGCCAACGGACTTGAGGTGCACGCCTGGTAACCCGGTCGGACGTGTGTGACGGCGCCTCCCTCATCGAGGCGCCGTCCACTGTTTCCGGGGGGCCACCCTCGTCGCTCACCGTTATAACGGGGCAGACGGATTTGGTGCTGCGCTCTACGCTGTCGCAGCCATACCCCCATTTCCATCCCCCGGAGGCAACACCCAATGAACGCTGCCCTTGGTGAGATCAGCGCGGGCCAGGAGCTGGCCTACATCGGTCTGCTCTGCGTCAGTGGCCTGATCGCCATCGCGATCGGCGCCGTCGGCTTCGGTCTCAAGTCGACCGGCCAGCGCGTGCTGAACGTCGTGATCGGCGTGGCCTTCATCGCGTACGGTCTGTACCTGCTCATCGGCCAGCCGGAGACGGTCTACGTGATCTGGTACGTGTTCATCGTGCCGATCATCCTGATCATCAACGTGGTCAAGGCCGCCCGCGCGCGCAAGGCCTGATTCGGGACGGCCGCGGAGACCCCCTACTCCGCGGCCTTCTCGCAGACCTCGACCAGCTCCTCCGCGGCGCGCTCGGTCGCCGTGGCGAAGTGCCGAAGCCAAGAGCGAAGGCCGTCTTGTGTACCGGTGGCAAACGCGTTCGAGGACCCGACGTACTCGGGCTCGCGGCTGCGGTGCCCGACGTCCATCGCCAGCAGTCCGCGCGGGTCCAGCCCGCCCGCGATCAGGGTCAACCGCGCCGCGGCCCGGGCCACGACCCCGTTCGGTCCGGCAAAGGCCTTCAGCGCCAGCAATTCCCCGTGTACCACGGCCGCCTGCAACAGCACCGGAGCGCTCGTCCCGCCGGCGAGGAGCGCGGACAGGGCATCCAGCCGCGGTACCACGGAAGGATCCACGGGACGGCCCAGCTCCTCGGCGGGCACGACGTCGCGCGCCGCGAGCGTGTGCAGCTTGGCCAGCACCTGCCGGGGCGCCTTGGCCCACGTGCCCGTCAGCCCGTCCAGCGCCGCCGTGACACGCAGGGCCCCTTGTACGACGGGATCGGTGACCACTCCCGCCCGAACGCCCTCCAGGTCGAAGCCGTGCGTGTCGAGCGCGGCGCTGGCGACCGAGGTGCGCAGGGCGATCTCGGCCGCGACCGGACCGCCGGAGCGGCGCAGGGTCCGGTGGCGCATGGCGGCGTCGACCGCCGCGCGGGCCCCGTCCAGCGCGGGGCGGACGTCGGCAAGATCCAGCAGCGGCGCGAGCGGGTCCGTTGGCACCCGTTGACGGTATCGTGCCGCTACTGTGAACAAAGTTTAGAGAACGGGCGCCTGTTTTCTGTCACACCCCCCAACTAGCCTCAGACCGAGAGCTGGACCACATCGAGGAGCCATCACCGATGAGCGAGACCTTGGAAAACCTTCTCAACGAGACACGGCAGTTCCCGCCCCCTGCCGAGTTCGCCGCCGCCGCCAACCTCACCGAAGGCGCCTATGCCGAGGCCCGGGCGGACCGCCTCGCGTTCTGGGAGCAGCAGGCGCACCGGCTGAGCTGGGCCAAGGAGTGGGACCAGGTGCTTGACTGGTCCAACCCGCCGTTCGCGAAATGGTTCATCGGCGGGCAGCTCAACGTGGCCTACAACTGCCTCGACCGGCACATCGAGGCCGGCCGCGGGGACAAGGTCGCCATCCACTTCGAGGGTGAGCCGGGCGACACCCGCACCATCACGTACGCCGACCTGCACCGCTCGGTCTGCCAGGCCGCCAACGCGCTCACCGACCTGGGCGTCGTCGCCGGCGACCGGGTCGCGATCTACCTGCCCATGATCCCCGAGGCCGCGGTCGCGATGCTCGCCTGCGCCCGCATCGGCGCCGCGCACTCGGTCGTCTTCGGCGGCTTCTCGGCCGACTCGCTGAGCGGCCGGATCGACGACGCCAGCGCGAAGATCGTCATCACCGCCGACGGCGGCTTCCGCCGCGGCAAGCCCAGCGGCCTCAAGAGCATCGTCGACGAGGCGGTCGTCCGCACGCCCAGCATCGAGAAGGTGCTCGTGGTGCGCCGCACCGGGCAGGACGTCGACTGGAACGACGAGCGCGACCTGTGGTGGCACGAGACGGTGGAGACCGCCTCGGCCGAGCACGCTCCGCAGGCCTTCGACGCCGAGCACCCGCTGTTCATCCTCTACACCTCGGGGACGACGGCCAAGCCGAAGGGCATCCTGCACACCAGCGGCGGATACCTGACCCAGGCCAGCTTCACCCACCACGCCGTGTTCGACCTCAAGCCGGACAGCGACGTCTACTGGTGCACGGCCGACATCGGCTGGGTGACCGGGCACAGCTACATCGTGTACGGACCGCTGTCCAACGGCGCCACGCAGGTCATGTACGAGGGGACCCCCGACACCCCGCACCGCGGGCGGTTCTGGGAGATCGTCCAGAAGTACAAGGTGACGCTGCTCTACACCGCGCCCACCGCGATCCGCACGTTCATGAAGTGGGGCGACGACATCCCCAAGCAGTTCGACCTGTCGTCGCTGCGCCTGCTGGGCTCGGTCGGTGAGCCGATCAACCCCGAGGCCTGGATGTGGTACCGCGAGAACATCGGCGGCGGCACCACGCCCGTCGTGGACACGTGGTGGCAGACCGAGACCGGCGCCATCATGATCTCCCCGCTGCCCGGCGTCACGGCGGCCAAGCCCGGCTCGGCGATGCGCCCGCTGCCCGGCATCACCGCCGACGTGGTCGACGACCAGGGCAAGTCGGTCCCCAACGGCGGTGGCGGCTACCTCGTCCTGCGCGAGCCGTGGCCGTCGATGCTCCGCACGATCTGGGGCGACGACAACCGCTTCAAGGAGACCTACTGGTCCCGCTTCGAGGGCATGTACTTCGCCGGCGACGGCGCCAAGAAGGACGCCGACGGCGACCTGTGGCTGCTGGGCCGCGTCGACGACGTCATGCTCGTCTCGGGCCACAACATCTCCACCACCGAGGTCGAGTCGGCCCTGGTCAGCCACCCCAAGGTCGCCGAGGCCGCGGTCGTCGGCGCCACCGACCCGACCACCGGCCAGGCGATCGTCGCATTCACCATCCCGCGCGGCGGCGTCGAGACCGAGGGCGAGGCCGGCGAGGCCCTGATCCAGGAGCTGCGCAACCACGTGGCCAAGACCCTCGGCCCGATCGCCAAGCCCCGCCAGATCATGCTCGTCCCGGAGCTCCCGAAGACCCGCTCCGGCAAAATCATGCGCCGCCTCCTGCGCGACGTGGCCGAGAACCGCAGCCTCGGCGACGTCACCACCCTCCAGGACTCGACCGTGATGGACCTGATCTCGTCCGGCATGCAGTCGAGCAAGTCCGAGGACTGACGACACCACCGCCCTGCTGGGCGCCCACGCTTGCCCCGGGCGCCCAGCAACGGGCCGATCGGCCCGCCATTGACCCCCAACGCGGGACACAGAGCACCGCTACGCACCACGCAAAGACGCGGGCAGCACCGCCACGCGAGGTCGCGCGGCCCGAGCCGCTTTGATCTGCCCCGCGAGCGGGGCCCTGCATGGGCGGGCCGGGTTGCGGTGCGACGCGGCCGGTGCGACGCGGCTCAGGCCCGCGTCGGTCGGCCCGCCCTGAGCCACGGAATGTCCGCCGCCGTGCCGACGTCTCGGTGCCGGGGCACGGCATCGGCGCCGCTAGGGTGGCGGCGTGGCCCGCAGACACAGCGACCGCCGGCAACTCCGTCCCGGCGACGGCGACTTCCTGCCGCAGGACAGCGTCGAGCGGCGCGCGCACGCCGACGCGCTCACGCTCGTCCATGCCCGGGCACCAGTGCGCGCAACGGGCCGAGAACCTGTGCGAGGCCGGCGAGTACTACGCCATGGTCGGCGAGTACGAACTGGCCGAGCGCGCATTCCGGGAAGCGCTGGATATCGACGAGGCCGAACCAGGCCGCCCCCAGGCCGGCTACGCCGCGTTCCTGTTCGACCGGGGGCGCGCCGACGAGGCGTTCGCGCAGATCACCGCCGCCCGGCGCCTGCGCCCGGAGGACCTCGACGTGTTCAACGCCATCGGCGAGGCCCTGGAGGCGCACGGCCACCTCCAGCAGGCCGCCCGCTGGTTCGTCGCCGGCCTCGCCCAAGGCCTCGAGCAGCTCGCCGACCTGAGCCTCGACGACCTGCGCACCGACCCGGAGCTCGGCATGCTCGCCAACGGTCGCTTCCGCGTCCGCCAGGCGCTGGACCTGCCGCTCGACCACATCGACGAGCTGGTCCTGGCGTACCGGCGATGAAAAATGGGGCGGCCCCCGGGCCGGGGCCGCCCCTTATGACGCGTAGGTGGAGCTACGCGTAGATCTTCACTGGAGTGTAGGTCTGGCGCGGGAAGATCTGCCCGACCTCGGCGTCCGTCAGCCCGAAGCGCCCCTGCGCCACCGAGCCGAAGACCGAGAACATGTTGTTGAACTCGGGCACGTCGCCATTGGTCAGGGTGTCGAGGCCGTTCCAGGTGCCGAGCAGCTTGCCCGCCACCTTCTTGCCGGACAGCACGATGACGCCGCCGCCCTTGCCGTGGTCGGTGCCGCCGCCGTTCTCGGCGACGCGGCGGCCGAACTCGCTCGAGACCATGACGGTCACGTTGGAGGACAGGTCCGGGCCGAGGTCGTCGAAGAAGGCGGCCATGCCGGTGGCCAGCTCGCCGAAGTGCTGGGCGAGGTAGCCGCCGCGGGTGCCCTGGTTCTCGTGGGTGTCCCAGCCGCCCATGCCGATCGTGGCGATGCGGACGTTGGCGCCGCCCTTGATGAGCTGGGCGAGCTCCTTGAACGCGTTGCCGACGCCGGTGTACTTCACGTCGTTGGCCGGCGTGTAGCCCTCCTGCGCGAGCTTGCTGGCCAGCGTCAGGGCGTCGATGCCGGCGCGGACCGGGGTCGCGATCGGGTGGTCGATGCCGGTGAAGAGGGTCTTGATGGCGTCGACGGTCGGCTGCTTGAACTTGCCGTCGCCGTTGACGTTCAGCGACGCCACGCTGTTGAGGGCCAGGGCGCCGCCGCCGCCGACGAGCGAGCGGGGCAGGGTCGAGCCGATGCCGACGGCGCGGAAGGCGGTACCGGGGCCGAGTTTGTCAGCCAGGTTCGTCAGCCAGCCCATGCCGCCCGTCTCGGCCGGGAGGCCGCCGAGCTGGCAGGTGTCCTGGGCGGCGAAGTGGCTGCGGTCGAGCCGGCGGTCGCTGACGGCCGGGATGAACGCGAGCTGGCCGGCGTCCAGGTACTTCTTCAGCGGCGCGAAGGACTCGTTGAGCCCGAACCCGCGGTCGAGGGCGATCGAGGTGTTCGGCAGCGTGAAGCTCGGCCGGACCCGGTTCAGGGTGGCGTCGTTCATCGGCGCGAACAGGCTCAGCGCGTCGGCCCCGCCGTAGAGGAACACGTGGATGAGCGTGCCCGTCGGGGTGGCCGCGAAGGAGGCCTGGGTGGTGATGAATTGGCTGGTCGCCAGGGCCGTGGTGGTGGCCGCGGCGCCGACCACGAACCGGCGGCGGGTCACACCCCGGCCGTCCTCCTGCTGGTCCTCCTGGCGGGCCAGCTCGAGGTACCGATGACGGACGCTCTTCTGCTCTTCCTTGACCACCTCGGCCTCGGCCCGAAGCGCGGACTCGAAGCGGTTGGGGCCGAGCCGCAGCAGGTCCGGGACCTCCGGGTGGAGCGAGTTGTTCCGCACTGGCTTCTCCATGGTGTGCCGCCTACCGGAGGTGGTGGTGGGGAGTGGCGAAGATCGCGCGCACGACCGCCGCGATGCCGCCGTTGAAGGTGGCGTCAACGGGGGTCGATGCGGTCATCGTCGGATTGACGATGTGCAGGATCGCGGTCTTGCGGTCGTTGTCGAGCGTGACGTTGATCAGCTTCTTGGTGAGCGCGTCGAGGTAGGCCCCCGCGGTGGCCGGAGGGTTCGCGATGATCGCCTCGGGCTTGGTCCACGTGAACTGGCGACGGCCGCCGGTGATCGCGGTGTACGCGTCGTTCCACTGGTTGACCATGGTGCCGGCCGAGGTCCAGGCGACGTAGACGTCGGCGTACCCGTTCGGCGTCGGCAGCTCCATCGGCGCGTGGCCGAACTCCTCGAGCTTGCGCATGATGTCCCCGAGGCCCTGGACCATCGGGCTCATGTTGGTGTTGCTCGACGTGAACGTGGCCGGGGCGTCGGCGCCGATGTCCAGCGCGCGGTAGGTCGCGGCCAGGTACTCGCCCGGCCGGCGCACCTTCTGCCCGACGGACTCCCAGAACTCGGTGCGGGAGAGCATCGTCATCAGTACCGCCGGGATGTTGCTCTTCTTGTCGACGTAGGTCTTGGCCATGGCGTCGACGAGCGTCTTCGGCGGGGTGTCGGACACGAACCGCGTGGCGAGGTTCTGCGCCATGTAGCGGGCGGTGTTCGGGTGCAGCGCGATGTACCGGAAGTAGGCCTCCTGCACCGCCTCGCCCCCGGCCGCGTCGCCGTTCGGGTGCGAGAAGCCCATGATCTTCACGGGCCCGACGTAGTGCTGCTCCGGCCGGTACACGTACTGGTTGTCCCGCACGCTCCGCCCGGTCTGCAGCATGGCGGCCTGACGCACGTCGGTCTCGGTGTACCCGTTGAAGGCTCCTACGGTGTACAGCTCGAGGTTCTCGCGGGCCAGGTTCTCGTTGATCTGGTCCTTGGTCGACTGCTGCTGGTCGAGGTAGATCAGCAGCGACGGGTGCTTGTTCGCCGCGACG
This sequence comes from Dactylosporangium sp. CS-033363, assembly GCF_050942475.1. Classification (NCBI taxonomy): domain Bacteria; kingdom Bacillati; phylum Actinomycetota; class Actinomycetes; order Micromonosporales; family Micromonosporaceae; genus Dactylosporangium; species Dactylosporangium sp. CS-033363. Next base: position 248,480 of record NZ_CP192032.1, on the reverse strand, counting down.
AACATGTCGACGTAGTTGCCCAGCGCGTACTTGCGGATCACGTCGCGGTCGAACGAGGCGCGGGTCAGCTCGTTGTTGTCGTGGAACGCGGCGACGTGCAGGTAGTCGTTGAAGAAGTCGACCATCATCTCGAAGAGCTGGCGGTCGGAGAAGATCTGCTTGGCGATCGTGTACCGGACGTTCTGGTCATCCGCGTGGATGCCCTTCTTGTCCAGGTCGTCGCGCTGGGCCTTGAGCTGGTCGTACGACATCCCGTAGGTGACGAGCTCGGCGTCGGCCTTCTGCTCGCCGCGCGTGAGCGGGATCGTCTCCGGCTTCATCTGCTTGTCGATCCAGCCGTTGATCCCCTGCTTGTTGATGTCGCTGATGACCTTGGCGTTGGGGCCGAACGTGAGCCGGCTGGCCAGGTGCCGCACCGGGTCCTTCTTCGGCAGCACCGTGTTGGCCTTGACCTGCGCGTTCTTGGCGGCGTCGGCCGGGGTGCCGAACGACGAGCCGGTGGTCGGCGTGTTCTTGCGGACGCCCAGGCCGGCCTCGCCGTTCATGAGGCTCTGGTTCTGGTCCACGTACGCCGGGACGGTGTTGTCGATCGGCGGCTCGGCCGCGACCGGGTCGGCACCGTGGCCGCCGCCCTTGCCGAAGAACTGGGTCACCGCGTAGGCGCCGCCGCCGATCAGCGCGGCCGCGCCACCGCCGATCGCGACCATGGCGGTACGGCGGCGCCACTTCGAGGGCTCGTCGTCGTACTCGTCGTCATCGTCGATGTCCGGCAGCACGTCACGGCCACCGCCGCGCGCGTTCGGGTCGTAGAAGTGCGGACCGGAGCCACCGCGGTCAGCAGGCACGCGGGGATCACGGTAGCCGCGGCGGTCCTGGCGGCCGGTCTGGTCCTCGTACCCGGACTCGTAGTACGAGTCGGAATACGGGTCGTAACGCTCGTTCATCTACCGGTCCCGATCAGACGAATGGGGCGCGCTTATTTGTCGATCGGAAGGTAGTTGCTGCTCAGAAGCCGTACAACCGACGCTTGAAGCGCGCTGACCAGGACTTAAGACAATCTCCGTGACCCAAGGTCACCGGCGTAGTGACAACGCCGTCACAAAGGCCGCTGAGCTGCTGAAACACATGAAACAACGGCCCACTTAAGGAACGGTTTACACAGGTACATTTAAGGTCCCGTTGTAAATGCCAAGGCTGTCCGATTCAGGCCGATTCGCCCAGACGAATGTGGTGGTACTCCACCCCGCGGCACGCCGGACCGTGGGCGATCGACATACGCCGCTCGTCGAGGTCGAGCACCAGCGAGAACAGCGTCTCGGTGCGGTCCGCGTCGGCCCCGCCGGGCTCGTCGTGGCGGCAGATCGCCTGCGGAAACCCGCCGTGATCGCGCAACACCGCGCGGATCCCCTCCTCCTCGACCGGCCCGGTGCCGAGCAGCCGGCGCGCGCGGGAAGAGCGGAAGAACGAGGAGCTTCCGATGTACTTCAAGGTGTCGTGCCGGGCCAGCGCGGTCTCGAAGTGATTGGCGTGCGTAATCACCCCGTCGACCGGATGCAGGAACCCGACGTCGTCCGGGGCCAGCTCGACGTCGATCGCCTCGCCGGGCGTACCGGCGGGATAGGCCTGGCCCATGAGCAGGTTGATGCTCGCCCCGCGCGGCACCGAGCACACGGCCGCGAGCGCCTCGCCGAGGTGCGCGGACTCGAGCGCGGAGCGCAGCAGCACGTGGTACGGCACGCCGCCGTCGCGCCGGTCCTTGGTGCTGCCGAGCATGTTCACGCACACGCCGAGTCCCGCGTCGTTGAGCCCGGCCTTGGCGAGCATGCCGGCCTCGGTGAGGGCCACGACCCGGCGGCCGCGCTCGTCGGTGGTGTCGAGCAGCAGCGCGTACGGCCGCTGGTCCGGATGCCAGTCCCAGTTCTGCGCGAGCAGGGTGTGGCCGCCCGCACTGCGCTCGCCCAGCACGGCGATCGCGGTGCACTCGCCGGCCGCGCTGTAGATCAGCTCGGTGCGGCCGTTGAGGGCGTAGATCTCGTCGACGTTCGCGCGGGCGCCCTCGGCGACCCCGTCCAGCATTTCCGCCACCCGCGGGGCGTGCTGATGGGAGGCGGCGCGGAACAACGCTCCGTAACCGTGGACCTGCTGGGCGTCAATACCGGCGGCAGCGAACCGGGTCATGTAGTTCGCGACGTTTGCCGCAATTGCCGAGGCCGCTACGGAACCGTACGTAGTGCCGCACTTACGCGGAGTTCCTTTGGCGGTGATCAATGGCAGCGGAGGCGGCATGTGAAGAACGCTAGCCGGTCGCCTTACGTGATTTCGACCGAGAAGGTCCTACGCTGAGCGACATGAACCCCGCGGTAGACGACACGTGCGTCATGATGGACGGACCGTGGTCGCACCGATTCGTCAGCGCCAACGGCAACCGATTCCACGTGGTGGAGGCCGGCACCGGCCCGCTGGTGCTGTTCCTGCACGGGTTCCCCGAGTTCTGGTACGCCTGGCACAACCAGCTCCCCGCGCTCGCCGACGCGGGCTTCCGGGCCGTCGCCGTGGACCTGCGCGGGTACGGCGCCTCCGACAAGCCGCCCCGCGGGTACGACGGCTACACGATGGCCGGCGACGTGGCCGGGCTCATCCGCGCCCTCGGCGAGCGCAGCGCGATCCTGGTCGGCGCGGGGTACGGCGGCATGATCGGCTGGGCCACCGCCGCCTTCCACCCCAAGATGGTCCGCCGCCTGGTCGTCCTCAGCGCCGCCCACCCGCTGCGGCTGCGCGCCGGGCTCGCCACCGACCCGCGGGGCCAGCTGGCCGCGGCCAAGCCCGTGCTGCGCTTCCAGGTGCCGCGCTTCGAGCACATCCTGACCCGCCACGACGCCGCCCTGGTCGGCGACTACCTGCGCCGCTGGGGTTCGCCCGAATGGACGTCCCGGGAGTCGTACCGCGAGTACGAGGCCTGCCTGCGCGCCGCGATGCAGATCCCGCAGGCGGCGTTCTGCGCGCTGGAGACGTACCGCTGGGCCGTGCGGTCGGCGTTGCGGCTGCAGGGGTACCGATTCGTCAAGCTTCTGCAGCAGCCGATCACCGCACCCACGCTGCAGCTGCACGGCGCGCTCGACCCGGCCGTCCTGCCCCGCACCGCCCAGGGCTCCGGGCGCTACGTGCTCGCCGAGTACGAGTGGCGGCTCCTGCCCAACGCCGCCCACTTCCCGCACGTCGAGCAGCCCGAGCTCGTCACCGGCGAGATCATCCGCTGGGCCAAGGCCGGCTGAGCTAGACGCGGTACTCGCGCAGCTCGCTGACCTCGGCGCGCGGCGCCCAGCCCTGGTACACGCCGTAGTCGAACTCCTCGAGCCCGAGCTCGGCGGCGGCCGGGGCGCGGCCGCCGGTGTACTCCACGCGCATCCAGCCCTCGTGCTCGCCCAGCACGATGAACGGCTGGTCGCGCCAGAAGCACGTGGTCCGCACATAGACCAGATCATCGATCTCGTTGCGGGGCACGATTCGCCGGTACCGTCCGGGACGCACCTCCTCGAAGCCCTCGCTCGCGTCCGGCCGGTAGAGGCGCACGTCGTCGCCGTCGGGGCTCGCCTCGTACTCGGCGCCGAGCCAGCGGGCCGCATAGCCGTCGCGGATCACGAGCCGGCCTTTCGCCAGGCCGGGCCGTCGGCGTCCAGGCGCGCGATGAGCTCCTGGCGGCCGTCGCGGCGCAGGCGCCACAGCTCGGCGTTGTGCGGCAGGCGCGCGCTGTCCACCTTGAACTCGGCGATCACGTCGCTCGTCTCGCTCGGCGCGAAGCCGTTGCCGCGGAACGGCGGGCGCTCGATGACCCAGCCCTCCATCGCGCGCATGGCCTCGGGCGAGCCGCCGCCGTACGGGATGCGGTACAGGTCGCCGCGGTACGCGATCCAGCGCAGCACGTACGCCTCGTCGGCGTCCGGCTTGAACGAGGAACCGGCGTATCCGAGGCCGAGCGCGTTGTACAGCTGCTCGGGCGTTTCGAGATGCGCGACCTCGCCGGCGCGATGCACGAAGCCGGAGACGCGGTCGTAGTTGCGCTCCAGGTAGTACGAGAGCTGCTCTGGTGAAATCGGCTTCTGCATGACCTGCTCGAGGCCCGATCCGGGCGGCTCGTAGGCCGGGCGCGGGGCGGCCTGCGGGGCCGGCTCGGGCGTCACGGCGGCCGGCTGCTCGTCGGGGTCGTCGACGCCGAGGCCCATCTCGGTGGCCCAGCTCGCGAGCTGGATCACCTCGGTGCCGGGCAGCACCGCGCCGGACGGGGACTCCGGGTTGATCGCGAACGCCAGCTGGTCGCCGGGCGGCCACTGCCGGATCAGGCGGGTGAACTTGATGAAGTTGCCGCGCGCGTCCTCGCCGAGCCGCTCCGCCATCCGCTCCTGCGACGTGAACACGACGAGGTGCGGCAGGCCGTTCATGTGCTCGGTGCGCATGTTCATCGGCTCGACCGGCCCGCCGTCCGTCCAGAACGGGATCAGGACCTTGGCCAGCAGCAGCGTCGAGAGGAACCGGTCGGTGCTGTTGGCCGTGACCGCCTCGAAGAGATCGCGCTCGACCTGGTTGGCCGGGTGGAACTCGGGCTGGTCCTCCTTGACCACCGTTTTGGTCACCGGCTCCGGTGCGGGCGCGGGCGGCGGCGGCACGACCTCGGCGTCGACGATTTCGTCATGCAGCCGTACCGGTACGTCGTCGACGATCTCCGGCTCGTACACGGGCTCGGGCGTGGCGCCGCTGGTCTGGTACCCCTGCCCGGTGCTGGGGAGGGCGTCCTCCATCGAGGGGCGGAAGCCTTGCGTGGTGCTGCTGCTCGGCTCCTCGTCCTCGATCGGCAGGTTCAGCTCCTGGCTGAAGTCCGGCCGGGCGTCGTCCTCGAAGAAGGAGCGCAGCTCGGGCGAGGGCTCGGCGCGATCCTCGTTGACGCTGGCCGGCGGGTGCTCGGCCAGCGCGGCGACGCCGTCCTCGAACGAGACCTGTTCTGGTTCCTTCTCGGGCTCGCTTCGCAGATCGGCCAGCGCCGCGTACGGGTCGCGGACCGGCGCGTCGTCGGCGCGCTGGGTGCCGAAGGCGCTGAAGGGCTGCTGCTCGGGCTCGTCGTCGAAGAAGGGGCGCTGCTCTTCCTCGCGCGGGGCGGGCTGCTCGCCGAAGAAGGAGCGCTGCGGTTCGGGTGCGGGCGCCTGGAAGTACGGCGACTGTTGTACTTCGGCACGCCCGCTGAAGAACCCGCCGGTCTCTTCGGTGGCGGGCTTTTCCTCACGCTCCTGCCACGACGGCGCGGAGCTCTCTTCCCACGGGGCCGGCTCGGAGCGCTCTTCGTTCCTTGCGGGCGACTCGGGGCGTTCGTCGGGGCGCTCTTCCTGCCGCTCCTCTTGCCACGAAGGGGCTGCCGACTCGGGCTGCGGCTCTTGCCGCTCCCCTTGCCGCTCCCCTTGCCGCTCCTCTTGCCACGACGGCGCGGCGGATTCCGGGCGCGACTCTTGCCATGACCCGGCCGATTCTGGACGCGACTCCTGCCGTTCCACCTGCCACGAGGGCGCGGCCGACTCCGGGTGGACCTCCTGCCACGAGGGCGCGGCCGACTCCGGGCGCGGCGCGTCCCATGCCTCTGGGGCGGGTGACGTCGGCTGCGCAACCGGCGGCTCAGCCACTGGCTGCTGACTCGACCAGGCCGACGGCTCCTGCGGCTCGAACAGCCCACGCGCAGGCGCCGGCCCCTCGTCCGCGAAGAACGGATGCTCGTCGAGATCGGCCCGCCCGAACCCAGCACTGCGCGCCCCGGCCGAGACATCACCAAACGGCTTGCTGGCGGGCGGCTCGTCGGCCTCCGGGCTCTCAATCTCCGTACGGCTGAACCCCGGCCGATCAAACACCGGCCGATCAAACGGCAACGAAGGCGGCTCAGGCGCGGCGGCAGGCACCGACGCCGGCGCGGACTGCGACCAGGCTTGGGTTCCGTTCTCACCACTGCGGGCGGCCAACCCGGGCCGCCCCGGACGCACATCGGCCGCCCCGGTCCACCCGGACCGAATCGGCTGGGTGTCCTCGCTAGGCGGCGGCACCTCTCCCACCCGATAGGCGGCGGGCTCCCCCGACACCGGCCGCTCGTCCCCGGACCGATACCCAGCGGCGTCCCCGGCGGACGCCCGATACGCGGCGGGCTCCTCCGAACCGGACCGATACGCAGCAGCGTCATCCGCCGCCGCCCGATACGCGGCGGGCTCTTCCGAACCGGACCGATAGGCAGCAGCGTCATCCGCCGCCGCCCGATACGCGGCGGGCTCTTCCGAACCGGAACGATAGGCGGCAGGTTCCTCGGAGCCGGCGCGATACGCGGCAGGCTGATCTGCGGCGGGCCGATAAGGAGCGGCTTCCTCCGAACCGGGCCGATACGCAGCGGGATCGCTCGAACCCGACCGGTACGGCGCAGCCTCGCCAGAAACCGGCCGCGACGGCAACGGCCCCCCGGACCGATAGGCCTGCGGCTCACCAGCACTGGAGCCCGAACCGAACACAGACCCCGACCCGGAAACCGGCGCGGATCCGGAATTCGGCCGAGGCGGCAGCACCTCACCCGAAAGCGGCCGCGACGGCAACGGCTCCACCGGCGGCAAGGGACGCGAGGGCAACGGCTCAGGCCGCTCCCCCGACCGGTACGCGGAAGGCTCCCCCGACCGAGGCGGCAACGTCCCACCCGGCCGGAACGTAGGCTGCGCATCCTGCTCAGACCGAGTCGCCTGCGGCTGCCGAGTAGGCAACGGCGGCCCCGAAGCCGCAGGAAGATCCGGCGGCGGCTGCCAAGCGGCGGGAATGACCGCCTCAGCGTGCTCGGTATAGATCTCGCCGAGCCCACGCCCCGGATCACGCCGCGGCCAGTACCGCGGATCCCGCCCCTCATCCCCAGCACCCGGCCGCGACGGAAGCCCCGACTCCCCACCCGACCGCGAGGGCAGCCCCGACTCACCGCCAGGCCGCGAGGGCAGCCCCGACTCACCACCGGGCCGCGAGGGCAGCCCCGACTCACCACCAGGGCGCGACGGCAGACCCGACCCACCAGCCGGCCGCGACGGAAGACCAGCGTCACCGCCCCGCGAGGGGAGTCCCTCACCCGGGCGCGTGGGCAGACTCGAATCGCCGCCTGAGCGCGACGGCAGACCCGACTCACCACCCCACGGCGACGGTCCCTCGCCCGGGCGCGGTGGCAGACCCGAATCACCGCCCCGCGAGGGAAGACCCGACTCACCACCCGGGCGCGAAGGGAGGCCCGACTCGCCCCACGAGGACGTTCCCTCGCCCGGGCGCTGCGGCAGACCCGACCCACCCGCCGGACGCGACGGCAACCCGGAGTCACCAGCAGGCCGCGACGGAAGACCGGATTCGCCACCCGGACGCGACAGCCCGGACTCCCCACCGGGACGAGACGGAAGACCAGCGTCACTCAACCGCGAAGGGCGCGACGGCAGCCCGGAGTCAGCCCCCGGCCAAGGCGGCAGCCCCTCACCCGGCCGCGGCGCAAGACCCTCAGCCGGCCGCGGTGCAAACCCTTCAACTGGCCGCGGCGGGAAACCCTCGACCGGCCGCGGACCACCATCGCCCGGCCGCGACGGGAAATCACCCGATCGTGGCGGCAAATCCCCAGGCCGCGGCGGCAAGTCCCCCGGACGCGGAGGCAGATCCCCGGGCCGCGACGACAGATCCCCGGGCCGCGAGGGCAAATCACCAGACCGCGAGGGCATGTCACCGGGCCGCGAGGAAAGGTCCCCCGGGCGAGAGGGCAGATCGCCAGGCCGCGGCGGCAGATCCCCAGGGCGCGAGGACAGGTCCCCGGGCCGCGACGACAGGTCACCAGGCCGCGGCGGCATGTCACCGGGGCGCGAAGGCATATCGCCAGGCCGCGACGACAGGCCCGGGTCGATCGGTCGGTTCGGCAGCACGCTGGACGGCCGCGACGGCAGCCCGGCCGACGGCGGCGTCCCGTTCGGCTGCCGCCCCCGGTCGATGCCCGAGAACAGCTCCCGCTCCCCAGGCACGTCCATTGGCTTGCGGTCGGCATCGTCAAAGAGCCCCCGCGGCGCCGCGCCGGGGAACGACGCCCGCCCCCGCGCAGCCCCAGCCCCCGAGGTCGGCGCAGGCGAGGTCGGCCCGTTCTCCACGGGCGGAACAGGCCGCCCCTCAGCCGGCGGCGGCACAACAGGCGGCACAACAGGCCGAGCCGGAGCGGCCGCCGGCGGCGTGAAAGGCCGTCCCGCCGAGCGCTCGAAGTTGATGGGCCGGTCCGCCCGAGTCGGCAGGAAGGCACCCGGCGGCGCAACATCCGGCGGCGGTACCTCACGACGAGGCGGAACCGTCGACGCCGGCGGCGCTGACGCCTGGTCGGCCGCCTTCATGCGCTGCCGCTCGATGGGCGTCGGGGCGGGCTGGTTCGGCACACCGCGCTGCGGCACCTGGGCGGTCGCCCGGGTACGCGACGACGCCTGCTCGATGCGCGCCCGCGCCCCCAGGGTGCGCCCGGGCAGGCGGACGTCACCGCGGCTGATCTGGGTGACGAACCAGGACGGGAGGTACCCCTCGATGGGCAGTCCCGGGTTGACGGCGAGCCACCACTCGACGTTGGGCCAGATCCCGGCCAGGTCGCGGAAGGGCACCCGCCGATGCGTGCCCGGGTGCCCCGCGAGGCACTCCTGCAGCGCGGACGGCGAAGTGAAGGCCAGCACATGTGTGCGGCCCTCGGTGGTCCACGTGCCCCACCCGCCGTCGCTGCCGGACGAGCTGTCGGGCGCGATCGGCAGCAGGACGTCTGCGCGCGCCAGGATGCGGAAGTACTGCTCCTGGTCGTTTGCGCGCAGCGCGTCACGCATGGCGACCTCGGCCTCGGTGGCCGGCTCCCACTCGCTCAACGGCCACCCCCTCTTCGGGCTCGGAAACCGCCGCGTCGCCGAAACCTAACCTATATGGCCACGGCAATTCGAGGGGTGCGACGCGGGCAAGCGCTCCGGCCAGCATAGCGATCGAAGCGGGGCGGCTCACAGGCCTGTCTCATTCGCGGCACCCATACGGGCCGTTCGACGTCGCAACCGGTCGAGACAGACGACAGCACCACGCTCGCGGGGCAGCCCCATCGATGCCTGGCGCCTACCATGACCCCATGCCGCGCCGGTACGCGATGTCCGCTATGGCGCTTTTGTCGACACTCGCGGCAATCCTCAATTTCAGCCCGATAGCTGATCTTTCCCCACCGGTAACCTCGAACTCGGACACCGGGGGCGAATCACCCCAACCGCCGGCCACCGTGACACTGGCCACCCTCCGCGCGGCCGCGCAGGGGCCGCCCCTCCGTGCACCGGCCGCCTGTCAGAACCAACCCAAACAAGCCGCGTCGGTACCTTCCGTGCCCCCATGGCCGCAGCAACGGTACGACCAAACCCGACTCAACGCCCTGTCCGACGGTCGCGGCATCGTGGTCGCCGTGATCGACTCCGGCGTCGACGCCCGCAACCCGCAGCTCCAGGGCGCCGTCCAACCCGGCCCCGACCAACTGGACGGCGGCAATTCGACACTTGACTGCGTCGGGCACGGTACGGCGGTGGCGGGGATCATCGCTGCCCGGCCGTACCAGAACAGTCAATTCCGCGGCCTGGCTCCAGCCGCCACGATCCTCGCCCTGCGCGTGACCGAGCAGATCGAGGGCGACAACGGCACCCTGACCGGCCGCCGCGGCACCCCGGCGGGCCTGGCCACCGCGATCCGCGACGCCGTGGCGCGCCGCGCGAGGGTCATCAACCTCTCCCTGGTCTCGTACGCCGACGAGCCCCAGGTCCGCGCCGCCGTCAAGTTCGCCCAGGACAACGACGTCGTGCTCGTGGCCGCGGTCGGCAACGACGCCGAACAGGGCAACCGCACCCCCTACCCAGCGGCGTACGACGGCGTCATCGGCGTCGGCTCGATCGCCCCCGACGGCCGGCGCGTCCCGTCCTCGCAGCTCGGCCCGTACGTCGACCTGGTCGCCCCCGGCGCCCAGATTGTGACGACGGCAACACCGAGCGGCTGGACCACCGTGGACGGCACCAGCTTCGCCGCCCCCTTCGTCTCGGCCGCGGCCGCCCTGCTGCGCCAGTACCACCCCGAATTCACCGCCACCCAGGTAGCCGCCCAGCTCCGGGCCACAGCCGACGGCGGCCAGGCGGGCGACGGCTACGGCGCGGGGGTCCTGAACCCGTACCGAGCCCTGACCGAGCGGACGGGCGCCTCCCCAAACCCGCAGTCCCGCAACCTGGCCCAGCCGGCCAAGAACCCGAACACCAGTTCCCAGGCAGCCGCCACGCACACGGCTCTGACCTGGGCCTTGACCGGCCTGGCCGCTGTCGTACTGATGTCGTTCCTGGCCGTGATCATTCCCAAAGGCCGCCGCCGCAACTGGCGCCCGGGGTTGCGAGACCTACCGCCCGCACCCGAGCCCCCGCCGGACCGCTCGCTGCCCGCATTCGGCCCGCGACCCTGACGCGACCCGACCGCTGGGCGAGCCGTCATCCATGGCACGGGCGCCCGACTCCGCCAGCTCGCATCCACGGCACAGGCGCCCGACTCCGCCAGCTCGCATCCACGGCACAGGCGCCCGACTCCGCCAGCTCGCATCCACGGCACAGGCGCCCGACTCCGCCAGCTCGCATCCACGGCACAGGCGCTGAACCGCGCCGGCTCGCATTCATGGCACGGCGCCGGACTCCGGCGGCTCGATGCCCCGAGGCGTCGCCGGCCCGCAGATCTGCCGAACCAAATGCCGGCCACGAATTCCGCAAACGGCAGCGCGGCGCCCCTCCTCCGTCGAAATCACCGAGCGGAGCAAGAACGCCGTGCAAATCCGAGCCCCCGAATCAGCCCCCGCCCGGGAACAGGTGCGTGTTCCGCGCCTCGGTCTCCTGGTACCGCTGCATCGACTCGTCCACCCCGAGCTTGATGTCGCGCAGCATCTGAGCCAGATCGGCCCCCGCGCGCTCCCAGTTCGCCTGGCGCAGGGAGTACGCGTCCTTGGCGTCGCCCTGCCAATTCCCGGTCAGCCGCCGGCCGAGCTGAGACACCTCGTCGAGCCGGGAGTGCAACGTGTTGAGGGCCGACTGAATCGACTGACTCGCGTGCTGCAGCGCACCGAAATCAACCACCAGTGTGTACTCCATGAAAGCCCTCCTCACCCGCCGAGCGCGGACAGATCGGAGTGGCCCGCACGCCGCATCGTGCCCGCGACGTCGGCGTCGGCGGCGCCGTAGTTCCGGCCCGCCGTACGCAGGCCTTCCGATGTCTCCAGCAGGTTCCGATTCAGCACGTCCTGGTCGTTCTTGAACGTGAGCTTCACCGACTCGAACGTCCGCCCGCCGACGCCCTGCCAGCCGGCCCGCGTCACTTCCAGCTCCCGCATCAGCGTGTTGAGCATGCCCTGCAGTTCGCCATTGACCTGCTCGAACCGCTGTGCGGCCGAATTGAGCTCGGCCTGTTCAGCCTGCGTTGTCTGCGCCACCGGCGATCACCCCGTTTCCGTAGTGGACATCAACTGATTCGAATGCTTTTCGCACGACCCCGGGATCTCACCGACCGTATCGGCATCCCGCGATCGGTCACCAGAGCCAATCCCGCGCTGTGGATAACTTCCGGCATTTCGCCCACCACTCCGGACAGCCCGGCCTGCCGTAGATTCAGCGCGAATCGATCTAAGATGACCGGCATGGCGGAGGGCCGGTCGTTCATCAAGTGGGCCGGCGGCAAGACGCGTTACGCGACCCAGCTCGTGGCGGCCGCCCCGGAGTTCACCGGCCGGTACTGGGAACCCTTCATGGGCAGCGCCGCCGTCTTCTTCGAACTGCGCCCAGCCAAGGCCGTGCTGTCGGACGCCAACCCCGAACTGGTCGCGTGTTTCCAGGCCGTCGCCACCGACCCGGAGTCCGTGATGGCCGGCCTGGACGCCATGGCCAACACGCCGGAGCACTTCGACCGAGTCCGCCGCCAGGACCCCGCGGCGCTGGCCCCGGTCGAGCGAGCCGCGAGGGTCATCTACCTGAACAAAACCGCGTTCCGAGGCCTGTGGCGCGTCAACCGCCGCGGCGGATTCAACGCTCCCTATGGCGCCTACGACCGCCCGTACTATCGCCGCGAGACCCTCCTGGAGGCCTCCCAGGCGCTGGCGGACGCCGACATACGCCTGTGCGACTTCGCCGACGCCCTACGCGAGTCAGCCGCGGGCGACTGGGTCTTCCTGGACCCTCCCTATCTCCCAGAGGGCGGGTTCGCCGACTTCAAGCGCTACACACCGGGCCAGTTCCGCGACGCCGACCACGAACGCCTGGCGGCCGAGATGCACGACGCCTCCCGCCGCGGCGTGCTGCTGACCATGACGAACAGCGACACCGACGCGACGCGCCAGATCTACTCCGGCTTCCGCACCACCCGCATGGCAACCCGCCGCGACATCAACCTCCGCGCCGCCGAACGAGCCAGCTTCGACCTGGTGCTGACGAACTACTAGGCCCTCGACCAGGGACCATCGCCCCGACCGCAGACACGGCGACGCAGCAACAGCCCGGCTGACCGCGCTCGATCCGCCGACGACGCGACGGCCCGACGTGGCGACCCGGCAGCGACGCGACGGCCCGACGTGGCGACCCGACGTGACGGCCCGACGCGACGGTCCGACGCGACGGTCCGACGTGGCGACCCGGCAGCGACGCGACCGAAGCGGCCGGCAGCGTCGAAACGGGCGAGAGCGGCAACTACGGGCAACTAGGCGAACGACACGACGGACTAGCCGACAACCGCGCCGGCCGCACTCGGGTCGAGGGCTGGTCCCGCGGGCAGGAGCGCGACCATTTCGCTCGGCACGGAGGTGGGCTGCTCCCCGCCGTACCCGAGTGCGCCCAACGAATCGGGCACCGGCACAGTGTGGCGCTTGCCGAGATCGGTCACCAGGGTGACTACACCTGTATCTGTTCGGATCAGTGCTCCGGTCCCGGGCGGCACCACCACGCGGTCCGCCAGCACCGCGCCCTCCTTCGTCGCCGTGGTGGTCTTCAGGGCGTGCGTGAGGTCGGGGAGCTGGGGGTCGATCGTGAGAGCTTCGGCGGTACACACGACATGGGGAACGGCCTCGATCAACTCCGGCGGCGTGGAGGGCAGCGCACCGTCGCCGCCGGGGTCGGGTGCGAACGGCTTGACCGACCGGCCCTGCACGCGCGCGGCGAACTCGGCCGGGGTGAGGGGCAGGAACGTGCCGCCCGGCTGCAGGCTCTGCGTCTCCGGCGCCGCGAGCAGCAGTTCCGCCTGCAACGTCGTGAGGGAGGCGAGGCCCTCCGCCGTGACGATGAAGGCTTCGGCGCGCTGGCCGGAGCTCACACGGTACAACTGACCGATTTTGCCGTTTTGCACTTGTCTCCCGCGGTCCGGGACCGGCGGCGTGACCAGGTCGGTGCCGCTCGGGATCGCGTGCAGCAGCGCCTGCGCGACCTCGACCAGCGGCCGCGCCGACCACACGAGGGCGGGCAGGGCCGCGCCGGGCTGGCGGATGAGGTGCTTGAACCCGCGCCAGACCAGATATGTCTGTCGATCCGGGCCGACGACCAGCATCCCTTTCTCTTCTGCTTTTGTACCGCCTGAGGGGCCCCTCCCCACCAGCAGCACCGACCCCTCCGGTGTGGAGCACACCGTCCACGCCCCCTTGAGCAGCGCGGATGCGGGCGGCAGGGACGTCGGCGCGCCCGGAATGCCGAAAGTCTCGCCTCGCGGCGCATCGGACAACGCGGCACGCCCGACAACGACCGTCGGCGCGCCGGCCGAGTTGAGAATGAGCAGCGCAGACGCTTGATTCAGAACGGGGTGGAGAACCTCGTCGCGATAGACGAATAATGCGCCTGATTCTTGCTCCACAATGATCGCCCGGTCGTTGCGCCATTTGCCAGAACTCCCAGGGCGCAACATCGACAACGCCGCCGCGCCGCCGACCCCGAGTGCGGCCAGCATGACGCCGACCAGGGTGGCCCCGGCGACCCGGCGAAATGGCGGCTGAGCAGGGTCGGTCTCCCGCAGTACGACCGCGGAGACGACCCGTTGAACCATGAACTGGTACGACTGCAGCTGATCCTGCCGCGACGCCATCGGCCCCCCAAAATTGTCGTACCGGCGCCATACGATAAGCCCGTCAAATCAATCGGCGGGGGGCGATATGTCGGCGGCAACGCGAATAGTGCTGGCTCAGGGGGCGATCGCGATTGTGATCGCGGCGTGGGCGCTCGGGCGGGCGTGGGCCTACGCAGCGGTACCGCTTGCGCTGCTCCTGCTCGCCCTGGCCCTGGCGCGACGGCGACGCCCGCGGGTCCGGCGCCGCGCCCTGGCCCTCGGCGCCGGCGGGGCCGACCTGTTCGCGCTGGTGAGGCCGGGCGGCGCGATCTCGACGCTCGACCTCGACGGAGCCGAGATGGGAGTACTGGAGGACACCGACGGCTTGGCGGCCGTCGTGCGCGTCGGCGACCTGTCGGGCCTGCTCAGCACCCCGTTACCCCCGGTGCCGCCGCTGGACGCCCTGCTGCCGGCGCCGGCGCGGGACGTGCCGGAGGTCCGCGTCCAACTGCTGGTCAGCGTGGTCACGGCTCCACCGCCGACATCGACCGCGTCCGCGACGTCATACCGGCAGCTCACGGACGGCCGCGTGCTCGCGCACCAGGATGTCCTCCTGGCCGTGCGAGTCCGCCGGGCGGGCGGCTACCGACGGGCTGATCTGGAGCAGTCCCTCCAGTCGGCGGTACGGCGAGCGGTGCGCGTCCTCGCCAAGTCCCGCCTCCCGGCGCGGCCCCTGTCGGCGGAAGCGGCCGTGACAGCCCTCGCCGAGGTGGCGCAGCACGACCCGGCCTATCCGGTCGCCGAGAGCTCGACCGGCCTGAGGGTGGGTGGCCTGCACCAGGCGGTGTTCCGATTACGGCGATGGCCCGAGCAGGGGCCGCTGATGGGCCGGCTGCTGATGCTGCCGAACGCGCTGATGACGCTGTCGTTGATCGTCCAGCCGTACGGTCCGGAGGCGGCTCCGGCCGCGCGGGTGCCTGAGCAACGACGCGGCCGGGGGCGCCACGAGCTCGTGGGCGTCGCCTCATCCCCGGACGGTCACGGGTCGCCTGTGCATGGCGGTGCACGGAGCGCTTCAGGCGGTTTCGCGACCGGCCAGGGGTTGCCCGTGTACGGCGGCGAGCGGAGTGGTCCGGGCGGTTCTGCGGGCAACCAGGGGCCGTACGTACGCGGAGGTGATTCGAGGGGCTCGGACGGATTCGCAGCCGGCGAACGTCCGGCCGCGCGCGGTGACCGGAGCGGCTTCGCGGGCAGCGGAGCGGGATTTGACCAGGCACTTGGCGCTGCTGCGGGCGGCGGCGGGTCGGTGCGGGCCGAGCTGGTGGTGCGGCTCGCGACGCCCAGGCCGGACACGTTGACCCTGGCCGCGGCCGCGCTCGAACGGCTGGCCGAGAACATGGGCGGGGAGGTCGAACGGCTCGACGGGTACCAGCTCGAGGGGCTCGCCGCGACCCTGCCGCTCGGCGGAGGTGCGGCGAGAAACGACGCGGCGCTGGCGGGCCTCGTGGCCGGCCGCGATGGGCTCGCGCTCGCCGGTGGGCAGCCGGCGATCGTGACCAGCGAACGGTTGAAGCTCGCCGAACCGGTCATCGGCGGCGAGGGCGTCATGCTCGGCGTCGACCGCAACGGCCACCCGCTGGTCGTACGCCTGTTCCGCGGCGAGCCGACCCGGGCCATGCTGATCGGCCGGCGGCGGTGTGCCCAGCTGCTCATCCTGCGGGCGCTGGCGGCTGGGGCAACGGTGTTGGTGCAGTCGGGCCGGCCGTACGCGTGGGAGGCGTTTCAGCGGGCGCTCGGCAACTCGGAGGCCCTGACCGTCGTGGCGCCCGGCCGCCTCCCGGAGCCCCAACCGGCCATGGCCACGCGCCCGCAGCTGCTGGTCGTGGACATCGGCCCGGTGCCGGCAGGGTCGATGCCGGTTCCGGGCAGCGCCTGGCGGACGGTGCTGTTCCTGCGCGTCAAGCTGACCCCGGCCGACGTGGATCTCCTGACCCAGGTCGACCTGGCCCTGTTGCAGCCGATGACCCCCGGCGAGGCCTCGCTGGCCGGCGACGCGTTCGGCCTCGCCGACACCAGTATCGCCGGGCTGGCGATGATCAGCCCGGAGATGGTCTGCGTGGTCGCCAACCGCGAGGCCGTGCGCTGGGCCCACCTCAAGCCCACGCCGATCGAGGTCCAACTGACGGGAGGTCCCGGCCGCTGAACGACCGTGCCCGAATCCTGCGCCGCCTCGCGCCCGGCGCCTATGGAGCACGCCCCGACCCGAAGGCCAGCCGGCACGTGGAGCGGCGAAGGGTGGAGGCGGCTACCCGACGGTATGCAGATGGGCCGGTCGCGCTGGGTGGGGGTGGTCCGGCATGGGCTTGAGAAGGGGTGATAGCGGGGTGTTCCGGACTGGGCGCGACGTGGCACGATCACCGGCATGGGAATCCTCATCCGGCTCGCTGTGAGTGCGTTCACGGTCTGGCTGGCGACGCTGGTTATCTCCGGGATCACGGTTGAGGGCGACACCGGGCGGAAGGTGCTCACGCTCGTCGCGGTGGCGGTGATCTTCGGGGTTGTCAACGCGGTGTTGCGGCCGATCATCAAGACGATCGGGTGCTTCGCGTACCTCTTCACGCTCGGCCTCATCTCGCTCGTCGTGAACGGGGCGCTGCTGCTGCTCACCAGCAAGATTGCCGAGGCGCTCGACCTGCCGTTCCGGGTCGACAAGTTCTGGCCCACGGCCGTGCTCGGGGCGCTGTTCATCGGCGTGGTCAGCTGGCTGCTCAACTTCTTCGTCCCCGACGGCAAGGACCGCAAGCGCAAGCGGGACGACCGCGACTACGACTACGAGCAGCGCCAGCGGCAGCGGCAGGTCCAGCAGCAACAGCAGCAGTACCGCGGCGGGTACCAGCAGGGCTACGGCCAGGACTACGGCCGCGGCGAGCAGCAGGGGTACGGCCGCGAGCAGCAGGGGTACGGCCGCGGCCAGCAGGGCGGCGGCGGATACGGCCAGCCGGGCGGTGGTGGTGGCTACGGCCAGGACGACCAGGGGTACGGCAACGGCAACCAGGGCTACCGCGACTACCGCTGAGCTGCGAGCCCGCCGCCGAGTCAACCCCATGAAAAGCCGCAAAACGACCGTGACGAAGACCATTGCGTGAGGGGTGGACTTCCCGTCCGCCCCTTACTCATAAGGGCATACGGTGTAGTGCGTGGACCCGCTGCGCCGTGGATATCTTTCTGCTCTGACCGCCAACGTGCTGTGGGGGGTCTTTCCGCTGTACTTCCACGCGCTGCGGCCGGCCGGAGCGGTTGAGGTACTGGCGCATCGGGTTGTGTGGTCGCTGTTGACGATGGTGCTCGTGATCGCGGCGATCCGGCATTGGCGGCGGGTCGGCTCGCTGCTCAAGCAGACCAAGCGGATGGCCGGGCTCGCGGCCGCGGCGGTGCTCATCGCGGTCAACTGGGGCGTCTACATCTTCGCGGTGAACACGGATCGCGTTGTCGAGGCATCCCTCGGGTACTTCATCAATCCCCTCTTTGTGATCCTGCTCGGCGTGCTCGTGCTGCGCGAACGGCTCCGGCCCCTGCAGTGGAGCGCGCTCGGGATCGGTGCGGTCGCGGTGGTCGTGCTGAGCGTCGACTACGGGCGTCTGCCGTGGATCGCGCTCACGCTGGCCGCGTCGTTCGGGTGCTACGGGCTGGTCAAGAAGCGGCTCGGGCTCCCCGCGGCCGAGGGGCTGTTGCTGGAGTCGGGCGTGCTGACCCTGCCCGCCCTGGTGTACCTCTTCTGGATCACCAACCAGCACGAGTCGACCTTCGGCACCGTGTCGACCTGGCACTCGGTGATGCTGGCCGGCAGTGGGCTGCTGACCGCGGTACCGCTGCTGCTGTTCGCCGAGGCGGCCAACCGGGTGCCGCTGTCGGGGCTGGGGATCCTGCAATATCTGACGCCGACGCTGCAGCTGATCATCGGGGTGGCGATCTTCTCCGAGCCGCTCCCGCCCGCGCGGCTGGCCGGGTTCGTGATCGTGTGGCTCGCGCTCGCGCTGTTCACCTGGGATGCGTTCCGAGTGGCCCGGCGCAACCGCGCGGCGCGCAACACCGCGGCCGCGCCGCACGACGAGACCGCCGCCGCGCCGGCCTGAGCCAAAACGCCGCATGGCCACACGGCCACACGGCACAAAGCACGAGAACCGAGCGAGACCGCGCGAGCACCAGAAAAGCCGAAAAGCGGCCGCTTCCGAAAGGGGAAGCGGCCGCCGTGGAGCAGTGTGTGAGTAGAGCGAAGAAGATCAGGTGCGAAGCGAAAGCAGCGGCGTCCCGTCGCCCTTGCGGATCTCGATGTGGTCGATGTCGGACTGCTTGAGGTCGCTGTGCGCCGACAGCTCCATCTCGTCCCCCGGCCGAGCCGTCCAAGTGTTGACCTCCTGCGCCTGTCCCGACTTCGGAACCACGACCAGGGTGTACGTCCACTTCGAGTACTCGGACCCCTCGCTCGCCTTGTAGGCGCACTTCATCCGTACCTCGGTCCCCCCGGAGTCCGGCGACACGGCCAGCGACGCGGTGATCGGCACCGTCGAGGCCACCTCGCGCATCGACTCCCAGTCCGGCTGCCCGACCCCGGCCGCCCGTACGCCCAGCACGGCCAGGACGCCCAGGCACGCCGCCACGAGCGCGGTGCCCACGGTCTGCCAGCGCCGATGGCGACGGGCCGTGCGGCGAGCGCTCTGCGCCCGATCCAGCACGCGCGGCAGCAGCGGGTCGACGGCGCTGCCGTTCATGCCGGGAGCGGTGGGCCCGGCCCAGCGCTTGTCGGCCGGGCCAAAAGCCGGAGCCGAAGCCGAAGCGGAGGTCGGAGCGGAGGTCGGAGCGGAGGTCGGAGCGGAGGTCGGAGCCACAGTCGGACCAGCCCAGCGCGGGCCCGCGGCCCCAGACGAAGGAGGCCCGGAAGGAGAAGCGGCCTCGGAAGGAGGCGCGTCCAAGGAGTCGTCCGACGCCAGGGCGATCTGTGCGGCGATCTCCGGATCGAGCCGGCCCAGAAGCCCCGGCAGGTCGGAGAACTCCGCCACCTCCGCACGGCACTGCGCACAGTCGGCGAGATGCCGCTCGTATGCCTCGCGCTCGGGCGGCGACAACGCCCCCAGCACGTAGACGGCCGAGTCATGGAGGTGCTCACACCTCATTGCGTCACCCCCAACTCCTCTAGGACGACCTTCAGTGACCGCAGTGCGTAGTATGTACGCGACTTGACCGTGCCGGCAGGCACGCCGAGCCGTTGAGCCGCCTCCGCGACGGAGCGACCCTGATAGAAACACTCCACCAGCACCTCGCGGTGCGGGCGGGAGAGCCGGGTCAGCGCCTCCGCGATCACCCAAGACTCCACGGCTCGCTCCGTTTCGTCGACCACTACCGGGGTCTCCGGCATCTGGTCGGTGTACACCTCACCCACCCGCGCCGACCGTCTTCGCCACGCGTCGATGGCGAGATTGCGTGCGGTGGTGAAGAGCCAGGCGCGGACCGAGCCACGGGCCGGGTCGAGCGCCTCCGGGTGTTGCCAGGCCCGCAGCAGGGTTTCCTGTACGAGGTCCTCGGCCCGTTGGCGGTCGCCGCCGGTCAGTCGCAAGGTGTGCGCGAACAGCGCGTCGCCGTGCTCCGCGTGGAGTGCCTTCAGCAGGTCAGCATCGTCTCTACTCACGCTTCGATATGTTTCCGATCCCTTCCACCAGCTTCTACGCACTAATACGCACAGAGGTTCAGGTGGAAAGCAGTTGTCACAGAGGCGACAGTCGCGAAATCGGGCATATACGAAAAATCCGATAAGTCGTGGCGCGCCAGCGCCCGACTTATCGGACAAAACGCCCAGCCAAGAAGCCGAGGCAAGAAGCCGAGCTACTCGGCGAGAACGGTGGCCAAGTGGTGGGCCGTGGCCAGAAGACGAGTACGAACCACCTTGGCCGACGACATCAGCTCCGCCGGCGGCAGCGCACAGGCCAGCACGACCCGCCGATCCTGATCCCGATCGTTGACCACCATCACGGCGGCACAGGCCAGCCCCTGCCGGAACTGCCCGATCTCGATCTGCATCCCGCGCCGCTCCCCCGCGGCGAGGTCGGAGTCCAGCGCCTCCGGCGAGGTCAGCGTCGCCGAGGTGTAGGCCTTCATCCCGTACTCCTTGAGGAACCGCCACCGCTGGTCCGCGCTCATCGTGGCGAGCAGCGCCTTGCCCAGCGCCGTAGCGTGCGCGGCCTCGTCGTAGCCCGGCACGAGATCGTCCATCGGCGGCGTGCGCGGCCCCTCGGCCATCGCCGTCACCGCCACCCGCCCGCCGACGAAGCGGCCGAGGTAGTGGGAGTACCCGGTCTCGGCGGCCGCGCGGCGCAGCCGGTCGATGACGGCGCCCGGGCCCCGGAAGGCCAGGACGAGCTCCCGGTAGCGGTCGGCGATCTCCAGGCCGACGACGTAGGTGCCGTTCTCCCTGCGGATCACGTACCCCTCGTAGGCCAGCGTTCGCACCAGGTGGTACGTCGTGGCGACGGTGAAGTCACATCGGCGCGCGATCTGCTTCACGGTCAGACCGCGTGGCGACTGACCGACCGCCTCCAACACTCGTAGGGCCCTCGAAACGCTTCGGATGAGATCCGAGGGTTCGGCTTGTGGATCCCGCACCGCCGCCCTCCCCAGCCGCAGCAGTAACTGGAGTCACACCATATGAAATCGGAGAGGGTGGAGGGAACAATCTGATCATCTATGGCGTGAGGTCAGGGGAAATTCGGGGGCTGCACATAGAGATGAATGCACCATTTTGGACATGGTGATCGTGACACGCCTACCGCGACACGCCGACACACCTCAGTAATGGCCCTACCATTGGTCCGAGAGCCTGAGTAAGTAAGTGGTCCATTAGTGAGTACTTAGCGTCAAACTGCGCACACGCCACTTCGGGGCGTCATCATGCGATCGCGACACGTCGTCGGCCCGGGTACTGCGACACCTGGCTTTGAGCAACGTGCACTCTGCGAACAAGAACCCGAAAGGGGCAGCACGAAACCAGGCGTCAGCCCATCGACCAGCGCCAAAGGCAGAAGAGCGTCAGTTGGTGCGGTCCGCGATGAAGTCGCACAGCGACTCGAGGGCCCGGCGCGCCGGCACGTCCGGCAGCACCGCCAGGGCGTCCCGGGCGGCGTCGCAGTATCCCCGCACCGTCTCCCGGGCCTGCTTGAGCGCCGCCGAGTCGCGCAGCAGCCCGAGGGCCTCCGCGTGCAGGGCGTCGTCGGTCACCGGGCCGGCCGCCAGGATCTCCCGCAGCCGCACCGAGGCGGCGTCGTCGTCCGGGGAGGCCAGCGCGTACAGCACCGGCAGCGTCGGCACGCCCTCGCGCAGATCGGTGCCGGGCGTCTTGCCCGACTCCGTCGCGTCGCTGGCGATGTCGATCAGGTCGTCGGAGAGCTGGAAGGCGATGCCGAAGGTCTCGGCGAACCGGGCCAGCGCCTCGACCTGCTCCGGCGGGCAGCCGCCGAACATCGCGCCGAACCGGGCGCTGGTGGAGATCAGCGAGCCGGTCTTGTGCTCCAGGACCCGCAGGTAGTGGCGGATGGCGTCCTCGCCGTCCAGCGGGCCGGCCGTCTCGTCGATCTGGCCGTGCACCAGCCGCGAGAACGTGCTCGCCTGGATCTTCACGGCGTCGACACCCAGCTCGGCGGCCAGGTCGGCGGCGCGCGAGAAGAGGTAGTCGCCCACCAGGATGGCCAGGGCGTTGCCCCAGCGGGAATTGGCGCTGGGCGCGCCGCGGCGCACCTGGGCCTCGTCCATGACGTCGTCGTGGTACAGGGTGGCCAGGTGGGTCAGCTCGACCACCGCGCCGGCGATGACCACGTCGCGCGAAGTCGGGTCGCCGAACTGCGCCGCCAGGCCCACCAGCAGCGGGCGCACCCGCTTGCCACCCGCGTCGACCAGGTGCCGGGCCGCCTCGGTGACCATCGGGTTGGCGCTGTGCACGGAGTCGATCAGCACCGCCTCGACGTCCCGCAGGATCGCCGACACGTTGCGCTCCAGCTCCGGATCGGCAATTGTCAAGCCGACCGCGGCACTCGACTGCACGGTTCCCGTACTCACCACAGCTCCAACGATGCCATACGAACTTCCGACGCCCGATACAGGGACGTCCCCACGTGGCAGGCCACGGGGGACGTCACCGTCGAGTTTGACTAGGTACAGGCTAGCCGAGGAACTTGCCCGCGCTCTGGGTGACCTCGAGCAGTGCCCCGGGCGCGACGCCCAGGACCAGCGTGGCGACGGTCCCGATGACCAGCGCCGCCGCCGTCATGGCGCCCGGGATGGACACGGCCGGAGTGGTCTCGCCCGGCTCGGACAGCCACATCATGACGACGACCCGCAGGTAAGGGAAGGCGAGGATGGCGGAGCTCACCACGCCGGCGATCACCAGCCAGGTCTGATGCCCGTCCACACCGGCCGCGAACACGCCCACCTTGGCGGTGAAACCGCTGGTCAGCGGCAGACCGGCGAAGGCCAGCAGGATGAAGGTGAACAGCGAGGCGTACAGCGGCGAGCGCTTCCCCAGCCCCGCCCAGCGCGACAGGTGGGTGGCCTCGCCGTCGGCGTCGCGCACCAGGGTGACGACACCGAACGCGGCGAGAACGGTGAAGCCGTACGCCACGAGGTAGAACAGCGAGCTCGAGAGGCCCTTCTCGTTGAGCGAGATGACGCCGATGAGCAGGTAGCCCGCGTTGGCGATCGACGAGTAGGCCAGCAGGCGCTTGATGTCGGTCTGGGTGACCGCCAGGATCGCGCCGATGATCATCGTCAGCACCGCGATCGTGCCGAGCACCGGCTGGATCGTCCACTCGGTCCGGTGGAAGCCCACGTAGACCAGGCGGAGCAGCCCGCCGAACGCGGCGACCTTGGTGCAGGCGGCCATGAGCGCGGTGATCGGGGTCGGCGCGCCCTGGTAGACGTCCGGCGTCCACACGTGGAACGGCACCGCCGCGGCCTTGAAGAGCAGGCCGATGGCGAGCATGGCCAGCCCGACGTACAGCAGGATGTCGTTCTTGCCGCCGGCCTGGATGGCCGCGTCGATCGCGTGGAAGTCGACCTGGCCCGCGTAGCCGTAGACCAGCGCGATGCCGAACAGGAAGAACGCCGAGGCGAACGAGCCGAGCAGGAAGTACTTCATCGCGGCCTCCTGCGACAGCAGCCGCCGGCGGCGGGCCAGCGCGCAGAGCAGGTACAGCGGCAGCGAGAAGACCTCGAGCGCGACGAACATGGTCAGCAGGTCGTTCGCGGTGGTGAACAGCAGCATGCCGCCCAGGGCGAACATGGCCAGCGGGAAGACCTCGGTCGCCCCGCCGGTGCGCTGCGCCTGCTCACGGTCCTTGTCGGTGTTCGCCGTGACCGCGGCCTGGGCCACGAACGCGCCGCCCGGCTCCAGCGTGCGCTCGCCGATCAGCAGCAGCGCGACGATGCCGAGCACGATGATCGCGCCCGAGAGGAACAGGCCGGGGCGGTCCACGGCGACCGAGGTGGCGGCCGTGATCACCGGCGTGTTGCCCTGCCGGATCACCATGACCAGCGCCGCGACCGAGCCGAGCAGCGCCAGGGTGAGCTGGACGCTGTGCCGCACCCGCTTGGGCACGAAGCCCTCGACGAGGACCCCGACGCAGGCGACGCCGAAGAGGATCAGCATCGGCGAGAGCGCCGCGTAATCCAGGTGCGGCAGTTGGAGTTTGTCGTTCACTTGCCGGCCTCCACGGTACCCACGGTGGCTTTCGGGTCGGTCTTGCCGACGTCCTGCATGGTCGCCTTCACCGCCGGGTTGATCACGTCGGTCAGCGGCTTGGGGTAGAAGCCAAGCAGCAGGATCAGCGCGATCAACGGCGCGACGACGACCGCCTCACGGACGGACAGGTCACGGCCCATGGCCTTGATCTCGGCCAGCTTCGGGTTCGGAGTGCCCTGGGTGGTGCGCTGGATCATCCAGAGCACGTACCCGGCCGCCAGGATGATGCCGGCGGTAGCGATGACCGCGACCGTCTTGTTCACCGTGAACGTGCCGATGAGCACCAGGAACTCGGAGACGAAGGGCGAGGTGCCGGGCAGCGCCAGCGAGGCGAGACCGGCGATGAAGAAGACGCCCGCCAGCACCGGCATCATCTTGCCGGCGCCGCCGAAGTCGGTCACCAGGGCGCTGCCCCGGCGGGCCACCAGCATGCCGACGACCAGGAAGAGCAGGCCGGTCGCGAGGCCGTGGTTGACCATGTACAGCACCGCGCCCGTGCCGGCCTGCGTGGTGAAGGCGAAGATGCCGACGCCGATGAAGCCGAAGTGCGCGATCGAGGTGTACGAGACCAGGCGCTTGAGGTCCTTCTGGCCGATCGCCACGAGCGCGCCGTAGATGATGCCGACGAGCGCAAGCGTGAGCCCCAGCCAGGCGAAGTCCTTCGAGGCGTTCGGGAAGAGCGGGATGCAGTACCGCAGAATCCCGAACGTGCCGACCTTGTCCAGCACGCCGACCAGCAGCGCGGCCGCCCCGGCGGGAGCGGCCCCACCGGCGTCGGGCAGCCACGTGTGGAACGGGAAGAACGGCGCCTTGATCGCGAAGGCGACGAAGAACCCGAGGAACAGCCAGCGCTCGGTGTTGGTCGAGAAGTCGGCGTTGACCAGCGTCTGCCAGTCGAACGTCTGACCGCCGAGCACCCACAGGCCGACCAGCGCGGCGAGCATGAACAGACCGCCGAGCAGCGAGTACAGGAAGAACTTCACCGCCGCGTACTGCTTGTTCTTCCCGCCGTAGGAGCCGATCAGGAAGTACATCGGCACGAGCATGACCTCGAAGAACACGTAGAACAGGAACACGTCCTGGGCGGCGAAGACGCCGATCATCGTGCATTCGAGGGCGAGCAGGAGCGCGAAGTACGCCGGGACCGAGCGCTTGCTGGTCTCCGCGTCGTGCCAGGAGGCCAGAATGACCAGCGGCACGAGCAGGGCGATCAGCGCGATCATGACCAGCGCGATGCCGTCCACGGCGAAGGTGAACTTGGCGCCCCACTGGGGAATCCAGGTCCAGGAGTCCTTGAGCTGGAAGCGGTCGCCGTCCGGCTTGAACTGCGTCCACAGGCCCACGGTCAGCGCCAGGATCACGACCGACCAGGCCAGCGCGGCCTGCTTGGCCAGCGTCGGCTTGTCCTTGGGCAGCAGCGCGACCCCCGCCGCGCCGACGAGCGGCGCGGCCGTGAGGACGGTCAGGTAGGGGAAGTGGCTCATCCGAACCTCACCGCAAGCGTGGCGGCCACCACGAGCACCGCTCCTCCGAGGATGGACAGGGCGTAGGAGCGCACGAACCCGGTCTGGGCCCGGCGTAGTCGGCCCGATCCGCCGCCGACCCCCGCGGCCAGGCCGTTGACCAGCCCGTCGATGCCGCGGTTGTCGAGGTAGACCAGGGCGCGGGTCAGGTAGCGGCCCGGCGCCTCGAACACGATCTCGTTGAACGAGTCGGTGTAGAGGTTGCGGCGGGCGGCGGTGACCAGCGGGTTGGCCGGCTCTTCGGCGAGAGCGGTGCCCCGGTTGAACAGCGCGATCGCCAGGCCCGCACCGACGAAGGTGAACACGAGCGACAGGATCGTGATCAGCGTGTGCGACAGCACCGGCTCGTGCTCGGCCGGCTCGTTGCCGAAGGTCGGCGTGAGCCAGTCCGGCACCGAGGTCGACAGCAGCCAGCCGGCGAACACCGAGCCGACCGCGAGCAGGATCAGCGGAATCGTCATCACGGCCGGCGACTCGTGCGGCTTCTTGATGTCGTCGGTCCAGCGCTCCGGGCCGTGGAAGGTCAGCCAGAACAGCCGGGTCATGTAGAACGCGGTCAGGCCCGCGCCGAGCAGCGCCGCCCCGCCGAAGAGCCAGGCCGTCCAGCCCTCGCGCTCGAAGGCCGCCGCGATGATCGGCTCCTTGGAGAAGAAGCCCGACAGACCCGGGAAGCCGATGATCGCGAGCCAGCCGAGACCGAACGTGATCCAGGTGATCGGCATGTACTTGCGCAAGTTGCCAAAGCGGCGGATGTCCGTCTGGTCGTGCATCCCGTGCATGACCGAGCCCGCGCCGAGGAACATGCCGGCCTTGAAGAAGCCGTGCGCGAGCAGGTGGATCAGGGCCAGCGCGTACGCGCCGCCGCCGAGCCCGACGCCCAGGAACATGTACCCGATCTGCGACACCGTCGACCAGGCCAGCACCCGCTTGATGTCGTCCTTGGCGCAGCCGATGATGCAGCCGATCAGCAGCGTCAGCGCGCCGACGGCGACCACCACGGTCTGCGCGTCGGGCGAGGCGTTGAAGATCGGGTGGGAGCGGGCGACGAGGTACACGCCCGCGGTCACCATCGTGGCCGCGTGGATCAGGGCCGAGACCGGGGTCGGGCCCTCCATCGCGTCGGGGAGCCAGGCCTGCAGCGGGAACTGGCCGGACTTGCCGGCCGCGCCGAGCAGGAGCAGCAGCGCCATCATCAGCACCGTGCCCTGGCCCAGGCCGCTGACGCTGTTGAACACCTCGTCGTAGTCCACGGTGCCGAGGTAGGCGAACATCATGAAGATGGCGATCGCGAAGCCCGCGTCACCGACGCGGTTCATCAGGAACGCCTTCTTACCGGCGGTCGCCGCGCTCGGGCGCAGGTACCAGAAGGAGATCAGCAGGTAGGAGGCGAGACCGACGCCCTCCCAGCCGAAGTAGAGCATCACGTAGTTGTTGCCGAGGACCAGCAACAGCATCGCCGCGATGAACAGGTTGAAGTACCCGAAGAACTTGCGCCGGCCCGGGTCGTGCTCCATGTAGCCCACCGCGTAGAGGTGGATCAGGGAGCCGACGCCGGTGATGAGCAGGACGAACATCGCCGACAACGGGTCGAAGAGCAGGCCCATGTCGACGTGGAAGTCCCCGACGTGGATGTAGTCCCACAGCGTGATCTCGACCCCGGACCGGTTCTCCAGCCCGCGCAGGGTGAAGAAGTACGTCAGGCCGAGCACGAACGAGGCCGCGACGCTCAGCACGCCGAGCCAGTGACCCCAGCGGTCGGCCCGCTTGCCGAGCAACAGCAGGATCGCCGCGCTGGCCAGCGGGATCACCGGAAGCAGCCAGAACGAGCCCAGCCACCCGGTCGCCGCCGAGTAGGCGATATGTTCCACCACCCGCTCCTTAGTACTTCAGCAGGTTCGCGTCGTCGACGCTGGCCGAGCGCCGAGTCCGGAAGATCGACATGATGATCGCCAGGCCGACGACGACTTCCGCCGCCGCCACGACCATGACGAAGAACGCCATGATCTGCCCGTCGAGCGTGCCGTTGATCCGGCTGAACGTGACCAGCGCGAGGTTGGCCGCGTTCAGCATCAACTCGATGCACATGAACAGCACGATCGCGTTCCGGCGGATGAGCACGCCCATCGCGCCGATCGTGAACAGGATCGCCGCGAGGACGATGTAGTACGTCGGAGTCACTTCTCGGTCCCCTTCGGTGCGACGTCCGCGGACGTCAACTCCCGGGTCGGGAGGATCTTGGAGATGCTGCGGTCGGCCGGCGTGCCGTCGGGCAGCCGCGCCGGGGTCGCCACCGAGTCCGAGCCGGCGAAGACACCGGGGCCGGGCTTCGGCGCCGGGTAGTTGCCCGGGCGGAAGCGCGCCACCATGCGCTCCGGCTGGCTGATCTTCTCTTCCTTGCGCTTCTCCACGTGGGCCAGGATCATCGCGCCGACCGCCGCCGTGATCAGCAGCGCGGACGTGATTTCGAAGACCCACACGTACTTGGTGAAGAGCAGGCGGGAGATGCCCACCACGTTGCCGGCCGCGTTCGCGTCGACCAGGCCCTTCGGGTCCGAGTCGCCGAGCGCCCGGTACAGCCCGATCCCCAGCAGCAGCGCCAGCCCGACGCCGAGCACGCTGGCCGCCATCCGCTGCCCGCGCAGCGTCTCGATCAGCGAGTCGGACGAGTCGCGGCCGACCAGCATGAGCACGAACAGGAACAGCATCATGATCGCGCCGGTGTAGACGATGATCTGCACCATGCCGATGAACGGGCCGGCCTGCAGGATGTAGAACACGCCCAGGCAGAGCATCGTGATGACCAGCGACAGCGCCGAGTGCACGGCGTTGCGGGCCCAGACCATGCCGATCGCGCCGAGGACGGCGATCGGGGCGAGGATCCAGAAGGCGACGGCCTCGCCGCCCTTCACGTCTCCCGCCGCGGCGAGGGTCTGCAGCGCCAGGGTTCCGGTCACGAGTGGACCCCCTTGTAGTGCTCGGCCCCGGCCGAGGTGCCCGGGTTCTCCAGCGCCCCGACGTAGTAGTCCTTCTCGGAGTCGCCCAGGCGCATGTCGTGCGGCGGGCGCTCCATCCCGGGCAGCAGCGGCGCGAGCAGCTGCTCCTTGGTGAAGATCAGGTCGCGGCGGTTGTCGCGGGCCAGCTCGTACTCGTTGCTCATGGTCAGCGAGCGGGTCGGGCAGGCCTCGATGCACAGCCCGCAGAAGATGCAGCGGGCGTAGTTGATCTGGTACGTCTGGGCGTAGCGCTCACCGGGCGAGAAGCGCTCGTCCTCGGTGTTGTCCGCGCCCTCGACGAAGATCGCGTCCGCCGGGCAGGCCCACGCGCACAGCTCGCAGCCGATGCACTTCTCGAGCCCGTCCGGCCAGCGGTTGAGAATGTGCCGGCCGTGGTACCGCGGAGCCGGCGGCTTGCGCTGCTCCGGGTACTCCTCGGTGACCACCTTCTTGAACATGTGCGAGAAGGTGACCCCGAACCCCTTCAGGGTTCCACCAATAGACACGTCAGCTCTCCTTGCCGGTCGGGACGGTTTCCCGCTCGACGATCACGCGCTTGGCCCGCGGGCTGGGCGGCACCTCGAGGTTCAAGGGCGGCAACGGGAAGCCGTTGGTACCGCCGACGCGTCCGCCCGGGTGCGCCTGCGGCAGCTCGACCGCGGTCTTGCGGCTGCGCTGCAGGGCGACCAGCGCCAGGACCAGCACCACCAGGGCGACGATCCCGATGATCACGCCGGTGCGGGCGCCCGTGCTGATGCCGCCGTTCTGCAGCACCCGGATGCCGGACAGGGCCAGGATCCAGACCAGGTTGGCCGGGATGAGCACCTTCCAGCCGAAGCGCATGAACTGGTCGTAGCGCAGCCGGGGCAGCGTGCCGCGCAGCCACACGAAGACGAACAGCAGCAGCAGCACCTTGATGGTGAACCACAGCACCGGCCACCACCCGTGGTTCGCGCCGTCCCAGATCGAGATCGGCCACGGGGCGCGCCAGCCGCCGAGGAACAGCGTCGTGCACAGGCCCGAGACGGTGACCATGTTGATGTACTCGGCCAGGAAGAACAGCGCGAACTTCAGCGACGAGTACTCGGTGTGGAAGCCGCCGACCAGCTCCGACTCGGCCTCGGGAAGGTCGAACGGGGCCCGGTTGGTCTCGCCGACCGCGGCGGTGAAGTAGATCAGGAAGCTCGGGATGAGCAGGATGCCGTACCAGGCCGGCAGGTGCCAGGTCATGCCGAAGACGTCGGCGGTGCCGTTGCTCGCCTGGGCCGCCACGATCTCCGAGGTCGACATCGAGCCGGAGACCAGGAAGACCGAGACGATCGACAGGCCCATGGCGACCTCGTAGGAGATCATCTGGGCGCTCGAGCGCAGGCCGCCGAGCAGCGGGTAGGTCGAGCCCGAGGCCCAGCCGCCGAGCACGATGCCGTAGATGCCCATGGAGGAGCAGGCCAGTACCAGCAGAACGGCCACCGGGATGTCGGTCAGCTGCAGCGGCGTGTGGTTGCCGAAGACCGAGACCACGGGACCGAACGGGATGACCGAGAACGCGGTGAACGCGCAGACCGTCGAGATCACCGGCGCGAAGAAGAAGACCACCTTGTCCGCCAGGCGCGGCATGATGTCTTCCTTGAACGCCAGCTTGAGACCGTCGGCCAGCGACTGGAGCAGACCGAATGGGCCGTTGCGGTTCGGGCCCGGGCGGACCTGCATCCGGGCCACCACCCGGCGCTCGTACCAGATGGCGAAGAGCGTCATGACGACCAGGAACGCGAAGATCACGATGACCTTGGCGAGCACCAGCCACCAGGTGTCGTGGCCGAACTGGTCGAGGCTGCCTGCAGCGGATGTCATCTTGCGGTACCCCCAGTGCTGATCTCGACCAGCGCGCCCTCCGTCACGCCGAGCGTGCGGCGCAGGGTCGAGCCCGGTGAGTTCGTCGGAATCCACACGACCCCGTCGACCATGTCGGTGACGAGCGCCGGCAGGGTGATCGCGCCCCGCTCGGTGCCGACCGTCACCGCGTCCCCGTCCACCACGCCGAGGTCGGCCGCGGTGCTCTTGGAGATCCGGACCACGGCGGGGCGGGCGGTCCCGGCCAGGTGGCCGTCACCGTCCTGCAGCGAGCCGCCGTCGATCAGGTGGTGCCAGGAGGCGAGGATCGCCTGGCCGCTCGCCGGGCTCGCGGGCGTGCCCGGAGCCACGTCGGGAGCGGTACCGCGGACCAGGCTCGGGTTGCCACCTGCGGAGACTCCGCCGACGGTGCCGACCGAGACCGTGCCCGGCAGCGGCAGCTGGGCCAGCGCGGCGAGCTGCGCGCGGACCGCCTCCACGTCGCCCACGCCCAGCTGCACGCCGAGCTCGCGGCCCAGCGTGTCGAGCACCCGGGCGTCGGTCATGGCCTGCGTCTTGAGCACGGTGCCGAACGGGCGGACCCGGCCCTCCCAGTTCACGTACGAGCCGGACTTCTCGGCGGCCGGAGCGATCGGCAGGACGACGTCGGCGCGCTTGGCGACGGCGCTCATCCGCAGCTCCAGGCTGACCAGGAAGCCCACCTTGTCCAGGGCGTCCTCGGCGGCGGCCGGGTCGGCGAGGTCCGCCGGGTCCACGGCGCCGACGACCAGCGCACCGAGCCGGCCCTCGCGCGCCGCGGCGATGATGCCGTCGGTGTCGCGGCCGGAGGCGCTGGGCAGGACACCCGCGTCGAGCTGCCATGCGGTGGCCACCTCGCTGCGCGCGGCCGGGTCGAAGACCTGGCGGCCGCCGGGCAGCAGGGTCGGCAGCACGCCGGCCTCGACCGCGCCCCGGTCACCCGCGCGGCGCGGGACCCAGGCGAGACGGGCGCCGGTGGACTCGGCCAGGCGCGCGGCGGCGGACAGGCCGCCGGGGACGCTCGCCAGGCGCTCTCCGACGAAGAGGATCGCGCCCTCGCCCGACAGCGCGTCGCGCAGCTGCTCGGACTGCCCGAGCACCTCCGCCTCGCCGCCCGGCGCGGTGAGCAGGACCGTGGTGCCCATCTTGGCGAACCCGCGGGTCACGAACGGGGCGACAGCGAAGCTCGGCAGGGCCCGCTTGAGGTACACCTTGCGGGCCCGCAGGAAGATGATCGGGCACTCCTCCTCGGGCTCCAGCCCGGCGAAGACCACCGCGGAGGCCCGCTCGATGTCCGCGTAGGTGACGTCCGCCCGCCCGACGACGTGCGAGCCGAGGAACTCGGTCTCCTCCGCCGAGAGCGGCCGGGCGCGGAAGTCGATGTCGTTGGTACCGAGGGCGACCCGCGCGAACTTCGCGTAGGCGTACGCGTCCTCGACCGTGAGCCGTCCGCCCGCCAGGACGCCGACGCCGCCGTTGTCCTTGGCGGCGGCGAGCCCCTCGGCCGCCACCGTGAGCGCCTCGGGCCAGCTGGCCGTGCGCAGCTCGCCGGTCTTCTTGTCGCGCACCATCGGCGTGGTCAGGCGGTCGGTGGCGGTGACGTACTGGAACGCGAAGCGCCCCTTGTCACAGTTCCACTCCTCGTTCACCGCCGGGTCGTCGCCGGCCAGGCGCCGCATGACCTTGCCGCGGCGGTGGTCCGCCCGCTGGTCGCAGCCCGCGGCGCAGTGCTCGCACGTGTTGGGCGTCGACACCAGGTCGAAGGGGCGGGAGCGGAATCGGTACTGCGAGCTGGTGAGCGCCCCGACCGGGCAGATCTGCACCGTGTTGCCGGAGAAGTAGCTGTTGAACGGGGCGTCGTCCTCGGGCGAGTCGGGATCGCCGCGGAACACGCCGATCTGCTCGTTGCTCGAGCGCTCCATCAGGTCGATGAACTTGTCGCCCGCGATCTCGTCGGAGAAGCGGGTGCAGCGCTGGCAGAGCACGCACCGCTCGCGGTCGAGCAGCACCTGCGTGCTGATCGGCAGCGGCTTGGGGTACTCCCGCTTGTGCTCGACGAACCGCGACTCGGACTGGCCGTTGCTCATCGCCTGGTTCTGCAGCGGGCACTCGCCGCCCTTGTCGCAGACCGGGCAGTCGAGCGGGTGGTTGATCAGGAGGAACTCCATGATGCCCTCCTGCGCCTTCTTGGCGACTTCGGAGGTCATCTGGGTCTTCACCACCATGCCCTCGGCCACCGGCTGGGTGCACGAGGCGACCGGCTTGCGCTGGCCCTCGACGTCGACCAGGCACTGGCGGCAGGCGCCGGCCGGGGCGAGCAGCGGGTGGTCGCAGAACCGCGGGATGGAGATGCCCACCTGCTCGGCGGCCCGGATGACGAGCGCACCCTTGGGCGCCTCGACCTCGATGCCGTCGATCGTCAGCTTGACGGTCTCGACCTTGGGAACCACGTCGGTCATCAGTGGGCTCCTACCAGCTCGCCGTGGAACATCGGCGCCTTGCGGCCCTCGATGTAGTCGAGGTAGTCCTGCTTGAAGTACTTGATCGAGGACGTCACCGGGCTGGTCGCGCCGTCGCCGAGCGCGCAGAACGAGCGGCCCAGCAGGTTGTCGCAGGCGTCCAGGAGGGTGTCGAGGTCCTGGTGCGTGCCCTGGCCGGCCAGGATGCGGTGCAGGATGCGCACCATCCAGTAGTTGCCCTCGCGGCACGGCGTGCACTTGCCGCAGGACTCGTGGTGGTAGAAGGCGATCCAGCGGTACGTCGCGTAGACGATGTCGTCCTGGTCGGAGAAGACCTGGACGGCCGTGGTGCCGAGCATCGTGCCGACGCTCATCATGCCCTCGAAGTCCATCGGGGTGTCGAGGTGCTCGTCGGTCAGCATCGGCGTGGAGGAGCCGCCCGGCGTCCAGAACTTGAGCTGGTGGCCGTCCTGCATGCCACCGGCCAGGTCGATGAGCTGCCGCAGCGTGACGCCGAGGCCGCACTCGAACTGGCCGGGATTGTTGACCCGCCCCGAGATCGAGTAGATCTTCGGGCCCGGCGACTTCTCGGTCCCCATGCTGCGGAACCAGGCCGAGCCACCCAGCACGATGTACGGCACGCTGGCGATCGTCTCGACGTTGTTCACGACGGTCGGGGAGGCGTAGAGCCCGTGGGTCGCCGGGAAGGGCGGGCGCAGCCGGGGCTGGCCGCGGTACCCCTCCAGCGAGTCCAGCAGCGCCGTCTCCTCGCCGCAAATGTAGGCCCCGGCCCCGCTGTGCACGACCAGGTCCAGGTCGAAGCCGCTGCCGAGGATGTTGGCGCCGAGGTAGCCCTTGGCGTAGGCCTGCTCGACCGCCGCCCGCAGCCGCCGCGCCGCGTGCACCGCCTCGCCGCGGATGTAGATCGCGGCGAAGTTGGCCCGGATCGCGTAGGAGGCGATGATGACGCCCTCGACCAGCGCGTGCGGGTCGGCCATCATCAGCGGCAGGTCCTTGCAGGTGCCCGGCTCGCCCTCGTCGGCGTTGACCACGAGGTAGTGCGGCTTGCCGTCGTTCTGCGGGATGAAGCCCCACTTCATGCCGGTCGGGAAGCCGGCGCCGCCGCGGCCGCGCAGCCCGGAGTCCTTGATCAGCTGGATCAGGTCGTCCGGGTGGGCCTTGAGCGCCTTGCGCAGACCGGTGTAGCCGTCGAGCCGCTCGTACACGTCGAGCTTCCACGCGTCCGGCGACAGCCAGCGCTTGGTGAGCACCGGCGTGAGCTTCGACAGCGACTCCTGCGCGGGCTGGTACTCGGCCATCAGGCCTTCGCCTCCTTCTGCGGCATCGGCCCGTCGCCCGCCGGCTTCGCGTCCGACGCCGGCTTCGGCGCCGACGCGGGCGGCTTGGGCTCGTCCTTCTTGGCCGCGTCTTCCTTCTTGGCGATCGGGGTGTCCGGGTCGAAGCCCGGCACCGAGATCGCGAAGCGCTCGGCGAGCCGGTTGCCCGCGAGCGTCGGCTCACCGGCGGGTCCGTCGGCGATGACCTCGTCGCCGCGGTCGTCGGCGAAGCCCGCCAGCTGGACCGCCATCTCCTTCAGCGTGCACAGCCGGGTGCCGCGGCTCGGGGCCGGGCGCTCGCCGTTCTGCAGCTGCTTGACCAGCGTCAGGGCGGTGTCGTCGGTGACCCCGTCGAAGAACTCGTAGTTGACCGTCATCACCGGCGCGTAGTCGCAGGCGGCGAGGCACTCGGCGTGCTCGAGGGTGATCTTGCCGTCGGACGTCGTCTCGTCGTGCCCGACCCCGAGATAGTCGCTCAGGGCCTGGTACGCCTTGTCGCCGCCGAGCACGCCGCACATCGTGTTGGTGCAGACGCTCACCAGCCAGTCGCCGGTCGGCTTGCGCTTGTACATGGTGTAGAAGGTCGCCACCGCGCCGACCTGGGCCTTGGTGATGCCCAGGGTCTCGGCGCAGAACGCGATGCCGTCCGGGGAGACGAAGCCCTCCTCCGACTGCACGAGGTGCAGCAGCGGCAGCAGGGCCGAGCGCGAGCGGCCTTCCGGGTAGCGCGCGATGATCTGACGCGCACGTTCGCGCGTGAGCTCACTGAACACCATTAACGATCACACCCACCCATGACGGGGTCGAGCGAGGCGCCGCCCACGATGACGTCGGCCAGCAGGCCACCCTCCGCCATCGCCGGGATCGCCTGCAGGTTGACGAAGCTGGGCTCGCGGTAGTGCACCCGGAACGGGCGCGTGCCACCGTCCGAGATCGCGTGCACGCCGAGCTCGCCGCGGGGGGCCTCGATCGGGACGTACACCTGGCCGGGCGGCACCCGGAAGCCCTCGGTCACCAGCTTGAAGTGGTGGATCAGGGCCTCCATCGACTGGCCCATGATCTTCGCGACGTGCTCCAGCGAGTTGCCGAGGCCGTCGCCGCCGACCGCGAGCTGGGCCGGCCACGAGATCTTCTTGTCGGCGATCATGATCGGGCCCGGCTCCAGCCGGTCCATCGCCTGCTGGACGATCCGCAGTGACTGGCGCATCTCGTTGAGGCGCACCTGGTAGCGGCCCCACGCGTCGGCGGTGTTCTCGGTCGGGACCTCGAAGTCGTAGGTCTCGTAGCCGGCGTACGGCTGCTGCTTGCGCAGGTCCCAGCCCAGCCCGGCCGAGCGCAGCACCGGCCCGGTGATGCCCAGGGCCAAGCAGCCGGTCACGTCCAGCACCGCGACGCCCTGCGTGCGCTCGCGCCAGATCGTGTTGCCCGAGAGCAGGTCCTCGTACATGTCGATGCGCTTGGGCATCCAGTCGAGCATCTCGCGGATCTTCACCGCGGCCTCGTCCGGCAGGTCCTGCGCCAGGCCGCCCGGGCGGATGTACGCGTGGTTCATCCGCAGGCCGGAGGCGAGCTCGAAGATGTCGAGGATGTACTCGCGCTCGCGGAAGCCGTAGATCATCATCGACAGCGCGCCGAGCTCCATGCCGGTCGTGGCGAGCCAGACCAGGTGGGAGGAGATCCGGTTGAGCTCCATCATGAGCACGCGGATCGTCTTGGCGCGGTCGGTGATCTGGTCCTCGATGCCGAGCAGCTTCTCGACCGCGAGGCAGTAGCCCGTCTCGTTGAACATCGGGGCCAGGTAGTCCATGCGGGTCACGAACGTGGTGCCCTGGGTCCAGTTGCGGAACTCCAGGTTCTTCTCGATGCCCGTGTGGAGGTACCCGATGACGGTCCTCGCCTCGGTGACCGTCTCGCCCTCGAGCTCGAGCACCAGGCGCAGCACCCCGTGGGTGGACGGGTGCTGGGGGCCCATGTTGACGACGATGCGCTCTTCGGCCCCGGCCTCGTTGACGACCGTGTCCCAGTCCCCGCCGGTGACGGTGAAGACCTTGCCCTCGGTGGTCTCGCGAGCTGACGCGTAATCGGTGCTCACTGGTAACTCCTCCGCTGGTCCGGCGGCGGGATCTCCGCACCCTTGTACTCGACCGGCACGCCGCCGAGCGGGTAGTCCTTCCGCTGCGGGAAGCCCTCCCAGTCGTCCGGCATGAGAATCCGGGTCAGGTTCGGGTGGCCGTCGAAGACGATGCCGAACATGTCGTAGGTCTCCCGCTCCTGCCAGTCGGCGGTCGGGTACACCTGGGTGACGCTCGGCAGGTGCGGGTCCTCGACGGTCACGGCCGCCTCGAGGCGGATCCGGCGGCGGAACGTCATCGAGGTCAGGTGGTACACCGCGTGCAGCCGACGGCCGTCGGAGCCGAGGTAGTCCACACCGGACACCGAGGAGCACAGCTCGTAGCGCAGCGCGGGATCGTCCCGCAGCGACTGGCAGACCTCGGCGATGCGCTCCGGCACGATGTGCAGGGTCAGCTCGCCCCGGTCGACCACGATCCGCTCGATCGCGTCGTCGAAGCCCGGGTAGGCCTCCTCCAGCGCGTCGACGACCTCGTCGTGCTCCCCGCCGAACGGCCGCGGCGAGTCCAGCTCGACCGCGCGCCGGCGGCGCAGGCCGCCGAAGCCCGACGTGTCGCCGGTGCCGTGCACGCCGAACATGCCGCGCCCGGCGGCCGACGACGGCGGGGTCTGCGCGGCGGCACCCAGCTGGGCGCCGACCGGCTCTACGTTCGCGTCAGTCACTTGTTGCCTCCGCCAGCCTGATTCGCGAGATCGGCCCGCTCTTCCATCCACTTCTGGATGCGCAGCTGCTCCTCGCGGCCCGACTCGGCGGCCTTGAGCCACTCGGCGCGCTTGGCCTTGTCGAAGCGGTAGCTCGACGGCATCGCGCCCGGGGCCACCACCGGCGCGCCGTCGCGCTCGACCCGGGCCTCGATCATGCGGCGGCGCCGGTCACCCAGCGGCTCGGCCATGACCTTGTCGTGCAGGCGCAGGATGGCGTCGATGAGCATCTCCGGCCGCGGCGGGCAGCCCGGCAGGTACATGTCCACGGGCACGACGTGGTCGACGCCCTGGACGATCGCGTAGTTGTTGAACATGCCGCCGCTGGAGGCGCAGACGCCCATCGAGAGCACCCACTTGGGCTCCGGCATCTGGTCGTAGATCTGGCGCAGCACCGGGGCCATCTTCTGGCTCACCCGGCCGGCCACGATCATCAGATCGGCCTGGCGGGGGCTGGCCCGGAAGACCTCCATGCCGAAGCGCGCCAGGTCGTAACGCGCGGCGCCGGTCGCCATCATCTCGATCGCGCAGCAGGCCAGACCGAAGGTGGCCGGCCAGAAGCTCGCCTTGCGAGACCAGTTGACCAGCTTCTCGACGGTCGTCAGCAGGACGCCGGTCGGTACCTTTTCCTCGATGCCCATGGCTCAGTCCCAATCCAGCCCGCCGCGGCGCCAGACGTAGGCGAACGCGACGAACACGGTGACGATGAACAGCACCATCTCCACGAACCCGAACAGGCCGAGCGCGTCGAAGTTCACGGCCCACGGGTACAGGAAGATGATCTCGATGTCGAAGACGATGAACAGCATCGCGGTCAGATAGAACTTGACCGGGAAGCGGCCGCCGCCGACTGGCTGCGGCGTCGGCTCGATGCCGCACTCGTAGGCGTCGAGCTTCGCCCGGTTGAACCGGCGCGGTCCCACGAAGGGCGCGACCCCCACCGAGAACAACGCGAAGAGGGCGGCCAGGGCGAAGAGCCCCAGAATCGGTACGTACGGCGCGAGCGACATCGTGCTGCTCCGTCCTTTCGGCGAGCCCGCGGGGCGGTCGGCTCCGGGGACCACTCAAGCTGTATGCGGTTTAACACTATTCGGTGATGCCTGGACGGCTTCGTCCGGGGCACCCCAAATGCGGCCTTGGCCAGCATGTTTGGGGTGCTGGTGGTGCTGGTTGCGCGGGTGTTTCTCGGGATTTTGCTCAGGTTTTGCTCAGGCTTACCCGCCTGGCCCGTCCTCAGGCGGCCGGGGCCAGTCGGGTCATGGCGTTGATCACGCGGTCCATCGCGTCTCCACCTCGCGGGTCCGTGAGGTTGGCGAGGAGCTTCAGCACGAACCGCATGAGGGTCGGGTGGGGCATGCCGTGCTTGGTGGCGATCCGCATGACCTGCGGGTTGCCGATGAGCTTCACGAACACGTTCCCGAGCCGGTAGTACCCGCCGTAGCGGGCCTTGAGCTCGGTCGGGTAGTTGGCGAGCACGCGCTCGCGCGCGGTGCCCTGCGGGCGGGCCAGCGCCTGGACGGCGATCTCCGCCGCCAGCTCGCCGGACTCCATGGCGTAGGCGATCCCCTCGCCGTTGAAGGGGTTGACCATGCCGCCGGTGTCGCCGACGAGGAGCACGCCCCGGGTGTAGTGCGGCACCCGGTTGAAGCCCATCGGCAGCGCGGCGCCCTGCGCCTTGCCGTCGGCGTTGGCCGGGTCGGACAGGCCCCAGTCGGCCGGGGTGTTGTCCAGCCAGTCGGCCAGCAGGTTCTTGTAGTTCGTCTTGCCGTAGGCGACGCTGCTGTTGAGCACGCCCAGGCCGACGTTCACGCGGCCGTCGCCGAGGCCGAAGATCCAGCCGTAGCCCGGCAGCAGCTTGTCGCCCGACTCCCGGCTGCGCAGCTCCAGCCACGACTCGAGGTAGTCGTCGTCGTGCCGCGTCTCGCTGCGGAAGTACTGCCGGACGGCCACGCCCATCGGCCGGTCGTCCCGCTTGGCGATGCCGAGGGCCAGGGCGAACCGCCCCGACACGCCGTCGGCCGCGATGACCAGCGGGGCGCGGTACTCCCGCGGCTCCTTGTCCGGCCCGACCGCGGTCACGCCGACGACGCGGCCGGTGCGGTCGAGAATCGGCCCGTTGACCGTCGTGCCGCTGCGCAGCTCGGCGCCGGCGTCGGTCGCGGCGGTGATCAGCATGTGGTCGAAGTCCATGCGGGTGCGGGTCAGCCCGTAGTCCGGGAAGCTCGCGAGGTCGGGCCAGTCCAGCTCCAGCCGGACGCCGCCACCGATGACGCGCAGGCCGCGGTTGCGCAGCCAGCCCTTCTCCTCGGTGGTGTCGATGCCCATCTTGATCAGCTGCTTGACCGCGCGCGGGGTCAGGCCGTCGCCGCACACCTTCTCGCGCGGGAACTCGGTCTTCTCCAGCACCAGCACCTTGTGCCCGTGCCGGGCGAGGTGGAACGCCGCGGACGATCCGCCCGGCCCGGCGCCGACGACAATGACATCCGCATCTTTCCCGGTGTCGGTCACAGCCGTCATACCTCCCTGCCCGTTCAGCTTCCCGCTCCGTTGGTGTTACTTCGCGGTCATTTCTTCGCTCGTGAAAGTCTTCACAAAGTCGCCTGAGGTGCAGTCTAGAACCGTGAAGTGCACCGCTGTCGGTAAGGCGACCCTAATTTTTCACCCGGCCGGGTGGGCGCTCCACCGGTCCGCCCGACGCGCACTTCGTGATCCACTGTGCCAGCTTGTACGGCGACAGAACGTGAGCGCACGGCGATTGCCCGTAACGGCTGCTTCTTTTTATCGCATGCCGAATATTTCGCCCAGCGCGGCATAAATCCGATAAGTCGCGGCGCGCAGCGCCCGACTTATCGGATAAAACACAACTCAGATACGGAAGCCGCGGTGCAGCGCCACGACGCCGCCGGTCAGGTTGCGCCAGGCGACCTTGCGCCAGCCGTTGGCCGCGATCCGGGCCGACAGGCCCTCCTGGTCGGGCCAGGCCTTGATGGACTCCGCCAGGTAGACGTAGGCGTCGGGGTTGCTCGAGACGCGCTTGGCGATCGGCGGGATGGCGCCGACCAGGTAGCCCTGGTAGACGGCGCGGAACGGGCGCCAGGTCGGGGTCGAGAACTCGCAGATGACCAGGCGGCCGCCCGGCTTCGTCACGCGGGCCATCTCGGCCAGCGCAGCGTCGGTGTCGGCGATGTTGCGCAGGGCAAAGGAGATCGTCACCGCGTCGAAGGTGGCGTCGGCGAAGGGCAGGTGCAGGGCGTCCGCCGCCAGCAGCGGGACCTCGGGGCGCTTGGCCCGGCCGGCCTGGAGCATGCCGACGGAGATGTCGGCGCCCACCGCGAACGCGCCCGAGCGGCCCAGTTCCAGGGTCGACACGCCAGTGCCGGCGCCCAGGTCGAGCACGTGCTCGCCCGGCTTGAGGCCCAGGGCCAGCCGGGTCTCCCGGCGCCACATGCGGTCGCGGCCGCCCGACAGCACCGTGTTGGTGACGTCGTAGCGGCGGGCCACGCCGTCGAACATGGCGGCGACCTCGTGCGGCTCCTTGTCCAGCGAGGCGCGCGTCATGAGGTCACCGGCGTCAGGGGCAGGCTGCGGCCGGTACCGCCGCCGGGAATGGCGATCGACGAGAAGTGCGACTGCACGCGGTCGTCGGTCGGGTCGTCCGCCTCGGTCCAGTGCACATTCATGTGCCGGTACTGCGTGTCGCGCTGCGCCGGGATGCGGTCCGCGCCGCGGATCATCTGCACCAGCTCGGTCAGCCGCGAGCGGTGCCGGGCGCCGGCGGAGGAGATCACGTTCTCCTCCAGCATGATCGAGCCCAGGTCGTCCACGCCGAGGTGCAGCGAGACCTGCCCGACGTCCTTGCCGGTGGTGAGCCACGACGACTGCAGGTGCGGGATGTTGTCGAAGAACAGCCGGGCCACCGCCACCAGCCGCAGGTACTCCAGGCTGGTCGCCTGCGTGCGCCCCTTGAGGTGGTTGTTCTCCGGCTGGTAGGTCCACGGGATGAAGGAGCGGAACCCGCCGACGGTGCCGGCGAGGTCGGCCTCCACGGAGTACCCGTTGGCCACGGCCAGGTCCTGCACGTCGCGGATGAGCCGCAGGTGTTCGATGCGCTCGGCGTTGGTCTCGCCGGTGCCCATCATCATCGTCGCGGTGGAGGAGACGCCGAGGCGGTGCGCGACCGCCATGACCTCCAGCCAGCGCTCGCCGGACTCCTTGAGCGGCGCGATCGCCTTGCGCGGCCGCTCGGGCAGCATCTCCGCGCCGGCCCCGGCGATGGAGGCCAGGCCCGCCGCCTTGATGCGGGTGATCGCCTCCTCGATCGAGACGCCGGAGACCTTGGCCATGTGCAGCACCTCGGACGGGCCGATCGAGTGGATGACCAGCCCCGGGAACGCCTCGTGGACGGCGGAGAAGAGCTCCTCGTAGTACTCCACGCCGTAGTCGGGGTGGTGCCCGCCCTGCAGCATCACCTGCGTCGCGCCGAGGTCGACCGCCTCCGCGCAGCGGCGCAGGATCTCCTCGGTGCCGTGGGTCCAGCCCTCGCTGTGCTTCGGCGCCCGGTAGAAGGCGCAGAACTTGCAGGCCGTGACGCATACGTTGGTGTAGTTGATGTTGCGGTCGATGATGTAGGTGACGATGTTGTCCGGGTAGCGACGGCGGCGCACGGTATCGGCGGCCTCGCCCAGCGCGTGGAAGGGCGCGTCCGTGTAGAGCAGGAGCGCCTCGTCCGGGCCGATCCGCCCGCCGTCGGCGGCACGCTGCAGAATTTCGCTGATCACCGGAGCAGTCACACCCCAGAGACTACCTAGCTCGCCCGGGCCGTCGAGCAGCCGTGCCTAGTATCACGAGAGTGACTGATATGCGTTACCGGCGCCTCGGGCGCTCCGGGCTCACCGTCTCCGTCGTCGGCATCGGCTGCAACCAGTTCGGCCGGATCGACGCCGCGAGCAGCACGGAGGTCGTCGCGGCGGCCCTGGACCACGGCATCACCCTGTTCGACACGGCCGACATCTACGGCGCCACGCCCGGCGCGTCCGAGGAGGCGCTCGGCGCCGCCCTGGGCAAGCACCGCGACGACGTGATCGTGGCCACCAAGTTCGGCATGAACGCCCGCGGGCTGCACGGCGCCGACTGGGGCGCGCGGGGCAGCCGCCGCTACATCGTGCGGGCGGCCGAGTCCTCGCTGCGCCGGCTGCAGACCGACCACATCGACCTGTACCAGCTGCACGAACCCGACCCCGCCACCCCGATCGAGGAGACCCTGGCCGCGCTGGACGACCTGGTCCGGTCGGGCAAGGTGCGCTACATCGGCCACTCCAACTTTTCCGGCTGGCAGACGGCCGACGCGGCCTGGACGGCCGAGACCCGGCACCTGACCCCGTTCGTCAGCGCCCAGAACCGCTACTCCCTGCTCAACCGGGGCGTCGAGGCCGAGCTCGTGCCTGCCCTGGAGCGCTTCGGCCTCGGCCTGCTGCCGTTCTTCCCGCTGGAGATGGGGCTGCTGACCGGCAAGTACCGCCGCGGCGACGCCCCGCCGGCCGGCACCCGGCTGGCCCGCGAGGGCATGGAGCGCTTCCTCGCCGACGCGCCCTGGGACCGCATCGAGGCCCTGGCGGCGTTCGCGCAGGCGCGGGGCATCGACCCGCTCACGGTGGCGATCGGTGGGCTCGCCGCCAAGCCGGCGGTGGCCAGCGTGATCGCCGGCGCGACCAGGGCCGAGCAGGTCGTCGCCAACGTCGCCGCGGCGGCCTGGGAGCCCACCGCGGACGACATGGCGGAGCTAGCGAATATCTAGCTTGCCGACGATCTCGGTCGGCGTGCCGTTCTTCGACCCGCCCTTCGGCTCCTTGCTCACGCCGAAGACCGGGGCCAGGCCCTTGATGTAGAAGCGGCCGCTGCCCTGGTCGGTCAGGCCGACCGCGCGGTAGCCGGAGTCGACCATCCACAGCTGGTACGAGCCGTCGGGCTTGCGCAGGTCGGACAGCACGGCCACCCCGGCGTCCCGCGACGGGGAGACGATCATGGTGATCCGGCCGCCCTCGACCTCCTGGGTGACCAGGTGGGCGTCGGCGGCCGCGAGCACCGCGTCGATCTGCGAGGTCTGCTCGGCGTAGTGCTGGCGGGTCAGGGCCCAGGTGCCGCCGCCCACGCCGGCCGCGAACAGCACGGCCGCGGCGGACGAGGCGACCCAGGCCCGCCACCGCACGGACTCGCGGCGCGGGCTCTTGAATGTCTGCCTGCGCTCCTGCGGGGTGTTGGCGATCTGGGCGAGTACCGAATCCCGCAGGCTCGGCGGCGCGGCCTCGGCGACCGGGTGGGTCAGCCAGGCCGCGGTCTCGCGCAGCTCGGCCACCTCGACCGAGCAGTCCGGGCAGTCGCGCAGGTGCCGTTCGAACGCGGCGCGCTCGAGGTCGTCGACGGCGTCGAGGGCGTACGCGCCGACGAGGGCGTGGATGTCAGCCGTGGTCATCAGACCGTCACCCCCAGGCAGTCGCGCATCCGGATCAGGCCGTCGCGCATGCGGGTCTTGATGGTCGGCAGGGCGGTACTGAGGAGATCGGCGACCTCGCGATAGCTGTTGCCGCCGTAGTAGGCCAGCGTGATCGCCTCGCGCTGCAGCTCGGTCAGGCCGTCGAGGCAGCGGCGCACCTGCTGCTGCTCCAGCCGGGCGGTCGCGGCCTCGACCACGTCGTCGTAGGGGGTCTCGGCGCTGGCCGCGGCGACCCGGCGGACCCGCTCGGCGCCGGCCTGCTCGGAGCGGACCCGGTCGACGGCCCGGCGGTGGGCGATGGTGAAGATCCACGCGGTGCCCGATCCGCGGGCCGCGTCGAAGCGCCCGGCGCTGCGCCAGACCTCGACCATCACCTCCTGGGCGACCTCCTCGGACTGGGCGGGGTCGCGCAGCACGCGGCGGATCAGGCCGAACACGCGCGCGGACACCAGGTCGTAGAGCGCGGCGAAGGCCCGCTCGTCGCCGCGGGCCACCCGGGCCAGCAGGTCGTCCGCGTCCGGCGGGCGCTGCGCTGGCGTCGGGACCGCCACGA
Organism: Dactylosporangium sp. CS-033363; assembly: GCF_050942475.1. Taxonomy (NCBI): domain Bacteria; kingdom Bacillati; phylum Actinomycetota; class Actinomycetes; order Micromonosporales; family Micromonosporaceae; genus Dactylosporangium; species Dactylosporangium sp. CS-033363. Next base: position 204,537 of record NZ_CP192032.1, on the reverse strand, counting down.
GCCGCTGCGTCGGCAGCTCCTGTTCCGGTCTCATGTCGCTCATTCGGAGCCCCCGCCGGGCCGGATGGGTGGCCCCCAGGGTGTGACCCGCGTCATGCGTCGAAGTCAACCACGACACGGTCCGTGATCGGCATGGCTTGACAGGTCAGGACATATCCGGCGGCGAGCTCGTCGGGTTCGAGCGCGAAATTGCGGGCCATCTCGACCCGGCCCTCGACGACCTTGGCCCGGCAGGTCGAGCAGACGCCGCCCTTGCACGCGTACGGCAGCTCCGGCCGCGCCCGCAGCGCCGCGTCCAGCACCCGCTCGTCGTGGGCCATGGTGAAGGTGGTCGCGCGTCCGTCCAGGACGATCCCGACCTCGGCCTTCTCCTGGTCGTCGGCCGGAGCCGCGGCCGGGCGTGCGACGGGCGGGGCGTCATCGACGTGAAAGAGTTCCGTGTGTACCGCCGAATCGACCACCCCCCGCGCCGACAATGCGACCCGGGCGTCCAGCACCATGCCGTGCGGCCCGCAGAGGAACCACTCGTCGACAGTCCCGGCCGGCAGCAGCGCGTCGAGGACGGCACCGATCCGCGCCTCGTCGAGCCGGCCCGAGAGCAGCGGGGACTCCTGTGCCTCGCGGGAGAGCACGTGCATCACGTGCAGCCGCTCGCGATGGCGGTCCTTGAGGTCGGCCAGCTCCTCGGCGAACATGACCGAGGCGGCGGCGCGGTTGCCGTACATCACGGTGACCCTGCTCTCGGGCTCGGTCTCCAGCGCAGTGGCGGCCAGCGACAGCACCGGCGTGATCCCGGAGCCGGCCGCGATCGCCGCGTAGTGCCGGGCCCGGCCGGGGTCGAACGCGGTGGTGAAGTGCCCGAGCGGCGGCAGCACGTCGACCTCGTCACCGGGCGCGAGGCCGGACAGCGCGTAGGTCGAGAAGGCCCCGCCGACGACCCGCTTGATGCCGACCCGCAGCTCGCCCTCGTCGCGCAGGTGCGCGGGGGTGGAACAGATCGAGTACGAGCGGCGGATCTCCTGCCCCGACTCGTCGTGCCGGCGCACGGTGAGGTGCTGGCCGGCCCGGAACGCGAAGGTCTCGCGCAGCTCGCGGGGCACGTCGAAGGTCACCGCGACGGCGTCCTCGGTCAGCCGCTCGACGTCGACGACAGCGAGACGGTGGAACATGGGCCGGCGCTTCAAAGGCCGCCGAATCTCGGAGACGCTCATGTCCTCAGATCGTTTTCACGCGCTCGAACGGTTCACGACACGCCCGGCAGCGCCAGAGCGACTTGCACGCGGTGGCGCCGAACCGGGACAGCTCCTCGGTCTCCGGCGATCCGCACGCCGGGCAGCGCACGGTCAGGGTCAGGGTCACCGCCGCCCTGGTCGACGGGGGTGCGATGCCCGCCGCGGCCAGCTTCTCGCGGCCCGCGGGGGTGATCCAGTCCGTCGTCCACGGCTCGGCCAGCGTGGTGTCGACGCGCACGTCGGCGTACCCGTCGGCATGCAGCGCGGCGGCGATGTCGGCCCGGATGACGTCCATGGCCGGGCAGCCGGAGTAGGTCGGCGTGATCGTCACCGTCACCCGCCCGTCCCGCTCGGCGACGTCGCGCAGGATGCCCAGCTCCTCGATGGTCACGACGCGCAGCTCCGGGTCGAGCACCGCGCCCGCCGTCGCCCGCGCGCTCACCAGGTCGCCCCGGGGTGTGCGCGATGCAGCACCTGCATCTCGGCCAGCAGTTTGGAAAGAGCCTCCGTGTGTACTCCCTGACGCCCGCCGGACGGCGCCCACCCGTCCCCGGGCCGCCGGAGCGTGGCCTTCGCCAGCGTCGTCTCGACCTCGGTCGACCAGGCGGCCTTGAGGCTCGCGGCGTCGCCCTCGAAGAGCTCGTGGGTGTACGGCCACAGCGCGTCGACCGCCGCCTGCATCCGCCGGTGCGACTCCTCGGTGCCGTCGCCGAGGCGGACGGTCCACAGCGTGGCGTGCTCGGCGTGGTACTCGGACTCCTTGCGCGCCTTGGCCGCGATCCGCGCCAGCCGCTCGTCGCCGCCGCCGGCCAGCTGTTCGTAGCGCAGCCGCTGGTAGACGGCCAGGAAGAGCAGCTTGCCGATGGTCACCGCGAAGTCGCCGTTGTCCAGCTCGACCAGCAGCGCGTTGCGGAACTGGCGGTCGTCGCGGAGGTACGCGAGATCGTCCTCGCTCTTGTGCAGTTCCTCGCCGGCGTAGGTGAGGAACAGGCGCGCCGCGCCCAGCTGGTCGAGGGCGATGTTGGCCAGCGCGATGTCCTCCTCCATCTCGGGCGCGCGGGAGCACCACTCGGCGAGGCGCTGCGCCGCGATGAGCGCGTCGTCGCCGAGTTCGAGGGCGGTGGGGGTGGCGCTCATATGTGCTCCGCGCCTTCCGGGACGGCGTAGAAGGTCGGGTGGCGGTACACCTTGTCGGCGGCCGGCTCGAAGAACGCGTCCTTCTCGTCGGGGCTGCTCGCGGTGATCGCGCCGGCCGGGACGACCCAGATCGAGACGCCCTCCTGCCGGCGGGTGTAGACGTCCCGCGCGTTGCGCAGCGCCATCGGGGCGTCGGGCGCGTGCAGGGACCCGACGTGCTGGTGCGACAGCCCGCGGCGCGGCCTGACGAAGACCTCCCAGAGCGGCTCAGACATGTTGCTTCTCCGTCTTTTTGGCATATGCGCGGGCCGCCTCGCGGACCCACGCGCCGTCCTCGTAGGCGCGGCGGCGGTGCTCCATGCGCTGGCGGTTGCAGGGGCCCTCGCCCTTGATGACGCGCATGAGCTCGTCGTAGTCGGGCTGGGTGTACTCGTGCCGCCGCTCCTCCTCGTTCCACTTCAGGTCCGGGTCGGGCAGCTTGAGTCCGAGGATCTCGGCCTGCTGGACGCACATGTCCACGAAGCGCTGGCGCAGCTCGTCGTTGGAGAAGCGCTTGATCTTCCAGGCCATCGACCGCTCGGAGTGGGTCGAGTCGCCGTCGGGCGGGCCGAACATCGCCAGCGACGGGTACCACCACCGGTCGATCGCGTCCTGGGCCATCGCCTTCTGCCCCGGGGTGCCGGTGGCCAGCGTGTGCAGGATCTCGTACCCCTGCCGCTGGTGGAACGACTCCTCCTTGCAGATGCGGATCATGGCCCGCGCGTAGGGCCCGTAGGAGCAGCGGCACAGCGGGACCTGGTTCACGATCGCCGCGCCGTCCACCAGCCAGCCGATGGCGCCGATGTCGGCCCAGGTCAGCGTGGGGTAGTTGAAGATCGAGCTGTACTTCTGGCGGCCCTCGACCAGCATCTCGACCAGCTCCTCGCGGGAGATGCCGAGCGTCTCGGCGGCCGCATAGAGGTACAGCCCGTGCCCGGCCTCGTCCTGCACCTTGGCCAGCAGGATCGCCTTGCGCTTGAGCGACGGCGCGCGCGAGATCCAGTTGCCCTCGGGCTGCATCCCGATGATCTCCGAGTGCGCGTGCTGGGCGATCTGCCGGATCAGCGTCTTGCGGTACGCGTCCGGCATCCAGTCCCGCGGCTCGATCTTCTGGTCGGCCGCCAGGAGCGCATCGAAGTACGCGTTCTGGTCCCCGCTCTGGTCGCGTTCTTGACCGAGCGCTCGTTCGGAATTCGCGCGAAGGTCCCGCTCAGCGCTGTCCACCTGCTCTAGGAGCGGGCCGAAGTCGTTGCCGTACACACGTCCAGTGTTACAGCAACCGACAGTTCCGGCAAGAAGGTGTCACATCACGTCGAGCCAACTACCAGGGACTTTTGAGCGCGTCCAAGCTGCGGGCTTGCCCGTTGGACGGGAGACTGTCCCCGGCAATACCTCACGCCGGGTGAACTTTCCGATCGCTTACAGCGTGTTAACGCAGGGAACATCTGTTCATGACCGGCGGTCGATGGAATCAGGGCGACGGCCGCCAGGGAGGGACCACCGACTCATGCGCCAGCGTGTCGGACTGACCGTGTTCGTGCTGCTCGTGGCGGCGCTGCTCGTCGGCGTACCGTTCGTCTGGGGCAGCGACCTGCTCGGCGTCAGCTCCGACACCGCCGCGCCCGCGGCCGTGGCCGGCGAGAGCCCGGCGGCCAGCGAGGCCCCGACCCGCAAGGCCGCCCCCGCCGCCCCGACGGCCCCCGCCCTGCCCCAGGCCCTCCTGCACCCGGCCAAGGTCACCGTCGACGCCACCGGCTTCTGGTCCTGGACCGTCCTGGACCGCCGCACGGGCGCGATGGCCGGCTCCGACAACGCGAACACCGCCCAGCGCACCGCCTCGATGATCAAGGCCTGGCTGGCCTCGGACTACCTGCGCCGCAACCCCAACCCGAGCAAGTCCAACCTGGCCGAGCTCAGCGAGATGATCCGCAACAGCGACAACAACGCCGCCTCGTACTTCTGGGGCCTCGACGGCAAGTCCGCCAGCATCACCCGCCTCGTGCAGACCTGCGGCTTGACGGACTCGAAGGCGTACATCGACTGGGCCTCGACCCTGGTCTCAGCCCGGGACGCGGCGCGCATGGGCGCCTGCATCGGCGACGGGCGGGCGGCCGGCCCGAAGTGGACGGACTGGCTGCTCAACGAGATGCGCAACGTCGCGAAGGACCAGAAGTTCGGCATCACGCCGGCGCTGCCCGCTGCCGACCAGGCGGGTACGGCGGTGAAGAACGGGTGGATCGCCCGCAGCGACGGCAAGTGGCACGTGAACTGCATGGCGATCGGGACCGACTGGGTGTTGAGCGTGCTGACCGTGTACCCGTCCTCGAAGGGGCAGGCGTACGGGGAGAACATCTGCTCGAGCGTCACGAAGCAGCTTCAGGCCTGATGTCTTTGCCTTCCGTGAAATGTCGGGCCTCCGGCCGCGACATTTCCGGATTTATACCCCGACAGGCGATAAGTCCGAAAAGTCGTGGCACGGAGTGCCCGACTTTTCGCGAAAGGGACTTTTCGCCCAGCGGCGGCGTGTCAGCCCTGGAAGAACGCGGGCCCGCCCGGCGGCAGCGGCGGCACGGCGCCCCGCTCGGCCGCGCGGCGGGCGAACTCGCGGACGCCCGCCACCTGGCGGTCGCCGAGGGAGAAGTCGAGCGCCCGGAAGTACGTGGCCAGGTCGGCCGCCGAGAGGTTCTCCCAGCGCGCCGCCGCCTCCGCGACGTCGTCCAGCTCGGTCAGGCACAGCTCCCGCGAGCGCAGGAACGCCTCGTGCACGTCCTTGACCAGGCCCGGATGCGCGGCGGCGAAGTCCCGGCGGACGGCCCAGGCGGCGAAGACCATCGGCAGCCCGGTCCACGTGCGCCAGGCCTGCCCGAGGTCGGTGACCTGCCAGCCCTGCCGCGGCGCCTCGTGCATCGCGCGCAGGGCCACGTCGCCGATGATCACGGCGGCGTCGGCCTCGTCGAGCATGCGGGCCAGGTCGGGCGGGCTGTTGAAGTACTCCGGGCGGACCCCGACGTGCGACTCGAGGTACATCTGCGCCAGCATCACGCCGGTGCGCGACGTCGCGCCCAGGGCCACCCGCCGGCCGTCGAGCCGCTCCAGCGGGACCGTCGAGACCAGGTTCACCGACAGCACGGGGCCGTCGCTGCCCACCGCGAGGTCAGGAAGCAGGAGCAGATCCTCGGCATTGCGGAGGTACTCCACGAGCGAGATCGGCCCGATATCCAGATCGCCCGCGACCAGGGCGGCGTTGAGCCGCTCCGGCGAGTCCTTGAACAGATCGACGTCGATCAGCGCCCCGGACCGCATCAGGCCCCAGTAGATGGGCAGGCAGTTCAGGAACTGGATGTGGCCGACGCGGGGCCGCTGCAGTGCAGGCACAACACCCATCGTGCCCCAACGCCGGCGCGGCACACGGGCGGGGCGGCGATTCTCACAGCCGCTACCCTCATCTGATGCGACGCCCCCTCGCTGTGTTCGCGCTGCTCGCCGTGCTTGCGGCGACCGGCTGCTCGACCTCGGACAAGCCCCAGGTCCAGAGCAGCCACGTGCCGGTCGCCGGCGCCAGTGACACCCCGGCCGAGTCCCCGAGCGCGAGCGCCGCCCCCAGCCCGGCGCCGAGCGGCCCGCTGTTCACGCCCACCCAGCCGGTCAGCGTGACGGTCAAGGGCTTCTGGTCGTGGGCGTACTACGACCTCAAGGCCGACAAGCTGTACGGGAGCACGCCGTACACGACCAGTGACACGGCCTCGATGGCCAAGGCGTGGGTGGCGGCGGACTGGCTGCGCCGCCAGGCCGAGGCCAAGAAGCAGCCCAGTAGCACCGCCATGAACGAACTGAGCCGCATGATTCGCGACTCGGAGACCGAGAACACGTTCAAGTACCACGTGGAGAACGGCAATCTGAACTCGATCAAGCGCATGATCTCGCTCTGCGGCCTGACCGAGACCAAGGGCACCCAGAACTCCTGGAGCCTGACCCAGATGTCCGCCCGCGACGTGGCCCGCCTGGCCAAGTGCATCGGCGACGGCCGCGCGGCCGGCCCGAAGTGGACCGACTGGCTGCTCAACGAGATGCGCAACGTCCGCGGCCCGGGCCGCTTCGGCCCGATCGAGGTCCTGCCGGCCGACGTGCAGAAGACCACCGCCATCAAGAACGGCTGGCTGGCCCGCGACGACGGCCAGTGGCACATCGCCTGCATGGCCATCGGCGACGGCTGGACCCTGGGGATCATGGCCCACTACCCGAGTTCCCTGGGCAAGGACTACGGCGTCAAAACCTGCCGCGAAGTGACCAAGCAGCTACTCACACAGCATTGACCCTTTCAGATGATCTAGTACGTCTGACGTTTTGTTTATCCTCGCTCGGTGCGAGTACGAGGCTATGCCGCCGCCACCCCCTGCTGGTCGCTGCTGACCAGCCCCGCCCCGTCCACCGCGGCCGCGTTCTACGCCGGCCTCTTCGGCTGGACCACGAGCGCGGCCGAGGACGGCACGACCCTGTTCCACCTGCGCGACCTGGTCGTGGCCGGCGTGGCCCCGACCCCGTCGGAGCGCGCGGCCTGGATGACGTACATCGCCGTGGACGACCCGGAGGCCACCGCCCAGGAGGTCGTGGCGGCCGGCGGCAGGGTCCTGCTGCCCCCGACGGACATCGCCACCAGAGGCCGGGCCGCCCTCTTCGCCGACCCGGCCGGCGCGGTCTTCGGCGTCTGGCAGAAAATCCGCTTCGCCGGCGCCCAGATCCACGACGAACCGGGCTCCGTCTGCTGGAGCGAGGTGGTAACCCGCGACGTCCCGGCTTCAGCCGCCTTCTACGGCAAGGTCTTCGGCTGGCTCGACCAGGAGGGCACCTCGCCGGACACGATCCACGAGTACCACGAATGGATCTCCAACAACCGCGTCGTGGGCGGCCTGAGCATCATGGACGAGAACTACCCGCCCGGCACCCCGCACCACTGGCGCACCATCTTCTCGATCGACGACTGTGCCGGCTTCATGACCCGCGCCACCGACCTGGGCGGCCGCGTCCTGGCGGGCCCGGTCGACGCGGGCATCGGCCAGGCCTGCTCAGTCCTCGACCCCACGGGCGGCATGATCCTGGCCATCGAGGTCATCCCCGAACTCCGCGCCCTGATGGGCTGACCTCCGGCTCGCGTTCAGGCGACCTTGAGCTGCTCGTCGCCGAAGTCGGCGATGAGCTTCAGCGTGCCGCCGAGCGCCTCGATGTACCGGGCGAGCACATCCTGCGTGGAGACACTGCCGGCCTCGATCTGCGAGACCCGGGCCACGGAGACGCCCATCCGCGTGGCGACCTGCTCCTGCGTCATCTCGCGCCGCTTGCGCAGCTCGGCCAGCCGCCAGCCGCGGGCCTCGTCGAGCATCGCCCCGACCGCGGCGTCGAACGCCTCGGGCCCGCCGGCTGCCTCGACCGCACGCTCCAGGTGATCGGTGTCCCGCCACCGCTTAACGCCGCTCATCGCCGATCTCCTTCTCGCGCTCCTTCAAGTATGTGGCGTACCGCTGCTCCGCCTCCGGGATGGCCCCGGCGTACCACTGTGTCCACTGACCCGACTTGTCCCCCGCCACGAGCAGGATGGCGGCGCGCCAGGGATCGAAGACGAACAGGATCCTGATCTCGCTGCGCCCGCTCGACGGCGGCCGCAGCTCCTTGAGGTTGGTCAACCGCGAGCCGGCGATGCTGTCGACGAGCGGCCGCCCCTCGCCCGGACCATTGCGCTCCAGCACGAGGATGGCCTGGTTGACCAGGCGATGCGAGTCGCGGTCAGCGGCGTGGAGCGCGTCGAGAAACTCCTCGACCTGCCCGGTCATCAGGATCTCCCACTCCACCGGCCCCCTTCCCGAGTTAACAATATCCTTAACCTGCGCTCTGCGCAACGACATGGCGCTGACTCCGGTTTTCTACGAGCGGCGCAACAGCGTGCCGGGATTTATCTCGATCGGGAACGGGCCGTCCGCGATCAGCGTCTCGCCGTCCTTGGCGACGAAGTGTCCGAGCACGGGCATGGCGCGCACCTCCCGTCGCATCGTCGCATGTGTGGCCCTAAGGCGTCAGCCCGTGGCGGCGGGTAATTCGGTTGCTGGGTCAGTCAAGTGGCGTAGGGTGAATGGCCGCTTGACGGCCGCGGTTGTGTAGCACCGCAGCGGACGTCCCACGCGCCGGGTGGAGCACAAGACCCCGGATACGCGAGCGAGCCGAATGCGACCTCCAAGAGGATCACCGTGCCCGCACTCGAAACCGAGCTTGCCACCGAGCGAGCGCATCTCGACGCGTCGCGGCAGGCGCTGAAGCGCATGCGCGAGCGTGCCGAGGACCTGTTTGCCACCGGGGACCAGGTGGCCGGCGACCCGTTCGCGGCCGAGACGCTCGGGCGGGCGCTCGCGCGGCGGATTGCCGATCTCGCCGACAATCCCGATACGCCGCTGTTCTTCGGGCGGTTGGACATCGAGGAACACCAGTACCACGTGGGGCGGCGGCACGTGACCGACGCCGTCGGGGAGCCGATGGTGCTCGACTGGCGGGCGCCGCTCAGCCGGCGGTTCTACCAGGCCAGCGCGGTCGATCCGCAGGACGTCGACGTGCGGCGGCGGTTCGGGTTCGTCAAGGGCGAGCTCACCAGCTTCGAGGACGAGCATCTCAAGAAGGGCGAGGAGCAGGGGACCAGCCAGATCCTGCTCGACGAGATCGAGCGGCCGCGCGTCGGGCCGATGCGCGACATCGTCGCCACGATCCAGCCCGAGCAGGACGCGCTGGTGCGGGCGGAGCTCGACGAGTCGATCTGCGTCCAGGGGGCGCCCGGGACCGGGAAGACCGCCGTCGGGCTGCATCGGGCGGCCTACCTCCTCTACTTGCACCGGGAGCGGCTGCGGCGCGCCGGGGTGTTGATCGTGGGGCCCAACTCGGCGTTCCTGCACTACATCGCCAGCGTGCTGCCGACGCTCGGGGAGCTCGAGGTCCGCCAGTCCACGATCGACGGGCTCCTGAGCACGCCCGTCCGCGCGACGGACTCCGCGGAAGCGGCCGAGATCAAAAACCACGAAAAGATGGCTCTGGTACTGCAACGACGGCTGCTCAGCAAGATCCAGCGGCCCGAGGAGCCGGTGACGGTCTCCGACGGGTCGTATCGCTGGAGGATCTCGGTCGAGCAGGTCCGGCGGATCGTCGACGATGTGCGGCGGGAGGCGCCGCCGTACGGGATCGGGCGCGAGCGGGTGCGGGCGCGGATCGTGAACCTGCTGATGTTGCAGTCCGAGGCGCGCCGCGGGGACTCGCCGAGCGAGGGCTGGCAGCGGCGGATGGGCAGGGCGGCGCCCGTGACCGCGGTGCTCGATCACGTCTGGCCCGCCGTGACGCCCGAGCAGCTGGTGTTCGAGGTCCTGCTCGACCCGGCCGACGAGCTGCTGGACGAGGCCGAGCAGGCCGCCCTCACCTGGGCAAAGCCGCCCAAGACCGCAAAATCGGCCCGCTGGAGCACGGCCGACGCGGTGCTCATCGACGAGGCCGCGGGACTGATCGACCGGGTCGCCTCGTTCGGGCACGTGGTCGTCGACGAGGCCCAGGATCTCTCGCCGATGCAGGCCCGGGTCATCGCCCGGCGCAGCGAGCACGGGTCGATCACGCTGCTCGGCGACCTGGCGCAGGGCACGGCGCCGTGGGCCGCGCGGGACTGGCGGGTGCTGCTGGGCCACCTGGGCAAGCCCGAGGCCCGGGTGGTGCCGCTGACCACCGGCTTCCGGGTCCCCGCGGCCGTGGTGGCGCTGGCCAACCGGCTGCTGCCGGCCCTCGGGGTCGACGTCCCGGAGGCGCGTTCGCTGCGCACGGATGGCGCGCTCACAGTCAGTACAACCGCGGCGGTTGCACTTGCGGTCGTGGCGGCAGCGCGCTCCGCGCTCGAATTCCCCGGCTCGGTCGGCGTGATCGCGGCCGACACGGCGGTCGACGGGCTGGTCGCGGCGCTGCGCGAGGGCGGGGTCGACCTCGCCGATCCGGCCGATCCCGACGCCGGCGCCAGGGTGACGGTACTGCCCGCGAGCCTCGCCAAGGGCCTCGAGTACGACCACGTGATCGTGGTGGAGCCGGCCGACATCGTCGCCGCCGAGTCACGTGGGCTCAACCGGTTGTTCGTGGTGCTGACCCGTGCCGTTTCCCGGCTCGATGTCCTACATTCGCACCCCTTGCCAGACGCGCTCCAGGGGCTGTCGTGACGCGGGGCAGGGGTGGCAGGATCGCGGTCTGCACGACGAGCGGAGGACAGGCAAATGCGAGTGCGGGGTTATGCACCGGGCACGCCGTGCTGGGCGGAGCTGGTCAGCCCTGATCCGGCCCGGGCCGAGCGGTTCTACGGGGACCTGTTCGGCTGGAGCCGCAACGACGACGGACACTTCACGCTGGGTGGGCGGGCCGCGGCCGGCCTGCGCGCCGGGCGCCCGGACCGCAACGCGGCCTGGATGATCTCGATCTCCACCGATGATCCGGCCGGGACCGCGGACGCCGTCGTGCGCTCCGGCGGCGCCGTGCGGGTCGCGCCGGCCAGTGTGCGCGATCTCGGTACCGCCGCGGTCCTCGCCGATCCCGGCGGGGCACTCTTCGGCACGTGGCTGCGCAGCCGGTTCGTCGGCGCCCAGGTCTCCTTCGAGCCGGGGGCGATCTGCTGGTACGAGCTGGCCACCCACGACCTCGACCGCACCGGCGCCTTCTACAAGGAGGTCTTCGGCTGGCACACGGTCGAGGCCGACAGCGAGGGCCAGCCGTACTTCGAGCTGCACCACCACAACGACACCGTCGGCGGCCTGGTGCCGATCGACGGCCGGTTCCCGCCGGGCGTGCCCGATCACTGGACGGTCTGCTTCATGGTCGACAGCGCGGCCGCCGCATGCGAACGGGCCACCGAGCTCGGCGGCTCGGTGGCCCGTGGGGTCGAACCGGCGTCGGCCGGCTTCTACGCCCGGCTGGCCGATCCGACCGGCGGGCACTTCGCGGTGATCGAGTTCACCGAGGACTGGATGCTGTAGAGCAGAGCTGAGCCTTACCGATGATCTTGTACGTGCAGTCGGCGTACTCGGCCAGGGTGAGGCTCGCGTCCTTGTTGCGGGCCGTCTGGGCGGTGATCACGCTCGCCGGTGGGTAGAAGCCGCCCTTGCTCGGCGAGTTCGGGTACATCTCGAACGTGAACGCCCAGACGCCCTGCGTGGCCCAGAGCCAGTCGATGATCGAGCCGTCGGTGATGTACAGGCTGCTGGACTGCTCGGCGGTGTAGCCGTTGCTCTTGGCGAACGTGCGGCCGAGCGCGGCGAACGTCTTCTGCGCGTCGGCGCCGAGCCCGGGTGCGGTGCTGTTCATCGTGTACCCGTACGGCCAGAGCACCAGCTCGGAGTACGTGTGGAAATCGATGGCCGCCTTGATCTGCTGCACGCCGCCGATCCGCCGGCTCAGGACGAAGTCGCGCAGCCGCTGGGTCTCGGTGGCGCTGAACGCCTGCGGGCCGTGGTAGGTCTCCGACGACACCACCGGCGAGGACCCGTCACAGCAGGCGAACTTGTACGACCAGTTCCGGTTGAGGTCCACGCCCTTGTAGCCGCTGCCGACGGGCTGCCGGTTCTTGCGCCAGTTGTGGTACTTCCCGCCGGTGAGGTCGTACTCGCCGCCGTCCGGGTTCATGTCCGGCACGATCCAGATCTCGCGGCTGTCGACCAGGTTCGTGATCCGCGCGTCCTTGCCGTAGCCGTCCGTGAAGAGCTTGACGAGGTACAGCGCCATCTCCACGGTCAGGTGCTCGCGCGCGTGCTGGTGCGCGTCGTAGAGGATCTCCGGCTCGTTCTCGTCCTTGGCCACGTTGTCCGAGATCTTGATCAGCGGCATGTCCCGGCCCTCGTACGACTTGCCGAGGCTGAGCTTCTGCATGATCTTCGGGTGCGCCTTGGCCGCCTTGTCGAGCTCGGCCTGCATCTCGGCGTAGTCGTGGTACCCCGAGTCGGCGGCCGGGAAGGCCTCGGTCTCGGTGCGCACGACCTTGTAGCCGAGCTTGGCGATCCGCATGGCCTCGCCGGGCGTGGCCGTCACCGCGACCGAGTCGCCGGCGATGCTGTCGATGCTTGCTCCGGTACCGGCGACGCGGTTTCGATCTTGAAGGTTTTTCGTGCCTTCGACGCGGTATTGTCCCGAATTTTGCGGATAAATCGGACCAGCGTGCGCCGGGGCGGCCGCCGCAGCCACCACTCCGACCACCGCTAGCGCCACCACGAACCTGCGACCCATCAAGCCCCCCTTGAATGACCGAGCGCCATCCAAGGCTTAAGTGGGTTTAGTCCGTTTTGGTGGCGCTTTCACCCCCATCATCATCCCCGTTGAGGGCGGCACGCAGGCGATCGCGCTTTTCCGTGCGCTTCCCCGCGATGCCCACGGCCTGCACCGAGGCCTGCTCGCGCAGCCCCTTGAGCAGGAAGAACGCCAGGATGGCGGAGACCAGGACGGCGATCATGAGCTTGAGCAGCAGGTCGATGTCCAGCGGCAGGACCAGCATCACGAGCGCGGCGACGACGAACAGCCCGAACCGGGCCAGCGTGTACTTCAGAAACGGCGACATGGTGCACCCAGCGTAACGTCAGGCCCAGACCTGCTGGGGCTCGGAGCGGCGCTCCGCCAGCGGGGTCGGCTTGTCGTACTCCTTGACGATCTCGTACTTCGTGTTGCGCTCGACCGGCTGGAAGCCCGCGTCCCAGATGAGGTGCAGCAGGTCCTCGCGGTGCATGGTGTTCGGCGTGCCGTAGCTGTCGGCGTCGTGCGTGATCTTGTACTCGACCACCGAGCCGTCCAGGTCGTCCACGCCGAAGTTCAGCGACAGCTGCGCGACCGACAGGCCGTGCATGACCCAGAAGCACTTGACGTGCGGGACGTTGTCGAACATCAGCCGCGACACCGCGAACGTCTTGAGGCTCTCGGCCGGCGAGGCCATCTTGGTGCGGGCCTGCAGCTTGTTGCGGATCTTGCCGTCCGCCGAGTCGACGAAGTCGTGCTGGTAGCGCAGCGGGATGAACACGGTGAAGCCGCCGGTCTCGTCCTGCAGCTCGCGCAGCCGCATGACGTGGTCCACGCGGTGGCGGGGCTCCTCGATGTGGCCGTACAGCATGGTCGACGGCGTGCGCAGCCCCTTGCTGTGGGCCAGCCGGTGGATGCGCGACCAGTCCTCCCAGTGCGTGGCGTGATCCACGATGTGCTGGCGGACCTCCCAGTCGAAGATCTCCGCGCCGCCGCCGGTCAGCGACTCCAGGCCGGCGTCGATCAGCTCGTCGAAGATCTCGTCGGCGGGCAGGCCGGAGATCTTCTCGAACCACTGGATCTCGGTCGCGGTGAACGCCTTGAGCTTGACGTTCGGCAGCGCGCCCTTGAGCTCCCGCAGGACCTTCGGGTAGTACTTCCACGGCAGCGTCGGGTGCAGCCCGTTGACGATGTGCAGCTCGGTGAGCTGCTCGTCCTCCATCTCCTTGGCCTTGGCGACGGCCTCGTGGATGCGCATGGTGTACGCGTCCTTCTCGCCCGGTTTGCGCTGGAACGAGCAGTACGCGCAGCTGGCGGAGCAGACGTTCGTCAGGTTCAGGTGCCGGTTGACGTTGAACATCACCCGGTCGCCGTTTTTCTCGGTGCGCACCTGGTGGGCCAGCCCACCCAGCCAGACGAGGTCGTCGCTCTCGTAGAGTGCGACGCCGTCCTCCCGGCTCAGCCGCTCACCCGCGGTGACCTTGGCTTCGAGTTCGCGCTTCAAACCAGCATCCACGGCTGCCAGCGTACGTCGGGGCGTCCGTTACCCCCGCATTCACCCGCCCCTGTTGAACCTGACATTGATCACCACTCGACGCATGTCGCCTTCGTGCGGTAAGAAAAAGTGTCATGAAACACGGTCGGGCGGCAGACCGACTGATCGATCGGTGACGATCGACCATTGGCGGGGCGAACCGACTGGGGACGGTGGCGATGAACGGCCTGGTACTGCGGGCGGCGTATCCGGATTCGGCCTCGACGCCTGTCGATGTCGTGCGGGTCGATCCGGCTGTCGAACGGCGGCCACGGATTCGCTTCCGGCCCTCGCGGCCGGTCAAGGCCGCGATCGTGGTGTGCACCATGCTGTGCTCCCTGATCGCGCGGCCGGCGTACGCGGACCCGAGCGGTGACGTTCCCGACACCGGCTCCCGGCCGATCGCCTCGGGCCAGCTCGTCATGCCCAACGCCACCGGCGCGACGGCCGCCCCGCCGGCCACCACCACCGACGCGAACCGCGGCCCCAAGGCCGCTGAACTGGCGCAGCTCGAGCTGACCGTCGCCCAGCTCGGCGAGAAACGCAACCGCGCGTCGACGGATCTCGACACCGCCCGCAACGCGCTCGCCGACGCCGAGGTCAAGCTCACCGAGGCGGGCCAGCGCGTCCAGGAGCAGAAGCAGAAGGCCGACGACGCCGCGGCCGAGGCGTACAAGCGGGCGCAGCAGCTCGGGCCGCTCAACGGGTACGCGAACGACCTGCACCAGTTCGGCCTGCTCGCGCCGGGCCTCGGCGGCCAGCCGGGCGGCGAGGAGGCGGCCCGCGACCTGCTGCGCGCCCAGGAGGCCGAGTCGGCCGCGCGCCAGGAGCTGCAGGACGCCCAGACCGCGATGCAGACGGCGCAGAACACCTACACGCCGATCGACACCGAGTTCCAGGCGAAGAACACCGAGTACGTCACCATGCGGGCGCAGAACGACCAGCTCGTGCTCCAGCTCGAGGCCGAGCAGGACGCCGCCGAGCAGGCGCTGAGCCCCAACCTGGTCGACAACCCGATCATCAACGGCATGCAGGCCGACCCGCGGGCCCGCCAGGCCCTGACCTACGCGATGAGCAAGGTCAACGTCGCCTGGTACGTCTGGGGCGACGAGGGCCCCGACACGTTCGACTGCTCCGGCCTGGCCTACTGGGCGTACGGCAAGGTGGGCGTCACCGTCCCGCGCGTCGCCGCCGACATGTACCACGGCACGCACGCCATCCGCCCCACCGTGAACAGCCCGGGCGACCAGCTGCTCCCCGGCGACCTGGTGTACTTCGCCACCAACATGGGCGACTGGCGCTCGATCTACCACATGGGCATCTACATCGGCGGCGGCAAGATGGTCAACGCCCCGACGAGCGGCCAGAAGGTCAAGATCGCGGAGGTCCGCTGGTCGCGCCTGTTCGGCGCCACCCGGATCTTCGACGCGGTGCCGGCCCCGGGCCAGACGACGACCGCCCCGCCGCCGGCCAACCCCGGCAACACGGGCAGCCCGTCGCCGTCCGACTACGTGTCGCCGACCCCGACGAAGGGCGGCTCGCCGTCGCCGTCGACGCTGCCGCCGACCTCGATCCCGCCGTCGCCGTCCTCCTCGCCGTCTGAGTCGCCTTCCAAGACGCCGCCCCGTCCTTCGGCCAACCCGCAGTCGTCCTCCCCGGCGGTCGTGGAGTCGTCCGCGGCGGCCGGGGCGAGCACGCAGGCCACGACGTCGGCGAGCGCTTCGGGCTGAGGTTTTTCTCCTTCGTTGCCCGCCGGTGATCGAGAATCCGACCCACTCCGATCCAGCACTGCGTGACTCGATGTGGCACCGTGGACCCGTTGACCGACGGACGGGGGAGCCCGTCGGGCACGCAATGATGCCCGCTTCATGGAGGCAGCAATGGACGATCGGGAGACGCGGGACGGCACACGCGGCGAGGCGGCGCGCAGCGCTCCTTCGTTCGGCGACCCGGCCCCGACGAGCGGCGCACCGGCGGACGGCGCTGACCTGCCACCGCTGCCGCCGCCCCCACCGGTGGGCGCATCCCTTCCGGCCGAGGCGTCCGAGGAGGATGTGCCGGATTCGGCCTTCGAACTTCCTCCGACGCCGGTGGCGGGGGCGCTCTGGCCGGGCGCCAGCCCGTTCGACGGCGGGCCTTCTTCGGCTGCCTCGGAGGACGACGACCCGGAGCTGGCCGCGATGATGGCGGCGTTCGGCGACACCTCGGACGCGGCTCCTGCCCCGTCTCCGGTCTCGTCGGTAGCCGCGGTCGACACCCCGGCTGCTCCTTCTTCCTTGGATGAGCCGCCGGCGTTCCAGCTGCCGAGTTTGACCCCCTCGCCGGACGTCTATGGCCCGCGCCCGACCGACCCGACGCCGCCGCCTCCATCGGCCCCGGAACCGCGAGCGGCGGACGAGCCCTCGGACGGCCTGGCCCCACCCTTCGCCCCGACCCCGCTGGAGGGCTTCGCCCCGGCGGCCGACGAGCCGAACTCTTCGGACATCCCGGGCACTCCGTCCATCGTCGGCCGAGCGAGTGTGGCAGGCATCACGGCCCCGGAGGGCTCCTACGCCCCCGACGAGGTACGCCGAGAGCCCGGCACCTACCGAGCCACCACCTACTCCTCGGGCGACCCCCTTGGGCAAGCGACGGGATCGGACGAACCCGCCTCGTACGCTGCGTCCTCTCCCTCTCCCTCGTCCTCTCCCTCGTCCTCGGACGAGCCCTCCTACGCGACCGCGGACGCCCAGTCGTCCCCGCCGGCCGGCGACGAGCCCCCACCGCTTCCCAGCCGGCGGCGTACTCCGCAGAGCCCGCCGGAGTCCTCGTGGGATGCCTTCGCCCGCCCGTGGAAGGCTCCCGAGCCGGCGGCCGACCAGGCGCCTGCGGCTTCCTCGAGCTACGGCGCTCCGTCTTATGACCCGCCCGCGTACACCCCGCAGTCCGACCCCGCCCCGTCCTACAACCCCCTGAGCGACTCGGGCTCGTCGTACAGCACGCCCGGCGACTCGGGCTCGTCGTACAGCACGCCCGGTGACTCGGGCTCGGCCTACAGCACGCCCGGCGACTCGGGCTCGTCGTACAGCACGCCCGGTGACTCGGGCTCGTCGTACAGCACGCCCGGTGACTCGGGCTCGGCCTACAGCACGCCCGGTGACTCGGGCTCGTCGTACAGCACGCCTGGTGAATCAGGGTTGTCGTACGGCACGCCCGGCGACTCGGCACCGTCCTATGGCCAGCCCAGCGAGCCCGCGCCGGCATACGGTCAGGCGAGCGACCCGGCCCCGTCGTACGACCCGCCCGCCTACAGCCCGTCCAACGACCCGGCTCGGGCATACGGCCAGGCGAACGAGTCGGCTCAGCCCTACTCGCCCGCATACGGCCAGTCGAGCGACGCGGGCCAGTCCTACCCGGCGCCCGGCGAGCCAGCGTCGGCATACGGCCAGGCCAGCGAGCCGGCGTCGTCGTACAACCCGCCCGGTGAGCCCGCGCCTTCCTACGGATCGCCCAGTGAGTCCGCGTTCGGGCAGGTGAGTGGTTCGTCGGCCTCCGCGTACGAGCCCGGGTCCGTCATCCACCCCTTCGCCGCTCAGCGCCCGCCGCAGGTCCCCGCAACCTCGGAACCCGCCGACGCGCCGTCCGACGACTCACCGTTCTCGGGCGCCAGCGACCCGCTCGGCGACAGCGTCGACGCCTCGCGAGCCGATGTTGGCAGCGCTTCCGACCCACAGTTCGCCGTCGGAAACAGCTCGGACGCGCCCTCCGGCTACAGCGGGTCCGACGCCCCATTCGCCAGTAGCGCGGATGCGCCGTCATCGAGCTACAGCAACGCCGACGCACACCTAGGCGATGCCCGCGCCGCCGACGCACCGGTCTCTGGTGGGCCTGGTGTGGACGCACCAGTCTCGGGTGGGCCCAGCGCCGACGCACCGCTCGTGAGCAGCGGCGATTCCGAGGCACCGTTCGCAGGCAGCGGCGATTCCGATGCACCGCTCGTGGGCAGCAGCGACCCAGGCGCAGCGTTCGCGGGCGGCAGCGGTTCCAACGCACCAGTCGTGAGCAGCAGCGACCCAGGCGCAGCGTTCGCGGGCGGCAGCGGTTCCGATGCACCGCTCGTGGGCAGCAGCGACTCCGGCGTACCGCTCGCCGGTCGCAGCGGCTCGGACGTGCCGGCCGGCAGTGGCTCGGACGCCCTGCTCGCCGGCGCCGGGTTGGCCGGTGCCGCAGCCGTCGGCGGGGCTGCAATCGCGGCCGCGCGGGCCAGTGCCTCCGTGCCGGGCCTGCACACGGTCAGCGCAGAGGAGGCGGCCCAGGCGGCGCGTGGGGCGACCCCCACCGTGTACCGCGGTGGCGCCTCAACCACCGACGCACCCTCCCCCGCCGCCCAGGCCGGCGCCGAAGCACCCGCCAACTCGTGGGGCGCACAACCCGACGCCAACGCCGGCGCCGCAGCCGGTGCCGACGCACCGGCCAACTCGTGGAGCGCCCAGTCCGACGCCGGTTCCTCGCTCGCCGCACCTGGCGTGGGTGGCGGCGCATCTGGTGGTTCGTGGAACGCCCCGTCCGGAGCCGACGCGCCCGGCGGTTCGTGGGGTTCCCAGCCCGCCGCTGGCGCCGACGCGCCCGGTGGTTCTTGGGATTCCCAGCCCGCCGCTGCTGCCGACGCGCCCGGTGGTTCGTGGGGTTCCCAGCCCGCCGCGGGCGCCGACGCGCCCGGTGGTTCTTGGGGTTCCCAGCCCGCCGCTGCTGCCGACGCGCCCGGTGGTTCGTGGGGCGGCGCGCAGTCCAACGCGCCGGCCGACCCTTGGAGCCTGCAGTCCGGTGCCGGGACCAACGCGCCCGCTGACCCATGGAGTAGTGGGCAGCCCGGGGCCAACGCACCCGCTGACCCGTGGAGTGGTGGGCAGTCCGGGGAGCGGAGTGACTCGCCCGCCGGGGCCGGAGTTGGGTCGTGGAGTGGTGGGCCGAGCAGTGCCCCCGCCGATCCGTGGAACCCTCAGGTCGGCAACCAGAGCGACTCGCCCGCGCCGTCGTGGAGTGGGGCGTCCTGGAGTGCTCAGTCCGGTGGAGCCGACTCGCCGTCCGAGGATGAGCCTCAGGAGCCGATTCCGGGGCCGACGCCCTCGCCGTTCCCGAGCCCGGAGCCGGTACCGCAGCCGGAGCCGACGCCGTTCCCGCCGGCTCCTGCGCCGGAGCCGATTCCTACGCCGTACCCGCCTGCGCCGGCACCCGAGCCGATCCCCCAGCCCGAGCCGACGCCGCAGCCTGGGCCGCCGCCGTTCCCGCAGCCCGGACCGCAGCCGCCGTTCCCGGGACCGTCGCCGTTCTCGCCTGGGCCGTTCCAAGCGCCTGGCATTCCCGGGGCTCCCGGCACGCCTAGCGCTCCCGGCACGCCAGGCGCTCCCGGGCTGCCGACGCCTCCGGAACCACCCGCGCCGCCGACCTTCGGGCCGCCTCCGCTGCCCGATGCCCCGGCCTACGGTGTTCCGGACTCGAACCCGGCCGCGCCCTTCGGTGGCAGCAGCGCCCCGTCATCGGGCGGGCCGGCCTACGGGCAGCCCGCGCCGTCGTTCGGCGGAGCAGCCGCACCGTCATCCGGCGCACCGTCCTACGGCGTCCCCGACTCGCAGCCCGGCCCATCGTTCGGTGGGGCCGGCGCGCCCTCGTCGGGTGGGCCGGCCTACGGGCTGCCCGACGCCCAACCGGCGTCCTCCTTCGGGCCTGGTCCCGGGCAGTCGTACGGCGTCCCCGACTCCACCCCGCAGCCGCCGTTCGGGGGTGGGCAGTCCAACACGCCGCCGCCGGTGTCGAGTTCGCCGTTCCTGGTTTCCGAGGAGCCGCCGCCGCTGCCCAAGGGGGACGGCGAGCCGGAGCCGAAGGGTGATTCGGCGCCCGCGTACACGACGCCGTCGGCTGAGCATCCGTGGGGGCACAACGAGGCCTCCGCCGAGCAGCCGCCGCCTGTGCCGCCGGCTGTGCAGCAGGGGTGGAACCGGCCCGGGTACGTTGCGCCGCTCCCCGGGCAGCAGAGCTGGGGGCCGCCGCCTGGGCAGCCTCAGCCTCAGCCGCAACCGTGGCAGGGACAGCAGCCGCCGCCCGGACAGCCCGGCTGGCAGCCACCGCACCCTCAACAGCACGTCCAGCCGCCGCACGGCCAGCCACAGCACGGGCAACCGCCGCACGGCCAGCCTCCGCACGGGCAACCGCCATACGGGCAGCCGCCGCATGTTCAGCACCCGCAGCAGCAGGGCTGGCAGCAACCCGGACAGCCGCCCGTCCAAGGCTGGCAACCCGGGCAGCCGCAGCCGTGGCAAGGGCAACAGCAACCCCCGCAGCCGTACGGCCAGCAGCCACAGCAGTACGGCCAGCCCCAACCAGGCTGGAACCAGCCCCAGTCCGCGCCCCCCGCGCAGCAAGGCTGGAACCCGCCCCAGTCGGGACCGCCCGCGCAGCAGCCCGGTTGGAGTCCGCCGCAGTCGGCTCCCCCGGCCCAGCAGCCCGGCTGGAACCCGCCGCCCCAGCCATACGGACAGCCGCCCCAGTACGGAGGCCAGCCGCCGCAGCACGGTGGCCAGCCCCCGCAGCACGGAGGCCAGCCACCCCAGTACGGAGCGCAGCCGCAGCAGTACGGCGGCCAGCCGCAGTACGGGCAGCAACCGCAGCAGTACGGCCAGCCGCAGCAAGGCTGGAATCAGCCCCAATCCGCGCCGCCCGCCTGGGCGCCGCCGCCGGTGCCGGGTGCGCCTGGAACGGAGAGCGACGAACATGAGGTACAACAGCAGAATTGGCCAGGCAGCGGGGGCTATCCGCCGCCGGCCAACCGCGCGCCCGGCAACGTCTATCCGTCCAGCGGTGCGCCCTCGCAGCACGGGCCGGAGCACGGGCAGCCCCCAGCCATCCCGCCGCCCGATGAGGAGGGCGAATTAGCCGAGGATGACGCGGACGACGAGAAGTCCGAAGCGCCCGAGGCAAAGGCCGAAGAGGCCGAAGCAAAGACCAGCTACGGAACGTGGGCTCGCCAGGAGCGGGCCTCCGCCGGAACCGTTTACGGCGGGAAGGACGGCGCCTCGCCGCTGCCCCTCCCGTCGACCGGCGGAGGTAGTCCGCTCGAGAACTCCGGCTCACTGACCGGGCACATCCTGAGTCAAGGCACCGCGGAGTCGGATGACGACGACGAGGAGCCACGCAAGTCCGGCAACGGCCGGGTGTTCCTCATCATCGGTGTGATGGTGGTGGTACTCCTGGTCGGCGGCTACTTCGCCGTGACGCTGGCCCACAACTTCATCGACGGCGTCTTCGGCGGGGTGTCCACCCCGAAGTGAGGCGCGACACGGCGACTGGGACCTTCCCGGCGAGATCGGATACTCTTAACCGTTCTCCAATCGGAAGGTCCCAGCTCCTTGCTGCTCGCTGACCCCAGCACGTACCCGTCCCTCTTTGCCGACGAGAAGCCCGAGACGCCCGAGGAGCCTGGCTTCGACGGTCTCGGACTGCCCACCCGCCTCGTGCGGGCGCTGGCGAAAGAGGGCATCACCGAACCGTTCCCGATCCAGACGGCGACCATCCCGGATGTGCTCGCCCGCCGCGACGTGCTCGGTCGCGGCCGTACCGGATCGGGAAAGACGCTCGCGTTCGGCCTGCCGATGCTCGCCCGGCTCGCCGAGTCCGGCCGTTCGCGGCCGCACGCCCCGAAGGCGCTCGTCCTGGTGCCCACCCGCGAGCTCGCCATGCAGGTCAACGACGCGCTGACCCCGCTGGCCAAGGCGCTGAACCTGTTCTGCAAGACGGCCGTCGGCGGCGTGCCGTACGACCGGCAGATCTGGTCCCTGGAGCGCGGTGTCGACGTGCTCGTGGCAACCCCGGGCCGGCTCGGCGATCTGATCAAGCGGGGCGCCTGCCGCCTCGACGCGGTCGAGATCACCGTGCTCGACGAGGCCGACCAGATGGCCGACATGGGCTTCCTGCCCGAGGTCACCGAGCTGCTGGGCCAGACCCCGGCGACCGGGCAGCGGCTGCTGTTCTCGGCCACGCTGGACAAGGACGTCGACGCGCTGGTCAACAAGTTCCTGACCGACCCGGTCACGCACTCGATCGAGCCGCCGACCGCCTCCGTGGGGTCGATGGACCACCACGTGCTGCTGGTCCCGCCGCACGACAAGTTCGCGATCGCCGCGTCCATCGCCGCGCGCAAGGGCCGCACGATCCTGTTCGTGAAGACCCAGATGGCCGTCGACGAGCTGGTCGACCAGTTCGCGCGGGTCGGCGTCCGGGCCGGTGCGCTGCACGGCGGGAAGACCCAGCGGGTGCGCACCCGCACGCTCGCCGAGTTCCGCGAGGGCACGGTCGACGTGCTGGTCGCGACCGATGTGGCGGCCCGTGGCATTCACATCGACGACGTTTCCCTGGTCGTACACGTCGATCTCCCCCGGGACCAGAAGGACTACCTGCACCGGGCGGGCCGCACGGCGCGCGCCGGGGCCGCCGGGACGGTCGTCACGCTGGTGCTGCCGCGGCAGCGGCGGCGGGCCCAGGCGCTGCTGGCCAAGGCCGGCGTCACCCCCAACGAGCTGCGCGTCCGCGCGGGCGACGCGGCCCTGGCCGAGGTCACCGGCGCTCGTCAGCCCAGCGGCGTGCCGGTGCGCATCACGCACAACGCGAGCCCGAACCACCACGCGGGCGGGCCGCGGCGGCGGACCAACGACCGGCGGCCGCCCCGCAATCGATGACGGTGCGTGACGGGGGGCGCACGATCGTCCCCCGTCGAGTACGGTCCGGGGATGACCGTGCTACCACGGGCGTTCGCCTGGCAACGGACCGACACCGTCGGCGGCGAGTTCGTCACCCTGGACGACAGGCGGGGCCTGCGTGCCAAGGGGGTGGCGTTCGCCGCCGACAACGCGTTGTACACCTGCCGCTATGAACTGCACACGGACGAATCGTGGGCGAGCACCCGCCTGGAGCTGGCCGTCGAGGGCGCGGGCTGGCTGCGGACCCTGCGGATGGAGCGGGCCGCCGGGCGCTGGCGGGTGACCACCAGCGAGCAGGGCGACCTGGAGCGGGTGCTGCCCGCCGCGCCGTTCTCGGGCATCGAGGACCCCGACCGGCTGCACGCCGTCCTCGACATCGACCTGTACAACTCCCCGCTCACCAACACGCTGCCCATCCGCCGCCTGGGGCTGCACCGGGCCGAGCCGGGCACCAAGGTCGACATCGAGGCGGCGTGGGTGCTGCTGCCGAGCCTGGCCGTGCTGCCCTACGAGCAGTCGTACGAGGTGCTGGCGCCGCGGCGGGTGCGGTACCGGTCGGAGAACTTCACCGCCGACATCGACCTCACCGAGGACGGTTACGTCGCGGAATATGCGGGGCTGGCGACCCTCGCGTGAACGGTTCAGCCGGCCGGCCGGATCCGTCCTTCCCATTTCGTGGAAAGCGCGACGGTAGTGCGTGTGCGGGCCACGCCCTTCACCCGATTCAGGTCGACGATGAGCTGTTCCAGGTCGCCGATGGTTTTCACCCGCGCCTTGCAGAGAAACGATTCCTCACCCGCCATGAAGTAGCACGACTCGATCTCCTCGCGCTCGCGCAGGGCCTCGAGAACGGAATCGGTGTCGCCGCTGCTGTCCTGCACGATGCCGATCACCGCGGTGAGCGGAAGTCCCAGCGTCTCGGGCTCGACCTCGGCGCGGTACCCGCGGATGACGCCGGAGGATTCGAGCTTGCCGACGCGTTCGTGCACGGCCGGGGCGGAGAGTCCGACCTTGCGGGCGAGCTCCGCGTATGGAAGGCGGGCGTTGTCCCGGAGAAGGTCGATGAGCTGTCGATCGATCGCATCCATCGGGACAAGCCTAACGGTCCGTCTTTTAACACAGCTAAATACCCAGAAGTGCGTTTTCCTCGTTTCCCGGACACGGCACGTGAGCGGTGCTGTAATGGGCGTACATCCCAGGATGACTCGCGCTTTCAGCTTCGCAGCATGGGGGTGCGCGAGCCCGGCGAGCCACCCAGGGTAAAGGAGGGGCCGTGGAGACGGGAGATCGTCTGCTGACGCCCGGTGAGGTCGCTGCCTTGTTTCGCGTCGATCCGAAGACGGTGACGCGTTGGGCCGCGGCCGGCCGTATCAGCAGTATCCGAACCCCGGGGGGACACCGGCGGTTCCGGGAATCCGAGGTGAGGGCGTTGCTCGAAGGGGACGACGCGCTTGATGACACCTCTAACGGGAATGGCCGAGCTCACCCGACCAACGAGTGAACAGGCTGTGCGATACGGCGACGGCGTCGAGAACTTTGCCGGCGACGAAATCGACCAGTTGAGCGGCCGTGGCCGCGGCGCCGGCGGCATAGAAGCCGGGGCTCGCGGGCAGGATCACCGCACCCGCGTCGTGTAGTGCGATGAGGTGCTCCAGGTGACTGCGGGTCACCGGGGTCTCGCGTGGCACGACCACGACCGGGCGGCGTTCCTTGAGGTTCACCTCGGCGGCGCGCTGAAGGAGGTCCTTGGAAAGTCCGATGGCGATGCCGGCACATGCGGCCGTGCTCGCCGGCACCACCATCATGCCCTTGGCCGGGTATGAACCACTGCTCGGACCGGCGGCCAGATCGCCGGCCGGCCAGTAGGCGACGTCGGCGGCATCCAGCGGCCGGTCGAGCCACGCGGCGAGGTCGTCCTTCCAGTGCGCGTCACGGAAGGACACACCGGTCTCGTCGAGGATCGTGAGCCGAGCCGCGCGCGACACCACGAGGTCGACGGCCTCGCCGGCGTCGAACAACGCCCGGATCACGGCCGCCGCGTACGGCGTGCCCGACGCCCCGGAGACTCCGACCACCCACGGCCTGCGCTGATCCACGGATCAACTCTGCCACGGTCACACCGGGCGAGGGTGCTGCAGAAAATGTCGTACCCGGTTGGCAGGATGCAGGCATGGCTCGCGGATTTCCCTATGCAGACCTCAACGACTTCCTGGCTGCCCTGCAGAAGGCGGGCGAGCTGCATCGGGTGGCCGCGCCGGTCGACCCGCACCTGGAGATCAGCGAGATCGTCACCCGCACCGTGCGGGCCGGCGGCCCCGCCCTGCTCTTCGACCGGCCGACCAGGGGCGACATGCCGGTGGCCATCAACCTGTTCGGCACCGAGCGGCGCACCGCCATGGCCCTCGGCGTCGAGAGCCTCGACGAGGTCGGGGCGCGCATCGGGGAGCTGGTCAAGCCCGAGCTGCCGGTCGGCTGGGCCGGCATCCGCGACGGCATCGGCAAGCTCATGCAGCTCAAGTCGGTTCCGCCCAAGCACGTCAAGAGCGCGCCCTGCCAGGAGGTCGTCTACAAGGACGACCAGGTCGACCTCAACCTCCTGCCGGGCCTGCAGGTCTGGCCGGACGATGGCGGCATCTACCACAACTTCGGCCTGACGCACACGAGGCATCCGGAGACAGGCAAGAGAAACCTCGGCTTGTACCGTCTGCAGCAGCACAGCCACAACACGATCGGGATGCACTGGCAGATCCACAAGGACTCCACGGCGCATCACGCGGTCGCGGAGCGGCTCGGCCAGCGGCTCCCCGTGGCGGTCGCGATCGGCGCCGACCCCGTGGTCTGCTACACGGCGAGCGCCCCGCTGCCGTCCGACATCGACGAGTACCTGTTCGCGGGCTTCCTGCGCGGCGAGCGCGTCGAGATGGTCGACTGCCTCACGGTGCCGCTGCAGGTGCCGGCCAACGCGCAGATCGTGCTGGAGGGCTACCTCGAGCCCGGCGAACGGCTGCCCGAGGGCCCGTTCGGCGACCACACCGGCTTCTACACCCCGGTCGAGGACTTCCCGGTGCTGCACGTGACCTGCATGACCACGCGCAAGCAGCCGATCTACCACTCGATCATCACGTCGAAGCCGCCGCAGGAGGACCACGGCCTGGGCAAGGCGACCGAGCGGATCTTCCTGCCGCTGCTCAAGCTGCTCATTCCGGACATCGTGGACTACGACCTGCCGGCCGCCGGGGTGTTCCACAACTGCGTGATCGTGTCGATCCGCAAGCGGTACCCGAAGCACGCGCAGAAGGTCATGAGCGCCGTCTGGGGCGCCCACCTGCTGTCGCTGGCCAAGCTGATCGTGGTCGTCGACGAGGACTGCGACGTCCACGACTACGCCGAGGTCGCGTTCCGCGCCTTCGGCAACGTCGACTACAAGCACGACCTGCTGCTGACCGAGGGCCCGGTCGACCACCTCGACCACTCGTCCTACCAGCAGTTCTGGGGCGGCAAGGCGGGGCTGGACGCCACGCGGAAGACGGCGGCCGAGGGCTACCATCGCGGCTGGCCGGAAGAGATGGTCATGTCGCCCGAGGTCGTGGCGCGGGTGGACAAGCGCTGGAGAGAGTACGGATTCAAGTGACACTCACTGCTGAGGCACCCCCGAGCCGGGTCAAGGCGTTCCTGCGGCTGGTCGCGATCGAGCACTCGGTGTTCGCGCTGCCGTTCGCCTACCTGGCCGCCCTGACCGTGATGACCACCACCGGCGGCGAGCACCCGCACGTCGGCTGGCTCGACCTGCTGCTGGTGACGATCGCCATGGTCGGCGCCCGCACCTTCGCCATGGCCGCCAACCGGATCATCGACCGGCAGATCGACGCCCGGAACCCGCGCACGGCCAAGCGCGAGCTCGTGACCGGCGCGGTGAGCGTGCGCACGGCGTGGACCGGCGCGCTGGTCGCCATCGTCGTGTTCCTCGGCGCCGCGGCCCTGCTCAACCCGCTCTGCCTGGCCCTGGCCCCGCTGGCCGTCGTGCCGTTGATCGTGTACCCGTACGGCAAGCGCTTCACCAACTGGCCGCACGCCATCCTGGGCATCGCGCAGCTGGTCGGGCCGGTCGGCGCCTGGCTGGCGATCACCGGCGACCTGCGCGGCTCCGGCCCGGCCTGGGTCCTCGGCGTCGCGGTCGGCCTGTGGATCGGCGGCTTCGACCTGATCTACGCCTGCCAGGACACCGAGATCGACCGCGAGATCGGCGTGCACTCGGTGCCGGCCCGCTTCGGCGTACCGTTCGCGCTCCGCCTGTCCACCATCGCCCACGTCGTGACGTTCGCCCTGTTCGTCTGGTTCGGCCAGCTGGTCCACCTGGGCTGGCTCTGGTGGATCGGCCTCGCGGTGACCGCGGTCGCGTTCGTCTACGAGCACGCGATCGTCCGCCCGACCGACCTGTCCCGGGTCAACCGCGCGTTCTTCACGGCCAACGGCTTCGTGGGGATCGCCCTGTTCGTGTTCGCCCTGCTCGACCTGGTGATCCGCGGCGGGCTGCGGCCGTAGGGATGAGCGCCTCTACGATGCCGCAGATGGACGCCGACGACCCCGGAGACCGCGGCGCGGGCAAAGCGACCGCGGACGCGCCGGCCGCGGACGCGAACGCACGCCCGCCGGCCGCGGACGCACGCCCGACCGCCGGGGACACCGCCGCCGCGCGCACACGCGCGACCGCCGACGACACGACCGCCGTGGCGGATCGCGCGGCCGGGCCAGGGACCGCGGCGGCGGACGGCGACGCCACCGGAACAGCGGCGGCGGCTGGACCGGACGCCACCGCCGCGCGCACACGCGCGACCGCCGACGACACGACCGCCGTGGCGGATCGCGCGGCCGGGTCCGGGACTGCGGCGGCGGCTGGACCGGCGACTGGGAGCGGCGAGGTCGGCAGCCAGACAGCGGGCGATCGGCCGTGGCGGCGGGCGTTGCTCGTCGGGTTCGGCATCTTCGCGGCCAGCAAGATCGCGCTGGCGGTGGTGACGGCGTTCGCGTGGATCGGGGAGAAGCGGCCCAACGTGACCGCGACCTACCTGGCCGCGCAGTGGGCGTCGCAGTGGGACTCCAAGTGGTTCGTGGACATCGCGCAGCGGGGCTACTACCCGGAGCCGGACAAGGCGCCGGCCGCGTTCTTCCCGATGTACCCGATGCTGATCCGCGGGCTGACGCCGATCTGCTTCGGCAAGCCCTGGGTCGCCGCGCTGCTCGTGGCGAACCTGGCGGCGTTCGGGGCGCTGGTCGTGCTGTACCGGCTGACCGAGCGCGAGTTCGACCGGGTGATCGCCGGGCGGACGGTGTTCTACCTGGTGGCGTTCCCGACCGCGTTCTTCCTGACCGCCGCCTACAACGAGGGCCTGTTCATCGGGCTGATGCTGGCCACGCTGTACTGCCTGCGCCAGCAGCACTGGTGGTGGGCCGGGGCGTTCGGCGGGCTCGCGGTGTTCACGCGGTCGGCCGGGATCCTGCTGGCCGGGGCGTTCGTGTGGGAGTACGTGCGGGTCAACCGGTTCCGGCTCAAGCGAAGCGCGCTGGCGATCCTGCTCATCCCGGTCGGCGTGGCGGGCGTGGCGGCGTTCTCGATCAACGCGTACGGGGAGCCGTTCGCGTTCCTCAAGGCGCAGCGGTACTGGGGCCGGCACCTGGACTGGCCCTGGATGCCCGTGCTGCGGGGCGGCAAGTCGCTGGTCACCAGCCACGGGCTGCGGTTCGGGTTCAGCGACCTGTGGGTGCACAACCTGCTCGAGCTGGCGACGGCGCTGATGTGCATCGCGGCGCTCGTGCTGTGTTTCGTCGGGCCGTGGAAGCTGCGCCGCGACCAGTGGGTGCTGCCCCTGGTCGGGATCGGGCTGACCCTGCTCATGATCAGTTTTCCCTCGTCGCACCTGCCGTATCCGCTGTACTCGGCGTCGCGGTTCGGGCTCGAGGTCTTTCCGGCGTTCATGATCCTGGCGCGCATCGGGGCGCGGCCGTGGGTCGATCGGATCGTGGTCGCCCTCTTCTTCATGCTGCAGGCGATTCTGGCCGCTTACTTCGTGCGGGGCGGCTGGGTCGCGTAATCGTAGGGGTGTGCAGATGCGCAGCGGTGCCTTCTCCGAGCAGCCCGCCGCCGATGAGCCGTCCGGCCCCGCGCCGACGACCATGCGGTGGCGGGTGTCGCCGGGCTTCGCCGCCCTCAAGTGCGCGGTGGCGGTCGTCCTGGTGCTCGCGGCGGTCTTCTTCGCCGAGGACCGGGCGGCCCTGACCGCGGCCATCGTCGCGGCGGTCGTCGCCGGGGCCTACGCCCTGCGCGACCTCCTGGCGCCGGTCCGCCTGGCCGCGGACCCGCAGGGCGTGACGGTGGTGTCCGGCTACGCGGGGCATCGCCGGCTGACGTGGCCCGAGATCGAGCGGGTGCGGCTGGAGACCCGGACCCGCGCCGGGCTGCGCAGCGAGCTGCTGGAGATCGACACCGGCGACAACCTGCATCTGCTGAGCAACTACGACCTGAACGCCCGCCCGGCCGACGTCGCCGTCGATCTGGCCAGAATCCGAGCCGCCAGTGGACACCGCGACTAGCGAACTCCCGCGCGTGCAAGCGCCTCCGCCGACAACCGGAACGCCGCCGAACACTGAAACGCCGCCGCGAACGGTCAGTCCGCCGATTCCGATCGAACCGGTCGATCGCCCGTGGCGGCGGGCGGCGATCGTCGGCCTCGGGGTGTTCGCCGCCAGCCGCGCCGGCCTCGCCGCGATCTCGATCTTCGCGTGGATCGGCGACCCCGGCCCGGGCAAGTCGATCGGCCACGTCGCCTACCTGTGGGCGGCCCAGTGGGACTCGAAGTGGTTCATCGCCATCGCCGACCACGGCTACCAGCCGACCCCGGACGCCTCGCCGGCCGCGTTCTTTCCGCTGTACCCGCTGCTGATCAAACTCGCCACGCCGCTCTGTCTCGGGAAGTCGTGGCTCGCGGCGCTCGTGGTCGCCAACGCCGCGCTGCTGGCGGCGCTGATCGTGCTGTACCGGCTGACGGATCTGGAACTCGGCCCCAAGGCCGCCGGCCGGGCGACCTTCTACCTCGTGGCGTTCCCGACCGGCTTCTTCCTGAGCGCGGCCTACAACGAGGGCCTGTTCATCGCCCTGCTGCTCGCCACCGTGTACTGCCTGCGCCGCCACCACTGGTGGGCCGCCGGCCTGCTCGGCGGGCTGGCCGCGGCCACGCGCTCGGCCGGCATCCTGCTCGTCGGCGCGTTCGTGTTCGAGTACCTCCGCAAGCGACCCAAGCGTTGGTCCGAAATATCCGCATTAATCGGCATTCCGCTGGGCCTGGCCGCGGTCATGGTGGTCAATCAGCTCGCGTACCGCGACCCGCTCGCGTTCTCGCACACCCAGGCCGAGCACTGGGGCCGCCACCTCGCCTGGCCCTGGCAGGCGCCGATCGACGCGTTCAGGCGCGCCGGCCCGCACTTCACCGAGCTCTGGACCCACAACGTCCTCGAACTCGCGACCGTCCTGGTCCTCGGCGCGCTGCTGCTGACCTGGCGGACCCGCAGCCAGGCGCTCTTCCCGCTGCTGGGGATCGCGCTGCTGGCGTTCATGGTGAGCTTTCCCAGCCGGTACACGACGGATATCCCGTATCCGCTCTACTCGGCGTCGCGGATCGGGCTGGAGGTGTTCCCGGCGTTCATGGCGCTCGGCGTCCTGGGAAGGCGCCCCTGGGTCGACCGCACGGTGCTCGCCGTCTTCCTGACGACTCAGGGCGTGCTCGCCGCCCACTTCCTGCACGCCGGCTGGGTGGCATAGAGCCTAAGAGTCGTTGCGGACCGCGAAGATCGCGATGTCGTCCCGCGGCACCTCCGGCGAGAAGCTCAGCGTCCGCGCGCGCAGCCGGGCCGCCACCACGTCGGCCGGGAAGCCGTTGAGCAGCGCCGCCTCCTCGCGCAGCCGCTCCACGCCGAACAGGTCGATGCCCCGGCGCCGCTCGGTCACCCCGTCGGTGAAGAAGATCAGCGTGTCGCCCGGGTCGAGCAGGACCTGCGTGCGCGGGGTGTTGATGGTGTCGAGGAGGCCCAGCGCGGTACCACAGGCGCCGACGAGTTCGGTGGAACCGTCTGCGCGCAGCAGAACCGGCTGATCGTGCCCGGCGAGATGGAGCGTCACGTCGAGGCGGCCGTCCTGGCGGCGCAGGATCTGGGCCAGGCAGAGGGTGCAGAACCGCCCGCCGCCGCGCTCGAGCAGGGTCTCGTTGAGGCGCAGCAGCACCTCGGGCAGCGGCCGCCCGTCGCGGACCAGCACCCGGGTCACGTCGCGGACGAGCCCGGTCACGGTCGCCGCCTGCACGCCCTTGCCGGAGACGTCGCCCACCACGACGAGCCAGCGCCGGCCGGACAGCGGGAGCACGTCGTAGAAGTCGCCGCCGACCTCGACGCCCTCGCCGGTGGGCACGTACTCGGCGCCGAACTCGATCCCCTCGGCCCTGGGCAGCTGGGGCGGCAGCAGCGAGCGCTGCAGGGTCTGCGCGACGCGCCGGCGCTCCGCGTGGATGTTGGCGTTGTCGATGGCGAGCGCGGCGCGGCGGGCCACGTCCTCGACGACGGCCACCTCCTCGGCGCGCTGCCAGGTGTCCCCGCTGCCGCCGACGGCCAGGGTGCCGAGGTGCTGGTTGCGGGCGATCAGCGCGACGATGTAGCCCTCCAGGGGGGCTCCCAGCGGTACCACCGCGTCGGTTCCCATCGCCTCCTTGAGCTGCGGGGCGGCCTGGGCCAGCGCGTCGAGGAGATCGGCGACCTTGGACTCGTCGGCGTGCGTGGCGGCGGCCAGGCGCAGCTCGCCGCCCGCGTCGGCGGAGTGGATCGCGCACCACTGGCCGAGCCGCGGCACGACCAGCCGCGGGATCAGGGCCAGCGTGAGCTCGACGTCGAGGGACTGGGCGAGCAGCTCGCTGGCGTCGGCCAGGAAGGTCAGCCAGGTCCGGCGCTCGGCGTCGGCGCGGCGCAGGCGGTGGTTCTCGACCAGCAGCGTGAGCCGGTCGGCGGCCAGGGCGGTCAGCGGCCGCGCGTACGGGCTGGACCCCCCGCCGGCCACGAGCAGCTCGGCGCGCCACGGGCGGGTCACGCGCAGCGGCACCCTTCGACCGGTGTCCACACTCTCGCCCAGGCGGCCGTACGCGGAGACCGTGTGCGGCCCCTCGCCCTCGTCCACGGTCAGCGCGGCGCCCTGGGCCCCGATGGCCCGGCACAGCCGCTGCAGCAGCTCCTCGGCCAGCTCCTCCAGCGAGGCGCCGCGGCCGGACCAGATCAGCGCGTCGACCGCCGAGGGCAGGTCGAAACTCGGCACATCGGGGCGCTCCTGCGGGGTCACGTCGAGCCGGAACCAGACGCCCTTGCCCCCGTTGAAGTGCAGCGTGCCCCAAGCCGTGGCAAGCTGCTCGACGAGGAGCAGGCCGCGCCCGCGCTCGGGAAGCTCGCCGGTGGTCTCGGGAAAGCTCGGTGCGATGGTGCCCGGGCGGAAGTCGAGCACGGCGACCGTGATCGAGCCGTCGCCGACCGTGATCTCCAGGTCGAACTCGGTGCCGGCGTGCACGACGCTGTTGGTCGTGAGCTCGGTGACGAGGAGGAGGGCCTCGTCGAGGACGGGGAGGAGGTCCCGTTCGTGCGCGATCGTCCGGATCGCCTCGCGGGCCAGACCGGGAGAGCTATGGTCGGCCGGGAGCCTGAGCCTCCGGACGGTCTGGGTTGTCACATATCGCAGTCTCCACTGAACGGTGGTAACAATCCAACCTGAAGGACGACGATGGGTGGACACCGCCTGCCCCCGAGACCGGTGGAGACGCCATGACCACAGTCGACGAAGTCACCCAGAAGAGTCCGGAGACGATGCTCCTCGAGGAGCTGTCCGGGGCGCTGGACCGGTTGCTGTCCGGCGACCTGAAGATCAGATTGACCCGTCGCGACGGACTGCCGGGCGAGGTCGTCGAGCGCTTCAACCGGCTCGCCGAGATCAACCAGCACCAGACGCGCGAGCTGCTGCGCATCAGCCGGGTCGTCGGCCGCGAGGGCCGGATGACCGAGCGGCTCGACGAGGAGGGCTTCGAGGGGGCCTGGCTCGACCGCGTCCACGCGGTGAACTCCCTCATCGACGATCTTGGCCGCCCGACCACGGAGATCGCCCGCGTGATCGTGGCCGTGGCCGAGGGCGACCTGTCCCAGAAGCTGGCGCTGGAGATCGACGGGCGGCCGCTGCGCGGCGAGTTCCTGACCATCGGCCGTACGGTCAACACGATGGTCGACCAGCTCTCGTCCTTCGCCGACGAGGTGACCCGCGTGGCCCGCGAGGTCGGCACGGAAGGCAAGCTCGGCGGCCAGGCCCAGGTCACCGGCGTCGCCGGCACCTGGCGCGACCTCACCGACTCGGTGAACTCGATGGCCGCCAACCTCACCGGCCAGGTGCGGTCGATCTCCACGGCGGCGACGGCGGTGGCCCGCGGCGACCTGTCGCAGAAGATCACGGTGAGCGCCAAGGGCGAGATCGCCGAGCTGTCCGAGACGATCAACTCGCTCGTCGACACGCTGCGGATCTTCGCCGAGCAGGTGACCCGGGTGGCCCGCGAGGTCGGCACCGAGGGCAACCTCGGCGGCCAGGCCGAGGTGCCGGGCGTGGCCGGCACCTGGAAGGACCTCACGGACAACGTCAACTCGATGGCGTCCAACCTGACCAGCCAGGTCCGCAACATCGCCCAGGTCGCCACCGCCGTGGCCCGGGGCGACCTGTCGCAGAAGATCACGGTGGCCGCCCAGGGCGAGATCCTGGAGCTCAAGGACACCGTGAACACGATGGTGGACCAGCTCTCGTCGTTCGCCGACGAGGTGACCCGGGTGGCCCGCGAGGTCGGCACCGAGGGCAAGCTGGGCGGCCAGGCCCAGGTCACCGGCGTCGCCGGCACCTGGCGCGACCTCACCGACAGCGTCAACTTCATGGCCTCGAACCTCACCAGCCAGGTCCGCAACATCGCCCAGGTGTCCACGGCCGTGGCCCGGGGCGACCTGTCGCAGAAGATCACCGTCGACGCCCGCGGCGAGATCCTGGAGCTGAAATCGACCGTCAACACGATGGTCGACCAGCTCTCCTCGTTCGCCGACGAGGTGACCCGCGTCGCCCGCGAGGTCGGCACGGAAGGCAAGCTCGGCGGCCAGGCCCAGGTCACCGGCGTCGCCGGCACCTGGCGCGACCTCACCGACAACGTGAACTTCATGGCCTCGAACCTCACCAGCCAGGTCCGCAACATCGCCCAGGTCGCCACGGCCGTGGCCCGGGGCGACCTCTCGCAGAAGATCACGGTCGACGCCCGCGGCGAGATCCTGGAGCTCAAGAGCACGGTCAACACCATGGTCGACCAGCTCTCCTCGTTCGCCGACGAGGTGACCCGCGTCGCCCGCGAGGTCGGCACCGAGGGCAAGCTCGGCGGCCAGGCGCAGGTCCGCGGGGTCGCCGGCACGTGGCGCGACCTGACCGACAACGTGAACTTCATGGCCTCGAACCTCACGGCCCAGGTCCGCAACATCTCGCAGGTCGCGACGGCCGTGGCCCGCGGCGACCTCTCGCAGAAGATCACCGTCGACGCCCAGGGCGAGATCCTGGCCCTGAAGTCCACCGTCAACACGATGGTCGGCCAGCTCTCGTCGTTCGCCGACGAGGTCACGCGGGTCGCCCGCGAGGTCGGCACCGAGGGCAAGCTGGGCGGCCAGGCGCAGGTGAAGGGCGTCTCCGGCACCTGGCGCGACCTCACCGACAACGTGAACTCGATGGCGTCCAACCTGACCAGCCAGGTCCGCAACATCGCCCAGGTCACCACCGCAGTGGCCAAGGGCGACCTGTCGCAGAAGATCACGGTCGACGCGCACGGCGAGATCCTGGAGCTCAAGAGCACCGTCAACACGATGGTCGACCAGCTCTCCTCGTTCGCCGACGAGGTCACCCGGGTGGCCCGCGAGGTCGGCTCGGAGGGCAAGCTCGGCGGTCAGGCCCAGGTGAAGGGCGTCTCCGGCACCTGGCGGGACCTGACCGAGAACGTGAACCAGCTCGCCTCGACGCTGACCACCCAGCTGCGCGCCATCTCCCAGGTGTCAACGGCGGTGACCCGCGGCGACCTGACCCAGCGGATCGCGGTCGAGGCGCTCGGCGAGGTGGCCGAGCTCAAGGACAACATCAACCAGATGATCGTCACCCTGCGCGAGACCACGAAGAAGAACGCCGAGCAGGGCTGGCTGGACTCCAACCTGGCCCGGGTCGGCGGCCTGCTGCAGGGCCAGCGCGACCTCGGCGAGGTCTGCCGCATGATCATGGCCGAGGTGACCCCGCTGGTCGACGCCCAGATCGGGGCGTTCTTCCTGTCGGGCGCCGACCCGGACAGCGGGCTGCGGCTGCGGCTGGAGGCGTCGTACGGGTACGTGGCCCCCGGCACTGACATCAGCTTCGCCCCCGGCGAGGGCCTGATCGGCCAGGCGTCGCTGTCCCGCCGGGCGATCCGCGTGCAGGCCGACCCCGCCGCCCGGATGCGGGTGCGCTCCGGCGTCACCGAGACCGCGCCGGCCGATCTGGTCGTGCTGCCGGTGCTCTTCGAGGGCGAGCCGCTGGGCGTGATCGAGTTCGGGACCGTGTCGCCGTTCAGCGAGCTGCACCTGTCCTTCCTCGACCGGCTGGTGGTCACCATCGGCGTGGCGCTCAAGACGATCCTGGCCAACCGGCGCACGGAGGAGCTGCTCTCCCAGTCCCAGCGGCTCACCGAGGAGCTGCAGGACCAGTCGGCGGAGCTGCAGCGCACCAACGCCGAGCTGGAGGAGAAGGCGACGCTGCTGTCGGAGCAGAAGGGCAACATCGAGAAGCAGAACCGCGAGATCGAGATGGCCCGGCTCGGCCTGGAGGAGAAGGCGCAGCAGCTGGCGCAGGCCTCGCAGTACAAGTCGGAGTTCCTGGCCAACATGAGCCACGAGCTGCGGACGCCGCTCAACTCGATGCTGCTGCTGTCCCGCCTGCTGGCCGACAACCCGGACACCAACCTGACCGCCCGGCAGATCGAGTTCGCGGCGACGATCCACAACGCCGGCTCCGACCTGCTGGCGCTCATCGACGACATCCTCGACCTGTCCAAGATCGAGGCGGGCCGGATGGACGTCGAGCCGGGCGAGGTCTCGTTCGAGGAGATCCGGGCCTACGTCGAGCAGGCGTTCGCCCCGCAGGCCGAGGACAAGGGCCTGGAGTTCACGGTGGTGGCCGACATGGCGCTGCCGCCGGCGATCGTCACCGACCCCCAGCGGCTCCAGCAGATCCTGCGCAACCTGGTCTCCAACGCGGTCAAGTTCACCGACCACGGCGGGGTGACGCTGCACATCGGCGTCGCGCCGGCCGGCCTGGACTTCACCGCGCCGACACTGGCCGGGGCCCGCCGGGTGATCCAGTTCGCCGTCTCCGACACCGGCATCGGCATCTCGGACGACAAGGTGGCCCTCATCTTCGAGGCGTTCCAGCAGGCGGACGGGACGACCAGCCGGAAGTACGGCGGAACCGGCCTCGGGCTGTCGATCAGCCGCGAGCTGGCCCGCCTGCTCGGCGGCGCGATCGGGGTCACCTCCGAGGTCGGGCACGGGGCGACGTTCACGCTGTACCTCCCGGACGTCATCGCCACCGAGGTCACGCCCGCCCTGCACCCGGCGCTGCCGGCCCTGCCGATGCAGCCGCCGGCGCTGCCGGTCAACCGGCCGTTGCCCGCCGCGCCGCCGATGCTGCGCTCGGTGCCCTCGGCCGAGCGCCGCTCGACCGCCGCCGCCCACGAGCTCGACGGGGCCACGGTGCTCATCGTCGACGACGACGTGCGCAACGTCTTCGCGCTCACCAGCGCGCTGGAGCTGCACGGGATGACGGTGCTGTACGCCGACAACGGCTCCGACGGGGTCCGCATCCTCTCCGAGCACCCGGACGTCGACATCGTGCTGATGGACGCGATGATGCCCGACCTGGACGGCAACGAGACGACCCGAGCGATCCGGCGCAACCGGCGCTTCGCCGAGCTGCCGGTGGTGTTCCTGACCGCCAAGGCGATGCCCGGCGACCGGGAGTCCTCGCTGGCCGCCGGGGCCAGCGACTACATCACCAAGCCGGTCGACCTCGACGAGTTGCTCGATGTGATGGCAGCCTGGGTGAACGGAGAAGGCAGGGCGGTCTAACCAGGTATAGATTGCTTTGGTGACTGGACCGGATCGGCCCGCCAAGGTGCTGCTCGTGGACGACCGGCGGGACAACCTGCTCGCCCTCGAGGCGATCCTGCAGGGCCTGCCGGTCCAGACGGTCGGCGCCGACAGCGGCGAGGACGCGCTGAAGCGGCTGCTCGTGGACGACTTCGCGCTCATCCTGCTCGATGCCCAAATGCCGACCATGGATGGGTTCGAGACGGCCCGGCACATCAAGCGCCGGGAGAAGACCCGGCATGTGCCGATCATCTTCCTGACGGCCGCCGACCGGGACTCGCACCTGGCCCTGCGCGGCTATGCGGCCGGCGCGGTGGACTACCTCACCAAGCCGTTCGACCCGTGGGTACTGCGCGCCAAGGTCTCCGTCTTCGTCGAACTGTGGACGATGACCCAGCAGCTGGCGGCCCAGTCGGAGCTCGTCCGGCGGCGCGATGCCGAACTGCGCGCGGTCGGGGTGGCCGTGGACGAGGCGACCGCCCTGCTCAAGGGCGGCCTGGCGGCCGACGGCGAGCTGGGCCGGGAGCAGGTCGAGAAGGCGATGGCGGCGCTGGCGAAGGCCAGGGCGAAGCTCTAGACCTCTTGGATCATGAGCGCGTTGCGCAGCCCGGTGATGTCCAGCACCCGGATCAGGAACGCGCCCACGTTCACCAGCACCAGGTAGCTCTGCGCGAGCGCGGCCTTGCGGCTGAGCACCACGAGCGTGCCCAGGCCCTGCGAGTCACAGAATGTGACGCCCGCCATGTCGAGCACCACGCGGGCCGGCGGCTCGTTGAGCACCTCATCGACCGCCGCGGCCAGCCGGGGGACGGTCGACATGTCGATCTCGCCGGTCAGCGACACGACGGTCTCGCTCGGTGCTCGGCGCACGGCGACGGAGAGATCGGGGCGATCCACGACACCAGGGTATATCTGATCAGCGGCCACAGTGGTGTCGGGCACACGGCGCCGAGGGTCGCGCGCCGCCGTTCGTGAACGGCTGTCAGAATGGGCAGGCTGTGACCGATATTGACACCGCCGGTCTCGGCCCGTACGCGGGCGACGCACCGGCCTCGCAGACCCTGTTCGACCGCGCCCGGGCCATCGTGCCGGGTGGGGTGAATTCACCTGTCCGGGCCTTCCGGGCGGTCGGGGGCACCCCGCGCTTCATCGTCGGCGGCTCCGGCTGCTGGCTCACCGACGCCGACGGCCGGCGCTACCTGGACCTCGTCTGCTCGTGGGGGCCGCTGATCCTCGGCCACGCCCACCCCGAGGTCGTCGCCGCGATCACCGCGGCCGCCGCCCGTGGCACCAGCTTCGGCACCCCGACCCCGGGCGAGGTCGACCTGGCCGAGGAGATCGTCGCCCGGACCGCGGTCGACCAGGTCCGCCTGGTCAACTCCGGCACCGAGGCCACGATGAGCGCCCTGCGCCTCGCGCGCGGGTTCACCGGCCGGCCGAAGGTGGTCAAGTTCGCCGGCTGCTACCACGGGCACGTCGACGCGCTGCTGGTCGCGGCCGGGTCCGGGGTGGCCACGCTGGCGCTGCCGGACTCGCCGGGCGTCACCGGGGCGGCGGCGGGCGACACGCTCGTGCTGCCGTACAACGACGTCCCCGCGCTCGAGGCCGCCTTCGAGGCGCACGGCGACCAGATCGCCGCCGTGATCACCGAGGCCGCGGCCGGGAACATGGGCGTGGTCGCGCCCCGCGACGGGTTCAACGCGCGGCTCGCGGAGCTCGCGCACCGCCACGGTGCCCTGCTGATCCTGGACGAGGTCATGACCGGCTTCCGGGTCAGCCGCGGCGGCTGGGCCGGGCTGGAGCCGGTGGACGCGGACCTGTACACCTTCGGCAAGGTCATGGGCGGTGGCATGCCGGCCGCGGCGTTCGGCGGGCGGGCCGAGATCATGGCGCGGCTGGCCCCGGCCGGACCGGTGTACCAGGCCGGGACCCTCTCCGGAAACCCGCTGGCCTGCGCGGCGGGCCTGACCACGCTGCGCCTCGCGACCCCCGAGGTCTACGCGCGCCTGGACGCGACGGCCGCGACGATCTCGAAGCTGGCCTCCGACGCCCTTGGTTCCGCCGGTGTACCGCACGTGCTGTCCACCGCCGGCAACATGTTCTCGATCTTCTTCACGGACCGGCCGGTGCACTCGTTCGCCGAGGCGCAGACTCAGGACGTGGCCGCGTTCCGGGCCTTCTTCCACGCGATGCTCGAGCGGGGCGTCTACCTGCCGCCGAGCGCGTACGAGTCCTGGTTCGTCTCCACCGCGATCGACGACGAGGCGCTGGGCGTGCTCGAGGCGGCCCTGCCGCACGCGGCCCGGGCGGCGGCGCAGGTGGTGGCGGCGTGAAAACCATCGTCCACGTGCTGCGCCACGGCGAGGTCTACAACCCGGACAAGATCCTCTACGGCCGGCTGCCCGGCTACCGGCTGTCCGAACTCGGCGTGCAGATGGCCAAGGCCGCGGCCGAGTCGCTGGCCGGGCGCGACATCACGCACCTGGTCGCCAGCCCGCTGGAGCGCGCGCAGCAGACCGCCGAGCCGTTCGCCGAGCAGCTCGGGCTGCCGGTCGCGGTCGACGAGCGGCTGATCGAGAGCGCGAACTTCTTCGAGGGCAAGCGGGTCGGGGTGGGCGACGGCTCGCTCAAGGACCCGCGCAACTGGTGGGTGCTGCGCGACCCGGTGACCCCCTCGTGGGGCGAGCCGTACAACGTGATCGCGGGCCGGATGTACCAGGCGCTGCTCGCCGCCCGCGAGGCGGCCGAGGGGCACGAGGCCGTGTGCGTCTCGCACCAGCTGCCCATCTGGACGCTGCGCCGCAGCGTGGAGAAGAAGCGGCTGTGGCACGACCCGCGGCGCCGCGAGTGCCAGCTGGCCAGCCTCACCAGCTTCCACTTCGAGGACACCAAGATCGTCGGGATCGCGTACAGCGAGCCGGCCGCGCACCTGATCGCCCTGTCCGCCTCGGCCCGCAACGCCAAGGGTGCCTGAGATGCGGCGCGCCCTGGTGCTGATGCTGGTGCTCGCGCTGGCGGCGTGCAGTAGCAGTACACCCAAGAATGCCCTCGGCAGCCGCAAGATCGCGGTGGCCGACCGGGTCGCCGCCCCCACGATGGGCGGCGAGCTGATGGACGGCTCGGGCCGGTTCGAGCTGGCCCAGCACAAGGGCCAGGTGGTGGTCGTGAACTTCTGGGCCTCCTACTGCCCGCCGTGCCGCTCCGAGGCGCCCGAGCTGGAGAAGGTGCTCGCGGCGACCAAGGCCGACGGCGTCACGTTCATCGGCGTCAATGTGCGCGACCAGCGCGGCAAGGCCGAGGCCTACCTGTCCGACGTCAAGCCGACGTACGGCAGCATCTTCGACCCCTCCGCCGCGCTCGCCCTGAACTTCGACGTGCCGCCGAACTCGATCCCGGCCACGCTGGTGGTCGACAAGGCCGGCCGGATCGCCGCGGTCATGCGCTCCGAGGTCGACCAGGCCCTGCTGGAGCCGATCGTCCGCGACCTGCTGGCCGAGCAGGCCTGACATGGACGCCGGCACGGTCGCGGAAAGCGGCCCCCTGCTGCTCGCCGTCGGCGTGGCGGCGCTGGCCGGGCTGGTCAGCTTCCTGTCGCCGTGCATCCTGCCGCTGGTGCCGGGCTACCTGTCGTACGTCACCGGGCTGGCCGGGGCCGACCTGGACTCGGGCAAGCGGCGCGGCAGGGTGCTGGCCGGCGTCGGGCTGTTCATCGCCGGCTTCTCCGCGGTCTTCATCGGCCTGATCATCCTGGCCACCCGGGCCGCGATGACGCTGGTCGTGCACCGCCGGCTGATCGAGGTGATCGTCGGCGCGGCCGTGATCGTGCTCGGCCTGGCGTTCATCGGCCTGGTCCCGGGCCTGGAGCGGCAATGGCGGATCCAGCGGCTCCCGTCGGCGGGCCTGGTCGGCGCCCCGGTCCTCGGCGTCGTCTTCGCGCTGTCCTGGGCCCCGTGCACCGGCCCCACCCTGGGCGCCATGATCGCGCTCGGCTCCACCAGCGGCTCGCAGGCCCGCGCGATCACGCTCGCGGTCGCGTACTCGCTGGGCATCGGCATCCCCTTCATCGCCATGGGGCTGGGCTTCCAGCGGCTCATCGGGGTCGTGAAGTTCATCCGCCGCAACAGTCAATGGGTCACCCGCATCGGCGGGGGCCTGCTCGTGCTGATCGGCCTCGCCCTGGTCACCGGCGTCTGGAGCTCCCTCATGACCGCCCTGCAGGCCAACATCGGCCCGGCCGGAACGGTGCCGATCTGATGCGCTGGGTCTACCACACCACCGTGTCCGTGGCCCGCCGCGCCTGGCGCCAGCTGACCAGCATGCGCACGGCCCTCGTCCTGCTGTTCCTGCTGGCCGTGGCCGCGATCCCGGGCTCGGTGCTGCCGCAGCGCAACGTGTCGCCGGAGAAGGTCGAGACCTACCTCGACACGCACCGGCAGTGGGGGCCGACGCTCGACCGGCTCTCGTTCTTCGACGTGTACGGCTCGCCCTGGTTCTCGGCGATCTACCTGCTGCTGTTCGTCTCGCTGGTCGGCTGCCTCGTGCCCCGGTTCCGCGGGCATATTTCGGCGCTGGTGAAGGTACCCCCGAAGGCTCCGGCACGTTTTGAGCGGCTGCCGCAGCACGCCACGCTCTCCGAGTCCGGCGCCCCCGCCGACGCCGACCGCATCCGCGCCATGCTGCGCAAGCGCCGCTTCCGCACCGCGGTGCGCCGGGACGGCGACGTCATCGAGATCTCGGCCGAGAAGGGCTACCTGAAGGAGACCGGCAACCTGGTCTTCCACTTCGCCCTGCTCTCGCTGCTCTTCGGCGTCGCGTACGGCTCGTGGTTCGGCTGGCACGGCAACCGCATCCTGGTCCAGGGCGACGACTTCGCCTTCTGCAACACGCTGCTGAACTACGACGAGCACGCGCTG
Organism: Dactylosporangium sp. CS-033363; assembly: GCF_050942475.1. Taxonomy (NCBI): domain Bacteria; kingdom Bacillati; phylum Actinomycetota; class Actinomycetes; order Micromonosporales; family Micromonosporaceae; genus Dactylosporangium; species Dactylosporangium sp. CS-033363. Next base: position 162,434 of record NZ_CP192032.1, on the reverse strand, counting down.
GGCGCCCAGGTCGGCGAGAACGACCTGCCCCGCTTCTGCCTGCGGCTGGACAAGTTCAACGCGACCTACCTCGACAACGGCCAGCCGGTGACGTACAAAGCGGACGTCAACGTGACCCAGAACGGCACGTCGGGCGAGCAGCTCCTGCAGGTCAACGACCCGCTGCGGCTCGACGGGGCGAACGTCTCGCTGCTGGGCCACGGCTACGCGCCGATCCTGCGCTACACCGACAAGTACGGGAAGGTCTCCGAGGACGTCTCCTCGTTCCTCCCCCAGGACGGCCTGCTCACCAGCCAGGGCGTGTCGACGTTCCCGGACGTGAACATCAACCCGCAGACCGGCACCCGCGACGACAAGGCGCAGATCGGCTTCTCCGGCATCTACCTGCCGACCGTCCCGGCCGACCCGTCGGTCAACTCCAGCGCCTTCCCGGCCGAGAACGATCCAAGACTCATGCTGCAGCCGTACCGCGGTGTGCTCGGCTTCGACGCCGGCGCCCCGCTGTCGGTGTACACCCTCGACACGCGCCAGATCGACGCCGGCCGCCTCGAGAAGTTCGGCGACCCCCTGATGCTCAAGCCCGGCGAGACGGGCAAGCTCCCCGACGGCACCTCCGTGCAGTTCGTCGGCACCGCCCAGTGGATCAGCATCTCGGTCCGCCACGACCCGGGCCAGCCGATCGTGCTGGGCGGGGCGATCGCCCTGCTGGCCGGCCTGCTCGGCTCGCTGACCGGCAAGCGCCGCCGGGTCTTCTTCCGCATCGCCCCGACCGGCATCACGGCGGGCGGCCTGCCGCGCAGCGACCACCCCGGTTTCGCCGAGGAATTCGCCGATCTGGTGCGCGCGGCTGCCCCCACTGCTTCGGTGCCGGAGCAGGTGGCGCAGACTGACAACGTCGAGGAGGTTGTGTGATGGGCGGGTTGTCGAACCAGCTGTTGGTCGTCACGATCTTTTGCTACGTGCTGGCGATGATGGCGTACGCCATCGAGTACGCCTTCGGCGGCCGCGGCGTCGTGGCCCGCCAGGCGGTGCGCCAGCCCGCGCTCGTTGGCGGTGGGTCCGACATTTCGGACATCCCGTCCGAGGCGGTTGCCGCCGCACCTTCCAAGGGCGCCCGCAGGGCCGGCATAGCCGCGATCGCCCTGATGCTCCTCGGCTACCTGGCCCACGTAGGCGCCCTGGTGACCCGGGGCATCGCCGCGGACCGCGCCCCCTGGGGCAACATGTACGAGTTCGTGATGATGGCCACCGCGGTCGGGATGACCGCCTGGCTGGTCGTCATGGCCCGCTGGTCCCACCTGCGCCACCTGGGCCTGTTCGTCACTCTGGTGGCGGCGATCCTGCTGTCGGTCGCGGGCATGAGCCTGTACGTCCCGGTCGGCCCCCTGGTGCCCGCCCTGCACTCGTACTGGCTGGTCATCCACGTGGGCGCGGCCTCGACCGCCTCGGGCATCTTCCTGGTCGGCTTCGTCGCCGCCGCGATGCACCTGATCCGCATGGGCTACGACGCCGGCAAGACCCGCTTCCCGTACTCCCTGGGCGAGCGCCTCCCGGACCCGGCCGTGCTGGAGCGCGTCACGTTCCGCGTCCACGCCTTCGCCTTCCCGATCTGGACCTTCGGCGTCATCTCGGGCGCGATCTGGGCGGAAGCCGCCTGGGGCCGCTACTGGAACTGGGACCCGAAGGAGATCTGGTCCTTCATCGCCTGGGTCGTGTACGCCTGCTACCTCCACGCCCGCTCGACCCCGAGCATCTCGCGGCGGGTCACGTCGTGGATCGCCGTGGTCGGCTGGGCAACCATGCTGATCAACCTCTTCGGCGTCAACCTGGTCGCCAACGGCCTGCACTCCTACGCCGGCGTCTGACGCAGCGTCCCCGGCCGGCGGGTTCGGGGAGTGGTCGGGGTCGTGCGCGCCGGTAGGCAGCGCACGACCAGGCGCCGCACCCGTAGCACGGCAGCCACCAGCGCTCGGACGGCGGCAGGGGGTGGCGGCAGGCCCACCGCCGAACGGACCCCGGGCATCAACAGGGTGCCGATGACGGGGCGGACCAGCCAGCGCAGCCAGGCATGCACCCGTTCGCGGGCCATTGCCAGCGTGCGTTCGCTGCACAGGCGGCCCGCGTCGGAGAAGGCGAACTCCGACTCGCGAGCGGCCAGATAGTCGAATGGGTCCGCGGGGAAGTCGCGGACGCCCATGCGCCGGCCCAACTCCGCGTAGAAGGTGAACAGCGCCGCGCGCTCGACAGCGGTCAACGGGCGGTGGCCGTACGAGTCCAGCCAGCGGATCAGCGTCACCGGCAGGGCGACCAGGGCGAAGCGGTTGTGCTCCGCCGTCACCAGACCACCGCGATGGCCCCGGTTCACGAAGCGCAGAATCTCGCGGCCCCGCGGCGAATCCAGGCCGTGCTCAACCAGGTCGCCGAAGGTCAGCGACGTGACCTCGGAGCGGGTGAACAGGCTCGACGTCGAGCCCACGACCACGGCGGTCGGCGGCCAGGCGTACAGGTGCCAGATCATGAGCCGGCCCGCCATGCGGACGTCCCAGGGGAAGTCGTAGAACATCAGGCGGCGGACGGTTTCCTGGTAGGCGGGCTCCACGCCGCCCGAGGGTAGCTACTTGGTCTTGGTGATCGAGGTTGCTGTCACGGAGCCGTCAGCGGACTGGCCCTGGACGGTGACCGTCGAGCCCGCCGTCAGGTCCTTCAGGGCGCCCGGGGCGGAGACCGTGGTCTTGTCGCTCGTCTTCACGATCACCGTCTGGCCGTCGGCGGTCTCCACGTACACCGTGGTGCCGTCGACCAGCTTGACCGTGCCCGTGACGCCACTGCGGGCGCCCGCACCGGTGCCGCCGTTCCCGGTGCCAGTGCCGGTGCCGCCGCCGGTGCCCTGGCCGCCGCCGAAGTTGCCGCGGCCCGCGAAGGCGCTGGCCAACGCGGCCGGGTTGGCGCCACCGGCCGGGCCCGACGCGGCGGGTGCGGTGCCGTAGCTCTTCTGGACCTGGGCGCCGCCTACGAAGCCGACCACCAGCAGGGCCACGCCGGCCAGCGCGTACGTGGCGCGGTTGGCCAAGCGGCGCGGGGCGGCCTTGGCGATGCGCTCGTTCAGGTCGTCGTCCAGCGGCGGCTCGGCGAGCAAATCCGGTTCATCATCCGAAGTGACAAGCGGCAGGAGCTCAGTGTCATCAGAAGAGGGCTCATAGGGCAAAGCATCCGGACGGCGAAAGGGCGAAGCGGCGTGACTCACGAATACTCCTCAGCGAAGAAGCCGTGCGGATGGGACCAGGTTGCGATGCCCGCGGGGGGTTTGGCACCGCAACCGGGACCGACCCGCGCGGGAAAGAAGGACTTACTCGTACCGAAGCGCCTCGATCGGCCGCAGGCCCGCCGCCCGCGAGGCCGGGTAGCTGCCGAAGAACAGGCCGATCGCGACCGAGAAGCCGAGGGCCAGCGCGACCGAGCTGGGCACGATGACGGGCTTGATGCTCACGATGGTGAACTGGCTGCCGATCACCGCCGCGGCCACGCCGAGCAGGCCGCCGATGAGCGACAGCACCGTCGCCTCGACCAGGAACTGGGTGAGGATGGTGCGCTTGGGCGCGCCCAGGGCCTTGCGGATGCCGATTTCCCGGGTCCGCTCGGTGACCGTCACCATCATGATGTTCGTGATGCCGATGCCGCCGACCAGCAGGCTGATGCCGGCCACCGCGCCGAGGAGCAGGGTGAAGGTCTCCGCCGTGTTGGCGCGGGTCTCCAGCAGCTGTGACTGGTTCAGGATCCGGTACGCCGAAGTCGACGACGTCCCGCTCACGTTCAGCTTCTCGTTGAGGATCGCGGTGATCTCGGACTGCGCCTCGCTCACCGCGTCCGGGGAGGTGGCCTGGACGAGGAGCTGGTTGAGCGAGCCGTACCCGGTCAGCGACTCCTGCACCGCGCTCACCGGCGCCATGGCCACGTCGTTCGGGTCGTTGAAGCCGCTGCCGCCCTTCGCCGCGAGCACCCCGATGACCGTGAAGAGCTTGCCCGACACGGTGATCTGCTTGGAGAGCGGGTCGACGGTGCCGAAGAGCTCCTCGGCGACGGTCGAGCCGAGCACCACCACCTTGCGCGAGTCCTTGACGTCGTCGTCGGTGAAGAGGGCGCCCTTGGCGAGCTTGAAGTTCGACGCCGCCACGTAGCCGGGATAGGTACCCACGAACTGCGTGATGGTGTGGTCCGTGCCCTCGTAGGTCGCCGCCTGCGAGCCGCTCACCACGGGCGAGACGCTCTTCACGTGCGGGGCGTCGTCCTTGTTCTCCAGGGCCGGGACGAGGTCCATGTTCAGCGCGGTGTTCTGGGTCGAGGCCGCCCCGCGCGCGCCGCCGCCGGCTCCGGCCGTCACGGTGAGCGTGTTGGTGCCCAGCGACTCGATCTGGTTCTGCACCGCCTGGGCGGAGCCGTTGCCGACCGCCACGAGCAGGATGACCGCCGCGACGCCGATCAGGATGCCCAGCACGGTGAGGCTGGAGCGCAGCTTGTTGGCGGTGATCGCGCGCAGCGCGAAGCGGATGGTCTCGAAGATGTTCACTTCTGCCGCACATCCTGGACGATGCGTCCGTCGACCAGCCGGATCAGCCGCTTGGCGTGCTCGGCGACGTCCGGCTCGTGAGTGATCAGCACGATGGTGCGGCCCGACCGGTTGAGCCGGTCGAAGACGCCGAGCACGTCGTTGGTGGACTGGGTGTCGAGGTTGCCCGTCGGCTCGTCGGCGAGCACCAGGGCCGGCGCCGTGACCAGCGCCCGGGCCACCGCGACGCGCTGCTGCTGGCCGCCGGAGAGCTGGTTGGGCTCGTGGTCCTCGCGATCGGCCAGGCCGACCATGGCCAGGGCGGCGCGGGCGCGGCGGCGGCGCTCGGCCGCCTTGACCCCGGCGTACGCGAGCGGGAGCTCCACGTTGGCCAGCGCCGTCGTACGGGCGATCAGGTTGAACGACTGGAACACGAAGCCGATCCGCCGGTTGCGCACCAGGGCGAGCTGGCGGTCGTTGAGCCGGCTGACGTCGACCCCGTCGAGCAGGTACTGCCCCGTCGTCGGGATGTCCAGGCAGCCCAGGATGTTCATGAGCGTCGACTTGCCGGAGCCCGACGAGCCCATGATCGCGATGTAGTCGCCGCGCTCGACGGTCAGCGACACGCCCCGCAGCGCGTGCACCTCGGTCTCGCCCTGCCCGTAGATCTTCTTGACGTCCTGGATGTCGAGGACCGGCTTCGTGGCGACTGGCGTCTCGGTGAGCGTCATGTCAGTTCCCCCCGCGGCCGGCACCGCCGCCGCCGAAGTTGCCACCGCCGCCGCCGAAGTTCCCGCCGCCACCCGTGAGGCCCGGGAACTGCTGCTGGTTGTTGGTGCCGGTGGTCGAGCTGGTCGTCGTGGTGGTGATCACGACCTGCTCGCCCGCCTGCAGGCCGGACTTGACCTCGACGAAGCCGCCGCCGGTGATGCCCACCTCGACCTGGCGCTCCTCGGTCGCGCCGTTCACCGAGACCTGCACCGTGCGCTGGCCGCCGGCCGTGCGCAGGGCGGTGCTCGGGATGCGCAGCGCGTTCTGGGCCTCGGCGATCGTGACCACCGCGGTCGTGCTCTGCCCCAGCCGGACCCCTTCGGGCAGCGAGTCGAGCGAGATCGCCACCGCGTAGGAGTTCACGTTGTTGCTGGTCGTGGCGGTCGGTGAGATGGTCGCGACCTTGCCCGTGGCCCGCGTGCCGGACAGCGCGCTCCAGGTGATGTTGGCGGTCTGACCGGCCTTGAGCTTGGTCGCGTCCGCCTCGGCGAAGCTGGCGTTCACCTGCAGCTTCGAAAGATCCGCCAGTTGTACGAAGCCGCTGCCCGAACTGGACGAGCTCGAACTGGAGCTCGTCGTGCCGGTACCGCCGCCACCAGAACCGCTGGAAGAGGACGATCCGCCGGAGGACGAGCCGACCGCGCCACTGACCGCGGTGACCGTCCCGGCGATCGGCGCGGTGAGCACCGTCCCGTTGACCGTGGCCTGGGCCGACGTCACGTTGGCCTGCGCGGTCGCCACCTGCGCCTCGGCCGACGCGATGGTGGCGTCGTCCGCGCTGTTGTTCTCGTCGCGGGTCAGCGCCGCCTTGGCCGCGGTCAGGTTCGCCTTCGCGGTGTCCAGCGCGGCCTGGGCCGCGGTCGGGTCGACCTTGGCCAGCGTCTGGCCCTTGGTGACCACGTCGCCGACCTTCACGTCGACCTCGGTGACCGTGCCCGAGGCGGTGAAGTTGGCGTTCGCGGTGGCGGCGCTGGCCACCGAGCCGGTCGCGGAGACCGTCTGGGAGACCGTGCCCTGGGTGACCGCCACGAGCCGGGTCCGGGTGGTGCTCTGTCCCGTGTCGGCGCTCGCGGCCGGCCCGCTGACGATCTGGTACGCCCAGAACGCCCCGCCCACCGCGGCGAGCACGAGCACGGAGTTCACGAGGGTCACGGAGTTGAGCCGTGGCTTGCCCAAGGAAGGCAGCGACAAACGCATGAGGGGAATCCTGAGCGAGGTCGCTCGGAGCAAACCTCAGCGAACCTCGGAGTTGCCTCGGAATCCGGTTGCGGGCATTTCCGCCGATTCGTCCAAATCGATGTCGGCAAAGTCGTCGGGAAGATCGAGAGCCGGCAGCAGGACCCGGAACGTCGCGCCCTGGCCCGGCGCGGTCCACAGCTCGACGCGGCCGCCGTGCGCCTGCACGATCGAGGCGACGATCGACAGGCCGAGGCCGGCGCCGCCGGTCCGGCGGGAGCGGGAGCCCTCGGCGCGGTACAGCCGCTCGAACACGCGAACCGCGTCCTCCGGCTTCATCCCCGGGCCCGTGTCGCTGACCTCGATGCAGCCCAGCGCCGTCCCCTCGGGCAGGGCCGCCCCGACGGTCGCGATCGGCAGCATCTTCGGCGGCCCGGCGCGCCCGACCCGGACCACGATGCGGGTGTCCTCCGGCGTGTGCTGCAGCGCGTTGCTGACCAGGTTGGCGATCACCTGGCGCAGCCGGGCCTCGTCGCCCTCCACCGTGATCGGCTCGAACGTGGCCGAGCGCTCGTCCAGCGCGGCGAGCTGCACGAACCGGGTCGGCACCCGCACGTGCGCGTCGCGGACCGTGTCGGCGGCGACGGCGAGCAGGTCGACCGGGTGCTGCTGCAGCGGGCGCTCCTCGTCGAGGCGGGCCAGCGTGAGCAGGTCGTTGACGAGCAGGCGCATCCGGCCGACCTCGAGCTCGATGCACTCCATCGCCTCGTCGAGGGCCGGGCCGGGCGGGGCGCCGCCGCGCCGGTACAGCTCGGCGAACCCCTGCACGCTGGTCAGCGGCGTGCGCAGCTCGTGCGCGGCGTCGGCCAGGAACTGCCGCAGCCGCCGCTCCGACGCCGCGCTCTCGTCGACCGCGCCCTCGATCCGGGTCATCATCGTGTTGAGCGCGATGCCCAGCCGGCCCGACTCGGTGTGCGCGTCGGCGTCGTCGATGCGCCGCGACAGGTTGCCGCCGGCGATGTCGGCCGCCGCCTCCTCCATGCGCGTCAGCGGGGCCAGGCCGACCCGCACCAGGGCCGCGGTCGCCACGCCGGTCAGCACGAGCAGAAAGAGACTGACCCCCGACGTGTACTGCACCATCTGGTCGCGCGTCGCCGCCACGTCCTTGAGCGAGATCGCGAACGCCCCGTAGCCCCCCGCCGAGCTGTTCCAGGTCGCCGGGAAGACCCGCACCCGCCACTGCGCGCCCGGAGTGTCCACGGTGAACGGCCGGCCGTCCTGTGCCCGGGCCGGGATGTCGCCGAACAGCTTCGGGTCGACCAGCGGCGTCTCGCCCGTACTGTCGAGCTTGCCGGTCGAGTCGAAGCGGTAGATCTGGAAGTCCGGGCCGGGCGAGAACTGGCCCTCGGGGCGCTTGTTCTGGGTCGTGTTGTTCGGTGGACGGCTGCCCCGAAACGGACCGGCGAGCTGCTGGTCGACGCGATCCATGAGGTACCAGTTGAGGAACAGCACCCCGATCACGTTCGCGGTGATCAGGGCGACCGCGGCGATGGACACGACCGAGACGACGATCCGGGTCCGGACCGTCCAGTGCCGCCACGGCCGCAGGTTCACGCCTCGGTTCTCGGCAGTCTCAGCGCGTACCCGACGCCGCGCACGGTGTGGATCAGCGGCGGATCCCACTTGTCGATCTTGCGGCGCAGGTAGTAGACGTAGCTCTCCACGATGCGTCCGTCGCCGCCGAAGTCGTAGTTCCAGACGCGGTCCAGGATCTGCGCCTTGGACACCACGCGACCGGCGTTCGTCAGCAGGTACCGGAGCAGATTGAACTCGGTCGGGGACAGGTCGACGCGGTTGCCGCCCCGGCGCACCTCGTGGGCGTCCTCGTCCATCTCCAGGTCGGCGTAGCGCAGGACGCCGCCGTCGACGAGCTGCTGCTGCTCACCCAGGCTGCGGCGCAGGATCGCGCGGATCCGCAGCACGACCTCCTCGAGGCTGAACGGCTTGGCCACGTAGTCGTCGGCCCCGACGGTCAGCCCGGAGATGCGGTCCTCGACCGAGTCGCGCGCGGTCAGGAACAGCACCGGCACCGGCCGGCCGCTGGTGCGCAGCCGCTGGGCGACCTCGAAGCCGTCCAGGTCGGGCATCATGACGTCGAGGACGACCAGATCCGGCGCGTACTCCGCGGCGGCGGCCAGGGCCTCGTTGCCGCCGGAGGCCACGCGCACCTCGAACCCGGTCAGCCGCAACGTGGCCGACAACAGGGCGCGGATGCTGGCCTCGTCGTCGACCACGAGGACCTTGGGCTGGCGTTCGGTCGCCTGCACGGCGCTGATCGGCATCGGCTCCATCGTCACTGACCCGCCGTCAGGATCTCGTCGCCTTGGGCAAGTCCGCTCTTGATCTCGGTGTTGACGTCGCCGCGCAGCCCCGTCTCGACGGACCGCCGCTCGTCCTTGCCGTTGACGCGGACGGTGACGAACCCGTCGTGCACGGCGGTCGAGGGAACGGACAGGACGTCGTCCACGGACGCGGTGACTACAGCGACAGTAGCGCTCTGCCCGTACAGCAGCGTGTCGGGCACCTTGTCGAAGGAGATCAGGGCGGCGTACCGCACCAGGCGGTTCGACACCGTGCCGGCCGGGTCGATCTGCAGGACCTTGCCGGCGTACTTCTCGGTGGCGTTGTCCGGCAGCGTGATCGACGAGGTCTGGCCGACCTTGAGCGCGGCCACCTCGGCCTCGGTGAACTGGGCCTTGACGACGGCGTCGCCGGTGCCGGCGAGCGTGATGACGTTCGAGCCGGACTGGCTGCCGACCGAGCCGCTGACCGCGAGGATCTTGCCGCCGACCGGCGCGGTGATCACCGTGCCGGCCAGCTTGGTCTGGGCCTGGGTCAGGCTGAGCTTGGCGTTGTTGAGCCGCTGTTGGGCGCTCATCAGGTTGTCGCTGGTCTGCTGCACCTGGTTGGCGCGGGTCTGTGCGGCGTTCTGCTGCGTGCCACCCTGGGTTGTTTGTCCAGTTTGTCCGCCGGTGCCACCGCCACTGCCGGTGCCGCCGCCCGCCCGCGCGGACGAGGACGGGTTGGCCGCCGCGGTCGTGGGGTTGGACGTGGGCAACGCCAGTGCCGTGTCGTGCGCGGTCTCGGCCTTGTCCAGCGAGTCCTGGGCGTTGGAGACGCTCTCCGTGGCCTGGTCGACCGCGTCCTGGGCCGACGAGGCGTCGATCTTCGCCAGGACCGCGCCCTCGGCCACCGTGTCGCCGGCCTTGACGTTGAGCTCGGTGAGCGTGCCGCTGGTGGTGAAGCCGAGGCTGCGGGTGGCCTGGGCCTGCACCGTGCCCGACGCGGACACCGTGCTGCGCACCGCCCCGCGACTCACTTTCGCGGTGCTGACCTGCACCGGAGCCTTCTCGTCGTGACTCGTGAGCACGACGGTCGTCACGGCCGCGGCCGCGAGCACGGCGACCCCTCCGGCCAGCCACCAGACCTTCATGGGAACGTAGTTCAGCCGGTCTCCCTCCCGGATAGCTCGGGCCGACCTCAAAGTTGGCTGGGAGAGCCGCTATGAGGGAACTTTGAGGTTCGGTCGACTTCGTACCGAGCTTGGCGACGTTCCATCACACGGGTGATGAACAAGCGGATCGGCGGCGCCGCCCTGGCGCTCGCCGCGGTGGCGTTCTTCGCCGCCGCCTGCGGCTCCTCCGACGACACTGCACCGGCCGCCGCGGGCGCGTCGGGCGGCACGGACTACCAGACGTGCCTGCGCAACAACGGCGTCGACCTCCCGCAGTTCAACGCGTCCAGCCGGCCCACCGCGCGCCCCTCGGGCATGCCGACCGCGCGCCCGTCCGGCCAGGCCCGCCCCTCGGGCGAGCCGCGCCCGTCCGGCAGCGCGGGCTTCCGCAACGGTGGCGGCGGCGGCTTCTTCGGCGGCACCGCGGCGCCGAACGGCGTGGACCAGCAGACCTGGGAGAAGGCCCAGAAGGCGTGCGAGTCGCTGCGCCCGACCGCCTTCCCCAGCGGCGGCAACTTCGGCAACCGCGGCGGCGGGAACGGTGGCAACGGACGGGACGCGGCGTACCGCAACTGCCTGTCCGAGCACAACGTGACCGTCACCGGCTCGGTCGACCAGCTCGACACCTCGGACCCGAAGGTCGCGGCGGCCGTGCAGGCCTGCGCGCCGCTGAAGCCGGCCCCGGCCGCGTCCTGACCCTCTGACCACCCGCTCGGCCGATCGCCGGACTCGACGACCCCTTGTCGCCGAGTCACTGCGCCCGGCTTTCGGCCGAGCGGGTCGACCCGCCTGACTTCAATTCAAGGGTGCGTCGGCGTCGCACCCGCTGTGCGCCGGTCTCGCGGTCACAAACGGTCGTTCCGGACATCGTGGGAGTGTCCGGACGCCGCGACCGCGAGATCGGCGCTCATTTCGCGTGTCGGTGCCGGTGGCCGGTCGTTGCGCACGGTATGGAAGCGCTGGACACCTTCTCTCGGACGTTCCTGCCGGCCACCGCGCTGGCCAAGCTGCCGGGCGCCACCGTCGCGCGCCACGTCCAGGTGCTGCGCCACTGCGCCGGGGACCGCGACGCGGTCGCCGTGATCGCGCGCTGCACCACCGATCGCAGCCGTCGCAACGTGCTGATGCTGACCCGCAACCGCCTCGTGGTGACGAGCGAGTCCGCGGTGCTGCGCCGCGTCTCCCTGCACCTCAACGCCGACCTGCACCAGCTGGCCGACGTCGCCTGGACCCCGGAGCCCGCCCGGGCCGGCATCCAGCTCGGCGTGACGGCCATCGACGGGGTACGCGAGAACTTCTGGATCCGCCTCGGCTCGAAGGCCGAGATGTGGCGACTGGACGAGGCCCTGAAGCAGGCGTTCCGCACGCCGTGGGGCGTCATCGAGCCCGCCCGCGCGGCCACCGCCAAGGCCCCGGCGGCCGCGACGGCCAAGCCGCGCGCGGAGCTCCGGCTCGCCTAGTGCATCGATGAACGGCAGTGGATCGGCCCGACTCAAAGCGGGCGCTGGCTGCCGCTTCAAGTGGGCCGATCGCTCTGACTCATAGCCGCGATCGGGCGGTCCCAAACATCTCTCGAACAGTGGCGGAGCCCCCGAACCGGCAGAATGGGGCGGTGGATCAGGGCAAGGGCCTCGTGGTCGTCGTCGAGGACGAGAAGCCGATCGCCGACCTGCTGCGGATGTACCTCGCCCGCGAGGGCTTCGGGGTGCACGTCGAGCACGACGGGCCCGGCGGGCTCGCGGCCGCGCGGAAGCTCCGGCCGGTGGCCTGCGTGCTCGACATCGCGCTGCCCGGCATGGACGGGACCGAGGTCTGCCGGCGGCTGCGCGAGGCCGGGGACTGGACCCCGGTGCTGTTCCTGACCGCCCGCGACGACGAGGTCGATCGCATCCTCGGGCTCGAGCTCGGCGGGGACGACTACATCACCAAGCCGTTCAGCCCGCGGGAACTGGTCTCGCGCGTGAAGGCCGTGCTGCGCCGCACGCAGGGGCCGCCGGACGTCGAGCAGGTGCGCACCGTCGGGCCGATCAGCATCGACCCCGCGCGCCGGGAGTGCCGCGTCGACGGCGCCCCCGTGACGCTCACGTCCACCGAGTTCTCCCTGCTGGCGCACCTGATGGGGCGGCCGGGGCGGGTGTTCACGCGCGAGGAGCTGCTGGGGTCGGTCTGGGGGTACGCCGCGCACAGCGGCACCCGTACCGTCGACGTCCACGTCGCCCAGGTCCGCGGCAAGCTCGGCGAGGCGGCCTCCGTGATCCGGACCGTCCGCGGCGTCGGGTACACCGCCGATGCTTAAGAGCCTGGCCGCCCGCACCGCGCTCGTCACCTGCGTCGTGGCGGTGATGTCGGTGCTCGTCACCGCGGCCGTCGGCATTCCGCTGACCGCCACCCAGGCCAACAAGGCCGCCCGCGAGCGGCTCGCGGACGACACCAAGCTCACCGCCGAGCTGATGCGCCCCCGCTTCACCAACACCCCGCGCAACCCCGCCGACGAGGCGACCGTGGCCAAGCGGCTGGCCGATCAGGGCATCGACGTGTACCTCATCCGCGCCGGAAAGCCCGACCGCGAGGGCCTGCCGCCCGGCGTGGTCAAGCTGATCGCGGCCGGCCAGAACGTCGACGTGCGGCGGGCGGTCGTCGGCGGGACGATCCGGCTCGTGGCCGGGCGGGCGATCGGCAAGGACGGCAACGGGGTCGTGCTGGCCGAGCAGCCGCCGGGCGGGGCCCTGGCGCGCTTCGCCGGGCAGCTCTGGATCGCGCTGCTGGCCGGGCTCGCGGCCGGGCTCATCGCCGGGCCGCTGCTCGCGCGGCGGATCTCGCGGCCGATCCGCACCGTGGCGACGGCGGCGAAGCGGCTGAGCGCCGGGGACCGCACGGTGCGGATCGCGCCCGACGGGCCGACCGAGGTCGCCGAGCTCGCGCACGCCGTGAACGGGCTGACCGCCGCGCTGGCCACCAGCGAGGGGCGGGAGCGGGAGTTCCTGCTGTCCGTCTCGCACGAGCTGCGCACGCCGCTGACCACGATCCGCGGGTACGCCGAGGCGCTGGCCGACGGGGTGGTCGGCGCGGAGGGCGCCCAGCGGGCCGGGCAGACCGTGCTCGACGAGGCCGAGCGGCTCGACCGGCTGATCGCCGACCTGCTCGTGCTGGCCCGGCTGGAGGCGGCCGACCTGCCGATCGAGGTCGTCGAGGTGGACCTCACGCAGCTGCTCGCCACGACCGCCGAGGCGTGGGGCGGGCGGGTCGCCGCGGCCGGGCTGGTCCTGCGCACCGAGCTGCCGCCGTTCGCGGTGCCGGTGATCACGGACCCCGGGCGGATCCGGCAGATCCTGGACGGGCTGCTGGAAAACGCCCTTCGGGTGGTACCGGAGCAGGCTCCTCTGGTTTTGGCTTTGCACACGGGACCGTCGGCGGCCCGAATCGAGGTGCGGGACGGCGGCCCGGGCTTCACGGACGAGGACCTTGCGGTGGCGTTCGAGCGGGGCGCCCTGTCGCGGCGCTATCAGGGCGTGCGCAAGGTCGGCAGCGGGCTCGGGCTGGCCCTGGCCGCCAAGCTCTCGCACCGGCTCGGTGCGCACATCGACGCCGGGCACGCGCCCGAGGGCGGCGCGAAATTCACGGTCACCTTCCCGTTGCGGTCCGTGTCATGATGGCGGTCTATGCACACCTGGTGGGTGGTCCTCGGGCTCAGCGGCGCCGGCGCGTCGCTCGGCATCCTGCTGGTCCAGGTGCTCTTCTGGCAGCGGCTGCGGCGGGTCGGCACCGATCCGGTCGGGATCTTCACGCAGGGCGTCGCGCTGCGCTGGGTCGGGGTGCCGCTCGCGGTCCTGCACATCGTCCTGTTCCTGCTGCTGACCCGGCTGGACCAGCCCGGCTGGTGGCTCGGCGGCGTGGTCACCGTCCTGTCGGTGCCGGTGCGCCGGCTGCTCAATCTGCGGGCCATCACGGTGATCGTGCGCGGCGTCGGCTACGAGCACGGTCCCGTCGTCGACCGTGACGGCGCCGACGTCGCCCGGCTGCGCTACCGGCAGCTCGTGCTCAGCTGGTACCGCCACGAGTACACCGGCCACCGCGTCGGCGACGTGATCGCCATCAAGATCCTGGGGCTGCTCGTCCACCTGCTGTTCTGGCCCATCGCGGCGCTGGGGGCGCAGGCCTCGCACGTGCTCATGTGCCAGGACCCGGCCGACGCCCTCGGCCACTCGACGGACGGCCACGAGCGCCCCGGCGACGGGTTCCGCACACTCGGCACCCCATATGTCAGGTTTGCGGCGCGGGATCCGAGGTAGCCAACCTACTCGGCCAGACTCCGAGGAGGTACCCCGATGAAACGCTCGCGGATAGGCCTGCTCTGCAGCGCGGCGGTGCTGACCGTGATCGGCACCCTGCCCCCCGCGACCGCGACGGCGCAGCCCACGCCCGAGCCCAGCGCGCCCGGCTCAGCCGGCCCGCCCCGGCACGGGCAGCACCACGACATGCTCAAGAACGTGCTGCACGGCGAGGGGACCGTGGAGACGAAGGACGGCCCGGTCCGCGTCGCGCTGCAGAACGGCGAGGCGACGACGGTGACCCGGACGACGGCGACGGTCCGCTCGTCGGACGGCTTCACGCGCTCCTGGCAGCTGCCGGCCGACCTGAAGGTGTACGACAAGCGGCACACGCTGCAGACCAACGGCATTCAGCCGGGCATGCAGGTGACCGTCGCGGGCACGGCCGGCTCGGCCACCGCGACCACGTGGACCGCGAAGTGGGTCGTCGTGCGCGGGGCCGACACGACCAGCGAACAGCCCTCACCCGACACGCCGATGACGCCGCCGGGCCTGATGACCAACGCACCCGCGCCCGGCGCGTCCTGATGCTGGAGCCCGGTTTTACGGTGTTGTGAAGCCGGGCTTCAGGCCCGCAGTTCGGCGATGCAGCACTTCACGCTGCCGCCGCCCTTCTTGAGCTCGCTCAGCTCGACCGGGACGGGGACGTACCCGGCCTCGCGCAGCCGTGCCGCCAGCCCGGTGGCCTCGCTGTTGAGCACCACATTGCGCCCGTCGGAGACGAGGTTGAGGCCGAACGCGAGCGCGTCCTCCTCGGTAGCCACCACCGCGTCCGGGAAGAGCTGGGCGAGCACCCGCCGCGACGACTCGGAGAAGGCCCCCGGGTAGTACACGACGTTGGCGTCGTCGAGCGGCTGCAGCGCCACGTCGAGGTGGTACATGCGCGGATCGACCAGGCGCAGCGAGACCACCGGCCGGCCGAGCGCCTCCTGGGCCTCCGCGTGCGCGGCGACCTCGGTCCGGAAGCCGTGCCCGGCGAGCACCAGGCCGCCGTGCGCCGCGGGCAGATAGGTGAAGTCACCCTCGCCCTCGTTGGTCTCCGACGGCATCACGTACCGCCAGCCGAGCGTGTCGTAGAACCGCCGGTGCGCGTCCGCCTCGGCGCTGCGCTGCGGGTACTTGAACTTCGCGCCGTAGACGACGCCGTCGACCGAGAACGCGCCGTTGGCCGCGTAGACCATGTCCGGCAGGCCGATCTCCGGCGCCAGGACGTGCACCTCGTGGCCCAGGCGGACCAGCGCCTCGCGCAGGCCCTCCCACTGCTTCACGGCCAGCTCGGTGTCGACCGGGGCGGTGGTGTCCATCCAGGGATTGATCGCGTATTCCACCACGAAGTGCTCGGGTGGCGACATGAGATACGACCGCGTCACGAGATCAAACGGTAGAGTCGCCGTGTTTCACAAAGTAGCGAGAAAAGTTGCTTTCGAGAGGGGATTCATTGCGTCTCGACCCGATCGACCAGCGAATCATTGCGCTGCTGCAGGAGGACGCCCGCTCATCGTATGCCGACATCGGCGACCGGGTGGCACTGTCCGCCCCGGCCGTCAAACGGCGCGTCGACCGGCTCCGATCCAGCGGAGTGATCCGCGGCTATACGGCCATGATCGACCCGGGCGCGGTCGGCTGGACCACCGAGGCGTTCGTCGAGCTCTTCTGCACCGGGCGCACCTCGCCGGCCCAGCTCAAGGCGGCGGCGCAGCGGCATCCGGCGGTCGTCGGGGCGTACACCATCTCGGGTGAGGCGGACGCGCTCGTCCACCTGCGCGCCATGGACATGGCCGGGCTCGAGGAGGCGCTGGAGAAGCTGCGGGCCGAGCCGTTCGTGACCTCGACGCGGAGCATGATCGTGCTGTCGCGGCTGGTGGAGACGCTCGCGCCACGAATCGCGGCGGACCCGGGAACCGTGGGCGGGCCGGCGCCGTCGTAGAGCCATGAGACGCGCCGCTCTTGTGCTGAGCGCTATTTGCCTGGCTCTTACTGGATGTACCGTCGAGTCCGATTTATCGGGTGTGTCGTCTTCGTCGGCTGCACCTTCTCTGAAGCTCGTCGCGTACGACGACTGTGGGGAGTTGCTCAAGGGCCTGCGCACGGCGGCCGCCGAGGCCGTCGGCCCGTGGGGGTTCGGCAACCTTCCCGGCGGCATGCGGACGACGCTCAACGGGGCCGTCCCGGATGCGAAGTCCGCGGTGCCCGCCGCCGGGTCCGGCGCCGAAAAGGACTTTTCGGGCACCAACACGCACGAGGCCGGCGTCGACGAGCCCGACTTCGTCAAGACCGACGGCAAGCGGATCGTCACCCTCACCGTCGGCAGCCTGGTCGTGATCGACGCCGCCACCCGCAAGATCAGCGGCACCCTCGCGCTCGGCGACGCCAGTGCGGCCGACAAGGGGGCCGTCGGCGCCAGCCAGCTGCTGCTGTCAGGCGACCGCGCGCTGGTGATCGGCTACGACTACTCCGACCCGCGGGCCGGCGGCGGGGTGCTGCTGACCCTCGTCGACCTCGCCGGAGCTCCCAAGATCCTCGGCTCGTACCGCATCGACGGCGCCTTCGTCGACGCCCGCCAGGTCGGCACCATGGCCCGGGTCGTGATCCGCTCCGCGCCGCGCATCGAGTTCCCGGACTCGGTCAAGGGCCGGCAGACCAAGAGCGACGACGAGCGGGTGGCGGCCAACCGGGCCGTGATCGCGGCCGCGCCCGTCGAGGCCTGGCTGCCGCGGTACAGCTCGACCGACGCCGCGGGCAGGAAGACCGACGGGCAGGTCGGCTGCGGTGCGGTACAGCTGCCGGAGACGTATTCGGGAACCTCGCTGCTCACCGTGACCAGCTTCGACCTCGGCGCGGCCGGCCTCGGCTCCGGCGACCCCGTCACGGTCGCGGCCGACGGCGGCACCGTCTACGCCAACGGCCCCAGCCTGTACGTCGCGAACGACCAGCGCTGGCGCACGTCCCCCGGCGTGATGGTCAAGCGGGCCGGCCCGGCGCCGGACCCGAAGACCCAGCTGTTCAAGTTCACGATCGCGGGTACCGCCAAGCCCAGGTACGTGGCGGCCGGCGAGGTCCCGGGCTGGCTGATCAACCAGTACGCGCTGTCCGAGTGGGACGGCCGCCTGCGGGTCGCGACGACCGCGAACGACGCCTCGACCGTGTACGTGCTCGAACAGCGCGGCGGCGCGCTCGCCGAGGCCGGCAAGGTCGGCGGCCTGGGCAAGGGCGAGCGGATCTACTCGGTGCGCTTCATCGGCACCACGGGGTACGTCGTCACCTTCAAGCAGACCGACCCGCTCTACACGCTCGACCTGAGCAACCCCGCCGCCCCCCGCGTCCTGGGCGAACTCAAGATCACCGGCTACTCGGCCTACCTGCACCCCGCAGGCGACGGCCGGCTGCTCGGCGTCGGCCAGGAGGCCAGCCAGCAGGGGCGGGTGCAGGGCCTGCAGGTCTCCCTGTTCGACGTGCACAATCTCGCCGAACCGGCCCGGCTGGCCCAGTTCCAGGTCCCCGGCACCGGCTCGGAGGCCGAATTCGACCCGCACGCCTTCCTCTTCTGGCCCGCGACGGGTTCCTTGGTACTGCCAATGAACGGTCAGCAGCCGGCCGCCCTGGTGCTGACGGTCCACGACAACCAGGTCACGAAGGCGGGCTCGATCGTGCACCCGGGGCAGTACAGCTACATCACCAGGTCGCTGGTGATCGGCGGCACGCTGTGGACCGTCTCCAACCACGGCCTGCAGGCGAACGATCTCGCGACGCTCGCCCAGCAGGCGTGGATCCAGCTCGACTAGCTTCGCTTACAGATACATCCCGGTTCGTTCGCTCTCGCCGGCGATCGCCTGCGTCTGCTTCGGCTTGTCGCCCTCGCCGAAGAAGCGCTTGCCGCCGAACTCGCCGTGCAGGCGGTCGTCCAGCTCGTCCGCGAGCCCGGTCATCACCTGCACGGCGAGCATGAGGTGGGTGGCCTGGAAGTCGCGCCCGAAGACCGGAACGCTGGCCCACACGGTGTCGTTCGTGCAGTACAGGCGGCCGATCGGCATCCGGTTGGTCAGCTCCGAGAGCTTCACGTAGAGCCGCTCGGTCGGCTCCACCTCGGTGAGGATCGGCGAGAACACGTCGACCAGCGGCGGGTTGTCGCGCACCCGCACGAACACCATCGCCGACCCCGACCGGATGCCGATGTCCCCGTCGGGATCGATCGGCAACTCCTCGGGCGTGGTCTTCATGAGCTTCGCGACGACGGTCGTCACCTTGTCGTACAGCGGCAGGTCCTCGGTCTGGTCGGCCAGCTCGGCGAGGCTCCCCGCACCGGCCCGCACCACGTCGACGACCCCGTCGCCGTCCGCGTCCGCGATCGAGGCGATCGACCGCGCCACCCCGAGCGCCGGCACCGGCGCGACCCGCCCCTCGGCGTCATGCGCCAAGTACGTCAAAAACGCGGGATGCGGCGCCCCATAGCTGTCCCGCAGCGTGCGCGTGATCAGCCGGCTCAGCTGCTGCGCCTCGCCCTTGCCGACCCGCAGCCCGAACGACTCGCCCGACCCCGGCACAACTCCGGGCGGCGACCAGCCCAATGCCACGATTTCCGCGATGACGGTACGGTCGAGCCGGTACGCCGGAGGCAGATCGGCATTGCTGACGGCCGTGGCCGCAAGCTGATCGTCCTCTTCCCCGGTGACCTGCACCGAGTACACCGCGTCCCCGGTCCCGGAGGCCGTTGGATCGAGCGTCACGTCGAGCGTGGTTCCCGGTTCGAGCCCGCGCAGCCCGTCCACCAGTTGCCGCGCAAACTCCCGCCAGGCCTCGGCCACCTTCTCCTTGAGGTTGCCACCCGCCGGGTCCTCGTCGTCGAACAGCGCATTGCCGGACTCACCAGCCATGATCGCCTCCCTCTCCCGCGCCCTCACCCTATCCAGAGTCGATCGCTCACTCGGCGCGGGTGGCCAGCCGACTCAACTCGGCACTGGTGGCCTGCACATCCGCCCCCTGCCCAACCGCCACCCCGAGCAGAAACGCCGTGAGCGGCGCCCCGGGTCTCGCCACGTTGTGCGCCACGTCTCTAGCAAGATCGAGCACGGCGTCCCGCACCCCGTCGTCGGGCGCGTCGACCCCCAACGCCTCTGCCGCTTGCGCCAGCCACTCCCCGAGCACGTTCTCGCTCACTGCACTGCCCTTCTCGCCTTGCCCAGGTCCTCTTCGGTATCGCAGTCCACGTACGGCGCCCGCTCCCCCTCCCACCGCACCTCATTGACCTCGAGGTGCTGCAGCAGCCGCCGCAGCGACCCGCCGCCGGGCTCCCCGAACTGCTGGATGGCCCGCCGCAGCGCCCGGACTCGCCAGACCCCGCAGAGCAGTTGCCGCCGCCCTTCCCCATCGACAAACAGTGCCCCGTCTTTCGCCCCGAGCCCACGCAGGAGTACGCGAATCGCCTCTGCCGACAAAAGCGGCAAATCAGACGCCAGCAGCGCGACCTTCTCGTTTTCCGCCACCGCGGCCACTCCGACGGCGGCCGCCGCCACGGGCCCTCCCCCGGCTGGCTCTTCTCGTACAACCGTGATCCCGGGCGGCAGCCCTTCACGATCGGGCCCGACCACAACGACGGGCGAGGCCCCCACTTCACGCACGGCGTTCACGACCCGCACCAGCATGGGCACCCCACCGACGGCGACCATCGGCTTGTCCCGCCCCCCGAGCCGGGCCGCCCGGCCACCGGCCAAAATCACCGCAGCCAGCGGTACGTTCCCCTCAAGCACAACGAGAACTTACCGTCGGACGAGAACCCCGAAACGCCACCGCCGCTCAGCCAAGGGGGCCGCCCACATGGGCCGCGTAACGCAACGCCGCACCATAGTCCGCGTCCACTTGCCCGCCCCTGAGCCCACCTCGGCCGTCGCGACTTCCGTCCAGGTCGAGGCCCGCCTGGCCCCGGACACCCTCGCGGCCGAGGAACCCCTGGAGATCCGCGTAGACGGTTCCCCGCTGGCGGTAACCATGCGCACCCCCGGCGACGACCTGGACCTGGCCATCGGTTTCCTGCTGACCGAGGGCGTCATCCGGAAGGCTTCGGACGTGGTGACCGCCAAGTTGTGCGCCGGCGACGAGGAGCCGAACACGTACAACGTGGTGGACATCCGCCTGAGCCCCGACGTACCCGTCCCGCTCACGCAGGCGGCCGCCCGCAACTTCTACACCACGTCCTCCTGCGGCGTATGCGGCAAAGCCAGCATCGACGCAGTCCGCACCCGCTCACCCTTCAACGTCGCCGCCGACCCCCTGACCGTCACACCGGAGGTCGTGTCCGCCTTGCCGGACGCCCTACGCAAACGCCAACGAGCCTTCGAAACAACAGGCGGCCTACACGCCGCCGGCCTGTTCACCCCGGACGGCGACCTGGTCTGCCTACGCGAGGACATCGGCCGCCACAACGCGGTCGACAAGGTCATCGGCTGGGCCGTACGCCAGGAACGCCTCCCCCTCTCCAACCACCTCCTGATGGTCAGCGGCCGAGCCAGCTTCGAACTCTGCCAAAAGGCCTGGATGGCCGGCATCCCCCTGCTCGCCGCGGTGTCCGCCCCCAGCACCCTCGCCGTGGACCTGGCCACCGAGGCCGGCCTGACCTTGATCGGCTTCCTACGCGGCCCAACCTTCAACGTCTACGCCGCCGCCCACCGCCTGACCGGCGTCCCACCCCTTCCCGCACACCACTAGCCGCACCAACCCACCCCCCCCCAGCCCTCCGTCCGACCGGCCCCACCGCGCAAGCCACACCGCGTCAGGCCACACCCCGCGAGCCGACGCCTAGTCAGGCCACGCCCTCGCAAGCCCCCCGCCGCGCAAGGTCCCACGCCCATGCAAGCCCAACGCGCGCAAGGTCCCACGCCGCGCAAGGTCCCACGCCGCGCAAGGTCCCACGCCGCGCAAGGTCCCACGCCGCGCAAGGTCCCACGCCGCGCAAGGTCCCACGTCGGCGCTGCCCGCCGAGCACTCCGCCGCGCGGCATCGGCCCGCGCCTGCCGTCCTCAACGAGCCCGACCGTTTCACGTGAACCAACCTCCGCCCCGCCGGCGTCACCCGCCACGGCACCTGGTCAGTCCACGCGCTGGCCGCCCGCCGAGCTCACCGCCGCACCTCATCAGCCGATGCCGAAGGCCCTCCCCCTCGTCAGCTCGAGCCGCCGTTCCTTCATCGCACGCCGGGTGACGTGGGCCGACCACGCCTCGTCAGCCCACGCCCCGCCACCCCTCGATCAGCCCGTCGCCCCGCCTCTGGAGCGCTCACCTCGTCAGCCCACGTCGGTTGCCCTTCGATCAGTCCGTCGCGCCGCCTCTGAAGCGCTCACCTCGTCAGCCCGCGCCCGCCGCCCCTCGACCAGCCCGTCGCCCGCGTCTGGAGCGCTCACCTCGTCAGCTCACGTCGGTTGCCCCTCGACACCGTCGGCCAACGACTCCGCGCCGTCCGCCATGGAACAGACGCCTGCTCGCGATCGGGGCCGCATTCGGGAGCGAGGCCCCGCCCCACGCCCAACACTCGAACCGACGCTCGCACCGCCCGAGGCTCCTGCGCCGACACCCGCACCGCCCGCTCCGCTGCCCGCACCGCCAGCACCGCTGCCCGCACCGCCAGCACCGCCCGAAGGTCCCGTGCCGACGTTCGGACCGCCCGGACCGACGCTCGAGCCGCCCGAAGGTCCCGCGCCGAGGCTCGGACCGCCGACACCGCGCGCCGCCCCAACGCTCGGACCGCCGACACCGCCCGCCGCCCCAACGCTCGGACCGCCGACACCGCGCGCCGCCCCAACGCTCGGACCGCCGACACCGCCCGCCGCCCCAACGCTCGGACCGCCGACACCGCCCGCCGCCCCAACGCTCGAACCGCCGACACCGCCCGCCGCGCCGAGGCTCGAACCGCCGACACCGCGCGCCGCGCCGAGGCTCGAACCGCCGATGCCGCCCGCCGGGCCGGCGTTCGAGCCGTTCGCGCCATCGGCCGAGGTCGCGCCGTCACCTGTAGCGGCAGTCGGGGGCGTGCCGGTGTGGGCGAAGGTCAAGGCCCGCGCCGAAACCCGGCGGGGCTTGCGGCGCCTTCGGCGGGACCGTCCGATCGGCGGTACCTGCTCCGGCGACAACCCCCGCCCCAGGATTTCGGCCATCAGGCCGGCCGCCGAGTACCCCGGGTCGGCGTCTAACGCGCGGTCCAAGGCCAGCGTCGCGTGCAACCCGTTCCCGAGCCGCCAGGACAGGTAGGACAGCAGCACCGCCGAAGGCGCGCAGGCCGCCGGCTCGCAGCGGCGCACCATGTCGGTCCACAGCCGCAGGTGGCCCTCCGTCGTCGAGCCGTTGCGTGTGTCGCGGTCCAATCGCTCCCACGCGCGGTCTCGGAAGTCCACGATCAGCAGGAGCACCTGTAGCCACGCGATCTCGTCGTCGGTCAGGCGTCCGCCCGCGCCGTAGGTGGTGAGCGCCGCTTCGAGGGCGGCGCGGCCGGCGGCGACGGCGGCTGCGCGTACACGAGACGGGTCCTGGCCTGTAACGAGCCTGATCATGCGCAGGTTGGATCGGTTGCCCGCCTCCTCCATGGCCACCAGGGCCGGGCCGACCGGGCCGGCGAACGAGGCCGCCACCGCCCCTCGCGAGGGCAGGGCGACCATCCCCGCGAGGGTCGCCTCGGCCGCGATGACCGTGGTGGACGGGTCGAACGGGCGGCCCTCCGCCGGACAGCAGCCCGGGATCATGCACAGCAGCGACCAGAAGCGGCCCTCGTGCGTTCGCAGCACGTCCAGGATGGTGATGCCCCGGGCCGTCATCGCCGCCTGTACGGCCTCGAGGAAGGGCTCCGCTCGCGCCGGCGGTCCGTAGCCCACCAGCAGGGCGCCGTCTATGCCGTTGCGGCGGAACAGCCGGCCGTAGTGGTCTGCCAGCACCACCGCGGCGTCGTGGTCGTGGGGCAGGTCGCCGCGCAGCTGCAGGTGCAGCCCGCTGCCGCGCAGGCCGAGCGCGACCAGGCTGTCGGTGGGGTGGAAGCCCAGCAGGTAGGGCATGGCCGAGAGGAGTTCGACGGGTCCGCGCAGGCGCATTCGGGAAGCCATGCCCACGAGCCTCGTCCCGCCCGCCCCGCCCCGGAAGACCGAGTTTTCGCCTGTGGATAACCACCCCGCCGCTGTCCACAGGCCTTGCGAACGTTACGAAAACCGGGCAACCACATCGGCATAGTCGCCCAAAACGGACGAACCCCAAAAAATGATGATATAGGAGATATGTCGTGGCGCGCAGCGCCCGACATATCTATATACAGAGAGCGTCAGTAACGAAACCGAAGGTCATACAAATCGACCCCGTCCCGGAACACCGACTCCCGGGAAGACTGCAGATCGATCGACAACGTCAGCCGAGCCAGCGCGTCATACCCGGCCGCATGCAAGCACCGAATCGCATCAAGATTCCGAGCCGAAGGCGAGATGCTCAACCGCCCGAGCCCCCGCCGCCGCCCCTGATCAGCCACGTGGGAGAGAAGCGTCCGCCCGATCCCCTCGCCCCGCCGGGACGACGAGACCACCAGCGGCTCGACCTCACCCCCGCGCCCGTCCAGCAGGAGACCCACCATCCCGACGACCCCGCCGCCGACATCAGAGGCCACCCACATCCCGGAAAGATCCAGCCGGGTGAGGTACTCCTCGAAGGCCGCCCCGGAGTCGTCGTCGGACGTGGCCCCGTAGAGACCCGCGTCAGCCGCGGTCATCTCGGCCCAGAGCTGGCGGCACTCGCGATGGTCGGTCGGACGGTACGACCGGATCGTGAGCGCGGACACCTGCGTCGCCGACGACACCTGAGTGCTCATAACTCATAGTTACTCCGCCGGGCCGGATCGCGACACCCACATCGCAGGATTGCTACCCGGTCCGGGAAAGCACCCGGGCCGGATCGCGACACCCACATCGCAGGATTGCTACCCGGCCCGATTCGCCACTTTTGCTGCATCGCGCGGACCGCACATCACGAGATGTCCCTGGTAGGGCCCTTGCGTTAACATCAAAAATGGCTCGCAGCTACGACGAAGGGACGACCCGGTCGGGGGTCGTCCCTTCGCTGTTTTCCTTGCACCTGGTGCCACCGCCCCGACAGAAGGGCGGGAGATCACGTTACGGAAGGCGGAATTCGCCGTCCTGGTCGACCGCGGCGATGAAGGTGTCCCATTCCGCGCGGGTGAAAAGCACCGAGCCCGCGTCGGGGGAGTTGGAGTTGCGGACCTCGACGACGCCGTCGACGAACCGCGCTTCGACGCACTGTCCGTTGTTACCGCTTCGTGTGGGCTTGTGCCACTGCTCGTTCAGCGCAGCCATCTGCGCACTCCTTCGGGTCAAGGCCGAACTCAGTTCGCAGAATCCTCGATCATGTTGATCGACTCCAACGGGCTGAGCGCGGCAGCTCGCAGATTCTCGAACACGTCGGCGTACCGCTGGACATCATCGGCGGCCGGGTAGATGTCGCCGGTCATGGCCTCGGCGTACACGACGCTTGGTGCATCTTGGAACTTGAGAATCGCGAACGATCCAGCCATGCCGGCATATGCCCCTCCGGAGAAGGGCAGGATCTGGACCGTCACGTTTCTCGCCCGGCCCATGTCGGCCAGGTGCTTGAGCTGCGACCGCATGACGTCAGGCCCGCCGATGCTGCGCCGGATGACGCTCTCATCGAGGACCGCTATGAGCTGCAGGGGTGCTTCAGTGCGGCTGAGCAGGTTCTGCCGGTCGCGGCGCGCCTTCACGTGCGCCTCGACGGCGTCCTCCGACTCACCGGGCGAGGCGGCCAGCAGGGCGCGGGTGTACTCCTCGGTCTGGAGCATCCCCGGCACCACGAGCGCCTCGTAGTCACGCATCTCGATCGCGCTGGACTCGAGCCCGATGTAGCGGGAGTAGCTCGACGGCAGATCGCCGTAGCGGGCGAACCAGCCCCGCGTCTTGCCCTGCCGCGCGAGTACGACCAATGTGTCGATCTGTTCTTGATCAGTAACTTCGTAAATCTCGAGCAGGCGCTCCAGCGTGCTGCGCCGGATTCCGACCTTGCCGCCTTCCATCCGGCTGATGGTGCTCGGCGAGCAGTCCAGTTGCAGGCCGACGTCCTCCGTGGTGAGCCGGGCCTTCTCGCGCAACTCGCGAAGTTGCTTGCCCAACTGGAATCGGGGGAACGTGGGGCTGTGGGCGCTGGACACCGCTCACCTCCATTACTCAAGACGAGTGTGTCCGTTACCGGGGTACTGCGCAAGCGCGGGTTGGGTAAGCGATTGCCTTGCTCTACTCAACTTCGCAAGTCCGTATTGCCGCGGGAAACCTGCACGTGCATTCTGGACGCGTCGGATCGCACCTCGGCCGGAGGGAGATCAGCGGTGTTCGAGGACGATACGCTGCTGCTCGAAGGCGCGCCACGGCTCTTCGGCATTGTCGCTGATCCACTCGATGACGATCATCCGCAGGTTGTCGCCTGGGGGCACGAGCTGCCCGACCAGGCAGTGCTGACCTGGCGCCTGAGCAACGGGCAGACCGAGATCGCCGTGTTCCGTTCCGCCGAGGCCGCGCTGGCCACGGCACAGCAGCTCTACGCCGCGCGCCTGCTCTGGACGGCGCCCGCGGTGCAGGGCGTCTGAGGAGCATCAATGTCCGTCATCTACGACCACGCCATCACCGATGCCCGCCGCCGCGTCGAGCGCCACCAGCCCCTGGCCGGCCGGCACGCCAAGGGCTGCACCGCGGGGTGCCCGCAGTGGCCATGCAAGCCGTTCGCCACGGCATGGGCGGTCGTGACGCGCAACTCGAACACGCGAGCCGGACGGTAGCCTCCCCGACGCCGAATCGGCCGACCGGAAATGTCCGATCGACCGACCCTGATGGATACCCGTTTCTTTGATGTTGTCGTCCCACCCCGGCCACGCCCGATCCTGGATCGGCGGGCCCTCCTCCGCAGGAGGCGAAAGCACGCCGGGTGGCGAGACTTCCGCGGGCCGGCGGGTCCTGCTCGGAGTACCCCCGCCGCCTGAACCACCCGAGTCGTGGGACGCCCGCGGCGCGACATGAGGGCGTAATGGTGGCTGAGGTGCGGTCGGCACGGCGCCGAGCGAGTGCCGGGCCGCCGGCCCCGAGGCGTGCAGACCCGACGTCGGTCCGGAGCTCAGCACGCCCGGCCCCGGCTGCGGTGCGGCGACGATGGGGGCCCGGGTCTGCGGCGCGCTGTCCAGGGTGGCGCTGCCGGCGACCACGACGATCATGGTCGGCACCGACGTGAGCAGGACAAGCAGCGCGGAGATCAGCAACGGCCGCCGGTTGGGCGAGAACAGCCGGTGATGTCGCACGTCCGAAGACACCAGAACTCCAAACCTAGCGGGGTCAATCGGACTAACTGCACGCAACCCGGCAAAGACACGGAGTTAGCAGGACTCCATAGTGTCGATCCACACGCCTTCTGCGATGCTGGACACACACCGGCAACGGGGCCGTAGCCTCCGCATACCCTGCGAGGCAGAGCCCCGGGGTCGGCTCCCGGACATGACTGCCCGTCATGTCCAACGCGGCGCGCCGACCCCACCGGGTCGCCGCGTGGCAGACACCCCCGCCGCGCGGCAGGGTCAACCCCCGCTGCCGACGCGAGAGACGACAGGGAGAAAACGGATGGCGAAGGGCGAAGTCAAGGCCCGGGCGTCAGGGACACGGGCCGCGCCGGAACCCGCGTTCGTGCAGCTGCTCACCCCCGAGGGCGACCGAGTCGAACACCCCGACTACACGGTCGACTTCACCGACGAGGAGTACCGCTCGCTCTACCACGACCTCGTCGTGGTCAGGAAGCTCGACGCCGAGGCCACCGCGCTGCAGCGCCAGGGCGAGCTGGGCATCTGGGCGAGCCTGCTGGGCCAGGAGGCGGCCCAGGTCGGCTCCGGCCGGGCCCTGCGCGCGCAGGACATGGCGTTCCCGACCTACCGCGAGCACGGCGTGCTCTACACCCGCGGCATCGACCCGATCATGCCGCTGAGCCTCTTCCGCGGGGTCGACCAGGGTGCCTGGGACCCCAACGAGTGCAAGTTCAACATGTACACGATCGTCATCGGCGCGCAGACGCTGCACGCGACCGGCTACGCCATGGGCATCACCAAGGACGGCAAGGTCGGCTCCGACGACGGCGAGGCGGTCATCGCGTACTTCGGCGACGGCGCCACCAGCCAGGGCGACGTCAACGAGGCCTTCATCTGGGCGTCGGTCTTCAACGCGCCGCTGGTGTTCTTCTGCCAGAACAACCAGTACGCGATCTCCGAGCCCCTGGAGCGCCAGACCCGCGTTCCGCTGTACCACCGGGCCAGCGGCTTCGGCTTCCCCGGCCTGCGGGTGGACGGCAACGACGTGCTCGCCTGCTATGCGGTCACCCGCAAGGCGCTGGACGACGCCCGGCACGGCCAGGGCCCGTCGCTGATCGAGGCGTACACGTACCGCATGGGTGCGCACACCACCTCCGACGACCCGACCCGCTACCGCATCGCGAGCGAGGTCGAGGCCTGGCAGGCCAAGGATCCGATCAAGCGGCTCCGCGGGTTCCTGACCAAGCAGAAGATGGCGAAGGACGACTACTTCGACGCCGTCGACGAGGAGGCCCGGGTGGCCGCGGTCAGCCTGCGGGAGCGGGTGCTCTCCATGCCGGATCCCGATCCGATGACGCTGTTCGATCACGTGTACCCGCACGGCTCCGAAGAGCTCGCGCAGCAGAAGGAACAGTTCGCCAAGTACCTCGCGTCCTTCGAGGGGAGTGGGCACTGATGGCCGCCACCGAGAACCTCTCGATCGGCAAGGCGCTCAACACCGGGCTGCGCCGCGCCATGGAGCGCGACGACAAGGTCCTGATCATGGGCGAGGACGTCGGCAAGCTGGGCGGCGTCTTCCGCATCACCGACGGGCTGCAGAAGGACTTCGGCGAGGACCGGGTGATCGACACCCCGCTGGCCGAGTCCGGCATCATCGGCACCGCGGTGGGCCTGGCCATCCGCGGCTACCGGCCGGTCTGCGAGATCCAGTTCGACGGCTTCGTGTACCCCGCGTACGACCAGATCGTCTCGCAGGTCGCGAAGATGCACTACCGCTCGGGCGGCCGGCTCAGCCTGCCGATCGTCATCCGCATCCCGTTCGGCGGCGGCATCGGCGCGGTCGAGCACCACTCGGAGTCCCCCGAGGCCTACTTCGCCCACACCGCCGGGCTGAAGGTCGTCTCCTGCGCGACCCCCGACGACGCGTACTGGATGATGCAGCAGTCGATCGAGTCCGACGACCCGATCGTGTTCATGGAGCCCAAGCGCCGCTACTGGGAGAAGGGCGAGGTCAACGTCGACTCGGCCAGCCTGCCGCTGCACGCCTCGCGCGTCGCCCGGGCCGGCACCGACGTCACCGTGATCGCCTACGGCCCGATGGTGCGCACCGCGCTGGACGCCGCCACCGCGGCCGAGGAGGACGGGCGCTCGCTCGAGGTCATCGACCTGCGCACGCTCTCCCCGCTGGACATGAAGCCGGTGTACGACTCGGTGCGCCGCACCGGCCGCGCCGTCGTCGTCCACGAGGCGCCCGGCAACCTGGGCCTCGGCTCGGAGGTCTCGGCCCGGATCACGGAGGAGTGCTTCTACTCCCTCGAGGCCCCGGTCCTGCGCGTCACCGGCTTCGACACCCCCTACCCGGCCGCGCGCCTGGAGGAGGAGTACCTTCCGGACCTCGACCGGGTGCTCGACGCCGTCGACCGCTCGTTCGGGTTCTAGGGGGCCGCGCGCAGATGACCAGGGTCAAGGAGTTCAACCTGCCCGACCTGGGCGAGGGCCTCACCGAGGGCGAGATCCTCAAGTGGCTGGTGGCCGAGGGCGACACGATCATCCTCAACCAGCCGATCGTCGAGGTGGAGACGGCCAAGGCCGCCGTCGAGATCCCGGCGAAGTGGGCCGGCAAGGTCGTCAAGATCCACCACCCCGAGGGCACCATGGTCGAGGTCGGCTCGCCGATCATCGCCATCGACACCGATCCCGGCGCGGGCGACCTGCCCGCCGACCTGCCCCAGCCCTCGGCCGCGTCGCTGGCCGCGGTCGAAGTGGCGGGCGAGGGCCCGGTGGAGCCCGGCCTGATCGGCGGTCCCGCGCCCGGCGGCCGCACCGCGGTCCTCGTGGGCTACGGCCCTCGCACGACCGCCGCCAAGCGCCGTCCCCGGGTTTCTTCAAACGCCGCAGTTGTACCGGATGTGCCTGCATCGACCACGCCGGAACCCGCCCCGCCGGCACCGGTGGCCGAGCCCGCGCCCGCGGTACCGGCGGCGCTGACCCCGGCTCCGGCCCGCAGCGGTTCGGTGCTCGCCAAGCCCCCGGTCCGCAAGCTGGCCCGGGACCTCGGCGTCGACCTGACCACGATCACCGGCACCGGCCCCTCGGGCTCGATCAGCCG
Source organism: Dactylosporangium sp. CS-033363 (assembly GCF_050942475.1). Taxonomy (NCBI): domain Bacteria; kingdom Bacillati; phylum Actinomycetota; class Actinomycetes; order Micromonosporales; family Micromonosporaceae; genus Dactylosporangium; species Dactylosporangium sp. CS-033363. The sequence continues at coordinate 132,669 of NZ_CP192032.1, read as the reverse complement.
CGACGACGTGCTGAGCGCCCAGGCCGGCGCCGGGGCACCGTCGGCCGCCGCGGCCGCCGCCCCGGCCCGGGCCCCGGGCGAGCGCGAGGAGCGCATCCCGGTCAAGGGCGTGCGCAAGCTGACCGCCGAGAACATGGTGGCCAGCGCGTTCACGGCCCCGCACGTGACCGAGTTCCTGACGGTCGACATGACCCGCTCGATGAAGGCGATCGAGCGGCTCAAGGCGCACCGCGACTGGAAGGACGCGCGGATCTCGCCGCTGCTGATCGTGGCGAAGGCGTGCCTGCTGGCGCTGCGCCGGTACCCGATGGTCAACTCGACCTGGGCCGGCGACGCGATCGTGGTCAAGCACTACGTCAACCTGGGGATCGCGGCCGCCACCCAGCGCGGCCTGATCGTGCCGAACATCAAGGACGCCCAGGACCTGACCACCCGCGAGCTCGCGGACGCGATGACCGCCCTGGTCGGCACCGCCCGCGAGGGCAAGACCCCGCCGTCCGACATGACCGGCGGCACCTTCACGATCACGAGCGTCGGCGTCTTCGGCGTCGACACCGGCACCCCGATCCTGCCGCCGGGCGAATCGGCGATCCTGTGCTTCGGCGCGGTACGCGAGCAGCCCTGGGTTCACAAGGGCAAGATCAAGATCCGGCACGTGACCACGCTGGGCCTGTCGTTCGATCACCGCATCATCGACGGCGAACTGGGCTCGAAGTTCCTGCGCGACATCGGCGCGTTCCTGGAGGACCCCGAGGGCGCCCTGCTCGCCTGGAGCTGACCTGCGTTTTGCTTCGCACAGCGGCCCCCGCGCTCCGGCGCCGGGGCCGCTGCTTTGTGCAGGCCAATCCGCGCGCGGTGGCTCCCGCGCGGGAGCCCTCCCACTGTCACATGGCCGACGAACAGGGCGTTTACGCAGGATGCAAGCCTACGAATCATCGGCGCGTGGGCCGCGTCACCTAGTATTCGCTGGCTCTGGATCTCGCTTTGGGCGTGTAATGGATGTGAACCAAGTACATCCCTTACACACTCCCCAAGGAGCCCGCCGTGAGCACCCTGTTCGAGCGCATCAAGGCCCGCCGCAACGCCGCCCGCCGCATGGACGCCATCGAGCGCGCCATCGCCAAGAACCCCTCCGCCGCCCTCCGCGATGAGCTCTACGCCATGATCAACCGCAGTTAGCCAGGACACCACCCCGCACCGCCCGAACCGCCCCGGTCCGACCCTCCCCGGACCGGGGCGGTTGCGCGTTCGTTGCCCACTACTGGTTTGCTGACATCCGAACCGACGAACCTCGGTACCTGGCACTGGGATGTCACACCCCGTTCGACTACGGTCGGGGTCTGACCAACAGGAGGCACGCATGACGTCCGATCAGCACCCGTCCGAGCAGCCGGACGAGGCTGCGTCGAGCACGCCCCCACCGCCCGGCCGCCCCCCGGCCGTCCGCGCCAAGGCCTCGGTCCCCGTGCCGTCCTCCCCTCCGCCGGCCCCCTCCCCGGAAGACGCCGACCGCCCCGGCCCCTTCCCGCCGTCGGGCCCCACGGCCCCACCCAACTACGGCAACCCGGCCCCGCAGACCTACGGCACCGCCTCCGTCCCACCGCCCCCCGCTTACGGCGCCGCTGCTGGCTCCGTCTCCGGCCCCCCGTCCGAGTACGGCCCCGGCCCCGCCACCTACGGCTCCGCGTCGAGCTCCCCCGCCCCGGCCACCTACGGCCCCGGCGCGCCGGCAGCAGGCTCCGCGTCCGTCCCACCGCCGCCCGCCTACGGCTCACCTACTGGCGGACCCGCCTCAGGCCCGCCCGCTTACGGCTCGCCCACGGGAGGACCCGCCTCGGCGCCGCCCGCCTACGGTTCACCTGCCTCAGGGCCGCCTGCATACGGTGCCGCGTCCGGTTCTGTATCCGGTCCGCCATCCGAGTACGGTCCTGGCTCGGCCTCTGTTCCGCCGCCCGCATACGGCCCCACGTCGGGTCAGCCCTCTTACGGCGCGCCGACCGGGTCCGCCTCCGTTTCCGGCGCGCCCACCGGGTCGGCGTCGGTGTCCGGCCCGCCCGCGTTCGGCGGGGCGGCCGGGTCTGCCTCGGTTCCTGGATCGCCCACCGGATCGGCGTCCGTGCCGCAGCAGGCGGGTGCCGCCGATGCCGCCGGACCGTTCCCGGGTGCGACGCCGCCGGTCTGGCCCAGCTCCGGCGGTCCCGCTCAGCCCACGTCGGCGCCGCCCGGTGGGTCGGGTGCGAGCGGGTCGGCCAGCGTGCCGCGCGGATCGGCCAGCGTGCCCACCACCTACGGGTCGGCGAGCGTTCCGGCGACGTATGGCCAGCCCGCCACGTACGGGCAGAGTTCCAGCCAGAACGCCCCCATCCCCGGACCGGCCGGCAGCTTCCCCGGCTTCATGCCCGCCGGTCAGGGCTCCGGGGATCAGGACGAGCCCGCCGCCGAAGCGAGCCCCTGGGCCCCCGCGCCGCCGTCGGCTGCGCCCTCGTCGGGTGCCGGTGCTCTCGGTGAGTCCGGTCCGGTGCGCATCCCGACCAGTCCCCGCGTGCCCACCTCCGGCGCCGCCTCCACCGGCAGCGCGCAGGTTCCCACCGGATCGGCTCAGGTTCCCACCGGATCGGCCCAGGTACCGACCGGCAGCGCCCAGGTCCCGACCGGCTCAGCCCAGGTCCCCACGGGCTCCGCGCAGGTCCCCACGGGCTCCGCGCAGGTCCCCACGGGCTCCGCGCAGGTGCCGACCGGTTCAGCGCACGTCCCGACCGGCTCCGCGCAAGTTCCTACCGGCTCGGCTCAGGTCCCCACGGGCAGCGCGCAGGTTCCGAGCGGCAGCGCCCAGGTCCCGCCCGCGCCCGAGGTGCCCGCACCGGTCAACCTCGGTCAGATCCCGCCCGAGCCCGGCCCGCGCACGTACGGCGCCCGCGCCCAGGTCACCCCCACCTCCGCCCCGCCGTTCGGAACGCAGCCGTCGAGCGCGCCCCCGTTCGGCAACGAAGCCGGCGCCCAGCCATACGGAAACCAGGCCGGCGCCCAGACCTACGGGACCCAGCCCTCCAGCGCCCCGCCGTTCGGGAATGACGCCGCGCCATACGGAAGCCAACCGTCCAGCGCGCCGCCGTTCGGGAACGACGCCGCGGCCTTCGGGAGCCAGGCCGGGCCACAGACCTACGGGACCCAGCCCTCCAGCGCCCCGCCGTTCGGAAACGAAGCCGCGCCGTACGGGAGCCAAGCCGGGCCGCAGACCTACGGAACGCAGCCGTCCAGCGCGCCGCCGTTCGGAAATGAAGCGCCCTCCAGTGCGCCGCCCTTCCCCGCGCAGCCGTTCAGCGGGGCGCCCGCCGGAGCCGCGCCCGTCAGCGGGGCCGGGCTCTATCAAGCGTCGGCGCCGCCCGCCGCAGGCGGCACGTACCAGACCTCCGCCCCGCCCGCGACCGGCCAGTTCCCCAGCTCCGGGGCGCCCAGGTACAGCGACCTCGTCACCATGCCCGGCGAGAACCCGCCCGAGACGTACGGCGTCGACGGGGAGCCGATCCCGACGCCCGAGCCGCCGGTCAAGAGCAAGCGCGGCCTGCTCGTCGGGCTGCTCATCGTGGCCGCCGTCTTCCTCGTCGCCGTCGCCGGGACCGCGATCATCGTGAAGATCACCGGGGCCGGCGGGACCAGTTTCGCGGTCAACTCCTGTGTCAAGCAGGACGGGGACACCGCCAGCGGGGTCGACTGCTCCAGCAAGGACGCGTTCAAGATCGTCTCGAAGGTGGACAAGCCGGAGAGCTGCTCGGACGCCAGTCAGCCGTACGTCGTGCTCCAGCACAAGGGCGAGAAGGACCAGGTCCTCTGCCTCCGCCCAGCTAGCCAGAAATAGGCGAAATGTCCGAAAAGAACGTCCGCGTCCGCGCGCCGGAGCTCAAGGGCCGCGGCTGGCTCAACACGCAGCCGCTCAGCCTCAAGGAAGACCTGCGCGGCAAGATCGTGCTGCTCGACTTCTGGACCTTCTGCTGCATCAACTGCCTGCACGTCCTCGACGAGCTGCGCCCGCTCGAGGAGCGCTTCGGCGACGTCCTGGTGACGATCGGCGTACACAGCCCGAAGTTCGAGCACGAGAAGGACCCGGACGCGCTCGCCCAGGCCGTCGAGCGCTACGGCGTCGACCACCCGGTGCTGGACGACCCGGAGCTGGGCATGTGGCAGCAGTACGCCGCGAAGGCCTGGCCCACCCTCACGGTCGTCGACCCCGAGGGCTACGTCGTGGCCAACATGGCCGGCGAGGGCCATGCCGAGGGGCTGGCCAAGCTGATCGAGGACCTGATCGCCACACACGAGGCCAAGGGGACGCTGCGGCGAGGGAACGCGGCACATGCGGTACAAAACAGTGATCTGACGCTTTTGCGGTTTCCCGGCAAGGCGCTGGCGCTGCCGGACGGGCACTTCCTGGTCTCCGACTCCACGCATCAGTCGATCGTCGAGCTCGACGCCGCCAACGAGACGCTGGTGCGGAGGTTCGGGACCGGCAAGCGCGGGCGCAAGGACGGCACCGAGCCCGAGTTCTCCGAGCCGGGCGGGTTGTGCCTGCTCCCGCCGCACGCGGCCGAGATCGCGGGCTATGACGTCGTCGTCGCCGACACCGTCAACCACCTGCTGCGCGGGCTGAACCTGCGCACCGGCGAGGTCAGCACGGTCGCCGGCAGCGGGAAGCAGTGGCGCGGCACCGTCGACTTCGACCAGCACGACTCGCTGGTCGTGGACCTGTCCTCGCCGTGGGACGTCGCCTGGTACGACGACCGCGTCGTGATCGCCATGGCCGGCATCCACCAGCTGTGGTGGTTCGACCCGATCAAGCGCACGGCCGGCATGTACGCCGGGACCACCGTCGAGGCGCTCAAGGACGGCCCGCTGCACGAGGTCTGGATGGCCCAGCCGTCCGGCCTGTCCGCCTCGCCCGACGGACGCCGGCTGTGGATCGCCGACAGCGAGTCCTCGGCCCTGCGCTGGATCGAGGACGGCGCCATGCACACCGCGGTCGGCCAGGGCCTGTTCGACTTCGGCCACGTCGACGGCCCGGCCGGCCAGGCGCTGCTGCAGCACCCGCTGGGCGTGCTGGCGCTGGCCGACGGCAGCGTGCTGGTGGCGGACACGTACAACGGCGCCGTACGCCGGCTCGCCGACGGGCGCGTCTCCACCGTCCTCGACGGCCTGTCCGAGCCGAGCGACCTGGTGCTGACCGCCGGCGGCGACATCGTCGTGGTCGAGTCCGGCGCGCACCGCCTGGTCCGCCTGGGCGCGGGCACGCTCGCCGCGGCCGGCATCGACGTCTCCGGCGTACGCCACCGCACCGAGCGCCCGCCGACCATGCTGGCCCCCGGCGAGGTCGCGCTCGACCTGATCTTCGAGCCCGCGCCCGGCCAGAAGCTCGACGAGCAGTTCGGCCCGTCGACCCGGCTCGAGGTCTCCGCCTCGCCGCCGGAGCTGCTGCTCGAGGGCGCGGGCGTGACCACGGACCTGCGCCGCCGCCTGGTCCTCTCCCCCGACGTCGCTTCCGGTGTACTGCAAGTGGTCGCCCAGGCCGCCACCTGCGACATCGACGCCGAGTTCCCCGCGTGTCACCTGACCCGCCAGGACTGGGGCGTGCCGATCCGCGTGGTCGCCGACGGCGCGACCCGCCTGCCCCTGATCCTGCGGGGCATGGACGACGCCTAAACGAAGGCCGCCACGGGCACCCCGGCGTCGGTGAGGGCGGCCCGCACCGCGCGGGCCATGTCGACCGCTCCCGGGGTGTCGCCGTGCACGCACAGCGACTCGATCGGCATCGGGATCACCGTCCCGTCGACCGCCTCCACCACGCCGTCGACCGCCATCCGCACGGCCCGGGCGGTCACCGCGGCCACGTCGGTGACGAGCGCGCCCGGCTCGGAGCGCGGGACGAGCCGCCCGTCCGGCAGGTACCCGCGGTCGGCGAACCCCTCCGCCACCACCCGCAGCCCGCGCTCGGCCGCCAGCCCGGCCAGCACCGAGCCCGGCTGGCACAGCACCGGCAGCTCACCGCACAGGGCGGCCGCCATGACCACCGCCGACGCGTGCCCGGGATCGACGGCCGCCGTGTTGTAGAGCGCGCCGTGCGGCTTGACGTAGGCGACCGGCCCGAACGCGCCGAGAGCCCCGATCTGGTACCGCAGCTCGTCCACCAGCTCGGCCCCCGGCACGTCGATCCGGCGCCGGCCGAAGCCCGCGAGGTCGCGGTAGCTCACCTGCGCGCCCACCCGCACGCCCCGCTCCCCGGCGAGCGAGCTCACCCGCCGCATGGTCGGCGGATCGCCCGCGTGGAAGCCGCAGGCGACGTTCGCGCTGGTCACGATGGTCAGCAGGGCGTCGTCGTCGCCGAGGCGCCAGACGCCGAAGCCCTCGCCGAGGTCACTGTTGAGGTCCACAGAAACGAACGCTATCCCCCGGCCGGGCCTGGGCGAGCAGCGGCAGATCGGCGGGGTGCACGACCGCGACCACCGGATAGCCGCCCGTGGTGGGGTGGTCGGCCAGGAACACCAGCGGGTGCCCGTCCGCCGGCACCTGCACCGCCCCGAGCACGATCCCCTCGCTGGGCAGTTCGCCGGCGTCCGCGCGGGTCAGCGCCGGACCGTCCAGCCTGGCCCCCACCCGGTTGCTTTCACTGCGGATCTTGTACTCCCCGGTGCCCAGCAATCCCGCATCCGCGAACCGGTCGTTCCGCGGCCCCCACGCGATCCGCAGCGCGATCGGCCCGCCGAGCGCGGCCCGGGGCGCCACGTCCACTGAGGACGGTGCGCCGGACGCGGGGCCGAGCGGGAGCCGGTCCCCGTCCCGCAGCACGGCCGGCCCGAGGAGCGACAGCGTGTCCGTGGACCGGCTTCCCAGCACGGGTTCGGGCGCGACACCGCCGGAGATCGTGAGGTACACCCGAAGCCCGAAAACGGCCCGCCCGACCTCGATCCGCTCTCCGGCCCGCACCGGCACCGGCGCATTGAGCGGGGCCGGCCGCCCGCCGACCCGCAGCGGCGCCGCGGCCCCGGTGAGCGCCACGGTCCCGGCCCGGCTCGCGACCGCCGCGAACGGCCCGAGCAGGATCTCCAGCCCGGCCGCGCCCGCCGGGTTGCCGACCAGGCGGTTGCCGAGCTCCAGCGCGGGGCGGTCGAGCGCGCCGGAGCGGGGCACGCCGAGGTGCGCGTACCCGGGCCGGCCGAGATCCTGCACCGTCGTGAGCGGGCCCGCGCTCTCGACCCGCAGCCCGGCGCTCACGCGGCCCGGAACCGCACGGTGCGGCCCGGCGTCATCAGCGCGGGCGGCGTGCGGGCCACGTCGAACAGCTCGGCGGTGCTGTGCCCGACGATCCGCCAGCCGCCCGGCGACGGCGTGGGGTAGATGCCGGCGAACTCGGCGGCCAGCGCGACCGAGCCGGCCGGCACGCGGGTGCGCGGGGTGCCGAGGCGCGGGACGTTCCAGGGCAGGCCGGCGAGGTACGCGAACCCCGGCGCGAACCCGCAGAATGCGACCGTGAGCTCCGTGCCCGTGAGCACGTCCACCACGCCGTCGATGTCCAGCCCGGCCAGCTCGGCGACGAACGGCAGGTCCACCCCGTCGAAGTGGACGTCGACGGTCAGTGGGGGCGCTGGGGGTACCGAAGCGGGATCGAATTGCCAGCCGGACAGCCGGGCCGCGAGCCCCGCCGGATCGGCCACCCCGTCCAGCAGGACCGTGCGCGCACCAGGCACGATGTCGATCACCGGCAGCCGGCCGGCCGCCCGCTCGGCGTCGAGCGCGGCGAACCAGTCCAGCGGGGAGTCGACCTCTATCAACAGCGCGTCGGCGCCGACCGGGCGAAGTTGCACCTCGTCACGATAGACGTCACATCGCTGCTACTTGCGAGTAACCTACGGTACCGTAACCTGGAGGCGTGACCGTGACATCCGAAACCCGTCTGCGCCCGGTCGACCTCGGCAAGCCGCGGATGCGCGGCTGGTTGCACGCCTACGCGGCGGTCGTGGCCGTGATCTGCGGCATCGTGCTGTGCTCGCTGGCCGCCGCCCGCCCTGGCTGGGGCCCGTTCGTGAGCTGCGCGATCTACAGCCTCACCGTCGTCGCCCTGTTCGGCACCAGCGCGCTGTACCACCGCCGCGTCTGGTCCGAGCGCGGCTACAAGGTCATGCGGCGCCTCGACCACTCGATGATCTTTGTGTTCATCGCCGGCACGTACACGCCGTTCAGCGTCCTGCTGCTCGGCGGCAACACCCGGATCGCGATCCTGGCCACGGTGTGGACCGGCGCGGTGCTCGGCGTGGCCTCGAAGCAGTTCACCGCGATGAGCCGGTACCGGTGGCTGTCGGCGCCGCTGTACATCGCGCTGGGCTGGGTCGCCGTCGCCGTCCTGCCCGACATCCTGCACACCGGCGGCGTCGCCGCGCTGGTGCTGACCCTGGCCGGCGGCGCCTTCTACACGGTGGGCGCGGTCTTCTACGCGCTGCGCCGCCCCAACCCCTGGCCGACCGTCTTCGGCCACCACGAGTTCTTCCACGCCTGCACGCTCGTGGCCGCCATCTGCCACCACATTGCGATCTATTTCGCGCTTTATGCGCGTTGATCCAAACGGGGTGGTAAGCGTCTGACCCTTCCGCAATAATCTGCCCGCGCCAATCTCGATCATCCGTCGCTTCGTGCGGAGGAACAGCGTGGGCAGATTCCCCCTATCCGGCCTCGCGATCGTCTCGATCGTTGCCGGTGCAGCTCTGGTCGCGGGGGCCGGACCTGCAAATGCGGACACCCCCGACCGCTACGTCAACAACGCCGCCGGCTGCTCCGACGCGGGCGCCGGCACCCAGACCCAGCCGTACTGCACCATCGCCGCCGGCATCGCCGCGGCCGCGCCGGGCCAGAAGGTGAACGTCACCGGTACGTACAGCGAACACGTCACCATCGCCAAGTCCGGCATCACGGTGCAGGGGTTCGGCCTGCCGATGCCGATGCTGAACGGACCGGGCGCCGGGTTCACCGTCGACGGCCAGCACGACGTCGCCATCAGCCACTTCTATGTCAACAACGTGGTCGACGCGCCCGCGCTCGCCATGCGCGACTCCACCCGGATCGCCGTCGACAACCTCACCCTCACGCTCACGAACACCGCCACCGTCCCGGTCGTCCGGCTGGCCGGCGTGACCGACTCGACGCTGACCAGCGTCTTCGGCGCGGGGCTCGGCACGCCCACCGCCCTCACCCTCGACGCCGCCACGTCCGGCGTCGTGGTGAAGTCCTCGACGATGCGGGCGGCGGCCGTGGCCGGCACGCGCAGCATCGAGATCCTCGGCTCGCACAACACGATCCTCGGCTCCCAGACCCTTTCGGGCGGGATCGTCGTCGCACCGGGGACGACCGGCAACGCGCTGATCAACAACCAGGTCGCCGGCAGCCGCGGGATCGGCATCGACAACGACGGCGCGACCGGCACCGCCATCACCAACAACAACCTGCTGAACAACTGCGCCATGGGGATCCGCGTGGCCGGCGCCTCCTCCGGCGTCTCGGTGCAGAACAACGTCGTGGCGTTCAACGGCGCCGCCACCACCATCGACTGCGGCACCGCGCCGAAGGGCACGGCCGAGATCGGCCTCTTCGACGGCGCCGCCGGCACCACCGTGGTCGACTACAACAGCGTCGCCCACGCCCCGGACGGGGTGCCGGCCGCGGGGACGTACTCGTGGAACGGCACGGCCCTGGGCCTGGACGCCTTCCGCACGGCCTCGGGTCAGGCCGCGCACGACCTCGAGGGGCCGTACGCGACGACCCAGCAGGACTCGGCGAACTCGGCCGCGCCCGGCTATCAGCCCACCGACAAGGCCGGCCGGCAGCGCGAGGACAACCCGGACCGCCCGAACACCGGCGCCGGCCCCGTCAGCTACGCCGACCGCGGCGCGCTGGAGACGGTCAAGGGCCCGGACGGGAAGGCGGCGGCCCGGTCCGACCTGAGCACGATGACGGCCACCGTGGACGCGTCGGCCTCCACGCCCGGGTGGGTGCCGATCGCCTCCTACAGCTTCGACTGGGGCGACGGCACGCCGGTCGTCACACAGACCGCGCCGATCGCGAGCCACCACTACGAGCGGCCGGGCTATTTCGAGGTGTACGTCAAGGTCACCGACACCAACGGCCAGTACCCCGACGCGCGGACCATCGCGCCCGTGTCGCTGTGGCCCGCGAGCCGGACGGTCGCCATCCTGGCCGACAACGGCACCTACGTCAGCGCCGGCGCCGACGGCAACCAGCCGCTGCGCGCGGGCAGCACGACCGTCGGCCCCGGCGAGCTGTTCGAACTGGTCACCGCCGACGGCTCCTGCTGCGTGGCGCTGCGCTCCAAGGTCAACGGCCGCTACGTCGCCAACCTCAGCGCCACCGACACGCAGCTCGCGGCCCGCGCCTCCGATGCGACGCTCGGCTACGGCAACAGCTCCTCGTTCGTGTTCCAGCCGCAGCCGGACGGCAGCGTGGCCCTCCTGTCGGCGGGGACCAACGCGTACGTCAGCAGCAACAGCGGCAAGGTGCTGACCGCCGACCGCGCCGCCGTCGGGCCGTGGGAGAAGTTCCACCTGATCGACGCCGGCAACGCGACCGTGACCCTGCGCGCGCACGCCAACACCAGGTTCGTGACGGCGGACAACGGCGGCAACGCCCCGCTCATCGCCAACCGCACCGCGACCGGCCAGTGGGAGACCTTCGACCTGGTGGACGCGGGCAACGGCTGGGTGGCGCTCTACTCGCACGCCAACGGCAAGTACGTGACCGCGGAGAACGGCGGCAACGCGGCCCTGATCGCCAACCGCACCGCAATCGGCGCGTGGGAGAAGTTCAAGGTCATCAAGAACGCCGACGGCAGTACCTCGCTGCAGGCGGGAATCAACGGCAAGTACGTCACCGCCGACAACGGCGGCAACGCACCCCTCATCGCCAACCGGACCGCCATCGGCCCGTGGGAGGAATTCGACCGTGGCTAAACGCGCCATCCTCACCGTGCTGGCCACCACCGGCGCCGCGGTGTTCGCGGTCGCCGGGACCGCGCATGCGGACGTGCCGGTGCTCTACGTCAACAACGATGTCGCCGCCAACTGCTCCGACGGCGGCTCCGGAACGCAGGCCCAGCCCTTCTGCACCCTGGCCGCCGGGGTTGCGGCGGTGTCGGCGGGCCAGACCCTCCTCGTCGGCGGGGCGTTCAACGAGCACGTGACGATCAGCAGGTCCGGTACCAGCGGAAACCCCATCACCATCAAGGGCGATCGGACGCCGGGGCACCCCATCGGCCGGCTTCAGGGCGGGCCGGACGTCGGGTTCACCATCGACGGACAGCACGACATCGTGATCTCCGACATCAGCGTCATCAACGCGACCACCGGTCCCGGCTACGCCGTCAGCAACTCGGCGCGGATCACCCTGCAGGGCCTCCGCGTGCAGACGGCCGCGGCGGCGGCGATCCCGGCCATCACGCTCAAGGGCGTGACCGCCTCGACGCTGTCGGGCGTGATCGCGGGCGGCTCCAAGTCGACCGTCGGCATCGCGCTCGACGCGGCCACGTCCGGCGTGCGCATCGAGCGGGCGCGGGCGGCCGGCGGGATGGCGCCGGGCAGCCGCGGCATCGAGATCCTCGGCTCGGGCAACAGCGTGATCAGCACCGACGTCCAGGCCAACGCCATCGGGATCGCCGTCGGGGCCGGGGCGGCCGACAACGTCATCGCGAACAACAACGTGTTCGGGAACACCGACGCGGGCATCGACAGCACCGGCGCCCGCGGCACGGCGATCACGAACAACACGGTCCAGGACAACTGCGTGGCCGGCATTCGCGTGGCCGGCCCGTCCACCGGCGTGTCCGTGCAGAACAACGACATGATCAACAACCTGGGCTGGCTCAACAGCCAGTACTGCACGAACTCGGGCGGGGCCGAGTTCGCGATCTCCGGCGGCGCGGTGGGCAGCACGGTGATCGACTACAACAACGTCTACCACGGCGGCGCCCCCGGGTCCCCGGACGCCTATCTGTGGAACGGCACCGCGATGGGGCTCCCGGCCTTCCGTACGGCGTCCGGTCAGGGCGCCCACGACCGCGAGACCGCCTACACCGCCGACCGGGAGGACGCGGCGAACTCGGCCGCGCCCGGCTGGCAGAGCACCGACCACGACGGCAACCCGCGCGAGGACAACCCCGGCCTGGCGAACACCGGGGCCGGCCCGGTCCCGTACTCCGACCGCGGCGCCTTCGAGATCGTCCGCCGGCCCCAGGCAGCGGTGGCACTGCGGGCGGACCAGGCCGCGAGCACGGTCACCGCGGACGCGTCGGGCACCATCCCCGGCTACCTGCCGATCACGTCCTACTCGTTCGACTTCGGCGACGGCACCCCCGCCGCGAGCCAGGCCTCGGCGGTCGCGTCGCACCACTACGCCAAGCCCGGCACCTACACGGTCACGGTCACGGCGACGGACTCCCACGGGTACACCGGCAGCAACACTGCGGGCGTGTCGGTCTGGCCCGCGGTGCGCACGATCGCGCTGCTCGGCCGCGAGAACAACGCCGGCTTCGTCAGCGGCGGAACCTCCGGCTACGACGCCCTGACCGTCAACGGCACCGCCGCCGCGCTCTTCGACGTGGTGGACCCCGGCAACGGGCACGTGGCGCTGCGGTCGCGGGTCAACGGGCAGTACGTCCACGTGCGGGGCTCGTCGCAGTACCTGGCGGCCGACGGGCTCGTCACGGACGAGACGGCCATGTTCGACCTCGTCACCAACGCCGACGCCGGCGTCAGCCTGCGGTCGGTCTTCACGCTCGGCTACGTCAGCGGCAACAGCGGCAACGGTCGCATCCTGGCCGCGGACCGGACCGCGGTCGGGCCGTGGGAGCAGTTCGGCGTGGTCGACCAGGCCGGCGCGAACGTCACGCTGCACGCGCACGCCAACGGTCGCTTTGTGACCGCCGACAACGGCGGGAACTCCCCGCTCATCGCCAACCGGACCGCGACCGGCCAGTGGGAGACGTTCGACCTGGTGGATGCGGGCAACGGCTACGTCGGGCTGTACTCGCACGCCAACGGCCGGTTCGTGACCGCGGAGAACGGCGGGAACGCGGCGCTGATCGCCAACCGCACCACCATCGGCGCGTGGGAGAAGTTCAAAATCGTGAAGAACGCCGACGGGAGTACCGCGCTGCAGGCGAGCGTCAACGGCAAGTACGTCACCGCCGACAACGGCGGCAACTCCCCGCTCATCGCCAACAGGACCGCTGTCGGGGCGTGGGAGTCGTTCGACCGCTGATACATGCGCTAATGGCCCGGCGGGAGATCATCTCCCGCCGGGCCGTTTTGTTGTGCTCAGTAGCGGCGCGTGCGCCGCTCGATGACCTCGTCGGCCGAGGGCGGAATCACGGTGCCGGCGGCCGGCGGGGGCGGCGGCGGGGCCGCTGAGACCACCGTGCGACGGCGCGAGTTCCAGAAGTACAGGGTCAGGACCAGGCCGACGAGCCCGGCGAGCTGGAGGATCCAGCCGATCGTGTCCAGGTTGAACGGCCCGACGTCCGTGTCGTCCAGTCCGAACGTCATGATCGCACCGACGACGATCAAAAGGATGCTTCCGCCGATACCCATCGAAGGCCTCCCGAGCCGAATGTTGGGTAACTGTCTGTGGTCCGGGTTACCCACGCACGACGTTCTTCAATCGGGCAGGCTTGTGCGCATGACCGTGCGCACGCTCATCCTTCTCCGGCACGCCAAGGCGGCCGACCCGGACGACTACGCCACCGACATCGAGCGGCCGCTCACCGCGCGCGGGCACCGCGACGCGGCCGCCGCCGGGGCCTGGCTCAAGGAGCAAAACCTGCAAGCCGACGCGGTACTGTGCTCGACCGCCGTCCGCACCCGCGAGACGCTCGCCGACACCGGGGTCGAGGCGCCGGCGCTGTTCGAGCACCGCATCTACACCGGGCCGGCCTTCGACACGCTGGACCTGATCCGCCAGGTCGGCGCGGACGTGGCGACCCTGCTGCTGGTCGGGCACAACCCGACGATCTCCGACGTGTCGCACGAGCTGGCGCCGAACGCGCTTGCCGACCGGGGTATGGCCACTTCCGGGATCGCGGTGCACCGGTTCGAGGGCACGTGGGCAAGCCTGGCCGACGCGCCGCTCGTTTCGGAACACACGGCCCGCGGCTGAAAGATTGGGGAGGGCGCCGTTGCCCTCCCCAGCTCTTTAGAAGCTGTCCTCGGACAGCTGCATCGCGTCCAGCGTCGTCGACTCGATGACCCGGCGGTCGGCGCCGACGCGCGGGAGCACCTCGTGCGCGAAGAACTTGGCCGCCGCCACCTTGCCCTCGTAGAACGCCTTGTCGGCCGGGGACACGTCGCTGGCCAGCGCCTTCAGGGCCACCTCGGCCTGCCGCTGCAGGAGCCAGCCGACCACGATGTCGCCGAGGTCGAGCAGGAAGCGCCGGCTGTTGAGGCCGACCTTGTACAGCGCCTGCGGGTCGCCGCCCTGCGCCTCGCCGAGCCAGCCGGTGAAGATGCCGAGGATCTGCTGTACCTCCGCAAGGCCCTTGCCAAGTGCGGCCCGCTCGACCTTGAGCTGCCCGTTGCCGCCCTCGGACTCCAGGAACTGCTGGATCTCGGCCGCCACCGTGAGCAGCGCCTTCCCCTGGTCCCGCACGATCTTGCGGAACACCAGGTCGAGGCTCTGAATCGCGGTCGTACCCTCGTACAGCGTGTCGATCTTCGAGTCGCGCACGTACTGCTCGAGCGGGTAGTCCTGCAGGAAGCCCGATCCGCCGAAGGTCTGCAGCGACTCGTGGCCCAGCAGCTCGTACGCGCGCTCGGAGCCGACCCCCTTGACCAGCGGCAGCAGCAGGTCGTTGACCCGCTTCGCGATCTTGGACGCCTTCTCGTCGCCGGCCGCCTCGGCCAGCGCCACCTTGTCCTGCCAGGTCGCCGTGTAGCAGACCAGCGCGCGCAGCCCCTCGGCGTACGACTTCTGCATCAGCAGCGAGCGCCGCACGTCCGGGTGGTTGATGATCGCGACCCGCGGGGCCGCCTTGTCCGTGGACACCAGGTCGGCACCCTGCACGCGGCTCTTGGCGTACTCGAGCGCGTTGAGGTACCCCGTCGACAGCGTCGCGATGGCCTTGGTGCCGACCATCATCCGGGCGTACTCGATGATCAGGAACATCTGCCGGATGCCCTCGTGCACGTCGCCGAGCAGCCAGCCCTTGGCCGGAACGCCGTGCCCGCCGAACGTCACCTCGCACGTCGTGGAGACCTTGAGCCCCATCTTGTGCTCGACGTTGGTCACGAAGACGCCGTTGCGGTCCTTGAGCTCGCCGCTGTCCCCGTCGAAGTGGAACTTCGGCACCACGAAGAGCGAGAGCCCCTTGGTCCCCGGCCCACCGGCCCCGGGCGTGTCGACCGGCCGCGCCAGCACGTAGTGCACGATGTTCTCGGCCATGTCGTGCTCGGCGCTGGTGATGAAGCGCTTGACGCCCTCGATGTGCCAGGACCCGTCAGCCTGCGGCACCGCCTTGGTCCGGCCCGCGCCGACGTCGGAGCCGGCGTCCGGCTCGGTCAGCACCATCGTGGAGCCCCACTGCTTCTCGACGAAGAGCTTGGCCCACTTCTTCTGCTCCTCGGTACCTTCGATCCGCAGCGTGTTGGCGAACGAGGGCCCGGAGGCGTACATCCAGATCGGCGCGTTGGACCCCAGCACCAGCTCGGCCAGGGACCACCACAGCGCGCGGGGCGCCGCCGTCCCGTCGAGCTCGCTCGGCAGGTCGAGCCGCCAGAACTCGGCCGCCATGAAGGCGCTGTAGGACTGCTTGAACTTCTCGGGCATGGTCACCGAGAACGTCGCCGGGTCGTAGACGGGCGGATTGCGGTCCCCGTCGACGTAGCTCGCGGCCAGGTCCTCACGGGCCAGCCGGTCGACCTCGCCCAGAATGTCCTTGGCGGTGTCCACGTCGATGTCGCCGTAGGGGCCCTGCCCCAGAACCCGGTCCACCCCGAACACCTCGAAGAGGTTGAACTCGAGGTCCCGCAGGTTGCTCTTGTAATGGGTCATCGCGGAGTGGCCCCCGTCTCTGTGATCGCGCCGCTGGTGCGGAAAAGCATGGCCGACTGGGGTTACCAGCCGGTAACAGCCATCTTATTACTCGCTAGTAACGAGGAACAGTGGCCCCTGCGAGTGAACATGACCACAGAAAAGGTGAGTGAGTACCCATGAGGAGCAGTTGAGTAGCAGACACGCCGTCACCCCCGGGTGACGCAGTCGTTGACCGGTTACTCCCAGTCAGAAGGAGGGCCGCCGCGATGATCGTCCGTCTCATGGGCACGCTCTTCGCCCCGAAGTACCCCCGCTTCTACACGGGCCGCCACCGCGCCCCGATGCGCCGCCTGATCCCCCGCCAGCGCGGCGTGGAGATCGAGGCGCTCTAGCTCCCTCCACTCCGCCCACGCCCTTACGACCGCGCCTGGTCGACGGGCGGCAGACCGACGTCTCGGCCCGGTGCCCCGCACCGGGCCGCCACGTATCCGGGTTATCGCCGCCAGCCCGCCGACACCGCGCTCCATCGGCGCATACAGGCTTGTATACGGTGACGTAGACGTTGGTGTCGTCGAACAGCTATCGTTGGGGAATGGGTAGCGTGATGATTCGCGTGGACGAGTCCACGCGCGACGAGCTGACCCGTGTCGCCGGCGAAGACCTCGGTGGCGCCTCGGCGGACGAGGCGATCCGTCGGCTGTTGGCCGAGCACTGGCAGATGAAGGCCATCGCCGCCCTTGACGCATACCGGGCGAACGATCCCGAGGGTTGGGCAGAGTACGCAGCCGACGCCGACCACGAGGACAGGTCCTCCGCGCCTACGGCCGACCCTTGGGACGAGGCTGCGTGACCGTCATCCGGCCGTGGCAGGTCTGGTGGGCCGACCTCGATCCGACCGAAGGCCGCGAGCAGGCAGGACGCCGTCCCGTGCTGGTGGTCTCCAGCGCGTTCCATCTCCGGCTGACCGGGGAGGCGCTGGTGAGTGTGCTGCCGGTAACGACGCGGGAGCGCCCGGGTTGGCTGCACCGCGTTTCGGTACACCCCGCTGATCGTCCAACCGGGTTCGTCGTCACCGAGCAACTGCGGACGATCGCCCGGTCGCGGCTGCAGGGGCAGCGGCCGGCCTGGGTGCTCACCGACGACGAGGTTTCGGCAGTGAAGACCGTGCTGCGGCAGATGGTCGACGTATAGCCCAGAGCGGCCGCGCCGGGTAAGGCGCCGCTCGGCTGTAACGGGGTTGTTCGGGGTCGATGGGCCGCGCATAATCGGCGCGCGCCGCTGCACTATCAGCGGCTTATGAATCCCGCCGAGTGCCCTTCACGAGGAGCAGCGTGGGTAAGTCTGTGCTTTCCGGCCTCACGATTGTCGTGGTGGCCGCCGGTGTGGGGCTGGTCGCGGGGGCCGGCGCCGCATACGCAGCAACCACCCCGTTGTACGTCGACAACACCGGTAGTGCCGCCTGCTCGGATGCTGGCGAAGGCAGTCAGAGCAGGCCCTTCTGCACGATCACCGCTGCCGTCGCGAAACTGGGCGATGGGCAGACGGCGCAGATCACCGGGGTGTTCAACGAGCGCGTCAACGTCAACAAGTCCGGCGTCGTCCTGCAGGCATCCGGGAACGCGCGGGTGTCCGGGCCCAACGCCGGGTTCACCGTCGACGGGCAGCATGACGTGGCCATCATCGGCATCGACGTGCAGAACGTCGCGAGTGCGCCGGCGTTCGCGATCAGCAACAGTGCGCGGGTCTCGATCGTCGACGGCGGCGCGTCCATGGCGAGCCAGGCGACGGTACCGGCGATCAAGCTCTCCGGCGTGACGGACTCCGTGCTCAACGGGGTCGAGGTCGGGGGCTACTCGACGGCGGCCGGGGTCGCGGTGGATGCCGGCACGTCCCGGACCCTGTTCAAGGGGCTGCACGTCAGCCTCGGCACCGCGGCCGGCAGTGCCGGGATCGACGTCGCCGGGTCCAGCAACACGGTCGTCAACAGCCGGGTCAGCGGCGGGGCCGTCGCGGGCATCGCGGTGCGGGCCGGGGCGGCGGGCAACACGGTCGCCAACAGCTACGTGGTGATCAGTAACGGGGTCGGGATTCTCAACGACGGGGCCACCGGCACCGCGATCACCAACAACTCGCTCGACTTCAACTGCCTCGGGGGCATCCGCGTGGCCGGCGCCTCCAGTGGCGTGTCGGTGCAGAACAACGTCGTCAGCGGCGACGCCTGCGTGCCGGGCGGGGCCAAGGTGCCCGCGATCGGGCTGTACGACGCGGCGGCCGGAAGCACGGTGGTCGACTACAACGCCGTCTCCGGGCAGTACTGGTGGAACGGCCCACTGGCGCTCGCCGGGTTCCGGGCCGCCTCCGGGCAGGGCGCGCACGACACCGACAACGTCGACCAGGCGCACATCGAGGACTCGGCGAACTCGGCCGCGCCCGGGTACCAGAGCACCGACTCCTCCGGGAAGCCGCGCGAGGACAACCCGGCGCAGCCCAACACCGGCGCCGGGCCGGTCACCTACGCCGACCGCGGGAACTCCGAGATCGTCCCGGGGCCGAGCCCGCTCGTGACCGTCGCGGCGGACCAGGCCGGCAACTCGGTCACGGTCGACGCGTCGCACACGATTCTCGGGTACGTGCCCATCGCCACGTACCGCTTCGACTTCGGTGACTCGACCAGCGCGGTGACGCAGGCGTCGCCCGTTGCCGCGCACCACTACGCGACGCCGGGGACGTACTCGATCTCGGTCACGGCCGTCGACGTGAACGGCTTCAGCGGCAGCGACCAGCAGTTCATCTCGCTGTGGCCGGCGAAGCGGACGTTCGCGCTGCTGGCGCACGAGAGCAACCGGTACGTCAGCGCCACCGAGGGCGGCAACATGCAGATGCGGGCGTACCAGCCCGCTATCGGCGCCTCGGAGCTGTTCGAGGTCGTGGAGGTCGCCACCGAGACGTACGCGCTGCGGTCCCGCGTCAACGGCCAGTACTTCCGGGTGCTCGTCGGCCCGGACGTGCCCGCCGGGTCGAACGTCGTGGGTGCCTGGGAGCCGTCGACGAACGACCTCGACACGTGGTTCACGATCACGAACAACGCCGACGGTACGGTCAGCCTGCGCTCGTCGGTCAACGGGAAGTACCTGAGCAGCAACGGCGGCAGCCAGATGACCGCCGACCGCGCCTCGATCGGCCCGTGGGAGGAGTTCAGCCCGGTCGACGCGGCCAACGCCACCGTCTCCCTGAAGGCGCAGATCAACGGCCGGTACGTCAGCGCCGACAACGGCGGTGCCAAGCCGCTCATCGCCAACCGCACCGCGATCGGCTCCTGGGAGCAGTTCGACCTGGTCGACGCGGGCGGCGGCTGGGTCGCGCTCTACTCGCGCGCCAACGGGCTCTTCGTGACCGCGGAGGCGGGCGGCAACCAGCCGCTCATCGCCAATCGGGCCACCATCGGCGCGTGGGAGAAGTTCAAGGTCATCACCAACGCCGACGGCAGCATGAGCCTGCAGGCGAACGCCAACGGCCGGTACGTCACGGCCGAGAACGGCGGCAACTCCCCGCTGATCGCGAACCGCACGTCGATCGGCGCCTGGGAGAAGTTCAACCGGTAGAAGAAAAAGTGGCAGGGTCCGCTGGAGAAGCGGACCCTGCCATCAGGACACGAAGAACTGCTCCCACGCGCCCGGCGTCGTGCGGTTGGCGATGAGCGGCTGGTTGCCGCCCGCCTCGGCGCTGACGTACTTGCCGTTCGCGCCGGCCAGCAGCAGGTCGCCGTTGATGTACATCTTGTGGTCGACCCTGAACCGCTCCCAGTCGCCGACGGTCGCCCGGTTGGCGATCAGCGGCTGGTTGCCGCCCGCCTCCGCGGTGACGAACTGGTAGTTGGCGTGGGAGAACAGCGCCACCCAGCCGTCGCCCGCGTCGATGAGGTCGAACTGCTCCCAGGAGCCGGTCGCGTCGCGGTTGGCGATCAGCGGCTTGGTACCGCCGTTCTCCGCGCTGACGTACCGGTTGTTGACCAGGGCGCGGACGCGGTTGTTCGCGCTGAGCTCGCCGGTCAGCTGGTAGAAGCGTTCCCACGCGCCGATCCCGGTGCGGTCGGCGGTCAGCGGGGCGGCGCCGTTGTTGCTGCTGAGGTACTTGCCGGTGCGCCGGGAACGCAGCCCGAAGGCGCCGTGGTCGATGGGCACCATCTCGAAGGCGTCGGCGTCCGTGCCGTTCGCGGTCAGGCGGCCCGTGGACGGGTCGACCGTCACGTACTTGCCGTTGGCGAGCGAGCGCAGGCCGACATCGCCGCCCACGTCGACGAGGTCGAAGCGCTCCCAGGTGCCGCCGACGGCGGTGCGGTTGGAGACCAGGGGCTGGCTGCCACCGGCGTCCGCGGTGACGTACCGAAGGTTGCTCCCCAGCAGCGAGATCGGCCTGAGCTTGGGGTAGGCCGAGATCTGCCGGGTGACGGTGCTGGAGGCGCCGTAGTGGTCGGTGATGGTGAGCGTCACGGTGTAGTGGCCGCCGTGCCGGTAGATGTGGCCGTTGTTCCAGCCCGCGACCGTCTCGACGATGCCGTCGCCGAAGTCCCAGGTGGACTTCGCGAAGCCCCCGGTGCCCGGCAGCGAGCCCGAGGTGTCGCTGTTGAAGGCGCCGAGGTCGACGACCGGGTTCAGGGTGAGGCTCGCGACGGGCGCGACCGGGTTCACCGTACCGACCGCCAGCCCGAGGCCGAAGCCGCCGCCCCACGCGACGAACGAGGACGTCACGGCGCTTGCGGCGGCGTCGATCGTCGCCACGGTACCGTCGGATCCTGAAACATAGACGCGCCTGCCGTCCGGCGCGATGGCGACGGCGACCGGGCTGAAGCCGAGCGGAATGGTCGAGACGACGGCGTTGGTGGCGGTGTCGAGCACCGACACGGTGCGGTCGTTCCCGTTGGTGACGTAGGCCCGCGCGCCGTCCGGCGTGACGTCCACGAACTGCGGCGACGTGCCCACGCCCACGGTGGCCGTGACGGTGTCCGTCGCGGTGTCGAGGACCGACACCGTGCTCGCCGCCCGGTTGACGACGTAGGCGTGCCTGCCGTCCGGGGTGACCGCCACGCCGCCCGGGTTCCGTCCGGCGGGAACGGTGCCGGCGACGGTGTTGGTGGTGGCGTCGAGCACGCTGATGCCGTCGACCGTCGTGACGTACAAGCGACGGTTGTTCGGGGTTATGGCAACGTCTTCGGGACCGCGGCCGACGGCAATGGTCGCGGTGACGGCGAAGGTGCCGAGGTCGATGACGGAGACCGAGTTGTCGCCGTAGTTGACGACATAGGCGTGCCGGCGGTCGGGCGCGATCGCGACCCCGCGCGGGGATCGGCCGACGGGAATCCGGCGCTGAATGGCGCCGCGGCTGAGCCCGGCCACGACAACGGCATTGTTGGTCGTGTCCGCGATGACGGCGATTCCGGCGTCGGAGGCGATGGCCACCTCGCCGGCCCCGCTCCCGGCCTCGGTGGTGCTGACGTACTTGCCGAGCGCCGGATCGACGATGAACGTCGTCGGCATATTGACGGCGGTGGCGTAGAGGAGCTCGACGGGGGCTGCCGCGGCGGCGGGGTGAACGCCCGACAGCAAGACGAGACCGGCCGCCACGAACGTCGTCGTGAGACCGGCCACGAATCGATTGCGCACGCGCGCATTATGCGGCTCAGGAGAAGCGAATCCGAACAGGGCTCGCGGATCCGGTACGCGGCGCGAAGGCGAACGCGGCCAGCGCGTGCTTGACGACGGCGAGCGTCTCGGCCCCCACGAGGTCGATCCAGGACCGCTCCGCGGCGGCGCCGGCCTCGCGCATGCGTTCGACGGCCTTGGCGCCGGACGGGGTGAGGGCCAGGCGGCGGCTGCGCGCGTCGACCTCGTTCGGCTGGCGTTCCAGCAGGCCCTCCACGGCGAGCGTGGCGCAGATCTTGCTGATCGCCTGCGTCGTCATGCCCAGGCGCTCGGCCAGCTGGGTGACCGTGTCCAGGCCGTCGCCGATGAAGAGCACGGCGAGCGACTGCGACGGGGTGAGGTGCGGATACCCGGCCGCCGCGGCCGCGCCCAGGATCTCGCGCACGATGCGCTCGCAGGCGGCGGCCAGCAGCACGCCCAGGTCCAGATCCGGCTCAGCGGTCATGCCAAAACCCTACTCAATCCTTGACTGGGTAACTCGGTTACGTATCTAATGATGGTAACCGAGTTACCTACTGAAGGAGTGGGTCATGAGCATCGACATCGACGGACTGCGGGGCGACGGCAAGGGCCTGGTCCTGTACTTCATCCGGGCCGCGAACTGCCCGGTGTGCCTGCGCCACGTGAAGAGCCTGGACAACCTGGGCCTCGCCACCCGCGGCGTGGCCGGCGCCGTGGTGGTGCCGGGTGGCCCGGCCGAGGCTGCCAAGGTGCGCCGGATCGCGGGCGGCCTCACCGTCGTGTCCTCGGACGGGGTGGTCGCACACCGGTCCGTGGGCCTGAACCGAACCCTGGTCATGCAACACAGCGGCACGCTGCTGTTCGACGCGAACGGCCGGGAGACCTACCGCCTCACCGCGACCATGCCGATGGGCAGCTTCGACGCGCCGGCGCTCGAAGCCGCCCTCGACCGCCTGTGAGTCGACGCCGGTCGCCGATCCGCTGAAGGCGCAGATACTCGCTAAAGGCGCAGGTGCTGGTCGAAGAAGGCCAGCGGGTACACCTGCTGCATGCGCACGGCGCGGGCCGGGTCGAGCGTGCCGATCCAGCCCGCGAGCTCCTCCTCGTCCAGGCCCAGCTGGGGAATCAGCCACTGATGGTCGACGAACCCCGAGTGCGGCGCGCCCTCGACCCGGAGGTCGCGCCGCCATCCGCGCAGCAATGCCCAGAAATCGGCGACGGGCGAGTCGGGGGCGTCGCGGGTGTACTCCGCCGTCATCAGCATGAACGGCCGGTCGATGGAGGCCGGCCGCGGCTGGGACTCCATCGGGCCGTCGAGGCTCAGGCCCGCCCGCACGCGCCGGTCGGAGTTCATGACCAGGGCCGTGGCGGTCGCGCCCTTGGACCAGCCGAACATGCCGATGCGCCGAAGGTTCAGGGGCAGCGGCAGCTGCGCGAGCCGGTCCAGCACGAAGAGCATGTCGAAGGCGTGGTCCCACGGGGTGGAGGAGCCGGCCGGAACGCTCAGGCGGCCGTCGGGGAACTCGGTGTACGCGTCGCCGGTGTGGTCCACGGCGAGCACCGCGTACCCGTGGCTCGCCAACTCCTGCACCACGATCGTCGCCTCCGAGCGGTGGCCGCCGGCACCGTGGGAGTACAGGATGATCGGCATCGGGCCCAGGGAACGCAGGGGTGGCGCGTCCTCATGGGCCGACGTCACCGGAGATGTGGCGGGGTCGAAGCCCGCGGATGACAGCAGGGCCTGCAGCGGGGCCTCGCGCATCCACGGGGCGGCCGGCTGGCGAGTGACCGTCGCGGGGTACCAGATCTGGCTCATCAGCTCCCGGCGGCGGGACCGGTCGATCAGCCGGAAGGACGAGGTGCCGATCTTGTACCGCCCGGTCGGAGCGGGCAGGGTCAGCCGCGGAGTCGTGGCGCCCCAGGCCGGGCCGGGGGCGAGCACGACGGGGAGCAGGGCGCCGGCGGCGAGCAGCGAGCGACGGGTGATCATCGGTCCTCCGGGGGTTCGAAGCGGGCGATGAGCTGCTTCAGGCGTCCGATCTCCTCGGCCAGCGCGGTGTTCCCGGCCGCGGTCAGGATGATCCAGGTCCGGCCGCGCTTGCCCTCGTAGCCCTTCTCGACCTCGACCAGGCCGGCCGACTCCAGGACGCCGAGGTGCTGGGAGAGGTTGCCGGCGGTCAGGGCCAGCTGGGTGCGCAGGAAGCCGAACTCGACGCGGCGGGCCTCGTGGGCGATGGTCAGGATGCCCAGGCGGACCCGCTGGTGGACCACGTCGTCCAGGCCTGTCACCGGGTGCGGATCAGAAGTCATCGGGACCGCCGCCCGGCGACGGCGAAACCGAGCGCGCCCAGCAGGAGCAGACCGCCGTTGATGACGAGTTGGGGTGCGAACTGCCAGTTCGGACCCCAGCCCTCGCCCCAGCCGAAGTTGATCGGGACGAGTACGACCACCAGGTACACCAGCGTGAAGGCCAGCAGCGCAACGTGCCGTTCCAGCCAGGCCAGCACCAGCAGGGCCAGGCCGATGATGCCCGCCGGGTCGACCACGCGGAACAGGAACTGGACGAACGGCGACGGGGCCTCGTCGGGGAAGCCCGGGGAGCCGAGCGCGCCCCAGGTCGCGGACGCGGCGGCCGACAGGACCAGCAGGCCCAGGCCGGTGAGGACGTACGGGCGCACGCGGGCGCCCAGGCCCCGCGAGCGCGCCACGAGCATGTAGCCGGCGGCGATCGCCAGGTAGGCCAGGACCAGGGCGGACAGCCAGTAGATCTGGGCCGCCCGGAACCAGGCCTTGCAGATCTGGCCGTCCGCAACGGTCCGGCAGTCGCTCAGGACGGGGTGGCTGAACCGGTAGACCAGGATCGCCCCGAGGGTGACCAGGCCCAGGAGCAGCAGCGGCAGCCAGGTCACCCGCTGGGCCAGGCGGACCCGGCGGGCCATTTCGCGTACGTCGGCCAGGACCCGGCGGGGGTCGCCGCCGGCCGGCACCGCATCTGAAGTCATGCCAATAGGTTTGCATTCCAAACCGATTTGCGCAAGAGCACCCTTGAACCTCACGGCACGTCAGGCAATAGCGTCAGGAGGCGTGGCAGGAAGCGAGCAAGCGATGCGCGTCGGGGAACTGGCCAGGGCCACCGGCCTCACGGTCCGCACGCTGCACTACTACGACGAGATCGGCCTGCTCAGCCCCGGGCAGCGCAGCTCCGGCGGGCACCGCCTCTACAACAGCGAGGACATCCAGCGCCTGTACCGCATCTGCCTCCTCCGCCGCCTCGGCGTGCCCCTGGAGCAGATCGCCCGGGCGCTCGACGATCCCGCCTGGAGCCTGGGCGCGGCCGTCCACCGGCACCTCGACGAGGTGGATCGGCAGGTCGCCGCGGCGCATCGGCTGCGGTCGGGGCTGCAGGGGATGGTCGACACGCTCGGGGTGGACGGGCCGCTGGACGCGCAGGCAATGCTCAAGACCGTGGAGGAGATGACCATGCTGCAGGGGACGATCCAACGCCGGATCATCGGGTTGGTCTATGAAGACCTGGAAGGCATGCACCGGTACCTCGTGGAAGTGTTCGGGCTCGGCGCCGGTCGCCTCGAGCGGGGTACCGACGGAACCGTCTTTCATGCCGAAGTGGAGGCCGGCGACGGGGTGATCTGGCTGCACCGGGTGTCGGAGCGGTTCGGCCTCGCCTCGCCGCGGACCGTGGGGGTCGCCACCGCGGGTGTGTCGGTGATGGTGGACGACGTCGACGCGCACCACGCCCGGGTCGCCGGCGCCGGGGCCGCGATCGTCTACCCGCCCGAGGACATGCCCTACGGCGTGCGCGAATACAGCGTGCGCGACCCCGAGGGCGGCTTCTGGTCGTTCATGACCGCGCTGGACTGATGCTTGAATGGCGGGATGATCGAGCGGTTCCGCAACGACGGGCTCGAGTTCGAGGTCGACGATCTCGGCGACCCGGCGGCGCCCGCGATCATCCTGCTGCACGGCTTTCCGCAGGACCGCGCGGCCTGGTCCGGCGTCGCCCGCGAGCTCGTCGCGGCCGGCCGGCGGGTGCTCGTGCCGGAACTGCGCGGCTATGCCGAGCTCGCAAGACCCAAACAGCGGCGCCGGTACACCCTGGAAGTCCTCGCCACCGATGTGCTCGCGCTCGCGGACGAGGCCGGGGTGGACCGGTTCGATCTGGCCGGGCACGACTGGGGTTCGGCGCTCGCGTTCCACGTCGCCGGCCGGCACCCGCGGCGCGTCCGGACGCTGACCGCGTTCTCGGTGCCGCACCCCGCGGCCTGGGCCAACGCCGGCGCGCAGCAGCTGCGCCGGTCGGCCTACATCGGGTTCTTCCAGCTACCGGTGCTGCCCGAGCTGATCCTGACGCCCCGGTTCCTCGAACGCCGGCTCCTGGCCAGCGGGCTCGGGCCGGAGCACGCGCACCGATACGCCTTCGCCGAAAACCGCCGAGCCCTGCACTGGTACCGCGCAATCCTCGCCAAACCCCGCACGCCCACCCCGCGCGTGCCGGTGCCGACGCTCTTCGCGTGGGGCGACGGGGACGAATACGTCACGGAGCGCCTGGCGCGCCGGTGCGGTCAGTGGGTCGACGGGGAGTACACCTTCGAAATCCTGCGCGGCGTGCGCCACTGGATCCCGGAGATGCATCCCCGCCGAGCCGCGGAGCTGGTGCTCAGCCGGTGCCGCTGATCGAGCGGACGTCCCACAGGTAGACCCCGCCGACGATTCGGTAGGGGGCCGCGTCCGGCGCGACGAGCTTGTCGATCGTCTCGCGCAGGACCTTCTCGTTCGCGTACCCGACCGGCATGACCAGCGTGGTGGCCTTCCAGTGCTTGATGTCGGCCCGGATGGCGGCGCGCTGGGTCTCGGTCACGGCCGGCGACGTCTTCATCGCGGCGACCGTGTTCAGGAAGATGACCGTGTCGCGGTAGCCGGGGCCGAAGTGCGCGAACTTGTCGTCCGGGTTGGTGTCGTTCGGGCCGAGGAAGTAGCCGCCGGTCAGCTTGACCTCGAAGTTCGTCTCGGTCGACCAGCGCATCATCTTGATGTTGTCGACCCAGCCGCCCGGCAGCGGGGCCACCACCGGGTTCGGGGGCAGCTCGGTGCGCCAGTTGCCGTTGGTGAACAGGGCGGGCAGCTTCGGGCGGCCGTTGGCCGGCTGCGGGGTCGGGAACAGCGGGATGAGCGCGGCCAGCAGGGCGACGCCCCAGATCAGCGCGGTCCGCGGGCTGCGTTGTTCGCCGCCGGTGCGGGCGGGCGGGCGCGGCGGCTCCGGGGACTCGGGCTCGTCGCCGCCGATCGGCGCGTCGCCCGACCCGCCGGAACCGACCAGCGCGGGCTCGGGTTCCCGCGCGGGCACCTCGGTCGCGGGCGCCGGGACCTCGGCCGGAACCTCGGCCGGCCGCAGCTTCTCGACCACCAGCTTGTCGACCAGCAGCGCGATGCCGACGCCGACGCAGACGGTGACGATCAGGCCGAGCCGGGTCGGCACCACCGAGTCGAACAGCGGCAGCTTGGCGATCCACTTCCAGGGGCCGTGGAAGTTGGTGCGGTCGATGCCGTTGAAGCGGATCACGTCGCCCAGCGAGAAGACCGCGAAGACGAAGGCGGTGGTGAACAGTGCCCGGGAGAGCCGGTTGCGCCACAGCGCGACCGCGCCGGCCACCAGGAACAGGGCGAGCGGCCAGCCGAAGAAGCTGTTCTCCTCGCTGGCGTTGCCCTTGTTCAGCGTCGCCGCGGTGTCGACGTCGCCGGCGATCGAGTAGCGGCCGAACGTGACGTACGAGGTCGCGTCCAGGTTGATGCCGCGCACCCCGTCGTCCAGGCCGCTGTAGTGCTGCGGGCCGAAGAACTGGAAGTACAGCGGGTAGGCCAGCACCGCCCCGGCGACCAGCAGCGTCACGCCGCACTTGGGCAGCATCACCTTGGCGAAGCCGGGCAGCTGCTTCCACGGCACGTAGGACAGGATGAACACGAACAGCGCCATCGCCGTGAAGAACAGCATCTCCTCGTTGATGCCGGCCTGCAGGACGACGAGCACGGCGAGCCAGGCGCCCTGCCGCCACACGTGGCCCGGGTGCCGCATCCGGAAGACGGCGGCGATGATCAGCGGGATGAAGTACTGCCCGGCGATGTTCGGGTGGCCGGCGATCTGCGACATCATGGCCGGCGCGAAGCCCAGGAAGGCGGCGCCGACCGCGGCGGCGAGGCGCGAGCGGCCGAAGTGGCGGGTGAGCACCCAGTACCAGGCGATGGCGGTGCCGGCCAGGGCCAGGGTGGAGATCAGCGCGAAGGTCACGCCGGCGCCGAGCCAGAGCGTCACCGGGGTCAGCGGCAGCGCGAGGGTCAGCACCGACGTGTTCGCCATCAGGTTCACGCCGAGCGGCGAGTTCACGTCGTCGGAGAAGAACGGCGTCTCGCCGTGCGCGAACAGCTCGGTCGCGTGGGTCAGGAACCACTCGAACGTGAAGCTGTCCTGGAAGTTCAGCGTCAGGTAGCGCCCGTTGGGATCCACCCACAGGCGGCCCAGCACGTACATGGCGCCGAGGACATAACCCAGCATCACCAACGTGTCGACGGCCTTGGCCGGCACCCGGAATCTCACCCGGTGCAGTGTAGGCGAGGGGTATGACAGGTCAAGAATTCCCAGCTCAGAGCGCTAGCAGGCGGCGCGGTAGGCGTCCAGGTTCACCCGCTTGCGGATATTGCTGAAACGCAGCGTAGCCGGGGTCGGGCACTGCGCCGCGCTGTACTCGACGTGGAAGACCGGCTTGCCGGCCGCGATGAACGGGGTGAGCTGCCCGCACTCGGCGTACTGCCGGCAGGACTCGTTCACCGCGAAGTCGAACGCCGGCTGGAGCGCCTTGACCTGGTCCAGGTCGTTCTTGAGGCCGACCGCCAGGCCGAGGGAGTGCGCGAGGTCGGCCACCCGGCGGTTGAACGTGAGCTGGTCGGCCGCGGTCAGCGGGAAGCCGGAGTCGTTGCTGTAGCCGTCCATGTTGTCCGGGTCGACCGCGTCGAAGCCCTTGGCCGCGCAGTCGGCGAAGCGCGCGGCGAGGATCGGGCGCAGGGCGGCCCAGTTGCGCACGTCCAGCCACTGCTCGCCGGGCCAGCCGTCCAGCGCCTTGCCGCGCACCGCGGCCGGGAACTTGGCGGCGTCGGCGCGCCAGTTCTCGTACGAGCCGGCGTCCACGTAGCAGACGACCTTCCGGCCCTGCTTGTGCAGCGCCGCCACCTGGGCTCGCGTGGAGTCGGCGCCGTCGATGTCGTACACCTGGGCCTGGATGCTTGTGTCGAGCTTGCCGGAAAACTGCATCTGCCAGGTCAGCCCGACGGTGGGCCGCCAGTGCGCAGGCGTGGCGGCGGCCGCGGGAGTCGCAGCGGCCAGGACGGCGGCGGTGGCGGCCAGCAGGGTGGCGAGGAGTCGGCGCATGGACCGGAGATCGGCGCGCCCGGCCGCGGGGCGGGTGGAAGCCGGGTGCGACTCCAGTGCGTGACAGGGAGGAAAACCAGGAAGACAGGTTCGGTATCGTCCAATGTGACGGAAACGGCCACAAGAAGGTGGACTCAGATGGTCCTGAAGATGTCCTCGCTGTTCCTGCGGACACTGCGCGAGGATCCCGCCGACGCCGAGGTGACCAGCCACCGGCTGCTGGTCCGCGCCGGATACGTGCGACGCGTCGCGCCGGGCATCTTCACCATGCTGCCGATGGGCCTGCGGGTGCTGCGCAACATCGAGCGGGTGATCCGCGAGGAGATGGACGCGATGGGCGGCCAGGAGCTGGTGTTCCCCGCCCTGCTGCCCCGCGAGCCCTACGAGGCGACCGGGCGCTGGACCGAGTACGGCGCGAACCTCTTCCGCCTCAAGGACCGGCGCCAGGGCGACTACCTGCTCGGCCCCACGCACGAGGAGATGTTCACGCTCACCGTGAAGGACCTGTACTCCTCGTACAAGGATCTGCCGCTCACGCTGTACCAAATCCAGTCGAAGTTCCGCGACGAGGCCCGTCCGCGCGCCGGCATCCTGCGCGGCCGCGAGTTCGTCATGAAGGACTCCTACTCCTTCGACGTCGACGACGACGGCCTGCGCGCCGCGTACGGGCGGCACCGCGAGGCCTACATCAAGATCTTCGACCGGCTCGGCCTGGACTACGTCATCTGCTCCGCGATGAGCGGCGCGATGGGCGGCAGCGCCTCGGAGGAGTTCCTCGCCAACTGCGAGATCGGCGAGGACACGTTCGTGCGCTGCGTGAACGGCGACTACGCGGCCAACGTCGAGGCGGTCGTGACGCCTCCGCCCGCCGCCCTGCCCATCGAGGGCCAGCCGGCGGCCCAGGTCGCCGACACGCCCGAGACGCCGACGATCGAGACGCTGGTCGACCTGTTCAACGCGCGCGAGGACCTCAGGCGCGCGGACCGGGCCTGGACCGCGGGCGACACGCTCAAGAACGTCATGCTGATGCTGACCCTGCCCAGCGGGAAGCGCGAGCCGCTGGCCGTCGGCGTGCCCGGGGACCGCGAGGTCGACCTGCGCCGCGTCGAGGCCGTCGTGTCGCCGGCCGAGGTCACGCCGATGACCGAGGCCGAGTTCGCGCAGCATCCGGCGCTGGTCAAGGGGTACATCGGGCCCGGTGTGCTGGGCGAGAAGAACTCGTCGGGCATCCGGTACCTCGTGGACCCCCGCGTGGTCGACGGCACCGCCTGGATCACGGGCGCCGACGAGCCCGGCAAGCACGTCATGCACCTCGTCGCCGGCCGGGACTTCACCCCCGACGGCACCATCGAGGCGGTCAAGATCGTCGACGGCGACATCTGCCCGGTCGACGGCGGCCGGCTCGAGCAGGCCCGCGGCATCGAGATCGGGCACATCTTCCAGCTCGGCCGGAAGTACGCGCAGGCCCTCGGTCTCTCCGTGCTCGACCAGAACGGCAAGTCGCAGGTCGTGACCATGGGCTCCTACGGCATCGGGGTGACCCGCGCGGTCGCCGTGGTCGCCGAGCAGACGGCCGACGAGCGCGGCCTGTGCTGGCCCCGCGAGCTGGCCCCGGCCGACGTGCACGTGGTCGCGGCGGGCAAGACCGAGGAGATCCGCGACGGCGCGGCCAAGCTCGCCGCCGACCTCGAGGCGGCCGGGCTGACCGTGCTGCTCGACGACCGCAAGGACGTCTCGCCGGGCGTGAAGTTCAACGACTCCGAGCTCATCGGCGTGCCGACGATCGTGGTGGTCGGCAAGCGCCTGGCCGACGGCGTGGTCGAGCTGCGCGACCGCAAGACCGGCGACAAAACGGAACTCCCCGCCGAAACCGCCGCCGAAGCCGTGGTTGCGGCGGTTCGCGCATAACGCTGCCGGGTTCGGCCGATCGGCTCCTTGGCGGGTCGGCCGAACGGTCAGAAGTATGCGGGCAAATCACCACATGAAAGACTCTTCGGTTTGACTGGCCGCCAGGAGGGGCCGATACGTTGCGTCACGGCCTTGCTGTCGACGAAGGGTGCAGACGTTGTCCGGCCGACATTCTCTTGTCAGTCGCCGTCACCTCATCCCAATGATCGCCGGGGTCGCAGCCGTCGTCGCGCTCGTCGGTGGCGCGGTGGCGACCATGAACATGGGCGGCGACGACCCGAAGTCCGCCGCCGCGGTCGACGCCCAGCGCAGCCCGCAGGACCGGGCCGACCGCGGTGAGCGCCCGTCGCCCTCGGCGCAGCCCAGCCTGGACCCCGCCCAGGGCGTCGAATCGGGCCTGACCAGCACTTCCGCGTCGCCGACGCCGTCGAAGACGCCGAGCAAGTCCAAGACCCCGACCAAGAGCCCGACCACCAAGGCCCCGGCCGAGGTGGCGAGCAGTGGCACCTGCGAGGTCTCGTACTACGCTGATGGGCAGAAGACCGCCAACGGCGAGAACTTCGATCCCAACGGGCTGACCGCGGCTCACAAGACGCTGAAGTTCGGCACGATCGTCCGGGTCACGAACCTGGCCAACGGCAAATCCGTCGATGTGCGGATCAACGATCGGGGTCCCTTCGTGGCGGGACGCTGTCTCGACCTCGCCAAGGGCGCCTTCGTGAAGATCGCTTCGGTGAGCGCCGGCGTGATCGACGCGAAGTATGAGGTACTGAAGTAAGACAGACCCGGCCGTTTGATGGAACGGCCCGGCGGTCGGTTGGTGGCATGCTGTTGGCCGGACCTATGAAACGTCAGTTGCTTCCCGAAGCCCGCGCCGGAGTCGGCGCGGCCTTCGTGCTGCTCGCACTCGTCCTGACCGCCGAGGTCGCCGACGGGTTCCGGGCCGACTACGTGGGCCTGCTCGCCGCCGCCCCCTTCCTGGCCGCCGCGTTCGCCTCGTGGCCGGAGGTCCTGGCGGTCGGCAGCGCCTCGACCCTGCTCGCCTTCGTCTTCTGCTCGATCGAGCTCATGCACACCCGCGACCGCATGCTCGTGCTGATGCTCAACCTCGGCGGCGTCGTGGTCGCCAGCGGCATCGCGTCGGCCGTGGGAGCGATCCGGCAGCGGCAGATCGCGCGGTACGCCGAGCTGTCCCACCTCGCGCAGGTCGCCCAGGGTGCCGTCCTGCGCCCGCTGGGCCCTCAGGTAGGCCCGCTGACGGTCGCGGCCCGCTACATCTCGGCGAGCGCGGCGGCGGACATCGGCGGCGACCTGTACGAGGCGCTGGACACCCCCTACGGCGTCCGCATGATCATCGGCGACGTCCGCGGCAAGGGCCTGGACGCCGTCCGCCTGGCCAGCATCGTCCTGGGCTCGTACCGCCACGTCGCCTTCGAACGAGCCGACCTGCGCGCCATCGTGGCCGACCTGGATCGCGCGGTGGCCCGCTCGCTGGGCGACGAGGACTTCGTGACGGCGGCGCTGATCGAGGAGCGCGGCGGCACCCTGACCATCGTGAACTGCGGCCACCCGGCCCCGCTGCTGCTGCGCCGCGGGCGGGTCATTCCGCTGGAGCCGCCGGCCAACGCCCCGCCGCTCGGCTTCATGCCGGTGGTCAAGCCGCGGGTCGAACGCCTGGAGCCCGGCGACCGCCTGCTGTTCTTCACCGACGGCCTGGCCGAGGCGCGCCGCGACGGCCAGTTCTTCCCGACGGCGGAGCGGGCGCAGCGGCTGCTTGGGCACGGTACCGTCGCGGATGGTCTGAAATCGCTGGAGAGCGCCCTGCTGGACTGGGTGCGCGGCCGGTTGGACGACGACATCGCGCTGGTCCTGGTCGAATACCAGGGCGTGAAACCCCAGGCCCAGGTCCCGAGCTGGGAAATCGGCGGCGCGGGCGTTGCATCGTCGTAACTGACGCTCCCCTGCCGACGGGTGCGCCGCGTCAGTCCTTCTGGAACGTCACCATCAGCATGACCATGTGCTCGTGAAGGTTGGTGCCGACGATCCGATAGCCTGCCTCGATCCATTTGGCCATATCGGCCTCCGACCGCTCCCGGGCCTCCTGATCGTGCACGGGAAAGGCACGCACGCGAATCTCAGCCACAGGTTCCTCCTGGCACGCTTACCGGAGTTTGACCATATGGCTCGCCCTTCCTTAGAGCAAAGTCACTTCGAGGTCCACGTGTCCCCGACGGCCCCGTCCCCCTGCTGGACGTCTTCGAGGGCCGCCGGCAGCTGATCGCGTACTTCATGTGGCGCGACCAGACGGACGCCCGATCGCCCAGTGGTCCCGCCTGGCGGCCGGGCGATCGGACGCGCTAGTTCTTTGATGGGGCGGTCGCTGGTGTGGCGGCGTCGTTGGCCACCATCTCCGGGTGCCCGGCGACGAACGCGCCGACGTTGTCCGTGCTGAACGCCTGGAGCAGATCGAGCGCGTTCTGATCGAGCACCTCGAACGACTGGCCGTTGATGGTCTCGCTCTTGAACTGCCCGTTGTTCGTGCGCAGCGTCATCATGCCGTCGGGGTTGACGCCCTTGAGCGTGAACATCCAGTCGGTCAGGGAGACGTTGTTGTTGTAGAACGAAACGGCCTTGCCGACCTGCCCGAGAACCTCGGTCCCCTTGATCGGGTTGGCCAGCACGCCGGCGCTCATCGCCTTCTTGGCCATGGCCTTGATGAACTGCTGCTGGTGCCGCTGCCGGCCGTAGTCCCCGTCGTTGTTCGCCAGCTTGTCCCGCTGCCGCACGTAGTCGAGGGCCTCCCAAGCCGCGAAGTGCCGGCAGCCGACCTCGTAGACCATGGGCTGCATGTTCGGCTTGAGGCTGGTCGGGATGCCGTCCGCATTGAAGTTGTACGGCACGCCCTCAGCCTTGGTCTTCGTGTTCCACCCGGTGTGGACCGACGTGACCTTCTCGTCGACACACATGTCAACCCCGCCGAGCGCGTTGACCAGCCCACTGAACCCATCAAAGTTCACGATCGCGGCCCCGTTGAACTTCAGCGAGCCGCCGGCCAGATTGCTCACCGTCCTGGCGAGCAGCTCCAGCCCGCCATCCCGCCCGCCGCCGTTCTGATAGCCGAACTGGAACGCGGCATTGATCTTGTCCGTGCCCCCGTTGTACTTCGTCTTCTTGTTCGCCGGGATCGCCGCCTTGGTATCCCGGGGAATCGACATCAGGTAGAGCGCGTCATGCGAGGCCGGCACGTGGGCGACGATGATCGAGTCGGCTCGCGCGCCCATCTCCTCCTTGTTGACCCGCTCGTCGATACCGACGAGGAGCAGATTGATGGGCCCGTCGATGGTGGCCCCGGCGGCGGCCGCCTCTCCGAGTCCGCCGTCGTGGGCGATCTGGTCGCTGTAGTGCTGCAGCAACAGGTTGCCGCCTACTAGCGTGCCGCCGCTGAGGAGCACCAGGAAGGCGCCGCCTACCAGGGACAGGCGCGCCCACAACGGGTCCCGCTTCTTTCGCTTCACCACATACCCCCGCAGCCCACGTCCGAGTTCCGCCTCTGAAGACGGATCCGAGCCCGCAAATGGTTGCGGTTCAGGGCCAACCGGCTGAACGGTGTGCGCATCGTCTCAGCCCGCACGGCGCTCGCGGCGATCACCGGGGAACGTGGGGTCTGGGCTCGGGCCCCAGCGGGTGAAGGGAAGCAGGTCGCCACTGGCGGTGGGCGGCCTGGCGCGGTCAGACTTCGCCCGGTCTGATGGCCCACTCATGGGCCGAACTCCTGCTTGGCGACATACCACGAACGGTATATCGTCTGGCGAGGGAGAAAGTCATCGAGTTGGAGCCAGAGGTGCGGGACTGGCTCGAAACCTTGCGACTCACGGAATACGCCAAGGTCGAGGCGATGGCCGACATCCTTGCCGACCACGCCGAGACTCTCGGCGAGCCGTACTCGCGCCATCTTGGTGGCAAGACGCGTGAGTTGCGGTTCCACCTGGACCGGTCGGCCGTTCGCATTGGCTACTGGCTTGCGCCGCAGACTCGGGTGGTGCTGCTGACCGTATTCCGCAAGTCCCGCCGAGTCGAACGCGCCGAGGTCATGCGAGCCGTCGCCGCCCAGCAGACCTGCGAGTTAGGCCACGAGGAACACGCGCCGGCCAGCGTGACCTTCGAGCGAAAATGGCAATGAAGCACAGCGGAAAGGCGGAAGGACTATGACGGCACGCCACTCTAGCTGGGAGCGCACCGGCGCCGAGCAGCACAACGCCGCCTACGAGGAGGCCCGGGCATCGCTCCTGCTCGGCCAGATGGTCTACGACCGACGCACCGAACTCGGACTCACCCAGGGCGAGTTGGCCGAGCGCGCCGGCATGACCCAGCCGCAACTGTCACGCCTGGAGTCGGGTGGTGCCACACCCACCGTGCCCCTGCTGACCCGACTCGCAGCAGCACTCGACGCGGAGCTCGACATCACCTTCCGGCCCCATCGCGAAGCCGCGGCCTGAAGCGGCAGGATTTACAACCCCGGCGGCCGCCCTGTATGCCACCCCACCATCCAGCCGGAAGGGGCGCCGTGGCGGCCCTCCACGCGCAGTATCACTACGGTGTCACCGTCGCGGCGGCAGACAAATCACGTCTGCCCAGCTCCGAGCGAGTTTCCTCGAGCATGCTGTCCGCATCTTTCACGCTGGCTTGTTCGCCGTCGTCAGGACGGACGACGCAGATGCAGCGACTCCCGCGCCACACGTCATGACCAAGCCTGCCGACCCGATGAGGCCGACAGTCTCCTGATGGCCCGCCAAGCGTTTCGAGTGGTCGGACGCGAAAGACCCTGGGCTGGACTTATGTCCTGACCAGGGTCTGAACGTTGGAGCGGGTGAAGGGAATCGAACCCTCACTGTCAGCTTGGGAACTGCACAGATCAGCCCGGCTCTCCCAGGCCAGGTGCTCAACCACACGGCATCGACCGGCCTGGAGCGACCTCACTGAGCCTGCCGTAATGGCACGCCAATGGCACGGAGCCAGATGGTGAGCCGGTTCGTTGAACCGCCCGGCGCGACAAGGGCTCGATGGGCGAAAGACGTTCAAGGCATTGGGTGTGTCAGAGGGGGCGGGGGCCGATGGCCTGGACGGTCTGCGCGAAGTCGCGGAGGGGGGCGGTTTCGGCGTCGCGGCGCCAGACGAGACCCCAACGGAGGGTCGGGGCGTCGGAGACCGGAACATACGAGATGTCGGGACGGGCGTAGTAGCGGGCGGCGTGCCGTCCGAGCAGGGCGGCGCTGTTTCCCGTGCCGATCAGGGTGTTGAGTTCGTCCATGGTCGTGACGGCGCCGGCCCGGGTGAGGGGGCGTCCGCGAGGGGTGCGGAAGGGAAGAAAGGAGTCCTGCCAGTATTCGGGCTGGTGAGGGTCGGTGGCGTACCTGTGGTCTCCAAGCGCCTCCATGGAGACAGCCCCGAGAAGCGCGTGATCGGCCGCCACCGCGAGGACTCGCGATTCGGTGAAGATCACGGGGCCGACGGTCAGATCGTGCTCCTCAACCGGAAGCCAGGAGACCAGAACGTCGATCTCGCCGCGACGCAACGGCCCGAACGCGTCCACGAAGGGGTTGTGGCGCAGGCGAAGTTCGCAGTGCGGGTGACGAGCGGTGAAGGCGTCGAAGTACGGGCGTAGTTCCCGGACGTTGGCCGGGATCAGCCCCACGCGCAGGACGTGGTGCTTGCCCCGGGCATGAAGTTTGGCGCGCTCGATCGCCTCGCTGAGATCCCGGTGGGCGGGGAGCAGATCGTCGCGGAGTCGCTCGCCCGCGGCGGTGAGCAGGACCACCCGGCTGGTGCGCTCGAACAGCCGGGCGCCGATGGCCCGTTCCTGTTTCTGGATCGCCTGACTGACCCTGGCCGAGGTGAGGTGCAACCGCTCGGCGGTCCGTCCGAAGTGCAGCTCCTCGGCCAGCGTCAGAAAGATCTCGATGTCGCGGAGCTCCACTGCAACCCCCCGGCGGTAACTCTGGCTTACCGCAGCATAGCGATCTTCACCGTTGATCCGCTTTGTCGGCCGGAAGCACGATGGGTGGCATCACCACCCACACCGTGTGAGGAGCTCATCATGAGCGCTCGTCTGAACCTGCTCGACACCCCAACGGTCGCCAAGGCGATGAAGCACTTCGGCTCGGCCAGCATGGTCCTCATCAAGGAGTCGACGCTGCCCGCTGTCACCCGCGACCTGGTGCTGCTGCGCGCCAGCCAGATCAACGGCTGCGCCCACTGCACCGACGTCCACGGCAAGGACCTCCTCGCCGCCGGCCAGGACACGACCCGTGTCAACCTCGTCGCCGCCTGGCGCGAGGCGACCGTCTTCACCGACGCCGAACGCGCCGCCCTCGAACTGTCCGAACAGGGCACCCGCCTCGCCGACTCCTCCGGTGGCGTCACCGACGAAGCCTGGACAAACGCCGCCAATCACTACGACGAGGCACAGCTCGCCGCACTCGTCACCCTGATCGCCATCATCAACGCCAACAACCGCCTCGGCGTCATCACCCGCATGCAAGGCGGCAGCTACCAGCCTGGCCAGTACGGCTACTGAAAGGGCCGCGACCAACGATGCTGCCGCGGGGTTCTGGCGACGGACGCTTGTAGCCCGTCAATCGCCCGAGAAATCGGCCAGACCCCGGAACGATCAAAGGCCCGGCTCTGGCTTCACGTCCTGAGCTTGGCCTTGGCAATTGGAGGGGCCAAGTACGGCCGACCACGGCGGAGGGCGACCACAGATCGTGGGGTCTGGGGCTCGGGCCCCAGGGATTATGCGAAATCCCCCTGTTCGCGCTCTGGCGCGAACAGGGGGATCCCGGGATTGAGCGGGTGAAGGGAATCGAACCCTAACTGTCAGCTTGGGAACCGTACAGGTCGCCCAGGTCAGACGCCTGATTCTCCAGGTCAAGCGATCGCTGGGCGGCCTGGAGCTCGTGATTGCAGCGTCGATGTCGAGGAAGTCGCGTGCGGCGGCGCGGTTGTAGAGCGCGTCCACCTTGCCGGCCATGACGTCGTCGGCATGCAGCACCGGGCCGATGTCCATCTGTACCGGCGGCTGCAAGCGCCAGTTGGCGACCAGCTCGACGCGGTGGTGCTCGCTTGGCTCTGCCGGGTCTGTGAGGTAGAGCCGGGCGAAGGTATCCGTACGATGGTCGATCTCAACCTCGTAGCCGGCTGCCATATAGGCGGCGATGACGACCTCGACCGCGGCGGGAAAGTCGGCCCGTCGCTGCCAGTCGGCGAAGAGATCGACGTCCTCGCTTGGGCGCTGCAGGATGCCGTGGGCGGCCACGGCGTGACCGCCGGCCAAAGCGAACCCATGCTGGCCGCCAGCGCGTAGTCCGATCTCCGCGAGCCGTCGGTGCGTCGGTGCCTTGTCGTGCATCACTAGGCAGCAGGCCGCCGCGTGGTGGCGAGATCGGGGAAGTGCGCTTCCCAAAGTTGTCGAACC
Source organism: Dactylosporangium sp. CS-033363 (assembly GCF_050942475.1). Taxonomy (NCBI): domain Bacteria; kingdom Bacillati; phylum Actinomycetota; class Actinomycetes; order Micromonosporales; family Micromonosporaceae; genus Dactylosporangium; species Dactylosporangium sp. CS-033363. The sequence goes on along the minus strand of NZ_CP192032.1, from coordinate 94,127 downwards.
TGCGGTGGCAGCACGAGATCAGGCCAGAGCCTCAACAACGTCGGCCCGTCAAGCCACATCTGCAGTTCCTCAGCATGGGCGAGACACGCCATTGACCGACGAGCGGGCTCGGAGAGTTTCCAAGGGACGACTGCTCGTCGTTGGAGACGCGCCAGCGGGGAGGCAGTGAAGGTGTTTGGTGCGTAGCAACCACGACGGCGAGGGCCATCGATCGTGGGGTCTGGGGCTCGAGCCCCAGGCTGGAAGAGAGCGGGTGAAGGGAATCGAACCCTCACTGTCAGCTTGGGAAGCTGATGTTCTGCCATTGAACTACACCCGCGAGCGACGCCTACTGTACCGAATCCACGGCCTCAGCGCACGGACCATTATGCCGTGCCCGTGGAACATGCCCCGCCCGGTCCTTCCACACGGTGCGGCCAGAAGGCGTCGAGCCCCCATGTGAGACGTACATCGCCAGGTCGATCGACAACTCGTAGAGCTTCCAATCGATCCCCGGCGCCGCCCGCATCAGCAGGGCCAACCGGGCCACGAGGTCTGAATCCGACACCAGCACAGCCCGCCCCGAGAGGTAGGCCTCGTCGTCCGAGGAGTCCGACGGGAAGCTGTGCAAGGAGTAGCGGCCGTCCCGGTCCAGGTCGTGGCGCTTCGGGGACGGCAGGACGAAGCAGTACAAGCCGGAAGCGGTGATCACCGGGGAGACCGGGTGGATGCGCGGGCCGCCGTCAGGGCGGACGGTTGCCAGGTAGCCCAGGCCCGGGCCGTACTGGCAGACGAGCGTTTGGATGGCCGCCGCCAGTGAAGGGTCGGCGGCGGCGAAGTCAGCCCACGATGCCATAACCCAAATTTACTCGAACACCTGTACGATCATTGCCGTTTTCCCCGAACGGGGCAAGATGAAGCGGTGACGGACGAGCTCATCGACCTGCTGCGGCGGTTCAACGTTGAGGCGGACCGGTTCGTTGACGTGTTCGCGCGGGCGCATGGGCTGCATCGGACGGACATGAACGCCATCGCGCACATCTGGCGGGCCGCTGAGGACCAGGAGCCGCTCACCCCCGGGGAGCTGGCCCGGCGGCTCTCGCTGAGCCCCGCGGCCACCACGGCCCTGCTGGTGCGCCTCGAACGGGCCGGGCACGTCGAGCGCCGGCCCGACCCCACCGATCGGCGGCGGATCAACCTCGACATCCAGCCCAAGGCCCGGGCGCTGGCGGCGGAGTTTTTCGCGCCGCTGGGCGTACACATGAGGGCGGCTTTGGAGCAGTTCACACCGGCGCAGATAGACGCCACCAACCAAGTGATCAAACAGGCCCTGGAGGCCACTGCAAGAGCGGCCGATGAGGCCAACGTAACCTCAGAGGGTGCTGCTATCCGACCGTGACCTCAGCAAGGAGCTCGAAGGCGGCCAGCTGCGCCTCGAGCCGTTCGATCAGGCGCTGGTCCAGCCGTCCAGCATCGACGTGCGGCTCGATCGGTGGTTTCGGGTGTTCAACAACCATCTGTACACGCATATCGATCCGGCGGTGCAGCAGGACGATCTGACGTCCATGGTGGAGGTCGAGGAGAACGAGTCCTTCGTCCTGCACCCGGGTGAGTTCGTGCTCGCGTCCACGCTCGAGGTGATCACGCTCGGGGATCAGCTCGCGGGGCGGCTCGAGGGGAAGTCCAGCCTGGGCCGGCTCGGGCTGCTGACGCACTCGACGGCCGGGTTCATCGATCCGGGTTTCTCCGGGCACGTGACGCTGGAGCTGTCGAACGTGGCGAACCTGCCGATCCGGCTGTGGCCCGGGATGAAGATCGGGCAGCTGTGCATTTTCCGGCTGTCCTCGCCGTCTGAGCACCCGTATGGGTCCGCGGTGTACGGGTCGCGGTATCAGGGGCAGCGCGGGCCTACGCCGAGCCGTTCCTGGCAGAACTGGCGGACCTGGCCCACAAAGTAACAAAAGGGCGGGCCCAGAAGGGCCCGCCCTGAAAAGTTAAGCCACCCGGCCGTACCCGGATATCGGCTCCGAGTCGATCTTCTTCATCTGCACCGGCTCGCTGGGATTGGGTGCGTGCACCATCCAGCCGTTGCCGACGTACAGCCCGACGTGGTGCTTGTCGGGGTAGAAGAAGACGAGGTCGCCGGCGCGCAGGTCGGCTCGTGCCACGCGCTTGGTGTCCTGGTACTGCCACATCGTGTAGTGCCGCAGGTAGGTCACGCCGACCTGCTTCCAGGAGTACATGGTCAGGCCCGAGCAGTCGAAGGTGTTCGGACCCTCGGTCGCCCACACGTACTTCTTGCCGATCTGCTGGCAGCCGATCTGGGCCGCCTTGCTGCCCGGCGAGCCGTCGTACTGCTGCGGGCAGGCGACCGGCTTCAGCGAGCCCGTGCCGGTGCCGCTGCCGTAGGCCTTCAGGCGCATGTCCTGCAGGTTCTTGATGTCGCCCTCGATCTGGGTCTGCTGCTTCGCCAGGGCGGCCTCCTGCTCGGCCTGCTTGGCGATCAGCTCGTCGAGGGGGCCCTTCTGGGCGTCGTACTGCTGCTTGGCGACGAGGACGTCCTTGATCCGCGCCTGCTCGTCCTTGGCCACCATGTTGAGCAGCGTCATCTGGTCGATGAACGTGTCCGGGGACCCGGTGGTGAGCATCGCGTCGAGCTTCGAGACGCGCCCGTTCTTGTACTGCAGCACCGCGAACGCGCTCACCTTGTCGAAGGCGGCGTCCACCTGCGCGCGCAGCGGGGCGATCTGGGCCTCGAGCTGCTTCTGCTTGGTCTTGTTGGCGGCGAGTTCGGCGTTGAGCTGGTTGTGCTGCTCGATGACCGGCTCGATCGTGTTCCACTTGTCGTCGATCTGCTTCTCGATCTCGCCGGGCGTCGGGTCCGCGTGGGCGCCGCCGGTGATGCCGAGTGCGAGGGTCAGACCGCCGAGGGTGGCGACGAGGAGCCGGGTCAGACGGCCGGCCCGTCCCGTCCACCTCAGATGGGTCTCCACCGAGGAGTTACTCCTTCTTCCATGGCCGCCTACCGGGTTAGCTGACGGGTTCGGGCGGGAAGGTCGCCCTACCGCGCGAACTGCGCGGATTCACCCCGATGGAACGCTTGGGTCCCCGGCTCGAAATCGACTCGGCGGTGCCGCCTGGCGCGCCCGTGGTGGGCGCGGACATCCAGCCGACGCGAATTCACGTTAAGGGGGCCGGGTTCCCAGGTACAAGTCCTGCGCGATTCTTGTCCGATTTGTCCCGAAGGTCAGGCGATTCGAGTGACGAACACATCATCGATTGCACCCACGAACTGATCGTTGTTCGCGCTGGTCCCCTTGCCACCAATACAGAGCGGATCCTCGTTCGCTATGGACAGTGACGACGGAATGCTCGCGCGGCCCGCCTCGACCCCGTCGACAACCACGGTGAGCAGGGAGTTACCGCGCGAACACGCGATCCGGTGCCACCGCCCGTCAGCGACGGACCGCGATGCCAGGGCCACGTAAATGGTGTCGGAATGTGTGCCGACAATCACACAGCTGGGCTGGCCGGCGTCCCCGTCGACCTGCAGCTTGAACTGACTGTCACCGACCGAGAACCCCTTTTGGACGACATTGGCGCCCTTGGAAGTCTCATTTGGATGAACCTGCACCGTGGCGCCGTACGTAAAGGATCCCCGGCCGGGATTGAGAAACCCGGCGGGTCCGCTCTGCAGGATCGCGCGTGCGCAACTTTCCGCACCGTAATGCTCACAGCGCGGAGGAAAACGTACCGCGAGTCCGCCATCGTGCGGAACGACCGATAGCTGTCCGCCTTCTGCCTTCCGAGTGTGCAATCCGAGCCGGCCCGACGCATCACCCACCGGCTCACCCAGTCCGCCGTCGAAGGTGAAGCGGACCGAATTGGCCTTATGGCCTGATGCGGCAGCAGATGGCGACGGCGGCGACGACACGCCCGGCGCGCTCCCCATCCCGAACGAGGCGCCAGTCAACGGCGAGGCCGCCTGATCCTCGAAAGAACGCCGCACCAACAGCCCGGCGCCGACGACGAGGCCCACGACAAGGGCACACAGCATCAACCGGCGGGGGCGGCGCATAACCGGACATGATGCCCCGAACCCGTCATAGCGCGCGCCCGAACGGCAACCGCATCAACCGTTAGGGTCGCGGCGTGGACTGGCTGAAGGACACCCGCACCTCGTACGACACCGTCGCCGAGAGCTACGCCGACCTGGTGCGCCCCGCGCTACGACAAGACCCGTACCTGCGCGCCGCCCTCGCCCTGTTCGCAGACCTGGTGGGCCCGGGAGCGCCCGTCGCCGACATAGGCTGCGGCCCCGGCCACGTGACCGCCCACCTGCACCGGCTCGGCTTGGACGCGATCGGCATCGACCTGTCCCCCGCCATGATCGAACTGGCCCGCCGCGAAAACCCATCCGTGCGCTTCGAGGTCGGCGACATGACCGACCTCCGAGCCGACATCAAGGAAATGGCCGGCGTGATCGCGTTCTGGTCGCTGATCCACATCCCGGACGACCTCGTCCCCACCGTCCTCGACCAGCTCAAACGGGTCCTGCGACCGGGCGGCATCCTGGCGCTCGGCTTCCACGTCGGCGACCGGACCACGCTGAAGACCGAGGGCTACGGCGGCCACCCCATGCGCGTCCACGTCCACGTCCGCCCACCCGAGCGCGTGGCGGCCTGGATGCGCGCGGCCGGCTTCACCGTCGAGGCCCAGCTCCTCATAAGCCCGGAAACCCCAAAGCCAGGCGCCATCTTGTACGGCCAGTGCTAAGCCGAGACCACCGGCTCGCCGACCACAGCGGTCAGCACGTCATCAAGGGTCACCACGCCGAGCGGCACCCGCCCGTCGCTCACCAGCACGATGTGCTGCCGCTCCCGCCGCATCGCCAGCAGCAGCTCGGCCAGCGTCCGCGTCGGCGGCACGATCCCCAGCGGCCGGATCAGGTCGGCCGGAATCGGCGCCCGCCGCTGCGGCCCGACGAAGCCCAGCACATCCTTGACGTGCACGAACCCGAGCACCCGGCGCGAGGCGCGCTCGACGACCGGGAACCGCGATCGATTGGTACGGGTGGCCAGCACCTCCAGCGACGCCGGCGACACGTCCTCGGCGATCGTCGTCACCTCCGACCACGGCCGCAGCGCGTCCCGGGCCGTGCGCCGCGACAGGGCCAGCGCCCCGGTGATGCGCGCGTGCTCCTCCGGCGCCAGCAGCCCCTCGGTCGTCGCCTGCGCCGCCAGCCCGGCCAGCTCCTCGGCGGTGAAGACGGTCTTCACGGAGCCGGTGGCCTCGATCCGCCACAGCGACAGGATCGTCCGCGACGCCCACTTCATGGCCACCAGCAGCGGCTTCGTGGCCATGCAGAAGGCGTACATCGGCGGCCCGAGCCACAGCACCGCCCGCTCGGGGTTGGCCAGGGTCAGGTTCTTGGGCACCATCTCGCCGGCCACCGTGTGCGCGAACACCACGACCGCCAGGGCCAGGGCGAAGGCGACCGGGTGGACCAGGTTCTCCGGGATGTGCAGCGCCTCGAACGGCCCGTGCAGGCCGTGGGCCAGCGCCGGCTCGGCCAGCGCGCCCAGGCCCAGCGTGCAGATCGTCACGCCCAGCTGGGCCCCGGCGATCATGAGCGGGATCTCGTTCATGGCGCGCAGGGCGGTCCGCGCGCGGCGGGAGGTGGCCGCCATCGGCTCGATGACCGTGCGGCGCGAGGCGATCAGCGAGAACTCGGCCGCCACGAAGAAGCCGTTGCCGAGCAGCAGGAAGACCGTGATCAGCAGCTCAGTCATCCTCGGGCACCTCCGGGCGCACCACGCGGACCTGCTCGATCCGGCGGCGCTCCACCTCCACCACGGTGAACTCCCAGCCGTCCTCGTTCCAGGTCTCGCCCACGGTCGGGATGCGGCCCAGGCGCGCCATCAGGAAGCCCGCCAGCGTCTCGTACGGCCCCGGCGGCACATGGAAGCCCGTGAGCTCGGCCAGCTCGTCCTCGCGGAGCACCCCGTCGACCAGCACGGTCCGCTCGGCGCCGGGGGCGGTCAGGTCGGGCATGCCGTGCGCGCTGGCCGGCTCGTCGTCGATGTCGTGCTCGTCGGCGATCTCTCCGACCAGCTCCTCGACCAGGTCCTCGACGGTCACGACGCCGTCGGTGCCGCCGTACTCGTCGACCACGATCGCCACGTCGGAGTTGCCCTTGCGCAGCGCCTCGAGGACGCCGTCGAGGTCCAGGCTCTCCGGCACGAACAGCGGCTCCCGGGCCACCGCGCTCACGCGGGTGGTGGGGCGGCGCACCGGCGGCACGCCGAGCGCGTCGGTGACCGTGACGACCCCGGTGACCTGGTCGAGCGTCTGCTCGTAGATCGGGAAGCGGCTGTAGCCGGTCTGCACCGAGGTGGCCAGCAGGTCGGCCACGGTGGCGTCGGCCCGCAGCGAGACCACGTCGACCCGCGGGGTCATCGCCTCCGCGGCGCGCTTGTCGCCGAAGCGGATGGTGCGCTGCAGCAGCACCGCGGTCTCCTTGGGCAGCGCGCCGGCCCGGGCCGAGATCGCGGCGAGTAGGCCGAGCTCCTCCGGGGAGCGGGCGCTGGCCAGCTCCTCCTGGGGCTCGATGCCGAAGCGCCGCACGACCCAGTTGGCGGTGCCGTTGAGCAGCGTGATCAGCCAGGAGAAGAACTTGGAGAAGCCGCGCTGCGGGCCGGCCGTGGCGCGGGCCAGCGGCATCGGCTTGGCCAGGGCGGCGTTCTTGGGCACCAGCTCGCCGAAGAGCATCGAGATCAGGGTGGCCACGATCAGGCCGCACACGTGGGCGGCGGTCTCGGTCACCGAGCCGAAGATCGGGTGCAGGGCCGGCTCGAAGAGGCGGGAGAGCGCCGGCTCGGCCAGGTAGCCCGTCAACAGACCCGCGAGGGTGATGCCGAGCTGGGCGCCGGAGAGCTGGAACGACAGCTCGCGGAGGGCCTGGCGGACGGTACGGGCCTTCTTGTCGCCCGCGTTCGCCCGCTGCTCGATCTCGGCGCGGTCGACGGTGACGAGGGAGAACTCGGCGGCCACGAAGGCTGCGTTCGCCGCGGTGAGCAGCGCGAACGCCAGCAGGGGCAACAGTGTTGTCAACACGCTCGCGCGATGATCCCTTCAGGTGTGCACCGATTGTTCCACGTGAACCCAAAGTCCGCCGAAGCCGCCCCGGCGAACCGTGGAGAACGAGCCACCCGAGGATCGAGATACGTAGATCACCCTCCCTCTTTCGGGGACTTTGCCGCGCACTGAGCAGCCCCGATGCTGATGCCAGCGGGGGTCACGGCAAGCATCGAGGGGGACTGAGATGGGAGCGGCGCTGATCGGCGCGTGTATCGCGCTCGCGGCCGGCATCGCGGTGGGCAACGCCGGCGCGAAGGCGAAGCGGGCCAGGCTGGACTACGTGCGCACCAAGGCGCTCGTCCCCGGCGCCCGCAAGGCGGCCATCGCCGAGGGCCTCAAGGGCCTGCGGATCATCGCCACCGCGGCCGCCGTACTGATCGCGCTCGGTCTGGCCATGAACGTCATCGGCCAGCGGTGATCAGGGCCCTACTTCTGCACCGCCCGGAGCAGCACGGACGCCACGTCGACGACCTCGACCTCCTCGGGCGCGGCCCCCGCCGCCTTCTTCCCGGTGACCCCGTCGCCGAGCATGGTCAGGCAGAACGGGCAGGCCACGGCGACGGTCTTGGCGCCGGTCGACAGCGCCTCCTCGACCCGCTCGACGTTGATCCGCTTGCCGATCCGCTCCTCCATCCACATGCGCGCGCCGCCGGCGCCGCAGCAGAACGAGCGCTCCGCGAACCGGTCCATCTCGACCAGCCCGGAGTCCTCGCGGGCCGGGCCGGCCACGGCGCCCAGCACCTCGCGCGGCGGGGCGAAGACCCGGTTGTGCCGGCCGAGGTAGCAGGGGTCGTGGTAGGTGACCGAGCCGTCGAGCGGCTGGACCGGCGTGAGCTTGCCGGCCGCGACGAGCTGAGCCAGCAGCTGCGTGTGGTGGATGACCTCGTAGTGCCCGCCGAGCTGCCCGTACTCGTTGGACAGCGTGTTGAAGCAGTGCGGGCAGGTCGCCACGATCTTCTTCACGCCGGCCTCGTTGAGGGTCTCGACGTTCTGCTGGGCCAGCATCTGGAAGACGAACTCGTTGCCGATGCGCCGCGCCGGGTCGCCGGTGCAGGTCTCGCCCTGGCCGAGGATGGCGAACTTGACCCCGGCCTCGTTCAGCAGCGTCGCCACCGCCCGGGTGGTCTTCTTGGCCCGGTCCTCGAAGGCGCCGGCGCAGCCGACCCAGAACAGGTACTCGAACTCGCCCTCCTCGACGGTGGCCACGTTGGGGACCTCGAAGCCGAGCCCCTTGGTCCAGTCGTCGCGGGTGGACTGCGCCGCGCCCCAGGGGTTGCCCTTGTTCTCGAGGTTGCGCAGCATCACGCCGGCCTCGGTCGGGAAGTTCGACTCGATCAGCACCTGATAGCGGCGCATGTCGACGATGTGGTCCACGTGCTCGATGTCCACCGGGCACTGCTCGACGCACGCGCCGCAGGTGGTGCACGACCACAGCACGTCGGGGTCGATGATGCCGTTCTGCTCGGCGGTACCGATGAGCGGCCGCGCCTGCTCCGCCAGCGCCAGCGCGTTGACGTTCGAGTGGTCCTCACCGGCGAGCAGGTACGGCGCCTTGGCGTAGGCGTGGTCGCGCAGGTTGAGGATGAGCAGCTTCGGCGAGAGCGGCTTGCCGGTGTTCCAGGCCGGGCACTGCGACTGGCACCGCCCGCACTCGGTGCAGGTGGTGAAGTCGAGCATGCCCTTCCAGCTGAACTGCTCGACGGTCGCGACGCCGAACTGGTCCTTGTCGGGGTCGGCCTCCTCGAAGTCCAGCGGCTTGCCCTGGCTGGTCATCGGGCGCAGGGCGCCGAGGCCGGAGCCCTTCCGGCCCGGGGCGCGCTTGAAGAAGATGTTGAAGAAGGCCAGGAAGCGGTGCCAGGCCACGCCCATGGTCACGTTGCTGGCGATCACGATGACCCAGGCCATCGAGATGATGATCTTCACCATCGCCACCAGGCTGACCGCGGCGGGCCAGGCGGGCAGGACCGAGCCCAGCGCGTGGCTCACGGGCGCGGCCCAGGCCGGCCACTCCAGCTCGTCGTTGGCCGCCTTGAAGCCGCGGATGAAGAAGCCACAGAGCAGAACGCCGAGGATGGTGTACTCGACGTAGTACGCCTGCCACATCGTCGAACCCGTGAATCGCGACCGCCGCCCCGGCTTGCTCGGCAGGTTCCGCAGCCGGATGCCCATCAGGACCAGGATGCCGATGAAGCCGAGCACCCCGATCCACTCGGTGACCAGCCCGTAGATGTTCCAGGCGCCGATCAGCGGCAGCCCGAGGCCGGGCTTGACGACCTCGAAGTACGCCTCGATCACCAGCAGCGACAGCGCGATGAACGCGATCATGACGAACCAGTGCGCGGCGCCGACCACGGTCCAGCGCAGCATGCGGGTGTGGCCGAGCGTCTCGGCGAGCATGGTGCGCAGCCGCAGACCCTTGTTGTCGCCGCGGGTCGGGTCGGGCTGACCCAGCCGGATCACGGCGAGCATGCGCCGGACCGTCCGCACGACGAGGACCGCCGCCACGACGGTGATCGCCGCGGCGACGCAGGTCGTCACGATCTGCACTGCACCCATGCCGAAGCCTCCCACGGTCCGGGCCGGAACCACTCCAGATGGACCTTAGTCCCTCTTGTTACCAATGGGTAACGTGAAGTTTGTCGCAGCTCACGGTATGACACCGCGGGGTTCTGACACGTTCGCCCCCTCGGCGTGGCCGAGGGGGCGAGCAGGTCAATCGATCAGCGCCACTTGGAGAACACGGCGAGCGAAGCGACCAGGAACCCGAAGCCGATGGCCAGGTTCCAGTACTTCAGATCGGCGAGCGTCGAGAGCCAGCTGACGTCGAAGAAGCCCTGGGTCAGGTAATACGACACGAGCCAGGCGATGCCGATCACCACCAGCGCGACGGCGAGCGCGGGCACCCACACCGGACTCGGACGGCGCCTCGCGGTCGCAGTCTCCTGCGGCCTGAGCTCCGACGGAGCGGTGTAGACCTTCTTCTTACGAACTGTCGACTTCGGCACGGCGCTCTCCTGGAGGGGTCGTCTGGCCAACACTATCCACGTGACGCCGCCACCTCCGCCAGCGTCGGCCTGAATAATGTTCTCCGACTAGCGTAGTCAAGTCGGCACGCGCGTGCGGGGAGGGGTCGTGGTGGAGTACACATCAGGCGGCTCCTCATGGACCCACGCGCTGCGACGACTCGGTCGCGCTATGCTGCCACGCCGCCCACAGAAGCAGGGTTTCGGCTGGTCAGTGCTGACTCCGGTGATCCTCCTGGTGGCCGGGATGCTGTTCTCGCTGAGCGCCGCCACGGCCAAGGGGACCGACCTGCGCGACGACCGCCGGCCCGAATTGACCAACCTCATCGCCGAGCGGAAAAAAGAAATCGCCGACGCCCGGGATCGGTCGGCCCGGCTGCGGGCCGAGATCGACAAGCAGCAGAAGACCCAGGCCGGCGCGGACGGACAGGTCGACGCGCAGCGGCAGCGGGGCGACGCCCAGCAGGCCGCCGCCGGGCTGACCGCCCTGCACGGACCCGGCCTGACGGTCAGCCTCAACGATGCCCCGCGCCGCGCCGACGGCACCCGCCCGGCCGGCGCCACCCCCGATGACCTGGTCGTTCACCAGCAGGACGTGCAGGCGGTGGTCAACGCGCTGTGGGCCGGCGGCGCGGAGGCGATGACGTTGATGGGCGTCCGGGTGATCGCGACGAGCGCGGTACGCTGCGTGGGAAACACGCTGCTGCTCGACGGGCAGGTCTACTCGCCACCCTTCGAGGTCGCCGCCATCGGCGATCAGGCGGCGATGCAGCGTGCGCTCGACGCCTCCGAGGGGGTCCGGTTGTTCAGCGAGGCCGCCGAGACCTTCGGGCTCGGCTACCAGGTCAAGGTCCAGGCCGACGTCCCGGCCCCGGCCTACAACGGTTCGACCGCCCTACGCGCCGCGCAGGCCGGGTCGTGACCGGCCCGTCGCCGACGGAGCACCGTCCCCGCCACCGCGCGCTCGACCAGGACGACATCGCCACGACCATCATTCCGCGGCTCCCGCCGGAGCCCAAGGCCGACGACACTGCCACGACCGTCCTGCCGCGCGTGCCCGCCGAGCCGCAGGCGCAAGCTCCCGCCGAGGCTGACGCGACCGCGATCATCCCGAAAATCACCCCGGATTTCCCCGAATCCGGCACGGACGCCTCCGAAACGGCCTATATTCCGAAACTCAGTGACACCGGTGCGGCCGTCCCTCCGGCCGCCGCCGCGAAACTTCCACCGACTCCGTCCACCCCCGAGGACGACGACCGGCCGGCCGCACCCGAGACGCCCAAGGGCGTCACCGTGGTACCGCTGCGCCCGGTCCGAACCGAGGAAGGGTACCGGAGCGTGTACTCCGAATACACGAGGACGTCGTTCGGCTCGGTGGCCCGCGCCATCAGCCGCGGCACGGGCGAGGTGCTGATCACCTTCGGCCTCATCGTGCTGCTGTTCGCGGGCTACGAGGTCTGGGGCAAGTCGGCGATCGTCGACGCCCACCAGGACGAGCTGAACCACCAACTCGAGCAGCAGTGGGCCCAGCAGCCGACCGTCGGGCCGAGCGCGGGCCCGTCGCCCGCCGTGGTCAAGCCGGCCAACGGCGCCGTCATCGCCTCCGTGCACATCCCGCGGCTGAACAAGAAGTGGGCCGTCGTGCAGGGCGTGACCCCGGCCGACATCCGCTACGCCCCCGGGCACTACCCGGACACGGCGCTGCCCGGCCAGGTCGGCAACTTCTCGATGGCCGGGCACCGCACGCCCGCCATCTGGTGGGACCTCGACAAGCTCAAGCCGGGCGACTCGGTGGTGATCAAGACGGCCGAGACCTGGTTCGTCTACACCGTCACCGGCCACGAGATCGTGCTGCCCACCGCGGTGCAGGTCGTCGCGCCGGTGCCCGACAAGCCGGGCGAGGTGCCGACCAAGGCGATGCTGACGATGACCACCTGCAACCCCAAGTTCAACAACTATCAGCGGTACGTCGTGCACGCCGAACTCACCCGCTCGCAGCCCGTCGCCGACGGCGATCCCGCCGAGCTGAAGGGCTGAGCGCGTGTACTCCTGGCTCTGGCGTCACATCCCGTTCAAGCAGTGGCAGCTCAAGGCGCTCGTCTCGACCGTGCTCGCGCTCGGCGTCGGCGCGCTGCTCTGGTATCAGGTCTTCCCGGCCGTGGAGCCCATCCTGCCGTTCGACGACGTGCAGGTGGAGACCAACGACCCCGGCGCGGACATCACGGTCGAGAGTCCCGCACCGTCGACGGCACCGACGCCGGCCAAGACGGGCGCGACGAGCCCGGCTCCCCCGGTGGTCCTCCCCAGCTAAGGAATCAGCGTGCGCGTCCTGGTCATCGACAACTACGACTCGTTCGTCTTCAACCTGGTGCAGTACCTGGGCCAGCTGGGCGTCGAGTGCGAGGTTCGCCGCAACGACGAGATCACCGTGGCCGAGGTGGCCGCGGTGAACCCGGCCGGCGTCCTGCTGTCCCCCGGCCCGGGCACCCCGGAGCGCGCCGGGATCTGCATGTCGGTGATCGAGGAGCTGGCCGGCCAGGTGCCGATCTTCGGCGTCTGCCTGGGCCACCAGGCCTTCGGCGCGGCCTTCGGGGCCACCGTGACCCGCGCGCCGGAGTTGCTGCACGGCAAGACCTCGCTCGTCTCGCACACCGGCCAGGGCGTGCTCGCCGGGCTGCCCGACCCGTTCATCGCCACGCGCTACCACTCGCTGGCCGTCGTCGAGTCGACGCTCCCGCCCGAGATCGAGGTGACCGGCCGCACCGAGTCGGGCGTCGTGATGGCCATGCGGCACCGCGAGTTGCCCATCGAGGGCGTCCAGTTCCACCCCGAGTCTGTACTGACTCAGGGCGGTCACCAGATGCTCGCCAACTGGCTCGCGGTGTGCGGGCTGCCCGGCGCGTTGGAGCGGGCCCCCGAGCTCGTCGCCGAGGTGGAGGCGCGGCGGATCGCCGCCTTCGCCTAGTACAAAAGCTGCGCCTCACCCTGCAGGGCTTGTGCACAACCCTGTGGATAACTGCCGAGTTATCCACAGGGTGTTGACAAGTGGCGTCAGCCGCCAGCGCTCTTGCTCGGGTTCGCGGACGGCGGTGCCGACGCGTTGTCGCTCTGGCCGATCCTCAGGACGATCTGCTCGGTCTTGAGGTAGGTCTTGCCGGCCACCTGCTTGGTGCTGATCACGAGCCCGACCTTGGAGTCGTCCGTGGTCGTCACGTTCTGCGTGGTGATGCTGGTGAAGCCGGCCTGCTGGAGCATGCCCTGCGCCTCGTTCGGGTTCTTGTCCAGCACGTTGGGCATGATCGCCTGGTTGCCCTTCGACACGAAGATGGTGACCGTCGCGTTCGGCTTGACCTGGGTGCCGGCCGCCGGCTCGGAGGCCTGGACCTCGTCCTTGGCCTCGACGCCGTCGCGCTCCTGGATCTGTGGCTGCAGCTTGAGCGTCTGCAGCTGCGCGACCGCCTCCTGCTTGGTCAGGTGCTGCAGCTGCGGCACGTTGACCAGCGTGGGCGCGCCACAGACCTCGTAGTCGACCTGCGAGCCCGACTTGACCTGGACGCCCGGCGTCGGGTTCTGCAGGGTGACGACGCCCTCCTGGCAGTTCTCCGTCGAGCCGGGGCGCGGATCGCCGGTCAGGCCGGACTGGCGCAGGGCGTTGTCGGCCTCGGACTGCTTCTGCCCGGTGATCTGCGGGACCCGCACGTCCGGGTCCTGGTTGGCCAGGTACAGCCCGATCGACAGCGCGGCCACCGCCATCAGCGTCAGCACGGTGATCAGCACCACGACGCCGGTGGAGCTCTTGCGCTTCTGCCGCTGGTTGGCCCGGGCCGGCTGGCGCGAGGCGGGCGGCGGGCGGTACTGCGTGGTCTGCTGCTCGGCCATGACCGCGGCCATCTCGTCCGCGCTCATCACCGGCGGCGCCGAGACCGGGCGGCCGGCGGCGGCGCGCATGACGTCGGCCCGCATCTCGCCCGCCGACTGGTAGCGGTTGAGCGGGTTCTTGGCCAGCGCCTTGAGCACGACCGCGTCGATCTCGGGCGTCACGTCGCGATTGCTCGAGCTCGGCGGGCGCGGGTCCTCCCGCACGTGCTGGTACGCGACGGAGACCGGGTTGTCCCCGACGAACGGCGGATGGCCGCAGAGCAGCTCGAACAGCACGCAGCCGCTCGCGTAGACGTCGCTGCGGGCGTCGACGGGCTCGCCGCGGGCCTGCTCCGGGGAGAGGTACTGCGCGGTGCCGATCACCGCCGACGTCTGCGTCATCGTCGTGGCCCCGCTGGCCAGCGCCCGGGCGATGCCGAAGTCCATCACCTTGACCTGGCCGGTCTGCGTGAGCATCACGTTGCCCGGCTTGATGTCGCGGTGGATGATCCCGTGCCGGTGGCTGAACTCCAGGGCGGCACAGATGTCCGCCGTGATCTCCAGCGCCCGCCGCGGCATCAGCCGGCCCTCGGCCGCCAGCACCTCTTTGAGGGTGCGGCCGTTGACGAACTCCATGACGATGTACGGGAGTTCCTCGCCCGCCGGGCCGCGCTCCTCGCCGGTGTCGTAGACGGCGACGATGGCCGGGTGGTTCAGGGAGGCGGCGTTCTGCGCCTCCCTGCGGAACCGCAGCTGGAATGTGGCGTCGCGGGCGAGGTCGGTGCGCAGCGTCTTGATCGCGACGTCCCGGCCGAGCCGCAGGTCGCGACCGCGATGGACCTCGGCCATTCCGCCATAGCCGAGCAACTCCCCGACCTGGTAGCGGCCGCCGAGGAGGCGTGGCTGGGCGGTCATGTCGTGTCGTCCTTCGGTCATCGACTATCTACCTTGCCACGTCTGCCGACGAGGTCACATTCCAGCTTGTCCGACGGTTGTGCCGGTCACTACCCGACGCAGACGCCGTTGATCAGAATCTTCGGCTTCTCGCAGGTCACACTGCTACCCGGCGCCGGGTTGGACGCCGTGTTGCCGGGACCGTTGGACGGGGCGTTGGTCTTGTCGTCATTGTCGTCGACCGTGCCCTGGTTCACGGTCACCGTGATCGTGGTGCCCTCCGGGATGTTGGTGCCGCACGGCTCGACCTTGGTGACCTGGTTCGGGAACGCGTTCCTGGTCGGCTCGGCCACCAGGTTGACGGTCATGCCCCGGCGCTCGAGCTCCTTCTTGAACTGCTCGCCGGTCTGGCCGAGCGGCTTGCACGAGACGCTGACCGGCTTGCCGGTCGCCTTGGCGGTGGTCGCCGCCTGGGTCGGCGCGGTCGTCGTGGGGTTGTCGCCCACGCCGCTCGGCTTCTGCTCGTCGCTCTTGTTGGCCAGGTAGAGGCCGCCGACGCCGACCAGCACCAGCAGCACCACCGCGGCCACGCCGATGATGATCAGGTTGTTGTTCTTCCTGCCGCCGCCCGAGGTGCCCCGGTTGGGGTTGGCCGGCGCCATGGTGCCGCCGCCGCCCTGGTAACCGCCCTGGTAGCCGCCGGTCGAGCCGAGGAAGGTCGCGGTCTCGTTCGACGGCGGCGGGGGCACGCCGGCCGCGCCGCGCGCCTGGTGGCCGCCGAGGCCCGCGGCCGCACCGGCCGCGGCGCCGGGCACCGCGCCCGGCATGATCCGGGTGCCGCCCGCGCCCGAGGTGGGCGGGCCGGACATCGGGGCGCCGGACATCGGCGGGTTGCCGTAGCCGGGCGAGACGGGCGAGCCGGAGACCGGGCCGCCGGAGACGGGGTTGCGGCCCACCGGCGAGCCGGGCGGGCCCATCGGGGCGCCCATCGGCGCGACCGCGGGGCCGGTGGCCGTGCCGCCGGAGAGCTGCCCCGAGACGCGCCGGGCGGCCTGGGCCAGCGCGGCGGCACTGGGCCAGCGGGCGGCCGGGTCCTTGGCCATGGCCCGCTCGACGAGCTGGGCCACCGGCGGCGGGATGTCGGCCGGCAGCGGCGGCGGCATGTCGCGGACGTGGCGCATCGCGATCTCGAGCGGGTTCTCGCCCTCGAACGGGCGCGCGCCGGAGAGGCACTGGTAGGCCACGACGCCGAGCGCGTACACGTCGGACAGCGGGGTGGCCTGGGCGCCCGAGGCCTGCTCGGGCGAGATGTAGGAGGCGGTGCCGAGCACCGAGCCGGCCGCGGTGAGCTGCGCGACGGCGGCGGAACGGGCGATGCCGAAGTCGGTGAGCACCAGCGTGCCGTTGGGGCGCACGAGCAGGTTGCCGGGCTTGACGTCGCGGTGGACGATGCCCTTCTCGTGCGCGGCGTGCAGCGCGTCGGCGGCCTGGGCGATCAGCGCCATGGCCCGCGCCGGGGTCAGCCGGCCGACCCGGGACAGGGTGCGGGAGAGCGCGTCGCCCTCCACGTACTCCATGATCAGGAAGGCGGTGCCGTTCTCGCTGCCGTAGTCGTAGATGTCCACGACGCCGGGGTGGTTGATCGTCGCCATGGTGCGGGCCTCGCCGCGGAACCGCTCGGCGAAGCCGGGCTCCTCCATCAGCGCGGAGAGCAGCACCTTGATGGCCACCGTGCGGCCGAGCACCTCGTCGGTGCCGCGCCACACGTCGCCCATGCCGCCGCCGGCGATGCGTTCGTCCAGGCGGTATCGGCCGCCGAGGGTGGTGCCGGCGCTCAACATCTCGCGCACCTCATTATCGAATGCCCTTTTCGTCCGCGTAAGCCTTCATGATCAGACCGGCAATCCGAGCCGCCTCGCCGCTGCCGCCCTTGCCAGCGTTCTCGAGGAAAACCGCGACCGAGATGATCGGCTTGCCGTCCTTGAGCGCGAAGCCGATGAACCAGCCGTGGTCCTCGGACTCCTCGCCGTTCTCCGCCGTACCGGTCTTACCACCCACGTCCAAACCGGAGATGCGAGCGCTGCGACCGGTGCCGTCGTTGGAGGTGACGACGCTGAACATCATGGTCTGCAGCTCCTGCGCGACGGTGCCGTTGATGGGCGTGCGCAGGACCTTCGGTTCGGTGTGGTCGGCGATCGACAGGTCGGCGTTCTGCAGACGGTCGACAATGTAGGGCTGCATCTGCTTTCCGCCGTTGGCAACCGTCGCCGCAATCATGGCGCCTTGCAGCGGCGACATCTTCACCTCGCGCTGTCCGATGCTCGACTGAGCAACGGCGGGCGGGTCGACGCGGTTGTCGGTGCCGGCGGTCATGGGGCCGGTGTGGCTGGCCACGATGCCGCAGTAGTTCTTGTCCTGGTCCTCGATGAGGCGGGGCTCCTGCTCGAAGCCGAAGGCCTGGGCCATCGACTTGAGCTTGTCGGCACCCACCCGCTCGACGCCGATGCGGGCGAAGACCGTGTTGCACGAGACGGTCAGCGCCTGCTTCATCGTGATGTTGTCCGGGCAGATGCCCTCGTGCGAGTTCTTGATGCGGAACGTCGAGGTCTCCGGCGGCTGGTAGAACTCGCCACCCTGCACGACCGAGTCGGGCGTGAGGCCGGAGTCGGCGGACATCGCCGCGGCCGACGTGACGATCTTGAAGGTCGAGCCCGGCGGGTACACCTCGGAAGTCGCCCGGTTCAGCAGCGGCTTGTTCGGGTCCTTGTTGAGGGTGTTGTAGTTCGCCAGCGCCGCGTTGGTGTCGTGCGTGCTGAGCAGGTTGGGGTCGTAGCTGGGCATGGAGACCTCGGCCAGGATCTTGCCGGTGGCCGGGTCGAGCGCGATCGCCGCGCCCTTCTTGATGCCGAGCTTGTTGGTCCCCAGCGCCTGGTAGGCGGTGTCCTGGGTGCCCTTGGACAGGGTCAGCAGCACGTTGCCGCCGGCGGGCTCCTTGCCGGTGAACATCCCGGCGATCCGGTCGGCCGCCTGCTTGTCCGAGGTCCCGATCAGGAAGTCGTTGTTGAGCTTCTCGAGCTTGGTCGCGCCCAGGTTGACCGGCTTGTAGCCCAGGACCGAGGCGTACTCGTCCTTGAGCGGATACGTCCGCAGGTACTTCAGCGAGTCCTGGGTCACCGACGCGTCGGCGAGCACGTTGCCCTTGTCGTCGACGATCTTGCCGCGGGGCCGCTCGTACTCCGTCGACTGCACGCGCGCGTTGCGCGAGCTGGTGCGGTAGTCGTCGGCCTTGACCACCTGCCGGTAGTTCAGGTTCAGGAAGAGCATGGCGAACAGCACCATGACCACGACCCCGACCCGGCGCAGCGGGGCGTTCATCGCACGACCTCCGTGGGCATCTCTTTGATCTGGACCGGAGCGCCGCCGCCCCCGCCGGGCGCCGTGCCGCCGAGCCCGGCCGAGGGAGCACCCCCGGCGGGCCGGCGCGACGCGTCGGAGATGCGCAGCAGCAGGCCGATCAGCAGCCAGTTGGCCACCAGCGACGAGCCACCGGCCGAGAGGAACGGCGTGGTCTGCCCGGTCAGCGGGATGAGCTGGCTGATGCCACCAACGATGACGAACACCTGCAACCCCAGCGTGAACGCCAGGCCACCGGCGAACAGCTTGCCGAACGAGTCCCGGACGTTGATGGCCGCGCGCAGGCCGCGCTCGACCAGCAGCAGGTAGGTCACCAGCAGCGCGGTGAGCCCGAAGAGGCCGATCTCCTCGCCGAGGCCGGAGAAGATGAAGTCCGTCCAGACCTCGGGCACCTTGGTCGGCTGACCGGCGCCGGGGCCGGTGCCGGTGAGCCCGCCGGTGCCCAGCCCGAGCAGCGACTGGACCAACTGGTAGCCCTTGTCGTCCGCGTCCGCGAACGGGTCGAGCCAGGTGGTCGCGCGCTCGGAGAAGTTGAGGAACGGGCCGCCGACGGTCTTGCCCAGGAAGTACGCCAGGAACGCGCCGCCGAGGAACAGCCCGAGACCGATGATCAGCCAGGACACCCGCTCGGTGGCGACGTAGAGGGTCACCACGAACAGGCCGAAGTACATGAGCGAGGTGCCGAGGTCCTTCTCGAACACGAGGACCATCAGCGACATCAGCCAGACGCCGACGACCGGGCCGAGGTCGCGCCCGCGCGGGAAGTCGATGCCGAGGAACCGCTTGCTCGCCAGGGACAGCACCTCGCGCTTGCGCACCAGGTAATAGGCGAAGAAGACCAGCAGCGCGATCTTGGCGAACTCGCCCGGCTGGATCGTGAAGCCCGGCAGCTTGATCCAGAGCTTGGCGCCGTGGATCGCCGAGTACTTCGCCGGCAGCACCGCCGGGATCAGGACCAGCACGATGCCGACGAGGCCGAGCGTGTAGGCGTACCGCGAAAGCGACCGGTGATCGCGCACGATCGCCAGCAGCGCGATCGCCCCGACCACCGCCGCGGCCGTCCAGCCGAGCTGGCGGAAGCCGTCGCCGCCGAAGACGTTGAGCTCGGGCCGGTCGACCGCCTTGGTGGTGGCCAGGTCGAGCCGGCGCAGGAAGCCCACGCCGATGCCGTTGATGAGCGCCACCGACGGCAGGATCACCGGGTCGGCGAAGGGCGCCAGGAAGCGGACCGCGACGTGGGCGGCCAGGAAGATGATCGCGATGATCGCGGTCTGGACCCAGAAGTCCCCCGTGACCTCGCCGATCGCGTTGCCCTCGACCACCGCCGCGTAGATGGCGAGGATCGCGATCACGAAGATCAGCAGCGCCAGTTCGACGTTGCGCCGGGTGCGCGGGCGGGCGGGCGACGAGCTGCCAGCCCCGCCGCCCATGGGCGACGGAGCCGGGATGGCGGTGGCGGTCACGACTGTCTTCCTTTTCGCCTCAACACGTCAGCAGCTGGCGCCGGGGGTCGGGGTCGGCGTGGAGGACGGCTCGGTGGTCGGCGACGGCGGGACCGCGGGATCCAGGGCCGGCGTCGTCGCGCTGGCATTGGGATCCACGGAGGCCGACACGGAAAGAGACGCCGAGGTGGAGTCGGAAGGTTGCGCCGTCGGGCAGGCCTGCTTGCGGTTCGGGTTGTCCGGGTCCTCCAGCTGGGACAGCTTGTCCTGCGCCTGGGCCAGCGTGTCGACCTGGATGCCCTGCTTGACGGTGCCCTGGGCGGCCGGCGTGAGGTCGTCCAGCGTCAGCGTCGGGCTCTCCATGTAGACCTCGGAGAGGTTCAGCCAGGCGATCTTGCCGGGCACGCCCTTGAAGATCGCGATCCGGCCGGCGTCCGTGGCGCCGACGTAGTAGCGCGACTGGGTCACGCTCCAGCCGTACCAGAGACCGCCGCCGAGCAGGCCCAGCAGGACCACGAGGAGGATCGCGGTGCGCACCGGGTGGCGGCGGGAGCGCGGCTCCTCGTCGTCGTCGCGATTCGCGTTGCGGTGCGCGGTCGCCGGGTCCTCGGGGACCGGCGGGCGCGGCGCGGAGAGCGCGGCGCCGCGGGCCGAGGACATCGACTGGTCGGCCGAGGTGGCCATGCCGCGGTCCTGGGCCGCCGCCCCGCCCACGATCGGCCGCTCCTCGACGATGTCCTCGTCGGTGACGTCGGCGACGATCACGGTGATGTTGTCGGGGCCGCCGCCGCGCAGGGCGAGCTCGATGAGCCGGCCCGCGCACTGGTCGGGGTCGACGTACTCGCGCAGCGTGGACTCGATCGTCTCCGCGCTCACGACGCCGGAGAGGCCGTCGCTGCACAGCAGGTACCGGTCGCCCGTCTTGACCTGGCGGACCGAGTACTCGGGATCGGCGTCGCGGCCGTCCAGCGCCCGGGTCAGCAGGGAGCGCTGCGGGTGGCTGTTGGCCTCCTCGAGGCTGATCCGGCCCTCGTCGACGAGCATCTGGACGTAGGTGTCGTCCTTGGTGATCTGGGCGAACTCGCCGTCGCGCACGAGGTACGCGCGGGAGTCGCCGATGTGCACCATGCCCATCTTCGAGCCGGAGAACAGCATGGCGGTCAGGGTCGTGCCCATGCCCTCCATGGCCGGGTTCTCCTCGACGGCGTCCCGGATCTGCTGGTTCGCCAGATCGACGGCACCCCGCAGGGTGTCGATCATGGCGTTGCCCGGCACGTCCTCGTCGAGTGGCGCCATGGTGGCGATGACGATGTTGCTGGCGACGTCACCGGCGGCCATGCCGCCCATGCCGTCGGCCACGGCGAGCAGCCGCGGTCCGGCGTAGACGGAATCCTGGTTTCCGCTTCGGATCAGACCGCGGTCACTGCGTGCCGCATAGCGCAAGGTGAGGGTCATGGCCGTAACTCGAGAGAAGTGCGGCCGATGCGAATCGGCACGCCGAGGGGGACGGGGGTAGGCGCGCTGACCTTGGTCTTGTCGAGGTAGGTCCCGTTGGTCGAGCCCAGGTCCTCGAGATACCACTGGCCGGCGCGCGGTACGAGCCGGGCGTGCTTCGACGAGGCGTAGTCGTCGGTGATCACCAGCGTCGAGTCCTCGGCGCGGCCGATCGTGATCGGCGCCTCACCGAGGGTGATACGCGTTCCCGCCAGCGCGCCGGCGGTCACGAAGAGCTGGTTGGCGGTCTTGCCCCGCTTCACCTTCGCCGGACGGCCGGGAGCCGTCACCGCACCAACCCCCCGGGGTGCGGCGACGATCCGGCTCGAACGCGAGCCAGCGAACAGGTCCCGGCGGATCACTCCCACCACCGTGAACACGAAGATCCACAGCAGCACGAGCAGCCCGTACCGGGCGACCGTGATGACGAATTCCATCTACGACGCGCTCATTCAGATCCGCCTACGTGAAGTACGGTCATCCATCCACGCGGTAGGTCAGCGTGGTCGTGCCGAGCTGGATCATGTCACCCGGATTCAACGCGACGGCAGAGACGCGCTGACCGTTGACCATCGTGCCGTTGGTGGAACCGAGATCCGTCAGCACGACCTGGGCCCCGTCGAAGTCGAGCCGCGCGTGGCGACGCGAGATCCCGACGTCTGGGAGCCGCATGTTGGCCTGGTCGCCCCGGCCGATCACGGTCGAACCGATCGACAGAGGGTAGCTTCGCCCGTCGCCGGACACCAGTCGGACGTTCCGCGCCGGCCCGCCGGGGCCGCCGGGCGGGGGGCCGTAGCCGCCGGCCGCCTGCTGGTTGTAGCCGCCGTAGGGGTCCGGGGTCGGCGGGGGCGCGACGTCGGCGCCGGTGTAGACCTCAGCGGTCACCCGGAACATGCCGGTGTCCAGCCCGTCGCCCCGCTCGATCTCGACGATCACGTCGCCGTAGACCGTCCAGCCCTGCTCACCGATGAACTCGGCCTGCGACTGGGCCAGCTCCTGGGCGAGCGCGGCGGCATAGGGCGCCAGCCGACTGTGGTCGTACGGCGACAGGTCGATCACGTAGCGATTCGGCACGAGCGTGCGCCCGCCGGCCAGAATCGCCTTGTGGGCTTCCGCCTCCCGTTGCATGGCGTTGAGGATCTCCACGGGGTGGACGACCCCCTTGAAGACCTTGGCGAAGGCCCCCTCGACCAGGCCCTCTAGGCGCTTCTCGAAGCGCTGCAGCACACTCACCGGTTCCTCCTCGGGTTCCGAGGTCATGATGGTATCCGGACGTCGCACGCCCGTATGCAGGCTGACCGGTCGGCCCGTGCTACTCTTCCGTGGCGCCCAGGGAAGCCTAGTGCCTACCCGGTGATTCTGCCGAGTGGGGCTTGAGTTATGCTCTGACGCGCCGGACCGAGGGAGCTCGTCTCCACTGGTCCAAGGGGAAGTGGCGGAATGGCAGACGCGCACGGTTCAGGTCCGTGTGCCCGAAAGGGCGTGGGGGTTCAACTCCCCCCTTCCCCACCACTGTAAGCGGCTCCTGCTCATCGGCAGGGGCCGCTTTCGCCGTTCAGCGGCGGGATTCCTCGCGCGAGCAAGCTCGCTCCCCATTGGGGGGCTCTGCCCGCCCAAACCCCCCGGCCGGTGGCTGGACATCGGTCAAAATCTTGACTCAGGCTGGGCCAGCAGTGGGTACAAGGGGCGAACGCCGGGCCACGGGTATGCTGCCGAGTCGTGAGCGTTGCACTAGTCACCGGGTCGGCCGGACTCATCGGATCGGAAGCCGTACGCCATTTCGCGTCGCTTGGGCTGGACGTCGTCGGCATCGACAACGACATGCGCAAGCGGTTCTTCGGCGCCGAGGCCTCCACCGCCTGGAACGTGGTCCGTCTTACGAGTGACCTCGGCGAGGCGTACACCCACCACGACGTGGACATCCGCGACCGGGACGCGCTCGCGAGCATCTTCAAGAAGTACGGCAAGGACATCGCGGTCGTCGTGCACACCGCGGCCCAGCCGTCGCACGACTGGGCGGTCCGCGACCCCTTCACCGACTTCGACGTCAACGCCGGCGGCACCCTCAACCTGCTGCAGAACGTCCGCGAGCACTGCATCGAGGCGCCGTTCATCCACTGCTCGACCAACAAGGTGTACGGCGACCGCCCCAACTCCCTGCCGCTGCGCGAGCTCGAGACCCGGTGGGAGATCGAGCCCGGCCACGAGTACGAGGGCGGCATCAAGGAGGACATGTCGATCGACGCCTGCCTGCACTCCGTCTTCGGCGCCTCCAAGGTGGCCGCGGACGTGATGGTGCAGGAGTACGGGCGCTACTTCGGCATGAAGACCGCCTGCTTCCGGGGCGGCACGCTGACCGGCCCGGCGCACTCCGCCACCGAGCTGCACGGATTCCTCGGCTACGTCATGCGGTGCAACATGGAGCGCCGGACGTACAAGATCTTCGGCTACAAGGGCAAGATGGTCCGCGACGCGATCCACTCGCACGACGTGGTCGCCGCGTTCGAGGCCTTCTTCCGCAACCCGCGCTCGGCCGCGGTGTACAACCTCGGCGGCGGCCGGCACTCCAACACCTCGCACCTCGAGGTCTTCGCGCTGGCCCAGCAGATCACCGGCAACGAGATGAGCACCGAGTACCACGAGGCCAACCGGGTCGGCGACCACCAGTGGTGGATCGGCTCCAACGAGCGCTTCCAGCTCGACTACCCGGACTGGAAGCAGGTCTACGACGTGCCCATGATCTGCCAGGAGATCTACGAGGCCAACGTCGACAAGTGGACGCCGGAAGCCTGAGAGTGATCGGCAGTGATTGACGCAGGCAAGCGGAACGTCCTCGGCGTCGAGGTCAGCGCCGTCGACTACGACAGCGCCGTCGACAAGGTCATGAGCGCCGCCCGCGAGGGCCGCCCGCTGGCCGTCACCGCCCTCGCCGTGCACGGCGTGATGACGGGCGTGCAGGACAAGGCCCACGGCGCCCGGCTCAACTCGTTCGACCTGGTCACGCCCGACGGGCAGCCGGTGCGGTGGGCGCTGAACCTGCTCCACCACGCCCAGCTCGCCGACCGCGTCTACGGGCCCGACCTGACCCTCAAGGTGCTCGCCGCCAGCGCCGAAGAAGGCCTTCCGGTGTACTTCTACGGCTCCACCCAGGAGACGCTGGACCGCCTGGCCGCGAAGCTGCACGAGCGCTTCCCCGCGCTGAAGATCGCCGGGATGGAGCCGTCGAAGTTCCGCAAGGCGGCCGAGGGCGAGCCGGAGCAGATCGCGGCCCGGATCAAGGCCTCCGGCGCGCGCGTGGTGATGGTCGGCCTGGGCTGCCCGCGCCAGGAGGTCTTCGTCTACGCGATGAAGCACCTGGTCGACGCGCCGATGCTGGCGGTCGGGGCGGCGTTCGACTACCACGCGGGCGGCCTGAAGAACCCGCCGGCCTGGATGCAGCGCTACGCCCTGGAGTGGCTGTGGCGGCTCGGCCTGGAGCCCAAGCGGCTCTGGCGCCGGTACATCCTGCTCAACCCGAACTACCTGGCCCGCCTGGGCGCTCAGAAGGCCCGTGTGTGGCGCGCGGCCCCGCCGGCCCCCGCGACGGAGCCCCTGAAGGACTTCGCGGTCTGAGGCCGCCGTGAGGCCGACGTGAGAGAGCGGCCTCGAACCGGTCCCGAAGCGGCCTCGAACCGGTCCCGAAGCGGCCTCGAACCGGTCCCGGAAACGCCGATGGGCGCCCACTAGGGCGCCCGGTCAGCAAAATTTGGGATATGTCACACCCAAACGGTCCTACCGCCCGGTGATCGCGTCCACCTTGACGGCCCGGCGCTTGAACGTCCCCCGCTTGCTGAACGCGGCCTCGGCCGGCCAGAGCATCAGGGCGAGCGGCGCGGCGATGTACCACCGGTCGAGCATCACGTACGCGACGATGTTCGCGATGACGCCGACGGCGTACAGACCGATCAGCAGGTCGACTCGCCTCTCGCCGACGCCGCGCTTGTGGAAGGCGTCCAGCACGCCGAAAGCGCCGACGCTCAGGGCCAGCAGGCCGAAGCCGCTGACGAAGGCGAAGATCAGATCGGTCACGTCGTTCCTCCTTGCGCTGCCCCGTTGTGCGGCAAACTCCGACCCAAGCTAAGCGGACATTTCAAGATCGACCATCAACTTTGCGACACGCCCGCTGGCCCGAACGTGGCACGACCAATCGGACATTCGGCCGATATGACTGATCTTGTACACCACTTTGGATCGGCCGCTGCCCGGCCCTCTTGAGCGGCTTTCACCTGGGATTTTCCGCCGATCCAGGTGCCGCCGCGGCCGACCGGCCGACCGTCCGTGCGGGGCCGTGGACGAGGGCGGCGCGGCCGTGATTGAGCAAGCCGGAAGAACGACACAGGGCGCGCGGCGGGCGGATCACGACGGGCTCCGAGCCGCGCGGCCGGCGCACCCCGGAGCCCGTCCGACCTCCCCAGGTCGAGTCCTCCCTGCGTTTCTACAGGGTGGTGATCGGCCTGTCGATAGACGAGCTGGTGCGCGCGAGCGGCCCTACTTCAGCTGGCGGGACTCCTGCGAGTAGATGAGCTCCAGGATGCTGCGGGCGGCCTCGAACCAGCGGTCGAGCCAGTCCTGCTGCGGCATGGTGCCCTTCGGTGGAAGCTCCATGAGCAGCCCGCGCAGCAGCGGGTGGTCGGCCATCGAGCCGGTCGGCGTGTCCAGCCAGGAGTCGCGGCCGAACATCGGCTCGGTCAGCGGGCCGCCACCCAGCGAGCCGCTGCCGCTCAGCGAGCCACCGCCGAGCGAGCCACCGCTCAGCGAGCTGCCACCGAGCGAGCCCCCGGTCATCGGGCCGAGGTCCGCGACGAGCGAGGACTCGGGAAGCTTGGGCGGCGTCATGTCCAGCGGCATCGACGCCCGGTCCAGCGGCGAGCCGTTGCGGGGGGACAGGTCGTCGAGCGGCCCGTCGCCGATGCCGTCCCGGCGCCCGCCCGGACGGTAGCTACCCAGTTGCCCGGAGAAACGGTCGTCGGTCTTCGACGATCCGTTGCCGAAGTTTTCGGGGCCAATGTTCACGGTAGGAAGCCTTATCTCACTCGGGGGGAAGTGTCGCAATCGGTGCGATTCGCGGCACTCATACCTACAACGACGTTGCTGCTGGAACGGCGACGCTCACTGTGAAAAAGCTCCGAGCCCGCGCTCGGCGTGGCGCGCCGCCGATCCCGCTTGGCCCGTGTGAGTGACAGCAAGCGGTACGAAAAGCGACCGGCACTATTCAGCAGGCGAAAAAACGACCCAAAAGAACGACCGGCCCGCCCCGCGGGTGAATCCGCGGAACGGGCCGGTGCAGATCGGACCGGCGTGCGTCACGCCAGGTCGAACTCCCCGTCCTTCGTGCCACCCACGAAGGCCAGCCACTCCTCCGGCGTGAACAGCAGCACCGGACCCGTCTTGTCCTTCGAGTCGCGCAGGGCCACCGCCCCGCCGACGAACGCCACCTCGACGCAGTTGTCCGAGTACGGACCACTGCGGGTACTTTTGCGCCACGCGGCATTGTCGAGGTTGACGCTGAAGCCCTTGGCTTCTTTCTCCACTACAGCTCCTTGGTCAGCTTGACGAACATCGACACTGACTCGTCCGGACGGAGCGCATT
Organism: Dactylosporangium sp. CS-033363; assembly: GCF_050942475.1. Lineage (NCBI taxonomy): Bacteria > Bacillati > Actinomycetota > Actinomycetes > Micromonosporales > Micromonosporaceae > Dactylosporangium > Dactylosporangium sp. CS-033363. The sequence goes on along the minus strand of NZ_CP192032.1, from coordinate 67,254 downwards.
GGCGCGCAGATAGTCAAAGATGAACCCGTAGCGCTGAAGCTCGTCGTCCTTCTCGAGAAAGAGGCCGCCGGCCGCGTTCGACGCGAACACGAAGTTCTGCGCGGCAGACTCGTCATACAGCAACATCGTGAAAGCCCCGTCCATCCCGGCGTGCGAGCCGGCGGAGAAGGGCAGGACCTGCAGGGTCACGTTCGGCCAACTCGCCGCCAAGCACAAGTGCTCGAGCTGGCGACGCATGACCGCCCTCCCACCGACCGGGCGGCGCAGAACGGCTTCGTCCAGCACCACCCAGAGATCGATCGGGTCATCCTGAGTGAGTAACGACTGTCGGCCCATTCGGACACGCACGCGTTTCTCGACATCCGTGGCGCCGATGTCGGGGCGGGCGGCGTGGATCATGGCCTGCGCGTACTCCTCGGTCTGCAGGAGTCCGGGTACGACGAGCGCCTCGTAGGAGCGGATGTGGTCGGCGGCGGCCTCGAGTCCCACGTAGGCACTCGTGAGCACGTCGCCGTACAGCTGCCACCAACCCTTCTGCCGCGCCTCTCGGGCGATCTTGAGCAATTGGTCGGCGTATTCGGGGTCGACGCCGTAAATGTCGAGCATGTCGCGAACGTCGCGCGGGGTGACGCCGGTCTGGCCCGTCTCGATGCGGGAGATCTTGGAACCCGAGCACTCGAGCCGCTCGGCGACCTGGTCGATGGTGACGTGGGCGGCCTCGCGCAGCCGGCGCAGCTCCATGCCCAACTGCCGGCGCCGGAGGGTCGGGCTGCCTCGTCGACTTGCCACGTTGTCGCACCTCCACGCCGCGAGACCTACGTAAGTCACTTACGTATAGATCAGCGCAACATCGTAAAGCCGCGCAAGGCGACTCGGCACAACAATCTGTGACTCATACCTGCGGTGGAAACTTCCGGTTGCAAGTTGCATTGATCATCGTAGTAGTGCAACCTGTCCGTGTGGCTGGAGTCACGGATTGTTCATGAAGACGAACGGTCCGGCTCCGGTGGACGCAGGACAAACGATCGAACCGATCGGCGGTTACGGGACAACCCCCCGCGAAGGGCCCCCGGACCGACCTTCCCCACAAGCCGACGGACGGGAGTTCACGGTGTTACCGAGGACCGGTGACGTGCTGCGCGTGACGAAGACCGCGAGTGTGCAGTTCACGCAGCCCATGCTGTTCCGGGTGATCCGCGTGCACGAGTGGCAGACCTACGACGGCTGGGCCTGGCTGGACGGCTACCAGCTCAACGCCTCGGGCGACGCCGTCGAGCGCCGCTCGATCTTCGTGCAGCTACAGGGCCTGCAGCCGGGTTTCGTAGCCCGCAACCAGCGCTCGGCGTCCGCTCCCGCCCCCGCGCGCACCGGCGCCGCGGTCCCGGTCGGTTAGGTCTCAGCACGGCAATCGCGCCTCCGCGCCGGGGTCACCGGCTCGCGGAGGCGCTCGGCTGCGCGCGGGTCGTCGTCGGCGCCGGCTCCACCGCGACGTACAGGGTGATCGTTTCCCCAGGCAGCACGGTCGCGCCCTCGCCCGGGCGGGAGGAGAGCACCTCGCCCGGCGGCAGCGAGTCGTCCGGCGTCCGCTCGACCTGCACGTTGAGGCCCAGACCCTGCAGCTTGACGGTGGCCTCGGCCAGCGAGTCGCCCCGCAGTGGCGGGATCGCGACCGGACCGGGCTGCTCGCTCGGCGGGGCTTCTGACGACGGCGGGGCCGAGGGCGGCGGCGCCTCGCTCGGGGCCGCCGAGGTGGTCACCGGCGAGGCCGAGCTCGACTCGATGCCGCCCGGGACGTTCTTGCCGTCGGCGGTCGCGCGGTAGATGAGGTACAGGCCGACGGCGATCGCCCCCGCCAGGACCAGCGCGACGATGCCGACGACCACCGGCATCAGCCACGAGCGCCCCTGGTACGGGTCCTCCTCCTCGACCCACTCCTCGGGAGCCGGCCGGCGCAGGGACGGGTCGCCGGGCGCGGGCACCCCGGCGCGCGCCGACCATCGCTCGCGCTCCTCGATCGGCGGCTGCATGCGGGTACCGTCGCCGCCTTGTTCTTCTTCGATGCGGGCCGTCGGCCGGACCTGCCGGGTCGCGTCCGGGTCGGCGGGACCCTGAACACGGGTGGCATCGGGGTCGGCCGGACCCCGACTGCGCGTGGCATCCGGATCCGTGTCCCCGTCGTAAGGACGGAACGGCTGCGTCGCGGATTCGTCGTCGGGCTCGTTCGCCATACCTCCAGTTCACCACCATGTCCGACTTGTCCGCTGGATCGCCGCCGTGCGGCCACCCGCCTTCCTCGCCCGCGGGGGTCTTGACGTACCCACGACAAGGACTCGCCGAGGTGGACCGCTGGGCTTATGCTGCGCGGCATGGCGGCGAGAAGCTGGGCGACCTCAATATTCACGGCGATCGGCGTAGCGGCCGGCGCCGGTGCCGCGCAGCTCGGGCTCGGCTACGGGCTGGGCATCATCTCCTGGCAGCCGACCGGCAACAGCGCCACCGTCTGGGTGAGCAGCCTCGCCTGGGTGACCTGGCTCGCCGCGTCCTCGACGGTCATCGGGGCGATCTGCGCCGACCGGCTCGCCGGCACCGGGGCGCCCGTCCCGGCCAACCCGGACAGCGTCGCCGGGCAGGCCCTGCTGGTGGCCTGGCGGGTGGTCATCGCGCTGGCCGCGGCGGTCGGCTCGCTGATCATCGTGCCGCTGGTCGCCATCCCGTCGCGCCTGCCCCGGCCGGACAACGCCGCGCCCTACTTCACCGTCGGCGGCTACGCGATCGCCGGCATCATCATCGGCCTGCTCATGGCCATCGGGGCACTCACCGCCCGGGCCATCGCGGCGAACATCATCGCCTCGTCCGCCTGGCTGTGGACCCTGGCCGTGGTCGCCGTGGCCGACGTCGTGCACTCCGACGGCGACACCACCACCGCGGCCCAGCTCGGCACCTGGCAGTTCACCGACGCGACCTGGATCAACGGCATGATCAACCTGCCCGGGACGCTGTTGATGATCGTGGTCGCGCTGGTCATCGGGGTGCTGGCCGCCTGGCCCGCCGGCCGCCGCAACGACAACCGGGTCGGCGTGGCCCTGGCCGGCGCCGCGGGGCCGCTGCTGGTGGCCCTCGCCTACTTCCTCTCCGAGCCCGCCCTCGGCGAGCACGACCAGCACCTGTCGGCGTTCCTCATCGCGCCGTACGCCGTGCTGGCGGGCCTGGCCGGCTCGGTCATCGTCTCCTCCATCGGCCCCCGCGGCTCCCGCGCCCAGGCCCGGGCCGCCCGCCGCGCCGCCGCCGACGACCGGGACGCCCGCTCGGCCGCCGAGTACTCCGACTGGGCCGCCGCGCTCGCCGAGGTCGACGAGGCCGACGCCCGCCGCCGCGACAAGGACCCCGAGCCCGTGGCGAGCGACGCGTGGACCAAGGAGCCGGTCGCCGTCGGGGCCGCGCCGGAGCTGGACTCGGCCACCGACCTGGAGTCCGACGCCTACGCCCCGTCGCGGGCCTACGGCTCGAGCAGCGTCGAGTCCACCGGCCGCACGTACTCCTCCGACGCCTCCAAGCGCGCCTACGCCGAGGACACCGTCGACGAGGACCCGGTCCCGACCTCCAGCACCGGCAGCAGCACCGCGTCGACCACCTCGACCGGCCGCGCGGCGGTGGCGCCGCTGTGGCCGGAGGACACCAAGACCGAGGACTCGCCGGCGAACAAGTCCGGGCGCGGACGGGGCCGCGGACGGGGCAAACCGTCCGAATAGGCGAGCCCGCGCGTACGGCCGATATCGCCCATACGTGAGTCGTGCTTGCATACTCCGGTGTTCGCGAAGCATCGGTGGGCGATCGTCGGGTTCTGGCTGGTTGTGACCATCGCGGGGGCGGTGTTCGGCGGCGGGCTGTTCGACCGCCTCGCCACCACCGGCACCAACCGCGCCGACAGCGAGTCCGCCGTCGGCCAGGCCCGCATCGACGAGCTCGCGCCCAGCGGCTCGATGGTCTTCGCGGTGGTCGAGGGCTTCGAGCCGTACGACCCCCGGCTCATCGCGACCGTGAGCGCGGCGGCCGCCGAGATCCGCGCGATGCCCGGGGTCAAGGAGGTCAACGACCTCTACACCGGGGTCGGCGGCGGGATCGGGGCGGACAACCGCAGCGTCAGCGTCCGGGTCGAGCTCGACCCGGGAATGGCCGAGGCGCCGCGCGAGGCCCTCGAGGACCGGGTCCGGGACCGGCTCAAGCAGATCCAGGCGCCGAGCGTGCTGGTCGGCGGGACCAAGCTGGCCGAGCGTGCGTTCGCCGACCAGTCCGTGCACGACCTGGCCATCGGCGAGAGCGTGGCGTTCGCGTTCCTGCTCGTCGCGCTGTACCTCTTCTTCGGCGGTTTCCTCGCCGCCGCCCTGCCGATCGCGGTGACGGTCGCGAGCGTGACCGGCTCGCTGCTGGTCCTGCTCGGGCTGAGCCACGTGACCAAGGTCAGCGAGTACTCGCTCAACGTGGTGACCCTGCTCGGCATCGGCCTGGCGGTCGACTACTCGCTGCTCATCGTGGCCCGGTACCGCGAGGAGCGGCTCCGCCGCGAGCCCGCCGAGGCGCTCGACGTGGCGATGCGCCGGGCCGGCCGCGCAGTGGTGATCTCGGGCCTCGCGGTGACGCTGACGCTGGCCGGGCTGACCGCGTTCGCCGAGCCGCTGCTGGCCGCGGTCGCGCTGGGTGGCGCCGCGGTCGTGGCGCTGGCGACGCTGGCCGCGCTGACGCTGGTACCGGCGCTGATCGCCCTTTCCGGGGATCGGATCAAGCCGGCCGCGCGGGTCCGGTGGGGCGGGCTGCTGGCCCGGCTGGCGAAGCGGGCCCAGCGGGAACCGGCGCGGGTGGCCCTGCTCGCCACCGTCGCGCTGCTGGTGCTCGCGGCGCCGCTGCTCGGGGCCAACCTGGCCAACTCCGACGCCCGGGCGCTGCCGAGTTCGAACGAGGCCCGCCGGGCGTACGACGTCATGGAGGCGAAATTCCAGAACAACGCGGCCCCGGCGGTCTCGGTGCTGCTGCAGGCGGGCGCGGACCGGGCCGAGGTGCGCGACCTGATGAACCGCATCGCCGCCGACCTGCGGTCCGAGCTGGTGCGCCAGGACGTGCGCGCCGACGTGCCCGCGGGCTGGACGATCCTCGACCTGACCCCGAAGGGCGGCGTCGGCGGCTCGGAGGGCTACGACCTCGTGCGCCGCGTCCGGGCGCTGGCCACCCCGTTCCCGAAGTGGGTGACCGGCCCGGCGGCCGAGGTGGTGGACTACCGCGCCTCGCTGGCCGGGCGCCTGCCGGCCGCCGCGCTGGTGGTCCTGCTGGTCACCATGGCGCTGCTGTTCGCGCTGACCCGGTCGGTGCTCATCCCGATCAAGGCCGTGCTCATGAACCTGCTGACCCTGGCCGCGACCCTGGGCGTGCTGATCGTGCTGTTCCAGTGGGGCTGGGGCCAGGTCCCGCTCTTCTTCGACTCGTGGGGCGGGCTGGACCTGACCACGCCGGTCCTGCTGTTCGTGTTCATCTTCGGGCTGTCGATGGACTACGAGGTGTTCCTGCTCGCGCGGATCAAGGAGGAGTACGACGCCCGGCCCGACACCGACCGCGCCGTGCTGCGCGGCATCGCCCGGTCCGGCCCGGTCGTCACCGCCGCCGCGATCTGCATCGGGATCGTGTTCCTGGGCTTCGCGGCCGGCGGGCTGGTCGCGGTGAAGGAGATCGGCGTCGGCATGGCGGTGGCCATCCTGATCGACGTGACGATCGTGCGCGGGCTGCTGCTGCCGGCGCTCATGGGCATGCTCGACCGCTGGAACTGGTGGGCCCCGAAACTGCGCCGGCGCGCGCCCGCTTCTATCAAATATTGATAACGGTCGTGGTTCCGACGCCCGGCTACTGCGGCGGCGCCGCGCTCAGTACCCTTCCACAACATGTCTCCCGTTGCGGATCATGATCCGCGCAATGCCGGGGCGGCGTTCGCCGCGGCGCTGCGGGCCAACCGGCTCGCGCGGGGACTGACGCAGGACGAGCTGGCCGCGCGGTCCGGGCTCGGCGTGCGCACGCTCCGCGAGCTCGAGCGCGGCCGGGTGGCCCGGCCGCAGCGCAACACCCTGGCCCTGCTGGCCGACGCGCTCGACCTCACCGGCCCGGACCGCGAGGCGTTCCTCACCTCGGCGACCAACCGGCCGGCGGCGGCCGCGGCGAACGGCGGGCCGCACCTGATCGCCGGGCACGACAGCGTCGCCCGGCGCGGGCGGGCCGGCAACGGGCCGGGGCCCGGGGCGGTACCGCGGCCGGAACCCGGCGACGATCGCCCGCCGGCCCCGGACGGCGCCGCGCGCACCCCGCTGCCGCTGCCCACCATGCCGCCCCTGGTCGGCCGGGACGCCGACGTCAACGAGCTGCTGGGCCTGCTCGGCGCCCGGTCGGCCGAGGTCATCGCGCTGATCGGGATGGCCGGGGTGGGCAAGACCGGGCTCGCCCACGCCGTCGCCCACGAGACGGCGGCCGGCGGATGGACCGCCGTCTCGGTGACGGTCATCGACATCACGCAGCCCCGGGACATCTTCTCCGCCGTCGCCGCGGTGTTCGGGGTGGCGCGGGCGGAGGAGCTGATCGAGCGGTACGGCGACCCCGCCGCCCCGCCCGCCCTGCTCGTGCTCGACGGCGTGGACCGCGCGCCCCGCGCCGCGATGGAGGCGATCGCCTGGCTGCGGGCCCGGGTGCCGGCCGTACGCATGCTGCTCACCAGCCGCCGCCCGCTCGCCGCCGACCTGCCCGGCGTCGTGGACTGGCAGGTGCAGCCGCTGGAGGTGCCGGTCGGGCGGCCGCCGGACATCGCGGCGCTGCGGGAGGTGCCGGCGGTCGCGCTGTTCGTGGAGCGGCTGCGGGCGGTGCGCCGCGCGCCGGCCCGCGACGACGAGGTGCCGACCATCGCCGAGCTGGTCCGCCGGCTCGACGGGCTGCCGCTGGCCATCGAGCTCGCCGCGGCCCGGGGGAGGGTGCTGGAGCTCTCGGAGTTGCTCAGGCGGTACCAGAACAGGATCTTGGATCTTGCCGCCACGGATCCGGCGGGCCGGCGGCTGCGGGATGCGGTCGCGGACAGTTATCAGCTGCTGGCCCCGCACGAGCAGGCGGCGCTGCGCCGGCTGTCCGCGTTCCGCGGGAAGTGGTCGGTGGAGCTGGCCGAGGCGCTGCTCGCCGGGGTGGTGGAGGACGTCGAGGCGGTGCTCGACCGGCTGGTCGGGCTCGGGCTGGTGAGCGTGCGCGGCCCGGGCGACCTGCGCTTCCGGCTGCTCGACGTGGTCTTCGACTTCGCCGCCGAGCGCTGCGCCGGGGCCGGGGAGCTGCGCGCCGCGCGGCTGCGGCACGCCGAGGTCATCACCCGCTACGCCGTGCGCAGTTCGGCCGAGCTGACCGGGCCCGGCGGGGCGGCGGCCATGCTGCGGCTGGACTACCTGATCAGCGACATCCGCACGGCGCTGCGGTACACCGCGGTGCGCGACCCGGAGACCGCGCTCCGGCTCGCGGCGGCCATCCCGCGCTGGTGCCGGCTGCGGGGGCGGGACGTCGAGGGGTACCACCTGCTGCGCCGCCTGCTCGACGATCGCCGCACGCGGGACTGCGACCCCGCGGCCCGGGCCGCGGCCCAGGTCGGCGCGGCGATGCTGGCCGCGGCGCACGGCCGCGGCTTCGAGGAGCTGTGCGCGACCGAGGCGGCCCTGCTGGTGCTCGTCGCGCGCGGCGACGTGACCGGCGAGCTGACCGCGCGGGCCCTGCTGGCCGGGGTCTGGCAGGCCCTCGGCGGCACGGACGAGGCGCGCCGGCACAACGAGGCCGCGCTGGGCGTGGCCGTGCGGGCCGGGCGGGCGCGCGAGATCGCGGTCGTGCAGAACAACCTCGCGTGGCACGACGTGCTCGTCGGCGACCTGCACACGGCGGCGCGGCGGATCGAGGGCGCCGGTCGGCGGGCGGCCGAGGTCGGCGACCCGCGGCTGCGCGCGCTGACCGACGCCAACCTGGCCGAGATCGCCCGGCTGGACGGCCGCTTCGACGAGGCGATCGCGCTGGCCCGGCGGGCCGCGACCACGATCGCCGAGGTCGGTGACCCGGCGCACCGGGTGCGGGTGCTGGGCACGCTGGGCCAGGCCTTCGCCGAGGCGGGGCAGCCGGGCGAGGCCTCGGCGGTGCTGGCCGAGCTGGCCGCGGTCCCCCGCAGCGCCGGCACGGCCGCGCTGGTCAACGGCTATCTGGCCCTGTCGCGCGGGGATCGCCGGGCCGCGGCGGCCGCGTTCGAGGCGGCGGCGAACCTGCTGGCCGGCCGGGACGACATTCGCGACGTGCTCGAGGCCCTGGTCGGGCTGGCCGTCGCGGCCGAGTCGCCGGTCCGGGAGCGGGCGCTGGCCGACCTCGCGGGGCTGCGGGAGCGGGCCCGGATGCGGCTGCTGCCGCGGGAGCATCGGCTGCTGGAGCGGGCGGGGGGCACGGACGAAGACCCCCTGGGTGCGTTGACACGCCTGCCCACCTAACTTCGCCCGTGCCCGGCGAGGTTAATCGCTGGTCAGTCCCACGATTTCCGACATTTCGGATTTGTACTGGCGGTGCTCCCGGGACCTGCCGGTGGTTCTGCCGGTAGCCGATTTGCCAGGTGCATCGACAGCGGTAAGGCTGAAAGCGTGACTCAGGCGGCCGTGCGCATCGACGGCACGCCCTTCCGAACGTCAGGCGGCCGTGCGCATCGACGGCACGCCCGAGGTGGCCTCCGGCCGGACCGCGTCGCGGACCGTGCGCAGCGAGCCCAGCAGGCTCTCCAGCTCCTCCGGCGACAGCCGCCCGGTGAACCACTGCTCGATGAGCGCCACATGCCCGGGCAGGACCTCGCGCATCTTGGCCAGGCCGGCCGCGCTGATCACGGTGAACGAGCCGCGCCGGTCGGTCGGGCACGCGCGGCGCGCGGCCAGCCCGTCGCGCTCCAGCCGGTCGACCACCCGCGTCACGCCGCTCGTGGACAGGCCGGTCTGCGCGGCGAGGTCGGTCATCCGCAACTCCCCGCCCGGCGAGCGGGCCAGGCGCACCAGCACCTCGAAGTCGACGTTGCCGAGCCCGTGCTCGGCCAGCTGGACGTTGAGCCGCGCGTTCACCCCGGTGAAGGCCTCCACGAACAGGCCCATGGCGGTGATTCGCGGATCTTCCAGCAATTCGTCGGTCACGGTGGAAGTCTAACAGGAGAGAGCTTGACGGACGAGAGTCTGCCGTGTGTATATTTGCGGCGGCAATCTTCTTCATCACCGCACAACTGAGGGAGTCATCATGACGGCACCCGCCAACACCCGCGAGTACAACGGTCTGACCATCCCGACCGCCGGCAAGTTCGAGATCGACCCGGCGCACACCCGGGTCAGCTTCGTCGCCCGGCACATGATGGTCAGCAAGGTGCGCGGCGGCTTCACGAGCGCCTCCGGCAGCATCGTGGTCGCCGAGGACCCGCTGGAGTCCAGCGTCGAGGTCACCATCGACGCCGCCAGCATCGACACCGGCGTCGCCGACCGTGACGGCCACCTGCGCAGCCCCGACTTCCTGCACGTGGAGCAGTGGCCGAACCTGACCTTCAAGAGCAAGCGCGTGGTCGGCCTGTCCGGCAACGAGTTCCGCCTGGTCGGCGACCTCACCATCCGCGACACGACCCGCGAGGTCGAGCTGGACGTGGAGTTCGAGGGCCACGCCAAGAGCCCGTGGGGCCAGGAGGTCATCGGCTTCTCCGCGACGACCGAGATCGACCGCGAGGAGTTCGGCATCACGTGGAACCAGGCCCTCGAGACCGGCGGCGTGCTCGTCGGCAAGAAGGTCAAGATCGAGATCGGCGCCGAGGCCGTCCGTCAGGCCTGAGGCGATCGCCTCCGGTATGCCTGATTTGCACGGCTAGGCCGGAGTTTGGCCATCGTGCAGAGGGTGGGCGAAATCTCCCACCCTCTGCAAGGTTCCGCTCACCCTCGGCTGCCATCCTGTCCGTTTTGTCCCTAGCGGTACATCTGGACTACTCCTAACGTGGGTGGTCCAAGAGGCCGGAGGGGCATGCATGGGCCAGGACGTCACACGGGGAGCCTTCTCGCGTGAGGACCGCGCTCGCTACCGACGCAAGGTCCGTCGCTGCCTCGACGTCTTCGCACTGATGCTCAACGATTTCCGCTTCGACTCCGACCGGCCGATGACCGGACTGGAGATCGAGGTGAACCTGATCGACCCGGACGCGCAGCCCGCCATGCGCAACGCCGAGGTGCTCGCCGACCTGGCCGACCCGTCGTTCCAGACCGAACTCGGCCAGTTCAACCTCGAGATCAACGTCGCGCCCCGGCTCATCGAGGGCGACGGCCTGGACGTGTACGAGCGGGAGGTCCTGGCCAGCCTCGTGCACGCCGACGAGCGGGCCCACAAGTCCGACGCCCGCCTGGTGCTGATCGGCATCCTCCCGACGCTGCGCCCCGAGCACCTGGTGCTGGCGAACATGTCGGACGATCCGCGGTACCGGCTGCTCAACGACCAGATCATCAACGCCCGCGGCGAGGACATCGCGCTCGACATCCGCGGCCACGAGCGGCTGGAGGCCCAGTCCGACTCGATCGCCGGCGAGTCGGCGTGCACCAGCGTGCAGTTCCACCTGCAGGTCGCGCCCGAGGCGTTCGCCCAGCACTGGAACGCGTCCCAGGCCATCGCCGGGGTGCAGGTCGCGGTCGGGGCCAACTCGCCGTTCCTGTTCGGCAAGCGGCTGTGGGCCGAGACCCGCATCGCGCTGTTCGAGCAGGCCACCGACACGCGCCCGGAGGAGCTCAAGGCCCAGGGCGTGCGGCCCCGGGTCTGGTTCGGCGAGCGCTGGATCACCTCGATCTTCGACCTGTTCGAGGAGAACGTCCGGTACTTCCCGCCGCTGCTGCCGATCACCGAGGACGAGGACCCGGTGGCGGTGCTGGAGGCCGGCGGCGTGCCCCGCCTCGGCGAGCTCCGCCTGCACAACGGCACGATCTATCGCTGGAACCGGCCGGTGTACGACATCATGAACGGCCGCCCGCACCTGCGCGTCGAGAACCGCTGCCTGCCGGCCGGCCCGACCGTCGTCGACCAGCTGGCCAACGCCGCCTTCTACTTCGGGCTGGTGCGGGAGCTGTGCGAGCAGGACCGGCCACTGTGGACGCAGATGTCGTTCTCGGCGGCCGAGGAGAACTTCCACACCGCCGCCCGCGAGGGGCTCGACGCCCAGGTCTGGTGGCCCGACCTGGGCGAAGTTCCAGTGCCTGATCTGGTACTGGGTGAGCTCCTGCCGATGGCCTCAGCCGGACTGGACCGCTTCGGCGTGGACGGGTCGATCCGCGACCGCCTGCTGGGCGTGATCGAGGGCCGGTGCCGCACCGGTCGCAACGGCGCCGCCTGGCAGATCCGCGTCGTACAGGACCTCGAGGACCGCGGCCACAGCCGGCCCGAGGCCCTGCAACTCATGCTCCGCCGGTACGCCGAAGGCCTGCACGAAAACGTGCCCGTCCACACCTGGCCGGTCTAGAGCCCCATAGACCTTGAGATGATCATGCGCTGGACCTCGGAGGTGCCCTCGCCGATCTCCAGGATCTTGGCGTCGCGGTACATGCGGCCGACCGGCGTCTCGTTCATGAAGCCGTAGCCGCCGTGCACCTGCGTGGCCTCGCGGGCGTTGACCATCGCGGCGTCGCTGGACGCGAGCTTGGCGATCGCGGCCTGGCGCTTGAAGTCGCGCCCGTTGACCAGCCGGCTCGCCGCGTCGTAGTAGGCCAGCCGCGCGGTGTGGGCCCGGCTCTCCATGTCGGCGATCTTGAACTGGATCGCCTGGTACTCCCCGATCGCCTTGCCGAACGCGCGCCGCTGCCGGGCGTAGCTGACCGACTCGTCCACGCAGCCCTGGGCCAGCCCGACCCCGAGCGCGGCGAACGCGACCCGGCCCTCGTCGAGGATGCGCAGGAACTGGGCGTAGCCGCGGCCGCGCTCGCCGAGCAGGTTCTCGGCCGGCACCCGCACGTCGTCGAAGCTCAGCTCGTGGGTGTCGGAGGCGCACCAGCCGACCTTGGAGTAGCCGGGCTGGACGGTGAATCCCGGCGTCCCGCTCGGCACGATGATGGCCGAGAGCTCCTTGCTGCCGTCGGGGTTGACCCCGGTGACCGCGGTGACCGTGACCAGCGCGGTGATGTCGGTGCCGGAATTGGTGATGAAGGCCTTCGAGCCGTTGATCACCCACTCGCCGGCCGCCTCGTCGAGCACGGCCCGGGTCAGGGTGCCGGAGGCGTCGCTGCCCGCGCCGGGCTCGGTCAGGCCGAACGCGGCGAGGGCCTCGCCGGAGGTGAGCCGGGGCAGCCAGCGGTCTTTTTGGGCCGGCGTGCCGTACCGATAAATGGGCATGGCACCTAGCGAGATGCCGGCCTCCAGCGTGACCGCGATCGAGGAGTCGACGCGGGCCAGCTCCTCCAGCGCGATGCACAGCGCGAAGTAGTCGCCGCCCATCCCGCCGTGCTCCTCCGGGAACGGCAGGCCGAACAGGCCCATCTTGCCCATCTGCCGGACCAGGTCGTAGGGGAACGCGTGGCGCTCGTAGTAGTCGCCGATGACCGGGGCGACGGCGTCGCGCGCGAACTCGCGCACGCTCTCGCGCAGCGCCTCGAGCTCCTCGGTCAGGGTGAAGTCGACCATGGCAGGGCCCCTTAAACCGGTGTCACGCCGTGACGGCGACGGGAGAACGTGCGGTCCTTGGACTGGGCCGCGGCGAAGCGGCGCACCAGCTCGGCCCGCAGCGCCGCCGGCTGCACGACGGCGTCGATGACGAGCTCGCTGGCCAGCCGCATGATGTCGATGTCGCGCTCGTAGTCGGCGCGCTTGTCCGCGACGAACGCGGCCCGCTCGGCCTCGTCCTCGATCGCGGCGATCTTGTTGGCGTAGACCGCGTTGACGGCCGCCTCGGCCCCCATCACCGCGATCTTGGCGGTGGGCAGCGCGATCGTGGCGTCGGGCTCGAACCCCGGGCCGGCCATCGCGTAGAGCCCGGCGCCGTAGGCCTTGCGCAGCACCACGCAGATCTTGGGCACCGTGGCCTCGGAGATCGCGGTGATCATCTTGGCCCCGTGCCGGATGATGCCCTGCTTCTCCACCGCCGAGCCGACCATGAAGCCGGGCACGTCGGCCAGGAACAGCAGCGGCACGTTGAACGCGTCGCAGAGCTGGACGAAGCGGGTGGCCTTGTCGGCCGAGTCAACGAAGAGCACGCCGCCCTTGAACATCGAGTTGTTGGCGACCACGCCGACCACGCGCCCGTCGAGGCGGCCGAAGCCGACGGTGAGCTCACGCGCCCACAGCGCCTGGATCTCGAAGAAGGAGCCCTCGTCGAGCAGGCCCTTGACGACCTTGCGCATGTCGAAGGCCTGCCGCTCGCTGGCCGGGATCGCGGGCAGGCCGGTCTCGGCGCGCGGCTCGGCGGCCGGGGGCTGGGCGGTCCAGTTCGACGGGAGGTAGGACAGGTACCGCCGGATCGTGTCGATCGCGTCCTGCTCGGTCTTGCACAGGAAGTGCCCGACGCCGCTCTCGGCGCAGTGCACCCGGGCCCCGCCCATGGCCTCGAGGGTGGTCTTCTCGCCGGTGACCATCTCGACCATGCGGTCGGATCCGAGGTACATCGAGGCGTTGCCCTCGACCATCGCCACGACGTCGCAGAAGGCCGGGATGTAGGCGCCGCCCGCCGCGGAGGGGCCGAAGAGCGCGCAGGCCTGCGGGATGCTGCCGCTGGCCCGGACCTGGGTGTGGAAGATCTTGCCGGCGCCGCGGCGGCCGGGGAACAGCTCGACCTGGTCGGTGATGCGGGCGCCGGCGGAGTCGACGAGGTACACCATCGGCACCCCGGACTCGTAGGCCCGCTCGATGATCCGGATGATCTTCTCGACCGTCCGGGCGCCCCAGGAACCGGCCTTGACCGTGGAGTCGTTGGCCATGAGGCAGATCGGCCGCCCGTCGACGGTCGCCGCGCCGGTGACCACCCCGTCGGCCGGCAGCCCGTCGGCCAGCGCGTTGGCGAACAGCCCGTCCTCGACGAACGAGCCCTCGTCGACCAGCAGGGCCACCCGCTCGCGGGCGAACAGCTTGCCCCGCGCGGCGTTGGCCGCGTGGTACTTCTCCGCGCCGCCGGCCTCGACGCGCTTGCGCGTCTGGTCGAGGCCCTGGTCGAGGGTGTCGCCATCCATGGAGCAACCTCCGCGTCGGCCGCCTGAACGATCGTTCATGTCTAACGATCGTTCAGGTTAGCCGACGCGGAGGTGAAGTTCCAACTTCGCGACGGACCAACTTGGGACACGGGTCGGCGTGTGCCTTGCGGTCCGGGTACCCCCTGCGGATCAGGGGGTACCGCTACCGCGTCAGCAGGAGTAGGCCAGCGCCCCGCCCGAGCTCTGGGCCTGCGAGAAGCCCAGCAGCGAGACGGCGTTGCCGCTGATGTTGACCGGCACCTGGAGCGTGGTGTCGAACTGGTTGCCGTTCAGCAGGCCGGCGTTGAACCCGGTGGTCCAGTCGCCGCAGCCGCCGCGGACCGCGGTCGCGCCGCCGCCCATGCCGCCGTTGCCGTTGCCCCGGCCGTCGTGGTGACGGTGGTGACGACGGCCGCCGTTGTCCCAGCCGCCGTTGTCGTCGCCGTTGTCCCAGCCACCGTTGTCGTCGCCGTTGTCGCCGGCCGCCTGCGCACCGCCGTAGCCGTTGTCGCCGGCCGCCTGCGCGCCGCCGTAGCCGTTGTCGCTGGCCGCGGCCAGGCCGGCCCCGTTGCCGTCGTGGTGCTTCTTGTTCTTGGTCTTCGCGTGCTCGCCGAGGTCGATCGACTTGTTCGTCTTCTTGCTCGCCTTGTGCATGTGCGAAGCGTTGCTGTTGGCGTTCGCGCCGGTGTCGCTGGCGTCGCCGGCCGCGTTGGCGTAGGCACCGGTCGGGGCGGCGTTGTTGTTGCCGTACCCACCGTTGCTGTTGCCCTGGCCGCCGTAGCCGTCGCCACCGTTGCTGTTGCCCTGGCCGCCGTAGCCGCCGTTGCTGTTGCCGTTCCCGTCGCCGTTGCCGTTGCCGTGACCGTGGCCGTGGCCACCGCCCCAGCCGCCGTCGTCGTCGCCGTTGTCCCAGCCGCCGTTGTCGTGGCCGTGGCCGTGGCCGCGACCGCCGTTGTCCATGCCGCCGTCACCCTTGTAGGCGACCGCGCCGCCGCCGCAGCTGGCGGACGAGAAGCCGAGGATGGCAATCGAGTTGCCGCAGAGGTTGATCGGCAGCTGCAGCGTGGTGTCGAGCTGGTTGCCGTTGAGCAGGCCGGCGTTGTAACCGGTCGTGTGGCTCGCCTCGGTGGTCGCGCTCTCGGTCTGGGCGCTCTCGCCCTTGACCGCCCACGCGCCGCCCTGGCTGGACGCGCCCGCGAAGCCCAGCAGCGCGATCGCGTTGCCGGACAGGTTGACCGGCACCTGCAGGGTGCTGTCGAACTGGTTGCCGTTGAGCAGGCCCGCGTTGTAGCCCGAGGTCCAGTCCTCGGTGCGGTTCGCGGCGCTCTCGGTGTAGTCACCCGCGGCGTTGGCGCCCGGGTACGAGTTGTTCTGGGCGGCGTTGTAGTCGCCACCGTTGCTGTTGCCCTGGCCGTCCCCGCCACCGTTGTGGTGACGGTGACGACGGCCGCCGTTGTCCCAGCCGCCGTTGTCGTGGCCACGGCCGTTGTCCGAGGCGATGTCGCCCTTGACCGCGGTCGCGCCGCCGGCCGAGGAGGCGCTGGAGAAGCCGAGCACGGAGATGGCGTTGCCACTCACGTTGACCGGCACCTGCAGCGTGGTGTCGAGCTGGTTGCCGTTGGCCACGCCGGCGTTGTAGCCGGACGTCCAGTCCTCGGTGGTGGCGCTCTCGGTGGCGCTGGCGCTCTCGGTCTTGATCGCGGTGGCGCCGCCGCCGCAGTTCGCGTCGGCGAAGCCGAGCACGGCGATCGAGTTGCCGCAGACGTTGACGGGCACCTGCAGCGTCGTGTCGAACTGGTTGCCGTTCAGCAGGCCGGCGTTGTAGCCCGTCGTCCAGTCGGCGTGCGCGGCCCCGCCCGAGACGAGCAGGAAGCCCGCGGAAAGCACGCCCACATTGAGCGACTTACGAACCCACGTCTTCATGTGGAAGTGAGACCCTTCGGTAGATATCGATCATCGGTACTGCAAAAGTGGGCGCGGAACGGTGCCCGTGAACCTGCGTGCGGGCAGGATCGGACCGGCTCCGCCCTGTCGACGTGCGCCCGGTGTGGTGCGTATTGCGTGTTACAGATGCCGCGATGTGGTCGATGCGGGTCCGCTGGACCTGAGGCAGACGTTCCGTTGGCCCGCTTCGCATCGCGTCGGCTGGCCGGAACTGCCTCAGTCGGGTGAGACTGTCGGCTTCTCGGCTGTTAGCAGCCGCAATTCGACGTCCTCGACCGCGTCCGGCCGGAAGGTCAGCACCTTCGTGCCGGCCGGTGCGGCGGGCAGCACGGCGGCGGCACCGTTCCCGTGGTTGAGGCCCGAGCCGGAGCTCGGCACCCCTGGGGCGAGACCGGCCGCCGGCGGCGCCGGAATGGGCGCCGGGCGGGGCAACAGGGGCACGTGGTGCGTACCCTGCGCAACGTTCCGGTCCTCGACCGGCATGGCGTGCGCGCCGTCCAGTGCCTCGGCGCCCCGCAGGGCGCGGAGGCGGTCGGCGGCACGCGCGGCGGTGACCGAGTCGACGCCGGCACGGGAGGTGCCGGTCGCCGCGGCGGTCAGGTCGCCGGTGGACCCGGTGCGGACCGGCTCGGCCTGGACGGCCGGCTCCTGCGTCCGCTTGTGGTGGGTCCGGGTGATGCCGGCCTTTGCCGGCCTCTTGGTGCTCGCGTGCTTGGCATCCGGCGCGTTTGCCGCCGCCGGATGGGCCGCGCGGTCCACGGTTTGGACCGGCGCCTTCGTGAGTGTCACCGTCCGGTGAACGGTCCCGGTCACGGCCCCGGTGACCGTACCGGTCACGGGTGCGGCGACCTTCGCCACCGGGCTCAGCACCGTCAGCACGGTGCTGGTCAGCAGCCCACCGCGGTGGTCCGGACCCGGTTGAGGCCGGGCCGGCCGGTGCTGGAGGACCTGTGGCTGGTCGCCGCTCATGCCGGAGTGCCGCGCGCCGCCGTCGCCGATGAGCAGGTTGGTCACCGGGGCGAGCAGCGTGGGCCGGTCGGAGCCGTCCGCACCAGAGGCGTGCGCCGCGGACGCCGACAGCAGCCAGGCGACGCCGGCGAACCCGGCGACGATGAGGCCACGAACGGCGAACTTGGCGCAGCGCGACACGGCCTTGCGCTCATTGGTCGACCGGGCCATGTCACCCCCTCAGTACGGTTCATGTCGGGCATACGCCCCACATGTGACTCTTTCCGTACTGAGCAACGAACCGCCCTGGCCGGGGACACGCCACAACACCGGGCGAATCGGACACAAGCCTCAGAGGTGGATTCTCAGCTTTTTGCCAGCGGGACTCTCGGGCCCGCTTTCAGGACCCCCGACGGCAGCTCCCGGCCCACGATCTGCTGGGCGAGGCGACCGGCCTCCAGCAGCTCCCCCAGGTCGATTCCGGTCTCGTACCCCATGTCGTGCAGCATGTGCACGACCTCCTCGGTGGCCACGTTCCCGGTGGCCCCCGGCGCGTACGGGCACCCGCCCAGCCCGCCGATGCTGGCGTCGAACTCCGTCACCCCGAGGCGCAGCGCGGTGAGGATGTTGGCCAGGGCGGTACCGCGGGTGTTGTGGAAGTGCAGCAGCAGCGGCAGGTCCGGGTGGCGCTCGCGGACCGGCCCGACCACGTCCTCGACCCGCCGCGGCGTGCCCATCCCGGTGGTGTCGCCGAACGCGACCCGGTCGGCGCCGTCGGCCACCACCCGGTCGACGATCCCCGCGACCCGGGCCGGGTCGATGTCGCCCTCGAACGGGCAGCCGAAGCTGGTCGCGATGATCACCTCGGCGCTCGCCCCGCCCCGGTGCAGCAGGTCGATCAGGCCGGCGATGTCGTCGAGGGACTCGTCGGTGGACCGGTTCACGTTGCGCCGGTTGTGGGTGTCGGACGCGGAGACGACGACCTCGATCTCGGTGAACCCGGCGGCGAGCGCGCGTTCGGCGCCCTTGGTGTTGGGCACCAGCGCGCTGTACCGGACGGCGGGGTTCTTCTTGGCCCGCTCCCACACCTCGCCGGCGTCGGCCATCTGCGGGATCGCCTTCGGGTGGACGAACGAGACCGCCTCGATCCGGCCGACCCCGGTGCCGGAGAGCGCGTCGAGCAGCCGGACCTTGTCGTCGGCCGGGACCGGGTCCTCGTTCTGCAGGCCGTCGCGCGGCCCGACCTCGCGGATGGACAGGAACGTCATCGCTTGACCTCCCGCATGCGGCCCACGATCCCCGTGTCGTAGTCGCCGGACAGGAACTCGGGGTTGTCCAGCAGCTCGGTGAAGAACGGCAGGTTCACCTTCGGCCCGACGATCTGGAAGTCCGCGACCGCCCGCCGCAGCCGCGCGATGGCATCGGCCCGATCGGTGCCGTGCACGACCAGCTTGGCCATGAGCGAGTCGTAGCTGGGGGTGACCGTGTTCCCGTTCGTGTACCCCGCGTCGACCCGCACCCCGTCGCCCGTCGGCTCGGTCCAGGTCGTGATCGCGCCCGGCCCCGGCAGGAAGCGCTTGGGGTCCTCGGCGTTGACCCGCACCTCGATCGCGTGCCCGGTGACCGTGAGCGCGTCCGGGTCGAACGTCGGGGCCAGCCCGGAGGCCACCCGCAGCTGCTGCTCGACCAGGTCGACGCCGAAGACGGCCTCGGTGATCGGGTGCTCGACCTGCAGCCGCGTGTTCATCTCCAGGAAGAAGAACTGGCCGGTGGTCGGGTCGAACAGGCACTCGACGGTGCCGGCGTTGCGATAGCCGACCGCCTCCCCGGCCCGCACGGCCGCGCCGAGCAGGTCCGCCCGCTGCTGCGGGGTGAGCGCCGGTGAGGGGGTCTCCTCGACGAGCTTCTGGTTGCGGCGCTGCACGGAGCACTCCCGCTCACCCAGCGCCACGACCCGCCCGTCGGCCAACCCCAGAATTTGTACTTCGATGTGCCTGACCCGCGGGAAGTAGCGCTCGATCAGCACGGAACCGTCGCCGAACATGCGCTCGGCGAAGGCGCGCACCTTGTCGTACTCGGCGCGCAGCCCGTCGGCGTCGTCGGCGACCGCCATGCCCATGCCCCCGCCGCCGGCCGCCGCCTTGACCATGACCGGGAAGCCGATCTCCGCCGCCGCCTGCAGGGCCGCATCGGCACTGGTCGCCGGGTCGGTCGTGCCGGGCGCCACCGGGACCCCGGCCGCCGCCATCAGGTTGCGCGCGTTGATCTTGTCGCCCATGGCCGCGATCGCGTCGGCGCCGGGGCCGACCCAGATCAGGCCGTTGTCCACAACCGCGCGGGCGAAGGCGGCGTTCTCCGACAGGAACCCGTACCCCGGGTGGATCGCCTCGGCGCCGGTCGACTTCGCGGCGGTGAGGATGGCCTCGGTGTTGCGGTACGACTGCACCGGGTTGGCGGGCCCGATGGCCACGGCCTCGTCGGCCTCGGCGACGTACGGCAGGAGCGCATCGGCCTCGGAGTACACCGCGATGGTCCTGATGTTCAGCCGCCGAGCGGTCCTGATGACCCGGCGCGCGATCTCACCGCGGTTGGCAACGAGCAACGACCTCAACATTGAGGATTTTCTCCTGTGGACAACTCTGTGGAAAGGAATGCTGAGGGCCTGTGGATAACTTTGTTTTCCCAGCTCACCACGGTGACGGCCATCACTGCCTAGCTTGGCCGCCGGTTCGTCCGGCGTTCACTTCTTCGTAGCGCCGCGATCATCCCTGCAGCGCTGAGAGGGTCGCGGCGCGCAGCAGCTCGGCCCGGCGGGTGCGGTCGACCTCGCCGCCGAGGAACGGCGTCGAGTTCATGAGACCGAACGCGGCGTGCGCGAGGACGCGGGCCTCCCCGTCGTTGAGCTCGCTGCGCAGCGTGGTCAGCGTGCTGACCCACTCCTCGACGTAGAGCCGCTGCAGCCGGCGGATCTGCCGGCGCGGCTCCTCGGGCAGCCGGTCGAGCTCGTGCAGGTGCAGCGCGATGACGGCCGGATTGGCCAGCGCGAACTCGACGTGGAAGTCGACCAGCGCGGCGAGCGCGGCCCGGGGGTCCTGACCGGCGTCGGCGATGTGCGCCTTGCCGCCCGCCAGCAGCTGCTCGCTGACCGGGATCAGCGCCGCGGCGAGCATGGCCTCCTTGCCGGCGAAGTGGTGGTACAGCGCCGGCCCGGTCACGCCGGCCGCCGCCCCGATGTCGTCCATGGACACACCGTGATAGCCCCGCGCGGCGAACAGCCCGACGGCGATCTCGAGAATCTCGTCCCGCCGCGAACGCCGCCGAGGCTGCTGACCTGCGGGCCCGGCCCCGCGGGACTGAGCGGGCGGTCGTACGGCTTGCCGTTCCAGCGTCATGCCAAAAGCCTATCCTCGTGTCAAGCCTGCCACTGAACGCTCGTTAAGCTAAGCACGCCCGGCCGCCGTTCTCCACACGGGGTCACCCTCCGCCTCCCCCTCACGACCCGTCCTATTTGTGACCTGTCGAGCGAAAAATGGGTACCGAGAAGCCTGGCTGCTCCTGCGTCATGCCAGGTAGCGCCCCCGGATCTGCTCGGCCTCCTCGGAGCGGCCCTGCGCCTCGAGCGACTCGGCCAGCATCCAGGCCGAGTTCTGCTCCAGCTGCGACCCCCGCGGCACCGCGCCCAGCACCGACCGGAGCCGCGCCTCGGCCGCCGCCGGGTCGCCCGCGCGCATCAGCGTCTCCGCGTGCAGGAAGTCGGCGTCCAGCGCGTCGCTCAGCGAGCCGATCGAGCGCAGGGCGTCCGCCGCGGCCGACGAGCGGGTCGCCGCCTCGTCCAGCCGGGCGGCCCCGATGTAGATCCGGGCGGCGTCGCAGTTCAGCATGGCGCGCTGCCAGATCACCCAGGGCTCGGCCGGGTCGGCCAGGCCGTCCAGGGAAGCGGCCAGCGCGTCGGCCTCGGCCAGGGCCGACAGCGCGGGCTCGATCTCCCCCGCCCAGCGCAGCGACAGCGCCCGCAGCCGTCGGGTGTACATCTCGGCCTGGATCAGCGCCAGGTCCGCGCCGTCCGCGCGGGCCGCCCGGTACGCGTCCGCCGCCGCCAGGAAGCGCTCGGCGGCCTGGCCGTCGCGGTCGGCCTCGTAGAGCAGCTGCCCCGCCTCCTGCAGCATGCGGCCGCGGGCCGGCAGGTTGTCGAAGCCGTCCAGGTTGGTGGCCAGGGTCTCCAGCAGGCCCAGGGCCAGGTCGAGCTCGCCCAGCTCGCGGTAGACCCGGGAGAGCAGGTAGCGGGTCTGGTCGGCCTGGTCCTGGGCGCCCGCGCGGTCCAGGGCGTCCAGCGAGCTCTCCGCGGCCTCGGCGGCGTCGGTCGGCTGGCCCGCCGCGTGGTACGCCGTGGCCAGGTCGTAGCGCAGCAGCGCGGCCGGCAGGTCCTCGCCGTGGGCCACGTGGTCGGCCACCGCCTCGACCAGGTCGTCGATGGCGTCCGTCGCGCGGTCGGCGGCCAGCCGGGAGCGGGCCCGGCCGACCAGCGCCGAGAGCCGGTAGCTGCGGTCCGAGGCCAGCACCAGGGCCTGGTCGAAGCCGGCCGTGGCGTCGTCGAAGCGCTCCAGGTTGCCCAGCGCGTGGGCGCGGATCAGGGCCGGGATCCCGGCGGCCGGCGGGGTGCCCAGCACCGCGTACTGCGCCAGCGAGTCCTCCGCCGCGACCACCGCCTCGTCGTAGCGCTCCATCACCAGCAGCGCCCGGGAGCGGCGGGAGGCCAGCTCGGCCAGCAGGGTGGGCTTGGCCGGCTGCTCGGCGAGGGCCGCGTCGATCGCGAGCAGCGCGTCCTCGGGCCGGTCCAGCCGCATGAGCGCGCCCTCGGCCCGCAGCCGCGCCTCGGCCCGCAGGTCGGGGTCGGCGTCCGGGTGGGCCACGATGCGCCGGGTCAGCGCGTCGAGCTCGGCCAGCATGTCGTCGTCGGCCTCGCGGGCCAGCACGCTGCGGGACTCCGCGGCCAGGGCCTTGACCTCGTGGCCGAGGGCCCGGTGCAGCTCCGCGGTCTGCCGGAACAGGGCCTCGGCGTCGGGCCCGCCGTCGTTGCGGATGGCGGTGAGCCGGGCCTGCCCGTCGAGGCGGCGCACGGCCAGCTCGGCCGGCGGCTCCGGGAACAGCTCGTCGAACCGGGCGAACGCGGCCTCAACGGCGTCGACCCGGTGCTCGTCGTACAGCTCCCACGCCCGATCCATCAGCGCCCCGGCCTCGGTCGGCAGCTCGGCCGCCGGCACGGTCCCGGGCGCGCCGGACGGGGTCGCGGCCTGGGTGCGCCGGGCGACCGCGCTCAGCGGCAGGTGCTCGGCCAGCGGCGGCGCGGCCAGCAGCGCCTCGATCCGCGCCGAGATCGCGTCGGAGCCGTTGCGCTCGTCGAACTTGGCCGCCCACTCGCGGGCCCGCGCGGCCAGCCGGCCGGCGAGCTCACCCGCGGTCGTGGCGCCCAGCGGCAGGGCCGGGTCGAGCCGGCCGAGCAGCAGCGCCGACGCGGCCGCGAACCACATCTCCGCCTGCGGGTTGGGCGAGCGCTCCAGCCACGGCAGGTGCCGCTGGACGATCTCCAGCCCGCGGGTCTCGTTGCCGGTCCGCGCGCAGAACTCGATGTGGTCGGCGATGCTCTGCATGTCGGCGAGGTTGCCGCGCAGCCGCCGGTAGGCCTGCCGGTGCGCGTCGGCCGCCTCGCTCAGCCGCCCGGTCCGCACGTAGGGCACCATCAGCGAGGTCAGGATCGACTGCGGCTGCTCGACGCAGGTCAGCCGGCCGGCCAGGACCGGCGCGGCCATCGCCACCGCCTCCTCGTCGCGGCCCCGGCTGACCAGGTGGTCGACCTTCTCGCCCGGGTCGCAGCCGGCGCAGTCGGAGTTCTGGTCGCGGGGCTCGGCGCTCCATTTCGCGTACCACTCGTCGGCCGACTCGTCGCCCACGTGCGCGGCGACCTGGTAGCGGTACGCGTAGACGGCGTGCAGGCTGTGCCCGCCCGCCCGGAACCGGCGCTCCATGTCGTCGAGCACGTCATAGGTGCGCCCGAGCGGCACGGCCGGGAACTTCAGCAGGCCGTTCACCATGTACTTGAAGTGCCAGAGCAGCATGTGCTCGTCCTGCTCGTCGAAGCGCTCCGGGTGCGCGTCGTACTCCGAGCGGCACCACGAGAACGTGACGAACGACTTCGCCGTCTCGCCGCCGTGCACGTAGGCCGTGGTCGCGAACAGCCGCGAGGCCAGCTGCAGCTCCTGGTGGCCGCCCGCGTCGGCGTGCTGCATGACCTGCTCGACCAGCGCGATCTGGGCGCCGCCGTAGGGCATGTGGTACGCCTCGCGGAGCAGCGACCACAGCTCCTCTTCACTCTTCATGTCCGACCGCCTTGTTGAGCAGGCCCAGGAACGAGCCGTTGAGCAGCGCGGCGTCGGCCGGCCGCAGCGGATGGTGACCCAGCAGCAGGGCCTGGCCGTAGAGGCCCTCGACGGCGAGCCGGACCAGGTCCGCGTCGGGGATCTCGGTGACCCGCCGCACGAGCGGGTTGCGGTAGTTCAGCACCAGCTGGGAGCGGTCCTGCTCGTCGGTGCGGGCGAGGGCGTCGAGCACGTCGGCCCACACGTCGTCGACCCGCTCGCGGGTGGCCCGCAGCTCGGCCGCGAACGCGGCCGACCGGCTGGTCAGGTACATCGCGGGCACCGCGGCCGGATCGTAGGCCCGCAGCACCACCTCGCAGCCGAGGCGGTCCAGCGCCCGCTGGGCCAGCTGCAGGAACGGCCGCTTGGCCAGCTCCACCTCCGGCTCGAGGGCGTCGAAGGCGGTGGTCAGGTCGCCCGGCTCGACCTTTTCGATCAGCGCGCCCGGCTCGACCTGCGGGAGCCGCTCGATGATCTCGGTGTCGTAGATGTAGCCGGCGTTGACCAGCGGCAGCCCCTGCGCCGCCGCGACCGCGCCGATCTGGCGGAACTCGTCGAGCTGGGAGGAGTACCGGATCAGGCCGTGTTGCGCCCGGAAGTCCGCGAGCGTCATCCGGCCCGTGTTGGTCTCCATCGGCCACCAGCGGTCGACCAGCCGCAGCATCTCGTCGTCGTGCAGCGCCAGCGCCTTGACCCCGAGGTGGTGCACGTCGAGGAACTCGCCCAGCCGCCGCGGGTTGCGCCCGGCCAGCTGCATCAGCCAGCCGCGCAGCTGGTCGCCGAGGGCCTCGCGGGTCGCCTCCAGCAGCGAGTCCTCGTAGAGCGCCTCCCGGCTCGCGGTCGGGCGCAGCTCGCCGGCGTCGATCACGACGCGCGCGAAGAACGCCCACGGCGGCAGGACCCCCTCGGCCCCCTCCGCCAGCAGCATCCGCTTGAGATAGACCCGGTGCCCGGCCCGCGCCGCCGGGTTGGCCGGCGTGGGCAGCACGAACGCGACCCCGGTGAGCCCGGATTCCGGCACCGCCAGGTCGATCACGTCGAAGGGCACAAAGCCGAAGAGCTCTCGGCAGTACTCGCTGAGCCTCTCCCGCCGCGCCGCTCCCCCCGGCGCCCAAGGCAGCCCCTCGCCGCTGATCGGCACCCCGCCGACCTCGACCCGGAAGGGCAGCAGCGAGCCGTAGAGCGACGCCAGCCCGGCCACGGTCCGGCGCTGCAGCCAGTCCTCGGCGTCGCGGCGCGGCACGAGCGTCACCGTCGTGCCGACCTGGGCGCGGTGGTGCCCGCCGGTCTCGACGCTGTAGCGCCCGTCGGCGTAGCCGCGCCACAGCACGGCCGGCCCGTTCTCCGCCCGGGTCAGCACCCGGATCTCGTCGGCGACGAGGAAGCAGGAGAGCAGCCCGATGCCGAACTGCCCGAGAAAGTCGTGCCGGGCGAAGCCGAGGTCGTCCCGCTTCGAGCTGCGCCCGATGGTGGCGAGGAACTGGTGCACCTGGTCCTCGGTGAGGCCGATGCCGGTGTCGGTGACCCGCAGCGTGCCGTCGCCGGTCACGTCGGGCGGCTCGACGCTGATCGCCGCGGGCGCCGTCGGGTCGGCGGCGCGCCGGGCCGTGATCGCGTCGACGGCGTTCTGCAGCAGCTCCCGGACATAGACCCGGGGGCTCGCGTAGAGGTGATGGCTGAGCAGGTCGACGATGCCGCGGAGGTCTACTTGGAACGTCCGATCCACGCGGGCAACCTACCGCGTGGGTACGACATTTCCCGCCCCGGTTTCCACCACGGTGATCGACTTCAGTGCGCCCGGTACATTCTGGCGGTGAATCGTGACGCCGCCGCCGCGAGCCTGACCGGCCTCTCCGTCGGGGACGCGCTCGGTGCCCCGTACGAGATGCAGCAGGATCCTGTCTTCGCCCTTCGGCCCGGGCCGTGGCGCTGGACCGACGACACGGAGATGGCCTGCACGCTGCTGCAGGCGCTCCATCGCGACGGCGAGGTCGACCAGGGCCAGCTGGCCCTCGCGTTCGCGCGGCGCTGGAGCGCCGACCGCGGGTACGGCCGCGGCGCTCGCACGTTGCTCACGAGCATCGCCGACGGGGTGCCGTGGCGCTCGGCCGCGGGGGCGCTGTTCTCCGGGCGCGGTTCGGCCGGCAACGGGGCCGCGATGCGGGTCGCGCCGCTGGGCGCCTTCTTCTCCGCCGATCCGGATCTCGCCGCCCGCCAGGCGGTGCTGTCGGCCGAGGTGACCCACCGGCACCCCGAGGGCGTGGCCGGCGCGGTCGCGGTCGCCCTGGCCGCCGCGTACGCCGCCGCCGACCCGAGCCCGACCGGCCTGCTCCGCCTGGTGCTGCACCACCTGCCGCCGTCCGACGTGCGCGACGGGATCGGCCGGGCCACCCGGATCGCGCCGGAGACCGACCCGCGGGCGGCCGCCGCCGAGCTCGGCAACGGCTCGCACGCGCTCGCGCAGGACACGGTGCCGTTCGCGCTGTGGGTCGCGGCGGGGCATCTGGAGGACTACCCGAAGGCGCTGGAGGCCTGTGTACTGGCCGGCGGCGACGTCGACACGCTGTGCGCGATCGCCGGCGGGATCGTGGCGGCCCGGACCGGTACCGGTGGCATTCCTGCCGAATGGATCGTCGCCCGTGAACCGCTGCCAGATTGGTTTCAGAGTCCATAGTCACAGTACGTGAGCAATAGGCTGTTGCGCAGGCAAATGCAACAGATTGACCATTGTCGCTGACACCGCACGGGTGAAATCGGGCATGAGCTGCAGCGGGACGTTCGACCAGGGGGTCCCTCATCCCGGCGAATGAAGGTTTTTCGGACTCGCCCGGGGTAACAATGTGCTCATGCCACACCCTGCCGCGACCTATCGACTCGGTATCGTGTCGACCTATCTGCCCCGCCAATGCGGTCTCGCGACCTACACCGCGGACCTGCGCGAGGCACTGGGTGTCGCCACCGACGATCTGGAATCAGTCGTCGTGGCCATCGACCGTGACGGGCTCACCTACGGCGACGAGGTCGTCGCCACCATCACCCAGGACCGCATCGAGGACTACTCGTCGGCGGCCCGCGTCCTGCGCGAGGAGGGCGTCCAGGTCGTGCTGATCCAGCACGAGTACGGGATCTTCGGCGGGCCGGACGGCTCGCACCTGCTGGAGCTCACCCGCGCGCTCAACGCGTGCGGCATCCCGTACCTGCTGACGCTGCACACCGTGCTCCCGCACCCGTCGCCCGGCCAGGCCGCCACGCTGCGCGCCCTGTGCGCCCGGGCCGCCCGCGTCACGGTCTTCACCGAGACCGCGCGCCGCGTCGCCATCCGCACCGGCATCGCCGCCGGCCACCAGCTCGTGGTGGTCCCGCACGGCGCCCCGGACGCGATGCGCCGCCCGCCCGAGGTGGCCACGCTGCGGCCCGAGCTGCGCGAGCTGCTGGACAAGGTGCGGGGCAAGCCGACGCTCACGACCTTCGGGCTGCTGGGCAAGGGCAAGGGCATCGACATCGCGATCGACTCGCTCGCCGAGGTGGTGCGCAAGCATCCGGACGCGCAGTACATCGTGGCCGGCACCACCCACCCGGAGATCAAGCGCCAGGAGGGCGAGATCTACCGCGACAGCCTGCACGAGCAGGTCCGCCAGCTCGGCCTGGCCGACAACGTGCACTTCGTCGACGCCTTCCTGGCCCTCGACGAGCTGTCCGCGATCCTGCACGCGAGCACGCTGTTCGTGACGCCGTACCGCCAGCCCGAGCAGATCTGCTCCGGCGCGCTCACCTTCGCCCTGGGCGCCGGCCTGCCCGCGGTCTCCACGGCGTACAGCTACGCCGAGGACATGCTGGCCGGCGGGGCCGGGCGCGTGGTGCCGATCGGCGACGGGGCCGCCCTCGCGGCCGAGATCATCGACCTGCTCAGCGACAACCGGGCCCTCGCCGCGGCCAAGGCGGTCGCCGAGGCGTGCGCGTCCTGGCTGCCCTGGCCGGCGGTCGCGGCGCGCGAGGCCGACCTCGTCGCCGACGTCGTGCGCCAGGCCGAGGCGGCCACCGCCCGCCCGGGCCACGCGACGGCCGCCGCGCCGCCGCTCAACCTCGATCACCTCATCCGCCTCACCGACGAGATCGGGATCATCCAGTTCGCCCGCGGCCCGAACCCGGACGCGACCTCCGGCTACTGCGTCGACGACGTGGCCCGGCTGGCCATCGTCGCGGCCGACCTGCTCGCGGTCGGCACGGACACGAAGCAGACCGCGGCGGCGACCCGCTGGCTGCGGCAGTCGATCCGGTTCCTGACCGCCGCCTACGATCCCTCCGGGGCCATGCACAACGTGCTGAGCTACGGCGGGACCTGGCAGGACTGGCCGCACATGGGCGATCACGTCGGCCGTACCGTGTGGGCGCTCGGCGTGCTCGTCGGCACCCCGGCGGTTCCGGACGACATCCGCCGCCCGGCCGCCGCCCTGCTGGACGAGCTCGGCCCGCGCACTGAATCACTGGCCGGCCTCGGGCTGCGCTCCGCGGCGTACGCCCTCATCGGCCTGGCCCGCGCCGGCCGCACCGACCAGGCCGCCCCGCTGCTCACCCGGCTGGACGAGGCGCTCACCGAGACCTCGGCGACCGACCCGGCCTGGCGCTGGTTCGAGACGGAACTGACGTACGACAACGCCCGTCTCCCACAGGCCATGCTCCTGGGCGCGGCCCTGCTGGAGGACGACGCCGTGGCCACGCGGGCCCTGGCCGCCCTCGACTGGTACGTCCAGCACGTGGGCCTGGCCGACGGCACCCTGCGCTGCGTGGGCAACAAGTGGCACCACCAGGGCGAGCCCACGGCGATGTGGGTGGCCGACGACGGCGACGAGCAGCCGCTGGACGCCGCCGCGGTGACCGAGGCGCTCGTGGACGCCTGGCAGCACACGGCCGACCCGCACCACGCGCGGCTGGCCGGCTGGGCCTACGCCTGGTTCCTCGGGCGCAACCGGGCCGGTGCCCGGATGTACGTCGACGCCACCGGGGCCTGCCATGACGGTTTGTCTGCCACTGAGCCAAATGGGAACCAAGGGGCCGAGTCCACGCTAGCCTATTACCAAGCGCTCCTCAGCCTCCTCAGGGCCGGTCTGGCCGCGCTGCCGCACCCTGTGCAGCCCACGGCTCCGGTCCCGACCTCCCTGCCCACGACCACGCTCACCAAGCCCACCAACAAGGGCCGAGTGGTCGGGCGGGCGTCGGCCGGCTTCAGCGCGACCGCCTCACCGCCCCGCCTGCGCAACACGGAGGACCATTCCGATGCACTTTGATGCGGAGCTGTTCCACCGGGAACCCACCAATCCCCTGCTCGGCGCCGGGGACTGGCCGTATCCGATCAACAGTGTCTTCAACCCCGGTGCCGCCATGCACAACGGCGACACGGTCCTGCTCTGCCGGATCGAGGACCGCCGGGGCATCTCCCACCTGACCGTCGCCCGGAGCAAGAACGGGCGCACCGACTGGGTCGTCGAGGGCAAGCCGCTCATCGCCGACGACCCGACCGACGCCCACAGCTGCTGGGGCGTGGAGGACCCGCGGGTCACCTACGTCGAGGAGCTCGGGGGCTACGTGATCGCCTACACGGCGTACGGGCCCGGCGGCCCCTGCGTGGCCCTGGCCAGGACCGAGGACTTCCAGACCGTCGAGTCCCTCGGCGTCGTCATGCCGCCGGAGGACAAGAACGCGTCGCTGCTGCCACGCCGGATCGGCGACGACTTCGTGCTCTTCCACCGGCCCGTCTCGGTGCTCTCCGCCCGGGCCGACGTGTGGCTGTCCAAGTCCAAGGACCTGCGCTCCTGGACGACACCAGAACCGGTGATGCAGTCGCGCTCCGGCCCCTGGTGGGACGCCACCCGGATCGGCATGGGCCCGCCGCCGATCGAGACCCCGCACGGCTGGCTCGTGGTGTACCACGGCGTGAAGCAGATGGTCGCGACGTCGATCTACCGGGTCGGCCTGGTCATGCTCGACCTGGACGACCCGACCAAGGTCATCCGTCGTACCCCGAGCTGGGTCCTCGGCCCGGACGCCGACTACGAACGGGTGGGCGACGTCCCCAACGTGGTCTTCCCGACCGGCCTCGTCCACGACGAGGCGCGCGACGAGCTGCGCATGTACTACGGCGCGGCCGACCTCACCGTGGCGATGGCGAGCGCCCGGTTCTCGGAGGTCGTCGACTACCTGGTCTCGCTGCCACCCGAGGACGAGTAGCTGTTGCTGGAGGGGGCCCGCTCGCGGGCCCCCTCTTCGCTTACTTTGGGGAAGTGCCCTTGACCACGGGCACCCGCACGAGGTTGCCCCACTCGGTCCACGACCCGTCGTAGTTGCGCACGTGCTCGTAGCCCAGCAGGTGCGTCAGCACGAACCAGGTGTGCGACGACCGCTCCCCGATCCGGCAGTACGCCACGATGTCGTCGTCGGTACTGAGCTTGAGTTCGCCCGCGTAGATCTTGCGCAGCTCGTCGGCCGGCTTGAACGACCCGTCATCGCGGGCCGCCTGCTTCCACGGCTTGCTGACCGCCCCCGGGATGTGCCCGCCGCGGAGCGCCCCCTCCTGCGGGTAGTCCGGCATGTGCAGCAGCTCGCCCGAGTACTCCCCCGGCGACCGCACATCCACCAGCGGCCGCCCCGCCTTGATGTGCTCGAGCACGTCCTCCCGGAACGCCCGGATGCGCGTGTCGTCGCGATCCACCACCGGGTAGTCGGTGGTCTCGCGCTTCGGCGCCTCACGGGTCATGTCCCGCCCCTCGGCGACCCACTTGGCCCGCCCGCCGTCGAGAATGCGCACGTCCCGGTGCCCGAACAGGGAGAACACCCACAGCGCGTAGGTGGCCCACCAGTTGAAGTTGTCCCCGTAGAACACGATCGTGTCATCGGCGCCGATGCCCTTGGCGCCACACAGCGCGGCAAAGCCTTCGGCGTCGAGGTAGTCGCGGGTGACCTGGTCGTTGAGCTCGGTGTGCCAGTCGACCTTGATCGCCCCGGGAATGTGCCCGGTGTCGTACAGCAGCACGTCCTCGTCGGACTCGACCACGACGAGCCCGGCGTCACCGAGATGCTCAGCCAGCCACGCGGTGGTGACGAGCCGCTCCGGGTGCGCGTACGCCTCGAGATCCGGCGCTGGATCGGATGCAACAGCCATAGTTCCGACCCTAGCCCGCCCACCGAGATCACCATTGCTCGTCGAGGATGCTCAGCCGCCGGCTCAACTTCCGCGCATCATCCCTAGGCAGCGCAGCTCTGCGGGGTCGGGGCAGCGCTCGAGCCGGCCACACCCGCAGCTGTTGTCGAAGAGCCGGTGGTACGGATCACGCAGGAACACCGCCCAGGCGTCGACCACTCCACGGACGGCGCCGGGCCAGAGTCGCTCGCGCCCGATTCGGACGACGGCGGCCACACCTCGGGGCGAGAGGCCGGGCAACATCCGGACGGGCCGCTCCAGTCGCGGATACGGCCCAGCGGCCCGCACGGCCGCGGAGGACCTACGCCCCATGTTCCTTTCGGGTGCTCGTCATGCCGGCATCATTCGCACGCCAAGCCCCTGCCTCGCCGATGCGCTGCGTCAGCGTGTGGACCATCATCGCGAATGCTGGCCCGACCGCGCCGAACCTTGCGCACGGTCGTGCCTGCCCGGTGTCGCGCGTAGCGCGGTCGGGGGCCGGCGATGTGCCGCAGCGCGTGGAAACCGGCATCCTCGCTGTTCGGCCAGTTGGCCTTCTCCCGCCATTTCCCCCACTCGCGGGACCACGTCCGATCCGTGAATGGATTCCCGTGTCGGGTGTGCACAGTGGACGCGCAGCCCGTTGCCGAATTTGGCTGTACCAGATCAAGAAGCTGGCCCCGTCGAGAACGGGGCCAGCTCCGTGGACCGCACGGGAATCGAACCCGCCTGACAGGGATTTCAAGCCCCGCTGGTCACCTTGACCGCGGCATATTGAGGCTACGCGGGGACGCCTTGCTGTGAGGGGCTGTCAGGGCGTTCTCCCGGCTTGGTACCTGCCTGGCCCGCCGGCCTC
The DNA here is from genome assembly GCF_050942475.1 of Dactylosporangium sp. CS-033363. NCBI lineage: Bacteria > Bacillati > Actinomycetota > Actinomycetes > Micromonosporales > Micromonosporaceae > Dactylosporangium > Dactylosporangium sp. CS-033363. The sequence continues at coordinate 35,685 of NZ_CP192032.1, read as the reverse complement.
CCGTGGAGCAGCAGCTCGCCGAGCGTCAGTCCGTCAGTGGGGCCAGCTCCGGTCGCTTCGCGGTGACCATGTCGCCGGAGGACTTGCCGGTCAGGCGGCGCTTCACCCATGGGGCCAAGTGGTGTGTGGCCCACATGGCGTCCGCGGCCTTGCGGGAGACCCAGGACAGCTCCTCCGGCGGCGCCGGCGCCGCCAGCCAATCGGCGTCGCACGTGACGCCCAGCTTGGTCAGGACGTGCGCCGCCACGCGCTTGTGGCCGGACGGTGAGAGGTGCAGGCGGTCGATGCCCCACAGTCGGGGGTTCGCGAACTCCGGGTCGTCCCACAGGCTCACCACGTGCGCGCCGTGCTTCTGGCCCACCGACTCGATGGCGTTGTTGAACAGGTCGACGCGGGGGCGGAGCATCTTGCCGCCCGGCATGCGGCCGGTCATGTCGGCCCAGCGGAACATCACCAGGTCGGCGCCCGTCGCGCGCAACTTTGCGATTGTCCGGTCGAAGCGGTCGATCAGCGCGTCGTGTTCCCAGTTGCGGCGCAGCGCGTCGTTGCCGCCGCCGGCGAAGCTGATCAGGTCCGGCTTCATGGCGACGGCCAGGGGGACCTGCTCGGCGGCGATGTTGTCGAAGAGGCGGCCGCGTACGGCCAGGTTCGCGTACTTGAAGTCCGGCTGGTCCGCCGCCAGCACGCCGGCGACCAGGTCAGCCCAGCCGCGGTAGCCCTTGCCGTCCGGCCGCGGATCGTCCAGTCCCTCGGTGAAACTGTCACCGACCGCCACGAAACTTGCCCACTGCCCCACAGTGTCTGTCCTCCCCGTTGTTCTGCCCGTTTCGCATCCTGTCAGGGGCCCTGCACGGGGGAAAGCGACTTTGCTCCACACCACACTTCTCACCAGCCCCTGTGGACTTGTGGATAAAGCTGTGTACAGAGCTAATCTCTGGCCCATGCTGTTCGTGCCGTACCACCTCGACGAGCGGCTCGTGGGGCTGGAGGCCGACCTTTCCGCCGAGCCGGACGTCACCATCACCGCACAGCTGCCCGACGGGGACATCTGGGCGCGGCTGGCCGCCCTGTACGACAACGTCGCCGACGCGGTCGCGGCAACGGACAAGCCGGTCGTGGTGTCCGGCGACTGCACGGTCTCGCTGGCGAGCGTGGCCGGGCTGCAGCGGGCCGGGCAGGACGTCGGGGTGGTGTGGTTCGACGCGCACGGCGATGTGCAGACGCTGGAGACGACGACGTCCGGGTACATCGGCGGGATGCCGTTGCGCCTGCTGGTCGGGTACCGGCCCGAGCTGATCGCCACCCGGCTCGGACTGCGCGCCGTGGCCGAGGAACGGGCGGTGCTCGCCGGCGCGCGGGACCTCGATCCCGCCGAGGTCGAATATCTCGCCGGAGCTAGGCTCTCGCGGTACGACATCAATACAATTCGACCCCCGGACGGTAAGTTTCTGGTCCACGTGGATCTGGACGTGGTGGACCCCGCGGAGCTGCCCGGGTTGATGTATCCGGTCGATGGGGGACCGACGGCGAGCGCGCTGCTCGCCGCGGTGCAGAGCCTGGTCGCGACCGGGCGCGTGGCCGGGCTCGACGTCGCCTGCACCTGGCGGCCGGACGGTGGGAATGCACAACGGCGGAATTTGATCGCCGCGCTTACTAAGAGTCTCTAAAGCAAACCCACAGAGTTTCCAACCCAAGGTAATCGCACAAAAGCAGACCGTATTCGTCGCCCGCGAAACACCTTCACGATTGGCCGAACGCGTGACCCAAAAACCGGTTAACTAGGGAATATTGGTAGCTGTGAGAGGACGGCATCGGGCTGCGGACCTGAGGAGCAACGGGTTCGTCGCCCTCGCGGCCGGCATGATCCTTCCCCTCGTCGCCATCGGTGCCGTCTACGGCGGGTACCGCGCCATGTCGACGGCGGGCTGCGCGGGGACGGTGCGCCTGTCCATCGCCGCCAGCCCGGAGATCGCGCCGGTCATCAAGGACGTCGCCGCCCGGTGGACCAAGACCGAGCCGCGCGTCAACGACGAGTGTGTCTCGGTCGACGTGGTCCCGGTCGCCTCCAGCGAGGTCGCCGCGGCCATCGCCGGCGAGAGCGGGGCCACCGTGCCCGGCGTGGGCCAGGCCGACGGCAAGACGCAGGTGCCGCAGGTCTGGATCCCCGACTCGTCCATCTGGATCCAGCGCATGCGCGCCGCCCGCGAGGACCTGGTCACGCTGGCCTCGCCCTCCCTGGCCCGCAGCCCCATCGTGCTGGCCGTGCCCGAGCCGACCGCGAAGCAGCTCGGCTGGGTGGAGAACAAGGTCACCTGGAAGCAGGTGCTCGAGCAGATCGTCGGCAACTCCCAGGTCGTACCCGGGGTCGTCGACCCCCAGCGCGACTCCGTCGGCGTCTCGACGCTGGTCGCGATGGCCTCCGTGCGCGACCAGTTCGGACCGTCGGGCGACTCGCTCACCGTCGGCGCCGTGAAGTCGCTGATGTCCGGCAAGACCGAGCAGCAGTCCGGCCTGATCGGGCGCTTCCCCCGGGACGCCGACCCCAAGACCCTGTCCACCGCGGTGACCCTGGCGCCGCTGTCGGAGCAGGCCCTGCACGCCTACAACGCCGCCGGACCGGCCGTGCCGCTCATCGCGGTGTACCCGGATCCGGCCCCGATCGCCCTGGACTTCCCGTACGCGGCGATGCCCCGGCTGGCCCCGGACCGCGAGGCCGCCGCCGACGCGTTCCGCCAGCAGCTCACCGGGGCCTCGTTCCGCAATCTCCTGGCCCAGCACCAGCTGCGCGCCAACGACGGCACGGTCGGGACCGGCATGACGCTGAGCCCGAGCGCGCCGCCCGGCGGGCAGGTCACCCCGGTGCCGGACCCGCAGGTGATCTCCAAGGCCCTGCAGATGTGGGTCGAGATCACGCAGCCGTCACGCATGCTCGCGGTGGTGGACGTGTCGGCGGCGATGAAGACGCCGGTGCCCACCGCCGGCGGGCTGACCAAGGAGCAGGTCGCCGTCCAGGCCGCCCAGGGTGGCCTGGACCTGTTGCCCGACTCGTGGGCCGTCGGGCTGTGGTGCTTCTCCACGGCCATGGCCGGCGGCCACGACTACCAGGAACTGGTCCCGATCGGCCCGCTCACGACCCAGCGCGACCAGTTACGCGGCGCGCTCGGAGGCCTCAAGCCGAACCCCAAGGGCGGGAGCGGCTTGTACGACACGATCCTCGCCGCCTACCAGAAGGTGCAGCAGGGCTGGGACTCCGGGCGCGGCAACTCGGTCGTGGTGGTCACCGGAGGACGGAACAACGACCCGAGCGGGCTGTCGCTCGACGCGCTGGTCAGCGCGCTGGGCGAGGCCGAGCGCCAGGACCAGCCGGTGCAGATCATCGTCATCGGCGTCGGCTCCGAGGTGAACCAGAACGAGATGCAGCGCATCGTCGACGCGACCGGCGGCGCGGTCTTCATCGCCCCCGACCCCTCCAAGATCGGGGAGATCTTCATGAAGGCCCTGGCCCTGGACGACGGACGCTGATCTTGAAACTCGATCTCACGCCGGCGCTCGACGCGCCCGCGCTGCTCGCCCCGCCCGTCCGCGCCGCACTGGCGGCCCTCGACGGAGCTCAGACGGTACAAGTGGCGGCAATTGATCCTGAACTGGCGGACACGGCGGCCTTCTGCGCGGCCTATGACGTGACCCTGGAGCAGTCGGCCAACTGCGTGATCGTCGTGGGCAAGCCGGCCGGCGTCTATGCCGCGTGCGTGATCCTGGCGACCACCCGCGCCGACGTGAACGGAGCCGTGCGACGGCTGCTGGGCACGCGCAAGGCGAGCTTCGCGCCGATGGACGACGCGGTGGGCATTTCCGGGATGGAGTACGGCGGCATCACCCCGATCGGCCTGCCCGCCGACTGGCCGATCTACATCGACGCGCGCGTGCCGTCCGTGGACGCCGCGGTGATCGGCAGCGGCATCCGCGGCAGCAAGATCGTGCTGCCCGGTTCGGTGCTCGCCGCACTGCCCGGGGCCACGGTCGTCGAGGGCCTGGCTAGCCCTCTGACACCTGACGCTTGAGCCGCGCCAGGATCGCCGTGCCGCCCCGCACCCGCAACGGGCTGATCGCCTGCGCCAGTCCCATGCGCTGATACAGATCATTCGGTACGGCCAGCACCTCGTCGACCGTCGCCCCCTCGAGCCCCTCACTCAGAATCCCCGCGAACGCGCGCGTCGTGGGCGACTCGGGCGGGCAGTCGAAGTACAGGCGAACGGTCTTCTGCTGCGAAACCTCGGCCTTGAGGAAGAACGGCGTCTGGCACTCCGGCACCTGCTCCATGCCCGCGTGCTCGGCGAACTCGGCCGGCAGCGGCGGCACCGCGTCGGAAAATTCCAGCAGCATCTCGAGCACCACGTCCCGCGGCGCGGAGGCGAACTCCTCCACGATCGCGGCCAGCTTGCCAGGCATCTCCACGTTGCTAACGTACCCGCTGTGCCGAAACTGATCTCGGACGTGCTTGCCCCCGGCAGCCTCGCCGCCCTGTCGCAGCCCACCCTCGCCGCCGACGACGGGCTGGTCCTGCGCCCCTGGCGGCTGGCCGATCACCCCGCCGTCGTCGCCGGCTACTCCGACCCGGCCATCCAGCGCTGGCACTGCCGCGCGATGACCGACGACGAGGCCGCCGCCTGGCTCGCGACCTGGCCGGAACATTGGCGCACCGAATCGCGCGCCGGCTGGGCCATCACCACGGACGGCGAGGAGGTGGCGGGACAGATCTCGCTGCGTTCCCTGCAACTCATCGATGGACAGGCCGAGGTTTCGTACTGGGTGCTGCCCGCCTTCCGCGGCCGGCGCATCGCCCCGCGGGCTCTCGCTGCCATGTCGACGTGGGCGTTCGGAACGCTGGGCCTGCACCGGCTCGAGGTCCGGCACTCGGTGGAGAACCCCGCCTCGTGCCGCGTCGCTGCCGCCGCCGGCTTTTTGTTCGAGGGCGTCCAGCGGGCGTCGCTGCTGCACGCGGACGGGTGGCACGACATGCACGTACACGCGCGCCTCGACTCTGACTGAGCCAAGGCGCGCGTGCTGTTGCTGTTGCTTTTTGCGCTGTCTTCAGTTGTTGGGCTGAGCCTGTCTTCAGTTGTTGGGCTGAGCCTTGCTTCAGTTGTTGGGCTGAGCCTTGCTTCAGTTGTTGGGCTGAGCCTTGCTGATCCCACCCAGGACCGAGTCGGGATCGATCTCCTCCGCGAGGTCACCGATCGACACGATCCCCACGAGCCCGTTGTTGTCATCGCAGACCAGCACCCGTCGTACGGCCTGATCCCGCATGAGCAGCGCCGCCGAGTGGATCGAGTCCTCCGGCCGCACCGTGACCAGATCCTTGGTGAGAATCTCCCCGATCGTCGTGGCCGCGGGGTCGCACCGCTCGGCAACCGCGCGCACAACGATGTCCCGGTCCGTCACGAGCCCGCTGAGTTCCGGCCCGTCCGCCACGACCACATCCCCGATATCCTGCTCGCGCATGGTGCGCGCCGCCTCGGCGAGCGTGGTCTCACTCGGCAGGTAGACCACGTTGGTGGTCATCACATCCCGGACTGTCTGCATCGTCATCGCCAAGACCTCCCGACCTTCGATGCTGATCTGTTACCCAGCTCACGATTCTCTTAACGATCAAGGCGATCGGCGCGCTCGACGCCGAGGGTTCACAGGGAGACTCACCTGATGAAGTCCGACGGCCGGGTGCTGAGCCCCGCAGTGCTCGCGGCACTCACCGACTGGCCCAGCATCGGCCAGCACCCGGAGCGGGCCGACCTGACGCCCTTGATCCCGTTCCTCAACGAGCTGCTGGACGACCTGCCGTGGTGGAACCCCGACTCCCGGACCCGCATCCGTTCGGCCCGCTGCTGCACGCCTTGATGGCCAACCGCCAGAACACGGTGCACGACCTGGCCCGAGGAGCAGGCCTGTCGACGTCGACCGTCCACGGATTGCGCTCCAGTGGCCGCAGACCCCACCCCGACCTCATCAAACACCTCGCCGAAGCACTGGGCGTACCGGCGGCAGACCTGGCCGCCATCGCCGGCGTCTCCGACGAGGACTACCTGGACCCGTGACGGAGGGAGTAAGGCGCAGGCTCCAACAGCGACGGCTCCATGCCGTCGTAGCGCCCACAACAGGACAACGGCCTCAGCGACTCGCGGACCGACATCAGCAAACATCGTCGTCACGACTGCTGCCCGCGCGCGATGGCGGGTAAGCCACCACGGGGAGCAACCCCCATAGATCTGGGAGCGCCAGCGATCCAGTGCCAATGGCGAACGCCGAGGCATGGGGGGTGTGGGGTGGGAACCCCCCACGGGGGGAGCGAGCCTGCGAGCGGGGAATCCGCCGTCGCAACGGCGAACAGGGCGCAGCCCTGTGAGCAGGGTGCGCCCATCGACGGTGGAAGCGAGGGGACTCGAACCCCTAACCCGCCGAGCCAGCTGAAGATCACCCAAATCCGACGGATCGCGCGCTCCACCAGGTCGAACGCTCTCATCGATTGCTAACGTTTGACGAGAGTCGCCATCGTCGGGCTTACCAGATTCTTACCGGACGATCTTGAGCGAGTCACGGTCCGGCACTCCTGTAGTGAGACTTTTACGACATGATCGAAGCAGCCCAGCATGGCGTGCTCAATAACGACCAAGCAAGCCGGGTTGCGCACACCCGAGCAATCGCCGTTCGGTCGCAGTGCACGGAGTCTAAGTTTCCCCGGCGGAGGCGAAACGGCAACGGTCGAAACTACGACGACCTCGCGGTAGCTCAACACATCAACACCAGATCATAGCGCTGTAGTACTCTCCGGGCTACGGTGCGGCCATCCGATAGTAACCGCAACGAACCTCAGATCACCCTGCGGCGACCCAAGCACTAGCACCATCAATGGAAGAAGGCATGCAGAATGACCGTCTGGTATCCGACCGTCCACAACAAGCGCGATAGCTTGGGTCTTCCCGTATATGAGATTCGCGGTACGGACGTCTACCCGACCGTCCACAACAAGCGCGATAGCTTCGGTCTACCTGTATATGAGATTCGCGGTACGGACGTCTACCCGACCGTCCACAACAAGCGCGATAGCTTCGGTCTACCTGTATATGAGGTTCGCGGTACGGACGTCTACCCGACCGTCCACAACAAGGGCGACGGATATGGACTAGCTACGTATGGCATCCAAAGCGCCTAGGAATAGGGCGAGTAAGCCCGTTTAAGTGTTTCAAACCGTATCCAACACTCACCGCGCCTTATGGTCGGGCGGCAGACTTGAGGCGCCCGAACGAGAACCAGTTGTCCGTGTGGGGTCCACCTTGAGCTAACCCGGCTTTCATGTCCACTGGCAAGGGATTAATGGCGACGCAGTTCGTGAAGCCGGATTGGTTGCTGTACAACAGTTTCAGCTTCGGCATGGACGGACTCGGTGCGATCGGTTGCTGTACTTTCCGTCCGGGAACATGCTCGACCTGCTACTCGTTGTTAAACGTGGGCCCTGGCCGTCCTGCAGCTTGCCAAGCTCGTTCGCAAGCGACTCGAAGGGAGATCCACGTGGTCGATCATGATTCCATCGACGTTGCAGACCTCGCGTTCATGATCGCAGAGGTTCCAACCGTGTCCCTTCGGCTGGCTCTGGTCTCCCGCGACCTGGACTGGGAAGTTGCATGGGGTGAGGTCGTTATCGACCGCCCAGAGAAGACGGCATTCCGGACCTGGCGATACGCCAGCAACCTCTACATCGAACGCGAGGTTCCTGGCCCAATTGCGGCGCTGCTGGTGGGTGGCAAACAGGAGGATGTCGACGGAGTCACAGTCCTCCCACCAAAGACGACGTCCAACGCGCTCGCCGAGCGCCTTCCGGGCCAGCAGCGCCGTCATGACCTAGTGACTCCCTGGCCACGTACCGAATGGCGGATTAGCCACCTCCAAACGCCCGCAACCGCTCAGCAAGGTCTTCTCGTTGGCGATGGTCCGACCTTCCTCAGCGCGGATGCGGCCGTAAGTGCCTTCTTCGACGCAGCTGCTTCCCGGATGGTGAGCTCCCGGCCGGCCTGGCGGATCGTTCGGCACGAGCAGAAAGCATGGATACATCGCGTAAAGATCACGCCGACGAAGCTTGTCGTGCGCGTGAAGGGTAGTGGCCTTGCAGGAACATCCATCGAACTTTCCAGCCCGACGTCGCATGAGCAGCGTCCGATCGGCAAGCAAGGCACAGCGACGTTCCGGCTACGCGAGAGCTTGCCTGCCCACACGATACTGTGCCTGCGGACGAGTGATCGGTGGCTCGACTACCGCTACTTCGGTGACCTCACGCCCGGTACGCGCGACGACTCCATAGAGTGGGAACAACCCGGAGCTGAACTTGAACTACTCATCGCAGGTGGTGAAGGTCAGCACGTGGAGTTCAAGGAAAGCCTTCGCGAGGAGTCCACGAGACGGAAGGCGATGCGTACTGTTGCGGCGTTCGCGTCCTGGAACTCCGGCACCATCTTGGTAGGAGTCAACGATGAGGGCTCGGTCGTCGGCATCCCACCCGCAGACAGAGACAAGGTCGCCGTGGCCATCACCAACGCGATCCGGACCAACGTAACTCCAGAACCGCCCTACGCCATGCGTTGGATTGAGCACGAAGGTCGCCACGTTCTGGCGATTGAAGTTGTTGCCGATACGCAGTGGCACGCCTGCGGCCTGCAAGAACCGAGGTTCTACGTCCGGCGTGGGGCAAGCACGATGCCCGCGACGCTGCCCGAGATCGCGATGGGATTCGGCGGCGGCTGAAACCGGCAGGGAGGCTAGCAGCGCCTACACCAGGTGTGCTCAATTCCCGGCAGCGATAGCCACTCCAGCCCCTCCGTATACCCGTCGTCCACCCTTTGGGGAACGGGCCGACGGCGGGGGCTGCCCGCGTGAGTACGGACCGCGACCTCCGCGACCACGCTCGGCGGCCCCCGTCGTCGGCCCGTTGGCTTGTCTGGACGGCGGGGGTGCGGAGGGGCGCCCACCGGAACCCTGAGGCCCCCGGCTGGAGGCCCCGCCGGAGGCAAAGAGCGCGACTAACCGATCAGTCGGCAGGGAGCGCCAGCGACCGGTGTCCGCGGGAGCAACGGTCGACCGCCCGACGGACATGGGGCCGAAGCTGCTGGACCGGTGACGGTCTGGCCCTGATCGACGCTCTTCCAGGACCCGGCGTGGCCCGTACGCGGCTTCCCGGCCGGCGGGTTTCCGGCGCCGGCGCGGAGCGCGGGCGCCGCTTGCCCACCGACCTGGTGACCGCGTGCGGGCTGCGCCGTAGGCGCCTTGATCTAGTACAGCCAAATTCAGCAGTTCATACCCCCTTCGACGATATCGCCAGCAATACCGCCGAGGGGCCTCGCGTTGACATGATCCGAGCGCGCTTCGCGCTGCGAAGGCTGGTCACCACCCGCGCAGGACAGCCTTGCGACGACCGTGTCGAGGTTCCTATTCCTCCGCCAGTTCGGGTTGCCCGATCTGCGCTCCCTGCGACCTCTTGCCCTAGTCCTCAGCCGCTTCTCAGCTGGCGATCCGACATGGCCCTCCACTAGTCACAGCAGCTACGATGTCCTGGGTGATGACCACATGTGATGCTGTAGGCGCGCTGCGTCGGGATCGGAGGGCAGATGGCCACACCGCGCAATGCGTACATACCGCATCTAGAGACCCAGGAAGAGTACTTTGATCTCTTCGATGGGTTCACGAGTGAAGTTCCCGACGCCGCCTCTAGAAAGAAATTGCCAGGCGGCCTCTTGAAGTCATACCTTCTGGAAACGGTAGGCCCTTCGGCGGAGCCTGAAGAATTCGAGAGAATTCTTCGGAGAAGTGGTCTGTTCGGCGAGGCAATTGGGGATGAAGAAACAGTTTTCCGAATCGTCGATGACAAGCGACAGGGAATTGCCCTCGCCGAGCGATTCGGGAGTCGATACCTAGCCTTGTATACACTGCTTCCTTCGCGCCAGTCGGACGGCCTAGTTGGCAAAGCAGTCTTGACTAACCCCATGCTCGACCATCTTTGGATCTCTTCTCAGACATTCGGCGCACTTTGGGACTATGTGCGTTCAGTCAACACCGGTAAACGGTACGGCAGACTCACCTTCGAACACGAGTCACTTTTCGACATCGAAGAGTCGGAGAGTGATGGCATAGACTCCGAGCGACGCACATCGCGGTTCACGATGGTTGACAAGCTCGATGTTATCGCAGCGCGCATGGTTCCATTACAGGAGATGTATGCGCCATTACATTCAATAACCCATCTCCGCATTCCAGCGGCGTCACGCGGAGGTCATGACCTATATTTTGATGGGAAGATAACCAATCGGAGCGACTCTTTCCTGGACCACCGCGGCGCACTCAAATATGTTGTTGACGTATATTCTCAACTGACAGCGGATGTCGAAGATCGGCTCTGGTTTGCCGACTCAACAAATGGCGTCGGTGACCTTGAGCTAAACGGAGCCGTAGCGGAGCTTATTTTCGGTCAACCTCTGCCGGAGCCGACATTCCGCCGCTGGGTCATGACACTTTTCAATAAGCGAAATAACAGATTCAGGATCGGTGGCTTTCCGAACTGGTTGAGCGAACGTAAGGTACAGGCCAACGCCATCGATCTACACCTTTGGCAGCCGCTGTTGCTGGAGCTAACACCTCAACGTGTTGTGGCGGTCCTCCCCAAAGGCACATGCGGTAATACCATCAACAGGCTGGTATCAAATATCCAGCGATTTGTCGATCCGAATGTGACAGCGTACGTTGGGGGCGTAAACTACTCGGACCTTGTTCCGCGGCCGGACGTGGACCGTGTCGCTTCATGACCTCACGAAGGATCCGGTTTTTCAAGTTAACGCATGCTTGTGGCTGGTGTTAAAACCGAATAGCGGCCAGTCAAATCCGGAGTCTTCCTATGGGAAGGCCGGCTATGTGGTGCGCGCTCTCGCCAAAAAGCTCGGCGTATCACCAGCAACTCGGCTGTCGTTCAAAGCTGCCGCTCTGACGCCAGAGCCTCCGGTTCCTGACTTGCTGTTTCGAAACGCTAATGATGGCCACCATCTAGTGCTCGAATGTAAGGCTTCCGGCTTTACAACGTCATCGTCCACGGCCAAACAGGCTCGTAAGATCTTGATTGCCTGCGCGGATGCCGACAATGCGCTTGGTTCACCCGGGGAAGCGTTCGTTGTTTATGTCACCTCTGATGACGACGCACTATGGCTTCTAAGCACCCTCGAGGCTCTCACCGAGGAGCTGAGGGTGCTCGAATTGCCGTCAGCGGTGCCAGCTGTCATTGGGCTCACCATCGAGGATGACGGCCTCTATGCCGTGCTCAATGTCGCGAGAGGTGCAGGCGAGGAGAAGCTTGGTGAAATTAGAGGAAGACGACTAATAACCGAAGGCAACCCGGACGAAGCCCGACCCATATACATTATCCCGTATGATCCGTCGGCTGCAGAGAACCAAGACGCCGACGAGAAGGACTACTGCCTCCGCTTACTGACGGAGCGGGTGCTCATCTACTGCATGCATGTGATCGGTTTAGCGGTCACACCCGATTGCGTCTATATCGACGCCACCGATGCATTAAAGCAGGCGACATTCAACGTTTCGACCAGGTGGCGCGACAACAGCGACGTAGACGCGTTGCGCACGAGGATAGCGTCGATTATCTTTAGCACTCTCAACCGTGGTGAACTTAAGGGGCGCGTCGACCGTTCGGGCTTTGTCGTTAGTGTCGATCTCGATACGAAGGATGAGCAAGAGCTCGCTCTTAGCCTTCTGTTTAAGGCCCAGCCGAGCCGTCTTGCCGAAGAGCTTGCGAACAAGCAATCGTCGATCGTTGACTTAGGCTTCTAGACAGGCAAGTTCTCTGGTCAATTGGATCGTCTTCCAAAGCCAACCTAGACGCGAGCTGCAATCGCAACCTTCATCCAGGCGACGACCCGCTCCCTGTCTATCCCAGCCACGGCCGCGAATCGTCGACAAACCTCGGCTGCGGTATGTCTTCCTCTGACCTTCATCGCTAATACGGCTAAGTCATACGCCACCTCGCCGGAGATTCCTCGTGGATCGATCAAAACCCAACTGTTCGCGCTGGACAGCAGCAGATTCCATGTCGAAGCGTCACCGTGACACAAACGAATCTCCGTACCGCGGTCCAGATCCACGAGTAGATCCAGCGCTGCACTCCGCTCGGAATCAGATGCCGGAACCTGCCAGACGGGCATGTCGGTCAGGTAGTCATCCTCGAGCCGTCCTCGAATCCACGAAGCCAGGGACATCATTCCCACGATTGGTGCCGGCTCGTCACGCAGAACGGCTAGGGGCGCGGCAAGGGCTTCGAGGTCGGCTACGGAACGATCTGTCAATGCAAATGGCAATCCAGGCTGAATCTCGTCCATCACCGTCCAGGTGGCTAATTTAGTGACGACGACGCGGTGGATAGCTGGCGCGACGTTCAGCGCCGCCATCGCCTCCGAAACCTTGGCCTGTATCGGGCCATCAGGGTCCGGACTGGACCGAATAACCAGGCCACCATCGGGGGTGTCGACAGTTACGACATAGCCGTATCGAGCGTGTAGGACATCGCGGGGGCGGCCGTTGAACTCAGCGCACAGCTCGGCCAAAGCCTCACCTGCGGTGGACAACCACGGTTCGGCACGATCGGGCCAGCGCTCACGAACGCCATCAACCACGTTGTCCGGAACGGCTAGCCAATCGGTCATCGGTGCTCCTGGGCAAGGATGGGAGGTCGGAGGAGCAAGTCACGTCAACGCATGGATAGAGGCGCCAGGCGCAGGGCGTCGGCGAGTTCGCTCATGTCGCCGATGACAAAGCCAGCGCCCGCGCCCTTCAAGCGCTCCCGCTTGCCAGGCTTGTTGGCGTACCCCACGGTCGTCGTGCCTGCCGCACGGCCAGCCTCAATGTCACTGGGTGAGTCACCCACGAACAGCAGGCTTTCCGGCCTAGCGTTTACGCCCTCAATGGCTCGACGTACTAGGTGTGGATGCGGCTTCAGCAGCACCGGGTCCATGCCGTCGTACCGGCCCACAATCAGGTCGACGGCGCCGCCGAGGTCCAGGCGGCGCAAGTAGGCCTCGACAGCCTCGGTGGCGTTGTTGCTGGCGATGGCGACCGGACGGCCTGACGTGCGCGCTGCTGCCAGGACGTCAACCACGCCAGGTGTCGGCGTCGCGGACTCAGCCGCTTGCGCTTCGGCGTCCCGCGCGGCGTCGGTGATTAGCCGGGTCAGCTGCTCGTCGCCGTGGGACGCTGCCTCGCGCAGGAGTGCCAGCATGTCGCTCGCGGCTAAGTCGTAGCCTTGGGATGCCGCAAGCTCACGCAGCTGCTCACTGATGGCTGCGGCCGGGCAGCCGGCGAAGAGGTTGGCCACCGGCCCGTCGAAGTCCAGCAACAGCACGCGTGCGGTCCGAACGACATCCACAAGCGTCTTCGTCACGGCTGCTGCTCATGCGCGATGGTGGTCCACACACTGTCGAACCAGGCTCGGGCCTGCTGCACGTACTGCGTGGCCAGGTCCTCTTCGTCGCCTACGGCGAACTGGAACAGCGGTATGTCCTTGCCCATCACGTCGAAGATGGGTACCGGCTCCTGGGCGATGGTCACCGTGTGGCGAACCACCGGGTAGAAGCCGAAGAACGCTTCGCTGTTGTTCAGCACGTAGACCTTGAACAGGGCGGCGGTCCCGTGGGTGCGCACCTCGGCAGTCGCGGACCGAACCAGACCCAACTCCCCCAGCTCGCGCACCGAGTCGACGATCGCCTCGCTGTGGCGGCGGCTGATCCTCGTGGCGCGGTCGCGCACGGCCTTGTCGTTCTCCGGTCCGTCGATCGCAGACGGAACGGCGGCCGGCTGAGAGTGGTCCGGCACCAGGATGCGCACGGCAATGGACTCCGGCGTGAGGCGACCCGCGCGAATCTTGTCCAGCGGTTCCGTGAGCGCGCCGTGCAGGGTCTCGCTGGAGAAGCCGGCGAAGTCGATGGACACGTGCTGGCGCTCGAACGCGGCTTCGATGTGTGGGCGAAGGCCAACGGGGCGCTCGGTCTGCGCGCGAACGAACGCGCCGCTCCCCTGGCGGCTCACAATCAGCCGTTCCTCGCGCAGCACGCGCAACGCGACCTTGACGGTCTCGCGGGCGACGCCGTAGCGGTCGGCTAGCTCGTTCTGTGACGGGAGCCGTTCGCCTGGCTGGAATCGGCGCGTGAGAATCGCGGCTCGCAGCACGTTCGCAATCTGCTGCGAAGCGGGCCGCGGGTCGTCCGGGTCCAGTCCGTCGAGACTCTCGACTACGCCGTTCACGCGATCAGCCTACGACCTGGCTAGCCAGGCTAGAAATATCCACCCGCCTGTTTCTTGTGCGGGATCCGTGGTCCATCTATCGTCATATTTGACTAGCCAAGCTAGCCAAATTTGAATTGACGATCGGAGGCTGCGATGAGCGAAGTGTTTCACCCGCACTGGTGCGATCGAGAACGGTGTCCGGTCGGGCGGGTGAGCGGCAAGTACGCAATCCACAGGTCGCGGTCGGTCAACGGCACCAACGATCCCGACACCGGTACTGCGGTGTCGGCCTCGCTATGGATGCTCGAAGACGGCCCGACCAACCTCCTGCTCGAATTCGCGGACGGCACGGACGAGGGCGCCGACCTGACTGAGGTGCAGGCACTCGAACTCGTCACGAACGTGTCCCACCTCCTGGCCGTGTCCGCCGGCGCGAGGTAGCCGACCGTGCCCACCGATTCCAGTCAGCCGAAGTACGCCGCGATCATCTCCACCCTCCAAGCGCAGATGACTGACGGGACCTACCCGATCGGCGAGATGCTGCCGAGCGAGGCGCAGCTGGTGCGCGAGTTCAGGGTGTCGCGCTCGACGGTGGTCCGGGCGCTCGAATACCTGCGGCAACAGCGCTGGGTTGAAGGCCAGCAAGGCAAAGGACGGTTCGTACTCGGCCGGCCCGCCCCTACGCTCGCCTCGCTGCCTCGGCGTGCTCGGCACCTGCTGCGGCCCGGCATGTTCGCGGATGCCGCGCTGCTGACGTCCGGCCGAACGGCGGCACCGCCCGCCATTGCGGCGATCCTAGGTCGGCGGCACGGCATCAAACTCGTGACGAGGCGGTACCTCCTCACGCCCGCCAGTGGTCGGCCGGTGGGACTCACCTCCGCATACATCGATGCGCCGTTGGCCGAAGAGGTGCAGCTGCACACCGACGCGCCCGGGGCCGACGACCTGATCCAGTACCTGGAACGGCGACGGACGGTCGTCGCCACGTACGTGGTGGAGCAGGTCGGCGCCCGTATTCCGTCTCTGTTCGAGGCGACCGCCCTCGACACGGACCGCCGACACTGCCTGCCGTCCATCCTTCTGTCCGTCCTCGACGCCGATGGGCGGCCGCTCGTCGTCGTGGATGCCCTCGTCGCTCGGGAGGCGGTTGAACTGACTTCCCGGTTCCGGCTCACATAAAGGATCTTCGCTGCCTACTTGACTAGCCATGTTGGTCATGTCACGCTTGGCTTACTTGGTTAGTCAAGTAGCCAGGACGGCTTGAGGGAGCGAAGACGCAATGGCTCTGAAGGGTGGGACCAGGTTTTCGGTGCGGTTCGAGGACGTGTTTCCGGCCGGCTGTGTGCTGGTCCCGGACTCGATCGTCGAGGCGCAGGACTTCAACGAGAAGACCCGTTCGCGGACCCCGGCCGTGGACAAGCTCACCGGTGAGCGGGTGTGGACGGTACGGGTCATGGACATGGACCCCGACCTCGCCGGCCGTTCCCGCGAGGTGGCGGTGAAGATCACGGCCCCGGTGCGGCCGGTACCGGAGTCGTCGGTGCCGTTCTCGCCGGTGGAGTTCGAGGGCATGACGGTCACGCCGTACGTGCCGGACACCACCGGGCGGCTGACCTACTCGCTGCGCGCGACCGGGTTCCGCGTGCCGGTGGCGGCGGGCAGGGCCAGCAAGTGAGCACCGGCGCCGCCGTGGTCTCGGTGAACGTCCACGTCGGCAGCGGTACCCGGCTGCGGCTGCACCGCTCGACCGAACACGCGGGCGTGTGGCTGCAGATCGGCGAGGCGACCGGCGACGTCGCGGTGTTCCTCGACGGTCCGGCGCTGGCGCGGGTGTTCGCGGTGCTGCACGAGGCGGACGACATCCTGCCGGCGGCGGCCTGAACAACCTTTGAGGGATGGGGCGGTCCGGCTTCCGACGGCACACAGACCGCCCCCTTCTTCCCCGGCATGTGTTTCTGGGCGGCAGAGGAAGGCGGGTTTCATCATGCCCAAATCCCGCTCCCCATTCCAGCCTGACCTGCGCACTTGCTCCAACCAAGTGCCGCTGCTGATGCCCGTGGCGCGTGATGCGTCCGGGCGGTTCACCCGCTGGTTCACCGGCATGCCGTTCGAATTCCTGGCCTTCCGCCGCGACAACCGCGGCCGGTTCGCCACCCTCACGGCCGCCGGCTGAACCCCGGGATCCCTGGGGAGGGTCGAAGTGAAAAACAACGCTCCGCTGGTCAACTTCCGGCGGCTGTCCGTGCCGCTGCCTTGGTGGCTGCTGATCTGGGTCGTCGTGCCGGTCCTGGCGTGGCACGCGGCCCGCGCGCTAATCCGGCTCCTGCCGATCGTCCGGCGCAACTGGTGCTCGCTGAGCCTGGCATTCGGCGGGATCTGGCTCTGGTACCGCCACGGCTGGCTCGTCCTGGTCCTCATCGCCGTAGCCGGCGCGGTCGGTCTGTGGTGGTGGCGCTGGCGACCCTCGTGTCAGCGGTTGGTGCTGCTGCCGCTGCTGGCGTGGTGGCGGCGGATCAGCTTGTACCAGCTGCATTGGCGTGAGGCTTTGACACTGTGCAAGCTCGCCGAGCGGTTCGACGGTGCACGGATCATGCCGAAGCTGCTGCGGGTCCGGTGCACCGCTGCGGCGGACGAGGTGCTGTTGCGGATGCCGCGCGGGCAGAACCCGGACCTGTACCACGCGGCCTCGGCGAACCTGGCGTACTCGTTCAACGCCCGCGAGTGCCGCGTCTACACCGGCCGCCGCACCACCCCGCCCGTCAGAAAGGGCCGCTGGGCGCCCCTGCTGCGCCTGATGGATCGGGACCGGCCGCGCCTGGTCTGGCTGGTATTTCCGCGCCGTGACCCGCTGCGGCACATCGTTCCCGCGTTCCCGGTCGCGGATGAACCGGACTTCGAACGACTGCCGCTCGGGCTGGGTGAAGACCTGCGGACGTTCGCGCTTCGGCTGCTCGCAACGCATGTGCTGGTCGTCGGCGCGACCCGGTCGGGGAAAGGCTCGGTCCTGTGGTCGCTCGTCCGGGCGCTCGTGGCCGGCATTCCGACAGGGCTGGTGCAGCTGTGGGGCATCGACCCCAAGGGCGGCGTCGAACTGTCGCTCGGCCGTGAACTGTTCGCTCGGTACGAGTTCAGCGACCCGGCTGCCATGGTCGAGATGCTCGAAGAGCTCGTGGCGAAGATGCGCGAACGGCAAGCCCGGATGCAGGGCCACGTCCGGTTCCACACGCCGACCGTGGATGAGCCGTTGTACGTGCTCGTCGTGGACGAAATCCTCGCGCTGGTCGCGTTGCTGCTGGACCCGGACCTGCGGGCCCGCAGCCGGGCCGCGCTCGGCCTGATCCTCACCCAGGGCGGCGGCCTCGGCGTCCTCGCGGTCGCGTTCACTCAGGACCCGCGCAAAGAGGTCGTGGAACTGCGGGACTTCTTCCCGGCCCGGATCGCCTTGCGGGTCAACGAACGCAACCACGTCGACCTCATCCTCGGCGACGGCTCCCGCGCCCGTGGCGCCCTCGCAGACCAGCTGTCGGCAGACCCGAGTCTGCGCGGGATCGGTTACGTCGTGCTCGATGACCGGCCGGAGCCGCTGCGGGTGCGGTTCGGCTACGTCACCGACGACGAGATCCGGG
Source organism: Dactylosporangium sp. CS-033363 (assembly GCF_050942475.1). Lineage (NCBI taxonomy): Bacteria > Bacillati > Actinomycetota > Actinomycetes > Micromonosporales > Micromonosporaceae > Dactylosporangium > Dactylosporangium sp. CS-033363. The sequence goes on along the minus strand of NZ_CP192032.1, from coordinate 17,740 downwards.
CCATGGCCGAGTTGTACGCCGCACCGCTCGTCGTAGCACCGCGACCGGCCCCGGCACCTGCGAAGCACCGCTCGCAACCTGCGTCGCACCGGTACCGGCCCGGGCCACTGCTCCCCGACAGCCTCGCGGACCTCCTCGGCGGGGAGGCGGCGGCATGAGGCGCTTCTACCGGCTCCGCGCCCCGGATGTCGAGCGTGGCACCTCGCCGGTAACCGTCCGAGTCACCGAGGGCGAAGACCTGTACGTCGCGGTCGGCCCCGGCCGGCGCCGCATGTACCTGACCCCGGACGAGGCGTGGGCGCTGTGGCGCTGCCTGTCCGAAGCGGTCGCCTCCACCGGCACCCCACCGGACTGGATTCGCGTCCCGATCACCCCCAAGCCTCGCTGACCGCCCGCTCGCGAAGGAGACCCCTCTCATGCGACGCCAGCACCGGCGCTGTCCCGACACCGCCCACCGCAACCCCGACCTGCCCTGCCCGTACTGCACCAGCGCCCGCGACGACCAGGCCGACATCATCAACGCCGCTCGTCGCCGCCACGCCCGCACCCACGCCGAGGACATCGACGGCTTCGGGTGGTCCTCATGAACGGTCGCACCTGGGCCTACATCGGCACCATCTTCGGCGGAGTCGCCTCGCTCGCTGCGAACGTCGCGCACTGCTACGTCGCCCCCGTCGGTGCCCCGCTGGGCTGGAGCCCGGAGGTTGGCGCGGTCGCGACAGCGATGTTCTGGCCCATCGCCCTGTTCGTCGCCGTGGAAATCCTCATCCGGACCGAGTGGCCGGCGGGGAAATGGTGGTGGCTGGCCCGGTACGGCGGGGTCCTCATCGTGGCGGCCGTGGCCGCGGTGGTCTCGTACCGCCACCTCTCGGCGCTGATCCGCCACTACGGCGAAGACGGCCTCACCTCGATGTTCGGCCCGGCCGCCGTCGACGGGCTGATGGTCATGGCGGCCACCGCGCTGCTCGCGTCCAGCGACCACAAACCGTCATCCCCGGACGCCGTCGCGGACCCGGAACCGTTGCCGGTCAAGGAAATCCACGTCATCGCACCGGCGCCCCGCATCAACGGCGCCATCCCGTCAGGAGTCGTGCGATGACCGGCGAACTGCAGCCCGTGGACCACTACCTGACCGGCCCGGCGGACCAGCTCGCCAACGTCCTGCGCTCGGCCCACGCCCGGGGACACCTCGTCCGCTACGGACGTCCGCAACCGCTCGGCAACGGCCGGTTCGCTATCGATGTGACACTCCTCGAGCCCGTCCCCGAGCGGAAAGGCCGGCGCCGCGCAGCACAGGTCGCGGTCGTCCTCGGCGGGCTCGCCCTCGTCGGCGGGATCGGCTGGGGCGTGTGGCTGCTCGTGACCTGGGTGATGACGCACTGGCTCGTCATCTGCGGCACCATCGCCCTGGTCCTCGTCGTCGCCGCGCTGATGGTCGGCAACCGCGACACGCACTGCCGGGGATGTGGGCACCGGTGACCGTCACCGCACTGCCCGGCCTCGAACCCGAGGAGCAGCAGCCCCGGCCCGGCTCGCGCGCCGCCCGGATGCTCATCCCTTTGGCGGCCGACGTCGTCAAAGACATGGCGGCCGAGTACGGGGTGTGCCTGCGCCCGGTCGGGCTGCGCCGCACCGACCTGCAGACCGGCAAAACCGAGATCATCGACGTGCCCTGCGGCGCCACCCGGGACGACAAATGCCCGCCGTGCGCGGAACGGGCTCGTCGGCTGCGCAAGGTCCAGATCCGGGAGGGCTGGCACCGCACCGACGAACCGGCGCCCGGTCCTGTGCCGGCCACGGATGGGCAGCGGAGGCTTATCGGTGAACGGGCCCAGCTGGAGCACGCCCGCGACGAAGCGGTCCGCACGTCCGCCTGGGATCTGGTCGAGCAGATCGACACCGCGATCCGCAACGTGGAAGAAGCGATCGCGGCCGAAGGACTGCGGGGCAGCGTGGCACCAGCGCACCAGAAGCCGGCAGAGCCAAAGCGACAACGGACCACCAAGCGACGCCAGGACGCACCCGCGCTACCCCGGCAGAAGGTCGACCCGCGCACCATCGGCCGCACCTACGCCGCCCCGGACGGCACCGAGTACCGGCCGTCGATGTGGCTGACGGTCACCCTCGACTCGTACGGTGCCGTACGGTCTGACGGTTCACCGGTCGATCCGTCCACATACGACTATCGACGGGCGGCCTGGGATGCGATCGCCTTCCCCCGCCTGCTCGACCGGTTCTGGCAGAACCTGCGCCGCTGCGTCGGCTGGAACGTCCAGTACGCCGGATGCGTTGAGCCGCAACGTCGTCTGGCTCCCCACGCCCACTTCGCGATCCGAGGCACCATCCCCCGCACGGTCCTCCGCGAGGTGGCGGCGGCGACCTACCACCAGGTGTGGTGGCCGAAGGTCGAGGAACCGACCTGCCGTCCACTGTGGAACGCCGACGCTGAGGCGTGGTGCGACGTGGCGGGTCGGCCGCTGGTCACCTGGGATGAGGCACTGGACGCGATCGAGGACGAACCGGCGCACGTAATCCGGTTTGGCGTCCAGCTGCGTGCTGAGGGCGTCAACGCGAACGGCCAAGACGCTGAGCGAGCAATCGGCTACATCACGAAGTACATCACCAAGTCCGCCGCGGACTGCCACGCCATCACCACTGACCGCCAGCGGGACCACCTCGAACGGTTCTGGCGGGAGCTCCGCATCACCCCCTGCTCGGACCGGTGCGCGAACTGGCTGCTCTACGGCATCCAGCCCAAGAAGGCCCACGCCCGGCTCCGTCCCGGCAACTGCAAAGGCCGCGTCCACCAGCGCTCGACCCTCGGCATCGGTGGCCGGCGGATTCTCGTCTCGCGGGACTGGTCTGGGAAGACCCTCGCCGACCACCGATACGACGCGAAGGCGTGGGTCCGGTCGCTGCTCGGCGTCGACGCGCCGGAACCCGAGTCCACGGCCCCGGTCGCCTGGGAACTCGCCCGGCCCAATGACCCTGACCTCCTGCCCATGCGGCACCGCCTCCTGAAAGCGCTCGCCCAGCGCATCCAGTGGCGCAACGCGCTCACTGCCGCCCGGGATCGCGCGGCCCAATATGGTGCCGCCTCGGAACAGGCGACCAGCGATCACGGGGAGAGGGGCTGAGGTGGAACCGTTCATGTCGATCGACGAGGTGGCCGCGCTGCTGCGGGTGCCCAAAGGGACGCTGTATCAGTGGCGGTCACATCGGAAGGGGCCGAGGGCGAGGAAGGTCGGCCGGCACCTGCGCTATGACCGGGCTGATGTGCAGGCGTGGTTCCGCGACCAGGAGGCGGCCTGACCATGCCGGTCTACGACTTGTGGATCTCGTCCAAGCTGGGGCCGAACAAGGAGAAGGTGAAGACCGCGCGGTATGGCCGCGGGAAGCGCTGGCGGGCGGTGTTCGTTCACCCGGGCGGCGTGGAGGAGACCAAGGCGTTCCACCGGAAGACCGACGCGGAGGAGTGGGAGCGTCAGGCGATCAAGGGCGAGCTGCCGCAGTCACCAAAGCGTGTAGTTCTCTCGGCAACTGCTTCGACGTTCGCCGAGTACGCGGAACGTTGGCGGCTCGCTCGGGAGATGGGCTGGCAAATCGAGACGCGCGAGCGTGTGGTGTCGAACCTGAAGGTCCATCTCATCCCGGTGTTCGGGGGTGAGGCGCTGGGCGACATCACGGAGACCAGCGTTCTGGAGTGGCTCAGCGCGTTGCGCAGGAACGGTCACGCACGGTCCTCGATCAAGCTGTACTTCGAACTGCTCGACGCCATCTGCGCGGCAATGGTTCGTGACAAGAAGCGCGACGACAACCCCTGCGAGGGGATCCGGCTCGCGAAGACGCTCGGTGGCATGGCGTCGGCTCCGAAGTGGGTGCCGACTGCGGACCAGGTATGGCGGATGTTGGACACCATGCCGCCGAGGTACCGAGCGGCCGGCTGGCTCGGAGCCGGGGAGGGGCTGCGCTTCGGTGAGGCGCTGGGGATGGAGGACGGTCCCCGGTGCATCGACCCGGCAGAGGCTGAGTTGCACGTCGTGCAACAGCTCCGGTACTCACCGAAGGAGTACGGCGGGTTCTACCTGACCGAGCCGAAGGCCGGCTCTTCCGGGACCGTGGACCTCGACGCCCTGGTGGCGGAGCACGTCGCCTGGCACGTGGCGGAATTTCCGCCGGTGGAGATCAACCTGCCCGACATCACGGACGACGAAATGGTCCGGCGGACGGTGCCGCTGCTGTTCACTTCCCGACACGGCAATCCGCTGACCGATCGAATCTGGTCCCGGGAGTGGGGCAAGTGGCGGGAGGCGGCCGGCTGGCCGAACATCGAGCACGCCGGGTTCCACGCGCTACGGCACTTCTTCGCCACCGTGCTCATCACCAACGGGGCCGAGCCGCAGGAGGTACAGCGGGCGCTCCGGCACAAGTCGCTGAGCCTGACGCTCGGGACCTACGTCGGCTTCTGGCCGAAGCGGATCAAGGCGCGCGGAATCTTCGGCGAAGCCCTAGCGGCCGCGCGCCGAAAAAGAAGCTGAGACTTACCCGAGGCTTACCGGGCGATCTTGCCGGGCACACAACCGCAGGCCACGGCCGATGAGGGGTGGAAGCGAGGGGACTCGAACCCCTAACCCCCGCCTTGCAAAGGCGGTGCTCTGCCAGTTGAGCTACGCCCCCGCTCGGGCTGGGCTACAGACTAGCGCAGGTCCGGGGCGGTCGTCGCCTCGTGCCAGAGCGCGCGCTCCTCGTTGGCGGACTTGACGCGCTTCGCGACGTAGGCGGCGGCTCCGACGACGGCGACCACCAGAAGCACCTTTTTCCACATGTGGGGCTAGCTGGAATCGAACCAGCGACCTCAGAGTTATCAGCTCTGCGCTCTAACCGACTGAGCTATAGCCCCAGCACAACACCACTCGAACCGGCGGAACCGGAGCGGTGCGAACAGAAGGTTACCGTACCCCACGCGCCCGCCTCAAACCGGTTCCCCCCTGGCGCGGCGCGCCTGCGCCAGGGGAGACATAACCGCAGGTCAGTCCTTTTCGGCGAGCGTGAGCTCGATGCCGCCGACCAGGTCGGCGCACACGTTGTAGATGAACGAGCCCAGCGTTGCCAGGGCCGTGAAGAGGACCACGTTCACGACGCCCAGGAGGGCGGCGCCGCCGATGACGCCCTTCGCGGTGATGCGGAAGGTGCTGTCGGCCGAGCCGCCGGTCGAGCTGACCAGGTCGGCGAGGAGCTTGTTGATGCTCTTGAAGACGTCCATCGCGTCCAGGGCCAGGTACAGCACCGACGTGGCGACGATCAGGACCACGAAGAGCACGAAGCTCACGGCGAAGGCGAACTTCATCACCGACCACGGGTCGATCCGCTTGAGGTGCAGGCGGGCCCGGCGGGGGCCGCGGCCCACGGCGGAGCTGACCGTCTTGCGGGCGGCGCGCACGGCCTCGGTGACGCGGGCCGAGCCGCTGACCGCGGGGGTCGGCGTGTTGATGGCCTGCGTCGCGGCCGCGGCGGGCGTGCGCACCGCGGCGCGGGCGATGGCCGAGACGCTGGCCGTGCCCGTCGCGGTGCTGCCCATCGTGCCCGGAATCGAGACCGGTGGCGGCGAGCCGGCGGCCGGCGACTGGATCGGCACCGTCAGCGAGTCCGGCGGCGGGGCCATGCCCGGGGCGCGCGTGAACTTCGGCGTCCCCCCGGTCGTGTAGTCGCCCGAACCGAACGAGTCGCCCGAACCGAACGAGCTCCCCGAACCGAACGAGCCGCCCGAACCGGAGCCGAACGAGCTCCCGGAGCCCGAGCCCGGCGAATTGGAGCCGGACGTGCCGGCCCCGTTGACCGAGCCAGGCTCTCCACCGGCGGCAGGCGCCCCCGAGTCAGATCCCGTCATGGCAGCCTCTCCGGCCTGCTTGGCCTCTTCGGTTGCCGAGGCGGTCCCCGACTTCGCCTGTGTGTCTGTCATCAACTAGTCCTGTTCGTCGGGCTCATCGGCGTTGCGGGCGATCGCGACGATGGTCACACCCTCAGGAAGGTCCATGAGCTTGACCCCCATTGTGTTCCGATCCCTCGTACGCCGTACAGGCTTCACGGGAGTCCGGATCACGCCACCGTTGGAGGTGATGGCGAACAGCTCATCGTCCGGGCTGATCACCACCGCGCCGACGAGACCACCGCGCCGCGACGTGATTTTAGCGGTGAGGACGCCCTTGCCGCCGCGCCCTTGCCTCGGATACTCCTCGATGGGAGTCCGCTTGGCAAAACCACCGTCGGTGGCCACCAGTACGTCCAGGTCCATGCCCTCGCGCACCACTTCCATGGCGAGCAACTCGTCGCCCTCGGCGAAGCGCATCCCGATCACGCCGGAGGTCGCGCGGCCCATCGGGCGCAGCGCCTCGTCGTTGGCGGTGAAGCGGATCGCCTGGGCCTGCTTGCTCACCAGGAGGAGGTCGTCCTCCGGGCCGAGCAGCGCGGCGCCGACCAGCTCGTCCTCTTCGCGCAGGTTGATGCCGATGATGCCGCCCGAGCGGTTGGAGTCGAACTCCTCCAGCTTGGTCTTCTTCACCAGGCCGTCCTTCGTGGCCAGCACGAGGTACGGCGCAACCTGGTAGTTCGGGATCTCGATCACCTGCGCGATGTGTTCGTCGGGCTGGAAGGCGAGCAGGTTGGCGACGTGCTGACCCTTTGCCGACCGCTGCGCCTCGGGCAGTTCATAGGCCTTTGCCCGGTATACCCGACCTTTATTCGTAAAGAACAACATCCAGTCGTGCGTGGAGCACACGAAGAAGTGGCTGACGATGTCGTCCTGCCTGAGTGTCGCACCTGAGACACCCTTCCCGCCGCGCTTCTGCGAGCGGTACAGGTCGACCTTGGTGCGCTTCGCGTAGCCGGTGCGCGTGATCGTCACCACAACGTCCTCCCGGACGATGAGGTCCTCCATGGAGACCTCGCCGTCGAACGGGATGACCTGGGTGCGGCGGTCGTCGCCGCGGCGGGCGACGATCTCGGCGAGTTCCTCCGAAATGATCTGACGCACGCGCTCGGGCTTGGCCAGGATGTCCTTGTAGTCCGCGATCTCGATCTCGATCTTCGCCAGCTCGTCGAAGATGCGCTGGCGCTCCAACGCGGCGAGCCGGCGCAGCTGCATGTCGAGGATCGCGGTGGCCTGGATGTCGTCGATCTCCAGGAGGTTCATCAGGCCGTTCTTGGACTCCTCGGCGCTCGGCGAGCGCCGGATGAGGGCGATCACCTCGTCGAGCATGTCGAGGGCCTTGACCAGGCCGCGCAGGATGTGCGCGCGCTCCTCGGCCTTGCGCAGCCGGTACCGTGTGCGCCGCTCGATGACGTCGACCTGGTGGGCGACGTAGTGCCGGACGAACTGCGCGAGGTTGAGCGTGCGGGGCACGCCGTCGACGAGCGCCAGCATGTTGGCGCCGAACGTCTCCTGCAGCTGCGTGTGCTTGTAGAGGTTGTTGAGCACCACCTTGGCGACGGCGTCGCGCTTGAGCACGATCACCAGGCGCATGCCGGTGCGGCCGGAGGACTCCTCGCGGATGTCGGCGATGCCGGCGAGCTTGCCCTCTTTCACCAGGTCGGCGATCCGCTCGGCCAGGTTGTCGGGGTTTACCGCATATGGCAGCTCGGTCACCACGAGGATGGTCCGGCCCCGGGTGTCCTCCTCGACCTCGACCACGGCGCGCATACGGATCGAACCGCGACCCGTGCGGTAGGCGTCGATGATGCCCGCGGTACCCACGATGAGGCCCTTGGTCGGGAAGTCCGGGCCCTTGACGATCGTGATCAGCTCGTCGAGGGTCTCGGCCTCGTCCGCGTCGGGGTGGTCGAGGCACCACTGCACCGCGGCCGCGATCTCGCGCAGGTTGTGCGGCGGGATGTTCGTCGCCATGCCGACCGCGATGCCCGTGCTGCCGTTGACCAGCAGGTTGGGGATACGCGACGGCAGGATCGTGGGCTCCTGGGCCCGGCCGTCGTAGTTGGGGACGAAGTCGACGGTCTCCTCGTCGATGTCCCGCAGCATCTCCATGGCCAGCGGGTCGAGGCGGGCCTCGGTGTACCGCATGGCCGCGGCCGGGTCGTTGCCGGGTGAGCCGAAGTTGCCGTTGCCGTCGATCAGCGGGTATCGCAGCGACCAGCTCTGGGCCATCCGCACGAGCGCGTCGTAAATAGAGGCGTCGCCGTGCGGGTGGTAGTTACCCATCACGTCGCCGACGACTCGCGCGCACTTCACGTAGCCGCGGTCCGGGCGGTAGCCGCCGTCGAACATCGCGTAGAGGATCTTGCGGTGCACGGGCTTGAGGCCGTCACGCACGTCGGGCAGGGCTCGACCGACGATGACGCTCATCGCGTAGTCAAGGTACGAACGCTGCATCTCGACTTCGATGCCGACCGGCTCGATACGGCTGGCGACCGCAGACCCACCCTCGGCCGGAGTCTCTTCCGGGTTCTCAGAGGTGGAAGTCGGTTCCGTCACGCTTGATATTCCTTTTCTTCTCTAGCCGGCACGGATCAGATGTCGAGGAACCGGACGTCCTTGGCATTGCGCTGGATGAACGAGCGTCGAGCTTCCACGTCTTCGCCCATGAGGACGCTGAAGAGCTCGTCCGCGGTTGCAGCGTCGTCCAAGGTCACTTGGCGGAGCATCCGGGTCTCCGGGTTCATCGTGGTCTCCCAGAGCTCCGGGTAGTTCATCTCCCCGAGGCCCTTGAAGCGCTGGATGTCGTCCGGCTTGGCGTTGGGCTTGGTGCGCTGCCGCAGCTCGATCAGGCCGTCGCGCTCCCGGTCGGTGTACGCGTACTGCGCGTCGTCGCCCTTCTTGTTCCACTTGATCTTGTACAGCGGGGGCGCCGCCAGATACACGTGCCCGAGCTCGATCAGGGGGCGCATGAACCGGAAGACCAGCGTCAGCAGCAGGGTCTGGATGTGCTGGCCGTCGACGTCGGCGTCCGCCATCAGGATCAGCTTGTGGTACCGCAGCTTCTCGATGTCGAACTCGTCGTGGATACCGGTGCCGAGCGCCGTGATGAGCGCCTGGACCTCGTTGTTCTTCAGCACGCGGTCGATGCGCGCCTTCTCCACGTTGAGGATCTTGCCGCGGATCGGCAGGATCGCCTGGACCCGCGGGTCGCGGCCCTGCTTGGCCGAGCCGCCGGCCGAGTCGCCCTCGACGATGAAGACCTCGCAGAGTCGCGGGTCGTTGGACTGGCAGTCGGCCAGCTTGCCCGGCATCGAACCGGACTCGAGCAGCGACTTGCGCCGGGCCAGCTTGCGCGCCTGCGAGGCGGCGATGCGCGCCCGGGCGGCCTGCGAGGCCTTGGTGATGATGGTCTTGACCTCGGCCGGGTTGCGGTCGAACCAGTCGACCAGCCACTCGTTGCACACCTTCTGCACGAAGCTGCGCGCCTCGGTGTTGCCGAGCTTGGTCTTGGTCTGACCCTCGAACTGCGGGTTGGCCAGCTTCACCGAGATGATCGCGGCCAGGCCCTCGCGGATGTCCTCACCGGTGAGCTTCTCGTCGCCCTTGAGGAACTTCTTGTCCGCTCCGTACTTGTTCACGACCGACGTCAACGCGGAGCGGAAGCCCTCCTCGTGGGTGCCGCCCTCATGCGTGTTGATCGTGTTGGCGAACGTGTAGACGCTCTCGCCGTACGACTCGTTCCATTGCATGGCGATCTCGACCGCGATGCCCTCGCCCTCCGCGCCGAACTCCACGACGGTGCGGTGGATCGGCGTCTTGGTGGCGTTGAGGTGCCGCACGAAGTCGGCGATGCCGCCCTCGTAGCAGAAGACGACCTCCTTCTTCTCCTCCGGCGTGTCCGGCCGCTCGTCGCGCAGCTGGATCTTCAGGCCGCGGTTCAGGAAGGCGTACTCCTGGATGCGCCGGTACAGCGTCTCGTAGACGAACACGGTCGTCTCGAAGATCGTCGGGTCGGGCCAGAAGGTGACGCTGGTGCCGGTCTGGTCGGTCTCCTCGCCCTTTTGCAGCGGCTCAGGCTTGGAGTTGTTGTACGTCTGGGTCCAGACGTAGCCGTCCTTCCAGATCTTCAGGTCGATGCGCGTCGACAGCGCGTTGACGACCGAGATGCCGACGCCGTGCAGACCGCCGGAGACCGCGTAGGCCTGGCCGTCGAACTTGCCGCCGGCGTGCAGGACGGTGAGGACGACCTCGACGGTGGGCCGCTTCTCCTTGGGGTGCATGTCGACCGGGATGCCGCGGCCGTTGTCCACGACGCGCACGCCCCCGTCGGCGAGCAGCGTGACCTCGATCGTGTCGCAGTATCCGGCCAGGGCCTCGTCGACCGCGTTGTCCACGACCTCCCACACGAGGTGGTGCAGTCCGCGCTCGCCGGTGGAGCCGATGTACATACCGGGCCGCTTGCGGACCGCCTCGAGTCCTTCGAGGACGGTGATCGAGGAGGAGTCGTAGGACTGTTCGGGCTTGTTTGCTGCCACCCTCTGGTCGCTTTCTCGCACTGGCCGGCCACGCGCGGGGCGTCCCGGGTCTCGTGCGGAGTCGGTGCGTGGGTGCCCGGGGCGGAAGCAGGCACGCCGGGGCCCAGCGCTTCTCTGGCAAGCGCCCTGACCTCGGCGGGCCGACCACCGCTGTGACGCTCACGCGGGATGTGATCGACTGTTCTCTGAGCCAGTGCAATCCTACTGTGTCCGGGCGACAATTTCGCACCGGGACGGGCCTGTAATCGCCGTAGCGGCCCGAACGGTGCCGGTCGAAGGTCCCCCCATGCGGAAGGGGTCCTCGCGCCTGGTGGCGGGCGGCACAGGCAGTACCACCGCTGAATCGGCCTTTTGGAACCTCCGGGGGTCGCGCAAGTGGCCGTTCGTGCCGTATGTTCCCCGCCGCGGGGGCGGGTGCGTCGTGGAAGCAGCAGAGGGGTGCGCGATGGGGCTGGACAACGTCGCCGTGCAGTGGCCGCGCACCGGTCGGTTCTACGACCCGGTCGCGCCGGCCGAGTTCGTCGACTTCGCCGACCTGGCCGAGAAGCTGCCGCTGCACGCCGGGCCCGCGTCGGCCCTGGCCGACCACGTGGCCAAGACCGGAACGGTACGCGTCACGGGGTACACGGAGCTGGTCGACCTCCTCTTCGGACTCAACGGCGTGCTCTTCGCCACAGATGCGGCCGCCGAGGACGAGGATCCGGTGATCAGCCCGGACGACTGCGCCTGGATCGCCGGCGGGCTGGAGCGGTTCGTCAACGGCCACAGCGAGTACGGCGACGAGATCACGTTCGAATCGGTGAGCGCCGTGCTGCGCAAGGCCCTCGAGGGCTCCCGCCTGGCCGAACAGCAGCTGCGGTGGCTGCAGAGCCGGCTGGACGCGCTGCGGGACGACTCCGGCAACGCGCCCCAGTGGTCGTACTCCATCGCCGAGCTCGACGTCCTGGCCAAGTTCTACCGGCGCTGCGCCAACCGCGGGTTCGCCGTCTACGCGGACTTCTAGCCGTACGTGTCGCGGGGCCCCCGGCCCCGGATGCGCCGCGGCCCGTTGCTCCAGGACGGCTGGCTCGGCCCGTGGATGTGCAGCCGCTTGACCACGTTGTGACCGACCTCACGCGCGATGCCGGCCAGCAGCTTGGTCGCGAGCATCTTCAGCTGCGTCGCCCACGCGGTCGACTCGGCCTCGATGGTCAGCTCGCCGTCCTCCAGCTTGATCGGCCGGCTGTGCGCGGCGATGTCCTCGCCGACGACCTTGGCCCACTCGCCGAAGATCCGCGCCTCGCGCGTCGGCCGGGCCCAGCCGCGCTGCTTCACCAGGCGATCGAGCACGGAGCCGAAGGGCTGGGGATCCCGGGGGTCGGGACCCGGTCCGGTGTACCCCCCGCGCCGCCGCGGCTGCTGCCCGTCCGCCAGCGGCCGGCGGCGCGGCTGCGCCCGGTGCTTGGCCAGTGCGGCCTCCACCGCGGCCCGCGCGAGCTCCGGGCCGGACTGCTCAGGATTGTCGTCAGACACGTCGAACCTCCCCGCCGCCGACCTCGAAGCGCATCCCGCGCAACGTCGACGGGACATCATCCTCCACCGCGCAGGTCACGATCACCTGACTCGCCCCGCCGACCAGCCCGGCGAGCCGGTCCCGGCGGCCGGAGTCCAGCTCGGCGAACACGTCGTCGAGCACCAGGACGGGCTCCACGCCGTCGTCGCGCAGCAGGTCGAAGGCGGCCAGCCGGAGCGCGAGCGCGTAGGACCACGACTCGCCGTGGCTGGCGTACCCCTTGGCCGGCATCTCGCCCAGGGTCAGCGTGAGCTCGTCGCGGTGCGGCCCGACCAGCGTGACGCCCCGCTCGACCTCGGACGGGCGGGACTCGGACAGCGCGGCGAGCAGGGCCGCCTCGAGGTCCTCGCCGAGCGCGAAGGAGGAGGTGTACGAGATGCGCGCGTCGGACCGGCTCGCGCTCACTGCCGCATACGCCTTGGCGACGTGCGGCGCGAGCGCGTCGACGAGGTCGAGCCGGGCCCGCACCAGCTGCGCGCCGTGGCGGGCCAGGTGCGTGTCCCACACGTCGAGCGTGGACAGGTCGCCGCCGCGGCTGCCGCCGGTCTTGCGGGCCAGGTACGAGCTGCGCAGCAGGGCGTTGCGCTGCTTGAGCACCCGGTCGTAGTCCGAGCGCACACCGGCGAAGCGGGGCTGGCGGGCGACGAGGAGCTCATCGAGGTACCGTCGCCGCTCTGAAGGGTCTCCGCGAATCAGCGAGAGGTCCTCGGGCGCGAAGAGCACCAGGCGCAGGGCCCCGAGAATGTCCCGCGTGCGGGTGACGGGCGAGCGGCCGAGGCGGGCCTTGTTGGCGCGGCCGGGCTCGATCGAGAGCTCGATCAGCAGCTCCCGCTCGTCGTGCACCACCGCGCAGCGGACCACCGCGCGGGCGGCCCCGAAGCGCACGAGCGGCGCGTCCGTGGCGACCCGGTGCGACTCCAGGGTCGCCACGTAGGCGAGGGCCTCGACGAGGTTGGTCTTGCCGACGCCGTTGGGTCCCACGAGCACGCACGGCCCGGGGCCCAGCTCGACGACCACCCGCTCATAGCTGCGGAAATCGACGAGCTCCAGGCCCCGGACGTACAAGTTCAGTCCTTCTTGACCGCGTGGCCGCCGAACTGGTTGCGCAGCGCGGCGACGGCCTTCATCGCCGGCGAGTCCTCCTGGCGCGAGGCGAACCGGGCGAACAGCGAGGCGGCGATGACGTTCATCGGCACGGCGAGGCGGATGGCCTCCTCGACCGTCCAGCGGCCCTCGCCCGTGTCGTCGGCGTAGCCCTTGATCCCGGCAAGCTGCGGGTCCTCGTCCAGCGCGCGGTCGAGCAGGTCGAGCAGCCACGACTGCACGACCGAGCCGGCCCGCCAGCTCTTGATGACCTCGGGGATGTTGTCGACGTACTCCGAGGCCTCGAGCAGCTCGTAACCCTCGGCGAAGGCGTGCATCATGCCGTACTCGATGCCGTTGTGGACCATCTTCGCGTAGTGCCCGGCGCCGGGGCCGCCCGCGTGCGCGAACCCGAACTCGCCCTCGGGCTTGAGGCCCTCGAAGATCGGCATGCAGTGGTCGACGTACTGCTTGTCGCCGCCCACCATGAGCGCGTAGCCGTTCGTGCGGCCCCAGATGCCGCCGGACACGCCGACGTCGAGGTAGCCGATGCCCTTGGTCCCCAGCTTCTCGGCCCGCGGCCGGTCGTTGCTGAAGCGCGAGTTGCCGCCGTCGATCACGATGTCGCCGGACTGCAGCAGGCCGGCGAGCTCGTCGATCGTGGGCTCGGTGAACTGCACCGGGACCATGATCCAGACCACGCGCGGTGCGGCGAGCTTCTCGACCAGTTCCTTGAGCGAGGAAACGTCGGTGACGTCGGGGTGGTGGTCGAAGCCGATGACCTCGTGCCCGGCGGCGCGCAGCCGCTCGCGCATGTTGAAGCCCATACGGCCCAGGCCGATGAGACCGAGCTGCATTTTGGTGCCTCCGAATCAGCTGCCGATGCGAACCGGCATGATCAAGTACCAGTACCCAGGGACGATTTCTCCATCATCCTTTGCCGGAGACATGACCGCAGGCTTCTTCGGGTCAGTGAACGACAACACCGCAATGGGCGCGTCGAGTGCCTTGAGCCCGTCCAGCAGATACTGGTGATTGAAGGCGATCGTCATCGGTTCGCCCTCGTACTGGCAGTCCATCGCCTCGCTGGCCTTGGCGTCCTCGCTGCCGCTGGCCTCGACCACGAGCCCGTCGGTGCTGAAGGACAGCCGGACCGGGGTCTGCCGCTCGGCGACCAGGCCGACGCGGCGGACGACCTCGTTGAGGGCGGCGACCGGAATCCGCGCCTGGGCGTTGTGGTGGTCCGGCAGCAGCGCACGGACCTTCGGGAAGTCGCCGTCGAGCAGGCGCGAGGTGGTACGCCGGGCGCCACCGGCGAACCCGATCATGCCCTCGCCGATCTTGCCGCGGGACAGCGCGACGGACACGGAGCCGCCGATCGGGCCCAGGGTCTTCGCGGTGTCGTCGAGGGTGCGGGCCGGCACCAGGGCGGCCAGGCTCATGTCGGGCTCGTCCGGGCGCCACTCGAGTTCCCGGACCGCCAGCCGGTACCGGTCGGTGGCCAGCAGCGTGAGCTTGCTGCCCTCGATCTCGATCCGGACGCCGGTGAGCATCGGCAGCGTGTCGTCCTTGCCAGCGGCGATGGCCACCTGCGAGACGGCCCCCGCGAACACGGCGGCCTCGACGGTGCCGGCCGACTCGGGCATCTCCGGCAGGGTCGGGTAGTCCTCGACCGGCATGGTCGGCAGCGTGAAGCGCGCGCTGCCGCAGGTGATCTCGACGTGCGCACCGACGGCGGCGACGTCGACCGGCTTGGCCGGCAGGGCCTTGGTGATCTCGGCGAGGAGGCGGCCGGAGACGAGCGTCGCGCCGTCCGCGTCGGCCTGCACCTCGACGGTGACCTGGCTGGAGACCTCGTAGTCGAATCCGGACACCTGCAGCCGGCCGTCGGCGACGCGCAGCAGGACGCCGGCGAGCACTGGCACCGAGGGGCGGCTGGGCAGGCTCTTGGCCGTCCAGGCAACGGCATCGGCGAGCGCGTCGCGCTCGACTCGGAACTTCATCGCGGTCCTCCCGCAATCGTCATCGGTACTTCATGTTCGCCGCTCAGTGCGCGCCATGACCCCCGGCCGCCGGGATTTCGCTCCGGGGCGTACGTGGCAGTGGGGTCGATTGTCGCCGGTGCTGGACTCGCTCATCGACCTTAGGGCCTCCGGAGCCGGATCGTGCACCGACCCCGCCGAGACCGGCGGCCCGGCCTCCATCCACACACCGAAGATTGTTTTTTCTCCCTTATAAAAGAGAAATACTTCGTAATAGTAGGTGGTGTGGAAACTGTGGAAAACGGCCCTTTTCCCAGGTCAACCCACTTGTCTGACTGAGGATGAGCTGTGCATGAACCGGTGTGTGCAGCCCTGTGGATTGTGGACGAACGACTATCCACAGAGTTTGTCCACCGGTTGTCCACCGGTAATCCCCAGGGTTTTCCCGTGGCTGTGGATATCGTAGGGCCCGAACCCCGCTCACGTTCGGTCGGTTGTCCACTCACTCTCCGGATGCGTCCACAGCTCGTCCACACGGGATCCCCAGGAGTTATCCACAGCCTGTGCATGGAGCCTGTGTGCGATCGGTAGCCGTTCGGTGACTCCGGCCCCGAAATTGGCACGAACGGAGTTATCCACAGGATTTCTGTGGACAGCGTGTGGAAGTTGGGGACAACCCACCGAACTTGCGACCCTAACTGCCTGTGGATGACCTGCGGAAACCTGTGGGCGGACTGTGGATAACGTATGGCCATTTGGCGACTACCACAAGGTCAGGACAGCAAGCAGGGTGTGGACAACTTGCTGTCCACACCCTGTGCGAAAGATCCGTGGATACCGGTTTCCCTGGGGATAACTGGTGTCAGGTCGTCTGCTTGATGCGGTTCGTCAGCTCGGCGATCTGGTTGTACAGCGACCGCCGCTCGGCCATCTGCTGGCGAATCTTGCGGTCCGCGTGCATGACGGTCGTGTGGTCGCGGCCGCCGAACGCCTGCCCGATGCGGGGCAGCGAGAGGTCGGTGAGCTCGCGGCAGAGGTACATGGCCACCTGGCGGGCGTTCACGAGTACCCGCGAGCGGCTGTGCCCGCGCAGGTCCTCCAGGCTCACGCCGAAGTAGTCCGCCGTCGACGCCATGATCTGGTCGGCCGTGATCTCCGGGCCGGAGCCGTCCGGGATGAAGTCCCGCAGCACCTCCTCGGCCAGGCTCAGCTCGACCGGGGAGCGGGTCAGGTTGGCGAACGCGGTGACCCGGATCAGCGCGCCCTCGAGCTCGCGGATGGACGAGGCGATCCGCGACGCGATGAACTCCAGCACGTCCGGCGGGGCGAAGAGCCGCTCCTGGGCCGCCTTCTTCTGCAGGATGGCGATACGCGTCTCGAGGTCCGGCGGCTGGATGTCGGCGAGCAGGCCCCACTCGAACCGGGTGCGGAGCCGGTCCTCCAGCGTGGCCAGCTGCCGCGGGGAGCGGTCGGAGCTGATCACGATCTGCTTGTTCGCGTTGTGCAGCGTGTTGAACGTGTGGAAGAACTCCTCCTGGGTCCGCTCGCGGGTCTCCAGGAACTGGATGTCGTCGATCAGGAGGATGTCCACGTCGCGGTAGCGCCGCTGGAACGCCTGGGTCTTGTCGTCGCGCAGGCTGTTGATGAACTCGTTCGTGAACTCCTCGGTCGACACGTACCGCACGAAGCGCGCGTTGCCGAGCATGGTCGCGTACTGGCCGATGGCGTGCAGCAGGTGCGTCTTGCCCAGCCCGGAGCCGCCGTAGATGAACAGCGGGTTGTAGGCCTTGGCCGGCGACTCGGCCACCGCGACCGACGCGGCGTGCGCGAAGCGGTTCGAGGAACCGATGACAAAGGTCTCGAAGGTGTACTTCGGGTTGAGCCGGTTTCCCGCGGAGTCCCCGCCCGGCGTCTGGGCGCGGCGGTCCTCGCGGCCCGTGCCGGGGGTCGAGGGGCGGGGCGGCGGCAGCTCGTCGCGCTGCGGCTCGCGCTCGCGCGGCTCGTATTGCTGTTCGTACTGCTGCTCGTACTTGGACGGCTCGTATTTGGACGGCTCGTATTTGGAGGGCTCGTATTTGGAGGGCTCGTACTTCGACTGCTCGTAGCGGCTCGCGTCGGTGGCGGCCTCGACGGCGGTGCCGGAGTGCTCGTTGCGCCACGAGTCGGCCGGCTTGATGTCGCCGGGGAGGTCGAAGAGGCGGTCGTGGTCCTGCTGCGGCACCTGCGCGACGCCGCGGTGTTCCGGCACGCGGTGCTCGTTCTGGCCGTTCTGGCCGTTCGGCCGCAGCTCGCTCATCCGGCGCTCGCCGGTCGGGTCGTCGCTGTTGAGGTTCGGCAGCGGCTCGCGCATGGTGCCGTTGGACCAGTGCGACGCGGACGGGGCCGGCAGCGTCGGCGTGTCCTCGGGCGGGCGGACCGTCACGGCCACCTGGATCGGCCGGCCCAGCAGCCGGGAGAGCGCCTCCGTGATGACCGGGCGCAGGCGGCTCTCGATCATGTCGCGCGAGTACGGGTCCGGCACGGAGAGCAGCGCGGTGTCCTCGACGATCGCGCGCAGCCGCGTCATGCGTAGATACGCACGCTGCTGCGCCGAGTCGAGCCCGTCAGCGAGCTGGTTCGTCGCGGCGTTCCAGATCGCTGCGAGGTCGGTGTCCACCGT